>CAVYCL010000001.1:0-989387 GCA_963766915.1 uncultured Gammaproteobacteria bacterium
GCCGAGCACGTTGTGCAGTATAAAGCCGAAACGCTTGGTCGGCTGAAGTTAACGGCGATCCGAACAGCAATATCGTATCTTCGAGACGGCCCTCTCGAATTCGGCCGATTTTAACTACGTTTTGATCTGCAGGGCCGATTCCTGGACATCAACAACAACCGCTACCTGCGTCTTGGGCATCGGATTTTACCGAAGCAGTCGGTAGAACTTTTTCGAATTGGGCTACCCGGAGGAACTGGCAAGGCGACTTCAGCAGCAGATTCAAAGGGTGATCGAGAGTAAGGAGTCAGTCCGCGATGAATCGCCCTACAGGAGGATCCGCAGGTGAAAGGCAAGACGAGCAAATTCGTGCTCGTGTTATCGGCGCCGGCGGCATTGTTGAAGCCGTCTCGGGTTCCACTCGCGACATCACCGAACGTAAGGCTGGCCGAAATCGCGGTTCAAGAAAGTGAAAATGCTTTCGCCAGCTCGCCGATGTCATGCCGCAAATCGTATTACCGCCAGACCCGATGGTAAACATCGACTATCTGAACTGGCAGCGGTTTGAATTCATTGAAGAATCCAGACGCAATCGGCAATGAAGCCTGGTCGCGAATCCTTCACCCGGATGACGCGGACGTGGTCGGCGATCGCTGGGACATGTCGGTGAAAACGGGATCTCGTTCTGAAATGGAAATCCGGTTGATGGACCAGCGTTCCATGTCATTCCGCTGGTACCTCATTCGGACCGTGGCGGTTTTCGACGACGCGGGACATGTCACTCGCTGGTTCGGTACTGGACGGTATTGATGAATAAGTCTGCCGACCCGCCCGCCTACAATGCTGATCAATATGTCAAGCGCGCGACTCAATCGGTTTTATCCCAGCGAGATGTCGATTTCGAATGGATTATTGTTGACGATTGCTCGACTGACAATACCTTTGCTGCACTTCGTGCAGAGGTCGGCGACGATCCTCGCATTCGATTAATTCGGACTTCGCACAACGCCGGGGTTTCTGCTGCCAGGAATCTCGGGCTATCGAAGGCCACCGGCGAATATATTTGCTTTCTGGACATAGACGATACCTGGGCGCCTGATAAGTTGATCGTTCAGTACCGGTTCATGGAGGGGACCGGGGCCGATGTGACGGCTATGGATTATCTTCGCGTGGATGAAGCGCAAAGACCGCTTGGCTTGGTGCGGGCTCCGGCTGTCATCTCCTTTCGAATGATGCTCAATTCGAATCGAATTGGTAACCTGACTGCCATGGTGCGACGGTCGTTGTTGGGGGACACCAGATTTAGGCAAATCGGCCATGAAGACTACGTCTTTTGGCTGGATATCGTACGAAGGGTCAAGTTGATCCTGCGAGTTCCGCACCCCGCAGCCGCTTTGCTTCTACACCGTTCGCAGTTCGTCAATCTCCGCTGAAAAACGCGCCGCAGCTAAATGGCAATGGGCGATTTATCGCTCGGTTTTGAAGATGGGCTTTGTGGGCTCATGTCGGCGTTTTTTGACCTATGCATTCTTTGCGGTAAAGAAGCGCTGTTCGCTCAGGTCGAGTATGTAACTGGCTGACATCGTCAAAAAGTGGTTCTCGATGCTTAGCGAGAAAGGATTCGGATCACACAGGTGGCAATTTCCCCCGGATCTTTGTTCAGATAGGCCTGATGTAGACGAAATCCGTTCTTGAGTAGATCGAGCGATCGTTGATCCTGAAACTCCTTCCAAGCCAAAACATCGTGCCCGGCCTCGGAGTAAATGCGCCGATAGTCCGCTGCGCGCAAACGGTTGTGATATGCAAAGCGATTGCCGGCGAGGCGGCTCCATTCGTCCTGGGAGAATTGCAGAAAGTTGATGAACGAAATCGAGGGATCGTCGTGTGCGTAATGGTCGGACAAATCCACGTGATGCAACGCTATACCTTGCTTACCGAGCAGTCGCGACGCCTCCTTTAGTATTCCGACGAGGACTCCGCTCGGTATGTGCTCAAATACCGTATATGAGACCTGAATATCGACAGAGTTCGGGGGCATTTCCATACGCTGAGCGTCGGCCGGTGCTAGGTAGCTGATGTTCGTTACGCGGCACACGTCGGTGAGCGACTGGCAAGCCAGCAGCCGTTCAAAACGTGCCTCGACCTCCACCCTTGGACTAGTCGTAGCGAATAAGTCGAGTATCTCGCTGGAACGAGCTTTCATGGCTCGGATGGAAGCCATAACCAGGTCGGGTCTAAGATACCGGTTGAGGTCTACTGTGACGACGCTAGCAGCACCTGCCAAATAGAAGCCGAGCGGGAAGTCAATTCGTCGGCCAGTGCCTACTTCCATCACGCGAGCTCCAGCCACTTCGTGGCCGGCGGTACGGAGCTCCGAGATCAGGGCGGAGCACTCTCGGAGCAGCCGGCTCGGATCGGGGTCTCTGCGCAGGCTGCCGAATTGGCGCTGTAGCATGTAGTAGAGCGCATTTCCCGCCGGCATGCGGGAACACAGTCTCTGGATTCGCGCTTTATGTCGCCACTGCATACTTCCCGTCGATTGTCGCTTATTGCGGCTGCGCGCGCATGCGGCACGCGCAAAAAATGCTCGTCAATTGCGCCGTCGCAACGTTTTCAGTAATTCGCCGGCTGCAAGGGAGAGCGGGGGGCCAAGCAAGAATCTACCCGAGAACGATACGCAGGCAACGCGCTTATTCGTCGCCCTTTCGAAAGTCGGGACCCTTCCGTCAGGTTATGGGAACTTCC
This sequence comes from uncultured Gammaproteobacteria bacterium, assembly GCA_963766915.1. Classification (GTDB taxonomy): domain Bacteria; phylum Pseudomonadota; class Gammaproteobacteria; order Steroidobacterales; family Steroidobacteraceae; genus Bog-1198. The sequence goes on from CAVYCL010000001.1 coordinate 2,725, forward strand.
ATGAGAAATACGTCGTCTCGCGAGCTATTAAGCATATTGCTCGTGAATATCACCAGCCGACCGTCGGTCGATTGACTCGCATGGGGCTGGGACCAGTAGCTGTCTGTCGACGAGGGCGGCAACACGCTATAGGAGTGACCCAACACGGCGGTGCTGCCATTGTCGCACCGAGCAAAGACCAGCGCGTACTGCAGGGATGACGTCCAACCACTCGACGGCGAGTCCCACATAGAATAGAGCACGTATTGGTCCATTCCTGCTGACTGCTTCCAATGGCCACTACAATGCCATTGTCCATAATATCCCTGAAAGGTTGACAGCTGAGAGTGAGATCCGTCTTCGTTAATCTTAATTAGGGGCATGCCGCCATTCCCCGTAACGGTGTCCGTTGAAATCCAGAACCCTCGCATCGAGGGACAGTGTGAGATGAACGGCATGTTGCCGAACGGAAGCCCAATAGAGGTTAGGGTGTTGGTGTCGAGATTCCAAACGTAGGCAGCTGTGGTTCCCGATCCGCCAGCGTCGCAGTTAATCAGAGCCACGTTGTTAAAACCCGAGTACAGTTCATCGATCCCATGCAGAGTCTGGGTGATCACCTTGCCGGTAGTCGTGTTGACAGCCGTGACGGCGCTATCGTTTGGATTAAGCCCAGTTGCCCAAGTCTCCGCCTGATTGAGTTGTAGCCAGCAGTTGGGGCTAGCATCCGTAGACCACGCGATCGGGAAAATTCCTGTGTTGGCAGTCGCGTTGGTCGCGGTGTTATACCTGCTCAGTTGAGATCCGCTTTGGATATACATAATCTGCGCTTGCCCGGCAAGCCGAGAAAACGACACGCGACCCGCGCCGCCACCGGGGACCGTTCGATAATTCGAAGTGGATCCTCCGATCGTGTAATCGCAGAGGTGCAGGTTACCGGAGAGATCGACAAACGCAATGGTATATTGGTTGAGATTGCCTCCCCACGGTTGGCTCACTTGCAGTCCCTGCGTCGCGTACATTGTGCAGAATTGCGCGGCACTGGGCGAACCGTTCGATGTCAGTTTGACTGTGCGAGTGCCAGTCGCTGGGTCGCGGAAGGCTGTGCCGGCCGCCATGCTCGGGACGTTGAGCGCTGAATAGGCCGCAGAATTTGGCGCGGCGACAGCAGGAAGCGCGCCGATATTGATATTGGAGCCTGGCACGGTAATGCCGTTAATGGTCTTCAACACGGGTTCGCCGGGAGTTGCGGCTCGCGCGGCAAGAGGCGCCGCCAGCAGAAATTTTGTCACCTGCCGTCGATTCAACATATTCGAATCCATTGTGAGCACAGTCGGTAATTTTCCGACGTAGACCAGTCTACAGGACCTCAAAAACACTTGGCTAATGTCGCCTTTTGGCTACGAAGAAGCAGTCTCAATCTCGGAGCGGCAAGCGTCACCCAGCAGCAACGTCGCTTGCTGGTATGCGGTAGAATCATCTGGCCCGATGATTTGATAGATATCGTGATGCAGCAAATCATCTGGCTCGCAATTCTGAACGCCTACCAACCAAAGAGACCAGTAGCGATGTGATTGCTCGGATCCGGCGACTTAAAGGGCGGTCCGTCGCAGAACTGCGCTTGCGTGGATTGCAGGCGTTCAATTCGCGGGTCGAACGTCTTCGCATTCACGTCAATCTTCCGCCCTTCCCGAACTTGGATCGCGAAGCGCCGCTAGAGCCGCATTCGCTGCTCGCTGGTTTGCTTGATCACTCCCCCATCGATTCGGACGGTGCGCGTCAGACGGCGGCGGCTCTGGCGACGGATGACGAGGGGTTGGTGAGCCGACTCCGACGCAGCGCGGCGAGCATGCAGGAAGGTCATATTTCCCTGATGGGGTTTGGACCCTTGATGCTTGGCAATCCCCCGAATTGGCATCGCGACGGCCGAAGCGGTGCCGTCGCACCCAGACTGCATTGGAGCCGGATTCCCTACTTAGATCACTCGGCTGTGGGTGACCACAAGATTGTGTGGGAGGTAAATCGCCATCAGTACCTTCTCGTTCCTGCTCTCCTTTGGAATATAGATGGGCGCGCCGATGATTTCGCGATGGTGCAAGATCACCTGACATCCTGGATGGACGACAATCCAACCAGCCTCGGGGTGAACTGGTGCAGCAGCCTTGAACTGGCCTACCGTGCCATCACTTGGTGCTGGCTGCTATTCCTGCTACCGAAGGCACTCTGGAAGCAGGACGTGCATGACCGGCTCAGCCACTCACTCGAGCAACACGGCCGTCACATCGAGCGCTATCTCTCTTACTATTTTAGTCCGAATACGCATTTGACCGGTGAGGCGCTTGGTCTTCTATATATCGGGCACGTGATTCCTGGGTCACCCCTGGCTTCCCACTGGCGTGACCTGGGCGCGCGCATTCTGGAATCTTGCCTGCAACGGCAAGTTTACGATGATGGTGTTTATTTCGAGCAATCCACGCAATACCAACGCTACACCGCCGAGATCTACCTCCACTACTTACGACTCTCCGAATCGAATGGCATGGCGATTCCGCCGGCGATCCGCACGTCGCTTTGCAAGCAATTCGATGTGCTCAGAGCCATCGCGGCCGGCCAGGGGGAGATGCCGCTGATCGGAGACGATGACGGCGGGGCATTGTTCCCAATCGACCAAAGGTCTCCTGACGACTTGCGCGGTTTGCTTCTTGCGGGCGCAACCGCCCTGCACAGACCCGAGCTCGTGCCTCCCGGGAAAACGCATCCCGCTATGTCCTATTGGCTGTGCGGCGTGTCCGCGACCAGGCGACTACTGGCAGAGGGCGAGACGGCTCCTGACGCCGGCACACGCTATTTTGCCAACGGTGGTCTCGCTGTGATTCGTGATGGTTGGCATGTGGACAGTGCCGTGGCGGTCATCGATGCGGGTCGGCATGGAAAGCTCAATTCTGGCCACGCGCATGCGGACGCCTTGGCCTGCACCCTAGTTCTTGGCGAGCAGCCGCTCTTCATCGATCGCGGCACCTTGACCTACATGGGGCCGGAGAGAAACGAATTTCGGTCCACTCTTTCGCACAACACGTTGGAATTCGATGGCGAATCCTCCGTAACCCCGCTCGGTCCCTTTCAATGGGGCCCAAGGCCTCGGCGCGCGACGGCCACAATCCGCGGTTGTAGTGAAATGACGATACTTCGAGGCACCGCGTCGGGTCATGCCGGCACAGCTCGAACGTCGACCCATTCCAGAGTCGCCGTCCACGCGGCGGGCGGCGCGTGGGTATTTCTGGATCGAGGGTTCCGGTCCCAGACCTCTCACGTAGTTCTGCGGTGGCAACTGGCGCCGGGATTGGTCGCGAGCCCCGCGGGGGGCCATTCGTTTGACGTGATGGACGCTGGCGGGAATCCGGTAGCTCGGATCGCGCTGCCGATAGCGAGTTCGGTACAAACCGAGGTGCGTGATGTGTCGCCGCGCTATGGCAAAAAGGTATCAGCCATCGTTCTCGAGGCGGTTGCGGATCGGCACTTTCGAGTACTTTCCATCATATTGCCGGCGACTTCATTGCCAACGACAGACTCGATACGGGAGAATGAGAGTTTCGAAGGTAACTCATTGAAGTTATTGTCCTGGAAGGACACTTTGGGCCATCACCGCGTTGCAGTCCCCCAAAGTCCCGGCCCAGCCTTTCAACTTGCTGGCTGGGAGGCGGACGCGGACTTGCTTTGGTATGTGGATCGCACGGCCGATCGAGCCCACTCCGACGGGCAACCCGACATCTTAGTGGCCGTCGGTACGCGACGCTTAGTGTCGCCGGGTGGTTCGCCCGTCTTCGGTGAGGAATCGGCATTGGTCGGTGGTGATTTGGTCATGATTAAGACACCGGAATCATGGACGATGTTGCCGCTCAGCGATCTACAGGTGGGCCGGGAGCACGACTGATGTGTGGAATCTGTGGAATCGTCAGCGCACGATCGGGCTACGTGCCGGACGAGGCGTTAATAGAGCGTATGCGCGATACGCTGCTGCATCGTGGGCCGGACGGCGCTGGCGCGCATGTGGGTCCAGGCGTTGGACTCGGACACCGGCGACTAAGCATCGTCGACCTGGCGCATGGCCATCAGCCGATGTATAGCAGCGACGGGCGTTATGTGGTCGTCTACAACGGTGAGCTTTTCAATCATCCGACGCTGAAGCCGGAACTCGAGGCGGCAGGGGTTCATTATCGCACTCGATCGGATACTGAGACCGTCCTGCATCTGTTCGAGAGATACGGAGACGACGCCGTAAAGAAAATGCGGGGCATGTTTGCGTTTGCCATATGGGACAAGACAAGCCAACGTCTGTTCTTGGCTCGCGACCGATATGGGGTGAAACCACTGTATTACACCCATCAGCCCGACGGCTCGCTAATTTTTGGTTCCGAGATCAAATCGATCCTGCCGGCGCTGTCTTCTCGGCCTGCATTGAATTACTCCGCGCTCCCCGATTTCCTTGCCAATCACGCTCCGTCCGGTGATGAGACACTGTTTTCTGGCATCAAGCGCGTGCCGCCTGCCCACGTCTTGGTCTGGCATGAAGGTCGAATCAGCATCAAGCGTTACTGGGATCTCGAATATGGTGATCCCAGTAGCGCACCTGCGCCAGGCTCTCCCGCCGAACGCGGCATCGTCGAGGAATACACGCAGCGTTTTACGGAAGCCGTAAGGATACGTCTGATGAGCGACGTGCCTCTCGGCATGTTCCTCTCGGGCGGTATCGATTCCGCCGCAATTACGGCAACGATGGCCACACTCGTCAAGGATCCGATCCGTACATTTTCGGTGGCGTTCGCAGAGCGCGAGGCCAACGAGTTTAACTACGCCCGTATGGTTGCGGAGGCATACAACACAGAGCACCGGGAAGTGCTAGTTTCACCCGACCAATTCTTTGCGGAAATGCCGCGTCTGATCTGGCATGAGGATGAGCCGATAGCTCACCCGTCCAGTATCGCTCTTTATTTCGTATCGCAGCTTGCCGCGAAGCACGTCAAGGTAGTGCTGACCGGCGAGGGAAGCGACGAGATGTTGGCGGGCTACAATCGGTACCGGGTCACTGAGTACAATGTTCGCTTGAGTGCGGCCTATGAAAAGTTTGTGCCGGGCTTCGCCAGGCGCGGGACTGCGCGTGCACTCGGCGCTCTGCCGCTGAAATCAAGGATACGCCGAATTACGTCGCGAACCTTCTTAACGCGACGCTCGAATATGGACGATCTGTATTTCGACAATTTCGCGGTATTTCCGCGGGCGTTCCAGGATCGCCTGCTGACGCAGGAAACCAAGGCGAGGATCGGCGGGATCGATCCGTACGGCGCATACCATGCCGCGCTCGGCCGGGTAAGCGGCAAGCCGTTGCTATCACAGATCCTCTATGCCGACGTGAGCACCTACCTGCAGGAATTGTTGATGAAGCAGGACCAGATGAGTATGGCGGCCTCAATCGAGAGCCGGGTGCCGTTCCTCGACCACCCGCTGACCGAGTGGGTTGCCCGGCTGCCGCAAACGATGAAGCTGCGCGGCACCACCACAAAGTGGATCTTGCGCGAGGCCATGAAGAATAAGCTGCCCGCACCGATACTTTCCCGAAAGAAAATGGGTTTTCCCGTGCCGGTTGGGGCTTGGCTGCGAAGCAAGTGGAGACCGTTGATCGACGAGTACATCAGCAGTGAGCGGACGCTTTCCCGAGGTATCTTTGAGCGCGACGCGGTCAACATCCTTGTCGCCGAGCACCTCTCCGGGGTTAACCACTCTGAAAGACTTTGGGCATTGCTGACCTTCGAGGTCTGGGCTCGGATGCATCTTGACGGCGATGAACCGTGGTCGATCGAAGCCCCGGCCAGCAAAGTCGCGTAGCTATGCGAATTCTCTGGATCAAAACAGAACTGCTGCACCCCATCGACAAGGGGGGGAAAATTCGCAGCTACCAGATGCTGCGTTCACTCGTACGTAAGCATGAGGTGACCTATGTTTGCCTGGATGACGGCAGCGCATCATCCGAGGATCGAAAAAACGCGAGCGAATACTGCACCAGGCTAGTGACCGTGCCATTTCATCCTACTAAAAAGGGCAGCATCGCGTTTTTTCTGGATCTGTTAAGAAACGTGTTCTCTAGACTTCCTTACGCGGTTTCTCGTTATTGCTCTCGACTGCTGACGCAGCGCGTGGTTGAACTTGCCCTTGAGCACGATCTAGTGATCTGCGATTTCTTATTCCCCTCCTATTCAGTACCCAACGGACTTCCGGTGCTGACGGTTTTGTTTCAGCACAATGTGGAAGCGTTGATTTGGGAACGGCGTGCATCGGTTCCGCAAAACCCCGTTCGCAAGGCGTACATGCGAGAACAATGGCGGCGCATGCTGCGATATGAAAGCGAAGAATGTGGTCGGTTTGATCACGTGGTGGCCGTCTCGGCGACCGATGCCGACACCTTCCGCAATGAATATGGGGCGAAATCGGTGTCCGATGTTCCTACAGGTGTGGATTTGGAGTATTTCTCGCCCCGCGGATCGCGGCCCAAGGACAATTCAGAGTTGATTTTCGTGGGTTCCATGGACTGGCTCCCGAATGAAGACGGCATTTGCTGGTTTGCCGAACAAGTTCTCGGCCGTGTGCGCGAACAGGAGCCTGGCGTCCGATTGACGATCGTAGGGAGAACTCCCGGATCTGCCGTGCGAAAACTGGGCGAACAGGATCCCAGAATCGAAGTTACCGGAACGGTTCCCGACGTACGTCCCTACCTTGAGCGGGGCTCGGTATTCATCGTACCGCTGCGCATCGGCGGCGGAACGCGGTTGAAGATCTACGAGGCCATGGCAATGGGCATACCGATGGTATCGACCACCATCGGGGCAGAGGGGTTGCCGGTGCTGAACGAAGAGCACTTGCTGATGGCCGACACGCCGGAGGAGCAGGCCGCCGCGATTGCGAGGCTCCTTCGAAATCCGGACCTTGCTTTGCGTCTTGCCGGCAACGCGCTACGGTTGGTCGAGGATCACGGCAGCTGGGACTCGGTAGCGAGTCGCTTTTTGAGTCATTGTCGCGACGCGCAGGTCAAGGCGTCCGCGCAAAAGGTTATTTCTCATGAGTATGTCGGTTAGCGTTTTCGGTTTGGGGTACGTTGGTTGCGTCTCGGCAGCGTGTATCGCGGCCGAGGGGCGCCGCGTGATCGGCGTGGACGTCTCTCAGGCGAAGATCGACCAGATCAACGCGGGCCGCAGCACCATTGTCGAAGAGGGTATCGCCGAGATGGTGTCGGCCGTCGTCGGGGACGGCCGGCTGAGTGCCATGACCGATGTGCGCGCAGCGGTGATGTCGACCGACATCTCGCTGGTTTGCGTCGGAACTCCGAGTCGGCCAAATGGCAGCATAGACCTGTCGTATATTCTCAGAGTGTCCGAGCAAATCGCCGGCGCGTTGCGCGAGAAGGGCAGCTGGCACACAGTGGTTATCCGCAGCACCGTTATGCCGGGCACTATCGATACGCACGTGATTCCGGCGATCGAAGCGGCGTCCGGGTTGAAGCACGGCGAGCATTTTGCGGTGTGCTCGAATCCTGAGTTTCTTAGAGAGGGCACGTCGATCAAGGATTTCAAGGATCCGCCGTTCACGATCGTCGGCTCCGTGTCCCCCGCGCACGCCAAGCCGGTGCTTGATCTTTATACAAATATCAATGCACCCTGTCACGTGGTCCCAGTGCGTGTCGCCGAGACGGTCAAGTACGCCTGCAACTGTTTCCATGGACTTAAGGTCGGATTTGCAAACGAGATTGGGAATCTTTGCAAAGTAATGGGCGTCGACAGCCACGAAGTAATGCGCTTGTTCTGCGAAGACAAAAAACTAAATATTTCTGCCGCTTACTTAAAGCCGGGGTTCGCCTTCGGTGGATCATGCCTCCCGAAGGATTTGCGGGCGATAGTTCACCGTGGGCGGATCGAAGATGTTGCGATGCCAATTCTGGAGGCCATCCTCACGAGTAATCGCAATCAGATCGAGCGCGCCTTTCACATGATCATGGCGTCTCGATCCCGCCGAATCGGATTGCTCGGACTTGCTTTCAAAGCGGGGACCGATGATCTACGCGAGTCGCCCACCGTAGGACTTGTCGAAATGCTAATCGGTAAGGGCTGCGAGTTGCTAATTCACGATCGCGATGTCGCCAAGGCGAACATCATTGGCGCAAATCGAGAGTACGTTGAGCGCGAGATTCCGCATCTTTGGTCCCTCATGCGGGCGACGACGGCGGAGGTTATTCAATCGAGCGAGCTTATCGTCATCGGCAATTCTTCAAAGGAGTACAGAAACCTCGGAGACGCGTTGAACGGACGGATGGTCGTCGATTTGGCCAGGGCCGTCCCCGATCGAGTGTCAGGAGATCTTTATCAGGGACTTTGCTGGTGACGGTGGAACATCGCACTCTTCTTAGGATCGACTGATGTGCGGTATAGCGGGCCAGCTGGGCTATGTATCACGGGATGCCGCGAGAGCTACAGTTAGGTTGATGGCTGGAGCACTAGCGTACAGAGGACCGGACTCGGAGGGGTTCGCCGAGTGGCCCGGGGTGGTACTTGGCCATCGGCGTCTCGCGATTTACGACCTGTCGTCCGCGGGAAACCAGCCAATGCTCTCGGCCGATGGCACATGCGGCATCGTTTTCAACGGAGCTATCTATAACTGGCGCAAACTTCGTCAGGAACTAGTCTCATTGGGGGTTCAATTCACTTCGCAGACGGATACAGAAGTGTTGCTAAGCGGGTACGTGCATTGGGGGATCGATAATTTGCTGCCTCGCTTGCGCGGCATGTTCGCGTTTTGCATCTGGGACAATCGCTCACAGACAGCCTGGTTGGTGAGAGATCGTCTGGGGGTCAAGCCCTTATATTTCCTCGAGCGCGACGATGGACTGGCGTTTGCGTCGACAGCCCGCGCGCTCGCGTGCGCCGGTCCGGCAGCGCGTCTCTCAGATGCCGCGGTAGCCTCCGTGCTCGAATTCGGCTTCATTCCAGACAACTTATGCATCTATGAGGGTATGCGCAAAGTTCCTGCCGGATGCCTGCTGGAATGGCGCAGCCCGGCGCAGGGAGCCAAGGCGCGAACTCAGCTTCGCAGGTACTGGAGCCAGCCGGAATCCGACACGTTGCGAATCGATTTCGAGGAGGCGGTCCAAGAGACGGAAAGGCTTCTACTGCAGGCTGTACAAAGACGACTCGATGCGGACGTTCCCGTGGCAGCGCTGCTATCCGGCGGAATTGATTCGGCGCTGGTTTGCTGGGCAGCGTCGAAACTTGGCACCGATATTCAAAGTTTCACTGTCGGGGCACCAGGCGAGCTCGTGGATGAATCAGCCGATGCGGCTCTCACGGCAGCCCAGATCGGGATTCGTCATCGCGTGCTTCCACTCGATTCCAGCTCAGCACCGAACGCGCGGCTAATTGCACAAGCTTACGGGGAACCGTTCCCGTGCTCTTCTGCTTTCGGCATGCTTTCGGTTTCCGAATTGGTAAAGCCGGAAGCCACGGTAATGCTGACCGGCGATGGCGGCGACGATGTCTTCCTAGGCTACGAAAGTCATCTCCATCTCTGGTATGCGCAGCGTGTTTCGCAATACGTTCCGGAGGGAGTTGCCAACGCATGGCAGATGCTTCGTGAGGGCGGTGCGGCGACGCGCGGCCCCGGCGGCTCGCAAGCCGGGCGCGCGCTGCGCTTTGTAGATTACGTGACGGGGGGAATGGGAGCGGTCGAGTCGGCGCACGACAGCCAGTCCTACTTCACCCGCTGGCGCCTCACCGGAGAGCGTCTCAATACAAATGCACCGTGGCAAGCGCCGTCAAAATGGAGCCTTGGATCCGCCCGCCATCTCCTGCAACAGTACCTCGACAGCTCAATGGAGCGACGGTTCACAGGCGAATACATGACCAAGGTGGATGGAGGAACTATGTGGTACGCCGTAGAGGCGCGATCACCGTTTCTGGATCAAGACCTATGGGAGTTCGCGGCGCGATTGCCTGGTCGTGTGAAACTTCATCGAGGAGAGCCGAAGGCGATTTTGCGGCAACTGGCGCGGCGCAGAATAGGTTCTCACGTGGCTGATCGTAAGAAGCGTGGATTTTCGATTCCTGCAGAGCGATGGCTGTTAACCGCATGGCGGGAGGAGATGACCGACAACATCAAGGACCTCAGACTCGCTCAGCTTGGCTTTCTCGATCGCGAGGCCGTGGCCGGCGCTTGGGCAGACGCGCAAGAGCATCGCGAGGCGCCGCGTCAGCTCTGGTACATACATGCGCTTGAGACTTGGTTGCGTTACGAAGAGCGATTAAGAACGATCGTCTAATAGTTCATGACGCAGACAGGTAGCAAAGGCGGCAATCGAGCGCAAGCGCGCTTCCGATCTCTTGATTAGACGTTCTGGAGCGGATTCGATTTATGAATACATCCAGAAGCATGAATCGCCCGATCAGAGTGGTTCTCTTCGCACCCGCGAATGAAATCCTCGGAGGACAGACGGTCCAGGCCCGGCGCTTAGTCGCAGAAATCGGTCAGGTGCCGGGCATCGCTCTGCGATTTCAGGCGATCAATCCAAAGTTTCCTCCGTATCTATTGTGGGCGAAGAATATCCCGGTCCTGCGGACAGTGCTGACCATGTTGCTCTACTTACCGCGAGTCGTTGTGCATGCGGTTTGGGCTGACGTATTCCATATTTTTAGCGCCGGCCTCTATTCCTACACGCTGTGGACGGTACCGGCTATGGTCGTTGGACGCCTGCTGCGGGTAAAGGTGATCGTAAACTATAGAGATGGACGAGCCGAAGATCACCTTCAGAGTTCTTTCTTGGCTGCTCGAACAATGAAAATGGCCGACGCGATCGTTTCTCCGACGGGATTTCTGATCGCGATATTCGCGAAATACGGCCTGAACGTCCGGGTTATCCCCAACGTCCTCGATCCGGAAAATTTCATTTATCGCAAGCGTGCAAGACTGCGGCCGATAATCATGACAAATCGAGGGCTCGAGCCGCTCTACAATGTCGAGTGTATATTGCGTGCCTTCAAGATCGTTCAAAGGAGCTATGCCGACGCGAAGCTCACTATTGCTCATGTCGGACCTTCGGAAGCGCATCTTCGTGAGTATGCAGCTTCGCTGGATATTGTTAACTACGAGTTCATCGGTAAGGTGGAGCCATCGCGCATTCCCCAGCTTTACGATAGCGCCGATATATATATAACGACACCGAACATCGACTGCATGCCGGGGTCGCTGCTCGAGTGCATGGCTTCCGGAATTCCGATTGTGGCTACCAGGATAGGCGGGATTCCGAATATCGTCACCGACGAGGAGACTGCATTATTAGTGGAGCTGGACGATCATGAGGCGGCGGCGCATCAAATCATCAGGTTGCTGCAGGACGAGGCGCTCGTGAGCCGGCTCACGGAGGCTGCCCGACGTGAAGTAGAGAAATACCGCCCGGCTCCGATCCGAGACCAATGGGTTAGCCTTTATCGGGAGCTTCTCGAGCTATCAGCTCCACGCGAAGAAATCATTTTGTGACAGTACCGCGCGACATAGCGGCGGCGGGACTCTCTCGGTAGGCCTTGTGGTCGGCTGCCTTGTCCGAGGTACTTTGCGTCTTCGGGGCGGCGATTGACACTAAGGCGCAGGGAATCAAGAACTGCAGAATAAAAAACGTACTGCGCTCGGCTGAGTTGACAGTAGCTCCCAAGGCATAGGCCACCATCGAAGCCTCCAGCGCCAAGAGCGCCATGACCCAACGGCTGGCATCTGGGCTTTTCTCTACTCTCTTTCTACCGGCTCTGCAGAATTTGATCGATGACAGCACAGTCATCAGCACGCACAAGCCACCTATCATCCCGGTCTCAGCCGACGCGCGTATATACGTGCTGTGAGCATCGCGGTATCCCCGTTCATCCGGTCCCACATCGGGATTTTGAGATGCGATCCTTGCGTTCTCGAGTGGGTACGCGCCTATACCGATGCCTAGGAGTGGGTGGGTCAATGCGGTCTGCCAAGCAAGGTACATCAGCATCGACCGCCCAGCGGCGGAGCCCTCGGGGTCCACCTGGGCCATATCGCCCGAAGCAAGTTTGGAGAGACCGGCCATGCGATACCAAACATGGCTCGGCGTCGCGGCGACTGCCGCGATAAACAACACCCCGATCACCATCAATGTGCGGACTTTGCGCTGGGTGTGCAACGCGAAATACAGAATCCCCATGCTTAGCGCCAAGATCGCTCCTCTCGATTGGGTAAGCATTTGCACGCCGGCGATCACCACTACGCCGGCCCAGGCGAACCAGCGTATCCACGCCGTTTTCTCGACGAAGATCAGGTAGGCACATAACCCTAAAGGAAGGAAGCAAGTCATTGCGAGGTCATTGGGATTGCGGAAAAAGAAGTTCCAGGCGATTCGGCCAAACTCGGTGATCCCATGGACATAATTAAAAAGCGCTCCACGCACTGGGAAGAGCGCAAACAGCGCGAGGTACCATATGACGAACGTTCGGCCCGATCGCGGGGTGTATATGATATTGCAGGCCGCAATCCCTATCAGTGCAATTTTGACGACCTCGATCAATTCCTGCGTGACGTACCATCGGTAACTCGTGGTGAGCAAGCCGATAACACCTATAACGAGGTAGGTTAGATACCACCAATAATAGTATGGGATCGCGAATTGCTTGCGCCTCAGTCCAGCGGCGACGATCGCCCCGGCGGCGGCGGCCGAGCCAAGCGGCAATTTCTGTGAGAATGAAACAAAACAGAATAGCAGCAGGCAAAAAACACCAAAGGTGGGCAGCAGTGAGCCTTCGGAGTCGGTTAGCGGGGCCCAGACTGTGAGCGGCTGCGGACGCACGTGCCATGTGCTTTTTGGGGGGTATTTAGCCCTCGGCATGTCTGCTAGCTCTCCCACCACGCACAATGGCACGACGGCCCCGAGTGGTGGCTTGATTCTAGCATCGGCGCCTCTGCGTGCGCAGGTATAATCGCTGCTGGTTTGGCGGAGATATGTCCACGAAAAGCCGCTACACGGTGACCCGATTCACGCTCGAAGTCGTCGCTTTAGTGAGCGGGGCTTTGATTCTAGTACCGACTATGCTGACGATGGCAGCCTATGTGCAACGCGCTTCACGTTTGCCGCAACTCGTAGGATTGGATTCCGCGCTCGGTCGCCATTTTCTCGTGCCATCAGAGGCGCAATTTATCTCCGCCAGCGATGGCAGTTTAAGAGTGCAACCCGAGAAAGGCCGCTGGCCTGGATTGGCACTGGAAAAGGTCTGGCCCGATTGGCGCGACTACACCTCGCTCGTCATCGATCTGAGCAACACCGGTACTCAAGCGTTCTGGATCCTCGTTCGCATCGACGATCGTCGTCCCGACCCACATTACAGGGACCGGTATAACCAGCAATTCGAGCTAGCGCCCATGAGTCGACGCGTGATACGCATTCCTGTCGCGGAAATCCAGGCGGCGCCGACCGGATCTAAGATGGACATTGAACATATGCAGAGGATTCTGCTATTTGAAGACGGCAGTACATCTTGCTTCCCGTTCTACGTCAATTCTATGAGGCTCGAGCGATAATGGGGCTCGCTGCTTTGAGTTACTGTCTGATCCCTCACATGAGGGTCCGAGAGTCAAGAATTCGGGGAGAGGACTTTCTGCTGAACAAGATGACACTGGCGGTCGCGCGTCGCGGCCCGCACCGCTGTGACGCGCCGTAATGCCCTTCACCGTTTCGCACATTGCCGCAATCTTGCCTTTGCACAAGCCGCTGCGTCGACTTGGATTGATTTCCGCAGGGGCGATCGGCGCGATGGCTCCGGATCTGGATTTAATCCTGCCGATCCCGCTGACCCGCGAGCAGACACATAGCCGTCTCGCGCTATTGACCTTCTGTTTGCCAGTTGGGCTCGCGACTTGGGTAGTGTTTCAAGCGCTGATCAAGCCCGCCCTCATTGAGGTGCTGCCGGATCGGATCTATGACCGACTATTTGCTCAGCATCTTGGTCCCCGGCTGAAGAGTGTGCGGGCATGGCTATATGCGGCGCTAGCCGTGATTTTTGGAGCGCTAACGCACATCGTCTGGGACGCCTTTACGCACGAAGATGCCCGCGGCGTACTCATGGTGGCACAGCTTGAATCACGTGCCACCGAGCTCGGCGGATCTACGCGTCCGTTATATCACTGGCTACAGCACGGCAGCACGGTGGTCGGTGCGGCGGCAGTCTTTATAGTCTTATGGATCTGGGTCAGGCACGCTCAGCGGTTTGATATGGCGCCAGGGCGGCGTCTCTCGACGCGTGAGCGTGACTGGTGGATGGCGCTCTACATCTCGATTCCGGTTGTGCTGGTAGCCTTGACGCCGATCAATCAAAACGGTTGGCGGCAACTTCACTCGACAGCGGCCCTGACACTGTTTGCCGTTACGGGAATGCGCGCCGCAGCCCTAGGCCTGGTGTTCACCAGCGCGCTCATTAGACGGCGGGTGCTTCTTCTCGGTGCCCGTGAGAGTCATCGTATGTGACCCGACCGACAGGACATTGAGCTAAAATCCTAAAAACACTAATGCTCTCCCATAATCAGAACGCTCAAGCAGGCGAGCAACGTGCCGTACCGGCCGTAGTGGTGGGTGGCACCCTAAATGCTCTCGGGGTGGTTCGCAGTCTATCGGCAGGTAAGATGCCAATCTACGTGCTCGCGACCACGCGGCAGTGCGCCGCCGCGTGGTCCCGTCACTGTCGGCTCGTCCGAGCTCCTGCACTTGATGGACAGGCGTTAGTCGATGCGCTTATCAACCTCGCGGGTCGGCTCGCCTGTCGGCCGGTATTGATCCTCACCGGTGATGAGTCCGTAGATACAGTGTCGACCCACCGCCAGCAACTGGATTCGCTGTACCACATCAGCCTTCCGACCGATCAGGTTGTACGCACGCTTGCCAGCAAGACGCTTTTCCAAGCCTTGGCAGAGGGCGCAGGCTTCGAAGTCCCGCGCGCCGTTTGTGTCGCGAGCACGGCTGATTTCGCGAAACTCGCCGCGCTGGAGCCGCCCCTGATCACGAAGCCTGGTGACAAAACTCTAGTATTGAAAGGGCTCGTCGGGCGCGCTGTTCGCAGCGAGACTCTTGCCGAGGCGCGGCAAACCTGCGTCGAGATGCTAGCGCATGTGCCCGAGGTTATCGTTCAGGAGTGGATTGATGGCCCCGACTCGGAATTATTTTTCACCCTCTTCGCGTGTGATCGAGAGGGGCGGTTGCTGGCAACCTTTCATGGTCGTAAGTTACTCTGCGACCCACCCGATGTCGGTACGACCGCAATCTGCCGCGCGGCACCTGAATTGACTACGGAGCTACTCGCACTGACCGAGCGCTTCATCTCGCTGGTCCCGTATCGCGGCCTAGGAAGCCTCGAATTCAAACGCGACTGCAAGCGAAACCGGCTTATCATCATCGAGCCCACGGTAGGGCGTACCGACTGGCAGTCGGAAATTGCAACTCTTTGTGGCGTGAACCTGCCACTGCGTTTGTACCTTGCCGAACTGAGATATGTCACACCGCCACTCAATGAACTGGCCCATAGGATTGGCTGGCGTTCCTCCGCCGGGTATCGTACGCCGCCAGGATCCGGTATCCGTACGATCGACGGCTTCTTTCGGTGGTCGGATCCGGGACCGGCCCTGTACCACTACTTGCACGAGCGCGGCCTGATGCGCGTCCGGCGCAGGCTGGTACGCGCATTGACAGGCCACGCGTTGTTTCATAGCACGGAAATATAATTTTGGACGAAGATAATACGATCATCGGAGCCGGGCCTTACGGGTTGTCTATCGCGGCGCACCTGCGCGCGCACCGCAAGTCCCATGTACTGCTTGGAAGTCCTCTGGAGAGCTGGCGCGCTTTCATGCCTCGGGGTATGGTTTTAAAATCTGAGCCGTTCGCATCGAACCTTTGGGATCCGCAGCGTCGCTATACATTACAACGCTTCTTTGCGAGCCGGAACGTTCCCTATCAGCCTGTCGGGCGTCCGCTGCCGCTGTCGCTTTTTCTTGAATATGCTGATTGGTTTCGCCAGCAAGCGGTTGGCGAGTCTAAGGACACGCGAGTGGTGCAGCTTGGCCGGGCTAACGGTGGCTTTTGCTTGAGGCTCGCCGACGGGACGAGTTTCACAAGTCGGCGTGTAATTCTCGCGACCGGACACATGGCATTCTGCCGTGTTCCGCCTGAGCTGGCGGCGGCGGAGCCGCTCGTTCTGCACAGCACTCGCATAGGAGATGTGGCGACTTACGCGAACCGCGATGTTTGCGTCGTTGGCGCCGGTCAGTCGGCGCTTGAGACAGCGGCGCTCCTCCATGAGGCGGGCGCGCGCGTTCGGGTGCTCGTGCGCAAGCCGCAGGTCGAGTGGAATTCTCCATCTAAACCTCGGCCACTGTGGAGCCGTGTGCTCGCGCCGGATGCCGGTGTCGGGGCTGGCTGGAAGTCTACCGCTATTTCGGAGCTGCCGCGGGTCTTCAGATGGTATTTTCCAGCCGATCAGCGGCACCGGTTCGTGCGCGGGTCGTACGGCCCTGCCGGCGCTTGGTGGCTCCGCGATCGCATCGAAGGCAGGCTCGAGTTTCTGCTGGGTTCACAGGTGCAGACCGTGGCAGCAGAGAAGGACGGCGTGCAATTTACTGTGAGTGGCCCGCAGGGCACCTTCGACTCGCGCGCGGACCACATCATTGCCTGCACGGGCTTTCGGGTCAACATTGACCAACTCGATTATCTCGAGCCCGCTTTGAGAAAGGAAATTGCGTGCGAAGCGGAGGGCATTCCGGCACTGGATTCCCGCTTTGAGTCATCCGTGCCGGGGCTCTTCATCGTCGGTGTTGCAAGTGCGCCGGTCTTCGGACCGATCATGCGCTTTATGTACGGTGCGAAACATACCGCGCCCTTGGTTACACGGCGATTGGGGTGATGGTTCCCGGACCACGCGTACGGTTGGATACCGCAGGCGTACTTGTAATCGCAAATGAGTTGACGGGGAATCATGCACGGGGCCTTATGACGTTGGGATGACTTTGCTGCGGCACTTGCAATTGAATCAAGCGTCAGGTCGCGATTTCGGTTCACGCACCGATTCTAGCGGCCGCCTGCCCGCACTCGATGGAATCCGCGGTGCGGCCATAATCTGGGTCTTACTCCATAATACAACGAGCCTTCTACCGCAGACGCTGCATGGTGCTTCCCGTCTATTCGCGTTGCTGGTTCACCCCGGTTGGATCGGAGTGCAGCTGTTCTTCGCGCTCTCCGGCTTCCTAATTACAGGGGGACTGCTAGACACGCAATGTGCCTCCAACTATTTTTCCGGCTTTTACGGCAGGCGGGCGTTGCGTATTCTCCCTGTCTACTACGTTGTTCTAGTACTTCTGCTGACCGTCATTCCAGCGGTTTACAGCGGTCCGACCAGTCTGAAAGCAGACCCGAAGGAGCAGCTTTCGTTATGGTTGTTTATCGTCAACTGGACGCAGGCCGCGCCGTATGGCTTCGGCCATCTTTGGTCCCTCGCCGTCGAGGAACAGTTCTATTTGTTCTGGCCGTTCCTCGTCCATCGTCTGTCGGCGCGCCGACTAGTCACCGTCTGCATATTCATCGCTTTGATGGCGTTTGCTGCTCGCAGCATCATGGTCTTCAGCGGAGCCAGCAGCTGGACGGTGTATACCGCGACGACTTCGCGATTGGACGCTCTTGGGCTAGGGGGCGCAGGGGCGTGTCTTTTGCGGGCTCCCGCGGCGCGCGCGTGGCTCACCTCTCGACTCACCGCGGTAAACCTCGGTGCCCTTTTGCTATTGATATCCGGTATTCCGTTCACACGTGCCTATGATATGGATGCCATCCCGTGTCAGCTATTCGGGTACACGCTGCTCGCTCTTTGTTGCGCGGCGCTGGTCACGACTACAGCGATCGGCCATAGCCAACTAAGACGCACTTTCATCGAGCGAATTCTATGCTGGTCGCCGCTTCGATCATGCGGGAAATACAGCTATGCCATTTACATCTTTCATCAGCCGATAAATAAGCTCTTTGGTGAGCCATGGATGCTCGCGAGATTCGGCGTGCATCCGGCCGCACATGTGGTTTATCTGTACAGCCTGACTGTTGGGCTCGTCAGTTTTGGCGCGGCGTATCTTAGCTATCACTTGCTCGAAAAGCATTTCCTCGATCTGAAGTATCTGTTCGCGCCGCGTATCGCACGGCACGAAAGTACGGAACCGCAGACGCCGTGAATCATGCCCACCACTGAGCGAATCGGTGATGTAGGTAAGCGGCGTCGTTGTCGAGCATCTGTAAGCGAAGACGCTCCGCGATGGCCCCGTCTTCTGACGTAAAGCGCAGGAATATGGGCCACTTTCTGCGACAGTGGAATCCGGCGGCGGTGAGAGCGCGAGCCATGATGGCCTCGCTCGACCAAGCGACAATTTCGGCGACGTCGCGATGTCTCGAAGCCTGTAGAGCCGCACATTGGATCAATGCTTGCCACTCGGCCGGATCATCCGTTGAGACCCAGCAGTCTGCGATGCGCGCCTGTCCGGGTGCAAAAGCGAGCAGGAAATAGCCGCGCACGTGGTCTTGCATCTTTAGTGCGTACAACTCCATCGGCATAATCGGACATGTCAGCATGTGCCTAAACAAGCCCTCGGAGCGCTGAAAGACGCTCCGGTCTGGGGTACCTCGCGGCAGAACCTTCGCCAGAACTGTTGTCTCATCCGCTCCGATGCGTCTGACGCTCCATCCAGCCGGCTTAGCGAAAGGCGACGCCAAATGCCACAGGCTCCGGATCGCGAGCTTGGCGGGGTACTTCCACACCGCGGCGCCGAATGCGTCGCGGAATCGCAGCGGGTGGAGCACTCGAACGTATCCATCTGTCGTTCCCCACGGTCGGAAGCCAATGTGCGGCAGGATCCGAAGCGTTTGGTCGCTGCCTCCGACGGCGAGGAGGACGTCTGCTAACCGTCCGATGTGCTTCATCAGTGAGACGCCTACACCGGCGGCATCAGATTGCGCCGCCCAGTCAATGAGATGTAGAACGTTGGCGCCCCTCAAATCAGTGGCGCAGTTTCCCGGCACTACGGCCGCGTGCGCTAGAATTTCTGCACCACGTGTCGCGACGAAGGATCGCGAGCCGGACCAATCTTCCCGCTGACGCCAGTACTTCCAGTCGAGCGCCTCTGGCTCGACGTTGGGTTCCAGTGACGCCCCCTTTAGTAGTTGGATAATGGCTGGTGCATCAGCCGGGGTCGAAGGTCTGAAGTTGATTCGCATCGCGCCTGACGCCGCTCGCGCTCAGGGCTGACCCGCCTCGTATAAACGAACAAAATCGCCAAATGTGATCGGAAGGTCGACCGCCTCATCGGAATTGAACGGATCGAATCCGACGGCTTCTTCGAGTTTCGCGACGATGATTGCGAAGCTGAGCGAGTCGAGTCCGCTCTCTATCAACTTCGAATCATCCGACAGCGACACGATTGTGCGCTGCTGTTCTCGCGCGACTTGCTCGAATGTCGCTATGACCGTGGATCTGATCGACATGTCCCTACGCTCCATACTTGGTTTCACCTCTAGCTTATGCTTATCGTCTCGCTGGTTCATCAGTTGTTGCAATCTATTCGGCCACGGTGCGGCGATCTCCTGTGAGCTATCATATGATCAAGGCAAACTTGATCGCGTATCTATGCCAGATCGCGCGCTCTGCCATCGGCGTGGGCTCCGGATGGCGGAGCCTGTTGAGATCAAAGTTAGGCACGATCGCGAGGTGGTCTCGGTTAGCACTGGCGGCGCGCAGGCGATCACCTCTACTTTTGCATCACAGGTTCGGCGCCCACCGAATGCATGAGTCGAGCGCGGCCGCGACTCGCAGTCGGTCCGCATCCATCAGGGGCGCGGGCGAGACTTGGTGCTATGTGACTCATGCATGCAGGCTCCGCCGCCTGAACCCGCATGCTCGGTCCGAATCGGTTTGGTGGAGCTAGGACCGCAAGTGGGCGGGTCATTCGACCCGATCCCGGGACTCGAGCATCGATCTTCATGGCCCGATACCGGATTTCAGCTCACCCATAGCTCTGGAGCAGCATTTAAGATTATGTCAAGTAACCACGATAATATGTACCCTATTAACGACATTTGCACGAGTCGGCGTTCGGTAATTTAATCTGGCCATGTTCGCCACCACAAGCTCCGGGTTCCGCTCGGCCTTGCTCATTTGCTTGGGCGTCTCTGCCTTGCTGTCCGGATGCGGCCTAGGCGATGGCGAGGCGCCGACGGGCACCACCTCTGCCGCTGCGTCTGCGTCGGGGACAGCGGTGCCGACCATCCGCCTCTCCGGTACTCCGTCCACCAATGTTGTCGCCGGCGATCCCTATGTGTTCCAGCCGACAGCCTCGACGACTGGCGGGACCGCTACCTTCTCTGTCAGCGGTTTGCCGAGTTGGGCCACCTTCGACCCCGGCACCGGGGCGATCACAGGAACCCCTACCCGCAGCAATGTAGGTGTCACGACCGATATCACGATCAGCGCCAGCGACGGCAGCGCCATCGCGTCCTTGCCGCCCTTTAAAATTGACGTGACGGCTCCGGTTGGTTCCGTCGCAGGATCAGCATCTCTATCTTGGAGTGTTCCCACACTGAACACGAACGGGACACCGGCGACGGATCTCGCTGGTTATCACATCTATTACGGCACAAGCCCGGATGCGCTGACTTCGGTGATCGACGTGCCCGGAGCCGAGACAACCGAATACGAGATCTCGAATCTAGGTAGCGGTACCTATTATTTTGAGGTCACCGCTTACAATTCGCTGGGGGTCGACAGCGCTGCCTCTAACCAGGGGTCCGAAACGATCTCATAGCGTGTGTTCCGCCATAGCCACGCCCTACGTGCATACGGGATCTGAGCGGATTCATCGAGTTTTTCCAAGTATCCCAATTTGAGCTGGTTACCTCATTGCGGCAACTGCATCTTGTGCAGCACGCCCGCGAAGCGGGGGTCGCCACGCAATGAATCCAGCACCGAGTCATTCGTCAGAAGAGTAAGACCCGCATCTCGCTGGGAATAGGCGCGGTCAAGCCACTCAAATGCCAGATCTTTCTCACCGCGCCAGGCGCGCACCTGCGCGATCTGATAGGCCGCCGTCGCGGCAAATTGGCTCTGCAACTCGTCAAGAGCCGCTTGAGACTCCTTGTGATGACCGAGCGTGTGCTCAGCCATCGCCACGCCGCTTAGCATCAACCACCGAGCATCCGAGATCCTGCGAAACGTCGCCAGTGACTCGGATGCTTGGCTTTGTAGCAATTGCAGGTAACCGAGACAGCCGAGTCCCCGGGTCGAGTCCGGACTGACCTCGAGAGCGCGCCGCGCGGATTCGCCTGCGGCCGGAAAATTGTGGGCGTAAGTTTGAGCGCGGGCAAGCATTGTCCATCCTGTCGTCGACAAGGGATCCAGTTCGACGCTCTTGTTGAGTACGGTAGTGGCCTCGGATACCCGTCCAATCACGAGAAGCACCATCCCTAACTGTACGTAGTTCGCTGCCTCGCCAGGGCCAAAGGTGATGGCCTTTTCCGCGTCGGCGCGGGCGCCTGGCCAATCCCACAGGTGAAGCGTGCGCAGAAAGCTCCGGGCGCGATAACCCGCGGCATCTTCGGGCGCGAACTCGATCGCTTTGTCTGCAGCAACCTCGGCGCGGGCATCGCCGGCCGCATCGCCGTCGTCATCCGCCAGAATGAACTCGGCGGTGGATAGGCCGGCGTACGCGCGTGCATAGCGAGGGTCCAGCGTTGTCGCTTTCTTGTAAGCCTCCACCGCGAGTCGAAAGCCCTCATGGTTGAATCGGTTGGCGAGTTGATTGCCGAGCAGGTATTCGCTATACGCTGCCGGGTTCGAAGTCTGTTGAGCGGATTTCTGCGACGGCGCGAGCTTGAGCTTCAAGGCAGCGACCACGGCAGCGGCGATGTCGTCCTGAACCTCGAACACATCCGACATTTCACGATCGTAGGTCTCGGACCATAGGTGCTCATCGTCCGCCGCTCGAATCAGCTGGGTCGAGACCCGAATGTGATTTCCGGACCTGCGGACGCTGCCTTCGAGGATGTTGGCCACGTGGAGCTTGCTTGCGATCGTCGGGATGTCGTCGGATTTGCCCTTGAAGGAAAATGACGAAGTCCGGGCGATGACATGCAATCCAGGCGTTTTGGCGAGGAGATCGAGGAGCGTCTCGGCGAGACCGTCCGAGAAATACTCCTGGTCCTTCTTCTCGCTCATGTCTGTGAAAGGTAGGACCGCGATGGAATTTGAGCTTGCGGTAGGTGCCGCATTTGCGCCGGCAGGCGGCGGAGGAGGAGTCGGCGTCGCGGTGGGGGCGGGGAGGGCGTGTTCGGACAACAGGAGCTTATCGATTGCCCAGTAGCCCGCGATGGCGATGATCGAGCCGAGCACAATGCGTAGCCACACCGGGAACCGACGCACTCGTTCGCTTGTTGCCGGTGAAGCGGGCGAGATTGCCGGGCGATGCACTGCGATTGGGCCCGGGTTCGGCACCGCAGGCTGCGATGGTGCCTGTTCGCCGGACAGCAAGTGTGAGACGCGTGCGACGAATGTCGGGGACGTGTTGCCGTCCGGGAGACGCGTCCACTGCACGTCCTTGAATTTGTCGGGAACGTGTTCGTCGGTGTCGAGCGTGTCGTCCACGACCACGGGTAGGAGAAATGCTCTTGCCGCCGACATCAAGTGCGAGCGGTCCACCGCCAGCTTCCACTCCAGACGAAAATAGCCCTCTTCGCGTAAATGAGTGTTGCGGGAGATGATCGGAATGAATAACGCGCACGTTTTGATCTGGCGCCGGATCGAGGAATCCCACGCGTCGCCGCCGCGCAGCTCACTCTGATCAAACCAAACTTCGACGCCGCCCGCACGAAGTGCTTCGCAAATGCGACGCGCGGGCTCTGCATCCTGCGAGGCATAGCTTAAGAAAACAGCCTTGGACGCGTCCGTCATCGAGCGGCGAGGTGGCGCCCGGCAGCCATGCCGGAAGCAACTTTCTTTCGTGAGCTGATCATTCTTACCAAAGTAGTCATGCCGAATGGCTTTAATGCGCCGCTACCTCATAGCCTATCAGGGCGACTGGCACAGAGCACTTTCCGGCAACTGACCGCGCAGGCCCATGATGCCTCGGAGCGGGACTTTGCACCCTGGAGGGTGGTGTTTTCTTGCTTGCCCGATACCTGCCTCCTATGATGGCTGCCCCGCGCCCAGAGGCTCTTCGATGATCATCAAACGCTTGTTGTCGGTTGCCCTTCTCGTCATGGCTCCGCTGGTGGCCGTTCATGCGGCGCTCCCCCGTTTCCCGCAGCCCTTCGGCGATCGGATCGTCTTCGTCGCAAACGGCAATGTGTGGTCGGTTCCGAAGGTCGGCGGCACGGCCGTGCGACTGACGAGCGCGCCGGGCCAGGACATGTTCCCGCGCGTCTCGCCGGACGGCAAATGGATCGCGTATACCGAGGCGAGCAAGGCGGGCACGGACATCTGGGTGATTCCCGCCGCGGGCGGCGCCGCGCGGCGCCTGACCTTCCATCCGGCGACCGAGGCCGGCACGGGCGGCCGCCACGGTCCGGACAACATGGTGGTCACCTGGACGCCGGATTCCCGGAACATCGTCTATCTGTCCAAGCGGGACCAATGGAACGGCTGGATCCAGAATATCTACGAGGTTCCGGTCGCGGGCGGCCTGCCGACGCGCATGCCGATCGATAGCGCCGTCGGCCTGGCGAGCTTCGGGCCTGACGGCCACACCATCGCCTACAACCGCATCTTCCGAAATTTCCGCACCTGGAAGCGCTACAACGGCGGCCTGGCGCAGCAGCTCTTCACCTACGATTTCAATACGCGCGAGCTCAAACAGCTCACGACTGGTCGGGCACCAACACCTCGCCGATGTGGTACGGCGATCGCATCTACTATCTCTCGGATCAGGACGCGAACCGCCGGGCCAACATCTGGGTGATCGATACCGACACCAAACAGACGCGGCGAAGTCACCCATTTCACCGATTACGATATCGATTTTCCGGCGCTGGGCGGCGACGCCATCGCCTTCCAGCAGGGCGGCAAGCTCTATCGGCTGGATCTGCCCAGCGAGGGCCTCGAGGAAGTTCCCGTTCGTGATACCGGACGACGGTCTGCATACGCGTCCACGCGTGGCCGACGTCAAGAGCGAGATCCGCGCATCCGACCCGGCGCAGCAGGTGGACTACGCCCTGGCGCCGAACGGCAAGCGGACGCTGTTCTCGGCGCGCGGCGATATCTTCAGCGTGCCGACTGAAAACGGCGCGACGCGCGATCTGACCAGTACGCCGGGGATCGACGAAGACCACCCCGCCTGGTCGCCGGACGGCCGCACCATCGCCTACACCACCGATGCCGGCGGCCGGCAGCAGATCGCCATTCGGCCCGCCGAGGGCGGGGCGGAGAAGATCCTGACCTCGTTTGCAGAAGGCTATTTCTACGGACCCGTCTTTTCGCCGGACGGCAAGACGCTGGCATTCTCGGACGGCGCGCACAAGCTCTGGATCGTCGGCACGGACGGCGGGGCGCCGAAACAGGTCGCGCAGGACAAGCTTTCGGAAATCCACGACCAGGCGTTTTCGCCGGACGGGCGCTGGCTCGCCTTCAGCCTGTCCGCGGTCGGCCGCCGGCGCGACCTCTCGCTCTATGAGATTGCCACGGGCAAATTGACGCGCTCGGCGACGGCACTGAAATCGATTCAAGTCCGGCCTGGTCGTCCGATGGAAAGTATCTCTATTTCGCCTCGAGCCGGCACGAGAATCCGGTCAGTTCGGACGTCGAGTTCGATTTCGCCATCCTGAAGTCGGCCGGGATCTACGCGATCCCGCTGGCGCGCGACACCGCCTCGCCGGTGGCGCCGAAGTCCGACGAGGGCAGCGGCGCATCCTACGACAGCCCCGCGCCGCCGCCCGACGAGGCCAAGCACGGGCAGGAGAAAAAGCCCGGCCAGCACAATGAGAAAAATAAAACCGACGACTCGGCCTCCGAGCCCGCCGGGCCGACGAAGCCTGGCCCGATCAAGCCCATCCGAATCGACCTCGACGGCTTGATGGCGCGCGCCGTGGCAGTGCCGATCGATGCGGCGAACATCGCCCAATTCGATCTGCGCGGCGATCGTATTTTCTATCTGACCCAGCCGCTTGGGACTCATCGATGGCGTGCTCAATGGCGAGAAGTCCGAGCTGCGTTTCTACGACCTCAAGAAGCGAAAGTCCTCGCTGGTCACCGAGGACGTGGATAGCTACTCTTTATCGCTCGATGGGCTGCGCGTGTTGGTCCGGCACGAAAAGGACTACACCGTCCTTGCGACCAAGGCCGATGCCGCCAAGGATGCGGAGACCAAGAAACCGCTGAAACTCGATCACCTGCGCGAGATTGTCGATCCGAAGCAAGAGTGGGCCGAGATGTTCGAGAATGCCTGGCGGCTCGAGCGCGATCTCTTCTACTCCCCGCCCATGAATGGCGTCGACTGGAAGAACGTTCACGACCGCTATCGGTTGCTCTTGCCGCTCGTCGGTTCGCGCGAGGATCTGAATTACTTGATCGGTCAGGTGCTCGGCGAGATCAGCAATTCGCACACCTATGTGGGCGGCGGCGACGACGGCGACACCGCACCACGGGCACACAGCGCTCTGCTCGGCGTGGATTGGGCGCTCGATGCGACTTCAGGCCGTTACCGGTTCGGGACGATTTACCCGGGCGACAACACTCGCGGCGATTATCGAAGTCCTCTGGCGCAGCCCGGTCTCAACGTCAAGGCGGGTGACTATTTGTTGGCGGTCAACGGTGCGGAACTTAAAGCCCCGACCGATCCGGATAGTCTCCTGCAACTGGCCGATGCGGACACGACGGTCGAACTCACCGTTGCGGATCGCCCCGACGGCGCGCGCCGTCGGATTGTCGTCACGCCGGTTGCACAAGGAGCTGAGTCTGCGAGAGTCCGCGTAGATCGCACACAATCGCCAAGTGGTCGACAAGCTCTCGGGTGGGCGCGTCGGCTATGTCTACATGTCCGACATGGAACAGCTGGGATTGCAGCAATTCGTGCGCCAATTCTATGCGCAGCTGGGAAAGCAAGCCCTGATCATGGACGACCGGTGGAACGGGGGCGGATTCATCGCGCCGTTCGCGATCGAGCGCCTGCGGCGCATGCTGGTGGTGCTCGGAACCAACCGTGAGTCCGGCATTTCGACCGAGCCGTTGGAAGTCTTGAACGGCCCCAAAGTGGCGCTGCTCAATCATTGGTCGGCATCCGACGGCGATATCTTCCCGTACTTGTTCCACCAATACGGTATCGGCAAGCTCATCGGGACGCGTTCCTGGGGCGGGGTGCGTGGAATTCGCGGCAACTGGCAGATGATGGACGGCGGCTACGTCACCATCCCCGAGGACGCGCTCTACACGCTCGACAGCCAATGGGCGCTCGAGAATCATGGGGTCGACCCCGACATCGAGATCGAGAATATGCCCGCCGATCTACTCGCCGGCCACGATGCGCAACTCGAGGCGGCGGTCGACCTGATGCTCAAGGCCATCGCCGGTAAGCCCGCGGGCGTTCCGCCGCCGCCTCCGTGGGTGCCGGCTTACCCGCCCAACGGCATTGTGCCTCCGCAACCCTAAAGGCCGCGCCGTCATGACCCCACTCGCCACCCGCAGCCGCAGTGAATGGGAACGCATCGCGGCACCGTTGCGACCCGAAGGCCGCGCGTTCATCAACGGCAAGTTCTGCGATGCGCGCGACGGCCGCATGTTCGAGAAAAGGAGCCCCATTGATGGCCGCGTCATCGCCCAGGTCGCGCGCTGCTCCCAAGGTGACATCGACGACGCGGTCACCGCCGCGCGAGCGGCCTTCGATGCGGGAGCCTGGCGGCGGACGGATCCCAAGGAGCGCAAGCGTGTGCTGTTGCGCTTCGCCGAGCTCATCCGCGGCGATATCGAGCGCCTGGCGATGCTCGAGACCTTGGACGTCGGCAAGCCCATCATCAACTCCATCGATGTCGACGTGCCCAAGGCGGCCGACACCATCGCCTATTACGCCGAGTTCGCCGACAAGCTGTACGACGAGGTGGCACCGACCGGCCCCGATGACCTGGCGCTGATCCGCCGCGAGCCGCTCGGAGTCGTGGCGGCCATTGTTCCCTGGAACTATCCGCTCATCATCACCGCCTGGAAGTTGGGCCCCGCGCTCCTCTCCGGTAACTCGGTGGTGCTCAAACCCGCCGAACAGAGTCCGCTATCCGCGATTCGGTTGGCCGAGCTCGGCGCCGAGGCCGGCTTGCCGCCCGGCGTCCTCAACGTCGTGCCCGGCTTCGGTGAGGAGACCGGCAAGCCGCTCGGGTTGCATGACGATGTCGACATGGTGAGCTTCACCGGATCGACGCAGGTCGGCAAGCTGATGCTGCGCTATGCCGGCGAGTCGAACATGAAGCGCGTGTCGCTCGAGTGCGGCGGCAAGAGTCCGCATGTGGTGCTCGCCGACGCCGACCTCAAGACCGCGGCCGAGGCGATTGCCTGGGGCATCTATTACAACGCCGGCGAGACCTGCAACGCCGGGTCGCGGGTCATCGTGCACGCGAGCGTCAAGGACGAGCTGCTGGCGGGCATCGCCCACGCGGCCAAGAAGATCATCCTCGGTAACCCGTTCGACCCGGCGACGCAGATGGGCGCGCTGATCGATCAGGGTCACATGCAGCGCGTCTTGGGCTATATCGATTCGGGCGTTGCGGAAGGCGCGCGCCTCGCGCTCGGCGGCAAGGCCGCCCTGACGGAGAGCGGCGGCTACTATGTCGAGCATACGATCCTGGACGAGGTGCGCCCGCAAATGCGGGTCTCGCGCGAGGAGATTTTCGGGCCGGTGCTCGCCGTCACGAGTTTCGGCGAGGAATCGGACGCGCTGGTCATGGCCAATGACAGCATCTATGGCCTCGCCGCCGCGGTATGGACCTCGAACATCAATGCCGCCCATCGCATTTCCGCCGCGCTGCGCGCGGGGACCGTGTGGGTCAACAGTTTCGACCGATCTTCCGTGTCCACGCCTTTCGGCGGCTTCAAGCAATCCGGTTTCGGCCGCGATCGCTCGCCGCACGCCATCGACAAGTACGTAGACTTGAAGACCATCTGGACGGCATATCAATGACCGGCTGAGCCGGCCGCTCTCGACCTGAGCTGCCTCGTTAGGCTCCGTCGTCCTCCGCGATCAGCGCCGAGCCCTTTTCGGCCACCATGATGGTCGGCGCGTTGGTGTTGCCCGTCGGAATGTTGGGAAACACCGACGCATCCACGATGCGCAAAGCGCGCGCACCGTGCACGCGCAGCCGCGCATCGACCACCGAGGTCGCCGGATCCGGCCCCATTCGGCAGGTGCAGCTCGGGTGGAACGTGGTCGAGGCACGCCGGCGAAAGTCCTCCAGGAGCTCCGCATCCGATTGCATCTCGGGGCCGGGGGCAACTTCGCGCTCGACGATACGGGCGAGCGGGGCGCTCGCGCCCAACTTGCGCAACACGTGCATTCCGGCGAGTGCCTCGCCGAGATCGTGTTCGGTGGAGAGGGAATTGGGATAGATCAGCGGCGCCTCCAGCGGATTCGTCGAGCGGATCTCGACGCGGCCGCGGCTCGTCGGCCGGCAGATGTTGAACGACACCATGAATGCCGGGAAGGGATCCGGACTCATCAGCCGCCGGATGGGCCATTGCGCGCTGTTGTAGCTCAAGGGACTGAAGTAGAGCTGCAGGTTGGGATGCGGCTGCGTTGCATCGCTCCGCACGAAGCCGCCCGCCTGGTTGATACTGATGGCAAGCTGGCCGCGGCGCGTGAGCAGATAACGGATACCGGCCTTGAGCTTGCCCGACAGCGGATAGAGGTCGTTATTGAGTGTCGGCACCTTCGAGCGGTAGAGGAAGGTGAGGTCCAGATGGTCCTGCAGATGCTGTCCCACGGCCGGACTCTCGACCGACATCTCAATCCTCTGTCGCTGCAACAGCGCGCCGTCGCCCACGCCCGAAAGCTGCAAGAGCTGCGGCGTGTTGATGGATCCCAAGCAAAGGATCACGCCCTTGCGGGCCCGCGCCTCACGCACTGTGCCGCGGTGAAGATAGGAAACCCCCGCGGCGCGATTGCCGTCGAACAGGATCCGCAGCGCATGCGACTTCAAGCGCACGCTGAGATTCGAGCGCCGGCGCGCGGCGCCGAGGTAGCCGCGCGCGGTCGATTCACGGATGCCGTTACGCGTCGTGATCTTGTAAATGCCGACCCCTTCGGGGTCCTTGGAGTTGAAGTCCGCGATGCGGGGGTAGCCGATGCTTTCGCACGCCTCGATGAACGTCCGGCACAACGGATGGACATCCTGCGTCATGTCGCTGATGTGGATCGGGCCGCCGTGACCTAAGCTCATGGCGTCGGGCGTGTCGCAATAGTCTTCGGCCCTCTTGAAATACGGCAGCACCTCGCTGAAGCCCCAGCCGGGATTGCCGAGCGCGCGCCAGCCGTCGAAGTCCGAGGAGAGCCCGCGGATATACACCATGCCGTTGATCGAGCCGGAGCCGCCGAGGACTTTGCCGCGCGGCCAGTAACCTTGGCGCCCCGCGAGCGCGGGATCCGGCTCCGTACGGTACATCCAGTTCACCCGCGGGTCGCCGAAGGTGCGGCCGTAGCCGACGGGAACCCGAATCCAGAAGCGGCGGTCCGAGCCGCCCGCCTCGAGCAACAGCACCTTGTTCTTGGGGTTTTGCGACAGCCGGCTCGCGACCACGCAACCCGCCGTTCCGGCCCCGACCACGATGTAGTCGCAGGCCTCGCTCCCGCGCAGGGTCATCGCCGCTCGCTCGCTCGGTACTCGGCGCGCTTCAGCCAATCGGGATCGATTTCCACGCCCCAGCCGGGCTCGGCGGAGATGTTGACGCAGCCGTCCTCGATGGCGAACGGATTCCCCAGAAAGAGTCCTTCCTGCCAAGGGTAGTAGTCCGGACCCTCGATGGAAAATTCGAGGTACTTGCCGGGATTCGCGATCGCTCCGAGGAGGTGCATGGTGCAGATCGTGACCAGCGAGAGATTCGCGCTGTGCGGGGTGCAAGGGATTCCCGCCGCTTGGGCCATGCGTGCGACGCGTAGCGTCCGCGCGATGCCTCCCATGTACATCACGTCCGGCTGCACCACATCGACCGCCCGCATCTCGATCATCCGTGCCCAGGTGGCGAGGTCCCAGTCCTGCTCGCCCCCCGTGACGTCGAGCGCGAGCGCAGCGGTCACCTGCTGGGTCTCCTCGAGCTTCCAGTAAGGACAGGGCTCTTCGTAGTGGCTCACGCCCTCGGATTCGAGCAGGCGGCCGACTTCGATGGCATGCCGCGGCGAGTAGCCGCTGTTGGCGTCGACCAGCTTCGCAACGCCCGCCCCCAACGCGCGCGCGACGCGCGGTACGATGGCTTCGGTACGGCCCGGCCACTCATCGACGTCGTGGCCGCATTCGGCCGCGACCCGCCACTTGAATGCATCGAACCCTTGTTCATCGCGCAGCCGCACCAGGCGCAGGGCCTCGTCATCGGGCGAGATGTCGCGCCGCATCGAGGATGCGTAAGCACGCAGGCGCTTCGGTGTGCCTCCCAAGAGCGCGACCACCGGTTTGCCTTCCATCCTGCCTCGCAAATCCCACAAGGCGGTGTCGAGGCCGGCAAGCGCACGACACCGATAACTGCCCGGAAACTTGTGCTCGCGCTCTTCGACGCGCTCCACCAGCGCATCGATGTCGAGCGCATCGCGGCCGAGCACCCAGGGAGCGACTTGCCGATGGAATATGCTCGCCGTGATGTCGGCATTGTAGGTCGATGTCTGTCCCCAACCGATCGCGCCCGTGTTCGCGGTGACGCGCACGAAGCAGACGAATTCGTTGCTGAAGGTTTCGAGTTTTTCGATGGTAATCATGCCGCCGCGGCTCCCGGCTGAACGAGGCGAATGCTATCCTACTTGAGCGACGGGATTGCGACAGAGAACAAGACTACCCCTCGCCTAACCAGGAGATCCGCATGAAGCTTTTCACCCTAGGAATCGCGACGACGCTGTTATGCACGGCGGCGGCCCTCGCGGATGCGCCGGCGCCGAAGCCGCTGGTCACGAACAAACCGGTCAAGGTCACCGCCGCTGAGGCGGTGGGTCCGATATTTCAGAGCAAGAGCGCCGTCAAGGAAAACGGCGCCGACGGACCCGCCACCGACGTGTCGCTCCTCAAATCGAAGGACGGCAAGGTCGAGTTCGGTCTTTTCGATGCGGGTCCCTCCGAGCAAGACATCGCTGCCTACGAGGTCGATGAGTTCATGTTCTTTCTCGAAGGCGGCGTGACGCTCACCTCCGCGGACGGCACGGTGCTCGAGGCCAAGGCGGGCGAGGGGGTGGCCATGCCGAAGGGCTGGAAGGGGCACTGGTCCACGAAGGGCTACAAGAAATATTACGTGACCTATACGCGCTGAGCCGCGCGCATCGCAGGCTCAGTGCAGGGCGAGCGTGTCACGCCGCCACGCAACGTCCTGCCATCGGCCGAAATCGCGCAGCAGCTCCGGACTGCTCGCCTGTTTCAACAGGGCAAGATCATCGAGCCTAAGCTCCTCGAAGCGCCGGCGAAATCGGCCGTGTTCCTTGACTTCGCGGGCGATGAGCAAGCGCTTCGAGCCCGGCACGAAGCCGGCATAGTCCACATAGCCTTCTTCGGGATCGTCCAGGCCGGGTGACAGCACATCGACGGTCCAGCTGCCCGCATCTTGGTGAAACACCCAGAGCTCGCGCCAGCTTTCGAGGGGCTGCACCGCGAGCACGAGCGCCGGACCTTGCGGTATCGCCTGCGCCGAGGCCATCCAAACGATGCCGTAGGTACACCGTCGTACCAGCGGCGCCGCGTGCGGGTGCTCTGCCTCGCCCAGCGCGAGACAGGTCTGTCCCGGATCACCGGGAGCCGCGCTCAGCGTGAGACCGCGTGCGACGGGCGCCGGCAGCGCGGCGGCCCAACGTACCGCGCCGGTCCGCAGCACGGCGTCCACATAGTCGCTGCGGCGGTCCTCACCGAGCTCGTTCGCGTCCGCGGCGGTCAGCTCGGCGAGTGCGCGGCTCGCCGCCGCCGCCGCCGGTTCACCGCGACGCGCCGAGGTGTACGCAATCGAGGCCCAGACCCCGGCGCGCCGGAGGTGCAGCCGGGTGCGCAGCAGCGGGGGCACCTCGGCATCCTTGATGTCTTCGAGCAGTTGCCGGCGCTCATCGTCGAGCGCGGCACGCGGCACGGGTCCCAAGGCCGGGTCGATGCAGTCGGACCGCGTGAGTCCGAGCACGGCGTGCGCGCGCTCCTCCGGACTTGCGCCGGTCATCGTCAGCACGCGGCGGAAGAGCTCGCCGTCGTAGCACACTTGAACTCGTCCGTTGCGCTCGAAGCTCTTCATCCGGATACCGAATTGCTCCACCACCTCGAGATGCGCAGCCGCCCCGGTGGAACGGCTCGAGCTTCCCGAGGCCTCGTCGGCCAAGCGCTCGGCCATGCCGGCGATGGCATCGAAGGGCTCGGCGGTGAGCGAACGGGCCGGCACGGCTTTCAAATACGCGGCGCCGTAGCTGATGCCGAGCGGTTCGGATCCGGGGGTCTCGCGCAAGAAGCGCAGAACCGCGAGCAGCTCGGGTGCGGCCGCCTCGGTGAGCGTCACCGGCCGCGCCGCGTCGGCCTTGAGATACCCGCCCCGCTCGCGATGATAATCGTAGACCTTGAGGTACCCGGCGCGCTCGCCGCGGATCTCGACCACGTCCCCCTGCCAGAGCGCCGTGAGCTCGGTCGCGGCCGCGCGCGGTGCCGCGCGGAGCGAGGCATGGTCCAGCACGACGATGGCGACCGTCGCGGTGAGCGCGAGAATCATCGTGAGCCCGCTGCCGGCGTGGCCGGCTCCGCGGCCGTCTCCTCGGCGCCGGTCAAGCCCTGGGTGCCGATGAGATTCGAGCCCAAGAATCGGCCGGCCGCCGGGAGCGGTGCGATGATCACCTGCACCTTGTCGGACAGCTTGTCGGCGAGCGTCTTTTGAATGAGCAGGGGATAGCGCGCGACCAGCGCGCCCTCGCGCTCCATCTGGCCGGCATTGGCTTTGCCGACGAGATCGAGGCGATAGGCTTCGGCGTCCGCGAGCTTTTGACGCGAATCGGCCTCGCCCCGGGCCTCGATCCGGCGCGCCTCGGCGGAGCCTTCCGCGGTCCGAATGCGGGCGACCTTGTCGGCTTCGGCTTCGAGCTGACGCTGCTCGATCTGCTTCTGCTTGAACGGCAGGATGTGTTTCATGGTTTCTTCTTGAGCGCGGGCGGCGATGACTTGCTCCGCGCCGGCGGCCTCGGCCGCCGTTTGACGCCGCACCTTGTCGGCCTCGGCTTCGAGTTGCTGACGCTTGACGTCCGCCTCCTTGAGCTCGAGCGTATAGCGCACCTTCTCGGTCTCGAGCTCCTCGGAGAGAAGTTTCTCCATTCCCGCGCGGTAGTCCGGCGGCAAATCCACCTTGCCCATGTCGACGCCGCGCAGCACCAGGCCCATCGCCGTGAACTTAGGGCCGAGTTCGGCCATCATCTCCTTTTGGATGTCCGCCCGGCGGCGGGAAAAGATCTCGCGTACCGAGTATCGGGCGAACAGCGGATAGATCACCCCCTGCACCGCGGGTGCCACGAGATCCTCGTTGAGATCGTCCGGAAATTCCCTCGACATCTGCGCGAGGCGGGCGCGATCGACGCTCCAGCGCACGGTGAGATCGACGCCGATCGACAGTCCCTCGATCGATTGAAACGGGGCGGGTCCGGTCGCCGTCGCGCTCTCGGCCGGCCGATACACCTGGTCGCGAATGGAATAGCAACGCACCTGATGCATGCCGGGCAGCACGAGGACCGTGCCGGACGTAAAGACGGTCACCGAGTCATCGAGCACGTCCGTGCGTACCAGCACTTCGCCGCGGCGTACCGTGGCGAAGGGCGGGTGGGTGTAGAGCCCGAAAGCCAGCAGCGCGAGCAGCGCCACGCTCCCGACGCGCCAGCGCCGCCGGTAGGCCATCACGCAGCAGGCACGAATGCTCTCCCCCAGGGCGCCGCCCGCGCGCCGCAGGAACTCGAGCAAGGCATCCAAACGACTCGGCATGATCCCACCCTCCCGCGGACTTGGGTTGCCGCGATAGGGAAGAGTCTTGCAGCGCTTTGTGGCGAAGCGGGGGAGCAATTATGGCGTGTTATGGCGCGGCCCGGGCGATGCGGGCCGGCGGGTCGGAGCTTCGCCACTGGATTCCGGAGCCTCGCGCCCGGACAATGGGCGGCTTGAAACTCCTGTTCAAAACGCTCTCCCTCGCCCCGCTGTGGCTGCTGTATGCGCTCTCCTGGGTGATCTACGTGATCGCGTACTACGTGGCGCGCTACCGGCATCGCGTGATCCGCGAGCAACTCGCGAAGGTCTTTCCCGACGCGACCGAGGCCGAGCGGACCGCCATTCACAAGCGCTTTCTGAAGAACTTCTGCGACGTGCTGGTCGAGCTGGTGAGGTCGATGTCGATCGAGCCTGCCGACATGATCGCGCGGGTGCATGTTCGGGATATTCAGCCGGCCCGCGCTCTGCTCGATGCGGGGCGGTCGGTCATGCTCGTGACCTCCCATCTCGGCAACTGGGAGTGGCTCTTGCAGGGCGTGACCTTGCAGCTCGGGTTCCCGGTGGATGCGGCCTACAAGCCGCTCCACGATGCCTGGGCCGAGCGGCTCGTGCTCGAGGTGCGCTCGCGCTTCGGCGCCCGCTTGATCCCCGCCAAGGAGCTGCTGGCGGACTTTCTGAGCCGCCGCGGCGTCGTGCGCGCGCTCGCCATGAATGCCGATCAGGCGCCGGTGTCCACCGACAAGCGCTACTGGACCAAATTTCTGGGCCAGGACACCGCGTTTTACGTGGGAGCCGAGCAGATCGCGCGCGCCATGCGCCTGCCGGTGTGCTACGTCTTGATGCGGCGTGTGAGGCGGGGCCGATACGAGGTCGAGATCCGCGAGCTCTGGGACGGGCGCGAAACGCTCGAGCCGAATGCCATCACCGAGCGCTATGCGCGCGCCTGCGAGAAGGACGTCCTCGCGCATCCGGCGGATTGGCTCTGGTCCTACCGCCGCTGGAAGCTCAAGAAGCCGCTCTACGGAGCCGACTGAGCACCCGCCGCACAGGGGCCGTCCGGATTCAGCCCGCGGTCTTGCCGAGCTTGCCCTGCAGATGCTTCGCGAGGTCGGCGATCGTTGGGTGATCGAACAGCTCGGTGAGATCGATGAGACCCGGATAATCGCGGTCGATGTTCTCGTGGATCTCGATCAGCTTGAGCGAGCTCGCGCCGATCTCGAACAAATTGTCGGTCACCTCGATGCGTTTGCCGGGCAAGCGCGGACTCGGCGATCGCCTGCAGACGCGTCTCCAGCTCCGACCCGGTCACGTGCGAGCCCGTATCGGCGCTGCGCAGCGCCTCGAGCGCTGCGATGTCGGCGTCGAACTCGCCGTCGCTGTAAGCCTTTCTCGAGCAGGTGGCGCTGCACTTTGCCGCTGGTGGTCTTCGGGATCCGCTTCACCGGAATCACGTGACTCACTTCGATGCCGGTGTGCTCGTTGATCAGGCGGTTGACGGCGGCTGACGGTGGGCAGAAACTCCGCAAGCTCGCCTCGGTGCAGCACGAACACCACCAGCTCTTCGCCCTGGGCTCCCGGTTTGGCCACGCCCGCGGTGACGACCTTGTTGAGATCGAGGCCCGGGGCCCGCTGCGCAATGTTCTCGAGGTCGTAGGGATAGTAGTTCTGGCCGTTGATGAAGATGATGTCCTTGCTGCGGCCGGCGATGTAGAGGCCGCCTTCGTGAAAGAACCCGAGATCGCCGGTGTCGAGCCAGCCGTCCGCGTCGAGGGCCGCGGCGGTCGCCTCCGGATCGGCGAAATACCCGCGCGTCACGTTCGGGTCCGCGGATGAGGATGTGTCCGACCAGGCCTTCGGCGAGCGGCGCGCGCGCATCGTCGGCGATGCGCACCTCCATGTTCGGCAGGATTGCCCGACGCACATGAGTTCGATGACTTCGCGCGCATCGGCCGGATTCACTTCGATCTTCACGCCCACGCCGAGCTTGTGGCGATTGGCGCGAATCCAGCGGTAATCCGCGCCGTGCTCGGGGAAAGCCACCGCAAGACAGGCTTCCGCCAGGCCGTAAACCGGATACATGGCGTTGTGCTTGAGCCCCGTGTAGGCGAGCGTCTGCATGAACTCGTTCACCAGCTCCACGGAAATCGGCTCCGCGCCGTTGTAAATGCCGCGTATCGACGAGAGGTCGACGTTCTCGAGGCGACGGCCGCCGAGCACTTTGAGGAAATGGCGGTAGCCGAAATTGGGGGAGGAGGTGAGGGTGGCACGCTTCTTCGATGCCAGCTGCAGCCACAGCAAGGGCCGTCGCACGAACAGGTCCGTCGGCATCAAATTGATGTGCGAGCGGGTCGCGAACAAGGTCAGGTAGAAGCCGATGAGTCCCATGTCATGGGTGAGCGGCATCCAGCTGAAGCCGACGTCCGACTCGTCATATTTGTCGACCAGGATGGCGCCCGTGATATTGGCGATGAGGTTGCCGTGCGTCAGCATCACGCCCTTCGGCTCGCTGGTCGAGCCGGAGGAGAACTGAATGAAGGCGAGATCCTCGGGGGATGCCTTGTAGAGCTTCGCCTGGCGCGAGATGTCGCTGATCGATTCCACCAGAAAGGAGCGCGACTTGAGCTCCGCCATGAGCTCGGTCTCACCCACCTCGGTGGCGAGCGCCTGCAGACGCTCGAGATTCTTGGCGTCGGTATAGAGCCAGGGCCGTCCGATCTTACGGGCGACACGCAGCAGTTTGTGGCGATGCTCGTCGCTGATACCGACCGCGAGCGGAACCGGCACGATGCCGCCCGCGATGGCGGCCCAGAAGGCGTCGAGGAACTGCTCGTTGTTGGAGAGGAAGATGATCAGCTTGTCGCCGCGCTGAGCGCCCTTCGCCTGCAGGTGATGCAGGATTCCGAGCGCGCGCGCATGCACCTCGCTGAAAGCTCACCCGGCGCTCGGCATTTTCGCCCTCGACATAGGTCACGGCGCGATCGACGTCGCGATTACTCTCGAGCATGTCCGTAAGCGTCGTGTACTTCATCGAATTTCTACCGTCATCATAAGGTTGGAGCGCGGCCGCAGGTTGATCTGCGCCTCGAGCTCGATGGGATCGTCGTTCAATAGCCGCAGCCGAAAGCGCCGCGCCATGCGATTGACGTGCACCAGCATCTCGAACATCGCCATGTTCTCGCCGATGCAATGCCGGGGACCGACCGAGAAGGGAATATACGCGAAACGATGGCGTTCTTTCGCATCGATGCCGGCGAAGCGCGCCGGCTGAAATTCCTCCGGAGCGCTCCAGAAGTCCGGGTGCCGGTGCAGGGTGTAGGGGCTGATGAACACATCGGTGCGCGGCCGCCACCGGAAAGCCGCCGATCTCGTCGTCTTCGAGCGCGCGGCGCGTGAACAGCCACCCGGGCGGATAGAGCCGCAGCGCCTCCTGCACCACTTGATGCGTGAAGGCGAGCGATTCCGCCGCCTCGAGACCGAGCATGCCCTTCGGGCGTCCGGTCCGCCTCGGCCTCGAGCTCGGCGCCGACGTCGGGGTGCCGTGCGAGGAGATACCATGTCCAGGTGAGCGCCGCCGCGGTCGTCTCGTGTCCGGCCACGATCAAGGTCATCACCTCATCGATCAGCTCCTTGTCGCTCATGCGGCTGATCGTCGTGGTCGCGTGCGGCCATGAGCATCGCGAGGAAATCGTGGCGCTCTTCCGGCTCGCGCCGGCGCCGTCCGATCAATTCGCCGATGAGCTTGGCGAGCGAGCGGAAGCGGAAGGCGAACTTGAGATCGCGGTTCTGTTCCTTGGCGACCACCTCGAAGGGGTTCGCCCCTTGCTCGCGCTCGACGCGCTCGAGGTCATCGCCGAAGATCGACTCGAGCACGATCTGCAGGGTGAGTTCGCTCGCATCGTCGGTGACATTGACGGGCTCGCCGTGCGCGGCCTGCGCGGCCCAGCGCTCGACGAACTTCTCGTTCACCTCGTGAATGAGCTCGGGCGAACCGGCCGAGCACGCGGCGGTGGAAATCGGGCTGCATCATGCGCCGCTGGCGGCGCCAGAAGTCGCCCTCGCTGGTCATGATGCCGTTGCCGAGCAGGATCTTGACCCGATCCATGCCCTGGCCCTTGGTGTAGTTGCGGTGGTTCGACAACAGCACGTGCTTGATGTCGTCCGGATGGTTGATCACGTAGTCGTAGACGCCCCGGCTCGGAGCGAACACGCGGTAGACATTGCCGTAGCGCGCGAAGTACTCGCATAGCCGCGGCAAAGTTTCGTCGCTCCCGCCGAGATCGAAACCCTCGGCAGGACCGGGAGGAAGGGGACCGGATGTGCATCGCGATATTGTAGCGCAGCCTGGCTTTTCTTAGGCTTGCGCGCCCGGTCGTCGTTACCGACAATGCTCGGCGTGGAGAAAGAACCCGCCGGCGACCTGCGCAACAGCCTGTACCGACAGCAAACGCGCTCCTCGCGCCGGCTCACGCGCACGCGGCTGGCGCTCTACACGCTGCTCGTGCCCGTGGCCCTTTTGCTCGGCACGGACGGTCTGGCGCTGGTGTGCGCGCATCCGGGTGGTCGGCGCGGAGCACATCGTACGGCCGCGCTCGAGCGCGGCACCTTCGTTCATCCCGGTCTACTGGCACCAGCATCAGCTGTTGTGCGTGAAGCCGCTGTTCGAGATGCGCAGCGCCGGCGTGAAGCTCGGGTTTCTGATCTCGCCCTCGGTGGACGGGGAGATCGGCGCCATGCTGGTCCGCAAGCTCGGCGGCGAGGTCATCCGCGGATCCTCCTCGCACACGGGGGCGCGGGCGCTGCGCGATTACTATCAGGCGCTCGCGCACGAGGGCATCTCGCCCGCGATCACGCCGGACGGTCCGCGCGGTCCGCCCTGGAAGTTCAAGCCGGGCGCCATCCTGCTCGCGCAGATGTCGCAGCGGCCGATCATCCCCATGGCCTACGCGGCTTCGCGCGCCTGGAAAATTCAGTGGGATCGGTTCGTCATCCCGAAGCCCTTCGCGCGCGTCGCCATCGTGATCGGGCCGCCGGTGTATGTGGCCAAGGGACTCGACGCCGCGGGGCTCGCAGCGGATCCAGGCGGAGATGGAAGCGAACCTGCGCGCGCTCTATGCATCAGGCGAGGACTCTCATTACGTAAAATCGCGGGATGAAGCCCCGCCAATACAAGCGCTTATCTTGTATTCCTGATAACTTGTGCGAGAATCCCGGTGTATCCGGCTGCTGTCAGGGAGTGGGGAAACTGTGTGACGCATTCGAGTTTCCACGCATATCGGGTGGCAAACTGTTGATCCACAAGTGCAATTACCGACCGGGGATCCTCGCAGGCGCATGGCGATAGCACCCACCGACCCCCGACATCCGGACCTGACGGCGTCGGATGTATTGTCGCCTCAAGCCTGGCCGCGGCGCGGCTTGCGGCCGACCGTCGGCCTCGACGTCATCTGCACCAAGATCGCGGTCGACTTCCAGACCATGACGGCGCAGACGCGCCGCCGAGACCATCGTCGCCAATCTCGATTTGCTGCGCGAAGCGACGCACGCCGATGCGGCCTTCCATGCATCGCTCGACACCGACGGCGCGCCAGTTCATCGATGTTCAGGTCGCACGCGGCATGATGGCCACCGGCAACCCCGAGCAACTGCGCGGGCCAAAGCCTCGATTCGTTGCCCTGGCTCAAGTCGCGGCTTGCGGCGCTGCGGGTGTCGGAGATGCGCGATACGGGCAAGCCGCGTCCCGATCAGGCGGACGACGCCGCGGTCTGGTCGAACTTGGGCATCGGCTCCGTGCTCATGATCGGGTATCTCATCGAGGGTCGTCCCGCGGGGGTACTCGCGCTCGCCGGTGCGCGGCCGCGCGATAACTGGGAGGTGCAGCTGCACCTGCTCATGAAGCTGCTCGGCAGCAGCCTCGCGACGGCGCTCGAGCGCATCGAGATCCAAGCGCATCTGCGCGATCTCGAGGAGCGCAACGAGCTCGCGCTCTACAGCGCCAACGACGGCCTGTGGGATTTCGACACGCTCAACAATCGCGTCTACCTCTCGCCGCGCTGGAAGGCGATGCTGGGCTACGACGAGGAGGACGTCGGGCAAGCGCCGGACTGGCGCACGCTGGTGCACTCGGACGACATGTCACGGGTGCAGGCCGCGATCCGCGACCACGTCGCCGGCAAGACCCCGATATTCGAGAGCCTGCATCGCATGCGCCATGCGACGGGCGAATGGCGCTGGGTGATCAGCCGCGCCAAGGCCAAGGTGGACGACAAGGGCCGGTTGCTGCGCCTGGTGGGCGTCGAGCTCGATATCACCGAACGCAAGCTCTACGAGGAGGCGCTGTTCCGGGAGAAGGAAAGCGCGCAGATCACGCTGCAGAGCATCGGCGACGGCGTGATCACCACCGACGCCAAGGGCGTCATCGATTATCTCAATCCCGTGGCGGAAGCGCTCACCGGTTGGCGTCTCGAGGACAGTCAGGGGCGTGCGATCGAGGAGGTCTTCCGTGCGTTCCACGAGGAGACCTGCGAGCCGCTCGAAAATCCGCTGGCGGTCGCCATCCGGCGCACACGCTCCATCAAATCGGTCCGCCCGATGCTGCTCATCCGGCGCGACGGCAACGAGATCTACGTCGAGAGCACCGCATCGCCCATCCGCGACGGCTGCGGCGCCGTATCGGGCGGCGTGCTCGTGTTCCACGACGTGAGCGAGGCTCGCGAGCTCAACCGGCGCCTGTCCTACCACGCGAGCCACGACGTACTCACCGGCCTCGTGAACCGGCGCGAGTTCGAAAACCGCATGGAGCGGGCGCTGAAGAGCGCCAAGGCGCGCGAGACCTCCTACGCGCTCTGCTGCCTCGACCTCGATCAGTTCAAGATCGTCAACGACACCTGCGGCCACAGCGCCGGCGATGCGCTCTTGGGCCAGGTCGGCGCGCTGCTCAAGTCGAAGGTGCGCTGGCGCGACACGCTCGCCCGCTTGGGCGGCGATGAGTTCGGCATTCTGCTCGAGAGCTGCTCGCTCGATGAGGCGATGCGCACCGCGGAGGCGCTGCGCGAGGCGGTGCGCAATTTCAAGTTCACCTGGGAAGAGCGCACGTTCCGCCTGGGCGCGAGCATCGGCGTGGTGCCGATCGCCGCCGAGAACGCGGATGTCGCCTCGGTGCTGTCGGCGGCCGACAGCGCCTGCCAGGCCGCCAAGGAAGCCGGCCGCAATCGCGTGCACAGCTTCGAGGAAAACGACATCGATCTGATGCGCCGCCGCCGCGAGATGCAGTGGGCCGCGCGCATCAACAACGCCCTCGAGGAGGGGCGCTTCGAGCTGTTCCGCCAGACCATCCTGCCGCTGCAGCGCACGGAGGAGGGCGCGCACTACGAGCTGCTGCTGCGCATGCGCGATGAGACCGGCAAGATCGTGGCGCCGGACAACTTCATCACCGCGGCCGAGCGCTACGGCATCACGCCGAGCATCGACCGCTGGGTCATCGAGAATGCGTTCCGCTGGCTGGTATCGGAGGCGGACGAGCGCGAAAACCTCTCGATGTGCTCGATCAATCTGTCGGGCCAGAGCCTGGGCGACGACAAATTCCTGCCGTACGTGATCGATCAATTCCATCGCAGCGGCCTGGACGCCACCAAGATCTGCTTCGAGATCACCGAAACCTCCGCGATCGCGAGCTTCTCGCAGGCGAACCGCTTCATTCAGGCGCTGAAGGAGCTCGGCTGCAAATTCGCGCTGGACGATTTCGGCACCGGCCTCTCCTCGTTCGGCTATTTGAAGCACTTCCCGGTGGATTTCCTGAAGATCGACGGCAGCTTCGTCAAGGAGATCCTGCACGACCCGATCGATCGCGAGATGGTGCGCTCGATCAACGAGATCGGACACCTGACCGGCAAGCAGACCATCGCCGAGTTTGCCGAGAACGTCGAGATCATCAACATGCTGCGCAGCCTCGGCGTCGACTACGCCCAGGGCTATGGCGTGTCGCAGCCGCAGCGGGTCTTGAAGGCCGCCAACATCGCCTGACGGGCGGCGGCCGGCCACGCGCACCGGCAATGTTCCAGCGGCTTAAGGCTCGCTCCGCAAGCCTCTGGTTGTTTCTCCCCCCGTAGCACACTTATATTACAGGCTCGGCACGTAGATGCCGGCGATGAAGCAATTGCCACGTCGGGGATGATCGACTCATGAATACACACGCGCGCTCGTTTGGGCGCTTGGGGCCCGATGGGCAGTCCACCGGCGATGCGCTGAGCCGGCCGAGCAGTCCCCTAGCCATTACAGGAGTTAAGCCGATGCGTC
Organism: uncultured Gammaproteobacteria bacterium; assembly: GCA_963766915.1. Classification (GTDB taxonomy): domain Bacteria; phylum Pseudomonadota; class Gammaproteobacteria; order Steroidobacterales; family Steroidobacteraceae; genus Bog-1198. The sequence continues at coordinate 45,245 of CAVYCL010000001.1, forward strand.
GCCGTAGTTTCTTTGCTCAGTTGCTGGGTTTCTCGGCCGCCTGCGGAGCGGCCCTGCACGGCGGCGCGGTCAGCGCGCAGGACGCGACCGCGGCACCCGCCGCCGACAGCACCGCGCTCGATACCATCGTCGTGACGGCACGCAAGCGCGATGAGTCGCTGGCCACCGTGCCGGAGGCCATCACGGTGTTCACCTCCCAGACGCTTTCGGACTACAACATCCAATCGTTCGATGACTACGCCACCAAGACGCCGAACATTTCCTTCGCCTACGGCGGCGGCGCCACCGGCATCGCCGATGCGCGCACCGTCGCCATCCGCGGCATCACCGGTCAGAACTTGTTCGGTACGGCCGGCGCCACCGGCTTCTATATCGACGATACGCCCGTGCCGGGATCGGTCGACCCGCGCGTGCTCGACATCGACAACATCGAGGTGCTGAAGGGTCCGCAAGGCACGCTATTCGGCGAGAGTTCGCTCGGCGGCAACGTGCGGCTGATCAGCAAGCGCCCGAACCTCAACCAAGACGACATCGGCTACATGATCCAGGCCGGCGCGACCTCGGGCGGCGGCAGTCCCGACGGCGGAGCCGGATTCATCGGCAATCTGGTCGTGATCCCGGACATCGCCGCCCTGCGCATCGTCATGTTCGGCAAGCATGACGCCGGCTATCTGACGCGCAGCTTCCCGACCACGCCGCAGGACACCACCACCGGCGATTCGCTCACCAGTCCCTACGCGACGGTCCCGAGGACCAGCGTCGGCAACCAGGGTGCGCAGATGAGCTATGGCGGCTCGATCTCGGGGCTGGTCAAGTTCACCGAGAGCTTCGAGGCGCGGCTGCGTGTGATGTACCAGGACACCGACATGCATGGCTTCCCGGCCACATTCGCACCGCTCCCGATCCTTTCAGCCCGACTACACCATGAATCGCGCCTTCGACGTGCAGCCGGATGCGATGGATCGCTGGGCGCTGCCCTCGCTCGATCTCACTTACAAGGGCCAGGGATGGAGCGCGGTCTCATCGACCAGTTACTTCTACCGCCACACGCACGATCTCGAGGACTCGAGCTATGGCACGCAGCAGGCGCTGCGCGACTACTACGGCGTGACCACGCTGGCGAATCAGCCCTTCACCTGGGATGGCGAGCGCTATCACAATCAGATAACGGAAGAGGCGCGCGTGTCATGGGAACCCTTCTACAATCTGAGCGGCACCGTGGGTGTGTTCTACTCGCACACCAACACCAAGTTCTTCATCCCGGACACCTACGCGGTCGGACTGCCCGCCGCATCGGTCGGCAGTTACGTGGGACCCTGGCCCAACAACCTCCTCTGGACCCAGAACAACCCGGGAACCGAAGAGGACAAGTCGATCTTCGGCGAGCTCTATTACAAGTTTCTCGACAAGTTCAACCTGACCCTCGGCGCACGCAAGTACTGGCTCAAGCAAACGGCCGACTACACGGCCGACGGCTTCATGAACGAGGGTGTGACACCGAGCTCGCCGACGGAAAACAAGGAACAGGGTACGGATCCCAAGTTCGGCCTGTCCTATCAGATGCTCGACTCCACCATGCTCTACGTGTCGGCCTCAAAGGGCTTCCGGGCGGGCGGTGCGCAACCGAACTTCCCGGCGTGCTCGCTGCCCGGGCTGCCGGTCAATGACCTGGAACAGATCAAGTCCGACACCCTGTGGAGCTACGAGGCGGGCGCCAAGGTGCAGGTCCCGCAGACCGGCATCCTGGTCACCGTCGATGGCTTCCACATCAACTGGAACAACCTGCAACAGCAGGTGGCGCTGCCCTGCGGCTTCTATTTGCAGCTGAACGGCGGCTCCGCGCTGATCAATGGCGCTGAGATCGAGGTCGCCGGGCGTGTGACCCCGAACTTCCAGGTGCGCTTCGGCGCAGGCTTCGAGAAGACCGACATCACGAATCCGGGTGCGCTCGCCTACGCGGACGTCACGCCGGGCATGCAAGTCGCGGGCGTACCCGCCTGGACCGCCTCGATCGGCGGCATCTACGACCGCCCGCTCACCGCGACGCTCGACGGCTTCGTGTCCGCGGACTACAGCTACACAGGCAATAGCATCTCGATGCTGAACGGCGGCAGCGGCCTCGTCGGCCAGCGCCCGCCGTACTCGCTCGCCAACCTGCGGCTCGGCGTGCGGGAGCAGAAGCAGGAACTTTCGCTCAACATTCACAACCTGAGCAATGCAAAGCCGAATCTCGGCGACATCGGCTACGTGGGCTACGCCCAGTACGAATCCAACGGTTCGACGCCCTTGCCGCAAGTGGCGACTTTGCAGCCGCTCACGGTGATGCTCCAATACAAGAATAATTTCTGATCGCTGCCTTCAGGGGTCGTGGCGCACCGATCGGGGTGCGCCGCGGCGTCTGAAGGCCCGGACCCCTGATGTCTGACAGTCCCCGATTCATCGAGCAACGCTCGATCGATTACGTCCCGCTCGCCGAGCGCCACGGCAAAGTCTGGCATCTCTGGCCGGTGTGGTTCTCGGGCGATGCGCATCTCGCCACGGTCGCCACGGGCATCGTCGGGATCGCGCTCGGCGGCAATTTCGCGTGGATGGTGCTCGCGGTGATCTTGGGGAGCGCGTTCGGTACGTTTTTCATGGCCTTCCACTCGACCCAAGGGCCGCAGCTGGGACTGCCCCAAATGATCCAATCGCGGCCGCAATTCGGCTATATCGGCGCGCTGCTCGTGTGGGGTATCGCGCTGATCGCGTACATCGGATTCAACTCGCTCAATCAAGTCTTGGCCGCGCAGACCATGCACGCGCTGTACGGCGTGCCTTCAGGGCCGACGCTGGTTGGCTTCACGCTGTTGTCGCTCGTGCTCGCGGTTGCGGGTTATGACTTGATCCACCTCGCGCAGCGCTACCTCGCCTATCTGCTCATCGGCGCGCTGCTGATATTCACGGTGGCCGTGGCGGCGAAGGCGCCGCTCTCGCTCTTCCCCGCACCCGGTGATTTTCGCGCGGTGCCTTTTCTCGCGCAGTTCTTTGCGGCCGCCTCCTACCAGCTCGCGTGGTCGATCTACGTGTCCGATTACTCGCGCTACCTGCCGCGCAATGTCGGCGTGAGCGCGTCCTTCTGGTGGACTTATCTCGGCGCCTTTATCGGCGGTTCATGGACCATGTTGGTTGGGACCGTCGCGGCGGCGCTCTATCCGAAGCTCGAGGTGGCCGCGGCCATGCTGGCCGCCACCGACTCATTGCTCCCTGGGTTCGGTACGCCGCTGTTGTTGTGCTCGTTGATGGGGCTCGTGACCATCACATCGCTCAATTTTTATGGCGCCTCGCTCACGCTCCTGAGCGTGCTCGATTGCTTTCGGCCCGGCCGTCCGACGCTCGCCAAGCGCGTGCTCACTCTCGCATTTGCCGCGATCGCGGCAAGCGTGCTGGCCGCCGCGTCGACCGATAATTTCGTTGCCAAGTTCGGCTCGTTCTTGTCGGTGCTGCTCTATCTGTTCACGCCCTGGACGGCCATCAACCTGGTCGACTTTTACTGGGTACGCAAAGGTCAATACTCGGTGCGCGAAATCTTCAATCCCCACGGCATGTACGGCCGCTGGAACTGGCGGGGGCTTCTTGCCTACGGCGTGGGATTCGTCGCGATGATTCCGTTTTTCAGCACGGACATCTACATGGGGCCTATCGCTCGGGCACTCGGCGGCGCGGATCTTGCGATGCTGGTCGGCCTGCCGGTGGCCGCGCTCGTCTACATCGCTGCGTGCCGCTCGCTCGACGTGGACGCGGATCGCCGACGCGCGGAGCAAGCCGACGCCGGGCTCGATCCGGCGGTCAGGGTTGCCAGTCGAAGCGCATAGACAGGTCGATGGCGTGAACGTGCTTGGTGATGCTGCCGACCGAGACATAGTCGACGCCGGTGTTCGCGATCCCGCGGATGGTCTCGAGCGTCACACCGCCCGAGGCCTCGAGCTTCAACGGGTGCGGGGCGCGGCGGTTCAAGGTCACCGCCTCCGCCATGTCCTCGAGTGAGAACTCATCGAGCAACGCAATGTCGGCGCGAGCGGCGATCGCCTGCTCGAGCTCCCCGAGGCTTTCCACCTCGACTTCGACGGGGACCTTGGTGCCGGAGGTTCTCGCCGCCGCCACGGCGCGCGCGACCGAGCCCGCCGCCATGATGTGGTTTTCCTTGATCAGGATGCCGTCGAACAATCCGATACGATGGTTGTGGCCACCCCCCACCCGGACGGCATATTTCTGCGCGGTGCGCAGTCCGGGGATGGTCTTGCGGGTATCGAGCAGGCGGCAGGCGGTTCCCTTGAGGCGCTCGACGAACGCGTGCGTCACCGTGGCGGTGCCTGAGAGCAGCTGCAAGAAATTGAGCGCCGTGCGCTCCCCCGTGAGCAGCGAGCGAGCGGGTCCCTGAATCTCAAAGAGGGTCTGATTGGCCTCGACCGGCGCGCCCTCGGGGACCTTCCAGTGGAGGCGCACCTTGGGGTCGAGCTGCGCGAAGGTGGCATCCACATAGGGAACGCCGCAAAGTATGGCGCTCTCCCGGGTGATGACCGCGGCCCAGCCGTCCGTGCCCGCCGGGACCAGGGCCGCCGTCAGGTCGCCGCCGCCGATATCCTCCTCGAGGGCCCGCCTGACGTGCCGGGGCAGATCGGCGGGAACCGGCACGGAACTCATTGAATTGACCCTCCTTGGGCCCCAAAAGGGTGGAAGAATAGGCAACGTGCCCCAATACTTCAACGATGAGCCAGTTCGAGCCTCCGCAATCGCCTTGCGTTCAGGTCTGCGTCCTGGACACCCACGGGTATTGCCAGGGCTGTTATCGTACAATTGAGGAAATTGCGGGCTGGAGCCGCATGAGCCCCGCCGAGCAGCGGATAGTGCTCGGGGCCCTGGCCGCGCGCCGCGACCGATGGGCCTCACGACCGGAATGATCATATTGGAGACGGACATGAACGCGATTGATCGAATCAAGAATCAGCTGGCCTCGGCTCCCGTCGTGCTCTACATGAAGGGCACGCCCGACTTCCCGCAGTGTGGATTCTCCGCCCAGACGGTCGGTGCGCTCCGCGCCTGCAAGGCGAAGTTCGCCCATGTGAACATCTTCGAGGATCCTGAAGTGCGCGACGCGCTCAAGACCTACTCCAACTGGCCGACGTTCCCGCAGCTCTACGTGAATGGCGAGCTGATCGGCGGCTGTGACATCGCGATCGAGATGTACAAAAGCGGCGAGCTGCAGCAACTCCTCGCCGAAGCGGGCGCAGTCCCGGCCTAGTCGGGCGCAGGCCGGTGTGCGGAGCTGCCTAGCTCCGCGGGCCGATGTCGGCAGGCGGCTCCGAGGAAGGCTCGGGGTCGATTTCCAGCGGTCCCATCGCGGCGAGGCGCCGGCGGCTCGCCTCGAACACGCTTTGGAATTGATTGCACACCGCGCAGAACAAATCCGCGGAGCGCTCCGCATCGTAAGAAGCCGAGTGTGCGGAACTCGTATCCCAGTCGAGACCGGCGGCCAGCGTCGCGCGCATCAGCACCGTTTGACCATAGGCGACGCCGCCCAAGGTGGCGGTGTCGAAGCACGAGAACGGGTGGAAGGGATTGCGCTTGATCTGCGTGCGCCCGACCGCAGCGTTCAGGAAATTCAAATCGAACGAGGCGTTGTGGCCCACCAGAATGGCCCGCGTGCATTCCGCATTGCGCACGGCGGTGCGCACCTCGCGGAAAATGCGTTGCAACGCGTCCTCCTCGGAGATCGCAGGCCGCAGCGGATGGTGCGGATCGATGCCGGTGACCGCGAGCGAAGCGGGCTCGAGATTCGATCCGGGAAAGGGAATGACGTGGTAGCGGTGGGTCTCGCCGCGCGCCAGAGTGCCGTCCGAGCGCATCTCGAGCAGCACCACGGCGATCTCGAGGAGCGCATCGGTCTTGGAATTGAATCCGCCGGTCTCGAGATCCATGACGACGGGCAAGAATCCGCGAAAACGCGTGGCGAACGTGATGGGTGGGATCGTCATGCCTGCTCGGCCGGCGCAAGCCGCCAGGCAATGGTCTCGCCGGCGCGATAAGGGACCACCGTGCCTTCACCGAAGGAATAGCGCTCCGGCACCACCCAAGGCTCGCGCTTGAGCGTGATGTGCTCCTCGTGCCGCGGCAGTCCGTAGAAATCCGCCCCGAAGTGACTCGCAAAGGCCTCCAGCCGATCGAGGTGGCCGCTTGCTTCGAAAACCTCCGCGTACAGCTCGATCGCCGCATGCGCCGTGAACATCCCGGCGCAGCCGCAGGAGGACTCCTTGGTCGCTCGCTCGTGGGGCGCGCTGTCGGTTCCCAGGAAAAAACGCGGACTGCCGCTGACGGCGGCCTTGAGCAGCGCAACGCGGTCGCGCTCGCGCTTCAAAATCGGCAGGCAGTAATAATGCGGCCGGATGCCGCCGGCGAAGATCGCGTTGCGATTGTGCAGCAGATGCTGCGGCGTGATGGTGGCGGCGACGCCCGGGCGCGCGGCGGTCACGAACTCGACCGCACGCGCGGTGGTGATGTGCTCGAACACCACTTTCAAGCGTGGAAAGCGCTCGACCAGCGGTGCGAGCGTTTCGTCGATAAACACCGACTCGCGGTCGAACACGTCGACTTCCGAGCGCGCGGTCTCGCCGTGCACGAGCAGCGGCATGCCGCACGCCTGCATGCGTTCGAGTACGGCATAGGTCTTGCGGATGTCGGTGACGCCCGCATCCGAATGCGTGGTCGCGCCCGCCGGGTAGAGCTTTACAGCGTGCACGCAGCGCGCGGCGACGGCGCGGTCGATCTCCTCGGGCACGGTGCTGTCGGTCAAGTAAAGGGTCATGAGCGGGGTGAAGGTACTCGCCTTCGGGAGCGCGGCGAGCACGCGCTTCTGGTACGCCGCGGCCGCGGCCGCGGTGGCGACGGGCGGCTTCAGATTCGGCATGACGATGGCGCGGCCGAAGCGTTCGGCCGTGAATTTCACGACGGAGGCGAGCGCCGCGCCGTCGCGCAGGTGCAAATGCCAGTCATCGGGACGGCGCAGGGTCAGAACGTTCACGAGTCCGGCCAGCCGCGGCGTAACAACTCGAGCGTGTAGCGCACGCCGAATCCCGTGATCTCGGTGGCGATATGCCCGAGTCCGCCATGACGGGTGCCGGCCGCCAGATCGAGATGCAGCCAGGGGATCGACTTCGGGACGAAGCGGTTCAGAAAGCACGCCGCCAGGATGTGATCCCCCTTCGAGTCGATCGAGCATTGCAGCACATCGGCGATGCTGCTCTCGATGTCGGTCTCGAAATCCTTGTCCATGGGGAACACCCAGACGCGCTCGCCGCTCGCTGCGCCGGCCGCTTCGATCACCGCGCGCGCATCGGGCCGATTGGTGAACGCGCCGCTGTAGCGCTCGGTGAGCGCATAGACGCAGGCGCCGGTGAGGGTCGCGTAGTCGATGATCGCCCCGGGCTTCTCGCGCGCCGCCAGGCACAAGGTGTCCGCGAGCACCATGCGGCCTTCCGCATCCGTGTGGATCACTTGAATCGTGGTGCCGTTCTGGGCGCGCACCACGTCCTGCGGTTTGTAGGCGGTGGGGCCGATACGATTTTCCGTGATCGCGAGCCAGCAATCGACGGCGAGTCCCGACTTGAGCGAGTTGAGCGCGTACAGGCTGCCGAGCGCCACGGCGCTCCCCTCCATATCGGTGTGCATGTCGAGCATGCTCTTGTGCGGCTTTAAGTTGGTGCCGCCGGTATCGAAGCAGATGCCCTTGCCTACCAGGCTCACCTGCGGCGCGCGCGCACCGCGCGGCCGATAGGACAGGCGCACGATTCCGGCATCGCGCGTCGCGTTACCCTGCGAGACCGCGAGGAACGCACCTGCACCCAAGCGCTTGAGCTGGGTCTCTCCGTAGAAACGATAGTCGAGGCCCAGATGCCGGGCGAGCTCTTTCACCAGGCGGCGATAGCCTGCGGCGTCGAGGGTATTCGGCGGCAGCGCGGTGAGCCAGCGCGCAAGATTGTTGCCGGCGGAGGTGGCGAGGGTGAAATCGAGATCGGCGAGGCCGGCAATGGCGATGTCGATGCGTGCGAGGGCGGGGCGCAGCTTCGGCTTGCTCTTGAAACTCGCGAACCGAAATGCCGCCGCCTCGAACCCGGCCACCATCGCAAGGAGCGAGGCGTGCGCGATCTCGCGGTCGCATCCCTGCTGCCACAAAAGGAGCGAGGTGGGCTCGGACTCCATCGCCGCGCGGGCGAGCTTGCCGGCGATTTGCAGCCGCTCGAAAGCGCTCGCCTGCGCAGGCGGGCACGAGGCAATGAGCAGCGTCTCGGCGCGCGCGCCAACGCGCAGCTGACAGCAATCGCCTTCTTTCCGCACCTTGCGCGCATAGAGCTCGCGCAACAAGGCGCCATGAGGCACGGCGGCCCAATCGGCCGCCGAGGGCTTGAGCGGCAGGAGCACGACGGCCGCGGAGTAATCGGCGAGCTTCGATGCCGTGACCCGCGGCGCGATTCGCCGGACGGGAACGATCAGGGTGCGAAAGGGAAAACGAATGGACATACCTGTGGGCGGAGCTCGCTGATCTGCGCGGCTCAAGGCTCGCGGGCTCGAGCGAGGGTATCGCCCATCTTGCGCCCGTGTCTCTCGAGCATCCTGCCAGCCGACCCCTTTGCTTGACCGTGAAAAACCAAACCCTGAAGATAGCGCTGCTAAAAGCGGCAGTCGCGCAGGGGCGCTGTAACGTGCCCTCCATCTTAACAGGACGCTTGGGCGCGTGCATGAGCTCGTGCCGGCCCGCAAGGTTTTCCTTACTATGACGCAGCAATCACCCTTCGAAGACATCGACCCCACGGAAACGCAGGAGTGGCTCGAGTCGATGGAGTCCGTCATGCGCGCCCAAGGGCCGCAGCGGGCGCATTTCCTGCTCGAGAAATTGGTCGACTTCACCCGCCGCTCCGGCGCCTATCTGCCGTTCAAGCCGAATACGGCCTACCTCAACACCATCTCGAGGGCGCAGCAGCCCGACTACCCGGGCGACCGCTCGCTCGAGCGGCGCAACGAGGCCTACATGCGCTGGAACGCGCTCGCCATGGTGGTGCAGGCCAATCATGTGAGCTCGGAGTACGGCGGCCACATCGCGAGCTATGCCTCCGCCGCGACGCTCTACGAGGTCGGATTCAACCACTTCTGGCGCGCCCGCAGCAGCGCGCATCCCGGCGACATGATCTACATGCAGGGCCATTCGAGCCCGGGCATCTATGCCCGCGCCTATCTCGAGGGACGGCTCGACGAGGGGCAGCTGCAGCGCTTTCGACAGAGAGGTGCGCGGCGACGGCTTGTCTTCGTATCCGCACCCGTGGCTGATGCCCGATTTCTGGCAGTACCCGACGGTGTCCATGGGCTTGGGTCCGATGATGGCCATTTTCCAGGCGCGCTTCGTGCGCTATCTCGAGAACCGCGGGATCGTGCCGCAGTCGGACCGTAAGGTCTGGGCTTTCCTGGGCGACGGCGAGATGGACGAGCCCGAGTCGATGGGCGCGCTCACCATGCCGGTGCGCGAGAAGCTCGACAACCTGGTCTTCGTCATCAATTGCAATCTGCAGCGTCTCGACGGTCCGGTGCGCGGCAACGGCAAGATCATCCAGGAGCTCGAGGCGGCGTTTCTCGGCGCCGGCTGGAACGTCATCAAGGTGCTGTGGGGATCGCGCTGGGATCCGCTGCTCGAGCGCGATCACAAGGGCCTGCTGAAGCGCTTGATGGAAGAATGCGTGGACGGGGAGTATCAGAACTTCAAATCCAAGGGCGGCGCCTATACCCGCGAGCATTTCTTCGGCAAGTATCCCGAGCTCAAGGAGATGGTCGCCAACATGTCCGACGATGAGATCTGGCGCTTGAACCGCGGCGGCCACGATCCGGTGAAGGTGTATGCGGCGTATGCGTCCGCCATGGCCAACAAGGGCGCGCCCACGGTCATCCTCGCGAAGACCGTCAAGGGCTTCGGGCTCGGCAAGACGGCCGAGGGACTCAACGTCGCGCACCAGCAGAAAAAGCTCGGCGAGGAGGACCTGAAGGCCGTCCGCGACCGCTTCAACATCCCGATCTCGGATGAGGAGATCGCCGGGCTTTCGTTTCGCAAGCCCGCTCCCGACAGCGAGGAGATCGTCTACCTGCAGGAGCGCCGCACCGCGCTCGGCGGCTATTTGCCCGAGCGTAACTCGGCAGCACCGCCGCTCCCCGCACCGCCGCTCGAATCCTTCAGCGCGCTGCTCGAGGGGACACAAGACCGCGAGATCTCGACCACCATGGCGCTGGTGCGGATTCTCTCGACCCTGGTGCGGGACAAGAACATCGGCAAGCACGTGGTGCCGATCATTCCCGGACGAGGCGCGCACCTTCGGCATGGAGGGCATGTTCCGCCAGATCGGCATCTATTCCTCGGTGGGGCAGCTCTACACGCCGCAGGATGCCGATCAGCTCATGTTCTACCGCGAGGACCGCCAAGGACAGATCCTGGAGGAGGGCATCAACGAGGCGGGGAGCTTGTGTTCCTGGATCGCCGCCGCCACCGCGTATTCGAACCACGGCGTGAGCATGATTCCGTTCTACATCTACTACTCGATGTTCGGTTTTCAGCGCGTCGGGGATTTCATGTGGGCCGCCGGCGACAGCCGCGCCCGCGGCTTTCTGATCGGCGGCACCGCCGGGCGCACCACGCTCGCGGGCGAGGGGTTGCAGCATCAGGACGGCCATAGCCAGCTGGTGATGACCGCGATTCCGAACTGCGTCGCCTACGATCCGGCCTATGCCTACGAGTTGGCGGTGATTATCCAGGACGGATTGCGCCGCATGTATCAGGAGCAGGAGAGCGTCTTCTACTACATCACCTGCATGAACGAGAATTACGCCCATCCGGCCATGCCCGCCGGGGTGGAGCAGGGCATCCTGCGCGGCATGTATCCGGTGAAGAGCGGCGGCAAGGGCAAGGTGCGGGTGACGCTGTTCGGCTCGGGCACGATCTTGCGCGAAGTGCTTGCGGCGTCGGAGCTGCTCGAGAAGGATTTCGGCGTCCCGGCGGACGTGTTCTCGGTCACGAGCTTCTCGGAATTGCGCCGCAACGCGCTCGATGTCGAGCGCTGGAATCTGCTGCATCCGACCGAAACCGCGCGCGTTCCCTATGTGCGCGAGGCGCTCGGGGATAGTGCGGGTCCTTTCATCGCGGCGACCGATTACATCAAGACCGTGCCCGATCAGATCCGCCAGTGGGTGCCCGGTCGCTACGCGGTACTCGGCACCGATGGCTTCGGGCGCAGCGACTCGCGCGCGGAGCTGCGGCGCTTCTTCGAGGTCAATCGCCATTACGTGGTGATCGCGGCACTCAAGTGCCTCGCCGACGACGGCAAGCTCGACGCGCGCACGGTGACCAAGGCCATGCAGGCCTTCGGCATCGATCCCAACAAGCCCAATCCCCTGTCGGTTTGAATCATGGCCAGTACGACGCAAGTGGTGGTCCCCGACATCGGCGGCTTCAAGGATGTGGAAGTGATCGATGTGCTGGTCAAGGCCGGCCAGGAGATCGACAAAGAAACGCCGATGGTCACGCTCGAGACCGAGAAGGCGGCGATGGACGTGCCGTCCCCGGCGGCCGGACGCATCGCCGAGGTCAAGGTCAAGAAGGGCGACAAGGTGTCCGAGGGCAGCGTGATACTCGTGCTCGAGAGCGCGGCGCAGAGCCCGGCCGAGAAGCCCGCGGCCCGGGAAGGCGCGGCCGGGAAAGAGGAGGCGCCGGCTTCCGCCGCCGCGAAGACCGAAACCCCGGCGGCCGACAAGACTTCGGATGAGGCCGCGACGGAGGCGAGCCCGCCGCAGGCTCCGGCCTCGCAGAGTTCGGCGCCGCCGCGCGCAGCCGACGACTCCAAGCGCACCTCTGCGGCGTCATCGCCGCCGAGCGCCGGCGCGTCGCCGATCGATGAGAAGGCGTTCTCGACGGCCTACGCGAGCCCCTCGGTGCGCAAGTTCGCGCGCGAGCTGGGCGCCGATCTCGGCCAGGTCAAAGGCACGGGGCCCAAGGGGCGCATCACGCACGAGGACGTGAAGGCCTACGTGAAAAAGCTCCTCAGCGCCGCCACCGGCCGCCGGCGGTGGTCTGCCGAAGGTACCCGAAGTCGACTTCGCGCTGTTCGGCGCGGTGGAGTCCCAACCGCTCTCGCGAATCCAGCTCATCTCCGGCGCGCGCCTGCAGGCGAGCTGGATCAACCTGCCTCATGTCACGCAGCATGAGGATGCGGACATCACCGATTTGGACATCGCGCGGGTGGCGCTCAAGCCCAAGGCAAAGCAGGAAGGCGTGCCGTTGACGCCGCTCGCATTCGTCATCCGCGCCTGCATCGTCGCGCTCAAGAAATTTCCGCGCTTCAACGCATCGCTCGATGCCTCGGGCAAGAATCTTGTCTTCAAGAAGTACTTTCACATCGGCTTCGCCGCCGACACGCCGAACGGACTGCTGGTGCCGGTGATTCGCGACGCCGACCGCCTGAATCTGTTCGATCTGGCGCGCGCGCTCGCGACGCTCTCGGAGAAGGCGCGGGCCGGCAAACTCTCCGCGGCCGAGATGCAGGGCGGATCGTTCACCGTCTCGAGTCTCGGCGGTATCGGCGGCACGGCCTTCACCCCGATCATCAATGCGCCGGAAGTGGCGATTCTGGGCGTGTCGCGCTCGATCCATAAACCGGTGTTCGAGAAGGGCGCGTTCGTTCCGCGCCTGATGCTGCCGCTGTCGCTCTCCTACGATCATCGCGTCATCGACGGCGCACAGGCTGCGCGATTCGTCGTGTTCTTGAGCCAGACGCTCCGCGACGTGAAGGCGCTGCTGTGAGCGAGATCGAAGTTCGAATTCCGGACTTGGGCGACACCAAGACTGCCACTGTCGTGGAAGTGCTGGTTTCGGTCGGCGCAGAGATCGGGGTGGACGATCCGCTGATCACGCTCGAGAGTGAAAAGGCGTCCATGGACATCCCGTCGAGTGCCGCCGGCACCGTCAAGTCGATTGCGGTGAAGAAGGGCGAGGAAGTGTCCTCAGGCACCGTCATCGCGGTTTTGACGTCGGCGAAGAACGAAGCAGCACCGGATGAGAAGGCGACGGTAGACGCGAAGCCGGCACCCGCTGCGAAGCCGGCGGCGAAAGGCAATGCGGCGCCGGACGAGAACGCTCAGCCCAAGGAGAAGGCGCAGCCCAAGGAGAAGGCACCGCCGACGGTGAAGAGCCCGCCTGCGGCGGCGGCGGCGACCGCGGCTCAGTCGACATCTCCCTCGGACGCGCTCGATCTCGTGGTCCTCGGCTCAGGTCCTGGCGGCTACACCGCGGCGTTCCGCGCCGCTGACTTGGGGCTCAAGGTCACGCTCATCGAACGCTGGCCGATGCTCGGCGGCGTCTGCCTCAACGTCGGCTGCATTCCATCGAAGGCGCTCTTGCACGCGGCCAAGGTGATCGAGGATGCGGCCGATATGTCTGCCGCCGGCATCGTGTTCGCGCCGCCGACAGATCGATCGCGAGCATTTGCGGGCATGGAAGAATCGGGTCGTGACCAAGCTGACCAACGGGCTCAGCGTGCTCGCCAAGCAGCGCAAGGTCGATGTGCTGCGCGGCGAGGCGAAGTTCGTCGGTCCGCACACGCTCGAGCTGCAATCCGCGGATGGCGACTCGTCGGGTCGATTTCAAGCAATGCATCATCGCCGCGGGATCGGAGGCGGTGCGCCTGCCCGGGCTCCCGGACGATCCGCGCATCATCGATTCGACCGGCGCGCTCGAGCTGCCCGACGACTGCAAGCGCCTGCTGGTGATCGGCGGCGGAATCATCGGCCTGGAAATGGCGTGCGTCTACGACGCCCTGGGGGTGACCGTGACGGTCGTCGAGCTGGCCGAGGGATTGATGCCCGGCACCGACCGCGATCTGGTACGCCCGCTGCAGAAGCGCATCGAGAAGCGCTATGCGCGCATCATGACGAAGACCAGGGTCGCGAAGCTCGAGGCGCACGCGGAGGGCTTGCGGGCGACCTTCGAAGGTCCCGACGTGCCCGCGCCGCAGGACTTCGATCGAGTCCTGGTCGCGGTGGGACGCAGCGCGAACGGCAACGCGATCAATGCCGCCGCTGCGGGCGTCAAGGTCGACAAGCGCGGCATCATCGCGGTGGATAAGCAGATGCGCACCAACGTGCCGCATATCTTTGCCATCGGCGACATCGCCGGAGCGCCGATGCTCGCTCACAAGGCGACGCACGAGGGGAAGGTGGCCGCGGAAGTGGCCGCAGGGCATAAGTCCTCGTTCGATGCGCGCGGCATTCCCTCCGTCGCCTATACGGACCCGGAGATCGCCTGGGTGGGGGTCACGGAGACCGAGGCCAAGGCGCGCGGCATCGAATTCGGCAAGGGGATGTTTCCTTGGGCCGCGAGCGGCCGATCGCTTGCCCTCAATCGCGACGACGGGTTCACCAAGCTGTTATTCGACAAGGCAACTCGGCGCATCATCGGCGGCGGCATCGTCGGCACGAACGCGGGCGAGTTGATGGCCGAAATCGGACTTGCCATCGAAATGGGCGCGGACGCCGCGGACATCGGCCTCACCGTGCACGCTCACCCGACGCTCAGCGAGACGGTGGCATTCGCGGCGGAAGCCGTCGAGGGTACGCTCACGGATCTTTATATCCCGAAGCGTTAAGGCGTATCGATACAGCCCTTGATGAAAGCGGTCTTCTGCGCACCCACCAGCTTTTTGGCTCGAGCCTGGTTGATGCACGCCGTCCGCTTCGCATGGCGTGCGGCAGCTTCGTTATCGGCGCTCGAGACGCCGCCCGTGGCAGGGGCGTGGGAAGCGGCGGCGGGCGTCGGCGCCGTGGCGGAGGGCTCGGCCGCCGCCACCCATGACCAGCCGCCGGCGAGTGCCGGGAGAGCGATCAAGAGAGCAACGGCCGGCACGGAGCGCATGAGCGAACCTCGGGTGGGTCCGGCGAGGATAACCGTCACGCGTGGATGCGCCGATGACGCGACCATGAAACTTGCTTAACGTTGCACGCAACGCGTTACACGCCGTGCGCCACACGCCGTGCGTTATGCCCCGATACGTATTAGTTGGACGCCTCGATGCGGGCACGTGCGAGCGCGAGATAGCGGCGCTCGTCCGGCGGCTGTCCGGCACGTTGCGCCTCCCAGAGCGCTTCGGCGAGCGCTTCCATGAGCACATGCTCCGCGCCGTGCTCATCGCCGAGGCGTACGGCGAGCGCCTGCCGGATTTGCCGCACGCCCGGCGGCCGATCGATCGACAGTTGCTCGCGAACCGCGAGATGCAGCCCCATATGTAAAAAAGGGTTCTCCGCGGCGCCTTCCACGGACGCCTCGAACGCCTGCACCGCCCCCGCATCCCCGACCAGGGATTGATACTCGGGATGATGCGCGATGACATCCGCGATGAGCGATTCCAAGCGGCGTCATGGGGACGCGCGCGAGGTGCTTGCGCCAGGCTTCGGCGTAGCTTAAGCGCAGTTGCTCTCGGGTGTAGCCGCCGAAGGCCGGCGAGCTCATGGCGCGGCTTCCTTGGTCTTATGCCGATATTCGCAGAGGTCCACGATGATGCAGTGGGGACAGGCAGGCTTGCGCGCGGTGCAAACATAGCGACCGTGCAGGATGAGCCAGTGGTGGGCATTTTTCAGAAATTCCGGCGGCACGAATTTCATGAGCTTGTCCTCGACGGCGCGCACCGTCTCGCCGGGCGCGAGCCCGGTGCGGTTCGCGACGCGAAATATATGGGTATCGACCGCCATCGTGGCCTCGCCGAACGCGGTGTTCAGCACGACGTTGGCCGTCTTTCGCCCGACGCCCGGAAGCGCCTCGAGCGCCTCGCGGGAGCGCGGCACTTCCCCGCCGTACTGCGCGACCAGGGCTTGCGCCGTCGCGATGATGTTCTTGGCCTTGCCGTTGTACAGGCCGATCGTCTGGATGTACGGCGTGATGCCGGCCACCCCGAGCGCGGCGATCGCGGCGGGCGTGTTGGCGACGGGAAAGAGTCGCGCGGTGGCCTTGTTGACGCCCTTGTCGGTGGACTGGGCCGAGAGAATCACCGCCACCAAGAGCTCGAACGGGGTGCGGTACTTAAGCTCGGTGCGCGGGTTGGGGTTCGCCTCGCGCAGCCGTTCGAATATCGCGCGCCGCTTGGCCGGATTCATGGCGAGGAGGCCGTTGACGCGCGGCACGGCGGCCTTGATCGATTCCAGCTGCTCACGGCGCTCGCGCAGACGCCGCGCGCGCCGCTCCTCGTGCGCCTCGAAGCGCTCGCGGTTGAGGGCAGCTTGATCGACGGCGGGCTCGGGCCCGGGACGCATCTCGATGCAGTCGACAGGGCAGGGGGCCAGACACAGCTCGCAACCGGTGCAGCGCTCGACGATGACGGTGTGCAGATACTTCGAGGCGCCGACGATGGCATCCACGGGGCAGGGCGGCAGACAGCGCGCGCAGCCGATGCAGCGTTCCTCATCGATCCAAGCCACGCGCGGCGGCGACTCGACCCCGTTCGCCGGATTCAGCGGCAGGTATTCGCGCTCGAGCAAGTGGGCGAGCGCTTCGATCGTGGCGCGGCCTCCGGGAGGGCACTGATTGATCGGCGCTTCGCCGGCCGCGATGGCGGCGGCATACGGCCGGCAACCGGCGTAGCCGCAACGCGCGCACTGCGTCTGCGGCAGCAAAGCGTCGATGCGCTCCTCGATGCCGCGTCACGGGCTTATTTCACCCGCATGCCGGGCGCCGCGCCGGTATCGGGAGACAACACGAAGATGTCCGCGCCGCCCGGTCCGGCGGCGAGCATCATCCCCTCCGAGGTGCCGAAGCGCATCTTGCGCGGCTCGAGATTCGCGACCACGACGATGAGCCGGCCCACGAGCGTCGCCGGGTCGTAGGCGGATCGAATGCCGGCAAAGATTTGCCGTTCGCCGAGCTCACCCACATCCAGACGCAACTTTAAGAGCTTGTCCGCCCCGGTGATGAGTTGCGCATCGAGCACTTTCGCGACCCGCAGATCGACGCGCAGGAACTCGTCGATGGAAATGCGGGCGGCGGGAGGAGCGGGGCCCGCTCCTGCGCCGGGCGGGGTGGTGGCGGGAACGCTCGGAGCCGCCGATGGCGCTGTCGTGGACGGGGTGGTCGCGATCGTCGCCGGCGCCGTGATCTTGCCGACATCGAACAGCGCATCGAGCAGCTTCGGGTCGACGCGGGTCATGAGATGCGAGTAGGGGTTGATCAGGTGCCCGGCCGGGAAGAACGCGTCTTGACCCCATCTCATCTGCTCCGGAGTGAGATTGAGGAACTCGCGCACTTTGACCGACGTGGCCGGCAGGACCGGACTCAACAAGATCGACGTGTACCAGAACATGGCGAGCGCGGTCGAGCACACCTCGTGCAGCTTGGCATCGTTCGCCGGGAGTTTTGCAAGCTCCCAGGGCTTGTGCCCGTCGATGTACTGATTGATTTGATCGAGCAAATTAGAGATTTCGCGTAGCGCTTTCCCATACTCCCGATTCGCATAGAGCTTGCCGATGGGCGTCCAGGATTGCTCGCTGCTCTGCAGCTTGCTGAGCAGTGCCGCCGCCGCCTCGTGAGGCTGAGAAACCTTACCCGCAAAGCGCTTGGAAATGAATCCCGCGCAGCGGCTGGCGATATTGACGTACTTGCCGATGAGATCGCTGTTCACGCGCGCGACGAAATCGTCGGGATTGAAGTCGATGTCCTCGACATCGCTGTTCAACTTCGCGGCGATGTAGTAGCGCAGCCACTCGGCATTCATGCCGAGCTCGAGATAGCGCAGCGGGCTGATGCCGGTGCCGCGGGATTTGGACATCTTCTCGCCGGATACGGTGATGAATCCGTGCACGTAGACGTGGCTCGGCGTTCGGTAGGGAGCGCCCGCGAATTTGAGCATCGCCGGCCAGAAAAGCGTGTGGAAGTAGATGATGTCCTTGCCGATGAAATGAATCTGCTCGGTGTCGGGGGCTGAAAGGAACTGCTCGAACGTGCGCGCTTCGCCCTGCGCGCGTGCGCCGCCGGTATCGAAGTAGTTCTTCAGCGAGGCGAGATAGCCGACCGGGGCATCCAGCCAGACGTAGAAATATTTTCCCGGCGCATCGGGAATGGGAATGCCGAAGTAGGGCGCATCGCGCGAGATATCCCAGTCACCGAGCGCATCGTCGCCCTTGCCCGTGAGCCATTCGCGGGCCTTGTTGACCACCTGTGATTGCAGCCGATCCGGCGTCTCCAGCCAGGCTCCACAGGAACTCGACGCACCTCGGATCGGAGAGCTTGAAGAAATAATGGTCGGAGGTCTTGAGTACGGGCTTCGCGCCGGACAGCGTCGAGTAAGGATTGATGAGATCGGTCGGTGAATTGACGATGCTGCAGACCTCGCAGGCATCGGCATATTGATCCTTCGCGTGACAGTTGGGGCATTCGCCCTTGATGTAGCGGTCCGCCAGGAACATGCCCTTGACCGGGTCATAGAACTGCTCGACCGGCTTGACGTAGATGAGACCGGCTTCTTTCAGCCTTCGATAGATATCCTGCGAGAGCTCGGTATTCTCCGGCGAATCGGTCGAATACCAGTGATCGAAGCCGATGTGGAAGCCCGCGGAGGTATTGGGGCCGGTCGGCCGCGATCCGTGCGACCAGGGCCTGCGGAGTGATGCCCTCCTCTTCGGCCTTGAGCATGATCGGCGCACCGTGCGCGTCGTCGGCGCCGACGAAAAGAACCTCGTTGCCCTGCATGCGCTGGAAGCGCACCCAGATGTCGGCCTGGATGTACTCCATGATGTGCCCGATGTGGAACGGGCCATTGGCGTAGGGCAGGGCGGTGGTGACGAAGAGTTTGCGGGCCATCGCGACAGTTTACAGCCGACGCGAGGGTGATTCACGCAAGGATCATGCGCCGGTATCGGCGCCCGGGGTCAGCTCGCCTCGCGATATTGCTCGAAGCGGCTCTTGTTGATCGATTTCTTGTAGGCATCGGCGCCGCTGATGAGCCGTTGATCGAGGAGCGTTTGGATGGCCGCATCCATCAGGCGCATCCCGGAGGCGCTGCCGGTCTGCATGCCGTTCTCCAGCTGATCCATCTTGCCCTGGCGGATGAGGTTGCCGATGGCGGGGGTGTTGATCAGGATCTCGAGCGCGGCGACGCGGCCTTTCTTGTCGGCCTTTGGGATGAGCTGCTGCGACACCACGCCGCGAAGGCTGGTGGAGAGCATGGTGCGGACATGCGGCTGCTTGTCGGCCGGAAACGCATTGACCAGGCGGTCCACGGTGGCGGCGGCGCCGTTCGTGTGCAGGGTGCCCATCACGAGAATTCCCGTCTCGGCGGCGGTGACCGCGATGCTCATGGTCTCCAGATCGCGCAACTCGCCGACCAGGATCACGTCCGGATCCTCGCGCAGCGCCGAGTTCAAGGCGCTCGCGAAGGAGGGCGCATGCACGCCGATCTCGCGCTGGCTGATGAGGCAGTTCTTGCGCGTGTGCACGAATTCGATCGGGTCCTCGATGGTGAGGATATGTCCCTTATCGCGCGTGTTGATGTCATCGATCATCGCCGCGAGCGTCGTCGACTTGCCCGAACCCGTCTTGCCGGTGACCAGGATCAGCCCGCTGTTGACCTTGCAGAGATTTCGGACGGCTTCGGGGAGCTTCAGCTCATCCGCGGTACGCGCCTTGGAGGGAATGACGCGGAACACGCCGCCCATGCCGTTCAGCTGGCGCATGACGTTGACCCGAAAGCGCGCCACGTTCGGCAATGCTGTAGGCGAAGTCGGTGCCGTCCTTCGCCTCGAAGCGCTCGAGGGCGAGCTTGGGCATGATCTCGTAGAGCGCCGCCTTCACCATCTCGGCACCGAGCTTCTCGTTGGAGAGGGCCTTCAACTCGCCGTACTGCCGCACTCGCGGCGGATCGCCGGCGAGGAAATGCAGATCCGACCCGTCGCGTTCCAAAACTTGAGTGAGAAAGGGATCGATGGCTGCCATAAGGATCTTTAGGAACCGGTGGGCTCCATGGGAATCGCCGAGCTCGCGTCGGTCACATAGCGTTGGAATTGCTTCTTGTCGAGGGCGTAGCTGTAGGCCTGCTCCGGATCGACTTCCTTGGCCTGAATGGCCGCGAGCAACGCCTGATCCAACAGCTGCATGCCGTATTCCTTGCCCATCTGCAGCTGGCTCGGGATCTGGTGCCCCTGATCGGTCATGATCAGTTTGCCGATGGCCTTGGTGACCACCATGATCTCGCAGATCGCGCGGCGGGCGCGCTGATCCGGCGTCTTCACCAGAACCTGCGTGATCACGGCGAGGAGGCTCGTCGAGAGAAACGCCTTGGTCTGTTCGCGCTCGTCGGTCGGCAGCGCGTCGATGATACGGTCGATGGTCTTGGTCGCGCTCGTTGTGTGCAGCGTGCCGAGCACCAGATGCCCGGTCTCGGCGGCGGTCATCGCCATCGAGATGGTCTCTGCATCGCGCATTTCGCCGACGAGAATGACATCCGGGTCTTCGCGCATCGCGGCGCGTACGCCCTCGGCGAAGGACGGCAAGTGCGTGCCGAGCTCGCGCTGGATCACCTGGGCGGACTTGCTGCGATGGACGAACTCGATCGGATCCTCGAGGCTGATGATATTGAGCGGACGAGTCGAATTCAGGTAATCGATCATCGAGGCGAGCGTCGTGCTCTTGCCGGTGCCGGTCGCTCCGGTGACCAAGATCATGCCCTGGTGATAATCGCAGAGCTTGCGCACGATCGGCGGCAGGCCCAGCTGATCGATACTCGGCATGGTCGTCGGAATCGCTCGAAACGCGGCGCCGATGCCGGTTTCCTTGCGAAAGACATTGACTCGAAAGCGGGTGCCCTCGGCCGACACGTAGGAGAAATCGAGGTCGTGCCCGTCGCGCAGGACCTTGATCTGGGACGGATTCAGAACCTCCGAGATATAGCTCTCGAGCTCGGAGTCGCCGAGATCGCGGAACTTGATCGGTACCAGATCGCCCTGCATGCGCAGCATCGGCGGCACGCCCACTGCAAGGTGCAGATCGGAGCAGCCCTGCGCGGAAGCCAGCTTGAGGAACGCATCGATTCTTGCCATAACGGGGCAGACTACCCATAAGCAATTGGATTTTCGAGTAATTAGCGCCTCAATCGGCCGCCAAACGCCATAACCGTGAGCTGCGTCTAAGCGTGCCTGACCGACAGGCGGACGAAACCAGGGCTACAGGAATTTTTCCAGGGAGATCCGCAGCTCGTCCATGGACTGCGCGCGCTTGGTCTTGTCGAGCGACATGCATTTCAGAACGAGGTTGTTGAGCTCGACCGGCAGCGCCTTGTTGATCTCGATGGGCGGGCGCGCCTTGCCCTGCACATGCTGGTACATCACGGACATGTGATCGCCCCGCGAGTAGGGCGGCACCCCGGTGAACAGCTCGTACAAGATGACTCCGAGGCTGTAGATGTCCGCGCGCTCGTCCACCTTCTTGCCGAGGATCTGCTCGGGCGCCATGTATTTCGGCGAGCCGATCACGTAGCCCGTCTTGGTGAGCTGCGTATCGGCCTGGGTTTGGGCGGCCGCCACGCCGAAGTCCACGATCTTCAGCAGGCTGTCGTTGTCGATCAGCACGTTGGCCGGCTTCAAGTCGCGGTGCACGATGCCGGCTTGATGCGCGACTTGCCATGCCGGTCGCGATGTCGATGCCGAATTTCACCGCGCGCTTGAGCTCGACAGGCTTCTCGTTGATGATTTCCCCGCCGAGGGTGTGCGACGGGAAATACTCCATCGAGATGGCGTAGTTGCCCTGGATGTACAGGAAGTCGTAGATGCGGATGACGTTCTTGTGCGTGATTTTGCGGCTGTAGCGCAACTCGTGCACGAAGCGCTTCATCATCTCCTCATCCGAGGAGACGTTCGCGTTCAAGAACTTGAGAATGAGGCGCTCCTCGACCACGGTGTCTTCCATGAGGAGCACCGTGCCGAATGCGCCTTTGCCGATTTTCTCGATGAATTTGTAGCGCCCCTCGATGACATCTCCCGGCTTCAGCGTCGCGATGTCGAGCTTGGCATTCACCGCCGCTGAAGCCTCGGTCTCCTTGATGACCGCCGCGATCTCCTGATTGTCGACCAGCAGCGTCTTGGAGGGCTCCTGCATCTGCAGGGCGCGTTGATTGGCCGCGATCTGCTGTGTGGAGAAACGGGTCTCGATCTCCGTCATGGCGCGCGCCACGGCCTGCACGATGGTGCCATCCCCGCCCTGCGAGAGCGCCTGCAGCCGTATGCGGACGGTATCCGCGCGGCGCTCGTCGACGAGCTTTGCCATGGCCGCGATGGCTTCGAGCTTGACCTCGTTTTCCGGGCGCTGCAGCATCGGGATCAGGTGCTCGATGTTCTTCTGGTCGCCGACTTTGGCGATCGCGCGCACCACGGTCGGCAGCGACTTGGGCTCGCCCTGCAACATCTCGATGAACCGAGGCAGCGCCTTGACGCTGCCGATCTCGGCGAGTGCATCCACGGCACGCTCGCTCACCCACCAGTCCTTGTCCTTGGTCGCCTCGATCAACTGCCCGATGGCGCGCTCGTCCTTGGTTTGATTCAGAATCTCGATGGCCGCGCGGCGGATGTCCTGATTCTCGTCTTTGATCAGGGTGAGGACGGCGTCCACCACTTTCGGGCCGCCGATCTTGCCGAGCGCGTCGGCTGCCCGCGTACGCACCCACCAATCGCTGTCGGCGATCACTTCGAGCAGATACTTGACGTCCTTGGCGCTGCCGATGACGTTCAGTACTTCGACGGCGGCGCGTCGCGCATACTCGTTCTCGTCCTTGAGCACCTCGACCAAGAACTTGACGGTGTCGGGGTGATTGGCCTTGACCACCACATCCACGGCCTTGTTCTGCACCTCGATTTCCGCATCGCGCAGCATCCCGGTGATCAGCGGCATGTCGAACGGTCCGTCCATGCGCGCGAGCGCGGTGAGCGCGGCGGAGCGCACCAGCTTGTTGTTGTCCTTCAGCTGTCTCTGCACCGCCTGCTGCACGACCGGGGTGTTGAAGCGCCCGAGGACTTGGATGATATGCAGCCGGGCCACCGGGTCTTTGCCCTCGATGCGCGACACCAGGTCGCCGATCGAGGACTCGTCGGCGATGTCAGCGACGATCTTGAAGAGGGCCGCGCGCTCGGTCGGTTCCTGGGCATAGGCGGCGTTCAGCAGTTCGCGCACGGAGTAGCGGGCCTTCTGCGCGGCGATGACATCGAGAATAGCCGGTTTGGGCATGCCCTCCTTGCCAAGGCATCGAGGAGGGCCTGCGCCGGATAGCTGCGGCTGGAGGATAGCGCCCAAGCGATGCCGGAGGTCGCCCGTCCATTGGCGTCTGCCATGGCACGCAGCACCTGCGGCAGGGTCCTGCCGTCGATCAGCTTCGCCAAGACCTCGACATAGGCAATCGTCTCGCGCTTCTCGGCGTTGCTCAGCGCATCGATGATCGGCTCGATGGCGCTCGAACCGAGCGCGAGCAGCTTCTGTAAGGCCTTTTGGGCCTGTGGCGAGCTTGGATTGCCGCTTGATCTTGATCTCGGCGATTAGCCGATCGGCACGATAGTTGGCGAACACAGACATTCGGCCTTAATTACGCTCCCTCGATGACGCCTATTCTCACAGTATCCACAGCCCTGACCGGGTCTTGATTCTCAATTTTGGGAATTATGCCATACCGCACGCTCGGGTCCGGCTGCGTTAGAATGCCCAAAATGACCCCCTTCGACGACATGGCACCCCTCCGCGAACGGCTCGGCACGTATACAGACCCCTATCTGGGCCAGACGCTGGCCGAGGCCAAGGCCATCTCGGCGGTCACTTTGCAACGCAACGCGGTCCACGTCACGCTTAAGTTCGGGTTCCCGTGCGCCGATTATGCCGCCGAGCTCCAACCTGCCCTAGAGGCGCTATCTGGCGCCGCTCCTCGACGGGCACGCGCTTAGAGCTCGTGCTCGAGGCGCAGATCACCGCGCACGCCGTACAGCGAACACTCAAACCGCTGGATCGCGTCAAGAACGTCATCGCCGTGGCATCCGGCAAGGGCGGCGTCGGCAAGTCGACCGTCGCGGCCAATCTGGCGCTCGCCTGGGCGGCCCAAGGGGCCCGGGTCGGACTCCTGGATGCGGACATCTACGGTCCCAGCCAGCCGCTCATGATGGGCGTCGCCGGCCGCAAGCCCGAAACGCCCGGACGGCAAGCACATCAATCCGCTGCGCGCGCACGGCATCGAGGTGATGTCCATCGGCTTCATGATCGACGCCGAACAGCCCATGGCCTGGCGCGGGCCGATGGTGACGCAGGCATTGACCCAGCTGCTCGGCGAAACGAACTGGGGAGCGCTCGATTACCTGGTGGTGGACATGCCGCCGGGCACGGGCGACATCCAGCTGACCCTCGCGCAGCGCGTGCCGGTGAGCGGCGCGGTGATCGTCACCACGCCCCAGGACATCGCGCTCCTCGACGCACGCAAGGGACTCAAGATGTTCGAGAAGGTGGAGGTGCGGGTGCTCGGGAGTCGTCGAGAACATGAGCGTGCACGTATGCAGTCAACTGCGGCCACGCCGAGCACATCTTCGGCAGCGGCGGCGGCGCGCGCATGGCCGCGCAGTACGGCGTGCAGTTCCTCGGCGAGTTGCCGCTCGACATCCGCATCCGCGAAGAGGCCGACGGCGGCTCCCCGACCGTCGTCGCCGATCCGCAGAGCGCGCGCGCGCAGGCTTATTTCAAGATGGCGCGCCGCGCCGCCGCGCGCCTCGCGACCTTGAACAAGGATTACAGCTCGGTGTTCCCCAAGATCACGGTCGAAGCGACGTGAGCATCAAAGCGGACCGCTGGATCCGGCGCATGGCCGCCGAGCACGGCATGATCGAGCCCTTCTCGCCCGCAGCAGGTGCGGGTGGCGGATGGCCACAAGATCATCTCCTACGGCACTTCGAGCTACGGCTATGACGTGCGCTGCGCCGACGAATTCAAGATCTTCACCAACATCAATTCCACCATCGTCGATCCGAAGAGTTTCGATGAGAAATCGTTCGTCGATTTCAAGGGACCGGTCTGCATCATTCCGCCGAATTCTTTTGCTCTGGCGAGCACGGTCGAGTACTTCAGGATTCCGCGTTCGGTTTTGACGGTTTGTTTGGGCAAATCGACGTACGCACGCTGCTTTAGCGGCGATACACAGGTTGCGCTGGTTGACGGCACGGCGCCAACGCTCGAAGAAATGGCGACGCGGCACGAATCGGGAGAGTCGTTTTGGGGCTACGGTATCGAGCCGAACGGTCGACTGATCGTGACCCCTCTTGATGCGCCCCGATTCATCGGTAGAGACTCACTACTCGAGATCGAATTGGACAACGGCAAGCGCATACGTGCGACACCTGATCATCAATTCATGCGGCGGGATGGCCGCATGGCCGCGGCAAGCGAGCTTCGGCCCCGCGACTCGCTGATGCCGCTCTATCGAGATTTTGTTCGCGGCGATGAAACGGTGTACCAACCTATCGATGGATCTGTCTCCGCAACGCGTCGCTTGGCCGATGAATGCCACCTGCGGCAGGAGATCTATGCGGATGCACGGGCCGCGACCGCACGCGCTCCTCGGCGGCACATCGAATTCGATCTCGCACAAACTCGCCGAGCGAACTTCGCGGTGATTTCTGCAGCTCGACGAGTTGCTGACGAATCGCACCTCGGGTATCGCAATCACAAAGTGGTGGCTGTCCGAGAAATCCCCGGCGACCACGACGTCTACTGTCTGACCGTGCCCGAAGCCGGGAACTTTGCCTTGGAGTCCGGTGTTTTCGTTAAAAACTGCGGCATCATCGTCAACGTAACGCCTTTAGAACCCGAGTGGGAAGGCCACGTCACCCTCGAGTTCTCCAACACCACGCCGCTCCCTGCGAAGATCTACGCCAACGAAGGCGTGGCGCAGATGCTGTTCTTCGAGT
Source organism: uncultured Gammaproteobacteria bacterium (assembly GCA_963766915.1). Classification (GTDB taxonomy): domain Bacteria; phylum Pseudomonadota; class Gammaproteobacteria; order Steroidobacterales; family Steroidobacteraceae; genus Bog-1198. Next base: position 71,261 of record CAVYCL010000001.1, read on the forward strand.
CGGACGAGATCTGCGAGACGTCGTATCGCGATCGCGGCGGAAAATACCAAGGCCAGCGCGGCGTCACCTTGCCGAAAGCCTGAGGGTACAAGACTTGAGGCGCAGCACCTGCTTCGTCAGGGAGGTGCGCTCAGCCGCTCTCCCTCGCGTGTCAAACTCCTGATGCGCATCGCGAACTCGAGTTTGCCGCTGCTGGTGCGCTCGGCCTGCACCGGCACCCAGCCGAGTTGCGGCGCGAACCACATGCGCAATACCCGCCGATCGTTCGCCGTGTGGCGGCTGGTGACGATGACCGTGTCGAAGGTGCCGATCGCGGTCTTGAGCTTGCGCAGTGCCTTCACGCGCGTACAGGAACCCCTTGATCTGGTCCTTGTCGATGACGTGGAACGTGGGAGGCAAATTGCCGTTCTTGAGATCGAGCATGACCTGGATCTGAATGGAATTGAGATCCTGAGTATCCGGCTCGAGGTTAAGATCGATCGGCTTGCCTTCCGAAGTACCGCGCGCGTGCCCCGAGTCCCAGTCGAAATCGAAATTGACCGAAGCGGAGCCTTGTCGTCCGCGGTACCGGTCGGGCCTCACATGATCGCCGACGATGGCGAACCAGCTCTCTTGGACCAGGTCGTCGGAATACACCAGACGGAATATTCCCCGCGCGCTGGTCGTCCATCGGTAGACGTAGTGCCCGGGCTGCGTGTCCAGCCTGAGCTCCAGATCGCTCACGCCCACCGAGATATCCTTCCACTCGGCGACGTAGTGGGAAGAGAACGGCTCGATATCCGACTCGGCTGCATGTTCGCCGTGCGGGTGTTGCGGCTGCCCCTCGGCGGCGAGCGCAGGTCCGGCCAGCATCGCCGCGAGACATCCCGTGCCTATGGCCAGTATTCGCATCTCTATCGATCCTCGGCGCCGGTGAAAATCATAGGACCTGCAAGTCTTTCCCCATCGAGCCACGCCTGGCCGTTCGCGTAGCGTAGCCTGCCCGTGCAATACCAGCGCACGGCCAGCGGGTAAATGCGATGCTCGAGCACCTGTACGCGAGCCGCCAAACTCTCCGCATCGTCCTCGGGCAGGACACGGACGCGCGCCTGAATCACCGCCGGTCCCGCGTCGAGTTCTGCGCGTCACGAAATGCACCGTGGCGCCGTGCTCCGTCTCGCGCGCCTCGAGCGCGCGTTGATGAGTATGCAGCCCCGGATACTTCGGCAGCAACGCAGGGTGAATGTTGAGGATTCGTCCTTCGTAGCGGGCGACGAACTCGCGGCGAGAGAATGCGCATGAACCCGGCGAGCACGATCAGCGAGGGTGCAAAAGGTTCGATGGCGGCGGCGAGCTGTTCGTCGTAGCGGACTCGGCTGATCGATGGGGTCGCAACGACGACCTGTGCGGGCACGCCGAGATCGCTCGCGAGGGCAAGCCCACCGGCGGCCGGTTGGTCGGCGAGCACGGCGGCCACTTCGCAGCCCATCGCGGGATCGCGGCTGCGCTCCACCAGCGCACGCATATTGCCGCCCCGGCCCGAGATCAGGATGACGATCCGCTCGGGTCGGGGCCTCGTCACGCGATGACTACGCCGCGCGTGCCCGAGCGGATCTCGCCGATCACCTGCGCGCTCTGGCCGCTTTCTTTGAGTATTTCGATGGCCCGCTGCGCCTCCTGCGCAGGGACGTGGACGGTCATGCCGATGCCGCAGTTGAACACCCGGTACATCTCGGCATCCTCGACCCGGCCGGCGCGCTGCAGCCAATCGAATACCGGACTGCGCGCCCAGGCACTGCGCTCCAGCACGGCCTCGAGCCCCTCGGGCAACACGCGCGGGATGTTGTCGACCAGACCGCCGCCCGTGATGTGCGCGAGACCATGCACGGGAATCTTGTCGAGCAGACTGAGGAGCGGCTTGACGTAGATCCGGGTCGGGGCCATGAGCCGATCGATGAGCGGCGTGCCCTCGACGGGCATCGCGGGATCGGCGCCGCTCACCTCGAGGATCTTGCGGATCAGAGAAAAGCCGTTCGAGTGCGGGCCGGAGGAGGGGAGGCCCAGAACCACGTCACCCGCGGCGGTCTTCGAGCCGTCGATGATGCGATCCTTTTCCACGATCCCGACGCAGAAGCCCGCGAGGTCGTAATCCTCGCCGTGGTACATGCCCGGGCATCTCGGCGGTTTCGCCGCCGACCAGCGCGCATCCTGCCTGCACGCAGCCCTCGACGATGCCGGCGATCACCCGCTCGCCGACGACGACATCCAGCGCCCCGGTTGCGAAATAATCCAGAAAGAACAAGGGCTCGGCCCCTTGCACCACGACGTCGTTGACGCACATGGCGACGAGGTCGATGCCCACCGTGTCGTGCCGGCCGGTGTCGATGGCGAGGCGCAGCTTCGTGCCGACGCCATCCGTGCCCGACACCAGCACGGGTTTACGGTAGCGGTCGAGAGGGACTTCCACGAGGGCGCCGAAGCCGCCGATTCCGCCGAGGACCTCGCGGCGCATCGAGCGGCGCACGTGCGGTTTGATGCGCTCGACCAGTTCTTCGCCTGCATCGATATTGACGCCGGACGCGCGATAAGTGACGGGTGCTCGATCAGTCATTCGGATCCTCGAGTAAATACGGGCCAATCCGGCAACCCGGCCAGCTGTGGTATTTTACATCAGAGAACTTAAGGACTTACGCGATTACATCATGCTGAGAAATTCCCTCGTCCGCGGCCTTGGATCGCGGCTCTGGCTGTGCGTGTTTGCGGGCGCCGCCGCGCTCTGCTGGGCGGATGCGGGCGTGGCACTGACCCGCGTAGAGCTTTACCAGGCGACGGCGCCCTTGAGTGACCGCTCCGAGGCAGGGCAGGAGGCCGCCTTCGAAACGGCGCTGCGGACCGTGCTCGTCAAGGTGACCGGCCGCCGGGGGGTGGATCAGGATCCCGCTCTGGCGCCGCTCATCGCGAGCGCCCGCCGCTACGTGCAGCAATATCGTCCGGCCGCCGACAACCAGATCTGGGTGGCCTTCGACGGGCCGGCGCTCGAGCGTTGGCTCACGCAGAACAATCAACCCTTATGGGGAGTCGAGCGCCCGACGACCTTCGTCTGGCTCGCCGTGCAGACCGCGCAAGGCGGCGTCGTGATCACGGCGGAGGACACCAACTCGCCGATCAAAGCGGAGTTCAATGCGGCCGCGGCGCAGCGCGGCATCCCCGTGCTTTGGCCGAGTGCCGCGGAGCTGTCGAGAAATCACCTCGATTTCGCTGCCGTGTCGGCGGCGACGCCTGCGACGCTCGCCGAAGTCGGCCATCGAGCGAGCGGTGAAGGCACGCTGGTCGGACGCGCGTCGGATGGCGGCGCAGTGCGCTGGAACTATCTCTATCAGGATCGCAACGCCGACTTCTCCGGGCCTGTCGCGGAAGCGGTGAATCGCGTGGCCGACACGTATGCGGGCCTGTTTGCCGTAACCGGCGCGCTCGCGCCCCTCGATCTCGAGGTGACCGGCATCAACGACCTCAAGGATTATGCCTCGGTGCAGACCTACCTCGAGTCGCTCGCCTTCGTCTCGCACGTGGGGGTTGAGTCCTTGAGCGGCAACGCCGTGCGCTTTCGCCTGACCGCGCGCGGCGGGAGCGAGTCCTTGCAGCATGCGCTCGCGCTCAACGGACGGCTGCAACCGATCGCCGCCGGCGAGAACGGGATGCAGCGCTTCCAACTACAGCACTGACCGCCGTGCTTCGCCAGATCCCGAACCTCATCACCTCTCTGAGGATTCTCCTGATCGTCCCGATCGCGCTGGCGCTGCTGCACCACCAGCTCCTCGTCGCGCTCGGTTTGTTTGGTCTCGCCGCCTTCTCGGACCTCCTCGACGGCTTCATCGCCAAGCGATTCGGTTGGCAGACGGTCCTCGGCGGCGTTCTCGATCCGGCCGCGGACAAGCTGCTCCTTGCCACCTCCTTCGTGGTGCTCGCGGTCATGCACCTCGTGCCGCTGTGGCTCATGGCGACGGCGGTGGCGCGTGATCTCATCATCGTGAGCGGCGCGATCGCCTATCGGCTCTGGCTCGGGCCCGTCGAGGCGCGGCCGAGCAACCTCAGTAAGCTCAATACCCTGTGTCAGGCGCTGTTCATTCTGTGCGTCATCGCACGCCAGCAGTTCTCGCAGCCGGATGCTTGGGCCATCGTCGTGCTCGGATCGCTTACGTTCCTGACCACCGCGGTGAGCGGCATCGATTATGTGTTGCGCTATGGCAAGGCGGCCCTCGAGGAGTCGAGATCCCGGCGCACGCCCGAGCACGAACTCTCATGAAGCAACTCGCGCTCGGCGTGACGCTGCGCGCCAATGCCCTGTTCGCAAATTTCTACCCCGGCCCGAATGAGGAGGTGCTCGCCGCCCTGCAGGGTCCCGGCGCCGATCCGATTTGGATTTGGGGATGCGCGGGTTGCGGAAAGAGCCATTTGTTGCAAGCCCTGTGTGCGGCCACCGACGGACCCGCCGCTTACATCCCCTTGGGTTCGATCGCCACGGGCGCAGGGTTGCCTCCCGAGGCGCTGCGCGGATTCGCGGACTGCCGTGTGGTGTGTGTGGACGACGTCGACGCGGTTGCAGGGAATCTCGACTGGGAACAGGCGTTGTTTCGCTTGTTCAACGAGGTCCAGGAATCACGCTCGCGGCTGGTTTTCGCGGCGAGCGCGGCGCCGCGCGGGATCGAGTGGCGGCTCGATGACTGGCGCTCGCGCGCGGGAGCTTGCGTGGTGTATCACGTGCGAGAGCTCGACGAAGCGGGCCGCGCGCGGGCGCTCGAGCTGCGTGCCGAGCAGCGGGGCTTGAAGCTCCCGTCCGAAACGCTCGACTATCTGATGAAGCGCATGCCGCGCGATCTGCGCTCGCTTTTCGAGATCCTCGACGAGTTGGACGAGGCGTCGCTCGCGGCGCAACGCCGCCTCACCATTCCCTTCATTCGCGAAGCGCTCGAGAAGCACGCAGATACAAAACCATAGCGCAGAACCAGGCGAACAGCAGAAACAAGCTCAGCCCGCCCACCCAACGCGCAGCGGGGTTCACCAGAATCTCGGTGACGACGAAAATCAAATAGGGAATGGCGAACAGCGTCGCCCAGGCATAGGTGTAGCGCTTGCCGCGCACGAGCCCGCGGAGCGGCGCGAGCAGCACGAGCACGGCGATGGCGCAGAGAAGCCACGAATAGCCGGCGAATTTCCAGCACATCAAGCTTGCGGCGACGGCGACCCACAGCCAGATCGTCGCGAGCCGTGCGCGGTGCGCGGCGCTCACGACTCGCGCTTGAGCCGAGCCGCGAGCTGCGCGACGCGGGCGCCGAGCGCACGCGCGAGATCCGCTTCGTGCTCGGACAGCTTGCCGTGGCCGCTCAAGCCGGCGACGTGGCTCGCGCCGTAGGGTGTGCCGCCGCTCTGCGTCGAGGTGAGCGCTGCTTCCGTATAGGGTAGGCCGACCAGATACATGCCGTGATGGAGCAAGGGAATCATCATGGAAAGGAGCGTTGCCTCCTGGCCGCCGTGCAGAGTCTGGGTCGAGGTGAAAACCGCCGCCGGCTTATCCGCGAGCGCGCCGCCGAGCCACAGGCCGCTGGTGCCGTCGAGAAAGTGCTTGAGCGGTGCCGCCATATTGCCGAAGCGGGTCGGGCTGCCGAGGATGAGGCCGCGGCACTCGATGAGATCTTCGTGGGTGGCGTAGGGAGGCCCTTCATCCGGGACGCTCGCCAGCGCGCCGGTCGTGCCAATGGCCGGCGACGGTGCGCAGCCGGGCGTGCATACCCGCCACAGTTTCGATGCCCCGGCACACTTGCCGGGCCAGTGCCGCGGTGCTGCCTTGGCGGGAATAATACAAGACCAGGATTTCAGGCATGGGTAAGTACCGTGGGAAATCGCATCGCGCTGGCGGATGCAGCGTCGGCGCAACGGATTATTTGCGCCCCTTTGTATATTGTCCAGTAGGCCGTTGTTTGACGGCCCTGCGCGCTGTTGCTAGTGTCAGTTCAGATATGTTGAGATTTTTCGCCGTCGTCATTGGTGTTCTGTGCCTGACCGGCTGCCCGAGCGGACCCCCCGTGCAAGAATTGAGCGATGCGCGCCAGGCGATCGCGGCGGCCACCACGGCCGGACTCACGCCCTCGACCTCACCGGATCTGTTCGCGGCACAGGCCGCGATCGGGCGCGCCGAGAAGCATCTCGAGGCGAAAGAGTACGTGCGCGCGCGCCTCGCGGCGCAAGCGGCCAAGCGCCACGCCACGGAGGCGCTCGCCGTGGCCTCCCATGGCGACGGCCCTCCCGGCGCCGCGACAACGGCGCCGCAGTAGCGCCTTCAGAGAGCGATGTTGAGCGAAGCCACGCGCCGCTTCCGTATCATGGGAAAGGTTCAGGGCGTGTACTTTCGTCACAGCACCCGCCTCGAAGCCGAGCGCCTCGCCCTCTCAGGCTACGCACGCAACTTACCCGACGGTTCCGTCGAGGTCGCCGCGCGCGGCCCCGCGGCCGCGGTCGAGGAGTTGCACCAGTGGCTGCACCACGGCCCGAAGAGTGCGCGGGTCGCAGCGGTCCAGGAGTTGGATTCGGCACCCGGCGATCCAGCCGCCGCGGGCGAGCGCTTCGAGATTCTCTAGAAACGCCAGAATCGCTGCCAACGCTGCATCACCAACGCGGGATAGGTGTTGCGTCCCCCGCTGCCGTTGTAGCGGGCGAGTGCTCGCGCCCAATTCATGTGCTCGGCACGCAGGTAGAAGCGCAGAATCTCGCAGCCCATGCGAATATTCGGCGCGATGCGCACCAGCTGATTCTGTGCGCCGAGCTGCCGCGGCCAGAAAGGCATCACCTGCATGAGTCCGACCGCGCCGACGGGGGATACCGCCCAGTTGTCGAAGCGGCTCTCGACATCGATCAAAGCGAGCACGAGGTCCGGCGGCAGCTGCAGCGCGGGGTCGCGCTTGGCCTCGCAGTACACGTTATCGAGGATTTCGATCCGCTGTTCGTAGGAGGGAACATAGCGCGTGAGCTTCGGCTCCATCGCCTTGTGCCAGACCTCCGATTCGTACACGTCGCTGAAGCAATCCCGGCTGGCGATGATCTTCTGCAAGAGCTCTTTGAGTTCAGGCTCGCGCTGCTCGTCGGCACGGCAGGCCGGCGGGGCGGCGAGACAGAGCGCGAGCAAACAGAGCGCGGCGAACGCGGGGATTGGGCGAGACAAGCAGCGCGCTGCGGCCTCTCAGCCGCGGACCTTGTCCTCGATGTAGGCAACGACGTCGGCGGCCGGGATTTCCGTCGACTCGGTGTCGCGGCGATGCCGGTATTCGAGCTTGCCGCTGTCGAGCCCGCGCTCGCCGATGACCAGCCGGTGCGGAATTCCGATGAGCTCCGCGTCGGCGAATTTCACGCCGGGCCGCGCGTCGCGATCATCGAGCAGCACGTCGATCCCCGCGGCGCCGAGAGCCTGGTACAGCTGGTCGGCGGCGTTGCGCACGCGCTCGGATTTCTGATAGTTGATCGGCACGACGATCACGTTGAACGGAGCGAGAGGTTCCGGCCAGATGATGCCGTTGGCATCGTGATTCTGCTCGATGGCGGCCGCGACGACGCGGGTCACGCCGATGCCGTAGCAGCCCATGAACATGGTGACCGCCTTGCCTTGCTCGTCGAGCACGGTGGCCTGCATGGCCTGGCTGTAGAGCTGCCCGAGCTGAAAGATGTGGCCGACTTCGATGCCGCGTGCGATCTCGAGAGTGCCCTCGCCCGTCGGACTCGGATCGCCGGGCACGATGTTGCGGATGTCGACGGAATGGGGCTCGGGTAGATCACGTCCCCAATTCACGCCCGTGAGGTGCATGTCCGTCTCGTTGGCGCCGCAGACGAAATCGGCGAGCTGCGCCGCGGCGTGGTCGACATAGATCTTGCCGCCAAAGCCGACCGGGCCCAAAGACCCGGGATCGCAGTTTGCGGCCGCGCGTACCCGCTCCGCGCTCGCCATACGCAATGGATTCGCGACGCCCGCGAGCTTTTGCGCCTTGACGGCATTCAGCTCGTGATCGCCGCGCAGGATCATGGCGACCACGGCGCCCTCGTCGCCGTCGACCATGAGGGTCTTCACGCATGCTGTCGCAGGCACGCCGAGAAAGGCGCTGAGATCGGCGATCGTGTGCGCACCCGGCGTCGGGATTTTGCCGAGCTCCTGAGACGGGGCAGGGCGCGCGCCGCTCGGCGGCAGGGTCGTCGCCGTCTCGAGATTCGAGGCATAGTCGCCGGACGTCGAGTAGGCGATGGCGTCCTCTCCCGAGTCGGCCAGCACGTGAAATTCCTGCGAGACGTTGCCGCCGATGCTGCCGCCATCGGCCTGCGCCGCGCGGAACTTGAGGCCCATGCGCGTGAAGATCCGGGTGTAGGCGTCGAACATGGCGCGATAGCCTTGAGCGAGGCTCGGCTCATCGATATGGAACGAATAGGCGTCCTTCATGATGAACTCGCGCGCACGCATGACGCCGAAGCGAGGGCGGATCTCGTCGCGGAACTTCGACTGGATCTGGTAGAAATTCACCGGCAATTGCTTGTAGCTGCGCAGCTCGCGGCGAGCGATGTCGGTGATGACTTCCTCGTGTGTCGGCCCGTAGACGAAATCGCGCTCGTGCCGGTCCTTGAACCTGAGAAGCTCGGGGCCGTACTTGGTCCAGCGGTTCGGACTCCTTCCAGAGCTCCGCGGGCTGCACGGTGGGCATGACCAGTTCCAACGCGCCGGCCCGGTCCATCTCCTCGCGCACGATGCGCTCGGCCTTTCTGAGGGTGCGCAGCCCCATCGGTAGCCACGAGTACAGGCCGGCGGCCAGGCGGCGAATCATTCCGGCCCGCAGCATGAGTCGGTGACTGATCACCTCGGCGTCGGCGGGCACGTCTCTGAGCGTAGAAATGGGGTACTGGGATAAGCGCATGGCCGCGTATCTTACACGAGGCCCCCTGGTATCATGGCGGCCCATGACTGACCTCGAGGACTCGCAATCGCGCCCCCGCGGGGTGTTCTGGCTTCCGAACTTGCTGACGACGGGAGCTTTGTTCGCCGGCTTTTATGCGGTGGTGGCCGCGATCGACTGGAAGTTCGATTACGCGGGTGTCGCCGTGTTCGTCGCCATGCTGTTCGACGGCCTCGACGGCCGCGTGGCGCGTTGGACGCATACCGAAAGCGCATTCGGCAAGGAATACGACAGCCTGTCCGACATGGTGTCCTTCGGCGTCGCGCCGGCCATCGTCACCTACCAATGGGGTGTCGCCCGTATCGCCGAGTACGGTCCGCTGTGGCGCAGAATCGGCTGGCTGGTGTGCTTTTTCTATGCCGCGGCCGCGGCGCTCCGGCTCGCGCGCTTCAACTCGCGCGCGGCTGTCCAGGATAAGCACTATTTCGAGGGACTGCCGAGCCCATCCGCGGCCGCGATCGTTGCCGCCTCGATCTGGCTCGCGAGCGATCGAGTGAATGTCGGTCTTCCCGGCCTGATCGTCGCGTTCGTGGTCACGGCGTGTGCCGGCGCGCTCATGGTCAGCCGCTTCGCGTTCTACAGCTTCAAGGGAGTGAGCGCCGCCGCGCGCGTGCGCTTCACGCAGATCGTGCTCGTGCTGCTCGCGTTCGTGTTCATTGTCCTCTTCCATCCGATCTCGTTGCTGCTCATCTTCGGCGGCTATGCCCTGTCTGCGCCGACCGTGTGGCTGTACCGCAAGCTGTTTCGCCGCCGAACGCGCGGCTCGCCGACACCCGCATGAAAAGCGCCCTGCGCGGTGAGTACCTCGCGGCGCTCGGCCTCGAGTCTTGGACTTTGCGCCGCGGTCCGGGACTGCCGCCGCCCGGACCGGGATCGATCGTCCCCGTCCCTGACCCGAGGGAGCCGCCGGCGGGGAGCGTGGCGGATTTCGGCTGGACGGAGCTTCGCGCTGCGGTGGCGGCCTGCACACGCTGCCCGTTGAGCGCGACACGCACCCAGACGGTCTTCGGTGTCGGCAGCCTCGAGGCGAAGTGGCTCATCGTGGGGGAGGCGCCGGGGGCCGAGGAGGACCGCCAGGGCGAGCCGTTCGTGGGCCGGGCGGGTCAGCTCTTGAACGCGATGCTCCGGGCCATCGGCCTCGAGCGCGAGCAGGTGTTCATCGCCAATATCCTCAAGTGCCGTCCGCCCGGTAACCGCGACCCTGCGCCCCTCGAGGCCGCCGAGTGCCTGCCCTACCTCGAGCGCCAAATCGCGCTTCTGAAAGCCCCGGATCATGCTGGCCGTCGGCCGGATTTCAGCGCAGAATTTGCTCAAGACCGACGTCCCTCTCGGGCGTCTGCGCAGTCAGGTGCATCATTTCGGCGCCTCGCGCGTGCCCCTGGTCGTGACGTATCATCCCGCCTATCTCCTGCGCGCGCCTGCCGAGAAGCGCAAGGCGTGGGAGGACCTTCAGTTCGCCCGTGAGGTATGTAGCGGTGTCCAGCGTTAAGCGAGAACGCGAGCTCGCGGCAGTCGATATCCGTCCGATGAACGAGCTGGACGTTCCGGTCGTGGGGACCATCGAGCGCGCCGGATATCAGTTTCCCTGGAGCGACGGCATTTTCCGCGATTGCCTGCGGGTCGGCTATGTATGCCGCGTGGTGGAAGTGAATGGCGATATGGCGGGCTACGGCATCATGTCGGTCGGCGCAGGCGAGGCGCACGTGCTCAATATTTGCGTGCGCGACGAGTACCGATGCCGCGGCCTCGCGCGCAAGATGCTGCTCTATCTGCTCGACCGGGCGCGCATTGCCGGCATGTACGAGGCCTTTCTCGAGGTGCGTCCGTCGAACACCGCCGCGGCCCGGCTGTATCATTCGCTGGGTTTCGAGCAGGTCGGAATTCGCCGCGGCTACTACCAGGCGACGGCGGGTCGCGAAGATGCGCAGGTGCTGCGCCGGATTCTTTACCCCGAGCCCAAATCCGCCGACGAACGATGACCTCGGCAACTGCCGAGGGATGACGGTGGGTCACTCCTCGGCGGCTCACCCGCGCCACCAGCAGCTGGCGCGGCTCAACCGCTCACAAGTCAGGCGAAACCCCTCCCGCGGGGGCGCCCATAAGTTGAAGGTAGATTCTAAGTGGATGATGTAACTACAAGAGAAATAACGAGAAGACGCACCTTCGCGATCATCTCTCACCCGGACGCGGGGAAGACCACCCTCACCGAGAAGTTGCTGCTGTTCGGCGGCGCCATCCAGATGGCGGGGACGGTCAAAGGCCGCAAGGCGACACGCCATGCGACGTCGGACTGGATGCGTCTCGAGCAGCAGCGCGGCATCTCCGTGACCTCTTCGGTCATGCAATTTCCCTTCGAAGATCGCATCGTCAACCTGCTCGACACGCCCGGCCACGAGGACTTCTCAGAAGACACCTATCGCACGCTGACCGCGGTCGATTCCGCGCTCATGGTGATCGACTGCGCCAAAGGCGTCGAAGAACGCACCATCAAGCTCATGGACGTGTGCAGGTTGCGCGACACCCCCATCATGACTTTCGTCAACAAGTTGGATCGCGACGGCCGGCCGCCGATCGATCTGCTCGACGAGATCGAGAGCGTGCTCAAGATCCAATGCGCGCCGCTCACCTGGCCGATCGGCATGGGGCGCGAGCTCTTGGGCGTCTACCACCTGCTCGAGGACCGCATTTACGTGTATGTCCCGGTCGAGCGCGGCCGGGTGGGCACGCACGAGACCATCGTCGGCCTTGCGAGCGAGGAGGCCCGCGAGTTTCTGGGTGCGCGCTATCGGGAGTTCGTCGATGAGATCGAGCTGGTGCGCGGCGCGAGTCCGGCGTTCGACCTCGAGCGCTACCGCGCGGCGCGCCAGACGCCCGTGTTCTTCGGTTCCGCCGTGAATAATTTCGGGGTGCGTGAGCTCTTGAGTTCGTTCGTCGAGTATTCCCCCGGACCCCTGCCGCGCACCTCGATCGAGCGGACGGTCAGCGCCGCGGAGCCCAAGTTCACGGGCTTCGTGTTCAAGATCCAAGCCAACATGGATCCCGGCCATCGCGACCGAATCGCGTTCCTGCGCCTGTGCTCCGGCCGCTACGCGCGCGGCATGCGCGTCTACCACGTCCGGCTCGACAAGGAAGTGCGCGTGGCCGACGCGCTCACGTTTCTCGCGGCCGATCGCAGCCAGGCGGAGGAGGCTTACGCAGGGGACATCATCGGGTTGCACAACCACGGCACCATCAACATCGGCGATACCTTCACCGAGGGCGAGCATCTGACCTTCACCGGCGTGCCGAATTTCGCCCCGGAGCTCTTCAGGCGCGCGGTGCTGAAAGATCCGTTGCGCATGAAGGCGCTGCAGAAGGGGCTCTCGCAGCTCTGCGAGGAGGGCGCAACCCAGCTATTCAAGCCGCTGCGCAACAACGACTTGATCTTGGGCGCGATCGGCCAGCTGCAATTCGAGGTGGTCGCGTTCCGCTTGCAGGACGAATACAACGTGCAGTGCGTATTCGAACCGATCAACGTGGTGACGGCGCGCTGGATTCGGCTCGAGGACGAGAAACGGCTCGCCGAGTTTCGCGACAAGGCCTACGACAATCTCGCCATCGATCATGCGGGCGAGCTCGTCTATCTCGCGCCCACGCGCGTCAATCTCCAGCTGACCGAGGAACGCTGGCCCGAAGTGCGGTTCCTGAAGACCCGTGAGAATCTCGCCGCCTGAAAGCGGCGGTCGGTAACCGCCCTCTTACGGGGAGGATGCGGCCTCGAGTGCTTCGAGCCGCGGACCCTCGACCTTGCCGATCTTCATGGATGCGTCGTAGAGCACGACCCCGAAGACGATGAGGGCGAGCAGCAGGGCGATCGAGGCGCGCACGTGCCGGGCGCGGAAACCGCGGATTGCAGTGGCGTAACCGAGCAGCGCCAAGATGGCGGCGACCACGATGATCGCGTCCACGCTCGCGCGCTGCCAATAGCTGCCGCCCAAGTGCAGCCACATGCCGAACTCGTCGAAGGTGAGCGCGAGTGCGATTCCGTAGGCCAACGCGCCGCCGCGCAACGACTTGCCCGTCGGCAAGCGCAGCAACAGGTAGGCGCCCACGCCCGCGAGCAGGAAGATTCCGTAGTTCAGGTGATGCACATGCGTGCCGTGCATGAAGAAATACAGGTTCGGCACGCGGCGGGACATGATGAGTAGCACCATGGTGCGCGCGATGATGAAGGTGAGAATGAAGGCGAACAGCGCGAGCCGCGCCAACCGCGCCGGCTCGGATTCGGCGGCATCGGCGGGCGGCGCGTCTGTGTTTTTGCCGTCGGACGTCATTTTGCGGCGAATGGTAACGCGAGAGCGCGCCGCATGACCCCGCTTTTTGCGGCTTTAAGGTTCGGGCGGCGCGCGGCGGGGGCGAAAGGCCCGGCTGCGCGCGACGAACGCGTCGAGATCCGCCGTGTCCTCGGGCGAGCTCTTCGCATAACGCAGCCGCGAATAGCTGCCGCACAGCGCCGCCACGGCGGCGGCGAGATCGGGACGGGCTTGCGCGACGCGGGCCGCGTAGCCTTCCGCGCCTTCGTGCGGCCAACGCGGCAAGCCGATGGCGGCCAGCCTTTTGCAGAGTCGTCGGTAGGCGAGCACTGCCGGATCCCGGGGCTCGGCATGCTGCTCGCGGCGCAACTGCCACAGAAGCCATAGAAAGGCGAGCACCAGCCCGACGGCCATCACCAGGACGATCTTCTGGGCGTCGGGCTCCTGGATTCCCAGCCGCTCGATGATCGAGAGCTGTGCGACCTGATTGAATCCCAAGACGCGTTGCCGCCAAAGCTGTCCGAGTGCATCGAGGCGCAGGCGTAAATCGGTGATCCAAGGCACCCGCGCCCGGATCCCCAAGCCCAAGGACTCCGCTGCCGCCGTGCCGTCGAGTCCCGCCTCGACTCGCGCCGGGGCAATGGCGGCCGTCGGATCGACGCGCTGCCAGCCGCGGTCGGCGATCCAAATCTCATCCCAGGCATGCGCATTGCTTTGCCGAACGATCCAATAGCCGGCATAGGGGTTGTAGGCCCCGCCGTAATAGCCGGTGACGATGCGCGCAGGAATGCCGGCGGCGCGCATCAGCGTCGCAAAGGCCGCGGCGTAGTGCCCGCAAAAGCCGCGCCGGGTGTCGAACAAAAATTCGTCGACCGAGTTCTCGCCGAGCGGCGGCGGCGAGAGCGTGTAGAAAAACTCTTCCCGGTGGAACAGGTCGAGCACCGCTTGCACCAGCCCTAAGTCATCGGGATGCGCGCGGCGCAGCTCCGCCGCAAGCGCGAGGGCGCGCGGGTTGCGGTTCGGCGGCAGCTGCGTCTCCCGGCGCTTCGCCGCCGCGCTGAGCGCCTGCGCCGTGTGGACGTGCGTATGCGAGCGCGCGCTCACGTCCACGGGCCGCGACACCGGCTGGGTCTGAACCAGGGTGTTGTCGGCGTTGAGGTGCGCGTCGGGCGCGTTCCACCGGTCGGGCCAGTCGAGCGCGAACAGCCAGTTGAAGGCGTGGGGCTCGAGGCTCAGCGTGTAGTCGTACGCAGGACCTGTGGCTGTGAGCACCCCCGTGCTCTCGGCGGCCGGTCCGGTGTTGCGCCAGGTACGCCCGTCACTGTCGTGCAATACCGGTCCGCGCCAGTAGCGCTCATCGGCCGGCGGCGGGGCGCCGTCGAAGCGCACCCGAAAGGCGATCTCGTCGGAGAGCGCGAGATCGACGATGTCGCCGGGGCTCATGCTGTCGCTGAGACCGGACTGGGCGTTGCCGCGCTCCGAGGGCAATTGCCAGAGGGGTGCATCGAAGCGCGGAAAGAACAGCCACAGCACCGCGGCGACCGGCAGCGCCTGCGCGGCGATGCGTCCCACATAGCGAAGGTCGAGCGGCCAACCCTGCGAGCGCGTGGCGAGCGCGAGGCGCAGCAATGTCGCGGTCGTGAGCCACGCGACACCGAGCAGGTAGATGAGCAGCCAGAAGGACTCGCTGCGCAACAGCGCCGCCAGGCACAAGAAGTAGACGATCAGCGCCACGGCGAACAAATCGCGCCGCGCGCGGGTCTCGAGAAATTTAAGGCCCGCGACCAAGCTCAACAGCGCCGTGCCGGCGGAGAGCCCGTTGAAGGTGCGCAACTGCAAGAACAGGATGGCGATCGAGCGCCGCGGCGATGCCGAGCGTCACCGCCTTGCCGGGTGCTGCACGCCCACGCGCCGCGAGGAACAGCCGTATCGCGATGCTCGCCGCCGCGAATACCGGAAGCCACACGGGAAGCGCCGGGATATGCACCGCGATGGCGAGGCCTAGGCAAGCTCCCATGGCGCGCAGCTCGCGGTACGTGACCTCGTGCGCGATGCGTGCCGGCGTCATGCGACGCCCGGCTGCAGCGCGAGCGCCCGCAGGCATCGGGTTCGGTGGGTGGGACCCCGACCGGGCGCGATCTCGACGCCCGGGAGCCGCAGGCCGTAGGGCCGCGCTGAGCGCGATTCGCAGGCGAGAATCCAGCGGCAGAGCTGCGATAAGCGTCTCTCGGGGTCCACGCCCTCGAGCGCGGACCACTCCAGCCACTCCGGTTGCGCGCCGAGATCGGTATACACGCGCATCGCGGGCTCGCCGCCGCGCGCCAGCACTTTCCAGGCCATGTGCTTGAGCGCGACTCCCGGCGCATACGGGCGAAGACCGGCGAACTCGTCGTCGCCGTGCGACTCGCCGAGCGGTGCGTGGCCGCTGCCGGCCGCCGCGGGCGGCGGACGATTTCCCTGAGGCAGCGGTGCGGCGAAAGCCGTGAGCGAGGTATGCACGTAGGTCCACGCACGGAACCAGCCGAACGGGTGCACCGTGCGCACCTGGACATGGTCCCAGCGGTGTACGCCGCGGCTTTCGACCGGCACCTCGAGGGCCAAACGATGATCGCTGTGCGCTGGCACGTCCGCGGTGGCACGCGCGGGCTTCTCACTCTCGAGCGACACCTCGAGGCCGCTGCGCTCGAGCGAGGATTCGTTGCGCAGCATGAAATGAAACACGGCTTCGCCGCCCGCGAACGCATCGCTCTCCAGGTTCACGTCGAGGCTGAGTCCCGATAAATTGCGGTGACAGTGATGCATCGCCACCAGCGCCAGCGACACCATGAAAAACGCGAAGGCGAGGGCGAGATTGCTGTTGTAGTTGAGCGCCGCCAGGAGCATGGCCGCAAGCAGAGCCGCGAGCGCAAGGCCGAAGCGGGTCGGCAGGATATAGATGCGCCGGCGGTTGATCGTCAGGGGCAGCGAATCGGTGCCGTGGCGGCGTGCATTCCAGGCACGTAAGCGCCGCGCGGACGCGTCCCGCAGATTCTTTAAGAGCTTCCTCAAGGCACCGGAACGGCCTCGAGCAGCCGGTGGGCGGCCGCCGGCCCGCTGTCGCGCTGCTCGATGCGATGCTCGACCACGGACGGAAAGACCGCCTGCACGTGTTCCGGCGTCACCATGGTGCGCCCCGCGACCAGCGCCCAGGCGCGCGCGGCGCGCAACAGGCCGATGCCGGCCCGGGGCGAGAGGCCGACGGCGAGACCGGCGGCGCTGCGCGTGTGCGCGATGAGCGCTTGTACATAGTCGAGCAACGCGGCAGAGACATGCACCTCGAGTACGCGTGCCTGCAGCTCATGCAAGGACTCGACGCTCGATATGCTCGACAGCGAATTCACGAGCTCGCGCCGATCCGTGCCGCAGAGGAGCTCGCGCTCCGCCGCCGCCGCCGGATACCCGAGGTGCACGCGCATGAGAAAGCGGTCGAGCTGCGATTCGGGCAGCGGGAAGGTGCCGACCTGCTCCTGCGGGTTCTGCGTTGCGATCACGAAGAACGGATCGGGCAGCGGCATGGATTGGCCGTCGAGCGTCACCTGCCGCTCCTCCATCGCCTCGAGCAGCGCGCTCTGCGCCTTGGGCGAAGCGCGGTTGATCTCATCGGCCAGCACGAGCTGCGCGAAAATCGGACCGCGCTGGAAGCGGAACTTGCCGGTTTCGCGGTCGAAGATCGATACGCCGAGCACGTCGGCCGGCAACAGATCGCTGGTGAATTGCACGCGCTGGAACGACAAGCCGAGCGTGCGCGCGAGCGCGTGCGCAAGCGTGGTCTTGCCGACCCCCGGAATGTCCTCGATGAGCAGATGGCCGCGCGCGAGCAGGCACGCGAGGCAGAGCCGGATCTGCTCCTCCTTGCCGAGAATGACGCGGTTCAACTGGGCGAGGATCGCCTCGATCCGCACGCCGGCGGCGCCCGCGGCGCTCATGAGTCGAGCAGGCGGTTCACGCGCGCGATCTGAGATGCCAGTTGTTCCATTTCCACGCGCAGCTCTGCGACGCGCGCCCGGTCCTTGGCGACCACCTCGGCGGGAGCGTTCTTGGCGAAATCCCCATTCGCAAGCTTGCTATCGAGCTTCTCCAGATCCACCTCCGCGCGCCGTCGGCGCTTCGCCAAGCGCTCGAGCTCGGCCTTGGGATCGATGAGACCCGCCATGGGCACGAGGATCTCGAGCCGCCCCACCAAGGCCACCGCCGAGATGGGAGCCGGCTCGCCGGGCGCGAGGACGCGCGGCTCGGCGACGCCGGCCAAGCGCATGAGCGAGGCACGGTTGCGGGCCAGGTACTCGGTATCGTCCGCCCCGGCGTTTTGCAGCAGCACCTCCAGGCGCCGCGCCGGGGCGATATCCATCTCCCCGCGGATCTGGCGCACCCCTAAGATGAAACTCATCAGCCACTGCATTTCGGCCTCGGCCCTGCCGTCCGCTTCGATGTCCTCCACGCGGGGGTAGGCGCTCACCATGATCGAGGCTCCGTTCGTGCCGGCAGAGTCGCGCACACGCTGCCAGATCTCCTCGCTGATGAACGGTGCAATCGGGTGCAGCGCGCGCAGCAGGATCTCGAGGGTGTCGATCAGCGTGCGTCGCGCCTCGCGCTTTTCCTGCTCGCTCGACGCATCCGACTGCAGCACGGCCTTGGAGAGCTCGAGATACCAGTCGCAGAACTCGTTCCAGGTGAACTCATAGAGTGCGCTCGCCACCGTATCGAGCCGATAGTCGGCGAAGCCCTGGTGCGTGCGGACGAGCATGGCTTTGAGGCGCGCGCGAATCCAGCGGTCGGCAAGGCTTGCCTGCGGGCCGCCGCCGCGGGGCGCGAGCTCCTTGCCCTCGACGTTCATGAGCACGTAGCGCGCGGCGTTCCACAGCTTGTTGCAGAAGTTGCGAAATCCCTCGACCTTCGCCAAGTCGAAGCGCAAATCGCGGCTCTGCGTCGCGAGCGACGCGAAGGTGAGCCGCAGCGCATCGGTGCCGAAGGCGGCGATGCCTTGCGGAAACTGCCGCCGCGTCGCCTTCTCGATGGCCGGTTTCATCTGCGGCTGCATCAAACCGGTGGTGCGCTTGGTGAGCAGGTCCTCGAGCGATATGCCGTCGACGATGTCGAGCGGGTCGATGATGTTGCCTTTCGACTTCGACATCTTCTGTCCGTCGTGATCGCGGATGAGGCCGTGGATGTACACCGCGTGAAACGGCACCTCCCCCGTAAACTTGAGCCCCATCATGATCATGCGGGCGACCCAGAAGAAAATGATGTCGAAGCCGGTGACCAGCACCGAGGTCGGATAGTAGCGCTCGAGATCGTGCGTTCGCTCCGGCCAACCCTGCGTCGAGAAGGGCCAGAGCGCCGAGGAGAACCAGGTGTCGAGCACGTCCTCGTCCTGGCGCAGCACCGCGGCGGCGCCGATGCCGTATTTGGCGCGCGCTTCGTCCTCGCTGCGCGCGACATAGACGCGCCCCTCGGCGTCGTACCAGGCGGGGATGCGATGCCCCCACCAGAGCTGGCGGCTGATGCACCAATCCTTGATCTTGTGCATCCAGTCGTAATAGACGCCGGTCCAGTTCTCGGGGATGAAGCGGATGCGTCCCTGCTCGACCGCTTTCAGCGCCGGCTCCGCGAGCGGCTTGATGTCGACGAACCACTGGTCGGTGAGGAGCGGTTCGAGTACGGCGTTGCTGCGCTCGCCGCGCGGCACCGTGAGCCGATGCGGCTCGACGCGCTCGATGAGACCCTGCGCCTCGAGGTCGGCCAGCACGCGCTCGCGCGCGACGAAGCGATCGAGTCCGCGGTAGGCCGCCGGCACCGCCTCGTTGAGCGCCGCCGCGGGTGTGAAAATGTTGATCATGGGCAGATGATGCCGCTGGCCGACTTCGTAATCGTTGAAGTCGTGTGCCGGCGTGATTTTGACGCAGCCGCTGCCGAAGGCCGGATCGACGTAAGCATCCGCGATCACGGGGATCTCGCGATCGGTGAGCGGCAGCTTGAGACTCCGCCCGATCAAATGGCGGTAACGCTCGTCCTCGGGATGCACCGCCACCGCGGCATCGCCCAGCATCGTCTCCGGGCGGGTCGTCGCGACCACGACGAAGGCGGTTCCATCGGCGAGCGGATAGCGCAGGTGCCACAGATGGCCGTTCTCTTCCGATGCGGCCACCTCGAGGTCCGACAGCGCCGTCTTCAGCACCGGATCCCAGTTCACCAGGCGCTTGCCGCGATAGATGAGGCGCTCATCGTAGAGTCGGACGAAGACCTCGGTCACGGCTCGCGACAGACCCGCATCCATGGTGAAACGATCGCGGGTCCAATCGACCGATGCGCCGAGCCTGCGCATCTGCTGGGCGATGGTTCCGCCGGACTTCTCCTTCCATTGCCAGACGCGCTCGACGAAGGCCTCGCGCCCGAGCTCGGTGCGGGTTTGGCCCGCGGCATTCAACTGACGTTCGACCACCATCTGGGTGGCGATGCCGGCGTGATCCGTGCCCGGCTGCCACAGCGTGTCGAAGCCGCTCATCCGGTGATAGCGGATGAGCGCATCCATGATCGTGTCCTGGAACGCGTGCCCCATGTGCAGCGTGCCGGTGACATTCGGCGGCGGGATGACGATGGAATACGGTGTCGACCGGCCGCTCGGCGCGAAATATCCCGAGCTGTCCCAGAACGCATAGAGGCGCGACTCGATTGCGCCGGGGGAATAGGCTTTATCCATGGCGAACGATTATAGCCGCGGGCGGCGGCGGCAGGCGGGAGCCGTCAGAGGTCCTCGCTGTCGCGGCATTGGCGGGTCTCCAGCGGGAGCTTCTGCTCGCGATAGGCCTTGAAGCGTTCGCGCCCGAGCCGGCGGCGGGCCTCGTCGGCATCGATGATCTCGGCGACCCGCACGAAGCGCGACAATCCCTCAGGCAGCCGATCGGCGAGATTCACCAACAGATCGGCGTTGTCGACCCCGTCGAGCGCCACGGTCACATGCACGGGCGTGCCGCGGTCCGAGAGCTCTGCATCGCGGCTGATCCGGTGCGGAACGAAGGTGCGGTCGTCGAACGTCCACAAGAGCTCATCGCACGCTCGTGCCTCCGCATCGCTCCCGCTCCAGATGATGACGCGCGCTTTTTCCAGGTACGCCCGCGCCGCGAGCCGGCACGCGAGACGCAAGCGTTGCTCGGGCGCAGTGCTCGCGAGAACGTAGAAATCCACCCGGTCCGTCACCCCTACGGCTCTCGCGTACGGCGCCCGGCCTTCAGCGAACGCGGCTCGCGCGATGGAGCAGGAACTCGGTGAGCAGGGGCACCGGCCGGCCGGTGCTGCCTTTCTGCGAACCACCGAGCCAGGCGGTGCCGGCGACATCGAGGTGCGCCCAGACCATGTCCTTGGCGAACTTCGACAGATAAGCGGCCGCGGTGCTGGCGCCGCCCTCGCGTCCGCCGACGTTGGCAAAATCCGCGAAGTTGCTCTTCAGCTGTTCCGCGTATTCCTCACCGATGGGCAGGCGCCAGGCGCGATCGTCGCAGCGGGTGCTCGCGGCGAGCAGCTCGTCGGCGAGTGCGTCGGTGTTGCTCATGAGACCGCTGTAGTGATGGCCGAGCGCAATGATGCAGGCGCCGGTCAGGGTCGCCACGTCGATCACCACCGCCGGTTTGAAGCGGCGGCTGTAGGTGATGGCATCGCACAGGATCAGCCGGCCCTCGGCGTCGGTATTTAAGATTTCCACGGTCTGACCCGACATCGAGGTGACGATATCGGCGGGCTTGATCGCCCGGCCGTCCGGCATGTTCTCGGCCGCGGGCATGATGCCGACGATGTTCAACGGCAGCGCGAGCTCGGCGGCGGTGCGCAGAGCGCCCAATACCGAAGCGGCCCCGGCCATATCGAACTTCATCTCGTCCATTCCGGGCGGGTCCTTGAGCGATATGCCACCCGAATCGAATGTGATGCCCTTGCCGATCAGACAGATCGGTGCGCTGTCCTTCTTGCCGCCCCGATACTCGCAGACGATGAAGCGCGGAGGCTCCGCCGAGCCTTGCGTGACCGCCAGGAACGCGCCCATCTTGAGCGCCTTGATGGCGGCTTCGTCGAGCACCTTGGTCTTGATGCGCGGCCACTCGGCGGCGAGCGCCTGCGCACGCTCGCCGAAATAGGTCGGCGTGCAGACGTTCGGCGGCAGGTTGCCGAGGTCGCGGGCGAGCGCTGAGCCTGCGCCGATGGCGGCGCCGATCTTGAGGCCCGTCGTCATGGCTTTGGCGGAGCGCGCGTCCGCCGCCACCGAGAGGCTCGCGAGCTTCGGCGGTTTCGGCTTTGGCGCGGTTTTCAAGTCGGGAATCTTGTACATTTGCGCCGAATAGACTTCCGCGACGGCACGCGCACGATAGGCGGTCTCCATGCCAGGGACATCCTCGAGCGCGAGATAAACGATCGCATCGACGGAGCCGGTCTTCAGCACCGCTTGCGCGCTGCTTGTCAAGGCTTTGCGGTATTGCTTACGCCCGAATCCCGTCCGCGTCCCCAAGCCAAGCAGCAACACACGCTGGGCGGCGGCGCCCTCCGGGTGCGGCAGAAGCAGCGCATCGCCGAGTTTTGCGGCGAAATCACCCGCCGCATGCAGACGCGCGATGAGGCCTCCGAGCTGCGCATCCAGGTGTCGGGTGGCCGCGCCGAGCTCGCCGTTCTCGTACACGCCGACCACGGCGCAGCCGGCTGCGGCGCGCGCCTTGGCATCGACGATCACCTTGAATTCCATAACCCGAGCCCCGCTATTGGATGAGAGTTTCATTGCGAATAGTTTACTAGATTAACGCCCAGGCTCTAAGCTCGTTGCCATGAAGTGGACCGTTCAACGCTACGTGCTGCGCGAGGTCGTGCAGACATGGCTCGCCGTCACCGGCATCCTGGTCGCGATCCTGGTGTCCAACCAGCTCTCGAAGGTGCTCGGCCGGGCGGCGGAGAACGCCTACGGGCGCCACATCGTGTTCGAATTGATCGCGCTCGGCGCGATCATGAACCTGTCGGTCATCGTGCCGGTGGGACTTCTGCTCGCCATCATTCTCGCCCTCGGCAGGCTCTATCACGACAGCGAAATGACCGCGCTGCAGGGCTGCGGGTTCTCGCCCGCGCGGCTCTTGGGGCCGCTGTCGGTCTTCGCCTTGGCCATCGCCGCGGGCCTCGCCTGGCTCACGTTCGTGCAGGTGCCCCGCGCCGACCATGAGGCGCAGCTCCTGCGCCAGTCCGCGGCCAAGGAAGCCCAGTTCGGGCAAACTCGATGCGGGGCGATTCCGATCCTTCATGAGCGGCGGCGGCGATGCCGTGTTCTACGCCGAGCGCGTCGACACGGAGGGCGTTCTGCACAACGTGTTCGTGCGCCGCGAGACCGGCGAGCGCATCGAAGTGGCCCTGGCCGATACGGCGACGTACTCGAAGGCCGGCACGACCGGATCGCACTTCGTGACCCTCTTCAACGGACGGCGCTACGAAGGGGTGCCGGGACACAGCGACTTTCGCGTGATCGAGTTCAGCGAGCACGGCATTCCCATCGTGACGCCTGAGCAGACCTTGAGCACCGAAAACGACCCGGACACCAAGCCCACACGCCTGTTGATCGGCTCGAGCGCGCTCGTGGACATCGCGCAGCTGCAGTTTCGGGCCTCGAGCCCCATCATGGCGATGGTGCTCACGCTGATGGCCGTGCCGCTCTCCCGGCTGCGGCCCCGCCAGGGGCGCTACGCACGGGTGGGCTTCGCCATCGTGGCGTACTTGATCTACGCCAACCTGTTGTCCGCTTGCAAGGTCTGGATCGAGAAGGGGCAGCTACCCCCCGCGATCGGCGTATGGTGGGTGCACGTTCTGGCCCTGTCGTTCGGCCTGTACTTGGTGTATCGCGAGGGACGAGGCACGTGAACACGATCGATCGCTATCTGTATCGCACCGTCATGCTCTACACCGCCATGGTGATGGCGGTGCTGTTGACGCTCGGCGGTCTGTTCCTGTTCATCAGTCAGCAAAGCGACATCGGCACCGGGGGATACGGGACCGGCGATGCGTTTCTGTTCACCTTGCTCAATCTGCCGGAGCAAGTCTTTGAATTGTTGCCCATCGCCGCGCTCATCGGAGCGCTCATGGGCCTCGGGCAGCTGGCGGCGGGGAGCGAACTCGTCGTCACGCGCGCCTCGGGCGTCTCGGTGTGGCGCATCGCCTGGCCGGTGGGCATTGCGGGTCTCACCTTGGCGCTCATCATGTATGCCGTCGGCGAGTACGTGGCACCGCCCCTTGCGCAGTTTGCGAAGCGCGAGAAAACCACCAGCAAGCTCGCGGACGTAAGCTTCGCGGGCACGAGCAGCGCCTGGGTGAAGGACGGCAATCTGATCCTCAGAGTACAGACCGGCGAGGTCGACCAGTCCTTCGGCGGGGTGTCGCTATACGAGCTGGAGGGTGCGAATCGTTTGAAATCCATCAAGCGCGCCGACCGCATCTCGGTCGCCGACCCGGGCCAGTGGCGCATGCATAACGTGGCGACCACCACCTTCGCCGAAGATCACGTGCAGAGCGGCGTCGTCGACGAGGTCACCGTCCGCTCGACCATCAATCCGGATTTCTTGAGTCTCGCCGCCACCGACCCTGACCTGCTCACGCTCGCGGGCCTGCGGTCGTATATCGATCATCTGCGCCGTAACAGCCTCGATCCCTCGGTCTACGAGATCGGCTTTTGGGGACGGCTCGCACGCATCTTCGCGGTGATCATCGTCACCCTGTTGTCGCTCCCCTTCGTGTTCGGACCGTTGCGCAGCGCGGGCGCCGGCACGCGCACGGTCATCGGCGTGATGCTCGGCGTGGTGTTCTTTCTGATCTTGCGCACCGTCGAGAACGGCGGGCAGCTATTCGGAATGAATCCCGTGCTGGTCGGATGGCTCCCGACCGCGGTCCTCGCCTTCGGCACGCTGGTTGCGATCGCGAGAACGCGCTAACACCACCACCCGGGTTCGCGATAGGCGATCGTGCAAGGCAAGCCGCTCGGGATCGGCGTATAGCCAGAGCACCCCGAGCCCGAACGGCGCCCAGGCGACCAACCCCCAGAAGAATCGGGCCACGGCCTGCCCGGTTTGCAGCGGCTTCCCCGCATCGGTCAGGGCGCGCAGGCGCCACGCACGCATGCCCAACGTTTGGCCGCTGCGCGTCCAGTTGAGCACGTAATAGGCGGCCATGATGGCGAGCGCGCCGCTCCGGTACCCCCACCAGAGGAGCCCGCCGCTGGCCGGGGTCACGGCACGGCCGTGAATCAGCACCACGACCCAGGTGTAGGGCATGAGCACCGCGATGAGCAAAAAGCCGTCGTAGATCAGGGCCGCGAAACGCCGCCCGAAGCCGGCGCTCGAGGCACGGATCACGGCGTCGGCGCGGGGGAGGCTGCGCGGGGCGCAGCCGAGGCGCGAGGCGAGGGCGGTGTCGCGGGTTTGGTCTCCTTCGGTACGAGGAGCTGTTCCAGGGGCCGGAATATCGCATCGAACCGGTAGCCGGCGACCTCGAAAGCGCGATTCTGCGTCTTGGCGTTGAGCGCCGTGTCCTTGGTGCTCTGCACCTCGATCCAGTGCTTGTCGTCCGCCGCGGCGCCCGTGATGGTGATGACGTTGCCGTCGGCGAGTGTGAAAATCGCCTGCGAGGACTTGCTGAAATCGATGCTGCCCGCCGCCGCGACGTCATCGGCGGTGAGACTGTTGAGCGCGCTGCCCGAGGGCGCGAGGGCCTTGGCGTCCTGCAGCTTGCGGCCGGCCGGCGGGGCGCCGTCGAGCGAAAAGCCGTCTTCGCCGGCCTTCAGGCGGTGCACGCTGTAGCCCGGTCCGGGCGAGAGCTTCTCCTCGACACTTTGAATCTGCGCCACCGGCACATCGAGCAGGCGCGAATCGATCCACGCCTTGGGCTCGACATCGGCCGTGATGCCGGGCTGTACGGTGAAGGTGCGATTCTCGCCCCCGCGGCGGGCGAAATTGCCCTCGCCGATGGGCTTGCCGACGATGACGCGTGTGCTTGCCGTCCTTCGTGAGGAGTGTGATTTGCGTGCCCGCCGCCGTGGGGCTCGCGGGATCGTCGACTCCGATGGCGGCGAAATTCTCGGGATTGGAGGTCTTCTCCTCGACGATCTTGGCATCGGCCAAGGAGAGCAGGAGCTTATGGATCTTGGAGGCATCGGCCGGATAGTCGCCGCGCTGCGCGACGCTCCATTGCTCGCCGACGCGATGCAGTGTGACGGCGGGCGTGGCGGCGCCTTTTTGCAAATCGATTTGGGTCACGCCGCCGAGCGCGGTGGCGACTTGCGGCAGGAACGGCTTCCCCTCGACGCTCGGCTCGCCGGCATTGCGTCGCGAACCCAAATACAGAGCGGCCGCGAGCACGACCAGCGCGGCGATCAGTAATCCCGTGAATCGTCCGCGGCTCATGCGGGCTTGCCTTCGCTCGCCCGACGCCGGCGCCGCAGGCTCAGGAACAGCGCGCCGATCAGAGCCACCGCGAGCGGCGCGACCGCGATGTTGAGCACCTTCAGCCAGACGTTGAGGCGGTTGATTTCGACATCGAGCCCGCGCTGGGTTTCACGCAGCTCCTTGCGCACGTGGGCCTTTTCCGCGGTGAAATTCTTGACCTCCTGCTCCTGCTCGGGGGTGAGCATGAGCGAGGCCTGATCGTTGCGCTTGCTTTGCAGCTCGGTCAGTTTCGACTCGGTCTGTTGCAGCTCGCTTTGCAGCTCGAGCACTTTCACGCGCAGCCGGTCGTCCGCCTGGCGCCTGAGCCCTTCGACCCGCTCGAACGGTCGTGAAAAGGTCGCGCGTCCGCGGATGCTGATGAGCGCGCTCGACCCGCCCAAGTTGTCGAGTGCATTGGCGACCAAGTCGCCGTTGCTGGCGAACGCCTGGGCGATTCGCTGGCCCATGAGCTCGCGCGTCTGCACCCACATGTAATCCATGAGCATGTCGGTGTCGGCGATGATCACGATATTGGCGGAGCCTGAAGATTTCGCGAGGTGCGCGATCGGCGGTCCGGCCGCGGGTTTTGGATCGGCGGGCGCCCCTTGAGGATAGGCTGACGATACGGGACCTGTAATGCGCGCGGCGATGGCATAGCGTATGCCGGTCGGTTTGAAGCCGTCGCGCAAGCTCGCCGGATCGGTCGTCGGGCCGAAGCGCGCGACGGGCAGCGGCGCGGCACTCGTCGAGCTCATGAGCAAGGGCTCGAACTTGCTGGTCGCGCCTGAGCGCGGCGCCAGAAAACCGGCCGTCGCCACGTTGATGTTGTCGAGCGTGGCGGTATCGACGTCCTTGTTGTTCAAGTCGTCTTTGCGCAATCCGAGGATGCCGATGTGACGCGTCGGCGGTCCCTGTGCGCTCGAGCGCACTTCGAGTCCCAGATTGAGATCGGCGACCACCTTGGTGGGATCGTAGGCGACGCCCCAGGCCGTGAGCAGGGGCTCTAAGTTGGAGGAGCGGCTCACCCCGGCCCCGGCAAACGGATTCTGCGGATCCTGGCCGCTCGTATCCGCGCCGCTGTCGGGATCGACGAACAGCAGGACTTTGCCACCGCGCATGACGAACTGATCGATGGCGTAGAGAGTCTTCGGCGAGAAATTCTTCGGATGTACGATCATCAATACATCGACGTCTTTGTCGATGTGATCCAGATCGGTGGTGAGCGGGTGAATGGTGAAAAGCTGCTCGAGCTGCGAGAGGATCGGCCAGGTCTCGCCCATCTGCCCGGACATGGGATTGTACTGTCCCTGCAGGGGCAAAGTGCTCACGAGGCCGATGACGGGCTTTTTGGGGCTGGCAAGGTCTTGAATCAGCTTGGCGACGTCGTACTCGAGGAATTCCTCACGATCGGGCGTGAAGTCCGGGATCGCCGAGCGGCCGTCGGTCGAGTTCGTGCCGGCGAGGCCGAAGTAGAGCGATCCGCCGGTGCCGTCGCCGGTCGGCAGCGGCTGTAGCCCCGCTTCGGCGGCGCGGTCCTCATCCTCCGAGAAGGGCTGCGGATCGATCACTTGCAAGCGTATTTTGCCGCCTGCGCGCGCCGTCACTTCCTCGAGAAACTCACGCACCCGCGCCGCGTACGGCATGATGACCGGAGATTGCTTGGCCGCCGCATCGCGCGAGAAATAGAAATACAGATTGATCGGCTCCTTGATCTCGCCCAACACTTGCTGGGTGCCCGGGCTCAAGGTGTAGAGACGATTTTGCGTGAGATCGAGCCGCACGCCGCGCAGCGCCAAGTTTGCGAGCATGACCACACCCAAGAACAGCACCGCGAGCGCCACCAGGCCGCCGATGCCGAAACCGGTTTTCTGCCAACGTTTCGTGTTCACCTATTCCGCCTTCTTCATATCGAGCACGAGCGCCGTCGCCGTCAACCAAAAGATGATGAGCGCCGCGAAGTACACCAGGTCGCGCAAATCGATGACTCCTTTGGAGATCGCATCGAAATGCGAGTAGAAGCTCAACGAGGCGATGGCATCGACAAGCGTTTGCGGCAGAACGCCGCGCACCAACTCGAGCATCGGCGGATAGCCGATGAGCAGGAACACGAACCCGACCAGTGCTGCGGTGATGAAGGCGATCACCTGATTGCGGGTCGCCGCGGATAGGCAGGTGCCGATCGCCAGATAGCCGCCCGCCATCAGAAAGCTGCCGACATAGGCCGCGACGATGGCGCCGTTGTCGGGGCTGCCCAAGTAATTCACCGTGATCCAAATGGGAAAGGTGAGCGCGAGGGCGACACCCGCGAAACACCACGCGGCGAGGAACTTGCCCACCACGGCCTGCCACAGTGTGATCGGCAGGGTCATCAGGAGCTCGATGCTGCCGCTGTTGCGCTCCTCGGCCCACACCCGCATGGAAATCGCCGGAATGAGGACCAGATACAGCCAGGGGTGCCAGCGGAAGAAGGGCTGCAAATCGGCCTGTCCGCGCTCGAAGAAGCCGCCGAGTTGAAAGGTGAACACGGCGGAGAGCACGAGAAAGATGACGATGAAAACGCACGCGAGCGGCGTCGAGAAATAACTCTTCAGCTCGCGCCGAAAGACGATCCAGGTTGGGCTCAAAGCTGTGCTCCCCCGTCGGCCGCGGCACTGCCCGGTGTCGGCACCAGCGCATCGTGCGCGGCGCCGTTCGGACGCGTCAGGCGGCGAAAGACTTCATCGAGGCGTCCCGATTCGAGGTGCAGCTCCGGCACGTCCCAATCGCGCTGGGTGATGAGCGTGCTCACCGCCGGCAGTGCGTTCTTGCCTTCACGCGGGACCGCGGTGAGCTTGAGCTCGCGCTCGTCCACTTCCAAGTCGGCGACTTCGGCCAAGGCGCCGATCTCCAGGCGCGCCGCCGTGAATTGTTCGCGCCGGTCGAATCGCAGGCTCACCGCGTGGTGATAGCGCGAGCGCGCCTCGAGGGCGGCCGGCGTTTCGTCGGCGACGATGCGCCCGTCGGCAATGATGATGGCGCGCGTGCACACCTCGTGCACCTCCTCGAGAATGTGTGTGGAGACGATCACCAGCTTGTCCTTGCTGAGCTCGTTGATGAGGCGCCGGACTTCGTGCTTCTGATTGGGATCGAGGCCGTCCGTGGGTTCGTCCAGGATCAGCACCTGCGGGTCGTGGATCAATGCCTGGGCGAGGCCCACACGCCGCCGAAACCCCTTGGAGAGCGTCTCGATGACCTGGTCGATCACGGGCGCAAGCGCCAGGCGGTCGACCACCACGGCGCGCCGCTCGCGCCGCCGCTCACCCTTCAGGCCCCGTACGTCGGCGATGAAGTCGAGGAACTCCGCCACCGTCATCTCGCCGTAGCTCGGCGCGCCTTCGGGCAGATAGCCGATGCAGGCTTTCGCCGCGACGGGCGAGCGCTCGATATCGTGGCCGCAGACGCTGACCTCGCCCGCCGTGGGTGAGATGAAGCCCGCGATCATGCGCATGGTGGTGGATTTGCCGGCGCCGTTCGCGCCCAAGAAGCCGAGCACCTCGCCCGGCGCGACCGAGAAGGTCAAATCGTCCACGGCGAGGATCTCGCCATAGCGCTTGGATAGGTTTTTTATCGTGATCATGGCCGCCTTTGAGCGCTTTTAGACGAAGCGGTTCCCTGAAAATTGCGGATTTCGCTTCGAGACAGCTGCGCTAGCTGCCGCCGGCCTTCTTTTCGATGGCCGTTTTATTGTCCTTCAATATCCGTCTTACCTCGGCCAACGGCGGGCGATCTGCCATGCGGGCGATCAGCTCGGCCAGCTCGTACCATTTCCTGCCCCACTGTACCAGACGCGCCGCATCGGCGATCACCTGCTCGCGCGCGGCGTCGGCATGGTCAGCGGGCGCGATTTTAGCAGGTTGTTTGGCGGCGGGGCGCGGCGCGGCCGGCTCCGCGGCGCGCCGTTCGGTGCGTGTGACGTGCGCCGTGCTCACGGGCGGCGGCGCGCGCCGTTTGGCGGCGGCCAGCTGCGGCATTTCACGAGTGGCGGTGGGGCTGTCCGGGGCGCCGCGCGCGGCCGCGGGCTTCTGCACCGGCCGCTTGGTAGCCGCAAATTTCGGCATCTCGCGCGTCACGCTCGTGGTGCCGGTGGAGGCCGCCCGATGCTCGGTGCCTTTCGCCGCCGGCCGCTTGGCAACCGCTTGCAGATCGGCTTGGGCTTGCGCGTCGGCGCTCCGCTCGAGCTCGCGCTCGTTGTCCGCATCGGCGAGCGGGATGAAGCGCTCGATGTGCTCGGATCCGATCAGGTTGGCGAGGAAGGTCATGAGCTCGAGGGAGTCGGAGAACTTGCTGTCGCCCTGCGCGATGCGCTCCTGGACCTGCGCTTTCAAGGCGGTGGCCTTTTGCGAGGCCAGATCGATGATCCAGCGGCTCGGGCGTTGATGCTCCGGCCAGGGCTGCACCTTCCAGTAGCTGTCATGGTCGAGCCCGGCGTACTTGACGTGCAGCTCGAGGCTCTTCAGCCACTTCTCCAAAAGTTCCAACAGGCGTTCATCGGCGGGTGTCGGCATCGGGGGCCCTCTCGCTCGTCGCCACCCTAAACGAACCGCCGGCAGATGGCTACCGTCTGCGTCGCGCAGCGGCGCGGGCGGCCCGGCGGCGGGTCGCGTAAACTTCCGCCATGTGCGGTATCACAGGAATTATCGGCTCGCGGGCGAGCCTCGACACACTGAATGCCATGACGAGCGTGCTCCGCCACCGCGGCCCGGACGGCGAGGGGTCGTGGACTGCACCCGGCGTCGCGCTCGGCCACCGGCGGCTCTCGATCATCGACTTATCGCACGCCGCTGATCAGCCCATGGTGCTCGGCTCGCGCGTGCTCACCTACAACGGCGAGATCTACAATTATCGAGGCGCTGCGCGCGCAGCTGCCGGGCCCTTGGCGCTCGACCAGCGACACGGAAGTGCTGTTGCATCTGCTCGCGCACGAGGGCATCGCGGGTCTTTCCAAAGTCGGTCGGCATGTTTGCCTTCGCGATCTGGGAGGGCGAGGAGCGGCGCCTCACCCTCGCGCGCGACCGGCTCGGCATCAAGCCCCTCTACTACCGGATCCTGCCCGACGGTCTGGCCTTCGCCTCCGAGCTCAAGGCGCTGCTCGTGCTCGATAGACCCGAGATCGATGCGAGCGCGGTGCGCGACTACCTGTTTCACGGCTACGTGCCGGCGCCGAAGTCGATCTACCGGGGCATTTGCAAGCTGCCGGCCGGGCACACGCTCACCTGGCAGGAGGGGCGCGTGCGCATCGAACGCTACTGGGAGCCCTCGACGGCCATCAAGCCGCGCACCGAAGAGCAGACGCTGCACGAGCTCGATGCGCTGCTGCGCGAGGTGATCCCGGCGCACACCTTGGCGGACGTTCCGGTGGGCGTTTTCTTGAGCGGCGGAATCGATTCCGCGCTCACGGCCTCGTACCTGCGACGCGCCTCGCACCTATAGCTTGGGCTTCGAAGCCAAGGATCGATCCGAGCTTGCGGGCGCGCGTGCCGCCGCAAGTCATCTCGGCACGCTGCACACCGAGATGACGGCGCAAGCCGCGGATTTCGAGCAGGCGCTCGATGCGATCCCCCATATTTTCGACGAGCCTTTCGCCGACAGTGCGGCGTGGTCGAACTATCTGATCGCGCAGTTCGCGCGCCGCGAAGTCACCGTCGCATTGAGCGGCGAGGGCGGCGATGAGGTCTTCTGCGGTTATCCGCGCTACTGGTCGAGCGTCGGTGCGCGATCGAGCGTGCTCAATCGTGCGCTCGCGCGCTGGCTGCCGCCGCTCTCGCGCCTCGGCGCCTCGATGCAGCGCCGTGCGTACACGGGGCTGCCGGCATTCGCCGCCGCCTTGGGCGGTATGCCGCAGGCGCAGATCGAGTCGCTCCTCGCCCGCGCCTTTCGTGAGAGCGGCTACGACTATCTGTGGTTCTACCGGCAGTTCTGGCGCGAGGGGGAGGACGCGCTGGTGCAGCTGCGCTGGCTCGATCTGCATACCTCGCTCGCCGAAGGGCTGCTCACCAAGGTGGATCGGACCAGCATGGCGCACTCGCTCGAGGTGCGTCCGCCGCTGCTCGATCATCGCGTGGTCGAGTTCATGCTGAGCGTCGATCCATCGCTCCTGATCGATCGCCGGCGCCGTCGCGGCAAGTTGCTGGAGCGTCGTCTGATGCAGCCGCGGCTCCCGCCCG
The DNA here is from genome assembly GCA_963766915.1 of uncultured Gammaproteobacteria bacterium. Classification (GTDB taxonomy): domain Bacteria; phylum Pseudomonadota; class Gammaproteobacteria; order Steroidobacterales; family Steroidobacteraceae; genus Bog-1198. The sequence goes on from CAVYCL010000001.1 coordinate 103,183, forward strand.
GCCACCTGGAACGCCCCAAGTCCGGATTTGGCTTGCCCGTGCATCGATGGATCAAATCCCAGCCGGGCGTGCTGCACCAGGCGGTCGCGCGACTGCGTGAGCGCGGCGTGATCGAGCGTTCCGTGGGCCCGGAGTTTCGCCGCGCGTGGTCGCTCCTGGTGCTGGACCGATGGTTCACCGCCTTTGGCTGACGCGGGCTTGCGGATTTTGTTCGTACCGGTGTCGGGGCCGTACGGCATGGGCGAGTTCGCGCGCTGCTCGGCGATCGCGAGCGCCGCGCTCGAGCGCTGGCCGCAGGTCTCGGTGCATTTCCTGCTGAGTCGAGAGGCCCCGTATATCTCACGGGTACCCTTTCCCGTCACGCTCTTGCCCGCATCGGCGACCTTTCACTCGGCCGAGGTGATCGAGCTCATGCGGGCATGGCGTCCCGACATCGTGATATTCGACAACGCCGGGCGCAGCGCGCAGCTCAAGGCCGCGCATCGACAGGGTGCGCGCGTCGTGTTCATCAGTTCTCGTCGGCGCCAGCGGCGGCGCGCCTTCCGATTCTCCTGGATGCGCCTGATCGACGAACATTGGATCGCCTATCCGAAGCTCATCGCCGGCGCGCTCGGACCCGTGGAGCGCACCAAACTCAAGCTGCTGCATCGTCCGGTGGTGCGCTATCTCGATGTGATCATGGCGCGCGGCGCGCCGCGTGCCGCCTTCAGGCCGAGCGAGGTGGTCGTGATACCGGGCGGGGGCACGGGACATCCGGGCGCGGAGGACGCCGCCCGGCAATTCTTGAGTGCGGCCCGAGCGCTTGCGGAGGCAGGTTTTTCGACCACCTTCGTAGGCCCGGCGCAGGACGCCGGCGGTGAGCAGAATCCCGGCGCTTCGAGCCTGCCGCGGCTCGCCTGCGTGGCCGCGTTGCCGCAGGCCGATCTCGCCGCGCTCATGCGCGGCGCACGGCTCGTCATCGCGAACGGCGGCTCGACGCTGCTGCAGGCGATCGCCTGCGGAGCGCCCTGCGTGGCCGCGCCGATCGCGGGCGATCAGCGCGAACGCATCCGCGCCTGCGCGGCCGCGGGCGTCGCGGTGGAGGCCACGGCGCTCGCCGCCGATCTCGTCGCGAAGGCGCGGACATTGCTCGAGGACGAGCCGCTGCGCGCGGCACTCGCGCGGCGCGCGGCGGCGCTCGGGCTTGCCGACGGCGTCGACGTCGCGCTCGATGCGCTCGAAAGTCTCAGGCGGCGGGGCTGAGGATCATGCCCAACGTGGTTCTCTTGGGCTACGACCTCGATCAGCCTTCGTTCCGGCACCGTATGCGCAGTCTCGTGCGGCCGCTCGAGTGCGCAGGCTGGGCGGTGCGCATGGAGCGCTTTCCGAGCGGCCGCTATGGCCTTCGAACCTGGGAGCGGCGCGCGCTGCTGCGCTGGGCGGACGTCGTCGTGCTGCATCAGATCAAGCTGAGCGCCATCGAGGCACGGCTGTTCGCCGCCTTCAGCCGGCGCCGGGTGTTCGACGTGGACGATGCGATCTACGTCCGCAAGCCGCGCCGCCTCGGCGAGCCGGCGGACGAGTCGCGCTGGCGGCGCAAGAAGTTCGCCGCGACCTGCCGCGCCGTCGATGCGGTGGCCGCAGGCAACGAGGTGCTCGCCGCCGTCGCGCGCGAATCGGCGGCGGCGGTGGAAATACTGCCGACCTCGATCGACATCTCGGCCTATCAGCCGAGCGCCGCGGCTGGCGAGGGATCGGGCGCCGGCACGCCCGTGAGCATCGCCTGGATCGGAAGTCCCGAGAACCTGACTTATCTCGAGATGATTCGGCCGGCTCTCGGCCGGCTCACGGTTCGCCACCCCGAGCTCAAGCTCAAGGTCATTTGCTCACGCTTTCCGAACTGGCCCGAGATCAACCTGGAGCGCGTCGTCTGGAGCGAGGCCACCGAGGCGGCCTCGCTCGCCGCCGCCCAAATCGGCGTCATGCCTCTCACGGACGATGCTTGGTCGCGCGGCAAGTGCGCTTTCAAATTGTTGCAGTACATGGCCGCCTCGCTCCCCTGCGTGGCCTCGCCCGTCGGCGCCAACACCGAGGCCGTGATCGACGGCTTCAACGGCTATCACGCGACCGGCGATCTCGACTGGGAGCGCAGTCTCGAGCGGCTGATCCTCTCGGCGCCGCTGCGCGCCCGGCTCGGCGCCAACGGCCACGCTCATGTGGCGCGCCGCTATTCGATGCGCGCCTATCAGGTGCAATACCAGGCGCTCCTCGCGCGTCTCGCTGCCGCCAGCTAAGTTCGGTATCCTTCTCGATATGCCCGCGGTGCATGTTCATCAGATCCTGAATCACTACACGCCGCGCGAGGCGCTCGATCCCGGCTTTCTGGTCCTCGACAATTCCTCCAACGAGCGGCCCGACTGGTACGAATATTGGCCCATGCGGAAGTTCTTGCGCGGCGAGCCGCTCGACGAGGAGGCGTACTACGGCTTTCTGTCGCCGAAGTTCCGCCTGAAGACCAATTTAGGCGCGGCGCAGGTGCGCGAGTTCATCGAGCGGGTCCCGCCCGACACCGACGTCTGTCTGTTCAGTCCGAGCATTCAAAACAGCGCGTATTACTGGAACGTGTTCGAGCACGGCGAGTCCGAGCATCCCGGCCTCGCGGGGATCGCTGCGCGCTTCTTCGCGCGCATCGATCCGAACGTGCGGCTCGACGAGCTCGTCTCGGACTCGCGCAATACGGTGCATTCGAATTATTTCATCGCGAAGCCGCGATTCTGGCGAGCGTGGCTCGAGGTCAACGAACTGCTGTTCGGGATCGCGGAGGATCCGACCGACCGCCTCGGCGAGGAGTTGCGCACTGCCACTGCCTATCGCGGCAGCGCCAGCGTGCAGATGAAGATCTTCATCATGGAGCGCACGGCGACCTGGCTCCTCAGCCGCGATGCGACTTTCCGCGCGCAGGCGCGCGATCCGTTCGCCGCCCGTTCGCGCATTTACAAGCTGCCGCTCGCGGTGGTGTGCGATGCCTTGAAGATCGCCTACTCGACGCAGGGGCGCGGGCAGTACAAGGATGTGTTCCTCATGCTGCAACGGGTGCGCGGGCTGCTGAATTTTCAGGTGCGCCTGGGCGAGCGGCTTGGGCTTTCGCGCGTGCGACCCTCGCTCCGTACGCTGAAGTCCTACTGGCAGTCGGACGCGCGCTGAGCATCGAGGCGAATTCCGTGACTCTCCACGATCCATCGGCACGCGACTTCTGGCAAGGCCGGCGCGTCTTCATCACCGGTCACACCGGATTCAAGGGGGCGTGGCTGTGGTTGTGGCTCAAGACCCTGGGTGCGCGTCTCACCGGCTACGCGCTCGCGCCGCTCACCGCACCGAGTCTTTGGGACATCGTGCGCGACCCGGCGCATTCGGACGAGTCTTCGATCATCGCGGACATCCGCGAACCGGCGCGGTTGCGCTCCGCGGTCGAGGCGGCGGATCCGCAAGTGGTGTTTCATCTGGCGGCGCAGGCGCTGGTGCGAGAGTCTTACGCGGACCCGCTCGCCACCTTCGCCACCAACGTGCTCGGCACGGGCGCATTGCTCGAGGCCTGCCGGCGGCTCAAGCACCTCGAGTGCGTGGTGGTCGTGACCAGCGACAAGGTCTACGAGAACAACGGCACCGGACGACCGTTCGAGGAAGGCGACCGGCTCGGCGGCCACGATCCCTACAGCGCCAGCAAGGCCGCCGCCGAGATCGTGACGCAAAGCTTTCGCGACAGTTTTTTCGCCGAGGGGCCGCCGATCGCGACGGCGCGCGCCGGCAACGTGATCGGCGGCGGCGACTGGTCGGCCGATCGGCTGATTCCCGATTGCGTGCGCGCGCTCGAGGCCGGACGGCCCGGTGAGCCTGCGCTACCCGGACGCGGTGCGGCCTTGGCAGCACGTTCTCGAGCCGCTCGGCGGCTATCTCGAGCTCGCGCGGGCGCTGGTGCGCTCGCCCGGCAGCGCGCCGCGCGCTGTCAATTTCGGGCCGGATGCGGCATCCTTTTCGCACGGTAAGGGCGGTGGTCGAGGCGTTCAGCGCACGCTTCGGCGGCAAGCCCGGCTGGGAGCCCGATGGCTCTGCCCATCCGAGCGAGGCGCAAGATACTGACGCTGTCCTCGGTGCTGGCCGAGCGCACGCTCGGCTGGCGGCCCCGGCTCGACATCGACCGAGCGCTGCTCTGGACCGCGGACTGGTATCGCGCGCATGCGGCGAGGGAGGACATGTTGAGATTTTCAGAGGCGCAGATCGCGCAATATCGAGACCCTGGGCGGATCGCTCGAATGAAGTGCGTGATTCTCGCGGGCGGCAAGGGCACGCGCATCGCCGAGGAGTCGAGCACGCGGCCGAAGCCCATGCTCGAGATCGGCGGCCGTCCGATCCTCTGGCACATCATGAAGCTCTATGCCTCGTTCGGCGTCAACGAGTTCATCGTCTGCCTGGGCTACAAGGGCTACGTCGTGAAGGAGTACTTCGCGAACTACTTCCTGCATCAGGCGGACGTGACGTTCGACATGGCCGGCAACCAGGTCGAGTACCACGATTGCCGCAGCGAGCCCTGGAAGGTCACGCTGGTGGATACCGGCGAGGAGACCATGACCGGCGGGCGGCTGCTGCAGGTGGGCAAATACCTCAATCCGAACGAGCCGTTCTGCATGACCTATGGCGACGGGCTCGCGAACATCGATATCTCCGCGGAAATCGCCTTTCACCAGGAGCGCGCGCTGAAGGCGACGGTCGCGTGCGTGCGTCCGCCGGCGCGCTTCGGCCGTGTGGTCGTCGAGGGCGGGCGGGCACTCTCGTTCGCGGAGAAGCCGCAGGCCGAAGGCGGCTTGATCAACGGCGGCTTCTTCGTGCTCGAACCGAGCGTTCTCGAGCTGATCGACGGCTCAAACACCGTGTGGGAGAAGGAGCCGATGGAGAGCTTGGCGGCCACGGGTCAGCTCGCCGCGTGGGTGCACTTGGGCTTCTGGCAGCCGATGGATACGCTGCGCGACAAGCAGCACCTGAATGCCTTATGGGACTCCGGCGCCGCGCCGTGGAAGCGCTGGCAAGGTTGAAACGCTGATGGCGGGACCCGTAACTGCGTGCCGCTCGTGCGGCGGCCGCCTGACCATCACCATGGCGGATCTCGGCCTGCAGCCGCCCTCGAACGCCTTTCTCGCGTCACTGTCGGAGGCGGCGGGGGAGAAGCGCTACCCGCTGCGCGCCAAGGTGTGCGAGGTCTGCAAGCTGGTGCAGGTGGATTACGACGTCTCGCCGCAGGAGCTGTTCGGCAACTACGTGTATTTTTCCTCGTACTCGGAGGACTGGCTGGCGCACGCCGAACGCTACGCGGACATGGCGCGCCGCCGATTCGCGCTCGGACCTGCGAGCCTCGTGGTCGAGCTCGCGAGCAACGACGGCTATCTGCTCAAGAACTTTCTGACGATGGGCATTCCGGTGCTCGGCATCGACCCGTCGGACACGGTCGCGCGTGCGGCCGAACGCATCGGCGTGCCGACGCTGGTCGAGTTTTTCGGCGAGACGCTCGCCCGCAAGCTCGCCAGCGAAGGCCGCGCCGCCGATCTCATCGTCGGCAACAACGTGCTCGCGCACGTGCCGCAGCTCAACGATTTCGTCGCGGGTATCGCGGCGCTCTTGAAGCCCCGCGGCACCGTGACCATCGAGTTCCCGCACCTGCTCAAGCTCATCGAGCACGTCGAGTTCGACACGATCTATCACGAGCATTATTCCTACCTGTCGCTCATGTCCGTCGAGCATGTGTTCTCGCGGCACGGCTTGCGCCTCTACGATGTCGAGGAGTTGCCGACACATGGCGGCTCGCTGCGGATTTTCGCGACCCATGCAGGGCGCCCGGAGCTCACCGACAGCGCCTCGCTGCAGGCGGTGCGCGCGCAGGAAGCAGCGGCCGGGCTGGGTGCATTCGACACCTACCGTCGCTTCGCGGAGCGGGTGGAAGCCTGCAGGCATTCGTTGCTGGACTTTCTTGCACGGGCGAAGCGCGAGGGCAAGCGCGTGGCGGCGTACGGCGCGGCGGCCAAGGGCAACACGCTGCTCAATTTCTGCGGCGTTACGCCCCGGGACATTGCGCTCGTCGCGGACCGAAATCCGCACAAGCAGGGCAAGCTCCTGCCGGGCACCCACATTCCGGTGGTCTCGCCGGAGACGCTTGATGGAGGCCCGTCCGGACTATGTCTTGATCCTGCCGTGGAATCTCGAGCAGGAGATCCGCCGTCAGCTCGACGGCGTTCACGCCTGGGGCGGCCGTTTCCTCACCGCGGTGCCGCAGGTCGCCGTCGACGCGTGAATTTCCAGGAGTCACCGCTCGCCGGCGCGTTCATCATCGACATGGATCGGCTCGAGGACGAGCGCGGTTTTTTTGCCCGCAGCTACTGTGTGGAGGAGTTCGTCGCGCACGGCTTGACCGCGACCATGCCGCAGTCGAGCGTATCGCTCAATACGCGGCTCGGTACGTTGCGCGGTCTGCACTACCAGCGCAGAGCCGCACGCCGAGGACAAGCTCGTGCGCTGCACGGCCGGCGCCATTTACGATGTCATCGTGGACATGCGGCCGGATTCTCCGACTTTGCGGCGCTGGTTCGGCGTCGAGCTGAGCGCCGCGAATCATCGGTCCGTATTCGTCCCGAAGGGCGTGGCGCACGGCTTCATGACGCTGCGCGACGAGACGGAGGTGCTGTACATGATCTCGACGCCCTACGTCCCCGGCTTCGATCGCGGGGTACGCTGGAACGATCCGGCCATCGGCATCTCATGGCCGATGGCGCCGGTCGGTCATGTCGGCGCGCGACGCCTCTTATCCGTTGCTCGGGAACTAGAGACGTGGCGAGGGTCCTGGTGACGGGTGCCGCGGGGTTCATCGGCCGCGCGAGTCTCGCACCGCTGCGCGAGGCGGGGTACGAGATCTGTGCCGTGCTCTCACCGCGTCCGGACCGCCATGATCGCACCGGCGAAGCGCTGCCGGACGTCGACGTGAGGCACACCGACCTCACCGACTCGGCCGCCGTCGATGCGCTCCTGGGGGCGGTGAAGCCGACTCACTTGCTGCATTTCGCCTGGATCGCGACGCCCGGCCTCTACTGGCACAGCGAGGAGAACTATCGCTGGCTGAGCGCGTCCCGGCATTTGCTCGCAGCCTTCGCACGCTCTGGCGGGGAACGCGTGGTGATGGCGGGGAGCTGCGCTGAATACGATTGGTCGCGGGTTGTCGTGTGCAACGAGCGCTCGAGCCCGCTCGCCGATGTGGGCGGGACGGCCACGCCTTACGCCGCCTGCAAGATCGCCATGCAGCGCTCGCTCGAGGAGTTTGGCAGCTCGCACGGCCTGTCGAGTGCCTGGGGTCGGATATTTTTCCAGTACGGTCCCGGCGAGCATCGCGAGCGGTTGATCGCCTCGGTGATCTTGAATCTGCTCGCGGGGCGCGAGGCGCGCTGCACGCACGGCCGGCAAATCCGCAGCTTCCTGCACGTCGAGGATGTGGGCGCCGCGTTTGCCGCGCTGCTCGCGAGCTCGGTGCAGGGCCCGGTCAACATGGGTTCGGGCGATCGGATCGCCATCGCAGAGCTCCTCGAACGCCTGGCGCAGGACATCGGCCGGCCGGAACTGCTCAAGCTCGGCGCGCGTCCCGCGCCGCCCGGCGAACCTCCCGTGCTCGTTCCTGATACCGACCGGCTCTCGGCGGAGGTGGGCTTCAGTCCGCGTTGGCTGCTCGATGAGGGACTCAAAAACACCGTGCAATGGTGGCGGACGAGGGTTGCATGATCCCGCTGGCTGAATGGCATCCGGCGGCCGTGCATTTTCCGCTGGCGCTCGCCGTGACAGGCGCGCTCGCGCTGAGCGCGGCGCGGCTGGCGCGGCCCGAGCGGCTCGGCGCGACGCTTGCCGTGGTGGGGACCTGGAATTTGTGTCTCGGTGCCGCCGGCGCGCTGCTCGCTTTGGGCACCGGACTCGCCGCCGTCGCGAGTCTCGAGCTCGCACCGTCGGCGCGCGCGGCGGTGGGACTGCACGTCAAATGGGCGATCTTCACGACGGCGGCGCTTATGTTGCTGGCGGTGTGGCGCGGCGCGGGAGCCGATTCCAATTCGCGTCCCTCGCGCGCGTTTCTGGTGATGATGTGGGCGGTCACCGCCGCGCTCATCGTCACCGCCTACCGGGGCGGGCAGAATGTGTATCGATATGGAGTGGGCGTGGCGCAGGGAGCCTCCCTCGAGCTGCACTCGGAAGGAGCAAGACCGTGAGCTTGAAAACGTTGGAAATCGCCCGATTCGTGAGTGAGGTCTGGGACCAGTCGATCGTTCCCGCGCTCTACGAGTACGTACGCATCCCGAACAAATCTCCGATGTTCGATCCCGACTGGGAGCGGCATGGCCACATGGAGCGCGCAGTCCAACTCATGGCCGAGTGGTGCCGGCGTCAGCCGATCGCGGGACTGTCGTTGCGCATCTCGCGGCTCGCGGGGCCGCACGCCGTTGATATTCATCGAGGTGCCGGCACAGGGCCAAACCCGGGACGACACTGTGTTGCTCTACGGCCATCTCGACAAGCAACCCGAATTCACCGGCTGGCACGACGGTCTCGGACCTTGGGAGCCCGTGCTGAAAGATGGCCGGCTGTATGGCCGCGGCGCCGCCGACGATGGCTACGCGATCTTCTCCTCGCTCACGGCCATTGCGGCGCTGCAGGCTCACCACATCCCGCACGCGCGCTGCGTCTTGCTCATCGAGGCGTGCGAAGAGAGCGGCAGCATTGATTTGCCGGCGCACGTCGAGGCGCTCGCCGCAGACATCGGAACCCCGAGCCTCGTGGTGTGTCTCGATGCGGAGGCCGGCGATTACGACAGGCTCTGGCTCACCACCTCACTGCGAGGCAACCTCGTCGGTAACTTGGCGATCGAGGTGCTCACCGAGGGCGTGCACTCGGGAATGGGTAGCGGTATCGCGGCGTCGTGTTTCGATGTGCTGCGCGTGCTGCTCGCGCGGCTCTCCGATGAGAAGAGCGGCGAGATTCGCCTTGCAGAGCTGCAAGCCGAGACACCCGCCGATCGGCGCCGCGAGATTCAGGCGACCGCGCGGCTTCTCGGGAGCTCGGTGGCCGCACGCATGCCCTTCGCGCCCGGCGTACGCGCGATGTCGCAGGACCCGGCGGTGCTGCTCGAGAACTCGACCTGGAGACCGACCTTGACGGTCACCGGCCTCGACGGACTCGCGAGCGTGAGCAACGCGGGCAACGTGCTGGCGCCGCGCCTCACCGCGAAGCTGTCATTCCGCCTCTCGCCCACCGCGAACGCAACGGCTGCCGTGGACGCGGTTCGCCGCACGCTCGAGAGCGATCCGCCCTACGGGGCGCGGGTCAGCTTCACCGGAGGCGCGAGCCGCGGTTGGAATGCGCCGCGAACCGACCCATGGCTCGAGCACGCCGTGTCGGAGGCTTCGAGGCAATACTTCGGCCAGGAAGGCATGGCGATGGGAGTCGGAGGCACGATCCCTTTCATGGCCATGCTGGGCGAGCGTTTTCCGAACACGCAATTCCTGGTCACCGGCGTGCTCGGGCCGCACTCGAACGCGCACGGACCGAACGAGTTTTTGCACATCGATTATGCGAAGCGGTTGACTGGCGCGGTCGCCGACATCCTCGCGCGGCACGCACAACGCTGATTGTCGGCGGCGCAACTCTCGTCGCTAAGCAGTCGCCCGCGAATCGGGCGCCTGCCACTCGCGCAGGGTCTCGCGTGCAAAATCCTCATAAGTGCGGGGTTCATGTCCCAACAGCTTCGTCAGCGTTGCAGCGTCCGCGTCTTCGGCAACAAAACCCCGCTCGAGATACCCTTGAAACATCATGCGAATGTCGAACGCCGCCCACGAGGGGGCGTGCTTTCGCATCTGCTCCTCGAAGGCATCGAGGTTGTCTCCTGCGTACTTTATGGTCTTGCCGAGCACATCGCTCCAGATCGATGCGGCTTTCGCCCCGCTTAGTATGGCAGGGCCGTTCACGTTGTAAGTCTTACCGTAATGCTTGTCGGAGGTGAGCGTGATTGCGGTGGCTTCGGCGATGTCGCGAACGTCGACCGCCGATATCCCAACGTCCCCGAGCGGATTGGGATACACGCACATCTTGGTGAGAACGTCTTTAAAGGATGCGTCGTTCTGGAAAAAATAGTTTGGGCGGATAATCGTAAATGGCACGTCAAATTCGCGGATCGCGCTTTCGATCGCGAACTTCGAGGCGAAGTGCGGAACATCCTTGAAATGCTCGACGCGAAATACCGAATGGTAAACAACGTGCGAGAGCTTGCGCTTCTTGGCGAGATCGTAAGCGATCAACCCTTGGGTCAACTCATCAGGAGTTACGGCGTTGAGCAGGTATAATTTTTCGACTCCCTGCAGCGCCCTGTCGATTGAGACTGGATCGAGCAAGTCACCTACGACTGTCTCAACTCCGGACACGGATTCCACACCGGGCTTACGCACCAGGACGCGAATCTCAGCATGGCGCTTTTTCAACTCCTTGACGACTTCTGAGCCGACGCGGCCGGTGCCGCCAATGACCAGTATCTTCACTTGGGAATTCTCCAATAGGTGGACACCGAAGTGCCTGCTGAATAAATAGATGATCGCATGAAGGTAAAGACATCTGCTCAGGAGTTCCGTGCTTAAGCGTACATAGTGGCCGCTAGCGCCGGGCCGACCTTGCATTCCTGGCGGCGTCGGGGGCATGCTGCGGCCGCCGAAATCCCTTATAAGAATGTCGATGGTGCGTAAACATGATCCGACAACCGATAATGATGTCCCTTGCTTCGGTTTTCTTGTGCTGCTGCCCATTCATGGTCGACGCGGACACGCAAACGTCCATCTCGACCGCGTTGCAGGCGCTCAAGTCAGTCCGGGCGCTCACCGAGGTGGCAATTTCCCCGGACGGTAAACACGTGGTGTATGGCAGCGCCGCGACGGGCACGCGCGAAGGCGCGGAAGTGGATGTCACGGCGCTGTTCCTTGCCGATGCCCGCGACGGATCGAACGTCCGGCGCCTTACCGCCTGTCCGGCAACGGCCTGCGATGAGCACAGTGTCGCGTGGTCCCCCGACGGAACGCAGATCGCATTCGTGACAACCGACGCGGCGGAGCAGCCGCAACTGGCGGTCGCGCTCGCGGACGGAAGCGGCGCACACCCGATCAGTCAGGCGCATGGGCCGCTCGACACGCCCCGCTGGTCGCCGGACGGTAAGCGGATTGCATTCCTGTACTCCGTAGGCGCGCCCAAAAACCCCGGGCCCCTCAATCCCCTGGCGCGTGATGCCGGCGCGCTCACCTCGACCGTGTATGAGCAGCGGCTCGCGATCATCGCCGCGAGCGGTGGTGAGCCCGCCCTGGTCGGTCCGGCGGATCTCAACATCTATGAGTACGACTGGTCGCCGGACGGCCAGCGCTTCGTGGTCAGTGCGGCGCGCGGTTCGGGCGATGATAACTGGTGGATCGCCGAGCTCGATCTGCTCGATGCACAAAGTGGTGCCGTGACCCCCCTCGCCAGGCCTAGGCTGCAGATCGCCTCCCCGCGCTGGTCGGGTGACGGCAGGCGAATCGCCTATATCGCCGGCATCATGAGCGATGAGGCGATCACCGGGGGCGACCTCTATGTCATTGCCGCGTCCGGCGGCGCGCCCGTCGATGTGACGCCCGGCCTCAAGGCGTCGGTGCACACCATCACCTGGAACGGATCGGCTAAGCGTCTAACCGCCACTTTGTTCGCGGCCGGTGAAGAAGTGCTGGCGGTCATCGACGCCGATACCAAAACGCAGCACGAACTGTGGCGCGCACCGCAGATGATCTGGGCCAACAGCCTCATGGGCTTCGCTCCCGGCGACAGCGGCGTATCGCTGTCGAAGAACGGCGCGCTCTCGGCGGTCATCCGACAGTCGTACACCTCGCCGCCGGAAGTTGAGACCGGGGCGCCCGGCCAATGGAAGCCGATCACCCGGCTGAATGCCTCGGTGCGGCCGCTCACCGGCAAAGCGACCAATGTGCATTGGCAAAGCGATGGGTTCGACGTTCAGGGCATGCTGATCGAGCCACCGTCCGTGAGACCAGGAACGAGCTATCCGCTCATCGTCAAAGTGCACGGCGGGCCGGCCTTTGCGGCTTACCCGATATTTCCGGCGAGCCTGGAAGACTACGATGCCGTACTCGCGAACCAGGGGTACTTTGTCTTCATGCCCAATCCGCGCGGCAGTTACGGCCAGGGCGAAGCGTTCACTCAGGCCAACGTCAAGGACTTCGGCTACGGCGATCTGCGCGACGTACTCAGCGGGCTCGATGCCGTAGAGCGCACCGCGCCGATCGATCCGCAACGCATCGGCATTTCGGGCTGGAGCTACGGCGGCTACATGACCATGTGGGCGCTCACACAGACCGATCGCTTCAAGGCGGCCGTGGCCGGTGCGGGACTGTCCGACTGGCTCAGCTATTACGGCACGAACAACATCGACACCTGGATGATTCCTTATTTCGGTGCTTCGGTATACGAGGATCCAAAGGTGTACGAGCGCAGCTCGCCGCTCACCTTCATCAAGAACGTGCGCACGCCGACGCTGCTCGTGGGCGGAGACCGCGATGCCGAAGTGCCCATCACGCAGTCCTATGAATATTGGAACGCACTACGCCGACTGGGCGTCAAGACCGAGTTCGTCGTCTATCCGGATGAAGGGCACCTGTTCTTCAAGCGCAGCGATCAAGCCGACGTGATGGAGCGCATCGTAGGTTGGTTCAATACCTACCTGAAACCGGCTTCATGAGGCGGGTTCTTGTTAGGCTGTGCGCGCCCTTTCCCCTGTTGGGCATGCTGATTCCCATGATCTTCGGCTTTTTCCAGCCGGGATATTCTTCGATCAGCCAGCACATGAGCGAACTCGAGTTGCTCCATGGGAGCGCGGCGATCGCGACGCGCGCCGGCGCTTTGGTGTCCGGTGTCTCCATCGTGGTTTTTGGGGTGGCGCTACTCTTGGAAAGGGCCTCACGCATGCCCTTTACCGCAGGATCTGCGCTGGTGTTCGGGGCGAGCATGATGTCGAACGGAATCTTCGTCATGGGGAGCCCGCTGCATGGGCTGCACGCCATCGGCCTGTCAGCCATTCTCGTCCCCGCGTTCTTCGCTGCCGAATACCCCGACAGATCGGGTGTGAGAAGTCCCGACCGGCTCTCCCTCGTGGCATCGGCGTTGATTCTTGTTTATATGTGGTTGCTGATGACAGGGCTCGATCCCGCGGCGATGCGAGGTCTGACTCAACGACTTGCCGTAGTCCCAATGTTCGGCTGGTTCTACTATGCCGGCGTCAAGCTCTCGAAAGGTTGAAATGCGAATCACCCGACGCAGTGTCCTTGCGCAAATCGGCCTCCTCGCCGCGGCGAGTGAAGTCCTCCCGAGCTTGACTCGAGGTGCCGCGCCCGGGGCCTCGTTGAGCGCCTCGTCCCAGGCCAAGCAATTGATCCGCGATACGGTCATCTGGGACGATCACTCCGGATTCGACCCCGTGGCCGATTACGATCTCGAGCACCTCGAGGACTGGCGTCAGGCAGGCGTGAATTACCTGTCTATCGATGTGGGATACGACGTGATCGACTGGGAACGGGCGATCAAGAATTTAGGCGCCTACATCACGTGGCTCGAGCAGCGGCCCGACAAATTCCTGCTGGTACGCCGCGTGGACGACGTGCTGGAGGCGAAAAAGACCGGTCGAATGGCGATCACCTTCGATCTGGAGGGCATGAACGCACTCAACGGCGACCCCTCGCTCGTGGCGCTGTACTACCGGCTCGGTGTGCGCCAGATGCTTACCGCATACAACAAGAACAACCTCGCGGGGGGCGGGTGCCACGACAAGGACATCGGGCTCACGGCCTTCGGCCGCCGAGTCATTGCCGAGATGAACCGTGTCGGTATGTTGGTGGACTGCTCACACACCGGTTACCGGACCACCATGGACATCATGGAGGCGGCGAGCCAGCCCGTCATTTTTTCGCACTCCAACCCGAAGACTTTGCGATCGCACGGCCGCAATATCACCGATGATCAGATCCGCGCCTGTGCGAAAACCGGCGGCGTGGTCGGCGTGACCGGCCTCGGCTACTTTCTACCCGATCGCGCATCCCCGGCGATCGCGCTGGCGGACTGTGTCATCTACGTGCGCGATCTCGTCGGCGTCGACCACGTGGGCCTCGGCCTCGATTACACGCCTCCGGATCCGAGCGGGGCGGCGGATGCGGATTTTGCTCATCCGGACTTCTGGCCGCCGGCCGAATACGCACCGCCCTGGCCCATGAAGGACGCTTCTCCGGCAGTATTCGGGCAGCTCGCGGAATTGCTGATCGAACGGGGCTGGTCGAGCGGGGATGTACGCAAAGTTCTCGGCGAGAATTTTTTGCGTGTTGCCCGCGCGGTATGGAAGTAGCGCCCGCAAGACCCGGCGTCATTCGGTGATGATGCGATCCGCCCACTCGACCAATCCTACAAAGATCGTTGGATTGCCGAATTTTGCGCCCCACTGCGCCAGATCCGCATCCGTGATGCCGCGGGCACGGGAGCATGCGCCGCAAGCGAAAATCTGGATCTTGCTTGCCGCAACTTTTTGCAGGGTCTCCTCGAGCGGAGGCCAACCGACCGGAACCACGGCCTTGGCGAGTGAAAGGCGCATCAACGAAACCGCTTCTCCGAGAAGAAAGATCTGCACCGTGTGACCGGCCTCGGCGAGTGCATGACCGTGCAGAAAGGGGAAAGCCGCCTTGGTGGGATCATCAGATCCCCATGCGCTCTTCATCATGATCTTGAGTGGCGCCTTCGTCTCGACTGCCAGGGACGACGCGCCGGCCGCAGCCATCAGAGGAAGTGCTGTCAGTTGCGCTAATACGTTACGACGACTCATGTTAGATCCCCTTTCGTGGTTGTGGATTTGGCGGTACGGTCGCCGCCGGCCGACCGTCGCGTTTCCTGCGGCCTCAGAATATGCCCGTAACGGCCGGCCCGTAAACCGCCGACGGACACGTCGCCGTCGGTCGGCTCGGCGAAATCATCGGGGCGACCGTCTTTCGGTTCGTGTATTGTCGGGATTAACTGGAGCGTCTCGAGCTCGACCATTGCCAATGCCATCAACGGGTAGCGATACGCAGTCCTCCGCTACCGGTTCCGCCGACGCTCACCATCTCCCGCGCCAGCTCAATCTTCGCGATCTCGTCCTGTCACAGGTGCTCACCGTCGTGGGCAGTGCATGGGTAGGCATCGCCGCGGGTCTCGGCCATGCGCAAACCGTCGTTTGGTTGCTGGCCTTCGGCCTCTTCTACCTGCCCATGGCCGCCGCGGTCTATCACTTGAACCGCGAAATGCCCTTGGAGGGCGGGCTGTATGTCTGGACGCGCCGTGCATTCGGCGACACGGCCGGCTTTCTCGTCGCCTGGAACGTATGGGCTTACGCACTCTCGACCATCGCCACGGTCCTGTTTCAAATCCCCAGCGAGTTCGCGTACATGGTCGGCCCGCGCGCCGCTTGGATTCCGGAAAATCACCTGGTCGTTTTCTGCTTCCTGGCCGCCGTTCTCACCCTGCTGTCGCTCTCCGCGGTGCGCGGTCTTGCCATCGGCAAATGGATTCACAACGTCTCCGGCATGGTCATGATGGCGGCGTTCACGTTGCTGATTCTCGCGCCGCTTTGGGCGCTTGCCCATCACGCGCCCATCCATTTCGCCCCTTTCGATCTGCAGCTCCCGACAGCCAACGCGACTTCGCTCGCCCTGATCGGTCAGACGCTGTTCGCGTCCGCCGGCATCGAGTACATCGCCATCATGGCGGGTGAGTCGAAGGCGCCGAGCCGCGATATCGGCCGCTCCATCCTCATAGCCTCGCCCATTATCTTTCTCATGTTCACGCTCGGGACGGCCTCCGTGCTTGCTTTCCACGAGCTGGCCGGTACGACGATCAACTATATCGCGCCCATCCCGCAGACGCTCCGCGTTGCCTTCGGGGACACAGGCTTTGCGAACGTCCTTGCCCGAGTCGTCATTCTGCTTCTGCAAATACGCATTCTCGGGGCCGCGAGCCTCATCTTCACAGGAGTTACAAGGCTGCCGATGGTCGCGGGCTGGGACCACCTGATTCCGCCTTGGTTTTCACGGCTTCACCCGCGCTATCGAACGCCAACCAATTCCATCCTGGTGGCTGCACTTCTCGTCGCCGCGCTGCTGGTGCTTGCCTCCGCCGGCGTCCGGGCGGCCGAGGCCTTTGCGGTCCTCAACAATGCGTCCAACATTCTCTATGGCCTCGCCTACATGGTGATGTTTTCCATCCCTCTGGTCGGCGCAAAGCTCATCCGAGTGCGTATCCCGACCTGGGTCGGCGTGCTCTGCGGCGTGGGCTTCTGCGCGACTCTCTTTACTTGCACCACCAGTGTCTATCCGTTTGTCGATGTCCCCGATCCGCTTCACTTCGCCATCAAGATTACCGCCACCATTCTCTTGACCAACCTTGCCGGGTACGGCTTCTACCGAATCCGCGGCAAGTCGGCGGCTGCACCCGGATAGGGCAGAGCGGCCGACATTTAGTTGCTCGGCAGGGTCCCCGTGAAGTAGACGATCGCGTAAGCCTTGAGCGCCGTATTCGCCTGCGGCGTGCCATACACCTTGACGGGCGCGCCGGGGGTGAGGCCCGCGCTCAAGTCGCCGAGGCCTGAGCTCGTCGTGATGTCGATCGGGCTCACGGTGACCACCCCGTCGGTCCGATCAACTTGGTAGACGAGTGTGGCGGAACCCGCTGTCGTACTTACATCCACCGTGACCGGCATGCTGCCACCCGCTGCGCTCATGGTGAACGAGTCGCCGACCAAGCCGGTTTGCACATCGCCCAACGGCAACCGCGCCGGCAGGAGAATGCTCGCATAGGCCGCCCAGCCTCCCGAATTGGCGGGATCACCCCACGTCGCGAAGCTCACACCGTACGAGGGCACCGGGCCAACGGAGCCGCCGAAGTTGACGCTACCGCCAGTCGCCGCCACGAACTCGTTGACCGCTCCGCCGCCGTCCATGAGCAAGGTCGGGTACGCGAAGTTCCACCACTTGTATCCCACGATCGCATCGCCGCTGAAGTCCTTACCATTCGGCGACGTACCGGCGATGTAGTCCATGGTGTACACGTAATCGTCGGTGGTATCCGCGAAGTTGCGCGTATAGAGGAAATTCGCGGCGTTGGGAGAGGAGATTTCGCCGTCGTAACGCGCCGTCTCGATCTCGATGTTCTGGGCAACCAGCGGCGTGGCGAGCGGGTCGACCACGGTCGCGTGTACTTTGAAGCCGCGGACCAGATTCTCTTTCGAGAGGAACGCGGGACCTGTGCCGATTGGCTTCGAGTCGACCGCGGGATTGTAGGGCTCGCGGACGAAGAACTGTGTGCTGTTGTTGATCAGAAGCGGCACCCCGATCCCCGACTCATTCTCGACCGTCACCATGCCGTTGTTCGTATTGACGTGCAGCACGTGGCCCTCGGGGCTCACCCAGACATTATTGAACTCATCGCTTGCATAGATGCGCGTCGCCACCAGCGTGCCGTCCTCCTGATAACGCGCCGCGATGCGCACTTGGCGGCCGACGAGTGAGGTCGCAGAGGTGAAACTGTCGATCACGGTGCGCGTGTTTGCGTCGAGGTCGTAGAGAATCGTGCCGTTCGTCGAATCGGCGGTGATCTGCAGCGAGCGCGTGCCGGCGATCGCCGTCTCGGGATTCGTCACAGGCTCGGTCGGGAACTCCCGGGTGACGGTGATCGTGCTCGAGGCGACGGCGGTGACATCGCCGTACACGTGGCGCAGCACCAGCCGCGTTAAATCGCGGCGCGGGGTGCGGCGCAGCGGCCCGTCGAAGTTGACGGCCCATACCGTGGGTCCCCCTCCGAGCGGCACATGGCCGATGAGGAACGCCGGATGCCCGAGATTGAATTCGAGATCGAGGGCATTGTTCTGGGTCGCGCTCACAACCAGCGGTGAATCGAAATTTACCGTGACCGGCACGGTCAAGCTACCTGTCGCACCGCGCGCGTGCTGCACCTGTATCTGGTCAGGGGAGATTGTCGTGCCCGCGGGTCCCGCGAAGCCCGCTTCGGGGCTGGTCGCCGTGGTGAGCAGGATGTCGCCCGGATTGGCGCTCACGGTGAGCACGGCGCCGCTGTAGTTACCGAGGGGAATGCTCGCCTCGCCGAGCAAGTCGTCGATCTGGTCGAGGAGCACGAGATTGGTGATGGGCACGGGGCTCGGTGCCGTGTACACGGTGACGTTGCCGCCACCACCTTGCGGTATGAGCGCGATCGACACGATCTTCACGCCGATGGTGGCCCAGTCTTCCGACGAGGCGTCGCTCACCATCACGGCGAGATTCGCGGTTTGTGTCGAAGTGGCCGTGGTGCTGGCGGCTGTGCCGCCGGAGCTGCCGGATCCACCGCCGCCGCATGCGTCAAGCAGTATGGCAGCGATGCAGAGCGACAACACTCGAGTTGAGTTGGACATAACCTCGCACTCCATAGTTAATCTTAGAATTTCCGTGCCGCGACCTCTCTTGGTCGCGCCGTCGATGACACACCCAACGGGCGATGTGTTGGAGCGTTGACAACACACAGCGCAGAACGCGCTGTTTTTAAGGGAAATTACTGTCTGTCATTACAGACAGCGGGCGTGGGCGCGCCGCGCGTGTCGGCGCCGCGTACCGCTCAAGCGCCCGCACGCTCGCAGCAAACACGCCCATGTCGTTGAGGATTCGTTCGTTTGATCTCGCCATCGATGCCTTCATGTCATTTATTCCATTGCACCCGGTTATCGCGCAGATGCGACCCTTTCGGGCACAATCGGCTAACGCGGTGCTAGCTCCGCCTGACGAGGAGTCGCCATGTTTGCCATCACGGGAATTACCGGCCAAGTCGGCGGTGTCGTTGCTCGCACGCTGTTGGCCACGGCGAAGAATGTCCGCGCCGTTGTCCGCGACGCCGCCAAGGGGGAGACGTGGGCCCGTCTGGGGTGCGAGGTCTCCCTAGCGTCCATGGATGATCCGGACGCCCTGCAAGCGGCATTCGCCGGCGCGACAGGTGTATTTGTGTTGCTGCCGCCGAACTTTGACCCGTCGCCGGGATTCCCGGAGACGCGACGCATCATTGCGGGGCTGCGAAAGGCACTCGACAGCGCGCGACCGGAGCGTCTAGTTGTTCTCTCGACCGTTGGCGCGCAGGCGACGACCGAGAACTTGCTGACGCAGCTTAGTCTGATGGAGCAGGCACTCGGTACTTTGCCACGCCCGGTTACCTTCCTGCGGCCGGCCTGGTTCATGGAAAACGCCACATGGGACCTGTCACCGGCGCGTGATACCGGCGTCATCACAAGCTTTCTTCAGCCCTTGGATCGGAAGATTCCGATGGTGGCCACGGCCGATGTCGGTCGAGTTGCAGCGGAGCTTCTTCAAGAGCCGTGTAACGTCAACCGCATCGTCGAATTGGAAGGCCCCCAGCGAATTTCGCCGAACGACATCGCTGCCGGCTACGCCCACCTGCTCGGCCGCGCGGTCAATCTAAAAGCAGTGCCGCGCGACACTTGGGAGACGCTGTTTCGCTCCCAGGGCATGCATCACCCGACGCCCCGTATGCGGATGTTGGATGGCTTCAATGAAGGGTGGATCACCTTTGAGCGTCCCACTCTCAAAGGACACGTGGAGTTGCAAACCGTGCTGCGTGAGATCATCGAGCGTGCTTCGTAAGAAACCCGAGACTCAGCGCGAGATACAGTGGGCGCGCCACGCGATGCGGTACGCCTGCTCGATGCCGCGTGCGAAGCGCGCCGCGTCCATGAGAGGCGAGCGCTGCATCCTCTCGCGGAGCGATGCGCGCAGCGCGCGCAGCCGATCGACATCCGCTGCAAGTGCCGCAGCGATGGCGACGAACGCCGCGTCGTTGTCCGCGACGAGATCCAAGAGATCGAGATGGAACAGCTGACTCAACCCGGCGCGCCCGACGCACGTATCGCCTAGGCGGGTTACGATGGGAACGCCCATCCAAAGGGCGTCGAGACTCGTGGTGTGGCCGTTGTACGGCAGCGTGTCCAGCCCCACATCGACACCGTGGTAGAAGCGCAAATACTCCTCGCGCGGACGGAATTCGACGAAGCTGAGCCGCGTTGCGGCGACACCGCGTGCCTTGAGGCGTGCCGCGAGGCGCTCGCGGTGCCGGCCGGGAGGCGCCATCAATCGCAGATGCGCCGTAGGGAGGGCCCGCATCACACCGCCCCACAGATCGAGCGTGCGCTCGGTCAGCTTGCAGGGGTTGTTGAAACAACCGAGCGTCACGAAGCCGTTCTTGAGCGCCGGCAATTCGTTGACGGGGAGATCCGGGATTTGCGGCCGGCCGCCCCGCGGGTCGTAACACCAGAACGTGTCCGGCAGGCGCAACGTACGCTCGCTGTAGTGCCGTTCGAAGCTTGGTGGATCGAGTCGCGGATCGCTCAGACGGTAATCGATCGCCGCAATGCCGGTCGTGCCCGGGTAGGCGAGCCAGGCGATCTGTACGGGGGCGGGCTTGCGCGCGAAGAGCAACGGCCGTCCGTGTGCCATATGCATGTTCAAGTCGACGAGAATGTCGATGCGATCCGTCCGTACCCGATCGGCGAGGGCGGCATCGTCGAGTGCGCGTACATCGCGCCACAAATCGGCCGAGATCTGCAGGCGCTGCGTCCAGGCATCGCTGCGCTCGACGCTCGAATAACAGACCACCTCGATTTCGCGCCGGTCGTGGTGCTCGAACAGGGGCAGCGTGAACAAGCTCTGGCAATGCTCGCGAAAGTCGCCCGAAACGTAGCCGATTCTGAGGCGTCGATCGGGCGATATGTCCTCTGTTACCCGCACCTCGGATGGCTCGAGCGGCGCGGCGAACTTCGTCCCCCAGCGCAGGCACTCTTCGAGAATGGGCTCGGGGTCCGAGCACTGAAAGCTCAAGGCGTAGGCGAGGTTGCCGTGGGTCGCGGCATTGCTCGGATCGAGATCGAGCGCTTGCCGGTAATGAGCGATCGCCTCATCGAGTGCGCCCGCATCCTTTAAGACATTGGCGAGATTGTCATGCAGCGCCGGATGTCGCGGGTCGAGTGCGAGTCCTCGGCGCAGCAGGTCCTCGGCCTCATCCAGCCGCCCGAGCGTGCGCTCGAGGCAGCCTGCATTATTGATCGCGGTCGTGTAGTCCGGCCGCGCTGCGAGCGCTGCGTCGAACGCGGCGAGCGCGGCGGCGAAATCGCCCGTCTCCTTGTACGCGTTGCCCAGGTTGTTGAGCGCCTCGGCATGCCCCGGACGGAGCGCCGCGGTCCGCCGATATTGCTCGATGGCCTCCTGCGGCCGTCCGAGACCGCGCAAGGCATTGCCGAGATTGAATGCGGCGTCCGCGTTGTCCGGTTCGCGCGCGAGGACGGCGCGCAAGAGCGACTCGGCCGCGGCAAAATCCTGACCCTGACAGTGAATGATCCCGAGATTGATCGCATGGGATGCGACGTTCGGCTGAAGACGGGCGGCGGACTCGAGCTGCCGCGTGGCCTCATCGAGCTCGCCCATTTCCCGAAGCACCGCGCCGAGATTACCGAGCGCCCGCGGATCGTCGGATCTTTGTGCCAACGCCGCGCGATAGGCAGCCGCCGCGGCAGCCCGCGCACCGCTGCGCTGCAGAGCGACGCCTAGGTCGAGCTGTGCGTCGAAGTCATCGGGTTCGAGCTCGAGCACGCGCCGCAGGGCGGCTGCCGCATCCGGCCAGCGCTCGAGCGACTGAAGTGCCTGCGCGAGGCCCCGGTGATAGCGCGCGTTGTCGGGCACGCGGTCGGCAGCTTCGCGGATCAGCGTCACCGCCGCCTCGTGCCGGCCTTCCTGGAGTTCCACGAGCCCGAGCCGAAATAGAGCGAGATCCTGATTTGCCTCGGCGCGGAGCACGAGGGTGTACAGCCGCCGAGCCTCGACAAGATCGCCGTTGCGATGGTGCAGGGTGGCAGTTTCAAGCAGCGTGGCGAGGGGCGGTCGGCTCATGCCGCAGGACCATTCCCTTGATATAAACTGCGCTGTGCCGCCTTGAGGGCGGCCGACGCGGGAAACGGCTCGTTCAGTTTCGGACCTCCTGCGCAATGGCTTCATACATCTTAAGTGCAGACGCATGACGACGCGACTCGACAAAACCCTGAAACGCGAGCTCACTTTAGAGGGCAAATCCTACATCGTGGCCGTGTCTCCGGACGGGTTGAAGTTGACGCTCAAAGGCAAGCGCAATGGCCAAGAGCTGCGTTGGAGCGACTTGGTCAGCGGCGATGCGGCGCTCGCGACGGCACTGAACGCCTCCCTCGGTAGTCTCGCGCCGGACGCGGCTCCGCCAAAGCCGCGGCCGCCGCGACGAAAACCGGCCGCGCCGGTGCGGGCAAAATCGCAGCGTGCGCGGCGCGCGCGTAAAGGCTAGCTCATGGATCTCAATATCCGCGGCCGCAAGGCGATCGTCTGCGCCTCGAGCCAGGGTCTCGGCAAGGCGTGTGCGCTCGCGCTCGCGGAGGCGGGGGTCGCGGTGGTCATCAACGCACGCAATCGCGTGCAGCTCGAGGCGACCGCCGACGAAATCCGCAAGGCGACGGGCGTTGAGGTGATCGCAGTGGCCGCGGACGTCTCGACGTCGGAGGGTCAGGATGCACTCATTGCGGCGTGCCCGGCGCCGGACATTCTGGTGAACAACAACGGCGGCCCGCCGTTCCGAGATTTTCGCAAGCTCGATCGCGAGGCACTTCTGACCGGCGTGACCATGAACATGGTGACGCCGATCGAGCTCGTGCAGCGAGTCATCGACGGCATGGCGGCCAGAAGGTTCGGCAGAATCGTCAACATCACCTCGCAGAGCGTGAAGATGCCGCTGTCGGGTCTCGACCTGTCGAGCGGGGCGCGCGCCGGCCTCACGGCGTTTCTGGCCGGCGTTGCGCGCAGCGTTGCCGACAAGAACGTCACCATCAACAGCCTCCTGCCCGGTAGTTTCGACACCGCGCGGCTGCGCAGCGGCTTTGCACGGGCCGCCCAAGGCTCGGGTCTTGCAGAGTCCGTGGTCGAAGAGCGCGCGCGGGCGGACATTCCCGCCAAGCGATTCGGACAGGCTATCGAGCTCGGCCGCGCCTGCGCGTTTCTCTGCAGCGCGCATGCCGGCTACATCACGGGCCAAAGTCTCGTGATGGACGGCGGCGAATATCCCGGAACGTTCTGACTTGAGCGCCGTCGGCCGGA
This sequence comes from uncultured Gammaproteobacteria bacterium, assembly GCA_963766915.1. GTDB lineage: Bacteria > Pseudomonadota > Gammaproteobacteria > Steroidobacterales > Steroidobacteraceae > Bog-1198. Next base: position 126,486 of record CAVYCL010000001.1, read on the forward strand.
GCGGTGCGAGGAGTCCCGCGGTGCTCATGGTCGCCGCCTCGGGCATCTTGTTGCTGACCATGGGAGTGCGGCAGTCGCTCGGGCTGTTCGTGCTCCCGATCGTGACCGCGACCGGCGTGAGTCTCGTGTCCGTGAGCTTTGCGCTCGCCATCGGGCAGTTCGTGTGGGGCGCCTCACAGCCGCTGTTCGGCGCCGTCGCGGATCACTACGGGTCTTATCGGGTGCTGATCTGGGGCGCCGTGCTGCTGGCCGCGGGGGGCGCGCTGGCAACGCGCAGCTCATCGGGTCCCGGGTTCGCGTTGACCTTGGGCGTCCTGCTGTCCTCGGGCACTGCGGCCGGGAGCTTCGCGATCCTCGTCGGCGTGACCTCCCGAGCACTGTCGCCGGCCGCGCGCTCGCTCGGCACCGGGATCATCAATGCCGGTGGATCGCTCGGGCAGCTCTTGTTTGCGCCTCTCATCCAGCTCTTGATCAAAGGCTCGGGTTGGCGCGTGGGGATGCTCGGCATATCGATCGCCGCACTCCTCACGGTTCCGCTGGCATGGCTGTTCCGAAGCCGTTCGGCCGGTCACGAAACCGAGGCGCCGGCCGCGGGGAGTGAGTCGTCCGCAAGATCCATGGGCTTGCGCGAGCAATTGCGCGTCGCCTTACGCGATCCGAGTTATCTGTACCTGAATGCGGGATTTTTCACCTGCGGATTCCACATCGCCTTTCTGGTCACGCATCTGCCGGGCAATTTGGCACTTTGCGGGCTGTCGGCGACGGTCGCGGCCAATTCGCTTGCGCTGATCGGCGCCGTCAACGTGCTCGGCAGCTTGTCTGTCGGCTGGCTCGGGCGACAGTACCGAATGAAAAGCATTCTTTCCTGGCTGTACGCGAGTCGCGCGGTCGTGATCGTGTGCTATCTGTGGATGCCCAAGACCGCCTTCAATGTGTATCTCATCGCGGGCGCGCTCGGGTTCAGCTGGCTCGCCACCGTGCCGCCGACGGCGGGGCTGGTCGGTAAGCTCTTCGGCACTCGCTATCTCACGACTCTATTTGGGCTGACCTTGCTCAGCCATCAGATCGGTGGGTTTCTCGGCGCATGGCTCGGCGGCGTTGCCATGGCGCGGTTCGGATCCTACGACTGGGTGTGGTATGCCGACATCGTGCTCGCGCTCGCCGCCGCACTCATCAGTCTGCCGATCAAGGAGGCCGTGCCGCTCAAGGCGATGGCGGGTGCGCCTGCTTAAAGCGCGGCAGCCAGAGAATCAGCGCCACCCCGAGCGCGATTTTGACGGTCGGACCGATCCAAGCCATTTGCGGACTGCCATCCCAGGCACCGAGGCCCATGGTCGCGGAGGTGTTGCTCGCCGCGTGGAATAGAACGCAGACCAGAATGCTGCCGGTGCCGCCATAGATCCAGGCCAGTAAAAAGGCATTGCCGATGACGTCCGCGGCGAACAACGGGAAGTTCGCCCCGTATTGCGGGACCCCGTGAATGAAAAAGAGCGGCACGTGCCACACTGCCCAGGCGACACCGACGATCGCGGCGCTTGGCAACCGGCGCAAGCGCCGCTCGAGCATGGGTTGCGCGACACCGCGCCAGCCGAGCTCTTCGAGGCCCCCGCCGAGAATCATGGTCAAGAAAATGAGCGGCAGGCGCGACAGGTCGTGGAAGGCGGGGAAGAACAGCGGCTGCGCGCCGAACCAGGCCGCCAGCAGCTCGAGCGTGATGGCGAGGACGGCCGGCAATAGGAACGCCGCCAGATACCAGGCGCGCGGGACGCGCCATCGAGTGAGGCTCGTGCCGTAAGCCGCGAGCGAGCCTTCGCGCGGGGTGAGAGCGACCGCCAACAGGGCAGCGAGCGTGGGTCCCAGTCCCCCGACGATGTAGAGCGAGCTGAAGGTCGGATTGGTGAACACGCCGGCGCCGGCCGGAATCAAGAAGGCGAGCGGCCACCAGCACACCCAGGTGATGCCGAACGCCATGACCAGGTACAGGGCGAGCCGACCGTATTGCTCGCCTCTCACACCGAAGGCTCGCGCGTGCCGCCCGCGAGCGCGTCCAAGAAGATGCGGGCGAACGCGGGACCCGTGCCCGACTCCTCGTGCTTGAAGTACACGAAAACGTCCTTGCAGGAGGCGGTCCGTGCCTGCACGGTCTCTGCCCAGCGCGCGAGATCGCCCGGCGTGTAGCCTTCGTCTCGCAGTCGGAAATAGGCGTAGTCTGCGGTGATCTCGACCGGCGTCGACAGCTTCTCGCTCTCCGCCACGCAAAGCGCAACTCGCTTGGATTCGAGCAGCCGGTAGAGCGGGTCTTCCAGCCAAGAGGCGTGTCGAAATTCGAACGCCGCCCGGGTGCCCGCCGGCAGCCAATCGAGAAAGGCGCCGAGCAACCCTAAGTCCTTCTTGAAGTACGGCGGCAGCTGGAAGAACAGAACGCCGAGCTTCGGGCCGAGCGTGTGGGCGGTCTTCACGAAGTACTGCAGCAGCTCCTCGCAGTCCTTCAGCCGGGCGATGTGTGTGATGCGCTTCGGCGCCTTCAACGTGAACTGGAAGGCTCAGGCGTCGCTTCGCTCCAGCCCGCGAGGATCTTCGCATTGGGCGTGCGGTAGAAGGTGTAGTTGATCTCGACGGTGTTGAAGCGCTCCGCGTAATAGGGGAGCATCTTTGCGGCGGAGAACTTCTCCGGATAGAAGCTGCCCCGCCATTCGGGATAGTTGTAGCCGGAAGTGCCCACCCACATCGCCATCGCGCTATCGTTCGGCAGGCGCCGGCAAGAGTCAAGTCAACCCGCGTGTCTTCGCACCACGGCGACGAAGTCCTCTCCGTAGCGCGCGAGCTTCGCCTCGCCGACGCCGCGGATCCCGGCGAATTCATCGAGTGTCACGGGACGGCGCTCTGCGATCTCGCGCAACGTCGCATCGTGAAAGATCACATAGGGCGGCATGCCCTGCGAGTCCGCGAGCCGTTTGCGCAGGGCGCGAAGGGTCTCGAACAGCTCGCCTCCCTCACCGGAGGCCGTGCTCGCGGAGCCGGGCGAAGCGGCACGCGTCTTCGTCGTCGCCTTCGCGGGCGCCTCGGAGATCTGCACGGTGCGCTGATCGCGCAGCACCTCCCAGCTCGCTGCGTTCAGCAACAGCACCGGGTAGCCGTCCTGCGTCTCCGCCACGAGGCCCTGATGCAGCAGAGCCCGGATCAGCTCGCGCCACTCCTGCACGCGCCACTTGCCGCCGATGCCGTAGACGCTCAACGACTCGTGGCCGCGCGACAGGATCCGTTCCGAGCGGCTGCCTCTCAAGATATCGATGATGTGGGCCGCGCCGAAACGCTCGCTCCGCTGCGCCAGGCGCGCGATGCAGGACAGGAGCTGTTTCGACTCGACGGTGCAATCGCGCTGCATGCGCGGCTCGCAGCAATTGTCGCAGGCGCCGCAAGGTCCCTGGAACATCTCATCGAAATAGCGCAGCTGAATGGCGCGGCGGCACTCCGTCGATTCGGCATAGCTCAAGACCTGGCGCAGCTGCTGACGCGCGATGCGCTGTTCGTCCTCGAGCGGATCGCCGGTGGCCGGGTCGACCTTCTGCTGGATGAGGAACTCCGACGTGCGGATGTCCGCAAGGCCGAAATACAGGACGCACTGTGCGGGATCGCCGTCGCGGCCGGCGCGACCGGACTCCTGGTAATAGCCCTCGAGGCTGCGCGGTAGATCGTAATGCGACACCCAGCGCACGTCCGGCTTGTTGATACCCATGCCAAACGCGATCGTCGCGACCATCACCTGCGCATCGTCGCGGATGAAGGCCTCCTGGTTGCGCGCCGGACCGCCGCCTCGAGGCCCGCGTGGTAGGGAAGGGCGGCGATGCCATCGCCTTGCAATTGCGTCGCGAGCTCCTCGACGCGACGGCGCGACAGGCAATACACGATGCCGGCGCCGCCGGCGCGGGCCTGCGCGAGCAGCTCGGTATAGGTCTCCTTGCTCTTCGGCCGCACCCGGTAGAAGAGATTTGGGCGATTGAAGCTCGACAGGTGCCTCGCGGGATTGCGCAACGCAAGTTGTGAGGCGATGTCGACTCGAACCCGCGCGGTCGCGGTGGCCGTGAAAGCGAGCAGCGGAATCTCTGGGTAACGTCTGCGGAGCGTGGAGAGTTGGCGGTACTCCGGGCGAAAATCGTGGCCCCATTCGGACACGCAGTGCGCCTCATCGATCACGAACGCGCTGATCCCGGGATCGACGCTCAGGCGCTGCAGCGGGCCCTCCAGAAAATCGTTGAGCAAGAGACGCTCCGGCGCCAAATAGATGAGCTTGTACTCGCCGCGCATCGCCGCCGACAAGCGGCGCTGGACTTCATCGGAGCGCAGCGTCGAGTTGATGTAAGTCGCGGCGACGCCGTTGTCCTCGAGCAGCCGCACCTGATCCTGCATCAGTGCGATCAAGGGAGAGACGACGATGCTGAGCCCGGGCTTCAAGATGGCCGGCAGCTGAAAGCAAAGCGACTTGCCGCCGCCCGTCGGCATGAGCGCGAGCACATCCTTGCCGGCCAGCACATCGCGGACGACCGCCTCCTGGCCGGGGCGAAAGCCCTCGAATCCGAAAATGCGATGCAGTGCTGCGGCCAGGTCGCTCATGGCGCCGCATATTACCGAACGGGGGACCGCTGTACGGCGGGGTTCGCCGTGGGTAGCGAGAAAAATCCGCGGGGGTCAGGCGGGCGGACAGATTCGGGCGCTCTCTAAGAGGCCCGCCCGGCGGATTCACTCCATGCAGGGCTCTTCGAGGATGCTGACGATCGAAGGGTTCAGCGCAAAAAGGCCGCCGAGCTTTGCCTGAGTGGCCTCGTCGCCCGGAATCTCCTTGCTTTTGGTCATGCCGTTCGAATAGCTCGCCTCGAGCTCGGTGTAACGACCGCAGCTCATGGTGACTTCCACGGCCGTGAGCTTCGGCGATATCACGTCGGTCGCCTCTGCGCCCAACTCCTTCCAGGCGGCCGGGGTGTGACGCACGGTCTGCACGAACAGCGGCGAGTAGGGGTTCGGGGCGATCAGGACCTGGGAGAGGGCCGGCCGGGCGCCGATCAAGAGAAGAACGGTTAGCGCTGCGCTGGATGGGATTGCCACTCGAGCCTCCGATGCGTCAGGTCGCATGCAAGACGCGACTTTAGCTGCGATTGTGCCCGCGGACGTCGGACGACGCGGGCGATTGGATCACAATTTTATAGGGCTTGGACGAGCTCGCTCCATGCCCCTTTGGACTAAGAGCGCTTCGCTCGAGTCGCCGTCAGCACCGCCATCGACAACGCGACCACGAGACCGAATCCGAACGCAACGGCGTTGACCGCGACCCCTGCTCCCATGACGCCGGCGTAAGCGCTCATGAAAACGAGCATGCACAAGTTCTCGAACAGGTTCTGAATCGCGATGGCCGACCCCACGCCGCCGCGCTCGTTGCCGCGCTTTTGCAGCACCGCATCGAGCGGGACCACGAGAAACCCGCTGCAAATCCCGACGAAGGCCATGAGCAGAAAGGCGGCCGGCAGCCCTTTGACCAGCGGCAAGAGGCATACACCGACGCCCAAGAGGATGCCCGCCGGCAGAGCGCGATGCGCCGATTGCACCTTGACGAAGCGTCCGGCTAGCACGGCGCCCACGGCGATGCCGGCCGCCACCATGCCGGTCAGATAGCCGGGCACGCTGCTCTTCGTGATCTTGAGAACTTGAGGCACCCAGGCGATGAGCAAAAACCGCAGCGCCGCGCCTGCGCCCCAGAATATTCCCGTACCGATCAAGGCGGTGCGCATCGGCGGACTTTTCAAGAACGCGACGGTTTGGGCGCCGAAGTCCTTGATGCTTGCGATGACGGCGATCGGTCCCTGACGCCTCGCCGCTTTCAGCGGCGGAATCAAGAGCGTGCTCACGCCCGCGGCCCCATAACAGGCCGCAATGGCGATCAGCGCGCCTTCGATGCTCCAATCCGTCAGGACGCCCCCGACGACGGCACCGAGCAGAATGGACGCTATGGTGGCGGATTCGATCAGGCTGTTGGCCTTCACGAGGAGCTTCGGCGAGGCGAGCTCGGTCAAAATTCCGTACTTCGCCGGCGAATACGCCGCTGCCCCGGCACCGACGATGGCGTAGCTCAGAAACGGATTGAGCTTAAGACACAGCCCAAGGGCCCCCGCAAGCTTCACGAGGTTGGCATAGAGGAGCACGCGCCCTTTGGGGTGCGCGTCGGCAAATACGCCGACGAAAGGCGCGAGTACCACATAGGTGACGATGAAGAATTCCTGCAGCAGGGGTCCGGTCCAATTGGGATATGATTCTTGGCGCAGCAGCGCGAGCGCCGCGAAAATCAGGGCGTTATCTGCGAGTGCCGACAGGAATTGCGCGCAGAGTGTCGCAATCAGACCACGCGACCAGAGGCGCGATGCCGCGGCCGCCTGATTCAACGGCGTAACCTTCCGGAGACCCGTCGGTGTCGGGGTTCATATTTGCCGCGTCTTAACTCGGAGGAATAGTCCATGGCTCGCATGAAAGTGGCGCAGGTCGACGGACCCAATCAAGGGATCAAGATAGCAGAGCGGGATGTGCCCGAACCCGGGCCGCGTCAGGTCCGCGTCAAGGTCGAGGCCTGCGGTGTGTGCCACAGCGACGTGTTCACGGTCACGGGCGGGTGGCCCGGCATCAAATTTCCGCGTGTGCCGGGACACGAGGTGATCGGCACAATCGACGCGCTCGGCAAAGACGTCCCGGATTGGAAACAGGGCGCGCGCGTCGGGGTGGGTTGGCACGGCGGACATTGCGGACATTGTGCTCGTTGCCGGCGCGGCGACTTCATCACCTGTGTAAACGGTCAGGTGCCTGGGATTTCCTACGACGGCGGCTATGCCGAATACATGATCGTGCCCTTCGAGGCGCTGGCAGCCGTCCCCGAGAGCCTTTCCTCGGCGGAGGCCGCGCCATTGCTCTGCGCGGGCATCACGACGTACAACTCGCTCCGCCACAGCGGCGCGCAACCGGGCGACCTGGTCGCGGTGCTGGGCTTGGGCGGGCTCGGGCACTTGGGCGTGCAATACGCGGCGCAGATGGGGTTCAACACCGTGGCGATTGCTCGAGGCGCAGAAAAGGCGCCCTTCGCCAAAAAACTGGGCGCCGCCCATTACATCGACAGCACCTCGCAAGACGTCGCCCAGGAACTCACCAAACTCGGCGGCGCGGCGGTCGTGCTGGCGACGGTGACCGACGCCAAATCGATGGCGGCGACGATCGGCGGACTCGGCGTCGACGGCACTCTGGTGGTGCTCGGCGCCTCGCAGGATCCCATCGAAGTGTCGCCGGTCATGCTCATCGGTCAGCGGCGGAACATTTCCGGGTGGCCGTCAGGCACGGCCACGGACTCGGAAGACACGCTCCACTTCAGCGAGCTGTCGGGTGTGAAGGCGATGATCGAGACCTACCCGCTGGCGCGCGCGGCGGAAGCCTACGCCCGGATGCTGAGCGGCAAGGCGAAGTTCAGGGTGGTCCTCACGATGACCTAGCGCGGGCAGCCGTCGAGGGCGCTCCGCGGACTGCAGGCGGCACGAGGCCCGCGTCGGCCAGCCGGTCCATAAGTAGTTGTTTCTTCGGACGAAATGGATGGCGCTCCCTACCGGATTCGAACCGGTGTTACAGCCTTGAGAGGGCCGTGTCCTAGGCCTCTAGACGAAGGGAGCCCTGGTGAAGGATCTCTGGGCGACCCGCGCCCGAGAGGGCTGGTAGTATACGGGCGGATTTTTTTGACTCAAGCGGAACCTATTTTTTTTGAACGTACCCTCGACGCCAAGCACGCATGTGGCGATTCCTCGCCCCGAGCACCCGATCTCGCGCCGCTCCATATCGCCCAATGCCCTGAAGGTCCTTTATCGATTGAAGGACGCGGGCTACCAGGCGTTTCTGGTGGGAGGCGCTGTGCGCGACCTGCTCCTCGGGCTCACGCCAAAGGATTTCGACGTGGCGACCAACGCGCTGCCCGAGGAGGTGCGGCGCCTGTTCCGTAACTGTCGTTTGATCGGCCGGCGGTTTCGACTCGCGCACGTGCATTTCGGCAGCGAGATCATTGAAGTGGCGACGTTCCGTGCCGCGTCCGCGCCGGAGCGCGAGGACGCCGAGATCGACCCCGAGGCCGATAGGCGAGGAGATTCGCGATCCGGTCGAGGATTCGGAGCATCGCGCCTTCGACACCCGCGGCCGGATCCTGCGGGATAACAGCTACGGCACCGTCGAGGAGGACGTGTGGCGGCGCGACTTCGCCGCGAACAGCCTCTATTACAACATCGACGATCTGTCGATCTGGGATTTCGCGGACGGCGTTGCCGATATCAATGCGCGGCGCTTGAAGCTCATCGGCGACCCGGAAACCCGCTATCGCGAGGATCCCGTGCGCATGCTGCGCGCGGTGCGCTTTGCGGCCAAGCTCGATTTCACCATCGAGCCCGATACCGAGCAGCCGATCAGCCGTCTCGCGCATTTGTTGGACGGTGTGCCGCCGGCGCGGCTCTTCGACGAATGCCTGAAGCTTTTCTTGTCCGGCTTCGGCGCCAAAGCGTTTGCCTTGCTGCAAAAGTACGGTTTGTTCGAGCATCTCTTTCCTCTGGCGGCGGCGGCATTCGCGCTGCCCCCGTATGCCTATGCGCGCGAGATGCTCGAGCGCGGACTTGCGAACACCGATGCCCGGGTGCTTGCCGATAAGCCGGTGACGCCCACCTTTCTGTTTGCGATCGTGCTGTGGAGTGCGGTGCTGCGCGAGCTCAACGAGCGCGAGGCCGGACCTGCGCCTGACTTTGCCCAGCTCATGCAGGCTTGCGACGCCGTCTTGAAGGCACAGCAGTCGCGCGTCGCGATTCCGCGGCGCTTCGCGGTGCCGATGCGCGAGCTCTTGATGCTCCAGCCGCGATTCACGCGGCGGAGCGGGGTGAAGTCCTTGAGCTTATTGCAGCATCCGCGCTTTCGGGCCGCCTACGACTTCTTGCTGCTGCGGGCCGAGGTCGGCGTGGCGGATCCGGAGCTCGCGGCTTGGTGGACGCACGTGCAGACGCTGCCGCAGGAGGAGCGCGTGGCGCTGGTACAGGCACGGCCCCCCGAGCCCGATATCGCCGGCGGTACCGCGGCTCCGGGGCGGCGCCGCAGGCGCCGACGGCGAGGCGGGGCGGCGCGCAGCTAGCCATGAGTGCGCTCTGGCGCCCGGCTTATATCGCCCTCGGCAGCAACCTCGAACGCCCGAGCGAGCAAGTGCTCGCCGCGTGCGAGCGCATCGGCCGCTTGCCCACGACTCGGATCGAAGCGCGCTCGCGCCTGTACTCGACTCGTCCGCTCGGCCCGCAGGATCAGCCCGACTTCGTGAACGCCGCCGTCGGCGTCGTGACGCAGCTCGAGCCCAAGGCTCTGCTCGACGCGCTGCTGGAGATCGAGCGGCACATGGGACGGGTGCGCCGCGAGCCGTGGGGACCGCGCCTCATCGATCTCGACCTGCTGTGGATGGTGGGAGGCGTGATTCAGGAGCCCGGATTCAGCCTGCCTCACCCCGGAGTGTCGAGCCGCAACTTCGTGCTGTATCCTCTCAGTGACATTGCTCCCACGCTCGATATACCGGGTCACGGCCGCGTCCTTGAATTGAAGGCGCGGTCGGCCGCCGAGGGAATTTCTGTTGTTGAGTGAAAATAGAGGCAGCCCGCCCGGCGCGATTCCGCACCGTTTCGTCGTCATCGAAGGACCCATCGGCGTCGGCAAGACCAGTCTCGCCCGACTCCTGTCGCAATCGATCGGCGGCCAGTTGATCCTGGAGGAAGCGGATCAGAATCCGTTTCTCGAGCGCTTCTACAAGAATCCGCGGGCCGCGGCCTTTCAGACGCAGCTCTTCTTTCTGTTCCAGCGGGCGAGGCAACTCGAGGAGGTCCGTCAAGAGGATCTGTTCGGCGCGGTGCGCGTCGCGGATTATCTTTTGGACAAGGACCGGCTGTTCGCGCGCGTCACTCTCGATGATGCGGAGTACGCCTTGTACGAGCGTGTCTACGAGCGTGTGGTGGTCGATGCGCCGAAGCCGGATCTCGTGGTCTATCTACAGGCGCCGGTCGATGTGCTGGTCGACCGCATCGCCAAGCGCGGCATTCGCTACGAGCAGCATATCGAGCGCAGCTATCTCGAGAAGCTCACCCAGGCCTACGCCCGGTTTTTTCACAGCTACGACGCATCGCCCCTCTTGATCGTCAACGCCGCCGCAATCGATCCGGTCAACAACGAGGCGGACTATCGATTGCTCCTCGCCGAGATCAGCAAGAAGCGCGGCGGCCGCCACTTCTTTAATCCGAGCGGAACGAGCTTACTGCCCGCGAGTTAGGCGTGATGCTGGGCAAGCGCCCAGCCGACGTGCTCGCGCACCAAGGCCGAGGGCTCATCGGCGCGAGCGCGCAGGGCGGCGATGACCTCGGGCGAGCTGGGTGCGTTGCCGAGCGCGACCGCGACGTTGCGCGAGAAGCGCTCGAAGCCGATGCGGCGGATGGCGCTGCCGCGCGTCTTGTCGAGAAACTCCGCCTCGCTCCAGGCGAACACTTGGGTGAGCGTCGCGCGGTCGAGGCCGCTGTCGGGCGGCGAAGTCTTTCTCGGCGGTCGGGCGGGCGAACTTGTTCCACGGACACGACCAGCTGGCAATCATCGCAGCCGTAGATGCGATTGCCGATGGCGCGACGAAACTCGAGCGGAATCGAGCCCGCGAGCTCGATGGTGAGATAGGAGATGCAGCGCCGCGCGTCCAGTCGATAGGGCGCGACGATGGCGCCGGTCGGGCAGGCCGGCATGCAGGCGCTGCAGGTCCCGCAGTGCGCAGTGCTCGGTGCATCCAGCGGCAGCTCGAGGCTCAGATAGATCTCGCCGATGAAGAAATAAGACCCGGCGCCTGAGTCGATGAGATTGGTGTGCTTGCCGATCCAGCCGAGCCCGGCATTGCGCGCGAGCGCCTTCTCGAGCACGGGCGCGCTGTCGACGAAGGCCCGGTAGCCGAGCGGACCCACGCGCTCCACGATGCGGTCGCAAAGCTTCTGCAGCCGTTGGCGCATCAACTTGTGATAGTCGCGCCCGAGCGCGTAGCGGGATATATAAGCCGCCGTCGGGTCGGCGAGCACATCGCGGGCATCCTTGGCCTCTGCCGGCCAGTAATCGAGGCGCGCGCTGAGGCAGCTCACGGTTCCCGGGACGAGCTCCGCGGGCCGCGTGCGCTTGCTGCCGTGCCGGCTCATGTAGCGCATCTCACCGGCGAAACCGGCCTTCAGCCAGTCGACGAAGCGCGCCTCGTCCTCTGCAAGATCGATGTTCGCGACGCCGATGCGGGCGAAACCGAGTTCCGCCGCCCAGCCGCGGATGTCGGTGAGCAGTGCGGCGGCGTCGGGGGGTGGGAGGCTCGCGCTCATCCCGGAAAGGCTACCCGTAGTGACCCTATAAAGGTCAATATTCCGGTTATCTTCCAACAGCGGGCGCTTGGTGCATGGCAGTCCTCGATGTCGAACTTGCGCTTCCGGACGCTCTGGCGACCGAGACCTTGGGCGCCGTTCTCGCGCGAACTTTCCCCGGCGCCGAGCAAGGGAGTGCGGCGCTGTATCTCGAAGGTGATCTGGGTGCGGGCAAGACCACCTGCGTGCGCGCGTTCTTGCGTTCCTGCGGCGTGAGCGGCTTGATCAGAAGTCCGACCTACACCCTGGTCGAGGCCTACCGACTTGAGGGGCGCTCGCCGCCGCTCACCTGCGTCCATATCGATCTGTATCGGCTCGAAGGCGCAGGACAAGTGGAAGAGCTTGGCCTGCGGGATTTTCTGACTGCAGGACACTTGCTCTTGATCGAGTGGCCGGAGAAGGGCGCGGGCGCTCTGCCGCCGCCCGATCTCACGATCTCTCTCGAGTTCGCGGCGGATGCACGGCGCGCGCGGCTGCGCGCGGCAACGGAGGCGGGTGCGAGGTGGCTGCACGACCTGCGAGACGACGCTAGATTAGCGAGCTATCTATCTAATTTAACTTGAAAAACTGTATCGACGTGAGGTAACTTATTGTCCATGCAGCGACTGCGCATCGCGCTCTTTGCGTTGGCGATCGCCTGGGTTGCCCCAGCGCGGGCGGTGGACGTGCGCGCGGTGCGCGTGTGGGCGAGCCCCGAGGGCACGCAGGTGGTGATCGAATTGTCGGGCAGCGCCCGGCACAGCTTGCTGACGCTCAAGCATCCGGATCGTGTGGTCCTCGACGTGTCGGATGCGCGCCTCTTAGCGGGGGCTCGAAGACCGCCCGCCTCGGGCGTCGTGAAAGAGGTGCGCATGGCGCGCCGGCCGAACGGTGAGTTGCGCGTGGTGCTGGATCTCACCCGGTCGGTGCGCGCCAAGAGTTTTCTTGCGACACCGAACGATCGCTACGGCTATCGTCTGGTGGTGGACTTAGGAAACCCTGCCGCCGCCGCGGCCGCACCCGTTGTCGCTGCCGCCGCGCCCATCAAGGCCGAGCACGCGCGCCCCGAGGCGCGTGATCTGATCATCGCCATCGATGCCGGACACGGCGGCGAGGATCCGGGCGCGATCGGCATGCACGGCACGCGCGAGAAGGACGTGACGCTCGCCATCGCGCGCGCACTCGAGCGCTCGATCGACGCCGAGCCCGGCATGCGGGCGGTGCTCACTCGCGACGGCGATTACTTCGTCCCGCTGCGTGATCGCATGCGCCGCGCCCGCGCGCAGCAGGCGGATCTGTTCGTCTCCATCCATGCCGATTCGATCCGCGATCGCGCGGTCGACGGCTCCTCCGTCTACATTTTGTCCCAGCGCGGCGCCACCAACGAGGCGGCGCGCTGGCTCGCGGAGCGCGAAAATGCGGCGGATCTGATCGGCGGCGTGTCGCTCGAGGACAAGGGCAACCTGTTGGCCTCGGTGCTCCTCGATCTGTCGCAGACCGCCTCGCTGAGTGCCAGCGAGACGGCCGCCGAGCACGTTCTGCACCAGCTCAATCTGGTGGGCGAGGTGCGCAAGCCGCTCGTGCAGCAGGCCGGCTTCATGGTCTTAAAGTCGCCGGACATTCCATCCATGCTGGTCGAGACCGCCTACATCTCCAATCCTGCGGAGGAGCAGCGGCTGCGCGGCGGAGCGCATCAGGCGAAGCTTGCGGCGGCGATTCATCAGGGCCTGCGTGAGTATTTCTACGCCGACCCGCCGGCCGGCTCGCGCATCGCTCAGATCGCCGCCGGTGCGCCGCGCCCTGAGCTCGCGACGCCCGAGCACGACACGCGGCGGATAATCTCGCGGCGCTCGAAGCGCGCTGTGCGAAAATGAGCTCGCGCAGCGTAGCCGCGAGGTGCTCCTTGTCCATCCAGATTCTCAACGACGAGCTCATTAATCAGATCGCCGCCGGCGAGGTGATCGAGCGTCCCGCCTCGGTGGTCAAGGAGCTCGTGGAGAATTCGCTCGATGCCGGGGCGACGCGCATCGACGTCGAGCTCGAGCGCGGCGGCTGCGGGCTGATTCGCGTGCGCGACGACGGCATCGGGATCAAGCCTACGGAAATCGGCCTCGCGCTCGCGCGCCACGCCACCAGCAAGATTGCCTCGCTCGACGATCTCGAGCGGGTCGCGACCTTGGGATTTCGCGGCGAGGCGCTGCCGAGCATCGCCTCCGTGGCGCGCCTGTCGCTCACCTCGCGGTCGAACGACGCCGAGCACGCCTGGAGCGTCGAGGCGCGCGACGGCGCGCTCAGCACGCCCTCGCCGGCCTCGCATCCGCCGGGCACGAGCGTCGAGGTGCGCGACCTGTTCTTCAATGTGCCGGCGCGCCGCAAGTTCCTGCGAGCCGAGAGCTACCGAGTACCAGCACGTGCTGCGCATGCTCGAGCGCCTGGCCCTGTCGCGCTTCGAGGTCGGATTCTCGCTGACGCACAACGGCAAGAACGTCTGGTCGCTGCCGCCGGCGCGCACCGAGGCGGAACGGCGTGCGCGGGTCGCCGCGCTCTGCGGCGAGGAGTTTGCTGCGCACGTGATCGAGCTGCGCCACGAGTCCGAGCATCTGCGCCTGAGCGGCTGGATCGCGCTGCCCACGTTCTCGCGCAGCCAGTCGGATCTGCAATTCGCTTTTTTGAACGGGCGCTTCGTGCGCGACAAATTGATCGCAGGCGCCGCGCGGCTCGCGTATCAGGACGTGCTGTTCGGCGGACGCTTTTGCGCCTACGTGCTGTATCTCGGCATCGACCCGACGCTGGTCGATGTGAACGCGCATCCGCAGAAGCTCGAAGTGCGCTTTCGCGAGGCGCGCAGCGTCCACGACTTCATGTTCCGCACGCTCGAGCGGGCGCTCGCCGAGACCCGGCCGAGCACCGCCTCGCCCGGCAGCGCCTCGCTGGACGGGCTGCGGCTCGGCGAGCGTGCGCAAGGCTACACGCACCAAGGCCACTTCGCGTTGCCCGAACGTCCCGCCGCCGGCGCGGTCGAGGGCTATTGGCGGCTGCTCGCGGATGCAGCGCCCGGCGGCGAGCGCGGCCACGCCGAGGCGCACCGCCGTGCGAGATGCGCGACGAAGTGCGCGATGAGGTGCGTGCGGACGCGGGCGAAGCGGCGCCGCCCTTGGGATTCGCCGTCGCCCAGCTGCACGGCGTCTACATCTTGTCGCAAACGGCGGGCGGACTCGTGCTCGTGGACATGCATGCGGCGCATGAGCGGGTGCTGTACGAGCGCATGAAGCGGCTGTTGAGCGGCGAGACCGCGCAGCAACACTTGCTCGTGCCCGATGTCCTCAACGTGACCCCTGCACAGGCCGAGGCGGCCGACGCCCACGCGGCGGAGTTCGCCGCCTTGGGTTTCGCGCTCACACGCCTCGCGCCGGACCAGCTCGCCTTGCGCGGAGTGCCGAGCCTGTTGGCGGGCGACGATCCGGCCGACGTCGTTCGCGACGTGCTGTCGGATCTCGCGGAGACCGGTCACTCGCGCCGCGTCGAGGAATCGATCAACCGGCGCCTGGGCACCATGGCCTGTCACGCGGCGGTGCGCGCGCAGCGCACCTTGAGCATCGCGGAAATGAACGCGCTGCTCCGCGAGATGGAGCGCACCGATCGGGCCGACCAGTGCAACCACGGCCGCCCGACCTGGGTGCGGCTGTCGCTCGGGGATCTCGATCGGCTGTTCATGCGCGGCCGCTGATGCCGCCGACCGTCCAGGGGGCAGACTCCTCGGGAACGAGGTCCGGCCGACGCAGCGCGCTCCTCTTGATGGGGCCGACGGGGGCCGGCAAATCGGCGCTTGCGCTCGATCTCGCCCGCCGCTTCCCCTTCGAGATCGTGAGCGTGGACTCCGCGCAGGTATACCGCGGCATGGACATCGGCACGGCCAAGCCGGACCTCGAGACCCGCGCGCGCATCCCCCACCACTTGCTCGATATTCGCGATCCGGAATCGAGCTACTCCGCGGGTGAGTTCGTGCGCGATGCGAGCGCGGTCATGCGCGAGATCTGGAGCCGCGGACGACAGCCGCTCTTGGTCGGCGGCACCATGCTGTACTTTCATGCGCTGTTGGGCGGCATCGCCCAGCTGCCGCAGGCGGACGCCGCGGTGCGCGCGGACATCGAGGCGAGCGCCGCGGCCGGCGGTTGGGCGGCGCTGCACGAGGAGCTCGGACGCGTCGATCCCGCCGCCGCGGCCCGCATCCACGTGAACGATCCGCAGCGCATTCAGCGCGCGCTCGAGGTGTATCGGGTCACGGGCGAGCCCATCACACGCTTGCAACAATCGCGTGCGCCGGCCTTTACCGAGATCGACCTGCTCGAGTTCGCGATTTCGCCGCCGATCGCGCCGTCCTGCACGCGCGAATCGCTCAGCGCTTCGACGCCATGTGGGCGGCGGGATTCTTGGACGAGGTGCGCGTATTGCACCAAAGGCCAACACTCAGCGCGGAACATCCGTCGATGCGTGCGGTCGGATATCGACAGCTATGGAAGTTCCTTTCAGGACAATGCGACTTGGAAGACTCTAAAAAACAAGCGCTTGCGGCGACGCGACAACTCGCCAAGCGGCAATTGACGTGGCTCAGGCGTCGGCCGCGGGCGACATGGGTTGATTCCGCGCAAACTGATCCTACATCGACAGTAGTGGATGCACTGTCTGCGAGCGGATTCGGCGGATGGTCTTACGCTTAAGCGGACTTCGCTGTGCTAGCATCTTCTGGTGTTTGCCTGGCGCAGGGAAGTGACGTGGCAATGTTCAAGACACAAAAAACAAGGAGCTTTCCCATGGCCCGTGGCCAGTCGCTGCAGGATCCTTTTTTGAACGCCCTCCGCAAAGAGCGCGTGCCCGTCTCCATCTATCTCGTGAACGGCATTAAGCTGCAAGGACAGATCGATTCGTTCGATCAATTCGTCGTATTGCTTCGGAACAGCGTCAGCCAGATGGTCTACAAGCACGCCATTTCGACGGTGGTACCGGCGCGCAATGTGCGCCTGCCGACCGGCGAGGACGGCGAGGTAACGGAACCCGCCATCGTCGAATGAGCAGTGATCGAGTGAGTGACGGGCGCCTTTTTGTTTGAACGTCCGCGGGGCGGAGAGCGCGCCCTGCTGGTCGGGGTCGGCATCGGTCAGCCGGTCGATCCGCACGACACGGCGGAGTTCAACGCGCTGGCCGCCTCGGCCGGTGCGGTGCCCGTGGCCCAGATCACAGCCTCGCGGCCGCGGCCCGATCCCAAGTATTTCGTGGGCCTCGGCAAGGCGGAGGAGATTCGCGACCGCGCGCTCGAGGCCAAGGCCGACCTCGTCCTCGTCGATCAAACCCTAGCCCGAGCCAAGAGCGCAACCTCGAGAAGCTCACATCATGTCGAGTTTTAGACCGTAATGGTCTGATTCTCGACATATTTTCTCAGCGTGCCCGTAGCTTCGAAGGCAAACTCCAAGTCGAACTCGCGCAGCTGTCGCATCTATCGACGCGACTGGTGCGAGGCTGGACCCACCTCGAGCGGCAGAAGGGCGGTATTGGCCTTAGGGGACCGGGCGAGACCCAGCTCGAGACCGACCGCCGCTTGATCGCCAAGCGCATCCGGACGCTGCGGGGGCGGCTCGAAAAACTCGCGCGCCAGCGCGATACCGGACGGCATGTACGGCGCGAAGTGCCGGTGCCGACGGTGGCGCTGGTGGGCTATACCAACGCCGGCAAATCGACCCTGTTCAACCGTCTGACGGGCAGCGACAGCTATGTCGCCGACCAGCTGTTCGCGACCTTGGATCCGACGGTCCGGCGCATCAAGCTCGCCGGCGTGGGCGAGGTGGTGCTCGCCGACACGGTCGGCTTCGTGCGCGCGCTGCCGCACGAGCTCATCGCGGCATTTCGCTCGACCCTGCAGGAGGCGCGCGAGGCGGATCTGTTGCTGCACGTGGTCGATGCCAGCGACTCGCAGCGCGATGAGCGCATCGCGCAGGTGCGCGAGGTGCTCGCGGGCATCGGCGCGGGGGAGATTCGCGAGCTGAAAGTGTTCAACAAGATCGACCTCGTAGGCGCGGAAGAACCGCGCATCGTTCTGGGCGCAGACGGGGTACCCGCGCAAGCGTGGGTCTCGGCGCAGAGCGGTGCGGGACTCGGCGAACTGCGCGAGGCGATCGCGCAGGCCGTGCGGCCGAACCAAGTCCGCCAAACCCTGCACCTCGACATGCTCGCGGCGGCGGTGCGCTCCGACCTGTATCGGCGCGAGGCGGTGCGTGCCGAGCGGCAGTGCGACGACGGCAGCTGGGAGCTCGACGTCGAGCTCGATCCTCGGGAAATGGCCAAGATCCTGGGCAGCCGCGGCGTCGTGCCGGTGGCGCCGCCCGAGAACGCCCGCGAACAGCGCGTGGCTTGAGGATTCGCGCCCCGGCGAGCCTCGCGCTTGTGGGCAAGCGGTCGGCTGCTAGAATGCGCGGCTGCTTATATGAGACTCTACGTCCGCAACTGAGTAAACCCATGGCTTGGAACGAACCCGGCGGCGAGAAGCGCAACCCCTGGAACCGTCCGCAACAGTCGCAAAACGACTTGGACGACGTGTTGCGTAACCTCCAACGGCGCCTCTCTGCGTTATTCGGCCGTGGCGGCAACGGCGCGAGCCCCGCCTCCCCAAGCTTCGCTCGCGGCCTCACCACCGTACTGGTGCTGATCGGCATCGTATGGATCGCGAGCGGCATGTACCGCGTCGATGCTCAAGAGCGGGCCGTGGTGCTGCGCTTCGGCGCCTACCAGGGCACGGTGGGTCCGGGCTACAACTGGCATCTGCCCTGGCCCATCGAGCGCAAGATCATCGTCAATGTCTCGCAGCAGTACAGCATCCCGGACGATGCGCGCATGCTCACGGCGGACACCAATCTGGTGGAAGTACGCTCCGCGGTCCAATACACCCAGCCGGACCCGCGCAAGTACCTCTTCAAGGTCAAGGACGTCGAGGACACGTTGCGGCAGATCAGCGAGAGCGCGTTGCGCGAGGCGGTCGGACAGGCCGCGCTCGATCGGGCGCTCGCGTTCGATCCCGCCATCACCGATCACGCGCGGGCGACTCTGCAGCGCACGCTCGATACCTACGACATGGGGGTGCGCATCATCAGCGTGACGCTCCAGGAAGTCGTGGTGCCCGAGCCGGTTCAGGACGCGCAGCGCGATGCCATCAAGGCAGGCAAGGACCGGCAGCGTTATCAACAGGACGCCGAGAGCTACAAGAACGATGTCGTGCCGCGAGCGCGCGGCGAGGCCTCGAAGCAGCTGCTCGACGCGGAAGCCTATCGCCAGCAGGTGCTCGCGCTCGCGCAGGGCGAGACCTCGCGGTTCGATCAAGTGCTCGAACAGTACGAGCATGCGCCGGCGGTGACCCGCGAGCGCATGTACTTGGACACCATGGAAGAGGTCTACAAGAACGCGCGCAAGGTGATCGTCGACACCAAGGGCTCCGGCAACATGCTGTATCTGCCGCTCGACAAGCTGGTCTCTCCGCCGAGCGGCGGCACCAACTCGGGCGACACGCTGACGTTGCCGCAACGCGTATGCCCGAGGTGCAGGTCACGCCGCCCGAGGATCCGGCGCGGGCGCGGGGAGTGCGCTGATGCAGACCAGGATCCTGTATGTCCTGATCGCGCTGGTCGCCTTCATCCTGATCGCGCGGGCGAGCGTGTTCACCGTGAGCGAGGGGCAGCTCGCGATCAAATCGACCGGCGGCGAAATCGTCGACTCGCAACTACGAGCCGGGACTGCATTTCAAGGTGCCGCTGGTGAACGAGGTGACGAAGTTCGACGGCCGCATTTTGACCGACCTGTACCAATCCGAGCACTTCCTCACGCGCGAGCAGGAACAGCTCACCATCGATTTCTACGTGAAGTGGCGCATCGAGAATTTGCGCCGCTACTACGAGACGACGGGCGGCAGCGAGGACGTCGCCAACGCGCGGCTGCGCGAGACCATCCGCGACAGCATCAAGAGCGTGGTCACGCAGCGCACCCTGCAGCAGGTGGTCACCGCCGAGCGCACGGAGTTCACCGATGCGATGATGAAGACGGCGCGCTCGTTCGCCGGACAGCTGGGCATCGAGCTGGTCGACGTGCGCATCACCAAGATCGATCTGCCGCAGCAGGTGCAGGATTCGGTGTTCGAGCGCATGCGCGCGACCTTCAAGGCGCAGGCGGCGAAGTTGCGCGCCGAGGGCGTCGAGGCGTCGGATCGGATCCGCGCGGAGGCGAACAAGGAGCAGACGGAGATTCTCGCCGATGCGTCCAGGCAGGCGAGCGAGACCCGCGGGCAGGGCGATGCCTCGGCGAGCGAGGTGTATGCGAAGTCGTACTCGAAGAACGCGGAGTTCTACAGCTTCTACCGCAGCATGCAGTCCTACCGCGACGCGGTCGGCACCGCGGGCGACCTGCTGGTGATTCCGCCGGACAACGCGTACTTCAAGTACTTCAACAAACCGCAACCCCAACCGCAGCGCTGAGCGCTCCATGGGGATGGATATCGGTTGGGCCGAATTGGCGCGCTATCTCGGCGGGCGCTTTCGCGCTGTACCTGGTGCTCGAGGGGCATGCTGCCCTTCCTCAATCCGGGGGCCGCGAAGCGCTTGATGGCCAAGCTTTCGCAGACCGAGCCCGCGCAGCTGCGCTGGGGCGGTTTGATCAGCATGGTGGTCGGGCTCGCGCTCTTGTGGATGGCGCGCAATGGGTAAGAATCTCGTCGTGATCGGCTTGCAATGGGGCGATGAGGGCAAGGGCAAAGTCGTCGATCTGCTCACCGACCGCGCGCAGGCGGTGGCGCGCTTCCAGGGCGGCCACAACGCCGGGCATACGCTGGTCATCGGCGGCAAGAAAACCGTGCTCTCGCTCATCCCGTCCGGCATCCTGCACGCGCACGTGCAGTGCCTGATCGGCAACGGCGTCGTGCTGTCGCTCGAGGCGCTGTTCAAGGAAGCGCAGATGCTGATCGATCAGGGCGTGCCGGTGTTCGAGCGGCTGCGCGTGAGCCCGGCCTGTCCCTTGATCCTGGCCTCGCACGTGGCGCTCGATCGCGCGCGCGAGAAATCCCAGGGCGCGAATGCCATCGGCACCACCGGACGCGGCATCGGCCCCGCCTACGAGGACAAGGTGGCGCGGCGCGCGCTGCGGGTCTCGGACTTGTTCCATCGCGAGCGCTTCGCCGCGAAGCTGGGCGAGATCCTCGACTATCACAACTTCGTTCTGCAGCGCTATTTCCAGCTGCCGGCGGTCGATTTCCAGCCGGTGCTCGAATCGAATCTCGAGCTCGGCGAGCGGCTGAAGCCGTTGGTGGCCGACGTCACCGGCATCCTCGATCGGCTCGGGACCGCGAGGGCGCAACGTGCTGTTCGAGGGCGCGCAGGGCGCGATGCTCGATGTCGATCTCGGCACCTATCCGTACGTGACCTCCTCGACCACCACCGCCGGCGGCGCGGCGCCCGGCACCGGGATTGGGACCGCGGCGGTTTCATGAGGTGCTCGGCATCGTCAAGGCCTACGCGACGCGCGTCGGCGGCGGCCCGTTCCCGACCGAGCTGTTCGATGAGCTCGGCGAGCACTTGTGCCGCGTGGGGCACGAGTTCGGATCGGTGACCGGGCGCCAGCGGCGCTGCGGCTGGTTCGATGCGGTGGCGTTGCGCCGCTCGATCGTGCACTCGAGCTGCTCCTCGCTGTGCGTCACCAAGCTCGACGTGCTCGACGGACTCGACACCATCCGCGTGTGCGTGGGCTACCGGATCGACGGCGCGGTGGTCGACACGCCGCCGCTTGCTCTCGCGAGCAGTTCGGCGACTGCGAGGCCGTGTACGAGGAGCTGCCCGGGTGGAAGGAGTCGAGCGTCGGGGTCACGCGTTACGAGGAGCTGCCGCAGAACGCGCGGCGCTATCTCGAGCGGCTGCAGGAGCTGCTGGGCGTCCCGATCGACATCATTTCCACCGGTCCCGATCGCGACCAGACCATCGTTCGCCGGCATCCGTTCGCGTAGACCGCGTCCCCGGCCGATGCCTCGCATCGATTTGACACCGCTTCTTGCGGCCGCGGCCGTGGTTGCTCGCCGACGGCGCCACCGGCAGCAACCTGTTCAATCGCGGACTGCAATCCGGCGATGCGCCGGAGCTCTGGAACACCCAGCATCCGGACCGCATTGCGGATCTCGCGCGCGCCTTCGTCGAGGCCGGCGCGGACATCATCCTGACCAATACCTTCGGCGGCACCCGCTACCGTTTGAAGCTGCACAAGGCGGCCGATCGGGTCGGCGGAGCTCAACGAGGCGGCCGCCGCGCATCGCGCGCGCCGAAGCGGACCGCGCCGGACGCACCGTGCTGGTCGCCGGCAGCATCGGGCCCACCGGCGAGATGATCGCAGCCGCTCGGCCCCTTGAGTCCCTGAGGCGGCGCGCGAGGCGTTCGCCGAGCAGGCCGCCGCGCTGGCGCGCGGCGGGGCGGATCTGCTGTGGATCGAAACCATGTCCTCGGTCGAGGAGACCGAAGCGGCCGTCGCCGGCGCGCGGACGGCGGGTCTGCCGGTGGTCGCCACCTTGAGCTTCGACACCAACGGCCGCACCATGATGGGCATCACGCCGTCGGAGCTCGCCGGGCTGCATCGCAAGCATCATCTCGCGGCCTGCGGCAGCAATTGCGGCGTGAGCCCCTCGGAGCTCGTCGCCTCCATCGTCAATCTCGCCGCCGCTTCGGAGTCCGCGCGCGGTGCTGGTGGCGAAGGCCAACTGCGGCATTCCGCAATACGTCGACGGCGCCATCCGCTTCGACGGCACGCCCGAGTTGATGGCCATCTACGCAGGTCTTGCGCTCGATGCCGGCGCGCGCATCATCGGCGGTTGCTGCGGCACGACGCCGGAGCACTTGCGCCTCATGCGCGCGCGCGCTCGAATCGCATGTGCCGGGCCCGAAGCCCGACCTCGCCACCATCGAAGCGAAGCTCGGCGCGATCTCCACCGGCTCGCAGGCGCAGCTGCGCGGCGAACTCGATCGCCTCGCGGGCGCGGCGGCCGGCGCCGCCGGCCGGCGCACGCGGCCGCCGCGGCTCACGCGCCGTCGCGAATACCTGACGTAGGACAGCGCGCACTCGATTCGCCGATCGGCGACGGCGGCGCGCCCGCTGTCCGAGCGCGTAGACTCGCACCGATAACGTGAGGAGCCTCGCCATGGCGAAAATCCTTTTGAAGGGCAGCGAGCGTTCCGCGGTTCCGGCGCACGCGTGGTCGCGCCCGCCAATCCCGCGGAGCGGCTCGAAGTGAGCGTGCTGGTGCGACGCCGCGGCAAGCAGGCCATGCAGTCGCGCCTCGCCTCGATCGTCGCCGGCAAGCAAATCCCGCACTTGAGCCAGGAAGAGTTCGCGCGCGAGCACGGCGCGGATCCGTCGGATTTCGCCAAGGTGCGCGCCTTTGCCGAGGCCCACGGGCTTGAAGGTGCTGCAGGAGCATGCGGCGCGCCGGACCGTGATCCTGTCGGGCACGGTGGCGCAGTTCTGCGCGGCCTTCGGCGTGCAGCTCCACCAGATGTCGCATGCCGGCGGGACCTATCGGGGACGTACGGGCGGCATCTATCTGCCCACCGAGTGGGATGGCGTGGTCGAGGCGATTCTCGGACTCGACAACCGTCCGCAGGCGCGGCCGCACTTTCGCAGCCGCCCGGCTCACGGCAATGTCAACCGCCGCGCAAACGCAACGGCGGTGTCCTACACGCCGCCGCAGGTCGCGGCGCTTTACGGCTATCCGAATGCGCACCGGTGCCGGGCAGTGCATCGCGCTCATCGAGCTCGGCGGCGGTTACCGACCCGCGGATCTTGAGCACCTATTTCAGCGGACTCGATGTGTCCGCGCCGTCGGTCACCGCGGTGTCCGTCGATCACGCGACGCAACAGCCCCACCGGCGATGCGGACGGACCGGACGGTGAGGTCATGCTCGATATCGAGGTGGCGGGGTCGATCGCGCCGCAGGCGCGGATCGCCGTGTATTTCAGCCCGAATACCGATGCGGGCTTTCTCGATGCCATCACCACGGCGATCCACGACACGACCCACAATCCTTCGGTGATTTCCATCAGTTGGGGCGGTCCGGAATCGACCTGGACCGCGCAGGCCATGACCGCCATGGACGAGGCGTTTCAGGCGGCGGCCACCCTGGGTATCACCGTCTGCATCGCGGCCGGCGACAGCGGCTCATCGGACGGCGTTTCCGACAATGCCAATCACGTGGATTTTCCCGCCTCGAGCCCGCACGTGCTCGCCTGCGGCGGAACGAGTCTGACGGCGTCGAGCAGCGGCATATCGAGCGAAACCGTTTGGAACGACGGCTCGAGCGGCGGCGCGACCGGCGGCGGTATCAGCAGCTTCTTTTCGGTGCCGTCCTGGCAGGAGGGCCTGAGCGCGCTCACCTCGTCAGGAAGCAAGGTGGCGTTGACCATGCGCGGCGTGCCGGACGTCGCCGGCGATGCGGATCCCGCAACCGGCTACGAGGTGCGGGTGGACGGTACCGACACGGTATTCGGCGGCACCAGCGCCGTGGCGCCGCTGTGGGCGGCCTTGATCGCGCTCATCAATTCATCGAGCGCGCGTGCGGCGGGTTTCGTCAATCCGACGCTCTATCAAAATTCAAAGGACCTGCGCGACATCACACAGGGCAACAACGGCGCGTTCGCGGCCGACGCGGGCTGGGATGCGTGCACCGGCTTGGGCAGCCCCAAGGGCGCGCCGTTGGCGGGCGTGCTCTAGCTGGCCTCAATACCTCAGATGTGGAAACAGGCCGAGAATTCCGGTGATGATCAGATAGATCGCAACGATGTAGTTCAAAAGCCGCGGCACGATCAAGATCAGCACGCCGGCGATCAATGCGACGAGAGGGCCGATGCTGAGGCTCATGTTCATGTTCATATTATTTTCTCTTAGGTCAAAATAGGGCCATCGCATTCTGCAAGGTCAGGTACACACCCCACAAGAGAGGAAGTCCTACAGCAAGCCATAAAAGTACCGCTTTTGTTTTCATGACGCGGACTCCGCGCTGCTGTGATGACGCTTCGGATTCACCGGCCGCATGCAAATATTACAAATAAGGCCGATCAGCAAGAATATGCACATGATGTACATGGTGAGCGAATACACCTGTGCCTTGGGCACTCCCTTTTGCAACTGAAACTCGCGGATGTAGGTGACGAGGTTCGGGCCGACGACGCCCGCCACCGCCCACGCGGTCAACAACCGGCCGTGGATGGCGCCGACATGCATCGTGCCGAACATGTCGCGCAGATACGCCGGAATGGTCGCGAAGCCGCCGCCGTACATGGACAAGATGATCACGAAGGCGGCGACAAAGAGCGGCAGCGAGCCCGAACGCCCGAGCGAGGGCACGCTGAAATACAGCAAGATCCCGAGGGCGAAGAAGATCGAAGTAGGTGTTGCGACGGCCGATGTAGTCCGACGTGCTCGCCCAGGCGAAGCGTCCGATCAGGTTGAACAAGCTCAAGAGGCCGACGAATGCCGCTGCCGTCTGAGCGTTTACCCGGCCGGCGAAAATCTCCTGAATCATCGGCGAGGCTTGACCCAGGACGCCGATCCCGGCGGTCACATTCATGCACAGAACGACCCACAGCAGCCAGAACTGCGGCGTGCGCCAGGCCTGATCGACCGCTACTTGCGCTTGCGTCACGAGCTTCGGGGTGGTGGCGGGCGGCGTCCATCCCGCCGGTTTCCAACCGGGGGCCGGCACCCGCACGTTGTAGACCCCGATCATCATGTACATGAAGTAAATGACGCCCATGGTCACGAATGTCTCGAGCACGCCGTTGGAGGTCGCGGTCTTGAAATGCTCCATCAGCTTGACCGACAGGGGGGCGGCGATCAGCGCGCCGCCGCCGAAGCCCATGATGGCGAGCCCGGTGGCGAGGCCCGGTCGGTCGGGGAACCACTTGATGAGCGTCGACACCGGCGAGATATAGCCGATGCCGAGGCCGCAGCCGCCGAGCACGCCGTAACCGAAGTAGATCAGGAGCAGCACGTGATAGTGCACGCCCATGGCCGCCACGATGAAGCCGCCTCCGAAGCACAGCGCCGCGACGAACATGGACTTGCGCGGCCCGACGCGCTCCACCCAGCGGCCGAACAGCGCGGCGGAGAGGCCCAGAATGGCAATGGCGATGGAGAAGGTCCATACCACCTCCTTGATGTTCCAGTCGCCGGGCGCCGAATGATCGATCCCGATCAGCTTGCTCAAGGGCAGGTTGAAAACCGAGAAGGCATAGACCTGGCCGATTGCGAGATGCACGGCGAGGGCGGCGGGGGGCACCAGGATCCGAGGGTAGTCGGGCGGCGCGACAGTGCTCTCGCGACTCAAGAACGATCCAGCCATCCAGGTCCCCTAAGAGATCTTGTTATTGCTCAGCGGAATATGCGCCACCGTATACAAAGTTGCCACTGGGACGTACGTCACAATCCGCGCAACCGCGGCTTCAGACCCGGAAAGGCGGGTCGCCCGGGCGGAAGAGGTTGGAAAAGCGTGACCGCTTGGGTCGATTGCCCCTGGCCAACAACGTAATTTCCGCTTTACATGCAAACGCCTTGGCACGCGGGCCGACACGCCTCGATTTCGGCGAGACTTTGGTGGTGGCCCTGGCTACTGCTGGCTGTCGCTTTTTTGCCGCTTTTCGCCTCGGCGGCCTGCATTCCGGACGGCGATGCCGAGATTGCCCGGTTGCAGGATCTGGTCAACCAGGACGCATCGAAGGCCCTGCGCCAAGCGCAAGGCATGCTCGATACCCTACAGCGCGATCCGCTCAGCGGCAGCTCCCCCGACGCCTTGCACATCGCCTCGCGGATCGGTGCCCTGTACGCGGTACAGGCCGAGGCCTACGCCATACTGGAGCTGGATGCGAACGCCCGCTCGGTGGCGGAGAAGGGCCTCGCTCTCGTGCCGAGCGCGCGCGATCCGGTGCATCTCGAGCTCCTCAATGCCTACGTGAGCGCCGTCTACGACAGCGCCGGCATTGCCGCTGCCATTCAGACCATCGAGGCGACGCGCGCCGCACAGACGCCGGGCTCGCAGGCCGATGCGTGCCTGCTCATCAACCGGGGGCTGCTCGAGCACCGCCTCGGGCGCGAGGATCTCGCCATTGTCACTCTGACGCAGGCCTATCGCGAGAGCGGCGGCAACGAGCTGACGGCGGAGACGCACAACATGGCGGCGGACACGCTGTCGATCGTGATGCGAAGCATGGGCGACTACAGCCAGGCGCTTGCCCTCAATCAAGAGAAGATCGATTGGGATGTCGATCACGACGCGTCGATGTCGCTGTCCGTATCGCGCTTCATGCGCGGACAGATCCTCAAGATGATGGGGAACTACGACGGCGCGATCGCGGAGTTCGATAAGGCGCGCACCCTCAGCGTGGCGTTGGGCGATCAGCAAGGCATCGCGTTTGCCGACCAGCGTAAGTGCGAAGCGCATATCGAGCTCGGCCAGCTCACACCCGCGCAGCGCGAATGCGCCAACGCGCTGCGCATCTTCAGCAAATCGTCTTCCGCCGAGTCCATGAAAGAGACCCAGCTCCTGCAAGCGCGCATCTACCTGGGCTTCGGGCACGCGGATCTCGCGCTCGCGACCATGAACCAGGTGCTCGATCGCGGCGGCGACGATGTCTCGCCGCGCGTCGTCGGCTCGATGTACGAGTGGCGCGCGCGCGCGAATGCGGCGCTCCGCAACTACAAGGACGCCTACGCCGACTTGCAGGAATACGTATCCCGCTTCACCGCCTCGACCAATGCCGAGCGCATCCGCCAGGCCGGCACCCTGCGGGCGAGATTCGAGACCGACCGCGAAATCGAGCGCAACTTCTCGTTGAAGCGCGAGCTCGAGAACACCCAGGAGCAGTCAAATCGACAGGCGCAGCAGCTGCGCTGGAATACCGTGGTTGCGGTTGCGGGCATCGGGATCATCGCGCTGCTCATATACTTCCTGCTCGCGAATCGCAGCTACCGCACGCAGCTCGTGAAGCTCGCGAGTCAGGACTCGCTGACGGGCCTGCCGAACCGGCGCAGCACGCAGGAGCTCGCGCTGGCCGCGCTCGATCTGGCCAGGACGACGGGCAAGCCGCTGACGCTCGCGCTGATCGACATGGACCATTTCAAGGACATCAACGACCGCTGCGGGCACGCCGCCGGAGATCACGTGCTGCAGGAGTTTGCTCGCGCGGGACGCGAGGCGCTGCGCGAGACCGACATTCTCGGCCGCTGGGGCGGCGAGGAGTTCCTGCTGCTGATGCCGGAGACACCGGTCGAGCTCGCGGTCGCGAGCCTCGAGCGCTTACGAAGCCTCGTGTTCGGCATTCGGCTGCCGCCCACGGGAAGCGATCTGCAGGTCTCCATGAGCGCGGGCTTGGCCTCATTCGACGGCGCGGTCAAGTCCTTCGAGGATCTCGTCGCGCGAGCCGACGCCGCGCTGTACCGTGCGAAGCACGATGGCCGCGATCTCATCCGGCTGTGCGAGGCCGATTTCATGAGCACCGGCGCGCGGCGCGCGCTGCGGCTCATGAGCTAACGCGGTCGGCTGTAGACCTCGCGCCCGTCGAGATAAGTCGAAAGTACGCGCGTCGCGTGCAGCTCCGCCGGATCGATCGCGAACACATCTCGGTCGATGACAATCAAGTCGCCGCGCTTGCCCGGCTCGAGACTGCCGGTCGTGCGCTCCTGCTTGAGCGCGAACGCCGCGTTGATCGTATAAGCATCCACGGCATCTTGAATGCTGATGCTCTGCTCGGGAAGCAGCGGCGGTTTGCCGCGTGCCTGCGCGCGCGTGATCGCGTGCTCCATCGCCTCGAAGGCATCGAAGCTGCTCACATTCCAGTCGCTGCCGCCGGCGATCACGGCGCCGGCATCGCGCAGCGAGCGCGCCGGGTACAGATACCGCGATCGCTCGGGACCGAGATAGGGAAGCGTCGCGCTCTCGATATAGGGGTCGCGCTCGGCCCAGAGCAACTGGAAATTGGCGATGACTCCCAGCTCCTTGAAACGGGGGAAGTCCGCCGGATCGATCAGCTCCAGATGGGCGATCTGGTCGCGACCGTCGCGTGCACCGTTGTGCTGCCGCGAATAGGCGAACGCATCGAGCGCGGAGCGCACGGCCCGGTCGCCGATCGCGTGCACATGTACCGTGAGTCCGGCCGCATCGGCGCCGCTCACGATCAGGTTGAGGTTGTCCTGAGTGAAATAGGAGGGCCCGCGATTGTCCGTTGCGTGCCCGTGCCCATCGAGATAAGGCTCGAGTAGCGCGGCGGTCTGCGACGGATACTCAATGACGCCGTCGGCAAAGATCTTGACGGCGTCCGCGCGCAGGAAGTCCGGGTCGATCGCCCAGCGTGAGCGGAAGGCGACGGCCTGATCGATCAGCGACTGGGCCGGATCATGCAGGTCTTTCAAGTGAAAGCAGCCGCGCACGCGCATGTCGAGGCGGTGCTGGTCATAGAGCCGCTTGTAGATTTGCATCTCATGCTCATCGACCGACGCATCCTGCACGGAGGTGATACCGGTGGCGCGCATCGCGGCGAACGTGCGCGCGAGTTCTGCCGCTTCGTGCTCCAGATCCTGCGGCGGACGGGCATCGAGCACGAGGTCGCCCGCGTCGTCGCGCAGCGTGCCGGTCGGATTGCCGGCGGCATCGCGCTCGATTCGACCATTTTTGGGGTCTTGGGTGGCGGCCGTGACGCCCGCCGCCTTGAGGGCGGCGGAGTTGGCCCAGACGGTGTGGCCGTCCGAGCCGGTCATGACGAGCGGGCGGCTCGCGAGCATCGAATCCAAGTCTTTGCGCGTGAGCGTGAGCCCCGAGGGATTGAGCTGCACCACCTCAAACCACGAGTCGCCCGTGCTTTTCTTCAGGCAGGCAGCCACTTTCTGTTTGACGGCCGCGGTCGTCAGCATCTCATCGAGCAAGTTGCATTTGCCCACATCGAGCGCCCCGTCGGCGGGGTGGGTGTGGGCGTCGATGATGCCCGGCAGGACGACCCGGCCCTGCAAATCGACGATGTGCGTGTGGGGGCCGATCGATGCGCTGACCGCCTCGTCCGTGCCCACCGCGATGAGGGTATTCCCGCGCAGCGCGAGCGCCTGTACGACGCTGCGGCGCGCATCCTCGGTGTGAATTCGACCGTGGAGCAGGGCGAGGTCTGCCGGAGCTTCAGTCGGTGATTGGGCGGCCGCGGTCATGGCGCCGGCGAGCGCAACCGCCGCCGTCAACTGTCCGAAGAGCCCCGATTTGCCTGTCCGATGCAAGATTATTGATTTATTTATGAAGTAGTCGCAGACGAGGGCCTCTAACCCTCGTCGGTCATTTTAATGCGTCACTACAATAAATAAATAGCCGCCGGGTCGGAGGGCTCGTTCCCGCGGGTTGTCAGCCCCGGTTGTAACCACCCGTGGCAAACATGACTTCCTCCTTGGTGATCATGCCCTTGTGTGCGGCGTTCGTATCCATCATGTCTCGCAAGCGCGCTTTCGCTGCGGTCAGTCTCTGCCAGATACAGCAACTTGAGCTAAGCTCTTGTCTACGGAGGCCATTAGGAGACCTCCAGTGATCTGTCCAAGGGTGGGTGTGCATTGGCTGAAG
Source organism: uncultured Gammaproteobacteria bacterium (assembly GCA_963766915.1). Taxonomy (GTDB): domain Bacteria; phylum Pseudomonadota; class Gammaproteobacteria; order Steroidobacterales; family Steroidobacteraceae; genus Bog-1198. Next base: position 156,571 of record CAVYCL010000001.1, read on the forward strand.
CATCGCATGCGGTCTTTCTGAGCTACGCCTCACAGGATCTCTCCGCGGCCCAGAAGATTTGCGAGGCGCTGCGCGCCGCCGGGATCGAGGTGTGGTTCGACCAGAGCGAACTGCGGGGCGGGGACGTCTGGGACCGATCCATCCGCCAGCACATCCACGACTGCCGGCTGTTCATCCCCGTGATCTCGGCGCAGACCGACGCGAGACCGGAAGGATACTTCCGCAGAGAGTGGAAGCTGGCGGTGGACCGGACGCTCGATATGTCCGAGCGTGTCGCTTTCCTGGTCCCGGTTGTCATTGACGGCACGAGCGATGCGCGTGCGGACGTACCGGAGCGTTTCCGAGCTGCGCAGTGGAGTCGCTTGCCGGGCGGCGAAACGCCGCCGGCTTTCGTCGAACGAATACGGCGACTGCTGTCGCCGAGTGAGCCAGACGCGCCCGTAAAAGATCGCGCACCGCTGGCGGCGGCCCTGCCTGACGTGCGCAGACATTCGGCTGCAGGCTCGCGCTGGAAGGTGGGTTTATTCGCGGTGGCCGCCGCGGCGGTAGTCGCCGCTGGTTACGTCGCGCTCAAGCGTTCAAAGCCCGAGACGCAGCTCGCTGACTCGAACTCCATTGCGGTGCTCCCGCTTGCGAACGAAAGCGGCGATGCCAGTCAGCAGTACTTCTCGGACGGGATCTCCGAGGATCTGATCACGGCGCTGTCGCAGTTTCCGGGGCTTAACGTGATCGGGCGTAGTTCCTCGTTCCAGTTCAGGGACTCCAAGGAAGATAGCCGCAGCATCGGGGCGAAGCTGGGGGTGACGCACCTGCTCGAAGGGAGTGTGCGCCGCTCGGGCGATATGGTGCGCGTGAGCGCAGAACTCATCAACGCGGCTAACGGCATCACTCAATGGTCCGAGCGCTACGATCGCCCCTATAAGGATCTCTTTGAGCTACAGGACGAGATCACTCGCGAGGTGGCGGGGGCGCTGCGGACGAAGCTTCTGCCGGGTGAGCACGCGGCCGCGCAGAGCGAGCGGCCGCCGAGTGGGAGTCTCAACGCCTACAACGCCTTCCTGCAGGGTCAGTTTTATGTTTCCCGCGGCACGGAAGCCGACTTCCGCAAGGCGATCGAGTCCTTCACGCAGGCCACTGAGCTTGATCCGCGCTATGCGCTCGCCTGGAGCTTGCTGTCGCGAACCTGGACGGGTCTGGGCGTGAAATACCTCGAGACCGCGGCGGCCCAGGAGGCGTACGTAAAAGCACGTGCGGCGGCCGAACAGGCACTCACCCTCTCGCCGGACCTTGCGGCTGCACACGTTTCGCGGGGTTACGTGCTTCAAAACGCTGATTTCGACTGGCGCGGAGCGGAAGCGGAGTATCGTCGTGCGCTGGAGCTCGCGCCGAACGACGGCCTTGCGAGGTTCAACCTCGGGAATCGGATCGCCAGTTTCGGTCAGCTGGAGCAGGCGATCGAGCTCACCCGGGAGGCGCTGGCCACAGAGCCGCTGCGGGCCAACTGGTATAACTGGCTCGCCGTCTACCTATCGGGACTCAACCGGCTCGATGAGGCCGAGCGGGCGATCCGTCGGGCTCTCGAGCTGCAGCCCGGTGCGGTGAGCTACTACGAGACGCTCACGATCATTGAGATCCAGCGCGGCAATGCTGAAGCAGCACTCGCCGCCGCGCAGCAGGAGGTCCCTGGAACATGGCGGGACGCGGCGCTCGCCCTCGCACGACAGATCGGCAGTGATCGGAGTGCAGCCGATGCGGCACTTAAGGCGTTGATCGACAGGGACACCGGCGGTGCTGCCTATCAAATCGCGGAAGTTTATGCCCTGCGCAATGATTCGAATGAGACCTTCGCGTGGCTCGATCGGGCCTGGAACGGCCGGGACGCGGGCATTCAGAACATCCTCTACGACCCTTTCATCCTGCGGTACAAGGACGATCCGCGCTTCGCTGCGTTCTGCAAGAAGGCGGGTCTGCCGACGCCTGCAGAGGTTGGAAAGGGAACATAGGTTCGACGAGGGCCTGCACTCCGACGAGACTCCATTTGCTGCGAACGAGCGCCATGCAGACCGGCCTGTGTCGTCGAAAATTATCCAGGCGATGCGCGCAAGGTGCTGACGTGCAACGCGGAGCGTCTCGATCGCAGATGCCGCTCGAGCGCACCAAGCCGCTGTTGGCACTTCGTGATTGCACAGATCGCATTAGCCCGTTGCTTCTCGTCGCAGTCGAATTTCACGCGCGCTTTGCATCGAGCAATCGGGTCGACGCCGTTGCCCTATCGCTGGACTGACTAGGCCACGACCCAACCCATTGATTTATACGGGATAAAGACCGGGATTGAGACAGGATGGTGCCCAGGAGAGACCCCGAAAACCCTGTAAAACAAGGTATTGCGAGGCACCATGACCCTGCATTCCCGCTTTGCATTCCCCGCATCCCCGCGAGCCGCTTAATCGAACGAAAAGGGCGCCCACTGGACAACGTACACATACATTAAGTACAGCCCACCGGCAAACAGCGATAGGGAGAACAGCGTAGCTAACAAGAGGAAGAACCAGACCCGGTAATTTAAACTGGGCAGTACCTTGGTAATTGCCCGGGGATGCGAGAAAAGCGCGGATACAAGTTTCGCGAGATGTACGAAAGAACCACTAGCGACCGCACCAAGTGCGAAAGCCAGGCCAGCCACAAAAAGCGCACCGTATCGACTCGATGCGCTCGGGTCTCCCCTCCATCGCGCCACACTAGCTTGTCCATCGAATGCGCCGCTGAGGACAACTTTTGCTTCGGGGTCGCCCTCATAGATAATTTGCATTACAGCTGAATCGTTGTGTTCAAAGACATTGAAACTAAATTGCAGGGTGTTCGCGGTCGCCATGTCCGGTGCGTACTCGCCCGTTTTCGGCAGAATTCGGAACCGTACTATTGCCCGCGATTGCTTCAGAACCGTCGCCGATAAGATTCTGTTCTTTGGTGGGATTGTGAGCGTTAGAGCATCGAGAATGTTGCTCGTTTTGACTGCTGCACGGCCAGCGTTCCAGATTCCGACAGTCACGGACGTGACCGGTCCAGCTAATTGCTCGCCGTTAAATTGTACCGTTAGACCCGAAGGGCCGCCCCCCTGGACAAGTGTCGTTCGAGTGGAGTTGACGACGTATGTGATGGCGGGTTCTTTAATACTCGCAAAATGCGACCAAATTCCAAACGCGACACCGATGATTCCGACGATAAATGAGGTGGCTTTGACTCCAGGCCCGTCAAAGAATGAAGGCCTGTTAGCCGGGGACGGCGATGGCACAACTTTGCCTTCCGGCTCGGTCATCGACGCACCATCATGCAAGCTGGCTCTTCTGGCACCGTCGCATTATAGTGGGCGCTCGATGAATTCTCACACATGGAGGTTGTAGTTATGCCTAAGCACACGAGCAAGAACGTGGCGACGCTTGCCGCAAAGATTCTGGATGGAACCATCAAAAAGCCGACCCTTGCGCAAACAAAGACCCTCGCGGGTTCGGCGCTGAGTCAAGATACCCGCCCGCCGCCGAAGCGACCAAAAAAATGAGCGGACGATGAACATTCGCAGTTGCTCGCCGTAACGGGCTAGTTGACGCCCAAACTGTCGAGCAAGCGGTGCGGAACCTCTAGCGTAAAGGGTTCCACGGCGGCGATTAGCTTGAATTCCTCGTCAGTGCCCACGTGCGGAACGAACGGGTATAGAACATCGAGCTCGCTCGGAGTTATGTCGTTTAACGAGCCATCTGGCGCACCAACAACACTGTGCGGAATGACAAGGAGGCCATTTGATATTGGCATGGGCGCGACGAAAAACCCAAACACTTGCTTGCACTCGGGATGCATCGCAACGAATTCTCGCACGTTGTCGTGGCAGCGGTTCGGTGTTGCGTTGAACCTTCTGAGAGTCTTTAGCTGTACTTGCACGCCCTCGCCGTTGAGGCAACGTTGTATGACGCCGACTGCCAAGCGCATAGCGGGGTCGATCTCTGGTAGCAAGTTAGCCTCCTGGCGGCGCATCCATAAGTCACGTCGGATGCATCTATCAATTCGCTGGCGGCATCGCATCGCGCGATAGTCGAATCGCATGGCGGTTGGCGGTAAGTGCAAATCTATCGCGTTCGCCTCGATATACAGTAGCGACCGCGCTCGAACGCTGATGGACCGTACGCGCTGCGGTGACCGAATTCGCGCGCATGATGCCTCCGCGCCTGCCGCTTATCGTCGTCAAACTCTCCGACCATTTCGGTCAGTACGTGCTCACGATAGCCTGCCCATGCGGTCATACTCGAGTGGCGAACCCAGAAACGTTGGCGAAGATAGCGGGTTGGGACGCGACTCTAGCCGAGGTGGTCAAGCACATGCGGTGCTCTAAGTGTGGGGCGCATAAATGCCGCGTGACGGTGCGGCAGGAAACAAAGCGCGACGGCTAAGACGCACTTCCATACACGAGCGGCCTTTTTATTTGGCCCAGCCTGTGAATACTAGTAAAAACGGGAGGTATCATGGATGAGGTAACAAGGCTTCTACATACGCCGGTTTTCTGGGTTTGCACGGGCATTGGCTCGGTGACGTTCAACATTATTAGTCACTACATCATCCGGCTGATGGAAAAGTTGGCGACTCTCGTAGGCTCTTGGTTCTAGCCGTCTCATGAGACGATATCGACTTAGCTTTATAAAGCGTGTTGCTCGACTTAACAGATTTGTCCGGCAGCATCCGTATGGGGTTCCACTTTATCTCATCGCTCGGACGTAGCTAAATTCGCCGCGCTCGGAGGTTTTATGATTGCAGCAGTGCTTGCTATCGGTAGTGTTGCAGAGACCGTGCAGAATCCACACGGTAGCACGATTGTCGCGAGGTCCTCCGGATGGCTCGCATTTATATACTTGATTCTTGCAATAGGTTACGCAAACAAGAGCTTTCAATTAGAGCGCCTTTTTCGTAGAAGCCGGTATTTTTATGCCAGGGCCCCTCGCCTCTAGCGTGGTGCCGAGAATAAACTAGCCCACTACCGTGAGCGGCACGGACGCTGCTTGCCGCCGGGCCGCGCCGTCGTTGCACGCCACGCAATTGCCATTGGCTGTGTACCTCGGCGCGACGCCGTGCTGTTTACACATTTGTCCAACGTAAGTTTTGGAGCCGCTCTCAATCGCGAGATCCCGTGCAGATGAGCGCCGTGACAGTGAGAATTTCTCACGCACCCGCCATTCCAATTGGCAGGTTCTGCACCGACCATTTAAATATTCTTCGTGATGGCCGCAAAGCCTAGGCGTTGCGCGTAAGTACCAGGACACGCCGGCATTCTTTGCTCGAGTCTAGGCGATGGCGTCGGCGTGGTCGTGCCGTTTTATTCGCGCTGGACATTGTATGCGACGTGCGCGGCCTGCGTGGGAACCGTCCATACGCTCGCGCAGAAGATGCAAGTCGGGCGCCCGCCCAGGGATTTGTGCAGCATCTCACCGACGCAGACAGCACACGGCATGCGTGATAGCTTCATGGCGAGAAAATCGCCGCGCTGCTAACTGCCGCGAGGCCGCCGGGGCGCGTTTCGCTCACGACGTAGAACGGCGTGGGTTCAGCATTGTCCGCGCGCCCACTCACTGCGCTCCCGTCCACGAGAGAGGCATAGACCCTGTTGCCATAGAGAGCACCGGCGGCGAATTCCAGCCAGAAATTCCCTTGTGCGTGCAGCGTCACCGAGAGACCCGGACGCACGCGCAGATACGGCCCATCCTGAAATTGCCATGTCCATGAGGCTTGCGGGCCCGCTAGACCGCGCGGGCCGCCGGTGACTCCTCCATTCGCGCCATTGAGTGAGCGGAACGGGATGACCACGCCTAGGGCGTCAGAGGCGGCCCTCTCGTATTGTTGACCAGGCCGCTGGCCGAGTTTCCCCAGCCAAAGAGACCCTGCGCGGTGCCGGGCGTGTTGGAGCGCCACGCGCCGGGGCCCGCAGTCACTGAACGAAATGGTGCCTTTGCCTCTAAATTTTGAGCGATAGGAGGGCAGGCAAATGCGCCGGGATAGCTCATCCGAATACTCGCTCAATGAAGTCCGAGATTCTCTGCGGGTCCACGCGCGGACCGTGGTCACGCCATCCCGAGCCGGACGTATCGCGCGGTAATTGAGGCGGGGGCATAGGCACCTCGCGTGTCTTGCCGTCCACGGGGCTGCGGCGCTTGTAGGTGCGGTCCACTAGTTCGGCCTATGGTCTGGCAGCCACATCTCGAGCATGAGCCGCATTCGCATGGAGCCTGTCCAGGGCCACTCCTGTCCCGTGGAATCGCGGACAGGCTGCGAAGTGATATCGTCGTAGTGCCGGACCATATCCGGCGCCCACGCCACCACCGCGCGCCGAATCTCAACGGGCGGCAGGACGTCCGGCGGCGACCACTTCTCGAGCTCCTCTTGCGTGAACATCACTCATGCCTCATCAAGTTCCGTCACTTCCCGCGCTCGCCGTTCCGCCCGTTTACGTTCCTGAAATCTGCGCTGGCGCTCCGCGGCCAGCAGGCGCAGACGCTCGATACGCTTGGCCTCGAGGCGCTTAAGCTGTTTCGCGCGCATCAAACACCCTCGGTCTGTGTAGCGACCCAGGCGGCACCGCCCCCGAGGTAATACGCGGCGGTTAGTGCGCCCGCTAGGAAACACTCCGCGCGCTGCTTTTCCGCGTCTGTCGGCTTTGGCGTCGAGTAAACCTCCGCCATGAATTCCCGCGCAAACTCCTGGCTTGCGATGATGCGGAGGGGGGCGGGACGTGCGTTGTCTGTGCTCATGGTTAGGCGCTCTCGGTCTGCTTACGTTTTCGCCAGGCAACTGCACGCCGCGCGGCAATCACAAGGTCTGCGAAGGGGCCGTCAGCCGCCCCGATGACCTTGCCAGCATTCGCGGCAACTAGGGCTTCCTGCTCGCGCTCGAGCCGGTCCTCCGCCTCTGTCTCCGGTTTCCTCCACGATGGGACCTTGAGCCAAACGCGTAGCCACTCGACGCTTAGTCGCCCACTCCTTAGCTCCATCGCACCCGCACTCCGCGCGGCACCGAGAGCGGTCTGTGCGTGGTCCTCGAGTACCGGCGGCAAGCTGTCGCGCGGCACATCGGGCAGGGCTCCGACCTTTTGCCCACGAATATGCGTCAGGGTCGAGCGTGCCGGTATCGATAGAAATCGAAACCCCGGCACCGTCCTCCACCTCGAGGCGAGGGCGAGGAGTGACGGAGAGATTATCCGCAAGCTTGAATAACAGAATCGCGCCGCCTTTCGGCGTGCGACCTATGATTGCTCGAGGTGCTTATCAACGCCGCCGATGATTGCGTCCGTGACTTCGCGCGGTGCGGCGATTTTCAAAGCGGCTGCCCACTCATGCGCGAATCGCTTGCAGGATTCGTACTTGCGGCGGCGGAGCTCGATGTGCCCGGCGGCGTCGGTGCTGTATCCCATCAATCGAATCTGTTTGGGTCCACGGTGAAATACTCCTGATTGAGAAAAATTAAAGGCGGCGGGTGTAGCCCGCGATTACGTTCTGCATCTTCGGTGCGCGGCTCATCGCGAGACCCGCGCGCGAATCTCCGCGGCGCGCTCAGGCGATAGTGGCGTGACCTTGGGCGCGGCGCGAAACCGTCCGATATTGAGCGGGATGCTATCGACGGCGCCCACGACCTCGCCGCTAGCGTTTACAAGGCAATTTCCCCGTACGGTGCAGTCACCCATGATTATTTCCTCTCGTAGCCTTTGATTGCGCTCGCCATCCGCTTGACCTTGCGCGGGTCCACGAGCCGGGCATGCGCGAGCAGAGCCGCATCGCCGGTCAGCACCTTGCCCGTGGACGTGACGAATTTTGCAGCGCCGTTCATCTCATCGAACGTAAGCACGCCGTCCATTGCAGGCTCTGCGCCGCCGTTTCCCCCATTGCCGCCCGCGGACTTAGTGGGCTGCACGTCGTCACTGGCACCGCGCTTCTGGATTTCCACGGGGCCGAGGCCGCCCTCATCGGTCGCCTGGGCGCCCACGGCACGCCAGCGTTTCAAATCGAGACTGGGGTGTTGGCCCTCGGTGTTCTCGGGGTCCTCGGTGTAGCGCTGATGCGCGCGCATATAGGCGCGGTAGAGCCGCTCTTTGGCTTCATCTTCGGGCAGTTCACTGATACCGGGCATAAATAAATCCTCTGTCTGGGACGTTTACGGTAGTCGATAACGCGTTATAAAATCAAGCATAAAATATTGATTTATATAGGATTATCTACTTTAGTCCAGGGCTGTCCAGGCGCTTCTAACGCGCAGATATACGCTGTTGCACGCTGCTAGACGTTTCGGGTAAGGTGGTTTTCGCTGCGGAGATAAAGGCAGCCATTGCGCGTCCTGCGCACTGCGGTCCGGTTAGAACCCACTCCAAGAGTCACGCTCCGTTAAGCGTGGTTATTGGGTTTTAATTTCGGAACCGCTCTTATGTCAGCCAAACGTACACGCAAGACCGCGCCTGCGCTCGACCCGCGCACGCCCGTCCCACCTCTCGATATCTTGAGACGCTATCGCATCAAGGATGCAGCGGCGTATCTCGGTATTTCCCGCGCGCAGCTCTACATCGATATCCGTGCGTCCAAGCTCAAAACGATTAAGGACGGCAAACGTCAATTCGTGCCGGGGTCGGAAATTGCGCGGCTGTCGAGCGTGCCCACGTGAGCGCAATCCCCGTCATGCCGTGCGAGATACGCGGCCATCAATATGTAGTGAAGTGCCCATTTTGCAGGGACTTCCGTGGACGCGTCATCGAGCACTATCACGGTGTTGCGGGCGGCTTGGGTCATCGTGCCGCGGACTGCCATCCGGCCTCACCGCTGAGCGACACCGGCTACACCCTCCGAGTTACAGACAACAAGGGAGACGAGAACATGACCGCACGAGCAGAAGCACTCGCCCGCGGCGAGACACGCTACCTGAGCAAACCCTGCCGCCGGTGCGGGGGCCGCATTCGATATACGTGCAATTACAAGTGTAAGGGCTGCAGCGACGCGCAAACGATGCGATACAACGCAGCGAACCGCGAGCGGGTTAACGCCCAGCACCGTGCGCGACGCGCACAAATGAAAACGCCCGCACAGTCTCGCGAACTGCCGGGCGCCGATGTTTCATCTAACAGGATTAATGGACATGTCAACAATACCAAAACCGGCTAGCGTTCCGCCACCTCCCTCCGCGGACAAGGGCCCGCTGGTCATCGAGACAGACCCGCTCGACCAGGCGCACGTAATGTTCCTGGAGGCTGTCAGCGAGCTCCGGTACGTCAAGGCAAACAATTGGGGCATAGAGACCGAGCGCCAAGTCCGGCGCGAGCTCCTCGAGGCGCGCGCACGTCTCATACAGATGGGCGGCGCTCATCTCATAAAGGACTTCGAGCCCACTCCCGTGGACACTCGTCCGGCGCCCACTGACCCCGCTACCGAAACCGTCACTCGCTGCCAGCAGCAACTACAGGCACTCAGCGCCCAGTACAAAAAGGCGCAGGCTGAGAATGACGGCGACGCAATGGCTCGTGTCAACGCCCGCCTTGGCCCCGCGGAGGAGCAACTAAAACTAGCCCTCAAGGTGCAGGCCACGCTTGCTAAATACGGCACGGGTGAGACGCAGCCCGACGCAAACCGTTTCCCTCTCCTCTCATTCGAGGACATGCTCAGCCGCCCGCCGCTCACTTGGCTGGTAAAGGGTGTGCTGCCTGCCGAGGGTATCGCCGCAATCTACGGTCCGCCCGGCAGCGGCAAATCGTTCCTCTTATTCGACATGCTCGCCGCTATCGCGCGCGGCGCCCGTTGGTTCAATCACCGGACCCGTCAAGCGCCGGTGCTGTACGTCGCGCTCGAGGGCGCGGCAGGCTTCCAACAGCGAGCGGCGGCCTACGCCAAGCGATTCCATATCAAGCCCGCCATGCAGTTCATCACCTCGCCTCTCAATCTGCATGAGCCCCAGGACCTTGCCGCCCTCGTGGCAGCCATACGGGCCGCAGGCTGGCAGGGTGGTGGAGTCATTGCCGTGGACACCCTCAATGCCGCCATGCCGGGCAAGGATGAGAACTCGCCCGAGGACATGGGCGCATCCATCACCGCGCTCAAGGCGATACAGGCCGCTTTCGGTGGTGTCGTCATCGTGGTCCACCATACGGGCAAGGACGCGACCAAGGGGCTGCGCGGCCACTCAAGCCTGCTGGGCGCTCTGGACGCGGCCATTGAGGTGGCGCGCGAGCCCCTCGCCACGGTGCGGCAGTGGAGCACGGCCAAGCTTAAGGACGGTGCGGACGGGGAGGGCCCGGCCTTCACCCTCGAGAGCGTATCCCTTGGGACCGATGAGGACGGGGACCCGCTCAGCTCGTGCGTCATCGCCGGGGGCGCCCACGTCGCCGAGGCAGTCCAAATCAAGAAGGACAATAAACTTAGCCAGCGGCAACGGGAGGCGCTCGCCCGGTTGCGAGAGATATTCGCGGCCGCGCCGATGCTGCCCGACACCAAGGCCCCGCCAGGGGTGAAGGCTGTTTCGGCTGAGGTGGCTATGGCGGGCATCGAGGGGATACTCACCGTCAAGAAAAACGGCACCAAGCCTGCCGCCATGATTGAGGCGCTCAGGGACTTGGGGCACCTGAAATTCGAGGACGGGTGGGTGTGGCTGGTATGAGGTGCGTTCCGTCGCTTTTAAATCTCGGTTCCCCATTCAGCTGCCCCACCCCCGATAGGGGTGGGGGCGGCCGCTGGCTTTGTGGGCGTGCAGACCGCTCGAATACCGCTAGAACCGCTACATGAGTAAAATCAATGACTTGCGTGGCCGCTAGAAAACCGCTCGAATCGCTAGAATGGACCGCTAGAACGCCGCTAGATGACCGCTCGAATCGCTCGAATAATCGACAATCAATGACTTACACGCGACGTTTTCGCGCAACAGGGCGCTAGTTTGGACCACGGACAGGGGCTGAAATCTTGTGAAATTTGACAGAAATTGACCGGTGATATATCAGAAATTTCCGACCCGAGCCCCCGAGAAGTGGGCGCCGTGGCGGCCAGAAACGTGACGCAACGCAACAGATGGAATGAGATTATGGCAACTAGCAAGGGTACAAAACGGGCAGGCGCGGGCCGCATATTATCGGACCGCCTTGCCGCGTCCGGTAATTCCTCGGCGAAACCGACGCCGGTCCCCGTGGCCGCGACGCCTCAACGGGGCATCGTGGCGAGTGTTAAATCCGCCGCGGTGCTGGCCGACCCACGTCACGAGCTATTCGCGCAGAACGTCGCCGAGGGCATGTCCTACGCCGCCGCGTTCCGTGCCGCAGGGTATGCCCCCGACAAGGCGAACCCCACCCGCCTGGCGCACCGCCCTGAGATAGCCGCCCGCATTCGCATGCTACGCGTGGCCGCTGCTGAGCACCGGGTGCAGTCCATCGCCGCCCGCATGGACATGCTCGACCAGATAGCTCACGCAGACCCTGCCGAGCTCGTGCGCGTGGAATCGACGCCATGCCCACACTGTTGGTCTGATGAGGATATCGCCCGCCATGTGACGTCTGCCCTCGTGGATGGCACACCCCAGCCGGACACCAACGCTGCGCAGCCTGATTGCACCCACTGCCGTGGTCAGCACACTCACGTATCCATCACACCGACAGCCAGCTCAGCGCCGCCGGGCGGCTGCTCTACCGCGGCGCCACTGTCAGCAAGGACGGCCAGATAACTGTGCTGATGGCCGACCGCCAGGCCGCCATCAACGAACTAAACAAGATGCAGCCCGGCGCGCTGGCCGCCTCGCGCAATCTCAACGCGAACATAAACGCCTATATCCCAGCGGCCACCCGCGTGCCGACAGACCCTGCAGAGCTCGCAGCGCTGCTCGAGTCGTTCAAGGATTAGCGTGAGCGCCACCCTCACCTCAGCCCCAGAGATTCTTGGCGTGCCGCCTGCGCAGCCGCGGCGAGCGCGCGAGCGAAAGTCGTGACCGAGCGCCAGCCACTGGTCGAGGCTGAGCTAGAGCTCATCGCTGCGCGCGAGGCTTTCCAGCAGGCATCAGCCGCGATGCGTGCCTCGCCAGAAGGTCAGGCGCTCGCAGCCGCGCAGGACAGACTCAACGCTGCCCGCACTGCGCATTGCGCGGCGTGGCACAAAGCGGGGTAGCGGGAAGGGCGCGCCTACCTTTGCCCTCATTTATTCAACGGTGGCGAAGTGGTGCGCGGTACCCTGGGTAGGCATCGCAAATTATGTCCGCGGCTCGCTGCGGCGTAGAATCCGGGCCGTGGACACGACAAAATCGCTCCTGGCTTGCGGCGTCGCTACGGCGCTGGCGCTGAGTCAGTCGAATGACGAACAGCAACCCGCGTGCAGTGTCGAGCCCGTCGTGGCAATCTCGCTCACGGCGGAATGCCACGAGAAACCGTCGCCCCCGCTGCACATTGAGCCAAGCGAGTTGGGCACCGCCTTGCGGCTCGCAACGGGTTTGACCTTTGAAGCGGAGCCCCTGTCCTTTAGAACGGGCATCGTGTCGGCCTCGCCTCAATTCGTCGAGCAGCCCGCTGCGTTCATTAGCCCAATGCCTTGCAACTTGCGAATCATCGACCCGACGAGCTACACGCCAAAGGCTTGAGGGTTGGAGGGACAGGGAATGTCGGAGGCATTTTTGCGGGCGGTTCGTGTTTCGGCGGCGGCGTTGCTCGTAATCGGATGTACGTCCGTCAGTGAGCCGGTCCGCACCGGAAAAAATAGCTATCTGTTGACCGTTAAGGGATGCGACGGCGCGTTGCTTTTCGGCGCGTCTTGCTGACAGAGGGAATTAAGGAGGCGAGAAAATTCTGCGAACGTAAAGGGCTCGTGGCTACGGTCGCTCACTTTGACGTGTCGCAGAATTTCGGCGTACCTGAACACGGCCAAGTGCAATTTGTTTGCACGGATGAGGCCCATCAGCAAGACGCGCGCTTCGTCCCGAAAGGGCATCGAGACGATACAGCAAAGGTAACGCGCTATACCCGCACAGTCTCGCCCGTGCCTAGGGCATTGGCGAATTCCATCGGCGTGGCTGGGCGCGTCTTGAGCTCCTCGACGTAGTCCGCCCAGGACTGCATCAGCGTGCGGCGCTCCTCCACCCGCTCGCTGCGGTCATAGATGGACGCGATTGCATTTCGCTCGCGGTGGCTGAGCTGTAACTCGATTAACTGCGAGTCCACGCCGCGCTCATTCATTAGCGTGGAAAAACTCGAGCGAAACCGTGCGGGACATGCACGCTGCTGCCCACGAATTGGCGCAGGCCGATACCCATCGCCGCGTCACTGATGGGCCTCCCTGAGCGCTGGCCGGGGAAAATCAGTTCACTGTCCCCGGTGATTTGCTCGAGCTCGCGCAGCAACGCGAGGACTTGCGTGGACAGCGGCACGAGGTGCGGACGCTTCATTTTCATGCGGTCAGCGCCTATCCGCCATTCAGCCCGCCCAAAATCCACTTCACTCCACAAACCGCCGCGGAGCTCACCAGCACGCAGCGCGGTCCTGGCGAGCAAACATCAGTCCGTATCTCACGCTTGCGTGGGCGTAGCCGGCGCGTCTCATACATTGCATTAGCACCCCGAAACTGACTCTTTGGGCCGGATGACACCGGCGTGGGATTCAGTCTTAACGGGTTTGAGGGCGCCGCGGAGGTCCGCAGCCGGGTTCACTTTGCCACGCATAGCGCCGGTTTGGATGGCGTACCGGAAGACGCGCGCCGCAAACTGAGCGCAGCGGTGGGCAGCCTCTCGCTTGCCTTGTGCCTCGATGGCGCGTAGCACCTTGAGGATATCCGGCGGCTCAATGGCGCTGATTGGGTGGCGGTGGAGCGGGGCGAGCAGCCCTCGCAGCCAATCGTGCTTATCCTTCGTGCGCTCCGCGCGAGTGTCATCCAGCGCCAGGTATTCCGTGGACACCGTGCCGAATGTGGTGACGCGCTCAAGGTACTGTCGCTCAGCGGTGCGCCTCCTCTCCGCCGCCGGGTCTCGTGGTGGCGTCTCGCGCAGCATCGCGCGCGCGGCGGCTGCAGCGGTGCGGGCGGCATCAATGCTCACCTCCGGGTATGCACCCAAACTGATAGAGCTCTCGCGGCCCGCGAATGTGTATTTGAGGCGCCAGGTGGGACGTCCACGAGACTGCAGGAGCAGGAACAAACCGCGCCCATCTGTCAGTTTCTTAGCGCCTTGCGTGGGTGTTGGCGTAGCTTCAATCAGCTCATCAGTCAACGGGTTTGCAGGTTTGGAGGGGAGACGTTGCATTCCCGCAGTCTGCCCCGCCCAGCGCCCTTGTATGTGACGCAAATCACAATTCTGAGCGTCTGTTTAGTCGATTTGGTGGCTTGTGAAGGCCGGTGGTGCCCAGGAGAGGACTCGAACCTCCACGAATTGCTCCACTGGTACCTGAAACCAGCGCGTCTACCAGTTCCGCCACCTGGGCAAGAGGGGGCCGTCGAATGTGAGGCGCAGGAATCTACGCACCCGCGGAATCCTTGTCAATTCGGCGGTTTAGAGTGGAGTATTGCGGCCTCGCATGGGAAGATGCTTGGATAGCCTTTGATGACACCCCATACCGACGACCGGCGAGCGCAGCGCCATTGCGCCGACCGATCGAGTCCTTATCGTCGTGGCATTAGCGCGCCGAGCTCAAACAGCTCGCCGCGCCGACGAGACCTGCGGAGATGGACTATTAGTTACCCATAATGAATAAAACAAGCGAACACGCCGGGCGCATCGAACTCGCCACCATCCAGCCGATACCGCTCGACCGCCGCCATGGCACCTACCGCGATCTTTTCACCGTGTGGTTCGGCGCGAATCTGATGCTGCTCACCATCGTCACCGGTGGACTTTCCGTCACCGTGTTCGCGCTGCCGTTCGGCTGGGCCGTCGCGGCGCTCGCGATCGGCAATCTGGTGGGCGCGGTCTTCATGGCGTTGCATGCGGCGCAAGGTCCGACGCTCGGCGTTCCGCAGATGGTGCAAACGCGCGGGCAGTTCGGCTCATGGGGCTCTTTGCTCGTGATCGGCATCGTCATCGTGATGTACGTGGGATTCGTTTCCTCGAACCTGGTGTTGTGCGGCGAGGCCCTCAAGCAGGTGACCGGTATTCCGGAGGCGGCGGGTATGGGGCTCGTGGCGCTCCTCAGCGTCATCGCCGCCATCTACGGCTACGATCTCATCCACGCCTACACCCGCGTCATGAGCTACGTGTGCGGCGCCGCGCTCATCCTCGCCGCGGCCTGGATCGTGTGGGGGCACGGCGTCCCGAGCGATTTTCTCCTTCGCAATCAATTCAACCTGTCGGGGTTCTTGGGCGTGATCTCATTGGGCGCGCTGTGGCAAATCGCCTACGCGCCGTATGTGTCGGATTATTCGCGCTACATGCCGCGCGACACCGGCGCCCGGCCGGCGTTCTGGGCGAGCTACTGGGGCTGCACGCTGGGGTCGTTCTTTCCCATGGTGCTCGGCGCGATGGTCGGATTGTCGGCGCCGAAAGGTAGCATCATCGTCGGGCTTGCGTGGCTGACCGGCAGCATCGGGCCCGCGGTGCTGGTCGTACTCACCATCAGCATCGCGGCGGCGAGCGCCATGAACCTTTACTGCGGGGCGCTGTCTACTATCACGTTCGGCCAGACGATCTTGCCTCGGTGGTCACCCGGGCCACTCTCGCGTACCGCGGTTTCTCTCGTGCTATGCGTACTGTCGCTCGTGGGAGCGCTTCTCAGCAAAGAATCCTTCCTGGTCAACTACGAAAGTTTCATCCTGTTGTTGCTCTATGTTTTGGTCCCCTGGACCGCTATCAATCTGGTCGATTACTACTTGCTGCGCAAAGGCCGGTACGACGTCGATTCTTTCTTCCGCAGCGACGGCGGGATCTATGGGCGCATCAACGGCGCCGCGGTCACCTGCTATGGAGTCGGCATTCTGATTCAACTTCCTTTCATTTCCTCACCCCTATACACCGGCCCCGTGGCCCGTGCGATGGGTGGCATCGATCTATCCTGGATCATCGGCCTCGCGGTTACCGCGCCGGCCTACTTCTGGCTTGCTAAGCGCTCGCGCGGCCGCGAGCCGCTGGCGGTGGCGCGATGACGGATGCAAAAGGACGGCGGCCGAAGAAAGGCCGTGAATGGCGCGACGAGGATCCGAATCTCGCGCACGAACAAATGCGCTATGCGCACCCGATCGCGAGCCGCGAGCTCATTCTGCGTCACTTGTCGGAGGCGAACGAGCCGCTCACCGTGGCGCGGCTCGCGAAGACTCTCGGACTGCACGCCGACAGCGAGCAAGATGCGTTGGCGAAGCGCCTCGCGGCGATGGTGCGCGACGGCCAAGCGATCGCGGGACCGCTCGGCTTTGCTACGGCCGGCGAAGGCGAACGGGTCGCCGGGCGCGTGCGCGGCCGGGCCAACGGCGATGTGCTCGTCATGCCGGTCGACGGGACCGCACCCCTGGTGCTTGCCCGCGCCGACACGGCGACGCTGATGCACAACGACACGGCCGAGGTCCTCGCGGTCGGGGTCAACGACCGCGGACGACGCGTCGCACGGCTGATCCGCCGCACAGGCGATGCCCCCAACCGCATCGGCGGCGTCTATCGTCCTCATCTCGGCCACGTTCAGCCCGAGGACCCCGGACATTGGTATGTCGTGAAGGTGTCCGAGCGCGAGGCGCACGGTGCCCGCGACGATGACAACGTTATCGTGGAAATCACCCGGCGGCCGCAGGGCGAGGAGCCCGCGCAGGGACGCATCGTCGAGGTGCTGACCGATGTGCGGCCCTCCGATCTCGCCGCGCGCTTTGCCATCCTGCGTCACGACTTGCCGCAGGAGTTTCCTCCCGAGGTCATCCATCAAGCGAATCTGTTCGCCCCGGATGTGCTGCCGCAGGATCGAGAGGGACGCGAGGACCTACGCGATCTGCCGCTCGTGACCATCGACGGCGAGGACGCCAGGGACTTCGACGATGCGGTGTACGCGGAGCGGCTGCGCGGCGGGGGCTGGCGGCTGGTGGTCGCGATCGCCGATGTGAGCAATTACGTGCGCGTCGGTACCAGCCTCGATGCGGAGGCGCGCGCGCGCGCGACGTCCGTGTACTTTCCGGACCGCGTGCTGCCGATGCTGCCCGAGCATCTGTCCAATCACTTGTGCTCTCTCATGCCGAACGTCGAGCGCCTTGCGTTCGTGTGCGACATGAGTGTGAGCAAGACCGGACAGCCCGGGCGCGCGCGTTTTTACGAGGCGGTGATCCGCTCGCACGCCCGCCTGACCTACGCGCAAGCCTGGAGCTATCTCGAGCATCCCGAGGCGGCGACCGATCCGGAGCTCACAGAGCCCGTGCGCGCATCGCTGCGCGAGCTCTACACCGTCTACGGTGAGCTCAAGTCGGCACGCGATGCGCGCGGCGCCCTCGATTTTCGCGGCGGCGAAGTCAAGGCGCGCATCGGCGAGAACGGCAAGATCGAAGGTTTCTACGCCGTGACGCGCAACGATGCGCACCGGCTGATCGAGGAATGCATGATCGCGGCCAACGTGCAGGCGGCGGTCGCGCTGCGCCTCGCGAAGGCGAAAAGCTTGTACCGCGTTCACGGACAGCCGGAAGAGAAGCGGGTGACCGAGCTGCAAAAGGTGATGAACGCCATGCAGATCGGCGCGAATTTCTCCGAGCAGCCGACGCCGCGCGAGTTTCGTCAGCTGGTCGAGCGGCTGGCGGCGCGGCCGGACGGTGCGCTGCTCGAGGGACTGGTGATCCGGGCGCTCGCGCAGGCCGTCTATCAGCAGACCAATATCGGACACTTCGGGCTCGCGCTCGATGAGTACGCGCATTTCACCTCGCCCATCCGCCGCTATCCGGATTTGCTGGTGCATCGTGCGCTGAAGGGCGCCGTCGTGCCCCAGTCGGCCTCCGGGTACCGTTATTCCGCGGCCGAGCTGCAGACCTTGGGCACGGAGAGCTCGCAACGCGAGCGGCGTGCCGACGAAGCGGCGCGCGATGTCATGAGCTATCTCAAGTGCCTGTACATGCAGCCGCGGGTGGGCGAGACCTTCGAGGCCACCATCTCGAGCGCGCTCGAATTCGGGCTGTTCGTGCAGCTGAAGGAAATGCCGATCGACGGCCTGATCCATATCTCGAACATTCCCGGGGACTACTGGGAGCTCGAGAACGGCGGCATGGGTTTGGTCGGGCGGCGCACCGGCCAGCGCTGGCAGATGGGAGACAGCGTGCAGGTACGCCTGAGCCGCGTCGATCTCACGCAGCGGCAGATCGATTTCGAGCTCTGTGATGCGAGCGGCGCCGTCTCTCACGGCACCGTGCGGGCGGCGCGGCCGGGTCGCGGCTCCGAGGGCCGGCGAGGGAGCCGGCCGCAACGCGCCTCGGGCGGCGGCGGAAAGCGGCGCAGCCGCGGCGGTCGTGGCTGATCACAAACGGGATCTCGTTTACGGGCTGCACGCCGTCCGCGCGGTGATCGATCGCGCACCCGAGCGCCTGCTCGAGCTGTGGATGGCGGAGCCGCGTCAGGACGCCCGGGCGCGAGATTTGCGCGAGCGCGCCCACGCGGCGGGCCTCAAGGTGCAAATGGTCGGCAACGAGTCGCTCGCGAAACTCGCAGGCGATGTGTCCCACCAGGGCGTGGTGGCGGCCGTGCGCTCATTGAAGCCTTGGGACGAGGAGACGCTGATCGCCTCCTGCAACGCCGTGCCGGATCCCTTGCTGCTGGTACTCGACGGGGTGACGGATCCCCACAATCTGGGGGCGTGCCTGCGTACCGCGGACGCCGCCGGGGTACGCGCCGTGATTCTCCCCAAGGACCGGTCTGCCGGGATCGATGGCGTCGCGCGCAAAGTCGCCGCGGGCGCCGCGGAATTCGTTCCCGTGGTGCCGGTGACCAATCTCGCGCGGGCTCTCGCCCGGCTGAAGCAGATCGGCATCTGGGTCGTGGGCACGGACGGGGAGGCGAGCCAGTCGTTGTACGCGGCCGACCTCAATCGACCGCTGGCGCTGGTTCTGGGCGCGGAGGGCGAGGGGATGCGCCGCTTGACGCGTGATTCCTGCGACTTTTTGGTGCGTATCCCCATGGGGGGGCAGGTCGAATCGCTGAACGTGTCGGTCGCGGCCGGAGTCGCCCTGTTCGAGGCAGGCCGGCAACGCACGGCGGGGGCGAAATCGCCGGCCGCCGGACCCTCAAGTTGACCGAAACGGCCTAGAACGCGTATCCTTCGCGCTCTTTTTCGCCGGCCCGGCCGGTTTCACTCCTTGCCTCACCGCTCGCAACGGGAGGCTAAATCCTTGGGGAGATTACATGCGGCATTATGAAATCGTGCTCTTGGTCCATCCGGACCAGAGCGAGCAAGTTCCTGCGATGGTCGATCGCTACAAGGGCATGATCAGTGCCGGCGGCGGTCAAATGCATCGCTTCGAGGACTGGGGTCGTCGCCAGCTCACCTTCCCGATCGGCAAGGTGCACAAGGCCCACTACATCCTGTTCAACATCGAGTGCGATCAGAAAACGCTCGCCGAGCTCACCGGCTCGTTCCGGTTCAGCGACGCGGTGTTGCGCAATCTCGTGGTGAAGATGGATGCCGCAGTCACCGAGCCCTCGCCCATGGCGCGTGCGCCGGACGAGAATGCCCGCCGCCACGACGATTTCGGCGACGACGGCGATGACGACGACATGCCCGCTGGCATGCGCTAACGATTCGAGGAGCACCCATGGCACGTTTTTTCCGCCGCAAGAAGTTCTGCCGGTTCACCGCCGACGACGTCAAACAGATCGATTACAAAGATCTGGCGACGCTCAAGAGCTATATCACCGAGACCGGCAAGATCGTCCCCAGCCGCATCACGGGCACGCGCGCCCACTATCAGCGGCAGCTGCAGCTCGCCATTCGGCGCGCACGCTTTTTGGCGCTGCTGCCGTACACCGATCAACACTGAGGCGAGCGACATGGACATCATATTGCTGCAGAAGGTCGCGAACCTCGGGCAAATCGGCGATCGGGTGAAAGTAAAGGCGGGCTACGCCCGCAACTTCCTCGTGCCGACCGGCAAGGCGACGATGGCGACCCCCGCCAACATCAAGAAGTTCGAGGCGCAGCGCGTCGAGCTCGAAGCCAAGGCGAATGCGGAGCTCGCGGCTGCGCAGAAGCGGGCGACGGATTTCGAGAACTTCAAGCTCGAGCTCAAGGCCAAGGCGGGCACCGAAGGCAAGCTCTTCGGCTCCATCGGCACGGCGGACATCGCCGAGGCGGCGGCGAAGGCCGGACATCCCATTTCGCGCAGCGAAGTGCGCATGCCGAACGGTCCCATCCGCACCACCGGCGAGCACCAAGTGCAATTGCACTTGCACACCGATGTCGGCGTGACGTTGACCGTCACGATCGTCGCCGAAGAGTAGCGGCCGGCAAAGCCGCGCGCGCAGGCTTTGCACGTGGCCACTCGCCCCTACAATCCGTCATCCGGCGCAGCCGACGAGCGTCTGCGGCTGCCGCCGCATTCGATCGAGGCCGAGCAGGCCGTTCTCGGCGGCCTGATGATCGATTCGGCCGCCTGGGATCAGGTTGCCGATCGGGTCAACGCGGATGATTTCTACCGCAACGATCATCGGCTGATCTTCAGCGCCACCGCGGGACTCATCGAGCGCAATCAGCCCTGCGATGCGGTGACGCTCTCCGGCATCCTCGAGAGCCAAGGGCTTCTCGATCAGGTGGGCGGCCTCTCATACTTGGGCACCCTGGCGCGCGACACGCCCACGGCCGCGAACATCAAGGCCTATGCAGACATCGTGCGTGAACGCGCGGTGCTGCGGCAGCTGATCAGCGCCGGTAATTCCATCGTCAGTAACGCGCTCGAGCCCGAAGGGCGCGAGGCCCGCGAGATCGTCGACGATGCCGAGCGCGCGGTGTTCGAGATCGCGGAGCGTGGCTCGCGCGGCAAGGTGGGTTTTCGCACCGTCAAGTCGATCTTGCCGGAAGTCGTGAATCGGATCGACGAGCTCTACCATAACGAAGGCCAGCTCACCGGCATCCCGACGGGCTTCAAGCAGCTCGACGAAATGACGTCGGGACTACAACCGGGTGACTTGATCATCGTCGCGGGCCGACCCTCCATGGGCAAGACCACGCTTGCGGTCAACATGGCGGAGAATGCGGCACTCGGCTCGAAAAAATCCGCCGCCATCTTCAGCATGGAAATGTCCGCCGAGGCGCTGACGCTGCGCATGCTCTCGTCCTTGGGCAGGATCAATCAAAGTCATCTGCGCTCGGGCAGGCTCCAGGAAGATGACTGGCCGCGCATCGATTCGGCGATGACGCAGTTGGGCAGCGCGAACATCCACGTCGATGAGACGCCAGCGCTCACACCGACCGAGATCCGTGCGCGCGCTCGCCGCTTGAAGCGCGAGCGTGGACTCGACCTGATCGTCGTCGACTATCTGCAGCTCATGCAGGTCGCAGGAACGAAAGAGAACCGGGCGACGGAGATTTCCGAGATCTCCCGTTCGCTCAAGGCGCTTGCGCGGGAATTGAAAGTACCGGTGATTGCGTTGTCGCAGCTGAATCGCGGCGTCGAGCAGCGGCAGGAGAAGAAGCCGGTGATGTCGGATCTGAGGGAGTCTGGCGCCCTCGAACAGGACGCAGACGTCATCCTCCTCATCTATCGCGAAGATGTCTACGATCCCAACACGACGCGCAAGGGCATCGCCGACATCATCATCGCGAAACAGCGCAACGGCCCGACGGGCGAAGTGCAGCTGACCTTCCTCGGCCAATACACGAAGTTCGAGAATTACGCGCCGGAATCCTACGCCGAGGGCGTATTCCGGTGAGATCTGCATGACGCCGATGGTTAGCGCGACGATCGATACCGCCGCGCTCAAACACAATCTGCAACGCATCCGGGACTTCGCGCCGCGCTCACGCGTGATGGCGGTGATCAAGGCAAACGCCTACGGACACGGACTCGTGGCCGTGGCGCGCGCGCTGGATGCGGCCGATGCGTTCGCCGTCGCGCGGGTCGATGAAGGATTGACGCTGCGCATGGCGGGCATTCAAAAACGGACGGTGCTCCTCGAAGGTGTATTCGACCGAGGTCAGCTCGATTCGGCGGCGGCCGCGGGATTCGAGCTCGTGGTGCACACGGCGGAGCAGATCGAGTTGCTGCGCCGGGCGGGCGAGGGCGAGCCCTTCCGCGTCTGGCTCAAGCTCGACACGGGCATGAACCGCCTCGGCTTCAAGGGTCAGGCGTTCATTGCTGCGCTCGACGCGCTGCGCGCTCTGCCGCGGGTGCAGACGCCGGTCAACTTGTTCACCCATCTCGCCTCGGCGGATGACCCGGACTCGCCTGCGACCGCGGAGCAACTCGCTCGCTTCGAGGCGGCGACCGCGACGCTCGACGGCGAGCGTAGCATCGCCAATTCCGCGGGCTTGCTCGGATTTCAGCAGGCGCAAGTCGACTGGGTCCGTCCCGGCTTGTTGCTCTATGGGGTGTCGCCGTTCGATGGGTCGATCGGCGCGGACTATGGCTTGAGGCCCGCCATGACGCTCAGGTCGCACATCATCGCGCTCAAAGATCTCGCGCCGGGCGAACGCGTCGGCTACGGGGGACAGTGGTCCGCCGCGCGCCCGACTCGCTTGGCGGTGGCGGCCGTCGGTTATGGCGACGGTTATCCGCGCAGTCTCGGCTCGGGCTCGCCCGTGCTCGTCAACGGCGTGCGCGCACCGCTCGCGGGCCGCGTCTCGATGGATATGATCGGCATCGATGTCACGGACCTCGCGAGCGAGCCGCGGATCGGCGATCCGGTCGTGCTGTGGGGCGCTGGCTTGCCGGTGGAGGAGCTCGCCGTCTGGGCGGACACGATTCCGTACGAACTCTTGTGCGGGATCAGTCAGCGCGTGGCAGTGACGTTGCTGTAGCGCCCGGCGCGGGCGTCGCGCCGCGTAGCGCATCGATTGCCGACGGCCGGCGCCTGACCACCTGCGTCGCCTGCTCGAATGCGAATGCGATCTGCAACACGGCGAGATCTTGCCGGTGAGCACCCACGATCTGCAGGCCCACCGGAAGTCCCGAGTCCGAGAAGCCGCAAGGCACGGAAATGGCCGGCGCTCCGGTCACGCTGATGAGATAACAAGAGCGCATCCAGTCGAGGTAGGTCTCGAGCTCGACGCCGTCGATGCACGTCGGATAGGGCACAGCCACATCGAACGGCAGCACCTGGACCACGGGCGCCGCCAGAAAATCATAGCGTTGCATGAATTCGCGCATGCGATGGAAAAGCCGCGTGCGCTTCATTTGCGCCTCGCCGATCTCCCAGCCGGTGAGATGCGCGCCCTGCTCGATGTTCCAGACGACGGTATCTTTCATGAGTGCGCGATGCGATTTGAGCAGCGGGCCCAGCAGCATGTGGAAATGCCAGGCGCGCAGCACGCGAAAAATTTCCTCGGCGTCACGCAGATCCGGTGTGGCCTCTTCGACGATACAGCCGAGCTCCACGAACACCCGTCGCTGGTCATCGACGATGCGACGCACGGCGGGCTCGACCGGCAGTCCGCCCAGATCCGAGCTCCAAGCAATGCGTGCGCCCGAAAAATCCCGCGCGAGCGGCTGAGCGAACACCGCGCCCGGCTCCTGCAAGGAGAGCGGGTCGCGCGCATCGGCGCCTGCCATCGCAGAGAGCATGAGCGCCGCGTCCGCCACGCAACGAGCCATCGGGCCGAGCACGGCGAGATCGAACCAGGCGTCGGCTCGCGGCCAGTCCGGCACCCGGCCGGCGGAGGGACGCAAACCGACCACGTTGCAGAAGCTCGCGGGATTGCGCAGGCTCCCGCCGAGATCCGATCCGTCGGCGATGGGCAATAAGCCGGCCGCGAGCGCCGCCGCCGCTCCGCCGCTGCTCCCGCCGCAGGTCTTCTCGAGATCGTAGGGGTTACGCGTTGCGCCGAACACGGCGTTGAAGGTTTGCGAGCCGGCGCCGAACTCCGGGGTATTGGTCTTGCCGATCATGATGGCGCCGGCCGCGCGCAGACGCTCGACGATGATCGCGTCTGCGTCGGGCACGAAGTCTTTGAAAATGAGCGAGCCCGAGGTGGTGCGCACGCCGCGCGTCGGCAACAGGTCTTTGTGTGCGATCGGCAGGCCGGCGAGCGGACCGAGTGACTCGCCGCGTGCGAGCGCCGCGTCCACGGCGCGCGCGCCTTCGAGGCCGCGTTCCGGCAGGAACGTCACGAGGGCATTCAAGGCGGGATTTATGCGCTCGATGCGATCGAGGTGAGCCCGCATCACCTCGGTCGCGGAGAGTTCTCGCGCACGGATGCACCGCGCGAGCTCGCAGGCGGAGAGAAGGCAGATCTCATCGGCGCTCAAGCCGTGCCTTGGAAATGAGCAAGCCTTTCAATGTTCTTGCGTCAAGCGCCGATAAGCGAGCAGGTGCCGCAGCGCGTCCTTCGGATTTCCAGCCTGCTCATAGAGCCGGGCCAGATTGAAGTGGGCGTCGGCGAGCGTCGGGTCTTGGGCGAGCGCTTCCCGATAGGCGACGGCGGCCTCGTCCTGCCGATCGAGATCCTCGAGCAGCACCGCGAGATTGAACGACAGCAGCGCCTCCGCCGTGTCGATGCCGCGATAGACCTGTTCGGCCTCGCGCAAACGGCCGTCGAGATGCAAAAGCCGTCCGAGATTCACCCGTGCCTCCACGTGCCGCGTATCGAGTGCGAGGCACGCCTCATAAGCCGCTTGCGCCGCGGCCGCGTCGCTCTCCTCGAGATCCATGGCGCGATCGAAATGCGTCGCGGCATCCTGTGCGACGGGCTTACCCGCATCGGTGGCGCGCGCGACTTTTGTCTCCGGCTCCGGGCGCCTGTCGATCATGAGCAGTGCACCGCCCTGGTCGATGACCTCGAGCGCGAGCGTGTATTGACCTGTTTCGGACTCGCGCAAGGATCGCCCTTCGCGCACCACGATGCGGTCCCCCACAGCGACGATGGAGAGGCCGCTCAACGGCAGCTCGCCGGGCAGCGAGCTTCGGATCTCGCGCAGCGTGCGGTTGATGCGTTTGGTCGGAATCTTCGCCGCGCGGAGCGATCCGAGCGTGCGCAGCACGATCAAGTCTTGGAAAGAGTAGGCGAGCTTGCCGGACTTTCCGGCTTGCTTCGAGGGGCTGATATGGCCCGCGCGGATCAGCGAGCGTACGTGCGAGGCCGGAATGCCGAACAGGCGTTTCAGGTCTTTCGAGTCGAATTCCTGCATCTCATCGGCGAGCGGTCTTGCGGGCGGCGGTGGGTGCCGTGGCGCGCTTCGGCGCCTTGCGCTCCTTCAGGCTCGGCGTCTTCGCGCCGCGCGCGTCGATGCTCGCCCGCAACGCTTCCATCAGATCGATGACATTGCCGCTGCTGGAGGCGGCAGGCGCTTCGGCGAGCGAGATCTGCTTGCCTTCGACCTTCTTCTGAATCGCGGCCTCGACGCGTCCCTTGAACTCGTCGTGATACTCGTTCGGATCGAAGCGCTTTGCCGCCAGATGGTCGATGAGCTGTTGCGCGAGCTTGAGCTCGGGCTCGGACACGGGAGCGGGCTCGATGCCTAGATCCTTGAGCTCGCGCACCTGCTCTTTGAAGTGCAGCTGATGCATGGCGAGTCCGTCCTGCATCGGCCGGATGACCACGATGTGTTCCTTGCCGCGCGACACCCAGCGTCCGACGGCGCACTGTCCGGTCTTGCGCAGCGCCGTGGCGAGCAGCGTGTAGGGCTTGGCGCCGCCCTTGTCGGGCGCGAGGTAATACGTGCCATCGAAATACACCGGATCGACCGATTCCAAGCGGAACGAATTGACCGATGTCGATGGCGTGGGTGGTGGCGTCCTCGAGCGCCTTCAGCTCCTCGGGCGTGAACATGACGTACTGGTCCTTGGCGAACTCGTAGCCTTTGACCATTTCCGAGCGCTCGACCAGGTTGCCGTCGGCCACGGCGACGTATTGTTGCTTGACTCGCGAGCCGTCCTTTGGCGCGCAGCAGATTGAACGAAATTCGCTCGGAGCTTGGGTCGCGGAATAAAGCTTTACCGGGAATCGCCACCAAGCCGAATGAAATCGTCAGCGATGCGATCGAGCGCGCTTGTGTTGCCATACCCTTAACCTTCTCCCGCCGAGCCCGTCCGGTCAAACTCGACAAACGCTCAAAATTCGATCGTAAGTCTTTAAATATATGACGATTCTTGGGCAGGGTGCAAGATTTCTCCGATTTCCGTTCCGGCTGATCTCCGACAGGGCTATGATCGCGCCTTCGTGCCTTCAAGATGTAAAACGATGACGGGATGGGGCTCGCGCGTGGCATGGGGCGTCGGCGCTGCTGAGCGCGGCGCTCGTGTCGGGTGCGGTCGGTGCGGACCGCGGCGCGGCCGCTACGCCTGCGCCTTTCGATATGATCATCGAGCACGGCCGCGTCATCGACGGCACCGGAGCTCCCTGGTATGCGGCGGACGTCGGCATCCGCGACGGTCGCATTGCCGCCATCGGCCGCCTCGTCAAGGCCCCCGCCAAGCAGCGCATCGATGCGCCGGCCGGGTCGTCGCTCCGGGCTTCATCGACATGCTCGGGCAATCCGAGCTCACCCTGCTGGTCGACCCGCACGTGCCGTCGAAGGTCTTCCAGGGCATCACCACCGAGATCACCGGCGAAGGCGAATCGGTCGCTCCGGTGAACGAGGCGATCGCACGCGAGAACGCCAAGACCATACCAGCACTACGGCATCAAGCGCGACTGGTCCGACTTCGCGGGCTACTTCGCTCGTCTCGAGCGGCAGGGAATCGGCATCAACCTCGCCTCCTATGTCGGCGCAACGACCGTGCGCGAGATGGTGATCGGCTACGGCGACCGCGCGCCGACGCCCGCCGAGCTCGAGCAGATGCAGGCGCTGGTCGCGAGGCCATGCGCCAGGGCGCCGTCGGCGTCTCGAGCTCGCTCGAGTATGCGCCCGCGCCGTACGCGAGCACCGAGGAGCTCATCGCGCTCGCGCGCACCGCCGCCGAGTACGGGGGAATCTACGCGACGCACATGCGCTCCGAGCAGGAAGCGATCATGACGGCGCATCGAAGAGACCATCCGCATCGGCCGCGAAGCGCACATCCCGGTCGAGATCTGGCATCTGAAGGCGGGCGGGGTCGAGCAACTTCGGCTTGATGCCCGAGATCGTCGCGCGCATCGAGCGCGCCCGCGCCTCGGGCGTCGATATCGCCGCCGACACGTACGCCTATCCCGCCTGGTCCAATGATCTGTCGGCGTTCATTCCGCCGTGGGCGCACGACGGCGGCAAGGCCAAGCTCATCGAGCGGCTGAAGGATCCCGGCATGCGCGCGCGCATGAAGAAGGAGCTCGCCGCGCCGGCCACCGATTGGGACAACGAATGGCAGTCGGTGCCGGGCCCCGAAGCCATCCTGATCGCGACCGTCGCGAATCCGAAGCTCCTCGACATCCAGGGCAAGACGCTCGCCGACATCGCGAAGGCGCGCGGCGCCGATCCGATGGATACGCCTTGTTCGACATTCTCATCGAGGACGACGCGCAGACCGCGGTCGCCGTGTTCGCGATGAGCGAGCCCGACATCGAGCTCGCCGCCGTACAGCCTTGGGTATCGTTCTGCAACGACAGCTCCGGCACCTCGCCCGAGGGTCTGCTTGGCAAGGAGTTTCCGCATCCCCGCGCCTACGGCACCTTTCCGCGCGTGCTGCGCAAGTACGTGCGCGAGGAGCGGCGCATGCGGCTCGAGGAGGCGATCGCCAAATTCACGAGCCTGCCTGCCTCGCGGCTGCGGCTCGCCGACCGCGGCGTCATCAAGGCGGGCATGTGGGCGGATATCGTGGTGTTCGATCCGCAAACGATCACCGACCGGGCGACGTTCTCCGCAGCCCAACCAGCTCTCGGTCGGCATGCAGTGGGTGCTGGTGAACGGTGTGCCCGTCGTCGCCGACGGAGCATCCACGGGCTTAAAGCCGGGCCACGTGCTGCGCGGTGGGGGAATTCGGCCCTGAACAGCCCCCGTGGTCGCGTTTGTGCGCCACTACACCCCTGTCGCGGGTCACTGGGACTATAATTACCTGACTCGCGCGCGCGATCTTCTTTGAGGACTCATGGAACCGACCGACACCGGGAAATCTGATTATTTTCATAAAGTAGTGGATTGCCAGTGGGCCTGCCCAGCCCACACCGACGTGCCCGAATACATCCGCCTCATCGCACAGGGGCAGTTCACCGAAGCTTACATGGTGAACCGGGAATCGAACGTGTTTCCCGGGATTCTCGGCCGAGTCTGCGACCGGCCCTGCGAGCCTGCCTGCCGCCGCGGCCGCATCGAGAGCAAGCCGGTGGCGATTTGCCGCCTGAAGCGGGTGGCCGCCGACAACCGCGACGACGTGACCGCGCTCCTGCCTCGAGCGCCGGAGCAGAAGAACGGCAAGCGCGTTGCCTGCATCGGCGCCGGCCCGGCCTCCCTCACCGTCGCCAACGATCTGCTGCCGCTCGGCTACGAGGTGACCATCTTCGAGCAATTCGCGGTGGCCGGCGGGTTGATGCGCACCAACATCCCCGCGTTCCGCCTGCCGGCCAACGTCCTCAATGAGGAGATCGGCTATATCGTCGATATGGGCGCCGATCTCCGGCTGGGCGCGCCCATCGAGAGCCTGCGCAGCTTGCTCGACTCGAGCGAGTTCGATGCGGTGTTCGTCGGCACCGGAGCACCCAAAGGCAAGGAGCTCGAGCTGCCGGGCCGGCACGACAGCAACCGGGTCCACATCGGAATTGCCTGGCTCGAGTCGGTCGCCTTTCAGCACATCGACAAGATCGGCGAGCGCGTGCTCATCATCGGCGTCGGCAACACCGCCATGGATTGCTGCCGCACCTCGCTGCGTCTCGGCGCGAAGGACGTGAAGGTGATGGCGCGCAGGCCGCGCCAGTTCTTCAAAGCGTCCGAGTGGGAGCTCGAGGACGCCGAGCAGGAGAACGTGCACATCATCATCAATCGCGCGCCGAAGAGTTTCGTGGTCGAGAACGGCGTGCTCAAGGGCATGCTGTTCGAGCGCCTCGAGTACGAGATGGAGAACGGCGAGATCAAGTCGACCCGCGTAGTCGAGGAGGAGTTCTTTGCCTGCGACGACGTGATTCTCGCGATCGGCCAGGAGAACGCCTTTCCCTGGATCGAGCGCGACATCGGCATCAAGTTCGACAAGTGGGATGTGCCGCAGGTCGACAAGATCACCTTTCAGTCGACCCGCGAGGGCGTGTTCTTCGGCGGCGACGCGGCGTTCGGCCCGAAGAACATCATCTGGTCGGTGGAGCACGGTCATCAAGCCGCGATTTCGATCCACAAATATTGCTGCGGCGATCCCGTCACCGAGCGTCTGCCGCGCGGGGTGAGCCTGAGCAGCCGCAAGATGGGGATGCACGAATGGTCCTACAAGAACGAATACAACGCCGCGGAACGGCGCTTGGTGCCGCACGTCGGGCTCATCGAGCGTTTCAAGAAGGTCAACATCGAGGTCGAGCTCGGGTTCACCGCTGAGCAGGCCGCGCTCGAGGTGCAGCGTTGCTTGAACTGCGACGTGCAGACCGTATTCGCCGCGAAGCTGTGCATCGAATGCGATGCGTGCATCGACATCTGTCCCGTCGACTGCCTCACCATCGCGCCGAACGGCAGCGAGTCGGAGTTGCGCTCGCGCCTGAAAGCGCCTGCGACCAATCCGCAGCAGGCGCTGTACGTCTCGAGCGGGCTGCCGCAAACCGGTCGCGTCATGGTGAAGGACGAGGATGTGTGCGTGCATTGCGGCCTATGCGCCGAGCGTTGCCCGACCGCCGCCTGGGACATGCAGAAATCCACCATCAAGATTCCTCATGCAGAAGATGAGAGCGTGACATGCCCAACCTCGTGAACGCGCACGATCCCGTGAACGACTTCGTGATCAAGTTCGCCAACGTGAACGGCACCGGATCGGCGAGCGCGAATTCGCTGATCATGAAGGCCATTTTCCGGATGGGCGTGCCGGTCACCGGCAAGAATTATTTTCCCTCGAACATCCAGGGTCTGCCGACCTGGTACGAGATCCGCGTGACGCGCGACGGCTACGCCGCCCGCGCCGGGCGCGTCGACATCATGGTGGCGATGAACGCGGAGACGTATTCGAAGGATGTGCGCGAGGTCGCCTCCGGCGGCTATCTGATCTACGACGCGACCTGGCCGCGCAGCGCGCTCCTGCAGCGTGGCGACATCACCGTCATCGGCGTGCCGCTCGCGCAACTCGTCAACGAGAATTTCGACGGGGTGCGCAATCGCATCCTTCTCAAGAACATCGCCTATGCGGGCGTGATGGCGGCATTGCTGGACATCGATCTCGAGACGATCAACGGCCTGATGAGCGAGAGCTACGGCAAGAAGCCGAAGCTGCTCGAGTCGAACACCCGCGCGCTGCGGCTCGGTTACGACTATGCCAAGGCAGCACCTGCAGTGTCCGCTGCCGCTGCGGGTCGAGCGCATGGACAAGACCCGCGGGCACATCATGATCGACGGCAACACCGCCGCGGGCTTGGGCTGCGTGTATGCGGGCGCCACCGTCGGCGCGTGGTATCCGATCACGCCCTCGACCTCGCTCATGGATGCCTTCAAGGGGTTCTGCGAGCGCTATCGCGTCGATCCCGCCACCGGCGAGCGCAACTATCGCGGTGATCCAGGCCGAGGACGAGCTCGCCGCCATCGGCATGGTGCTTGGGCGCGAGCTGGAACGGCGCGCGAGCCTTCACCCCGACCAGCGGCCCGGGCATCTCGCTCATGAACGAGTTCCTCGGGCTTGCCTACTACGCCGAAGTTCCCTGCGTGATATTCGACGTGCAACGGGTCGGCCCCTCGACCGGCATGCCGACCCGCACGCAGCAGGGCGACATCATGCTGTGCGCCTACGCCTCGCACGGCGATACCCGCCACGTGCTCCTGTTCCCGGCCAATCCCGAAGAATGCTTCTACATGGCGGTGCAGGCGTTCGACCTGGCCGAGCGCCTGCAGACGCCGGTGTTCGTGCTGTCGGATCTCGACATCGGCATGAACGACTGGATGTGCCAGGACTTGAAGTGGGACGACGCGTACCGGCCCGATCGCGGCAAGATGCTGTCGGCCGAGGAGCTCGCGAGCCTCGACAAGTTCTATCGCTACGTGGATCGCGACGACGATGCGATTCCCTACCGCACCTTGCCCGGCGTCAGTCCGAAGGGCGCCTACTTCACGCGCGGCTCGGGGCACAACCAGTACGGCGCCTACACCGAGGATTCCGCCGAGTACCAGGTGGTGCTCGACCGGCTGAAGCGCAAGTTCTCGACCGCCGCGCGCTACGTGCCGAAGCCCGAGATCCTCGGCAAGGGCGACAGCAAGATCGGCATCGTGAGCGTCGGCAGCTGCGACGGCGCGGTGCGCGAGGCCATCGACGTGCTCGCGCGCCAGAAGATTCACGTCGACTACATGCGCATCAAGGCGTTTCCCTTCGGGCACGATGTCGAGAGCTTCTTGAGCCTGCACGCGACCATCTTCGTGGTCGAGCAGAATCGCGACGCGCAGCTGCGCTCGCTCCTCACGCTCGAGACGGCGGTCGACAAATCCAAGCTCAAGTCCATCTTGAGCTACAGCGGCTTTCCGATGTCCTGCGAGCCCATCGTCGACGGCATTCGCGCAACTCTTCCCGATGCGCCGCGGCTGACCGCGGTCACCGGCAAGCACACTCGCTAGAGAGAAACCATGTCATTCATCAACAAGCCCAAAGTCGCCCATCCCTCGCTGCCGACCAACGCGCTCGGCATGACGCGCCGCCAGTACGAGGGCAGCATGTCGACGCTGTGCGCGGGGTGCGGACACGATTCGGTCACGGCCGCCATCATCGAGGCCTGCTGGGGGCTCGACATGCGGCCGGAACAGCTGGTGAAGCTGTCCGGCATCGGCTGCTCCTCGAAGACCACGGCGTATTTCGTGAGCGGCTCGCACGGATTCAACTCGGTGCACGGCCGCATGCCCTCGATCGCGAGCGGCGCGAACGCCGCCAATCGCGAGCTCACCTACGTCGGCGTGTCCGGCGACGGCGATTCGCTGTCGATCGGCCTCGGCCAGTTGGTGCATGCGATCCGGCGCAACGTGAACATGCTGTATCTGATCGAGAACAACGGCGTCTACGGGCTCACCAAGGGCCAGTTCTCCGCCTCCGCGGACATCGGCACCAAGGCCAAGAAGGGCGAGGTGAATCAGAGCCCGCCGATCGATCCGGTGCTGCTCGCGCTCTCGCTCGGCGCGACCTTCGTGGCGCGCGGCTTCTCCGGCGACAAGGCGCAGCTCGTGCCGTTGATCCAGGCGGGCATGCGGCACCGGGGCTTTGCGCTGATCGACGTGCTTTCGCCCTGCGTGACCTTCAACGATCACGAGGGATCGACCAAGAGCTACACCTTCACCCGCGAGCACTACCATGCCGCCATGGAGGCCGATTTCGTGCCGCCGGCGCAGGAGATCTCGGTCGATTATCCGGCCAAGGCGAGGCGCTGCCGGTGCGAGCTGCACGACGGCAGCCGCGTGGTGCTGCGCAAGCTCGGCGCGAGCTACGATCCGACCGATCGCAGCGCCGCTTACAGCTTCATCGAGCAGAAGCTCAAGCAAAACGAATACGTCACCGGGCTCATCCACATCGACGAGGACGTGAGCCACGAGTTCCACACCCTCAACAAGACGAGCTACGGTGCCCTTGAATCGCATTCCCTACGAGAAGCTCTCGCCCGGCAGCGCCGCGCTGGAAAAGCTGCTGGGGCGCTATCGCTGAAGACCGCAGCTACCGCGCCGGCCCGCCGCCGGCAGGGCGTGCTGCGAGCCTAGCTGCTGCCGAGCTCGCGATGGCAGACGTGGCAGCCCGACACCGGTCCGTGCACGTGTCCCTCGAGAGGGTGCACTCGGATGCCGGTGGCAATCGAGGCAAAATCCATGAAACCGAGCCTCGGCGCCCTCGCGAAGGTCCGCCCGCGGGCTGCGATGGCATTCGACGCAGAGAGCGGCGCCCGTTCCGTCGGCATAGTTGTGATGGCAGGTGAGGCAGTTGACCGCGCCATGCTTGTCGTGCGGGAAATCGAGCGGCAGCCGGGTCGCGCGGCGAAACGCCGGCTCGCGGAGCGACGCATCGACCGGCGCGGGTAGCAGGGCAAGCATCGCCGCAGCGCAAAGTGCCACCGTGCCCACGATGAGGGCGGAGTTGCGCCCGAATACCAGGATCGAGCGCGGCGCCGCCGGCCGTGGGCTTTGCGGCGGGCGCCGCGCGCGCAACAGCATGGCCCAAGGCGCCGATCGTGGTCGCCACGTATAGCGCGCGCCGCCCGCCGCCGCCGACATAGCGGGCCGTGACGACCACATGCACCGCGACCAGCGCCGCCAGCACGCAGGCGAGGATCACGTGCGAGGCTTGGAAGCCGCGATGACTTTTCCAGAGCCGGCGGCGCAGCGGCCCCTGCGAGAAGAGCACGAGCGCGGCGAGCACGAGGAGCGCTGCGATACCCGCAATCTGATAGAGCGGGGTCGGTGGGCTTGAGATACTCGATGACGGTGTGGTCGGAGAGCAGCAAACCGCCGACGTGCAACGCCGCCAAGATGAGCGCCGCGTAGCCGATCGCGGTGTGCAGGCGCAGGGTCAAGAGCGTCGGCGGCTGCGAATCCCTCGGCCGGAGCGGCGCGCCGCACAGGACGATGCAGGCTATCGCGGCGGCGAGGCCCGCCCATTGCGACAATTCCCATGCCGGGCCGACGAAGCCCGCAACGGCGGGCAGAGCGAGCAAAACCACGAGCGCGCCGCCCAGAAGGGCGGTGCGCCAATCAAGACGCGGCAAGATGATGCGCGCCGGAATGCGAATGCCGCATGAAGGGTCCCAAGGTCAAATCTTTGCCAGTTCGCGAAGCAAACCCTATGTTATGTCCTATATCGCGCTGCGCAAAGCGGCCTGCAACTTTTCCCGGCCTGCCGTGTTATGGGCTTAAACGAACCTAGACCAGTGCAAACGTCAACCACGGAGCCGAGCCGTTCGATCGAATTCACGATGTTCATGCGTGCCTATCAAGACATGGTTTTCTCGACTGCGTACCGTCTGGCGGGCAATGACGCCCAGGCGGAAGACATCGCCCAGGAAGTCTTCATCAAGGCCTACGAGAACTTCGGGCACCTGCGCCTGAGCGAGACCGCGGGAGGCTGGCTCAAGACCGTGGCCACCAATCTGTCACTCAACTACCTGACACGTTACCGCAAGCGCTGGCGGCTGTTCTCGGAGAGCGAGAGCGTTCCCGACGTGCCGATGCCCGATGGGGCACTCGATTCATTGAGCGAGGAGGAGCAACGGGTTGCGCTCGAGGAGGCCCTGCACCGCCTGCCGGCCCATCAGCGAGTACCCCTGGTGCTCTACCACTTCGAGGAGCTGTCCTATGAAGACATCGCTGCCAAGCTCGACATTTCGCTCGCCAAGGTCAAGACCGACATCCGGCGCGGGCGGGCCGCACTTGCGCCCATGCTACGGCTGCGTGGCTTCGGAGGCCCCTCGTGAGCGCTGAGAGCGACCGTGACGAGCGCTTGGATCGGGAACTGGAGGCCCGGCTCGGACAGGCGTTACGTGCGCTGCCGGATCGGCGCGCGCCCGCGACATTGGAGTCGCGCGTGCTCGATGCGCTCGCGCGGCGAGTCCCGCTGCCCTGGTGGCGGCGCAGGTTCGCGGAGTGGCCGGCCACGGCGCGGGTTGCATTCGGCGTGACCAGTGCCGCGCTCGTCATGCTCACCGTGCTGGCCGCAGCGGCAGCCAACGCCAACTTGGGCTCGCTCGGCGCATCGCATGCACTCGCGACACCCGTGCTGCACGATGCTTCCGTGTTTTTCGTCATCACGAGGACCTTGAGCGTCTCGCTCGCCTCGCTTCTCTCTTCCAGCTGGGTTCTCCGTGGCCTGATCGCGAGTGCAGCGCTTTATGCGGCGCTGTTCGGACTCGCCATCGTCGGCTATCGGACCCTCTATCTCAGTACTGATCACGAGGTTCGCCCATGACCGCCGCTCGCATGCAAGCTTCCATTTCCTTCCTATTGGCGTTGCTGCTCGCCATGCTCATCGCCGTCATCGAGGCAGGTCCTGTTGCGCGGGCCGACACCCCGCAGGCGCAGTCCGATACGCTCAGCGCCGCCAGCTCGGCCGTGCAAAACGACTGGGAACAGGATTCAGAGTCGCGCGCTCGCACCGACGCGGCCAAACGCGCCGATGCCACCGACAATGACGACCGCGACGATGACGATGACGATGCGGACACCAACGAGGACCAGGACCGCCGCACCGTCGAGAAGTATTTCAACTGGGACAAAGACTGGCATCACTCCTTCGGCCGCCGGCATCTGCGCAGTGGCAGGCACACGCAGGGCGATGACATCGTCAATTTCGGTGGCAATTCCCGCCTGCCTGCGGGCGGACACGCCGACAGCGTCGTGTCGATCTTGGGCTCCTCGAGCAACGAGGGCGACGCCGGCGACGTGGTCTCCATCCTCGGCAATACCCAGTCGAGCGGGCACGTTCAAGACAGCGCAGTCGCCGTCCTCGGCAACGTTAAAATCGACGGACCGGTCGACGGCGACGTGGTGGCCGTGCTGGGCAACGTCAATCTCGGCCCCCATGCGCAGGTGGGCGGCGATGTCACCGCCGTCGGGGGAACCGTGATTCGCGACCCGGCCGCAACTGTGGCCGGCAACGTGGAGAACGTCGGCGGCTTCTCGCCAAATTTCGATCGCTTCCGGCCGTGGATCGATCACTGCCTGCTATACGGACGACCGCTCGCGTTGGTGTCCGGCATCGGATGGGCGTGGGGGCTCGCGTTCATCCTCTTGGCCTTGTACGTGTTCATCGCGCTCCTGTTCCGCGACGCCGTGACTCGTTGCGCCGTCACGGTGGAGACACAACCCGGGATGTCGCTCGTCGCGGCGCTGCTCAGCATCCTGCTCATCCCGATCACCATCGTGCTGCTCTGTATCACCGTCATCGGCATCGCCGCGATCCCATTCGTCCTGCTCGGCGCCTTTTGCATGGGATTGTTCGGCAAGGCCGTGATACTCGCGTGGCTTGGTCGGCGCGTGATCGGCCACCGCGGGCAGCTCGGTGGGCAGTTGGCTCATCCCGCCGTCGCCGTGGTCGTCGGCGGCCTGATCGTGCTGGTGCTCTATCTGGTCCCCGTCCTTGGCTTTCTGGTCTACAACATCCTGGGTTTCCTCGGATTTGGAGCGGTGATTTACACGCTCATCCTGGCCGGACGTGAACGTCGGGCCGCGCGGCCTTCGGCGGCGCCTTATGCGGGAGGTCCCCCGTCTGGCTCCGTACCGCCCGCGCCTTCGGGGCCCGTCCCGGCCGCAGCCGCTGCCGCAGTCGCAGCGGGGGCTACCGTCGATGCGACTGCGGCGGCGGCCGGCGAGAGGCCGACGACGGCCGCCGCTCCGGGAGTCGCCCCATCGCCCCATTTCATCGATCCGGCCCTCGCAGCGACGCTGCCGCGCGCCGGATTCTGGATTCGGATGGGGGCGCTTTTCCTCGATTTATTGTTGGTCGGAATTCTGACGGGCATGCTGCATCATTCACACAACCTCGAGCTCGTCGTGCTCGCCATCTACGGCGCGTTGATGTGGAAGCTGCGCGGCTCGACCGTCGGCGGTCTCGTGTTTCACCTGCAAGTGATAAGAGTCGATGGCCGTCCCATCGATTGGGAAACGGCCATCGTAAGGGCGCTCAGCTGCTTCTTGTCCTTCGTGGTCGTGGGCCTCGGCTTCTTCTGGATCGCCTTCGACTCGGGCAAGCAGGGATGGCACGATAAAATTGCCGGGACGGCGGTGGTGCGGGTGCCGAGGGCGGTGCCGCTGGTGTGAGGGATCTCGTCTTTTGACGACGCTCGCGGCGCTTGGCACACTGCGGGCACTTAGAAAGAAACAGGGATGTTGGCCTCGCATGCCTAGATTTGCCCGCCCGGGTCGCGGTGTCCGTCGCTGCGTGCCCCATCTTCGCCGCCGCGCGTTTGAGTTGATGCTCTGCGCCGCCTGCGCGCCGGCGCTGGCTGCCGGCAAGTGCCAGCTCGCGCAAATGGTCGAATTTCCGATCACGATGGTGGACCTGCGTCCCGAGATGTCGGCCAAGATCAACGGCACGGATGTGCGGCTGTTGGTGGATAGCGGCGCGTTTTTCAGCATCCTCAGTCCGGCAAGCGCGGCCGAGCTGAATCTCCCAACCCATGCCATGCCGACCGGCTATTACCTGCGCGGGGTCAACGGCAGCGCGAACGCATCGCAAACCAAGGTCAAGGACTTCACGCTCGCGGGCGTGACGTTGCACGACATCGAATTCCTGGTGGCCGGCAGTCAGATCGATCAGGGCAGCGTGGGCGTGCTCGGCCAGAACATACTGCATTTCGCCGACGTCGAATACGATCTGGCCCAAGGCGTCGTCCGATTGACCAAGGCGAGGGACTGTGGGAAAACGCCGTTGGCGTACTGGGCTAAGTCCGGCGACCCCTATTCGGTGATCGATATCGATTCGAAGCAGTGGTACTCACGGGCGATCGGGCACGCTTCGATCAATGGCACCGAGATTCGCGTGTTATTCGACTCGGGGGCCTACGCTTCCACATTGACTCTCAAGGCGGCCGCGCGCGTGGGTGTTCGGACCGACTCGCCGGGCGTGGTCCCGGGAGGACTCGTGGGTGGTTTCGGCAGGAGCCTGATGCCTTCGTACATAGCTCCGTTCGCGAGTTTCAAGATTGGCGACGAGGAGATCCGTAACGCGCGGCTGCGGATTGCGGACTGGGATTTGGGCGATGCCGACATGCTCATAGGAGCTGATTTTTTCCTCTCGCACAGGATCTATGTAGCCAATAGTCAACAGAAGCTGTACTTCTCCTACAACGGCGGTCCCGTCTTCGATCTTAGACGCAGGAATAACGATGCGACGGCGGGAGCGCCGGACGTGCCTAAGTCACCACCGCCTGCGGACAAGGCAGCCCTCGCTTCCGACGCCCCGCAAGATCGGCCGCCGGAGGAGTCGAAAGCAACCGTGGCGGACAAGGATGACGCAGCGGACTTCAGCCGCCGCGGTGCTGCCATGGCCGCACGCGGCGACTATGATCACGCGCTCGCCGCGCTAACGCGTGCTTGCGAGCTGGCACCCGACAATCCTGAGTACTTCTTTCAGCGCAGTCGGCTCTATACCAAAATGGGTAATCGAGCCTCGGCCGTGAAAGATCTCGATCAGACGCTGAAGCTTGATCCCCAGCACGTGATGGCGCTTGTGTCTCGGGCCGATCTGCTACTTGCGAACCGCAATGTGGAGGGCGCCGTCGCGGATCTCGACGCCGCGGACCGCACAGCCAGCAAGCAGGACGACCTGCGCTACGAAATGGCGGCGGCCTATGAGCATGCCGATCGGCTGAGCGCAGCCATTGCACAATACGATCTGTGGATTGCAGCCCATGTCGACGATGAGCGTTTTCCGTACGCTCAGAATTCGCGTTGCTGGTCACGCGCGCTGCTGGGCAGCGATTTATCGCTTGCACTGACGGACTGCGATGCTGCGCTCAAACGCGCCAAGAAAGGATCTCCCTTCTACGCCCAGGTCGCGAACAGCCGTGGTCTCGTCTTCCTGCGCCTCGGCGATTACGGCAAGTCCATCGCCGATTACGATGCCTCGATCGCGATCGCGCCGAAAGATGCTTGGTCATGGTACGGTCGAGGGATAGACAAGCTGCGCCTGCAGCAGGTCGCGGCCGGCGATGCCGACATCGCGCAAGCGAAGAGCCTTGTTCCCGCGATTGCCGAGACATCCGCCCGCCACGGGATTCAGCCTTGACGAGGCGCTGACGCCGTATGGCGACAATGGGATCTTCTTTCGTCAGATTCCGATAACTACGTCCACCGGGCAAACGGGGTTTTGCGGCTATAAC
Source organism: uncultured Gammaproteobacteria bacterium (assembly GCA_963766915.1). Taxonomy (GTDB): domain Bacteria; phylum Pseudomonadota; class Gammaproteobacteria; order Steroidobacterales; family Steroidobacteraceae; genus Bog-1198. The sequence goes on from CAVYCL010000001.1 coordinate 195,548, forward strand.
TCTCAAGATTGTCGCGAGGATTGATCCTAAGCAACGCGTTGAATCTTGAGTAGACGGAGCCTGGGCATGGCCGCAAATTTCGAAGATACGTCGCGCCGTCTGATCGTGCTGGCCGCCGCGGCACTCTCCTTGGCCGCCACGGGTGCGCCTGTCACGACCACCGATCTCGTCGCGCTGCCGGGCAACGTTCACCGCTTGGCACGAGCGCAGCTCGATGCGGGCGAAGCACCGAGCACACTGCGGCCGAATGGACTCGATATCGTGTTCACCAAATCCGCCGAGCAGGAGCGGGCGCTTCGAGAGCTTCTCGCCGCTCAGCAGGATCGGACATCACCGCAATACCACAAGTGGCTGACCCCGGCGCAATACGGCCAACGGTTCGGCGTCTCGGACGCGGCACTCGCGGCGGTGACCCATTGGCTCAAATCGAACGGGCTCTCGGTGGGGCAGCTGCCGGCGGGTCGGGGTCATCTGCCCTTCTTCGGCAGTAAGGCGCAGGTCGAGGACGCCCTTCACACGCGCATTCATCTGTTTGCGCTGGCCGGCGCGCAGCACTATGCGAACGTGTCGGCGCCCATGGTGCCGGGCTCGCTCGCGACCGCCATCGATGCCATTCGGGGCTTGAATGATTTTCATCCCCGGCCCGGTGTGCACCCGCCGAGCGCAGGTCCGCGCGGGAGCTTGCCTCTGGTCGGCAACACGAGCGCTCCGTCCTTCGCGCTACCTGCCACCTATTATCCCGGATCGAATCAGTACCCGGGATACGTGGGTCCGACGGACTTCGCCATCATGTACAACCTACAGCCGGTTTACAGCCAGGGATTTACCGGCGCGGGTGTAACGATCGCCATCGCGGCGCAGAGCGATGTCGATCCGAGCGTCCTCACGACCTTCTGGAGCGCCTTCGGCGTCTCGGGTCCGAGCTTCGGCTTGCCGGCTCAACAGTTCACCACCCTGCACGTGCCGGCGAACTCGGGCGGCTCGGATCCGCATCAAACCAACGACGGCAACGAGGACGAGGCGTACCTCGATACGGAGATTCTTGGCGCGCTCGCGCCGGGCGCGCAGTTGATCCTCGTGAGCGATCAGGATGCGGGGATTGCCGCGCAGTACGCGATCGATGCGAACCTCGCGGCGATTCTCAATATTTCGTTCGGCGCCTGTGAAAGCGCCGAGGGCTCGGCCAACGCAGCGATCGCCTCCATGTACGCACAAGCGGTGGCGGAGGGCATCACGATCACGGTTTCCTCCGACGATTCCGGAGTCGTCGGATGCATCGGGCAGTCGGATCTCGGGGCGGCGAACGATGTGAATTCCAACGGCTTCGCCGTGAATGGCCTCGCCTCGACGCCGTACAACCTTGCCGTGGGCGGCACCGATTTCAACGTGCTGTCGAGTGGCGCGGCGGCGCTTTACTGGACGACGACCAATCAAACGGGGACGCTGGCGAGCACCCTGTCCCACGTTCCCGAAATGGTGTGGAACGACTCGTGCGCAAACCCGGTGTTCGCATCCGCCTACGGCAATGGCGATGCCATTGCGTTCTGCAACACGAGCACGATCGGTAGTCAGAGCAATCCGTTCATCGACATCTTGGGCGGCGGTAGCGGCATCAGCAGCTGCACGACGACGAATGGCAGCGGTGACTGCATCGGTGGCTACGCGCAGCCCAGCTGGCAGCAGGGTGTGCTCGGAATCACCAATGCGACGAGCCTCGGCGGCCGCGCGATTCCCGACGTGTCCATGATCGCCACGCTCTGGCTCATGTGTTCTTACGACACGACACCGTGCGATCCAACGCAGGCGCCCACCTTTCCACCGGACGCGACCGGCACCGTCAAGGTGCTCGAGGGCACCTCCGCGGCGGCGCCCTCCGTGGCCGCCATCGTCGCGCTCATCGACCAGACCCAGATATCCGCCACGCTGACCGACGGCCGGCAAGGATTGCTGAATCCCACCCTTTATAGTCTGGCCGCCACCGAGTACGGCTCGCCGGCCACGGTTGCGGCCTGTGATGCCTCACAAGGGGTCATCGGCAACGCGGCCTGCGTTTTCTACGACGTCACGGCCGGCTCGAGCGCGCAACCCTGCAAAGCCTCGGGTTATGCCACGAGCGCGGCGGGGAGCTCTCCCGCGAGCACCTGCGGCACAGAAAGCGGCCATGCCACCGGCATCATGGAGATCGGCGGCGTGCGGTCCTATGCCGCCGGCACCGGCTTCGATATCGCGAGCGGCCTCGGCAGCATCAACGCCGCGGCGCTGGTCGCCGCGTTCGTTTCGAATCCGGCGCCCTCCGGGCTCAGCGTCAGTGTATCCGGCCAGACCGCGACGTTGACCTGGACCGCCGATGCCGGCGCGGCCTCCTACGACCTCTACCAAGGAACCGCGCCGGGGCCGGTGTCTGCCTCCCCGATCCAGACCCAAGTGACCGGCACCTCGACCACGGTGGCCGGACTGCAATTCGGGCAGCAGTACGTCTTCGCCCTTGCGGCGGTTGCATCCAGCGGCGCCCTGTCGGCGCGCTCGAACAGCGTCGAGGTGACCACCGTACCGGCGGCGCCGACCGGCGTGACCGTGGCGGCGCCGGGTAGCACCGCCGGCGCCTTGAACCTCGCCTGGACGGCAAGTAGCGGCGCCGCCTCCTACGACATCTTCGAAGGGACGGCCTCGGGCGGGGAGGGTACGACGGCGGTCGCCAGCGGCTTGAGCGGCACCTCGACCAGCCTGACGGGCCTGAACTCCGGCAAGCAGTATTTCTTCACGGTGGTGGCGGTCGATGCCGGCGGCGACTCGGCGGCCTCAACGGAGGCCAGCGGCACGACGATCCCGAGCCCGCCCACGGGCCTCACGGCGAGCCCCGGCAATGGCTCCGTATCGCTCTCCTGGACTGCCTCGGCCGGCGCGGCCAGCTACAACATCTACGAGGGAACGACTTCCATGGGCGAGGGCGCGACGCCCGCCCAAAGCGGGGTCGGCGGCACGAGCGTCAGCATCGGTGGGCTGACCAACGGCAAGCGCTATTACTTCACCGTGACCGCGGTGGACGCAGGCGGGGTTTCGATGGCCTCGAGCGAAGCGAGCGCGACGCCCGCCGCTCCGAAGAGCGGCGGCGGAGCGATCGAGTGGCCGGCCCTCGTGGGACTTCTCGCCCTGGTGGGGGCGCGGACTCGCCGCCCTGCCTAGAGCGCGGTTTCGCCGGGCAGGTTAGCTCTCGAAGAATCCCATCTTCACGCCCGCGAGCTGCACGACATCGTTGTCGTTGAGGCGGCGGGCCTGAGGGCCGATCGGCACGCCGTTGACCTGCGGGTAATCGTTTTCCTTGCCGCTGTCCACGTGCACGATGAAATAGCCCTCAGAGCGGCGGGTGATGGCGGCGACTTGCACGCCGGGGCGACCGAGCGTGGTCAGCGCCTTGGTGAGCTCGAGCTCGCGGCCTGCGAAGGCCCCGCTCAGCACCTGCAGCTTCGCCTTGGGTAGGGCGGTCGCGCTGTCCGGAATGCCTGCCGCGCCCGGCGGGCGCTTCGCGACGACCGCCTTGGCGGCCTGATCGACGGCCGCGCCGACGCGGCGGATGCGATCCTCCCCCTGCGAGCTGGGGGTGATCACCATGGTCTTCTCGAACTCGTCCTGTTGCGCGTCGGTGTCTTGGCTGTCGACGAAGCGCAACTGGTGGTGTCCCACGGTGATGACGTCGCCGTGCTGCATCGCGTGTTTCTTGATGAGCTTGCCGTTGACGTACGTGCCGTTGGTACTGTTCAAGTCCTCCAGGAAGGAGTCGTTCAATATATTGATGATGAGCGAATGATGGCCGCTCACCGCCGGGTTATCGATGCGGATGTCATTGTCAGGAAGGCGCCCGATCGTGTAGCGCTCCTTATTCATGTTGTATTCCGCGAGGATTTGACCATCCAAGCTGAGCATCAGACGAGCCACTGAACTCTCTCCTAACCGAACCATCCCAATATTTTGTCAAATATACGCCGTTGCGCTGGGAACGGCTCAGTCACGTGCGCCATTATCACGGACACGTTGTCGCGTCCGCCGTTGTCGTTCGAGAGCTGGATCAATTGCTTAGCAACAGTATCAAGATTAGCACTAAAGGTACTGATTGTTAAGTGAATATCCTCATCCTCGATCATGTCCGAGAGCCCATCGGAGCAGAGCACGTAGTAATCGCTCTTCTGCACCGGCTCCTCATGTATCTCTACATCGACGTTCTGCTCGACTCCTAAGGCCCTGGTCACGTAGTTCTTGTTGGTCGCGCGCTGGGCCTCTTGCTGGGAATAAAACCCTCGATCGACGAGCTCCTGCAACAGCGAATGATCCAAGGTCATCTGCTCGAAGCGGTTGTCCCGGAGCCGATAGAGCCGGGAGTCCCCGACATGCGCCATCGACACCTTGTTATCGTGGAACAGGCAAGCCACCACCGTTGTGCCCATTCCCTCACATTGAGGCTGAGTCTTGGAGGTGTGGTAGATGATTTTGTTGGCTCTGTGAATGGCGTCACGGAGAATGATGCTGGGGCGCGTCAAGCCGGTCTCCGGGTCGCGCACCGACAGGTCCTCGCGAGCCACCGCATCGCGCACCAGATTGATGATGGTCTTCACCGCGATGCCGCTCGCGACCTCGCCGGCGTTGTAGCCGCCCATACCATCGGCCAGCACGAACAGGCCGATGTCGGCCTCGGCGCCGATCATGTCCTCGTTGTGCTCGCGGACCTTCCCCGTGTCGGTCAAGGCGACGCTCTGGATTTTGTTACGCAAGCTCATGTGCGTAAACGTTCTTTTGTCATCTGCTCGTGCACCCGATCATGGCAATCCCGTCGGCAGCTTCGACCGACAGTCCTCCAGGGCCGCAGCCATCTGCGCCCCCGATTCAAATCGCGCTTCGGGGTTCTTGGCGAGCGCCCGGTCGATGATGGCGTCGACGCAGACCGGCAAATCCGGCCGCACGGCCCGCAACGGCGGATGCGGCGCCTCGGCGATTTGCTGCATCAGTCCGGTCATCGAATCGGCCGTGAACGGCAGCCTGGCCGGTCAGTAGTTGAAACAGGCTAACACCCAAGGAAAACAAGTCCGAGTGACCGGTCACGGTTCGCCCTTCGAGCTGCTCCGGAGACATAAAGGACGGGGTGCCGAGCACGATTCCCGTGCGGGTGGTGCCGGTCCCGGTCAATCGAGCGATGCCGAAGTCCGTGATCTTGAGCACGTCCGCGCTCGGATCGTACATAATATTGGCGGGCTTGATGTCCCGATGTACGACCTGCTGCTTATGCGCGAATCCGAGCGCCTGCGCGGTGCGCGCGGCGAGCTCGAGGACTTTGCGGGGTTCGAGCAGCGTATCGGGGTTGGCGTAGTCGCTTAAGTGCCGCCCCTTCAGATACTCCATCGCGATATAGGCCAATCCGCGCTCTTCGCCGACATCGTAAATCGTCACGATGTTCGGATGGTTGAGCCGGCCTGCGGTTTCGGCCTCGCGGAAGAATCTCGAGCGAGCTTCGGCCAGCTCCGATTCGCTGAACTCGCTCGCGAGCGGAATGGCCTTGATCGCCACCAGCCGATTGATCGCGGTGTCCCGTCCCAGATACACCGTGCCCATGGCGCCACGGCCGATTTCGCGCTCGAGCTGATAGCGGCCCAGCCGTTGCACCTCACCGCTCGCCTCGAGCGCGCTGCGCGCGGCCGGCGCCCCCGCGCCTCCGGAGACGAATTTGGGGGCCCCGGGCGAGGCAGACGCCGCCGGCGGGTTGCGGGCCGGTGCCGCCGCTGCCGCCGGCTTCGCGGCGGGTGCGCGCGCCGCGGCGGGCTTGCGCTCGGCGTCCATCAGCCGCCGCAATCGCTGTCCCACGTCCTTATAGGTGTTGTCGACACGAACCAGGTGACGGTATACCGCGGTCGCCTGAACGTTGCGCCCGCGCTGTTCGAGCTGGGTACCCAAGGCGTACAGATCGTCCAATACGGTGCCGCTCGCCTTGCGCGCCTTGAGTTCGGCAAACCGCTGCTCGAAGTTGTCGAGCAGACGTCCGGTATCGGTGCCGATCGGGCGTTGCGTCTTGGGCGCGGCCACGGGAGTCGGCGAGGCCCAGCGCGCCATGACGAACAGCGCGCCCCCGCCGCTCAGGAGCACTGCGCCGGGCAACCAGGCCCATGGGCCGGCGCTGATGTGCTCGCGGAGCAACACGACGAGGCCCAACAGACCAAACCCGGCGATTGCCGCGATCATCCCGACTTTGCGCATGCTCCAGACATAATCTAGCCACGAAGCCGCGAAGTATAGGTGATCGGGTAGCCCGGACTGCAATGTTAAGCTCACAAATTCGCTCACCGGGAGAGGCATGGCGCGGTCTAAAGAGGTTTTTGTTTGCCAGTCGTGCGGCGGCTCATCGCCCAAGTGGCAGGGACAGTGCCCTGTCTGCGGCGAGTGGAACACCCTGGTCGCAGAGCTCCAAGGCTCCGGAGGCGCGGCACGGGGGTCTGCGAGCGCGGCGCGCGCGACGCCCTCGAGCTCCCTCGCCGACGAGGCGAGCGTCGAGCAGCCGCGTCTTCTCACCGGCTCCGCCGAGCTCGACCGCGTGCTCGGGGGCGGCCTCGTCGCCGGATCGGTGACCCTGATCGGCGGCGATCCGGGCATCGGTAAATCGACCCTGATGCTGCAATCGTCGGCGGCGTTGAGCGCGGCCGCTCCCTCGCTATATGCAACCGGTGAGGAATCGCTCAAGCAGGTGGGGCTGCGCGCCCGGCGCCTCGGACTCGATTCGGCCGGCACGCGCCTCATCGCGGAGACCCAGGTCGAGGCGATCGTGGAGGCGGCGAAGAGCCTCAAGGCCCGCGCGCTCATCGTCGATTCGATTCAGACCATGTATTCGGAGCGCATCGACGCGGCCCCCGGCGCCGTCTCGCAGCTGCGCGAATGCACGGCCGAGCTGGTGCGATTCGCGAAAAGCAGCGGCACGGCCGTCCTGCTGGTGGGTCACGTGACCAAGGAGGGGCAAATCGCGGGCCCGCGCGTGCTCGAGCACATGGTCGACACGGTGCTCTATTTCGAGAGCGACATGGGCAGCCGCTACCGGGTGCTGCGCTCGGTGAAGAACCGCTTCGGCGCGGCCAACGAGATCGGGGTGTTCGCCATGCTCGAGGAGGGGCTGCGCGAAGTCGCCAATCCATCGGCGATTTTCCTCTCGCGCCACGCCGAACCGGTCTCGGGCAGCGCCATCACCGTGATGCGAGAGGGCACCCGGTCGCTGTTGATCGAGGTGCAAGTGCTGGCCGACGGCAGCTTGGGCGCGAACCCGCGGCGAGTCGCGGTGGGCATCGACGGCAATCGCCTCACCATGCTGCTCGCAGTGGCGCACCGCCATGGGGGCCTGCTCTTGTCCGGCCAGGACGTGTTCGCCAACGTGGTCGGCGGCGTGCGCCTGCAGGAGACCTCGGGGGATCTGGCGATCGTGCTGGCGGCCCGATCCAGCCTGAACGATGCGCCGTTGCCGCAGGCGCTGATCGTGTTCGGCGAGCTCGGTCTTGCGGGTGAGATCCGGCCGGTGCCTTACGGCGAAGAGCGCTTGCGCGAGGCGGCGAAGCACGGATTCAAGTCGGCGCTGGTCCCGGAGGCCAACGTGCCCCGGCGCGCGATCGAGGGCATGACAGTGCGCGGGGTGGCGCGCCTCAGCCAAGCGCTCGACGCGCTCTAGCCGCCGGTGTTTACCGGCGGGTGATCACAATCTCCAAATACTCGCTCGGGACGATCAGCGAATCGGACCCCGCACGATTCATCTCCGTCAGGAGCGCCGTCAGATCGGCCTCGAGCGCCGCGGCTTTGTCAGGGGCGAGCGAGGCAAATGCTTTGTGCACCGGCCCGTACCAGGTGCGGAAGATCTCGATGAACTGGGCCGCGGAGCGGTAGCGAAACTGAAAGAGCCGCGGGGTGACATCGAGCCCTGCGGCGGCGCGGGGGAACAATTTCTCCAGATGCGCCTCTGTCCCCCAGAGCGCGGGCGATTGAGTGCCTGCCGCCGGGGGCACGTGGCGTCCTAAGGTCTTGAACAATCGACCGATGAAACCGGAGGGAGTCCAATTGGCGAGTCCGATGCGGCCGCCGCGTCGACACACGCGCAGCAGCTCGGCGGCAGCGCGCTCGTGGTCCGGCGCAAACATCACGCCGAACGTGGACAGCACACAATCGAAGCTGGCGTCGGCAAACGGCAGCGCCTCCGCGTCGGCGGCCATAAATTCCGCGGTCAAGCCTTCAGCGCGAGCCCGTTCGGCGCCTCGGTCGAGGAGCGACGGCACGTAATCCGTCGAGGTGACCTGGCAACCGCGCCGCGCCGCCGCGAGCGTGGCATTACCGTTCCCGGCGGCCACATCGAGCACCTTCTCGTCGTAGCGCAGATCACAAGCTTCGGCCACGAGCTCGCCCACGAGCTGCAACGTGGTTCCGACCACGGCATAGTCGCCGCTGGCCCAGGCGGTTTGCTGGCGGGCCTTCACAACACTGAAGTCGATCGGCGTTGCGGCGTTCATATAAAGGTCCTCGCGGTTGAGTTTATGCGCCGCATCTCACCGTAGAACGCCCGTCGCGGTCCTGCCTGCTCGTCCGCCTTTCTTGACTGCTCGTCTGCCGTTTGCGCGATGTGCCTCCGCTCGACGCGCTTGGCATCGATCTTTTGCGCGGCCACAATGGGCGCGTCGCGCCGCAGCCGGCTTTGGAGTGTCGTGTCATGACGATGGAACGAATTGCCGCCGCCCTACATCGGGTCGACTCGATCCTGACGCGTCGTCCCGAGGCGGCGCAGCACCGTGACGCGCCCGCCGTTGCTCACTGGGAGGGCGGCGCCCGCGTGGTCTCGACGCATCCCAACGGTGCTTGGGTGGCGACCGATTTGCCCGCAGAGCTCGGCGGAATGGGCGAGGAGGTCACTCCGGGCTGGTTATGGCGCGCCGCGCTCGGCTCCTGCCTCGCGACCCGCATCGTCATGGCGGCTGCGGTCGAGGGGATCGAACTCAAGAGCCTCGAGGTGCTCGCGAAGAGCCGATCGGACCTGCGCGGTCTTTTGGGGATGAAGGCCGCGTCCGGAGAGGTGCCGAGCCCGGCGCCCACCGATGTGCAGCTGCACGTGCGCATCCGAGCGCTCGAGGTCTCGCGCGAGCGCCTGCAGGCGCTCGTCGAACACAGCCAGGCCCGCTCCCCGGTACAGGCCGCGGCGAGCCGGGCGCAGCCGATCGAAGTCAGCGTCGAAGTGCTCGAGGATTGATGGACGCCTTGTCGCAGACCTTGCGGGTGGTGCGCCTCGTCGGTGCGATTTTCATCAACGCGAAGTTCACCGCTCCCTGGGCGTATCAGTCGCCGAAGGCCGCAGCCGCCGCCCCTTTGCTCGAGCCGGGCGCCGAGCAGGTGGTCATATTCCATTTGATCACCGAAGGCGAATGCTACGTCGAACTGGCCGATGAGCCGGCGGTGCACTTGCGCGGCGGCGATGTGGTGGTGTTCCCGCAAGGCGATGCCCATGTGATGTCCTCCGCGCCGGGGGTTCCGCTCGCGCGTGGTGCCCGCTTGGATCAAGTGCTCGCGCGACGACCGCGGCAGCTCGTCTACGGAGGCGGCGGCAAGACGACGCGCTTGGTCTGCGGCTATCTCGCGTGCGATCTGCGTTTGGCGCAAATGCTGTTCGCCGGTTTGCCGTCGCTCCTGAAGGTCAATGTCCGCGGCTCGACGGCCGGTGCGTGGCTCGAGGCCTCGCTCCGCTATGCGCTCGCTGAAGCCCGTTCGCCGCGTCCGGGCGGCGCCGGCGTGCTCGCCAAGTTGTCCGAGGTTCTGTTCATCGAAGTGCTGCGTCTTTACATGAACGAGCAGAGCACCGGCCGGATCGGCTGGCTCGCGGGGGTCGGCGATCGTATCGTCGGCGGTGCGCTGAATGCATTGCACGCCCGGCCGGCGCACGCGTGGACGCTGGATGAGCTGGCGCAGGCGTGCGGAACCTCGCGATCCGTGTTGGCGGAACGCTTTGCCGCCCTGGTCGGAAACAGCCCCATGCAGTACCTGACGCAGTGGCGCATGTTGCTGGCGGCCAATCTTCTGTGCGGCAGCAACGCGCCCCTGTCGCGCATCGCGGCGGATGTGGGGTATCAGACCGACACCGCCTTCAGTCGCGCGTTTCGCCGCGAGTTCGGCGCGCCGCCCGCGGCATGGCGCCGCGCTCAGGCGCGGCGTTCGAGGGAAATACAACTATGACGTTTCAGCCGGCCCTGCGCGGCGCGCTCGTTTTTATGCTTGCCGCTCACGCCTCGGCATCGCCGCCGCAAGCGAGCGTGCATCCCATCATTTTGCATGCCGCACACCTGCTCGACATTGAAACGGGTCGCCTGCAGACGCCGGGCGAGGTGCGCATCGAGGGGGATCGCATCGTCGCGGTCGGCGCCGCGGTGGAGCGCAGCGCGGATGCGCAAATCATCGATCTCGGCGGCGCGACCCTGATGCCGGGTCTCATCGACGCGCACGTGCATCTGTTTCTGCACCCCGGCGGCGAGGATCTGCAAACCGTCGAAGAGTCGGTGCCGAAGCGCACCCTGCTCGCGATGCGCGCGGCCCGAGACGATCTGATGGGCGGCTTCACCGCCGAGCGCGACATGGGCACCGAGGGTGCCGGCTCCGCCGATACGGCGATACGCGATGCCATCGACGGCGGCCTCATCGTCGGGCCGCGGCTGCGCATCTCGGGCAATGCCATCGACATTCTCGGCGGTCACGAGGATGCCAATCATTTCAATCCCGCCCAGCACGTGCTGTCGAACGCCGACTACGCCAACAATGCCAACGAGATCGTGGAGGTCATTCGCAAGCAGCACAAGGAAGGCTCGGATTTCGCAAAAATCTACGAGACCGGACGGGACACGCATGCGCGATGGCGTGCTGCACACCCCCTATCAATACACGGCCGCGGAGCTCAAGGCGGCGGTCGATGAGGCTGCGCGCTGGGGCGGCCGCGTCGCCGTGCATGCCATGGGCGAACCCGGAACGCTGTACGCGGCGCAGGCCGGGGTCGCCTCCATCGACCATGCCACGCAGCTGAGCGATGAGACCATGCGTCTCATGAAAGCCAAGGGCATCTTCGCCGTGCCCACCTTCACGGTATTCGAGTACTTCGCGGCGGCCGGACCGCCCGCGGCACGATGACCGCGCCGAGCTCGAGTACAAGGTCAAGGAATTCAAGCGGCAGATCGCAGCCGGTATCCCGTTCGCGGTCGGCTCGGACGTGGGGCCGTTCCCGCACGGCACGCAGGCTCGCGAGCTCGAGCTCATGGTGAGGTACGGCATGAAACCGCTCGCGGTGCTGCAGGCCGATCTGCTGAACGGCGCTCGGCTGCTCGGCTGGGACGGTGCGATCGGCGCGCTTGAAGCCCGGCTACTATGCCGACATCATCGCGGTGCCCGGCTCGCCGCTCGAGGACATCACCGTGGTGGAGCGTGTCTCGTTCGTCATGAAAGGCGGCGTCGATCGAGAAGCGCGAGACGAACTTGAAGCCACGCGGCATCGCAGATAGTCCGCGAGCACGCGGGCATCCGCGCGCGGGTCCGCGAGGCCGACGTAGCCGTCCGGGCGCACGAGATAAAGAGCATCGCGCTGCAGGCCGCTGCTGCGCAGTTCCGCCCGCCAGGCAAAGGCGTGCAGCGGCAAGCCTCGATCGCGGCACAGCGACTCGATCTGCGCTCGCGGTGTTCCATACACGTGCACCTGCCAGCCGAGCGAGGCGAGCGCGGCGAAGTTATCGGTGCCGTCGCCAAGAGCGCACCCACGGGAGGCGGTCGCCGCCGTGCACGGCGCCTGCGCGGCCCTGGCTCAAGGGGCCGCCGCGATAGTTCACCGCCGTCTGGGATACCGTGCGGAACATGAAACGGCGCACGGCGCGAGTCTTGACGAGTACCGCCAGGACGCGCGGAAACACCTCGATGCGGAAAAACCGGGCGCTTGCACTCGGGCTCGTGACCATGCTGAAGGCGCGATCGGTGGTGCCGCACCAGGCGTCGCGCAAAGGCGATGCGCTCGGGCTCGTAGCTGTCGAGGAGCGATTCGGGTGCGCGTCCCTTGAGCACTGCGGCGAGCTTCCACGAGAGATTGACCGCATCGCCGATGCCCGTGTTCATGCCCTGGCCGCCGACCGGGCTGTGAACGTGCGCCGCATCGCCCAACAGGAACGCGCGGCCTTGCCGGAAGCGCTCGGCGACCCGGTGGTGGACGCGATACGTCGAGAACCAGTTCACCCGTTCGACCTGGATCGGCAGCCAGCTCATCACGCGCCGGCTCACGTCCTGCCAACGGATTTTCTCGGCCGGTGTATGCGCGGCCTGCTCGCGCACCGTGCCCACCAGGCGCACCGCGCCCGTGCGACGGCTCGCAAATATCGCCAGGAAATCGCTCTTGTCGAGAGCGACGTGCAGGTTCCCGTCGATCACCGCCCCGGCGGCTTGCACATCGGCGACGTAGAACAAGTGATCGTAAGTGCCGCCCTCGAATCCGATGCCGAGCGCCGTGCGCACCGCCGAGTGCGCGCCGTCGCATCCTGCGAGATAAGCCGCCTCGACGGTCTCGCTATGCCCGTCGGGGTGTTTCACGAGCGCGCGCACGCCGCTCTCTGATTGCTCGAAGCTCGCGAGTTCGCAGCCGCGCTCCACCGCGACGCCGAGCGCCGCCAGGGCCTCGATCAATAGACGCTCGTGCTCTTCCTGCGGCAGCACGAGGACGAAGGGATAGGGACTCAAGCCCGCGCCGAGATCGCCGAACATCGCGCTCGCGCGCCGCTTGCCCGCGGCCCAGAAGCTCGCGGTCTGCACGCGGTGACCGTGGTCGGCGATCGTGCGGCCGAGATGGATCTGGTCATAGAGCTCGAGCGTGCGCGCGTGCACGGCGAGCGCCCGCGAGGTGGTGCCGGGCTCGTGGGCCCGGTCGATGAGGCGCACCGGCACTTTCAGGTGTGTCAGCCACAAGGCGAGCACCAGGCCCGTGGGTCCGGCGCCGACGATGAGCACGCGAGCGTTCGGCATGAGATGCCTTTCTGATGATCCGCTCGTATGCTAGGCCGTTCTCGGGGGAGGGGGAATATGAGCGCGAGCGTACCGGTAGAGACGACCATCGACGGATCGATTCTGTCGCGCGTGGCGCGGCGCTGTTGCGCCTGGTCGGAGCGCTGGTTTCCGGATGCCTTTGCCTTCGCCGTCCTCGCGGTGGCCATCGTGTCCCTGGGCGCCGTTTGTATCGGCGCACCGCCCTTAGCCATCGCGGAAAATTTCGGCTCCGGCTTCTGGAGCGTGATTCCCTTCACCATGCAAATGGCGTTCATCATCATCGGCGGCTACGTGGTCGCCGATTCGCCGCCGGTGGATGCGTCTGGTGACGCGCCTCGCCGCCATGCCACGCTCGGGACGCGGCGCGGTCGCGTTGGTCGCGCTGCTTCTCGGCCATGATGTCGCTGGTTCATTGGGGCTTCAGCATGGTGTTCTCCGCGCTGTTGGTGCGGGCCATGGCGCGGCGCACGGATCTCGGTCTGGACTACCGTGCGGCCGGAGCGGCGGCGTGCACCGGCCTCGGATCGGTCTGGGCGCTCGGCCTGTCCTCATCCGCGGCGCAGCTGCAGGCGAATGCCGGTAGCATGCCGCCGGCGTTGCTCGCCGAGACCGGCGTGATCCCTTTCAGCCAGACGATTTTTTTCTGGCAATCGATGCTCTGCGCGGCCTGGTTCTCGTCGTGGTCGAGCACCTGGATCGCCTGGAAGCACCGCGCCGGCTGCGAACCCGGGCTCGACGCGGCGCAGGCGCTCGGCATCGATCTGCGGGACCGGCGCGAGTCGAGTCGACGCACTCGCCCGGCGAGTGGCTGGAGTATCAGTCCCATTCCCTCATGTTCATCGCGCGTTGGGCTCGCGTTTCTCGCGCATGAGTTCGCCGGCCAAAGGGCTCGGTCGCCGCGATCTCGAATCTCAACACCTACAATTTTTTGTTCATCGTCGCTGCGCTGGTGCTGCAGTGGCGGCCGCGACGCTTTATCGATGCCGTGGCGCGGAGCGTGCCCGGAACGTGCGGGCGTGCTCATCCAGTTCCCGTTTCTGGGCGCCATTGCCGCGATCTTGACGGGCGCCAAGAACGGCGCCGGCGAGACGCTTTCCGGCCTGCTGGGATCGGCGTTCACCCACATCGCGAGTCACGCGACGCTTCGCGCCGATCATCGGCGTCTACTCGGCGCTGCTCGGCCTGTTCGTTCCCTCGGGCGGCGGCAAGTGGATCGATCGAGGCGCCCTACGTGATGCATGCGGCGAACGCCCTGCAGTACAACCTTGGATGGGTGGTGCAGATCTACAATGCGGCGGAGGCTCTGCCGAATCTCATCAATCCGTTCTGGATGCTGCCCATCCTGGGGATTTTAGGACTGCGAGCCCGCGATCTGATCGGCTTCACGGTCGTGCAGTTCGTGATCAATCTGCCGCTGGTGCTTCTGCTGTTGTGGGCGCTGGGCGCGACGCTGCCTTATCATCCGCCGATGGCGCCGCACTGATCGACGCGGCTAACGCTCCACGAAGTCTCTCAGCCGGTCGAGCGCGTCGTCCCACTGTCGCGAGACGAGCGCGAGATAACGGCGCGCCGCGTCGAGCGGCTCCGGATTGAGCGCAAAGCGGCTCTCGCGACCTTCGCGCTGGCTACGGACGAGACGCGCATGCTCGAGCACCCGCAGATGCTTGGTCACAGCCTGGCGCGTGAGCTTCGTATCCTCGGTGAGGGTGGAGATCGAGCAGGGCGCGCCGCGCGCAAGCTTCGCGATCAACGACAGCCGGGTGGCGTCGCCGAGCGCGGCGAATACAGGCGCGTAGCTCGTGCGCTTGGCGAGGATCTCGCTACGCTGCGACATGGCGCTCGATGTTCCGCATCTGTTCCTCCCAGCCGCTGACGTTCATTCGCAGCGCCGCATCGCGGCGATGCGCGGGGAGCTTGTCGAAACCGGTTTCGGTGAGCGTGAGCAGCGTGCCGGTCGCCGACTTCTGCAGACGGAACTCGACGCGCGTCGGCGATTCCTGCGAATAATCGACCCCGGGGTCGATTGCGTAGGGGTGCCAGGTGTACGCGAAAAGGGTCTCGGGCTCGAGACTGACCACCTTGATCTCGAATGTCAGGTGGTTGTAGGCGGGATTCGAAATTCGACCGCGCGAGAATTGGCCTGCGATGAACGGCTGGTCCATCTTCACTCCGAACCACTCGCCGAACTCTCGATAGTCGGTGAGCGCTCGCCAGACGCGTTGCGGTGATGCCTTGAGTTCGATCTTTTTCTCGATGCTGTTCATTGTGTGCAACCTCCGGGTTGCACAATATCGCGAGCGCTGAGGATGCGCAACTTTTTAGTTGCACTTGGCGCGAAGCGCGACAAGGATGGCGAGGGCCGCCTTCGAGGCGATCGGGCTCCTACGGAGTCGAGTGTGTAGCCGCCGAAGTTGCGGAGGCGAAAGTGCCGCGATTACTGTCTTGCTCGAGCGCCAGAGTGGGCGCGCAGCTCGTCCCGGCGGCAACGACTTCGTATTTCGCCTCGGCCGTGCGGTACCGGCAGATGAGAATGGGCGATCCGGGGTAGGACGATATCACTCGTTGGCCCACGAGCTCGGCGCGCGGGCTGTCGGCGGCGCCGGCGGCGCCGGCAAGCAATGTCCCGAGGGCGAAGGCGATAATCTTCATGCGGCGCAGCTCCTATGGACCACGCCATTGTGAGGGGAGCCCGCGCCGCAAGACCGCTACGGAGTTCTCAAATATGCGCTCGCACGCCGCCTCTGTGCGCACCGCGCGGCGCGATATGTCACGCGCGGGGCCCTATCCCCGCACCGGGCGGCCGGATACGGACCGTCTTGATGGCATTGTCGGCGGTCTGCACGACCTCGAGCATGTAGTCCGCGAGCTTGAGCGTGGTGCCCGGCTCGGGAATGGTTTCCAGGTACTCGACGATCAGCCCGTTCAAGGTCTTCGGCCCTTGCGTCGGCAGATTCCAGCGCATGGAGCGATTCAAGGCGCGAATGGTCGTCGATGCGTTGGCGACGAAGCTGCCGTCCGCTTCGCGGTGCACGTCCTTGTGCATCATGGTCGCGGGGTCGGTGGTGAACTCGCCGACGATTTCCTCGAGGATGTCCTCGAGCGTCACCAGTCCCTGGATGTCGCCGTACTCATCGACCACGAACGCCATGCGGCGCTTGTCGCGCTGAAAATTCAGCAGCTGCGTGTTCAGCGGCGTACCCGAGGGAACGAAGTAGGCATCGCGCGTGCTCGCCGCCTCGATCAGCTTCTCGCGGTCCCAGCGGCCGCGCGCGAGCTCGTGCACCACGCGCTTCATGTGCAGCACGCCGATGATGCGCTCGATGTCCCCCTCGAACACCGGCAGGCGCGTGTGCTGGCTCTGCCGCAGCTGCTCGAGGATCTTCTCCCAGGGGTCGTCGACGTCGATGCCGACGATCTCGACGCGCGGCACCATGATGTCCTCGACCGTCGCCTTTTCCAGATCGAGCATGCTCACGAGCATTTGTTGGTGGCGCTTCGGAATCATGGCGCCCGCCTCGGCGACCACGGTGCGCAGCTCCTCGCTGCTCAAGGAATTCGAGGCCTGCTCGCGCGACACGCCGAGCAGGCGCAGTACGCCGTTCGCGAGCAGATTGGTCGCCCACGACGAACGGGTAGAGCACCCATAGAAGCGCGGTGTAGATGTACGCCGCCGGCAGAGCGAGCCGCTCCGGGTGCAGCGCGCCGTAGGTCTTCGGCGCGACCTCGCAGAAGATCAGCAGCACGAAGCTCAACAGCACCGCGCGCGAATGCCAGCGAGATATTCGCCGCCCAGCCGCAGCGCGATCACGCTCACCAGCGTCGGGCGCGGTCACGTTGACGATGGTGCTCAAGAAGAGGATGAGGCCGATCAGCCGGTCCGGACGGGCGAGCAGCGCCTCGGCGAGACGCGCGCCGCGATGGCCCGCCTTGGCCCGATGGCGCAGCCGGTAGCGGTTCAGGCTCATGAGCGCGGTTTCGCTGCCCGCGAAGAAGGCGGCGAGGATCAGGAGCACGCCCAGCGCACAGAAGAGGACACTGAGAGTGGGGTGTGGCATTTCCCTTCGAGTCAGCCCCAATGCCGCCCGAGCACATACTCGAGCACGAACTTCGAGCCGAAATACGACAGAATCAGAAAGCCGAATCCGCTCAAGGTCCAGAGCACCGCCGACCGGCCGCGCCAGCCGTAGCGAATGCGCCCGATGAGCAGCACGCCGAACAGCACCCAGGCGATGCAGCGAGAGGATCGTCTTGTGCTCGAGATGCTGGGCGCGGAGGTTGGTGACGAAGACGAAACCGGTGAGCAGCGCCAAGGTCAGAATCACGAAGCCCGCGCCGATCAGCCGGAACATCACTTTCTCGAGCGAATCGAGCGGCGGCAGCACGCTCGGCAGATTCGCAACGCGCCGCGTGCGCAGCCGCCGATCCAGGAACACCAGCACGAGGGCCGTGACGGCCGCGGCAAGCAGCAGGGCCGCTGCGGCCATGGACAGGAGAATGTGCGCCGTCAGCTCCCAGCCGGGCGCCGTCTCCTCGGCGAAGGTATGGCCGATGCCCGTCATCGAGGCGCCGAACGCCGCGAGCGCCAGCAAGATCGCGCCGATGGCGCGGTTGCGGGGCTCGGCCGAGATGAAGCAGGCCACCACGGCGAGCGTCCAGGCCAGCATCGAGATCGCCTCGAGCAGGCCGATGGAGTAGGGCCCGAGGTGGTACATGAGCCGCACGATCGCCTCGGTGTGCGCGGCGATGGCGCCGAGCGTCACCGCCCAGGCGAGGGCTCCGAGACGCGCATTGCTCACACTTCGCAGCATCAGCCACGCACTGGCGGCGTATAGCGCGAACAGAACGATGCGGAAAATCACGGCGGGATGCGGAGGATCACGGCTGCCCGGATCATGACACAAGCACTGAGGGTGCGCCTAGCGCGTGCCCATGCGCTATCATTTGCCGATGTTCGACCGTCTGACAGCGGGATTGACCCGCGCACTCGACGCCCTTTCGGGCCGCGGCTACCTGAGCGAAGACAACATCGCCGACACCGTCCGCGAGGTGCGTCTCGCGCTGCTCGACGCCGACGTGGCGCTGCCCGTGGTCAAGACCTTCACCGAGGCGATCAAGAACCGCGCGGTGGGCGTCGAGGTCACCAAGAGCCTGACGCCGGGCCAGGCCTTCATCAAGGTGGTGCACGAGGAGCTCGTGCGTCTCATGGGCGAGCCGAGCGCGGGCTTGAACCTGCGGGCGCAGCGGCCGGTGGTCGTCATGCTCGCGGGGCTGCAGGGCGCGGGCAAGACCACGACGGTCGGCAAGCTCGCGCGCTGGCTGATGGAGAAGCAGCGCAAGAAAGTGCTCCTGGTCAGCACCGACGTGTACCGTCCCGCGGCAATCGCGCAGCTCGAGACCCTGGCCGGGCAGGTGGGCGCGGGATTCGCCCCGTCGGACACGGCGGAGGCACCGGTCGCCATCGCACTGCGCGCGCTCAATCAGGCGACGCTGCAGGCCTACGATGTGCTCATCATCGACACCGCCGGGCGGCTGCACGTCGATGCCGAGATGATGAAAGAGGTGAGCGAGCTCGAGACTGCGCTCAAACCTCACGAGCGGTTGTTCGTCGTCGACAGCATGGCCGGCCAGGATGCCGTCAATGCGGCCCGCGCGTTCAACGAGACCCTGAGCCTCACCGGCGTGATTCTCACCAAGGCCGACGGCGATGCCCGCGGCGGGGCGGCGCTGTCGGTGCGTCAGGTCACCGGCAAGCCGATCCTGTTCGTCGGCACGGGCGAGAAGTCCGAGGCGCTCGAGCTGTTCCATCCCGAGCGAATCGCCTCGCGGATCCTGGGAATGGGCGATGTGCTGTCGCTGGTGGAGCAAGTCCAGGAGCAGGTCGACCAGGAGAAGGCGGAGAAGCTCGCCAAGAAGATCAGCAAGGGTAAATCCTTCGATCTGGCGGATCTGCGGGACCAATTGAGCCAGCTGCAAAAAATGGGCGGCATGTCGGCGGTCATGGACAAATTACCCGCCCAGCTGCAGGCCAATGCCGCCGCCGCCGCCGGCGCGGTCAATCCCAAGGTCGTCAAACGCCAGATGGGGATCATCGACTCGATGACCCCGCGCGAGCGCCGCCGCCCGGACATCATCGATGCCTCGCGCAAGCGGCGCATTGCAGCAGGGGCCGGGGTGCCGCTGCCCGAGGTCAATCGGCTCCTCAAACAGTTCGACCAGATGCAAAAAACCATGAAAAAGATGATGAAGGGCGGCATGTTGAAGAATCTCATGCGCGGCATGGGCGGCCGGCTGCCCCCCGGAATGGGCCCCCGCTTCTGATTTCTTGCCCTTGAGCCGATAAACTCATTACAATTGTGGGCTTGGCATTGAAGGGTGGAAGGTAAGATGGTGACGATCCGGTTGACTCGACGAGGCGGCAAGAAAACGCCGTTCTATCATGTGGTGGTGACCGACAGCCGCAAGCGGCAGGGCGGGACCAGCTTAGAGAGCGTCGGCTTGTTCAATCCGGTCGCGCGCGGCGCCGAAGTGAAACTGCGCCTGAACGTGGCGCGCATCGAGCATTGGCTCAAAGAAGGCGCGCACATGTCCGATCGGGTCAAGCAGCTCCTGACCGTTTATCGCAAACAGGCCGCCTGAGGCTTACGAGCTCAGGGGGTAGTGCGGTGAGCGGAGAGACTTCTGCGCTCATCGAGCTGGGGCAGGTCGGCGCGCCCTTCGGTATTCGCGGTTGGGTGAAGCTGCGCTCTTATACGGATCCTCCGGAACGACTGCTCGAGCACGGTACGCTGAGTCTGCTGCTGGCGGGTGTCTGGCGAGACTATGCGGTGGAGGCGAGCGGCAGCAGCGGCGGTGCGCTGACGGTGAAGTTGGCCGGAGTGGCCGATCGAACTGCGGCCGACGCGCTGAAGGGTGCACCGGTCGGCGTGCCGCGGAGCGCCCTACCGTCGTGCGCGGCCGGGGACTTCTACCAGGCCGATTTGCTCGGCTGTGAAGTGGTGAATTTGGCGGGCGATCGCCTCGGGGTGGTCGCGCATTTCGTGGAAATACCGGCGCACGCGCTCATGGTGGTGCGCGGCGAGCGGGAGTACTGGGTGCCGGCCGTGCCGCAGCACCTGCGCCGCGTGGACCTTGGGGCGCGGCGGGTCGTGGTGGATTGGGAAGAGCCGGTCGACTGAGTCGATCAGCGGTAAGTGGCATGCGTATCGCGGTGGTCTCTCTGTTTCCTTCCATGCTGCGCGAGGCCCTGGCTCACGGCGTGCTGGGACGAGCCGTGGAGCGGGACGTGCTCGAGGTGACGTACTTCGACCCCCGCGAGCACACCCACGATGTGCACCGCACCGTGGATGATCGTCCCTACGGCGGTGGGCCGGGGATGGTGTTGAAGGTCGAGCCGCTGCGCGATGCGCTGCGGGCGGCCCGGGCCGCGATGCCCTTGGGCGCCCGGGCGGTGTATTTGGGCGCCGATGGCGTGCGGTTCGATCAAGCGCGGGCGCGCGCGGCGCGCGACTGGCCCGGATTGATCCTGGTGGCCGGCCGCTACGAGGGGGTCGACGAGCGCTTCGTCGAATCCGAGGTCGACGAGCAGTGGTCGATCGGCGATTATGTTTTGTCGGGCGGCGAGCTGCCCGCGCTGGTGGTGATTGATGCGATCGCGCGGCTTTTGCCGGGCACGCTCGGGAGCGAGGAATCGGCGCTGCAGGAGTCCTTCAGCGAGGGACTCCTCGATTGGCCGCACTACACGAGGCCGATCTCGGTCGATGGGCGTGAGGTGCCGCAGGTCCTGGCGTCGGGCGACCATGCGGCGATCCGCCGCTGGCGTCTGAAGGAGGCGTTGGGCCGCACCTGGCTCAGGCGTCCGGAGTTGCTCGAGGGGCGCGGTTTGTCGGACGAGGAGCGCGCGTTGCTCGAGGAGTTCAAGCTCGCGCGAGCTGCGCTCACGGAGCGGCGCGGGCCGGGTGACTGAAGAATTTTAGGATAAGGACGAGAGCTATGAACAAGATCATTCAAGAACTGAACGCGGAGCGCGCGACGCGCAAGCTTCCGGACTTCAACCCCGGCGACACCGTGATCGTGCAGGTGAAGGTCGTCGAAGGCGACCGCGAGCGCGTTCAGGCTTACGAGGGCGTGGTGATCGCCAAGAAGAACCGCGGTCTCAATTCCTCTTTCACCGTGCGCAAGATCTCGCATGGCGAGGGCGTCGAGCGCGTCTTCCAGACGTTCAGTCCGTCGATCAGCGAGGTGAGCGTCAAGCGCCGCGGCGCAGTCCGTCGTGCCAAGCTCTATTACCTGCGTGATCTGTCGGGTAAGGCCGCGCGCATCGACGAGAAGATCTAGCCGAGGTGGGCCGCAACGGTTCGTGGACATCTGCCTTCGGACCTGCGGTTTGAAGCCCGAGCCAGGTAGGCGCTGATGGGATTTTTCGCTCTGGTATGGCGGATGTTGGACGGCGTGCGCAGGGTCCTCCATCTCATCCTATTGCTGATCATTTTCGGATTCGTGCTCGCCGCCCTGCACACTTCCGTCCCCTCGGTGCCGAAAAGCGCCGCACTGGTGATCGCACCCGAGGGCGAATTGGTCGAGCAGCTGTCGAGCGATCCGCTGCGCCGTGCCATCGGTCAAGCCTCGGGCGGCCCCGCCCCGGAAACCCTGCTACGCGATGTGATCGACGCCATCGAGTCGGCGAAGACCGATTCGCGCATCAAACTGATCGTTCTCGACTTGGGCAACCTGTCCTCCTCGGGCCTGTCGAAACTGCAGGAGATCGGCGCGGCGCTGCGTGATTTCCGCACCGCCGGCAAGCGCGTGGTGGCGGTCGGCGACTCGCTCGATCAGAGCCAGTACTATCTCGCGGCGCAGGCGGGCGAGGTGTATCTGGACCCCCTCGGACTCGTGTACATCGACGGCTTCAGCTACTACCGCATGTATTTGAAGGACGCCATCGACAAGCTGGGCGTGGATGTCAACGTGTTCCGCGCCGGCACCTTCAAGAGCTATACCGATCAGTTCTCGCGCAGCGACATGGCGCCGAGCGAACGCGAGGAAAGCGGCGTCTGGCTCAATTCGTTGTGGAGCTCCTACACCCAAGACGTGACGCGCGCGCGCGCGCTCAAGCCGAGCGCACTCGACGATTACGTCACCGAGGCGCCCGCGGCGCTTGCCGCGGTGAATGGCGATGCGGCGAAGCTCGCCTTGCAGCGCGGGCTGGTCACCGCTCTGAAAAGCCGGCGACAGTTGGGCGACGAGCTCAAAGGACTGGTCGGCGAGGATCCGGAGAGCCACTCCTTCTATTCGATCGGCATCACCCCGTACCTCGCCGCGGTGCGCCCGAAGCGCGCCCTGAAGGGCAAGTCCGACGCCAAGGTCGGCATCGTGGTTGCCGCCGGCGAAATACTCGACGGTCATCAGCCCCCGGGCAAAATCGGCGGCGACAGCACCGCGGACCTGTTGCGGCAGGCGCGCTACGACAACGCCGTGAAGGCCGTGGTTTTGCGCGTCGACAGCCCCGGCGGGAGCATGTTCGCCTCGGAGCTGATTCTTCGCGAGGTGCAGGCGCTGCGCAAGGCGGGCAAGCCGGTGGTGGTGTCCATGAGCACCTACGCCGCTTCGGGGGGCTACTACATCTCGGCGGCAGCCAACCAGATTTTCGCAAGCCCCACGACATTGACGGGGTCCATCGGGGTGTTCTCGGTGGTGCCGACCTTCCAGCGCACGCTCGAGAAGCTGGGTGTGAAGGTCGATGGGCTCGGAACGACGCCGCTGGCCGGAGATCTGCGCCTCGATCGGCCGCTAGACGCCGCCACCCGCCAGATCCTGCAAGTCTCGGTCGACCATGCGTACGATGACTTCCTGCATCGGGTGAGCGAGGGGCGCAAGAAGAGCGTCCAGGACATCGACAAGATCGCGCAGGGGCGCGTCTGGTCCGGGGTCGACGCACAACGCATCGGTCTGGTGGATCGCCTCGGCGGTCTGAAGGACTCGACCGACGCCGCCGCCAAGCTCGCCGAGATGGGCGCCGATTACAGCGTCGAGTACATCGAGCCCGAGCTCAGCTTGCGCGAGCAATTGCTCTTGCAGCTGAGGTCTCAGGCGGTGCGCTTCGGGCAGATCGCAGGGCTGATCCCGCCGCCGAATCCGCTCGCGCGCGCCCTCGACCCCCTCCTCGAGCAAGCCCGCGCGGTCGCCGCGCTCAACGATCCCCGTGGACTCTATGCCTATTGCTGGTGCATGCAGCCGTTGACGCCGCGCAAGATTCTGGGACAACCCTGACCGAAGGCCGCGGTGCCTGGCGTTCGATGAAGCTCTTTTTCTCCCCGACATCCCCCTTCGTCCGCAAGTGCCTCGTGGTCGCGCACGAACTTGGGCTCGCGGGGCGACTCGAGCTCGAGACCTCCGTGGCTCATCCCATAAACCGCGATCGCGCGTTAGTCGCGCACAATCCGCTCGGCAAGATCCCCGCGCTGGTGACCGATGCGGGCGCGGTGTTCTACGACAGCGGTGTGATTTGCGAATATCTCAACGACCTCGGCGACGGCCACCTCCTGCCCGCGGCCGGCGAGGCGCGCTTCGCGATCCTCGCCGATCAGGCGCTCGCGGACGGCTTGATGGATGCGGCCGTGCTGACGCGCTACGAGACCGCCGTGCGGCCGGAGCATTTGCGCTGGCCCGATTGGATCGGCGGTCAGATGGCGAAGGTGGACTCGGCGCTCGGCGACTTCGAGCGCCGCGCCGCGGGTTGGGCCGGCCGCATGGACTTGGGGCTTATCGCGCTCGGCTGTGCGCTGGGATACTTGGATTTTCGATACGCCGATCTCGGATGGCGGCAGCGCAGTCCCTCGCTCGCGCGCTGGTACGAGCCCTTCGCTGCGCGCGAATCGATGCGCAAGACGGCGCCTCCGGCCGCCTGACTACGGCGGCGGCAGCGAAACCGAGGATTGCACCGAGCCGGGCAAGGACCCCTTGCAATCATCGCAGCGGTTGATCGCCCGCACATCGAGCTCACTAGCCGAGTGGTGCTGCGGATCCTTCGAGAGCCGCACATAGCTCGATACGTCCACCCATTCGCCGTCCGCCTTCGGCTTGTAGTCGCGATCGAGCTCCCGGCCCGTGTTCTCATCGAACACGCCGATTGCATACTTTTCCGCGCAGGCGTCGTACGATCGATCGGCCTTGCAGAGCACGCGATCGATCCATAACAAGCCCTCGCGACCGCCGCGAGCGGCCACCAGATCGCCGCTCGCGCCGAATAGGAAGGAACCCGCCGCCGAGGCGAAGTGGGTGTCTTCGGCCACCTTGGTGGGAACGAGGACCCGGTAGCGCAGGTTCATGACGAGCGGGATGCTGAAGGTCTGGATCGACGCCCAGCCCGCGACTTTTTCCTTGAAGGCCACCGCGCTCAAGGCGGGTTCATCGCCGGGGTGCGATAGCGCTGCGGCCGCGATGTAGTCGCGGTAGAGCGCATCGCGCTCGGCGTCGCTGAGCGTGCGCAGCGGGCCCGTCGTACCGACGATCAGGACGCCCTGTTGCACGACGTGCGGCTTCGATGCGAAGCCCACGCCGTCCTTGGAAACGGCGCAGCCGCCGATCAGCGTCACGAGCAGCAAGCAGCAAACGATTCTTTTCATGGTCTCTTGTTATGCCGCCGCGGTGGTTCGCTGGCCCGGCTCACGCCTAGCCCATCGTCGTGGCGTGCTCCGGCTCGATCTTATAGATCACGCGAACCTCGTTCGGCTGCCGGAACGGGTACTTGTCTTTGCCGAGATATTTCTTCGCCAGCTTGTCGATGTTCGCATCCGCGCCGCTGTGGGTGCGCTCCACCACCTTGCCCCGCACCTCGAGGTATCGATAGGCATTGTCGGGGTCGATGAGCGACAGCGCGACGCGCTTGTCGCGCTGCAGATTCTTGTCCTTCTGCCGTCCATCGGCCGTGTTGACGATCACGTGCCGGCCGTCGAATTCGACCCAGACCGGCGTGACCTGCGGTTGGCCGTCAGGCATCAACGTGGCGAGATGAGCGAACGCCTTCTTCTCAAACAGATCGAGGTGAGAATTCGGGATGGCGGAGGCGGGCATGATGGAACTCCTTGCGTGGGGGCGGGGCTAGTCTAGCAAACCGCGCCTGCAGTGCCCCGGACGAAAGGCCCTGTCAGAGCGCCGACCAGTCCAGGATGACCTTGCCCGACTTGCCGGAATTCATGATCTCGAACCCTTCGCGGTAGTCGTTGCACGCCGAGCCGATGGGTGATGACCGGCCGCACGTTCAGTCCGCTCTGCAGCATGCTCGCCATCTTGTACCAGGTCTCGAACATCTCGCGGCCGTAGATGCCCTTGATCACCAGGCCCTTGAAGATGACCTGGTTCCAATCGATCGCGGTCTCGCCGGGCGGGATGCCGAGCATGGAGATGCTGCCGCCGTGATGCATGGTGCGCAGCATCTCGCGCAGCGCCGCGGCGTTGCCCGACATCTCGAACCCGACGTCGAAGCCTTCCTCCATGCCGAGCTCGCGCATCGCATCGTCGAGCGATTCGTGCGCGACGTTGATGGCCTTCGAGGCGCCCATCTTGGCGGCGAGCTCCAAGCGGTACTGGTTGACGTCGGTGATGACGATGTGGCGCGCGCCGCAGTAGCGCGCGATCGCCACCGCCATGATGCCGATGGGGCCCGCGCCGGTGATGAGCACATCCTCGCCGACGACGTTGAAGGCGAGCGCCGTGTGCGTGGCATTGCCGAACGGGTCGAGGATCGAGGCGACCTCATCGTCGATGGCAGGGGGGAGCTTGAACACGTTGGAGGCGGGAAGCGTCAGGTATTCGGCGAACGCGCCGGGGCGATTCACGCCGACGCCCTGGGTGTTGCGGCACAGGTGCCGCCGTCCGGCGCGGCAGTTGCGGCAATGCCCGCAGGTGATGTGTCCTTCGCCGGATACCCGATCGCCGGCCTTCACGCCGCGCACTTCGCTGCCGACCTCGACGATTTCGCCCGAGTACTCGTGACCGACCGCCATCGGCACCGGAATGGTTTTTTGCGCCCAGGCATCCCAATTGTAGATGTGCATGTCGGTGCCGCAGATGGCGGAGCGGTGCATCTTGATGAGCACATCGTTGTGACCGACCGTGGGCTCGGGCACGTCCTGCATCCAGATGCCCGGTTCCGCACGAGCTTTGACCAATGCTTTCATGAGTTTGCCTTTTTAATGATGCCGAGGGCTTCGCCGGCGCGGGCGAACGCCTGAACCACGCGATCGAGCTGCGCGGTCGAATGCGCCGCGCTCAACTGAGTTCGAATTCGCGCCTTGCCGTGCGGCACCACCGGATAGGAGAACGCGACGACGTACACGCCTTCCTCCTGCATGCGCTCGGCGAGCCGCACCGCGACCGGCGCCTCGCCCAGCATGATGGGCACGATGGGATGCTCGCCCGGCAGCAGGTCGAAGCCGAGTCGCTGCATCTGCTCGCGGAAGTAGCGCGCGTTGGCGTGCAACCGCTCGCGCAGCTCCGGGCCCGCCTCGAGCAGATCGAGCACCTTGAGCGTGCCGGCCGCGACCGGCGGGGCGATGCTGTTGGAGAACAGGTACGGCCGCGAGCGCTGTCGCAGCCAGCCGACGATTTCCTTGCGGGCGGACACGTAGCCGCCGCTCGCGCCGCCGAGCGCCTTGCCGAGCGTGCCGGTGATGATGTCGACCCGCTCCATCACGCCGCGCAACTCGTGCGTGCCGCGGCCGCGTGCGCCGATGAATCCGGTGGCATGCGAATCATCGACCATCACCAGCGCGCCGTAGCGCTCGGCGAGATCGCAGATGTCCTTGAGCCGGGCGATGGAGCCGTCCATGGAGAAGACGCCGTCGGTTGCGATCAGGCGGACGCGGGCGTCCTGCGAGTCCTTGAGCGCCCGCTCGAGCTCGTTCATGTCGTTGTTCGCATAGCGCAGGCGCCGCGCCTTGCAGAGCCGGATGCCGTCGATGATGCTGGCGTGATTGAGCGCATCGCTGATCACCGCATCGCGCTCATCGAGCAGCGTCTCGAACAATCCGCCGTTGGCATCGAAGCACGAGGAATAGAGGATCGTGTCTTCCATCCCGAGATAGGCGCTCAGGCGCTCCTCGAGCTCGCGGTGCATGCTTTGCGTGCCGCAGATGAAGCGCACGGAGGCGACGCCGTAGCCATACCGCGACAGGCGCCTCGCGTGCGGCCTCGACGACCGCGGGGTGATTGGCGAGCCCCAGGTAATTGTTGGCGCACAGATTGATCATCTCGCGGCCGTCGGCGAGCCGCACGACGGGGCCCTGCGCCGATCCGATGATGCGCTCGCGCTTCAGCAGACCCGCGGACTCGAGCGCCTGCGTCTCGACTTTGAGCCTTTCACGAAAATCGTCGAGCACTCGGATCCTTGGAAGCTGGAGGTTGACGGCGAGGACGCTATTATAGCGCCGGGGAGGCTCTGTATATGAGAGGCTGTTAACGTGAACCCGGCGCAAGAAAGCGATGGCAGCCGCCTGGACAAGTGGCTCTGGTTCGCACGATTTTACAAAACCCGTTCGCTCGCCACCGCCGCGATCAGCGGCGGCAAAGTTCATCTGAATGCCGAGCGCGTGAAGCCGGCGCACGCCGTGCGCCCCGGCGATCGGATCACGCTCTCGCTCGAGGGCATCGTCGCCGAGTTCGAGGTGCTCGGCTCTTCCGCAGCGTCGCGGCCCGGCCACCGAGGCGCGCGGCTGCTATCTCGAGACACCCGCGAGCGCCGACGCGGCGCGCCCAGCTGCGCGATCAGCAAAGGCTCGCGCAGGTCTCGCGGCCGCGGCCCGGAAACCCGCCCGGACAAGCGCGATCGGCGCCGTCTCATGCGCTTGCATCGCGATCAGATGTAGGCACGCGGACCGCGCTCACAGATCGAGCGGGCTCTCCGGGTCGTACAGCTCGCAGCTCGCCGCGGTCTCCGGTTCCATCGTGTCCCACTGCGCGTTCAGCCACACCGCCGTCGCGAGTCCGGCGGTCGCGAGGTTCCGCCGGTCCGGCACGGGACCGAAGCGGCTCGCGAGCTGGCTCAATCCGGGATTGTGTCCGCAGATGAGGATATGGCGGAGCGCCGGGTCACGGCGTGCCAGCAGCCGCCAGGTCGATTCGGGGGTGGCGAGATAAAGCTCGCGAGCGCACTGCACCTGCTTGGTATCGAGCTCGCAGGCCGAGGCCACGATCTCGGCGGTCGACCAGGCTCGCTCCGCGGGGCTCACGAGGATCAGGTCCGGGATGAGCTTGTGATGCACGATGCGCTCGGCAATCTCGTGCGCCTCGATATTTCCGCGGCGCGTCAACGTGCGCTCGAAATCCTCCGGCGAGCTGTCGAGCGCCTGCGCCTCGCCGTGACGGAGCAGCGTCAGTCTGCGCGAATCCACAGACGACCGTCGTCGATGCGAGTGGCGAAAACATGGACCGGCTCATACGCGGGCGGAGTCAGCGCCTCGCCGGTTCGCAGGCAGAAACGCGCGCCATGGCGCGGGCAAATGATCTGATCGCCCTCGATCTCGCCGCCCGTGAGCTCGGCACCGTCGTGGGTACAGACATCCTCGATGGCGAAGTACTCATCGCCGCTGCGTGCGATCGCGACCATGCGCCTCCCCACGGCCAGCGAGCGGGTCTCTCCATCGCCTAGGTTCGCAGGTCCGGCATCGATCCAGCTCATCAGCTCCTCACATCATTCCGGTCTGCAGGCGCGCTTCGTCCGACATCATGCTCTGGTTCCACGGAGGATCGAAGACCAGTTCCACATCCGCGCGCGCCACCGTGGGCACGAGCTCCACCTTGTCGCGCACGTCCTGCACCAGAACCTCGCCCATGCCGCAGCCGGGGGCGGTGAGCGTCATCTTGATCGCGACGTTGCGCGTCTCATCCGGGTTCTTGGTGACATCGCATTCATAAATCAAGCCCAGATCGACGATGTTCACCGGGATCTCGGGGTCGTAGCAGGTCTTGAGCTGCTGCCAGACGACGTTCTTGATGTCCTCCTCGGAGGCGCCGGGCGGGACCTCCGGGGGCTTCGCCGCCGTCTTGCCGATGGCATCGGCATCGTGGCCGGCGATGCGGAACAGATTACCGTCGATGTATACGGTGAAGCTTCCGCCCAAGGCCTGGGTGATGTAGCCCACGGAGCCGAGTTTCAAATTGACCTCGACGCCGGCGGGAATTGCGACGGCCTTGACCTCGCGCTGCACGACGATGGGCTCGTTTTCGTAGGATCGCATCGTGTTCGAGCTCACTCCGTGGAGACGGCGGGCACCGCCTCGGCATCCGGCGTCTTGAGCGCCGAGGCGAGCGTATGCCAGCACAGGCTCGCGCACTTGACGCGAGCAGGGTATTCGCGGACGCCCGACAAGGCGGCGAGCTTGCCGAGATCTTCGGCGCCCGCCGCATCGTCGGTGAGCAGCCGATGGACCCGGTCGAACAGCGCGAGCGCTTCGTCTCGGGTCTTGCCCTTCACGGCCTCAGTCATGAGGGAGGCGGAAGCGGTGGAGATGGCGCAGCCCTGCCCCTCGAAGCGAATGTTCTCGATCCGGTCGTCCGCCAGATTGAGACGCACCGTGAGCCGGTCGCCACACAGCGGATTGAAGCCCTCCGCCAGCGCATTGGCGGGCTCCAGTGGCCCGAAATTCCGCGGCCGGCGATTGTGGTCGAGGATGACGTCGCGATAGAGATCGGTGAGTTCCATGCTAAGCGATGAGCGCGCGCGCCCGCCCGATGGAAGCGGCGAGGCGATCGATCTCCTCGAAGGTGTTGTAGAGGGCAAAGGAGGCGCGCGCGGTGGCCGGCACCTCGAAGAAATCCATCACCGGCATGGCGCAGTGGTGTCCGGTGCGGATGGCGATGCCGTCGCCATCGAGAATCGTTCCGAGATCGTGCGGGTGCACGCCCTCGACCACGAATGAGACCAGGCTCGCCTTGTCGGACGCCGTGCCGATGATGCGCAATCCGGAGATCGACGAGAGCGCCGCCGTCGCGTGCTCGAGCAGCTCCTGCTCGTGCGCGTGGATGGCTTCCCGATCGAGCGACTGCAGGAAGTCGACCGCCGCGCCCAGCCCGACCACGCCCGAGATGTTCGGCGTGCCGGCCTCGAACTTATGAGGCAAGGCGTTGTAGACCGATCTTGTCGAATCGGACGGTGAGGATCATGTCGCCACCGCCTTGCCAGGGCGGCATGCGCTCGAGCAGGCTCTCGCGGCCGTACAGGACGCCGACGCCGGTCGGTCCGAACATCTTGTGCCCCGAGAAGGCATAGAAGTCGCAGCCGAGCGCCTGCACGTCCACCTGAAGGTGCGGCACCGCCTGTGCGCCGTCGACGAGCGTGGTGATCCCTCTCGCCTTGGCGGTGGCGATGAGCCGACGCACCGGCAGAACCGTGCCGAGAGCGTTCGATATGTGGGCCAAGGCGAGCAGCCGGGTGCGCTCGCTCATCAGAGCCTCGACCGCCTCGGCATGCACCTCGCCGCGCGCATCGATGGGCGCCACCACGAGCTTCGCGCCCGTCTGCTCGCAGAGGATCTGCCAGGGCACGATGTTCGCGTGATGCTCGAGATGCGTGATCAGTACCTCGTCACCCGGTTTGAACAGCGGTCGACCATAGCTTTGCGCGACTAGGTTGATGGCCTCGGTGGTGCCGCGCACGAACACGATCTCGCGCGGCGAGCGGGCGTTGATGAAGCGCGCGATGCGCTCGCGTGCGCCCTCGTAGAGCGCGGTGGCCTCCTGGCTCAGCGTGTGCACGCCGCGATGAATGTTGGCGTGATGCGTCCGCTCGTAATCGTCCACGGCCGCGATGACGCTGCGCGGGCGTTGCGCCGAGGCGCCGCTGTCGAGATAGGCGAGCGGTTTGCCGTGCACCGTGCGGCCGAGAATCGGGAATTCACGGCGGATGGCGTCGACGTCGAAGGCCGGGGATGTCGGGGCGAGTGCGGTGTTCATCGGAAGCTCTGCAGGGTTTGCGAATCGGGAAGTTGGCGGATGAGCTCGCTCTCGATCGCGGTCCGCGCCGTCGGCTTCGCTCATGTCCGTGAGCACATCGGCGAGGAATGCGTATACGAGCAGGCTCTGCGCCGTTTGCCGGTCGAGGCCGCGCGACAGCATGTAAAACAGCATGTTCGGATCGAGACGGCCGGTGGTCGCGCCGTGCGCGCATTTGACGTCGTCGGTGTGGATCTCGAGCTGCGGTCGCGAGTCGATCTCGGCGCTGGGTGAGAGCAGCAGGCCGCGGCAGGATTGCTGCGAGTCCGACTGCGAGGCGCCGGCATCGACCACCACCTTGCTGTTGAAGATCACGCGGCTCGTGCCGCTCGCGATGGCGCGCGCGGTCTGCCGGCTGACGGTGCGCGCGGCGGCATGTGCTCACCACGTTCACGCAGTCGACGTGCCGCTCCGCGTGGCCGACGAGGAGCGCGCGACTGTCGAGTTTTGCGCCGGGCTCACTCAGGCGCGCGTCGAGCGAGGTGCGCACCAAGCCGCCGCCCAAAGCGACGGTGAACTGCCGGCATTCGGCATTGCGCTGCAGGCGTACTTGCAGCGTGTCGAAGTGCACCGCCTGCTCACCGGCGGCGAACACCCGGTAATGCTCGATGCGCGCGTCGCGCTCGAGCGCAAGCAGGGTCGCGGAATTGCTCAACGGCGCTAGCGCACCGTGCTGGATGTGATGCTCGATGACGGTGCCCACCGCCCCGGCAGCGGCCTCGACGATGACTCTCGGATAAGCAACGCTGCCCGGTCGGTCGGCGGTGCCGACATGCAGGATGAGGAGCGGCATGGCGAGTGCGCCCGTGATCTTGATGTGCACGCCATCGACGCCGAGCGCGGTGTTGAGCAAAAGCCAGCGCAGCTCCTCGGCATCGGAGAGGGGCTCGAGGTGACGCATCACGAGGTCAGGATTCTCGCGCGCAAGCGCGCTCAAGGAGCGGATCTCGGCGCCGGTCTGAGCGGAGCGGGGGAGGAGCGGATCGCCGTTCACCAGCACGATGGTGTGCGCCGCGGCGTCGACGCGCCCGCCGAGCAGCGTCTGCGAGGCTTCGAGCGCGAGAGCCTGGCGACGATCGAAACCCGCGGCCCCCGGGGCAGCGCGCCCCCGGGGCATCCACGAAACTCTGCGAGGTAAACGGACGCAGGCTCGTGTAACGCCAGCTCTCATCGTGCGAAGTGGGCAGGCCGAGCTCCAAGAAGCGGCTCAAGGCGCGCTCGCGAAGTCCCGAAAGGGCATCCGGCGTGCGTGCCCGCCACTGCGCCTCGAAGGAGCGCAGCGCGGCGGATTGCTGCGCGGGACTCATGCGACGCGGCTCTCCCGCACCCAGTCGTAGCCGCGGCGCTCGAGCTCGAGTGCGAGCGAGCGATCGCCCGATTTCAAGATGCGTCCGTCGGAGAGGACATGCACGTAGTCGGGCACGATGTAGTCGAGCAGCCGCTGGTAATGCGTCACCAGCACGACCGCCCGCTTCGGGTCGCGCAGGCTGTTCACGCCCATCGAGACCACTTTGAGCGCGTCGATGTCGAGCCCTGAGTCTGTTTCGTCGAGGATCGCGAGCTTCGGCTCGAGAATGAGCATCTGCAGCACTTCATTGCGCTTTTTCTCGCCGCCCGAGAAGCCCTCGTTGACGCCGCGCGTTAAGAAGGTCTCGCTCATCTGCATGAGCTTCATCTTCTGCTTCACCAGGCTCAGGAACTCGTACGCGTCGACCTCCGGCTCGCCGGCGGCCTTGCGTTTGGCATTGAGCGCGGCCTTCAGCAGATAGACGTTGTTGACGCCCGGGAATCTCGACCGGGTACTGAAATCCCAGGAAAAGTCCCGCGCGCGCACGCTCCTCAGGCGCCATCGCCAAAAGATCCGCACCCTCGAAGGTCGCCGAGCCACCCGTGACCTCGTAATCCTCGCGTCCCGCGAGAACCTGCGCGAGCGTGCTCTTGCCCGAGCCGTTCGGTCCCATGATGGCGTGCACCTCGCCCGCGTTCACTTTGAGGCTCACGCCTTTCAGGATCTCTTTGCCCGCGACGCGGGCGCTCAAGTCGGAAATATTCAGCATGCTTTTCGGCGGGCTCAGCCCACCGCTCCTTCCAAGCTCACGCTCAACAAATTTTGGGCCTCGACGGCAAATTCCATCGGCAGCTCCTTGAAAACCACTTTGCAGAAGCCGCTGACGATCATGTTGACGGCATCCTCCGCCGAGATGCCGCGTTGCAGACAATAGAACAGCTGGTCCTCGCCGATCTTGGAGGTGCTTGCTTCGTGCTCCACGGTGGCCGTCGGGTGTTTGACCTCCATGTAGGGGAAGGTGTGGGCGCCGCAGTCGGGGCCCATGAGCAGCGAGTCGCATTGCGTGAAATTGCGCGCGCCTGCCGCGCTCGGCAGGATTTTGACGAGGCCCCGGTAGGTGTTCTGCGCATGGCCGGCCGAGATGCCCTTCGAGACGATGGTGCTCTTGGTGTTCTTGCCGATATGAATCATCTTGGTGCCGGTGTCGGCCTGCTGATAGTTGTTGGCGACCGCCACGGAGTAGAACTCGCCGGTCGAGCCTTCGCCTTTGAGCACGCAGCTCGGGTATTTCCAGGTAATGGCCGAGCCCGTCTCGACCTGCGTCCAGGAGATCTTGGAGTTGCGCCCGCGGCATTCGCCGCGCTTCGTGACGAAGTTGTAGATGCCGCCGACGCCGTTCTCATCGCCCGGATACCAGTTCTGCACGGTGGAGTACTTGATCTGCGCATCGTCCAAGGCAACCAGCTCCACCACGGCGGCATGCAGCTGGTTCTCATCGCGCATCGGCGCGGTGCAGCCCTCGAGGTAGCTCACCGACGCGCCCTCCGCGGCAATGAGGAGCGTGCGCTCGAACTGACCGGTCTTGGCCGCGTTGATCCGGAAGTAGGTCGACAGCTCCATCGGGCAGCGCACGCCTTTCGGCACGTACACGAAGGAACCGTCGGAGAACACGGCGGAATTCAAGGCCGCAAAGAAATTGTCCGCCGCGGGGACCACCGTGCCCAGGTATTGCTCGATCAGGGCCGGATGATCGCGCACCGCGTCGGAAAACGAGCAGAAGATGACCCCGGCCTTGCCGAGTTTGTCCTTGAAGGTCGTCGCCACCGAGACGCTGTCGAATACGGCATCCACAGCGACTCCGGCGAGACGCGCGCGCTCGTGCAGCGGAATGCCGAGCTTCGCGTACGTCGCCAGCAGCTTCGGATCCACCTCATCGAGGCTCTTCGGCGCGTTCTTCGGCGCCCGCGGCGCCGAGTAGTAGGAGATGTCCTGGTAATCGATGGGCTTGTAGTGCACATGGGCCCAGCGCGGCTCGCGCATTTTGAGCCACTGCGAGAACGCCTTGAGGCGCCAGTCGAGCAGAAATTTCGGCTCGTTTTTCTTGAGCGATATCGCGCGCACGACATCCTCGTCGAGCC
Source organism: uncultured Gammaproteobacteria bacterium (assembly GCA_963766915.1). Taxonomy (GTDB): domain Bacteria; phylum Pseudomonadota; class Gammaproteobacteria; order Steroidobacterales; family Steroidobacteraceae; genus Bog-1198. The sequence goes on from CAVYCL010000001.1 coordinate 230,012, forward strand.
CGGGGGGCAGGCTGTCCGACTCGATGTCGGTGATGAAGCCGTGTCGGTATTTCTGGCCGAGAAGGGCTTCGACTTCTTGCGATTTGCTTGACACGATGGATGTTCTCTAGAGGCTCATTCGGGCGGCCGGAGGCCGCAATTTAAAGGGTTTGTCAGGACAGCGGGCGGCGAATGTCGAAGTTGAAATTCACGCTCGCCGTGCGTCCCGGCGGAGGGTCCAAGCCGGCGAGCTGTTGCAAGGTGACGTCCTCGAGCGCGCGGCGGATGGCGGAGTTGATGCGCTGCCAGGCTCCGCCCACACGGCACAATCGCTCGATTCCGCACTGGCTCGAGGCGCTCGAGCATTCCGTGATCGCGATCGGCCCCTCGAACACGTCGAGAATCTGGGCCGCCGTGATTTCGCCGGGCGCCCGCGCGAGGCGATAGCCGCCTTGCGCACCGCGCGAGGAGATCACCAGGCCGGCGCGCTGCAAGCCCTTCAGGACTTTGCTCACGGTGGGGCGGGTGAGCCGGGTCCGCTCCGCGAGCTCGGTGGCGGCACGATGCCGCGCCGGCTCTTGCGCTAAAGTGGCAAGCACGACGGTTGCGTAATCGGTCAACTTTCCCATTCTCAGCATGGTCGCGGGCCTCAGGTCCCGATTCCCTATGTAGGACTATTTTAGTCCTCTTTGGTTCCGAGTTCCACCCCAGCAGTGTTTTGTTATCCTCCTGGGCTACGTTGCCACTTTGAGCGAGACCGCCCTCATGAATACCGCAGAGCTAGCCGCCACCGCGCACGCCATGGTCGACAAACATCGGGGGCTTTTGGCCGCCGATGAGAGTACGAGCACCATCCTCAAGCGCTTCAATACCATCAAGCTGGAGTCGACCGAGGAGAGCCGGCGCGCCTATCGCGACATGCTGTTCACGACGCCCGGGGCCGCAGAGTTCATCAGCGGCGTGATTCTGTTCGACGAGACCATCCGGCAGAAGACCAAGGACGGTGTTCCGTTCCCGGCGTATCTCAGCAAGCAGGGCATGATCCCGGGCATCAAGGTCGACTTAGGCGCCAAACCCTTGGCGGGGTACCCGGGGGAGACCATCACCGAGGGTCTGGACGGCCTGCGCGAGCGGCTCGCGGAGTACTACAAGCTCGGTGCGAGGTTCGCGAAATGGCGGGCGGTGATCGACATCGGCGCCGGCATTCCGAGCCGCTACGCCGTCAGCGCCAACGCGGAGGCGCTGGCGCGCTATGCCGCGTTGTGCCAGGAGGCGGGAATCGTGCCCATCGTCGAGCCCGAGGTGCTGATGGACGGGGATCACCCCCTCGCGCGCTGCGAGGAAGTCACCAACGGGGTGCTGCAGACGGTGTTCGACCATCTGTTTGCCGCCCGCATTTTCCTCGAGGGCATGATCCTGAAGCCCAACATGGTGATCGCCGGCAAGAAGAGCGCGCAGAAATCCTCGCCCGAGCAAGTGGCCGAAGCCACGATACGGACGCTGAAGCGACACGTGCCCTCGGCCGTGCCGGGCATCGCCTTTCTCTCGGGCGGGCAGAGTCCCACCGAGGCCACTCTGCACTTGAGCCTCATGAATGCCTCGGGGTCGCTCCCCTGGGCGCTCACCTTCAGCTACGGACGCGCCTTGCAGGACACCTCGCTACGCGCCTGGGGGGGTACCGAAGCGGGTTTCCAGGGCGGCCAGAAACAGCTCTATGCGCGTGCGAAGTTGAACGGCCTGGCGGCCGCCGGCACCTACAAGCCGAGCATGGAAACAGCGGCCTGACCTGTTGAGCCAAGCCAACGCCATTGTCGAGGCCCGCAAGCTGAGTTATGCCGTCAACGGGCGGCCGATTTTCAGCGATCTCGATCTCGATATCCTGCCGGGACGGGTGACGGCGGTCATGGGACCGAGCGGCACCGGCAAGACGACGCTGCTGCGCCTGATCACCGGACAGCTCCGGCCGCTCGGCGGCACGCTGGTCGTGGCCGGTCAGGACATGCGCACGGTGCGCGGCGATGCCCTGTATGCGCTCCGCAAGCGCATGGGCATGCTGTTCCAGAACGGCGCGCTGCTCACCGATTTGAGCGTCTTCGAGAATGTCGCCTTTCCGCTGCGCGAGCACACCAACCTGCCGGAACGGCTGATCCGCCAGATCGTCCTCACGAAGCTGCAGGCGGTGGGGCTGCGCGGCGCCGCGCCGCTGATGCCCGCGGAGCTCTCGGGCGGCATGGCGCGTCGCGTGGCGCTGGCGCGGGCCATCGTCATGGACCCGGAGATCCTCATTTACGATGAGCCGTTCGTCGGTCTCGATCCGATTTCGCTCGGCATGATTCTGCGCTTGATCCGGCGTTTGAACGACACGCTCGGGCTGACCAGCATCGTGGTCTCGCATGACGTGCACGAGATCACCCAAGTGGCCGACCGCGTGTACCTGCTGTCGGGAGGGCAGGTCGCGGCCAGCGGTACGCCGCAGGAGCTCGCGACCAATCCTTCGGCCGTGGTCAAGCAATTCGTCGGCGGTCTGCCCGATGGCCCCGTGCCGTTTCACTATCCGGCTCCCGATTATTTCGGCGAGCTGCTGGAACGCTCCGAGGGGCAGTCCGCGTGATCGGCGAGCTACGCAGAAGCTTAGTCGGTGCGCTCGGCAGCTTGGGCGACATCAGCCTGTTCCTGCTGCGGCTGATCGGCGCGGCGCCGCGGGCGCTGCTGCGATTCGATCTGATCGCGAAGCAGGTGTTCAACTCCGGCGGACTGTCGCTGGTGATCATCATGCTGTCGGGTTTATTCGTCGGCATGGTGTTGGGTCTGCAGGGATTCGAGCTCTTGCGGCGCTTCGGTTCCGAGGAGGCGCTCGGCACCGCCGCCGCGATCGGTCTGGTGCGCGAATTGAGTCCGGTCATCACGGCGCTGCTGTTCGCGGGCCGCGCAGGTACGGCGCTCGCCTCCGAGATCGGACTGATGCGCGCCACCGACCAGCTCTCGGCGATGGAAATGATGGCGGTCGATCCGATTCGTCGCGTGGTCGTGCCGCGGTTTCTGGGCGGCATCATCGCGATGCCCCTGCTGGCGGCGATTTTCAGCCTCATCGGCCTGTATGGCGCGCAGCTCGTCGGTGTGCAGATGATGGGGGTCGATTCGGGGAGCTTCTGGTCGCAGATGCAGTCCTCGGTCGAGCTTCGCGACATCAACGAGGGGTTGGTCAAGAGCGCCTTCTTCGGCGTCGCCTGCAGCCTCATCGCCGTCTATCAGGGCTACTATGCCGAGCCGACCGCCGAGGGCGTGGGACTTGCGACCACGCGCACGGTGGTGACCTCGGCGGTCGTCGTGCTGTTCCTGGATTACTTGTTGACGTCCGCGTTCCTGTAAAGAGGTCATTGTTATGGGCAAGTCGAGTACATTGAATGTGGGGGCCGGGGCGTTCGTGCTGCTCGGCTTCGCGGCACTGGCGTTTCTGACGACCCAGACCACGAACCATGGCATTCACTTGGGCAGTCACCGGCAGCTTCTACGCGGTGACCGCCAAGTTCGACAATATCGGCGACCTCAAGGTGGGCGCGCCCGTATCCATGGCGGGCGTGGACGTCGGGCGGGTGACGCACATCGATCTCGACACCAAGCAATACAAGGCGGTGGTGTCGATGCAGCTCAACTCGAAGTACAACCAGATCCCGAGCGACAGCGATGCGAGCATTTACACGCAAGGACTGCTCGGCGGGAAATTCATCGGGCTCACCGCCGGCGGGGCGGATACCTATCTCAAGAACAACGATCAGATCGGGTTCACCCAATCCGCGCTGGTGCTCGAGAATCTGATCGGCCAGCTGGTGGCAAATTTCAGCAACAAGGGGTCGGACTCCTCGGGATCCTCAGGATCCTCGGCATCACCGGGGGCCCCGGCGACGACGCCGCCCTCGAAACCGGAGAAAACCAAATGAAGGCATTCGTTTCATGTGTCACGGCCGCCGCGGACGGCGCTCGCGCTCGCGGCAGGTGCCGGCATCGCGCACGCCCAGGCGCCGGCACCCGCGGCCGGCGCGCCCGCGCCCGAACACCCTCGGGCCGCAGGAGCTGGTGGAGACCTCGGCGAAGCGCATGTTGGGCGAGCTCGATGCGAATCGAGCGATGTACAAGCAAAGATCCGGACAAGCTCGACGCGCTGGTCGCCAACGTGCTGTTGCCGAATTTCGATGTCGACTATGCGGCGCGGCTGGTGCTCGGGCAGCCGTGGCGCACCGCGACCCCGGATCAGCGCCAGCGCTTCGTCAAGGCCTTCTATCATTCGCTGCTGCACAACTACGGCAATGCGTTGCTCAATTTCACGGCGGGCAACTTCACGGTGCTGCCGTACCGGGGCGATCCGAACGACACGCAGGCGACGGTGCGCACCGAGGTCAAGAAGGACGACGGCTCGAAGGTGCCGGTCAATTCACGCTTGCATAAGACCGACCAGGGCTGGAAGGCCTGGGACGTGGTGATCGACGGGATTTCGTACGTCAAGAGCTTCAAGACCGACTTCGCCTCGGAGGTGCAGCAGAAAGGCCTCGACGAGCTGATCGCACGGCTGGAGGCCGGTGACATCAAACCCGCCGGGGTCGCGCCGGGAAGCAGCCATTGAAGGACGGCGCGCCGCGACACCGCCTCGTTCGAGACGCTGACAGGCGAGCGCTCGCGGGTGACCGGAACACTCGGATTCACGACGGTGGCACCGCTGTTACCGGTCGGCGCCGCCGCCATCGCGCACGGCCGCGCCGCGGTCATCGATCTGTCCGCGGTCACGGGGAGCGATAGCTCGGGTCTTGCCTTGCTCATCGAATGGCTGAGCGTGGCGCGCGGGGCCGGGCGACAGCTGCGCTACGAGAACATTCCGACGCAGCTGCACCAGCTCGCCCGCTTGAGCGACGTCGATGCGCTCCTGTCGGGGCAGCCGTGATCGTCACGGGGACGGCCCCCGGCCCCGGCCGCCGCCGCCCATCCCACCCCTTAGTGGGGTGGCGATTCCGGGGGCTTAGGGGCTTCGGCCGCGGCTCCGGACCCTGAAGGCGCCTCTGCCGGGGGGGTGGCGATCGAGGGGCCGCCCGGTGCCGGCGACTCGTCCGCGTCCGGATCCACGAGTTCGCTGCTAGGCGAGATCTTCCCGTCGGAGACCAGATAGGCGCGTCGCGACAGGTAGGCGTCCCGGATGACCGCGTAGGGGTCATACGCCTGGTCGATGGTCGGCTGCAGCGGCAGCAAGGCCGCCCGGACATCGACCACATAAGGCACATAAAGCCCGATTTTCACCCATTCGTTCGGGATGTATTCGATGCCCTGCATGTAGGTGTCCACGATCTTGGCCGGCCCGTCGCGCACATCCGAAGGCCCGAGGATGGGCAGTTCGAGGAACGGCCCGGGGTGCACGCCCCAGTGGCCGAGCGTCAAGCCGAAATCCGCGTAGTTGCGGGCGAGTCCCGCCGAGGTCGCCGGATCGAAGATGCCGCCGAAGCCGACGATGGTGTTCATCAAGAATCGCCCGAGGTCGGCACCGGCATTCTTGAACTTGCCCTCCAAGGCATCGTTGACCATCACGCACGGCGTGCTGACGTTGGCGAAGAAATTACTGACGCCGGTGCGGATGCCGCCGGGCACGTGGCGCACGTAGGCCTTGGCCACCGGCAATGCGATGGCCCGATCGAGCTTGTCGTTGACGCGGTAAACGCCGCGATTCCAGGACTCCCAGGGGTCCTGCGGATTACGCACGTGGTTCGGGGGCAGGGTGACGCAGGCGGTCAGCGCCATGGCGGCCGCGATTGCGACGCCTACGCGCGGCGAGACTATCTTGCACATTCCGAATGGTCTCCCTTGGAAAATTGCGCCGTCGAGCGCAATAGTACCCCGCTAGTGGCGCCCGCCGTTGTCGTCTGCCACGGTATTCTTGCGATTTTTCGGCATGGCTGCACGCACTTCCTCGAGCATGGCACTGATACGCGCGCGCTGGATGGGGTTCAAGTCGGGCACCCCCAGGGCGAGCGCCAGCTGATTCGACGCCTGCATCAGATCGCCGTTCATCAGGTAGTAGTCGGCCATGTAGTAATAGGAATCGGCGACGTTGCCGGCATCGTTGGCGGCCTTCGCGATGAGCTTCGCCTGATTCGGCGTCGGCTCCACCTGATTGAACAGGTCATCGAGAATGAGCTGGGCGCGCTTGTTGTCGCCGGCCCGCATCAGGGTCTCCGACGAGGCGGATCGTGACCGGCACATTGCGCGGGAACAGCGCGAGGCCCTTCTCGAGCACCGCCTGCGACTCCTTCAGCTGGCCGTTGGCGAGATAGGCCTGGCCGAGCGCGCCGTAGAACTGGGTCACTCGCGGATACTCGAGCAGCAATGCCTGCAAATCGGGAATCGCGAGCGCAGGCTTGCGCGCGGCGATGTCCGCGACCGCTTTGCCGTAGCGCTGCTCGAGGTCGAGGCCCGCCGCCGTTCTTGGCGAGGTTCGCGTAATACTCGCGCGCGAGCTTCGGGATTGCCGACCAGCGAGCGCAGGCGCTCGCGCATCAGCAAGTAGCTGAGCGAATCCTCGTGGCGGATCCGCCCGATCTGCTCCGCGCGATTGCGCGCTTCCGCGATGCGCTCCGCCGAGAGCGGGTGATCGATCAGAAATTCGATCGCCTTGATGCGGTCGGGGTTCGGCGAGTTGCGCTCGAGCTCGGTGAACATGGTCGCCATGCCGAGCGGGTCGTAGCCGGCGGCGGCCATGGTGCCGATGCCGATGCGGTCGGCCTCGAACTCCTGCGAGCGGGTGTAGTTGATCTGATGCTGGATGGCGGCGCTCTGCGCGCCCAAGATCGCGCCCTCCATGACGCTCGGATCGCCGCGGCCCGCGGTCGCGCCCGAGCACGATGGCCGCGAGCATGGCTGCGGTCGCGAGCAGGCCGGCGTGGGTCTGGTCGATCATGCCGCGCACCAGGTGGCGCTGCGTGACGTGCGCCGTCTCGTGCGCGAGCACGCCCGCGAGCTCGTTCTCGTTGGTGGTCGCGAGGAACAAGCCGCTGTTGATCATGATGAATCCGCCCGGCATCGCGAAGGCGTTGATGACCGGATCGCGCACCACGGCGTAGTTGAACTGATGCTGTCCCTCCTCGGCGCGGCTCGAGAGGCTGTGGCCGAGCTGCTGGATGTAGTCGGTGACCTCAGGGTCCTCGAGCACGATCCCCTGCGCGCGCATCTGCCGCGCCCACGACTGGCCGACCTGGAACTCCTCCTCCAGAGACACGGCGGCGGTGGCCGGACTGCCGAGATCGGGCAGGTCCTGCTCCTGCTGCGGGGCTGCCGGATCCGCCGCCCAGCCGACGCTCACGCTCGTGGCGGCCGCAAATGCGGCGATCGCGAGGAAGGCGGTGAGCGATTTCAACAGCTGCATTCGTGCCCCTGAAAGCAGGCTTGGAGTGCGACGAGCACCGCAAAGTTCGCCTGCTCGGGCCGAGAGGCCTGCCCGGCCTTCTCAGAGGACTTCGGACGCATAATCTGCCAGACGCGAGCGCTCGCCACGCACCAGCGTAATGTGCCCCGAATAGGCCCAGCCATGGAACCGGTTCACGACATATGTCAGACCGGTCGTGGTTTCTGTGAGATAGGGCGTGTCGATCTGCGCGATGTTGCCGAGGCAAACCATCTTGGTGCCCGGGCCCGCCCGGGTGACCAGCGCTTTCATCTGCTTCGGCGTCAGGTTCTGCGCCTCGTCGATGAGGATGAACCGGTTCAGGAACGTGCGGCCGCGCATGAAGTTCAGGGATCGGATCTTGATCCGGTGGCGCAGCAAATCCGTGGTTGCCCCGCGACCCCAGGCGCCGCCCGTCTGGCTCTGCGTGAGCACCTCGAGATTGTCCATGAGCGCGCCCATCCAGGGCTCCATCTTTTCTTCCTCGGTGCCCGGAAGAAAGCCGATGTCCTCGCCCAGCGGTATGGTCACGCGCGTCATGATGATTTCGCTGTAGCGGTTGTGATCGAGCGTCTGCGCGAGCCCGGCCGCAAGGCTCAGCAGCGTCTTGCCGGTTCCCGCGGGGCCTAAGATCGTGACGAAATCGATCTCCGGATCCATCAGCAGATTCAGCGCGAAGTTCTGCTCGCGGTTGCGCGAGCTCACGCCCCATACGTTGTTGCGCTCGGTGCGGTAATCGACGGTGAGCTCGAGCACCGCCGATTCGCCTTCGATTTTGCGTACGATCGCCTCGACGCCGTTCTCGCCCGGATCGTAGACGAACTGATTGGCCTGCCATTCCTGCACCAGCGGTCCGCGCACGCGATAGAACGTCCGGCTTTGCTGTTGCCAGGACTCCATGCCTTTGCCGTGCTTGTCCCAGAACGTGGGCGGCAGCTTCTGTACGCCGCTCGAGAGAAGATCCGCATCCTCGATGGTCTTGTCGCTCGAGTAGTCCTCCGCGTGCACGCCGACGATGGCCGCTTTGATGCGCAGGTTGATGTCTTTCGACACCAGCGTGACTCGGGCGTCTGCGAATTTTTTCTGCAGCGCGAGCGTATCGGCGAGCAGCACGTTGTCGGCGCCGTGGCCGGGGATGCCCTCGGGCAGCGCGGATTCGAACAGCTGCGTCTGGAAAAAGAGCCGTCCCAGCGGCGCGCGCTTGCCGTGATTCACCGGCACCGAGGCCGGCAAGGCGAGGCCGCGGTCGATCTGCTTCTTGGTCGCGCTCTGCATCAGCTCGTCGAGGAAGCGGCTCACCTGACGCACATTGCGGGCCGCTTCGGAGACGCCCTTCTTGCCGGCGTCGAGCTCCTCGAGCACCGTCATCGGGATGTAGATGTCGTGTTCCTCGAAGCGGAAGATCGCCGTCGGGTCGTGCATGAGCACGTTGGTGTCGAGCACGAAAATGCGCCGCTGCTGGCGCGACTGGCGCACCTTGGCAACGGCGGCCGGCACCGGCCGCGGTGGCCCGGTCACAGCGCCTTCACCGCCGCGAGCACCGCCTCGGCGTGACCGTTGACTTTCACCTTGCGCCACTCTGCGCGCAGCACGCCCTCGGGGTCGATGAGGAACGTGCTGCGCTCAACGCCCATGTATTTCTTGCCGTACATGCTTTTTTCCTGAATGACGTCGTAGCGCTTGCAGACAGTGCGGTCCAGATCGCTCAGGAGCTCGAAGGGAAAACCCATTTTGCTCTTGAACTTCTCGTGCGACGACACGCTGTCCGGGGAGATTCCGACGATTGATGTCTTGAGTTTCTTGAATTGTGCGAAGGCCGCGGCAAAGCTCTGGCCTTCCTGCGTGCAACCGGGCGTGTTGTCGCGCGGATAGAAGTAAAGGACCACGCAGGAGCCTTTCGCATCCTCGAGCGACCAGCTGCCGGAAGTACCTTCGAGGGCGAAAGCGGGGGCCTTCTTGCCGATTGCGATCTTGCTCATGGGTTCACGTCAATTCTTGACCGGCTCGAAGATGGCGTCCAGGTTCAGATGATCGCAGAAATCCATGAACTCCTCGCGCAGCACGCCGATGTGCAAGCGGCTGGGGACGTTCACGATCATCTGCACGGAGAACATCGGCGCGCCGGTGTGCGCCGCCGCATAGGAGCGCGTGGACAGCTCGGCGATGTCGACGCCGCGCTGGGAGAAGAATCCCGACAGGCCCGCGACGATTCCGGTCTGATCGAGGCACACGACATCGATCGAGTAGGGCAGCATGTCGTTGCGCGCTGCGCGCTCCTCGGTGCGGCGCAACTGAATGTTCATGCCGGTGGCGTCGGCGAGCTTCTTGAACTCACCCTCGAGCTTGGCGAGCGTGTGCCAGTTGCCGTCCACCAGGAGCAGCATGGCGAACTCGTTGCCGAGCGAGGTCATGCGGCTTTCGCTGATACTTCCGCCGCAGTCGGCGATCGCTTTGGAAAGCTCGTGCACCATGCCGACGCGATCCCCGCCCACCGCGCTAATCACAATATGTTGTTTCATCGATGCAAATTCTACCGGATGCCGCTTGCCACAGTGCAGTCTCAACAATTATGGTAGCGGTATTTCCCAAAGGGGCCCTCAATGCGCGGAAGCCTGGTAGCCATCGTCACGCCGATGAGCGTCGACGGGAGCCTGGACCTGGGCGGATGGGATCGGCTGCTCGATTTTCACCTCGCCGAGGGCAGCCAGGGCATCGTCATCGCCGGTACCACCGGGGAATCGCCGTCGCTCACCCTCGAGGAGACCGAAGAGCTCACCCGCCGGGCGGTCAGCCGCTGCGCCGGCAAGATTCCGCTGATCGTCGGCGCCGGCACGAATTCGACCGCCAGCACGGTCGCGCGGACTCGAGCGCTGTCCCGGCTCGGTGTCGACGGCGTGATGCTGGTGACTCCATATTACAACAAGCCTCCCCAGGAGGGATTGTTCCGCCACTTCACGGCGGCCGCGGACGCCTCCGCGGTGCCGATCGTGTTGTACAACGTACCCTCCAGAACCTCGGTCGATCTGCAGCCCGCCACGGTCGCGCGGCTCGCCCGGCATCCGCGCATCAAGGCGCTCAAGGATGCGAGCGGCACCCTTGCGCGTGTGCAGGATCTTTTGGCCGTGTGTCCCGCCGATTTTTCGGTGTTGTCGGGCGATGACGCGACCGCCGTCGACTGGATGGGCGCGGGCGCCCATGGGGTCATTTCCGTGACGGCGAACGTCGCCCCGCGCCGCATGCGCGAGGCCGCGAGCGCCGCGCTTGCAGGCGAGCTCGCGGCCGCCCGCGCCATTGATGCGGATCTGCAAGCGCTGCACCGGGATTTGTTCGTCGAGGCGAACCCGATTCCGGTGAAGTGGGCGGTCGCGCAGATGGGGCTCATCGGGAACACAATCCGTTCGCCGCTGGTCGAACTGTCCAAGGCGGAGCACGAGACGGTGCGGCGCGCCATGCGTTTGGCGGGCGTGCAACTCGAGGATCGTGCAGCGTGAGAATTCATCGTATCGTTCTGGTGATCGCCGTGGGGCTGCTCGTCGACGGCTGCTCGCGGCTGGTGCATGGTTTTGCGCCGGATTGTCATAAACCGCAGGAATATCAGCGAGCGGTGCAGAAGCCGCCGCTGCAGGTGCCCGCCGGCCTCGACACCCCGAATACCGCTGGGGCGCTCGTGATTCCGGCGGTCGGCGTGTCGCCACCGGCGCCCGGACCGAAAGATCAGTGCATGGATGTGCCGCCGCGCTACCAGCCGGCACCGCACAACAAGGCCGGTAGCAGCCCGGGCTAGAATTTGATCGCCCCGGCCGCCTCGGGTACCCTTGCGGCCCGCGTAAAGGTCCAGGTATCGCGCGCGGAGAGGTGGCCGAGTGGTCGAAGGCGCTCGCCTGGAAAGTGAGTAACATCCTAAAAGGTGTTCGAGGGTTCGAATCCCTCCCTCTCCGCCAATTTGGTCTATGGCGGCTCGCGTTGGCATCTTCGCGGCGACTGGTCACGAACCCCGTCAGGCCCGGAAGGGAGCAGCGGTAGCGATTTAAGTCGGGCGCCGAAGACCTGCCAGCGCGGGCCGCCTCCTATAAACTGCACTCATGAGCTATATCGTACTGGCCCGCAAATGGCGGCCCAAGCACTTCGCCGACATGGTGGGGCAGGAGCACGTGCTGCGTGCGCTCACCAACTCGCTCGACAGCGGCAAGGTCCATCATGCCTTTCTGTTCACCGGTACGCGCGGGGTGGGCAAGACCACCATCGCGCGTATTCTCGCGAAATCCTTGAATTGCGAGCGCGGCGTGAGTTCCAATCCGTGCGGCGTGTGTGCCGCCTGCCGCGAGATCGACGAGGGCCGCTTCGTCGACCTCATCGAGGTCGACGCCGCCTCCCGCACCAAGGTGGACGATACCCGCGAAATGCTCGACAACGTGCAGTACGCGCCGACCAGCGGACGCTACAAGGTGTACCTCATCGACGAGGTGCACATGCTGTCGAACCATTCTTTCAACGCGCTCTTGAAGACGCTCGAGGAGCCTCCGCCGCACGTCAAATTCCTGCTCGCGACCACCGACCCGCAGAAACTGCCCGTCACGGTGCTGTCGCGCTGCCTGCAATTTAGCTTAAAGCGCCTGTCCTCGAGTCTCATCGCCGAGCGCATGAAAGTGATCGCGACCGCCGAGCAGCTCGAGTTCGAGCCCGCGGCTCTTACGCATCTCGCGCGCGCCGCCGACGGCAGCATGCGCGATGGATTGAGCCTGCTCGATCAGCTGATCGCCTATGGCGGCGGAGCCTTGAGTGAGGCGAACACGCGCGCCATGCTCGGCACCATCGACCGCGGGCACGTGACCCGCATCGTCGAAGCACTGTCGCGCGAGGACGGCCCCGGCTTGCTCGCGCAAGTGGCGGAGCTCGACCGCGATGCCCCGGACTACGACCGCGCGCTCGCCGATCTGGCGGCGCTTCTGCAGCGAATCGCCATCGTGCAGATCGTGCCCGATGCCGCGCAGGAGGACGAGGAGTTCGATGCCGAGGTGCTCATCCGATTGAGCCGCTCGATGACTGCCGAGGATGTGCAGCTCAACTACCAGATCGCTCTCGCCGGCCGTCGCGACCTGCCGCTCGCCCCGGATCCGCGGCTGGGTTTCGAGATGACGCTGTTGCGCATGCTGGCCTTTCGCCCCGACGCGCCCGCTGCCGGCCCGACTGCAGGGACAGCCGCTGCCGCAACCGGGAGCGGTGCGGCTCGCACACTGCCGACGCCCCCGTCCGCACGAACCGTCCCGCAGGCGACGGTGACGCCGCTTGCGCCGGTGGCCGCCGCGGCGCCCGGTAATCCAGCGCCCCCCGCCGCCGCACCGGCGAGCATCGATGCCGCCTCCTGGCCGCGCATCGTCGACGGGGCGAGCCTCACGGGCATGCTGCGCCAGTTCGCGCTGAATTGCGTACCGGCCTCGTTCGAGCGCGACGTGCTCACATTGCGGATCGACGAGGGAGTGGACGCGCGGCGCTCGCGTGCCATCGAGGACAAGCTTGCGCAGGCGTTGACGAAGTACCTGGGGCGCGCCGTCCGGCTCGTGTTCGAGGTGTCGCAGAGCGAGCTCGCGACGCCGGCGCGCCAGCGTGCGCTCGCGGACCAGGACAAGGTGGTGCGCGCGGTCGTTGCCTTCGAGGCGGACCCGGTCGTCAAGGGGTTGCAGGAGCGATTCGGTGCGGCCGTCGATAGCGCTTCGGTCAAACCGGCGAACTAGCAAAGGAGATTCGAGATCATGATGAAAGGTGGACTCGGCAATCTGATGCGCCAGGCGCAGCAGATGCAGGAAAACATGCAGAAGGCCCAGGCGGAGCTGAAGGATATCGAGGTGACCGGTGAGTCGGGCGCCGGCATGGTGAAGGTCGTGCTCAACGGGCGGCATGAGGCGAGAAAGGTGACCATCGAGCCCAAGCTCGTGTCGGAGGATCTGGAAATGCTCGAGGATCTCGTCGCCGCGGCGATCAACGATGCCTCGCGCAAGATCGAGGAGCGCAGCAAAGAGAAATACGCCGATCTCATGTCGGGCATGAACTTGCCGCCGGGCATCAAGCTTCCCTTTTGATTCGATGAAGTACACACCCACGCTCGCGCGTCTGATCGACGCCCTGCGTTGCCTGCCCGGGGTCGGTCCCAAATCCGCCCAGCGCATGGCCTTCTATCTCCTGGAGCGCGACCGCGACGGCGGCCGCGCGCTCGCGCAGTCTCTGAGCGAGGCTCTGTCCTCGGTAGGGCACTGCAAGCGTTGCCGCATGCTGACGGAAAGCGAGCTGTGCGCCATTTGTAGCTCAGCGCAACGTGACGTCGCGCAGCTCTGTGTCGTCGAGTCGCCCGCCGACGTCGTCGCGATCGAGCAGTCCGGCGGTTTTCGCGGACGCTACTTCGTGCTCATGGGTCACCTATCGCCGCTCGATGGCATCGGGCCCGCGGAGCTCGGGCTCGACGAGTTCGAGGGGCTGCTCGGCGAGGGCGAGGTGCGCGAAGTGATACTGGCCACCAATCCGACCGTGGAGGGCGAGGCCACCGCCCATTATCTCGGCGAGCTCGCGCTGCGCCGTGGGCTCAAGGCCTCGCGCATCGCGCACGGCGTGCCGGTCGGCGGCGAGCTCGAATACGTGGACGGCGGCACGCTTGCGCACGCGCTCGCGGGACGCACCCGCGTCTCCTAGGCGAACTTCTCGTACAGCCGGTAAAGCCGACGGTAGCTCTCGTAGCGGCGCGCCGAGATCTGGTGCGCGAGCACGGCATTGCGGACCGCGCACTGCGGCTCCTCCAGATGCCGGCAATCGCTGAAGCGGCAGTCGACGGCGCGCTCGTGGATCTCGACGAAGCCGCGCTCGGCGGCGCGTGCGAGCGTCGCCGGCGGGGCGAAATCGCGAACCCCCGGCGCATCGATCACCGCGGACTTGCGATTCCGGCGACGCGTCGGAAGACAGGCGATAGCGGCGCGCCGTGGTCGTGGTGTGACGGCCTTCCACCTCGCGCGTGAGCTCGGCGGTCTGCGCCGCCGCGTCGGGCACGAGCACGTTCACGAGCGAGGATTTGCCGACGCCCGATTGGCCGACGAGGAGCGTCGCGCCTTCCTCGAGGGCGGCACGCAGTGCGGGGAGGCCTGCGCCGTCGCGCGCCGACACCTCGACGCACGGCAGGCCGAGCATGCGGTAGTTGGCGAGCTCCGCCGCGAGATCATCGCTCCTCAAGTCCGACTTGTTGAGGATCAGCAGCGCCTCGATGTCCTTCAGGCGCGCGCCCGCCCAATAGCGGTCGACGACGAACCAGTCGGGGAGCGGCTCGCAGGCGGCGACCATGGCGACGCGGTCCAGGTTGGAGGCGACCGGCTCGGGGCGTCCGCGGGCATCGATGCGCTCGAAGAGATTGCGGCGCGGCTCGAGCGCCTCGATGGCCGGTCCGCCGCCGTCGGATTCGCCGCTCACCCAGTGGACTCGATCGCCGCATACGACGCGCTGCTTGCGGCCCCGCAACGCGCAGCTCAAAGTCTCGCCGCCCGCTTGCACGAGCGCGCCGCGGCCGTAGCTCGCGAGCACGATGCCGACGCCGCTCCTGCCGCTCAACTGAGGGCCTCTGCTACCATGCGGTAATGAAATCTCCCGAGAATCTTATTTGGATCGACCTCGAGATGACGGGCCTGTCCCCCGAGACCGATCTCATCATCGAAATCGCCACGATCGTAACCGACAAGCACCTCACCGTGCTCGCCGAGGGTCCGGTCATCGCGGTGCGTCAGAGCGCCGACGTGCTCGCCGCCATGGACGACTGGAACCGCAAACAGCACGGCGGTTCCGGTCTCACCGAACGGGTGCTCGCGAGCCGCATCGATACCGCGGCCGCGGAGCGCCAGACCCTCAAGTTTCTGGAGGCCTGGGTCGAGCCGCGCCGCTCGCCGATGTGCGGCAACAGCATCTGCCAGGACCGGCGCTTCCTCGCGCGCTACATGCCGGCGCTCGAGCGGTTCTTTCATTACCGCAATCTCGACGTGAGCACGCTCAAGGAGCTCGCGCAGCGCTGGGCGCCGCAGATTTCGTCCGCGTTCCATAAGAACGCGACCCACCTGGCGCAGGACGATGTGCGCGAATCGATCCGCGAGCTCGAGTACTACCGCGAGCACCTGTTGCGGCCGCTGGGTACCGCAGAGCGCTTGAGCGGGCTCTGCCTCGTCCTCAGCGCAACGCCGCGGTTTCGTTGGCGAGGAACATCCAGGTCTCGACCACCGTATCCGGATTGAGGGACAGGCTGACGATGCCTTGCTCGACCAGCCAGCGCGCGAGCTCGGGATGGTCGGAGGGTCCCTGGCCGCAGATGCCGACGTACTTGCCCTGCGCCTTGCAGGCCTTGATGGCCATGGCTCATGAGCGCCTTGACCGCATCGTCGCGCTCGTCGAAGAGCTTGGCGATGACGCCGGAATCGCGGTCGAGACCGAGCGTGAGCTGGGTCATGTCGTTCGAGCCGATCGACATGCCGTCGAAGTACTCGAGATAGCGGTCGGCGAGCAGCGCGTTGGTCGGCAGCTCGCACATCATGATGTGCTTCAGGCCGTTGTCGCCGCGCTTCAAGCCGTTGTCGGCGAGCAGCTGCGGTGACGGCCTTGGCCTCGGCGAGCGTGCGCACGAAGGGCACCATGATCTGCACGTTGGTGAGTCCCATCTCCTCGCGCACGCGCTTCAAGGCGCGGCACTCGAGCTCGAAGCACGGCCGGAACACCTTGTCGATGTAGCGCGAGGCGCCGCGGAATCCGAGCATCGGATTTTCCTCGTGCGGCTCGTACGCCTTGCCGCCGATCAAGTTCGCGTACTCGTTCGACTTGAAATCGGACAGACGCACGATCACCATCTCGGGCGCAAAGGCCGCCGCGATCTGCGCGACGCCCTCGGCCAGCTTGTCGACGTAGAAGGTCACCGGGTCGGCGTAGCCCGCGATCTGCTGGGAAATGGATTCCTTGAGCTCCGGGCTCTGCTTGTCGAACTCGAGCAGCGCGCGCGGGTGCACGCCGATCATGCGGTTGATGATGAATTCGAGCCGCGCGAGGCCGACGCCCTAGTTGGGAAGTCCGGCGAACTCGAAGGCGCGATCGGGATTGCCGACGTTCATGGCGATCTTCACGGGAATGGGCGGCAAGGAGTCGAGCTCGATGCTGCGCTGATCGTAATCGAGCATGCCGTCGTAGACGTGGCCGGTGTCGCCCTCGGCGCAGGAGACGGTCACCGCCTGATTCTCGCGGATCGCCTGGGTGGCGGTCACGCAGCCGACCACGGCCGGAATGCCGAGCTCGCGCGCGATGATCGCCGCATGGCAGGTGCGTCCGCCGCGGTTGGTGACGATGGCCGAGGCGCGCTTCATCACCGGCTCCCAGTCGGGGTCGGTCATGTCCGCGACCAGCACATCGCCCGCCCGTACCCGCGACATTTCCTTTACGTCGCGGATGATGCGCGCGTGGCCCGCGCCGATCTTCTGACCGATGCTGCGACCGCTCACCAGCAGCGTCGAACGCGATTTCAAGGTGAAGCGCTGGATGGTCCGCCCGGCGCGGCTCTGTACCGTCTCCGGCCGCGCCTGCAGGATATAGATCTTGCCGCTCTCACCGTCCTTGCCCCACTCGATGTCCATGGGGGTGCCGTAGTGCTCCTCGATCACGAGCGCCTGCTTCGAGAGCTCCACGATGTCCGCTTCGTTGAGCGAGAATTGCTGGCGATCCTCGGCCGGCACATCGACCGTGCGCACGCGCTGTTGCGAGCCGGGCTCGCCGTAGATCATCTTGATGGCCTTCTGGCCGAGATTCTTGCGCAGGATCGCCCGCCGGCCTGCGCGCAGCGCCGGCTTGTAGACGTAGAACTCGTCCGGATTCACGGCACCCTGAACCACCGTCTCGCCGAGCCCGTAGGAGGAGGTCAAGAACACGACATCGCGGAAGCCTGAGTCCGTGTCGAGGGTGAACATGACGCCGGCCGCACCCAAATCGCTCCGCACCATGTGCTGCACGCCGACGGACAGCGCCACGGCGTTGTGGTCGAAGTTGTTGTGCACGCGGTAGGCGATGGCGCGATCGTTGAACAGCGACGCGTACACCTCGTGCATGGAGCGCGAGCAGGTGATCTTCGCCGCGCACGTTGAGGAAGGTCTCTTGCTGCCCCGCGAAAGAGGCCTCCGGCAAATCCTCCGCGGTGGCCGAGGAACGCACCGCAACGGCGAAATCCGCACCGCTCCCCATCTTGCGATAGGCCGCGAGCACTTCCTCGTGCAGGCGCTTCGGAAACGGCGTCGCCAGCATCCAGCCGCGGATTTGCCGACCGACGACCGCGAGACGCTCCACATCGTCGACGTCGAGGGTTGCGAGAGTGTCGGCGATGCGCGCGCTCAAGCCGTCCTGCGCCAGAAAGTCGCGGTAGGCGTGCGAGGTGGTCGCGAACCCGCCGGGAACCGAAACGCCCAGATTCGACAGCGTCGAGATCATCTCCCCGATCGAGGCGTTCTTGCCGCCCACGACCTCGAGATCCTTGCTCTTCAACTTCTCAAACGGAATGATGTACGGGTTCATCGGGTCTTTTACTCGCTTCTTGTCCGGCCATGGAATAAGTGAAACACTTCCGAGATAGACGCCCGCCGACACATGGAACTACCGTGAGTAAACGAACAGTTTTTTTTGTATCCGACCAGACGGGTATTACCGCGGAAACGATGGGCCACAGCCTCATGACACAATTCGACGGAATCGAATTCCGGCAGGTGACTGTGCCATTTATCTCCACCGTTGACAAGGCGATAGAAGCGGTGCGCAAGATCGATCTGGTGGGCAAGCACGAAGGCGTGCGGCCGATAGTTTTCTCGACGCTCGTGCAGGAAGACGTGCGCAACATCGTGCGCGGAAGCACGGGTTTTTTCCTGGATTTTTTCGACGCCTTCCTAGCACCGCTCGAGAACGAACTCAAGACGCAATCCTCCCATGCGATGAGTAGGACTCACCGCAATGCCGACACGCACTCGTATGCCATGCGGATCGATGCGACCAATTTCGCGCTCGCCAACGACGACGGCTCGGTGCTGCGCGATTACGAGCGTGCCGACGTGATCCTCATCGGCGTGTCCCGTTCCGGCAAGACGCCGACGTGTCTGTACCTCGCCATGCAGTACGGGATTTTCGCGGCTAATTTCCCCCTGACCGAGGACGATCTCGAGTCGCGCAAGCTGCCGCGCGGACTCGATCTGCACGCGCGCAAGCTGTTTGGTCTCACCATCAAGCCGGACCGGCTGCAGCAAATCCGCAACGAGCGGCGACCCGACAGCCGCTACTCCTCGCCGCGCCAAGTCGCCTTCGAGGTGCGCGCAGCGGAGTCGTTGTTCGAGCGGCACGGCGTTCCGTTTCTCGATGCGACTGAAGTCTCAATCGAGGAAATTTCGAGCAGAATTCTCGATCGTACGGGTATCGAGCGGCGATTGCGGCCCTGACACGAGATACCTGCATGGTATAGTCGGGCCATGATCGCCGATCAGTGGTGTCAAACGTCGTGGCGGGCTCGGCCCGGCAGCTTCGTGAGTCTCATGACGCTGTACGAGAGCAATTTCGTGCGTCTGGGATGGCTGGTGCGTGACCTGCGTTCCATCACATCGCCCGCGGTGTCTCGCGTTCGCTCGGACTGTGATCTCTTTCTCACGCCGATCGAGTCTTGTCCTTACACGAGTGTGTTCCGTCTCACCTATGAGTTCGATTTCGAGGGGGAATGGGTACGCGATCCTGACCTCGAAGTGTGCGTGTATCACGATGCGCGGCTGGCCGAAGTGCGCAGCTTTTACGGCTTCAAGCGCCATCCCGAGCTGGTCCGGCTCGAGTCCGGACTCAAGCGTGAACTGGATCAGCGCTGGAGCCGTAACATGCTGTTAAATAAATGGCTGGAATACTGCGCCGAGCGAGGCCATCACTTTTAGTGGGTTGATCCCCCTGGTGTCCCGCGACTGATCCATCGGCTCGAGGCGGGACATTTGATCGACAAGCTCAGCTTTCTCAAGGGAGGGTCGGAGAGCGGCAGCGTGAGCGCGGAAGAAGAGCGCCTCATGCAGCTGTTCCAGAATCGCGCGGGCCTGAAAAAGGCGTACGCCGATCTCAAGGACGAGTTCCACATCCTACGCGACCGCCTGAAGCAGCAAGAAGGCGCGACCCTGCGCGTGCAGGAGCAGTTCGATGGGCTCGGCGATCTGCTCGCCGACCCCGCCACGGGATTCAGTGCGCTCGTCTTTTTCCAGCTGCGCGGCTTGTGGAAGACCTGCCACCAGCAGCTCGCCAAATTCGCGACGGATCTCACCCGCCAGCAGGAGGCGCGCGAGACCGCGCGGCACGTCGCCGAATGCGAGGCCACGCGCACCATGCGCCTCACCGACGTCGAGGAGCGGCTGCAGGGCGCGGCGGCCGAGGCCGATGCCCACCGTGAGAGTCTTGCCACCGCTCAGGCCGAGCTGTCGCGGCTCACCGCCTTCTGGCACTACTTCCGCCGCCGCCGTCAGCAGCGTGCCCTCGAATCGCTCCGCCAGGGCGTGGTAGTCGCCGACTCCGCGGTCGGCGAGCTGCACGCGGAGAAGAGCGCGATCATGGCCGAGGCGGCCCCTGAGTTTGCGGGTATTTCCTTGGCTGCCCGGCGCAACATCAATCTCGCGATCATCAGTTACGCCGAGTCGCTCTGCGATCACGTCGATGAGTTCGGACTGGCGGCACGCGCCAAGGAAGCGGTGGCGCGCCGGGTGCACGAGATGAGCTTCGGCTCGCGCGCCGAGTGCGAGGATTACATGCAACGCGTGCTCAAAGCGCAGACGGTGATCGCCAACCACCGGCAAATCACCGCGGCCGTGAAGGGGAAACTCGAGCGGCTGCGTGCGATCAGCGAGTACCGGAATCTCGCCGACACCGTGCCCACGGCCGATTCGTTGTCGGCTGCGAGCGCCGCCTCACAGAGCCAGTGGAACGTCCTCGCCGAGGACTACTGGGATCTCTACAACCTGCTGCTGCGCTAGTCGCAGCGCTGCCCGCCCGATGTGCGGGCGGGCAGGGCCATCAATGTACCTCGTTGTGCGCTTCGGTGCGCCGTGCCTGGGTCGGGCCGACCTTGTGCACCGAGGCCGCCGCGAAGTCGCCGGCGATCTGCGTGGCCTCGTCGAGGATGATCCCCGCCGCCGGGTCGTCCTTGATCTCCTCGAGCGATTTGTACGGCGGTTGACCGTGCGCCGCCCGTAGTGCGTTCTCACGCTCGAGGCGAGCCGCGTCGAGTTGCTTGCGCTCGGCCTCGCGGGTCTTCAGGTTGAGCGACAGGCTCTTCTGGTTGCGCACCGAGTCGAGCGCGGTGATGTCCTCGCGCAAATAGCGGAAATCAGCGCTCTCGGCCGTGCGGTCATCGTGCAGTTTCTGCAGCATCGAGGCAGTCGGCTTGAGATCGCCCTCGGTCTTGAACGCCGCCGGTTCGATATGGTCCCAAGGCAGCGCCCGGTCGCGGGTGCTTTCGCCCACCTCGCTCGCATCGATCAGCGAGGGAATCGAGATGTCGGGGGTGACGCCGCGGTCCTGGGTGCTTTCGCCGGTGACGCGATAGTACTTGCCGATGGTGACGTTCAGCTGCCCGAGCTCGGGCTTGCGCCCGAAGATGGTGTAGTTGAGCGGGTGCGCGTTCTGCACCGTCCCCTTGCCGTAGGTCTGTTGGCCGATGATGAGGCCGCGGCCGTAGTCCTGGATCGCGCCTGCGAAGATCTCGGAAGCCGAGGCGCTGAAACGGTCGACCAATACGATCAACGGGCCGCTATAGAAGATGGCCGGATCCGGATCGTCGTCGACTTCGATGCGCCCGGTGGTATCACGCAGCTGCACCACCGGTCCGCGATCGATGAACAATCCGGTCAGGGATTCGGCCTCCGGCAGGTAGCCGCCGCCGTTGGCACGCAGGTCCATGATGAGGGCCTCGGCGCCGTCCTTGCGCAGCTCGCCGATCAGGCGCTGCACATCGCGCGTCGTCGAGCGGAAGTCCTTGGCACCGGCGCGGCTCGCGTCGTAGTCCTGATAGAAGCTCGGTACCGTGATGATGCCGATCTTCACCTCGCGCCCGTTGCGGGTCACGGTGCGCATCGCCTTGTGCGAGGCTTGCGCTTCGAGCGAGACACGGTTGCGCGTGAATTCGACCACCTTCTGCGCCGTTCCCGGCGCCGCGCCGGCCGGCAGGAGCTGCAGACGCACCACGGTGCCGCCCGGTCCGCGGATTTTCTGCACCACATCGTCCAAGCGCCAGCCGATCACATCGAGCAGCTCGCCGCTCGGGCCCTCGCCGACGGCGGTGATGCGATCGTTCGCGGCGAGCTTGCCGCTGGCTGCGGCAGGACCGCCCGCAATCACGTCGATGACGGTCACGTAGTCGTCGGTCAGCGTCAGCGATGCGCCGATACCCTCGTACGAGAGGCTCATCTGGATGTTGTATTCCTCGGAGTTGCGCGCCGAGAAGTAATTGGAATGGGGATCGAGCGACAGCACGAACGCGTTCATGAACGCCTCGAACACATCCTCGGGCTTGCTCTGATCCATGCGTTTCGCCACGTGCTCGTAGCGCTTGCGCAGGATATCCGCGACCTCGGGCCACTGCTTGCCGGTGATGATGAGCGACAGCGCGTCGTTCTTCACGCGCTTGCGCCACAGCTCGTTCATCTCCGCGGAATTCGCCGGCCACGGCTCCTTTTCGCGGTCGAAGTTGAAAGACTCCTCGACGTCGAAGTCCGGCTTCTTCTGCAACAGCTCGATCGCATAGTTCATGCGCTCGCGGTTGCGTTGCTGGAAGCGGCGGAAGATCACGAAGGCCGGTTCCACGTCGCCCGCCTTGATCGCATCGTCGAGCTCGTAGCGGTACTTCTCGAACTCGGCGATGTCGCTCGCATAGAAATAGCTGCGGCCGCTGTCGACGGCATCGAGATAGCGGTCGAGGATCAAGCTCGAGAGATGGTCATCGAGCGGTGCGCGCCGGTAATGCTCGCGGGCGATGATGTCGCTCACGCGGCGTGCGACGTAGTTCTCCTGCTCGGTGGGCTCGAGCACCGCGCCCGCGGTCGCCGCGGCGGGGGCCACCGGCGGTGTCATGGCGGCGCCTAACAATGCGGCGAGTCCGACCGCGCTCGCGCAAACGACGATGGCGGAGAGCCAGCGATGCTTCGCTGTCTTGCTCTTAGGATGCTTTACGACCGTCATCAGTTGCCGTTCTCCTGTAAAATCATCGCCCCAATTCAACCAAGGCTAGACGAGCCAATGCCGCAAGCCAAGTGTATACGAGCGTGAAGACATGCGTCCGTTCACGGTTTTGATCGGTATCGTGCTGGGCTCGGCCGCCTCGATCACGTTCGGCCTGGGCGCGGTCCTGATCGTGTTCTGCGTGCTGGCCGGGAGACACCCGGATCTGTGGCGCGAACTGCCGCGGCTCGTGCTGAGCTTGCTGGCGTTCGGTGTTCTGACCGCTGCAAGCGCGGGTAGTTTCCTCGGCCAGGCGAAAGGCCGTCCGTGGCGCGGCTGGGCGCACGCGGCCACCTTGGGGGTGCTCGCCGGCATCACCCTCTGGTACTGGCCGCACCGCGCCTGAGCCGCCCCGCGCCTCTCCAAGGACAGACTGCATGCGACATTAGGCTGCTTTGCGCGTTTTGGGCCAGTTGCCTCGCCGCAACGCTCGGGCGGCTGCGGATCTCCCGCGCGGCAGCCCGCGCCGCCGCTCGATTTCGAGGAAACGAGGTTTCGCGCCAACATGCGCGCGCTCACCGCGGACGATCTGGAGGGCCGCAGGCCGGGTACGCCGGGCGGGCAGAAGACCGTCGACTATCTCACCGCGCAGTTTCGCAAGTTCGGCCTGAAACCCGGCAACGGCGACAATTATGTCCAACAGGTGCCGCTGGTCGAGATCCGCGCGGACGCCGATGCGACGCTCTCGATCGACGGCGGGCGGGGCGCCTTGCTGCCGTTGCGGCAAGGCACGGACATGGTGCTTTGGACGCCGCGCGCCACAGCGACGGCGGCGCTCTCGCAAAGCGATCTCGTGTTCGTAGGCTACGGGATCGTCGCCCACGAGTATCACTGGGACGACTATGCGGGCGTCGATGTGCGCGGCAAGACCGTGCTGGTGCTGCTGGGCGATCCCGGTTACGGAAGCCGCAGTCCCGGCGTCTTCAAGGGACTTGCGCTGAGCGCCTACGGGCGCTGGTCTTACAAGATCGAGGAGGCCGAGCGCCACGGTGCGGCCGGGGTGCTGCTTGATGCACGATCCGGGAACGCTCGGTTTCGGCTGGAACGCGGTTCGCAACACCTGGATGGGCGGACACTTGGAGCTTGCCTCGGCGTCGGCTCAGCCGGAGCGCCCGGCGATCGAGGGCTGGCTCACGGGCTCGGCGGGCCGCGCGTTGTTCTCGCAGGCGACGCTCGACTACGGCGCGCTCGTTGCCGCGGCGGCGCGTCCCGGTTTCAAGGCGGTGAGCATGGCCCTCAAGGTGAGCGGGCAATTGCATACCGACGTGCGCCGCTTCGACTCCCCGAATGTCATTGCGCTGGTTGCCCGGCAGCGGTCACAAGCACGAGTACGTGCTTTACTGCGCGCACTGGGACGGTCTCGGACGCGATCCGAGCGGCGCGGTGTTGAGCGGCGCTGTCGAGGACGCGAGCGGAGTCGCGGGGCTCTTGGTGCTCGCGCAGGCCTTCGCGCACACCCGTCCGCCACCCGATCGATCGATCGCCTTCGTCGCCTTCACGGCCGGCGAGCCCGGTCTGCTCGGATCGCGATACTACGTCGAGAATCCTGTCATTCCGCTCGATCAGACCGCAGGCGCAATCGACCTCGATGCCTTGCGTGTCGGCGGGCGCACGCGCGATGTGGTGATCCTCGGCAGCGGCAACTCCGAGCTCGAGGAGTCGGCGCGCGCCTGGGCGCTCTTGCAGGGGCGCGAGGTTCGTCCCGAACCGCACCCCGAGCAAGGTCTTTACTATTCGTCGGACGACATCAACTTCGCCCGCCACGGTGTGCCTGCGCTGTACGTGAAGGCGGGCATCGACGATGCGGCGCGGGGCCCGCAATACGGGCTGCTGCAATGGGACGAATACATGGCGCAGCGTTATCGCCAGGCGGGCGACAAATATTCCGAGGATTGGGACGTCGCGGGCGCGATCGAGGATTTGGCGCTCTATCGCGAGCTGGGCGATCGCCTTGCGTCGACCCGGCGTTTTCCGCGCTGGTCGCCGGACAGCGAATTCAGCGCGGATCACAGCCGCGCCACGGGCGATGACTAGAGCGCGCGTGCCGCGGCCAGCGCGCGCGATCAGCGCCTGCCGACGCGTTCCCAGTTTTTCCGGCGATCGAAACCGCCCGATGAGTTGTACGGATCGAAACCGCCCCCTGCATCGCGCGGATTCGGCTCAACCGACGGCCGGCACGGCGGGTTTCTCCGTTCTGCACTTGGTGCAGATTTCGCGCGTCTCGACGCGCATCTTCGGCTCCTCGATCTGTTTTTTATCGTTCATCATAATCGTAACCTCTTCGCCCCTAGACGCAGTCGCCTAGTCAATGGACGCTGCAGCTGCTAGATGTTCCCAAACGGCGACAGGGTATGGACGATCGAGATGATGGAATCGCGACCCGCGTCACGAGCTCTGACGTCTTAAGTAAGACGGGCGGAGGTTAAGTAAAACGCCGTCCGGGGTGTCAGGCGCGCGTGCGCGCGGACCGCGCCGCGAGCACGCTCGGCAGTTGCCGATC
This sequence comes from uncultured Gammaproteobacteria bacterium, assembly GCA_963766915.1. Taxonomy (GTDB): domain Bacteria; phylum Pseudomonadota; class Gammaproteobacteria; order Steroidobacterales; family Steroidobacteraceae; genus Bog-1198. The sequence goes on from CAVYCL010000001.1 coordinate 255,175, forward strand.
GAAGGGCACCGTCTGGTTGCGGCCGCGGAGCTTTGCGGTATAGAGCGCTTGATCGGCGGCCTTGACGAATTCAGTGACGTTCGGAAAGTTGACCTGCGCGCCGTGCGTCGCGCAGCCGATCGAAATGGTGACGCGCGCATGCTCCGCGCCGATCGGGTGGCCGGTGCTTTGAAATGCCGCGACGATGCGCTCGCAGATGCCGTGCGCGGTGTCGGCATCGGTGGCCGGCAGCACCACCACGAATTCCTCGCCGCCGTAGCGCGCGATCAGATCGGTCTCGCGGGTGCTGCCGCGCAGAATCCGCGCGGTCGCTTGCAGGATCCGGTCTCCCGCCTGGTGGCCGAAGCGGTCGTTGATGCTTTTGAAATCGTCCAGATCCGCGAACGCAAGGCTCAGCGGCCATTTGTGGCGGGTGGAATGATCGAACTCGCGCGCGAGCACCTGATCGAGATAAGCGCGGTTGTAGACGCCGGTCATGGCGTCGCGGCGCGTTTCCTCCTCGAGCTCGAGCGTGCGCGAGGTCGAGCTCTCGGCGACGGCGCGCAGGGTGTTGATCTCGTGCAGCGCGATCAGATTACGCAGCATGAGCGCCTCGCGCGCCTGCTCGAGGATCAGCTCGGGGTGCTGCTGGGACAGCAGATCCATCTCGAACAGGGCCTCGGTTTCGGGCAGCACCGAGCCGATGGTCGCGAGTACCTGTCCGAAGGCGACTTTATCGAGCCCGAGGCTGCGCTCCACGGCGAGTCCCACCTCCGCAAAGGGCCGCTGCTGCGGCTCGCGCAGGAACAGGTCCGCGATGGGTCCGGACTGCGCGACGCAGCGTTGGAAGATGAGGGCGGCATCGCTCGTCACCGACAGATCCACCCGGTGGCTGTGTTTGATGGCGCGAAACAGCCGCGGCGGCAGATTCCAGCTCTCCATGAGCCAGGCGCCGATCTCGGCATGATCGGCATCGAGCCGACGCTTCTCGATCTCGGCGAGGCTACGATGGTCGCGTTGATCCAAGTCCGGGCCGCGATACAGATCGGGCAGCGCCTGATCGAGCGCGAGAATGCCGACGTCCTGCAATAACGCCGCGAGAAATATCTCCTCCGCCATGGGCTGGCGCATGGCATCGGCGAGCGCCCGCGCGGCGGTCGCCGCGACCAGCGCTCGGCGCCAGTAGAGCGGGTAATCGATGCCGTTCACCTTGCCGGTGCGCAGGCTCTTCACCAGCGAGAAGCTCAGGGCGAGCGTCAAGGTCGCATTCAGGCCGAGCACCACGAGCGCTTGGCGCAGGTTCTCGCTCTTGCGCCGCTGCGCGTAGAGCGGCGAATTGGCGATGCGCAGCACCTTGGAGGAAAGCGCCGAGTCGAGGCTCAGCACCTTCGCGACTTTTCCCATCTCGATCTCGGGATCGCGCGCGAGCTCGATAATGTGGCTCGCGACGCCAGGCGGCGATGGAAAGCTCACCAGCGAGCGAAGATGGGCCTCAATCTCGGGATTCAAACGGGCACTCCCAGGCGCGGAACGGTTGATTGCCTACACCGGGTTAGCGTCCGAAGGCGAGGTAACTTAAGGGGCCGCCGTCAGGGAATGCACTCGACAGGCTGCGCCTGGCGAAGCCGGACCGACCCTGCACCGGCTCAGCTACCGGCCCGCCACCACAGGCGCAGGGCGCGGAAGGCGAGCCATAGGCCATAGGGCCCCAACAGCACGATCCAGGAGGCGGCCGATCCCGCCCGAAAGCCCGTCGTAGACGCTCGAGAACAACCGGCCGAGGCTCGCCCCCTCGTAGCGACCGAGGGTCGCCGAACCTGCGAAGAAGATGAGGACGGGCATCAGGGCGAAGCCCACCGTCAGTGCGATCGCCGTCAGCAACAGCTCGCGCGACCAGGCGCCGGCGCGGCCCCCGCCTTTCAGAATATGTGCAAAACGCATAGCGGGTCATTCTAACGAAATGGCTGCAGGCTCGCCCGTGGGCGTACACTATTCCTATGCGTCCTTGGACTCCGCAGACGTTGTACGAGGCTAAACCCTGGCTGCTCATCTCGGCCGGGGCGCTGCTCGGCCTCGGCGCGACCGCCTGGTCGCTGGCGGCCGGCTACTGGACCGTTTGGCGCGGCCTATCGATGTTCGCGGGGGCTGCCTCCGCCGTCGTCGGAGGCATCATTCTGCAATTGCGCCAAGATTATCGCGCACGTAGCAAGCTGCGCCGGGTGTCCCCGCCCTAATGCGCACCGCCGTCGTCGGCGTCGGCTACCTCGGCCGATTTCACGCACAGAAATACGCGCAAGCGACGAACTCCGAACTCGTCGGGATCGCCGACCCCGCAGCCGAGGCGCGGCAGGCGGTGTCTGCCGAGCTGCGTGTCCCGGCGTACGCCGATTACCGCGAGCTCTTGGGGCGCGTCGATGCGGTGAGCATCGTGACACCGACCCCGCAGCACTACGCCATCGCCCGGGATTTTCTCGAGGCCGGCGCGCACGTGCTGGTCGAGAAGCCCATGACCACGACGGTCGCGGAGGGCGAGGAACTGATCGCGGCGGCACGGCGCGCGAAGCGCGTCCTGCAAGTGGGCCATCTGGAGCGCTTCAATGCCGCCGTGCAGGCCTTGCAGCCGATATTGACCGTGCCGCGTTTTCTCGAGTGCGCACGGCTCGCGCCGTTCAAGCATCGCGGCACCGATGTCAATGTGGTGCTCGATCTCATGATCCATGACATCGATCTGATCTTGAGTATCGTGGGCTCGCCCGTGACCGGCATCGATGCCATCGGTACCAGCGTTTTCTCCCAGGAAGTCGACATCGCCAACGCCCGCTTGCGTTTTGCCAACGGTTGCGTCGCCAATGCCACCGCCAGCCGCGTGAGCATGAAGGCCGAGCGGCGCTTGCGATTGTTCGAGGACGACGCTTATGTGTCAGTGGATCTGCAGCAAAAGGTGCTCACGGTGATTCGCAAGAGCGGCGAGATGGGCGCAGACGGCGTGCCGCCCGTCGACATCAAGGAGACCACCTATGAGCAGGGCGATGCGCTCAAAGCGGAAATCGAGGCCTTCTTAGAGGCAGCGTCCGGCGCGCGCCCGCCTGCCGTCAGCGGCGAGGACGGACTCAAGGCGCTCAATGTCGCGTTGACGATCACCGAGCAAGTGACGCGGACGCGACGGGCCTCTTGAAGGCTCAAGACTGCGGCGGGGTGGCGCTCGCGGGCGGTGCTGCGGGCAACGCAGCGGGTGGCGGCGCAAGGGGTTGCGGCGAGGCGCCGCTTGCCGGCACCGGGGCCGTCAGCGCCGGCGTGGGGTCGATCACCGTGATCCGATCCACGAAGTAACGCGTATCGGCAAAGCACGTGGTCGGCACCCCGGGATGCTCGGTGTAATGCACCTGCACGCGCGCGCCGACCGCCTTCTCGATCTGCGCGGCCACGCCGGGCTCGAGCACGCTGAAGGCCCACGTCTGCGGCGAGACACCGCCGTAGTAGATCGCAAGCTCGCCCTCCTGAGTCTTGCAGAGCCAGCCCCGGCGCGAGAATTTCTGCAGCACCCCCGAGCGCGTCCCGTCCGAGTAGGCCCATTGCAGCGACAACCAGGTCCAGAGGCCGGTGCCCAGGAAGAGCAGGATCAGAAAGAGGAGCAGGTAGCGTCCACCGCGTCCGCGGCGCGGGCGTGTAGAAATGGCAGGATCGATCGAGCTCATGCGTTTCCAGCCTTTAACCCGACGAGTTGCTGTGATTTCTTCAGTAAATCGATCGCGGTGTCCGCGCCTAGCTTTGACTTGATCGCGGACTGGTGATTGGCGACGGTCTTCGGGTTGAGACCCATCGATTCGGCGATATCCTTGATCGAACGTCCCTGCGCGAGCAACTGTAGCACTTCGAATTCGCGCTCGGTGAGCTCGTCCGCCTCGCGCGCCTCGAACTCGCGCAGCGCGAGTTTCTGCGCGATGTCGGCGCTCACGTATTTTTTGCCGCCGGCGATCGAGTGTACGGCTTGCACGAGCGCGTCGGGGGCGCTTGCCTTGGTGAGGTAGCCGAAGGCGCCTGCCTGCAGCGCGTGCGAGGCGAAGATCGCTTCCTCGTGCATGCTGAAGATCAGTACCCGCGCGCGCGGGTCGTGGGCGAGGATGCGCCGCATCGCCTCGATGCCTGTGGTGCCGGGCAGGGTGATGTCCATCACGACGATCTGCGGCTGCAAACGGCAGAACAAGTCGTGTGCCCCGGCCGCATCCTCGGCTTCGCCGACGACTTCGATGTCGCCATGCCGCTCGAGCAGCCGGCGGTAGCCCTCGCGCACGACCGCGTGGTCGTCCACGAGCAGCACGCTCAAATGTCGGTCGCGCGCGGCCATGATGCTCCTGGGCGGATCAAACCCCTCTCTCACGCCCACCCGCAGCAAACATAGAGCAAGAGGTCGAGGTTTTCCAGCCTTCGATGGCGGGTTCGGTCGCGGTTTCGGGTTTATCGTGACACCGACAAAAGGAGACTCAGGTTATGAGAAAGCATCCAAGTTCAATGATCGGATGGTTCGTCGCCGCTGTCGCGCTCGCGATCACCTCCTGTCTCGCATGCACTACTGCGTTCGCGGCTGACTTCCCCACTGGAAGTTACGAAGCCAAGGGTCTGGTCATGACGTTCGCCAAAGGGCAGCAATGGCACCTGAACAAAGGTGCGGATGTCGTCGTGTCGGGCACGTACGCCGTCAAAGGAGACCAGTTTGAGATCACGGATGTCGCGGGACCCTGGGCCTGCAACAAAACCGCCGGCATGGCGACTGGCACTTACACCTGGAAAGTGGACAACGCGGTTCTAACTTTCACCAAGGTAGCGGACGCCTGCAATGAACGGTCCGAGCCGATGACATCCATGCAGTGGAAGCGCCAGACCTGAATCCTCACACCGCCTCCAAGTGGGGTGCTGGGAGGAGGCTCATGCGGACTGTGGGCCCTGAAATCGTTATTTCAGGGCCCGGAATCGAACCCCCGTCCACAAGCTACGCCTCAAGATCTACGTACGTAGCCTCGTCTATTGTTCTCGCCGCTCGCTACCCGACGGGCAGGGAAAGCGCGTGTCCTGCCCGCAGTGCGTGTGAGGCGAAGATCACTTCTGGTGCATGTCGAAAATCAGCACCCGCGTCCACCCGGGGCAAACATAGAGCGAGAAACCGGGGTTTTCCAGCTTTGGAGGAATCAGCCTACCTTGCGACGTACACGTGCATCCCAGCGTATCATCTTTGTAAGTACAAAAATTAACGACTTTCCTCGTTATTGTAAGTACAATAATGATCGTGGCAATCATCTATGATCCGAAGAAGAACGAAAAGAACATCGCCAAGCATGGACTTTCGTTCGATCGGGTGGCCGACTTTGATTTCAACACCGCGGTCCGGTCGATCGATACTCGCAAGGAGTACAACGAGGTGCGTGTGGTTGCTGTCGGATTCTTGGATGGACGGCTGCATTCTCTGTGTTACGTCGAAATCGATGTCGACACTAGAGTGATTAGCTTTCGTAGGGCAAACGATCGAGAAGTGAGGAAATATGGCAAAGGTAAGACCGCTGACCAACGCTGAGGGTGAAGTGCGCGAGCTCACCCTGGCCGACTTCAAGCGGATGCGGCCATTCACGGAGCAAGAGCTCAAGCGGCTGCGTGGTCTCAAGGGTGCGGCCATCGTGCACGAAACGGACGCGCAATGGGAGGTGCGAAAGCGCAAGTTGAATGCAAACGGCAATCCCATCGGCCGCCCGCCCAAGGAGGAACTCAAGGTGCCAGTGACCATGCGCCTCGATGCGGAGGTCGTGAGGTTCTTTCGCGCAGGCGGTGAGGGCTGGCAGACGCGTTTGAATGCGTTCCTGGCGGCGTATGTGAAGCGCGCGAGTAAGGTCGCCATCGGAAAAAAAGCGAAGCCTAAAATCTGAGATCGAAGTTGAGGCATCACGAGCGGCACACGGATTAAATAGCCGCTTATTGCGTCGACGGTCGAGAAAGTCCTGTCCCAACCCTCGCTCAAGCAGATTGTGGGCCCTGAAATCGTTATTTCAGGGCCCTGAAATGGTGGAGCCGGGGGGAATCGAACCCCCGTCCACAAGCCCTACGCCTCAAGATCTACGTACGTAGCCTCGTCTATTGTTCTCGCCGCTCGCTACCCGACGGGCAGGGAAAGCGTGCGGCCAACCCAGTAACGATTCGCGGGATACACCCCAGGTACGTGTATCCCGCTAGCTGATGTGCGCTACCCTCGAACGTTCGCATCAGCACGAGCCGGTCGAGGTTCAGCCGCGACTAGGCGGCTAGAGCGTAGTTGTCTTCGTTGGCAACTATAGTTTGCAAGCAGTTTTACGAGGAACTAGCACCTCGGTACGCACCTGAAGTTTCGCAACCCATGTCGAAACCGGTCGGCCCCAAGAGAGCCCTGAGTATACCTCTTTGCGCGCTTCAGCGCCGGCTCGCCTTCATGATGCGGCTCTTGTCGCGCTGCCAATCGCGATCCTTGTCGGTGGCGCGCTTATCGTGCTGCTTCTTGCCCTTGGCGAGCCCAACCTCGAGCTTGGCGCGCCCTGCCTTCCAGTAGAGCTGCAGCGGGACCAGCGTATGGCCGCGGCGCTCGACGGCGCCCAGCAGGTGGTCGAGCTGGCGGCGGTTCAGGAGCAGCTTGCGGGTGCGGGTGGGGTCCGTCTCGACGTGGGTGGAGGCCGAATTCAAGGGCGCGATATGGCATCCATAGAGGAATGCCTCGCCGTTCTTCAGATACACGTAGGCCTCGGCGATCTGCGCCTTGCCCGCGCGCATGCTCTTCACCTCCCACCCGAGCAGGGCGAGACCGGCCTCGAAGCGCTCTTCGATGAAATAATCGAAGCGCGCCTTGCGGTTGACGGCGATCGGGGGCGGGGCAGCGTCGGCGGTTTTTGCCATGCCGGGAGTCTACCGTGCGGTGTGCGAGAATTCCGCCTCGCCGCGCGAGGTTCTTGTGGAGTCGCTCAATTGAAGGTCGTGGATCGTAGCGCCATCGTCACTGCAACGCCTGCGCAAATGTTTGCGCTGGTCGACGATGTGCCGCGTTACCCGGAATTCCTGCCGGGATGTGTGGCGGCTCGCCTCGAGAGCGCCGCCGGCAACGAGCGCGTCGCGGCGCTCGAGATCGTGCGCGGCGGTGTACGCCTGGACTTCACCACCCGCAACACCGTTGCGCCGCCGGGGCAAATTCTGATGGAGCTGGTCCGAGGTCCCTTCACGCGGCTCATCGGGCGCTGGCGCTTCGAGCCGATCGGCGAGCAGGGCTCGCGGGTCATGTTTCATGTCGAGTTCGAGTTCAAGAACCGCTTGCTGGGACTTGCCCTGAATCCCGTGTTCGAGTCGGTGTGCGACAAGATCGTGGATTCGTTCGTGACGCGGGCGCGCGAGGTGTACGGCGCCGCACCGCGTGCCGGCGGCTAGAGTCGGGCGTGCGCATCGAGGTGGTGTACGCGCGGCCGCAGGGGGCGATCCAGCGGACCTACCAGTTGACTGATGCCGCGACGGTCGCTGATGCGCTGCGCGCCGCCGGCGCGGACCCGGCCTTCGTCGGCGTGGACCTCGAGGGCTCGCCGGTCGGGGTATTCGGCGCGCCCGCGCGCCGCGAGCAGGCGCTTCGCCCGGGGGATCGCGTCGAGGTGTACCGGCCGCTCGCGCTCGATCCCAAGGCCGCACGTCGCGCGCGGGTGCAGCAGGCTCGAGCTCTGAAGAGCGGCAAGTCTTAGGCGAACCTCGAGTCCGGCGGCCTAGTAAGTCCGGCCGTTCTTGATCTTGGCGGCCGAGGCGTCCTGTTGGGCGGCGACGGCGGCGGAGGGCTTATCGAGGCGAGCCACCTTGTCGCCATCGAAATACACCGTGACGCGGCGCGAGTCGATGTGGCGGGTGCGGCCTTTCTTCAGATAATAAATGTAGTCCCAGCGTTCCCTGTTGAAGCTGTCCGCGACCATGGGAGTGCCGAGCAGATATCGCACCTGGCTGCGGGTCATGCCTTCCTTGACCGTGTCGACCGCGACTTGATCGAGAAAATTGCCTTGTTGAATGTTGATGCGGTAGACGCAGCCCGCGGCCAGGAACAGCCCGAGGGCGATCAATGAGGTGCGAAGAATTTTCATCGAAGTGGTGCGCCGCCCATAAATGGTCAATAATCGAAAACACATCATACCGGATGCCACCGCATGCCGCAGCGACTCAAACCGCCTTCTACCTCCGAGAGCAATGATCTGCGCAATGCAGGTCTCAAGGTGACGCTGCCGCGCTTGAAAATCCTCGATATCCTTGCGGACGCCTCGGCGCGCCACATGAGCGCGGAGGATATCTACAAGAAGCTCTTGGTGTCCGAGGAGGACATCGGCCTCGCCACGGTATACCGCGTGCTGACCCAATTCGAGGCCGCCGGACTCGTGACCCGCCATCACTTCGAGGGCGGCATGGCGGTGTTCGAGCTCAACCATGGGGCGCACCACGATCACATCGTATGCGTGGACTGCGGCAAGGTGGAGGAGTTCATGGACGGCGGCATCGAGGAGCGCCAACAGGCGGTAGCGAAGCGCCTGGGGTTCGAGATCAGCGATCACTCGCTCATTCTCTACGGCCACTGCCGCAAGCCGAATTGTCCGAATCAGAAGCGTCCGAGACAGTAGCCGCTAGCGCCGCGCAGGCGCGCGCTTTTTTCCGGCGGATCTTAACGGCGCCGGCGATTCCGCTGCGGCAAGCATCTCGCGGGCGTGGGCACGCGCCTGATCGCTGATATTGATGCCGCCCGACATGCGCGCGATCTCATCGATGCGCTCCTCGCGGGTGAGCGGCTTGACCGCCGTGCGCGTCACCTTGCCGTCGGTGAGCTTGGTGACCCGGAACTGCGCGTGCGCCTGCGCAGCCACCTGCGCGAGATGCGTGACGCATAGCACCTGCGCATGCGCACCGAGCGAGCGCAGCTGCCGCCCGACGATTTCAGCCACGGCGCCGCCGATCCCCGTATCGACCTCGTCGAAGACGCGGCAGAGCGCGTCGCTGTCGGCGGCCGCGGCGACTTGCACGGCGAGACTGATGCGCGAGAGCTCCCCGCCCGAGGCCACCTTGGCGAGGCTCTTGAGAGGCTGCCCCGGATTGGCGCTCACCAGAAACTCGATGCTGTCCCCGCCGTGGGCGCTGAATTCTTCCGGGGCCGCCTCGACGCTCACCGCGAAGCTCCCGCCCGCCATGCCGAGCGACTGCATGAGCGAGGTGATCTCCGATCCCAATTCCGCGGCGGCGCGGCGGCGCGCCTCGGTCAGCCGGCGCGCCGCATCCCGATAGTCACGCTCGAGTGTGGCCAGAGTGTGCTCGCATTGCGCGAGGCTCTGCTCGGCGCCCTCGAGCGCGAGGATCTCCTCCTCGGTTCGCGCGAGCTGCGCCGGGAGCTCCGCGACGCCCTGGCGGTGCTTGCGCGCGAGCGCCTCGAGCGCCGCGGCCTTGCGTTCGATCTCCTCCTGGCGCGCCGGGTCCATGTCGAGCGCATCGAGGTAGTGCCGGAGCGAGTCCGCGGCCTCGCGCACCAGGATGGCAGCCTCGCCGAGCAGTTGCGACGCGACCCCGAGTTTCGGATCCATCTCCAGCACCGCGCGCAGCGTCCCCGACGCTTTACCCAGCAGATCGTGCGCGCTCGCGCTCTCCTCATCGTAAACCGCGCCGAGCGCGGTACTCGCCGCTTGAGCGAGCCGCCCCCGGCCGGCGATGCGCTTTTGTTCCGCGAACAGTGCCTCGATCTCGGCGGCGGTGCCGACCTCGCTCTTGAGTTCGGTGAGCTGATAGCGCAAGAGCTCGAGCCGCGACTCGCGATTCTCGGCGGCGGCGCGGAGCGACTCGAATTCGCGTGCGGCAGCTGCGGTAGCGGCCAAAGAGTTCCGCCACCGCGGCGATGCTCGCCGGGGCGAGACGCGCATCGAGCAACTCGCGCTGCGCGCTGCGTTTGACCAGGTGCTGGTGCTCTTGCTGACCGTGAATCTCGATGAGGAGCTCCGCGAGCTCGCGCAGTGACTGCAGCGGCACGACCTGCCCGTTGACGTAGGCGCGCGAGCGGCCGTCTGCACCGAGCACGCGACGCAGGATGAGCTCACCCTCGTGCTCGATCGATTGCTCTTCGAGCCAGCGCAAGGCGTCGGCCGAGAGGGCGGAGAAGCCTGCCGCGACCTCGGCGCGTTCCGCGCCCTGACGCACGACATCGCCGGCGCCGCGGCCGCCCGCGATGAGGAGCAGCGCATCGACCACGATGGACTTGCCGGCGCCGGTCTCGCCGGTGAGCGCGGTGAGCCCGGGGCCGAACTCGAGTTCCGCCTCGTCGACGATGACGAGATCGCGCAATTTCAGATGGGTCAGCATGGTCAGTTCGCCGTTGCCGTTGTCGCTGGCCGCCGCGCCCCCAATGCAGCTTCGAGCGCAGCAGCCGGTAGTAATCGTAGCCCGGGGGATGCAGCAGCGTGATCTGGCATCGGCGCCCTCGATGAGCAGCCGGTCGCCCTGCTCCATGTCGCCGAGAGTCGCCCCATCGCAGGTGACTTGGGCGCGCGAGCCGAGACGATCGGACAGGCGGATCTGAACGGTGCTGCCGGCACGCACCACGATCGGCCGGTCGCTCAGCGTGTGCGGCGAGATCGGCGCCAGCACCCAGACGTCGAGATCCGGCTCGACGATGGGGCCGCCGCACGACAGCGCGTACGCGGTCGAGCCCGTGGCGGTGGCGATGACGATGCCGTCGCCGCCGTGGGAGTTGACGAAGCGGCCGTTGATCGAGGTCTCGAAGTCGAGCGTGCGGCCGGTCTCCACTTTGTTGACCACGACGTCGTTCAGGGCCAGGGCGCCGATCGGCGCGGCGCCGCGCCGTCTCGAGCCGCGCCGCGAGCAGCGAGCGCCGGTCCTCGGTAAAGCGTCCCGCGAGCACCGATATCGACGTCCTCGAGCATCGAGTTCGGGCTCACGTCGGTCAGAAAGCCGAGACGGCCGCGGTTGATGCCGAGCAGCGGCACCGAATGACCGGCGACCAGGCGCGCCGCATAGAGCAGCGTGCCGTCTCCGCCGATGGCGATGATGAGGTCGGCGCGGGAGGCGAACGCGCTCTCCGGGCAGGACTCGATGGCTGTCGGGCGGGAACTCGAGGCCGACGCCCGGATCGACGAGCGGCCGCTGGCCGCGCGACTGGAAATGGCCGACCAAGCTGAGCATGCACTCGGCGACGCGCAGGTCCTTGGCGTTGCCGACGAGGGCGATCGACTTGAAGATGCGGTCATGGGGCGTCTTTGTAGCATGTTCGACGCCCGCTTCACGCATCGAAAATCCGTCGATTTGACCGAATTCCGCGCGGACTTGACCCTTCGAGACGCGCTAGGTAGTTTCAAACGTGTTATATGGAACGACTATGACAGAAGGTACCGAGGAGGCACTGAGCGAGCGGGCACAGCTCTTGCTCAAGGCGCTGATCGAGAACTATATCCGCGACGGCCAGCCGGTCGGCTCGCGGACTCTGTCGCGCGACTCGGGATTGAGCCTGTCCTCGGCCACCATCCGCAACGTCATGGCGGATCTCGAGGAGCTCGGGCTTCGTGGTCTCGCCGCATACCTCCGCCGGCCGGATTCCCACCGACAAAGGTTACCGCCTGTTCGTCGACAGCTTGCTCAAGCTCAAGCCGTTGCAGACTGAGGAAGTCGACGACATCGAGCGGCGCCTGCGCGACGATGCCTCGAACGGCCGCACGCTGGTGCAGACGGTTTCGCAGATGCTGTCGAGCGTCACGCAGATGGCCGGGCTCGTGACCTTGCCGAATCCACATTACGTCGCGCTCTCGCAGATCGAGTTCATCGGCTTGTCGGAGAATCGCGCGCTCGCCATCATGGTCATGAACAACCGCGAGGTCGAGAATCGCGTGGTGCAGCTGGAACGCGCCTACTCCCCGGAGGAGCTGCGGCGCGCGGCCAATTATCTGAACGAGGCCTTTGCGGGGCGCTCGCTCCCCGAAGTGCGAGCCTCGCTCTTGAAGCAGCTGCAAGAAACCCGTCAGACCATGAACCAGCTCATGCAGGACGCCATCCAGATGGCGCAGAAGGTGTTCGAGACGCCGGGCGGGGAGCGGGTGGAATACGTCATCGCCGGCGAGACCAACCTCATGGGGTTTGCCGAGCTCTCGAACGTCGACCGCCTGCGGCGGCTGTTCGAGGCCTTCAACGAGAAGCACGACATGCTGCGGCTCCTCGACAACTGCCTGCGGGCGCAGGGAATCCAGATCTTCATCGGCCACGAGTCGGGCTATCAGATCCTCGACGACATCAGCGTCGTCACCGCCCCCTACATGCTCGACAACCAGGTGGTCGGGGTTCTGGGAGTCATTGGGCCGACGCGCATGGCCTATGAGCGGGTGATCCCGATCGTCGATGTCACCGCAAAACTCTTAGGCTCGGCCTTGAACGCCCGCAAGTAGCCCCCAGGTTTGCGCTTTCGAGCGGGACGTACCCGCCATCCTTTTGAGGGGTTGTGCCAGTGAGTGAAATGAATCAGAGAACCGAGCAGGGCGCGGGCGCCCCCGGCACGCCGGGCGCTGCCACGCCGGGCGCTGCCACGGGCGTGGACGGCGCAGCGGCCGACGCCCCGGAGTCGCTCGCGGCGGCGCAGTCCAAGGCGCAGGAGAATTGGAACAGCTACATGCGGGCGATCGCGGAGCTCGAGAACTACCGTAAGCGCGCCGAGCGCGAGGTGGATCAAGCCCGTAAGTACGCCATCGAGCGCTTTGCCCAGGAGCTGCTCCCCGTCGGGGACGCCCTGGAGGCCGGGATCCGCAGCGGCTCCGCCAACCCGACGGTTATCCTCGAGGGCGCCCAGGCGACCCTCAAGGAGCTCAACCGGGCCTTCGACAAGGCCGGGATCAAGCTCATCGATCCGACCGGCCAGCCCTTCGACCCCAACTGGCACGAGGCCATGGTGGCCCAGGAAAGCCGCGATCTGCCGCCGAACAGCGTGATTTCCGGTGATTCAGAAGGGCTATTCCCTGAACGGCCGGCTGCTGCGGCCGGCGCGCGTCATCGTGAGCAAGGCAGCCGCGGATACCAATTGAAATTGCTCGAGATCCCCCCAGTAAGGGGGACATTCGTCGGATTAATATTTAGAGGGTTTTGAAAATGGCAAAAATCATAGGCATCGATCTGGGCACGACCAATTCTTGCGTCGCGATCATGGAAGGCGGCAAGCCCAAGGTCATCGAGAACAGCGAGGGCGACCGTACGACGCCGTCGATCGTTGCCTTCACCAAGGATGGCGAGGTCCTGGTCGGGCAGTCCGCCAAGCGCCAGGCCGTGACCAATCCGCAGAACACCCTGGCGGCGGTGAAGCGTCTCATCGGGCGCAAGTTCACCGACGAGGTGGTGCAGCGGGACATCAAAATGGTGTCCTACAAGATCATCAAGGCGGACAACGGCGACGCCTGGGTCGAGGCGCAGGGCAAGAAAATGGCGCCCCCCGAGGTGTCCGCGCGCGTCCTCATGAAAATGAAGAAGACCGCCGAGGACTATCTGGGCGAGACCGTCACGGAGGCGGTGATCACCGTTCCGGCTTATTTCAATGATTCCCAGCGCCAGGCCACCAAGGATGCCGGCCGTATCGCGGGACTGAACGTGAAGCGCATCATCAACGAGCCGACCGCGGCGGCACTCGCCTATGGTCTCGACAAGGAAGGCGGCGACCGCAAGATCGCCGTGTACGACTTGGGCGGCGGCACCTTCGACGTCTCGGTGATCGAGATCGCGGAAGTCGACGGCGAGCGCCAGTTCGAGGTGCTCTCGACCAATGGCGATACGTTCCTGGGCGGCGAGGACTTCGACCTGCGCGTCGTCAATTATCTGGCCGATGAGTTCAAGAAGGAGAGCGGCATCGACGTGCGCAAGGATCCGCTTGCGATGCAGCGCCTGAAGGAGGCGTCAGAGAAGGCCAAGATCGAGCTCTCTTCGAGCCAGCAGACCGAGATCAATCTGCCGTACATCACGGCGGATGCGGCGGGCCCGAAGCATCTGAACATCAAGCTCACCCGCGCCAAGCTCGAATCGCTGGTCGAGGATCTGGTGCAGAAGACCATCGAGCCTTGCCGCATCGCCTTGAAGGACGCGGGCTTGTCCATGAAGGACGTGGGCGAGGTCATCCTGGTCGGCGGCCAGACCCGCATGCCGCTGGTGCAAAAAGCGGTGAAGGACCTGTTCGGCCGCGAGCCGCGCAAGGACGTGAACCCCGACGAGGCGGTTGCGGTCGGCGCGGCCATCCAGGGCGGCGTGCTGTCAGGCGACGTCAAGGACGTGCTGCTGCTCGACGTGACGCCGCTGTCCCTCGGCATCGAGACCCTGGGCGGGGTCATGACCAAGGTGATCGAGAAGAACACCACCATTCCGACCAAGGCCGCGCAGACGTTCTCGACGGCGGACGACAACCAGACCGGCGTCACCATTCACGTGCTGCAGGGCGAGCGCGAGCGGTCGACGCGACAACAAGTCGCTCGGCCGCTTCGACTTGACGGACATTCCGCCTGCGCCGCGCGGCATGCCGCAGATCGAGGTCGCCTTCGACATCGACGCGAACGGCATCCTGAACGTGTCGGCGAAGGACGTGAAGACCGGCAAGGAACAGCGCATCGTCATCAAGGCCTCGAGCGGATTGTCCGAGGCGGAGATCAAGCGCATGGTGTCCGACGCCGAGGCGCATGCCGAGGAAGACAAGAAGTTCCGCGAGCTCGTGGGCGCGCGCAACAAGGCCGATGCGACGGTGCACACCGTCGAGAAGGCGCTCGCCGACGGTGGCGAGAAGGTCTCCGAGCAGGACAAGAAGGCGGCGAACGATGCGATTGCCGCGGTCAAGACGGCGATGGCGGGCGATGACAAGGACGACATCGAGCACAAGACGCAGGCTCTCGAGCAGGCTTCCACCGCGCTCATGCAGCGGATGTACGAGCAGCAGCAAGCCGCGGCCGGCGGCGGCTGCGGGCTCGGCCGGCGCGACCGGCGGTTCCGGCAGCGGCGCCGGCGGCAAGCAGGACGACGTGCTCGATGCGGAGTTCGAAGAGGTCAAGGAGAGCGACCGCAAGAAGGCTTGAGGGCTCGCGCTTGCGCGGCACGAGGTGAGGACGGGACTTTCCGCCCGAAGCCTTTAAGGTGAGTGAACCGTCGGTGCATGCGGGCCGGCGGTTCTTTTTATGGGGATCGAGCGGGTGCGGGCGCGGAACAGGGGCACGGCGTCTAGGTGAGGAATGGCCAAGCAGGATTACTACAAGCTCCTCGATGTGCCGAGGAACGCCAGCGAGGCGGACATCAAGAAGGCGTATCGGCGCCTGGCGATGAAGTTTCATCCCGACCGCAATCCCGACGACCCGGAGGCCGAGCACCGATTCAAGGAGTGCAAGGAGGCCTACGAGGTGCTGACGGACGCTCGCAAGCGCTCCGTCTACGATCAGTTCGGCCACGCCGGCCTCGAGGGCGGGCGCGGCGGCGGATTCTCCGCCGGTGAGGCCTTCGGCGACATTTTCGGCGAGATGTTCGGCGACATCTTCTCGGGCGGCCAGCGCGGCCGCTCGCAGGTGTTTCGCGGCGCGGATCTGCGCTACGACCTCGAGATCGATCTCGAGCAGGCGGTGTTCGGCACCGACACCGAGATTCGGATTCCGACCTTGTCGGAATGCAAGACGTGCAGCGGCACCGGAGCGGCAAAGGGGTCGGTGCCGAAGACCTGCGATACCTGCCACGGACAGGGCCAGGTACGGGTGCAGCAATCGATCTTCACCATCCAGCAACCCTGCCCGCGCTGCAAAGGCCGGGGCAAGATCATCGGCAACCCTTGCGACACCTGCTACGGCCAGGGGCGCGTGCGTCAGGAGAAGACGCTGCCCGTGAACGTGCCCCCCGGCGTCGACAACGGCGACCGGATCCGCTTGAGCGGGGAGGGCGAGGCGGGGCGCAACGGCGGCCCCACGGGCGATTTGTACGTCGAGATCCGGGTGCGCGAGCATGCGATCTTCGAGCGCGAGGGGAGCCATCTGTCCTGCGAGGTGCCGGTGAGTTTCACGACCGCGGCGCTCGGCGGCTAGCGTCGAAGTGCCGACGCTGTCGGGCGATGTGGTGCTCAAGATCCCGTCCGAAACCCAGTCCGGACGGGTGTTTCGCATGCGCGAGAAGGGCGTCAAGCCGGTGCGCGGCGGGCCGCCGGGGGACCTGTTCTGCCGCGTGGTGGTCGAGACGCCGGTCAGCTTGAGCGCGGAGCAAAAGGAGCTCCTGAAGAAGTTCGAGATTTCGCTCCAGGCCGGCAGCCACAAGCCTCGCGAGCAATCCTTCCTCGAGGGCGTGAAGAAATTCTTTACCGGCGCGGGCTGAGGACGCTCGCCGCATGCCTAAAGTCGCGGTGTTCGGGATCACGGGTCGAATGGGCCAGTGCCTGGTACGCGCCCTGCGCGAGCCGTCCGCCTTGCAGTTGGGCGGTGCACTCGCCTCCGCTGCGAGCACGCACTTAGGCCGGGACGCCGCCCTCGAAGGGCCGCCCACGGGCGTGCGCATCACGGACCGAGCCCTTGGCCGCCTTGAGCGAGGCCGCGGTGGCCGTCGACTTCAGTCTGCCGCAGGCTATCGCAGCGCATGCCACGGCCTGTCTCGAGCGGCGGGTGCCGTTGCTCGTCGGTACCACCGGCTACGATCCTGGGGCGCTCGCCGAGCTCGAGCGCGCCGCGCGCGCGATCCCGGTGCTGATCGCCCCCAACACCAGCTTAGGCGTCGCGGTGATGACACAGCTGCTCGAAGTGGCCGCGCGAGCGTTGGGCGAGGGGTACGACGCGGAGATCAGCGAAGCTGCACCATCGAATGAAGCGCGATGCGCCGTCCGGCACGGCGCTCGCCTGGGGCGAGGCGATCGCCCGCGCGCGCGGCGCGGAGCTCGCGCAGCTCGCGGTGTTCGATCGTCACGGCAGCGCAAGCGCCGCGCACGCCCGGCAGTATCGGCTTCGCCTCGCTCCGCTTAGGCGATGTCGTCGGCGAGCACACCGCGGTGCTGGCGGCGGACGGCGAGCGCCTGGAGTTCACTCACCGGGCGCAGGACCGGATGATATTCGCCCGCGGCGCGCTCGCCGCCGCCGCCTGGCTTATCGGGCGGCCGGCAGGGCTCTACGGCATGCGCAACGTGCTCGGATTCTGACCTGCGCGCCTTCGGCTACGCGCCCCGGCGAGAAGAGCATGGACACTCGGCCTCCGCATCGCTAATATTCGCGCCCGGAAAAGCCGCGATTGAATCATTAAAGCGGGAGGACGTTCTTGAGGAGCGCCTCCCGCTTTGCACATCTGCGGAACGCGCTCGGATAAGAGCGAAGCGAGGAAACCGGACGTGTCGACACCTGCAGTGCTAGCTCTCGAAGATGGCACCGTGTTCCGTGGCGTTTCAGTAGGCGCAAGAGGCAACACGACAGGTGAAGTAGTTTTCAATACGGCGATGACGGGCTATCAGGAGATCCTCACCGATCCCTCCTACTGCCGGCAGATCGTCACGCTCACCTATCCGCACATCGGCAACACCGGCACCACGCCCGAGGATCTCGAGTCGGGCGCCGTCTATGCCGCCGGACTCGTCATCCGCGACTTGCCGTTGGTGCATTCGAACTGGCGCTCCACCGAGTCCCTGCAGAGCTTCCTGGCGCGCTGCAAAGTGGTCGCCATCGCCGATATCGACACGCGCAAGCTCACCCGCCTGCTGCGCGAGAAGGGCGCGCAGGCGGGCTGCATCATGACCGGCGATGCCATCGATGAGAGCGCCGCGGTTCGCGCCGCGAAGAAGTTCCCCGGCTTGAAGGGCATGGATCTCGCGAAGGCGGTCTCCACCAAGCGTATCTACCAGTGGAATGAAGGCATCATCTGGAAATCGACCGCGAAACCGCCGCGTCCGCAAAGCCGCCTGCACGTCGTCGCCTACGACTTCGGCATCAAGCGCAACATCCTGCGCATCCTCGCCGAGCACGGCTGCCGAATGACCGTGGTGCCTGCACAAACATCGGCAGATCAAGTACTTGCAATGAATCCTGATGGTATTTTCTTAAGTAACGGTCCGGGCGATCCCGAGCCCTGCGATTACGCCATCGACGCCATCGCCCGTTTCTTGACGACCGATATCCCGGTCTTCGGCATCTGTCTCGGCCATCAGCTGCTCGCCCTCGCGAGCGGCGCGAAGACCGTGAAAATGAAGTTCGGCCACCACGGCGCGAACCACCCGGTGACGGAGCTCGACTCGGGCCGCGTGCTCATTTCGAGCCAGAATCACGGCTTCGCGGTCGATGAGGCGACTTTGCCGCCGAATCTGCGCACGACGCACCGCTCGCTGTTCGACGGCTCGCTGCAGGGCGTCGAGCGCACCGACAGGCCGGCCTTCAGCTTCCAGGGACATCCGGAGGCGAGTCCCGGCCCGCACGACCTGCGGCTCCTGTTCGAGCACTTCATGTACCTGATGGTGAAGCGCAGTCAGGCCAACTCGCGCGGCCGCAGCGCCCTGAAACCCAAATCCGCGGAAGGCTGATGGCGAAGCGCACAGACCTCGACAGCATCCTGATCATCGGCGCGGGACCCATCATCATCGGCCAGGCCTGCGAGTTCGACTATTCTGGAGCACAAGCGTGTAAGGCTCTGAAAGAAGAGGGATATCGCGTCATCCTGGTGAACTCGAACCCGGCCACCATCATGACCGATCCGGAGAGCGCCGACTCGATCTACATCGAGCCGATCAACTGGCGCACCATCGAGCGCATCATCGAGAAGGAACGCCCGAGCGCGCTGTTGCCGACCATGGGCGGGCAGACCGCGCTCAACACCGCGCTCGATCTGGTCCGCGAGGGCGTGCTCGAGAAGTACAACGTCGAGATGATCGGCGCCTCGCAGCGCGCCATCGACATGGCCGAGGATCGGGAGCTGTTCCGCCGCGCCATGGCCGACATCGGCCTCGAGTGCGCGCGCTCGCGCATCGCCCACAGCATGGAGGAGGCCCTCGCCGTGCAGTCGGAGATCGGATTCCCGACGGTGATCCGCCCCTCGTTCACGTTGGGCGGCAGCGGCGGCGGCATCGCCTACAACCGCGAGGAGTTCGAGGCCATCGTCGCGCGCGGTCTCGACGCCTCGCCCACCAACGAGGTGCTGCTCGAGGAGTCGGTGCTCGGCTGGAAAGAGTACGAGATGGAGGTGGTGCGCGACCGCAACGACAACTGCATCATCGTCTGCTCGATCGAGAACATCGACCCGATGGGCGTGCACACCGGGGATTCGATCACCGTCGCTCCCGCACAGACCCTCACCGACCGCGAGTATCAGCGCTTGCGCGACGCCTCGATCGCGGTGCTGCGCAAGATCGGCGTCGACACGGGCGGCTCGAACGTGCAGTTCGCCGTCAATCCCGAGGACGGGCGGGTGCTCGTCATCGAGATGAATCCGCGGGTGTCGCGCTCCTCGGCGCTCGCTTCCAAGGCGACCGGATTTCCGATCGCGAAAATCGCCGCGAAGCTCGCCATCGGCTACACGCTCGATGAGCTCAAGAACGAGATCACGGGCGGCGGCACGCCGGCCTCGTTCGAGCCCACCATCGACTACGTCGTGACCAAGATTCCGCGCTTCACCTTCGAGAAGTTCCCGGGGGCGAACACGCGCCTCACCACGCAGATGAAATCGGTGGGCGAGGCCATGGCGATCGGCCGCTCCTTCCAGGAGTCGATGCAAAAGGCGCTGCGGAGCTTGGAGCTCGGCTACGACGGGTTCGATGAGCAGATGACGCTGCCGTTGAGCGACGAGGCCTCCGAAAAGCTCACCTACGAGCTGCGCTGGCCGGGACCTGCGCGCATTCTCTATGTGGCCGATGCGTTCCGCGCCGGCTGGTCGCTCGAGCAGGTGTTCGATGCCACCAAGATCGATCCCTGGTTCCTCGCGCAAATCGAGGGCTTGCTGCTCGAGGAGGCAGAAGCTCCGCGAGCAGGGCTTCGACGGCCTCGATCTTGCGCGCCTGCGCACCTTGAAGCGCAAGGGCTTCTCCGATGCACGCATCGCGCGCCTGGTGGCGCGCGAGGAGCACGAGGTGCGGGCGCGGCGCCGCAAGCTGGGGCTCCATCCGGTGTACAAGCGCGTCGACACCTGCGCCGCCGAGTTCTCGACCTCGACCGCCTACATGTACTCGACCTACGAGGAGGAATGCGAGGCCAATCCGACCACGCGGCGCAAGATCATGATCTTGGGCGGCGGCCCGAACCGCATCGGCCAGGGCATCGAATTCGATTATTGCTGCGTGCACGCCGCCATGGCGCTCTCCGAGGACGGCTTCGAGACCATCATGGTCAACTGCAATCCCGAGACCGTCTCCACCGACTACGACACCTCGGACCGGCTGTACTTCGAGCCGCTCACCTTCGAGGACGTGATGGAGGTCATCGAGAAGGAGAAGCCCGAGGGGGTGATCGTGCAGTACGGCGGCCAGACCCCGCTGAAACTGTCGCGCGCGCTCGCGGCGGCGGGCGCGCCGATCATCGGCACGAGCCCCGACAGCATCGATGTCGCCGAGGATCGGGAGCGCTTCCAGAAGCTGGTCGCGGCCTTGAAGCTGAAGCAGCCCGCGAACGCCACGGCGCGCACCGAGGAGCAGGCCGTGATCATGGCCCGCGAAGTCGGCTTCCCGCTGGTGGTGCGGCCGAGCTACGTGCTCGGCGGCCGCGCCATGGAAGTGGTGTTCAACGAGGACGACCTGCGCCAGTACATGACGGACGCCGTCAAGGTCTCGAACGACAGCCCGGTGCTGCTCGACCGCTTCCTGGATCTCGCCATCGAGGTCGACGTCGATGCGGTGTGCGACGGCGAGGACGTGCTGATCGGCGGCATCATGGAGCACATCGAGCAGGCCGGCGTGCATTCGGGGGACTCGGGATGCTCGCTGCCGCCGAACGGCCTGACCCAAGGAGGTCCAGGATGAGCTGCGCGCCCAGACCCGCAAGCTCGCCAAGGCGCTCAACGTCGTCGGTCTGATGAACATCCAGTTCGCGATCCAAAGCGGCGTGATCTACATCCTCGAGGTGAATCCGCGCGCCTCGCGCACCGTGCCCTTCGTGTCGAAGGCGACCGGCATTCCGCTCGCGAAGGTGGCGGCGCGCGTCATGGTCGGCAAGACGCTCGAGGAGCAGGGCTGCACCGAGCAGCGCATTCCGCCCTATTTCTCGGTGAAGGAGGCGGTGTTTCCGTTCATCAAGTTCCCGGAAGCCGATCCCATCCTGGGGCCCGAGATGAAGTCCACGGGCGAGGTCATGGGCACGGGGCACACCTTCGGCGAGGCCTACGCCAAGGCGCAGGCCGCCTCCGGGGTGGTCCTGCCGACCCGCGGCCTGTGCTTCGTCAGCGTGCGCGACCGCGACAAGCCGGGGGCGGTGCAGCTGGCGCAGATGCTCATCGCGCGCGGCTTCGAGATCGCGGCCACCGGGGGCACGGCGAAGGTGCTCGAGGAGGCCGGTATCGTTTGCCGACGCGTAAACAAGGTGCGCGAGGGTCGCCCGCACGTCGTCGATATGATAAAAAACGACGAGGTCGCGCTCATCGTGAACACCACCGAGGGCAAACAGGCGGTGCGCGAGTCGCGCTCCATCCGCCGCGAGGCGGTGGCGCGCCGGGTGACTTACTACACCACGGTGGCCGGGGCGCGCGCGACTTGCGATGCGCTCGATCATTTGGGCGACATCGAAGTCAACCGGCTGCAGGATTTGCACAAGGAACTGGCGTGAAACGAACACCGATGACCCTGCGCGGCGCCGAGCGCCTGCGGCAGGAGCTGAAACAGCTGAAGAGCGAGGCGCGGCCGAACGTCATCAAGGCGATCGCCGAGGCGCGCGCGCATGGCGATCTGTCGGAGAACGCCGAGTATCACGCCGCGCGCGAACAGCAGAGCTTCATCGAGGGCCGCATCAACGACATCGAGAACCGCCTGTCTAACGCCGAGGTGATCGACGTGACCAGGCTGACCGCGAACGGCCGGGTCGTGTTCGGCTCGACGGTGGAGCTCGAGGATCAGGACGGCGGCTCCAAGGTGGTGTACCAGCTGGTGGGCGACGACGAGGCGGACATCAAGCACGGCATGCTGTCGGTCTCATCGCCCATCGCGCGCGCGCTCATCGGCAAATCCGAGGGCGACGTGGTCGATGTGACCGTGCCCGGGCGGCACGCGCAGCTACGAGGTCATGTCGGTGCGCTACGTCTGATTCGTAACGCCTACCGCGTTCTCTACTGGTGCTCTGGGCCGGGAGCCTGTGGTCGCTCGCCCTGTGGGTGGCGCCGACGCTGTTCTTCGCGCAGCCCGACCGGCACCTCGCGGGCCTGCTGGCGGCGCGCCTGTTCGCCGTCGAGACCTACCTCGGGATCGCCGTGGCGGTGTTCGGCGTTCGCGCTTCCCGGGCGGAGCAGCTGCGGGCCGTGTACGTCGCGGTCGCGCTGCTCGCAATCAACGAGTGGATCCTCAAGCGGTTCATGGAGCAGGCGCAGGCTCAAGGGCGCCGCCCTCGGCCTGTCCTTCGGCGCCTGGCACGGCGTCTCGGCGATCGGCTACCTGATCGCCTGCCTGCTCGTTCTGTGGGTGATCTGGAAGGCCCGCCTTAAGCCGCGGATTACTCCGGGAGCAGCACTTTGGGGAGTCCTTCGCCGCGCCGGTAGAGCACGCCGACGTGGCCGACGCGCTGCACCATCACGGCGGAGGTGCGGCGCGCGAGCTCCTTGAGCGCCTCATCGCGCGCCTCCCGATCCCCGACCCGTACGCTCACCTTGACGAGCTCGTGGTGGGCGAGTGCGCGGTCGAGCTCGGCCACCACGCCGTCGGTGAGCCCTGCGTTGCCGAGCCTCACCAGCGCATGCAGCGGATGGGCGAGGCGCCGAGGTGTTTTTTTTGCTTTTCCGAAAGGTCCATGCGGGCATTATAGTGCGCAAGCCCCATGCCAAAACGCTCCAAGAGCAGCGCCCGCTGGCTCGCCGAACATGCCAACGATGAGTTCGTGAAGCGCGCCCAGCGGGAGGGCTGGCGCTCGCGCGCGGTGTACAAGTTGCAGGAGATCCAGGAGCGGGAGCGGCTGCTGAGGGCGCGGCATCCGCTGCGTGGACTTGGGCGCCGCGCCCGGCGGCTGGAGCCAGTATGCGGCGCGCCTCTTGGGCGGGGCGGGGCGGCTGGTCGCCACCGACATCCTGCCCATGGATGCCATCCCGGGCGTTAGCTTCGTGCAGGGCGATTTTCGCGACGAGGCGGTCCTCGCCCAAGTCCTCGAGGCGGTGGGGAGCGAGAAAGTGGACCTTGTTTTGTCCGATATGGCCCCAAACATGGCGGGCATAGACGCGGTCGACCAGCCCCGATCGATGTACCTGGCGGAGCTGGCGTTGGAGTTTGCCGACCGCGTGCTGGTCCCCGGCGGGGACGCGCTGATCAAGCTGTTTCAGGGTGCGGGCTTCGACGAGATCATTCGCGAGGCGCGCCGCAGGTACGGCCGGGTCGTGACCAAAAAGCCGAAGGCGTCACGAACGCGAAGTCCTGAGATCTACCTGTTGGCGCGGCAGTTTGGGATGGTGTAACTTCGGGACGTCCCCTGCTCAGCCGCGGAACGCAGGACGGGCGATGGTGTCGTAAAATGATGGCGGCCGTAGGTGAAACTTGAACGATTTGACCAAACAGATTCTCTTGTGGGTCGCGTTGGCCGTCATCCTCCTCGCGATTTTCAGCCAGTTCGGCATGCGCACCGGGCAGCCGTCCACCATCGACTACTCGCAGTTCCTCACCGACGTGAAGAGCAACAACGTCGAGTCGGTGACGCTGAAAGGCGAGATCATCGAGGGTAAGCGCCGCGACGGCAACCAGTTCGTCACCTACAACCCCGAGACCAACAACAGCGCCCTGATCGGCCTGCTGCAGTCGCAGGGCGTCAAATTCCGCGGCGAGCCGCCGAAACAGCAGTCGGTGCTGCTGCAGCTGCTGATCTCGGCCTTCCCGATCCTGATACTCATCGGCTTCTGGGCCTATTTCATGCGCCAGATGCAGGGCGCCTCCGGCGGCCGGGGGGCCATGTCCTTCGGCAAGAGCCGCGCGCGGCTGCTTGGGCGAGGATCAGGTCAACATCACCTTCGCCGATGTGGCGGGCGTCGAGGAAGCCAAGCAAGAAGTCGTCGAAATCGTCGACTTCCTGAAAGATCCCGGCAAGTTCCAGAAACTTGGCGGCAAGATCCCGAAAGGTGTGCTCATGGTCGGCTCGCCCGGCACGGGCAAGACCCTGCTGGCGCGGGCCATCGCCGGCGAGGCCAAGGTGCCGTTCTTCACCATTTCGGGCTCGGATTTCGTGGAAATGTTCGTCGGCGTCGGCGCCTCGCGCGTGCGCGACATGTTCGAGCAGGCGAAGAAGCACGCCCCCTGCATCATTTTCATCGACGAGATCGACGCCGTCGGCCGGCATCGCGGCGCGGGCTTGGGCGGCGGCCACGACGAGCGCGAACAGACGCTGAACCAGCTGCTGGTGGAGATGGACGGCTTCGAGGGCAACGAGGGCATCATCGTCATCGCCGCCACCAACCGGCCGGACGTGCTCGATCCGGCGCTGCTGCGGCCGGGCCGCTTTGACCGCCAGGTGGTCGTGCCGCTGCCCGACGTGCGCGGCCGCGAGCAGATCCTCAAAGTGCATATGCGCAAGGTGCCGCTGGGCGACAACGTGAAGCCCTCGGTGATCGCGCGCGGCACCCCCGGCTTCTCCGGCGCGGATCTCGCGAATCTCGTCAACGAGGCGGCGCTGTTCGCGGCGCGCGGCAACAAGCGCTCGGTGACCATGGAGGAATTCGAGCGCGCCAAGGACAAGATCATGATGGGCGCGGAGCGGCGCTCCATGGTCATGACCGAGGAAGAGAAGCGCAACACCGCCTATCACGAGTCGGGCCATGCGATCGTGGGACTCTCCGTCCCCGAGCACGACCCCGTCTACAAGGTGACGATCATCCCGCGCGGCCGCGCGCTCGGCGTCACCATGTTCCTGCCGGAACAGGACCGCTACAGCACCAGCAAGCGTCAGCTCGAGAGCCGCATCGCGACGCTGTTCGGCGGCCGGGTCGCCGAGGAGCTCGTGTTCGGGCCCGACGCGGTCACCACGGGCGCCTCGAACGACATCGAGCGGGCCACCGAGCTCGCCCGCAACATGGTCACCCGCTGGGGCCTCTCGGACCGCTTGGGTCCGCAGACCTACAGCGAGGAATCGGGCGAGGTGTTCTTGGGACGCAGCGTCACCCAGCACAAGCAAGTGTCCGACGTCACCGCCCATGTCATCGATGAGGAAGTGCGCCGCGTGATCGACAGCAATTACCAGCGCGCGTACAAGATCATCCAGACCAACATGGACAAGCTCCAGACCATGTCCGAGGCGTTGATCAAGTACGAGACGATCGACGAAGAGATGATCAAGGACATCATGGAGGGACGCGCGCCGCGTCCGCCGCGTGACTGGGACGACACGCCGACGCCCACGCCGCGGGGCCCGACGGCAGAGAAGCCGACGACGCCGCTCGTGAGTCCCGCGGGTCAACACTAGGGTTCCTCCTGCCCAACCGATCGCGGCCGTGCGGGGCGCGTCGAGCGATGGGCACGCCGAGCGGCGGGATGGCCGATGCAGTGGCGATGTCGACATAGAACCATCGACCTCGCGCGACCGGTCGTCATGGGCATTCTCAATGTCACTCCCGATTCGTTTTCCGACGGCGGCCGCTATCAGGCCGTCGAGGCTGCCGTCGCGCGCGCGGCGCAGATGGTCGCCGAAGGCGCCGCCATCATCGACGTGGGCGGCGAATCGACCCGCCCGGGATCGCTCGGGGTCGATGCCGAGACCGAGCGCGCGCGCGTGGTTCCGGTGATCGAAGGCATTGCCGCTTCCCTCGATGTCGCGATTTCCATCGATACCAGCAAGGTCGAGGTCATGCAGGCCGCAGCGCGCGCGGGCGCCTGCATCGTCAACGACGTGGCGGCGCTGCGCGCGCCGGGCGCCCGTGCATTCGCCGCCGAGGCGGGCGTGGGCGTGTGCCTCATGCACATGCAAGGCGAGCCGCGTTCCATGCAGGCGAATCCCCACTACCATGACGTCGTGAGCGAGGTGAGTGCGTTCCTGCGCCAGTGAGCGCGCAGCAATGCATCGCGGCGGGGATCGCCCCCGAGTCGATCGCCATTGATCCGGGCTTGGGCTTCGGCAAGCGCTACGAGCATTCCCTCGCGCTGCTCAAGCATCTCGATCACCTGGCGGCCTCGGGTGCACCGCTTTTGGTGGGCGTGTCGCGCAAGAGCTTCATCGGGCAGGTGCTCGGCCGAAGCGTCGAGGATCGGCTCCACGGCGGCCTCGGGCTCGCCGCCTGGGCGGTGAGTCGCGGGGCGCGCGTGCTGCGCACGCACGATGTGGCACCGACTTGCGATGCCATCCGGATGGTGAGCGCCGTGCTCGAAGGGAGAGTCAATTGATCGAATACTTTGGAACCGATGGCATCCGCGGACGGGTCGGCGAGGCGCCGATGACGGTGGATTTCGCCCTGCGGCTCGCAAGCGCCGCAGCGCGGGTGCTCGCGCCCGAGGGCGGCCGCGTGCTCATCGGCAAGGACACGCGCGTGTCCGGCTACATGTTCGAGTCCGCGCTCGAGGCGGGCTTCGTGGCGGCAGGCGTCGACGTGCTGCTGATCGGCCCGTTGCCGACGCCCGGCATCGCGTACATGACGCAGCGCCTCGGCTGCAGTTTCGGCGTGGTGATCAGCGCTTCGCACAATCGCTACGAGGACAACGGGATCAAGTTCTTCGACGGTGCCGGGAGCAAGCTCTCCGATGAGCTGGAGAGCCGCATCGAAGCGCTCCTCGAAAGTCCGGTGCTGACGCGCGAATCGCAACGCCTCGGCAAGGCGATGCGCATCGGACACGCAGCCGCTTGCAGTATCAGGAGTTCTGCGCATCGACCCTGCCCGCGGGTATGACACTCGAGGGTTTCAAAATCGTCGTCGATTGCGCGAACGGCGCCGGCTACAAGGTGGGGCCGCGCGTGTTCGCCGATCTGGGCGCCGACATCGTGCCCATCGGCTGCTCGCCGAATGGCCGCAACATCAACGACGGCTGCGGCTCGACCTCGCCTGAGTTTCTGCAGTTGACGGTTCCGGGCGTGCGTGCGCACGTCGGCATCGCGCTCGACGGTGACGGCGATCGCGTCGTGATGGTGGACGAGCTCGGGCGGTGCGTGGACGGAGATCAGCTGCTGTACGTGCTCGCGCGGGCGCGGCGCGACGCAGGCCTGTTGCGCGGGACCCGTGGTCGGCACGGTGATGAGCAATTTGGGGCTCGAGCACGCGCTCGCCGAAGCGGGCATCGAGTTCCGGCGTGCGCAAGTGGGCGATCGGCACGTGCTTGCCATGCTGCAGGAGCTCGGCGGCACGTTAGGCGGCGAGACGTCCGGGCACATCCTGTGCCTCGACAAGACCACCACGGGCGACGGCTTGATCAGTGCGCTGCAGGTGCTTGCGGTCATGAAAAGCAGCGGGGCGAGCCTCGCCGAGCTGTGCGCCCCCATGCCCAAGTATCCGCAGGTGCTGCTCAACGTGCGCGTTGCACAACGCTTCGATCCGATGGTCCACCCGCGGATTCTCGAAGTGGTCCAAGCGGTCGAACGGCGCTTCGAGGGCCGCGGCCGCACGGTGCTGCGGCCCTCGGGCACGGAGCCGGTCATCCGGGTCATGGTCGAGGGCCAAGACGCCAAGCTGGTGAAGGCCGCGGCGCGCGACATCGCCGCGGCGGTCGAGGCGGCTGCCGTGTCCCCCGCTGCGGCCTCATCCGGCGCTGCGACATTGGGGCTTGCAGTTGGCGCCCCGCGCGGCTAATCTTCGCCGCCTTTCGTGAGGGGCCTTATGGCCCCGGGGTATGGGCATGCGTCGTCCCGTGGTCGCCGGTAACTGGAAAATGCACGGCTCGCGCGCGGCCAACGAGGTTCTGCTGAGCGAGCTCGGCGAGCGCGTGAAACCCGATTGGCAGGTGGGCGTCGCGGTCTTTCCGCCATATGTGTACTTGGCCGACGCGGTGCGCTTGCTGGAGGAGGCGGACATCGACGTGGGCGCCCAGGATGTGTGCGCTCATCCGGTTGGGGCTTTCACCGGGCAAGTGGCCGCCTCCATGCTGAAGGACGTGGGCTGCCGGTACGTGATCGTTGGTCACTCCGAACGTCGCCGGCTGTATCACGAGGACGACACGCTGGTGGCTCGCAAATTCGGCGCGGCAATGAACGCGGGCCTGACCCCCGTGCTGTGCCTGGGTGAGACGCTCGAGGAGCGCGAGGCAGAGCGGACCGAGGCCGTGGTGGCGCGTCAGCTTGATGCGGTGACGGCAATGAACGGGGTGGCGAGCTTGGGCGCTGCGCTGATCGCCTACGAGCCGGTCTGGGCGATCGGCACGGGCCGCACGGCCTCACCGGAACAGGCGCAGGCGGTGCATGCTTACGTGCGCCATCGGATCCATCGACAAGATGCTAAAATATCGGGTGAAGTTCGCATCTTGTACGGCGGCAGCGTGAAGGCCTCGAATGCCGCGGAGCTGTTTTCGATGCCGGATGTGGACGGTGGCCTGGTGGGCGGCGCCTCGTTGAGTGCCGATGAGTTTTTGCAAATCTGCGCGGCTGCGGCCGTAAGAAATTGAGAGATCGCTAATGCTGCGTGGTTTTATTTTGACGGTGCACATCATCCTCGCGGTGGTGATTGTGTTGCTCGTGCTGATGCAGCGAGGCAAGGGTGCCGATGCCGGCGCGGGATTCGGTTCCGGCGCCTCGGGCACGGTGTTCGGTGCGCGCGGTACGGCGACGTTGTTCTCCAAGCTGACCGCGGTATTCGCGGGGCTGTTTTTCACGACCAGCTTGCTGCTCGCCTACATGGGAACGCGCGCGCCCGCGGAGCCGGCTTCGGTCATCGAGCGCGCGGCGCAGGCCGCGGCGCGTGCGCACACGAGTGCGCCGCCGGCAGCGCTGCCGCCGACCGTAACGCCGCCGACGCAGACAGCGCCGGCGCAGACGCCGGCCGAGCCGCAACCCGCGCCGACGACTGCGCCCGCGCAGCCGTCGCCGGACAACAAGTAGTTTTGGTTTCTTGAGTTGAGCATTGCCGACGTGGCGGAATTGGTAGACGCGCTAGTTTGAGGGGCTAGTGGGGTAACCTGTGCCGGTTCGAGTCCGGCCGTCGGCACCATAATTGTTCTCACGCTGATATACTTGGCGGATAAACCCGCTCTTTCATTTCACGGTCGGCGTGATGTTGTCACAATACTTGCCAATCTTGATTTTCCTGGGCCTCGCCACGGTCTTAGGCCTCGCCCTGTTCACGATTGGCTGGGTGCTCGGCCCGCGCCGGCCGGATCCTGAGAAGCTCTCGCCGTACGAATGCGGGTTCGAGGCGTTCGAGGACTCGCGGATGCGCTTCGATGTGCGCTATTACCTGGTCGCCATCATCTTCATCGTGTTCGACCTCGAGATCGCCTTCTTCTTTCCGTGGGCGGTGTCATTGCGCAGCACCGGCGGCTTCGGGTTGCTGGCGATGCTCATTTTCGCCCTGGTGCTCGTCGTCGCCTTGATCTACGACTATCGCAAAGGGGCGCTCGAATGGGATTAGAAGCGGCGTCGGCCGAGTCCGGCACGGTGCGCGGCTTCGAGGTGACCACGGTCGACAAGCTCATCAACTGGGCGCGCACCGGGTCGCTCTGGCCGATGACGTTCGGTCTCGCCTGTTGCGCGGTGGAGATGATGCATGCGGGCGCCGCGCGCTACGACCTCGATCGATTCGGCGTCGTGTTTCGCCCGAGCCCGCGGCAATCGGACGTCATGATCGTCGCCGGGACGCTCGTCAACAAGATGGCGCCGGCGCTGCGCAAAGTGTATGACCAGATGGCCGAGCCGCGCTGGGTCATTTCCATGGGCTCGTGCGCGAACGGCGGCGGTTACTATCACTATTCCTACGCGGTGGTGCGCGGCTGCGATCGCATCGTACCGGTCGATGTGTACGTGCCGGGTTGCCCGCCGACCGCGGAGGCTTTGCTCTACGGCATCATCCAGCTGCAGAACAAGATCAGGCGCAACAAGGCCATTATCCGATGAGCGCCGTGCCTCCCGCTTCGGGCGCCGCCGCGGCGCCTGAAGGCGCCCCGAGCGCCGCTGCCCTCAGCCGGGCGGATCAACTCGCGGCGCGCATCGAGGCGGCGCTGCCCGCCGGACTCATTCGCGTGCGCGAATGCGACGGGCGAGCTCACCTTCGAGGTGCGCCCCACGCAGCTCCTTGGCGCGGCCACGGTGCTGCGCGATGCACTCAAGTTCGAGATGTGCATGGACGTGTGCGGCGTCGATTATCTGCAGCACGGGCGGGCCGAGTGGAAGACCGAGCACGCCACTTTGTCGGGATTCAGCCGCGGCGTGGCCCGCGGCATGACGAGCGGAGGCGACGAGCGGCCCGGGCGGCGCTTCGCCGTGGTGTATCACCTGCTTGTCGATCGCGAACAATCAGCGCCTGCGGCTCAAGGTCTTTTGCGAGGACGATGAGCAGCCGGCGGTCGACTCGGTGACCGGCATCTGGGCCTCGGCGGATTGGTTCGAGCGCGAGGCCTTCGATTTGTTCGGCGTCATGTTCAGGGGGCACCCGGACCTGCGCCGCATCCTCACCGATTACGGCTTCATCGGGCACCCGTTCCGCAAAGACTTCCCGCTCATCGGCAACGTCGAGGTGCGCTACGATCCGGAAAAGCGGCGCGTGGTCTACCAGCCGGTCACGATCGAGCCGCGAGTGCTCGTGCCGAAGGTGATTCGGCACGACAATCGCTACAACGCCGGAGCTGACCGCAGCCCCCGCCGCATCGATCGCACCGCCCGCGCCCCTGGTCGCTCCGCTGCCACCTCCGCCGGCCGCGCCGCCCGCACCCGGGAAGACCTGATGGCCGAGATACGCAATTACACGATGAACTTCGGACCGCAGCATCCGGCCGCGCACGGCGTGCTGCGCCTGGTGCTCGAGATGGACGGGGAGGTCATTCAGAAGGCCGACCCGCACATCGGGCTCCTGCATCGCGGCACCGAGAAGCTCGCGGAGAGCAAGCCGTTCAATCAATCGATCGGCTACATGGACCGTCTCGATTATGTGTCCATGATGTGCAACGAACACGCCTACGTGCTTGCGATCGAGAAGCTGCTCGAGATCGAGCCGCCGATCCGGGCTCGCTACATCCGCGTCCTGTTCGACGAGGTGACGCGGATCTTGAATCACCTCATGTGGCTCGGCTCGCACGCGCTCGACATCGGCGCCATGACGGTGTTTTTGTACGCGTTTCGCGAGCGCGAGGATCTGATGGATTGCTACGAGGCGGTCTCGGGCACGCGCATGCACGCGACCTATTATCGTCCGGGCGGGGTGTATCGCGATCTTCCCGAGGTCATGCCGAAGTATCAGTACACGGAGTGGCGCAGCAACAAAGCGGTGGATCGCTTGAACGAGCGGCGCTCCGGCGGCCTCATCGATTTCATCGCCGACTTCGCGGCGCGCTTTCCGAAATGCGTCGATGAGTACGAGGCGCTTCTCACCGACAACCGCATTTGGAAGCAGCGCACGGTGAACATCGGCGTCGTGACGCCGGAGCGCGCCATGCAACTCGGCTTCTCGGGACCGATGCTGCGCGGTTCCGGCATCGAGTGGGACATCCGCAAGAAGCAGCCGTACGAAGTTTACGAGCACATGGACTTCGACATCCCGGTGGGCGTCAACGGCGATTGCTACGACCGGTATCTCGTGCGCATCGAGGAAATGCGGCAGTCCACCCGCATCATCGAACAGTGCGTGGCCTGGCTCAAGGCCAACCCCGGCCCGGTGATGATCGACGACCGCAAGATCCGTCCACCGCGGCGCGAGCAGATGAAGGGCGACATGGAATCCCTGATCCACCACTTCAAGTTGTTCACGGAAGGTTATTGCGTACCCGAGGGTGAGGTGTACGCGGCCATCGAGGCACCGAAGGGCGAGCTCGGCGTGTATCTCGTGTCGGACGGCGCGAACAAGCCCTATCGGTTGAAGGTGCGCGCCCCGGGCTACAGTCACCTGGCGGCGCTCGATGAGATGGTGCGCGGGCACATGCTCGCGGACGTGGTCGCGGTGATCGGCACCCAGGACATCGTGTTCGGGGAGATCGACCGATGAGCGGGCCGAGCCTAAGCGGACAGGCCGCAGCCGTACGGCTATCCGATCACGTGCGCGAGGAAATCGATCGCTGGGTCGCGAAATTCCCGCCCGATCGCAAGCGCTCCGCCGTGATCTCGGCGCTGCACGCCGTGCAGCACGAGAACAACGGTTTTCTCACGGCGCCCCTGATGGACGCCGTCGCGGAGTATCTGCAGCTGCCGCCCATCTGGGTGTATGAGATTGCGACCTTCTATTCGATGTTCGAGACCAAGCCGGTCGGCCGGCACCACATATCGGTCTGCACCAACATATCCTGCATGCTGCGCGGCTCGGACGAGATCGTCGCGCGCTGCGAGAAGAAGCTCGGCATCAAGACGGGCGAGAGCACCCCCGATGGGCGCATTTACCTGAAGCGCGAGGAGGAGTGCCTCGCCGCGTGCAACAACGCGCCGATGATGATGGTGGATCACGTCTATCACGAGAACCTCACGCCCGATAGCATCGACAAGATCCTGGACGAGCTCACATGAACTACGAGACGAATACGGTGCTCTTCGAGGCGTTGAAGCACGAGCGTCCCTGGACGATTTCGGGGCTATCGCTCCTTCGGCGGCTACGAGGCCTGGGAGCGCATCCTGCGCGACAAGACCCCGCGCGAGAAGATCATCGACGAGGTCAAGGCCTCGGGGCTGCGCGGGCGCGGCGGCGCCGCGTTTCCGACGGGTGTGAAATGGAGCTTCATGCCGCGCTCCTCGCCGCTGCAGAAATACGCGGTGTGCAACTCGGACGAGTCCGAGCCCGGCACCTGTCACGACCGGGACATCCTGCGCTACAACCCGCACTCCGTGATCGAGGGCATGGCGATCGGCGGCTACGCGATGACGGCCACCGTCGGTTACAACTACATCCGCGGCGAATTCATGGCCGAGCCCATCCCGCGCTTCCAGGCGGCGCTCGATGAGGCCTACGCCGCGGGCCTGCTCGGCAAGAATATCTTGGGCTCCGGCGTCGACTTCGACCTGCATATGTTCGTGGGCGCGGGCGCCTATATCTGCGGCGAGGAGACCGCGCTCCTCGAGTCTCTCGAGGGCAAGCCCGGCAAGCCGCGCTTCAAGCCGCCGTTCCCGGCGAACTTCGGCCTCTACGGCAAGCCGACGACCATCAACAACACGCAGAGCTATGCCTCGGTCCCGACCATCCTGCGCAAGGGTGCGGCGTGGTTTGCGGCCTTGGGTCCGCCTAATTCGGGCGGCACCATCATTTTCTCCGTCTCCGGGCACGTCGAGAAGCCCATGAACATCGAGCTGCCGATGGGCATTCCCTTCAAGGACCTGCTCGCGATTTGCGGCGGCGTGTGGAAGGGCCGGAAGTTGAAGGCCGTCATTCCCGGCGGCTCCTCGGTCCCGGTGGTGCCCGGCGATATCATGATGCAGGCCACCATGGACTACGACTCGGTCAAGAAAGCGGGCTCGTCGGTGGGCACCGGCGCCGTCATCGTCATGGACGAGACGACCTGCATGGTGCGCACCCTCGAACGCCTCGCGCGCTTTTATTATTCGGAGTCGTGCGGTCAATGCACGCCGTGCCGCGAAGGCACAGGCTGGCTCGATCGCATGCTCAAGCGCATCATCGCGGGTCAAGGGCGGAGCGAGGACTTGGGTCTTTTGCTCGATGTCGCTAACCGCATCGAGGGTCACACCATCTGTGCGCTCGGCGACGCGGCGGCATGGCCCGTGCAAAGCTTCCTCAAGCACTACAAGCACGAATTTCAATACATGATCGAGCACAAAGGACGCTCGATGGTCGACGGCCAACCGGCCGTGGCGGCGTGAAGGCATCATGAGCGACGATCTGGTCAATATCGAGGTCAATGGACAGCCGCTCAAGGCGCGCAAGGGCGCCATGATCATGCAGGTCACGGACGCGGCGGATGTCTACATCCCGCGCTTTTGCTATCACGCCAAGCTCACGGTCGCGGCCAATTGCCGCATGTGCCTGGTCGAGGTCGAGAAGGCGCCGAAGCCGATGCCGGCCTGCGCGACGCCCGTGATGGAGGGCATGAAAGTGTTCACGCGCTCGCCGAAGGCGATCGCCGCACAACGCGCCACCATGGAATTCCTGCTGATCAACCACCCGCTCGATTGTCCGATCTGCGACCAGGGTGGGGAGTGCGAGCTTCAGGATCTCGCCATCGGTTACGGCCGCGACATTTCGCGCTTCACCGAGCGCAAGCGCGTGGTCAAGGACAAAAGCATAGGGCCGCTCGTGTCGACGGACATGACCCGCTGCATTCAATGCACGCGTTGCGTGCGCTTCGGTCTGGAGATCCAGGGTTACCCGCAGCTCGGCACCACCGGCCGCGGCGAGCACATGCAGATCGACACCTATGTGGAGCAGGCGCTCGACCACGAGCTCTCCGCCAACATCATCGATCTGTGCCCCGTGGGTGCGCTCAACAACAAGCCGTTCCGCTATCACGCGCGCTCCTGGGAGATGACGCAGCGGCCGCTCGTGTCGCCGCACGACGGCTTCGGCACGAACATCTACGCGCACGTGTTGCGCGGCAAGGTCATGCGCGTCGTGCCGCGCGAGAACGAGGAGATC
Organism: uncultured Gammaproteobacteria bacterium; assembly: GCA_963766915.1. GTDB lineage: Bacteria > Pseudomonadota > Gammaproteobacteria > Steroidobacterales > Steroidobacteraceae > Bog-1198. The sequence continues at coordinate 289,966 of CAVYCL010000001.1, forward strand.
AACGAGACCTGGATCGCGGACCGCGACCGTTTCGGCTTCGAGGGCATGTATTCGCACGAGCGGGTGAGCGAGCCCATGGTGCGCGTTGACGGCGTGCTCAAGTCCGTCGACTGGGAAGTGGCGCTGACCGCGGCGGCGGAGGGCCTGCAAAAGGTGGCCCGGGAATCCGGAGCCGCGAGCCTCGGCTTTCTCGCCTCGCCGATGGCGACGCTCGAGGAGATGTATCTGCTCGCGCAGATCGCGCGCGGCTTGGGCTCGAGCAACATCGACCATCGCCTGCGTCAGCTAGACACCCGCGACGCCGGTGAGGAGGGCGCGTACCCGAGCCTCGGCATGAAAATCGCGGAGGTGGAATTGCTCGACGGTCTGCTGGTGGTGGGATCGAATCTGCGTCACGAGATGCCGTTGCTCGCGCACCGCATCCGCAAGGCGGCATTGCGCGGTGCGCAGGTGACCTTCTTGAATCCGCGCCGCTTCGAATACATGTTCCCGCTCGCGGGCTACGCCGTCGCGGAGGATCTCGTGGGCGGCCTCGCCGCCGTGGTGCGGGCGGCCGCGGCCGACGCGCAACGCGACGTGCCGGCAGGTGTCCGCGAGGCGAGCGTCGAGGACTCTCATCGTTCGCTCGCGCAGGCGTTGCGCCACGGCGAGCGCCGCGGAATTTTCTTGGGAACCTTGGCGCAGCGCCATCCCGCGTACGCAGAGATCAAGGCGCTCGCGCGCACGCTCGGCGAGCTCTGCGGCGCGACGGTGGGATTTGTGACCGAAGGTGCGAATGCGGCGGGAGCTTACCTCGCCGGCTGCGTGCCGCATCGCGAGCCCGGCGGCGCCCCCGTGACCGCCGCTGGCCTGCCGGCCCGTGCCATGCTCGATGCCCGGCTCAAGGGCTATCTACTGCTCGGCGGGCTCGATCCGGCGACCGATTTCGCCGCTGCGCCCGAGGCGCTCGGGGATGCATTCGTCGTTGCCGCCTCGAGCCACCTGTCGGAGAGCTTGCGCGCGACGGCGCACGTCGTGCTGCCCATCGGACCCTTCGCCGAAACCTCCGGCACGTTCGTGAACGTCGAGGGCCGCTGGCAGAGCTGGGCCGGCGCCGCGAGCCCCGTCGGCGAGAGCCGGCCGGGCTGGAAGGTGCTTCGAGTGCTTGCGAACATGCTCAACATCGCAGGCGTCGACTACGTGAGCTCCGAAGAAGTGCGCGATGCCTTGAAGAAGCTCTGCGGTGATCGCGCGCTGCCGCTTGCCGCGACCGCCGATCAGCGACTGGCGAAGCCCGCGGGCTCGGCCCGGCTCGAGGGCGAGGCTGCCGCGGGGACGTGGGTCGACATTCCCCCGTATCAGCTCGATGTGCTGGTTCGCGGCTCCGATTCCCTCGCCAAGACCAAGGAAGGGCGCGAAGCCCGCGCCGTACTCTGATATGTGGCAGTGGAGTCCTCTGCGCGACTGGATCGCGACTTATCTCACGCCGTACTGGACGACGCCGTTGCTGCTCGCCGTTCAGACTTTGATCGTGATGGTCTGTCTGATCCTCGTCATGGCCTTCTACACCTTGGCCGAACGCAAGGTGATCGGCTGGATCCAAGCGCGCAAGGGCCCGAACCGCGTCAACTTGCCGTTCTTTCCCGGCGGCGCGCAGCCGTTCGCCGACGTGGTCAAGCTCATGTTCAAGGAGATCGTGATCCCCGCGAACGCGAGCGGCTTTCTGTTCCGGGCCGCGCCGTTCTTGGCGCTCGTGCCGGCGCTCGCCATCTGGGCCGTGATTCCGTTCGCGCCGGAGCACGCCTTCTCCGACATCAACGCGGGGCTTCTGTACATTCTCGCCCTCACTTCGATGGGGGTTTACGGCATCATCCTCGCCGGCTGGGCGGCGAACTCCAAGTACGCGTTCTTGGGTGCGATGCGCTCGGCGGCGCAGATCGTCGCCTACGAGATCGCCATGGGTTTCGCCATGGTGGGTGTGCTCATGGCCTCGGGTAGTCTCAACATGGGGGACATCGTTCGCGCGCAAGCGGGCGGGATGTTCACCTGGAACTGGACCTGGCTCTTCCCGCTGTTGGTCGTCTATTTCATCTCCGGGGTCGCCGAGACCAACCGTGCGCCGTTCGACGTTGCCGAGGGCGAGTCCGAGATCGTCGCCGGATTCCACGTCGATTACTCGGGAATGGCGTTCGCGCTGTTCTTCATCGCCGAGTACGTGAACATGATTCTGATCTCGGCGCTGACGGTGACCTTTTTCTTCGGCGGCTGGCTCTCGCCGTTCGATGGCTGGACGTGGCTCGTGCCTGCCGATTCGCTGCTCGCGCAGCCGGGCTTTTTCTGGTTTGGCCTGAAGACCTTGTTTCCGATGTTCACATTTCTGTGGCTGCGCGCCACCTTCCCGCGCTACCGGTACGATCAGATCATGCGCCTCGGCTGGAAGGCGTTGATTCCGGTGACTTTGGTGTGGCTGGCGGTCGAGGGCGTCTTCTTCTATTTCCACGTAGGACCATGGAGAGGGCAGGGCTGATGTCATCGCGCAGTTTCATCAAGACCTATCTCCTTTGGGAGTTGCTCAAAGGCCTGTCCGTGACCTTCCGGGAGATGTGGAAGCCCAAGGTCACCGTGAACTATCCCGAGGAGAAGACGCCGCAAAGCGTGCGCTTCCGCGGCCTGCATGCGCTGCGCCGCTACCCGAACGGCGAGGAACGCTGCATCGCGTGCAAGCTGTGCGAGGCGGTCTGCCCGGCGGTCTGCATCACCATCGATTCGGATGCGAACAACGACGGTACGCGGCGCACGACTCGCTACGACATCGACCTCTTCAAGTGCATCTACTGCGGCTTTTGCGAAGAGGCCTGCCCGGTCGATGCCATCGTCTTGACGCGCCTGCACGAGTACCACATGGAGAACCGCGGCGAGAACATCATGAACAAGGACAAGCTGCTCGGCATCGGCGAGCGCTACGAAGCCATGATCGCGGCGGACCGCGCCGCGGATGCGAAGTACCGCTGATGTTTCCCACCATCCTGTTCTTCATCTTCGGCTCGGTGCTCGTGTGCGCGGCCTTGGGCGTGATCCTCGCCAAGAATCCCGTGCATTGCGCGCTGCTGCTGGTGCTGTGCTTCTTCAACAGCGCGGTCATCTGGCTGCTGCTGGATGCAGAATTTCTCGGCATCGTGCTGGTGCTCGTCTATGTGGGCGCCGTCATGGTGCTGTTCCTGTTCGTGGTCATGATGCTCGACATCGACACCGAGCGGCTGCGCTCGGAGCTTGCAAGCTATTGGCCGCTGGCGGCGGCGGTCGCGTGTTTCGTGACCTTCGCCATCATCAACGTGATCGTGGTGCGGCATTTGGGCGGCGCTGCTTTGCGTACCGCGCCGCCGCTGCCCGCCGACTACTCGAATACCCGCGTGCTGGGCGTCGCGCTCTTCACCCGCTACGCCTATCCTGCGCAGCTTGCGGCCGTCATTCTGTTGGTGGCGAGCGTCGCCGCCATCGTCTTGACGCTGCGCGGCCGCCGCGGGGTGAAGCCGCAGGACATCGCGGCGCAGGTAGCGGTACGCGCGCGGGATCGCGTGCGGATCGTCAAAATGGCCTCGGAGAAAGGTCCATGATCACCCTCACCTATGTGATCGCCCTGTCCGGCATCCTGTTTGCCATCGCCGTGGCCGGTGTGTTCCTGAACCGCCGGAACGTCATCGTTCTGCTGATGTGCATCGAGCTGATGCTGCTCGCGGTCAATTTCAACTTCATCGCCTTCTCGCGTTTCTTGGGCGACATCGCGGGCCAGATATTCGTGTTTTTCATCCTAACGGTGGCGGCCGCGGAGGCCGCGATCGGGCTCGCGATTCTGGTGGTGGTGTTCCGCGAGCGGCGCAGCATCGACGTCGAAGATCTCGACTCGCTACAGGGCTGACGAGCAACTTAAGGGTACGGGGATCAAAGGGACCATGGAGTCGATTTACCTCACGATCGCGCTTGCACCGCTGGCCGCCTCTCTGGTGGCGGGCCTGTTCGGACGCCGGATCGGCAAGGTGGGTGCGCACAGCGTCACCATCGCGGGCGTGGCGCTTTCCTGCGGGCTGTCCGTCTATGTGTTGTATGAGCTGGTGTTCGAGGGGCTTGCCCCATTCGACGGGCCGGTCTACACCTGGCTCCTAAGCGATGGATTGAACATCCAGTGGGGCTTCCTGATCGACCGCCTATCGGCCCTGATGATGTCCGTGGTGACGTTCGTGTCGCTCCTGGTGCATATCTACACCATCGGCTACATGGCCGACGACGACGGCTATCAGCGTTTCTTCAGCTACATCTCACTGTTCACGTTTTCCATGCTCATGCTGGTAATGTCGAACAACTTCATGCAGTTGTTTTTCGGCTGGGAAGGTGTCGGCGTGGTGTCGTACCTGCTCATCGGGTTCTGGTACACCCGCCCCACGGCGACGTTCGCCGCGCTCAAAGCCTTCCTCGTGAACCGGGTGGGGGATTTCGGATTCATTTTGGGGATTGCGGCGATCCTCCGCTATACGGGCTCGCTCAATTACAGCGTCGTGTTCGCGCATGCCGAGCAGCTGGTCCACGCGCAGATTCAGATCAGCCACGCCACCGCGTGGCCGGCCATCACGTTCGCCTGCATTTGCTTGTTCGTGGGCGCGATGGGCAAGTCCGCCCAGGTGCCGCTGCACCTGTGGTTGCCCGATTCGATGGAAGGCCCGACGCCGATCTCCGCCTTGATCCACGCGGCCACCATGGTCACGGCGGGTATTTTCATGGTGGCGCGCATGTCGCCGCTGTTCGAGCAATCCGAAACGGCACTTTCGTTCGTGCTCATCATCGGCGCGACCACGGCGTTCTTCATGGGCCTCATCGGGATCGTCAGCAACGACATCAAGCGCGTCATCGCCTATTCGACGCTCTCGCAGCTCGGCTATATGACCGTCGCGCTCGGCGCCTCCGCCTACGGCGCGGGGATTTTCCACCTGATGACGCACGCCTTCTTCAAGGCGCTTCTGTTCCTCGCCGCGGGCTCGGTGATCATGGCCATGCACCATGAGCAGGACATGCGGCGCATGGGCGGACTGCGCAAGTACCTGCCGATCACGTACTGGACGTTCCTGGTCGGGTCGCTCGCGCTCATCGGCTTTCCGGGGACGTCGGGCTTTTTCTCTAAGGATCTGTTGATCGACGCCGTGTACGACTCGCACCGGGTGGGAGCTCGCTACGCCTACTTCTGCGTGTTGGGGGGCGTGTTCGTCACGGCGCTCTATACCTTCCGGGCGTTCTTCATGACCTTCCACGGCAAGGAGCGCATGGACGAGGAGACCCGGCATCATTTGCACGAGAGTCCGTGGGTGGTGACGGTGCCTTTGGTGCTGCTCGCGATTCCCTCGGTGGTGGTCGGTTGGATCACCGAGCAGCCCATCTTGTTCGGCGGGTTCTTCAACGGTGTGATCCGCGTGCTGCCGGGGAACGATGTGCTCCGCGAGGTGGGCGAGGAATTCCACGGCCCCGGTGCCGTGCTCGCCTCGATGTTCACCTCGCCGGTGATTTATCTCGCCGCAGCGGGCGTGCTGGCGGCATTTTTGTTCTTCTTGAAGTATCCGGCCTGGGCGGATGCGGCCGAGCGCCGCTTCAAGTGGCTGCATTCGATTCTGGTGAACAAGTACGGATTCGACTGGTTCAACGAGCACATCATCATGCCGCTCGCGCGCGGCATCGGCGTGACGTTCTGGCACGCGGGCGATGAGGCGGTGATCGACGGCGCCTTCGTGAACGGCAGCGCGCGGCTGGTCGGCTGGCTCGGATCCGTGATGCGCTACGCGCAGTCCGGGTACCTCTATCACTATGCGTTCGCCATGATATTGGGCCTGGCCTCCCTCTTGCTCTGGTTGATCTGGCGGCCATGAACTATCACCTGCTCTCGATTCTGATCTCGGTGCCCATCATCGGCGGTTTCGTCGTGATCGGATTGGGCAAGCGTGAGGGCGCCGCCAAGTGGCTGTCGCTGTGCATTTCCATCCTGGCGTTGCTTCTGAGCATCCCTCTCTGGACCTCCTTCAACTCAGGCACGGCGGACATGCAGTTCGTCGAGCGCACGGCCTGGATCCCGTCCATCCACGCGGACTATCACATCGGCGTCGACGGCCTTTCCATGCCGCTCATTCTGCTGACCACGTTCACCACGGTACTCATCGTCATCGCGAGCTGGACGAACGTTGCCAAGCGCATCGCCCAGTACATGGGCGCCTTCCTCATCTTGGAAGGTCTGATGATCGGCGTTTTCGCCTCGCTCGATGCAGCACTTTTCTATGTGTTCTGGGAAGCGATGCTCCTGCCGATGTTCATCATCATCGGCGTATGGGGCGGCCCGCGGCGGGTGTACGCGAGCATCAAGTTTTTCCTGTACACGTTCATCGGCTCGCTCCTCATGCTGGTCGCGCTCATCTACATGTACTTGAAGGGCGGGACGTACGATATCGCGCTGTTGCAGGGCATGCCGCTCTCGCTCACCGAGCAGACTTTCATCTTCCTGGCCTTCTTCACGGCGTTCGCGGTGAAGGTGCCGATGTGGCCGGTGCACACATGGTTGCCGGATGCGCACGTCGAAGCTCCGACCGGCGGCTCCGTGGTGCTGGCGGCCATCATGTTGAAAATGGGCGGATACGGCTTCCTGCGTTTCTCGCTTCCCATCGCGCCGGATGCCAGCCGCGAGCTCGACTGGCTCATGATCTCGCTGTCGCTGATTGCGGTGGTGTACATCGGATTCGTCGCGATGTCGCAGCGGGACATGAAGAAGCTGATCGCGTACTCCTCCATCGCCCACATGGGCATCGTCACTCTGGGTGCTTTCATCGGCTACCAGATCGTGCAGCACACGGGCCGCACCTCGGGGATCGAGCTCGGGCTCGACGGCTCGATCGTGCAGATGCTGTCGCACGGTTTGGTCTCCGGTGCGATGTTCCTCTGCGTCGGCGTAATGTACGACCGCGTCCATAGCCGCGAGATCAGCGCCTACGGCGGGGTGGTGAACACCATGCCGATGTTCGCCGCCTTCATGGTGCTGTTCGCGTTCGCAAATTGCGGCGTCCCCGGCACCTCGGGGTTCGTAGGCGAGTTCCTGGTCATCCTGGCCTCGTTCAAGGCGAACGTCTGGTATGCCTTCCTCGCGGGCACGACACTGGTTCTCGGCGCCGCCTATACGCTGTGGCTGGTGAAGCGCGTGATTTTCGGCGCCGTCGCCAACGATCACGTGCGCGAGCTCAAGGATCTCAATCACCGCGAGTTCCTCGTGCTGTCGGTGCTCGCGGTAGCGGTGTTGGTCGTGGGAGTTTGGCCGGCGCCCTTGCTCGATGTCATGCGCGCGACGACGCAGCACTTGTCCGAGCAGCTGTTGATGTCGAAGATCGCTCCCTGAGGTCTCCATGTACGCTTTCAACGTTGCGGAATTCAATGCGGGTCTGTACTACGCGACGCCGGAGATCTTCCTGAGCGTAGCGGCCTGCGCGATCCTGATGCTGGATCTTTTTCTCACCGAGTCGGGTCGCCGCTGGAGCGGCGCGCTCGCCGTGATCGCCGTGCTGGTGACGGCGGTGCTCTCCGCCATTCAACCGGTGTCCGCACGGATCGTGGCGCTGGGCGGGTTGTTCGAGATCGACCGCATGGCGCAGGTCTTGAAGGTGGTGACGCTCCTGTCGGTGGCGGTCGTCTTCGTATACTCGACGGATTATCTGCGACGCCGGGCAATTCTGAAGGGTGAGTACTACGTCCTCGGGCTGTTCGCCACCGTGGGCGCGATGGTGTTGATCTCCGCCGCGAGCCTGATCACGCTTTACTTGGGACTCGAGCTCATGTCCCTGAGCTTGTACGCCATGGTTGCCTTCGACCGCGATTCCGGCATCGCCGCGGAGTCCGCCATCAAATACTTCGTGCTGGGCTCGATGTCCTCGGGCACGCTGCTCTACGGCATGTCCATCGTGTACGGCGTCACCGGGCACCTCGAGCTCGCCGTGATCGGGCAGCTGGCCCACACGCACTTTGGCGACAATATCGGCCTCATTTTCGGGATCGCGTTCATGATCGTCGGCGTGGGCTTCAAGCTCGGGGCCGTGCCGTTCCACATGTGGCTCCCGGACGTGTACGAGGGCTCGCCCACCTGCGTCACCGTGTTCATCGGCACCGCGTCGAAGATCGCGGCTTTCGCGCTGATCATGCGCTTGTTGCCGGAGGCGCTTGCGGGCGCGCAGGCCGATTGGAGCCAGATGCTCGTGGTGATTTCCGTGCTCTCCATGGGGGTCGGCAGCGTCGTCGCGATTGCGCAGACCAACATCAAACGCATGCTGGCGTATTCCACGATCTCGCATATCGGCTACGTGCTGCTCGGGGTTCTCGTCGGGAACGGCGCAGGGCTATCAGGCGGCGATGTTCTACATGATCAGCTACGTCCTGGTCGCGGCGGGCGCCTTCGGCATGGTGCTGTTGCTCGCGCGCCAGGGCTTCGAGGCCGACAAGATCACGGACTTCAAGGGGCTCAACGCGCGCAGCCCTTGGTTCGCGCTGATGATGGGAATGCTCATGATCAGCCTCGCCGGGGTACCGCCGTTTATCGGGTTCTGGGCAAAGCTGGGCGTGATTCAGGCGGTTCTCGGCGTGGGCTACACCTGGCTCGGCGTCATCGCCGTGTTGTTCTCCGTGATCGCCGCGTTCTTCTATCTGCGCATCGTGAAGATCATGTATTTCGACGAGCCCACGGATGCCAGCGTGATCGGCGGCTCGACGCTCATGCGCACGGTGCTCTCTGTGAACGCGCTGCTCGCGCTCGCTTTGGGTGTGGCGCCAGGGGCGCTGATCGCGTTGTGCCAGCACGTTCTGCCGTAAACGGGCAGGGTGTTCGACTGATTTTTGCGCGCTTGCATTAGCGCGACTACCGGGTAGAATGCTCGGCTCCCTGGTGCGGGGTGGAGCAGTCTGGCAGCTCGTCGGGCTCATAACCCGAAGGTCGCAGGTTCAAATCCTGCCCCCGCTACCAATCTCTCGAAAACCATCGTAAAAACAAGTGGTTGAGGTTGGAAGAAATCCGCGGTCGATTTGAACCTGCGGAACCCATCGGGACCGTGGCGCGAAACCGATCCCAGTTAGCCGTGCTTCGCAGGCACGAGCATGAGCTTTGGCTCAACGCCGGCGATTAACTCGAAATCTCGATCACGATGCAGAAGCGGTATTCCCGCAAAAATGGCATGCGTCGCTATCAGGCAATCATTTGCGGAGCGCGGAGTCACGCCTGCCCATCGACATCGCGCATACAAATGAGCTGCGCCGCGCGCGGCTTCCCTCGCGTCGGGCGAGTTGATCGATGGCAACTCGCCGAGGACCCGATCCCAGCGAATGAAACGTTCAGGGCTATCCGCGCCCTGTAGAACCTCTTGTAGGATCGTCGCGGTGAGCCACACAGACTCTCTGTGCTCCAGTGCTTCGATAAGCATTGCAACTTCGACCAAATCGTCTCCTCGCAAGTAGGCGATCCACACGGAAGAGTCGACCAGCATGTCACGTCACCGGGGCGGGCTTGCTGCCTTGGGATCGTAGCCTTCCAAAACGCCGCCCGTGCCGCGCAGTGCAAGAACTCCAGAGTAGTCGCGACTACGCACGTAGTGCTCGAGTGCCACATGAACGGCGTCACGAGTCGTTTTGACATTGGCAAGTCGCTTGACCCGGTCAATGAGTTTTGGGTCAAGAACGATATTCGTGCGTTCAGTACTTGGTTTGCGTGTTTGCTTCATAAATGATTCCTATACACATCGGATGTGTATAGTCGGAAGTTTACGATTGATCACAGGGCTGCGCAAGGGAGGCGATCGACGGTGATCTGATCGCCGTCGCGGAAGCCTCAGTTATTTCAGCACGATCGTTTCACATATGAGACTTGCTTGGATCGGTAGCAGGCCCCCACTACCAATTCCTAGAAAATTACTTAATGATCAGTCACTTATCAGTGACATGACTTGAACGTTCGGCTGTTCGAGCGGGTTCCGGTGCTCGCGTTTGCGTGAAGTACAACCCATGGTCCGACGATGGGCGCGAGAAGAACGAAAACCCCCTGTGCAGTTTTTTGGAATCTCGTAAGTTGCGAAGTCCGGACCAAGACTGTCAGTACCCAGATGTCAGCGGATACCGCGACCAGCGAGACTGCTACAGCAACAATAGTGAAGAAGATGCGCATTGGTCTGCGCCGTCCACCGTGTCTCTATACCCAAAGTTCCGCTTCGCGCTGCGGCTCCAAATCAATCTAGTCTGCAACATATACAAAACCGCCACTGTCCCAGTCGCCGCTTTCCCAACCTCAGAAGGCTTTAACACCTTAAATGGACCACATGTCAGTATTAGGGCCATTTCCTCGACATGCTCCGGAGCTATCCTAACCCCGCGCCTTCTTGATGTTGGGTATGCTCCGGCCGCCAGCGCTTTCACCATTGCGTGCCAATCCCTCCAGACCCCGTCGTGACGCATCATACGTTAGCGCGTGTGCACATAATCTCGGTCGGCCTGCCACCAATGCATGAGTGATTCGGGCGCCTCGCCGCCAACGCAGCAGTCCGAGCGCGCTGAGGATCAGGAGGAACAGCGGCTCCATAGCGCCGCCACCACCGCCACCGCCTCCTGTTGCGCCTGCACCGCTGCTGCTGCTGCTCACCGTGAAGTTGACCGTCGCCATCGCTGCGGCCGCGGGCGGGGCGCCCGAGCACTCGAGGCTATAGGCGAATGAGCCAGCGCTCGATTCGGTGACAGACATTGAACCGGACAGTGGCAAGCTTCCGCTCCAACCGTCGCCGCTCGCGCCTCCCGAGGCGGTGCAGGCACTCGCATTCTCCGAACTCCAGCTAAGCTTGACGTCACTGCCCACGGCTTCATTGCTGGCGCTCGCCGTGAGCGTGACTGATGGTGTAGGTGCAGGCGGTTGCACGGCGCCGATGGGCATGTAAGTCACTTGTGTCTGAGCGTGCGATTGCAGCTGCTGGTATGTACACGTGATCGAGTAGGCGACTGTACCCGCCGTGGCTGATGTGACACCCTTCGATCCTTCTTCACCGAGCGGACCTCCGTTCCACCCATCACCGGGAATACCACCTGAGGCCGTGCAACTCGAGTTCGGAACGGCGCTCCAATTCCACGTCAGCGTCACAAGCCCATTCACCAGACTCGACGCGGCGCTCGTGGTAAGCGTCACTGGCTGAAGCGTGCCGGTAAACGTGACTTGCGTTGACGCCTGGGCGCCTGCGCAGTTGATGGTGTACGTGAATGTGCCGGGCACTTCCGACGTAGTATTAAAGCCACCTTGCGCAGGCAGGAGGTTTCCCCATCCGCCGCCGCCCGGCCCTCCAGAAGAGCTGCACGAGCCAAAGTTGGCGCTCCAGCTCAAATCCAACGCCTGGTTGATCGGCAGCGATGTGGCGTTGGCGGTCATCGTGACCGTTGGCGTGATGACCTGCGTCGACGCTTGCGCCTGCACGATTTGACTACCCGATCCACAGGTGATCCCGAAAGACACCGTTCCAAGCTGCGACTCGGTTACGGTTTGATTCCCCATGGGTCCGGTAAGCGCCCCGGCCCAACCATCTCCCGTCGTACCGCCCGTCGCCGTGCAAGGAAAGACATTGGAACTCCAGGCAATTGTGGTTCCAAAAGCCAGCGGCCATGGGTTAGGCACGTTATTCAGGGTCACCGCAGGTTGCGTGGTGTAGTAGTTCACCGTGGCGGTGGCTTGCGTCTGCCCCTGGCCGACACCGCAAGTGATCGTGTACACGAACGAGCCAGCAACCTCTTCACTATCCTGTGCGGATCCGCGTGGGAATCCAATGCTTGACCCAATGACCTGCCCATGTAAGTTGCCAGGCCCCGCGTAGGCGATCGAGCAGGGACGCACGTTCGCCGCCCAGTTGAGCGTTACGATGCTGGTGGCTGAGGCGCCGGGATCTGTAAACACCTCCACCTGCGCGGGATTGGCTGTGAACATCGTGACCATAGGGGACGCATTGACGAAGGTCAGCGTCGCATTGTTCGAGGCGGATAGCCCACCGCCTGTACAGGTCAGGGTGTAAGTGTAGGTTCCCGCCGTGGTTTCCGTGACCGGTTGGCCGCCGGCGCCGGGCTGCGTGTTGAACACGCTTCCCGCCCACCCGTCTCCGGGCGCACCTCCGCTAGCCACGCAATACCCGCCGTTCGACCACTGTAGGTTGACGATTTGGCCGATGCGCAGCTGGTTGGCATCGGCGACGATGGCGGAAACGAAAGGCGCGACAACGGTGAGGGTGATTTGCCCGGTGGCCACGCGGGCTCCGGAACCGCAAGTGATTGTGTATGTGATCGAGCCCAGCGTGGTCTCGACAATATTCTGTGATCCGGAGTTTGGCTTCGATCCTGTCCACCCGTCCCCGTTCACGCCGCCGGATGCCGTGCATGGCTGCGTGGTCGAGTACCAATTAAGTTGGAACGTGGTGCCCGCCGAAATTTGAGTCGGTCCGGATTTCGTTACACTTGCTATGGCGGCTACGTATTGCCAGTACACGACGACGGACGTACCGCCCACCCGGCCATTGGCCGTACAGGCGATTGAGTACGTGACATTACCTCCCGATTGCTCGGTCAATTGAATGCTGCCGCTTGCCGCTTGTGGCCCTGCCCAGCCGTCTGCGTTGAGCCCGCCGCTCGCTGTACACGCGGTTGCTCCCGGGGCGCTCCAGCTGAGAGTGAGGGCTTGTCCTGTGTTAATCGCGCTCTGCTGGAGACTCGATGTCAGTGTCACGGGGAGGTACGAGACGCCTCCCATGACAAGATTGCCGGTATGGGTGCTATCAAGAACCGATTGCAGGGTCGCTGACCCGGTTGTGCTGGTGGCGTCCGAGGTCGAGCTCCAAACGGCGGAGAGCGAGGTGTATAGCGCTGTCGCGGTCGAGGGACTGGGCGCAGGCGGGGAGGGTACCGGACAGATACCGGCCGAGTTCGCACCGTTGACCAGCTGAGCGAGCGTCGCACTTCCAACGACGCGATTGTCAGGATCGAAGAGCGCGCCGCCGGAGGCACCTGCACCTACGCTCCCGGATTGATTCACGACTCCCCAGAACGTAGATGAGTAGCCGATCTTTAGCGTCGCGCCTGGAATGGTCTCGGCGATGGATTGTCCAAACCAACCGACAAATTGTTTGTCGTATCCCAGGGCGTGGTGCACAGAATAACCCCCGGAGAAGACTCCCCCGGTCGCGTCCCAGCCAGCGTAGAATGCATCGGTGGCGGCCGGCACGTCATCGAGCTGGATCAGCCATGCATCCTGCTGCTCGACCACCGTGGTGGCACCGCTCTGAGTAATGGCAGCGCCGTCATAGATGGACGCCAGCGTCTGGCCGCACGGGGTCACCGCGTCCCAATACACCGTGATGGAAGCGGCGGCGTTCGGGAGCCCACCGCCCAGCACGCCATTCTCGCAGTGCCGGGCGGTGAGCACGTAGGCGGTGCCGTCCGAATTCGCATCGTTGAGCAATGTGCCAGTGCACTGAATTACATTGTTCACCACGATTGCCACGGTCGCTTTGGCTGGCCCCTGATTGGCCGTCGTCGCCTCGCACGAGTAGTTAAGGGTGCAGCTGCTACTCTGCGTGCTCCCCGATACGAGTCGTTGATAGTGTGGATTGTCAGGGATTACGTGGCCGAGACTGCGGTAGCCCGCTTGAAAGCTCGCGATCGCCAGCTGGATCTGGGAGCGCTCGCTATCCTTGACTGACAGGGAGATCGAAATGGTATCGCCCGCCAGAGGACGCGCCCACAGTCCGCCTCGATTCGCATCCCGTGCACGATAAACCACGCTCCCATATGTGCCGCTTACTTCAAGCGCCGCGCTTGGAGGGAGAGAGAAGCGCGAGGCATGAAATGACATCGACACGGCGGTGTCGATTCGAGTCGTATAGGTCCAAGTGCTCACCACACCGTTGTCGTTCCACCGTCCTTGGCTCGCAGGGGAGATCGTCTGCGGTACGTCCACCGCAAAGCGATCGGCGTAAGGTGCTGATGCATCGATCAACGCGTTGAGGTCGATATCGATACGGTCGGCCGCCGGGAATGCGCGTGCTCCATGATTCCAAGGAAAAACAATAAGGAGTGAGATGACGGCCCGTAGCACGTCTCGACGGAATCGAATCACGAATCCTCCCTGACCATCGCTTCATCCGTAGCCAGCCTGTTGCGGCGGGTCTTAGTGGATCATGATAGGCCTAAGGATCCATTCGAAGCTAGTCCTCGAGCAGCCGGGCGCCGTATGACCTTGCGCTCGACGGGGCAAGGAGCAGCCGACATAATCCGCAGCAGACGACAGCGGCGAGCCTGACTTGCCCTGAACTCACCCGCGTACGGCTGCGGTAGCTCCACAAGGCATCGTCTAGTTATCGAGTTGCTGATCGACGCGCAAAGAATGACGCGCGCTGCGATTTCGCGGTGGTCAACGGGAAGGCAGGTATTAGTCCGGAACTGTCGTTGCGTTTGGAAGAGGCTCTAGGAACTTCGGCAGAGTCGTGGTTGGCAACGCAGTCTGCCTATGACCCGAGCCAGGCGAAGAAAAGCCATCGCGTAAAGTGCCCGCTACGCGGGTGCCGATACCTTGGTGTAATAGCATCGATCGGTCGCAGCCGGCCCAATCGCAATCTGCCAGGTTGCCCTGGGGCGTGTAGTGTTGGCGGACCGGAGAAAACTCGGAGCGAGCGCAGACTATGATGAACGACAGGAACGATGAGCTAATTCTTGCGGCCCGTCTTCTTCTGGCGGCATTGTTTCTGATCTTCGGGTGGAGGAAGCTGAGGGACCACTCGGGTACGGTCAGTCAAATGGCGCAACTTGGCATTCCGACGCCGGTGCTGGCGGCAGCGGTGGCGACCTTCATGGAGCTTGTGGTTGCGTTCGCCGTCGCTGTTGGCGCGTTCGCTCGTCTTGCTGCGTTACTCTTGGTTTTGTACACGCTGGGGACCGCGCTCATTGGGCATCGCTACTGGACGATGACAGGTGCGGGTCGAATCGACAGCATGGACGGTTTCTACAAGAATTTAAGTATTATTGGTGGCTTTTTGCTGTTGTACATCACTGGCGCCGGAAAATATTCGATCGATGTATTGTGCCGTATCGCCGTGCCATAACTTGTGAGTTATTTGGTCGCCATGGCTACGTGGGCCACTTAGTTTTGTGCTTACCGGGGACCACGCGGAGGTCGCGTTCCACCCGGCGAGCTATCTCGCGAATTGCCACCGCTCCCCTGGTCGGCCAAGAGTTTGACAAGCGTCCAGCGTTTGGGCGTCTGCGTATTCCAATCAAGACTGTTTTCCTTCCCCGCCGAAGGCCGCCGATGCGCGCTGGGCGCCGAACAAGAGCAGGCACACCGACAGTGACGGTGCGTATTTTATGTTCTACGCCTGTTCAGCGTTCGAACATATGAGTAGCATCAATCCATTCCAGAGGTGCCTGTGAGCGCCTTGCCAGCCTTATACATCAAGACCGGACCCAAACGACATGGTGCGCGCGCGCACCGGTTCACCTATACCATCGTGCAATACGATCGGCGAGGTCGATGTGGCCTCATTTGCGACGACGAAGCGCATCGATGCTCCAAGACTCACCCCGATCTCGCGCGGCGGTGGTGAAGCCTCGCCCGAGAACAGTCAGACCTACTCCGGGCAGATTCGGTTGTCGATGAGCTTGCAATTTAAAAGGAGTCGTCATGTTTAGACCAAAAAGGGCGGCGTTATCTTTTGCCGTGATTGCCCTGGCGCTCATGTTGGAAGGTACGAGAGATGCGAACGCGGACTCTAAGCTACCGGATCCCATCAACGCCGGCGTGGCCGAGAGACTTTATAGATTGGATTGTGGTCACTCGCTCGCTAACGACGAGTCGGTATGGACGCCGGGTAAAAACGTCGGACGCAATATCGAATTCTCGTCTACCTGCTGGCTTATAAAGCAGAAAAAGGAATGGCTCCTCTGGGACACGGGTGTTCCGGAAGCGTCTCTCAACGACCCTCAAGGTTGGTCTACCTTACCCAAATTGATTGTCTATCATCTCGACAAGTCGCTGACCGATCAATTGGCCGAAATCGGCCTGAAGCCCGGCGACATCGGTCGTGTAGCAATATCGCACACGCATGGAGACCACATAGGTAACGTTCAGCTCTTCACCAACTCCACAATTGTGATGCAGCGAGCGGAGTACAGCTGGATACATTCCCCTAATGGACCCAACGAAAACGTAAATCAATTGATGGCATTGGCGCGTAAGCTCCTTGGCACGCCCAAAAAGCTTGAACTCGTCGATGGGGATACCGATGTATTCGGTGACGGGAGCGTCACTCTGCTTTCCACGCCGGGGCATACTCCCGGCCACCAATCGCTGCTGGTCCATCTTAAGAATTCCGGCTTCGTCATACTATCCGGCGACGTCGCGCACTTGAAAGAGAACTTTGAGAAGAACGTCGTTCCGTCCCTCAATACCGATAAGGCGGAATCAATCGCGTCAATGGAAAGAGTCAAGCGCTTGATCGCGGCGTACAAGGCTACGCTCTTCATCAATCATGACAAAACGCAAACAGACAGCCTTAGGCTGCTCCCTGCATTCTACGATTGAGGGGTGGCGGTCGATCAATACCTTCGTGCAGTAGATGTGCGGCGGCCCACATGGTCTGATTCGTTAGAAGGAAGGGACTTTGTGGGCGAGAGGTGGTGGGCGGACACGATGGCGCAGAGGTGAGGGGTGTCGTATGAGAGATCAAGAAGTATGCGCAGGGCACGACATCTATCGGGAAGGCGCTGTGCTTGACCATCCGCAATCCCGCGAGCGAATCGTCGGACGACAGAACCGTGGGGTAATGGTTGTACACGAGATGCAATACTTCGCGGCTCCCTTTGAGGCCGGCGAATGGCGTAAGAAATGGACGGTGAGCATGGACACCCCAGAGGATCAAGGAAGACCCGATGGGGCAATCGCGGACGCGAGGCGTTCTGAGCGCTGAAACCATGCATCTATTCCTCCTACAAGGCGTGCAGTCTCCGAATACAGCGCTGACGCTGAATCGCGTGGCGCTCGGGGTGTTCTTTGCGATCAGCGGGTACCACAAGCTTTTCAACGGTCCGAGACACGGGACACTGACGCGTACGCTGCAAGATGATGGCGTCCACGGCGTGCCGATCATGCAATGGCTGCTGCCTAGCGCGGAGTTCGCCGGCGGATTGGCACTGATCGCCGGTCTATTGTCCGTGCTCGCGGCGCTCGGGCTGTTGGTGATTTGTGTCGGCGCCGTTGCACTCGACGCAGTCAAGCGGATACGCGCGTGGCGGCCACTCGATCGCGCCGATTGGCTTGGCGATCTCCTTTACGTGCCCGAAACGCTTTACTGCATCGGCCTGACCGTCGTGGTGCTAGCGGGGCCGGGACCCTGGAGTCTCGATGCAAAAATCGCGGCGTTCCTCGCGGGTTGACGGACACCGCTACCCGTCGCAGCAAGATTCTGATAAGACTCACATGACCGCCGAGTGTTACGAGACGGATCACGGCGAGTGACACAACTGTCAGCGAAGTGGGGGATCGAATTCGCGATACTGGATCAAATGAATCGCTTCCTTGGGGGCAGATAGATGGCCGCACGATTAGAAGTAGGGGACCATGTTCGCTGGAATTCTGAGGTGGGCTGGGTACGTGGCAGAATCGTCAGGATTCACACAAGCGACACGAACTACGAAGGCTACACTCACCACGCGAGTGAAGGCGATCCACAGTATGAGATCGCGAGCGACAAGACGCCGCACGTCGCGCTGCACAAGGGATCGGCGCTGCACAGGATCTATCCACGATGATTTGGACGATCGGGCATTCGACGCGAGAGCTCGATAAGTTCCTGGGATTACTCGCTAAATTCGGTATTGGTATTCTGGCGGATGTGCGCAGTTTCCCGGGCTCGAGGAGATATCCGCAATACGGTAGGGAGGCCCTCGAAGCGAGTCTGAGGGCACGAGGTATCGCGTACCATTGGTTTCCTGCCCTTGGTGGTCGTCGGCGTTCTTCTCCCGATTCCCCTAACACGGCGTGGCGAAACCCGGCCTTTCGCGGCTACGCTGACTACATGAGCACCGCCGAATTCGCTCTAGGACTGCAGCGGCTGCTGGAGGTGGCGGGTAAAGCACGCACCGTAATTATGTGTGCAGAGGCTCTCTGGTGGCGGTGCCATCGCTCGCTGATCGCCGACGCGCTATGTGTCCGCGGCGTCGAAGTCGTTCACATCATCGATGGCCAGCACGAGACGGTGCATCCAATGACCTCGGTCGCGCGCATCGTGCAGGGCAAACTGAGCTACGCGAGTCAACTTACCATCGGTTCCGATAAAGGCGGGTTTTGTGCGCCGTCTTAGGCGGTTCGGGAATAACTACGCATCCGAGTAAGATGCTGCCTCCCGTGCTCCCGCGCCCCACCACCATCCTAACGATCGTGTTCGTATACAACGCGCTCCTTCATGCTAAAGAAATCGTGAGCTCGATCTCACGACATTAGAAGGATCAGGACGGGCTCGAATCACCCGACCTCGATGACGATTTTCCCCGCAGCATCGCGCTGACGTATGGCCTCGTAGGCTTCGCGGAGCGTCGCGAACGTGAAATGTTTAGGGTCGAGACGGACGGAAAGCTGACCGGCCTCAATCAGCTGGGTCGCCTGTCTCAGGATCTCGCCATGATGCGCGCGCCCTTCACCGGTGAGCATCGGCAAGAGAGTGAAAACACCGGAGTACGTCGCGGCGCGGAATGAAAGCGGTGCCAGCGAGTGAGTGCCCCATCCCAGGGAGCTGACAACGTGCCCGAATCGCCGAACGGCCTGGAACGATGCATCGAGCGTCGCACCGCCGACGGTATCGTAAACAAGATCGAAGCCCAAGCCGTCGGTGTACCGGGCGACATAGTCTGCGACGGAGAGCTGTCGATAATCGATCGGTACTGCACCCAGCGATTGGGTAAAAGCGGCGTTCGCAGCTGATGCGGCAGCGAAGACCTCAGCGCCAAACGCTTTGGCGATTTGTACGGCGATGTGGCCGACGCCTCCCGCGCCCCCTTGGACCAACACCTTCTGACCCGCGCGCACCCTTGCCCGATCCACCAGACCTTCCCACGCCGTAATGAAGATCAACGGCAGAGCGGCCGCCTCGCGCATGCCGAGCGTGCGGGGTTTCGGCGCAAGCAGATCGACGTCCACGGCGGCAAACTCCGCCAGTGAGCCTTGCAGGCCTCCGACGCCGCCGGTCATGCCGTAGACTTCGTCGCCAGGGTCGAATTGCGTGACTCCTCGGCCGACCTGCTCGACGACCCCGGCCAGGTCCAGGCCCAAGATCGCCGGCAACGGATGGCGGGCATGAGCAGCCTCACCGGCATGAATCTTAAGATCGAGTGGATTTACGCCGCTCGCCTTGATGCGTACTAACACCTGCCCTGAGGCAGCGGCCGGCCGCGGTACGGAGGCGATTCGAAGGGGCGCACCATATGTGTCGAGTACCGCAGCCGTCATCAATTTCTCGGCGGACATCGACTTTCCCTCGCAGTTCAAACGTGTCGTTCGCATGCCCTGTACTGCATGAACTTTATTAGGCAGGTTAATGGCTGGACATCACCGTCTATCAAGACAACGGCAAACCAGGCTACGCACCCGCGTGCGGCAATGTAATGGCGACCCGTTGTCTGCCAAGAGCCGCATAGCAGTATGACGTCTGTCCCAAGTGGCTGCTGATCTCCGGTTGGAACGCGTCTTCTTGCATGTCATTATGAACGGACGATGACGGGCGGCGTCTTTCTCTGGTGGATGATCCTCTGTGCGATAAGCGCAGTAAACATAATTGCATGGACGTTGTCTGCGCGCTGGTTGCAGCATCGTAGCAAGATGCTGCCGGCGCGCGAATACTCGTTGCGCAAGACATTGTTATACCTTTCGGCCCTTTACGTTCTGGGCTGCGCCTACCGTTCCGTGTTCCCGGTCTTTGACGTGCCTCGCATCGTCTTGGTCAATTCCGTCCTATCGAGCGTCGCTGTAGGCCGAACCGTTTCAACCGTCGCGGAACTGTCGTTCGTTGCTCAATGGGCGCTTCTGTTACGCGAGTCGGCTCGAACCACCGGTAGTATGGTGGGCAATATCACGGCACGAACTCTGGTGCCGCTCATTGGCGTTGCCGAATGTTGTTCGTGGTACTCGGTGCTAACCACCTCAAATCTGGGTCATACCGTCGAAGAATCGATCTGGGCGTTTGCGGCTGCCGCGCTCGCCGTCAGTCTGTTCGTGATGTCGCAACGGGCCGTCCCGAAACAGCGCATCATGCTCGCCGGTGGCTGTATTGCCGCCGCTGCCTATGTTTGTTATATGGTGTTTGTCGATGTCCCCATGTACGCCGCGA
Organism: uncultured Gammaproteobacteria bacterium; assembly: GCA_963766915.1. Taxonomy (GTDB): domain Bacteria; phylum Pseudomonadota; class Gammaproteobacteria; order Steroidobacterales; family Steroidobacteraceae; genus Bog-1198. Next base: position 310,386 of record CAVYCL010000001.1, read on the forward strand.
GGTGGATGGCCCAGGTCGTGAGCGGACACCACATCCTTACCCTTGCCGAGGGACTAAAGGACGTCATGACGCGCTGGACGGTGTCCTATCGCTGGCAGGATTGGCGGAGCGAGGTCGTGTGGATGGGGCTCTACTTCAGTGTCTGCGTCTGGATCAGCATCTCGCTGGTGCATGCGCCGGCGTCGGAATTGCGCACCGACACGACAGAGCGCAAACCTTCAAAGCGACAGGATTTCCTTCTTCCATCGGTGCGCGGCTAACACTCGACAGAGCCCGTCGGTACGCTAGACCCGGCGAAACCGGCCGCCTACATGTCCTGCCCAAGAACGCGGTTCAAGGGTATCTGCGCAATCGGCGCCGCGACATCTGGGAGGTGCAGAGCCCTTCGGCAAAGGTTGCTGATCTTGATGAATTTCGCTTTTCTGGCATCTCGTTCCGGCAACGTATTTCGCTGCGCCTTTAACCAAAACTTGAATTCATCATTTGCGCAGAGCGTAGCGATGATCTCAGGCTGCGATTGAGACTTCGCGTCGGGAAACCCCGGGGTAGCATTTGTAGTCTCCGATGACTCGTTTGGCGAAGGAGGCGCCGCCGGATCGATATATTGCGTCGTCGCATCTGCGGGACAGGGTTCGTCAGTGTAGGTGATGCCGCCATCCGGGGCGGTGCACTTATAGATGGCCGCTGAACTAAGCGATGGGATCAGGATAAGACATAGAAACGCACTTGCATGAGTAAAAACGCTATGTTGCGCTCGAGCGGCAAGGCACCCGACACCCCAAGTGTCCGGCATTGAAGATTTCGATGTCGACGACATCTGTCCTATTCCCGAATTTAGAATTCACGTCAGCCTCGTGAGACGGTATGCTTCGAGAACACGCTAAAACAGCGTTCGGTTCCCCCCAATCACTATAGGAAACCTCCTATGCGCTGGGGGGCTCGGCCGTTCAATCGATGGCACTGCGCGGCGTCGGTCTCGCCCATCGGTTTTCACTCGGCTGAAGTCCGAGGGCGATATATACTGAATCCTCGTTGAGGCATCCGCGGCGTTCATGCATTCCTTCACGGTAGCGTAGAGCGATCAGGAACGGGCGTCTTTTCGAGCCGCGGTGTCACCCAGTTCGGATTCCGCCATGGACGGGCAACGCTGGAGCAGATCAAGGCGATGCGCTGAGCCTTGTAGCTGGAACCCAGGCTGGGAGATAGGTCATGTCAACGCGACAGAACGAGGGCCTCTGGGAGAACCTTCACGACGCGCTGAAGAACATCCAGATCCGTCCGTTGTTCGTAATGCGGCTGGATGTGCGGCCGATCCTTGATGTGGGCAATGCGCCCGCGGGACACCGGCGAGTCGGAGTCGTCTTCGGCGGTGTGTTCGAGGGCGATCGACTCTCCGGACGGGTCATCGACGGAGGCAGCGATTGGCAACTGGTTCGGCCGGACAATGCCGTGACGCTGGATGTACGCCTCATTCTCAAGACGGATGACGGCGCGCTGCTCACGATGGTCTATCACGGCGTTCGACACGGTTCGCCCGAGGTCATGGCCAGGATCGACAAGGGAGAAATCCTCGACCCGCATACGCACTATTTCCGCACTGCGCCGCGTTTTGAGACCGCAGCCTCAGAGTATGCGTGGCTCAATCGGATCATCGCTGTCGGAACCGGCCATCGCAGCTCCATCGGCGTTGTCTACAGCGTGTTCGAAGTCCTGTGAAACCTCGTTGCAAGGAAGACAGAAGACACTACGCACAGACACTCGAGATGGCTAGCCGCCGTGCTGCTTGACTTCGACGTCTCCGCAAATCTCGTCCTCGGCCGGTCGCGATCTTCGCCCCGGATCACAAACGGCGGAGCCGTCGGAACGGTCTCTTCATGGCCTCGCTCTTCACCGGCGGTGCGATCCGGATTGGCGCTCGACGACTGGTGCCATTCCACCCCGGGCTGGTTCGGCGTGTCGGACTTTGGGTTGCGCACTGCCAATCCTCGGATTAGTTTACTTTTCGACCGAATGCCTCAAATCTCACCGATGGTCCAATGAGAGTACAAGATGAGCGTTCTATTCTCTCCGGTCTCGCTCCGCGGGCTGACGGTGCCCAATCGAATATTCGTTTCGCCTATGTGCCAATATGTCGCGCAGAACGGGGCGCCCAACAATTGGCACCTGATCCATTTGGGCAACCTTGCGATCTCCGGGGCGGGGATGCTGTTCGTCGAAGGAACCGCCGTTGAACCCGAAGGTCGGATCACACCGGGCGATCTGGGGCTCTGGGACGATGCGACGGAGGCGGCCTTTCGTTCAGTGATCGAAGTTGTGCGGAAATACTCCCATATTCCCTTGACGCTTCAACTGGCCCATGCGGGCCGCAAGGCTTCCAGTCATGTGCCCTGGCGAACCGGTCAGCAGATTCCGGTTGCCGAAGGCGGTTGGCTCGCCGTCGCACCCTCAAGCCTGGCGCACAAAGAGGGCGAGGAGCCGCCTGCGGCGTTGGACAGCGCCGGTCTAGCTCGTGTCCGGGAAGCCTTCGCGTCAGCCGCGAAGCGTGCGGCCAGGCTCGGTTTCGATGCCGTGGAGATACACGGCGCCCATGGTTACCTTCTGCACGAGTTCATGTCGCCCCTCTCCAATCAACGCAATGACGAATATGGTGGCACGCTCATGAACCGGCTTCGCTTCCCGCTGGAGGTCTTCGATGCAGTCCGCGCAGCGTTTCCATCGGGGAAGCCGGTCGGAATGAAGCTCTCGGTAACGGACTGGGTACCGGGCGGTTGGGACCTAGAACAAACGATCGAACTCGCGACCGCGTTGAAACGGCGGGGCGCCGATTGGGTGACTGCTTCCTCAGGGGGCGTTTCACCGCTTCAGAAAATCACGGTCGGTCCGGGTTATCAGGTGCCCTTTGCCCGCGCGATCCGTGATGCCGTGGGGATCAGCGTCATTGCGGTCGGGCTCATTACGGAGCCGCTACAGGCAGAGGAGATCGTCGGCACTGGCAACGCGGACTTTGTGGCGCTGGCGCGCGGCATGCTGTATGACCCGCGTTGGCCGTGGCACGCAGCGGCTGCGCTCGGGGCGACCGTAAAGGCACCGTCACCCTATTGGCGCTCGCAACCGCAAGGGCAAGCCGGCCTCTTCGGCCCGGAGGCGACGGTCGGCATACGATAGAAAGTGGGCCCGGATGCACGGCGGTCGTCGCGTGATGCTGCTGCGTGATATCAGTTTCCTGATCGGGTTGGAAGATGAGCTGGTGCACGGAAAAGTAGAGCCCGCATACAGCGTGTTGAGTTCCTCGCGCCGTTTCGGGTCGTAATTTTCTCTCGGGCCATCGGCTGGCGTAGGGCTGCGCTGCAGAACTCGCTCTTTCGTCGGCTTGGGGAGAATGACGCCTGGATTGCAGAGACGTCGGTCAAGAGCCGGAAGTCCCTCGTACTGATCAAGATGCAACAAATTGATTATCGCAGCTTAATTGCTTATTTTGGTGGCACCGGGCGCCGCGACACTCTTCTCGGACCTCCAAGCCGCGAAGCCCGATCGGCCAGCGTTTAAGCGATCCGAGCGATCAGAGGAGAATCGCGTGAGTGCGTCAGTCGTTGTTATCACCGGTGCTCTGACCGGAATTGGCCGCGCGACCGCCCTGGCGTTCGCCCGGCAGGGCGCCCCGCTCATTGTGTCGGGACGCAGTAATGAGGCGGGTGAAGGGCTGGTCAAAGAGCTCCTCGCTCTCGGTACGGAAGCTGAGTTCGTGAAAGCCGACGTGCGGCACGAGCAAGATGTGCGCGCGCTGGTCGATCGTGCGGTCGAGCGCTTCGGCCGACTCGATGTGGCCGTCAATAACGCAGGTACGGAGGGTCAGCAGGGACCCTTGACGGAACAATCGGCGGAAAGTTATGCCGCGACGTTCGAAACCAACGTGCTCGGAACAATCTTGAGCCTCAAACATGAACTGCGAGTCATGATCCCCCAGGGAAGCGGCTCCATCATCAATCTGTCCTCTACCATGGGAAGCCGCGGTGCCGCAGGCGCCTCGATGTACGTGGCGAGCAAACACGCCGTTGAGGGTCTCACAAAATCAGCGGCGCTCGAATCGGCCCCTCACGGCGTGCGCGTAAATGCGGTCGCGCCGGGGCCCGTTGACACCGAGCTGCTGAGCCGTTTCGCAGGTAACCTCGATCGGAAGGCCGCTATGGCGAAGGGCGTGCCCCTTGGGCGACTTGGCCGTCCGGAAGATATCGCCGAAGTGATCGTATTCCTGGCGTCGAGCAAAGCCGGATTTGTCTCAGGCGAGGTTGTGCATGTCAACGGAGGCAAGACAGCCTTATGAGCCCGCGAACTTAAATCCCAGCCGCCGGTGCCGCCGTCAGCGGCCGCGCGAAGAAGCGCACGGCAAAATAATACGCGGGAGTTACGACCGCGATGCCGACCACCCAGGAGAGGTCGATTCCGCCGATCGCGCGCGCCAGGGGACCGGTGTAGAAGTCGGCCGCGACGAACGGAATCTGCACCACGATGCCGAGGAGGTAGCATGCGAGCGCGGTGACATTGTAATGCCCATAGACACCGCCGTCCGCCGAGAAGAAGGACGGTACATCGTAGTGGCCGAAGCGGATGAGGTAATAATCGACGAGGTTGACCGCCGTCCAAGGAATGAGCAGATAGAGCAGCAACTCGTTGAAGTGGCTGTAGAGGGTAAGGAAATGAGAGGCGCCTGCCATGCTGACGAGAAGCGCAATACCGAAGATGGCGGAGGCGATCAGGATGCGGGCCCGCGACGTGGCATGCCAGCTCGGAAATAGCGTGTCGCCGAGCGTGATCATCGCGAGTGCGCCGCCGTAGAGACAGATGGCACCCGCCACAGCGACGCCGGGGGCAAGCAACAGGGTGATCAACACGCTCACCCGTCCCGTGAGATGAGCGATCGCGAGGACGACGTTGCCATCGACCACGGCGGGTCCGATCATGGCGCCCAGGATCATTGGCAGGACAGCCCCCAGGGTCGTGCCCCAGTAGCAGGACCAGAAGGCCTGGCGCGGCCCTGAATCAGGCGGCAGATAGCGCGAGTAGTCGGACACGTAGGGGGCGTATCCGATCTGCCACAGAGCACCCATCGACACCATGGCGAAGAACCCGACGGCCGAGTAGGACCCTTGAGTCAGGTAGTCTTTCGGTATGGGCATGACGAAAAATAGCCAGAGGTAGCACAGCACGATTGCAGCGCCCGAGACGTAAGTCATCATGCGCGTGCAGAAATGGATGAGATCGTGACCGTAGATCGCGCCAGCCAGGCTGATCGCGCCGATCGCTACGATCGCAACATGCTCGCTCAAGGCCGGGATGATGAAGTGAAGCGATTGTCCGCCGGTCACGAACGCCGTGCCCGCATAACCCACGTACATGAATGCGACCAGAACAACGACGAAACCGGCTCCTTTTGCGCCGAACTGGCCGCGGCTCTGAATCATCTGCGGCACGCCGAGCTTTGGACCCTGCGCGGCGTGGAGCGCCATGAAGATCGTGCCGATGAGATTTCCCACGAGGATTGCGGCAACGCCCGACACAAAAGACTGATGGAAGATCGTCGTCGCCAGCGCTCCGGTGACGACAGTCAAAACGTTGAGATTCGCTCCGAACCAAAGGGTAAACAGCTGGTGCGCCTTGCCGTGCCGCTCATCGAGCGGGATCTGGTAAATCGTATGTCGCTCGATGCGCGACTTGTTCTCGATGGATTGCAACCGAACTCTCACGCAGCTGATGCATCCCCGCGGATACGAGGATGATTTACTTTAACATACGTCAAAGTATGCTTACCTGCGCGGCTGATGCGGTGGCGGATCGGAGGTGGTGACGTTGCGAGGTATCACGACGGAGTTCCCGGATTTTGGCCTCACCGAAGCCGAGCGGCGCGAAGCGGTGTTCGGTCATCGCTTCGAACGGGCCGGCATGGGCGGCGATCGCGGCGAGATCTGGGGCTACACGGATTCGCTCTCCTACCCGCCGGGTGCAACCGTGCGGCTGTGCGTGAACACGACGGCCGACCGCTATCGGTTTTCTATTTTGCGCGACGGCGCCGTCACGCACACGGTTCTCGAGCAGGAGGTGCGCGGCACGCGCTGGCAGGACACGCCGGATCAATGCTCGGTGCTCGGTTGCGGCTGGGCACCGTCTGCGGAGTTTCGGATCGGCGAGAACTGGCCTTCCGGTGCCTACCGGGTCACGTTGACCGCGGAGGGTCACGACGGCGCGGAGTTACGCGCACATCATCTGTTCATCGTACGGCCGAGCGCGGGCCCAAAGCCGGGTCGGATTCTCCAGGTTGCGGCCACGGGTTCTTGGACCGCGTACAACACCTGGGGGGGCTCGAATCACTATCAGGGCATCACGGGACCCAATCGCAACCAATATTCGCCCAGGGTGAGCACTGAACGCCCCTGGTGTCGAGGCTTCGTGGTTCTGCCCGAGAGCGCGCCGCGGGTGCCGCTGGAGATCGCTCTACCAGCCGGCACGGCGCCGCGCTATCCGCATATGGAATGGGCGTTCGCGAACGGCTATTCCAACAAATATGCGTCGGCCGGATGGGCGAGTTACGACCGACATTTCCTTCACTGGGCCGAACGGGCAGGCTATGCCATCGATCTCGCGAGCCAGCATGAGCTGCATTTTGATCCGGACATTCTCGAGGGCTACGCCTGCGTGGTGTTCGTGGGGCACGACGAATACTGGACCTGGGAAATGCGCGATGCGGTCGATCGCTACGTCGAGCGAGGCGGCTGCGTCGCGCGGTTTCGCCGGAAACTTCATGTGGCAAACGCGTCTCGAGCGAGAGGGCAAAGTGCAGGTCTGCTACAAGTACCGGGCCCGCGCCGAGGATCCCGTGTACGCAGCCTCCGATCCGTCGCGCACCTCCGGCTCCTGGGAAGCGAGCGAGATCGGCCGTCCCGGCGCGATGACTTTTGGTCTCAACGCGACGAACGGGCTGTATGCCGGCTGGGGTCTGTGCGCGCCGCGGGGCGTGCGCGGTTTCCCGGTGTATCGGCCCGAGCACTGGGCCTTCGCCGAAACCGGGCTTTGTTATGGAGACCTCCTCGGAGCCGACGGTCACGTCTTCGGCTACGAGGTAGACGGCCTCGACTATGTCGTTCGCGGCGGTCTCCCTGAGCCTGGCCGAGACGAGCGGCGCGCCTCCGGGCTTGCAGATCCTGGCACTCGGCATGTCATCGCTCAAGGAGGAGTCGACGGGATGTCCCACTCGATGACCTGTTTCTGTCCGACGACGACGCCAAGTTCGTAGCGGAAATCCGGGTTGGCAATGCGAGCGATGCCGCCGTCGATCAAATCAAGCGAGGCGCGGGGATGATCGTCAACTTTGCGCGCGGCAACGGTGAAGTGTTCCATGCCGGAAGCTGCGAATGGGTCGCGGGCCTCCTGCGGCGCGATCACATGGTCGAGCGGGTGACCCAGAACGTGCTCAATCGTTACCTGAAGCGTTGCTGAGGAGCCTATCGACTCCCAAAACGCGCTCGAGCAGAGGGGGACCCGGCCATCTTCATGCAAATCGAGGCGCATGAATTGCTCCTGCGCGGGCTCGTGATGACGAAGTTAATTCAACAACAGGGAAAGGGGATAAATATGAGCTTCAGTGACCGATGGTATTCGACGCAGACACACGGAACGCAAAGCACGCGATACATAAACTGGTGGAAGGTGGGGCGAGATGTCGGTTGCGTGATTCTTGCGTGGATCGTCATCGCCATCAGCTGGCCCTTCTACACCGTGCCGGTGGGGAGCCGCGGGGTCATCACGCAGTTCGGAAAGATCGTCGGTATTCAGCCGGAGGGACTTGCGGTGTTGCCGCCTTGGCAGGCGCTCACCCTGTTCAGCATTCGGGCAGAGCAAGCGGACATCGACAAAGCCGACGGATCGACGTCGGACACGCAGCCGGTGTTCGTTTCTCTGACGGTGCGCTACAGCATCAGCCCCGATAAGGTCGCCGAGGTTTACGAGAAGTACTCGCACAACGGAGACCTGTCGAGTTATGTGCAGACGGCCTCGCACGAGATTTTCAAGGCGGTAACGGCGCGCTACACGGCACCCGACCTCATCGCCCAACGCGCCAAGGTATCGGCGGATATCTATTCCGCACTGAGCGCCAAACTTGCGATCTACGGCGCGCAGGTCATCAACATCGACATGCGTAACTTCGCCTTTCAGGAGTCCTACATGAAGGCCATAAACTCCAAGGTCGAGCAAGAGCAGCTACGGCTCGCGGCCGAGAACAAGCTCTTGACCGTGGAGGCGGAGCAGAAGCAAAAAGTGGCGATTGCCGAGGCTGAGGCGAATGCCGTCAAAGCGAAGGCCGATGGCGACGCCTATGCGACGGTCAAGAACGCGACTGCCAACGCCGAGGCTCTGCGGGTGCAGGCAAGTGCCATTACCTCCAGTCCGCAGATCCTGGAACTGAAGCGCATCGAAGTCGAAATGACCAAGGCTCAAAACTGGAAGGGCGAACTGCCGAGCGCTGTCTATGCCGGCGCACCTATTCCGTTCTTCAACGTCGGCGGCGGTCACTAGGTCGCGATTTGCGGATATCGACGCGGTTGCGCCGCGCGCTAGTTTGAGACCTTCGTCGCCTGCGATGCAAAGGTGACGTCGAGAAGATCGAGAGGCGTCGTACCCGCCGGTGCCTGGGCGAAGACCCGCTTCAGACGGCCGTCGATATAGAGCATGGCGAAGCCGTGAACCAGCGCCCAGCCGGCGGTGAGCTTGCCGAGCTCCTCGAAGGTCGGTTTCTTGCCGTCGATCCCGCTATCGCGTGCGAGCGCTGCGAAGGCCGAAACACGCTCCTCGTCGAGCGCCGCACTCTTCGAATCGAGATTTTCGGATCTGAACATGATGAGGAACAATCCAGGGTTTTCGATGGCAAATGACACGTAGGCACGGGCCGCATACCAGGGCTTGCGATCGGGCTCGGCGGCCGCGCGCTCCATGTAGGCGCGGAAACGGCGAAAGCCGACCACCGCGAGCTCGGTCAGGAGTGCCGATAAGTCCTTGAAATGATGCGCCGGTGCCGCATGCGAGACCCCCGCGGCGCGTGCCACGGCACGCAGGGTGAGCGCATTCACCCCCTCACGCCGCACGATTTTCTCCGCCGCCTCGAGCAGGGCTTCACGCAGCGCGCCGTGATGATAGGAATCTTTTTTAGCTGACATCTTGACAGTGCCTAGATATGTGGTTAACAATGTAGACACTGTAAAGATTGTCCATCAACTAATCAACCCATGGGAGAAATTCGATGTTTTCCAGCAGAAGGTATTTCACAGCCGGCTTATTCTCGACCGCGCTTGCTCTCGCGGCTTGCGGTGGAAGCGGTGGCGGCGGGGCGGCCCAACCCATCGCCGTCACATTCGCCAATCCGCCGCCGGCCTCACTCTCGCTCAGCGATACGGCAAGCCTGACGGCTGTGGTCGCGAACGATGCGGCTCTGGCGGGCGTTGCCTGGACGTTAAGCTGCGCGGCATCCGATTGCGGGTCGCTGAATCCGGCTTCCACACCGAGCGGCATCGCGACGGTCTATACCCCGCCCGCCGCACTGCCGAGTCCCGCCAACGTGAAGATCACCGCAACCTCGGCGGCGGATCAAACCAAGTCCGTTTCCGCGACCATCGCGCTCACCGCCGCGGCCGGGCCGGCTCTCGCGGACGGGACCTATGTATTTCATCTGAGCGGCCTCGATCCCAATGGTGCCTATTACCTGGCGGGCGCGTTCAAGGTCGCGAACGGTGTCATCACCGGCGGCGAACAGGACTTCTCGGACGCCATCTACGGGTCGCACGACTCGCTCGTTCCCGACGGGAGCTCGCTCAAGCTCTCGGGCGGCAATCTGCAGATCGTACTTGCGACCGCGAATTCCCAGGTCGGCGTCAACGGCATAGAGACCGTTCGCGGCACGATGGTCTCGCCCAGCCGGGTGCTGATCAGTGAATTTGATTCATGGGCCACCGCCACGGGATCGACCGATCTGCAGACTTCAGTCGCGGCGCCCAGCGGCGGCTACGCATTCGCGGTTCAGGGCAATGACACCAACAACGGCTTTCCGCTGGTCATGGGTGGAATCCTGTCCTTCAGTGGAACGACGCTCAAGGCAAGCGGCAGCCTGTTCGATCTCAACGACGGCGGCGCCGTCGTCGAGAATCAGTCCTTTGCATCGGGTACGGTCTCGGCGCCCGATAGCTACGGTCGCGTTTCCATCGGCCTGACACCGAGCACCGCCTCGCAGGTCCCCGGCGTCATCTTCAGCGCCTACGTCGTGAGTCCCGGCCGGCTGCAGCTGATCGAAGACCAGTCCGATGCGCTCAACGCGAATCTTGGCGGTACGGCGCTCGGTCAAGGTGCCCACGCGGGCAATTTCACCCTGGCGAACGTTGCCGGTGCAAGTTATGCGCACGGCACCACCGGGGCCGACAGCACCAACGGCGCCATGACCCTCGCCGGCGGATTCGGCTTGAATGCCGACGGTAGCGTGAGCGGCCGGATGGCATTTGTCGATGCCGCCAACCATCAGGGCAACGACATCAGCGGCACCTATGCGGTGGCAGCGAACGGGCGCGTGAGTCTGAATCAAATCGCGCTTGCGACCACGGGCGTTACCTTAAACTTTGCGCTGTATCTCGACGGCAACGGCAATGGCCTCCTGCTCGGGCTCGACCAGTTCCAGGTGAGCGAGGGGATGGCCTATGCGCAGGTCACGAATTCGGCCCTGAGCGGCGCCTATGCACTGAGCACGCTGGGAGCGGCCAACGGAGGCAGTTTCAGCGCGGTCGGGCCGGTGCAGGTCACGGGCGGCGCGTTCAGCGGCAGCACCGATTACAATAATGACGGGCTGCTGATGCCCGCCGTGGCACTGAGCGGCAGTCAGGACACCTCGAACGGCGAGTTGCAACTGAAGGGTCTCAGCGGCGACACGACGACCGGGAGCACGTGGGGTTATTACCCGATCGATGACTCACGCACCCTTGCCATTGAGGTGGACGGGCAGCAGCTCGGCCTTCTTTGGCTCGAAGCGCAATCGCCGTAGGCTTGGGGGTCCGGAGGGAGCGCAGGATCGACGCGCTTCCTCCGGGCCATTTCTAGATGGGAGTCTCGATGCGACCTTTAAAGATCATATGCGGCAAAGCGGCTCTCGGATTGTTAGGGCTCGCGATGACGGGCATCGCCGATGCTGTCGACCCGGCCACTCGACCGGCTGCCGAGCCTCGGGCCATTGCGGACCCTTTCGCGTATTGCGCGAAGGTCCGGACCGACGACCGACTCGGCCTGCCTGCCGGCGAGCAGGCAGCGGTGCTTCTGGAGCCTTACGCGCGCCACGCGCTCGGTGTTTCCCCGGACGCGCCCTTGGCTGCGTCGAGCATCTTTTGGCGATGCCTGGACGCGAAGGTCTACGTCTGTGTGGTCGGCGCGAATCTGCCCTGTGGATCCCGGACGAACCCGGCGAAACAGAATCGCGGTGCGGAGAGCTTCTGTAAGGAGCACCCCGACGCACCGGACGTGCCGGCTTACGCGGTTGGGCACGATAGCCTGTACGCGTGGCGGTGCACGGCTGGCCGCGCGGTACGCGGCCAGCCGGTGGCGACGATCGATCGACGCGGATTTCGTACCGATATCTGGCACGAACTCGCGCAGTGATGCCGCGCGGCGCCGCGGCACGGCGTCCTACATGAAGAATTGCTCCGAAGCGATTTTGCCGTCCTTGACCTCATAAACGCAGACTTCCTCGAGCTTCATCCGACCGCGCCCCTTCATGGTGACGTCCATCGACAGGGCCATGGCAATGGCATTGCCTGCGACCAGGGGCTTCGAGGCGGAGCATTCATGGATCTTCTCGAGCGAGGAGGCCCAATGGTGGCCTTTCTGGATGATCGCCTGAAGTCCCTTGGTTTCCTTCGGAAACGCGGGCGTCTCGTGCTGCTCGATGCTGACGGCATCGTTGGCAAATAGCTCTTTCTGAGCCGCCTCGAATTCACCCTTGTTGCAAAGCTCTGCGAGACGGGTTGCGATCTGCTGTGTGGACATTGGCTGCTCCTTCGCGCCAAAGCGCATGGGAAAATAGTGTTCGGGAGCGCAATGAGGCTCCTCGAGGTTTCGAGCGCGAAGTACCCGCGGAGTTCCAGCTACCCACGGCGGAGGAGTTCGCAGCCGCGGCAGGACCGCACGGTTCTTCATCATGCGCTGCAGAAGAGCGATGACGGCGAATTCACGATCGGACGAATTCCCATGTCCGGACAAGTGGCGAACACCACGTGGAAGAGACTTATTGAATACATCCTTCCGGCCCGACTTTCTGGGCCATCGGCTTACGGCGAGGGTTTTTCGCAGCGGTACGGCTTGTACGAATCTCCCGAATCGATCGCAGCAACGAGGGACTCGATGCGTCGTACATTCGCGAATGTGTCCACCATAATGAGCGTATTGCTGCAAACGGACGCGGCTAAGTGAGCTTGCTGCGGCAGCAATGGCCGCAAGATCGGCACCAAGCTCGCGGCCGGCACTTTGAGTACCGGGATAACCGCAGCGACGTATTGTGCATCGGGATACGCCGTGGTACCTACCATCAGTGGCGGGGCGGATTGCCGAACCCTAGCCTCGGGAATTACGCGGACCAGACCGCCACCTTCGACTGCCGTGTACCCGTGCACTTGCAGTATCGTTAACAGCTCGCCGTAAGTCACATTACCGGCTTCCTCTCCGATGAGTTGTACGTTTCCGCGAACCCTCGAGTCGACAATCATCTTCTTACCGCTCTTCTTGGCGACGTCGCGAAGCAAAGTGAGCAGGGGGACGCCGGGAGCTTCGGCCGTCGCAAGCGCGGCGGGCGCATCGGCCTCGAGCGGCTCGCTCGATGCCGCAGTGGTTGAAGAAAACGCGATCGCGAGAAATACAAGTTTCAGGCTGTTCATTCAGCGCTCCTCTTCGCGTTGGAGCTTCAACTCGGGGAGAGTCAAAACCTGTTTCCAGAGCCCGCGCTCCTCATCGGAATCGACAGACATCAAGGTCGTATCGGTCAGCGCGTCGCCCGGCGAGTTGCCGACGGACGACCAGACGGCCAAAACAAAATCGCGCATATGTGAAACCGCGGTGTTGGCATAGATGTAGATTGCCCGCGCCCCGGGGTAAGAACCCGAACGGATCGCCGGGGGGCTTGGAGCTACACCGTCAATGGAGGCGGCTGCGAGGTTCCAAGCACGCAAGGTCCTTTCTTGATATCCCAGCAACGCAATTGCCTGCGGATTGGCATTCAGATAGTCAGTAAAATCCGAGGGATTGTTCCCGGCGTTCCGAGACACCTCGCGTATCTGGTAAACGCCGTCGGCTCGGATCGCTCCGCATACGTCTTCGAAGCGCTCGGGGTTCGTCTCTTTGAGCGCTGCGATGGTTGGGAACGTCGAGCATCCAGGCTTCAATATCAACTCACGAAGCGCGATGCCGGTCGCCCCCGAGAGCGGCGGTCCGGACACATCGATATGCTCGTTGGGCAGGGAGGAATCGACCTGGTCCCACGTGGTATTGGGATTTCTGATCAGCTCCCCGGGGTTCAGCGGATCCGGGACTTCACGGGCGAGCGCGAGAAACAGGGACCGGACGCCAAGTTTTGGGGCACCGTAGAGGCCGCTGCGCACGAGAGCGATTGCCTCGTAGCCGATCTTTAGCTCAGCGATGCGTTTGCCAAGGCGATGGCATACGTCTAGCTCCGAGGGGAATATACGGCGATCTACCACGGCTGCGCTGATTGAGTCGCCACCGGCGCCACAGAGGGAGGCGAATACGGCATTCGATGACATCATCGAGACGGTCGGTTCTGCGAACTGCGGGTAGAGGTTCAGGTTTCTATTCATATAGCCTGTTGCCGCCTTAATGTGAGCGGCGACCGCGACGGAGGCCCCAATGCCAAGCCGACCTGTTTTATCTGCAGCAGAAGATTTGCCGGAAGGTGCTTCCGCGACGTCAGATGTCGTCGAAGGCTGTGATCTCAAACGCGGCGGTTGATTGTCGACAATCGATGGTGCCGCGAGGCTTGGTGAATTGCCGTCCGAGGGAGGAGAGTAGAGGATGCGCGCGGCAAAGAGACCAGTCGCGAGTGCCGCCCCCGCAATCAAGCCGCCCATGATCAGGCCGCGGGACCGCATCGACAGCCGCCTCGTTTGGTCCTTGGCTGTTTGATCCAACCGAGTTTTCAGGGCCGCGATAAAATAGCGGGGTGGCTCGATACGGATGCGGTGCAGAAAGTCATCATTCATGGTCATGCTCCGATGCTCTACCACTGCGCGCGCAGAGTCTGAACGAGCCGATGTAAGATCGAGCCCACGTTTGATTCACTTAGCCCCGTGAGTCTTGCGATATCGCGGTTGGACATTTCTGCGCCGTACTTAAGAGCGACTAATTCTCGATCGCGCTCGGGTAACACGCGCGTGAGTAATGCGAGCCGCGATAGATCGGATTGACGCTCGAGATCATTTGCCGTGATGTCGCTTGCCGGCACGTTGATGGCGTGTTCGATGGAGACCTGGTTGCGCTGGGAGCGAAAGTGATCGATGATCAAATTCTGCGCGATCCTGAATAGCCAAGTAGAAAATCCAGCGAGATCTCGCCGATACCGGTCGCGAGCAGCCCAAGCTTTCTCAAATGTCCTGGACGTCAGATCTTCCACCTCGCGCTCTTGGCCCAGTCGGTAGCGAAAGTAGTTGTACACACGCGGCGCCAGCTCGAGGTAGATCTGATTCCAGTCCAGGACGGGACTCTCAGCCTCCCTTGCCCGTGGGCCTGGCGTTGCACGTTCCATGGTCATGACATATATACGAGGGAGCGGCCTGAGTATCACAGTGCGCTGGGAAAAATAGCGAGGCGCCGCGAAGTTCTTGCGGCCTCCGACCTCGCCCCGAATCAAACCGGCTCAGGGCCCGGGCGTTGCCGCCAGCGTTTTGCTCACATGACCGGTGGCATCGAGGAGTTCGATGACCGGCTGACCGTCTCCGCCCACCATTGCGCGCAACCGGACATGTCCTTGGGCATCGCTCAGCGTCAGCGCCACCGAGTCGTCCTCCAGGCGTTCGAGTGCGGCACGTCTATGACTCGCCGGGTATTTTTGTGAAAATGCGGCCATGGCTTGATCTTTCGCACGGCCCTCGGGCAGCGCACGCAAGCTTTCGTACTCTTCAATCATCTGTGGAGTGAGCGGGATGTTCGGTACATCATTGAGGCGGATGCCGGTGAAACGCTTGCCATTCTCGAGCGAGGTATCGAGGCTGAGCGTCTGATCCTGTTCGTACTGGTCAAAGCTCAAATGGCTGAAGTTCATGGGCTTGCCGTCGCTGGTCTGCCCGCCCCAGATGAATCCGCCGTCTTCGGTACCCTCGTCGTTCATCATGAGCATTCCTGCGGCGTCTTGACGGTCAGGGCGACGGATTTCGGCGCCGTGAAAAAAACTACCGGGATAGGCCGCGCGATTCGAGAGTATCAACCGCGGAGTGCCGTCGGGCTCGACGATGTCGATGCGATGGACACGGATGCGATCGAATGTCGCGGAGTTGCCGCGATGACCGAAAGCCACATAGAGGCAGAGTCCAAATGCCACCGTCAGCAAGCCCGAGTAGATGACGAGGAAGCGTTGTGTCCAGTGTGATGGCATGATTTTTATAGTATGCGTCTAGCTGGGCTTCGATCCAATACCCGCTCAGACCCCGCCCAACGCCTTGGTCTTTCGAGCGGTCACGACCTCCTCATCCGGTGCCGCATCGTCCGCGCGCACCGCGAACGGCCGCACATCGGTCAACAAATGTTCGAGGAAGCGGCCCGACTGCTCCTGAAACATCATGTGGGCCGAGTCCTCGAACCATACCAGCCTTTTGTACGGCGCGTGCACACGCGCAAACCACGTCGCGGAAACCTCATGCGACACGGAATAATCATGCCGTCCATTGAAGATCACGATGGGGCACTTGAAGTCCGTCTTATCATCGATGTCGTAATCTGTGAGCGTGGGCAACAGATGGTCTAGCGAGAGTTTGCTGCCTTCACCGATTGCGTCCAGCTCAGCCTCCGAGTAGTCCGGGCTCAGCTTCCATGCATCCGCGTCGTAGTTAAAGTCTCGCCGATTCCAAGTCAATCCGCCGTAGTACTGTAACCACTTGCGCTCGCGCGCCACCTGTTCCAGCGTAATGGGCCCAGTTCCCGGATACGGCGCCAACGACTGTAGATCTTTCACTGCCTCCTCGTTGTGGTCAGCCTCCGACCTTCGCAGCGCAAACTCGAACCCGATCCTCTCGCTGCGGCGCATATTCACCACTTGGCCCACCCCGATATAGGCATACAGCCACTCAGGGTGCTCGCGAGCCACGGCCGTTCCGAGTACCGTGCCCCACGAGTGTCCCATCACGAAGATCTTATGCTTGCCGAATCGGGCGCGAAGGTACTGCACCACTTCCATCGCGTCTGAGCTCATCTGGGGAATCGTGAGCGTATCCGCAATCTTCGCCGGGTCGCTTGCCGCATAGGTCTTGCCCGTACCCCGCTGATCCCATTCAACCACCGTGAAGTAGTCCTCCCATGGTGTTTGGAAGGTGTAATCGGCCGGCATTTCGGGCGAAGCAGGGCCTCCGTGAATGAATAGCAGGATCGGATTACGCAAATCCTTGCCGCGAATCGAGAGATACTGCGGAATGCCGTTAATCGGCACTGCAATCAGTTCCTCGATCCCGCGCGCCGAAACGATTTTGCGACTGTTCGCGATAATCGCGGTCACCTCTTGACGAGAGAGGGACGTCTCGGCCTCTTTCGAAGCGCTTGCGGGCAGATTCGCAGGATCGGGAGCGGCGGAGGGCTGCCCGGCAAGCGCCAGCGCGCCAAGACAAAGACACCCCAACACGCCCAGGGGCAGCATCGGGCGCAGGGGCAAATGCGTGTTTAAGCCGAACTCTTCATAGCGCTGTCGCATAGCTACCGATGGTCCCCATTTCACACTAATATTCAGTAAATTGCGCTTAGCTGATGTATCGAGCGGCCGTCGCAGCACCGGCCGCTTTCTATTGGGCCCGTGCCTTTGCTGATTTGATTGTAGCGCGCGCCATCTCAATTGCGGGTCGGCAATACTTGGCTGTCCCTGTCGAATTGTGCTGCTCTCGTTCGTCGTCTCAGACGGATTGACGTGTGGATGGGGATGCAGAATGACTAAATCCTACTATCGCTGGGTGATAGTTGCAGCGGGTGGCCTTCTGGGCTGTGTCGCAATAGGCGCCATGTTTGCACTGCCTGTATTTCTGCAGACGATTTCACGGGAGACTGGATGGTCCGTCACCGGCGTATCCAGCGCCATGACCTTCGGATTTCTTGCCATGGCGCTCGGCAGCGTCGTTTGGGGAAACCTGTCGGATCGCTTCGGTCCGCGCCTCGTCGTGCTGACAGGCTCCATTGTCCTGGCGGCCGCGCTCGCGCTCGTCAGTCGGGCGAGATCTCTCACGGAGTTTCAGCTGCTTTTCGGCTTGGCGGTGGGCGGCGCGACCGCGGCCATCTTTGCCCCCATGATGGCCTGCGTGACGGGCTGGTTCGACACGCATCGCAGCTTGGCGGTGTCTCTCGTGTCCGCAGGCATGGGAATGGCGCCCATGACCATGTCGCCGTTGGCGGCGTGGCTCATTTCCAACCACCCGTGGAGAACGTCGTTCCAGATCCTTGCGGCGGTCGCCGCAGTCATCATGATTCCAATGGCCCTGCTGGTGCGGCGCGCGCCGGTGTCGAACTCCGCTGATGTCATCGTTTCCACAGATCCAGAGCCGCAATCGGCGATCACTCTGCAGCAGGCGATCAGATCGCGGCAGTTCATCACGCTGCTGTTGACGAATTTTTTCTGCTGCGCCACGCACTCCGGTCCGATTTTCCACACGGTGAGCTACGCAATAAGTTGTGGCATCCCGCTCATTGCGGCGGTTTCGATCTATAGCGTGGAGGGCTTGGCGGGTCTCGGGGGTCGTGTCGCGTTCGGCTTCCTTGGCGACCGGTTTGGCGCAAAGCGAGTTCTGGTATCGGGACTGCTACTGCAGGCGTTCGGGGCGCTGGCCTATTTTTTCGTGCGTGAGCTCAGCGCGTTCTACGCAGTGGCGGCGCTGTTTGGCTTCATCTACGCGGGCGTGATGCCTCTCTACGCGGTGCTGGCGCGCGAAAATTTCCCGCTGCGAATGATGGGGACGATCATCGGCGGAACGGCCATGGCGGGTAGTCTCGGCATGGCGACCGGCCCTCTGGCCGGAGGCCTGATCTACGATACGTTCGGAAGTTACGGATGGCTTTACATCGGTGCCTGCGGTATCGGAATCGGCGCCTTCTTGATCGCCTCGACCTTTAGACCCTACGCAGTCACCTCAGCGCCCGTACCCGCCCGCGCTCTGGGTTAGCACGGCTCGCGGGACGTCGACAAATGAAGACGGTCCTCGCGGGCCTATCGCGCCTAGCGAGGCAACCTCGCGGATTGGTCTTCAGAGCAACTTTTCTGCTCGAATCGGCAGGTCTCGAACGCGGATTCCCGTGGCATTGAACACCGCATTGGCGAGCGCCGCGTTCATGCCCACGATCCCGATCTCGCCGATCCCCTTGATTCCGAGCGCGTTCACGCGATCGTCTCGCTCGGGGATCATCAATATCTCGATCGAGGGTGTGTCGGCATTCACCGGGATCAGATAATCCGCGAGATTCTTGTTGATGTAGCGGGCAGATTTGAGGTCAATTTCGGTCGACTCGAAAAGCGCGCTCGAAAGACCCCATATCGCGCCGCCCATAAATTGGCTGTGGGCAGTCTTCGAGTTGATGATGGTGCCCGCCGCAAAGGCCGAGACAACGCGAGGAACACGAATTTCTCGCGTCAAGCGGTGGACACGAACTTCCACCAAGTGGGCGCCGAACGCATAGGCCGTGACGTCGGTGCGCCCGGAACCCGACAGCATCGCCGTTTTTCCCTGTGCCATCGAGGACACCGCATCGGCGGGCAATCCCGGCGGTACATTCTCCGCATACACCTCCATGCGGTGACCCACGCGCGTGACGGCCTCGCGCAGCGTCTCCTCGTGACCGAAGCCCATCAGCTTGCCGTTTTGCAGACGCAGCTGCGCGATGTCCTTGCCGTAAAATGCGCTCGCGCTCGCATTGGTTGCCGCTCGGGCCAATTGCTCTCGAATCTGCTCGCACGCCTTGGCGACGACGAGACTGGCCGAGGCCGCGTTGTTCGAGCCACCGGCGACCATGATGGGCGGCAGATTGCTGTCTCCCAAGCTGACCCGGACCGACTCGATGGGAAGACCCAGGGATTGGGCGGCCACCACGCCGACGGTGGTGTAGGCACCCGTGCCGATTTCGTGCCCCGCCAGGGCTACCGACGCTTCGCCGTCCGCGCCCAAGGACACCCGCGCGGCCGCGGGGCCGATATTGCTCGGATAACAAGCGGTGGCGCAGCCCATGCCAACCAGCCAATCTCCCTCGGCGGTGGCACCGGGTGTGGGGTTGCGGCGCGTCCAGCCGAACTTGGCTGCGGCTTCGTCGTAGCATCGCATCAGCGAGCGAGATGAGAAGGGATGGCCGTTCACCGGATCGGTCGCCGTATCATTGACCCGCCGGAGTTCGATCGGATCCATATGCAGCGCGTGGGCGAGTTCGTCCATCGCGCTTTCGAGCGCGAACATGTAGGGGGTCTCTGGCGGAGCCCGCATGTAGCCCGGCGTATTGCGATCGGCGTGCACGACATTGACGGCCGTGTGAATGTTCGGGCACGCATACATGCGCGCCGTGGTTTCGACGCCCGAGACGTTATAAGGGGAGGGGCGCGAAGTCACTTCCCAGCCCTCATGGGAAAGCGAGACGAGCTTACCGTCGATCGTGGCCCCTAACTCGAGGCGTTGCCTCGTCTCCGCGCGGTAGGTCGCAATGGTGAATCCCTGATCGCGGGTCGGAACCACCTTCAACGGCCGGCCGATTTTTTTCGCAATGCGTGCGACCCAGTGGGTGCGAGGATTGGGTCCCTTCGAGCCAAACGCGCCCCCGACATAGCGAGACACGGCGCGGACGTTGTCGGGCTTTAAATCGAGCTGCATGGCGGTGGAGGCTTTGGTCCCCCACATGAACTGCGAGGGTTCATAGATGATGAGCTTGTCTCCATCCCAGGCGCACGTCACCGTGAATAGTTCGATGGGATTGTGATGCTGGGTCGGCGTCGAGTAGCGCTCGGATATTTTTACCGATGCACTCGCAAAGGCGAGCGCGGCATCGCCCTTCTTGGGATCTTCGCCGTGTTGCGGCTTGTGGGGCTCGGTCTCGGCTCCGGGGGAATCGAAGGTCGCTGCAGGCGGCTCCGAGGCGTAGGAGATCTTGACCTTGTTCGCCGCCTCACGCGCTGCCTCGAGTGTTTCGGCCACGACCAGCCCGATGAATTGCCCGTCGTGCCAGATGCGATCCGATTCCAGGGTAGTGGTTGTGGGGCCGCCATCCGGACCTTTCGCGGGCTTGAACCCGGTGCCGATATTCTCGTGGGTCACGATATCAATGACGCCCGGTACGGCCCTCGCTTCCCTCACATCGATTGCCCGAATCGAACCGCGCGCGATTCGGCTCACCAGCATATAGCCAACGGCCGGGTCGGCGACCGGTTCATCGGAGGCGAATCGGGCTGCGCCGGTGACTTTGGCGATCCCGTCGATGCGCTCCACCGCGCCCCCCAGTCGATCGCGAAGCTCATCGGTCATGTAAGCGACCCCGTCCTCGGCACCGCCATCGACTTCGCTTCGAGTAGCGCACGGACGATCACGCGTTGCGCCAATTCGCGCTTGTAGTCGTTGTGACCATGCGTCGTCGCGCCCTCGAGCGCCACCGCCGCGGCCTTCCGCGCAAGCGCCTCGGTGAGGGGCTTTCCATTCAAAATGGTCTCGGCTTCGCGGGCCCGCCAGGGCCGATAGGCCATGCCACCGAGCCCCAAACGCACCGTGCGCACCGTGTCGCCGTCGAGCTCGAGTGCCACCGCACAGGAGGAGATCGCAAACTCATAGGACGATCGATCCCGAACCTTCACATAGATCGACCGGGAGGTCCAAGGGCCACCCGGAATGTGGAAGTCAGTGATGATCTCGCCCGCGCGTAACGAGGTCTCGATTTGAGGATGCAGCGCCGGACCTACGTGCAACTCGCCAAAGGGCAGGCGCCGGGCCCCCTGGGGACCGGACACGCCCAGCGAGGCGTCGAGAGCCACGAGCGCGATGCCGAAATCCCCCGGATACTGCGCAATGCAGCTCGGATCCGTACCTAGAATCGCATGGTTGCGGTTGAAACTCCCGATCGCCTGGCAACCCGATCCAGGGGAGCGCTTGTTGCACATCGGCCAGGAGCGATCGCGAAAGAAAGCGCAACGCGTTCTCTGAAGTACATTGCCGCCGAGCGTTGCCATGTTCCGGAGCTGCGGGCTCGCGGCGAGCTTCAAGCTATCGGCGATCATCGGGTACGAGCGTCTCACCTCGGGGTCATCCGCCACGGCCGCCATGGTGGCGAACGCGCTCAAATGCAGCCCATCGCTTTGCATCGACACCCCGCTCTTCACGTTGTCGCGTAAGGCGCGCAGGTCGATGACGGTGTTGGGGCGCAGCACATCGAGTTTCATGAGGTCAATGAGCGTCGTGCCCCCGGCCAAATACTGCGCGGCGGCATCGGTTTGGCCCTGGCCGGTCCGGGAACCCAATCGAGCCGCATCCGCAAGGTCACGCGCCGCGGCATACTCGAAGGCGCGCATCAGGTCGACTGCGCCTGATTGCGCGCCTGCCGAACAGCGGCGACAATTTTCGGATAAGCCCCGCAGCGGCACAGATTGCCGCTCATGTACTCGCGAATGTCCTCATCGGTGCTCGCGTGGCCTTCTGAGATGCAAGCGACCGCGGACATGATTTGGCCGGGGGTGCAGTATCCGCATTGAAATCCGTCTTGTTCGATGAACGCCCGTTGCACCGGATGCAGCCCGCCGGCGGGGCCCGCCAGGCCCTCGATCGTGACAATCGGTCTATCCGCGGTCGCTACGGCGAGAGTCAGGCACGAGAGCACTCGCTCACCGCCGATGAGCACCGTGCACGCGCCGCATTGGCCCTGATCGCATCCTTTCTTGGTGCCCGTGAGCTGAAGATGTTCGCGCAACGTGTCGAGCACCGTGGTTCTAGGATCGAGCTCGAGCGCGTGAGCTTTGCCATTGACCACCAATCGGATCGCCACTTGAGACGCGTCGGAAGCGGCGCGACTCGGAGTTGCGGGCTCCGCCACCGCAAGCCCGCCGATCGCCAGCACCGGCACGGAGGTCAGCAGGTCGCGGCGGGTAATCTTGGGCATCGGAAAATCTCGTTATCGACCGGGTGGGCGCTACACTCTAAGTGCCGCTGGAGCGTTAGCCATCCCCGAAACTGCGCGCGCTCCTGTCAGATTACGCTGGCATCCTCGGTAAGCTCCTTGCGACGGACGCTTCAGCTCGCCGACACTTTGAAGACCAGACAGGTCGTCGTGCCGTGCGCGTAAATCTTCTCGTCGGGGCCGATAATGCGTGCTTCGGCTGTGGCCAATTGGCGTCCGCTATGGATCACGCGGGCCGAGGCGCGCAGCGGACCCGTGTCACGCGAGGCAGCACGCACGATATTCATGCCAAGCTCCACGGTGGTGTACGAGTACCCGGCCGGCAGCGTGCTCTGCACGGCGCATCCGAGCGCCGAGTCGAGCAGCGTCGCGTACCAGCCGCCATGCACACTGCCAAGAGGGTTGTAGTGTTTGAATTGCGGCGTGCTTTGGAATACCGCCTTGCCGGCCTCGATCGATATCAGCGAGAAATCGAGGGTTTCGGCAATCGGCGGGAACGGAAGCTCGCCGCGCAACATTGCCTGCAGCACCTCGAGTCCGGTCTTGCCGGAAATCTGGGCGGGATCGGCGACACCTGGGTGGCCGCCGCCCGCCAGCATCCGCTCGACAACGGTGTCACGTTCTCGGATCCAGGGTGCTTGACCTGCTTCGACTGTCATGGAGTCTCCCGGTCGCCCGCGTCGCGTCTGCGGGCGCCTGCAGTTAGAATGTGGATGGTCGCGGACGCATCGCGAACTCTAAAGGTGGCATCAAGATATGCAAGTAGCAATCGTCACGGGCGCGAGCAGCGGTATTGGCTTTGGTTGTGCCGTAAAGCTTGCGCAGATGGGCATGTCGGTACTCGGTACGGGAAGAGATGAAGGCAAACTCGCGACGTTGCACCAGGCCGTCGACGATCCCGCTCGTATCGCGACGTTGGCCGTTGATCTCACCCACGATGACGCGCCGAAGAAAATCGTGGACTTGGCCGTTTCCCGATGGGGTCACGTCGACTTTCTGATCAACAATGCGGGGGTCGGCAGCCCCAAGCCGCTGCATGAGACAGACGATCAGGCGCTCGACTACTTCATCGGTCTCATGCTGCGAGCACCTTTCCGCCTGGCGCGCGACGTGTTGCCCCACATGAAGCCGGGTTCGGCCATCATAAACATCTCATCGACGTTTGCGGTCATAGGCGGCATGCGGGGTGGCGCCTATTCTGCAGCGAAGGGCGGACTCACCGCGCTCACCACTCACATTGCCTGTCAGTATGGTCCGCAGGGCATCCGTTGTAACGCGGTGGCTCCCGGCGTGACCATCACACCGATGGTGGAACATCGCATGCAAGACGAACGATTCCGCAAAATCAACATCGAGATGACGCCCTTTCCGCGCCTCGGCACTGTCGAGGATATTGCAAGTACCGTTGCTTTCCTTTGCTCCCCGGGCGGCAGCTTTATCAATGGGCAGACGATCGTGGTCGACGGCGGCTGGAGCTCGACGAAGTATCTGTCGGATTTCGCGCTGTCGTCAGAGTGGAAGCCTCGCTGAGCGATGAACAGCGGACATAACCCGAAAGCTCGCTTCGGCATGTCGCTCGAGGAGGCGAGGGCCGCTTCCGCCTTTGCCCTAGCGCAGGCGCCGCCATTGCCTGCCGTCGATTTCACCGCGGTCGGCAAGGCCGCGCCCGTGTTGCTGTCGACGCCTGCCGGTCAATTGCCCAAGGCATCGGTGGTGGTCATTACTTGGGCCGAGGCGGAATGGGCGGCGATCCAGCATGTGTTCTGCGCAGGCGACAGCAGCATGCCTTACAGCGACCGGTCGCGCGGCAGTTGGCCGGGCTGGCAGCAATATGCATCCAACATGCCGGCGGGCGCCCCGGCGGGGTGGACGTACTGGGGTTATTACCGGCTGGTGCAGATCGGCGGCAGCACCGTGTTGCTGTTCAAATCGAACACGCATCTGGATTTTCCCGGAACAGATTATCTCAAGGCCCTGATCGATCTCTTAATCCGCCAAGTGGCACCCAGCCTCATCCTGTCGACAGGCACCGCCGGAGGCGCGAAGCCAGGGGATCACATCGGCACCGTTCGTGCGGTCAGCGCCGGGACCTTGTATGAGACGGGTCGGCCGCAGGCCGACTGGCCGCTCTACAAGAATGCCTGGCGGGGCAGCAACAGCACGCTCGCGAACCCGAATTTCAGCCGGCTGCTGTTTCGGATTCCCACGCAGAGCAGCGATCTGCAAACACTCTGCACGCAATTCAATCGGCAGTACGGATCGAGTTACACGCTGTCGCAACTGGATCCTGACGGATTGAACCTGGGAGATTCGAGTCCGCAAATAGACAATCAGACCGACAGCGGCACATCGCTCCTCACAGCCTCGACTTTTCTCGTCGGCAGCACGGCCGGCACTTATCAAACGTACGCATGCATCGAGATGGACGACGCCGTGATCGGCGAGGCGTGCGCTGCGAGCCGAACGCCTTACGGATTCGTGAGGAACCTGTCGGATCCGGCACAGAACTCGGCACTTCCTCCGAAAGCGCAAGGCAATTGGGGTTCGGCGATTTACGATGCCTACGGCTTCTACACGAGCTACAACAGCGCGGTATCGGTCTGGGCGATGCTGGCGTGAGGGGTGATTTATATCGCTGGCTTGTGGTCGCGATGGCCTGTCTCGGCACATGTGCATTCGCGCAATCCGACCGAATGCCCGAAGGAATGGCCGGACGACTGATTGCGCATTACAAAATGAAGCGCATTCCGCAGGAGGGTCCCTGGTTCAGCCTCACTTATGAGAGCGCCGACCTGCTCGATGGCGCTGAGTTACCCGAGCGTTACGCCGGCCGATCGCATTCAGCCGGCAGCGCAATCATGCTGATCGAAACTCCCGCAGACTTCTCCGCCCTACATCGGCTGCGAACCGACGAGGTGTGGCATTTCTACGGAGGGTCGCCCATCGATCTGCTGCTGCTCTATCCCGATGGGACCGGACGAAGAGTCACGTTGGGCGCCGATGTGTTGTCGGGTCAGCTGCCTCAGTTCACGGTACCGCACGGCGTTTGGCAGGGATCGGTGCCTCGTAGCCGCGCGGCGAAGGCCTATTCGCTCGCTGGCGATCAGCTCTCGCCCGGCTTCGACTATGGCGACTTCGAGATGGGCTACCGCGATGCCCTGCAACGTGAGTACCCGGCCTTCGCCGCGGATATTCGCAAGCTTACGCGCGATAAGTTCGCCACGGCCCCGGCCGCTCTTGCGGCAAAGCCTGCGGCGGAGCCATCGGCCAAACCCGTTGTGTTCTCCTCGTCCGGCGTGCCCTCGCAGAGCATGGCCGCCGGCGTGCAACTGCAGGAGCTGGTGGGGAAGGCCGCGCCCGATGCGAAGAGCGACCGGCTGAGCATCGCGCAGTTCGTGCTCGAGCCCGGCCGCAGTACCGGCATGAGCTTCAACCATCGATCTCAAGAGGTATTCGTGGTCGCCAGCGGATCGGGGCAGGTGCATTTGGGTTCCGAGGTGCTGCCCGTCACTGCCGGATCGGTGATATTCATTCCGCCCAATGCGAGGCACGCCATCGAGGCAGATGGGAACAGCACCTTGACCTTTCTGGCCGTCTCGGCGCCCGCATTTACGCCCGACGACTACGTGGCTGTGGGGCAGTAACAGTCCGAACGATTCATTCACTCTCTGTCCGCAGCGACTCAAGCAAGCGATGACCTTCGCGCCATTCGCCAAGACCGCTGGCTGCGTTGATATGGCCGGCCTTGCCGATATTGACCAGACGGCTCCCCCAAGAGTGCGCGCATTGCCGGGCAAAAGGTAACCCGCCGTAGGGATCGTCGCTGCTCACGACCAGAATGCTCGGGCAGTCGAACCGCTCCCGGGCGATTGGCGCGAATCCGCGCGCCTCCGGCGGAAAACTCGGTGCCCCCGGATCGGGCGCGGCAACCAACAACGCGCCGCCGATCCTGACGTGGGTGTGTGCCAGCCAGTGACCTACGAGCAAGGCTCCCAGGCTATGGGCGGCAATGAGGACGTCCGACGCCGCGTCTCGGACGGCACGATCGAAAGAGTCGATCCACTCCGAGCAAACGGGATGCTCCCAATCCCGTTGTTGCACACGAAGGTACCCGTCACGCGCCTCCCAAAGGCTTTGCCAATGCCCCGGTCCGGAGTTACCGAGGCCGGGTACTAACAGCACGCGCGCTTGCTCGGAGGATGCAGTCATTGGGCAGATTCTAATCTGCATCTGCATCTGCAATGGCATAGTAAGGACCCGTCGCGAACCAAGCTGGAGTCACACGACAGATGCCGACCCGATCCATGAGGGCTGCTTTGCTGATTGCCACGACGTTGACCGGATGGGCCTCACAGGCGAGCCCAGCGGCGCGGGAGCCCGAGTTCCCGGTCAGCGTCCCCGCGGGCCTATCCGCAGGCGGCCCCATCGATGGACGACTGATCCTGCTCCTCAGCCGAGACCTCAAGCGCGAGCCGCGCAGCCACGTGGATCCGGACAGGCCGCTCGACTCGCCGTATATGTTCGGCATGAACGTCGATGCGTTGACTCCGGGGCGTGAAGTCCGTCATGGATCACCGGGCTTTCGGTTGGCCTGCCGCCCGCCTGGCCGCGCTCCCGGCCGGCGACTATTTGGTGCAAGCCGTCCTCAATCGATACGAGACGTTTCATCTGGCCGACGGGCGAATTCTGAAGCTTCCCCCCGACCAAGGGGAAGGGCAGCAATGGGCACGGAAACCGGGAAATCTATACTCCAAGCCCGTCCTCGTTCATTTCGATCCGCACCATCCCACGAGAAGACTGCTGCTGCTCGACCAGAAGATCCCTCCGATCGAGCCCACGGCCGACACGCCCTTCGTGCGCCACCTTCGCATCCGGAGCGAGCTCTTGTCACGGTTCTGGGGGCGTGATGTCTACCTCGGGGCTTATGTGCTTCTGCCAAAGGACTTCGATGCCCATCCCGAGGCACGCTTCCCGCTCATGGTCTTCCACGGCCACCACCCGGAGGGCATCTCGGACTTCCGCACCACACCGCCGGATCCCGACCTCAAGCCCGAGTATTCGGAGCGCTTTCACCTGGCGGGCTACAACCGGATCGAGCAGCAAGAAGCCTATGCCATGTATCAGAAGTGGATTTCGGCGGATTTTCCGCGCTTTCTGGTGGTCGAGATCGAGCACGCGAATCCCGTATTTCGACGATAGTTACGCCGTCAACTCCGCCAATCTCGGTCCTTATGGCGATGCCATCAATCAAGAGCTCATACCCGAGATCGAGCGACGCTTCCGTGGCATCGGGGAAGGGTGGGCGCGATTCACCTACGGCGGATCGACAGGCGGATGGGAGGCTCTTGCCTCGCAGGTGTTCTACCCCGACATGTACAACGGCGCCTTCGCCGCTTGCCCGGATCCGATCGATTTTCGCGGCTACACGCTGATCAATCTCTACCAGGATGCCAATGCCTACACCCTCAAAGGCGAAGCGAGCGTCGTCGAGCGGCCCGCAATGCGCGACTATCTCGGCGAGGTGTTTGCCACCCAGCGCGACATGAACTATGCGGAGCTGGTACAAGGCGATCGGTCGCGCTCCGGCGGGCAGTACGATACCTGGCAGGCCGTATTCGGCCCGGTCGGCGCGGACGGTTATCCGCAGCCGATCTTCGACAAGATCACCGGCGTTATCGATCCAGCCGTAGCGGCTTACTGGCGCGAGCATTACGACTTGTCCCAGATCATCGCGCGCGACTGGGCGACGCTCGCACCGAAGCTGATAGGCAAAATTCATATCTATGTGGGCTCCGCCGACACCTTTTATCTGACGGATGCGGTTTACTTCGCGCAGGAGCGGCTCGAGGCCCTGCAGCCGGCTTACGGCGGCGAAGTGAAGTATGGCGACCGCGCGGAGCACTGCTGGAACGGTGACCCCAATCTGCCGAACGCGTACTCGCGCCTGCACTACAATGTGCAGTATCTACCCAAGATTTTGGAGCGTATCGCTGCGACAGCGCCAGCGGGCGCTGACCTCAAGAGCTGGCGCTATTGATGGCTGACGCTAAATCGACTGCAGCGCTGCCCGAGGTCCCGCTTTTTCGCCTTTACACGCTGCGAGCTTGCTATGTAGTGATGGCGGTGGGGCTGGGATATACGTGTGGCCGATGGTCATTGTCCATACGAACGAACTCGCGACGGCGCAGGGGATTCGATACGCATTGGAAGCGGGTCTCGGTGCCACAGCGGCGCTGGGTCTGCGATATCCTTTGCAAATGCTGCCCCTTTTGCTGTTCGAGCTCGTGTGGAAGGCGATCTATCTGCTTGCCTTTGCGCTGCCCCTGCACACCGCTCATCAGATAAATGCCGCGACCGCCGAGGACATCAAGGCTTGCTTGATGGTCGTGATTTTCATCCCGCTCATCCCGTGGCGCTATGTCTGGGCACGCTATGTGCGGACCCCCGGCGATCGATGGAAATGAACGCGGTCCTCGGCTACTTTGAGGAAACTGCCTGTCGAGTTCCACCCAGGTGAGGTCGATGCGATGACAGATTCTATGGACCGCGTGCCCATCGAACCCCAAAGCATTGTCACGCCGCTATCGAAAGCGGCCGTGTTTCTGGTTCTCAAACTCGATCCGGCCGCGCAAGCACTGACCCAGGCGCTCGAGGTGATCAGCGATATCGGAGGACTTACGCGCGCGGTCGGTTTCCGAGATCTGAAGGGCCGCTTGTCGTGTAATGTCGGTATCGGAAGCGATGCGTGGGATCGACTCCATCGGCCACAACGTCCAGCACAATTGCGCCGGTTTGCCGAGATACGCGGACCTGTACACACCGCACCGGCCACGGGCGGGGACCTCTTGTTTCACATTCGAGCGGAACGGCCCGACATGTGCTTCGATCTCGAACGCTTGATCTTGCAAGCGCTCGGCGACTGCGTCTCCGTCGAAGACGAGGTGCAGGGATTCCGCTACTTCGATTCCCGGGACTTATTGGGATTCGTCGACGGCACCGAGAATCCCACGGGCGGCGCGATCGGCCAATCGGCCTTGATTCAATCCGATGACGCCCCGTTCGAGGGCGGAAGCTACGTCGTCGTGCAGAAATACCTGCATCGACTCGATCAATGGCAAGCGCTCGATACGGGATCGCAGGAGGCCATTATCGGCCGTTCAAAACTCGAGAACGTCGAGTTGGAGGATGGCCCCGGTCGCGAATCCCACAAGACGCTGACGACCATCGTGGACGAGCACGGGGTGGAACACGATATCTTGCGCGACAACATGCCCTTCGGCCGGCCGGGACATGCCGAATACGGCACGTATTTTATTGGTTATTCAAGGAATCTTTGGGTGATCGAACAGATGCTGCAGAACATGTTCGTCGGCGGGAAGGCCGGCCATCACGACCGCATCCTCGATTTCTCAACCGCCATCACGGGCTCGACGTTCTTTGCACCGTCCAATTCGCTGCTCACGAGTTTGGCGGGGTAGTCCGCGATAGCGCCCAACCGGCAACGATGACATGGCAACGAACGCTGTCTGCCCCGACGCAGAGACCTTGATCGCGGGTCTGCGCGCGCTGCGTGACTTGATCGAAGTGAGCGCGGACCAAGGTGAAGAGGCGACGCAGCTCGCCGGCGACGTACTCGATGCCCTCGAACGGGTCGAGCTGTTCAAACTGATCGCGCCCCGCGCCGTGGGCGGCCTGGAAGCGCATCCACTCGATGTGATCGAGGCACTGGGCACCCTGTCCTACTTCGACGGGTCCACCGGCTGGTATTGCCAAGCGGCTGTCACAGGTCCGGCGGTGGCCGGCGCCTTTCTCGGGGATCGTGCGGTCGATGAGATTTTCTTCTCGGGGGCCAGGGCAACCTGCGCGGGCCAGGCGGCGCCTCATGGCAAGGCCGAGCGCGTCGGTGACGGCTACCGCATATCAGGATCCTTCAGCTTCGGAAGCGGCGTCGCCAACGCGTCCTGGATCGTGGGCGGCTACATCCTGCACGAGAACGGCGTTCCGGTTTTGAGGGAAAACGGTCAACCGATCCTGCTGATTGCCATGGCGCCGCGCTCCAAAGTCGAATTCCTGGGCAATTGGAACGTGCTCGGCCTGCGGGGGACGGGCAGCTTCGATTTTCGCGTGCGGGATCAGGTCATCCATCGCGACTTTGCGTTCGACGCCGCCAATCCGGAGCAGAAGCGGGGCGGTCCGCTCTATGCAATGGGGTTCATGGCGCTGCCGTCGCTCTGTCACTCCTCATTCGCGCTCGGCTGTACCCGGCGCGCACTGGACGAATGGGTCGGCTATGCAAGAACCAAGAAGCGAATGCCGAACGGGACCCTGAGTGAGTCGGAGACATTTCAAAAGGAATTGGCGGCATCGCACGCCCGCTTGCGGTCCGCCGAGGCGTATGTTCGGGGCACTTTCGAGGACCTATTTTCAGCGGCCGCGAGCGGCCACATTCCGGACGCTCTCAAGTTGGACCTGCGGCTCTGTGCGTCGAATGCGTTGACCGTCGGGTCTCAAGTCAGCCAAGCGGCGCTTACCTCGTGTGCGACGACCGCTTTACGCAATGGCAGCAAAATCCAGCGATGCTTCCGGGACCTGCAGGCCGGGAATGCACATGTCATGACCGGCGAGCAATCGTTCATCACGGCCGGCCGCTACCTGGCAGGTGTCGACCGAACACCCTTTCCCGGCGGATAGAAAAGACCCCGGGTCTAACCGCCCGTTTGACTAGTATTATCATGTGGTTAATTTACGGAGAGTTGGCTATCCAAGGCTGGCTCGCCGGGTGCCGGCCAGGGATAATCCTTAAGCTTAAGCGGGCCCCTCGAAAGCACGGACCATGTCTCCTACCTATTTCGCCAGTTTCTCGTGAGAGTTCAACAGATTGCGAGAACTATCTCGAGCCTGCGCAGGACTAAGGTTACGATCCCCGACCGCTCCCGAGCGGGGTCTCGCACACGGGTAGTCGTCGACTTCACTGCGCGACCATCGCGAACGTCATCAAAAAGGATTTGCGTTAAATGAATCAAAAAGCTGCCCCGCCCGGGGGCGAGCAGGTCCTCAACCCGAAGTATCAGCCTCAAGACGCCGGCCAAGGGCAGCGTGCGGCCTCGATACCGGAATCCGAGATGCGCGCGACGCGCGACATGGTTACCGCAAATTCGACTTGGATACGGCCGCTGCGGGAGGAGATGGCACGCGTCATCGTCGGTCAGAAGCATCTCGTCGACCGGCTGTTGATCGCGCTGCTCACCAATGGGCACGTGCTGCTCGAGGGCGTCCCCGGTCTTGCAAAGACTCTGGCCCTGAAGACGCTCGCCAGTTGCATCTCCGTCCGTTTCAAGCGGCTGCAATTTACGCCCGACATGCTGCCCGCCGACATCGTCGGAACCATGATCTACAGCCCGCAAGACGGCGCATTCCGCACCAAGCAGGGACCGATATTCAGCAATCTCATCCTCGCGGACGAAATCAATCGCGCGCCGGCAAAGGTCCAAAGTGCGCTCCTCGAGGCCATGCAGGAGCGCCAGGTCACCCTCGGCGATGAGACCTATCCGCTGCCGTCGCCGTTCCTGGTCCTCGCGACGCAGAACCCTCTGGAACAGGAAGGGACCTACCCCCTGCCGGAGGCTCAGATCGATCGGTTCATGATGAAGGTGATCGTCGACTATCCGTCGCGGGTGGAGGAGCGATCGATTCTCGACGCGATGGCGACGACCGAGCCGATGGTCGTGCCGCGCACCGTCGTCAGCGCCCCCCAGGTCGTCGATGCCCGCCACGTGGTGAACCTGGTGTTCGTGGACGATAAGGTGCGGGATTACATCGTCGATATCGTGCTCGCGACCCGACCCCCCATTGCGGCCGCGTTGAACTTGAACGGCTACGTTCAAAATGGCGCCTCGCCCCGCGCGACCATCGCGCTCACACTCGCTGCGCGAGCCATGGCGTTTCTCAACGGTCGGCACTTCGTCACGCCGCAGGACGTGAAGTCCGTTGCAATGGATGTGCTGCGCCACCGGGTGTCGGTTACGTACGAGGCCGAAGCCGAGAGTGTCACCTCCGAGAACGTCATCGAGAAGATCTTGAACACGCTGCCGGTGCCCTGAGCGCAGGAGTCTGCGGATGGCGGAAGTCAAGAAATCGGCCAAGACGATGCGTAGCGGCATGCGCGAACTCGAGATCCGCACTCGCCGCATGGTCGATGACAGCATGGCGGGTGCCTATCACTCGGTCTTCAAGGGCCGGGGCATGGACTTCGACGAGGTGCGCGAATACAGCCCCGGGGACGAGGTTCGAACCATCGACTGGAACGTGACGGCTCGTGCGGGCCGCCCATTCGTCAAGAAGTTCACCGAGGAGCGCGAGCTCACCATATTTCTGGTGGTCGATATCAGCGCCTCGGGCAATTTCGGATCCGGCGCGCTGGCCAAGCGCGACCTTGCTGCGGAGGTCGCGAGCGTGCTGGCGTTCTCCGCAATTCGCAATAGCGACAAGGTCGGTTTGATTCTCTATACGGACCGCGTCGAGCGCTATCTGCCGCCGAAAAAGGGTCGCCGCCACGTGCTGCGCGTCGTGCGGGACATCCTCTACCATGAGCCGCTGGGCACAGGTACCGATACGGTGAAAATGCTCGACACGGTGAATCATGTCCTGCATCGGCGCGCCGTGGTGTTCCTGATTTCGGACTTCGAGGCGAGCGGAGATCCGGCTGGCGCCCGGGCCAATTTGCGCCGGGCGGTGCGGCAGACCAATCGTCGACATGACTTGATCGCGGTCCATATCGAAGATCCGCGCGAGAAGGAGCTGCCCAACGTCGGAATCATCGCGCTGGAAGACGCCGAAACGGGCGAAATCATTGAGCTCGATACGGCGCGCGCCGCGGTGCGCAAGCGCTTCAGCGATCTTTCGTTGGAACGTTCGTCGCGCCTGCGAAGCGATCTGCGTGCCGAGGGCGTCGACACCGTGCAACTGCGGACGGATGCGGCCTACATCCCGCCGCTGCAGCGATTTTTCAAATCGCGCGGCCGCCCCCGCGTATGAAGGCCATTGCGCGCACGCGCCGCGCCGCAGCGGATTGGGCCTGGCTCGCCTTGCTGTCGGGATCTGCTCTGGCCGAATCTGCAGAAGATATCCGCGATATTCGCGGGCCCAAGGCCGTGCCGGGGTCCTCGATCTTACCCGTGGCCCTTGCGGGTGCGCTGCTCGTGGCAGTTTGCGCCTACGCGATTTGGCGCCGGCGTCATCGGCTGACTCGCCGCCGAACCCTGACTCTGTCGGAACAAACCCTCGAGCGGCTGGAGGGTACCCGGCCCCTGATGCGTCCTTCCACGGCACGGGAATTCGGCATCGCGGCATCCGAGGTGATACGGGACTACATCGAGAAGCGGTTCGCCGTCGTCGCGACGCAGCGAACCACCGAGGAATTCCTGCAGGCTCTGCTGCAGAGCTCGAACGAGGCGCTGGCGCGTCACCGCTCCCTGCTCGCGGAATTCCTTCACCAGTGCGATTTCGTAAAATTCGCGGGGGCCTCGCTCGCGGTCACGGATATGGAGTCGCTCTACCGAAGCGCTCGCGGTTTTGTGCTGGAGACCGCCGAGCCAGCCAGCGCATGATTCGGTTTCTTCAGCCGGAGTGGTTTTGGGCGTTGGCAGCGCTGCCGCTCGTTATTTTATGGCGGGGCCGGCGGGGGCCCGTCGCTGCCGTCGAATATTCCGATGTAAGCCTTGCGCGCGATGTCGCGCGCCGCACGCGGAGCCGCATCGGCGGGATCGTCTGGTTGCTGCCGATCATCGCGGCCGCTCTTATGATCGTCGGGCTGGCCCGGCCGCAGCGCACCCAAAGCCGCACCGAGGTCACGGCGAACGGAATCGACATCGTCCTGGGGCTCGACATCTCGGGATCGATGCAAGCGCTCGATTTCATGGTCGATAACTACCGGGTCAATCGCATCGCGGTGGTCAAGTCGGTGGTCTCCAAGTTCATCGACGAGCGCCCCAATGACCGCATCGGACTCATCGCCTTCGCGGCTGCGCCCTATATCGTGAGTCCGCTCACCCTGGACCACGATTGGCTGCAGCAGAATCTCGAGCGCGTCAACGTGGGCATCGGCGATGACGGTACGGCCATCGGCTCGGCCATCGCCGCCGCCGTGAATCATCTGCGCACGACGACCGCAAAATCCAAGGTGGTCATTCTCTTGACGGACGGCGTCAACAACAGTGGCAAGATCTCCCCGCTCGCCGCGGCAGAGGCGGCCCGCGCCCTGGGCGTGAAGGTGTACACCATCGGCGTCGGTGTGCGCGGCAAGGCGCCGATTCCCGTCCGGGACGAGAAAGGCAACATTCACGTGATCATGGCGAACGTCGACGTCGACGAAAAGACGCTGCAGGCGGTGGCCAGTGAGACCGGCGGGCAGTTCTATCGAGCCACCGACACCGATTCGCTGCAGAAAATCTACGAGCAGATCAATCGGTACGAGACGTCGGCGCAGACGCGTGCAGAAATTCGAGCACGTCGAAGAGCTCTATCGATGGCCGCTGTTTCCGTCGCTGGGCTTGCTGGGACTCGGCTTGATCTTGCAGCAGACAAGGTTTCGCAGGTTACCGTGAGGTTCACCGAATCCTATTGGCTGCTGGCGGGGCTGCTGATCGTGCCTTGTGCTCATCGCGATGTGGCGGCGCTATGACGTTCGACAGCAGGCGGCGCTCGCAAAATTTGTCGCTCCGCATCTGCGGCAGCAGGCTGACCGGCTCGGTGTCCGCGATCCGCCGCTTCATGCAGCGAGGACTGTTCTTGGGCTCCGTGCTGTGTCTTTTCGCGGCGCTCGCGGGTCCGCTGCTCGGCTATCACTGGGAGAAGATCAGCCGCCGCGGCAACGAGGTCGTGTTCGCGATCGACACGTCGCGAAGCATGTTGACGCCCGATGTGAAACCCAATCGGTTGACGCGGGCGAAGCTCGCGATCGATGACATGGCCAGGCAATTGGACGGCGACGGGATCGGCATCGTCGCATTCGCAGGCAGCGCCTTTCTCGTCTGCCCGCTGACGCTCGACTACGGTGCGTTCCACCAGTCGTTGGATGCCATCGATGTCCACACGATTCCCCGAGGCGGAACCAACATCTCGAGCGCCATTCTGGCGGCCCGCGCGGCGCTTCGCCGCCATCCGGGAAGCGACAAAATCCTGATTCTGGTCACGGATGGCGAGAACCTCGAGGGCGACGCCCTGACCGCGGCCGAAGAGGCGGCGAAGCAGGAGGGGCTCAAGATCTACACCGTCGGCATCGGTACCGCGGAGGGCGAGCTCATTCCCTTACCGTTGGATCAGGGGGGCGGTTTCGTCAAGGACGAGAAGGGAGCGTTGGTGAAGTCGCGTCTCGACGAGGGCGGCCTGAAGGCCATCGCTTCCGCCACAGGGGGTGCCTACGTGCATCTCGGCGGCCAGGGCGAGGATTTTGACGCGTTCTTGAGAACAGTATTCGGCGCGGTGTCGAAGCACGATCTGGTTTACAGGCAACAGAGGATTTACAACGAGCGCTATCAGTGGCCACTGGCGGCGTCACTTGGTGATGTTGTTGGCCAGCCTGATGGTGGGCACGCGTCGCTCGAGCCGGCGACGAGCGATCGCCGTATCGCGGCGCCATCGCCCTATCGGTCTGTGTGGGCGTGCTGATCATTCCGTTGCGGTCTGAAAGTGCCGATCAGCCGGATTCCCCCGCCGCAAAGGTCGATCCCAAGGCGCCGGTGGTGGAATACAACGCGGGCACCTCTGCGTATCGAGCGGGCCAGTTTCCCCAGGCAACACAGGCTTTCCAAAAATCGATCAAGGTCGCACCCGCGAGCGATGCCAAGCGCTTGGCGGATCAACAGGATGCTTACTACAACCTCGGCAATGCCCTGTATCGGGCGGGCCAGCAGTCCGAAAAATCCGCGCCGCAAGAGGCGATACAAAAGTGGACCGAGGCGGTCAAGGCATACGATACGGCTCTGCAGTTGCGTGCCGATGACGCGGACAGCAAATACAATCGGGACCTCGTCAAGCGCAAGATCGATGCGCTCCGGCAGCCGCCCAATCAGGGAGGAGGCGGAGGCGGCGGCGGAGGCCAGGGCAATGGCCAAGGCAATGGCCAAGGCAATGGCCAGGGCGAGCCTCCGAAGAACCAAGGCCAGGGACAACCGCCACCGCAGGGACAACCGCCACCGCAAGGGCAACCGCCACCACAGGGGCAACCTCCACCGCCGCAGAATGCGAAGAGCGATTCTCCGCCACATGCTCAGCCGGCCAGCCCGCCGCCGAGCGCTCAAGCTCCTCCGCAGAATCAGCCGAGTGCGGGGCAGGGGGCACCGCGGCCTGCGCAGGCTCCCTCGAATCAGTCTCAGGACGGAAATGCCGATGACGCTGCCAGGAGCTTGGCGGACAATCAGCGTGAGCCCGGGCAAATGAGCCAAGAGGAAGCGCGCGAGCTTCTGGACTCCGCCAAATCCGACGAACACCACTCGCTCGCCGTACCCGCCGGCCCGCGTAATCCAAACGATCCCGATAACGTTCTCAAGAATTGGTGATGCGGGCCGGTACGATGCAATGGGGCAGGGTGATTGTCGTGATGCTTGAGCCTGCTCGCGCCGGCAGGGTACGCCATGGCGCAGGAGGCGCTGGCCTACGAAACCATACAACCCTCGCATATCAAGCTCGGCGAATCGGCGACACTTCGGGTGACGAGCCTGTCCGGTGAATTGAAGGACGTCAAATTACCGGCCGTCTCCGGGCTTGTCTATCGAGGAGATAGGACGCTCGCAGGGCCTCGAGTTCGTCAATGGCATATCACTCCCCTCGAGCTCCATCCTGTTCCGCGTCACGCCGCAGATGGCCGGGATATTCAGCATTCCCGGACTCACGCCGAAATCGGACCCGGTCGTGCTCGACGTTGTCAGGGTGGACGATCCCAATCCGTCCATCTTGAGCGGCCGCAAGCAACAGCCCCCCGCACCCACACCGCCGCTGGTGGCAACCGCTCCCCTACCGAAGGGTGTTGAGCTGAAGGCGGGGGGCGCGGCATTCGTTCACCTCGTCATTCCCAGGCATGAGGTCTATGTCGGCGAGAGTGTGCCGGTCGATATCGAAGTGGGTGTACGTCCCGGGATCGTTACCTCGCTGAACGGCCTGCCGACACTCAATGGCGGTGAATTCACGCTCAACAATCTCTCGAGGCAGCCCGAGCGCCGCGACAAAGTGATCGAGGGCAGCCCGTTCCTGGTCATGACCTGGCACAGCGTGCTTGCGGCCGTGAAGCCCGGCGATTTCTCTTTGTCGGTGGATACGCCCCTGACGGTGAAGATCAACACACGATCCGCGGAAGATTTGGCGTTCGCAGCCTGGTTGGGCGGACCGTTCTTGCAGAGCATGTACAACGGGATCATTCCGAAGGAAGTCACGATCACCAGTCCCACCTCCGAGCTGACGGTCTTGCCGCTGCCCACGGAAGGGCGACCCAAGGATTTCAGCGGAGCCGTCGGCGATTTCCAGGTATCGAGCGACCTCTCGCCGGCCCGCGCAGCGGCCGGGGACCCGGTCACCCTTCGCTTACGCGTCAGCGGCAGCGGGAACTTCGATCGCGTCGATGCCACGATGTTCGATCATCTCGATCACTGGAAAACGTATCCGGCGAAGTCCTCGTTCACTCCGAGCGATGCGGTCGGGTACAAGGGCGAGAAAGTGTTCGAGCAACCGCTGATCGCAGCGCAGCCCGGCGAGCAATCGATTCCCGGACTTGAGCTGAGTTACTTCAATCCCAGCACGCGACATTACGAGCGCGCCCACACGCCGCCTATCAAGGTGACGATCGCCACGTCGCTGGCGGATAGCTCACTCAGCGCGCCCGTTGAGACTCGCAGTGCGAACGGCGCCGACGGGAGCCGATTTGGTAAAGGCCTGCGCCCCGATCACCCGCAGTCTGAAAGTTCGGTGAGCGAGCTGAGACCGCTCTACTTCCAGGTCTCCTTTCTGGCGATTCCGGCAACCCTTGCGTTGATTTTTGCCGGGAGTTGGTTCGCTGTGCGCCGCAACCCCGCGAGGGCCACCTCCAAAGCAATCGAACGTACGCTCGCACAATTGGACGCGGCGGCGCGACGTGGTGATTCTTCTTCGTTCTTCGATACGGCGCGAAACGCGCTGCTACAAACCCTCTCCGCGCGCTGGCAGGTCGCGCCCGAAACAGTCTCCGCGGAGCTGAAGTCACGCTTGGGCGCGGCCGGCGAGGACGTCGAACGGCTGTTTGCGCTCGCCGATGAGGCAAAGTATTCGGACCACAAACCGGGTACCACGGATTTTCAACGTTGGATCGGTTTGATTCGCGGCCAGCTGGCCGGCGAGGCGAAGTAAGTGCGCGTGCTCACTCTGGGGATGGCGCTCGGAGCTCTCGTGTGGTGCGGCAGCCAGGCGCTCGCAGACCCATCGCAGCCGCAGTATTCGGCAGACGGTCTTTACAACTTGGCGAACTCCTACGCACGCGCCGGCAAGCCCGGACTCGCGGTGCTCAACTATGAGCGTGCCGCACTGCTGGCGCCCGGAGATGAGGATATCAACGCCAATCTGGCGTACGTTCGCGCCTCCGCGCACGTGGCCGCAGAACCGCGTAGCCGTTTTGCGCGCATTGTCCAATCCGCAAACCCCACTTCGGCGGCCTGGGCCGGAGTGCTCGGAATCGCGCTGCTCGGACTCGGGATGCTCGCGCGGAGAATAGCGCCGCGCTTTCGATGGGTGAGAATCGGCGGCGTCTTGCTCGGAGTCGTATTGATCGCCTTGAGCACTTCTAATGCGCTGCTGCTCTGGCGCCGAATGCACGAGGCGGTCGTCCTCGTCGATCAGACGCCGGTGCGCGTATCGCCGGTACCTATGGGCGA
Organism: uncultured Gammaproteobacteria bacterium; assembly: GCA_963766915.1. Classification (GTDB taxonomy): domain Bacteria; phylum Pseudomonadota; class Gammaproteobacteria; order Steroidobacterales; family Steroidobacteraceae; genus Bog-1198. The sequence continues at coordinate 349,679 of CAVYCL010000001.1, forward strand.
CACGAGCTTCCTATTGCCGGAAGCGGAGACCGTTACGATAACTGCGGAGCACGAGGATTTCGCACTCGTTCGCACCCGGGGCGGCCTCTCGGGATGGGTGGCTCGTGCGAATCTCGGCGCGGTCGTACCCAGTGCCGGGGGATGACCCGATGCCACCTGGGGCGTCGGGGATCTGGGTGACTCGTCCGGGTCGTCACGCCGAATCGAAAATGGACTCCTCGATGAGGATCGGCTGACGCGATAACGCCAACCGAAGGCGCGCCGCGGCTTGGGCGGCTGCCCGCGCGCTCACCTCGCTCAAGAAACAGCGCAGGCAGCGTGCGGCCGCCGCCGTGTCCCATCGCGCAACAACCAAAGAAATCAGCAGCACGGTCTCATCGGCGGTCAACTTGCCCGTGTCGATCCGTTCTGCCACGCAGATGTCGCGCTGCCGCTCATAAAATACGATCGCGAGAAAGTCCTCGAGCGCCGGCCATGCGGCCAGCGCGTCGATCTCGATCCAGCGCAGTTCAATTCGGGCCAGCACCTTGATCGACTGCGTGGAGACAATCCAGGTCCGGATCGACTCGAGGATCAGGCGACTGATGGCGCAGCTCATGGATCGCACTCCCGTGACACTCAAAAAAGACTAACACGAATGATTATCATTTGCATTAATTTACATGGGTCGCGCAAGCTGGGCGTTCAGCAACGCTTAAGGGTTGGTAAGAAGGCTTTGGCCGGCGCGGGCGCGGCGTCTGTATTTTCGAGTGACAGGCTACGAACCCCGTGCGAGGTCGCCCATGGATACGAATTCACTGCATCTCAATGCCGTCGTGCAAGGCTCGGTGTATTACGCCACTCGCGACTGTGATCGGCGGCTGTTCCACTACGCCTACGCGCCGCATGGAACGGAGGAGACCAATGTCGATTTCGTCGAGCACCGGGTCGAGATAAACGACGTGCGCGGCTCATCGCAGCCGCTCCGTCTGGAGGTGGAAGGGGCGAGCCTATTGCGTCATCGCAGTGAGGTGAAACATTTCTACGACGCGGAAGAGCTGCTTCGCGTCGGGTATCCGGAGGCCGCGGAACTCGTGCGCTCCGTGACGGGCGCGGCGGAGGTCGTCGTGTTCGACCACAATATCCGAGGCCGCGTGAGCCCGGCGCAGACGCCGGCCGCGAAGGATGTCAGGCCGCCTGTCTTTCATATCCATACGGACTTCACCGCCAAGTCGGCGGAGCTTCGGGCGGCCGCCGTTCTCGGCACCGCACCGGCATACGCTCGAATGGCGGCTATCAACGTGTGGCGACCCCTCGTCGAGCCGCTGCGAGATTGTCCGCTGGCGCTCTGCGATGCGTCGTCTGTAGAGGAGCGGGACCTCCTGGCGACAGATCTTCTTTATCCGCAGCGGACGGGACAGATTTATTATCTGGCCTTCAACCCGGCGCATCGCTGGTACTACGCCTCGGAGATGCAAACCGAGGAGGTCTGGATATTCAAGAACTACGACTCAGCCACGGATGGACGAGCGCTCTTTACGCCGCACACCGCCTTTGTCGATCCGACGCCTCACTCGAGGGTGGCGGCGCGCGAGAGCGTGGAGTTTCGAGCCTTCGCATTTTTTAACGCCTGACCGCGAGCCGAACAGCGGGTCCGTTCGACGGTCCAATTTGCGGCGCAGTCCACGCTATCGCTGATTCGATCCCAGAGAATCGCGTAAGCCGATAAGCTAAGCTTAGCTGGGCTCTGTTTTCCCGAGAACGCTTTCCCTGGTGTTCCCCACGTTCACCTGAAGTATCACAGGGAACTCGGAGCCCTTAGAAGTAATGCGGCAACGCACAATGCGCTCTGCCGCCGACGTTATGTCACATTCTCCGAGCGCTGCCGCCCTCGCCAGCCTCAATCACCGCATCGATGATTTTTGGAAGGATTTCTCACCCCGTGGGGTGGGGCGACATGGTGGTTTGAAGTCAAACTACAAAGGTAAGCTTTGTAGTTTGACTTCATATCGGCTAGACTGACCACGTGGGAAAATCGTCCGATCGAGCATCGCTCATGGCGGCGGAACTGCGGGTCGTCTTAGGCGGCCTGAAGCGGCGGTTACGCGCGCAGGCCAACAAGGGCGAGTTGTCGCTCTCGCAGATGGCGGTGCTTGGCACGCTCGATCGCGAGGGGCCTGCCACGGTGACTACGCTCGCGCGCGCCGAGGGCGTTCGGCCTCAATCGATGGGAGCCACTGTGGCTGCGCTGCAAGAACTGGGCTTGATCGGCGCCGCGCCCGATCCCGCCGACGGCCGGCAAGTCATGCTCTCGTTGACCGACATGGCGCGCACTTGGCTCAAGGCCAGCCGGGCCGCCCGCGAGGACTGGCTGTCACAGGCGATCCGCTCACATCTCTCCGCCACCGAGCAACAGGAGCTCGCCGCGGCAGTCCAGCTGCTCCGACGCATCGTCGAGTGGTAAGTCTCTCAGATCGTACCGACCCAGGACATCCACCATGGCAATCAAGCCCCTCGATGCGAATACTGCACTCGTCATTATCGATCTGCAGAAGGGCCTCGCGTCCTATCCCACCGTTCATCCGTTCGAAGACGTGGCGAAGCACGCGGCGGAGCTGGCCGCGGCCTTCAGGCGCCACCATTTGCCGGTGGTTCTCGTCAACGCCGATGGCAGCGCCCCGGGTCGCACGCAAAGGCCGGCAGGTTCCACCGAGCGCCCGGCGGATTGGCTCGAATTCATCGCGACCATCAACCGCCAACCGCAGGATCACGTGATAACGAAGAGGACCTGGGGAGCATTCACCAATACGGGCCTGGAGGCGCATTTGAAGAACCTGAACGTCACGCAGATCGTGCTCGCGGGTGTGGCGACCAGCATCGGTGTCGAGTCGACGGCGCGGCAGGCACACGAGCTCGGCTTTCACGTGGCGCTCGCGGTGGATGCGATGACCGATCTTAGCCTGGATGCCCACGACAACTCCGTCACGCGCATCTTTCCGCGGCTCGGCGAGAATGCGACGACCCACGAAATCCTCGATCTGCTCAAGAAGCGGTTCGAATAGCGTGTTGACGGCTTTCCGCTCGCTTCGCAATTACAACTATCGCGTGTGGGCCGCGGGGGCTTTGGTGTCGAACGTGGGCACCTGGATGCAACGCACAGCGCAGGACTGGCTGGTGCTCGCGGAACTTACGCACAAGAGTGCCACCGCGCTCGGCATCGTCATGGCGCTGCAGTTCGGGCCGCTCGCCTTGATGCTGCCATTTTCGGGATTCGTGGCCGACCGGTTCGATCGCCGCAAGCTCATGATCGTCGACCCAAGCCATCCTCGGTTTGCTGGCGCTCGGCTTGAGCATTTTGACGCTCTCGGGCCTCGTTCGGTTGTGGCAGGTGTATCTGTTCGCGTTTCTTTTGGGATGCGTCAGCGCGTTCGATTCGACGGCGCGGCAGACCTTTGTCGCGGAGCTGGTGGGGGAGGAGGATCTCGCGAACGCGGTGGGTCTGAATTCGACCTCGTTCAACGCGGCCCGCATGATCGGTCCTGCCATTGCCGGGTTCATGATCGCTGCCGTGGGAACCGGATGGGTGTTCCTCATCAATGCCTTGTCGTTCATGGGCGTGCTGCTCTCCCTGCTCGCCCTGCGCGTCGATCGTCTGCATCGTCAACCCCGGGCCTCGGGCAACGAGGCGCGGGGGGCTGCTCGAAGGATGGCGCTATGTTTGGCATCGTCCTGACATCAAAGCGATGCTCGTGATGCTGTTCCTGATTGGTACCTTCGGTATCAATTTCCCGATTTTCATCTCGACCATGTCGGTCGGCGTATTCCACACGGGGGCGGGGACATTCGGCTTGCTGTCTTCGATGCTCGCGATAGGATCGGTGGCGGGCGCGCTGCTCTCGGCGGGGCGCAAAAATCCTGGATTGCTGGTGATAACCGCTGCCGCCGGCATATTCGGCATCGGCTTCTGCCTGGCGGCTGCCATGCCCAATTACGGATTATTCGGTTGCGCGCTCATCATCATCGGCCTGTCCTCGCAGACCTTCACGACCACGTGCAACGTGAGTCTGCAGCTCTCCACCGATCCCAATATGCGCGGTCGGGTGATCGCCCTGTTTCTCGCCATTGCGGTGGGCGCGACCCCCATCGGCGCGCCGCTCGTCGGCTGGGTGGCGGATACGCTCGGACCTCGCTGGGCACTGATGGTCGGCGCCGCATCGGGATTCGCCGCGGTCGCAGTCGCGCTTCGCTACCTCTTCAGGCATCGCGGCCTGAAAGTGCGGGTGGATCACGGCCGGCTGAACTTCAGCCTCGAGTCGGGAGCGTGAAGGTGCCGCGGCTACCGGGACACCGCGGCACCCTCATGCAACATCTCAAATCGACTTAGTCGTTGAAGACGCGATGCGCAGCATGAATCGCCGCATCGATGTGGCCGATGGCGCGATCCCTAAGACCGTTCGCGTAGCCGTTGTCTTCCTCGCTCGAGACATCGGCGCGGGCCTTGTTGAGGTACTGCAAGGCTTGATGGATGCGACCGTGATTGTCGGGATGCTCATCCATCGGCGGGCGCGCGTTGACATTTTTACCGTCATCCACCGCGGCTTTCTTGATCTCGCCGATGGCCGTATCGATCTGCCGCAGCGCCTCCTGTTCATCGCTCGTCTGCACCCAATCGCCAGGGCGGTTCTCGATCAGCCAGCGCGCGGCACGCAGATCCGATAGGGCGTGCAGGTAGGCCGGGTGCTGACGCACGACCACGTGCGGCGGGGGCGGCGGCGGGGCGGTGGCACAGCCCGCGAGCATCGCGACTCCCGTCAGGCGCGCAGCAAATGACCTGTAATCTGATCCCATTCGACATAAAATTCTCCCGTAAGAAATGGCTCACCCGCGTATAACGGCGCACCCGGAGTTTCGTCCGGTCAGATGAAGGAAACGTAATCAATCAACAAGGGTTCCGCTCATGCCCGTGCCCATGCTGCTCCACAAGCTGTTCCACACCGGCTATGCAGTCAAGGATGTCGACAAGGCGATCGCGTCGCTCGGCGAGAAGTTCGGGATCACCGAGTGGAAGATCCTGCGTCTGCCCGAGGATTCGCCGGGCCGCGCGCTGGCCTTTGCCTATGCGCACGACATGATGATCGAACTGGTCGATATCAAGGCGGGGCAGGTACCCATCTACAACGATTGGATTCCGGAAGACGAATGCGCCATCCGACTGCATCACTTGGGCTACCGGGTCGACAACGAGACGGAGTGGCAGAGCGTCGCTCGCCAGTTCGAACGCCTCGGCGTCCCACTCGCGATCGATGCGCAAATGGGTGATCTGCTCTTCTACCGCTATTTCGACACCACGGCACTGCTGGGCCATTTCTGTGAATTCGTCATGATGAAGCCGGGCGCACAGAGCTTTTGGGACAGCGTGCCGCGTAACTGAACCGGCTACTCCTTGACGGTATGCGCGGCATCGAGCCGGCGGCGCAGAATCTTCGCCCACTCGGCGACCGCGCGGCGGGCGGCGGCCGCGTTGTCGACCCGGGTCGTCAAATGAAGCCAGGGCGCATTCGGATCTTTCTTATAGTCGATGACCCGTGCGATCAGCGATCCCGTGGATGCGTCACGCAACTCGGCGATCAGGCGCATCTCGCCGACGGAGACCGCGTAGGTGCGTTTCGCGGCGGCGCGCGGGACGTCCGGCGCGTTGATATAAAGATCGCGGATTTCGGCACGGATCCGCAGCACATCGGTGTCCGCAGTATTCACCAGCGGATAGCCCCCCGGTCCCCCCAGCTGCTTTTTTAGCTCGTCGCGGAAGATTCGCGCCAGGCCGTCGCGGATGGTTTGCTTCTCGGCGGCGGTGATGGGGCCTCCTGCCGGATCGGGTTTCCAGCTCTTGCTGAAGGAAACCTCCACGGGATCGAGCATGATCTTGTCGTATTGGCTCAGATTGGCCCCGGGTCGGGCGTAGACATGATCCAAGCCTTTGACCGTGATGGCGGTGAGACCCTCGTCATCGAGCGGCGGGGTCGTATCCGCGAATCCCGAGCCGACGACTCCGAGGTACGCGGCTCCGGCCAGGACGATCGCGGATAGTTTCATCAGTTGGACCTCGCTTCCTGAATTGTCTGTGCCCGTTGAGGATACCGCGCCACCCAACGGAGTGCTCCGACCATTTGCCTTAATTCACCGCAGTTCGCGGCGCAGAGCGGGTGTCCTATTTGTTGATTGTTCAGTAACAACGCGATAGTGTTTAGTCAATGAGAACCTTGCTGCTGCTCGCCGTACTGGGCCTCGCCCCGACCCTGACACTGGCCATGCGTTGCGGCAACCAAATCATCGACAAGGGCAGCAGCAGCGCGGAGGTCGTCGCTTTCTGCGGCAATCCGACTCAGGTCAACAATCGGACTTCGTACACCGGCGACGTTGCGTCGAACGGTGTGCCCGATTCCGGCGATACTCATCAGATCGAAATTTGGACGTACAACTTCGGACCGAACATGCTCATGGAGCGCATTGAAATTCGCGACGGCATCGTCGTCGACGTTCAGTCCCTGGGGTACGGATTCAACGAGCCCTAGAATCGCCGCTCAGTAGTGCGGCGGCCGCTCGTCTTCAGCGGTGCGGGGCGCATCATCGGATTCGCGCAACGCCTGAATTCGCGCCGCCAACACCGCAATCTGATCACGCAGCCCGTCGATATCGCGTTGCTGGCGAGTGACGACATCGCTCAGCTCGGCGTTCGCATGCTCGAGAAAGGCTATTTTGGTCTCGACCTGCTCGAGCGCCTCGGTGTTCATGGTGCGGCGTCCTTGATCGCGGCATGCTATATTTTGCGCATCCTACCGGACCCGCACAACTTACGCGCGCGTTCTCCCCATTGGCAAGTACGCGGGCCCGCAAGTCCGCTCTGACGGATGCGATGAAGATTCCCAAAGGTCTGCAGCCCCTGATCGAGGACGGCATCGTCGATGAAGTCGTGCGCTCCTTGAAGAGCGGCAAGGAGGCGAATGTCTACATCGTGCGATCCGGCGCGCAGTTTCGCTGCGCAAAGGTTTACCGGGACCTCGCGCAGCGCAGCTTCCAAAAGCGGACTCAGTACCAAGAGGGGCGCAAGGTACGCGGCAGCCGCGAGACCCGGGCAATGGCCAAGAGCACGCGGTTCGGCCGCAAAGAACAGGAACAAGAATGGAAGAATGCCGAGGTCGATGCCCTGTATCGTCTCGTCGAGGCCGGACTCAGGGTGCCGAAGCCGTTTGGATACTTCAACGGCGTGCTGCTGATGGAGCTCGTGACGGACGCGGACGGCGATCCGGCACCGCGACTCGGCGAGGTCGAGCTGTCTGCAGAGGCGGCGCGCAGCCATCACAGCGTGTTGGTGAGACAAATCGTGGGCATGCTCTGCTTGGGCCTCATTCACGGCGATCTGTCCGAATTCAACGTGCTGCTGGCGTCCGATGGCCCGGTGATCATCGATCTGCCGCAGGTGGTCAATGCCGCCGGCAACAACGCTGCGTTCGCGATGCTCGAGCGTGATACCAATAACATCAGGTCCTCGCTCGGACGGTTCGCGCCGGAGCTCTTGGAGACCGAGTTTGCCGCCGAGATGTGGGAGCTGTACGAGCAGGGCGAGCTGCGTCCGCAAAGCGCGCTCACCGGTGTCTTTCGCCGTGATACCGCGCCCGCCGATGCCGTCGGCGTTATGCACGCCATCGACGATGCACGCGAGGAGGCCATCCGCCGAGCCCTCGCCCGGGACGAGCCGCCTATCTAAGTCACAGTGCGGAGTTCGCGACCTTGCGGGCGGATGCAGCGCTTTGCCAAGGAGGCGCGGACGCGCTATCGTGAGCTTCTGCTCACATTTCATCTACAGAAGGCTCAATGCGCCAACAAGAGCATCCGTTGCAGAAGTTCTCGCCGCGCCGCATGCCGCGCCAGAAGCGGTCGCGCCTGCTCTTCGACAAAATCATCGCCACCGCGAAGACGCTCTACGAGCAAGAAGGCTACGCGTATGTGACGACCAACCGGATCGCGGAGAAGGCGAATATCAGCATCGGCTCGCTGTATCAATATTTCAAGAATTCCGAATCGATCGCACTCGCCGTGTACGAGGACGCCTGCGCCCGAGCCGCGCTGACCGTGAAGCGGATGGTGTTGGAAAGCTTGGGGATGCCCGTGGAAAAGAAGATCCCCGTCCATGTGACCCAGCTGTTCGATATCTTCGAGAAGGACCACTATGCGTTGTTGCGTCTCATCTACGAGATCCCCGAGCTGCGCAGTGCCGCCCGTCCGCTGTCATTCACCAACTTGATCAGTCACACCACCCAGATGGGGCTGCAGCAGCACTTTACGGCCGTCGACCGAGCGACTATCGCGCGCAAGTCGTATGTGATCGACCGATGCGTGCTCGGCATGGTGAGCCGGTTTCTGGACGAGAAACCGGACTTCTTCAGCCGAGAGGAAGCGATCGCCGAGATCAGCCACCTCGTGGGACAGTATCTCGCGACGCTGAACAGCTACGACATCTCGGCGGCCGCCGCCAACGGCTAAGGGCTCGCCTTTAGGAATTGCACTTGGCGAGCTTGTCCGCATCGAATGCGGCGTCAGGCGGGCCGTATGCGCTCAGCGCGCCCATCTTCTGCTTCAACGCATGGCAGGCACCGACGGAACTCGGGTTTTTAGGCTCGGAAACTAAGGTGCAGGTGGAACCCGAGCAATACCAGAGATTGTCGTTCGCCACGATTTCTTTACTGCCGGTGAGCGGCTGAACCAAAGTGGCTGTGTAATGAGCCTTTTGCGCAACGGCAACGGTGCTCGCCAAAACCAACGACGCGGTGATCAACCTGGCAATGTTCACGTGTTCTCCTAAGCAGAATGGAATAATGAGATTCTAAGCTGAGCTTTAGCTCACATTAAACTCGCGATTTGCATTGGGTGTTTAATCGCGGCGCAGAAATTACCGAATCCGCGGAGCCGCGGCGGTCACTGGAGCGGTGCGAATACCGCGACGCCTGCAGGCGTGCCGATGTATACCTTGCCGTTGGCAATGGTCGGCGTGATGAACTTGTTCCCGGAGCCGAAGTGATCGCGCCCATTGGCTGCTTGATTGCTGTTGTAGAGTTCGGTCGCGAGATTGCCCGCCGCAAAGGCGTGCAAGACGGCCGGCTGAGAATTCTGGACGGCCCAGACAATGCCGTTGTTCGAACCGTTGGCCGACACCGCGGGTGCCGTGCCGGGATAGCTGAAGCTCGTGCTGGTTTGCGAGGTCGGTGTCTTCCCCAACGACGCTTGGGCAATACCGAATGCCTTTAAAGGGGCGCCCACGCTGCCGTAATAGACGGTGCCATTAAAGTACGCCGGGGTCGCCCAAATGCCCCCGGGAAGGGCGCCGGGCAGTTCCTCCCAGATCGCATTGTTGGACATCGAGAACTTACCCATGTTGCTGCGGTTGACCACATAGAGATTGCTGTCCTTGCCGGCGCCAACCATCAATTGCCGGACGACGCCCGTCGCGTCTTTTTGATCGGGCAGCAGCATCGGACCGCCGGACCCCAAGTCCTGATCGCCGTTCGATTCGCTGACGGTGTTGTCCATGTTGAAATAATCCGTCACCTGCAGCGGGCTGGCGCTCGAGAGCTTGATGAACGCGTTCCCGTAGTCGCCTTGCAATGGAAGACCCGCTGCATCGAGGGTGGTGTCGAAGGTGCCGTTCGCGACCAGCGCGTAGATGTTGCCGGCGCTGTCGGCCGCCATGCCTCCTCCGGACTGCCAGATCGCACCCTCGGAGCCGTTCGGAGTGATGTTGAGCACTTGAGACTGGACCAACGTCGATTCATCGTAGCCGATGATCCAGCCGTTATAGGGGTTGATGTCGCAATGCGAGCTCCAGGCGGTATAGACCGTTCCGTTCACCAACAGAAGACCGGCGCGCTCCTCATATTGACCGGGCGCGAACGTCAACGTGCCGACGCTGTTGTTGCCGGTGCCGGGATAAGTCGCCTCGATCGCCACCGGACTGTTCGGTCGCTCAGTGAGGGTGATGAGGTCCAACGCATGCAGCCGCTGAAAGTAGGTGCCGGCCGCATTCTTCGACATGGCGACGACGAACAGGGTCCCATTCGGTCCTGCGTTGCGGTCGATCACCGGCGTCGACGTGATGCCGATCTGCGGCGTGACCTGGCCGCATCCGCGGTTATCACTCGGAGTTTCCCCCGACCCGAGCACACTCACGTGGACGAGCGCCGCGCCGCTATCCGCATCGTACGAGTAGACCGAGTCGTTCTCGGTCACGACATAGACGACGTTGCGCAGGCTGCCGCTCACCGTCAAGCTCGACACGATCAGAGGTTGCCCGTCGACGAGACCGTCAGCGGGCAGCACGCGCGACAATCCGAACTGCGCGGCGTTCACATTGGCGGGCGTCAGAATGGCTTCGGCTAGATTCTGGGCCGAGCGCGAATTGTCATTGTGGTAGGTGAGTACGTCCGTGCCCGCTGTGGGCGAGACGGGCGTGGCGGATACCGTCAGGGTCGCCCCCGCACTCGTGATCGTGCCGGCTGTGTTTGTGACCGTCACTTGGAAGGTCGCATCGTTGTCCGCCAGCGTCGTCGCGGGAGTTGTATAGCTCGTCGCGGTCGCACCCGAGATCGCCGTGCCATTTCTTTGCCACGCGTAGGACAGCGGTGCCGTTCCCGCGGCGACCACGCTGAAGGTGGCGGTTTGCCCGAGGGTGACGTTCTGCGAGAGGGGTCCGGTCGTGATGGTGGGCGCGGTCGTCTGCGCTAGACCGGCCGAGTTATTGGACGAGCCGTCGCCACAGGCAGCGACGAGCAGGGTAGTCAGGGCGAACAAGGTCGGAATCCGCATGGGTAAAGACTCCGTTCCGGAAAAGGATCCGAGGCTCAATGTAGAGGCTCAAACGATACGGGTGCCAATGTCGCATATTAGCGGCAGGTTAAGCGATGGCGTCCCCTGTTGCTGTGGCCGCCACGGGGCAGCAGCGCGCTGTCTTGTAAAAATTGCGCTGACGCGTGAGAGTAGGCGAATGAAATATCTCTCGGTCGCAGAGGCGCGAAAACTTCCCGGTGTGCGCTTGGTGTTGACCGCGAACATGCCGGGTCCCTGGGGCGAAGCCGCCAAGGCTGTGCTATCCGCACGCCAGGTGAGCTATGTTCCGGTGGCACAGGTGGTGATGGCATCCAACGATGAATTGCACGCCTGGACCGGGGTCCGCAATGCGCCGGTCGCCGTGCTCGACGAGGAGCCGCCGCTGACCACGTGGCTCGACATCCTCTTGTTGGCCGAACGCGTGGGGTCAGGTCCCGCTCTGCTGCCGAGCGACCCGCTCGACCGCGCGCTGGTGCTCGGACTGTCCACCGAGATCTGCGGAACCGATGGCTTCGGCTGGTCGCGGCGGCTCGAATTGATGGGACGGCCGACCACGCGAAACCCGCCGGACGCCGGCACCTTCGATATGGCCCGGATGATCCGTTCCTACGGGGTCCGGCCCGAAGCCATTGCGCGGGCGCCCGTGCGAATGATCTCCGTCATGAACGGCTTGACCGCACAACTTCGACGCCAACACGCTGCCGGCTCCGATTATTTGGTGGGTGGCCAGCTCTCGGCCTGTGACCTGTATTGGGCAACCTTCTCGCTGTTCGTCTCGCCTCTCCCGGAGGCGGACTGCCCGATGCCCGATTTCATGCGCGCCAACTACAGCCACTTGACGCCCGAGCTTGAGGCCGCCTTGGATCCATTGCTCATCCGCCACCGCGATTTGATTTTTCGCGAGCACATCGCTCTGCCCCTCGACTTCTGATCATCGCGAGGTGATGAAATGTCCCGAGCTCCCCATGCCAACGAGCTCTTGATCGTCGGTGCCGGTCCTGTCGGCCTGACGATGGCGGCCGAGCTCGCGCGCTATGGCGTTCCCGTACGTATCATCGATCGCGCCTCCCAACCGACGCAGAACTCGAAGGCCCTGGTCATCTGGAGCCGCACGCTCGAGCTCATGGACCGCATGGGCTGTGCCCGAGAGTTCCTGGATCACGGACTGCCGTGCCGTGGCGGTGCCATCCGCAGCGGCAAGAAGGTTCTGGGGCACGCGACCTTCGATGAGATCGACAGTCCGTATAATTTCGCGCTGATGATCCCGCAATCCGAGACGGAGCGCCTCATGGGTGCGCAGCTCGCGCGGTTCGGTGTCACGGTTGAACGCCAGGTGGAGCTGACCGGGTTCTCCGAGAGGTCGGATTGTGTCGAAGCGCATCTTCGCCACGAAGACGGGCGCCAGGAGACGCTGACAACGCCCTGGCTGATCGGCTGTGACGGTGCCCATAGTGTCATCAGGCACTGTGCGGGACTGGAGTTCGGCGGATCCTCCCAGGGAGGGGACTGGATGCTCGCCGACGTCCGGCTCGATGGGGAGGGGTCGCCGCCGCGGGACGAGGTGGCCACGTATCTTCAACCCGAGGGGCCGTTCGTAATCTTTCCACAGCCCGGCGGGCGAGCACGCATCGTCGCGCAATTGGGACAGACCGACCCGACGCGCCCGCGCTCGGATCCAACCCTGCAAGAGGTCCAAGCCGTCGCCGATGCACGCACAGGCGGTGGCTTTCGAGTCAGCGATCCCATCTGGCTCACTGTCTTTCGGATCAACGAGCGCAAGGTGTCGGCCTATCGTCAGGGGCGAGTTTTCCTGGCAGGCGACGCGGCACATATTCACAGTCCCGCCGGCGGCCAAGGGATGAACACGGGGATGCAGGACGCGTTCAATCTCGCCTGGAAGCTCGCGATGGTGATCGGTGGGAGCGCGAACGCAGCGCTGCTTGACAGTTACAGCCCGGAGCGCAGCGCGATCGGCGAGATCGTGTTGCGTAACGCCACTCGTCTCACGGACATGGCGACGTTGACCGAGCCGCTGGCTCAGAAGGCGCGGGATCTGGCGCTGCGTTTTTTGCTCGGATTGCACGCTGTGCGTAACCGATTCGCCCGGGCGATGACGGAAGTGGATCTCGCCTATTCGACGAGCGCGTTGTCCGTTGGAGCGCTCGGCGGCTCGAGAATGGCGCCCCACGAGTACGCGGGATCTGCGCCGGGGAGCGGCAGGGCTCCGCGCTTCGTTCTCTTCGCGGCGGATCAAACGAGGGCGGAGGCGATCGCGGCACGCTACCCGGCATTGCTCGAGCCCGCACCACGCTCGAGCCCTCACGAGGATATTCTAGTCGTGCGACCGGACGGTTACGTCGGATTGTCCGCGGCCGGCGGCGATTGGCTCGCGGTCGAGAAATATCTGCAGAAGATCGCTAGGTGATGATGAGGGCGGTTGTCGCGTGCGTTGGCTTGCTCGCATCGCTTTGCGCACGGCCCGATGCCATCGATGAGGTCATTCATCACGCGATGACACAGGCGCACATCCCCGGCGCCGCCGTGGCGATTGTGCGTGATGGGAAAATTACCCGCGTCAGTACGTACGGAATTGCCAATAACGAGTACCGCGTTGCGGTGACGCCGGCGACGGCGTTTCAGATCGCGTCGGCCACAAAACTGTATACGTCAGTTCTCCTCATGCGATTGGTGGAGCAACACAAACTCAATCTCGATGACTCGGTCACCCAATATATCCACGATGCACCCGAGTCGTGGCGCGACATCACGGTGCGTCACCTCGCGACGCACACGTCGGGTCTCGGTGGCATGGAGATCAATCGAGAGGTTGTCGCCACAGCGGATGCCGTGAAGCTTGCTTTCGCGATCAAGATTGCCGAGAAACCCGGAACCCGGGCGGACTACGACTCGCTCGACTTCACGCTTCTCCAATTCATACTGGAGGAGATCAGCGGCAAACCGTTCGCGCAGCTTCTGAAGGAGGAACTGCTCGCTCCGGCCGGAATGAGCTGCACGTCTTTCGATAACGCAGAGGATTATGGGCCGCAGCGGGTGGCGGACGACGTCCCGAATCGGGCGGAGTACTACCGTTGGATGGCAAACTTCAATCAGCGTCGCTGGTTTTTGTATCCCAAGTACGCGTATGCAGCCGGTGGTGCCTATTCCTGCATTCACGACATGGCAATCTTCCTGGCGCAAATCGATTCGGGAACCTTGCTCTCGACCCCATCTTTGTCCGCATTGCAAACACCTGCGCGGCTCAACGACGGCAGCAAAGGCGAGTTCGGCATCGGCTGGGCAACGGGAAGCTATCGTGGACGCCGCTGGGTGGGGCACAGCGGCGGACCCGCCTTCAGCGATGTGAAATATTTTCCCGATGATCACCTGGGAATCATCGTCTTCACCAACCAGCAAAGACTCCATCCGGACATTGCCGCGCTCATCGCCGACGAATTGATCACCGCACCCGCCGGCTATACATCCGGGGGATTGCCGGACCGGGATCCGGGACTTACCACGCGCGCGCGAAAGCTGCTCGAAGGCGTGGCGGCCGGACGGATCGACGGATCGCTCCTTGCATCGACCCAATCCGCGGATTACATCGACGACCTGAATGGCGTGGGGCCTGTCTGGTTGGGGCTGTTCGGGCCCATCACCAAGCTGATGCTGGTGAGCGATGAGATCACTCACGGCGGCGCCCGTCAGCGCAGATACCGGGTCGTCTTCGGCCGGCACGTTCTGGCGATGAACTTCATGTTCGACAAGACAGGCAAGATCCTCGAGATAGATCCCGCCGGTGACTAGCGCAAGAGTCCGACGCTACTGAGGACCCTGCCGCGGCTGTGATGCCAGCGCCGATCTGCTCCGGGTCGATGTCCTCAACCGCAATTGCTTAAGTTCGTTGGCGAGGGCGGCCATCTCTTCCGGCAACACCCGCGCGTCAACGGCGCTTTCTCCCGAGAGCCACGCTCTGATCTGTTCCAACCGTTCATCTGAGAGTTTCATAGGGTACCTCGGGTCGCTCGAATCAGCGCTAGAACGGCATTGGCCGCAGGCGCGGACGAGGCCGGATTCTGCCCGGATACTAACGGACCGTCGGTGACCACGTGCGCCTGCCAGTTCGGCTGCTTGGTGTAGCGGCCGCCGGCCTTCACCAGCATGTCCTCCACCAGGAAGGGCACGACATGCGTCAACTCCACAGCTTCTTCCTCGGTATTACTGAAACTGGTGACGTTCTTTCCGTAGACCAGGGGCCGACCGTCGGCGCCCTTGACGTTCCGCAATACGCCGGGCGCATGGCACACGAGCGCGACCGGCCTATTGGCGGTGATGGTTGCCTCGATCAAGGCAATCGAGTGAGCGTCTTCCGCCAAGTCCCATAGAGGTCCGTGACCACCGGGATAGAACACCGCATCGAATTCCTTGGGGTCGATGCTGGAGAGCTTGCGGGTGCTGGCGAGTGCCAGCTGCGCCGACTCGTCCTCCTTGAACCGGCGCGTCGCGGCCGACTGCGCACTCGGATCGTCACTCTTGGGGTCGAGCGGAGGCTGACCGCCCGCGGGCGAGGCGAGCGTCACGAACGCTCCGGCGTCCTTGAACACATAGTAAGGAGCCGCGAGCTCCTCCAGCCAGAACCCGGTCTTGGCGCCGGTAGCGCCGAGCTGGTCGTGGGATGTCAGCACCATCAGGATTTTCACGGTTCGTCTCCTCGATTCGACGCGGGAGCTTGGCAGATTTGATACCCGGAGCAACCCCCGTCCGTGCTCCAAATTGGTGCCCGAAGGGGGGCTTCCGGGTGGTCTTGCGGCTGTAACACGGCGGCGATACCATCTCGCCCCGTTTTATTGAGCCTATTTGATCTAGCCTCTGAGTACTTGACAATAACCCACTGATTTCTGAACACATTAGGATTTAGGTTCAGGTATCATGCGGCTCCGTTTTTAGCGATCAGTTAGCAAGGAGAAGTGGATGATCGGGCATAAGAACGTCACGACGAACCGGCTGTGGCTTCGCGATGATCTGGACGACGCTCTGGATCGGCTGAACGAGAAGTGCAAGCTCACGGAATTTTTCGATTCCACGCCGAATGGCTCGGCGATCGAGCAGTATCTCAAGGGCGATCGCAGCCCCAAGCGGCATGAGCCGGACTTCGGCTTCTTCTATGACCATGCAACGCGCAAAGCGGATTACCTGGCCGTCTGGGCCGGTACGGAAAAGTATCCGACCGTGATTCGCCACACCGTGGAGAATGTGACGCCGGATGAGGCGAAGACCCTCGATGCGTTGACCGCGAGCCCCTCGCGTTGCAGCCCGGCGCAGTTTGGTTGGGCCGTCGCCGAGATGGAGATCGCCCGGCACGCTGCCTCGGCCGAGTAAGCCCCTAGGTTTGATCCATTGTCACGAGTGCGGAGGGCGCAACGCGCCCCTTCGCGACTCGTACCCCTTCCGCCCGCAAACGTCGCGCCTGTTCCCGGTGGGCGCGCGATGTCTTGGGGAAGACGATCCGACCGCCTGCTCCGACCACCCGATGCCAGGGCAGGTGCAAGCCGGCGGGCGCGGTTTTCAGCGCAAAGCCGACCAGCCGCGCCCGGCCCGGCAGACCCGCGGCGCGTGCGACATCCCCATACGTACTTGCCCCGCCATGCGGAATGATCGACACCACGTCCCAGATCAACTGCAAAGCGGGATCGGGCGCCTGTCGCGGGCGGCGTGCCCGCGTCGCGCCATGAAATAGATCCCCCTCTCGCTCTCGTATCGCTCGCGCCATCGTCTGCAGACTGACACGAAGGCGGAGCGCAGTCATCGCCGGTTTGGGACGAATCCGTCAATGCGAGGGACGAGCTCGCCCGTAGGCCGGCGCGCGCCAACGAACCGCGCTGCTACGGTCGTTGTCGTGAAGCTTGCCGATCGCATCGCCCAGTGCCGCGCGCCCTTCGTCATCGCCTGTCGAACGAGCGGGCGCACGCGCACGCTCAACAACGTCGCGGACTGCGCGCATGCCGTGAGCGGCACGCCGATCCGTTTCGTTCTGAGCGAGGATTTGACGCGGCTGTGCACCGCGCTCGCCTATTCGAAAGGGGCGAGGACGCTGGCCTGCGCTGATCTGCTACGCGTCCCCGCGGAGTCGGTCTGGGTCGAGTGGCCCTGCCGTCCCTGGCGGCACGAGCTCGCCCTTCACGCATTACCGGTCGATGACGCTGCGTGCTCGCCGGGGGCGCGCCGCGGCGCTTTACTTCAAGGCTCCAAGGATGGACGTCGCGGGTCGCTGCGGACGTTCTGGTCGGACGAGGCGGAGGGAGAAGTCCTTGCGAGCTGCATCGAGGCCTATTTCGATCTCGACGCCTCGGAGGGCGAGGAGCCCGAGCCGCCGGCGGGCTGGAGCGTCTCCGCCCATCGGGTCTTCGATCCCGCGCAAGGGTCGGGAGATGTGCTGGCTCGGTGCTTTCGGTTTCGCTATGAACCTTCGTGGCAACGCTACTACGGCGAAGCCGACTTGAGTCCTGAGCAACGTGCGGCACTCTGGCAGCATGCCCTGGGAACGATCGCGCTCGATATTCCGGTGTTATGCGCGTTCTTTCTATTGCTCAGCACGCGCGCCGGCTTGCCGCAGTCGCCGCAGTCCTTTGAGCGGCTGAATCGATCGCGGCTGAAGGCAGGCAAGGCGCCGCTCCTGGCCCACATCGATGTGCGGGCGCCGCTGCTGCCTTGCGGCTGCGCGGACGGCGGCGAGGAGGAGGGCGCCTCGTACGGACGGCGCCGCCCCCGGCTACATCATGTGAGAGGGCATCTCGTTCGGCGCGGAGCGGAGCTGTTTTGGCGCGTACCGCACTTGCGCGGCAACGCGCGTTACGGCGCCGTCCGCACGCGCACCGTGACCTGGACGTTCGGCGCAACTTGACTCAAAAGGGAGTGCCGTCCTTGTGCGTGTACCCGTCCGGCGAGAAGCGCATGTCGATGTCAGGATAATCGCCTGCGTCCTCGGCCTCCTTGCGCGATCCGACCTCGAGCAGCAGGACGTCGGCCTGCGAACGGTTTTGCAGGTGATGTCCATCTTCGACCCCTGCCTTGAAGCCGGCACAATCTCCCCGTCGCAGCGTCTCCTCGCCCGCATTGGTCACGAGCACCACTTCGCCCTCGAGGACGTACACGAACTCATCCTCCGCCGTGTGCCAGTGGCGCTGACTGGACCACGTCCCCGGCGGCAAGCGCAACAGATTGACGCCGAAATCCGTGAGACCGGCGGCATCGCCTAGGCGATTGCGCACGCGGGCGGCGCAGGGTGCTCGGTAGGGGGCCGGATAGCCCGACCCCACCGACGTCGGGGTTGCTTTCGGATCGATGCGCTTTGCCATGATGCCTCCCACGCCGGGCCGCGGCCTGGCACGATTCGCGCTACGCTAGCAGCGGCGCTGCACAAAGAACAGTGGGGATACGCATGGGATACGTCGACAGCAACCTCTTGCCGAACGAGCAGGTCACCTACCGCGCGCACCTGCACCGGATTGTTTATCTTCTGCCGGTCTGCGTGCTCATCGTGGCGGTCGCCGTGGCGATCATCGGCGGAGGCTTCATCGCGCTCGGTGTGGGAGTTATCGGCCTCATCCTGCTGGTGCCGCCGTGGATTCGGTCGATCAGTTCGGAGTTCGCCGTCACCAACAAGCGAGTGCTCGTCAAGGTCGG
Organism: uncultured Gammaproteobacteria bacterium; assembly: GCA_963766915.1. Lineage (GTDB taxonomy): Bacteria > Pseudomonadota > Gammaproteobacteria > Steroidobacterales > Steroidobacteraceae > Bog-1198. Next base: position 368,216 of record CAVYCL010000001.1, read on the forward strand.
GCTGGTGCGCCGCCATTCGCTCGAGCTGTTGCTTTCGAAAGTGGAAGGGATCGGTGTCGACCAGGGGATTCTCGGCCGCATCTTGGGCTACGGAACGATCACCGTGTCGGGTACGGGCGGCACTCGCGAGGCCTTCCGCACGATCGCGCAACCCCTCGAGTTTCGGCGCCAAGTGCAGGCAAGCCTCACGGGGTGAGATGAGAGCAAAAGGGGGCGACGCCCTGGCGGCGCGACGCCCCCGTCAATGCCCCGCTAGCGAACCGGCGGCAGCTTGCTCGCGATCGACTTCGCGGCCGCGCTGCAGAATGCATGTCCCCATCCGCTCGTGCTCACGCCGAGCTCGAGCCCCGGGGCGGAGTAATGTCATAGACGATATTATCGGGGCGCGATGCATCGCCGCTCACCCCGGCGGGTACGAAATCCAACATGAGATTATGTCGTGTCCGCCAGGAGATGTTGTGGTCGGCACACGAGGAATCGCCGCTCACCCCCACCGCGCCGATGAGCTCATGATTGGCGTTGTAGAGTGCGAGTCCTCCGCCGAAGACGTTCACTCCCCCGATCTTGCCGCCGATCATCGGGTCATCGACGGTGCCGTAATTCTGGGACTCGCCGCGATAGGCCACGTGGGTGTCGACCGGGTTGCTCGCCTGCAATCCGAACAGGCTTCCGCCCGGCTGGGTCGCGCTGTAGAGGTTGGCGGTCGAGAGCGCGAGCTGCGGCAAGCTGAACGCATTCGCGGTATTCGCCTTCTGCGCCGAGATCACGCGGCTACCGGGCCACTGCGAGCCTCGATTGCTGCCCGTGTACGCGACCGCGCACACGACACCGTCGCGGTTCACCACGGTGCCCCACATGTCGAGATTGAATCCGCCACTCGCCTGATCGCGTGCCGCGTTCAAGGCCGTGTGCAGTTGGGCGTGAGTCGGCAGGCCGGCGCAGGCCGCCGTGGTATCGCCTTGTCCCTCATCCGCCGAGGCGCTCGTCATCCCGAGACAGCGTCGCTGCGCTGATCGTCAGCGCAGCGGCCGCTATGCGCGTCACTTTCGTCATGACTTACTCCTTCTGTCGGTCTAATGTTTTGGTACCCGCTGACTCGGCTGCTTCCACGGCCGTGCATGCGCGCAGGCGCAGAGCGTGTTCATCGGATTGAGCCCCATAGTTTTATCGTGGTGCTGAGTGCAGCGCGCCCGAGTCTAGTGCAAGCCCGCGACAGGCGTCACGCTGCGGTACCGCATCTTACACAGGCATCGGGCGCCGCATGCACCACGCGGTCGCGGACTCGTAGGCGAGGGCGAGCCCCAGGGCGCGTCGTTCCTGCCAGGGGCCTGCGGCGAACTGCAATCCGATCGGCAAGCCCTCTTGGGTCCATCCGCAGGGAACGGAGATCGTCGGAATACCGAGGCCATTGAACGGCCGCGTGTTGCGCAACATCGAGCCGGCCTCCCAGGCGACCACCTCATCGAATGTCTGCGGATAGTCCTCGAGTCGCGGTGCCGGCACGGGCACGGTCGGTGTCACCAGCACATCGATGCGTGTGAACAGCTCGGCGATTCCGCGACGCAGCTGCGCAAGCGCGAGGCGCCCGCGCAGGTACGCGAGCGTGTCCACCGAGGCGCCGCGGCGGAGCTTGGCCAAGGTTTCCGGAAGGAAGCGTTCCGGTCGCTCGGCGATGAGTTCCGCGTGCGAGGCGTAGGCCTCCGCCTGAAATACCGTGCGGTCGGTGCTCACCTCGAGGGCGACGTCCTCGATGCTTGCACCCAGAGCGGACAATGCGGCGAGCGCAGCCTCGAGAGCGCTATGAACGGCCGGATGCAGGCCCTCATAGAAGAAGGCGCGCGGCACACCGATGCGCACGCCCGCTTGAGAGTTCGGCCACGGCTGCAGCTTCAACGGCCGCCGCTCGCTCGAAACGTCGCCTCGCTCATAACCGGCGATCGCCTGGAGCACGGTGGCGCAGTCCTCGACGTTGCGGGTCAGCGGGCCGACGTGATCGAGCGATGGGGCGAGCGGCAACACGCCGAGATTGCTCACGCGACCGTAGCTGGGCTTAAGACCCACGACTCCGCAGAGAGCGGCAGGCTGACGCACGGAGCCGCCAGTGTCCGTGCCCAAGGCTGCAAAGCATAGACCCGCGGCCACCGCGGCGGCCGAGCCTCCCGAAGATCCGCCGGCAATGCGGCTCGGATCCCACGGATTTCGCACCGCGCCGAAATGACTCGGCACCGAGCTTCCGCCGATGGCGAACTCCTGCATGTTGAGCTTGCCGAGAAGAATCGCACCGGCTCGTCGGAGTCGCGAGACCACCGCGGCATCCGCGTCCGGGATGCGATCGAGATACACGGCCGAAGCCCCCGTGGTGCGCACGCCTCGCGTGTCGATCATGTCTTTGACCGCGACCGGGATACCGTGCAGCGGGCCGCGCCACTTGCCGCGCCGCATTTCGGCCTGTGCGTCGTATGCCTGCTGCAACGCCGATTCGGCGGTCACCGTGATGAAGGCGTTGAGCACGGGATTGAGCGCCTCGATCCGCCCGAGGCAGGCGCGCACGAGATCGATGGGCGAGACTGTCCCCGCTCGCAGTAACGCGGCCGCGCGGCCCACGCTCGAGAACGCGAGTTCGTCCCCCGTCGTTGCCGAGTCCGTGCTCAAAGCAGGCGCTCCAGCAGCCGCGCCGCATGCAAGGCCACGCGATCCAATCCGTCGCGGATCTGATGCCGGCAGCTCGTTCCGTCGGCGACCACGATTGCTTCGGGCGCGGCGCGCAGCGCCGGAAAGAGCTTGAGCTCGGCCATCTTCATCGACATCTCGTAATGCTCGACCTCGTAGCCGAAGCTACCGGCCATGCCGCAGCAGGAGGAGTCGATGAGCCTCGGCTGCGATCCGGGAATCAGGCGCAATACCTCGAGGATCGAGTCCACCGCGCCGAAAGCCTTTTGATGGCAGTGTCCGTGCAGCAATAGGGGTGCGCCCGCCGGCTGCAGAGCGAGGCTCATCCTTCCTGCGCGCGCTTCTCGCGCGAGGAATTCCTCGAACAGCCAGGCGTTCGCGGCGATGAGTCGGGCAGAGTCACCCAGATGCATCACCAACCATTCGTCCCGCAGCGTCAACAAGCACGAGGGCTCCAAGCCGACGATGGGCACGCCGCGCTCTGCGAACGCCTCGAGCGCGCGCAGGAGCTCCGTCGCCTTGCTCCGCGCGCGCTCGATCATTCCCGCGCTCAAATAGCTGCGTCCGCAGCAATAGGGATGGCCGCGCTTCTCGAGCGGATGCACGAGATAGCCGGCCGTACGCAGCACCCGACCCGCAGCGCTCACGTTCTCCGGCTCGAACGTGCCGTTGAAGGTATCGACCAAGAGCACCACGGCCTTCTCGCCCCGGGCCACTGCCTCGAGCACGTGGTCGCGGCTCGCCCACACGACCTCGCCGCGCGCACGCCAGAACGTATCCGCTCGCCAGCGCGGCAACGCGCGCTGCGCGGATAATCCCAGAAGCCGCTCACTCAGGCGCCGGCCGCCGGGCAGTCGGTCCCGTAGATTGGCCAATCCCGGAACGCGGCTCAAGGTCGGTGCGTAGTCGGGCAGCCGGGCAAACAGGCGATCGCGCAGCGTGTGGCCGTGACGCGCCTTGTAGTGGGCGAGGAATTCGATTTTCATCTTCGCCATGTCGACGCCGGTCGGACACTCGCGCTTACATCCCTTGCAGCCGACGCACAGATCGAGCGCCGCGCGCACGGCCGGACCGCTCGAGGCATCGGCCCCGAGCCGGCCGGCCAGCGCCAGTCGCAGGGTGTTGGCCCGGCCGCGCGTCACATGCGCTTCGTCGCGTGTGGCCCGGAAGCTCGGACACATCGTGCCCGCGTCGAACTGCCGGCACTGGCCGTTGTTGTTGCACATCTCGACGGCTTTCGCGAAGCCGCCGGTGTTGTCGCCGCCGCTACCGGCCGCCGAAGTCTGCTCGCTCAGCGGATCGTTCTGCACGTTCCAGGCAGACCAGTCGAGCACGGGCCTCAGCGCGATGGTGCGATAAGGAAGGGGTGCCGAGGGCGGGGCGAACCGGAACAGCGCCACGTCGTCCATCTTCGGTGGATCGATGATCTTTCCCGGGTTGAACAGACCGATCGGATCGAGCTCGCGCTTGATGGCGCGAAACGCCTGATTGATCTCTGCGCCGAATTGCCACTCGATCCATTCGCCACGGCACAGCCCATCGCCGTGTTCGCCACTGTAGGCGCCGCGGTAGCGCCGGACGAGCGCTGCGGCCTCTTCGGCGATGGCGCGCATGCGGCTCGCTCCGCCCGCAGGTCCGTCACGGCGCATGTCGAGAATCGGCCGCACGTGGAGCGTTCCCACCGAGGCGTGCGCATACCACGTGCCGTGCGTTCCGTGTCTGGCGAATATTTCCGTGAGCGCGTCCGTATAGTCGGCGAGATGCGCAAGCGGCACGGCGCAATCCTCGATGAAACTCACCGGTTTACCGTCGCCTTTGAGGCTCATCATGATGTTGAGGCCCGCTTTGCGCACCTCCCACACGCCCCTCTGAGACGGCGCATCGATCAGCTCGACCACGCTTCCCGGCGCGCCGAGCCCGCCCATGATCTCGGCGAGGCGGTGGAGCTTCACTTGCAGCGGAGCGAGCTCCTCGCCGCTGAATTCCACCAGCAGAATCGCCGCCGGACGCCCGATCAGAGCGCGCTCGAGGAGCGGGCGGTAGCTCGGATTGTCGAGACCCAAGTCGATCATGATGCGATCGATCAGCTCGATCGCGCTCGGGCCGAGCTCCACCAGGTGCTGCGGCGCGAGCATTGCGGCCCGGAAGCTCGAGAAATTGACGACGCCGAGCACTCGATGGGCGGGCTTGGGCGCGAGCTTGAGCCGCAATGTGCGGGTAAGGCCGAGCGTTCCTTCCGAGCCCACGAACAAGTGCGCGAGGTTGACCTCACCGTCGGCGGTGTAGGGCCGCTCGCTCTGATTGTCGAAAATATCGAGGTTGTAGCCGCCCACGCGGCGCATCACCTTGGGCCAGCGCTCGGCGATGTTCTGGCGGTGGCTCGCGGCGAGATCGCGCACGAATGCGGCGATGCTCGCGGCGCGCCCATCGAGCGAGCGCACCGGGCCGAGCGACAGCTGCGCACCGTCCGACAACCACACCTCGAGGCCGAGTACGTTGTGTACCATGTTGCCGTAGGCGATCGAGCGCGAACCGCACGAGTTGTTGCCCGCCATTCCGCCGAGCGTCGCTTGTGCGCCGGTCGAGACATCGACGGGAAACCACAATCCGTGCGGGCTCAAGAGGGCATTGAGGTCATCGAGAACCAAGCCCGGCTCGACCACGGCGACTGCGGCGGCGGGATCGATCTCGACAATGCGCCGCAGATATTTGCTGTTGTCGATGATGAGCGCCGCGCCGACCGTTTGCCCGCACTGGCTGGTGCCTGCGCCGCGCGCGAGGACGGGGACGCGCAGTTCGCGTGCGATGTCGATGGCCGTCGACACATCACGGGCGTCGAGCGGGACAAATACGCCCACCGGCATGATTTGATAGATCGACGCATCGGTCGCGTAGCGACCGCGCGCCGCGGAATCGAACAGCACCTCGCCGCGGGTCTCACGGCGCAGTCGCCGTTCGAGCCGGCCGCAGACGTCGGCCGGCGGCGGCTCTGTGCCGCCGGCCGGCGACGCCTGCGCGTTCACGGGATCATCCAGCTGAAGACGTATTGCTGCAGCACCACGAGCACGCCCAAGAGAATCGTCAAGATGATGCTGTGAATGAAGGTGCGCGCAAGCACCCGGCCTTCCTGGCCTTGCAGATGCGTGACCGATGCGCCGGTCGCGATGTTCTGCGGCGAGATCATTTTTCCCATCACGCCACCCGAGGAGTTGGTTGCGGCGATGAGCACGGGATTTAAGCCCAGCTGCTTGGCCGCGACCACTTGCAAATTGCCAAATAGAGCGTTGCCGGAGGTGTCGCTGCCGGAGAGGAACACCGCAATCCAGCCGAGGAACGCCGAGAGCATCGGGAAAAAGAGCCCTGCCGATGCCACGCCGAGTCCCAGGGTGTAGTTCATCCCGGAATAGTTCATGAGGTAGGCGAGACCGACGATGAGCGCCACCGTCAGGATGGCGAGACGACTCTGGCGCCACGTGCTCGCGACCGCGCCCATGAATCGTGCCGGCCCGACGCCGACGCACGCCGCGGTGATGATCGCCGCCACCAGAATCGCCGTGCCGGTGCCCAACAGCTGAAACACCCAGTTGGCCGCGTAGGCCTTCTTGTACAGCGTGATGAACACCTGGTTGTGCAGACCCGGCCAGTGGAAGGTCTGTTGACCGATGATCGCGATCTTCAGATGTGTCCAAGCGATCACGACCACCGACACGATGATCCACGGCAACCATCCCTGCCAGGCCGGCACGGCGCCGCGTGGGCTCGCGATGGCGGCCCCCGGCGCGGGTGCGGCCGCGGGAACGTTGCGGTCGACGGCATAGGCCGGGTCGGCGGTGGGCGACCAGAACTTGAGGAATAGCAGCGTCACGATCAGCGAGGTGAGCGCCGCCAGCACATCGGTCAGCGAATAATCGAGATAGTTCGATGATATGAACTGCGCGCTGGCGAAGCTGCCTCCGGCGACGAGCAGCATCGGCCAAAGCGCGCGAATGGATTTGGCGCCGCCGTAGATCCCCATGACGTAAAAGGGCAGGATCAGCGCAATGAAAGGCAGCTGACGTCCCACCATCGCACCGAGCTTGACCGCGGGCAGATCGGTCACTTGACCGAGCACGGTGATGGGCGTGCCGAGCGCGCCGAAGGCGACCGGCGCGGTATTGAACATGAGTGTGAACGTGAGCGCCTCCAACGCCGGCATGCCGATCATGATGAGCAATGCGCTGGTGATCGCGACCGGCGTGCCGAACCCCGACACTCCTTCGAGCAAGCATCCGAAGCAAAAGCCGATCACCACCAGCACCACGCGGCGATCGTTCGGCAAGTTGGCGAGAAGCCATTCACGGAAGGCATCGAAACGTCCGGATATCACCGCGATGTTGTAGAGGAGCAGCGCGCTGAACACGATCCACATCACCGGCCACAGCGCGAACACCATGCCGGCGGCGACGCTGTCAAAGGCCAAGCCGACGGGCAGCTTCCATGCAGTGATCGCGATCACGAGGCCGACCAGCAAGCCGGCGAGTGAGGACTGCCAGGCGGGGCGGCGCAGGACCCCGAGCGATACCAGCACGACCACGATCGGCAGCGCTGCAACCAGGAAAGAGAGAATGAGACTCCCCCCGATCGGGGTCAATAATTGTTCGAACATTTTAGTTGTCCCCCGATATTGCCCGCGTGAGATATCCTACCGCGGATAAAGAACGGAAGAGCACCCCATGCGAAAGACTTTGTTGACCATTGCCTGCGGCGCGGGCGTCGTTGCCATGAGCGCGGCGGGCGCAGCGGACGCAGCGAAACACCCCTTGGAGATGGGTGACTTCGATCGGCTGCTCTCGGTCGAGAGCGTGGCGTGCTCGCGGGACGGGACTGCCATTGCCTACACGGTCGAGGGCTCGGATCTCGAGTCGGACGAGCGCAAGAGCGCCGTGTGGATGACCGATTTTCGGGGCACCCAAGAGCTGCGCCTGACGGCGTCCGGAGAGGAGTCGGCCTCGGATCCGAAGTTCAGCCCCGACGGCCGCTACATATCGTTTCTATCGGCACGCAAGACCGACGGCAAGATGCAGCTGTATCTGCTCGATCGCCGTGGTGGCGAGGCCCAGCTCCTCGAGGGCATCGCCGGCGATGTCGCCGAGTATGCCTGGTCGCCGGACGGCACCCAGCTGGTCGTTTCCATGAGCGCGGAGCCTTCGGAGAAGCCGAAAAGCCCGCCGCCGATAGTCATCGATCGGCTGCATTTCAAGGAGGACGGTGCGGGCTATCTGACCGAGTCCGACCGTAAACAGCTCTACCTCTTCGATGTCGCGACGAAAACCTTGGTCCCGTTGATCGCAGAGCATGAGGCCGATGCGACCGCACCGGTGTATTCCCCCGACGGCCGCCATATCGCCTTTTTCAGCGATCGGACCTACGACCAAACCGCCAAGCTCGAGCTCGAGCTGGTCGACGCGCGGGCAGGTGCAACTGCGCACCGGCTCACGGAGTTCTTCGCGCCCAACAAGCCCGAGCTTCGCTTTACACCCGACGGCACGCGCCTCATCTATACAACGGGTCTCGAGCCGCGGCTCAATGCCTACATTCAGGACCGTCTGAGCGTGTTCACGCTCGCCGACGGCAAATCGAGACTTCTGACCGGGAGTCTCGACCGCGCGCTCGTCGCCGTCTCGGCGGCGACCGACGAGACGATCGCCGCCATCGTCGAGGATGACGGTGTGGAGTTGCCCGTGTCCGTGCGCCTCGACACGGGCGAAGCGCGGCGCCTTGTAACGGGCAAGTGGTCTGCAAGCAGCATTTGCGGAACGGGCGAGCATGTCGCGGTGGTGGCCTCCAATGACAGCTCGGTCCCGGAAGTCTATGCGGTCGAGTCGCAGGGACTGCGCAAGCTCACGCACCACAACGATGCCGAGATGGCGGCGATCGAGTGGGGCACGGTCGAGGACATTTCCTTTCCGAGCCGCGACGGCACGATCATCCACGGCCTGATGGTGAAGCCCGCGGGCTATCGCGCCGGGCAAGCATACCCCACGCTCCTCTGGATTCACGGCGGACCGAACGGCCAGGATTCCCACGGCATGACGGCCGACACCTATCCGCTCGAGCTCGAGCGCCAATGGTTTGCGGCCCACGGCTACGTGGTGCTCGCCGTGAACTATCGCGGCAGCAGCGGCCGCGGCGCCGCCTTCGCCCAGGCGATCCAAGCGGATTGGGGGCACAAGGAGGTCGCAGATCTACTCGGGGCGGTGGATTATGCCGTGCGCGAAAAGATCGCCGACCCGCACCGGCTGGGCGTCGGTGGTTGGAGCTACGGCGGCATCCTCACCGATTACCTCATCGCCTCGGACACACGCTTCAAGGCCGCGATCAGCGGCGCCGGCAGCGCCAATCAGCTCGCGATGTACGGCACGGATCAATACATCGTGCAGTACAACGCCGAGTTGCAGCCGCCCTGGGCTGCGACGCCGCTCTGGCTGAAGGTGTCCTATCCCTTCTACCACGCCGATCGAATCAAGACACCGACGCTGTTCCTCGGCGGGGACAAAGACTTCAACGTGCCGATTGCGGGCGGTGAGCAGATGTATGCGGCGTTGCGCACGCTCGGCGTGCCGACCCAGCTCATCGTATATCCCGGTCAACATCATTTACTGGCCCGTCCGAGCTACATCAAGGACCGCCTGCGGCGCTACGTCGACTGGTACGACCGCTATCTGGGAGCGTCCGCCCGCTGAGCTGGCCGCGCGGCCGGGCGGGGCGGAGGCGGAGGCGGGGCCGATGCCCGGCAGTTGCGAATTGGCTCACAGATCCGCGTTATGACCAAAAGGCGGCCATCCTCGGTCGCACTGCGACGCCAGAAATGTGATTCAGAGCCTCTCAGTTTTGCCCCTTATCCCTGACGCTACAACACGTTGCAGCCGAACCGCCCTTCCTGAGGGTGCGCTGCACGTATTCGTCGCGTCAAACGATAATAGGGAGCTGTTTTGCCTCACGCAGCACGAAAGCAGGCGGCTGCAACGAACCCCGCGCGGCTCTGCTTGGTGGTACACGATGACCTCGAGCTGCGTTTGCGACTGGCCGGCCTCGTCCGGCGTGCCGCCGCATCGCTCGACGCCGACGCGTTGTCGAGCTCGGGCCTGGAGAGCCTGTCGACGGAGCAGCTGCGCTCCTACGTCGCGGTCATGGTCGTGGTCGAATTCATGCAACGCGGCTCCGTTGGGGATCCCCTCGGGGTCGTAACGCGGCTGCGCGCGCGCGCGCCGCTCCTACCCATTTTCGTGTTCGCGCGGCAGGGCGATGAGCGCTGCGCGGCCCGCGCCATGAAGGCCGGCGCCGCCGATTATTGGCCCATCCATGCGGTCGACGTCAACGAGCTCGCGGCGGCACTGCGGCCGTTGCTGGAGCAGCCGGACGAGCCGGCGCCGAGTCCGGCCACGCATGCCGTGATCGACGATGCGTCGGCCTATCCGAGCGTTGCCGGCTACCGGTTGCTGAAAAAAATCGCGCATTCCTCATCAGCCAGCGTCTACCTCGCCCGCAACAGCGATCTGGCGCAGATGGTGGCACTCAAGGTGCAACCCATCCAGGGGCTCGCGAGCGTCTCCGAAGAAGACCGCCAGCGATTCGCGCGCGAATGCGAGATTCTGTCGAGTCTGAACCACCGCTCGGTCGCCGACGTCATCGATTTCGGCATCACGCCGAACTACCTGTATCTGGCGCTCGAGTACTTCCCCTGCGGCAGCATGCGCGATCGCTTGAAGAATCCGGTGAGCGAGCGCGATGCCCTCAACTACGCGCGCCAGATCGCATCCGCGCTGCAGGTCGTGCACGCGGCCGGGATCGTGCATCGGGACTTGAAGCCGTCGAACCTCATGTTGACCACCGACAACCGCGTCGTGCTCATCGACTTCGGCTCGGCGCGTGCTCAGCTGGTCGGTCTCGAGCTGTCGCGCTCCGACCTCATGACAGGAACTCCCTATTACGTGTGTCCGGAGCAAATCGACGGCCGGGATCCCGATCAACGCGGCGACCTCTACAGCCTCGGCATCATCCTGTACGAGATGCTGGCGGGCCACCTGCCGTTCCTCGGCAACAATCTCGCGGAGATCTTCCAGGGGCACCGCGAACGTCCGATCCCGGTACTGCCGGCAGCGCAATCCCGTTATCAATCGCTCATCAACCGCCTGCTCGCGAAGAATCCCGATGAGCGTTTCGCATCCGCGTCGCAATTACTCGATGCGTTGAACTCCGCCGCAGTGACGCCCGCGGAGTGAGGACCGCCATGAGCAACGCCACCGCCAAACAAAATTCGACTTCGAGGCCCGCGGGCGAGGAGCCGGGTGCTCCCGCCAAGAGGCGCAAATTCGACGCGTATCTGGTGACGCTCGACGATGAGCTCTGGCCGCAGGTCGGAGCCCACCTCACGCAGCGGCTCAACCATCGGCAGATCGACTCCGTGGAGGAGCTCGTGAATGCGACCAGCCCCGGCGAGCCCGCGGTCGTGCTGTGGGATGCCCGCGGAGCGGCGAATCAATCCGACGTCCTTGCCCGTCTGGCGGCGCACTCGCCGCGCTTTGCCGTCATCGCGCTCGACCTCGCGGAGAGCGCGTCGGGGTGGGCGCCGGAAGTCGAACGGGGGCAGATCGTCGCGCACGTCGCGGTCCCTCTCGATGCGGAGCGTATCGAGAGTGCTCTCGCCGGCGCGTACGACGAGGCGAGCGCACGCGTGGCGCTGCTTGGCGAGGCGACGGCGAGTGAGGCCGCGCAGCAAGCCGCGACGGCCGCAGTGCCGGCGGCGCCAGCCCACAGATCGCCGTTTTCCACGAGCCGATCGCCGAGCCCGAAGCGGAAGACAGCGCCACGGATACTCGCCGAAGCAAGCGCTCGCGCGTTCCGCTGATCGCGATCGTAGGCGCGCTCGCGATCGTGTTGGTGGCGGTCGCAGCTTATTTGCTGTTGCGGCGTCCGGACGCGGTGCCGACCCTGCCTCCTTCCGAGAAGGCGGAGCGCACGGCTCTGGCCCCGGCGCCTGTGGTGCCCGCCGACTCGAGCGCATCGCAGGCGACGCCGCCCGCGGCGGACTCGGTGCCCGCCGCCGCGGTCGAGGACAAAGTCGACGCACTGATCAGTGCGGCGCAGATCGCGATGCGCGATCGGCATTTCATCGAGCCCTCGGAAGGCAGTGCTCTCGCGCTCTATCGCAGCGCCCTCCTGCTCGCCCCCGACAACGGCGAAGCGCAGCAAGGACTCAAGCGGCTCTCGGAAATCCTGGTGGGCCGCGTGCAGTCGGCTCTGAACGAAAAGCAATTCGACGCGGCGTTGCAGGCGCTCGAGACCGTGCGGAGCATCGATGCCAATGACCCGCGCCTGCCCGCACTCGATGACCGCATCGCCAAGATGCGAGACGAGCTGGGGCCGGCGGAAATCGAGGCGGCCATCAATGCGCAGAATTTCGATCGCGCCACGCAGTTGATCGATCAGGCCGTGCGCAGCAAATCCGTCAGCGAATCGAAACTCGCGCAGCTGCGCGAGGGTCTGCGACGCCATCTTGCCGATTCCGATGTTTCGCGCCTGTTGGCTCTTCTCGATGCGCGTATCGATCAGGACCAGCTCATCGATCCGGCGAACGACAGTGCCGTCAGCTACTTCGTCCAGGCCAGAAAGGCCGGCGCGTTGGCGAGCGACCTGCAGCCACGCGGCCGCGCACTCGTACGGCGGCTGATCGAGGATGCCCACAAGGCCATCGACGAGCGGCGCATCGCCGATGCGGATCGCATCGCCGTCGCGCTGCGGAGCCTCGGCACCCCGCCTGCGACGATCGCGGGACTGCAGCGCGACATCGGCGCCGTGCGGGCGCAGCAGGTGCAGAAGCAATCAGATCAATCGCGTCTGGCGGATCTCGTCAAATCCCGGCTGGCGCAAGGTAACGTCTCCGTCTCCGGAGAACGACAATGCGCTCTATTATCTCGCCCAACTTCGAGGCACCGATCCGCAAAATCCTGGGTTGCCGGAGCTGACCCGGGCGGTGCAGTCCCAGATCCTGGCGCAGGCCGGCAACGCGATGGATTCCGCCGATCTCGGTCAGGCGGATGCCTTGCTGCAGCTCGCCGGCAGTCTCGGCAGTTCGCCCGAGGCAGACGCCCTCGCGCTGCGCCTGCGAGCGGCAAAGGCGACTGCGAGCGGCGCGCCGCGGGAAGTCGCGGAGGGTTCCTTGACGCGCTTGCGGCCGCTGCAGGTCGAGTATCCATTCGAGGCATTGCGAAAGAAGGTGCAAGGAACCGTGGAGGTCGGATATCTGATCACCGCGAAGGGCGCGGTGACCGACATCAAGGTCTTAGATGCCAATCCCATCCGGGATATTCGAGGGGGCTGCGACCAGCGCCATCTCGCGTTTGCGCTACAAACCCAGCATCGACGACCGCGGTAAACCGATCGCGGTCACGACCAAGATGCTGGTGATTTTCCGACCGTCGACCTGATGGAGTCCCGATGAATTCGCGTGTTCCCTTCCTATCGAAGCTCTCTCCGGACCGCCTCATGGTGCTGGTGATCCTGCTGGGCGTGAGCTTCGTCGCGATCGTGCTCCTTCCGGGCCTGAAGCTCGCGGGCGACCTCGTGAATTCTTCGGCGGCGCTCAAGTGGGTCGCCGATCAGGAGCGCTATCCGACCGTCATCCGGGCCTCGCTCGAGACCATGCGCGATCGACTCACCAACCGCGGCTATCTCCAGGAATCGGTGGACCAGCTGACGGACGCCACCAAGAAATTCGGTGACGCCGTGCAGATCATGACGACGCCGCGACCCGGCGGGTGGCTCGGCGTCGGCAGCCCCTGGTCGGTCGGCGACTCGATCGCCGGCGCCAGGGCCGGTGCGCTGCGCGATGAGTGGGGGAAGGAGCTCGGCGCGGTGCAGCCGGTACTCGCCTTCAACGGTGTCCCCTACGCCGACAGCGAGTCGCAAGGTACGGTGCTCAACGCCACCGGGCGGCAGCTCGAGCACGACTTGACGACCGCCATCCGCATCAGCCGCCACTCGCTGCCGGAACTCGAATCCGAGTTGACCGCGGTCGGCGCGGAGCTGCAGGCGGGCAGTGCGCGTGCCGCGAGACAGCTGCAAGTCGTCATGCTCATGGGCCTTCTGATCGCCGCGGGGCTGGTCCTGCTCATCGTGCTGCTCCTCAATGCGCGCAGCAAGCAGGAGGCCAAGCTCAAGGAAGCGCGCCAGCAGACCGCCGATATTCTGCGCACGGTCAACGACGGCCTGTTCCTGCTCGATGAGCACCTCGTGATCGGGACGGCGCACTCGAGCGCGCTCGCAGCACTGTTCCAGCGAAAGGATCTGGCGGGCCTCGCATTCGAGGACCTCCTCAAGGGTATCGTTTCGGAGAAGACGCTGGCCACGGCGCTCAAGTTCGTCAAAGTGCTTTGGGCCGAGCGCACCAACGAGAAGCTCGTAAAGTCCATCAATCCGCTGGGTGAAGTCGAGGTGCATCTGGCCTTGGGCGGCGGCAAGTTCGACACGCGCTACCTGGACTTCGAATTTCACCGCGTGCGCGTCGACGGCAAGATTACCCACGTGCTGGTGTCGGTGTCCGACGTGAGCTCGCGAGTGGAACTCGCGCGCGAGCTGCAGAACTCGCAAAAGCAAGCGCAGGCACAGGTCGACACACTGCTTGGCATTCTGCAGATCGATCCCGCGCACTTGGCCTCGTTCCTCAGCGATTCGAATGCGGCCATGAAAATGATCAACGCCGTGCTGCGGGAGCCCGCGCGCGAGGAGGGCGCCTTCCGCAAGAAGCTCGACACGCTCTTCCGGCAGGCTCATTCGGTCAAGGGGGAGGCCGCGGCGCTCGGTCTATCCTCGATCGAAAGTCGCGCCCACTCGTTCGAGGACGATCTCAAGGCGCTGCGCGAGAAGTCGGACCTGTCGGGCAACGATTTCCTGCCGCTGGTCATCAAGCTCGATGACCTGCTGACGCATTTGCAGTCGGTGAGCGAGCTGGTGTCGCGCCTCTCGAAGTTCCAGGTGTTCCGCAGCGAAACACCGGCGACCCACACGGAAACGCAGATCGTGGATGAGTCCGCGCAGGTTACCGGTCCCCTGGAAACCGATTCCGGTCTCGGCTCCACGCTCCAGCAGCTTGGCCATAGGGTCGCCACGGAGTACGGCAAGGAGGCAGAGGTGCGATGCAACGGGCTCGATCTCGTGCCCGAGGAGTATCGGCGAATCGTCAAGGACATTGCCATCCAAGGCGTGCGCAACGCGGTCGTGCATGGAATCGAGCCTGCCGCCGTGCGCGTCGCCGCGGGAAAGTCGCCGCACGGCACCGTGCGCCTCGATTTCAGACAGGTGGGCGATGGCTTCAAGTTCAGCGTCGAGGACGACGGACAGGGTCTCGCGACCGATCGGATCAAAGAGGTCGCGCTGCAGAAGGGCTTCCTCACGGCCGAACAGGCGGACAACCTCGATGCCAAGAAAGTGTTGTCGCTGTTGTTTCAGCCGGGGTTCTCGACGGTCGAGACGACGACCCGCGATGCGGGGCGCGGCGTCGGCATGAATTTGATGGCCGATCTCATGCGTCAGATCGGCGGACGAGTAGGCGTCGCAACCGCGCCGGGCAGATACACGCGGGTGACAGTGACATTGCCGGTTCCGCCCAAACCGCTCGACGATACGGTGGCTGCATGATGGACACGAGTGCACAAAGCAAAAAGCTCATGATCGTGGATGATTCGAACATCATCCGCCGGCGCATCGAACGCTCGCAGCAGATCGATCGTCTGGAGGTGGTGGGCGCTGCGGCCAATGGGCGCGATGCCGTGGAGCTCTTTCGGCGCACTCAGCCCGACGTCGTCACCATGGATCTCACCATGCCGGAAATGGACGGCATCGAGTGCGTCGAGAGGCTGGTCGCCATCAATCCGAACGTGTTGATCTTGGTCGTCTCGGCGCTGGCCGACAAGGCAACCGCGGTTGAGGCGATCGAGAAGGGCGCGAACGGCTTTCTTTGCAAGCCGTTCACGGATCGTCAGCTGAACGATGCGCTGGAAGAGTTACTGCGGGACCCTTGATGTTGAAGGAAGCCGAAATCCGCACCTTCGTCGATGGGACGACCCACTACTTCCAGGTGTCCGGCCGGCAGCCGGCCACGGTCGGGTCTCCCTATCTCGTGACCGACGGCAAACCGGGTACCTATGAGTACACGGGCGTGATCGGCATTTCCGGTGCCCGCAAGGGCATCGTCTATTTTACGGCTCCGCGCGGGATGCTGACCGTGCTGCTCATGCGTATGCAGGAGACCGACTGTAGCGAGGAGACGATCATTGACTTGGTCGGCGAGGTCGCCAACACCATCTCCGGAAACGCGCGCCGCGACTTCGGCAAGAGTTTCGTGATCTCGGTGCCCACGGTGGTCGCACACAATCCAGACAAGGTGACGACGCCCCACGCGCGCTGCTACGTCATTCCCATCAATTGGCGGGCGCATTCCGCGAAACTGGTGGTGTGCCTGGAATAGGGCGTCAGCTCGGGGACTCCGACGACAGCACCACCGCTTTGGCGCTTGCATCGACGGTATTGAGGAGCACGGGCCGCCGCCAGACGAGCTTGATGTACTCGAGCACCTTCGCCGTTCGCTCGGCGTCGAGGCCGCGGCCATCGAGCTGGCTGTCATGGGTGAGCACCAGCGTGCCGTCGTTACGCACTTCGGTCACGGACACGCGCGGCGCACCAAAGTTGTATTTGCCGCTGAGCAGGTTCTCGTGCAGCTCCTCGATGTCCGCGGCAACCACTTTGATCTGACCGTGCTGCTGGCGCTGATAGCGGAAAAGCCCCATCTCCTCGGCGATGTCACGGGTGAGGTAGTTGCGCAGGAAGCTGCAGTCGTCGTCCTCGCGCATGATGCGCCGCGCCGTCTCGATGCCGGATTTCTTGACGATATCTTCCCACAGCGTGAATCCCAGATGATAGGGATTGATCGACAGCGCGACCTGCTCGCCGGTCGCCACCGGCCGTACGACGTCGGAGTGGCACTTGATGGCGTCGAGGTAGGTCTCCTCGGGGATGAAGTCCGCCTCGCGCAAGCAGACGCGCATGCCAGTACGACGCCCATCCCTCGTTCATGATCTGGGTCGCGAAGACCGGATAGAAGTAGAAGGATTCCTCGCGCACGGCGAGAAAAATGTCCCGCTCCCAGCTCTCCATCTCGGGGGCATACGTGGCGATGAACCAGAGCAGGTCTCTTTCCGGATGCGGCGGCAGGGGAGCGCGGAGCTTGCGCGCATGCGCTGCAAGTCCGGGAGTCGCGTCGAGCGTCGCAAAGCGCGTGCGGAACGGATCATCCTGCGGTTCGGGTTGAGTCGGCGCATATTCGGGATAGCGCTCGCGCCGCAGCGACTGATCGAGATCGACGTATTGCTCGAGGGACAGGGCGGCATCGAGCACCTGCTCCACGGCATTGAAGCCGTAGGACTCGATGTGCCGCTCGATCTGGCGGGCGTGGCTCGCCGCGTGCTCGATGATGTGTGCGTTGCCTTGGTCCTGGCAGCGGCGGAACAGCATGTTGTTCTTCGAGAAATCGGCGTGACCGAGCACGTGTGCGGTGACCAGCACGTTGTCCGCGAGCCCGTTGCTGGCGGCGAGATACGCGTGGCCCGGATCGCCGGGGAACACCACCTCGAACAGCCTCGAGTAGCCCATGTGCCGCTGCAGCAGCTGATAGATATAGCGCGCGCCGAAGGACCAGTGCGGCATGCGCACCGGCAGCCCATAGACGGCGATCTCGGTCATGAAACTGTCGGGTACGGCTTCGAAGATGACCTCGGACCAGTCGAGCCCGAGGTTCCGCGCGAGGTCCTCGAGCCTCGGCACGTGAGTACGCCAATCCGTGCTCATGGGGTGAATCCGGCAGGGTCGGCGACGCCGCTCGTGTTCGCTTCCGCGGTAAAGAAATGCCGCACCGCCTCCGCGATGTCGTCCGCGCCGCCGACGGAAAAGCGCCCGCATGGGCGGCCGGATTCGGCGGCGGCGTCGAATAGACCCATGGTTTCGCTCCGCGAGCTGCGGACTCCCGCGGAGATCTCGACATAGCCGGCGTAGCGCACCGCTTTGGCGATTGCCTCGAGCTCATCGGCGGCGGGCGCGCGGTCATCGGAGGCGTTGTCGCCGTCCGACGCATAGAACAGGTACACGTTGCAGCTCCCGGGATCGAAGCGCTCGAGCATGATCTCGCGTACCTTCGCCAACCCGACCGAGGCCACGGTGCCACCGCTGCCGGCGACCTTGAAGAAGTCCGCTTCGCTGAACTCCCAGGCATCCGTGGTATGAGCCACGAACACGATGTCGAGCGCCTTGTACTCGCGCCGCAGACCCGCCGCCACCCAGAAGAAGAAGGTCTTCGCGAGTTGCCGGTCGCGGTCCGACATGCTGCCCGACACATCGATCAGGAAGAACACCGCCGCGCGCAGCGCCGGCTGACGGCGGCGCGTGAGCTGCCGATAACGCAGGTCCTCGTCGGTGAACGCCGGCGAGTCGGCATCGAGGGCGCGGCGCTTCACCGATTCCTTGAGCGAGCGCCGCCGGTCGAGACGGGAACGCGCGCCGCGCCGGTCCCAGCCCTCGCGCTTCCATTCGGAATCCTCGGTCGCACCGACCCGGGGCTGCAGATTCGGCAGCTTCATGTCTTCCCAGAGCCAGTCGATGACGTCGTCGACCTTGAATTCGAGCATGAGCTCGATGCCGCCCTGGTCCTTGCCGCCGGCGCCTTTTTGTCCGGGGCCGCTCTGCGGATTGGCGGGTCCGAGAACATCGCCGGGCTTCGCCTTGCCCTGTCCGACGCCTTGCGGCGTCGCCGGTCTGCAGCAGTCGGAAGCGATAATGCTCGAGCATGCGCACCGGGACCCGCACCGTGCGCGAGCCGTCGTTGATGATGTCCGAGCCCGAGACGATCCGCGGCAGATGGGCGCGCACGGCCTCGCGGATCTTTTCATTGTGCCGCAGCCAATCTCGGGAGCCGCGCGAGAACAGCTCGTACCAGCCGTTCAGGGTCTGCGGCGGGGTTCCTGTCGAGTCGCCGGTCATGCAAACCCTGCTTGGCCTATCAGCGTCATGCGCTACCTACTCTTGCGACAGCAGCGTGGTGACGTAGTTCAGCGCCTCCTGCGCGCTGTGCTCGTCATAACCATACTCCTTCACGAGGCGTTCTTGCACCACTGATATTTTCTTGCGCGCTTCATCGTCGGGCCGCGCAGTGGACGTGACGAGGCGCAGCACGTCGCGCCGCTCCTCGAAAAGATACTGCTCGATGGCCTCGCGAACTCGCGCATGGCTCGGCGAGCCGGAACTTCTCGCCCGCCTTGAACGCGACCATGGCCTTGCGGATGACCTCCTGGCGGAACGATTGCTTGCCGGACTCGGAGACCTTGATCTTCTCTTCCACCGAGCGCATGAAGCGCTCGTCGGGCGCACGGTTCTCTCCGGTCATGGGATCCGTCACCTTGCGCTGATCGAGCGAGGCCTCGATCTCGTCGAGGTACTTCTCCAGAAGCTGCTGCGCCTCGTCCTGGAAGGAGGCGAACAAGGCCCGATGGACGTCCTCCTTGACCCACCGATTGTAGAACTCCTTGCGCGCCGTCACGAGGTGGTCGAACCAGAGTCTTTTTCTGCTTGGCGTCGATGCGCGCATCGCTCTCGATCGCATCCTTGAGCGCGAGCAGCAACTCCATGCTGGTGAGGCTGCGCGCATTGCCCCGCGTGATGGCGGTCGAGAGCGCGTTGATGACGAAGCGCGGGCTCACGCCGGAAAGACCTTCGTCCGGAGCTTCGCTCCGCAGCCGCGCCGCTTCTTGGTCCGAGAATCCCTCCACCGCCTCGCCGGCGAACATGCGCACTTTCTTCGGCAGATCGAGCCCTTCGCGCTCGGGCTTGGTGTGCCGGGTCAGTATCGCGAACACGGCCGCCAGGTGCAGCACGTGCGGATCGAGATGGGTGTTGCGAAACGCCGGTGCGCCATACACGAGCTTCTTGTAGATGCGCGCCTCGTCCTTGTAGGACAGGGCATAGGGCACCTTGATGATGACCATGCGGTCGAGCAGCGCCTCGTTCTCCTTCTCCTGAAGAAAGCGATTGAACTCGGCCAGGTTGGTGTGCGCGAGAATGGTCTCGTCGAGGTAGATGAGCGGGAAGCGCGCGACCTTGACGTTCTTCTCCTGGGTGAGGGTCAGGAGGAGATAGAGAAACTCGCGCTTGACCTTCAGGATCTCGATCATTTCGAGCACGCCGCGGCTTGCGGCATACACAGCGCCCGACCAGGACCAGGCGCGAGGGTCGCCTTCATCGCCGACTCGCGCGACCTTCGACAGGTCGACGGAGCCGACCAGGTCCGCGATATCGGCGGTCGACGGATCATGGGGCGCATAGGTGCCGATGCCGCAGCGCGCGGCCTCCGACAAGAAGATGCGCTCGACCGGCACGCGCAGGTAATCGCCTTCGCATTCGCGGTCGAGATAATCCCGCGCCCAGGGACTGAGCTCTCCCGAGATGCTGACGCCGTAGGTCTCTCTGAACTCGGGGCGCAGGCTGGTCGGGATCAGATTCAAGGGCGATTCGCGCAGCGGCGAACCCTTGATGGCGTAGAGCGCGCCCTCATCCGTGCGGCTGTACTCCTCGAGCCCGCGCTTCAAGAGGATGGCGAGCGTCGACTTGCCTCCCGAGGGAGGTCCGAGAAGCAGCAGCAGTCGCCGTCCTACGTCCGAGCCGGCCGCCGCCGCCTTGAAGTAGTCCACCACGCGTCCGAGCGGCTCGTCGACGCCGAACAACTCGCGCTTGAAGAGCTCGCGAGCCTTCTCGGTATCGCTCCCCTCGCTTGCGCGGCCGTGCCACAGCAGCATGTCCCAGATATATTCGTGGCTGGTCCGAATGTAGCTCGCCGGGCTCTTCGGCAAGATGTCCTTCAAGAAATCGCTGAGCGTTCCCTCCCAGCGCTGCGCGCGATGCTCCTTGCTGAAGCGGAGCAGGGAATCCAAAAAATCCGGAGGACTGGACCCCTCCTTTAGCTGTGATACTCCCATCGTCAAACCTCCACTGGAGAAATTTGGACTGAAGGCCACTAGCCGGCATTTCGACGCGCTCGATTGCAGTAAAAAACAAGTCGTGCGAGTCGAACGTGATCGCCTTAACTCTCTAAGGAATGTTTTATGTTAGATCGGTCACAGCTTCAAGTTGTTTCATAGAATCAAAATTTCTTTCCTGCGTGCAAGTTAAGCGCCATCGCCTCGCGCCCGGCGATGCGCAACGTCGACCACACGCGTGTACGTTACGCGCAAAACCTTGACTGCGAACGTCGGACCGCTGCGATTCCGCCGCGGCGCTGACGCGTCTCTTCCACCCGAGGAGTGTCGCAACCCGCGTGGGTTCGCCCGGGCTGCACTAAAATCGCACAGCAACAAAGCGATTGCGGGCAAGGAAGGTGCGCGTTGCGTGCGACACACATGTCGCCGAGCGCCGATCTGCGGTTGCTCAGTGGGTTTTAGCCGCGACTGCCGCGGCTGCGGGAGTCGGGGAGCCCGCGGGCGGTTTTTCGCGCCGAGCTTGAGCCCCTCGGCATCGTCCTCGAGATGCAACGTGCGCGTGAATAAAGCTATCCTGCGCCACGGCGCGGCCGATGTAAAGAATCCCGGTGTCCGCCAGGTCTTTCGCGAGCAGCTCCATGACCTTCGGCCGCTGCTCATCCTCGAGCGCCTCGAGCGCCTCGTCGATGATGAGCCAGCGAGGCGCGTGCAAGCAGCACGCTCGCGAAGGCGAGGCTGTGCTGCTCGCCCTCGGTCAAGGTGCAGATCCCAGCGGCCGGGCGCATCGAGCATCGGGCCCAGCCGTTCGAGGCCGAGACGCTCGAGCGCATGCAGGCATGCCTCGCTCGGTGAAATCGTTCGCGGTCGTAGGATAAGCGAGCACCTCGCGCAGCGTGCCCGGCGGAAAATATTGGCGTTCGCGGCATGAACAGCATCGATTCCCCGTCCGGGCGCGTCACGCGTGCCCGAGCCCCACGGCCACAAGCCGGCGAGCGCGCGAAACAGCAGCGTCTTGCCGGTGCCCGAGTTGTCCGACCACGAGCACACGCTCGCTGGCCTGCGATCTCGACGTGCGGCTCCTTGAGCTTGACGCCGCCCGCGGGCGAGGCGATCGCGATGTTGTCGATGCGCGAGGACTCCCGGCTTGCCCTCGACGAACTCGATACGCCCCGTCGATATCGTGCAGCACGTCGATCGTCGATCACGGCGCGGCGGAAGTTCGCGACCCGCAGCAGCGTCGCGCGCCAATCGGCAATGGTGCTGAAGTTATCCACGAACCAGCGCGAGCGAGGACTGCACCTGCATGAAGGCGCCCGACGCCATCATGAGTCCGCCGAAGGTCAGGGTGCCGCTGAAGTACAAGGGTGCCGCCACCAGGATCGGAGCGACCAGGGTGAACCAGCCGTAACCCGCGGTCACCCAGGTGAGCCGGGTGTTGCCGGTCACCAGCAAGCGCATGGCGCGTGAGCACGCTGCTCGAGATCGTGATCGATGCGCCGCGCCTCGTCCGGCTCGGCCCGCGCGAGCGCAATGGCGTCGATGTGCTCGTTCACGCGCACCAGCGAGAAGCGCAGATCCGCCTCCCGGGCATAGCGGTTGGCATTGTTGCGCATCAGGCTGCGGCCCACCCAGTAGGAGAGCAGCGAGGCGGATCCTGAATACAGGACCGCCGCCCATACCATGTAGCCCGGGATGACGATGGAGCGGCCGGCCGCGTGGAACGCGAAATTGCTCGATATGCGCCCAGAGCACGCTGATGAAGGAGGCGAGCAGAATCGAGGCCTGCAGCAGGCCGACACCCAGGTCTCCCGACAACTCGGTCAAATGGCGCGCATCCTCGTGCATGCGCTGGTCGGGGTTGACGCCCATGGCGCCGGCGTGCGCCAGGCGAAAGGCGCGTCCCGGCACCATCCAGCCCTGCACCAGGTCGCGCACCAGCCCTTCGCGGAGCTTGAGCTTCAGGGTCTCGATCAGCCAGCGCTGCCCCACGTTGAGCGCCGAGCAGCGCACCGGCGATGACGCCGAAGACGCCCGAGCTGTCGCCAGAACTCCGGCAGATTCTTGTGCGACAAGGCATCGTAGAAAGGCTGATTCCAGCTATTGAGCTTGATCTGGCCGTAGGCGGTCACGGCGACGACGAGGACGATCGCGACGCACGAGCGCGATGAGCGCGCCGCGCACCGGCGAGGCCCATGAGGCCCGCAGCATCATGCCGAGCTGCGCCACCAGGCCGGACTCGGCGCTCTCGTCGAAATCGGACGATCGCCTCGGATGCGTCGGCGGCGGACGCGCCGCTGACGGGCTTAACCTGAGCGGGCGTATTTACATCGTCGGGCCGTTTTATGATCATGCGGGTCACTTGAGGAGCCAAATAATCTTGTCATTATCCGCCACGCCGGGCTCGCCTTGGGGCATTCGGGCGAGAAAAACCAGCCCTGCGCGCCGCGCGCGTTGCCCATGACTCAAGCCGCCACGAATCGTATCGACCGGCTCATCCGGGAGATGTCGTTGGCCGAGAAGCTCGGCCAGCTCACCATGACCACGGCCGGCTACACCGTGACCGGGCCGGTCTTGGCAGGCGACTCGACGGACTCGATCCGCGCAGGCACGGTCGGGAATCTGCTCAATCTCATCGGCGCCGAGCACATGCGCGAGATGCAGCGCTTGGCGGTCGAGGAATCGCGTCTCGGCATTCCGCTCCTGTTCGGCTTTCGACGTGATCCACGGCTACCGCACCATCTTTCCGATTCCGCTCGGCGAGGCAGCCGCGTTCGAGCCCGATCTATGGGCGCTCACCGCGCGCGAGGCCGCCAAGGAAGCCACCGCCGCCGGCCTCGCCATGACGTTTGCGCCCATGCTCGACATCGCACGCGATCCGCGCTGGGGCCGCAGCGCCGAGGGACCGGGCGAGGATCCGTGGCGTCGGCATGCGCATGGCGGATGCAAAGGTGCGCGGATTTCAGGGCGACGATCTCGCGGCGCCGATTGCGCTCGCTGCGGTCGCCAAGCATTACTGCGCCTACGGCGCCGCGACCGCCGGGCGAGACTATGCCTCCGCCGACATCTCGGATCGAACCCTGCGCGAGGTGTATCTGCCGCCGTTTGCCGCGGCCGTGACCGCCGGGGTGAGCGCCGTCATGCCCGCGTTCAACGATCTCGCCGGCATCCCGATGACGGCGAACGCGGCGCTCATCAAGGGATGGCTGCGCCGTCGTCTCGGATTCAACGGCGTCATCGTCAGCGATTACAACGCCGTGGCCGAGCTGATGCGCCACGGCATCGCGGCCGACCTCGCCCAGGCGGCGGCTCTCGCGCTCAACGCGGGCGTGGACATCGACATGATGGGCGGGGCCTATCGTCAGGGCCTGCCGATCGCGCTCGATCGCGGCTGGGTCGCCGCCGCGGACATCGACGAGGCGGTGCGGCGCGTGCTGACGCTCAAATGGAAGCTCGGGCTGTTCGACGATCCCTATCGCCGCGGCGCCGAGCCTGAGAGCGCCGAGGCGCTCGCGGGTCAGGCGCCGCCTCGCGCGCGCGGCCGCCGCGCGCGCTCGTTGGTGCTGCTCAAGAACGAAGCGAATGCGCTGCCGTTGCCGGGCGGAGTCCGCATCGCCCTGATCGGCCCGCTGGCCGATGCGCCCCGCGACATGCGCGGACCTTGGTCGGCGGCGGCCGCCGAGTCCGACGACGACGTGACCGTGCTCGCAGGACTCAAAGCGGTGTTCGGCGAGGGCCAAGTGCTGCACGCACCCGGCGTCGACATCACGGGCGACACCATCGCCGGCGTGGCGCAGGCCGTCGAGCTCTGCGATCAGGCGCACGCGATCGTGCTGTGCGTGGGCGAGGGGCAGGCAATGAGCGGCGAGGCCGCGAGTCGCGCCCACCCCCATCTGCCGGGCCGGCAGCGATACCTTGCCGAAAGCGTGTTCGAGCGCGCGCGCACGCTCGGCAAGCCGGTGATCGTCCTACTATTCTCCGGCCGTCCGCTGATCGTGCCCTGGCTCACCGAGCGCGCCGATGCGGTGATTGCCGCGTGGTTTCCCGGAAGCGAGGCGGGCAACGGCATCGCCGATGTATTGAGTGGCCGGCTGAGCCCGAGCGGTCGAACCCCCGTGACCTGGGCGCGAAACTTCGGGCAGGTGCCGCTCTTCTATGCGGCGCGGCCGACCGGACGGCCCGCCGATGCGAATGATAAGTACACCAGCAAGTATCTTGGACTCCCCCAACGATCCGCTGTATCACTTCGGCCATGGATTGACGTACGGCCGGTTCGTCCTCTCGAACCTGCGCTTGAGCAAGGAGACGCTGCTCGAGAGCGAGACCTTGACCGTCCGCGTGGACGTCGCAAATCAAGGATTGAGGATGGCGGAGGAGACGGTGTTTCTGTTCACCCACGACAAGCTTGCGAGCGTGGCGAGGCCGGCGCTCGAGCTCAAGGGTTTCGGCAAGATCCGGCTGCGCCCGGGTCAATCGGCTACGGTCACCCTGCCGTTGAGCGGCGGGGACTTGCGATTTCTAGGTCTCGATCTGGAGCCCGTGTTCGAGCCGGGTGAGGTCGAGATCCTGGTCGGACCGTGCGCTGACCGCTCCAAGCTTCTCGCGACGACCGTTCACCTGGCGCCGCCCGCGCGGCCCTGATCGCAGGCCCAGGTGAAATTCGTTTCTTCGCGCGTCCCCGGCACGATGGGGCTCCAGGGGGTCGTTTTCGGATCGGCCTCCTCGGTTTGCTCGGTACCCTGGATATTGGCGCCCGAATAGTAGATGGCCAGAAGATTACGGGTCTGTTGCTTCTTGCAGTCGTATTCCTGTTTCTCGACGGCACTCATGTACGGGGCACCTTCGCCCGTCTGCGGCTCGGCATACTCGTAGCGTATCCAGCCGGTGACGATTTGACCCGAGCGCTTGAGCTGGTGGGTGCTCGCGAAGATCGCCCAGGAGCCATCGGTTGCGACACTGCGAAACTCCCAGCCGCCGCTGGTCATGGGATCGAGCGAGCGCACCCAGGCCATGGGATTGGCCTTGCGCGCGGCGCGCTCGCGAGCGAGTTGCTCGGCTCGAGCTTGCGCGGCCTGATTGCTGCGCTCCCGCTCTTCAGCCCACTGTTTCTGCTGCTCCGGAGTTTGGCCCCCGGCATTCTCGAATCCGGCGAGGAGCGCGGCCCCGCAGGCGGCCGTTGCGGCCCACCGAATCAATTTACCCATGGCCGAAATTTTAGCGCTTTACGGCGCCGCGTGTGAGATCTCGCAGACCGATCGCGGGTCGCGGGCCTTCAGAGCGCAGGGGCGGGGGAGGGATTGACAATAAGAGGTCATGCATGGCCTGCGGCATGGTTGCGACCACCCGCAGCACCTCGGCCTCGGGGACCGGAGGCGAGATCAGATACCCCTGGAGGTAGAGCGCGGGGTTCGCGGCGAGACAACTGAACTGGGTGTCGCGCTCCACACCTTCCGCCGTCACCTCGATGCCGAGATCCTCGCACAACAGGATCAGCGCCATCGCGATCGCGGCGGAGCGCGGTTGGGTGTCGATGCCGGCGATCAATGCCCGATCGAGCTTGATGCGTGACAAGGGGAGTTGCTCGAGGGAGGCAAACGAGGAGTAGCCCGTGCCGAAGTCATCCAACGCGATCGCAATGTCGAGCGAGCGCAGCTGGCGGAGCGATTCGATGGTGGCGGCGCCCGTTTGCAGCACCGATTCGGTGAGCTCGAGCTCGATGCAGCGTGCCGGCAGGTCGAACTCCTGCAGCAGCCTTCGCACGCGGTCGACGAAGCTCGCGCTCAAGAGTTGCCGCGGCGAGACATTGATCGCGACCTTGACCTCGGGCCAGGAGGTGCGCTGCCAGTTGGCGGCGGTCTCGATCGCCCGACGCAGCACCCAATCGCCCAGCTCGAGGATGAGACCGGATTCCTCCGTCACCGCCAGGAACTCGCTCGGACTTGCGAGCCGTCCGTCGGGCATTCGCCAGCGGACCAGTGCCTCGACCAAACCCACCCGCAGGCTGTCCAAGCGCACTTCCGGCTGGAACAGCAGCTCGAACTCCCCATGCTCGAGCGCCCGTCGGATTCCTTGCTCGGTGGTGAACTTGCGGGTGGCGGCTTCGTGAAGCTCGCGGGTGAACAGTGCCGCCTGGTTGCGTCCGAGTCCCTTGGCGCGAAACAGCGCCGCATCGGCCGCGCTCAATAGGTCCTCGGCCGACTGCTCGTGATCCGGGAAGAAACTCGTTCCGACGCTGACGCTCACGGTGATGCTGCGGCCCTCGGCATCGAGTGGCTGTTGGAAGGCGCTCACGATGCGATGTCCGGCCAAGAGCGCCGATTCGGCGGAATCGACCTCCTCGTGCACGATCGTGAACTCATCACCCCCTAAGCGCGCGGCAAAGCCGAAACTCTGAGCGGTCTCCTCCAGGCGCTGAGCAACGCTGATGAGCACGCGGTCGCCGAACGCGTGGCCCATGCTGTCGTTGAGGTTCTTGAAGTTGTCGAGATCGATGAAGAACACCGCGACACCGCCGTTGCGCACGCGCGCACGCTCGATCGAGCGGTTCAGGAGGATGAAGAACTGGCGCCGGTTGGCGAGCAGCGTCAGCGGGTCGTGCTCGGCCAGATGCTGCAGCAGGCGGGTGCGTTGCTCGACCTGGGTTTCGAGCGTTCGCCGGTATCCCTGCGTGATTTCGCGAGCCGTGCGAAGTTGCGACGCCATGCGGTTGAAGGCGATGGACAGGGCGTTCAACTCTTTGAGGCCGCCGCGCGGGGCGCGCACATCTTCACCGCGCGCCAGTTTGCGCGTCGCCTCCATCAGCCGGCCCACCGGGACCAAGATGCTGCGCATCGTCCAGACCGAAATCGCGAGCCAGATCAAAAGGACCGCCGCCGTGATCCAGGCGACCATCATCCGCCCTCGACGGTCCGGCGCGGTGGTACTGGTCGTGGTCGTGGTGGTGACGGCGTCCACGACCGGCGAGGCGATCGCGGCCGGCAGCGCGGGTATGCTGCGCGACGGTTCCGCCAGGGTGCGACGTTCGAGCAGCGTGAGGGACTGCGTTACGATCTCCGGCACGGAGCCGAGGAGCCGGTCACGAGCCGCCGCGAACTTAGCGGCTGCCTCGCGCTGGGTATTGCCGGTCTCGATGCCTGCGGCGCGCAGCCCCGCGAGCTGCGCGAGGTCTGCCTGCATCCCGCGCACCCAGTCGCCGCCTTCCGAGCGCGAGAAGCTCGACTCATCGGCCTGGAACGTTTGCGCCAATGCGGTCTCGCTGTCGGCGAGCGCAGCCTGCGCCTCCGGGTCGGCAACGCTCGCCGCAGCGACATCGGTGAAATGCCGCTGCAACTCATCGAGACTCTCATGCAAGCGCAGCACCGACTGTCGCGCGAAGACGCGCCCGAATAGTCTGAGCGCGCGGCTCATCGACGTGGTGATGCGCTGGTCCATGGCATCGAGGCGATCCTGGTATTGCTGCAGCGTGGACCGCCGCTCGTCGGCCGACTGCACGTAGTCGACGGCGGCACGCTCGTAGCTCGTCAGCTGCGCTTGTACGGCGTGCTGGCGCGTCTGATCTTTCTCCACGGCCCTGGCGGCGAGCTCGAGGTCGCGCTGCGCGGCGCGGCGGCCCTCCTCGGCGGCGCTCGTGTCCATCGAGACACGCGATTCGGTGGCGCGCTGGTAGTGCTCGAGCGCTGCCTGAAAGCGGTCGATCTCCGCGGGCAGGACGTCGGCGTGCAGGCTCTCGTGGGCCGCGGTCGAAGTGGACGCGGCGGCGGCCTCGGGCGCTTCCGCGCGCGCATCGGGCGCCCGGGAATCGGGCACCTTCGAATATTGGCCGCGGGTGACGCGCGTGGTCTGCACCACGGCGATCTCGCGCTCGATCATCAGATTGGCGGCGATGGCGAGCACGGCGACGGCGGCGAACGAGGTGGCGAGGCGCCCGGCGATCCCTAAGGAGACACCGCGCCGCAATCGGGCCCGCAGGCGCAGCCATCTGCGACCTAGAGCCGCCCCGAGGTGTGCCAACCGAGGCCCCATGAAATACGTGTCCGCGACAATGAGGAGCTCATTGTGGCATCGCATCTTAAGGCTCTGGGCCAAGGATGCGGGAACTGTGGAGCAAATCCCGAAACCCTCAGGGTGGGCCCAGGGTTTGTCAGACTTTATCCTACAAAATCAATACGTAAAAGCGTGACACCGCCCGGAGGAGCGGAGTATGTTGCGACGCAATATCACAGTCTAAGGCTTGATACCCGAGGATGTTCCGCGCGTGCCCGCGAGGGTATCGGGATCGTCGTCGTCGGTGTCCAAGCCGTCGTCGTACAGAGTGTCTTCCTCGCCGTCGACGCGCAGCTCCGTATCGGGATTGCGGCGTTTCTCGTAATCGTCGTGATCCGCGGCTTTTTTGTTCTCGGCGCCGTCGAGCGTCGAGCCGCGCAGCCGTCGTTCGGCAGCAGTGGCCGAGTCCTTCGAATCCTTGGGCGTTTCAGGGTTTCCCATCACGAGCTCCTCAGGCGATATGCCGACGCCAGGTACTTTAGCATCGCGGGTCTTAACGTGGGCCCGTGGGTTTCGGATAGCGACGTAGGAATGCGCCGACGCGTCGGGCGCGGCGCCATCCAGGTTATTGCAGTGCGGATTACTGGATGGACGATGTGTTCGTCGCTCTTGTAGCGTCTCGCGCACGGTGAGGCAGCGCCAACGTCATGATCCACTTCAATCCACGAGCGAGCCGCGGTGGTATGTCGTGCGCAGCATGCACGGCTCGATCATCGAGTCTCGGAGGCTCCCCATCGGCGTCGACTTGAAGCGCGTATTTCTGATCGCGATGCTCGAATGGCTCGACGCCGGATGGACGCTCACCGAATTCTCGTCCGCTTCGGCGGCGTTTTTCTGTGTCCGCAATCCCGAGCGACGCATGATCAGCATCGATCCGACGAACCCGCACGACGTGCCGATGTACGGCGGGGCCCACCTGGGTGGTGGCCCCCGGTCATCCGGGTGATTTCGAGACGCTTGCGTAGGCGGGGCGTTCCGCGATCGCGGTCGGACGCGATTCGGCGACGGCGGTCGGCTCCTCACTCTGGGCCATCGTCAGCACCACGCAGAGGCCGGGACCTCGATCGGAAAGCTCGAGCGCGCCGCCGTGCAGCTTGGCCACGGCTTGCGCGAGGCTCAAGCCGAGGCCCACGCCCGGCGTGCCGCGGCTCGCGTCGCCGCGATAGAAGCGCTCGACGACCTTGGACTTCTCCGAGTCGTCGATGCCCGGACCGTTGTCGGTGACGGCGATCTCGGCGCGGTTGTCCCCGCGGCGTCGCAAGGTCACATCGATTGCCCCGTGCTCCGGCGTGTATTTGAGGGCATTGTCGATCAGATTGCTGAGCGCCTGCGCGAGCAGCACGGGATCGCCCGAAACCTTCAGCGCGCCGTCCGCGTGCAATTGCAGCCGTATGTTCTTGAGCTCCGCCGCGGGCGCGTAGAACTCCACCGCCGTGCCGGCGAGGTCGGCGAGGTCGAAGGCGACGAAGCCCGAGCGACGCAGGCCCGCATCGATTTCGGCGAGCCGCAGCAAGGCGTCGAAAATGCGGATCACCTGGTCGACGTCGGCCACGGCCCCGTCGATCTCCGCGAACGTCGCATCCGGCGCGGGCCGGATGAGGGCGAGCTCCTCGAGACGCGAGCGCAGCTCCGCGAGCGGCGTACGCAGATCGTGCGCGATGGAGTTCGAGACATTGCGCACCCCGTGCACCAGCTGCTCGATCTGATCGAGCATGCCGTTGATGGTGCTCGACAGGGTGCTGAGCTCGTCCCGGCTGCGATCGGTGGGTAAGCGGTGCTTGAGATCGCCGTGAATGATCGCCGACACCGTTTGCCGGATGCTGTACACGCGAGCCATCAAGAAGCGGCGCGTGATCAGGCCGATCAACAGGCCGGCGATCGAGAGCACCGCGACGGCGGCAATGAGGCCATACCAGAAGCGGCGCTCGAGCGGCGCGAACAGCGTGTTGTCGCGGCCGACGAGGAGCACGTAGTTGTCGAGCTTGGCCACGTGCACCAGCGAGGTTTGAATGCCGTGCTCGCCCATGTCCACCTTGATCCGGTAATTGCCGGCTGCCGCCGGCAACCCGTGCGGCCACGCCGTCAGGTTGCCCGCCAGAGGCTTGAGCGACTCGTCGGTGAGCAGCAGGATGCGATCGCCCGCGATTTGCATGTTGATGCGCGCGTCGATGAAACTCGTGAGCCCCGAGCCGCCCTCGCGGCGATAAATGTCCGTCAAGCGCAACGCGTCGGCCTGCAGGATCTCGCTGCGGCCATCCTGGATGGTGACCTGCCATGCGTAATAGAGCGGGGCGGCAAACAGCACCAGCGCCGCGATCCCGAGGGCGATGTAGCCGAGTGCCAGGGAGAGCGCGGACGAGCGCATCATGCTAGTCAGCCGCAGTGACCATGTAGCCCGCGTTGCGCACCGTGCGCAACAGCGGGCGCTCGAATTCCGCATCGATCTTTTGTCGCAGCTTGCTGATGTGCACGTCCACGACGTTGGTCTGCGGGTCGAAGTGATAGTCCCACACGTTCTCGAGAAGCATGGTGCGCGTGACGACTTGGTCGGCGTGGCGCATGAGGTATTCGAGCAATTTGAATTCCCGGGGCTGCAGCGCTATGGGCCGATCGCCGCGGGTCACCTTGCGCGTCATCGGATCCATATGCAAGTCGCCCACGGCCAAGGGGATCTCGCGATTGACGCCCTGGGCGCGGCGATGCAGCGCGTCCAGACGGGCGAGCAGCTCGCCGAAGGCGAACGGCTTGGTCAAGTAGTCGTCGCCGCCGCTGCGCAAGCCGCGAATGCGGTCGTCGACTTCGCTCAGGGCGCTCAAGATGAGGATCGGGGTGCGCTTGCCTGTCTTGCGCAGCACCTCGATGATGGCGAGGCCGTCGATATCGCCGGGCAGCATCCGGTCCATGATGATCACATCGTAGGGCTCGCTCGCCGCGAGGAACATGCCGTCGCGCCCGTTGGCGGCGTGGTCGGTGGTGTGTCCGGCCTCCTGCAGCCCCTTGACGACGAACTGGCTGACGCGCTCGTTGTCCTCGACCAGCAGGATCTTCACGGCGTCTCTCCCACGGGCTGCGCGGGCACCTCGCCTCCCCTGCGGCGGCGACGATTCAGCCGCAGCTGGAACCGGTCGAGGTACAGATACACGACGGGCGTGCTGAACAGCGTCAGAGCCTGGCTCACGATCAGCCCGCCCACCATGGTATAGCCGAGAGGACGGCGCAGCTCCGACCCCGTGCCGTGGCCGAGCGCGAGCGGCAGCGCGCCGAGTAGCGCCGCCATCGTCGTCATCATGATCGGCCGAAAGCGCAGCAAGCAGGCCTGCCGGATGGCATCGTGCGGCGAGAGATGTTGCTCGCGTTCGGCTTGGATCGCGAAATCCACCATCATGATGCCGTTCTTCTTGACGATGCCGATGAGCAGAATGATGCCGATCAGACCCATCACGTTCAGCTCCATGTGAAAGAGCAGCAACACCAACAGTGCGCCGACACCGGCCGACGGCAACGTCGAAAGAATGGTCAAGGGATGAATGTAGCTCTCGTACAGCATGCCGAGGATGATATACACCGCCACCAGCGCCGCCAGGATTAGATACGGCTGGCTTTTGAGCGAGCTCTGAAAGGCCTGCGCCGTCCCCTGGAAAGTTCCGGTGATCGTCGCAGGCAGGTGCATCTCGGCCGAGGCGCGCGTGATCGCATCGACGGCATCGCCCAGGGCGGCGCCCGGTGCCAAGTTGAACGACAGCGTCACCGCCGGAAACTGGCCCTGGTGATTGATCGACAGGTAGGTCACATGCCGGGTGTCGTAGTGCGTCATGGTCGAGAGCGGCACCATCTGCCCGGTGAGCGGCGACTTCAAGTAGAGCTTGTGCAAGGACTCGGGATCGGTCTGCAGTGACGGAGTGATCTCGAGAATCACGTGGTAGCTGTTCTGCTGGGTGAAGAACTGCGCCGCCTGCCGCTGGCCGTAGGCATCATAGAGCGCTTGATCGATGGCCGCCGGCTGGATCCCGTAGCGCGCCGCGGCGTCGCGGTCGATGCTGAGCGCGACCATGCCGCTGGTGGTCTGCTGATCCGTTGCCACATCGCGCAGGATCGGCAGCTTTTGCAGGCTCGCGAGCAGCTTCGGCGCCCACTCGTTCAGCTCGTCGATGTCCGCGTCCTGCAGCGTGTATTGGTACTGAGTGCGGGTCGTGCGGCCGCCGATATTCAGGTCCTGGGCGGACTGCATGAACAGCGTCGCGCCGGAAACCTGCGCGAGTTGCGGGCGCAGCCGGTTGATGATGTCGTCGGCGCTCGCGCTGCGTTCGCCGCGCGGCTTCAGCCCGAGGACGACGAAGTCGTTGTTGACGGGGCGGTTGCCGCCGATCACCGTGCCATAGCTCGCGACGTCCGGATCGCGTCCCACGACCTCCAGCAGCTTGTGGTTCCTGCGCACCATTTCCTCGAACGAGATGTCTTGCGGGGCATCGGTGAGGCCGACGATGATTCCGGTATCCTGCTGCGGAAAGAATCCCTTGGGAATGACGATGTACAGGAGCACCGTGGTGGCGACGGTCAAGCCGAACACCAGCAGGGTGGCGCGCTGCCGCGCGAGCACGAAATCGAGGCCACGGGTGTACCAGGCGAGGAGCTTGTCGAAGCCGCGCTCGATGGTCATGTAGAAGCGTCCGTGCTGCGCGTGCTTTTCATCGCGCAGGAACTGGGCGCACATCATCGGCGACAGCGTGAGCGCGACGAATGCCGACACGGCGATGGTGAGCGTCATGGTGATGGCGAATTCGCGAAACAGCCGGCCGATGATCCCGCCCATCAGCAGCAACGGAATGAACACCGCGACCAGCGAGATGCTGATGGACATGATGGTGAAGCCGATCTCGCCCGCGCCCTTGAGGGTGGCGTCCAAGCGGCGATAGGCCGTCCTCGATGTGGCGATAGATGTTCTCCAGCATCACGATCGCATCGTCGACGACGAAGCCCACCGCGATGGTGAGCGCCATCAGCGACAGGTTGTCCAGACTGTAGTGCAGCACATACATCATCGCCGCGGTGCCGAGGAGCGCGAGCGGCACGGTCACACCCGGAATGATCGTGGCCCAGGCGGTGCGCAGGAACAGGAAAATGACCATCACCACCAGCGCGATCGTGAGCACGAGCGTGAATTCGACGTCCTCGACCGCCGCCTTGATGGTCGTGGTGCGGTTGGCGACCACACTGACCTTGACCGACGGCGGGACCGATGCCAGCGCGTGCGGCAGGAGCGCCTGGACGCGGCGCTCCGCATCGATCACGTTGGCGCCGGGCTGCTTGAAGACCAGCAGCAAGATGCCGTCGTGGCCGTTTTGCCAGGCGGTGAGGAGCGTGTTCTCCGGACCGTCGACGGCGATACCGACGTCGCGAATTCGTACGGGCGCACCGTTCTTGTAGGCGATCACGACGTCGTTCCAGGGCGCGGCCTTGAGCAGCTGGTCGTTGTCGTAAATGGTCATCGAGCGCTGCGGGCCGTTGATGGCTCCCTTGGGAGCGTCGACGGTTGCCACGTTGATGACGCTCGCGACGTCCTCCATTTGCAGTCCCAGCGCCGCGAGCTTCACCGGATCGATTTGCACCCGCACCGCGGGCTTTTGCTGGCCGCCGACGGATACTTGCGCGACGCCGGGAATCTGCGATATCTGCTGCGCGAGGATGTTTTCCGCATAATCGTCGACGGTGGTGACGGGCAACACCTGCGAGCTCATCGACAGGATCAGGATGGGCGAATCGGCGGGATTCACCTTGCGGTAGGTGGGCGGCGTGGGCAGATTCTTCGGCAGCTGGCCGCCCGCCGCGTCGATGCCGGTTTGCACGTCCTGCGCCGCGCCGTCGATGTTGCGGTCCAGATCGAATTGCAGCGTGATGAGCGTCGAGCCGTTCAAATTGCTCGAGGTCATCTGCGTCAACCCGGAGATTTCCGCGAACTGATATTCGAGCGGTGTCGCCACCGTGGCCGCCATGGTCTCGGGGCTCGCACCCGGCAAGGACGCGCTCACCTGGATGGTCGGGAAATCCACCTGCGGCAGAGGTGCCACCGGCAACAGCGGAAACACCACGCAACCGACCAGAAAGATGCCGCCCATGAGGAGCGAGGTGGCGATCGGACGTCGTACGAACGGCTCGGAGATGCTCATGGGGCTGCGTGCCGCCCCGGCCGCTGCCGTGGACGCGGAGGCTGCAGGCGCGACGTGCGAGCCGGGCTGCAGCCGATACTGGTTGCTGACGACGACGCGCTCTCCCTGCGTGAGTCCGTCGGTGACAATGGTCATACCGCCGGCGCTCGCGCCGAGGTGCAACGGGCGTGCCTCGACGGTCGAATCCTGCTTCACCACGTAGGTGAACGGCCCGGCCGGCCCGAGTTGCACCGCGGCGTCCGGTATGGTGAGCGCGTTGCGTTCGGTGCTCACCAGCACGCGCGCGTTCACGTATTGTCCGGGCCACAAGGTGTTGTGGGCATTGTCGAACGTCGCCTTGAGCCGCACGCTCCCGGTCGTCTGATCGATCTGATTGTCGATGAGGCTCAAAATGCCCTCGTCAAGCACGGCGCCGCCTTCGCGGGCGACCGTAGCAACCTTGACCGGTCCGCTCGCAAGCGCCCGCTGCACGGCGCCCAATTCCTCTTCCGGCAGCGTGAACACGACGCTGATGGGCTGTATCTGGGTCACAACCACAATCCCGGTGGTGGCCGCGGCGTGCACGATGTTGCCCGGATCGATCAAGCGAATGCCGGTGCGTCCGTCGATCGGCGAGACAATCCGCGTGTAATCGAGTTGCGTGCGCGCATTGTCGATGACGGCCTGATCGACCTTGAGCTGGGCGGCGATTTGATCGACCAGCGCGCGCTGCGTATCGACCGTCTGTTTGCTGGCCAAGTCCTCGGGCTGGAGCCGCGTATAGCGCTCGAAATCGAGCTTCGCGTTTTTCAAGAGCGCCTCGTCCTTCACCTTGGTCGCCACGGCCTGATCGTAGGCCGCTTGATTCGGACGCGGGTCGATCTGCGCGAGCAGATCGCCCTTGTGCACGGTCTGCCCCTCCGTGAAGGCCACCCGTTGCAGCTCGCCATCGACGCGCGCCGTCACCGTTACGGTGTAGAAAGCCTGCACGGTGCCGAGACCTTGCAGATAAATCGGCATCTCCGCGCGGTGCGCCGAGGCGATATCGACCGCGATGGGTTGGATCGGCTTTTTATCGGCGGCGGCGGCCGGCGTGTGCAGCCGCCAGGCCGCGAGGCCGAGCGCCACGATCGCAACCGCGGCGTAAGTCTTCCACTTGTGAGTCGTATGCGACTTGAACGTCATCCGCTTTGTCCTTCCTGCCAGCCGCCGCCCAAGGCGGTGTAGAGATCAACGAGCGCCTGCAGGCGCGAATACTGGATCTCGACCAAGGCGTCGCGAGCGCTGAACAGCGCGTTCTCCGTATTCAGCACGGTGAGTACGTTGATGGTGCCTGCCGACATCTGCGTTTGTGCGAATTCATAGGCCCGGCGAGCCTTGGCCACGGCTTCGGTCTGGCGTTCCTGCTGCACGGCGGTCTGGCGCGCCGCGACCAAGGCGCCCTCGACGTTGTCGAGGGCGGTCAGCACGGTCTTGTGATAGCCGCTCAAGAGCTCGGTGTAGCGCGCCTTGGAGTAGGCGAGCTGACCGCGGAGCGCACCGCCGTGGAAGATCGGCTGGGTCAGCCCGGCGGACACCGCGTAGATGCGATTCGCGGGGTTGACGAGGGACGATAGAACATCGCTCTCGTATCCGCCGGCGGCGGTGAGCGTGATGGACGGGAACAGTGCCGCGCGCGCGACGGTGATGTCCGCGTTCGCGGAGATCAGCTGTTGCTCGGCCTGGGCGACGTCCGGTCGGCGCGACAGCAGCTCCGAGGGAAGTCCCGCCACCACTTGCGGCACCTTGAGATCGTTCAGTGTGCTGCCGCGGACCTCGAGCGATTCCGGGGTCGTGCCGACGAGCACCGCCAGCGCATAAACCGTCTGCCGAAATTGCTGTTCCAACGGCGGCAGCGCGGCGTCGAGCAAGGCCACGGCCGTTGCCTGCTGGGCGACATCGAGGCCGTTCGCCGTACCCACTTGTTGTTGAAACGCCAGGCCGCGCAGGATCTTGCGACCATTCTCCAAATTCTGCCGGGCGACATCGATACGCTCGCGCAGCTCGAGTGCCTGCAAGTAAGTCGTTGCCACGCTCGAGATGACGGTGAGGGCGACGGTTTGGCGATCGTATCGGCTCGCCACCGCCAGCGCGCGGGCCGCATCGCGCGCCGCACGGTTCTTGCCCCAGAAGTCGAGCTCATAGCTCGCGCTCAACACCGGACTGAAGACATTGTAGACGGCCATGCCGCCGCCGCTGACCTGGGTTCGCTCGCGAGTGGCCGCCGCGCCGAGATCGACCGTCGGCAGCAAGCGGAGCGCCGGCAATGCGCAATTCGGCATCCGCCTCCTGAATTCGGGCCATGGCCGCGGCAAGATCGTCGTTGCTGCGGCGCGCTTGATCGATCAGGTCGTCGAGCTCGGCGGAGCCGAAACGCTGCCACCAATCGGTTGCCGGCCACGCAGACTGATCGGCGTCCAAGCCATCACCGGCGCGGGAGGTCGCATCCCAGGTCTTCGGCAGTGGAATCTGGGGCTGCCGATAAGCCGATCCCACGCTGCAGGCTGTGAGTAGCGCGCACGCAAAACCGCCAAGAAAGCCCCAGAATCGCATGCCGGCCACCGTGAACCCACGGCGGTTAAACGCGTATGATCGAATGGTTAAAACGGTTTAATGTGCGACCGGCGTCTCGCTACCATCGAGCGTGCTGCGGATTTTCACCGCCAATTGCTCGACGGTAAATGGCTTGGGCAGCAGGGCCCCGCCGGAATCCGTGATCACGTCGTACACCGGCGCGCCACGCATGTAGCCGGTGGTGAACAGCACTTTGATTCCCGGCTGCTTCTCCTTGATACGCTCCGCCAGGGCGCGCCCGTCCATGCCCGGCATGACGATGTCCGTGAACAGCAGATTCGCCCTAACCCCCTCGTCGATCAGGGAGAGTGCATGCTCGGGGCCGACCGCGGCGATCACGGTGTAGCCGAGACTTCGCAAGGCCTCGACGGTCATGCTGCGCACCCCGTCCTCGTCCTCGACCACGAATACGGTTTCCCAATTAGGTCGCGCTGCCTGCGGCTCGCGCGGTGCGGCGCCATGCGTCGGCATCTCCTTGCCGAGGTAGCGGGGCAGATAGATCTGTACCGCCGTTCCCCGACCGGGCTGCGAGTCGATCTTGACGTGACCTTCCGATTGCTTGACGAACCCATAGACTTGCGAGAGCCCGAGCCCCGTGCCCTTGCCCGGCGTCTTTGTCGTGAAGAACGGATCGAACGCGCGCGCGAGCACGTCGGGTTCCATGCCGGCGCCGCTGTCGGTCACGCAGATGCTTACATAGTCCCCGTGCCGCGCATCCAGGGCAAGAGCGCCGGCTTCATCGAGAGCGGCGTTTCGAGTCTCGACGATCAGCTCGCCGCCGTCCGGCATGGCATCGCGGCTGTTGACGCACAGATTGATCAGCGCGCTCTCCAATTGCGAGGCGTCGGCGAAGGTACGCCAGAGCTCTGCGGCGAGCACAGTCTTGAGGGCGATGCCGGAGCCGATCGAGCGGACGAGCAGATCGGACATGTCGCGCACCAGGTCGTTGACGTCGAGCGGGCGCGGATCGAGCGATTGTTGGCGCGAGAAGGCGAGCAGGCGCGAGGTGAGCTGGGCGCCACGCCGCGCACCCTCCATCGCATTGGCGATGAACCGCTCCGACTTCGGGGAATCCGTGGTCAGGCAGCGCTTGGCGATATCGAGCGAGCCGACCACGATCGCGAGCATGTTGTTGAAGTCGTGCGCGATGCCCCCCGTGAGCTGTCCCACCGCCTCCATCTTTTGCAGTTGCCGGATCTGAGCTTCCGCAGCGGCCCGCGAGGCGGCCTCGTCGAGGAGCCTGCGATTCGCCGCCTCGAGCGCCTCGGTGCGCTCGCGCACCCGCGTCTCGAGTTCCGCATTCAAGAGCTTGCGCTGCTCCGCGCTCGCCGCCAGGTCCTCGAAGGCCGCGTGCATGCTGCCTACCGCCATGAGGATGATGATGACCGCGAAAACGTACATCGAATATCCAAGCCAGAGCGAGACTTGGACGGAGCTCGGACCCGCCGCGGGCACCGGCGCCAAGAAGTAGGCGCGAGCCAGGGCGCCGAGAGCGGCCGCCAGCGCGCCTGCCCGCCAGCCGCAGAAAAAGCTCGTCAGAAGAATCGCCGGAATGAACGTGAGGAAGGGAAATCCGGCGAGATCGCCGGCGAGAAGAAAGCGCGCGAGCAGCGCGAGCGCTACGGTCGCGAGCGCAATGGCGTAACCGGCCGTGCGGCGTTTGCGCAAACTGCCGGTGCGCTCGTAAAACTCTCGGGCGCCGCTGATCAACATGAGCAGCAGGCGCCCCTCATGGCAAGCACCGCAGCGTCGGGAGCCTTCACCGGCGGCAGCAGGCTGGAGAGCCGGGGAGGCTCGGCATCACGCATCACTGCAAAGGCCACGATGTGCTCGAGGATGTGCTGCACGTAGGCGCGTGTCTCGGTGTAGGGAATATTCTCGATCCACGCATCGGCATCGACCGGCTGCGCAGGCAGCCAGCGCGCCACGGATACCGGGCCCGCGTTATAGGCTGCGAGACTGAGGTCCAACTGATGCCCATACCGGTCGAGTAGCTCATGGAGGTAGGCCGCACCCAAGGGTATCGCGACTGCGGGATCGAACAGACTGTCGCGGCTCGGAACCGGCATATGCCAGCGTTTAGCGACGGCGCTGGCGGTTGCGGGCTGCATCTGCATGAGGCCGCGGGCATCGGCGCGCGAGACCGCGTCCTTGCGATACAAGCTCTCCTGGCGAATGATCGCCAGAATCCAGTCAGGCGGTACCTGCGTGAGGTTGCTCGCCTGGGCGACCATCGCGCCGAACGGGCGCGGGTAGCGCAGCGGCACATCGTCCCAACTGTCGGCCTGCGCCAACGTGGAGATAGCCTGGCCGTACCAGCCCCAGCTCGAGGCGAGGCGCGCCGCCTGGATTTTCACGGGGGCTCCCATCGAGACGAGCGCCGCATTCCATTCCGCCACCGCCTCGTCCGTCATGTCGCAGTCAAAGAGTGCATGCGCCCGAATCAGACCGGGATCGGCGGCAAGGATGCTCTGCAGCGACGCATCGACCGGCACCGGGTGGATGTTGAGGTCATAGGGCTGCCGCAGCCGGTCCGCGGCCAGGTAGCCGTAATAGTCGCGCAGGCCCGCGATCTGCCCGAACAAGGGCGCCGCCGCCTCGGCGCCGGCAGTCGCCGCGACGGCGCGCGCATGCCAGTAGCGCCAGCGAGGCTGACTCGAGAGTGTCGCCGGCATGCGCTGCGTCCATTCGAGCACCTTGCCGTAATTGCCCGCCCACAGCGCCGCGCGCGTTCGCCATTCCTGCACCTGCGTATCGACGATCTCGGCCGGCAGTGCGTCGAACGCCGCAACTGCACCCGGCTGGCGCGCATACGCTTCGCCGAGCGCCAATGCGCGTTGCAACCGGCTGCGCAAGCCGGGCGTGGCATCGGGCCGCGACAGGAGCGAGGGCAGCAGCGTCGCGGCGGCGCCGACATCCGAATTGCAGAGCCGTGTGAAACCCGCGACGAGCGCGTCGGCCTCGACCGCGGCTTGCGGCGTCATGGCGAGCGTGGTCAGGCTGGATTTCGGCGATTCGATCAATTGCAGCCACAAGTTGAGCGGCGCGGCGCGCTCGGCCGGGACCTCCGCGACGAATTCTCGCGCGAGCGTCGGATTGTCCGCCGCAAGCGCTGCGCGTGCGCGCGCCTCGAGCAAGGCAGGCGTCAACAGGCCCTTGAGGCGCAGCCACGCAACAACCGGTGCGCATTCGATGGGCTCTCGCTGTGGCAGGCTCCAGCGGGCGAGGGCGTCGGCGGACAATTGATCGGTATCGCCGGTGGCGATGCGCCCCGCGAACCGATCGCAGATGAGCGCCGGATCGGTCACGTCGGCGGCCCGCGGCAGGAACCAATCCCAACGCCTGCGCTGCGCGAGACTCGCGAGCCATTGATGCTTGAGGCTGCGTGCCACCGGCTCGCCTTCGTGCGCACGCAGAAACGCGTCGATGGTCGCGTCGAGTTCCTCGCCCGGTGTGAAGCTCAAGGTTCGGCGCAGCCGGGCGGCCACCAGATAGGCATAGATCGGGTAGGCCTTGAGCACGGGTGAGTCCGGCGGTTCCGGTAGGTTCATGCGCACTCGCAGCATGGCCGCCATGAACTCCGTTGCCGCCGGCGCGGGCGTCGCTACCGGTGCGGGAGTTACCGCGGGTTCATTGGCCGCGTAGGGAATCGCGGGCGCACCGAGGCATGCGCTTGCAAGGGCGACCATGAGCATGCGGAGGCGCATGCTAGGCGGGATTACCGGAGGCGCCCTCGGTCTGCTGCGGACCGATCTCGGTAAATTTCAATTCGTCGCGGCTGCCCATCCGCGACCACTCGCAGCGTAAGCGGTAGCCGTCGGCGGCATAGATTTCATACCAACCGCGATAGCCGGCGGGGTCGGTTTCCTGACGGCGAGGCAACCCCGGGCCGCCGTGACGCTCCATGAAGTCACGGATACGATCCTCGCTATCGGGTGATACGTCGCCAGGAGGCGCGTCGTGTGGCGGATTGCCGGATTTGTCTTGTTGCACGAATGCCTCTCGCTATAATGACTCGGGTGGTGAGTTTTTGGCGTCGGCCATTTCCTGCAATCAGCCACGGCTCAGTCCCCGAGCTTTCGCTACCCGGTCATCATACGCTGCTGCCACGATGCCCATCTACGAATGCGATCCCTGGCGAGAGCAATATTTCACCGGGGTCTGCTGTCCTTCCACCGTGCACATTCCTACGGACGATGGGGACGGCTACAAGTTCAATCCTCGCCATCGCTGGATATACAATCGCCTGCGGGTCGCGCAATCGCAAGGTCTCGAATGCGGCCTGAACGACTCTGCGCCACCCGCGCTATCCGGTCTTCTGCAAACCCGTCACCAACTTGAAAGGCATGGGCGTGGGGACGAGCGTTCTCGAGAGCGAACGTGATTTTCTCGAGAAGTGCCGGCCGGGCGATTTTTGGATGACGCTGTTGACGGGCGAGCACATCAGCACCGACTGGGCGGTGGTTGAAGGCGAGACGGCGTGGTGCCGGCATACGCGCGGCATCCCCGGAGCCGGGGGCACGTTCGATTACTGGATCATCGAGGCGCGTCTGCGCCGCGCTCTCGAGCGCTATTGCCGTGCCTGGATTCGCGCCAATCTCGCCGACTACACGGGGATGCTGAACATCGAGACCATCGGCGGGCGCATCATCGAAGCGCATTTGCGCTTCGCGGATCAGTGGCCGGATTTATATGGCCATCAATGGCTCGATGCGGTCGTGCAGTTGTACAACCAAGGCCACTGGCAATTTATCGATCGACGGCGGACCGAGGGTTACAGCGTCGTGCTGTTCGGTCCGCACGGGCGTTCTTATAGCTACCCCAGTCAGGATCAGATTGCGTCCTATCGCGCGACGCCCGAGGTGAGCAGCGTGCAGATCACCTTCTGCCCGGACCTGCCGCAGCATGCGCACATCATGCCGCCCGGCGGATTTCGATTGGCGGTGATCAACAGCGGCTGCCTTGAGGCGGCGCTTGGCCTGCGCTCGAGAATGGCCCGGGACTTCGGGCTTCAGGATGCTGGAATTTTTGCAGCCAACCGATCGGCGAGCGAGCTCAGAGCGCTGCTGAACGCCCGCGCTACCGCGGCGTAGTCTTCGCCCGCCACGGGCGACTCGAAGGTTTCCCCGCCGATCTCATCGGTGTTGCGGCGTGCATCGACCACGCGCCAGTGCGCCTCGAGGGACGCCTGCCCGCCCAGCCGCACGCTCATGCGCACGATATCGACCCGTATTTTCACCGGCGCGAGGCTCGGTTGATCGAACCCGCGATCCGCCACCAGTACGTCGGCACGCCGCTGCTCGATGTCGCGTCCGAGCGTCTGCACCACGAGTTCGGAAAGAGGCGCGGCCCAGCGTTCGTGCTCGAGCACGAGCAGCTGATCGGTGGACGTGGCGATCACCATTTGCCGCCGGTCGACGACCGGCGGCATCGAGACCGTGAGCATCACGTGCGTGGTAAAGCCGGCCGTCGCAGCGCGCGGGTTCTGGGGCTCAGTCGTCAGGCCATAGAAATGATCCCGCGGCGCCGCGCAGCCCGCAAGAATTGCGGCCGCGGCCAGCGACGCCGCACGCAGAAGCCGCGCGTGACGAGCAGGCG
Source organism: uncultured Gammaproteobacteria bacterium (assembly GCA_963766915.1). GTDB lineage: Bacteria > Pseudomonadota > Gammaproteobacteria > Steroidobacterales > Steroidobacteraceae > Bog-1198. The sequence goes on from CAVYCL010000001.1 coordinate 411,333, forward strand.
CGATCATTTCGGATCCGCCGGTTTGCCGCGAATCAAGGATTCGGGGTGACGTTCGAGATAGTCCGCGAGCGCGCTCACGGAGCGCGCGGCGTGCGACAACTCGAGCAGCGTCGAGCCGAGATCGTTCTGTAGCGGCGCCCCTGAAGAGAGCGCCTCTTTGGCATTCTTCATGGCGTCCTCTGCCTCCTTCAATGTGGCGGTGACTTGCGGAGCAATGCTGCCGTTGACCTGATGCATCACTTGATCCGTGCTCTTCAGCGTGTCCTGAAGCGCCGTCAGGGTCGCCAACAGGCGGGCCGACAACTGATCGAAGGGCACGCTGTCGAGCTTCTTGGCGACGCTGCCGATCGAGTCCTGAATCTCGTCGAGCCCTCCCGAGGCGGTGGGAAAGATCGGCGGGTGCTCGTTCCAATCGACGCGATCGGCCGGCGGCCGTTTCTCCACTTCCACGGAGACGATTTTCTGGCCGGTGAGCAGGCTCCCCGTCTTGAGCTCGGCGCGCATGCCGTGCGCCACCATGCTGTCGATCATCGCATGGCCGCCGATATCGGATTCATCGGCCGGCGCCGCGCCGCGGCCCGTGCGGGGGCGGCTGCGGATGCGTTGCGGGAAGATGTCGACTTCCACCGGAAAGCGCAGCATGCCCGCCTCCCGGTCGTACTCGACCGACAGACGCTTGACCTCGCCGATGTTGATGCCGCTCAAATCCACCGGTGCTCCGACGGAGAGTCCGCGCAGCGAGCCTTGGAAATACATCACAAAGGTTTGCGCAACGGTATCCGGCTCGCGCATGGCGCGCTCCCGGTCCGAATACAGCGCGTAGCTGCTGTCCTCGGGGGACTGCGGCGATGACGGCGCGCCGCCGATCGGCTGGAATGCAACGCCGCCCTGCAAAATGGAGGCGAGCGATTCGGTGTGCAATTTGACTCCCTCCGAGTCGATGCTCATGTCGATGCCGCTCGCTTGCCAGAAACGGGTCTCGTGGGTGACGAATTGGTCGTAGGGCGAGTTGACGAACACTTTGATGGTCACGCTGTCGCCGGTCGGATCGAGCGAATAGGCCACCACCTGGCCCGCCGCAATGTGCCGGTAAAAGACGGTGGATCCGATACTGAGCGAGCCGATGTCCTTCGCATGCAGCACGTACTCGCGCCCCGGCAGTCCCGAGGTCACGATCGGCGGGACTTCGAGGCCGGTGAAGTTGCGCGCCGGCGCGGTCGAATGCCCCACATCGACGCTGATATACGCACCCGAGACGAGGGTGCCCAGGCCCGAAATGTCGGAGCCGGTGACGCGCGGTCGGACCACCCAGAAACGGGTGTCTTGCACCAGATAGTCGCGGGCGTCGCGATGAATCCGAGCCTCGACCACCACATCCTTGCGGTCCTTGGAGACGTGGATTCCCTTGATCTGTCCGATCTCCACGGCCTTGTAGCTGATCTTGGTCTTGTTGGGCTCCAGATCGTCGGCGGTGTGGAAGGTGATCTCGATGGGGACGCCTTCGGCCAATTTCTCGTGCACGGCCACGAACGCGCCGGCGACGATTACGATGGCGGGCAGGATCCACACGAAGGGTAGGCGTACGCGGTGCCGCCGATCCGGTAAGGCCTCGGGCAGCTCGTCGACGGGAGGAGGGGGGCTCGGGTCAGCCATGGACTTGCGCATCCCACAAGAGCCGCTCGTCAAAGGATTGCGCCGCCAGCATGGTGAGCACCACCACCGCCGCGAACGCAAAGGCGCCCGGGCGAACCTGCACGAGGGCGAGGGATTGAATCTGCACGAGGCTCGCAAGCAGCGACATCGCGAACACGTCGAGCATCGACCATCGCCCGACGAACTCCACCAAGCGGAACAGCCGGCTGCGCTGCCTGGGGTAGCGCACGCGGCGGCGCCAGATGGCGAAGAGGATGTCGCCGAGCGCGACCAGCTTGAGCAGCGGCACGACGATGCTCGCGAAAAAGACCAATAGCGCGATCGGCCACGATCCCTGATGCGCGAGCGAAATGACGCCGCTCAAGATGGTGTCGTCTTCGTCGCCGATGATCTCATGCGTGCGCATCACGGGTAGCAAGTTGGCCGGAATGTACAGCACCGCGGCGGTTATCACCAATGCCGCGGTGGTGCTGAGACTGTGCGGCCGGCGCACATGGAGCGGCGCCTCGCAGCGTGGACATAAGGACTGCTCGTCGCCGATCGCGCGTACCGTCGCCCGGCAGCGCGTGCATACCAGAAGACTGAGGCTCCGCCCCGTGGCCGCCGGCGTCACGACCGACGCCCTTCCTGCTGCGCCTTGACCCAGAGCCAGTATTGTTCGCTGGGCGTCGCGCTGGTGAGCGCAGCGATCGCGACCATGAGGAGCCCGTAGGCAAACAGCGAGACTTGCGGCGAGACCTCGGCTTGCGCCGAGAGCTTCACGAGGGCGACCACGGCCCCGAGCATGAACACCTCGGTCAGGCCCCAGGGACGCAGCGCCGTGAGCATCCGGAACATCAAGTTCTGCCCGCGGACCACGCGGCCGAGCCGCAACGGCACGAGCACATATAGAAGTGTCACAATCTGTATCACGGGCACCATGACTGCGGTGAACGCCACCAATACCGCGAGGGTGAGGTAGCCCTGTTCATAGAACGATTCTGCCGCCCCGATCAACGTGGTCATCCGCGTGGTGCCGTTCACGGTCATCGCGACCAAGGGATAGACGTTGGCCAGGATGAAGAGCGCGAGCGCGGTCACGGCCAGCGCAATTGCGGTGTCGGGCGTCCGGTCATTGGTACGATAGAGCTCGGCCCGGCATCGAACGCAGCGCACGCGGGCGTTGCCTGCGAGAGAATCCAGGCGATGCGCGAGGTCGCAGGCATGACAGACGATGACGGAGGACACGCGGGGATGGTCACCTTATGAATTTAATTGGAAAGGCTAGCACTTGCGCGCCTGTGAATGCTCTAAGACTTTCGTCCGTTTTGGCGTAGGACTCGACTCTACCGCAGCCGCCCCCTCATGCGCTTTACGTTTCCGAGAATTTACGGTCTTATCGCCTTGTTGGCGGTCCTCGCCGTGCCCGCCTGGGCGGCCGATCCCGTCGCGTACAAGGTCGATCACTTCTCGACAGGCGACGGCTCGATGGACGCCACGCTCCACGCTACCTCCGATCTCGTCACGCTGCGCACCTCGGCGCCGGTGAGCCCCTATGCGTTGCTGGCGCGGGCGCGCTCCGACATCGAGCGGCTGAAAACCGTGGTCGAGAGCTACGGGTACTACGAGGCGAAGATCACCATCCAGATCGACGGCATGGCGCTCACCGATCCGGGCCTCGCGGACCATCTCAACGCGCTTGCCAAAGAAGCAAGACGCCCACGTGCAAATCACGTTCAAGCTTGGAGCGCTGTACCACCTACGCAATATCACGATCGACGGCGAGTTGCCCGCATCCGTGCAGGGGGCGTTCGTCCTGAAGACCGGCGCCCCGGCGGTGGCCGATACCGTGCTCGCGGCCGGGGCACACCTGTTGGCAGCGCTCGAGGATCAGGGGTATGCCTTCGCCAAGGTCGATCCGCCGGTTGCGTACGAGGACAAGACCCAGCCGCTCTTGGATGTGACCTTCCATGTCGATGCCGGTCCGCGGGTCAACATCGGCGAGATTCACTTTACGGGCCTGAAGCGCGTGCACGAGAGTCTGCTGCGCCGCCGGCTGTTGCTGCACACCGGCGAGCTGTTTCGCGCGAGCGCGCTGGAGCGTGCGCGGGCGGATTTGCTGAGCCCGACCATCGGCGTGTTTGCCGCGGTCAGCGTCAAGGTGGGCACTGCGGTGGACGCGACCGGCGGGGTGCCCATTACGTTCGAGATGCGGGAGCGGCTGCGTCGCACGTTCGGTGTGTCGGGGGCTTTCTCGACCGACCTCGGCGGCAGCGCGACCTTGAGCTGGGGCAACCGCGACGTGTTCGGCAACGCCGAGCAGTTCAGCATAAGCGCCTCGATCACGGGCCTCGGCGGCAGCGCGACCAACGGACTCGGCTACGATGTGCCGATCAAGTACCTCCTGCCGGATTTCGGCCATCGGGATCAGTCACTGCAATTCACCGTGGAAGCACTGCGGCAGGACCTGACCGCCTACGATCAGACGGCGGTCAAGATCGGCGTGACGCTCAGCCGTAAGCTCAGCAGCCTCTGGACGGTGAGTGCGGGCGTAGCGGCGACCGAGGAGCACATCAATCAGATCGTCAGCGTGACCCAGACCACCACCACCACTGAGGACGGTAAGACCGTTACCACCGATACGGCCGATCGGATGATATTCGATTACACGCTGCTCGGTCTGCCGCTGATTATCAGTTACGACTCCACTAATCTTGCCTCGCCGCTGGACGATCCGACGCATGGCATGCGCGGTTCGGTGGCCGTCGTGCCGACGCATGCACTCGGCCACTCGCAAGCCACGTTCCTCGTCACGACCTTCAAGCTGTCGACCTATTTCGATCTCGATGAGATCTTCGCCACCGTGCCGGGCCGCAGCGTACTCGCCGCGCGCGCCTTGATCGGCTCGGCCGAAGGTGCGAGCGATACCAGCTTGCCTCCCGATCAGCGCTTCTATGGCGGCGGCAGCGCGAGCATCCGCGGCTACCCTTATCAATCGGTCGGACCTTATTTTCCGATCCTCTCCTGTCTGCCGAACCCGACGAAAGGCTTGCCGCCGTGTACTCCGCCCGTGGCGGGGTCCACTCCGACCGTCACGGGCTACACCACGTATCCCATCGGCGCGACCACCATCAGCGCGGGAGCGGTCGAGTTTCGCCAGCGGATCGCCCAGAATTGGGGGGCCGCCTTCTTCATCGACGGCGGTCATGTCGGCCCGAACTTGACGTTCTCGCCCACCAACCTGTTCGTCGGGGTCGGCACGGGCGTGCGCTATTACACGCCGATAGGCCCGATCCGGCTGGATGTCGCCGTCCCTCTGAAGCGCTACGATAGCGATCCGCAAGCGTTCCAAATCTATGTCGGACTGGGACAGGCCTTTTGATGCGCCGCTCGTTGCGAATATCCGCCTGGGTCGCAGGGTCGCTCGCCGCGCTGCTGGTGCTCTTGATCGTGGCGCTCCTGGTGGTGGGCAACACCGGCGCCGGTCGCGCGATGATCGAGCGGCTCACTTATCGGCTCACCGACGGCACCGTGAAGCTCACCGGCCTCGGCGGCAGCTTTCCATCGGACCTCACCCTCGATCGACTCGAGCTCATCGATCGCGGTGGAATATGGCTCACGGCGGAGCACATTGCCTTGCGTTGGTCGCCGGCCGCACTCCTCGAGCGGCGCATCCGGGCGAGGAGCCTCAACGTCGCGCGTGTCGACATGGAGCGCACCCCCTTGCCTTCGCTCACGCCCAGCACGGGCAAGCCGTCGGTCCCGCACATCGACATCGATCAGTTCTCGATCAACGTGGTGCAACTCGGGGCAGCGCTCGCCGGCCGCCCGGCGACTTTGTCGATCGCGGGCAGCGGGCGGATGATCTCGCTCGAGGATGCCCTTATCGACGTGCAGGCGCACCGTATCGATCACGGGGGTGACGGCGATTACGCGCTCAAGTTGCGCTTCGATCCCAAGCGCATGGACGGCACGCTGACCGCGCATGAGCCGGCAAGCGGTCCCCTCGAGAATATCCTGCAAGTGCCTGGGCTCGGCGCTCTGTCCGCCAACGTCAGCATCGCCGGACCGCACAACGCCGAGCAGATCGATGTCGAGCTCAGCGCCGGCGAGCTGAAGGCGCAGGTACGGGGCAGCGTCGACTTGAGCACCGGAGCGGCAGCTCTCGACTATTCGGTCACCGCCCCGCAGGTGAGCCCGCGGCTGGATCTAAAGTGGCAGAAGCTGGCGCTCGACGGGCACTGGAAGGGCACGTACAGCGATCCCACGGCGGACGCCCGTTTGGACGTCGAGCGGCTGGTCCTGCCCGCTGGCAGCGCCATCGCGAACCTGCATGCCGAACTCAACGCCGCCGGCGGCGACGTTGCACTCAAGGGAGTGCTGCAGGGACTGCGCATTCCCGGCTCGGAGCCCGCGCTCCTCGAGAAAGATCCGCTCAAGATCGATGCCTCCATGCGGCTCAAGGATTCGACGCGGCCGCTCACCCTGGTGGCCACGCATCGACTGTTCTCGCTGAACGCGAATGCGATCACCACGGGTCAGCAAAATGTTGCGTTCGTGCTCAAGCTGCCGAGCATCGCGCCCTTCACGGCGCTGGCGGGTCTCGCGCTGAACGGCGATGCCCTGGTGAAAGGCCGGGTCGAGCGGCGCGAGTCGGACATAGGCCTCAGCCTCGATGCCGACGCATCGCTGGCCGATGGGGGACCCAGTTGGACCGCGATGGTGGGCAACCGTGTCGCCCTCGGCATAACGGGGGCTATCTCGGATACCACTTTTACAGTTGAGCGGATGAAGCTCACGGGAAAGAAGTGGAGCTTGAGTGCGAGCGGCAACGCAGAGCGGCCGCCTGCCATCCCCGCGGGGCCGAACGGCGCGGCTGCGGGCCTTGCCGCCGTGCTTAAATCACTCGATAGCCGCTTCACGCTCGATATTGAAGATCTCGGCATCGTCGCGAGCTCGCTCGGGGGCACCTTACAGGCGTCCGGCCGGCTTAGCGGTCCCGTCACCTCGCTCTCGAGCGATGCCACGCTTAAGAGCGCGTTGTCGGTGCGTGGATCGGCGCCGGGCGTGATCACGGCGCAGCTGCGCGCGCGGGGATTACCGAACGCGCCGAGCGTCAGCATCGCAGCCGACGGCAGCCTCGATGGCGCGCCGCTCGATCTCGCCGTCACGCTTGCGCGAGCAGGGCGCAAAGGACTGCATGCCAAGATCGAGCGCGGTGCGTGGAAGAGCGCCAAGCTCGAGGGCGAATGGTCCATGGACTCGACATTCGCGGACAGCCACGGACAAGTCCACTTGAACGTGGGTGAGCTCGGCGATCTGGAACATCTCCTCGGCCGGGCTATCCATGGCAAGCTCGAAGGCAGCGCGCAGTTCACGCCGCAGGGCGGCAGCACGCACGCCCAGTTCGAGGCTGATGCGGAGAATTTGGCGATCAGCGGATTCACAGGGACGGTGCACGTCTCCGGGGAGGGTTCAACCGATGCCGTGGCTGCGAAGCTCGACATCAAGTCGCCGGACGTCGACGGCTTCCCCGCGACGCTCGCGGCGGATGCCGCGGTCGATCTCGAGCATAGCGATGTGCGCGTGCTACACGCGGTCGTGGATTACCGTGGTCAGCAATTTCGACTGCTCTCGCCGGCAAAGTTGACCTATGCGCCCGTGTTGCGCATCGATGAGTTTCGCCTCGGCGCGCAGAGTGCTGTCCTCGACGTTCGCGGCGAGCTGTCGCCCGACCTCGATCTGCGCGCCTCGCTCAGCCAGGTCGGCCCGAACCTCATCAACGCGTTTTTTCCCGACGCCGTGTCGGAAGGAACCATTGGGGCCAGTGCGCGTCTGCGCGGCACGCTGGCTGCGCCCACGGGGCGCGTCAAGCTGACGGCGCGTGGCATTCGCTCGGCTGCCGACGAAGCCGTCGGCCTGCCGGCGCTCGATCTCAATGCGAGCGCGGAACTCAAAGGCAATTCCGCCGGCATCGACATCAAGCTCGCTGCCGGCAGCAGCCCGTTGCTCAGCGTCATCGGCGATGTGCCGTTCGATCCCGCGGGTATTTACGACCTCAAGGCCGAAGGCAAGATGGACATCGCCAGCGTGAATGCGTTGCTCGAGGCGCGCGGACTGCACGCGAGCGGCGCGCTCGCAATCGACGCGAATGTCGGCGGCACTCTGGCCGATCCGCGCATCCACGGCTCCGTCACGCTGGCCAACGGGAGCTTCCGCGATTACGTGCGCGGCGTGAACTTGACCAACATCGCCGCTGAGATCGCGGGAAACCAGGGCACGCTGCAAATCAAGAGCTTCAAGGCGAGTGCCGCCTCCGGGACCATCAGTCTTGGCGGCAGCGTCGGTATTCTGCAACCCGGTATTCCGGTCGATGTCACGTTGACGGCTGCGAATGCGCAGCCGATTGCGAGCAACATTCTCACCGCGAATTTAAATGCCGAGATCCATCTCACCGGCAAAGCGCGTGAGCGTCTGGGCGTGGTCGGCAAGATTCACGTGAATCGGGCTGTGATCGGCATTCCGGACTCCCTGCCGCCGAACGTGGCCGTGCTCGACGTGCGCCGCCGGGGCCAGGTGGCGCAAGTCGCGGACAAGCAACTGGTGATCGATCTCGACATCTCCATCAACGCACCGCGCGAAGTGCTGGTGCAGGGCCGGGGTCTCGATGCCGAGCTCGGCGGCGAGGACTTGCACATCGGCGGCACCACGGACGCGCCGCTGGTTTCGGGTCGTCTCGGTCTGCTGCGCGGCACCTTCAGCATCGGCAGCACGCAGCTCACCTTTGACAAGAGCTCGTACATCAGTTTCGACGGCACGGGCCTGAAAAAGAGCATCGATCCCACGCTGGATTTCACGGCAACCACTTACACGCAGAGCGCGGCGGCGGGGGTTCCGGTCGGATCCTCGGTGACGCTGCACATCACCGGCTATGCGGACTCCCCAAGAATCGACCTGAGCAGCAGCACGGGCCAGAGTCAGGACGAACTCATGGCGCTGCTGCTCTTCGGCGTGCCCGCCTCGCAGCTCACGGCGCTGCAGCTCGCTCAGGTGAGCTACGCGCTCGCGACGCTATCGGGTATCGGCGGGAGCTCGAGCTCCAATCCGCTCGTAAAACTACAGAAGACCTTGGGGCTCGATCGCCTGTCGGTGAGCCAAGGCACGACGACCAGTCCCACGGGGGCCACGGAAAATACGGGCGCCGCGGTGCAGGCGGGCCGCTACCTGACCAAGCGCGTCTATGTCGAAGGCAAGCAGAGCACGACGGGCCAAAGCCAGGTGGAAGTGGATGTGGATCTCACCAAGCATCTTAAGCTGCAGACCCGGCTGGGCAACGGCACGGCGGTGCAGGGCACGACGCCTCAGAACGATCCGGGCAGCAGCGTGGGGCTGTCCTATCAATTCGATTATTGATTGCTCGCGCTGGCCCTGTGGGCGCGCGGGCCCGCGTTAGCTTTGCTTTTGCTTGATCGCGTCGAGAATGGCGTGCGGATCGGCCGGCTTCGTCATCTCTTCCATTTGCTGTCGCGGCGATTCAACGGGTGCACCGCGGATGTTCTTGATTTCTCGCATCGCGTTGTCGACGAGCTCCAGCACTTTCGTGACTTTCTGCTCCGTCAGCAAGTTGATCTGCAGATCGAGATGCGAGCGATGCTCGGCAATCTGCGCCATGCGATTTTGACGGATGAGCACCGCGATGGTCAGCAGCAGCGCGTTGGAGCTTACGAGGCCTTGCAGCAGGGGGAAGGGGGGCTCGTCGACGTGATGCCATCCCGAGTGCGCCCCCCAGGCGTTGAGCGCTATCCATGAAGCAATGAAGGCGACGCTGAAAAGAAAATAGGACGGGCTACCGAAAAACGCGCTGACCCGCTCGATCGCACGCTGCAGCCGCGACGCCTCAGACTGGCGCTCGTCGAACTTCTCCAGGAGCTCGAGGTTTTCCTTGGCCGAGGACGGCAGCTCCGCATCCAATGGCCCTTGTTTCTCGATCATGGACCTGTTGTGACACCGCCCCTGCGACGGGTCAAGGGGTGGGAGGCGCGACTTCGGGCTCGTGAAGGATGACGGGTTCGGGGGTCACTGCGTAGCGGTCGGCCAAGGTCTGATACAGCGGTCGCGACACCAATTTCGAGACGGCCGTGGCGACCGCGGCGGTCAACATGAGAGGCAGCACCATGGCATGTTGCGAGGTCATTTCCATCACAATGACAAACGAGGTGACCGGCGCCTGGGTCACGCCGGCGAGAAATCCACACATTCCCAGAATCGCGAAGGGCACAACCGATGGCTGTCCCAACTGATCCGCCAGCACCTGACCAAGGCCCGCGCCCACGGACAGCGACGGTGCCAGAAGACCCGCAGGGATACCGCTCAAATAAGAAAGCAGCGTCGCGAGCGCGCGGGCCGGCCCATATACCCATGGCAGATGCGCGTGGTTCTCGAGGATTGAGCGCGCCTCCTCATAGCCCGTGCCGTAGGTCAAAGACCCGGACAAGGCTCCGAGAGCCGCGACCAACAGCCCGCAGGCGCCGGCGAACAGGGCGGGGTGCTCTTTGCGCAAGCGCTGCAGGCCACCGGGCAGCCACTGCGTGCTCTTCAAGGTGAGCAGGCTGAACAATCCACCGCCCAGACCGCAGGCCGCGGCGACCACCAGAACCTCCGGCGTGACCTTGGAGGCGAGCGCGGTCACTTGCGGCTGGCCGAAATAGGTGTAGTCACCCACCAAGGCGATCGCGACCACGCCTGCGAGAATCACGGTGGTGAGCGTCGTTCCGCTGGCGCGCTCCTCAAACGATCGCGACAGTTCCTCGATGGCAAACACGATTCCCGCGAGCGGTGTGTTGAATGCAGCCGCGACACCCGCGGCGCCCCCCGCAAGCACCAGCGCATGGCGCTGACCTGGGAATCGTCTGCCCGGCATCCATCGGCCCACGGTGTTCACGATGACGGCGCCGACGTGCACGGTCGGACCCTCACGGCCGATCGAGCCGCCGCAGAACAAAGCGGCGCCGGCCAGCAGCACGCGGCCGATGACGACCCGAGGACGGAGGAACATCTGACCGAGTTCACCCGACTCGGGACGAATGGCAAAGATGGTCTGAGGAATGCCGCTGCCTTCGGCGCCGCGGAAATAGCGGCGCGTGAGCCACGCGATCACGAAAAAACCCAGCGGGCGCGAGCACCCAAGGCGTCCAGGGGGCGATCCCGATGAGCCGCTTCAATCCCCATTGCGCGACGTCCGCAATCTTGGCAAAGGCGACCGCGGCCGCACCGACCGCGCCGGCCGCGCCCCACATCAGGAGGCGCGCCTGCCAGTGCCGGTAAGACAAAAGATGTGCGAGCCGCATGCCTCCGCAATATAGCAGGGCAAGGGGGTGAGGCGCCGAAGTGGCTACCGGACCGAGTCACCCGCGTGATCGCGATTAAGCGCGTGCTCGCGCAGCGAGCTCATCTGTTCACCCCACCACAGGCCGATCATGCGATAGAAGTCCGCGCCCTCGCGCCCATGCCGCGCCGGGTGATCCGGCCGCAAACTCGACCAGCCGCGATGCGTGACGCTCACCAGCGTTCCCCGGCTGCTCTGCGCGAAGCGAACCTCCACCGAGGTGCTCTCGTGGGGCGCGAAATTGGCATTGCGCCAGGTGAAGGCAAGCAGGCGCGGAGGGTCCCAGGCGCTCACACGGCCGACCTCGAGTACGTGCGGTCCCGAATCACCGTCGATGGATTCGAACAATCGGCCGCCGACGCCCGGCTCCAAGCGGATGAAGCCGCTGCGACTGCCGGCGTGGCGGAATTTGATGCCGCGGCGCCACCACCGGTCGATGTCGTTGGTGAAAATCTCAAATGCCACCGCCGGCGGCACGTCCACCCTGACACTCACACGCGCCGCGTCATCGGTCATGTTCGTGTCCGACGACCTCGGCGGGTGCCTTCGGTCCGGTGAGTGCTCTCGGCGTAGTTCTTGAAAGACTGCAGCTGGCGCCGCCAAAGTTCCTCGATTTGCGAGAGCCACTCCTGCACCGGTTCCAAGGCAATCGGACGGACGCTGTAAATTCGCACGCGCGCATCCTCCTCGAGTCCTTGCTCGATGATCAGTCCGGCCTTGCGCAGCACACGCAGATGCCGGCTGAGCGCTTGCGGACTGATGGCAATGTATCGAGCCAGTTCGCCGGCGCGCTTCGGCTCGTGCAGCAGGGCGCGGATCATATCGCGGCGGGTCGGGTCCGAGAGCGCGGCGAATGAAGCGTCGAGATCTGATCGGCCGGCGCGCTGCATCAACGCACTCGCTGCGCCACCCACCAGAGGTGCCCCTCCGGATCGAGCACGGCGTAACTTCGGTCCGCCCAATGGTCCTCACCGTAGTCGTGAGTCGTGGGTTCCTCGAGGATGCGAGCGCCGCGCGAGCGGGCGTGTGCGCAGTGGCCGTCGGCATCATCCACGTAGAACATGAGGCTTTGCGTGTTCGCGCCCTCGAGCGAGCTCGGGCTGCGCAGAGATCGCATCCAGGGCCGCGGGGCGCTTGGACGTTCTTGCGCGATCATGACCAACCCGTCGCCGTACTCGAGCTCGCAGTGCTCGATGCGGCCATTCTCGCCCTCGACCTTGATCCGGATCTCGAAACCGAAGGCATCGCATAGCCAGTCGATGGCCGCTGCCGCGTCGCGGTAGACGATTGCGCTCGAGAAGCGGGGCCAGCCCGCAGGTGTCGGCTTCATGGGAGCTCCTTTAATGTGGCGGTACCGTACGACGAACGTTAACGGATATTGATAAGGTTAACGAAGTCGTTAAATAATGCAAGCGCTCATCATGATCGCTAATCTGCACTTGGGGCCCTTAAGTCCCTCGCAGCAGGGATCGGTGCTTGCCAACCTCCTTCGTCGACGCCTTGATCGAGAAGCGCTCGATCGACTACATCCCGCTCGCCGAGCGTCACGGCAAGGTTTGGCACTTATGGCCCGTATGGTTCGCGGGCGGCGCCCATCTAGCCACCGTGGCGACCGGTGTCGTGGGCATCGCGCTGGGCGGCAATCTTGTCTGGATGACGATCGCCGTCGTGCTCGGCGCCGCCTTCGGCACCTTCTTCATGGCGCTGCATTCGACGCAGGGACCGCAGCTCGGGCTGCCGCAGATGATCCAGTCGCGCCCGCAATTCGGCTTTGTCGGAGCGCTGCTCGTGTGGTGCGTGGCGCTGCTCGCATACATCGGCTACAACGCTTTCAACCAGGTGCTCGCGGAGCAGACTCTGCATTCGCTCTATGGTGCGCCGCCGGTGCCGACGCTCCTCGCGTTCGCGTTCGCATCGGTGGTGCTGGCAGTCGTGCGGTTACGACCTCATCCACATCGCGCAGCGCTGGATCGCCTATGTGCTCATCGTGGCGCTGCTCGTGTTCAGCGTCGCCATGCTCACGCGCGCGCAGCTACCGGCGGCGCAGCTGTCCTTGCGGGACTTTCGCGCGGTGCCGTTTCTCGCCCAGTTCTTCGCCGCCGCCGCCTATCAGGTTTCGTGGTCGATTTACGTCTCGGATTACTCGCGTTATCTGCCGCGCACGTCGGCGTCGGCGCCTGCTTCTGGTGGACCTACTTCGGGGCGTTCGTCGGCGGCGCCTGGACCATGCTGGTCGGCACGCTCGCCGCCGCCCTTTATCCGAAACTCGAAGTTGCGGCCTCGCTGCGGGCGGCCGCCGATGCGGTATACCGGGATTCGGCAAGCCGCTGCTGCTCTGCTCGCTGCTCGGCCTCGCTCACCATAACCACGCTCAATTTCTATGGAGCCTCGCTCACGCTGCTGAGCGTGATGGATTCGTTCAATCTCGGCCGCCCGACCCGCGCCCGGCGGGTGCTCACGCTCGCAGTCACAGCCATCGTCGCGTGCGCCCTCGCACTCGCCTCGACCGAAAACACGGTCGAGAAATTCGGCGAATTCCTCGCCGTGCTCCTGTACCTGTTCACGCCGTGGACCGCCATCAACCTGGTCGATTTTTACTGGGTGCGCAAGTGTCACTATTCGGTGCGCGAGATCTTCAATCCGCGCGGCATGTACGGGCGCTGGAACTGGCGCGGGCTGCTCGCCTATGGCGTCGGGTTCGTGGCCATGATTCCATTTTTCAGCGTCCCCGGCGTCTATGTGGGGCCGGTCGCCGCGCGCGCTCGGCGGCGCCGACATCGCGATGCTGGTGGGCTTGCCGGTTGCGACGCTCATTTACTTGTTGGCCTGCCGCTCGTTCGATGCCGCGAACGATCGGCGCTGCGCCGACACAGCGGATGCCGGGCTCGAGGCCACCGAGGCGGCCTAATTCTTCAGGCGGTAGCCCGTCTTGAATATCCAGCCGATCACGCGCGAGGCAAGCGACGAAGAAGCCCGCCGTCATGCCGAAGCTCACGTCGATGTTCACGTCGGCCGTCCCGTAGAAGCACCAGCGAAAACCGCTGATCAGATAGACCACGGGATTGAACAGGCTGAATGCGCGCCACGCGGGCGGCAGCATGCTGATCGAGTAGAACGCGCCGCCGAGAAAGGTGAGCGGCGTGACGACGAGCGTCGGGATGAGCTGCAGCTGTTCCCAGCCCTTCGCCCAGAGGCCGAGAATGAAGCCGAACAGGCTGAAATTGACCGCCGTCATCACCAGAAAGCCGGCCATCAGCAAGGGATGCGGGATCGTGAGCGGCACGAACAGCGAGGCGGTCGCCAGGATGACGAGGCCGAGCACGACGGATTTCGAGGCGGCGGCGCCGACGTAGGCGATCACGATCTCGGCATAGGAGATGGGCGCGGAGAGCAACTTCGTAGATGGTGCCGATGAATTTCGGAAAGAAAATGCCGAAGGAGGCATTCGACAGGCTCTCGGTGAACAGGGCCAGCATGATGAGGCCGGGCACGATGAACGCGCCGTAGCTCACGCCGCTTACCGCGCGTCATGCGCGAACCGATCGCCGCGCCGAACACCACGAAGTACAGCGAGGTGGTGATGACCGGGGTCACCAGGCTTTGCACGAGGGTGCGCAGCGCGCGCGCGATCTCGAATTTGTAGATGGCCCAGACGCCGTGACCGTTGAACGCGAATCGAGCGAGACTCATGTGCGGACGCTCGGTGCCCGCTCGCTCACCAGGCTCACGAAAATGTCCTCGAGCGAGCTCTGATGGGTCTGCAGATCCTTGATCGCGATCGACAGCTCGCTCATGCGCTGCAGCAGCAGCGGGATGCCGGCATCGCTGCCGCCGTCGAACGTGCACTCGAGCGCCAGCCCCTGATCCTTGAGCTCCAGGTGCCACGGCGCGAGCTCGGCGGGAATCTGCGCAGAGCGGCGGTCTGCAGGTGCAGGGTCAGCTGCTTCTTGCCGAACTTGCGCATCAGCGCCGCCTTCTCCTCGACCAGGACGAGCGAGCCCTTGTTGATGACGCCGACGCGATCGGCCATCTCCTCGGCTTCCTCGATATAGTGCGTGGTCAAGATGATGGTCACGCCGCGTTCGCGCAGGACTCCGGACGAGGTTCCACATGTCGCGCCGCAGCTCGACGTCCACGCCGGCCGTCGGCTCATCGAGGAACAGGATGTCGGGCTCGTGCGACAGGGCCTTGGCGATCATCACGCGGCGCTTCATGCCGCCGGAGAGGTCCATGATTCGGCTGTCGCGCTTTTCGCTCAGCGACAGATCGCGCAGCAGGCCCGTGAGATAGGCGGGATTCGGCGCCCGGCCGAACAGGCCGCGGCTGAAACTCACCGTCGCCCACACCGTCTCGAAGGAATCGGTGGTCAGCTCCTGCGGCACGAGCCCGATCTTCGTGCGCGCCGCGCGGTAGTCGCGCACGATGTCGTGGCCGTCCGCCGTCACGCGGCCGCTGCTCGCGGTGACGATGCCGCAGACGATATTGATCAGCGTGGTCTTGCCGGCGCCGTTCGGGCCGAGCAGGGCGAAGATCTCGCCCTTGCGTATCTCGAGATCGATCGGCTCGAGCGCGCGCACGCCCGAGGCATAGGACTTGCTGACGTTCTGGATCGAGATCATCGACGACAGGTGCGCGGCACGAGACTCCGGCTCAGCCGGTCAGGCATGCGCGATGCGCTCGAGCAACGCCGCCGTGAACTGCGCCGTCGTCGCATTGCCACCGAGATCTCCCGTGCGCACGCCATCCGCATTCAGCGTCTGGTTGATCGACGTGCGCAGCCGTTCAGCCATCTTCGGCAACTTGCAGTGATCGAGCATCATGGCCGCAGCGAGCAGCAGCGCGGTGGGATTGGCGACGCCCTTGCCGGCGATATCCGGGGCGGAGCCGTGGACCGCCTCGAAGATGGCGGCGTTCGCGCCGATGTTCGCGCCCGGTGTCATGCCGAGCCCGCCCACCAGGCCGGCGACCAGATCGGAGAGGATGTCGCCGAACAGATTCGTGGTCACCAGCACGTCGAACTGCCAGGGATTGAGCACGAGCTTCATGGCGCAAGCGTCGATGATCACGGTGTCCAGGATGAACCGGCCCTTGTACTTTTGCTCGTAGAGCTCCTGTCCGGTCTCGAGGAAGATGCCGGTGAGCGCCTTCATGATGTTCGCCTTGTGGACGATCGTGACTTTCTTGCGTCCGGCCGCGATCGCGTGCTCGAAAGCGAACTCGAGCAGCCGGCGGCTGCCTTGGCGCGTGTTGACGCCGCTCGCGATCGCCACCGCGTGCGGATCATCGCCGATCTGAATGTAATGCTCGTGGCCGATGTACAGGCCCTCGAGATTCTCGCGCACCACCACCAGGTCGATGTTGTCGAAGCGACCGCCGGGGATGAGCGTGCGTGCCGGACGCAGATTCGCGTACAGCTTGAATTCCTCGCGCAGCCGCACGTTCGAGGAGCGGTAACCGCCGCCCGAGGGCGTCTCCAACGGTCCCTTCAGCGCGAGATGCGTGCGACGAATGCTCGCGATGGTGCGCGTGGGCAGCGGATCGCCTTCCGCTTTCACGCCCGACAGGCCGGCGATCTGCCGATCCCACTCGAACGGTGCACCGAGCGCATCGAGCGCGGCCAACACGCAGTCGACGATTTCGGGTCCGATGCCGTCTCCAGGAATGAGGGTGGCAAGAATCTTTTGTGTCATCGGTTAGGATTTTCTGCGGCGGCGGGTAGGCGCGCTAGCATAACCGATCAGCGCAGCTCCTTGCTCATCGGAACGAAATCGATGTGCTCGCCGTTGCCGAGATCGTAGCTCACGCGCTGCGTGCCGACGTAGCCGCGCGCCGCGTACAGCCTGACGCCGGGAAGAGTGGCCATCATCTCGACGCGCGAGAATCCGCGCTCGCGCGCCTCCATCTCGCAGCGTTCGAGCAACAGAGATCCGACGCCGCGCCGCGCCTGGGCGGGCTCTACGAAAAAAGCGCGAATCTTGGCGGCGTGGGTGCGCGGATCGAGCATCGATTCGTCGCGGTCGGTGCGCGCATCGCTGCCGAAGAGCGTGGCGCGAAAGCTCCAGCCGCCGCAGCCGGCGATAACACCGCCTTCCTCCGCCACGAAATAGGTTCC
This sequence comes from uncultured Gammaproteobacteria bacterium, assembly GCA_963766915.1. GTDB lineage: Bacteria > Pseudomonadota > Gammaproteobacteria > Steroidobacterales > Steroidobacteraceae > Bog-1198. Next base: position 428,462 of record CAVYCL010000001.1, read on the forward strand.
GTCGTCGACCAGTTGCGTATCGACGCCGAAGGCGCCGCGCAACGCACCCGCCACCTGCGATTCGGTGTAGTCCGCGGTGCTTAAAGCCTGCGCGGAGCGCGCAATCAGCGCGGCGAGCTGCGGGATGTCGGCACGCGCGGCGCGGCGCAGGGTGATGCTCATGAATTCGAGGTCGCCGGTACAGGATTCGGGGTGCTCTGCGTCGCGGAGCGCATCATGGCGAACGAGGCATACAGGATCACGAGTATGACCAGCCAGCGCAGCCATTCGAGCGGCAGCGACTTGACGATGAAGGCGGCAATCAGCACACCCACCACGCCGCCGAACGTGAGCCCGAGCGATGGCCCCCAGGCGAACTTGCCGGTCTGGAAGAAGCGCAAGCTCGCCACCGGCTGCAGCAGCGCGCAGGCGCCCATCATGATCGGGAAGGCCGCGATCGGATGCATGCCGAGCAGCGCGAGGGTGATCATGCAGGGCGCATACAGGCCGATGCCCGCGCTCATCAGCGCACCCAAGATAAAATTGACCGCCACGGCGAACGGGAACTTCCATCCCACCAGGTTCATGGCGGTGCCGCCTCCCGGCAGGGCATGCAGGTTGATGGCGGTAAATACGCCGCCCGCGATGAGCAAAGCGACTCCCATCGTGATCTGAATCGCGCGCCTCGACAGCCGCGCCACCACGTCGGCGCCGAGCCACGAGCCCGCGGCGGCGCTTAAGATCATGCTGATGAGCAGGTGCGGCTCGACGTCGATCGCCCCGACGAATATGACGGCCTCGACGCCGGCGGCAGCCGCGAGGCCGACATTGAGGGTGCCGGGAATGCGCTCGTCGGGAACCATGCGACGCAATTTGAAAATGGCCGTGGTGGGCGCGAAGGAGCCGATCCCCAAGGTGTCGAAGAAGGCGGTCACGAAGCCGACGACCATCTCGACAGGCCGCGGCCCGCGCCGATCGGGCGTTCGCGGCGCCGCGCGCACCCAGCTCACGATGAAGGCGATAAACGCCACGGCGAGGGCGGCGTAAAAGAAGATCTGAGAAGCATTCATCCCGGGAATATACCTGTATCGCAGCGCCGAGTATTCAGCCGGCCGCCGTTGACGTACACTCTGCCGTGCGGGCCGGCGAGCGCTGGTCATCGAGAAAAAACGAGGGGATGAATGACATGATCACGTTACGGGCGTTGCCCGCCCTGATGTGTGCGGCGTTCACTGCGGGTGCGGTACCAGCCGTCGCCGCGTCGGCCGCCTCCTTTCCTAATCCGCTGCCGCCGGACCCGACGCTGCATGTCGAGAAGCTTCCCGCGAAATATCCTACCGGCTGGGCCTTCTTGAATTATGCGGGCGATCGCATCGAGCTTCGCAATGTCGGCAGCGACAGCCGCGAGGTAAAGGCCCAGTTGCAGGCGCGCGATTCGACCACCCTCCTGGTATCGGACAAGCGTCCGGAGATCTATACCGCGGACACCGTATGGTCGCGCGGAGTGCGCGGCACGCGTACCGATTTCATCACGATTTACGACTCGCAGACTCTGAACGTGGCGGGCGAAATCGTCCTGCCGGGAGCCAAACGTGCGCTGATCACGGCAATGGAAGGCATGTTCGCGTTCACCGACGATCAGCGGCTCGCGCTCGTTTTCAATTTCACGCCGGCGGCCTCGGTCACCGTGGTGGATCTTGTCAAACGCCAGCCGCTCGGCGAGATCGAGATTCCGGGATGCATGCTCGTCTATCCGTCCGGGCAACGCGGATTTTCGACGCTGTGCTCGAGCGGCACCTTGCTCAACATCCGGCTGGACGCCGCCGGCGCGGTGACAGGCCGCAGCGAATCGAAACCCTTCAATCAGCTCGACACCGATCCTCTGTTCACCGCGAGCGCCGGCCTCGGCGGCGTGCGCTACTTTCCGAGCCTGCACGGGCGCATTCAGCCGATCGACATGAAGAATGACGATGTGCAGGTGTTGCCGGACTGGCCGCTGGTGAGCGCCGAGGAGAAGGCGGCCAACTGGCGTCCGAGCGGCTGGCAGGTGATCGCGAGCGACGATAAGAAACTCCTCTACGTGCTCATGCAGGCCGACGCCCAGGAAGGCACGCACAAGGATCCGGCGACCGAGGTCTGGGTTTTCAATCCGGCGACAAAGGCGCGGCTGCGGCGGATGCGGCTGGCGCGGCCGGGGTCCTCCATCGCGATCACGCACGGTGCCGACCAGCTCATGCTGGTACAGGCCGGCACGCGGCTCGATGTGTACGACACGCAGGGCGGGGCGCTGGTGCGAAGTCTCGACTTGCCGGGACTGCACACCCGGATGCAGATGGAGCCGATACATTGATTGACGCCGCTGAAGTCGCTGGGGTGCTGCTTGCGCAGCTCGCCGCGTTTCTGGCGGTACTGCTGCTGGTGTCCGCCCTCCACAAGGTGCTGACCTGGCGGCGGACGTGGACGGTCGTGCAGGACTTTGCCGGTGTGCCGCGTCCCGCGGCGTCGGCTGCCGCCGTTGCCGCGTGCGCGATCGAAGGGCTTGCCGGGTTGCTGCTCGTTCTGCCTGACTACCGGCGCGCCGGTGCCGCAGTTGCGACCGTGATCCTCGGGCTGTACCTGGTGCTGATCGCGCGCGCCGTGGCGCAGCGTCGCGGGGCCGTCGACTGCGGCTGCAGCTTCGGCGCGAGCTCGCGCCGCCTCGGATCGTTCGAGATGGCGCGCAACACCGTGCTGCTCGCCTTCGGGCTGCTGCTGCTCGTTTTCGCGGATGCGAGCGCGGCCTTGGCGCCGTCGCAGCTGCTCGCGGCGTGTGCGCTGCTCGCGCTGTACGGCGCGATCGACCAATTGGCGGCGCTACAGCCGCTGCGCCAGGGCACCGTTCTGTGAGTTTCCTGATCGCCTCGCAGATAGCGCTTTGGGTCGCGGTGCTCGCCCTCGGAGTGGTGTGCATGGCGCTCGCACGCCAGATTGGCGTGCTGCATCAGCGCATCGCGCCGGCCGGCGCGCTCGCGCTCCGCCAGCCGCTCAAAGTTGGCGAGCCGGTGCCCGAGATGAGTCTGACCGCGCTCGACGGCGCCGCCGTGCGCATCGGCGGCGTGCGCGGCGGCCGCAGCCAGCTGGTGCTGTTCGTGTCACCCGATTGCGTCATCTGCGAATCGTTGCTGCCGGCCGTGCGTTCGGCCCAGGCCGCGGAGCGCGCCTGGCTCGAGATCGTGCTCGCAAGCGACGGCGATGCGGTGCGACAGGAACAGTTCGTCAAGGACAAAGGCCTCGGCAAATTTCCTTATGTGCTGTCCGAGCAGCTGGGGCGCAGCTTCGGCGTGGCCAAGCTGCCCTATGCCGTGCTCATCGACGAGGCGGGCAAGCTATCGGCGACCGGGCTCGTGAATACGCGCGAGCACCTGGAGAGCCTGTTCGTCGCGAAAGAACGCGGCGTCGCCAGCATTCAGCAATATCTGGGACAACGCGACACGAAGCGCGCTTCTGCGGGAGAATGACGTGGATCAACTCGATCGATTGACGGAAAAGATGCTGCGCGGCTTCGCGAGTCGTACCTCCAGGCGCAGCGTCTTTACCATCCTCGGCGGTTTTCTTGCCGGCGCCGCGGCGTTGCCGCTATTGCCTGTAGCCAAGGGCGCGGAGGCGGATGGCGCCGACCCGAACGATCCGAATTCGGGTGTCGAGGCTCCGCAGACATCGGGCAATCCACAGGATCCCGGCGATCGGACCAAGTGCGACTACTGGCGTTACTGCGCGATCGATGGGTCGTTGTGCTCGTGCTACGGCGGCACCATCACCTCGTGTCCCCCCGGCACGGAGATGTCGCCCATCACCTGGATCGGCACGTGCCGCAATCCCGCGGATCAGCGCAATTACATCATCTCGTACAACGACTGCTGCGGTGGCGTCGCGTGGGGACGCTGCGCCTGTCAGAACAACAATGGCGATCGGCCGATCGTGCGGCCACAGACGAATAACGAGGTGACGTGGTGCTTCGGCACCAAGAGCCAGTCGTATACCTGCACCGTCGCGCTCATCCTGGGCGTTGCGCTCGACCAGAAAAAATAGCGCGGTCGATCGCAGTGTTGGGCTCTTGGGTGAGCAAAGCGCGGCTCGCCGCCTTGGTCTCGGCGGCTCTCGCAGGCTCCGCGGCTCAAGCGCCTCTCGCCCAGCCCGCGCAAGATCCCGGACCCGGCGCGGCGCCCGCAGCGCCTGCAGGCGTCGAGAACCCGCAGCGCGCCTGGCAGAACTGGACCTTGAATTGCCAAGGGTGTCACCGGTTCGACGGCTCGGGGTCGGACGCCACGGCGCCGGGTATCGCCGGTACCGTATCAAAATTTCTTCTCGTACCGGGCGGGCGCGAATATCTCATCCGCGTTCCGGGGGTCGCTACCTCGCCGCTGTCGGATCAGGATCTGGCGGAGGTGATGAATTGGATGCTGTGGCGCTTCGACAAGGAACACTTGCCCGCGAGCTTTTCGCCGTACACCGCCGCCGAGATCGCGCCGTTGCGCGCTCGGCCGTTGCGGCTCGAGGCCTCGAAGACGCGCAGCGCCTTGTTGAGCCAGGCGGATGCCATCGCGGCGCCAGCCGCCGAGGCCAAATAACGTTGCCGTTCGGTCGCCAATTGATTACCGTGATTGAATGAATGAGCGCCGCGAGATCGACGGTCTCGAGCTCCTCGCCATCCTGTCGCACGAGCTGCGCAACCCTCTAAACGCGATTCTCGGCTGGGCCACCATTCTCACCCGGCGCGGCGATTTGCCCGAGCCGGTGACCCAAGGGTTGCAGGCGATCGAGCGGAACTCGCGCTTACAGGCGCGGCTCATCTCCGATCTGCTCGACTACGTCGCCTTGAGCGCCGGCGAGGTGCGCCTCGCGATCGAGACGATCGATCCGTATCCCGTGGTGCGTGCTGCGCTCGAGGCAGCCGCGGCGGCGGCGCGCGATGCCGGCGTCGTGGTCGAAGCCTCGTTCGACGATCAGTCATTGCGCGTCGCGGCGGATGCCGCCCGGCTGCAGCAAATGGTCGGCAATCTACTCAGTAACGCAGTCAAATTCTCGAGCCGGGGCAATACGGTCAGGCTTGCGGCGCAGCGCAGCGGGAATTCCTTCCGCTTGGCCGTGAGCGACCACGGCAAGGGTATCGACCCGGAATTCTTGCCGCCCATCTTCGAGCGGTTCGGCCGGCGCGGCGCGAGACCGCCTCGCAGTCACGGCGGCTTGGGTCTCGGGCTCCCCATGGTCAAACAACTCGCCGACCTGCATGCGGGGAGCGTGCGGGCGGAGAGCGCGGGGCCAGGGCAGGGAGCCACATTCACGCTGGAGCTGCCTTTGTGCGATGCAGCAAGCTAGGAAAGTCCCCTAGCGAGCGATAGTCGAACTGCCCAGCGATTTCGTGTAATATGCGTGCCGGCTCGTGAATTACTACTTAGGTCCGTTTCTGGTCACTGCCGCCGCGGCGCGGTGTCATCTTGACCACAATCAATCAAAGCAGCTTTCTTCGATCCAGGTGGTCCTCGCGTCCGCTCATGGCGGATGCTTGGCCGTTTGTCTCTCTTTTAGTTAGGTGTTTCTAAATGACGAAAATGTATGTTGGCAATCTCCCGTTCTCAATGGACGAGTCCGCGGTGCGTGCTTTGTTCGAAAAGCACGGTCCGGTCCAGTCGGTTGCGCTGATCAACGATCGCGACACCGGTCGGCCCCGTGGGTTCGGCTTCGTTGAAATGGCGAGCGCGGATGCGGCTCGTGCCATGCAGGCCTTGAATGGCCACGATGTCGAGGGGCGAGTGCTGAAGGTGAACGAGGCGCAGGAGCGCACCGGCGGTGGCGGCGGTGGTGGCGGTGGCGGCGGCGGTTCCCGCGGCCCGAAGCGCTGGTAAATAGCGCCTTCTGAAGTGCGCTAAGACTGGGGCCGCAGCGATGCGGCCCCAGTCGTCGATATGGGTTTACGCTAAAGGGCGATGCGCTTATAATCGCCGCCCTCGACAGGGGATGCCGGCAAGCTAAGAACTAGAAGCGGGCGATCCTGAAGAGAACGTTCGTACGAACGCTCGAATGGCCCCTCGGAGGGGCTTTTTCATTGCAGAGGTTCGTTGAAGAGAGTTGAAGGATAGGGGGCCGATGGTCCCCTTTTTTGTTTTGCAGGGCCGCGTCGTGGGCGAAGCGAAGCGGGACCCAAGGGTCGAAAGATGCGTGACGCCTTGATGCGCTTGCTGGAGCCGCCGATCGAGGCCTTGGGCTTTGAGTTGCTCGACCTCGAGCTTGCGCAGGCGGGGCGCGGCGGGGTGCTGCGGATATTCATCGATAGCCTCAAGCCGGATGCGGGCGTGACTGTCGAGGATTGCGCCGCGGTGAGTCACGCGGTGAGCGAAGTGCTCGAGATCGACGATCCGATCAAGGGCAATTACACGCTGGAAGTCTCTTCGCCCGGATTCGATCGAATATTGCGCAAGCGCGCGCATTTCGAGCGGTTCGTCGGAGAGCGGATTTTTGCCGAGTTGAAGCTGCCGCTCGACGGGCGGCGGCGCTTCATCGGTACGTTGAAATCGATCGGGGCCGACTCGATCTTGGTGGAAGTTGACGGGCAGCCGTACGAGCTGCCCCTAGAGCGAATTCAGAAGGCAAGATTGCGGCCGGAGTGAGCCAGGAGCCTAAGGATATGAACAAAGAAATTTTGATGGCGGTAGATGCCGTTTCCAACGAGAAGGGTGTCGATAAGGAAATCATCTTCGATGCGCTCGAGGCGGCGCTGGCATCCGCGACCCGCAAGAAGCATGGCGAGGAGCTCGACGTGCGCGTTGCGATCAATCGCAAGACCGGCGGCTACGACACGTTCCGCCGCTGGAAGGTGTTTGCGGACGATTCCTCCGAGCTCGAAGTGCCCGAGCGCGAGTTGCGCATGGATGATGCGCGCGATATCGACAAGGACGTGGAAGTGGGCGGCTACGTCGAGGAGCCGATGGAATCGGTGCCCTTCGGACGCATCCTCGCCCAGACCGCGAAGCAGGTCATCGTGCAGAAGGTGCGCGAAGCCGAGCGCGCGCAGGTGGTGGATGCTTACAAGGACCGCTCCGGCACGCTGGTGAGCGGCATCGTCAAGCGCGTCGACCGCAATGGCATCTACGTCGACCTTGGCGCGAATGCCGAGGGGTTCATCGCGCGCGAGGAGATGATTCCGCGCGAGCCGGTCAGATCGCAGGACCGCATCAAGGCGTATCTCAAGGAAGTGCGCTCGGAGCCGCGCGGCCCGCAGCTGTTTCTGTCGCGGACCGCGCCGGAGTTCCTCATCGAGCTGTTCAAGCTCGAGGTTCCGGAAGTCGGGCAGGGCCTGATCAACATCCTGGCGGCGGCCCGTGACGCGGGGGTACGCGCCAAGATCGCGGTGCGCTCGAACGACCCGCGCGTCGATCCCGTGGGTGCCTGCGTCGGTATGCGCGGCTCGCGCGTGCAGGCGGTGTCGAACGAGATTGCCGGCGAGCGCGTCGACATCATTCCCTTCGATGAGAACAATGCGCAGTTCGTCATCAACGCCATGGCACCGGCCGAAGTCACCTCGATCGTGGTCGACGAGGACTCGCATTCGATGGACATCGCGGTGTCGGAGGACAAGCTGTCGCAGGCCATCGGCCGCGGTGGTCAGAACATCCGCCTGGCGAGCGAGCTCACCGGCTGGGAGCTGAATGTGATGAGCGAGTCGCAGGCGGAGGCGAAGAGCGAGAGCGAATCGCTCGCGCTGCGCGAGACCTTCATGCAGCAGCTCGACGTCGATGCGGACGTCGCCAGCATCCTGGTGCAGGAAGGTTTCTCCACGATCGAGGAGATTGCCTACGTGCCGGCGAGCGAGCTGAATGCCATCGAAGAGTTCGACGAGGAGATCGTGAAGGAGCTGCGCACCCGCGCCCGCGATGTGCTGCTGACACAGGCCATTGCGAGCGAGGAATCGATGGACGGCGCTGAACCTCAAGCGGATCTGGTGGAGCTCGCCGGCGACGATCTCGCCAAGGCGCTCGCCCGCAAAGGCGTGCGCACGCGTGAGGACCTTGCGGATCTGGCGGTTGATGAGTTGGTCGAAATGGGCGGGGTCGATGAGAAGAAAGCCGCCGAATTGATCATGGACGCGCGCAAGCATTGGTTCGCTGAAGAGGAAAAGGTTTAGGAGCAAGCGGTATGGCAGATGTAACAGTCGCGCAGTTCGCGGAAGTGCTGAAGGTGCCGGTCGACCGGCTATTGCAGCAACTCGATCAGGCGGGGATCAAGGTCGATAGCGCTGAGGACATGATCAGCGAGGACGCGAAGCACGAGTTGCTTACCCATTTGCGGCGCAGTCACGGCCGCGACGAGGGGAACGCCGATGCCGCGCCGCGCAAAATCACGCTGCGCCGCAAGTCGCAGTCGGAGCTGAAGCTCGCGAGTCCCCAGGGGCGGGCGCGCACCGTCAACGTCGAGGTGCGCAGCAAGCGCACCTACGTCAAGCGCGAAGTGCTCGAGGATCAAGCGCGCCATCAGCAGGAAGAGCTCGATCGCCAGCGCGAGACCGAGGAGCAGGCAAAGGCCGCGCTCGAGCGCGCCGAACACGAGCGCCAGGAGAAAGAACGCCTCGACCGCGAGCGCCTCGAGGAGGAAAGCCGGCGGCGCAGCGATGAAGAGAATCGCAAGCGCAGCGCCGAGGAAGAGGCGCGGCGCCAGGCCGAGCTGCAGGCCCGCGAGCAGAGCGAGCGCGAGCGCAAGGCGGCGACGGCGACCGCGGCGAAGCCTGTCAAGGCGACGCGCGATCCGGTCGATGACAAGGCGACGCGCTATGGGCGCCAGGAGCTGCATATCGTCGGCGATGTGAGCTCGCGTCACAAGAAGAAGAAATCGCGCGATGGCCGCCGCCGCGCAGTGGGCTCCGATACGGACGCGAAGCATGGCTTCGAGATGCCGACGGCGCGCGTGGTGCGTGAAGTCGCGATCAGCGAGGCCATGACCGTGGGCGAGCTCGCGCAGAAGATGGCCGTCAAGGCAACCGAGGTCATCAAGACATTGATGAACATGGGCGTCATGGCGACGATCAATCAGACGATCGAGCAGGACACGGCGCTCCTCGTGGTGGAGGAAATGGGCCACACCGCGGTGCTGCGCAAGGAAAACGTCATCGAGGAAAGCCTGCAGGGCGAGGCGGACACGACGCTCGAGGTGCTGCCGCGGCCGCCGGTGGTCACTGTCATGGGACATGTCGATCACGGCAAGACCTCGCTCCTCGACTACATCCGCCGCACCAAGGTCGCCGCCGGCGAGGCGGGCGGCATCACGCAGCATATCGGCGCCTATCACGTGGAAACCGCGAAAGGCATGGTGACGTTCCTCGACACACCGGGCCACGCGGCATTCACCTCGATGCGCGCCCGCGGCGCACAGGTCACCGACATCGTCATTTTGGTGGTCGGTGCGGACGACGGCGTCATGCCGCAGACCATCGAGGCCATCCAGCACGCGCAGGCGGCGCAGGTGCCCATCGTCGTGGCGCTCAACAAGGTCGACAAGCCGGAGGCCGACCCGGAGAAGGTCAAGCAAGAGCTCACCAAGTACGGCGTCATTCCCGAAGAGTGGGGTGGTGAGAATATTTTCGTGAACGTCTCGGCGCGAACCGGACAAGGCGTCGATCAACTGCTCGATGCGCTGCTGCTGCAAGCCGAGGTACTCGAGCTCAAGGCGCCGGTCGACGGCCTGGCCGCGGGTTACGTGATCGAGTCGAGCCTCGAGAAGGGGCGCGGAGCCGTTGCCACCGTGCTGGTGCTGCGCGGCACCTTGAAGCTCGGCGATGCGTTGCTGATCGGACAGGAGTTCGGGCGCGTGCGTGCGCTGTTCGATGAGGCCGGCAAGCCGGTCGACAGCGCGGGCCCCTCGATTCCCGTCGTGGTGCTGGGCTTGTCCGGCTCGCCGAACGCGGGCGATGAGCTGCTCGTGGTCGAGAGCGAACGCAAGGCGCGCGAAGTGGCGATGCACCGGCAGGCACGGTCGCGCGACGTCAAGCTCGCGCAGAAAAGCGCCAACATGCAGGACGTGTTCTCCACCATGGGCGAGACCAAGCCCAACCTGGTGCAGCTGCTCGTCAAGGCGGACGTACAGGGAAGCGTCGAGGCGCTGCGCGATGCGCTCAATGCACTGTCCACCGGCGAGGTGGCCGTCAATGTGGTTTCCTCCGGCGTGGGCGGACTGACCGAGTCCGACGTCACTCTGGCGGCGGCGTCGAAGGCGCGAATCATCGCCTTCAACGTGCGCGGCGATGCCGCTGCGCGCACCGCGATCAAGGACCACGGCGTCGACGTGCGCTACTACAGCATCATCTACGAGGCCATCGACGATATCCGCGCAGTGCTGACCGGCATGCTCGCACCCGAGGTGAAGGAGCAGATCGTGGGTCTCGCCGAGGTGCGGAACGTGTTCCGCTCGAGCAAGTTCGGCACGGTGGCGGGCTGCATGGTGATCGACGGTTACGTGCGCCGCAATTTCCCGATTCGCGTGCTGCGCGACAACGTGGTGATCTTCGAGGGTGCGCTCGAGTCCTTGAAGCGATTCAAAGACGACGTCAACGAGGTGCGGGCCGGAACCGAGTGCGGCATCGGCGTGAAGAACTACAACGATGTGCGCGAGGGCGATCAGATCGAGTGCTACTCACGGGTGGAGGTGGCGCGCACGCTGTAGCGTGCCGCCGCCCGACCGCAGGGACGCCGCAGTATGGCGAAGGACAATCCGCGTGCGCGGCGTCTCGGTGACCAGATTCAGCGCGAGCTGACCGAGCTGCTGCGCCGCGACGTGAAGGACGAGCGGATCGGCAACGTCACGATCACTGCGGTGGACGTCACCGGTGACCTGCGCAGCGCGCGTGTTCACTACCTGGTGTTCGGCAAGGATGGGCCGGACCCTCAGGTGCAGGCCGGTCTCACCAGCGCAGCGGGGTTTCTACGCAATGCGCTGTCAAAAGCCCTGATGATTCGCTACACGCCTACGTTGACTTTCGAGCTCGACACCTCGATCGCGCATGGCGTTCGCCTGACGCAGTTGATCGACTCGGTGACGAAGCCCCCCGGCAAGCCCGAATGAGCGCGGAGGACGTCCACGGCATCCTGCTGCTCGACAAGCCGCTCGGCCTTTCCTCCGCCGCAGCGGTTGCGCGAACCAAGCGTCTGTTCGCGGCACGCAAGGCCGGCCACACGGGCTCGCTCGATCCCCTCGCCTCAGGAATGCTCCCCATCTGTCTCGGCGAGGCCACGAAATTCGGCGCGTTGATGCTCGAGGCGGACAAGACTTACCGGCTGACCTTGCGTCTCGGCGAGCGTACGCCGAGCGCCGATCTCGAGTCCGAGGTGGTGGAGCGGCGCGAGTTGCCGCCGCTCGCGGCGGCGGACCTCGAACAGGCGCTCGCGAATTTTCCGCGCCGCTACGAGCAGATCCCGCCGATGCACTCGGCCATCAAGCAGGACGGTAAGCCGCTCTATGTCTATGCCAGGGCGGGAGAGACTCGGGAGCGGGCCGCGCGCACGATCCTCATCCATGACATGCAATTGATCGACTGGGCCTCGCCCGACGTCACCTTCGATGTGCGATGCACGAAAGGCGCCTATATGCGGGTGCTGGCCGAGGATCTGGCGCAGCGTCTGGGAAGCATCGGGCACCTGATCGGGTTGCGCCGCCTCGGCGTGGCTCCGTTTGCGCATGCGTCCCAGTGGACTTTCCAGGCTCTGGAGGCTCTTTCGCCGGGCGCGCGCGCGCAACTGCTGCTGCCCGTCGACGCGGCGCTCGGGGACTGGCGGCGGCTCGATATGCCGGCCGAGGGAATCGAGGCGGTTCGCCAGGGCCGGAGCGTTCAGGTGGGCGGCGAATGCACCGGAAACGTGCGTATTTATGCTGCGGGGCTCGGTTTCGTGGGCTTGGGCGCGGTCGAGGCGTCCGGGCGGCTGAAGCCTCTGCGGCTCATTTCAGCTGACACGAATCGAGCTTGAGGGTGGGGCGCGCGACGCGTACAATGCGCGCCTCTTTAAAGGGTCATAAGTTATTGATTGAGGTTTGATTTCCATGCCACTTACTCGTGAAGAAAAGAGCGGCGTCGTCGGCAAGTTCCAGCGCAGCGCGCAGGACACCGGCTCACCCGAGGTTCAAATTGCACTGTTGTCCGAGCGCATCAATGGCTTGAGTCAACATTTCACCACTCACAAGGCCGACCACGCGTCGCGCCGCGGTTTGCTGAAGATGGTGAATCAGCGTCGCAAGCTGCTCGACTATCTGAAGAGCCGCACACCCGACAAGTACTCGCAACTCGTCGAACGTCTCGGCCTACGCCGTTAACTCGCAGCGCCTTTAAGGGCGGCTGCGTCTCAATCACTTCCGATAGAAGGGGCCTCAGTGAGCCATTCGAAGAAAAGCTTTCAATTTGGTGAACACGCCGTAACGCTCGAAACGGGCGAACTCGCGCGTCAGGCCGACGGCGCCGTCCTCGTCAGCATGGGCGAGACAGTCGTGCTCGTGACCGCGGTGGGCTTGAAGAAGGCGACCCCCGGCCGCGACTTCTTCCCGCTGACGGTGAATTATCAAGAGAAGACCTATGCCGCGGGCCGTATCCCCGGCGGCTTCTTCAAGCGCGAAGGCCGTCCCACCGAAAAGGAGACGCTCACCTCGCGTCTGATCGACCGTCCCATCCGGCCGCTGTTTCCGGAAGGATTCATCAACGACGTGCAGGTCGTCGCTTCGGTGCTTTCCGTCAATGCGGAGATCGATTCCGATATCCCTGCACTGCTCGGTGCCTCCGCGGCACTCGCGATTTCCGGCATGCCGTTCCTGGGCCCGATCGGCGCGGCGCGCGTCGGCTACAAAGAGGGCAAGTACATTCTGAATCCCACGGCGACGCAGCTCGCCGATTCGAAACTCGATCTCGTGGTGGCGGGCACGGCCGAAGGTGTGCTCATGGTCGAGTCCGAGGCGAAAGGCCTCGATGAGGAGACCATGCTCGGCGCCGTAGTCTTTGGACACGAGCAGATGCAAGTCGCCATCAAGGCGATCAACGAGCTGGCGGCCGAGGGCGGCAAGCCGAAGTGGACCTGGACCGCGCCGCAGCCGAACACTGAATTGAAGAACGCGGTGGCAGAGGTCGCGGAGAAGCAATTGGTCGCAGCCTACGCGATCACCGAGAAGCAGCAGCGCTACGCGAAGATCGCCGAGATCAAGACGGCGGTTCTCGCCGGGCTCGCCTCTGGCGAGAAGCCCAAGTTCACCGCCGATCAGGTCGGCAACGAATTCTTCAACCTCGAATATCGGCTGGTGCGCGAGCGTATCCTCGAGGGACACCCGCGCATCGACGGACGCGACACGAAGACCGTGCGTCCCATCAAGTCCGCACGGGCGTGCTCGCGCGTACCCACGGCTCGGCGCTCTTCACCCGCGGCGAGACGCAGGCACTGGTGGTCACCACCTTGGGCACCGGGCGCGATGCGCAGATCATCGACGGCCTGACCGGCGAGCGCAAAGAAGCCTTCATGCTGCATTACAACTTCCCGCCGTTCAGCGTCGGCGAGACCGGCATGATGGGCTCGCCGAAGCGGCGCGAGATCGGTCATGGAAACCTGGCGAAGCGCGGCGTCAAGGCCGTCATGCCGGGCTTGGAAAAATTTCCCTACGTGATTCGCGTCGTCTCCGAGATTCTCGAGTCGAACGGCTCGAGCTCGATGGCTTCGGTTTGCGGCACGAGTCTCGCGCTCATGGATGCGGGCGTGCCGATCAGCGCGCCGGTCGCCGGCGTCGCCATGGGCCTGGTCAAGGAAGGATCGCGCTTCCAGGTGCTCACCGACATCCTCGGCGATGAGGATCATCTGGGCGACATGGATTTCAAGGTTGCGGGAACCAGCAGCGGCATCACCGCGCTGCAGATGGACATCAAGATCACGAGCATCACGCGCGAGATCATGAAGGTCGCCCTCGAGCAGGCGCGCGCCGGCCGTCTGCACATTCTCGGCGAGATGAACAAGGTACTCGCCAAGCCGCGCGAGAACATGTCCGAGTGGGCGCCGACCATCATCACCTTGAAGATCGATCCGGAGAAGATCCGCGACGTCATCGGCAAGGGCGGTGCGGTGATCCGTCAGATCACCGAGGAAACCGGCACTTCGATCGACATCGAGAACGACGGTACGGTGAAGATCGCCTCCGTGCAGGGTGCCGCGGGCCGCGAGGCGCAGCGCCGCATCGAGTTGATCACCGCGGACGTCGAAGTGGGCCGCATCTACGAGGGCCGCGTCGCGCGCCTGATGGATTTCGGCGCGTTCGTGACCATCCTCCCGGGCCGCGACGGCCTGGTGCACATCTCGCAGATTTCCGAGGAGCGGGTCGAGCGCGTCGGCGACAAGCTCAAGGAAGGCGACGTGGTGCGGGTGAAAGTGCTCGAGGTGGACCGCCAGGGCCGGGTCCGACTCTCGATGCGCAATGTCGACGCCGCCTGACGAAGGGTACGCCACCTTAAGGATCCTGCGCTCCGCGGCATGTGCGGCGGCCGCGATAGTCGCGGGCGCCGCCATGACTCTGTTCCGCGGCTCATGCCTCGTTCGGCGAGACCGCGGAGGGCGCGCACGGCGGACGGCCTGTACCTCGACTGGCTCGACCGCTCGGTCGCGCCCGGCAAGGACTTTTTTCAGTTCGCGAACGGCGGCTGGATCAAGTCGCATCCGATTCCTCCGGACCGGGCCGCCTGGGGAGTCGACACCCTGCTCGAACAGCAAAATCAGGTATTCATCCGTGACCTGATCGAGTCGCTTGCGCGAGAGAACTGGGCGGCCGGAACGCCGGAGCGCAAGATCGCCGACTTCTACGCGAGCGGCATGGATGAGACAGCGATCGATGCGGCCGGCACCGAGCCGCTCGCGCCGGAGCTTGCACGAATAGCCGCCATCGCCACCCGCGACGAACTGCCGCAGGCATTCGCTCATCTTATGTCGATCGGCGTCGAGGCGCCGCTGTCCATCGGTCAGATGCAGGATTTCGAGGACAGCAGACGAGTGATCGCGGTGGCAAGCCAGAGCGGCTTAGGTCTGCCGAATCGCGACTATTATTTGAAGAAAGAGGCCTCATTCAAGGCGGCGCGCGTCGCCTATGTGGCTCACATCGCGCGGATGTTGGTGCTGCTCGGCGATGCCGCGCCGACCGCCGCCGCCGAATCGAAGGCGATCATGGCGCTCGAGACGCGGCTCGCGCGCGTCTCGATGCCGGAGGCCGAACAGCGCGAGCCGCGTGCGATCTATCACCCGATGACCCTCGAGGCGGTGCACACGATCGCGCCGCACCTGGAATTGCGGCATATGCTGAGCGAGCTCAAGGCCCCGCAAATCGATTCCCTCAACGTGGGAATGCCCGACTTCTTGAAAGCCGTCGACCGCGAGATCGCGGACACCTCGCTCGCCGATTGGAAGGCGTACCTGCGCTGGCAGCTGCTCGATACCTACGCTCCGTACTTGTCCGCGCCCGTGGTCGCGGAGGATTTCCGCATGACCGCCGAGCTTACAGGCGCGGAACAGTTGCAGGCGCGCTGGTTGCGAGTCTTGAACGCCGAGGATGATGCGCTGGGTTTTGCGATAGGCAAGCTCTACGTGGTGCAGAAGTTTCCGCCCGCCTGGAAGCAGGCAGCGGCCGAAATCGTGGTGCGAATTCGCGATGCGCTTCACGATGACTTGAATACGCTTGCCTGGATGTCGCCGGCGACGCGCTTGGCCGCGCAGCAAAAGCTCGATCTCATGGAGCTGCGCATCGGCTATCCGGAGGAGTGGCGCGATTATTCCGGCCTTGGTCATCGATCGCGGCCCGTATGCCCAGAATGTGATGCGCGCGAACGCGTTCGAGGTGCAGCGTCAGCTCGCGAAGATCGGCAAGCCCGTCGACCGGAGTGAGTGGTACATGACGCCGCAAACGGTGAACGCGTACTACGACCCGTCCATGAACAGTCTGACCGTCCCCGCCGGAATTCTACAGCCGCCTTACTTCGACTTGAATTTCTCGGATGCCGTGAACTATGGCGCCACGGGCGCCGCCATCGGACACGAGATGACCCATGCGTTCGACGACGAGGGGGCGCAATTCGACGGCTACGGCAATCTCAAGAACTGGTGGGCGCCGCAGGATCTCGCGAAATTTCACGCGGCCACGCAATGCATTGCCGAGCAATACTCGCGCTTCAGCGTGGGCGCCGGCATGCACGTGCAGGGCGCTCTGGTGACCGGTGAGGCAACCGCCGATCTCGGCGGCCTGATGCTCGCGTGGCGGGCACTGCACGCTCCGTCCGCGGGACCCCAGCACCGAGCCGCGGCCGGAGAGTTCACACCGGATCAGCAGTTTTTCTTGGCCTTCGCCCATTCATGGGCAAGCGTCACCCGCCCGCAGCAGGCTGAGAAAACGGTGACCACCGATCCCCATCCACCGGTCGAGGATCGTACCAACGGGACGCTCGCGAATATGCCTGACTTTCAGACGGCCTTCGGCATCTCAAGCCAAAGTCCCCTGGTCAAGGCTCACCGCTGCGTCATTTGGTGAGATTCGACTCGTCGCGTTCCTTCTCGCCGTCGCGCAACCGCACCGGAGTCAGCGCCTTATAGCCTCTCGTCGACACGGGGGCGTGGCGATATCCCCTCGGAGCCGGCGAAAGGTTTCGGCCGCTCTCTGAGAGGATGGTTCTGACTCAGGAACTGCTTGAGCGATTGTTCCAGATGGCCGCTCACCGCGCTCTGCGCATTGCTGCCATACGAGCGGATCACGTTCACCATGAAGTCCTGGGTCAAAATCGGCTCGGGCAGATGCTCCTGTTCCGCAATCACTTGCAACAGGATGCTGCGCGTAATATCCGCATTGTTCTTCTTGTCCACCACGACGAAGTCGATCTTCTCGACCACTAATCGCCTCACGTCCGCCAGTGTGATGTACCGGCTCTCGACGGTATCGTACAGGCGACGGTTGGGGTATTTCTTAATCACTCGCGGATCGCTCATAGGGCTCCTCGCTCGTGTTGGTCGACGCGCTGCCGGATTATGCCGGTTCGTGCCTGAACCAAGGACCAGTCTTTTGGGTACTGCAACCAAAGGATAGCGCAATGCAGCGTTAAGGCAAGCGGCCTTTTCCATGGCCGCTGTAGGAGATTTCCGGGGGATCAGGGGTCGGCCTAGCGGACCGGCAAGCTAAGCGAGGGTCGCCGGGCAAGCCGTTTAAGCTCCCAGCGCTCGCAGGCCCAAGCCCAAGCACTCGCGAGCGGGCCTCCGGCGAGCGAACGCGGGGGCGCAAGCCCCAGCAGCTCAAAGACATATAAGAGTTGCCGTAATGTGGCGTCCCGATCGAGCGGCACGCTCCGCGCGGATTTGGAGAGCTTGCCGCCATCGGGCTCGACCAAGGCCGGTACGTGCGCATAGACGGGTGATGGCAGCTCAAGCTGCCTCTGGAGGTAGATCTGGGCCGCGGTGTGATCGAGCAAATCGGCGCCGCGAACGACGTTCGTAACGCCTTGATCAGCGTCGTCGACCACGACCGCCAGCAAATAAGCGAACCAGCCGTCGCGGCGCTTGAGAATGAGGTCGCCGGAGGCGACCGACACGTCTTGCCGGAAGCGCCTTGTATACAGTCGGTGAACTGCACATGCCCGGGGTCGACTCGTAGTCGGATCGCCAAGTCCGCGCCCGGCTGCTGCGGTCCGTTGCGGCAATGCCCCGGATAGCGCGGTTCGGAAGCGAGATCGAGGCGGCTGCAGGAGCAGCCGAAGGTGAGGCCGCGCCGGTGCAGCGTCTCGAGGGCCGCGACTGTAGCGCAGCGGCTCGGTCCGATTGCCGCAGCACCTCGCCATGCCACTCGAACCCGAACGACTCGAGCGTTGCCAGGATGCGGTCCGCGGAGCCCGCGACCACGCGCGACCCGTCCACATCCTCCATGCGCACGAGCCAGCGGCCGCGATGCGCGCGTGCATCGAGGAAGCTGGCCGCCGCGGTATAAAGGGACCCTAGGTGCAAATCGCCGGTGGGCGAGGGAGCGAAGCGGCCGACGTAGCCTCGCGCTCGCTAGCGGTACCGGTCGTCGCGGTCGCCGTACTGCTTTTCGCGGCGCTCGCGCCGCTCCTGCGCTTCCACCGAGAGCGTCGCGACCGGGCGCGCCTCGAGACGCTTGATGCCGATTTCCTCACCGGTCTCGAGGCAGTAGCCGTACGAGCCGTCCTCGATGCGCTTCAAGGCCTCGTCGATTTTGCGGATCAACTTGCGCTCACGATCGCGCGTGCGCAGCTCGAGGCTGAACTCCTCTTCCTGCGTGGCGCGATCATTCGGGTCGGGAAAGTTGGCTGCTTCATCCTTCATGTGCAGCACCGTACGGTCGACCTCCACCATCAGGTCGCGCTTCCAGTTCTGCAGGATGCGCGCGAAATGCTCGAGCTGCTCCTTGCTCATGTACTGCTCGCCGCGGCGGGCGATGTACGGTTTGACGTTGCGCGGTCCGGCCAGCAGGCTCGCCGAGCCGTTGGACTCCTCGCCCTCCTCATCGGCCGAGGGAATTCGCGTCGGGATGACCAACGGCCGCGAGTCGAATTTGACGGTGGGCGAGGGCTTTTCCGCAGCTACGGCCGGCCCGTTGGGCGCGGCTGAGGCGGCCTTAGCGGCCGTCGCTGTCTGCGATTTGGGGCGTGCGGCGCCGCTCGCGGTGTCCCGTTTGGTCTCGTGCTTCGGATCGTGCTTCGGGCTCGTGCTTGACCGGGGTCGATTTAGTGGTCGGTTTATGCGCTTTCACTGTTACCTTCGATGTATGGCCGGGTGACGCTCGCGCTGCCTTTTTGGCAGCTACCGCTGTCTTGCGGACAGCCGCTTTCTTCGGGATCGCCTTTCCTGGCTTCTTCGCCGCTTTATTGGCTTTTTTCGAGGGCATTTCGCTGTCTCCGCCTCCAAAGAGAGAGCGCGCGATTATACCGACGCAATTCGGTGTGTACAGCGCCGAGAAGCCGGCGCTTTCTTGGTATTTAGTGCGTTGATAAATATAGGAATTTTGTAGCCGGCCGGCGGTGCGCGAGCGCTCCCTCGGGGGCCGGCACCGTAGATCCGGGCTTTTTTTGGCTTACGGAGGCAGGGAGACCGGCGGCGCCGGCGTCCAGCCCGGGCGCCGATGCTCGACGATCACGGTCGTATAGATCCCCCCGCGCACGTTGAATTCCGCGCTGAGGCGCATGAATCGCGGCGCCGTCGCGCGCCACCAGCGTGGCCAGGATCTCGTTCGTCACCGCTTCGTGAAAGGCGCCGCGCGAACGAAACGACCAGACGTAAAGCTTCAAGGATTTCAATTCGACGCAGCGCTCATCGGCGACGTATTCGAGCTTGAGCGTCGCAAAATCCGGCTGACCGGTTTTCGGACAGAGGCAGGTGAACTCCGGAAGGGTCATCCGGATGGTGTAATCGCGCTCGGGCGCGGGATTGGCGAAGACTTCGAGTGCGGTGCTCATCGGGACAAGGGGTTTACCTATGTGTCGTTTACTTTACACTACGCGCCACATCGACGGCACGCGCGCAAGCTTCGAGGCCGTTAGCTCTATAGCCCCGCCAACTCAAGGGTTGATCACGACTGATGCGACTCACCAAACTCAAGATTGCAGGCTTCAAATCATTCGTCGATCCCACCACCGTCACCTTTCCCTCGAGCCTTACCGGCGTCGTCGGCCCGAACGGCTGCGGTAAATCCAACATCATCGACGCCGTGCGCTGGGTGATGGGCGAGATTTCCGCCAAGCATCTGCGCGGCGAGTCCATGGCGGACGTCATCTTCAACGGCTCCGCGGCGCGTAAGCCGCTCGGCAGCTGTTCGGTCGAGCTCGTTTTCGATAATTCCGAGGGAAAGATCGGCGGCCCCTATGCAAGCTACAACGAGGTGGCCCTGCGCCGCTCCGTGAGCCGCGACGGCACGTCGGATTACTTCATCAACGGCACCAAGGTTCGGCGCAAGGACATCACGCAGCTGTTCCTCGGCACCGGATTGGGCACGCGCAGCTACGCCATCATCGAGCAAGGAATGATTTCGCGCATCATCGAGGCGCGTCCGGATGATCTGCGCGCGTTCCTCGAGGAGGCGGCGGGCATCTCGCGCTACAAGGAGCGCCGCCGCGAGACCGAGAGCCGTATCGCCCAGACACGCGAGAACCTCGATCGATTGAACGATCTGCGCGAGGAGGTGGAGAAGCAAATCCGTCACCTGCAGCGTCAGGCGGCCACGGCTCGCCGCTATCAGACCCTCAAGGAGGAAGAGCGCAAATTGCAGGCGGAGTTGTTTGCACTGCGCCTGCAGAGTCTCGATGCCGAGGCGGGAACGCGCGATGCGGCCACCGTGCACTGCGATACGGCCATGCAGGCGGCGGTCGCGGATTTGCGCGAAGCCGAGGCACGCATCGAGAAAATCCGCGTCGAGCAATCGGCCAAGGCCGATGCGCTGCGCGCCATCCAGGAGCGCTTCTATTCGGCCGGCAGCGAAGTCACGCGGGTCGAGCAAAGCATCGAGCACGCGCGCGAGATGCGGGAACGTCAGCGCGCGGATCTGGCACAGGCCGAGGCTCAGGTGAGCGAGCTGGCGAGCGTGATCGAGCGTGACCGCCGGCAGCTCGCAGCGCTGGCGCAGGAATTGGCGACGGCCGTGCCGGGGCTCGATACCGCGCACGATGAGGAACGTGCCGCGGCGCTCGAACTCGAGCGCTGCGAGCATGCGCTCACGAGCTGGCAGCAGGCCTCCGACGCGCATGCGCAGTCGGCTGCGTCCGGGCAGCGCGAGACGCAGGTGGAGCGCGCCCGCATCGAGCAGCTCGACAATCAGCAGCACCGGCTCCTGCAACAGCGCGAACGGCACGAGACCGAGCGCGCCGCGCTCGCGCAGCTCGAGCCGACCTTGGCACTCGAGACGTTGGCGGAGCAAGCCGATCTCGCACGCGATGCCGGCCAGAAGGCCACTGCCGATCTCGCGCAGCTGCTGCACGAGCTCGCATCGGCGCGCGACCAGGAGCGCGAGCAGAGCGAGGCGTTGAAGGCGCTGCGGGCCCGCTGGCAGCACTCGCTCGGGCTCAAGGTTTCCACCGAGGCGTTGCAGCAGGCCGCCCTCGGCAAGGCTTCCGGAAAAATCACCGAATGGCTGAAATCGAAGTCGCTCGATCAGAATCCGCGGGTTGCGCAGCAGCTGCGCGTGGAGCACGGCTGGGAGCGTGCGGTGGAGACCGTCCTCGGCTCTTATCTCGAGGCGGTATGCGTCGACGGCCTGGATTCGGTTACGGACCTTCTGGGCGGCTTCGACGGCGGTCATCTCGTGGTGGTCAGCGCCGGCGCCGAGAAAACGGCCGATACCGCGAGCCTGAAGGCCAAGGTCTCCGGCGCGCCGTATCTGCACTCGGTGCTCGGCTCGGTGTTCACCGCCGAGACCCTGTCCGAGGCGTTGCGAATTCGCCGCAACTTGGGCGAGGGACGCTCGGTGGTCACGCGCGATGGCATCTGGCTCGGCGCCGACTGGCTGCGCCTGTCGCGCGATGCCGAGCCGCATACCGGCGTCATCGAGCGTGAGGAGACCTTGCGCGCGCTGCGCGTCGAGGTGAGCCGGCTCGAGACCGAAGTAAAGAACGGAGAGCTGGAACTCGAGCAGCGCCACGAGCGCGTGCGCGACTACGAGGATCGGCGCGAGCGGCTGCAGACCGAGGTGAACCGTCTGCATCGCGAACACGTCGATCGGCGCGCGGAGCACGATTCGGCGCAGGCCCGCAGGGCCGACGCGGAACGGCGGCTGAGCCAGCTCGAGACGGGTCTCGCCGACGTGACCGCCGAGCTCGAGCGTACCGAAAGCGATTTGCGATCAGCGCGCGCCCGTATGGAGACCGCCATCGATGTGCTCGCCGCGTTGGAGC
This sequence comes from uncultured Gammaproteobacteria bacterium, assembly GCA_963766915.1. Lineage (GTDB taxonomy): Bacteria > Pseudomonadota > Gammaproteobacteria > Steroidobacterales > Steroidobacteraceae > Bog-1198. Next base: position 450,342 of record CAVYCL010000001.1, read on the forward strand.
CGCAACGCATCGAGCTCGAGAACGAGCGCGAGCGGCTGCGGGCCGAACAGACGGCGGCGCGTGCGACCGCGCAGTCGACCCGCCAGCGCGCCCGCGATCTGGCTTTGCAGGTGGAGTCGCGCCGCACCTCGCACGCGGCGCTCGAGAGCACCCTCGCGCCGTCTCGACAAGCAGCACCAGGATCTCACGCAGCGGCGGGACGAGCTGCTGCGCAAGCTGGACGCCGACGAGGCTCCCCTCGCGGCGCTCGCGACCGAGCTCGAGAGCACGCTGCAGGCGCGCGCGCAGGTCGAGGGCGAACTCCACGCGGCCCGCCTCGCAAGCGAGGAACTCGACGCGCTGCTGCGCGAGCGCGAAAGCGAGAAAGCCTCGCTCGACGAGCGCGTCGAGGCGGCGCGAGCCGCTTTGGATGACGCGCGTCTCGGCGCCCAGCAGGTGCGCATACGTCGCGAGAGCATCGCCGAGCAGCTGGCGGCCACCTCGTTCGAACTTCCTGCGCTGCTCGCCGGTCTCGCACCGGAAGCGACCGCGGAGAGCTGGGAGTCCGATCTGCAGGAGACGAAGGGAAAAATCGAGCGCCTGGGGCAGGTGAATCTTGCGGCCATCGGCGAGTTCAAAGAGCAATCCGAGCGCAAAGAATACCTCGACCGTCAATGCAAGGACCTCACCGACGCACTCGAGACGCTCGAGACGGCGATGCGCAAGATCGAACGGGAGACGCGCGCGCGCTTCCAGGAGACCTTCGACAAGGTCAATACCGGCCTCAAGGAGAAATTCCCGCGCCTGTTCGGGGGCGGGCACGCGTACCTCGAGATCGAGGGAGAGGAGTCGGAGAACTCCGGTGTCTCCGTGATGGCGCGCCCGCCGGGAAAGCGCAACAGCACCATCAGCCAGCTCTCGGGCGGCGAGAAGGCGCTCACCGCGGTCGCCTTGGTATTCGCCATTTTCGATCTGAATCCGGCGCCGTTCTGTCTGCTCGACGAGGTCGATGCACCGCTCGATGACAACAACATCGGCCGCTTCTGCGACATCGTGCGCGAGATGTCGCGCAGCGTGCAGTTCATTTTCATCACCCACAACAAGACGACCATGGAAATGGCGTCGCAGCTCGTCGGCGTGACGCAGAACGAGCCCGGCGTGTCCCGTTTGGTCGCGGTCGACGTCGATGAGGCCGTGCGCATGGCTGCGATGTAGGGGTGTTCGCGATACAGCAGAGGTTTGCGCAAGTTGGACGAGCTGCGTTGGATATTGTTGGTTCTGGGCATCCTGGCAATCGGGGTTATCTGGTTGTGGTCAGCCCGCGGCTCGCGTCAAGCGCCCGGCAACGCCGAGCTGCGCGAGCCGACCGTGACTCATGCGCCCGAGCCCGCTTCGATCGAGACGCGCGCCTCCGCAGTCGATAAACGCGAATGGGGCGTGCCGCCTCTCGAGCCGCTCAGCATTCGCACGGCGGATTTCGCCGACGTGCCCGCCCTCGATCAGCCGATGCTCACGCACGCCGATCCGGTCGATTTCAGTCTGGATTCGAGCCGGGCCACCGGTCAGGCGCGCTTTACCCGGCCACCGACCGCGGTGCGCTCCGCCCCGGTGTCCGCGGGCATCACCCCGCCGCTCGCCGGCATCGAGCTCGAGCCGGTACCGCTCGATGACGAGCCGGTCTATGGCGACGATCCTATCTATGACGACGAACCGGTCTATGACCCGCGGGCCGATGCCACCGTCGAGCTCGAGGTCGGCGGGCGCGCTGAGGAGCTGACCGAGACAGAGGTGCTGGCCGAGGAAGAAGCGCGGGCCGAAGACCAGGCACGGCGCGAGGACGAGGCGCGAGCCGCAGAAGAAGCTCGGGCCGAGGAAGAAGCTCGGGCCGAGGAGTTGCGTCGCAGCCCCGAGCATAGCGACCGCCACGCCGCCGTGACGGCGCCCCCAGCCAACCGGAGCGAGAAGCAAAAGATCGTGACCGTGCGCGTCTGCGCGGTCGGCGAGACCCGCTGGGCGGGCGCCGAGCTCATGAGCGCGCTCGAGGCGCTCGGGCTCGCCTTTGGCCGCTATCAGGTGTATCACCGCAAGCACAATGACGGCCGCAGCATCTTTTGCGTGGCGAGCCTGATTGAGCCCGGAACATTCGATCTGTCCACCATGCCGGACGAGCAGTTTCGCGGCGTGAGCTTGTTCGCGGTGTTGCCCGGGCCGCTCGAGCCCGTGCAGACCGTGGAAGCGCTGATCGCCACGGCGCGCGAACTCGCCCGGGCGCTCACGGGCACCATGCAAGATGCCAAGGGGATTCCGTTCTCCCCGCAGCGTACCGAGGCGCTGCTGCAGGACGTCGCCCGCTTCCAGGCGCTGCTGGCCTAAAACGCCGATGGCGCGCAGCGAAGCGGATGGAGCGAAGCGCGCTGCCGCGAAGCGCGCCGCGGCGCTGCGCGAGCTGCTCGACCGATACAACTATCGCTACCACGCACTCGATGATCCGGAAGTCTCCGATGCCGAGTACGACCGACTGCTGATCGAGTTGCGCGATATCGAGGCACGTCATCCCGATCTCACGACGCCCGACTCCCCCACGCAACGCGTCGGCTCGACGCCGCTCGCGGCCTTCGGCAGCGTCCGGCACCGTATCCCCATGCTGTCGCTCGACAATGCGTTCAGCGAGGAGGAAGTGCGTCGACTTTGATCGGCGCGTGCGCGAGCGCGTTGCGCCGCAGAGCGTGGTGCGCTACTCGGCGGAGCCCAAGCTCGATGGGCTGGCTATCAGCGCGCGCTACGAGTCGGGCAGCTTCGTGCAGGGCGCGACCCGCGGCGACGGCGAGACGGGCGAGGACATCACGCAGAACCTGCGCACCATCAAGGCGCTGCCGCTGACGCTGCGCGGATCGCAGCTGCCGCGGGTGCTCGAGGTGCGCGGCGAGGTCTTCATGCCGCTCGCGGGATTCGAGCGCTTCAATCGCGAAGCGCTGGCGCGCGGCGAGAAGACGCTCGTCAATCCGCGTAACGCGGCGGCGGGAAGTCTGCGGCAGCTCGATCCGCGCATGACGGCGGCACGCCCCTTGGATCTGTTCATCTACGGTTTGGGTTACGTCGAGGGCGGGGAGATGCCCGGCCATCACAGCGAGATGCTCAAGATGCTGCGCGGCTTCGGATTCAAGATCTGTCCGCAGACGCGGGTGGTCGAATCGGTGGAGGGATGTCTCGCCTACTATCGTGACATCGGCGCGGCGCGCGGGACGTTGCCGTATCAGATCGACGGCGTCGTATACAAGGTCGATGACCTCGACCTGCAGCGCCAGCTCGGCTTCGTGTCGCGCGCGCCGCGCTGGGCCATTGCGCACAAGTTTCCCGCCGAGGAGGCGCTCACCACGGTGGTGGGCATCGAGTTTCAAGTGGGCCGAACCGGCGCGCTCACACCGGTTGCGCGCCTCGCGCCGACGTTCGTGGGCGGCGTCACCGTGAGCAACGCCACCTTGCATAACATCGATGAGATGAGCCGCAAGGACGTGCGGGTCGGCGATACCGTGGTGATCCGGCGCGCCGGAGACGTCATTCCCGAAGTGGCCCGCGTGCTGCTCGAGCGCCGGATTTCGGGCGCCCTGCCGGTCGAGCTGCCCGCGCGCTGCCCGGTCTGCGGATCGCCGGTGGTGCGCGAGTCCGACCAGGCGGTTGCGCGCTGCAGCGGGGGCAGAACCTGTCCGGCGCAGCGCAAAGAGGAGATCAAGCACTTCGCCTCGCGGCGCGCGCTCGACATCCAAGGTCTCGGCGACAAGCTGGTCGAGCAGCTGGTGGATCGGGATTGGGTCAAGACCCCCGCCGATCTGTTCGAGCTCGAGCCCGCACAGCTCGAGACTCTCGAGCGGATGGGTGAAAAATCGGCGCTGAAGATTCACGCGGCGGTGCAGGCCGCCAAGCGCACGACCTTGCCGCGCTTCCTCTATGCACTCGGGATCCGCGACGTGGGCGAGGCGACTGCGCTCGCGCTCGCGCGGCATTTCGGCGACGCGCTCGCGCTCGCGCAGGCTCCGGTCGAGGAGATTCAACGCGTACCGGATGTGGGGCCGGTCGTCGCCGGCAGCATCCGCGCCTATTTCGACAACGCGGAGAATCGCCGGCTGCTCGAACGGCTGCTCGCAAGCGGCATCGAATGGCCGGCAATCGAACGGCCCGAGAGCACCGGCCGCATTGCAGGCAAGACGTTCGTGATCACCGGGACGTTGGCGCAGATGAGCCGAGATGCGGCGCGCGAGGCGATCGTCGGGCACGGCGGCAAAGTGACCGGCAGCGTTTCAAAGAAGACCGATTACCTCATCGCAGGAGCCGACCCCGGCTCGAAACTCGACAAAGCTCGTCAGCTGGGGGTGGTTGTGCTCGACGAGGCGGCTTTCCTTATCGCTCCTGGAAAGCTAGCCTGAAAAAACAGCGGGCCCTTTCGGGCCCGCCGCTCTCCAAGACTATTCCAACACCCTCCGCTACTGACTCGGCGGCGTGTTCGCGGGCGGCGTGGAAGTTGCGGGCGGGGCACCGGCGGGCGGGCCCGACATCGCGGGTCCCGTCGGGGCAGCCGGTGCGGCAGCCGGCAGCGCGTCCGGCTTCTTCTCAACCTTCGCCTGCTTCTTCAGGGTCTCCACATACGCTTGCAGCTTCTTGCGCATGACCGCATCGGTGAGCTGCGCCTTCACTTGATCGAAAGGCGGGGGCGCCGCATCGCGGGTATCTTCGAGCTGTATGACGTGCCAGCCGTACTGCGTCTGCACCGGCGCTGACAGCTCGCCTTTCTTCAGAGTCTTCACGGCATCGGCAAAGGGCTTGACCATGCGCGAGGTCGTGAACCAGCCCAAGTCACCGCCATTATTCTTCGAGCCGGTATCCGTGGACTGCGCCTTCGCCAAATCCTCGAATTTCGCGCCGCCCTTGAGCTTCTTGGTGATCTGCTCCGCCTGGTCCTTGCTGGCGACCAGGATGTGACGCGCGTGGTACTCGGTCTTGTCCATCTGTGAAATGGCGGTGTCGTACTCGGCGTGCAATTCCGCATCGGTGGGCGTCTGCGACTTAACGAATTTCTGCGATTCCGCATCGGCCAGGACGCGGATGTGCAAAAGTCCCAGCTGCGCCTTGGTGTCGGGGTCGTTCTCGAGACCGTCCTTCACGCCTTGCGCGGCCATGACTTGCATGGTGATCAAATCGTCGAGCACTTGATTTTGCTGATCCGGCGTCAGGCTCTGCACCTTCGCATTGCGCAGCAAGTTTTTCTCGTAGATGTCGAACTCGCCCCGGGTCAGGTCCACGCCGTCGACCGTGGCCACCACCGGTCCGCTGGACGCGCCCGTCGATGCGGGAGTCGCGGTCTCGGGGGCCTTATTGCAGGCCGCGAGCAGCGCCACGGCTGCAACCAAGGACGGCGTTAAAAAATATGCTCTCATGAGATTCCTTTAGAAACGAGCGGCTCGGCCGGCGTGGCCAAGCACCCAGGGGGCGGCAGTTTAAGATAAATCGCTCGAATTGGCGAAAAATCAGCTCACCGGGGGGGCGGCAGGGCCTGAAGCGCCAGCGCGTGGATCTCGTCGGGTATCAGGTCTCCAACGGCGGCGTAGACCAGGCGATGTCGGGCGACGAGGTGCAAGTCCCCCGAATGCCTGGGCGACGATCCGGACGCGAAAGTGACTCGCGCCGCCCGCCGCGCCGGCGTGGCCCGCGTGCAAATGGCTTTCGTCCTCGATGAGGAGCTCAAGCGGGGCGAATTCTCGCACCAGCCGCTCGCGCAGGCGCTGCGCCCGGTCGCTCATGGGGGCGCGGTCTCCGATTCCACCCGCCGTAGCCTTGCCGTTCAGCCAAAGCACTTGCGGAATCATGAACACCACCATGGCGGCGCTGATGCCGAAGACCTTGAATTTCACCCATACGTCTTCGTCGAAGTTCCGCGCCACGTACAGGTTCGCCGCCGCCAGCAGCGCGAACCAACCCACCCACAGAAAATTGATCACCTGCCAGGTGCGCGGCGCAACTTCGAGCGGGCTCGTCGAACACCCCCTCGAGCATGCGTCGCGCCAGAGGCTGCTTGCCGATCACGGCGCTGCCGAGGAAGACGGCGGCGGTCAGCGCGAGCAAGCACCGTGGGCTTCATCTGGATGAAGCGTTTGTCATGCAGGAACAGCGTGGCCGAGCCGAGCACCAGCAGAATGGCCACCGTGATGACATGCATGGGCTTGAAACTGCCTGCTCGAAAGCGGTGCACTAGCATGACCGCAGTGCAAACCACCATGAGCGATCCCGTGGCCCAATAGATGCCGGCGAGCTTGAACACCACGAAAAATACGATGAGGGGCGATAACTCGAGGAGCTGATTCATGCGCGTATCATAGCCTCGAAATCATGAGTATTTATCTGCAACTGCATCCGGTATCACCGCAACGCCGCTTCATCCGCCAGGCGGTCGAGTGTCTGCGCGCGGGCGGCGTGATCGTCTACCCCACGGACTCGTGCTACGCGCTCGGCTGCCACATCGGCGACAAGTCCGCCCTCGAGCGTATCCGCAGCATCCGCGAGACCGACCGTAATCATCATTTCACGCTGGTGTGCCGCGACCTTGCCGACGTCGGCAAATATGCGGTGGTCGAGAACTGGCAGTACCGACTGCTGCGCAGTCACACCCCGGGGCCGTACACGTTTCTCCTCAAGGCCTCGCGCGAGACGCCGCGCCGACTCGAAGCACGAGCGCCGCGGCACCATCGGGCTGCGAGTCCCCGATCATCCGGTCAGGCAGATGCTGTTGACGGAGCTCGGCGAGCCGGTGATGAGCTCGACGTTGCTGCTGCCGGGCGAGGAACTGCCGCGCACCGACGCGAAGGAAATCTATGAGCTGCTCGAGCAGAGAGTGGACATGGTGCTCGACGGCGGCAATTGCGGGCTGGTGCCGACTTCGGTCATCGATTTGTCCGCGGGGCACGCGGAGGTGGTCCGCGTGGGGCGCGGCGACGTCACCCCTTTTGCGGGCGCGGTCCCCGTATAATGACCCGACGATGCGGGCGCGCCGGCTCGTGTTTTCTCATAAATAACGAGTGCAAGCATTGGATTTATCTGTTTTTCTTTACAAGCTTTCCTATTGGACAATTCCGGTACTTTTTGCGATCACGCTGCATGAAGTCGCACACGGGTGGATGGCGCGATACTTCGGCGACCGAACGGCCGAGATGCTCGGGCGCCTGAGTCTCAATCCGTTGCGGCACATCGATCCGGTCGGCACCGTGCTCGTGCCCGGCATCCTTCTGGCGACGAGCGGCGTGCTGTTCGGCTGGGCGAAGCCCGTGCCGGTGGCCACCAAGGCCTTGCGCAATCCGCGCCTGGCGGGGATCTTGGTCGCGCTTGCCGGTCCCGCCGCGAACTTCGCCATGGCGGGCTTCTGGTGTGCCGTGCTCGCGGGCGTGGTGCGGGTTCGCGGCAACGAGACGCTGGTCGGTTGGATCGGCGCGATGGCTCTGGCGGGGATCACGATCAACGTGGTGCTGGCGTTGTTCAATCTGCTGCCCATTCCGCCGCTCGATGGCGGACGCGTGCTCACCGGATTGCTGCCCTCGCAATGGGGCGCACGCATCGAGAAGCTCGAGCCGATCGGCTTGTTGCTGGTCGTGGGCCTGTCGGTATTCGGCTTGCTCGGCTGGCTGTTCGATCCCGCCGTGCACACCATGGGCCGCGTGATCCACGAGGTGATGGGGCCGGGCGCATGAGCAGGCCCCATCCAGAATCGCCGGGTGCTTTCCGGCATGCGGCCGAGCGGCATGCTGCACCTCGGCAACTATCACGGCGCGCTCAAGAATTGGATCGAGCTGCAGTATCAGTACGAATGCTATTTCTTCATCGCCGACTGGCATGCGCTCACCACCGGCTACGAGGACACCTCGAAGGTCGAGGAGTATGTGTGGACCATGGCCGTCGACTGGCTGGCCGCGGGCTTGAATCCCGGGCGTCGCGACGCTTGTTCATCCAGTCGCAAAGTGCCGGAGCACGCCGAGCTGCACTTGCTCCTGTCCATGATCACGCCGCTCGGCTGGCTCGAGCGCGTTCCCTCCTACAAGGACCAGCAGGCGCAGCTCGCGGAGCAGGATCTCGCCACGTACGGGTTTCTCGGCTATCCGTTGCTGCAGTCGGCCGACATCTTGCTGTACCGCGCGCAGTACGTGCCGGTCGGCGAGGATCAGGTGGCGCACGTCGAGATCACGCGCGAGATCGCGCGCCGCTTCAATCACATCTACGGCCGCGAGCCGCAGTTCGAGCAGAAGGCCGAGAAGGCCATCAAGAGCCTCGGCGCGCGCAATTCCGCCATGTACCGGTCGCTGCGCAAGGACTATCAGGAAAAGGGCGACGGCGAGGCGCTCGCCAAGGCGCGCGCGCTGGTCGAATCGAACGCGCGCCTGACCGTCGCGGACCGCGATCGGCTGTTCGGATATCTGGAGGGCACCGGCATCGCGATCTTGCCGGAGCCCGAGGCGCTGCTCACGGCGACGCCCGAAGGTGCCGGGCCTCGACGGGCGCAAGATGTCGAAGTCCTACAACAACACCATCGGGCTGCGCGAGCCGGCGGATTCGATCGTGAAGAAGCTCAAGGCCATGCAGACCGATCCGGCGCGCGTGCGCCGCACCGATCCGGGCGATCCCGACAAATGTCCGGTGTGGGATCTGCACAAAGTGTATTCGAATGCCGACACCCAGGCGTGGGTGCAGACGGGTTGCCGCACCGCCGGCATCGGCTGCCTCGAATGCAAGGCGCCGCTGATCGACAAGATCGTCGAGGAGATCGCCGCCATCGCCAAGCGCGCTCAGGAGTTCGAGGAGAATCCCGAGCTGGTCCGCGGTATCATCGCGGAAGGCTGTGAGCGCGCCCGCGCGGCGGCGCGCGAGACCATGGATGCGGTTCGTCAGGCCATGGCGCTGAACTACCGTTGAAGCCCCCCGGAGATCCGATGAAACCCGAACTCACGCTCGTGCCGAAACCGCCGGCGGCCGCCGCAGGCAGCGCCGGCCGCCGCGCCGCATGCGCAACACGCAGACGCGAGATGCCCTTCGCGGTGGTGGAGGGACAGCCCGTCACCGAGCTGCCGCGCGATCTGTACATCCCGCCCCAGGCGCTCGAGGTATTCCTGGAGGCCTTCGAGGGGCCGCTCGACTTGCTGCTGTATCTGATCCGGCGCCAGAACCTCGACATCCTCGACATTCCGATCGCGGAGATCACGCGCCAGTACACGCGCTACATCGAGCTGATGCAGGTGCTGCAGCTCGAGCTCGCGGGCGAGTACCTGCTCATGGCCGCGACGCTCGCCGAGGTGAAGTCGCGCATGCTGCTGCCGCGCTCCGAACGCGGAGGCGGGCGAGGAGGCCGATCCGCGCGCCGAGCTCGTGCGCCGTTTGCAGGAGTACGAGCGCTTCAAGCGCGCCGCCGAAGGGCATCGACCGGATCGCGCGCCTCGAGCGCGACACCTGGGTGGCCACCGCGGAGCTCGTCGATCGCAAGGTGGTGCGCATCGCACCCCAGGTGACGCTGCAGGAAATGCTGCTCGCCTTCCAGGACGTGCTCTCGCGCAGCGACATGTTCGCGCACCATCACGTGCAGCGCGAGCCGCTGTCGGTGCGCCAGCGCATGACCGATGTCCTGTCGCGCGTTGAACGCGAGCGCGTTCCTGGATTTCGTGCGCCTGTTCCGCGCCGACGAGGGACGCCGCGGCGTCACGGTCACCTTCGTGGCCATTCTCGAGCTGTTGCGCGAGGGATTGATCGAGATCGTTCAATCCGAAGCCTACGGACCCTTGCATGTGCGTCTCGGCAATCCGGCTCGACACTTGAAGCTGGTGGCCGACGACGACGCCGGCACCGCTGCCGCGGCCAACGACGACCTGGCGAGAAACCAATGAACGACCAATATGTACGCAACGTGATCGAGGCGGCGCTGCTCGCCGCCGGCCGCCCGCTCGCCGCCGACGAGCTGGTCAGCTTGTTCGACGAGCGCGACGGATCGGCCGCCGATGAGGTGCGCACCGCCATCGCCGCGCTGCAGTCAGACTACGAGACCCGCGGCATCGAGCTGGTCGAGGTCGCGAGCGGCTATCGCATTCAAATCCGCTCGGCCGTCGCCCAGCCCGTGTCGCGCCTGTGGCAGGAGCGGCCCACCAAATACTCGCGCGCCTTGCTCGAGACGCTCGCGCTGGTGGCGTACCGCCAGCCGATCACGCGCGGAGAGATCGAGCAGATTCGCGGCGTTGCGGTGAACCCGAACATCATCAAGACGCTGCTCGAGCGCAGCTGGATACGTGTCATCGGACATCGCGACGTCCCGGGGCGTCCCGAGCTGCTCGGCACCACGCGCGACTTCCTCGACTACTTCGGCCTGCAGAAACTCGACGATCTGCCGACGCTCGCGCAGCTCAAGGAGCTCGAGGACCTGCGCGTGCAGCTGTCGCTCCCGGGCGCCGAGCCCGCGGTCGAAGCGAGCGAGCCGGCCGCGGCGATACCGAATCGAGCGAGGCGCACGGCGCAGCCGATGCGAGTGATGCAGGGGAGCAATCCGACGAGGACGAGCTCGACGCCGCCCAGTCCGATGAGCCGCGGCCGCAAGGCCTCGTGGCCGGCCCGGCCGGCGACGACGCGGATTGATGCCGCCTCGCCGGCCACGCGCGGAGCCCGCGGGCAGGCGAGGTGCGAGCCGCAACGGCCGCGATCGCGATGCCGCCAAGCGCGGCCGCAACGTCGCGGAGCCCACCCGGGTGCAAAAGCTCCTATCGGCCGCGGGCGTCGGCTCGCGGCGCGAGGTGGAGCGCTGGATTCGCGAAGGGCGCTTGCGCATCAACGGCGAGCTGCCGGCGCTCGGCGCACGCCTGGGCGAGCGCGACCGGGTGACCCTCGACGGGCGTCCCGTGCGGATGCTGCAGGCGGCCAGCCGGCGAGGGGCACGTGCTCCTCTATCATCGCGCGCCGGGCACGCCGCTCGATTTGCAGGAAGCCACTTCGCGTGCGGCCGAACAGCTCGGCGTGCAGCGCACGAGTGGCCGCTGGCTCGCGATCCAACGGCTGCCGCCGGTGGACGGCGGTCTCGAGCTCTTGACCGACGACGGCTCGCTCGCGCACAAGATCTCGCGCGGGCTCCATGCGCTCACCACCGACTATGTCTTGCGCATGCGCGGCGCGCTGAGCGATGCCCTGGTGGAGGAATTCCGCGCCGCGGTCGATTGCGAGGGCGAGGCGATCACCATCGTCGCCGCCGAGGCGCAGTAGGGTCGGGTCAGAATCACTGGCTCAACGTCACCGCGCGCGCGACGCGCGCGGCGCAGGTGCGCCACTGGTGGGGCGCGCGCGGTTTCATCGTGAGCCGGCTGATGCGCGTGCGCTTCGGGCCCGTGCATCTGCCGCGCGATCTGCCGCGCGGCCGCTCGCGCGCATTGCCGTCGGGCGAGCGGCGCGCACTGCTCGAGGAGATCGAGGCCGCCGGCTTAGGCTGCGGCCGGCCGAGGCGATCGCGGGCGGCCGCCGATGAGTCCGCAGCGAGGACTAGGTTAGCCCTCCGGCTTTCGGCTGGGTCGCGGCGAGCAAGCTCGTTCAGGTATTGCTGCCACACCGCCGCCCAGCGGTGGGTGCCGTGTCCGTGCGTTTGGTCGGAGGCGGGCAACAAAATGAAGCGCGCGTTCTTGATCTTCTTCGACCTCGCGCTCCGCGATCCCGAGCTCCGGCGGATTGACGAAATCGTCGGCCGAATTGATCCAGGTGACGCGCGCTTGGATCTTCTCGAGCCCGCCGGAGGGGTCATAGTCGCGCGACGCGTTGATCTGATACAGGAGATCGTTCGCATCGAGCTCGGGAAGCTGCCGGTCCATGATACACCTTCAAGAACTCGTCGGCGGCATCGCGCGTCGGCAGCGCGATCTGCATCTGGATGGGGGCGCTGCCGGCGATCAGCAATAAGCCGGCGGCGGCGTGCAGTGCCTGCATGGGCTCGCTTCGATACTCGCCCTCGAGCCACTGCCGGGTCGGTGCGGATCGAATCCATGACCAGATCGCGCCACACCCGATTGCGACCGGCGATCGGCACGGGCAGGCACGCGAGCGGCATCGCGGCATCCATGAAACCCGGGTATTGCTCCGTCCAGAGCAAGGTGTGCATGCAGCCCATCGAGGTGCCGAGGATCAGGCGCAGATGATCGACGTTGAAGCTCTGCGTCAGCAGCGCGTACTGCGCGCTCACCATGTCGTCGTAGCTGTACTGCGGAAAGTGTGCATGCAGGCCGTCGCTCGGCTTGCTCGAAGCGCCGTGGCCGATGGCGTCCGGCATGATGATGTAGTAGCGCGTCGCATCGAGGGGCTGCCCTTTGCCGAACAGCACGCCGGCGAAGCGGGGCGTGAGAAAACTGCGGCCCGAGCTGCCGGTGCGCGTGCAGGAGCAGCACGGCGTTCGTGACGCGGCCGTGCTCGTCGCGGCGGGCCTTGCCCAAGGTCGTGAAATGCAGGCGCAGCTCCGGCAGTGCCTCGCCGGAGGCGAAGCGAAAATTCGGTATCACGTAGTCGCCCTCGAGCGTCCGCAGCCCCGCGGCGAGCGGCGCCTGCGTCGGCGGGACCTCTCGCGGCTGCTCCGCCGGCTGCGCGGCGGCGGCCGCGGACCTGCGGGGCGCGAGCGAGACGAGGAGCGAAATGCCGAGTACCACCGTCCGCATCATGCGTTGCCCCTCATTGCGCATCGAAATACTGGCCATCGATGCCGCGGCCTTGCGCGCTCAATAAATACAAAAACGGCGCCGTCACCGAGCTCGGAGCCGGCAGCGTGTTCGGGTCTTCCGCCGGATAGGCCGCGGCACGCATGGGCGTGCGCATGCGTCCGGGGTTGATGCTGTTGATGCGAATGTTCTCTTTGCCCTCGAGCTCCTGCGCGAGCATGTTCGCGCAGCGCTTCGAGTCCCGCCTTGGATACGGCGTAAGCACCCCAGATAGGCGCGGGGTTTACGCGCGACGCTCGAGCTCACGAAGATGACGGAGGCGTCTTCAGACTTGCGCAGATTGGGCAACAGCACCTGCGTGAGGATGAAAGGCGCCGTGAGATTGACATGCAGCACGCGGCACCAGGTGGGGACGTCGTATTGCTCGAGCGGCGTGCGATCGCCGAGCAGCGCGGCCGCGTGCACCAGGCCGTCGAGCTTGCCGAACTCCTTGTCGATCGTGGCCGACAACCGGTCGTAGTCCTGCCGCGGTCGCGTTCGCGAGGTCGAGCTGCACGATGGCGGGCTGCGGCGCGCCGAGCGCAACGATCTCATCGTACAGCCGATCGAGCTTGCCGCCATTGCGGCCGGCGAGCACGACGCTCGCGCCCGCCCGCGCGCACTCGAGCGCAAGCGCCCGTCCGAAGCCGCCGCTCGCACCGGTGATCAGAATCGTCCGTCCCGACAGGTCGACGGGCCCCAGTGTGGCCGGTAATTCTTTCGCCGTCGGTTTTGCCGATGAATCCATTGATGCTCCGCTCATTGCCGGCGCGCCGCGCGGCGCGCCGTGCTCCAGGCGAGATACAGATCGCGCAGAGGATGAAGACCGTTCCGCCGGCCGCGCTCAGGCTGCATACCGAGCGCCGCGAGCACCAGCAGGTGCCGCATGGGTTCGTGCTCGGAGCTCGGCAGCACCGTACTCGCCTGCAAGGCAATAACGCACCGCGCGGCGGCGTAGCTCCTCAAGATACGATTGTAAATGAAGGGGCGGCTCCGCGGCGCTGAGATCCTCGTCTTCGATGCTCGCCGCGAGCAATTCATCGACCGGAAATACCACGCGACCGAAGCGAGCCGCGCGCTGATAGCCCGCGAGGGCACCGTCGAGATATTCGGCGGCGCCGAGCGCCGCTTCAGCGCGATGCACGGCCTCGGCCAGGCGCGCCGGCGTTGCGGCGCGTGGCGACGCCCGGCGTGCCGACGCCCGGCTCACCCGCGAGGCGCGTTGCCATGGCGAGCGGCAGCGCCCACAGCGCCGGGCGTGCGCTTCGAGCTCGGCGCCGTGCTCGAGCGGTGCGCCGGCGATCTGGCGCGCGGCGGCCTCGAGCGGTTTCTTCGAGCGGCGTGAAATCCACCGCGCCTGCACCGCGGGAGCGCTGCGATGAAGCGGCTGATCGGATGCAACGGGTGCTCCGCGGCTCAGGCGCTCGATCTCCTCGCGCCACCAGGCGAGCTTTGAGTGCGCCGCGGCGGGCTCGAGCGGCGGGATCGATCGAGAGCGCGCCATTCTGCGAGCAGCGCATACATGCCGAGCAGCGGGTCGCGCATGCGGGGGCGCGGCGAACAGCCAGCTCAAGTAGCGCGGCGAGCCCGGCGGCACCGCGCGGCCGCGGTAGGGCTCCTCAAGTCTCCTCGGGTGAGCCGGCATCGGAGCGTGCTCGTGGGCCGGCAACGCGCGGCGCGCGCGTCAAGCGTCTCGACGGGCTCGATCAGCTCGAGCTCGCGGTTGACGCGCAGGCCGAGGCCCGGGAAGCGCCGCGCCGCGGGCATGCACCTGCTGCTCGAGCGAGCCCACGGCTTTGTTGAAGGAATCGACGCTCGCGCCGAGCGATTTGCCGAGCTTGCCGAGGTGGTCGCCGAACACGCGCGAGCCGCTTGTACATGTCCTCGCCGAGCTTGCGGATCTCGGCGGCGTTCTCGGCAAGCGCGGTCTGCTTCCAGCCGTAGCGCGACCGCCTTCAAGCAGCGCCACGAGGCTGGTCGGGCGTCGCCAGCATGACGTTCTGGCGCAGCGATTCGTCGATGAGGTCGGGATTTTCCTGCAGCGCCGCCGACAGGAACTGATCGCCGGGCAGGAACAGCACGACGAAATCCGGGCTGTGCTCGAATTGCGCCCAGTACTGCTTGGAGGCGAGCTCGCGCACGCGCGCGCCCACCAGCTGCGCGTGTCGCTTGAGCTCGCGCCCGCGCTCGTCCTCGGTCTGCGCCTCGACCGCCGCGAGATAGGCGTCGAGCGGCGTCTTCACGTCGACCACGATGTCGCGCCGCTCGGGCATGTGCACGATCATGTCCGGGCGTATCGGCGCCCGATTCGGTCATACTGATGATGCTGCTCGGTGAAGTCGGCATGCGCGCTCATGCCCGAGAGCTCCACCAGTCGCTTGAGCGTGATTTCGCCCCAGCGGCCGCGCACGTCCGGCCGGCGCAACGCGGTCACGAGATTGCGCGTCTCGCGCGACAGAACGTGCTGTCCGCGTCGTCAAGCAATTCCATCTGGCTCTTGATGCTCGCGAATGCGTCGATGCGCTCGCGCTCGATGCTCTGGATCTGCGCCTCGGTCCGGCCGATGGCATCGCGGATCGGCTGGATGAGCGACTCGATCGCGGTTTCGCGCTCCTTGAACGTCGCCGCGGCGTCTTGCTTGTCGCGGTCGAGACGTTCGCGAGCGAGCTGCAGGAACATCTCGTTGTTGCTTTGCAAGCTCGTGCGCGCGAGCTCGCCGAACACGGCCTGCAGCTGCTCGCGCATGCGGGCGAGGGCGGCGTCGCGCTCCATCGCCGCGCTCTCGTCGGACTTGACCCGGGCGCGCAACAGCTCGAGCTGGACGCGCACGGCGTGCTCGCCCTGCGCGCGCCAGAGGAGCGCCAGTAGGAAGCCGAGAGCGCAGCCCGCGATGCCCGCTACGACTGCGATCCAGAGACTCATCGCGTCTGCGAGCTCGAGCGCTGCTCGCGGTCGATCCAATCGAGCAGCTCCGCGGGCCGCTGGATGGAGCCATCGCCGCCCCACGCCGGCCAGTCCTCATCGGCGCGCAGATAGCCGTATACCGCAACCAGGGCGCGCATCCCGGCTGCGTGTGCCGCCTGCACGTCGCGCTCTGCATCGCCCACGTAGACGCAGGCATCGGGAGCCGCGCCGGCGAGCTCGGCCGCGTGCAGCATGGGGAGAGGGTGGGGTTTGCGCTCTTTGAGCGTATCGCCGCTCACGACGCACACGAAGCGCGTGCGCAGCCCGAGCTCCTCGAGCAATTTATCGGTGAGTTGCGCCGGCTTGTTGGTCACGATCCCGGCGGGGAGTCCGCGGCGGGCCAACTCGATGAGTACGCGATCCATGCCTTCGAAAAGCCGCGTCTCGGCGGCGAGACGGGCGCCGTAAACCTCGAGAAAACGGCGCTGCAGGAGCGCAAACCGCCCGGCGTCGACGCCGGGAAAGCCAATCTGCACCAGCCGCGCGGAGCCGTGGCTCACCTCGGCGCGCAACGGAGCGAACGGCAGCGGCGCGAGGCCTTCCGCGAGCCGCATCGCGTTCAAGGTGCCGACCATGTCGGGGGCGGTGTCGAGCAGGGTGCCGTCGAGATCGAACAAGACCGCCTTGAGCGCCAATCAGGCCTCCCGCCGGAAACGCGCAAGGTAATTCACCCTTGCATCCTCGGAGAGGCGAAAGGAACGCGTCAGCGGGTTGTAGGAGATTCCGGTGACATCCACGAGGTCGAGGCCCACCGCGCGTCCCCAGCGTGCAAGCTCCGAGGGGCGTATGAATTTCAAGTAGTCGTGCGTCCCGCGAGGCAGTACGCGGGCAATGTATTCGGCGCCGACGATCGCCACGGCGAACGCTCGCGGATGGCGATTCAGCGTCGACACGATGACTTCGCCGCCGGGCCTGACCAGCGCGGCGAGCGCGGCGAGCATGGCCGCGGGGTCGGGGACGTGCTCGAGGAGCTCCATGCAAGTGACCGCATCGAAATGCGCCGGCTGCTCTTGTGCCAGAGCCTCCGCCGACAGGGCGCGGTAATCGAGACGGCCGCCCGCCGCCTCGATCCGCGCCTCGAGCGCGTGCAGGTGGGCCACGTCGAGGCAGGCCTGCGAGAGATCGATGCCGAGCACGCGCGCGCCCGCGCGTGCCATCGCCTCGGACAGAATCCCGCCGCCGCAGCCGACATCGACGAGGAGTTTGCCGGCGAGCGAGACGGCGCGATCGATGTACTGCAGGCGCAGCGGATTCAGATCGTGCAACGGTTTGGAGGGGCCGTTCGGGTCCCACCAGCGTTGGGCCATGGCGTCGAATTTGGCGACTTCGGCCGCATCGACATTGGTGGAGGAGGGCGAGCTCATGTGGCCGCCATCCTCGCGCGTGCCTCCAAGGCTTTCAAGCGAGCGGCGAGTTCCGGCCAGTCCAAGCGCGTGAACTGGCCTTCGCTCAACAACTGCCGACCGGCGACCCAGACATCGCTCACCAGATCGCGCCCGCCGGCGAGCAGCACTTGCGCGAGGGGCTCGAGCGCCGGCTGCGTGGCGGGTCCCCCAAGGTCGAGGCAGCACAAATCCGCCCACTTGCCCGGGCTCGAGCGTGCCGATCTCGGCATCGAGCCCGAGCACCGCGGCACCGCCGCGAGCGGCTATCTCGAGAACTTCGCGCGCGGTGAGGACCGGGTGTTCGGCGCCGATGTGGCCGTGCAGCGCGAGCAGCTTGATGTCGTTCCACAGATCCCACGCCGCGCCCGCGCTACCCAAGCACAAGCGCACGCCCGCTCGGCGCGCGGCGGCCAGCGCCTCGATGGGCGGCAAGCGATCCCCCCGGGCCAGCCCGGCGGCGAGGCACAGCACGATGCCCGCCCCCGCGCGTCGGATGAGCTCGAGCTCCGCCTCCTCGAGGCTCGCGCCATGTACGGCGACCAGCGCCGGCGTGACAAGCCCCAGGGAATCGAGACGCGCCAGCGGCCGCATGCCGTGGCGGCTCACGGACTCATCGATCTCGTGCCGCGAGCGATTGACCCGCGACGATGATTCCCGCATCGAGCTCGGCCGCCAGCGTGCTGACACGCGCCAGCGTCGCATTCTCGAGGGCGGGGTTGTCCAAGGGCGCGAATGCCGTGGTAATGGCGGGATGAGCCTTGTACTCGTCGCGGAGCTTCAGCGCCCGCGTCAGGTACTCCGCGGGCGCATGAGCCCACGGGCTCGGACGCGCCGCCACGGGCAATCCGATGACCGCGCGCAGGCCCTGGGCGAGGGCCGTGGCCGCGACCTCGCTCGGAAAATAACCGATGTCGCAAAACGTCGTCACGCCCGCCTTCAGCATGTTGGCGATGCCGAGCACGGCCAAGTCCGGCGAGAACCCGGGTGCGCTGCCCTCCCCGGGCACAGATCCGATGTGCGTGTGGGCATTGACCAGCCCGGGCATCAGCAGGTGGTTCGGCCGCTCGAGCGCGACCCGCGGCGCATAGACCGCCTGCGGCCTTATCCGCAGGCGCGATCTCGAGAACACGACCGTCCCGGACCACCAGTGTGTGCCGCTCCAAAAGCTCGCGCTCGCCGGCCATGGGCAATATCCAACGCGGCGTGATATGCAGGTCGCAGGGCACTCTCGACATGAGCGCGAGTATATCGGCTAATCCCCGCCGAGGCTGAAGACGGCAGGGGATCTATGCTAGAATTCGCGGATGTTGAGACCCCGTCTCGCCTTCAATAAACCCGCTTAATTTGTAGCCACAGGAATCATCCGGACTCGCGCACATGGCCGAGATCGCACGCGAAATATTGCCCGTAAATCTCGAAGAGGAGATGCGCAAATCCTATCTGGATTACGCCATGAGCGTGATCGTGGGCCGCGCGTTGCCCGACGTGCGGGACGGCTTGAAGCCGGTGCACCGGCGCGTGCTGTATGCCATGCGCGAGCTCGGCAACGACTGGAACCGGGCCTATAAGAAGTCCGCGCGCGTGGTCGGCGATGTGATCGGCAAATATCACCCTCACGGCGACGCGTCGGTGTACGACGCCATCGTGCGCATGGCGCAGCCGTTCTCCATGCGCTACCTGCTGGTCGACGGTCAGGGCAACTTCGGCTCGGTCGACGGCGATCCGCCGGCGGCGATGCGCTACACCGAAGTGCGCATGTCGAGACTCGCGGGCGAGCTGCTCGCCGACATCGACAAAGAAACCGTCGACTTCGTCCCGAACTACGACGAGTCGGAGAGCGAGCCTGCGGTGCTGCCGGCGCGCATCCCGAATCTGTTGATCAACGGCTCGTCGGGAATCGCGGTCGGCATGGCGACCAACATCCCGCCGCACAACCTGCACGAGATCGTGTCCGCCTGCATCGCGCTCATCGAGAATCCGGACATCACGCTCGCGGAGCTCATGCAGATCGTCCCGGGACCGGACTTTCCCGACCGCGGGCTTCATCAACGGCGCGCAGGAGATCGTGCTCGCGTACAAGACCGGCCGCGGGCGGTTGCACGTGCGGGCGCGCACCCACTTCGAGAACGTCGGCAAGGGCGATCGTCAGGCGATCATCATCACCGAGCTTCCCTACCAGGTTAACAAGGCGAAGCTGATCGAGCGCATCGCCGATCTGGTGCGCGACAAGCTGATCGAGGGTATCGCCTCGGACGGTTTGCGCGACGAGTCCGACAAGGACGGCATGCGCGTCGTGATCGAGCTCAAGCGCGGCGAGGTGCCGGAGATCCTGCTCAACAACCTGTTCGCGCAGACGCAGATGGAGCAGGTGTTCGGCATCAACATGGTGGCGCTGGTCGACGGTCAGCCGCGGCTTCTGTCGCTTGAAGGAAATGCTCGATGCGTTCCTGCGTCACCGGCGCGAGGTCGTCACCCGCCGCACGGTCTACGACTTGCGCAAGGCGCGCGAGCGCGGCCACGTGCTCGAGGGACTCGCGATCGCGCTCGCGAACATCGACGAGATCATCGCCGCGATCAAGGCCTCGCCTCGCCGGCCGAGGCGAAGGCGGCGCTGATCGCGCGCGTCTGGGCCTCGGGCGCCGTCCCGCAGATGCTCGCGCGCGCGGGCGCCATCAGCACCCGGCCCGATGGGGAGACGTCGCCGCTCGGCATCGTCGCGGGCGGCTACCGGCTGACGGAAGTCCAGGCGCAGGCGATCCTCGACATGCGCTTGCACCGCCTCACCGGCCTCGAGCAGGACAAGATCATCGCAGAGTACGAGGAGCTGCTGACGCTGATCCGCGACCTGTCCGACATCCTTGCGCGCCCCGAGCGGCTGCTCGAGGTGATCCGCAACGAGCTCGAGGCGATCCGCGACAGCTTCTCCGACAAGCGCCGCACCGAGATCATCTCGACCCACGAGGATCTCACCATCGAGGATCTGATTTCCCCCGAGGAAGTGGTGGTGACGTTGTCGCACGGCGGCTATGCCAAGGCGCAGCCCGTGTCCGACTACCAGGCGCAGCGGCGCGGCGGCCGCGGCAAGGCCGCGACCATCGTCAAGGACGAGGATTTCATCGACCGCCTGTTCGTGGCGAACACCCACGACACGCTCTTGTGCTTCTCCGACCACGGCAAGCTGTACTGGCTCAAGGTCTATCAGCTGCCGCAGGCGAGCCGCGGATCGCGCGGCAAGCCGATCGTGAATCTCCTGCCGCTGCAGGAAGGCGAGCGCATCAGCGCCATGCTGCCGATCAAGGAGTTCGAGGAGAGCAAGTTCGTGTTCATGGCGACCAGCCTGGGCACGGTGAAGAAGACCTCGCTCGCCCTGTTCTCGCGGCCGCGCGCGAGCGGCATCATCGCGGTGGCACTCGATGCCGGCGACAAGCTGGTGGGTGTCGCCATCACGGACGGCAGCAAGGACATCCTGCTGTTCACCACCGGCGGCAAGGCGATCCGCTTCCTCGAGGACGAGGTGCGGCCGATGGGACGCGAGGCGGCGGGCGTGCGCGGCATCAAGCTCGCCGAGGAACAGCGCGTCAATGCGCTGATCGTGGCCGAGCAGGGCTACATCCTGACCGCCTCCGAGAACGGCTTCGGCAAGCTCACGCCGCTCGAGGAGTTCCCGACGCACGGCCGCGGCGGTCAAGGCGTGATCGCCCTGCAGATCACCGATCGCAACGGCCGCATGGTGGGCGCGCTGCAGGTGAGCATGGACGATGAGATCATGCTCATGAGCCAGAGCGGTGTGCTGGTGCGCACGCCGGTGAAGGAGATTTCTGTCGTCGGCCGCAACACCCAGGGCGTGCGTCTGATCCGTCTGGAGGAGGGCGATCAGCTCTCCGGCCTCGACCGCATTGCCGGCGAGCCGGGCGGCGATGCGCGACGGGCGATGCCGCGGCGGGCGATCCGCGGCGGCGAGGGCGAGGGCGGCGACGGCGATGCGGACGATTCGGGCACGGGCTCCGGCGAGCCGACCAGCTAGCCGGACCGCAGCCGCGATGCGCTCCTACAACTTTTCACCCGGCCCGGCCGCGCTGCCCACCGAGGTGCTGGAAGAGGCGCGCGATCAGCTGCTCGACTGGCAGCACTGCGGTATGTCGGTCATGGAGTTGAGCCACCGCGGCAAACCGTTCATGGAGGTCGCGGAGGAGGCCGAGGCGGATCTTCGCGAACTGCTGGGCATTCCGCGCAGCTATAAAGTGCTGTTCATGCAGGGTGGCGCCTCCGCACAGTTCTCCCTCGTGCCGCTCAACTTGAGCCGTGCCGACCAGGTCGTCGACTACATCAATACGGGCCACTGGTCGAAGAAGGCAATCGCCGAGGCGCGACGCTATTGCGCCGTGAACGTTGCCGCGGACGCCGGCGGGGAGTACCTGCGCGTGCCGCCGCAGCGTGAGTTCAAGCTGAGCAGCGAACCTGCCTATCTGCACTACACGCCGAACGAGACCATCAGCGGCGTGGAGTTTCACTACGTGCCCGCCGGCCGCGGCGTGCCGCTGGTGGCCGACATGTCCTCGACGATCTTGTCGAGGCCGATCGATGTCTCGAAATTCGGACTCATCTATGCCGGCGCGCAAAAGAACATCGGCCCCTCGGGACTGACCATCGTCATCGCGCGCGGCGATCTTTTCGGCCACGCGCGCGCGGAGACTCCCGCGGTATTCAATTATCAGCTCATTGCCGACGAGGGGTCGCTCCTCAATACGCCGCCGACCTTTGCCTGGTACGTCGCGGGGCTGGTCTTCAAATGGTTGAAGAAACAGGGCGGCCTCGCGGCCATGGGCGAACGCAACCGCGCCAAGGCGCAGGCGCTGTACGCCGCGATCGACGGCTCCACGCTCTACCGCAATCGCGTCGCAAAGGACGCGCGCTCCTGGATGAACGTGACCTTCTCACTGGCCCAAGACTCACTCGAGACCGCGTTCCTGGAAGCGCGCCGCCGCCGCCGGGCTTCACAATCTGAAGGGGCACCGCATTCTCGGCGGTATGCGCGCGAGCCTCTACAACGCCGTGCCCATGGCCGCCGTCGAGGCGCTGATCGGCTTCATGCGCGAATTCGAGCGCAAGCAGTGAACGCATGAGCAGGCAGCGAAAGCCCGGAAAACCCACCAAGCGGCGCACGCGGTCCACGGCCGGGCGCGGCCCGGCCGAACGCGGCCCGGCCGAACCGGGCGCGCGCATCGGGGCCGTCCCGCGTGAGGGCGATGCGCCGCGCACCGATCTCGGCAGCATCCGCACGCAGATCGACGCCATCGATGCGCGCATTCACGAGCTCTTGAACGAGCGCGCGCGTTTCGCCCAGCAGGTCGGCGTGTCGAAGACCGCCGAGCGGCAAGGCGGTCGACTTCTACCGTCCCGAGCGCGAGGCACAGGTGCTGCGCAAGGCGCTCGACCGCAATCGCGGCCCGCTGCGCAACGAGGAGATCGCGCGCCTGTTCCGCGAGATCATGTCGGCGTGCCTCGCTCAACAGGAACCGCTCAAAGTGGCGTTTCTGGGACCCGAGGGCACGTTCACCCAGGCCGCCGTTCTCAAGCACTTCGGATCCTCGGTGCGTGCCCTGCCGCTGCCCGCGATCGATGAGGTGTTTCGCGAGGTGGAGGGCGGCATCGCGGATTTCGGCGTGGTGCCGATCGAGAATTCGAGCGAGGGCACGGTCAGTCACACGCTCGACATGTTTCTAGGCTCCGCGCTCAAGATCTGCGGCGAGGTGGAGCTGCGCGTCCAGCATCACCTCATGGGGCGAATGAACGCGCTCGGCGACATCAAGCGCGTGTGCGCACACGCCCAGGCGCTCGCGCAGTGCCGCGGCTGGCTGGACGAGCATTTGCCCGAGCCGGAGCGCGTCCCTGTCTCGAGCAATGCCGAGGGCGCCCGCCGCGCCCGCGACGAGCGCGGCACGGCCGCGATCGCGAGCCGCGCCGCGGCGGAGATTTATGGGCTCAATCTCCTGGCCGAGGAGATCGAGGACCATTCCGACAACACCACCCGGTTTCTGGTCATCGGCCGGAAACTCTTCACGCCGAGCGGCGCCGATCGCACGACTCTGCTGGTATCGGCGAGCGGTACCGACGATGCCGGCGCGCTGTTCCGGCTGCTCGAGCCGTTCGCCGAGCATGGCATCAACATGACGCGCATCGAATCGCGGCCCTCGCGCAAGCGCAAGTGGGACTACGTGTTCTTCATGGACGTCGAGGGACACGTGAGCGATCCGCCGCTTGCGAAGGCGCTGGCTTCGCTCGAGGCACGGGCCTCTTTGTTCAAGGTGCTCGGCTCTTATCCGCGGGCGGTGCTGTGACGGCGCCTGCATCGTTCGCCTCGCGCGCCGTCAAATGCATCGAGGCGCGTCCGGCGCAGCGTGTTTCGGGTCGCGTGACGGTGCCGGGCGACAAGTCCATCTCGCACCGCTCCATCCTGCTTTCCGCGCTCGCGTCCGGCGAGAGCGAGGTGCGCGGCTTTCTCGCCAGCGAGGACTGTCTTGCGAGCCTCAAGGCGATGCAGGCGCTCGGCGTGCACATCGACAACCGCCATCCCGCGCGCGTGCGTGTGCGCGGTGTCGGGCTGCACGGGCTCAAGGCCGCGGCACACGCGCTCGACATGGGAAACGCCGGGCACCGCGATGCGATTGTTCGCAGGGTTGCTGGCCGCGCAGTCCTTTGATTCGACGCTGATCGGCGACGAATCGCTCATGCAACGACCCATGGAGCGCGTTGCCAAGCCGCTGCGCGAGATGGGCGCCGATGTGCGCACACGCGACGGCAAGCCGCCGCTCGAGATCGGCGGCGGACGGCGCCTGCACGGCATCGAGTACCGCATGCCCGTCGCGAGCGCGCAGGTTAAATCGGCGCTGCTGCTCGCGGGCTTGTATGCCGACGGGCCGACCCGCGTGAGCTCGCCGGCGGCTTGCCGCGATCACAGCGAGCGAATGCTCGCGAGCGCAGGCGTGCGTATCGAGACGGATGGGCTTCTCACCACGCTGCACCCTCCCGAGAGACTCGACAGCCAGTCGCTCGAGGTCCCGGGCGATTTCTCCTCCGCGGCCTTTTTCATCGTGGCGGGATTGCTGGGCGCCGGCCCCGAAGGATTGCTGCTCGAGAACGTCGGATTGAATCCCACGCGCACCGGCCTGCTCGACATCCTGCGCAGCATGGGCGGCCGCATCGAGGTCGAGAATCCGCGCTCGAGCGGCGCCGAGCCGGTGGCGGATCTGCGCGTCTACCGCTCCGCGCTCCAAGGAATCGACGTGCCGCCGGCCGCTGTGCCGCTGGCCATCGATGAGTTTCCGGTGCTGTTCATCG
The DNA here is from genome assembly GCA_963766915.1 of uncultured Gammaproteobacteria bacterium. Classification (GTDB taxonomy): domain Bacteria; phylum Pseudomonadota; class Gammaproteobacteria; order Steroidobacterales; family Steroidobacteraceae; genus Bog-1198. The sequence goes on from CAVYCL010000001.1 coordinate 474,742, forward strand.
CCGCGGCCTGCGCGCGCGGGCAGACGCAGGTGACGGGCGCGGAGGAACTGCGCGTCAAGGAAAGCGACCGGATCGCCGCCATGGCGGCAGGATTCGCGGCCATGGGCGTCGCGCACGAGACCACCCCCGACGGCATGCGGATCGAGGGCCAGCCGGACGGGCCCGTCTTTCGTGGCGGGGAAATCGACAGCCGCGGCGATCATCGCATTGCCATGGCCTTCAGCGTCGCGAGCCTGCGCGCGGCGCAGCCGATTGCGGTGCGGGATACCGCCAACGTGGCCACCTCCTTTCCGGGGTTCGTGACGCTGGCCCGCGCCGTGGGCTTGGACCTGGCCGAAACCTCGGTCGCCCGCGCTTGACTGCCGCCGACCCGCCGGCCGGCGTGCCGGTCATCACCATCGACGGTCCCTCGGGATCGGGCAAGGGAACCATCAGCCGGGCGGTGGCGAACGCCTTGAGCTGGCACTTGCTCGATAGCGGCGCCCTATATCGGTTGGTCGCGCTGGCCGCGCGTCGCGGCGGCGTCGGACTCGATGATGCAGCGGCCTTGTCGCCCCTGGCTCTGCGCCTGGACATCCGCTTCGGATCGGGCGCTTCGGGGGAGGAGAGGGTCTGGCTGGACGGCACGGACGTCACTCGGGACATCCGCACCGAGGCCGCCGGAGGGGATGCTTCGCGGGTGGCTGCAATCCCCGCCGTACGGGCCGCCCTATTGGCGCGTCAGCGGGCTTTCGCGCTACCCCCGGGGTTGGTAGCGGACGGGCGCGATATGGGCACCGTGGTATTCCCCGGGGCCGAGGTGAAGATATTCCTCACGGCGAGCCCCGAGGAGCGGGCGCTCAGGCGCCATAACCAGTTGAAAGAAAAGGGGGTTGCTGCTACCCTTGCCGCCCTTTCGCTGGAGATAGCCGAGCGCGACCGGCGCGATATTTCGCGGTCTGCCTCGCCTCTTGTCGCAAGCGCCGATGCAGTCGTGCTGGACACGACGGGAATGCCCGTCAACGCGGTGGTGAGCCGGGTTCTGGAAATTGTCCGCAGTCGAGTGGGCGGCTCTTGATGGGACTGGGCCTGCGAGATTTGGTTGCGGAGGATCATGGAGTGATCCCCGTCATTATGGTCAACCCCTGGTGCACATGGAAATGAGCCGGGGCTACGTTCGATAGAGAGCACATGACAGAAAGTTTTGCGGAACTGTTTGAACAGAGCATCGCGAGCCAGCGGATTCGTCCCGGCACCATACTCAACGGCCTCATCGTCGAGGTCGGCCAAGATTACGTCATCGTCAATGTCGGTCTGAAGTCCGAGGCCGTCATACCCTCGGATCAATTCAAGAACGAGAAGGGCGAAATCGAAGTTACCGTCGGCGAGACCGTCGAGGTCGCCCTCGACAGCGTCGAAGACGGCTCGGGCGAGACCCGACTGTCGCGTGAGAAGGCCAAGCGGGCGCGCACCTGGACGCGTCTCGAAACGGCCTTCGAGAAACAAGAAGTGGTCACCGGTGTCATCACCGGGCGGGTCAAGGGCGGCTTCACCGTCGAGATCGACAACGTGCGGGCGTTTCTGCCCGGCTCCCTGGTCGATGTGCGGCCGGTGCGCGATCCTTCGTACCTCGAGAACAAGCCCCTCGAATTCAAGGTCATCAAGCTCGATCAGAAGCGCAACAACGTCGTGGTTTCGCGGCGTGCCGTGGTGGAGCAGGAATACAGCGCCGAGCGTTCCGCGCTGCTCGACAATTTGCAGGAAGGCGCAGCCGTCAAGGGCGTGGTCAAGAATCTCACCGACTACGGTGCATTCGTGGACTTGGGCGGCATCGATGGCCTCCTGCACATCACCGACATGGCCTGGAAGCGCGTCAAGCATCCGTCCGAGGTGGTGAAGGTCGGCGAAGAGATCGACGTACGCATCCTCAAGTTCGACCGCGAGCGTCAGCGCGTCTCGCTCGGATTGAAGCAGCTCGGCGCCGATCCGTGGCAGAACATCGCGCGCCGCTATCCGGCGAACACGCGGCTGTTCGGCAAGGTCACGAACATCGCCGATTACGGCTGTTTCGTGGAGATCGAGGAAGGCGTCGAAGGTCTGGTGCACGTCTCGGAGATGGATTGGACCAACAAGAACGTGAATCCGGCCAAGGTCGTTCACGTCGGCCAGGAAGTCGAGGTCATGGTGCTCGACATCGACGAGGAGCGCCGCCGCATCAGCTTGGGCATCAAGCAATGCAAGACCAACCCCTGGAAGGAGTTCGCCGAGAACTACAACCGCGGCGACAAGGTCAGCGGTCAGATCAAGTCGATCACCGATTTCGGCATCTTCATCGGTCTCGCCGGCGGTATCGACGGCCTGGTGCATCTGTCGGACATCTCCTGGGATCTGCCCGGCGAAGAAGCCGTGCGCAGCTACCAAAAGGGTCAACAGGTCGATGCCATGGTGCTGTCGATCGATCCGGAGCGCGAGCGCATCAGCTTGGGCGTCAAGCAACTCGCCAAGGATCCTTTCTCTGCGTACATCGCGGATCATCCGAAGGGCAGCATCGTGCGCGGTACGGTGCGCGAGGTGGATGCCAAGGGTGCGATCATCGACTTGGGTAACGGCGTGGATGGCCAGCTGCGGGCATCGGAGCTGTCGCGCGACCGTGTCGAGGATGCACGACTGCTCCTCAAGGTCGGCGAAGAGGTCGAAGCGAAATTCACCAACGTCGATCGCAAAGGTCGCAGCATTTCGCTGTCGATCAAGGCGAAGGACATTCACGAGGAACAAGAGGCGATGCAGAACTACCGCACCGATTCGCCGACGGGGACGAGCCTCGGAGATTTACTGAAAGAACAAATCTCGGGCCAGGATTAAGCGATATCCACTGGACTCGGCGGCCCGCGAGGGCCGCCGCGTTCACCCCTATGCCTCTCTAGGGATGCCACGGATCGACCATGACGAAATCGGAACTCATCGAGATCATTTCGGCCAAGCAGAAGCACTTACCGGCGAAGGATGTCGAGCTGGCCGTGAAGCAACTGCTGGAAATCATGAGCGATGCCTTGGCGACCGGCGAGCGTATCGAGATCCGCGGCTTCGGCAGCTTCTCGCTACACTTTCGCCCGCCGCGGCAGGGGCGCAACCCCAAGACCGGCGAGGCCGTCGCCCTGGCGGGCAAGCACGTGCCGCATTTCAAGCCGGGGAAGGACTTGCGCGAGCGGGTCAACGACGGCGCGGATCAACCGATTCGCGACTGAGGCCCGCGGGCCCATGCCCGATCTCCCTTTACTCGCCTGGCTGCTGATACTGGCGGCGCTGGTGCTCGGTATTCTGGCCGGCCACTTCGGCTGGGGCAGACGCTGGACCCGGAGCGGCGGCCGCGGAAGCTTCGGCAAGCTGCATCCCGACTATCTCACCGGGCTCGATTACCTCGTTACCGAGCAGCCCGACCGCGCGCTCGACATGTTCTTAAAGCTTCTGGATGCGAGCGCGGACACGATCGAGACTCACTTCGCGCTCGGCGCACTGTATCGCCGGCGCGGCGAGGTCGAGCGCGCCATTCGCATTCATCAGAACCTGCTCGCACGGGACGAGCTCGCACCGGAGCACCATGAACAGGCGCTGCTCGGGCTTGCGCAAGATTATCTGCGAGCAGGCGTGCTCGATCGAGCGGAGGGACTGTTTCAGAAGGTCGCCGAAGCGCCGCGGCTGCGCGCAAGCGCGCTCGAGGCACTGCGCAGCGTCTACGAGCGCCAGCACGAGTGGCGGCAGGCGCTCGATACGTATCGCCTGCTCGCGCGCATCAAATCGGCGCCGCCGCGGTTGGTTGCCGCGCAATATCTCTGCGAACTGGCCGCGCTCGAGATCGAGCGCGGCGCCTTGGACGAGGCGCGCAGTCTCCTTCGCCAAGCACGCCGCGAGACCACCCCTTGCCCACGCGCCACGCTGCTGCGGGCGCAAATCGCCGATCGGCTGAACGATCGTGAGCTCGCTATCCGGCTGTTGCGGACTGCGCTCAACGAATGTCCCGAGCTTCTTCCGGGAGAGCTGCCGCATCTGCTCGCGCTGGCAGGTCCCGAGCAACGGGATGCGCTCCTGTCGGAGCTCGTGGTCCAGGCGCGGCAGCGCGGGCCGGCTGACCTGAAGCGCCTGGTGTTCGCAGCGATCGCCGCGGATCTGTCCGGGGCCGCGCCGTTGAGCGCCGCGCTCGAGTCCGTGTTCACGCACGACGCGACGCTCAACGCCGTGTGGCGAGAGGGCCGCGGCAATGAGGAGCGCGTCGCGCGCGAAGTCGGAGCGCTACTCAATCACGCCGAGCGATACCGGTGCGCGGAGTGCGGATTCGCGGCACGCAGCTTCTATTGGCATTGTCCCGCGTGTCAGTCATGGCAGTCATTCGAGTCCTACGCGCTCGTTAAACTGCATTAAAGAAATAAGCTATGATTTGCCGATGCCAACTCACCAATCCGTAAAGACCTGCGTATTTCCGGTGGCGGGCCGCGGCACGAGATTTTTGCCCGTGACGAAAGCGAGCCCCAAGGAGATGCTGCCGATCGTCGACAAGCCGCTCATTCAGTATGCGGTGGACGAAGCGTTGTCAGCGGGCGCCGACACGCTGGTGTTCATCACCGGCAGTTCGAAGCGTGCCATCGAGGATCATTTCGATTCCAACCCGGAACTCGAGCACGTGCTGCAGCAGCAGGGCAAGCAGGATCTGCTGGACGCCCTGAACAACATCTTGCCGAGCTGGGCGTCGTGCGTCTACATCCGCCAGCCGGCACCGCTCGGTCTCGGGCACGCCGTACTGTGCGCGCGACCCGTGGTCGGCAACGCGCCTTTCATGGTGCACCTCGCGGATGATTTGATCCATGCGCGAGTGCCGTGCTTGAAACAGATGGCGCAGGTGCACGAGAAGTTCGGCGGCAGCGTGCTCGGCGTGCAGAACGTGCCGCCGAGCGACACCGACAAGTACGGGATCGTGACGCTGGAGAAGCCCATGGTCGACGGCGTCGGCCGGATGGTTCACATTGTCGAGAAGCCCAAGCCCGACAAGGCGCCGTCCACGCTCGCCGTGGTGGGTCGGTACCTACTGTCGGGGTCGCTGTTCGAGGACCTCGCGAAAATCGGCAAAGGTGCGGGCGGGGAGATCCAGCTCACCGACGGCATCGCGCGGCTCATGCAGCGTGAGCCCGTGTACGCGTACGAGTTCGAGGGCAAGCGCTACGATTGCGGCAGCAAGCTCGGGTACTTGCAGGCGACCGTGGAGTTCGGCCTCAAGCACCCGAGCCTCGGGCCGGAATTCGCGGCCTACTTGAAGAACCTCGCGCCTCGGCTCTAGCAGCGGGCGGCGCGCGTTAGCGGCCGCCTTGCCGGTAGCCTCGACCCTGTCCCTGACGCCCGGCATCGCGCTGCCGCGAGCCCGACGAATGCCGCGCGCCGCTCGAGGGACGGCTTGCGCCATGCGGCCGTGAATCGCGCCGCTCGCCGCTGCGCTGACCCGAGGAATCGGGACGCTGGGCGCCGCTCGGCTGCCGCGGCTCGGCGGAAATCGCGAATTCCGGTGTTGCCACCACCGGGATGCTGCGCCTCAGCAGCCGCTCGATGTCCTTGAGCAAGCCCTGCTCGTCGGCCGAAACCAATGAGATCGCGTGTCCGGAAGAACCCGCGCGTCCGGTGCGGCCGATACGATGGACGTAGTCCTCCGGAACGTTCGGCAGCTCGTAGTTCACCACGTGCGGCAGCTCCTTGATGTCGAGGCCGCGGGCCGCAACCTCGGTCGCGACGAGCGCCGTGATCTCGCCACGCTTGAACATGTCGAGTGCGCGTACGCGCGCCGCCTGGCTCTTGTTGCCGTGGATCGCCGCGGCTTGGATGCCGGCGCCCTCGAGTTGCTGCGTCAGACGGTTCGCGCCGTGCTTGGTGCGCGTGAAAATGAGCACCTGCGCCCAGCTTCCCTCTTTGATCAGATGCGCGAGAAGATGGCGCTTATGATCCTTCTGTACCCGATAGGCGCGCTGTTCGACGAGCTCGATGGGTGCGTTGCGCGGAGCGACCTGGATCGACAAGGGATCGGCGAGCAGCCGTTCCGCGAGTCCGCGAATGTCGTCCGAATAGGTGGCAGAGAACAGCAGATTCTGCCGCCGCTGCGGCAGCAGCTTGATGATGCGTTTGATGTCGTGGATGAACCCCATGTCGAGCATGCGGTCCGCTTCGTCGAGCACCAGCACCTCGACGTGCGAGAGGTCCGCTGCACGCTGCTGAGCGAGATCGAGCAACCGCCCGGGCGTTGCCACGAGGATGTCGCAGCCGCTGCGAAGTCCCGAGATCTGCGGGTGGATGCCCACGCCGCCGAACACTTGCAGCACGCGCAGCGGCAGATACTTGCCATAGTCGCGCACGCTTTGCGCGACTTGCGCCGCGAGCTCGCGGGTGGGCGCGAGCACCAGCGCACGCGGCGCACGGTGGCGCGTGGCGACGTCCGCGGCGAGCCGCTGCAGGATCGGCAGTACGAATCCTGCGGTCTTGCCGGTGCCGGTCTGAGCGCCCGCGAGCACATCGCGGCCCGCGAGCACCGCCGGAATGGCCTGCAGCTGGATGGGGGAGGGCGTGTCGTAGCCTTTATCGGCAACAGCACGCAGCAATTCGGGCGTCAGCCCGAGATCTGAAAATGACATTTAAAATCCTCAATTTTGACTCGCACGGCGGATTGATTGCGCATCCGGAGCGGTCAGCAGCGAGGAGAGAATCAGGTACGAGTGCGTCGAAGACGGACCGCGAGCCGAGGGCGGTACTGACCGTACACCGACCTTGAATTGGCTGCGCGCATGGTACAGGTCGAGCGCCTTGCCGTCTAGCGCCGGTGTTTGACCTCGGGGCAGGGCGCCCTTTGAGGAGCGCTCAGGGGACGTTCGCCAGGAATGACCGCCGTACGACACCTTCACTCAGCAGGCCCGTGAGCTCCTCTGCCGGCACCGGCGGCGCGAAGTAGAAGCCCTGTCCCTCGGGGCAATGCCGGGCTTTCAAGAACTGCAGCTGATCGCGGGTTTGTATGCCCTCGGCCACGACGCGCATGTTCAGGCTCCGGCCCATGTCGATGACGGCGCTGACGATGCTGGCATCGTCCGAATCGCTGGTCATGTCGCGGACGAATGATTGGTCGATTTTCAGCGCATCAATCGGAAACCGCTTCATGTAGCTCAAGCTCGAATAGCCCGTGCCGAAATCGTCGAGCGCAATGCGCACGCCGAGAGCCTTCAAGGCGCGCAGGATCTCGGCGGTCGATTTCCAGTCCTGCATCATGAAGGTCTCGGTGAGCTCGAGCTCGAGAAAGCGCGGCTCGAGCCGGTACTGCTCGAGGATCTGCTGCACGTTCGAGAGGAAGTCCTTGGCGCGCAGTTCCACGGCGGAGACGTTGATGGCGATCGAGATCGGTGCGAGGCCGCCGTCCTGCCAGGCGCGCGCCTGTTTGCAGGCGGTGTCCAGCACCCAGCGGCCGATCGGGAGAATGAGTCCGGACTCCTCGGCCACCGGAATGAATCGAGCCGGCAGCACCATGCCGTGGCGCGGGCGGTGCCAGCGGATGAGCGCCTCGACGCCCACCACCGCGCCGGTCTCGAGGTCGATCTTCGGCTGATAGTTGAGGACAAATTCACGCCGCGCGACCGCCTGTCGAAGGTCGGTCTCGACGGATTGCCGCTCGATGGCGTTGGCGTTCATTTCGGGGCGGAAAAACTGGTAGTTGTTGCGACCGGTGTACTTCGCCTGATACATGGCGAAGTCGGCGTTGCGCAACAGGGTCTCCGCATCCGCGGCATCGCCCGGAAAGGTGGCGATGCCGATGCTCGCGGTGATGCGCAGATCGTGTCCGGCGATGCGCAGCGGCGCCTCGAGCGCGATGATGATCTTGTCCGCGCAGAGGGCGGCATCGTGCGGCTGCACCACATCCGCGAGCAACACCACGAACTCATCTCCCCCCTGGCGGCTCACGGTATCGGAGCTGCGCACGCAGGTTTGCAACCGTTCCGCCACCGATTTCAGCAGCTGATCGCCGATGGCGTGACCAAGCGAATCGTTGATGTGCTTGAAGCGATCGAGATCGATGTACAGCACCGCGACCGAGGTGCCGGCTCGATGTGCGCGCATCATGGCCTGATCGAGGCGGTCGCTGAGCAGCGTCCGGTTCGGTACGTCGGTTAGGCTGTCGTGCAGCGCGAGGCGGGCGAGTTTCTGCGACAGCTCGCGTGCCGTCGTGACATCGTGCGCGACCATCACCGCACCGATCACCCCGCCTTGTCGGTCGTGAATGGGTGCTGCCGAGGTCTCGATGGCGAGCTCGGCGCCATCGCAGCGGATGAGCATGCAATCCTCGGCGAGCCCCACCGTGCGGTTCTCGATGATGGCGCGCGCGGTGGGGGTTGCGATGGGGTTGCGGGCCGTCACGTCGATGAGGCGAAATACATCCTCTACGGCGCGACCCGAGGCTTGCGCCTGAGTCCAGCCGGTCATTCGCTCGGCGACGTTGTTGAGGTAGGTGACGCGGCCCCAGAAGTTCGTACTCACCACGGCGTCGCCGATCGAGTTGAGCGTGACCTGCGCGCGCTCTTTCTCCTCGAACAAGGCCTCGGCGTTCTCGGCGCGCGACTCCTCGCTCGATTGCAATGCCTGTTCGGCGGCACGGCGTCCGGTGACGTCGCGGAACACGATGACTGCACCCGCGGCTTGTGCGTCGCTGCCGCGAATCGGCGATGCGCTGCCTTCGATGGGAACGCGCACGCCGCCGGGACTTAGCATGTCGCCGACGAGGTCGATTTTATGGCCGCTTTGCCGCACCGCCTCCAGCCAGGTGCCAGGCTCCGCGCTTTCGTCTTCGCGGGAAATCCGCAGCACGTGGGAGAGCGGCTGACCGAGCGTGTCGGAGATGGAGCGGCCGACGATCTGAGCCGCCGCCGGATTCAGGTACGTCACCGCGTGCTTTGCATCGACGACGATGACGGCGTCGGCGACGCCCGCGAGCGCTAACTCGTAAGGATGATTGTCCGACTGTTGCCGTTCCGCGACAGGAGGAGTGGCCACCGTTAGCTTTCCGGGCGCATAACCCGCCCAATCCTACACGCGCCTCGAGAAGGGGTCCGAGGAGAGGAAGTCCTAATCGGACGTAGGATCATGCCTATAGGACGACTTGAGTTTTTCCCTGCGCCGGCGCGACAGGATCGCCTCCGTGTAGCCGTTCGCTTGTGTGCGGCCTTCGAAAATGAGGTCGCACGCGGCCTGAAACGCGATGTTATGCGCCGGGTCGGCGCTCATCGGGCGGTACGCCGGGTCGGCGGCATTCTGTCCATCGACCACGGCGGCCATGCGTGCGAGCGCCGCGCGCACCTCGTCTTTCGAGCAAACGCCGTGTAGCAGCCAGTTGGCGAGGTGTTGGCTCGAGATCCTGAGCGTTGCGCGATCCTCCATCAGCCCGACGTTGTAAAAATCCGGCACCTTGGAGCAGCCGACGCCGGAGTCGATCCAGCGCACCACGTAGCCGAGAATGCTTTGCACGTTGTTGTCGATCTCTTCTTCGATTTCGGCGGGTGTCCACGCCGGTCGGCTGACGAGCGGCGGGGTGAGCATGGTCTCGAGCGCCGCGGCGGGCGGACGCGACAACAGGCTACATTGCACCTGGTTCACGTCGACCTGGTGGTAATGCAGAGCATGCAGCGTGGCCGCCGTCGGTGAGGGTACCCACGCCGTGTTCGCGCCGGCGAGCGGATGCGCGATCTTGCTACGCACCATCTCTGCCATGCGATCGGGCATGGCCCACATGCCCTTGCCGATCTGCGCGCGCCCGCGCAGTCCGCAGGCGAGCCCCACTTCGACGTTGCGCCGCTCGTAAGCGTCTAGCCAGACGGTCTTCTTGATCTCGGCCTTGCGCGGCACAGGCGCCGCGAGCATCGAGGTATGGATCTCATCGCCGGTGCGATCCAGAAAGCCGGTGTTGATGAACGCCACTCGATTGCGCACCGCGCGGATGCATTCGGCAAGATTCGCGCTGGTGCGACGCTCCTCGTCCATGATGCCCATCTTGAGTGTGTTCTCGGGGAGCCCGAGCAGCGCCTCGACCTCCAAGAAAAGCTCGCCCGCGAAGGCAGATTCTTCAGGGCCATGCATCTTCGGCTTGACGATATAGATGGAGCCCGTGCGCGAGTTGCTGCGCGCTGCGGGGCCTCGCAGATCGTGCAGCGCGATGAGCGAAGTGACCGCCGCGTCGATGAACGTCTCGGGTATGGATGCCCCCTCCAAAGTGACGGCATCGCTCAACATATGGTGCCCGACATTGCGGACGAGCAACAGGCTTCTGCCCGGCAGTGCGAGCTCGGACCCGGTCACGGTGCGATAGCGCCGATCGGGATTGAGCCGCCGAGTGAGCGTCGTGTCGCCTTTCTCGAAAGTCGCCTCGAGCGTTCCTTGCATGAGGCCGAGCCAGTTGCGGTACCCCAAAATTTTCTCTTCGGCAGTGACCGTGGACACCGAGTCTTCGAGATCCTGGATGGTGGTGACGGCGGACTCGATCACGACATCGCTCACCCCCGCCGCGTCGCTCCGGCCGATGTGATGGGTGCGGTCGATGTGCAGCTCGACGTGCAGTCCGTGATGCTTCAAGAGAACGAGAGACGGTGACTCCGCCTGGCCCTGATAACCCACGAGCGCGGCGGCATCCGTCAGAGTGCTCTCGCCATGCGCGCGTGCGACCCGCAAACCCTGCGCCGAAACGCGAAAGCCGCTTGCCTCGTGGTAGCTCCCCTCGCTCAACGTAAAATGATCGTCGAGGAAGTCCCGCACGAAGGCGATCACGCGCGCGCCGCGCTCGGCATCGTAGCCGCCGGCGCGACGCGGTCCTTCGATCATGTCCGTGCCATACAGCGCGTCGTAGAGGCTCCCCCAGCGAGCATTGGCGGCATTTAAGGCATAGCGCGCATTGGTGATGGGAACCACCAACTGCGGACCCGCGATGCGCGCGATCTCGGCGTCCACGTCGGCGGTGCCGACGGCAAAGGCGCCTTCCTCGGGTTGCAGGTAACCGATTTGCGCCAGGAACTCACGATAGCTCGCCAGGTCGAACAGCGCTCCAGGATGCCGGCGATGCCAGTCGTCGATCTGCGATTGCAGCGAGTTGCGGCGCGCGAGCAGAAGGGCGTTGCGCGGCGCCAGGCGCCGCACGAGCGCGGCGAATCCGCGCCAGAATGCCGACGGGTCCACGCCGGTGCCGGGCGCCGCCTCGTGCCGCACGAAATCGTGCAAGCGCACATCGATGTCGATATCGTCTACGCGTACGCGCTCAGGCATTTGCATCAGTCTCTCACGGCGCCTCGCGCCCGTCGCGAACGGCGTTATTGCCGAACTCAATTGTAGCGGAGCTCGCGCCTGGCCGAGGCGGGTGCTTGGTGCATTGCTCGGCGACCGCGCTGCGAATAATTTCCGCCAGCCGCCGCGCTCCCGGTCCCGCGTAGTCACGGTCGGCGAACACGAGATACAGATCCGCCCAGCGCTCGCCGCCCTCGCGCAGCGGCAGCGGCGCTAAGCTGCCGCTCGCGAGCTCGTTGCGGATGGTGTCCTCGGGGAACCAGGCGAAGCCCAAGCCTAAGGTGGCCGCATGAATGGACGTGGCCTTCTGGCTCACCGTCCAGATCTGCTCGGCGCCGAGCCAGGTGCCGCCGCGGCGCTGACTGCCGCTGTCACGGATGACCAGATGCCGATGCTTGCGCAAGTCCTGCAACGTGAGCTCGCGCCCCAGACGATGCAGCGGGTGGTCGGGATGAGCGACCGCAATGAAGCGTACCGGCATCAAGCGATCGCCCGCGAAGCCGGCGGGCACCGCGGAGCCGATGGCGAGATCCACGCGCCGCTCAAGAAGTAATTCATCGGTGCCGCTGAGCACGGTCTCGTAGAGCTCGACGCGCGTGTCGGGCCGCTCCCTCGCAAACCGACTGAACGCTTCAAGCAGCAACCAAGTGGGGAACACGACCTCGACCGCGAGCTTGAGCTCCGGTTCCCATCCGGCCGCCAAGCTGCCCGCTGCGCCCTCGAGAGCTCCCGCCTCTTCCAGGAGGGCTTTCGCGCGCCGGTAGAGCACCTGGCCGGTGGCCGTCAGCTGTGCCTTACGACCGACGACCTCGAAGATCTTCACGCCGAGAAGAGATTCCATCTTCTGCACCGCATAGGTCACGGCGGATTGGCTCTTATGCAGGTCGAGCCCAGCCTGGGCGTACCCGCCCGAGTCCACGACCGCAAGAAGCGAGCGCCACTGTTCCAGGGAAATGCGAGGATTTGGCGTCATATATCTATTGTATTCATAGGTATACCCTAATTATTCTACTTTTTTATCTATTTAATCAATATATAAAGGAGGGGCGCGGACAACCATTTGGAGGACCCATGACCACACTGTTGCAGATCAAGGCGAGCATCAGCCACGACCAGGGGCTGTCGAGCCAACTCGCGAATAGCTTTGTCGCCGCCTACCGGCAGGGCCATCCCGACGCCCGAGTGCTGGTGCGCGAGGTCGCCTCGGGCGAGCCGGTGCCGCACTTGAACGGGGAGCGTTTCGGCGCGTTCATTGCCAAGCCCGAGGAACGCTCCGATGCGCAGCACGCGGTCGTCGCGTATTCCGATGCGCTGATCGATGAGCTGAAGCGCGCCGAGGTCATCGTCATCGGCTTACCCATGTATAACTTCGGCGTACCCTCACAGCTCAAAGCGTACTTCGACCACATCGCCCGGGCGGGCGTAACGTTCAAATACACGGCGAGTGGGCCGGTGGGCCTGCTCACGGGCAAGAAGGTTTACGTGTTCGCGGCGCGGGGCGGGCTCTACGCGGGCACGACGCTCGACACACAGACCGGCTACGTGCGCGACTTTCTCGCGTTTCTGGGTATGAACGACGTGCAATTTGTCTATGCCGAAGGCTTGGCGGTGAGTCCCGAGAGCCGCGAGGCGGGTCTCGCCAAGGCGGCCGCGGAGATTGCATCGCTCGCGGCCTGATGCACACAGGATTGCAATGGAGAGATCAATGAGCACTCGCACTTTGCTACATGTCATCGAGTCGATGCCCACCTCGGACGGCGCCGGCGTGAAGCTGCGCCGCAGTCTCGGCAGCCAGCGCGGACTGCACGTGGATCCCTTCCTCATGCTCGATGAGTTCTATTCGGACAACCCGAACGACTACATCGCCGGTTTTCCCGCGCATCCGCATCGTGGGTTCGAGACGGTGACCTATATGCTCGACGGGCACATGCGCCATGAGGACCATATGGGCAATCGCGGCGACTTAGGTCCGGGCGATGTGCAATGGATGACCGCCGCGCGCGGCATTATTCATTCGGAGATGCCGCAGCAGAGCGAAGGCCGGATGCGCGGATTTCAGCTGTGGCTGAATCTTCCCGCGAGCGAGAAGATGAAACCCGCGCACTATCGGGACATTCCGTCGAGCCAGATTCCCAGCATCGCGTTACCGCAAGGCGGTGAGATGCGGCTGATCGCCGGCACGCTCGACATCGAGGGGCGCGCGTTGAGCGGCCCCATCAATGGAGCGGGCGCGAAGCTGAGCACCGATCCGCTGTACCTCGATGCGCACCTGCCGGCCGGCACAGAGTTCACGCTGCCGATCGAGTCAAGCTACAACGCGTTTCTGTATCCGTACGAGGGCAGCGTCGAGGTGGGCGCCGCCGGCGAGGCGAAGCCGCTCGCGCATCGTGCCGCGGGCGTACTCTCCGCCGGAGATCGCGTGCGCGTACGCGCGGGTGAGGAGGGCGCACGCCTGCTGCTGCTCGCGGCGAAGCCGTTGCGCGAGCCGGTGGTGCAGTACGGACCCTTCGTCATGAACACGCGTGAGGAAATCGAGCAGGCGCTCGCTGATTATCGCGACGGTCGGCTCGCGGCGGCCTGATCGGCGGCTCGCGCAGCGCGAGCCGCCCGTTTTCAAGTGAGGCCGGGGAACGTGCTCAACAGCAGCGCATGCACGCCGTTCCAGCAAATCTGCACGCCGATGCAGAGCAGGATAAAGGCGGTGAGGCGCACCACGACGCCGGTGCCCGTGGGCCCGAGCTTGCGCAAAATGACCTCCGCATAGCGGTAACAAAGATATACGCCCAGCGCGACCAGCAGGATGCCGATCGTGTGGGCGAAAACGGTGATGAGCAGCGGCCGAAATCCTGCCGGGGGGTTGGCGCCCAGGGTCAATGCCACCGAGATCGATCCCGGTCCCACCGTGAGGGGCATGGTCATCGGATAGAAGGCCTGCTGACTCAAATCTTCCGTGCTCGGCGCAGGCGCCGAGCTGCGATCGACCGCGGGCTGCGTGTTGGGACTGTTGAGCAGCTGCCAGCCGACGAGGCACACCACGATACCGCCCGCGACCTGCACGGCGGGTATCGACAAGCCGAAGAAGTCGAGCACGTACGCACCGGCGAGCGTCGAGGCGATCAGCAATACGAAGCTGTTGATCGCGACCAACTTCGCCATCCGCGCCCGCTGAGCGCTCGAAAGGCCCGTCGTCATGGCCAGATAGATCGGCGCTCCGCCGAGCGGATCGACGATGGGCAGGAGCGCTCCCAGCGCAAGCCCGATGATCGAGCCGAAGTGCAGCAGGTCTCGAAGGATTGGAGAGGTGAACATGCCTCTGATTTTGCGCGGAGCGTTACCTTGATACAACGCGGGTGGAGAAATGTTTAGACAATGTAAAGGTCACAATCCGCTTGCGTTGCACCCGTATAGTCTTGCGACCGATCGACGAGGTCCCGCGCGATCCTTAAGGAGACTGACCATGAACGTACTGAACAGAGTCGCGAGCCGCACGCTCCTATTCGCCGCCTTGTCATGCGCGGCCGTCGCCGCGCTTGCCCAGCCGCCGCAAGACCAGCCGCCCACCGATCAACCGCCGAGCGATCAGCCGGGGCGTCATCATCATGGCCCGCCGCCGGAGGCCTTGGCGGCGTGCAAGAGTGCGACGAGCGGCCAGCAATGCAGCTTTACCTCGCCGCATGGCGATCAGATCAGCGGAACCTGCGCTGCTCGCGAGGAGGGTAAACCGCTTGCATGCCGGCCGCCCCATCCGCCGGGCGGGAATCCGTCCGGCGCGCAGCCGCCGAAAGAGTAGAGCGGGGCGGGCATCAACCGGCGGGTGGCGGTTGACGCGGCGTGCGCGGCAGGGTCGAGTTGATGCAGGCCCAGGTGGGCGCCGATTCCGTCCAGATGCTGAGCGAGGGGCGCGCAATCTCCGGATCATCCAGCGTTCCCGCCCGCAGAATCGTCAAATGCGGACGCGCCTCGGACAGGCTCGCGACCGGTGTGCCGCAGCGCTCGCAAAATTGGCGGTGCATCCGGGCCCCGCTGTCCGCGATGCTCATGTAGTCGCGTAGCGGTCCGCTGAGCGAGATCGCCGATGTTGCAAACACGACGTTGACTGTGGCGCTGCCGGCGGCGAAGAACTGGCAGTCCCGGCACCAACACACCCGGCAGGCAATCGGTTCCGCCGCAGCGGTGTAGCGCACAGCCCGGCACAAACATCCTCCCGTGATGGGCATCGGTGTCATGCCTTTATGGCGTCCGTGATACGGCCGGACGCCGCATCTCGAGCAGATACCGAGTAAGGACGATCACTGCGATGACCGTCATGACCGCCGCGGCCGCGAGCAGCATGGGCGCGAGCCAATGCGCCCAAACGAACAGCGGCAGCAGGTAGAGTGCGTCGTCCGGTTGAAATCCCCACCCGCCTTCGAAAACGCGCTCGCCGGTCCCCTTAAAGTTCTCGTAGGTTTCCGACAGGATGCAGCAGGCGAGCATGGCTACGCAGGCGACAACGCCCGCAGGGATGGCCCAATGGCCGAGCCAGCCATGGCGAAGATTGATCCCGGCTGCGAGGAAGAAACCCGAATTCAACCCGACGTCCGTGTAGTAATCGTAGAGGTGTCCGCGCCTGCTCTGCATCTTGCCGATGCGCGCCAGTTCGC
Organism: uncultured Gammaproteobacteria bacterium; assembly: GCA_963766915.1. GTDB lineage: Bacteria > Pseudomonadota > Gammaproteobacteria > Steroidobacterales > Steroidobacteraceae > Bog-1198. Next base: position 490,698 of record CAVYCL010000001.1, read on the forward strand.
CGTCCGCCCGGTCGAGGAACGCCGAGATCAGCCACAGCACGCCCGACCACAATTCCGCCGTGCCTCCTCCTACCGCCAGCAAAACGCACGCCAGCACGCCCGTCGCTAACCGTATTGAGGTGATGTGGTTGGGCCTGACCCACGTGCCGATCAGTGGGCGCACCAAGACGCGAGCGGCGGCGTGACTCCAGGTATTGTTCATTCTTGCTCCCGCGATAGCCGACTCGCGGCTCAGCGTTGTAACTAAATTCTACGGGGGCTGGGGCCGCCCTGAAAGGGCGACTAGACCTAGTATATATTCTAGATTTTATTGATAAGCTATTGTTATTTAATCAATAATATACGTAGATGGATCGGCTCGACCCGATGCAGCGCGCCGCATCTATCGCGCCGCCAGGCGATGCGTATCCTCCCATCCGCCGCCGAGCGCCCGGACCAGATCGACGCTCGCGCGCAATTGTAACGTATCGAGATTGAGGGCCTGAAGCTGTGCCTGGAGTAGCGAGGTTTGTGAGGTGACGACAATCAGATAATCGGCTGCACCTTGCTTGTAGAGCACCAGAGAGAGATCCAACGTGCGCTGCGCAGCGTCGACGGCAGCCTTCTCTTCCTTGGCGGCATCATGGTAATGATTGAGGCTCGCCAGGCTGTCCTCGACCTGCTGAAACGCCGTGACGACCACGCCGCGGTAGTCCGCGGCGGATGAATCGAATTCGGCGCGTGCCTGCGCCACCTGCGCCCGGCGCAACCCACCGTCGAAGACCGTCAGCAGCGCGTTCGGCCCAATCGCCCAGAAAGTGCTCGGTGCGGTCAGCCAGTTTGAGAAGGCCGTGCTCTGATAACCGCCTTGCGCGCCCAGCGTGAGCGAGGGGAAGTAGGCCGCGCGTGCGACGCCGATGTTTGCATTGGCGGCAATCATACGGCGCTGCGCGGCGGCGATGTCCGGGCGGCGCTCGAGCAACGTGGTCGGGACGCCGGCGGGGACTTGCGGGAGCGTGATGTCCACCAGGGCGGGCGCGATGGAGAAGGTCGAGGCCGAGACGCCGAGGAGAGCGGCGATCGCATGCTCCATCAGAGCGCGTTGCGCGAGAATCTGCGCCGCTTCCGATCGCGCGGAGTCGAGTTGCGTTTGTGCCTGTGCGACATCGAGACCCGCGGCGATTCCCGCGCCGTGGCGTTGCTCGGTCAGAGTGAGCGCGTGGTCGTAGGCTTTGACCGTATCGTCGAGGATCGCATTCTCGCGATCGAGGCTCCGCAGCTGCACGTAATCGTCGACGAGCTGTGCAAGGAGCGACAGGCGCGCGTTTTCCAAATCCGCCGCGGAGGCCTGTGCATTGGCTTCGCCCGCGGCGACCTGGTTGCGGATCCGGCCCCACAGGTCCAGCTCATAGCTCACGCTGCCGCTGAGAGCGTTGTCGTCGTAATAACGCGGCGTCGTCGCACCGATCAGCGGCGCATTGGCGGACTCGCGGGCGCGCGACACGCCGGCATTCACGCCGAGCGTGGGGAAGAGGCCTGCACGCGCTTGATCGCTGAGCGCTTTGGCCTGCGCATAATTGGCGATCGCCGCGGCCAAGCTGGGATTGCCGGCGATGAGTCGCTTCTCGAGATCGTCGAGTTCGGGTGTGTCGTACAGCGTCCACCAGCTGTCGCGAGGCAGACGATCGGCCGGTTGCGCCTGAGTCCAGGGCCCGAGCTCCTTGTAGGCATCTCCGGTCGGCACGTCCGGCGTTTTCATCGGCGGCGCGAGCGAGCAGCCGCCGAGCAACAGGGCGAATGCGGCGGCCCAGGGAACGGCTCTAGCCATGATCGGCAGGGCCCTTGGGCGGTGCGCCTGCAACGGCTGTGTGTGGCGCGACCACGTGTACGAGATCGCCGCTGGCGATCCCATCCGGGGGATTCTGGATGACCCGATCGTTCGCGCCGAGGCCCGAGGCGATCTCGATCACGGCGCCCAAGTCGCGCCCGATGGCCACCGGTTTCAGCAGAACACGGTCGTTGCCGTCGACCGTCGCGATCGACAGGCCCTTGGCATCGAAGATCACGGCGCTCGAGGGCACACTGAGTACGTTCACTGCGGCGGTCGCCTGCAGGCGGATGCTGGCATAGTCGCCCGGCATCAGCTCGCCCGAGGGGTTATCCACGATGATCTGCATCAAGGTGGTCCCGGTACTCGGATCCACGGACTGGGCGGACGCCTCGACGGTTCCTGAGTAGGTCTTACCAGGATGTTCGGGCACTTGGATCGTCGCCTTGGTGCCGGACGGGACGCTCGGCACATAGTTCTGCGGCACGTTGACATAGATGCGCAGCTTCTCCGTCTCGGAAACGACGAACATCTCCTGACCGCCGGTGGCGCCCACGTTGATCAACTGGCCGATGTCGGTTTCGCGCGCCGTTACGATGCCGTCGAAGGGCGCGACCAGACGCTTGAAGCCCGCTTCGGCCACCAGGCGCTCGACATTGGCCTGCGCCGCCTTGACCTGCGCCATGTTGGCGTCATAGGTGAAGGTACGCTGGTCGACGTCCTGCTTGGCCACCGCATCGGTGCCGGAGAGCGACTGCCAGCGTTTCGCCGTGATTTCCGAAAGTTTCGCGTTGGCCTGCGCGACGTTCAAGTCCGCGCGTGCCTGCATGAGCTGCTGGTCGAGATCGGGGGTGTCGATCTCCGCAAGCACCTCGCCCGCCTTGACCTTGCTGCCGATGTCGTGTTTCCAGCTCTTCAAGTAGCCAGGCACACGCGCGTAGATGGGCGCCCGGATGAACGCCTCCAGACGACCGGGAAGCTGCAGGCCGGTGCTGTTCGCGACGCCGCTCGGAGCGACCACCGCCACGCTCGGTATGGCCTCCGCTTCGGTGAGATCGTGCAGCCGCGAATTCTGCGCCGCTCGGGAGACCACCCCGTAGGCGAAAATCGCGAGAATCAGCACCAGGAAGGAGATCCCAGCCACGCGGAGCTTTCGTAGATCCGGGCGGCCCAGGCTTTGATCAGGCGGTGACATGTGCTTCTCCCAAGTTCCCTACCGGCCCTGGAAGCGGACGGTAATTGCGGTGAATGATGCTGAACACGACGGGCACGAAGAACAGCGTCGAGACTGTTGCGAAAACGAGGCCGCCGATGACGGCACGGCCCAGAGGAGCGTTCTGCTCACCGCCCTCGCCCAAGCCGAGCGCCATGGGCAGCATGCCGATGACCATGGCGAGGGCCGTCATAAGGACAGGCCGCAAGCGCACGAATCCCGCCTCGAGCGCCGCCTGGGTCGCATCGCCGAGCTCCGTGAGCTTCTCGCGCGCGAAGCTGATCACCAGGACGCTGTTGGCGGTCGCCACGCCCATGCACATGATGGCGCCCGTCAAGGCAGGCACCGACAACGTCGTATGCGTCGCGAACAGCATCCACACGATCCCGGCGAGTGCCGCCGGCAACGCGGTGATGATCACGAAGGGGTCGGTCCAGGACTGAAAGTTGATCACGATGAGAAAATAGATGAGCACCACGGCGCCGAGCAGGCCGAACAGAAGTCCCGAGTAGGCGCTGTACATGGTGGCCGTCTGGCCGACCAGCGCGATGATCGAGCCCTTCGGCTTGTCCTTGTCGTTGCGGGCCATGATGTCGCGAATGTCGGCCGACACCGCGCCGAGATCGCGCCCCTGGACGGTCGCGAAAATTTCCACCATGGACGAGATGTCGTATTGCGAGACGACGGCGTTGGAATGCGAGCGCCGGATGTCGGCGATGCCGCCGAGCACCGTGGTCGGGGCGCCGGTGGCGTTGATCGGGAGATTCTGCAGGGCCGGGAGACTGTCGAGCTTGTACTGCGGCGTCTGCAGCGCGATCGGGTAGGTGACGCCATTTTTCTGGTTCAGCCAATACGTCGGCGCGACCTGGCTGGAGCTTGCAAGGCTGACGACCAGGCTGTTGGTGACGTCGGCCGCGGTCACGCCGGTGTACTGCGCGCGCGTGCGGTCGATGTTGACGTCGAGCGTCGGCAGGCGAGTCGACTGCTGAATCCGCGCATCGGCGACCCCGGTCACATGCCGAATCTGGCCGAGGAGCTTGTTCGCGTAGGCGAAGTCTGCATCGAGATCATTGCCGCGAACCTGCAGATCGATGGGCGCCGGCGCGCCGAAATTCAAAATCTGGCTGACGATATCCGCCGGCAGGAACGAAAAGGTGAGGCCGGGGAAGCGTTTCGGCAACTCCTGCCGCAGCCGACTGACATAGCCGGGAGTGGGCGCATGCCCCTCGCTAAGCGAGATCTGGATGTCGCCGTCGGACTCGTTGATCGTGCCGGTATTGTTGTAGATCGTGTTGATCGACGACAGGTAGGTGCCGATGTTGTCGACGATCGCGCCGGTCTCTTTCTGGGGGATGATGCTGCGGATGGCCTTCTCGACGTCACTGAAGCGCGCCGCAGTCTCCTCGATGCGCATGCCCACGGGCGCACGCACGTGCATCAAGATCTGCCCGCCGTCGACCTGCGGAAAGAAATTGCGTCCGAGGAACGGGGTGATCAGGAGAGAAAGCAGCACGAATCCCAGGAAGCCGGGAATGAACAGACCACGGCGTTGGATGGCGAGGGCAAGAAGATCATGATAACCGGCACGCATCCGCATGAAGCGAGCCTCGAACCCGCGTTGAAGGCGGACCAGCGGATTGCGGGACGGCGGCGCGTGGCCGTCGTCATGGGCCACGTGCATCCGCAGTAGATACTTCGCCATGGTCGGCACGAGCGTTCGCGACAGCAAGAACGAGAAGACCATGGCGAACATGACGCTCTCGGCCATGGGGACGAACAAGAAACGCGCGACACCTTGCAGGAAGAACATCGGAACGAACACGATGCAGATGCAGAGCAGGGACACGAAGGCCGGCACGACGATCTGCGAGGCGCCGTCCATGATCGCTTGCTCGACGCCCTTACCCTGCTCGAGGTGATAGTTGATGCTCTCGATCGTCACCGTCGCCTCATCGACCAGGATGCCAACTGCGAGCGCAAGGCCGCCCAAGGTCATGATATTGAGCGTCTCGCCGAGAGCCCACAGCGTACCGATAGCGCCGAGGACCGACAAGGGAATGGAGGTGGTCACGATCAGGGTCGAGCGCCAGCTGCCGAGGAACAACAGGATCATGAGACTGGTGAGTGCCGCGGCGATCACGCCCTCCCGGATCACACCCTGGATGGATGCGCGCACGAACAAGGACTGGTCACCGATCGGCTTGATATCGAGCTCGTCCGGAAGCGAGGGCTTGATGACCCCGAGCATTTTCTTGATGCCGCTGACGATGTCGAGCGTCGACGTCGCGCCGTTCTTGAAAATACTCAGCAGCACTGAGCGATTGCCGTCGACGTGAACGACATTGGTCTGTACCGCGCTGCCGTTATGCACATGCGCGACATCGTGCATGTACACCATGGCGCCGCGGACGCTCTTGATCGGAAGATCCGCGAGGTCCGAGATCTTCGACGGCGCATTGTTGAGGTTGATCGTGTACTCGTAGTCGCCAATTTTCTCGGTACCAGCCGGAGTCAAGAGGTTCTGGGCGGCGAGCGCACTGGCGACGTCCTGTCCTGTAAGCCCAAGCGACTGCATGGCGCCGGTATCGAGGTCGTACATTACCTGCGGCGACTTGCCGCCGAAGGGATAGGGAATTCCGGCGCCCTGCACCGTCACCAGCCGCGTGCGCAGGAAATTGAGGCCGAGATCCGCCAGGTTCTGTTCCGTGAGTCCGTTGCCCGAGAGCGCGAGCTGGATGATGGGCACGGTGGAGGCGCTGTAGTTCAAGATCAGCGGCGGTGTCTCACCGGGCGGCATCTGCTTGAGCAGCGTCTGCGCGATCGCCGTCACCTGCGCGTTGGCGGTGGCGATGTTGGCGCCCGAGTGAAAGTAGATTTTGACGATGCCGAACGTGGTGTACGAGTTCGCCTCGATGTGCTCGATGTCGTTCACCGTGGTGGTGAGCGCGCGCTCGAACGGCGTGATGACCCGGCCGGCCATCTGGTCGGGGGGCAACCCCGTGTACTGAAAGGCGACGCCGATAATCGGGATGTTGATGCTGGGGAAGATGTCGACCGGCATCCGCAGCGCCGCGAGTGTGCCGAGAATGAATATCAGCAAAGCCGCGACGACGAAGGTATAGGGGCGGCTGAGCGCGATCCTGACTATGGCAAGCATGCCGACCAATCTAGTGGACCCCTCAATCGGGACCATTGCGGCCTTGTTTCAATTGAAATGCCGCGCCGGGGGGCTGACATACCCGCGCCACCGGCTAATCCGACCATGCACCCATGGAGGCCGCCCTGAACATCGTCATCTACGAAGAGGATTTCCTGACTCGCACCTTGCTCGAGGAGTGGCTCGGGGAGGCGGGTTATGGGGTGCGGGTCGGCAATCGCTGCAACCCGGGCGCCGACATGCCCTGCGACCTCGTGATACTGAGCGTGTATATGCCGAAGCAGGGGGGTGAACAATGCGTGCGCGCGATCCGTGAGGCTCACCCGGACACGCCGGTGATCGCGATCTCAGGACAGTTTCGCCCCGGGTTGTGTGCCGACGGTGCGACCGCTCAAAAGCTCTGCGTCCGGCAGGTCGTCGCCAAGCCGTTGGTGCGTCAGGAACTTCTGGAATCGGTGCGCGGTATAATCAGCAGTTAGCCCCACTCGCTATAAGACCCGTCCCCACTGCATGTCCTCAGCCAGCGCTCCTGCCCCGCCCGACAGCGGTGTGATTCGATTCAATCGGCTGCAGTCCGGCGTGGTCGCGGTGGGCGTGCTGCTGATGTGTGCCTTCGCAGGCTCCTCCGCCTACGATGCGTGGCGCTCGTACCGCTACTCGATTGCGGCCACCGAGCGTGAGCTCAAGAACCTCGCGAATGCGCTCGCGGAGCAGACGGCCTGGAGCCTGGAGGCCGTGGATCTGCTGCTGATCGACACGGCCCGATGGTATCGCACCGATAGCCCTCGAATTCCGGAGGACGAACGCGACGCCGCGCTCGCGGCGCGCGCGGCCGGCGTGCAGCCCGTGCGCCAGGTCACGATCATGGATGCGCAGGGGAATCAGCTCTATCGCTCGCGCGGGTTCTCCATACCCAACCACAATGTCGCCGATCGCTCCTACTTCATCGCGCAGCGCGACGATCCCAACCGCGGGATGTTCATGAGCGAGCCGCTGACGACCCGCTCGGAGGGGCGTACCGCGGTGGTGCTGTCGCGCCGCCTCGATGACGCCGACGGGCATTTTGCGGGCGTGGTGACGGCCACCATGGATCTTGAGGACCTTAACCAATTCTATCGGGGCGTGGGCCTCGGCCCTGAGAGTCACATTGCGCTGTTGCGCGACGACGGCACATTGCTGGTTCGCGATCCGCGGGTGCCGGATATCGAGGGCCGCAAGTACCCGGCGTTGACGGCCGCACCGGCCGATGACCGGGTGGTGAATCCGATCGACGGCCGCATGGATTTCATCGCGGTGGCCGCGGTGAGGAATGCGCCCCTGCGACTCGCCGTGACGCGCGACTCGGCGGTGGCTCTCAGGCCGTGGCGGGATGAGACGATCCGCGTTGCGATCCGCACCCTCATCGTGGTGCTGCTCGGCGCGGTGCTGCTGGCGCTACTGCTGCGCCAGATCAAACGCGTGGCCAGCAGCCAGCGGGCGCTGCGCGACAGCGAGGAGCGCTACGCCCTCGCCATGGAGGGTGCGAACGAGGGTCATTGGGATTGGGATGTACCGGCTGACCGCTTGTTTTTGTCTCCCCGAATGAAAGTGCTGGATGGCGAGAGCGCGGACAGCGCGGTGGTGTCGGGCAGCGAATGGATGAGCCGCATCGCGATGCACGAGGAGGATCGACCGCGTGTCGAGTGCTGCGATGCAGGAACACCTGGCCGGTCGGATGCCGCGCTTCGAAGTCGAGTACCGAGTGCGCTATCCCAGCGGCGAATGGCATTGGCTGTCTGGCGCGCGGCCGGTGCTCGTTCGACGCGTCCGGCAAGCCCTCGAGGTTCGTGGGCTCGGCGATCGATATCACCGAGCAGAAGCAGGCGCAGGTCGGAGAAGGAGCGTTTGGAGGCGCAGCTGCGGCAATCGCAGAAAATGGAGGCGGTCGGCACCCTGGCCGGGCGGCATCGCCCACGACTTCAACAACGTGCTCGGCGCCATCCTCGGCTACGGGGAGCTCGCCCTGCAGCATTCGGCCGGCAACAGCGACGCTGCGGCGCTATCTCGACAATGTCATGCACGCCGCCGAACGCGCCAAGCTCCTGGTCGAGCGAATTCTGGGTTTCAGCCGCAGCGGCCTCGGCGATCAGGTGCTGGTCAACGTCCAGTCCGTGGTGAGCGAGACGCTCGAGCTGCTCGCGGGTTCGCTGCCCGTCGGGCATCCGGCTCGGAGACGGCGGCTCGAGGCGGGCGATGCCGCCGTGATCGGCGATCCGACCTATCTGCACCAAGTGACGATGAATCTGTGTACCAACGCGGTGCAGGCCATGGAGCGAGGCGGCGTGCTGGGCGTCGTCATGGAGCAGCGCCTGCACTGCGACGGAAGCCCGAGTCCCTCGCGCGCGGCTCGCTCGTCGCCGGGAGAGTATGTGCGACTTACGGTCACGGACACCGGCGCGGGTATTCCCGCCGAGCGTGCTCGAGCGGATATTCGATCCCTTCTTCACGACCAAGAGCGTCGGTGAAGGGACGGGCCTCGGGCTTTCGCTGGTGCACGGCATCGTTGCGGATCTGGGAGGCGCCATCGATGTAAGCTCGACGGTCGGGGCAGGGGACGCGTTTCGAGATCTGGCTGCCGGTGGCCGGGGAGGCGTCTGCGGATCGGCACTTCGCCGGTAGACGATCTGCCGCGCGGAAGGGGAGAGACCGTGATGATCGTCGATGATGAGCAGCAGCTCGTGGAGCTCGCGGAGGAAGTGGTGGCGCGGCTCGGCTACGAGCCGGTAGGATTCGTGTCGAGCACGCAGGCGCTGCAGGCGTTTCGTGCCGAGCCGCAACGCTTCGATGCAGTCATCACGGACGAGATGATGCCGGATCTTGCGGGAACGGAGTTCGCGCGGCAGATCCGGGCCCTGCGGCCGTCGATCCCGATACTCCTGATGAGCGGGCGCGCCGTGCAATCCGTGGTCGACCGCGCCTACGAGGTCGGCGTCAACGAGGTGCTGCGCAAGCCGCTGCACGGTCGGGAGATCGCGGACTCGCTCGCCCGCGCGCTCGGTCGGGGAATGAAGACCAAGGAGTAGTCGGATGCCCGAGGCTATGAGCGCGCACATCTTGGTCGTCGACGACGATCCACAGATCCGCAGTCTGCTGAACGAGTACCTCACCGAGAACGGCCATGCGCGTGAGTTCCGCTTCGAGCGGTCGGGAAATGATGCAGATCCTGGACGAGGAGACGATCGATCTGGTGATTCTGGATCTGCGGCTCAAGGACGAGGACGGCATGTCCCTCGCCAGGGTCGCTGCGCGAGCGGCTCGCGATATCGGTCATCATGCTCACGGGCGTCCGGGAGGAGGCCGATCGGGTGATGGGACTCGAGCTCGGCGCCGATGATTACGTCACCAAGCCGTTCAGCCCTCGCGAGCTGCTGGCGCGCATCCGGACCGTGTTGCGGCGTGCGAAGAGCGCGGTTCCCGAGGCCTCACCGCGACGTGAGATCCGCGCGTACCGATTCGGCGGGTTCGAGCTCAACCTGCGCACGCGTCGATTGAAGCGCCAGGACGGCCGCGCGGTCAATCTCACCAATGGAGAGCTCAACTTGCTCGCGGCCTTGCTCGCAGCGCCTGAGCGCATCCTTACGCGAGATCAACTACTCGAGGCAAGCCGCGTATACGACAACGAAGTCTACGACCGCGCAATCGACATTCAGGTGCTGCGGCTGCGACGCAAGATCGAGGAAGACCCGGCAAATCCCCGCTACATCGTGACGGAGCGGGGCGTAGGCTACGTCTTCAGCGCCCCTGTCGAGGTATTGTATTGAAGCGTTCACCAAAAAGGATTTCCGCCCCGGAGAGGCGGGCGCTGGTGCGCTCATTGCTCGCCGGCGGCGCCGTTATCACCCTGGGCACGGGTGCGAGGAGCTTGGCGGCGACTTGCCCAGCCCCACCGGAGGAGACTTCCGGGCCCTTTCCTGCCGACGGATCGGATCGATCTGACCGGGGGTTCGGACCGCGCGGCCCGGACCCGCATGGGCCGGGGCCTGCGCCGCCCGGACAGGGACCCGCAGCGGGACCCCCGGGCCCGGATCGACATCATTCCATTCCTAACATATTGACTGCACCGGGGATCGTGCGCGAGGACATTCGCTCGAGCTTCGAAACGTCCTCCACCGTCGCGGCGGGAGTGCCCCTCAGGCTTGAACTCACGTTACTCAATCTCGCCAGAGCCTGCCAGCCACTCGCAGATTGCGCGGTCTATCTATGGAATTGCAATCGCGAGGGTGAGTATTCCTTGTACGGTCGAGGGATCGAGCATGAGAATTACCTTCGCGGCGTGCAGTTCACCGGCCCCGAAGGCCGAGTCGCTTTCCAGACGATTTTCCCGGCGTGCTATTCAGGTCGATATCCTCACTTGCACCTGGAAATTTTCAAGCAGAGCGCACGCTCGCTCGATGCGAGTACGCGAGTGCTGACCACGCAACTGACTGCGCCGCGCGAGGTGTGTTCTCGAGTGTATGAAGCCGCCCCGGGTTACACGCGAAGCGCGGCGGAGTTCAAAGGGCGATCGCCCGCGGACGACATGGTGTTCGCGGCGAGCTCGTCCGCCGAACTCGCTTTGCAGACCCTGGCTGTAACCGGTGACTGGGGCAATGGATTCACCGGACGCGCGACGCTCGGCATCCGGGCTTGAGGTCCCAGGCGCCCCGGGACGAGATAGACCTCGCTGCCCCACGGTCCTTCGGAGTCGCTTATGCCGCTGGTGAGAATTGATCTTCGCGAGGGAAAGGCTGCTGACTACCGAGCCGCGATCGGGGAGGTCGTGTACGGCGCCCTGATGAGCATCGGGGTTCCTCTGAACGATCGATTTCAGGTCATTACCGAGCATCCCCGGGATGGTTTGGTGTTCGACAAGGGCTATCTCGGAATTGACCGATGCGATGCGCTGATCATGATTCAAATCACGCTCAACAAGGGTCGATCGCTTGACGTCAAAAAGCGGCTCTATCGGGCGCTCGCGGAGGAGCTCAATTCGCGCCTGTCGGTTCGGCGGGAAGACGTACTCATCAATCTCGTGGAAGTGAAGAAGGAAAATTGGTCATTCGGCAATGGCGAGGCGCAGTACGCCAGTTAGCTCGAGCGCTGAATTTCGCCGCGGACGGCTTGGCGCACGAGTCAAGTACGCGGAGCAGCGCTATTCCCGCCGCCGGCCTTTCAGAACGGCCACTCCGCACAGGAGCAGCGTCAGCGCAGCGATCGCGCCTGCCGGATGGAATTCCGGAGCGGTATGCACGGCCGATGAAGTGGGTCGTGCCTCATCGAAAGAGTCCTTCTCGAGGCTCGAGGTATCGGAGATATGCGCTCGTACGCCTGAGCAGGCCAGTACGGCCAGCGCGGCAAGCGGTAGAAAGCGATTCATGATGCGATCCCCTTTTCGTGCGTGCAGTGTAAAGCGAAAACGAGGGGGATGTGTAGAACATCCCGGCCGCAGAGCATCTGCTCAAACGCCGCGAATCCCCGTCTAAGCTATCAACGCGACAACGCGCGAAAGGTGGACACGATGCGGATCAGCGCCCACGCCAGATCACAGGCCGGTTGCACCGGCCCGTGTTCGATCAGGCTCGCTGAAATATGTCAAACCGCCTGAAGCGGCAGAGGCTCGGCCGAATAGTTGGCGAGTTTCGGCAGCGCGGAGCCGATCCCTCGGCGCTTACAATCGTCCCCGACGACCGTTGAGCAGAAATGCGATCACCAGTACCGCTATGATCAACCCGATCGGTCCGATGCCCCATCCGGCACCCATGCCCCAATACAGGCCGCCACCGCCGCCTAACAGCACCAGGAGAATAATGACTATTAGTATGGTATCCATCGTGTGTTCGCATCCCATTGATTAGAAGTTCCTCGACCATAACCCGACGCCGCTCTAATCGGATGTAGGCGTTTAGGACGTTCCGATCGCCTTTTCGGCCCCTCAGTTGCTGCGTTTGGACTACAGCGACGTCGCCGTTAAAGCGCCATGATGAGTGCTTGTACCGGCCCGGTTCCCGCGGCCGAGGCGAGACTTTAAGTTGAAAAGTAATCCGACGAGTCGTATCACCGAAGGCCATGCCCGGGCGCACGGCGCCATCTGGGAGGGCAAGGGAACGAACTTCACCCTGTTTTCCGCGCATGCGACGAAGGTAGAGGTGTGCCTGTTCGATTCGGCGGGAGGGACCGAAATTGAACGCCTGGTGCTGCCGGAATACACGGACCAGTTTTGGCACGGCTTCATCCCGGATGTCCACCCCGGCACCGTCTATGGCTTCCGCGTTCACGGACCCTACGAACCCCAGCACGGGCACCGATTCAACCCCAATAAGCTGCTTCTCGACCCGTATGCGCGAGCCCATATCGGGGAGTTGAAATGGTCCCCCGAAGTCTTCGGCTACACACTCGGCCATGCAGACGAGGACCTGAGCTTCGACGAGCGCGACAGTGCGGCCTTCATTCCGAAATGCGTCGTCGTCGATCCGAATTTCGATTGGCAAGGACAGCCGCGCACGGGCAGCGTGCCATGGGATCGCACGATCATCTACGAAGCCCATGTGAAGGGATTCACGAAGCTCCACCCCAACGTCCCTGATCACCAAAAAGGCACTTACGCAGGCCTCGGAACAAAAGAAGTCGTCGAGTACGTCAAGTCGCTCGGTGTGACCTCCATCGAGTTGCTGCCGATCCACACCTTCATCAACGACAGCAATTTGTTGGAAAAGGGTCTCACCAATTACTGGGGCTATAACAGCATCGGCTTTTTCGCGCCGGACCCGCGCTATGCCTCGGCGCCCGAGCAGTCGCTTGCGCGAATTCAAGGAAATGGTCGCGCGCTTCCACGACGCGGGACTGGAGGTGATTCTCGATGTGGTCTACAACCACACCGCCGAGGGCAATGAACGGGGGCCGACGCTCTCGTTCAAGGGTATCGACAACGCATCCTATTATCGGCTGCTGCCCGATCAGAAACGCTTCTACATCAACGACACGGGCACCGGCAACACGTTGAACGTGTCGCATCCGAATGTCATCGAGATGGTGACCGACAGTCTTCGCTATTGGGTGAACGAGTTGCACGTCGATGGTTTTCGGTTCGATCTGGGTACTATTCTGGCGCGTGAGCCCAACGGGTTCGACAACCAGAGCGGATTTTTGAAAGCGTGCCATCAGGACCCTGTGCTGCGGACCGTCAAGCTCATCGCCGAGCCCTGGGACTGCGGCCCCGGCGGTTACCAGGTGGGCGGGTTTCCGCCGGGCTGGGCGGAGTGGAACGATCGTTACCGAGATACCGTGCGTGACTATTGGAAGGGCGCGGCCAGCGCGAGCGCTGTGGCCGAACGGTTGTGTGCGTCGGCGGATGTATTCAATCACTATGGGCGACGACCTTGGAGCTGCATCAATTTCGTGACCGCGCACGATGGCTTCACCCTAAATGACCTCGTGACCTACAACGACAAGCACAACGAGGCAAACGGCGAGGATAACAAGGATGGCAGCAGCGACAATCGCTCCTGGAATTGCGGCGTCGAGGGTCCCACCGAGGATCCAGCGATCAACGCGCTGCGCGAGCGCCAGATGCGCAATATGCTGGCGACGCTGCTGCTGTCGCAGGGAACGCCGATGGTGCTCGCGGGCGATGAGTTCGGTCGCACTCAAACCGGCAACAACAACGCCTATTGCCAGGACAACGAAATCAGCTGGCTCGATTGGAAGGCAGCGGAAAAAAGACATTCATTGGTTCAATTCGTGCAACGGATTTGCGCCCTTCGGAAAAAATACCCTGTTCTTCGTCGCAGCCGGTTTTTCACCGGCGGCTACGATGAGGAGCTCGAGGTCAAGGACTTGACCTGGATCAATGCCTCGGGGGCGGAGATGTCGGCCGCGGAGTGGGGCGATGCGAACATGAGATGCTTCGGCATGCTCATCGACGGGCGGGCACGACCGAGCGGTGTGAGACAGCGTGGTGCGGAAGCCGCGATGCTGATGGTGCTCAACGCGCACCATGATCTCGTCAATTTCACATTGCCTGAATGCGCGGACACTCATTCCTGGGCGACGCTCATCGACACCAACATTCCGGATTCGGAACCTGAGTTCCGGGGCGGTCCGGGCGAGGCGTACGGCGTTACCGGCCGCTCATTGGTGCTGTTCGTCCAGGAGTAGCGGGCTACTCGGCGTCGGCAGGGGTCGCGATCGGCAGCGTGAAATGAAACGCGGCTCCGCAGGCGCCACGGTTCGTTGCCCAAAGCTGTCCCTTATGAGCCGAAATGATGGACCGGCAGACAGACAGCCCGAGTCCCAAGCCTTCTGTCTTGGTCGTATAGAACGGCTCGAAAATTCGCTCCAGGTGTTCCTGGCCGATTCCTGCGCCGTGGTCGAGCACCGAGGTTCGGACGAAGCCGCCCTTCTCGTGGTCGAGGAGCGCGACGATCTCGATCCGTCGCTCCTCGGGTGTATTCGAGCTCATCGATTCGCAGGCGTTGAAAATCAGATTCAGCAAGATCTGCTGAATCTCGACGCGGACGCCTTGCACGGCCGGAATCCCGTCATCGATGCGCGCCTCGAGACGCATGTTGTGCTTGGCTAAGGTACCCCGCGCAAGGACTAAAACTTCGTCCAACACCTGCGTTAGGTCTAGGCTCTCGAGTTCGAGTTCCCCGCGCATCAAATGCGAGCGAAGGTGATGGATGATCTCGCACGCATGCTTGTCGTCGCGGATAATTTCTTGAAATATTTCGCGCAATCCTTCCGCGTTCGAATTTTCCTTGGCGGCAAGCAGCTCCCCAGCCTGCGCGTTGCACAATATCGCCGTCAACGGCTGATGAAGTTCGTGCGCCAACGTACCCGACAGCTCGCCCATCATGGCGACGCGGGTCAAGTGGTTGATTTGCCGTCGTTGTTCGGCGGACTCCGCTTCCGCGCGCTTTCGTGAGGTATCGTCAATGACATAGCCCGCCACTCGCAAAAGCATTCCGTTCGAATCACGATAGGCAGCCGTCTTCGCAGTTGCCCAACGAGGCATGTACTGCGGGCTCGTCACTTGCGCTTGATGCACCAGGCGCAGTTCCATGTCCACCGGGTCCGTTTCGCACATCGACCGGCTGATCGCCCGGACCAGCGCTGCGCGGTCCTCCGGGTGAATCGCTGCGAGCAGCGTATCGCGGGTCAGCGGACCTTTGGCGGGGAGTCCCAGAACGCGGCGCGCATTCTGGCTCGCCCACACCACGTCGGTGGCCCGTTCCCAGCTCCAGAAGCCGAGGCTCTTCACCGACTCAAGGAGCGAGCGCTGCTCCCGCGCCTTCGCAATGTACCGTTCGTACTTACGTCGGGCGCGTCGCTCGCGTGCGGTCGAACGAGCGCGGGAGTCGACTTCAGTTATCGCTTCAGTTCCCAGCAATTGCTCAATGCTCCCTGATGTTTCTGGTTCGTCGCCGCGGCCATGCCTTGTTGCTTACACGCCGGAGAGCTCCCACTGGCCGGCGGAATGGAGGTTGGAGGTCTCTCGGGCGATTGCATGTGTCGGGTTTTGCGGGGTGACCGAAGAGTCGATGCGTAAATCGAGTCGGATGGCGACGCCAATGCGCGCCGCCAGGGGTACGAGCTCTGCGACCGAGCGGACGCCCATCTTTTCCATGAGACGCGCCCGATGTACCTTGACCGTCTTTTCCCCGATTCCAAGCTCCGCGGCGATCACCTTATTAAGCCGGCCGCGAATGATCCGATCCATCACCTGCTTCTCGCGCGACGTCAATTTGTCAAAGCGACGCTGGATGGCGCTGCGAATCGCATAGTCCTGGCGACGCTCTTCGTCGCAGCGGAGCGCCCTGTCGACGGCCGCGATGAGTCGCTCGCCATCGATCGGTTTGGTGAGAAAGTCGACGGCGCCGGCCTTCATGGCGGTCACGCTGGTTTGAATGTCACTTCGACCGGTCAAGAATACGATCGGACGAGGGCAGGCGGAGTCCAAGAGAGAGCGTTGCAGCTCCATCCCATCCAGCCCGGGTAGGCAGACATCGAGCACCAAGCAGCCCGGCGCTTCCGAGTCCCGCTCGGCTAAAAATCCCTCCGCCGATGCGAAGGCGCGCACTCGGTAGCCCGCTGCAGCCAACAACCTCGACAGCGATCTGCAAACCGCAGGATCGTCATCGATGACAAACACCGTCCCGCTTTCGTTATTCATTTTCCCTTTATCCCTGCCTCCACGCCGCAACGCGAAGGCTTCGTAGTGCCGTTTAAACTGGCGCCGACTTATGCCGGCCAAAAGCCGATCGACAGTCCTCCTGCCCAATTCTTATAGTTCGAGTCAACCCACAGGGGGGTTTCGCGTAGCACCCGCCAGGGCGAGAAGCTCACTGTGGCGCCCCGCTGGCAGGAATATCGTGGATCGCGGTGAGCAGATCTGAGCTCTGGAACGGTTTGGACATATAGGCCACCGCGCCGCGCCGCATCGCTTCTTTACGACTCGCCGGCGAATCAAACGCCGTAATGATGATGACGGGGGTCGGCCAACCGCGCCGCCGCAGCTCGATCATCAGATCGAGGCCCGACATGGCAGGGAGATTCAGGTCGCTGATGACGCACAGCGGGCGCGTGATGGCCTCTTCCGCGAGCACGGCCTCGGCGGATGCAAAAAGCAGGGTACGATAGCCCGACAGACTGA
Source organism: uncultured Gammaproteobacteria bacterium (assembly GCA_963766915.1). GTDB lineage: Bacteria > Pseudomonadota > Gammaproteobacteria > Steroidobacterales > Steroidobacteraceae > Bog-1198. The sequence goes on from CAVYCL010000001.1 coordinate 507,544, forward strand.
GCAGGATGTCGATGGAGGCTCGCATACTGTCGTCGTCCTCGACAACCAGCACCGTGTCAGACTCAGCCTCTGCAATCAATTCGATCTCCTAACGGCCGTTCCACTGCGCGCTCGAGGTCCAAAGCGCCCTGTTCTTCGATCCTTGCATGGGCACGATAATGAACATAAGTGGCACGAGGTGCAGTCGATCTGCCCTAAGGTGCAGAAAACGGGTGAAATCAGTCCTGGTCGGGAAGATCGCCCGATCCGGCGAGCCTGCCGAGTTCGGCGGCTGAACTGACACCGAGCTTGGTCATCAGCTGCGCCCGATAGGCCTTGACGGTGCGCAGCGCCACGCCCAGCTCGTCGGCAATCTGCTTGTTGAGCCTGCCCTGGACAATCCGGTCGAATACCTCGCGCTCGCGCGCGGTGAGCTGATCCAAGCGGGCGCTGCGTCGCCGCGCGTCCTCGACCGCGGCCCGTTGCCGGGCGTCCTCGTCGAGCGCGCGGCGGATCGCCTCGAGCAGAGTATCCCGGGCCACCGGCTTTTCTAGAAAGTCAACGGCGCCGCCCTTCATGGCGCGCACACTCGTGCGTACGTCTGCGTACCCGGTCAGAAATATCACCGGCAGAGCAATCCCGTGTCGTCCCATGGCGGCTTGCAGATCAAGACCCGAGGGACCGGGTAACCGCACATCGAGCAGGAGGCATCCCGGTTCGTCCGCCGGGGGCTCGAGGAGGAACTCGCCCGTCGAGGCGTAGCCGCGGGCCCGATAGCCTGCGGCGTTCAGTAATTCGATCATCGCGGCTCGGAGCGAGGCGTCATCGTCGATGACGTGGATGAGGGCGGGGGTAGTCATGGCACGGCAGACGGCGGCACCGCGCCGCCGGGTGTCGGAAGCTCTACGAAGAAAGCGGCTCCGAACGGTTCACGGTTCTCTGCCCAGATTCGCCCACCGTGCGCTTCCACGATGGAGCGGGCAATGGACAGTCCAATCCCCATGCCGCGTTGCTTGGTGGTGAAAAAAGGGTCGAATAGCTTCGGAAGGTTCTCCTGCGAAACGCCCGGACCGCGATCTCGCACGACCAGCCGGAGGTTCGGGGCGCAATCTTCCAGTGAGACCTCGACATGGCGGCGATTCTCGGGAAGGTCAGCGACCGAATCCATGGCATTGAGCACGAGATTGATAAGCACCTGCTGGATTTGGGTCCGATCGCCCACGATTTGCAGAGTTGCGAACGCCGACCGGGTCTCAAGCGAGATCCTCCGCCGTTCGGCTTCCGGGCGCAACATCAGTGCCACGTCGCTCACCGCTGCGCCCGCATCGAATGGCCTGCGCTCCGGCGTGTGCCTGGCGAGCAGATTACGCAGCCGTCGTATGACATCGCTAGCGCGCATCGTATCATTTCGAATGCGGGTCACGATGCGAATCAAGTCGGCGTGACGATCCAAGCCGGACTGCAGGATCAAATCGGCGGCATCCGCGCTCGTTTGCACCGAGCCGAGCGGCTGATTGATTTCGTGCGCAATGGCGGCCGTCAATTCACCGGCTACCGCCAGCCGGGAGGTATGCGCGAGCTGCGCGTTTAACCTCTGGGTCGTCAATTCAGCCGCAGACCGGCGTCGACGCTCAACGATGAGCGTCGCGATGAGCGCCGTCTCAAACAGAAACGCGGCCAGGGCGATCAGTGCACCGGTTCGGTACATCTCCCAAAACGTGGGTTGCCTGAAATGGATGACGGTGCCGGCGGGGATCATCTGCTCGTCGATCCCCCAGCGCTGGGCCTGACGCCAGTCAATATGCAGGGTCAACGGCGCGGCGGCCGGCAGCTGCAGGCTGCTGGGTGCAGCCCCGGCGAGAATGGCCTTGGCGGCATCGCCCGCCAGCTCGCCCAGTTGTTCAAAGCTGGGCATGCGACCGCCGACAATCCCCGTCCCGATGAAGGTGTCGAAAGGCCCATATACCGGGGCCGAGGAGGTGCCCGCGACCAACGCGGCGGCCTCGCGAGGAAAGAACGATCTACCTGCGCCGTCCTGCCAAAAGCCGGGTGTAAACACCACGGCATCTCGGCCCAGCGCAGTCAATCGACGCTGTAGCTCCGTGAGCGGCAGGCCCGACCAATACTCCGCCTTCAGCTTACCCTCGACGGCGGGCACCTCGCGGCGCAGGCGAGTCTCCAGCGCGCGGTCCGGGGTTGCTGCTCCGGTAATGATCACGAGCCGTCGTGCAGCCGGCTGCCATCGCAGCGCTTGGCTGATGGTGCCGGAATAGTCGTAGTCGTTGGGAACGCCTGTGATGTCGGCCGGCAGCGGAGCCAGGCTTCGAAGCGTCGCCGTGAAAACACCCGCATGATGTATCGGGGTGCCGGGAAAGAGCTCTGCCCGATGTCGAACGACAAAACCGAGTGCTTCATCGGCCACGGCGACGATGATGTCCGGAGGCGCCGCCGCATACTTGCCGTGCAGATAGGCAACTTCCAAGTTTTCATAAGCATCGCCGCTGAATTCGGGACGATCGAGAAACTCAGAGTAGATGCGAACGGATTGCTCGCCGCCACTCAACAGTGCATCGCTGAGACCGTGATAGAACTCGACGTTGGCGGGGACCAACCGATTGTTCGAGTAAATCACAAGGACGCGCTTTATCGGGAGGGAGATCGCCGCTCGCGCCCCGAGCGCAAGCAGCGACGCTACGAACAATAAAGTCAAACCCAATACTTGACTGCGAGTCCGCGTATACCGGTTGAAAACCATGGAAACCCTCGATTGGCAAAGCGTGGGCGGATGGCAGCGCCCGCGGGACACCGGGTCCGTTTCACCAACTCGGGAAGTATTCCGGGAGGAATAGCGGAATGGCAACAATGACCTGGCGAATGACCATGGCATGGATCGCCGTGCGGGACGAGGATCCTATGCCAGGGCTTGCGAATTGCGACGTCTTGCGTCGAATCAAGGCCGTTTTTCCGCGCGGGTCCAACTCGGGTCGGGGTCGTATATGGCAACGCTCTTCGCGGTCGTCTCGGTGTTGGGGCCTAGATCCTTTTGATAGACGACGCCGTCCTGACCGACGATAAAAGTCATCACCCCGCTCACACGATACTGTGCAGGCCAGGCTACCGCGGCGAAGCCCCCCGTCAGCGCGCCGTCGACCCAATAGCTCTTCGCGCCGCCGGGGGCGCCAGGGCCTTGCGCCGTCAACACGCGGTAATGATAGCCGTGGTAGGGTGCGCCGGTCCCGACCGGCTGCCCTTCCTCGGCCGCCCGGGCGAGGAAGGGGCCTGCGGGACTTGCGGGCTCCCCGGCCTGTGCTTCCCAGTACAGGCCGTCGCGCTGACCGGGCTCGCTCATCAATTTGGCGGCATAAGTCTTAACCGCATGAGCTTGCGAGTTCATGCTGGCGTAATCGTTTTCGGCATCCACAATGCCTTTGCATACCGCAATCGCATCCAGCTCATTGCGGCCGATGCGAAGATCCACGAGTTCCTCGACGCCTGCCGCGCCATCGAACGCCCACCGGCCATCGTGCCGTACCAGCGGTGTTGGGAGCCGGAAGTCGTGCATCCCGACGGCCAGCAACTTCCGATCCGCGCCATCGTTCAGCAACACGTGCTTGGCACGATAGGCCTTGACGAAATTCGAGCGCTCTTTTTTGTCGGCGACCGGGTCCCCGGATTCAACCAGCTCGTCGGAACCCGGCCCGAAAATTGTCCGCAGGCGGGCGATGTCGTTGCTTTGAGCGGCTGCGACCAAGGCGCGAACCGCATGCATCGCCGTATCGAAATCCTCATGGGCCGGCGCGACCGTCTGCGCCGCCAGCGTCGAACTCACGAGCATCGCCGCAAAGGCGATTGAGGCGCTGAGCCATTGCGACAGAGCGCGTAATGGAGTGCGTGACAACGTGGGGGTCATTTTCGAGCTCCTCGTTGTTGTTTACCGGGCGCTTGCCGGGTGCCACCGTTGCCCATGCTGGCCTGTCCTCGATTCATCGCCGCGCGATCTTGCTGAGCCTTGGCGCCGCCGCCGCCTGATGCGCCGGTGAATGCGGTCTCTCGACGAGCCCCGCTCGACACCGGCGCAGGGCGAGCTGCGCCGTTCGCGGCGCCTGTGGTCGGGGTCGACGGGCGCACAGCAGGGACCCCGCCGCGAGTGGGTTGCGCGGCGGATCCCGCGCCGCCGAAACCCCGATCCGTTCCCGGGCGCGCGCTGGCCGTGCCGGGACGAGCGGCCGAATTCGCGCTCCCCGCCGCCGGGCTTGAGGTGCGCGCGGCAGGTGTCCCACCGCGATTCGGCTGTGCGCCAGTTGCGGCACTCGCGGATCCACGACTGGCTCCTGCCCCCGAGGAGCTCGTGCTGGGACGCGCGCCTTGGTATTTCTGCTGACCCTTCCAGGCGGGAGGAGCAGCGCCGGCACCGGCGGCGGCACCCGAGGGGCGTCCGCTGTTGAAATTGTTGTTAATCGTTACGTTGCCGTTATTGGTGTTGTTGCCGCGGCCAACGCTGGTGTTGTTGCCGGAATTGGTGGGCCGGTAGGCTCCGGCGCGGTTGCTGACGCTGTTGCTGACGAGCGGCGGGGGAGTGTTGCCCGGCCGCAGGTTTTGATTCCCGTTGAAGCGGTTGTAGTAGTTACTGCTGTTATAGGCGGGCAGCGTGCTTGCCCGATTCCATCTGTTCGGATAGTTCACAGGAGGCCGATAACCGTATCCCGGGCGGTAACCGGGCGGGTAGCCCCGATTATAATTCGGCGCGTAGACGTACACATTCCGGTTGTAAGGAGCGCCGCCGTACCAGACACCGCCGTACCCCCAATTGGGGTACGGGTAATAGTGGTTGTTGTTGAACATGCTGCCGACCATCACGCCGGCCGTAAATCCGATGAGGCCCGCGGCAATCACATCGCCGGTGGTGGGACCCGCAACGACGGGCGCCGGAGGAGGAGCCGTGTTGACGTACACGACCTGGGGATTGTAGGTCGGTACATAAATGATCTTCGGGTCCGCCGGCTGGATCACGATGACCTGTTGGTTGTCGACCGTCTTGGTCTCGACCTTTTGTTGGGGCGTCGATTTGAGGTTACCCACCGAGGCCGCCTGCGCGCGGAGCCTCTGTACCGAGGCCATCACGGCTGCCTGATCCGCGTTGAATGCCGATCCCAACTGCTTCGTCCAGTCGAAGTTTTGGCACATCATGTCCACGACCGTGGGGAACATCACCAGCGCCTGCATCGGCGGACCGAAGCCCGCCTGCTTGGCCGCGTCCTGCAGTGCCTGGCCCTGAAGGCTGGTGTTCTGGAGCAGCCAATTACCGCCGTCCATCACTTCCTGTGGGGAGGCGGCGGCGGCGAGGACCTGGGCCAGCAGTGCATCTGGATACAACGCGACGGGAGCCAGCAGTTCATCCAATGCCGCGGGTGTCATCGCCTCGGCGGAGGCCGGTGGGGCGGTCTGCGGTGCCTGCTGCGAGGGTTGCGCAGGGGTCGATTCTGCGGGAGGCGGCGACGTCGCAGATTCGGGGGCGTTCGGGGTCTGATTGGCGGCGGGTGTATTCGCGGCTTTGGGACCGCATGCGGCTATGCCGACTGCCGACACCAGCAGCAGGTTCCGTAACAGGAAACCAATCCCGCCTTTCGGTACGGCATCTCGGTTGTTGGCGGGTCGCATAGTGTGGGTCTCTCCGAACCGATCGTGAGTCAAGGGGTGAGGTCGTGAGGCGAGGCGAACTCGCCTCACGACGTACCGCTGATCGATCCCGCCTGTGGAATCGCAGGTGAGCGCGTCAATAGCTGAGCGCACTCGGATCGGCGATGACTTCGCCGGTCGTCATGTCGACGGAAACACTCTTCACATGACCGCGCTCGTCCAGCAGCACGGTATACGCCTGCACATCGCTATCCGAGTTGCCGACGCTTCTCGCAAGACCCGCCGCTGCCGCGGGAGCATTATGTGCTTGCTGCGCAGTCACGATGGCATCCGACAACGATATTTTTGCTGCCTTCGCGTAGTGGACGTCCGCCTTGCCGCGCCACCCCAGCATCCAGACAGGCGTGCTGCTCGCATCGAGCTCGATTGCGTTCTTCGAGAGCTCGGCCAGTTGGAAGAAATGAATCTGAGCGGCCTTGAGAACGACCGCGTGATAGGCCGGCACGCCCTTCGCATTCGAGAAGCGGATATCCAGAACCTTGCCACCGGTCGATTGCTCGATCGTTTGAATTGCGTTCACCAGCGTCTTCTGATCGCCGCGAAATGCGGCAATGTCGCCATTGAACGAACCCGGCTGCGCGATTGTTTGTGCGGACACAACGCTCGCCAAGGGATAAAGGCAAAGGCCCATTAAAAGCGAGATGATTAATTTCACTCCGCACCTCCCATTTTTCGGTCCGTGATAGTTCTCAATCAGGCAAATTTGCGCAGCGGCAAAATGACCAACGGCGACGTTACACCTTCAGCGCACGCTCGGCTGTTGGACCATGGGCCATTCAATTGCTCATGATCCGGGCAGTTGCGATTTGTCGTATGCCGCAACGATGCGCACGTTCTGATAGCGCTGGTCCACCTGGGCCGATGCATCTTTGGGTGCATACATGTCACCCACCGAGGAAACCTTGTAGAACGTGTGCGGAGTGTTCACCAGGTATTGATTGATAATCTCCAATGGAGATTGGGAGCGCTGGATGCTGAGCTGGCGATTCACGCTGGCCGGGCCCACCGCCGATGCGCTACCGATGGAGACCATGACCACCGTGCGTCCGGCGCTCTCGCGGGAGATATAGTCGAGAAACCGGATCAGGCGCTGCTGCTGCTCATTGTTGAGTTGAGCGGAGCCCTCGGCGAAGAACAGAGTGATCTGGCCGGAGCCTTGTTGATTGGAAAGTTGCTCGAGCTTGGCGAGCGCGGCCTGGGAATTCTGCAGCTCCTGATTTTGTGAGGCTTGCATCTGGCTCATATCGCCGCCCAGCTTGTCGAACTGCTGCATTGCATTGGTGTTGCTGTTGGCAACCATCTGTGCCAGGGCATTGGCGTCGCCCACGGAAGCCGCGCCGGTCATCGTGCCTTTGGGCATCGTCACCGACTGTCCGCTGTTCATTTGATAAGTCTGGGGCTGACCGGCGCAGGCGAAGAGCAGCGACGATGTGGCGATCAAAATATAATTGCACCGGAAACGCATGGAATCTCCTTGATTCAGTGGTTGTGGGCGCGAACAGGTTGCAAATACTGACGACAGCGGTCGCGCTCCGGAATTGGACCAAGGTCCCGTGGGCCAATCGGCCGTCGGGGCGCCTCCAATCATTTCGGAAACATGAATTGCAACTCCATCTCCAGCGTCCACGGAGCAGTGCCGGGAGGTGCGACCACATCGTAGTAAGCGCTCGCTTGCAGATTGATCGACTGAGAGCCCAATTTAACGAGCTGACCGATGCCCAGAGACACCGGCACCGTCCAGCGTTGGTTACCGCTCGCCTGCCAGTTGGCCGTCATGGTGGGCGAGAAAGTGAGGTAGCCGTTCGGATCGCGCACGAAGCTGTAGTTGATCTCCGGCTGCAGCTGCATCTGGTTCACCGCCGGCCGGCCGGCATCGCCGGCGAATGACCAGATGTTGTTGATCAAGGCGCCGAACGTCCACTGGCTGCCGGACCACTGCAGCCCCGCGGTGGGTCCCACACCCCATTTGCCCTGACCCAAGGCATTGTTCGTCGCTGTCGGCAGTTGCAGCACTGGCCCCGCGCCCCAAACCAGGCTGCCCGTTCGGGTGGGGGAAAGAAATGCCGAAAACTGAGTGTCGCCCACGCCATGAACTTTGCCTGAGCCGGCGGCGATGCCCGGCTGATCGATGAGCGGCAGGATGGTGCGCGTGATGATGCTCCAGTTCGGGCCGACGCCGAAGGGGATGAGTGGCTGAAAAGTCACCACCTGCGAGGTTTGCTCACGCGACTCCGTCGCCACCGAGCCGTCGTAAAGCAGCTGCAGGTTGGTCACATCGGCGAATGGATTCTTCGCCTCCCGCACGAGCGACTGCGCATCCTGTGCGAACGCGGTTGACCACGGAATTTGAAAAAGCGCCGCGGCAGTCAGCCAGCGGATCGAAGTCTGCACCTCAGCGCTCGGTCAGCCCCCGCAGTCGCTGTCCGCCTGAACATTCACGGTATCGCCGTCATTCAGGCCCGATCTGTCGTTGTGTCCACACTGACGCATATCGTGGTCCACCGTCATGGCCGTCCATGACAGGTGCCCCTTTCCGGTTCCGTCCGGTGAAATCGACACCGGTATCGATGCGTTGCCGTAGATGGGAGTGGTGGAGAGCACCCGTTGCGCGGGAGTCGTGTTTTGGTCGTAAACGGTCACCAGAAGATTATCGGAGGAGCTATTGGTGATGGTGATCGTCAGGACGTCGTCGCCACCGGACGCTGTAGAGGAGATCAGCCAGAATGTCAGATAACCGAGTGCGATGGTTGTCCGATTCGCGGCGCGCATGGAGCTTCTCCAACGAGGAATCGAGGACCCTTTAGGGTTGGTTAAAGGGTTGGTTAAGGCCATCACAGCATGATGCATCGGGCGTTCGCGCGATGGAGTGGGACCAAGGTCGTATTACGAAGGCGAAGGCGGGGGTGGCAGCTTAGTGATACTTTCTCGGATTTCGAGGGCTGTGGCGGGGAAGGGTGCTCAATACGTCCATCAGGACCTCCGCTGAAAAAGGCTTGAGCAGATAGGCGATGCAGCCAATTTCCATCGCCTGCTTCTTGAGCGCCTCGTCAGCGTTCCCGGTCATGAATATGATGGGGATGCTGAACCCCGCCCTGGCAAGGTGGCGGGCGAGTTTGAGACCACAACTGTCGCCCAGCTGGATGTCGACTATGAGGCAGTGGGCCTCGCTCGTCATCGCAGCGTCAAGGAACTCTTTCGCCGATGCATACAGTTCGGCGCGGTACCCAAGCCCCGACAACAGACGACTCATCGCGCCGAGGAGACGAAGATTATCGTCGATTATCGCAACAACTTTACGTTTGGCGGGCATGGTGCTTAGTCGGGATTGGGGTTTATCGACGCCGGCGCGACAACGCCGAGGTCGGCTCGAACGTTGTTCGAGTCGCGTTTCAGGAAACGGATTTATACGCGTGAACGCGTGTCAGGTCTTGCTATCGTGGGCCAAAGCATTGTCTCTGCAGGCCATCCTCCCCAAGTCCCAAAAAGTGTGAGAACGGCGATGCAACTCGACAGCACGCGGATCGGCGCCATCCCGACCGCAACCGGGCGGATCGCGCGATTCGCGTGGACACGTGCGCGGCGCGCCGGGCTCGAGCCCAAGTCGCTCCTGAAAAAGGCGGGTGTCACCAGTCAGCAGATCAACGATCGCTCTGCTCGACTGCCGGTTCAGCAACAGATCCAACTCTTGAATATCGTGGCGAAATCCTTGGACGATGACCTCCTCGGCTTTCACCTCGCCCAGGTGCCGGATCTCAGAGAGCTGGGGCTGCTCTTTTATGTTGCCGCCTCTTCATCGACGTTGGGCGAGGCTCTCAAGCGCATGGCGCGCTACTGCTCGATCGTCAATGAGGGAGTGTCGCTCAAGTGTCTGCAAGGCGATGATATCCGCTTGGTGTTCGGGTACGTCGGCGTCGCCCGTCATTCCGATCGGCATCAGATTGAGTTCTTGATGACCATGCTGATTCGGGTGTGCCGGCGCCTGACGGGGATGCGAGTGGTGCCGAGCCAGGTGAGAATCACGCATCGGCGGAGCGATGAGGGGGCGCCGGAGCTGGCCGCTTTCTTCGGTGAGAAGGTGACTTTCGGAGCAAGAGCCGATGAACTCGCCTTCTTGCGGACGGTAGGCGAGCTTGCGGTTACCAGCGCGGATCCCTATCTCAACGAGATTTTGGTCGAGAATTTCGAACAGGCGCTCTCCCAACGTCGGGCCAAGCGCGGTGCGTTCCGTGTGGCGGTGGAAAATGCGATTGTACCGTTATTGCCGCACGGCAAGGTTCGGGCGGCGGAGATTGCGCGAGCACTCGGCTTGAGCCAGCGAACCGCCGCGCGTCGCCTCGCGTCGGAGGGGCTGACATTTTCCGGGGTTCTTGCGGGCCTGAGAGGCGATCTGGCGCGCCGATATCTATCGGACCCCGCACTGTCCATCTCGCGGATTGCATGGCTCTTGGGCTATCAGGAAGTCAGCGCTTTCACCCATGCATTCAAACAGTGGACGGGTAAGACGCCGCGGCAGATGCGGGCGGGGCTCGCGGTGCGTGAAATGGGCTAGCGTCGGCTGTATGGGTGAGCGGGGCGTCCTTTTTGCTGGCTCAGCATCGCTGAGGAGGATCCTGGCGATTGCTGCTAACCGATCGATTTGACCTTCCTTGACGTTGGGATCTGCTCATCAAGCGGCTGCATGCATTTTTAGCTGTGCCGCCGGAAAAATAATCTTGTACGATCGTCCAACAACACTTAATTGCGCCACCTCCGCGCTCGAACGAGAGTCGCGGGGGCGTTGAGCTCTCGAAAGGGATGGGGCCATGATCGACTCATCGCAGCGCTTGCGCATTCTCGTCGTGGACGATGATCCGTGCATATTGAAGTCCCTGCGCAGAGTTCTCGAGGCCGATCGTCATCAGGTGACGGTCGCGGACGGGGGGCAACGCAGGGATCGAGGCTTTCTTGGCAGCCAGGCACCGAGGCGAGCCGTACGCCATCGTTTTGTTGGATTTGGCGATGCCGGACACCGACGGTCGGGAAGTCGCCGCGGCGATCAAGGCGACATCTCCGGTTACCCCAATCGTGCTGGGCACCGGTTCCTGCGATTGCCTTCAGGCCGACAATCAAGCCCCGGCACACGTAGAGCGTGTATTGAGTAAACCGCCCAACGTAGAGGATCTGCGTCGCGCGATCGTCGAGCTGACTGCGCGCCCTAAGCCAACTTATAGCCACATCGGACGTTGATCTTCGCTCGTCCGCGGGTTCGTTGCTTGCAGCGGGCGCGCCTCGGCATGGGCATCGGCGCCCCGGAAGGGTACGGTGAGGTGGAATGTCGCGCCGCCGAACGAGCCATTTTCGGACCATAGTCGTCCGCCGTGCGCCAGCACTATGGTGCGGCTCAATGAGAGACCCAACCCCAATCCATTCGGCTTCGTGGTGAAGTAGGGCTGGAATATCTGCTCTTCCGTACCCGACTGAACGCCGGCGCCCGTATCTGAGACGGAAATTTGCACGCAGCTTTGCTCTGTGCCTTCCGTGCGCAGAGTGATGGCACGACTGTTATCGGGCTGATGCGACATGGCGTCGATCGCATTGAGAACCAAATTGATCAATACCTGCTGGAGCTGAATTCGATCGCCGCGAATCAAGGGCAGAGCGGGCGCAAACTCCGTGACCACTCGCACTTTGTGGGCCATCAAGTCATAGCGCATGAGTTTGACCACTTCTTGGACCAACTCGTTGGCGTGAAGCTCCTGCGGGTTGAAGCTCCCCTTCTTCATCAACGTGCGCATGCGGGAGATCACTTCGCTGGCACGCTTGTCATCTTGTACGATGTCATCGAGAATGTCGCCGATTTCTTGGATCTCGAAGTTACCACGAGCGATCAGCAGCTGCGCCGCCTGCGCATTGCTCAAAATGGCGGAAAGTGGCTGATACAACTCATGTGCCAGCGCGGACGAGAGTTCACCCACGCTCGCGGTCCGTAGCAGGTGTGTGACCTCATTGCGATGTGTTGCGGTTTGCAACTCCGCCTGCTTGTCATCGACCATATTCATCGACACACCGAGCATGCGAAGCGGCTGCCCGGAGCCGTCGAATTCGATGGTGCCTTGGCAAACCAGCCAATTCTGCTGTCCATTGGGCAGCACGACGCGGTGTTCCACACGGTATTTGCCGTCTCCTTGTGCCGCCTTGAGGAGCATCTGCTGCGCCGTGTCCCGGTCATCCGGGTGTAACCGTTGAATGACATCCTCGAGGCAGAGATTCTGAGATTTGGTGAAACCGAATAGCGCCCGCATCTGGTCGGTCGCCCAGACCTCGTTGCGCGAGTACTTGAGAACCCAAAAACCGAGCCTCGCAGCCTGGGCGGCGTGTGATATCTGTCGTTCGCTCGCCTGCAGGGCGAGTGCCAGCTGCTTGGCACGCAACGCTTCGCCGCCCAACTCATAGGCCATCGCGGCAATGATGCCGAGATAAAACAAGCTGGGCGTGACCGGCCACTCGACAATTCCCCAAAACACCAGGACCGCCTGCAACGTCAACGCGAGCAGAAATAACACGATGCTGCCGCCTATCAGTGCCGCGGTGCGCCGCTCGCCTCGACGCCAAGCAGTCACCGAGGCGTCCGCGACGAAGGCGACGAGCACGAAAAGGCTCAGATGGCCGATGATCATCCACGGATTCGGCACGCCCACCGGTACCGCGATGAGCTGACCCATGAACAGCACGTGGTCGAGGCTCGTTATCTGCCGAAAATTGAGATTTTCGCCTGTGAAAAAGTTGAAAAATAACGAAACCGTCCGCAGGGCGCAGAAGGTCCAAAGGAGCCACATCCGCCCGGCTCGGAATCGGACGCGCACGAATACGGCGAGCGGGATAATGCCCACCCACAGCGCCAGATGTGCGTGGCGGACAGCGGCGCCATACGCAGCGGCCGAGGGGGCCTGTTGCGCGGCTAAGTCACACGCCGTAAAGGCCGCGGTCCCAACCGCAGCCAAAGCGAACAGTAGGTTGGACCACGCGTCCCGCTGCCGCCACCAAATCAGGGCATGGACAAACCCCAAGGTCAGGCACGCCGAGGCAGTCATCGAATATACGACTGTAGGCCACATCATTCATCGGCAGTCCGTTGCGCCTATTTGCAGCGCCAAGGATCGGAAAGCAGATCACCCCTTGCTTGTATCCTTTTTCGCATACTCGCCGCAGCGGGTTACAGCGTCAAGAATTGACTGGGGCGATGCCCGAATTGTTGACCCAATCCCGGTCATTCAGGCCCAAGTGGGGGTCTGATGCGAAATTATGGTGCACTGCGTGATAATATAGCCGCAGGCCCCTTCCGCGACCGGAGAGGCCGTCGCATCCCACTCATCGGATCCCCCGGGCTCCGGATGTTCGGCACGCACATGCGGAGCCCGGGGGGAAACCGTCTGCGCTCCCGTCCCTGGTGAGCGCTTCTACTGCTAGAGGAAGCGCTTACTTCGATACCGACTTCTTGAACATGCGATCAATCTTCTCGTTGATCTGCTCGATAGCCTGAGAATTTTGCTGCGCAGTCGACAGCGCCTGGTTGGCGGTGCTTTGCGCACCGGCGGCGGCGGATGCTGCACCCTGAGCCGTGCTCTGGGCGGCCTGTGCATCATGATCGGCTTTCGCGACGTCGGTTTGCAGCTTGGAAACCTGAGCCTTGAGATCGTCGATTTGAGCTTGGATCGGCTTCAGATCGGTGCATCCTGCGAAGGCAATTACGCAAGCCGCGGCGACGGAAGCTTTCAGAGTCGTGGAATAGTTCATTTTGGATTTCCTAGGGTTGATTCAATCGTTTCTGATCGCTCGGAGTGTTCGGCACACAAGACCGCTCAACCAGTCGCCGCCGCAACGGCCACGCGGTTGCATAGTAGCCAAGGCCATTGGCGCCGTTCATTGGACTTCGGACCAATATGAGGCGACCCCGGGGTTAGGGTTCGTTACGGCTCATCTCGGTCAGGGCATCCCGTAACGGGGCTTTAGAGATCTGCATCCATCCCTTATAGGGCTGACTCATTGCCAGAATGAGGAATACGGCACCTGCGACGGAGGCGGATCCCACGAAGAGTGCCACCACAACCGTCGTATTCAATCGCGCGAACAGGCCGAAGCTGAAGAACAGAATGGTCAGCCACGACAAGAGTACGATGAGAAACGGCTTGGAGAGCGCGTTCTGTGCTTGCTCGACCATGAGGCGACGCGTTTCACCGATAGTTCCGAGCAGCTGCAGTATGCGACCCTGGCCAAATCGCTGCAGCTCAGTCTTGGGTGACAGACTCGCGATCGCCTCAAAAAGTTGCTCGCTCTCCTTTTGCATGGACAGCACAGCAAATCTTGTGGCGCCCCCGTCTCCCCAGGTCCGCTCGATATCGGCACTCACAATCCGGCGAAGGAGGTCACGCGTGTCATGCGTTTCTGGGCCAAAATACTCCAGAATGTAGTTGACCTGGTAAAGATGCACACTGAGTTGCTCGAGCTCAGCCTCTTGCGCCTCGTAGGCGGCGTGCGCCGAAGAAATCTGCAGTCCCAGCACCAGTGCCGTGATGGTCGCGATCAGGCCCATGACGAGCTTGATCAGTTCCTTGGAGTCGCCCTCCATGTGATGTTGGGGCAACCGGGACCTAATATAAATCGCAACGAGCGATGCAGCAAAAGGGCAGCCGCACGACACAATGGCAATCGTCACAGGATTCAAGGTAGCGGGGTTCCTTATTTGTTGCTGCGCACTTAGAGCATGCCGGCCGTGGTTCAACAATGCGCCTAAAGGTAAACGGCCGGGTGACTTTACGACTATCCCTCATGTACGATACTGAACATAACAGTCACGCCCCCGCTCGGACCGGAGGGATCGACTCAGATGGCTGATGCCGGCGTTATCCAGAATAACTTGCTGGCTGCGCTACCTCCCGCGGAGCAGGCGCGCCTAGTTCCGCATCTCAAGCTCGTCCCAATGCCGCTTGGCATGGTCCTGTACGAGCCCGGGGATGTCTTGCGGTATGTCTTTTTTTCCCACCGACTGTATCGTCTCGCTGCTGTATGTGATGAAGGACGGCGCGTCGGCCGAAATCTCCGTCGTCGGCAATGATGGCGTAGTCGGGGTCGCTCTTTTGTTGGGCGGTGAAACAACGCCCAGCAGGGCGGTCGTGCAGAGCGCCGGCAGCGCCTACCGGTTGCGTACGACGCGGCTCAAGGATGAGTTCTATGGCCATGGCAAGGCGCAGTTGCTGTTGTTGCGCTACACCCAGGCGTTGTTGACCCAGATGGCCCAGACCGCGGTATGCAACCGACACCATCTCGTGGAGCAGCAACTCTGCCGCTGGCTATTGCTGTCGTTGGACCGGCTGCCATCGAATCACTTGAACATGACGCAAGAACTGATCGCGAACATGTTGGGCGTGCGCCGCGAAGGGGTTACGGCGGCAGCCGCCAAGCTGCAGAAGCTCGGCATTATCCGTTATAGCCGCGGTAAAGTGACCATCCTCGACCGGCCTGAACTGGAACCGCTGTGCTGCGAGTGCTACAGCGTGGTCAAACGCGAGACCGATCGACTGTTTGCCGCAGGCGAAGGGTTAAGCGAGAACGGGGCGGGCAAATGCCCGCCCCGTTCTCATTAGAGAGGCTAACTTACATGTTAAAGGCGTAGTGGAAGCCCACCCGGAACAGATTGAAGGTCAAGCTGTTATGGATGTTATCCAGCGAGAAGTTGGCGTACTTGTTGCAAAGCGTGGGCGGAGTTCCCTTGGCAGTCTCGCAGCTAAAGGTGGAGTTCGTCCCCTTGCTGAGCTTCACGTAGTTGTACTCCGCGGTGAACGACCAGGGCCCTTGGATATCGTAATCGACCCCGAAGCCGGCGTTGAAACCGCTGGTCTTGTAGTTCTTGCCGCCGCTGAAGAAATCCGAGGGAGACGTGTCGCCCGGTGCGGTGTATGAGAAGTTGGACGTATGTTGTCCGCTTGCGAAGGCGCCACCGATGCGAAAGTACGGCAGCCACTGGTCAACGGCATATCCGACGCGCGGTCCCAACAGGAAGATTCCGTTCGGACTCGACTTGCCGTACGCCGTATAGGTGCCGGCCGGGTAAGTAAGTCGGGGCCCCAGCTCGTAACGACGACCGATTTACTCTTGGTCTTGCTTTCGATCGCATCGTAATCGGCCTTGAATCCGAAGACCCACTGGTCGATCTGCATGTTGTAGCCGAAATCGATACCGCCAATGAAACTGCTGTTGTTGGGGCAGTCGCGGTTGTAGAAGGCGTTCGCAAGACCTGGAGTACCGGTAATGGTCGGACCGGGCTCCCAGCTATTGCAGGTGTGGTTCCATGCGCCGCCGATGTTGCCGCCGGCATAAAACCCCTTCCACGGGGTGTTTTGCACGGCAATTATGTCCTGCGCGTAGGCCGCGCCCGCCAGTGAGGTCAGCGCCAAAAGCGCGGCCACACGTCCTGTAAATTTCATCACTCATGCTCCTTATATAAAGATATAAAGTTCGAAACGCTTGCCGGGATTGGCTGCCTAAGGAGCATCCGGCGCAAAGGGCGCCGGATGCTCCGGGAAGGCGTGAAATCCACAGCGGCGGAAATAACGTCCACCTATTGGTTGATCGGGGGAAGCAGGGCCCACTTACTCGCGGTCGAGCCGGGCAGTTCCAAGGCATCCGTTCGGTTCTGGGACACCCATACGGTGAACTTGTCGCCGACCCCCATCTCGGAGAACTTGCGCAGCTGGCCGTTCACATGAATGCCCTGATTCGGACCCGGCTTGAAGCTGAAGGTCGTTACCGTCGCACCCGAAGCGTCCAGCATTTGCACGGTCATGAATTCGGGGCTCGAGATGTATACCTTGGCCTCAAATTTGGCATACGTGACACCCTTGTACTTCCGGCCATCGAGACAGGCCTGCGGCGCCTTCGGGTACTTCGCCAGGAACGCCGGGCTGAACTTGATGTCCGAGCATGCTACCTGGGGCAGCTTGTCCGGATTGACTACGGCGTATGCCGAGTTAATCGACAGCGGCAACCCGAGCGCGGTAAGAAGCAGCCATTTGGCTCTCGTCATGTCAAAACCCTCCTAAATTTTTCGATGCGCCCGTTCCGTACGTCGCGAGCACAAATTGGTGCGCTCGGTCGTGACCCCTTAGCGCGATGCTTATACCCTAAACCTTCACATGTCGTCTTTAGCCATCAACGGTACGAGAGGCTAATCAGGTTGCGCGCCGGGATCTATGTGACCAAAGACCCATTCAGATTGGGGAATAGGTCCGGCACCGTAGTGTTTTAGCGACACCGTCAGGGGACCGGTAACGGCGTCCGAGTGATCATAAATGCCATCGACCGACGTCGGGGCTGAATTCGTCGCTCCAGACCCCAAGTAGGCGCGCACGGTCGAAGGCCCGAGGGTGCTCAATGATCATGAATATGCCAGTGCGAATCATACGCTAGCCATGCTGACCATCCCGGGCGATCTCATTGACTGGGGCTTGATCGCGCTTGTCGCCGTGGCACTTCAGTTCGGGCTCGTGCTCTACGCGTTCAGGCAGCGAAGCCGGCGACGCAAAGCTGAGATCCGAAATGCGGAGAATCAAGAGCGATTGGACCTCATCGCATCGATGAGCGGCTTCGGATTCTGGAGTTGGGACGCTGCGACGGACCAGGTTTGGGCGAGCGCACACGCGCGCGCCGTTCTAGGAATCGATCCGTATGCGCCGCTCGTCAGTGGGACGGTGCTTGCCGCGATACATTCCGAAGACCGGAACGATGTCTTGGATACGATCACCGCGACCGCCCGCGACGAAGATGAGATGGAGAGAGAGTTGCGGGTCGTGGATCAAGACGAAATCCGGTGGATTACGGTCAAGGCCCGCACTTACCGGGATTCAAAGGATGTCGCGCGACGAGTCACCGGCTATGTCGTGGATGATAGTCAGCGCAAACGAACCGTGGCTGAATTGCGGAAACTACAACAGAAGTTGACCCACCTGTCGCGGGTCGCGCAGTTGGGCGAGCTTTCCGGCGCGCTCGCCCATGAGCTGCAGCAGCCCCTTACCGCAATTTTGTGCAACGTCCAGGCCGCACAGCTTCTGGTCGCGAAGGACCCGCCGGAGCTGCGCGAGCTCGACGAAATTCTTGAGGAAATAGCCGACGAAGACAAGCATGCCGGCGAGCTCATTCAGCGGCTTCGGGCGCTATTGCTGCGCGGAGAAGCGCAGCTTCAGCGTATCGAGATGAATCATCTTCTGACCGACGTACTGACGCTGGTGCGCGGGACGGTCAGAGAACGCAACGTGCAAATCAGAACGCGGATCGATGAGTTCATCCCCTCAATTCAAGGTGATCGGGTGGAATTACAGCAGGTGTTCTTGAATCTGATCTTGAACGCCTGCGAGTCGATGAGCGCAAATCCCGCGCGCGACCGCCGGCTCGAGATAGTAACCGAACTCGATGCGGATCGTGGCATGGTCCGGACATCCGTTCTCGACTGCGGTACAGGTATCGATCCCGACAAGCTTGAAACGGTTTTTGAGCCTTTCTTCACGACGAAAGAGCAAGGGTTAGGCCTAGGCCTTTCTATTTGTCAATCCATCATCGCGGCACACGGCGGGCGATTGTGGGCCACGAACAGATCCGACCGCGGAGCGGCGTTTCACTTCACATTGCCAGTACTCGGGTAGCCCGCCATGCGTTACCCTTAGCGCAATTCGGCAATTGCCACCAAGGTCCAATAGGCAGGTTGAGTTTCCCAGTGTGAACTGTGCCGAGAGTGTAGACATCACGACATTGCCAGGTTCGCTGCCTCGAAAAATGCTGACTAATCTCGTTTAGGTCATTATCCAGGACGTCAATATGATGAAACTTCGGATCGCAACTGCCATCTTGACTCTCGCCGCGCTTTCCTCCGCGAGGGTTCAGGCACAGGACGTCATCGCCGTTGCCAACACGGTCAACATGTGGGATGGGCAATGGCACTACGACGCGACGGTCTACGGCTGGGTGCCGTGGCTCTACACGTCGGTGAATCTACCGCCGATTGCCGGCGGCGGCAGCGAGACCATCACGACCGAGCCGCATCAATACCTCAAGTACGTGGAGGGCGGCGTGATGGCCGAGGGCACGGTACGCAAAGGGGACTTTAGCCTATGGACGGATTTCGTCTTTTTCAATCTGCAGGCGAGCCCCACCCATACGCGAGAGATCGGGCTACCCGGCGGCGATCCTCTACTCGTAGTGAACCGCACCATTGACAGCTCGGTCCGGATGGCGATCTGGACACTCGCACCCGGGTACACGGTCATGAACAACGACATTGGCACCCTCGACGTAATAGCCGGACTGCGCTACACGAGTATCAGAGTTTCCATCGCGTACGAGTTCACCGCCCCGCCCACCGCGCTGGCGAAGGGGGGCGGTTTCTGGCCGACCACGGATTCGACGGATGGCCTGATTGGCATTAGGGGAGCCCTCCGGCTCAGCAAGGACGGCAAGTGGACTTTGCCGTACGAGGCGGACGTCGCCGACGGCAACAAAAACTGGCAAAACAACGAATTTCTCGGCGTTGCTTATGGCTTTCGCTGGGGAGAGGTGGGGGCGGGGGTTCGCAACCTGACCTATCAGACATCAGACCGGCCGATAGTACAAAAGCTGCGGTTCACGGGCCCAGTGATCGGTGCATCGTTTCGTTGGTAGCGTCGTCAACGACGGTGCCCTCGGATGATGATCTCGGACACCCATGGAAGCGTTTTTGGTATCGACCGGCGTCGTCGCGCTCGCGGAGCTAGGCGATAAGTCGCAACTGCTGGTCCTTGGGCTCGCCGCAAGATTTCGAAAGCCTGTGCCGATCATCCTCGGAATACTCCTGGCAACGGTGCTGAACCATGCGCTCGCTGGCGTGGTCGGCGCCTCGCTAGGCTCAAGGATTGGGCCGCAATCGTTGCGCTGGCTCTTGGGCTTGTCGTTCCTCGGAGTGGCCGCCTGGATGCTGCTGTCGCGTGGACGAGATCCGACCATACCTCGCATCGCGAGACTCGGCGTTTTCGGCACGACGCTTGCGACATTTTTCATGATGGAAATGGGCGACAAAACACAGCTCGTCGCGATGGCACTCGCCGCGGGCTACCGGTCGTTGTACCCGGTAGTGGCAGGCTCAACGGTGGGGATCCTGCTGGCCGACGTGCCGGTGGTTGTTCTCGGCACGGTCGCGGCGCAGACATTGCCCCTGACACGGCTGCGGGCGTTGGTTCCTGTGATGTTCCTGTTGTTCGGCGCCATCGTACTGCTGCACGCCGGTGCGATGCGATGAGTCGGTGGGACCTTGGTCGTATGGACCGGCTGCGGGTCGCATCGCTAAAGTAAATCCGGGCGATTCACTCAACCAAGATGGACGGAATAACCGTGAAACAGCAACTGAACAAAATTTGGCTGGTCGCAGTGACGATGACTGTGGCCGCCTGCAATACAACGCCGCTGACGACCACCCTGCAGCCCATGGCGCTCGATTACGCCACGAAGCGTGCTCGATTCGAGATGAATTGTCCGACGGCCACGGCTACTGTGCTGTCGAGCGAGACCGTGCAGCCGGTGCTGAACGGACCCATGATGATGGGTACACAGCGCGCGCAATTCACCATCGGCGTTCAAGGTTGTGGCCAGCGCCAAACCATGGTCGCGATTTGCGCGCAGGGAGGCGATGGCTGCTTCGCGGCGAATGGCCAGTAGCGATGCGTGTGGCGCCGCGGCGGCGCCAATCCCCTGCTCGAGAGGATGCGAGATATGAGCACGCCCCCGCAGCCCGCCGGCCGGTTCGAGGTGCGCACCACGTCCGACAGCCACTTCGGGTGGATCCGTACACGCATGGCGCTGGAACGAACGCTCATGGCCTGGGTTCGTACCGGCGTCGCCCTAATCGGCTTTGGATTCACGATCGTCCAATTCTTCCAGCGGCTTCGCGAAACGGAAGGTGTCGCTCCGGCAGTCCGGCCGCAGGCGCCGCGTTATCTCGGACTCGCGCTGATCGCGGCCGGTATCTTGTCGCTCATCATCTCGGCTTGGCAGTATCGGCGTATCGTGGGTTATCTGTGGAGCACCCAGTTCAGGGCGATCGCGGGTCTGGAGGCGCGGGAAATGAATCCCGTCATTACGCAATCGCCGCTCTTGGCTGTCGTGATCGCCGTGATGTTGATCGGAATATTTGCGTTCGTCGCCGTTTGGGTGCGCATGGTGTAGCCGCGCACGGCGGGTGTCTCGATCAGTGCGGGCGGAGCGATGCGGCCAAGCTGATGAGATTCTGCGGCTTCACTCGAATGAGCCCGCTCCTCGGGCTGTCGATGTCGGCGATCAGCAGAAAAGAAACCGCGATGACGAACGGCAGCACTACGAATAATGCGCTTTCCGCCTTGGCGTTTTGCGCGCCATAGCCGAGCAATACGTGCGACATCAAGGCGATCGCCGCCATTAGAATCCAAGCCCCGGTGGGGATTCGGTTCCACCATGCGGCTTGGGTATACCCTTGAGAATTCAACACATCGTTCATCCCTGACACGGTCAAGGCGACGACAGGCGTCGGCTGGGCTGCAGCCGCATTGCTGACGGCGGTCCATAGGGCCGACTGAGTTTCTTCCGTGCGCGCGTTGATCTGCGCAATTCCGCTCTCGTCATGCGCGCTATAAAACGACACTCGCAGATCGAGATATTGCCTGAGCAACCCTCGGACATTGTCGGCAGCCGCGGCCGGCAACAGGCTCGCGCGACTGTACTCCGTGCCGATGGCGTTGGCCTCAGCCTCCTCGTAATTCTTACGCTGCTCGTAGCGATTGATCGCCATGGAAAAGCTGAAACCGATGATGAGTCCGTTGAGCGTCAATGTGGTGACCAGGATCGTGTTGAAGTCTTCTCTGACGTCGGGCCGCAGGGGGTATTTTCTTTTGAAAAGCGACGCACCGAGCCGAGTCGCAAGCCAAAGTGCCATGGCTGAGAGCGCGAAAAGGACCAGAGGATAGTTCAATAGCTCCACCATTCATGCCCCGTTTATGTCAGTGGCGGCGGCGAGGGAGCAGCGCCGGCGCGTGATAAATCGAATACGATCTGGTCGTAGTGCCAGAGCCGTTCAAAAAACTCCAAGATCGCGAGATGCGCTTTGCCCGGGCTCGCACTGATCGCTAATTTCACGCAGCGTGCGTTGCCCGTCAACACGACCGAGCAGGCGGTCTTCGGCGGCCTGGATGGGCATGATCAAATCGGGGTACCCGCCGGCAGGATTCCACAGCACCGCGACACTGCCCGCTGGCACTTGGTCCCGAACGCACCGAGTCCATGGCAATCGTAACGGCACATAGTCGAGCCATTGCTCGCCGGCAGAGGCAATGTGCTGATCGCGTGCCGCGTGCTCGCTGCCGTAGGCAATGAAGCGGTGGCGGGTCATCGTCCCGCGAAAAAGTTCCGCGGCAGCGTATTGCGCTCGCGCCGTCAGCGCCGCCAGCCGGGCGGCGTGCGGCGACCGGGCCACCAATCCGCACTGCGGTAGGTAGGGCGCCTGCTCGATCCAGCGACCAAAGTGCATACCGCAACGCTCGAGCCAGCCGTACAGCTCCGGCACCGTGTAGGAGCGGTCTCGCGGGTGCAGCAGCGCGTCCGCCATCGATGCGGGCCGCAGAAAATCCTTGGCGCGTCGAACCACGTCCGCGATCGGATGGTCCCCCGGCATGGAGCCGAGCGCGGCGCCGAGCTCGCGTAGATCCTTCTCGGAAGTACCGATACCGAGTAACCGGCAGTATTCCTGAATCATGTAGATCCCGAGCCTGCCGTAGGTCGCATAGACCATCAGCTGCATGGCGCCATTCGGGCGCAGCACCCGGCGCAGCATACTCAGGCCAAGGTCCGGATCGGGTAGGTGATGCAGAACGCCCGTGCAGACGATCAGATCGAAGTCCTGCCCGAGCTCTTCGACCCGCTCGATGGGCAATTGCTGCAGCGTCAGATTGTCGAGTTGATATTTGCGCTTCAGTTGACGTGTGTGCCGCAGACTCGTCTCGCTGATGTCGATGGCCGTGATGTGCGCCTTGGGCTCGGCGAGCGCGTAGCGGGCGGCTTGCGAGGTTCCGCAGCCGGCGATCAGAATATTCTGGTCGTCGAGCTCCTTGCCGGCCGGCCAAATCCGGCGGAACAGCGCTCGGCGACGTTGCGGATTGCGGCACAAATCGCGATGCTCGTCCAAGCTCGTGACGGGCGCCGGATAGGGCATGCGCTCGTAGAAATCACGGACCTGCGCCTCGCGTTGCTCCGCCTGGGCGACGCCGCTATTCATTATTGTGGCCGAAAGGCCGCGTTCATTCGTTCAGGCATGTGAGCTCGGACGTTAGCGGCGGCGCCAGGGAGCGTCTATGCGTCCAAAGTACCATTTCAGGGCGGCACTGTAAAAAGAAGGGGCGCGCAGAACGCGCGCCCCTTCAAGGGACCACTGGGAAAATGCAGTGGCTTAGGCGTGAGGCCTGGTTACCTTTGCCATCACCTCATCGAGGTTGAAAGATGCCGGTTTCTGACGCGGCGGGTATTTGACGAACCCGTCGATCTGTTGCGCTACCAGTGCTTGTACCGCGTAGAGCTGCGGGACGTGGTCAACCATCCAGTCCCAGTAGGTATTGGAGTTATAATCAGCTCGCTCGAACGGATCCCGGCGCAGATTGAAAATATGCGGCACGCGTAGCTTCACCAGCGGCTGTGCCCATACGTTCATTTGAAATGCGGTCTGCATCGCAAAGACGAGCTTCCAATCGCCATGCCGCACCGCCATCAGCTCGCCGTCGTCGCTGAAATAGAAGACAGCGGGTCGCGGGCTCTCTTTGGCCTGACCGGTGAGGTACGGAATCATATTGTAGCCGTCGAGGTGCACCTTGAAGGTCTTGCCGCCAACGCTGTACCCGCCGAGGAGCTTCTCCTTTACGTCCGGGTCACCGGCGGCGGCCAGCAGGGTCGGGAGCAGATCAACGTGCGAGACGAGACCGTTCAGCACCGAGCCGGCCTTAATCTTTCCAGGCCAGCGGAGGAAGGAGGGCACGCGCCAGCCGCCCTCCCAATTGGTATCCTTCTGACTGCGGAATGGCGTATTGGCGCCATCAGGCCAGGTGTCGTTTTCCGGACCATTGTCCGTGGAGTACATGACAATGGTGTTGTCGGCGATGCCCAGCTCGTCAAGCTTGTCGAGCATCTGACCAATCTGCTCGTCATGCACGACCATACGATCGCTGTAGGGGTCCTGGCCGCTCTTGCCGAGGTTTTTTGCGGCCACATGCGTGCGGAAGTGCATTGCGGTCGAGTTGTACCAGAGAAAAAACGGTTGGTCGGCTTTTGCCTGCTTTTCCATCCAGACAAGCGCACGCTCGGTGATCTCCTCGTCAATAGTCTCCATGCGCTTCTTCGTCAGCGGACCCGTGTCCTCGATGGTCTGCCCACCCTTGCCGTCGGCCTTGCAATGGAGTACGCCACGGGGCCCGAAAGCCTTTTTGAAGGCTGGATCCTTGGGATAGTCGGGCAGCTCGGGTTCCTCTTCTGCGTTCAGGTGGTAAAGGTTGCCGAAGAATTCGTCGAATCCGTGCATCGTTGGGAGAAATTCATCTCGATCACCGAGATGGTTCTTGCCGAACTGGCCGGTCGCATATCCCAAGGGCTTGAGCAGCTCAGCAATGGTCGGATCTTCTTTTTGGAGCCCGATTGCGGCGCCCGGCATGCCGACCTTGGTCAGCCCCGTGCGGATGGGATTTTGGCCGGTGATGAAGCTTGCACGCCCGGCGGTGCAGCTCTGTTGGGCGTAATAATCGGTGAAGCACACTCCCTCGTTGGCAACGCGATCGATATTCGGCGTGCGGTAGCCCATCTGCCCGCGGCTGTTGAAGCTGATATTCCACCAGCCGATGTCGTCTCCCCAGAGGATGAGGATGTTAGGTTTCTTTGCGGCCATGTTGCGTTCCTTTCATTGGTTACTTACTTCAAAGCCCGCTCGCGTGAGTTGCGCTCGGAGGCGCGATCGGGTCCGGTTCCGGGTAGGTCTTACGATTGCCGTGGCAAAAGCGGAATTTCTCGCCGCTCCCGCACGTGCAGGCGTGATACGGTCCGCGCCGGGCGTCTTCGACGGCGACCGCCGTCATCGTCTCGGCGGGGGCTCGGCCTTGTTGAATCAATTGCGCCATCGCCTTGAACGTCGGACCCGTGTGCATGAAGAACTGCTCGAGTCCCGCACAGAGATAGTTGTGTCCCGGTTCGCCGTCGCGCGACAAGGCGAAGCGATCCTTCGGGCATCCGCCGTTGCACCAGTTCCTGACCTTGCAGGTGCGACATTGCGCCGTCAGGGTGTCGCGCTTGGCATCGCCGAACTCACGCTGCTCCGGGGAGGCGATGAGCTTCAGCATGTGCGTCTTATGGATGTTTCCCAACTTAAAGCGAGGCTCGACGAAATGATCGCAGGAGTAGAGGTCGCCGTTGTACTCGAGCGCCGGGCCGTAGCCGCAGGTCGGCGCGTGAATGCACAGCTTGTGCCGGCCGAAAAACGCCTCCAGGGTGACATCGAAGAGCTGGACGTAGACACTGCCCACATCGTGCCGGACCCATTCCTCGAAGACATCGATGAGAAAGCGACCATACTGCAGGGCGCCCACGGTGCGCTCGGTGACCAGATTGCCGGTCTGCGTGTAGAGCAGGCGCTTGCCGCCTGACTGCTCGCTCCAGCCCTGATTTGCGATTTGCAGCGTCTGTTCGGTGGCGCGTTCGACGATCGGTATGAACTGCACCCACTTGGCATTAAGTACATCGCGAAAGAACCGGTACACCCGACGCCCATGCTTCTCGTTGGCGGCGTTCACCGTGCAGAGGATGTTGAAGTCGACGCCGTGCCGGCTCAGCTGCCGCCAGCCCGCCATGACGCGATCGAAGGTGCCGCGTTTGCGCCGGTCGACCCGGTAGGTGTCATGGATCTCCCGCGGCCCGTCGACGCTCAATCCGACGAGGAAATTGTGTTCCTTGAAGAACGCGCACCAGTCATCGTCCAAAAGAATGCCGTTGGTCTGGAAGGTGTGCTGTACGACTTGGCCAGGGCGGCGGTACTTCTCGACCAGTTCGACGGAATGCTTGAAGAACTCGAGCTTCATCAGCGTCGGTTCTCCTCCCTGCCAGGCGACGGTGACCTGCGGCGCACTATGTGATTCCAGCAACTGTCGGATGTAGGCCTCGAGCGTGGCTGCGGACATGCGGTGCTTTTCGTTCGGATACAACGCGTCCTTCGAGAGAAAGAAGCAATAAGTGCAGTCGATATTGCAAGTGGACCCGCTCGGTTTTGCCAGCAGGTGAAATTGCGGGGGTGCATGGGCAGGCGGGGGATTCTCGATCCCGCCTATCGATGTGGACATGCAAATAGGGCCCTGATTAGAACGCGAAGCTGGGGGGGAGACTACTGAGTGGGTCGGCAGGAGCAAATTGGACCTAGGTCCACCCGCGAAATCCCAGCCTGATCGCCAAGGCGGCCCGGTGCGGATGCACGCCGGCACCGACCTCCAGAGTCTGCGCCAGTGCCCTTAAGGGAACTGGCAAGCGCGAATAGCCAATTCATACTAAGAGCTTTGGAGCAATCTCATGACCAATCGACGCTATTCCTGGGCGGTCGTTGTCGCGGTGTGCGGCTTGTTCGTTGCGGCCGTCACGTGGGTAAATCCGCGAGGGGCAGAAGCGCAGCAGTATCCGATCATGGACAGCATTGCCAACAAAATCATCACCAAATATCAGACCTCGACCTGCGAGCAGCTGTGGATCAGCAAGGCGCAACATGCGCCACCCAGCCTTGAGGAGCAGCGGGCGATCGGAATTCTACGAGGCGACCCGCAAATGCGAGCGGCATTCATCAATCAGATCGCCCCGCCGATCGCGAACAAAATGTTCGACTGCGGAATGATCCCCTGACCGGTTGGTCGGCTCCCGGCATACATCGCGTCAAGGCGAGTGAACAAGGGCATCATCCGAAGCATCCCGTCCGGGGCCTTTGCCCTGGCAGTACTCTTGCTATGGGTCACGGGACCGCGAGCATGGGGGCAAGCCAGCGACTCCGACGAGGCCGCGACGCCGGACTCCACGGAACAGGGGCACACGGAGCTGACCGACAGCTTCGATCACAGGCCGGTCGCGGCCATGCTTCACGAATCGAACTTCATCGGATTGCGCGACACCACGTTCGCCGTGCAACTGCGTTCCTTCTACCTCGATCGCGACAATTACAACACTTCTCAAAGTGAATCCTGGACTCTGGGTGGGTCGGCCGGAGTCAAGACCGGCTACTTCGGCGACTTCGTCGCACTCGGCGCAACGGTGTTCACCTCGCAGCGGCTCTACGGGCCTCTTGATAAAGATGGTGCGCAGCTCCTGGAGACCGGGCAGAAGCCCTATACCGCGGTCGGCGAGCTCTATGGACAGTTTCGGCTGACCGATGAGATCTCGGCGACAGCGGGCATCCACGAGCTCGACACGCCCTTTATCAACACGCATGACTCGCTCATGACACCTAATACGTTTCAGTTGTATGCCGTGCAGGGAACCGCGGGCGACACTGACAAGGTGAATCTGCGATTTGGGGCGGCCTACGTCGAGAAGATCCAGCCGCGCAATGCCGACGAGCTTCAATCCATGTCGACGGCGGCGGGGGCCCTTCCGGGCGTGGACCGCGGTGTTTACGTCGCGGGCGCAAACTTCAAGGCCGACGCATTCTCGATGGGGGCGATCGACTATTACAGCTCTGACATCATCAATATCTTCTATAGCGAGATCAAATACAGTCTGCCGATCGTCGACCGGCTGAGCCTGCGATTCGGCGCGCAATACACCGACCAGCACAGCACGGGCGACGATCTACTGTCCGGCAAGCCGTTCGCCACCAATCAGTACGCCCTCAAATTCGAGGTCGCGCTGGGCGCGGTGCTGCTGACCACCGCGCGCTCGATCACGGCCACCGGCACTTCGTATGATCATAGCGGAACCGACATTAGAAGCCCTTGGGGCGGATACCCAGGGTATACCTCCGTGCAAGTCGAGAACTTCTACCGCGCGGGCGAAGATGCGACGCTGTTGCGCGCGGCTTACAACTTCCCACGCTTCACGGGCTTAAGCGCCTACGTACTCTGGGTGAAAGGCTCGACCCCGCATGTCGTCAATCAGTACGCGCAGACAGAATACGATTTCAACCTGAAGTGGGTCGCGAATAGCCCGTTGCTCAAGGGCCTGAGCCTGCTCGTCCGCTACGGTCACGTCTCGCAGGCCGGCCCCGCCGATCAGCACGAGAATGAGGCGAGGGTGGCCGTGTATTACCAATTGCGCTGACCGCGTGTACCTTTGGTCCTAGGTCAAAAGAGCACTCGCCGTACTACACTAAGGCCCGCGCGAGACTGGCTGCAAAAAGCCCTCGTCAGCCGAGGATCCCGATGGCAACTAATTCGATAAATGACGCTGTGGTCGAGCCGCAAACGAGTGCCGGCAAGAAGAAGGACAAATCCTCGCCGGGGGCAGCGGTTCCCGCCATAGGGTCCCGCGAGATGTTTGCGCTGATCCGCGAGCTGGTGCGCCCCTATAGCGGCTGGCTCATCATCGTCTTCGTCGCGATGCTGATCGAGACCGCCATGAGTCTCGCGGCTCCCTGGCCGCTCAAAGTCGTCATCGATAGCGTGCTCGGCACCCATCCCATGCCCGAT
Organism: uncultured Gammaproteobacteria bacterium; assembly: GCA_963766915.1. Taxonomy (GTDB): domain Bacteria; phylum Pseudomonadota; class Gammaproteobacteria; order Steroidobacterales; family Steroidobacteraceae; genus Bog-1198. Next base: position 535,929 of record CAVYCL010000001.1, read on the forward strand.
TGGATGCGAGGTTTGACGGGCGGGGACAGCAAGATGGGGCTCGCGTTGCTCGCCGGCGTGGGGGTGGTTCTTATCGCGCTCATCGGCGCCATAGCGACGTACATCGACAATTACTACACCGAAAGCGTAGGCCAATGGGTGGCGAACGATCTACGCATCCGCATCTACGATCACCTGCAGCGTCTCTCCTTGTCGTACTTCGACAAGCAGCAAACCGGCACCTTGCTATCCACGATCACGAGTGATGTGTCCACCATTCAGAGTTTTGCCTCGTCGAATACCTTGAGTTTGCTGGTCGACATTCTGACCATCTTCGGCGTACTGGCTCTCATGTTCTGGCTCAACTGGGATTTTGCGTTGATCGCGGTTGCGGTGACGCCGGGTCTGTTGATCTTCGTCAGTCGCTTCAAGAGAGCGGTGAAGAAGGCGACTCACGAGGTTCGATTGCATCAAGCCGACATCGTGAGTGTCGTGGAGGAGGGGCTCGAGTCCGTCCGTGTGGTAAAAGCCTATGGCCGCGAAAGTCTCGAGGATGCGCACCTGACCCAAGCCAGTCGTGAAGCGGTGGATGCCGCACTCAATGCGCGGCGGGTGAAATCGTTGCTTTCGCCGATTGTCTCCGTTGTCGTCTCGCTTTGCGTCGCGGTGGTTCTGTGGCGTGGGGCCTCGCTCATTCTCAGAGACTTGATGACCGTGGGCGCGTTGACCGTGTTTCTCGCGTATCTCAACAAATTCTTCAAACCCGTGCAGGATTTGGCCAAGAATACCAATGCGATTGCCCAGGCGACCGTCGCATTGGAGCGCATCAAGCGGATTTTGGATACCGACGATGTCATCAAGGATCGAGCCGACGCGCGAACTCTGGAGACCGCCAGCGGCACGATCGGATTCGAAAACGTTCATTTCGGCTACGAGGCCGACGCGCCTGTTCTCAAGGGCGTCAATTTCGTCATCGAGGCGGGCCAGAAGCTGGGCGTGGTCGGCACGACGGGGGGCGGCAAGTCGACCGTTGTCGGCCTGATTCCCCGGTTCTACGATGCCGATACAGGCCGCGTGCTGATCGACGGTGTCGATGTGATGGAATACACGAAGCAATCTCTGCGTCAGCAGATCGGCTTTGTGTTACAGGATACCGTGCTCTTCCGTGGCACCATCAAGTCCAACATCGCTTACGGCCGAACGGATGCGACCGATGACGAGATCATCGAAGCGGCGAAGCTCGCCAACGCTCACGATTTCATTTCCGCGATGCCGCATGGCTACGACACGGTTGTTGGCGAGCGCGGCCTTACCGTGTCCGGCGGGCAGCGGCAGCGTATTGGGATTGCACGTGCGATCATCCGGAATTCGCCGATCTTGATTCTGGATGAGCCAACGGCCGCCTTGGACACGGAATCGGAACGGCTGGTTATGGAGGGACTTACCAAGCTCATGAAGGGCCGCACCGTGATCACCATTGCGCACCGGCTGAGCACGATCCGAGATTCGAACAAGATCATCGTTCTCGACCGCGGTGTCGTCGCGGAGCAGGGTACGCATGATGAGCTGCTGGCGCTCAAGGGTATCTACAGCGAACTGCACCGAATTCAATACGAGAGCACGCCGGCCGGCGCGGCGCCCTGATCCGCTCTCACATCATCCCGGAGGCACCGTGAGTCATTCTCTGATAGTACTTCCCGACGACACCGCGCAGCCGATTCTCGACGCCGTATCGACGGCCAAGAAGTCGTTGCAGATCCGCATGTTTTTGTTTACAGACCCGGGGCTCACGAACTCGGTCATTGCCGCAAAGCACCGCGGGGTCAAAGTGCGCGTGATGTTGAACCCTGCCCGGCGCGGCGGCGAAAGCGAAAACGATGAAACCAAGGCGAAACTCGCCAAGGCCGGAATCGACGTCAAGGACAGCAACCCGGCATTCGATCTCACGCATCAAAAGTCAATGGTGGTCGATGGGACGACAGGATTTGTCGAATCCTTCAACTGGGAGACGCGGGATCTGACGGTAACGCGCGATTACGCAGTGGTCACGGAAGACAAGGCCGAGATCGCTGAAATGAACGATTGTTTCGAGGCCGATTGGGAGCGCGCGAAGTTCACCCCCGGCGGGCATTCGCAGCTCATCTGGTGTCCCAACGACGGGCGCGAGCGCATCGCCGATTTCATCGACGCGGCGAAGCATACCCTCTGGTTGCAGAACGAGCGTTATCAGGACACGGTCATCATCGAGCGGCTGGTGCGCGCTGCCCGGCGCGGCGTCCGTTTGCACATTCTGGCGAAACCGCCGCATACGCTCAAGAAGGACAAGTTGGTGGAAGGCGTGGGCGGACTGCGAATCATGCACGACGTGGGCGCCAAAGTTCATGCGCTCAAGGGCTTAAAGCTCCATGCGAAAATGATTCTGGCGGATGAAAAGCGCGCGATTGTCGGCTCCATCAATCTATCCCCCGGCAGCTTCGATGGACGGCGGGAACTCGCCATTGAAACCGATGCGCATCACGTGGTGAAGCGGCTGAACGAGGCGGCGCAAACGGATTGGTCGAACTCACACAAGCTCGATCTGACGGACGAAGGGCTTCTCAAGGATCTAGGCAAAAGGTCGGAGACGGCAGACGGCGCGCAGTTGTTGGCGGTCAAGCCGGCGGGCGAGGATTCTTGATCCCCAGAGATTCGTAGATCGGCGGGTTGCGCAGCAACGTCGGTACCAGCATTGCCGTAAAGCAGGCGCCAAGCATCGGCAGAAGCATAGTGACGCTGGAGGTCATCTCGACGACGAGTACGATGCCAGTGATTGGCGCGCGCACCACTCCCGCAAAGAATGCCGCCATGCCGACCACGGCGAACCCCTCCGGCTGTAGGGGCAGATTGGGAAGCACGATTCGACAGGCGGCGCCGAACAACAATCCGAGTTGGGCGCCGAGCACGAGCATCGGCGCAAACAAGCCGCCGGGCGTGCGAGCGGCGTACGAAACCGCGCCTAGCACAAAACGAAGCACGAATATCAAGGGAACGATGGCCAGCGCGTCTTCTGCGCTGAGCGCGCGCTGGGTCAGTGGGTCACCGCCTCCCACGAGTGCGGGTGCATACCATGCCAGCAGGCCGACGACCGCGCCGATCGCCGCGGCGCGCAATGGCACAGGCCAGCGGGTGAGTCGTTCCGTCGCAGCGATGCTACCCAGCAACAGCCGATTGTAGAGGATCGCGGCGATCCCGGCGATCGCGCCTAATAGGAAATACAGCGGCCTTGTCTGCCCGCTCGCGTAAGCGAGCGCGCCGACATGAAAGTCCGGTGCGTCGACGAGTATCATGCGTGCCACCGTGATGGCGGTCGCCGAGGCACCCAGCGCGGCGATGGCGATGCGTAGCTCGAATCGCCGGAGCAGTTCCTCCAGAACGAAAATAGCGCCGGCAATCGGCGCGTTGAAAGCCGTGGCGAGCCCGGCGCCGGCGCCGGCGGCAAGCAACACCCGACACTCTCCCGGGTCCCGCCGGCATATTCGGCCGAAGAGATCACCAATGCTGGCTCCCATTTGCACGCTCGGACCCTCCCGACCGAGGGCGAGTCCCGAGCCAATGGCGAGCAGTCCGCCGAAGAACTTGATCAGGATCAGGCGTAACGGCGGGTCGGGCAACCTGTCAGCCAGCACCGCCTCGACATAGGGGATGCCGCTGCCGGATGCCGCCGGCGAAAAGCGGCTGACCAACCACGCCGCGATTGCGACTGCCGACGAACAGAGCGCGACGATAAGCAGCAAGCCGATCAAATGATCCCCGTGCGCCCACGAAATGAGATCGTTGCGGAGATTGTCCAAATGCTGAAGCGCAAGCCGGAATAGCGCCCCGACCAATCCGGCACACGCGCCCACAATGGGCGCGAGCACTGCAAGGGCGGCTAGGCTGCGTGGATTGCCGGTCGTTTCGGTGTCGGGCTTAGGGTCGATCGGCATCGGTGTGCCGACGGTTGGGCGACGCGGGTGCGACATATGCGCTATCGCCGGCGGCGGGTCGATGCGTCAGGCGGCGAGCAATACGAGTGACCGTCCCGCGCACCAGGAGATACGGCACGATGGCGAGCACGATGGCGACAAACAGAGCGGCGCGTAGATGGAACGACGATTGAACGAATATCTGGTAAATGAGATCCAGAGCCATCGCGAGTAGGAACAATCTGCCCACGCTTTTCCAGCCGTCTTTGATTATTTCCGCGCGATGGCCGGGAGAGGAGAGTAGGCGCCAGAAATAGGGCGACGCGCCCGATTTCGCGTCTTTCAATCCAGCCCGGGTCGCGAGGAATACAGCCATGATCGGCTGCAGGACGATGCGAAATTTCATCGGGCCGCTGACCCGATCGGCCACCTGATCGGCGATCAGTGTCCACAAGTCCGCCATTATGAAACCTCCATCTTGCATAGCCGGAAGACGCCGGCATGGAATCGTTAGTGTGCGCCCTCACTATGGGACGCGCAGGTCTCAGCGAAATGAGACCTTGGTCTAACGTAGCTCGAGGACAATGAAGAGGTGGATTCCGCGGTTGCCCCTTATACCAATATACAGATGCCGAGTACGGGTGTGATATTCAGCATCGGTCAAGGGCAACCAGAACGAAATGACTACAACAAAGAAGAAACTGTTGCTCATCTGCCGTCGCGCTCGTGATCGCGGGCGGTGTCGTAGGCGGCGGCCTCTACCTCGCTTATCCCGTACAGGTGTCCACCTTCGCCGGGCTGTCGCGCAATTTCATCATCACCTTGGGTGCGCCGGCAGGCAAGGTGAGGACAGAATCAAATCCCGCTTACCAAAATTCGGTAACCCCCTCTTCGCCTCAAACCACTGACGCGGCGTCGAATCCGGCGACCGCCGACTGGCCGAGTTACAACAGGACGGCGATGTCGCAGCGATATTCGCCGATGAACGAGATCAATACCACGAATGTCGGCCGGCTGAAGGTCTTGTGCACCTACGACCTTCATGAGTTGGCGGCCTTCGAGTCCGGCCTCATCATGGTCGACAACGCGTCTCATCGGCACGACCGAGTTCGATATTTTTTCGCTCGACCCGGCGACCTGCGCAGTGAATTGGCGCACGCATGAAGATTATCCGCCGAGCCTTCTGCCGAGCAACCGGGGCGCCGCCTACATGGACGGCATGCTATATCGCGGGACTCAGGACGGTCGTGTCCTCGCCTACGATTTCAAGACCGGCAAGCGACTGTGGCAAACGACGATTGCGGACACAAAGTTAGGCGAGTCGGTGCCTTCGGCCCCCATAGCCTCCGATGGCCTGGTGTACGTGGGCAATTCGGGCGGAGATTTCAAGGGCGGCAAGGGACACATGTACGCCCTCGATGGGAAGTCAGGCAAAGTCGTCTGGGAATTTTATCTTGTGCCGAAGGCCCAAGACGATGCGCCGCGTGGACCGGTGGGGAAGACGCCGGCCGTCGAATCAACGTGGTCGAATGTCCCGGGCATTCCCGTGAGCGGCGGCGGCACCTGGACCTCCTACACGCTCGATGCGAGCACGGGACAGCTGTATGTTCCCGGCGGTAATCCGGCCCCGGACTTCGTGCAGGGCGGCCTCACCGGCTCTAATGCGCGCGCGGGGGAGAATCTCTACTCCGACTCGATCGTGGTGCTCGATGCCAAGACCGGAGATTACAAGAACCACTTCCACCTCGTACCGCACGACTGGCACGACTGGGATGCCTCCAATCCGCCGATCTTGATTCAAACCATGGGCGGCAAACACGTCATGGCGGTCGCGCCGAAGGACGGTCATCTTTACGGATTCGATCTCGCCGACAACAGCCTGCTGTATCGCTCGCCGGCGACGCATGTGCTGAACGCCGATGAGCCCTTCACGCCGGGAAAATCCGTGCATTTCTGTCCCGGCCCCGTCGGCGGGGACGAGTGGAACAGTCCTGCTTACGTTCCCGAGACCAACCTGATACTCCTCGGCGAAGTCGATTGGTGCTACTCGGTGACGGTGCAGGATGACAAGCAACTCCGCGGTATCGGGCTGGGTACGCCATGGACCGGCATGGCGGCATTGAATCCGTTCAAAATGTTCGGCGATCCGGCGCGACGTGCGGACGGCGGCTGGGGCGGGTGGCTGTATGCCATGGATGCCGATACAGGCGTGTGGAAGTGGCGCCTGAGTTCCAATTACCCGATCGTCAGCGGCATCACTCCGACCGCGGGCGGCGTGGTGTTTTTCGGCGATGTCGGCGGCAACTTCTATGCGCTCAATGCCGCGACCGGTGAAAAGCTGTTTGGCCAGCAACTGGGCGGCGCGATTGGTGGTGGTGTGATCACCTACACCGCGAATGGCGCGCAAAAAGTGGCTGTCGCTGCCGGCTTTACCATGCTTGCCTGGCCGGTGAAGATCACCACGGCCAAAGTGGTCATCTTAGGCCTCGATTCGCCGGCGAACCCATGACGACACCTGAACCGGAATAGCGCATCGAACCACGTGAGGCGGCGAGACCCATGCACTTAGATCCCTTCATCAGGTCGCCGCATTCAGTTCGCGTTCGTCATCAGTTTTCACATCATCTTCTCGGCATTTACGCTGGGGCTGGCGGCATGCAGCCATTCGCGGTGGTGCGAAAGCGCGACGGACGATGCCGATCGTGCTCCTGACGGGGCAAGGTGATATTCCGATGTCTGTGCAAGCAATGAAAGCAGGCGCTTCGCCGTGCTATTCGACTCGCCATGGACGAGGCGAGGGTAGCATGCAGTTCGCGAATTGATACTAATGCTAATGAGACCAAGGTCTAGTGGCCAATGCCACGGGTGCGGCATAAAAAGATGAATGGGGAACACTCCAGTCTATCGAGCTGGTTTTCCACGTTCTTTGTTCTCCCGCACCGCTATTACTGCATCGCATTTTGGGCACGCAAATCAAGCAGAGGCTTGACCGGAGAGATTAATGAAACTTGATCCGCTTATCCTGTCGCGCATCCAGTTTGCATTCGTCATCAGCTACCACATCATCTTTCCATCGTTCACGTTGGGATTAGGGGCGTGGCTGGCGACGATCGAAGGCGCCCATCTTTTCACGCGCAACGAGCTCTACCGGCGGGTCTTCGATTTCTGGTTGAAGATCTTTTCGGTTTCATTTGGCATGGGGGTAGTAACCGGTCTCGTGATGGCATTTCAATTCGGCACCAACTGGAGCGTGCTGGCCGAGAAGATGGGGGCGATCCAAGGACCGCTGCTGGGTTATGAAGCCTTCACCGCCTTTATGCTGGAGGCTACGTTCTTCGGCGTCGTGCTACTCGGGCGCAACCGCGTGTCGCCGCGCTTCTATTTCTTCGCCTGCTGCATGGTCTCCCTCGGTACCATGTTCTCCTCGTTCTGGATCCTTGCCAATAACAGCTGGATGCAGGTTCCGCTCGGCCACACCATTGTCGGCGGCAAGATAATCCCCGCGGACTGGTTGACGATAGTGACCGGCCCCGTCATGCGCGTGCGCTGGCCGCACATGTTCCTCGCCACGTTTCTCACCACCGGCATGTGTGTGGCGGCAACCGGCGCCTGGTATGTGCTGCGCGGCATCCATCGTGCCGAGGCGCGGGTCATGCTGCATTGGGGCTTAGGATTGGTCGCGGTGATCATTCCCGTGCAGCTCTTTTTCGGCCATCTGACGGGCGAGTATGTGCTGAAGTATCAGCCGGCGAAATTCGCCGCCATCGAGGCGCGCTGGAAGAACGAACAACCTGCCTCTGAAACCCTGATCGCGATTCCCGACTCGAAGAACGAGCGCAACCTCTATGCGATCTCGGTCCCCAAGCTTGGCAGCATGATCGCTTCGGGCAGCTGGACTGCGCCTGAAGTTGGACTGGAATCATTTCCGAAGGAAGACCGGCCTCCGGTTGTCATCCCGTTCTTTGGCTTTCGCATCATGGCCGGGATGGGACTGATCATGCTGGCGGTCTCATGGCTCGGCAACGCGCTGCGATTGACGAACCGACTCGAGTCGACGCGCTGGTTTCTCTGGGCTACTTTTCTCTCGTTCCCGACCGGCTTCATCGCTGTGTTGATGGGTTGGTTTACCGCCGAAGTCGGGCGGCAGCCCTGGGTTGTCTACGGGCTTTTGCGCACCAAAGACGCGGTCACACCCTCGCTGCGCACGGGCGACGTGCTGGTCTCGCTCGCTGGCTACGTCGTGGCCTACGCCTTAATTTCGTTCGGTTATTACTACATCTACAAGCTGTTGCGCGCCGGACCGACTGTGCCAGCGACACCGATTCCGGGCGCGACTCCCAGCCGGCCTTTCGCCTTCGCCGATGATGCCGCGACGGCCACCGGCAACCAGCCACCAGCGAGGGGTTGAACCATGGAACCGACCAACCTGACGGTGTTCTGGGCGGGCGTCATCGCCTTTGCGATCCTCATGTACGTCATGCTGGATGGGTTTGATCTTGGGGTAGGTATCTTGTTCGGAACCACCCCTGAAGAGAAACATCGCCAAGAGATGCTCAATACGATCGCGCCATTCTGGGATGGCAACCAAACGTGGCTTGTACTGGTTGGCGCGAGCCTGTATGGAGCCTTTCCGGAGGTCTACGCGGTATTTCTCGGGGCGTTCTACATTCCAGTACTATTGTTGCTGCTCGGCTTGATTTTTCGCGGCATTGCCTTCGAGTTTCGCGGCAGAAGCAAGCAGTTGCTCTCGTTGTGGGACTGGGGCTTCTTCTTAGGCTCCTCTGTGATCGCCTTCGTGCAGGGCGCTGCGGTGGGAGCGATGATGCGGGGGATTCCCGTCGTTGACGGGCAATTCGCGGGTACCGCGTTTGACTGGGTGCGCCCGTTCCCAATCTTCACGGGCTTAGGCATGGTGGCCGGGTACGCTTTGCTCGGCGCTAGCTGGCTTGTCTTAAAAGGCGAAGGTGCGATTAGGGACTGGGCCTATGCACGCGTCCGGTGGCTGGCGATCGCGGTCCTTGTCGTATTGGGTCTGGCCTTCACCGTATCGCTGACGATCGATGCAGGCGCCATCGCGCAGAGCCATCTGCGGACCCGCGGTTGGGGACTGATCTTCCCGATTCTTGGCTTCGCCTCGCTACTCGGCGTCTTCATCGCATCACGGATACGGCGGCACGACGGGCTACCGTTCGCCCTGACGATATTGTTCTTTATCGCCTGCTACCTGACGCTCGGCGTGATGTTGTGGCCGTACATGATTCCGTATTCGGTGACGATTGCCGATGCCGCAGCGCCGGATGAGACACTCGGATTCTTGCTGTTCGGCGGCCTCATCGTACTGCCTATAATCGTGATTTATACGATTGTTGTTTACCGAGTGTTCCGAGGAAAAACTCATCCAGACTCAACGGGTAGGTACGCCTCGACGGCTGATTCATACACGGAGGACCGTTAGACAGCATGAGGATTCTTTGAGGTGGCATCATGCCGTGGATGGTGTGCAAAAAATTGCCTTCGCTGCCGGATTTACCATGGTCGCCTGGCCCACCAATTCCGCGACAGCCAAGGTCACCGTACTGGGACTTGATCGCGCAACAGCGGCATGATGAGCTTCTGGTGGCGTCTAACTGCTGATCGCAAACCGGAATGTACCGCCTGACTCGTACAGTATCTACCGGTCTTTTGCGGAAAATCTCCTCAACGCTATAGCCGAGCGCCGACGGCACCGACCGCCGTAGCTCGAACCGACGGGTTCCCCTTGGTACTTCGTCCAATAACGTGTTCCAATGCGGCGTGTAGGATACGAAGGTTCGATTGCTTCGTCTTGTGGGGACCGTCATGCCGCGGCAGCGTGGGTACGCCTCGACCGAAGGCAGGAACTCGCAATTTAGGAGATGGGCGCTTGGAGGATGGGGTACTCGCCGAATCGATTGCGTGTCCTGACTGCGATTTGCTGCAGCGAGTTCCACCCCTGACGCCCGGCGGTAAAGCTTCCTGCGCGCGCTGCGGGCGCGTGCTGGCGAAGGAGCTCTCCGGCGTGCGTGATCGCGCTCTGCCCTTAGTCCTCACCGCGGAAATCACATTGCTCGTCGCGAACCTCTACCCGCTGATGGAGCTCCACGTCGTCGGCCGATTCGCGAGCACGACGATAGCCGGCGGCGCCTATGAGATGTGGGAACAGGGCCAACGCCTGACGAGTGTACTGGTGGCCTTCTGTGCGCTGATCGCGCCGGCGGGATACCTGTTGTTCGTGATGACGCTCCTGCTCGCCGCACGGCGTTCGCCGATGCCGTCCTGGAGCGGAGAGATGCTGCGCTGGGTCGGACACCTCGAAGTGTGGGCGATGCTCGAAGTCGTGATGCTCGGCATCCTGGTCGCGCTCGTCAAAATCGCGCAGCTTGCCACCGTGGATCCCGGAATCGGCATGTACGCATTTGGAGCGACCATTCTGTTGATTCCGGCGATCGCGGGCAGCCTCGACCGGCGGGAGATGTGGCGAAGAGTCGAATGGATCGACCCGGACATACGGGCGACGCCGGCATCCGGCACGGCTCTGTCGAAATGACGGGCCGCATCCGCACAACCCGAAATTCAGGGCTCGTCTCCTGCGAAGTGTGCCGGCTGGTATCGCGGGTCGCGAGCGAGGAGGAGGCGGGTTTTTGCCGACGTTGTGGTGAGCAGCTCGAAGTCCGCCGCCGCGCCTCGATCGAGACCACGTGGTCGTTGCTTATCGCCGCCTCCATCTGTTACATCCCGGCAAATCTATTGCCGGTGCTCGACACCACCACGCCCGGCGGATCGGACGGCGACACCATCATCGGGGGTGTGATCTTTCTGTACACGTCGGGCTCGTGGCCGCTGGCCCTCGTGGTTTTAATCGCCAGCGTGATGATTCCACTTGGCAAACTCATCTCGCTGGCTTACTTGTTGATCAGCGTGCAACGGGGTTCGGTGAAGGGCAACCGCGAGCGGACGCGGCTCTATCGAATGGTCGCGTTCATCGGTCGCTGGTCGATGCTCGACGTGTTCGTCGATACCTTCACCGTCGCGCTCGTACAGCTAAGTCCGCTCATGTCGGTGGCGCCGGGCGCCGGAGTTTTGTTCTTCGCGGCTGTCGTGGTGCTCACCATGCTTGCCGCCGAATCGTTCGACCCCCGCCTCATCTGGGATGGCGCCGAATCACCCGAGCCCTCGCATGGCTAACGAAAGCGATCTCAACAATCTGCCCCTGGCGCGAGTGGTGCGCGCGAAACGTCTGCGCATCTCGATCATTTGGATCATTCCGATTCTCGCAGCCATTGTCGCCATCGGCATTGCGATCCAGCGCATCCGCAAGGAAGGTCCGACCATCACCATCGTCTTCAAGGCGGCGTCGGGCATCGAAGCCGGCAAGACCTTCATCAAGTACAAGGATGTGACGATCGGTCAGGTCACGACGGTTGAGCTCACAAAGGACTATTCCAAAGTACAGGTCAGCGCGCAAATTACAAAGCAAGCGGCGGCGCTGATGGTGGACGACGCGAAATTCTGGATCGTGCAACCGACCATTTCTCTGAGCGGTGTGTCGGGGCTCAATACGCTGCTATCTGGACAATACATCGGCTTCCAGTCGGGGACTTCCTCGCAAAGGCAGCGAGACTATGTCGCGCTGGATGCACCTCCTTTGATCACGGACCAGCCTGGCCGCCGATTCACTCTCAACGCCGCAACGCTCGGGTCCGTGGGCGTCGGCGCACCCGTCTACTATCGAAGCCTACCCGTGGGCGAGGTGGCGACGTATAGCCTCGCACCCGACGGCAAATCTATCGAGGTGACCATATTCGTCAACGCCCCCTACGACAAGTATGTTACGGCTGAGACGCGGTTTTGGAACGCGAGCGGAATCCAGGCATCGGCCGGGGCCAACGGGATCGACATTCAAACGGAGTCGCTCGTCTCGGTGCTGGTGGGCGGGATCGCATTCGACGTCCCTGATTTCCTCGATCCCGGTCCGCCGGCGCCGGCAAACAAAGAGTTCAATCTGTTTCGAACTCGTGTGATCGCGATGACCCAGCCGGACCCTGTCGAGCGGCACTTCGTGCTCTATTTCGACGAGTCTCTCCGAGGCCTGTCCGTGGGGGCTCCGGTGACCCTCTTCGGAATGACCGTCGGCCACGTCGCGGAGGTCGGTCTGACATTCAATAAGGATACGCTGGCCATTCGTCCCCGCGTTCTCATTACATTCTCCCCTGACCTCGTCTCGGAACACCTGACAACGGAAGGGGATGTATCGCACCGCGCCGACTTCGCCGCGGTCTCTCCGGCGATTCGCGCACGCATGCTGCACCACCTGGTCGAGGATCGTGGGTTACGTGCGCAGCTAGTGACTGGCAGCCTCATCACCGGCGAGCTGTACGTCGCGTTCGAATACGTCAAGAACGCGCCCAAGCCGAAGATGGACTGGAGCCAGGATCCGCTCGAGTTGCCGGTGGCTTCCGGCGGCCTTGCCAGCATCGAGGCCAAGCTCAACAGCATCCTCGACAAAGTGGACAAGATTCCGCTCGGCGAGATGGCCTCGGGTCTCAAGGACATGGTCGCAACGCTCAATCAGACATTGAAGCAAGCCGATGTCATGCTGAGCCGTGTCAATACGGACCTGTTGCCCGAGGGGACCAAGACCATTGAAGCTCTGCACCGCACGATCGCCGACGCCGATCGTGCGCTGCTCGGGAAAGACTCGCCGACGACCCAGGATCTACACGACATGATGCAGGAACTCACCGACACGGCGCGCTCCATTCGCATCTTGGTCAACTATCTGCAGCAGCACCCGTCGAGTCTGATCCGAGGCAAGAAGGAGGATCACCCATGAGACGGGATACCGCGCTGATCGTCCTCACGTGCTTCATCGCTGGTGGTTGCGCCAGCCCATCTCCTCATTTCTACACCTTGAGCGCGAGCCCTCCCGATCTTACGGCCAGGACCCCGAAGCTTGCGGTCGTGGTTGGACCGATCTCGATACCCGCAACGGTCGACATGCCGCAGATCGTGGTCACGAAGGGGCTTAATCAAGTGGCGCCGGATCAGTTCAATCTGTGGGCGTCGCCTTTGCGAAGCAACATCGCCCAAGTGGTCTGCGCCAATCTGGCAGCGCTCTTAGATACCTCGAGCGTCGCGTCGGTTGCATCAGTTTCGACCATCGATGCCGACTACCGGGTGGCCATTGACGTGCAGACCTTCGAGTCAGCGCCCGGCAATGCTGCGACGTTGAGCGCCTTATGGGTCGTGCGGCGCGTGTCGGATGGGAAAAGCACCAGCGGACGCACGGCGGTGCGTGAGTCCTCCCTGGGCGCAAGCTATGAGGCGCTGGCCGCCGCGCACAGCACGGCGCTCAAGCAATTGAGTGAGGATATCGCGGCAGCGATTCGAGCACTGGATCGTGAGCATTCCTAGTACGGCGGGGAGCTCCAGGATAACGCGGCATGTTCAGCTGCTCGCGGCGTTGGTCGGGATGGAGGTGCTCAACCCTTTGATGGCGAAAGCAACCCCGATTGAGCGCCTCATTTCTATCGGCCTGTTCGCCGTTGTATGTGTCGCGGTGTTCCGCGCTCTGTTCAAAACGGCGAGGCGGCGGTGGATCGGCTCGGGTCTGGCGGGGGTCACGATTGCTATCGATCTCGCCCGTGTATTTGTGTCACGGGACTTGCAGCTGACGCTTGACGCACTCTTGAACGTCACCGCGAGCGTCTTTTATGTATTCGTTCTCTCCGTGATCGTGAGCCAGGTGTTCAATGCGCGCCGGCTGCGGATCGACGAGGTGGTGGGGGCCTTTTCCGGATACATATTGATCGCTTTGCTCTGGGGACGCTTTTATGTGCTCGCCTGGTTATTCATTCCCACCTCTTTCAACATCAACCCGGATATCGGCTGGGAGTTGCAGCAGTGGACCACCCTCCACGCGCTCTTCGACTACTTCAGCTTCACGACCATCACGAGTATCGGCTACGGCGACATGACGACGGTGGGCCCGGTGTCGGATACGTTGGTCTGGCTCGAGGTGATGTGCGGCCAGTTCTACATGGCGGTGGTGGTTGCGACCATCGTCGGCATGAAGGTGGCCGAGGCGCTGTCGTCGCGACAGCATGAGACCTGAATTTGCAAGCTTTGGACGCATCCTTCAGGAATACTCGACACGCGAAACGCTGGTTCGGCTGGTTGGCCATCGCGATATCGATGCTCAGCGGCTGTTCGACCCTTCGGCAGGTGTTTCACGTCGACGACAAAGGCTCCAAGCGTGCGGCGCAGCTGCGGGTATTGCAGCTCAGCGAAATGCGCTTCGCGGACGAGTATGTCGGTTCCATTACCCAGCCGATCAGGAACTTCGAGACCTCGACCGACAATGCCGCGGATCGACTGACCGCTCAAAATTGGTTGCTGTCCCAAGCCACCGCGGCCTATACGATGGCAAGCGGTCCGAACCCCGTCGTCAACGCGGTCGACCTCGTCGTGCTGACGACGTTGAGCCGCATGGTGATCGACGAGGCTTGGAGTGGTGAGCGGTTCGGCGAGCGGGCAACGCTCTTGCGCGAGGCATACCACCGACTCGAACCGCTCGCCTTGGAGTTTGCCAAGGGCGCGCTTTCGGCGGATCAAATCGTGCAGCTGCAGAACGCGATTGTCGTGTGGCGCGAGCAAAATCCGCACGTCACCGCAATCTCGTTCGTGCATTTCAGCGACGTCGCGAGTTCAGTCGGGAAGCTCAAGACCGGCGGTAACGGCAGCAGATTCACGGGCCTGTTTACCCTGTTGGGTCTCGATCCACTCAGCGGTCTTGATCCCGCAGTGCGAGAGCTCGCCCAATCGAGAGAGCTCGCGGAGCGCACCATCTATTATGCGCAGCGCCTGCCCAACCTGGTCGATATGCAGGTTCAGCGGCTGACTTTCGAGTTCGCGACCATGCCGGAGGTGACGCAACTGCTGGCCAATGCCGATCACGTCGCCGGGGCTGCCGCCACCACGGCACGCGTTGTGGGCGAATTGCCGAGTTTGATACCCCGGGAGCGCGAGGCCGCGATTCGGCAAATCATGGATGCGGTGACCGTCGAAACTGCGCACACCAGGCAACTGGTGAGCGACATGCGCGCCGCTCTCGAGGCGGGGACTGTGACATCCAATTCCCTCGATGCCACGATCCACTCGTTCGACCAACTGGTAGCACGGTTGCAAAAGCCGGCGACCGCGGATACGTCTGCGCAACAATCGCCGACCAAGCCGTTCGATATCACTGAGTACACCAGCGCGGCGGCCGAGATATCGCGCGCCGCCGCGCAGCTCGAGTCGCTCATCGGCAGTGTCGACCGCGGAACTCCCGCGTTGGCGCAAGCCTCCGATCGTGCGGCTGCATCGCTTCGAGGCGTGGTGGATCACGCCTACTGGCGGGGCGCGGAATTGCTCGCGGTCCTGATCGTCGGGGGGCTGGGTGCCGCGCTCATCTATCGCGTGGCGGCCCGACGCTGGATCACATAGGCGCAGCCACGACGCGGTAGTAGACCCCGTTCGCGCCATACGCGGGATAGAACCAGGTGTTGCCGTTGAGGTAGTACGTCTGACCTTGAACCACGGTCGTCACCGAATTGGCGGGAAGCGTTGCATAGATCGCGCCCGTCGCATAGACCGCGCTCGCGCCCGCGACCACCCCGGCGTTGTAGGCATTGGCCGAGGCCTGCGCTGAATTGGCCGAGGCCACCGCAGCTCCCGCGACGGCACCGACCGCGAGACCTGCGGCTGCGGCTCCGGCCGCAGACCAGCCGCCACAGTTATAACAGCTCGACCCGTAATAGTTCACGGTGGTCGGCGGATGATAGGCGGGATAGGCGGTCGTCCCGTAGTACGTGCTGTGATAGGCCGTGCCGGTGGTAGTTGAATAGGTCGTATGCGACGAGCCGTAGTAGGCGCCATTGCTCGTGCTGCCGGTGTTCGTGTGATAGGCGGTGGTGCTGCCGTCATAGGCGACCCCGTTGGTCGTCTTGTTCGTCTGTGCCGTCTGGCCGTCGGGCGCCGTGTAGGTCGTGTGCTCCGATCCCGAATACGAGGTCGACCCGTTGGGATTTTGCGTGGCCGACCCAGAGGCTGTCTTCGTCGTGGTTCCGCCGTAGGCGCCGGAATGCGTAGTCGAGGCGGCCCCGTAAGTGGTGTTACCGGAATGATAGGCACCTGCGGAGCCGTAGCCGCCACCACCACCGCCGGCATGCACCCAAGCCTGTGCCGGGCCCGCGCCAACCAACAGGGTGCAAAGGCCAATCAAACCGTGGAACTGCTGTTTCGTCAGGGTCATCATTCTCTCCTGGTTACGGAGTTCCGGCGGGCTGCGTGGGAGGCGGTTTGCCGACGGAAGGCGGCTTGGCGGTACCCGAAGTGTCCACGTCGGGACGTTTGAATGAAATATGGCCCGCGCCGCTTGCCTTGGCCGAAGAGAAGGCGTTCTCCGGGACCGTACCGTTCAATTCCCAGTTGGAAAGCTCGAGCACGTGCCGCAATCGGGCTGGATCGTGCAAGTACACGGCGTACAGACGGCGAGGCAGCTTATCGTCGGCTCCGACCCAAATCTGTGCAAACACGTCTTTCGTCGCGAACGCCACCATGTCGGTCTTGATGCCGGCGACGACCTCGGATTGGCCAATGTAAAACGCCGTCGTCAGATCTTCCGACATGTCTTTGTAGGGATCGGAGACGATCACGTCGGTAAACGGAAAATAGATCGCTGCGCCCTCATAGGCGGCCACCAGGGTTGCATCGATGGTGGGGGGTGCATCCTGGACGGCCACCAGATTTTCGGTCGGGGCGAATGCCATCATGACCTTGCCATCGTAGTAAAATTCCGAGGGAGGCCCATCGCCGAGCGTGATGACCTTCAGTTTGTTTGGACGTCGCAGGGTGACTTGCGACTTCGTGGAATAAATCAGCGGCGGGCCGAGTAGGCTCGGGCCCTCATAGGACACGACCGCCGTGAAACTCATTGACTGGGCGGCGGCGAGGCGAGCGCTCGTCGCCTTCAGGATATCAATCGCCCGCGGCTCGAGTCCGGGCTGGTAGGGCGCCACGGCAGGAGCTCCCGGCTTGGGTGCCTTCTTCGGTGCTTGGGCATTCGCGCCTCCAGCAAGGCACGTGAGCAGCATCGCCGTAACCGCATACCCGCCGATTGCCTTCCACATACAGCGCTCCCATTGGGGCCAAAAATAGCGAAGCCCCGGACGTGCCGGAGTCAGGGTCTTGACCGAGGCTTCCGGCGTGGATTCGTCCGATTGTTGCGAAGCGTAACTGTAAGAGTACTTGGTGTAGCTGGGACCAAGGTCCCATGGGCAGGGTGCCTGGGCGTGCGCCCCTCGCCCGGCATGGGTTCGCCCGCCGGCAACGCACCGCGCGATGGGGGAGCTCGTGCTGCGCGCGATAACAGCCGGCCAGCGTTGCCGCGAAACTAATCACGGCGAGGTGGGTTCGTTATTGGACCTCGGTCCAATAGACCGTTCAAGATCAGGTACCTGAGTCCTGATCAATTCAAAACTATGTGCGATACCGAACAGATAAGTTTTGGCGAATGGTTCAAGCTGGAAACTGGGTTGCTTTGGACGTCGGGGTGACTCTGTCACCAATAATGCACAAAATAGTGCTAAGGTCTGAAATCGGAGGGAAAAGGGGTAGATGAGTCTCGAGGTGTGCGGTCGGCGGAGCTGGCCCTGTGCGCATCGTCGGATTGGGGTCCGAAGGACAAGATAGACCGCTCACAGATAGCCGTCACGAAACTTCAGTGGGAGATCGAGCATGCCTGACACAGCACAAACAGTCTTTATCGTGGATGACGCTCCGGAAGTGCGCAAGTCGCTGTCACGCGTTCTTGGCGCCGCCGGCTATCAGGTGCGATCGTTCGAATCCGCGGAGGGGTTCCTGGCGGAACATCATGACGATGCTCACGGATGCCTGTTGCTCGATGTTTGCATGCCGGGGCTGAGCGGCATCGATTTGCAGCACGCCTTGGTCGCCTCGCCGAATGCCCTCCCCATTGTTTTCTTGACCGGCATGGGTGATATCCAAACGAGCGTTGAGGCCATGAAGGATGGCGCCGTCGACTTTTTAACCAAGCCGATCGACAACATGCGACTGTTTGCGGCTGTCGAGCAAGCGCTGCGGCGCGACGAGGAACAGCGCGTTCAGGTCGAGATTCGTCGGCTTATCCACGATCGTCTCGAAACCCTTACCCCGCGCGAGCGGCAAGTCATGGCGCACGTCATTCGCGGACGCTTGAATAAACAGATTGCTGCCGAGCTCGGCACCGGTGAAAAGACCGTCAAAGTGCACAGGGCCCGCATGATGTCGAAGATGGTCGCGCGCTCGGTCGCCGAGTTGGTGCAACTCGGCGCACGAGTGGGTGTGGAAATCGAACCCGCGCTGGACACCGGAACAGCGGCGTTGAGCTGGAAGCAGCCCCAATGTCCAATATGAAAGCGGTTCAAATGAGTCCACAACGTAGTATCTTTACGAGGTGGACGTGCCGTGATCGCAGTAGTCGACGACGAGGAGTCGGTTCGTAAGGCGGTAGTCCGCGTCTTACAAGCGGCGGGCTTTGTGGCGCGAGCCTTCGCGTCCGGGGCAGAATTCCTGGAATCTTGGCATTTCGATAGACCCGATTGTCTGGTTCTCGACCTGCAGATGCCGGGTTTGTCGGGCACGGAAGTTCAGCGCTCGCTCAAGACGGCGGGTGCAAGTTTTCCGATCGTCATCATCACGGCATACGATTCACCCAGTTTGCGCGATGAGTGCATGAGCGCCGGCGCAATTGAATATCTGTGCAAACCCCTCGACATTCATGCCTTGGTCGGGGCGGTATCCCAGGTGATGGTTCCGGTGGAAGGCGCTCGCTCGGTGCCTGCCGGCACATCGGCCCTGACGCACTGATTTGGGCCGTGGCCCATAAACCCGGGCACCCGTTACAAGGCTCGAAATCCCTACGACCCGCCAAAGGTCCAATGGCACCTGTGGCGAGGTTCAGAAAATACTCCATGTCGTGCGCGGGGGAATGCCACCCGGGCTGACGCGGTCATTCGACTGGCGGCGGCGCGCCCGTTGATAGAGCGCGGGCGCAGAGACCAACGGAGCCGGATATGAGATCTCATCACTTTATTGCAGCGCTTGTTCTAGCAGTCAGTGCGCTGAGCCTGTCCGCGAGCGCCATCGCGCAAGGCAGCCCGGCGGCCACGCCGCCGCCCGATACGTGGCCGCGCGGCGTCGATCTGGGCGATGCCCAGGTGCTGGTGTATCAGCCGCAGATCAATTCGTGGACCGACAATCAACTCGACTTCCGGGCGGCGCTCGCAATCAAACCGAGCGGCGCGAAGTCGGAAACCTTCGGCGTCATCTTTGCGACCACTCGGACACAGGTCGACAAGGTGCTTCGCACGGTGACATTCGAGAATCTCAGGATCTCCAAGATCGACTTCCCGACGCTGCCCAACCGTGGCGCGGCATACGCCGCGCAACTGCAGACCCAATTCGTGGCGTCCATTCGCACCATGTCGCTCGATCGCCTCGACTCATCGCTCGCGCTCGCCGGCATCAAGCCGCCGACGGTCGCCGTCGTCAACAACCCGCCGTGGGTGATCATCAGCTATTCGCCGGCGATTCTGGTGCCGATCGACGGTGCGCCGGTGTTCAAGCCAGTGCCGAATTCGCAATTCCAGCGGGTCATTAACACCCGCGCGCTGATCCTGCAAGGGCCGTCGCAGAACTTCTACATTCACGTCTATGACGGCTGGCTGCAATCGAGCGCGATCACCGGTCCCTGGACGCAATCGGTCAGCCTTCCTCCCGGTATCGACAGCGTCGCGCAGACCCTTGCCGGCTCGAACGTCGTCGATATGCTGGATGGCGGCCCCAAGGCCAACCCCAAGCCCTCACTCGCGAACGGTGTGCCCACCCTCTACACGAGCAGCGTGCCGGCCGAACTGATCACGTTCAAGGGGCAACCTGACTTTCAGCCGGTTGTCGGCACGCAATTATTATGGGCGGCCAACACGACCAGCGATGTGCTGATCGATATCACCAATAATCAATACTACGTCCTGATATCGGGCCGCTGGTTCGAATCCGCCGCTCTCACCGGACCCTGGACCTTCGTCCCCAGCAACGCGCTGCCGGGCGACTTCGCACACATCCCGCCGCAATCACTCGCCGGCGCGGTGCTGCCGACCGTGGCGGGTACGCCGCAGGCGCGTGAGGCGGCGATCTCCAATTCGATTCCGCAGACTGCGACGATACCGCTCGCTAAAGGTCCCACCTTCACGCCGAATTTCGATGGCCCGCCGCAATATTTGCCGATCGACGGCACGCCGCTCTCGTACGTCGCGAACTCTTCGGAGCCGGTTATTCAGGTCGCCCCGAACGTGTACTTCGCGGTGGTCGCCGGTGTCTGGTTCACCTCCGCGCAAGTCACCGGACCGTGGGCAATTGCCACCTCGGTGCCGACGGTGATCTATACGATTCCGCCGGCATCGCCGCTCTATTACGTCACCTACGTCAGGATCTACGAGGCGACGCCACAATATGTGTACGTCGGGTATACGCCAGGTTATTTCGGGACCGTGATCTCACCGTACGGCACGGTCGTCTATGGCACGGGTTATGCCTATTCGCCCTGGATCGGGACGGTATGGTATCCGCCGCCCTACACCTACGGCGTCGCGGCCGCGCCGATCTACAACCCGTGGGTGGGCTTCACCTTTGGCTTCGCGGTGGGACTTGCCACCGCCGCGTGGCTGGAGCCGTACTGGGGAGGCTCGTTTTATTCCCCAGCCTATTGGGGTGCTTATCCGTGCTGCGGCTCAGCGAGTGCGAACGTCTACGGACACTGGGGCGGCGCGGTTTATTCCGGTACTCGCAGTTGGTACGCGGGCGGCGGCGTGGCGGGATCGACGTTCTCCGGTTCCTACGCCACGGCGCGCGGCACCACGGGCAACATCAATGCAGGGCGTCAATACAACGCCTGGACCGGCAATGCCTCGCGCGCGTACGACCGCACCTTCAACACCGCCGCCGGTGGCTCAGGCAACGTCGCTCGAGGAACCAACTACAACACCTACACCGGGCAGCGCTCGACCGCCAACGCCGTGTCGGGTACGACGGCCAACGGGAGCACCTACGACCGCGCCGGCGCAACCACGGCGGGGCCGCAGGGCTACGGGCACGCCGGCGGCGGTTCGGTCTACAACGCCAACACCGGCAAGACCACCAACTGGGGTTCGGCGCATACCGCCAACAATCGCTATGCAGACAGCAGCGGCAACACCTTCCAGAACAGCGGCGGCGGCTGGCAGCAGCATTCCTCGAGCGGGTGGTCGAACGCGGGCGGAAATAACTCTTGGGCCGATCAGGAATCGCAAGCGCGCAGCGCCGGCGACGATCGCTCGAGCGACTTCTCGAGCAGTTTCGGTCAGAGTTTCGGCGGCGATCGAAGCAGCGGCGGTGGACTCTTTGGCGGCGGCGACCGGGGCGGTGGGCTGTTTGGTGGGGGTGACGGAAGCGGCGGCGGACTATTTGGCGGTGGCGGTGATCGCTTCGGCGGCGGCGGTGGTGGCGGTGGTGGCGGCTGGGGAGGCCGCTTCGGCGGCGGCGGCGGGTTCAGGCGCTAGCGAAAGCCGGTCGAGTTCTCGCCGTGAGTGTCAGCCGCTAATTCGATGTCGGCCTCTTGAACATGCGGTCGATTTTGTCTTCGAGGGCGGCTATTGCGTTTGCGTTCACTTCCGCAGCAAGCATCGCTTGGGTCGCTGTTTGATCGGCTTTAGCCGAGGCCCCCTGCGCGGCGGCAGTCGCGGTGGCCGACTTCGCCGACTGCGCTTCAAGCCTTTCAATCCGCGACTGTAAATCGTCAAGGCGCGCTTGGAGCGGCGCTAAATCGGTGCAGCCGTTCAAGCCCACCAGTACGAGCACTCCCAAGCGCATGGTTCGGCTGGTCACAATTATCGTCCGCATAGTGTTAATCCTCACCGTCATCGTCGTCAGTTGCTCCACAATCCTGACCCTGCGAAAGCTGACCCGAGATGGGAGGGGGAGATCGATACGATTGCAGGTCGTAAAAATGGGCGCTGCCTTCAGGAGGCTCGAGGCAGTCCCGCCGAACGAATAGGCGCATGCTTCCGTGGAACGGCGACGGATCGACGCGGGTCCGAGTCGTCGAACCACACGCCTCGCCGTTGCAGTGCGAAAGGTCCGTCAAGCCAAGCGACGTCGCCATCGCCATGTGAGGCAAGGAGAAGACCAGAAAAAGTACGGAATTTCTCAGGAAACCTGCTCCACGCCTTCGAACCCACGGGGTCAGCACCCAGAGATTGTTGCCTTGAGGAATGACCGCGCCCATTGGACCATGGTCCCCAATCGTTACCGGAACCGCTCTGGCGTGTGGCACACTCGCCATGCTCGCGACAGAAAATCCCGCAAGGAGGTGGGTGCCACGGAAGCCGGCATGGCTGTCGCCAGCGACCTCGAGGGCTGGTGACGTTGGAGCGTGACGTGAGAGATCAAGAGATACGTGCGTTACTGGATCGGCATTGGGCTGCATCCGACGCCAACGATTTTGAAACGGAGCACCAGATCTATCGCGACGACGCCGTCCTGGAATATCCCCAATCCGGCGAGCGAATTCGTGGTCGGCACAACATCCAGATCACGCGCACCTATCAGCCGAGTAACAAGCGCTTCGCGGTGCGGCGGGTCATCGGCAGCGGTGATCTTTGGATTACCGAATACATTCTTACCTATGACGGCAAGCCCTCGTACACCGTGAGCATCATGGAATTCAGCGGCGACAAAGTGGTGCGGGAAACACAGTATTTTGCGGATCCGTTCGAGGCCAGCGCGTGGCGTGCGCAGTGGGTCGAGCAGATGGGCGAGGGGGAAGTCCGAACGCTTGAGGGATGACGGCAGGGATGAGGCGCCCGCTGAGCCTTAGGTAGTCACGTTGGACCTAGGGTTAATGGTCGTTGGCGATTACATCCCGTATAAAAAATGCGGCCACTGATGTTTCAGGGAGATTGCCGTGTCATCTTCCGATAACTTCACCCGTCGCCTTCTGCTCAAGACGCTTGCCGCCGCACCGGCGATATCCAGTATTTTCGGTACCCCTGCCGCGCAGGCTCAGGCTGCGAAACCTACAAGCCCGCTTGCATCGTGGAATGCGGGCCCTGCGAAACAGGCAATCCTTGATTTCGTTCGCCAGACGACAGACCCGGCGAGCCCGAGTTTCGTCCCGCCGGTAGAGCGGATTGCGACGTTCGATCAGGACGGTACGCTCCGGGTCGAGCAGCCCATGTACAGCCAGGTGATGTACTGCCTCGAACAGATACCTGCGCTGGTCAAGGCCAAGCCCGAGCTCGCGTATGTTGAGCCCTTCAAGACGGTCATGACGGGCGACCTTCAAGCGATTGCCAAACTGCCTATGCCGGAGCTCGAGAAAATCCTCGGGGCGACTCTCGCCGGCATGAGCGTCGATGAGTTACATGCGGACGTGATGAAGTGGCTCCCCACCGCCAAGGATCGGCGTTGGAAGCGGCCATATACCGACCTGACTTACCTCCGATGCAGGAAGTGCTGACGTACCTGCGCGCCAACGGCTACAGGACATACATTGTCACCGGCGGCGGTCAGGACTTCGTGCGCGCATACTCCGAGGTGGTCTACAGCATTTCAGTCGAGCAAGTGGTCGGCTCATCCGGCGGTACGACATATGGCTATGGCAAGGACGGGAAGCCGTACCTGATGAAGGAGCCGAAGCTGCTGCTCAACGGCAACAACGCCGGCAAGCCTGATAGCATTCACCTGGAGATCGGCCGACGACCGTAGGCGGCGTTCGGTAACTCGACCGGAGACCGGCAGATGCTGGAATATACGAAAGCCGGCCAAGGCCCGCGGCTATCCATGCTCCTCCTGCACGACGACGCCAAACGCGAATACGCGTACGGGCCTGCGCAAGGACTGCCCGACACAGAGGTCGGCAACTTCCCGCAGGCGCTCTACGACGAGGCGAAGAAGCAGGGCTGGATCGTCAACAGCATGAAGGACGACTGGAAGCGTATTTTCGCATTCGACGAATAGCCAGGCGAGCTGTGCCTGGGGGAAGCGATCACGGCCGCCCACGTCCGGGCAGCTCATGGTCAGCGGTGCGAATCCGGCGCATATCGGTGAACTTTCATCGTCCGGCAGTTCGCGGGCCATCGAGCTTATAGGAACAAGGTCCAATTACAGAACCCTCGAAGGTCACCTACCGTGCTCTGGCGCTTAACCATGCACCTGTGCACCTGTGGTCTTTCGGGCGGAGAACCACTTGAGATGCTCGCTCGACGAGATGAGGAATGAAAATGAATAAAAGGAAATTTCTTATCATTCTGGGCGCGCTGTTTGTGGCGGGCGTGGCGATCGCCGGAATTCTCTACCTCAGCTTCCCGATTGCGATGACTACTTACGGTGGCATGGGCCTTAACTACGTCAAGACCCTGTCCACCCCGGCGGGCACCGTGAGCACTGAGACAAATCCCGCGTACGTGGCACCCGCGGCTGCCACGCCGTCGAATCCCGTTGTCGACCCGGCATGGCCGAACGCGGCGGCGGGGGATTGGCCCAGCTACAATCGAACTCCCACCTCGCAGCGCTTCTCGCCGCTCACACAGATCAACACAAAGAATGTGGGTCAGTTGAAAGTCCTGTGCACCTACAGCACCCATCAGCTGACCTCGTTCGAGACCTCCCTTATCATGGTGGAGGGCTCTCTAATCGGCACCACCGAATTCGACATTTTCTCCCTTGACCCCGCGACCTGCGCCGAAAAGTGGCGCACGCGCTTTGAGGGCGGCGGCAGCCTACTGCCGTCGAACCGAGGCGCGGCCTACATGGACGGAATGCTGTTTCGCGGTACGCAGGATGCGCGCGTGTTGGCCTTTGATTTCAAAACCGGCAAACAACTGTGGGCGACCACGATAGGCGATACGAGCCATGGCGAGACCGCGCCTTCAGCCCCGATTGCGTGGGACGGGCTGGTCTACGTCGGTAACGCGGGTGGGGACTTCAAGGGCGGCAAGGGGCACATGTACGCGCTCGATGCCAAGACCGGCAAGATCGTTTGGCAATTCTACTTGACCCCGAAAACCGCTGACGATGCGCCGCGGGGCCCGGTGGGCACGACGCCGCTCGATGAATCGACGTGGAACAACGCGCCCGGTATACCCATCACGGGTGCCGGGGCTTGGACCTCTTACACGCTCGACATCAAGAACGGGCTGGTGTACGTGCCGGGCGGCAATCCAGGCCCCGACTTCGCTTCAGGGGCGCGGCAGGGCAGCAATCTCTATGTCGACTCGGTCGTGGTACTCGACGCGAAGACGGGGAACTATAAGAACCATTTCCAGTTGGTGCCGAAGGACTGGCACGACTATGACGTGTCCAATCCGCCCATCTTGCTGCAGACGATGGGTGGCAAGCAGATCATGGCGGTCGCACCGAAAGATGGGCGCCTGTACGGCTACGATCTCGCCGACAACAAACAACTGTACCGCGTGCCGATCACCACGGTCTCGAATAACGCCGAGACATTCGAGATCGGCAAGCTCGTGCATTTCTGCCCCGGACCTGTGGGAGGCGATGAATGGAGCACCCCCGGCTACGATCCGACGACCAATCTGATCATCAGCGGTACGGTGGACTGGTGCGACACCGTAAAGATTCAGAGCGATGCGAAACTTCGTTCAGTCGCTGTCGGGCAGCCTTGGACTGGTGCGGCATTTTTGAACCCGATCAATATGTTCGGCAAGGAAAACAAAACGGACGGTTACTGGGCCGGATGGGTGTATGCTACTGACGCCGACACCGGGGTGTGGAAGTGGCGGGTTAAGTCCAACTACCCCATCCTCGGTGGCATCACTCCGACCGCAGGCGGCGTCGTATTCTTCGGCGACTTGGGCGGTAACTTCTACGCGCTCGATGCCGCGACCGGCCAGAAGCTCTGGGGACAAGTGCTCGGCAGCGGCGGCGGGATTGGCGGCGGAGTAATCACCTACAGCGTGAACGGTCAACAAAAGGTCGCGGTGGCTGACGGGTTTACGATGGTTGCGTGGCCGGTGAAGCCCGTCATCGCCACGGTCGTCGTACTCGGGCTGGATGACGCGACGACTCAGTAGGCCTTTTCACCATGGGACCTCGCGACGCTTCTGAGCGAACAGATCGCTGATCGGTCATTGTCCGAAGCCGCTCTCTTTAAGCACGCTCGGTCGCACCTCGAGGAGCTGGCATGTCATTTACAAGCGATCTGTTGGAGAGAGCGCCAAATCCGTCAAGCGCGTCTAAATGGACGGTGATGAATGGTTGCGTCTATCTGAGCCTGGCCGCTTTATTTATTGTTTGGCCGGGTGCGGTACAGACCCTCTTCAGGGATGAGCCGTTTGCTGGCCATGAGGAGGCACTCTTCCGGGTGATTGGAATGACAATCGGTGTCATTGGTTGGCTATATTTGTTCGGGGGCCGGTCCGGCGGCCGACAAGTCGGCCCCGCTTCTGTGGTGGACCGATGGACATTGGTTCCTGCGGTCGCCGTGCCCGTAGCGTTCTCGGGTGTTTTTCCTCATGTGATCCTGGCGTTTGTGCTGCTCGATGCTTTGCTCGCGCTGGGTGCGTGGATCATCTGGCGCAAAAATATTGACGTAGGCAGCAAGTGGCCGCGAGAGCTCGCTTGATGCGCAACGTTCGCCCGGTCGAAACGACCCACTGATCCAATGGTGTCCTGCACCGAACTCGTCCGCGATAGTTCGTACAGATGCGCTTTCGAGTCAGCAGCCGGCGAGCCAAAGAACTGTGCATGCCGAAGCGTTCGCCGTCGATGGCATGGGTTGCAACTCCTTGACCTCGTTGAAATAACAGCCGCAAAGCCGTCGTTCGGACCAAAGTCCAATTTTACCTGAGCGAAGTGGCAATTTAGACTCAAGCCAGCCACGTTTCGAGCGCCATCCGCGCGGGAGCAGTTCTCTATGAAGTTTGTATCCGATGTTGCGCGCTGGAGGTAACTGATGAAACGCTTTTTCGATCTTACGTTTCGGCCATTCTTCGTGCTCACGGGCATCGGGACAGCGGGTGCTTTTATCTATGCTTTTTGGCCCGAATGGGCGCTACCGCAAATGGCGAAAATCGCTTACCGAGAGGAATACACAATCATTGTGCGCCATTTTGGAATTATGGTCGGTCTAATGGGCGTTTTCATGGTCGTGGCCGCCTTTCGGGAGAATTGGCGCAATCCCATTCTCATCTATAGCGGCGTCGAGAAGGCCTTTATGGTGTATCTGGTCTTGGCGAACTTGAGCCAACCCTATTCGCAGGGTTTTTGGCTCGCGGCGGCGATGGATGCGGCGGTCGTGCTCTACACAATAGGCTACTTTGCCGTCTTCGGATTTAAGATGCCCTCTTCGACGGGCTCCCTCGCAAAGTAGATCCGATTTGAAGAGCGACAGACAGCATGCGGCCAAAAAAGCCGCGTTTCGTTTGGACAAACCCGTCTCTAGAATGCCGTCGCTCGGACCAAGGTCCAATGTCATCTCAGCGAGATGGCGATCTAGGCTTCGGGAAGCGGCGTTTCGCGCGCCATCGTCAACGGCTCTATATAGGTAAGATTTTCTATGAACCCTCAGTGCAGAATTGGACAGCTCCAGATCATCCTCGGCTCCTTCGCGCTCGCCAGCGCGCTCATGTCCGGGCAGGCGGCAGCCGACAGCATCAATGGGAGAGTCCTCGGTGGAGGCGCGCCAATTGCCAATTCGACGGTGACGCTTTGGGCCGCGACGGCGGGCGCGCCGGCGCAGCTCGGTCAGGCGAAGACGGACTCAAACGGTCAATTCACTCTGAGCACACCCGCAGCGCCCGCAAAGGACGCGAGTCTTTATCTGGTGGCAAAGGGTGGCAAGGCCACCACCGATAAATCCGGCAACGAGAATCCCGGCATTGCACTCTTGGCGGTGGTCGGTAGCAAGGCCCCAGCTCAAGTGACCATTAACGAGTTCACGACGATTGCCTCGGTTTGGACTCACAACCAGTTCATCGATGGGACTTCGATTCAAGGCCATGCGCTTGGCCTACGCATCGCGGCGGGCAATATACCCAACTTCGTCGATCTCACCACCGGTGGCTACGGCGAGATGATTCAGGACGGTCTTAACAGTACCCAGACACCGACGATGGCGAATTTTGCCACGCTCGCCAACGTGATGGCCGGCTGCACGACCCGAGTGAAAGTCGATGCCTGCAATAGCTACTTTGCCGCCGCGACTGGACGGGATGGCAAGGCGCCGACCGATACGCTGACCGCTGCGATCTCAATCGCGCACAACATGGGCTATCAGCCGGAGCGCATCTTTGCCCTGCTGGATGCGTTTTACCCGGTGCCCCAGGGCAAACGCATGCGCGCAACACCATTTTTGCCCTACCTTAGCTTGGTGCCCGGTTCATGGGTTCTTCCGTTGAAATTCTCGGGTGGTGGGAACGCCGGCGGTGCCAAGGTGATGTTCGATAGTGAGGGCAACGCCTGGAGCGGCGACAACTTCCTCGTAGGATGGCAGGGGCACGACGACTTGTGGAACGGCAATTTGTCGAAGTTCGCCCCGAACGGAAGACCGCTCTCGCCGATGACCACGGGTTTCACAGGCGGTGGCCTCCTCGGTCCCGGCTTCGGCACGGCGATCGACGCGAACGACCGCGTTTGGGTGGACAACACCAGCGGCCAGACGATTTCGCTGTTCGACAAGAGCGGCAAGCCGCTGTCGCCGCCTGAGGGCTACAATTTCGGGGGCAAGCTTCGAACGATGCAGGGAATCATCGTCACTCCCAATGGGGACGTATGGGCGCTGGATTTCGGTGACGACAAAGTCATCTACATGCCCAAGGGCGACCCCAGCAAGGTGAAGTTCTATTGCCAATCAACGGATGGCAAGCCAAACAAGGACAGTCCCTGCAAGCTCAACGGTCCCTTCGCACTGGCGATTGACCAGCAAGACCGGATCTGGATCACCAATGCGATCGGCGACACTACTACGCGCTTCCCGGCAAGTGATCCGAGCAAAGTCGAGGTGTTGCCCACCGGCGGCGGCAGCGGCAAGGGCATGGCGATCGACAGCCGTGGCAACGCTTGGATTACCAACACGGCGGGCTCCGGATTGACTCTGGAAACAAAGGCGCGTCTCGTATACCTCAAGTTGACTGGGGCAACGCTCTCAGCGATCGATCGGGTTGTAGTACAAGATTTGGTTTCTCATCCCGGCTTGGGAAGCGTCACGATGCTGCGACCCGACGGCAGCCAAGCACCGGGATCGCCCTTCAACCCGGGGAGCATCTGGGGTGCCTGGGCGGTATCGATCGACGGCAACGATCATGCGTGGATTTCCAACTTCGCACCAGGCGGCGGCCTCACCGAGCTGTGCGGTGCCCGAACTGAAACTTGTCCGCCTGGCATGAAGACCGGCGATCCGATTTCCCCACCCGGCGGGTACAAGGGTGGTGGCATGCAGCTGTTAGTTGATGCGTCCATTGATCCCGCCGGTAACGTGTGGGTGTCAAATAACTGGCAGGATCAGGCGTCATGCTACGGCACACCCGAGGAGGGTGTTTCGACCCGTTGCGGCGGGCACGGGCTGGTTGTGTTCTACGGTATGGCCAAGCCCGTCCGTGCCCCTCAGATCGGACCGGCGCGTGGGTATTAATTTGATCATCGCCACTGCTCGCCCACGAAAGCGTGGGTGGCCTCCAGCATAACGGAGGTTACTTACGCTTCCTTGATCTCCGTTTCGACCATGCTTCGTGCTCACAGGCATCGGGACGGCAGGTGCTTTTATCTATACTATTTTGGGATTATGGTCGGCCTTTTCATGGTCGTGGCGGCTTTTCGAGAGAATTGGCGGCGCGGTATACGATTTAACCGGACGATCGGCATCTACCACAACGACCGCCGTCCTCGGTGTGTGATGCAGGCTGTTGGTACTCTGCACACTCGCGGGCATGCGGAGGGAGGACGCGGACGTGCGGCAGCCCGTGTATTAGCCGGTACCCTCGGCGGTCAAGGTTGTGCTCCCAGGATGATATCCGCCGCCCTCTCGCCGATCATGATCACCGTGCAGTAAATATTGCCGTTCGCCAGGGTCGGCATGATCGAGGCGTCGGCAATGCGTAGGCCTTCGAGTCCACGCACGCGCAACTGCGCATCTATCACTGCCATATCGTCGGTGCCCATCCTGCAGGTTCCGGCGGCGTGCTCTGCAAAGCTGCCCCTATCACGGATCGCTTGGCCGAGCGCCTCGTCGCTCTGTGTTTCAACGCCAGGGTAGAGCTCCTCTTTGCGGTACTTCTCGAAGGCCGGAGCCGCAAAGATCTTGCGGACCAGTCTCACGCCCTCGACCAATGTCTTGACGTCGTCGGGGTGGCTCAGCAACTTGAAGTCGATGACCGGAGGATGCGACGGGTCGGCGCTGGCGAGTCCGACTGTGCCCCGACTCTTGGGGCTTAGGGCGGCGATGTGACAGGAATAGCCGTGCTGGCGCATCATTTGAATGTTTTGCGACGCGAAGTCGAACAGAATGGGCTCGAACATGAGATGGATGTTGGGCCTCGGCAGTGCCGGGTCCGTCTTCAGGTAACCGCCACTCTCGACGACCGAGGCGCGCAGCTTGCCCACGTGGGCGCCGTAATATTCGATCCCCTGGCCCATCATCTCCAGCAGACCGAGTAACGAGAGCTGCACACCGGCGTGGTCATGGCTTGAGTTCTGAAGAAATACAGCCGGATGTTCCATCAGGTTCTTGCCGACACCAGGCAGCGGATGCACAACCTTGATCCCATGAGCCTTCAACTCGTCGGGATCCCCGACGCCCGAAAGCATCAGCAATTGCGGTGAATTGTAGGCACCGGCCGAGACGATGACCTCACGGTTCGCCTTTATCGAAGTGCGATGGCCGCCGCTTTCGTAAGAGACACCCGCGGCGCGCTTACCGTCGAAGTCGATTGAAACGACATGGGCACCTGTTTTAACGGTAAGGTTGGAGCGCGACATCACCGGGTGCAAATAACCGTCGGCGGTGCTGCACCGGCGACCGTCTGCGATCGTGTGTTGATAGGGACCGACACCCTCGTACGGAGGGGCACTCAGGTCGTCAGTTATCGGCAAGCCGGTCTGCTGCGCGGCATCGACGAATACCTTTGAGATCGGAAATTGGAATTCGCAATCCGATACCTTCATCGGTCCATCAGCGCCGTGATACGGGCTCGCCCCGCGGACGTTGCTTTCCAACTTGCGGAAATAAGGCAAGACATCCTCGAAGCTCCAGCCGGGATTTCCAAGCTCGGCCCAATGATCGTAGTCCGCAGGCTGTCCGCGGGAATACACCATGCCATTGATCGAGCTTGATCCGCCAAGCGTCTTGCCGCGCGCGCAAAAAAGCGGCTCGCCCTTGCGGATCGCCGGGTCGGGCTTGGCCTTGTAGGACCAGTCATATTTCTTGAGAAAGAAGAGAGCGCCCAATGCGCCGGGCGTATGGATTAACTCGAACCGATCACTTGGGCCAGCCTCGAGCACGCAAACGCTGACTTTCGGGTCGGCGGAAAGCCGGTTGGCGAGTACACAGCCGCTGGTGCCGGCGCCAATGATGACGTAATCGTATGCAGTCATGTCACAACGCCTCTGTTGAGTCCTCCGACACCCCGGTCGGCCCTTACCGATCCATGCAGGAACATGTTCGAGTCTCGACGTCGCCGCCGAGCACTCATGCTGCCAAACGCTTTGAGCCAGGCAGATTGGACCCAAGTCCCATTGATCTCATGTGGCGAGGGCTCCACTTATGTTTAGCTTGCCCAAAGCAGACAGTCGCGAAGGAACGCGGGGGGGCCGACAAATCATCCCCGCTTCTGTGCTCGACCGATGGATACTTTCCTGCGGTCGGTTTGCCTGCAGCACTTTCTGGTGTTTTGCCTCATGCGATCGTGTCATTCGTGCTTCTCGACGCCTCGCTCGCCCTGGGTGCATTCATCCTTCGGCGCAAGTCTTAATCGGGGAGGGGGCGCCCCGATACGCGCAAGTTCGTGGCGCGCACTGCGACCGGCGCCTTGGGTCCTGAGCACTCCGCGCGCCGCTGGCTCTGCAAGATCTCCCTGCGCAGTTGCGGTGTTAGCCCGATTGAGGTGAGCATACTTCTTATTCGTCGCGCCGCCGACCCGCAAGGTTCTCGCCTAGCTCCCCGCCGGGGCGAACGTCAACATCACCGATTCGATGATGCAGAATGCGGGCACCGATGAGAATGATTGGCTGCTGCACGGGCGGACGTACGATAACCAGCGATATTCGCCGCTCAAGCAGATCACCGTCGAGAATGTGAGCTCGTTGACGCCGGTGGCGTTGGTGCAGACGGGCATGACGGCGAGCTTCGAGACGCCGCCGATCGTCGGAGCGGCGTCATGTACCTTACGGCCCCGGTCGTCGATCACAAGATGAAAATTGTCGCGGTCAACGCGGTAAGCGGCGAGCGGCTCTGGGAGGTGACTTATAACCTCGGGTCATTCCAGATTTGCTGCGGTCCCGTGAATCGCGGCGTCGCGGCCGGCTACGGCAAGGTCTATGTGGTAACCCTCGATGATCACCCGCTGGCCCTGATGCTGCCGACGGCCACACGGTCTGGGACACGACTATCGTGAGCGCGCAGAACGGCTACTCGGAGACGCTCGCGCCACAAATCTATGATGCGCTGTGATTCCTGCAGCCGCCGAGGCGGGCAAGGTTGGCTGGGTATTCATAGTGGACCGGCGCACCGGCAAGCTGATCCGCAAGTCCGACCCCTACGTCATGATGTCGAAAAATATGTTCTCGACGCCCACGCGCCATTACTGGTGGAAGGAGATCCCGATCGCGGCCAATTGGAAGGTCGCGCAGGAAGCGTTCTTCGAAGGTTATCACGTACCTGCTACGCACCCACAACTGGAGCCGAAGGCTGTCGAATTCATTTTCGGCGAGCAGGCAGGGCGGGACGTTCAGTTCGCACATTGGAATGTCGAATACGATGCGTTCCCCCGAGGACACGGCCGCTTCTACGGCAAGAAGACGCCTATGGCAGGCAATGTCCAGGCACAAAACGGTGACTCTGTGGCGGCGATGGCGGCGCGTCTCAAGCTTCTCGCAGATGGAATGGACGCGCAGGTGTTGCAGGGCGATATCGATGTTCTTCTCACCCTGAAAGGGAAGCAGTTGCAGGCGGGATCGAGCTTGGGCGGCGAGTACGTGAAGGCGCTGTACGCTCGGGCGGCTGCCGAGAAGCGTCCGATGCCGGCGCCGACGCCGGGGAACTTGGGTATGTGGGGCGGCGAGATTTTCATCTTTCCGAACTTTCTCATCCTGCCGCAGTCCGGCAAGCCTGCGTTTTTTGGCATCTGGACTTCAAGTCGTTAACACCTGGAAATCGTATGAAACCCTTGAAAATACCGGCTTTTAGCGGATCTCGCCTCAAACGTGTCGGACAGTAGTGGCAATTTTTA
The DNA here is from genome assembly GCA_963766915.1 of uncultured Gammaproteobacteria bacterium. GTDB lineage: Bacteria > Pseudomonadota > Gammaproteobacteria > Steroidobacterales > Steroidobacteraceae > Bog-1198. Next base: position 569,410 of record CAVYCL010000001.1, read on the forward strand.
TAAAATTATCGCAACTTTTTATTATGTGGCTCCTCGGGACGGATTCGAAATCACCAGAAAGGACCGGGAATTTCACCGGTAACGGCGGCCCCGCGGATGCCTTCCAGACCGACGGGCTGACGCTCCACAAGGAGTCGAATGACGAACGCTTTCCCGTAATCGGCTAGCTCCTGGAAAAAACTACGACCTCGAGACAAGAATGACAGAAACAGAGCGCCTCGCAGCGATCGAGGCAATCAAACAGATCAAAGCCCGTTACTGGCGAGGGGTCGATCTATGTGATGGCGAGCTGGTCCGCTCGGTTCTCGCCGAAGATTGCGAGCTGGACTTCCATGGCTGCTGCGTCGATCCGAAAACGAAGGTGGATCATCTACCTGCGATGAACGTAACGCTGCGCGGGCGTGACCAGTGGGTGTCTGACGGAATGGCACGCTTGGGCATCGTCAGCGTGCATCAAGGTCATCAGGCGGACATCGAAATCACCGGTCCGGACACGGCTAAGGGAATCTGGGCCTTTACCGATCGAATGTTCTTCCCCGCTGGCGGCGACATATCACGGCTAACTGGTTATGGCTTTTATCACGAGACCTACGTCAGGGTGGGTGAAGCGTGGCAAATCAAGACTACGCGCATTTCCCGCATCAGAGTGGAAGTGGAATAAGCTGTAGTTCCTTCAGCAGTCATGCGTTCCGCCGATGTTGTGGACCAATGCCGAAGTGAGCGTCGCCAGACGGCCGAGTCAACGATCTCGCTTGCGAATCGTCGAAGCGACTGCACAATCACCGTTACCGGCTAGCCGGTTCGGCGTGATGGGGCACTTCTCCACCTATGGCCGGGGCAACCTTCTGGACGCCTACCCAGACCTTCTCGACCATTGCACAGCCACAGCATCAGTCCTATTCCGCGGGTGACGTCACCGTCCATTCAAATCTCTGTGTGCACTTAGCCGGGGTGAATTTGACGGACAGATCGCGATGGACCTATAGGGTGATCGTAGATCCAGCAGCCAGCAGCCGCCTGCTGGCACGGAGGACCGGCAGATACATTCGATATCTGACAGGACTACTCCTTCACGAGGTCATGGACAATGCGCGCCCTCCGATAAGGGGCTATCTACGATGCGCCAGACGGTCTGAAGATCTCGTAGGAGAAATCGCTCGACCCGCGCTTCCCGCGAATGGCGTTGTTGAGGTAGCTGGCCTGTGAAAGCCCATCCGGGGCAGGCGCGACCTCGTCGAAACGCTCCAGGTCGTAAACGACAGTTCGATAGGCGATACGCCACTCGACGTTCCGACGCTCGAAGCGATCAACGTAGCGTCCCGCGTGCAACCAGTCGATGTCGCGGCCGTCCTTGGGGATTCTGACCATCACGATCAAGTAGGATTCGCAGCGGGCGACGTCGCCGTCGAGTTCAGTGAGCACATTGCAAATATTGTGCATCGACGAGTTTATCGATGGTGGAGTTCCGCTGCGTGCCGACTTTAGCGTCGCGATGGCCTCACGAAACGGCAGGACAACGCCAAAGTTGTTGTCGACGTGTGACTGGCGGGTATTTCTATCACCTGAAACGAAGGCACCCAGCCCACCGGCCAACGATCCGACGCTACAGGACCGTCTCATGGCTATCTGTGCCGGTATGTCTGGGGTCGCTCTGCCCGCGTGAGATCCAATTTTTTCACCAGGATCTCTTCCGGCGCATCGAAGCCGCGGTAGGGCGTGGAGCCACGCCAGATCATGTCCAGCCGCCTGCTTGTCGTCATTGCCTTTGAACCGGAGATGCGCGATGTGAGTGAGCGCGGTACTAAAGCTTTTCGAGGTGCGAAAAGTCTGAGTCGGCATGTTCGAGTTCAACCTGGTGGTGTCGGGCGCATGCGGCGATCAAGATGTCAGTAGCCGGGACCGAGATGCCGGCGGAACGCGCGCGTCGTGCGAGATCATAGGCGGCACTCCAAACTGCATTGTCGATGGCGAGTTCCGGCAGCAGCCGTTCGAAATCTCTAAGTACCTTCCTATCACGATCGCCACCTGCGCCATTCCATAACTCCAACCGGATGATGGGGCACCAACAGGCCTCACCTGCATCGAGTGCGCGCGTCACCCGATCTCTGACAGCCTCGTCTCCATTCGGTCGAAGCATGTGAATCCAGGAGGAGGAGTCGACCAGGATCACAGCACATCAGCCTTTGCGACGTTGCTTCAAGAGTTCCTCAACGCTCACCAGGTCCTTGCAGGTTCCCGCGTGCTTTGTGAGCTCGGCCATGCGCTTACGGCGGTTGAATTCCTGGATGGCAGTGACGATTGCTTCACGCTTCGTCTTTGCTTTGGTAAATCGAATAGCGTCTTCAAGGTCACTATCGGGAATATCAACGGTGGTCTTCATGATTCCATTTTATCTATCAATATATTCCACGTCAATGAGGACAGGAATACTGGATCGCGGTTTTCGCCTACTTGCTTCGCGATGACATGCGCGGCTTATGGCTGGGAAGCTCCTATGTGTTGTCCCATCTCAGAATGGGCCCAGACGATTCGCCCGACTTCTGGCCCCTGAATGCTTTCACGTCCTGGGACGCGCGTGCCGTCGCGACCCGGACTCCGGAATCGAAATGGAAAACGCGGGGTAAGTTGTCTAAGCGCGAGCGGCGAATAAACTATGAGGAAACAAGCGTAAGTTATTAATTTTATTGGCTCCCCGGGACGGATTCAAAATCGCAAGGAAAAGGCCTGAAATTTCAGCGGTTTCGTGGAGACCAATATCGCGGATACCCCCAAAAGTGCCCCGCTGATCGCTGGCTGCTTTCGGATACTGTTAGCCGCTACCGGACCAGTCGCTGAACTGCCGCCCTCCCGCCGCTCGGAGCGGTCCATCTGCAATAGTGAAGATTGCCGCACCGCTAGGCTCTTCCTTGAAGGCAGCGAAGTGATACTATAGTATCACATTATGCGCACAGAACTTGTTACCACGTTGAAGCGAAAAGCGTCGGAATTGCTGGCAGATATCGAGAAGGATGGGGCTCCCATCCTCATCACTCAGCACGGCCTGCCCGCTGCCTATCTCGTCGACGTTGAAGCCTATGATGCTCTACAGCAACGCATCGGCTTGCTCGAGGGGATCGCCCGGGGTGAGAAGGCCGTAGAGGACGGTCGCGTCGTGACCCATGCGCAGGCAAAGCAACGCATGTCACGATGGCTCAAGTAATCTGGGCCGAGCCGGCTTTAAACGACTTAGACGCCATCGCCGATTACATTGCGCTCGATAATCCGACGGCTGCCAGTGAATTGGTTCAGCGAATATTCAGGCACGTCGATCAGTTGATTCTTCATCCGGACAGCGGTTCCAAACCTCGCGAACTACGCGGCGGCCGCTACCGTCAAATAGTTGAACCTCCGTGCCGCATATTCTATCGGCGGGAAGGTGAAACGGTTTACGTAGTGTACGTAATGCGCGGCGAACGCAAATTGCGGCCACGCGCTTTGGCAGCGCGTAGCAAAAAGTCTGCGCCATAGGCCGGCGAACCCACATCCGCCGCAAAGCCTGCGGCCCTCATTCGCGAGTCCCTGGGGCTGCGACGGGCTGCAACCGTCGGCGAGGAGGAGGCGTTCGCGAAGGGCGGCTTCCGGAATGTTTGCCGGACGGCCACATTGCAGGAATCTGTCCGCGTCGATCAATGGGACGTCACCCATGCTTGCCCCTCTGGCAAGGGCGGCATTGCGAAGCTCGACTTCAGGCGAACAATCTCATCGCTCGGACTGAGTCCAAAGAAGCGCTTGAACTCGCGACTGAACTGCGACGCACTTTCATATCCCACCTCGATGCTCGCTGCGGACGCCGTCTTCTCGTTTCGCAACATCAGCAGGCGTGCTTGATGAAGGCGCACCGACTTGAGGTACTGCATCGGAGAACTCTGGGTGACGGTACGAAAGTGGGTGTGAAACGTAGGGATGCTCATGCCCGCCTCGCGGGAGCGGTCGCAGTCATCAAGGCGTTCCTACCGTTCATGCGTCAGCGCCGGCGTGGCCACATCATCAACATCACGTCGATGGGTGGCTACATCACGATGCCCGGCATCAGCTACTACTGTGGCAGCAAGTTCGCCCTCGAAGGGATCTCCGAGACGTTGGCAAAAGAGGTGAAAGGCCTCGGCATCGCGGTCACAGCTGTCGCCCCAGGATCTTTCAGGACAGACTGGGCCGGCCATTCGATGGTTCGCAGCGCGCGTTCCATCAGTGACTACGACACCTTGTTCGATCCAATCCGGCAATCGCGCATAGATAAGAGCGGCAAGCAGTTAGGCGATCCGGACAGGGCTGCAGCGGCGATTCTCACTCTGGTGGACATGCCGGAGCCGCCGGAGCACCTCCTGATCGGCAGCGACGCGCTCGGGGTGGTACGCGCAAAACTCGACGCCATGCAGGCGAGTCTGGCGAGCCACGAAGAGCTGACTCGCTCGACCGATACGGCTTGACCTCGCGTCCGACGCGATCTCATCAAGCCGCCCCCGTGGAACGCTGCGTGTGGGTGGCGGACGTAAATTGCACACTTTCGGCGGGCCAAAATTGCACACCCGTTGACGGCGCCGCAGGCGCCGTTTCCTCTAGGCGACGAAGCGATCACGCGGAGTTGCCATGTACTCACGGGAGACGAGGGTGTTATTACGCCACTATTTGGAGCAAGGGGTGGGCAAGGCGGAGCTGGCCCGGCGGTTTGGGGTAAGCCGACGGACCGTGTACCACTGGATCGAGACGGAGCAGCTGGATCGGGATTTAGACGATGAGGTGGTGAGCTACAGGCCGCGGCCGCCGATCGCCAGGAAGCTTGATGCGTATCGAGGGATCATCCAGGAGCGGCTGCAGGCTTTTCCGCGTCTTACAGCGGAGCGGATCTTCGAGGAGATCCGGGCAGCGGGCTACGCCGGCGGCTATACGCAGATCAAAGAGTATGTCCGCGAGATCCGCCCGCGCTCGATCGAGGAAGCCGTGCGGCGCTTCGAGACACCGGCAGGTTTCCAGGGTCAGGTCGACTACGCGACATTCAACCTGCCGTGGGGTCGGCGATACGCGCTGGTCGTAGTGCTGGGCTACTCGCGTCTGTTGTGGCTGCGGTTTTATCCTCGTCAGACCATGCAGGCCCTGTTCAGCGGATTGGAGAGCGCATTCCAAGCCTTTGGCGGCGTGCCGCAGGAACTCCTGTTCGATCAGATGCGCGCCGTTGTGGTGGGCGATGACCGCCTTAACAAAGGGGCGCTGGTGATGAACGCGGAGTTCCTGCGCTTCGCGGCGCACTGGGACTTTCGGCCTCGGGCCTGCCGTCCGTATCGGGCGAAGACCAAAGGCAAAGTGGAGCGGCCGATCCGATATGTGCGCGAGAGCTTTTTTTACGGGCGCACGTTCCTGAACGACGCTGACCTCAACGCCCAGGCGGAACGGTGGCTGGGGAGAACTGCCAACCGGCGGCGGCATCGCACCACCTATGAGGCCCCGCATCTGCGGTTTGAGCGCGATGAGCGTCATGCCCTTAAATCCCTGGCACCAACGCCATATCCGCGTCTGCATGGGGTGACCTTAGACCCCTCATCACCGAAGCCCACGTATCAGGTAGAGGTTCAGCGCCGACCCTTGAGCGTCTATGCGGAGGCAGTCCGATGAGTGCCGTGCGACGCGACAACATCCGCGAGATGCTGGCGGACTTGAAGCTACCGGGTGCCCTCGAGGCTGTCGATGAGATCCTCGCCGACGTCGACCGCGGATCCGTCACCACCGGAGAAGCGCTCGAGCGGCTGCTCGGGGCGCAAATCAGCCTGCGCAATAACCGGCGGCTTCAGACTGCGATGCGATCCTCGCGGTTACCAGCGGTCAAAACGATCCAGCAGTTCGACTTCGCCTTCCAGCCATCGATCCAGCGCGACCAGATCGAGAGCTTGCACGAGCTCGGCTTCATTAAGCGCCGCGAGAACGTGATCTTCCTCGGACCTCCCGGCGTCGGCAAAACGCACCTCGCGATCTCCTTGGCGATCGCCGCCGCTGAGTCCGGGCGTCGCGTCTACTACGGCACATTGGTCAACCTCATCGAGTCCCTCGAGCAAGCACGTGCGGCAGGTCAGCTGGCCAGACGGCTCCGGGTATTGAGCCATCCCGCATTGCTCGTCGTCGATGAGATCGGCTATCTGCCGGTTAACCGCGACGGTGCGGTGCTGTTCTTCCAGCTGATCAATGCTCGGTACGAACACGCCTCCACCGTTCTCACCTCCAACAAAGGCTTCGAGGAGTGGGGCAATATCCTAGGCGATGAGGTCATGGCTGCCGCGCTAATCGATCGGCTGATGCATCACTGTCACGTGGTCAACATCCGCGGCAATAGCTACCGGATGCGGGAACACACCGATCTCTGGCATGCCATCCAACCCAAGGCTGACGAGCAGCCTTCAACACGACAAACCAGGAAAAAGGAGACCAAGGCACACTGAGGGTTGCTACCTCAAAAGTGTGCAATTTTCAGGCGCCACAAATGAGCAGTTTCCGTCCGGCGTTGACACTGCGCTACGCGCAGCTTGACGGATGGGCGACCGCTTTCGGGTAGCGAGATCAGCGCCCTGAAGGACGGCTCACGGTCGAGAGTGCGAATTCGATGCCGATCATACGTCTCGGTCGCCGTTCGTAGGTCCGGAGTTTTGCAAAAGACGGCTGGGGGTATCGGGGCTGGTGGTATCGCTCCTCGCGACAGGACGATACCCCCAAAAATACCCCCAGCGCTCCCTCGCTGGAAAAGCACGGTGCAAGAGAATCAAGCACCTGCGTCCGCGAGCTCTCGGCGCCAAAGCGCCGAATCGAAGCGCGGCTCAAGGTTCGGATTCGAAATGGCAAATGAGGGGTCAATCGCATGCGCGATGAAGGCGCGGTAGTTTGTAAGGAAAGTGGTGTAAGTGCCAGATTTTACTGGCTCCCCGGGACGGATTCGAACCGCCGACCAACGGATTAACAGTCCGTCGCTCTACCACTGAGCTACCGGGGAATTCAGAGGAGGCGCGGATTGTCGGGAAGGGCGCCGTCCAAGTCAAGGACTGTAAAGCCGGCGCTATTGATGGCCGGCGACGGCGTGCGGCACGTACGGGGCTTCGAGCTGCGCGATTTCGGCTCGGTCAAGCTCGAGTGTGAGGGCTGCCAGCGGCATCGTCGAGATGCTGGGGCTTGGAGGCGCCGACGATCGGTGCGGTGACGGCGGATTTCTGGATCAGCCAGGCGAGAGCCACCTGGGCGCGGGGAACGCCGCGGGCCGCGGCGATGGCGACGACCTGCTCGACGACCTTGCGATCGGATTCCTCGACGCCGCAAACAACTTGTCGACGTAGAGGTCGGTCTTGGCTCCGAGGCGGTTTCGGCCTCCCAGGGACGCGCAAGACGCCCGCGGGCGAGCGGGCTCCAGGGTATGACGGCGATGCCCGCATCGGCGCACAGCGGCAGCATTTCGCGCTCCTCCTCGCGGTACAGGAGGTTGTAGAAATTCTGCATGCTGACGAACGGCGTCCAGCCGTTCTCGCGCGCAAGTGCAGCGCCTTGGCGAATTGCCAGGCGTACATGGAGGAGGCGCCGAGATAGCGCGCCTTGCCCGCTTTGACGACATCGTGCAGCGCCTCGAGCGTCTCCTCGATCGGCGTGGTGGGGTCCCAGCGATGGATTTGATAGAGATCGACGTAGTCGGTACCGAGCCGCCGCAGGCTCGCATCGATCGCGGTGAATATCGCCTTGCGCGACAGGCCGCCGCCGTTGGGCCCCGTGCTCATCGGGAAGAAGACTTTGGTGGCGATCACGACTTCATCGCGGCGCGTGTAATCCTTGAGCGCCTGGCCGACGATTTCCTCGGACGTGCCGTCGGAGTAGGCGTTGGCGGTATCGAAGAAATTGATGCCCATCTCGATCGCTTTGCGGATGAGCGGGCGGCTTTGATGCTCCGGCAGAGTCCACGGGTGATCGCCGCGCTCGGGCGCCGAAGGTCATGCAGCCGAGGCAAAGCGGTGAGATCTTAAGCCCCGTATTGCCCAAATTTATGTACTTCATAAGTACTTACTATTCAATGTCTTCCGTATTAAATATGAGAACACGCGGCGTCTTTGCAGTGCCACCATCGATCTTGATAGCGCTGCGGTCCCACCCGTCCCTTGATGGCATCGCGTGCCGTCAGCGCATCGCCTCAGCGCGTCGCCGCCCTCTGCGCGCGCTATTCAGCCGGTGCGTCGCGCCGTCGAGGTCACCGCGCGCGAGATGCGCCCGATGGCATCCTCGAGAGTCTTCATGCTGCAGGCAAAAGACAGGCGCATGTGAGCCGGCGCGCCGAAGCCCGAGCCGGGCACCACGGCAACCCCTGCCTCGACAAGCAGGTATTCGGCGAACGCGTTGTCGTCCTTGATGCCGAGCGTGCGCATCGCGCCCGACACGTCGGCAAACGCATAAAACGTCCCGGCGGCGGGCGGGCACTTGATGCCGGGCATGGCGTTCAACGCGGCGACCACGAAGTCATGCCGCTCCTTGAACGCCTTGTTCATGTCGGCGACGCAAGACTGATCGCCGTTGAGTGCCACGGTCGCGGCGCGCTGCGAGATGCTCGATGCATTCGAAGTGGATTGACCTTGTACCGTGCCCATCGCGGTCACGATCTCTTTCGGACCGCCGCAATAGCCGATCCGCCAGCCCGTCATCGCGTAGGCCTTGGAGACGCCGTTGATGGTCACGGTGCGGGAATAAAGCTGCGGATTCGCCTGGGCAAAGCTCACGAAGGGCTCGGGTGCCCAGTAGATGTGCTCGTACATCTCGTCCGCGCCGATCACGATCTGCGGATGCTTCTCGAGCACGGCGCCGAGCGCCTTCAACTCCGCACCGGTGTAGGCGGCACCCGTGGGGTTGCTCGGGCTGTTCAAGATGAAGAGCTTGGTGCGGGGCGTGATGGCCGCCTCGAGCTGCGGCGGCGGTGATCTTGTAGCCGCGGTCGGCGCCCCCATTGACGATGACAGGGGTCGCGTCCGCGAGCAGCACCATGTCGGGATAGGACACCCAGTAGGGCGCCGGGATGAGGCACTCATCGCCCGGGTCCAATAGCGCAGCGCACAGATTGAAGCACGTCTGCTTGGCGCCCGAGGAGACCAGAATCTGGTTGCGCTCGTAGCTCAAGCCGTTGTCGCGCTTGAATTTGGCGATGATCGCGTCTTTGAGTTCCGCGGTGCCGTCGACCGCGGTGTAGCGCGTGAGGCCCTTGCGGATCGCCTCGATGCCGGCATCGGCGATGTGCTTCGGCGTGTCGAAATCAGGCTCGCCCGCAGACAGGGCAATGATGTCCTTGCCTTCGGCCTTGAGCTTGGCGGCGCGGGCCGTCATGGCGAGGGTGGGGGAGGGCTTAACCTTCTGAACACGCTTGGAAAGTGACACGGTCAACGGAGTGGTTCCTGCTATGTCAAAAAGGGGGCCCAGAGTGTACGAAAAACAACGCTGTGGCGCCAGGGCGCGCGTGCTCCGCCACCAAACAACGTGAGAGAATAGCTCGATGCGTTTTGAATTGTTTTCCGACTATCTGCCGGCGGGCGATCAGCCCGAGGCGATCGAGAAGCTGATCGACGGCTTGGAGAGCGGCCTCGCTCACCAGACCCTGCTCGGCGTTACCGGCTCGGGCAAAACCTTCACGGTCGCGAACGTGATCCAGAAGCTGCAGCGCCCGACGCTGGTGCTCGCGCACAACAAGACGCTCGCCGCGCAGCTCTACGGCGAGTTCAAGGTGTTCTTTCCGAAGAATTCGGTCGAGTACTTCGTTTCCTACTACGACTACTATCAGCCGGAGGCCTATGTCCCGGCGTCCGACACCTTCATCGAGAAGGACGCCTCGATCAACGAGCACATCGAGCAGATGCGCCTATCCGCCACCAAGGCGCTGCTGGAGCGTCCCGACTCGATCATCGTCGCCACCGTTTCCGCGATCTACGGCTTGGGCGATCCGCAGGCCTACTTGAGCATGGTGCTGCACATGTCGCGCGGCGACATTCTCGACCAGCGCAAGCTCCTGCGGCGTCTCGCGGACATGCAATACACGCGCAACGAAGTGGATCTGCGGCAGGGCACCTACCGGGTGCGCGGCGACGTGATCGACATCTTTCCGGCGGAGTCGGAGCGCGAGGCCGTTCGCGTGGAGCTGTTCGATGATCGGATCGAGACTCTGAGCCTGTTCGATCCGCTGACGGGCGAGGTGCTGCGCCGGGTGCCGCGCCTCACCGTCTATCCCTCCACGCACTACGTCACGCCGCGAGAGCGCATTCATTCGGCGGTGGATGAGATCCGCGAGGAGCTGCGCTCACGCCTCGCCGAACTGCACGCGGCAGGCAAGCTCCTCGAAGCCCAGCGACTGCAGCAGCGCACACTGTTCGATCTGGAAATGATGCACGAGGTCGGCTACTGCGCCGGCATCGAGAACTACTCGCGCTATCTTTCGGGCCGGCAGGCGGGCGAGCCGCCGCCTTGCCTGTTCGATTATCTGCCGAAGAATGCCTTGCTGGTGATCGATGAGAGCCACCAGACCATGCCGCAGCTCGGCGCCATGTACCGCGGCGATCGATCGCGCAAGGAAACGCTGGTCGAATACGGCTTTCGCCTGCCCTCGGCGCTCGACAACCGGCCGCTGCGCTTCGAGGAGTTCGAGCGGCTGGCGCCGCAGACCATTTACATCTCCGCGACGCCCGGTCCGTACGAGAAGCAGATTTCCGGTCAGATCGTCGAGCAAGTCGTCCGTCCGACGGGATTGATCGACCCGGTGGTGGAGATCCGGCCGGTGCGTGCCCAGGTGGATGATCTGTTGTCCGAGATCCGCCTGCGCACGCAGCAAAGCGAGCGGGTGCTCGTCACGACGCTCACCAAGCGCATGGCGGAGGATCTGACCGATTACTTGAACGAGCACGGCGTCAAAGTGCGCTACCTCCATTCGGACATCGAGACGGTGGAACGCTCGGAGATCATCCGCGATCTGCGCCTCGGCAAGTTCGACGTGATCGTCGGCATCAACCTGCTGCGCGAAGGGTTGGACATGCCCGAGGTGTCCCTGGTCGCCATCCTCGATGCGGACAAGGAAGGCTTCTTGAGATCCGAGGGCTCGCTCATCCAGACCATCGGGCGAGCCGCGCGCAACGTGCGCGGCAAGGCCATCCTGTATGCCGATCGTGAGACGGGCTCCATCCAGCGCGCCATCGCCGAGACCGATCGGCGCCGCAACAAACAGATCGAATTCAACACCGAGCACGGCATCACGCCGCGCACCATCGTCAAGGCAGTGGGCGATGTCATGGAAGGGGCGCGCAGCGGTGCCGGGCGGATCTCGTACGCGAATCCGACGCGGACTACGCACTAGCTCCCGAGCAGGCGGTGAAGCGCATCAAGAAGCTCGAGGCCGAGATGATGAAGCTTGCGCGAAATCTCGAGTTCGAGCAGGCGGCGCGGCTGCGCGATGAGATTCAGCGGCTGCGCCAGACCGCATTTGGCGCACCCAAGACACTGGCGGGCTAGGAGGACGACATGGCGTTCGACAAGGGCCAACCCAAAGACATCGATCTCGACAGCACAGACAGGCTGCCCATCCTCGAGGGCATCTCGATCGACGACGATGTCGAGGACGATTCGGTACGCCTCGAGTTTTCGGCAACCATGCCGGGCAACACCTTGGTTGCGACGCCGCCGCCGGATTATCGTCCGAGCGGCGCTCGACTTGCCCACGCTCGCGGAGAGCGTGCGCTCGGTGGAGGAGCGTATCGCACGCCAGAATGCCGATTACGAGGCGCTCAACCGCTTGTACGAGAAAGCGCGCGACGCACAGCTCGCCGCCGGGACGCGCGCGGACTTGCTGGCCGCCGAGCTTGGCACGGCGCATTCGGCGCTTGCGGTCGAGCAGCATCGCATTCGCGAATTGCAAACTGCGCTGTCCGACACCCACGCCACGGCCGAACAGACGCGTGCACGCGCCGAGGAGGCGATGCGCGAGTCGGAGCGCGCGCAGAGCGAGGCGCGGACCCTGCGCGAAGCGTTGGCCTCACGCGATGCCGCCATCGCGCAAACGCTGCACTCGCTCGGCGAGCGCGACGCGCAGCTTTCCGCCTTGCAGCGCGAGCACGCGAAGGTCGTACCCGATCTCGAAGCCCGCTCGCAGGCGGGTGTGCGTCTCGATCGAGAGGTCAAGGAGGCCAACGAGCGCGCGGACAAGCTCGCGCTCGACTTGCAGGCGAGCCGCCAAGCGGTCTCCGAGCTCACGGAGCGGGTGTCGCGCGCGGAGTCCGAGCTCAAGGCCAATCGGCGCGAGCTGGCCGCCGCCAAAGTCGCAGGCGGAGTCCTATCTCGAGACCTTGCGGACGCGCGACTGGCGCGGCGGCTTCAACCAGAACATGTTTCGCGAGTGGGACGACAAGATCGCGGTGGAGCAGAGTGGGCGCGGCGCCCTGCAGGCCGAATGCGATCGCCTGAAGCAAATGGCCGCGTCGCTGAACGGCAAGATCGCCGAACAGAACGAAACCATCGAGAAACTGAATGCAACGAAGTTGAGCGAGGCCGCAACGTTCGCCAAGAAGGCACAGGAGATGCAGGAGATCGAGCGCGCCCGCGCCGAGCTGCTCGCCCAGGTCGCCGAGGCGGGGGGCGAGCGCAAGCGTGTCGAGGCTGAGCTCGCTGCGCGCGCCAAAGATGCGGCGGAACTGCGCTCGCAAATCGGGGCGGAGGCACAGCGCGCCAAGGATTCGATTGCCGCCGTGGAGGCGGACCGCGCCAAGCTGACGGCGCGAATCGCTGAGCTCGAGACCGAGTCCCAGACGCACGAGGAGGAGATGACCGTGCTCATGGCGCACCTCAACGAGGCGCGGCGGCCGGTCCAGGGCGTGCAGGCGGACTTCAAGCGCGTGAGCGATGAGCTTGCACAGAAGATCGTGGCCCTGGAACAGATGTCCGAGGAGAACCGCAATTTGCGCACCAATCTGGAGCGCACGCGCGGCCAGCTCGAGGAGCGCGATCTTTTGATCCGTCGGCTGGAGCGCAGCGCGAGCAACAACGCCAACGTGCTCGGCCGGCTGCAGACGAGCATCGAGCGTCTCGGCGGTCCGTCCCCGGCTGCGGTGGCGGGAGCACCGGATTACGTGGCGGAGCTCGTGCGCATCGATTGCGAGCAGCCGATCACTTTCGTGCTGGCGCGCCGTACGCGCATCGGCCGGGCGCCGGGCTGCGAGCTGCAAATCGATTCGCAGTCGGTGAGCCGTAACCACGCCATGGTCCTGAAAAGTGCCCGCGAACTCATCGTCGAGGACCTGAACAGCACCAACGGCGTGCTGGTGAACGGACGCAAGGTCACCCGGCACCTCCTCACCGACGGCGACGTGCTCACCGTGGGCGAAATCCAATTCCGCTGCGTGCTGACCTTCCGGGCGCCCGAGACCGAGGGGGATCAAGCGCGGCCTGCGCAAGCCTCGCCGGGCACGCCGGGGGCTGCGATCGGGGTCACGAACGTCTCCGACCTGCACCCCGGAGATGCGCCAAGGGGCTAACCGCGCCCTTGGAATCGCGCCGCCCTTTATAGGAGCGCCGGAATCCGGTATCTTTCGCGCCCTTCGTGCGCGCTTAGCTCAGCGGTAGAGCATCACCTTGACATGGTGGGGGTCAGTGGTTCGATCCCACTAGCGCGCACCACTTCCTTGAAATGGGGTGCCGGCGCTCGACAGGGCCCGGCGCTGGCGGGTTTAACGGCGGAAACGACCAGGGTTCTATGCCCGTAATTACACTTCCCGATGGCAGTCAGAAGACGTTCGATCACCCCGTTACGGTGGCCGAGCTCGCGGCCAGTATCGGCGCCGGCCTTGCCAAGGCGGCGCTCGCGGGCAAGGTGAACGGCCGCCTGGTCGATACGTCGGCGACCATCGATCATGACGCCGTGGTGAGCATCGTCACCGACAAGGATCCCGAGGGCCTCGAGACCATCCGTCACTCCACCGCTCACTTGCTCGCCAATGCGGTTCAGGAGCTCTTCCCGGGGGCGCAGGTGACCATCGGCCCGGTGATCGAGGACGGCTTTTATTATGATTTCGCCTACAAAACGCCGTTTTCGAGCGATGACCTCGCGGCCATCGAGAAGCGCATGGCCGAGATCGCGGCACGCGACCTCAAAGTTCACCGGCGCGTGCTGCCGCGCGATGCCGCCATCGAACACTTCAACCGGATCGGCGAGCACTACAAGGCCGAGATCATCGCGGCGATTCCGGCCGGCGAGCAGATCAGTCTGTACGGCCAGGGCGACTGGGAGGATCTGTGCCGCGGTCCGCACGTGCCGAGCACCGGCAAGTTAAAGGCATTCAAGCTGATGAAAGTGGCCGGTGCCTACTGGCGCGGCGATTCGCGCAACGAGATGCTGCAGCGAATTTACGGAACGGCGTGGGCGAACGAGAAACAGCTCAAGGAATACCTGACGCGCCTCGAGGAGGCCGAAAAGCGCGATCACCGTCGTATCGGCAAGGAGCTCGATCTCTTTCACCTTCAAGAAGAGGCCCCGGGTGCGGTTTTCTGGCATCCGAAGGGTTGGATGCTGTTTCAGCAGCTCATCGGCTATATGCGCCAGCGCCAGACCGAGGGAGGCTACGTCGAGGTCAACACCCCGGAGATCATGGATCGCGAGTTGTGGGTGAAGTCGGGTCATGTCGCAAATTTCGGCGAGAACATGTTCATGACCCAGACGCCCGATGAGCGCACCTTCGCCATCAAACCGATGAACTGTCCGGGCCACATCCAGGTGTTCAAGCACGGCTTGCGCAGCTATCGCGAGCTGCCGCTGCGTCTCGCCGAGTTCGGCAAGGTGCATCGCTATGAGCCCTCGGGCGCGCTGCATGGCCTGATGCGGGTGCGCGCCTTCACCCAGGACGATGCGCATATCTTCTGCACCAACGAGCAGATCACCGCCGAGGCGGTCAAGGTGACCGAGCTCATCCTGAGTATCTACCGGGATTTCGGCTTCAACGACGTGCGGATCAAGTTCTCGGACCGCCCCGCCAAGCGCGTGGGCTCCGATGAGGTCTGGGATATTTACGAGAATGCCTTGAAAGAGGCGGCCGCCGCGGCCGGCATCGAGACGACCCTCAATCCGGGGGAGGGGGCGTTTTACGGCCCCAAGCTCGAGTTCGTGCTGCGCGATGCGATCGGTCGTGAATGGCAATGCGGGACGCTGCAGGTGGATCCGAACCTCCCCGAGCGGCTCGGCGCGAGCTACATCGGCGAGGACAGCCAGCGCCATACCCCGGTCATGCTGCACCGGGCCATGTTCGGCTCACTCGAGCGTTTTATAGGCATTTTGCTCGAGCACCACGCGGGGAAGTTGCCCACTTGGCTGGCCCCGGTACAGGCCGTGGTGATGGGAATTACCGGCCGGCAGGACGAATATTGTGCTCAAGTTACGGAAAAGCTTAAAAATCATGGGCTTCGCATAGAGACCGACTTGAGGTCCGAGAAGGTAGGCTTTAAAATCCGCGAGCATACACTCAAGCGTGTCCCCTACCTCCTGGTCGCCGGCGACCGTGAGGTCGAGGGGCATACCCTGGCCGTACGCACGCGTAGTGGCAAAGATCTAGGCAGTCTTAAGCTCGATGAGCTGACTACCTTGCTTTGCGACGAAGTCGCGAGCCGCGGCCGTCTCGTTTTGGAGGATCGTTTATCGCAACGTCGAAGCGCGTAAGGCGCAATGAGGAGATCTCCGCACCGTCGGTGCGTGTGATCGCGGCAGATGGAAGCCAGGCAGGAGTCATGACGCGCGCGGAAGCGCTGACGATGGCGAGCTCGCAAGCACTGGACCTCGTCGAGGTCTCGCCGATGGCGGAGCCCCCTGTCGTTCGAGTCATGGATTTCGGCAAATTCTTGTTCGAGCAGAATAAGAAGGCGCACGCGGCGAAGCGAAAGCAGAAGCAGATTCAGGTCAAGGAAGTGAAGTTTCGTCCCGGGACGGAGGAGGCGGATTACCAGGTCAAACTGCGTAACATCGTCCGATTCCTGACCGAGGGTGATAAGGCCAAGGTGACGTTGCGTTACCGCGGCCGTGAGCTCGTGCATCAAGACATCGGCAGGCGCCTCCTGGCGCGGATTTCTGAAGATCTCGCCCCCTATTCGGTGGTCGAGCAGAACCCGCTCATGGAGGGCAAGCAGATGGTCATGGTGTTCGGGCCCAAAAAGAAGTGAGGGGCAGGCCTTAACAGCTTGCCTCATCCGCCGGTGAGCGGCGCTTGCGGTGCCTGAAGGGGTGCCGGGAGTGCTTGTGAGCCAAGGCTAAAAATTAGGAGTCGACATGCCCAAGTTGAAAACAAAACGGGCTGCGGCGAAGCGTTTTCGCAAAACAGCGAACGGCTTCAAACGCGGTCAGTCCCATCGTCGTCATATCCTGACGAAGAAACCGAGTAAGCGTAAGCGCCAGCTACGTCGCGAAATGCACGTAGATGAGACCGATGTGAATCGGATCAAGCAGCTTCTTCCTTACGCCTGATCGAGGGGACACACCATGGCACGAGTTAAACGAGGTGTCGTCGCTGGACGCCGGCACAAGAAGATTCTCAAGAAGGCGAAGGGTTATTACAACGCCCGGCGCAAGGTTTTCCGCGCGGCGAAGCAAGCGGTCATCAAGGCCGGTCAATACGCCTACCGCGGCCGGCGCGAGAAGAAGCGCGAGTTCCGCGCACTGTGGATCACCCGCATCAACGCCGCGGCGCGGCTCTGCGGTATGACCTACAGCACGCTGATCGATGGCTTGAACAAGGCGGAATTGGCGATCGACCGCAAGGTGCTCGCTGATCTCGCCGTGCATGACATGCCGGCGTTTACCGCCATCGCAGAAAAAGCCAAGGCCAGCCTCTCGGCTTGAGAGAACCGTTAGGGGTCGGGATCGGCTGCTCGCACGCGGGCGGCCGATCTCGAGCTTTCAGAGGGGTGGTGCATGGCTGAAGATCTCGGTCGCCTCATCGAGCAGGCGCTTGCCGATGTGCACGCATCGGGCACGCTCGCCGATCTGGACGAGGTGCGGGTACGCCTGCTCGGCAAGAAGGGCCTGCTGACAGAGCAGCTCAAGACGCTTGGCAAGCTTCCGGCGCAGGAGCGGCCCGCGGCCGGGCAAAAGATCAACGAAGCCAAGGGGGTCATTCAGGCGGCGATCGAAGCTCGTCGCGAGCAGCTCGACCGTGAATCACTCGATGCCGAGCTCGCGCGCGGCACCATCGATGTGACCTTGCCGGGGCGCGGTCAGGAGACGGGCAGCATCCATCCGGTCACCCGGTCGCGACTGCGCATCGAGCACATCTTCAGGCAGGCCGGGTTCGAGATTGCGACCGGTCCCGAGGTCGAGGACGATTTTCACAACTTCGAGGCGCTCAACATCCCCGCCAATCATCCGGCGCGCGCGATGCATGACACCTTCTACTTCCCCGACGGACGGCTGTTGCGCACTCACACCTCGCCGGTGCAGATCCGTGCGATGCGCGCGCGCAAGCCGCCGATGGCGCTGATCGCCCCGGGGCGCGTGTATCGAAACGATTCCGACATGACGCATACGCCGATGTTTCATCAGGTGGAGGGCATCGTCGTCGGCGAGCACGTGAGCTTCGCCAACTTGAAGGCGATGCTGCACAGCTTCGTCGAGCGTTTCTTCGAGCAGCCGCTCGGCATGCGGCTGCGGCCGTCCTACTTCCCGTTCACCGAGCCCTCGGCGGAGGTGGATATCGAGTGCGTCTTCTGTCACGGCAGAGGCTGCCGCGTCTGCAAGCAAACCGGCTGGCTCGAAATACTCGGCTGCGGAATGATCCATCCGAACGTGCTCGCCGCGGCGGGCATCGATAGCGAGCGGTGGCAGGGCTATGCGTTCGGCATGGGGATCGAACGGCTCACCATGCTGCGTTATAGCGTGGACGATCTGCGCCTGTTCTTCGAAAACGACATGCAGTTCCTGAAGCAGTTTCCGTGAAAATTACCTACTCCTGGATGAACGAGTTCACGCCGCTTAACGTGACTCCCGCGGCCCTCGCAGAGCGGCTTACGCTCTCCGGCCTCGAGGTCGAGTCGATCACCCCGGTGGCGCCTCCGTTTCGCGGCGTCGTCGTGGGCGAGGTGCTCGAGTGTGGCCGCCATCCGGATGCGGACAAGCTGTCCCTGTGCCAGGTGACCACCGACGGTGACGATCGCTTGGCGATCGTGTGTGGTGCGCCGAACGTGCGCGCGGGGCTCAAGGTGGCCGTTGCCAAAGTCGGAGCCGAGCTCCCTGGCGGCCTGCTCATCAAGCGCGCGAAGATCCGCGGCAGTGAATCGAACGGTATGCTGTGCTCGGCGCGCGAGCTGGGCTTGGGCGATGAGCATGACGGAATCATGGAGCTGGCCGCATCGCTGCCGCTCAATGTCGACGTGCGCCAGGCGCTCGACCTCGACGATACCGTGTTCGAGGTGAATGCCACCCCGAACCGCGGCGACTGCATGAGCGTTTTCGGGATCGCGCGTGACTATGCCGCCGCTCATGAGCACCGCTATCTCGAGGCACAAGTGCCGCCGGTGACGGCCGTGCACGATACGGTATTTCCCGCGCGCATTGAATCCCCGAGCGAGTGTCCCGTCTTTTGCTCGCGCGTGATACGCGGCGTGCGCCCCGACGCGACATCTCCCGCATGGCTGCGTGAGCGGCTGCGCCGCGTGGGACTCGCCAGCATCTCGCCCATCGTCGACGTCACGAACTACTTGATGATGGACTTGGGGCAACCGCTGCACGCCTACGATCTTGCGCGATTGTCTCGGGGTATCACCGTACGTAAGGCGCGGCTCGGTGAACGCATCACTTTGCTGAACGACCAAGAGTATCCGCTCGATCCCGAGTACCTCGTCATCGCGGATGCGAGCGGCCCTATCGGCCTCGCCGGCATCATGGGGGGCAAGGCGACCGCGATCAGCGACGGCACGACCGATGTGCTGCTCGAAGGGGCGCACTTCACGCCCGCCGCGGTTGCGGGCCGGGCGCGCCGCTTGGGCCTTCTGACCGATGCCGGCCAGCGCTTCGAGCGCGGCGTGGACCCGGCTCTTCCTCTGCTCGCGATCGAGCGCGCGACCGCGCTCCTCGTCGAGATCGCGGGCGGCGAGCCCGGGCCCGTGCAGATCACGCGGGCCGAAGCGCAGGCGCCCCCTGAGGAATGGGTCAGGCTGCGCCGCAGCCGCCTCGCGCGGCTCTTGGGTGCCGGCGTTCCGGACGCCGAGGTCAGCGACATCCTGGGCGCCATCAGCGCGCGGGTCGAGCCGACCGAGGAGGGCTGGCGCGTGCTACGTCCTTCGCATCGTTTCGATGTGCGCATCGAGGAAGACTTGGTGGAAGAGATCGCGCGTTTGCGTGGCTTCGACAGCATCGCCGAGGCCCACGCCATCGTCCCGCAAATACCCGGCGACGCCACCGAGACTTGCGTGTCGAACGATCGGATGCTTACGGCGATGGCCGACCGCGGCTACCGGGAGGCGATCACGTATACCTTCGTCGATCCGGCGGTGCAGCGCCTGCTGTTTCCCGAGACGCGACCTCTCGTCTTGTCGAATCCCATCTCAGCCGAACTCAGCGAAATGCGAGTCTCGCTCTGGAGCAGCCTCATCCCGGCGTGCCGCGATAACATGCGCCGCCAGCAAAGCCGGGTTCGGCTGTTCGAGATCGGTAACAAGTTTGACGTTGCGGGCGGCGCACTTCGCGAGATCGAGTCGCTCGCCGGCGTCGCCACCGGCGCGCGTTGGCCCGAGCAGTGGGGCAGCCCGCGTGAGGCGCTCGATTTCTACGATATGAAAGGCGACGTCGAGAGCGTGCTAGCGCTCGCGGGAGATGTGCGAGAGCTGCGCTTCGAGGCCGATACGTTGAGCTGTCTGCGGCCGGGGCGCACCGCCCGTATCCGGCGCAACGAGATCCCGATCGGTTGGATCGGCGAGCTCCACCCGCGGCTGATGAAGGAGCTCGGACTTAACAATACGCTCTTCTTATTTGAGTTAGAAATAGCATCAGCATTTACGACTAAGCCACTACAATTTAACAAGATTTCAAAATATCCAAGCGTGCGTCGTGATCTCGCCGTGGTGGTCGACGAAAAAGTGCCCCTCGCAGTTTTGCGGGAAAATGTTACTGTTAGTGCATCCGGCCTTCTGAACGACCTTCGCGTCTTCGATGTATATCGAGGGCCCGGGGTAGAATTTGGACGAAAAAGTGTCGCTTTAGGCTTGATTTTACAGGACTCCTCCCGCACTCTTACCGACGTTGATGCAGACGCCGTCGTGACCGCAGTAGTCACGCGGTTACGGGATGTTTTGAGCGCCACGATAAGAGATCAATAAGCATGGCAGCCCTGACGAAGGCAGAGATGGCTGAGGCCCTATTCGATCAATTGGGTCTCAACAAGCGCGAGGCGCGCGAGTTGGTCGATCTGTTCTTCGAGGAGATTCGTGCGGCTCTCTCATCGGGAGAGCAAGTGAAGCTGTCCGGCTTCGGCAATTTCGACTTGCGCGACAAGAATCGGCGGCCTGGCAGAAACCCCAAAACCGGCGAAGAGATCCCCATCAGCGCGCGTCGCGTCGTTACCTTCCGGCCTGGCCAGAAACTGAAGGCGCGCGTCGAGGCGTATGCTGGAACCAAGCAATAACAGCGAGCTGCCCCCGATCCCGGGCAAGCGCTACTTCACCATTGGTGAGGTGAGCGACCTCTGCGGCGTCAAGCCGCACGTGTTGCGCTATTGGGAACAGGAGTTCCCGCAGCTGAAGCCCGTCAAGCGCCGCGGCAATCGCCGCTACTATCAGCGCCAGGACGTGCTCGTCATTCGCCAGATCCGAAGCCTTCTGTACGAGCAGGGCTTCACCATCGGCGGTGCTCGCAATCGTCTCACCGGCGACGACGCGCAAGTGGATCTGAATCAGAGCCAGCAGCTCATCCATCAGATGCGTCTCGAACTCGAAGAACTCATCAAGATCTTGCGGCGCTAGCCGAGGGACATGCGCCGCAAGCGGCGCAGCAAACTTCTCGATCCATATTTCGGCTATCATTGCGGTCCGGTCGGGGCGTGGCGCAGCCTGGTAGCGCACTTGCATGGGGTGCAAGGGGTCGGAAGTTCGAATCTTCTCGCCCCGACCAATTCCTTACGGTTTATTCCGGATAGACAGCTAACGGATTATTCCGGACACATAAGTAAGGACCACGATCCAACGCAGGCGCTTTAACTTATGGCATAGCATGATGAGCAAAGGTCATAAGAACAGTGTTCGTCTTGGTGTCTTGATTGGCATTTAGGTCCAGCTCCTTCATTCTTAGAAGCCGCTCCAGCTCACCATACTTCGATTCGTCGGCCGCCGGGGGCGCTTTCGCCGAGAGTTCGAGAATCTTACCGGCAGGCCACTCCCATAATTCGAGCGCAAGTCTTCCGTAAGGCGATCGACTCTTGGTCCGCCACTTCGTTGAATGAATTTTGGCAATTGCGCTTACCCGAACCCAATCGATCGTCGCCCCCGCCTCGTGGAGCAGCTCCTTTTGCGAGTCGCTCAGCTCGTTATAGATGTCGCTGCCGTTATCGGGTACTTTCGCGGCGGTGTACTGCCGCTCAACCGCGTAAGAAGTCTCGGCGGCGCCCTGGGTGCGATCGATCTCGCACGGAAATTGTTCGCCGAGATACGAGCGATCATCCATTCGGCCGCCCTTGGGCGGCCGCAATTTCACAGTCAAATCGTTATCCTCACCCTGTCGGACTCGCACGATGATCCCCTGCATCAACAGGTCCAGCGTGTCTGTGTCAAAGAAATAGACCATGCTCGTGGTTTTCTTTCTAAAGCCAAACGATGCAATGACAGGTCGCGCGATTGGCGAGGCCAATAGGAGCTTGACCTCCACCGGGCAGCTTACTTCCGCGCCCGCGGGGCCAAGCAGCAGCATCGACCCCATCAGTCCGAACGTCGATTTCAAGCGACGAAATTCAGTGTACGCACCGTGACGCTTGGTCGTATAGGGAATCGTTAGGCTGCTCATGCGGCATTCTCCGAGGTCGCTTGAGCCGGTAGCTCGACACGAAATATCGCACCACCGCTCTGACCACGCTCCGCGCGGATACTACCGTCGTGCGCCTCGACGATCGTACGCGCGATCGACAAGCCGAGACCCATGCCCGTTCGCTTCGTGCTGAAGAACGAGTCGAAGAGCTTCGATAAGTCGCTGTCCGCGAGCCCTGATCCCTGGTCTGTCACCGAAATCAAATACGCTCCGGCGGCGGATTCGACCTGAACGACGATCGTGCGTCGGTCGATGGGCGCGTCGGCCGAGGCGTCCATCGCATTCATGATCAGATTGATCAGGACTTGCTGGATCTGCGTGTCGTCACCGAGGATGCGCGCCGGTGTTGCCGCAGGCCGCAGGAGAAGAGTCATGTCTCGTCGCCTGAGTTCTGGCCTTAAGAACAACTCGACGTCGGTCAGCACCACGTTTAAATCGAGCGGCTGCCGCTGAGCTTCGTGCCGTGCAAGCAAAGTGCGCAGCCGCTTGATGACTTCGCTGGCGCGCATGGTGTCATTTCGGATGCGGCCCACGATACGCAACAGCTCTTCGCGCCGATCGCCTCCGGCTTGAAGAATGAGTTCCGCGGCGTCAGCGCTGGTTCGCGCCGCGCCCAGCGGTTGATTGATCTCATGGGCAATTGCCGCGGTGAGTTCTCCGGCGACGGCGAGGCGTGATGCGTGCGCGAGCGCCGTATGCTGCTCGCGCGCGGCGATTTCCGCCTTGCGCCGGCGCCGCCGTTCGAGCAACAGAGACACGACCAGCGCGCTCAGGAGCGAAATGACGCTCACAGCGCCCACCACGGCGTTGCGGTAGGCCTGCCAGAGCGTAAGGGGCCGGAAGCTGACGACGGCATCGGGTGGAATCTGATTGGGATCGATTCCCCAGCGCTTGATCTGACGCCAATCGAGTTCGAGCACGGAAGCAGGGGCCTCCGGCATATGCTGCCAACCGGGCTCCCCCCTGAACAGGCGTTCGAGGATCTGCCCGGCCTGTTGGCCGATGTGCTCGTAGCTCAACACCCGGCCGCCGACAACGCCCGTACCCATCAATGTCGCGATAGGGGTATACACCGGTGCAGAGGACGCTCCCGCAATCAGCGCGCCGGAATCGTGCAGCAGATAAGAACGACCGTCGCCGTCCTGGAAAAGGCCGAAGGTAAGCACCACCGAGTCGCTTCCCAGTTCGCGGAGCCGCTTCTGTAGCGCCGGCAGAGTGAGCCCCCTCAAATATTCGGCCTGCACGTGGCCCAGAACGGGGGTGATTTCGGGACGCACCAGCGGTTCCCAGTCGTCCTGTTTGGATGCGCCCATCACCACGACCAAATGCGTTGCATGGGGATGCCATCTCAACGCCTGCTCGACGGTGCCGGCATAGTCGAACCCGACAGGGACCCCGACGATATCCGGCGGGAGCGGCGGCATCGACTTCAACCAGTTTCGCGTCGCCCCGGTGTAGACGATCGGCACCCCCGGAAATAGCCTATCCCGATACCGCAGGACGAACCTCAGGGCAGTATCGTTCAGTGTCAGCACGGCACCGAGTGGCCGTTCCGCATATTTGTCGCGCAAATAAGTGGCCATGGTGGTTTCGTATCGATCCCCGCCAAATTCGGGCTCGTCCAAGAATTCGGAGAAAATCTGAATGGGCTGACCGGGATTTGCATCGATCGTTTGACGCAGGCCTGCGTCGAATTCGATGGTCCCCTTCCCGAGTCGACTGTTGGAATAGAGGACCAGCACTTGCCCAGCCTCGGCAGCAGCCGCCAAGTGCACCAATAAAAGTACCGGCGCCCACCGCGACATCACCCTTCCCGTCGATCGACCTCTTCGGTGGCGGTTCCCACAAAAGAAGAAGAATTGAATCACCTAGGGGCTCCCGCGATATGAAGGGAATGCAATCGCCATGAGTTTAGCGCTTCGGCCGTACGCATGGGCGACCTGAGATAGGTCCCTCATTGCAATCCCACGGCCGCGGGTTTCAGCGGGCGAACCTACGCGGTGTGCTATGGTCTGTTCATGAGGCGTTAGAAGTAGACGGAGTTTGAGTGATAGTTGGTAATTCTTTCAAAGCGACCCTTCAGGGTATTGCCGTCTTCGCTTGTGTTTTCGCATGTCTCCCAGCCGCGCGAGCGCAGACCCCTTCGCCGCTGCAGGAATGGCAATACTCGAGCGGAATCGCGTTGCAGAGGCTGTTCGAGCCCGACATTCCCGACTGGGAGGTGGTGATGGGTGCGGCGGTCGAGCACAAGCCCCTCTACGATGGCGCCGAGCTCACGCGCACGATCGGGGGCCCTGTCATCAACGTTCGCTACAAGGATACTTGGTTCGCCTCGATCGGCGAGGGACTCGGTGTCAACCTCTGGAGCGGCCCCCACTACCGTGCGGGTCTGGCACTTTCCTATGACCTCGGGCGCTACGTTCACGACGATGTGACTCATCTGACCGGCCTCGGCGACATCAAAATGGCAGTGGCCCCCAAAGCATTCATCTCATACGTTATTTCGAAGTCATTTCCTTTGGTGGTACGCGCGGACGTGCGGCAGATCATCGGTGGCGCCGACGGCGTGGTCGCCGACATCAATGCGTATATGCCGCTGCCGGGGAGCTCGAAGCGCTTCATCATGTTTGCCGGTCCTTCCTACACCTATGCCGACCATCGCTACATGCAAAAGGAGTTCGGGGTGACGACGACGCAGTCGATAGCCTCGGGCTACCCGGTCTACGATGCACACTCCGGATCGAATTCAATGGGATTCGGATTCAGCTCGACGTTCTTCATCACGCCGCAAATCCTCCTCAATTTCGATACCGCCATCACGCATCTTCTCGGAAGCGCGGGCGAGAGCCCGATCACGCAACGCGTGACTCAGCACGTCTTCACCCTATCGGCGGCGTACGCCTGGTAGCCGAGTTCCTCAGAGCCCGCCATTTTTTGCGATGGTGCGACCGATGCCCGACCAATCGATGTCCTCGCCCTCGATGCCGATTGTCTGCAGCAGGTGATCGCGCAACACGTTGAGCACCGGCATCGGCACACGCAAGGCTTCCGCGGATTGGCCCACCAGACGCATGTCCTTAAGACCTAAGGGCGCCGCAAATCCCGCCAGCTTGTAGCGCTCCTCGGCCAAGGCGGCGCCATAATTGCGGTACACCGGTGTATCGAATAAAGAGCCCGTCATCACCTCGAGAAACTGCTTCTTGGGCACGCCGCCTTTCTGGGCGAGCGTCATCGCCTCGGCGAACGCTTCGATCGCGGCAAGAATTGTGAAGTTTCCGCAGAGCTTGACGAGATTCGCGGAGGAGGGCTTCTCGCCGATGTAGAACACTTTCTGGCTGATTGCGGGGAACAGTGCGCTCGCTGCCGTGTAGTCGGATTGTGCACCGGCGGCCACGACGAACAGCTTCGCTGAGGCGGCGGCTTCCGGGCGCCCGAATACCGGCGCGCTCAGAAAGCGCAGCCCGCGCGCCGCGTGCAGCTCCGCCATGCGATCCGCGGTGGCGACTGCGATTGTGCTCGAGGAGATGTGCAATGCGCCGCGTGCCAGACCCTCGAGCAGGCCGTCGTTGCCGCTGACCACCTGCTCGAGCGCCGCGTCATCGCCGAGCATGCTCATGACGATGCCACGGTCCGAGGCCGCCTCACGCGGCGTGCGCGCAAGTACCGCCCCTTCCGCCAGCAGGGGCTGCGCCTTTTGTGGGGAGCGGTTCCACACCGCGACCTGGTGGCCCGCGCGCAAAAGATTGGCGGCCATCCCAGCACCCATTTTTCCAAGTCCCAAAAATCCGATTTTCATGATGAGCCTCCAGGTATGCAGGTATTGACCCTCCGGACCGATGGGTGTTCCGTCCGCTTGCGACTCGTGCCGTTCATCGCAATTTGAGCGGTGCCTCGTATCCGGTGAGCTCGAGGTAGCCGCGGCCGGTGGGGAGCCCGGCCTCGTAGGCCTGTATTGCACCCTCCCAGTAGATGGCGCCCGTGGAAAGCCGCGTGTCGTTCTCTTGGTCGTCCATCAAGGGCTTGAGCTCGAGCTCGCGCGTTCCGGCACGCACGTGCCATTCGACCGGGTACGAGGTGCCGGTGCGCGGCGATCGCCAAGTCCGCACCGGCACAAAGCGCACCTGATCGGGTGTGAACACTTGAACGACGCCATCCGCTGTGCGCAGCGTCCCCCCGGCCCAGCGCACCTCGGGGGGCGCGCCGCGAATCTCGAACGCCATGAGCGCCGCACCGTCGGCAAAGTTGACGCCGATCCAGTTCCATCCGACCGCGCCGCTCTCGAGATACTCGCTCGACCACTCATGGTCGAGCCAGGCCTCGCCGTGCACGTCGTCGCGGTGGCCGTTGCGCATGATCGAGCCCCGCACAGCGAGATGCGGCAGACTGTAGTAGTAGCTTGCAGCCTGCGGGGCTGTGCCTTTACGGCTGAAGCCGGCTTCGCCGTTGAGCAGCGGCGGCTCTGTCGGGGCAAGCTCGAGACGCAAGGCGAATTCATCGGCCGCCACATCCACCGCATACGCATCGCTCGCGCGTTTGAGCGTCCAGGAGCCAATCTGCACGTCGGTATCGCCCTCGGCTGCACGCGCGAGCCCCATCCCGGCCCGGCGAATTTTCTGGTCTTGCCACAATCGACCGAGTGCCGGGTCGCTGAGTGCGCAATGCGCGATCAACAGCTGATGCGGCGTGAATGCGCTCGGATTGGCTGCATCGATCGCCGGACGCGTGCGGAAAAAGGTCACTTGAAAACCCAACGACTCGCCCGATCGAGTCGTGAGCCAGCCGGTGGCATACCACCATTCCGTGCGGAAGTCCGGATGTGCGCCGAAGTCACGTGGAAACTCGATCGCGCGCGCCGCGGTGACGGCTGCGTACGGGGGGTCGTCGACGGCGGCCGCAGGAGCGATAGCGAGGGTAGCGCACCAGGCCGCCAGCCCGGCGAGGAATCCCAGCCTTCGCGGGCGAGGAGGTCGCGTTGTCACCAGTCCTCCCGCACCGCGCGCACCGCCCCCTGGGTCATGGCGCTGCGACCGCTCCACACTGCCGTGAAGGCAGCGGCTGCGATGAGCGTCACCGAGAGCACGCCGAGCTGCCACAGCGGCACGGCGAAGTCGATGCTCCAGTTGAAGGATTGGCGGTTGACCACATAGACGAGCACCAAGCTCAAGGCGCCGCCCAAGATCAAGCCATAGAGGACGCCGAGCGCGCTCATGAGCACGCCCTCGCTCGCGAGCATGGCCACCACCTGTCGGCGCAGCATGCCGACGTGACGCAGCATCCCGAACTCGGCGCGGCGCGCGAGCGCCGTCGAGCTCGCCGCAAAGCTCACGCCCATGAGGCCGATGATCACCGCGATGGCCTCGACGCCGTAGGTGATGGCAAATGCGCGATCGAAGATGCGGAGCGAGCGCTCACGCAGCGCCGTGCTCGTCAGGATGTCGAAGGACGCCGCAGCTGCAGAACTTGCTTGCGCACCGTGCGCGAGCGCCGCGCGAAGATCCGCTTCTACGCGGGCCGGATCGCTCCCGGGCTTGAGCCACACGGAGCCCTCGTTGGCGTCTTCATCGTGGGTCGCTTCGATATAGGCCGGCCGTGTGATCACCACGGCGCCGAATGTGCGGGCGTAGTCACGCCAGATGCCCGCGACCGTGAAATGCCGCATCTGCCCGCCGAGCGGCAGATCGATGCGCGCGCCGGGCGCCAGGCCATAGAGGTCGGCTACGGCTTCGGAGATCCACGCAGGCGCGGCATCGTCCGCCAACGCGCCTCGAAGGGTTCGTACCAGCGGCAGCTCATCGCCGACCTGGCGAGCGTCCGAGCCGCGCACGATGAGTGTGACGGGCGGGCGTCGCGGATCGAGCAGCACGGGCCGCGTGCGGCGGAACTCGGCGCGAGCGACGCCCGGCAGGGCGGCGGCCGCTTGCTGGTCCCGCACGCTCCAGTAGGCAGTGTCGTTGCCGAGCGCTTCGCGCAGCTGCAGGTCGGCGGGAAGTACTTTACCGAGCCAGCCCTCGAACGACACGCGAAACGAATAAACCATGATGGCCATCGCCACCATCAGGCTGAAGCTCACGATGACCGAGGCAAGGCTCAAGGTGGAGAGTCCGATGTTATCGCGCAGCTGAGCGAGCGCCGTGTCGGGCACCACGCGGTTGGCCCGCGGCGCAATGCGCAGGATCAACACCGTGAGCCGCGGCACCAAGAGCACCGCACCCAGCAAGAGCGCGGCGATGGCGGCATAGCCGAATAAGGGTAGCCCGCGGATGGGCGGCAGCCGCGCAAGGACGGCGCCCACCAGGAGCAGAGCGAGCCCTGCGATCCAACTCTTGCCGACGACGGCCGCCGGCACCGCATCGCCGCCCTTGAGCGCGCGGGCCGGCGGCTGTCGGGCCGCGATCCGTGCCGGAAACCAGGCGCCGGCGGCGGCGATGGTCGTGCCGATCGTAACGAACACGACAAGACTCCAAGGGGCGGCTCCCAGCGCTGCGCCGGCAACTTGCAGTTGGGCGTTGCCGAGATCGCCGTTCAAGAGACGCAACAGGCCCGCGGCGCACGCGAGCGCGAGCACGATGCCCGATACTGAGCCGGCGAGGCCGAGCAATGCGCCTTCGCCGAGCAGGGCGAGCTCGAGCTCGCGCCGGGTGACGCCGAGCGCCCGCAACAGCCCGAACGATCGGCGCCGCCGCAGTGCCGACAAAGACTGCGTCGAGAATACGAGAAACGCACCCGTCCAGAGCGCGACCAGCGCCAACATGTTGAGATTCACGCGATAGGCACGAGTAACGGTCGCCGCGCGATCGCGTTCGGTCTGCGGCGCGACGGCCAGCGTTCCCGCCGGCAGACGGCGATTGAGCGCGCTGCGGTAGATGTCGGCATCGACGCCCGGCTTGAGCGAGAGGTCGATGCGATTCAAGCGCCCGAGCTTGCCGAACAGCCATTGCGCCGATGCGATATCCATGATGCCGAGCGGCTGGGTATAAGTTCCCTCGGGCAGAACTTCGATGATGCGCAGATCGCGCGCGCCGTCGCCCACCATGACGCGCAATCGATCGCCGGCACGCAGGTTGAGCTCGGTGGCGGCCCGATTGCTCAACACGATCGCATCCGGCGCGAACAGATCGAGCGCCCGGCGTTCCACATCGCCGATGAGGGCCGGCTGCAGGCTCGCGGCGACGAAGGGATCGAGACCCAAGACCTTGAGCGTATCGCGACTCGCCGGCAAAGCCGCTTCGAGCTCGAGCACCGGGCTTGCGGCGCGTACGGCCGGATCCCGCGCCAGCTCCTCATACAGGTTTTCCGCGAAACCGTCCCGCGGGCCCCGTATCACGACATCCGCATCGCCCACCAGACGTTTCGTCGCCAAGCCGAACTCGTTGAGCGCGGCAGCGTTCACGAGATAAACCGCGGCGCCCAAGGCCACGCCGAGAGCGATCGACAGCACCGTCACCGCGAGCCGTCCCGGCTGCTCGCGCAGCTGCGAGAGCAACAGCACGCGACCGAGAGTAAGAGCGCCGCGGATCGGCGATAGGGGCGCACTCATGCGCCGCTGTTCCCGGGTGAGAGACCGCCGGCATCGAGCATGAGGATGCGGTCGGCCGTCTCGGCAGCGATCCGCGAGTGCGTGATCAGTATGCCGGCGCCGGCGTTTGCCTTGATCTGGTCGCGCAGCAAGTGAAGGATCTGGCCGGCGGTGCGCGAGTCGAGGTTCCCGGTGGGCTCATCGGCCAGCACCAGACGCGGCCGATGCACGAGCGCGCGTGCGATCGCCACGCGCTGCACTTCGCCGCCCGATAACTCGCGCGCAAAGCGAGTTCGCTTCGGCCTCGAGCCCGACGGCCCGCAGCATGTCTGCCGTGCGCTGCTCGCGCTCGGCCGGGTCGATCTGGAGGAGCTCGAGAGGCAGGGCAACGTTCTGCGCAACCGTGAGATAGGGCAGCACGTGAAAGGCCTGAAACACGAAGCCGATGTTGCGCCGCCGTTGCAGCGTGCGCGCATCGTCGCTCAAGGGTCCGAGCTCCTCGCCGTCGAGCCAGACGCGGCCCGCGCTCGGGATTTCGAGGCCCGCCAGAACGTTGAGGAGGGTCGATTTGCCGACGCCGGATTCGCCCATGATGGCGAGGTACTCGCCGGCCGCGAGCGTCGAGCTCCAAGCCCTCGAACAGCGGTGCGCGGTCGCTCCGATAGCGCTTGCTCAGATTCTCGAGCTTGAGAACGGGGCGCTCCGGCGCTCCGCTCCCAAGCTCCGGGTCCTCAGGCGGCGTCGACGCCGATGACGGCCTTGACCTCCAGGAAATCGCGCAACCCGAACTCGCCGTACTCGCGGCCGTTGCCCGACATCTTGAATCCGCCGAACGGGGTCTGCATGTCGCCCGAGGCGCCGTTGAGTGCGACCTGTCCCGCGCGGATGCGGCTGCCGACGCGTCGCGCGTGCGCGTTGTCCTGCGACCAGACATAGGCCGCCAGTCCGTACGGCGTGTCGTTCGCGATTTCGATCGCCTGCTCTTCGTTCTCATAGGGCAGGATGCAGAGCACCGGTCCGAAGATCTCCTCGCGCGCGATCGTCATGTCGTTGCGCACGTTCGAGAAGATCGTCGGCTTGACGTAGTACCCCTTCGACAAGCCGTCCGGCCGGCCCGCGCCGCCGGTGACGAGCTTCGCGCCTTCGGCGATGCCCTTCTCGATGTAGCGCTCGACGCGATCGAACTGGATCTTGGAGACCAGAGGTCCGACGGTGGTCTTTTCGGAGGCGGGATCGCCGACCACGACGCCCGCCGTGACGCGCTGCGCGATCGCCTCGACCTCGGCGAGCTTGGCCGCGGGCACCAGCATGCGCGTCGGCGCGTTGCACGACTGGCCCGAGTTCTGGAACACGTGCAGGACGCTGCGCTTCACGGCCCGCTCGAAATCGGCGTCCTCGAGCAGCACGTTGGGCGACTTGCCGCCGAGTTCCTGATGCACGCGCTTGACCGATGCCGCGGCGTTGCGCGCGACCTCCGTACCGGCGCGGG
Source organism: uncultured Gammaproteobacteria bacterium (assembly GCA_963766915.1). Classification (GTDB taxonomy): domain Bacteria; phylum Pseudomonadota; class Gammaproteobacteria; order Steroidobacterales; family Steroidobacteraceae; genus Bog-1198. The sequence goes on from CAVYCL010000001.1 coordinate 600,469, forward strand.
TCGAGCCGGTGAACGACACCATGTCGATCTCGGGATGCGAGGAGAGCGGGGCGCCCACATTCGGCCCGTCGCCGTTGATGAGATTGAACACGCCCTTCGGAACGCCGGCCTCGTGCATGACCTTCGCCCAGAGGATGGCGCTGAAGGGCGAGTATTCGGAGGGCTTCAGCACCATGGTGCAGCCGGCGGCGAGTGCCGGCACCACTTTCGCCGCGACCTGGTTCATGGGCCAGTTCCAGGGCGTGATGAGCGCACAGACCCCGACCGGCTCCTGCACCAGGCGTGTCGTGCCGCGCAGCTCCTCGAACTTGAAGTTCTTCAGCACCTCGATCATGGCACTGATGTGGCCCACGCCGATGCGCGTCTGCGATCCCTTGGCGAGCGAGATGGGCGCTCCCATCTCGGTCGAGATGGCCTGGGCGATCTCGTCGTAATGGGCGTTATAGGCGGCGAGGACGCGCTCGAGCAGGGCGAGGCGCTCGGCAGGCGTGGTTCGCGAGTAACTGTCGAAGGCGCGCCGCGCCGCCGCAACCGCGCGCTCCACGTCCTTCGCGCTTCCCATGGAAATCACCCCGGCCGGGCCTTCGGTGGCGGGGTTGATGACCTTGAAGTTCTTTCGGCTCCGCCGGATCGACCCAGGCGCCATCGATATAGAACTGCCGATTGTCGTACGTCATCGAATGCCCCTTCAGTTGTCTCTCGCGGCAGTCATTCTACCTGCTGGGCGCTTCGCGCGCCGCCCGCCTGTCGCCATCCGCCGACGTTCCGCGCGGGCCGAATGCGGCCTGAAAATGCCCAGTTTGGGGTCGCAGTTCGCAGTTCCGGAAGGCCAAAAGGCTACGATTGCGCCATCGGGATAGCCTTGCGAACGATTTGGGCGCGCCGCGCCCACGCGGAGCCTTGCAGCATGAATCGCCTTGTAAAGCTAGGTTCGATGGCCGCCCTGGTGTGGGCCGCCCTGGCATGCGCCGCGCACGCGGCAGAGCCCGTCGAGTACAACCCGGTGCGCCGCCCTCCCGTGAGCATCGGACCGGAGGCCCGGCGTCTCATCGTGGGGTTCCGTTCCCTCCCGGACGCGGGCGGCATGGCCATCGCACGGCGGCAAGGCCGCACGGTGGTACAAGCGCAGACGAGCGCCGCCGATGTCGTCGCGCTGGCCGCGCGGCTGGGCGTGACGGTTGGCGAAGTCGCGTCAATTCACGCCGAGCATGCATGTGTTGTTTCTCCCGAAAACGCTCTACGGCGCGGACGTCGATGCCGTCCTCGCGAAGCTCCGTGCCGACCCGGCCGTGAAATTCGCGGACGTGGACCAGATTCGTCACATCGAAGCCGCTACGCCGGACGATCCCCTGTTTGCGCCCACCTTGCTAGCGAGCCCTCCGGCGAGCGGGCAGTGGTACATGAACACGCCGAGCTCGACGCCCGTCGTTCTCGAGGGCAACTCGACGCAGGATTTGTCGGCCACCGATGCGGTCAGCGCCTGGGGCATCACCACCGGCAGCGCGGGGATCGTGATTGCCGACGTCGATACCGGCGTGCGATTCGATCACCCCGACCTCTTGCGCGCAGGACTTCGGCGGGCGGCTCCTCCCGGGCTACGACTTCGTCGGCGAGGACCTCAACCCCACCAACGGCGCGGCCGAGGGCACCTTTCTGATCGCGAACGACGGCGATGGCTGGGATCCCGACCCGTCGGACCCGGGCGATTGGATCAGCAGCAGCGACACCGGGAACGCCGCTGTTCGCAAACGACACGGTCGAGAACAGCTCCTGGCACGGCACTCGCGTCGTGGGCGTATTCGGCGCGATCACCAACAACGAAGTGGGCATCGCCGGCATGACATGGGGCGCCTGGGTGTTGCCGGTGCGCGCGCTCGGCAAGGGCGGCGGCTATGACTCGGACATCATCGCCGGCATCGAATGGGCGGCGGGGCTTCCGGTCACGAACCCGGACGGCCCGCCGGTGCCGAACCAACCCGTTTCCCGCGGACATCGTCAACTTGAGCTTGGGCGGTAGCGGCTCGTGCCCGAGCGACTACCAGGACGCCCTCACGCAGGTGACGGCGATGGGCGTGTTGGTGATCGTCTCCGCCGGCAACGGCGGTGCGCCCGGAGCCGCGGCGCCCGTCGATACGCCGGCGAACTGCAGCTTGCTGGTACCGGGCGTCATGGGGGTGGTGGGGCTGCGTAACGTCGGCACCAAGGTCGGATATTCGAGCTTCGGCTCGGGCGCGAGTATCGCGGCACCGGCCGGCAACTGCGTACAGAGCTCGGGTGACTGCCTGCGCTCCATCGACACCACCACGAACCTCGGGACCACCGTGCCGGGCGGCAACGCGCTACACGAATGAGCAAAGCGAGAATCTCGGCACGAGCTTCTCCGCGCCCATCGTGTCGGGAATCGCCGGGCTGATGCGGTCGGTGAACTACAATTTGACGCCCGCGCAATTGGCGGCGCGGCTCGAGTCGAGCGCGACTCGGTTTCCGCCGGGCACCAGCGGCGTGCCGACTTGTCCGACCACCGATCCGACCAGCGGCGAATGCGTGTGCCCGAACGATGGCAGTCAGTGCGGCGTGGGCATGGTCAACGCGTTGAGCGCGGTCAAGGCCGCGCAGCGGCCGATCGGCGTCATCGTGATCCCGAAAACCTTGACCGCGGGCGCCGTATTCGATGCGAGCGCGAGCGTGGCCGCTTGCAACGGCAGCGCGACGGCGCCTGCGCCGCTCAGTATCGCCTCCTATGCATGGACGGCGACGCCATCGAGTCTCATCGTGAGCGGCGCGGCCGGCGCCCGTGTGACGGTCAATCCGGCTCCAGGCACCTTGACGTTGATCGTCACCGACTCGGCCGGAAACACCGACACCGAGACGGTCACGCTCACCGCCGAATCGGCCACGAGCACGGCCCCGACTTCCGCCGGTACCAGCGCCACCGCCTGTCCGGCGCTCATCACGGTAGCGCCGGTTGCGCCGACGGTGAGTGCATCGTTCTCCCCGGCGACGATCGTGAAGAGCTCGATGTCGACACTCACCCTGACACTCTCGAATACCAACGGCTTCGCGCTCACACAAGCAAGCTTCTCGTTGACGCTGCCTGCGAATCTCACCCTGCTCGCAACTCCCGTCGCGGCAACCAGCTGCGCGGGCGCAGCCAAGTCGCTCACGAGCACGACGAGCTCGGTGAGTCTCGCGAATGCGAACATTCCCGCCGACGGCAACTGCACCATCACCCTCACCGTCGAGAGCGCGACGCCCGGGACCTACACAGCCTCCGTCGCCGCGCACACGCTCATGACCGCACCCGCCGGCGGGAATAGTGCCGCCGCGACTGCGAGCCTCACGGTCAACGCACCGCCCACGGGCGGCGGCGGCGGGGCGGTGGATTGGCTCGACCTTCTGTTCGTCGCGGGCGTACTCCTTGCAGTGCGTCGGCCGGCGTTCAAGCCGACCGTGAAGCGGGCGGATTTGCGCAGGCGCGGGGGACGCTCTCGCCTGTAGAATGCGCGCTATGATCCATCCCCAAGCCGATACCGCGACCAGCAGAGTGCACATCGAGCCCGTCAAGGCCCATCACGACGCACGCGGCAGCCTGTTCGAGCCGCTGAACGATGCGGAGCTCGGCGCGCAAAAGAATGTCCATGTCGTGATCACGGCACCCAACGAGGTGCGCGGCAATCACCGGCATGCGAGCGCGGTGGAAATAACGACGGTGGTTGGGCCGTGCCTGGCGAGGCTCAAGGAGTCGGGCGTGATACGCGACGTCGAGGTGCCAGCCGGTGAGGCGTGGCGCTTCATCATCCCGCCGGGCGTGGCGCATGCCTATCGCAACACCGGCGAGGGGCCCATGGTGCTCATTTCCTTCAGCACCTTGGTTCACGATCCGCTCGCGCCCGACACCATCCGCGAGCAGATTCTTTAGCTCAAGCTCACGCCATCTGGCACGCTTCCTCAAATGAGAGGCGTGGGCTGCGGGCAAACAGATGCTCGCTCGTGCCGACTCCGAGTGAGCAGATGAAGTTCGACTTGTACGAAGTGCCCGCGAGGAACGCCTCGTCGACTTTGTCATTACTGAAGCCGGACATCGGACCCGTGTCGAGCCCGAGCGAGCGGGCGGCCAAGATCAAATAGGCGCCTTGCAGCGTCGCGTTGCGCACCATGGTCGCATGGCCCAGCTTCGGATCCTTGAACACCTCGGCGATCTCGGGCTTGTGCGGGAACAGGTACGGCACCTTCTCGTAGAACTTCTCGTCCATCGCGATGATTGCGGTCACCGGTGCTTGCTGCACCTTGATCATGTTTGTTTCGGCGACGCACTTCGCCAATTTTTCCTTGCCCTCCTGGCTCGCGACGAACACGAATCGCGCCGGACAACAATTCGCGGAGGTCGGCCCCATCTTCAGCAAATCATAAAGCGCTCGGAGCTTCGTCTCGGGGAGAACGTCCGCGGCCCAGCGGTTGTAGGAGCGAGCCTCGCGGAACAGAGTATCGAGCGCCGCGTCGTCGAGTGCTTTCTTCATGTAAGAACCTTTTTGTTGCCGGAGCCGGGGACGTCTTGGCGCGCGAAGGCGAGCTCATAGCCGCGCCTGAAATCGCGAATATGCTTCTCCATCCAGGTGCGCGCAAGCTCGCTTTGCTGACGTTTGACGGCATTCGCAATGCGGCCTTGCGCCTCGCCGATGCGTGCTCGGGCCTGCGGGACGCGTTCGATGATTTCGGTGAGCGCGGGAGCGAGCAGGCCGTTGAGCGGCGCCTGCGTCAGGGACAGCACTTGGTTGCCGCTCGCCGCCGCGACCGCGTTGAAAAAATCGAGCACGGCGGCCACCGCCGCCGCCGTATCGGCAACGTCGCGCCGGAAGTGAGCGCTCGCACGAACGATGGCCTGCAATTGCGCGGCGGTGCGCCGCGTGGCGGCGTATTCCGCCGCCGCGGGCTCGATGGCCATCATCGCTTCCCAGAGTTCGAGGTAGGTCACATCGTTCATGGCGAGCGCGCGACTCACGCCTTTGCTCACCTGTTTGGCCTGCGGTCGGGTGACGCGCAGGCGCTTCTCGCCGCGGCCGCGGCCTAATAGTCCGTGCGTCTCCAGCTCGCGGATGGCCTCGCGGACCGTGGAACGGTTGACGCCAAATTGCCGCGCAAGGTCGGTCTCGGACGGCAGCGCATCGCCGGCGCGCAGCACCCGCCCGACGATGCGTTGCTCGATGAGCTTCGCGATCTGCCGGTAAGCGGGATGATCGTCGAGCGGCTCGAACAGGTCGCCTTCTACGGGCTCGCTCGACCGTACATCGCTCACGCGCTCTCCCCGAACAGCTCGCGGCCGATGAGCATGCGGCGAATCTCGGAGGTGCCCGCGCCGATCTCGTACAGCTTGGCGTCCCGCAGCAGCCGGCCCGTCGGATAATCGTTGATGTAGCCGTTGCCGCCGAGCAGTTGAATGGCATCGAGGCCGGCGCGTGTAGCCGCCTCGGCGCAGAACAGGATGCACGCCGCGGCGTCTTTGCGGGTGGCATCGCCCCGGTCGCACGCGGCGGCGACCGTGTAGGCGTAGCTGCGGCAGGCGTTGAAGGCGGCATACATGTCGGCGAGCTTTCCCTGCACGAGCTCGAAGGTGCCGATCGGCTGGCCAAATTGCTTGCGTTCGCGCACGTAAGGCAGCGCGACGTCCAAGGCCGCGGCCATGATCCCCAAGGGTCCGCCCGAGAGCACCACCCGCTCGTAGTCGAGTCCGCTCATGAGGACGCGCGCGCCCTGATTCTCCGTGCCGAGCAGATTCTCCGCGGGTACTTCGCACGCGTCGAACACGAGCTCGCAGGTGCTCGAGCCGCGCATGCCGAGCTTGTCGAGCTTCTGCGACCGGGTGAATCCGGCAAAACCGCGCTCGATCAGAAACGCGCTGATCCCGCGCGATCCGGCCTGCGGCTCGGTCTTCGCGTACACCACCAGCACGTCCGCGTCGGGGCCGTTGGTGATCCACATCTTGCGCCCGTCGAGCACGTAGCGCTCACCCTGCTTGCGCGCCCGCAATTGCATGGAGACTACGTCGGAGCCCGACCCGGTCTCGGACATGGCGAGCGATCCCACATGCTCACCGCTCACGAGCTTCGGCAAATAGCGCCGCTTTTGCGCCTCGTTGCCGTTCAAGGCGATCTGGTTGACGCAGAGATTGGAATGCGCGCCGTAGCTCAAGCCGACGGCGGCCGATGCGCGCGAGATCTCCTCCATCGCGATGGTGTGCGCGAGGTAGCCCAAGCCTGCGCCGCCATACTGCGGCGGCACGGTCATGCCAAGGAGGCCGAGCTCGCCCATCGCGACCCATAGGTCGCGGGGGAACTCATTGCTGCGGTCGATTTCAGCGGCGCGCGGCGCGATTCGCTCCGCTGCGAAGCGGCGGACCTGATCGCGCACGGCGTCGATCTCTTCCCCGTGACCGAAATTGAACTCGCGGTAAGCGGCGGCACCCGTCATGGCTCGACCCCCATTGTGTTCCGACCCGGAATCGTTGGATAATCCGATTGTCCGACAATTCTGCGCCTCGCGTACCGGAATGACAATGGGCGCCGGCGGGCGCCTAGGAACGTGAAGCAGGGGAGTGGGATGGCCAAAATCGCTTCGAGCATCGATGTGCGCTCACCCGAGTTCGCCGCCAATCGCGCCGCAATGGCGGGCCTGGTGACGGAGCTTCGCGAGCTGCTGGCGCGCAATGCGCTTGGCGGGACCGAGGCGGCCCGCAACAAGCACCGGCAGGCGGGCAAGCTCCTGGTGCGCGAGCGCGTCGACGCGCTGCTCGATCCCGGTTCACCGTTTCTCGAGCTGTCCGCGCTCGCGGCGCACGGGGTGTACGACGATGACCTGCCGGGAGCCGGGCTGGTCACCGGCATCGGCCGTATCTCCGGGCGCCCCTGCATGGTGGTCGCCAACGATCCGACCGTGAAGGGCGGCACCTACTACCCGCTCACCGTCAAAAAGCATCTACGCGCCCAGGAAATCGCGGGCGAGAACGCCTTGCCGTGCGTCTATTTGGTGGAGAGCGGCGGCGCGTTCCTGCCGAAACAGGACGAGGTGTTTCCCGACCGCGACCATTTCGGGCGGATTTTCTTCAACCAGGCACGCCTGTCGGCGCAAGGCGTCGCGCAGATCGCCGTCGTCCACGGCTCCTGTACGGCGGGCGGCGCGTACGTGCCCGCCATGTCCGATCACGCCGTCATCGTGCGCAACCAGGGCCGAATATTTCTGGGCGGACCGCCGTTGGTGCGGGCAGCGACCGGCGAGGAGATCGATGCGGAGTCGCTCGGCGGCGCCGATGTGCATTGCCGTCGCTCCGGCGTCACCGACTACTACGCGCAGAACGACACGCATGCGCTCAGTCTGGCGCGCCGCGCGGTGGCGCGGCTGCGCCCGCCCGCGATAGGCCGGCCGCACGCGGCCTCGCGAGAGCCGGATTACGACCCGGCGGAGATCTACGGGATCATCCCGCCGACCTCGCGCAAGCCGTACGATGTGCGCGAGATCATCGCGCGGCTCGTCGATCGCTCCTGGTTCGATGAGTTCAAAGCACTCTACGGCACTACCCTGGTTTGTGGTTTCGCCGACATCCACGGCATGCCGATCGGCATTCTGGGCAACAACGGCATCCTGTTCTCGGAAAGCGCGCTCAAAGGCACGCACTTCATCGAGCTCTGCTGTCGCGAGGGCATACCGCTCTTGTTCTTGCAGAACATCTCAGGGTTCATGGTCGGCAAGGCGGCGGAGGAGGGTGGCATCGCCAAGGATGGTGCCAAGCTGGTCACGGCGGTCGCCTGCGCGGCGGTGCCGAAGTACACCGTCACCATCGGCGGCAGCTTCGGCGCGGGCAACTATGCCATGTGCGGTCGGGCCTATGCGCCGCGCCTCTTGTTCCAGTGGCCGAACGCCCGCACCTCGGTGATGGGGGGCGAGCAGGCGGCGAGCGTGCTCGCCAGCATCAAAAGCGATGCGCTGAAGCGCACCGGTGGGCATTTGAGCGAGGCCGAGGAGGAGCGAATCAAGGCGCCCATCCGCGAGCAGTTCGAGCGCCAGGGTCATCCCTATTATGCGTCCGCGCGGCTCTGGGACGACGGCGTGATCGACCCGCTCGACACCCGTCGTGCGCTCGGGCTCGCGCTCGCGCTGAACAGCGAGCAGACGAGCTCCGCGACGCGCTTCGGCATATTCCGGATGTAAGGCGCAAAGCTCCCCATGACCGCAAACACCTCGAAGCGTCTGCTGATCGCCAACCGCGGCGAGATCGTCTGCCGCATCGCGCGCACCGCGCGCCGGCTGGGCTGGACCGTGATCGCCGTCTATTCCGATGCCGACCGCGGCGCGAAGCACGTGCGCGAAGCGGACGAGGCCTACCACTTGGGCCCATCGCCGGCCGCGCAGAGTTATCTCGACCGACAGCGGATCATCGAGCTCGCGCAGCGCGTGCGCGCCCAGGCGGTGCATCCCGGCTACGGCTTCTTGTCCGAGAATGCCGATTTCGCGCAGGGCTGCATCGATGCGGGCTTGATTTTCGTCGGACCGCCGCCGCAAGCCATCCGCGCGATGGGCTCGAAGAGCGCCTCCAAGGCATCGATGGCGGCGGCCGGTGTGCCGGTGGCGCCGGGTTATCACGGGAGCGATCAGTCCCCGGCGCACCTCGCCGCCGAGGCGCAACGGATCGGTTTTCCGCTCATCATCAAGGCGAGCGCCGGCGGCGGCGGCAAGGGCATGCAGGTGGTCCATTCCGCCGCCGAAGTGCCGGCCGCGGTCGAATCGGCGCAGCGCCTCGCGCGCACGGCATTCGGCGACGACCGGCTGCTGTTCGAGCGTTACTTCCCGGCGGCGCGGCACGTCGAGGTGCAGATCTTTGCCGATGCGCACGGCGCGACCGTTGCGCTCTTCGATCGCGACTGCTCGGTGCAGCGGCGCCACCAGAAGATCATCGAGGAAGCGCCGGCGCCGGGGCTGCGTGCGGAGGTCCGCGCCACCATGGCGCAGGCCGCCGTCACCGCCGCGCGCGCCGTCGGTTATGTGGGCGCCGGCACCGTCGAGTTCTTGGTGGACCCTGCGCAGCAGTTCTACTTCATGGAAATGAACACGCGTCTGCAAGTCGAGCATCCGGTCACCGAGCTCATCACGGGTATCGATCTGGTGCAGTGGCAGCTCGAGGTGGCCTGCGGCGGACACTTACCGGACGGCGCTGCCTCGATCGCGCCGCAAGGCGCCGCCGTCGAGGCGCGTCTCTACGCCGAAGATCCCGCGCACGACTATCTGCCGAGCGTCGGCCGCATCGCGCATCTGCGCTGGCCGGACGGGGCGGGCGGCGCGCTGCGGCTCGATGTGGGCGTGGATGCGGGCGATGAGGTGACGCCGTTCTACGATCCCATGTTCGGCAAGCTCATCGCGCACGGCGGGTCGCGCGCGCAGGCGATCGAGACGCTCCATCGTGCGCTGGCCGAGCTCGAGATCGCAGGCGTCAAGACCAACCGCGCCCTGCTGCAGAGCGTGCTCGCCGATATCGAGTTTCGTGCCGGCGGTGTGACCACGAGCTTCCTCGAGACGCGCCGTGCGCATTTGTCCTTCGGCGAGGCCCAGCCCACGGCCGTCGACTATCTTCTCGGCGCGCTCTGGTATGCACGGGCGATGCCTTCGCCGGGCGCGCTCTGGGCGGACACCTCCGGCTGGCGATTGGGTGCGCCGGCGCTCACTCGCACGAGCTTCGGCGATCATGAAGTCCTGCTCGAGCGCCGGGGCGCAGAGCTCTATCGCGCGCGCCTCGCCGATGGGGACTACGAGGCGCGCGTGATCGCGTGCGACGGGTGCTCGTTCGAGGTCGAGATTCAGGGCACCCGGGAAGTCGCGCGCGTGCTCGAGTCGGACGCGGGCCTCGAGATCTTCCGCACCGGACATCACACGAGCTTGACGCGGGTCACCACCGACGATGCGCTGCAGCCCACCACCGAGGCGGACGCGGGGACCCTCGTGACCCCGCTCCCGGGTACCGTGGTCGCGGTGCATGTGACGGCAGGCCAGACGGTGGAGCGCGGCGCGCCGCTGATCACCGTCGAGGCCATGAAAATGGAGCACACCGTGGCGGCGCCTTACGCGGGCACGGTGGAGCGGATGCCGTTCGGCCTCGGCGATCGGGTCGCGGCGGGAGCGGTTCTCGCCGAGCTCAAGCCGCGGGACTGATCGCTAGCCTGCGAGATCGAGGGCGGGGGCCGCGGCGCTGAGCGGCGGCAGGGTCACCTTGAAGCGGGTTTCGTGGCCCAGCAGGCTCGCGAGCGCCACCTTGCCGCCGGCCTCGTGCACATAGCGACGCACCAGCGCGAGGCCGGTGCCGTGCGCGGGCTCGCCGGGCGAGGTCGCGAGCGTCGAGTAGCCGGATTTGAAGATGAGCTTGATGATCTCGCGATCACGCAGCCGCGCGGCGTTCTCGCCCGTGAGAATGCCGCGCGCGATGGCGGTTGCGCGCACATGCTCGGGATTGAGTCCGCAGCCATCGTCCTCGAACAAGAGCTCGAAATTGCCGTTCGCGACGTTCCTGAAGTCGAGCCGCAGGGTGCCGTCGGGCGCTTTACCGGCGATGACCCGCGCCGCGGGCGCCTCGATACCGTGCATCACGGCATTGCGGATCAGCTGGATGGCGATGTTCTTGATGGCGGATTGGTAGGCCGGGGGCACGAGCGCAAGCCCGGCGGCTTGCAGCGTGACCGTCTTGTTGTACTCCTGAGCCACGTGATCGGTCAGCGCCCGCAGCGTGCTCTCAAGGCTCCCCGCGGGTGCCGAGAGTTGCGCTCCGGGCACGGCCCGCGACGCATCGGTCGCGAATTTCGGCGACTCGATGACCTGCGTGCCGTTCGCGGTCATGCCGCCGCCGGGCGGCGCGGCTTCGGTTTGACGCGGGCCGCCGGCGGCTGAGCTCAGCGTTTTGAGCTGCGCGAACTGCCCATAGAGATCGTCGAGCTTGACCGCCAGGGGCAAGAAATCGCTGCCGCTCAACGCGGCACGGCTGCGCAGCTCATGCAGCGCATCCTCGAACTGGCGCGCCGAGGCCTCCAGGGCCGACAGCTGGAACGTGGCTGCGTCGCGCCGCACCCGGTCGACTTCCTCGAGTGTCTCCTCGAGCTTGTGGCGAAACGCCTCCTGCTCGCGGGCGGGCTTCTTCAGCACCGTGTTGATGGTCTTCATCGAGGCATCGGCTCGATGCAACAAGGCGGCAAAACGTGCCCCGCCGACTTGCAGGACGCTGCGCAGGATCTCGCCCTGCGTCTGCACCTGCTCGCGCAGGTCCTCCAGCTCGCGCTGCGTTTGCACTTGCTGTGTGATGTCGGTGACCCGTACCAGCCAGGCGCGCTGCTCCTTGACGAGTTCGACCGGGCAGAACTCGAAGGCGTAGTGCGCGGAGTCGAATGAGCCGTCGGTGTTGGGCAGCCGGACTTCGATGTTGCTGAACAGACCGGCTTGCGCGGTCTGCGCAGCGGCCGGCGCCATGCTCGGGGCGGTGCTGTCGTCCTCGCGCGCCGGTGAGGTACCCAAGAGCTGTGCGATGTTGTTTCTCGCCGCGCTCAGTGTCTTGGCCGTGACCACCGGCGCGAGCAGCTTCTCGAAGGTGAGGTTCGCGAAGTCTTCGCGCCGGAACAAGTGCGCCAGCGATGACGAGATCTGCGGCAGGACGCGGTGGCGCGCGTCGAGAAAAAAGACTCCCTGGTCGGCGTTTCGCAAGATCGCATCGCTGATGCGATTGCCGGCGCTGAGGAGCTCCTGCTTCTCGCGCTCGTGACGGGTGCGGGTGATGAACATACCGCTCAGAGCGTGCCAAACGGCTGGTCCGCCCGACAGGAGCGGTGTCACAGCTTTAGCTCAATTTTTTACATATGCGGCGCAACGGCTGGGGGCCGTGAGATCTACGTCACACTCCGCCCCTTCAAGCGACCGCGGCGACAACCGGCCCGAGATCGGCGAGCAGCTCGTCCGCCGAGGCATAGCGATGCGAGAGCTCCTTCGCCATCAAGCGATCGACCAGCGCCTGCTGCAAAGCCACATGCGAGGGCAGACGCGGCACCGGGGCAACGGCGTGTTGCTCCATGATTTCCATGGCGCTCTTGCCGATGTAAGGCCGATGGCCGGTGAGCATCTCGAAGAACATCACGCCCAAGCTGTAGAGGTCGGTGCGCGCATCCACCTTGTGGCCTTGCGATTGCTCGGGGCTGATGTAGTACGGCGACCCGAGCACCTGTCCGACGCTCGTCGTGCCGACCTCGACCGAGCGACGCGCGAGGCCAAAGTCGATGAGCACGGGCGAATTATCCTCCCGCAGCATGACGTTCGCGGGCTTCAGATCGCGATGCAGGATGCCGAACACATGGATGACCCGCAGCGCTTCGGCAATGCTGCGCAAGTAGTACAGGCTGTCATCGATGCTCATGGGGTTGCGCAAGCGGTCGCGCAGGTCGCCGCAGGGGATGTACTCCATGGCGAGATACTGATGATGCGGGAGCGCACCGAAGTCATAGATCTCCGCGATGGCGCGGTGCTGGATGCTGGAGATGATCTCGTACTCGCGCTGGAAGCGCTCGCCATCGTCGATCTCGCGCTGCGTGGTGCCGCGGCTCATGACCTTGAGCACCACGTTGCGCCGCAGGCGCTCGCTGCGTGCGAGATACACCGAGGAGAAGTTGCTGGTGGCGATTTCCTTGACGATGCCGTAGCCGGGCACCTTGACCGACGGCGTGTCCTCGGCCGGGCTGAGAAGCGCCCCGTGGCGAGCGCGGCGGCGTTCTGTCTGGCGCAGGCCTCGGTGACCGCCTTCAGAAGCAGGTCGCGGGTGACCCGGGCGAGCGGCAGGTAGTCCTTTGCGCCACACTTGAGGGCTCTCACGGCCGACAGCTCACTGCCGTGCTCGGCGAGTATGATGCAATGAACCGTCGGCTGCGCCCGCAGCATCTGTGCCAGGTGACTCAAGCCCATGCTAGCCAGCGCTTCGTTGCTGAAGTCGATCTGCATGATGACCGCATCGGGCGCACGTTCTTGGACGAAGCGCGTCAGGGAAGCCGCGTCCGTGCCGGGCGCGGTGGTAACCTGGGCGCTCGGCCAATGGCTTGTCACATGATGGTTCAGCCACTGCAGGCGTTTGGCGTCGCCGCCCACCACCAACAGCACGGGACCGGTTGCATCGGGCATACGCGGCGGTTGTCTGCGTTCAAAGAGGCTCAGCCTAGCCGCGGCGCATCGGTCCGGCCTGTCGAGAAGTCACATTTTTTTGGCACGGCCGCCGAAAAACATGGGAACGGAAGCCCGAAAACCTGGAAAATTGAAACGACGGCCTCAAGTCGGGGTCAATTATCGACAGCCCGAGAACACCGTTGAGAGGACATATTGCCATGGGAAGTCTCAGAACCTGGTCGCTCGCACTGGTGGCCGGCGTCTTCGTGGTGGTCGTGGCTCACCAGCGCTCGAACGCCAATGCGGGGGACGTGGGGGCCGCGCCGGCACCTGCCGTGGCCGCTCCGGCCGTTCCCGCCGCTCCGGCGGGCCGGGTGACGGGTTTGCCCGACTTCTCGGGCCTGGTGGCCGAAAACGGCGCTGCGGTGGTCAATATCAGCGTCGTCGAGAAGCCGCAGCAGAAAGGCCCGCTTCCCTCGGGGGCGAGGAGGGGAACGAGGAGGATCCGCTGTCGCAGTTCTTCCATCGGTTCCAGACGCCGAGCCCCGAGCACATGCCGCCCGCCCATGGCATCGGCTCCGGGTTCATCGTCAGTCCCGACGGCTACGTGCTCACCAATGCTCACGTGGTGGCGGATGCCTCCGAGGTCACGGTCAAGCTGACGGATCGGCGCGAGTTTCGCGCCAAGGTCATCGGCGTCGACAAGCGCAGCGATGTCGCGCTTGATCAAGATATCGGCCACCGACTTGCCGGTGGTGCATTTCGGCGATCCCTCGAAGCTGCGCCCGGGCCAGTGGGCGATCGCCATCGGCTCACCGTTCGGGTTCGAGAACAGCGTGACCGCGGGGGTCATCAGCGCCTTGGGCCGTCCGTTGCCGGACGATAGCGGCGGATCGTTCGTGACGTTCATCCAGACCGACGCGGCCGTGAATCCGGGCAACTCCGGCGGTCCGCTGTTCAATCTCGACGGTCAGGTGATCGGCATCAACGCTCAGATCTACAGCCGCACCGGCGGCTACATGGGCATGTCGTTCGCCATTCCGATCGACGTCGCGCTCAACGTCAAGGATCAGCTGATGAAGAACGGCAAGGTGAATCGCAGCCGCATCGGCGTGTCCGTGCAGGACATCGACCAGCAGCTCGCGCTGACCTTCGGTCTGACCACGCCGCACGGGGCGCTCATCAGCTCGGTCGAGCCGCAGGGTCCGGGCGAGCGCGCGGGACTGAAGCCGGGCGATGTCATCACCAGCGTGAACGGCCAGAACATCGATCACTCCTACGATCTGCCGACCGTGATCTCGCAGCTGCCGCCGGGGAGCGAGGCGCACCTCGGCGTCTGGCACGACCGCAAGGCCACCGAGGTCGGGGTGAAGACGGTGCTGCTCGAGGACACACCGCCGCAGGCCGCGCGCAACGGTGCCGAGGACGGCGGCGGCAAGCTCGGGCTCGCGGTGCGGCCGCTCGATCCGAGCGAGCAGAAGGAGCTGCACACCCGCGGACGGCTGGTGGTCGAGGATGTCACCGGGCCCGGCGCTGGCGGCGGGCCTGCAGGCGGGCGACGTGGTGCTCGGCGTGAACGGCGCCGGTGTCTCGACGGTCGCCGAGCTCAAGCGCGAGGTGGCGCGCGCCGGCCACACGGTCGCGCTGCTGATCCAGCGCGAGGATGCGCAGATCTACATTCCGGTCGACATCGGCTAGTCGCTAGGCGTGTCGACCCCGTCCCCCTGTTCAGCACGGCGTCGCGGCCGCAGCCGCCGGCGCCCTTCCTGCCGACCTCGCGCGCGGAGATGGACGCGCTCGGCTGGGACCCAGTGCGACATCATCATCGTCACCGGCGATGCCTACGTCGATCATCCGAGCTTCGGCATGGCCATCATCGGGCGCGTGCTCGAAGCGCACGGCTTCAAGGTCGGCATCATCGCGCAGCCCGATTGGCGCAGCACCGCGGATTTCGCGCGCGCTCGGGCGCGCCGCGCCTGTTCTTCGGGGTCACCGGCGGCAACATGGATTCGATGGTGAATCGCTACACCTCGGATCGGCGCGTGCGCAGCGATGACGCCTACACGCCGGGCGGGCGTGGGCGGCAAGCGTCCGGATCGCTGCGTCATCGTGTATTCGCAGCGCGTGCGCGAGGCCTTCAAGGGCGTGCCCATCGTCATCGGCGGCATCGAGGCGAGCCTGCGGCGCATCGCGCACTTCGATTATTGGTCGGACCAGGTGCGCCGCTCGGTGCTGGTCGACGCGAAGGCGGACATGCTGGTGTACGGCAATGCCGAGCGGCAGATCGTTGCGCATCGCCGAGCGGCTCGATGCGGGCGAGCCGCTCGCGAGCATCACCGATTTGCGCGGCACCGCGTTCCTGCGCCGTGCCGTCCCTGACGGACTGGATCGAGATCGATTCGAGCGAGCTCGATACGCCGGGCCCGCTCGCGCCGCCCGCGGACCCGTACGCCGACGAGGCCGCGAGACTCGCCGCGCAGCCGGCCCGCCGACAAGGCGCCCGTCGCGCCGCTTTCGCCATCAAGTGGTGAAGTTCTTCCGCAAGGTGCCGAACGCGCGCGCGAGACGAGCGTGATCCGCATGCCCGTCCTTCGAGCGGGTGAGCCGCGATGCGGTGCTCTACGCGCACGCCTCGCGCATCCTGCATCTTGAGTCGAATCCCGGCAACGCGCGCGCGCTCGTGCAGCGCCACGGCGATCACGAGGTCTGGCTCAATCCGCCGCCCATTCCCTTGGCCACGGCCGACATGGATGCGATCTACGAGCTGCCGTATGCGCGCCGGCCGCATCCCGCGTATGGCGATGCCCGCATTCCCGCCTACCACATGATCCGCTTCTCGGTGTCGATTCAGCGCGGCTGCTTCGGCGGCTGCACCTTCTGCTCGATCACCGAGCACGAGGGCCGCATCATCCAGAGCCGCTCCGAGGACTCGGTGATCCGCGAGATCGAGACCATCCGCGATCAAGTGCCGGGCTTCACCGGCGTCGTCTCGGACCTGGGCGGCCCGACCGCCAACATGTATCGTCTGCATTGCAAGAGTGCAGCGGTCGAATCCGCGTGCCGCCGGCCGTCGTGCGTGTTTCCGGGCATCTGCCCGAATCTCAACACCGATCACGCGCCGCTGATCAACCTGTACCGCCGCGCGCGCGCGCTCAAGGGCGTCAAGAAAGTGCTGATCGCCTCCGGCGTGCGCTACGACCTCGCGGTCGAGTCGCCCGAGTACGTCAAGGAGCTCGCCACTCATCACACCGGCGGTTATCTCAAGATCGCGCCCGAGGCGATCGGCGAGGGGCCGCTCTCGAAGATGATGAAGCCGGGCGTGGGCGCGTATTACAAATTCAAGGAGCTGTTCGACGAGTACTCGAAGGCGGCGGGCAAGGAGCAGTATCTCATCCCGTATTTCATCGCGGCGCATCCGGGCACGCGCGACAGCGACATGCTCGAGCTCGCGCTGTGGCTGAAGAAGAATGGCTTTCGGGCCGATCAGGTGCAGGCGTTTCTGCCCTCGCCGATGGCGACGGCCACCGCGATGTATCACTCGGGCAAGAATCCGTTGAAGCGCATCACGCGCGGCAGCGAGGAGGTCGTCATCCCGAAGGGCACGCGGGTGCGGCGCTTGCACAAGGCGTTTCTGCGTTATCACGATGCCGGAGAACTGGCCGTTGCTGCGCGAGGCCCTGCGGCGCATGGGCCGGCGGATCTGATCGGCAACGGCAAGCATCACCTGATCCCGGCCTACCAGCCCGTGGGCTCGCGCCCGCCCGCTGCGCGCGCCCTGAACGCGCGTGCCCCGGGATCGCGCGCCCTAGGAACGGGTACCGCCGGTTCGGGCGCCCCCGCCCGGCCGTTTCGCACCCAGCACACGGGACTGCCCAAGTCGGGCGGCAGCAGCCCGCGCCTGAAGAGCCGCGGCAAGCGCTGAGGCGCCGGCGTCTTCGGGCCAACCGATAGGGATCTCCCCGATTTGCGGGCTTTTGTGCTTGCTACCCCGGCCGCGGTGCGATTAAAGTTCCGGGCTGTCTAGCGGTTGCCCCCCGCGACTCATTAGATTAAGGACCTTACCAACGCTCGAGCCATCTCCAGCGCGTGTGAACTATGGACAAGTGGATCGTGCACAAATTCGGCGGCTCGAGCGTCGCGGACGCGGATTGCTTCCGCCGGGTCGCCGACATCATCGAGGCGTCCCCCAATGCGCGCGAGGCGGTGGTGCTCTCGGCCTGCCGCGGGGTGACGGATGCGCTGTTGAACGCCGTCACGCTCGCCGAGCAACCCGAAGGGGACATGACGGGGGCGCTCGAGCAACTGTGGAAGCGCCACGAGAAGCTCGCGACGGAGCTCTTGTCGCCGTCCGCCTGCGACGCGTACTGCATGCAGCTCGCTCGCGACTGCAAGGACATCGCGGGGGTTCTGCAGACCGTGCGGCTCATCCGCGCGGCGACCTACTCGATGCGCGATGTCATCGCGGGCTACGGCGAGATCTGGTCGACCCGCCTGTTCGCACCGTTCCTGCGCGAACGAGGCCGCATCCAGGGCGACGTGCAGTGGGTCGATGCCCGCGAAGTCATCGTCGTCGAGTGGGGGCCCCTTGGACCCGACGGTGCAATGGGCACAGAGCGAGCGCAATCTCGAGAAGCTGGTTGCCGCGGAGTTTCGCGGCCGCCTCATCGTCACCGGCTTCATCGCGACCACCACGACCGGCATTCAGACCACGCTCGGGCGCAACGGGAGCGATTTCTCCGGATCGATCTTCGGGGCGCTCCTCAAGGCGCCGGAGATCATCATCTGGACCGACGTCGATGGCGTGCTCTCGGCCGATCCGCGCCTCGTGCCGAACGCCCAGACGATCGACCAGCTCTCGTATAACGAGGCCATGGAGCTCGCGTATTTCGGCGCGAAGGTGATCCATCCGCAGACCATGGAGCCGGCGGTGGCGCGCGATATTCCGATCTGGATCCGCAACACCTTCGCGCCGCAGAAAGTCGGCACGCTGATCTGCGCGAAGCCTAAGTCGGCGCTCAAGGTCAAGGGCATCACCACCATCGACCCCGTGGCGCTCGTGAATCTCGAAGGCGCCGGCATGATCGGCGTCCCGGGGACCGCGAACCGCCTGTTCGGCGCGCTGCGCGATGCCGGCATCTCGGTGATCTTGATTTCCCAAGGCAGCTCCGAGCACTCGATCTGCTTCGCGATTCCCGCAGCGCAAGCGCAGCGCGCCGACGAGGCGGTGCGCCGTGCCTTCGATTCGGAGCTGCGCGACGGTCAGATCCAGCATGTCGACGTGGCACGCGATCTGGCGATCCTCGCGGTCGTCGGCGACGGCATGGCAGGCGCGCACGGCGTGGCGGCAAAAGTGTTCAACTCGCTCGGTGATGCCGCGATCAGCGTACGCGCGATTGCTCAGGGCGCCTCCGAGCGCAACATCTCGCTGGTGGTCGACGGCAAGGTCGCCGCCAAGGCGCTGCGCGCGGTGCATGCCGCGTTCTATCTGTCGCCGAACACGCTTTCCATCGGATTGATCGGCCCCGGTACGGTCGGACGGGTGCTGCTCGAGCAGCTCGCGAGTCAGGTGGATCGCCTGCGGGCGCTGAACCTCGATCTGCGGGTGCGCGCCATCGCGACCTCGTCGCGCATGCTTCTCGCGGAAGGCGCCATCGATCTCGCCAATTGGCCCGCGCTCCTCGAAGAGAAGGGCGTGCCGGTCGACTTGGAGAAATTCGCCGCGCATGCCCAAGCCGACTACATTCCGCACACCGTCCTCATCGACTGCACGGCGAGCGCGGAGGTTGCGAGCCTGTATCGGGATTGGCTCGCGCGCGGCATCCACGTGGTGACGCCCAACAAGAAGGCGAACAGCGGCGCGCTGCCGGCCTACCGGGCGCTCAAGGAGGCGGCGCGCGCGGCCGGCACGCATTATCTGTACGAGGCCACGGTCGGCGCCGGTCTGCCCGTCATCCACACGCTGCGGGACTTGCGCGAAACGGGGGATGAGATCCTCAGGATCGAGGGAATTTTCTCCGGCACGCTCGCTTATCTGTTCAACGTGTTCGACGGCAGCGAGTCCTTCTCCTCGATCGTGCACACGGCGAAGCAGAAGGGCTACACCGAGCCCGATCCGCGCGAGGATCTTTCGGGCATGGACGTCGCGCGCAAGCTGATCATCCTCGGGCGGGAAATGGGTTTGACGCTGGAAATGTCCGACGTCGAGGTGGTCGGCCTGGTGCCCGAGGCGCTGAGCGCCTGCGGCGTGGAGGAATTCATGCGCCGGCTGCCGGAGTTCGACGCAGCCATGGCCAAGACCCTCGCCGATGCGAAGGCGCAGGGGCAGGTGCTGCGCTACGTCGGCCGGGTGAATGCGGACGGCACGGCGACCGTCGGCTTGACGCGCCTCGATGCGAAGCACGCCTTTGCGAACATCGCGCTCACCGACAACGTGGTGCGTTTCGCGACCCGCCGCTACTGCGACAATCCGCTCATCGTGCAGGGTCCCGGAGCGCCGGACCCGAGGTGACGGCCGGGGGCGTCTTCTCGGATCTGTTGCGCCTGTCGGCCTATCTCGGCGCGCATCTGTAGCGCCGGCGGATTTGCATGCAGCACGAGGTCACTGCCTTCGCTCCCGCCACCGTCGCCAACGTGGGCATCGGTTTCGACATCCTCGGGCACACCGTCGAGACGGTGGGCGATCGGGTTTGGCTGAAGCGGATCGATGAGCCCGTGGTGCGCATTCGCGCGGTCAAGGGAGTGGCCGGGGAATTGCCGGTCGACCCCAAGAGCAATACCGCGGGCCGGGCGCTGCAGGCGATGCAAGCCGCGCTCAAGCTCGAGCACGGATTCGAAATAGAAATCGACAAGGGCATCCCGCTCGCCTCCGGTATGGGGGGCTCGGCCGCATCCGCCGTTGCCGCCGTGGTTGCGGCCAACGCGGTCATCGAGCGGCCGGTGCCGCCGCTGCGGCTCCTGAAGTTCGCGATGGAGGGTGAGATCGTCGCGAGCGGCTCTGCGCACGTGGACAACATCGCGCCGTGCTTGTACGGGGGTCTCGTGCTCACGGTCGGCATCGACCATCCGCGCGTGAAGCAAATTCCCGTGCCGCGGTCGCTGCGCTGTGTGCTCGTGCACCCGCACATGCACTTGGGGACGCGTGAGGCCCGGGCCGTGCTGAAAAGCGACGTGACGCGCTCCGATTGGGTCTGGCAGAGCGCGAATCTTGCGGGGTTCATCAGCGGCTGCTATTCGAACGATCTCGACATGATTCGCGAATCCTTCAACGACGTCATCATCGAGCCGCAGCGCCATAACCTGATCCCGGGATTCAAGGACGTGCAGCGCGGCGCGATGGCCGCGGGCGCGATCGGATGCTCGATCTCCGGGGCCGGCCCCACCATCTTTGCGTGGGCCGAGGTAGAGCACACCGAGGCGGTGCGCGCTGCCATGATATCGGCGTTTTTGAATCACGCCTTGAAATCCGATTCGTGGATTTCGACCATCGACGCCTCCGGCGCGCGCATCGTGAGCACCTGATGACCGAGCTTCGCTACCTGAGCTCGCGGGGCGGTGCACCTGCGGTCACGCTGAGCGAGGCGATCCGCCAAGGATTGGCCCCGGACGGCGGACTGTACGTACCGACGCGGCTCCCCGCGGTCGACGTGGCCGCCACGGGCCGCTCGACGCGCCTCCCCGACATCGCGCAGAGCGCGCTCGAGGGATTCTTTCAGGGCGATCGGCTGGCGCCCGAGCTCGCCGAGATCGCGCGGGCGGCTTTCGATTTCCCTGCGCCGACGACGACGGTCGAGAAGTGTCAAGATCCGCTGTTCGTGCTCGAGCTCTTTCACGGACCGACCGCGGCCTTCAAGGATTTCGGGGCGCGTTTCCTCGCCGAGACCCTCGAGCGAGCGCAAGCGCCGTCCGAACCGCCGATGACCATCCTCGTGGCCACCTCGGGCGATACCGGCGGCGCGGTCGCGGCGGCCTTCCACCGGCGTCCGTGGGTGCGGGTCGTCATTCTGTATCCCAAGGGTCTGGTGAGCGACCGCCAGGAGCAACAGCTCACCTGCTGGGGCGAGAACGTGCGCGCCTTGCGCGTCGGCGGCACCTTCGACGATTGCCAGCGGCTGGTGAAGGACGCGTTCCTCGATGCAGGCTTACGGGCGCGCCATCATTTCAGCTCGGCGAACAGCATCAACATCGGACGCTTGCTGCCGCAGATGGTCTATTACGCGGCCTCGAGTCTCGATGTGCAGCGGCGCACGAACCAGAGCGCGTCCTACGTCATACCGGCCGGCAATCTCGGCAATGCCTTCGCCGCGATGTGGGCTCGCGCGGTGGGGTTTCCCATCGGCCGCATCGTCCTTGCCCACAATGCCAACCAGACGGTTCCCGATTATCTGCGCGATGGCGAGTGGCGGCCGCGGCCGAGCGTGCAGACGCTCGCCTCGGCGATGGATGTCGGCAATCCGAGCAATATGGAGCGGGTACGCGCGCTCTATCCGACTTTTGCCACGGTGAGCGAACACCTGAGCGCGGAAAGCGTGGATGACGCTACAATTCGACGCAGAATTGGAGAGGACTTCATGCGATTTGGACGCGAATGGTGTCCGCACACGGCGACCGCTGCGGAGGTGTATCAGCGATTGAGCGATCGCGAGCGCCGCGACAACCCGTGGGTGCTGGTCGCGACCGCGCACCCGGCCAAGTTCAACGACATCGTCGAGCCGATTATCGGCAAGTCCGTCGACATACCGCCCGCGCTCGGACGCCTGATGGCCTTGCCGCGACGATTCACCGATATCGTGCCCTCTCTCGAGGCGCTGGCTGCGGTGCTCGAATGAACGATCTGCGCATCGATCCGGATTGGATCGCGGCGGGCGTCGCGATCGCGCTCGTCGGGGCCGGTGGCTACGTCGCCGCCGGCGCTTATCGGCGCCGGTCGCGGCGCAAGCAGCTCCTGGCACGCCTCGATCGGATCGCCTACGAGTCCGCCCATCAGGTGTTGGTACCGGACGGTATGGGGGGCTACATCCATATCGACCATTTGCTGCTCACCGCGCGCGGGCTGTTGGTGCTCGATACGCGCCGCGTCCCCGGCCTCATCTTCGGCGGCGACCAGATGAGCGATTGGACCGTCATCGGGCGTCGCCGGTTTACCTTCGACAACCCGCAGCCTGCGCTCTACGACCGCCTGGCCGCCGTGAAGGCGCTGGCTGGGCGAGTTCCCGGTCGAGGGCCGCCTGTTGTTCTCGAACATCGGCAAGTTCACCAAGGGCATGCCGAAGTACGTGATGATGCTCGACGGCATCGAGGTGGAATTTCCACAAGTGGACCGCAGCCTGAAGGGCTCCGCCGCGCTCGCGCCGTTCGCGGAGGTTTGGAGCCGGGTGGTCTCCCAGCTCAAACCGAGCCCGCATTTATTCACCAACCTGTAGTCCGAAGAGCCGCACCGCGTTTTCGGTCGCCGCCTCGGCCACGCTCGCAACCGATTCGCCGCGCAGCGCCGCCACCGTGGCCGCGATGTGCGGCAGGTAGGCCGGCTCGTTGCGCCGCGACTTCGGCGCGGGCTTGAGATCCCGCGGCAGGAGATACGGTGCGTCGGTCTCGAGCAGGAGCTTGTGCCGTGGAATGCGCGGCACCGCCGTGCGCAACGCGCCGCCCCGGCGCTCATCGCACACCCAGCCGGTGATGCCGATCGACAGATCGAGACCGAGATAGGCCTCGAGCTCCGCGGGGCCCTCGGTGAAACAATGGGCGACCCCGCTTGCGAGCGCCGCGCGGTGTTCGGTGAGGATCGCCGTGAAGTCCGCGTGCGCGTCGCGTTGATGCAGGAACACGGGCTTGCCGGTGCGTGCGGCGATCTCGAGCTGGGCGAGGAACGCGGCGCGTTGCGCCGGCCGCGGCGCTAAGTCGCGGAAGTAATCGAGCCCGCATTCACCGACCGCGACCACCTGCGGCAGCGCCAGAAGTTCCTCGAAGTTTGCACCGAGCTCCGGGTCGAACGAGGCCGCGTGGTGCGGATGCAGGCCGGCAGTGCTCCAGAGCCTTTGTGGGTGACGCGCGGCGAGCTCGGCAGCCGCGCGGGAACTCGCAAGATCGGTGCCGGTCACGACTTGACGGGCGACGCCGGCGGCGACCGCACGGCCGATCACCTCGTCGAGGTCTGAGGCGAAACTCGAATGGGTCAGGTTCGCCCCGATGTCGATCAAGTCGTAGGCCAAGAACTGCTACCTCGGTATGTTATCGTCGCCGCGTATCGTACACGCGGCTACAAGGAGCGCGCATGCGGTCGGTGAGAGGTCTGGGGATGGTGTTGGTGTTGTTGCTGGCCGCGAGGCTCGGCGCGCAGGAGGGCGGCGACTTACAGGCGCAGATCCTCTATGCCTATCAGACCGAGGATCTCGGCGAGCTCGGCAACCTCACGCAGAGGCTCGGCAATCAAGTCAAGGCGGGCGGCGCCGATGCGGCGCTTCGCTACCACCTCGCGCATGCCGACTACCGCTTTGGGCTGCTCGCCGAACAGAAGCGGCCGAAGGCGGCGGGCCCGGCATTCTCCGACTGCGTCGATCAGCTGAAGGCGGTGCTCGATCAAGAGGCCAAATCGGTGGAGGCGCTTCTCCTGCAGTCGGTCTGTTACCGCGAACTCGCGAAGCAGCGGCATCTCGAGGCCGTGCTGCTGCGCACGCGCGCGGAGGAACGGCTCAAGTCGGCCTTCGATCTCGCGCCCCGCAATCCGCGGGTGCTTTATGTCATAGCCATGGAGGGGTTGGCAGGGGCGAAGCCCAACTCGCCGGAAGCACAACGGGCCTATGCAACGCTGCTCCAGGCCGCCCAGCTGTTCGAGCAATCCTCCGCCACGCGTGCAGATGTGCCGGGGTGGGGCCACGCCGAGGCCTATCTCGCGCTCGGCAGACAGCTCGCGGCTCGCGGCGATGTGCTCGGCGCGCGCAATTGGATCGAGAAGTCCCTGATCGTCGCGCCGGACTACAAGGCGGCGCAAAAGCAATTGGCGATGCTGGTGCAGCGCTAGCCGGGCACGACCGCCGCGCGCGTCGAACCTGGTATCATCGCAGCCGATGAAGGCACAGGGAACGCAACTGTCGCTGTTCCAAGCGCGCAGCACCGGCGATCCGTTCGCGGTTCGCGTGAGCGCGCGCGCACGCCGGCTCACGGCCCGCGTGCACGTCGGGCGGCCGCGTGGAAATCGTCGTGCCGGTCGGCGTCAAGCCGCGGGCGGTGCGTGATTTCGTACAGCGTTTCACGCCGTGGATCGACCGCAAGGTCGCCGCCATGCAGTGCTTCGCCGAGCCTGCGGCGAGCGTGCCCACGCGCATCGATTTCGGTTTCACCCAGGAGCACTTCGACGTGCACTGGCAGCAGGCAGCGCGGCGCGAGCTTGTGCTCGAGGCGGGCCGGCTGTCGGTGCGCGCGCCGGATACCGACCAGGCGCGCCAGAAGCTCAAGGACTGGCTGAAGCAGGCCGCTCAAGAGCGCCTCACGCCGCCGCTCCTGAAGCTCGCTCACGATTTGAATTATTCCGTCGAGCGGGTGGCCATCCGCTGCCAGCGTACCCGCTGGGGCAGTTGCTCGACGCGCGGCACGGTGAGCCTGAATTGCTCGCTGGTGTTCCTCCGCCCGGAGGTGGTGCGGTACCTGTTCGTTCACGAGCTCGCGCACCTGAAGCACATGAATCACTCGCCGGCCTTCTGGCGCCTGGTCGAGTCCCTCGAGCCCGACTACCGCCGGCTGGACCGCGAGCTGCTGGCGGGGTGGCGCACGGTGCCGCTCTGGGTGTTCGGGAACTAACCCGTGACCGAGACTGAAGCCCGCGGCCAAGCCGTTCGTCGATCTGAGCGACGAGCAGATTCACTGGGACCTCACGAATTCCCTGAGCTATTCGCAGTATCTCGGTCTCGACAAGCTGCTCGACGCGCAGCGTCCGCTGTCGTACGAGCACGACGAGATGCTGTTCATCGTCATCCATCAGGTCTCGGAGCTATGGATGAAGCTCTGCCTGCACGAGCTCAACACCGTCGTCGACTGCGTGCGCCGCGACGATCTCGGTCCGACGTTCAAGATGCTCGCGCGGGTATCGACCATCCAGCAGCAGCTGCTGCAGGCCTGGGACGTGCTCGCGACGATCACGCCTTACGATTATTCGGCGTTTCGCAACACGCTCGGTCGATCGTCGGGATTCCAGTCGGCGCAATACCGGCTGCTCGAGTTCCTGATCGGCAACAAGAATGCGGAGCTCATCGAGGTGTTCCGCGCCGATCCGCCGGCCTACGAGCTGCTCGAGCGCGCGCTGCACGCGCCGAGCTTGTACGACGAGGTGCTGCGTCTGCTGAGCCGCCGCGGCCTCGATGTTCCCGCCGCAGGCCATCGACCGCGATTTCTCGCTGCCCTATCAGGCGAGCAAGCAGGTGGCGGCGGCCTGGCTCAGCGTGTATCACAACTCGGTCAAGGACTGGGACCTCTACGAGCTCGCCGAGCGGCTGGTCGATCTCGACTACAAGTTCCAGCTGTGGCGCTTCACGCACGTGAAGACGGTCGAGCGCATCATCGGCTACAAGCGCGGCTCGGGCGGCACGGGCGGCGTCGCCTATCTCACCAAGGCGCTCGATCTGAAGTTCTTCCCCGAGCTTTGGACCATCCGAACGTCCATGTAGGCAATCGTGGCCGAATTCCAAGATCGACTGCAAAACGTCAACGTCGCCTCGAGCGACCTGTTGGCGACCCCCGAGGAGGTGAAGCGCCGCTTGCCGCTCACCGCGCGCGCCGCCGACACGGTGTTGCAAGGACGCGAGGCGGTACGCGCCATTCTCGAGCGCCGCGATCCGCGGCTGTTCGTGGTGGTGGGTCCTTGCTCCATTCACGATGTCGCGGCGGCGCGCGAGTATGCCGGCCGGTTGAAGCGCGCTCGCCGACCAAGTCGCGCCGACGCTGCTGCTCATCATGCGGGTGTATTTCGAGAAGCCGCGCACCACGGTGGGGTGGAAGGGGCTGATCAACGATCCGGATCTCGACGACTCGTTTCACATCGAGAAGGGAATATTGCTCGCGCGCGAGCTGCTCTTGCACGTCGCCGAGCTCGGGCTGCCGGCGGGCACCGAGGCGCTCGATCCCATCATGCCGCAGTACCTGTCCGAGCTCATCACCTGGACGGCGATCGGCGCGCGCACCACCGAATCGCAAACCCACCGCGAGATGGCGAGCGGCTTGTCCACGCCCGTCGGATTCAAGAACGGCACGGACGGGGCGCTCGCCACCTCCATCAACGCGCTCGAATCCGTGCGCCATCCGCATCATTTTCTGGGCATCACGCAGCAAGGCCAGTCCGCGGTGTTCCGCACGCGCGGCAACCAACACGCTCATCTCGTGCTGCGCGGCGGCGGCGGCCGCGTGAACTACGACGCGGTGAGCATCGCGCTCGCCGAGCGCCAGCTCGCCCAGGCGAATCTGCCGACCAATATCGTGGTCGATTGCAGTCACGGCAATTCCAACAAGGACCCGGGCGTGCAGCCGCTGGTCGCGGAGAACTGCGTCACGCAGATCCTCGACGGCAATCGCTCGATCGTCGGTCTGATGCTGGAGAGCCATTTGAAGGCCGGCAATCAGCCCATCCCGAAGGATCTGAGCACGCTGGAATACGGGGTGTCGATCACCGATCCTTGCATGGACTGGCAGAGCACCGAGACGCTGCTCTTGAAGCTGCACGCGGCGCTGCAGAACCGCCCGCGCTGATTCGCGCGCGCGGGACCGAATCTCCTAAGGCCAGTCGCCGGTCGGGATACCGGCGCGGGCGGCGCCGCGGCGCGCAGCCGCGTTGCCGTTGACGAGCAGGGCGTGCTCGGCGAGGGCGAGATGCGGGATATCCGACAGGCTGTTGCCGTAGGCCGTCACTTTCGCCTGCGCGTACTCGTCGCGCAGCCGCTTGAGGCAGACGCACTTTCTCCTCGCCCCAGCGGTTGGGCGTCTGCAATCCGCCGTCGAGCCGATCGCCATTCCAACGGATTTCGGTGCACACCGTGCGCTCGAAGCCGAGCAGGCGCGCCGATAAGCGGTACATACAGATCCGGGCTCGCGGAGAGCAGCACCAGCCGATCACCGGCGAGGCGATGCGCCTCGAGCGCCGCAAGCCCAGCCGCGCGAAACGTCCCGCGCGGCTTGAGAGCCGCGACGAATCGCTCCGCCCAGTCCTCGATGCGTGCGCGCCCATCGCCGGCCATCACGGCGCGGATAGCGCGCGATTTCAAGAGCCCCCGGTCGCGGCCGCCGAGCGCATAGGCGAGCATCGCCGGCGCGAGGCGCCACAGACGCGGCAGCCGCGCCGGATGGTGCTTGAGGTAACCGGCAAGGAATGGCAGCAGCGTATCGTGGTAAGTGAGCGTGCCGTCGAGGTCGAACAGCGCCACAGAGCGCGGAGCGGTTAACGGGCGATCGATGGTACTGGGGGTGGGCGAGTTCAAAAATTACAGAAAATACGGTAACTTAGGTGTATTATCTCGAAATATAATTTGATACGTTTTGCGTGCCGTTCGCTGCATGCATTTTGCCCCAAAGGCCGCAGGGAAGCGCACTAGAATATCGCGCCCTGTCACCGCGGGTAGTGAACGCGGCAGAGGCACCACGCGCGTGTCGCGCATGAGTCGGATAGACGAGGTACTTCAATGGCGAGCGCAGAGTCGAGGCGGGTGCACGGCAGTCTAAGCGCCGGAGCGTTGGCGTTTGCGCTGCTCGGATCGATGGGCGCACGCAGCGCAGGGGCGGGCGCCGCAGAGGCGCCGCCGGCGACGGTCCCGGGCTTCACTTACATCAAATCGCTCGGCGGCATCGAGGAGTACCGCCTCGATGCCAACGGGCTCACCGTGCTCGTCATGCCGGACCACTCGGCGCCGGTGGTCACGTTTCAAGTGACCTATCGCGTCGGCTCGCGCAACGAGGTGACCGGCACCACCGGCTCGACGCACCTGCTCGAGCACATGATGTTCAAGGGAAGCGAGCACTTCAACGATGCGAGCGGCAACAGCATCAAGCAGTACCTGGAGCACGTCGGCGGACAGTTCAACGCCACCACCTCGTTCGATCGCACCAACTATTTCGCGACTCTCGGCCGCGACGACCTCGACGGATACGTCGCGATCGAGGCCGATCGCATGCGCCATCTCTGGCTGCGCGAGTCCGACCGGCAGGCGGAAATGACCGTCGTGCGCAACGAGTACGAGCGCGGCAAGAATGACCCGAACACCGTGTTGATGGAGGAGGTATCGGCGGCGGCCTATGTGGCGCTTCCGTACCACCACCCGACGATCGGTTACCGGAGCGATATCGAGCACGTCCCGATCGAGAAGCTGCGCCAGTTCTACGACACGTTCTACTGGCCGAACAATGCCACGGTCAGCGTGGTGGGCGATGTACAGCCCGCCGCGGCGCTCGCGCTCGTCCAGAAGTACTACGGCGGCTACTCGTCCTCGCCGCAGCCGATCCCGACAATCTACACCGAGGAGCCGGCTCAGGTCGGAGCGCGCCGGGTCGTCGTGAACCGTCCGGGCGAGCTCGGTACCGTCGTGATCGCGCACAAGGTGCCGAACGGCCGCGATGCCGATCAGCCGGCGCTCGAGATGCTCGACGGCATCTTGAGCTCGGGCAAAAGCTCGCGACTCTACCGCGCGCTGGTCGACGGCGGCCTCGCGCTGAGCGCCGACTCCGATACGGATCTGCGCCGCGACCTGTCCTTGCATACGCTGTATGCGACGCTCGCGCCGGGCGCCTCGCACGAGAAAGTCGAGCAGACGCTGCTCGCGGAAGTCGAGAAAATCAAGACCGACGGGGTGACCGCGCAGGAAATCGCGCGCGTCAAGCAGCAGGTGCTCGCCGGCGAGGCTTACAAGCGCGACGGTACGGCCGGCGCCGCAAGCGAGCTCAATGAATGGATCGCCATCGGCGATTGGACGCTGTACGTGACGTTCCCGCAGAAAGTGGAGCAGGTCACCGCAGCCGACGTGCAGCGGGTCGCGCGCCAGTACTTGGACGAGCGTCAGAGCACGACGGGCTGGTTCGTACCCACCCAGGAGCAACCACGATGACACTGCAGCGAGCTTTGCGGTGCTGCATTCTCGCGGCCTGTGTGCTTACGGTCGTCGCGCTGACGAGCGCCGCCTCCGCGGTCGCCGCATCGCCCTCCGCTGCGCCGGCGACCATGGCCGCGCGGGCACACCGCGCAGACGACGGTCGGGATCGATGTCATCACCTATCCCACGCACGTGCGCGACGTGGTCGTGGTACTGGGTGCATTGCCCGCCGGCGATGCCATGGCCGGCGCGGGCAATGCCGCGGTGCCGACGCTGACCGGACATGATGCTCGATCGCGGCACCGCGACGCTCGATAAGTTCGCGATTGCCGAACGACTCGAGAACGTCGGCGCGAGCATCTCTTTCGGGGTCGGCACGCAGAGTCTGGAGATTCGCGCGAAGTGCCTGCGCAAGGATTTGCCGATGGTGCTCTCGATCTTGGCCGCCGGAGCTCAGAACGCCGGCTTTTCCCGCAGCCGAGCTCGCCAAGGTCAAGCAACAGTTCATCGGCTCGTTGCGCGATTCCTTGCAAAACACCGGCGTTCGCGCCCAGGAGGCATTCTCGCGCGCGGTGTTCCCGCCGGGTCATCCGAACCGTCCGCATTCGCTCGAGGACATGTTGAGCGCGACAGAGTCTGCGACGCTCGATGAGATCAAGGCGTTTCATGCGAAGTACGTCGGCCCAAAACACTTGACGCTGGTTTTCGCAGGCGATGTCAGCGATGCGGAGGTGCGCCGCGAGGTGGCCAAGGATTTTGGCGGTTGGAAAGGTGGGGAGGATTATTTGCGCTCGGCACCGCCGACCACGGCGGCGCAGCAAGCAGCGGCGCATGACATCGAAGTGCCGATCAAGGACAAGCCGAGCACGACCATCGTGCTCGGGCAGGCGGACGGCCTGCGCTACCGGGATCCCGATGCGCTGCCGCTGCGCGTCGGCACGGCGATTCTGGGTCAGGGGTTCACCGGGCGTCTGATGGGAACGGTACGCGACCGCGAGGGACTCACCTACGGAATCGGCGCGGCCGTGAGCGCGGACAGCCTCGCCGACGGCGCGTGGAGCATTTCGGCGACCTTTGCGCCGGCGCTCCTCGACCGTGGCATCGCCTCGACGCGCCGGGTGCTCGAGGCGTGGTGGAAGGACGGCGTGACCGACGAGGAGCTCGCGGCTCGCAAGCAGGGGATGATCGGCGGATATTTCGTCGGCCTATCGACCACCGGCGGACTCGCGGCCACGATACTGGCCACCATTCAGCGCGGCTACGATTTGAACTGGCTGGACGACTATCCCGCGGCCGTGCGCGCCATGACGCGCGAGGATGTGAACCGCGCGATCCGCACGCATCTCGACCCCTCCGCCATGGTGCTGGTCGAGGCGGGCAGCGTCGGCGCCCCGCCCAAAGCAGACGACCCGCCGCCGCCGGCCCGATGAGGCGGCGCGCGCGGCCGGCGCCAGGCGCGGCCGGTGTTGCCGCCGCTACGCCGCCTTTTTGGTGGCGGCGAGCTGCCGCAGCACGTAGTGCAGGATGCCGCCGTGGCGGTAGTAGTCGAGCTCCTTCGGCGTGTCGATGCGCAGCCGCGCCTGGAACTCGCGCGTCTTGCCGCCTTCGCCGTGCGCCACCACGCGGACCGTCTTCGCGCCGCCGCGGTCGAGCCCGACGATATCGAACGTCTCCTTGCCGGTGAGCTCGAGGGTCTCGGCGTTCTCGCCGTCCTTGAACTGCAGCGGCAGCACGCCCATGCCGATGAGATTGGAGCGGTGGATGCGCTCGAAACTCTCGGCGATGACCGCTCGCACCCCGAGCAGCATCGTGCCCTTGGCGGCCCAGTCGCGCGAGCTCCCGGTGCCGTATTCCTTGCCGGCGAGGATCACGAGCGGAGTTCCCTCGGCCTTGTATTTCATGGCCGCATCGAAGATCGACATCTGCTCGCCGCTCGGAATGTGTACCGTCACGCCGCCTTCCGTTCCCGGCACCAGGAGATTGCGCAGCCGGATGTTCGCGAACGTGCCGCGCATCATCACCTCGTGGTTGCCGCGCCGCGCTCCGTAGGAGTTGAAATCGGCGGCGGCGACGCCCTGCGCCATTAGATATTTGGCGGCTGGGCTCGACTTGGAGATGTTGCCGGCGGGCGAGATGTGATCCGTCGTGACCGAGTCGCCGAGCACCGCCAGCGCGCGCGCGCCTTTGATGTCGCCGACGTCGGCGGGCGTCATGGTCATGCCGTCGAAGTAGGGCGGATTCTTGACGTACGTGGACTTGGCGTCCCAGGCGTAAATCTTTCCTGCCGGCGTCTTGATGCCGCGCCAGCGCTCGTCGCCGCGGAACACATCGGCGTAGCCGTCGCTGAACATTTTCGAATCCACCGAAACCCCCACCGTCTGCGCGACTTCCGCCGCGCTCGGCCAGACGTCCTTCAAATAAACGGGCTTGCCGTCCTTGCCGACGCCGAGAGGCTCGGTGGTGATGTCGACCTCGAGATTTCCCGCAAGCGCGTAGGCCACCACCAGCGGCGGCGAGGCGAGGAAGTTCATCTTGATTTCGGGATGGACTCGACCCTCGAAGTTACGATTGCCGGAGAGGACGGAGCAGGCGACGACGTCGCCCGCTTTCACGGCTTCGGAGATTTCGGGCTTCAAGGGACCGGAGTTGCCGATGCAGTTGTGTACGGCAACACCGCCGGCGAGGAACGCCTGCACCTCGGGCACGGCAATGTCAAACACCTGCCGGCGTCCCGCGGCGCGACGGTCGATAATGCGCAAGCTCAACGCGGGGAGCCGCAATGACTCCTTGTCGAGACAGTATCGTTTGGCGTGATCGAGGGGCGCCCGCAGCGCGCCGAACCAATGGCTCACACCGAGCTGCTCGAAAAGCTGTGCGGGCGAAGGAAAGCCGCAACTCTCTCGATGCAAAGGACGGAACGCACGCGCCGTCGCCTCCGGCAATCGCGAGAAGCGATCGTGCCCTTCGAGCAGGGAGTAGTGCGGGAAGATCGGCGTCTCGAGCTCGGCGAGCTCGCGCGCAGCGACCGATCGCCATCGGCCGAAGGGACGTTGCGTCGGGTAGCGGGACATGCGATCGAGTCGATCGGACATCCACAACCGCTGGCGATTGATGGTCGCGAGCATGCGCCAGTAGACGGCAGCCGCACTCGCTCGCAGGGTCTTGTCGATTGAGTAGCGATAACCGACGCGCTCGACAAAGGACAGCCCGTCCGGCAGCTCCAAGCGGATTTCCCGTCGAGCGATTCCGTCCTGCGCGGCGGGATAAGTGGAGGCCGAGCGACGGGTGGGATATTCACGGACCACCGCAGCCTCTACATCGACCCCGCACCGGGACAGGAGCTTGATGATGTGGTCCATCTTCTGCCGCGTCGAAACAACGAACTCGGGTTTGGCGCTTTGTGAATACTTGGGCGGGGTCAGGCTTCCCTGATCCGACGTCTTGCCATAGCGCTTCAAAGTAGGAGCATGTCCGTCTGCACCGAAGGTGCCACCCAAGAATTCTCGAATGACCGCGACCGGGCATTCCGGCCTTGACAAGAACTCCGGTAGGAACGCGGGCTGGTCGATGCGCCGGCCGACGCGCACGCCCTCGAGCGACAACACACTCTGGGTCAGCTCGAGCGGCAGCACGATGGACCACTTGCGCTGGTCGTAAGCGGTGGCTTTCGGCCGCTTACTCGTAAGCAGCTCGATATCGTCGAGAACCGTTTCGCGGTCAAATCTCTGCCCGACGTGGATGCGCCCCTGCCCCTGGCGACTGATCGAGCCATCGCTCAACAAATGTCCCAAAAGACGCGCAAACGCGAGTGTCGAGCGTCGATCCGCTTCGGTCGCCATGGTGAAGATCCGGGATCCGGCCTGCAGCTCATAGCCGGCCTCGTCCTCTCCGGGCTCGTCGAGCGGCGCCTCCGGCCCGATCAAGACCCGATCCTCGTTCAGCACGAGCTCGTCGGCCCGAACCCAGCGTCCATCTGCACACAACACGCGATGATCGGGCGTGAGCGTGAGGGAGCGGCCGTCCTCGAGCACGATGGACACGCAATCGCGTTCGCCTTGGTTCATGAGCTCGGATTGCATCGCCGACTGCAGCTCGCCTTCCGCGAGCGGCGCAAGTACCCGGTGGCCACCGACCGGGGACAGCGACTCGATGCGGCGCGCAGTGCCATCGGCGAGTGTTACGGGAGTGCCTTGCGCGATACACGTGGTACATCCGTACCCCACCGTATAGAACCCGAGTGCCTCCAGGTCGCTCAGCAGGTTCGCCTTCTTGAGATAATCGGTCACCACGCGCGAGCCCGGGGCGAGCGAGGTCTTGACCCAGGGCTTGGATTCGAGACCTCGGGCGCGCGCCTTGCGCGCGAGCAGACCCGCCGCGACAAGAACCGCGGGGTTCGAGGTGTTGGTGCAGCTCGTGATGGCGGCGATGAGCACAGCGCCGTCCTTGGATCTCGACGTTCTTCCCCGCGAGCGTTGCGCTTGCCTTGCCGGTTGCCTTGGGATTCTTCTGGGTCCGCTCCTCGACCATTTTTTTCAAGCTGCTGTTGAACACGCTCTTCGCGGAACGCAGCGGCACGCGATCTTGCGGACGCTTCGGGCCCGCAAGCGCAGGCTCGACGCGCGCGAGGTCGAGCTCGATCACGTCGGTGTAATCGGCGGCCTTCGCACCGTCGACACGCCACATTCCTTGAGCTTTGGCGTACGCCTCGACCAGCGCGATCTGCTCCTTGGGCCGGCCGGTGAGCTCGAGATAGCGCACGGTCTCCTCGTCGATCGGGAAAATGGCGCAGGTCGAGCCGAACTCCGGCGACATGTTGGCGATGGTGGCGCGGTCCGCGAGCGGCAAGCCCTTCAAGCCATCGCCGAAGAACTCGACGAACTTGTCGACGACGCCTTTCTTGCGCAGGATCTCCGTGACCATGAGCACGAGATCGGTCGCGGTGGTACCGGCGGGCAGAGCGCCGGTGAGCTTGAACCCGATCACCTGGGGAATGAGCATGGTCACGGGTTGCCCGAGCATCGCGGCCTCGGCCTCGATGCCGCCGACACCCCAGCCGAGGACGCCGAGACCGTTGATCATGGTGGTGTGCGAATCAGTCCCGACAAGGGTATCGGGGAAGGCGCGCGGCGTCGCGCCCGACTCCTCCGAGAACACGACGCGCGCGAGGCGCTCGAGATTGACCTGGTGGACGATGCCGGTGTTCGGCGGCACGACTTTGAAATTGCTGAACGCCGTCTGGCCCCAGCGCAGGAACATGTAGCGCTCGCCGTTGCGGTCGAATTCGATCTGGTTGTTGTGCTCGAGAGAGCTCGCCGTGCCGTATTCGTCGACCTGCACCGAGTGATCGATCACGAGCTCGGCGGGCGCCAGCGGATTCACCCGTTGCGGATCACCGCCCAGCTTGACGATCGCCTCGCGCATGGCCGCAAGGTCCACGATGCAGGGCACGCCGGTGAAGTCTTGCATGATCACGCGTGCCGGTGTGAAGGCGATCTCGTAATGCGGGGCAGCTTTCGGATCCCAGGCGAGCAGGGCCTCGATGTCACTGCGCTTGACGTTCACGCCGTCCTCGAAGCGCAGCAAGTTCTCGAGCAGGATCTTCAGGGAAAAAGGCAATCGATCGACGCCCTGGGATTTAAGGGCAGCGAGGCTCAAGATCTCGTACTTCTGCGTGCCTACATCGAGCGTCGTCTTTGCCTTGAAGCTGTCCGTCATGATCCCTCCAGCGAAAAAAGAGAATTATAAGAGAGGTTGCGTTCGGTGCGGGCCGTAGTGGGGTCTGGTGCGGCGGCGCCGAGCGGATGCCGCTCCGCGATCACACCACCGCCGAGGCACAAATCGCCTGCATAAAATACGGCGTACTGACCCGGCGTGACCGCTCGCGCCGGACTGGCAAGCGTCACGTGCCAACGGCCCGCGCGCTCCAGGCGTACCCGGCAGGGCAGATCGTTCTGCCGATAGCGCGTCTTCACCGCGCAGTCGCGTTCCGACCCGTCGGCTGGGACAAGCCAGTGCATGTCCTCGACCGTGAACGAATCGGACATGAGGAGCGGGTGGTCGTGATCCTGCACGACAACGAGCGCGTTTCGATTGGTGTCTTTTGCGGCGACATACCAGGGCGCTTCGGCGGCGCCTGCGCGGCCGCCGAGTCCAAGCCCGGAGCGCTGGCCGAGCGTGTAGAGGGCAAGCCCGCGATGCTCGCCCAGAATTCTCCCCGCCGCATCCTCGATGGGGCCGGCGCTGGTCTTGAGGTAGCGGCTCAAGAACTCCTGAAACGGTCGCTCGCCGATGAAGCAGATGCCGGTGCTGTCGGGTTTGTCGCTCACGCTCAAGCCCGCCGCGTGCGCCCGGGCCCGTACCTCGCGCTTGTGCAACTCGCCCAAGGGAAAGAGCGTGTCGGCGAGCGCGGCCGGAGCGACGCCATGCAGGAAATAGCTCTGGTCCTTGGAACGGTCCGCCGCCTTGAGCAGGTGCACCGCGCCGGCGATCGGGTTCGCGGCGGGGGTCACCCGGGCGTAATGGCCGGTCGCCACCTTGGCGGCGCCGAGACGATGCATATAGTCCAGGCACACACCGAACTTGATTTCGCGGTTGCACAGCACGTCCGGGTTCGGGGTGCGTCCGGCGGCGTATTCGCGCAGGAAATGGGCAAATACGCGTTCTCGGTACTCGCCGGCGAAGCTTGCCCGGTGCAGCGGGATTTTCAGCGTGTCGCAGACGCGGCGGGCGTCCTGCCAGTCGCTCGCCGTGGTGCAGTACGCGTCCTCATCGTCCTCCCAGTTGGACATGAAGAGCCCCTCCACCGCGTGGCCCGCCTCTTTCAGGAGCAACGCCGCGACCGCCGAGTCCACGCCACCCGATACACCCACGATGACGAGATCCGGTCGGATCCGGGGAGTAGGGGGCGATGGGGGCGGCATACCCCGATTATACCGGCGCGCGGGGAGCGATGGGACTTACGGGATGAAGCTTGACAGAGGGCCGCGCGGGATCGCGCGGCGGGGATTACATGAGCATTTGTCGCATCTGCGACTCTTGCATGCTGGTCTGCCAGACCTCGTCGAAGAAATTCAGGTAGCGGCGCACGACGGCGGGGTCGTTCATGTCGGAGATCCCGTCCCAGCGGTCGGCCTGCAGCCGATACACGAGCGCCTTGTCGTCGGCGATGATGAAGGCGCCGGCGCTCGCGGGGTATTCGGGGCTCATGGCGCGCAGGTCGATGCAGCTCGTGAGCCGGCGAGCGAGCGCGAGGAAGCGGTTGTTGTCCACCATGGCGCGCGAGGGATCGGCGAGCAGTACGCGCACTTTGGCGTAGGATCGGGCGAGCACCAGGCGCTTGATCGCCTCGAGAAAGGGCTCCTCACCGTAGATCAGGGGTTCGAGGTCCTGGGTGAAAATCGACAACAGACGGGTGGCCGATTTGGCCACCTTGAGACTCGCCTCGCGGACCTCGGGCATCGTGGTGAGAATGGTGCGGGTGCTCGAAACGTTTCCCTGAACGGTCACCTTCTCGGGTGCTAGCTGCGTCCGTTCGTCAGAATTACCCGCCATAAGATCCCTGTGCCTCAATTGAAGGTAGGAGGGCTCGTGTATACGAACCTCGTCCTTCGAGTTTTGATACTACCGTTTGCCTACGTGCTCTCGTGCCAACTGTGTCACGTTTCGGCCGCGAAAAGGGGCATCGACGGGGGGTCAGCGCGGCCGCCGGGCCAGAATCGGCGCAATTCCAAGGTATTTGCCGGGCTCGAGGGCCAGCAGGCGCTCCTTCTCCCCGGGCGGCAGGTCGAGCGAGCCGATGAATTCCCGCAGCGCTCGCTCATCCACCGGGCGCCCGCGGGTGAACGCCTTCAGCCGGTCGTAGGCATCGGGGATTCCATGGGCCCGCATGACCGTTTGTACGGCTTCCGCCAGCACCTCCCACGCATCGCCCAGATCCTCGGCGAGCCGCGCCTCATCGAGCTCCACCTTCGAGAGCCCGGCCTCGAGCGACTGATAGGCGAGGACGGCGTGTCCCAAGGCGACGCCGAGGTTGCGCATGACGGTCGAGTCGCTGAGATCACGCTGCAGCCGAGACACCGGCAGCTTTTCGGCAAAGTGCATGAGCAGGGCATTCGAGAGCCCGAGATTGCCTTCGGAGTTCTCGAAGTCGATCGGGTTCACCTTGTGCGGCATGGTGGAGGAGCCGACTTCCCCGGCCACCGGCTTCTGCCGGAAGTAGCCGAGCGAGATATAGCGTCCACATGTCGCGGGCGAAATCGATGAGCACCGTGTTGGCGCGCGCGAGCGCATGGCAGTATTCGGCGATCCAGTCGTGCGGCTCGATCTGCGTGGTGTGGGTGTTCGGCTCGAGGCCGAGCGCGCGAATGAAGCGGGCGCTGAATTCCGGCCAGTCGACCTGCGGCAGAGCGGCAACGTGCGCATTGAAGTTACCCACGGCGCCGTTCATCTTGCCGAGGATTTCCAGCCGCGCGATACCGTTGCGCTGCCGCTCGAGGCGCGCGGCGACGTTCGCAAGCTCCTTGCCGACGGTGGTGGGTGTGGCCGCCTGACCGTGCGTGCGTGCGAGCATGCCCGCGTCCGCGTGGCGCAGCGCGAGCGCGTCGATCCGCCCACCGAGGGCGGAGAGCATCGGCGCGAGCACGCTGTCGCGGGCGCGCTTTAGCATGAGCGCATACGCGAGGTTGTTGATGTCCTCCGACGTGGCGGCGAAATGCACCCATTCGAGTTGGGCGGCAG
Organism: uncultured Gammaproteobacteria bacterium; assembly: GCA_963766915.1. Taxonomy (GTDB): domain Bacteria; phylum Pseudomonadota; class Gammaproteobacteria; order Steroidobacterales; family Steroidobacteraceae; genus Bog-1198. The sequence continues at coordinate 638,424 of CAVYCL010000001.1, forward strand.
TCGCGCCGCGCGTCTCGAGTTCACCGCGGATCCAGTACTCGACCGCCTTGACGTCGTGCTTGGTGCGCGCTTCGATGCGTTTGATGGCCAGCACGTCGGTCGCGCTCGGATCCTGCGCGAAACGCTGCGCCCAGTCGCGCGCGCTCGCAGGGAGTCCGACAAGTGCGGACTTCGCCGGCCCTTCGGCGAGCGCGAGCAGCCAGGCGCACTCGACGCGCACGCGCTCGCGCATGAAGGCCGCTTCGGAGAATATCTCCCGTACCGCTTGGAGCTTCGCTGCGTAGCGCCCATCGAGCGGCGAGAGCGCATCGGTGGCGTGATCCGTGGCGGGCATGGACATCTCGAATGCCGTCGCTAGGTGATAGAATCCCCAATCTTACAGGAAACTTGACCGGCCCTAGCAGGAAGACGCGATGACCCCATCCGATTTCCGCGTCGAGCATGACAGCATGGGCGCGCTCGACGTACCGGCGCAGGCGCTTTGGGGCGCCCAGACGCAACGTGCAATCCAGAATTTCCCGCCGAGCGGGCTGTCGATGCCGCGCGCGTTCATTCGCGCGCTCGGGCTCATCAAGCACGCGGCCGCGAGTGCGAATGCGGAGCTCGGCGATCTGCCGCAGCCGCTCGCCGCGGCGATTCAGGTCGCGGCACTCGAGGTCGCGGCGGGTCTGCACGACGATCAGTTTCCCGTGGACGTATTCCAGACCGGCTCGGGCACCAGCAGCAACATGAACGCGAACGAGGTGATCGCCACGCTCGCGGGCCGGCGGCTCGGCAAGAAGGTTCATCCGAACGATCAAGTGAACATGGGCCAGAGCAGCAACGACGTGGTGCCGACAGCCATCCATGTGTCCGCCGCCCTTCAGCTCAGCGAGCGTCTGCTGCCTGCGCTGCGGCATCTAAGCACCGTGCTCGAATTGCGCGCGCGTGAGTTCGAGGAGTTGGTCAAGACGGGCCGTACTCATTTGATGGACGCCATGCCCATCACGCTCGCGCAGGAGCTCGGCGGTTGGCGGGCGCAGATCGACAAGGGTTGCGCGCGGCTCCTCTCGGTGATGCCGCGGCTGCTTGCGCTCGCGCAGGGCGGTACCGCGGTGGGCACCGGCATCAATGCGCGCGAGAATTTCGGTGCGGTGTTCGCCCGTCATCTGGCCGCCGAGGCGCAGCTCGAGTTCGTCCCCAGCCACAATTATTTCGAGGCGCTGTCGAGCCAGGACACGGCGGTTGAGCTGTCCGGCCAGCTCAAGGTCGTGGCCGTGAGCCTGATGAAGATCTCGAACGATTTGCGCTGGATGAACAGCGGCCCGCTGGCGGGGCTCGGCGAGATTGCGCTGCCCGCGCTTGCAACCGGGCTCGAGCATCATGCCGGGCAAGGTCAACCCGGTGGTGCCCGAATCGGTCACCATGATCGCGGCTCAAGTCATCGGCAACGATGCAACGATCACCATCGCCGGTCAATCGGGGAATTTCCAGCTGAACGTGATGCTGCCGGTGATCGCCTACAATCTGCTGCAAAGCCTCGACCTGCTGAGCATCGCGAGCCGCAACCTCGCCGATCACGCGCTGGCGGGCTTCACCGTGAACGAGGAGCGGCTGCGCGAGGCGCTCGAGCGCAATCCCATCCTGGTCACCGCCCTGAATCCGATCATCGGCTACGAGAAGGGTGCCGCGATCGCCAAGAAGGCCTATGCCGAGGGCCGGCCGATTCTTGAGGTCGCAGCGGAGGTGACGCGCCTGCCGGAGAGCGAGCTGCGCCCGCTGCTCGATCCGCTCGCGCTCACGACGGGCGGCATCAAGGGCTCGGGGTCTTCCGGTTGAAGATGGATCCGCTTTACAGCAAGGCGCACATCCGCGAGTCTCTCAAGCCGCAGCCCTCCGCGCCGGACGATGACATGCTGTGGCTCGCGCAGGGACAGCCCGAGCTCATCGAGCGGGTGCGGGCTTTCGCGGCCACGGTGCGCCGCACGCCCGCGGCGGTGCTCGTGCCGCTGGTCGAGCGGGATCAAGGGTGGACCGTGCTGCTCACACAGCGCGCCGCGACGCTCAAGGATCACGCCGGGCAGGTCAGCTTTCCGGGCGGCCGCATCGATCCGCAGGACGAAAGTCCCTGGCGTGCGGCGCTGCGCGAGGCGCACGAGGAAATCGGCCTCTCGGAGGGCTTCGTGGAGTTTGCCGGTTTCTTGCCCGATCACTGGGTCGGCACGGGGTTTCGCGTCACGCCGGCGGTCGCCTTCGTCAATCCGTCGTTCGAGCTGCGCATCGCCACGGCCGAGGTGCACGACGTGTTCGAGGTGCCGCTGGACTTCATCCTGGACGGTGCCAATCACAAGTCGCGCATGATGCAGCTCAACGACGTGACGATCGAAGTCTGGGACATACCCTACGCCGATCGCGACATCTGGGGCGCAACCGCGGGCATGCTTCACACGTTCCGCCGAATGCTGCAGGCGGGACCGAGTCCGCCCGCGCCGTGAGCTCGAACGTGCAGGAGTTGCTCGCGATCATGGAGCGGCTGCGCGCGCCCGATGGCTGCCCGTGGGACCGCGAGCAGACCTTTGCCAGCATCGCGCCCTACACGATCGAGGAGGCCTACGAGGTCGCCGATGCCATCGAGCGCGAGGATCTCGCACACCTCAAGGACGAGCTCGGCGATCTTTTGTTTCAAGTGGTATTTCATGCGCAGATCGCACGCGAGCGCGGCGCCTTTGATTTCGAAGCGACGGCGGGCGCGATTTGCGACAAGCTCCGCAGGCGCCATCCGCACGTGTTTGGCGGCCAGGGCCGGCTGAGCGCCGCCGAGCAAAGCGTCGTTTGGGAGGACATCAAGGCCAAGGAGCGTAGCGAGGCCCGGCGTCGCGATGCCCGAGGCGATGGGGCCGATGCGGCAAGCGCGCTCGACGGCGTGCCGCGCGCCTTGCCCGCGCTGATGCGCGCCCACAAGCTGAGCAAGCGCGCCGCGCGAGTCGGATTCGATTTCGAGCACGCGAGCCAGACCGCCGACAAAGTGGCCGAGGAGCTTGCCGAGGTGCGCGAAGCTGCCGCCGCTCACGAAACCGCGGCGTCAGCGCCGCGCGCGGGTCCCTCGGCCGAGATTGTCGAGGAAATCGGCGACTTGCTGTTCGCCGCAGCGAATCTCGCGCGCAAGCTCGAGGTCGACGCGGAGGCGGCTTTGCGCAGCGCGAATGCGAAATTCGAGAGGCGCTTTCGCGCCATGGAGGCGCTCGCGCGCGCGCGCGGCGAAATCTTCTCGAGCTTGAGCCTCGCGGCCCAGGAGGCTTTGTGGATGGACGTAAAGCGTGCCGAATGAGGCGGCCCGGCAAATCCCGGTGCCGCTGGTATACAAGCATGACCCCGATCTGCCGATCTTTGCGCGCCGTCAGGACATTCTCGAGGCCCTCGAGCGCCACCAGCTCCTGATCGTCGCAGGCGACACCGGCTCGGGCAAGAGCACGCAGCTGCCGAAATATTGCCTGGAGCTCGGGCGCGGACCCGGGCGCGGGCGCGGCGGAGTGATCGCGCACACGCAGCCGCGCCGCTTGGCGGCGCGCTCGCTCGCGGCGCGCATTGCCGAGGAGCTCGCCGAGCCCGTAGGGCGCACCGTCGGTTTTCGCGTGCGGTTCGCCGACCAGGTGTCGGAGGCGACCCGCCTGGTGCTGATGACAGACGGCCTGCTGCTCGCCGAGCTCAATGCAGATCCGGACTTGCGGCGCTACGACACGCTGATCGTGGACGAGGCGCACGAGCGCTCGCTCAACGTGGATCTGCTCCTCGGGGTCATCAAGCGGCTCTTGCCTCGCCGGCCGGACCTCAAGGTCATCGTCACGTCCGCGACACTGGCGCTCGAGCGTGTGTCCCGGTTCTTCGACCATGCGCCGATTCTCACCGTCAGCGGCCGCAGCCATCCGATCGAAGTGCGCTATGCCGCTCCCGCCGAAGACGCGGACGACTTGGACTTGCCGGCGGCGGTGCTCGGCGCCTACCTCGACATCGCGACGACGCCGGGTCCGATCGGCGCAGGCGATGTGCTGGTGTTCTTGCCGGGGGAGCGCGAGATCCGCGACGTCGCGGATTTGCTCGAGCGCGAGCTTTCGAAGGTGGAGGTTCTACCGCTCTTCTCGCGGCTCTCCTGGGAGCAGCAGAGCAAGATTTTCAAGCGCGGCCCGCAGCAAAGGATCGTGCTCGCGACCAATGTCGCGGAGACCTCGATCACGGTGCCGGGCATCCGCGCGGTGATCGATTCGGGGCTCGCACGTATCAGCCGCTACAGTCCGCGCAACCGGCTGCAGCGCCTGCCCATCGAGCCCGTGTCGCGCGCAAGCGCCGAGCAGCGCAAGGGCCGCTGCGGGCGTATCGGAGCGGGACTGTGCGTGCGCCTCTATTCGCAGGAGGATTTCGAGGCGCGTCCCGAGTTCACCGAGCCCGAGGTGCTGCGGACCAATCTCGCAGCGCTGCTGCTGCGCCTCGCGGCGGACGGCCTGGGCGAGGCCGAGACGTTCCCCTTCATCGATCCCCCCGAGTCGCGCGCGCTCTCCGACGGCTATCGGCTGCTGCAGGAGCTCGAGGCGCTGGACGACGAGCGCCGCATCACCGGCAAGGGGCGGGCCATGTCGCGCCTGCCGCTCGATCCACGGCTCGCGCGCGCGCTGCTCGAGAGCCGGCGCTATCGGGCCGAAAGCGAGCTGCTCGCGCTCGTCGCCGGCTTGAGCGTGCCGGATGTACGGGTGCGCGCGCCCGTTGCGCAGACTCAGGAGGAGTCGGGCGAGGATGATCCGGCGGCTGCGTTCGACGATCCGCGTTCGGAATTCTCGGGGCTGGTGAGACTCTGGCGGGCGTACCGCAAGGCGCGGCAAGGGCCGCGGCGCGAGCTCAGGCGCTGGTGTAAGGAGCGGCAATTATCCTTGCTGCGCCTCTCGGAGTGGGACGATGTCTATGCGCAGGTCGCAGATCGGGCCGCGGAGCTCTCCATCGTGCCGCAGGCGCGGGCCGCAAGCTACGCGGCGGTCCATCGATCGCTGCTTGCGGGTTTTTGCACCAATGTGGGCGTTCGTGGGGAGGAGGGGGAATACCTCGGCACCCGCGGCATCCGCTTTCATATTTTTCCCGGCTCGCCCTTGCGGCGGCGCAAGCCCAAGTGGGTGATGGCCGCGTACATCGTCGAGACCAGCCGGGTCTATGCGCGGCGCGTTGCGGAGATCGAGCCGTCTTGGGTCGAGACGGCGGCGCGACATCTGCTGAAACGCGAGTATCTCGAGCCCGATTGGGACGAGACCCGCGAGCAGGTCGTCGCCCGCGAACGCATGACCTTTCTGGGGCTGACCTTGAGCGCGAATCGCATCGTGAACTACGGTCCCATCGCGCCGGAAGAGTCGAGGCTCATCTTTGCGCGCGAGGCACTCGTCTATGGAAGACTGGCGCGACGCCCAGAGTGGCTTGTGTCGAACGATGCGGCGCTGCGCGATGCGGAGCTGCTCGAGGAGCGGCTGCGGGTGCGCGATCTCGTGCGACCCGCCGAGCATTTCGTCGAGCTCTATGCGCGGCTGTTGCCGCGGCAGGTGTCGAGCGCCGCGACCCTCGAGCATCTCACACGCCATTGGAGCGAAGCCGAGCGCCAGGCGTTGGCGCTGACCCCGGAGGAGATCTTCGCGCGCGCCCCGGAGCGTGAGCGGCTCGACCAATTCCCGAATTTAGCTTCGATCGGCGAGTTATCGGTGCCGGTGGACTATCGCTTCGCGCCGGGCGAGGTGGACGACGGCGCCACGCTGCGCGTGCCGCTGCTCGCGCTGCCGACGCTCACGCGGGCCGCCGTGGACACGGCGATTCCGGGGCTGATCGAGCCGCGTGTGAGCGCGTTGCTGCGCTCCCTGCCCAAAGAGGCTCGGCGCAGCTTGATCCCGATTGCTGCGGCGTCCCAGGCATTCCTCGCAGACCGAACTGCAAGAGCCGATGCGCAGGGCGTGCGAGCCTGGATCACGCAGGCGCGCGGCGTGCCCGAAAGTCTCGCGCAGTTCGATCTCGCGCAGATGCCGCGGCATCTCGTACCCCGTGTTCTCGTGCTGTCCCACGGACGCGAGCTCGGTGCGGGCGTCGACTTGGGCGAGTTGCGTGGGCGGTTCGCGCTCGAGGCGCGACGCGAACTCGACGAGCATGCCCGCGGCGCCTATCCAGGCCCGTGGCGTCGCTTCGAGGCACCCGAACTTCCCGAGAGCCAGGCCCTCGAGCTGCCGGCGGGACCCTTGCGCGTGTATGCCGCACTGGTCCGCTCGGGCGGCGTCTTGGAGGTTCGCTTCGAGTGGTCGGCGGAAGAGGCCGCGCGGAGCTTTCGCGACGGGGCGGTGGCGCTTGCCCGTCTCATGCTCGACCGCCAAGCGCGCGACCTCGAGAAGCGCATCGGCGGCGATGCACGGCTGCTGTTGAGCGCAGTTCCATACTTCACGCGCGACGCGCTGGTCGATACGCTGCTCGATCTGATCTTCCGTCGTGCCTGCTTCGCTGAGGACGAGCCGCCGAGGGAGCGTACGGCGTTCGAGGCGGCGCTCGAGCGAGGTCGCGCCGAGCTTCACCCGACACTCGAGGAGATCACCTCGGCCGCAGCCGGCTGGTTCGCCCAAGCGCGCGACGTGCGTCGGCTGCTCGATGATCCCCGCGGGCGGCCACTCGCCGAGGCCACCCGGGAGAGCCGCGCGCATCTCGAGCGCCTGCTCGATGCGGCATTCCTGCGATCGCTCTCCCCGGATTGGTTGCGGCAGCTGCCGCGCTGGCTGCGCGGCGAAGAGCGCCGCTGGCAGCGGGCCCTCGCGCGCGGATCCGAGAGCGCGCAGGTGCTTGCGGAGTTGCGCGAGGGGGAGCGCCGCTACGCGAGCCTCGCAAATCAAGCGGGCGCGGAGCTGCGCCGGCCGCCCGAGCTCGATGCGTTACGGCTGTGGACCGAGGAGTACCGCGTATCGCTCTATGCTCAGGATCTCAAGACCGTCGGCCCTGTTTCGGCCGCACGCTTGGCCGAACGCGCCGCCGCGGTCGAGGCCTGGCTCGCCCGCTAGCGTGTTCATGCGCATGAGAGATCTTGCCTAAAATGACTAGTTATGGTCATATATAGTCATGAGGCAAGTACGCATCGCCGAACTCAAAGCCAAACTGAGCGAATGCCTTCGCGCCGTGCAGGGCGGTGAATCAATCGCCGTGCTCGATCGAAACACGGCCATCGCCCAGATCGTTCCCATTCGCGAGCATCCAAGGCTTAAGGTGCGCAAACCCGCCTCGGGTTCACCAGCCCCTAATAAGGTCCTCCTGCCCAAAGCGCTAACGCTCAAAGTTGACGTACTCGAATTGCTGCTCGAGGAGCGGCAAAGTCATCGATGATCGCCTACGTCGATGCATCCGTGCTGCTGCGCGTAGCGCTCGGTCAGCCTAACGCACTCCCCGAGTGGCGCCACATCGATCGCGGCGTCTCGAGCGTACTCGTGACCATTGAGAGCCTGCGTACGCTCGATCGCCTGCGACTGCGCGCGGGTCTGCCCGACATCGAAATGGCGCGTCGTCGGTCTACCGTTCTTGCCCTGATCGATTCCCTCGAACTCATTGAGATCGACAGCATCGTCCTCGATCGCGCGGCGCAACCGATGCCGACTGAGCTCGGCACGCTTGACGCCATACACCTCGCGTCCTTGTTGCTTTGGCAAGACGCGACCGGCATCGATCTTGATATGGCGACGCACGACAGAGCTCTCGCCGTTGCTGCCCAAGCGCACGGCGTGCATGTCCTAGGCATCTAGTCGGGATGCTAATCACGAGGGCGATCTTCTCCACTCCCTCGGGTGGCATGACGCCTACAGGTCGAAACGGATTCCCTGCGCGAGCGGCAGCTGCGAGCTCCAGTTGATGGTGGTGGTCTGGCGCCGCATGTAGGCCTTCCAGGAATCCGAGCCTGCCTCGCGGCCACCGCCCGTGTCTTTTTCGCCGCCGAACGCGCCGCCGATTTCCGCTCCCGAGGTTCCCAGATTGACATTCGCGATGCCGCAGTCACTCCCATCGGCGGACAGGAACCGCTCGGCCGTTTGCAGACGGTCGGTGAATACCGCGGACGACAACCCGTACGCCACGCCGTTTTGCAGCTCGATCGCCTCGTCGAGTCTCTCGTAGCTCATGACGTACAGAATCGGTGCAAAGGTCTCGGTGCGCACGATGGACATGGCGGCCGAGGCCCGGATGATGGCGGGCTCGACGAAATGTCCGTCCCGATCGAGCACTCGACCGCCGCAGAGCAAGGTGCCGCCTTGCGCCTGTGCCGCCTCGATGGCGGCGCGGTAGCGCTCGACGGCGCTTGCATCGATGAGGGGGCCCATGAGCGTCACGGGATCGAGCGGATCGCCGATGCGCACCTGCTTGTAGGCGGCGAGCAGGCGCTCCTCGAGCTCTGCGGCGCGCGAGCGATGCACGATCACGCGACGCGTGCTGGTGCAACGCTGCCCTGCAGTGCCGACAGCGCCGAATACGATGGAGGGAACCGCGAGGCTCAAGTTCGCGGACTCATCCACGATGATGGCGTTGTTGCCGCCGAGCTCGAGCAGGCACTTGCCGAGCCGCTCGGCCACGCGCACACCGACCTTGCGTCCGACGTGGGTCGAGCCCGTGAAGGACACGAGCGCGACGCGGCGATCGTCGACGAAGCGCTCCGCGAGGTCCGCGCCTGCGTCGATGAATATCTGAAAGATCGCAGGCAAGCGCTGCCGCTCGAGCACACGATTGCAGAGCCGCTGCACGGCGAGCGCGCAGAGGGCGGTCTTCGGCGAGGGCTTCCACACCGTCGCGTTGCCGCAGATGCAGGCGAGGAATGCATTCCAAGACCACACCGCGACGGGAAAGTTGAAGGCGGAGATCACGCCCACGACGCCGAGCGGCTGCCATTGCTCGTACATGCGGTGCTGCGCACGCTCCGAATGCATCGTCAAGCCGTACAGCATGCGCGATTGACCGACCGCGAAATCGGCGATGTCGATCATCTCCTGCACTTCGCCGTCGCCCTCGGCCTTGATCTTGCCGTTTTCCAGCGAGACCAAGCTGCCGAGCGCGTCCTTGTGCGCGCGAAGCTCCTCCGCCAGCGCGCGGATCGCTTCACCGCGCTGCGGCGCCGGCACGAATCGCCATTGCTTCGCCGCCTCGACCGCGGCGCCGAGCACGCGCTCGTAGTCGGCGGATGTCGCCCCGCGCACCCGCGCGAGGCGCTGGCCGGTGGTGGGATTGAGCGATTCGATCACCGGACCGGAATCGAGCGCACTCCAGCCGTGGCTGCCCGACCAACTGCCGGCATTCAGTTCATCGAGCCCGAGGGCTGCGAGCGTTTCTTGGGCTCTGGACATAGGGCATTTCCGTTGGACCCGTGGGGGGCCGCATTTTGCCGTGCCGGGGCGCGAAGCGCCACCACGGGTCCGGCCAGCCGCTTTTGCGCGCTGCGCGCGCGCTGTGTAGCATCCGGCGTCATGTCCAAGTCCCTGCAATTGACGAACTGGCACCCGGCGAGCTGGCAAGGCCGTGCGGCGACTCAGCAGCCCAAGTACGGCGATCCGGCTGCGCTCGAGCGGGTGGTCGCCTCCTTGAGCCGCCTGCCGCCGCTCGTGGTCTCCTGGGAGATCGAGGCGCTCAAGGCGAGGCTCGCGCGCGCGCAGCGCGGCGAGGAGTTCCTGCTTCAGGGCGGCGATTGTGCGGAAAGCTTCGCCGACTGCGAATCGGACAACATCGCCAAGCGCCTGAAGATCCTGCTGCAGATGAGCCTGGTGCTGCTGCAGGGACTGAAGAAGCCGATCATCCGTGTCGGGCGATTCGCCGGGCAATACGCCAAGCCGCGCTCCACGGATACCGAAACGCGGGGCGGCGTGACGCTGCCCTCGTACCGCGGTGATAACGTCAACAAGCCCGGCTTCACGCCCGAGGAGCGGGAGCCCGATCCGGAGCTGTTGCTGCGCGGCTACGAGCGCGCCTCGCTCACCCTCAATTTCGTGCGCGCGCTCATCGACGGCGGGTTCGCCGACCTGCATCACCCGGAATACTGGGACCTCGGGTTCCTGCGTCATGCCGCGCTGCGCGATGCCTATCAGAAGATCGTCGATTCGATCGCGGAGTCGCTGGAGTTCTTCGAGTCGATGAGCGGTCTTTCGGTGCACGCGGCGACCCGGGTCGAGTTCTACACGAGTCACGAGGGGCTGCATCTGCTGTCCGAGCAGGCGCAGACCCGCTACATCGACCGCCAGAAGAAGTGGTACAACTTATCGACGCACATGCCGTGGATCGGCATGCGCACGGCCCAGATCGAGGGCGCGCACATCGAGTACTTTCGGGGCATCGCCAATCCGATCGGCGTGAAGGTGGGCGCGTCGATGAGCGCCGAATGGCTGCAGGAGCTGGTCTCGGTCTTGAATCCGCAGAACGAGCCGGGCCGTCTCACGTTCATTCACCGCTTCGGCGTGAAGGACATCGCCGAGCGTCTGCCGCCCGTGATCGAGGCCGTGCGCGCGACCGGCGCGCCGGTACTGTGGGTATGCGATCCCATGCACGGCAACACCGAGACGACCGCGGGCGGAATCAAGACCCGCCGCTTCGACAACATATCTGGGCGAGGTCGAGGCGGCGTTTCGCATTCACGAGGAGCTCGGCTCGCGGCTCGGCGGCGTGCATATCGAGCTCACCGGCGAAGATGTCACCGAGTGCATCGGCGGCGCGCGCGATCTGAAAGAGGCCGATCTTGCGCGAGCCTACAAGTCCCAGGTCGATCCGCGGTTGAACGCCGAGCAGGCGCTCGAGCTTGCCATGCGAATCGCGCGTCGCGCGGGTGGCCGTCGGCGGGCCGTTGGCGCAGGGTCGGGGAAACCCTTAATTCGGGTTCCAGAAGTTATTTTATGCGATAATAATAGTTATATAAATCAATAAGATATTGATTTAATCTCGATCGGAACTCTCTCGTCCCGGCCGCGATTTTGGAAAAACGCCATTGCCCCGCCCGGCGCAGGTGCTATTCTGCGGCGCAAACCTCTCCCGCCCTTTTCAAGCGAGCGCGTGGTGGGTCTTCCTGCACGGACCGCACGCAAAAAGTATGAGTCGAACGCGGAATCTTTCCGGCCTTTGCGGTCAAAGATAAGCGTCGGCGACGCACCGGGTCGGGCGCACCGGCCCCACTGGCGGCACAGGTTGGGTTGCGCTCGGGTTAGTCCAAATTCGAGGCGCGATCATGGCGGGCTACGCGGAAGTTCCGCGTAGCCCGTTTTTTCTTCTGCCCTTGACGAGCCTGATAGGGTAGCGACGCTACCTCCACTCGGCTCTCTTTGGATATGAACAGCATTTACGACCCCGGCTGCCGGCGCTGCGCGCGCCTGGCGGCATTTCTCGATTCTGTGCGCCAGCAACACCCGGGCTATTTTTGCAAGCCGGTGCCGCCCTTCGGCGATGCCAAGGCGCCGCTTCTGATCACGGGTCTTGCGCCGGGGATGCATGGCGCGAATCGCTCAGGACGCCCGTTCACCGGCGATTTCGCCGGAATCTTGCTCTATGAGACGCTCCATAAGTTCGGCCTGGCGAGCTCCCCGCGCTCGGTGAGCGCCGACGACGGGTTGACGCTCCGGCGCGCGCGCATCACCAACGCGGTCAAGTGCCTGCCGCCGCAGAACAAGCCTCTGCCCGAAGAGATCAAGGAGTGCAACGGGTACCTGAAGGCTGAGCTCGCGCAAAGCCCGGAGGTGCGAGTTATTCTTGCCCTGGGGGCGATCGCGCACATGGCGGTATTGCGCGCCCATGGATTGCGCGTCGGCCACTATCGCTTCGCCCACGGTGCCGAGCACGCTCTTCCCGGAGGACGCGTCTTGCTGGATTCCTATCACTGCAGCCGCTACAACACCCAGACCCGCCGGCTCACCACGCCGATGTTCGAGGCGGTCGTCGAGCGCGCCATCGCGCTCTTGGATGCGCCGTCGAAATCCGCAGATGAGTCGAAAACCGCGAACCGGCGATGATGAGCGCCGAATCGGCCCAAGAGGGCGCGTCCGCAGCAGTGCCGCCATTCGATGCCAAGGGCTTCGTCGATTCCTTGCCGGCGCGGCCGGGCGTCTATCGCATGCTCGATGCGCAGGGGACGATTCTGTACGTCGGCAAGGCGCGCAACTTGAAGAGCCGTGTGGGTTCGTACTTCCAGCCGAGCAACGTCCAGCCCAAGGTCCAGGCGCTGGTGGCGAAGACCGCGAGCATGGAAGTCACCATCACCAATTCGGATACCGAGGCGCTGCTTCTCGAATTCAATCTGATCAAGAAGCATCGGCCGCGTTTCAACGTGGTGCTGCGCGACGACAAGAGCTTTCCGTACCTTCACCTCGAAACCAATCACGATTTCCCGCGTCTGAATTTCTACCGAGGGTCGCGCAAGGAGGTCGGGCGCTTCTTCGGTCCTTACCCGTCGGCCGGCGCGGTGCGCGAGACGCTCGGTCAGCTGCAGAAGCTCTTTCGGCTCCGCAACTGCGACGACCTCTATTTCTCGAACCGCTCGCGACCCTGTCTGCAATACCAGATCGAGCGCTGCACCGGACCCTGCGTGGGGCTGATATCCAAAGAGGATTACGCGCGCGACGTCCAGTCCGCCATCAAGGTGCTCGAGGGACGGAACGACGAGGCTCAGGTCGAGCTCGCGCGGCGCATGGAGACGGCGGCCGAGCAGCTGAACTTCGAGGAAGCGGCGCGGGTGCGCGACCAACTGAAGCATCTGAAGGTAATCCAGTCGCAGCAGATCGTGAACGCCGAGATCGATCACGACGCCGACGTCATCGCCATCGATTCCGCGCACGGCGAGTACGCGGTTGCGCTGATGTTCGTACGCGGCGGCCGGAGCCTAGGCAGCACCAATTTCTTCCCGAAAGCGCCGCTCGCGGAACTGGCCGAGGTACTCGAGGCTTTCGTCGCCCAGTATTATCTCGAGCGCGAGTCTCCCGCGGAAATCATCGTCGAGCACGACTTCGACGGGCGGCGCGTGCTCGAGGCGACGCTCGGCGAGCGAGCGGGTCACAAGGTGCGCATCGCCTCGCAAGTGCGAGGCATCCGCGCCCGCTGGCTCGAGATGATGCACAACAACGCCGAGCAGGCGCTCAAGATGCGAGCGCTCGCCCGCTCGAGCATCGAGTCGAGCCTCGAGGAGCTGCGCGATGCCTTCGATCTCGACGAGGTGCCGCAGCGGCTCGAATGCTTCGACATCAGCCATACCGGCGGCACGGAGACAGTGGCGTCTTGCGTGGTTTTCGGTCCCGAGGGACCGATGAAGGCCGAATACCGGCGGTTCAATATCGCAGGCATCCAGCCGGGCGATGACTATGCGGCGATGAACCAGGCGCTCACCCGGCGCTACAAGCGCGTGCGCGACGGCGAGATCACGGCTCCCGACGTGCTGCTGATCGATGGCGGCAAGGGACAGCTCGCGGAGGCGGCGAAGGTGCTCGAGGAGCTCGGCGTCGCCGGCATCACGACTCATCGGCGTCGCGAAGGGGCGGACCGCCGGCCGGGTCAGGAGCAGCTGTTCACGCTCGATCGATTAATTCCCGACGCTGTTGCCGCCGGACTCGAGCGCCTTGCACCTCATTCAGCGCAGTACGCGACGAGGCACACCGATTCGCGATCACCGGACACCGCCGCAAACGCGCCAAGCGCCACAGCCAGTCTATACTCGAGACGATTCCGGGCTTGGGTCCGGTCAAGCGACGCGAGCTGCTGAAGCAGTTCGGCGGCTTGCAGGGAATTCTGCGTGCCGGCGTCGACGATTTCGTTACAAATCCGCGGTTTCGGGCGGGAACTTGCCGAAGTGATCTATGAGCATCTCCACCCCGGAAAATAAACGCGCCTGGTATCTGCACCTGCCGAACGCGCTCACCTGGCTGCGGATCCTGATGATCCCGGCGGTGATCGTGATCTTCTATTTGCCCTACTGGTGGAAGGATCCGGCGACCTGCGCCGCCTTCGCGCTCGCCGGGATCACCGACAGCCTCGACGGCTATCTGGCGCGGCGCTGGGGACAGACCTCGCGCCTCGGCGCGTTCCTCGATCCCGTGGCCGACAAGTTGATCGTGGCGGCGGCGCTGGTGCTGATCGTGAGCCGCGACCCGCGCTGGTTCATGGTCATCGTCGCCGTGGTCATCATCGGCCGGGAGATCGCGGTCTCGGCGCTGCGCGAATGGATGGCGGAGATCGGTGCGCGCGGCCGCATCAAGGTCTCGGTGTGGGGCAAGTACAAGACGATCATGCAGATCGTCGGGACTGTCGTTCCTGCTGTTCCGGCAGAACCTGTTCGATCTGCCGATCTACAGGCTGGGTCTCGGTGCTCACCGGCATCGCCGTCGTGTTGACGCTGTGGTCGATGTTCCTATACCTGCGCCTCGCGTGGCCGGAGCTGCGCGGCAGCGCAGCGCTCTGAGGGCGCTGGCGACCCGGGACCGGCCCCGCTTGCAGGCTGAGCGGGAGCGACGGTGCGTGGAGCGCGACGAGATTTGTGCCCCAGCTCAGGTATTTAGCCGCGTTTTTGGGGCGGCCCGGCTTGACTCCGGCCGGCACGTCTCTACAATTGCGCGTCTGCTTAAGGGCGGGAATAGCTCAGTTGGTAGAGCGCAACCTTGCCAAGGTTGAGGTCGGGAGTTCGAGCCTCCTTTCCCGCTCCAGTAAATTAAATCCGGCGCGTTCGTCGGTTCGGGATTTCTGACCCGGGCTAAGTGGCAGAGTGGTCATGCAGCGGCCTGCAAAGCCGTGTACGCCGGTTCGATTCCGACCTTAGCCTCCAATACCTCCGTTTCGCGGCGTACCGGGCTGTCCCGCCAAGTACTATTCGATCTCGAAAATACCTGATTTTTAAGTGTTAAATTGTACCTACGCGTCCTTGGCTGGTCTGGCGTGCCCTCGCGAAGCGTGGCTGGATCGAGACTCGAATTCGCACTGCCAAGGCGAGCGACAAGCCCTACAAGCCGTTCGATGAGCGCGGCCTCCGCAGGGAGGCCGCCTGTGGCGTCTGCGTTATTGGCTAGAGGAGCGCGCGAAACTCCTCGCCTTGGGAGCGTATCCCGATGTGCCGCTCAAGCGCGCGAGAGAAGCGCGAGGAGGCTCGCAAGCTGATCGCGGACGGCGTCGACCCCAACGCCCGGCGCAAGGTGCTGCGTGAGGCGCCGGCGGATAGCTTCGAGGCGGTGGCCGCGGAATGGCTGGCGCTTCAGGGCAAAGCCCTTTCGTCCGACACGATGGCCATGCTCGGCGCTCGGTTGAAGAGCTTTCTCTATCCATACATCGGTAAGCACCCGTGGGCGCGATTACCGCCCAAGAGCTGCTCGCGACGCTCCGCCGCATCGAGGCACGCGGCCGCCAACGAAACCGCGCATCGCGTTCGGGCCCTTGGTTCGAGGTGGCGAGCAGGGCTTTCCCCCGGATGTGATCGAGCTACAGCTCGCGCATAGCGAGCGCAATAAAGTCCGGGCGGCCTACAACAAAGCACAGCGCCTTTCGGAGCGCCGCAAGATGATGCAGGCTTGGAGCGACTATCTTGACGGATTGCGCGGCGGGTCGGGTCCTGGCGATGAATCGGGTTGCCTAAACTGGATGTTTCGTCCCAGTTTGGCAGGCATGTGTAGGATGTTCTTTGCGATAATCGGCGAAGTCCCATTCTTTTGGCGATACGGTTTTGCGAGAGGGATTTGATATGGCCACGGTCAAGCAAGAGGTTGAGCAACTGTTGCAGCGGCTTCCCGACGACAGCACGCTGGAGGACATTCAGTATCACCTATACGTCCTCGAGAAGATTAAGCATGGGCGCGAGGATATCGCCGCTGGCCGCCGATATACCGCGGCTGAAGCCCGCGAGCGCCTTGGTCGATGGCTGCGAGCATAATATGGTCAGAGCAGGCACTCGACGATATTGACGCCATCGCTGAGTATATAAGCCGCGACTCGCCGTTTTACGGCCAATGCGTCACCGAGGAAATTCTCGATCTCGCTAACTTGATTGCGGAGCAGCCGCATATCGGCCGCATCGTTCCAGAATTGAAGGACGAATCGGTCCGCGAGCGGTTCATTTACAGTTACCGCGTTATCTACGAGATTCGGTCGAGTCAGATCGAGATCATTGCGGTGATTCACGGCCGGCGTTTGCTCGAATCCATCGAGGACCGTTTCGAGTGAGCGCGATGCAAAGAACGGCCCGCGCGTCCATCCTTGCCTCTGGTTAGGCCTCCCTCAATAAAGCGCGCCGCGTCGATAGAGGAAGCGCCGCGGGAACGAAGCGTCGGGTTGTTGGATAAAGGTAATCATCGCGCGAAACATCGATAATCCTTAGATGGCCGAGTCGATCGGCCTTGGCATCTGGCAATGCAACGTAGATTTTTCGGCGCTCGATACTGCCACGATCGCCGGTGTTCGATTTCGGCTGCGCTTCTAGGTAGTTTGGGCTTCCTGTCGCAGACATCGGTGGTTGGGAGCCCAGAGTCGACGTGGTCGGGCACTTGCCGACTTCAGTAGCAATGCGTCGCAACGTACGGGCTGTCCTGCCGGGCAGGGAATTGCTGCCGCCGCTACCAATTCGCACCGAAACCTCAGCGCGGGTGCGTCATCGGACGAGAGGATCTGACACCCGGTGTCAGGCGCCCAAGTCGATTGATTTCAAGCCTGCCTGCAGCGCGGCTGCTCGCATGCGAAGGTCAAAAGTTACGACGTGAGTGGCGGAGCCCGAGAGTGCCAGCGCTATATGCAGCGCGTCGAGAGTTCGCAACGGTATCGAATCGATCCCGAACAAGAGACGTTCCGCTTCACGGTGTACCGCTGGGTTCAACTCCAAACGATCGAACGACCCAGAATCAGCATCTTCAAGAACTGCATCGCGAATCTCGCTGGCTTGATCAACGTTGAGTACGCCCTCTCGCTTTCTGCGGGCGACCGCCGACAGAACCTCCGTAATGGCAAGTTCGGAGATCATGAGACCGCGTCTGCCGCGGAGTAAGCTATCAAGCTTCTCGCTTTCGGCTTCGGGGACGTAGATCTTGGCTAGGGCACTGGAGTCAAGATAGATACCCGCGTCGGCACTGGGCAGGCGGGGGCTCTCGGACGCCTCAGTCGCGCTCGGATCGCCCATCGATAACGGCGTCGGAAAGTGGAACCGTGAGCTTTCGCATCTTGCGCCGGAAGGCCGCGCGACCCGAATACGTTCCCGCTTCGGCGCGGCGAGGAGGAACCAATCGCGCTACCGGCCTGCCACGATCGGTAATCGTGACCTCCCGACCCTTGCGAACCTCCTCAATCAGTGCGGTCAGGTTCTGACGCGCTTCACGTATACCCGCCTGCTTCATAGGGTGATTGTGCTACATGTAGCACATAGTCGCAAGCTCTGACTGCGGTCCCTTAACCTTTCGGAGCGATGTCCGAGTACGACGAACCGCGGCAGATAGATCAGTCCCGACGCGACAACGACCTACCTGCACGGCTCTCCGACCTCCATCAGGGCACCCGAAGGCGGCTTTGATCGCCGGCTCGTTGGGGGTGCTAGGCGTGCACTATCCGCCTCGCGCGCAGCACGGCAGCGCCGCCCAGCAATAACGCCAAGCCTCCGGCAGCAAAAGCGGGGTCGATCTCGGGCGCTTTAGTCAGGCTGCCGGAACACGTGTAAGTCGACGCATTCGGACCGGACTGTCCATACACGGTGCTGCCACAAACGTCATTGCCGAATTGCAACGAATCGAACGGCGAAAAGACCACGTCGCTGATCCCGATCGATGTCGCGCTGCCGCCGAGCGGATGGTTGATGTCGAAGCTATAGAAGGTCGTGTCGCTCGGCGCGTCGGTGTAGCTGAAAAGCAGGCTCGTCGTGCCGCCGGTTATGGTCTGCGCGGGAGCCGTGGCTCCTTGGCCATTGATCAGAATATTAATGTTGGAAAACACGCCGGCGTTGTAGGTGAAGGTTCCCGTGAGGTCGTTCACGTTCGGCGTAATGACGCCCAACGTATCGACGCCTTCCTGCACGTTGACATCGTAGGTCTGCGCGTTCGCGGCCATGGGCCCGATCAGCAGCACCGCACCAAGCATCCCCAAAAGATGGCTCTTCATTGGCGTCGCCTCCCCGTGCGTTGGTCTAGCCAACCTAAGCTTTTTTCCTCGCTAGCGCCAATATGGATGGAACCGAATGCTGTATTATGTTCAATTGCGGTCAGTGTCGAGCTGTTGTCGGATCGCGGTGAGCTACCGATAGGCTCGCCTCGCACGAGCAGCGAACTTGAGCAGACTCGAACCCGACGACTGGATTTGATGCGCAACGCGCGTTGGATGCCGGTCCGCGATCCCGGGAGGAGGGGTTGTCTATTCCGCGATACGATGGGGTGCGCATGCCGCCACGCTTCGAAGGAACGCCCTGAATTCAACGGGCCTCGGGGATTAAGTGCCACTCACCTCGTTCGAAAAAGGCAAGCTCAAAATCGCTGCCCATGTGCGCGAGGAGCTCGAGCTCGCCCGCATCCCGTTTGAATCGATTCACTGCAAGTCGGGGTCCTTGCATATCCCGCCCGGGGTCGCGCGGCTGATCGTCACGGTGGATAGCCTCCCCGCGTACGTCGATCTGACTACGCCCGAGGTGGAAGATTGCGAGGTGCTCGTTGCGGGGGAGAGCTGGCACAAGATTGCCGCGTTCATCGAGGGACTGAAAAAGCGATAGGTGGGGCCACGCCCAGGCGTTAAAGTAGCGGTTTGGGTGTATACGGAGCCTTCAAATGTCCACGTCGGAAGACAGTTCAAGCCTCACGAGCCTAAGGCGGGCGAACAGCCCCAACGGCCTGGACTTGCGACGGATCGGCGCGCACCCGGATTACTGGTACCCGGTGGCCTGGTCCTACGAACTCAAGCCCGGCAAGGTACTCGGGCGCCGTTTCGCGGGCGAGCCGATCGCGATCTATCGCGGCTCGAGCGGTCAGGTGTTCGCGCTCGAGGATCGCTGCGCGCACCGGCAGGTGCCGCTGCACTTGGGCGTGGTGAGCGGCGATGAGCTCAAGTGCCACTACCATGGCTGGACGTACGCGTGCACCGGCAAGTGCACGAGCGTTCCCTACCTCGGCAAGGAGCGGCTGCCGAACGGCGTGAAGAGCTATCCGGCGCGCGAGGTGGATGGGTTGATCTTCGTGTTTCCCGGCGACCCGGCGCTGGCGGAGAGCCGGCTGCCGCAGCGGCTGGGTGCATCGCAACGCCCGGATTACAAGACGCGGCGGCTGAACCGCGAGGTGGCCTGCCACTACACGTTCATGCACGAGAACCTGTTCGACATGAACCATCAGTTCATGCATCGCAAGCAGATGGGCTCCATCCGGGCCAACTGTCTCGGCCGCAAGCATGGCGAGGATTGGGCGCAGGTCGAGTACAGCTTCAGCCGCACCGGGCGGCAAGCCGTCGGTGGGCGAGCAGGTGATCGTCGATCTCATGCGCAAGCGCAGCGAGGCGAAAAAGGACTTCTCCGATCACATGCGCATTCGCACCGAGTATCCGACTCAGAATCTCAAGGTCTGGGTGGGGCGCGACATCAAGGACACCGACGATCCCGTGCTCGAGGTGTGGCTCGGGTACACGCCGCTCGATGCCGAGCAACGAACCAATCGCACCTATGGCTATCTCTCGGTCAAGAAGCCCAAGGTGCCGCTCGTGATCCACGCGGTGTGGCCGTTCGTCGTTTGGTTCACCGAGAACATTTTCCGCGAGGACAAGGAAATCGTGGAGTACGAGCAGCGCGCCTACGATTCGCAGGGCGCGGACTGGAACAACGAAGTGTTTCCCGCGATTCGCGACTTGCGCGGCGTGCTTGCACGCTGCGGCAAACCCATGGAGTAGGGTGGCGGGCGGCCAGCCGCGTTCGGCCGGACCTACTTGGGCGCCGGTTGTACGACCGGCACGGCATCGAGGGGCGGCTGTCGCCGCGCGGGGTGCCCGGGATACCAGTTGAAGCGGCCGCCGAGCGCCATCGCGGCGGGGACGACGAAGGTGCGAATCACCGTCGCATCGACCAGCACCGCGACGCACAGGCCCACTCCCATCATTTTCAGCACCGGCAACTGCGCGCCGACGAACGCGCCGAACACCGCCGCCATGATGAGGCCGGCGCCGGTGATCACCGGCGCGACGGCGACCAGGCCCGCGACGGTGGCGCGGTTGTTGTTTTGATCGATGGCGTATTCGCGCTTGATGCGAAACAACAAGAACAGCTCATAGTCCATCGATAAGCCGAAGCTCAAGCAGAACACCATCATCGGCACTTCGAGCGGGATCGCGGAGAACGGGCGCTCGAGGCCGACCAGGCCGTTGAACCAGCCGAGCTGAAAGACGGCGACCACTGCGCCGATTCCCGCCATGACGGCGAGCAGGTTCATGAGCACCGCTTCGATCGGCAGCAAGTACGAGCGGAACGCGAAGAACAGCATGATGAGCGTTGCGCCGACGACGAAGCTGAAGATCTTCGGCAAGCTTTTGTACATGGACTCGTCGAAATCGTTGTGCTCCGCCGGATCGCCGCCGATCTCGACCTTGAACGGACCTCTCGGCGACACCGACTTGAGATCGCGGGCGAGCTGCTCGATCTGCTTCACCCGCAGCGTGCTCACGGGCGTGATTTGAAACAAGACCGCGTTGCGATCGTGGCTCAAATAGAGCTCCTCGATTTGCGGATGGGCACGCAGCGCTTCTGCGGGGTTTTGATAGAAGGCGGCGTATTCGTTCGCGCCGAGGCCGCGTTGCAACGTGAACGGCGAGGCGATGGCGGCAATGCGCGGGTCGTGGCTCAACCGCTCGGCATATTCGACCAGCGGCTTGATGTGCGCGGCATCGAGCACCGGGCGACCGTCCGTCGTGCGCACGATGGCGTAGCTGGTCAGCGACGAATTGTCGTCGTGAATCTTGGCGAGAATGTCCGCGCCCACGCGGGCCTCGGCAGCCGGCGGCAGGAACCAGCGCTCGTTGCTCACCCCCGTGGTTGCTTTGGTCAGCGGCAGTCCGAGCAACACCACGCACGCGCCCGATAGCAGGAGTACTTTGATGGGGTGCTTGACGATCCACCGACCGAGCCGCAGCCACAAGGACGTGGTGTTGCCGAGGCGCAACCGGCTCGGAATAACCGACCAGCGCTCGAGGTAAGGCCCGACCAACACCAGTGTCGCCGGCAGCAGCGTCAATGCCGCCATCACCGACACGCACACCACCAGCGCGCCGCCGATTCCGGCACAGCGCGTCTCCAGGATGGGACTCCACAAGAGCCCGAGGAAGCCGATCATCACGGTGATGCCGGACCAGGTGATGGTTTGACCCGCGCGGGCGACGGTGTCGGCCACGCGCTCGGCGACGCTTTCGCTCGGCTGGTTTTCCCGATAGCGCGTCACCATGAGCAGCGAATAATCGATGCCGATCGCGAGGCCCACCATGGTGACGACGTTGCTCAGCAGGTTCGATACCGGGACGAATTTCGCCAGCACGAACGCCAACCCGAGCGCCAACGTGGTTGTGCCGAGGCCCATGAGGAATGGCAGGCTCGCCGCGATCAAGGTGCCGAAGGCCATCAGCAAAATGATGAGGGTCAAGGGCAACGCACTCTTCTCGGCGCGATCGCCGCCCGAGGCGCTCAAGGCATTCACGTCGAAATCCGCGGCGGGTCCGCCCGTGACCGCGAGCTGCGCGCTCGGGTCGAGTTGCAAGAGCGCGGTTCGCCACGGTCCGACTGCCGTGCGCACCGCGGCGACCTGGCGCTGCTCTGCCGATTCTTCTGCGCCGGTCAAGCCGACGAGGAGCATCGTGATCTGGCCGTCGGCCGAGCGCAGATCGGGACTTTGCGTAGCCGCATAGTTTTCGACGCGGGCAACTCCCGGCAACTTCGAGAGCGCCTGCGAAGCCTGCCTCACCCAGCCGAGATACGGCTCCTTGGCGACGTCGAGCCGCGGTGCCGACACGGCCACCACCAAGGGATTTATGAAAGGATTGCTGAAGTCTTTGCGCAGGGCCGCGTTGGCTAAGTCCGACGGACTGCCGGGGACGCCGGCCGCGCCACCCACGGTCACATCCGGCAGCCGATGCTCGCCCCATGCGCCGAGAGCGATTGCCACGATCCAGGCAGCAAGGATCGTGCGCGGATGTGTGGCCACCCATTGCCCAAGCCTGAGAAATCCGAAGTTCAACGCATCGCCTGTAGGAGTGGCCGCAAGTGCAATGTTAACGCCTTTTCAGACGTTTGTGGCGGCTCGGGGGTTCTGCCGGTTTCATTTTGGTGACAAAATTGAACATTGCGAGAGCGTAATTCTTGGGGAGCGCCTTACAGCGACTATGTCAGAGCTTGAACAGTTCATTTGCGCGAGCGATACGTCACGTCTTCCGTGGGATGCACGCCTCGCGCGACGATTGGTCGGCCCCTTGAGCAACAGCTGGGTGACACCCAACCATCTGACGACGGTTCGCCTGTTGGTGGGTCTCGCGGCGGCGGCCGCGCTCTTGCCGGGCACGTACGCGTGGTCGAACGCAGGGGCCCTGTTGTTGGTGCTCTCGAACTTTTTGGATCATTGCGACGGTCAGCTCGCGCGCATCAGCGGCAAATCGAGCCGGGCCGGTCATTTGTACGACCTTGCGAGCGATGCGCTCGTCACCATCCTGGTGTTCGTCGCGATCGGGATCGGTGTCGCCACACACCTTTCATTGCCGGTGCCGGCCGCCGTGCTCGGCTGTATCGCGGGGTGCGCAATCGCGTTGATCTTTTACCTGCGAATGCAAATCGAGCAGCGGGTTGGCAAGGCAGGCACCGCGCAAGCTTCGCTCGGCGGCTTCGAGACCGAGGACGTTTTGTACTTGTTACCCATTGCAACCTTGTGCGACCGCACGGCCTCACTGCTGATTGCGGCGGCGATTGTTGCGCCGCTCTACGCGGCGTGGGTGGTATTCGAGTATTGGCGCGTGATGCATCGGCCCGCGGCGGCAACGACCGGCACGAGCCGCGTCTAACGATCATGGCGGCTGTTCAACCCGAGCGAAACGGCGCCGGCCGAGCACCCGGCCGGGGACTGGTGGCGTTTGGATCAGCCTGCGCTGCAGCGCAGCTATCGGGACCAGGGATCCTTCGTTTTCATCCCCGAGTTCTTGCCGCCCGACACCCTCGCAAGGCTGCGCGAGTGTGTCGAACGGACCGAGCCCATGGTCAATCGCAATTATCTTCCGGGCCACAAGCAAGGCGGCAGCGTCAGTCGCCATACGATCGACCGACTGGCTCCCGCCATCGCGGAGCTGTACGCATCCGCGCGGCTCACCGAATGGCTGGCACGACTCGCAGGCGAGCCGCTGCAACTCTCGCCTGCGGACGATCCGCACGCCTATGCGCTTTATTTCTATACCCGCGCGGGGGATCACATCGGCTGGCATTACGACACCTCGTATTACGCCGGGCGCCGCTACACGCTGCTGCTCGGTGTGATCGAGCGCTCCTCGTGTCGTCTCGACTATCAATTGCACACCCGCGAGGCGGGTGCGCGGGCTGAAGCGGGCTCGGTGCAGCTGCCGCCGGGCGGCGCGGTGTTTTTCGACGGCGATAAATTGCGACATCGAATCACACCGCTCCAGGCGGGCGAGAAGCGCGTATCGCTGACCTTCGAGTACGTGACCGATCCGCGGATGAGCCGCGGGCGCCGGCTCATTTCCCAAATGAAGGACGCGGTCGCCTATTTCGGCTTCCGCCAGGTGTTCGGCGGTGCGCGCCGCGCGCAACGGCGGGCCAACAAGGCCGACCGCTCCCTGCCATGACACGCGCGGCGCGCTGGCTCTTGTCCATCGGCCTCGTGATATTCGTCGCGGTGTTGGCCTCGCAGGGCCTCTCCACCGTGCTCGCCACCTTGGCGCTCGCCGGATGGGGATTGGTACTCGTCGCCCTCTTTCATCTCGTTCCGCTCGTCCTCGATGCGGCGGCGATCCGCGTTCTGTTCGCCGCCGATGACGCGGCGGCCGTTGGCGCCGCGGCCGGGTCCGGGCCGGCCCATGTAGCGGCTCCCATGCGTGAGGCCATCCTGGCACGCTGGGTCGGCGAGTCCGCGAACAGCTTGATGCCCGGCGGACAGATCGGTGGCCCGGTGTTGATGGCGCGGCACTTGTCGCTACGCGGCATGCCGCTGCCCGACGCCGTCGCCACGGTGACCGTGAGCACCACGCTGCAGACGTTCGCGCAGATCGGCTTCGCCCTCTACGGCGTGAGCCTGTTGGGCGCGCATGCGACCCACATCTCGGAGAGCACGCTGCGCACCTCCTCGCTGATCGCGAGCGCATTCCTGGCCGTGCAGATCGGCGGGTTCTACCTGCTTCAGCGCCGCGGATTCTTCAGCAAGCTGCTGCGCGCCGCAGCCCGTTTCGTGGGCAAGCGCGACTGGTCGGACTGGATGAGCCATGCGCAGGCGATCGATGCGGCCGTGGAAGTGACTTATCGGCGCAGCACCGCGGTGGCGGCGAGTTTCGGCTTGAGCTTGATCGGCTGGTTGGTCGGCACGGTCGAGGTTTATTGGATCTTGCAACTGCTGGGTTCGCCCGTGAGCTGGAGCGATGCGCTGATGCTCGAGAGCGTCGGGCAGGCCATTCGGGGTGCTGCGTTCGCCATTCCGGGGGCGCTCGGCGTGCAGGAGGGCGGTTACCTGCTGCTCGGCTCGCTCGTGGGTCTGCACGCGGAGACCGGGCTTGCCTTGTCCCTGGCCAAACGCGCACGCGAGCTGCTGCTCGGTCTTCCGGGTCTGGTGTACTTGCACTGGGCAGAACGTGGCGGCGCGAGAGCCGTGCACCACGCTCCGCCATGAGCAATCCGCCGGTATCTGGGCTATCTTTGCGCCCAACTTCCACACACCATAGGATCGAATGCGCGCCATTATTCTCGCCGCCGGCCGGGGACAGCGTCTTCAGCAGCCGGAGCACCTGCAAATACCCAAGTGCCTGCTACGCTTCGGAGGCAAGACCCTGCTCGAGCGGCATTTACATGCGCTGCGCGACTGCGGCGTCTCGGAGGTCGTTTTGGCTCTCGGCTTCAAGCGCGAGCTCATCGAGGCGGAGATTGACCGTATGCGGGTGACGCCTCTGCCCGAAATCGTGATCAACCCGGACTTCGAGCTGGGCAGTGTCCTTACCGTGCACACCGTGGCGGAGCCGCTGGCGCGCGGCGGCGAGGTGCTGCTCATGGACGCCGACGTTCTTTACCACGGTGAGATCTTAAGAGCGCTCGTGGCGGGCGAGCGGGCGGTGAATCGGTTGCTGCTCGACCGCGACTTCGAGGCGGGCGATGAGCCCGTGAAGATTTGTTTACGCGAGGGCGTGCCGCTCGAGCTGCGCAAGCGCGTCGCGCCCGATCTGCAATACGACACCGTCGGGGAGTCGGTCGGCTTCTTCCGTTTCGACCAAGCGGGGGCGCGCCGTCTTGCGGAAATCGTGGCGGGCTACGTGACGCGCGGTGCGAGCGACATGCCGCACGAGGAGGCGGTCCGGGACCTGATCCGCGAGCGCGGCGATGCGTTCGACGTGGCGGACGTGACCGGGCTGCCGTGGATCGAGATCGATTTTCCGAACGATGTGGCTCGTGCCGAGCGGGAGATTCTGCCCGCGCTCGAGCCCGGAGCGACACGATGAATGCGACGACCTTTTCGCGGTCGAGTTCCGCCAACGATTCGCCGCCGGACGCTGCGCGCGGGCAGGGCGCGGTGACCCGCAGCGCGAAGCTGCGCAGCATGCTGCAAAGCCCCGAGCTCGAGTTCCTCATGGAGGCGCACAACGGCCTGTCCGCGCGTATCGTGCGCGAAGCGGGCTTCAAGGGGATCTGGGCCTCTGGCCTGTCGATCTCCGCACAGTTCGGCGTGCGCGACAACAACGAGGCGAGCTGGACGCAGGTCGTCGACATGCTCGAGTTCATGGCCGATGCGAGCGATTTGCCCATCTTGCTCGACGGCGATACCGGCTACGGCAATTTCAACAATCTACGCCGCCTGGTGCGCAAGCTCGAGCAGCGCGGTATCGCCGGCGTCTGCATCGAAGACAAGCAGTTCCCGAAGACCAACAGCTTCTTGAACGGGGAGCGGCAGCCGCTCGCGGACATCGATGAGTTCGCGGGCAAGATCGCCGCGGGCAAGGACACGCAGACGGACCCGAATTTCTCCATCGTCGCGCGTGTCGAGGCGTTGATCGCCGGCCGCGGCATGGAGGAGGCGCTGCGCCGCGCAGAGGCCTATCGGCGGGCGGGCGCAGACGCGATTCTCATCCATAGCAAGTTGTCGAAGGCGGATGAGATCCTCGAGTTTTCACGCGAGTGGGCGCGCAGATGCCCGCTCGTGATCGTGCCGACGCGCTACTACAGCACGCCGACCGAGGTGTTCCGGCAGGCCGGCATCAGCACGGTCATCTGGGCGAATCACCTCGTGCGCTCAGCGGCCACCGCCATGCAAAGCGTCGCGAAGGAGATTCACGAGAGCGAAACACTCGTGAACGTCGAGGATCGCATCGTCTCGGTGGAGGAGATTTTTCGCCTCCAGGATGCCGACGAGTACACCGCTGCCGAACTGCAGTATCTCTCTGCGGGCCCCTCGAGCGGCTCGGCGATCGTGCTCGCCGCGACCCGCGGACGAGGGCTCGAGCCGATCACCACCGATCGGCCCAAGGTGATGCTGCCGATTGCCGGCAAGCCGCTGCTGCGCTGGTTGGTCGACGGGTTCAAGAAGCAACATATCAACGACATCACCGTGGTCGGCGGCTACCACGCCGAGGCGATCGACACCGCCGACATCAAGCTCGAGGTGAACGAGCGGTATGCCGAGACCGACGAGTTGGCATCGCTCGGCTGCGCCGCGCATTCCCTCGAGTCGGATACGATCATTTCTTACGGCGATATCCTGTTCCGCAGCTATGTGTTGCGCGACTTGGTCGACAGCAAGGCGGATTTCACGGTGGTGGTGGACTCGCTTGGCTCGACGCCGGGCAATCGCACCGTTCGCGACCTGGCGTATTGCTCGCGCGGCGATGACCGGGGCCTGTTCGGCGCGCGCGTGCTTCTCGAACGGGTGACCAGCAAGGCAGATTCGAACGGCGGCGAGCCCGACCCTGCGGAGCGCCCGGCGCCTGCGCAAGGTCAATGGATCGGCCTCTTCAAAGTAAGCGCTCGCGGCCTTGCGCGATTCAAGAGCGTGCTCGAACGGCTCCGCGGCCGGGACGATTTCGATCGGCTGGACATGCCGGCGTTTCTGAACGAGTTGATCGCCGACGGGGCCGAGATCGAGGTGCTGTACGTCCACGGCCACTGGCGCGGAGTCAATGACTTCGATGATCTGCGTCAGGCGGTCGATTTTGCCCACGATCAATCACAGCTCGGCACCACGCCGGCCGCGGTTCCTTCCGCGCGTGATTGAGGCGCATCAGTTCGTCGAGGCGGCGCGCAATCGGGGCTTTGGCTGGTACGCCGGCGTGCCGTGCTCGTTTCTGACGCCGTTCATCAATTTCGTGCTGGGCGATGCCTCGCTCGCTATGTGTCGATGGGTAACGAAGGCGACGCGGTGGCGCTGATCGCAGGCATTGCGCTGGCGGGCGATGGCCGGGCCGGGCACGGGCGCGGCATCACGATGATGCAGAATTCGGGCTTGGGTAATGCCGTGAGCCCGCTGACCTCGCTCACCTGGACGTTTCAGCTGCCGCAATTGCTCATCGTCACCTGGCGTGGGCAGCCTGGCATCGTCGATGAGCCGCAGCACGCCCTGATGGGCCCGATCACCCCCGCGCTGCTCGAGACGATGCAAATTCCCTGGGAGCTCTTTCCGAGCGATGCCGCCGGAATCGGTGCGGCGCTCGATCGGGCGATTGCGCACATGGACGGAACCGGCCGGCCCTACTGTCTCTTGATGCAGAAGGGCAGCGTCGCGCCCTACGGCCTCGAGTCCTCGAAAGGCGTGTGCTCACCAAAGACCCGGGCGGTCGCGGCGCCGTCGGGAGAACGCGAGGCTTCGCGTCCTTCCCGGCAGGATGCGTTGCGCGAAGTCGTGGCGCGCACGCCGACCGGTTCCACCGCGATCCTCGCCTCGACGGGATATTGCGGGCGGGAGCTGTATGCCATCGCCGACCGGCCCAATCAGATCTACATGGTGGGCTCGATGGGATGCGTGGTCCCCTGGGCGCTCGGACTCGCCCTCGCGCGCCCCGATCTCAATGTCTTGGCAGTGGACGGCGACGGCGCGGCGTTGATGAGGATGGGCGCCATGGCGACGGTGGGCGCGTATGGGCCTTCGAATCTCAAGCATCTGCTGCTCGACAACGGCGCGCATGATTCGACCGGCGGGCAGGCCACGGTGTCGCCCTGCATTTCGTTCGCCGGCGTGGCGGCGGCCTGCGGCTATGCGCGCGCCATCGAGGCCGACGATCTCGGCGAGCTGACGGCATGGCTCGAGGAGCCGGCGCGCTCCGGCCCGAGCTTTGCGCGGCTCTCGATCCGCACCGGCACCCCCGCCGATTTGCCGCGGCCTTCGATCTCGCCGGCCGATGTGAAGGGCCGCTTCATGCGGCATTTCGGTGCCGGGGGCGCGCTGATGCTGCTCCTCAATCCCGGACCGGTGACGCTCACCGAGCGCGTACGGCGCAGCCTCTTGCAGCCGGATCTGTGTCACCGAGAGAGCGAGTTCTTCGACCTGCAGGACGAGGCGCGGCAAAGGCTCCTCGACGTGTATGCGCTCGACCCCGCGGTATGGAGCGCCACCTTGATCACCGCCTCGGGCACCGGCGCCGTCGAATCCATGATCGCCTCGCTGGTGCCCGCGGAAGGCCGCCTGCTGGTGGTCGACAACGGTATCTATGGCGATCGTATGACGCAGATCTGTGCGCAGTACGGAATCGCGCACGAGTGCGTAGCGGGAGACTGGATGCAGGCTCCCGACTGGCGTGCGGTGGCGCGCAAGGCTCGATCGAGGGTCGTTTTCGCACGCGGCTTTCGTGCACCACGAGACCACCACGGGCCGCCTCAACGATCTATCCGCGCTCGCCGAGATTTGCCGCGCTCGCGGCGTCGGCCTGTTGTCGGACTGCGTGAGCAGCTTCGGTGCCGAGGCCATCGATTTTGCGAATTCGGGCCTCGAGGCCGTGGCGGGGACCGCCAACAAGTGTCTGCACGGGGTCCCCGGAGTGTCCTTCGTGATAGCCCGGCGCGCGACGCTGGCGCGTGCGGCCCGGCGCACGTATTATCTGGACCTCGGCCGGCTCGCGCGCTTGCAAGATGAGCGCGGAACGCCATTCACGCCTGCGGTCCATGCGTGCTATGGGCTGGTCGAAGCCTTGCGAGAATTCGCCGATGAAGGCGGCCGATCAGCCCGCCATCGCCGCTACGCGGCGCTCGCCGAGCGGGTTCGGTCAGGCCTTGCCGAGCGCGGCATCGAGGCGGCGATTCCCGCAGGAGAATCGTCGGTGGTATTGCGCGCTTACCGACTACCACCAGTGATGACCTACACCATGCTGCACGATGCATTGAAGGCCGAAGGATTTGTGATCTACGCGGGCCAGAGCCACCTGACATCGACCCTGTTTCGCATTTCCACCATGGGCGATGTGTCCGCGGGGGATATCGACCGGCTGCTTCAATGCGTGGCGCGGATGGTCGAGTGAGGCCGGTGAGACGTTCGGCACGCGGCCGCGTCGCGGCCGGTGCCAGGCCCCTTGCGAGCGTCGCGGTGCTATGCGCTTTGTGCAGCGCGGCGGTGATCGCTCAGGTCGTCCCCGGCTCACCGGCCATGCCGGAGGCGCCGCCGCCGGCGCCCGGCCAGCCCGGACCCGTTGCACCCCCCGGTGTGCCCACCGAGAAGGAGGGGGGACCGCAGAAGCCGGAGTCGCAGGGCCCCGAGAAGCCCAAGAAAACACCCGCCCAGCCCAAGAAGTGGTATCACGCGATCACGCGCTGGGTCGATCCGAAAGAAGCGCCGTTCATCCCCGTGCCGTATATAGGAACCGATCCGAACTCGGGCACCACGCTCGGCGTCATCCCCACGATCTTGGTGACGGACGAGAACGACACGATCCGCAAGATCATCGCCCCGGACATCATCCACAATCCGTATTTCGGCTGGGGCGTGCATGGGCGCATCTACGATTACACCTCGCCGGATGAGCAGTGGTCGGCCATCGGCAGCCTCTACGAGCGGGTGCAACGCGCGTTCGACGGCGAATATCAGGTCGGGCGCCTGCGCAACACGGACTGGTCCTTCAATGGCAGTGCCATCTACGATGTCGACGGCACGCCGCGGTTTTACGGCATCGGCAACGAGACTCAGGAAAGTGCCGAGACGGTCTACACGGCGCAGCAATTCTTGTTGCAAGGCCAGATCGGCTATAACTTCAACCACGCCTGGCAGCTGCAATATACGGCGCGTTTTGAAGGTGTGGATGTGCTCCGAGGCGACCTCTCATCGGTCCCTTCCATTCAGACCCTCTACCCGGGCGCGCTCGGGCAGAACAAGCAGGTGCTGAACCGTCTATCCGTGGTGTACGACACCCGCGATGACATCATCATTCCCTCGAAGGGAGCCGAATTGGTCGCTTACGGCGGCGTGGCGAGCCGCGACGGTATGCTCGGCGACTCGCTGTACCATGAAACCGGATTCGACGGCCGCGCGTTCTTCCCGTTCCCGTATTTGGATAAGACCGTTATCGCCACGCACATGGCGCTGCGCTACTTGCTGGCGGTGAACAATGTTCCCTTCTGGGCGCTCTCGAGCTTGGGCGGCGCCGATACCGTGATCGGCGGCAACCAGCCGCTGCGCGGATTCGGCGACGGGCGATTCTACGATCGCGATTCCTTCTCCTCGTCCGTCGAATTTCGCCACGTCGTCGCGACCTTTCAAGCGGTGGCGACGCAGGTCGAAATCGAGCTCGCGCCCTTCATCGACGTCGGGCGTGTGTTTGACCGCTCCGGCGACTCGCCCCTCGAGCAGTTGCACAAAGTCTATGGGGTGGGATTTCGCGGGCTGGCGCGGCCGTATGTCGTCGGCTTCGTGGATCTGGGTTACGGTAGCGAAGGCGCCGCCGTGTTCACCGGCATCAATTATCCGTTCTGAGAGCCCGCCGGGCCTGCACGGCCGGCGCGGGTGTTGCACCTAACGTGACATCTCCATGATCGCCCGGGCGGGCATCATGTTGCCGTTGAGGTGCGCCATGATCCAAAACGTACCCGACACGATGAGCGTGACGATCAAGATGCCGAAGGCGAGGGCGACGACGTTGTTGGTGTTGTCGGAGCCCGTGTTGATATGCAAGAAGAACACGAGGTGCACGCCCATCTGCGCAATCGCGAGCACCGCGAGCCCCGCCGGCACGCCTGGCCCCCACAGCAAGTCCGTCTGCGAGACGACGAACGAGGCGCCGGTAAGTAGCAGCGCGAACACGAGTCCCACGGTGTACATCGCAACGCTGCCGGCCTGCTCGCTGTCCCCAGGCACGTTTTCTCCGGCGATTGCCGTTCGTTCCGAGTGTTCGCTCATCTCGCCCCCATGAGATACACCAATGTCAGCAGTGCCACCCAGATGATATCGAGGGCGTGCCAGAACAAGCTGAAACACAATAAACGCCGCCGCACGAAATCGCGCGGCCCGCGGTACGCGGTCTGCGCCACCATGAACGTGAGCCACAGGAGGCCCACCGTGACGTGCGCGCCGTGCAGTCCCACCAAGGCAAAGAAGGCCGAGAGAAATGCGCTGCGGCTGGGGCCCGCACCCCGTGCGATCAGCCCGGCGAACTCGGAGAGCTCGAGGCCCAAGAACGTGGCGCCGAGGACGAAGGTGAGCGCCGCACAGACGTAGAACGCGCGCATCTGGCGGCGCTCGACTCCGAGGAGCGCGAGACCGCAGGTGTAGCTCGAGAACAACAGGCACAAGGTCTCGATCCCGACGTGACGCAGCTCGAAGAGCTCACGGCCGGCCGGTCCGCCCGCCGTCTGTCCGTGCAGCACCGCGTAAGTGGCGAACAGGGCGGAGAACATGATGATGTCGGAGAGCAGGAATATCCAAAATCCATACCCGACGACGATGCGGACCGGCGCGGGACCGGCTGCGCTCGCGGAGACCGCGGGCTTGCCGGCTCGCTCGAGAATGGCGGCCTGCGCGCTCATGCGGTGCTCTGCGGCTCGAGATGAGCCCGCTCGTCGGCGGCCAGCCGCTCGGGTGAGACCTCGATTTCCGTGCGCTCAATCCAGCCGAACGCGAGCAAGGTGAGCGCTGCGCAGAAGAGCCCGAGGATCGCCAGCCACCAGATGTGCCAGATCAAGGAGAAGCCGGTGATGACGGCAAAGAAGGCCGTGACGAATCCGTTGGCGCTCCTCCCCGGGATCTCGATCGCTTCGTAGTGTTCGGCCGGCACCCGTTTGCCCGCCTGTTTGAGCGCCCAGAACGCATCGAGCGATTCAACCTGCGGCAATACCGCGAAGTTGTACATCGGTGGCGGCGAGGAGGTCGACCATTCGAGCGTGCGGCCGTTCCACGGGTCGCCGCTCAAATCCCGTCGATTCTGGCGCGTCCGGATGCTGACCACGATTTGCGCGACAGTGGCGACGATTCCGGCGAGGATGATCAGGGCGCCAATTCCCGCGACGATGAGATACGGCTGCCACGCAGGATTCGCATAGTGCTGCATGCGTCGCGTCATGCCCATCAAGCCGAGCGCATAGAGCGGCATGAAGGCGACATAGAAACCGATGAGCCAGCACCAGAAGCTGATGACACCGAGCCTGCGGTCAAGCGTGAAGCCGAACGCCTTTGGAAACCAATAGTTGATCGCGGCCATGCCGCCGAACAGCACGCCGCCGATGATGACGTTGTGAAAATGCGCGACCAGAAACAGGCTGTTGTGAAGCGCGAAGTCCGCCGGCGGTACGGCGAGCAGGACGCCCGTCAAGCCGCCGATCACGAAGGTGACCATGAATCCGATCGCCCAGAGTACCGGGGGCTCGTAGCGGATGCGGCCGCGAAAAAGCGTGAACAGCCAGTTGAAGACCTTCACCCCGGTGGGCACCGCGATGATCATCGACATGATGCCGAAAAAGGCGTTCACGTCCGCGCCCGCGCCCATGGTGAAGAAATGGTGCAGCCACACCGTGAAGGAAAGGACGCAGATCGCGAGCGTCGCGCCGACCATCGAGCGGTAACCGAACAGCGACTTGCCCGAGAACGTCGCGATGACTTCCGAGAACACTCCGAAGGCGGGCAGGATGAGGATGTACACCTCCGGATGGCCCCATACCCAGATGAGATTGAAATACAGCATGGCGTTGCCGCCACCGGTGTTCGTGAAGAAATGCATCCCCGCGTAGCGGTCGAGCAGCAGCATTCCGAACGTTGCCGTGAGGACCGGGAACGCGGCGACGATCAACATGCTGGAGCACAGCGCGGTCCAACAAAACACCGGCATCCGCATGTACGACATGCCGGGTGCCCGGAGCTTCAGGATGGTGGTGACCATGTTGATGCCTGCGAGCAGGGTGCCGATGCCGGAGATCTGCAGCGACCAAAGATAGTAGTCGACGCCCACGTCCGGAGAGAACTGCAACTCCGAGAGCGGTGGGAATCCGAGCCAGCCGGTACGCGCGAAATTGCCGACGACCAGCGAGACATTCACGAGCAGCGCACCGGTTGCCGTGAGCCACAAGCTAATGGCATTCAGGACCGGGAATGCCACATCGCGCGCCCCGATCTGCAACGGCACGACGAAGTTCATGAGTCCCACCACGAGCGGCATGGCCATAAAGAAGATCATGATGGTGCCGTGGGCGGAGAAGATCTGATCGTAATGCTCGGGCGGCAAATAGCCTTGAGCGCCGCCCGCGGCGATGGCCTGCTGTGAGCGCATCATGAGGGCGTCGATGAACCCGCGCAGCAGTAGAATGAGCGCAAGGATTACGTACATGATCCCGATGCGCTTGTGATCGACGCTGGTCAACCACTCGCGCCACAAGTACGGCCACCAGCCTTTCCAGGTCGCATAACCCAAGATGCTGAAGATCAGCACCGTCATGAAGAGCGAGGCCCCCATGGGGATCGGCTGATCGAACGGAATGGCATGCCAGGTCAGATTGCCGAACACGGGCTCAAGGCTCCTTGATGGGTGCGCCGATGGTGCTTGCCACGATCCACTCGAAAAAGCGGGGGGTCACCTCGCCATAGGTCTGTACCGCGACGGTGCCCGGCGAGGAGAGCTCGGCGTACGCCGAGCTGTCGAGGGAGTTCCCGTGGTGGCGGGTCCGCTCGCTCCAGTCCGAGAATTCCGCACCGCTTACCGCGTGCACCGTAAAATGCATGTCCGAGAAGCCATCGCCGCTGAACTGCGCGGCAAGCCCAGGGTAATCACCGACGTTCTGCGCAAGGAGATTGAGCTGCGTCGTCATGCCCGGCATGGTGTAGATCATGCTGCCGAGTTGCGGGATGAAAAAAGAATTCATGACGGTCGCCGAGCTCAAGCTGAACTCGATCGGTGCGCCCGCCGGTATCACGAGATCATTAACCGTGGCGACGCCCTGATCGGGGTAGATGAACAGCCACTTCCAGTCGAGCGATACGCCCTGGATGCGGATGGGCTTGACGGCGGATTCGAGCTTTTTGGCCGGATCAAGATCGTGCGAGCCCGTCCAGCCGACGCCCGCGAGCAAAATGACC
Organism: uncultured Gammaproteobacteria bacterium; assembly: GCA_963766915.1. GTDB lineage: Bacteria > Pseudomonadota > Gammaproteobacteria > Steroidobacterales > Steroidobacteraceae > Bog-1198. Next base: position 673,088 of record CAVYCL010000001.1, read on the forward strand.
ACCATGGCCGGGATCGACCACGTCACCAGCTCGATGTGCCCGGAATAATCCCACTCAGGGGCGTACTTGGCCCGAGCGTTCGAGGCGCGATACCACCAGGCGAAGGCGAGGGTGAGGAGGATCACCGGCACGACGACCACCAGCATGATGCCGGTGGCATTCAACAGGATGAGCCGCTCCGCGGCGGAAATCGGGCCCTGAGGATCGAGCACGCCGCCCGGAAGTTGCACGCTATGCGCCTGCGACGCGCAATGGATGCGCGCATCGATGATCGATTTGCAGCTTCCTCTTCTCTTTCATATTGTTATCCTCATTCGAGGACCACCCGGGCGGAGTTATGATAAGTCCGATTCTCGCTGCGCGATAGCATGTCCGCGCCAATCACCGGAGAAATTTGTGAACGCACTCGATAGCTTTCCGATCACGGCCAAATGGCCCGCGCGATATCCGGATCGCATCCAGCTTTATTCGCTGCCGACACCCAACGGCGTGAAGGTCTCGATCATGCTCGAGGAGACCGGCCTTCCCTACGAGCCGCATCTCGTACGCTTCGAGGCGAACGATCAACTGTCGCCGGAATTTGCCTCACTCAATCCCAACAAAAAGATCCCGGCCATCATCGATCCGAACGGCCCGGCCGGAAAGCCGCTACCGTTGTTCGAATCCGGCGCCATCCTAATTTATCTCGCGGACAAAGCCGGCGGCTTCATAGCGAAGGATGCCGCCGGGCGATACGAGACGCTTCAGTGGCTTATGTTCCAGATGGGCGCAGTCGGCCCGATGTTCGGGCAGGTCGGCTTCTTCCATAAGTTCGCAGGCAAGGATTACGAGGACAAGCGTCCGCGCGACCGGTATGTGGCCGAGGCCAAGCGGCTGCTCGGGGTGCTCGATTGGCGCTTGGCGGATCGCCCCTGGCTCACGGGCGAGGAGTACACGATTGCCGATATCGCGACCTTCCCCTGGATCAACAATCTGATCGGTTTTTACGGCGCGGGAGAGCTCGTGGCCTTCGACGAATTTACCGAGGTCGGACGTGCGTTGAGGGCGTTCCTCGCTCGTCCCGCCGTCGTGCGGGGGCTGCAGATCCCCGCTAGGATTTAACACTTGTCGCCGTGTTGCGTCATATTAGTGCATACTTGATGCGGGATCCTGTGGCCGTACGGCCGCTGCCGGGAGGTAAAGTAAGGTTCATGGAGACGTCGGGATGTCGGGAGACTGACGGTTGAAGGCCTCTCCCAAAGTTAGAGCGACCGCCTCGTTGACGGTGACGCGCGTTCCCCGTCCAAGGGCGGCCAAAACCACCCGAGGCACGGTCCTATTTGCAGATTTACGGGGCTATACGGCCCTCGCCGAGCGACTCGCTCCCGCGCGCATCTTGCCCCTCCTGGACGAATTCTTCTGCGTACTCGCTGCGGCGACGGCGGCGCATGGCGGCCATGTCTTTCACATGGCGGGCGATGGCATGATGGCGGGGTTCGGGGTGGGCAGCGCACAAGACGGTGCCCAAGAGGGCATTCGCGCGGGCCACCTCATATTGCAAAATTTTGCGGAAGTGGCGGCACGCTGGCGCAAAGAGCTCGCCATCGAGACCGGCGTTGGAATCGGGTTGCACCTCGGGGAAGTGGCACTCGGAACCTTGGGACCGCCGGGCCACAAGCGGATGACACTCGTCGGCGATACCGTGAACGTGGCAGCGAGGCTTTGCGGTCGCGCCCGGGCGGGGGAGCTCTTGCTGTCGTGCTCGGTGGCGACGGCGCTCGATGCGGTGCGTGCGGTGAACGGCCATGCGCCGATGCCCATCGCGTTTCTTCAATTGCCGCAGTTCGAGCTGCGGGGCCGCACCGCGCCGCTCGATATCTGGTGTGTCCCCGCACCCGAGCGTGTAACGTTTTAGGGCGCTTAAGCCCCCGTGGCGGAATCGGTAGACGCAACGGACTTAAAATCCGTTTCTCGCAAGGGAGTGCCCGTTCGAGTCGGGCCGGGGGCACCATCTAATCAGGAGCTTGCGGCGCTCGGTCTGATTTCTGGCGCGGAATTATCTAACGGTTGTCTAATCTGCAGTGAATATATCGATGAAACGGAGCGCGTTGCTGTCGCTCTGGTGCGTGGCATGTGGAGCCACCGGAGCCGCCGGAACTGAACAGTGGTTTATGGTGCAGGCTCCGGTATCCGTCTTGGTGGATACCGCGAGCATTGAAATACTGCCTGCCGGACTCCGACGAGCGAGGGTTAAGCTGGACATGAGTCTGGTGCCGCCTGGAAAGGATGAGCCGCCCAATCGACCCGTGTCGATGACCTCGTTGACCATTTTCGACTGCAAGAAACAAGCGTCCCGAGTTGAGTCTGGGGAGGCCCAATTGGCGGACGGCACGGTTAAAGAATGGCATCGGTCCAACCCACAGGAGATCTGGCTGCGCTCCGACAACGATATTGCCCTTGCGTACGTGTGCGCGTGGCGAGGGCCTAGCGAGAAGACTCAATAGCCGTCCGATGATGAAAGTTTTCAACTTCCGCCTGCGCTTTGGCTCCTTGCGAGCAAATGGCGAGCGCGTCCTGGGTAGACATTCTGAGAGCGAGGTTGGGTTCAGTGACCGCCGAATTGAGCCTAAAGATCCGTTTCCCTCGAGGGACTGCCCGTTCGAGTCGGCCGGGGGCATCACTTAGACGTGGGAATACAACAATTTACGATATAGATCTCGAACAATCTCTGCTATGGTCGCCGGGTGATCGATCGCTCGAGGTGTGGACGGGCGCAAAGCCCGCCGCCGCTCGAGCCGCTACAATCCACGCCCGCAATGATTTCTCGAGGATAGAGCGAAAGAGATGGTGAAGAGCCGCCGGGCGCAGATCAAGAACTCCTACGCCGAGAACCGACTATTCACCGTCCGCAGCATCGTCGCGGGCGTCCTCGCCTCGCTGCTCCTGCTCGCCGTCGCGGGCCGCCTCTTTTACCTGCAGGTCTTGAGATACCAGTATTACTCCGAGCTGTCGCAGGGCAATCGGATCCGTACCGAGCCGATTCCTCCGAGCCGCGGTCTGATCCTCGATCGCAACGGCTTGGTGCTTGCCGACAACGCGCCGGCGTTCAATCTCGAGCTGGTTCGCGAACAGGTCGGGAACATGAAGGCGGTCGATGCGACGCTCGCTCAGCTGGTCGGCATCGGGGTGCTGCGGGCGGAGGAGGTGAACGCCATTCACCGCACCATCCAATCGCACAAGGTCTACGAGAGCGTTCCGATCAAGCTGCAGATGGACGAGGAGGAAATGGCGCGCTTCGCCGTACATCGCTTCCAGTTCTCCGGCGTGGACATTCATCCGCGGCTCGCGCGCCATTATCCGTTGAAGGAAATAGGCGTCCACGCCATCGGCTACGTGAGCGCCATCAACGACGAGGACCTCAAGAGTATCGACAGCGCTGAATACGCCGGCACGAGCCTGATCGGCAAGCTCGGCGTCGAGCGCGCCTACGAGGCGCAGCTGCACGGCAAGCCGGGTTTTCGAGAGATACTCGTGAACGCCGCGGGTCGTCCCGTGGATCGGGTCGGCGAATACGCGCCGGACCTTAAATCGCGGCCGCCGGTCGCCGGCGACGATCTGGTGCTCGGCATGGATCTGCGCGTGCAGAAAGTCGCCGAGGAGGCGCTCGCCGGGAAGCGCGGCTCGGTGGTGGCGCTCGATCCGAAAACGGGCGACATCATCGCCCTGGTCAGCACGCCGGGGTTCGACCCGAACGACTTCGTCAAAGGGCTGTCGATCGCGCAATACAGCGCACTCGCAAACGACATCGACGTGCCGCTGCTGAATCGCGCGTTACGCGGCGCCTATCCGCCGGGTTCCACGGTGAAGCCGTTGTATGCTTTGGCGGCGCAGAAATACGGAATCTTCACACCCCAGCAAATTCAATACTGTCCCGGGTTCTTTCAGCTGCCCGGGAGCAGCAACAAGTATCGCGATGACGAGGTGCACCACGATGTGGACATGCGCACCGCCATAGCCAGATCGTGTGACGTGTATTTTTATCGAGTCGCCCAGAAGATGGGTATCGATCACATGCACGAGTTCATGTCGGCGTTCGGCTATGGCGAATTGACAGGCATCGACATTCCCGGCGAGAAACCCGGGCTGTACGCCTCACCCGAGTGGAAGCGGCATGTATTCAAGAAAAAGGCCGACCAGGTGTGGTTTCCTGGCGAGACCATCAGCATGGGCATCGGCCAGGGGCCGATCAACGTGACACCGCTGCAACAGGCGCACTTCGCGGCAGAGATCGCCGAGCGCGGACAAATCGTGGCTCCGCCGCGCCTGGTCGTTGCGACGCGCGCCGCGGGCTCGGATGTCCTCATCCCGCGCAAGCCTCAGCTCATGAAGCCGGTCGATATCGCGACGGATGAGCAATGGACCGTTGTATTCGAGGGCATGGAGGGGGTCGGTGGGCCCCAGCGGCACGGCGCACGTGGCAGGCGCCGGCGCAAAGTATCGGTGGGCCGGGAAGACCGGCACGGCTCAAGTGGTTACCGTCAAACAGACCGAGAGCACCAAGCATGTGGAAGCCGATGAGCGCAAACGCGAGCACGCGTGGTTCATCGCCTTCGGTCCGGTCGATGATCCCAAGATAGCCGTTTCAGTGTTGGTCGAGAATGCGGGATTCGGCGCAACCAATGCGGCGCCCATCGCACGCAAGGTGCTCGACGCCTATCTCTTGGGGCCGGATGCGGCGACACCAAGTAAACCGGCGCCTCCCAAACAAGGCGGTTGATAACCTCCTTATTTCAAGGGCGTACTGCGGTCACTTCGATTTCGACCAGAAAGCCCGGGTCCGCGAGCGCCGCCACCTGCATCGCTGAGCGCACCGGGAGATTCGGTTGCGCGGGCGTGCCGAAAAACTGGGTGTAGCCCTGCATGAATCCCGCGAAATCCATTTTTCCGCCGTTCGCCGGATCGCCCGCCATGAACACCTGCATCTTGATCACATCGCCGAGGGTGAGATGCAGGCTCTCGAGCTCCGTCTTGATGGTGTTGAGCACGCCGATGGTTTGCGTTTTGGTGTCACCGTAAGCGGCGATGCTGTCCTTCGGAGCCTTCGCATCGGCGACCGGCGGCACCATGCCGCTCAGGAATACCAGTGTCTTGCCCGCCGGCACCTCGACCGCGGCCGAGATGGGGAACGGATTGCCGTTCGGCAGCTTATGGCGAACGATGTCCTGCGCCGTCGCAAGCGAGGACAGCATCAGTAGCGGGCAGAGCAGGCGAATGGACTTGTGCATAACAGCTCCTCGTGGTCGATGGGTGCGCATCAGTGCGGGCGGCGCAGCGCCTTCACCTCGGCCGCACTGATGGTTCCCTTGAATTGATTGCCGAAATGCGTGCGCACGTAGTTGGTGACGGCGGCGATCTGTTCGTCGTCGAGCGTCGGCACGATATAGCTGAATCCCTCCTGGCTCTTGCCGCCGAAGGCGGGCATGTTGCGGCGTCCTTCGATCAGGGTGAGAGCCATGAATTGCGCCGACATGCAGCGCCCGATCGCCGGCGAGCGCGGGATAGTGCCCGGCGCCGGTCGCGCCGCGTCCGTCGGGCATGTGACATCCCTGGCAGATCTGCATGGTAGATCTGTTCACCGGACGTGGTCTCGACATGGCCGGCGCCGAACATCCCCATCACCGTGGTGGTGGTATCGGGCCGCGCACCGCCGGCCAGCAAGGCGAGCGCCGCAGCCATCGCGGCGCGCGGCGCCGACTTCCGGAGGCGTGCGACGCCGTTCACGAGGACGCTCCCTGTGCGAGCGCACGACGATGCAGGCGATCAATGGCATCCACCGCCGAGGTGAGCGCTCCCTCCTGCCACGCGGGCATATAGGAGGCGTGCTCGCCCGCGAGCACGATGCGCCCGTCTATGGCGCACAGATTGTCGTAATGTTTGGCGCGCGCTTCCTCGGTCCACATGCCGAAGCAGCCGAGCGTGAAGGGCGAGCGGTGCCACGCCACCGAAATACCGTTCTCGAACTCGGCGTTGTACTGCGGATGAATGCGGCTGCCGTACTCGACGGCCTTTGCGATTCGCTCCTGCGGCGCCATGGCCGTGAACTCGGCCGCGGACAAGCCGAACAGATACCCGCCGAGGAGCACGCCCTTGCCGCTCGAAAAGAAACCGTAATTCGGATAGGAGATGTTACTGATGGGAAGATCGGTATAGGTGATGCCGCCGTAGATCTGCTCGTCTTCCTCCCAGAAACGCCGCTTGAATTGCAAGCCGACTTTGACGGAGGCGGCATAGGGCACGGCCGCGATCGCATCCGCCATGGGCGCGCCGACTTGCATGGGAATCTGACCGAGAATCGACAGCGGAATGGTGCATACGCACCAGTCGGCCTGCGCCGTCTGCCGGCTCGCGGACTGCGCCGTGTCCTCGAACGTGACGCTCACCCCGCGCTCGTTCTGAGCGATGTCGATCACCTTCGCGTTGTAGCGGATCAAAGATCCGAGCTCGCGCGCGAATGCCTGACCGACCATGCCCATGCCGCCGACCGGTTGGAACATGGTCGTTTGCATATCGAAATTCTCGGCGAGCAGCATGCCTTGCCAGAGCCCGGAACGGAGCAGCTCGGGGAGCTGCACGGGATCCGAATAAACAGGGCGCGCGCTCAAGCCCCCGCCCGGATTCACGTCGTAGCCGCGCACCTCGCTCGAAATCAGCCCCTTCACGTAGCGGTAGTTATGATCGAGAGCGCCCCATTCCTTCAGCGACTCGAGCAGTCTTTCCTGATCCTCGCTGCTCACCGTCTCATCGAGCGCCTTGGCGCGCGTCGCCTTGGCGAGCAGCTCGGCGACGTGTCCATCGTAATCGGCTTTGACGGTGCGGTAGCGCTGCGGCACGCCGCCGAAGGCCTTGCTGTGGTGTAGATAGGCCTGATAGTTGGTCTGTATGAAGGGCTCGAGCGCCACGCCCAGGAGCTTGCAGTAGTGCAGCATGCCGCGGTGATGGTGCGACAGCCGCCAGGGGCCGGGATTGATGTAAAGGCCGGGATCGAAGCGGCATTCCTGAGCAATGCCCCCGAGCTCGACGTAGCGGTCACCGCCCCGCAAAGTCCAGTTGCGGCCGCCCGCGCGCGCGTTGTACTCGAGTATTTGGACCCGATAGCCCGCTTTGCGCAGCTCGTACGCCGCCACCATCCCCGCGATCCCCGCGCCGAGTATCAGGACCGAGGCGCCCGGCGGCGCCGCGCTGAGTTGCGTTGGGCCCTTGAAGCTCGAGTCGGCGGCGAAGCCGAGACTCGACATCGCCTGATACATGGCGGCGCTGCCCGCGCACGTGCCGATCATGGCGAGCAGTTGACGGCGCGTCAGTGCCGCGTCGATCGCTGTTCGTACCATCCCCTCTCCCGCTTATGTCTGACCCGCGCTGCTCTTCCGCCTTCCTCCTATCTATAGCACAGATGCAGCACGCTCGGAGGTCGAGCCCACGGCTCGTTCCTACATCTGAATCCGAATCGGAAACCGTCCGACGATATATCAGGCCTAGCCCGATCGGCGCCAAGACTCGAACCACGTTACAAATAGGTGTCGGTGAGATACGGAAATCTAGGCGTCAGTAAAATAACATGGCATTTTTTGAGCATAGCGAACGAGCGATTCACTATCTGGAGCGTGGCCGCGGCGAACCCCTCGTCTTGATCCATGGGCTCGGCTCGAGCGGCGCCGATTGGGCCTTGCAAGTTCCCTCCCTCGAAGCGCGTTGGCGCTTAATCGTGCCGGACCTGCCGGGCAGCGGACACAGCGAGCCGCTGCGAGAGGGCTGCAGCGTCGAGGCGATGGCAGCGGCACTCTGGGCGCTTTGCGACCACTTGGGTGTCGAGCGGGTGCGTATCGTCGGCTTTTCGCTGGGCGGCGCGGTGGGGCTCGAAATGGCGCTGCAGCGTCCGGAGCGGGTGAGCAAGTTGGCTCTCATCAACAGCCTCGCCACGTATCGCCTCGATCACTGGAGCAAGTGGCTGGAGGCCGCTCTCACCTTGGTGCTCATTCCGATCATCGGCATGCGTCGCGCCTCGCAGCTGGCCGCGCGACGGCTGTTTCCGATGCCCTGGCAATCGTCTTTACGTGAACGTGCGGCCGCCGCCGTCAGCGCGGTGCCGGCCGCGAGTTATCTCAGCACCGGCCGAGCGATGCTCAAATGGTCGGCCACCGAACGCCTCGAGCGTCTCAAGGCCAAAGCGCTGGTCATTGCCGCCGAGAATGATTTCACACCGCTCGAGGAGAAGCGTGCGCTCGCGGCCCGGCTCGGCGCGGCGTTCATGATCGTGCGGGGGTCGAGGCACGGCACGCCGTTCGATTCGGCTCGCGCCACCAACGAGGCGCTGCTTGCCTTTCTGAACGACCAACCGCTGCCGCCCGCGGAGCGCTGGAGGTACGACGGGGCAGAGCATAGCGGGCCGCTGCCGTTCGTGGGCTCCATCGCCGAGGAGCACGCATTCAGTCTCGCGAAACGAGCGTTGCGCGCCTCGCTCGATGCAGGCTCCCGCCGCGGCTCGCGGTCTGCGCGGAGTTTCGGCGAATGCCTAGCACTCGCGGTCGTTGACAGCGGCGTGGCGGCTCCTTAGCATCCGGCCGCCTTCGAGCGAAGGCGTTAGAGTCTCGACATTGAGCACCTTTCCACCACTGCGGTGGCTGCAGTCGTTCAAGCTCGGCCCGACGGATCTGTTGCGCGATCGAACGTATCGGCGCCTGTGGACATCGATTCTCATCTCCTCTTTCGGCGGCCAGGTGACGCTGCTGGCGTTGCCGTTGTCGGCCGCCGTGTTGCTGCACGCGTCGCCCACTCAGATGGGCGCGCTGACCGCCGCGGAGATCGTGCCGTTCGCACTGTTCTCGCTGCCCACGGGTGTCTGGCTCGACCGGGTACGGAAACTCCCCGTGTACATCATCGGTGAGATGACGATTTCGCTCACCGTGGCGTCCGTGCCCTTCGCGTGGTGGATGGGTTGGCTCTCGATGAACTGGCTGTACCTCGTCGCCTTCGTGATCGGCGCCGTGAACACCACCGCCGGTAGTGCCGCGCAAATTGTGCTCACCCAAATCGTGCCTCGCGAGCGTCTGGTCGAGGCGCATGCGAAGAACGCGCTCGCCTCCTCGACGGCGGAGGTGACCGGACCGGCCACCGCGGGCGCTCTGATCAAAGTGACCGGTGCGCCGCTCGCGCTCTTGGCCGACGCGGTGCTGCTCCTCGTATCGGCGTCGATTTTGCGCGGCGTCACGGTCAAGGAAACACCGAGCGCGCGCAATGCGCCGTTCTGGCGGTCGATGCGAGCAGGTCTCGAGTTCGTCCGGGGCCATCGCTTGCTGATTACCATGGCGAGCTGTGTCGGCGCGTGGCAGATGTGCAATCAGGCGGCGATGGTGGTGCAGATCTTGTTCGCGACGCGCAACCTCGGCCTGTCCGAGCGCGGCGTCGGATTGAGCTACGTCGGATTGGGGGCGGGTACGGTGGCCGCGAGCGCGCTCGGCTACCGGATCGTGCGTCGCTTGGGACCTGGGCCCACGTTGGTGCTCGGCTTTGCGATCTCCGGAGCAGGGTGGCTGGTGCTCGCGGCGGCGCCCCTCAACCGGCTGGGTATCGCGGCCTACGCGCTCATGTTGATGCTGTATGGCATCGGCGCGGTATTCGTGTTCGTCAACTTTCTGTCGCTGCGCCAATCGGTGACGCCCGGTCCGCTGCTTGGCCGCATGACGAGCACCATGCGCTGGCTCATCTTGCTCCCCGCAGGTCCGGGCGCACTGCTCGGCGGCTGGCTCGGGCAACATTTCGGACTGCGCGTGGCGTTAGCCTTCGCCGGTGCGAGCGCGCTGGTGCTGAGCGCGGTCGCCTCGCGGTTGACCGTCATCCGCAGCGTGAAGACACTCCCCATGCTGAAGGCGGAGGCCATCACGCCCTATTCGGCGGACCTAAGCGATTCGACATAGCGTGGCGCTTATTCCTTAAGATTCGGCAACGTGTGAGCATTTAGGAAACCGTCCTACAGACCTGCAGAGGGTGTCAACCGAGGATCAGCAGCGAGCGTTGATATCTCAAGGGTCGGTCATTCATTGACTTGTCATCACTGTCTTGCAGGAGTTGTAAAAATGAAAACAGGTACGAAAGCGCTGGTCTTGAGTCTGAGCATTGCGGGTAGCGCGCTGCTCTCGCCCGTCATGGCTCGGCGCAAATCGACATCACGGTGGCGCCGCCCGCGCCGCGCGTAGAAGTCGTGCCGGGACCGCGGGCGGGTTATGTTTGGGCTCCGGGATACTGGGGCTATCGCCATGGCGCGCACGTCTGGGTCGGCGGTCGTTGGATTGCCGAGCGTCCGGGCTACCATTGGGTCCCTGACCGCTGGGAGCACAACGGCGATCACTACCATTACTGGAAAGGCCACTGGGAGCGCTGAAGTCTCGGCCTCGCGCGGCGGCGGCTCATGGGCCGCCCCGCGCGTCGTCTTTGCGGATTGGTTTGATTTCCGATACGCACGGCCTGTTGAGGGCGGAAGCAAAGGCGTTCCTCGAGGGCTCGGACTACATCGTCCATGCGGGGGACATCGGCGCGGCGGGTGTGCTGCGTGAATTGCGCGCGCTGGCCCCGCTGTACGCAATTCGCGGCAATAACGATGACGAGAGTTGGGCAGGGCGAATTCCGGAGCGGCGCACGGTGCGACTCGGCGGTGTGCGCATTCATGTCTTGCACGATCGAACAGAACTCGCCGCGCGGCCGCCGCCCGGCGGTGCGCGCGTCATCATCACGGGCCATTCACACAAGCCGCTGATCGAATCTTGGAACGGTGCGCTGCTCGTGAACCCGGGCAGCGCGGGCCCACGCCGGTTCAGTCTGCCCGTTGCCGCAGGCGAGATTGCGATTCGGGGTGAGCGCCTTTATGTGCGCATCCTCGATCTGGCGACGCGCCGCCCGTTGCCCGGGCTCAGCGCCACGTTAACTCTCTAGCCCCGACCGCGTAGGACGCGAGATGCGTCACGGATGAAATGGTAGCCACAACCTATTGATTTAGTTACCATCTCGGCCTCATGGATAGCGCCCCCCAAGGTCTCACGGTCGAGAAGATCCACGTTTGGCGCGGCGATCGCCATGTGCTCAAAGGCGTGAGTCTCGCGCTCGAGCCGGGAGAGCTGTTGCAGGTGGCGGGCCCCAACGGCACCGGCAAGACCACGCTGTTGCGCGTGGCCTGCGGTCTGTTGCGGCCGGAGCAGGGGCGGGTGGCGTGGTGCGGCCGTCCTATTTCGGGGAACCGCCCCCAGTTTCAGAGCGCGCTCGTCTATGCCGCGCATGAGCCCGCGCTCAAGGGCGATCTCACGCCGCTCGAGAATCTGCGCTATCTGGTGGGTCTGAAGCGCTCGGTCGGTTCTGCCGAGCTCGAAGCGGCGCTCGATCGCACGGGCGTCGCGGCGTGCGCGCATTTACCCGTGCGCGTGCTGTCCGCGGGGCAGCGCCGGCGCGTGGCGCTCGCCCGAGTGCTCGCGATGCAAAGTCCCTTGTGGATGCTCGATGAGCCGTTCACGAATCTCGACGCGGCCGGCTCCGCGCTGGTGACCGACTTGCTGCGCGAGCACGTGAGCGCTTCGGGCATGGCGCTCGTGGTCGCGCACCATGAGATCGCTCTGAGCACGCGCCTGCGCAGGCTGGAGTTGCAGGGATGAGCGGCGGGCCGCCCGTGTCCGCGACTCGCGCGATGGCCCTGATCGTGGAGCGTGAGCTGCGTCTCAGTTTCCGCCGGCCGGAGCAAGTGCTGCAGCCGCTGGTGTTCTTTTTGATCGTTACCACGCTCTTTCCGCTCGGTTTGAGCCTGCAGCTGTCGCTCCTGCGAGACATGGCGCCCGGTGTCCTTTGGGTGGCCGCGCTGCTATCGTCGCTCTTGTCGCTGGACGCCTTGTTCAAGGGCGATGCGGACGATGGAACCTTGGACCAGCTTGCGCTGTCAGGCCAGAGCCTCACGGCGATTGTGGTCGCGAAGACAGCCGCGCATTGGCTGGTGAGCGGCGCCGCGTTGGTGCTGGTGTCGCCGCTCGTGGGAATCGCGCTCGGCATTCCGGTGGCGATATTCCCGACGATGATGGGAAGTCTCGCGCTCGGCACGCTCAGCTTGAGCTGGCTCGGAGCCATCGGCGCGGGGCTGACGGTGGGACTGAAGCGCGGCAACGTGCTCGTCTCGCTGGTCGTGCTGCCGCTCGCCATGCCGCTCTTGATCTTCGGAGCGGGTGCCACGGATCGCGCCGCCGCGGGGATCAGCTCGGCCGGAGCGCTGTATTTCTTGGGCTCGTTATGCATTTTTACGTGTACCCTGGCGCCCTTCGCGGTCGCCGCGGCGTTGCGAATCACGCTGGAAGGCTGAGAATACGGACGCTATGTGGACTTGGTTTTATAGGCTCGCCTCGCCGCCCTCCGTCTACCGAACCGCCACGGCGCTCACGCCGTGGTTCATGACGGTGGCTGTAATTGCGATCGCCTGCGGGCTGATCGGCGGCTTGGTGTTCGCGCCGCCCGACTACCAGCAGGGCGATGCGTTTCGCATCGTCTACGTCCATGTCCCGAGCGCCTATATGTCGTTGTTCTGCTATACGGCCATGGCGGTGGCCGGTGCGATTGGACTCATTTGGCGCATCAAGATGAGCTATGCACTCGCCGCCGCGACGGCGCCCATCGGCGCCTCGTTCACCGTGCTTGCCCTGGTCACGGGCTCGCTCTGGGGAAAGCCCATGTGGGGGACTTATTGGGCGTGGGACCCGCGTCTCACTTCCGAGCTGATCTTGCTGTTTCTATACGCGGGGGTGATGTCCTTGCGGCCCGCGTTCGAGGATCCGGCGCGGGGCGACCGTGCCGCGGCGCTCCTCTCGATTGTCGGCGTCGTCAACGTCCCGATCATTCATTTTTCGGTCCAATGGTGGAACTCACTGCATCAGGGCGCCACGATTGCTAAAATCGGCAAGTCGGAAATGGATGGAAGCATGCTGTGGCCGCTGCTGACGATGCTGCTCGGATTCACGTGCTTCTACGGGGCGGTGGTATGCATGCGGCTGCGCGGCGAGGTGCTCAATCGGGAGCGCCAATCGGCCTGGGTGCGGGAGGCGGTGAAGTCGTGAACTTTTGGGCCATGGGAGGCTACGCTCGGTTCGTCTGGCCGTGCTTTGGACTCGCGGGCTTGGTGCTCGCCTGGAACGTATGGTCGGCTCGCCGCTTGTACGCGGCGGCCCGCGTGCGCGTGGAGCGCGCGCTTCTCATGGCGGATGACTAGATGACGCCGCGCCGAAAACGCCTGTTCGTCGTGCTCGCCATCCTGGTAGGCGTCGGGGCGTCCGTGTCGCTCGCGGTGGTGGCTTCGCGCGAGAACATCATGTTCTATTACGACCCGAGCCAGATCGCCGCCGGACAGGCGCCGCTGCAAAAGCGCTTTCGCGTCGGCGGCATGGTGGTGAAGGGCAGCGTCTCTCGCAAGCCCGGCGACCTTCAGGTGCGCTTCGTCCTGACCGATTTCGCCCACCAGGTGCCTGTCGAGTACACCGGCGTGCTGCCCGATCTGTTTCGCGAGGGCCAGGGCATCATCGCGCACGGCACCATGGGTCCGGACGGCGCTTTCGTCGCCGACGAGGTGCTCGCCAAGCACGATGAGAAGTACATGCCGCCGGAAGTCGCCGCCTCGCTCAAGCAGAAGTCGGCGGCCGGCAACACGGCCGTCCCCAAGCCGGCGGGCTAGAGAGTATTCATGGCCCCCGAGCTCGGTGTATTCGCTCTCATTCTCGCGTTCGTGCTCAGCCTCTCGCAGGCGTTCTTCGGCCTGGTCGGCGCTTGGCGCGGGAAGCCTGAGTGGATGAGCGTCGCGCGCCCGGCGGTGGCGGGGCAGTTCGTGTTTGTCGCCATGGCGTTCGGCTGTCTCGTGTATTCGTTCGTGAACAACGACTTTTCGGTGCTCTACGTCGCGCGCAATTCCAACTCGAACCTGCCGCTGTTCTACAAGGTCGCGGCGCTTTGGGGCGCGCACGAGGGCTCGCTCCTCCTGTGGATATCCATCCTCTCTTTCTGGAGTCTGGCGGTTGCGGCACTCAGCCGGCAGCTGCCGGCGAGCTTCTCGAGCCGCGTGCTCGGTGTCATGGGTCTCGTCAGCGGCGGCTTTCTGCTGTTCACGTTGTGGACCTCGAGCCCCTTCGAACGGCTGATGCCGGCCGCTCGGGACGGAGCGGATTTGAACCCGGTGCTGCAGGACTTCGCGCTCGCGATCCATCCGCCGATGCTCTACATGGGCTACGTCGGATTCTCCGTTGCCTTCGCGTTCGCCTGCGCGGCCATGCTCGAGGGCAAGCTCGATCAGACCTGGGCCAAGTGGACGCGGCCGTGGACGATCTTTGCCTGGGTGTTCCAGACCATCGGAATCGCGCTCGGCAGCTGGTGGGCGTACTACGAGCTGGGCTGGGGCGGCTGGTGGTTCTGGGACCCGGTCGAGAATGCCTCGTTCATGCCCTGGCTCGTGGGCACGGCGCTGATCCACTCGCTCAGCGTCACCGAGAAGCGCGGGATCTTCAAGAGCTGGACGCTGCTGCTCGCGATCTTCGCTTTCTCACTGAGTCTGGTGGGTACGTTCCTGGTGCGCTCGGGCGTGCTGGTCTCGGTGCACTCGTTCGCGACCGATCCGACGCGCGGCTTGTACATACTCGCATTTCTGGTGATCACCATCGGCGGCTCGCTCACGCTGTACGCGTGGCGCGCCCCGAAACTCTATGTGCCCGGCGGCTTCGAGCCGTTCTCGCGGGAGTTTTTCCTGCTGGTCAACAACGTGATTCTGGTGAGCGTTGCGGGGCTGGTCCTGTGGGGCACGCTCTCGCCGCTGGTGTATGAGCTTCTGAAGATCGGCAAGATCTCGGTGGGTCCGCCGGTGTTCGCCGTCATGTTCTTGGTTCCCATGCTGCCGCTCATGATTTTCCTCGCCATCGGCATGCACTCGGCCTGGCGCCGCGGCAAGCTCATGAGCGCCGCTCGACCGCTCTGGGGGTTGCTCGCGGTGGCGGCGCTGGCGGCCCTCGGCCTGCAGCTCGGCTACGGCGCGATTCATTGGGTGGGACTTGTCGGCATGATGTTCGGCATCTGGATCATTTTGTCCGCGCTCCTCGAGCCCGTGCGGCGCTTGCGGCGCGGACAGACTCTCACCGCGGGCTTGATGGGCATGGTGATTGCGCACGCCGGGGTCGGGGTCTTCGCCATCGGCGCGAGCGGCGTCGAGAGCTACAAGATCGAGAAGGATGTGGCGCTCAAGCCCGGCATGGCCTATTCGATCGCGGGATACGATTTTCGCTTCGTCAAGGCCGTCGATGTGCGCGGCCCCAACTACGACGCGGTGCAGGCGACGGTCGAGGTAACCCGCGGCGGTAAGCTCGTGACAACGCTCGAGCCGCAGAAGCGGCACTTCTGGGTGCAGCAAACGGACAATAGCCAGGCGGCGATTTCGGTGAACTGGGCGCGCGATCTGTTCGTCGCGATGGGCAACCCGCTGGGCGCGGGTGCCTGGAGCATGCGGATCCAGTACAAGCCGCTGGTCCGCTACATCTGGCTCGGCGCCATCATCATGGCGCTCGGTGGGATCGTGGCGGCGACCGACCGGCGCTATCGGTCGCGAGTCAGGGCCACGTCGACGGATCCGGTCCCGGGCGCGCCGGAATTCGGGCCCGCCTGATGTGGAAGTTTCTTTTGCCCATCGCGGCCTTCGTGGCGCTTGCGGTGCTGTTTGCCTTTGGCCTGAATCCGAACCGCGACATCCATGCGTTGCCCTCGCCCCTCATCGGTAAGCCCGCGCCGCTCTTCAACCTGACCGATGTGATGGATCCCGCGCGCAGCGTGAGCAACGCCGCATTGAAGGGCCAGGTGTACGTGCTCAATGTCTGGGGCACCTGGTGCGTCGCCTGCCGGCAGGAGCACGCGGCCCTGCTCGAGATTGCGCGCCAACACGTGCTGCCCATCGTAGGTCTCGACTACATGGATCAGCGCGAGAAGGCCCAAGCATGGCTCTCGCAACTCGGCAACCCCTATTCGGCGGTCGCCTTCGACACCGACGGACGCACGGCGATCGACTGGGGTGTGTACGGTGCACCGGAGACTTTCCTGGTCGACGGCCAAGGACGCGTCATCTATAAGTTCATCTCCCCCATGACCCCCGAAGTCTGGCAGCGCGATTTCCTGCCGCGCATCGAAGCGGCGCGCCGGAGCGGGGCATGAAGAGAGCCGCTGCGGCACGCGCGATGTTTGCTTTGCTCGGCTGTGCTCGCGGTGGTATTTGCGTTCGTTGCCGCGGCGAGCGCGCCGGTCGGCGCGCAGACGCCCGCTGCGGCGGCACCCGCTGCGGCGGGGCCAAGCGCGGTCGATGTATATGGGCAGCTCAAGGATCCGGCGCTGCAAGCGCGATTCGAGCACATCACGGCCCAATTGCGCTGCCTCGTCTGTCAGAACGAATCCATCGCCGACTCGAACGTCGAACTCGCCTCGGACCTCCGGCGGCAGGTCCGCGAGATGCTGCTCGCGGGTCAGAGCGATGCGGCGATCTTCAAGTTCATGACGGATCGCTACGGTGAATTCGTGCGCTTCAATCCGCCGCTCGAGACGAAGACGCTGTTCATCTGGGGTGCGCCCTTCGTCATGCTGCTCCTCGGTGTGTTCATCGTGTACCGCATTGTGCGCCAGCGTTCGCGCCTGCCGCTCGACGATGAGCCCGCGCCCGGGTCGATGTAAACATGACTACATTCGTCCTCATCGCGGCGGTGATGGCCGCGATCGCCGCCACGGCGGTGGCATTCCCGCTGCTGCGCAGCCCGCGAAGCCGAGTGGCGGGCGCGATTGCGGGGGTCCTCGTCATGGCGGCCGCAGCGGGTCTTTACCCGCTCTGGTCCAACTGGAACTGGCACGCGGCCGTGGCTGCGAAGCCGGCCGCGGACCCGCAAGTGCTCGAGATGATCGCGAAACTCGAGCGGCACATGAAGGATGCGCCGGGCGATCTCAAGGGTTGGTTGCTGCTCGGGCAATCGGATTTGGCGCTCGAGCGCGCGGACGGCGCCATCGACGCCTACGAGCACGCTCATCACCTCGATCCCGACAACGTCGTGGCGCTGCTCGGCCTCGGCGAGGCGCTCAGCATCCGGGCGGGCGGCAACGTGACCCCGCCGGCCGGCGATCTTTTCGAGCGCGCGGTGGCCTTGGAGCCCGACAACCCGAGGGCATTGCTCTATTCCGGATTCGGCGCGGCAACCCGTGGCGATCGCGCGACGGCACGGCAGCGCTGGCTCAAGCTCAAGGGAATGCATCCGCCGGCGGAAATCGATGCCATGTTGAATGACCGCATCGCCGAGCTCGGCACAACGGACTTGGAGACGGGACCTGCTGCCGCCGGTGCGCCGGTCGCCGGTACGCCGGCCGCCGGGTCCGCATCTGCCGCGGCGGCGGTCGCGGCGCCGAGCTCCGCGGCTGCCCTCGCGACCGTGAACATCCGGATCGCGCCGGAGCTCAAATCGCGGCTCACGGGCGATGTTCCCCTGTTCGTGTTCGCACGCGAGCCGGGCGGAGGCGGGCCGCCCTTGGCGGCGAAACGCCTGACGAGCGCCGCGCTCGGCTCCGAGGTGCAGCTGTCGTCGGCCGATTCGTTGATTCCGGGGCGCTCGCTGGTTGCGGGACAGAAGGTATCCATCACCGCACGAATTTCCTTCAGCGGGCAACCTCTGCCCGCGGCCGGCGATTTGTACGGTGAACTTACCTATGATGTCGGTCACGACGGCGTGCGAGATCTCGTCATCGATCGAATTGCACAGTAGGTTGTCATCATGAGTGTCGCGAAGAATTTGTTGGCGGGCCGCATCGTCGAGGACAACCTCTTCCCCTATCCACGGCTGCACGAGAAGGACCGCGAAGTCCTCGGCATGATGCTCGAGGCGATCGATCAATTCCTCGCGCCGCGACGCGAGGATTTCAAGCGCTGGGACAAGGAGGCGGCGCAACCGGAAGAATTCATCCAGGGGCTGCGCGATCTCGGTCTGTTCGGCCTCATCATTCCCGAGGAGGAGGGCGGGCTCGGTCTCTCGAACGCCGGCTACGCGCGCGTCCTCAGCCAAACCAGCTCGCATGACAGTTCCGTGACGCTCACCATCGGCGCGCACAGCTCGATCGGCATGAAGGGCATTTTGCTGTTCGGTACGCCCGAGCAGCGCGCCCGCTACCTGCCGAAGCTCGCAAGCGGCGAGATGATCGCCGCCTTCTGCCTCACCGAATCGGGATCGGGGTCGGACGCGGCGTCGATTCGCACGCGCGCGGAGAAGGACGCGAGCGGCCACTGGACGCTCAACGGCGAGAAGATCTGGATCACCAACGGCGGCATCGCCGATGTCTACACGGTGTTCGCGCGCACGAGCTCCGAGGCCGGCAAGATCACGGCCTTCATCGTGGAGGCGGCGTGGCCCGGCGTGAGCCGAGGCCCCCACGAGGACAAGATGGGCATCCGGGCATCTTCCACCACGACGGTGAGTTTCACCGACGTGAAGGTGCCGCCGGAGAACGTGCTCGATGCCGAAGGCAAGGGCTTCAAGGTTGCGATGGCCATCTTGAACAACGGCCGCACGGGGCTCGGGGGCGGCGCAGTGGGCGGCATGAAGGCCCTGATCGCGCTTGCCACGCAGCAGGCCCTCGCCCGCAAGCAATTCGGCGAGCCGATCGCGAATTTCGGATTGATTCGCGAGAAGCTCGCGCAGATGACGCTCGAGTGCTTCGCCGCCGAGAGCGTGGTCTGGATGGTGGCGCATTACATCGATTCGGGGCTCGAGGACTACTCGGTCGAGGCCGCCATCAGCAAAGTCTACGCGAGCGAAGCCATTCAGCGCGCCGCCTACGAGGCCCTGCAGATCGCGGGAGGCAACGGCTTCATGCGGGAGTTCCCCTACGAAGGCGCCACGCGCGATTGTCGCATCTTGTCCATTTTCGAGGGCACCAACGAGGTGCTGCGGCTCTATATCGCGCTGTCGGGTCTGAAGGAAATCGGCAAGACCTACGGTGAGCTCAAGGCGGCGGTCGATGACATCTTCAACAGTCCGATCAAAGGCTTCGGCGTGCTGGCCGACTATTCCCAGAAGCGTTTGACCCGCGCGACGGGCGTCGGGCGCGACAAGATCCTGGGCAAGATCCCGCCGCAGCTGCGCGAGGCGACCACGATCTACGAGAAATATACCGTGGAACTTGCGAAGGCTTCCGACTATCTATTACGTAAATACGGCAAGAGTATTGCCGGCCGCCAGCATGCCTTGAAGCGCGTGGCCGACATGACCATGGATTTGTTCGTGGGTCTTTGCGTATTGTCGCGCGCGACGGCCCTTTCCGCCGAGCCGGGAGAGCAGGGCGCACAGGCCATGGTCATCGCGCACGCCTTCGCGCGGCAGGCGAAGCGCCGCTTGGCGCAAAATGTGCGCCGGATCGAGCGCAACGAAGACGAGGAGATGGATCTCCTGGCGGGCTTCATCGTGGACAAAGGACGTTATCCGTGGGACATCGTTGATCGTTAAATGAGTATTTCCTTCGATGAGCGCAGGCAGACACCGGCGAGCGCCGGGGCGCCGGATAGGGGCTCGTGGCTGACCCCCCGCCGCGTGATCTGGATGTTCGCGGCGGCAGCCGCACTGGTGGCCGTCGCCCTCGCGGTTCGATTGACCCACACGCTCGCCTCGAAGCAAGCCGTCACCAACCGGGTCACGCCGACGGTGACCGTCACCGAGGCCGGCCGGAGCGCCGCGCCGACGACCGTGAGCATTACGGGTTCCATCGGGGCACGCTATGACACCCCGATCGGCGCCGAGGGTGAGGCGGGGCGGGTGGCCGCCGTATATGTCGAGGCCGGCGATCACGTCAAGCGCGGACAGATTCTGGCGCGCATCGATACCTCGGTGCTGGTGCCGCAAGTCGCCAATTTGCAAGCCTCGCTGGATCTCGCCCGCGCCGAATCCGAGCTCGCCGCCGCGGAGTATCACCGCGCGCTCGCCGTCGGCAAATCGGGTGCGCTATCGACCGAGGAGAGCGAGCGGCGTCGCTCGAGCTCGGTCACCGCGGATGCCAAGGTCAAGGTGGCCGCGGCGCAGCTCGCAGAGGCGCAGGCACGCCTGGCGCGCGCCGACGTGCGTGCGCCCGCCGACGGCGTCATCCTCACGCGCACCGTCGAGGTGGGACAGACGGTGAGCCCCGGCGGCGGCCCGTTGTTTCGCATGGCGGAGGGCGACGAAGTGGAGCTGCGCGGCGATGTCGCCGAGGCGGACCTGCCGCTACTGAAAGTGGGCCAGGCGGTGAATGTGCGACTCACCGGCAATCCTGAGAGTCTATCCGGGACGGGTACGCCTGCTCGGCGCGGTCATCGATCCCCAGACCCGTTTAGGCATGATTCGAGTCTCGCTCACACCCGATCCCAACCTGCGTCCCGGCGCGTTCGCACGCGCCGAGGTCACGGTGAGCAACGCGCAGCGCATCGTGCTGCCGCAGACGGCCGTGCTGACCGATGAGAAGGGCAGCTACGTCCTGGTCGTGAACTCGGACGACAAGATCGAGCGGCGTGCGGTGCATGTGTCGGGCATGGTGGAGAATGGCGTCACCATCGCCGACGGCGTGAGCGCCACCGACCGGGTGGTGGCCACGGCCGGCGCCTTCCTGCAGGTCGGCGAGACCGTGAAGCCGGCGCCTGCGGCGGCGGCCTCTGCGCCGCCGAGCGCCTCCTGAGGGCGCATCTCGTGGACGGCCATCGCCCGTGAAGAACATGTCCGCATGGGCGATCCGGCATCCGGTGACTCCGCTCGTGTTGTTCACCGTGCTTACCTTCATGGGCGTGGCGGCGTTCATCCGTTTGCCGGTCAATCTGAATCCGGATATCACCTTCCCGATGGTGACCGTGAGCGTGTCGCAGCCCGGCGCGGCGCCCACCGAGATGGAGACCCAGATCGCACAGAAGATCGAGGGCTCCATCGCGAGCGTCGGCAACGTGCGCAACATGACCACCTGGATCGTCGAGGGTCAGGTCTCCATCTCCGTCGAGTTCCAGCTCGGCACGCCCATTGACCGCGCGGTCACCGACGTCCGCGACGCCGTTACCAAGGTGCGCAACGATTTGCCGCAAGGGATCCTCGAGCCGCTCATCGAGCGGGTCAATTCGGATGGCGACGCGATTGCCTATTACGCCGTCACCACGACCTCGCGCACGCCGCAGGAGCTCAGCTGGTTTATCGATAACACGATCACCAAGCGCTTGCTGGCGGTGCCCGGCGTCGCGCAGGTGTCGCGCAGCGGCGGGGTGAGCCGCGAGATTCGCGTCGAGCTCGATCCCGCGCGCCTGCAGGCGCTGGGGCTCACCGCGGTCGAGGTGAACGAGCAAATGCGCGCCCTGAATCTCGATGCCGCAGGCGGACGCGCCGAGGTCGGAGGCGGCGAGCAATCGATCCGCGTGCTCGGCGGCGCAAAATCGGCGCAGAATCTCGCGGACACGCAGATCATCGCGCGCGGCGGGCGCTCCTTTCGCCTGCGCGACATTGCCGAGGTGCGCGACGGCATCGAGGAGGTGCGTTCCATTGCCCGCCTGAACGGCCGGCCCGCCACCACGTTCGACGTGTACAAGGCCCGCGGCTCCTCGGACGTGGCGGTGGCGAAGGCCGTGACGGCGGAGCTCGGCAAGATTCAGGCGGAAAATCCTTTCCTCGAGGTCACGCTCATATCGACCACCGTCGATCATACGTTGCGCACCTATCATTCCTCGCTGGACGCGTTCATCGAGGGCTCGATCCTGGCGGTGGGCGTGGTGTGGTTGTTTCTGCGCAGCGGGCGGGCGACGATCATCGCGGCGCTCGCCATTCCGCTGTCGGCCATTCCGACGTTCGCCTTCATGGAATGGATGGACTTCACCCTCAACCAGATCACATTGCTCGCGCTCTCGCTGGTGGCGGGTGTGCTGGTGGACGATGCCATCGTCGAAATCGAGAACATCGT
The DNA here is from genome assembly GCA_963766915.1 of uncultured Gammaproteobacteria bacterium. Lineage (GTDB taxonomy): Bacteria > Pseudomonadota > Gammaproteobacteria > Steroidobacterales > Steroidobacteraceae > Bog-1198. The sequence goes on from CAVYCL010000001.1 coordinate 695,090, forward strand.
GCGCCACATGCGCATGGGCAAGAGCGGCTTCAAGGCGGCGCTCGATGCGGCCGATGAAATCGGCCTTGCGGTGGTGGCGACGTCCTTCAGCATCATCGCGGTGTTTCTGCCGGTGAGCTTCATGGGCGGCATCGTCGGTCAATTCTTCAAACAGTTCGGGCTGACGGTCGCGGTGGCGGTATTCATCTCGCTGATGGTCGCCCGGCTCATTACACCGGTGCTCGCGGCTTATGCGTTGACCGGCGACTCGGTGCCGCACCAACAGGCCGACGGGCCGGTCATGACGGTGTATCTCGCGGCCTTGCGCTGGTGCGCCCTGAACCGCTGGAAGACCATGGGCCTCGCTTTCCTCTGGATGGTCGGTTCCATCGCCGTGGCGTTCCTGGTGCCGTCGACCTTCATGCCGCCCGAGGATTTTTCCAATACGCAGCTGCAGATCGAGCTGCCGCCGGGCGGTACGCTCGAGGACACCGCGCGGGTGTCCGCAGACGCGACCGCCATCTTGCGAAAATCCCCCGAAGTGACCAATCTCCTCGAGTTCGTCGGGGTGGCCGACGGCCTCGTTCAGAATGCCGTCATCTACGTGAGCTTGGTCCCTCGCAGCCAGCGCTCGATGAGTCAGAAGCAGTGGGAGCAGCGCATGATGCCGCTGCTCAACCAAGTCCCCGACGGACAGCTGTATTTTTCCGATAACGGCGGCCGCGACTTGCAGCTCTATCTGACCGGCGATGACCCGCCGCTGGTCGAGGAAACCGCGCACCGCGTGATTGCCGAGATGCAGGAGCTGAAGGAAATACGCAACCCGCGCATTCGCGGCGATTTGCCCCGCCCCGAGATCATCGTGCAACCGCGCTTCGCTATCGCGGCGCAGCTCGGTGTGAGCGTACAGGCCATCAGTCAGACGATCCGCATCGCGACGCTCGGCGACTTGCCGCAGAATGGCGCCAAATTCTCGTTGAGCGATCGACAAATACCCATCCGCGTGAGCTTGCTGCAGAACTCGCGTCGCGACCTCACCACGCTCGAGAACCTGCCGGTGCCGACTTCGTCCGGCGGCGCGGTGCCGCTCAAGACCGTGGCGGCCTTGAGCTTCGGGCAGGGCCCCTCGGCGGTGCGCCGCTACAATCAGACGCGGCGCGTGTTCATCGAGGCGGATTTGAGCCCCGGTGTCGAATTCGGAACCGCGAATAAGAAAGTATTCGCCCTGCCGACGCTCATGCATCTGCCGCAAGGGGTGCATCTCGTTCCGAAGGGCAACAGCGAGTATTTCGGCGAAATGGTCAAGAGTTTCGCGCTCGCGATCGGCGCCGGCATCTTGATGGTGCTCGCCGTGCTCGTGCTGCTGTTCGTGCGCGTCTTCCAGCCGCTCACCATTCTGTCCGCGCTGCCCTTGTCCCTCGGCGGGGCGGCGCTTGCCCTGGTCATCACCGGACAGCCTTTCTCGCTCGCCGTGATGATCGGCTTCCTCATGCTCATGGGCATCGTCGCCAAGAACTCGATTCTGCTGGTGGATTTCGCGATCGAGGAAATGCGCGCCGGGAAGCCGCGTATGCAGGCTCTCTTGGAAGCCGGCCACAAGCGCGCGCGACCGATTGTGATGACCACCGTCGCCATGGTCGCGGGCATGCTGCCGGTCGCGATCGGCTGGGGCGGAGACAGCGAGTTCCGGGCGCCCATGGCGATTGCCGTGATCGGCGGATTGCTCACCTCGACCGTGCTGACCTTGGTCGTCGTGCCGGCGGTGTTCACCCTTCTCGATGATTTCGAGCGCTGGCTCGCGCCGCAGGCAAGCAAGCTGCTGGCGCCACCGCCCGGCACGATAGGCGGCGAGGACGCCGCACTGCCTGGCGCATCACCGCCGAGCGCGTCCACGTCGGGGACTGCCCGCTGACACGCCCGGCCGAGCGGCGCCCGAGGGCGAGTTGCGTCGCACCAATGAGTACGGGAACCTTCCGATCCCGGGCCTGCCATATCTTGTATGAAGGGCGTCTCCGCGGGTTCGCTGTCCTTGATGCCGATGAGGCGCTTCGGCGATCCGGTATTGCCGCGCCGGTCGATTCTCGACGGTCAGCGCCTCGAGCTCAGCGATCCGGCCATTTATGCCATCACCGATTTCAAGCGCGACTATCCGATGACGGTCGAGGCCGAGCGGCAGATCGACGATGCACTCACCGACATGATTCGCTTAGGGGTGCGTGCGCTGCTCGTCGCCCAGGATCAGCGCCTGGTGGGACTCGTGACGTCGTACGACATTCAGGGCGAGCGGCCCATGCAGTTCCTGCAGTCCTCGAATTACAGCCGCCATCAAGACATACGCGTCATGGATGTGATGACGCCGTGGGACGAGCTCGTCGCCTTGGACTGGGAAAGCGTTGAATCCGCACGCGCCGGCGAGCTCGTGGCGGTGTTCGAACAGCGAAACTTGACGCATGTGCTGGTCATCGAGACCGACCGGAAGACCTCACGGTCGCGTGGTGCGCGCGCTCGCTTCCCGCTCGCGCCTGTTGCGTCAGCTGGCGGGCGCCGGCTCAACTCTTTTGGAACCAGGCCACCGTGCCGATGCCCGCGAAGGTCATCAAGAGCGAGCCGATAAGGTGCGCACCGATCGCCATTAGGGCGGCGCTCTTGCGTCCGGATTGCATGAGCAGGACCACTTCCGCCGAGAAAGTGGAGAACGTGGTGAGCCCACCGCAAAATCCCGTGGTGAGAAACAAGCGCCACTCCGGCGCGAATCCCGGGTATTGGATGAAGAACGCCACCGCGACGCCGATGATGTAGCAGCCGATGAGGTTGGCGGCGAGCGTGCCCGGCGGAATGGCGGGAAACAGCTTGTTCAAGAATATCGCGAGCACCCATCGCAGCAGGCAGCCGAGCATCCCGCCGACGGCCACGGCGACCAGCGATCTCCACCAAATCATGTCGTCACCTTTCTGACGCTGAGCCAGTACACCGGCGCACCGACGGCCAAGAGCGCCGCACCCCAGGCCATGGACTCAAGGCCCGCGCCGTAGATGGCCCAGAGCGAATATAACGTTGCGAGCACGGCGACGCCCGCGATCGCGAGCGTTTTGCGCCGGGGCACCGCGCTCCCCGCCCGCCAATGCAGGCGCAGCAGCGCGAGCGAGCACAGCGCATACAGCACCAGGCACGCCGTGGTCGACAAGAGCGTCATGAAGGTGAAGACCTTCACCATCGATTGCTGATAGAACATGAGGATCAATATCGACACCAGCACGCTCGTGAACACCAGCGAGAAGGTGGGCGTGAGACGGCGCGAATCGCGGGCGAAGATACGCGGAAACACGCCATTCTTGGCGAGCACGTTCGGCAGCTCGCCTTGCAGGAGAATCCAGCCGTTGAGTGCGCCCAAGCCGCTGATGGCGGCGAACACGGCGATCACCTTGCCGGCCGAGACGCCCCAGAAGCGCGTCGCGACATCGACGAACGGGGCGTTGGAGGAGGCCAGCTGCGCAGGCGGCACGAGCAGGACCACGGTGGTGCAGGCGATGATGCAGACCAGCGCCGTCACCGCCGTGCCGACCAGGGTGGCGCGCGGAATGGTGCGTCCGGGATCGCGCACCTTGCTCGCCGGAATGGTTGCGGACTCGAGGCCGAGCAGCGCCCAGAGAGTTTGCGTCGCCGCCGCCGTGGTGGCTCCGGCCGATAGCGGGATCCCGGCCGCCGCCCTCAGCCGTGGTCGAGCGCACCGCGAAGAAACCCGAGAGTGAAATCGCGATCAGCGGCATGAGCTTGAGCACCGTCGTGACACTTTGCAGCCGTCCGGATTCTTTGACGCCGTAGCAGTTGATCAAGGTCAAAAGCCACAAGGCACACGAGCGTAACCCCGACCGACGCGCCCGGCACGTTCCCGATCCACGGCATCAGCGGCGTGAGGTAGCTGACGGCGCCGGTTGCAATGGCGACGTTGCCGACCCAGATGGATATCCAATAACCCCACGACCATGAGAAATGCCGTCAACGGGCCGAACGCGTTCTTGACGTAGCCATACGGACCGCCGGCGTGCGGGAAGGACCGGCTCAGGCTTGCGAATACGACGGCGAGCAGGAGCGCGCCGGCGGAGGTGAAGCCCCAGGCGACGACGCTGTTCAGGCCGTAAGGGGCGAGCGAGGCGGGCAGCAAGAACACGCCCGAGCCGATGGAATTACCGACCACCAACGCGACGCACATCCAGAACCCGAGAAGCGGGGCGCGCGCGGGCGCAGTCATGAGAAAAATCGCATCGGCGCGATGCTAATGGGTTTGCGACGCCGATGCAAAGCACGGCGACCGTCGCGTCCGGCTTCACCGTGGACGGTGTTCCAAGGAAATGTTCACCGTCCCTGGCACTCGGGTCCCATCAAACGCCCTGCGGCACTATCATGTGCCGGTCCTGTCTAGTTGCGCATGCAGTCGAGGTCGAGGATGAGGGAAGGGTTGAGATACGCGTCGTGGGTGCTTGCCGGGCTGGCGGCTTTGTTTCCGCTCAGCGCGCCATCGGACGCCGTGGGGCAGCCGTTTGCGATCGCTTCGCGCATCGTGGCGCATCCGTATCTGCGCATGCCGGCGCGGGCGGACGGCGCCATTCCGAAGCTCCTATCCCAGACCGGCGCATTCAAGGATACCGCCCGCCTGGTGCCGAGCGATGAGCTCATCCCTTACGACCTGATTGTCTCTTTCTGGTCGGACGGCGCCCAGAAGCTGCGGTGGATCGCCATGCCCGCCGGCAAGATTCAATTCTCGCCGAACGGCGAATGGGTCTTTCCCGCCGGAACCGTGTTCGTGAAGACCTTCGAGCTGCCGGTCGATGCACGCGATCCGACAGCGCAAGCGTCGGCTCGAGACCCGGCTGTTGATGGTGCAGGGAGGCGGCTCGGTGTACGGCGTGGTCTACAAGTGGAGAGCCGATTTGAGCGATGCGGACTTCTGCCCGACAGCTTGACCGAAAGCGTGCCGATCACGAACGCGGCCGGGCAGACGCATTCGCAGAACTGGTACTACCCGAGCCGCAAGGACTGCATCACCTGTCATACCCCGCTCTCCGGCGGCGTGCTCGGCGTCAAGACGCGGCAGATGAACCACGACTTCGCCTACCCGTCGGGCGTCGCGGACAACGAGCTGCGCGAATGGAATCACCTGGGAATGTTCGCAACGCCGCTCCGCGACGCCGACATCAAAGACTTGCCGCGGCTCGCGGCGCCCGGCGATGAGTCGCGGAGCATGGAGGATCGCGCGCGATCCTACCTCGATGCGAACTGCTCGCAGTGCCACCGGCCGGGCGGCACGGTGGCCGGATTCGATGCGCGCTACGACACCCCGCTCGACCGGCAGGGCCTGGTGAATGGCGCGGTGCTGATCGATCAGGGCATCGATCGTCCACGCATCATTTCACCGCACGATATCTGGCGGTCGATCGCCTACATGCGCATCGACACCGTGGGTGATATCCGCATGCCGCCCATCGACCGTCAAACCATCGATGAGCACGGCGTGGCGCTCATGCGAGGAATGGATCGACAGCATGCCGGGCCGAGCGGTGTTGGCGCCGCCCGTCGATCGAGCCCGCGGGCGGCACGTTCGAGCAAGCCCGTGGAGATCCGGTTGACGGATGCGCAAGCAGACGCCGATATCCGCTATACGCTGGACGGCAGCGTCCCGGGTCCCTCGGATACCGCGGTACGAGAAGCCCATCACGCTCTCGGGTCCGGCCGTGGTGCGGGCGAGGGCGTTCAAGGAGGGCTTCACCCGCAGCATCACCGCGCAGGAAGTATTCGTGGTCGCCCCGTGATCGCGGCGCGCCCCTTGAGGCGCGCCTCCGTGCCCTCTGTCAGTCGCCGGCCACGACCGCGATCGACCAGGGACTTTTGCCGGCCTTGACGCGCCGGATCTCCTGATTGCTCTTGAGATCGACCACCGAGATATCGTCGGACGGACCGTTGGCGACAAATAGATACTTGCCGTCCGGCGAGAGCGCGATGCCCCAGGGTCGTGTGCCGACCTTGATGTTGGTCACGATCTCATCGCTGTGCACGTCGATCACCGACACCGTGCCGGCGCGCCCGTTGCTGACATAAAGGTACCGTTCGTCACTGCCGATTTTCAGGCTCATGGGACGCGCCCCCGGGGGCAGGGTGATGGTTTTGATGGCGGTGAACTTGTTGGAATCGATCACGTTGACGAGTCCCACGGATTCGGACGGTACGAACGCTATTCCGGCGCTCGGCAGGAACGCCACCGTGCGCGGCCGCGGCTCGACCTTGAAGTGCCCGACCACCGTATAGCCCGTGGTCTCGATGGCGTAGACGTCTCCGCCGCTTTCGCAGGTCACGTAAAACTGCTTGCCGTCGGGGCGCACCGCGACCCCCTCGGGCTCCTGGCCGACGGGGATGATGTGCTCCACCTTGCCCTTGGCGATGTCGACCACGCTCGCCGATTTGGTGTCCTCGTTCGACACGTAAATCTGCGTTCCGTCCTTGCTCAACGCAAATTCTTCGGGATCGGAGCCCGCAAAGATCTTGCCCTTGAGCTTGCGCGCGGCCACATCGACGACGCCGATGCCGTCGGCAGATTTGTCGGATTCGGCCTCGTTGTCGTCATCGTCGCCGCCACGCTTGAAAATCGGATTGCCGTGGGCGTCGAGCTGCGGGGGCGCGGCGATCGGAGTGCCGCTCAAGGCCACGTAGACGAGCTTGCCGTCGGGGCTTCCGTGAATGCCTCTCGGGCGCTTGCCGACGGGGATGGTGGCGAGTACCGAATAATCGGCGCCGCTGATCACGGTGATATCGTTCGAACGCTCGTTGGAGACGACGATTTGGTAGGGCGCGGCGTTCGCGCCGCTCGGCAAGGTGAGGACCCCGAGCAGAGCCGCGAGCGTCGCCTTGGCCGCGAGCGTCAGAGCCGCGGGGGGCCGGTGCGAGGCAGCCCCACGGGGGTCGAGCGAATATCTAGCGGTGGCCATCTGCTTTTCCTTGAGATTTACGGACTCTGTCGAGCGAAACGTGTCCGAGGGTGCCGTTTCGACCGTTCAATTGCAAGCACTGCGCCTGCCGCCGCGCGGCCGAGATATAATTCTCGCCGGCCGCGCATTGCTGGCTCGGCAAAGGGAGATTCCGCATGAAAAGACATCACATCAAGACCGACCTACCCGGCCCCAAGGCGCGCGAGCTTTTGGCACGCGATGCCCTCGTGGTCTCGCCTTCCTATCCGCGCGAGTACCCGTTCGTGATGTCGCACGGCAAGGGCGCGGAAGTTTGGGACGTCGACGGCAACCGCTTCCTCGATTTCGCCGCCGGTATCGCGGTCTGTAGCACCGGGCACAGCCATCCGACGGTGGTGCAGGCGATCAAGGATGCGGCGGAGCGCTTTCTGCACATCTCATCCGACTACTGGCACGAGGGGCAGGTGCGCCTCGCGGAGCGGATGAACGAACTCGCGCCGATCGAGGGCCCGGTGATGAGCTTTTTCGCGCAGTCCGGGACGGAGAGTGTGGAGGGAGCGCTCAAGCTCGCCCGCGACGTCACCGGGCGCGGGCGCTTCCTGGGATTTCTCGGCGGTTTTCACGGCCGCACCATGGGTTCGCTGTCGTTCACATCCAGCAAGTACACCCAACAGAAAGGGTTCTTCCCGACGATGCCGGGCGTGACTCACGTGCCCTATCCCAACAATTACCGGCCGTTGTTTGCCGGCGCCGATCAGGGTCAGGCGGTGCTGCGCTACATCGAGGAGGAGCTGTTCGTTCGCAACGTGCCTGCGTCCGAAGTGGCCGCCGTGCTGATCGAGCCGATCCAGGGGGAGGGCGGCTATCTCGTTCCGCCGGACGGCTTCCTGGTGGGCTTGCGGCAGCTTTGCGACCGGCACGGTATTTTGTTGATATTCGACGAGGTCCAATCGGGCATCGGCCGCACCGGCAAGATGTTCGCGGCGGAACATTGGGGCGTCGAGCCGGACATCATGACCCTCGCCAAGGGCTTGGGATCGGGGCTGCCGATCGGCATGGTGGTTGCCAAACGCAGCATCATGCAGAAGTGGACGCGTGGCGCACATGGCAACACCTTCGGCGGCAACCCCGTGTGCTGCGCGGCCGCGCTCGCGACCCTCGATCTGGTCGAGCGCGAGTATTGCGCGAACGCCGCCAAAGTCGGCAGCTATTTTCTGAAGCGCCTGCACGCGCTCGCCCACAAGTACCCAGTCATCGGCGAGGTGCGCGGCAAGGGATTGATGCTCGGCATGGAGCTCATCCTCGATCCCTCGAGCAAGGCGCCGGCGAAGAAGCTTTGCGAAGCGCTCATCAACCGCGCCTACCACAACGGCCTGATGCTGTTGTCCTGCGGGCAGAGCACGGTGCGCTTCATGCCGCCGCTGATGGTTGGCGAGGCCGACGTCGACGAGGCGCTCGAGCTCCTGAGTCTGTCGCTCGATGAGGTGCTGGCCGATCAGCGCCCGCCGGTCGATCGAGGAGTCGCCGCAGTCTGAGGGGGCCGCGTAGCCCAGTTACTCGATGAGGCGCCCGTATTTCTTGAGGACGGCGCGCAGCTGATCGTGCGGAAGCGCGATCACTTTGTGGTCGTCCACGCCGACCATGTCGCGCGCGGCGATCATGGCATTTACGATGGCCTCCTCGGTGGCCTCGACGGTGGCACGAAACACCGGGTCGAGCGAGTCGTTCGGCAGCATTTTCAGATCGACCACATGATCCGCCGCGGCGGCGCCGGGATTCGCCGTCGAGAACGCGATGAAGATGTCGCCCGAGCCGTTGCCCGAGATGCTGCCGTTGCGCCCGAGGCCGAGCGTGACGCGGTGGGCGAGCCGTTTTAGCTGATGCGCCAACAGCGGCGCATCGGTCGCGACGATGACGATGATGGAGCCGAGCTCTTGTTTATCCGACGGGATGAACACATAGGGCTCGGGAGCCGGAATTTCGCGCCCGACGTTGATGCCTGCGATGCGCAAGTTGTCCCGCGTTCCGTAATTGCACTGAACCAGGACACCGACGGTGTAGCCGCCGTTCTTCGCTCCCAGCCTGCGCGAGGAAGTCCCGATGCCGCCCTTGTAGCCGTTGCAGATCATGCCGGTGCCGCCGCCGACGCTGCCTTCCTCGACCGCTCCGCCGCGCGCCCCATCGAGCGCCCGATAAGCATGTTCCGCCTTGACGTGAAAGCCGTTGATGTCGTTCAGCCAGCCGTCCCAGGTCTCTGCCACCACGGGCAATGACCAGCGGTCATCGTCCGGGCCCAGCACACCGTGCTTCACGCGCCACTGGATGACGGCATCGCGCACGACGCCGACGCTGTGCGTATTGGTGATCATCACCGGCCCGTCGAGAAAACCCGACTCCTCGACCCAGGTGGTGCCGGTCATCTCGCCGTTGCCGTTCTGTGCGAACCAGGCAGCGAACACCGGATCGGAGATCGAGTCGGGACCGCGAGGAAGGACCGCCGTGACGCCGGTGCGCACCGGCCCTCGGCCCACTTTCAGCTTGCCGGAGCCCGAGATCAGGGTCGTATGACCGACCAGGACCCCGGCGACGTCGGTAATGGCGTTGAGCGGGCCCGTGGTGCCGTCGAAGGGAATGCCCAGATCGCGCGCCCGCGGTTGCGGTTGCGTGGCGGCGGAAGCCGCCGGCGCGGGTACGTGCCGGGCGGCAGCACTGGTCGCGGCCGACAGGGCGATGAACGCGCAGAGGATTGCGCGGCGCGGTCGAGTGAGGCCTATGGTTTTCTGCATTTCGTTCCTGATCCGATCATACGCGCGATGGTACACTCGCGCCGATGCCGCGCCGCCGCCCGCACATTCTCGCAGTACTCTTGCTTCTTGTCTGGGCTCTTCCCTCGCCGGGTTATGGCGCGGAGGAGAAGAAACTCTACATCTACAACTGGACCGATTTCATCGGACCGGACACCGTCGCACAGTTCGAGCGGCTCACCGGCATCAAGGTCGTCTACGACGTCTACGACGCCGAGGAGACCATGGAAGCGCGGTTGCTGGCGGGGGGCTCCGGATACGACTTGGTGAGCGCCTCCAGCGACTACTTCAGCCGCGAGATCAAGGCCGGAGTGTTCGAAACGCTCGACAAATCGAAGCTTCCCAATCTGAAGAATCTCGACCCTCGCATTCTGGAGGTCCAGGCTGCGTACGACCCGAACAATGCGCACGCGGTGCCCTATCTGCATTCCATCAACGGTTTTGCCTATAACGTCGACATGGTCAAAGCGCGCATGCCGAATGCGCCGGTCGACAGCCTCGACATGCTGTTCAAGCCGGAAATCGTCGCGAAATTCGCCGACTGCGGCGTGACGTTTCTCGATTCCCCGGAGGACGTCATACAGCTCGCGCTCAAGTATCTGGGTCTCGATCCGAACACCACCCGGCGCGAGGACTTCAAGGCCGCCGAGGAGATGCTCCTCAAGGTGCGCCCGTACATCCGCTCGTTCGACTCCTCCGAGTATCTCAACGGGCTTGCGAACAAGGAGCTGTGTGTTGCCATGTCGTGGTCTCCCGACTACGCGTTGTCGCATGCGCGCGCCCGCGCGGCGGGCGTCAACGTGAACCTTGCGTTCACGGTGCCCAAGGAAGGAGCCAACGAGACCTTCTCGTCGTTGCTCATCCCCGCGGGAGCGCCGCACCCCGAGGCCGCCTATCAGTTCCTCAACTTCATCCTGCGGCCCGACATCATCGCCTCGATCAGCAATGCCATCTATTACGGCAACGACAACATCGCTTCGCGGCCGCTCGTCGATCCGCGCATTCTCGGCGACGAGACGCTCTATCCCACGCCCGAGATCGAGGCGAGGCTCTACAAATCCGCGGAGATCGATGCGGCCACCGAGCGCATCCGCACCCGCACGTGGACGCGGGTCAAGACCGCGAAATGAGGTTGACATGGTAAGCGACGCATCGCACTTGGGCCGCATCGTCGGCTTTACGCAAATGAAGGACGGGACCGCCGCGGACTACGAGCTCTTGGAGCGCCACGAGCGGGACTACCTACGGATGCTCCCCGATCGCGTGATGCGCACGCTTCAGGCGTTGCAGAGCGGGCTTGGCGGCTATCCCGTCACACGCCTGGAACATTCTTTGCAGACGGCGACGCGCGCGCGGCGCGACGGGGCGGATACCGAGATGATCGTGGCGGCGCTCATCCATGACATGGGTGACGATGTGGCGCCCTTCAATCACGCAGAGATCGCGGCCGCGGTGCTGCGCCCGTTCGTGCGGCCCGAGGTGACGTGGATCGTCGAGCAACACGGCCTCTTTCAGAGCTATTACTACGCGCACCATCTGGGCGCCGACCGCCACGGTCGCGACCGGCACCGCGAGCACCGCTGGTATGGGGCGTGCGCGGACTTTTGCGCCAATTGGGACCAGAGCTCGTTCGATCCGAGCTACGCGTCAGAGCCGCTCGAGTCGTTCGAGCCGCTGGTGCGCGAGATTTTTACGCGCAAGGCGTGGGATCCGCGCTACGTGCGAGTGGACTGAGCGGTCAGCGCTCGGCCATCTGCGTATCGAGCAGCCGCTGCCGCTCGGTGCGGCGCATGAGATAGCCGGCCGCCAGCACGCAAACGCCGACCAGGCAGATGATGAGGCTCGCGAGGGCGTTGATGTCCGGGCTCACGCCGAGCTTCACCTTGGAAAAAATCACCATCGGCAGGGTGCTCGCACCGGGTCCGGACACGAAGCTGGAAATCACCAGATCGTCCAGCGACAGCGTGAAGCTCAGCAGCCAGCTCGAGCCCGAGCGCCGGCATGATGATGGGCAGGGTCGTGTCGATGAAGGCGCGCACCGGGCCTGACCCCAAGTCCATCGCCGCCTCCTCGAGCGAGCGGTCGGCGGTCGGCAGCCGCGATTGCACGGTGATGGTGACGTACGCGGTGCAGAACGCGATATGCGCGATGACGATGGTGGTGAAGCCGCGATGCGGCCAGCCGATCAAATGCAGCATCGAAATGAACAGCAGCAGCTGCGTGATGCCGGTGATGATTTCAGGCATCACCAGCGGCGCGTTCACCATGCCGGTGAGCAGCAGCCGCCCGCGGAACCGACTGAAGCGCACCAGCGCGATCGCGGCGAGCGTGCCGAGGATCACCGCCCCGGTCGACACGACCAGGCCGATTTCGAGCGACAGCCACGCGGCATCCAGGATCTGATCGTTGTGCAGCAGCTGGCGGTACCAGCTGGTCGAGAACCCGCCCCAGACGCTCACCAGCGCGGAGGCGTTGAACGAGTAGCCGATCAGCACGATGATCGGCAGGTAGAGGATGGCGATGCCGACGCACAGGATGGAAATCAGCAAGCGGTGAGGGGCGGTCCTGCACGTCAGGCCTCGAGCTGCTTGGTGCTGTAGTGCTGATAGAGCGCGATCGGCCCGACCAGCAGCACGAGAAACGCCACCGCCACCGCGGAAGCGACCGGCCAATCGCGATTGCCGAAGAACTCGTCCCAGAGCACGCGGCCGATCATGAGATTGTCCGGTCCGCCGAGGAGCGTCGGGATGACGAATTCGCCGACCGCCGGAATGAACACCAGCATCGAGCCGGCGATGATGCCGGGCATGGACAGGGGGAGCGTCACGTCGAGGAACGTGCGCCAGGGCGGGCTGCCTAGGTCCGCCGCCGCTTCGAGCAGCGGGTATTCGAGCTTCTCAAGCGTCGCGAACAGCGGCAGCACCATGAAGGGCAGATACGAATAGATGATGCCCAGATACACGGCGAGGGTCGTGTGCATGATCTTGAGCGGCTGATGGATGATTCCCAGCCAGAGCAGCGCGGAGTTGAGGAGCCCGGTCTCGCGGATGATGCCCTCGAGCGCGTACACCCGCAGCAGGAACGAGGTCCAAAACGGTAAGATGATGATGAGCAACAGCACGCTCTGCGTGCTCTTCGAGGTGCGGGCGATCGCGTAGGCCATGGGATAGCCGAGCGCGAGGCAGATCAGCGTGGAGAAGAACGCCGTCCTTATCGAATAGATGTAGGACAGGCCGTAGACTTCGTCGGTGAACAGATACTGGAAGTTGCTGAGGCTCAGCGTCAAATGGATGTGCCAGTCCGGACTGACCGATAGAATGTCGGTGAACGGGGGGACGCGCAGCGCCGTGTCGGCAAAGCTGATTTTCAGCGCGAAGGCGAATGGAATGAGAAAAAACACCAACAGATACAGCATCGGCGGCAGGATGATGAGCCACTTGCCATGCCGCATCAGCCATTCGCCGCGACCCGCTCTGGCGCGGCCCATGTCGCCTATCGATCCCGTCCATCATTCCCCGTCATTCCCCCGCGTGAGCGCGCGCAAGAAAAAACCCGTTGCCGGCGGGCGCGCCGCGCGCACGCGCCGCGCGCGGCCTGCAACGGCAGCGCCTGATCGATGCGTGCATTTCCGCCCTGCACATCCACGGTCCGTCGCGCACCACGGTGGAGAAAGTGGTCGCGATCGCGAAAATGTCTCCCGGCATCGTGCGTTTCTACTTCGATTCCAAAGCCGCGATGCTGGTCGCCTCGTTGCAGTTCCTCGCCGCGGAATTCGAGGAGAGAGTGCTGCTGCCCGTCCTCCAGCTGAAGTCCACCCCGGTGCCGGCGCTCGAGCTGCTGGTCGATCTTTATCTCGATCCGGAGATCGCCAGCCCGCGCAAGGTCTCGGTTTGGTACGCCTTCTGGGGCGAAGCCAGCTCGCGGCAGGAATACTACGACATTTGCGGACAGAAGGACGAGAGCTTCTACGCGCTGGTGCGCGAGCTCATCGGTCGGTTGATCGACGAGACCGCGCAGCCGCAACTCGATCCCGACGGGGTCGCGCTCGGGCTCATCGGGGTGCTCGAGATGCTCTGGCAGGATTTTGCGTTCCGTTCCGAGGAGGACATCGATCGGGCGGCGGCCAGGCGCCGCTGCATGGCGTACCTGCGCTCGGTGTTTCCCGGCCGGTTCGCACGACGCCGGGCGCCGCGCGCCCGCCGACGCGCCGCCGCCGCGGTTCGCAGGCTGGGCTTACGGCAATCCGCGCGCCGCGATGCTCGAGCGCGACGCGCTGTTTCGCGATGCCTGGCAGATCGCTGCACATGACGCGCAGATTCCCCGCGCAGGCGATTTCGTGACGGCCGATCTCGGCGCGGAGCGCGTCGTGGTGGTGCGCGACGCTTATGGCGCCCTGCATGCGCTGCGCAACAGCTGCCCGGAAGTGCCGCACGCCTTGGTCACGGAAACCCGTGGCCATTCCGCAGGCACCTTTCGCTGCCGCGCGCACGGCGGCGAATTCGATTTCGAGGGTCGCTGCGTCGGCGGGCGCCGCGGGAGCCTGACGAGACTCGGGCTGCACACCGCCGATCATCTGGTCTGGGTGGGACCGCCCCGGGCAGAGCATCCGCCGCCGGAATCGCCGGGTGGCAACGTGCCGAACGGCCACGAAGCGGCAGGCGCGGCGGGTAACGGTCCGCGAAATCGAAGTGGCCGCGAACTGGAAACTCCTCGTCGAGCAATGGCTCGAGGCCGTGCCGGCCGACGCGGCGGCGGCGCCCGCGGCGGACTTCATCAACTGGTCTTCGCGCCCGCTCGATCGCCCGAGCTTCAGCGGGCGGCGCTATCGATCGCTCGTCAAGGACGCCGATGGGCCCTGGCGGCAGCGCTTCGTCGCGCCGAACCAATTGCTGCAATGGCGTCCCGACGGACTTACCGTCTTGCAGGCGATCCCCGCATCGGCCGAGACCAGTCGCCTGCGGCTCATCGCCGTCGCCTACGTGGCCGACGGGCCCGAGGCGCGCGCCGCGCACTACCTGGCCGCAAGGCTCACCCCCTGGACGCGCGCCGCGACGCTCGCGATCGCGGAGTCCGCGCAGCGCGGAGTCATGGACTTCGGTTATCGAGCCGGCCCGGGTCTCGCGCCCGCCTTGAAGTGGTTTCATCGCTATCTGCGGGCTCAGGTGCCGGCGCTGGCGCTCGAGCGGCCACCGAGCTAGCAGAATTTCACTATAATTCGTCAGCCGCGGCAGCATGGCGGCCTTTCCGGAGAACCCAAATGAATCTGGCTTCCTTGAGCACCAGCGATTGGCAGGCCCGCGCCGCGCGCGCGCGCTACGAGACTCGGCATTTCATCGACGGGAATTTCGTCGACTCGGTCAAGAAGGGCCGCTTCACCGTGGTCAATCCCGCGACCGGCACGCCGTTGTGCGAGGTCAGCGCGGGCACCAAAGAGGACATCGACCTCGCGGTGGCGTCCGGGCGCAAGGCGCTTCTACTCGCGCGTCTGGAGCCGCAAGGCGCCGCGCGAGCGCATGGCCGTGCTCGCGGCCTTCAGCCGGCTGATCAAGGAGAACACCGAGCGATTCGCGCTGCTCGATACGCTGTGCATGGGCAAGCCCATCACCGACATGGTGACCATCGACGTGCCGGCGGCGGCCCTGAATTTCGCCTACTTCGGCGAGCTCATCGACAAGATCGACGGCCAGGTGACGGCCACGGCGCAGGATGCGTTTCACTACATCCTGCGCGAGCCGCTCGGCGTCGTCGGCTGCATCGTGCCGTGGAACTATCCGCTGCTGATGGCGGCCTGGAAGGTCGCGCCGGCGCTGGCGGCGGGCAATTCGGTGGTGCTGAAGCCCGCCGAGCAATCGCCGCTGTCGGCGCTGCTGATGGCGGAGCTGTTCGTCGAGGCGGGCGGGCCGCCGGGCGTGTTCAACGTGGTCAACGGTCTGGGCGAGGCGGCCGGCGCGGCGCTCGCGCTGCACATGGACGTCGCCAAGATCGCCTTCACCGGCTCGACCGAAATCGGCAAGCAGATGCTGGTCTATGCCGGCCAGTCGAACATGAAGCGCGTGGCGCTCGAATGCGGCGGCAAGACCCCGCAGATCTTCCTGCGCGATCTGCCGGATCTGGATGCGGCGGTCACCTACGCCATCAACGGCATCTACGGCAACATGGGCGAGGTCTGCAACGCGGGCTCGCGCCTGCTGATCGACAAGCCGATCGCCAAGGAATTCCTCGCGCGCTTCATCGAGAAGGGCAAGGACGCCTACCGCGCCGGCGATCCCTTGAATCCCGGCGACCAACTTGGGGCCGCTGGTGACCGCGGCGCACCGCTCGCGCGTGCTGAGCTACATCGACAAGGGCAAGCGCGAGGGCGCGCGGCTCGAGTTCGGCGGCAACTCGCCCGACTTGCCCGGCGCCTACGTCAATCCGACGCTGTTCTACGGGCGTGAACAACGGCATGACCATCGCGCAGGAGGAGATCTTCGGGCCGGTGGCGGCGGCCATCGAGGTCGACGGCGTCGCGGAGGCGCTCAAGGTCGCCAACGATTCGATCTACGGCCTCGCGGCCTCCGTCTGGACCCGCGATCTGACCGTCGCGCACAAGACGGTGCGCGATCTCGAGGCCGGCGTCATCTGGGTCAATTGCTTCGATCACGGCGACATGACGCAGCCGTTCGGCGGCTACAAGCAGTCCGGCCAGGGGCGCGACAAGTGCGTGGAGAGCCTGATTTCCTACACGCAGACCAAGTCCGCCTGGATCAACCTCGGCTAAGCGCGGCTCAGGCGAACTGCTGCGAGGCGGCATTCGGCGAGCCGGAATTCCGGGATCCGCTCGCGCAGCAGGTTGTGAAACTCGTGCATGTAGCCTTCGAGCTTCGAGAGCGGGCCGGGCTGGTAGCTGCTCGAGGCGAGGCCGCGCTGCACGCGTCCGCACAGCCACTTGTCCTCGTTGTTCACCTGCGTGTTGATGCGGTTGCGACAGAAATCGCGCGGCGCGCAAGCGCCGGGCTCGCATCCGGCAGGCCGAACGTCGTGCCGCGCACGATGCACTTGCCGGGACCGCCGGGCAGCAGCTGGAAGAAGTCCATCTGATCGGGGAATACGTCGATGCCGAGGTTCGGCAGCGCGCTGTAGAAGCGCCAGCAGCGGCGCAGCGTCTCGGGCAGGTGGTCGGCCGCCTCGCCGATGATGCTCTGATAGAGCCGCTCCGACCAGCGCGAGGACGGCTGCTCGCGCATCCAGCTCAGGCCGCGCGCGACCCCGGGCACCGTGCGCCTGATCCTCGTAGTCGGGCGTGAACATGCGGTACAGGCCCGGGATGGCCGATGGGCACGTGATAGGACTCGAGATAGTTGTCCATCGCGATTTTCCAGTCGACGTTCCACACATCGGTGGTGATGGGCGCGAGCGGCACCATGTCCTCGAAGCGATACGGCGCGAGCTCCTCGGCGAGCTTGCCCCACGTCTTGGACACGGGCGGCGGGTCGCCGCGCGAGACACACGAAAACGAATCCGAGCGCGGTATCGACGCGCACGGGCCGCAGGCTGTGCTCGGCGCGGTCGAGGCCCGGGAAGGTATCGCGCAGCGGCACGCCGACGAGGCCGCCGTCCTGGCGGTAGCTCCAGCCGTGATAGGGGCAGGTGATGGTCGCCGGCACAGGTGCCCGCGCCATCGAGCAGCCGCGCGCCGCGGTGCCGGCATACGTTGTGAAACGCCTTGATCGAGCCGTCCTTGTCGCGCAGCACGAAGACGCTCTCGGGGCCCAGATCGAAAGTCTCGTAATCGCCCGGCCGCGGGATCGAGTTGACATGACAGACGATCTGCCAGCTTGGCATCAGCACGCGTTCGATTTCGAGCTTGGTGAGCTCCGGATGGCCGTAAACCCAGGCGGGCAGCGCACGGGGACTCTGAGTGGCGATCTCGGGGGAGGGGGTGTCGGCGTCGAGCTTCGTGGCGGACAGGCCGGTCATGATTGTTCTCCGTCACCCTATATGGTCATTCAATCTACCCGCGGGTGGCTCGCTTGGCAAGTGGCGGTGCAGCAGAATATTGTGCTTAAAACAGCGCTAAAGATCGGGCTTCTAGGCCCTTACGGCGTCGACGCATACGAGAGGTGCATTCGCTTATATAGTCATATAAACTCCCCGTCCCGGCCGGACGCGCAACGCGCCCGTTGCCACCAAAATCGAGGAGAGCGCCATGGCCAGAAAACTGACCAATAACAATGCACAATTCAAACGCGCGGTGAAACGGTTGCCGTTGGGCGTTGCCTCCAATTTCCGCTACTGGGGCGAGGACCGGACAATCTACGTGAAGCACGGCAAGGGCGCGCGCATCACCGATATCGACGATAACGTCTACGTCGATTACCGCATGGGCTACGGGCCGGCCATTTTGGGCTATGCGGATGAGCGTGTGGATGCGGCCGCGCGCGAGGGCATGAGCGTCGGCGGCGTGTTCGCGCTCGCCACCGAGCGCGAACTCAACGTGGCCGAGCGCATCGCCAAGATGGTGCCGGCCGCGGAGCTCGTGCGCTTCTCGAACTCGGGGACCGAGGCGGTGATGGCAGGCTTGCGGCTCGCGCGCGCCTACACCGGCAAGGACGACTACGTGATTCTCGAGGGCGGCTATCACGGCCTGTTCGATGCCGCCATGTGGTTCACGCCGATGGACAAGTGGTCGCAGATCGGCGATCCCGAGATCAAGCCGTACAGCGAGGGAGTGCCGGTGAGCACGAAGAGCTTCGCGCACTTCGTGCAGGCGAACGATGCCAACCAACTCGAGGACGTGTTCAAGCGCCACGGCGGCAAGATCGCTTGCATGCTGATCGAGCCCATCATGGGCAACTGTCTCGGCATAGCGGCGGAGCCCGAATACCTGCGCGCCGCGCGGGAGCTGTGCGACAAGCACGGCGTCGTGATGCTCATCGACGAGGTCAAGACGGGCTTTCGCGTCGCGCGCGGCGGGGTTCAGGAGCTGTACGGCGTGCACGCGGACCTCTGCACGTTCGCCAAGGCGCTCGGCAACGGCTATCCGATCTCGGTGCTCGCCGGCCGCGAGCACATCATGCGCAAAATCGGCAACGGCGTCGCGCACGGCGGGACCTACACGGCGCATTCGGTGTCGCTCGCCGCGGCGGAGAAGACTTTGGAGATTCTCGACGAAACCGACGCGCTCGAGCGCGTCGCCGACTACGGCACGAAGCTGCGCAACGGCATGCGCGCGATCCTGCAGGCTCGTGGCATCGCCCATAGCTTCGTCGGTCACCCCTCCATGAGCGGGCTGTATTTCTCGCAAAATCCGCCGCGCAAT
Organism: uncultured Gammaproteobacteria bacterium; assembly: GCA_963766915.1. Classification (GTDB taxonomy): domain Bacteria; phylum Pseudomonadota; class Gammaproteobacteria; order Steroidobacterales; family Steroidobacteraceae; genus Bog-1198. The sequence continues at coordinate 714,130 of CAVYCL010000001.1, forward strand.
TACCGCGCCTGGAAAGGCAGCGATTATTCGTTCTACGACGCGATGGCACAGGTCCTGCACGATGAGGGGGTGCTCTGTGAGCCCGACTCACGCGAGCCGTGGTTCGTGTCCGCCGCGCACGACGCGCAATGTTTGACCGACACGCTCAAAGGTTTCGAGATCGCGGTGGACACGACGCTGCGCGCGGGCGGCGCCACCCATAAAGTCACCGCTTGAGCGCCGTGGCTGCGGCGCAGGCACCCCTCGACGCGGTGATCGTCGGGGCGGGCCACAATGGTCTGGTGGCGGCCTGCTATCTGGCGCGGGCCGGGCTCAAGGTGCAGGTGCTGGAACGCAACCCCTTCATCGGCGGCGCCGCCGTCAGCAGACGCTTGTACAAGGACTTCACGTACTCGAACTGCTCGTACGTGTGCAGCCTGCTGCGCCCCGAGATCATGCGCGCGCTCGAGCTGCCGCGACACGGGCTGCAGATCATTCCGTACTCAGGCGGCTGCACGTTCATGCAGGGCGGCGGACATCTCGCAATCTACGACAATCACGATGCGTTTCGCCGCGAGATCTCGCGGCATTCGAAGCGCGACGCGGAGGCCTACGACCGCTACTCGCGCGATGTGATGCGTCAGTGCCAGTTCATCAAGCCGTTGCTGATGCGCGAGCCCCCGGATCCGACCTCTTTCAAGCCGCGCGACATCAAGGAGCTTCTGTATCTCGGGCAGCGGTTCCATAAGCTGGGCGAGGCGCGCATGTACGATACGTTGCGCTTCTGGAGCATGAGCGCCGCCGATTTTCTCGACGAGTACTTCGAGAGCGAGATCGTCAAGGCGCATCTCGCCGGCAGCTCGATCATCGGCACGGCCTTGGGGCCGCGCTCGCCGGGCACGGCCTACGTCTTGCTGCATCACTACATGGGCGATATCGACGACACCGTCGGCGCCTGGGGATTCGCCCGCGGCGGCATGGGCGCGGTCAGCAGTGCGCTCGGCAAATCGTTCGAGGCGAGCGGCGGGACGATCCGCGCGGCGGCGCCGGTCAGCCAGGTGCTGGTCAAGGGCGGCCGGGCGGTGGGCGTCGTGCTCGAGGACGGCGAGGAAATTCGCGCGTCCCTGGTGGTCTCCAATCTCGACGTGCGCCGCACCTTCTTGAACATCATGGACGCGAAGGACCTGCCGCAGGACTTCGTGCATCGAGTGCGGAACTTCAAGATCCGCGGCTCCTCGGGCAAGCTCAATATCGCCCTCGACGGTCTGCCGAATTGGTCCGCGATTCCCGCAGGCTCGCCGTGCACGCTCGGCGACATGCACGTCACCGACACCGTCGAGATGATGGAGCGCGCCTACGACGATTGGAAAGACGGGCGCTGGTCGCGCGCGCCGTATATCGACATGCTGATTCCCTCGCAGATCGACCCCACCATGACCCCGGACGGCAAGCATTACATGTCGGTGTTCGTGCAGTATTGTCCTTATGAGCTTGCGGAGGGCCCCTGGGACGCGGACAAGCGTCAGGGCTTCGGTAATACGGTGATCGAAACCATCGCGCGGCATAGCCCCAATTTCAAGGATCTCATCCTGCATGCCGAAATACGCACACCCTGGGACATCGAGAACGAGGTCGGCTTGACCGAAGGCAACATCTTCCAGGGCGAGCTCACCATGGATCAGCTGCTCTTCAATCGACCGGTGCCGGGTTTCGCGCAATACCGTGCGCCGGTGCGCGGCCTGTACATGTGCGGCTCGAGCACTCATCCGGGCGGCGGCGTGATGGGCGCGCCGGGCGCGAATGCCGCTCGTGCGGTACTCAAGGATCTCGGGAGACTGAATTGAGCTCGCGCTACGATTGCATCGTGGTGGGGGCCGGCCATAACGGCTTGGTGTGTGCCGCGACGCTGGCACGCAGCGGCCGCAAGGTGCTGGTGCTCGAGGCACAGGGGCAGATCGGCGGCGCCGCGCTCACCCGCGAGTTTGCCCCGGGCTTTCAGGTCTCGGCCTGCGCGCACATCGTGCATCAGCTGCGCGCCGATGTGTTGCGCGATCTGGAGCTCGAAGCGCATGGGCTCAAATGGGCGGCGCGTGACATGCCCACCACCGCCTTGGGGGCCGACGGCGCTCGTTTGCGGCTGGGCGGGGAGCTGGGCGGACCGGACGCGGCGGCTTTCAAGTCCTATACCGCGCAAATGCGGCGCTTCGCCGAGGCGCTGGTGCCGGTGCTCGGCGCGTGTGCCGCCGCGGCTTGGCACGTCCGATTGGAAGGATTACGCGGCGCTGGCACGACTCGGATGGCAAATCCGCAAACTCGGCCGTAGCGACATGCGCGATCTGCTGCGCATCGGCGGGATGAACGTCTACGACTTGCTCGAGGAGCATTTCGAGACGCCGTTGCTCAAGGGCGCTCTCGGGTTCGACGCCGTGCTCGGCACGAATTTCGGTCCGCGCTCGCCGGGCACGGTGCTCACGCTGCTGTATCGGCTGGCGACTCAGGCTGCGGCCGGTGGCGGGCTGTCACAGCCCGTCGGCGGCGTGGGTGCGCTCTGCGAAGCGCTGGCGCGCTCCGCGACCACGCACGGGGCGGAGATTCGGGCGCGAACCGCCGGTGAAGCGCATCTTGGTCGAGTCCGACCGCGCCGCCGGCGTCGAGCTCGAATCGGGCGAGCGCATCGCGGCGGCCACCGTCATTTCGAGCGCCGATCCCAAAACCACTTTTTTGCAGCTGCTCGGCGCCGCGGAGCTGGACACCGGATTCGTCCGCCGCGTGTCGCATTTGCGCTCGCGGGGCCTCGCGGCGAAGCTGCATCTTGGCGCTCGACCGTGTGCCGGTCTTCACCGGCGCTTCGGAGGCCGATCTGCGTGGGCGCCTGCTCATCTCGCCCTCGCTCGAATATCTGGAGCGGGCGTTCAATCATTCGAAATACGGCGAGTATTCGAGCGCGCCCGCCCTGGAGATCACCGTGCCGACGCTCAATGACCCATCGCTTGCGCCCGCCGGCCAGCACGTGCTGTCCGCGCTCGTGCAGTATGCGCCCTACGCGCTGAAAGGCGGCTGGCTCGACGAGCGCGAGCGCTTCACGGGGCTGTGCTTGTCGCCTGCTGGAGCGCCATGCGCCCGGCTTGTCGAGCAGCGTCGTCGGCGTCGAGATGCTGACGCCTGCGGATATCGAACAGGAATTTCGTATCAGCGGCGGTCATTGGCATCACGGCGACCTCGCTTTCGACCAGTTCTTCATGGTGCGGCCGGTGCCGGGTGCCGCCCAGCACGCGACGCCCGTGCCTGGCCTGTATCTGTGCGGCGCAGGTTGTCACCCCGGCGGCGGGGTGATCGGCACCGCCGGTCTGAACGCCGCCCGGCAAGTACTCGAGGCTGCTTAAATGGCGAATACTCCCTCGCATTTGGACGTCCCCTCGCTGCGTGATGCCGGCCCCGTGCGCGACACGGCGTCGTTGCGCAACAGCCCTCCCCACTTCCTCCAGCCGTTGCTCAAGACTCCGTTTCACGACCGCGCGCGGGCGTTGAGCCAGGTCGACAGCTTCGTTCCGTGGGCCGGCTACAGCACGGTGGATGTCTTCACCACGATGGAGCAGGAATACTTCGCGATCCGCAATGCGGCGACCCTCTACGATTTGACGCCGATGGTGAAATACCGCATCGCCGGCCCGGACGCGGTTCGCTATCTCAACCGCCTGGTGACTCGCAATATCGCCAAGCTGAAACCCGACCGGGTGGCCTATGTCGTGTGGTGCAACGACGCCGGGCACGTGCTCGATGACGGCACGGTGTTCCGCTTGGGTCGAGGACGAGTACCGGCTGTGCACCGCCGAGCGCCAGCTCGACTGGCTGCTCGATTCCGGCCGTCGGATTCGACGTCGAGATCCATGAGACCACCGAGGAGATCGCGGCGCTCGCCGTGCAAGGCCCGACCTCCTGCGCGGTACTGAAGAAGGCCGGGCCTCGCCGGGGTCGAGCGCCTGAAGCCCTTCGAGATCGGCTACTTCTCGCTCGGCGAGGCCCGGCTCATGGTGTCGCGCACGGGCTTCACCGGCGACCTGGGCTACGAATTGTGGATGGCGCCCGACGAGGCTCTCGGCGTCTGGGACGCGCTGATCGAGGCCGGCCGCACGCGCGGCATCCGGGCCATCGGCTCGCAGGCCCTCAACATCGCGCGCATCGAAGCGGGATTCATTGCCCCGAAAGTGGATTTCGTGTCGGCCGAGCAGACCATCCGTGTCCGGCCGCGAGCGCTCGCCGCTCGAGCTCGGCCTCGACTGGCTGGTCGACTTCGAGAAGGGGCACTTCAACGGCCGGCGCGCGCTGCTCGCCGAACGCGCCCGCGGTCCGCGCCGGCGTCTCGTCGGGCTCGACATCGAGGGCAACAAGCCCGCGCACAACGCGCTGCTCTATGCCGAGAAGGCCGGCAAGCGCGAGGTCGGCAGCGTCACTTCCGCGATCTGGTCGCCGACTTGCAAGCGCAACATCGCGCTTGCTATGGTCGATGCGCCGCATTTCGAGATGGGCGCGACCATCTGGGCCGATATCTATTTGAATCGAGAACTCGTCTGGGAGCGGCGCATGTCGCCGCGCGCAGGTCGTGGAACGGCCGTTTTTCGCGCCCGAACGGCGGCGCGCCACGCCGCCGGGCGACTTCTAGCGCTCGTGCTCTCGCAGCAGCAGAAGTCCATCGCCGACCGGCCCTGGCTCGACAGCAGGCCAAGCCGCAGATCGTCATCGAAGGGGTCAGCAAGAGCTTCGGCGCCTTCACCGCCGTCGAGGACATCAATCTGCGCATCTACAAGGGCGAGATGTTCGCGCTGGTGGGCGGCTCGGGATGCGGCAAGACGACGCTGCTGCGCATGCTCGCCGGGTTCGCGGAGCCGAGCGCCGGGCGCATCCTGATCGAGGATGCGGACATGACGCCGCGTGCCGCCCTACGAGCGGCCCGTCAACATGATGTTCCAGTCCTATGCGCTCTTCCCGCACATGACCGTGGGGCAGAACGTCGGCTACGGCCTGCGGCGGCTGAAGCTCGAGGACAGCGTGCGTGTCCAAGCGCATCGAGGAGGCGCTCGACATGGTGCAGCTCGGGCCGCTCGGCAAAGCGCAAGCCCCACCAGCTCTCCGGCGGCCAGCGGCAGCGGGTGGCGCTCGCGCGCGCGCTCATCCGCCGCCCGAAGGTGCTGCTGCTCGATGAGCCGTTGAGCGCGCTCGACAAGAAACTGCGCGAGCAGACGCAGTTCGAGCTCATGAACATCCAGTACCAGGTGGGCATCACGTTCGTGTTCGTGACTCACGATCAGGACGAGGCGATGGCGCTGTCGACGCGCATCGCCGTCATGAACCGCGGCCAGGTGGTGCAGGTGGGTACGCCCTCGGAGATCTACGAGTTTCCGCAAACGCGCTTCGTCGCCGATTTCATCGGCACCACCAACATGTTCGAGGGGACCGTCGACGGCGGCGGCAGTCCCGGCAACGTGGTGGTGCAGCAGCGCGGAGGCGGGATGCGATCTGATCGTCGACGATGCCGGCCGCTTCAGCCAGCGGGCAGCGCGTCTGGGTGGCGCTGCGCCCCGAGAAGATCCGCCTGAGCAAGCAGCCCGTGCCGGCGAGCGACCAACCAGATCAAAGGCATGGTGTGGGAGCTCGGCTACTCGGCAACCGCTCCACTTATCGCATCAAGACGGAGACCGGCAAGATGGTCACCGTATTCGCGCAGAACGACCGCCGCACCGCGGAGTGGTCCATCGACTGGAGCGACGAGGTGTATCTGAGCTGGACGGCCGAATTGCGCCGTGGTGCTGCACCAGTGAGGCGCACTCGCGGCGCGCCTCGTGCAATGGCTGCTGACGCTGCTCATGGAGCGCAGCGGCGCTCGCCGGCAAGACGCAGAACGTGGTGCTCATCGTGAGCGACGGCCTGCGCTGGCAGGAAATCTTCACCGGCGCCGAGGAGGATCTTCTCAACGACAAGGCCGGCGGCAGCTGGATGTCGGACGAGGATCTGCGCAAGCGCTACTGGCGCGACACGCCCGCCGAGCGTCGCGCGGCGCTGTTCCCGTTCCTCTGGGGCACGGTCGCGAAGCAAGGCCAGATCTTCGGCAACCGCACCGCCGGGAGCGATGCGCACGTCACCAACGGCAAGGCATTCTCCTATCCGGGCTACAACGAGATGACCACGGGCTTTCCGAACGATGCCATCGACCGCAACGAGTTCGGCCCGAACCCGACGCCCACGGTATTCGAATGGCTCAATCATCAGAAGAGTTCAGCGGCCGGGTGGCGGTGTACGGCACCTGGAGGTATTCGACGATATCTTCAACAAGGCCCGCAGCGGTCTGGTGATGCAGACGGGTTGGGCGTCCTGCCGCTGACCGGCGATCACGGCGCGCGCGGCGCTGCTGCAGCGGCTGTACGAGACGACCACGCGCTTCGACGAGGAGGATGTCGACGATTCGTTGCTGCAGGTGCCGCTCCTCGACTACGTGAAGTCGGCCAAGCCGCGGGTGCTGTTCGTCGGCTACGGCGAGACCGACAATTGGGCGCATCAGGGCCGCTACGATCTGGTGCTCGACAGCGCGCATCGGATGGACGGCTTCGTCAAGGAGCTGTGGGAAACCATGCAGGCCATGCCCGAATACCGCGGCACGACCACGTTCATCATCACCTGCGATCACGGGCGCGGCAGCGGACTCACCGAGTGGAAGGAGCATGGGGTCGAGGAGAAGGGCTCGGAGAACATCTGGATCGCGGTGATGGGTCCCGATACATCGCCGCTGGGCGAGCGCACGCACATCGCCGCCGTGACCCAAAGCCAGATCGCCGCAACGGTCGCGGCTCTGCTCGGCAAGGACTATCACGCGGCCGTGCCGAAGGCCGCGCTGCCGATCGCGGACGTACTGCACTGAGGCGCAGCGCCTCGGCTACTCGGGCTTGCAGCCCTCGTGATTCGCGCCCCTGGCGCATTTCGTGCCATTAGGGGCCTCGGCGACTCCCATTCCGTTCTTGGTCTTGGCTTGTCCACCCGCCGTGGTTTGCGTGTTCTTCACGCCGTTCTCGTTGGTCTGCTGGGTGGCCGCATTTCCGGTGCGGGGATTGTAGGCCGCCTTCGCGCCGCTGTTTGATTGCGCGGTCGTCACGCCGTTGGCGTACTTCTGCGACGTGACCGCGGTACCGGTGTTCGGGTTGTAAGCAGCCTTTGCGCCCGTGTTCGTTTCTGCGGTCGTCACGCCATTGGCGTACTTCTGCGACGTGGCTGCCGTGCCGGTATTCGGATTGTAGGCGGCCTTTTCGCCGTTGCTGGATTCTGCGGTCGTCACGCCGTTCGAATACTTTTGTGCCGTGGTCACTGTGCCCGTGGCCGGGTTCGACGCCGCGGATTCGGTCGGCCGACAGACGGTCCTGCCGGTGACGGTCGTGATGCATTGGTCTGCCAACGCATTCGAGGCGACCAAGGCGAAGCCTAGAAGCAATAGAACTCTCATGCGTTTCTCCCGGCGAGTTGGAGGACCGGTCTCGATGGGAGACCTTAGGGCATCCGGTATACACCGGCGATTCTGCGGCGTATAGGCACCTAAAGTCACACGGGCGGGGGCTGCCGCGCGCCGGCCCGGAGAGCACCCGGCATCCGCGGCGAGGATCGCTGGTTTTTATATTATAGTGAGGATATTATAAAGAAAATATTGCGCCAGAAGGGTTAAGCATGCGGAAAGTCAAGACTCTCGGTCTTTTGGGGACAGGCGTGATCGGCGGCGGCTGGGCGGCGCGCGCGCTGCACTTCGGCATCGACGTCATCGCCGCCGACGTCAAGCCGGAAATGGAGGCATGGCTCCGCGGCGCTGTCGAGAACGCCGAACCGGCGCTCGCCAAGCTCACCTTCGCGCCGCTGCCGCCGAAGGGAAAACTCTCCTTCACGACCGATGCCCGCGAGATGGCGAAGGTCGCGGACTTCATCCAGGAGAACATCCCCGAGCAACTGCCGCTGAAGCAGCGCGTGCTCGCGGACGTGAGCCGACATGCCGGCGCGGACGTCATCATCGCCTCGAGCACCTCGGGATTGACGCCCACGGATCTGCAGCGCGACATGGTTGCGCCGGAGCGCTTCTGCGTCGCGCATCCGTTCAATCCCGTTTATCTGTTGCCGCTGGTCGAACTGGTACCCGGCGCGAAAACCGCCCCGCAGACCATCGAGGACGCGGCCACCTTCTTTACCTACATCGGCATGCATGCGCTGCGCGTGCGGCGCGAAGTACCGGGACATCTGACGGACCGGCTGCAGGAAGCCATGTGGCGCGAGATCCTGCACATCGTGAACGACGGGGTTGCGACCACGGGCGAGCTCGATGAATCGATCATCTACGGACCGGGCCTTCGCTGGGCCGGCATGGGCATGAATCTCATCTATCACCTCGCCGGCGGTGAGACCGGCATGCGACACATGCTCGCGCAGTTCGGACCCGCCCTGAAATGGCCGTGGACCAAACTCGAGGCACCGGAGTTGACCGAGACGCTGATCGATCGCATGGTCGAGGGCACCCAGGAGCAGGCGGCCGGTCGTTCGATCCGGGAGCTCGAGCGCCTGCGCGACAACTATCTGGTCGCCATCCAGCAGGTGCTCCGTCAGTTCGATATCGGCGCGGGCTCGACGCTGCGCAAGCTCGAGGAGCGGCTGTACGTGGATGCGCGCGCCAAGCTGGGCGCGACCTCGCAGGGTGCCCCGGTCGACGACGTCCGGCGGCGGCGCTCTGCCGCGCTTCGAAACGACCGTACGAGCCGAGTGGGTGGACTACAACGGCCACATGTCGGACTTCCTCTATGGCTACGTGTTCGGCGATGCGATGGACGCGCTGTACCGCAGCGTCGGCATCGACGATGCCGCGCGGCGCAGCGGACGGATGTTCTACACCGCCGAGAGTCACGTGAAGCACTTCGGCGAGGCGAAGGTCGGAGAAGACTTGTACGCGACCACGCAGATCCTCGCGGTCGACGATAAACGCCTGCACGTTTTTCATCGCCTGTACCGCCGGCGGGACGATGCCTTGATCGCGAGCGGCGAGCAGATGCATCTGTACGTCGATACGACCCAGCCCAAGGCGGTGTCGATGGATGCGGGGCTGCGCGCCCGGCTCGAGAGTTTGCACCAGGCACATGCCAAACTCGGCGCGCCCACCGAGGCGGGCAAGCCCGTGGGCAGCCGGGCCAAAGGCTGACGTGCCCAAGATCGTCGATCATGCGAAGCGCCGCGATGAAATCGCGCTGGTTGCGTGCCAGGTTGTCGCCGATCAGGGTTTCGAGCGCACGACCGTGGCGCGCATCGCGGCCGCGGCCGGCTATACGACGGGCATGGTCGCTCATTACTACGAGTCGAAGCAGGACATCATCCTCGCCGCGCTGCGGCTGATCTTGAAGCGCATCGAGGAGCGCTTGACGCGAGAACGCGACGCCGGCGGCGCGAACTTGCTGAGCGTCCTTTCCGAGGCACTGCCCATCGATGCGCAGCGCTTCACGGAGTGCGCGTTTTGGATGGCGTTTTGGGGACAGGTCTCGGCCGATCCCAAGCTCAAGCGGCTGAACGCCTGGGTGCATCGCGAGTACATGCGCCTGTTCGCCCGCTGCTTCGCGGAATACTGGCCGCAGTGGCAGACGCGGACGCCCGAAGTACGCGATCAGGTGTTGCGCTCGGTGGTGACCTGCATGAACGGCATCACGGCGGGTGCAGTGACCAGTCCGCGAGACTGGCCCGCCGAAAAACAGATCGAGCACCTCGACCTGCAATTGACGCTTCTTGGCCGCTGGGCCGTGCCCGGTCGCGACGATGCGGCGGCGGCCCGCGGGGCTCGCGCCTAACTCTTTGGGAGAATGAGCATGGATTTCGCCTTGAACGACGAGCAGCAGATGATCGTGAAGACGACGCGCGATTTCGTCGTCAACGAGCTCTATCCGCACGAAAAGGAGGTCGAGGAGACCGGCGTGTTGCGCGACGATCTGCGCTTGGAGCTCAAGGCAAAAGCGATCGAGGCGGGATTGTACGCGGCCAACATGCCCGCCGAGGTGGGGGGCGCGGGCCTCGACACCCTGACTTGGATCCTCTACGAGAAGGAGCTCGGGCGCGCCAACTACGCGTTGCACTGGTCCTGCGTCGGCAGGCCGTCGAACATCCTGCTCGCCTGCCGGGACGAGCAACGCGAGCGCTACCTGTTGCCCGCGGTGCGGGGCGAGCGCGCCGAGTGCCTGGCGATGACCGAGCCGGGCGCAGGCTCGGATGTGCGCGGCATGAAGACCTCCGCCGTCGAATCGGGCGGCGACTTCGTGATCAACGGCACCAAGCACTTCATCAGCCACGCCGACCACTCCGATTTCGTGATCTTGTTCGCCGCCTCGGGCGAGGAGGCCACCTCGCGCGGTCCCGCGCAAAAAGATCACCGCTTTCCTGGTCGATATGGGTCATCCCGGCTTCGAGGTCCGCGCCGGGTACAAGAACGTTTCACACCGCGGCTACACCAACAGCATCCTCGAGTTCAACAACTGCCGGGTTCCGAAGAGCGCCGTGTTGGGCGAGGTTCACCGGGGCTTCGAGGTCGCCAACGACTGGCTGGGCGCCACCCGTCTGCAGGTGGGGGCGACCTGCCTGGGGCGTGCCGAGCGGGCGCTCGAGCTCGCCAAGCAATGGGCCGTGGATCGGGTGCAGTTCGGCCAGCAGATCGGCAAGTTCCAGGGGGTCAGCTTCAAGCTTGCGGATATGGCCATGGAGCTGCGAGCCGCCGAGCTGTTGGTGCTCGAGGGCGCTTGGAAACACGATCAGAAGACGGCCACCGACATGGACATGGCGATGGCCAAGCTCAAGGCCACCGAGATGCTCGCCATGGTCGCGGACGAGGCGCTGCAGATCCACGGCGGTCTCGGCGTGATGTCCGATCTGCCGCTCGAGCGGATTTGGCGCGATGCGCGCATCGAGCGGATCTGGGAAGGCACCAGCGAGGTTCAGCGCCACATCATCTCGCGAGCGCTGTTGCGTCCGCTGGGTGGATGATTGTCCGGGCCTGAGAGGTAAGGACCGCTGACCTCCGCTGGAATATGTAAAACGGTCCAGGGTCCGGGTTTCGGCTACGCGACGGCTAAGTGCGTGTTCAGGCGCCTGAAAACCACCGGTCGTGACAATTAGGCAACATAATCCCACAGTTCCCGCCCCGCACGCAGATCGGAGTTCTTCCTACAGCATTTTCTCGGCAAATCCTTGAGAATAGTGACGCAGTACCGGTATCGGTATTGCGCATAAACACAAAGGGGCAGAGCATGATTGATCCAGAAGTTGCGCGCTTGCGACGATTGAGGGACGAAGCGCTGCGGGTCCGTGAGATCGCTCGTCGATTGGCCACCACGCGCTGGGGCATCGACGATCCGCTGCTCGCGCGCGGAGCCTGCACCAGCTGGCGCATCGCCCGAGTGGTGACTGGAAAACTCATCGAACATCCTTATCTGCGTTACCGGAAAGGGGCGGGCGTAGGCTCCCTCATCGGCAACCGCCTCCTCGCGCAATGGACCGCATTGGCGAGCAGCGACCGAGCGTCCGGACACAAGGCCTATGCCGCGGCGCTCGAGTCGCTGTCGAGACAGTTGGGCGACGCGCGTGCCTTGACCTGGTCGACCGACTTCAGCGACGCCTTGGGTCGCTCGCAGAGCGAGATCAAGGCGCTGCTCCATACGCTCGCTGTCGAAGTGCAGGGCGCCGACACGCAGAACGTGCCGCTCGAGACGCGTCCGCCCCTGCGCACGGCCCGTACTCCGGGCGCGCTCCGGACCGATGGTTTGGTCGGGGAACTCGCCCAGGGGCTCGAGACGGACTGGCCTTACCTCGCCTTCTGAACGGCGACGTCCGATAGAAGGGCCCCCGGCGGGGCCCTTTGACCCGAGTACCGGGTCGCGCTGAATCGCGTATTATGTGGCGAAGCAGCGAATATCGACCGAGGGAGCGGGATGGACGGACAGGGCTTGGAAGCGCGGAACCTACCCGATCAGCTGGCGGACCAGTTGGCCATCATGATTGCGACGGGTGAAATCAAGCCCGGACAACGCATCTACGAAAAGAAAATCTGCGAGCTGAAGGGCGTGAGCCGGATCCCGGTGCGCGAAGCGCTGCGTCTGCTACAGGCGCAGGGCGTGGTCCGCACGGAGCCGAATCGCGGCACTTACGTCACCGGCTTCACCCCCGATGAGTTGCACGAGATGTTCGAGTTGCGGCTCGCGGTGGAGCGCATCGCATTACGTCGGATCATCGAACGCCGCACCCCGAAATCGCTGATCGCGAGCCAGCTGTCCGTGGCGATCGAGGCCATGCGTCGCGCGGCGGCGGTCGGTGACCGCCTGGCGCTGTGCCAGGCGGACCTCTGGTTTCACGATCGCATTATCGATCTCGCCGCGAGCCCCATGCTGGAGGCGACCTGGAGACTGCTCGCCCGTGGCGTGCTCGTGTTCCTGATGAGAGAGCACGGCGAGGGACCGATTCCGTTGTCGCTCTGGATTGCCGAACACGAAGAGCTGTTGGCCATCCTCGAATCCGATTCGAGCGCAGTGCTCGATGAGCACATCGAGAATCACATCTTCTCGGGGGTCCGCGCGCGGCGCCCTGCGTTCGAGCCCAGCGTTTCCGGCCTGTCCTCAGCCGTCTGATTTTTCCTACAGCCGTCGAGGGCTGTACGCCGATCCACTGATTTAACGCCGGCTTCCATAATGGCGCGGCAATTTGCAGTGCATCATCCCCAGGAGGCTGCCATGCCCAGCATTCACGTGACGAGGAGCGAGAGCGTACCGCCGCCCGCGAGCCCTGAACGTCCACCGCTCGCGCCGCACGATCCGCCCGACCCGGCCCCGCAGGCCGCAGCCTGGGATCGAGCGCTGCGTGTGGTCTTCATGGAGAGCACGGCGCATTCGTCGAGCGACTCCACCAAGAGTCGTCCCTGGAGAACCCATAAACGTGGCCGCGCCCGAGCGCGCCACTGAAGAACTGCGGCACATTCCGCGAGATCCCCCATGAATCACAAGCAAGCCATCGCCTTAGAGATTGCATTGCAGACTCACGTCCTGCAGACATGCCCCGTGCACAACGAGATTTTCTACGACGACGACGTCGACCCGTCGAGCGCGTTCGCTCTGGCGGTGGAGCTCGTGCGCCAGCACCGGCCCTACGTCCTCGAGTTTCACGACGATGCGCATGCGCTCACGGATTTGTTGAGCGAGACCATCAGCGCAGCGCCGCGTTGCTGCCCGCATTGTCCAAGTGCGTTGGCGGCGTCGAGTGTCCTCGCTACGCAGAGCGCGGAGCAGGGGAGACTGCGGTTGATTTAGCGGGATCTAACGCGGCAAGCCGGAGACGGCGGCCGCGTCGCTCAACGTCTTCTCGAGCATCGCCAGGTCATAGGGCTTCGAGAGGAAGAAGATGTTCGGTCGATGCGCACCTAAGCCAAACTCGAGCTTCAGCGAGCCATAGCCGGAGGCGATCACCACCGGAAGCTCCGGGTAATGCGTGGAGAGCTGTTTCGCGAGATCGATGCCCGACATGCCCGGCAGGCTCACATCCGTCAGCACGGCGTCGAAGCTGCGCTCCGCCAGCCGCTCGAGCGCCGACTCCGCGGCCAGGACCGCGACAGTCGAATGACCTAATTCCGTTAAGTATTCAACGGTTATCAGGCTTACCTCGGAATTGTCTTCAACCAGCAACACATCCATCTGCAGCGAGCATGGACGGAATCAGGTCCGCTGGCTAGGGCCCTTTGAAAATTTGACATTAATCATCGAGCGCTCAACGTCCCGTCCAACGCGGCTTGCGCTTTTCCGTGAACGCCCGCGTGCCCTCTTTGAGGTCCTCCGATCGGATGACCTGCTGCACGATGTCGAGCGAGTCGTGCAGCTCGAAGGCCTCGTGCTCGGGGACCATTTCGGTATGGCGCAGCAGCTGCTTGATCGCCGGAAAGAGGAGCGGCGGACCCTCGGCCAGCTGATGGGCGATCTCGCGCGCCTTGGCGAGACTCTGTCCCTTGGGAACCACATGATTCGCGAGGCCCCAGTGCTTGGCCTCGGCGGCGTCCATCCAACGGCCGGTCATCAGGAACTCCACCGCCACGTGATAGGGGATACGCCGGCGCAGCTTGATGGTGCCGGCGTCCGCCAGCACGCCGACATTGATCTCGGGCAGCGCGAACTTCGCGTGCTCCTCCATCACGATGATATCGGTGCCGAGAACGACCTCGAAGCCCCCGCCGCAGGCAATGCCGTTGACCGCCGCGATGATGGGCTTGTTGAGATTGCGCGGGTAGTTCAGACCCCCGAACCCGCTCACGCCCCAGTCCTCGTCCGATTTCTCGCCGCCCGCCGCGGCCTTGAGATCCCAGCCGGGAGAGAAAAACTTCTCGCCCGCGCCGGTGATGATGGCGACGCGCAGCGACTTGTCGTCGCGGAAGTTGACGAATACCTCGTTCAAGCGCGCGGCTGGTCGCGAGATCGATGGCGTTGGCCTTGGGTCGGTCGAGCGTGACCTCGAGAATGCTGCCGTCGGTGACGGTCTTGACTCCATCGGACATGGCGGACCCCTCTTACTATCAGGGTTGACTTGAGACGAATCAGCGCATCGACGGCCACCGCACCTTTTCCTGCGGGCCGCACGATCACCGGATTGACGTCGATTTCTTGGAGCGTCGACAGCTGCGCCGACGGCGTAGCGGGCGATGCCGGATATCGCTTCGACGAGCGCATCGAGGTCGCCGCGCGGCTTGCCTCGAAAACCGTCGCAGGAGCTTCGCGAGCTTGAGCGCCGCGAGTGCCGAGCGCACGGCGTCGGGCGAGAACGGCGGCAACAGCGTCACGCTGTCGGCGAGCAGTTCCGTGAGCACGCCTCCCGCGCCGACCACCAGCACCTGCCCGAACTGCGGGTCGAGGATCAGGCCGACGAGCACCTCCGCGACCCCGTCGACGATCATCTCCTCGACCAGCAGCGTATCGGACAGCGCGCTCAGGCGTTGCGCGGCCTCGGCCGCTTGCGCGGCGTTACGCAGATTGAGCGCGACGCCGCCCACCTCGGTCTTGTGCTCGAGGTGCGCGCCGACGGCCTTGATGACCACGGGATATCCCAACGCCTCGGCGCAGCGTGCCGCCTCGGCCGCCGCCACCACGCGACTCGCGGGGATCGCGACGCCGTGGCGGGCCAAGGCGGCCTTGCCCTCCGCTTCGGTCAGGCTGTACAGGTCGGCTGCTGCGGTCGAGGCCGGTTCGCGGCGGAAGCTGCAGCTCGACGCCGGGTCCCGATTGCCACGCAATGCCGACCGCGGCCGCAGCCGCAATGCGCCTCGAGCGCTTCGCGCTGGCCTTGCAGCGGCACGATCCCGCCCTCCAGGCAATACTTGCGCACGCGTGCGCTCAACGTCTCGGGGAGCGAGGAGATGAGCGCGACGCGTGACGGCGCGCCGTGCGATGCCGCGGATGTACGCCGCGACGGCGGCGTCGAAGGAGGATGCATCGGCCTTGCCGTCCGGGGGAAAGTCGAGCATGAAGCCGACCGCGTCATAGCCTGCGCGCATCGCCGTCGTGAACACGCGCTCGAGCGCCGGAGGATCGAACCACAGGTAGGTGTGAATATCCAACGGGTTGGCGACCGTGACACGCTCCGTGAGCAGCTCTTGCAGCGTCACCGCGTGTTCCTGCGGGATGGGCGCGAAATCAAGGTCCATGGTGCGTGCGACATCCGCCGTCATGGCCATGTCGCCGCCCGACGCGCCCATGATCAGCACCTTGCGTCCGACGAGCGCACCGCCGGCGTGAAACAGCTTGAGGGTCTCGCACAGGCCGCCGAGCGTGTCGCAACGCGCGAGCCCGGCCTGCCGGCAGAAGGCGTCGAACACGCTGTCGGCTCCGGCGAGCGCGCCGGTGTGGCTGTGCGCGGTGCGCGCCGCGGCGGCGGTGCGGCCGGTCTTGATCACGGCGATCGGCTTGCCGGCGCGCCGCGCCTTGTCCGCGGCCTGCGCGAACCGCTCCGCGTCTTTGATACCCTCAAGATACAGGCCGAACGCCGTCACGCGCGGATCGTCGCAGAGTACCTCGATCAGATCCTCGACCGCGAGCCGGCTCTGATTGCCGACCGAGAACAGGTAACCGATCGGCACCGAACGCTCGTTGAAGCTGAGGCTGAGCGAGATGGTGCCGCTCTGGCAGATCACGGCGACGCCGCGCTCGAGCGGTTCGCCGACGATCTGATCGGGGAGCATCGCCGCGCGATCGAAGAAGTTCACGAAGCCGTAGCAGTTCGGTCCGAAGAAGGGCAGGTCGCCGGCCTGCGCCAAGAGCTCAGCGTCGAGGCGCCGCCCGACTTGGGTGCCGAGTTCGCCGAATCCCGAGCTGAAGCAGACGAAGCCGCCCGCGCCGCGCGCCGCGAGCGCGCCGGCCACCGCCGGCGCCTCGTGATTCGGCACGGCGATGAAGGCCGCATCGGGGGCACCCGGTAGCTCGGCGACGGAGCGATAGAAGGGACGCTCGGGCGTGGATGCGCGCGTGGGGTGCACACGCCATACGGTGCCGCGGTAGCCGATGGTGGTATTGCCGGCCGCTACCGCGTCGGTCCACGCGCTGGCGCCGATGAGCGCAATGCTCTGCGGCGCGATCAACCGTCGTATGTCGGCGGCCGCCATCGGTCCTATCGGCGCCTGAGCTCGATCTTGCGCGAGCCGACGCCACGCTTCGCGGCGGCTTCCGGCGGCAGTCGCAGGCTCTCGAGCCGCTGCTCTATTTCTGAAGGAAAGGCGACCACGCTCGGCTTCTCGCCTTGCTGCACGTGCAGCAGCATGACCTCGGCGGTGGCAGCCGGGCCCTCGATCCGCGGGCAGAGAAACTCGCAGCCGGCGTGAATGCGCTTGCGGTCGGAGTCCAAGATCTGTGTCGAGACCGTGAGCCGGTCGCTGTCCTTGATCTCGTGAAGGTAATGCATGTGCAGCTCGACCGTGTAGAGCGTGCAATGCGTTCTCTCGCGATACGCGGCGTCGAGCCCCAGATGCTCCATCATCTCATCCACGGCATAGCTCATTACCACGCAATAGTAGGCATCGCGCAAATGCCCGTTGTAGTCGATCCACGCGGGCTCGATCTGCGCAACGTAAGCGGGGAGCTCCTTCATGCGCCCCTCAACGCAGCTGCAGGCGCTCGCGGGCCTGTGCCGGGGTGAGGATCCGCGCACCCATGGACTCGATGATGGTGCGCGCCTTTTGCACGAGCTGCGCGTTGCTCGCATAGACGCCCTTGCTCAAGTACAGATTGTCCTCCAAGCCGACCCGCACGTTGCCGCCGAGCAGTATCGACTGCGCCACCCAGGGCATTTGATTGCGGCTGATGGCAAAACTGCCCCAATTGCAGTTCTCGGGAAGCTGATTGACCATCGCCATCAGGTGGCCTGTGTCCGCCGGGACGCCATAGGGAATACCCATGCAGAGCTGAATGAGCGAGGGCGCATCGAGCAAGCCTTCCTTGACCATCTGTCTGACGAACCACAAGTTGCCGGTGTCGAACACCTCGAGCTCCGGCTTGACCTTCAGATCGCGCGCGATGGCGGCGCCCTGGCGCAGATAGTTGGGCGTCGAGACATAGGCGCGGTTGCCGTCGCCGAAGTTCAGGCTGCCGCAGTCGAGAGTCGCGATGTCCGGGCGGTACTTGCCCTCGTGGCACAGGTCGATGACGTGCCGCATGCGCTCTTCCTGGGTCACGAAATCGCTGCCTGGCGCGGGCGTGTCCTTCAGGCCGTTCTCGCCGATGACGATGTAGCCGCCCATACCGCAGGTCAGGTTCACGATCACATCGACGTTGCTCTCGCGGATGCGCTTCACCACCTCACGGTAGTATTTCGTCTCCATGCTGAAAACGCCCGTCTCGGGGTTGCGCACATGGATATGAACGATGGCGGCGCCTGCCTGGGCCGCCTCGATGGCGGTGGCGGCGATTTGCTCGGGCGTGATCGCGCAATGCGGGCTCTTGGTGACTTTGGTGTCGTCGCCGGTGACGGCGCAGGAGATGATGACGTCGTAATTCATGGCCATGGCGGGTGCCTCGTGAGGTGCCTACGGGAGCTGTGCGGGCGGGTATCCGTTTATATTATCTCGATGATAATATTTAAATCGGGCAACGGCAACTGGCTTGCATTTGACCGTGAATGGTGCCGTTCGCGGCACCCCCTCCCTTGACGTGCACCGAGGCAAGACTGTCACCGCACCGATTGCTTCAAAACCCCATAAATACCGCTACTTCGGTGAAACTATCCCAATGGCACTCCGATCGCGGTGTAGAAAAGTCTGGGTGCCGTGCCACCCAATCGCTGTCTGTCAGGTGCAGATCCGCCTGGATTGGGGGCACCAGCAGAGCAAGCGCAAGACGCGCATCGTGACCTCCCTCGCGAGCGAGAGGGCTAGCGACCGGCGTAGTTTTGATACCGTGAACGATACAATTAAGCAAATGACAGAAACAGGTCGTGCGGCCGGAGGGGCTGCGGACGTTTAAATTCGAGCCACTCGAAGACGAAGCGCATTGCCGATCACCGAGACGGAACTCAAGCTCATGGCGGCCGCCGCGATGATGGGACTCAAGAGAAGTCCAAACGCGGGATACAGCACACCAGCAGCCACGGGTATCCCAACGACGTTGTAAACGAACGCCAGGATGAGATTCTCGCGGATATTGCGCATGGTGGCGCGACTTAAGGCCCGGCCGCGCGCGATTCCGGCGAGATCGCCTTTGACGAGTGTGAGGCCGGCGCTTTGCATGGCAACATCGGTGCCCGTGCCCATCGCAATACCGACATCGGCTTCGGCCAGCGCGGGAGCGTCATTGACACCATCTCCGGCCATCGCGACCACGCGGCCTTCGCTCTTGAGTCGCCGAACAATGGCATTCTTTTGATCGGGCAGTACGTCCGCTTCCACCTCCGTGATGCCGAGCTTGCCGGCGACGGCTTGGGCCGTCGTGCGATTGTCGCCGGTCAACATGACGATGCGCATGCCCTCACTGCGCAAGGCATCGAGCGCCGCCATCGTCGTCGCCTTGATCGGATCGGCCACCGCGATGATGCCGGCCGGCTTGTCGTCCACCGCCACGAAGAGCGCCGTGGCGCCTTCTTTTCGCAGCGCATCGGCGCGACGCCTCAAGGTCGGCGCTGGGCACTCCGCGATCCTTGAGCAGCGCGGCATTGCCGACGGCGACGCGTCGACCCGCGCAGATCCCGGTCACGCCCTTGCCTGTGACGGAAGCGAAATTCGTGACGTCTTGCAGCGCCAGCTTGCGTTCCGCCGCCGCCGCCAGAATGGCAGCGGCGAGCGGATGTTCGCTTGATTTTTCCAGGCTCGCGCCCAGCAATAGGACGGCGGCTTCGTCAAAGCCCGCGGCGGCTACGACCGCCGTGACCCGGGGTTTGCCCTCCGTGAGGGTGCCGGTCTTATCGACCACCAGGGTATCGACCTTCTCGAATCGCTCGAGCACTTCGGCGTTTTTGATCAGGACCCCGGCGCTCGCCCCCTTACCGACGCCGACCATGATCGACATCGGGGTTGCAAGACCCAGTGCGCACGGGCACGCAATGATGAGCACCGACACGGCGGCAACCACCGCCAAGACCCAGCGCCGGTGCTGGCGCCCAGATCATCCAGGCCGCAAACGCGATGGCCGCCGAGGCCATGACCGCCGGAACAAACCAGGCGGCAACCACGTCGACGAGACGTTGGATGGGTGCGCGGCTGCGCTGCGCTTCGGCGACCATGTGCACGATACGAGATAGCATGGTATCGGCGCCGATCTTCTCGGCGAGTGATCACGAGCGCGCCGGTCCCGTTGATCGTGCCGCCGATCACTTTGGCAGCGGCCGACTTTTCGACCGGCATCGACTCGCCGGTCACCATCGATTCATCGACTGCGCTTGCTCCCTCGGTCACGGCGCCATCCACGGGAACTGCTTCGCCAGGTCGAACCCGCAGCCGATCGCCCACGCGGACTTGATCGAGCGGCACTTCCTCATCGGTGCCGTCCGCCCGGATGCGCCGCGCCGTCTTGGGTGCCAATTTCAGGAGCGCCCGAATGGCGCCGCCGGTCTTCTCGCGCGCACGCAACTCGAGGACCTGACCCAGCAACACGAGAACCGTGACCACCGCGGCGGCTTCGTAGTAGACCGGGATCAGGCCGCCGTGCTCGACGAAGGCCCGCGGGGAATAAGCGCGGGAGCAAAAGTTGCCACCAAACTATACAAATAGGACGCTCCGACCCCTAAGGCAATCAAGGTGAACATGTTGGGCGAGCGGTTCAAAACCGAAGTCCAGGCTCGTTGAAAGAAGGGCCATGCGCACCACAGCACGATGGGCGTTGCGAGCGCGAACTGGATCCACATCGAGGCCGCCATGGACACGTAGTGGTCCAAATTCAGCCCAGGCAAGTGGCCGCCCATTTCCAAAACAAAGACAGGCGCGGCGAGGACGGCGCCGACAAGCAAGCGCCGGGTCATATCTTTCAGTTCAGGATTCGTGCCTTCAGCCTCCGGAATGCCCTCGAGGTTCAAGCGCCATTCCGCAAATCGGACAACTGCCAGGCTCGCTGCGCCGGATCTGCGGATGCATCGGGCAGGTGTAAATCGTGCCCGGGGCGACGGTTGCGCTCAGCACGCTCGGGGCGAGCTTGGCGGTCCGATTCCGATGCCGAGCAGGCTCTGCCATAAATTTGGCTTTACAGGCGCTGCTGCAAAAGTGGTAAATCTGACCATCGTGCTCCGCGCGGTTCACAGTGTTAGCTGCGGTTACTAACGCGCCTGCGACGTCGGCGCGCGCATCATTGTCAGGCCGCCCGAAAACACTGTCTGTGCGCTAAGCGACGGAGCGCGACGACCATTCTGGAGTCGCGGCGCAGGCTCGGCTTCCGATGAACTTACGTGGAGATTATGAGTGCAGCTGTCAGGCGTGAGATTCGACGCTGTCGGTCGCTGTTGAGACGGCGCTTCCGATTTGGCGCTTGCTTCAGGGCCGGAGCATCGTTCGCCCCGTCCCCGCACATTCCTACCGTGTGGCCGCTCTTCTGAAAAGCCTTGACGAGTTTGTACTTATCCTCCGGCAGAACCCCGGCATAGACGGAGATTTGTTACGGTCTCACGTCGGCAGCGATTCCGCGCGGCGAAACAGCACCCTTGAGCCCGACTGTGCGGGCCACGATGGAAGCCGTCGCCGGTGCATCGCCTGTGGCCATAATGGTGCGCACCCGAAAAGCCTATAACGCGTCACGAGGCCGGGAGAATCGGCCGGCGCGGGATCCCTCAATGCAATGAGTCCAACAATGTTCATGGCGTTCGCGGTCCCCCGGCGTACGGCAGCGAACAGACAGTTACCCTTTCGAAAGCGCACGGTGTCTCTGATCCCCTATTGATCGAATCTAGCGGAACGCGACTGGGCGCGCCATTTTTCCCAACGAGGACCGTTATGTTGCGAAGTATGAAAGATATGGAGGATTACACGATTGGTGCAACCGACGGCATCATTGGTCGGGTGAAAGATTATTACTTTGACGACGATGCTTGGGTTATTCGCTACCTGGTAGTAGAAACGGATGAGGGATCCTCGCAGCGACGGGTACTGATCTCACCGATTGGCATCGGTCAGCCCAATTGGTCCGAAAAGATTCTTCCGGTCGCCTTGACATGCGCCCAAGTTCGGAGCAGTCCCGACATTGACACCGATAAGCCGGTGTCGCGTCAGCATGAGATGGGCTACCTCGGCTACTACGGCTACGGGGCCTATTGGGGAGGCGGGGGTCTGTGGGGAGCGGGCATCTATCCCGACGAGTTGCAAGCGGGTTTGCAGAAGGAAGTGCCGATCAGGGGCGCGCGGCATCAGGGGGACGATGTTCATCTGCGCAGCGGGAACGAGATCATGCGCTATTACGTGCATGCAAGCGATGGCGACATTGGTCACGTACAGGGTCTTATCGTAGATGAGAAGTCTTGGGCAATCCGCTACATCATCGTGAATACGAGCAACTGGTGGCTGGGCCACAAAGTGCTCATCTCGCCGGAATGGATTGATAATGTCGACTGGCCGGAGTCGAAGCTGTCTATCGACCTGACGCGCCAAGCGATTAAGGATTCGCCTCCATACGAACCCAACGCACCCTTAAGCCGCGAACAAGAAGTGGGAATCCACGCCCATTATGGTCGTAACGGCTATTGGCCTCGCGAGTCGAAGCACCCTTCAGTCCAAGCCCGATCTTAGTCTCCTACGATATGCAGCCGTTGATCGCCGGAAACTGGAAGATGCATGGCACCTCGGCTCAACTGGGCGAGATCGAGGCTATAGCCACGGCCGTTGAAGCGACGCCGCCGGCCGCTGACGTCTTGATTTGCCCCCCGTCGACGCTGATCGCGCGCGCCGCGTTGGCGGCGCGAGGGCGCATCGCCATTGGCGCACAGAACTGCGACGCTGCGGTCTCCGGCCCGCACACAGGCGATGTGAGCGCGCAAATGGTCAAAGATGCTGGGGGCACATGGGTCATCGTGGGGCACTCAGAGCGGCGCCAGCATCACGGGGAAACCGACGCCATGGTGGCGGCCAAGGCCAAGGCCGCGTGGATCGGCGGACTTCTTACGATTATCTGCATTGGTGAAACGCAAGCGCAGCGCAGTGCCGGGCAAGCGCTGTCCGTGTGCACCAATCAAATCGCCGGAAGCGTACCGGACGATATCATCGCGGCCTCCAATGCGATTGGGTACGAACCGCTCTGGGCCATCGGAACCGGCCATACGCCCACGGTCGAACAGGTGGTAGAGGTGCACGGCCATATCCGGCAGTGTCTCGTCGCGCGCTTCGGCGCTCGAGGGAGAGAAATCCGCATCCTATATGGCGGCTCGGTTAATCCCGCGAATGCATACGAGTTTCTCGCCGCGCCGGAAGTCGGTGGCGCTCTCATCGGGGGGGCGAGTCTAAAAGCCAAGGATTTCAATGCGATTATCGGAGCGCTGCCGATCGTGGCGCGACGTTCCCAACATTCTGCGGTGGCCTAAGTGCTGCGGGTGGGGATTGCCGTCGGACCACGGCGGTTTTGTGTTAAAGGTTGAGTTGACGGCATCGCTGCGCGTTGCCGGGTACGAGATCGAAGACTATGGTGCCTACGAATTAGCCCTAGACGACGATTATCCCGACTTCATTATTCCCTTGGCGCGGGCGGTCGCAGCAGGGCGCATTGACCGCGGGGTGGCGCTTTGCGGAAGCGGCGTCGGCGCATCGGTCGCCGCGAACAAGATTCCCGGCGTACGCGCCGGTCTGATCCACGATGTCTTCTCCGCGCATCAGGGCGTCGAAGATGACGACATGAACGTGTTTTGCCTAGGAGGAAAGGTGATCGGATCCGCGCTTGCGGCGGAATTGATCGAAACCTTTCTACGTGCTCACTTTAGCGGCGCTGCCCGCCACCGACGTCGGTTGGCGAAGGTGCAGGCGCTCGAAACCGGAGATATTCCACCATGACTACGCCAACTTTGTCGCCCGACATGCTGCGCAAGATCAATGCCTATTGGCGCGCCGCCAACTACGTATCCGTCGGGCAGATCTATCTCTACGACAATCCCCTATTGAAGAGACCACTGCAGCATCTCGGACGTCAAACCGTTGGTGGTGAGTCACTGGGGCACGACGCCGGGCCAGAATTTCATCTATGTCCACTTGAATCGAGTCATCAACAAGTACGACCTCAACATGTTCTATGTCGCAGGTCCCGGCCACGGCGGTCCGGCGATCGTCGGCAACGTGTATCTCGAGGGGACGTGGAGCGATGTGTACCCGAACGTCACCCAGGACGAAGCGGGACTCAAGGAGTTGTTCAAGCAATTCTCATTTCCCGGCGGCATTTCAAGCCATGTTGCGCCGACCACTCCCGGCTCGATTCACGAAGGGGGCGAATTGGGGTATTCCTTGAGCCACGCATTCGGGGCCGCCTTCGACAACCCGGGACTGATCGTCGCTTGTGTCATCGGCGATGGCGAGGCGGAAACCGGGCCCTTGGCAACCTCTTGGCAGTCCAACAAGTTCTTGGATCCCGTGACGGATGGCGCCGTCTTGCCGATCCTGCACTTGAACGGCTACAAGATCAGCAATCCCACGATCCTTGCGCGCATCGAGGGCGAGGAGTTGGAGCAGTTCTTGCGCGGCTGCGGCTGGGCGCCGCTGTTCGTCGAAGGGGATGACCCGGACACCATGCATGAACTCATGGCCACCGCGATGGAGTCCGCGATCGAGGACATCCGCCGCATCCAGAACACCGCGCGGGACCGCAAGAGAACCCGGCACGGCCGCGCTGGCCGATGATCGTGCTGAGATCGCCCAAGGGATGGACGGGACCCAAAGTCGTCGATGGGTTGCAGATCGAGGGGACATTCCGTGCGCACCAGGTACCGATGCTGGTGGATCCGGATCATCTGGATCACGTCCCGCTGCTCGAGAGCTGGATGAAAAGCTATAGACCGGAGGAACTGTTCGATGCGAGCGGCCGGCTCGTCGCCGAGTTGGCGGAACTGGCTCCCGAAGGGCGACCGACGCATGGGCGCCAACCCGCACGCCAACGGCGGCTTGCTGTTGCACGATCTCAAAATGCCGGACTTCCACGATCACGCGGTCAAGGTTTCCATCCCCGGTGCGTTCAAGGCGTGCGACACGGAAGTGCTGGGTCAGTTTTTGCGAGATGTAGCGCAAGCTCAACCAGAGCGATCGCAACTTCCGCATTTTCGGACCCGACGAAACCCTCTCGAACTTGCTCGGCGCCGTCTTCGAGGTCACCAACCGCCAGTGGGACGCCCGGGAAGTCAAAAATGACGAATTCCTCGCGCCGCAGGGACAAGTGCTGGATTCGATGCTGAGCGAACACCAGTGCGAGGGCTGGCTCGAGGGGTACCTGTTGACCGGACGGCATGGGCTGTTCAACAGCTACGAGGCCTTCATTCGCATCATCGATTCGATGTTCAGCCAGCACGCGAAATGGCTCAAAGTCTGCTTGGAACTGCCCTGGCGCCGCAAGATCTCGTCGCTCAATTACCTGCTCGCCTCCCATGTCTGGCAGCAGGATCACAACGGCTTCACGCATCAGGATCCCGGCTTTCTCGATCACGTCATCAACAAAAAGGCCGATATCGTCCGGGTCTACCTGCCGCCCGATGCGAACTGTCTGCTGTCGGTCTTCGATCATTGCCTGCGAAGCCGAAATTATGTGAACGTCGTGGTGGCCGGCAAACACGCGCTTCCGCAATGGCTCAGCATGGACGCGGCCGTCATCCATTGCACGGAAGGCATCGGCATCTGGCAATGGGCGAGCAATGACCAAGGCGGCGAGCCCGACGTGGTCATGGCCTGTTGCGGCGATACGCCGACGCTCGAGATCTTGGCGGCGGTGTCGATCCTGCGCGAGCATCTGCCCGAGCTCAAGATTCGGGTGGTCAACGTCGTCGATCTGATGAAACTGCAGTCCTGCAGTGAGCATCCGCACGGATTGAGTGAAAGCGACTACGATTCCTTGTTCACGCAGGACAAGCACATCATTTTTGGCTTTCACGGATACCCGTGGCTCGTGCATCGGTTGACCTACCGGCGAACGAATCGCAACTTGCACGTCCGCGGCTACAAAGAGGAAGGCACGATCACCACGCCTTTCGATATGCGGGTGCAGAATGACCTCGACCGATATCATTTGGTCATTGACGTCATCGATCGGCTGCCGGGGTTGGGCACGGCGGGGGCGTATCTGAAGCAGAAGCTTCAAGACAAACTCATCGAGCACAAGCATTACATCAACAAGCACGGTCAAGACATGCCGGAGATTCGCAATTGGCAATGGGCTGTCCCAATCGAACCCAAGATCCTGAAGAAGGCCAGTTAGTCTTCAATGAACAGCCAACCCCTGATCGACATCGCGAGAACGATGGCCGGGCTCGGCAAGGATCTCAGCGGCGTAACACCGGGCGGCGCTTCGAGGCGAATACACCGTGGAGATGAAACGGAATTGAATCGGCCGCTGCGGCTTTTTCTGGTACGCCACGGAGAGACTGCCTGGTCGATCACGGGGCAACATACCGGACTTACGGATATTGCGCTGACGGCGCACGGAGAGGACGAGGCGCGCGCACTGGCGCCCCGTTTGCGGACGACCTCTTTCGCGCGAATATTGACCAGTCCATTGCGACGAGCGCGACAAACCTGTGAGTTGGCAGGGTTTGGCGCTGAAGCGCTTATTGAACCGGATCTGGTGGAATGGAACTACGGGGACTACGAAGGCAAGCGCACCGCCGATATACAACGAACTCATGCCGGTTGGAATGTGTGGCGTGATGGATGTCCGCATGGCGAATCACCCGTTAACATCGAAGGTCGTGCCGACAGGCTTCTCTGCCATCTGCGTGCGCTATCCGGAAATGTCGCGCTTTTCTCGCATGGTCAATTTGGCGCAGCGCTCGCCGCGCGGTGGATCGGATTGGCAGTCGGCGAGGCGCAACATCTCGCATTCGGTCCGGCATCGCTCAGCATACTGGACTACGAGTCCGGCCACCCGACGGTGCCGGTTATTGCCCTATGGAATGCCTATTCGTATTCATCGTCGAGTGCAGGCAGTTCGATCGTTGCGCGATGACGCCATGAGGCCGCGAGCGATCCTTGCCACAGGCCTGCGCCAATAGATCGTCGGAGGTGGCCGAGTCTCAAGTGGGCGTATGGATCCCGTTCGTCACCGATCCAATCGGGACTTAAGCTTGCGCCCGGCGAGGAAAGAGCGGCGCAAATAGTCGCCGGTTCACGCTTCCGTTCAGACGACTCACGCCGTTGACCGCGCCGCTGCCGCGCATCGCCAAGTACGCCATATTGAATGGTTCCGATGAATCGGTCGCGTCGGCTAGCCCGAGCGCCAGCAAGTCGTGGCTCGGAATGTGCAGCTTCTGCTCTGCATAAACAGTGAGGTACTGCTCGATCAACGCTGGCGGAAAGCAATCAAATGAGTGTACGCCAACGGACAGACGGCGCCGATTTGGCGCGCGCATATTGGGGGCAATGGTCAATTCGACCGAAGATGTCGTCAAGAAGCCGAAACGCGAGTCGCACGTACTCGCCTTGAACAGCGGCTCCTCATCGCTCAAGTTTGGGCTCTATCGCGTGAGCGCGGGTAGCACGCTTCGGGTCATCGTGGGCGAAGCGGAGGCGATCGGGAAGAACAAGAGCGCGTTCCACGCCAAGGACGCGCAAGCGCGTACCTTGCTGCAAGAGCAAACGCCCATTCCCAGCCAACTTGAGGCGGTCAAACTCATGGCCAACCTTCTCAGGGATCGAAAATTGCCCGTACCAGAGAGCATCGGGCATCGCATCGTGCATGGCGGGGCGCAGCTCAGAGCGCATTGCCTCATCAATGCGGCCGTCTTGAGGCAGCTCGAGGCCGCCGCCGTCTTTGCGCCGCTGCACATGCCGGCCGCTTTAGTCCGTCATCCGGTTGGCACAATCGCATTTCCCCGGCGTCAAGCAGGTCGCGTGCTTCGATACGAGCTTTCATGCACATATGCCGCTGATCGCTCATGCTCTGCCGATTCCGCGCGCACTTCGCGCAGAAGGCGTCCAACGGTATGGCTTTCATGGACTCTCCTGCGAATCGATTGTGCGTCAATTGACCGGGAGCATACCGGGTCGACTGATCATCGCGCACCTGGGCAATGGCGCGAGCGTCACCGCCGTGAAAGATGGGGCATCGATCGACACCAGCATGGGATTGACCCCCACCGGCGGCATCATTATGGGTACCCGCAGCGGTGACCTCGACCCCGGGGTTCTTGTGTATTTGGCGCGGGAGAAGAAGCTAGATGTCACGCGGCTGGAGGAACTGGTGGATCAGCGCAGTGGCCTATTGGGAATTTCAGGCCTGTCTGCGGACATGCGGGATTTGCAAGGAGCCGAAGGGGGCAATCCCGATGCACGATTGGCCATAGACATGTTCTGTTATTCCGCGAGCAAGCAGGTGGCGGCGATGAGCGCGGTGCTCGGCGGCGTGGAAGCGCTGGTGTTCACCGGCGGCATCGGAGAAAACGATCCGCAGGTACGCGCGACGATCTGCGGGCGACTCGCGTCAATCGGTGTGGTACTCGACCCTGGCCGCAATCGGGCAACAGCAGATCCGATCAGCGATTCGAGTTCCCGCTGTCAGGTGCGCGTTTTGCCGTCTCAGGAAGATGAGCAAATCGCCCGCGAGACATGGCTTTTGTGTTGACCGTGGCGACTATCGGTGAGAGCAACGCATTCGAGCTGCCGCGGATCAAGCCGCATGATCGGTTTTTAAGTGCGTTGGCGCACAGACGCATGATGGCCATCCTGTAGGCTCAATAGGGCGATTCCGGTCCGGCGCTTTTTCCATGTCGCCCATCCCATGCCGATCGCCGAGGCAATCCGATGACCACCCAAATCAATGCGCTGGCCGGAAAGCCGGCGCCCTTATCTTCGCTTATTGACGTCGCGAAGCTGGTGACGGCCTATTTTGAAATCAGGCCCGACCCCGCCATCGCCGCGCAGCGGGTGGTATTCGGGACGTCCGGCCACCGCGGCTCCTCCTTTGACGGCTCATTCAATGAGGGGCACGTGCTCGCCATCACTCAGGCGATATGCGACTACCGTCGGGCTCACGATATCAGTGGGCCTCTCTTCCTCGGCATCGACACCCATGCGTTGTCGCGAACCCGCCTGCGCGAGCGGCCTCGAAGTGCTGGCCGCCAATGGTGTGAACGTCATGCTGGCCACGAACGACGAGTACACACCGACCCCGGCGATCTCGCATGCGATCTTGACGTACAACCGCGGGCGTAGCGCCGGATCGGCCGACGGCATCGTCATTACGCCGTCGCACAATCCGCCGCGCGACGGCGGCTACAAGTACAACCCGCCGAACGGCGGGCCGGCGGAACAGGAGATCACGGACTGGATCGAGGCGGCGGCCAACCGGTATCTCGAGGCCGGTCTGCGCGGTGTCAGGCGGCTCTCACACGCCGACGCCCTCCATGCCGCGACGACACACCGCCACGACTATCTGCATGCTTACGTCGCCGATCTCGGGTCCGTCATCGATATGGAGGTGATTCGCGATGCCGGCATCCGAATCGGTGTCGACCCCTTGGGGGGCGCCGGCGTTCACTATTGGGCGGCGATTGCCGAACACTACAAACTGGATCTCACGGTGGTCAGCGAAATCGTGGATGCACGATTCGCCTTCATGACCCTCGACTGGGACGGACAGATACGCATGGACCCTTCCTCGCCCTATGCGATGCGGCGCCTGATAGACCTCAAGGACCGCTTTCAAATCGCCTTCGCCTGCGACACCGACCACGATCGTCATGGCATCGTGACACCGGGGGCCGGATTGCTGCCCCCGAACCACTACCTGTCGGTCGCCATCGACTACCTGTTCCGGCACCGACCCCAGTGGGGCGCACGGGCCGCGGTCGGCAAGACGGTGGTGAGCACAGGGATGATCGACCGGGTCACGGCCAAGCTCAAGCGCAGGCTCTACGAGGTCCCCGTGGGATTCAAGTGGTTTTCCGCCGGGCTGCTCGATGGGAGCCTGGGCTTCGGCGGCGAGGAGAGCGCCGGGGCCACTTTCCTGCGCCGCGATGGGTCGGTTTGGACCACCGACAAGGACGGCATCATCGCGGCACTCCTCTCCGCCGAGATCACGGCGCGCGTCGGCCGGGATCCGGGTGCACTGTACATCGACTTGACGAAAGAGTTGGGCAACCCGGCAGCCGATCGTGTGCAGGTCACGGCCACCACGAGACAGAAGCAGCAGCTGGCGGCACTGTCCTCGCATGACGTCAAGGCCACGGAGCTGGCCGGAGAGAAAATCGACAGCATCATCGATCACGCTCCCGGGGACGATGCGCCGATCGGCGGCATCAAGGTCAGCGCCGCAAGCGACTGGTTCGCCGCGCGCCCCTCGGGCACCGAGGACATCTACAAGATCTACGCCGAGAGCTTTCGCGGACAGGATGCGCTGCGGCAGATCCTCACGGAGGCGCAGGCTACCGTCGACGCCGTCATCCGACAGCCCTGAGCACGCCATCGATGACTCGAAACACCCATTCGAAACGGTTCAAGTGACATATATATGAACGCCAACGTTGCATCAAAACCCGCGAAGAGTCCCGAGGCAGAAGAACCGTCCAAGACCGGCACGCCCGGCAAGCCCGGCGCGCCCGACAAGCCCGATCCCAAGGATGATTTGAAAACGCTGCCGATTGCGGAAGTGGAGAAGCGGCTCGAATCCTCTCCGGACGGTCTCACTGGAGCCGAGGCGGCAAAACGGCTCACGAAGGATGGACCGAATGAGCTGCCGGTGAAGAAGGAGAATGCGCTCCTCAAGTTCCTCTCCTATTTTTGGGGTCCGATCCCCTGGATGATCGAAGCCGCGGTGATTCTGTCGGGCGTCGTCAAACACTGGCCTGATTTTTTCATCATCCTGGTTCTCTTGTGCACCAACGCCGTCGTGGGGTTTTGGGAAGAACGCTCCGCGGGCAATGCCATTGCCGCCCTGAAGGCCAAGCTCGCCACCAAGACCCGGGTGAAACGCGATGGCAAGTGGGTCACCCCGCCCGCGCGAGAACTGGTGCCGGGCGATGTCATCCAGCTGAAGCAGGGCGACATCGTGCCGGCGGATGCGCGCTTGCTGGACGGGGACCCGATGTCGGTCGATCAGTCCGCGCTGACGGGCGAAAGTCTCCCCGCCACGCGCAAGCCCGGCGAGGCGGTGTTCTCCGGATCGATCGTGCGCCGCGGTCAGAGCAGCGCATTGGTCTATGCCACCGGCGCCAACACCTACTTCGGCAAGACGGCACAGCTGGTCGAGCAGGCGCACACGGTCAGCCATTTCCAGAAGGCGGTACTGAAAATCGGGAACTACCTGATCGTTCTCGCGTTGAGCCTGGTGGCACTGATCATCGGGTTCGCGCTCTACCGCGGCGATCCGATCCTCACGACGCTGGAATTCGCGCTGGTGCTGACCGTCGCGGCGATCCCCGTGGCGATGCCGACGGTGCTGTCGGTGACGATGGCCGTCGGGGCGCGCCTGCTCGCGAAGAGACAGGCGGTCGTGAGCCGACTGGTCGCCATCGAGGAATTGGCGGGCGTCGACGTGCTGTGCGCCGACAAGACCGGCACACTGACCCAGGATAAGCTGACCCTGGGGGATCCGTTCTGCGTGGAAGGTGCGACCGCGGCGCAAGTCATTCTCGACGCCGCGCTGGCATCGCGCGCGGACAATGACGACACCATCGATCTGGCGGTGCTGAAAGGCGTGAAGGATCAGGAGGTCTTGAAGACCTATCACATCGGTCACTTCACGCCGTTCGATCCGGTGCACAAGCGCACCGAGGCGGAAGGTGAAGGACAAGGAGGGCAAGTCGTTCAAGGTGACCAAGGGGGCACCGCAGGTGATATTGGCGCTCGCGGCCAACGCAGGACAGGTGAAGGCGGCCGTCCAGAAGGCGGTCGATGAGTTCGCCGCGCGCGGTTTTCGCTCCCTGGGTGTGGCGCGAGCCGAGGGAGCCGGTCCCTGGCAGCTGGTCGGTGTGCTGCCCCTGTTCGATCCGCCGCGCGACGACGCCAAGGCCACCATCGCGACCGCGGTAGCCATGGGCGTGAAGGTCAAAATGGTGACCGGCGATGCGATCGCCATCGCCAAGGAAACCTGCAAGACGCTCGGCATGGGCGCCGATATCCTCGACGCCGGCAAGCTGGGCGACGCCAAGCAGGTGCAATCACCGGCGGCGGCTGCGCTCATCGAGAAGCGCCGACGGTTTCGCACAGGTGTTTCCCGAAAACAAGTACGACATCATCGATGTTTTGCAAAAACACGGCCACATCGTCGGGATGACCGGCGACGGGGTGAACGATGCGCCGGCGTTGAAGAAGGCCGACTGCGGCATCGCCGTGTCGACGGCGACGGATGCGGCGCGCGCGGCCGCGGCCATCGTTCTCATGACGCCCGGGCTCTCGGTGATCATCGATGCGATCAAGGAGAGCCGGAAAATATTCCAGCGCATGAACAGTTATTCGATGTACCGCATCGCCGAGACGCTGCGCGTACTGTTGTTCATGACACTGGCGATTCTGATCTTCAACTTCTATCCGGTGACGGCAGTCATGATCGTGATGATCGCCTTGCTCAACGACGGGGCGATTCTATCGATCGCCTACGACAACGTTAACTACAGCAATAAGCCCGAAGCGTGGAACATGCGTCTGGTGCTCGGAATCTCCACGGTTCTGGGCGTCATAGGGACGGTCGCCATTTTTGGCCTGTTCTGGCTGTCGCTGAAGGTTTTCCATCTCGACCATGCGCACACCCAGACCATGATGTACCTGAAGATGTCCGTGGCGGGACACCTGACGATATTTCTGACCCGCACGCGCGGGCCCTTCTGGTCCATACGCCCGGCGAAGATTTTGTTGATTGCCGTATTCGGCACCCAGGCTGTTGCGACGTTGATCGCGGTTTACGGCGTCTTCATGACGCCGCTTGGCTGGGGGTACGCCGGGATCGTATGGGGTTACGCGCTGGCGTGGTTCTTCGTGAATGATCGCATCAAGCTGCTCGCGTATCGCATCTTTGATTCGCCCAAGGCGGCAGCGGCGGCGAAGGCAAGAGGCATCGCTGCACGAGCCAAAATGGAAGTGAATTCGAACGCCAAACCGGCGCTGGCTCCTGAAGCCAAAACGACGGCGAAGCCGGATGCCAAGGCTACGCCTGCCGAGGCCAAAGTAGAGGCGAAGCCAAACGCGAAGCCCGCAACTGCGCCTGAAGCCAGCGCAGAGACGAAACCGGATGCCAAGACTTCAACTGCGCCGGAAGCCAAATCCAAAGTGCCGTCCGATTTGACGCCGCAGCTGGTCGAGCGGGTCCATGCGCTGTACGAGGAATTGGGGCGCCAGGACGTTCTGGCGGTACAGGAATTAGAGCGGGCGCAAAAGGCTTCGAAGGAGGAGTCGGTTCCTTAGGCAGCGGGTTGGAAATGCACTGTGTGCTCGGTAACCCAGTGCTTCAACTGAGACGGCTCACCAACAAATGCTGGAACAACTCCACAGGATGTTAAATTGAAAATCAGCTCGAAAGATTTCCGAATTTCCTCCGGAAAAAAGGTCGAACTCGACAGGTGGCCCACAATTGTGCAGCCCTTCTTTAAATCGAAGGAGCAATATAAGGAAATGCTGGAAGCACACGTGGAGGGTCTGAGTTCGCGGCAGCAACTTCACTATGCGTCCGGCCGCTACGCAATGCTACTGATCTTTCAGGGTATGGACTCGGCGGGAAAAGACGGCGCCATTCGCCACGTAATGTCCGGGGTGAACCCGGAGGGTTGCGAAGTATACAGTTTCAAGCAACCCAGCGCCGAGGAGCTCAAGCACGATTTTCTCTGGCGTACCACGCTGCCGCCTTCCGGAGCGCGGTCGAATCGGCATCTTCAATCGCTCGTATTATGAAGAAGTTCTCATTACGCGTGTTCACCCCGAGATCCTGGATACTCAAAACCTTCCAAAACACTCGCGCGATGAGAAGCATTTCTGGAGGGAGCGGTATCGTTCCATCAATGAATTGGAGGCCCATCTACACCGAAACGGCACTCAGATCGTCAAATTCTTCCTTCACCTATCGAAGCAGGAGCAGGCAAAGCGCTTCCTGGAGCGCATCGACGAAGCCCGACAAGAACTGGAAATTCAGTGCATCGGACATTCACGAAAGAAAATACTGGAGGCACTACATGCGTGCGTATGAGGATTGCCTGTCCGCAACCAGCACGCATCAGGCTCCCTGGTACGCAGTTCCCGCCGATGACAAAAAGAACGCGCGTCTGATCGTGTCTCAAATTCTCATGGATGCCTTCGATGACCTAAAGATGGCCTACCCCAAGAGCACTCCAAAAAGGCTGCGGGAATTGCAGGCCATCGGCAAGCAGCTCACAAAGTCGGGCTAGACAATTGAACAAAGTCGACCGTGTCATCGGGGCGGAGATTGAGACGCTGCAGCGCGAAACCTTTGGCTACTTCGAGCACGAAGTCAATGCCGTCAATGGGCTTGTGATCGACAAGACGACGGAAGATTCCCCCGCGAGTATCGCTGCCACCGGGTTCGCGCTCGCGGCCTACCCGATTGGCGTCGAACGCGGGTTCATCTCGCGGGCAGCGGCCGTCAAGCGTACGTTAACGACGCTACGCTTCTTCTGGGCCAGTCCCCAAGGTCCGCAACACGACGCGACCGGCTATCAGGGCCTTTACTATCATTTTTTGGACATGCGAACCGGACGCCGCGCAGGGCAGTGCGAGCTGTCGACGGTAGACAGCGCATTCTTGCTCGCGGGGATGTTGACGGCCGCTGCCTATTTCGATGCGTCCACCGATGATGAGCAGGAAATTCGCACCGTTGCGGACGCGCTCTATCGACGCGCCAATTGGCTTTGGGCGCAGAACCACGGTGTGACGTTGACCCACGGGTGGAATCCCGAGAGCGGGTTTCTTCAGTATCGTTGGGAGGGCTATGACGAGGGGCTGCTGCTTTACATGCTCGCGCTCGGCTCGCCGACGTATCCGCTGGCCGGGGACGGATTTGCCGCATGGTGCTCGACTTATCAGTGGAAAAACCAGTATGGCTACGACTATCTTTACGCGGGATCTTTCTTCACGCATCAGCTCTCGCACATCTGGATCGACTTTCGCGGAATCCAGGATGAGTTCATGCGCGGCAAGGGAATCGACTATTTCGAGAACACTCGGCGCGCGACGTACGTACAACAACGGTATGCGATCGAGAATCCCCTCAAGTTCAATGGCTACGGGCCCACTTGTTGGGGGATAACAGCGAGTGATGGCCCTGGGCCCGATACCATCAAGATAGGCGGTGTCGAGCGGCAGTTTTTCGATTACGTCGCGCGTGGAGTACCGTTTGGGCCTGATGATGGAACCATAGCGCCTTGGGCGGTCGTAGCCTCGCTCCCGTTTGCTCCCGAAATCGTACTGCCGTCGACCGAGTATTTTATTCGTGAGCTCAAACTGAAATCCAACAATCCCTACGGGTTCAAGGCGACCTTTAACGCAACGTATCCGTCGAAGACCGGCAATCGCTGCGGCTGGGTGTCGCCATGGCACTACGGGCTCAACCAGGGACCGCTGGTGCTGATGATCGAGAATTATCGGAGCGAGCTCCTATGGCGGTTGACGCGGCGGTCCCCCTACATCGTCAGCGGCCTGCGCCGAGCGGGGTTTGACGGGGGGTGGCTTCAGGATCCCTCGCATGTGTACCGCTCGTAGCCGCTGACGCCGAATACCGCACCCGTCGGATCCTCAAGAATGGTACTGGTCGCGCCATGAGCTCCGATCAAATCACCGTAGAAGTGCTTGGCGCCCGGTAGGTCGGTGGTCTCGAGATCAAGCCAAACGAGTTTGCCGACCAGATGAATGGTGTTGGGCGGGTTGGCGAGTGCCGGCACATCAAGCGGCGCCGCATGGACCTGCGCCCAGGGAGTACGCCCGCTTGCTCTGCAGGGAGTTTACGGCGACAGGTGTGCTTTCCGATTCTCCGAAGGTAGTTTCTGCGTCGCGACGCGTTAGAGGTTCCGGTCCGTGGACATGGGCGAACCCAACGGTATGTTGCGGAATTCCGGATTCTGTAGTCGCACTTCACGTGCCCAATATCCGGGTCGCCGATAATGATCGTAGATGCTGGCTTCCTCGTCGCGTCCGACTCGGCTTCCGGGCGCAAAAGGCGGGGAGCCTTTCACCGCATCGCGACTTAGACTCACCGACACCTTCCTATCATTCCAGCTCACGCCCACAATCCACTGCGGCGAGATGAGCACCTGGTGGCCTAACCACCAGTTGCTCGTGTTCACGATGAGGTAGCGCATTGCCCAGGACTTCTCGTCGACGAGAATGCCCTGAACGTGACCGATGTCACCGTCTTCCGCGTGTACGTCATAGCTCGTGATCTCCTTGCCACTGCGCAAATGCGGATCGTGCGGTAGACCTTCGCTATTGGCGTCGGCAGCTCTACTCTGCTTTTCGCCTTCCGCTCTACGGGACCCCGTCGTCGCCCTTTCGGATCCCACGCCCCCAAGCACCATCCTTGGATTTACGCCCCATCCCCACAAACCTCCGCCGACCCAATAATGTGGGTACCCGTAGTAACCGAGATACTCCTTCTCGTGCTGACGGGAAACCGGCTTATCGGTATCGATGCTCGGGCTGTTTTTCACCTGATCTTGCGTAATGGCCGCGGGAAAACTCTGTTCAGACCAGTTCGGCTGATTGATCGCGATGGGCGAAATCAATACGCGTCGATGTAAAAGCCACTGACCGGTTTGCACCACGAGATAACGAATGACCCATGATTCGTCATCGAAATAGAAGTCCTCGACGTGGCCGATGACTCCGTCGAGCGCGCCAATGGTGTACCCCTCCAGATCCTTCATGCGATGTAGCACATATTTCTCCGTTGCGAAGCCGCCGGACATCTGAGAGCTTTGCGCCCCGATAGCTCGCGGGTCTGTTCGCTACCCCACCCACGCTCGTATAACGAAAGTTACCCGCAATGGTCGGGCCTCGAATCGTGCCCGCTCGTCGCGCTGACACCGTCCACGCCAAAGCCAGTTTTGATTACCATGGCTTTCAATCGAGGAGTCGAGGTCAGATGTTCGTCATAGTGGACGGTAACCTCGCCGGAGGCGAGCGACACCTGAACATCTTCGACGCCGGAGATTCCCCTCAGCGCAAGCGAAAGCTTTATTGGACAGCCGCCGCACTTCATTCCGGTCACTGTCATGGTTTCATATTGCATAGGGAAGCGTCTTTTCCTCGGGAAAGCATGGACTCAATAGTGATTCCAGTTCGGGGGCGCTCCGGCCCGCTGGTCCGCATCTCTTGCTCGCTACGCGAATCGAACAGCAGGTATGTCTGACTTACGATCGAGACTTTCCTGTCGACTCACTCGCGGGGCTAGAGCGAACTGCGGCGCGCTTTACGGACCACGCGACACCGAGATCTCCGCCTGCGAGCTTGGCAAAGAAACGTCAGTTCCAACCGCGCGCCGAGTCGCTTCAACAGGCGTGGTCGACCGCCCCGACACAAAAGGCCCGACAATTGAGGACGCCGGTGAAGGCGGGGTGCCGGCGTTGCGAATCTGTCCGAGAAAAGGCGCCGTGCTGGGGCGCACATTGGGCTGGCGTGGAGTGTTCATACTCACCTCAGGTTCTATGGTCCGCGGAGTTGCGGGGATCACCGGTCGTGCAGGTCACATCACTTGTTAACCAATTCCCACCATGATGTCTGTACGATGCCGCACCGGGGCCCAAATTCGGGTTCCTCGCGGTCTTTGGCCGCGCGTCGCATAAGCGCGCCACCGCACCGACCTTGTCGTTGTCGTGCGCCTAGTGTTTGGGGCATGAAATCGTCACCTACATGCCGGATACGGACACGACCCGCCGCGACAGACGCGCGGCTTGCTCTCGCGAAGCTAGCCGTTGGGTCGTCGGCTTTGCGGGCCGCAAGGCCCACATTGCATCTGCGTGCCGTTGCGCGCGGTGCTTCCATTCGCGCATGCGACGAGGCCGATGCCGGCTCGGGCCCGAGCGCCTGGATCGCGGTCGCCGGGCGCTCCGAGAAATCTTCTTTTAGCTCGGCACGACGATGATCGACGATACGACTGACACCAGGCCGACCGCACCCGACGCCGCGAAGCGCCTTGCACCGAGCAATTCCGAATTCATAAAGGTACCCGCAATGAATCCGATCACCGCCTTCTTGGTATTTGTCTTGCTGGTCGCCGCCGCAGGCACCGGCTATTTCGTCAATTTGTATCTCGGGGCTGCATTCTTCGTGG
This sequence comes from uncultured Gammaproteobacteria bacterium, assembly GCA_963766915.1. Classification (GTDB taxonomy): domain Bacteria; phylum Pseudomonadota; class Gammaproteobacteria; order Steroidobacterales; family Steroidobacteraceae; genus Bog-1198. The sequence goes on from CAVYCL010000001.1 coordinate 752,025, forward strand.
TCGCGGTGTTGGTCGGGGCGTCGCTGAAGATGGCCAATGTGTGGCAGAAGTTCGTGATCTTAAGGATGGGAAAGCTGCAAAGCGTCAAGGGGGCAGGCCTCTTTGCCATTATTCCGGTGCTCGACGCGGTTGTCGCGGTCATCGATGGACGCATCCAGACGACAGGTTTCAATGCCGAGCAGGCGCTCACCAAGGACACGGTCCCGGTGAACGTCGACGCCATTATTTTCTGGCACGTGCAAGACGCGGAGAAGGCCGCATTGGCGATCACAAACTACCGCGAAGCGATTGATCGGGTGGCACAGACGTCGCTGCGCGAGATGATCGGCTCCTCGATGCTGGCGTCACTGTTATCGGATCGCAAGGATGCCGATGAGCAACTAAAGATTGAAATTGGTCAGAAAACCGCTCCCTGGGGTATATCGGTGAGTTCGGTGGAAATCCGCGACGTCGCGATCCCCGTGGCCCTGCAAGATGCGATGTCGCGTCAGGCACAGGCTGAGCGTGAGAAACAGGCGCGGGTGATCCTCGGATCCGCCGAGGCGGCGATTGCGGGCAAGTTTGTCGAGGCAGCCAATATTTACGCGGGGCATCCCGAAGCGCTGCAACTTCGAGCAATGAACATCATCTATGAGACCACCAAGGAGCGAGGAGCGACGATCCTGATGCCGAGCTCGATGGTCGACAGCATGAATCCCTATGGGAACACGCTGGCTCTTGCGCTCGCAGGCAACGAGGTGCTCAAGCCAAATGGTGCGCTCAAGGTGGCAGAGCTACCCCGATCGGCAGCCGCGGTTTGACGCGCATTTGTCATGATCGGTCTGTGAGTTAGGTCCGCGTGATAACGTCCTCCGGTTTCCTCAGTGGCGGCTGCGGGTAAGCGCGCCGAGGATTTCATCCTCGCTGCAGACGCCCACGATCTTGCCGTCCTCGGCGAGCAGCACCGGGTGGCCGGTGGACTGACGCAAGCGGATGATCGATTGCAGAGAGAAGGAGGCGGGAGCCACGGCAAGCCCGGGCTCGACCGCGCCGAGCGCAGCATCGTCCCGGACGTGGCGCAGGACCTGCTCGACCCCGTCGAGATGCAGCGCAAGGGCCTCGCTGCCGCCGCCCACGGACAGGCGGTAGCGGCGTCGGTCGTCGAGCCAGAGAGCTCCGTCCTCGGTGTGCAGGCGGCTACGCTCGCGCATGATCATCGCGCCGGTGAGCACGTCCAAGGGATTCATGTGACGCACGAATTCGGCGACATAGTCGTCGGCGGGGGCTAAGACAATGTCCTCGGCCGTGCCGCTTTGGACGATCCGGCCGTTCTGCAGGATCGTGATCCGATCGCCGAGGCGTAATGCCTCGTCAAGATCATGGCTCACGAACAGGATGGTCTTCTTGACCCGCTCCTGCAGCGCGAGCAGCTCGCCCTGCAATTTGCCGCGGATCAACGGATCGAGCGCCGAGAACGGCTCGTCCATCAGCAAAATGTCGGCGTCGGTGGCGAAGGCGCGGGCGAGTCCGACGCGCTGCTGCATGCCGCCGGAAAGCTCGCTCAAGCGGCGATCGGCCCATTGCGAGAGTCCCACCAGCTCGAGCTTCTCCGCCACGATGCTCTTGCGCGTCGCCACGGGCTCGCCGCGCAGCTCGAGGCCGAACCCGACGTTGTCGCGCACCGTACGCCAGGGCAAGAGGCCAAACTGCTGGAACACCATGGCGACGCGCTCGCGTCGCACACGCCGCAGCTGCGCCGTATCGCACGTTGCCACGTCCACGTCGGACTCGCCGTCGCGAATGTGCACGTGGCCTCGAGTCACCCGGTTCAGCCCGTTGGCCGCCCGCAACAGGGTGGATTTGCCGGAGCCGGACAGTCCCATGAGCACCGAGATCTCGCCGCGCGCGACGCTCAAGGAAGCGCCGGCGACGCCCACCACCACGCCGAAGCGGCTCTGTATGTCCGCGCGGCTCGCGCCGCCGTCGAGCGCCGCGAGGGCCTCGCGCAGGGCTCCGCGGCCGGCACGGCCGGGCTGGCGCGCGAATAGGATGTCGACGTTTTGGAATTCGACGGCTGCGGTCATCGCGGTTCCTGTTGCTCTTTTGGCCGGCTGATGCGATCCAAGATGATGGCGAGCAGCACGATGGTGAAGCCCGCCTCGAAACCCATGCCGATTTGCACGGAATTGAGCGCGCGCACCACCGGCACGCCGAGCCCGCCGGCGCCGACCAGCGCTGCGATCACCACCATCGACAAGCTGAGCATGATGCACTGGGTGATGCCGGCGATGATGGTGCCGGCCGCGCTCGGCAGCTCGACCTTCCACAACAGCTGCAATGGCGTTGCGCCGAACGCCTCGCCCGCCTCGATGAGGGGCTTCGGAACCGAGGAGATGCCAAGGTGCGTCAGACGGATCGGCGCGGGCAGGGCGAAGATCACGGTGGAAATGAGGCCGGGGACCACGCCCAGCCCGAACAGCACCAGCGTCGGGATGAGATACACGAACGTCGGCAGAGTCTGCATCAGATCGAGCACGGGGCGCATGGCCGAGTAGAGCCGCGGACGATGTGCGGACGCGATTCCGAGCGGCACGCCGATGAGTGCGGATGCGAGCGTTGCGACCACGACCAGCGAGAGCGTTTCGAGGGTTGCATCCCAATACCCTTGATTCAGGATGAAGAGGAGCGCCAGGACCACGAACACGGTCAGCGACCACGAGCGACGCAACACCCAGGCCAGCACGCCCATGAGGGCGATCAGGAACGGGGAGGGGACCGCGCGCAAGAGCGCCGTCACGCCATCGACGGTGCCGCGGATGACGATCGAGATGCCATTGAACAGCAGTGTCCCGTGCGTCTTGATCCAGTCGATCGCGACCGTCATGGCATCGCCCACGGGAATCTTGTGGCTCACCACCCAGTCCTCGAAACCGCCGGTATGCTGCTGGGTCGCTGTCGCAAGCGCATCGTAGGCGCGCCGGCCATCGAACGTGCGCACGCCCTCGAGCCAGGTCTTGGCCACATCGACATGCGCCTTCAACCAGGCGTCCGCCGCGATCGCCGGCTGCTCGTGCCGGTCGAGAATCGCCGCCATCATCTCGCTCTCGCCGCGCAGGTTGAACTTGAGGTTATCGAGCAAGCGGCCGACGTTCGGGCACTCGCTGCCAAAGCCCTTGCGCGTCACGGTGTAAACCGTCGCCCCGCCGTAGTTCGCGCCGAACACGGCATCGCCCCCGGCCAGGTACTTGATGTCGAAACGCATGTTCATCGGGTGGGGCTCCCACGCCAGGAACACGATCGGCTCCTTGTTGCGGTACGCGCGTTCCACCTGGGAAAGCATGCCTTGCTCGCTCGATTCGATCAGCTTGAAATCATTGAGGCCGTACGTATTCTCCTTCAGCATTTTCAGCACCAGCCGGTTGCCGTCGTTGCCGGGCTCGATTCCGTAGATCGAATGGTTGAGTACGTCGGCAAAGCGGTGAATATCGCTGAAGTCCTTGAGTCCCTGCGCGTAGAAGTAAGCCGGCACCGCCAAGGTGTATTTCGCTCCGAAGAGATTCGGCCCGACCACCGTGATCGAGCCGTCGGCATCGTAGGGAGCCCGATCGGCGGCCTCGGCCGGCATCCAGTTGCCGAGGAACACATCGATGTCCTTGTTCTTGAGCGATGCGAACGTGACCGGAACCGACAGCACCGTGACGCTCGGGGTGTAGCCGATCTTGCGCAGGAGTTCTGCGGTCAGCGCGGTGGTCGAGGTGACATCCGTCCAGCCCACATCGGAGAAACGGACGGTCCGGCAGCTCGGCGGCTCGACGTCGTGCGCAGCGGGAGCGCCGTCCGCCGCGGCGCGGGCGGTCCCAAAGCCCGTCTGCCCGAGCCCCAGGACGAGCATGAGGGCGAGCGCGAAAGTCCGGCCCAGGAGCTCTCGCCGAGGCTTGACCCGGTGCGGCGGCGGGCGGCATGATGGATTGGCGCGAGGTGGCTTTGAATAGGCGTTCAATGGGCTGTGATCAGCGCTCACCTTGCATCCCTAAAATGTTGATAAAGAACTACAATTCTTTCTGAGACCATCTTAAGCGTTCACTCGTCCGCGCGTCCATTCTGACGCACGCCCGAGGCGCAAGGACAACCCGATTGAACGACCAATCAACGAGCTCGACTCATCTCGAGGGTGAACCCCCGGAGGAGTCGCGGCGTTCCCAGCTGATCGAAGTCACCATCGATAGCCTAGCCGAAGTGGGCTTCGTGGGCACGACGCTGGCGCAGATTGCCGGCCGGGCAGGCGTGTCGCCCGGTTTGGTGGCCCACTATTTCGGCGACAAGGACGGCTTGCTGGACGAAGCGTTCCGATCGCTGGCACGGCGCGTGGGCGATCAGGTGCGCGGGCGCTTGCGCACGATCGCCACGCCGCGCGCCCGCATTCAGGCCATCATCGATGCCAATCTCGCCCCGGAGGAGTTCGAACGGCGCACCGGCTCCGCATGGCTCGCGTTCTGGGGCCAAGTGCTGCAGGTGCCGAGCCTGCGGCGAGTGCAGTCGGTATACCAGCGGCGAACCCTCACCAACTTGAAAAGCTCGCTCAAGAAACTGGTGCCTCCCGAAGAGGCCCAGAGTCTCGCGGCCATGATTGCCGCGATGATCGATGGTGTCTGGCTGCGCGCTGCGCTTTCGGGTTGGCGCGAGGCGGACAGCGCCAGTGCGCGCGCCTTGTTGACCGAGTTCGTCGACCGGCGCCTGAACGCGGGGCGCGCCACGGCCCGTGAGGCCGGTGCCGTGCGGGACTTGAGAACATCCGGCCAAAGCGCGGCGGGACCGCAGCGCTTTGCCTCCATCAACCCGGCCACCGGCGCGGTGCTCGGCTACGTGAGCGTCGCGGGTCCGGCGGAGATCGACGCCGCGGTGCGAGCCGCCCGGCGCGGTCAGGCGCGCTGGGCCGCCATGACCGGCGCGGAGCGCGCCCGTGTGTTGCGGCAGGCCGCGCAAATTTTGCGATCGCGAAACCGCGAGCTCGCCGAGCTCGAGACGCGCGACACGGGCAAGCCGATTCAGGAGACCCTGGTGGTCGACGTCGTCTCGGGCGCGGATTGCTTCGAGTACTTCGCCGGGCTGGCGCAATCCTTGAGCGGCGAACACATCGATCTGGGCACCCAGGCGTTCGGCTATACGCGGCGGGAGCCGCTCGGCGTGGTCGCCGGCATCGGCGCTTGGAACTATCCGCTGCAAATCGCCTGCTGGAAGGCGGCGCCCGCGCTCGCCTGCGGCAATGCGATGATTTTCAAGCCCGCCGAAATCACGCCCTTCAGCGCGGTCAAGCTCGAGCAGATATTGCTCGAAGCGGGACTGCCGGCGGGCGTGTTTCAGGTGGTGCAGGGCTTTGCGGACACCGGCCGCTTGCTCACGCGGCATCCCGATATCCGCAAGGTCTCGCTCACCGGCGAGGTCGGCACGGGGAAAGCGGTGATGAGCGATGCGGCGTCGACGTTGAAACACGTCACGCTCGAGCTCGGCGGCAAGTCGCCGCTGATCGTGTTCGAGGATGCCAAGCTCGACAATGCGGTCAGCGGTGCGCTGCTCGGCAACTTCTACTCCTCGGGGCAGGTTTGCTCCAACGCGACGCGCGTGTTCGTGCATGCCTCGGTCAAGGCGGCCTTTCTCGAGCGTTTGATCAAGCGGGTGAGCGCCCTGCGCATCGGCGATCCGATGGATCCGCAGACGCACATCGGACCGTTGGTGTCGGAGCAGCACATGCAGAAGGTGCTCGGCTACATCGCGCGCGGGCGCGCCGAGGGTGCGCGAGCGGTGATCGGCGGGCAACGGGTGACCGAAGGGGCGCTTGCGAAGGGGTTTTTCGTGGCGCCGACGGTGTTCGACGAGTGCCGCGACGACATGGCCATCGTGCGCGAGGAGATATTCGGGCCGGTGATGTCGCTCCTGACGTTCGACGACGAGGAAGAGGTCATCGAGCGCGCCAATGCCACCGAGTTCGGACTTTCGGCGGGCGTCTTCACCAATGATCTGACGCGCGCTCATCGCGTGATTGCCCGACTGCAGGCGGGTACCTGCTGGATCAATCATTACAACATCACGCCGATCGAGTTGCCTTTCGGCGGCGTGAAGATGTCGGGCCTCGGCCGCGAGAACGGGCGCGCCGCCATCGAGCATTACACGCAGCTGAAGAGTGTCTACGTCGCCTTGGGCGACGTGGACGCCCCCTATTGAATCGTCGGGAGTCGGCGGACGGGTCGGGCGGGCGATAGGAGTCTTTCTTGGCGGAACAACAATTCGACTATGTGATCGTGGGAGCGGGTTCGGCGGGATGCGTACTGGCCGATCGGCTGAGCGCGGATGGGCGCAATCGCGTGCTGTTGCTCGAGTACGGCGGCGGCGACCGCTCGATCTATATTCAGATGCCCTCGGCCCTGTCCATTCCGATGAACATGCCGAAGTACAACTGGTTCTACCACACCGAGCCCGAGCCGCACCTGGACGGCAGGAGCCTGCACACCCCGCGCGGCAAGGTGCTGGGCGGCTCGTCGTCCATCAACGGTCTCGTCTATATCCGCGGCAATCCGCAGGATTTCGAGCGCTGGGCGGCGGAGGGCGCCGCAGGCTGGGCCTACCGCGACGTATTGCCCTACTTCAAGCGCGCGGAGCGCCGCCAAGAGGGCGCAGATCGGTATCGCGGCGATGCCGGCAAGCTGCAGTACGAGCTACGGCTCGCTGCGCAACCCGCTGCACGCGGCATGGCTCGCCGCCGCCGAGCAAGCGGGCTATCCCCGCAGCCAGGATGTCAACGGCTTTCAGCAAGAGGGCTTCGGTCGGATGGACATGACGGTGGGCGAGGGCAGGCGTTGCAGCGCCGCCCGCGCGTACCTGCGCCCGGCGCTCGGCCGCTCGAATCTGACGGTCATCACGCACGCCCTCGCGACCCGCGTGCTCTTCGAGGGGCGCCGTGCCCGCGGACTCCTCTACGTGCGCGGCGGCAAGACGCATCACGTTCAGGTCGACAAGGAGCTGATCCTGTCGGCGGGCCCGATCAACTCGCCGCAACTGCTCAAGCTCTCCGGCGTCGGGCCGGGTGCGGAATTGCAGGCGCTCGGCATCGAGGTCGTTCAGGATCTGCCGGGCGTCGGCGAGAATCTTCAGGACCACCTTGAGTTCTACTTTCAGGTCGCGTGCAAGGAGCCGATCACGCTGTACTCGTCGATCAATCCCTGGAGCCGCGCACTCATCGGCGCGCGCTGGATCTTGCGCAAGGACGGCTTGGGCGCCACCAACCACTTCGAGACCTGCGGATTCATCCGCAGCCGCCCCGGAGTCGAATATCCGGACATTCAGTACCATTTCCTGCCGATGGCGGTGGCCTACGACGGCTCGACGCTCGCACAGGAACACGGCTTTCAGGCGCACGTCGGTCCCATGCGCTCGAAGAGCCGCGGATGGGTGCGGCTCGCCTCCAAGGATCCGTTCGACAAGCCGAAGATTCTGTTCAACTATCTGAGCGAGCCGGATGACTGGACCGAAATGCGCGCCTGCGTGCGCCTCACACGGGAGATCTTTGCGCAGCCGGCATTCGATCGCTACCGCGGACGCGAGCTGCAACCCGGAGCCGACGTCCAGTCAGACGAGCAAATCGATGCCTTCGTTCGCGCGAAGGTGGAGAGCGCGTATCACCCGTCGTGCTCGTGCAAGATGGGCGACGTCGGCGATCCTAAGGCGGTCGTCGATCACGAGGCTCGCGTGCGGGGGCTCGAAGGCCTGCGAGTCGTCGACTCCTCCATCATGCCCTCGATTACCACCGGCAATTTGAACGCGCCGACGATCATGCTTGCCGAGAAGGCGGCCGATCACATTCTCGGCCGGGGCATGCTGCCCGCGGACGATGCACCTTTCTACAGAGCCGCCAACTGGCGCACTTCGCAGCGCTGATGTCCGATTTCTGGAAACAGTGGGAACAGCAGGTCATCAACGGACGTTACCCGCTGCGCCGCTTGCTCGGCGTCTCGAGTCACAGCGCGGTCTTCCTGACCGAAGACGGGGCGTCGCACACCGCTGCCGCGATCAAGTTCATTCGCGCCGATGCGCCGCTCGCGGAGCTGCAGCTCGCGCGCTGGCGCGCCGTGGCCGCGGTGTCCCATCCCCATCTGATTCGCCTTCTCGGCTGGGGACAATGCAGCCTCGGACGTCACGAGCTGCTGTTCGTCGTCATGGAATACGCCGAGCAGAGCCTTGCTCAGATTCTCGTCCATAGGGCGCTCACTTACGACGAAGTGCGGGAATTGATGGGCCCGGCGCTGTCAGCGCTCGCCTTCCTTCATCGCAGCGACTGGGTGCATGGCCAGGTAAAGCCGTCGAACATCTGTGTGGTCAATGACACGCTGAAGCTCGCGAGCGATGTGCTTCGTCCGGCTGGGGAGTCCGCGGTCGGCACCGTTCAGTTCTCTCCTTATGATGCGCCGGAGGAGGCCCACGGAACCCGCTCGAGTGCCGGCGATCTCTGGGGTCTCGGCATGACCGTGGTCGCTGCGCTCACCCGATATCCGGTGGCGAGGCGCCATGAGCGATCGGATATCGCGTTACCCGCGAGCGTGACCCCGGCATTCGCCGCTGCGATTAAACAATGCTTGAGTCTGGATCCTGCCCGTAGACCCAGTGCCACCGAGCTCGAGGCACAACTGAAGTCGGCGCAACTCAAATCGGCGGACCCCAAGCCGGCGGATCTTAGCCCGCCGCAACCCGACGCTCAGCCTCCCGTCGAGACGCGAGCGGTCAGGGTCGATGCGAGAAGCGCGCGCAATACGATTTCTAAGCCGTATGTTCTCGCCGCAGCCACCCTATTGGTGGTGGGCGCGGTGTGGTGGGTCCTGCACCGCATGCACGCCCGCGCCCCTGTCGTGCAAGAGGCTCCGGTGGTCGCGAGTGCGCCAGCAACCGCGCAGCCGCCTCCGCGAGCCGTCGCTCGTCCGGCAAGCCCGCCGGCAGCGATCGCGGCAGCCCCGACCGGGCCGGTGCTGCATAAAGAGATTCCCCGCGTTTCGAGCAGCGCTCTTTCAACCATTCACGGTCGCGTCAAGGTGGTGGTGCGGGTTTCCGTGAATGAGGCCGGCAATGTCACCGATACCACCCTGCAAGAGTCCGGCTCCAGCAAATATTTCGCTCACGTGGCGAGCGAATCGGCCAAAGCATGGCGCTTTGCCCCGGCGATGTTCCCGGCCATCGAGGAAATGGCTCCTACAGTTCGAGTTCACCCGCGCCGGGGTTGAAGCGAACGCCGTGGCGATGCCCTGAGGGATCCGGGCGAGCGGGCCTCGGCGCAGGTCTTCACTGCCCGGTCTTGAATCTTTGCCAGATACGCGTCATGCGCCGCGCCTGGTCCGGGTCGTCCACGGTCTCGACGAAGAGCCGTTCGCGCTCGGCGGCCGGCGGGAATATCGCGGGATCGGTGGCGATCGAGGCAGCGAGCAGGGGCGTGGCCGCGCGGTTCGCGTTCGCATAGCCGATGTAGTTGGAGATATCGGCGATCGCGCGAGGATTCATGAAGTAATTGATCAGCGCGTGCGCGTTGTCGGGATGCGGAGCGTCTTTCGGAATGGCCAGCATGTCGAACCAGATCAGCGATCCTTCCTTGGGCACGACATAAGCGATCTGGTTGCCGTTCTTGCTGTCGCGCGCGCGGTTGCGTGCCTGCACGAAGTCGCCGTTGTAGCCGAGCGCAATGCAGATGTCCCCGTTGGCGAGCGAATCGATCATATTCGCCGAGTCGATGGTGCGGATGTAGGGTCGAATGGCATGCAGCACCGACTCGACTTCCGCGAGATCCGCCGCGGTGGGGGCGTTCGGATCCTTGCCGAGATACTTGAGGACGATCCGCTCCACGCCGGGCGGGGCGTCGATGGTGCTGATTCCGCATCCGGAGAGGCGCTGCGCGTAAGTGGGATCAAAAATGAGGCGCCAGCTGTCGAGCGGCACGCCGGGTAGCGCCGCGGTGACTTTCGCCACGTTGTAGCCGATTCCGTACGTCCCCCAGGTGTAGATGACGGAATGCATGTTGCCCGGGTCGTTGAGTGCGGCGCGCGCCATGAGCGCCTGGTCGAGATTGGCGAGGTTGGGCAGCTGATTCTTATCGAGCGCGCGATAGGCGCCGCCGGAGATCTGACGCTGGAGATAGGGGGCCGTCGGAACCACCACGTCGTAGCCGCTGCTGCCGGTGAGCATGCGCGACTCGAGAGTCTCGTTAGTGTCGAAGTAGGCGACCCGCACCTTGATGCCGGTCGCGCGCTCGAAGTCGGCGAGCGTATTCGGCGCGAGGTAATCGGACCAGGTGTAGAGATTCACGACTTTCTCATCGCCGCCACCCGCGTGCTGCCGAGCGCTATCGCCGGTACCGCAACCCAAGAGGGTGCCGCAGGCGGCGAGCGCGAGGGTGCCCATACGCGCGCCTCGCGCGACTGTGTAGAAAGCTTTTCGGGTCGGCATGCGGCACATATTAACCCGGCGCGCAGGTCGCACGCGGCGCGCCGGCTGGCCGCTGAGACGGCGCGGTTTGACCCGTACCGGACCGTTGTTATACACTCGTTCAACAAGTAAAGGAGAGGACCATGATGGAATCTTGTGCTCGAGACGAAGTATCCGCACGGGGCACGCTCGCGGGAGCGCGGCTGGTCGGTGGAGAGATCGAGGTGTCCTGGGTCGGCGAGTCTTCGCCCGACCGGTTCTCTCCCTTCTGGCTGCGCGATCATTGTCACTCGCGCGAAAGCCTGCATCCGGATACGTTGCAGCGCCAGGTCGACACGTTCGCCATTCCGACGGACATCACGCCCGAGCGGATCGTCGTCGAAGGCGCGGGTGAGACGCTGCGCATCGTCTGGAAGCACGATGGGAGCAGCAGCGTGTGGCCGGCTGCGTTTCTGTGGAGTCAGGGGCCGGGTCGAGCGGAATCGCCGCAGCGACGCCTGTGGAATCGGGCGCTACTCGCCGACGATTTTCCCACCATGAGTCACGAGGAGATCATGTCCGGCGATGACGGGCTCTTGAAGTGGCTGCGGACGGTGGACCAGTACGGCTTTGCGCTGGCGACGGGCGTCCCCGCCACGCTCGAGGCGACCCGAGATCTGGCGACGCGCATCGGATACGTGCGCGAAACGATCTTCGGCGGGATGTGGGACTTCACCGCCAATCTGGCCTTCAAGGACACCGCCTATACGTCGGCGGCGATCGGTCCGCACACCGACGGGACGTACAGCTTCGATTCGCCCGGATTTCAGATGTTTCACTGCCTGCAATTCGATGGAACCGGCGGCGAAAGCACGCTGGTCGATGGCTTCAAGGTCGCCGATGACATCCGCCGGAGCGACCCGGCAGCGTTCGAGGCGCTGTCGAGCGTGAAGGTGCCCGCGCAGTATCTAGGTGATGGCGTGCACTTGCGGGCAGAGCACGCGATCATCGGACTCGATGCGCAAGGGGAGCTGTCACAGATCGCCTACAACAACTATGACCGGGCTCCCTTCCGATTGCCGAGCGCGGGCATGAGTGCATTTTATCGGGCATTGAAGATATTCAACCGCATGGTTAACGATCCCGCCAACGAAATAACGATGCGCCTGGCGCCGGGCACCGCCCTGTTGTTCGATAACTGGCGTCTGCTGCATGGGCGCCGGGCTTATCGGGGCTATCGGCGCTTGTGCGGCGCCTACTTGAACAAGGAAGACTTCGATAGCAAGCTGCGGGTGCTTAGCGCGGCGAGGTAACACGATGGCAGGTGCATTGACCCGCAATTTCGGCAGCGACAACGTCACGCCGGTATGTGCGCCCATTTTGTCGGCGATTCAAGCGGCGAATGGCGCCCCAACGGGCTCGTACGGTGCGGATCCCTTCACCGAGCGCTTGACCTCTGTGGCGTCACGGCTGTTCGAGACGGATGTCGTGATCTACCCGGTTGCCACCGGCACGGCCGCCAACGCGTTGGCCCTCTCGCAGATCGCGCCGCCGTACGGCGGCATTTACTGCCACACCGGTGCGCACATCATGACGGATGAATGTGGCGCGCCGGAATTCTTCACGGGCGGCGCGAAGCTGCTCGGTTTGCCCTCGCCTACGGGGAAGATAGGGCCCGAGGCGCTCGCCGCCGCCGTGGCATTCGCCGAGGAGATGGGGGTGCATCATGTGCGTCCCTCCGCGTTGAGCCTCACCCAGGCCACCGAGCTCGGCACCGTCTACGGGCTCGAGGAGTTGTCGGCGCTCACGGCAACGGCGAAACGATACGGGCTCAACGTGCACATGGACGGCGCCCGCTTCGCGAACGCGCTGGCGCGCCTCGGCTGTACACCGGCGGAGGCCACCTGGAAGCGCGGCGTCGACGTCCTCTCGCTCGGCGCCTCGAAGAACGGTGCGCTGTGCGCGGAGGCGGTGGTATTTTTCGATCGCGCACTCGCGGAAGGGTTCGAGCGCCGCCGCAAGCAAGCGGGCCATCTGTGGTCGAAGCTGCGCTACTTGAGCAGCCAGCTCATCGCCTATCTCGAGGACGGCCTGTGGCTTCGCAATGCGGCGCAGGCGAATGCCATGGCGTCGCGGCTCGCTCGAGGCCTGGAGGATCTTGCTTGCGCGACGCTCTTACAGAACGTCGAAGCGAACGAGGTGTTCGTGGCGCTCCCGGAAAAGCTGATCGAGCGGCTGGAGAAAGCGGATTTTCACTTCTATCGCTGGCCGCTCATCCAGGTCGCCGAGGGCGCAACGATCCGTCTCGTCACCTCGTACATGACCACGGAAGCCGACGTCGATGACTTTCTGGGCGAGGCCCGAAAGCTCGCCTAGAGGCTCGCGCGGGATCAGCTCAGTCGGTTTCGCGGCGTCCGCGACTGTTGCGTCGATCGGCACTGCCGGTGCGGGAGCGCATGCCGCCTCCCCGGGCTTCCTCCGATCGGCGCGGAGCGCCGCGGCGGTCCTCGTAATGACGGTACTTGCAGGTGCAAGCGGCGGTATCGCAGTCCCGTAGCGGCAGAATGGGCGCCTCTTTCGACAGAAACCGGCGCCCCTTGGCCGCTTCCGCAGCCTGACAGCGAGTCGGCCCGGGCACGATGGCGACGGCGTGCCAGCGGTTGCGAGGCTCGCGCTTAACGGTCTTGGCAGCCTTGGCGAGAGGCTCCTTCGGACTTGTTTCTCGGTCGATTAGCATTCGAGCGGGAACATAACCGATGAGGCAGGGGAGCCGCGGCGCAGTTTCACATAACCCGGCTTAGCGTTGTCCGTTTTGCCGGATGGGTCTCATTCGCTCTCAGCCCTGAAAGATCAACAGGACGTAGGCGAGAAATAACAGCAGGTGAACCGCGCCTTGCAGCACATTCGTGCGCCCGCTCCCGAAGGTCAAGACGCTGACAGCCAGCGTCAGGAGCAGCATCACGAAGCTCGTGCCTTGAAGTCCCAGAAAAATCGTGGCGCCCATCAGATGGGCGACGACGATCATGAGCGGAATGGTGAGGCCGATGGTGGCGAGGAGTGACCCCAAGCAGATATTGACGGAGCGTTGCAGCTTGTTCGCGAGCGCCGAGCGCACGGCGCCGATCCCCTCGGGCGTCGCAACGAGCGCCGCGATGATGACGCCGCCCAAGGCGGCCGGCGCGTGCAGGCGCCGAATCATATGGTCGATGGGCTGACCGAATTGCTCCGCCAGATACACGACCGGCACCATATAGGCGAGCAGCAGGAGTGCGTGGTGCCACGCCGAAGCGTCGGGCGCCGAAGCGCCGGGCGCCGAAGCGCCGGGGACCGGAGTGCTGGGCGCCGCCGCGTCGCCGACGGCGAGCTCGCGCCCATGGCCATCCTCTTCGCCCTCGATCTCGAAATAACCCCGGTGCCGTCCGGTCTGTACGGCGAGAAACGCGGCGTACAGTCCGACGCACATCAAGGCGAGGAATTCCTGCTGATAAAAAGATAGCGTCGGTCCGGGCGTGGTGTGTGTGTAGTTCGGCATGATGAGGCTCATGACCGCGAGCGGAATGACCACGCTCAGATAGATGTTTGCGCCCCGCAGATTGTATGACTGTTCGCGGTGCCGCCAAGCGCCCACGAGAAGTGAGGCTCCGACCATGCCGTTCAAGATGATCATGATGACGGCGAACAGCGTGTCGCGCATCACCGTGGGCTGATCGCGCGAATGGACCATGACGGCCGAGATGCTCGCCGCCTCGATGGCCGTCACGGCCAACGTCAGAATGAGCGTGCCAAGGGGCTCACCCAAACGCTCGGCGAGATGCTCCGCATGGCGCACCACCGACATGGCGGAGCCCAGAATGGCGAGAAACAGCCAGATGAAGACGACGGCTTGCATGGCCGGGCCCGCGGATTCGGCTCCCAGCGCACCACCGAACAGCAAAAATGCCAAGCCCGTCGCGATGCTCACGGGCAGAAACCATTCGGCTGCGGATCAGGCGGTGGGTCGACACACTTTCCTTAACTAGACGAGAGTCACGCAATTGACATCGGATAGCGGCGTCCTTGGCCGGCGCCGCGACTCGCATGATAACCTCGGTTCGTGGAATACGTGATGCCGGACATTTTGTAGAGGTGCCGCATGCGCTGCCGTGAGATTTGGGTGCGAGCCCTGTGGGGCGCGATGCTTGCGGTCGCGGGTGACGGCAACGCCGGTGCGCGGCGGATACAACCAGCATGGCGGACATGCCGGGCATGGCCGGGCACATGCACATGACGGATCTTAAGCCGAAGGCACCCGGCGATCAGCAGAAGGCAGACGCGATCGTCGTCGCGGCCAAGGATGCCATGGCGCCGTATCAGGACTATCGCAAGGCGATCGCGGACGGCTATCGAGATCTTCTTGCCGAACCTCCCGCAGCCGCAGTATCACTTCACCAATACGATGAATGCGCTGGCCGCGCGATCTCACTTCGATCCGGCGAAACCCACCTCGCTCCTGTACAAAAAGACGGCGGACGGCGGTTACCGGCTGGTTGGCGTGATGTACACCGACCGGGTCGACGCGTCCTTAGAGGAAATCGACGCGCGTATTCCGTTGAGCATTGCCCGCTGGCATCAACACGTCAATTTCTGCAGGGCGCCTGCCGGTCACAAGGCCGAGTATTTCGGTCAGAACGCCAAATATGGCCTCTTGGGATCGATCGACACGAAAGAAGCCTGCGAGGCGGCCGGCGGGACGTTCTATCCGCACATCTTCGGCTGGATGGTGCACGTCTACCCGTACGAGAAAGACCCAAAGATGATCTGGTCCACCTCGGACGACGACGCCGGCCACGACAACATGGACAGCTCGAGCATGCCCGCGATGAAGATGAACTGACCGGACTGTGCGGCCCGCTCGTCAATCCTCGTTGTTGAACGCCTGCGCCTTGCCAAAGCGGTAAGTCAATCGGACTCCAAACACTCGCGGCTCGTTCACGGTCTCTCGCAGGTCGAAGTTGCCCTCGTTGGTGTAGATGACCGCGTTCTTGTTCGCAAGATTCGTGATGTAGAACTCCGAGGTCCAACCCTGATCAGGCTGGGTGAGGCCGAAGCGCAAATTCATGATGGAGTAGCCCGGCTGCAGGACGTAGGGCAGCCCGTTGCTTCCGGAGGCTTGCAAGTTGTTGAACATGTCGCCCTTGTGGGAGATATCGTACTGGGCGTACCAGTGCAACGCGTCCTTGATCGGCGCCTCGTAGCGGATGTTGCCGCTCCAATCGAAATAAGGAACGTAAGGCAGCCGCTCGCCGGGCCTGACGTCGAAACCGCCGCCTGTGCCGCCGCTGTAGTAGTTGTCGGTGATGATTCGCGAATCGTTATAACTCAAGGAAACGTCCATGCTGAGACGCGAATTCGGCGAGTACTTGATCTCGGTCTCCGTACCGTAGATCTTGGCGTTGCCGATGTTCGCGTCGAAGCTGGACGATGCGCAAACGTTCGGATCGAACAGCAGCGACTGGTAGTTCTTCCAGGGCATCAAGTAAAAAGCCCCATTCCACTGCAGGTGCCGGTCGAGCAACGTTGATTTCCAGCCCACTTCGTAGTTGGTGAGCGTATCCGGCTTGTAGGTCGTGGGGACGCCGTTCTTCGTACATTGCTCGGGAAGCCCGGGGTTCACGCCGCCGTCTCTGAATCCCTGCGCGGCATCGATGTAGAGAAGCAGATCGTCGGTCGCCTTATAGTTCATGCCTCCCTTGAAGTTCCATTTCTCGGAGCCTCCGGGTCCCTCGCTCGTGGTTACCGGCGCGTAGGAGAAGTTGCCGCCGTTCACGATGTCATTGAAGTGAGACTCGAAGTGTACGGCGCCGACCTCGAGCTTCAGCCGTTTGGTGAGATCGAACGTCAAGTTCATGAATTCGGTCGTCTGCAGATAATCGTAGCGTGAGGTGTAGGAGTACCACTCGCCCGGCCGCGACGGCTTCGCGCCACCGTAATACGACGAGTAATACTGAAAGGCGGCACCGTTCGTCTGCAGCCCGGGGATGGCGTAATAGTCGCTGACGTCATCGCGGGTTCTTTCCCAGTAGGCGCCGATCAGCCAGTGGAACCATGATCCGGAGTCTTCTTTCGACTGCAACCGCAGCTCGTTCGACCAGCGATAGGCTTTGGTTGTGTAGTTGTACCATTGGGTCGGCACATTGCAGCCGCCGAACGGCGTTCCACCAAAGGTAGGATCGGTAAGGCAGGTGAACGCCTGCCGGTTAACCGCCGTGTAGTTGTTCGGCGGCCCTGTGTTCGCGTATTGCATGTACTCCGAGTACTCGTTCACCCACGTGTCGTCCTGTGCCCAGTAGGTATTCGCGTACACGAGATCGCCGATGCCGACATCGCCCTCGAGATGGAAGTCGAGAGTCTTGGTGTAGTACTGCTTGAATTCCGGACCGAAGCGCGCCACGTTCTTCTGGCCGAAAGAACGCGCCGGACCATTCGGATACGAGGTCGCAAGGCCCGAAGTCGGGTCGATATATGCCGCTCCGCCAATGGTCGGGTCTTGGTCCCACGCGCCGTGCGTGAGCTGCTTCTGATAGCTAGCGGTGAGGCTGGCATTCCAACCATCGGCGATTTTCTGGCCGAGCGCGATTCGTCCGCCGGTCACCTTCTCGACGTTATAGTTCTGGCCCGCCCACTCCGAATTGTTGGAGACGGTGCCGTTGATCCAATTGCGGGTTGTGTTGATATTGTCGATGTACCCGCCGTGATAGTCCCGGTACGCCGAGAAGCGCAGTGCCGTCCAGTCGGGGATCAGCGGAATGTTCATGAACCCCTCGACGGTGCCGTTCTTGGTACCGCCCTCGATCTTGCCGCCGTCGAGATCGGCACCCGCACTGAAACCGCTCGGATCCGGCTTGTTGGTCACGAAGCGCAGTGCTCCGGCCATCGCGCTTGCCCCGAACGTAGTGCCCTGGGGTCCGTTCAGAACCTCGATGCGCTGGATATCATAGAGATGCAGGTCGGGGGTGACCCCTTCGAAGTTCATCGACATGTCGTCGACGAGGTAGGCAGTGGTGGCGGTATTCGAGTAATTCGGATTGCTGCCGTCCGACACGCCGCGCATGACAAAGGTCTGCGTGCCGGGACCCGCGCTCACGAACGAGATCGAGGGCGTCATCGCCGCGTAGTCCTCGAACTGCGAGATTCCTAGATTCTGTAGGTCCTTGGCCGTGAAGACGTCGATGCTCATCGGCACGTCTTGCAGATTTTCCGTGCGCTTGCGGGCCGTCACGACGACTTCCTCGAGCGTCGAGGTCGTCTCAGTCGATGCCTCCGCGGCCAGCGCGGGCACGACGTGCATCGTTCCGGTGCCGTACAGGGTCGCGGCGATCGCGAGACTCAGCCGAGTAGGTGCGGGAAATGGCTGCCTCGGAAGGGCACCTATCCGGTCTCCCACGGAACGCATTTTCGTCATGCGCATCGCATCATCCCCTTAGTCTTGAGTTTTCGAAGCACGCCGCGACATGCCTTTCGATGATCATGTCCCGCGGAAGCAACGCCTGTCAATGACCCTACCCGTAAGAAGCTGATCGAGCGTTCAGTAGTGGTGAACGCCTACCCGATCTCAGAGAAACGGTCCAGTGATTCACCCAGCGCGTGCCGGAGCGGCGCGAGGTGCGCCTCGAAATGGCGCCAATAGCCTACGCCGGATGTGTAAAGAGGTTGGCGGACCTGCTCGGCGCTGGCGGTTCGCACCGGCCGTTTGGTCTCGTGAAACGACAGGCACGCCGGCTCGAATGGCAGCGAGCAATGGTCCAAAAGACGGCGGATCTGGGCTTCGGGCTCGCGGATCAGTTGCTCGTATTGTAAATGCAACACCTTGCCGGGCAGCACCGTGTCCCAGTGGTCCATGAGGCTCAGGTAGCAGCGATAATAGCGGCCCAAATCCTCCAAGTCATAGCTGAAGGACTGGCCTTCGGCGAAGTGCTGCTTGTACGTGCTGAAGCAGGCATCCATCGGGTGGCGGCGCACGTCGATGATGACCGCGCGGGGCAAAATAGCCTGGATCAGTCCTACATGGCTGAAGTTGTTCGGCATTTTATCGATGAAATACTGCCGCGCCCTGCGCAGTGGCGCGGTCTCCTCGACGTACCGGCGGCCGAGAGCGCCGAGATAATCGGCGGGTGCGGTGCGCACGATTTCCGGGTAGGCATCATGCGCCGCGTCGGCGTGATCGAACTCGCGCACGATGGTCAGGAGGTTGGGTAGCTCGAACGTGCCCTCGACACAGGAGTGACTGGCGAGTATCTGCTCCACCAGCGTCGAGCCGGATCTCGGCAGGCCGACGATGAATATGGGGGAGGGGTCGGGGTGTCCCGACCCTGAACGGGAGGCGAAGAATTCAGCGTCGAAGCATTCGAGCACGCGCCGCGTCTTGTTCTCGAACGCCGCGATGTCGAACGGGACGATTTTGCGCCTTCGGCGATTGCCCGTCGCGTAGTGATCGAAGGCCGTGGAGTAATCGTTCTTCTGCTCAAAAGCCCGCCCGAGCGCGAAATGCAACTGCGCCTGATCCTCATCGTCCCCGTCCTCGCCCTTCTGCAGCGATTGCATCGCCGCGATCTCAGCGTCCGAGAACACGTAGTTCTTCAAGTCCGCGAGGCTCCAGTACGCCTCGCCCATGCCGGGATCCATCTCCAGGCAGCGTTTATATGCCTGTTCGCAATCGCTGCGGCGGCCGAGCGTTTTGTTAAGGTGCCCGATCGAAAGCCGCAACCGGACCTCGCTGGGATTGATCCGGGCGGCCTCCTCGAAGGCGGCGAGTGCGTCTTCCTGACGCATGAGGCGCGTGTACACGGTCCCGAGCAGCACCCAATTGTTGGGGTTCTCGCCCTCGATTTTGAGCAGCTCGCGTACGCTCGACTCGGCCTCGGTCAAGGCCGCCTGCGCCAGCAGCGCTTGCGAAAGACCGCGCCGGACAAGCGGCAGATGTGTCGACTGTTTCTGCGCGTGCTTGAGCAGGCGGACCGCGTCCTGCGGCCGGCTCGCCGTGAGCGATACCGCGGCGAGGCCGCAGAGCGCCGCCACGTGAGCCGGGTCGGCACGTAGGATATCCCGGAAGATCGCCTCCGCCGTCTTGTGCTCGTCCGCCGCGAGCGCCGCACGCGCCTGCTCGATGCGACGGACCTCCGGGTCCGCCAGCCGGGCGCATTCGTAGGCGTACATCGCGTCGGGATATTTCTCAAGCTCGACCAGCACGTCGCCGTAGGCGAGCCAGGCGCTTCCGAGCAAAGGGGCCGCGGCAACGACGCGCTTCAGTTCGACGCGGGCCTCGTCTCGCCGTTCGGCGGCGCAATAGGCGCGGGCCAAATCGGTGCGTGCCTGCCAGAATTCGGGGCGCGATGCGACGACTCGCTCCAGCGCCTCGATCGCTTCGGGCACCTTATCCTGGTAGAGGAGAGCGACGCCCAACAGGTGCAGGCTGTTCCGGTCTCGGGGTTCCGCGGTTTGGATGGCGCGCAGCTGGCGCTCCGCCGCGGCGGCGCGGCCCGTCCTCAGCAGGGCATATGCTTCGGAGTAGGCCGTCCGCAACTGCGCTCGTGACTGCTCTTGCCTCATGGTGTGCCATGAAGCTTAAAAGCTCGGCGCCGCCAAAGCGAGGGGCCTATGCCGGATCGAACTCGCGGGCGATCTCGTGCAGCAGTCCGCCGACGTAGCCGGCGAACGATCGCCACACCTCCATGTGGAATGTCTGCTCGTGGGTGCGCCACAGAGTCACGTCGGCCTTGGCGAACACCGTACGCGTGCACATGCCGATCGGAAATTGGGTGATATGTAAATCGAGCGGGCATGCGCCCCGCAGGATCACTTCGGCGTGTGGTCCGCTCACCTCGAGCGCGAATTGCCGATGGCTCACGTCGACGAGCGCATGCGGCGCATCGCGCAGCGCCGCTTCGATCGAGGCTTGCGTCGCCGGCGCGCCCTCGTCATCCCCGGCCAGATCGAGCAACAGGTATTCGTCCGGTCCGAGCCAGAGCGTCGCGCGTTCTGCACTGCGCACCGCTCGGCACGCGGTCTCGGAGAAGCCGACCCCCCAGACAGGGGCGGCCAAGGCCCGCGCCTGCGCATTGCCGTGCAGCACCCATCGCGCTGCCGGCGGCAGGGTCTTGAGCCAGATCGGGCGCGCTCACCCGGGGCGGCCGGCGCGGTGCTGCCTCAGCCATTGAGCCTCTCCCCCTTCGGATCGTAGAACACCGGTGATGTGACCTCGACCTCGATGTCGCCGCCCGGCATGGGCACGTACAAGGTCTGACCCAGACGCGCGCGGCCACCGGCGATGACGGCGAGCGCGATCGGCATGTCGAGGGCACTGCTCGAGTAAGCCGAGGTCACGTGACCGATCAACTCCATGGGCGGCTGCTGCGCGGGCTTGGCCGCCACTTGCGCGCCTTCCTCGAGCAGCGCGCCGCTGCGGGTCCGCAATCCCACCAGCTGTTTGCGGTCCGGCGCCTTCATGGCCGGACGGTCGAGCGAACGCTTGCCGACGAAATCTGCTTTGGTTTTGCCGATGGCCCAAGTCAAGCCCGCATCATCCGGCGTGACGGTGCCGTCGGTGTCCTGGCCCACGATGATGTAGCCTTTTTCCGCGCGCAGGACGTGCATGGTCTCGGTGCCGTAGGCGACCATGCCATGCGCCTGTCCGGCGGCATGCACGCGCTCCCACACGGCGGCGCCGTAATCCGCGGGCACATTGATCTCGAAACCGAGCTCGCCCGTGAAGCTCACCCGAAACAGCAGCATCGGCACGCCGAGGATCTTGCCGCGCACCACGCCCATGTGCGGCAGGGCGGCGGCGCTGATGTCGATCTCGGAGACGAGCGGCTCGAGCACCCGCCGTGCGTTCGGTCCCTGGACCGCGATCACGGCCCACTGTTCGGTGGTGGACGTGAGCCACACCTTCAGATCGGGCCATTCGGTCTGGCGGTAATCTTCCATGAGCGCGAGCACACGCGGTGCCCCGCCCGTGGTGGTGGTGACGTGGAAGCGGTCTGGCGCAAGGCGCGCAACCACGCCGTCGTCGTAGATGAAGCCGTCCTCGCGGCACAGGATGCCGTAGCGTGCTCGGCCCGGCGCAAGTCCCGTCCAGCTGTTGACGTAGAGGCGGTTCATGAACTCTGCGGCATCCGCGCCGACCACCTCGATCTTGCCGAGCGTCGAGGCGTCGAAAATGCCGCACGCATGGCGTACCGCGAGGCATTCGCGGGCGACCGCGGCATGCATGTCCTCGCCGGCCTGCGGGAAATAGCGCGCGCGCTTCCAAAGCGCCACGTTCTCGAACACGGCGCCTTGGGCCTCGGCCCAGGCATGGGTGGGCGTGGTGCGGACAGGATCGAACAGATCGCCGCGCGAAATGCCGGCGAAGCTGCCGAATGTCGTCGGTGTGTAGGGCGCGCGAAAAGTCGTGAGGCCGACCCGCGGAATCGGGCTCGAAAGGTCCTGCGACACGATCGCGAGCGCATTCATGTTCGAGGTCTTGCCCTGGTCGGTCGCCATGCCGGTCGTCGTATAGCGCTTGACGTGCTCGATCGATTGAAAGCCTTCGCGAGCCGCGAGCCGCACGTCCTTGAGAGTCACATCGTGTTGCCAATCGACGAAGGCTTTCTGGCCGCTGGTCGCGCGGCTCGCAGGCAGGGGGCCCAAGTACGAGCCCGGCTCGCGGCGCGCGGCCTCGACCGTCCGCGATGCGGCCGGCGTCGCGGGGAGGCCGCTCGACGCCGCTGCCGCCGCTGCGCCCGCGTCGTCCCCGTCCGCCAGGACCTCGGCAAGGTCGCGTGATGCCGCGGCAGGCGCCCGCGGAGCGCTCGTGCTCGGCGGATTCGCCGGGCACGAAGGCATTGAGACTTTCGTTCCAGGCGAGTTTGCCGCGCGATTGGGAGAACAGGTGCACGCTCGGCGTGAAGCCGCCCGACATCAATAGGGCGTCGCATTCGAATTGCCGAAGGACGCCGGCGGTATCGGCGAGCGAGACGGCGCGTACTCGCAAGTTCCCTTCGGTGCCGAGCACCGTCGATCCCGGGAGCACCATCAAATGGGCGCGGCGTGCGGCCTCGGGCAGCTCGCCGGTCGGGCTCGGCGCGCACATCGGCGATGGCGACGACCACCGTGCCGGCGGCGTGCAGATCGAGCGCGGTCTGGTAGGCCGCATCGTCCGCGGTCACGATCACGACGCGCTCCCCGACCCGGACTCCATAGCGATTCAGAAAAGTTTGCGCGGCGCCGGCGAGCAGGATGCCGGGGCGATCGTTGCCCGGAAATACCAACGGCCGCTCGATCGCGCCGGTCGCGAGCACCACGCGGCGCGCTCGCACTTGCCAGAGCCGTTCGCGCGGCAGGTGGGCGGGCGGTGAGGGTCAGATGATCGGTGAGGCGCTCGCTCAAACCGATCAAATTGTGCGGGAAGTAGCCGAAGGCGGTGGTGCGCGGAAGCAAGGTCACGTGCTTCGACGCGCGCAGTTCGGTGAGCGAGCTCTGCACCCATTCGGGCCCGGTCAGGCCGTCGATGCGGGCCGCGGCATCGCCGAGCAGACTTCCGCCGAGCTCGGCAGACTCATCGCACAGCATGACGCGCGCGCCCGTGCGGGCGGCGGCGAGCGCCGCGGCCAGGCCCGCGGGGCCGCTGCCGACCACGAGCACGTCGCAATGGGCATAGCGCTGCGCGTAGCGATCGGGATCGGGGCGCGTGGGCGCGATCCCGAGCCCCGCCGCGCGGCGGATGAAGGGCTCGTACAGATTTTTCCAGGCCTTGCGCGGCCACATGAACGTTTTGTAGTAGAACCCGGCCGGGAAGAACCGCGACAGCCAGTCGTTCACACGGCCCACATCGGTGGCGAGGCTCGGCCAGCGGTTCTGGCTGTGGGCGACGAGGCCGTCGTAGAGCTCCACCTGCGTGGCGCGAAGATTCGGGGTGGTGCGGGCCGCGTCGCGAACCACCGTCACCAGGGCGTTCGGCTCCTCGGAGCCCGCGGCGAGCAGACCGCGCGGACGGTGATATTTGAACGAGCGCCCGAAGAGGTGCACGCCGTTCGCAAGCAACGCAGAGGCGAGCGTGTCGCCCGCGAAGCCCGCGTAGGCGCGGCCGTCGAACGTGAACTGCAGCGGGCGGTTGCGGTCGATCCGCCCGCGCACGGGGTCGCGCAGGCTCACGAGGCGCGTTCCTGCGTGGCGCTGAGATCGGGTCGCGGCTTGCCGGTCTCGTAAGTCGCGAGAATACGATCGGTGGTGGTGTCGCGCAGCGCGTTGAAGAAGCGCCCGCAGCCGTGCGAGTGGCGCCAGCGCTCGGCGTGGACGCCCTTGGTGTTGTCGCGCATGTACAGAAATTCGGTCCATGCCGCATCGTCGAGCTCCGCAGGTCGCGCGGGGCGCGCGATATGCGCCTGACCGCCGTACGAGAACTCGATCTCGGGACGCTCGCCGCAGTAGGGACAAGTGATGAGCAGCATGCGATGAGCCTAAGCTAGTGCGCCACGGCCGCCGCCGCGGCCTCGTCGATCAAGTAGCCGTCGCGGAAGCGCTCGATGGTGAAGGGCGCATTGATCGGATGCGGCTCATCGCGCGCGATGGTCCATGCGAACAGATGAGCCGAGCCGGGCGTCGCCTTGAATCCGCCCGTGCCCCAGCCGCAATTGACATACAGGCCCTTGACCGGTGTCTTCGCGATGATGGGTGAACGGTCCGGCGTGACGTCGACGATGCCGCCCCAGTTGCGCAGCATCCGCAGACGCCGAAATTGCGGAAACAGCTCGCAGATGGCATCGAGCGTATGCGTGTTGATGTGCAGCGCGCCGCGCTGGGTGTACGAGGTGTAGGCATCGGTGCCCGCGCCGATCACCAGCTCGCCCTTGTCGGACTGGCTGATGTAGGCATGGATGGTGTTCGACATCACGACGCACGGAAAGATCGGCTTGACCGGCTCGGAGACCAGCGCCTGCAGCGGATAGCTCTCGAGCGGCAGGCGCACGCCCGCGAGCTCCATGACGACGCTGGTGGAGCCGGCCGCGGACACGCCCACCTTGCGCGCGCCGATGAGGCCGCGGGTCGTCTCGAGCGCCTCGACCGCGCCGCTCGCGTCTTTGCGGATGCCCGTGACCTCGCAGTTCTCGATGATGTCGACGCCGAGCGCATCGGCGGCGCGTGCATAGCCCCAGGCGACGGCGTCATGGCGCGCCGTGCCGCCGCGGCGCTGCAGCGCGGCGCCGAGCACCGGATAGCGGATGTTGTCCGAGATGTTGAGCGGCGGACAGAACGCCTTGGCCTCTTCCGGCTCGAGCCACTCGTTGTCGACGCCGTTGCAGCGATTGGCGTGGATGTGGCGTTTGGAGCTCTGCACGTCGTGCACGGTGTGCGCGAGCATCATCACGCCGCGCGGCGAGAACATGACGTTGTAGTTGAGGACTTGCGACAGCTCCTCCCACAGCTTGACCGCGTGATCGTAGAGCGCGGCGCTTTCCGCGAACAGATAGTTGGAGCGGATGATGGTGGTGTTGCGGCCGGTGTTGCCGCCGCCGATCCAGCCTTTCTCGAGCACCGCGATCCGGCCGAGCCCGTGCTCCTTCGCCAGGTAATACGCGGCGCCCAAGCCGTGGCCGCCGCCGCCGACGATGACGGCATCGTAGGCGGGCTGCGGCGAGGCCTTGCGCCACTGCGGCTGCCAGCCGCGATGTCCCGAAAGACCGCGGCTGATGAGCGCGAGAGCGGAGAACCTTTGCCGGCTCATGGCGCGGATCAGGCTCGCAGCTCCTTGTTCTCGGGATCGTACGGCGAATCGATGAGCACCGTGGCGCGCTTGCGCTCCCCCAGAATCTCGATCGAGAGCTCGGTGCCCACGGCGGCGAACTCGGGCTTCACATAGCCGAGCCCCAGGCTCTTGCGCAGCGCGTGCCCGTAGTAGCCCGCGGTCGCGCGTCCGACGATCCGGCCGCTCGCGATCGAACAGCGGCTCGTTGCCGAGCGCATCGGCGTCGGTCACGCCGTGCACCTCGAACGTGACGAAGCGGTTCGGCACGCCGCGCGCGAGCTGCTGCTCGAGCGCTTCCTTGCCGATGAACGCTCCCTTGTTCAGGCGCACGAAGCGGTCGAGTCCCGCCTCGTAGGGGGTGTAATCGGGCGTCAAGTCGCTGCCCCACATGCGGTAGGATTTTTCCAGGCGCAGCGATTCCATCGCGCGCATGCCGGCCATGCGCGATGTGGTGCTCGGCGCCCGCCTCGAAGATGGCATCGAACAGGTGATGGGCGTACTCGATGGGGAAGTGCAGCTCCCAGCCGAGCGCGCCGACGAAGTTGACGCGCAGCAGATACACATCGGTCGCGAGCCCGACCTCGGTCACCTGGCCGGTGAGCCAGGGGAACGCCGCGTTGTCGAGCGGCGCATCGGCGAGTTTCGCGAGCACATCGCGCGAGCGCGGCCCCGCGACCACGAAGCAGCCGCGGCTCCCGGTGATGTTGCGCAGGCTGACGCCCGATGAGGGCAGCATCGCCTGCAGGTAGTCGCTGTCGTAGCGCTCCGCGGCGCCGGCGCTCACCACGTAGAAATGCTCATCGGCGATCTTGGTGATGGTGAATTCCGAGCGAATGCCGCCGCGGCGCGTGAGCGCGTGCGAGAGCGCCATGCGGCCGATCTTGGTGGGCACCTTGTTGGCGACCAGGCCGTCGAGCCAGGCTTCGGCGCCGGGCCCGGTGACCTCGTGCTTGGTGAAGGGCGTGAGATCGATGACGCCCACATGCTCGCGCAAATTCAGCGCTTCGCGGCCGACGTGCTCGAAATAATTCGAGCGGCGGAAGCTCCACTTGATCTTTGGGCTCGACGCCGGGCGGCGCGAACCAATTGGCGCGCTCCCAGCCGTAGCGCTGGCCGAACACCGCGCCCATGCGCTTGAGCTTGTCGTAGACCGGGCTGGTCTTCGCCGGCCGCGCATCGGGGCGCTCTTCGTCGGGAAAATGAATCACGAAGACGTTGCGGTAGGTCTCCTCGTTCTTCTGCACGACGTAGCGCTTGCTCGTGTAGGGACCGTAGCGGCGCGGGTCGACCGCCATCATGTCGATGCCCGGCTCGCCCTCGACGATCCATTCGGCCAGCTGCCAGCCGGAGCCGCCGGCGGCGGTGATGCCGAAGCTGTGCGCCTCGTTGAGCCACACATTGCGCAAGCCCCACGCCGGACCGATGAGCGGGCTGCCGTCCGGCGTATAGGGGATGGGGCCGTTGACGATGTCCTTGATGCCGCAGGTGGCGAGCGAGGGCACGCGGCGCTGCGCCGCCTCGACGTGCGGCAGCAGGCGCTCGAGATCGCCCTCGAACAGGCTCTTGCCGAACCAGTCGGGCACGCCGTCGGCGAAGCGCGCGGGCGCGCCGGCCTCGTAGGGTCCCAAGATCCAGCCCATGCGCTCTTCGCGCAGGTAGTAGGACTGATCGGACTCGCGCAGCACCGCGAGCTCGCGTCCGCCGCCCTTGCGATACGCCTTGAGCTCGTCGGCCTCGTCGTACACGATGTACTGATGCTCGACGGGAATGGAGGGCACGTTCAGGCCGAACAGGCGTCCGGTCTGACGCGCGTAGTTGCCGGTGGCGCAGACCACGTGCTCGGCGATGATCTCGCCCTTGTTGGTGGTGAGCTGCCATTCGCCCGAAGCCGTGCGTTTGACCGCCGTCACTTCGGTCTGCTCGTGGATTTCGGCGCCGAGGGCGCGCGCGCCTTTGCGCAGCGCCATGGTGAGATCGGCCGGCGCGATGTGGCCGTCGTCGGGATGATAGAGCGCGCCGATGATGTTCGGCGTGTCGCCGCCGTTGCCGAGCTCGGCCAGCGGCCAGAGCTTCTTGACTTCTTGGGGCGTGATGATCTGAAACGGCACGCCGATGGTGTTCGCCGTCCCGCAATACTTCTGATACTCGTCCATGCGG
Source organism: uncultured Gammaproteobacteria bacterium (assembly GCA_963766915.1). Taxonomy (GTDB): domain Bacteria; phylum Pseudomonadota; class Gammaproteobacteria; order Steroidobacterales; family Steroidobacteraceae; genus Bog-1198. The sequence goes on from CAVYCL010000001.1 coordinate 779,356, forward strand.
TCGCGGCAGGTCGCGAGGCGCAGGTTGCCGGTCACGTGGAAGCTCACGTCCTGCCCGGTCTCGGCCGGCAGGCGCTTGTACAGATCGACCGAGTACTTGTGGAGCTGCCCGACCGTATAGCTCATGTTGAACAGCGGCAGGAGGCCCGCCGCATGCCAGGTCGAGCCGGCGGTGAGCTCGGAGCGCTCGAGAAGCACGACGTCCGTCCAGCCCTTGTGGGCCAGATGATAAAGCGTGCTGACGCCGACCACGCCGCCACCGATCACCACGACGCGGGCATGAGTTTTCATTTGAGAGATCCCCGAGTGAATGCGCACGGCAGTGTAGCGAGCGGGGGGGCAAACAAGACGCTAATTGCGACAATCACTTGTGCAAATGCGCCACCCCGTTTCCCGAGCCGCTCGGCTCAGACCCTGGCTGCACGGCAGGGGCTGAGTTGCCGCCTCTTGAAGCCTGGCTGTCCGGAAAACGACAGCCCATGTCGGGAATAGGCACTTTTCGCCCCTTAGGTGCATAATGGGCACCCGGGCAGCTCATTCCGGGGTGGGAGAGCCTTCGTGGAATCGCCGGCGGTCTTACGCAAATGCAAATACGCGTTTCTGACGCTCAGCAACTATTCCCTGATCGCCGTCGCCAATGCCATCGAGCCCCTGCGCATGGCGAATCGCCTGGTGGGCAAGGATGTTTACGAGTGGTCGGTGATGAGCCTCGACGGTGCGCCGAGCGAATCGAGTTCCGGACTCAAGCTCTCGCCCACCGCGGTGCTCGATAAGCTCGAACCGCTCGACATCTTGTTCGTCTGCGGCGGGGTGAACATCCGCGAGGCGGTCTCGCCGGCGCTGCTCGTGGCGCTGCGCCGTCTCGCCGAGCGGCGCGTCGCATTGGGCGCGCTGTGCACCGGCGGCTATGCGCTCGCGCGCGCGGGGCTCCTCGACAATTATCGCGCGACCATTCACTGGGAGAACATTTCGGCGCTGCGCGAGGAATTTCCCCGCGTGCTCATCAGCGACCAGCTCTTCACCATCGACCGCAACCGCTTCACCTGCTCGGGTGGGACGGCGCCGCTCGATTTGATGCTGAACCTCATCGAGACCAAGCTCGGCTCGCGGGTCTCGCAGCGCGTATCGGAGCAGTTCATCGTCGATCGCGTGCGCAAGGATCGGGATCGACAGTACATACCGCTGCGTGCCCGTGTCGGCGTCTCGCATCGCGGGCTCATCCGCGTCGCGCAGCTCATGGAGGAGAATATCGAGAAGCCGCTTGTCGCTCGAGAAGATCGCGCGCAGCCACCGGCCTCTCGCGCCGGCAGATCGAGCGGCTTTTCAAGCGCGATCTCAACTGCGTGCCGAAGCGCTACTATCTCGAGATGCGCTTGCGGCGCGCGCGCGAGCTGCTGCTGCAGACCGCGATGCCCATCATGGACATCACGGCGGCGTGCGGATTCCAGTCCCCGCCGCACTTCTCCAAGTGCTATCGCAATCAATACGGCTATCCGCCGAGCGCGGAGCGCAAGATCGGCGACACGCGCGCGCTCGCCGAGGAGAGCGTCGCCGCGCCCCTCGCGGCGCCTACCGCGGCCTCGCCCGGGATCTAGAGCGCAGCACTCACGGCGCCGGCATTCGCGCGGCCACCCGCGCGCCGCTCAAGGTTCCGTGGATTTCCGCGACGGCATCGGGCGCATCGTCTTGCCAAACGATCTCCAGGACGCCGCCGAGTGAATCCGGGCCGGCGAGCTTAAGATGCGCCCGCACGCCCCCGTCGGGACCGCGCGTTTTCTCGAGCTGCCTGACACGGCCAGATCCAGGGTCCAACGCACGGCATCGAGGCTCGCCACTTGCGCGCCTCGATGCTCGACGAGGGTGAATCGACCGCCGCGAAGGCCGACGCCCTGTCCGCTCGAGCTCAGTCCCACGCGCGTAACGACGTCGCCGGCGGTGAGCACGGCCGCACGCACGAATCGCAGCTGCAGATCGTTCGCCTGGTTCGCGCCGAGAGCTTGCGCCGGCTCGAGTTCGGCGGCGTGCCGTGCGAAAACGCCGACCAGGCGCACCGGCGGCCCTTCGGCCGCGCAACGCGTATCCCCGACTTCGAGAGTTTCGATGAAATGCCGCACGAGCTTGGCGCCGCAGGCACTGCGCGCCCGCGGCAGGGCGTTGACGTGCAGGCCGTTCGCGATGATCACTTGATGGCCGTGCGGGAACGCGCGCCGCCGTCGCCGCACCGTCGGCGAGCGTGGTCATGTTGTCCAGATCTCCGGACACGATCAGTGCCGGCGCATCGGGATACGCCGCTCCCGGGGGCACGACCTGCGAGGCCGGGTGCTCGGCGGGCGCGACCGGCCAAGCGACGCATTGATCGAGAAAGCTGTAGTCGAGGGGCATTCCCCGATATTCATCGATGGTGAATGGCGCGTAGGTGTCGGGAAACAGCCGGCGCCGCTCGGCGAGCACCCGATCGCGGTCGGCAGCGCGCAGCGCCGGCGGCAGGCGCATGTCAAAGATCTGCGGCGGATCCTGACACATCACCGCTGCGGCGAGTCCGGCGCTCCATTGGGTCGGGTCGGCGGCGGGATCGCGGGAATCGACACCGCTCAGTGTTTCGGCGATGAGCCGAAGCAACGGTGCGCGATCGTCGGCTTGGAACGCGCGGGCCGCGGCGTCAACCTCCTTGATGGTCGCGAGCGCCGGCGCGCTGCCGAACATCACGATGGCGAGCCGGGAGGCATTCGCCTCGAAATCGCGCTCGCGTCCTTCGCCGTCGACGGCGCGCGCGGCGAAAGGCGCGCGGCGCAGCTCCTCGAGCACGGGCTGGACACGATCGAGGGAACTGCCGGGTAATCGGCTGCAGGACGCGGAGCGCTGACACGCGAGATTGAACTTGGCGCGCATCGCCGGCGCATAGGTGGGGTACCAGGCGTAATCCGGGCCGTTCAAGGGGTAGGCTCCATCGAGCACCACGCTGCGCAGTGCCTGCGGATGACGGACGGCGAACACCTGCTCGAAGTAGGTGCCGTAGGAGTCGCCGTAGAGATCGATGGGGCCGACGCCTAGCCGCTCGAGGATGGCAGCCAGATCATCGGCGGCGAAGGCCGTGCTGTAGAGCGCCGAGCGCGCGCGCCGAGCGAGTCGCCGCAGTGTCCGACGAGCTCCACGGTCCACTGCGGCGCGCCCTGCAGTTGCGGGCAGTCGATTGCAGCCGACTTGCCCGTGCCGCGGTTGTCCATGATCACGACATCGCGTGTCGCGCGAAGCGGTTGGAACAGAGTGAGATAGTCGTGGCGCGATTCGGTCGCCGGATAGCCGGGGCCGCCTTCGGTGGCGACCAGGGTCCCGGCGGAGGGACCTTCGGCGGTATGCGGATAGAACTCGAAATAGACCGAGATGTGGCCGTCGAGCGCGTTGCTCGGATCGAGCGGCCGCTCGATGCGGCCGCAATAGGCGGGTACATCGGCGCAGCGCTCGAGCGTCATCCCGCCGAAGCGCTTGATTCGGGCGGGTGCCGGCGCCACGGCCGAGCTCGCCCGGGCGGCGTCCGGCGAGCTCCAAAACAGGCTCGCGCACGCGACGCCGGCAACCAGCCGGCAGAACATCTTGCTGTATGACACGCCCTTCACACTTCGATCTTACCCAGATCTCAGCCAACCTCGCGCCAGATCACGCTTCGGTCGCGGCGTCGTTTCCGGGGTGAAACATGTCGCGCGCGGCCCTGCTGTTGCCGGGTGGCGTGCTGCTAGACTGAAGTTCTTCCAATCGAGCACCCCCGGCAGGCGAGATTTACGATGAGCACGCGTCAGGTCATTCTGGATCGATTGCGGCGGCGCAAGCACGAGACCGCCCTCGAGCGTGAGTTTTATTGCGGCGAGGATGAGTACCGACTCGATCTCGAAATGATCTGGTACCGAGATTGGTTGTTCGTCGGCCATGACTGTGAAGCGCCGAAACCCGGCAATTATCTGACGGTGCAGATCGGTGAGTATCCGGTGGTGGTGGTCCGCGATCGCAGCGGCGAGCTGCATGCCTTTCACAATGCGTGCCGGCACCGCGGCTCGCGGATCTGCTCCGCGGAGCGCGGCACGGCGACGCGGCTGGTGTGCCCGTACCATCAGTGGACTTATCATCTCGACGGACGGCTGTTCTCAGCGCGTGACATGGGCGAGGGGTTCGATCGCTCGCAATACGGACTGCATGCGGTGCATTGCACGAGCGTCGGTGGCTACATCTTCGTGTGCCTCGCCAAGGTGGCGCCGGATTTCGAGCCGATCCGGCGGCACATCGAGCCCTATTTCCTGCCGCACAATCTGCGAGAGAGCAAGGTGGCGTTCGAGACCACCATCGTCGAGAAGGCGAACTGGAAACTGGTCTGGGAAAACAACCGCGAGTGCTATCACTGCTCCGCCAATCATCCGGAGCTGATCCGAACCTTTCCGGAAACTCCGACCATCACCGGTGTGGATGGTGCGGAGAGCAATCCCGTCATCACCCAGAAGTGGGCGCACTGGGAATCGCTCGGATTGCCGAGCCGCTTCCATCTGTCCGATAACGGCCAGTACCGCACGACGAGAATGCCGCTGATCGAGGGCACGGTGAGCTTCACCATGGACGGCCAGGCAGCGGTGCGTCGACCGCTCATCGATAACCTCGCCGAGCCCGACCTCGGCACCTTGCTGCTGTTTCACTATCCGAGCATCTGGAACCATGTGCTCGCCGATCATGCGACTTCATTTCGGCTCCTGCCCTTGAGTCCGACCGAGACCTTGCTCACCACCAAGTGGCTGGTGCACAAGGATGCGGTCGAGGGCGTCGACTACGACGTCAAGCGCATGACGGAAGTCTGGCTCGCGACCAACGACTCGGACCGGCGCGTATGCCAGGAAAACCAGATCGGCGTGAACTCGCCCGCCTATGATCCGGCGCCTTATTCGCGCGTGCACGAAGGCGGCGTCATCCAGTTCGTGGACTGGTACGCCGCAGAGCTCGAAGAGCGGCTGAAGCAAGCCGTCTGATCCCAAGCGCCCGCGCGGCCCTGTCGAGGCTGCTGCCGCTCTTGTGTTTACGTGTGTCCGGGCATTCGGCGTAACATACCCCGTCAGGGCGAATTCGCGGATGACATAACCAGCACTTTCGGGTGCCTAAACAACGGAGCTCATCATGGGTATTCTCGCTTGGATCATCGTCGGTTTGATTGCGGGGTGGGGCGCCGGAAAAGTGATGAAGGGGGGCGGGTACGGCGTCCTCATGGACATCGTTCTCGGAATCTTGGGTGGTATTTTCGGTGGTTGGTTGTTCGGAGCGCTCGGGATATCGCAGGGCAACGGTATGATCGGCTCGATCATCGTCGCCTTCATCGGCGCCGTGATTCTGGTCGGGATCACACGCCTGATCAAACGGGCCTGACCGCTCGGCGGAAATACGGAAGCCCCCTCGCGCCGCTCGGCGCGAGGGGGCTTTGCTATCAGAACTTATAGCCGAACGAGCCTCCGAGGATCCGGGGCCGAAGCGGCGTCTGCTCGATGATGAATTGATCGGTGCTGATGAACGTGCTCGCGTTCGAGTTGGCGAGGTTCTCGCCGTAGAAATTCACCCACCAATTGTCCTTGGCGACACCCACCGAGGCGTTGACCGTCGAGTACGCGGGCACTTCGAACCGGCCACGCGACGTATTGATGGCGCCGCCCGGCAGAATCGTGGGATTCGCTCCCGCCTGCGTGAACGAATGGCCGGTATGGGTGAAGCCGGCCTGCACGAACGGCGTGTATTGTCTGAAATTCCACTCGTACCGAGCACGGCCGCTCATCTGAATCGGCGGCGCATCGGCGCTCGGAGAGCCGATCGGTCCGAACGGATTCGAGATGTTATTGCAGGTTCCCGTGTAGAACGAGCCGCCGCAGACGGTGGTGATCGGCTTGCCGTAGTTCGGGCTCGCGGGATTGTTGTTGATCAGGGCGGGTGAATTCGTCTGCACGCTCTGGTTCCAGGCTGCCGAGTATTGCAGCGTCAACCCGCTTGTGACCCGGGCGACAAACGAAGTCTCGAGACCCTTGATGCGGAAGTCCTGACCGTTGGTATCGTAGAACAGGTTGCCGACGACACCCGGGTTGAAGAACTCGATCTGGACGTTGTTCCAATTCTCCCGATACACCGCGCCGTTCCACTGCAGGCGATGGTCGAACCATTCCGTCTTCCAGCCGATTTCGTTGTTCGTCAACTTGTCGGGGGCATACGATGAGGGGATAAAGTATTGAGGGTTCCCGTCAGGACCGTAGGCGTGCTGGGCATTGCCGTTTTGGTTGAACCCGCCCGGGCGAAAGCCCTGCGAATAGGTGTAATACACCATGATATCCGGCGTGATGTGCCAGGTCAGGTTGCCGCGGCTCTTGAAGCCCGACTCCGTGTCGCGAAGATTCGCGGCGTTCAGGTTGTAGCTGTACGCGGGATTGTGGCAGCCGCCGGTCGGCACCCCCGCCTCGAAGCAGTCGAAGCTCGACAGCACGCTGCCCTGCATGGAGTTTTGAAACAAGAAATGGCGCGTGCCAGCCGTGGCGGTCAGCACCTTGGGGATGATGTCGAAGTCGCCGGACGCAAAGAACGCCGTCTGTTTGGTCTCACGGAACTGGTCCTGATAGAACGAGGTGTTGTCGCCCTGCACACCGGGGTTCTGGACGTAAGTCCCCGGGAACGTGCCGACGTTCGACAAGCAGTTGGTATTGCCCGCTCCGGTGTCCGAGGTGCAGGGCGGTAACGACTTGTAGTTCCAGGCGGTCTGATCGTAAAGCTTGTTGTACTCGTAGAAGGCGCCGAGGATGGCGCGTGCGCGCCAGTCGTCCGGCGTGCTGAAGCGCAACTCGTGTTGCATGTGCTCGTTCTGCTCGTTCGAGTGCCAGGTGGCACTCGGCGAGTAGCACGCGGCCGCGACGCCGGGCGAGGGGCCATGACACTGATAGTAATCGGCGTAATAGCCGCGCGCGTAGTTCGTATAGTCGCCTTGCTGCTCGACGTTCCGATCGAGGTAGCCGCCGGTGTAGACGGCCTTGATATCCCAGATCTTGCCGTTCACCGTCCAGGCCGTGCTCTCGAATTTGTCTTTGTTGTACGCCGGATTGAACAGCGTGACTTCGAGCGGCTGCAGCGGTGCACCGTCCGAGGCGTTCGGCTGCTGATAGAACACGCCCTGGGAGTTGATCTCCTGGTACGACTGCGAGAGCAGTACGTTCCAGTCGTCGTTGATCTTATACAAGGCCTCGACGCGGATGCCTTGATAGTTCACGGAGTTGATGTCGTTGCCGACGAGATTGCTGTTCTGCAGGGAGGGGCTCCCCGGGGGTACCTCGCAGGGCGGCGTGCCGCCGCCGACGCAACCGGTCGGATAGCCGCCGTATCCTTCCTGGGAAATGCCGAGGTCGGTGTTCTTACGCGTAAACGTCCCCGGGACGTTGTCGATATACCCGCCTCGATGGTCGTCGTAAATCACGGCGCGCACCGCAAAAGTGCCTTCGATCAATGGAAGGTTCAGCACGGCCGTCACGTCGGTATTGGGATCGCCGTGCGCGGTCACGCTGTAGCCCGCTTTGACATTTCCCTCGGTCACGTCGAGCTTCGGCTCGTTGGTGATGTAGCGGATCACGCCGGCCTCCGCACCCGCGCCGAAGAGCGTGCCCTGCGGGCCTTCCAGCACTTCGATGCGGTTCAAGTCCGCGGCATAGATGTCGAGGTTGCGATTCGGGAGCTGAGCGGACTGGTTGTCCAGGTAAATGGCGACGTTCGGCCACAAGCCGGTCGAGCCGCTGCCTTGGCTCGCCTGTGAGCCGGCGCTCAAGCCGCGCATGAAGACTTCGTTTTGGCCCGGGCCGTTACTGGCCGTGGTGACGTTCGGTAGATACTTGATGTAGTCGTCGAAGGTCTGGATGTTCAGTTGCTGCAGCGTTTCGCCGGTCAGCGCCTGAATCGAAATCGGCACGTCCTGAATATTCTCAGTACGGCGCTGTGCGGTCACGGTGATCTCCGCGAGCGAGTCTGATGGCGCTGTATCGGTTGTGCCGCCACTGTCGGGCGTCGGAGCCGCGTAGACCAGGCCCGCGGAAGAACCGCTCAAAATAGCCGCGATGGCGTAACACAATTTGGTGTTGGCATTCATGCTTCATCCCCTCGTCATTATCGTTGCTCACTCCCAAACCCAAAGACATGAAGCGCTACATGGCTGATACCTCCAAGCATTCTTTCGTAGGGGGAACCAGATCGCCCAAAGCCGACCGCAACGCGCCCAACCACGGCTCGAAGTGCCGCCACTGATCCACCCCTTCCTTGAAAATCGGCCTGCGCACCTGCTCCGAGCTCGCGGTGCGAACACTGCGCTCGGTCTTGTGAAACTCGAGGCAAGCCGCCTCGAAAGGCAAGCCGCAGAAGTCGAGAATCCGACGCACGTTGCTTTCCAAGTCTTCCACGACATCCTCGTACTGAATCCGCAAAATCTTGCCCGGCAGCGCCTCATCCCAATGGCGCATGAGCTCAACGTAGCTGCGATAGTAGCGTGCGATATCCTCGATGTCGTAGGTAAACTCCTGCCCGGATGCGAACAGCTGCTTGAAGTTGCTGAAGCAGCATGCCATCGGCTCGCGCCGCGCGTCGATGATCCTGGCATTCGGCAGCATCAGGTGGATGAGCCCGATGTGCCTGAAGTTGTTCGGCATCTTGTCGATGAACCGCGGCTTGCCGGAGCGGTAGATGCGCGTATCGGCAAGGTACTTCTCGCCGAGTCCGCGAAAATCCGCCGCGCCGAGCCGCTCGAGGACGGCGGGATATCGCGGCGCCCGGGTATCGGGGTCGCGTCCCTGGAACTCGGCCACGAAGCGCAGGATATTCGGCAATTCGGTCGTGCCTTCGACCTCGGAGTGAGAGGCGAGAATCTGCTCGAGGAGGGTCGAGCCGGCGCGCGGCAGTCCGACGATGAAAATCGGGTCGCCCGAATCGCAACCGTAGCCGGACCGGGCATCGAAGAACTCGCGCGTGCAAAGCGCCGCCTGCAGCCGGGCATTTCTTTCGATCGGCTCGATCTTGAAGCGCAGGTCGGCTTTTTTCAGCGCATTGCCGCGGCGGTAATAATCGAACGATTCGGCGTAGTCGCCGCGGTCCTCGAGGGCCTTGCCGAGGGCGAAGCACAGGTGGTAGCGGTCCTCCGCGCCCGTGCTCGCGGCGCGTTCTTGCTCGCGCATCCGCGCGATGTCCTCGGCGGGGAATCGATAGGTCTTGAGGTTCGCCAGGCTCCAGTAGGCATCGCCGAAGCTCGGCGCGAGCTCGAAAGCCGTGCGATAGGAGGCCACCGCCTCCGACTGCCGGCCGAGCGTCTTCAAGGCGTGCGCGACGGATAGATGGACGTCGGCCGCGCGCGGCGTCTCCGCGAGGATCTTCCGGTACTCCTCGACCGCTTGCTCGTGCTTGCCCACGCCGATGCATGCCGTCGCGTGCGTGATCCGGTAGGCGCGATTCTGCGGCTCGACGCCGAGCAAGCGCTGAATCTCTTCGAGCGCCTGTACGTGCTTGTGCCGGCCGAGGAGCGCGAGCGCGTAGTCGTAGCGCATGGCGTGATAGTCGGGCTCGAGTCGCAAGGCGTGTTCGAGCAGCAGTTCCGGGTCGTCGTAGACCTCGAGCTTCATGCCGATTTTTGCCAGCAGCCGCATGCCTTCGACGTGATCGCCGTGCTTCAGCAGGAACTGGCGGATCATCTGCTCGGCCGGGAGGATGTCGCCGTCCGAGAACAGGCCGGTGGCGGTGATGACTTCGGCGGGCAGGGTTGCGAGCTTGGCTGTGTGCTGGGCGGCGAGTTCCGCATCGGCGCTGCGCCCGGTCATGTTGAACAGGACTTTGAGCGCGTTCCAGCTCGCCGGCAGCGCCGGATTGATGTTCACCGCCCGCAGATACGCCTCGATGGCCGGCTCGGCCTCCTTCAGGGCCACATGGCAATGGCCGCGTTCCTGGAAGAGACGGCTGAAGTGCGGATGCAATTGCTCGAGTCGTGCGAGCGTCGCGAGCGCATCGGGTATGCGCTTAAGATAACGCTGGCTTACGGCGATGATGTACCAGACGTCGCGATTCTCCGGGACTTGTTCGCGCAGCGTCAGGGCGTCGGCCAGCGCCGCCGCGAATTGACCTTGCTGCAAGAGCGCCCGCAGGCGCAGCACCTCGGCCTCGACTCGGGAGGCCGGGCGATCCACCGCATCGGGGGCGAGAATTGGCTCCCGAGGTCGGCTCGCAGTCGTCACCTCATGCACTGGTCCGAGTCCCTCCGTCGTGTGGGTTTTACGCACTCATCCCAATTCGCACTATGCACGCGGCGCCGCGATTTGTGAAACTTCGTCCGCAAGCAGGGGCGTTGCAGCCACGTCGCATGCGGAATTTCGATCCGTCTATGCGGAAATTAGATGCTGTCCGCGCCGAGCCGGGCGGGAAAGCCGGGCGCGCGCAAGGGCGTGCCGACCGCATCCTCCAAGAGCTTCACGATCATGGACGACCAGGCGGCCCCGCCGTAACGGGCGCGACCCTCGATGAACGTCTGTTCCATCAACGCCGCGAGTCTCACCGGCACGCCGAACCGGCGAGCGAATTCGAGCGCAAAACCCGCATCCTTGCAGGCGAGATCCATCGTAAAACCAATGTCATAGCTGCCGTTCAAAATCACCTGGCTTTCGGTCTCGTGCACGAAGCTGTTGCCCGAGCTCGCGGCGATCGCCTCGAAAGCGGACTTAAGCTCGACGCCGCCCTTGGCACACAGCATCAAGGCCTCCCCGGCCGCGATCAGATGAATGAACGCAAGCATATTGGTCACGACCTTGGTGACCGCTGCTTGTTCGATACCACCGAGATGAATGACCCGGCCACCCATGGCGCCTAAGCGCCGCGGCGTGAGCGTCGAACAGCTGTTGCGGTCCGCCCACAAGCACGGTGATGTCGCCGGCCGCGGCGCGATGCACGCCACCGGTCACGGGGCAGGCCAGGGTGCCGATGCCGAGCGACGAGGCGCGGCTTGCGAGCTTGTCGATTTCCGCGAAATCATTGGTGCTCATCTCGATCCAAGCGCTGCCGCGGCGCATGGCAGGCAGGGCCTGCTCGAGGACCGCGGCGCTTGCGGCGGGCGAGGGCAAACACGTGATGAGGGCATCGCTCGCGCGGGCGAGATCCGCCACCGACGGCGCCCAAGTCGCCCCGGCCTCGAGCGCTGCTTGCGCGGCGGACCGATCGAGATCGAACACCCCGAGCTCGAAGCCGCCGCGCGCAAGATTTACCGCGAGGTGCCGGCCCAGATGACCCAATCCGACGAATCCGTAGCGCATGTTGTTCCCGAGGTGCGGTGGGGTCAGCCGAGCGGACGGTTCGCCATGTCGAGGTGCAGTCCCGTGCCCGAATAAGGATGGGCGAGGGCGACGGCCTCGTCGAGCTCCACACCGAGTCCGGGGGCGGTGGGGGGAATGACGAAGCCCGATTCCCAGCGAATCGGTGTCTTCAGGATTTTCGCGTGGAAACCTCCCCATTGCTGGATGCTTTCCAGAATCAGGAAGTTGGGGGAGCACGTCGCGATCTGAATATTGGCGGCGCCCACGACCGGGCCGCAATACAGGTGAGGGGCGATTTGCGCATAGTGGACCTCGGCGAGCGCCGCGACCTTCTTCGCTTCGAGCAGGCCCCCGACGCGCCCGAGATTCATCTGCAGGATATTCGCGGCGCCCGCGGCGAGCACGCGGGCGAATTCGTATTTCGTCGTGAGTCGCTCGCCGGTCGCGATCGGGATGGAGGTCGCCCGCGCGACCACGGCCATCTGCTCCGGCATCTCGGGTGGCACCGGTTCCTCGAACCAGAGCGGATCGTAGGGCTCGAGATGCTTGGCGAGCCGGATGGCACCTGAAGTCGTGAATTGCCCGTGCGTGCCCACCAAGAGGTCCGCGCGCACGCCGACCGCCTCGCGAATCAGTCGCACGAAGCGTACCGTCCGCTCGATCTGCTCTTGCGTCGGCTGGCGCGGATCGTAGGCGGAGTAGCCCCCGGTCGGGTCGAATTTGACGCCTGTGAAGCCTTGCTTCACGTACTCCACCGCGCGCGCTGCCGACCGCTCGGCGTCGTGGTAGAAATCCTCGCCCTCGCCGTCGGCCGGATACAGGTAGGTATACGTGCGCAGGCGCTCGTGCACGCGCCCGCCGAGCAACTGATAGACCGGCTGATCGAGCGACTTGCCGACGATGTCCCAGCAGGCCATTTCCAAACCGCTCACCACACTCATCAGCGATAGATCCGGCCGCAAGGTGAAGCCGCTGCCGTGACACTCGCGCCACAGGGCCTCGATGTGAAAGGGACTGCGTCCCAGGAAGTGGCGGGCAAACACGTCCTCGACCATGGAGGCGATGATTTTCGGACCGAAGGTCGCGGCGTACACCTCGCCGACGCCCTCGATGCCGCACGCCGTCCTGAGCTTGAGAAAGACGAAATAGCGACCGCCGTAAGCGGGCGGCGGATTGCCGACGATAAATACTTTTACGCTCTCGAGTTTCATGGGCTCTTAATCCTTGTGGGCTGTCTTCGTCCTTACAATCGACCGGCTGCGATGAGGTCGGCGGCCTTTTGGGCGACCATGAGCGTGGGCGCGTTGGTGTTGGCCGAGGTGACCGTCGGAAATACCGAGGCGTCGACGACCCGCAAGCGTTCCATCCCATGCACGCGCAGCGTCGGATCGACCACGAATCCCGACGCGCTCGGACCCATCCGGCAGGTACCGACCGGGTGATAGACCGTTGCGGCGCGTGCTCGAAAGTCGGCGATGAGATCCGCATCGCCCATGCGCAACAGATCGGGTGCGAGCGGCTCGCGTATCAGGCTCCGAATGGCCTGCGTGCGCGCGATCGCCTGCATCAAGCGGCCGCCGTGCACCACGTCGGCGACGTCCTTGTCGGTCGAGAGATAATCGGGCGCGATCTTGGGCGGCGCCCGAAAGTCGCCGCTCGCCAGATCGATGCGTCCGGTGCTGGTCGGGCGGGTCGGCTGGAAACAAAGATAGAATCCGGAGAAGGCGTCGAGCTGGATGCGGGTGCGCGTTGCATCGCCCGCCTGATAGGTGACCGGATTGAAATACAGCTGTACATCGGGCCGCGACGCCGCGGGGTTCGCGCGCACGAAACCGCCGAAGTGATTGACGCTCAGGCTGACGGGACCTCTGCGCGTCAATAAATACTTGGCGCCCGCCCGCATGCGACCGACATGCGAGTGCAGCTCGTCGTTCAGCGTCGGGCGCGATCGCCTTGAATGAATAGACGACCGCCAAGTGATCCTGCAGATTTCCGCCCACCGCGGGATTGTCGAGCACGGTCTCGATGCCGTGCTCGCGGAGCAGCCGACCCGGGCCGATGCCGGAGAGCTGCAGCAGCTGCGGCGAGTTCACCGTTCCCGCGCACACGATGACCTCGCGATCCGCCGCAGCAAAGCAGCACTCGTTACCGCGGTAAAATTCGACTCCGGCGACGCGGCGGCCCTCGCAGCGCAGCTTGCTCACCCAGGCGCCGCTCACCAGCCTCACGTTGTGGCGCTTCAACGCGGGACGCAGGAACGCATCCGCGGACGACCAGCGGCGGCCGTTGCGAATGGAGACTTGGTAGGCGCCGAAGCCTTCGGGTCGCGGGCCGTTGAAGTCATCGGTCACCGGCAGCTTGAGCTCGGCCGCGGCCTCGAGCCATTCCTTGCCCATGGGGTGCAGGAAAGGCGACACGTCCTTGACATCGAGCGGACCGTCGATGAGCGCCCGACCATCGCCGGCCACGCGACGCTCCGATCGCTCGAAGTAGGGACGCACCTCGTCCCAGCCCCAGCCGGCATTGCCGAGTTCGCGCCAGTCATCGAAATCGGCCGGCATCCCGCGGCAGTACACCATGGCGTTGATCGAGCTCGACCCGCCCACGACTCGGCCGCGCGGCCAGTACATACCCCGACCTTCGAGGCCGGGACTGCCCGCGGCCTGAAATTTCCAATTCACACGCGCATCGGCGAACGTGACGCCGTAGCCGATGGGCGCCTTGATCCAGAATCGCGCGTCGCTGCCGCCGGCCTCGAGAATCAGCACGCGATCGCGTCCGCTGGCGGACAGCCTGTCCGCCATGACGCATCCCGCCGTGCCGGCGCCCACGATGACGTAGTCGAAGCTCTCCACGCGGGGCAGCTTAATCCTCTCGGCGCGAGGCGTTATGCAATTTCCCGATTTCCCCATGTCATTTTTAGGCGCACATCCGGGCCCGGCCGTCGCATCCGGCGGTCGAACCCTGTATGGTGCGAAAGAACACATGTAGGGGTGTCCGGATTTGAGCAGCACCACCATCGACCTGCCGCAAGCACGCTCGCCGACCTCGATCCTGCGCTGGTACGTGCTCATTCTCACTTGCCTCATCTACGCCATCAACATCGCCGACCGTTATGTCGTGTCGACGGTGCTCGAGCCCATCCGGCTGGAGCTGCACCTGAACGACAAGGGCGTGGCGTTCCTCACCGGCACGCCGCTCGCGCTCTTCTACGTGGCGTTCGGCATTCCGATCTCCTGGTGTGCCGACCGGATGAACCGGCGCAACATTCTCGCGGCCTCGCTGATCATCTGGTCGGCGTTCACCATCCTGTGCGGACGCTCGCGCAACTACCTGGAGTTCTTGCTCGGGCGCGTGGGCGTGGGCGTAGGCGAAGCCGGCGGCACGCCGCCTTCGACGGCCATCGTGTCGGACTATTTTCCGGCGGACCGCCGGCCGATGGCGATGACCGTGCTCGCCTTGGGTGCTCCGATCGGGGCGTTCCTTGGGGCGGATTTTGCCGGCAAGATTGCGCATCTCTATAACTGGCGCGCCGCGTTCATCGCCTTGGGGCTTCCGGGGCTCGTCATGGGTGTCCTCGTCTACCTCACGGTCCGTGAACCGGTACGCGGCCGTCTCGACGGGGTACTCGATGAATTGCGTCCCTCGCTGCGGCAATCGCTCAAATTTCTGTGGCAGCAGAAGGCGGCCTTTCATGTCGTGATCGGCGGGGGATTGTGCGCGCTTTGGGGCTGGGGCCTCATCTGGTGGACGCCCACGTTTCTGCAGCGCGCCTACAGCCTCGACGTGGGCAGGCGGGCGCGGTGACGGGCAATATTCACCTCATCGGCGGATCGCTCGCGACCATCGGTACGGCCTGGATTCTGTCGCGTCCGGCCATGGCCGATCCGCGGCGCGTGGTGTGGTTGCTCGCCGCCGGCATCGCCTTCGCCACCGTCCCCTCGATCATCGCGTACTGGACGCATTCGCTCTGGCTTTGCAAGCTGATGTTCTGGATATTCATCCCGGCCATTTATTTCTATATCGGTCCCTGTTTCGGCCTGCTGAACAATTTGTCGCCGTGCCACATGCGCAACATGTTCATCGCCATTTCGCTTCTGGTGGCCAACATTCTGAACATCGTTGTGGCGCCGCAGGCCGTGGGTGCCCTCAGCGACTGGTTCGCAGGGCCCGCGCGGCGTCGATGCCGCGTCGTTGCGGTTGGCGCTCTTGATTCTCGCGCCCAGCGGATTTTGGGCCGCCTATCATCTGTGGCTCGCCTCGCGCACCATCATCGAGGATCAGAAGCGCGCGATCGGCTACACCAAGGCATGGTCGCCCTGAGGCTTGAAGGTATGGGCAGGAATTCGATGGATCGACGCTGGCTGCCGTTGAACGCGCTGCGAGCGTTCGAGGGCGTGGCGCAGCATTTGAGTTTCACGGCGGCGGCGAATGCGCTGTTGATCTCACAGAGTGCACTATCGCGCCACGTGATCGCGCTCGAGAAGCTGATCGGCGTGCAGCTCTTCGAGCGGCGCCCGCATGCACTCGTGTTGACCAAAGCCGGTCAACATCTGCTGACGGCGGTGATGAAATCCTTTGACCGCCTGGAATTCGCCCTCGACGATATCCGCAACGAGGGCACCAGTCCCCTGCGTACCCTGCGGGTGCAGATGCCGCCCACGTTCGCCGCCCATCTTGCGGTGCCGATCCTGCGCGACTTCCGGCACACGGCGCCCGACGTCGAGATCGATTTGCTGAGTCCCCACGGCATAGGGCCGTCTCTCAACGAGGTCGACGTGGCGGTCGTTTACTCCAAGCCCGCGGTGACGGATCTCGTGCGCGACTTGTTGTGGCCGGTGCGTCAGAGCGTGCTCTGTCATCCCGCGGTTGCCGAGCGGCACAAGGGAAAGGGCCTCGCGGAGTTCATCGCTGCGAACGAGCTGATCCACGTGCGCCTCTCCGACTCACCCCGCCATTACCTCTGGACGCAGTTCGCGCGCCAGACGGGACTCAACGCCGTGAACGTTGAGCGCGGGCTCGTGTTCGACACCGCGCTGCTCGCTGTTCAATACGCGCTGAGCGGCGAGGGCGTCGCGCTCATCGATAACTACTTGTTCGGCGACTATATCCGCCTGGGAAGGCTGAGCCAGCCGTTCGACGACGTGCTGGACGACGGCTTCGGCTACTACCTCGTGACCCATCCGGAAGGGCTTGGCGATACGGCGATCGCACTGTTCCGCTCCTGGCTGATCGAGCGCTTCGGCAACTCCGCGGGCGCCGCGGTCCCCAACGTGCACCTGGCCGTTTCCAACGGGACGTCGGTGCGCAGCTGAGGCCCGCGCGCCGGCCGGTCGAGCGGGCGTATAATATCGAGGATTCGGCGGCACCACGCCGATAGGAGGATGGATGTCGAGCACCCCGAATACCGCGCCGGGCTACACCGGTCTCACCGAGCTCGCCGAAGGCTTGCCCGCGGAGGCTTATTTCGATCCGCAGCGCTACGAGCGCGAGTTGCAGCGCATCTGGTACCGCAACTGGATCTATGTCGGCCGCTCGAGCGAGCTCGCGGCGAAGCGTGCGTTTGCGACGTATCAAATCGGCGATCAGAAAATCCTGGTGGTGCGGGACGATGCGGGCCAGCTGCAGGCCTTCCACAACACCTGCCGTCATCGGGGCGCGGAGCTGTGCCGGGAGAGCGCCGGTTCGCTGCGTGCCGGTGCCATCGTTTGCCCCTATCACGCCTGGGTCTACAACCTGCAGGGCGAGCTGCTGCGCACCTCCTCGAAGGCGCATCCTCAGGGCTTCGATCCCGCGGACTATCCGCTCTACGGCGTGCGGGTGCTCGAGTGGCGCGGCTTCGTGTTCGTGTGCTTGGCGCGCAATCCGCCGCCGATCGAGCGGCAATTCGATCTGCCCTTGAATCGAATGGATACCTGGCCGCTCGAGGACCTCGTGGTCGGCCATGTGCTCTCGAAGACCATCGAGAGCAACTGGAAAATATTCTGGGAAAATTACAACGAGTGCCTGCATTGCCCGAGCGTGCATCCGCGGCTCTCGAGCCTCGTGCCGATTTTCGGGCGCGGGCTGCTCGAGGAGCGCGACGATCCGGAATGGAGCCGGCATGAGGGAGATCCCGATCCCAAGTACAAGGGGGGTCTGCGAGCCGGCGCGGCCACCTGGTCGACGGACGGCCAGGCCATCGGCAAGACATTTCCGCAGTTGACGGAGGAGGATCGCAAGACGGGCCATATCTATCTCACGGGCCTGCCTTCGATGTTCATCGTCGGCCACGTCGACTACGTGCGCACGGTGCGCTTGCTGCCCTTGGGACCGGAGCGTAGCGAGCTGCGCGTCGAATACCTGTTCTCCCCCGAGACCTTGGCCGATCCCTCGTTGGACATGCGCAAGGTCGTCGATTTCACCAATCAGGTGATGATCGAGGATGCCGAGGTGTGCGAGGTCAACCAGCGCGGACTTCGTGCGCGCGATCACCTGCGCGGCGTGGTGATGCCTGAAGAGTACGTCATCCGGCAGTTTCACGAGTGGGTCGCCCTAGAACTGGGACGTGCCTAGGCTCCTCTGCGCGATCGCGCTCGCGCTTCTGGCGTGCGCCTGCGGCCGTTCGAGCCCGCAAGCTCCCGTGCCGCAGGAGCGGGTTTTAAATATCTACAACTGGGCCGACTATATCGGCTATCGCACCATCGCGGAGTTCGAGCGGGCGACGCATATCAAGGTCGTCTATCAGACCTACGACTCGAACGAGACGCTGGAGGCGGTTCTCATGGCCGGGCATTCGGGTTTCGACCTGGTCAGCACCACCACCGCCTTTTATGGCCGGCAAATACGCGCCGGCGCTTATTTGCCGCTCGACAAGAGCAAGCTTCCGAACTTCGCCAACCTCGATCCGCAGGTGCTTGCGGTGCAGGCGCAAGCGGATCCCGGCAATCGGTATGCCGTGCCCTACCTGCATGCGATGAATGGCTTCGTCTACAACGTCGACGAGATCAAACGACGTTTGCCGAACGCTCCGACCGACAGTCTCGCCATGCTGTTCGATCCGGCGGTGATCTCCAAGTTTGCCGACTGCGGGGTGACATTTCTGGATTCGCCGCCGGACGTGATCCAGATGGCTCTTTCCTATCTGCATCGCGACCCGAACTCGCAGAGCCTTGAAGACTTGCAGGCCGCCGAGCGCGTGGTGATGGCGGTGCGGCCGTATATCCGCACCTTCGATTCGAACGACTACTGGCACCAGCTGGCCGCCAAGGATGTCTGCCTGTCGATTGCCTGGTCGAGCGACTACTACGTCGCCCAGGCGCGTGCCCGCGAAGACGGGACTGGCGTGCATCTTGCTTTTACGCTGCCCAAGGAAGGCTCGAATATCACCTACAACGCGTTCCTCATTCCGGCGTCGGCACCGCACCCCGAGGCGGCCCTCGAGTTCCTGAATTTCATCTTGGACCCGAAGGTGATCGCCGAAATCACCAACGACATCCATTATGGCAACGACAACCTGCGCGCCGGCCCGTATGTGGACAAGGCGATTTTGGACGATCCGTCGGTTTACCCGCCGGCCGAGCTCAAGGCCAAATTGTACCTGCCGGCGGAGCTCGGTCCCGACTATGAGCGGGCCCGCACGCGCGTCTGGACGCGCATCAAAACGGGGCAGTGACGGGGCGCCCGTTTCCCGGGTTTTTCAGGCGAATTATGCGACCTGGCGCAATCTTCCAGGGCCCTCGAAATGTTACTTTGCGCCCCCATGTAGGAAGTCCCGCCGCAAGGTGCGCCGGGTACATGGAGAGGAGATAGAAATGGTTAGTTTAATCGCCCGTTGGGGCCACAACGTGCTACTCGTGGGGTCCAGCTTCCTGGTTCTCGCGCTGCTGTCCGTCGTCACGCGCTAAATTTCGAGTATCTGCGGGGACCTCCAAGTCCGCCGCCGTGATGTGCCGCGATTTCCACAGCACCCAGCTGTAGTAGCACACGTAGTAACCGATCAACACGAAGAAGATTCCCACCGTCAGCGGGCTTTGCATCGCTGCCTTCGGTCCGGCCGCCGGCGCGGTGTCGCCCGCCGCGGCCAGGGCACCGCTCGACTGCACGATTCGATAGATCAAACGGCCGACGAACAGCAATGTGACCGCAATGCCCGTATAGGTGTGCGGTATGTAATAGCGCCGTCCCTCCGCGGTCTCGAAGCGCGTGCGGCTTGCTCCCCACAGCGCGAGTGCCGCGCCTAAGCGCGACACCGACCAGCTCTTGCAAGACGAAGTTGTGCGCGCTTGAGGTGAGCAAGACGGCGATGAGCAAAAAAATTCCGATGCGCGTGATCAACCGCCCCGGCACCAAAGGCTGGCGCCCGAAGGTTCGCTTCAACCGCCGGTACAAAGCGAGCGGGATGAGAAGCGCGAAGACCCAGGGCAAAAATCGCGAGTAGTCGGGCGACATTTCCCCGATACTACACCAGGGATGGTTCAATCGAGCGTGCAAGTGGCGGCCCCTCAGCTGATTCGCGGCGTCGGAATGTGGGCGGCGATCTCCGTCAACGTGTCGAACATGATCGGCACGGGGGTGTTCCTGAAGTCGCGCGTCATGACCTGCAATGTCGGCAGCCCCAAGCTGGTGATGCTGGTGTGGATCGCCGCCGGATTGCTCTCGCTCGCCGGCACATTCTGCTATTCGGAAGTCTCTGCGCTCATGCCGGAAGCGGGCGGGGACTACGTCTACCTACGCCGCGCTTACGGGCGGGTCGTCGGATTTCTCTTCGGGTGGATGGCGTTCACCGTCTTTCGAACGGGATCGCAGGCGGCGCTCGCCGTCGGCCTCGCCATTTTCATGAATGTGGCGCTCGGCGGTGCGCTCGAGAGCTGGCACATCGATGCGCAGCTTTTCGGCCTGCACGCGAGCCTCGTCGGGACGACGCTCGTCGCCGTAGCAACCATCTGGATCGTCACCGCGATCAATTGCGCGAGCGTGTCGACCGGTGGACGCACCGCGCTCGTGGTGACGATCGCCAAAGTGGTGCTGGTGATCGGCATTGGGGTCGGCGGCTTTGTGCTCGCGCCGGGCGCGTTGAGTCATTTCGGTGAGTCCGGACTCGGTGGCGCCTGCGAGGGCGTCGCGGCGAGCGCGCGGGGCGGCATGGCGGGCTTCGGTGCGGCCATGCTGGGTGCCCTTTGGGCCTACGACGGCTGGAACAATGTGGCGCCCCTTGCCGGAGAGATTCGCGACCCGCAACGCAATCTGCCACGAGCCTTCATCGGCGGCACCCTGCTGGTCGCGGGTTTGTATCTATTCGTAAACGCCGCCTATTACTACGTGCTGACACCCCTGCAAATAGCGAATGTTCCGCAGATCTCGTCCGTGGCTACGGAGGTGAGCCAGCGGTTTCTGGGGCCGACCGCGGTCGCGTTCATGGCCGTCGCCATGATGGTCTCCTCGTTCGGATCGCTGCATTCGAGCGTTCTTTCCAACTCCCGCATTCCGTTCGCCATGGCGCGCGAGGGCTTGTTCTTTAAAGGGCTGGCGCGGTTGTCGCCGCGCTCGAGCGTTCCGGTGCGCGCGCTGCTCGCGCAGGGCGCTTGGGCGAGCCTGCTCGCGATTTCGGGTACCTACGACACGCTTACGGACTCGGTGATATTTGCCTCATGGCTATTCTATGGGCTCGTGGCCGGTGCTTTATTCGTGTTCAGGCGCACGCTGCCGGGATACGCCACGAGCCTTCCGCACGCCCGGCTATCCGTACATCCCGATTGTTTTCTTGCTCGCCACGACGGCGCTCATCATCAACACCTTCATCGCGACGCCGCGGCAGGCGCTCTATGCCGCGGCGACGCTCTGCGTCGGTTTGCCGTTCTATTGGTACTGGGCACATCGGCCGTCCGCAGCCGCCGGGTAGGAGGTGCCCTACACGCAGTATCGGGGGCTCCCTGCTGTCGGTGCCGGTCTGCAGCGATAATCTCCCGTTCCGGTGACATCGGAATCAACACGTTTGGGAGAAATAAAATGTCAATAAGTACCATCCTACTCATCGTTTTGGTTCTTCTGCTTCTCGGCGCATTGCCGACGTGGCCGTACAGCACAGGCTGGGGCTATTACCCGGCGGGCGGCCTCGGCTTGGTCGTCATCATCTTGCTGGTGCTGGTTGTCGCCGGACGTATCTAGCCGCGTAGCCGCGCAAGGGAGATTGCATGGCGCAGGGCGTTTGCGGCCGTACCGCGGCCGCATTGACGATGATTTTTCTCGGGCTGCCGACGTTCGCGATGGACCGGGTCGCGGATGACCGGGTCGCGAATGACTCAGAGGCCGTCGAGGCCACAGGCGCGCTAGGGCTGATATCGGACACCGGCTCGGGATTGGACGGGGCCGCGGCGACGCGGCCCTGTCCGACGCGTTTCGACTATGTGGTGCTCGCCAGCTTCGCCGATGCGGCGAGCATCCTGAGTCTTTCCAGCTATCGTTTTCGTCGCGAAGTGCGCGTAGGCACGCTGCCTCCGACGGGCTTCCTGCGGATCGACTACGAGGTCGAGTCAGCGGCCGTCAATTGCCATTCGCGCGCGCTCGACCCTCAGCGGAGCTGATCGGCTTCACGGCGGCGGGGTCGCGGTGATCAGGGCAAGATCCGCTGAGCGGTGCTCGTCCCAGATGACGTAGGTGCCGCAGGCGACCACGACGGCCGCCCCGACGAGCAGACTCGCGGAGGGCGAGGTCGACCAAAAAATCCAGTCGATGGCGAACGCCCACAACAGCGAGGTGTATTCGAAAGGACCCACCACCGAGGGCGGCGCGCGCCGGAATGCGTCGGTGATCCAGTATTGACCGAGCGCGCCCGCGATGCCGACGGCGCCCAGCCAGGGCCATTCGGACGGTGGTACGGGCCGCCAGTCGAAGACGGCGAGGGCACCCGAGCCCAACCCCACCAGCGTGAAGTTCCAGAATATGGTGCCGATGTTGGAGTTGCTGCGGCTGAGCGATCGCACCGTCAATGCAGAGAGCGAATAGCACACCGTGGCCCCCGCGGCAGCCGCAGCCGCTGTGAAGGATAAGAACCCCTTGCTCCAGGGATGGAGAATAATGAGTACGCCGCCCATGCCTGCCGCGATGGCAAACCAGCGCCGCGCGGTGACCACCTCACCGTGCATCGGCACCGACAGAGCCGTCATGAGCAGGGGAGCCACCATGAACAATGAATAGGTCTGCGCCATGGTGAGCCGGTGCACGGCGAACACGAAGCAGCCGAGCATGCCGATGCCGAGCGCTCCGCGAAGCAAATGCAGGAGCGGCTGAGCCGCCGCGCAGCTGCGGCCACGCGCGCTGGAATCCGATGGTGCATGTCAGCAGCGCGAGGGAGGAGAAACAGCGCAGGAACGCGACTTGCATCGGCCCGTAATGCGAGGACAAGCGCTTCAGCAGCGAATCCATGATGGCAAAGACGAATACGGCGGCGATCATGGACATGATGCCGCGCAGGCGGTTGTTGGACGGCGATAGAGCCGCGACGGAAAGTGTGGGGTTGCGCATGGTTACGCAAGAATTGTAATGGATCGGCCGCTCGCGCGGCCGGGAAGTCGACGGGTAGCGAACGCTAAGCCGTTCCCACCGGCACGCGCGCGGGCTGCAGCCCCAGCGCCCGCCGGCGCACATCCATCAATTTCAAGATCATCGGCGTCAAGATCAGCTGCATCGCGAGCTCCATCTTGCCGCCGGGGCAGACGATGATGTTCGGCCGCGACATGAAGGAGTCGTGAATCATGGACAAGCAGATACGGAAAGTCGATGCCCTTCGGATTCGCGAAGCGGATGACGACGAAGCTTTCGTCGGCGGTCGGGATGTAGCGCGCGGTGAACGGATTGGACGTATCGACCGTCGGCACGCGCTGGAAGTTGATGTGGGTCTGCGAGAACTGCGGGCAGATGTAGTTCACGTAGTCGGGCATGCGCCGCAGGATCGTGTCGACCACGGCCTCGGTGGAGTAGCCGCGGGTCGTCCTGGTCGCGATGCAGCTTCTGGATCCACTCGAGATTGATGATCGGCACGACGCCGATGATGAGATCGGCATGCCGGGCGACGTTGACCTCAGGCGTGACTACCGCGCCGTGCAGGCCCTCGTAGAACAGCAGATCGGTGCCCGCGGCGATGTCCTGCCAGGGCGTGAAGGTGCCGGGCTCTTGCCCGTAGGGCGCGGCTTCCTTCTCGTTGTGCAGGTAGTTGCGGATCTTGCCGCCGCCGGTCTCGCCGTAGTCGCGGAACAGCGTCTTCCAGTTCCTCGAACAGGTTGTTCTCGGGCCGAAATGGCTGAAGTGCTGGTCGCCGCGCGCTGCTGCCTCGGCCATCTTGCTCGCTTCATCTCCAGCGCGGTCGTAGCGGTGGAACGAATCGCCCTCGACCATCGCCGCGTTGATGCGCTCGCGGCGGAAAATCGAGTTGAACGTGCGAGTCACCGACGTCGTGCCGGCGCCGGAGGAGCCGGTGACGGCGATGATGGGATGCTTGGCTGACATGGTTGCCTCTCAGCGTCCATTCGCTCTGGATGAACAGCGAGCGCTCCTTGAACAGCGGCGAGCTGTAGATCTGGTCGAGCCCCTGGTCGTGCTCCAGGTGATACCGCTCGATGCGCTCGACTTCCGAGCGGCAGCCGAGGATCAGCGGCACGCGCTGGTGCAGCTCGTCGGGTACGCAGTCGAGAACCCGGCCGCGGCCCCAGGAGGCGGCGCCGCCGGCCTGCTCGACGATCATCGCCATGGGATTGGCCTCGTAGAGCAGCCGCAACCGCCCGGGCTTGCTCGGCATCCTTGGTATCCCGCGGATACATGAACAGCCCGCCGCGGACCAGGATCCGGTGCACCTCGGCGACCAGCGAGGCGATCCAGCGCATGTTGAAGTCCTTGCCGCGCAGGCCCGCGTGGCCCTGCAGGCACTCGACCACATAGCGCTTCACCGGCGGCTCCCAGAAGCGCTCGTTCGAAGCGTCGATGGCGAACTCGCGGGTTTCTGCCGGAATGCGTCATGTTCGGATGGGTGAGGACGAATTCGCCGAAATCGCGATCCAAGGTGAATCCGTGAACGCCGCGACCTAAAGTGAGCACCAGCATGGTGGTCGCACCGTAGATTGCGTAGCCCGCGCACAGCTGCTGCGAACCCGGCTGCAGGAAGTCCTCCACGCGGCGGGCTCGCCCTCGCGGGGCGCCTTGAGCACCGAGAAGATGCTGCCGACCGGGGCATTGACGTCGAGGTTGCTCGAGCCGTCGAGCGGATCGAACGTGAGCAGGTACTTGCCGAGCGGGATACTCGGCCGGGATGGCATAGGGCCCTGCAAGCTCCTCGGACACCATGCCCGCCAGATGCCCGCCGTACTCGCTGGTGCGCAGAAAGATATCGTTGGCGATGACGTCGAGCTTCATCTGCCTCTCGCCTTGGACATTGATCGCCTCGGCGTCGCCCTGTACGGCGCCGAGCGCCCCGCGGCCCACGATGTAGCTGATTCGCTTGCAGGCGAGGCGCACGTGATTGAGCACCGCCGTGAAGTCACCGGTGGCCTCGGGGAAGCGCCGTTGCTCCTCGATCATGAATTCCGTGATGGTCTTTTTTTCTCTTGTACTCATGCATCCCTCCCAGCAGCGTATCGCGGTCGCCGGCCCGCATTGGTCGCAAAGGCATATTCGAGCTCCAAGAACGGCCTATCGCACGAATCCCAGGAGGTTAGTAACAGATCCGCAGCGGAAAAATCCTCGCCCGAGGTCCAATCGCTCGGCGTGACCACCGTGAAGAGTCCTGCGCGTTTCGCGGCGGTGAGACCCTGGCCCGAATCCTCGACGGCGACGCAGTCGCCGGACGATTCTCCCAGTTTTTGCAGTACGAACCGATAGATGTCCGGCGCGGGCTTTTTCTGCGGCACCACATCGCCCGCGCCGATGACCTTGAATCGTTCTGCTCCCGCCCCGCCGAAATGAGCGTCCAGCAGCGCGTCGATGTTCTCCCGCGTCGTCG
The DNA here is from genome assembly GCA_963766915.1 of uncultured Gammaproteobacteria bacterium. Lineage (GTDB taxonomy): Bacteria > Pseudomonadota > Gammaproteobacteria > Steroidobacterales > Steroidobacteraceae > Bog-1198. Next base: position 804,645 of record CAVYCL010000001.1, read on the forward strand.
TGGAGGCAATCGCGAGCGTTACGCCGGCGCTCGCGGCCTCGCTGAGCAGGCGCTCGATCCCGGCCCTCAACGGCACGCCGCCGAGGCGAACGAGGCTCGCGTAATGCTCGCTCTTGGTGCGATGAACGGCTGGTATTCGTGCCTTCAGCGCGGCGCGTTCGGCGGCCGACTGGGTGAGTGAATCGACGAACGCCGCGAGCCGTTCCTTGCCGCCCGTGACGGCGAGCCAGCGGGCGTAGTCCGCCGTGCTCCAATGCCAGTCCAAGCGATGCTCGCGAAAGGCGGTGTTGAACGCCTGGCGGTGCGCTTCTTCGGTGTCCGCAAGCGTGCCATCGACGTCGAAGATGATCGCCTTGATCCTCAAGCGAACACCCGGCTCACCCGCAGCTTCTCGCCCTCAAGGGGGGTGGGTCCTGGGTGGTCGACGGTGCGGACGTCTTCAAATAAATCAATGTTATATGAGATACATTTCAAGTATTGATCAGCAGCACCGGACACCCCCTCGGCGCGATACGCCGTGGCGCGGTAACGAGCGCAGGCGGTCAGGCGGTCGGTCCAAACGACCCTCCCGGTGGCGGTCGATGATTCCCCGGCGACGGCAGCCGCCGTCTCTATCGCATCGACGAGGACGTCCGAGTCGAGACTCTGGTCGTCGGGATTCCCATATGCCCTTTGCGCGAACGGCATAACCCCGGCCTGGTATCGATCTCGCTCGGCCATCGCGCGCGGCTCCTAAAAAGTGGGTTTTACACCTGGCGCCAGACTAGACCCCCGAATCCATCAGTGATAATCAATAATGGTTCGGTACAGAATAAGGTTTGGCTTATGCTAGGCCGGGTTCGCGGCGCAGCGGGGATTCCATGTCCATTCAACACGTCTCTCTTAGGCAGCTCAAGGTATTCGAGGCCGCGGCAAGCAACCGCTCGTTCTCCAAGGCCGCGCAGCTGCTGCATCTCACCCAGCCGGGCGTGTCGATGCACATCAAGGAGCTGGAGACCAATGCGGGCCTGCCCCTGTTCGAGCGCATCGGCAAGAAGCTGCACGTGACCGAGGCCGGGCAGGAGCTGCTTGCGCGGGTGCGCGAGATCCTGCGCTCGCTCAAGGATGCGGAGGAGGCGATCGACGGTCTGAAGGGGCTTAAGCGCGGACGCATCAATCTCGCCGTGGTGAGCACGGCGAAGTATTTCGCACCGCGACTGCTCGCGCGCTTCGGCAAGGATTTCCCGGAGCTCGAAATCCGGCTGGCGGTGAACAATCGCGATTCGGTGATCGAGCAGTTGGTCGCCAACGAAGTCGACCTCGCGATCATGGGCCGCTCGCCGCAGACGCTCGACACGGTCGCCGAGCCGTTCGCGCCGAATCCGCACGTCATCATCGCAGCCCCCGACCATCCGCTGGCCGGCGTCCGTCGCGTGCCCGCCGATCGGGTGGCGCGCGAGCCATTCATCGTGCGCGAACCCGGGTCCGGCACGCGCCTCGCCATGCAGCAGTTTTTCGAGGAACGCCGCTTCAATCTTCGGGTGGCCATGGAGATGGCAAGCAACGAGACCATCAAGCAGGCGGTCATGGCGGGCATGGGCGTGAGCTTCATCTCCCGACACACCCTCGACCTCGAGCTGCAGACCGGACGATTGGTGATCCTCGATGTGAGCGGCACGCCGGTGATCCGGCAGTGGCACGTGGCGCACCTCGCGAAGAAGCGGCTGTCGCCGACCGCCGCGGCCTTCAAGCGCTTCGTGCTCGCCCAGGGACGGTACTTGTTGCGCGCGCAAGGTGCACCCTAGGACACAGGATGCCGAGAAGGCGGCGTGACGCGGCTTTCCAGTGACAGAACATCGGGGATATGATGAGAGTTATGGCAAGTAAGGACGCTTGACATAATGCAACCCGCTGATTGGGCGCCGGCGCGAAACGCGCGGCCTTGGTCTGCATGTCGCCGCAGAAGACACGGAGTGCAGCCAAAGACCGAGATCAATCAATAAAACGGACTTGAGGGGATATTCAATCTATGAAGAGCTCAACCTTGTTGAGGCTTGTGTTTTCGTGCGCCGTGCTCGCCGGGGCCAGCAGCGCGCTGTCGGGCTCATTCACGGCCGCGCAGCTCGCCAAATCGTCGCAGCTTCCGGTCATCGTGATCCTCAAGGATCAACTGACCAGCCTGCCGCCATCGCGTGAGGCGATGACACCGCGGGCAGCGGCCATCGCCACGGCGCAGACCGATGTGCTCGGTTTGTTGCAGCGATCCGGCGCGCACACCATTCACTCCTTCAGCACCATCAATGCGTTTGCGACCCAGGTGACGGCGAGCGAAGCGGCGGTGCTTGCGAGCCATCCCGACGTGCAGGCCGTGGTGCCCGATGCCGTGATCCGCGCGCCCCGTCGACAGAAAGATACGGTGAGTGCCGCCTCCGGCGCGCCGAGCGCGACCGACAATGGGCTGTGCAACACGCTCGAGCCCGAGGCTTTGCAACTCACCCATGCCGCCTATCTCGACCCCTCGATACCGCAAGCCCAGGAAGTGGTGGACGGCAATGGCCAGAAAGTCACCGGGCAGGGCGTCAAGGTCGCCTGGATCGCAGACGGCCTCAATGTTGGCAACCCCAGTTTTATCCGTGCGAACGGCTCTCGCGTTTTCATCGACTATCAGGATTTCTCGGGTGACCCGGCCGGCACGCCCACCGATGGCGGCGAGGCTTACTTGGACGCGAGCTCGATCGCCGCACAGGACGTGTCGAACGGCAAAATCCTCAATTACGACATCAGCCAGTACGTCGCGACGGCGCATCCGCTACCGTCGCCCTGCAATATCCGCATCCGCGGCATGGCGCCCGGCGCCTCGCTGGTCGGCCTCAAGATCTACTCGTATGCGGGATTTACCACCACGTCTTTCTTCGTACAGGCCATCGAGTGGGCCGTCCTGCACGACAAGGTGGACGTGATCAACGAATCCTTCGGCGGCAACCCCTTTCCCGACAACAACAACGATCCGATTTCGTTAGCCGATGCAGCCGCCGTGGCTGCCGGTGTGACGGTCGTCGTGTCCGCCGGCGATGCGGGTTCCACCGGTCCTTCGGGAACGATCGGCTCACCGGCGACCTCGCTCGAGGTCATCGACGTCGGCATGAGCACGCAATACCGCTCCTACGTCCAGACCACCTATGGTGCACAGTCTCTCGTGAAGGTGCCCGGTTGGATCAGCGGCAATGTCTCACCGTTCAGCTCGGGCGGCTTTGCGCAGAGCACGGGGCGCACCATCGATATCCTGGCGCCCGGCGACCTCGGTTGGGCTGCGTGCTCCACCAACCAGGCCCTTTATACCGACTGCTCCAATTACCGGGGCGGTCCGACGCCGGTCCAGCAAACGGGCGGTACCAGCGAGTCCTCGCCGCTGACCGCCGGTGAAGCGGCGCTGATCATCCAAGCTTACCGCAGCACCCATCACGGCAAGAGTCCGACTCCCGCCTTGGTCAAGCAGATCATCATGAGCACGGCTCAGGACATCTCCGCTCCCTCCTCGGAGCAGGGCGCGGGGATCATCGATGCCCTGGCGGCGGTGAATATGGCGTTGTCGATTCACGATGAAAACGGCTCACCGACAAGGCAAGCCGAGGGTTTGTTGTTGAGTCCCACCAGCGCGATTGCCGTCGCCGAGCCGAATACGTCGAAGAGTCTCGCGGTCACCATCACCAATACCGGTACCTCCAAGCAGTCCTTGACGCCCTCGTTCGAGACGCTCGGCCCACCGATCGCCGGAGCGAGCAGCACGGTCAACCTCGATCCGAGCTCGGACCCGATCTTGCTGAATGTCTCGGGTGATCCGCGTCCCTATACGACGAAGAAGTTCACCGTCCCGTCAGGCGCCACGCATCTGGATGTCTCGATCGCCTGGCAGGAAACGGCAACGAGTTCGCTCATCGTGTATCTCTCGATCCTCGATCCGTCGGGGCGCCAGGCGAGCTATTCCATTCCGCAAGGATTCGGCCAGGGCTACGCCCATGTCGATGTGGTGAAGCCGACCGGCGGCACCTGGACCGCGGTGGTCTTTACTCGTCCGACCGGCGATGCGGCTTCCTATTCCGGCCCCGTTAAATTTACCTGGGCCGCCGAAGACTACGTCAAGATCGGCACCGTGCATCCCTCCACGCTCGATCTGGCGCCGGGCAAATCGGCGTCTTTGACGGTGGACTACCAAATGCCCGAACAGTCGGGCGATCTGGGAGCGGCTATTCGCTTCGTCGGATCGAACTGTGCGACTGGCACGGTCGTTGCGGAAATTCCGGTGAGCCTGCGCACGCTGATACCGATCAGCAGCAGCGGCGGCTCGTTCACGGGGACCATCACCGGCGGTAACGGCCGCGCAGGCGTGGGTCCTTATCAGACCTACCAGTTCCAGGTTCCCCAGGGCCATGGCACCATGAGCCTCAATCTGCAGGCGGGCGACAGCGGCGACATCCTCGAGGGTGTTCTCGTTGATCCCAACGGCATGCAGATGAGCGTGCAGCCGAACGCCGATGTGTATGGCAATCAGCAAAAGGGGATGACGCTGAGTCACTACGCGCCGCAAGCGGGCCGGTGGCGATTCACGCTGATCACGAACTACACGGTCTCCGGCAATGAGACTTCATCGCCGTTCACCGGCAAGGTCTCGTTCAGCTATTGGGGAGGCGTGGGGGTCAAGGGCCTGCCGAACAATCCGGCGACGCTCCTGTCCGCAAGCGGCGAGCCGGTCACCGTCACGCTCAACGTCACCAATACCGGTTCCGTGACTCAGGCGTATTTCGCCGACCCTCGACTGCGTACGCCGGTGCTGCAGGAGCTGCCGTCCTATGTGTGCAGCGGCACCAACACGCTGCCCAATCAATGCGGCGAATACATCCTGCCCACCGAAGTCGGCACCATCCAATTCTTTGGGACCGCCACGGCGCCCCTCGAAATGGATGCCTACAACGATGTGGGGATCAACGTCGGAGGCACGGGTAATCCGGATGTCTTTGGCTTGCCCGCGGGCAAGAATTCCGTGCTCGCCACCTTGTCCGAGCCGGAAGTGCCCTGGGGCGCCTGGATCACCATACCCTCGTTGATCGGGCCGTATGGTCCCGCCGGCGCGCCGACCACGCCGGTGGTCACCACGGCGTTCGCGCTCATGCAGCCGTTCGATGCCGCCATGTCGCCGAGCACCGGCGATCCTTGGGCGGATCTGGTGTTGGGCGGCACGACGTACAGTCCTTTGATACTCGCGCCGGGCGAGAGCGGGACCATGACGGTGACGATCACGCCGGATGCCTCGGCCGTGGGCAGCACCGTCAACGGCTATCTGTACGTCGATACCTACAATTCCAATACGGGGACCGGCGACGAGGTGCTGCGCCTGCCGTACTCGTACACGATCTCCGAGTAGTCTCGAAATCTCTCTCCCCGGCCACGCGTTTGCGCGTGGCCGGGGAGCTGCGCTTAATTGCCGCCGAGCATCCGCTCGAGCTCCTCCGCCGACATCATGCCTGCGCGCACGCGGCCGTCGGCGAACAGGATCGTCGGCGTCCCCTCGATATGGATCTTGTCGCCCAAAGCGAGGTTGCGATCGATCGGATTGGCACACTTCGCCACCGCAGGCGGATCGATGCCCTTCAACATCTTATCGGCCCAGGCCTTCTGACGGTCGCTCGCGCACCATATGCCGAGCGCATGTTCATTTGCGTGCGGATGCAGGCTCACGAGCGGGAACAAATAGATGTGCAGCGTCACATCGTTGACCTTCTGCAGCTGTTCCTCGAATTTCTTGCAGTAAGGACAGTCGGGATCCTCGAACAAATACAGCTGCCGCTTGCCGTTGCCGTGCACGACGTCGAACGCATCCGCGAGCGGCAATTGCTTGAGGTCGATGCGCGTGAGCGCCTCGATCCGCCGCTCGGTGAGATCCTCGTGGGTGTCGAGATCGAACAGATGGCCGTTAAAGAGGTGTTTGCCCGACGTGTCGCTATAGACGATGCGGTTGTCTTCCATCAGCACTTCCAAGATGCCGTCGACGCCGCTCGGCGTGATGTGCACGATGCGATATTCCGGCAGCCCCTTGGCGAGCTTGCGAGCAAGCTCTGCATATTGAGGCGCGATCGTCGCAGCGATGTGTTGATCGGCGGGGCTTGGCGACGGCGCGGCCGCCGCCGCAGCGGGTGGCGGCGCAGCAGTGCCTGTTGCGGCCGGGGGTGGATCGCCGGCCCGCGCGAAGGCGGCGGCGGCGAGACAGGCGAGAAGTGCGAGCCGTGCCGATCGCGCACGGGCTGTAGTCTTGGAGTCGTGCATGCAAAGACCTTGTGGTACGAAATGAGCGAGGGTTTTACCACGATTGATCGACATTCGCCGATTCATGGCGCTCGCAGCTCGTTTGGGCTTATATTCGACCGTCAATCACACAGCGGAAGAGGTGCATCGTGAGCCTATTCGGAAAGGGTAATGACCTGAACCGTCAGTTCATCGCGCGTCCGGACGAGGCGAAGGGCGCGATTCTCTATAAGTGGCCGGATCTCACCATCCGCAAGTTCACGCAAGTTACGGTCGAGCCCGACGAGACGGCCCTGTTCATCAAGGAAGGCAAGGTGGCGGGCACGTTGCCGCAAGGGCGTTCGACGCTCGACGGCGCGTTGCTGCCGTTCCTTGGCGACATCGTGGATTGGGCGAGCGGCGACAACATGTATCGCGCGGAACTCTATTTCGTGAGCACGCGCGAGTTCGTGAGCCTGCCTTTCGGCGGTCCCATCGACAACATCGAGGACCCCGAGACCGGTCTCGCCGTGGGCTTGCGTGTCTTCGGAGAATACGCGCTCAAGGTCAACGATCCGGCGACGTTGATCCTGACCTTGATCGGCACGCGGCAGGCCTCCAACGATCTCGTCACCGATTGGTCGCGCGAACAAATCTTGAAGTCGTTGCGCACCGGCGTCGTGCGCACGTTGACCGCCGAGAAATGGCCCGTGCTTGGAATCGCGGGACGCACGGCCGAGATCGAGGCGGCGCTGCTTGCCGACGTGCAGGCCGCGCTCTTGCCCTACGGTGTCAAGATCACGCGTTTGGGCAATGTCACCATCAGCCTCACCCCGGAGGATGAGCAGACTCTCAAGGGCTTGCGCAAGGACAGCGCCTACACGCGCCTCGCGGGCGGCTTTCGCGAGTATGGAGTCGGGGCTGCCTTGAAGGGTATCGGTGAAGGCGCAGCGGCCGGCGGCGGCAACGGCGCGGCGGTTCTCGGAGTCGGCATGGGGCTCGGCGGACTCGTGGCGGGCATCGGTGCGAACTCGGCGGGGCCCGCGCCGGGCAACGGCGGCGGGGTAGGTCTCGCGCCGGCGCCGGCGGGCGGTGCAGGGCCCGCGGCGGCGGGCGTGGCGTGCTCGAACTGCCACGCGACGAATCCGCCCGGTGCCAAGTTCTGCGCGAACTGCGGAACCCCGATCAGCGCGCCCAAGATCACGCATTGCACGCAATGTGGTACGGCGGTCTCGCCCGGCGCGAAGTTCTGCGCCAACTGCGGGAACGCGCTCTCGGCATGAGGCCCGTTGCGCGTGCGGGCGCGACGCTGATCGCCACGCTGATCGGCACGGGGGATGCGCTCGCGCGCGCAGGTGGCGGAGGGCACGGGGGAAGCGGAGGGCACGGCGGCGGATACTCGGGCGGAGGCCACGCGTTTCACGGCGGGGGTCTCGGCGGCGGTGGATTTTTCGTCTTGCTGGTCATCGTGCTGTTGTTCTATTTCTGGCGCCGTTCGCAACGCGGCGGCGCCGGGGGCTCGACTCAAGCGGCGGGGGCGCCCGCCGCCGTCATGAGCGTGCTCGGCGCGGCGCTCGGTCAAAATCTTGCGACCGGCATCGAGACGGGGCAGGGGAGGAGCGGCATGGCGCCGCAGTCCTTGCCCGCCGCGGCGTTTGCATCGACCCTGCGGCCCATCATCGATCGTATCCGCGCGCAGGATCCGGGCTTCGAGCTCGAAGTCTTTTTGCAGCGCGCGGAAATGACCTTCTTTTTGGTCAAGCGCGGCATGCAGCAAAACAATGCCGCGGCGCTGCGCCCTTTTCTGAACGATGCCGTGTTCCAGCAAGTCGCAAGCGGCATTGCAGCGTCCACCGCGCAGCATCGACACACCTTGCTCGAGAGTCTGAACGTGCGCGCCGTGCACGTGCAGAACGCGCAATGCGACGACGCCGGTCAGCGGCTGCAAGTTCACTTCGATCTCGTCTATCGGGCGAAGGTGTTGGGCGATGGCAATCAGGTGATCGCCGACGAGCAAGCCGATCACCGGCACGGCGAGCGCTGGACGTTCATACGCAAGGCCGGCGCGCTCACGGCGACCAACGGCGGTGTGATCGCCGCGCGTTGCCCGGCGTGCGGCGCGGAGTTGCGCCTGAATCTCGACGGCACGTGCGCGCACTGTCGAGCGAGCGTCACCAACGGAAGCGTAGATTGGATCGTTGCGGGCGTCGAGCAAGCGCCCTTCGTCGGATACGCGAACGATTCGTCGCTGGCGGTTGCGGCGCCGAGCGTCGGACAGGGAATCGCGGCGCTTCGGGCCGCTGATCCCGCCTTCTCGCCGGACGCCTTTCGGGAACGGGTGAGGACGGCCTTCCTGGCTCTGCAGGATGCATGGTGCAAACAGAATTTGGATGCCGGGCGCGCCTTCTTGAGCCCCGGTGCGTATTTCACCTGGCGTGCGCAGCTCGAGACGCTCGCTGCGGAAGGCCGCCGCAACGTGATGGAGCAGAGCACCGTGCAGCGCATCGAGCCGGTTCTCATTGTCCACGGCCGCGTCTATGACGACATCACGGTGCGAATCTCGGCGGCCGCTGCGGATTTCGAGGTCGACCAGAACAACCACATCGTGTTCGGTGACCGGGTCGTGCGTCCATTCACCGAGGACTGGACGTTTCAGCGCTCGGTCGGCGTCGCCACCACGCAGAAGCCGGGGACACTCGAGAACACGTGTCCCAATTGCGGCGCGCCGGTGTCGCTGACCCAGATCGGCGAGTGTCGCTACTGCAAGGCGGCCGTGACCAGCGGAAAATTCGACTGGGTGGTCTCGCGGATTGCCCAAGAGGAGATATCGGGTGGGGACTACCCCTCCGAGCCGGGTGGCGGATCGGCTCTCGCGTTGCAGGTCGGCGGTGCCATCGTTGGTGGCTTACTCAGCAGCCTGCTCTCGAGCAGCTCATCGGATCGATCGAACGATTGGAGTTGACCCGCGGCGGGTTGCGCTCGAAAGGAAACGCGGCGGCTGTGACCGCGTTCATCGTTTTTCCCCGCATGCTGCGTCAATCTGCGCCGACTCTCATCGTCCTCGCTGGTGGACAGCCATTTCCTCTCCCGCCTTTAACTCCCCTCCTGCTACCCGGGCGCGCTTGAACCCCAGCGCGATCGTTGCGATGCCGTGGCGCGACTTCGAGAGGATGATCGGCGAGACATTTCGACGGCGGGGATTCCATGTGGCAGGGTTCGGCATGCGTGACGCCTCGGACGCCGTGGATCTGTCCTTGGTCAAATCGGGCGAGCGCTTCCTGGTTCAATGCCGGCACTGGCGTAAGCAAGAGATCGGAATCCATGCGGTGCGGGAACTGAGCATGGCGCTGGCGGCGGTCGGCGGGCAGGGTGGCTATGTACTCACCGCCGGCGGGTTCACCCCCGAGGCGCGCGAATTCGCCCACTCAACGCGAGTCGAGCTCATCGGCGGCGAGCGGTTGAGCGCCTGGCTCCGGGGCACGCGGCAGGGCGCACGAGGAATGCGCGCGGCTGACCAGGCGCTGCCGGCCGTTGCGCGAATTGCTTGATTGGCACAAGGGGACATGTCTAGATGAAGCCCGTAAGATTATGATTAGTAATAGTTTGCGTTGATGGCTGAGAGCCCCGACGGGACATTGGTTCTCGGCGGGGATGTCAGTCAACGGACTTCGTAGATAGCCGTTAAGGCTCTAGCAAGCTCGAAAATGGGAGGGGCCATGTCGACCAAAGAATTCGCCGGGCGCGGGAAGGCGCGAGTCGTGTCGCGGTCATGGGTGCGCGCCTGCGCCGTTCTCGTGACCGTACCGTTATTCGCGAGCTGCGACGATGACAATTGGTGCGGGAATTGCGGCTACCCCCCGACCTCGCCGAGCGAGACCACATACGGCTTGGTCGCCGGCAACTTCACGCAGAACGGTCACACCTCGATCATTGCCACCAGCACGGTCTATTACTACCCCCAGGACAATCCGGGGAATCTCAAGATTTATCCCTCGACAGGGGCGGGTACATTCGGGGTACCCGTGCTCACGCCGGATGGCGATGACCCGCTGTATCTCGCGAGCGCGGATCTCACGGGCGCGGGAGCGCTCGACGTCGTGTCGGCAAGCTTCGATGACGGCACGCTCACGGTCTTCTTGAACAGCGCGCAAACCCCCGGCACGTTCGGGGCGCCGCTGATTCTGTCATCGCCCGGCGCCTCGCAGGTCGCCATCGGCGACATGAATAACGACGGGCTGCAAGATCTGGTATCGGCCGATTTCAATGTGTCGCTGTTCGTCCAGACAGCGCCGGGCACGTTCGCAAGTCCGGTGAGCTTGTACCCCGGCGGAGCCAATTGGGTGGCCGTCGGCGACTTAAATAACGACGGCATTGCCGACATTGCGCTCACCGATTCGGTGGGCGTGAAGGTACTGCTGCATACCGGCGCCGCCGCCAGCCCGACTTATGCAGCGCCGGTCGCCGTGTTCACGCAGAGCCCGAATCCTGGGATCGTGGGCGCCAACCTCATCGCCATCGCCGATGTGAATGGCGATGGCCTCAACGATCTCGTGATCACCGATCCGGGTCCCGTCGGCAGTCCGCCCACGGTCAACATCCTGCTGCAAAACAAGAGCGTTCCGGGCACGTTCCTGGCTCCGGTGAGCTATACGCTGTCGGCGACCAGCTTTCCGCAATCCATCGTGGTGGCGGACGTGAACGGCGACGGTCGCCCCGACATCGTCATCGGCGGCTCGACGACGGTGAACGTCTTGCTGAACAGTGCCACTGCACCGGGCACGTTCCTGGCCGCAGCGAGCTATGCGACCACCAACGCAACGCAAGTGGCCATCGCCGATGTGAACGGCGACGGGTTGGTCGACATCGTGGTGCCGGTGGGCGTGTCGCACCCGCTGGTGAACGGCGTCTACACCAACAACCCGGGCGTGCTGCTGCAGGTTGCCGGAAAGCCCGGAACCTTCTCCGCAGAACAAGACCTCCCGTAAGCCTCGTCCGCTCAATCTAAGGCGGGGGCGCGCATGCGCCCTTACGCGCCGCCTTATGTCTCAGTTGCAAATGCGAATACTTCTCGATAGCATTCTCACTACTATGTAGAGCGCTCGTCGGGAGCGGCTGAGCGGAACTAAGGGATGCATCGCGTGCGACGGTTCGATAGATGGGGCAGGGCCCTCGCGGCACTCGGTGGTTTGGCGCTCGCGAGTTGCGGCGGCGGTAGCAGCGAGGAGGCGGCGCCTCCGCCCGCGGCTCAGTCCACCGCTGCCGCGGCCGGCAAGGCGATCTTTTTCGACAAGAGCTTGTCGGCGTCCGGCAAGCAGTCGTGCGGCACGTGCCATGTACCGAGCCGCGCGTTTACCGGTGACCCGGCCACGGATCATGGCCTGCCGGTCCCGCTCGGCGGCGCAAACATGGACCAGCCCGGATTCCGTAATACGCCCTCGCTCGTGTATGCCTCGTTCACGCCGCCTTTTTCGCTCGACGACGGTCCGACCGGCGGTTTTTTTCGCGACGGCCGCGCCTCCTCGCTTGCCACCCAGGCAGAGCAGCCTTTCGTCACGCCGTTCGAGATGGCGAATCGGGACGCCGCGGAAGTGGTGAGTCGACTGCGCGCGTCGGCCGCGACGTTGCAGGCCTTCACAGCCGTGTATGGCGAGGCGGTGCTCGATGATCCGGACACCGCGCTCAAGGACATCGGGCTCGCACTCGCGGCGTTCGAGACCGAGGATCCGTCGTTCCATCCCTTCAGCAGCAAGTACGACTACTGGTTGCAGGGTCAAGCGCAGTTGACCGCGCAGGAGCAGAGCGGGCTCGATCTGTTCAATAACCCCGTGAAGGGCAATTGCACCGCGTGCCATCCCAGCCAGCCGCAGCAATACGACAGCCACGCGCTGTTCACGGACTTCAGTTTCGACAACATCGGTGTTCCGCGTAACTGGCAGATACCCGCGAACTCGCAGGCGTCGGTGAGTCCCGTCGACAGCGCGCCGCTCAGCACCGTGATAACGCCCGTGGATGTTCCCGACGATGCGGAATATCGCTACTACGACATGGGTCTGTGCGGCCCCTTCAAGTCCGCGGTCAACGATCCGAACGCGCGAGTGGACCTCGCCGGCACCACCACGCTGTGCGGCGTGTTCAAGGTGCCGACACTGCGCAATATCGCGATCACCGCACCGTACTTTCACAACGGCAACTTCCAAACCCTGCATCAAGTGATCGAGTGGTACGTCACCCGCGACATCAATAACGATACCGCCAACAATCCGAACCCGGTGGCCGCGGGCCCCGGCGGCAATCCCTACATGGCGGTCGGCACGTTCTACCTGACCGCGACCGGCACTCCCGATCTCGACGAGTACAACGACTTGCCGGCCGAGTACGACGCCAACGTCAACGTCGGCGAGGTGCCCTACACGCCGCCCACCTTCGGCGGGGGACAGGCGCCGACGCTCACGGCCCAGGAGATCGACGACATCGTGGCGTTTCTTTGCACGCTGACCGACGGCTTCGATCCGGCCCATCCGTCGGCCTACAACGTACCCGCGCAGTGCGCGCCGATCGCCTCAACGAGCACCACACAAGGAATCAGCCGATGAAGACCGCCCCACGAGCGATACCAAAATCAGTACGCACTGCGGTGCTGGGCGCGTTGATGTCTTTAGGGGGCGCGGCGCTTGCAGATCAACCGCTGAGCGAGCAGCAGCAAATCGAAGCGCTGAGACTGCAGCTCGAGGCAGTACAGAACCAACTCAAGGGGCTTGCGGATCAGAACCGGCAATTGCTCGAGCGCGAGCAAGCGCTCGAGCAGCAGATGGCGCAGTCGCCCAAGACACCGAATCCGACTCCGCCGGGATCACCCCCGGCGGCCAATCCGGCAGCGGTGGTGTCGAACCCTGTTCCTCCGTCCTCGAATCCGGTCCCGGCGACGTCAAACCCGGTACCCCCGGCGCCGAACCCGGCTGCGGCCAATCCCGTTCCCGGCGGCACTCTGGCGCTGACCAACGCCGCCGCGCCGTTCGGCAATGGGCTGAAGCTGTGGGGCTACGGCGAGATCTACTACACGCGTCCCACCGACGATGAGAAGAACACGCAAGCGGATCTCGCTCGCGCCGTGTTCGGCATCGGTTATACCTTCGACAGCCGCACGGAGTTCAACTCCGAGTTCGAGGTCGAGCATGCGGTCGCCTCGGCGTCGGACCCGGGGGAGTTCGAAGTCGAGCAGTTCTATATCGATCGCGAGCTGAATCACTACGTGGGGCTGCGCGCCGGGCTCTTCTTGATGCCGTTCGGCTTCTTGAACGAGCATCACGAGCCGACCAATTTCTACGGCGTGCAGCGCAATTTCGTCGAGACGCTGATCATTCCGAGCACGTGGCGCGAAGGTGGATTGAATCTGCATGGCGACACGGGATTCGGACTCGGCTGGAACGCCGGCCTCACGACCGGGTTCGACCTGTCGAAGTGGAATTTCGCGCCCGAGTTCCCGCTGTACACGACCGCGCTCGGTCTCGAGGACAGTGACTCGGCTCCGTTGCAAGCGACGCACCAGGAGCTTGCGCTCGCGAATGCCCAGCACCTCTCCCAATATCTGGCGCTCAGCTACTACGGCATACCCGGGCTCACCATCGGCGGGGCGATCAGCACGGGCGATGCGGTCAAGGTGGCGGCTCCGCCGAATGCGCCGATTCCCGGCAACGAGCGTGTGACGCTATGGGAAGGTCACATCCGTTGGACTCCGTCGAAATGGGATCTGTCCGCCCTTTACGCCAAAGGCTCGATCAGCAATGTCGCCATCGCGAACGCGTCGAATCCCGGATCGCCCAATCCGATTCCCTCGCAGTTCTATGGCTACTACGTGCAGAGCGCCTATTCGCTGTGGGATCACAACGAATACCGCCTCGTGCCGTTCGTGCGTTGGGAGCATTACAACATGGGCTCGAGCTATGAGGGCACGACCGGCCCTGTGGTCCCGCCCGGGCTGGTTCCGATCTCCTCGAATCCCGGCGATTACGGCTACTGGCCCATCAATCATGACCGCGTGTGGACGGTGGGCGCGAATTTCTACACCACGCCGCACATCGTGTTCAAGGCCGACTATCAGTGGTTCGAGGAGAACTCCGACTTCACGCGCTTTGATCTTGGGCTCGGGGTTGCGTTTTGATACCGCACCTCACGGGCATCGAATAGCCGCAGCAGCCGGCCGCGCTCCGCTTCGGTGGCGAGCAACAGGCATTTGGTCAAGCCGTCGGCGAGTGCGGCGCTTGCGGCAATGACCGTCACGGCACCGCGTGCGGCCGGCCGGCCGTCGACCCCGTGGTAGTGACCGCGATGCTCGGGGGGTTGCGAATCGTGGCCGACCTCGCTGGTCGCGAGCGCCGCGTCGCACAGATCCACCACGGCACTGCCGTGCGCCGTGCGGCATACGATGCGATGCGAGCGGGCGCCGAACGCGGCCAGATCGCCACCGGCGTTCACGAGGCCGCCGCTGCAGCCCGCGAGCCGCAGGGCTGCGATGGCGCGATCGACGGCAAAACCTTTGGCAATGCCGCCGAGATCGATGCGGACCTTCGCCCGCACGCGGACGCTGGGGGCCTCGCTGAGATCGAGATCCGACAACCGGCCGGCAGCGCCGGGCAGGCACGGATCGAACCCTCCGCCCGAGGCGCGGTGCAGCCGGGAGCAAAGCTCGAGCAGCTCGCAAGTCAAGGGGTCGAGCAGCACCCGGCCCTCGGGCTCGCACAGAGCCAGCCGGGCGAGATCGCTCCCTGCACGGTGCGGGTGCATCAGCCTGTCGACGGTTGCAAACGCGCCGAACGCCGCGCCAATCGCCCGCTCGGCGGCGGATTCGTTCGGCGCCTCGGCTTCGATGGCCACGAACGTGCCGAAGGCAACTCGAAGCCTCGAGACGATGGGGGAAAGCGATTGACTCGACACTGATCCGTCCCGTTGTCAGCAGCACGAAAGTAAATGATAATAATTCCCATTATTATTCGACATCGGCTCGCCGTGCGCCATCCTTATCGTAGTTCGAGCGTTCTTCTCGCGGCTCTGTCCCCCGTCGCCATCGTCGTCGCGGCCGATTATTTGAGCCTGGATGCGGCACAGAAGGCGGTCTATCCGGATGCCGACACCTTTCAGGAAGTGGTGGTGCAGCAGACTCCCGGGCAGATCAATGCGCTGCTCGCCACGGCCGGACCGCAGCCCCCGCACGGCACCATCCGTATCTTCAAGGCGACGCGCAACGGCCAGGTGCTCGGACACGTGTTCGTCGATGAGGTCATCGGTCGGGAAAATCTGATCACCTATGCGATCGGCATCGATGTCGATGGCGCGCTTCGCAACCTCGAGATCATGTCGTACCGCGAGAGTCACGGCGGAGAAGTTCGCAATCCCGGTTGGCGTGCGCAGTTCGATCACCGCGACTCGCTGGAGCAGTTGCGCTTTCGCACCGACATCAAGAATATTTCCGGCGCCACGCTCTCCTCTGAACACGTCACCCAGGGCGTGCGCTGGCTGTTGGCATTGTGGCAGGCCACGCTCCGTCCGGCGGCGGGCGCGAGCTGACCGTGCGGCATCGGCGCCGCATGCCGCGCGCGCAGCGCGCGGCCGTCTACCTCATCGTGGGAGTGCTGTGGATTTCCGGCTGCGCTTGGCTGTGCCTCGATCAATTCGCCGCACAGCGCGGACCTTTTGGAAACGCCCCGCATCCGCTCGAGCCGCCGTTACTCCTGATACACGGGGTGGTCTCGGTCGCGAGCCTCTATCTTTTCGGTTGGATCGGCGCGCGTCATGCCCTGCGCTGGTGGGCGGGAGGTCTGCGGCGGTGGAGCGGCGGTGTGCTCGCAGCCGTTCTCGCGCTTTTGATCTTGAGCGGCTTCGCGCTTTTTTTTCTGAGCAGCGATGCGTGGCAGCGCTATGCGGCCGCCGCCCATGATGTCCTCGGCGTCGCGGTCACTTTGTTTGCCGTTCAGCATTGGTTCTTCGGCAAAAGATCCACGAGCGCGGTGGTTCAGAAGGTCTCGCGGTAGGGGCGAACATCCAGCTCGTGCGTCCAGGCGCTGCGATGCTGGACGTGCAATTGCCAGTAGGTTTCCGCAATCGCAGCGGGGGAGAGCAGGCCATCCTCGCCCGCCTGTGCGGCGAATCCGGGAGCGTTGCGCCGCAACTGATCACCGTCGATACCGCCGTCGATGACGACATGGGCGACGTGCACGCCCTGCGGACCGTACTCGCGCGCGAAACTCTGGGCGACCGAGCGGAGTCCCGCTTTGGCGGCGGCAAACGCAACGAACGGACCGCGGCCCCGGACAGATGCGGTCGCTCCGGTGAATAGCAGCGAGCCTGCGCCGGCGGACAACAGATGAGGGAGCGCCGCGCGCGCGAACAGAAATCCGGCGTAGGTGCTGCCTCGCCAGGCCGATTCGAACTCGGCGGGCGTGAGTTCGAGTGGAGTTCCTCTGACGGCATTACCTGCATTGAACACGGCGCTCTTGAGCGTGCCGAGCGATCCGAGTGCCCGCGACAGGCGCTCGACATCGTGTTCCGAGCTCACATCCCCCGGCAGCGCGTGAGCCTGGCCGCCGGCGTCGCGGATCTCGGCGGCCAGCGCCTGCAAGCGCACGGCATGACGCCCGGTCACCGCCACCACGAGACCCCCGGCGGCGAACCGTCTCGCGAGAGCTGCGCCGAGGCCTGCCGATGCGCCGACGCCGGCGATCCACGCGACGCCGGGCGGCGGGGCGGTGGTCACTTTTGCTGCTGCACCGGGGCGGCAGAGGCAGCGCTTTCGGGGTTGGTGCGCGCGCCGGTCTCGCTTCCGGGCGGACGATCGACGATGCCGATTGTCACAATGAGCAACAACAGCGCGAACCAGCAATACTCGCGGTAAATCCGCGGCTTCAGTTCTTCGTTCATCGCCACCGGCCTCGTTGATGCCTTGATCGGCGCCCCCGAGCTTATGCCCCGGCCCCGGACACGGGAACTGAGCAATCCGAATCTGCTTAGATCGCCCCGGCATGACCGACCGATCCGAGTGCTACCATGCAGCCATGCGGATGCTGGTCGTGGGCGCCGGGTCTACCGGCGGGTTCTTCGGTACGCGGCTCGTGCAAGCCGGTCGCGACGTCACTTTTCTGGTGCGGCCGGAACGGGCTGCCGAGCTGCGCGAACGTGGCCTGCGGGTGAAAAGCCCGTACGGGGACGCCGTGGTGCAGCCCCGGC
Source organism: uncultured Gammaproteobacteria bacterium (assembly GCA_963766915.1). Lineage (GTDB taxonomy): Bacteria > Pseudomonadota > Gammaproteobacteria > Steroidobacterales > Steroidobacteraceae > Bog-1198. Next base: position 822,117 of record CAVYCL010000001.1, read on the forward strand.
TCATAACGGCAGACGCGATCGACGGAACGTACGAAGCGGTGCTGCTCACCGTGAAATCCTTCACGCTCGAGGCGGCGCTCGAAGATTTCGCCCCGGCCGTCGGCGAAGGCACCATCATTTTGCCGGTGCTGAACGGAATGCGGCACATGGATCGGCTGGCCGCGCGTTTCGGCCGGAATGCCGTCGGAGGCTGCGCGGCGAAGGTGGCGACGGTGCTGGATGAGGAGGGCCGCATCGTTCAGCTGGGGCCGTTTCAAGATCTCGCCTACGGCGAGATGGACGGCAGTCGCTCCTCGCGGATCATGGCGGTCGATGAGTTCATGCGAGGCGCGAGCTTCGAGGCGCGTTTGTCCGCCAATATCGCCCTCGAGATGTGGGAGAAATGGGCGCTGCTCGCGACGCTCGGCGGTGCGACCTGCCTCATGCGCGGCAGCCTCGGCGAGATCGAGGCCGCGACCGGCGGCGCGGATTTCCTGACGCGTTTCTTCGAGGAAGTAGCCGCCGTCATCAGCGCCGTCGGCATGCCCCTCGATGCGGCGTTTCTCGCGCAGACCAGAACGCTGTTCGCGGCGGCTCAAGGATTGCCGCTGACGTCCTCGATGTATCGCGATTTGATGGCTGATCGTCCGATCGAAGCCGATCAAATCGTGGGTGACCTGCTCGTCCGCGCGCGCGACGCCTCGCTGTCGACGCCGTTGCTGGCGGCGGCTTACACCCATCTTTGCGTCTACCAGCGGCGCTTAGGTTAGTGCGCAATCGCAAGGCAGCGACTAGAATCCTCGCGAGAAGAGCAATAGGGCCGGAGTTAAAGGGGGACGCTTGACAACCTGTGCACGAAGTAAAGCTTCGAGAATCGCGACTGGAATCATGGGAAGCCTCGCGGCCTGCGCCGCGATCGCCGATTCTCCGGCGAGTCCGCCGCCCGCTCCCGCCGCGAACGCTCCGAGCGAGTGGCACTCCATGCCTCAGGACGGATTGTTCTCCTCCATCAAGCAGAACCTGCGAGAGAGCGAGCTGGAAGTGGTGCGTGCGCATTTCGACCTGGGCGAGCCGCCCAATGTGCGCCGCTACTACTGCCTGGTGAACCCAAAAACCGGCCGCCGCGAGCCGAACGGCGTGCTGGGCGACCCGCTGCCCCGGCCCGATGGCATGACAGGCATCAAGTTCGACGCGGTCTCGTTGTATACCTGCGCCATGGCCGAGCAGAGAGGCTATCTCGTTTCGACCGGTTACGTGCTGGTCGGAGCCGCGCTCGCGCACGCCCCGCCGGCCGCTGCGGTGAGCCGCCTCGACGCCGCCGCCGCCGGCTCGCCCGGCGTGCGCCGAGCGCCTCGCCGCTGAGCTGCCGCTGCACCGAGCGTTGCGCCCGCAGCTCCGGTGGAGGCGCCGCCACCCCCGGTCCCGGTGCGGATGGCGGCGGATCGGATCGATGTGGCCGGGGTCAAGCTCGGGATGTCGCCGGATGCCGTGCGCGCGGTGCTCAAGTCCAAGAATTTGCGTCACTACAAGGAGTGGACCGAGACGCTCAGCTCGCTCAGCAGTTCCGGAACCAGCCAGCCGATTCCGAACGGGCTGTTCGTGAACGTCATTGCCGCCTGGACTCCGCCCGCTGCCGCGGATGAGGATCTCGAGAGCGCCGGCGAGTCGTTCGAGGTCATGTTCACGCCCGTGCCGGGCGCGGAGCGCGCGATGGCCATCGTGCATACGCAGGGCTTCTCGCGGCAGGAGGCGATTCGTGAAACCTCGCTCGATGAGGGCCTCGTCAAGAAATACGGCGGCTACGTCAGCGCCGGCGCGTTGCCGGAGTCGGTCACTTGGCGCTTTCAGAGCGATGGCAGCGTTCAAGTGGGTGATGCGTGCGGTCGGCGCGGCACGTTTGGCGGCATCGGAAGCCTCAGCGTCGCGAATACCCCGCGCGAGAATCTGGCGCTGCGCAGGACGCCGCAGGAGCTGCAATCGCAGGTGGAGCGCTGCGGCGATGCGACGGTGACGGCGGATCATTTCACGCCGAACGGCGGCGCTCTGCCCGCAGATCGGCTCGTGACTCGTTTCACCGTGACGGCGTTCAGCCCGGCTCTCGGCCTCGCGGGCGCGCGCAAGGCGGCGCAGCTCGTGCAGGCCGCGGGACCCTCATCCGATGCTCGGCCGAAGGCCGGTAAGGCCCCCGACCTCTAGCGCGGAGTCCGCAGCGCGGTCGGGAGGACTCGCGCGCATCAAAGCGCTCGAGCTGTCCGGCGGAGGGCGGTGCACCAGGCTATTGAGGTGGCGCAGATCCTCATGGCGGCTGGCGAGTTCCTCGCGCGGTGCGGCGAGCCGCAAGTCGCGCAGCACCTCGAGCGAACGCAGCAGCACGGGCAGCGGCGGACCGCTCGCGGTGATGCCCTGCAGGCCCTCGCCCTTGAGTGCGTTTGCCGGGGCTGCGATGAAACGCTGCACGAGTCCGTCGTGATGCTGGGCCGCGTAACGTCCAAACAGAGCGCATACCTCGAGATAGGCGGCGGCGTTTTGCTGAAACCAGGCAGTGCCCGCGTACTCGCCGGCGAGCCCAAGCAACTCGTCGAGCAGGCTCGTGCGGGTCATGCATTCGCGCAGGCGCGCTTGGTCGGCGGGAATCATGAAGAGCATCTTGTCGACCAAGAGCTGTGCATAGTAAGGATCGTTTGCGCGGCACACGCCTAAGCAGCAGGTCGATTTCGTTGATACCGGAAAAATCGCCTGCGTTCGCGCCGCGGTATTCCTGGCGGCCCACGCGATACGGCTTGTAGTACGGCCGCACCGAATAGAAGAACCGGTCGACGTCGAGCTCGCGCATCAACCGGTCGTTGATCCGGATGACCTCGTGCAGCGCCGTCTTCGCGTCCTCGAACAAGACGTCGGCGACCGGGCTCGAAACTCCAAGTTGCACGATCCGGCCGAGCGCGTCCGCGGCACGCTGCAGGCACAGGATGCCGCGCGTGTTCTCATCGATGAACAGGAATTCATCCGCGAGCGAGGTGAAGCTCTTGCGGATGCCGGCGCGCGCCCGATTGTGCGTCGAGAGGTGCGCCGTGGAGAACCTCGGTGCCATGCCGAGCGAGGCGCCGAGGTGCAGTGCCAGCGAGGACGCCTCCACGAAGGGCGAGCGCTCCTCGCGCAGCGGATTGGTGAGCTCGTGACGCCGCAGCGCGGCGAGATACATCCCGACGCTGCCGAGCACGCCGAAGGCGCTGTCGAAACCGTCTCCGGTATTGCCCTCGGCGAGCAGTTGCGAGACATAGACGCGGCCTGCGTCGCGCAGCGCCGCCTTGATCGGCTCGCCCGTGCCGATGACGGCGGCGCGATCGGATTGACCGAAGTAGAGCTCTTCGAGCTCGGTGTTCATCTCGACGAACGAGGTGCGTATCCAGTGCTCAAAGGCTTCGGCGCGGCTGGTCATGGCGCACGAGTATACGAGGGGCTTGGGATCTGCGCGATTCGCACCGCGCTCGCGCTTCAATCGATGGCGATCGAGACCGGCCCGGTTCCGGCGATGACGGAGACGGGCGCCGCCGGTGTCAACGTGCCGCCGCTGACCGAGTAGATGAAGACATTATTGGTGCCCTGGCACACCACGTAGGCAAACTGTCCCGAGGGATCGATGGCGAGGTCGACCGGCGAGCCTCCGGTCTGGGTCATCGAGGAGAAGGTCAAGGCGCCGGTGCCGCCGATGCCGAATGTGCCCACGTTGTTAGCTTGGGTGACGCCGGTGGCGATCAAGGATCCGCCTGCGACCGCGAGCGACGTCGGCGATGATTGGGTCACCAGCGGAGATGCGGCAAGCGCCGTCAACGCACCGCTCGTGGTGTCGATCGAATACTCGGAAATCGTCGCGCCACCCTCATTCGCCACGTAAGCGAACGCGCCGCTCGAATCGATGGCGATGGATATCGGACCCGTGCCGGCCGCGAAAGGCGAACCGGCGACATCGCTGAGGGCGCCGTTGGAGGAGCTCACTTGCAGCACCGAAACACTGCGGCTGCCGTAGTTGGCCACGTACAGAAACTGACCGTTGATCGCGAGCGAGGTCGGTGCGACGCCCACGGGGAAAGGCGAGCCGGAGATCTCGGTCAGACCGCCGTTCGATGCGTTGATGGCATAGGCCGAGATGTCGTTCGACGAATAATTGGAGACATAGAGATAGCTGCCGGTGGGGTCGACGACGATGTGATTGGGCGCAACGCCGGTAGGCACCGTACCCAGCGGATTGAGCAACCCGGTGCCCGAGATGGAGAACAGGCTCAGATCATTCGAACCGCTGTTTGCGACATAGAGAAAATTGCCGCCGGGACCCACCCACACAGAATCGGGTTGGCTGCCCGTCGATACGAAGGGCGAACCGGCGACCGGCGTGAGTGCGCCCGTGGTCGAGCTGACCATGTAGGCGGATATGCTGTTCGAGAGCTTGTTCGCCACATACGCAAACCGCCCGGTCTGGCCGCAGCTGACGACGACGTTCGTGACGTCCGCTCCATTCACGGTCCCCGAGCCGTTGTTCACCGTGCAAATCTGTGCCGGGTTGACGGGCTGCGATTCGACGGTGACGGAATAAACCGTGCCGTTCGCGACGCGACGGGAGAACGCGAAGTTGCCGTTCGAGGAAATCGTGGCGGAGCTGCTTTCCGTCCCGGTTGCGTACTCGAGCACGAGGTTCGATCCCGATAGCCCGGATACCGTGCCTCCGACCGTGTAGGCCGATCCGGCAAGGCCCAAATCGGAATCGCAAGCCGCGATCAGGCAGCTGGCGGTAACGCAAATCAATGCTGCTGTTTTCACCGCAGGCTCCATTGCGACGAAAATCGCGGCGGAACTAAATTATATACCCGCGGACGTCATGCATCCAAAGGTCATCGCCACAGGTTCGTCGTCGGAGATTAAGTTAAAACTTGCGGCGTGCGGCGACATCGTCTGCCGTGATGCCGGCGTGCTTGCCGCCGAAATGCGCCACGACGTAGTTCGCGAGGGCCGCCACTTCGGCATTCGAATAGGTATCGAAGGCAGGCATATAAACGTCGGTCTCGCCGATTCGCATCTTCGCCCCTTCGAGGATGGCTTGGGTGACGTTCTTCGCGCTCGGATCGTTGACCGATCGCGTGCCCTGCAGGGAGGCATAAGGCGTCTGGCGTCCTGAACCGTTCCACTGATGGCATCCCGCGCATGCGCCCTCGAACAGCGCGAGGCCTTGGGACTCACTGGCGAGCTCGTCCGGACCGGGCAGCATTGCGTTGGATGCGACGACCGCGGGCGGCGCTGCATCGACGCTGATGGGATGTTTGCCCTCGTGAGCCGGGACGGTCCGCAGGTAAGCCACCAACGCGGCCGCGTCGGCGGGATCCAAGAATTGCAGGCTGTGCGACGACCGCCTCGAGCATGGGTCCGCCGGCCGAGGCATGCGAGGGTGCGTGACCCGGTGCGAGATAGGCGAGGATCTGATCGTCCGCCCACGCGCCGATTCCATGCTGCGGATCGGAGGTGATGTTGTAGGCGCGCCAGCCTTGCAGTTCCTCGCCGGAGAGCTCGCGGCCGTGCTCGAGTCCGAAGCCGAGATTGCGCGGCGTGTGGCACTCGCCGCAGTGGCCGAGCGCGGTGGCAAGATAAGCACCGCTGTTCCATTGTGCCGACTTGATTGGGATCGGCGGCGAAACGCTCGCTCTTGAAGAACGCCGCGTTCCAGAACGTCATGGCCCACCGCTGATTGAACGGAAATCCAAGCTCGTTCGGCGCGATTGGGTTGGGCCACCGGCGGCAGCGTCCAGAGATACGCCTTGATGGCGAGGACATCGTCGCGGCTCAGTTGCGTGTACGAGGTATACGGAAAAGCCGGGTAGAGGTGCTTGCCGTCCCGGCGTATGCCGTCGCGCACCGCGCGGACGAATTCCTCGTCGGTGTACGCGCCGATGCCGTAAGTCGGGTCGGCGGTGATGTTGGTCGAATAAATCGTGCCGAACGGCAGCTTGAATGCCACACCGCCGGCGAACGGCTTGCCGGTTTCGCCCACGGTATGACAGGCGACGCAATCGGCCGCCTTCATCAAATACTCACCGCGGGCGACGGCAGCCGCGCTCGCCGGCGCTCCGGCAATGGCCGCAGCGACACCCGGCGAGGGGTCGGTGCGGCTGAGCAGTGCGAGCGCCGCAGCGCCACAGACGATGAGTATCGCAATGACAATGAGCAACCGTTTCATGCCAGTCTCTCTTCTTTACCGAGCGAGGAGCGATCAGCGCTTGTGGAGCGGAGCGCGCTCGAATCTTGAACCAGGAGTTTGGGGTCGATGGGCAGCTCGCGCAGACGCACGCCGGTCGCGGCGAATATGGCATTGGCGAGAGCCGGCGCCGCGATGGCGGTGCCTACCTCACCCAAGCCGCCGGGAGGCTCGTTATTCTCGATGCGATAAACCTCGATGAGCGGCGCCTCGTTGATCCGCAAAATCCGATAGTCGTGAAAGTTGCTTTGTTCGATGGCGCCGTTCTTGAGCGTGATGCCGCTATAGAGTGCGGCGCTCAGTCCGAATATCAGACCGCCTTGAACCTGCGCCTCCACCGAACTCGGATTGACGGCGATACCGCAATCGAGCGCGGCGACGATGCGGCGCACCCGCACGGTCGCCCTGGGGGCTCACCTGCGCTTCGACAATCACGCAGATGCGGCTGCCGAAGGGTGAGCCCATCGCGACGCCGCGTCCGACGCGCGCCGCCAAGGGTCCTGAGCCCCAGCCGATTTTACGGACGGCCAGATCGAGCAGCGCCAGCGAGCGCGGGTTGTTGCCGAGCAGGCTGCGCCGGTACTCGACCGGATCTTTGCCGGCGGCGTGCGCGAGCTCGTCCATGAAGCTCTCGACCACGAACAAGTTGTGCGTCGGACCGACGCCGCGCCACCATCCGATCTCGAGGCCGGCGGGCATGTCGAAGCGCGCCCAATTGACGTGCATGTTCGCGATGTCGTAGGGCGTCTCGGCCGCGCATTCGACGAGATCGTCATCCATGCCGTCCTTGCCCATCGCCGGGGGTGCCCAGCGCGCGAGCACACTCGCGCCGGTGATGTGATCCCCGTACCACACGGGTCGTCCGTCGGAGCCGAGCACGGCCGAGATGCGGTCGTGGTACATCGGGCGTGGGATGTCGTGCCGGATGTCCTGTTCGCGCGTCCAAATGATTTTGAGCGGATAGCTCACCTGCTTGGCGAAGGCCACGGCTTGTTCGACCGAGTCGGCCTCGAGGCGTCGACCGAAGCCGCCACCGATGTAATGGTTATTGACCACGATCTGGCTTGCGCTGAGCCCGGTGACCTTGACGGCGGCGGCTACGCAGCGCGTCGGGACCTGGGTGCCCACCCAGATCTCGCACTTGTCCGAGGTCACGTGCACCGTCGTATTGAGCGGCTCCATCGGAGCGTGCGCCAGCAGCGGCAGCTGATACAAGGCTTCGATCGTCCGCCCCGTGTCCGGCTTCTCGCCGCGCTTGCGACCGATGATGATCGGGGCGCTGCGTGAGGCCTCCGCCAGGCCTTCCCGGATGTGTTCGGTCGTGAGGTTGGCGTTCGCGCCCGGGTCCCACTCGATGTCGAGCGCATCGAGACCGCGCTTCGCCGCCCAGAAATTCTCGGCGACGACGGCGACTGCGTTATCGAGAGTCAGCACCTGGATGAATCCGGGAATCTGGCGGGCACGCTCATCTTGGACGGACTTCAACTTGCCGCCGAAGGTGGGGCAGCCGCGCACGGTCGCGATCTTCATGCCGGGCACGCGGGCGTCGATGCCAAATTGCGTGGCGCCGACCACCTTGTCCGCCGAATCGATGCGCCGCAGCGGCTTGCCGATCAAGCTGAAATTCGCGGGCTCCTTGAGCGTGACTTTCGTCGGAATCGGCAATGCCGCCGCCGCGGCGGCCAGCGCGCCAAAGCTTGAGTTTCCGCCCGGACTTGTCGTGCGACACCACACCCCGCTGCACCGTGCAGTCGGCGGCATCGACCTGCCAGCGGTTGGCGGCGGCCGTGACCAGCATGGTGCGTGCGATCGCGGCCGCTTCGCGCAGCACCCCCCACTGAGCTCGGGTGCTGGTCGAGCCGCCCGTAGCCTGTTGGCCGAGTGCCGGAACCCCGTAAAGATCGTCGTTCGGCGGCGCATGCTCGATCTTGATTTGATCCATGCCGATGTCGAGCTCTTCAGCCAGCAAGGCGCACGCGCCGGTATAGATCCCCTGGCCCATCTCGACTTGAGGCATGACCAGGCGGACCGGTCCTTCGGCGTCGATGCGGATAAAGGCGTTCGGGGCGAACGCCGGATGGCCGTCCGCGAGCGCGAGCGCGCGATCGTCGGGCTGCGGCTGGGCGTTCATGAAGGCCCGCGCCTTGCCGGCGCCGAGCCAGACAAAGGCGAGCGAGAAACCGCCGAGCTTCAGGGCCTTGCGTCGCCCGAGATCGACCGCGCCGGAGTTCACGAGACGCCCGCGCCGATGGTCTGCGGTCCTTGCGGCTGGCCGGTTGCGGCTTGTTTGATGGCGGCGCGTATGCGCACGTAGGTCCCACAGCGGCAGATGTTCCCCGCCATGGCGGCATCGATGTCCTGGTCGGTGGGGTGCGGCGCGCGGACGAGCAGGGCGGCGGCGGACATGATTTGCCCCGATTGGCAGTAGCCGCACTGGACGACGTCCAAGTCGAGCCAAGCTTGCTGGATGGCCTTGCCGCTCGGCGTCGAACCGATGCCCTCGATGGTGACGATGGGCTTGTCCCCGACGTTGCTTACCGGCAGCACGCAGGATCGCACGGGAACGCCCGCCAGCTGCACGGTGCACGCGCCGCATTGCGCGATACCACAGCCGAACTTGGTGCCCATCAGCCCGATAATGTCCCGCAGCACCCACAGCACCGGCATATCGGCGGGCGCGTCGACGGAATGCTGCTCACCGTTCACCGTCAATTGATACATCTGTCCGCTCCCGCACAATGAGACTAAGGTCACCCGGGATTTTGCGCCATCATCGGTGAAAAGCGAAGGGCACTTTTTTAGCTGCAAAAGTTGCAATACCCTGGCTGTCCCTGCCGCATGTCATGATACGGCCAATGAGTGTCTCACCCGACCTTTCGCCGGTCGCCGCTGTGGCGCGCGCGCCCCAAGAGCCGCCGAGTCGCATCGCGCACGTCGACGCGAGGGGCTTGCGGTGGTTCGTGTTCGCGCTTTTCTTCATCTTCGGCGGCATCACCAGCTTGAACGATGTGGTCATTCCGAAGCTCAAGGGATTGTTCACGCTTACGAACGGCGAAGTGATGCTCGTGCAGTCGGCCTTCTTCGCCGCGTATTTCCTGTTCTCCCTGCCCGCTGCGGTGCTGGTGAGGCGCGCAGGCTACATGCGCGGCGCGGTGATCGGCCTTCTGCTCATGGCCGGTGGGTGCCTGTTGTTCATCCCCGCATCGGCGGCCGGGATTTTCGCGGCATTCCTCGCGGCATTGTTCGTGCTCGCCGCGGGCATCACGGTCATTCAAGTGGTGGCGAACCCGCTCATCTCGTTCCTCGGGCCGCCCTCGACCGCCCACAGCCGGCTCACGTTCGCACAGGCATTCAACTCGCTCGGCACCACCATCTTCCCCTACGTGGGATCGGTGCTCATCCTGGGATCGATCTCGAGGATCGATCCGGCCCAGCTTTCGGCAGCGGCCGGGGCGATATTCAGGGCGCAAGAGAGCCACCTCATCGTGCGGGTGTATATCGGGCTCGCAGCCGCGATCCTGGTGGTCGCCGGGGTGGTCTGGACGCGCCGCGGGAGCCTTCAGGAGATTCCCGACGATGATCCCTCGGCGCTCGGTCATCCCGGGATGTTGCTGCGCCGCCCGCGCTTTGCCTTCGGTGTGCTTTGCATCTTTCTCTACGTGGGTGCCGAGGTGTCGATTGGCTCGCTCATCGTTTTCTATCTCGAGCAGCAGAGCGTCCTCGGCTTGAGCGCCGTCGATGCGGGCAAGCATGTTCCTTTCTACTGGGGTGGCGCGATGATCGGGCGATTCATCGGCTCCTATCTGTTGCGCGTGATCTCTCCGGGCAAGGTGCTCGCATTCAACGCGGCGGTGGTGATCGTGCTGCTGTTCACCTCGGCCCATTCGACGGGACCGATCGCGGCGTGGTGCCTCCTCGCGGTGGGCCTGTTCAATTCCATCATGTTCCCCACCATCTTCTCGCTGGCGAGCGAGGGACTCGGGCCGCGCGCCAAGCAGGGATCGGGTCTTCTCAGCATGGCCATCGTAGGCGGCGCGGTCGTACCGTTCATTGCGGGGCGCCTCGCCGATTGGCGGGGACTCGAGTTTGCGCTGGTTGCGCCGGCGGTATGCTATGCAGGGATTCTCGCCTTCGGAGTGTATGCACGCCGACCCGCGGCGTAAGATCGAATCGCACGACAGGAGGTTGGGGTGTCCGGAAAGATTCGTTGGATTCTTGTGGCTACGATCGCCATTGCGGTCTTAGAGACCGGCTGCGGACCACCGGGCGGTGCTGCGCCGGGGGGACCACCGCCGCCGCCGCAAGTGAGCGTGGCCGCGGTCGTCGAGAAGCGCGTCAAGGACTGGGACGAGTTCACCGGCCGCTTTCAGGCGGTGGAGACCGTGGAAATCCGTCCGCGCGTCTCCGGATACATCGACAAGGTTGCCTTCAAGGAGGGCGGTCTCGTCAAGCAGGGCGATCTTTTGTTCGTCATCGATCCGCGGCCCTATCAAGCCGATTACGATCGCGCGGCGGCCGACCTGAAACGCTACAAGACCGCGCTCGAGCTCGCGCGCATCGAATCGACCCGCGTGCAGCGCTTGCGCGAAAGCGGCGCGGTTTCGCAGGAAGAACTCGATGAGCGCACCAGCACGGTGGCGCAGGCGGAGGCCAACGTCGCCGGCGCCCAGGCAGCGGTCGAGTCCGCCGGCCTCAATATGAGCTTCACGCGCGTCACCAGCCCCATCACCGGACGGGTGAGCCGCGCGGAGGTCACGCGCGGAAATCTCGTGACCGGCGGCAACAACGGCGGGACCTTGCTCTCGTCGGTGGTGTCGATGGATCCGATCTATCTCTATTTCGACGGCGACGAGCAGGCGTACCTGCGCTACCAGCAGATGGCGACGCGCGGGCGAGCGGGCGAGCTCGCGCGATGCGCCGAATCCGGTGCACATCGGCCTCGCCAACGAGGAGGGCTTCCCGCACGCGGGCACGATGGACTTCGTCGACAATCAACTCAATCCGCAAACCGGCACCATCCGGGCGCGCGCCGTCTTCGACAACAAGGACGGCCGCTTTACCCCCGGACTGTTTGCCCGCGTGCAACTCGTCGGGAGCGATGATTACAACGCGATCTTGATCGACGATCGGGCCGTCAATACCGATCAAAGCCAGAAATACGTGCTTCTGCTCGGAGCCGACAACAAGGTCGAGTACCGCAAGGTCAAGCTGGGCCGGGTGATCGATGGTTTGCGCATCGTGCGCGAGGGGCTCAAAGCCGGGCGACGTCATCGTGGTCAACGGCGCGCAGCGCGTCCACCCCGGCCTCACGGTGACGCCGCAGCGGGTATCGATGGGCGGCGACGCGCCGGCCGCTGCCGCGCCGGGCGCCGCCGCGCCGGGCGCCTCATAGCGCTGCCATGAACATCTCCTCGTTCTTCATCGAGCGTCCGATCTTCGCCTCGGTGCTCGCGATCCTCATCACGGTGGCGGGCCTGTTGTCGATACCCTCGCTCCCCATCAGCGAGTATCCCGAGATCGTGCCGCCGACCGTCGTGGTGAGCGGCCAATATCCGGGCGCATCGCCGAAGACCATCGCGGAGACCGTGATCACGCCGCTCGAGCAGCAAATCAACGGCGTCGAAAACGCGATCTACACCAACTCCACCGCGACTCCGGACGGCAGCTTCTCGATCACCGTCACGTTCCGGCTGGGCACGAATCTCGACATCGCGCAGGTGCAGACGCAGAACCGCGTCTCGCAGGCCGAGCCGCGCCTGCCGGACGTGGTACGCCAGGTCGGCCTGGTGACCCAAAAGCGCTCTCCCGATCTCACCATGGTGGTGTTCTTGCGTTCCGCGGACGGTCGGTACGATTCGCTGTACCTGCGCAACTACGCGGTCATTCAGATCAGGGACGTGCTGGCGCGCCTGCAGGGCGCGGGCGACGTCGAGGTGTTCGGCTCCGGCGACTACGCCATGCGGCTGTGGCTCGATCCCGGCAAGTTCGCCGCGCGCAGCATCGACGTGGACGAGGTGCTGGCCGCCGTACGGGAGCAGAACGTGCAGGTCGCGGCCGGCCAGATCGGCGGTCAACCGGCGCTGCCGGGGACGCAGTTCCAGTACATCGTCAATGCGCAGGGGCGGCTGCAGACCGAGCAAGAGTTCGAGAACATCGTCATCAAGAACGGTGCGAACGGCGAGACGACCTATTTGCGCGACATCGCGCGGCTCGAGCTCGGTCCGGAAACCTACGCCCTGCGCAGCATGCTCGACGGCAAACCGGCGGTGGCGGTGCCGGTGTTCCAGCTGCCGGGCGCGAACGCGCTCGACCTCTCGACCGCGGTGCGCTCCACCATGAAGGAGCTTGCCAAGAGCTTTCCCGAGGGCGTGACCTACGAGATCGACTACGACCCGACGGTATTCGTGCGCAGCTCCATCCACGCCGTCGTGCACACACTGTTCGAGGCGGTTCTGCTGGTGGTGCTGGTGGTGGTCGTGTTCCTGCAGACCTGGCGCGCCAGCGTCATTCCCTTGGTCGCCGTGCCCGTCGCGATCATCGGCACCATGGCGGCGCTGCTGCTCGCGGGATTTTCCATCAATTCCTTGACCTTGTTCGGCCTTGTGCTCGCCACCGGCATCGTGGTGGACGATGCGATCGTGGTGGTGGAGAACATCGAGCGCAAGATCGAGGACGGTCTGAACCCGCGTGCGGCAGCGCACGCGGCCATGGCCGAGGTCACCCGACCGATCGTTTCCATCATGCTGGTGCTGTGCGCCGTGTTCATCCCGGTGGCCTTCGTGAGCGGACTCACGGGACAGTTCTACCGGCAATTCGGCATCACCATCGCCGCCAGCACCATCATCTCGACGTTCAACTCGTTGACACTCTCGCCGGCGCTCGCGGCCCTGCTGTTGAAGCCGCGGCACGCACCGCCGGACGGCTTTCAGCGCGCGATCAACAAAGTGATGGGATGGTTCTTCAGCCGGTTCAACCGGGTGTTCGAGCGCGCTTCGGACCGCTACGGCCATGGCGTGTCGCGTCTCGCCGCATTGCGCGGTCTCGTGCTTGCGGTGTTCGCGGGGCTGCTGGTGTGCACGTGGGGCGTCTTCCATGTGGTGCCCGGCGGCTTCATCCCCTCGCAAGACAAGCAATATCTGGTCGGCATCGTGCAGCTGCCCGATGCGGCCTCGCTCGATCGAACCGAGAGTGTGGTGAAGCAGATATCGAAAATCGCCGACGAGACGCCCGGAGTCGACCACACCATCGGCTTCTCGGGCCTGTCCGTGCAAGGCTTCGTCAACCTGAGCAACGCGGCGGTATGCTTTTTTCCCTTGAAGCCGTTCGAGGAGCGCACCACCAAGGATTTGTCCGCCGGTGCGATCGCGGCGGCGCTCAACAAAAAGTTCGGCGCCATCCAGGATGCGGTGATTTTCGCGGTGCCGCCGCCGCCCGTGCAGGGCCTCGGCAATACGGGCGGCTTCAAACTGTTCATTCAGGATCGGGGTGCGCACGGCTACGAGGAGCTTGCGCGGGTCACCAATGAGGTCATGAGCAAGGCGCGCGAGCAGCATGAGCTCAACCCGTACGCGACCTACACGACGTTCCAGAACAGCGTTCCGCAGCTGTTTGCCGACGTCGACCGCGTTAAGGCGAAGCAGCAATCCGTGCCGCTGTCGAGCGTGTTCGACACGCTGCAGACTTACCTCGGATCGGTCTACGTGAATGACTTCAACCGCTTCGGGCGCACCTATCGCGTATACGCGCAGGCCGAGCCGCAGTATCGCGCTCAGCCGGAGGACATCGCGAACCTGAAGATGCGCAACCTGCACGGTGACATGGTGCCCATGGGTGCGGTTGCGGACGTGCGCTTCGAGTCGGGACCTGATCGGGTCTCCCACTACAACGTCTATCTTGCGGCGGACGTGAACAGTCAGGGCGCCCCGGGCGTGTCCTCCGGTCAGGCCACCGCCGCGATCGAGCGCGTCCTCAAGGAAACTCTGCCAAACGGCTTCGGCTACGAATGGACCGATCTCACCTACCAGCAAAAGACCGCCGGCAACACATCGCTCATCGTGTTCCCGATCTGCGTGATGTTGGTGTTCCTGATCCTCTCGGCGCAATACGAGAGCTGGGCGCTGCCGCTGGCCGTGATCCTCATCGTGCCCATGTGTCTGCTCTCCGCGATGGTGGGGGTATGGCTCAAGGGATCGGATAACAACGTGCTCACCCAGATCGGCTTCATCGTGCTCGTGGGCCTTGCGTGCAAGAACGCGATCTTGATCGTGGAGTTTGCGCGCGAACGCGTCGTATCGGGATTGAGCCCGGTGGATGCGGCGGTGGAAGCGTGCCGGCTGCGGCTGCGGCCGATCCTCATGACCTCGTTCGCCTTCATCATGGGCGTGATTCCTTTGGTGGTTGCCGCAGGCGCGGGCAGCGAGATGCGTCAAGCGATCGGCATCGCCGTATTCGCCGGCATGCTGGGAGTCACCTCGTTCGGGCTGTTCTTGACGCCGGTATTCTTTGTCACCATCGAGCTCTTCCTGGCGCGTCATTGGCCGAGCGATGTGGCGAGGCATCTCGGCCACGCGGCAATCGAGACCGAGGAGCCGCGCAATGCGTGAACCACAAGGCTCGGCGGCCGCATTTCTGATCTTCATCGGCGCGCTGCTGGCCGGGTGCGCCGTCGGCCCCAACTATCATCGGCCAGAGGTCCCCGTCGACTCAGGCTTCGCCAATGTGTCGGAGCCCGGACTCGCCGCGGGGGATCCTACCGAACGCTACTGGACGACATTCGGCGATCCCCTGCTCACGCAACTCGTCGAGGACTCGGTCATCCACAACCCGGATTTGCAAGCGGCGACGGCGAACCTGCAAGCGGCGCGGGCGGCACGGCGGCTCACGGGCTTCGATCAGTTTCCGACCGTGACCGCGAATGCGAGCTATGCGAAAGTGCTCGAATCGGGCCAGGAACTGCCGGGCTACACGTTCAATCAGCGCGAGTTCGATACCGCTCAGGCGGGTTTCGACGGGCTGTGGGAGCTCGATCTGTTCGGGCGGGTGCGCAGGAATGTCGAGGCGGCGCGCGCGGAAGTGGGGGCCAGCGAGGCGACCCTGCGCGATGCGCGGGTGAGCGTCATCGCCGAGGTGGCGCGCGATTACTTCATCTTGCGGGGCCTGCAAGATCAGCTCTCGCTCACGCGGCGGAACGCCGAGGTGCAGGCGAACACCCTGAAGCTCACGCGTGTACGCCTGGAGGCGGGCAGGGGCAACCAGCTCGATACCTCGAGAGCTGAGGCGAATTATCAGACCACGCTGTCGACGATTCCCTCGCTCGAGGCGACGATCGCGACCACCATCTACCGCATCAGCATCCTCACCGGCCGCCAACCGACGGCGCTCACCGGCCAGCTCTCGGCAGCCGCGCCGCTGCCGGAACTGCCCGCGTTCAGCTCCATCGGCACTCCGGAACGCCTGCTGCGCCGGCGCCCCGACATACGCGTGGCGGAGCGCGAGCTCGCCGCCTCGACGGCACGCGTCGGCGTCGCCATGGGTGATCTCTTTCCGCGGGTGACACTGGTGGGTGAGGTCGGCTATTCGGCCGCAAGCTTCGGCCAGTTCGGCGAAAGCCAGGCGCGATACTTCCAGGCCGGCCCCAGCATTTCCTGGGCTGCCTTCGACATGGGGCGCGTGCTTGCGCGGATCGGCGAGTCTCGAGCGCAAACCAACAATGCGCTCGCGCACTATGAGAGCGCCGTGCTGAACGCGCTCGGGGACGCCGAGGGGAGCATGATCACCTATGGCCGCTCTCAGGTCAGCCGGCAAGCGCTGCAGCTTGCGGCTGCCGCGAGCGACAAAGCGGCGGACCTCGCCGAGAAACGCTTCGAAGGCGGCTTGATCGACTTCCTCGAGGTGCTCGACGCTCAGCGCACCGCACTGAGTGCGGAGTTGACCCTGTCGCAGAGCCGCACCGATACCGCGACCGCGCTCATCGCCATATACAAGTCTCTGGGGGCAGGCTGGGCGATCCCGGAGTCGAGCGCGCCCATTCAGGCGAACCGCTGAGCGAACCCCGCCGAGCCGGATCGAGGCCTGCTTACAACCTCTGGTTATGAGGCCATACCGCAGACGAATCAGCGAGTTACCCCGCGGGGATTACTATAGTTGGATGAGGACCAAGCTCAAAGCGGCGTTCACGCGCTGGCTCGGTGGAGGCGACGCGTCGGCCGACGAGCGGGCGCTCGCGGACATCAATCGCGGCTTCGCCTCACTATCGGCGGAGAAGCGCATCGAGCAGGCCGCGGAGCTGTTGCCGGCCGAGCATGTGCTCACGTCGAGCTTCGGTGCGCAGGCCGCGGTGATGCTGCATTTGACCAACACCGTGATCCCTCGCATACCGGTGATCCTCATCGACACCGGCTATCTGTTTCCCGAGACCTATCGATTCATCGACGAGTTGACGGGGCGCCTCAATCTGAACTTGAAAGTGTTTCGATCCGATGCCTCGCCGGCTTGGCAGGAGTCGCGCTTCGGCAAGCTCTGGGATCAGGGCCTGCACGGCATCGAAAAATATAATCGCTTGAACAAGCGTGAGCCTTTAGAAGTGGCCATGGGCGAGCTGGGCGCCGAGACTTGGTTCGCCGGGTTGCGGCGAGACCAGGCGCCGACTCGTGCCCACATCGCGCCAATCGAGCATAAAGGCGGACGTTACAAGGTTCATCCGATATGGGACTGGACCGACCGCGATGTCGGGCAATACCTCGCGAAACATCAGTTGCCTTACCACCCGCTGTGGGAGAAAGGCTATCCGTCGATCGGCGACTGGCACACGACCCGTTCGCTATCCGAGGTGGACAGCGTCGAGGAACTGCGCTTTTTCGGATTGAAGCGCGAGTGCGGATTGCACGAGAGCTAACCCCGACCGGCAGAGGCTCAGCAGCCGGTCCCATCCTCAGCCGTGACTGAGGCATGAGTATAAATAAGATGATGAATATCTTGTATCATCAAGAAAAATAAACAATTATACCGACTTCAGGTGGCCTTGATTCCTTGATGATTGCGCGCCCAGTGTGCTAACCCTTTAACAGGCGCGCGGCCCTCAGGACACGGGTCCGCATCCCTGTCGGCGCGCGCCTACCTGGCGTGATGCTGTTTCGGGACTGGGCGCGCAGGGCGTGCGTCCGTAGCGTACTTGCTCCCAGGCAATCTAAGAGTAGTACCCTATGACCAGCACCCCGAACGTACCCCCGAGCGATCGAGGGCCGAGTCACACGGACCGTCATCCGGACACGAGCGAGAAAAAGGCGATCGATGAGAGTCGCAAGCCCACCGTCTCGAAGCCCGGCGGCTTTGCGAACGACCCCGACGATCCGACCAATCCCAATGAGGCCATCGAAAGAACCCGAAGAAAACTGCGTCCATAAGGTTCCGCTTCGCGAGAAGCTTCGGGACATCGGCGGGATCTTCGTCCAGTCGGTGTCCGCGTGGGTGGAACACAGCGCCTCGAGTCTCGGGGCGGCCCTGGCCTTCTACACGCTGTTCTCGGTGGCGCCGATTTTGATCATTGCGCTGTCGCTGGCGGGTTATTTCTTTGGGCCGCATACCGCAGAAACCGAACTGCTCGTACAGCTGCGTGATCTCACGGGTAATGCGGGCGCCGAGGCGGTGCGCGGCGTGCTGGCGAGCGCGCAGTACAGCGACAAGAAAGGAATGGCCGCGCTGGTCGGTATCGTGACTTTGATCGTCGGCGCGAGCAGCGTCTTCGGGGAGTTGCAGCACGCCCTCGACGTCATCTGGAGCTCGACCCGCAACCCCGGCACCGGCTGGTGGGGGATGGTGCGGCGGCGCTTGCTGTCCTTCGGAATGGTCTTAGGGGTCGGTTTCCTGTTGCTGGTATCGCTCATCGCGAGCGCCGTGCTCGCGGCCGTCGCCGGCTGGATGCAGGCACGCCTGCCCGGCCTCGCCGTCACGCTGCCGATTTTGGACTTGCTTCTGAGCCTGGCGATGACCGTGTTGCTGTTCGCGATGATCTACAAGTACATACCGCGCGAGACCATCGCCTGGCGCGATGTCTGGATCGGCGCCGCGGTCACGGCCTTTCTGTTCACCGTCGGCAAGTTACTGATCGGATTCTATCTCGGCAGAAGCTCCTTCAGCAGCGCCTACGGCGCCGCCGGCTCGCTCGTTGTACTGCTCATGTGGGTGTACTACTCGGCGCAGATTTTCCTGTTGGGGGCGGAGTTTACGCGCGCATTCGCCTACTCGCGCGGCTCGCGCGTAGCATCACCGGGAGGGCTGCATGCCGCTGCCGATTGAGCAGTACGCGCTCATCGGCGATTGCCACACCGCGGCCCTGGTGGGATCGGACGGCTCGATCGATTGGCTGTGCTTTCCCAGGTTCGACTCCGGTGCCTGTTTCGCGGCGTTGCTGGGCGGCCCCGAGCATGGCCGTTGGCGGATCGGGCCGAGCGGCAAGGTAACGGCCGTGCGCCGCAAATACCGCGACGGCACTTTGATTCTCGAGACCGAGTTCGAGACCGCCGAAGGACGCGTTCGGCTCACCGACTTCATGCCGGCCTCGCAGACTCGCTTCGACGTGGTGCGCATCGTCGAAGGCCTGAGCGGGCGGGTCGCGCTGAGCCTTGAACTCATCGTGCGATTCGACTATGGCTCGATCGTGCCGTGGGTACGACGCCGCGGTGATGTGCTGTTGTTCACCGCAGGTCCGGACACGCTCGAGCTCGTCGGCTCTATTGCCGTCGAGGGGAAGAACATGCAGACGGTCGCCGAGTTCACCGTCGGCGCGGGCGAGCGGCAGTGGTTCTCGCTCAACTACCGACATTCGCATCTCGACACGTTGCCGCCGATCGATCCGCTGGAAGAGCTCGAGGAAGCCAACAAGCTTTGGCTGAGGTGGTCGGGGCGCAGCAACATCCATACCCGCTGGCAGGAACCCGTGGTGCGCTCTTTGATCACGCTCAAGGCGCTGCAGTATCGGCCGAGCGGCGGCATCATCGCCGCTCCCACGACCTCATTGCCCGAGCAACCGGGTGGCGTGCGCAACTGGGACTATCGCTTCTGCTGGCTGCGCGATGCGACCTTCGCCTTGAACGCGTTGCTGCTCGCCGGCTATATCGATGAAGCCACGAAGTGGCGTGAATGGCTGCTGCGGGCGGTGGCGGGATCGCCCCAGGATCTGCAGATCCTGTATGGCGTCACCGGCCTGCGGCGTCTCGACGAATACGAGATTCCCTGGCTGCCGGGCTATCAGGGCGCAACGCCGGTGCGTGTGGGCAATGCCGCTTCCAAGCAATTCCAGCTCGACGTGTACGGCGAGGTGATGGACACCTTGCATCTTGCGCGCATGAGCGGTCTCGATCCGGAGCCCGAGGCCTGGAGCCTGCAGGTGGCGCTGCTCGAGTTCGTCGAAGCCAACTGGCAGCGTCCCGACGATGGAATCTGGGAGATTCGCGGCCCGCAACGGCATTTCATCCACTCGAAGGTCATGGCATGGGTTGCTTTCGATCGCGTCATCAAGGACGCCGAGCGCGACGGCCTCGAGGCGCCGCTCGAGCGCTGGAGGCAAGTGCGCGATGCGATCCATGCGGAAGTCTGTGCGAAGGGATTCAACGCCGAGCGCGGCTGTTTCGTTCAGTCCTATGAGTCCTCGCATTTGGACGCGAGCGTGTTGCTGATGGCGCAGGTCGGATTCCTGCCGCCCAATGATCCGCGCGTGCTCGGCACCATCGAGGCCGTCGAGCGCGAGCTGATCGTCGAGGGCCTGGTGCTGCGCTACTCCACCGAGACCGGCGTCGATGCGTTACCGGCGGGCGAGGGCGCCTTCTTGCCGTGTTCGTTCTGGCTCGCGGATTGCTATGCGCTCACCGGCCGCCGCCGGGAGGGTGAGGCGTTGTTCGAGCGATTGCTCGCGCTGCGCAACGACGTGGGGCTGCTCGCCGAGGAGTACGACCCCCGCAGCGGGCGCATGCTCGGTAATTTTCCGCAGGCCATGACGCATATGGCGCTCGTCAATACCGCGCGATTGCTGTCGATGCCGGAGGCCGAGGCGAAGTCGGCCGCACGGCAAGGCGAGCGGCCCGCAACCGCCGGCGTCGCAGCGGGCGAGCCCGACCCACATGCCACGAGCTAAGTCTTGCTCAATCGGCGCGCGCCGGGTGCCGTTTCGCTGCGCCTGAGATTTGGTTAGACTTTGGTGCCCGCGATCAAGCGGACACGACAACCGATTCGAGTCTCCACCCGATAGGATTACAACGATGCAACACAAAATATCTCGTCGTGCGATGGTCAAGAGCGGCCTCATTGCCGGCGCGCTCGTTCCGGCACTTGGGCTTTTTGGAAATCCAGCCGGCGCGCAAACGCCCACTCCTCTCGATCCGAATGATCCGACGGCAAAGGCGCTCAACTTCGTCACCGATGCGAGCAAGGTCGACGCCACGGCGAATCCGACCTACAAGGCCGGTCAGAAATGCGGCACATGTGCACAATTCACCGGCAAAGCCGGTGCGACCAGCGGCGGCTGCAACATCTTCGTCGGGCACACCGTGCCGGCGACCGGCTGGTGCAAGGTGTGGGCGCAGAAGTCCTGAGTTTGAGCCGGGGCGGGACGATATTCGCCCGCCCACGTTGATCGCTTGACGAGGGACCTGAAGCAAACGGTTCGCGAGGTCTGCCTGTGGCTTCCCGAGGCAGAGGAGTTCGTGTCGCACGGCGCGCCCAACTTTCGTGTGGGCGGCAAGACGTTCGCGACCTACGTCGTCAATCATCACGGCGACGGGCGGGTCGCGCTGTGGTTGCCGGCGCCTGCGGGGGCGCAGGAACATCACGTGGGCGCCTCGCCGGCCGAGTTTTTCGTGCCGCCTTACGTCGGCGTGCGCGGCTGGCTGGGAGTGCGGCTCGATCGAGGGCTTGCGTGGAAGCGCGTCGCCGAACTCGTCCGCGAGGCCTATCTGCACGTGGCACCGCGGCGTCTTCGGCCGAGCGTGGGCTCCGTGCCCGCGATTGCCGGCCCGCGAAAGATGCCGACGGCAGGCGACATCGATCCCTTTCGTTCACGGCGCGGGAAAGCGGTTCTGTCGGTCATGCGCCGCGTTTGCCTCGACCTGCCGGAGACGAGCGAGGGCAGCCAGTTCGGCCATCCGGTGTGGAAGGTGGGCGCCCGCTCGTTCGCCATCGCCCGTTACGAGGGCGCGACCCTGACAGCGTGTGTTTGGGTGGGCGCCGCGCAGCAGAGTCTCTTGACCACCGATCCACGCTTTAGCATCCCGCCGTACATCGGCCACCGCGGCTGGATCGCGCTCGATGTGACCGAGCATTGCGATCGGTCCGAGATCGCATCGCTCGCATTGCAAAGCTATCGGCATTTCGCGCTGAAGCGCATGCTACGGACACTCGAATTGTAAGATCGGTGGGGGAGGGAATATGGCGAGTTTCGTGCTGGTACACGGCGGGGGTCACGGTGGCTGGTGCTGGTCGCGCCTCGCGCCGTTGCTTCGAGCTGCGGGGCACGAGGTCTACACGCCGACGCTGACGGGCCTCGGTGAGCGATCGCACTTGGTGAGTCCCGGCATCGACTTCGACACGCACATTGCCGACGTGGTGGGGGTTCTCAAGTTCGAGGATCTCGAGAATGTCATTCTCGTCGGACACAGCTACGGCGGCATGGTCATAACCGGTGTGGCGGACCGCGCGTTGTCGCGTGTCGGGCACCTGGTGTTTCTCGATGCGGCGCATCCGCGAGACGGAGAATCCCTCGCGAGCGAATCGCCGGCCATGATGGAGTTTGCGCGCAAATCATCTCGCATGGTGGACGGCGTCGAGCTCGTGATGTGGCCCAACCGGGAGATCGTCGACGTCATGGGCGTCGCGCGTCCGGAGGATGTGGTCTGGCTGGCGGGGAAGCTGACACCGCATCCGTGGAAGTGCTTCGAACAGATCCTGAGGCTGGCGAACGAACCGGCGGTGAGGCGCATCCCGTTCACGAACATCAACGCCTCCTGGTCGTCCAAAGTTCGTCCCCCCGAGTCCGCGCGACGGGCCGCGGAGGGGGAACGAGTCTGGGAGATCGATAGCGGGCATGACCTCATGATCACCGAGCCCGAGGTGCTCGCCGAGATGCTGTTGCGAGTGGCCGCCCTCGTGCCCGAGCGTTAGCCATGCACCCGAAATACCCCCGCATCTTCAGTCCGATCCGACTCGGCCCGATCGAGCTTGCCAACCGCTTCTACATGTCGCCCCATGCGGTGCCGATGACGGTCGGCAGCAAGCCCTCGGATGACTTCATTCACTACAACGTGGCGCGAATCAAAGGCGGCTGCAGCCTGGTGATGCTGTCGACGACCTTGCACGGGCGCGCCCGGATCTTTCAGCCTTCGTCTCATCCGAAAGAGAACGTGCCGGCGTTTCGCGCGTTGGCAGACGCGGTGCACGAGGCGGGCGGCAGAATATTCGCCGAGCCGTATTATCAGTGGGCTACCCACGGCCAGTGGCAGCCCTTGAGCCCGCCGGCGCCCGCTTTCGGACCCTCGCCGGTGCACTATCGCAGTCATGAAAAGGGCTTCGCGACGCGCGAAATCACCCGGCGCGAGATCGGCCTGATGCTCGCGGCTTTGCGCCAGTCGATCGAACACCTGCGCGAGGCCGGCTTCGATGGCGTCATGATCCATGGCGCGCACGGCGCGCTGGCGGAGCAGTTCCTGTCGCCCTATTTCAACCGACGCACCGACGAATACGGCGGCACGCTGCAAAACCGCATGCGGTTCCTGATCGAATCGTTGCAGGTCGCCCGTGAAGCGGCCGGCGTCCGGATGGCCGTGGGAATGCGCTTCAACTGCGATGAGCTCCTTTCCGGCGGATACGATACGACGGAGGCCCACGGCGTCTTGGAGCACGTGGCGAGCGCGGGGCTCATCGACTATGCGGACCTCGACGTCGCCACGGAGCCGCAGCAGTACTACATCGGCATGCCCTCGGTATTCATGGACCCGCACCTCTACCGGCCCTATGTGGAGGCGGTGCGAGGCGCTGCGGGAAAGATCCCGGTGCTGAGCGTCCTCGGCCGGATGACGTCCATTGCCGATGCCGAAGCGATGATCGCCGCAAATGTCTGCGACATGGTGGGCGCGGCGCGCGGGCTCATTGCCGAACCCGATCTCGTGCGCAACGCCTACGAGGGGCGGGAGGAGCGTAGTCGCACCTGCATCGCGTGCAACTGGTGCATGGCAGGTATTCATGACAGCTCGGCCGGTTGCGCCATCAATCCGGTCAGTTATCGCGAGCGCACGTGGGGACCGGACGCGCTTGAGACGGCGGTACGGCCCTCTAAAGTCATCGTTGTGGGCGCCGGGCCCGGCGGGCTCGAGGCGGCGCGCACCTGCGCGTTACGGGGCCACCAGGTGACTGTGATCGAGGCGCGGCCCAGGGTCGGCGGGGCATTTGCGCTGTGGGCGGGGTTGCCCGGGCGCGAGGCTTATCAGCTGGCGATCGACTGGTGGGAGCGAGAGCTCAAGCGTCTCGAGGTCCTCATACGACTCGGCACGCGCGCCACGGCCGCCGAGATTATCAGGGAGAGTCCCGACGCCGTCATGCTCGCGACCGGCGCCGCCTATCATCGCGGCGGCCGGGGCTTCTTCAGCGAGCAGGATATTCCCGGCTACGAGCGCGACTTCGTCTATCGGCCGGAGGAGATCTTTTCGCTGTCTGCTCTGCCTCGGGGCAAGATCCTCGTGCAGGATGATGAAGGGCTGCAGACCGGCATGGGGATCGCCGAGCTGCTCGCCAAGAATGGCGCGGAAGTTGAGTTCCTGACACCGAATTTCCTGCCATTGTCCTCGCGGGTCATGGCCGCCCAGGAGGGCCGTCCGATGATTCAGCGCCTGCGCGCCCTCGGCGGCCGGATCTCGACCATGTCTTTCATCAAAGAAATCCGTGATCACGAAGTTCTCGTCGCGGATGTGCATTGCGACGAAGTGCGGTTGGTCACCGGAGTCGACGCGCTGGTGTTGACGACCGGGCGGGTACCCGTGAACGACCTGGAGAAGGATCTGGACGGTCAGGTGGCGCAGCTGTTCACGATCGGCGATGCGCTCGCGCCGCGGATGTGGGGAGCGGCGACCTTCGAGGCGCATAAGTTCGCGCGGTTCGTGGGCGCGCCCGGAGCCCCCGACTCGATCGCCGATGCCTACTTCTCGAATGATGATCCGACGCTCGTACCGATCGCCGGAGACCTGCGGCGCCCGGGTATCTAGCGCTCAGCTCTGCCAGGGATGTGGGATTCCCGGGTTGCTCGCCTCGACGATTTTCGCCAGCAGCTGGCGTAAGACGAGCGATTCGCTCGGATCCATTTTCTGCTCTGCATCGGTGCTGGCGGCCTCCGCCACGGCGAGTAACTCGATGACGGCGCGGCGCCCGGCCGCGGTCAGCAGTAACCCTTGGGCGTCGGTGTGCGAGCCGTCGTACTCGACATAGCCGAGTTCGATCAGTCGTTCCGCCACTTGATGAGTGATGCGCGTGCCCGTGTACGCCACCAGGGCGTCGATCTCCTCGATGCGGCGACCGTCACGAACTCCGAGCAGGGTGAGCGCAAGATACTCCGCGTCTCCCAATCTGCGGCGCTCGATTTCCGGTTTCATGCGATGGTAGATCTGATGGTAGGCGCGGCCGAGCAGGTACAGGAGAAAATCCTCGCCGAAGGCTCCCTCGGCCGCCGTCGCCAAGGTGGCTTCGCCGGGGGACGTCGGGGTTTTCCCCACCGCGAGCGTGAAGCGGCCGCGCTTGAACACGAGAGGCTCGCTCTCGCAGTGTTCGAAGTTCAATACCTCGCCCACGAAGATCACATGATCGCCCCCCTCGTACTGAAAGGCGGTTCTGCACTCGAAGCGTGCAGCGCAACCGTCGAGTAATGCGATGCCGTCGATGCCGCTGCCGACCTGAAGGCCGGCAAATCGATCCGTGCCTTTTTGCGAAAAGCGCGTGGCAAGCGATTGCTGATCGCTCGCCAGAATGTGCACGGCGAAATGGCGCGCCGCGAGGAAGGCGCCGATGTTGGCCGACGTGCGGGACAGGCTCCACAGCACCATGGGCGGCGCGAGCGACACGGAGTTGAAGCTGTTCGCCGTGACGCCGACCGGCTTGCCGGCGGCATCGACGGTCGTGACGATCGTGACGCCGGTCGTGAACGCGCCGAGCGCCTGTCTGAAGCGATTGGAATCGAAGCTCTGCTGCATGCACCGTCTTCTTTGACTGCCCGGGCTCATCATAGCCGATGAGCCGCGTGTGGCTTGCATGACCGCCGGCGAATTGCTATTCATGCCGAGGCTGGCAACCGCGGCCTTCGGGGGAATCTTATGGCGAAAGCCTATTTCATCAGCGTCTACCGACAAATCAAGGATCCGGACAAGCTTGCCGCCTATGCGCAGCTGGCAGGCCCCGCCTTCGAGGCGTCCGGCGGCCGTTTCTTGGCGCGGGGCGTTGCGGCGCAGGCCTATGAAGCCGGACAGCGGGAACGCACCGTGATCATCGAGTTCGAATCCGTGGCGCAGGCAATCTCGGCCTACGAGAGCGCAGCTTATCGGCAGGCGCTCGAGGCACTCGGGGACGGCGCCGTCCGCGACATCCGCATCGTCGCGGGTATCTAGGCGCTCGATGCAGAGCCCATTGGGGTAAACTCGCGTCTTTATTCGCGAGGCAATGACGTGGCCGCTGCCGCCAATTCTGCCGCACCAAGCGCCGCGGCGCGCACCCTGCTCGAGCGCCTGATCGCCTTTCAGACGGTATCGCGTGACTCCAATCTCGGCTTGATCGAGTGGGTCCGCGATTATCTCGTCAAGTTCGGCGCGACCGCCCGACTCACTTACGACGAGGGCGGCAAGAAGGCCAATCTATTCGCCACGCTGGGCGAGGAACGGCTGCCCGGCCTGGTGCTCTCGGGCCATACGGACGTGGTGCCCGTCGACGGGCAGAGCTGGAATACCGATCCTTTCACGGCCGTCGAGCGCGACGGCAAGCTCTATGCGCGCGGCTCCGCGGATATGAAGGGCTTCATCGCCGTCGCGCTGGCGCAAGCCCCCAGATTCGCAGAGGCGTTGCAGTCCGGTCGGCTCGAGCGTCCGATTCACTACGCGCTGAGCTACGACGAGGAAGTCGGCTGCATCGGGGTGCGCGGCTTGATTCGCGATCTGAAGGAGCACGGCATCAAGCCTGCCGGGTGCGTGGTCGGCGAGCCCACCTCCATGCAGCCCATCATCGCGCACAAGGGAATGAATCGCTTTCGCTGTGCGGTGCATGGGCGCGAGGCGCACTCGAGCTATGTGACGCACGGCGTGAACGCGATCGAGTACGCCGCACGCCTCATCGTCTATATCCGCCAGATCGCGGACCGTCTCGCGCAGTTCGAGCAACGCGATTGCGGCTTCACGGTCCCCTACACGACGCTCTCGACCGGTCTCATCCGCGGCGGCATCGCCGCGAACGTCGTGCCGAAGGACTGCGAGTTTCAGTTCGACCTGCGAACCTTGCCGAATGCATCCGCCGATGCCCTCTATCAGGAAATCCGTGAGCAGGCGGACCTGCTCGCCCGCGAGATGCGGGCCACGGAGCCGACGGCGGGCATCGACCTCGAATGGGCGAGTCAGACCATCGGCCTCGAGACCGCCGAGAGCGAGGCGATCGTACAGTGGGCCATGCAGCAAAGCCGCAACCCATCGGTCGGCAAGGTCTCGTACGGCACCGAGGCGGGCCTGTTCAAGCAGATGGGTGTGCCCACGGTGATTCTCGGGCCGGGGGACATCGCGGAGGCCCATCGACCGAACGAGTTCGTCGCGCTCGAGCAGCTGGCGCAATGCGAGACGTTCATGGGCCGTATTCTCGAGGGAGGTTTCCCCGGATGAGGCGAGACGCCGGCATTCAGATCGTGAAAGCCGCCTGTCCGCACGATTGTCCCGATACCTGCGCCCTGGAGGTGCATGTGAAGGACGGCATCGCCCTGAAGGTCATGGGCGCCGCGGCGCACGGCCCGACGGCGGGCGTTCTCTGCACGAAGGTGGCTCGCTACACCGAGCGAACCTATCATCCGCAGCGTTTGCTTTATCCGATGCGGCGGATCGGCAAGAAAGGCGAAGGGCGCTTCGCGAGAATCTCCTGGGACGAGGCGATCGGGACCGTCGCCGAACAGCTCGGGCGCATCGCCGCCGAGGACCCCCAAGGGATCCTGCCGTACAGCTACGCCGGCACCATGGGACTCGTGCAGGGCGAGTCCATGTCGCAGCGGTTCTTTCACAAGCTCGGCGCGAGCTTTCTCGAGCGTAGCATCTGCGCTGCCGCGGGATCTGCCGGCCACCGCATCACGCTTGGCCCGAGCATCGGCATGGACATCGAGGCGGCCGAGCACGCGAAGCTCATCATTTTTTGGGGATGTAACGCGATCACCTCGAGCGTGCATTTCTGGGCGCGCGCGCAAGAGGCGAAGCGCCGCGGCGCACGGCTCATCGCGATAGACCCATATCGTTCGCTGACGGCGGAGAAATGTCACGAGCACGTGGCGCTCCTACCGGGGACGGACGGCGCGCTCGCGCTCGGCCTGATGCACGTGCTCATCCGCGACGATCTCATCGACCGCGATTACATCGAACGGCACACGCTCGGGTTCGAGGGACTCAGCGAACGCGCGCGTGCCTTCGACCCGGTGCGCGTTGCAGAGATTTGCGGTATCGCGGCCGCCACGGTCGAGGCACTGGCGCATGCCTACGGCACCGTCGAGCCTGCGCTGATCCGCGCGAATTACGGCTTGCAGCGCGTGCGCGGCGGCGGCACGGCGATGCGCAACATCGCTTGTCTGCCGGCGCTGGTGGGTGCGTTCCGCCACGCGGCGGGGGGACTCTTGCTCTCGACCAGCGGCAATTTCCCGATCGACAACGCCGCGCTGTCCCGGCCGGACTTACTCGGCGGGCGCACGCCGCGCACCGTGAACATGTCGTGCATCGGGACCGCTCTCGCCGATAAGGCCGCGCCGGTTCGCGCACTGGTCGTCTACAACTCCAACCCGGTGGCCGTGGCGCCCGACTCGCGAAGGGTTGCGGCAGGGTTCGCGCGCGAGGACCTGTTCACGGTGGTGCTCGAGCATTTCCAGACAGACACGGCCGATTATGCCGACGTTCTTCTGCCGGCCACGACGCAGCTCGAGCACTTGGACGTGGTGCGGCCCTACGGGCACTATTACATGGTCGCAAACAACCCCGCGATACACCCGCTCGGCGAGGCGAAGCCGAACACCGAGATATTCCGACTGCTCGCCCGCGCCATGGGATTCGTCGAGCCCTGTTTCGGGGAGTCCGACCGCGAGATCGCGCAGTGTGCCGTCGCGGCGGATTGGGATTTCAACGCGGTGTGCAGGGATGGCTGGAAGCGGTTCGGTGCGCCGCTCGGCGCGGCGCGCTTTGCGCAGGGCGGATTCCCGACGCCCTCGGGCAAGGTGGAATTTCATTCGCAGGCCGCGGTTGCCCTCGGACTCGATCCGCTGCCCGATTACATCCCACCGCTCGAGGACACCCGCAGCGCTCTCGCGCGGCGGTTTCCACTTGCGATGATCTCGCCCCCGGCACGGCATTTCTTGAACTCGAGCTTCGTCAACGTGACGAGCCTGCGGGCGGTCGAGGGCGAGCCGTGGCTCGACATCCATCCGGGCGACGCGGCGCGGCGCGGGGTGTGCGACGGCGGCTATGTGCGTGTGTTCAACGACCGCGGGTCGCTCGAGTTGCGCGCCCGCGTGAGCGACCGGGCTCGGCCCGGTGTGGTGGTGGCGCTCTCCGTCTGGTGGAAGAAGCTCACCCGCGATGGCAAGAATGCGAACGAACTCACCGGCAGCGATGTGCTGACCGACTTAGGTCATGCGCCCCTGTTTTACGATTGCCTGGTCGAAGTGGAGGCGGCCGGCACCTAGAGTGCCCGACAGGCCACTCAGCCGAACCGTGTTACTCTGAGCGCTCGATAGATCTCAAGCCCTCCCATCGCCAGCGAGAACGATCATGAGCGAACATCTCCATCATAAGCTCGCCGTGCTCCGGCAGAATTTGTTGCAGGGCAAGCTGCCGCGCAGCGTGCGCTGGGACGAGGCAGTCGAGCTCATCGAGCATCTAGGCCGTGTGGAACCGCATGGCGGGGAGGAATTCGCTTTTGTCGTGGGCGCCCACCGCGAGCTGTTCAAGCGGCCCCACGGACAAGAGCTCGGGATCGACGAGGCATCGCGGCTGCGTAAGTTTCTGAAAGCCGCCGACGCCGAGCCTGCTGCCGCGGCGGGCGCTCAGACTTCGACGACGGTCGTCGTGATCGATCATCACTCGGCGCGGCTTTTTACCAATGGCGTGCCGGCGGGGGCCGAGATCAAGCCCTACGATCCGCATCACTTTCACCACCATCTGATTCATCGCAAAGAGGCGCATTACCAAGGCGACCGGGTTCCCGAGGAGACCTCGTTCTACGGCGAGATCGCCGAGGCGCTGGTCGCGGCGCAGGATATTGTCCTGGTCGGCCATGGAGTCGGGAAAAGCAGCGCCGTGGATGCGCTACTGACGCATCTGAAAGCCCACCGTCCCGAGGTCGCGCAGCGAGTCAGGGCGGTGGAAGTGGTCGACCTCTCGGCGTTGAGCGAAGCTCAGATCGAGGCTCTGGTCAGGGCCAAGTTGAGCGCGGCCTCCTGAGGTCGCGGGCTTACCTGCTCGAGGATCAGCCGAGCCGCTGAGGCCAGCCGGCAGTAAATCCGAACTGCCCCAGATACCACTGCTGGAACGTCACGACGCGGCGCTCATGCTCGGAGTAGCGCCCGGGCTGGTAGCGGCTTGACTCGATACCCTCCTGGTTGTTCTCCGTGATGATCTTGTCCTGGCGCGTGGTACGGTCCCAGCCCCAGATCATCCTGGGCACGTCGACCTCGCTCGCCTTGCCGTCGACGAGCCAGTAAAGATCCACGTCCGTTTTCGTCGTGCTGCGCGGCGAGAACACGAACAGGACGGCGAAATCGTTGGTGGCCACGAGCTGGGTGAATGGGCTGAACGAGAGATACATGCGCCCCTGGTCGAACGCCGTGCGCTTGCCCATGAGTGGCGCGGCGGGCCTGCCGTCCTCGGTCTCGGTCTCGAATCCCTCGCGGATGGTCCGCTGTAAGAGAAGCCGCAGATGCGAGGACTCGGGGCCGTCGTCGACGGTGCCGAGGGGCCGGCCGAGTGCGGCCGCACGCGCTTCCCACGCCTTGAGCACGGGCAGATAGGCATTCACCGCCTCGGCCGGCCCCGAGCTCGGCCCCGCGCCGAAGGCGATCAGCGCCTGAGGCGGATGCATCGAGGTGAACTCCGGGTGCGAAGGCGCGCAGTGATAGCACTCGACGAAATTCTCGACCACCAGCTTCCAGTTGGCGTCGGTGGGATACGACTCGGCGTGGGCGATCTTGGCCTCCGCGATACCGTGAAAATCGAGGTAGGGTCCGAGATCTCCGAAGGTGGCGTCGAAATCGACCGGCGCACCCTCGGATAAGTTGATGAAGATGAGGCCGTGAAAGACGCGCACGTGGCAGGGGTGCAGCCCATTCTGCGACTTCGAGAAATCGGCGGGCATGAGCCGGGCGGCAAGCAGCTCGCCATTCAAGCCGTACGACCAGGCGTGATACGGGCAGGTGAGGCGTGCGACGTGTCCTTGGGGTTCGGTGCAGATCACCGAGCCGCGATGCCGGCAGGTGTTGTAAAAGGCGTTGATGGTGTTCTCATCGCTGCGGACGATGATGATGGATTCCTTGCCGATCCTGAAGAGGAAATAGTCGCCCTTGCGGCGCACGCGATCGACGTGTCCGGCCACGATCCATTTGCGTGCGACGACTTCGCGCAGGTCCGCCGCGAACACCTCGTCGTCGCAGTAAAACCGCTGGTCCAGGCTGTAGCCCGGCCGGTGGTTCGCAGCCAACGCCTCGACGAGGCTCAATTGCGCAACGGCTCGCTCCTGATTTTGCATCGTAGTCTCCGGGAAATAGGCGCCGCCTAGCGGCGGATGCGCTCTTGCTTGGGATCGTAAAGGGGACGCAACGAGGCGAGGGCGGCCTGACGCACGCCCGCCACTTCGATCTCGTACGCATCGGCGTCGATCGCGCCCGCGGCGTCCGTTACGTAGCCCAAGCCCACGGCGGCGCCGAGGGTGTGGGCATACATGCCGGAGCGAACGAAGCCGACGATGGCATCGCCCCGCCAGATGGGCTCGTTGTGGTAGAGCAGGGGCTCGGGGGAGCGCAGCTGGAACTGCAGCAGCCGCTTCGGGATGCCCGCTTCGCGCTGCCGCAACAGCGCCTCACGTCCGATGAATCCGCCCGGCTTGTCGAGCTTCACCGCAAAGCCTAGGCCCGCTTCCAACGGGGTGTCCTCGTCGGTGATGTCGTGGCCGAAATGGCGATAGGCTTTCTCGATGCGCAGCGAATTGAGCGCGTGGTAGCCCGCGTGTACGAGCCCATGCTGCGCACCGGCCGCAACGATTTCCTCATAGACGCCGACCATGAACTCCGTGGGTACGTAAATCTCCCAGCCGAGCTCGCCCACGTAAGTGATGCGGCAGGCCCGCACCAGCGCGTAGCCAAGCTCGATCTCCTTGCTGGTGGCGAACGGGAACGCCGCATCCGAGAGATCCTCAGGGGTGAGCGGCTGCAGCAGCTCGCGGGCCAGAGGCCCCATCACGGACAGCACCCCCATGCCCGAGGTCACGTTGGTGAGCACACAATGCTTGCCCGCATCGATGTGCCGCTTGAGCCAGTTGAAGTCCTTGGTCTCGGTCTCCGCGCCGGTGACGATGAGGAAGCGTCGACTCCGAGAGGCGAGTCACCGTGAGATCCGCCTCGATGCCGCCGCGCTCATTGAGCCATTGCGTGTACACCATTTTGCCCGGCGCGACGTCGATGTCGTTCGCGCACACGCGGCCCAGCACTTGGACCGCATCGGCGCCTTCCAGGCGAAACTTGGCGAACGAGGACTGATCGAAGAGGCCGACGGCGTTGCGCACGGCGCGGTGCTCGCGGGCGCTCGCCTCGAACCAGTTCTGTCGACCGTAGCTGTACTCGTAGGCCGGCTCGACGCCGGCGGGCGCGTACCAATTCGCACGCTCCCAGCCGAACGCCTCTCCGAAGCAGGCTCCCGCTCGAGCGAGGCGATCGTGAACGGCCGAGCGGCGCACGCCGCGCGCGGTCTCATATTGCCGGAACGGCCAGTGCGTCGCGTACAGCAGACCCAGGCTTTCGCGCACCCGAGCCTGCAGGTATTTGCGGTTCACCTGAAAAGGCATATTGCGCCGCACGTCCACTTCCCACAGATCGACCGGCGGATGTCCGTCGCGGATCCATTCGGACACGACCTTGCCGATGCCGCCCGCCGATTGCAGTCCGATGGAATTCAAACCGGCGGCCACGAAGCAGTTCTCGAGCTCCGCCGATTCGCCCAGGTGATAGCGCACGTCCGGCGTGAAGCTCTCCGGGCCGCAAAAGAATTTTTGGATCCCCGCGCTCTCGAGCGCCGGCACCCGCCGCATGGCATCCATGAGGACCGGCTCGAAGTGCGAAAAATCGCCCGCGATCTCGCCGAAGGAAAAATCCTCGGGAATTCCCTTCGTGCCCCAGGGCCGCGCATGGGGCTCGAACGCGCCCACGAGCAGCTTGCCGGCGTCGTACTTGAAGTAGCTGCAATGATCGTAATCGCGCAACACCGGCATGCGCGGGTCGAGTCCCGGGCACGTCCTGGAAAAGCACGTAGTAGTGCTCGCACGCCTGCAGCGGCACGGTCACGCCGATGCCGGCCGCAAGATCGCGCGTCCACATGCCGCAGCAGAGGACGACGAACTGCGCGTCGATGGAGCCTTGCTCGGTGTCGACGCCGGCCACCCGCCGACCGTCATGGCGGATGCGAGTCACCTTCAAGTCCTGAAAAATCTTGACGCCCGCCGAGCGCGCGCCCTTGGCGAGCGCCTGCGTCACATCGACGGCATTCGCGTAGCCATCGCTCGGAATATGAATACCGCCGATCACATCGTCCAAGTGGGCGAGCGGGTAGAGCTCGGCAATCTCGCGGGTCGAGACGACGTGGACGGGCAGACCGAACACCTTTGCCATGGAGGCGTTGCGCTTGAGTTCCTCCATGCGTCCCGGTGTCGTCGCCAGCGAAACCGATCCGCACTGGCGAAAGCCGGTCGCCTGGCCCGTCTCGGCCTCGAGTCCGCGATACAGGTCCGCGGTGTAGCGGGCGAGCCGCGTCATGTTCATGCTCTGGCGCAGCTGACCCACGAGACCCGCCGCATGCCAGGTCGTGCCGCTGGTGAGCTGCTTGCGCTCGATGAGCACGACGTCGCTCCAGCCGAGTTTGCCCAAGTGATAGGCGATGGAGCAGCCGATGACGCCGCCGCCGACGATCACGACCCGTGCGTGTTTGGGAAGATCGGCCATGGCTCAAGCTCGCATGCGGATGTTGTCGGGATCGAAGGCCGGGCCGCCGAGAACGCGCGCGCTGCGCGGCTCTCCCTGCAACAAGATGTCGAAGACGCTGCCGGGCGCGGCGAATTCGGGCTCGACGCAGGCGAATGCGAGACTTTTCTGTACCCGATGGCCGTAGGCACCCGAGGTGGTCACGCCGATGCAGCGGCCACCCGCGAGCACGGGCTCACCGCCGCGCGCATCGGTGTCTTGGGCGTCGACTTCCGCATACACGATCTTGAGAGGCCGTGCGGGCGCGGCGAGCGTCGCCGCCTTGCCGACGAAGTCATCTTTCTTCGCGGCAAAGAAGCGCGGCATGTCCGCCTCCAGCATGTTGAGCTCGTTGGTGAGCTCGCTCGACCACGCCTTGTAGCCTTTCTCGATGCGCATGCCGTTGACCGCATAGAGGCCGTAGTTCGCGATGCCGAGCCCGCGACCGCGCTCCCACAGCGCCTCGTACAGCGCGGGCAGCGCCTCCATGGGCGGATGCAGCTCCCAGCCGAGCTCGCCCACGTAGCTGACGCGCAGCGCCCGCACCTCGCCGCCGAGGATTCGGATCTCGCGTCCCGTCAGCCAGGGAAAATCCTCGTTGCCGAGATTCGCATCCGTGAGCCCTTGCAAGAGCTCACGCGATTTCGGGCCCGACAGCACCAGCACGCCGCGATCCTCGGTGACGTTGTCGATCTGCACACGCTCGTCCTGGCGCAGGCTCTGCGTGAGCCAGTCCCGATCACGCAGCTCCGCGGCCGCAGCCGAGAGGGCGTAAAAGCGATCGTCCGCCAGTCGCGTCACCGTCATTTCGCCGAGAATTCTGCCCTGGGGCGAGAGCAGGTGCACGAGGGCGATGCCGCCGCTCTTGCGCGGAATGCGGTTTGCGCAAACCCGGTTCAAGAAAGCTTCGGCATCGGCGCCTTGATGTCGTACTTGGCGAATCCGCTGAGATCCAACAGCCCCACGCGCTGGTGCACGGCCGCGACTTCATCGCGCACGACCTCGAAGACGTTGGTGCGGCCGTAGCCTGCGACCTCGGCGCGGCCGTCGAGCGAAAACCACTTCGGGCGCTCCCAACCGAAGGTCTCGGTGTACACGCATCCCTGTGACTTCAGCCGCTCGTACAGCGGGCTCGTCTTGCTCGGCCGGGCTGCGGGTTCTTCTTCGCCCGGCAGGCGCGTCGTGAAGGTGAGCCGGTAATCCTGGAAGGCCTTGTCGTGGGCGTAGCGCTTGTCCGCGAACTTGCCGAAGCGCCGCGGATCGAACTCCGTCATGTTGATTTCGGCATCGCCGTGGACCATCCACTGGGCGAGATACTTGCCGCAGCCGCCGCCCTGCGCGATGCCGAACGAGGATCCGCAGCACATCCAATAATCTTGAAGTCCCGGCGCAGGCCCCAAGCAGCGGGGCGCCATCGGGCGTGTGCGGGATGGCGCCGTTGATCACGCGGCGAATGCCCACCTCGCCGAAGATGGGCATGCGCTCGATGGCGCGCTCGAGCCAGGGCGCGATGCGGTCCAGATCGTCCGCGAACAGCTCGTTCGAGGCTTCCCACTCCGGGTACCCCCGCGGCGTCCAGGCCTCGGTGAGCCCGGCGCTTTCGTAGATGCCCATGAGCCCCGATTTTTGCTCCTGCCGCAGGTATCCGGACGTGTAGGAGTCGCGGAGCACCGGGATCTCCTCACTGCGCTCCTGGAACGCCGGGATGGGATGCGTGATCACGTAGTGATGCTGCATGTTGGTGATGGGCGCATCAGCGCCCACCATGGCGGCGACTTCGCGCGCATAGCAGCCCGCGGCGTTCACCACGATTTCCGCGACGATGGGGCCCTGCTCGGTGAGCACTTCCCATTCACCGCTCGCTCGCCGGCGCACATCGGTCACCCGATTGTGGCGCACCACGGTCGCGCCCAGATCGCGCGCCGCCTTGGCGAGCGCATTGCAGATGCCGGAGGGGTCGCCGTGACCGTCGTCGAGCGTCCAGGCGGCGGCGAGCACGCCCTCGGTGGTGAGAAACGGATTTAGGCGCTTGATCTCATCGAGACCCACGATCTCCATGCGAAAGCCGATGCTCTTGGAGAAGCCGAGGACGTACTTGAGCCAGGCAAGCTCGGCCGGATTGTCGGCGAGGCGCAGGCCGCCGCTCGCATGCCAGCTCGTGTATTGGCCGGTGAGCCCCTCGAGCCGCGGGTAGAGCGCGTTGCCGTAGGCGTGGATTTTGGCGAGGTTGTAGCTGCCGGTGATGCTCGGGCACTGGCCGGCGGCGTGCCACGTGGAGCCGGAGGTGAGCTCGTTCTTTTCAACGAGCACGGCGTCGGTGCAACCCTCGAGCGCAAGGTGGTAGAGGAGGCTCGCGCCCATCATCCCGCCGCCAATGATGACGACGCGTGCGTGTGTTTTCATCGAAAACCCGTTCCGACCGGATAAGGCCACAATAAATTGCTCCTCATGGGCATACAACCGAGTATTTTAGCCTCAATGGGCACAGTTTTTTGAAAGGTACGGTCCTTCGGTGAACAAGTCCCGCCCCCTGGTCGGTCTGCCGACCCTGACCTGGTTGCGCGCCTTCGAGGCGGCCGCCCGAACCTCGAGCTTCAGCGCCGCCGCCCTGGAGCTGCGCCTGACGCCGGGCGCGATCAGCTATCAAATCCGGGCCCTGGAGGCGCATTTGGGATTCGCGTTGTTCGAGCGGTTGCCGCGCGGGGTCAAGCTCACGGCCATGGGGGTCGCCTATCTGCCGCCCGTGCGCAAGGCATTCGAGCAGCTCGCGGACTCTACGGTGGGTCTGTTCGGCGGGTCGGAGCGCGGCGAGATCAGCATTCATGCGCCGGTCTCGCTGGCCTCGCTCTGGCTCGCCCCGAAGCTGCCGGCGTTCAGTAGGGCCTTCCCGGCGATCGACGTGCGTCTGTCGTCCGTGATCTGGGACCATCCGGCGCCCACCGAAAGCACGGATCTCGAGATTCGATACGGGGCAGGGCAGTGGCGCGGCTATCGCTCCGAATTTCTCTGCAACCAGCGCATCGTCGCGGTGTGCAACGCGGAGCTGCTCGAGCAGGCACGAGCGAGCGGCGATGCCGCGGCATGGCTGCTCAAACATCTCATTCCGATCATGGGGTACGAGAACCATGGCTCGCAGGTGCGCCAGGCACTCAAGCTCGGCGAGGGGGACGAGCGCGGGGGACCCGCGGTCGACACCACCATTGCCGCGCTCGAGCTCGCGGCGAGCGGCGCGGGATGCGCACTCGCGCATCGCCTGTTCTTGAAAGCGTATCTCGCGACCGGTCGGCTGGTGGTTGCGCTCGAGCACGACTTTGCGGACGACAGCTCATACTTCGTGGTTGCGCCGGAGCGGCCGCAGCGCGTGCGCCGTGAGGTTCAGCAATTTCGAGACTGGTTGCTCGCGGAAGCGGCCCTCATGCCGTGAGCGATCAGCGCGCGCCGGCAGGCGCGCCGGGCGCCAGGGGGCCAAGCGATCGCGCCTTGAGCGCCATCGAAATCAACGCCGAACCGCCGAACACCATGTTGATGCCGACCAACAGGCCGATCGCCCAGGCCGCGGTTCCCGGCAGCCCGAGCAGAATCATAGCCGCCAGGAACAAATCGATCAGGCCGCTCACCAGCAGCAGCCCCCAGCGAGCCGAGAACCCATGCCGGTGAGTCAACGCGATCATGATCGAGGCCACGCCCTCGATGGTCAAAAACGCGGTCAGAATCAAGGTGAGGGACAGGACGCCGGACAAGGGCCAGGCGAGCAGGATCACGCCCGCCGCAATGGCGATCACGGCCGACAACAACGACCAGCCGAACCCCGGGGCGCTGCGCATGCG
This sequence comes from uncultured Gammaproteobacteria bacterium, assembly GCA_963766915.1. Classification (GTDB taxonomy): domain Bacteria; phylum Pseudomonadota; class Gammaproteobacteria; order Steroidobacterales; family Steroidobacteraceae; genus Bog-1198. The sequence continues at coordinate 859,627 of CAVYCL010000001.1, forward strand.
GATGGTGCTGATCAAGCCGACGATCCCGCTCAAGAGCAGCACCCAGCCGATGAGCACCGCGACCGCGATGGTCGCCACGACCGGGACTACGATGGCCAGCAGGCCGAGCACGAAGAGCACGATGCCTTCGATGAGGAATGCGCGCCAGTGCAAATGCAAGGATTGCGCTACGGTGTCTTGAATGCCTTCGAGGCTGGAGCGATCAATGGCCATGGGAGTGTCTCGCGCGCGATGGGAGTTGCGATGCTACTCCGACTTGAGCCCGCGGGCACCTAGGTCGACACTTAAGCACGCTAATGCGGGTTGGTGGTCAGGGTCACGTTGTTATTGGCTTCGAGCGCGCCATCGCCGAGCTTGATGCGACCATCGGGCTGCGGCACCGTGATCGGCGCCACCTCGACCTCGGTCACGCCGGTGTGGTGGTCGAGCCCTATTTGCCGGGCGGTCGCCGGGGAAAGATCGACGATGCGGCCGTCCACATAAGGGCCCCGGTCTTGGATGGTGACCACAGCCGTTTTACCGGTCTTGAGGTTCGTGACCTGGGCGGTGGTGCCGAGCGGCAAGGTGAGGCTCGCCGCGTTGTTGCCGGTCGGCCGCATGTGATTTCCGTCGGCCATTTTTCGACCGGCGAACATTCGCGCATAGAACGAGGCTTTGCCGATGCGCTTACGGCCGGAGCGATCGATGCTGAGCTTCTGCAGCGGTGAGATACGCTTCGGCGATTTCGCCCGGGACGATTTCGGCGGCGTGATGGCTTCGGGGGGCGGCGGTGCCTCGTCCATCGCGGCCGGAGCGGCATCCGTCGGGGCGGCGGCACCTCCCACGACTCCGAGCAGCGAAAGTGCGGCGGCGGCGATTACGCCGACCACGGCGGCGGGCTCACGCGCGGGGACCACCAGACTCGGGTCCGTCTCGTCGGCCATCTGCGAAAAATCATTGTCGGTTCGGGTTTCCATAATGTTCAGCAGTCTCTCGCGTCGGCGCTCCGCATGCTGTCGGCATGCACTCGACGTCGATTGCGACTTCGTAGTGCTCTCGTGTCGGCGATTGCCGACGCGCCTCGGATGCCGCGACGCAAAATCACGCTTGCACGGGTAAACTGCCGCCTTTTGGAAAGCGGGGATGGGGATATGGCGCGGGGGAGCGGGTTTGGATTGAGCGACTTGCCGCGCATCGCGCGCGGCGAGGGTTCGTACCTGTACGATCAAACCGGCAAGGCCTACCTGGATGGCTCAGGGGGTCCCGCCGTGTTCTGTCTGGGACATGCACACCCGGAGGTCAACTCGGCCATTTCAACTCAGCTCGATTCGATCGCCTACGCGTACCGGTACCTGTTCACGAGCGCCGCGCTCGAGTCGCTCACCGAGACGGTGCTGCGGCTTTCGGGCGGTGGCTTCAAGGATGTGCTGTACAGCGCCGACGGATCCGAAGCGGTCGAATCCGCGCTCAAAGTCGCCCTACAGCACTTCGCGGCACGCGGTCTGATGAGCAAACGCCGCTTCATCGCCCGCCGCCGATCCTGGCATGGCAATACCTTGGGGGCCCTGTCCGTTTCCGGCTTCGCCGCGCGACGGCGGGCCTTCGAGGGAAGTCTTATCGATGCGATTTTCGTCTCGCCTGCGAACGCCTATCGTCCGCCGCCCGGCTGCGGCTCGAGCGCGCTGATCGCGTATCTGGCCGCCGAGCTGGAACAATCCATTCTCGACGCGGGACCCGAGACGGTGGCGGCGTTCATCTTCGAACCCATCGTCGGAGCCGCGGCCGGGGTCGTGCCCGCGCCTCCAGGCTATGCAACCGCGATGGCGGCCGTGTGTCGCAAGTACGACGTGCTGGTGATCGCGGACGAAGTCATGTGCGGCGTCGGTCGCAGCGGCACCTGGAGGGCGTTGGAGCATGACGGCGTGACGCCCGACATCATGACGCGTCGCCAAAGGCTTAGCGGGCGGCTACATCCCGCTCGGAGCCACGCTGGTGGCAGCGGCAGGTGGCAGGTCCCATCTTGAGTGAGCATGGGGCGTACATGACCGGCCACACCTTCTCCGGACACACGGCCGCATGCGCGGCCGGCCTGGCCGTGCAACAAATCATCGAGCGCGATCGACTGCTCGAGCGCGTCCGGCGTTTGGGCACAACGTTTCAGGACAGCGTGCGCCGCTCGCTCGGCGCATTCGAGGAGGTGGGCGATGTGCGCGGTCGCGGCTTCTTCATCGGCATCGAGCTGGTGCGCGACCCCATCACGCGCGCACCGTTCCCCGCCGAGCGCGGATTGAGTTTCGACATCGCACAGCGCGCCTTCAACGATGGTCTCATTTGCTATCCGTGCTCCGGCCACGTCGACGGCAACGCCGGCGACACGCTCATTCTCGCGCCTCCGTACAATGCGAGCGATGCCGAGCTCGAGGAGATCACCGTAAAGCTCGCGCGCGCGGTGGCGGAGCGCTGCAGCTTAGGCAGCCGGCCTTGCACGCATCACGAACCACGCGGAAGGGGCCATGAACGAAGTCGAAGCAGGTGAGCACGACATTCTCTCCTTCATGAGCCCGAGCTCGTTGATCGGCGCGCTCGCCTATTTCGTGTTGTTCGTGATCTTCGCCTATGTGCTGTCGCGCCTGTTGCGCACCGCCGTGCACGCATCGATGACCCGTGCCGGCCATCTCGATCGCACGACCATCAGCTTTCTGCAGCAGATCCTTACCGCGCTCATCTGGGTGGTCATGCTCATTCTGTATGCGCATCTCATTCCGGTGCTGCGTTCGATGGGCACGGCGCTGCTCGCCGGCGCGAGCGTGGCCTCGGTGGTGATCGGACTCGCGGCGCAGAGCACGCTCGGCAATCTGGTGGCCGGCGTATCGATCACCATCTACCGGCCGTTTCGCCTGGGCGATACGCTGCAAGTCGCGGCGCCCACCGGCACCGAGATCGGCGTGGTCGAGATGATTTCGCTCGGCTACACGACCTTGCGCGCGCCGGCCGGCCATCTGATCGTCGTGCCGAACAGCGTCGCGGCGAGCCAGGTGACCATCAACTTGAACACGGACACCTCGTTCACGCCCTGGCCGCTGGTCATCACCATTCGGCTCGCCCGTTCGGTCGACGTCGAGGCCGCCCGCGAGCTCGCCGTGAAGGTGGCCCATGAGACGGGAGATGCCGCGGGTGCTCGGCTGTTATCTGACGAAAGTCGAGGCGGACGCCGTCAACTTGGAGTTGCGGCTGGTGGCCACCGATGCCGCGCATCGTGACAAGCTGCGCTCGACGTTGCTCGCGGAGCTTTCGCGCCGCTTTGCCGAGGCGCAGCTCGAGCGGCAGCGGCGCAGCCGCGGCGACTTTTTCGTAGCTCGAATGCGCGTCAGGCGGAACCCGCGCGGCCGCTGCGGCGTCACCTATAATTGCCGCATGAGATCCGCCTGGCTCGTCCTCTGGCTGTCGTTGTGCACCCCTATCGCGTGGGCGGACAGCGTTCCGAGCTCGACCCCTGGGTCGCCGCCGTCGGCGCTCGATGCGGCGACTGCCGGCCGCTTCGCCGCACTGGCGCTCAAGTGCCTGCATCAGGAATACCCGAACCATATCTTGCACACGCTCACGGGCGACGCCGATGTGCGCCCGCCGCGCGAGCTCACGCCCGCCTTTTACGGTTGCTACGACTGGCACTCGGACGTGCACGCACATTGGCTGCTGGTACGGCTGATAAGGCTGTTCCCCGATGCGGACTTCGCCGCTCCGGCGCGCGCCGCCATCGCGCAGAGTCTGACGGCGCAGAACATCGCCGGCGAGTTGGCTTATATGCGCCGCGAGGATCGCAGCTCGTTCGAGCGGCCGTATGGACTTGCGTGGCTTCTCGAGCTGTGCGCGGAGTTGCGCGCGTGGGACGACCCGCAGGCCGCGCAGTGGTCCAACGTCCTGAAGCCGCTGGAGAGCGAGGCGGCGACGCGGCTGGAGAACTGGGCCGGGAAACTCCGCTACCCCATCCGCGTGGGCGAGCACGATCAGACCGCGGCAGCATTCAGTCTGGTGTGGGATTGGGCGGGCGTCGCGGACGATCCGCAGATGCGCAGCGTCCTCGCCTACGCTGCGCGCCGCTTCTATCTCGCCGATCGAGACTGTCCGCTGAACTACGAGCCGTCGGGCGAGGATTTCTACTCGCCGTGCCTGGCGGAAGCCGATTTCATGCGTCGCGTGCTGGGGCCTGAGGCCTTTGCGCGCTGGCTGCGGAGTTTTTCTGCCGGACATCCCCACAAGCCTCGGCAGGCTCTGGCTCGAGCCCGCCGTTGTCGGCGATCGATCGGATACGAAGCTCGCGCACACGGATGGACTGAATCTGAGCCGCGCCTGGATGCTCGAGGGCATCGCCGACGGATTACCCGCAAGCGATCGCCGCGTGCTCACGCTGCGCGCCGTCGCGCAGCTGCACCGGGACGCGGCATTGCCGGCGGTGACGGGCGAGCATTACGAGGGCGGCCACTGGCTCGCCGCGTTCGCGGTCTATCTCACCAGCGGTGCCGGTCTCAAGTAGCGCTCTGGGGCGCGATGGCGAGTTCGGCTGCCGCGAGATCTTCCAAGGCGGTGCCGACGCTCTTGAACAGAGTGATTGCCGCCGCATGAGATCGTTTGAAGCGACCGGAGGCAAGCTCGCTCAACTCCGCGCGCACCGCCTGCGGACCGATGACCCCGCGGGCAATGGCGCCCACGATCTCGCCTGATTCGGCCAGCGCGCCTGTTCGGGTATCCACATAAAGCTCGGCGCGCGCGATGGCCTCGTCATCCGCCTCACACATCTGCGGGGTGAAGGCGCCGACAAGATCGAGGTGTTGACCTGCGCGGAGCCAGGCGCCGCGCACCAGCGGTTGCTCCGACAGAGTGGCGCAGCTCACGATGTCGGCCCAGCGCACCGCCGCCTCGAGATCAGCGACTGCCTCGACGCGCAGCTGCGGGCTATTAAGGGAGGCGGCTACGGCGCGTGCGCGTTCGATGCGCCGGCCCCAAATGCGCACCTCCCGGATGCCTCGGACCCGGGCGTGGCTTTCAATGAGATGCGGCGCGAGCCGTCCGCTGCCGACCATCGCCAAGCGCGAAGCCTCCGGCGCCGACAGATACCGCGAGGCCAGCGCCGACGCGGCTCCCGTGCGTCGCAACGTGAGCTCCTCGCCATCGAGTAGCGCCCGCGGTACTCCGCTCGAGGCATCGAGCAACAGATAAGTGGCGGCGACCGCCGGCAAGTCCTTCTGGGCATTGTCGGGATACACGGTCACCAGTTTGATGCCGAGCGCCGCGCCGGCTCGCCACGCCGGCATCACGAGGAGCGTGCCGCCGCGTGCCCCGGCCTGCGTCGGCGGGATGGCGTACTGCAGACGCGCGGGAACTGTGGCGGACTTGCGAAAAGCCGCATCGAGCGCATCGATCAGCGCTGCGCGGTCGAGGCGTGCCGCGAGTGCCGAGGCATCGAGCTGGAGCAGCATGGCGCTTAAGGTCCCGTCAAATGATATTCAGCTCGCGCAGCGGCGCGTTTGCCAGATAGCGCGCATACGACAGCGGCGAGAGATCGATGGTGCGGTAGTCGCCGTAACAGATGTACTCCGCGAGACCGCGGCCAATGGCGGGCGATTGCTGAATCCCGTGACCGCTGAACCCGCTCGCGAGCAACAAATTCTCGATGCCGGGCGCGGGACCGATGAAGGCATTTTGATCGAAGGTATTATAGTCGTAGTGTCCCGCCCAGGCGGAGGTCATGCGGACCGCCTCGAAGGCGGGCACGCGATGCGCCAGCAGCGGCCATGCGCGCGTCTCGAAGGCCGCGAGATCCACCTCGAAATCCTGCGGCGACACGTCCGGATCCGGGTGCTCCGGCGGTCCGCATAAAAATCGCCCGCCTTCCGGACGAAACCACAGACCCGAAGGGTCGATGACCAGCGGACAATGCGCAATGGCCACGGGGCAGGTGAAGACGAACACGTTGCGCTTGCGCGCGACGACCGGCAACTCGAGCCCCGCGGTGGCGGCAAGCGTGCGGGAGCGGGTTCCCGCGGCGTTGACGGCGTAGTCGCAGCCCATGCGTCCACGCTCTTCCAGCAGCACGCTCTCGATGCGCCCGCTTGCGGAACGCTCGAGTCCGATCACCCGGTCGCGCAAGTAGCGCGCGCCGCGCTGCTCGCCGGCGCGGCGCAGCGCGTGCAGCAGCGCGTGGCCGTCGAACCAGCCTTCGCCGTGCGCGGTATCGCAACCCGCCGCGAGATCGTCGGTATTGATCCAGGGATAGCGCGCCGTGAGCGCGGCGCGATCTCGCAGCCGGACCTCGACCGCATGCTCGCGCTGAATCGCGGCCCGTTGCTCGAGCGTTTCCCGGCCTTGGGGGGTTGCCAGGTAGAGGTAGCTCGACTCGACCAGACCGAGGTCGAGCTGCGGATCCGCGAGCCGTCTCGGCGCATCGCGCAAAAACTCCATGCCGAAGCGCGAGATGTCGATGTTGAGGGGCGTCGAGAATTGCTGACGAATGGAGCTCGCGGAGCGGGTGCTGGCTGCTTCTCGATAACTGGGATCGGGCTCCACGACGCAAATGTCACCGGAAAAATCCGGGCAAGACGCCAGGAAGTAGGCGCATGCCGAGCCGATGGCGCCGCCGCCCGCGATGACGACCCGGCAGGTCAATCGCGTAGCCGCAGCGGTTTCGGGCGACGGCATCTGGCTTATCGATCATGCGTGCGATCCAGCTCTCTCGATGCGCGCGGCACCCAGGCGCGGATAGTAGCGAAAATTCGAAAACGCCGACTCGCTCTCAAGGCGGCTGCCGACGCAACTGAGGTCGCATTCCTACAGCGATTCTTTGAGGGAACGAGCGTAATGCCGGTCAATCTGCGGTCGGCCGGATAGGCCGCGCAGCGACGCATCGTCATTCATCATCGGAGGTTTTCAAATGGCTTCAAAAAATACGGCGGTGTTCGGTATTTACCGCACACCCGAGGACGCGGAACGTGCGGTGGACGCATTGATGGGCAATGGGTTTTCGAGTGGCGCGATCTCCGTGCTGCTGCCCGATAACGAAAGCACCCGCGCCTTCGCGCACCACAAGGACACCAAGGCGCCCGAGGGCACCACCGCCGGCGTGACGACGGGCGGAGTGATCGGCGGAGCGCTCGGCGTGCTCGTCGGCATTGGCGCACTGGCAATTCCCGGCGTAGGCCCCTTGATTGCGGCGGGTCCCATCGTAGCGGGTTTGGCGGGCCTCGGTGTCGGTGGTGCCGTGGGCGGGCTCGTCGGCGCGCTGATCGGCATGGGTATTCCTGAATATGAGGCCAAGCGCTACGAAGGCCGCGTCAAGGATGGCGGAACGTTGCTCTCGGTGCATTGCGATACGTCGGATCAAGTCGACTCGCGCGAAGGATCTCCTGAAGTCGAGCGGGGCGCAGGATATCTCGTCGACGTCGGAAGCTTCGGCGGCAAAGCCGGGTGAGCGCTCGGAAGTCGATCCGCGCTACGCCTCCGACGCGCGCGTGAGCGGCGAGCCGCGCGTTGCGGCGTTCACGCCGGATCCGACTGCCGGACCCGGCCTACGCCACGGAGACGGCCGCGGTTCGCGAAGCTCGTGCGGCGCGCATCGCCGAGCCAGCCGCCGATCGATCCGGTTGATCCGACGGCGCCGCGTATTCATCGTTGAACATAGACTAACCCCGAAGCGCTAGGCGCAGAGATCGCGGACGTTCCGCGGTCTTGCGGCTCGCGGGCTCAGCCGGCGGGCGTGGCGCCGGTCTGCGGCGTCGACACCGGCGGGTCGACCTTGTAACCGCGCTGCCTGAGCTCATCGAGCAGGCCCCCGCTCTCCAGTAATAGGTCCATGTTCACCACGGCGATGGCGGTGCCTGCGCTATCGAGAGATTTCAGAGAGCGCCAGAAGCCAGGCTTGGCGGATCCGGCCGATGAGGTCTCCCGAGGCCGCGCCCGAGTCGAGCGCCTTGACGCAAGCGTCGACCTGCGCCGGTTCCGGATGGCTCTCGATACCCTCGATGTCCCCAGTTGCCCAAGCCCGCGCTCGGGCGATCAGCTGAGGCAATCCGCTCTCGATGGTAACGAGGGAGGCGTCGACGCAGGTATTCTCGGTCGACGGGCGGCATGGTCTTGAGCGCATCGAGGACATCGCCCACGCCGGCGATCTTGACCTCCTCGACGCGCACGTTCTGCTTCTTCGCAAGCGCGCGCATCGCCGCCCCAAGATCCAAGCGCGCCGATAGTCCGGCGCTGTGAAATGCCTCTCTTTCGAGGAATGCCGAAGCGATGATGGGCCGAAAGCGCTCCCACTTGTCCGCATCGCTCGTGAACCGGGCGCGGTCCTTGGCGAACCGCGCATACAGGTCAGGGGGCATCACATCCTTGAGGTGCTTCCCGCCGCGGACCATGAGCACGCTACGTTCGGTGATCAAGAGCCACAGGATGTGCACGATGCCGATCTCGAAAGGCTTCGGCACCAGGACTTGATTGGTGGAGGCGAGCAATCGCTCGACCTGAGAGGAGCGCCAGGTGATGTCCCGCGGAAGCGGTGAGATGCTGCCGAGTATCCAGACATGCGCCGCGCCTTTGTGCACGTGCCAAAGCCCGGGTCCGGTTCGCTCGCCGGTCACCACGAGCTCTTGCAGCTGATCGGCAGAGGGCGGGGCGGTGGTTGAGATCGCGGGTGCGGAATCCGCGCGGGTCGGTGAGGCGACGGTCAGGCACGCCGCCAGGAGAGCAGTCAACCATTTCATCGCACCGATGATACAAGAACGCCTCGCGGCCGCGGCGATCGGTCGAGCGACGCGCCCGCCAGCGTGCCTTCAGTCGGCGATGCGGTGCGCGAATTGACGCAGCTTCTCGTCCGCGTTCGACGACGTCCTTGTTGGGCCCCAGGAACTCGAGCAGCGCCGCGCCGCGCGCCGAGTGCGCCGCAACCACCTTGATCGCCAGGAGCGTCGGCGTCGCCAGGATGATGCCGGCGATTCCCCAGAAAAGACCTCCGAACCACAGGGACAGAAATACGACCAGAGGATTGACCGCGAGGCGGCGGCCCACCAGGAGCGGCTGCACGATCTGTCCTTCCACCGTGGACAGGGCGATGAAGCTTCCCGCGATGCCGGCGATGCGCCCGAGATCAGTGAAGGAGACGGTCGCGACAATGCTGATCACCAGCAGGGTCATCCCGGGGCCTACATACGGAAAATAATTCAATAGGGCCGCGAGAACCCCCCAGAGGTACGGATTCGGCATACCCCAGAGCATCATGACACCCGCGGTTGCGAAGCCCAAGCCGATATTGATCAGAGTCATGGTGAGGTAGAAACGCCCGACCTCGGCGCGCACTTTATCGATGACCTCGAGCACGTGAACGGCATGCAAGTCATCGACGAAGGCCGAGGTCATGCGTGCGAGCATCGGCGGTCCGCCGGCGAGCAAGAACAAGGTCACGATGGCGAACGTCAGCACACCGACGATGGCATTGCGAGTCACATCGAGGAGCAATTGCGGGCCGCTCGAGGGGGGCTCGACCGTCACGGCCGTGCGCACGGGGCCGCCCGGATGCATGGCCGCAAGCGTATCCGCCGAACCGCGCAACTCATCCACATGCCTCATGAAGCGGGCGAGCGGCGTGATGCGCTGTTTGATGGTTTGCAGCGTATCGGGCGCGGTGGCGAACCAGTGTTGCGCGGGTTTCCAGGCCATATCGATGGCGCCCCCGGCCAGCGCCAGCGTCAACACGAAGATCAGGAGGGCGCTGACCCCGCGGGGCACCCGCCAACGATGCAGCATCTCGACCGGGCCCGACAAAATGAGTGCAAACAGCAAGGCGAGCGCGAGAGGCGTGAAGGCCGCATGCGCTTCGTAGAGCAACAAGCCCAAGGCCCCGATCGCCAGGATTTTGCCTGCACCCGTGGATGGCACGGGCTGATCTTCGGCAGCCGGCGGGGCGCCCTCGCTGTCAGCGCCAACTGACACTCGAACGGTCTTTTGGGTAGGTGGGCGCAAGCGTTTGATACGTTTACTGTTCTTCTGCGGGCGAAGGGGTCGGGGTGCGGGTCGCAGTGGGCTGCCGCGCTTCGGTGAGATCCCACCCGATGGGCGATTATTTCATCTAACGTCATCGAGTTCCAATCCGGGGTGGAGATCTGAACAATGTTGCACTATGCCATCGTGTTCTTGGTCATCGCGCTGATCGCGGCTGTATTCGGGTTCGGCGGAATTGCGGCCGGTGCCGCGGGGATCGCGAAGATCCTGTTCGTCGTGTTCCTGATCGGTGCGGTCGTTACTTTCATCATGCACAGCGGACGGCGCATTTAGCGCATCGGTCTGAAGGTCCGCCGCGAGGTGCGTCGCGGCGGACCGATTCTCGCGCGCCAGGCGGTACACTATCGTCATGGCGCATGAGGCTTTCGGTCGTTCCCGCTCCGCTCGCAATCGAGCGACGAGCGGGAGCGTCGCGATGAGCAAGGGTTCGGATCTGCTCGTCGCGGCGCTCGAAAACGAGGGGGTCGAGCGTATTTTCGGCGTTCCCGGCGAGGAGAATCTCGACGTCGTCGAATCGCTGCGCAAATCGCGCATCGAGCTCATCGTCACGCGGCATGAACAGCCGGCCGCCTTCATGGCGGCGACCCACGGCCGTCTGACCGGACGGCCGGGCGTGTGCCTGTCGACCTTGGGTCCGGGCGCGCTCAATTTCACGACCGGCGCGGCCTATGCGCATTTGGGCGCCATGCCCATGCTCATGCTCACCGGCCAGAAGCCCATCAAGAATCCGCGGCAGGCCCGGTTTCAAATGGTCGACATCGTCGGCACCATGCGGCCGCTCACGAAGATGACCCGGCAAATTGTCGCGGCCGCCTCGATTCCGTCGCTGGTGCGCGATGCCTTCCGGGTCGCCATGGAGGAGCGCCCCGGCCCGGTGCACCTGGAGCTGCCGGAGGACATTGCCTCCGAGGAAGCCGCCGCCGCCGCTGGTGCCGCCGCACCCCATCGATTGGCCGATCGCCGCGCCCCACACGGTGGCGCGCGTGGCGGCCATGATTCGCGCCGCCCGCCGGCCGCTGATCATGATCGGTGCCGCCGGCAATCGCCCGCGCCTGGTCGATCCCCTATCGGAATTCGTCCGGCGGGCGCGGCATCCCGTTCTTCAATACGCAGATGGGCAAGGGCGCGGTGACCGGCAGCTCCGACCTGTACATGGGCACCGCGGCGCTCTCCGAGCGAGACTACGTGCACGATGCCATCGATCAGGCGGATCTGATCGTCGCCATCGGGCACGATACGGTCGAGAAGCCGCCCTTTCTGATGGATGAGCCCGGAGGCGCGCGCCGTCTGGTGCATGTCGGATTTTTACCCGCCAACGTCGAACAGGTGTTCTATCCGGATGCCGAGCTCATCGGCGACATCGGCGCGAACGTGCTGGCCCTGGCGACTCAGCTCGAGGGCCACACGCGCGAACGACTCAACGTTCGCGGAGTTGCGTCCCAAGATCCTCGCGCACATCAACGAGCGGGCCGAATCGAGCCAGTTTCCCATCATTCCACAGCGCCTGGTGCATGACGTGCGCTCGGTGGTGCCCGAGGCGGGCATCGTTTGCCTGGACAATGGGATGTATAAAATCTGGTTCGCGCGCAACTACCGCACTCGCGTCGCGAACACGCTGCTGCTCGACAACGCGCTCGCCACCATGGGGGCGGGACTGCCTTCCGCCATCATGGCGAAGCTGCTCAATCCGCTCCTGCCCGTGCTCGCCGTGTGCGGCGACGGTGGGTTCATGATGAACAGTCAGGAGCTCGAGACCGCCGTACGCCTCAAGTTGAGCTTGGTGGTGCTCATCGTCGTCGATGGCGCCTACGGCATGATCCGCTGGAAACAAGCGGTCGATCGCTTCCCCGACTATGGCATGACGTTCGGCAATCCCGATTTCGTCAAGTATGCGGCCGCCTATGGAGCGCACGGGCATCACGTCGGATCGGCCGAGGCGCTGGCGCCGACGCTGCGCGAGGCTTTTGCCGCCGGCGGTACCCATCTGGTGGCCGTGCCAGTCGACTACCGGGAAAACTTTCGAGTCCTGGTCGAAGAACTGGGACAACGCGCTCGCTAGCGGCGCGGCCTGGGTCGGCGCACCGCTCTTACTTTTCCACTGTCTCCCCCTCCGCAGAAGAACTGGTCGGCGCCGTCCGACTCGAGTCCTGAGACCCCCACCCCCGCCGGCATTTCGAGGGATTCCAGAGTCTCTCCGCTGTGAGGGTCGATCCGCCGCAGGTCGCTCGCGTCGCCCTCCCAGGTGCCGTGCCACAACTCGCCGTCGAGCCAGGTGACGCCGGTGACGAAGCGATTGGTTTCGATGGTGCGCAGAATCTCGCCGGTTTCGGGGTCGATTTGATGAATCTTCCGGTCGCGATATTCTCCGACCCACAGAGCACCTTCGGCCCAGGTGAGGCCCGAGTCACGACCACCGCCGGGCGCTGGAATGGTCGCGAGCACGCGGCCGGTCTTCGGATCGATTTTCTGAATCCGAGCCTCGGCGAGCTGGAACAGATGCTCTCCGTCGAAGGCCGTTCCGGCATGCGCAGCGACATCGATGGAACGCCGCAGCTCACCGCTCAGAGGATCGAGGGCGTGCAGCTTGTCGCCGGCCGCGAACCAGACGTTCCGGCCGTCATAGGTCACTCCGTTCACGCGGTCGGCCCCGGCAAAGGGACCATACTCGCGCAGGATCTCTGCTTTCGATGATTTCATGGTTCGATTCTAGTGGTTGGGCAGCAGAGTCGGGAGTAACAAACTCGTCGTGAATCCCGGCGGAGGTGGGGTCATCCAGCGACGTGTTCGACCGCGTCCGAACGAATGCACTTTGCCGGCCGCCGCAAGCGAGTCGAGTGCCCGCTGCACCGTGCGTTGACTCGTCGCGAGCGCGAGCGAGAGGGCAGAGCTCGACCACGACTCACCGTCCGCCAGGAAAGCCAGTACGCCGGCATGCTTCTCTTCGATGGGGTGCGCCAGCACGACGATCTTGCGCGTCTGCCGCGGAATGAGCGAGAAGCCTCGCCGGGTGGCCTTGACGTCGGCGAGCGGCTGCAGCGCCCGACGCAGGCGCCCGATCTCCACCCGCAGCCGGGCGCGATGTGATTCATCGGCGAGCTTAAACCGAAAGGCGAGCGCAATGAGCGAGTCGCGTGACGCGTCTCCCGGCCACGCTTCGCCGAGTGCTCGTGCGAGCGCGAACAGCACCGGGCGCTTCGCCAGCGCGATCACCGTGCGCTCCTGACGTACGACATGACGACAGGCATCCACGACGAGCGCCTTCGAGGCGAGCACCGCTTCAACTTCCGCCAGCGAAAGAAGTTTGTCCCCGCCATCGATGCACAGTCGCGCGATGGGTGCATTCAGCATGCGAAGCGCGTTCGCGACCTCTGCCGTCAACGCCGGGATCCGGGCCTGACGTGCCGCATCCTCGGCCCTCGCGAGCGCGGCGCGTGCCGTTCCCGATCGCAGCCGGCGCATCGCGATCCCCGCGAGCATGAGCTCGTGCTGTGTCCTCGATGCGGACGGGAGGGGCGCCGCGTCCAGCTGGGTAAGGGTTCGCTCGGCGTCCTGCAGGCGCCCGATCAATAGGAACCGTTTGACCTCGAGATAGCGTGCGTGCGCGGCGTTCACCCGATCGCCATGCGCCTCGAGCGTCGCACGCGCCGTGTCGAGTTCCTTGCCGGCCCAGCGTAAATCGCGTGCGGCGAGCGCGACTTCGGCTTCTGCGACGACGCAGCGGGCGCGAGCCACCGCCTCGGTGGCTCCGAATTTGCGCGCGGCGCTGCGCAACAGCGTCCTCGCTCGGACGAAATCACCGAGCTGCGCCATTGCAATGCCCCGCAGCGCGAGTGCGGGCGCGTCGTCGCGCAGCGCGACCCGCTTCAACGCGCCCAGCGGATCGCCCTTCGCCAGCGCCAGTCCTGCCGCGGTAATCAGCGAGTCCATCGCAATCCCGTCACACTTGTCACTCCCCGGGTCTCGGTGCCCGGTCGTAATCTAACTCACGACCACCAACCAGAGGGGAAACTGCGATGACGAAGCATGCGACCGGAACCCGTGAGGAGTGGCTCGCAGCACGGCTGGCGCTCTTGGAGGCGGAGAAAGATCTCACACGGCGCGGCGATGACGTGGCGCGCCAGCGGCAGGCGCTGCCTTGGGTGCGGGTGGATAAGGCGTACCGCTTCGAGACTGACGAGGGCAATGCGTCGCTGGCGGATCTCTTCCGAGGCCGCTCGCAGCTTCTCGTCTATCACTTCATGTTCGGACCCGATTGGACGGCGGGGTGCCCGTCCTGCTCGATGATCGCGGACGGCGTCAACGGTTCCGTGGTGCATCTGGCGCACCACGACGTGATGTTTTGGGCGGTGTCACGCGCACCGCTCGCGAAGTTACAGGCTTACAAAAAAAGAATGGGCTGGAGTTTTCCCTGGACGTCCTCGCAAGGCAGCGATTTCAATTTCGACTTCTCCGCCTCTTTTACCCCGGAGCAGCAGCAGGAAGGCATCGAGTACAATTTTCACCGCGAACGCGGGCTGCAACGGCACGCAGATCAGACGGGAGGCGGTGAGAGCGCACAGGCCCGGTTCGCTGCCACGTGCGGCGTTGATGTGCCTGCCTACACACGCGATAGACCGGGCATGAGCGCCTTCGTGCTCGAGGACGGGGTGGTTTATCACGCCTACTCGACGTACGCGCGCGGCGTCGACGCCTTGTGGGGTGCTTACCAATGGCTCGACCGTGCACCTAAGGGCCGCAATGAGCAGGGTGTTTGGTGGCGCCGCCACGACGAGTACGACCGGCGCTGAGGCCCGCCGTGCAATCGAGACTCTTTCTCGGCATTGCGGCGCTGCTTTTCATGGTCTGCGCGGCAGGGACGGTCATCTGCTGTGCATCCATGTCGGGCATGGGCGGCATGCCCATGCCTGGTGGCTGGACGATGTCGATGACCTGGATGCGGATGCCGGGGCAGGGGTGGCTCGCCGCCGCGGCCTCATTTCTCGCGATGTGGGTCTTGATGATGACAGCGATGATGATGCCGTCCTTGGTGCCGGCGCTGCGGCGCTATCGCCAGGCCGTCGCGACGAACCCTGCGCGCCTCGGTCGACTGACGGCAGCCGCGGGTGCGGGATACCTGTTCGTCTGGGCGGTGCTTGGCCTGGTCATTTTTCCGTTGGGCGTCGCGCTGGCTCACGCGACGATGCGGCTGCCCACGCTCGCATCCACCGCTCCGGTTGCGGCCGGCGCCGTCATCTTGATCGCCGGCCTCATGCAGTTCAGTGCCTGGAAGGCAGAGCAACTCGAGCGCTGCCGCGAGACACCGGGATGCGGCCGCGGGATAGAAGCGAGCGTCGTTACCGCGTGGCGGTACGGCACTCGGCTTGGGCGGCATTGCAGTTACTGCTGTTCCGGACTGACGGTGAGCCTTCTCGTGGTCGGGATCATGGACCTTCGCGCGATGGCGGTCGTGACCGCTGCCGTCAATGCCGAACGGCTCGGCGGTCGGCGCGTGGCGCGAGCTATCGGCGCGGCGTCGGTGGGAGCGGGCCTCGTTTTGATCGCGCGAGCGGCGCGACTCTGAGGCATCAGCGGCCCGCTGATATTTTACTCCAGTCAACGATCCTCAACCAACCGATCTGCGCTTCGGGCGCCGCAGAGCCCTGGCGCTCGCGATTCCCGCGTTGATGTATAATTTATCTCGCCAGCCGAGGCTCTCCGCGCGCTGGCGGCGGTATGAACGACTAATCAAAAGAATAGCAAGGAATCCCAGCGAACCCGGGTGCCCGCCATACCGTCTTTGAGTCTTCTTCGATGCGTTCAACGGCAGGGCACCTCAAACAAAGGTGCATCATGGACGTCATTCTCAATCATCGATATCTGATTGGTTCCCTCATCGCAGTCGTGGTCTTGTTGGCTGCCTATCGGCTCATATTATGGCTGCTCGGCGTGGTCATCATTCCCGACGACTCGGTCGGCGTGGTCACCAAGAAATTCGTTTTGGTGGGCAAGAATCGCAGGCTCCCGGACGGCAAGATCGTTGCGCTGAACGGCGAGGCCGGATTCCAAGCGGACACGCTCTCGCCCGGCCTGCACATGGGTCTCTGGCCGTGGCAATTCTCGGTGGATCGGCAAAGATTCCTGACGGTGCCGCAGGGTAAAGTCGGATGCGTGGAGGCCTGTGACGGCAAGCCGCTCTCGAGCGGACGCATCGTCGCTCGGCATGTCGATTGCGACTCCTTCCAGGATGCGCGCTCCTTTCTCGCGAATGGCGGCGAGCGCGGCCCGCAGATGACCGTGATTCCGTCGGGAACGTATCGCATCAACACGCTGCTGTTCAACGTGAGCGTGGTCGACGCGGTCGCGGTGCCGCCCGGGAAGATCGGAGTCGTCGAGGCGCGCGACGGCAAACCGCTGACCGGCGGTCGCATCATCGCACGCCAGGTCGACTGCGATTCGTTTCAGGACGGACAAGCGTTCATCGACCACGGCGGTGAGCGCGGTCCGCAAATGGCGGTGATCTCGCCGGGCATCTATCGCATCAACCCGTTCCTGTTCGCGGTGTCGCTGGCCGATGCGGTCGACGTGCCGGACAACAAGATCGGCGTCGTCATGACCCGCGAAGGCAATGCATTGCCCGATGGCGAGATTGCGGGTCCGAGCGTGCCGGGACACAACATGTTCCAGAATCCCCAGGCCTTCGTCGACGCCAAAGGATGCAAGGGTCTGCAGGAACAGGTGCTGCTTGCGGGACGCTATTTCATCAATCCGCGATTCGCCACGGTCGAGCTCGTGGACATGGTGGAGGTTCCCATCGCTCACGTGGGCGTGGTGATCGCCTTCGTCGGCAAGGAAGGGAACGATGTCACGGGCGACTCCTTCCGTCACGGCAATCTCGTGAGCAAAGGCGAGAAGGGCGTCTGGGCGACCCCGCTCGATCCGGGTAAGTATCCGCTGAATCCCTATACTCACAAGGTGAGCAACGTGCCGACCGCCAATGTCGTGCTCAATTGGGCGACCGGCAAAAGCGAGGCACATCAGCTCGATGAGAATCTTTCGACCATCACGGTGCGCTCGGCCGACGGCTTCAAGTTCAACCTGGATGTCTCGCAAATCATCCACATTCCGCGCAACGATGCGCCCAAGGTGATCGCGCGCTTCGGCGACATGTCCGCGCTCGTCACGCAAGTGCTCGAGCCGACCATCGGCAATTACTTTCGCAATGCGGCGCAGGGTTCGGACATCATCGATTTCCTGAAGAACCGCTCGTTGCGGCAGAACGAGGCGCGCCAGGCGATCTCGGCGGCGCTCACTGAGTACAACGTCGGTGCCGTGGATACGCTGATCGGCGATATCGTGCCGCCCGACCAGCTCATGAAAACGCTGACCGATCGCAAGATTGCCGAGCAGGAACGCGTGACCTTCGAGACACAGCGCCTGGCGCAATCCGTCCGCCAGGAACTCGAGCAGGCGACCGCGCTCGCGGCAACACAAGCGAAGGTCGTCGATGCCGAGCGGCAGGTGGCCATCGCTGAATTCAGTGCACGAGCGACGGTCAAATCGGCCGAGGGCGCCGGCCAAGCGAAGAAAATCAATGCTGAAGCGGATGCCAATGTGCTGCGCACGGTCGGCGAGGCGCAGGCGGCGAGCACCAAGGCGGTCGGCGCCGCCGATGCCGAAGTCATACGGCTGAAGATCAGCTCAATGGAAGCGGGCAACTACGCCGTGGTGCAGGTCGCCGAGGCGCTCTCCAAATCCGGCAACAAGCTCGTGCCGGACGTGGTCGCCGGCAGTGGCGACGGCCGTGGCGGCACCCTGGTGGATGTGCTGCTGGCCGGGCTGGTCCGGGAGAACCTGAAGAAGGCGGTGTGACCGGCCGTTCATTAAAGTAAAGATCGGACGCGTCGACCGATTGCACGTCCAGACAAGGCGTGCCACCGGTCAGGTCGACTCCTCGCGAGTAACATTCGAGTATGCAACCTTTAAGCAGTTTCACCTTCGCCGATCCCAACGTCATGCAGAACCCGTATCCCTATTACGAGCGTCTGCGGGCGGAGGATCCCGTGCACTTCGACGAGGGCATCAGGACCTGGCTCGTTACGCGCCACGACGACATTTTGACGGTGGCTCGCAACACCGAAGTCTATTCGGACGAAATGCGCGTTTCCCGGGCGATTCGCTCGCCGTTCCAGGACGAAGTCGAGGATTACATGAAGAGCCAGGGCTTCATGGTGCTCGATCCTGCGGACAGCTTTAAGGTCGATGGCGAGTTGCACGCGCGCCGCCGCAAGCTGGTGGCGCATGCCTTTACGGGTCCCACCGTCGCGGCCATGGAGGCGCGTGTGGCCGCGATCTGCCGCGATAAGGCGGCCGCGCTCCTCGGCAGGTCGCAGGCCGACCTGGTCAAAGAATATGCCATGCCGATACCGATCCTCGTCATCTGCGATGCCCTCGGCTTGCCGATGGATCATATCGATGAGATCAGCCGCGGGGCGGACGCCATGGTGGCGCAGGTTGGGGCGGGGGCGTCTCGGGAGGTGGCCTACCAGCGCGCGGAGAGCGTCCTTCAGTTGCATCGCTTCGTCCGGCAGGCGATCGAGGAGCGGCGGCGCAATCCCGGCAACGACCTTATTTCGCAAATCGTCCACGCACGTATCGACGATGCTGCCGATTCTCAGCTCACGGAGCGTGAGCTCATGGCAATTTCGACGGTGGCGCTCGCCGGCGGGGTGGACACGACGCGCAACGGCATCGCATTCGCGTTGCATGCGCTCGCGACGCGGCCGGACCTGCTCGCCCGGCTGCGGGAATCCAAGGAGCAGGACAAGGAGATCGGACGCTTCGGCGAGGAGACGTTGCGGTTTTACTCGCCCGTGCCGCAGCTGCCCCGTATCACCCGGGCCGAAACCGTGCTGCGCGGCAAGACCATCCCGCAGGGGGCGTTCGTGATGCTCTGCTGGGCCTCGGGCAATCGCGATTCGCTACGCTTCGCGGATCCGGATAAATTCGACATGGATCGGGCGAGTCTTAACCAGCATCTGGCCCTCGGCACCGGGATTCACTATTGCCTGGGCGCCATGTTGGCTCGGCAAGAAATGAAATGCGCCGTGCGGGAGATCGTCAACAACGTGGCATCGCTCGAGCTGGCAGTTTCTCCGGATCAGCTCGATCTGAGCGACACCATGGTCATCTTGCGGGGCTTGAAGAGCCTGCCGGTGCGCCTCGGCCCCTGATGGAGAGCTCGAACGAGACGAAACGTGTCCTCGCCTGACACAGCTGATTCGCCGCCGCTCGATGCGCGGCGCGTCATTGCCTTGCAGGGCGGCCGAAATTTCCGAGATCTCGGCGGCTATTCGACGCTCGACGGCCGGCGCGTGAAGTGGGGCAAGCTGTATCGCTCGGGCAGCATGGCTTGGCTCACGCCGGCCGATTATGAGAGCCTGTCGACGCTTGCGATCAAGACCATCTGCGATCTGCGCACCGTCCACGAGCGTGCGGCCGAGCCGAACAAGTGGTTGGAGGTTGCGGGCATCGGCTATTGGGCGCGCGAGCATAGCGACAGTTTCGGTGAGCTGCGTAAGGTGCTGGTGTCCGGCCTGTCGACGCCTGAGAGGGCCCGAGCCGCAATGATTGCAGGCTATCGGCACTTGCCGTTCGAGCAGGCACCCGCTCACCGGGAGCTTTTCGTCCGACTCGCCGCCGGGGAAATTCCGCTGGCCTTCAATTGTGCTGCCGGGAAAGATCGCGCCGGCACCGCCGCCGCGCTGATCTTGAGCGCCCTGGGGGTCCCGAGAGACACGGTGATCGAGGATTACGTGCTGACCGATCGGGTCGTCGATCTGGCGAAGATCTTCATGGACCGCAAACGGAAAAACGAGCTGACGGGCTTGGCTCCCGGCGTGGTCAGCGCCGTACTGAAGGCCGACGCGAGCTATCTGCGCGCGGCACTCGATGCGGTGGACGAGAGGCATGGGAGCGTCGCGGGGTATATGCGGGACGCTTTGGGCATCACCGAAGAAGCCTTGCTCGCCATCAGGCAAAACCTCCTGGAGTGAGGCGTGCCGGCTGGGCTAGTCCGTGCGCGAACTCTCTTGCCTGGGATTGCAATGCGACATGCACGCCGCAGCAGATATCGAGGCGCAGGCTGGGCCGATCGGCGATAGTGTGAGACCGGATTTGAGGAACGGGGGAAGGGGCATTGTCCGCACTGAGCGATCTGCGAGTCCTTGAACTGTCGAGCGGTGTCTCAGCCGAGTACTGCGGCAAGCTGCTTGCGGATTTCGGCGCCCGCGTCATCAAGGTGGAAGCGCCGGCCGGGGCAAACACCCGCGCGATGGGACCTTTCGCAACCGGCGGCGAGCCCGCGGAACGCAGCGGTTTGTTCGCCTACCTCAACACCAACAAACAATCGGTTGTGCTGGATCCGCTCGAGCCCCGACCACCTGCAGGCGCTGCGCTCCCTGATCCGTAGCGTCGATGTGGTCATCGACGATCATCCGAAGGGTTGGCTCGAGGGCCTCGGAATCGGGCCGGCGAGTTGCACATCAACACATCCTGCTCTCATCGTCTGCTCGATCACCCCGTTCGGCTACGAGGCCCCGGCTGCGATGCAGATCGCGCAGAGCCTCAATGTCTTTCACAGCAGTTGGGGATATCACTCCCCGTGCCATGCGGATTCCACCAAGGCGCCTCTGAGCGGCGTGGGTCGCTTCCTCCCGGACTACGAGTCGGGCCTCGCTGCGGCGCTCGCCCTGGTCGCTGCCGTGTACTGGCGGGAGGAGTCAGGCCGGGGCCAGTTCATCGATGTCTCGCAACAAGCGTCGATGGCCAGCTTGGTCGATTACGTGCTTGGCCAGATGGTCGCGGGCACCATGGAGGTGAGCACGCGCCGGCAAGCCTACGATCTGGGCGGGCCGGCGACGTTCTTCCAGTGCCGCGACGGGTATGTCTATCTTTGGATGTCCGAGCCCGGTCACTGGAACGGCATGTCGACCTTGATGGGCGATCCCGCTTGGATGCGCGAGTATCCGGAGCGATGGCTCGAGCTGCATCTCACGCCGGAGCGCATCGATCGCTGCCGCACGGAGATCGCTCGGTGGATGAAGGATCAGAGCAAGGCCGATGTGGCCTCCCGTGCACAGAAGCTCGGCGTGCCGCTCGTTCCCGTCAACACCATGGAAGACGTTTTCCGGTCATCGCAGTTGGAGTTCCGTAAGTTCTTCGCGCAAATCGACCATCCGACACTCGGCAAGCTGCACTATCCGACGGTGCCGTATCGACTGAGTGCGACGCCCGCGCGAATCGATAGGCCGGCGCCGCTCCTCGGGCAGCACACCCATGACGTCATGCGCGAAGTCGCGCGCGGCGCTGCGCCCGCAGCGCCCCGGGACGCCACAGCGCGAAACGAGAGTGCGGCCGCGCGGCGGGCCGTTGCAGGGTGTGCGGGTGCTGGAGGTCACGAAGATCTGGGCGGGCCCCTATACCGGGAAGCTCTTGGCGTTTCTGGGCGCCGAGGTCATCCGCGTCGAGAGCTACGATTCGCTCGATGCGACGCGGGCCTTCGGCAACAAGGACATCAACGACGCGCCGGGCTTTCAGGCCATCAACCCGGGCAAGTACAGCGTGCAACTCAGCATGAAAGGCGAGGAAGGGCGTCGGCTGGTACGAGAGCTCGCCAAGGTCTCGGATATTTTCATCGAAAATTTACGGCCCGGCGCCGCTCAGCGGATGGGGCTGGGTTATGAGGCGTTGCGCGCCGCCAAGCACGACATCATCGCCGTCTCGATGAGCATGCATGGCAATGAAGGTCCGTTGAGCTATCAAACGGGCTATGCGCCTTGCTTCTCTGCCTTGGCGGGCATTTGCCACATGGCGGGCTACGAGGGCGGCCCGCCGGTATTGCTCAACCAGCGCTATGGTGACAGCAGCTACGGAACGGCCGCGGCCTACGCCGCGGTCATTGCGTTGCTGCATCGTCGCCGCACGGGCGAGGGCCAGTTCGTCGACGTCTCCGCCGTCGAGTCGCTGACGGCGATGCTCGGCGATTCCTTCATGGAATATTTCGTCACGGGCCAAGTGCCCGAGCGGCAGGGTGCGCGCCATTCCGAAATGGCTCCGCACGGGCTCTATCCGTGCGCCGACGGGGAGTGGATCAGCATCGCCGTGCAAACCGATGAGCAGTGGCGCGCTCTGTGTGAGGCGATGGGCCAACAGTCTCTCGCGACGAAGTATCCCGATTTGGGCTCGCGTCGCCGGAATGCGCGCGATCTGGACGAGCAGCTCGCGGCCTGGACGAGCACTCAGAGTGCGGCTGCGCTCGGCGGCGAGCTGTCACGCCACGGTGTCGCGGCATTCAAGAGTTTGAACTCGATCGATCTGGTCAGTGACGAGACTCTGTGGCAGCGCGAATTCTACAGTCACGTCACCGATCGTACGCAGCGTTCGACGCCGATCGTCGGCGCTCCGTGGCGCATGTCCGTCACCCCGCCCTCGATCGGTCGCGCCGCTCCGCATCTGGGCGAGCAAAATGACTACGTTCTTGGGGAGCTGCTCGGCTTATCGGCGGAGCAGCGGCGGCGGTTGGCGGCGGAAAAGGTCATTTTTTAACAGCGAGCGGGGGACATAGAAATGGTGATCAAGGCCGAAGATCTCGTCAAGAAGGCGAAGGAATACATCGAGTACAAGAAGGACAAAAAGACGAAGATCGCGTATCTCACCATCAACCGGCCGGACCACTACAACGCGACCACCGTCGGCATGCGGCTGTTGTTCGGAGACCTCGTTCACCGCGCCAACATCGACGATAACGTCAAGGTGCTGGTCGTCCGCGGTGCCGGCGATCACTTCGGCACGGGCGGGGACCTCGACGAGCAGAGCGGTGCGTACGAAGGGGGCGGCGATCCGTCGTTGCTGCACGAGTTCGAAATCGACGACCCGGATGTGAAGTACCCGAGCAAGGATGCGTTCCGCTATATCCATGGGTTGTGCGAGCACTATGCCAAGGCGAGAGGCGGCTGCCGGAGCCTGCAGGAGTTCAAGAAGATCAGCATCGTCGAGGCGAAGGGCTATTGCTACGGCTGGCACTTTTATCAGACCGGCGATGCGGATCTCGTGGTGTCATCCGAGGACGCTCTCTTCGGTCATCCTTCGTTCCGCTATGTCGGCGTTGCGCCACGGCTATGGACCTGGGTCGAAATGATGGGGCTGCGCCGATTTCAGGAAATGCTGTTCACGGGGCGGCCCTTCACCGCGGCCGAGATGAAAGAGTGTGGATTCGTCAACAGTGTGGTGCCGCGCGACAAACTGGACGAAGAGACGGAGAAGTACGCGACGGCGTGCGCACGAACGCGGCCCATCGACATGGTGGCGGCGCAGAAGACGTTTCTGGAGATCTACAAGCAGTACAACGGCGAGTACATGGGGAGCCTCTTGTCCGCCCAATTAGAGGGACTCTGGCCCTACATGAAGCACGAGCCCGGCGATCTGGATTTTCGCGATGCGATGGGTAAGACCAACATCTCCAGCATCGTCAAGGATCTGGAGAACAGCTATCCGGCGGAATGGCGCATCAGCCGCGGAGGACGCAAGAAGAAGTAGCCTCGCGCGGCCGTTACGCGTGCGCGGCCGAGGCGGGGGCGCGCGAACGGTTCGCAAACCAAGCGGCATACGGGCTGTTCTGAACGAGTCGGCGGTTGTAATCCGGGGAGCCATCTTTCCACCAAACCTCGCCGCGTTCCCCGAGCGCGCGCTTCGCGGAATCGACGCGTTGCCTCGCGGCCATCCGCTCACGGGAATCCCTGGCACCGAGCACCGCTCGTCGCGCGCTCATGAGCTCGCGCACGAGTTTGGCGTGCTCCTCCGGGTCCAAAAAGGGGCTGCTCAACCGCCACAGCCGACCGCGGATCACCAAATAGCGCCGGTCGGGGGTCCAGCAATCGTCGCGCGTTCTGATATCGGTCATGGGGGCATGGTAACGTGGCTTCAGCCGAGGCAGGCATCGTGAGAAGATCTCCTTTTGACGCAGGCTTTTTCCGACACGGAGGGCGCGCCGCGCCGAAGCGATAAACATGTCAGCGCTCGAAGGATGGGACAATTTTTACGTCATTCTCGGCTCCGCGGCGGCGGCTTTGTTGGGGCTCACGTTCGTCGTCATCGCGTTGATCTCGGAACGGCGGGCGAACCCGGCCGGGCTGGCCGGCTACATCACGCCGACCGTCGTACATTTCGGAACCGTACTCGGCCTGTCCTGCTTCGCGAGTGTCCCGCACCAGAATGTGCTCGGCCTCAGTCTCGGTTTCGGGTCGACGGCGACGGGTTTGCTCCTCTATACGGGCGCAATTGTCGCGAGCATGCGCCGATTTGCGCAGCAGTATGTGCCGGTGCTGGAGGATTGGGTTTGGCACGTGATCTTGCCGGCGATCGTCTATGGCGTGCTGCTGGCCATGGCGTTTTTCCTGTGGCGTGACCCCCGCGAGAGCATGTACGGCATCGCCTCGGCATTGCTGCTGCTGCTTTTCGTCGGGATCCATAACTCCTGGGATGTCGCGGTGTCGGTCACCGCGCAGAACAAGAAGGATGACGAAAAAGATCGAGGGAACGCCCCCCGTTAGGCAGGCGGACTTAAGGGCGCGCGCTCAGGATCTCATCGAGCAGCGCCGCGGAGGAGCCGTCTCGCTCCAGGCGGGGATAGCGCAGTCCGTCGTGATAATCGATCCGCGCGACCCGATACAGATCGCCCGACTTGACGATCAGCTCGATAGGCGATGAGTTGCCCGCGTGGGCCGCCCGAATGGCGTCCTGCAGTAGATCCGGGCTGTAGGAATAACCGTTGACTGCCAGTATCAGCGCGCCCTCCGTGAGTTTCGCGTTGAACGCCGGACCGTTCCACAGGACTTGCAGAATCGTTCCTTTCTTGTCCTTATCGTCAATCACGACACCCAGCGAGAACAGCAGGTCGACGCGATTACCTGCCGCGTCGGCATCTTTCTGGTAATCGGTCGGCTGGTCGGTATAGATCAGCTTGTAGCCTCCGCGATGCAATCCATCGAGAGGTACCGGCTTGTCGACCGAGTCGAGCCGCTCGTGCAGAAAGGCGGCCCAGTCGTACGGCTGAACGGCCTCGAGCGCCTTGACGACATCCTCGAACGTGTAGGTGACGGAGACCCGACTGCCATTATTGATTCCAAAAAACTTCAGCGCGAAATCGTCCAGCGAGCGCTTGCCCCCGGACCGCTCGCGGATGAGCGTGTCCGCATCCAGCCAAATCAGCGCACCCTCGTCGTAGTAGTCCTCGAAGCGCTGCCAGTTGCGCCAGGGTTGCGCGGGGCGTCGCGGGTTGATGATGGGGTCATTGGTGGTGTCCTCGAGCGAGCGCCATTGTCGGCCGGGCTGATACTCGTAGTAGGCGGCGGTGAGGGCAAGCGCATCGAGCGCTTGCTGGCGGGTCCTGAGCGCCGAGCGAGCCGCCAGCACGTCTCCCCAGTACTCCGTCTGGCCTTCGTACACCCAGAGCAGGCTGTCCCGCATCGGCACGTTGTAGTTGGGCGTCCACAGATCCGCCGGCCGTCGGAACTTGCCGTTCCAAGAATGCGTAAATTCGTGGGCGAGCAGATCTCGGTCGGCGGCGTTCTTGTCCCACTCGGTGAAGGCGGTCGGGTCTGAGCCGTCCTCGCTCGACTGCAGATGTTCGAGGCCGTTGTCGTGGATCTCATCGCTCAACGAATACAGAAAATCGTAGTGTGCATAGTGATGCGAGCCGAACAGCTTATAGGCCTGCTGCACCAAGGCTCGATGCGCCGCGAGTCGTTCCGGTGTGACCGCCAGGAGCTCGGGCCGGTCGGCAAACAGATTGAGGTGCACCGGCTCCGAGCTGCCGGGATCGAGATCGAGCCGCGCCGAGTACCGGCCCGCATAGACAGGGCTGTCGACGAAAGTCTCGAGGTCGAGCCGCTTGAATGTCGTCCGCGTGCCCGCCGTCGTGGCGGTTTCCAGCGCCGTCGCGAACTGCCAATGGTCCGGCAGGGTGAGACTCGCATCCACGGGGATCTGCCGGGCGAAATAGCCGGCGGGGTAGAGCACGAGCTCATCCCACTCGATCATCATGACGTCCCGGCTGATCTCCTTTCCGCCGATCCGGCCGCTCGTCGGCGACAGATAGTCGAAATCGATATCCAAGGATTTGGCTGGCGGTGCCGCGTGCACGTGGAATGTGAACACGTCCGCGGGGTCGCGGGTCCATGCAACAGGCCTGCCGTCCGCCGTGATCTTGATGCCGGCGAGTCGGTCGACGGTCCCGCTCGGATCGTGATGACCGGGGAGCCACTTGGGGTAAAGCAGCGTCGTTGCTGCACCCGTGAGGTGCTCGTGCACATGCACGATGCCCCGCTCGGTGTCGGTTGCATCGACCAGGATCTGAAGCTGACCCGGGTACGGCCGATCCTTGGGCGATTCGACGGCGACAGCCGGCGGGTAGGCCTGTGGGCCGGGGCTCTCGGCAACCGCGAGCGAGGACATCAAGGCGGCGCCTAATGCGATGGCAGCGACACGCGGGCTCGCGCGATTTCATCTCGGACGCAGCGTCCCGGTCGGCCGCGATCGGGTCGCCGCGACGAACAGCTCCGCCGTCTCGCGCGGCCTGCTCAGGAAGGGCGAATGCGAGGCGTCGATTTCGAGCGGCGCGACGCCCAAGCGCTGGATAAAGCCGCCCGTCAGGCTGGCGGGCGCGGCGCGGTCCTGGCGGCACACGATGTAGCTGCGCGGCAGCTCGGCCGTCCAGAAATTCCGCAGCTGGATCGGCTCGAGTAGAAATTCCACCGGTGCGGGGCTCAGCTGAGAATAAGCCCAGCGCGCGCTCGCCTCGTCGCAGTCGTGATAGAAGAAATCCCGCACCGCCTCGAAATCGTAGCATTCCATGCGGCCGCGGGCGTTCAAGCGGACGAACCGCATCATGCCGGTCTCATCGGTCATGAGCTGCGTCTTGCCGCCGGCGTCGATTTCCTCCGCCGGGCGTCCGCCGCTGGCCTCGATCAAGGGATGCCCCTCAATCGGCAGCGCTGCGGCGAGGTAGATGATATGGCTGACTTTCTCGGGCGCGACGTCGGCGGCGAGCGTGACGTCGAAGCCGCCCCCGGAATGGCCCACCAGAACGTCGCCCGGGCGAAGCACGTCAAGAATCGCGCCTCGCCGGCCTTCCAGGGTCGAGTCCTCGTCGCGTCTCGCTCCGTGTCCGGGCAGATCGATCGCGACGGCTTCGTGGCCCAACGCCTGCAGCTCCGGAACGACGCGGTTCCAGCACCAGGCGCCGTGAAACCCGCCGTGAACGAGAACGAATCGCATGCGTTGCGACGTTAAGCGAAACGGCGTTCGGTGTCCAACGCCCGCATTCATAGCAAGCGTTCGCCGAACCGTCGGAGTTGCATATACCACCCCGGCATGAGGGCATAGCCACTTGCTATGAGACGGAAGCGCGGGGCCCTTCTAACCTGCACGTCAATTTTGGCTGTTACGAGAAATTCCCATGGCGGATGAGCAGTTGCGCGGGCGTCGCCCGCCGGTTCGAGACTCTTTATGGAATGACTTTTTCCGCAAAGAGGATTGGTGGGCCGTCTGGATCGGCTTGGGGCTGATCGGCGTCGCCATCGCCAAGTTCGCGAGCGGCGGCTCGCTGCAGTGGATCGCGGTCGCCCCGCAGAAATGGAGTACCGCTGCAGAGTTCGTTGGCCAACTCCCTCCGCAGGGCTTTCGGTATCTCGCTTTGGGCCTGTTGTGGACGGTATTGTTCGGCGTCAGCGCCGCCGCATTGGGTCTTAAGTTCTCGAAGTTCCTGCTGGCCTTCGTGCCCCTGTTTGTCGTCGCGGCGGCCATCTATGGGCTCGGCCTCTGGGCGCAAGCGGCGCATTACAACTTGGAACCCCCGCTGGTGGCTCTCGGGTTGGGCCTCCTGGTCTCGAATACACTCGGAGCGCCCCGCTGGCTCGAACCCGCGCTGCGGGTGGAGCTCTACATAAAGACCGGCATCGTGCTGCTCGGCGCGAGTCTACCGCTCACGCTGCTTGCCTGGGCAGGGCCGGTCGCCATGGTGCAAGCGGCCATCGTGAGCGTGGTTACTTTTCTGGTCATCTATTTCAGCGCCGTGCGGCTCGGGCTCGAGCCGCGATTCGCGGCGACCTTGGGAACCGGCGGCGCGGTCTGCGGTGTGTCCGGAGCCATTGCCATCGGCGGGGCGGTGGGCGCCAAGAAGCAGGATGTATCGGTCGCGATCTCGTTGGTGGTCCTATGGGCCATCGTCATGATTTTCGCGTTGCCCCTGGTTTGTCGAAGTCTCGGCCTGTCGACGGGGGTCGCGGGTGCGTGGATCGGCACCTCGGAGTTTGCCGATGCGGCGGGACTTGCCGCGGCGCAAGCCTATGGCGGTTACGCCGGCCATGTCGCAGGAATCGCAGGACGGCCCGAAGATGCCGTGGCGGCCTTCACGTTGATGAAAGTGATCGGCCGCGATGTCTGGATCGGCGTGTGGGCCTTCGTGCTGTCGCTCGTCGCGATGCATCGCTGGGAGCGGACCGGCGTGCAAAGCCGGGCGAGCGCGAGCGATATTTGGCGCCGCTTTCCCAAGTTCGTATTGGGTTTTTTGCTCGCCTCCGTCATCGTGACGGTGGTCTCGCGGGGCTATAGCTACGGGGATTACAAGAAAGGGGTGGTTCCCGCATTGGTAGCCCCGCTGCAAGTACTGCGGACGTGGGCATTTACGTTTGCGTTTTTGAGCATCGGATTGACGACGCGATTTCGCGAGTTCAAGTCCGTGGGTGCGAGGCCGTTCTACGCCTTCGCCATCGGCGTGTGCGTCAATTTGGCGCTCGGTTTCGTGCTCTCGACCCACGTGTTCGCCAAGTTCTGGGACCGGGTCGGACAATGAGCGCAAGCCGTGCGCGTGCTTGCCGGACGTGCCGGTATTTCGAGCAGCGCGCCTCGATCGTCGAATCGAGGCTGCCCGGATTGTCTGCGCTGAGCTCCGCCTATGCCTCGGTGCGGGCAGGAGATGGGTTGTGCGTACTGCGGGATCGGTATGTCGCGGAATCGAGCGGCTGCGATTCACACAACCCGACATCCGGGCACACATAGCGCGCTAGAATGGCTGCTGGCGACGGCGTCGTGAGCGCCGCGCTCGGGAAACTCGGCAGCGGCGAGCGCAAAGCATGAGTCAAAAGATTCGCGTCGGCATCTTGTTCGGCGGCCAGTCCGCCGAGCACGAAATATCGATCTTGTCCGCACGCAACGTGCTGGAGGCCCTCGATCCTTCGCGCTTTGAGCCGCTGCTGATCGGGATCGATAAAAGCGGGCGCTGGCTGCTGCAGGACGCGCAGCGTCTGCTGACGAGCGCACGCGACCCGCGACAGGTGCGCATCGAAGAGGGCGCACCCGCACAGCTTCCCTCGGTGTTCGGCGAATCGACGGCGCGGCGAGCCGCTCCCTCCTCGATGCCCGATGTGATCTTTCCCGTCCTGCACGGCACGATGGGAGAGGACGGGGCGGTTCAAGGCCTCCTCGAACTGACCGGCATTCCCTACGTCGGCGCGGGTGTGCTGGGTTCGGCGGTGGGCATGGACAAGGACGTCATGAAGCGGCTGCTTCGCGACGCAGGCATCGCCGTTGCGGATTTTCGCACCTTGCGTCGACGTTCGTTCGATGCGGATGCGGCGGGCGGATGTCGCGAATTGGCCGCCCTGGGATTTCCCCTTTTCATCAAGCCGGCGAATGCGGGATCGTCGGTCGGTATCACCAAGGTCGAAGATCCGGCCGACCTCGAGAAGGCGGTGCGCCACGCCTTTGAGTTCGACTCGAAGGTGCTCGGGGAAGTCGCGATCTCGGGCCGGGAGATCGAGCTTGCGGTGTTGGGCGGCGATCCTCCCACGGTGTCGGTGGCGGGCGAGATCATCGTCCGCCACCGCGACGGATTTTACTCCTATGACGCCAAATACTTGGACGACACGGCGGTCGAGCTCGCCCTGCCGGCGCAGATCGGCTCGGAGGTTCAAGCAGAAGCGCAAGCCATCGCGTTGCAGACCTTTGAGATCTTGGAATGCGAGGGGCTGGCGCGGGTCGACCTATTCCTGACGGCGCAGGGAAAGATCTTGGTGAACGAGATCAACACGCTGCCCGGGTTCACCGCCATTTCGATGTACCCGAAACTCTGGGCCCTGTCCGGGCTGTCGCCACGGGCGCTCGTGTCGAGGCTGATCGACCTCGCTCTCGAGCGGGCCAAAACACGCTCGCAGCTGCGGCGCTCGCTGTAGGTGGGCGCCGCAGCTCTCGCGCGCGTCGGCGGATTAGGCGAGACGTACCCGCGCCGTATGCTCGGCGTACTCTTTCTTGGGATCGGCGCCCAGAAGGAGCTTGGCTCCGGCGAACAGGCTCGATTCATGCAACCAGATCTCCGCTTGCTGGGCGTCGAGCCGCAGGAGCACGAGGTTCGGGTCGTCCTTGCCTTGCGGATACCAGGCCGCAACGTCGCGATTCCAGAGCCGGTCGACGACAGCACGGTCGGTATTTACGCTGAGGGTGCCCTGGACGGTGGCGAACAAGTCGTGCCCCTTGGCAGCGAACGTCGCGATGGCGCGCTGCCGCGGTCCGATTTTCTGAGTCAGCGCGTGGTCTTTGGCGGCGAAGAACCACAACGGTGATTGCTCGTTCTCGAATTGCGCGGTCATGGGCCGGGTATGACCGTCCTCGACGCCATCAAGTCCGAGCATCATGGTGCGATCCGAAGCGAGGGCCTTCCAGAATTTGCTAGTCAGTTCTTGCGGCGAGGGCATGGCGCGAGTCTCCTATGGATGAATAGCTGCACCGTAACGGACTGCAGCCGAACGCTCTGTCAGACGAAAACCTGTCGAGGCGCAGGCGGGCACCGGCTAAACTGCGTGGATGCGGCGTTCAGGCAGCGCTAATCTTCCTCTGCACGCAGGCCACGTCCCCGCGTGGCTCTCCGGGCGAATGGCCCAGCTCGGGCGCGTCATCGTCGAAGCGATCGTGATCGAGTACGGGCGGGCAGAGCTGTTGCGCCGGCTCGCGCATCCTTTCTGGTTTCAATCGTTCGGTGCCGTCATGGGGATGGACTGGCACTCCTCGGGAATTACCACCAGCGTGGTGGGGGCCCTAAAGCGCGGTCTCGCGCCCATCAGCCGCGAATTGGGACTGTATGTTTGTGGCGGCAAAGGGCAGAAGGCGCGGCAGACCCCCGCAGAACTCGCGGCCGTTGGCGAAAGCACCGGTATCGACGCACAGGCGCTCGCCACCTCCAGCCGCTTGGTCGCCAAGATCGACGGGGCCGCGGTGCAGGATGGTTTCGATCTTTATCTGCACGCCTTTTTCGTGAGCGTCGAGGGGTCCTGGTGCGTCGTTCAGCAGGGGATGAACGAGACTCTCAAGGAGGCGCGCCGTTACCACTGGCAATCGGAGAACCTGCACGGATTCTTCGAGTCGCCGCATTCCGGCATCGAGGGGCGCAACGTCGGCGTCATCGTCAATCTCGCCGATGCGCGCGCGGAGCGCAGCCGCCTTGCGGGTTTAGACCTTGTGCGTTCCCATCCCGACCGCACGGTGGCCGTGCTGCGGCGCTGGCGCGAGTCGGGAAATCTTGCGCTGCCGCTGTTTCCCGAGTTGGACGCCGAGACCGCGGCGCCGGCCGAATCTGCAGGGCCCCACCTCGACCTGCCGCACCACCACGAGATTCGCGCGACGGACATCTCGCTCAAGCGCCTGCACGCTACGCTCACAGCGGCGGCGCACCGGGGGCCGCGGGATTTTGCCGAGTTGTTGCTTCAGCCTGGTGTGGGAGCGCGGACCCTCGCTGCGCTCGCGTTCGTCGCGGAGATCGTGCATGGGGCGCCGTCGCGCTTCTCGGACCCCGCGCGGTTCGCGTTCGCCCATGGCGGGAAGGACGGACATCCGTTTCCGGTGCCGCTCCAGGTTTACGACACGACGCTTCGCGTGTTGAAGCGCGCTGTCGAGCGCGCGCATCTCGGCTCGAGCGAGACGCTTGCCGCGCTCAAGCGGCTCGACGACCAAGCGCGCCTGCTCGAGGCTCATGCGAGGGGGAAAAGGTTCGAGGACCATATCGCCGAGGAGTGGGCACGGTCCCCTTTCCAGGGTGGCAGGATGGTGGGGAAGTCAGCTTGGCAGGCGCGATAGCCGGCAGGGGCCTACGTATAATACACTTCAATATAGATGCGTAACATTCAGATAAATATTACATTAATATAAAACGTTCCCGCCGCACCCCGGGGCATTTGCAGGACTCCGCCGACGCGAAAACGGCCGGCAGTGGCGCTATAGCGCGCTCGTTCCGCCGCCTACACTGCCCCGCAGCAGTCAAAAGATAAAAGGGGACAACAGCATGCAAGGGAAACTATCCCACCGGGTCGCAAGCTTCGGCGTCGCGTTGGCGCTGTGCGCGACGTTTGCGGGCTGTCAGAAGGCCAAACCAGTCGCGACGGCCAGCGATGTCGCGGCCGCACAAGCGGACGGCCAGAAGGAAATCGCGCAGGCGCATGCCGAGGCCAAGAAGGATGTGTCGAGCGCCGCCAAGCTCGCCGGGAGCGATTCCAAGGATGTGGCGCTCGCCAAGGTGACGGGCAGCTTCGACATCGCGATGGCGAATGCCGATGCGGCTCACAAGGTCGCGGTCGAACAGTGCCTGACCCTGTCACCGGCCGAGCAGCAACCCTGTAAAGATCATGCGGATGCTGACTATCAGGCTGCGGCGGCGAGCGCCAAGGCTGAGCGCGTCGCGAAATTGCAGAAAACGTCCTAACCCTTCTCCGCAAATTTCCATCAACAACAACAGGTAAACCCATGCGTACCCAATTGCGATCGATATCCGCCGTATCTGCGCTGGCCCTCAGCGTCTGCATGCTCGCGGCATGCCATCAAGCCAAGTCGCCCGATGAGGTGGCCGCTGAAGTTGCGAAAGCCCAGGACAAGGCGAACTCGGAAGTCGCGGGCGCTGAGCAGCACGCCGATAAAGACGTGTCCAATGCGGCCGCGAAGGTCGGCGATAAGTTGACCGACCTCAACAACGATGCCGCCGGTGATGCCTACAAGATTGCCGTTGCCAAGGCGGACGGGGATCGCAAGATTGCGCTCGCCCAGTGCGACGCCATGAGCGGCAGCGCGCAAACCGCATGCCGCAAGCAGGCGGATGCGGATTACGATGCGGCGAAGGCCAATGCCAAAGCGGCGGAGCAGTCCCAAAAGCAGTAAGACGACTGTCGCACGAGGCCGGTTATTCGCCGAGCACATGCAAGGCGATCCGGCGCTCGTGGGGCCGCTGGCGATGTTCGAAAAGATAGATCGCTTGCCAGGTGCCTAGAGCCAGTTGCCCGTCCGCCACCGGAATGGACAAGCTCGTCTGCGTGAGGGCGCTGCGCAGGTGTGCCGGCATGTCGTCCGGCCCTTCATCGTCGTGCTCATAAAGACTCGCATCCTCAGGTACGAGTCGCTCGAAAAACGCCTCGATGTCCGAGCGCACGGCGGGTGAGGCATTTTCCTGGATCAATAGTGACGCGCTCGTGTGCGCGCAGAACAGCGTCACCAGACCCGTAACTATGGATTGGGCGTCGAGCCAGCGTCGGACCTCCGAAGTGATGTCGACGAGGCCAGGGCCTCGGGTGCGCACAAATAAAGAGCCGCCGGCTTGGCGCATCGGCGTCTACTCCTCGTCCACCGCCGCATCCTGACGCACGCGCGCGAGGGTTCTGCGTCCCGCCGTCAGAAACTCGAGGAAGTAGAGTGCCTCGGTGCTCGAATAGCGGCCACTCGCTAGCTCCGCCGCAGCCCGCTCGCGCAGGTTGCCGCCGCGTGCGAGCGTCTCGCGATACGCCTGCTTGATTTCGGCCACCACCTCGCGCTTGAGACCGCGGCGCCTCAAGCCCACGACATTCAGCCCATATACCGTGTTTCGCTCCGTGGCCAGACAGAACGGCGCGACGTCGCTCGAGATCCGACCGCCGCCGCCGATCATGACGCTCTCGCCGATGCGCACGAACTGATGGATGACCGCACCACCGCCTAGGAAGGTACGGTCGCCGATGTGTACATGTCCGCCCATCAGCACGGCATTCGCGATCACCACGCGATCTCCGATTCGACAGTCGTGCGCGACGTGGCAGCCGGTCATGAGAAAGCAATCTGCGCCGATCGTGGTCGACTCGCCGGCCTTGGTGGCGCGGTTGACCGTGACGTGCTCTCGAATCACACTGCGTGCCCCGATGCGCACACCCGACGGCGTGTCAGGCTTGAAGCCGAGGTCCTGAGGATCGCCGCCGAGGACCGCATACGGATGCACCACCACGCCGTCCTCCAGATGGCAGTAGCGGCCAATGAGGGCGTGTGCGTGAATGACACAACCCGCACCGAGACGAGCGCCTTCCTCGATGAGCGCAGTCGGATGAACCTGATTCACGGCGCGTCCACGCAGGTTGCGATCAACAGGACGAAGGCAGTAGGCGCCAGGATCTTCAGCATGAGTTCCCCAAACGGGCATTGTTGTAGCAAGGCGCTCTATCATAATTGCCTGTACGCCGAGGAGCGAGCCTCGCCTTGATATCGGACGCTGGTCACGTATTCCGGCGCGCCTTCAACGGTGTGGGCGGGTGCCGATCGAAAACGTGGCCTGGGTATCGGCGTGCACGACCGACGCATGGTACCAAGTGCCGCCATGGAAGAGCCGCTGCGATCGATCGCCCGTCCGCCCGAATCTCCGAGCATTCGAGAGGTGCCGCCGGATGATTTGGGGGCGCTGCTGCGCTCGCGGGTCCCCCTCATCGTCATCGAATCGCGCGATGAGCCGCAGGTGCTGAAAGCGCTCGTGCGTGCGTGCCCGACGCAGGCTCTGGGCGGGAGCGATTTGCCGCTGTTTCAATGGACGGTCACGGATGGTCTGAAGCGCATCGACCGCGACGCCGGGGCCGCCCAGCGGACCGTCGCCGAGCCGGTGGACGCGCTGCGCCACATTCGGGCGACCAATCTCCCGGGGGTATACGCGCTGCTTGATTTTCATCCCTACTTGCGTGATCCGACCCATGTCCGGTTGCTCAAGGACATCGCGCTCGATTACGAGCGCTGCCCGCGCACGATCGTGCTCATCAGTTACGAGCTCGACACTCCGCCCGAGATAGAACACCTGACCGCGCGCTGCGCGCTCGCGTTGCCGGATCGCAATGAGCGCCGGCAGCTCATCGAGGATGTCGCGCGCCAGTGGATGCACAGCAATCCCAAGCAGCCGCTGCGCATCGACAAGCACGCGCTCGGCCTGTTGGTCGAGAACATGAGCGGCCTGTCCGCCTCCGATACGCAACGCTTGGCACGCAAGGCCATCTGCGACCACGGCGCCATACTCGCCTCCGACGTGCCGATGGTGATGCGCGCGAAGTACGACTTGTTGAACCGCCAGGGCATTCTGCGTTACGAGCACGACACGGCGCGCTTCACCGATGTGGGCGGCCTCTCCAACTTGAAATCGTGGTTGGAGAAGCGTTGTCCGGCGTTCGACGGCTCGGCGCCGCAGCTCGATTCTCCGAAGGGTGTGCTGCTCCTCGGCGTGCAGGGTTGCGGCAAGAGTCTCGCGGCGAGCGCTTGCGCCGGCATTTTCAACGTGCCGCTGCTGCGCCTCGACTGCGCCGCGCTGTTCGACAAGTACGTGGGCGAATCCGAGCGCAACCTGCGCGAGTCGCTGTGCACGGCGGATCTGTTGGCGCCTTGCGTTCTTTGGATCGATGAGATCGAGAAGGGCTTCGGCACGGGGGACTCGGACGGCGGATCGTCTCGCCGGGTTCTGGGCGCCTTTCTCACCTGGTTGGCGGAGAAGCGCAGCGCGAGTATTCGTGGTGGCGACCGCGAACGATATCTCATGCGCTCCCGCCGGAACTCGTCCGCAAGGGCCGCTTCGACGAGATCTTCTTCGTGGATCTTCCCGATCAAAAGACACGCGCCGAGATCCTGCGCATCCACACGCGCGCGCCGCGGCATCAGCTTGGACCCCGCATCGCTCGAGAGCCTCGCCCAGGCGTGCGACGGTTTCGCGGGCGCCGAGATCGAGCAAGCGGTGGTGGCCGCGGTTTACAGCGCAAACGCCGAGCACCGGGCGCCCGACGCGCAGATTCTGCGCGCGGAAATGGCCGCGACCCGGCCGCTGGCCGTGGTCATGTCGGAGAAAGTGGAAGCCTTGCGCGAGTGGGCGGCCGGGCGCACGGTCTCCGCGGCCTGACGGAACTTAGACCCATTTCGCACCGTTTTTCGCCGGCCCGGCCGATGATGATCGGGTGCTGCCTCAAGATCGCCCCGAAGAAGCCTCCCGTATCCTCCAAGGCATTTAAACTCGCCCAAGCGCCGAGTCTGCCGCTCGCCTTGGCGCCGCCCTCGAATCCGAAAGAAGCGGTTGCATTCGCCTTTCTGCAAAGGCTCGGCGATGAGCTTGCCGCCGGGCCGCTCAACTTGCCGTGTTTTCCGGACGTCGTGCCGCGCGTTCGACAGGCCCTCGCCGACCCCGCAAGCACGTCGGAGGACATCGTGCGCATTGCGGGCACCGAGCCGCGCCTCTCCGCCCGCATCCTGCAGACGGCCAATTCGGCGGTCTTCAATCCGTCGGGCACCGCATTCTCGGATCTGCGCCATGCAGTGACCCGGCTGGGCCACCACCTCGTTCAATCCGTCACCATGGCCTTCGCCCTGCAGCAGCTCCGGGCGGAGCCGGCGCTGCGACCTGTCGCCGGACAGTTAAACGCGCTATGGGAGAAGAGCGTCGCCGTGGCCTCGATCTGCCAAGTCATCGCCGGCCGACTGCGGGTCCCCACCGACAAAGTCTTTTTGACCGGCCTACTGCACGGCATCGGTTATTTCTACATCATGGTCAGAGCCGGCGAGCGCAGCAGCGGCATCGATCTCGACAGCGACTTTGTTAGTTTCATCGCCGAGCGGCATCCGACGATCGGTCGAGCCGTGATGGAGAAATGGGGCTTCGAGGTGGTGATGTGCGAGGCAGTCGGTCAGCAACTCAACGTGCAGCGAAAATCCAAGCGCGCCGCGGACATTACGGATGTGTTGATCGCGAGCGTCATCCTCGCGGATGCGGCGCTTGAACGGCACGGAGATCTGACGCGCTGCGCCGGAGTCAACGCATTCGCGGCGCTCGGCCTTCGCGAGGAAGACCTTCGCGCCATCTTGCGGCACACCGAGCACACGCTCGAGTCGTTGCGCGAGACCCTCGGCCGCTGACCGGTCGGCGTTTCTCCTACGACAGCCGAGGCGCGCGGCGGACGGCGTGCTAGTCTTTGAACCCGTAGCTTGCGCTCATGCGCGACGCCGCGCTCAACGAGGAGCGGACATGGACGGGGCAGTGATCGAGAGCGACGTTCCGGGCCGCATGGACCGGCTGCCTTGGTCGCGATGGCATCTGCGTATCATCGTGGCACTCGGTACCTCGTGGATCCTCGACGGCTTGGAGGTCACCCTGGTCGGATCGTTGTCCGGCGTACTCCAGACCAAGAACGGCCTCTCGCTCTACGGATCAGCAAGTGACGGGGGCGGCGACCGTCTATCTCGCCGGCGCCGTGATCGGAGCGCTGCTATTCGGGCGGCTCACCGACCGACACGGACGAAAGCGTCTGTTTCTCATCACGCTCGCAACCTATTCCATTGCGACTCTGGGCACCGCGTTTGCGGTGAATTATCTGTCCTTCGCCGTTGCGCGGTTCATCACGGGCATGGGGATCGGCGGCGAATATGCGGCGATCAACTCGGCGGTCGATGAGCTCATTCCCGGCAAGATTCGCGGCCGGGTGGACCTGTTCGTCAACGGGACCTTCTGGATAGGCGCATCGCTCGGCGCGGTGGCGACGCTGCTGCTTCTGGGGAGCCATGGGCCGCCGCACGCGTGGGGCTGGCGCCTGGCGTTCGGCATCGGCGGGGTATTGGGGTTCGGGGTGCTCATTTTGCGGCTCGCGGTACCGGAGAGCCCGCGCTGGCTGATGCTGCGGGGGCGAGAGCGAGAGGCGGGCGCCGTGGTGGATGCCATCGAGCGCGAGATTCGCAAGCACACGCCGCTCCCGCCCGTCGAGGAGAGACCGATCCGACTCAAGACCCGCGACCATACGCCTTGGGGAGAGATTTTCCGGCACATGCTCGGCCCGAGCCGCAGCCGCTCCTTCCTCGGGTTGGTGCTCATGGTGGGACAGGCGTTCTTCTTCAACGCGATGTTCTTCACCTTCGGCCTCGTGGCCAAGCAGTTCTATCATCGGAGCGATGCCGCGTTGCCCCTGCAACTCCTGCCGTTTGCCATCGCGAGCTTTTTAGGGCCCGCGCTGCTCGGTCCATTCTTCGATCGGATCGGGCGCAAACCCATGATCACCGGCTCGTATGCATTTTCCGGGGTCGCGCTCGCCGTCATCGCCGCGCTCTTTGGCTTCGGCATGCTGGGGCTCAATGCCCTCACCGCGGGCTTCGCGGTGATTTTCTTCGTCGCCTCGGCGGCGGCGAGTGCCGCCTATTTGACCGTCAGCGAGATATTCCCGCTGGAGATCAGGGCGCTTGCGATCGCGATCTTTTATGCATGCGGCACGCTGATCGGCGGCGTGGGTGCGCCGCTGTTTTTCGGCAGCTTGATTGCCGGCGGCTCGAGGATGCATCTCGCGTTGGGCTATCTCTTGGGCGCCGCGCTCATGCTGGCGGGGGCGATTTGCGAGCATCTATTCGGGGTCGAGGCGGCCGGCAAGTCGCTCGAGTCCGTTTCGCGGCCGCTGCAGTCGGCTTAGCGGGCTCCGTTCCTGATATATCTTTAGGATCCGCTGCCGCCTTTATCGGGCCCGACATGGTGGTACCCGAATCTTCAGGATTGCACTCCTTCTCCCCTGTAGGAGCACGACACCACAGAACAAAAGTAAAGAAGCCAAGGAGGAGTTCCATGAAGAAGTATCTCATCGGATCGGCGATGGTCGCGACATTAACGCTCTGCGGGTTATCTGCACATGCAAGCTGCGTGGACCCGCGCAGCTCCAGTCAAGAGACAGTCCCTTTGGATCTCAAGATGGGTTCGATGCCGTCCCATCCGGGACAAGATGTCGGCGAGAAGATCGTCGGAACCTGGTACGTCGCGTACACGACCGAAGGTGCCCCTCCCGGGGCCGCCTTTATTCAGTGGCACAGTGACGGCACGGAATGGGAGAACATCAATCACCCCGTATTGGGCGGAAATATCTGCATGGGTTCGTGGAAGGTGATCGATCGGTCGCATGTCTTTCGGAACCACTACGGATGGCTCTACAGCAACGGAGTGCTCGCGGGATATTTCAACGAGACCGAGACCGATGAAGTCGCATGGGACGGTAATTCGTACAGCGGCACCAATACCACGACACTCAACTTCTACCCGGTTCCACCGGCTACGACGCCAACCGTAATCGTATTAGCGGGCACGGCAACCGGGACACGGATCGCCCCATAGCGCTTGTTTTAACCGACCGACCGTCTGCTCCCGTCGTCTGAGGCCTTCGGACGGCGGGAGCACGCATGCCCACAGCCCCCGTTCACTGACGGCCGTGACATAAATTCGCTCGCCGGCGGGTCTCATCCCTATAGCCAGGGAGTCCCTATGAACATAATGGTTGAATGGTTGATCGATTGGCCGCGACGGGTCGCACTGCATTTGCTGTGGCTGGCGCCGCTGTTCGCGCGCATCACGGTAGGCTGGGTGTTCCTGTGGAGCGGTTGGGGCAAGCTCAACAACCTGC
The DNA here is from genome assembly GCA_963766915.1 of uncultured Gammaproteobacteria bacterium. Taxonomy (GTDB): domain Bacteria; phylum Pseudomonadota; class Gammaproteobacteria; order Steroidobacterales; family Steroidobacteraceae; genus Bog-1198. Next base: position 899,397 of record CAVYCL010000001.1, read on the forward strand.
CGCAAGTGACTCAGAATTTCATCGATTGGGGAATCCCGTTGCCGCACCTGTTGACCCCGTTTACCTCGGGGGTGGAGTTTTTCGGCGGTCTGTTCTTGCTCGTGGGATTGCTCACCCGCATCTCGGCGGGTGCGCTCGGGATCACCATGATCGTCGCCATCAAGGCGGCCAAGTGGGCCGACGTCGATTCCCTCGAGACGCTCCTCGGGTTCGATGAGTTCGAATACCTGGCTCTGTTTCTCTGGCTCGCGATCGCGGGAGCGGGGAAGGTGTCGATCGATTATTGGTTGGAGCGCCGGTACGGCTGGGCGCGGGGGCAGGGCGCGCACAGCCCACGCGCCAAAATCGCCGCCTAGCGGGTGAGGCTTTGTAAGAATTACATATTCCCGGTGCCATCCTCGTGATTGGCCCAGGGCAATCGGTTACTCTTTTGCGGATGTGCGCCGCTTCCGCCGTACCCGACGCCTCCCCGCGAGACCCGACCGAGGTCCCGGGATTTCTTCGGGGGGGCGGCGAAATGGGCGCCCGCATGCGCGCTCTCGACTGGGCTCGCACCCCGCTCGGGCCCGGCATCCACTTGGCCTCAATCGTTGAAGACCATCGTGCGGGTGATGCTCGACTCCCGCTACGCGATGTGGATGCTGTGGGGGCCGGAGCTCACGTTCTTCTGTAACGACGCCTATCTGCCGACGGTGGGCATCAAGCGCGACTGGGTACTCGGCGCCCGCTCCGACAAGGTATGGGAGGAGATTTGGCCCGACATCGGCCCGCGCATCACCCACGTCCTCGAGCACGGTGAGGCAACCTGGGACGAAGGTCTGCTGCTTTTTCTCGAGCGCAGCGGATTTTCCGAGGAGACCTATCACACGTTCTCCTATAGCCCGGTGTACGACGACCACAGCCGCATAGCCGGCATGCTGTGCGTGGTCACGGAGGTTACCGAGCGCGTGATCGGCGAACGGCGCCTGCGCGTGCTGCGCGATCTCGCGGCCCGCGCGGCCGGCATGGAGAGCGTGCAGGAGGCCTGCGACCGGCTCATCGGCGTGCTCGGCGAGGATGCGTGGGACGTGCCCTTTGCCTGTTTGTATCTGCTCGATGACGATGGTACGAACGCACGGCTTGCGGCTTGTGCCGGAGACATCCCCGCGCCGCTTCGTCCCGAGTCGATCGCTCTGGACGATGCAAGCTCCCCGTGGCCCTTGGCGACGGTGCTCGCAAGCGGCGACGCGCAACCGGTTTCCTTACCCGGCGGCGCCGACTCCGTGCCGAGCCTGCTTTGGAACAGTACGGTGTCGCAGGCGCTGGTGCTGCCCGTGCAGCGTCAAGGATCGCTGGCCTGTGTGGCGTTGCTCATCGTAGGGGTGTCGCCGCGCCGGGCCCTGGATGACAGCTATCGAGGATTTTTCGATCTCATCGCCGCGCAATTCGCGGCGGCCATCGTCGATGCCCAGCAGAAAGAAGCGGATCGCGGGCGCGCCGAGGCATTGGCGGAAATAGACCGCGCCAAGACCACGTTCTTCTCCAACGTGAGCCATGAGTTCCGCACGCCGCTTACCTTGATGCTCGGACCCATCGAGGCGGCTTGTGCAGATCCGGTGACACCGCCGCAGGTGCGTGCCGGACTCGAGCTCGCGCAGCGCAATTCACTGCGGCTGTTGAAGCTCGTGAACTCCTTGCTCGATTTCTCCCGCATCGAGGCCGGCCGGCTGCAGGCCTCGTTTGAATCCGTCGATGCCGCGATGTTCACTCGGGATCTTGCGAGCAATTTCCGCTCTGCGATGGAATCCGCAGGAATCGCATTCGAGGTGGATTGCGAGCCGATCGATGAGCCTGTGTTCCTCGATCGGGAGATGTGGGAGAAAATCGTACTCAATCTTCTCTCGAATGCCTTCAAGTTTACTTTCGAAGGCACGATCGCCGTGCGCCTGCGGCGCGAGGCGGCCGACGTCGTGCTGGAAGTGGCGGATACGGGGGTGGGCATTCCGCGAGGAGGAGATTCCGCGGCTTTTCGAGCGATTCCACCGGGTCGAAAGTACCAAGGGTCGCACGCAGGAGGGCTCCGGCATCGGGCTTGCCCTGGTCCACGAGCTCGTGAAGCTGCATGGCGGCCAGATCGAGGTCTCGAGTGCGCCCTCGCGCGGTACCACGTTCCGCGTTCGCGTGCCGCTCGGCACCGCCCATCTCCCGGTCGACCGAATCAGAGTACCGCGGGCGCTCGTTGCAAGCGGCTCCTCGAGCCAGGCTTACGTTCAGGAAGCCTTACGCTGGACGCCCCGCGCTGTCGGCGACAGCGCTCGCCTTCGAAGAGATTCCGAGCGCAGCGGCGGATAAACGATTCTCCGGAGCCGCCGGCGCCCGCATCCTGATCGCCGACGATAATGCCGACATGCGGGAATATTTGAGTGATCTGCTCGCCCCGTACTACGCCGTCGAGACCGTGGCGGACGGCGCCGAGGCGCTGGCCGCCATCGCGCGCCATCCGCCCGATCTGGTGCTCTCGGATGTCATGATGCCGCGTATCGACGGCTTCGCGCTTCTCAAGGCTTTGAGGGCCGACGAATCGCTGCGCTCGACACCTCTGATCCTGCTGTCGGCCCGCGCCGGCGAGGAGTCACGCATCGAGGGACTCGAGGCGGGCGCGGACGATTACCTGGCGAAGCCGTTCTCGGCGCGCGAGCTGACGGCGCGGATCAGCGCGCATTTGGAGCTCGCCCGGGTGCGGCGCGAGGCGACCGCGGCCCTGACCGAGAGCGAGGAGCGGCTGCGCCTTGCGCTCGATGCCGCATCCATGGCCACCTTCGTCTGGGATGTGGAGAGCGGCGCCGCGAAGCCCGATGCCCGCACGCGGGCGCTGCTCGGCCTTCCGCCGCAGAGCACGCTCACCTTCAAACAGGCGCTCGATGCGATGATCCACCCCGAGGACGAGCCGGCCTACCTCGAGGCATTGCGCCGGGCGCTCGAGCCGGCCGGGACCGGCGAGCTTCACCTCGACATCCGCGTACGACATCCGGAGGGTGCCGAGCGGTGGGTCGCGATCACGGGTCGGGTGCAATTCGAGGGCGCACCGCGCCGTGCGGTACGCCTCGCCGGGGTGGCCGTGGACATCACGGAGCGCAAGCAAGTCGAGGAGGCGTTGCGCCAGCGGACACTGCAGAACGAGGCACTGATCAATGAAGCGCCGCTCGGTATGTTCGTGGTCGACGCGGATTTTCGATTGCGCCAGATCAATCCAATTGCCGTGCCGGTTTTCGCAGGAATTCGCGACCCGCTGGGAATGGACTTGGAGGAGCTCCTGCGGCGTCTGTGGCCCGCACCTTTTGCGGACCAAGCGGTCGCGCAGTTTCGACGCACCCTCGAGACCGGCGAACCGTACCTCGCACCGGAACTGATCGAGCAACGCTTGGATCGCGGCGAGATCGAGGCCTACGAATGGCAAATCCACCGCCTGCCGCTGCCCGACGGCCGGCCGGGGGTGGTTTGCTACTTCCGCGATATTTCGACGCACGTCATGGCCCGGAATCGACTGGAAGCTGCCGATCGCCAGAAGAACGAATTCCTCGCAATGCTCGCCCACGAGCTGCGTAACCCCCTCGCGCCGATCCGCAATGCCAGCGAGCTGTTGTCGCGCTCGCTTCCGGCGACCCCCCGCGGGCAGGCGGTCGTGGATATGCTGAAGCGTCAGGTGAGCGTGCTGGTGCGGTTGGTCGACGACCTGCTCGACGTCTCGCGCATCACCCAGGGCAGGATCGTGCTCAAGCGCCGCGCGGTGTTGCTGGCCGAGATCATCGCTCAGGCGATGGAAACGGTGGAGCCGCTGATTCAGGAGAAGCACCACAAGATTTCCGTGGTGAGCTATCACCCGTTACGCGTGTATGCCGACTCGACACGACTCGTGCAATGCGTGGTGAACATACTGACCAATGCGGCGAAATACACCCAACCCCACGGGGTGATCCGCGTGGAGACCGCGGAGGAGGCCGGTGAGGCGGTGCTGACCATTGCCGACAACGGACCCGGTATCTCGTCCGACTTGTTGCCGCATATCTTTGATCTGTTCGTGCAGAGCGAACGCACGCTCGATCGATCTCAGGGAGGTCTCGGGATCGGCCTATCGCTCGTCAAGCGATTGATCGACATGCACGGCGGTCGCATTGTGGCCCGCAGCCCGGGCTTGGGTCAGGGGTCCATTTTCGAGATTCGCTTGCCGCTGTCGAAACAGGACATCGAGCCTGCCCGAGAGGCACCGTCCGCGATGCCCACTGCACGAATCCTGGTGGTCGACGACAATGCCGACGCCGCCGACTCGCTTGGAAGCCTGCTGCAACTCGAAGGTCATACGGTGATGGTGACGTATACCTCGGCCGACGCCTTAGCGAAGCTCGCCGAATTCAAGCCCGGCATCGTGCTGCTCGACATCGGTCTTCCGGATATCGACGGCTACGAGATCGCGCGCCGCATCAGGGCCTCGCCGGATCACCGTCACGTGCGCCTCATTGCCCTGACCGGATACGGTCAAGCGGATGATCGACAGCGGGCCAAGGCGAGCGGCTTCGATGCCCATCTGGTCAAGCCGGTGGAATTCGCAGCGCTGCAGCGAGTGCTGGCCGCGCAACCGGGCGCATCGGCGGAATAAACTTCCAGGGGCGAAATGCGCGAGGGCGGCCGCTGCGCCGAGTCGCAGCGGCTTAGCCCAGACTCTCAGGCCAGCTTCAATTCTTGGGCTTGGCCTGCGAGGAGTCCTGCGTCCCCGTCGCCAAGTCCTGACCCTGCTGCTTCAGCTTCTGCTGCTTCATCTCGTTCTCGCACGTGGTCTGCATCGCCTGCTGCGTCATACCGCTGTTCGTGGATTTCTGACGTGCCATGCACTGCTTCAGTGTCTCCGGTTTGTTGCTGCTGCCGGAATTGCTGTAATCGGTACCCGCCGCAGCCGGCTGGGAGTCCGATTGAGCCACGGCGTACGAGCCGACCGCCACCAAACTTGTGAATACCGCGCTCATTAATGTGCGTTTCATTGCTGCTTACCCCTTTACGATTGCCAGTAGTGAGGCATACGATAAAAAGTCGCGGCCGCCAGTGCTATAAAGAAGCGCCGCCAACCGTTGTCTCCTGCCCTCCTACAGTCGCGGATATACATCGGTCGAATCGGCGCCGGTACGGTGCGGCAGCGTTTGGCATGAGTGGCGCGCCGCCGGAGAACAAATGATGCATTCGCGATGAAGTGCTGGGGCTTGGCTTGCTGTGTGGGGTGGTTGATGAGTCTCGGAAGCGGCGAGGTGCGTGCAGCGATACCCTTGGAAGACTGGCACGTCGCAGTCGTCAACGACCACCGCCTGTATTACGCGGTGCATGGCAGTGGACCCACGCTGGTGCTGCTGCACGGCGGAGGCGATTCCGGAGAGCACTCATTCGAGCGCCAGCTCGATTTCCTGTCCGAGCAACATCGCATCGTCGCGCCCGACCAAGTCGGTCAGGGCCGAACGCCCGATGTGCCCGGACCCTTGAGCTATACGGGGATGATGGAGGATACGGTCGCGCTGCTGCACAAGCTCAAACTCAAGCGGGTGGATGTCGTTGGCTTCAGCGACGGCGGCATCCTCGGGCTCATGCTGGCCATCCGACATCCTGATCTCGTCCGCCGACTCATTATCAGCGGGGTCAATATCGCCCCGGAAGGATTGAATCCCGACAGCCTCGAGGACCTGCGCGCCAATCAAATTCCCAAGCCGGCGACGATCGACGAGAAGCTTGCAGAGCTGTGGCTCACTTCGCCCACCTACCAGCAGCTCAATCTCGAGCTATTGGAGAAAATTCAGCAGCCGGTTCTGGTGATCTCCGGCGATCGAGATGCCATCACCCTCGAGCACACCCTGAAGATATTCCACGCGCTGCCGAACGCTGAGCTGTGCGTGCTGCCTGGGACCGACCATATGACGTTCTCGAGTCGCTCGGTCTGGTTGAATCCGATCATCGGAGAGTTTCTCGATCGGCCTTGATGGATGGGACTTGGCAGGAGGAGCACGATCGCTATAGTGTCCCGGTTCCACGAGGATCGAGAAACATGAAATTCAATTGCGCCAAGTGTCCGGGCTACTGCTGCAGTCATGGACGTATTGCCGTCAGCGACCACGACATCAGCCGTCTGGGACGGTTCTTCGGCATCAGCGCGCGTCTTGCGCGGCGCCGATTGACCTACCGTTATCGAGCCGGCGAGGTCGATGAATACATACTCAGGCATCACAAAGACCATATTTACAAATCGGTATGCCGGTTTCTGGACCGAGAGACCCGTCGCTGCACGGTCTATGACGCTCGTCCCAACGTGTGCCGCAAATACCCCTACGGCAATGCCTGTGGCTATTACAGCTTTCTCGCGTTCGAGCGCGCCCACCAGGATGACGAGGATTTCGTGCCAACCACCTGAGGAAGACTCGCTAGCCGAGGGGTAGCCGGTGCGGCCGGACCAGCATGTGCCAGTCCTGGTGCTCCTCGAGAATCAGCGACAGGGCCGATTCAACGGCGCCCCTCACGAGTTGCGCCACGACCGCCGCATCGTCCACGAAGGCTACGCTGCCGCCGGCCAGCCTACGAGCCGCGGGCTCGGGCCCGGCTGCGGCCTCGCGAATTCCGGCAACCGCCTGCCGTAAATCCTTCGCCAGCCGATCCGATGCGACCTCCAGGCGATACGCCTCTGACTGCGCGAGTGCGCCATGGAGCGATGCGCCGAGGGCGGGAAAGAACGTGGTGACAATCGACAGATACAAGGAATGCAGAACGAGGTGGGTGAGGGCGCCCAATGCCGTGAGGCCGAACAGCCAGATGTTGACCGTGTGAATGCGATGCTGCAGCACGTGCTGGCGAAGCGCTACCGAGCGGTGATAATGCTCCTGGGAATCGAGGATGCTTGCCGCCCAAGCGGCGTAGGCGGCGACGAATTGCGGATCGGTCCATACGGGGGCCAGAGCCTCGCGCATCGTTGCCTCGTGACGACGACAGAGCGCCGTGACCTCGCGGTTGCCACGTAGATTCTGACCAGGATCGAACACCCGCAGATACCAGTCCGCCTCCTCGGCGCCGCGTCGAAAGTCGACCAGGGGCGCGAGCATCGGTAAGTAGCCGATCAACTCTGCCGTGGTGCGGGCGCGCAGCCACTCGCCCTGCCAGTCGCGGCGGTGCCCGATCCAGTAAACGGCGCCGACCGCGCTGATGATAAGCACCTCGCCGAGCGCCCAGATGCCAAGATAGGGATGCAGTATGTGGCGGTTGTCGTCCCAGCCGAGCGCCAGCGGCAAGACGGCAAACAGCACCGCGACGGCGCTCAGCAAATAAATCATCCAGAAGCCGCTGCGGTAGCGCTCGCCGAAATGCATCGCCCGCTCGTCGAAGCGGCGGCGCTCGGGGTCGAGTTCCGCGATGAGGGAGTTGAGCGCAGCGGGCGCGGGGGCTATCGGCGGTGCGCTGAGTCGGCTCACGGGTGAGCGATATAGAAAGACCTTCTCGACGAGCCGGTGCAACACGACGCTTAGCTCACGATTTCGTAGGTATTGCCGAAAACGAGCGGCGAGACGATGCCTAAGCTGCCGTCGCCGTAGTCGACCAGCCAGTCGCCCGCGCGTCCCGTGAGCTCCGACACGCCGTCGGTCAGAATCACTCGGAACTGCTCGTCCATGCGCAGCGCAAGCACCTCGTAGGGTTTCGCTCGATAGCGGCCCGCGCTACCCTCGACGGTCGGCGCAACGGGGGTGTATTTATCCGAAAAATGCGGCCGGGAGACGCGCCAATTCTCGCCGGAGGTGCCCGTGAGAATGGCATCGCCGGGCTTGGCGCGCACCGCGCCTTCGGCCGTGCGAACGATGCATCCTTCCTCGGCGAAACGCACGTCGATCACACGTTCGAGCTTGCGCGCAATGACGTGCGAGGGTACATCGCGCACGGCGCTTGAAAAGCCCGCCTTGCCGGTACCGCGGAATATACGCGTTTCGCTCATGCTATTTGGGTCTCCGTCGCCTCATTACACACATCCGGCCGGCGCTTGGCAATTGCGGCACTTGAAGGCGTAGGTTCAGATCCGCCTCGCCACAGAGGCCTCACATTGCGATACCCCGCACGTGTCTGGCAAAATCCGGACTGCGCGTCTGCCCCCGCGCCGGGATCAAATGACTCTGCTTTTGCGAATCAACCTTGCTCTCGGGAGCGCTTTCGTTCTCGCGGCGCTCTTGCTGATCTATATCTGCTCCCGGCTGTTGGAAACGAATGCGCAACAGGAACTCCTGCGCGAGGCCGGGCTGATGATGGACAGTGTCGTCGCGACCTTCGCCTACACCTCCGAGGAGATCCTGCCGCTGCTCGAGGGGCCGATGCAGTCGACCTTCCTGCCGCAATCGGTGCCTTTCTACGCCACCACTCAGAATTTCCTGAAGCTGCACGCCCAGCATCCGGAATACTCTTTCAAGGAAGCGACGCTCAACCCGACCAATCCGCGGGATCGCGCCATGGATTGGGAGGCGGACCTGATTGGGCAGTTCCGCAATTCTGCGCAGGCACACGAGATCGTCGGTGAGCGCGATACGCCGCTCGGCCGCTCGCTCTACCTCGCAAGGCCGATCCGGGTCACCGCCGAATGCTTGACCTGTCACGGATCGGCAAGCGCGGCGCCGGCAACCCTGCGCGCGCGTTATGGAACGAACAACGGATTTGGGTGGCAGCCCGACGAAGTGGTTGGCGCGCGAGTCATCTCGGTGCCGCTCGCCGCCGCCGAAGCCGATGCGCATCGGGCTCTGCGTGGAATCGTGATCGCCATTCTGTGCGTGTTCGCATTGCTCTTGCTGCTCGCGAATGTCCTCATCTACGAACTCAGCGTGCGCCCGCTACGTCGCATTTCGCGCATCGCGGAGGTCTTAAGTCGAGGGGAGTCGGCCGCCGATAGTTTTCCCAGCCGCGGCAGCACGGAGATCACGGCTCTTGCAGGCGCCTTCGAGCGCATGCGAATCAGTCTCGAAAAAGCCTTGAAGCTCCTCGAGCCTTGAGCCATGCGCGCCGATGTCTTCGTATCGTACTCGCAACCCGACCGTTCGCCGGCCTTCGAGATCGTTGCGCAGCTCGAGGCGCGCGGCATCAAAGTATGGGTGGCACCCCGCGATATCGCGCCTTCGGCCGAATGGGCCGCGGAGATCATCGAGGCGATCGGTGCCGCGAAGATCATGGTCCTCGTCTTCTCCGAAGCGTCCAACCGCTCGCAGCAGGTTCGCCGCGAGGTCGAGCGGGCGGTGCACCGGCAGGTTCCCGTCCTTACCGTGCGGATCGAGGAGGCACTGCCGACCAAGAGCATGGAGTACTTTCTGAGCGCGCAGCATTGGTTGGACGCGTTTCCCTCACCGCTCCCGCTCTATTGTGAGCAGCTTTGCCGGGAAGTGAGCGCGTTGCTCGGCGCGGCGCCGGCGCCCGGCGTCGCCACACCGGCGTCCTCGGCGGCGCGGCCGAGCTTGCGCGCCTTTACGGACGAGGAGCTCGGATCTTTGAAACGACGTTTGGCGGACCATGTGGGACCGATAGCAGGCTATCTGGTGAAGCGTGCGGCGGCGTCCGCGACGACTTGGACCCAACTCACCACCCAGCTTGCCGCCGAAATCAACGCGGCGCCTGCGCGGCACGCCTTTCTCGAGGCCTGCCGACCAAGATCTGGGCGGTGAATATGAAATGCGACCAGGCCGCATGGCTGTTGACGGCATGCCTTGCGGTCCTCTGCCTGTCCGGGCCTCGGAAAGCGGACGCCGACGAGGCCGCCAAACCCCTCTATGGGGCATGGGGTTTCGACCTTTCCGCCATGGATCGCCGGGTGAATCCAGGCGAGGATTTTAATCGCTACGCATCCGGATCCTGGCTCGCGCGGGTGCAAATCCCGGCCGACAAGCCCCTGATATCGCTGCGCTACGAAATGTCGGACCGAACCGAGGCGCGCCTGCATGAGCTTTTGGAAGCCGCGGCCGCGGCGATGCCCGAGCAGCCCCCCTCGCTTCGCGACAAGGTTGGGCTCTTCTACAAGGCCTTCATGGACGAAAAGCTCCTCGAGGAGCAGGGTGCAAGGCCGATCGAGCCGGAGCTCAAGGCCATTCGAGACGCGCACGATCGGAACGAGATCGCGGTGCTCATGGGCCGCAACAACGTCGAGTTCTACGGCACGGCGTTCTCGCTCGGCACCGATGTGGATCTTAAGGACGTGAGCCGCTACGCGGTTTACGTAAGCCAGGCAGGTCTCGGCTTACCGGACCGCGATTATTATCTGAAGCCGGATTTCGCCGCGCAGAAAGCAGCTTATGAGCAGTATGTAGCCCGACTACTCACACTCGTGCATTGGGCCGATCCCGAGCGAAGCGCGGCAGCCGTGGTCGCCTTTGAGACCCGAATCGCCGAAGTGAGCTGGAGCAAGGCAGAGCAGCGCGATGTCAACGCGACCTACAACCCTCAGTCCCTGGCGCAGCTTGAGGCGCTGACGCCCGAGTTTCCCTGGCGGAGATTTTTGAAAGCGGCGAATTTAAGCGACATCGATCGTGTGGTGGTGGCCGAGAAGAGCGCATTTCCACAGATCGTTGCCGTCTATCAGGTGACTTTGCTCGAGACGCTGAAAGCGTGGCAGGCATTCACTGTGGCGGACAATGCCGCGTTCTATCTTTCGAAACCTTTTTCACAAGCACGCTTCGGCTTTCGCGACAAGATTCTCTCCGGCCAGCCCGTCGAGCCCGTCCGCTGGAAAAGAGCAGTTCGGGCCGTAGGCGGGGGAGATTGCACGGGCGATCGCGTCGACTGCTTCGGCAACATGGGATTTGGGGTCGGCGAACTCTATACCGCGCAGTACTTCCCGCCGGCCGCGAAGGCCAAGATCGAGGCCCTCGTCATGAACGTCAAAGCGGCGATGCGCGCGCGGCTCGAACGCCTCGATTGGATGAGCCCGGCGACCAAACGGGAGGCGCTCAAGAAACTCGATACCTATCAGATCAAAGTGGGGTATCCCGATCATCCACGCGATTACTCCGCACTCTCGATACGCTCGGACGACCTCGTGGGAGATGTGCGCCGGGCGGCGGAGGCAGACTGGTTGTTCTATACCTCGCGCGTTCATGGTCCCGTAGATCGCACGGACTGGACGATGACGCCGCAGACCAACGATGCGTATAACGGATCGTTGCGTGACATCGTCTTCCCCGCGGGCATTCTTCAGCCCCCCCTGTTCGATCCCGCGGCGGATTCCGCCGTCAACTACGGGGCCATCGGCGGGGTCATCGGGCATGAGCTGACGCATGGTTTCGACGACGAGGGGCGCAAACTCGACGCAGCCGGGCAATTGCGAGATTGGTGGACCGCGGCGGATGCCGCGGCCTTCGAGGCCAGGGCCAAAAAGCTGGGTGCGCAATACTCGAGCTATGAGCCTTTGCCGGGTGTGCACATCAACGGCGATCTGACGATGGGTGAAAACATTGCCGATCTGGGAGGCGTGAATGTCGCGCTCGAGGCCTATCATCGCTCGTTGCAGGGCAAGCCCGCGGCGGTGCTCGATGGATTGAGCGGCGATCAACGCGTGCTGCTCGGCTGGGCGCAAGCCTGGCGCGGCAAGGCGCGAGAGGACTATGTGCGCAAGCAGGTGGCCTCCGATCCTCACTCGCCGCGCGCATTTCGAGTCATCGGTCCCACGCGCAATATCGATGACTGGTATGCGGCCTTCGGCGTAAAGTCCGGAGACGCCTACTACCTTCCTGCTGAGGAGCGCGTGCGCATCTGGTAGTGCGCAGTCACTCGAGCTTCTGGTTCTCGCCGATCACCGTCGCGGGAACTCCCGTAACCGTCGCTTTCGCGGCCGCCAGCAGATAGGACACCGGGCCCGGCGCGATCCAATACTCGGCGCGCTCGATGCGCACGCGCAGCAGCGCCAGGCGTTGGTCCTCCGGGCCGTCCGGGTAATATGCACGCTGCTCGATACCCCAAAGCTCTTCGGCCTTTATCGGGTCGCGGAGCAAGTTCGATGACCCGCTGATTGCCACATAGGCGTGCTGGCGCGGATCCGCGTAACCGAGCGCCACGCGCAGGTCGCGGTGCATCTCGTCCACTTTCGGGCTGCTCCAGTCCGTGAAAAACCAGAGCGTATCGCGGCCCTCGAGTTGCAGCGTCTGCACCGGCCGGGTGTGGAAGTGCCCGTCGAGATCCACGGTCGTCAGCAGGGCGACGCGAATGTCACGAATGAGTTTCCCGAGCTTGGCCCAGTCGCCCTGAAGGCTCGCAGCTTTGTGGTCTGGCATAGGGACGACGGTACCCATGGGCCTGCAGCAAGAGCAAGAGCGGCGGTCGCCGATCCGAGGTCATCGATTGGCTGACTGACATGTCGACAAATCGATACTGACATGTCAGAATTCGGTGCGAACTACGGGGGAATCATGCGGAACGCTCGAGCCATGCCACGGCTTGCTCACGGGATCTCTGTCGGAGCGGCGCCGGCGACGCTCAATGACCGAGCGTACGAGTTGCTTCGTCTCGAGATCCTCACCTTTCGCCTGCGGCCTGGCGAGAAAACTTCGGAGCGGCTGCTGGCGAAACGCTATGGGCTCGGCATGGCAGCGGTGCGCGCAGCGCTGCCGCGCCTCGTGCAGGAGGGATTCGTGGAGAAATCCATCGAGCGCGGCACCCTCATCTCGCCGCTTACCCTGCGGGGCGTAAGGGACCTCTATCAGATGCGATATTTGCTCGAGCCCGAGGCCGCAAGGCTGGCGGCAGAGCGGGGGATGGACGTTACCCATATCGAGCGACTCGATCATCTGCAGCGGGTTTGCGAAGCACGCTGGGCGGATGAGAACGAGGCGCTCACGCAGGTGCTGCTCGCCAATCGAGATTTCAACTCGGCGATCGCGGAGTCCACGGGCAACGCATTGCTCGCGCGCACCATCGCGCACCTGCAAAATCTGTCGCTTCGTGTCCTGTTTCTCGGAACACCACCCCGGGAAGCGGCCAGCTTCTGGAGTACGGGACCCGCCAAAATCCGCGAGGCCCTGCTGGCGCGCGACGGTGAGTTGGCTCGAGAGCTGTATCGGGCCGATCTGGCCGCGGGAGAGCGCTGGGCCACGCGCGTCATCATGGCGCTGCCGGAGATCGAGAATATCAACCTCGCAGAACTGACGAGTACGCGCCAGAAAGAAGCGGCCGGCGAGTGATGCCGGTAAACACACTGCAATCGGAGCTCCTTGCCATGTCCCAACAGTCAGCCTCGCCTGAGGTCAACCCTCGATATGCCGTCCTGTTCGAGCCGGTGCGCATCGGTCCGGTAACCGCGCCCAATCGCTTCTACCAAGTGCCTCACGCGAGCGGGATGACGAACGCCTTACCGCACGTGCGCGCGCGCTTCCGCGAGACCAAGGCGGAGGGTGGCTGGGGCGTGGTATGCACAGGGGCCGTATCGATTCATCCGAGCTCGGACGATGCGCCGCTGCCGTTCGCGACGTTGTGGGACGAGAACGATGTGCGCTCCCATGCATTGGCCGTGGACGCGGTGCATCGCCATGGATCGCTCGCCGGCATCGAGCTCTGGCACGGCGGGGCCTCGGTGATGAATCGCGCGAGCCGGCTACCGCCGCTGTCTCCCTCGGGCGTTCCGTGGATGGCCACCCACGTCGGCTTCATGGGCAATCAACGCCCCCGGGCGATGGATGAGCGTGACATCGACGAGCTCCTCAAGTGGCAGGCGGAGGGTGCGCGCAAGGCACTGCGTGCCGGCTTCGATATCATCTACGTCTATGCGGGCATGGGCTACCTGCCGTACGAGTTCTTGCTGCCGGAGTACAACCGGCGCACCGATGCGTACGGCGGCTCGATCGAAAATCGCGTGCGCCTCGTACGCCAGCTCATCGAAGTAACCCGCGAAGCGGTCGGTGGCAAAGCGGCAGTCGCCTTGCGAATCAGTCTCGAGGAGCTTCGTGGCCGGCCGGGGCAACACGCCGAGTCCGAGGGGCATGAAGTCGTGACGTTGCTCTCGGACTTGCCGGACCTATGGGATGTCAAGATGGACTCGAGTCCCACCGATTGTGCGCCGTCGCGCTTCTCTGCGGAGGCAAGCCACGAGCCCGTGATCGAGTTCGTCAAACGGCTGACCTCGCGGCCGGTCGTTGGCGTCGGGCGATTCACATCGCCCGATACCATGGTGTCGCAGATCAAGCGCGGTGTTCTCGACCTCATCGGCGGCGCGCGCGCCTCGATCGCGGATCCGTTCCTGCCCAGAAAAATTCGTGAGGGTCGGGAGCAGGACATCCGCGAGTGCATCGGCTGCAACATTTGCATCTCGAGCTGGCATGACGGCGTGCCGGTCCGTTGTACTCAGAACCCGACGGCGGGCGAGGAATGGCGTCGCGACTGGCACCCCGAGCGGTTCGTCCGCGCCGCAAGCGAGGCATCCGTGCTGGTCGTGGGTGGAGGTCCCGCCGGCTTAGAATGTGCGCTGACCTTGGGACGCCGCGGCTATGCGGTAACCCTGGCAGACAGTGCGCGGGAATTCGGCGGCCGCCTACGCTTCGAGACGCGCCTGCCGGGCCTCGCCACCTGGGGCCGCGTTCGGGACTGGCGTCTGTCGCAACTCGCCCAATTGTCGAACGTGACGCTGTATCCCGGCAACGAGCTCGATGACGCGCAAATCCTCGAGCTCGAGCATACGCACGTCGTCGTCGCAACCGGTGCGCGATGGTCGCGCATGCTTTATTCCGCCATGGAAGTTCCGAGCACCGAGCTCGATGCACCCGGTGTGTACACGCCGGATGATGTGGCTGCCGGTGCGACGCTCGAAGCGCCCATCGTGGTTTTCGATTTTGACAATTACTACCTGGGTGGCGCGCTCGCCGAACATCTCGCGGCGGTCGGCGGGCCCGTCAGTTACGTGACACCGGCAGGACATGCCTCCGCCTGGACCATAATGACCAACGAGCAGCCGCAGGTACACCGTGCCCTCGCGCGCGCCAATGTCGCTCTGCATACCTTAAGCCGGGTGGATGCCTTCGACGGCGAGACCGCGACCGTGAAAAACCAGTTCACGGACGTCGAGACCCGCTTGCCCTGTCGATCCTTGCTCATCGTCGGACTTCGTCGGCCAAACGATGCGCTTTACCACGCCCTGGCGGCGCGTACCGATGACCTCAACTCGGCGCGCATTGCATCGGTGACCCGGATCGGCGATGCGATCGCCCCCGGCGCCATCGTGCACGCCGTGCACAGCGGACATCGCTACGCACGCGGGCTCGAGATGCCCGAGGTGGAACTTTATCGGCGCGACATGCCGATCAGCGATGTAGCCGCGCATATCTACGCCCCCGATCCTTGAGGTTGCGGGGCTGCGGCTCGTCGGCCGACCGATGAGTGAGACTGTTCTCTCGGAGAAATCCGTGCGGCGCGCGGCGTTCTGCCTACAGTCGATCATTGCTGCGGCCGACAGCCCGCACGAGACGCGGCACGTAGTGTCTGGGTGACTCGCAATCACACAGGATCACTCGAATGAAGAAGTCTTATGCAATCGCATCCCTCGCATTGAGCCTCGCCGCTGCCAACCTTGCCCTCGCGCAGACCGGCGCCGGCGGCCCTGGAGTTGCGGCGGGCTCGTCCGGAACCGCCGGCCAATCAGGCACGCCGGGGACCACCACACCCGGCGCTACCCCACCGGGATCTCCAGGAAACTCATCTGGCACGACGCCCGGTTCAGGCGCAACGCCGGGCACGCCCGGCAGGCCGCCGAGTTCTGCCACGCCCGGGACACCCGGTGCGCCTGGTATGCCGGGCTCTCCCGGAACACCAAGGGCACCCGGTACGCCCGGCGCGCCCGCGACACCACCGGGTGCAGGCACGCCGCCTGCCTCGCCCGTTACACCCCCGGGTCCGGGGACGGCGCCGCCGCATTAATCGATAACCGGCCCACCACGCGCGCCTCGAATCTGCTTCGAGTGCGTCGCGCGGTGGCGTTCACGCCTCATCTGTTTCGTCAGAAATTTCCCGCGCCTGCCAATCGTGCAAATAACGACGACCGCCGGAGACTGTAACTTCACTCTGAGCGGGACAAATCCGTGAGCGACGCGAGATCGGTCTTCGAGAGCTTCTTGTCGTGTGCTTGAACGGCGACGTATTGCGACCCGCGGCTTTGCGCCTAACCACCACGCCACTCGCGCGGCGATTCGTGGGACGCTGACCCGCCGCATTCGTGCCTACGACGTGCGCAGAGCGTTCACTCGCCACGGCTTGCCGAAATAGATCAACTGCACGTGCAACCAATTGCCTTCGCGCTCCACCGAAGTTGGCAAGAATGCACGCTTGCCGCCGAGTCCCATGGTCTCGGCCACGCACATCTCATCGGTCGGCGCCTCCGCGACAATCCGTGAGGGCGCGAAGCGACCGCCGAGCGCGCAGGCGTCGAGCGACAACCACTGCTTCTGGTTGAATTCGGAGGCCTGGACGGACGCAAGGTCCACCGAGGGAAGCAAGGTATAGGGAACCAGCTGGAACATCTTGTGGGGCGCGCCGCGGGTTAGGTTCATGGCCCAGACCGCATCGAGCGAGGTATCCGATCCGGCCATATCCGCCACTTCCGGATCCACGTCCATGTGTACCCGCCAGATCTGCCAGCCTTGCTGCGAAGTGGGCTCGATGGTGATCGTGACGTGCTGAGGCGGCGGATGTTGGTGGCTCGCCTTGCCCTCGCTCACTTGCGCGGAATTCTCGTAACGGCCTGCCAACGAGGCGCCGATGGCGGCCGCGGCCGGATCGTTCGCGTCGGGTTCCAGGCTAAGGGCGGGTGACACTATCGCCAGACCCAGCAGGAGCCATACGCCACCGGCGGCAGAGGCGCGCGCTTGCGCGGGAGCTCGTTCGGCGGGATGCGGCATCGAATTCCTCCATGAGGGCGGCAACTTCCGGCTGGCCCTCGTAGTTTACTACCGTGAGAAGGGCTTGCCGACTGTTGCGTCGAGTGGTGAAATCCTGCCGAGACCGCTGACGACGATCATCGAGGGAGCTAGAAACATTCCGAAAGTCGATTGGAACAAGGCTTTCGAGTTCACGTGGCGGATCCTCGTGTTCATCGTCGCCATTGGAATCATCATCGTGGTGTCGACCAATTGGTCCCGATGGGAGGGCGCTGCCGGGTGGCAGACGACGAACGACGCCTACTTGCAAGCCGACTTGACCCCCCTGTCCGCCAAAGTCGGCGGTTATCTGCGCGAGCTGCCCGTTCAGGATTACGAGCGAGTTCAAAAGGACCAGGTGATCGCGCAGCTGGTCGACGATGACTATCGAGCGGCCGTTGCGCAGGCCCAAGCGAGCATCGAAGCTGCGACTGCACAAGCCGAGGCTCTGAAGGGTCAGCAGGAGCTGCAGCTCGCCACCATTCAGGCCGCGCGAGCGGTGGTTGCGGCCACCGCTGCCTTGGTGGCTCAGAACGAGCGTGACGTCGCGCGGCAGCAGCGACTTCTGCAGACCGGGTCGTCTTCGATCGAGGCCACCGAAAAATTGGAGACGACGCGCGCGCAGTTGACCGCGCAGCTCGCGCAAAACCGAGCCCAGGCCAGCGCGGCGGAGCGGCAGCTGCCCGTGCTACGGGCGCAGTTGGAGCAAAGCCGGGCGCAAATCGCCTCCTCGCAAGCCGCGCTGGTGGTCGCCAAGCTCAATCTGAGCTACACCACCATCACCGCGCCGCAGGCGGGAGTCATCGGGCAGCGCCAGGTAAAACCGGGGCAACTGGTGGGCGCTGGCACTCAGGTCACGACGCTCACCCCATTGCCGAATGTCTGGGTTATCGCCAATTACAAAGAGACGCAGATCACCCACATGGCGGTCGGCCAAAGGGCCGAAATCACCGTCGACTCCTTTCCCGGCCACAAGCTGCGCGGACATTTACTGGCATTCTCGCCGGCCTCTGGCGCGGAGTTTGCGCTATTGCCTCCCGATAATGCGACGGGTAATTTCACGAAAGTCGTGCAGCGCATCGCCATCAAGATTGTGATCGACGATGCGGACGGCCTCGCCGATCGGCTCATACCCGGCATGTCGGTCGAGGCCAAGATCGACGCCAAAGACGGCAAGCGCTGATGAATACCACGGCGCCTGGGGCCGGTTCCGGCGTAGCCGCACCGACCCTCGCGACCCCGCCGACCTCGATACCGTGGCTCGGTCTGGTAGCCGTGCTCATGGGCACCTTCATATCGACGCTGAACGGGCGATTGTCCACGTTCGGTCTCGCAGACATCCGAGGCGCCGTGAGCGCAGGCTTCGATGAGGGCGCGTGGATCACCACGGCGCAGACGGTTGCGCAAATGTCGGTGACGTTGGCCGCGATCTGGTTGGGAGCGGCGTACGGTCCGCGGCGCATCTTGATCGGTGCATCCATCGCATTTGCGCTGATATCGCTGGTGACGCCGTATGCGAACGGCTTGCCGATGCTGCTGACGCTACAGTTTTTGGGCGGGCTCGCCTCGGGATGCTTCATACCGCTGACGTTGAGCTTCGTATTGCTCAACACGCCGCCCAAGTACTGGGCGTTCGGCATCGCGGTCTACGCCCTGAATCTGGAGCTGTCGCTCAACATTTCCGCTTCGCTCGAAGGCTGGTACACAGAGCACCACTCCTGGCGGTGGATATTTTGGCAGAACGTCCCGCTTGCGCTCATCATGTCGCTGTGTCTGCATCGCGGGATCGCGCAGAAACCCATCACGGTGCGGCCACCGCCCGACATCTTTGCGCTCATCTTCGGCGGCTCCGGTTTGGCGCTGATCTATGCCGGTTTGGATCAGGGCAATCGACTGGATTGGCTGCACTCCGGACTGATATGCGCTCTGTTGTCGTCGGGTGCGTTACTGCTCACGGCATTCTTCATTCACGAGGCGGTGACGCCTCGCCCGCTCATCGACCTCAAGGTGCTGTTCGGCTCGCCTTTGCCGTTTCAGTTCGTGTTGATCGCCTTTCTGCGACTGACCATTCTCGCAACTGCTTATCTGATCCCGCTCTACTTGGGATCGGTGCGTGGCTATCGCGACCTGGAAGTCGGGGATACGCTGATCTGGATCGCGGTTCCTCAGCTCGGCATCTGTCTGCTTGCGGCCCTGATGCTGCGCCGGACCGATGCACGGCTGGTGACTTCGATCGGCTTCATTTTCATCAGCATCGCCTGTCTCATGGTGGCTTATGGCCTGACACCCATCTGGGGATCCTTCCAATTTCTTCCTTCGGCACTGTTGCAGGCCGTCGGCCAGAGCTTTGCCTTGTCGGGTGTGGTCTTCTTTGGCGTTTTGCACTTGAAACCCAGGGATGCTCTGACGTTCGGTGCGATGTTACAGACGGCGCGGCTCATGGGCGGGGAGATCGGCACGGCCTTCGTCACCACGCTCGCGCGCGTGCGCGGCCAGGTGGCCTCGAACCTGATCGGGCAGCACGTGAGGATTGGAGATCCTGACGTGGTTCAGCGCGTGCGAGCCTATGGAGCGGCGACCACCCGCGTCGTCGATCCCACCGGCGCGATTCAGCGCGGGCAGACGGTACTGAGCAACGTGGTGCGCGTCGCGGCGACGACTCAAGCCGTGATGGATGGCTTCGTCGCCGTCGCGTTCCTGACGGCGGTGATGCTCGTGGTCGTGGTGTTTCGAAAGGCGGCTCCCGTGGGTCCCGCATCGCCCCCGCCGCTCTTCCCGGTGCGCGAGACGCAACCATGAGTGCGCGGCTCGGCTTGCGCGGGAGCCGGAGGGTCCCGGCGGTCTTGTTCACGGTCTGGCTTACGGCCTGCCGCGTCGGGCCGAACTATCATGCCCCGGCGCTGCCGCCCAAGGCGGAGGCGCCGTTGGTTTCCTTGAATGCGGCGGCGGAGACGGTGGCGGCGCCGCCCGACGCCTGGTGGCGACTGTACGACGATCCGCGGCTCGATCAGCTCATACAAGAGGCACTGAAGGCGAATTTCGATCTCGCAGCGGCGGATGCCAACTTTGCGGCGGCCCGCGCCGCCCTGTCCGCGGTGCATGCCAACCGCTATCCCTCGACCGGGATCGTCGCCGGCGGCATTTATGGCCGTGATGCCATCACGGACGAGATCCTGGAACTGCAAGGCCAGCGTCCGCAGACGCTCTGGCTGTTCGAGGACTTGTTTCAGGTGGCTTACGAGGTGGATCTGTTCGGCCGAGTACACCGGGCCATCGAGGCCGCGAATGCGAACGCAGATGCGGTGGCTGCCGCCCGCGACGGCGTGAAGGTCGTGGTGGCGGCCGAAACCGCGCGGGCCTATGCAGCGGTATGCGCGCTCGGCGAGGAGATCGACGTCGCACAGCGCTCCTTAGATGTGGTCTCGCACCAGGCCGAGATCACCGCCCACCGCTACGACGCCGGCGGCAACTCGCAATACGATGTGACGCGTGCGCAGGCCCTGGTGGCGGAGGTGGGAGCCGACATTCCCACTCTCCAAGGCCAGCGGCGCGCCGCGCTGTTCGAGCTGACGGCGCTGCTCGGCCGGACGCCGACCGAGGCGCCGCAGGATGTGGAGGTGTGCAGGCGACCGCCGCAACTGACGGCACCCTTGCCGATCGGCGACGGCGCGGCGCTCATCCGGCGCCGCCCCGACGTGCGCCAAGCCGAGCGGCGGCTTGCCGCCGCCACGGCGCAGATCGGCGTGGCGACGGCCGACCTCTATCCCACCATTCGCCTGTCGGGTCTGTATGGCGGAGCCGCGGTCCAGGTTTCCCAACTCGGGACGAATCTCGGCGAGGTGTGGGGGATCGGACCCTCGATCAGTTGGTCATTCCCGAACCAGGCCGGGCCGCGCGCTCACATTCGGCAGGCCAAAGCTTCTCAGGCGGCGGCACTGGCCTCGTTCGATTCCGTGGTGCTCACCGCTCTGAAGGAAACCGAGCAGGCGTTGACTCTGTACGCAGCAGCGCTCGAGCATCGACGATCGCTGGTGGTCGCGCAGGACAGGATCCACACCTCGTTCGGCATCGCGCAAAATGAGTACCTTGCGGGCGGCGTGAGCAACCTCGATGTGCTCACCACCGAACAGTCCTTGGTCGCTTTGGACTCATCGGTCGCCTCGGCCGATGCCGCACTCATCCAGGACCAGATCGCGGTCTTCAAGGCTTTGGGCGGCGGCTGGCGCGCGGAGCCGATCGCGCGCGATTGAAGAGGCTCTCATGCTGTGGATATTGGCATCGCTGTTCTTCTTCTGGTGCGCGTTTCGCGAAATCCGCAATAGCATCGTTGCGCGCCCGGGCTACGACAGACCGACGCCGATAACCAAGTCCTATCTAGCGCTGGTACTGGCGCTCGCCGTGATGTTTGCGTGGACGCCCGTCCATCGATGGTACTTCGAATGGTTTCTGTCGCGAATGGCCACCTCGCTCGCCGACAATCACCGGGCAAGCGTCCATTGCAATACCGCTTTCGATACCATGGTCGATCCCGACATGCTGTTCGCGGGTCATGCGAATCCGCTCACCGGCAAGATCGGGATCCAGGCCCCGTGGTGCGACATTCTGGCGGCCTACCTGCGTCATCCGGCCCGCGCGAATCAGCGCGAGCTCGAGAGCTTGGATATTTTTACCCATGAGAGCATGCATATCCGGGGAGAGATGAATGAGGCCCGGACCGAATGCCAGGCGATCCAAAGAAATTACCGTTCGGCGAAGCTTCTGGGAGTCCCTGACGGCATCGCTAAGCAAAACGCGCTTGATATCTATAACGTCAGCTACCAGCAGCGCGGGAAAATTGGCGGAATGCAGAGCGCGTATTATTCAGACCAGTGTGCACCCGGGCTGGGGTTGGACGAGCACCTCGCGGATTCGACCTGGTCGACTCCCCCGTAGGGTCAAGTCTTTCTGAAGATCACGACGAAGCGGTCGGTTTTGCCTACCATTGGCCCTTTGTAGGTCAGTTGATCTCGCGCGTCATCGGTGCGACGCAACAGGTCGCTCGTCGCGAGGACTTTGAAGCCATGCGCCTCGAAGTCCTTGATGGCATAGGCCTCCTCGATGCGATGCAGCGGCGAGGCCGCCGAGCTACCGGTGCCTTCTTTTGCCGAGTGATCGACCAGCAGCAGCTTGCCTCCCGGTTTGAGCGCGCGAGCCAATTGCGTGAGGACCCCGTCGACATCGATCGCGGGCCAGTGGTCCTTGGGGCTCACCCAGTACAGATCGTGGTAGACCTTGATGAGCAGCACCGCATCCAAACTGTGTTCAGGCAAGTTCATGTGATTGAGGTCGACGGTCAAGTGGTCGACGTTCGGCAATCGATTGCCGGCCAGGCGTGCATTTAAGCCATCGCTCCAGCTGTCATAGATCGGGTTGTTGATCAGCAGCACCTTGCCGGAGGGACCGACTATATAACTCAGCAATTCGCTGTAGTACCCGCCGCCCGCCAGCACATCCGCGACGCGCATGCCCGGGCGCGATGCCCGTCATGCGCAACAGCTCCGCGGGATGATCGAGGGCATCGCGTTGTCTGTCTTCCGCCGGCCGGGCGGGCTGAGTCAACGCGATATCGTAGCGGTCGCCCGCTTGCGCCGCAGCGCCGAGCGACGGCACACCCATTGCAAGCCACAAAGAGACGACGGCCGCAGTTCCTGTCTTCATCCGCAAATCTCCTGGTTGTCGATGAGCTGTCCCTCGCGCGCGATGCCCCCGCGAGTCGAGTCAGGTTAGTATGCTCAGCTGTTGCCGGGATGGCGAGTGCTGCACCGTGAGAAAGATGCTTTCGAGTCTGCCTCGCTCGGGGCTCCTCGCCGTCGTGACGATCCTCGCGGCGGTACTGACACCGGCGTCAGCGGAGGATTCTGGTTCGCCCGTGGCGGCCGTCGAGTTGCTCGTGCTCGGCTCGGGCGGTCCCGGTGCTGCGGGTCGTGCGTCGTCGAGCTATGTCCTGTTCGTGGAGGGCAGGCCGCGCATTCTGATCGACGCGGGCCCAGGCTCCTTCGTCCGTCTGGGCGAGGCGCAGGTGGATCTCGAGGGGCTCGACGTCGTTCTGCTGACCCATTTGCATGCTGACCATGCCGCGGAGTTACCCGGTATCGTCAAGGCGCGCGCGGTGGCGTCATCGCACCCGATCCACTTCGAGGTGTTCGGTCCCGGCGGCCATCCTGCGCGGGGCGATGCTGCCTTTTTCCCGTCGACGCGCCGCTTCATGGAAATCCTGTTCGGCGCCCACGGTGCGTTTGCCTATCTCACGGAGTTTGCCGCGCCGGTGAGCTTTACGGTAACGGACCTGCCACGGTCGGCGCAAGCCGGCCTGCCGGAGGTGATCTACGAGCACGGCGATGTCACCATCCGCGCACTTCGGGGTCATCATGGTGATGCACCGGCCGTCATTTATCGAATCGACGCCGGCGGTCGAAGCATCGTGTTCAGCGGCGACATCGATGCCCAGGGACTTCCCGCGCTCGAGCGCCTCGCACGAGGTGCGGATCTCCTGGTGTTCGACGCGGTGGTGCTTGATCCACCCGGCTCACCTGCCGTTCTGTATTCGCTGCACAGCCCGCCGAGCGCCATTGGCGAGCTGGCCGCTCGCGATCACGTGGGGCGATTGCTGCTGAGCCATCTATCTCCCGCGGTCGACGCGAATCGCGCGGCGGTAACTGCATCGATTGCCACGCATTACGCCGGCCCGGTCGCATTTGCGAGTGACGGGTTGCGCACGAGGCCTTGAGATTTCCCCGATCATTCCCTGCAGAGAGTCGATCGGCGCGGGTCCACCCGCCGCGCCTTGTGCGCGCCGCGCGGAGCCGTGGATACTGGCCACAACCATCATCGCGTCCAGCATGGCCTTTATCGACGGCACCGTGGTGAATGTGGCTCTGCCTGCACTCCAACACTCGCTCGGCGCGACGCTCGCGAGCAGCCAATGGATTGTCGAGGCCTACGAATTGATGCTGGCCGCGTTGCTGCTGATCGGCGGTGCGGCGGGCGACCGCTACGGCCGCCGTCGTGTGTTCGTCATCGGCGTGCTGGTGTTCACCCTGGCCTCGATGATCTGCGGCCTGTCGAGGAGCGTCGGCATGCTCATTGCGGCACGGGCGCTCGAGGGGGTGGGCGGCGCACTCCTGATTCCCGGAAGCTTGGCGTTGTTGAGTGCCTCGTTCGACGCACCGAGGCGCGGGCGGGCGATCGGAACGTGGTCCGGATTCACCGCGATCACGGGCGCCTTTGGTCCGGCGCTCGGCGGCTTTCTCATCGACCATACCACGTGGCGAAGCATATTTTTCTTGAACGTACCGCTGGCGCTGGTGGTGCTGGCATTGACGTATCGGTACGTCCCCGAGAGTCGCAACGAGTCCTCGCCCAAGCAGATCGATGGCTGGGGTGCGGCGCTTGCCGCGGCCGCTTTGGGCGGCGTGGTCTACGCCCTCATTGGTTCGCAAACCGCCGGCTGGTCCGACGCGCGAGTGTTGGCCGCTCTGATAATCGGGATGTCCATGCTCGCCGTTTTCTTCGTGGTCGAATCGCATCAGCCGGCGCCGATCCTGCCGCTGGTCTTGTTTCGCTCGCGAGATTTCGCCGCGACGAATTTATTGACGCTGCTGCTCTATGCCGCCCTCGGTGGAAGTCTGTTTTTCCTCCCTTTGAATCTCATTCAGGTGCAAGGCTACTCCGCGGCCGCTGCGGGGGCGGCGCTGATGCCCTTGGTGCTGCTCATGTTCGTGCTGTCCCGTTGGGCGGGCGGGCTGGTTGATCGGTACGGTGCCAAGCCGCCTCTGGTGATCGGACCTGTGGTTGCAGCAGCCGGCTTTGCGTTGTTCACCGTGCCTCAGATCGGGGGAAGTTACTGGACAACCTTCTTCCCGGCGGCGCTGGTGCTCGGCTTCGGCATGACCCTTACCGTCGCGCCGCTCACCACCACCGTGATGCGCGCGGTGGATCCGACGGCTGTCGGGGTGGCGTCGGGCGTTAACAATGCGGTCGCGAGTGTGGCCGGGTTGCTGGCCATCGCAATCTTGGGGATGGTCATGTCCGGCACATTCAATGCGTCTCTGCAACGCCGACTCGACGCCGCGGCAATTCCTGCGACAACGAGCGAGGCGGTGACGGCACAGCGCGCCAAGCTCGCGGCCATCGAGCCGCCCGCGGGCGTGAGCCCCGATCTTGGGGCTGCCGTGCGGCACGCCATCGATGAGGCGTTCTTATCGGGATTTCGCCGCGTCATGTGGATTGCGGCGGCACTCGCGCTGATGGGCGGGGTCTGCGGCTGGGCGATGATCCGAGGGCGCGGCCCGGTCGCACCGGAAGCGAACTCCTGAGATACTAGGGCGAGCCGCCTGCAAAGCGTATCTGTACCCCTAGATTATCCGGGAGATCTGAATGTCTCGTGACACCATCAATGTGACGGGCGACTTGATTGCTTATATTCGCAGTGTCGGTGTACACGAGGATGCCGATCTCGCGACGCTTCGAGAAGAGACCGCGCGCCATCCTCACGCCATGATGCAGATCGCGCCCGAGCAGGGGGCTTTCATGGGTTTGCTGGTGCGCATGCTCGGCGCGCGCAAGACCCTCGAAATCGGCGTCTTCACCGGCTACAGCGCCATGGTCGTTGCGAAGGCAATGGGCCCGGAAGGCAGAGTCTTGGCGCTCGATGTGAGCGAGGAATTCACGGCGGTTGCCCGGCGTCATTGGGCGAACGCCGGTGTTGCCGATCGCATCGAGCTGCGGCTACGTCCCGCAGCCGAAAGCCTGAAGGCGGTGTTGGCGGCAGGCGCTGCCGAGACCTTCGATTTCGCATTCATCGACGCCGATAAGGCGAGTTACGACACTTACTATGAGTACGCACTGAAGCTCGTCCGTCGGGGCGGACTGATCGCCATCGACAATGTGCTCTGGAACGGGCAAGTCATCGACCCCACCGACCAGAGCGTCGACACCGTCGCCATCCGCGCGCTCAACAAAAAGGTGCACGCCGATACGCGGGTGAATGCCGTGCTGGTCCCGATCGGCGACGGGCTGACGTTGGCGCTCAAGCGCTGATCGCATCGAAGTGACCACATGATGAATCCGCTATCGGGATACCAAAAGGAATGGCTTCGTGGCGATGCGCTCGCGGGCCTGACGACTGCCGCGGTGGTCATACCGAAATCGATGGCGTATGCAAGCATCGCCGGATTGCCCGTGCAGGCGGGCCTGTATGTGGCGCTCGTGCCCATGTTCGTCTACGCCTTGCTCGGATCCTCGCGGCCCTTGAGCGTGAGCACGACAAGCACCCTCGCCATTCTTACGGCAACCGCTTTGGCGCGCGCACTGCCGGCCGCGGACGCGGCGCAGCTGTTGGTTGCGGCTTCGACATTGGCGTTGATGGTGGGCGCGCTGTTGCTCGTGGCGGCCGTACTAAAGTTGGGATTCGTCGCGAACTTCATCTCCGACCCGATTCTCACGG
Source organism: uncultured Gammaproteobacteria bacterium (assembly GCA_963766915.1). Lineage (GTDB taxonomy): Bacteria > Pseudomonadota > Gammaproteobacteria > Steroidobacterales > Steroidobacteraceae > Bog-1198. The sequence continues at coordinate 925,788 of CAVYCL010000001.1, forward strand.
GCTTCAAAGCCGGCGTCGCGATCGTCATTCTTGTCGGTCAGGTGCCCAAATTGCTGGGCGTACACGTCGACGGCAGCCATTTTTTTCGCTCCATTGCGTCGACTCTAGAGCACGTTCCCGACACGCACATGCCGACATTGCTGGTCTCATTGGCGTCTCTAGCGATCCTGATCGGATTGCACCGCATTCGTCCGCGGGCGCCCGCACCGTTGGCGGCGGTGGTTCTTGGTATTGCGGCCGCCGGATTGCTCGGGCTGAAGGGGGCGGGTGTCGCGTTGACCGGTCAAATTCCGGCGGGACTTCCCGGCTTGGTGTTGCCCAATCTCGCGTTGGCGAAGGTTCTGTGGCCGAGTGCGCTCGGCATGGCGTTGATGTCCTTCACCGAGTCGATCGCCATCGGCCGCGCATTTGCCCGGCACGAGGAGCCGCGTCCCGTGCCTAACCGGGAGTTGATCGCACTGGGCGCGGCCAATCTTGCAGGCAGCTTCTTCCAAAGCCTCCCGGCGGGCGGCGGTGCGTCGCAGACTGCCGTGAACTCGCAGGCCGGGGCCCGGAGTCAAGTATCCTCGTTGGCCACCGTTGCGATCGTCGTGGCGACCCTGCTGTTTCTGTCGCCTCTCGTCAGCCTGCTACCGCAGGCCACACTCGCGGCCATCGTTGTGGTCACCGCAGTGCCGCTGCTCAGCGTGGGCGAATTCCGTTCCATAGTGGCCGTCCGGCGGACGGAATTTCTGTGGGCGCTGGTCACCTGCGCCGGCGTCGTGTTGATCGGCACGCTGGAAGGCATTTTAGTTGCGATCGGCATTTCGCTGCTTACGCTCCTGTACCAGGCGAATCATCCGCTGGTCTACATCGTCAAACGCAAGTCCGGTACCGAGGTGTTTCGTCCGCAATCTGCCGATCATCCCGACGACGAGACTCTGCCGGGGCTCTTGATCGTGCGAACCGAAGGTCGCATGACTTTCGCCAGCATGCCGCATGCCCGTGAGCGGATTGCGGCTCTGGTCCAGGAGGCGCGGCCGAGCGTCGTGATCTTGGACTGCAGCGCCATTCCGGACTTCGAGTACACGGCGCTTTGCACTCTGGTCCGAGCGGAGGAGAAACTGCGGGAGGGCGGGATCGAGTTATGGCTGAGCGCGCTCAATCCGCTCGCCCTTCAAATCGTCAGGCGCTCGCCGTTGCATCAAGCCCTTGGAACCGAGCGCATGTTTTTCAATCTTCGGGACGCCGTGAGGGCCTATGAGCAAAGGGGCCCGACAGGACGAAGGCCCGGGGCCTCAACAGCCTCGAAATAGAAGGCGCCGGCAGGGCGTTCTTGCTCAATCGGCAAGCGCGGCATTCGGTATCGCGGCGAAGCGGTCGAGAAAGGCGAGAGATTGTTTGAGCGCCGGCGTGCGGTAGCGCGCGGCGACCGTGAATGAGGCGATGGTATCGACGTGGCCGCGCCCCGGGTAAATATGGGTCTCGACCTCGGCGCCGTGCGCGAGCAACGCATCGCGCAGATTCTCCGTGTGGGCGCTATCGACGAGATTATCGTCTGCACCGTGCAGAAGCAGTGCCGGCGGCGCCGAGCGGTCGGCAAAGTGCACCGGCTGCCAGTTGTCCGGCATGTAAGGCATCCCGAAAATGGCGTGTAGCCGGTCCGTATCGGGAACGAGGGCGTAAGGCCCCGACAATCCGATGAAGCCCACGACCGAACGCGGTCGAACCCCGGCCGCCGCGAGGTAGGCCGGATTCAACGCGAGCAACGCCGCAATGTGCGCGCCGGCCGAATGGCCCATGAGCACGAGACGATCCGGATCGCCGCCGAATTCGCGGGCGTGCTGCTGGACCCAGGCGACGGCGCGTGCGCCGTCCTCGACGAATGCCGGAAATCTGACCTTCGGATAGAGACGATAGTCGGGGATCACGGTCACGTAACCGCGCTCGGCAAGTGCGGCGCCCACGAAGGCATAATCGGCTTTCTTGCCGGCAGACCAGGATCCGCCGTAGAAGAAGATCACCACCGGGCGATGGCCGGGGCGCGGAGGCGCGTAGACGTCGAGCTGCTGGCGCGCATCGTCGCCATAGGGTAGGTCGGACGTGCGGCGGAACGACCCGAAGGTGTTCGGCGCATTGGCGACGAAGAAGTTGAAACGGCTGCAGCCGATCACGGCGGCGGCGCATACCGCGGCAATCAATCCGGCCGTCACGACGTGCCAGAATGTGCTCATGCGAGGAACGCGCTTGTCATCAACCGAGGCGAAATTGAGTCCGCAGATTGATTCGTCCTGCGACCGGACTCGGGCCACGGTATAACACCGAATCGAGTGCCGAGGGCAAGTTGCCCTTGGCGATCTCGAGCCCCGCCGTCAGCGGTACGGTCGTCACGAAGATCTCACGTCCGTCCGGACCGCCGAAGCGCACGTTGGTGCACGCGCCGCCGGGCAGCGCGATGCGCTGCTGAATGACCCCGTCCGGCCGCAGACACAACAGCTCTTCGGAGCTGAAACCCGTGATCCAAAGGTTGCCTCGGATATCGAGGGCCAGGCCGTCGCAGTCCTGTTTCTCGATCAGCACGCGGCGATTGTCGAGGCTGCCGTTTTGAGCGATGTCATAAGCAAAGGTGCCGACGAAGCTCTCGTTGTGATAGAGCGTCGTGCCATCGGAACTCACGCCAAGACCGTTACAGAAGGCGAGGCCGTCGGTGAGAAGCGTTACATTGCCCTGCACGTCGAGGCGATAAAGCGCCACCGGCGCCGGCCGTTGCCCCTTGATGATGGCGTCGATATCCAAGGTGCCGAAGATCAGACCGCCTCTGCCGTCTGAACACATCTCGTTCACGCCGGACAAAGGTGCGCCGTTGATGGCGCTCAGCAACGTGCCCGATCGGCCGGTCGTGGGGTTGAACCAAGCGATCCCCCCCGGTCCGGAGCAGAGCAGGGCGCCGTCCTCGTTGAACAATATGCCTCCGATCCATTTTCTCTCGACCAACCAATGCGAGATGCTGCCATTGGGCTGCAGGCCCTGCACGCCGCCCAGAATCACGTCGCTGAACCAGACGATGCGCTCGTCGATGGCCAGCGCCTCCAAATAGCGACCCTTCGCGAGCGCGGTAAAAGACATGTATTGCCTGCCGATCGGTAATAAGCTTTGATTCTACTCTGCCGAGCACGTCCTGGAATCGTTCATGAACTCAATCGCCCTGGAACAAGGCGCTTCGCCCCAAGCGGCAGTGGTGCCGCTCAAGCGGATGGCGGCGATCGGCCTCGGGAACGCGCTGGAATTCTACGACTTCATGATATTCAGCTTTTTCGTCCTGCAGATCGGGCGCTCCATAGTGCCCCCACAATTTGCCGAGCAAGGTCTGATTTTGGCGTTGGCAACCTTCGGCGTGGGTTTCTTCACGCGGCCGCTGGGCGCGATCGTGATCGGTCGCTACGGCGATCGCGCCGGCCGTAAGCCGGCCATGATGTGGTCCTTCGGCTTGATGGGCGTGAGTATCCTGGGGACGGCATTGACGCCCTCGTATGCCCATATCGGAGTCGCCGCACCCCTCCTGCTGCTGTGTTTCCGCCTGCTGCAGGGGTTCGCATTGGGAGGGGAGGTGGGGCCCATTACCGCCTATGCTGCCGAGGCGGCGCCGCAGGGTCACCGTGCGCGCTACGTATCAATGCTCGGGACGGGGCAGGGCGTCGCGGTGCTGTGCTCGGGGCTGATCGGTTATGCATTGGCCCGCTTGATGTCGCCTACGGATCTGGACGCCTACGGCTGGCGTATTGCGCTTCTGTTGGGGGTTTTGGTCGTGCCGGTCGGGTTGCTGATTCGAAGCCGACTGCCGGAGACCATGGCGATTGCCGTTGCGGAGGCAAAGCACGAGCCCGTGGGCCCATCGCCGTGGCGGGTGTTCTTCGTGGGCATGCTGGTTGTCGGCGCGGGCACGATTGCCGGATATGCGTTGACCTACCTCGCAACCTACGCTCAAGACACGCTCAAACTCGGCGCACGTCTCGCCTTCGTCGCAACCATCGCGCAGGGACTTGGATATTTAGGCAGCGCCTATGCCGCCGGCTGGTTCGGCGATCGTTACGGACATCGGCGCGTCCTCGTGATCACCTTCGTGATGTTGCTCTTGCTGATGTTGCCTGCCTTCGTGCTGATCAATCGCGTGCCCACGGCGGCATCGCTCTTTGTGGCAACGGCGACGTTGGCGGCGATTCACATAGCCGCCATCGTCTGCATGCAGGCATTCCTCGTCGAATGTTTGACACCCACCGTGCGATCGGGCGTTTTCGCCATGACCTATGCGATCGGCGTGGCCCTCTTCGGCGGCACGACACAATTGATCTTGAAGCTGCTGATCCGTGCCACCGGGAGCGCTTTCGCGCCGCCTTGGTACGTCATCGCTGCGTTAGCGATCGGGCTGTTGGCGTTGACGCGCCTGCGAAACCCTCGCGCCGATTGACGCGAGGGTTTCGTGTTCAGAACTTGAAGGTGACTTCTCCCCCCATGATGCGCGGGCTCCCCCAGGCGAGCACGTTGCCGGTCCCTGCGCCGGATTCTCCATAGGTGATGTACGACCGGTTGAAGACATTGTTGGTGAAGAATTGGAAGGTCCATCGCCCATCCGCTGACCCAATCCCGAAACGCGCGTTGGTGAGCCAATAGGCCCAGCCGTTGGGCGGCGGCAGATAAGGAGCGCCGGCGGGGCCGAAATTGACCGCGCTGATATAGGATTGAAGCACGTTGCCGATCAGGTGCAGCTCGCCGGTGAGCGGCTGATCGAGCGCCGCCGTCATCCCGATCTGCCACTTGGGGGCGTTGGTCATCGTCGTGCCGCTGAGGTCAAAGTTCGAGAGGACCGGGTTGTTCTGGATCTGATAATCGGTGTATTGGGCGTTGAGGTAACCCGCATTGAGGCCGAGCGTCAGAGGCGGCAAGACGCGCATGCTGAAGGTCTCCTCAAACCCCCAAGTACGCGCCGACTTGGCATTGACGATCGCTAAAATGATTTCGCTCGCAAATTGCGGTTGAGCATGAGCTGAGACTTGTAGGTCTTTGTAATTATTATAAAAAGCTGCCGTCGTAAATTGCGCTCTGCCGTCCAGTAGCGCTTGTCGGTAGCCGACTTCGTAGGTATCCACCTGCTCCGGTCCGAACACGCTCCCCTCGCTCGGATTGGGAAAGGCGCTCGGCGAGGCCACCGGATTCACGCCGCCCGCCTTGAAGCCCCGCGCGTAGCGTGCATAGACAGTGCCGTGATCGAGAGCGTAGGAGAGTGTCGCGGACGGCAAGCCTTTGGATTCCGACGCACTCGCGTTCGATATGATCGGCTGTTCGAAATCCGTCTCGTTCGTCTCATGAATATAGCGGCCCGAGACCGTCAGGTTCAACTTCTCGGTGAAGTCGTAGCCGACTTGCGCATACACCGACTCGTCCTTGACGTAGGTGTTCACGTGCGTGAGCGGCGCCGTGTACAGCGGGGTGGCAACGGTCACCAGGGTATTACCCGTGAAGTCGTTGTGCAGGAAGGTGGCGCCGCCGAGAAAGTGAAACGGCCCCGTATTGGTCGAGACGGCCCGCAACTCTTGATACACGAAATGCTTGTAGTTCTTCACAGACACCGCATCGGAGGGCACGGTCGCAGCGGCCAGATCGGTGTAGAAATTCGTAAATTGATGGCGATAGGCCGAAATGGAAGTGACATCCACCCCGGGCCCATTCCACACCGCCGTGCCGGAGACGCCGTTGTCGACCAAATTGACGATCGTGGGCAGCCCCATGGAGGTGGTGAATTTGCCGCCGCTGCCTGCGATAAACCCCGGCGGGAGGGTTACCGTATAACCGGTGAACGCATTGAGCGTTCCCGCCTGGGCGGCCTGAGTGACCATAGGTTCCGTCTGGTAGATTGCGCCGCCGTCGCTATCGGTCTTGATCGAGTCATCGCCGGCAATCGTGAGTTTCAAGGTGTCGCTGAACTTGATCAGCAGCTTCGCGTCCGAGGAGGTGAAGCTGGCGTCGTTGTAGCCCGCCGAGGGGCTGACGCCCGAGTTGAGCACGCCCGCCAGTATCGCCGGGCTCGGCACGCCAGGGTATGGGGTGCCTGAAAACATCGACGCGTTATACGGCGTTGGATTGATCGAGATGTTGCGGATGTACGGGTTGTGCGAGTCGCGCTCGACCGCCATGCTGAAGGCCACATTGGGGGCTAACGGGATATTCAAGTAACCCGCCCCGCGAAAGGTGTTGTAGTCGCCGTAGTCGAACAGCCCATTCGCCGCGAACGCATCGGTGTCCGGCTGGAGAGTGACGATGTTGACCACGCCGCCGGTTGCGTTGCGGCCGTAGAGGCCGCCTTGTGCGCCTTTCAACACCTCGATGCGCGAAACATCCACCAAATTATTCACCATCGAGCCCCAGATGCGAGGCACATCGTCGATGTAGGTGGCGACGCTCGGGTCCGCACCAACGAAGATGCTATTGCCGACACCGCGAATGAAGACCTGCGTGTACCCGGAGCTCTCGGAGGGCAAGTAGCCCGGGGTTACGTATTGAAGATCGACCAAACTGTTGATGCCCTGCTCCCTCAGGGACGCTCCGGTGAATGCCTGCACCGAATCCGATACCTGCAGCACGCTTTCCTCGCGGCGCTGGGCTGTCACCACGATCTCTTCGAGAGCATCGCTCTGCCCCGACGCCGCAGCAGGCGGGGCCTGCTGCGCCAAAGCAGGCGCGGTCATTACCGGCAATATCAATAGAGAAGCAACCAACAAAGAAACGCGAGTTGTTTTGCTCGTCATGACGGACTCCCTTTTTAAGCCATATGGAGTGACTGGGGTCGTCACTCTCGTTTTTGTGATCGACATGCGCCTCGAGGCGCTAAAACACCACCTAGCGCGAGGGTCGGCTCGTGAAATCGAGAATGGCCGGCGCGAGCGCCGGCCACCCGGCGAAGTGCCCACTGCCATGCTTCATGGCGTAGCCTGAGCGATTATTCCATTCTTCATCCGGCCAAGGAGGCTCTCGCAATTCCGAGTGCGGGATCAGCTCGTGCACCCACTCGCTCGTTCGGCGCGTGTGACTGAGATCGCTTTTGCCGCTACGGTAAATCAATACCGGCATGTGCAGACGCGCAAAGCTCTCCGGCGACATACCGGGGACGGGGGAGGCTTCCGAGGGCATGTACGCCATCGCCCAGCGCTCCATGGTCTCGATAAAACGTTCCGGATCTTGCGCGAGGAGGATGTCACGGTTCTTGGGATTTCGCTGGATTTGTTCGGCCCAACCGGGCGAATCCGCCACGGCCGCCATGCCGCCGCGGCTTGCCGCGATCGCCGAACCGACGCAATAGTAGGCCGCCAGTGATATCAGGCTGAGAGCCCCGCCGCTGATCCACCACACGATCAAATGCGAGACCGCGCCGGGATCACGTGCTGCGGCAATGAGCGATACCCGCGAACCCCCGGACCCGGCAGCCACAGCCGTGGGCCCGAGCTCGAGCGCGCGAATCAGCTCGATCAGCGTGCGGGCCTGGAGATCGGACTCACTCTTGCCGTCGAACGAGATATCGGATGCGCCGCAGTTGGGCCGGTCCCAGAGCAGCACTCGGCGTCCGCCTGCGGCGAGTGCCTGGGCGAGCTCGGGCAAGCCGGGACTATCCTTCGCAAAACGTCCGCCGGGGGTGAGTACGACGGCGGGTGCGCCTTGCGGGCCCAGCAGCTCATATTCGATTCCCAGCCCCGAGACCTGAATTCGTGCCATCGGCTTCTCCCTGGGATCGGTGAGAAATCCCCCCGCGCCCTTTTGACGCGAGGGGATCAGATCAGAACTTAACCGTAACTTCCCCACCCATGATGCGCGGATAGCCCCAGATCAACTGGTTGCCGGTCGCCGCGGCGGATTGTCCGTCGGTGATGTAGGACCGATTGAACAGGTTATTGGCGAAGAACTGGACGCTCCATTTGTTATCCGCTGCGGCGACGCCGAAACGCAGATTCGCGAGCCAGTACGCCCAGCCTTCCGGGACCGGCAGAACGCCCGGGTTTCCGGAGGGGCCATAGTTCACCGCGCCCGTATAGGATTCCAGGTAAGTGCCGATCAGATGCAGCTCACCGCTCAACGGCTGATCGAGGGACGCGAGCGCGCCGATCTGCCACTTGGGCGCATTGATCATCGTCGTATGATCGAGGTTGAAGTTGGCGAGCACCGGGTTGTTCTCAATCGAGAAGTTTTGGTATTCGGCGTTGAGGTAGCCCGCATTCAGGGCGAGCGTCAGGGGCGGCGCGACACGCATTTGCAGGGTTTCTTCAAAGCCCCAGGTGCGCGCCGACTCCGCATTGACGATCGCCAGGACTATTTCGCTCTCGTATTGCGGTTGAGCGTGCGCGGAGACCTGCAGGTCCTTGTACTTGTTGTAGAACGCTGCCGTGGTGAACTGCATTCTGCCGTCGAGCAGTGCTTGTCGATAGCCGACTTCATAGGTGTCCACCTGCTCCGGTCCGAATACGCTCCCCTCGCTGGGTTCGGGGAATACGCTCGGCGAGGCCACCGGATTCACACCACCCGCCTTGAAGCCCCGGGCGTAGCGTGCATAGATGGTTCCGTGGTCGATCGCGTACGAAAGTGTGGCCGACGGAAGGCCTTTCGATTCCGAGGTGTTTGCGTTCGAGACGACCGGCTCCTCGAAACCCGTATCGTTACTCTCGTGGATATAGCGGCCCGAGACGGTCAGATTCAACTTATCGGTGAAGTCGTAGCCGACTTGCGCGTAAACCGTCTCGTCCTTGATGTAGGTGTTCACGTGAGTCAGCGGTGCCGTGTACAGGGGATTCAGCACGTACGCTTGAGTGTTACCGGTAAAGTCGTTGTGCAAGAAAGTGCCGCCGCCGAGGAAATGGAAGGGCCCTGTGTTGGTCGATACGGCACGCAGCTCCTGGTATACGAATTTCTTGAAGTTACGCACCGACACCGATTCCAAGGGCACCGTATCGGCGCCGAGATCCTGGAAGAAATTCGAATATTGATGGCGATAAGCCGAGATCGATGTCACGTCGACGCCCGGCGCATTCCAGACCGCAATGCCCGAAATGCCGTTGTCGATCAGATTGACGACCGAGCCGAGTCCTCCCGAGGTGGTGAATTTTCCGGCGCAGCACACGAGAAAGTTTGGCGGGAGCACTGCCGTGTAGCCGGTAAATGAGCCGATCAATCCGGTGAGGGTCGCCTGGTTGTTCGCCGGATTCGTCTGATAGAGCTGCCCGCCATCGCTATCCGTCTTGATCGAGTCGTCGCCGGCAATGGTGACTTTGAAGGTATCGCTGAACTTGATCAGAAGTTTCGCATCGGATGCGGTAAAGCTGCCGTCAGCATAGCCGCCCGGGGGAGTAACGCCCGAGTTGAGTATGCCCGCCATCACTGCGGGCGGCGGAACCCCCGGGTATGGGGTGCCCTGAAACATGGAAGCTTGATACGGCGTTGGATTGAGCGAGATGTTCCGTATGTAGGCGTTGTGGGAATCACGCTCGACGGACACGCTCAAGGCCACCATGGGCGCTAGCGGGATGTTGAGGTAACCCGCTCCGCGGAACGTGTTGTAGTCGCCATAGTCGAACAGGCCGTTCGCCGCAAACCCTTCCAGATCCGGCTGACGCGTGACGATGTTGACGACGCCGCCGGTGGCGTTGCGGCCGTAGAGGCCGCCTTGGGCACCCTTCAAGACCTCGATGCGCTCGACATCGATCAGGTTGTTGACCATCGTGCCGTAAATACGCGGGACGTCATCTATGTAGGTCGCGACGCTCGGGTCGGCACCGACGTAGACGCTGTTGCCGACGCCGCGAATGAATATCTGGGTATAGCCCGAGCCCTCCGTCGGTAAATAGCCGGGAGTGATGTACTGAAGGTCGGTCAGCTGAGTAATGCCGGCCTGTTGCAATGAGTTCCCGCTGAATGCCTGGACCGAGTCCGACACCTGCATGACGCTTTCTTCGCGCCGCTGAGCGGTTACCACGATTTCTTCGAGAGCCTCGTTAGAGGCAGGTCCAGTGGCGGGCGGGGCCTGCTGAGCCAGAGCAGGCGCGGTCATTACCGGCAATGCAAGTACAGACAGAGCGACAATGAGAAGACGACTCGAAATAGATCTCATACCTAACTCCCTCTTCATAAGCCTTGTGAAGCGACTGCGGTCGTCGCTTTCGTTATTCATCGACAGGCGCCGTCGCCGTAAAGACCGGTTAGTCCGTGAGTCCGATCCCCGAACTCATGTACGTGCCCTCGCCGGCGGAGCGCAAACTCTCGGCGAAACGATTCGAAAAACGGGTCAAGAATTGCGCCCGGTTAATGTGGCGACCGCGAAATAGTTGAGTTGATCTCGCTCGACACGGGTCAAGGAGGCGCGATGCGGGAGTCGCCCGATAGGTATTCTGCAAGCCGTCCGTCCACATCATGGTTCGGTTCACCCCCGCGTCCGGTATATGCTACCTGTTATTCTAGTATTGTCTCCTCAGGCATATCAATTGCAACGGTGATGCGAGCGCGCACCCCGGCATGTCTCACAGAGCATGGATGCTTGTCTGGATGCGCAAATCGCCGCCCGTTTCCTTGTTTACGGCGGCAGTACCGCCGCGAGCGTGTGACGCCCTTTTATGGATCGCGGTCGTTCCGCCCGAGGGCGCCGCTATTAATAGCCGGAGCGGTGACAAAAAAACGACTGTCAAATTCTTCGAGCCTTGCAGGCCGTCGGCAGCGCGCAAGACTAGCTGCCGTGCCGTTCCTTCAAGGCCGCGAGCTGCAGCATCGAATCCAACAAGAGCTTCTTGAGCCGGCGGTTTTCGGTCTCCAGGGCTTCCCATTTGGAGCGCGGCACATTCATCTCAGGTTGTGCCGATCCCGGGGAGGCACTTCCGTTGCCGCTCTTTCCAGCGGGTGCCTCGCGCGCTAAGAGGCCGTATAAAAACAGCCGAACGCAATATTTCGTATGCCGATCGATGGCGGCGGCGTCCAGCACCACGCCCCAAGCGGCCATGGTGGCCGGGCCGCATGCCACCAAATAGAGAAAGGCAAACGCGGCTTCCTGCGCATCGGCGATGTCGGAGCGGAACGGAATGCGCCGTTCAATGAGGTCTGCCAGGTAGGCGATCGTCGGAGCTGTGCCATTTTGGGTGGTATAAGCTCCGATTTCCGGCATGCGCGCCGACTCCGCGTTCGTGATGCGGAGGAGCCGCAGACCCGCAGGTCCCATGAGATTCTCCATGAGGATCTGCCCGACCCGCAGGAGCGTGTCTTCCACGTCATCGCTTTCGGCAGCCCGCAATCGTTCGACCGGAACGATCCAATCCTCGATCGCGCGCTGCAGCGCCGCCTTGAAAAGCGCCGTCTTGTCGCTGTAGCGCAAATAAACCGTGCGCTTTGCCATCCCGGCTGAGGCCGTGATCGCGTCGATCGTGGTTCGCTCGAATCCTCTTTCCAGAAAAAGATCGAGCGCTTTGTCGAGCAATTCCTCGTTGGTGAGCGTGGGCCTGCCGGGACCCTGGCGCAACTTATGATTGCTCTTCGACTTTCCCCGGGCAGAAACGGCGGCACTCCCGGTTTTCGAGTCTTTCACGCGCGAATCGACATGCCGGCGCGAAGCCGTCACGTATGGCGTGGTCGAATCGGACGTAGTAGCCACCCCGTCGCGGTTGGTCACTTAAGGTCTGCCTGGCAATGAAACGAGTACCATAACAATACCACCGTAGATTGAAACGATACGGGTAATAATATAGCATGGCAACGAGTCCGAGCGGAGCGCAGACGGTGTCTGCGGCTCGGCCCGTTGGCAGCAAATGGGGGGTTACGGAATGGCGCTCAAAACGGTCGATTTGACCCCGCGCATCGGCACTGAAGTCCAAGTGGATCGGACCACGTTGCTGAGCGGCGAGGTGTCCCAGGAGATCAGACAGCTACTCGTCCAACGGGGCGTCATCGTGGTCCGCGGGGTGGGATTGCGCGATGACGAGCAGCGCGCGTTCACTCAAACCCTCGGCACATTGCGATTGGGCACGGTGAAGGTGGAGGGCGAACAGGGGCTGATGAAGGTCACCCACGACCGCAAGGAGAATCCGGTCTACGCCGAGTTCTTCCCGGGCACTTTCTTTTGGCACTTCGATGGTCCGTATGAAGAGGTGCCTCCCTTTGCCACGGTCCTGACGCCGCGCGTCCTTTCCGAGACCGGCGGTAATACCGAATTCGCCAACACCTACGCCGCCTATGAAGACCTGCCGGAGAAGGAAAAAGCCTTCCTTGAGACGCTCAAGGTCGTGCACACCTTGCAATCCGCTATGTGGCACTCCTACGAAGACCCTACGGTGGAGCAGCTCGCCCTGTGGCGCACCTATCCGGCGCGCACGCAGTCGTTGGTCTGGCGCCACCGCTCGGGCCGCAAATCTTTGGTTCTCGCCGCCTCGGCTGCGCGCGTCGTGGGCATGCACGTCGCAGAGAGTTTCGATCTCTTACAACGTCTCACGGCTTGGGCGACGAAGCCCGAATACGTCTACCGGCACCAATGGCGCATGGGTGATCTGTTGATCTGGGACAACACCGGAACCATGCATCGCGCGACCCCCTACGATGTGAACTGCGGGCGCAGGCTCCATCGTTTCACGCTGGACGGCGAGGAACCCATTCGCGGAGCAGCGTGACGGCCGCGTGTTGATGAATATCGTCGACGCACAGGTTCACATCGGCCCCGGCCGCATCGAGGAGACCCTCGCCGCGATGGATGCGCTCGGCATCCGCGCAATCCTGGTCGATGAGTACTGGATGGGCCGAAAGCCCGGCGATCCTGTCTACCCGGTCCCGGACGGCGCCGAGCGACCGGTTCAGCCGACGGCGGAATTGGCTGCCTTGATGTATCCGGATCGTTTCTCCTACCTGGTTCGGCTGGATCGCAGGGACTCGGAGGTCAAGAGTGTCATCCGCATGGCGCGCGACGCGCCGCACGCCCGCGCGCTTCGCATCACCCCCGGCATGCGAGCGGATGAAGTCGCCGCCTTCGCGGCGGGCGACTACGATGCGATCTGCGCCGCCGCCTGCGACTGCGGCCTGCCGCTCTTCATGTTCGTCCCGGGCCGGCCCGGGGACGTCGTGCAGTACGCACGCAAGTATCCCTCGCTGCGGATCGTCATCGATCACTGCGGGGTTCTCAGTAATCGCATGCGGCAAACGCTCGGTGCCGGCGCGCCCTTGAGCCGTGAGGCCCTGCACGCCGGCTTCGAGGAGGTCCTGGCACTGGCGGAGCTGCCGAACGTGGCGCTCAAGTGGGCGCACGCGCCCGGCGTTTTCGAGACCCCCGGTTACCCCGGCGATGCGCTGTGGCCGATCCTCCGCACGGCCCTGAATCGGTTCGGTGCGGGCCGGATCATGTGGGCGAGCGATGTCAGCGCCAACCAAACCGGGGAAAGCTGGGCGATGCTCCTGTTCGGCATGCTCGGCAATCCGGATTTATCGCCCGCGGAGCGGGAGGCATTGCTCGGCGGGACGCTGCGGGCGTGGCTCAGGTGGCCGGCGTGAGCGCTGCTGAAACGCGGGAAGATCGCAATGCGGTCGGCGTGCTGGCATGATATGAAACTGGTGAGGCGACAATATAGGAGAGGCGGCTCATGCAAGTAGGGTTACAACTCGGGTATCAAAATCTGCATGGCATGCCGGATGCCGAATTCTTTAGGAAGGAAACCCAGCTCGGCGTCGAAGCCGAGGCGATGGGATTCGATTACGTCGCGCCGGTCGAACATCATTTCACGGACTACGCCGCATGCCCGGACAACTTCCAAGTCCTGACCCACATCGCGGCGAAGACCAAGACTCTCAAGCTCATGACGGGTGCAGTCATCCTGCCGTGGAACGATCCGCTGCGCGTGGTGGAGAAGACCATCATGCTCGACATATTGAGCGAGGGCCGCATGATTCTCGGCATGGGTCGCGGGGCTGCACGCAGAGAATTCAAAGCGTTCCGGGTGGAGCTCGCGGATTCGCGCGAAATGTTCGACGAGGCAGCCCTCATGATCATGCAGGGTCTCGAGACAGGTTTCGTCGAATCCGACACCAAGTGGTACAAACAGCCGCGCGTCGAAGTTCGTCCGCGGCCGGTAAAATCCTTCAAGGGCCGCACCGTCATGGTCAGCATGTCGCCCGGTTCGGTCGAGGTGGCTGCCCGCTATGGACTCACGTCACTGCGCTTTTCGCAGGGCCGGTGGGAAAAAGCGCTTCCGGAGATCAACGAGTATCGGACCCTCTTCCAAGAGATCCATGGCCACAAGGCGCCGCCCTTCATCATTTGCGATTTCATGGCGTGCTTCGACAGCAGAAAAGAAGTCATCGAATACACCGACAAGTATTTCAGCAAGCTGTTTGCCCAGGTGGCCAACCACTACGAGTTCGGCGGCGAACATTTCAAGTCGCTGCCGTCGTACTCGACCTATGTGACATTGGGCGAGATGTCGGCCGCGGCCGGCGGCCCCGAGAAGGCGTATAAGGATTACCTCTCGGCGAATTTGATCGGCACGCCCGACGAAATGTGGGATCAGCATCTTGCCCGCAAGGCCATGGTCGGCGATTACGACATCGTCGCCAACTTCAGTTACGGCGGGATGCCCTACGAGCTCGTTTACGACCAGATGAAGCGCTTCGCGGATAAGCTGATTCCGAGGTTGAAAGGCTAGACATAGAGAGGCCACAGCATGCAAATCGAGGAAGAGATCAGGCAAATCCGCGGGATGCTTCAGGGCATGAAGGATCGCCAGGAAATCCTCGATTGCATTACGCGAGAGGCGCGCGGACGAGACCGGCACGATGCCGAATTGACTGCCAGTTGTTATTGGGACGACGGGGCGGATGAGCATGGGCTGTACGTCACGCCCGGTCCGCAATACGGAGAAGCTGCCAACGCGGGGCACCGCGCCGCCTTTGCCGGCAACAGCCACAATCTGACTAACCACTCGTGCCAGATCGACGGCGACGTGGCCTATTGCGAGACCTACGTCGTCGGCGGGTTGCTCTCGCTCGATCAAAAAACTTGCAAGATCGCTCTCGGGCGCTACATCGACCAATTGGAGCGCCGAGGCGGCGAGTGGAAAATCAAACTGCGGCGCACGGTGATCGACATGAGCTCGGAGGGGGATGCTTCATGGCTCCATACCCCGGTGATGACCGGCTTCCTGAAGGGATTGAGATCCAAGGAAGATCCCTCGTACCGCCGACCGGTTCGGGGGACGGCCGCCGATGAGCGGTGGTAAATTCGTGAGAGTCATCGTCAACCGGTCGCTGTGCGACGGCAACGGCAATTGCGCGAGGGAGGCGCCCGAGCTGTTCGCGATCTTGGACGATGACACGCTGCAAGTGCTGAAAGACACCGTCGATGAGGCGTATCGCGCGAAGGCCGAGGCGGCTGTGCAGTCGTGCCCGAAGAATGCCCTGAAGCTGATCGAATGAGCACTGATCGCCTGCTCACTTTCTACGCGGCCGGCGAGCTGTAATGTCCGATGACGATCGGTAGGTTGACCCAGCCTCGCTGCATGTAGCCGGCATTCTGCACGGCGTCGTTCAAATCGAACTCGAATGTATCGACCTGCGAGAGCAGCTCCTGCACGAGCGTGGTGACCTCGAGCTGCGCAAGATGCTTCCCTATGCAATGGTGTTGTCCCATTCCGAAGGAGAGCACTCGGCGGATGGGCCGGTTCCAGATGAAGGAGTCGGGATCCTCGAATTCTCGTTCGTCGCGAGACGCGGAATACAGCATGCAGGCGACGCGCTGGCCGGCCTTGACGTGCTGGCCGGCGACAACGAGGTCCCTATGAGCGGTCCGAAACGTGTACTGGGCCGGTGCGCAGAACCGGATCATTTCTTGAACGGCCACGGGCACGTTAGCCGCGAGATCCGCGCGCACCGCCGCGAGTTGATCAGGTCGTCGCCACAGCTCCATGACCCCCTGGGCGGTGACCTTGGGCATGGACTCGATGCCGCCCACCATGGCGCAAACGAGCTGATCCGCGATCTCC
This sequence comes from uncultured Gammaproteobacteria bacterium, assembly GCA_963766915.1. GTDB lineage: Bacteria > Pseudomonadota > Gammaproteobacteria > Steroidobacterales > Steroidobacteraceae > Bog-1198. The sequence goes on from CAVYCL010000001.1 coordinate 941,798, forward strand.
TGATCGCTCAAAGCACGTTGGTCCGGCTCCATCCGGTAGTTGATCAGCCCATCGATGAGTCCGTTGCTGCCGTCGGCGCCCGCGGCGCGGCGGCATAGAATCGCCGGGACGATGTCGTGGGTGAGCTCGGTGAAGAACGTACCCAGATCGATGCTCTTCTTGTCGGGGCTGTAGCGCGTGATTTCGTTGATCTTATTCATCAAGTCCAGGGCGCGGGACGGCGGCAGTCCGAACAGAGAACAGATGACTCTCACGCCGACGATCCCGGCGTAGTCCATGGTGAGGTTGAATCTGCCGCGCGGCAACAGGAGCGCCAGGCGTTCGCGTGCGAGCTCCCGAACAAAATCCTTGAGAGCCGCGACGCTTTTCGGTCGCAGCGGCGCCGTATGCGCCAGCCGCATCTCTTCGTACCAGGGGGATGCAAGCCTGGGACCGGGCGCCATGGGATTGATGGAGGCGAAGGGCGGGGCACCGTTGTTGTGCTGCCTTCGCAGATACTCCGGCGTCGGAAGATTACTCTCGGTGGCGAGCAGCGCATTCTCGCCGACCCGCAGAACCTCCCAAACATCGGCAAACCGGGAAAAGAAATAGGTGTCGTACTCGCGGCTGTAATAAACGGGATTGTTGTCCCGGAGCTCCTTGTACACCGGCTGCGGATGGGCGATGACCTGCGCAGAGAATAGGTCGATCTCCGGGACGGTTGTGGCCGGCCCGCTCATGCGGCCGCCGCACGAGGCCGGCGCCGATCCTTGCAGACTCTGACGAGCCTGCCGGGGGTCGCGCCCGTGGGCACGTCCCGATGATGGGTCACCACACCGTTGACCAGAATATAGTCATAGCCGCCGGCGCGGCCTTTGCGTCGCCAGTCGCCGTTCGGCATGTCGTGGACGATCTGGTACCTCTGCCGGTCGAAATAGAGATCATTGAGGTCGTAGACCAGCACATCCGCCCAATATCCGGGCAGCAGCGCGCCTCGATCGTAGATCTGCACGGCTCGCGCGGGCTTGAGCGCAAGCTGAAAATGCATGTTCTCCAGGGTCATGCGCTGTTCATCGCGTACCAGCCACAGCAACAAGTCCGTGGCATAGTGACCCACGCCAAAAGATTTCGTATGCGCACCTCCATCCGAGCTGCCGCCGATCACTGCGCAGTGCGACATCAGACGGATGATCTGCGCGGGGTCCGCCGCGATGATTTGGCCGGATTTCAACTGCAGCGCAAGCCTCGAACGCAGCGCGAGATCCAACAGCACCGTGACGACATCCCGACCTTCCTGCGTCGCAATCTCGAGCAAGGTGCGATTGAGATAGGGCGCGAGCTGTGAGTCCTCGCCCACGTCGATGACGGTCTGAGTTTCGAGGCCGGCGCCATGGGTGGGGCCTCTCGTCGCGTATTCCGCTCTAAAGGCGCGCACGAATTCAGGGTCCGCGATCAAGCGCAGGACCTCCTCATCCGACGAACAGGCGCAGATCTTGCGAACCGCGGCCAATTGTCCGGCCGGTACGTCCAGCTGGCGCAGATTCGATTCGAGCCATCCTCGATGCAGCAGGGAGCTGACGGTGATATCGCACCCCTTGGCGCGCTGCGCATCGAGCCAAGCGAGGTTTTCCTCGGTTTTTTCCGGCATCTTGTCGATGGGCAGAAAGCTGTTGTGCATCAGCCGCGCACCCGACCCGCGGGCGAGCTCGGCCATGCGCTCCGAGATCGTGCGATCGCCGTAGGTGATGATGTGCGAAAGCAGCTGAATGACGCCTTCGCCCCGCTCGATCACCGCTCGTCCGATATCCAGAATCACATCGTGGTCGAGCACGTCGGTCGGCATCGGCGACCCGTCGAAGTCGACATGGGAATTTCCTTCCACTCCCATCGCCGACAACGAGATGCCGATGGCACCGGCGTCCATTGCCTCGTTGATCAAGCGATGCATCTCGGCCATTTCTAAGGGCGTGGGCCGGCGGGTCTTCGCGCCGTCGATTCCCATGACATAGATCAGCAACGGGTTCAGCGGGAGGTAGCTGAGAACATTGACGCCTTTCGGAAGCTGCTCGACCCGAGCCAGGTATTCCGGAAAGCTCTCCCAACTCCACGGCAGTGCCGAGCGTTGGTGGGCAACCGGGATCTGCTCGGTCGTCTCCAGCATCTGCATGGTGCGTTCGATGTCGCGCGCACGGACCGGCGCCACGCCGAATCCGCAGTTCGCGTTCACCACGGTCGTGACGCCGTTCTCTCCCGAGTTGGAGCAATAGGGGTCCCAAAAGAGCGCGACATCGTAATGCGAGTGTTGGGTCACGTGCCCTGGCGCAACGATCTTGCCCCTGGCGTCGATGACTCGCGTCGACTTGGCGTGGGCCAGCTTGCCGATGGCGGCGATCCTACCCTCGACGATACCCACATCGGCGTAGAAGGCGGGGCTGCCGGTGCCGTCGACAAGCCGCCCGCCGCTGATAATGGTGTCGAAAGCCGTCATCGTGCACCCCCCGGGATCGTCGTCATTCTAGGCTAGCACCCGCTGCGATTGCCGGGCAACCAGCCTGCCCGCAATGGCGGAACCTCGCCTCGGCGCATTGCCGAGCAGCTCCTGAAGGCGCTGAGTCCGCTTACGATTGAGTACGCGGTGTGTCACAGGAAATACACGAGCTTGGCACTCTCTATGGCGCACGCAGCGCCGGCCCTTCCGGCCTAGGGGCGCCATTCCGTTCACACGACAGCGGCGCCGTCCGCTGCGTGGGCGGCGATCCTTGGTGCTCTTCTTGCATGTCGATGCGGGGGCGCCGTGGATGCAGACGTGGTTGCAGTGGTGGGCCTCGCACACCATCGGTGCGTGCCTGTTGGGGACCCCCCGTCATTCTGTACAGCCTGAGAGGCCTGAAGCGCTGACTCGGGGCCGCTACTTGATCGAAAACGGGGCGATCTTCGCGCTGTGCTTCACGGGTTGCTACCTCGCCGTCCGCTATGTGCGCTTTCCATTCGTCTCGATCGGCCTGCTGGCTCATGGTTGCCGCCTTTCGACTCGGAGGTTTTGGCGCCTCGCTGATGAGTCTCGGGACCGGGCTCCTCATTACTAATCTATGGCTCCTGGGCGTGAGGCCCATGGGCCTCGATCCCTTGTCCCTTCGCGAGGGAACGCTCGTGGGATTGCCGGTACTGGCATTGCTTGCCACGGTCATGCTATCGATCGCGGTGGGTTTGGGGAGCGACGCACGCCGTGCATCGGGCAAGGCACTGCGGGTCAGCGAGCGCCGCTTCCGCGAATCCATGGCGCATTCTCCCGTCGGGATGCTGATTTCCGATCTGGAGGGACACTGGGTTTTCAGTAACTTGGCACTGCAGAAAATGCTGGGTTACAGCCCCGAGGAACTTCAGGCGATGCCCCCAGGAGGCCCTTCCAAAAGCGAGGATTGGCGGGAAAGTGGCTCGCGTTGGCGGCGGCTCATTTCCGGGGAGTTTGAATCGTACGAGGTCCAGCGATGCTTCAGGCATAAAGACGGGCACTGGGTATGGACGCACGTGGCGGTATCGCTGCTTCGCGACGAGGATGGGGTGCCGCTTCACCTGATCGCGCAAATCGAGAGTCTCGAAGCACGCCGCCAAGCCGAAGAAAACCTGGTCGCCGAACGAGAGCGGCTGCGAATTACTCTGGAGGCGATCGGCGATGCCGTTGTTACGACGGACGCGGGGAGCCGCATAACCTATGTGAACGCCGCAGCTCAAAAGCTGCTCGGCCTCTTGGACAACGCGGGCGTCGGGCGGCGTGTCGATGAGGTCATTCATCTGGTTGATCCGCAAACCTCGAAAACGGCCGTCAACCTGATCGGGCAGAGCTCATACCATGCGCGGGCGTTGCGACGCGAGGAGCCGTGCTTGATGCATCGTCCCGACGGCTCTATCTGCTACGTGCTTGATGATGTCACTCCCGTGATGGATGCGAATGGCGCGCTGAGCGGCTTTGTGATCGTCTTTCGGGACGCGTCGGCCGAAGTGGCCCGAAGCCGAGACCTGCAATATCGGGCGCTGCACGATCCGTTGACCGGCTTGAGCAATCGTGCCGCATTCGCAGGCCGGCTGCGGGTCGCCTTCACAAGGGCCAAGCATATGGATCGCGCCGCCGGCCTGATCGCGATCGATCTCGATCGCTTCAAAGCGGTCAACGATTCTGCCGGGCACGCTGCCGGCGATGCCGTCTTGTGCAAAGTGGCCGAGGCGTGTCGAGAGACGGTGCGCTCGTCGGATATGGTGGCCCGCTTGGGCGGCGATGAGTTTGTCATCATTTTGGAAAACTGTACGGCTGTGCGCGCGCGGCGCATTGCCGAGGCGCTGCTGAAGGCGCTGAATCCGCTGACCATCGAATACGCAGGTGTCTCGCACATGATCTACGCGAGCTTGGGACTCGCGATGACGGATGCCGATTACAGCGACGAGAAGGCCTGGCTCGAGGCGGCGGACCAGGCTTGTCTCGTCGCAAAACGCGAGGGGCGCTCGCAACTTCGCGTGGCACTCCCACCGGCCCTTCCCGCCTAGAGAGGCGTCGTTCCGTTCACACGGTAGAGACGCCCTCGGGCGCGGGGACGGCGACCTTGGCGAGCTTCACGGGTATCGCAGACATGCGCGGCATGGCGTTGATGGTCTGCACATCGATGTCACAGCGGGTCAGCAGATTGATGTTCACGCCGGGGCCTTCTCCCTCCTCAATGGCGCCCCAGCAGTGTGCAATGGAAACAACGCCGCGCCGAAGTTCCTTGTCGGGCTGTACGCGCGCCTTGATCCGGCCGTGCTGCGAGGTGATCTCGATGATGTCATCGGGCTTAAGATCGAGCGCCGCCAGCTCGTCGGGATGGAGAAACGCGGGATTGTAGGGAGTACGCCGCAACGTACCCGGAAGCGAGCTCCCGACCGTATTCATCACGTGATTCAACCGGCGCGAGCTGAGCAAGTGCGTGAACCCGGCAAGCGGTGTCGCTCCGCACAGCTCGGGGGAGGCGAGGAGTTGCCTCAGTTCTTCGGCCACGTCGGCCGGCATCACATCGAATTTGTCGGCGGCGCCGGGCAGGGCAGATTGCACGATCGCGAGCGGGGATTCGTAGACCTTGCCGGCGGGGTACTCCTTCAAATCCTCCTTCAGTTGGCCGAGCGTGATCGAAGCGCTCGCCAGACGGATCGAAAGCAACGACTCGGTGGTCGGCGGCACGGTCATGTCGAGCTCGACACCGCAGTACTGAGAGTGATCCCGAGGCGCTTCGCAAGCGCCCAGTACAGATACCAATCCTCGATCAAGTCAGAACCGGTCGGCGCCTCGAGAAGGGGCGGCGTGAACTGTGTCCAGCTCGTGGGTTGGATGACAAAGCCCGGATAGCTGATCGGAAGATCCGCGCGCTCGTACATCATCAGCGGTGGCAAAATATAGTGGGCGAGCTGTGCCGTTGCCGAGCGATAAGGATCGACAACCACCAGCAACTCGAGCGATCGGAGTGCCGCCACGATCTTGCGGTGATCCGGGACGCACAGCGCCGGATTGCCGCCATGCACGAATAGCGCACGAATCTGGCCGACGCCGGGTGTCAGAATCTCCTCCGCCAGGGTGCTGGAAAGCCGGTCGTAGCCGAGCCGGCCCACCCCGCGGATGCGGCTATTGGGCAACGCCTGCCAGGATCGCGGCGGCCCGACGACCTGGGCGTAAAAGCCGGATGTTGCGCCGAGCATGTCGACGACCGCTTTGTCGCCGGGCCGGCGGAAGCGGCCGCCGATGATGTTCAGCGTGTCGATCAAATGCTGCGTCAAATTCGAGAAGGGCGCCATGCATGGCCCGGTCGCGGCATAGGCTGCGCCGGTCTTGCAATCGCGCGCGAACAACGCAGCCACTGCACGGATCTGACCTCGATCGAGGGCCGCACATCTTTCGGCCATCTCCGCGGTAAAGGGGGCGACGGCGGCCTTCAAATCCGCGATGCGATCGGCGCCGACATGCTGTCCTACGAATGCCTTGTCCTCCCATCCTTCCTGCAGAATCAGCCGCACCAGCGCCGCCGCGATGATCGCGTCGCGGCCGGGAAGAGGCTGCAGAAACAAATCGGCATGACGAGCGGTTTCCGTGCGGCGCGGATCGACGCAGATGAGCTTGAGCCCTCGCGCTTTGGCTCTCTTTAATACCCGAGAGGGATCCTGACTCATGACCGGCATCGTGGAATGCGAGATGAGCGGGTTTGCGCCGAAGAAAAGCAGAACCTCGGACTGGTCGATGTCCTGCAGTCCGGCGGCCCAGCCGCCTTGACGCTCGAAGCTCACCGATTTGGCCGACTGATCGATCGTGTGAGTCGAGAAGAATTGCTCCGAGCCTATGGCACGTAAGAATTCATTTTGCAGACCGTTCGTCGCGAACAGCGTGCCCTGGGTGCCTTTGAACGCCGCCACGGCTTCGGGGCCGCCGAGGTCCATGACGCTGCGGAGTTTTTCCGCGATCTCATCCAACGCCTGTTCAGCACCGATTTCGACGTAGCCGCCGTCGCGCTGCCGCTTCAGCGGGCGGAGCAACCGCGCGGCGCCGTGATGCGCTTCTTCCGCCTGCAGGCCTTTGAAGCACACATAGCCTCGGGACACGGGATTCTCTTTGTCGCCCCGAATATCGACGATCTTCTGCTCCGCATCATCGATGCGCAGCACCATGCCGCAATGTGCGCTGCAAATGCGGCAGTAGGATCGCGCCACCCGCGTTGTCATGGCGCCATTCTACTTGCTTCCTGCGTTTGGTTTGTCACATTATTAGCATTCGATTCTGTCAAAACGCAGACGGCGAATGACTGGGGAGCCATGAAGAAATTCACCAATCACATCGATCATGCCGTCTGGATATCGCACATCGAAAATATCGAGAAAAACGTCGCGGCGTTGGAGACGGTCACGGACGCCAAACTCGTGCGCTTCGACCGCCGGGATATGGGTTTCGTCATGTATTTATCGTGGGAGGCGGGCCTCGAGGTGGTCGCGCCTACCCCCGAGCGCACGGAGTTCAATTCGGCACTTCATGATCGGCTCGAGCGTCAGGGGGAGGGCCTTCTTGGCGTCGTATTCGGTGTCAAGGATCTGGATAGGCACAAGGCCCGGCTCGAGGCGCTGGGGATGGGGCTCGGGCCGATGATGGACGACCATCCCGATTCGCCCTGGCATCACAAGCTCGTGCTCAGGGAGAGGGCGGCACCTGCGGTCATGAACAGTTGGCTCGTCCTCGGCGATATCGATTACGCGGATGACGTCATACCGTTCGGGGACGCGTAGGTCCGGGTGCCGGCATGAAGTTCGGCGTCATCATTTCCCGGAGGATGATCGACTCGGGTTCGTCCGATCCCTATGGAAGACTCTGCAGCTATCTGAACGAGATGGAGGATCTCGGCTACGACATGGGTTGGTGCGGACAACATCGATTCTCCTCGAGCACCGCGTTTGGCGGCGACATGGCGAGCGAACCGGCCGCACCGCTCATCATGCTGGCCGCGCTCCTCGCGCGTACTCGGCGTATGCGGATGTGCACGAATATCATGCTGCTGCCGGCGCATCACCCGGTGGAAATTGCCGAGGAGGTCAACACGCTGAATGAGATCTCGAATAACCGATTCGTTCTCGGCGCGGGTATCGGCTACAAGAGGGACGAGTTCGAGACGGTCGGATGGGAGTTCAAGAGTCGCGCGAAACGACTCGAGGAGTGCCTGGAAATCCTGCGCCTCGCTTTCGCGGGAGGCGAGTTTGCGTACGCGGGTGCGCATTTCACGATACCGCGGTGCACGGTGATGCCTGCGCCCCAACCGGGTGCAGCGACGCCTTTGTGGATTGGCGCCGTGAGCGAGCCGGCGATGCGTCGGGCCGGACGGCTCGGCGACGGCTGGCTCATCAGTTTCGCGGAGCATCTGGTGGAGTTGCAGGCGAAGGTCAGTCGCTATAAGGCGGTGGCAGCGGAATATGGCCGTCCGTCGACCCTGTGCTTGATGCGCGATCTACATATCGCGCCCAGCAGGGAAGCGCTCGATGCCAATTGGCTGCCCAACGTGGTCAAAGTTTGGCAGAGCTACGAGGAGCTCGGTTCCAGGGCGGAGAGGGACGAGCTCTCCAATGAAGTGATGTTCGGCGGTAAGGCGGTCACGCTGCAGGAGTTTGCGCCGAACCGAGCCATCGTCGGCTCACCGGACGATGGCATACGAGAAATGCAGCGGATCCGGGATCTCATCAATCCCGAATACGTGTTTCTAACGCCTACGGGTGTTCCCGATCCGGAGCAGCAAGTCAGGGAATTACGCCTTTTCGCCAAAGAAGTCATGCCCCTGTTCAGGCAATGACCCGGGCGACCGGGCTCTTAACTCGACTGCACGGCCTCGAATGCAATGGGCAGGCGCTTCGGTCCCCAGACACCGGGGAATAGCCGCCACGCCATTTCGCCATCGCGTCGCGGATCCTTTAGCCGCTGCGCGATCAGGTGCAACCCCTCGGCTATCTGCAGCCGGGCGAGAAACATGCCGAGGCAACTATGCATTCCGCGGCTGAACGCCATGTGGCGGTTGGCATTGGTCCGCTCCGGATCGAACTTCAGCCCATCTTCAAACGGTCCGGAGTAGCGACAGACTATTCCCATCGGAAAAATCAGGAGCGTCCCCGTCGGAAAGGAAACGTCACGATATTGCACTTCCCGGGCAACGCTCCGATAGCTGGTGCCGACGCCTGAATGTCGCAGGGCTTCGTCGACCACCTTGTCACAATAGCTCCGGTCGGTCGCACAACGCCGCCATTGATCCGGTCTGATCCAGCATGAAATTCATGATGTGGGACAACTGGTTCTTCGAAGTGTCGTAGCCTGCGACAAAAAGAAAGAGAACCAGGTCGCGCAGTTCCGTTGCACTGATCGAGCCGCTCTTCTCGGCGGCGATGAGCTCATCGAGTAAATCGGTCGCATCGCGGGCCTCGGCTGCCGCTCGTTCCTTGAGGAGGGAGTCGACGAACTCCCACAGATCATCGAAGCCCTTGAGGATCTGGGGAAAGATTCGCCGATCGAGACTGAAGCTTTGTCCGACGATTTCCAGCAAGGCCTTGACCTCGGAAATCCGCGGCGCCGGTACACCCGTCAGACCGAACATGACGGCGACTGGAAACCGCGAGGCGAAGTCCTCGAAATCGAAGTGCCCCATCGGCGCCCACTCGTCGAGCAGCGCCAATACGACGTTCTGAATGCGCTCCTTGTAGGCCTTCACGGCGCGCGGCGAGAAGGCCATCTTCACCGCCGAACGAACGCGATCGTGGTCGGCCCCGTCGCGCGCGATCAGACATTCGACCTCGAACCGCGCCCAGTTGGTACCTTCGCCGCCCATAATCTCGACCACGTGTTCCGCGGGAGTCTTGAGCCGCTCGTCCATGAGCAAAATCTCGCTGCAGGCGCCGTATTCGGTGACGATGATGCCGAAGGGACTCTTCGCGAGCCAGGGATGCCTCTGCCGGGCGGCAAGCATGTGCGGGTCGGGATCATTCGCAAAGATCTGTTCGCCGATGGGCAGCTCGTATAGATCCAGCTCGGCGACGCTTGGCATTGTCATCTCCGATCGTGCTTTCAGACGGCCGCGCCGCCGTTCACACCGAGCACCTGAGCGGTAATGTAGCCGCTGTCTTCCGACGCGAAGAAAGCGCAGGCGCAGGCGACGTCGTCCGGTCGGCCTAAGCGAGGGATAGGATACGTTGCGATAATCTGCTCGTAGGGAACCGGGAACAACCCGCCGTCGATCGCACGTCGCGACATGGGAGTGTCGATGAAGCCGGGTGACACGGAGTTGACCGTGACACCTTTCGGCCCCAACTCGATGGCGAGCGAACGCGTCATGGCAATGATGCCGCCCTTGCTGGCGGTGTAGTGCGCCATATTCGGCGCGCCGGTCTGAGCACCTAAGGCGGAGACATTGACGATTCGTCCCCACTGCATAGCCAGCATGTCAGGCAGCACGGCTTGGGTAACGATGAAGGTGCCTTTGAGGTTTGTATCGATGAGCCGGTCCCAGTTCTCGTCGCGGATCTCGGAAAATGCACAGAAGTTCTCCACCGAGGCGTTGTTGATGAGTATCCCGATGTTGCCGAAGACCCCACGCAATTCGTTCACTGCCGCCTCGACTTGCCGTCGGTCGGCAATGTCGGCGCACAAGGGAATCGCCCGCCCGCCCGCATCGCATATGGTCCGTGCGACGGCTTCAGCGCCTTCGCGGTTGATGTCGAGCACGCCGACCGCCTTGCCTTCGCGCGCCAGCCTCTCACTGGTCGCTTTGCCCATGCCTGACCCGCCGCCGGTGATCAGCGCCGTTCTTTGCGTCACAGCATGGTGCTCCCGCCGTCGACGCCGATGGTTTGGCCCGTGATGTAATGGGAGGCCTCGCTTGCGAGAAACAGGGCAAGCGGCGCAATGTCATCGGGCGTGCCGAAATGCCCCAGCGCCACTTTGGAAAGCTCCGCCTCGTAAGAGTTGCTTTCCTTCAAGTACCAAAGCGCCTTGGGCGACATCGCTGCCGGCAGCAGGGTGTTCACCCGAATCTTGTGCTTCCCCCATTCGCGCGCTGCCGTCCGGGTCAGCGTCCGGATAGCCTCCTTGGTCGAGGCGTAAGCCAAGAAGCCGGGCTCGCAGCGAATGCCATAACTCGAGCCCATATTGATGATCGAGCCGCCGCCCAAGTCCCGCATGTGCGGAAACGCGCACTGCATCAATTGCAGCGAGCCGATGAACGCCGATTCCATATCGACGCGGATATGGTCCTCGAGTTTCGGATCCTCGATCGGCAGATAGTCGGTGAATGTGTGGGCGTTATTGACCAGAACATCGACCCGGCCCCAGCAGGCGATGGCCTCGCTGACCGTCCTGTGAGCGTGCTCGCGATTGCCCGCGAGGGCGACGAGCCAGCGTGCTTCGCCGCCCGCGGCTTGAATCTTCGAGGTAACTTCCTCGAGCTTGCTCTGCGTGCGGCCGGTAACGATGACTTTTGCACCCGCACCGGCGTAGGCCAGTGCGATGGCCGCCCCGATACCTTGGCCCGCGCCCGTGATGATTGCGACGCGCCCCTCGAGTGTTCCCCCGCTACCCGCCATGGTGCCCCTCCGTCTGTTTCGCCGCTACCCGTTTTGTCACCTTGTTAGCAGACTGAGACGATGCGGTCAAGCGGTGCGGGTCAATGCGGGGCGGGTGGCGAGAGAGGGAAGTTGTGCATGCCGCGCACCTCGAAGATACGGTGGGCGAATTTCCACCCCTCCGCCGTCCGCACGAGCTTATCGGCATAAAAGCCGAGCACTTCGAGCCCTTCGTTTCGCCCCGTGTATTTGCCGCATTCGCGGATTATCGATCGCGCCGTGGCGGTGTCGCCGTTGACCTGAATCAAGGCCGGCCCGTTGATCTGCAGGATGTAGTCCATGGGGCCGGAGAACTGGCGTAAGCCTTCCTCGATCGCCTTGTGGCCCTCGAACTTGGCACCGAGTGAGGCAATCTCCCAGATTCCTTGCGGCGCGAAAGTCGACATGACCTGGGCCCAGTCAGCCCGGCTGGCGCCTTCGGCGTAACGATTGATTGTCTGCTGGATGGAAAACTCGTCGCTCATCTGAAGCTCCTATTTGTTTCGTTGGTTCGCTCGTACGGTGCCTTTCACGCCTTTGCGCCGGGAATGACCCGGCTCCAGCGCAGACAGACATTGCTTCACCAAGGCATCGATCTCTTTGTGTGCGGCGGTAATGCCAAGTGCCGACTCGCGGGTGAGCGCGAGGGCAATGCTCGTGGTCAAGAACGTGATAGCGGCCGGGGAAAGGGCGGCAATGCCGCTCTTCTTGCGCAGGTTCTCGATCGATTGCGCGACAGCGCGGGACTGCATCCGCCGTGATTTCTCGATGAACTCGATGACCTCGCTTTTCACGCCCTCACTGCGATGGGCGAGCGCCATGAACTCGGAAATCAGCCGGGCATCGCTGGTGTTGCTGGACACTCTCCAGAACTCATGCAAGGGAGAATCCGACGACAGGGCATTTTCCAGGCGAGTCAGCTCGCGCTTGGACAATCGCCGAAACGCCTCGACCATGAGCTCGTCCATGGTGCGGAAGTAGTAATAAGTGAGTTGCTGCTTGATGCCGACACGCTCTGCGATTCGTCGGGAAGTCAAAGAGCCGTAGCCTTCTTCCTTGAGAATATTCTCGGCGCCGTCGAGCAACAGACCCCGAGTGGCAGAGTCGGCCGGTCCCATCCGTCGCGATGATGTCTTTGGCAAAATTGGACCCCAGGCTTGCGTGCCATCGCGAGAGAACACCTGCGCAACAGCCCTAGGGGCCGGATTGTCACTCAAAACCCAGTCGACGCAAACACCTATCGGGACAAAACCCGCCGTGATCCCGATGTCTCGCATGACTTTGCGGGCAAAATTGCCCGTGTGCTAAGATCCCGATCAGCAGACCCGCAGTCGCCTCAGTTAGGCGCGCATGCAACAGCTCACTGTCGGACAATTCGAACGAGTCGCGTCCGGTCTCTACCTCGAGGGCCTGGCGGTCGATTCCGTCCGCCGCGCTGTCTGGTACAGCGACGTCATCGCCGGAGGGGTTCACGGGATCATGCCGGACGGCGGCGTGGTGTCATTCAATCGTGATCGCAAATGGACCGGCGGCCTCTTGATGAATGCGGATGGATCGGTCCTCTCGTCCGGCCCGGGCGGCATCATGTGGAATGATCCGGAGACCGAGAGGTGCGGTTGGCTGCTGCACGAAATCGACGGCAAAGTGATCAACGGGATCAACGAGATGATTCCCGATGGCACCGGCGGCGTCTATTTCGGCACCGTGGACATCGAACGGGTCGAGCGCGCCGAGCCGACCCGGCCGACCGCGATCCACCGTCTTACCGTCGAAGGCGAAGTGCTGAAAGTGTCGGACGACATCAACTTCGCGAACGGCCTGATGTTGAGTGAAGACCGTACGCGGTTCTATTGCAACGACACATTCGTGGGCACTTGGGCCTTTGACGTGCGGCCCGACTTGACGCTCTCGAACCAGAGAATGCTGCTCGACAAGGCGGACGCGGATGGCATGGCGCTCGATGCGCAGGGCAATATCTGGATCACCGGGTTCCGCTCCGGCGCCGTGACACGACTGCGCGCCGATGGAACCGCGTTGTCCCCGCTGTCCACGCCCGCGGGCGCGATCACGCAGATTCGCTTCGGGGGTCCGGATTTGCGGGACTACTACATCACCACCGTCCCTGCCGCCGGCGGCGACAGTTTGAAGGACGGGGTGCCTCTGCACGCGCAAGAGTCGCATCTGTATCGCGGCCGTTCCGAGACACCGGGAATGCCTATTCCCGCGGCCCAGTTCATAATTCGCTGAAACAGCAGGAAGGCGCATGGGAAACACCAAGCCGGTTGTGGTCGTCACGGGCGCCAGTCGTGGGGCAGGGCGCGGAATCGCCATCGCACTGGGTGCTCACGGTTGTACCGTTTATGTCACCGGGCGTTCCGAAAAGCCGGGCGATGCCTCGCTGCCCGGGACCATTTACGAGACCGCGGAGGCCGTGACGGCCGCCGGCGGGACCGGTATCGCGGTGCGCGTCGACCATGGCGATGACGAGCAAATCAAGGCCCTCGTCGATCAAGTTGAGCGCGAGCAAGGTCGCTTGGACATTCTCGTGAACAACGCCTGTGCGATACACGACCAACTCCCGGCTCCCGGCAACTTCTGGGAGAAGCCGCTGGAGCTCGTCGACATGCTCAAGGTGGGTCTACGAAGCGGCTATGTCGCGAGCTATTTCGCCGCACCGATCATGGTTCGGCAGCGCCGCGGTTTGATGATCTTCACCTCGGGATCGGGCGCGGTGCACTACGTCTACGGACCCGCCTATGGCGCGCACAAGGCCGGCATGGACAAGTTCGCTGCCGACATGGCACTCGATCTGAAAGACAGCAACGTGGCGGTCATGTCGATCTGGATGGGCGCGCTTTATACCGATCGGCTGAAAATGATCATCGCATCCGATCCCGCGAAGTATGGCTATTTGGAGAGCGTAACGGAGACGCCGGAATTTACCGGGCACATCCTCTGGGCGCTCTACAACGATCCAAAGCTCATGGACCTGAGCGGACAGACGGTCATCGGCGCCGAGATGGCCGTGAAATACGGCATCACGGACAAGGGAGGCCGGCAACCTCAGTCCTATCGTGATACGCACCACGTGGAGCCGCGGGTGCAGTATCCCTATGTCATCCGATAGGGCCGAACCCCGCCTGACCTCGCTCTCGCACGGCGGCGGGTGCGGCTGCAAGATCGCACCGGGCGTGCTTGCCGAGTTGCTGAAGGAGATGCCGGCCGGCGGTAATTACCCCGATCTCTTGGTTGGCAGCGAAACTTCGGACGATGCGGCGGTGTTTCGTGTCAACGACTCCCAAGCGATCGTCTCGACCACCGATTTCTTCATGCCGATCGTCGACGACCCGTTCGATTTCGGCCGGATCGCTGCAACCAATGCGCTCTCCGACATTTATGCGATGGGCGGGCGGCCGCTGCTTGCGCTGGCGATTCTCGGGGTGCCCATCAATACGCTGTCGAGGCAGACGATCCGAGACATTTTGCGAGGCGGCGAGACGATTTGCCGGCAGGCCGGTATTCCCGTGGCCGGCGGCCACAGCATCGATTCGGTGGAAGCGATTTACGGCCTTGCGGTGACGGGCCTCGTCGATCCGCAGCTGATCAAGCGCAACAGCGCGGCGCAGCCCGGCGATGTGATTGTGCTGGGCAAGCCGCTCGGCGTCGGAATCTTCTCGGCGGCGCTCAAAAAGGGGCGTTTGGAGGAGGGCGGCTATCGAGCCATGATCGATCTCACCACGCAGCTCAATGTGCCGGGTGAAGCGCTTGCGCGCACGGTCGGCGTGCATGCGATGACCGATGTCACGGGGTTCGGTCTGCTCGGCCATCTGCTCGAAATGTGCCGCGGAAGCTCGCTTGCCGCGCACATCGAGACGGAACGGCTGCCGCTGTTGTCAGGCGTGCTCGAGTTGGCGCGTGCCGGGATTGCGACCGGTGCCTCGACGCGCAACTGGCAATCCTACGGCGAGGAGGTGCGGCTCGCGCCGGCCATCGGCGGCGCCATGCAGGCGATCCTCACCGATCCCCAGACCTCCGGCGGCCTGCTCGTCGCCTGCGCGCCGGACGCGGCGACGAGCGTGCTCGATATTTTCAACAAGCTTCGATTCGAATCCGCAGCGGTGATCGGCCGCTTCGCCGGCGCGGGCGCCGGCATCGACGTGACCTGATCAGTGTCCGCATGCGGATCCTCGACGATGAGGACCGCGCGCGAGTTAGGTCTGGGGCTCCGGCTGTCGAACCGGAAGCTTCCACTCGGGGCGGATGAAATGGCAGGTATAGCCGTCCGGATACCGCTCCAGATAATCTTGGTGTTCCGGCTCAGCCTCCCAAAAGTCGCCGGCGGGAGCTACCTGCGTCGCCACTTTCCCCGGCCAGATACCGGAGGCCTCGACATCGGCGATGGTGTCGATGGCGATGCGCTTTTGCTCATCGCTCGTGTAGAAGATGGCTGAGCGATAGCTGAGTCCGCGATCATTACCCTGCCGGTTGAGCGTGGTGGGATCATGGATTTGGAAGAAGAACTCGAGCAGTTTGCGATAGCTGATCTGCTTGGGATCGAAAATGATCTCGATCGCTTCGGCGTGCGTGCCGTGGTTGCGGTAGGTTGCATTCCGTACATCGCCGCCCGAGTAGCCGACCCGTGTCGACACGATGCCCGGATAGCGACGCAATAGGTCCTGCATGCCCCAAAAACAGCCGCCGGCAAGGATTGCACGTTCAGTGGATGACATTGGCTATCTCCTCATCTCAAGATGTCTGCCGTCATGGTAAGACCGCAGACCCGCAGATGCCAGCCCGCCAATAACCCTGCGCCTGCGTCTAACCCATGCCAAGGGCAGCCGCCATGGATTTAAGGGCGCGCATCGCGCGAGCGGCTCGCCGGTCCGGCTGACGGAGGCGTTCGGGCAGAACGCCGTCATCGGCGGCCTCGATGTCTGTCCTCGATGGCACACCCGGCTTCGGCCTCGGAATGAACATTTCCGGGTTCGTTAATCCAAGAAGTCCGATCGCGATCTTCTGAAATTGCGTCATTGACTGAACCTCGTGTTGCAACTGTTCTCCGTTGCTTAGGTTGCAATGCGCGAAACCTCAGGCCAAACGCAGTATCTATCGATGCGTTAAGGTAGTCTTAACCGGCCGCCCGTATTTAGCGGGCGCATACATTGTGCTGCAGCATCGGCGCTGCACGGTCCCATGCCAGGGTGATCGCAACGCTATCAGGACCTTATGGCGGCCAAGACATTCGATGCAATTATCGTGGGCGCCGGCCAGGCCGGACCCTCCCTTGCGGCACGGCTCACCCAGGCGGGCAAGACGGTGGCTCTCATTGAACGCCACCTATTCGGTGGCACCTGCGTGAATACGGGCTGCATCCCGAGCAAGACCCTAATTGCCAGCGCCCAGGTCGCCCATGCGATGCGCCGGGCCGGCGAGTTCGGAGTCAGGATCGAGGGTGACCTTTCGGTGGACATGTCCGCGGTGAAAGCGCGAATGAACGCCGTGGTGTCCAACTCGCGCAGCAGCGTCGAGAAGTGGCTGCGAGGCATGCCGGGATGCTCGGTCTACTTGGATCAAGCGCGTTTCGAATCTCCCCATGAAATCAGACTCAAGGATTCCGTGATCTCGGCGGAACGGATTTTCCTGAACGTGGGCGCGCGCGCAAACGTACCGGATATGCCGGGAATCGATCGAGTGCCCTATCTCACGAATTCCTCGATGCTCAAACTCGAAGGGCTGCCGCGACATCTCATGATCGTCGGCGGCAGCTATGTCGGATTGGAGTTCGCACAGATGTACCGTCGCTTCGGGAGCGACGTCACGGTGGTCGAGAAGGGGAGCCGTCTCCTCGCCCGGGAGGACGAGGACGTCGCGGCGGAGATTCAGCGGATACTCGAAGGCGAGGGAATCAAGTTTCGTACGAGCGCAGAATGCATTCGCTTGGCGTCGCGCGAGGCTGACATCGCCCTGGAAGTCGACTGCGAGTCGGGCGACCGCGCAATCGTGGGCTCGCATGTATTGCTGGCCGTCGGCAGGCGGCCGAACACGGATGATCTGGGGCTCGAGCGCGCGGGGGTAGCCGTCGACAACCACGGCTATATCACGGTCGACGAGGAGTTGCGCACCAACGTTCCCGGTATCTGGGCGCTCGGCGAATGCAACGGCCGGGGAGCGTTCACTCACACCGCTTATAACGATTTCGAAATTGTCGCGGCAAACCTACTCGATGGTGACACGCGACGGGTCAGCGATCGAATTCCGTGCTACGGGTTGTTCACCGATCCGCCGCTCGGTCGCGCGGGACTTACCGAAATGCAGGCCCGTGCTCTCGGGCGGCACGTGCGTGTCGGCAAGCGCGCGATGACCCGAGTCGGGCGGGCGGTCGAGAAAGGCGAGACGAACGGTCTCATGAAGATCATTGTCGATGCCGACAATCACGCCATTCTCGGCGCCGCCATCTTGGGCGTCGGTGGCGATGAAGCAGTTCACGGAGTCATCGATACGATGTCCGCAAAGGCTCCGTATACGACTCTCATGCGCACCATGCACATTCACCCGACGGTATCGGAGCTGATTCCCACGATTCTCGGGGAATTGCAGCCTTAACGGCTGAGAGAGCCGGCGAAAAGGAACTCGAGGCGCAGGCTCGCATGCTGTTCTGCGTCATATAGTTCTTTAAAAAACAATAATTTGTACCATATTTATAATAAACGACTATAATTAACTCCGAATGGGATTAAGTGAAATGGCGGCGACTTACGTCAACCCCGTATGGTCTGTCGCGTTATGGGAACGTCGCATCGGAGAGACATCTATTAAAGCGATCGAGAGTGCCGTGTACTGACACTCAACGATCACGAGGTTCGCATGCATCGCCAAGAAGCTCTCGCCAACATCACCTGCACCCTCTTGGGTGGATTGGTCCTTTCATACCTGCTCTTTGTGGGATACGTGATGACCATCTCGCAGCGAGCGCACGACGAACCCACCCGAACTTCCGCCATGGGTTGTTATTCCTTCGGCCACTGTCCGGTAGCCGGCATACAACCCAACTGACGAGGGCGCGGCAAACTCCGCGCTCCCTGTCGATTGCTCGAGACGCGCAGCCGAAATCAGCGCCATTCCGACCCTGAACGTTCGATATGCTCCCAACGCCGAGGCAAATAGCCCGGGATGATGGGAGAACGCATGGCTTTGGAAAGACAGATGATCGGCAGCCCCAACAGAAAGGCGGCGCTCGATAGAAGATCGGGACATCGCCGTAAGGCCGCATGGGGAGTCTCGACGCTGCTCGCCTTCGCGGCGGCGGGCGTATCGGGGGCCGAAGTTCAGCCGGCCGATGCGGTTTACGAGCATGGCTATGTGTACACGGTCGACGCCCACGACAGCGTGCAGCATGCGATCGCCGTGCGCGACGGCGTAATCGTCTACGTGGGCGACGATGCCGGCGCTAAGCCGTTTATCGGCCACAGCACCCAGGTTGTCGATCTGCACGGTCAAATGGCAATGCCGGGACTGGTCGACGGCCACCTGCATCCACTCGATGGGGGCGTCGTGCTGTTGGGTTGCAATCTGAACTACGAGCGACTGACGGTCGCACAAATGCAGGCCAAGATTCAAAGCTGTCTCGATCAGACGAAAGGCAAGGAGCCGGACAGCTGGCTGATGGTCTCGAACTGGTTCCAGGAGGCCATGGTGCCCGCAGGAACGATCACCAGTCGAGCGACGCTCGATGCGCTGCATACCCGGCGCCCGATACTCGTCGTGTCTTCGTTCGGGCACACAGGGCTCGCGAACACGCGAGCCTTGGAACTCGCCGAGGTCTCCGCCAAGACCCCCGATCCGCTGGGCGGAGTCTTCGCCCGCGACGCCTCCGGAAATCCGACGGGCCTGCTTCAGGATGCCGCCATCGACGCCGTGCAGTCCAGGGTCCCCGAGCGTACGGCTGCCGAGGACGTCAAAGCTGCCGAGGCCGCTCTGGAGGCGATGCGCGCTCAGGGCATCACGACGTTCCTCGACGCGGCTGCGACACCTAAAACGCTGGCCGCTTTTGCGGGTGCCGAAAAAGACGGGCATTTGACCGCGCGAGCTCACTTCGCGGTCATGATCCGGCCGCCCGAGGGACAAGATCCTAAGAAGGCCGTGGCCTTCTTGAAGAGCATGGCCGCGCAATACGATCAGGGAGAGGTGATTCCTGAGCCACGCATGACGGTGCGCAACTTCAAGATGTTCCTGGACGGCGTGATCACCGCGCCCGCGCTGACCGGTGCCGAACTCGCGCCTTATTTCGTCAATCAGGGAACGGCCGCCAACCCACACTGGGTCCCCGGCAAGAATCGCGGGCCGGACGTCTATTTCCCGGCACCGGTGCTCCGCGAGATGATGCTCGCGGCGGCCAAGGCGGGATTCGAGCCGCACATGCACGCGGACGGCGACCGTGCCGTCCACGAGGCGCTGGATGGGATCGAGGCCTTACGCAAACAATTCTCAGGCCACGAGATTCGCGCCGCGATCGCTCACAACGAGATCGTGGACCCGGCCGATTTCGCCCGCTATGCGCCGCTCGATGCCATCCCCGTGCTGTCGATGCAATGGGAGAAGCCCGCGCCGGACACGATCGACAACGCCCGCGACTATTTGGGGCCGGCGCGTTTCAAGTACATGGAGCCGGCCGGCGTATTGGCCGCGGCCGGCGCCCGCATCGCCTATGGCAGCGACTGGCCGGTCGATCAGCTGAACGAATGGTTCGCGCTCAAGGTCGGCGTCACCCGCACCAATTCTGCCGCCGCGGGCCCGCAATACGCGGGCCGCTTGAGCGAGGACCCGGGACTTACCCGCAAGCAGGTGTTGCGGGCGATCACCATGAACTCATCCTACGAGTTGCACCAGGACGCCAAGACCGGATCGCTCGAGGTGGGAAAGCTTGCCGATATCATCGTCCTCGATCGCAGCTTCTTCGATATACCGGCTGAGCAGATTGCCGACATCAAGGTGCTCACGACGATTGTCGGCGGGCGCGTGGTGTATCAAGCGGCGAGCTCCGAGACGAGATAAAGCGCGCTTCTATCCAGTGATCTTGGATTGCGGACACTGGATGGACGCTTGCGCAGTTGTCAGGCAAGCTGCAAGAAAAGTGGAGACCCGCAATGGCCACGACACAGCCGATCACGCTCTTTCATTGTCCTCAGACGCGCTCGTCGGGCGCGTTGGCGCTGCTCGAGGAGCTGCGTGCGCCTTACAAGCTCCATGCCATGAACATGCAGGCCGGGGAACATCGGCAGAGCGCCTATCTGTCGATTAACCCGATGGGTAAGGTTCCTGCGATTCTTCACGGCGACGCTCTGATCACGGAGCAGGTTGCCATTGGAATTTATCTCGGAGATCTGTTCCCGGAGGCGGGTATGACGCCCGCGATCGGCGATGCGCTGCGCGGCCCGTATTTGCGCTGGTATGTTTTTTACGGCGCCTGCTTCGAGCCCGCCCTCATCGACAAGGCGATGAAGCGCGAATCGGGTTCGGTCGCGATGTCTCCCTACGGGGATTTCGACTCGACGGTGAAGACGGTGGTCGCACAACTCAGTAAAGGCCCCTGGTTGCTCGGCGAGAAATTCACGTGTGCCGATGTTCTGTGGGGCAGCGCGTTGACGTGGATGACGGGTTTCGGTTTGATCGAAGCCGTGCCCCCGATCAAGGCGTACGTAGAGCGCTGGAATACCCGTCCCTCAGTCAAGGCGGTGGCGAAAATCGACGCAGACCTCAAGAAGTCGCAAGCGGCGGCCTCCCCTTGATTTACGTGCCAACAGTGCCGGCGGGATTGCTCGGGAATTTCTAACGGGCGATGTAGACCAGCGTATAGCTGCTGATCATCCTGCAGGGCCGTAACCTGACTGGTTGGGCACAAGGGACTCGCCGAGCTGTTCAACAC
This sequence comes from uncultured Gammaproteobacteria bacterium, assembly GCA_963766915.1. Taxonomy (GTDB): domain Bacteria; phylum Pseudomonadota; class Gammaproteobacteria; order Steroidobacterales; family Steroidobacteraceae; genus Bog-1198. The sequence continues at coordinate 962,829 of CAVYCL010000001.1, forward strand.
GGGGAAGGCGCGGAAGGTCCGACCGAAGCATGCGGTGCGGCTGAAGCTGATTCTGACCTTGCTCAACCGGCGGTGTTTGGGACCGAGCCTGCGCTCTGGGTGAACCTGCAGGCGCAGCACGATCTGTGGACCGTGAGCCAAAAGAAGCCGCCCAACGTGAAGCCGCTGCGGCATGCAGCCTGACGTGGAACCCTAAAGAGTTGACCGCCGATGCGCGCGCCGACATGGCGTGATGGGACTCACTGATCGAGGCCGAACGTACCAAAGCCCCAACGACACCGGCTGGCTATCCGGCGCCAATCACCGGATGGACGGTGCCTGGTCGGAATGCCATGATGACTGCCGGCTATGCGGCGAATTTACCTCGACTTCAACGCAAGCACGCCGATCCATCCGGCCGTGGCGGAGGCGATGTGCGCCGCTTTGAAGGACGGCTTCGGCAACCCGTCGAGCCCGCATTGGGCGGGCGCGCCGGCTAGAGAGCTGCTCGAGGCGAGCCGCCGACAGATCGCGGATCTGCTCGATTGTTCGCCCGATGACGTGGTGTTGACCAGCGGCGGAAGTGAAGCGAACAATCTGGCCATCAAGGGAAGTTACTTCGCGCAGCCGAATCGCGGCGCCCATATCGTCACGACCCAGATCGAGCATCCCTCGGTGCTCTCGCCTTTGAGCTTTCTCGAGCGTGCGGGTGCGCGAGTCACCTACCTTCCCGTCGATTCCACCGGTATGGTCGATCCGAAGGATCTGCGCCGGGCGCTCTCGCGCGACACGGTGCTCGTGAGCATCATGCATGCGAACAACGAGACTGGAACCATACAGCCCATCGAAGCCTGCGCGCGGATTGCGCGCGAGCACGGCATCCCCTTCCATACCGACGCGGCACAGTCGGTGGGCAAGCTGCGTACGCATGTCGATGATCTCGGTATTGATCTGTTGACCGTGGCCGGCCACAAGCTTTACGCGCCGAAAGGAGTCGGGGCGTTATATGTCCGCTCCGGGACGCGCCTCGAGCCGTTGATTCACGGCGCCGCGCATGAAGGCGGGCGGCGAGCGGGAACGGAAAGCGCGGTGCTCGCGGCGGCGCTCGGGACCGCCTGCGGGCTCGCGCGCGACTCACTGCCCTTGCGGGAGGTGCGTAAATTGCGAGATGAGTTCTGGGCGAGACTTCAGGAGCGCTTCGGCGAGCGCGTCGTTCGAAATGGTCACGCAATTCTCTGTCTGCCCAATACTCTCAATGTCTCTTTCGTCGGCTGTGTCGGAGCCGACGTTCTCGCCGCCTTGGAGGGCGTCGCTGCCTCGACCGGTTCGGCCTGCCACGCGGGACGCGTCGAGCTCTCGCCGGTGTTGCGTGCCATGAATGTTCCCGAATACATCGGCCAGGGCGCGGTGAGGTTCAGTCTTGGTCGCGAGACGACCGCCGATGAGCTCGCCGAGGTTGCCGAGCGCCTGGCCGTCATCCTACGGCGGGACGCTCGTTGATCATCGGCACGGCGGGTCATGTCGATCATGGCAAGACGGCTCTCGTTAAGGCCCTAACCGGCGTTGACACCGATCGACTCAAGGAAGAGAAGCTTCGCGGGATCTCCATCGATCTCGGATTTGCGTATCTTCCCGTGGCCGACGACCTCGTTCTCGGCTTCGTCGATGTTCCGGGACACGAGCGTTTCGTGCATACGATGGTGGCGGGGGCGAGCGGGATCGACTTCGCTCTGATGGTGGTGGCGGCCGACGATGGGGTCATGCCGCAGACGCGCGAACACCTCGCGATTTTGGATCTTTTGGAGGTCGACCGAGGGCTCATCGCCATCACCAAAGCCGAGCTCGTCTCAGACGAGCGGCTCGCGCACGTGGCCTCTGCGGTCCGAGCGGCCGCCGACGGGACGTTCCTTGCAAAGGCCGAAGTCGTCGCCGTGTCGGCGGACACGGGACGCGGGGTCCCCGCGCTGCTCGATCGACTGAGTGCGGCGGCGCTTGCGTCCGTTCCCAAGTCCGCCGACGCCTTGTTCCGTCTCACCGTCGATCGCGTGTTCACGCTGAACGGGATTGGTCTGGTCGTCACGGGCACCGTCGTCTCGGGCTCGGTGCGTACGGGAGATCGGGTTCTCATCAGCCCCTCCGGGCTCAAGGCGCGCGTGCGCTCATTGCATGCGCAGGGCCGCCCCATGGAGGTGGGCCGCGTCGGAGACCGTTGCGCGCTCAATCTCAGCGGAGAAGGGGTGTCCAAGGACACGATCCATCGCGGCGATGTGGCGATGAACCCAGAGCTGCATGCGCCGACCTCTCGGATCGACGCGCGCCTGCGGCTGCTCGAGAGCGGGCCGATTGACCGGCCACGTTTTACGGTTCGGCTGCATCATGGAGCGACCGAGGTCGGGGCTCGGGTGGTCCTGCTCGACGATAGGCGCCTGCTTCCCGGCGAGTCGGCGGATGTTCAACTGGTGCTCGAGCGCCCCGTCGCCGCAGCCGTTCCGGACCGCTTCGTGCTGCGTGATGCGGCGGCAAAGCGCACGATCGGCGGAGGGCGATTCATCGATCTGCGTCCCCCAAGCCGACGGCAGCGAAGTCGGGAGCGCGCACTGCAACGTGCCGCGCTGGCGATCGCGGAGCCGGTGGCTGCCTTCGAGGCGATGCTTTCGACGCCACCCTTCGCATGGGATCTCACGGCGTTCGCGCGTGATCGCGCCCTTTCGATGAGTGCCGTCGAGAAGCTCGTGTCGGCACTTAAGCCGGTGCTCCTGGACGCCGGATCTTGCCGATTCGCGCTGGCGGCGGCGCGCTGGGCGCGGTTCTGCTCGGACCTCCTCGTCAAACTCGAGGCCTTTCATGTCGAGCATCCCGACATACAAGGCATCGGGCGCGATGCGCTGCGGCTCGCGCTCGAACCCGTGCTCTCGATTGCTGCGTTCGATGCAGCCCTCGCGCGCCCGGAGTTCGCGGAGGTTGTGCGCGAAGGTGGGTTTCTCCGCTCGAACGCTCATCGCGTACATCTGTCGCGCGAGGATGAAGCTGCTTGGGCGGGAATTGCACCGCTCCTCGGCGGCGAGACGAGATTTCGGCCGCCGCGGGTGCGGGATATCGCTGCGGTGCTCGTCCGGCCGGAACAGGATATCCGTCGGCTCCTGAAGCTCGCGGGCCGCCTCGGCAGGGTCGACCAGGTGGCTCACGACCATTTTTTCCTGCGAGCGACGGTGTCGGAAATGGTGAATATCGCCGCAACGATTGCGGGTGGCGCCTGCGATGGCGCGTTCGTCGCCGGACAGTTTCGCGATCAGCTGGCCAATGGACGCAAGGTCGCCATTCAGATCCTGGAGTTTTTCGACCGGCATGGGATCACTCAGCATCAGGGCGCTGGGCGGCGGATCAATCATCAACGGCTCGACCTGTTTCACTCGGCGGGCTGAGCCGATCTGGGGGGAGGGGTCTGCCTATCCGATCAGCAGCAACGGATTCGGCGCATGTCGCGACCATCCGGCCTCCGCGACGAGCACATCGAGAGTCAACGTGGCAAGGTCGTCGGCGAAGGGATCCACCCGGGTGTCCTTGGCCTCGTAGAGGAGTTTGGCGTAACTGCTGCAACCTGCGCAGGTCTCGGCCATGACCGCGCAGTTGTCACCTTCGATTGATTTGAGCGATAACCTGCCGGACGCTCCGCAGGTGATACAGACGGCACGCACGTGATTCCACGCCGTGGAGCAGAGCGAGCAGTAGAGATAGCGGCTGCCGGGATTGCGTCCGGACGCCGTCACCAGCGCGCTGACTGGAGTCGAGCCGCAGCAGGGGCAGAGGCCCCGCTTCGGTAGGAGCCTGAGTGAGTCAGAAGCGAGCGCAGCTGCTGCTCGGGTGAAGTGAACTTGCAGGGCGGCCGCGATATACAGGGCATGAGCGACCTGATCGGCCCTGAGAACACCTTGGAGAAAGGCATCGGCGAGCGCGTCCAGTGTCGCCGAATCGGATCGCGCGAGATCGTCGATGACGAGGCGCGCCTGGTCGGGAAGGGCTAACGCGTCGAGGTGCTTAAGGATGCCGGTCAAACCGTCTCGCCAGGAAGAGTCGACATCCTGCGTTGCCAGAGGCGGCCTGCGTGCGCTGACGGCCTCCTCGATCGAGGCGAGGTTGAGCACCGCGCGAGACGGGAGCGCCGCAACCGCGTCCTGCTGCGCCCAGGCGAGTTGCCCCATGAAACGCAGCCACTCTTGCATCGCATGATCGATGGCAAGCTTGTCGAGCCGACGCGCGGTGGCAGCGAAGCGCGTGGCAGGGTCGGGGAGAATGATCGGAATAGGCGCCGCTACGCCCGCGCCGGCGGCGCCCGACCACTTGCCCGGCGGTGCGACCTCGCCTTGTCTCACCGCTCGTGGCCGGTCGTGGGTCCCGATGAACCCGACGCCGCCAACCGGCGCAGCCATTTGCGATGATGGCGCCAGGCCCAGCCGGGCGTGACATAGCCCTGCGTCATGGCCCGGACGGATCCGCTGACCCAGATGGCGGCGTATACATGGACGATCCAGACGAGGATGGCCGCGATCGCCGCCGCGCTGTGCGTGAGTACGGCAATCCTCTGGACCTCGATCGAGGTGTAGGACCCGAAATAAATCTCCCAGATGATGAGGCCGGTGAAAAACAGCACGGGTACCAGAAGCGCCATCGACCAGAAGACGAACTTCTGGCCGGCGTTGAACCGCCCCACCTCGGGAACGCCTTCCTCCTGGTTGGCGGTCACACGGTCGATCGCTTTCAGCCAGGCGATGTCGTCGCGGTTCCAGAGATTGTCGCGCCAGAATTGAACGATCAACCCGAGATAGCTGACGAGCAGCACCGTCCCGATCCATGGGTGGACCGCCCGGGTCCACTGGCCGCCGCCGAACAAGTCCGAGAGGAAGAACAGCATCGGATGGAACATCGACAGCCCGGACAAGAGCAAAAGGACGAAGCAGCCGCCGGTGATCCAATGATTGACGCGCGCCGCCGTCGTATTGCGCACCAGCGTCCCGGGCGGGCGTGTCATGGCGATTTCTCCGCGGCTTGGAGCAACTCGCGCGCCTTCGTCTCGTCCTCGGGCTGCACTTCGTTCGGGCCCTCGACGATCCAGTGGAAGAAGCCGGCGAGGGCTGCGATCGCGATGCCGAGCAGCGATAGCGGCTTGACGACACCCTTCCATAGACCGACCAGCGGACTGATATGCGGCTTATCGGGTAAGCCTGCATAAATCGACGGCTGGTCCGCATGATGCAATACATACATCACGTGCGTGCCGCCTACGCCCGCGGGATCATACAGTCCTGCGTTCTCGAAGCCTCGCGATTTGAGATCGGCGACGCGCTCGCCCGCCCATTCCTGCATGTCGGTCTTCGAACCGAACAGTATCGCTCCCGTCGGGCAGGCTTTGACGCACGCGGGCTCGAGGCCGACGTCGACGCGGTCCGAACACAGAGTGCATTTGTAAGACTTGTGATCGACGGGGCTGATTCGCGGGATGTCGAACGGGCAGCCCTTCACACAGTACTCACAGCCGATGCAGTGCTCGCTGATGAAATCGACGATGCCGTTGGCGTATTGCACGATGGCGCCGGGCGCCGGGCACGCCTTGAGGCAGCCGGGATCCTCGCAGTGCATGCAGCCGTCCTTGCGGATCAGCCACTCGAGCTTGCCCTTCTCGTCCTCCCACTCGCTGAAACGCATGAGCGTCCAGATCGACGGACTCAAATCCATCGGATTGTCGTAGCTTCCCTCGAAGTAGCCGATGTCTTGCCGAAGATTGTTCCATTCCATGCACGCCGACTGGCAGGCCTTGCAGCCGATGCAGCGGGTCGTATCGATGAGCTTCGCGACCTGGTCCTCATGGCGCCGCGTCGCCGGAGGCGTCAACGTTGTGGCCGAGATCCGGATGTAGTCTTGCGCTTGAAGATCCGCCATCGATGTCTCCTTAGGAGTCCGGGCGACTCGTCTTTTCGACGTTCACCAAAAAGGCCTTGAACTCCGGGGTCTGCGTATTGGCGTCCCCCACGGAGGGTGTCAGCGTGTTGGCGCCGTAACCCTTGCGGGCCTGCCCGGTGAACCCCCAATGCAGGGGAACACCGATGACGTGCGTCGGGTGACCCGCGACCAGGAGCGGCTTGATCCGCTTGGTGACGTACGCCTTGCAGACCACGGCGCCGCGTTTCGAGGAGACCCGCACCCAGCCTCCTTGCTCGATGCCTTTCTCGTGGGCGAGCGTCTCGCCGATCTCCACGAACTCCTCGGGTTGAAGAATGGAGTTGATCAAGGCGTGCTTGGTCCAGAAGTGAAAGTGCTCGGTCAGTCGATAGGTGGTGCCGACGTACGGGAAGTCCTTCGACGTCCCGAATGCGGCCCGGTCATCGGCGAAGACGCGCGCCGCCGGGTTCGCGTTGACGGTCGGATGCAGCAGGTTTTCCGACGGCGACTCGAGCGGCTCGTAATGCTCGGGAAAGGGCCCCTCGGCCATCAGATTGCGGGCGAACAGCCTCCCCACACCCTCGGCGTTCATGATGAACGGACCCACGGAGTCGGACGGCTTGGTCGTGGGCGTGTAGTCGGGCGTATCGATACCGACCCAGCGGTTGCCGTCCCACTCGAGAACGGGTTTCAGGGGATTCCACGGCTTGCCGGCCGGATCGGCGCTCGCGCGGTTGTATAGAATCCGGCGGTTCGCGGGCCAAGCCCAGGCCCAGTTCGGCGCGATGCCTTGCTCGCGCGGGTCGGTGGCATCGCGCCGCGCCATCATGTTGCCGTGCTCGGTGTAGCACCCCGCAAAGATCCAGCAGCCGGACGCCGTGGTGCCGTCGTCACGGAGCTGTGCAAACCCGTCGAGCAGTTGTCCGGCGTGCAGAGTCACCGCGCCGCTCGGATCCTTGAGGTCGGCCAAGGCGCGTCCGTTCATTTCCTTGGCGAGATCTTCCGGATCCGGATCGAGCGGATTCGTATAGTTCCAGACGAGGTTCAGGAGCGGGTCCGCGAAGGCGCCGCCTTCCTTGCGGTACATCTCCCGCAGCCGGTGAAAAATACCGGACATGATAAAAATGTCCGATTGTGCATGCCCCGGGGGATCGGCAGCTTTCCAGTGCCATTGCAACCAACGCGCGGAATTGACCAGCGAGCCGTTCTCTTCGGCGAAGCACGTGGTCGGGAGCTGGAAGACCTCGGTCTGGATTTTTGCGGGATCGGACGGATTTTGCGGGCCGAAGTTCTCCCAAAAGCGCGAGGTCTCCGTGTCGAGCGGATCCATGGTGACGAGGAACTTAAGATTGCCCAACGCCTTGCGGATCTTGCCCTTGTCCGGGAACGCCTGCAGGGGATTGAAGCCCTGGCAGATATAGCCGTTCATTTCGCCCTGCGACATCATCTCGAAGGCTCGGATGATGTCGTAGAGCGGCACGTCGAGCTTGGGCAGCCAATCGTAGGCCCAGTCGTTGGCCGCCTGCGCGGCATCGCCGAACAGCGCCTTTTGCAGACTGATGACGAACTTATTGTAGTTCTGCCAGTAACTCGTCTGGCCCGGACGGAGCGGCTTGAATTGCCGCGTTTTCATGTAATCGGCAAATGTCGGCTCGCCATCCTTGGGTAGCGTTAGATACCCCGGCATCGCGTCCGACAACAGGCCCACATCCGTCAGTCCTTGGATATTGGAGTGACCGCGCAGCGCATTCATCCCGCCGCCCGCGACGCCGATGTTGCCGAGCAGGAGCTGGATCATCGCCATGGTGCGAATGTTCTGCGCCCCGACGGAATGCTGCGTCCAACCGAGCGCAAATAGAGAAGTCATCGCCTTGTCGGGCGCCGCGGTGGAGGCGATCAGCTCGCACACCTCGAGGTAGGCGTCCTGCGGCGTGCCGCAAATGCGCGAGACCATCTCGGGGGTGTAACGCGCGACATGCTCGCGCAGCAAGTTGATGACGCAACGCGGGTTCTGCCACGTGTCGTCGACCTTGGCAAAGCCCTTGTCGTCGAGCTCGTAGTCCCAGCTCGACTTGTCGTAGGTACGCGTTCCCTCGTCGTAGCCCGTGAAGAGTCCGTCCTTGAAGCCAAAGCCCTCGTTCACGATGAGACTTGCGTTGCTGTAGCTGCGAACGTACTCGTGCTGGATCGCGTCCTTCTCCAACAGATGGCGGATGACGCCGTTCAGGAAGGCGATGTCCGTGCCCGGGCGAATCGGCGCATAGTAATCGGCGACGGAGGCGGTGCGGGTGAAACGGGGATCGACCACCACCAGCTTGGCCTTGTTCTCGATCTTCGCCTCAATCACCCACTTGAAGCCGCAGGGATGCGCTTCGGCGGCGTTGCCGCCCATCACGATCACGACATTGGCGTTCTTGATGTCCTGCCAAGTGTTCGTCATCGCACCGCGGCCGAATGTTGGGGCGAGACTCGCCACCGTCGGTCCGTGTCAGACGCGTGCTTGGTTGTCGAATACCACCATGCCGAGGGAGCGCATCACCTTCCAGGTGAGAAAAGCCGTTTCGCTCGAGGACGCCGATGCCGCCAGCATGCCGGTGCTGGTCCAGCGATTCACCGTGACACCGCGCGCGTTCTTGGCGATGAAATGCTTGTCGCGATCTTCCTTCATCAATCGCGCGATGCGATCGAGCGCGAAATCCCAGGTCACCTCTTTGAAGGCTGCAGTTCCTGGAGCCCGATAGCGAGGGGCTTTGAGCCGGGTCGGAGCATGCACGATGTCGAGCAGCGCCGACCCTTTCGGACATAGCGTGCCGCGGTTTACCGGGTGGTCCGGATCGCCTTCGATATGAATGATGTCCGAGCGCGCGTTCTTTGCGCCATCACCCAAGCTGTAGATCAGGATTCCGCAGGCGACCGAGCAGTAGGTGCAGGTGTTGCGGGTCTCGCGGGCGTGGGCCAACTTGAAGGGCCGGACCGCGGAGGCGAGGGCGAGGCCCGCCGCCGCGAATCCCAGGGCCCCGAATGCCGACGCGGCGAAACCGGCGCCGGTAATCTTCAAGAAGCTGCGACGGGAAAGCTGCATAGCCTTGACTCCCAGCGGTTAGATTGGATGTCTTCAAACTTCGCGGCGCGACCAGCATAGCTAGCCGGCGCACCGCGGTCTACTGCGGAGTAGCGTGGCGCCAGAACTCGCGATCGGGCTAGGGATCGCGCCCCGGTAGCGGCGCCATGGCCTCGAACACGCCGTCGCGCCGTATCAGGGCATGAAACAGCGCGGCCGCCAGATGCATCAGCACGATCGCAAAGAACACGAATGCCAGATAGTAATGGGTATTCCAGAGGAGTGTGTGCAGGCCGGCGCTTGGCGTCAGCAGCATCGGCAGGTGCAGGCCGCCGAATAGGACCACCGGATAGTCCGCCGCCGACAACATGCCCCAGCCGAGGAGGGGCATGACGATCATCAACGTATACAAGATGTAATGGGAAAGCTCCGCTGCGAGCTTCATCGGAGCGGGGAGGTCCGCGGGCAGTGGCGGCACGCCATAGCGCCAGCGCACGCCCAAGCGAATCAAGGCGAGCAACAGAATGAGCGTGCCCAAGGATTTGTGAATTGCGATGAGACAGAGATATTTCGGCGCGATGCTCGACACCATTCCCACGCCGATAAACAACATGGCGAGGATGCAGATCGCCATCAGCCAGTGCAATGCGCGCTGCAGGGGCGTGAATCGTTGAGTCATGCGGGTCATGGGGTTCCCTCAGCGGCGGTCGCCGGATACTCAGCCGCCTCGGCCGTGCGCAAATCGTAAGACCTGCGGTAAGCGGACGAGCGCGCAGCCGGGAACGGATCGTCCGAGGTTCCCATGCCTTTTGGCAAGACGGTCGGATCGTAGTTGATATCGCGGCACGGGCCATTTGCCTCGGGCTCGATCTTCTGTACCGTGAGCGTGCCGACATCGATTGCGCGCCGAGTCTTGGGCCACTCCTGGCTGGGGTCAGCCGTGGGATCGCCTGCCTCGGCCACGTGGATCACCAAGGTCCATCGGAGCGCGCCGCCTTGGATCCGCTCGGCGATTTCCTGCTCGAGGAAGTCCGGCGCGCGTTTCGAGAGCTCATCGGGAGGAACGGCGACCGGTTGCGCGGAGGGCAGGAGTGACCAGCGCACGACATGGGATGCGCCGGTGGCGCTCGTGAAGACGAAGCTATTGAGGCTGTTATAGGGCTCTTCGGCGTAGCTTGCCGTCCAGGGTGCGCTCCCTGCCCAGGCGCCAAAGTGGGCGATCTCCGGGTGTGCCGCGGCGAAGGTCTTCATGGCATCAGGCTCCTTGCTCCCGGAGGCGACGACCAAGGCGTAAAGACCCTGTGGGGTTGAGACGGGGAAGAACGGCGCGTCGATCATCGCCATGCGCCACAACTGTCCATCCGGCGCGGCGATCTGCAGTCCCATGCCACGAACCCGTACGGACGCGTCGGCCGCCTTGATGTCGGCGGTGGCGAGATTAAACCGCCCGATGATCGGATATTGCCCGGGACGGAACATGGGGGCATCTGACAGGCTCGATCCCGCGCCGTTCGCCTCGAAGATACCGGTGAAACAGATCCCCTTGACGTGGTTGCGGCGATGCCCGAGCGCCGGACCGCCGGGCGGAGCGAATGCGTCCACCACCTTGTTCGGCGTGAGACGCCGCGGTGACAGCCATCCAGCGGTATACGCGAAAGCGATCGCAACGGCACCAACCACCAGTGCGATCCCTATCAGCCGGCCGAGCGTGGCGCGCGCGGAAAGTGGGTTCGGCGTGCTCATCGCGTCCTCGCGGTGGTGTGGGGCTGCCCCTTGCCCTCACTCTAACGCCGTTTCCGCCCAGATTGAAGTGCCGCGCGCGAACTTAGGGTCAGTTGATGTGTTCCTCGAATTGACCGCTGAGCTTTCGATAGAGGGCCTTGGCAAGAGGGTCGTATCCAAAGAAAGCGACCGCTGCATCCATCCAGGTCAGTGGCCGCGAGCGCGTGAGCTCCCGCGCACCCCGTAACAATTGGGACGGTACGGATGAGGGAGAAGGATCGAAAACTTCGGCCTCGTGGGTATCCTGATCTTCCGCGAACACGCTGCGGGTCACCTTTGAGAATACGTGCTTGCCGCCCGTCGTCTCATAAACCCGATACTCCTGCCAATGCCCCTTCGGTGCCTGCTCCGGCGCCGCAGAAGCGAGCAGCGTTCCGGTGAAAGCCAGATCCGCTTTGCCGTCCCGGATGACAATGTGTTCCTTCTGAACGCCGACTTCCGAATCGTCGTCAAGGGCTGGCAGGCGACTCTGCAACCTCACTTTGGCCTCCGAGACCGGCTTGCGCTGCGCCTTCTCCTTGTCCTTGGGCTTATCTTTCGCAGAATCTTTGCCGGCTGACGGGGGCTCCTCAGTGGGAAGGGCCTCGCCGCGCACCAGGACCGTGGCCTGCTGGGGCTTGGCATCGCTCGCCGGTGCGCTGTCTTTTCTCTCGCCAGACGTTTGTGCGTCGGGCGATTGCCGGGCTCTGTTTACGGGGGACTCGGAGAATTCTTGGGGTCGTTCGAAACTCATTGGCATGACCTCGCTGAGTGAGCGCTCGCTAGGAGCTGTCGAAGGCTCAAGCGTAGGGCTTAATTCGGAGCATGATCAGCCGGTAATGCGCGTTGCCGGTCGTCAGCAAGCGCTCACACCGGCCCAAGTCATCAGGCCACGGGCCCTTTGTCAGATTTTTCGCGCGCGCGGCTGGATCATCTTCCTATAGCGCATGCCGCAGCGGCTAGTCCTGCCACAGCCGCTGCCATCCCCGGTGGCCGAGTTCTCGCAGCGTGCGAATATTTCGACGATAGATGGCTTCTGTGTCGCCCACGGCGGCAATGGCGCGCTCCACGCTGGCTTCGCGTAGCAGGTGCAACGTCGGATACGGAGAGCGGTTGGTGAAATTTTCGATATCGTGAGGCTCGGTGTCTGCAAACTGATATTGAGGATGAAAACTCGCCACCTGGATCTCGCCTTCGAGGCCAAGATCATCGATGGTCGAATTGCAGGCTTCGAGGAAATCGTTGTATTCCAAGAAGTCGGTCAATACCCACGGATGTATCAAGAGCGTCGTCTCGCGCTCGAGTGGATCCGCCGCATGTAAATTCTTTAACTCCACGGCTAAGTCCTCGAGCAATCCGGACGCCGTCCGTTGCCGACTCACGCAAAAGTGAATGCGGCTGTCGCGGTAGGGGCCGCCCGCGAACGGGCATAGGTTGAGGCCGATCACGGACTTCTCCAGCCAGCGACGCGTCCTCGCGAGCACCTCGTCCGTGTCGTCGAGCATCGAGGACCTATCGCAGCTGACTGTCGAAGAACGCGTACCTTTCCGTCAGGTCTTCGACGGATTGATCGAACGAATTGCCGATCCCGTGACCTTGGCCGGCGCGCTGCACCAGCAAGATCGGATTGACCGTGGCGGCGTCCGCTTGCAGCCGGGCGATCATCTTGCGCGAATTGTAAGGTTCGACGCGCGGGTCATTCTCGCCGGTCGTCATGAGCACGGCCGGATAGGCCGTACCGGCATGCACGTTATGGTAGGGCGATTGCTTGAGCATCCAGGGGAATTGCGCCGAGTCTTTGACTGTGCCGAATTCCGGTGTGTTGTAAGCGCCGTTGGGGGTTAACTCGACGCGCAACAGGTCGAAGATTCCGACCTCCGCCATCACCGCTCGATACAGATCCGGGTTGCGGGTCAGAGCGAGGCCCATGAGAAAACCTCCGGCGCTGCCGCCCAAGATGCCGAGATGGCTGTTGTTGCCGTAACCGTTGTGGCCAAGCCACATGGCGCAGGCGGCGAGATCGTCACTCGATACCGTCTTCGTCGCCAAACGCGCCGCTTGATGCCACGCCTCACCGTACTCGCCGCCACCGCGCACCATCGCGACCGCAAAGACGCCGCCCCGCTCGAGCCATGCAAGCAAACTCGGCTCGTAGAAGGGGGAGGTGATGATCCCGTAGCCACCGTACGCGTACAGCACGGTCGGTGCCGAGCCGTCGCGCTTGATGTCCGCGGCGTGCACGATCTCGAGCGGAATTCGCTCCTTGCCGTCGAGCGATGAGACGAAGACGCGATCCACCACAATCTTCGAGAAATCGCCCGTTGGCGTCGAGGGGAAGCCCGCGTTGCGCACGGTGTTGTTTTTGGCGTCGTACGTCGAGCCACGTGTCGTTCGTCGTGTAATTGTGGTAGCGAACGATGATCGGGCCGCCTTGGGGGTCTGCTGCGATTCGCGCCGTCGAAATCTTGGGCACCGGAACGACATGCTGCTGCGTCCCGTCTGCGCCGAACAGCCGCGCACCGCTATCGCCCCCATCGACGTCCACGGTGATAAATCCATCCCCCACCGGAACGATACCGTCGATCACGACGGAGCTCGCCGGCACGATGACCTTCGCGGTGTCGAATGTCCCGCCGGGAAGGAGGGCGACCACCTCGCCCCGCGAGTTGCGCTTCGTGGCAATGGCGTAGAACTCATTGCCGACGAAAGCCCCGCCGAGTTGGTCGCTATCGCCAATGCCGGCGTCCGGCGCGGCGACCAGTGTGAAGGGCTTCGAGTTGCGCCGCAGGTAAATGGACGCGTGGACGCCGTCGCCGTCGGACACCGCGGCCGCCTGAACGCTACCGTCCGCCGAGGTCGCCAGATGATATTCGCTCTTTGGCGAGAGGCCATTACCGAACACGTAGGTGTCGGTGGAGGGATCGGTGCCGAGGACGTGATGGAAGATCCTGATGCCTGCCGTGGCATAGGACCCATCCGGGTTCCGCGGCCACTGCGTGTGCAAGAACCCCTTGCCGTCCCCATCCCACGTAATCGCCACCGGGCTCTGCCCGCCGCCTGCGTGGGCCAGCGTGTCGGGTAGCATCTTTCCGTCGGTCACATCGATGACGTGAATCGTCTCTTCTTCGGATCCGCCGAATTGCGTGGTGAACGCAACTTTCGCGCCGTCGGCCGAGACCGCGACGGTCTCTATCGCCGGTTGGACCCCATTCACCGCCGCCGTGGCCGGATTGAACAACACGCGCTCCGCGCCGCCGAGATGGTCGAGAACGATGAGTTCGGCTTGCGCTTGCGGGGGCGTCTCGCGCTCGTAAAAGAGGTGGCCGCCGCGAATGGCGAGGTTATAGCGGATCGGCGGCGTTCGTTCCAACTCGGCAATTCGCGCCTTAAGGCCGGGATACGCGGGCGTCGCCTCGAGGTAGCCGAGCGCGAGCTTCGTCTGCGCGGCCGCCCAACTCTTAACGGCGGGGTCGTTGCCGTTCTCAAGCCAGCGGTACGGATCTGAAACCACCGTTCCGAAGTACGTATCGCTGACCGATACCGTCTTCGTCGGCGGATAGGAAAGGCGCTCCGACATCGCGTCGGCGCCCGCTAAGGCGAGCGCAAGTGACACAGCCATGGTGATCCAAGGACGCCGCTTCATCGTCATAATCGATTCTCCTGGGCGGGCAGTTCTCGGGATTGTAACCCGCCGCAGGGTGCGTCTTGCAGGCGCCGGCTAGGGTTTCATATCCGGCGGGTGGCCTCGGTGCTCCATGCCGAGCGCGGCGTAGGAGACATCCAGACCCGAGTTCTGGCCGCGCACGAAATCTTGTTCAGCGAGCCAATCTTTCCCGACAGGCGCGCTCAACGACCACGCGCGTACGCAGATTCGGTGCTTTATCCTCCGTCGATCGGCTCGGCGCTCGCATCCATGGCAATATTCGCTCAAGAAGATGCGTATATCGTGATGGTCAGCATCTTGCTCAGTCGATGTTTCATGGGACACTTCTGGCAGGGTAAGAAAGCTAAAGTCTCGGGCCGGTCGGATTAGCGGGCGGTCTGCCAAATTCGCGCTCATAAGCTTCGCTGTCGTCATAGCAGGCTTCGACCACACTCGAGTAGGTCTCCCGGAAGAACTTCCGCTGCTCGGGATGATCGAACACGAAGGGGCGATTGTTCTCTACCGCACGCAGCACCATCGGCGCAATCTGGTCCGGCGTATAAAAAGGATAGTCGATGACTTTCGCGGACGTATCCGAGATCTGAACTTCGCCTTGCGCCGGCCCGCCAAACTTTTCGGGGCGATAGCGCGCGTTGTTGACCGCCATGCCGGAGGCGACGCCGCCCGGACAATAGGAGGTGGTGTGAATGTTGTAGTCCTTCAACTCCAAGGCAACGTTCATCATCATGCCGATGATGCCCATTTTGGCCGCAGAGTAGGGGACGTGCACCGGAATCCACCCTGGCAGCAGGCCCGCCATGGACGCCGTCGCGGCGACATGGCCTTCGCGAGCCGCCATCATGTCCGGCAGGAAGGCGCGGGTGGTATTCATCACGCCCATCAGATTGACCTGGATGATCCAGTCGACATCGTGGTCCGACATTTTCATCAGCGGATCGAATGAGGTAGCCCCCGCGTTGGCAAACAGCAGTTTGATCGGGCCGAGCGCCGTGTTCGCCTCGGCCTTCATCTTCTTGATCGAGTCGCGTTCGCATACATCGCAGTGAATGGCCACGGCCTTGCCACCAGCCGCCTTGATTTCATCGACGACCTTGCGGGCGTTGTCGAGGAGGATGTCTGCGACCGCGACGGAGGCACCGCGTTTTGCAAGCGCGATTGCCAGACCCTTGCCGATACCGCTGCCGCCTCCGGTGACGACCGCAGCTTTTCCTCTGATTTCTGTCATTTCCATATCCTCAGTTAGTGCTAACCTCAACTCAAATCATGATCACTAAAGGGCGTGCTACGCAGGCGTTTGACGTAGCTTAGAAATTGCATTGCCGATTGTCGGACCACTGGGGGCTGCGGGCGCCTCGCTGGCGATATCGAAACGATCATGGTTGGAGAGCGCGTCAAAATGAACGTTGATCACCGGCAACCGATCGTTGATTCGCAGCATACGATACTTGTTGAAGTTGCTCTCGACGATCGCGCCGTCCCAGTTGCAACCCAACTCCTCGTCGATGCTCTTCGCCACCTGGGTCATTGCGCCATTATCAATTTCGGGCGTTGGTACGCGCATCGTCACGGCGTCGTCTTTCGAGATTTCCATCCAGGCAGAGAGAGCGTCGCCTACGCGCTCATCGGCGCTCCACGACCGCTGCGAGTTGCTCGAGACAATGCCGAGAGCCAAACCGCCATCGGCGAGAGAGACTGAAACCAGAAAATGCCGTCGATCGAGCAGATTATCCTGTGTCATGCGATCACAGGTGTCCGGGTATTTCACTTAAGGTCTCTAGCTCGGCCGAAGCTGGCTTCCGAATACCTTGATCACTGGAAGGGGGTTGAAGTATTCCACGTGCTCGACGACTCGAGCGTCGCGCAGGCGGGTGAGCATGACGTAATTGTTGGCATAGTGTTGCCCGGAGAGCAGCAAGACCTCCGAGCGCGCCGTGGTCACGAACAGCCCCCGGTCATCGGTTCCCCTGATGACCACGTCGTGCCAAGTGAAGGATTTCTTTCCCATCCACATAGGGGTCATCGCCGCAATAGCCTGGGTGAGGCCCCGTAGCTCGTTTGCCACGCCAGGCGGGGCGAAGGGCAAGCGAATCACGACATCATCGGCCGCTCGCTCATGCCAGGCCTCGGCCGGCCCGTTGGCGGTGATGTCCAACCACTCTCTAATACGCTGAATCACGAGGCTTCCGTCATGCTCTAGGCAGCCGCGAGGGACTCTTCGCCCTCGAGAGTGGCGCGATGCAACCTGCGTCCGCATTCGATATCGAACCGGAGCACCCGATGCATGGTGCCTGTGTTGTCCCAAATCAACATATCCCCCATCTGCCAATGATGCTGGTAGACGTACTGCCGCTGAGTGACCCACGCCATGAGCCGGTTGAGTAGCGCGTCGCTCTCTTCGGCGTTCATGCCCACGATCCGAGTGGCCGATGAGCTGAACGCGAGCGACTTACGCCCCGACCGGTGGTGCCACACGAGCGGGTGCGTCCGATCGGGATAGCTGCGCCACTCGCTTAATTGCTTCTCTGTCGGATTGGGAATGACCCCGCGATAATTGGCCTCGAGGGTGTGCACGACTCTGAGCTGCTCCAGGAACTTTCTTTCCGACTCCGGAAGATCCTCGTATCCCGCGTAGGTATTCGCAAATTCCGTCTGGCCGCCGGTGGGCGAGAGAATGCGCGGGGTGAGGATAGAGGCTAACGGCGGCACGTCTTCCCAGGTGCCGTCCATATGCCAATTGAATGTCCCTAGCAGGTGTTCGGTATAAAGCGGGTTGTGGGTCTTGTCGAAAGTCACCTTGAAGACGCCGTCCTCGGACTCCTTGGATACCGAAGCTCCGTCCTTGTTTTCCTTATAGACCTTGCCGAAACGGATGGTGCCTAGAGTCCTCGCAAACTCGAGCTGCTGCTCATCGTCCAGATTTGCATTGCGCACAACGATGACGCCGCGCTCTTCGAGCAACGCGCGAACTTCGGCCGCGATCGCGCCACCCTTCAGTAGGGTCTGTGCATCAGCCTTGATTTCGGTCCCGATGCGCGGTGTCAGCTTGACTGTCGTTAGAGTCATGTCTCCTACCTCTGAGTCTGGAATCTGAACGGTCGCTGCCGCCTATCGGAAAGCCGGGATTACCTCTCTCGCAAAAAGCTCGACGTATTCGGCAAACCTGTCGGTCGGAAAGCCCGAGGGCACGAATAGCATGAAGTGCTCGACGGTTTTGTGCGCGAGCAAGTCATTGAAATAGGCGATCGCCTGGGCGGGCGTAAGAACCCTCAGGATGCCGCTCGCCTTGAAGTCGTCGAAGCTCATGGGCTTGAGGGTCATGTCGGTGATGTCGTACCCGGCTTGATCCTCTAGCATCCATTTGGAATAAGCCTGGTGCGTGTAGTAGCAGTGCGGAGCCAGCTCCTCGAAGGCCTTTTCGGGATCGTTGGCGACATAAAGAAACAGATCGAGGCCGCGCAGTCGAGCGCTCGCAGGATCCTTGCCGGATTCGCTCATCGTCTTAAGGTAGGCGTCAAACATTTCGACATTGCCGTGGTAGCCGTCACCGTAAGTGACGGCCCGCTGCATCGCCTTTTGGCTGTAGCCGCCGATGAAGAGCGGAATGTGGCCCTTGAGCGTCGCCGGCTGAATCTTGGCGTTCTTGACGGAAAAGTGCTTACTTTCGTAGTTGACCGTTTCGCCGGCCCAGAGACGCCGGACGATCTGGATGAACTCATCCGTGCGGCTGCCGCGTGAATTGAAGGGCACACCGAAGGCGTCTGTCTCACGACGTCGATAGCCGACGGCGACGGCCATTTCGAGCCGGCCCTTGGCGAGAATGTCCAGAACCGCGCAGTCCTCGGCGAAGCGCACCGGGTTGTACAGCGGTGCAAGCGCAATCGCCGTGCCGATCTTGGCCTTCTGAGTGCGCGCCGCAACGGCGCCCAGGACGGTCAAAGGCGAGGGCAGATACCCGTCCTCGCTGCCGTGATGCTCCGGCACCCAGATTCCGTCGAACCCGAGTTTCTCGGTCCACGCCATGAGATTCAGGGTCTCCGCGTAGAACTCATCCCAAGGCCTGCGCCACTGTGACGGATTTCTGAAATCGTACAAATAGCCGAAAGTCATTGGCTTCTTCATTGGAGGCTCCAGGGCCCTTGGGAAGCTGCTAACGACATTCGGCCTCCGTGATAGTACTTCGCCGTCAACTGAACGCCGACGATGCGGGGAGCACCCCAGATGCCGTCGTTGCCGTTTCCGTCCGAAGCGCCGTAGGTGTAGTAGGGTCGATCGAAGATGTTATTCCCATAGATCGCGAGCTCGTACTTATCATTCGCCGTTTTCACGCCGATGCGCAAATTGGTCAGCCAATAGGCGGGGGCTACGGCGTTCGGCAAGCAAGCCGGATATACAGCGCCCCCGGTGCACGGAATATCGGATTGGTCGAAGAGGGTCTCGCTGATGTAGGACGTCACGACCCTGCCGACCAGCCGATACTTGTCGTTGATCGGCATATCGAGAGCGCCGGTGAACGCCATTTGCCATTTCGGCGCGTTGGTCATTTGCGTGCCGCTCAGATCGGCGGGCGCCAAGACCTGAGGCACAGTCACGGGGACGACGTAATTGATGTACTTGGCGTCGAGATATCCAATATTAACGCCGACCGTAACCGGATTGATGATCTGATAGTTAACGCTTGCCTCGGCGCCGTAGGTCCGCGCAGATCCCGCGTTCACGATGGCCAGGATGATCTCGTTCTGGTAGTCCGGCGTCGCATGGGCGGTCTGCTGCAATCCGGTGTAGTGATTGTAGAACACATCACCGGTCACCTGAAGCTTGCGATCAAACAGGCTCTGCTTATAGCCGGCCTCATAAGTGTCGACCTGCTCGGGACCAAATTCCTCACCGTCGCTCAAGGGCACGCCGGCAAAATCGGCAGGGGAGGCCACTTCGTTGAAGCCGCCCGCTTTGAAGCCTCGTGCCCACCGCAGATAGACATTGCCCTGATCTATCGCATAGCTCAGCGTTGTCGACGGAATGGTCGAGTGTTCCGGCCGCGAGAGGCTCTCAGGGGTCGGAAATGGCGCGCCGCCCGTGCAGCAGCTGTAGTCGGCAGTATTCGTCTCGCTCAAATAGCGGACAGATGCGGTCAGGTTCAATTTCGAGGTGATGTCATATCCCCCCTGAGCGTAGACGGTCCAGTTCTTAATCGAGTCCTCAACATGCACAATCTCTTCGTTGAAGAGGTTCAAGATGTTGGTAGAGGTAACACCCTGGTATTGGTCGTTGAGCCATGTTCCGCCACCGAGCCAGTGAATCGGCCCATCGCCCGTCGATACGGCGCGCAGTTCCTGATAGACAAAGTACTTGTGGTTGTCCACGATAATGAAGCCATCGGTAACGGGGGCAGCACCGAGATCTTGGTTAAGAAGCGTGTGCTGGCTGCGGTACGCGGTGATTGAAGAGAAATCGGCGAACGGCGCGCTGTAAACGGCGGTTAGCGAGGTGCCCCAGTCTTTGAGACCGACGAATTGCGGCGTGTTATAGGCTGAATCCCATTTACCGAGCTCCTGTATGAAGCCGGGCGGTAGGTTCGGGGTGAACCCAAGACCTGCGAGTCCGTTGGGGCCCGTGACGTAGCCCTGCGTATACGACGGAGTTTGCAGCTGCAGCTGCGTACCGTCGGTGTCGGCTTTGTAATAATAGTCACCCGCCAACGTTACTTTGAAATTGTCGACCGGCTGGAAACGAAATTTCGTGTTGGCGCTGTAGGTGTCCTGATTCTCGAAGCCGTTCTGGTGATAATTGAAGTTATTGAGGAATGCCGCCTGTCCCGCTGGCGTCAACGGCAAGAACCCAAGGACGTCTCCGTTGCCGTTGAAATCCGACGCGCTATATTGATTCTTGACCCCGACGTTATTCACGTACGGATCGTGCGAATCTTTCTCGAAAGCAAGGTTCCAGGCGAGTACGTTGCTGATGATCGGTAAGTTGATGTAGGTCGCAGCGTTTAGCGTGCTGAACTGCCCGTAGGCAACCTGTGCTTCCGCTGCCGGCGTGTCCATACTGGGTTGACGAGTAACGACGTTGACCACGCCACCGGTCGCGTTGCGACCGTAGAGGCCACCCTGGGCACCCTTTAGGATTTCGATACGATCGACGTCGAGGCCCAAGAAAGTGTCCGGCATCGAACCCCAGATACGGGGCACGTCATCGATGTACGTCGCGACGCTCGGATCGGGACCGACGAACACCGAATTGCCGATGCCGCGGATGAAGAGCTCCTGATAGCCGGAGCTGGTCGAAGGCAGAAGTCCCGGCGTGGTGAACTGCAGATCGCCCAGACTCTTGATGCCCTGATCGTTCAACTGGGGACCGGTCTCCGCTTGAATAGAGGTCGGCACCGTCATTAGTGATTGCTCACGCCGTGTGGCGGTAACAACGATCTCTTCGAGACCCGATGAGCTGGAGCTCGCCGTCCCTGGGGCCACCTCTTGCGCTGAAGCGAGTTCTCCCAAAATCGGTATCGCCAGCACCAAGACTGCCCGCAGTAAAGGATGTGATGTCATTGATTAGCCCCCCGAGTGAAAATGTCTGCCTGAATCGGTGTTCAAGCGTGATTATTGAAAGCTCTCGACTCGTCGCTACGACTGTGCCTTATTTGCTACATCGGCGCCACATTGCTATCGCATGGTTGCTGATATTGAATTTGGTGTCAATCGTCATATGTCGGTTTAAGATTCTGAAACAGCCACTGCAAAGGCCAGCTTGCGGTGCATACGCATATCGCGTTGCTTCCAGGTGCAGCCATTCTCGCCCCCTGCTGCAATTATAGCGATATATGTCTGCTTCTCGATCGGCAGCTTGACTAAAATGGTGTAATCTGGCGCAATCTGGGTTGTGTAGGCACGGATTGGCTAGTTCCACGCCCGCGATGTGATCCCAAGCATTTTGTAGCTATTTAGCAACCACCGCTTCAGGCCGCACCTGCGATTAGTCCCGCGGCTGACGCCACTTCGCCCATGGCTCTTGGGGAAACACCATGATTAAGACCGTTTCGCAGATAAAAGATGAGTTGGCGGATCGCGAAGCAATACGTGACTGCATGTATCGCTACACTCGCGGCATCGATCGATGCGATGTCGATTTACTGCGGTCGGCCTACTGGCCGGATGCGACCGACAATCACACCGGTTTCGTTGGAAACCGAGAAGAATTCATTGCGTGGGCCCACCCGCGGCTGCAGAGCATGGAGCAGAACATCCATCTGATCGGCAACATTCTGATCAGATTGGACGGCGCCAAGGCCGCGGTGGAATCTTATTTTTGGTCGGTTGCTGTCATCTCCACCGACAAGCGTCGCTCAACCTTCGTTGCCGGGCGCTATTTGGATCGTTTCGAGCGCCGTAATGATGAATGGCGAATTGCCAATCGGCTCGTGGTCCACGATTGGTTTCGCGATGACGAGCACCCGGGAGACTGGTCTGCAGGACCTTTCGGAGCAACCGGAATTGAGCGCGGAGTGGCTTTGCCGCACGACAAAAGCTACACCTGGCTGGAACTGCGTTAATCCCGATCGGACCGGCTGACGCAGAACGGCCCGCATAAATGACCCGCTATGCCTGCGACTGATGCACTTCGTTCGTACACCCATTCACTTCGAGAAAGGTAGGATTTGCCGCCATGTCATTCGAATTGAACCGAAGAATCGCCGCTAAGCGCCCCCCGCTTTCGACCTCTGCCACCATCGATCCAGTCACCGCCGGTATCATCCGCGGCGCCTTCGAAACGGTTTGTTTCGAAGCGACCACGCAGCTGGCGCGGGCCGCCTCATCGCCGATCATCAACCAATCGAATGAGCGTAACGCCACGATTATCGATTCGAACGGGCGCCTGGCTGCAGTGTCCGTTGGCGTCCCGCATCTGACCTTTGTATCCCAGATGACGATACGCTACGGACTTGAAATGTTCGACGACTACAACTGGGGTCCTGGCGACGTGTTCGTCGGCAACGATCCGGATTTCGGGGGCGGCCATTTACCCGATTACAACGTGTACGCGCCGATATTCGACGACAACGGCGAGTTGGTATTAATCCAGACTTTGCAGGCGCATCACGGTGATACTGGCGGAAAAGATCCCGGCGGATTTACGCTCGAGGCGACGGATATCTTCACCGAAGGATTGGCGATCCCGTGCCTCAAGCTCGTTCATCGGGGCGAGAAGCGGCTCGATAGCATCAAGCTCTTGGAGCGCAACAACCGGTTCCAGACCTTCGCCGGCGACCTCGCAGCGATGATCGGCGCTGTTCAGCACGCCGTGAAGCTGTTGCAGGGACTGGTCCGGAAGTGGGGCACGGACGCTGTCAGGGCTGCGATTAACTACAATATTGAGCACTCGGAGCAACGCTTCCGCGAGGAAGTTAGGAAGTGGCGCGACGGTACCTATTCCGCGGACGTGTTCATCGACCACGATACGCTGGGCGTGAAGGATGTTCATGTCCATGTTGCCTGCACTGTGAAGGGCGATAAGCTCACGGTGGACTTGACTGGAACGGATGACCGTCAAGAGCTGACCGGTGTATGGAATACGTACGCCAACAGCTGCAGCTACATCATGACCCAAGTCTCGGCCTCAGTTGATCCGACGATCGTGAAAAACGAGGGCCTTTTCAATGCGGTCGAGATCATCATTCCCGAGAACTGCATTGCCCAGCCCCCCGACAATAAGCCGGCGGCCCTCGGCTCGTTCCATCCTGCCTGTGAAATTACGGAGGCCGTCTGCATAGCCCTGTCGCAGGTGGCACCCGAACGGTCAGCACCTCAGGTCTACAAGATCGGCATGCCGAACTCGGTCATCGGGTTCGGCAAAGGCGGCAAGATTTGGATCGACCAAGGGGTCGATGCGCGCTCGATGGATGCATCGGCGGTTCAAGGGATCGACGGATGGGGCTCGTCGTGCGTGGGGCTCGGTAACCTGCTTCTTTCGGAAGCGGAAGATGGCGAGAGCCGCTTTCCGATCATCAACATCAGTCGCGAGATGACCATCGATGCGGGCGGACCCGGCCGCTGGCGCGGCGCCCCGGGTAGCCTCAACGTGAAGAAGATTCTCGAGCCCACGCTCGCGATCGCTTGGATGGTCTCGGCCGCGCATCCCCTCCGGGGTATGTGCGGTGGTGACGATGCGGGTCCGTATTCGAGCCGATTCGAGGTGGGCACCGAGAACGAACGCGCCATCAAGCTATCGGCCCGGGCGCAATTACCGGCCGGGGCCGTAATCGCGTATCAGCACGGCGGTGGGGCTGGTTTCGGACCAGCGGTCTTGCGCGACCCAGAAGCCGTCAAAGAGGACGTGCTCGACGAACTAGTCAGCGTGTCGGCCGCACGGGAAAGGTACGGCGTTATCTTCGACGGTACAGTGGAAAGGTTCGACCTGTCGGTAAACGTCGCTGCAACGAATGCGCTCAGAGAGAAAATGCGTGCGGTTGAGGCTGAGCCGGCGTGAGCGAGGAAGAGCGTATCGGGTATCGGGTTGGCATCGATATCGGAGGCACCTTTACTGACTTTGCCCTGCTGAAAGGTTCAAAGGTCATTCTCTACAAGAATCTAAGCACCCCGGAGGATAGCTCCATCGGCGTCATGACCGGGCTTGACAAGCTGGCCGAGCTCGAAGGGGTGTCCTTAAGCGATTTTCTGGGACAGTGCGATGCCATCGTGCACGGCACTACCATTGCCGACAACACTCTGATCCAAATGAATGGAGCACTGACCGGGCTCATCACGACGGAGGGATTCCGCGACGAGATGGCCTATCGCCGCGGTTTCAAAGAGGACGTATGGGACGTCCGCTTGCCGCCGCCGCCGGAGATCACTCCGCGACGGCGACGTTTGACCGTGCCCGAGCGGATGCTTCATGACGGCACCATTTACAAGGCGCTCGACGAAGAGGCCGTGCGCGAATGTTGCCGCAGGCTCAAGCAGCAAAACGTCGTTTCCGTCGCGATCTCGTTTATTTTCTCGTTCGTCAATCCCGTCCACGAAAAACGCGTCGCGGAAATAGTCGCCGAGGAGATGCCCGGCGCTCATGTTTCCTGCTCGCATGTCGTGTTGCCGCGGCAGCCGGAATACGATCGCACCAGCACAACTGTGGTGAATGCCTACGTGGCACCCAAGGTCACTTCCTACCTCGAGCGGCTCGTGCGACGGTTGAAAGAGGCCGGCTACACCGACCAACTCATGGTCATGCAGGCGAGCGGCGGCGTGATGACCGTGGAATACATTGAGGGCGCGCCGATCCGAGTTCTTGCATCGGGACCCGCCGGCGGTGTCGTCGGCGCGGCCCATGTGGGTGTGGCGAAGGGTTGTCCCGATCTCTTGTGCGTGGACATGGGCGGAACCTCGTACGACATCTCCGTCGTCCACCGGGGTGCGGCGCCTGCCGAAGCGGGCTGGAACATACACCACCGCTATCTGATCGGCGTTCCGATGGTGAAGGTCGAGACGCTGGGTGCGGGCGGTGGCTCGATCTGCCAGGTCCGCAACCGGCAACTGGAGGTGGGGCCGGAATCGGCGGGTGCGGTGCCGGGCCCGATCTGTTATGGGCGCGGCGGTACGCAAGCGACGGTGACGGATGCCTTGCTCATGCTGGGCATCCTTTCCGCTGAATCCAGCTTTGCCGGCGGCAGCTTTTCACTGAGCAAGAACGGCGTCGTGGAAGCGTTCGAGACGATCGGCCGCCAAATGGGATATACGGCTGAGGAAGCCGCGTTCGATTGCTGGCGGGTGGTGAACGCGAATATGTCCCAGGGCGTGCGGCGGATTACCGCCGGCAAAGGCATCGATCCCCAGGACTTGGTCATGCTGGCGTACGGCGGCAACGGCCCGGCCTTCGCGGCAATCCAGGCCGAGGACTTGGGCATCAATAGGGTCCTGGTACCGAAGGCTTCGCCGAATTTTTCGGCACTCGGCACGCTGGTGGCGAACCCCAGTATCGACGAGGAGCGTTCCTACATCTCCCCGGCGGACACCATCGCCGGGGTGGAAGTTCTCTGGCATGAGCTCGAAGAGCGCGCCGCGAAGTATTTCGCCGACGCCCGCTACTCGGCAGATCTTGTGACAGCCAAGTATCAGATGAACATGCGTTATCCGGGACAGAATTGGTCGCTGACCTTCGATGTGCATACCGCGACGGGACTGCACGACTTGTCGTTCGTCAATCCGTCCATTGGACCTCAATCGATCGAGGCATTCAATCGGCGGCACATGGAGGAATATGGCCATGTACGGGACGACGAGATGCCGGAAATCACCGGCGTGCGATTGGCCACCTCGGTTGAGACGCCGTCTCCCGTCATCCTCGCAGGATTCGCAACGCGCGTCGTCGCCGCTAAAGTCGCCAAGACTCGCCGGGCCAATCTAGGTCAGGGTTATCAAACGACCAATGTTTACCACGGGCCGGACCTGAAGCCGGGCCATGAGCTGACCGGCCCTGCGATCGTCGAAGAGTCCTTCACGACCATCGTCGTCTATCCCGGTTGGAAGTTTCGTGTCGACGATGCGGGCGACTACGAGCTCAATCGAGTCGCTTCGAATTAGCGCGCGGGCAGAGGGTGGCCGCCGAAATGCAATACGACAGGGTGAGCGCCTACAAGTCAGTGGAGGTGCCGGTATCGGCGGCCGATTTCTGGGAGGTGTTATTGAATTGGGGCGGGGTGATGGACTGGGTCCCCAAGTTGGACGAAAACCCCCCAGCCCCGGTCATCGGCTGTGATTTGTTGTCGGCGCATGGATCAGAAAAAGTGCCCTGCACGCGTCGCGTGCACCTTCAAAGCGCCGGCACCGACCCTTCGTATCTCGATGAGACTCTTTTGCACGTAGATCCTGAAACGAAAAGGATTTACTACAATTTTGGCGGCGTGGGCGTTGCCAGCATGCGTAACTATCACGCGACGACTTACGTCGATGAGATAGGTCCCCAAAGCTGTCGCGTCACCTGCGCAAGCCAGTTCGATATTCCAAACGAAGCGAAGGCTTACATGAAGAACTTCGTCGAGGAATTCTACGGCCGTGCCATCATTCAGGGCATTGCACGGTTCATTCAGCGTGCTCCGAGTAAAAGTTGAGGGCGATCAGTCCCTCGCTAGAACCTATCCACCCCGACTGCGCACTTGGCTCATGAGTTA
>CAVYCL010000002.1:0-28452 GCA_963766915.1 uncultured Gammaproteobacteria bacterium
GAATTCTGGTCCGACGTTATGCGAGCATGAGACCGAAGTGCGCAAAGGCATACTCGAGAAATCCTCCACTGCCGCGCTCGCGGAGTCCTATCTGAGCACGCTCAAGGAGCATGCAGCGACGGGCGTCACCGACAGCTTGACGAACGTGCTCGGCATCGTCGACAAGGCACCGGTCGATTCCGACTACCTCGGCGTCATACATTCGGTGTTCCCGAAAGCGCGCATCATTTACTTTAAGCGCGAGCCCATCGATATTTGCCTGTCCTGCTATTTCCAAGAACTGCCTCTCACGCTCGAATTTCGCGATGGATCTCGACGATCTGGTGCACTACTACAAAGAGCACCGGCGGTCTGATCGATCACTGGCGTGCGGTGCTTCCGCCGGGTTCGATTCTCGATGTCCCCTACGAAGAGCTGGTAGCAGATCAAGCGAAATGGACGCACAGGATCCTCGAGTTCATCGGCCTCGATTGGCATGACGGATGCCTGAATTTCGACCAGACCCAGCGGGTCGTGACGAGCGCAAGCTACCGTCAGGTAAGACGCAAGATGTACAACACGTAGGTCGCACGGTGGCGTAACTACGAGAAATTCTTGGGCCCGCTCGCGAGCCTCCGCAGAGGTCTGACTCGAGCCGGCCGTCAATCCTCCCAGCGCTGCGGATCGCTGAAGACCACTCTGAAAGACGCTGCCGCCGCCAGGCGCGGCTCATACAGAAGATCGCGCGATTCAGCTGGCACAACTCGCGCGCGATGAACAGCCCGAGTCCCGTGCCGCCTTTGCGACCGGTGAAGAACGGCTCGAAGATGCGATCGGCCGCCTGCAGCTTCGATGCCGGAGCCGCGATCGGCGACTTCGAGATAGGGGCGATAGCTCGGACTCAGCCGGCTGAAGCGGATCTCGGCTTGATGCCGTCGCGCGGTTCGCCGTATTTGATGGCGTTGTCGCATAGGTTCCAGACCACTTGATGCAGGTGGCTCGGATCGAAACGCACTTCGAGATCGTCCGACTCTTCGTGCACGCCGATTTCCGCGAGCGGGACCTGCATGGTCTGGGAGAACTCCGCCAGAAATCCTCCAGCCAATCGCCGAGCTACAGGCGCGCCGGCTTGGTCGATTCGCGCCGCGAGAGCTGCAGCACGTTGTTGATGATGGTGCTGACACGCTCGGAATTGTTGCGAATGATGTCGGTCAGCCGGCGATCATCGGCACCCATGTTCGGGCTCTCGGCGAGCAGTTGACCGGCATGGCTCATGGCGCCGACGGGATTGCGGATCTCGTGCGCGATGCTCGCGGACAACCGGCCGAGCGCGGCGAGCTTGCTCTGCTGCACCCGCTCCGCCATGAGACTCGTGTCCTCCAGGAAGATCAGCGTCGGGCCCGGGCGCGCTGCACGCCCAGCGGCGCGAAATGCGGCTGAATCATCCGCGCGCCGTCGGCGGCGACGAAAGCTCGACGGGCGTCCTCCGCGGATCCGCCCTGCCGCCAGGTGCTCAAGGAGTAGAGCAGCCGCGGGGAGACCTCTCCGATCAAAGCGCCCGGGACCGCATGTATGTCGCCCAGGATCTCCGCTGCCGACTCGTTGATCAGGCGGATCTTGTCGCCCGCATCGACGACCAGAAGGCTCTCGCGCAAGTGCTGCACGATGTACTGCGACAGGTCCGCGAGATTCGCGAGATCCACGTCCTTCTGGCGGACCAGATCCTCGCTCTCGCTCATGCGCGTGGCCAGCAGGCTCGCCGATGCGGCGATGGTGAAAAGCACCACGCCCAGAGAATCCGGCGGTCGCATAGACCGTGATATCGCACGTGGCCGCTGAGCTGCTGCCAGATGGTGTGCACGAGCACCGCAATCGCGGTAACCGCGGCCAGGAAAAGTGCGCTGCGCGGCGGCAGCAGAAAGGCGAGGCCGCCGACGGGCACGCAGCAACAAGAGGCCGAGGCCGCTCGCGATTCCGCCGGCGGCGTGCAGCAGCAGGATCAGGCACGCGATGTCGATCGTCGCCTGAATGATGGTCAGGGCGTGGGCGCTCGCCACGCGCTTGCGAACCAGCACGACGCTCGCGAATCCGAAGCACAGATACGTCAGCGCGACGACCTGAAGAAGAGCTGCGGCGATTCGACCGGAAGCCCGCGCGAACCCCCCAGCCAGTACAGGCCAAGAAGCACGAGCGGCACCAGCACCCGGTACAGATTCAGGATCCCGAGGACGCGCCAATTGAGGCCGATCTTGGGTCCTGCGCCTGGTTCGATTTTTCGGTTCGCGACGTTCACTTGTTTCCAGCGGTTTTGGGCCGACTTTGCGCTCGATCCAAGCTTAATTCAGAATACCGCGCCTCGATGCGACGGGCTCGGCAGTGGCGGATCAATCATGACTTCCGCGATACTTGTATAGGGGCCCGGTTTGAGCGACCGGACGGCGGCTGCGATGCGTAATGGCGCAGCTCAATCTGGTGGTCGGCGACGTCGAGGGCAATACCTCGCGCATCGATCGCGGCCGCGAGCCGCGCCCGCGACGAGTTCGGTGCGGACGTCGTGATGGTGCCCGAGCTCGCCGTATCGGGCTATCCGCCCGAGGACCTGCTGTTCCACTCGGGGCTGCGAGCGCAGGTCGCCCGCTCGATCGGGCGTCTGCAAGATCGAAGTGCGAGGAATCACCCTGGTCGCGGGCTATCCGGAATACGTCGACGACCGGATCTTCAATTCCGCCATCGTGATTCGCGACGGGGAGGTGCTCGCCAATCACCGCAAGGCTTGCCTGCCCAACTACCGGGTGTTCGACGAGAAGCGGTATTTCACGCCGGGAACGACTTCCGACCGTGATCGATTTGAACGGCATCCGAGCCGGCATTCTGGTGTGCGAGGACGTGTGGGAGCCGGAGCCGGCCGCGCAGGCGCGCGAGCGCGGGTGCCGAAGTGCTGCTGGTCATCAATGCCTCGCCCTACGAAGTCAACAAGCAGCGCCAGCGCGAGCGCGAAGTAGCCCGCCGACGCGTGGCGGAAACGGGAGTTCCGCTGCTGTTCGTCAATTTGATCGGCGGCCAGGACGAACTGGTGTTCGACGGCAATTCCTTCGTCATGGACGCGCGCGGCGAGGTCACGCATGCGTGCGCCGGCATTCACGGAGGGGCTCTATGCCGTGGATCTTGAGACGCCTGAGCCGGGCAGGGTGGTGCCCCGTGCCGGGCGAGGTCGTGCCGCTGCAAAGCGAGGAAGAGAGCGTCTATGGCGCGCTGGTCCTGGGCACGCGCGATTATGTCGACAAACATCGATTTCCGGGAGTGGTTCTGGGACTTTCCGGCGGCGTCGACTCGGCCTTGACGCTGTGCATCGCGGTGGACGCACTTGGCCCCGACCGTGTGCATTCCGTTGCGATGCCGTCGCGATACACCTCGCAGATGAGCAAGGACGACGCCGCGCTGCAGGCGGCCTGGCTAAAGGTCAAGCACAGCGAGATCTCCATCGAGGGCATGTTCGAGGCGACGCTCACGGCGCTCAGAGAGGAGTTCGTCGGTAGGCCGCCCGGCACCGCCGAGGAGAATATTCAGTCACGATGCCGCGGCGTGCTTCTCATGGGCATCTCCAATAAGACCGGACGCATGCTTCTCACGACGGGCAACAAGAGCGAGATGGCCGTCGGCTATGCGACGTTGTACGGCGACATGGCGGGCGGCTTCGCACCCATAAAGGATTGCAATAAGCTCCTGGTGTACCGGCTCTGTCGCTGGCGGAACGCCCAATCGAACGTCATCCCCGCGCGCGTAATCGAGCGGCCGCCCTCCGCGGAGCTCCGGCCCGATCAGAAGGACACCGACAGCTTGCCGCCCTACGAGGTGCTCGATCCCATTCTCGAGGCGTTTATCGAAGAGGATCTGTCGGTAGACGAGATCGTTGCCCGAGGGTTCGATCGTGCGACGGTAGGACGCATCCTCGATTTGGTAAAGCGCAACGAGTACAAGCGGCGCCAGGCTCCTCCAGGCGTGCGTGTGAGCGGCCGAGCATTCGGGCGAGACTGGCGCTATCCCATCACGAGCGGCTACAAATCACATTAGGTAAGAAGATCATGTTGAAGATCGACCTTGGGTGCGGCACGAAAAGGCGGCCCGGATTTCTCGGTGTCGATCGGCGTAAGTTCGACGGCGTCGATGGCGTCACCGATCTGACGCAGAGGAGATGGATCTTCACAGAGCCCACGCTCGGGAGTGTTCCGCTGCTCGAGTCCGGGGACGGAGGGTTCGTTCTACCGGACAATAGCGTGACGGAGGCGTTCAGCTCACACTTTCTAGAGCATCTGGAGCACAACCAGCGCTATCCCGAACGTGTTCGGTTCATGAACGAGTTATGGCGAGTTCTGGTGCCCGACGGCAAAGCCACTATCATCACGCCGCATTGGGCATCGAACCGCGCGTATGGGGATTTTACCCACGCCGACAAACCGGTCACCGAAGTGTTCTACGCCTACCTCGATAAAGACTGGCGAAGCGTCCACGCTCCGGATAACGACGCCGAGCACAATCCAGACGGGTATTCCTGCAATTTCCTAACTCAGGTCGGCTACACGAAGCACGCGGAGCTCGAGAATATGGCTCCGGAGCAGCGGGACTTCGCGCTGAAGTGGTACAAAGAGGCGGCGCTCGATATGCACGCGCTCTTGACCGCCAAGAAGTGATGCAACCGCGATTAACGTGCCTAGAGTGATCATGGGATAATGCGGACACAGACGCTCGAAATGTCCGACGGCGCGCGCGTTGTCGTGCCCGACTCACTGCATTTGATAACGCCCTATGTTCTTTTCGAGCAGCACGATTGGTTTGAAGATGAGATCGTCTTCTTGCGGCGCGCGTTGCAACCGGGGCAGCAGGCCGTCGACGTCGGCGCGAACTGCGGCGTCTACACGCTATCCATTGCCAAGACGGTCGGACCCGCGGGCGCAGTGTGGGCTTTCGAGCCTGCCGCGAGCACTGCGGCGCTCCTCGAACAAGGAATCGCAGCGAATGCGTTCGCTCAGGTGGTATTGGAGCGCAGCGCGTTATCCCGCGATTGCGGCACAGCCCGGCTTTCGCTCAACGATTCTTCGGAGCTGAATGCACTGGTGCATTCCGGGCGATCGGAGACCGCTTGCGAAACAGTGCGACTGGTGACCCTTGACGACTGTTTGCAGCGATATGGCTGGAAACATATCGACTTTCTCAAGATCGATGCGGAGGGCGAAGAGGCGAATATCATCAAGGGCGGATCGCGTTTCCTCAGCGAGCTGTCTCCGTTGATCCTTTACGAGGTCAAAGCGGGTGCCAAGGTACATCTCGGCTTGGTAGATGACTTCGCGGCGCTTGGGTTCGACTCCTATCGATTAGTTCCTGGACTCGACCTGTTGGTGCCTTTCGACGCAACCGCGGCGCCGGATGGTTACCTGCTTAATCTGTTTTGTTGCAAGAAGGACCGATCAGCGTCCCTCTCTCAAAGGGGCTTGTTAATCGATGCTTCGGCCATTGCCGCGTGCCGGGCGGAAGCTCGAGTGGAGGATTTTCTTGCAGCTTGTCCCGACAAGTACAGTTGGCGGCGCGCGCTCGCGAGCACCCCTTATGGCAAAGCATTCGCGCCTCTTTGGGAATCGGCGAGGGATGAAGACCCTGTGCTAACCCTCGCCTTGCGCGGCTTCGCAATCAGTCAGGACACGGACTTGGGTCCTATCCTTCGCTTCGGCGCTTTGGAGAGCAGTTTTCGCAGCCTCACGGATCTCTGCCAGCGGCAGCCGGGACATCTGCGTCTCGCAAGTTTGGGCCGTGTTGCGCGCGAGTATGGGGCGCGCGCCATCGCAGTGTCCGCATTGGGTTATCTGTCCGAGACTCTGGCGAGAGATAAGGGCGTGGATCCGTCCGAGCCATTCCTGTCTCCCGGGAAGCGCTTCGATGCCATTGCGCCGACTGCCGACGATCTACAAAATTGGATTTCGGCCTCGGTCCTCGAAGAACTCGAGCGACTCAGCGCATTCTCCTCGTTTTTTACCGGGAATGCGTCCCGAGAGCGACTGGAGCGGATTGCTTCGCTCGGCTACGCGAGTGCCGAGATGGAGCGCCGGCTGCTGCTGGTCCGAACGCGGTTCCCATAATCCGGCCGTTTAGAAGCGGATTGCCTGGCTACAGGATGCGCCGCCACCATGACTTCTTCGGGGCCCTCTCGAGGGTGCTCGCCGGATAATTATCGTCGTAGACGCGCTCGGCATTCGCGGCCAGATCGGTCATGCCGAGATTTCGATAGGCCTCTATGATGATCCTCAGGGACGGCTGGACGGCCGGCGCCCCATCGTAGTTCTCGATGCAGAATTTCGCACGGTTGAGCGCGCCCACGTAGGCGCCGCGCTTCATGTAGTAGCGGGCGACGTAGAGCTCGAAGTCGGCCAAGCGGTTGCGCAGAAAGATCATGCGCTGGCGGGAATCACCGGCGTACTGGCTGTGCGGGTAGCGCTTGAGGAGCTCATCGAAGGCGTCGAAGGACTTCTTCGCATTGATCGGAGGCCGGCGTGACAGATCGACGTTGAACCAACGCTCCAGAAAGTTCGCTTGCCGCTCGAAGTACACCAGTCCTTTCATGTAGTAGGCATAGTCGACGCGGGGGTTGGTCGGATTTTCCCGGATGAACGTGTCGGCTGCGTCGATCGCGGGCTCGGTTTCGTGGTTCTTGTAGTAGGCGTAGATCAAGTCGATCTGGGCCTGATGCGCGGGCTCGGAGAACGGGAAGCGTGACTGCAGCGCCTCGAGCTGCTTGATCGCCTCGCCGTAGCTCGATTTCTTCATGGCCTTCTGGGCCCGGGCATAAAGGGTCTCGGGGCCCGATCTGGCATCGTCCGCATGGTGACTGCGGCAGCCTGCGCCGAGCAGAGCGATCCCGAGGGACAGCGCGGCGACGGCGCCCGGACGAACTAGATCACGCAGTCTCACATGCGATTCCTTACAATGGCCTGATTGCAAAAACGCGGCAGTATACCCGAAGCCCCGCCGCTACCTTCGAGTCGCTCCATGAATGGCGAGTTCCAAGTTCTCGAGCTCGAAATACCGCTGGAAATGGCGGGGCAGCGGCTGGATAGCGCCCTTGCGCGCCTCCTGCCGGAGCATTCTCGCACCCGCATCAAGGCCTGGATCGAGGCCGGGCAAGTCCAGGTCGGCCGCCTGCCGGCAAAGCCGCGGGATAAGGTCGAAGGCGGTGCGCGCATCCGGCTGACCATCGACGAGCGGCCGCCCGATCGCGAGGTGCTCGCTGAGACGATCCCGCTCGAGGTGGTTTACGAGGACGACGAGGTATTGGTGATCGCCAAGCCGGCCGGCCTGGTGGTGCACCCGGGCGCAGGCAATGCTCACCACACGCTGCAAAACGCGTTGCTCGGTCGGGATCCGGCCCTCGCGGCGCTGCCCCGCGCCGGTATCGTTCACCGCCTCGACAAGGACACCAGCGGCCTCTTGGTCATCGCGCGGACGCTTGCAGCCCAGACGGCGCTGTCGCGACAGCTCCTCGCCCGCGCGGTCACACGCGAGTATCTCGCGATCTGCGTCGGGGTGATGACCGGCGGGGGCACGGTCGATGAACCGATCGGCCGCCATCGCAGCGACCGGCTGCGCATGGCGATCCGCAGCGACGGCCGCCCGGCGCGCACGCATTATCGGGTGCTCGAGCGGTTCCGTGGACACACCTATCTCAATGTGAAGCTCGATACGGGCCGCACCCACCAGATTCGCGTGCATCTTGCGCATCTCAAGTACCCGCTGGTCGGCGATCCGGTGTACGGAAGCCGCCTGGCGCGCCCACGCGGCTCCGGCGAGGCGCTCAATACGGCACTCCGCGGCTTCAAGCGGCAAGCGCTGCATGCGGCCGCGCTTGCCTTCGATCATCCCGCGAGCGGCGAGCGGCTCTCTTTTGAGGCGCCCCTCCCGGCCGACTTCGCCGGTTTGCTCGCGGCCCTGCGTGCCGACGCGCGCGGCCAGGCGGCAACGGCTCGCTCGGCGGAGATCTGAATGGACTGGCGTGTGCCCGATTGGCCGGCCCCTGCCGAGGTTCGGGCCCTGTCCAGCCAACGCCGGGGCGGGGTAAGCGCGGCGCCCTTCGAGTCGCTCAATCTCGGCGTCCATGTCGGGGATAGCCCCGAGGCAGTCGCGGAAAATCGTCGCCGCTTAGCAGCGGCCGCGCGGCTGCCTACCGAGCCCGTCTGGCTGTCGCAGCAGCACGGCACCAACGTCCTCGACCTGGACGGACGCCCACGACACATGCGCCGACGCGGACGCCTCCTTCACACGCCGTGGCGGGCGGGTATGCGCCATCCTGACGGCGGACTGCCTGCCCGTGCTGCTCGCCTCGGATTCGGGCGCCGGCGTGGCGGCCGCCCATGCCGGCTGGCGCGGCCTGGCCGCGGGGGTGATCGAGGCGACGGTGCGGGCGCTCGCGCTTGCCCCCAGAGTCGCTCCTGGCGTGGATCGGTCCGGGCATCGGCCCCGCGCATTTCGAGATCGGCGCCGAAGTCCGCGAGGAACTGCTCCGCGCCGACCCGCAAGCCGAGGCGGCATTCCAGCCGAACGCGCGCGGCCGATATTTGGCGGACCTCCCGGCGCTCGCGCGCCGCAGGCTCGAGCGGCTCGGCGTCGAGCGGATCTACGGCGGCGACGCCTGCACGTACGCCGCGCCTGAAGACTATTTTTCCCATCGGCGGGACGGGCGGACGGGTCGCCAGGCCAGCCTGATATGGCTCGAAAAATAGACCCTTCCGACCGCCTGAGACGTTGAATTGCGAGTCCCGACCCCCACCTAATGACCATTCCGATGATTTCGAAGGTGTTCCCATGCGGATGGACAAACTGACGACCAAATTCCAGGCGGCCTTGGCGGATGCCCAGTCGCTCGCGGTCGGTCGCGACAACCAATACATCGAGCCCGTGCACTTGATGACGGCGCTCCTCGACAGCCAAGGCGGGACCGCCCGGCCGCTGCTCGAGAAGGCGGGCGTCAACGTGCCGAAGCTGCGCTCGGAGCTTTCCGCGGCGCTCGACCGGCTGCCCACGGTGCAAGGTGCCGGCG
This sequence comes from uncultured Gammaproteobacteria bacterium, assembly GCA_963766915.1. Taxonomy (GTDB): domain Bacteria; phylum Pseudomonadota; class Gammaproteobacteria; order Steroidobacterales; family Steroidobacteraceae; genus Bog-1198. The sequence goes on from CAVYCL010000002.1 coordinate 9,059, forward strand.
GCGACGTGCTCATCGGCAACGACCTCAACAAGCTCTTGAACGTGACCGACAAGCTCGCGCAGAAACGCAGCGATCAGTTCATCTCGAGCGAGCTGTTCGTCCTCGCCGCCTGCGACGATCGCGGCGAGCTCGGCCGCATCTTGAAATCCGCGGGCGCACAGAGCGCCGCGATCGAGAAGGCGATCGAGGAAGTCCGCGGCGGCGCGAAGGTGGAAGACGCCGGCGCCGAGGAGAATCGACAGGCACTCGAAAAATACAGCATCGATCTCACGGAACGGGCGGTGCAGGGCAAGCTCGATCCGGTCATCGGCCGCGACGACGAGATCCGCCGCACCATCCAGGTGCTGCAGCGGCGAACCAAGAACAACCCGGTGCTCATCGGCGAGCCCGGCGTCGGCAAGACGGCCATCGTCGAGGGACTCGCGCAGCGCATCGTCAACGGCGAAGTGCCGGAGGGCCTGCGCAACAAGCGCATTCTCGCGCTCGACATGGGCTCGCTCATCGCCGGCGCGAAATTTCGCGGCGAGTTCGAGGAGCGCCTGAAAGCCGTGCTCACCGATCTCGCCAAGCAGGAAGGGCAGATCATCCTGTTCATCGACGAACTGCACACCATGGTGGGCGCCGGCAAGGCGGAGGGTGCCATGGACGCCGGCAACATGCTGAAGCCCGCCCTGGCGCGCGGTGAGCTGCATTGCGTCGGCGCGACGACGCTCGATGAGTACCGCAAGTACATCGAGAAGGATGCGGCGCTCGAGCGGCGCTTCCAGAAAGTGCTGGTGGACGAGCCGTCGGTGGAGGACACCATTGCGATCCTGCGCGGACTCAAAGAGCGCTATGAGGTGCATCATGGCGTCGAGATCACCGATCCTGCCATCGTCGCGGCGGCGACGCTCTCGCATCGTTACATCGCCGACCGGCAATTGCCGGACAAGGCCATCGACCTGATCGACGAGGCGGGATCGCTCATTCGCATGGAGATCGACTCGAAGCCCGAGTCGCTCGACAAGCTCGACCGGCGCATCATCCAGCTCAAGATCGAGCGCGAGGCGCTCAAGAAGGAAACCGACGAGGCCTCGCGCAAGCGGCTCGCCACGCTCGAGGACGCGCTCAAGGGGCTCGAGAAGGAATACTCGGATCTCGAGGAAGTGTGGAAGGCCGAGAAGGCCTCGGTGCAGGGCGCCGCGCACATCAAGGAAGAGCTCGAGCGGGCCCGTCAGGACGTCGAAACGGCGCGCCGGGCGCAGGATCTGCAGCGCATGTCCGAACTCCAGTACGGCAAGATTCCGGAACTGGAGCAGCGACTCGCGCAGGCGCTCGAGGCCGAGAGAAAGCCCAACCAGCTGCTGCGCAATGCGGTGACCGAGGTCGAAGTCGCCGAGATCGTATCGAAATGGACCGGCATTCCGGTCTCGCGCATGCTCGAGGGCGAGCGCGACAAGCTGCTGCGCATGGAAGAGGTGCTGGAGAAGCGCGTGGTGGGTCAGCACGAGGCCGTCAAGGCCGTCGCGGATGCGATCCGGCGCTCGCGCGCCGGACTGTCCGACCCGCATCGGCCGATCGGCTCCTTCATGTTCCTTGGGCCGACGGGCGTCGGCAAGACGGAGCTCTCCAAGGCCTTGGCGGAGTTCATGTTCGACACCGAAGAGGCGATGATACGCATCGACATGTCCGAGTTCATGGAGAAGCACTCCGTGGCGCGGCTCATCGGCGCGCCGCCCGGCTATGTCGGCTACGATGAGGGCGGCTATCTGACCGAAGCGGTGCGCCGCCGTCCCTACAGCGTCGTTCTGTTCGACGAGATCGAGAAGGCGCATCCGGATGTCTTCAACGTGCTGCTGCAGGTGCTCGACGACGGGCGGCTCACCGACGGCCAGGGCCGCACGGTCGACTTCCGCAACACCGTCATCATCATGACCTCGAACCTCGGCAGCCAGGCCATCCAGGAGCTCGGCGGTGAGGCGAACTACGCGGCGATGAAGGGTGCGGTGATGCAGGTGCTCTCGGAGCATTTCCGGCCCGAGTTCATCAATCGCGTCGACGAGATCGTGGTGTTCCACTCGCTCGGCCGCGAGCAGATCCGCTCCATCGTCGATATTCAGCTCGGCCGGCTGCGTCAGCGCCTTGCGGAGCGCGACATCCAGCTGCAGGCTCGACGACGCCGCGCGCGATCGCATCGGCGAGGCGGGGTTCGACACGGTCTACGGCGCGCGGCCCTTGAAGCGCGCGATCCAGGCCCAGATCGAGAATCCGCTGGCGCAGCAGATCCTGCGCGGCGAGTTCACGGCCGGCGATCGAGTGGTCGCCAAGGTGAAGCGCGACAGCTTGGTCTTCGAGAAGGAGCGCCTGCACTAGGGCGGCGCTCCCTGCAAGCCGCCGTAACCGAGCGCGACCATGAGGGCGCTTGGCTATACTGGCGGGCGATGGATTCTCTGCGGGGATGAAGGAAACACATGCCTTTCTACGAGTATCAGTGCAATAACTGCGGCCACACGCTGGAAGCCATGCAGAAGGTGAGCGATCCGCCGCTGAAAAAATGCCCGCATTGCGGCAAGCCGCAGCTGCAGAAGCTCATGTCCGCGCCGGTGTTTCGCCTGAAGGGCGGCGGCTGGTACGAAACCGACTTCAAGTCCGATCAGGACAACAAGCGCAATCTCGCCGATCGTCCCGAGGATTCTCCCAAGGAGGAGAAGAAGGAGAGCGCCGCGACGGAATCGAAGGAGGCGCCCGCTGCCGACGCCAAGAAGAGCCGAAAAGCCGGCCGAGAAACCGGCGGAGAAGGCGGCATCCGCGCGATTCGGGCAAGAAGAGCGCGGCGCGCGCTTCGCAGGGCCGGGCCGCTCCGCACAAGGCCAGCCAGCGCAAGGCCGCCAAGCGGCCACCGCGACCGGCGCTCAAGCGCGGCCGCGCGAAACCCGCGCGCGGCCGGTAGGCTTGCCCGCCGGGCTTGCCGAGGCGGGTGCCAGGCCTTAGCATCGCGCGCTTTCCCTGCGGCTTCTTGAGCTTATGCGCACTCACTATTGTGGAGAGGTCGGCGAGTCCCTGGTCGGCAAGGTGGTCACCGTGGCCGGCTGGGCCCACCGCCGCCGCGATCACGGCGGGGTCATTTTCGTCGACTTGCGCGACCGCGAGGGATTGCTGCAGATCGTGTTCAACCCGGATACCCCCGAGGTATTCGCGCAGGCCGAGCGCGTGCGCAACGAGTTCGTGCTGAAAGTCACGGGCATCGTGCGCCCGCGGCCTCCCGGGACCGTGAACCCGAACCTCAAGTCCGGGAAGGTCGAGCTCGTCTGTCAGTCGCTCGAGATCCTGAACCGCTCGGAGCCGCTGCCGTTCCAGCTCGATGAGCATGTGAGCGAGGAAGTGCGCCTGCGCTTCCGCTACATCGATCTGCGGCGCGAGGAGATGCGCGAGCGGCTGCTGCTGCGCCATCGCATCACGCGCGCCATGCGCCGCTATCTCGACGAGGCGGGGTTCGTCGACATCGAGACGCCGATGCTGTCGAAGGCGACGCCCGAGGGCGCGCGCGATTATCTCGTGCCGAGCCGCACCCATCCCGGCAAGTTCTTCGCGCTGCCGCAGTCGCCGCAGATCTACAAGCAGCTGCTGATGATCGCGGGCTTCGACCGCTACTATCAGATCGTGCGCTGTTTCCGGGACGAGGATTTGCGCGCCGACCGGCAGCCGGAGTTCACCCAGCTCGATATCGAGACCTCGTTCCTCGATCAGGGCGAGATCCAGGAGATGATGGAAGGGCTGGTGCGGTATCTGTTCAAGGACGTGCTCGGCGTCGAGCTGCCGACGCCGCTGCCGCGCATGACCTATGCCGAGGCGATGCGCCGCTACGGCTCGGACAAGCCGGATCTGCGCGTGCCGCTCGAACTCGTCGACGTCGCCGATCTCGTGCGCGGCTGCGATTTCAAGGTGTTCGCGGGACCGGCCGCGGACCCGGACGGCCGGGTGACCGCGCTGCGCGTGCCGCAGGGCGGCAAGCTCTCGCGCAAGGAGATCGACGACTACACCGCCTACGTGGCGCGCTACGGCGCGAAGGGGCTCGCGTACATCAAGGTGAACGAGACCGCGAAGGGCCGCGAGGGGCTGCAGTCGCCGATCTTGAAGTTCCTGAGCGATGCCGCGGTGGCCGGGATCCTGGAGCGCACCGCTGCGGCGGACGGCGATTTGATTTTCTTCGGCGCCGACAGCGCCAAGGTGGTGAGCGATGCGCTCGGCGCGTTGCGCCTGAAGGTCGGCCAGGATCTCGAGATCGTCGAGTCCGGCTGGCGGCCGCTGTGGGTGGTCGATTTTCCGATGTTCGAGTGGGACGGCGACGCGAAGCGCTGGGCGGCCATGCATCACCCGTTCACGAGTCCGGCGAACCTCGATCCGGCCGCGCTCACGGCGCAGCCCGGCGAGGCGCTCGCCAAGGCCTACGATCTGGTGCTGAACGGCTCGGAGATCGGCGGCGGCTCGGTGCGCATCCACTCGCAGGAACTGCAATCGGTCGTGTTCGACCTGCTGGGCATCTCGGCCGAGGAGGCGCGGCTCAAGTTCGGCTTCCTGCTCGATGCGCTCAAGTTCGGCGCGCCGCCCCACGGCGGCATCGCGTTCGGCCTCGATCGGCTGGCGATGCTCATGGCGGGCGCCGACAGCATCCGCGACGTCATCGCGTTCCCGAAGACGCAGACGGCGGCCGATCCCCTGATGGATGCGCCGACCGAAGTGAGCGAGGCGCAGCTGCGGGAGCTGCACATCCGCGTGCGCGTGCCCCCCAAGGTCGAGTAGACGTTGCAGTCGTTTCGGCGCCCGGAATCGGTCTTGATCGTGATCTACACCGCCGGCGGCGAGTTTCTGCTGCTCGAGCGGCGCAAGCCGCCGGGCTTCTGGCAATCGGTGACCGGCAGCCTCGAATGGGGCGAGACCGCGGATGCGGCCGCGCGCCGCGAGCTCATCGAGGAGACCGGCATCACGCAGGGGCTGCTGCGCAATCTGCAGTGGACCCAGGTCTACGAGATCCTGCCCGCGTTCGGCAAGAAATATGCGCCCGGGCGTCACGCGCAATCTCGAGCACGCCTTCGCGCTGAAGCTCATGCAGCGGGTGCCCGTTCTGTTGAGCGACGCGAGCATGTGCAGTATCGCTGGCTGACGCGCCGCCGAGGCCATCGACGACGGCCTCCTCGAGCACCAATCGCGCCGTCATCCGGCAGCTGCGCCACTGAAGAGCTGCCTGGTGCGCACGGTCGTCGTTTATGTGCATGGACTGTGGCTGAATGGATGGGAGTCGATGCTGCTGCGGCGGCGATTGTCGCGGCGAGCTGGATTGCGACGCGCTGTCGTTTCGCTATTCCTCGGTCGGAGCTGGACCTCGACGGAGAACGCCCGCGCGCTCGCGGCGTTCCTCGCGCGGATTGCGCGCCGATACCTTGCACCTGGTTGGCCACAGCTTGGGCGGCTTGTGATTCTGGAGATGTTCGAGCGCTGGCACGCATCGGAGCGATGCGCCGCGCGGGCACCAGCAGTCCTGCCGCCGGGACGCATCGTGCTGCTCGGTTCCCCGGTCCGCGGCAGCCGCGCGGCGCGCAATCTGGCGCAGCTGCCATTCGGCCGGCGCATGCTCGGCCTCACGGCGCACGAGGCGCTGCTGCCGCGAGCGCGATCGGCACTGGCGCGGCGCGCGCGAGCTCGGCGTGATCGCCGGCAATCTGTGCCGTGGGCTTCGGCCGATTCATGGGGCCTTTCGACGCGCCGAGCGACGGCACGGTGCTGGTCGAGGAGACGCTATCTCGGCGGCGCGAAAGCAGCATCTGACTCTTGCGCACGACTCACACCGGCATGGTGTATTCGCGGCCCGTCGCGCGGCGGGTCGCCTCGTTCTTGCGCGACGGCCGCTTTGGCCCCGATCATCACGACTCCACGGCAGGATCGAGGCGGCGGTAAAAGAACGTCGTGTCGCAGTAGCCGCCGCCCGGCAGCAGAGCAAAATCGGGGACCACGCCTACTCGCACCCACCCCAGCCGGGCATAGAGCCGCTCCGCGTCCGGGCTAGCCGTGTCGAGCACGAGCAGCGATTTGCCGAGCTCCCGCGCGAGCGCCTCCGCGGCGCGCAGCAGCGCGGCGCCGACGCCGCGGCGTCGTGCCCGGCGGTGGACGAGCATCTTGGAGAGGTCCGCGCGATGCGGCTGATTTTCCGGCAGGTTGAGGACCAATTGCGCCGTGCCGAGGATACCGTCCTCATCGCCGGCGACCAGCAGCGCACGCTCACCGCGCGCTGTGGCAGCTGCCACACCGTGCCAAAAAGCCGAGGCCCTCTCGAAACTCAACGGACTCATAAAGCTCACCGATGCGCCGCCCGCCACGCAATCGACCAACAGATCTGCGAGCTCCCGGATCTCCGGGTCCGTGACGTTCGTGAGCCGCCTGACCGTGATACTCATTAAGGTGGGTGAGGCAGGCTGTCCCAATCAAAGTCTCACGTGATCCGGCGGCAATCCCGCCAGATAGCGATCATGAATGGCGTAGTACGCCGCTTCCAGGTTGCGCGCAAATCGCGGCGTATCGAATAGCGGACTGGTCAGGCGGTTGTTCTGGATCTTGGTTCGGATCTCTGCCAGCCGTTTCGGGTTCGAGGCCAGCTCGATCGCCAGCCGCTCATACTCTTGCTGTGTCGAGGTGATGAGTTCGGGTGCGCCGATTGCCGTGAGCAGGCTAGCGGCCGTCCTACTGACATAGGCCTCTCCGCTCAAAGTCAGGACGGGCAAACCCGCCCACAGCGCATCGCTCGCCGTGGTGCCGGCATTGTATGTGAGAGTGTCGAGAAATAGGTCCGCCGCGCGATAACGGGCAAGATATTCAGGCAGCGGCAAGCGCTCGCCGAAAATGAGCCTCTTCGGGTCCAAGCCATGGCGGCGCGCCTGCGCGCGCAGGTTGTTCGCGGCAGCCTCATAGGGGGCATACAGGAACAGGACGCTCCCCGGCACAGCGGTCAGGATGCGCATCCAGCCGGCAAAAGTTGCGGGCAAGAACTTGTAGCTGGTGTTGAAACAACAGAACACGAACCCGGTCCGTGGCAAGCCCAGTTCTTCCCGGGTAAACACCTTCTCGGCAATGCGACGCGTGCGGTCGTTCGCTTGGTGACTGTCCGGCAAGTAGATAATTTTCTCGCTGAAGTGCGCTTCTGTCTCCGACGTCACCACGGTGCGGTCGGCAACGATGTAATCCATGTAGCTCGCACCGAGCGTGCCCAGGTAACCCAGATAGTGCAATTGCACGGGCGCGGCCCGCAGGGCAAAAACACCGGCCCGATTACCACGAGTATGGCCGCCGAGATCGACCGCGATATCGACATTGAGACTGCGCGCGAGCGAGGCAATCTCGAGATTGGATTTGTCGCGCATGTCGAGGAATCGATCGAAAGCCCGTGTGAGCCGTTGCTGGAGGGGATCGTCCGTTCGGTCGCCGAATGAAAATGCGATCACCTCGAAGCGCGATCGATCGTGGATTTCGATGAGTTCAGCGATCAGACGGCCGACCGGGTGCTCGTGAAAATCAGATGAAAAATACCCAACCTTGAGCTTTCCGGCGCCGGCGCGCCGCGTAATCGGGCCCAGCGCATCATTCGCCGGGCAGGCATGGCTCACCCAAATGCGCGCCGCCCCGTGTTGCAGGCGCGCCGAATGCGAGAGCCCCATGAATGTGAACGGATGGCAGACCCGTGCGTCGTTCTCGATGCCGGTGACGATCTCGGCAACGAGATCGTCAAAATCGCTCCAGTCGTTCAGCATTAGACTCGATTCGAGACGGGCGCCGGGCAGAAACGCGTAATCCGGTGCGAGCGCGGCCACCACCTTGTAATCGGTCATGGCGGCGGCGTATTCGCGCAGCTTGTGTTTCGCAAAGCCCCTATTGAAGTAGGCCTCGGCGTAATCGGGCTGGATTTCGATCGCCCTGTCGAAGCTCGATATGGCCGCCACTCTGTTGAGCAGTAGCAGCGTCGTCCCACGATTGCCGTGTGCTTCAGCGGATTGCGGATCGATGTCGATGGCGCGCTCGTAGCTCGCCAGGGCCGGCTCCAGCCGGTCGAGTGCGCGGAGCAAGTTCCCGCGGAGCACGTACAGAGAAGCCTGAGTGGGCCTCAGTGCGATGGCGCGCTCGCAGCTTGCCAAAGCTTCCTCGAGCCGGCCGAGCGCGAATAGCGATGCCGCCCTGCCTGCGTGCGAGTCGAAATGATCGGGCTTTATTTGGAGGACTTGGTCGTAGCTCGCGATCGCCTCCGGCAGCCGGCCGATTTGCTGCAGCACGACGCCTCGCCGGTAGGAGGCGTGGATGAACGCCGGGTTGATCGCGATTGCCTTGTCGTAGCTCGCCAGCGCTTCGTCGGCGCGACCGAGATCCTTGTGGGTCTCCGCGCGGCTGTAATAGGCGATCACATTACCCGGATCGATCGCGATCGCCCGGTCGAAACACGCGAGCGCGGCCTCCGGTTGATTCAGCTGTTTGAGCGCGAGACCCCGATTGCAATGAGCGCCCGCGTCGGCGGGCGCGATCGCGATCGCCCGGTCGAAGTATTGAATCGCCTCATGCAAATCCTTCGCCTGGCCCGCAAGCACACCCATGGCGTTGAGCGCAGCCAAGTGATCGGGCTCCGCGAGGAGTATCGTCTGATAGATCTCCCGCGCGGACGCGAGCTGACCTTGCTGCTGCAGAAGCTGGGCCTCTGTAAAGCGCTCTGCGAATCGTGTAGCCGAGGGATCGGTCATCTGAACTCTCGATATAGGTGCGCACCCATTTGGAATCCTAGCCAGCAGAAGGTCAAGTGTTCAAGGCTCGAGAGCGCTGCATGGCACCGCACCTTTGAGGTCCGACAACTTCACTTTGCCGAGGATCTCGGGCTCCCGGGTGGGCTCGAGGTCGACCGGAATGCCCGCGAAATTCATCCACACGTTGTACACATCGGCATGCGCGAGTGAGGGTGCCGCGAGATCGCGCTGCAACCGAGCGGCCGGATCCGAGGCATGCAGAAACGCGCTGTTCCAGACGGCGATCGAAGGCACATAGGCCGCCTTTGCCGTGGTTCGAGCGCCGATATGAAAATGCAGGCCATTGTGATCGGCGAGCAGATTTTCGCCGTGATCAGAAACATAGACGGCAAATGCGGGCACGGGAAGCTCGTCGAGCATGTCCGCAATCTTGGAGAGCAGCGCCAAGGTGTGATCGTTCGCGCGGTGATAGCGCAATACTTCGGCCTGTTCGCGGTCGAGTCCGGGGGGCTCGGCCGCCGTCGGGTAACGCTCCAAGTATGCCGCGTGACTGTCCATGAGGTGCAGCAGCACCGCTTTGTTCCGTGGATCTCGCCGCCGCAGGAACGCCGACACGATGGGCAGCATCACATCGTCGTAACCCTCCTTGGACACCCAAACGAGATTGCGCCGCTCATTCTCGAACCACGGATCGGCCTGCGCCGTGATCCACGCAGTCATGTACCCGGCGGAGGCGAGCCGCGCGAGGCCGGAGGGCGCGGTCTCCGCCTCCTCATATCGCCGCGGCGGGACACCGGTCACCAGCATCGGCACGCTGATCGCGGTCGCATCCGCGGAGGCGCAGACCTTGGGAAGCAGTACGCCGAGACCCTGGCTGAAACGCCTGGCGAGCGGTGCGAAAGCCTCCTCGCTCTTCAGAGCATTCCCATCCCCGTCGAACCGAAAAGTCTCGCCGACGACGAAGATGGCGTCGATGGGCTGCTTGACTAGCCCTTCGGTGGGAACGCGGCGATCGATTCTCGCGGGCGTGCGCGCGATCCTCGGATGCTCGATCCACGTGTCGATGAGGTCGACGAGCGAGCCATAGGGAAAGTTCTGCCAGTCGCGCCTCGCCGGCAGGAAGACCGGTCCGTCAAGCGACAGCTGCGCCCACGCGCTCAGCGTGAGAGCAATTAGCGAACCCGCGAGCAGCGCGCGCCCCGAAGCGCCGAACGGGGGAATGCTCGAGAGGAAGGAGGCGAGGAGGAGGGCGGCTTGCAGCACACCGATGAATACGGACCGTGAGTTGACCATCAGCCCCAGAGCCGTCGATGCCTCGGACGCATTCGTGTTCACGATCGCCGTCAACGCATCGATCGCTGTCGGCCCGCTGCCGTTCAAAGTCACGTAACCGACCCACATCCACGAGAGTGGAAAGACGAGGCAGGTAAGGACGCGGGCGGCGCGAAATCCGACCGGCGGAAGCGTTGCCAGCACCGCACCGCAAAGCACGGTCGCCAGCGTCGCGGCGACGATGCGCGCAAGCGGTAACTCGCCAAAAAGCAGCGCAATGCTCGGACAAACCCAAGCCGCGAAAAAAAGCGGGCGTGCCAGCACGAGGCGGAAGTTCAAAGGCCTTGGCACCGGTCGGTGGGCCGTCGCACAGGATGAAGGCTATTCACGCCGGTCGAGGTCGTCAGCTCGCATCATTGTCGAGCTCTCGGAGCTTGAACACCAGGTCGAGCGCTTCACGCGGGCTCAAGCTGTCCGGGTCTGCCGCCCGCAACGCGGTCAGCACCGGAGACGGCGCCGGCCGGATGCCGTGCTGCGCTCGCGCAGACGGCGCCTGAAAGAGCGGCAGCTGGGGCTGTTGGGACACCGAACCGCGCAGCGCGTCGCGTTCGCGTTCGAGCTCGCTCAAATAGCCGCGGGCTGCCTCGATCACGCTTTTGGGGATTCCGGCGAGTGCCGCGACTTGGAGTCCGTAGCTCTGATTGGCGGGGCCGTCCTTCACGCCGTGCAAGAAACACCAGCGTATCGCCGTGCTCCACGGCCTCGACATGCACATTGGCCGCGCCCGGGACTTCGCCCGGCAGGCTCGTGAGCTCGAAATAGTGCGTTGCGAACAGCGTGAACGCGCGGATTTCGCGCGAGATGAACGCCGCGCAAGCCCAGGCAAGGGACAGGCCATCGAAGGTGCTGGTGCCGCGCCCGACCTCGTCCATCAGCACGAGGCTCCGATCGGTGGCGTTATTGAGGATATTCGCGGTCTCGGTCATCTCGAGCATGAACGTCGATCGGCCGCCCGCCAGGTCGTCGGAGGCACCGATGCGGGTGAAAATGCGGTCGAGCGGCCCAATGCGGCGCACGCCTCGCGGGGACGAAGCAGCCGATGTGCGCGAGAATCACGATGAGCGCGGTTTGGCGCATGTACGTGCTCTTGCCGCCCATGTTGGGACCGGTGATGATCAATGTGCGACGCGACTCATCCAGGCAGACGTCGTTAGGAACGAAAGGGCTGCGGCTCGCGCGCTCCACCACCGGATGGCGGCCGCCCTCGATGTGCAGCAGCGGCTGCTCCGGCGAGCTCGGGCTGAACGCAATCAAGCGTCGCGGCACGCTCGGCGAAGCAGGTGAGCACATCGAGCTCCGCGATCGCCGCGGCGGTCGCTTGCAGCAGCGGCAAGCGCTCCGATCAAGAGGTCCAGCAGCGCCTCGTAAAGCTGCTTTCTCCCGGCCGAGCGCACGATCGCGGGCGCCGAGTACCTTGTCTTCGAAAGCCTTGAGTTCCGGGGTGACGAATCGCTCGGCGGATTTGACCGTCTGGCGCCGTTGATAGTCCTTGGGGACGGTCTCCGCCTGCGAGCGGTTGATCTCGATGTAGAAGCCCTGCACGCGGTTGAATCCGAGCCGCAGGCTGGATAAGCCGGTGCGCTCGCGCTCGCGCCGCTCGAGATCGAGCAGGAACTGCTCGGTGTTGCTGCCGAGCAGCCGCAGCTCGTCGAGCTCGGCATCGTAGCCGGGCGCGATCACGCCGCCGTCGCGCAAGAAATGCGGCGGCGAATCGACCACGGCGCGGCACAAGAGCGCATGCTCGGCGCGGTGGTCGCCGAGCTCGCGCGAGCAGGCGCTCGAGCAGCGGCGAGGAGTGTCTCGACGCGTCACACGCTGCGCAGCGATCTGGTCGAAGAGCCGGCATGGCGCCGAGCGCGGCGCGCAAGTGCGCCAGATCCCGCGGACGTGCTGAGCGCAGCGCGATGCGCGCCAAGATGCGCTCGAGATCGCCGATCTGCCGCAGCGATTCGGCGAGCGCGGAATGGCGGGCGCCTTCCATCAAGGTTGCGACGGCCTGATAGCGGGCGCGCAGCACGCGCGCGGTCGCGCACCGGCCGATGCAGCCAGCGGCGCAGCATGCGGCCGCCCATCGCGGTCGCGGTGCGGTCGAATACGCCCGCGAGCGTGAGCTCGGGTTTGCCGGCGAGGCTCTCATCCAGTTCCAGATTGCGCCGCGTGGCCGGATCCATGATCAGCGCATCGTCGCGCTCCTCGGTGACTGAGCGAGCGCAAGTGCGGGAGCGCCGCTTTCTGAGTCTCGCGCACATAGCTGAGCAGCGCACCCGCGGCCGCCACCGCCAGCGGCTTGTCCGCGCAGCCGAATCCGGCGAGATCGCGGGTGCTGGAATTGTTCGTGCAAGCGCGCGAGTGGCCGAGTCGAGTTCGAAATGCCAAGGCGGCCGCAGCCGCCACGGCCGTTCAGCGCCGCGCATGCCGGCGTTCGGCAGGCGCGCGTGCATCCGGCGCCAGAAGCTCCGCGGGGCGCAGCCGCTCGAGCTCCGCCTCGAGCGCTTGCAGCGTCCGTAGACCTCCATGACGGTGAAGCGCCCGGCCGACAGATCGAGCCACGCGAGGCCGAATCGGCCGTTTCGCCCGTAGACGCTCGCAAGCACGTTGTCACGGCGCTCCTCGAGCAGCGCCTCGTCGGTGAGCGTTCCCGGCGTGACGATGCGCACCACCTCGCGCTCCATGGGCCCCTTGGTCTTGCCGGGATCGCCGCGCTGCTCGCAAATCGCTACCGACTCGCCCTTGCGCACCAGCCGCGCGAGATAGGTGTCGACACTGACTGCGGGGACACCCGCCATGGGAATCGGCGCGCCGGCGGACGCGCCGCGCTGGGTCAGGGCGATGTCCAGGAGTTGCGCGGCGCGGCGCGCATCGTCATAGAACATCTCGTAGAAATCGCCCATCCGATAGAAGAGCAGAACATCCGGGTGCTGCGCCTTGATGCGCAGGTACTGCTGCATCATCGGGGTGTGTGACTCGAGCATGCGGCATATATTCGCACATCGGGCTGCCTGCCTGGCCGAGGACGGCTGATTTCAGCGCGTGCCGGAAGCCGGGCCGCCCTGGGCCGCGGGCCGATATCCGAGTCGATGAGTCAGCCTGAGGCGGCTGCCGCCTCGGTGAGACAGCGCTCCAGAGCGCGCACCGAGGCGAGGTTGCGAAACAAGGTGGGGCGGCGCTCGCTGATCTTGGACCCCAGCTCCTTGAGCCGAGCAGGATCCCGTGCCAGCTCGACGGCCTTCTCCACGAAATCGTCCTCGCCCGTCGCCACGAGCTCGGGCAATTCGAGCTCGCGCAAAATCCCGCTGGCGAGTCTCGCGCGCCATGAAGTCCCCTTCAAAGGCAAGCACCGGCAGGCCGCACTCGATGCCTTGCAGCGCGGTGTTGAAACCCGAGAAGCCGAGCGTGTCTAACATGAGCCCCGAGCGGCGGAGCAAGCCGAAGAAGCGGGCATGATCGAGAAAGGGGACGATGCTCACGTGCGCATCGAAGTCGACGCCGCCCCGTGCGAATGCGGCGCGCAGGCGCTTCTCGAGCATGTCATCCGAGATCTTGTCGTGGCTGCGAAAGAACACGAGTCGCCCCATGACGGTCTTGCGGAACAAAGAGCGCTTCTGCAGGCCCTTGGCAATCCGAACCCAGACATCATCATATCGAGGCGCATATTTGAATGGTTGGCCGGGACACAACAGTAAAGGCTGATCGGCGGGGAGTCGCAGCGCCCCGAGATCCGGATCGACGTCGGCGAGGGCCAGAGGTTCGACATACACGCTCAAGCCCGGCAGAAGCACGAGCTTCTCGCTGTAGTTTTTCCCGCTTGCGTCCGGCGGCTCGAACGCCTCTGCGGACAAGTACAGATCGATGGTCGACAATCCGCTTGTCTCGGGGTGTCCCCAGGACACCGCCTGCACCGGCGCCAAACGCAACGAGGCAATTTTTAGGGTGAGCGCGTCGGTCGCGATCTCAGGAAACAGAATCACGTCGAGCCGGCTACCGGATATGGCCTCGACCCACCCCGTGACATCCTTCGCTCGGTTGTCGAAGTGATCGACGGATGCCATGGCGGCTTCGGTCTCGCGATCCACGGTGGTGCTCAAGTGGAAGATGTGAATCTCGAACTTGTCGCGGTCGAGATTTTGTATCCATCCTTTGGTCACCGCGATCCATACCGAGTGCTCCCTGACATGGGCGGACACGATGCCGAGGCGCAGCTTGCGTCCGCTGAGCGGCTCTTTGCCGCTCGCATCGGCGCCCGCGGCTGACAGGGGCCGCGGCAGGGTTGCCATGAAGCTGACGCACAATGCGCCGTATCTCTCGAGCGCTGCGCGGTTGTTGTAATGCTGGTACGTGAGATAGAACGGCTGCACCGTTCCCACCGTCTTGTACGGCGCGTCGATGCCCGGTGTACTTTCGTACCACGATCGGATGTCGTCGAGGGCTTTCACAAACGCCTCGCGTGAAGCCAGCACCTCGTCCTCGCTTGCGTAGACGGGCTTGAGTTGCCCCATCGCAATGGCCCAGCGCACGGTGAGACTCTTCTCATCGAGTGCCAGGGCGGCATGAAGCTGCTCGAGGGCTTCCTCGGTGAGGCCGTTCGCCAACAGCGCGTGCGCGAAGGTCAACAGCACCTCGACGCTCGGAGCAGTGAGCGCGACTCCGCGCCGATAGTTCTCGACCGCCTCGCTGAAGCGTCCTTGGTCGAACTGAGCTTTGGCAAGCGCATTGAGCCCAGCCGGCGAGCTGGGCTGCAGCGACGCTGCCCGGCTGGCGCACTCGCTAGCGCGTTCGTGTTGCCCGATGGCCGAAAAGGCCACCGAAAGATTGGACCACGCCTCCACATCACCGGGCCGAAGCCGGGTTGCCGCCTCGAATACCCGTGCCGCTTCGTGCTCAGCGCCGGTCTTCATGAGGCAGGCGCCGAGGAGGCTACACGCGTGATATGAGGTCGGGTCGATGGCGTGCGCCTTGACGAGCAACGGCAGTGCGTCGCGGTGACGGTCGATGTGATACATCACTTCTGCTGCGTTGGTGAGCGCGACCGCGGAATCCGGCTGGAGCTTGAGCGCCATTTCGAACCATTTCAGCGCTGGCCCGAGCTGCCCGTCCCGCAAGTAACTGACGGCCAGATTGCCGACGGCACTCGCCTCATGAGGGCGCATCGCCACGGCGACGTTGATCAAGCGCTGCGCATCGGCGTATTCGCCTCTCTGCATGGCGATCACGCCGAGCAAATGGATAGCGTCGAAATCGTGCGGGGAGCGCGCCAGGATTTCCTTGTAGACCTGCGCGGCTTCATCGAGCCGTCCCGCCTGATGCAGGGCAGCGCCTTTCGCGATCAAATCGACGGCCTCGTCTTCGACGACCGGCTTAAAATCATCGCTCATTGTCCATCCTCTTCTCGTCCCGTCATGGCCGGCGATAGTTCCCCGTGGCGATGTGTGTTCCAGCTCAGATTAACCGGCAGCGCCTGCTGTTATCATAGCTCGATGCTTCCGAAATTCCGTGATCTCTTCAAGCGGGGAACGAAGCGAAGCGCCATCGAACGCTCCGTGCCGTCCCGGAGCGAGGGAACGGGGGATGAGCTTTTCGATCATGCTCGGAGCCTTCATCAGCAGGGCAAGTTGGAGCAGGCGGTCGAGCTCTACGGCGTGCTGATCGAGCGGTCACCGGATCGAGCCGAGGCCTACTACAAGCGTGCGAATGCCTTGAGCGAGCTGGGGCAGCTCGAGTCCGCACTCGTCGATTACAGCCGGGCGATCGCCTGCAACGCGTCTTACACTCACGCGCTTTGCAATCGAGGATCCGTGTTTGCTCGAATCGGTCGCCCGCATGAAGCACTTGCCGACTACGATCGTGCGCTCTCTTTGGATCCCAAGGATTCGGTAACGCATTACAATCGCGGCTCCGTGTTGAGGGACCTCCAACGCCCGGAGGAGGCGCTCGCCAGCTACCAGACGGCCATTGCGCTCCATGGCGAGTATGCGGAGGCTTTCGTCAACCGCGGCATCCTACTGCAAGAGCTGCGGCGTCACGAGGCTGCAATCGAGAGTTTCAGCCGAGCAATTGCGCTCAAGCCGGGGATCGCGGAGGCATTTCAAGGTCGTGCGGTCTCCTTGCATGCAATGAAGCGTCTCGCGCGGGCGCTGGCCGACTACACGAGCGCCATCGCGCTGAGACCAGATGCGCCCGGTCCATATATCAACCGAGGAAACCTGCTCAGCGAATCGCAGCGTCACGAGGAGGCCGCGGCCGACTTCCTCAAGGCGACGCAGATCGATCCCGGCGATGCCGAGGGTTTCGAGCGATTGGGTGGGGCCATGCTTCGCTTGAAGCGACTGGAGCTCGCGGTCGCGAGCTTCGACAAAGCAATCGCGCTGCGTCCAACCGGCAAGTTCCTCCTCGGTGCGCGTCGCGCGGCGCAAATGCAGTTGTGCGAATGGGACGGCTTGGTCGAAGATCTCGATCTCATCGCCAATGGCGTCCGGGCGGACCTGGCCGTTTGCCATCCGCTGACGCTCGCGGCGCTGATGGATTCGCCGGAACTGCAGCGCACGGCGGCGGAAATCTGGGTACGGGACCAGATACTGGGCTCGAGCGGCCTGCGTGAGGATCTCTTGCGCATCGCCGAATCGACGTCTGTCCGAGCGCGCTCTGCCAAAATCCGGATCGGGTACTTCTCTTCTGATCTACGCTCGCATCCGGTGGGATTTCTGACGGCTGGCCTGTTCGAGCGCCACGATCGCACCAGGTTCGACGTTACGGCCTTCGCGTTCGGACCTGGGACCATCGACGCCATGCAGGAGCGTATCGCCAAGGCGGTCGATCGCTTTATCGATGTCAGCGAAAAATCCGATTTCGAGTCGGCCGTGCTGGCCCGCGAGCTCGGCATCGATATTGCGGTCGACTTGAACGGGTTCAGCGAGGGTCATCGCGCCAATATCTTCGCGCTGCGAGCCGCACCCATTCAGATCAACTTCCTTGGGTTCCCGGGCACCCTGGGCGCCGACTTCATGGACTACATGATCGCGGACACCACAGTCGTCCCGCCCTCCCACCAGGCTCATTACGCGGAGAACATCATTTATCTCCCCGGCAGCTTCTTGCCCTTCGACTCGAGCTATGCAATCGCGGAGAGAAGCTACGAGCGCATGGAGCTCGGGCTGCCGCAGGCCGGGTTCGTATTTTGCTGTTTCAACAACAGCAACAAGATCATGCCCGCCGTCTTCGATCGATGGATGAGGATATTGACCGCAATCGAGGACAGTGTTCTATGGTTGTCGCAAACCAGCGCAGCAGCGTCCGACAATCTGCGCAAGGAGGCTGCGCGGCGCGGCGTCGATGGCAGGCGGTTGATCTTCGCCGATCGAATGGCTTCTTTGCCTCTGCATCTGGCGCGGCTGCGAAACGCGGATCTGTTCCTTGATACGTTTCCATACAACGCCCATGCGACGGCGCTAGATGCATTGTGGACTGGCGTGCCGCTGCTCACGCACCCGGGCGAGAGCTTCGCCAGCCGGGTCGCCGCGAGCTTGTTGAAAGCGGCGGGGCTTCCCGAGCTCATCGCCGACTCGGCGTCGGAGTTCGAGGAGAAAGCCATGGCGCTGGCCAGGGACCCCGTCCGGCTGAAGCAACTTCGCTCCGTTCTTTCCCAGAGGACCTTGCCGATATTCGATACCGAGCGGTACACGAGAGATCTCGAGAACGCCTATCAGGCGGTTTACGATCGGTACCATTCCGGGGAAGCGCCCCAGCCCGTCTAGCAACTACCCAGGCGGCTCGTGCTGATATCATCACGCCGCCGAGAAAATTCGATCCATGGGGCGCGGGTGAATATCACTGATCGGGAACTTTTTGTCCTCGCTGCGCGCGTGGGGCGTCGCCTGCTCAAAGACGGGCACACCCTGACCGCGGCAGAATCCTGCACCGGAGGCTGGATCGCCAAGGTGGTCACGGATGTGCCCGGCAGTTCTCGGTGGTTCGGCGAGGGCTTCGTGACCTACAGCGACGAGGCGAAGGTCCGCCAGCTCGGCGTTCCGCGCTCGGCTCTGCGCACTTACGGCGCCGTGAGCGAGGCGGCTGCGCGCGCGATGGCTCGAGGCGCGATAAAGCGCGCCGGTGCCTCGCATGCAGTCGCCGTCACGGGCATTGCAGGGCCCGACGGCGGGGTTCCAGGGAAGCCGGTTGGCACCGTGTGGTTTTGTTGGGCAAGGGCGTGCGGCCCGCGTGTCCAGCTTGCAGTCGAGCGCAAGCGCTTTCGCGGCAATCGCGAGGTCGTACGCCGCAAAACCGTGCGGTGGGCGCTCGCGCGTTTGCTGCGCCCGGACTCGATCGGGTCGTTGTGAGATTGTTCTTCGGAGCGTTCCCGTCTCCGGAGGCACGTCGGCGGATCGAATCAGCGGCTGCGGCGCTCACCTTAGGTGCCAACGCGCGGCAGGTACCCGCCGAGAACTATCACCTGACGATCGCGTTCGCCGGCGAAGTGTCAAGCGAGCAAGCCACCGCATTACGCGCGCTTGGCGCTGCGGTGCGTCACCCGGCGTTCGAAGTTCGTTTCGACGACTACGAATATTGGGACAGATCCAATGTGATCGTGGCCGCGGCCCGAGAGTGTCCTTCGGCTCTGCTGCAACTTCACGGTACACTACTTGCCGGCTTCAATGACTTGGGCCTGCCGCGCGACCCGCAAGCCTTTCGGGCGCATGTAACGCTCGCGAGGAAAATCACGCAAGCTCCTGTGCTTAAAGCAATGTCCAAATTTTCCTGGATGGTTCGCGAATTGAAGCTGTTCAGCTCAGCGAGATTGGCTGAGCGATCGATCTATACAGTAGTCGGCACTTGGCCATTACTGGATAGCGCAGCACGCACCCCATAAATCTCTGAGGTTTGAGCGAATATGAGCTGAGCGGCGGCCTTCGGTTGTGAAATAATAGCGCCACACGTTGTCAAGGACTCCCAATGATAGAAGAGAATCGGAAGAAGGCTCTGGCTGCTGCGTTGAGCCAGATCGAAAAGCAATTCGGCAAAGGCTCCGTCATGCGCTTGGGCGACGCGGGCGCGACCTACGAAGTGGAGTCGATTCCCACGGGATCGCTCGGCCTCGATATTGCACTCGGCGTCGGCGGTATTCCGCGCGGCCGAGTGATCGAGATTTTCGGACCGGAGTCTTCGGGCAAGACCACGCTGACGCTCGCCATCATCGCCTCGGCCCAAAAGAACGGCGGTACCGCAGCGTTCGTAGACGCGGAACATGCCTTGGATCCCGTCTATGCGGAGAAATTAGGCGTCAAAGTTAACGATCTATTGGTCTCCCAGCCGGACACCGGA
>CAVYCL010000003.1:0-220670 GCA_963766915.1 uncultured Gammaproteobacteria bacterium
ATCTCTCCGGGCGCACCATTCCACAAAACTTTCCAAGATTCAGTTGGTTCGCAGCGCAGTGCGCACGGGTGAGGTGACGAGTTGAGGCTGCGTCAGCGGCGCGTCCGTCGACCGTTCGATCAACGCATGGAGTTCTGGCGCTAACGTCCTGAGCAGCAAGACGGCCAGTGAGCTGGTGAAATGGTAGCTCGCCGCCTGTGACCCGGGCACGAAAGCGGTGACTGTGCCGTACAGGCGATCGCCCAGAAAGAACACGAACGTCGCGGTGCGGTCGACCGGGCGCGTGTCGATGAGTTGGTGTCCGGCCCCGAACGAGTCGAAGCGGTTATCGCCGGTTCCCGTCTTGCCGCCGATCGGAAGCGGCCTCCCGTCCGCTCCGAAGAAAACGCCGCGCGCCCTGACTGCGGTTCCGGTATCGACGACGCCGGTGAGGGCGCGACGCAGTGTCGCGGCGACCTCCGCGGACATCACCCGCGTTGACACTTCGGGCCGATAGGTCATTTCCGTCTCGTACGGCGTGTCGGCAGCGAAACGCACGTGTTCAAGATCGGTGGTCGGTTGCTTTACGCCGTCGTTGAGGATGATCCCCATCAAGGTGGCGAGCGCATCAGGGCGATCGCCGGAGCTGCCGATCACGGTCGCCAACGACGGAACCAGGCGGGCGAACGGATAGCCCTTGCTGCTTCCAGTCCTGCAAGAGATGGTCGAACGCATCCTGCTCGATCAGTTCCCGGATGCGTACGTTTTGCTGATGGGTTTTCTCGCCCCTCAAGAGCCACGCATACGCCTGCTGTCGTTGATCGACGCTCGCAGCGATGACCTGCGACCGCGTCGCGTCGGATGGTCGTGCAGGTAGGCCACCAGCCAAAGCTCGAGCGGATTGACACCGGCAAGGTAGCCGAGGTCATTCAAAGAGAATCTGTTCGGAGCGAATTCGGCGTACAGGTCTCGCGACGGTGCTTGCGGCGGCATCACCTCGCGGACGTGGCTGCCGATGAAATTCTGCATCTGCGCCACGGAGTCCTCCGGGCCGCACACTACGGAAGATCGCGGCGAGCCGGCGCGGCGTCGGCTGCACACTACCGGCAAGGTGCTCAAGCGCCTCATCGGGCGACAGCCTCGCGTACTTGAGATAGAAATGATTGAGGTAAACAGTGCCTTCCTGATCGGCGAAGCGGCGCAACAGGTCCTCGCGTACCGACCTATCGGAGCCGTGCACTCCCTCGAGCGCGACCCAAGTTGGCTTCGTAATGCCGTATCACATCGCGCATCAACCGCACAAAGGCCAGATTGATCGAGCGCTCGAAGGCCTGTTCGACTGTCGGAATCTCAATGTCCTCTGAGCGCTCGAAGTTATGAAAGACGTGAATGCCGCCGCCGGTGAAGAATTCCTCGGCTGGGCTGGCGGAATAGCGCCGCTGCATCGCGGCGTCCAGCATCGGCTGCAACTCGCGGTGCTCCGGCGGTACCCCTGCCAGGTATTCCGCCGCCCATCGCCGAAGCGGGTCATCGCTCGCCGCGGCCTCCTGCCGCAGCGCCGGGACCGAAAACGTCGACAGTTCGCGATACTGGCCTTCGATGATGCCCAGATAGGTCGAGAGTGTTCTCAGCTTGGCGGTCGAGCCGAGGATCAGCTTCGCCCCCGAGTTCAAGTCAAACGGCTGCTCCGTGCTGTCGGCGTGAACGCGGATCAGATTGTGGTCGTTGCCGCGCTCATAGAGAACAACGCTCCAGGCAACGTTGCCGGGATCCGCGTCGCCCAGGAGTTTGTCGCCTTTCAGCCCGAGCGCGCTGACCTCCGTCGGATCTCTCAGCCGCTCGAGAAGCGCCGCCACCCCGCTCTGAGTCGACCCATCGATGCTGACATCGGCCGACAGATCCATCCGGTCGAGACTGTAGACCTGCGGCAGCCCGAGCACTCTCATCAACTCCGTCCGCGTGGCATCGACCGCTTTGCGCTCGACGAATGAGCGCGCGCTCAGTGGCGGCGGCCCCGGCGTGAATCTGAGGCGGTGCAACAGCGCCGCGTCGCGCATTGCGGGATCGATCACGCCGGCCGATGCCAGAGCCCGCAGATAGCTGTCGGTGAGGCGCTCGAGATCCTCTCGCCCGGCGTTCAAATAATAGGAGGGCCGACGCTGAGCGATGAGCAGGCTGAGTGCCTCCTTATAGACCTGGGCCCGGCGCCGCGTCTCGGCGTCGGAGGCAGCCCGATGCGAGAGGAGTCTGTTTACCTCGGCCAGATCGACACCGAACCAGGCGGACATCGCATCGCCAAAACCGACGACCTCGCCATATCCCGGCCTGGAGCCCAACGGCGTCGAGTCGAGGTAAGCGGTGACGATCTCCTTTTGGGCGGTAATCGTCTCGAAACCGTCCAGATAAGCTCGCGCAGTCGCGGTCACGATCTGCCGCATTTTCTCGCTAACGCTTTCCGTACGCCCCTCGGGCGAGTGCCGATATTTCTCGATCTGCGTGGCCAACGTGCTGGCTCCTCCGTGCTTGAGCCGGGGATTGACGATTCCACCGAGCCGTCCAGCCACCGCCCAGGCGAAGCGACGCCATTCAAGGGCCGGGTTGCGATAGGGATCCTTCGGATCGAGGAGGTCACGATCTTCGATAAACCGTAACGTGTCGATCAGTAGCGGCGGGGATCTCCTCGAAGCGCCGATAAACCGCCGATGGATAAGATGCGGCCTCGAGCGTGTCGCCCGAACTATCTTTCAGCACCAAGCCTGCCTGAGACTTTTCGTGGTAAACGGCATGGCCAACCGCATCGGTAAAGCGCAGCAAAGCAGAAGACTGAACCGCCTGTCTGACGATTTCGAAGTTACGGGCCTTCAGGTGCTGAATCAGGGACGGCATATAAGCGTAGCCCAGGCGGCGATCGTAGGGTCCCGCACGAGGAAATAGCACAGCCGGGCTTGCCCCAGGCTTGATCTCGAATCTCAAGTCGGCGACAGCGCGATGGAAAAACAGCGAATTCAGATGCGTGTTGCTGAGCAGCAGGAAGGTCAGAGCGCATGCCAGCAGCAAGCCCAAGCTCCAGAAAATTGCGCGCCTGATCGTTGATTTCCGCGGCCGCGCGGAGCGCGACCCCTCGGCGTCGCGCCTGCGAGGAGCGACGCCGCCGCCAGCGTGTATTCACGATCGGAGTCAGCCGACGTCGCGACTCGTTGAGGGCGTCCTCCGTTGACGAACTGGACTGACACTCGCGGGCCCCAAATAAAATCAGCGTCCCAGACGCGAACTCGAGCTGCGCGTGTCGAGAATATCGCAAGATTCAGGTCGCTCCGCGCCCTGAGGCGTCGGACGAAGGTCCAATTGTCCTGAGCATCCGGTGCGGCGGGCGCGCCGGCTCAGGCGGCGTGCGTAGCTTCCTCCGCGTCGAGGCGTTAAGAACACAAATTCCCCGAGCTGAGCCGGCGTAAAAAGCGATCCAAGCTCTCAGGTCCTCTGGGCGTCGCATTGCAGCGTCCGAAGCGGTTGGCAGTAATACGGTAGCTCTCGGGTTAAGTCGTGAAAAGATCGATCATTGTCTTCCGGCGCTCAAGGTTGCCTCGAACTCCGTGGGAGTTGGTGCGTCGCATGTTTAAAATCTTGAAGTCACGAGCATCGAAAGACCCGGCATCGCAGGAAATACTGTCGAAGTTCGAACAGGCGCGAGCACTCATTCAACAGGGTCAGTTACCGAAGCGGGGTCGATTTGTAACGCGATTCTTGAACTGCAGCCAGATCACATCGATACGCTGATGTTGTCCGCGGAGATCGCGGTACGGCAAGGAGACCCCGAAGCGGGCGACAGAACACTATTCAAACATTACGCGCCTGCAGCCCAAGTATTGCATGGCCTACTACAAGCTTGGAAACGTGCTCAAGGACGAGGTCAATTGCAGCCGGCCCTCGCGAGCTACGATCGGGCCGTTGCGCTCGATCCAAGTCATCCAATGCCTTCTGCAATCGAGGCGTAGTCCTCGAGCGATTGAACCGCTTGGACGAAGCGTTGGCAAGCTATGACCGAGCGGTGATGCTCAATCCGGACGACGCGCTTCGCCTATTACAACCGCGGGACCTTGCTGGGGCGTCTCGGGCGGCGCGAGGAAGCGCTGGCGAGCTTCGACCAGGCGATCGCAGCGAATCCCGGCTATGCCGAAGCTCATTTCAACCGCGGTACTTTGCTCAATGAGCTGCGGCGATTGGACGAAGCGCTGGCGAGTTACGAGAAAGCCATCGAGATCGCTCCCGGCTTCGTTCCTCGCCTATCTTCGTCGCGGCACGATGCTCCGCGAATTGAAGCAGTCCGAGGCGGCGCTGGCCAGTTTGCAAGGGCGATCGAACTCGATCCCCGCTCTTGCCGAGGCGTTCAGCTATCGCGGCGTCCTGCTGCAAGAAAAAAAGCAGCTGGATGCGGCGCTCGCCGAGCTACGACAAGGCGATCGAGCTCGATCCGCGGTTTGCCGAGGCCTATTACAACCGCGGGTGTAGCGCGCCAGCAAACGAATCAAGCGGACGCGGCGATGGCAGATTACGACACGGCCATCGAGTTGGTTCCGCACTTCGCGGAAGCCCATTTGAACCGCGGCGGCATTGCTTCACACAAGGAAGCAATTGGATGCGGCGCTCGCTAGTTATGACAAGGCCGTCGAGCTCGATCCTGATTATGTCAAAGCCTTTTTGAGCCGCAGTGCCGTGCTTATGGTCTTGAGCGCTGGAACGAGGCTCTCGCCAGCCTCGATCGGGCGATCGCTCTGGCGCCCGGATTCGGCCGACGCCCATTTCGACCGCGGGGAGGTGCTCTAACAGTTGATGCAGCCCGTCGATGCCATCGCGAGCTTTGATCGCGCGCTCGCTCTCAGGCCGGATTGATCTGCGATACTGCGCAGGCGAACCTTCGTCAGGATGAGTGTGTGCGATTGGCGCGAACTGCAATCTGATGTCGAGCGAATCATAGCCTGAAATCGAAGCGATCTGCCGTTATCGGCAGCACCGATGCCGATCTCGGCGCTCCTCGATGATCCTTCCTTGCAGCATCGGGCCGCTCGGATCTGGGTGCGCGAAGAAAGTCCGCCGGACGACAGCGCTCGGCGCGATTGCGCCGCGGCCGCGCGGCGACAAGATCCGGATAGGATATTTCTCGCCCGATTTTCGTTCGCACCCGGTCGCCGGACTGACCGCCGAGCTTGTTCGAGCTCCACGATCGCTCGAGGTTCGAGATCACCGCGTTCGCTTTCGGTCCCCGATCGTCCGATCCTATGCGCAAACGTTTGGAGCGGGCCTTCGATAGCTTCCTCGACGTCGGCGATCGATCCGACTTGGAGGTCGCGGCGCTCTCCCGCGAACTCGGGATAGATATTGCCGTGGATCTCGCCGGCTTCACCGCATACTGCCGCACGAAGATCTTCGCCTTGCGCGCCGCGCCTGTACAGCTCAGCTACATCGGTTTTCTCGGAACCATGGGCGCGTCCTACATGGACTATTTGATCGCGGACGCCATGCTCATTCCACCTGCCGTCAAGAGAACTACTCCGAGAAAATAATCTATCTACCGTCCTATCAGGTCAACGACTCGAAACGGGAAGTCGGCGAACGGAAATTTTCGAGAGAGGAACTCGGGCTGCCGTCGCAGGGTTTCGTGTTCTCCTGTTTCAACACGCTATATAAACTGCAGCCCGCGACGTTTGAGATCTGGATGCGAATCTTGCACCGAGTGCCAGGACAGCACGCTTTTCATCTATTGCGATAACGCAGACGCAAA
The DNA here is from genome assembly GCA_963766915.1 of uncultured Gammaproteobacteria bacterium. Taxonomy (GTDB): domain Bacteria; phylum Pseudomonadota; class Gammaproteobacteria; order Steroidobacterales; family Steroidobacteraceae; genus Bog-1198. The sequence goes on from CAVYCL010000003.1 coordinate 5,756, forward strand.
ACGGAACTTGCTGAACGCGGCACGGCGCAGCGGCGTCGCCCGCCGAGCGGTTAGTGTTCGGCGACCGCCTCAAACGCGAAGAGTATCTGGCTCGATTTCGCACCATGGATCTTTTTCTGGATACCTGGCCCTACAACGCGGGTACGACAGCGAGCGATGCACTATGGGCCGGCCTTCCGGTGCTGACTTACGCCGGACGAACATTTGCCAGCCGTTATGCCGCGAGCGTGCTGCAAGCGATCGGCTGCCGGAGTTGATCACTTCGAATCCCCAGCAATATGAAGATTCGGCCGTTGAACTCGCCACGGATTCGCGGCGACTGGGCGAAATTCGGCGAAAACTGGTGGATCAGCGGCACACAACGCTCCTGTTCGACACACGCTCCTTCACCAGCCACTTGGAATCAGCCTATGCAAAAATTTGCGAGCGACATCAAGCGGGTCTGCCTCCGGAGCACATCCAGATCGAGGCGAAGCCACGCGAACACTGACCCCGAATCGCCCTTGGCCCGGGCGTCGTAGCGGATGGATCCTCATTGATGCAGTGCCGATGTTGCTCAGTTCGGCGCGATGTAAGCGAGAAGCCGCAAATTCGAGGGATCGAACACCGCGAGCAGAGGCCGCTTTCGGCCGGTCAGCGCGATTCCGTCCGCTCGATCGGGCGCCAATCCTGCAGCCTTGATGCGCTGCTTCAGCAGCTTTTTTTCCTTGGACGAGAAGAACTTGATGTCGTCCACCCGCTTGAGCTGGCTCGCGCAGATCCGCAGCGCCGCTCGCCCAAGGCTTGTAGTAGGCGGGCCGAGCCGTGACGTCGAAGCCTCCCTTGATGGCCGATTGGACGATCTTGTCGGCTTCTTCGGAGTTGTTCGGCAACGGCGCCCATATCCAGCGCGGCAAGGCTGTACCAAGTGCGGCGCCAATTCGGAATGCTGCGCGCGGCTGCAGCGGCGGAGTCGCGTCTCGATATCTTGGGCCTGAACCAGCGAGAGGCAGTTCTCGGAGAACGCGTAATAAAGCGGCCGGCCGTTCCAGAGGGTCGTAACGCCATAACCGAAAGCCACCAATTGCACGAGCAAGATTGCTCCAACGTCCCGGGCCAGCACGCGGCGTGTCTTCGCAGGGTCTGCAACGATGAAAGTCAGGAGCGGTCCCAGCGACGACGTCGACGCCGACCAAGATGGCGAGCACCGTCGGCATGTCCGCCAGATACCATCCCGGCCAGTGATACCAGCCGAGATAGAGAAGGCCGAGCGTCAGCGTCAACGCGCTCGCACTCGCCGGCCAAATGCCACGCAAATGCCTTGAATCTGAATCTCATCTGCATTCCCTCGAGCAATGAGGTCGCGATGAGGCCATATTTTTCACAAGATCGCCGCCGGACAGAAGGGCGTGCGCGCCGAAATTTTAGGAAGAATTGCCACGGGCAGTCACAGTTCCGGCCGATCGGCCGGATCGCGTCCAGATCGGCGCCGGCAAAAATCAATGCGCGTGAGAACGGTGCTTTATCTACAATGAGCGTAGATAACGATCTGCGCCAGCCCATAACCAACAAGTCCGGCGAGGTGAACATGAATCTCAGCGCATTATCTCCATTCTCTGCCTGACTCTGCTGCTCGTGGACAGCGGATTGGCAGCCACCAAGCTGCTCGAGAACATCCCTCTCGTCTGGAAACCTACAGACACCTTGGGCAGCCTGGGTCCTCTCAATCTGGGCGGCCCGGTGATCACGACGGCTTTGCATGTCGATACCTTGGTCGATACGCGCACCAATCCGTCGCTGATCGCTGAGAATCGGGAGAAACCCGAAAAGCCGCTCCCCGTCACCACTTCGAGCGATGTGGCCGCGTTCATCACCGAGCATGTGAAAGACACGCTCCACGTCGCCGGGCTCAACGTCGTCGACGGACCCGGCGCCCTGACTCTGAGCGGCGAGATCCGCCAGTTTTTCGTGACCGAGACAGGGACGTATCACTCCGAGCTGTCTCTGGTCTTGCATCTCAAAGATGCGCACGGCAAGGAGATCTGGTCGGGCGCGGCGGCGGGGGGCACAGAGCGGTTCGGTCGTTCCTACAAGGCTGAGAACTACTACGAGACGCTCTCCGACGCGGTGGTTCGCGCGACGCAGAATCTGCTCTCCAACGGGGCTTTTACAGACGCGTTCTCGCATCTCTGACAGAGATCGCGGCGACGCATCGTTGCGTGGGGCCGGTATGTCCACCTTCAAAGCATTGCGCGTACACCGGATCGAGGGCGGCACCCGCGCGAGCTTCGACACGGTGTCTCTCGATGATCTCACTCCCGGCGAGGTGGTGATCCGCGTCGCCTACTCGTGCCTCAACTACAAGGATGCCTTGGCGGTGACCGGCAACGCACCGATTACGCGGGGAGCCGTGCGCACCGCCGGCATCGATTTGTCGGGCGTGGTCGAAACCAGTGCCGACGCGAGTTTCGCGCCGGGCGATCGGGTGCTCGTCACCGGCAGCAACATCGGCGAATCGCTCGACGGCGGTTTTGCCCAATTCGCCCGGGTTCCCGCGCAGGCGGTGGTCCCGCTGCCCGCGCGGCTCGGTTTGTTCGAGGCGATGGTGCTGGGCACCGCGGGGTTCACCGCCGCCATGGCGGTTTGGCGGATGCAGGAGAATCGCCAAGTCGCCGACCACGGGCCCATCGCCGTCACCGGCCCGACGGGGGGCGTGGGCAGCATCGCGCTCGCCATTCTGAAACGCGCAGGCTTCGCGACCGCAGCCATCAGCGGCAAGGCGCCCTCGGCGGCGGAATATCTGCGGCAGGTGGGGGCCGATGAGATCGTGGATCGCAACACGCTCGACTTCGGTACGAGGCCGCTCGAGAAAGCGATCTGGGGCGGTGCAGTCGACAATCTGGGCGGAAAGACTCTGGCTTATCTCATGCGCACCGTGCGGCCGTGGGGAACGATCGCTTGCATCGGCCTCGCCGAATCGGCCGAGCTGAACGCGACCGTGATGCCCCTCATTCTGCGCGGCGTGAGCCTGCTCGGCATCCACTCGGTGGATGTCCCGCGCGACTGGCGGCTCGCCCTGTGGGCCAAGCTCGCCGGCGAGTGGCATCTCGGGTCGCTCGCCGAGCGCATCGTGCAGCGCGTGATCGAGCTCGAGGAAATCCCCGAGGCTTGCGAGCAGCTGATCGCGGGCCGCGCACTCGGCCGTTACGTCGTGCGCATCGGCGGCGATCAGTCCCGCGGTTGAGCGATGACGAGATGCGTGGTCTTGACCTCGCCGATGTTCCAGCGGCGCACCGCCTCCTCCGACCTGCGATCGGTGATGGTTACGCGCCCATGCAGCCGCAGATGCTCCGACCACGAGTCCGACATGAAAGTCTCGACAAACCGGCCTTCCTCGGCGGGGTCTTCGTAGACGGCGAAGTCGTAGGCGCCGTTGCGGCGGAAGACGCGGGCATAAGGACCCATCGCCTCGAGGAACGACTCGCGATGCTTCGGATCGATGCGATATTCGACCAGCGTCAAAACCGGTCCGCGGTCCGGCTCGACCTCCGCAATCGTAACCGGCTCGGGCCAGTGCATGGAGGGCGTGAAATCGATGGCCGCTCCGGTCTGTAGCTTCCAGCGCCAGGTGAGGAGGATGGCGACGATCGCTCCGGCGGCAGCGCCATAGAGGGCGATCGGCAGACCCACGAGGCTTGCGACCTCGCCCCAGATCGCGCTGCCGAGGCTCAAGGAGCCGAACATGATGGTGACGTACATGGCGAGCCCTCGACCGCGTACCCATTCGGGCAGGGCGACCTGCGCCGAGATATTGAGACTCGAGACGCCCGCGATCCAGGCGGCCCCGGCGAGCACGCTCGCGGCGAGTGCGACGCCCGCGTTGTGCGCGGCACCGAAGAGCGCCGTGGCGAGAGCCGTCGCCACCGTGGCTCCCGCGAGCAGCGCGTCCGGTCCCCATCGCGTCCGCAGCGTTCGCAGCAGAAACGCACCCGCGACGGCGGATGCGCCGATCACGCCGAGCAGCACGCCGTAAAGCGCGGAGCTGCCGCCGATCTGGCCGCGCGCGACGAGCGGCAACAGCGCCCAGTAGGCGCTCGCGAACACGAAGAACGCCACCGTGCGCACCAGCGTCGCGCGCAGCGACGGGTTATAGCGCGCGTGCCGCAAACCCGAGCGCATGGCCTGACCGAAACTCTCCGGCGGAAGACGCGGGCCGGCTTTCTTCGCCGGTTGCCAGCGGATCAGCGCCGCGATGACGCCCACGTTGCTGACGGCGTTGACCCAGAAAGGCGCTGCAATGCCGAACACCACGACCATCAGTCCGCCGAGCGCCGGTCCCACCGCGCGGCTTACATTGATGCCGACGCTGTTCGCCGCGATCGCGCTCGGCAGCTCCGGCTTCGGCACGAGCTGCGGTACGACCGCCTGCCACGCCGGGGCCGTGACGGCGCTCGCCACGGTCACCAGGAAGCTGAACACGAGCAGGCTCCAGGGCGTGATGAGATGCAGCCAGACGAGCACGGCGAAGGCGGTCGAGGTGAGGGTCACCGCCGTCTCGCCGATGATCAGAAACAGACGTCGATCGACGATGTCCACGAGTGCGCCGGCCGGTATCGCGAACAGGAACATCGGCAGATTGTTGGCCACCTGCACCAGCGACACGAATAGAGGATCGGCATCGAGCCCCGTCATCAGCCATCCGGATGCGACGCTGTACATCCAGCCGCCGATGTTGGAGACCACGGTCGCGACCCAGATGACCGCGAACGTGCGGTGACGAAACGGCGCCCAGGCGGACGCGGGTGGGTGCGGCGTCGGCGGAGCGGACGATTCGCGGATCGGGGTGGGGTTCACCATGCGCTCATCCGGCGCTGCTCCGCACGCGCGCGAGCGCCGCGCGCCATCCGGCGATTTCGGCCGTGCGTGCGGCATAAGGGCGCGGCTCGAAGCGGGCGTCGGGCTTCGCGAGCTGCACGATATCCTGCAAGGAGCGGTACATGCCGCAGCCGAGTCCCGCGAGACAGGCCGCGCCGAACGCCGTCGACTCGGCGATCTTCGGCCGTTGGATGGCGATATCCAGCACGTCCGCGAGACGCTGCATGAACAGATCGTTCATCGCCATTCCACCATCCACCTTGAGAAATGCGGGCTTGAGGCCGTCCGCCGCCATGGCCTCGAGCAGATCGAGGGTCTGATAGACCACCGAGTCGATCGTGGCCCGCGCGATTTCGGCGCGGCTCGAGGCGCGCGTGAGTCCGATGAGCGCGGCGCGCGCCTCCGGGTCCCAGTAAGGGGCGCCCAAACCCGTGAAGGCGGGCACGAGATACACGCCGCCGCTGTCCCGCGCTGTACTGGCGAGCGCCTCCACCTCGCCGGCGTGCGAGATGAGTCCCAAGCCGTCGCGCAGCCATTGGATCGCCGATCCCGCGGACAGGATCGAGCCTTCGAGCGCGAACGTGCTCTCGCCATTCAGTCGATAAGCAACCGTGCGCGAGGAGCCGGTTCTTCGAGACCACGAGCTCCCGGGCCGTGTTGAGCACGAGGAAGGCTCCGGTGCCGTAGGTGCTCTTCACCTCGCCGGCCGCGAAGCACGCCTGCCCGATGAGCGCCGCCTGCTGATCACCCGCGACGCCGCGGATGGGCAGCGTCTCGCCAAGCACGCTCGCGTCGACCTCGCCGAAGTCGCCGGCGCAATCGCGGACTTCGGGCAGACAGGCACGCGGGACGTCGAACAGCTCGCACAGCGCCTCGTCCCAACAGCCCTTGCGTAGATCGTAGAGCGCCGTGCGGCTCGCGTTGGTCGCATCGGTCGCATGCACGCGTCCGCCGGTCAAACGCCAGAGCAGGAAGCAATCGATGGTCCCGAAGGCGATGCGTCCGGCCTTCGCGGCCGCACGCGCGCCGGGTACTTTGTCCAAGATCCACGCGATCTTCGTCGCACTGAAATACGGATCGAACAAAAGCCCCGTTTTGCGCGCGAGCTCGGCCTCCGCATCGGGGTGAGCGCTCTTCAGCGCGGCGCAGCGGTCCGCGGTGCGCCGGTCCTGCCACACGATGGCGTTGTAGATAGGCGCGCCGCTGTCGCGGTCCCACAGAACCGTGGTTTCGCGCTGGTTGGTGATGCCGATCGCGGCGATGGCCCGCCCCTCATCCGTCAACCGCTGCAGCACGCGGCGGGCGGTGGACAGCACGGTCGCCCAAATCGACCTCGGCATCGTGCTCCACCCACCCCGAGGCCGGATAGATCTGCTCGAATGCCTGCTGCTCGACGGCCAGCATCTCGCCCGTGGCGGAGAAGCCGATCGCGCGGCTCGAGCTCGTGCCCTGATCGATCGCGAGCAAGACGTCCTTCGACATGGCATTCCCCCCATCGGCCCGACGCCGGAATGCTAACATCCCGACGAGCCTCCAGTTCTTCAGGGGATGAATGGACAAGCCTGCGCCGCTCGCCCGAATCCTGGGGCTCGGTTTCGGTCTCGCGATGGTGTTCGGCGGTACGGTGGGCGTCGGCATCCTGCGCTTGCCGGGCGCGCTCGCCGCCACCTTGGGCGATTCGCGTCTCATTCTCACCTTCTGGATCGTGGGCGGCGCCTATGCGCTGTTCGGCGCGATGTCGGTCGCGGAACTCGCGACCATGCTGCCGAGCGCCGGCGGTTTCTACGTCTATGCGCGTCGCGCCTTCGGCGGCGGCGCAGGGTTCGTGGTCGGCTGGAGCGACTGGATCAATGAAGCCGCGGCGCTCGCCTATGGCTCCATCACGGCGATGACATTCCTCGCCTCGCTCTACCCCGCCGTCGCGCAATTCACACGCTCAGGCGCGGTGCTCATCGTCGCCGCTTTCACCGCCCTGCACTGGGTGGGGCTTCGCCTGGGGAGCTCGCTCACGCGGTTCATCAGCCTGTCGATCGGGCTCATGATGCTCATCTTGGTGGTCGCGTGCCTCTTCGTGCCGCCGGCCGCGCACACGGCCGTGCCGTTGCCGATGAGCGCCGCCGCGCTCCCGCTCTGGTCGATGGGCGCGTTGGCGGCGCTGGTGAGCGCCATGCGCAACGTGCTGCTCACCTATGACGGCTGGTACTCGCCGATCTATCTGGCGGAAGAGAACACCGATCCTGCGCGCAATTTGCCGCGCGCGCTCATCGGCGGCACGGTCGTCTTGCTCGTGCTCTACGTCATGGTCAACGCGGCGCTGCTGCGCGTCCTGCCGCTATCCACCCTGGCCGCCTCGGACCTGCCGGCCGCCACGGCGGCACGCATGGTATTCCCGCACGGCGGCGGGGAGCTCGTAACGCGTGATCTCGCTCCTCACCGTACTGAGTCTCGTAAACGCGACGTTGCTCATCACGCCGCGGGTGCTGCTCGCGATCGGCCGCGACGGCCTGTTCACCCGCAAGGCGGCTGCGGTGAGTGCGGGCGGGACGCCGCGCCTCGCGCTGGCGGTGTCGAGCGCGGCAGCGATTGCGCTCATCTTGTCGGGGACTTTCGAGCAGATCATCGCGCTCGCAACCGTCCTTTTCCTCGTCAACTACATCTCGGCCTACGCCGCGCTGTTCGTGCTGCGGCGGCGAGAGCCCGACCTGCCGCGGCCCTATCGCGTCTTCGGTTATCCTTACACCACTGGCATCGTGCTCATCGGCAGTGTGCTCGCGCTGATCGCCGCCGTGGCGGAAGATCCACGCTCGGCGTTAAAAGGCGGCCTGCTGTTGGCGGTGTGCGTGCCCATTTACGCCGGCATCGCGCTCCGCAAGCGGCTGATGTCGGCGGCAGCCGCGGATTGAACTCAATCGAAGTCGGCCGGCAGTCCCGGCTCCTCGGCATGGCAGAACATGCGCTCGATCTGAGCGGCGGTGGTGCGTCCGATCGACAGGGGCGGCAACTCGTGACGTGCGAAGAAGGCGACCTCGCTGGTCTCGATGCTCGGGCGGGCGCTGCCGCCCGTCAGCTCGCAGAGGAAGAACAGCTTGTAAATCGAGTCTAGATGATGCGGCCGATTGCGCTTGCGGTAGTCGTACACGGCAGCGAGTTTGACAGCGCGCGCTACGAACCCGGATTCCTCGAACACCTCGCGCACGGCGCTCGCGGCGGGCGCTTCGTTCACATCGGCCCAGCCTCCCGGCAGCGTCCACGCGCCGTCGCTCACCTCGCGAACCAGGAGGATCCGTCCCGCCTGAAAGGCCGCGGCACGAACGTCCACTTTGGGCGTTGCGTAACCCGTCTCGGCCCGGAATGTTTCCAACAAAGAACCGACATCGTGGCCGGATCCGGCCGCGATCACCGCTGCCGCCAGCTCGCGAATGCGCTCGTAGCGCTCGCGGTCGTAAGGATCGCGATTGAACGCAAGGCCGATCTGCGCGATGGCTTTGAGCTCCCGGCCGATCGCGAGCCATGCCGGATCGGCCGGAGCGTCGCCGCCGGTCACGGCACCGCCTGCACCGCGGCGCAGGTGGAATCGAGCAGCAATTCGCCCGCCGCGCCCGAACTCGCGAGCATCACGAACCCTCGATCCTCGCTCGGCGCGCCGGTCACCACGAGCGTGTAATCATTCATGCCGCGCTCCGCTTCCGGGGGGTGCGAGGCCAGCACCTTGAACGGGTCGTCCGCCTCGAGATTGCCCGAGATGCTGCGCACCCAATAGCTCGCGCCGCCGAGCGTGATCGGCGACCACGACGAAGAGAGGTGGATAGTCCGGAGGGTCTCGAACACGTCGGGCCGCAGACACTCGATGTGGATATGCAGCTGATCCTGGCCGCGCGCGTGCAGAGGATTGACGGCGAGACCGACGAATCGCGCCGGCACTTGCCGGCCGATGACATCGTCCAGCCGCTCGTGCGCCTGCCACGCCGCGCGGAAATAGCTCGGCGCGCCGGACGCCTCGAGCGCGGGACTCTCGATGCCGCTGATGGTCTTGGTGGGTATGAGAAGAAAGTGGGCTCCGCCCTTGCGGTCCGCGAGCACCGCGTAACCCGAGTCGGCGGCCGACTCGACATGCACCTCCATGCACGGGGCCGGGGTGTGCTGCTCGCGCCAATGCGGTAGGCACTGATCCTGCACGATCTCACGCAGGGCGTCGCGGTTCGCGCACGAGCCTGCCGAGGCGAAGAGCGCCGCTGCAACGCTCGCGATCGACAGGGCGGCCCAGCGGCGTCTGTGCAACACGCGGCTCACCGGGAGTCGCTACGTGGGCTCCCCCTCGGGGAGCGTCCGCAACGCTCGGGATGTGGGGATGCGTACATCGAGGAGGCCGCCGCTCGGCGAGCCTGACACGTCGAACGTGCCGCCGAGCGCGCGAACGCGATGGCGCATGGAGGCGAGCACATGGGCGCCGCTCGGCGAGTTGGCACTGGTGACTCCCTTACCGTCGTCCGCGATCCGAAACACCAACATATCGTCATCGATGTCGAGCGTGACGTCCATCCTCTTCGCCCCCGAATGCTTGATGAGATTGGCGAAGGCTTCCTGCGCGATGCGAAACAGCGAGATGGCGGCATCTGGGTTGAGTTTCGGCTCCTCGTCCGGGAAATATTCGTTGCAGGTGATGCCCTCGCGCGAGCAGGTCTCTTTCATTTGCCAGCGCAGAGCCGCCACGAACCCCACATTGTCGAGCAGCGTCGGGCGCAGCTCCTCGATGATGCGGCGCTTGAGATCGATGCCGGCCGCCAGGTTTTGCTGCACCCGATTGAGTCGCTGGCGGATGTCTTGCTCGGGCGAGCTCAAGTGCTGCTCGGTCCACGAGATGTCCATGCGCGCGCCCACGAGCAAGCCGCCGAGCTCATCGTGCAGCTCGCGCGCGAGACTCGCTTTCTCGCGCTCGGCCAAGCTCTGCAGATGGGTGGACAGCTCGACCAGCTCGCGCGTTCGGTCCTCCACTTCGTGCTCGAGATGAAGCTTCTGCAGGCGCAACTCCTCGGTCTGCGCGGCGCGCCGATGCAGGTACTGATAAATGAGGCAGGCGGCGAGCACGAGCAGCACGACATTGACGATCACCGCGATGGTCGCGAGCGAAAGACTCATGCGCCGCTCCGGCCCGTGGTGAAATCTCGCATAGGCATTTGGGAATTCGATGAAGTGTCTGGTACGGATTCAATCTCGACGCAAATGGCCGAAAAAAGCAAGTCAGTATAATCCTACGTCCACACCGGCTTACGAGCCGGCCGTCCTCCGGAAACACTTATGCTGATCGCCCGTCTCGATAAAGTCTCGCTGCGCTACGGCCTCCATCCGCTGCTCGAGGAGGCCGACTTGCAGGTGTCGAAGGGCGAGCGCGTGTGCCTGCTCGGCCGAAACGGCACCGGCAAGTCATCGCTCTTGAAGCTCTTCAGCCGGGAGATCGCGCCCGACTCGGGCGAGGTATGGATTCGCCCGGGCTCGAAGACGGCGAGCCTCGCCCAGGAAGTGTCCCCCGCGAGCGAGGTGCGCGTGCGGGACGTGCTGCGCGCGGGGGTATCCCATGAGGACGAGGAGTGGCGCGCGCAACTCGACATCGATCAGGTGATCGCGCGTCTCGAGCTCGCGGGCGATGCGCGCATGGCGGATTTGTCCGGCGGCTGGCGGCGGCGCGTGATGCTGGGCCGTGCGCTCGTCGCGCAGCCGGATCTGTTGCTGCTGGATGAGCCGACGAACCATCTCGACATCGAGACGATCGGCTGGCTCGAGGAGATGATGCTCGAATTTCCGGGCGCTTTGCTTTTCGTCAGCCACGACCGTGCGTTCATCCGGCGTCTCGCGCCGCGCATCGTCGAGCTCGATCGCGGCCGCCTGGTGGGCTGGTCCGGCAGCTACGACGACTATGTGATCGAAAAGCGCGCCGCGCTCGACGTCGAGGCCAAACATGCGGCCTTGTTCGACAAGAAGCTCGCGCAGGAGGAGGCGTGGATCCGGCAGGGCGTCGAGGCGCGCCGCACGCGCAACGAAGGCCGGGTCCGCGCGCTCAAGCAATTGCGCGTCGAGCGCCGCGAACGACGCGAGCGGCTGGGGCAGATCGATCTCAAGGCGCAGGATGCGGCGCCGTCGGGGAAACTCGTATTCGAGGCGAGCGATGTGGGATTCGATTTCGGCGCGGGGCCGGTGATCGCGGATTTCTCGACCCGCATCATGCGCGGCGATCGGATCGGCATCGTCGGCCCCAACGGTTGCGGAAAGACCACGCTGATCAAGCTCTTGATGGGGGATTTGGAGCCCACGCGCGGCTCGATTCGGCGCGGCACTTCGCTCCTGCCGGCTTATTTCGATCAGCAGCGAGCGACGCTCGACCCTGCGGCCTCGCTCATGGACAACGTCACCGGAGGGAGCGGTGACACTGTCACCATCGACGGCCGGGCGCGGCACGTATCGGGGTATTTGCGCGATTTCCTCTTTCCGCCCGAGCGATTGCGCGCGCCGGTGAGCATGCTCTCGGGCGGCGAGCGCAATCGGCTGCTGCTCGCGAAGCTGTTTGCGCGGCCGAGCAATCTACTGATCATGGACGAGCCCACCAACGATCTCGACGCGGAGACGCTCGATCTCGTCGAGGAGATGGTGGCGGACTACGCGGGCACGCTGTTGCTGGTGAGCCACGACCGCGCGTTTCTCGATAACGTCGTCACCAGCACGCTGGTCTTCGACGGCGGCGGGCGCATCGATGAGTACGTCGGCGGCTACACCGATTCCATGCGCCAGCGGGCCGAGCGCGGCGCCGCGACACCGCGCGCAACGGCGCCCACGGAGGCGGCACCTGCAAGGCCCCGGCCTGCATCGCGAGCGAAGTCCCGTAAGCTCTCCTACAACGAGCAGCGCGAGCTGCAATCGCTGCCGGCCGTCATCGAGCGCCTCGAGGCCGAACAGGCGGCGCTGCAGTCGTCCTTGAGCGATCCGACGCTGTTCCGCGAGCGACCGGAGCAGGGCCGCAGCGCCGCCGTGCGATTACAGGAGCTCCTCGCCGAGCTCGAAGCGGCGTATGCGCGCTGGGCCGCCTTGGAATCCTAGCGCCGCGAGCGCCCGCGCCCGAGGAGATCGCTCGGGCTCGGTATCGAGCCGCCCGCCGCGTCCGGAATCACCAGCGAGGAGGCCTGTTCGCGCCGCAGGTCCTGCAACTCGCGCATGGTCTGCTGCACGGCAAGCTCGGCGGCGTCGCCAAATTTGGCGATGGCCGCGCCCAAGGTGGAGGCCTCCAGGTCGAAACTGATCGGCAGCGCGCCCATCGGTGTCATGATCTGCGCCTGCCCGACATAGAGTACCGGACGCGTCGCATCGGCCGTCCCCTCTGCGGTCACGGGGGTCAGGCAGCGAATGGTGCCCACCCTGCGATCGGTGTACGTCTCCTCGCGATAGATCTGCGAGGAATCCATGCTTGCCTGGCGGCCGTCGGCGGCGGAACTCATGTGCGATCACCTTTGTTGTCGGGAGCTTGGTGCATAACCCTAGCAGTTTCTACATCGAACTGGCGATACCGGGACACGTGACGGCCTCCTTGCGCGGCGTCGCGGCACCCCTGATACGATAGGCCGCTTGACACTTCCGCACACAATTCGAAAGGTCCCGGCGTGGACGACGCTATTCGGGATCGCCCTGCTCGTGATCGCATTGTTCTGGCTGCATCACCTCCTCGGTGAATACCATTGGCGGGACATCCTCGCAGCACATGCGCGCGATCCAGACCTCCCAGCTGTTGGGGGCTGTGGTCCTCACGGCAGCGGGCTACGGCTGCCTGACCTTGTACGATGCCCTGGGGCTGAGGTTCGCCGGCGCGCGCGTGCCGTACCCGAGGCTCGCCCTGATCTCCTTCATGGGCTACGCGATCGGCCACAACGTCGGGCTCAATACGTTGAGCGGCGGCGCGATCCGATTGCGCGCCTACTCCGTTCTCGGGCTCCCGACCAAACAGATCGCGACGGTGGTCGCGTTCGGCACGCTCACTTTCTGCCTGGGCGCCGCGGCGCTCCTCGGCTTGTCGCTCTTGGCCGAGGCGCCGTTGTCGGCCTCGGTGCTGCACTTGCACGCGTCCATCATCATCGGCGGCGGCTGCATGCTGCTCGCCGGGGTGGTCGCGTACCTCACGCTCGCGTGCACCCGGCACGAGCCGCTGCGCTGGCGCAAGATCTGCATCCCGGTTCCGAGCCCGGGCATCGCGTTCGCGCAGGTCGCGGTCGCGTCCGGCGACCTGTTGTGCGCCGCCGGCGTGCTGTTCGTGCTGCTGCCGGCGCACGCGCACATCGGATTCGCGGCCTTCGCGGCCATGTTCATCATCGCCATCGCCGCCGGCATCATCAGCAACGTGCCGGGCGGCGTCGGCGTGTTCGAGTCGGTGCTGCTGCTGCTGTTTCGCACCGTGCCGGCCGACGAACTGCTGGGCTCGCTGCTCGCCTACCGCATCATTTACTACCTGGTGCCGTTCGCCGTGGCGCTCTGCTTGCTGGGTGCGCACGAGCTCTGGCTGCATCGCGCGCCGATGGTGCGCATCGGTCAGCTCGGGCGCACCTGGCTCGGCGCGATGACGCCGCAGGCGAGCGCCATTGCGGTGTTCGGTGCGGGCGCCGTGCTGCTGCTGTCGGGATCGACGCCCGGCATCGGCGACCGCCTGGAGCTCGCTGCGCCGAATCGTTCCGCTGCCGATTCTGGAGCTGTCGCATCTGCTCGGCAGCGCGGTCGGTGTCGGACTGCTGGTGCTCGCGCACGGTCTGTACCGTCGGCTCGACGCGGCCTGGTACCTGACCATGTGGCTGTTATGCGCCGGCGTGATCCTCTCGCTCTTGAAGGGATTCGACTACGAGGAGGCCCTGGTGCTCGGCGCCGTGGCGCTCTTGCTCGTGTCGGCGCGCGGGCGCTTCCGCCGTCGGGCATCGATCATCGAGCAGCGCTTCTCGGGGTCGTGGGTGGTCGCCATGCTGCTCGTGCTCGGCGCCGCGGTGTGGCTGGTACTGTTCGCTTACCGGCACGTGCCCTACAGCAAGGAGCTGTGGTGGGAGTTCGCCTTTCGATCGCCGGCGCCGCGAAGCTTGCGTGCGTTGCTCATGGCCGCGATGACGGCGGCGGCCTATGCGCTGTACCGTCTGCTGCGTCCGTCGAAGCCTGCGATGCAGCCGCCGAGCGAGGCGGACCTCGAGCGGGCGAGCGTGCTCATCGAGAACGCGCACGACGCCACGGCGAATCTTGCGCTCCTCGGAGACAAGAACTTGTTGTTCAACGAGGATCGCACGGCGTTCATCATGTACCAGGCTTCGGGCAGCAGCTGGGTGTCCATGGGCGATCCCGTGGGACCCTCCGCGCTGTTCGAGCCACTGGTTTGGACTTTCGTCGAACGCTGCGACGACATGGCGGTGGAGCCCGTGTTCTACCAGATCACCCCGGACAATTTGCCGCTGTACATCGATCTCGGTCTGACGCTCAGCAAGCTCGGCGAAGAGGCGCGCGTGCCGCTCGACACGTTCTCGCTCGAAGGCGCGGCGCGCGCGGATTTGCGCCATCCCCATCGGCGCGCAAAAAAGGACGGCGCCGAGTTCGAGATCGTGCCGCGCGGGCAGACCGGCCCGATCATGCCGGAGCTGCGCGCGGTGTCGGAGGCCTGGCTTGCCGAGAAGCAAAGCGCCGAGAAGCGCTTTTCGCTCGGGTATTTCGACGAGGCGTACTTGGCGCATTTCGACATCGCCGTGGTGCGCCGCGCGGGGGTGATCGTCGCCTTCGCCAATATATTGCGCGCCGGCGCCGACACCGTGCTCTCCGCGGATCTGATGCGCTACAGCGACGCGGCGCCGAAGAGCGTCATCGATTTCATGCTGGTCGAATGCATGCTGTGGGGCAAGGCGCAGCACTACCAATGGTTCAGCTTGGGGATGGCGCCGCTCTCGGGCCTCGAGGAGCATGCACTCGCCCCGGCCTGGCACAAGCTCGGTCGCATGGTGCAACGCTACGGCGAGACCTTCTATCCGTTCGAAGGCCTGCGCAAGTACAAGGAAAAATTCCTGCCGGTGTGGCGGCCGCGCTATCTCGCCGCGCCCGGAGGACTCGGCCTCGCGGGCGCATTGCTCGATGTGACCTCGCTCATCTCGGGGGGAGTGAGTAAGGTGCTGACGAAGTAGCCTGGGCGAACTCTGCCTCGATCTTGAGGATTACTTCGCGCATCTTCGGTAAAAACTGCTCAATTGCGCTCCTAAGTGGAACTGCCGACGCCGCGCAGCGCACCGCCAGCGTGCCGAGCACGCGTTCACCGGCGCGCAACGGCAGTGCGAGCGTGATCTCCTGGGAGATGCGCCGCGCCCGCTGCGACAGCCCGAAGCCCTGCGTGCGGCTCTCCTGCACGAGACGCTCGGTCTCCGGCCGGTCGCGCGCCAGCCGATCGTCCGGCGGGGCCGTCCGCGCGAGCGCATCCAACACGGCCTCGCGCACCTCGGGCCTCGAGAAGGCGAGGTAAGTCCGCCCGGCCGCGGTGGTGAGCATCGGCAAGAGCTCGCCGATGCCGTTCGGCTCCAAGGCGAGCGGACTGCGGCTGGTCTCGCGCACCAGCATCGAAGTCCCCGCGGGTGTGGCGATGTCCATCGGCCAGACGATTTCCTTGGCGAGCGCCGGCAGGTAGGCCTTGCCGATGTGCGCCATCATGGCCTCATCATCGAAGCCGTCCGCCAGCGAGCGCACGTGCACGGTCGGCCGATAGCAATCGTCATGCGCGTCGCGCTCGACGAATCCGGCCAAGCGCAGTGTCTCGAGAATCCGAAAGGTCGTGGTGCGCGGCAGGCGCACGGCACTCGACAGGGTATGAATGGGCGCGCGTTCCCGGCGATTGAGCTCCGCGAGCACCTCGAGCCCGCGGCTTAAGGCGCGAATGGGCCGGGTCGCCTGGCGCGGCGACGAGAGAGGGGAGGGGGTTACCTGGGCGTGCATGGGGTTCCTTGGCGCTGAAGTTGTACAGAAAAATACTGTACAAACCATATACAGAGCACCCCGGAGTTTCAATAGGCGGTCGCCGACGTTTGCAGAA
The DNA here is from genome assembly GCA_963766915.1 of uncultured Gammaproteobacteria bacterium. GTDB lineage: Bacteria > Pseudomonadota > Gammaproteobacteria > Steroidobacterales > Steroidobacteraceae > Bog-1198. Next base: position 21,681 of record CAVYCL010000003.1, read on the forward strand.
GGTGCGCCCTGGGGGTCAGCTGCGGAGGCTCGCGAGGGCCTTGAGCGCGCTTTGCCGCGCTGCAGCGTGATCGACCAGAGGCTTCGGGTAATCGACCCCCAAGGTGATGCCGGCGGTCACGCAGCACCGGCGGCGGGGCCGCCCAGGGCTCATGAATCCAATCGTTCGGCAGGGCGGCAAGCTCCGGAACCCAGCGGCGGACGTAAGCCGCCACGGGATCGAACCGGGCGCCCTGGGTCACCGGATTGAAGACCCGAAAATAGGGCGCGGCATCGGCGCCGCAGCCGGCGACCCACTGCCAACCCAGGGTGTTGGTGGCGAGATCGGCATCGACCAGGGTGTCCCAAAACCAGCGCGCTCCCGCGGTCCAGGGCAGCAGCAGATCCTTGACCAGGAACGAGGCGGCAATCATGCGCACGCGGTTGTGCATCCAGCCGGTGCGCCACAGCTCGCGCATGCCGGCATCGACGATCGGGTAGCCGGTCCGGCCGCGCTGCCAGGCGCGTAGCAGCCTGCCGTCCGATTGCCAGGGGAAGCGCGCGAACTCCGCCCGCAGCGGCTCTTCGGGCGTGTGCGGATAATGGTAGAGCAGGTGATACGCGAACTCGCGCCAGCCGACTTCGGTCAAGAATTGCGAGTCCCGCCAGGAGAAGTTTCGGCCCTGCGCTTGCGCCGCGCGCCGCACCGCGTGCCAGATCTGGCGCGGGCCGATCTCGCCGAAATGCAAATGCGGCGAGAGCCGCGAGGTGCCGGGGGCGCCGGGCTCGTCGCGCCGGCTCGAGTAATCCTCGAGCGCCGTGCTCGTGAACCGCTCGAGCCGGCGAAGCGCCTGATGCTCGCCCGGGGTCCAGGCTGCCGCGAGTCCCGACGGCCAATCGAGCGCGGGCAAGAGCTCGAGACTCTCGAGGGTTTGCGAGGCGGGCTGTCTCGCGGGTGCGCACAGCGCTTGCGGCGCCGGCAGCGGCTCGGCCGGGTCGGCGAGCGATTTGCAGTGGCGCCAAAAAGGCGTGAACACCCGGTAGGGTCCGTCGCTCCGGGTGCGGATCGACCAGGGCTCGTGCAGCAGCGCGCTCGCATAGCTCTCGGCCTCGATGCCCTGGCTTCGCAGGGTCCGCTTGATGATCTCATCGCGCGCCCGGATCGCCGGCTCGTAGCGGCGATTCCACACGACGCGCGTCGCCGCGCATTCGCGTACCAGCAGTTGCAACGCCGCCAGCGAGTCCTCGGCCGCGCGCAGGCACAGATCGGTTCCCAAAGCCGCCAAGCTCCGGCGCAGCTCGGTCAAGCTGTGATGCAGCCACCACCGGCCGGCGCCCCCCGGCTGCCACAGACCCTCCTCGCCCGGGGCGTGGAGGTACACGGCAACCACCGGCGTGCCCGCTGCGACCGCCGCGCACAACGCCGGATTGTCGGCGAGGCGAAGATCCGAACGAAACCAGACGAGGGTGGTCATGAGGCGGCAGGGTGTCGCAGCGGGAGGCACCTCCGCAATCGGCCTCGCGCGCGGCGTCCATCCCGCAGACGCGAGCTCATTCGGCTACAATTCGCCCAATTTTTCCCTGCGAGGTCAATGCGTTCATCATGTCGGATACTATCGAGGCGCCCGTCGCCAGCGCGGCGGCAGCCGCCTCCAACTACGTCGAAACGGCCATCATCGGCGCCGGCCCCGTGGGCATCTTCCAGATTTTCGAGCTCGGGCTGTTGGGCATCGGCTCGGTGATCATCGACTCGCTGGCTCAGGTCGGCGGCCAATGCACCGAGCTCTATCCGGACAAGCCGATCTATGACATTCCGGCGCTGCCCATCTGCGGCGCGCAGGAGCTGATCGACCGGCTGCTCGAGCAGGTGAAGCCCTTCAATGCCAAGTTTCACTTGGATCAGGAAGTGACCGAGCTCACGAGCCTGCCCGACGGCAAGTTTCACGTGGCCACCAGCACCGGCACGCGCCTGACGGCGGGCGCGGTGGTGATTGCCGCAGGCGTGGGCTCCTTCCAGCCGCGGCGCCTCTCGGTCGAGGGCGCGGAGCACTTCGAGGGCAAGAGCGTGCATTACCGCGTGAAATCGGCGGCCGATTATCACGGACGCGATCTCGTGATCTGCGGCGGCGGGGATTCCGCGCTCGACTGGACGGTGGCGCTCTGCGAGAAGGCGCGCTCACTGACACTGGTGCACCGGCGCGCGGAGTTTCGCGCGGCGCCTGCGACCGTCGCCCGCATGCGCGAGCTGGTGGCCGCGGGCAAGATGCAATTCGTCGAGGGGCAGGTGATGGCCTTGCACAGCGACAATCAGAAGCTCACCGGCGTCGTGTTGAAGAGCAACGACGGTCACACGACGCTGCAGGTACCGGCCGATCATGTGCTGGCGTTCTACGGTCTGCACCCCAAGCTCGGGCCCGTCGCCGAGTGGGGCCTCGAGATGGAGAGGAAGGCGCTCAAGGTCAACACCGAGAACTTCCAGACCAGCGTGCCCGGCATTTTCGCGATCGGCGACATCAACACCTATCCGGGCAAGAAGAAACTCATCCTGAGCGGCTTTCACGAGGCCGCGCTCGCGGCCTTCGGCATTCAACACCACCTGTACCCGCAGAAGCGGCAGTTTCTGCAGTACACCACGACGAGTCCGATCATGCAGAAGCGGCTCGGGGTTTCCGATTCGGCGGATGGGCATTGATGCCGACATGAACCGCCTGCTCGAGGATCTTCTCAAGGTCATGACGCTCGAGCGGCTCGAGCTCGATCTGTTCCGCGGCGAAAGCCGCGACATCGGCAGCCCGCAGGTCTTCGGCGGTCAGGTTCTCGGTCAGGCGCTGATGGCGGCCACGGCGACGGTGGAGGGTCGCGCCGCGCACTCGCTGCACGCGTATTTCCTGCGTCGCGGCGACTTCAATTCGCCCATCGTGTACGAGGTCGATCGGGCGCGCGACGGCAACCACTTCTCCACCCGTCGCGTGGTCGCGATCCAGCACGGGGCGCAGATCTTCAACATGTCTGCCTCGTTCCAGTCCGCCGAGGAGGGGCTCGATCATCAGCTGCCGATGCCGCAAGTCCCGCCGCCCGAGACGCTGGATACGCTCGAGACACACCTGAAGGATGTCCTCGAGACGTTGCCGCCGGTCATGCGCCGGGGGGTCGAGCAGAAGCGACCGTTCGAGTTTCGCCTGGTGGAGCCGCCTTTCTTTCTCCGCAAGGGACCCGTGGCGCCGGTTCGTCACGTCTGGTTCCGCGCCGTCGACCGGCTCCCCGACGATGACAGCCTGCATCGGTGCCTGCTCGCCTATGTGTCGGACTTTTACCTGCTCGACACGGCGTTGATGCCGCACGCCGTATCGCTGACCCGCAAGCTCACCATCGCGAGCATCGACCATGCCATGTGGTTTCACCGCCCCGCGCGCGTCGACGAATGGCTCCTGTATGCTACCGACAGCCCGAGCGCCTCAGGCGCCCGGGGACTGGCCCGCGGGAGCGTGTTCTCGCGCGACGGACGGCTGGTCGCAAGTACTTCGCAAGAAGGTTTGTTGCGAGTCGGTGACTAGAGGCGGGAGTCTGCAATGAAAGGTTTCATCATCATCGCTGTGGTGGTCGCCGCCATCGTGGGACTTTTGTTCACGCTGCGCAGCAGCCGCAACGTCGGCACGCCGAGCCGCGATGTGCTGGAGCGCGCCGAGGAGCGGGCGCGGGCGCAGGCCGCGCAAGAGAAGGACGACTAGCTTTGCTTGCGAGAGCGGCTGGCTGAGTAGCTAGCTCGGGGTCGTGCGCGAGGCTTCCCAGACGGTGCGCGGCAGCACGTAGAGATGACAGTCCCACCAGCGATTCTTGGCGCGCCGATGCTTGCGGAACACCGCCTCCCAGCGCATGCCGATTTTCTCGAGCACCCGGATCGACGCCTGGTTGTTGACGTCGACCGTCGAGATGACGCGCTCGGCACGTAGATCGAGGAACGCGGCGTCGATGAGCGCGAGCGAGATCTCGGTGGCGAAGCCCTTGCCCCAGTCGGGTGTTCCGAGCATGTAGCCGAGATCGGCCACCCCGCGCTCGATCAGCGACAGATCGCAGGCGCCGATCACGCGGCCGGTCTCGATCTCCTCGACCGCGAGCTCGAATCGCGTGCGCGGCACCTCGCGTTGCGAGGCGAGCAGCCCGTCGAGATATTCGGCGGTGCTTTCCTCATCGCGCGGGCCGAAGAACAGATAGCGCGTGACGCGCGGATCGGCAGAATAGCTGTGGATCGCCGCGAAGTCTGTCAGGGCGAACTCGCGCAAATTCAGCCGGGCGGTGCGGACCGGAAGATTGAGAGTGCGCATGCGGCAGGCTGGCTCGACTACGCCAGCAACACTTTACCCGGGTTCATGATGCCCTTGGGATCGAGCGCCGCCTTGAGCGCGCGCATCGCGGCGAGCTCGACCGGATCGGCGCGCCTTGCAAGCTCGCCGGCCTTCAATCGACCGATGCCGTGCTCCGCGCTGATGCTGCCGCCCAAGCTTTCCACCAGATCGAACATGGCGGTCTCGAGGGCCGCGGCTCGCGCCAGAAACGCCGCCGTCGGGCTGCCCGGTCGCTGACTCACGTTGAAGTGCAGATTGCCGTCGCCCATGTGACCGTAGCTCACCACCTCGCCCTCCGGCGCGAGCCGGTGCACGAGCAGGGCGCCGCGCTCGATGAGCGTCGGGATGCTGGAGACGGGAACCGAGACGTCGTGCTTCAAGCTCGCGCCGTGATGGCGCTGAGCCTCGGGGATCGATTCGCGCAGCTTCCACATGGCTTGCGATTGTGCCAGCGAGGTGGCGAGCGCGGCGTCGCGCACCACGCCGCCCTCGGCGGCTTCCTGGAGCGCCGCGCTCAGCGTCTCGGCGAGCCGCGATTGCGCATTCGAGGAGGTCAGTTCGACGAGCACGTACCAGGCGGTGCCCTGGTCCAGCGGGTTGGCGACTCGCGGGACATGCTCGACCGTGAGCGCGACCGCGATGCGCGGCATGAGCTCGAACGCGGTGAGCGCTTCGCCGGCGGCGCCGCGCAGTCGCTCGAGCAGCTCGAGGGCGCGTGCGGGGGAATCGATGCCGACGAGTGCGGTGGCGCTGTCGCGTGGCTCGGGGAAGAGCTTCAGAGAAGCCGCCGTGATCACGCCGAGCGTGCCCTCGGCGCCGACGAAAAGTGATTTGACGTCGTAGCCCGTGTTGTCCTTGCGCAAGCTCTTCAGTCCCGAGAGCACGCCGCCGTCGGCGAGCACGACCTCGAGGCCGAGGACGAGGTCGCGCATCATGCCGTAGCGTAAGACCGCGGTGCCGCCCGCGTTGGTCGACAGGTTGCCGCCGATCTGCGCCGTGCCTTGCGAGCCCAGGCTCAGCGGGAACAGCCGATGTTCGGATAGCGCTGCGGCTTGCGTCTCCGCGAGCGTGCAGCCGGCCTCCACAATCAGCGAATGGTTGGCCGCGTCGATCTGGCGCACCCGATTGAGCCTGCGCAGCGACAGCACGATTTGCGAGCCCGACTCGTCCGGGGTCGCCCCGCCGCAGTAGCCGGTGTTGCCTCCCTGGGGCACGACAGCCACGCGCTCGCGGTTACAGAGCGCGAGCACGCGCGAGACTTGATCGACGCGGCTCGGCAGGAGCACGAGCGGTGTGACGCCTCGATAGAGCCGGCGGAAGTCGACGGTGTAGGCGGAAAGATCCTCGCGGCTGTCGAGCCACCCGCCCTCGCCGACGATCGCCTTGAGATCCGCGAGCGTGCCCGCCGTCAGCACCGAAGCCCCTCCCGCACCGAAGCCCCTGCCTCGAGCCTAGAGGCGCTTGCCACCGCCCTCGCGAATCGCCGCCGGCACGGGCTTCAAGTCCCAGATCAGGCCGAGATAGGACAGGAGCTTCAGCACGTAGAACGTGATGTCGAACTCCCACCAGTAAAACCCCTGGCGCGCCGAGGCGGGATAGTGGTGGTGGTTGTTATGCCAGCCCTCGCCGAGGGTGATGATGGCGAGCCACACATTGTTGCGGCTGCTGTCGCCGGTCTTGTAGCGCTGGCGGCCGAAGACGTGCGAGAGCGAGTTGATGGTGTAGGTGCCGTGGTATACCGCGACCGTGGAGATGAAGAAGCCCCACACCAGCATTTGCCAGCCGGAGGTGTGCAAACCGGGCGCGAGATGTTTCAGCAGGAGCCCGAGCAGGAACACGCCCACCCCGAGCAGCGTCGGCACGGCGATGTCGTAGCGGTCGAGAAAGCGCAGCTCCGGATATTTGAGCAGGTCCTTCACCCGCGAGAGGTCGGCTGTGACGTGCTTGCGCGACATGAACCAGCCCATATGGCTCCAGAAAAATCCGTGCTGCACCGGCGAATGCAGGTCATCCGACTTGTCGGAGTGCACATGGTGATGGCGGTGATGGGCCGCCCACCAGATGGGTCCCCGCTGCACCGCCGAGGCGCCCAGCAAGCCGAAGATGAATTGCCCGACCCGCGAGGTCTTGAACGTGCGATGCGAGAAATAGCGATGATAGAAGCCCGTGATGGCGAACATGCGCACGCCGTACAGGGCAAGGGTCACGGCGAGGGCGACCCAGCTGAAGCCCACCCAGATCACGGCGAGACAGGCGGCATGCATTGCCAGAAACGGCGCGACACGAACCCAGTCCACGTGCCGTGAGGCGTCCCGCGGGAGCGGAGTTTCCTTCGGACGCATCGCAAGCTCGCTGTGGTCGAACCAGCGCGACAGCTCACGGTTCACTCGCTCGGCGGTCGGCGGCAACAACACGTCATTCTCTGGGGTCATTGAGTCATCCTGCATGAAATTCGCTGAAGGGGGCGCGAAGGCGAGCCGCTATTGCCAGGTTCGTCGCGGTAAAGAGCAAAATGCGCTTCATGGGCCCTTTAGTTTGGCGAAAGCAACCGCAATATGGAACGTCGCGGGAACTATGGTCGGGACATAGTCGGCTATTTCAAGCACTTCGCCTGACGGCGTGTGTTGGATGCCGTCGGCAAGCGACCGCTGAGCGGACGAGTTCACGCGGGACGTCACGCGCGCACATAATGCAGGGTTTTTAATGCAATTCAAGGACTATTACGACACTTTGGGAGTGAAGCGCGGCGCGAGTGCCGAGGAGGTCAAACGCGCCTATCGCAAGCTCGCCCGCAAGTACCACCCGGACGTGAGCAAGGAGCGCAACGCGGAATCCAAGTTCAAGGAGGTGCAGGAGGCGTACGAGGTGCTCAAGGATCCGGAAAAACGGGCGACCTATGACCGCTTCGGCCGCGATTACCGGCCCGGCCAGCAGTTCCGCCCGCCGCCCGACTGGGATCAGCAATTCGGGCAAGCGGGCGGCGGCCAGCGGTTCTCGGATTTGAACGGATTCAGCGACTTCTTCTCGACCCTGTTCGGCGCGGGTCACGGCCCGGCAGGTGCCGGTGGATTCGCCGGCGGCTCATCCCCCGGCGGGTTCGGCGCGGGCGCGGGTTTCTGGGCGGCGCCAACCCGAGGCGGATGCGGGCGTCGTCGAGGTCACGGTCGAGGAGGCGTTCTCCGGCACCAAGCGCCGCGTTGCCATCAACGAGGGCGGTCGCTCGCGCCAGGTCGACGTGCAGATCCCTGCGGGCATCGCCGATGGCCAAGCGCTGCGCATCGGCGGGGGCGCCGGACACCCGGCGCTCATCTTTCGCGTCAAGGTGCTGCCGCATCCTTTGTACCTGTTGAACGGCAAGGACGTGCAGATCGAGCTGCCGCTCGCTCCCTGGGAGGCGGCGCTCGGGGCGAGGGTGGCGGTGCCGACCCTCGGCGGGACGGTCGAGCTCACCATTCCGCCGGGCGCGCAGAGCGGCCAGAAGCTGCGGCTGCGCGGCCGCGGCCTGCCCGCAAGTCCGAACGGGGACCAGTTCGTGACCATCAAGCTGGTGACGCCGGCTGCGGACACCGCCGCGGCCCGCGAGGCTTATGAGCGCATGAAGGGTGAGCTCGATTTCGATCCCCGACCCGACTGGCCCCGGGCCGGAAGGCCCCGGGCGGGGGAGCCCTGATCGGGCTTGAAGTCTGCGGCGTCGGCCCCATGGAACGCGGCTGTCGCCCCTCTTAGCTCAACGCAGACCATCGAATCCCATGACCACCGAAACGCAAGTCAAAGAGTTTCAGTCCGAGACCAAGCAGGTCCTGCGACTCGTCATCCATTCGCTCTACTCGCACAAGGAAATCTTCTTGCGCGAGCTGATCTCGAATGCCTCGGATGCGTGCGAGAAGCTGCGCTTCGAGGCGCTCGCCAATCCCACGCTCTTAGGTGCCGATACGCTCTCGGTGACGTTGATGCCGGACGCGGCTGCGGGCACCTTGACCGTGAAGGACAACGGGATCGGCATGAACCGCGATGAGGTCATCGACAACCTCGGCACCATCGCGCGCTCCGGCACGAAGAAATTCCTCGAGACGTTGAGCGGGGATTCGGCGAAGGACGCGCAGCTCATCGGCCAGTTCGGCGTCGGCTTTTATTCTGCGTTCATCGTGGCCGACCGCGTCACGCTGCTCTCCAAGCGCACCGACGCGGAGGCGGTGCGCTGGGACTCTTCGGGCGAGGGTACCTACGAGATCCAGGCATCCGACAAGGAGGATCGCGGCACCGAGGTCATCCTGCACCTGCGCGACGAGGACAAGGAGTTCCTCGAGCCCTCGCGCCTCAAGCAACTGGTGCGCAAGTATTCCGATCACCTGAGCGTGCCGATCGTGCTCAAGACGGGCGACACGCTCGAAACCTTGAACCAGGCGAAGGCATTCTGGACGCGCCCGAAATCCGAGCTCACGGACGAGGATTACCAGGCGTTTTACAAACACCTGACCCACGATTCGGAGAAGGCGCGAGCCTGGGCGCACAACAAGGTCGAGGGCAACCTCGAGTACACCTCGCTCCTGTATCTGCCGGAGCACGCGCCGTTCGATCTGTTCGACCGCGAGCGCGAGCGCAGCGGCGGGGTACAGCTGTACGTGAAGCGCGTGTTCATCATGGACAAGGCGGCGGAGCTCTTGCCGCCGTGGCTGCGGTTCATGCGCGGCCTCGTGGACACGGACGATCTGCCGCTCAACGTGTCGCGCGAGCTGCTGCAGAACAATCGTACGGTGGAGAAGATCAAGTCCGCCCTCGTGAGGCGGAGCCTCGACCTGTTGGAGGAGCTCGCCGCCGACAAGCCGGCGGAGTATGCCGAGTTCTGGAAGAGCTTCGGCGCGGTGCTGAAGGAAGGGGTCATCGAGGATCCGGCGCACAAGGAGCGTATCGCGAAGCTGCTGCGCTTCAACTCGACCGCCTCGAGCGGCGACGCCGCCGAGGTCACGCTCGCGGATTACGTGTCGCGCATGAAGCCGGATCAGAAGGGCATCTACTACCTCACCGCCGATACGCTCGCGGCGGCGCGCAACAGTCCGCATCTCGAAGGCTTCCGCGCGCGCGGTCTGGAGGTCTTGTTGCTGACCGACCGCATCGACGAATGGGTGGCCGGCCATCTGCACGAGTTCGAGGGCAAATCGCTCACCAACGTCGCGAGTGCGGCGGCCGACATCGCCTCGGCGATCGAGACGCCGGACAAGGCCGCCGCCGAATCCGCGTATAAGGATACGCTCGAGCGTCTCGGCAAGACGTTGCTCGGCAAGATCGCGAGTGCGCGCGTGAGCACGCGCCTCACCGAATCGCCCGCCGTCCTGGTCGCCGGCGAATTCGGGATCAGCTTGCGCATGAACCGCATCTTGAAACAGGCGGGCCAGAACAATCCGTTCGCGACGCTGCCGATATTCGAGTTGAATCCGAAGCATCCGCTGGTCGAGCGGCTGAAGAGCACCGAGGACGAAGCGGCCTTCGCGGATCTCGCGCATGTGCTCTACGATCAGGCGATGCTCGCCGAGGGCGCCGAGCTCGAGGATCCCGCGAGATTCGTTCAACGCATCAACAAGCTCATCGTCGAGGGCATCTCGGCCGCGCCCAAGATCATCCTGAGCTGACGGTGCTCACGCCGCGTTTCGCATCGAGCGAGGCCGAGGCGCCGGGCGTCGCCACGCCGGGCGTCGCCACGCCGGGCGATGACTCGGCGATCCTCGACGCGTATTCGGGCGCCGTGATCGGCGCTTTGGAGCGGGTCGCGCCGGCCGTCACCTTCATCGAAGTCGCGCACGGCTGCCTCGACGCCGGGCGGGCGCTCACGCGCTGCCCGGCATGCGACTGGTTCCGGATTTCTGTTCACGCCCGATGGCTATCTGCTCACCAACAGCCATGTCGTGCACGGTGCCGAACGGTTGATCGTGCGCTTGAACGACGAGCCCGGCATCGAAGCCGACCTCGTCGGCAACGATCCGGACTCGGATCTTGCCGTGCTGCGCATCGGCTCGGTGTCGGCGCTGCCCTTCGTGGAATTCGGCGATTCCGCGGTGCTGCGCGTCGGACAAGTGGCGATCGCGATCGGCAATCCGCTCGGGTATTCGAAGAGCGTGACGACCGGGGTGATCTCGGCGCTCGGCCGTACGTTGCGCTCAGGATCCGGGCGACTGATGCACGATGTGATCCAGACCGATGCCGCGCTCAATCCCGGAAATTCCGGGGGCCCGTTGGTCGATTCGAAGGGCCGGGTGATCGGCGTCAACACCGCCATGATTCGCGAGGCGCAATCCATCTGCTTCGCGACCGGAATCAACACGGCGAAGTGGGTCATCGGTCAGCTGTTTGCGCATGGACGCGTGCGCCGGGCCTATATCGGAGTGTCCGGCGCCAACGTGCGCATCGCGACCCGCATCGTGCGCCACTTCGAGCTGCCGAGTGCCGGTGCGGTGCACGTCGCCGACGTGGCCCGCGGAAGCCCGGCCGCCCGCGCGGGCGTCGCCGTCGGTGACCGCATCGTGGCGCTCGACGGGGAGAGCGTGGAGGGAATCGACGGCCTGCAACGTATGCTCGATGCGAGCCGCATCGGGCAGAGCTGCGAGCTCAAGCTGTTGCGCCGCGCCGCCCTGGTGTCGCTGTCGGTACAGCCGATTGAATTGCCGGCGCGAGACGCGTAAACAGTCTCCCCATGGCCCCGACATCACCGCATCCGATCACCCTGTCAGACCCGGTGGAGCCCACCGATCATGCGTTGGGTTCCGAGCACGCGCCGGTGACGCTGGTCGAATACGGTGATTTCGAGTGTCCGGCCTGCAAAGTGGCGGTGCAGACGCCGAAGCTGTTGCTGGAGCGGTTCCCGAACAAGATCCGCTTCATATTCCGTCATTTCCCCATGCAGGATGCGCATCCGCACGCGTTGCTGGCGGCCGAGGCATCGGAAGCCGCGGCCGGGCAGGGACGGTTCTGGCAGATGCACGATCTGCTGTTTCAGAACCAGGCCCATTTGAAGGAGCGGGACTTGCACCGCTACGCGGGGGAAATCGGCCTAGACCTCGCGCGCTACACCGCCGAGATGGACGATCACATCCATCTGCAGAAAGTTCGCGAGCACCTGGACAGCGGCCGGCGCAGCCATCTGCGCGCAACGCCGGGGTTCTTCTTGGACGGTGCGGTGCTCGACATCTCTTACGGCATGCAGAAGCTGCACGATGCCGTCGCGGCCGCCGTGCGCCGCGCCAGCCCGAATTGAGGCTGGCCGCGGCGCGCTCGGGATTACGTCCAACCGTCTCCGCCGCCGCCACCATCTCCGCCGCCGCCGAAGTCGCCACCACCGCCTGAGCTGTCGTCCCAGGAAGAGCTGGGGTCGTTGACGCCGAAGTCTTTGCCGCCCATGTCGCTATTCTGGTTCCAGCTGCCGTCGTCGTTCGGCGGCGGTGCAACCGGGCGCTGTCCGCCATCGAGGAAGTGATGGGCGAGCTCCTCGCCCGCGACGATACCCGCACCGGCCGCGAGACCCCCGGCGAGACCCCCGGCCACACTCGAGCCGATGCCGCCGCCACCCGGACCGTAGCCACCGCCCGGCCCTACATAGCCGCCCGGGCCGTAGCCGGGGCCGGCGGGGCCGCCCATGGGCGCGACACCGCCCGGGTACTGCGGGTAGCTCCGGCGCCGGAACAGCATCCAGAACACGCCCACCACCAGAGCGAGGATGAGCACGGACTTCCACGGAAAGAAGGTCGACGGTGCCGCCCCGGTCACCATCGGCCGATCGCCGCCGCTGCGGCGAACGAGGCCGAGCTCGGCTTTGAGCTCCTGGACCGCGCGCGGATTTTCCTTGGTCAGACCGGGATCGAGCTGCTCGGCGCGATCCAACTCGGAACGCGCGAGGCCGGGATTGCCCTCGCGAACGTAGAGCTCGGCCTGAACGTAGTGGGCCTTCGAGCTCGTCGGATGATCCTTGAGCACTTGATCCATCATCTGCTGCGCCTGGTCGAGGTGACCCGCTCGCGCGGCCTGGTAAATTTGATCGACGGTGGGGTCCGCGTCGGCCATTACCGCGCCGGCAAGGGCAAACGAGAGACCCGCAGCTGCCAGAGAACTTGCAAGTAATGTGCGCATAACCACCCCGCAATGGCCGAATACGGCCGAATGCGGTTTAGATGGGGCCGGTGCCGGCGAGTTCAACCGGGCCCGAATCCCTGAATCTGTCCACGGTGCGGTAACATTTCTCGAACATGCATCAGACCATCGTCATCGTCGGCGCGGGATTTTGCGGCAGTGTGCTCGCGTCCGACCTCCTGCGCAGTCCGGGTCGCCGGGATATCGTCCTGATCGAGCGCGGCACGACCATCGGCCGCGGGGTCGCCTACGCCTCGCACGACGTGCCCTACGTGCTCAATGTTCCGGCCGGGCGGTTATCGATCCAGCCGGGCGATCCGTTGCATTTTCTGCGCTACGTACGCCAATCCCAGGCGGATGCGGATGCCGAGGATTTCATGCCGCGGTCGATGTACGGCGATTATCTGCAGGACGCGCTCGATGAGGCCGAACGCGCGGCCGGCGACGGGGTGGTGCTCAAGCGGGTGTTCGGCGAGGTGACCGGCATCGAACGAGCTTCCGGCGAGAAGCCCTTGCTCGTGCGGGTCGCGGGGCAGGCATCGGTCGCGGCGGATCGCGTGGTGCTGGCGCTCGGTAATCCGCCGTCCGCGGTCCATCCTTGGGCCCGCGGACTTCTGCATCATCCCGCCTACATTCATGATCCCTGGCGAATTCCGCGGGTCCTTGGGCGCCCGGGATTCGGTGTTGATCGTCGGCAGCGGACTCACGATGGTGGATGTGGCATTCGGCTTGAGCCGCGAGGGCGGCCAGATGCCCTTGGTGCATACCCTGTCGCGGCACGGCCTTTTGCCGCTGGGGCAGACCATCTTCCGGCCGAAGGCGGTGCAGGACGACGGCGAGCTGCTGTCGAACGCCGGGTCCATTCGCCGGGTGCTCGCGATGAGCCGCGCGCTATCCCGGCGCGTGGAACACATGGGGGGCGACTGGCGCGAAGTGGTCACTTATCATCCGCCACCTGGCCCCCGAGCTCTGGCGTCGTCTGCCGGAACCGGAGCGGCGGCGCTTTCTCCGCCATGTGCAAAGTTACTGGGATGTTCACCGTCATCGCGTGCCGCCGAGCATGGCGGCGCGCATCGATCACATGCGCCGGGGCGGGCGCCTGAAGATTCACGCCGGTCGCATCAAGGAATTGGTTCCGGAAGGGGACGAGCTGCGCGTGATCTGGCGGCGGCGCGGCGGACGCGAGAACGAATCGTTCGCGGTGAACGCCGTGATCAACGCCACCGGCCCGGACTACGCGCTACGGCGTTCCGCGGATCCTCTCATAGGCTCGCTCCGCACCGCAGGGATGGTGTCGGAGGATCCGTTGAACCTCGGGCTACGCACCGCTTCGCACGGCGCTTGCGTCAGTGCTGACGGGTCGGCGAGCGCGCATCTCTTCTATCTTGGACCGATGCTGCGCGCCGATCACTGGGAAGCCACGGCGGCGCCGGAGTTGCGCGTGCATGCGGAGCGGCTTGCACGCCATCTCTCGAACCCGCCGCCTGCCGATCCGCGGCGTTAGCCGAGGCGCTCGATGGCGTCCAGCAGGCGACCGATTTCCGCGGCATTTGAGTACATGGAGACGCCCGTGCGCAGCAGTCCGCCGCGCTCGGCGAGGCCGAGCACTTCGACGGGGCGGGCCGCGTAGAAGTCGCCGTCCCAAACGCAGATGCCTTGCTCGCCGAGCGCGGCCGCCGCCGCTGCGGGGCTATGTCTCTCGAGCGTAATCGATACGGTGGGCGCACGCGCGCGTGACTCGAAGCCCGGTCCCCAGATCTTGACGCCGCGAATACGCTGCAGCCCGTCGTGGTAGGCGCGCGCGAGCCCGTGCTCGTACGCGGAGATGGAGGTCATGGCATCGACGAGGCGCTCGCGCAAGCCGGGGCCCGTTCCCCAACTCGCGAGGTACTCGATGGCCGCCCGCACGCCCTCGATGGCGGCATGATTCAAGGTGCCGGTCTCGATGCGGTAGGGTGCGGCGGGATCTTGTACGCGCAAGCGCGAGGTCGGCAGGCTATCGAGCGCACCGGGTTTCGAATAGAGGATGCCGACATGCGGTCCATAGAATTTGTAGGCGGAGCACAGCAGAAAATCCGGATCCAAGCTCCGCACATCGATGGGAAAGTGCGGCGCGTAGTGCACGGCGTCGATCACGAACAGCGCCCCCACTTCGCGGGCGAGGCGTCGTCCGAGGGCGAGGTCGTTGACCGTGCCCAGGGCATTCGACGAGGCGCCCAGCGCAAACACCTTGGTCCGCCGCGAGATCTTCGCCGCCATGTCCTCGACGTCGAGCACGCCGGATGGCAGCAGGCGCACCTCCTGCACCACGACGCCGCGGTCCTCAAGCGCGAGCCACGGGCCGCGATTTGCCTCGTGATCGAGCTGCGTGATGAGCACTTCGTCGCCTCGAGCGAGTGTGCGGCCAATCGCCGCGCTCAAAGCGAAGTTGAGCGTGGTCATGTTCTGCCCGAAGGAGATCGTGTCCCCGGAGGAAGCACCCAGAAAGGCGGCCACCGCGGCGCGCGCATCGAGCATGCGCTGGTCAACCTCGCGCGACGGCGGGAAGTTGCCGTGCGTGTTCACGTTGCAAGTCGCGTAGAACTCGGCGATCGCATCGATCACGGCACGCGGCACCTGGCTGCCGGCGGGGCCATCCAAAAACGCGAGTTCCGCGCCGCTCCGGCGCGGCGCGAGCGATGGGAAGTCCCCGCGTGCGCGCAAAGAGTCCTGTTCGGTGAACGCCATCAGAGCAAGTCGTAGACGAAGTCGTAGCCCGTCGGCGTCGCATCGCGGGGGTGGAGCTTCAGGCTCCCTTTGGCGCCCGCGTACTTGCCGGTGCCCCCCGTCACCGCCAGCAGCGAGTCGCCTGAGTCCATGAACGGACCTTCGACGGTGATCTGGCCGGCCTTCAGCACCAAGGTCCAGAAGCACTCCCAACTCTTGCCGGCGACGGTGCGCACGCAATAGCCCTGATCGGAGCCGACCTCCGCCTTGTTGGCCGCGTCGTACACTTTGTTGGCGAACACCAAGAGGTCGCCGACCAGGTCCTTATCTCCGCTGCGATGAAGGGTGGTCTCGCCCACCGGCCTTTCGACGACGCTGATTCGTTCGGCGGCGAGCGCCGGCAGCGCAGCGAGCATCGCCGCTGTCGCGCAGAGGCGGATCGATAAATCGAGCATGCATCCCCCAAGGTAGGTCTTGTTCGTCCGGCGGCCATGATACCAAAGCCCGAACGCGCAGCGCTGAGGCAACGGCTCAGCGCCGCTTCAGAGTCTCGAGCTCATCGAGCGTGCGCGGCCAGTCCGCACCCAACAGTCGCGACAAGCCCCGGTCGGCGAGCAACTTGCCGCCCGTCTGGCAACGCGCACAGTAATTCGTCTCGTTGTCGGCGTAGCGAATGCGTTGCACCGGATCCCCGCAGCGCGGACACGGCTTGCCATAACGGCCATGCACCGCCATGTCCTCGCGAAACGCGGTGACCTTCTCGGGAAAGCCGTGCGCGGTTTCGGCAACCAACCGGTCGGTCCATTGCTTGAGCGTATCGAGCGTTGCCGCGTACAACCGCGTCCACTCCTCGTCTTTGAGCTTTTGAGTGAGGGCGAGCGGTGAGAGCCGGGCTGCGTGCAGGATTTCATCCGAATAGGCGTTGCCGATACCGCTCAAGACGCGTGGATCGGTGAGCGCCCGCTTGAGTGTGCGGTTCTCCTCCACGAGGGCCGCTTTGAACGCCTCGAAACCGCCGGCCCGCACGTCGATCCCACCGGGATCGAGCGCGTCCAGTCCGCTCCGCCCCTGGGCCACGTACAGGGACGCACGACGCTTGGTGCCCGCCTCGGTGAGCACCAGCGAGCCCTCGTCGAAATCGAACGCGGCGAGCGTGTTGCGGCCGCCGAGCTTGGCAGCGGGCGCTCGCCAGTGCAGCCGCCCTGCGATCATGAGATGCAATACCAGCCAGAGATCGCCCTCGAGGCCGATGGCGATGCGTTTGCCGAGGCGCTCGAGCTCCCGAACCCGGCGTCCGCTCGCGAGCGAGAGCGGCGGCTCTGCCGTGCGCAGCAAAAACGGGCTCGCGAGGCGCACCCCGAGCAAAGGCCGCCCCACGATCCGCGATTCGAGCGCGGCGAGGTAGGCGGTGATATCCGGCAGTTCGGGCATCCGCGCATCATGCCCGCAAGCCGAATCGCGGCGAAAGGCCGGCTTTCGGTCAGAAATGCGATGCCCGTCGCCCTATGCGGCCGGTTACCCCTGCGCATCCGTCAAGATTCGGCCGGATCCGCCGAAACCCTTCGGGGATTACCCTAGTTGTGCCCGCCGCACGGACGACGATGACCCGAGTTGACCCATGAATGAACAAGCCTCACTGAGCACGACCCGGACGGGGAACGTCCATGACGCCCGAACGGTGACCCCGGCGGAGCGGGCCGGCGCGCTCGAGTTTCTCCAGGGATTGTCCAAGGAAATGGCCGAGGGCAAGGTCAATCTGCCCTGTTTTCCCGATGTCGTGGTTCGCGTCCGCAGGGCGCTGGCCAATCCGGAGACGCATATCGCCCAGACGGTACGGATCGTCGGCACCGAGCCGCTGCTCGCCGCGCGCCTCATGCAAACGGCAAACTCCGTCATCTTCAACCACTCGGGCAAACCCGTGATCGACTTGCGGACCGCGGTCGCGCGCCTGGGGACGCGTCTGGTGCAGAGCTCGGCGATGGCATTCGCCGTTCAACAGATGCGCTTGGCCCCGGTTCTCAAGTCGGTCGACGGTGCGTTGAAAGAGCTCTGGGAGGAGAGCATCAGCGCCGCGGCGCTCTGTCAGCTGATTGCGCGAAGGACCACGCTGAACGCCGACGAGGCGTTTCTGACGGGATTGCTTCACGGGATCGGCCGGCTGTATATCATGGTGCGCGCGGCCAGCGATCCCGGCAAAGCCGGCTACGAGCGTTCGCTGTACGAGCTGATTGATGGCTGGCATCCGGCGATCGGGCAGGCGGTGCTGGAAAACTGGGGGTTCCCGGAGGCCATGATCGCCGCGGTCGCGCAGCAGCAGGACTATGGCTACACCTCGAAAGTCGCAGACCAGACCGATGTCCTCATCGCGGGCTTGGTGCTCGCCGCCGCCGCGCGTCCGGGCGGCGCACGCATCATCGAGAGCCATCAGATCAAGTCTTTCGCACGCCTCGGCTTACGGGCCGAAGAATGCCGCGCGATGCTCGCGGTCATGGCGCATCAGATCGGCGCGCTGCGCGGCGCGCTCGGCTGTTGAGGGGGCGGCTCACGCGCGCGGCCGCGCGGCTTGTCACCGATCAGTCATAGAGGGCCTCTAGCCTGCCCCGATGTTCGACGCAGTGAGACGGTGGTTATGGGGGGGCTGTGCCGCTTGGGCCGTGATGGCGCATCCCGCTTGGGCGGCGCCGCAGGCCGCGGACGACCCCTGTGCGAGGCCGCCCGCCGGCAGCGTGCTGGCTGATCCCGCGGAACTGCGCTCGAGCGGCGGCGTCCTGTCGCTCGAGCTCAGCGTGCGCAATCATCGCGAGGCCGACGGCTCGATCCGCTATTGCTATGTGACGGCGGCGGGCATGCAATCGCCGACCTTGCGGATGCGGGCGGGCGATCTGCTCGTGCTCAAGCTCAAGAATGAGCTCGTCGATCTCGGCGCACCGGGGGCGGTCGGGGGCGCGCTGCCCGCGCATGTGCATCCGGCCGCCCCGCGCGTCGCGGAGCAGGATCCCTGCACGAGCGCCTCGATGTCGCTCACCTCGACGAACTTGCATTTCCACGGCTTGACCGTGCCGCCGCTCTGCCATCAGGACGAGGTGCTCAAGACCTCGATCGCGGCGGGCGCGCCGCCCTTCGAATATCGATTCAGAATTCCGGCGCACGAGCCGCCGGGACTTTATTGGTATCACCCGCACATTCACGGCTTCACGACGCCGCAAGTGCTCGGCGGCGCTTCGGGTGCGCTCATCATCGAGGGCATCGAGCGCGCCAATCCGGCCCTTGCCGGGATGGCGGAGCGAGTGCTGGTCATCCGCGATCAGGATCTCGTGCATCCCGACGCGCCGCCCTCGAAGCTCGAGCCGGTGGTGCCGAAAATGCTCATCGATCGCGACGGCGACTCGGCCAACAACGGCACCGGATTCGGCAAGCCCGCAAAGGATCTGTCGATCAATTACGTTCCCGTGCCGTATCCGGATTACCCGCCGGCAACGCTGCAAATGCGGCCCGGCGAGCGCCAGCTGTGGCGTGTCGTGAACGCCTGCGGCATCACGTACCTGAATCTCGCCGTCATCTTCCAGCACTCCGCGCAGAAGCTCGGCATCGTCGCGATCGATGGCGTGCCGCTGAGCGCGAACGGCGACGCCGACCATGCCGTCGAATGGCGAGACCACGTGGGGCTGCCGCCCGGTGCGCGCGTGGAGTTCATCGTTTCCGCCCCGCCCTCAGGCGTGCCCGCGCTGTTCGTCACCCGCAGCGTCGACACGGGCCAGGGCGGCGAGAACGACCCGAACCGCGCGCTGGCGGCGATCGTCACCTCGCCCGATGCAAGGCCCGCCGCCTCGAGCTTGCCGAGCGCGCACGAGCCGCTGCCGCCGCCGGCGCTGCCGTGGCTCGGGGATGTCGCACCGGTGCGGGTGCGGAGACTTTATTTTTCGGAGAGACTGTCAAATCCTGCCGACCCCAACAGCGCCACCGATTTTTATCTGACCGTCGACGGAGAGACGCCGAAGGCGTTCGATCCGGCCTCCACGGAACCGAACATCGTGGTCCGCCAAGGCGACGTCGAGGATTGGATCATCGAGAACCGCTCCACCGAGCTGCACGCCTTCCACATTCATCAATTGCATTTTCTGCTGATCGACTGGTCGGGCGTGCCGGTGAACGAGCCGTTCCTGCGCGATACCGTGAACGTGCCTTATTTCACCGGCCGCTCGCTCGAGTATCCGAGCGTGCGGCTGCGCATGGATTTCCGCGATCCCGACACGGTCGGCACCTTCGTGTATCACTGCCACCTGCTCGAGCACGAGGACGGCGGCATGATGGGCACGATCCGGGTGTTGCCCGCGACGTGAGGCGATGCCGATTGTAAGATGCGCGGATACTTTTCGCCCCATCTGCAAACCACGGGATTTTCATGCGGTTCAAGCCCCTCGCGGACGCGGTGCGTCTTGGCTCATGCGCGCTCGTGCTCGCACCGCTCTCGCTGGGCGCGACGCTCGCGAACGCGGCGCAAAGCCGCGACAAGGCCACGGTCACGCCGATCAAGCACCTCATCGTGATCATCGGCGAGAACCGCAGCTTCGATCACGTGTTCGCAACCTACGTGCCGAGCGGCGGCGACACGGTCGACAACCTGCTCTCGAAGGGCATCATCGCGCTCGATGCGAACCAGCGCGCCGTTCCCGGCCCGCATTTCGAGTTGGCTCATCAGCTCGCCGCGCGCGATGAGGGAGGCGCCGATGCATTCTTGCTGAATCCGCCCGCAGAGGAATTTCCGCGCAACCAGCTCCCCGCACCGCTCGTCGGCGGCCCGAAAGTCTCCTTCATCCCGAACAAATGCGGGCCCGGCACACCGATCGCCGAGTGCCCGGCAAGCCTTGCGCTCGCCAGGCAATCGGAATCGGGCCTGCCCTCGGAGGACTCTGTCGGTCTCCTGACCGGAGGCACGGGGCAGGCGAGCCACACGCCGGACCGGCGCATCGCGGACGTGAACGATCTGCCGGCGGGACCTTTTCAGTTGACCAACGGCGGCACGCTGCCGTACGACGCCTATACGGCAAGTCCCGTGCATCGCTTCTATCAAATGTGGCAGCAGTTGAACTGCAGCGTCGAGCACGCCTCGGCGCGCAACCCGTCGGGCTGCACCGGCAAACTTTTCTCTTGGGTCGAGGTCACGGTCGGTACAGGGCACCAACGGCGCGCCGCAGGCCAAAAACTTCAGCATCGAGTATTCGCCCGACGCGGTAGTGACCGGCGAGGGTTCGACGGCGCTCGGTTTCTACAACATGCAGCAGGGCGATGTGCCCTATTTCAAGCGCCTCGCGGAGAAGTACGCGATGAGCGATAACTTTCACCAATCGGTCGAGGGCGGCACCGGCGCGAACCACATCATGTTCGGCCACGGCGATGCGATCTGGTTCAGCAACGCCGACGGCTCTCCCGGCAAGCCGCCGGAGAATGCGACCGTGTTCTCGACCTACGAAGGCGCCGCCAATCCGAACAAGGGCGTTGTGCAGGAGATCGAGAATCCGAATCCTGCCCCCGGCACGAACAACTGGTACACCCAAGACGGTTACGGCAATGACGGCAACGCCGGCCACCCGCCGCCGTACAGGACGAACCCCGTCTCCGGGGGCGGCTCGTACAGCGACTGCTCCGATCCGACCGCGCCCGGTGTGAAGGAAATCCGCGCCTATCTCGCCTCGCTCCCGCGGCCGATCGATCCGCGCTGCGAGCCCGGGCACTACTATTTGTTGAACAACTACAATCCCGGATACTTCGGCAACGGCAAGAATGCCTACACCGACACGAACCCGGCGAACACGCCGTTCACCCTGCCGCCGTCATCGACGCCGAGCATCGGCGACGTCATGAACGCCCACCACGTCTCCTGGAAGTATTACGGAGACCAGTGGAATAACTACGTGCCCGATCCGTATCAGAAGAACTCCGACACGCCGGGACCGAGCGCCGACCAGTACTGCAACGTCTGCAACCCGTTCCAATACGACACCTCCATCATGTCGCACCCGGATCAGGTGAAAGAGCACCTGCAGGACTTGACGAATTTCTACGCCGACATCAAGCACCGCGCGTTGCCCGCCGTCTCCATCGTCAAGCCGAGCGGCTATATCGACGGACATCCGGCCTCCTCGAAGCTGCCGCTGTTCGAAGGCTTCGTGAAAAAGATCGTCGATCAAGTCCAAGCCTCGCCGTATGCGAAGGACACCGCCATCATGATCACCTTCGACGAAGGGGGCGGCTATTACGATTCGGGGTATGTGCAACCGCTCGACTTCTTCGGCGACGGCACCCGCATTCCTTTCATCGTGGTGGGGCCCTACGTCAAGCCGGGCCACATCTCGCACGTCTACGGCGATCACGTCTCGATCCTGAAGTTCATCGAGCGCAACTGGAGCTTGCCGCCGGTCACGCATCGCAGCCGGGACAATTTCCCGAATCCGGTTGCAAGCGGCGAAGACCCGTACGTGCCCGTCAACTCACCGGCGCTCGGGGATTTGTTCGACCTGTTCGACTTCGGCTACTCGGAGAAGCAATAGGCGCAGCGCACGCCGCGGCCGCGGCTCAAAAATCGCCGGCGGACACTTCGATCAAGGTCGGCCCCGAGGCCTCGAGCGCGCCGCGCACCGCCTCGGTCAAATGCGCGGAACCGGTCGCGCGCACCGCACCGGCGCCGCAGGCCCGCGCCAGCGCCAGGAAGTCGGGATTGCGCGCGACCACATCGGTGGGCGGAATGCCCGCACCGATCATGTCGTCGCGGATCTGACCGAGCGCCGAGTTGTTCCACACGATCACCGGCAGGCTCAGCTGGGCCTCGACCGCCGTCATGAGCTCGCCCAAGGTGAACTGCAGGCCGAAGTCTCCGGCGAGCGCCGCGATCGCGCGCGCGGGAGCGGCGATCTTGGCGCCGATGGCGGCCGGCAACGCATACCCCAAGGTGCCGTAGCCGGACGGGTGAAACCAGCGGCGCGGGGCATCCACCGGAAAGGCGTAATTGCCGAAGTAGGCGATCTGCGTCATGTCGGTGAACACGGCGGCCTCGTGCGGTAGGGCGGCGCGAATTGCCTCGAGCGCGCTCTGCCAGCCGCGTGCTTTCGCATCGAGCGCGCCATCGATATCCGCGACGCAGGGCCGCCACCCGGCTGGTCGTGGTCGAGGATTCACGAGCGCGCGTCGGCAGCGCCTCGAGCAATGCCCCGAGACTCGCCTTCGCATCGCCCCAGATCGGCAGCTCGGCGGCGTAGTGATCGCAGAGCTTGCGCGGATCGATGTCGATGCGAATCAGCCGCCCGTGCAGCTCGAGCTTCAGCGCGTAGTAGAAGTCGGTCTCGCCGAGCTCGGTCCCCACCGCGAGCACCACGTCCGCATCCGCCACCAATTTCTGCACGCCGGCATGGTGGAGCGAGGTGCCGAGGTTGGCCGGATGCTCGTGCGGCAGCAAACCCTTGCCGGCCGCCGTCGTCACCAAAGGGCAGCCGAGCTTTTCCACGAGTGCTCGCAACTCCGGGCCCGACTCGCGCGCGCCGCCGCCGGCGACGATCACGGGCCGGGCGGCGTCCGCAAGCCAGCCGGCGGCCGTGGCGAGGAGACCCGCCGGCGGCTGCGGGGGCGGCGCGGGCTCCGCGAAGCGCTCGGCGTCAAGCCCGGTCGTCTCGGACAACACGTCGAGCGGGATTTCGAGATACGCCGGCCGCGGCCGGCCGGTTCGCAGCGAGCCCAAGCACGTGCGCAGGTGATCGCGCACGTCCTCGGCCGTCGCGGCGCTGCGGGCGACACCGAACACGCCCGCGGCGAGCGCCGCCTGATCCGGCAGCTCGTGCAGCACGCCCCATTGTTTGCCGAGCGAGGCGCGCACGGGGGTGGTCGCCACCACGAGCATAGGGACGGAATCCGAATAGGCTTGTGCGGCGGCGGTGAGGATGTTGGTGAGCCCGGGACCCGAAATGGTGAAGGCGGCCGCGGCGCGGCCGGTGAGGCGGGCATAGCCGTCCGCGGCGAAGCCCGCACCCTGCTCGTGGCGCACCAGCACATGGCGGATGTCGGAGGCCGCGAGCCCCCGATAGAGCTCGAGGTTGTGAACTCCCGGGATGCCGAACACCGTGTCGATGCCGTTGGCGGTGAGCAACTCGACCACGTACCGACCGATGCTGCGCGACATGCGACCTTCTTGGAACGTTCGGTGAAAAACCGCGCTAGGATGGCACGGGCCGCAACGAAAAGTAAGCAAGCCCTGGCGGGTCACGGCGAAAGGTTGGAGGATGCAGTACTCGGATCTCGTGAAGCGCATCGCGGGCGACGGCGCCGATGCCTGGAAAACGCATTACGCGGCCTCGACCGCGAAGCACCGCGGCGAAGATGTCGTCATTTTGAGCGTCGGCGATCCGGATCTGGACACGCCCCCGGCGGTGATCGACCGCGCGGTCGAGTGCTTGCGCGGCGGCGATACCCACTACACGCCGGTCGCGGGCCGCGAGGCGCTGCGCGCCGCGATTGCGCGGGCGCATGCACACCGCACCGGCCAGTCGGTCGGCGCCGAGAACGTCATATTTCTCGCCGGCGCGCAAAGCGCGTTGTTCTCGGCCTCGCTCTGCCTCGCGGGCGCAGGTGATGAGGTGCTCGCTTTCGAGCCGCTCTATCCCACCTATCCGGCCACCATCGAGGCCTCCGGCGCGCGCATGGTGCGCGTGCCCGTGCAGGCCGGATCGGGCTTTTCGACCCGGACCTCGCGGCGCTCGAGGCCGCGATCACGCCTCGCTCCCGGGCGATTTTCTTCGCCACCCCGAACAATCCGAGCGGCCACGTCATGAGCGCCGCGGATCTCGCGGTCATCGGCGAACTCGCCCGCCGCCACGCGCTGTGGATCGTGGTGGATGAGGTCTACGCGGGTCTCGCGCCCGGAGGCCGGGTGCCCAGCCTTGCCGCGAGCCTCCCCGAGCAAGTGGTTACGACGGGAAGCCTGTCGAAGACCCACGCGATGCCCGGCTGGCGCGCCGGTTGGATGATCGGTCCCAAGGCGCTGATCGGCCATGCCGAGGCGCTCGCGATCGCCATGCTCTACGGTCTGCCTGGCTTCGTGCAGGAGGCGGCACTCACCGCCATCGGCATCGCGCCGGAAGCGGAAGCGCGCATGCGCGATTATTGCCGCGAGCGCTGCGCGTTCGTGCTCGCGGCGCTCGCGCAGACGCCGGGGCTCCTCTGCATGCCGCCCGACGCCGGCATGTTCATGCTGATCGATGTGCGCGGCACCGGCCTCTCGGGGTACGACTTCATGCGCGAGCTATACCGCCTGCACGGCGTCTCGGTGCTCGATGGCGGCGCTTTCGGCAAGGGCACGGCGGGATTCATCCGGCTGTGCTTTGCCACCGACGAGCGCTCACTGCGTGAAGGCTGCGCGCGGATCCGCAGCTTCGCTGCGAGCTTGCGCTCGAAGGAGGGTGCGTGACGGACATGGCCGTGCTTGCACGCACCGCGGGTGGTCCCGAGGTGCTCGAGTGGACCGCGCTCGACACACCACCGCCGGGTCAGGGGGAAGTGCGCGTGGCGCAGCGCGCGGTCGGCGTGAATTTCCTCGACACCTATTACCGCGCCGGGTCCTACCCGTGGCCGTCGACGCCGCTCGTCCCGGGCGCCGAGGCGGCCGGCGTGATCGATGCGGTAGGTCCCGGCGTGAAGGATCTCGCGGTCGGCGATCGCGTCGCGTACGTCATGCAGGTCGGCGCTTATCGCACCCGGCGGGTGCTGCCGGCTGAGCGTCTGGTCAAGCTCCCCGACGCGATCGAATTCGACGTCGCCGCCTCGATCATGCTCAAGGGATTGACGGCGCAGTTCCTGCTCACCTCGTGCTATCCGGTCAAAGCGGGCGATACGGTGCTGGTGCACGCCGCCGCCGGAGGCGTGGGTCTGGTCGTTGGGTCAATGGCTGCGATCGATCGGTGCGACCGCCATCGGCACCGTCGGCTCACCCGAGAAGACGAGCATCGCGCTCGCGAGCGGCTATTCGCACATCATCAACAATTCTCGCGGAGATTTCGAGCCGCGCGGTGCGCGAGATCGCGCCCAAGGGATGCGACGTCGTCTACGACTCGGTGGGCAAGGACACCTGGCGGGGCTCACTCAAGGTCTTGCGGCCGCGCGGGATGTTCGTGAGCTTCGGCCAATCCTCGGGGGCCATCACCGAATTCAAGATGGCGGACCTCGCGAGCAACGGATCGCTCTATGCCAGCCGCCCGACGTTGTTCGACTATATCCGCAGCCGCGAGGAGCTGCGCACGCGCGCGGACGATTTGTTCGCGCGGCTCGCCGGCGGCGCCATCCGCGCCCATATCGGGCAGCGTATGCCGCTGGCCGAGGCGGCCGAGGCGCATCGGGCTCTGGCGAGCCGGCGCACCATCGGCTCGACGGTGCTGCTCGTTACTTGAGGGCGGGCGGTGCAGGCTCGAAAGTTCCGAGCGGCAGGGCGGTCGACTCCTTGATCACGGTCACGGCGACCGAGGAGTTGATCGAGCGGACGCACGGGATGCGCGACAAGTAGTCGAGATAGAAGGCCTCGTACGCCTTGACGTTTCGCGTCACGATCTTCAGCAAGAAGTCCCACTCGCCGGTGAGCGTATAGCATTCGAGCACTTCGGCGCGGTCGCGGATCGCCGCCTCGAACTCGGCGAGCGCATCGCGTCCGGTGGTCGCGAGCTTGACGTGCGCGAAGATGGTGACGTCGAGTCCCAAGGCGTTGCGATCGAGGAGCGCGACGCGTGCCTTGATGACGCCGCTGCGCTCGAGCTGTTGGATGCGCCGCCAGCAGGTGGTGGTGGAAATGCGCGTGCGCGCAGCCACTTCCGCCACCGATAGGGCGCCGTGCCGCTGTAAAATGTCGAGCAGGCGCAGATCGAGTCGGTCGATGGATTGTTGGGATGTATCTTCCACTATTATCCATATAACGGAATGAATGTACCGAATTATTGGGCATATGCAGAATGAATGCAACACTGCAGCGGGCCAGGGGTAAGTTAACCGCATGAACAAGAAATCGCGCCTGCATCTGCCGAGTCCACCCGCGCGGCCGGGCCAAAAGCCCGATTTCAGCTACGTTCATCTGTCTCCGGCCGGTGCCGTCGAGCGCCCCGACGTCAACGCCCGCGCGCGCGACATGGAAGCGCTCGCCGTGGAGCTCGTGCGTGTGCTCGATGACGACGGTAACGCGGTGGGCCCGTGGCATCCGCATCTCGATGTCCAGGATCTGCAGGTGGGCCTGCGGCACATGCTGCTCACGCGCCTGTTCGATGACCGCATGCAGCGCACGCAGCGCGCCGGCAAGATCTCTTTCTACATGCGCTCGCTCGGCGAGGAGGCCGTGTCGGTGGCTGCGGGCATGGCGCTGCGTCCGGGCGACATGCTGTTTCCGTCGTACCGCAACCAGGGGCTGCATATCGTCCGCGGCACGGCGCTCGTGGATATGATGTGCCAGCTGCTGTCGAACACCCGCGACATGTGCAAGGGACGGCAGCTGCCGGTGATGTATCACTCGAAGCCGGGAAATCTTTTCTCCATTTCCGGCAATCTCGCGACGCAATTTCCGCAGGCCGTCGGTTGGGCGATGGCGGCCGCGCTCAAGGGCGAGGATCATCTCGCGGCGAGCTGGATCGGCGAAGGCTCGAGCGCGGAAGCGGACTTCCACCATGCGCTGTTGTTCGCCTCGGTCTATCAGGCGCCGGTGATCTTGAACGTCGTCAACAATCAGTGGGCGATTTCCACCTTTCAGGGCTACGCGGGCGGCGAGCAGCGCTCGTTCGCGGCGCGCGGTCCCGGCTACGGCATCGCCGGCATTCGTGTCGACGGCAACGACTTCCTCGCGGTCTATGCGGTCACCCAGTGGGCCGCGGAGCGTGCCCGTACCGGCGGCGGCCCGACGCTGATCGAGCTGGTCACCTACCGCGGCGCGGCTCACTCGACCAGCGATGATCCGGCGCGCTATCGCGCGAAGGACGACGAGGCGCACTGGCCGCTGGGCGATCCGATCGAGCGACTGAAGCGCCATCTGATCAAGCTCGGCGAATGGTCCGAGGAGCGGCATCGCGCCCTCGCCGCGCGAGCTCGAGGCGCTGGTCGCCGCGAGCTGGCAGGAGGCGGTCAAGTTCGGCACGATGAGCGAGGGACCGAAGCTCGATGCCGACCTCATGTTCGAGGACGTGTTCAAGGAAATGCCGCAGCACCTGATGCGGCAGCGCGCGCTGATGCGTTCCGAGCGGAGCTGAGCGCATGGCGCAGCATGAACATGATCCAGGCGCTGAACTCCGCCATGGACATCATGCTCGGCGCGCGATCCGTCGGTCGTGCTCATGGGCGAGGACATCGGCTATTTCGGCGGCGTGTTCCGCACCACCGAGGGGCTGCAGCGCAAGTACGGCGAGAATCGCGTGCTCGATACGCCGATCGCGGAGGGCGGCATCGTCGCGGCGGCCATCGGCATGGCGGTGAACGGCCTGCGGCCGGTCGCCGAGATTCAGTTCGCCGACTACATCTACCCGGGGTTCGATCAGATCGTGAGCGAGCTCGCGCGGCTGCGCTACCGCAGCGCCGGCGAATTCTTTGCGCCGGTGACCATTCGAACGCCTGCGGCGGCGGCATTCGCGGCGGACAGACGCACTCGCAGAGTCCGGAAGGCATTTTCACCCATGTGAGCGGCATCAAAGTGGTGATGCCGTCGAATCCCTACGATGCCAAGGGGCTGTTGATCACCGCCATCGAGGACGACGATCCGGTGGTGTTCTTCGAGCCGAAGCGCCTGTACAACGGACCCTTCGACGGCGATCCGCACAAGCCCGCCGTGCCCTGGAGCACGCATCCGAAGGGCCAGGTGCCCGAGGGCTATTACACGGTGCCGCTCGGCGTCGCCGATATGGTACGCGCAGGCTCGCAATTGACCATCATCACCTACGGCACCATGGTGTTCGTCGCGCTGGCCGCGGCGGCCGCGCTCGGCGTCGACGCCGAAGTGATCGATGTGCGCTCGCTCGTGCCGCTCGATGTCGAAACCATGGTGCGCTCGGTGAAGAAGACCGGGCGCTGCGTGGTGGCGCACGAGGCGACGCGCTTTTCCGGATTCGGCGCGGAGCTCGTCTCCCTGATCCAGGAAGAATGCTTCTGGAACCTGGAGGCGCCGATTCAGCGCGTCGCCGGCTGGGATACCCCCTATCCGCACGCCTTCGAGTGGGAATACTTTCCAGGACAGGCGCGCGTCGCAACGGCCATCAAAGCCGTGATGGAGTCGGCATGAGCGAATTCGTCTTCAAGATGCCGGATTTGGGGGAAGGTACGGTCGAGGCGGAGATCGTCGCCTGGCACACGGCGCCGGGCGACAATGTGGCCGAAGATCAAATCATCGTCGAGGTGATGACGGACAAGGCGGCCGTCGAAGTGCCTGCTCCCGTGGGCGGTCGCGTGGTCTCGATCCGTGGTGCACCCGGCGACAAGATCGCGGTGGGCGCCCCTCTGATCGTATTCGAGACGGCGCCCGGGGCCGCGGCGGCGGGTCCCGCGCCGACCCCCGCAGCGCCGCTGCCCGCCCCGCCGGCGGCCGAGCCGACCGCAGCCGAGCCTGCACCGGCTGCCGCTGCTGCGCCCGCCGATGCGCCGAGCCGAGCCGCGCCCGCCAGCGGGCGGATCATGACCTCGCCCGCCAACCGGCGCCGCGCGCGCGAGGCGGGCATCGACCTCGCGACCGTCGCCGGATCGGGGCCCGGTGGACGCATCGTGCGCGAGGATCTAACTGCCGCGAGCGCAGCCCGCAGCGACGGGGACAGGGCGGTCCAGGGTAGCCCGGGCGCCGCGCCACCCAGCCTCGCACCGGCCGCTGCGGAAACTTCCGAGATCAAGGTGATCGGCGTGCGTCGCCTGATCGCCGAGCGCATGAGCGAGGCGAAACGCAACATTCCGCACTTCGCTTACGTGGAAGAGGTCGATGTCACGGAACTCGAGGCGCTGCGCCAGCACCTCAATGGCAAGCTCGCGAAGGGCGAGCCGAGTTTCACCTACTTGCCGCTCGTGATCCTCGCGTTGGTGCGCACGCTCGAATCGTTCCCGCAATGCAATGTCCTTTATGACGCTGCGCGCGGCGTGCTGGTGCGACATCGCGCGGTGCACGTGGGTGTCGCGACGCAAACGCCGGACGGACTCAAGGTGCCGGTGGTGCGCAACGCACAGGCCAAGAGTCTGCAGGAGGTCGCTGCCGAGACCCGTCGCGTCACCGAGCGCGCCCGAACGAACCAGGCGACCCGCGAGGAGCTCGCCGGCTCGACCATCACCGTCACGAGTCTCGGCAAGCTCGGGGGTATCGCCTCGACGCCGATCATCAATGCGCCCGAGGTCGCCATCATCGGCCTCAACAAGGCGGTGGAGCGCCCCGTCGTGCTTCACGGCGCAGTCGCCGTGCGGCGAATCATGAATTTATCGTCGTCATTCGATCACCGCTTCGTGGACGGTTATGATGCGGCATGCCATGATTCAAGCGCTGAAAGAGCTCCTCGAGCATCCTGCGATGATTTTCATTCCCAAGGTGGATTCCCCATGAACGCACAAGCGAAAGCGTCGACCCGAGAACCCCAGCCAAGACCCGCGTTCGGCAGCGTGCTCGCCTCGCACATGTCCGCCGCCACCTATCGCGACGGCCGCTGGGGTGCGGCGGAGCTCAAGCCCGTCGGACCGATCGAACTCTCACCGGCGGCGCACGTGCTGCACTATGCGAGCACGTGCTTCGAGGGCTTCAAGGTGTTTCGCCACGCCGACGGTTCCGTGCACGCCTTCCGCATGGACCGGCACATCGAGCGCATGCGCCAGAGCGCACGCCAGCTCGTGCTGCCGGAGCCCGACGCCGCACAGCTCGCCGACATGGTGCGCTCGGTCATCGAGCGCTGTCGCTCGGAGGTGCCGGAGGCGCCGGGCGCGCTGTATCTGCGCCCGATTCTGTTCGGCACCACGGCCAACATCGGGGCCGCGGCGACGCCGGCGAACGAGGCACTGCTGCTGGTGCTCGCGAGTCCCGGTTTGGGACTATTTCGCGGGCGGCATGAAGCCCCTGCGCATCCTGGTGGACGATGAGAACACGCGCTCCGCCGCGCAGATGGGGATGGTGAAGACCGGCGGCAATTATGCGGCGGCGATGGGACCCACGCTTGCGCGCACGCGCGCAGTACCAGGTCGACCAGGTGCTGTTCTGCCCGCAGCGGCGAGGTGCAGGAGACCGGCGCCGCCAATTTCCTGCTGATCCGCAACGGCGAGATTCTGACGCGCAGCCTCGACAGCACCTTCCTTCACGGCGTGACCCGCGACTCGCTGTTGACGCTCGCGCGCGACCGCGGCTTCAAGGTCGCCGAGCGCGTCTTCAGGGTCGAGGAAATGCTCGAATGGGTGAAGTCCGGCGAGGCGGCGCTCTCGGGCACGGCCGCCGTGCTGGCGGGTGTGGGTACGCTGATCTATCGGGGAACCGAGCACCGCGTAGCGAACGGCGAGGTGGGCGCGCTCACGCGCGAGCTACGCAGCCAGTTGCTCGCGGTTCAGCAGGGAGAAGCGGCAGATCGCCACGGCTGGCTCACGCGCGTGTGATGCGGATTTAAGCCCGCGCCGCTCAATACTCTTCGTGGTCCTCGTCGTCCTCGTCGTCGAGGTCATCGTCGTCGTCGTCTTCATCCTCGTCCTCATCGTCCTCCCAATCCTCGTCATCCTCCTCGGCATCCTTTTCGGCCTTCGAGCCCGACCAACCCTCGGGCTCCTCGCTGAGCTCGAGGTCTAGCTCGGCCCAGCCGTCGACGTCCAGCTCCTCCACATCACCGTCCAGGTGCTGGATCTCGACGACCTCGCGATCCTCATCCACCTTGAGGACTTGGAACGTCTCGTCGTTCTCCAGATCCTCGTACCATTGTCCGACGGTCGGTTCGTATTCTCTGCCCACGTACTGTCCCTTCTTCTCGAATGCTGCCCTGATCGGTGAGGATCGATATTAGGGGAGGCCGCTCCGCTAAGTAAATGGCAATATTGTCTCCCCATGAGTGTCGCCGATCGGAAACTTTGCGCTCGACGCTTGATCGACGCCAAACGCGTCGTCGTGAAAGTCGGCTCGGCGCTGCTGGTCGACGCCGAGAAGGGACGCTTGAACCGCGCATGGCTCGAGACGCTTGCTGCCGACATCGCCGTCATGCGCAAGCGGCGGCAAGAGGTGATCCTGGTGTCCTCGGGCGCCATCGCGCTCGGCCGGCGGCATCTCGGGGTGAGCCCCGGCAAGCTAAAACTCGAGGAGAGTCAGGCGGCTGCCGCCGTCGGGCAGATCCGGCTGGCGCACGCCTACAAGGAAATCCTCGAGGCGCGCGAGATCACCGTGGCGCAGATTCTCTTGACCTTGGGCGACACCGAACAACGCCGCCGCTATTTGAATGCCCGTGGCACATTGAATACGCTCCTCGCCTTGGGCGCAGTCCCCGTCATCAACGAAAACGATACCGTCGCCACCGCCGAGATCCGCTATGGGGACAACGACCGGCTGGCAGCGCGTGTGGCGCAGATGACGGGCGCCGACTGCCTGGTGCTCTTGTCGGACATCGACGGCTTGTATACATCCAATCCGCACGACAACCCTCAGGCCGAGTTCATCTCGCGCGTGCTCGACATCACCCCGGCCATCGAGGCCATGGCGGGCGGAGCGAGCAGCGGCGTGGGAACGGGCGGGATGCAGACGAAGATCGCCGCCGCCAAGATCGCCGTCGGCGCGGGATGTCACTTGTGCATCGCCAAAGGAGCGGACGCGCATCCCTTGAAGCGCATCGAGGACGGTGCCCGCTGCACCTGGTTCCTACCCACTTCGACCCCTTCCGCCGCACGCAAGCAGTGGATCGCGGGTACCCTACGTCCGGCGGGCGCGATATCCGTCGATGAGGGCGCGGTTCGCGCACTGATGCAGGGCAAGAGCCTGTTGCCGGCGGGCGTGACGCGCGCCATCGGCCGTTTCGATCGAGGCGACACGGTGAGCATCGTCGGACCGGACGGGGTGGAAGTCGCGCGCGGTATCTGCGCGTATTCGGACACCGACGCGGCGCGCATTCTCGGCCGCAAATCCGCCGAAATCGAGCAATTGCTGGGATTCCGGGGGCGCGACGAGATCGTGCATCGCGATGATTTGGTCTTGCTGAGGATGGTGTAATGGTTAGCGACGTCATGGATGCCATCGGCCGCGACGCACGCGCGGCGGCCCCGGTGCTCGAGATCGCCGACAGCGAGCAGAAGAACCGCGCGCTGCGCGCGGCGGCGGCGGCGCTGCGTGCCCGGCGGCACAAGATCCTGGCGGCCAACGATCGCGACATGCAGGAGGCGCAGGGGCAGGGCGCGAGCGCGCCGCTCCTCGATCGCCTCCGCCTCGACGAGACACGCGTCGAGGCGATGGCGCGCGCGCTCGAGGACATCGCGGCGCTCCCCGATCCCATCGGCACCGTGCTCGCCGAGTGGGAGCGGCCGAACGGCATGCGCATCCAACGCAGGCGCGTACCGCTCGGCGTGATCGGCATCATCTACGAAAGTCGCCCCAACGTGACCGCGGATGCGGGCGCACTGTGCTTGAAGTCGGGCAACGCGGTGATCCTGCGCGGCGGTTCGGAGAGCACGCACTCGAATGCCGCCATCCACGCGTGCCTCGGCGAAGGACTGCAAGTGGCGGGCTTGCCGAGCGCCAGCATCCAACTGGTGCCGACAACGGATCGAGCCGCGGTCGGCTACATGCTCGCGCAGATGTCGCGTTACATCGACGTCATCGTGCCGCGCGGCGGCAAGCAGCTCATCGAGCGTGTGCAGCGCGAGGCGCGCGTGCCGGTGATCGGTCATTTGGAAGGTCTCTGCCATGTCTTCGTCGAGCGCGCCGCGAGCCTCTCCATGGCGCAGGAAATCGTCCTCAACTCGAAGCTCCGCCGCACCGGCGTCTGCGGCGCCGCCGAGACGCTGCTCATCGACCGGGGCTGCGTAGCGACGCATCTCGCGCCGCTCGTGGGAGCGCTGCTCGAGGCCGGCTGCGAGGTGCGCGGTGATGAGACCACACGAGCGTGCGACGAGCGAGTCCGGACCGCCACCGAGCAGGATTGGTCGACGGAGTATCTCGACGCCATCATCGCCGTGCGCGTCGTCGAGGGATTGGATGCGGCGATCGAGCACATCCGCCGCTACGGCTCGCGTCACACGGATTGCATCGTGACCCAAGACCCGGCGGCGGCCGAGCGCTTCTTGACCCGAGTGGACAGCGCCATTGTGTTGCACAACGCCTCGACGCAATTCGCGGATGGCGGCGAGTTCGGCATGGGGGCCGAAATCGGCATCAGCACGGACAAGTTCCACGCCCGAGGTCCGGTGGGCGTGGAACAGCTCACGAGCTATAAATATGTGGTGCGCGGCAAGGGCCAGGTACGGCCCTGAGTCGCTCGGCGGGAGCGGGCCCGGCGCCTTCTCAAGGCAGCGCCGCAATGGAGGCGAGCCAATGGCGCACGGCGGCGGGATTGTCGAAGCGCCATTGACCTTGCACTCGATGACCCACCGCGATGGAGATTCCCCCCAGCGCTTCGACCAACCGAAATCCCACTTGATCGGTCAGATCGTCCCCCACGACCACCGGCGTTCGCCCGGCGAAGGGTGCCTCGCGCAGGAGTTCCTCGATGGCGGTGGCCTTCGTGAAGCCGTGCGGCTTGATCTCCAGCACCATCTTGCCTTCCTGCACGTGATAGGCCGGTGCCAGCGGACGCACGAGCGCCGCGATCGCCTGGCGTGCGCTCGCCTCGAAGTCGGGGGCCAGCCGAAAATGCAGGGCGAGTGCCCGCCCCTTGTCCTCCAGCAAGGTGCCGGGATGCGACTCGACGAATGCCGTTAAGGCCAGCCGCGCGGGGGCCAGCAAAGGGTCTCGGTAGTTGGCACCGCGCCGCTCGCCGGAGGCACTACGCCGCTCGACGCCGTGCAGACCGGCCGCAGGAAACACCAACGGCGCGAACAGCGCATCGAGCGTCTCGATACTGCGTCCGCTCACCAAGGCGACGGCACCTTCCAAGCGTCGCGCAACTCCGGCCAGCAAGGCCTTGAGTGGCTCGCCGATGACCACATCGCCGGGCGTTTCTTGAAGCTCCACCAAGGTTCCATCGACGTCGAGGAATAGACTAAAGTCTGGCGAGGCCGCGGGAGCTTGAGAGCGCATTTTGACCCAACATAGCCGATGCGCCCGGCCCGCGCCATCGCTGCCCGGCGGCCGGCCCAGGTGTAAGTTTTACATGTGAAAATACAGATATATGAGTTGATGCATTGCAGACTGGCTCTGCAAACTTAGGTATTTTGCCAAGACTGTCTCGTGTCAAATCCCGGAGGCGCGTTGTTCCGATCGGTTCTCTTGCGTTTCGTGCTTCCCCTCGCGCTCGCCTCGTGCGTCGTCGCTTTTTTTGGGCTGCCTTACATTCAAAAGCTGCTCGCCGAATGGTTCAGCACCGACGTCGAGGCCCGTGCGCAGCTGATCATGCACACCGTCGAGTCGCCCGTGGGCGAGCTCGTCGCTCAGGACAACGAAGCGAAGCTGCGCGGCTATCTCGCGCGGATGATTGCGGATGAGCGGTTGCTCGCCGTCTTGATATGCCGGCCTGACGGCACGACCATCGCACGCAGCGATCACGTGCCGCGCAACATCAGCTGCGAGCAGCAGGGCAAGATGAAGCCGTTTTCCGCAGGCATCATTCAGCTTCCCTCCGGCTCGGTGGAGCTCTCGCGCTTCGACTACGACACGAGCGAGCCTGCTGTATCGAGTGATGATGCTGTCGGATCTGAGCTTCGTCGACCGGCGGCAACGCACGGCGCGCGATTTCGTGCTGGTGTTCTTGGGCATCGCCATTTTGCTGCTCGCCTTGCTGGTCGTGCTCGTTGCATGGCTGCAGTTGCGACGCTTGGTCAATGTGCTGATCGGCGACATCCGCGGCAAGCGCTTTCTCGACAATGCCCAGTCGCCGCGGGCCTCGTTTCCGATCCTCTCGCAGGTGCGCCAGGCTCTCGCGGAGGTGGAGGAGAAGCAGCGGCTCGAGATCGACTTTCGCGAGAACTGGACGCCGCAGGCGCTGCGGCAGGTGGTGCGCGAGCATCTGCATTCCTCGCAGGTGATCATCGTCTCGAACCGCGAGCCTTACATCCACAATTACAATGACGATCACCGCCCGATCGTGCAGGTGCCCGCGAGCGGTATGGTCACCGCGCTCGAGCCCATCATGCGGGCGTGCTCCGGCGTCTGGGTGGCGCATGGCGCGGGCACGGCGGATCGGGACACGGTCGATCGGTTCGATCACATCGCGGTGCCTCCCGATCATCCAACCTACACGCTGCGGCGCGTCTGGCTCACCGAGGAGCAGGAACAGGGCTACTACTACGGTTTCGCGAACGAGGGCCTTTGGTCGCTCTGTCACTTGGCCTATGTGCGGCCCGCCTTTCGGCCGAGCGATTGGCGTGCCTATGAGGAGGTCAACGCCAAATTCGCCGACGTGGTGGCGGCCGAGGCGAACACCGACAGTCCGGTGGTGCTGATCCAGGACTTTCACTTCGCCCTGCTGCCGAAGCTCATTCGCGCGAAGATTCCGAAAGCGACGATCGCGCTGTTCTGGCATATACCCTGGCCGAACTCGGAGACCTTCGGGGTGTGCCCGTGGAAGCGCGAGATGCTGCTGCACATGCTGTCGGCGGACATTCTCGGATTTCACACCCGCTATCACTGTCAGAATTTCTTAGACGCGGTGGATCGTTTCGTCGAATGCCAGATCGACCACGAGCACATGACGGTGACCCTGCAGGGCCGCGTGTGCCGGGTCGCGGCTTATCCGATCTCGATCGAGTGGCCGCCCCGATGGCTGCACGACCTGCCCGATGTGAGCGCCTGCCGGGCCGCCGTGCGCGCGCGCTACCGCATCGGGCCGGACGCCGTCATCGGATTGGGCGTGGAGCGTTGGGATTTCACCAAGGGCATCATCGAGCGCTTTCATGCGCTCGAGGCACTGCTCGAGAGAAATCCGCGGCATCGCGGGCGCCTCACGTTCCTGCAGATCGCATCGCCTTCGCGCAGCCAGCTGCCGGCCTATCGAGGCCTCCAGGAACAGACCCATCGCGAGGTCGAGCGCATCAACGCGAAGTTCGCCGAGGGCGACTGGCGCCCGATCGTGCTGATCAGCGAGCATCAAGAGCCGCGCAGTGTCTTCGAGCTGTATCGCGCGGCCGATTTCTGCCTGGTCAACAGCCTGCATGACGGCATGAATCTGGTCGCCAAGGAATTTGTCGCCTCGCGCGAGGACGAGGACGGCGTGCTCATCCTGTCCACATTCGCGGGTGCCTCGCGGGAATTGACCGAGGCCGTCCTGATCAATCCGTTCGACGTCAACGAGACTGCCGAGGCCATGGAAATTGCGATGCGCATGGGCCGTGACGAGCGCCGCGACCGCATGAGCCTCATGCGCAGAACCGTCAAGGAAAACAACGTCTACCGCTGGGCGGGCCGCATGCTCATGGATGCCGCGCGTATTCGCCAGCGGCAGAATCTGCCGTCGATGCGAGCCCGTTTCCGTGCGGCAGCGAGTTAGTCGGGCGCGCGAGCTGCTAGCGTGAAGGCCTGTCTGCGCGGGCTGCTGCGCCTCCTGTTTCGCGTCCACTTCCACGGCGATGCGACGGTTTTCCAGAACGAGCGCACGCTCATCGTCGCCAATCACGAGTCATTTCTCGATGGGCTGTTGCTCGCGGTATTCCTGCCCGTAGCGGCCACGTTCGTGGTGCATACGGAGGTGACGAAGAGTGCCTCGGTCCGCTGGATGCTGAGCTTCGTGCCGCATCTGGTCGTCGATTCCACGAGTCCGATGGCCATCAAGCTGATTTGCCGCTTGATCGAGAGCGGCACGCCGGTCGTCATTTTCCCGGAGGGGCGTCTCACCATCACCGGATCGCTGATGAAGGTCTACGACGGTGCGGGATTCGTCGCCGCCCGCACCGGCGCGACGGTCGTGCCGGTGCGCATCGAGGGCGCCGGGCATAGTTATTTCGGACGACTCGCGGGGATCTATCCGCGCAAGCTGTTTCCGAAAATCAGCATCACCATCCGTCCGCGCCGGAGCATCCCGATGCCCAAATTGCCCTCGGCCAAGCTGCGCAGGCGGCGGGCGGGCGAGCTCATGCGGCGCATCCTCCTCGACATGCTGGTGGCGACCCGTCCGCAGCGCACGTTGTTCGGGGCATTCCTCGACGCGAAAGCAACTTTCGGCGCGCACTATCGCCTGGTCGAGGATGTGCGCATGCAAGAGGAGTCTTACGGGACGCTGCTGCGCATGGCGCTCGGTCTCGCTCGCCTGCTAAGTTCCTCGACGGTCCGGGGCGAGACCGTCGGCGTCATGGCGCCCAATGCGGCGCCAACCCTGGGGTTGATCCTGGGGCTGTCCGCCACCGCGCGGGTTCCCGCGCTGATCAACTACACGGCGGGCGCCGACGGCATACGTGCCGCGTGCGTGGCGTCAGAGATCCGCACCATCGTCTCCTCGCGCACGTTCATCGAGAAGGCGCGCCTGACGGCCGTGATCGAGCAGCTGTCCGATCTGCGGATCGTCTATCTCGAGGATTTGAGACAGCGCGTCACGCTCGTCGATAAGCTGTGGATTTTCTGGCACCAGTTGTTCCCGACCGCCCTGGGCGTGCAGCAATCAACCGACGATCCCGCCGTCGTGCTCTTCACGTCGGGCTCCGAAGGCAAGCCGAAAGGCGTGGTGCATTCGCATTCGTCGATCTTGTCGAACGTCGCGCAGATCCGAGCGCTCGCCGATTTCACGCCGCTCGACAAGTTCATGATCGCGCTGCCGCTCTTCCATTCCTTCGGCTTCACCTGCGGCGTCATCATGCCGCTCGTTTCCGGATGTCGGGTCTTCTTGTACCCGAGCCCGCTGCATTACCGCATCATTCCGGAGCTGGTGTACGACCGCAACTGCACGGTCCTGTTCGGCACGTCGACGTTTCTCGGCAACTATGGAAAATTTGCGCATCCGTATGATTTCGGCCGCCTGCGCTACGTGGTGGCCGGCGCGGAGAAGCTCTCGGAGGCGGTGCGCACCCTATGGATTGAGAAGTTCGGGATCCGAGTTCTCGAGGGGTACGGAGTGACCGAATGCGCGCCGGTGGTCGCCGTCAATGTGCCCATGGCGTGCCGGATCGGCAGCGTCGGGCAACTCGTTCCGGGCATGGAGGCCGAGATCGAGCCCGTCGCGGGTATCGAGCGCGGTGGCATCTTGCACGTCCGCGGGCCCAACCTGATGAAGGGCTACTTGCTGTTCGATCGCCCCGGCGTGATCACACCGCCTTTCTCGCGGGGAGGGTGGTACAACACGGGCGATATCGTCGAGATCGACGATGACGATTTCGTGCACATTCGCGGGCGCGTGAAGCGCTTCGCCAAGATCGCGGGTGAAATGATCTCGCTCGAGGTGGTGGAAAAAATCGCCGCGCACGCCGCTCCGAATTTCGCGCATGCGGCCTCGACGCGTCCCGACGCAGCCAAAGGGGAGGCCATCGTGCTGTTCACGACCGCACCCGGGCTCACCCGCGAGCTGCTCGGCGAATCTGCGAAAAGCCTCGGTGCGCCCGAGCTCGCGGTGCCCCGGGTTCTGATTCCGGTCGAGGAGATACCGCTGCTCGGCACCGGTAAGACCGACTACGTGCGGCTCGGCGCGATGGCGGCCGAAAAGGCCGCCGTGACGGCCGCCTGAAGAAGCGGTAACCGCTGCACTTAAACTTTGGCGAACGAGCGCAGCCGCTCCGCGGCCGCGGTCAGGGTTTCATCCTTTTTTGCGATACAGAGCCGCAGCAGCGTCATCGGCGGAGGCTCGGCGTAGAACGGCGAGAGTGGAATGGTCGCGACCTTTGCCTCGCGGATCAGCCGGTCGGTGAACTCAAGATCTCCCGCACGACTCAGCGAGCCGTAGTCGACCAGAAGAAAATAGGTTCCCGCCGCGCGCAGGGTCTTAAAGCCCGAGTCCCGCAAACCCTCCGCGAGAAGATCGCGCTTGCGTTCGAAGAACGCCGATAAACCGCTCCAGGCATCCGGGCAAAGCGCCAGATAACGCGCGATTGCGTGCTGCAGGGGTGCCGCGATGCTGAAGGTATTGAACTGATGCACCTTGCGCAATTCGCGCGTGAGCAGCGGCGGCGCCACGCAATAGCCGGTACGCCAGCCGGTCGCGTGCAGCGCCTTGCCGAAGGAAAAGACCGCGAAGCTGCGCTCCCGGAGCTCCGGGTGAGCGAGCACCGAGGCGTGCGTGCGCCCATCGAAGACCACGCCCTCGTACACCTCGTCGGCCAAGATGCTGATCGGGCGGTCGCGCACCAGCGCCGCGAGCGCATCGAGATCGGCGCGGCTCGCGATGCTGCAGCTCGGGTTCTGCGGACTGTTCACGATCACGAGACGGGTGCGCGGCGTGAGACTCTCCCGTATGCGGTCCCAATCGTAGGCAAAGGTGGGTGGTGACAGCGGAATGCGGATGCACCGACCGCCCGCGAGGCGCACCGCCGGCTCGTAGGCATCGTAAGCGGGATCGAAAATCATCGCCTCGTCGCCGGGGCCGATCACCGCCTGGATCGCATCGTAGAGCGCTTCGGTCGCACCGCAGGTCACCGTTATTTCACTGAGTGCGTCGACCGAGATGCCGTAGCTCGCCGCAAGCTTGGCGGCGATCAGCTCACGCAGCGCAATGACTCCCTCCATGGGCGCATATTGATTGTGACCCTCCGACACGGCCTCGACGAGCGATTGCGCGAGGCGCGGATCGATGGGGTAGTCTGGGAATCCTTGACCGATGTTGAGCGCACCTTCCTCGATCGCGCGGCGCGACATGATGGTGAAGATGGTGGTGCCGACATCGGGCAGCTTGCTCATGAAGCGCATGTTAGGGCCTCAACCCTTTCAGCCCGCCGGCGAGCGAGCGCACCCGGAGCCCGAGTTTGCGCAACTCGCGCGCCGCGGCGAGGCTCCGCTTGCCAGAGGCGCAGACGAGCAGGTACTGCACGTTTTCGGCAAGCGTTGCGGGATCGGCGAGGAGTTCCGCCATGGGGACGAGGCGCGCCGCGATCGGTTCGGCGGCGAACTCCTCCGGCGTGCGTATGTCGATGAGCCGGAACGTGCGAGCGGCTTCCTCGAGCGAGTCGAGCGCAATCTCGATGTCCGCATCCTCGCGTTCGAGTTCACGCACGACGGCGCAATGGGGTGCGACGCATTCGCGCCGGCGCGGGGCCTTGAGCTTCGTGCTGGTGAATGTCGTGAAGTCCATCAGCAGGAGCTCACCCTCGAGCTGCCCCTGCATCTTGAGCAGGATTTTCAAGGTCAAAAGCGCCTGCAGGGCGCCGAAGGCCCCCGGCACCGGCCCCAAGACGCCGGCTTCCGCGCAGTTGCCGACGACACCGTCCGCCGTCGCTTCGGCCCAGACGCAACGCAGGCAGCCGTGGGAGGCGAGCGGCTGGTATACCTGCAGCTGTCCCTCGTACTGATAGACGCTTGCAAATACGGCAGGGCGCTCCGCGAGCACGGCCGCGTCGTTGATGAGAAATTTGGTGCGAAAATTGTCGGTGCAATCGACGACGACGTCATGGGCGCGCACGAGACCGAGGGCGTTGTCGGCGCCAAAGCGCACCGCATGCGTCTCGACCTGTACCGCGGGATTGAGCTTGGCCACCGCCGCCGCCGCGAGCGCGGCCTTGGGTCGGCCGACCTGTGCGAACTCGTAGATGGGCTGGCGGTGCAAGTTGCTCGCCTGCAGAACATCGGCTTCGACGAGCCCGAGGAAGCCGACGCCGGCGCCCGCCAAGTATTGCAGCACCGGGCTTCCGAGGCCCCCGGCGCCGACCACCAGCACACGGCTTTGCGCGAGGATCGCCTGACCGGCGGCACCTATATCCTTGAGGAGGATTTGCCTGGAGTAATCAGGCTGCATTCGGCTCGTGGCCGTGCTTATGCGATGTGGCGCCCGGCGCGACGGCGCCCGGCGCTGCGGCGCAAGCCTCGCAGTTCACCCAGCCGGAATCGCCGTTCCGGTAGTGTTCTTTTTTCCAGATCGGCACGCGGTGCTTGACCTCGTCGATGATGAATCGACAGGCATCGAAGGCCTCGCCTCGATGCGTGGCACTGACCCCGACCCAGACCGCCATGTCGGTGAGCGCGAGGCGCCCGACGCGATGGATGCACAGGGCGTGGCGCACGGGAAAGCGCGCGGACGCTTGCGCAACGATGCGCTCTCCCTCTTTGATCGCGAGGGCCTGGAACGCCTCGTATTCGAGCGCGGTCACCTCGCGTCCTTCGTTGAAATCTCGGACCCATCCCTCGAACGTGACGAATCCGCCGGCGCCTGAGTCGAGGAGCTCCGTGCGCGCCGCGGCGGTATCGATCGCATGCTGAGCAATTCGAAAGCTCATCAGCCGCCTGCCACGGGCGGAATGAAGACCACCGAATCACCGGCAGGCAAGCCGCTGCGACCAGGAGGCGAACTCACTGTTCACGGCGACCTTCAACTGCTCGCGGGGAAGGGTGAAGCCGTAGCGCGCCTTGAGCTCGGAGTAGAGGTCCGCAGGCGTCGCCGCGGTGGTTTCGAGTGTCTCGTCGGAGCGTCCCGCCTGCTCGCGCATCAAGGCGTAATACTGGATATTGAGTTGCATGGCGGAGGCCTCGGCATCGAACGAGCGCAATGCCTCGCGGTATTCGTCCGGTGTGTTGATGTTGTCGAGGGCCCGGCGGTCGCGGGGCTCGAGAAGTTTGGCGCCGTGGCGTATCAGGAACTTCCGCGGGCAGCGCCCGTCCGCCGCTTGATAGGCGGCGAGCTCGGCGGCGGATTTGGGTTCCCAGATCGCGCACAGGGGCTCGGGCAAGCCGTCATGCGCGCTGCGAAATGCGGTCGCGCTCGCGCCGGGGTCGCGCTCGGCGAGCAGCTGTGACAGCGCCGCGTCGCTGAGGAATGGCAGATCGCAGGCGAGCACCAGCCAGGCGACCCCCGGGCGTGCCGCGAGCGCCGAACGGATCCCAACGATCGGACCCTCGCCGGGCACCGAGTCGACGATCAACGGATAACGCGCGCGTGACGGATCGGCG
Organism: uncultured Gammaproteobacteria bacterium; assembly: GCA_963766915.1. Lineage (GTDB taxonomy): Bacteria > Pseudomonadota > Gammaproteobacteria > Steroidobacterales > Steroidobacteraceae > Bog-1198. The sequence continues at coordinate 63,965 of CAVYCL010000003.1, forward strand.
GCCTGGCCGGCGCGCACCGAGACGAACACCTCGGGCAAATATTTCGCGGCGAGCTCGACGGCCCGCTCGATCTGGCTCTTGCCGCGGTACTCGAGAACGGCCTTGTCGCGCTGCATGCGCGAGCTCGAGCCGCCGGCGAGCACGAGGCCGAACACCGGCGGGGCAGCGGGCCCGCGCGATCGGGAAGCCGGCGTCGGGCCGTCCGTCATGGTGCTTCCTCGCGGAGGAATTTGCTCTTGCCGCCATCCTTTTCCAAGAGCTTCACATCGGAGATCACGATGTCGTGGGACAACGCCTTGCACATGTCGTAGATCGGTGAGCGCGGCGACGCTGGCACCGGTCAGCGCCTCCATTTCGACGCCGGTCTTGTGGTGCACGGAGACCGTGCAGCGAATGACCGCCGAGCTCCCCTCGAGCTCGATGGCGATCAGACAGCTCTCGATACCGAGAGGATGACAGAAGGGGATGAGCTCGTGAGTGCGCTTCGCGCCCATGACACCGGCGACGATGGCCGTATCGAAGATCGGCCCCTTGCTCGAGCGCAGTCCGCTGTCGCGCAACGCCGCGGCGACGGCAGCCGGAAAATGCACGCGCGCCTCCGCGACCGCAGTGCGCTTGGTCGCGGTCTTGTCGCTGACGTCGACCATGGTCGGGCCGGCGGTCGGCATCCAAATGTGAAAAGCTCATGCTAGCCGCCGATGTAGTACATCTCGATCTTCTTTTCGCCGCCGGCCTGCGCCGTGCGCTGCGAAACGCCGCGCAACTCGCTGTAGCGATCGCTCCGCCCCAGCCAGGTGCCGCGGATCATCTGCAGGAGCTCGTCGTCGGATGCGCCGGCACGCATGGCCTCGCGCAGATCGAGACCGTGCGTTGCGAAAAGACAGGTATAAAACTTTCCTTCCGAGGATAGACGCGCACGCGAGCAATCCCCGCAAAACGGCTGAGAAACCGAGGAGATGAAGCCGATCTCGCCGCCGCCGTCGTCGAACAGCCAGCGTTTCGCCACCTCGCCACGATAGTTCTCCAAGACGGGGTGAATGGGCCAGCGCGCATCAATGCGGTCAGCGAGCTCGCGCGAAGGTACCACCATCTCCGGGCGCCAGGCATTGCGATTGCCGACATCCATGAACTCGATGAAGCGCACGATCACGGGCTTGCCGCGGAAATGCTCGAGCAAATCGAGCACCGTGTGATCGTTCACGCCGCGCTCCACCACCGTGTTGATCTTCACCGGAGCGAGACCCGCCGCGAGGGCCGCATCGATCCCGCGCAGGACTTCGTCGAGCGCCGCGAATCCGCCGCTCATGCGGGCGAACACCTCTGGATCCAGGGTATCGAGGCTCACCGTCACCCGCTTCAGGCCGTTGGCGTGCAGGTCCACCGCGTGCCGGGCGAGCAGCACGCCGTTCGTGGTGAGGGCGATGTCCTCGATCTCGGGGATGACCGAGAGGTCGCCGACCAGGTCGGCGAGATTCGCACGCAGCAACGGCTCGCCCCCGGTGAGCCGGAGCTTGCGCACGCCTAGGCTCGCGAACAGAGTCGCGAGACGCGCGATCTCCTCGAACGACAAGCGTTCCTGGGATTTCAAGAATCGGAAGTGCTCGTGATACTGATCCTTCGGCATGCAATACGGGCAGCGAAAATTGCAGCGATCCATGACCGATATGCGCAGGTCGTGCAGGGCGCGGCCGCGCCGGTCGAGCGGATTCTTCGATCCCTGGATGTCATGAATGTTGGTCTGAGTGACGCTCATGGGGTCACCAGCGGAACATGCTCGTGACGAACCCCTTGGCGTAGGTGTTGGGTCCCGGCGGCAGCTCCACGAAGCCATCCGTACCGGCCAGGCTCAGAAAATCTCCCGACCCATTCGGCGGGCGCGGATGGGCCCAGGGGCGCCCCCACTCGTCATGCTCGAGGGTCACGGGAAGGAAATAGGTGAGCGAGTGCTGAAAGGTCACAGGCGCCGCGAGCGCCAGACGCTCGGGCGCGGTGCGGCGCGTGCCCATAGCTTCGGCGATCGCGGGAATCACGTAGCGGCTGAGGCACACCAGCGTCGACACTGGATTGCCCGGCAAGCCGAACACGGCTTGTCCCTGCGGGCCGATGCCGAACCACATGGGCTTTCCCGGTCGCTGTGCAATGTTGTGAAAGACTTCCTCGACGCCGAGCCGAGCGAGGACCTTCGGCACCAGATCGAACTTTCCCATCGACACGCCGCCGCTCAGGATGAGTACCTCGTGCGTGGTCAAATGCAGCGCGAGGCGCTCGAGCAGCATCGCTTCGTCGTCGAGCAGATGGTCGTCGCCCACCCGCGCGAAACCCCTTCGCCGCAGCGTCGCCGCGACCGCGTAGGCATTCGAGCGGCGCACCTGATAATCCGAGATGGGATCGCCGGGCTCGATCAACTCGTCCCCCGTCGATACGACCATGAGCGCGGGTTGGCTGCTGACACGCACGCGCGCCATGCCGGCTGAGGCGGCGACCGCGATCTCCGGGGGCCGCAGCAGCGTTCCGCTCTGCAGCAGCAGCGCCCCCTGCCTGCCGTCGGTGCCGCGCCGATGCACGTTGTGAAAGGGCGTCGATACGACGCTGGCCTTGAGCGAGGCATATCCGTCGATGACGTCGTACTGCTCGATCGGCACGACACAGTCGCTCGCGAGCGGCAGAACCGCCCCGGTCATCACCTCGATGGCCTCGTCCGCAACCAGCTTGAGCGCCGGCGAACCGGCGCCCTGCGTGGCTTGAATGCGAAAACGCCGCAGGCCCCGCCGCAGCGATTCGCTATCGACCGCAATACCGTCCATGCTCACGCGATCGAACGGCGGCTGATCGCGCTCGGCATAGATGTTCTCGCGCAGAGTGCCGCCGACGCACTGCGCGAGCGGCAGCGACTCGATCGGCAAACACGTCAGCCGAGAATTGATTGCCTCCTCGGCCAGACGCGGTGTGATGTGCGTACTAGCCTGCATAGTCTCTCAGCGCGGCGGAGCATGCCGCCGCGCTACTTGGCGTTTTTCGCCTTCCAGATCCGCAACTGCTCGTTGAATTGACTCGCCACCTGTTGGAGCTGATCGACCGCGGCGTTGTTCTTCTGGTCCAACAGCTTTTCCTGTGCGTCGGCCTTCGCCTTGTCGTCCTTCGACATCTTCGGATCCTTCGGAATGGCCTGGATCTCGAGCTTGATGCAGTCGAGGTACGCGTTCATTTCGTTGTTGTAGCGGCTGACGTCGTTTTTTGCCGCAACCATTTCGTCTTTCGACGCAGTGGCGCCATCCGGGATCTTGTCGGGGGAGCGCGGGTAAGTGCAGTCCGCGTGGGCCGCAGCGGCCGCCCCTAATGCCAAAACCAGCGTAAGCGGTATCCAAGCCTTCATCAGGAACCCTCTTTATCTATTTAAGTGATGTTTACCAGCAACGATCTTACGGCCTTGGGGCCCCCGGCCGCCAGCGGCGCACTGTGCTTACGTAAGTTACTGATTAATAGATAATTCGAGCATGAATCGGGCGATTAGTTCCGTGCCGCCGGCGTAAAGGCGGCCAAGCTGGCCGTCGGGAGGACGAGCGCAGCGTGGGGCGCGAATCCGCTAAACTCGCGCGTCACGCGCCCGTAGCTCAGCTGGATAGAGCACCTGGCTTCGAACCAGGTGGTCGGCGGTTCGAATCCGTCCGGGCGCGCTCAAAATATTTCGTCACATCAGTAAATTAGCGCCTCCATCGCTAGCCCGTCTTGCGCCGAAGCCAGGTTGTTGCCGGGTTTTGCGGGATTCTGTCTCGCAACACTTTCTGAGGCCTCGATCAGACTCGTGAGCTCTGCTTGGAGGAGTGCGTCGTGATGCGACCACTTTTATGCCCCAGTAAGTCCTGACGATCCTCGAATGACATGCCCGCCGCGCGAAGCCGCCGCCGATAAGTGTGGTGGAACAGAACCTGTTAAGGTAACTTAAAATGGACTTTAAGACGCTTTAGGTCTATTTTATGATACCTTATGAAAGCGACGAAAAATAAGTTAGTCCTGCCGCCACGCCTGCGACAGTCCATCGCCAAGCTTGGTGCTGACATTGCCGTAGCGCGGCGTAAGCGCTCGTTGACCGTTGGCATGATGGCCGAGCGGATTGGCGTTCATAAGAATACTTACCTGAAAGTCGAGAAAGGCAACCCGAGTGTTTCATTCGGAATTTACGCCATGGCCCTTTTCGTTTTGGGGCTATCCGACACTCTAATAAACCTAGCTGATCCTGGTCGGGATGATACTGGTCTCCTGCTCGACGCAGACCACCTGCCGAAACGCGTCCGTGCGCCTAAGGAACCTCAAGCACTATGAAACGCACGATCGGCGTCTTTCTCGGTGACGCCAGTCGTCGCGTTGGCACGCTTCGCTTTGACAGCCAAGGCGCGCGCCAAAGTGCCGCTTTCGAATACGACCGTGAATGGCTTGCGGTTTCGGATCGTTTCGCACTCGAACCCGATCTGCCTTTAGTTGCGGGCGCGCAATTTCACAAGCCACCCCGCCGCGAAGCATCAATATTTCATGGCGCCATAGCCGATACCGAACCGGACGGGTGGGCGCGCCGCGTCATCCTTCGTGATCACGCCAAGCGCCGCGCATTAACTCGAGCGGCCGGAGAAACGAAGGACCACCAGCCGCTCACCCCTATCGACTTTCTTCTCGCGGTCGATGATATCAATCGAGTGGGGGCGCTTCGATTCCAAGACGAGGAAGGTGCTTTCCAGCGTGCGACAGGCGAGGGACAGCGATCCGCACCTCCATTGATGGAGCTGTCTACGATGATGACTGCCAGTCGAGCGGTCGAGACCAACGCCGAAACGGCAGAGGACCTTGCTTACCTTCGCGGTCGAGGAACTTCGCTAGGAGGGCTACGGCCAAAATGCTCTGTCATCGACGCCGATGGCGCCCTCAGCATTGGTAAGTTTCCGAGCGTCGAGGATGAGCGGGCCGTTACCAAGGGAGAGGTCTTGGCGATGCAACTCGCTAAGGCGGCGGGGATCAATGCTCCGCAGGCGCGGCTCGTCGACAGCGACGGTATCCCCGTCACTCTCATTCGTAGATTCGATCGTACTGCCAAGGGGAGACTCATGTACGTCTCCGCCGCAACACTGCTCGGTGTAGACGTCGGAGCACCCACAGAACATACCTATACCGAAATTGTCGATGCAATACGTCAGCATGGAGCAGACGCCCAAGCCGATATCGAAGAGCTTTGGCGCCGAATCGCCTTCTCCATCCTTGTTAACAACGTTGATGATCACTTGCACAATCATGGCTTTCTTCATGTCGCAAAGGATCAATGGCGACTATCGCCGGCTTTCGATATCAATCCCTTTCCTGATCGTCAGCGTGAGCTGAAAACATGGATTTCCGAAGAGGCGGGGCCAGCCGCTTCGATCGATGCGCTGATGGCGGTTGCGGGCTATTTCAAGCTGGATAGGAACGCTGCAGTCAAAATACTTGCAGAGGTCGAACGGACGGTTTCAACTTGGCGCGTGCGTGGCCATGAGCTGGGCATGAGCGCAGGAGAACTCGAGCAATTCGCCGATGCTTTCGAGCATCGCGAGCGAGAGGTCGCGCAATCAATCGTGCGGGAAAGGCAGAGATAGAGGGAGGGGATATGAATCCGCGACTCCTTTGTCCTGAAAGTTCTGGTCTGTCGACATGGACGGTGCTCTATCGCCGGACTTCCTCCGCTGTGCAGGAAATGTCCTCGCAAACGCGGAGGCGCAGAGTAATTGGCTCAGGCCAGAAAGTGGTCGGGATGTTAGCCTTCCGCGCCCCACCCCCACAAATGCTCGAGCTGGATCGACCGGTGGTCTTACTCGGTGCCCGTCCGATCGGGACCGAAGCGGTCACTCCATCGAATCATAAGCTATTGATTATTATGGATTAATGTCTCAGATGAGGACGGGGTATCCATATTTCTTCCGGGGACATAGGTACAGATGGCACAGGCGGCTTTGAGGCAGACGCAAGGCAAGCTGCCTCGTGATCAAAGAACGCCGACTGGTCGCGCACAAAGCTGGCCAACGGATTTTCTCCGCGATTCCATGATGCCAACATTCTGTCCCGCGAAGACCGGGCTTAGATTTTTCTCACGCCGCCCGCTTGTAGGCGCTGTATCGCCTCTATCAAGGACCTTGGTTTGATTCCAAATCGGTTTACAATCATGCGGAAGCAATCTAACAGGGGTGGTTCCATGGAAAGAAAATCTATATTGAGCTTCGTGGCAGCGCCTCTGTTAGCGTTTGCGATGGCGCTGCCGACTCACGCGGCCGATACGACGGCTCCGACCACCTGCAAAGACGGCACCACTTCCAACGCCACGGGCAAGGGTGCATGCAGCGGCCACGGGGGTGTCCAGAAGGCCGCTCAGACGTCGACGACCACGGCTGCTCCGGCTGCGGCGGCAGCCCCGGCGCCGGCGGCACCCGCCGCGACTGGCGGCCCAACCACTTGCAAGGACGGCACGACCTCATCTGCCACGGGCAAGGGTGCATGCAGCGGCCACGGGGGTGTCCAAAAGGCCACCCAGACGTCGACGACCACGGCTGCTCCGGCTGCGGCGCCTGCCCCATCGCCGGCTGCTCCGGCGGCGACCGGTGGCCCAACCACTTGCAAGGACGGCTCGACCTCGTCTGCCACCGGCAAGGGTGCGTGCAGCGGTCATGGCGGTGTACAGAAAGCGACGACGTCCGCGGCCCCGGCGGCTGCTGCTCCGGCTGCGGCTGCCGCTCCGGCCCCCGCGCCCGCTTCTGCCCCGGCGACGACTGCCGCGAAGTCGACTCCGACCGCTACCAAGTCCGCGCCGACTGCGACGGCCAGCAACACCGACCCGACCGGTGCGACGGCCAAGTGCAAAGACGGGACCTACTCGAAGTCGCAGCACCGCAGCGGGACCTGCTCCAGCCACGGCGGCGTCGCAGAATGGCTGACTGCCCAGTAGCCCGACAAAGAGCCCGCTAGAAAAGCAACGCCGACGATTTCAGCAGGGGCTTCGAGCCCCCTGCGGCGGCTGTTTCTACGGGGCGTTGCTCAGGAGCCTTACTTCGCGTTGCGGAAACGGCATGATGATGCCGCGGCCGCGAAACGATTCTAAAATGGCGCCATTGATTTCGCCCGACGCGACGGTGTAGTCCGGCACGAGCACCCACGGGCGTACGCCGATGTTCACGGCCCAATCTCCGAGCTGGGTTGGCTGAACCACCGCCGGAGGATCCTTGAGGACTCGCGGATTGGCGGCGAGCACTTCGTTGATGGCGGCCACGGCGGCGTGCATGTCGCTGTCGTAAGCCACGGCAACCGTGATGTCGAGCTGACGGATCTTGCCGGAGTTGTGAAGGATGTCGCCCACGATCTTGCGATTGGGAATCACCACGCGCGAGTGGTCGACGTGAGTCAGCGTCGTGTTAAAGAGCGTGATCGCGGAGACGACGCCTTCCTCGCCGGCGATCGAGATGTATTCTCCGATCCGAAAGGGCTTGGTGAATATGATTGAAAGTCCCGCCACTACATTGCTCAGCACACCTTGGGTCGCGAGCGCCACGCCCGCACCTGCGACTCCCAAGCCGGCGATCAGCGGCAGCAGCTCGACGCCGAGGTTTTGTAGCGCAAGGATCACGAACAGGGACAGCGTCAGGACCCACACCGCGCGTGCGAGCAAGGTGCGCACCGGGGGTTCGAGCTCCACGTGATTCAGTCCGCGCAGGAACCAGCGGCTCACCCACCGGCTTACCGCGAAGCCTACGGCAAGGATCAGAATGGCGACCAGCAGCTTCGGTCCGAAACGGATCGCGAGGTCGAGAAGCGTATCTTTGACCTGATCGATCGAGGCGAGCTGAGTGTTCATCGAGAGGTGGCTTCCTTGTGTTCCCGCATGGACGGGCGAGGGGACCCCGCGTCGGTTTCCTTATACTGACCCAAGAGCCGTATGAGACGTATCAGCAAAGTAACGCAGTCGATTCTAACGCAAAACGCCGGTCGGGATTTCGAGCGCCTGTCGATGAAGCTCGAGCTCCTGCGGCAGGATCCTTTTGCTTTCTTTCGCGGCACCAATCCGCTTTTGCTCGAGTTTCTGCCGCGTACGCACGCTCTGTTTCGCGCGCCGAGCATCCTCGTGTGCGGTGACTTACACCTGGAAAACTTCGGTGCCTTCAAGGGAGATAACCGGCTTTGCTATTTTGACATCAACGATTTTGACGATGCATGCCGGGCCCCATTCACGCTCGATATCGTGCGCTTCATCGCCGGCATCTATCTGGCGGCGCACGGACTGGGGCTCGATCGACCGGACGCGAAGCGCTTGGTGCAGCGTTTTCTCCTCGCCTACCGGGAAAGCGTCGCCGATGGCAAGCCTCGCTGGCTCGAGCGCACTCTCGCCGAGGGGGTGTTTCGGACGCTGCTGCGCCGCGCGATCCAGCGCACGCGACACGAACTTCTAGACCGTTATACCCTGCTCAAAGGCGGCAGACGGCGGCTGCGCATCGACGGCAAGCGCGCCTTGAGGCTCCCCGCAGATGAGCATCGCCGGCTTGCAAAGCTGCTCATGAAACTGCGTGCGAGCCTGCCTGCGCCGAAGCCCGAGCCCAGGTTCTTTCGTCTGCTCGATGCGGCGCGTCGCGTCGCCGGCAACGGCAGCTTGGGGCTGGAGCGCTACATGCTCTTGGTCCGTGGACCGTCCTCCCCCGATGAGAATTTCGTGCTCGATTTGAAATTCGCCGCGCCTGCTCCGGCCGTTACGTGGTTGAACGCGTCTCAACCCGAATGGCCGGACGATGCCGTTCGCGTCGTATCCATCCAACGCACCATGCAGGCCATTTCGCCCGCGCTGTTGCATGCCGCTAAGTTCCGCAAGCAGCCCTTCGTGTTGAAGGAACTGCAGCCGAGCATCGACCGGCTCGAACTCGCTCGCTGGCGCGGAAAGCCCCGCCGCATAAGGCAGGCGGTGGAGGGGATGGGTCGTGTGACCGCATGGGCGCACCTGCGCGGCTGCGGGCAATACGGCGGTGCATCGGTACAGGCGCTCCAAGCCTATGTTCACGCACATCGCTGGTCTCGAGAGGCCGACAGTTTAGGTCAACGCGCGGCCGCCCGGATGCAGGGCGCCTGGCAGGTTTATTGCCAGGATTACGACCGCGGAGCCATAAGCGCTGCCGTCAGCGCGCCTGATTAAATCCGTCGTTTAGGGTTCTACGCCGGCTTCGTTGCCCGCGATCAGCTCGGCCAGCAACAGCCGGGCCGTGGCCTTTGCATTCGCTTTGGGGTCGAGTACCGACATCGTGACTTCCCGGTCCTTGTACCTCACAGCGACAGAGTGGGGCGTGGACCGCCATCGCCCTGCGTGAATGACGCAGCCACGCGAGCACGTGAGAATCTGATATCCGCCAGTTTTTTGTTCGCGCATACGCCAGCCACCCTTGATCTATAAAGAAACGGCCGCTCTCGCGGCCGATAAATTTCGTTGAAGGAGGGATGTTAGGGAGCCTGCAACGATGATGGAGCCACTCTAGCCCTTGCGCGCGCATCTTTTGAAGGGCGGGTCGCCGCATAGAGACGCGGGATCCGCAAACATCCAATGTAGGAGATTGCGAATGCGCGCTATCGAAGATGGTCTATCGAAGATGGTTCTTACAGGTGGCGACCGCGCAACCGGCTTGCGGCACCTGGTTGCGATTATTTCTTCGCGCGCGAACTCCGCCCTTTCGATTGCGGGTTTGAGCCGCGATGGCGAGAGATCGCGGTGACGAATTCCTCGATGGAGGGCGTTCCGAAGGCACGTGGTCTCTTACGCGATTCCGGCAAGCCTGTTATCGGCTTGTCTGTTAGCCACTTGTCCCACTTATCCACGTGCTTAATTGCCCCCCGGCCTTGTGTCGTCCGCAACACGAAAAGCCGACGGCTGCACGTAGCGCGCGTTCTTGCGGCTCCACTCGCCCGCGACGGGCACGGACTCGCATGAGTAATCGGCAGCTTGGTTCTGGCCGGCCGTCTGTTGTGCGACCCGGCACTGCTCGATGCTCTCGAATGCACCGACGGGAGAGGTATCGCCGCCATGAGCGTGCATCAACAATACAAAGATGATTGACTTCATGTCTGAAAGCTCCTCCATCTACAGCACTGAGTTGGCGAACAGTTCTCGTATCCGGGCTAATTAAGTAACATCTGCCAAAGCCCTGCGAAACAAGCCTTTTTGCTCCAGCCGATACGCACCAACTTTCCAGGTGTAATCATCTCCTACTTCGCAGGCCGGTCTCCACTTTGGCTTTACATAGGACCAGTACTTCTTGTCCTCACTCGATGTCAGCGCCGGCCTACGAGATAACGCTCGACAAATGGGCAGCCGTCCGAACGAATATGCTCAAGCATGTTGCGCGGCTTCGAGGATGAGACCGGCGATCTCATCCGGGTGAGAGATGAGCGAAAGGTGGCTCGACTTCAGTTCGATGGTTTTGGCGCCCATGCGTTTGGCCATGAAGCGCTCGAGGTCCGGATTGATCGTGCGGTCCTCAGTCGAGACGGCATAAAAACTCGGCTTCGATCGCCAAGCGGCCTGAGTGGTCCTACCTGTCAGCAGCGCCTTCTGGAAGGGCTCCTGAACCGCATAGAGCACTTTGGCCTTCGCCTCCGGTAGATCGCCAGCGAAATCCCTCAAGAACGCCTGTTCGCCGAGGCGTCCTTCGTCACCGTCGAAAATGATGCCGGCGGAGGCAGGCGGCGTGGGGAACTTCTTGGCCAAGGCGGCATAGTCTTCACCCGCATCCGGCGCGCGTGCCGCCACATAGACGAGCGCTGAAACATTCGGGTGCCCCCCGGCCTCGGTCACGATCATCCCCGAGAACGAGTGCCCGACAAAAACGGTCGGACCGTCCTGCCGAGCCAGCACGCGCTCGGCGGAGGCGACCGATTCGGGCAGCGTCGTCAACGGGTTTTGCACGGACGTGGCATTGAGTCCGGCTGCCTGTAATCGCGCGATGACTTCGGACCAGCAAGATCCGTCGGCAAAGAGTCCGTGCACGAGGACGACATTGCGCGCCTTGATCGAACTCTCGGCCGCAGCGGTGCCACGGGTCGATGTCAACGAAGCCGCGGCTCCCGCGACGAGAGCGGCCGAGAACGTACGTCGGTTGATGATCATGGTGATATCTCCTTTACCCTGTAAGGCGCTAAGTTCGGCTTCCGATCAATACAAGCTTCCGACTCGGTTGAGCTCTGCGCCGGCGGCTACACACGACACCAGCAATACGGCGGCAGCGAATAGGTCCGAAATCATGGCAAAGCTCTGAAGCTTGTTGCGATGATCGGCGATGACATGGTTTACCCCTGCCAGGGCATAGAAAATCGCGCCTACCAGGGCGATCGGAAGCTGCCACTGGCGGAAAAACAGACTGGCGAGCCCGACGCTGCCAATCGCCGTGTTCGCGAATCCCAGTTCACGCACGATGAGCGTCGCGCTCGGATCTTTGATACCCAGAATTTTTTCGGCGGTGTATCGGGGCTGGATGATTTGCCGCAAGCCCGCCACGAGAAGACGAGCCCCGACCATCCAAAATACGAACCACTTGGCGAGGAGGGCGGCGGTCAGCACACCAGGTCCTCCAAGCAGGCTCTGAATGCCGATTGATGTCAGCGGGAATACCAACATAAGCAAAACCACGGATGCGAAATACATTTCGACAGCTCCTCGCTGCCCACTCGGGGAGTCCGTGGGGCAGTGCCGCTCCAGTTCGGTATAGTCACAGAGCATACTACTTGGACTCGGCTACCTGAGGCTCGCAGCGAGGAAACGGAAGTGAACAACGAAGACATTGCGGACCGACTGGCGATCACGGACCAGATATACCGGTACTGCCGGTCAGTCGACCGTTTGGACGTTCCGCTCGGACACAGAGTCTTCCATGTGGACAGCTACGCCGACTTCGGCTCCTACAAGGGGAGCGGCAGGGGGTGGATCGATTTCATCTGCAAAGAGCATCTAAAATTTCTGCACCATTCCCACCAGGTTACCAATATCGTTATCGAGGTTGCCGGTGCCCGAGCCGGCAGCGAGTCGTATGTCACGGCGACCCTTCGATCCCGGGAAGAGACAAGAATGATCCAACGCCAGTTCTGGGCGCGTTACGTCGACACGTGGTCGCTTCGCGACGGCGTTTGGGCAATCGATAGGCGCGAATGCGTCATCGACTTCGACTCCTTTAGTGAAGTGACTTCACTCAACGAATACGGCCGCAGCAAACGCGACGCGAGTGACCCCTCTTACGGCGTGCTGCAGGCGGTGACGTGATGAACGCCAAGCCGGCAGGCTCCCTGTCCGCAGAGAAATACGGCCCGTGGGCGGTCATCGCGGGCGGCTCGGAAGGAATAGGCGCATGCATCGCGCATCAATTGGCGGAGTCCGGCATCAACGTCGTGTTGGTCGCGCGCAAGGTCGAGCCGCTCGAGACTCTCGCTGCGAGTATTCGGACTCGATCCGACGCAGAGGTGCGGATTCTGGCGCTCGACTTGACGAATCCGGCCATGCTCGGCCGTATTCGCGAGGCGACCGATGACATCGACGTGGGGCTGCTGGTTTACAACGCAGGCGCCTCACCCCGGGCGGGTCCGTTCTGCGACTGGCCGCTGGAGGACGTGCTCCGAGTCATCCGCCTCAATACCGAAGGTCCGGCGGTGCTTGCCCATCACTTCGGGAAGAAGATGGCGGCCCGCGGCCAGGGTGGAATCATCGTCATGGGCTCGCTTGCGGGGAATGCAGGCAGTCCGAGCGTAGTGCCCTACGCCGGCGCAAAGGCATTTTCTCAGATCTTTGCAGAAGGCCTTTGGTGGGAAATGAAGCAACGCGGAGTCGATGTGCTGCATGTGGTCGTCGGCTCTACCCGCACGCCGGCGATGGCGCGACTCGGCATCGTGTATCCGAAGAACCAGGCGGACGACCCCGAAGATGTGGCACGGTTCGCGCTCGAGAATTTGACCCAGGGACCGGTGGCAGTGGTGCCGTCGATGTCAGATCGCTTTCAGCAGCTCGCGACCACGGACCGACGCAGGGCAACCGAAATGAACGGCGCCTTGATCATGGGAAACACCGGCACAATCCAGCGAAAGGGAGAGTCGTAGGTTGCATTCGATCTCATAGAACGCAGACCGTCCGAGTCATTCCTTGCGGAGGGACTTGGCCAGGTCATCCAGGAATTTGTTCGGCGGCTGATCCTTGTCCGTGAAGATATAAACCACCCGAAGGGTCCAGGTGGGTGCGAGGAAATGGCCGACCGCCAGGTTGAACACCCCCGCCTGAGAGGCGACCCGCGGACATATCCAGCGCTTCTCGGCGACCCCGTGAGGCCACTGTTTGGTACTTGATTGCGGTTGGACGCATCCGGTCTTTTCGGCGTTCGGGGCTTCGGCGGCCGGACATGACCGGCCCGAGCTCGCAGCGCAGAATTCCGCCATGGCCATCGGCGGCGTGTCGGGCGTGCCTGTGGGAGAAGCGGTCAGCCGTTCCGTTCCATCCAGTTGGATCTTCCAATTCTTGGGAAGCTCGAAGCCCACCGACCCCAGCGTCGTTTCGCGAGTGGAAGCCGGTACCGACGTGAGCAGCAATGCCAACGTGGCCGTTGCCAGAAGAAGAAACGAACGCGAAGGTGCCGGTCCACTTGAACCCGGAACGCATAGCTCGCGTGGTGTGGACTCGCGAAGCGGCCAGCGGTGTGATCTCATCATCGATTCCCTCCCAGGCAATCAAAGCGGCGCAGGTGGTAACCGGCGCAAGTCTCAACGAACACGGACACCCTCGATCGCGCCGATAGCGCTATACATCGCAGGCGTGATTGCAGCCCCCGTATCGCGGGTCTGCAGGCTGACGACGGAGTGACCCACCAGCACACAATAGATGAGGCCGATTGTCTCATGGCCCGCCGTGTTTGCCGTCCAGCGCACGCGCGCGGCCGGCAGTCCGGCGAGCGAGAGCTGCTCGAACTCGCCGAATTCGAAATGTTCGAGCGAGTGGCCGACACCGCGCACGAACTCCAGGAGATAATGGTTCGCGCCTTCGACGCGCTGCGCCTTGGTGATTCCGTCGAGCGATGCCCCGACATCGATCGCCGAGACCTGCAGTAATGTGCCGCCGTCCTGGACCGGCTGGCGCTCAATCCAAGCGAGCGTTACGCCTCCCTCGAGGTCCTCTCGGGTCGGTCCCTCAAACCCCGGGGGCACCTTGATCACGAGGGGGCCGGCATCCGCGCAGACGGCAGGCTCGCAAAAGAGCACCAACAAGATAACAAGCAAAGGCCAGAGGATCCTGCGCACGATTATCGCCGTATTCTGGATCGGAACTTGCAGAGTCTACTGCTTGCGAGGTGCCCCGTCGCCTGCACGCCGCGTGGCTCGAGCCGACTCGCCAAGACCGATTGGCGTGGGCCGCGCGCGGGCCGCGCTGCAAGCTTCTCCTGACGTACAGTTCCGTTTAGGATGTAGCGCCCAAGGAGGGCTGAATCGCTCTCGAGGACGCCCGGCTTGAAGAGCGCTCGACCACCCAAGAATGATATCGAGTCGCCCTCCGCTGGTACTCGAACGCCCGCGGACGCCTCCACCGCGTGGCAAAAGCCGGATGCGAACATTGCGGGGCGCTTGCGTTTCGAATCGTTCTTGCTCGAGCTGTCCGCCTTTTTCGCCAAGGCTTCAACAGACTGCATCGAGCGAGCGGTCGACTTGTGGCTCGAGAAGCTGGCGCGATTCATCGACATCGATCGGGTCGCCCTCTGGGAGAGCGACGCCGACGGCAGCCAGATGCATCTTCGGCACGTGTATATCACTCCTGATTTTCCATCGCTTCCGGGCAAAGTCTTCACGGCTGATTTTCCCTGGTTGAGCAACGAGATTCGGCAAGGCCGGGTCGCATGTTGGGAGAGGATTCCCGAGGATGCGCCGGCGGCGGCGTCCGTCGAGCGTGCCTATATGATGCAGGTCGGCACCAAAAGCGCTCTCGGCATTCCCGTCAAGGCTGGGGCGACGACGTTCGTGTTGATTTTCATGAGCATCCGCGGCCCGCGAAAATGGCCGAAAAACCTCGTTCGTAGATTGCAGCTCGTTGCCGAGATCTTGGCGAGTGCGTTGAATCGGCTCCGCATCGAACGCTCTCTGTCGACGAGCGAATCGCGGACCAAGGCGATCCTTAAGGCATTCCCTGACCTCATATTCGTGCTCAGCCCCGACGGCATATTTCTTGAAAGTCACAGCTCAATCAACGCCGACCTGCTGATGCCGCCGGAGGAGTTCATCGGACGCGCAATGGAGGACGTCCTCCCCGCCGAGATGGCCAAGACCTTTCGGGCGGCGTTTGCGCGGGCCGCCGCGTCCCCCGAGGTCGTCGAAGTCGGGTACATGTTGACGATCGGAGGGGAGCAGCGTCATTTCGAGGCGCGTTTGGTGCGACGCGATGACGGGGCGATGGTCGCCGTCGTACACAACGTGACGGAACGGCATCAGGCGGCGAGCAAATTGCGCGACAGCGAGCAGCAATTTCGCGTGGCTTTCACACACTCCTCAATCGGTATGGCGCTCGTTTCTCTGGAGGGCCGCTTTCTGCGGGTCAATGCCGCGTTGTGCCGAATTCTCGGGTTTACCGAGTCGGAACTCCTCTCGACCACATTTCAGGCGTTGACTCACCCCGAGGACCTCGCCCCCGACCTGTCCCTGGTGCGTCGAGCCACGGTCGGCGAGATCTCGCATTTTGAGATGGAGAAGCGCTATATCCACAAGGACGGCCGAACAGTTTGGGCGCTTCTGACCGCGGCCCTCGTTAGAGGTGCTACCGGCGAGCCGCTTTATTTCGTCTCGCAAATACACGATATCAGCGAGCGCAGGCAAGCCCAGATCGAGATCGAACGAGCGCGCGTCGAGCTGTCGCATATGAGCCGGGTCGCACTCGTGGGAGAGCTGACTACTTCGCTCGCGCACGAGTTATTGCAGCCCATCACCGCCATTCAGTGCAACGCCGCAGCGGGACTGCACGCGGACGCCGCGGAAATAGCGCCGGCGACGCGGGCGCTGCTCGAAGATATTGCCGACAGCGGACGACGTGCAGGAAACATCATCAAAAACGTCCGTGGGATGCTCAAAAAAGACAGCCCGCCCCACACCGCCGTCGATCTTAACCGACTTGTTCAGGACGTGGCGCACGTGGTGCGTTTCGATCTGCTCGTTCACCGGGTCAATCTCACGCTCAATTTGGATTCAGCCAACACTGAGCTCGAAGGAAACCCGGTCGAACTGCAGCAAGTGATCCTGAATCTCATACTCAACGCGACTGAAGCCATGAGCTCGATCCCTGTTGCGGACCGACAACTGGTCATCACCACGGCGGCGAACACCGATACCATTGAGTTGACGGTGCGTGATAGTGGCGTGGGCGCGTCGCCCGAGGTTCTCGAGCATATTTTCGAGCCCTTCGTGACCACCAAGGCGAGCGGTCTCGGCGTGGGTCTATCGATCTGCTCGCAGAATGTCCGCGCGCACAAGGGGCAGCTGTCCGCAGAAAACAATCCGGATCGAGGTATGACGTTTCGTTGCGTATTGCCGCGCACGTGAGCGGAGGCGATCGAAATCCTCAACGAGCGATCGCTGCCTCGATGGCGACGATGAGATGAGTCTGCAAATCGCACTTGGTAAGGCAAGCGACCGCGCCGTTGCCGAGGCATTCTTCTCGGATCTCGGAGTGGTCGTAAGCGGTCATGATGATGACCGGCAAGTGAATCTCGGCAAGCATCAGGAGACGCTGCACGTCACCGCCCGTGAGGCCCGGCATTTGAAAATCCAGCACGACGCAGACCGGTCGCTGGTCAGCGAGAGACTCGATGAACGCCTGGCCGGTGGCAAACGTGACCACCTCGAAACCGCATGCACGCAATAATCGCGCTAAGGCGCGCCGAATCGAGTCGTCATCATCGACAACGGCAATCAGGGGCCTCGTCGTCATGAGCGCACTCTGCGCTCGGCGTCGATGAAACGGCGCGAGCGATCACAGCCCCCGCCGCCGGCCGCGATCGCAGCGTGTCGCGGGCCCGTGCCGAAATGATGTGGCTGAATGAAAATGCTGCTCTACCGGCAACTCAAAGGGTGGCTGATGACAGAGGATATTTGGACAGGACCGAGCCCAAAGGGCACGAAACCTGCACTTATTATGCCCTGCACATGCGGCGAATTCATTGTCTGTCCGCGCACTCATCGCACACGAGCATGCAATATCTGCAACCGAGCGCCCGGCCTTTCCGGGCGCAACTGCTTCGTGTCCGTCGGCGTGGCGTGGCCGCCTCACAACGACTTTCCGCAGTCTTTGACCGTGCGGCCCAATCCCAGGCACACTGGCCGCCGCACAGCAATTTAGGCTTGAAATGTCTCGACCTCTGACGATCGTGCTGCTTCTGTCTGTGCTCCTCACGGCCGTGGCCGCGGAGGACGACAAAGTGCCCTTTCAAGTGATCGCGCTGCCGCCCACCATCGGGTTGCCGGAGCGCCACGACAATTATGTCATTCGATCGGCGCAACAGTGGATGGTTTGGGCGAACAACCTGACCTCGATCGCCGAGCCGTTGCCGTCGATTGATTTTGATCGCTATACCGCGCTGGTCGCCAGCGCAGGCTACAAGGAGCACGGCCCCGTTTCCGTCACGTTTGAATCGATCACCGATGCGGGAAATGTCATCCGGGTCCACGTGGCCGTCACCACCCCCACGATCTGTCCGCCGCAGCCGGTGCCGGGACACTACGCCGCGATGGCGTTGATTCCGCGCACGGACAAGCCGATTCAGTTTGATGCCTCCAACCGGGACACCAACTGTCCCTACCGCTGATCGAGATCTACCCATGGCTCCAAGCTGGCCACGGCATCGAGTTCGCGCGGCATCGAGTGCAGCCAAAGAATGACCAAGGTCCCCAGACGACAACTCGTGCAGGCCACCGCAGCCAAACTGCGCGAGCTCATCCTGTCGCGTGAGCCGGGCGCCCAGATCGGCTCGCTCAACGAGGTCGCGCAGCTGCTCGACGTCGGAATCGTCACCGTCCAGCAGGCCGCCCGCATCCTCGAGCACGAGGGACTTCTGGCGGTTCGCCGCGGGCCCGGCGGCGGTTACTACGGCACGCGACCGGACGAGGCCGCTCTCGAGCGCTCCATCGCTGCCTATCTGCGGGTGCACGGGTTTGGGCACCGCGAATCGCAGCAAATGCTGTCGCTCCTGGACTGCGAGATCGTACCGGCGGCGGCGTGCTGCACGGACGGAGCGTT
This sequence comes from uncultured Gammaproteobacteria bacterium, assembly GCA_963766915.1. GTDB lineage: Bacteria > Pseudomonadota > Gammaproteobacteria > Steroidobacterales > Steroidobacteraceae > Bog-1198. The sequence continues at coordinate 82,242 of CAVYCL010000003.1, forward strand.
AAGGGAGACGGTCCGGGAGCTTCTTGGGCGAGTCGACCAGTGCGACTCGACCGAGGCACGGGTGGCATTCGAAAAGGAGTTGCGCGACTTGCTGTTGAAGATGGTGGCAAAGCCGCTGATCGAGCTTCTCTGCCGCGTCACCCATCGCCTCTATGTGCATTCGGGTGCGCCGCTGGTGTTCACGGACAAGGCAGGCGTCGAAGCGTGGAAGTCGGGCCGGCGGCGGATCCTCTCGGCCATCCTCGAGCAGGACGAGGAGCTCGCGCAATTCGAAGCGGAACGCTATCGGCGTCTCGTCCTGTCGCGGCTCCGCAAACGGGGCCATGCGGATCACGAATGAAGCCGCGAGGGCGGGCGGCGGTGACGCGATATCAGGGTCGCAAGATCCAGCCGCCGTCGACGTGCATCACCTGGCCCGTGATCCAATCGCCGGCGGATGAGCACAACAGCAACAAAGCGCCGACCAGCTCGTCGGGTTGACCCCGCACCCGGAGCGCAACCGTCGCCTCCAGCATTTTGACGAACGGCGAATCATCCGGGGTGAGTAGCTTGCCCGCATCGCTCATGGTGTTTCCCGGAGCGATTGCGTTCACGGTGATTTTCTCGCGGCCGAGTTGCCGGGCGAGGGTGGTGGTCAGCCCGACCAGCGCGAGCTTGCTGATGCCGTAAACCGAGAGGGCAGGGAAGGCGCCCCCGGACACTTGATTGACGATCTTGCCGCCGCCGCGCTCGCGCATCAACGGCACGATCGCCTGGACGCAGTTGAGCGCGCCCGTGAGGTTCACATCCATGATGCGGTTCCACTGATCGAGCGCAATGTCGACGGCGGGTAGATAACCGAGTTCCGCCATGAGGGCCGCATTGTTGACCAGGATGTCGACGCCGCCAAAGGCTTCGCGGGCGGCCGCCGCCATGTTCCTGACCGAGTCCGGCTGCGTGATGTCGACGCTCACGGCAACCGCGTTGCCGCCCGCGGACACGATCTCGTCGCAGACTTGCTGCGCGCCCTCGGCCTGGATGTCGGCGACGACGACGTTCGCCCCCGCTTTGCTCAGCCCGAGCGCATAAGCACGCCCGATGCTGTTGCCTCGGCCGCCGGCGCCGGTGACGACGGCCACCCTGCCGTCCAGGCGAAACTGATCGATGGAGAAAGTCATGGTTATTGCCTCTGAACGAATTGCAGGAACGGCACGACGACATCGCGAAACGGCGCGTAGGCGGGGTTCTCAGCCAGTACTTCTCCCAGCAGACGGACATCCTTCGCCAGCAGTTTCGCGCCGTGCCCGAACGCGGATGGGGCGGGCAACCGGCTGTAGACCTCGAAACCGTAGCTGCGACCGCTACTCGCCTTGACGATCTCGGACAGGGCTGCCCGATCGAGGCCCAGTGCGGCCGCCGCGGTGAGCCCGTAGTGGGCCATCGCCACATGAGCCGCCATCAACGCATTGTTGACGAGCTTCGCCATTTGACCGGCTCCCACATCACCGACGCGCACGATGAGTCCGCCAAAGGTTTCGAAGATCGGCCGGGCGGCGGCAAAAACCTCTTCGCTCCCCCCGACCATCACGGTCAACGTGCGAGCCGCGGCGGCCGGTCCGCCGCCGCTCACGGGAGCATCCAGCAGCGATAGTTGGCGAGCGGCGGCTTGCGCCGCCAGTTCGACGACGGTATCCGGATGGACGGTGGAATGGATCGCAATCCGGCTGCCGGGGCGCATGGCAGGAATGAGCTCGCTGCAGACCTCACGGGTGCCGGCATCGTCCAGGACGCAGACACCGACGTGGTCGGCGCCCGCGCCCAGTTCGGCAATACTCGCAACCGATCGCGCCTCGGTGTCCTCGAACGCCGCGAGCGTTGCCGCGCGCCGCGCCCAGAGGAGGAGGGGATAGCCCGACTCGACCAGACGCCGGGCCATCGGTCCGCCCTGACTGCCCAACCCTATGAATCCCACGACCTTCATCGTCGCTAGCCTGCGGAGATCCCGCGATCGATGTTGACGCAGGCACCGTGGAAACTCCGCCCCGCATCGGAGGCGAGAAAGGCGATCATCTCGGCCACATCGTCGATCTCGACCAAGCCGCGCAAACCCGAGTAGCGCTTTATGAGAGCGTAATCGGCCCCTTCGGGGATTTTGATGGTGTTGCCGATGTTGGTCGCCATGCCGCCCGGCGCGACCGAGTTGAAGCGAATGGGCTTGTGCACGTACTCCATGGCGAGTGCCTTCGTCATTTGTGTCAGCCCCGCCTTCGTCGCGCAGTACGCCGCCGCATAGGCCTCACCCACGAATGCGGCGGTGGACGTGACGTTCACCACGGCGCCCTGTGATTTGAGCAAGTGAGGGATGGCCGCCTGCATCAAGTAGAACGGCGCGCTCAGATTGACCGCGACGGTTTTCTCGAAGTCGACGGCACGCATCTCGTGCGCATTGCACATCACGATAATGCCCGCCACGTTGCACAAGGCATCCAGCCGATCGAATTTTTCCACGGCGGCAGCAATGGCGCCGAGGCAGTTCTCACGCAAAGCCAGATCGGCGGGGTGGACGAGCGCTTGCGAACCGAGCGAGCGCAGCTGCGTCGCCGTTTCCTCGAGGCCGGTCGCATTCACGTCGACCAGGCAGACATCGGCGCCCGCGCGCCCGAGGGCGAAGGCAGTGGCACGCCCCAACCCGGAAGCAGCCCCGGTCACCAGCGCGCATTTGCCCTTCATGTCACTTGCTGTCGGCATAAATCATCCCTCTCTCGACGGTCTTCATTCGTAAGCGAGGCCCTTAGTGACTCGGTCAGCCATCTCGAGGACCGCCGCCTGGATGACGGACGCCTTTGGCCAGCTGCCGTGGATGGCATATTGCAGTACGAATTCTTGCATCTCGACCGCGCTCGCATTGCCACTCGCCATCGCCGCATAGGTGTGGGTGCGGATCGGTGTGCTTGCGGCCGAATCCGCCACGCCGACGAGCGTCACCCAGCGCCGCGCTCGCTGATCGAGTCCGGGTCGCATCCACATCTCTCCGAAAACGAAGTTGATGATGCCGGCCTCGAAATAAGGGGTGAACGGCGGGGGCGCCGGGATCACCATGACCGACTTGAAGTTTGCGCTGCCCTCCGAGCTACGCTGTTCCGGATCCCAAGACTGTCCACGGATCGGTGGGTAGGCGGCATTCGGCAGACCGAGATCGTGGGCGACCCGTGTCACGGCGGCGTCGAACGCCACGCCCCGTGACCAGCCGCCATAGACCGCGAGTTGCAGAGCCGCTTCCCGCAACTCCGCGAGCGTCATGTCACCCAGCTTGAGCGCGCCGCGGATGTAGCCATCGACGACATCCGGACGGCCGCCTTCGCACACGGCGCTTGCGATTGAGATCAAATAGCGCGATCGGCGGTCGAGCCCCGGCCGTGTCCAAACTTCGGCAAATACATAATCGCGCCACGATGACTCGAACAACGTGCGGGGCTCGGGTGCCGGTGCTCCCAGCAATTGCTCTTGCTGCTCTTTCCCGACGCGAGCACGTTCTGCGGGGTCCAGACTCATTTGGCCGCCGCGGGCTTGGCCAGGTTCATCCATACGTTCTTGACCTGCAGAAATTCGTGCAGTCCTTCCTGACCGCCGAGTCGTCCATAGCCGCTTTGCTTCATGCCGCCGAAGGGCGCATAGGGCTGCATGCCTTCTCCCGAACCATTGACCTGCACCATGCCGGCCTGCATTTGGCTTGCGACGTGATGCGCGCGCCGTAGGTTTTGCGTGTGAATGTAGGCGCCTAAGCCGTAGCTCGTGCCGTTCGCCAGTGCGATCGCCTCTTCTTCCGTGTCGAACGGGGTCACGGCCAACACGGGACCGAACACCTCGTGCTGCGCGAGGGCTGCGCCTTGCTTGACGTCGGCGATGATGGTGAGCGGCAAGTAGTAACCCGCCGCGTGCTCGCCGCCCAATCGATCGCCGCCCCGTACCAATCTGCCGCCCTCGGTGCGTACCGCCGTATCGACGATGCCCAAAATGCGTTGCAAGGATGTCTCCGAAATGATGGGTCCCATCACCGTCGAAGCATCGAGCGGATCACCCACTTTGATGTGCGCGGCGATCGCCTGCAGCATTTTCAGGTACTGATCGTAGATCGGCCGCTCGACCAAGAGACGCGTGCCGTTGACGCAGCCCTGCCCACTCACGCTGATGGCGCCGCCGAGACCTCGCCGTGCGGCCTCTTGCAAGTCCGCATCGGCGAAAACGATCACGGCGGATTTACCGCCCAGCTCGAGCCCGCAAGGCTTCAGGGATTCGGCGGCGGTGCGCAATACTTTCTTCGCCGTCGCGCCGCTGCCGACGAACTGCACCTTATCGACACCCGCATGCTTGACGAGGGCCTCGCCAATGTCGGCGCCGCCCGCGACCATGTTCACGACGCCCGGCGGAAAACCCGCCTCCAGAAACAACTCGCCCAAACGCATGACCGTGAAAGGCGCAAGCTCGGGCGCTTTCACGACAATGCAGTTTCCCGCCGCGAGCGCCGGGGTCATGACCATGGTCGCCGCGAACAGCGGACCGTTCCACGGCACGATGGCACCCACGACTCCGTAGGGCTCGTGCGCCACATAGTTGTGGGCTGGCCCGGCCCAGGTACCCAAGGTTTCGCCCTGGATCTTGTCGGCCCAGCCCCCGAAATAGCGAAACTTTTGCGCGGCATCCGCAGCGACGAACGGTGCGATCATCGAGGGACAGCCGTTCTCAAGCGTCGACAGCTCCGCGAGTTCCTGAGCATGTGCTTCGATGGTCGCCGCCATCTTGAACATGAGATCGCGCCGCTTGTCGCCGGGCAGCGCGCGCCAGGCCGGGAAGGCGACGCGCGCAGCTCCGACCGCATCGTCGACGTTTTGTGTCGACGCGAGCTTGATCTCGCAGGTGACGCACCCGTTTGCGGGATAAATGTGCTGCTGCAAATTGCCGCCGCCGCGCTCGAGCTTTCTGTCGCCAATGATGACGGGATGCCGCGGTATGGCGGCGCCAGGACTTCTGAAGCTCATGCTGATCCCCGATGCCAAAAGGATGCCGACTCAACGCACGGTTACCGGTCCCGGAAGATCGTCCGCGCGCTCGTGCAGATCATAACAGGCCTATATTAAGGCATGAACGTCGTCTTTCACGAAGACATCGACGCCGGGCGTATAATTACACGCATATAATAGCTACTGGAAAAGTCAAACTCCGAATGCTCAATGGGGGCGCCGACCCGAGAGAAATTCTTAGGTCGCCGCAGCAGGCGAGCCGCGCAGACATCGGCTTCTCTAGGTTGCTAGAGTGAGGTGCGCTCCGGCTGCCTAGGGTGGGTCCGCCGCAAGCGAGGCGCCTATTGCTCCGGCGGCAGACACTGATTATTTTTAGGGACTCGATTTAGGGATACACCCAATGGCATCACGAACAATAGATGCGCAGCCAGCGCACAGGGCGCCGTTACTGATCAGCATGAAGGGATCGCACTCCTGGAGCGGCGCAAGGTTGATTCGTGCCCTCCTCCTTTCCAGTCTTGTTCCCATGCTGCTAAACGCTTGCGGCTCCTCTGGCACGCCACCGAAATTAGCGGAGCGGCCCAATGTGATCATTACCCTGGACGGCAAACGACATGCCTGCGTCGTTGCGCTCGACAAGGAGCCGCAGGGGAGCACCGTCCCATGCAAAGAGGCGGTTTCCTTCGTTAAAGACGAGCTCCGGGTCCCGGAGGGATCCATCTACGATATACAGACTGTCGCGAACGTCGACGACGCCGAGATAGCGAGCGTCCACGCCGCTTTGAACGACGCAGGCTACCGATTCATCGGCGGGCGCAAACTTCCGTAATCGCAACGGGCACTCGTGGCGGTGATCGGCGTCCGTTGCAGGCCATGTTCTGGCGCCTTGACAGAGCTGAGGCATCGATGCACACGTTACTCATCTGGCTCAGGTTCGTTCACATCGTCGCAGGTACCTTTTGGGTTGGCGGCGCGTTTCTGATCGCAGGCTTCATCGCTCCAGCAGTCCGGGCTGTGGGTCCCGCTGCCGCTCCAGTGATGCGCCATCTTACGGCCGTGCAGAAGTTGCCTTACTGGCTGGTAGTTGCCGGATTGGCGTCACTTATATCGGGCGCGTACCTTACTTGGATAATATCGGGGGGCTCCATAACAAGTTGGGTGCGTACTGGCGCCGGAGCGACCTACGCGATTGGCGCAGCAGCAGCTTTCGCAGCGGCTATCATCGGAATCGGCATAAACATTCCTACCGCAAATAGGCTCGGACGACTTGCAACGCGTGGGGCTGCCGAGCATCCAGACTTAAGTTATGTATTGGCTCGACGGTGGCGATCGGAACGTGTGTTGTCGCATTACTGTTGTTCGTTGCGGCATCGGCGATGGCCGTTGCACGCTATATGCGGTAGCGCGCCTAACTTGCGGAGCGGGCACGCGTCGTCGTCTTCGTCAATCGCCGGAGGGATTCGATGAGTTCGAATAGAGTAGCTGCAGTTATGTCAGCTCGACCGCGTACCGCTCGGCTTAGGCGTCAGGCGACATGTGGCGTTCCATAACTATTGCTGTTTTCGCCTGCCTCTTCTCGCACACCAGCGGCGCCTATTGGTCAGGAAAGATATCCTCACCGTTGTGGTCCATTGGCGCTCCGAGCGGTAGCGTACGTTGGATCGAGATACACAATCTAAGCACCGTCAAAGCAGACGGCCTCTACCACATCGAGGTCCTGGAGAGACGGAGCATCGATCCCCCTTGGAAATTCCAATCACTCGCGCACCATATGGCCGTGACGGAGGAAGCTCTAAGAGCAAGTGTCATTGCTCCATTCGGGCGAGGATCAGTCTATCCCGAGACGTACGAGGGCGCCTTCGACAAGTGGAAAATAGCTCAGGCAAACCATAATGCTTTCATTTGTAAAACGACGGTTATAGCTTGCCTCGATGTCGCGCAACATTGAGATCAAAGCTCGTATCGATAGCGTCGAGACGCTCAAGGCGAAGGCCGCTGAACTCGCTGATGAGGGTCCCATTGAGATTTCGCAAGACGATACGTTCTTTCGCTGTGACTCTGGGCGCCTGAAGCTACGCGCCTTTTCAACTGGCACCGGGGAGCTCATTTTTTATCGACGCGCAAACCAATTCGGTCCCAAGGAGTCTTTCTACCTGATCTCGCCGACGTCTGCGCCAGACGAGCTTCGCGAGTTGCTCTCCTTGGCTTACGGCGAAGTGGGCCGCGTAAGAAAGCATCGAATCCTGTACATAGTAGGGAGGGTTCGCGTTCATATCGACAATGTCGAGCAATTGGGGAATTTTCTAGAACTCGAGGTTGTATTGGCCGACGACGAGCCGTCAGAGGTAGGCATTCGTGAGGCGCGCGAACTTATGGAAAAGTTCAACGTCAAGCCGCACGAATTGATCGAGGGCGCCTATGTCGATCTCTTCGCACGGCCCGCGTCGACCTAAACTTCGGATCCTAATGGACTCTATCGCCTTCTGGAGGGAAGGTCGTTTGCCTGCGATCGGCCTTAATGGGAACACGGTGTTTATCACCAAAGTTTATATGGGCGCTCCAGTTGAGCATGTCGTCCATCGAAGTCCCGGCCCGGGCCTGATGCGCATATCGTTGTCGAAACAGGATCGGCGGAGGCGCATTAGGAGAGCGACACCTTGGTCCAATTGTCTTGCCTTTCCGCGGCTGGCCTAATTGCACGAAGATACGAATCCGAAAGAGCCAGAGTCAGCCAAAGCGCACTGTCTATCAAAGTGGAGGCGTCCATGAGCGGAGTACAAATCGGGCAGACGAGTTTCGAAATGCCCCCGCGAGAGGGGATCAGCATCGCGCATTTTCTCACCGTCGCAGACATCGGGCGGTCGGCTCGTTACTACGAAAAGGTGTTCGGCGCTCGGATTCTGAGCCTGGGTGACGGCAACGCGCCTGCATACCTTCAGCTGGCGAATATCTGGATGATTCTGAACGTTGGCGGCGGTCCGACCCCCGATAAGCCGACGGTAACGCTTAGCGTCCCCGACCCGAACCACATCAATAGCTTCTTGAATTTCCGCGTAGCAGATATTCAGGCGTGCTATGAATTGTGGAAGGGCCGAGGAGCGGAGTTCATCACGGAGCCGATCCCCAAGTACGGCGAGACGCGCTGCTATATCCGCGATCCCGATGGATACATTATCGAGGTCGGACAGAGCACAGACCTTAAATACGGTTAACGCCTTGTCCCTATGCCTGTTTTGGGATGCTTCGAGGCGCCCATTGGCTCGTTTTGTTTGTTTTAGTCTTTCTCGCGAGCTTGCTGCTGCTTGTGCTCCCCGAGCGATCGAGATCCGGGTCATTGGGTACTTCTTCACCCGACGCGAATCCTATCCTTCGGCGCCCATCTTCCGACGCACGTGTGGGCGGGGTGAGGGGACGTCATGATCCGAGGTATCTGCTTCGTCACGTGCTTTCCGTCAAGCTAGACAGTAAAAGATAAACTGCGAAGCTCGTCCGTTGGCAGAGGGACCGCTCAACTCAGGTGTTAGGCGCTCAGGCTCAATGCGGGAGACATCGTTGCGAACTGCTTCAATCTATTGCCTGGTGATTTGGGCGGCGATCTGGATTTTGTTTATGTTGATCCGCTTTTCGCCACTCGACATTCGGATCGTACCGGGTATCGGTCCCTTCATGCTGCTCGTGCTCGTGGTTGCTTTGGTCGCTCCGATCGTGGCGATAGGCCTTGCAGGCGCAGCACTGGTTCGAGGTCCTCGGACGCCGCGGAGTTGGATGGTTCTCGGGTGCGCAATTGCCGCCCTGTTTGGCCAGGGAATCCTATTCGCCGTCACGAGGTGGCTATGAAGTCTAACCTGGATGGCGCAGATCCACTGTGCCGATTTGGTCCCGCCGGAGAGTCGGTGGCCCGGAATAAAGGCGATAGTCGCGATTACTGTATATGCGTGCGCGTGGGGATTCTTTGTCGCCCATTACTGTCGACCTTAGTCTGAGAGACTCCGTCTACGAGGTACGTGGAATATGATGATTCGAGTCGCGTCCTGCAGTTGTGGTCAGCTAACCGCCACGGTAGCCGGCGATCCGATCCGAGTTTCGGTTTGCCACTGTCTTGCCTGTCAGCGCCGGACCGGAAGTGCGTTTGGCGCGCAAGCCCGCTTTCGTCGCGTCGACGTGGAGATCCGAGGCCAGGCAACGCCTTTTATCCGCATCGGCGATTCAGGCAAGAGAACGACGTTTCATTTCTGTGGAAAGTGTGGGGCGACTGTTCATTTCGAGATGGAGTCGCAGGAGGATGTGATTGCTATCCCACTCGGGGCATTTGCAGATCCAGAATTTCCGCATCCCGCGAGATCCGTATATGAGGACTATAAGCACCCTTGGGTAGATTTGCCTATATGCGAGGAACATATGCGATGAGCCAGATCCTGCCTTCAATTGACAAATTTATGAGATTTGAAAATACCCAGGCCGAAGTATCATCCCTGACGCTCGTTGGAGCGGCCGTGCGACATCGCACATGGCGGCAAGGATGAGACGGATAGCCCTCGCATTGACCGCGATCACTCTTCTTGTCGGCGCATCGCCGGCTGTCTCGGCGGACCCCGATTGTGGCGGGCCGGGCAACTGGGCCGCATCGATGGTGTTCGTCAGACTAAAGAATGCGGGCATTGTCGATAACGAGGATGTGGATTTCACCAAAACGCAGGTGGTTCGGATTGCCTCGCAACGTGTTGGCAAGGATCTATACCGTCAAGTGCATCGCGTCACGTACTTCAAGCGCACAGGCGAGGCTATTGAAGCCATCGCGGTGAATGACGCGTCACATGCGGAATGCTCCGCGAGCGGTGTGGAGATTTTCCTGGTCGGCCGACATTTCGCGGCCGAGCCGTAAGGGGCTGGAATGTTGATCGCCGGCAGGTGCCATTGCGGGAATATTTCTTTCTCCCTTACCTGGGAGCCGGATCCCTCGTATATCCCTGCTCGCGCATGCAGCTGCTCATTTTGCAAAAAACATGGCGCCGTGTGGACCGCGAATCCGCGTGGGGCTCTGCGGATTCACGTGCGGGACCCGGCGCTCGTAACCCAGTATGCGTTTGGTACGAAGAACGCCTCATTTCAGACCTGCACGGGCTGCGGTATCGTTACCGTTGCGACGAGTCTGATCGACGGCGGCCTTTACGCGGTCGTCAACGTCAACTCGTTCGAAGGCGTCGAGCCCTCGTTCATTCACCGCGAGACGGTAGACTTTGACGGCGAAGATGAGAAGGCGCGCCTGTCACGATGGAAGCGCAACTGGATTGCCCATGTCGAGTACGTTCACACTGCCGAAGCCATCGCGCCGGAGCCTCTGTGAACCCCTTCGACCTGTTCCCCGTGGGTCTATGCGGATCGCGTTGATCAGCGGTGTCTTGGTGCTCTTCATGGCGCTTGGAGTGGTCGGCCTCGCCTTGCGACAACCGCCGGTCAAGTTCGACGAGGCGGTGCTTGTTCGAGTCGCTCCGGACCATTACGAGATCGCAGGGAAGCGCTTCGAGGGCTCGCTGGCAGACCAATTGGACCGCTACGCCATGACGGGGAAAAAGGTCTCGATCTTATTGATCGGCTCTGACAGCGTGGTCCGCGCCCGTGAGCCGGAGCTGAGTCGTCTGAGAACCAATCCGAATATTCGTATCGCCATCATGACCTCGCACGGAGCGACCTGACTCATGCCCACGAAAGTTGTCGCGCGCGTCCTCGCGATCACCGCCTGGTTCGGCCTGCTGCTACAGCTTTGGCTGTCCATCAGGTTGGCCATTGCCAACGGAAGGCCGGCTAGCAGCGGCCTAATCGCCTACTTCGGTTACTTCACGATCCTGACAAATATCTTTGTCGCGGTAGTGTGTACCGCCGGTTCTCTAAGTCGCACGCCCGCTCGCTCGCCACTCTACCGCCCGCCTGCGGTGGGATGCGCCACAGCCGCGATTCTGGTCGTGGGCTTGAGTTACCACGCATTGCTGCGGGAGATCTGGGCGCCGCAGGGCGCCGAGTGGGTCGCGAACTTGATATTGCATTACGTCGTACCCGCCGGAGCGCTGTTGCATTGGTTGGTATACCCCTACGCAGACCGGCCGGTCTGGTGGGCACCCCTGTCCTGGTGCTGGTATCCCCTGGCTTATTTTGCGTATGTCATGACGCGTGGCGAGATCCTGTTCTCTTATCCGTATCCTTTCATTGACGTGCTGGCCCTCGGGTATGGACAGACACTCGTCAATGCGATCGGTTTCCTGATTGGATTTGTTGTTATCGGTTACGTATTGCTTTGGTTCAAGCGTCTCGGGAGACTGGTCAGAAAAGCAACCGGCCAGTGAGTCGAATCAAGAGCGCTGGCGCTTCGTCGCGGTTAGATTGCCGGTGCTCACGCCGCCGCTTTCATCGCGGTCATCCCTGCCTCGCATCGACGGTATGTCGGGCTCGGCTCCGCGACTGAAAGCGATGGCTCGTTCCCGCTCATGGACGGGGGACACCTCCCCGCGGATAGGATGTTACGGGCTGAATTGACATCCCGGTCGTGCGTGACACTACACGCACGGCACACCCAAATCCTCACAGAGAGCATGTCCAAACCTGAAGGACCCGTAAGGGCCCTACAGTTGCTGCATGCTCCCGTCGTGTTTTTCTCGCTGACGATCAGAACGCACCTGCCGGCCTGCTGGCCCTTGTACTGCAATTGCGTTTTGAGCATTCCCCAACCGGCATCGAGCACGGATTTCGCCATCCGGGTCTTCGCCAGTTTCAGGCTACGCGCCGTTGCCGGGGATGATTTACCATGGCCATGCCCTGGGCGTTGCGTCCCGCAAGCCGCCCGGACATAAAACCAGGAACCTCTATGTCGACTGCAAAGCGTCTCGTGAGCCCCGTGAGCGGACTTGCTGCGGCCTTCCTGGGGTTCGGGCTCGCGCAAGCAAGCTCGGCCGCGACCGCGGAAGTCGACGCCGCCTATCCGAAAGCCTATGCCCTGTACGTGGATCTGCACGAACACCCCGAGCTCTCCGGTTACGAAACGCGCACGGCGGCGAAGCTGGCGGGGGAATTGCGGGCCCTGGGTTATACGGTGACCGAGCACGTCGGCGGCACGGGAGTGGTGGCAGTACTCAAGAACGGCCCCGGCAAGACGGTGCTGTTGCGAACCGAGCTCGATGCGCTGCCGGTCGAGGAGCAGACCGGGCTCGCCTACGCCAGCAAGGTGCATGCGAAGGATGCGGCCGGACGCGAGGTGTCCGTCGGACACATGTGCGGACATGATTTGCACATCAGCGCCCTGGTGGCGACGGCCGGCATCATGGCGCGCAACCGCGAGTCCTGGCACGGGACGCTGATACTGATCGGTCAACCGGCGGAGGAAACCATTTCGGGTGCAAAAGCGATGGTGCACGACGGTCTCTTTACGCGGTTCCCCCGCCCCGACGTGGTGCTCGCACTGCACGTCGGGAACGAGCTGCCCGCCGGCAAGGTGGGGGTCGTGACGGGAATCTATGACAGCAACGCCGATTCGCTGCGGATTACCATCCATGGCCGAGGCGGTCACGGCTCTGCGCCGCATACTACGGTGGATCCGATCGTGATCGCCGCACGTACCATTCTCGCCTTGCAGACGATCGTGTCGCGCGAGGTGAAGCCGGGTGAATTCGCGGTGGTGACCGTGGGCTACATTAATGGCGGGACCAAGAACAACATCATTCCGGACCAGGCCGAGCTCGGTCTTACCGTTCGTACCTATAAAGCGGACATTCGCAAGGAAGTGCTCGACGCGATTACGAGGATCACCGAGGCCGAGGCGCAGGCCGGCGGAGTTCCGCGGGCGCCGACCATCGAGCGCTACGAGACGACGGACGCGGTGTACAACGATCCGGCGTTGACCGAGCGCATGCGAGCGGTTCTCGAGGGGGCGCTCGACAAAGGCAACGTGATGACCGAGGAGCCGATCACCGCCTCGGAGGATTTTTCGGCCTTGGAGCAGGGAATCCCGGGGTTCTATTTGACGTTGGGCGGAGCCGACCCGGAGAAGTACGAAGCGTCCCAGGCGGCCGGTACGCGTCTGCCGTCGAATCACTCATCGCTGTTTGCACCGGATGTCGATCCGGCCATGCACACCGCGATTACCGCGGAGGTTGCGATGCTACGCGACCTTCTGCGCAATTCTGGAGGGGCGCAATGAACCAGCGTGTGGCATTGGTAACGGGCGGAGGCCGCGGGATCGGGCGTGAGGCGGCATTGCTGCTGGCCGCCGCCGGAGCGCGCGTGATGGTCGTGGCACGAAGCGTCGCCGAGCTCAAGTCCGTGGGTCTCGAGTATGTCGCGGCGGACTTGGGCACGCCCGAGGGTTGCGCTCGGGCCGTTACAGCGACCGAGCAGCGGCTGGGGCCGATCGACTTGCTGGTCGTGAACCACGGCATCGGTTCTGCGCACGAGCGGCTGGTGTGGGAGCAAGATCCTGAGGTTTGGCGCGAGACGATGCGCATCAACCTCGACGGCCCGTTCGAACTTGCGCGACTCACGGTGGGCGGCATGTGCAAACGAGGCTTCGGCCGTGTCGTGTTCACGAGCTCCACCGCCGGCGAGAAGGCCGAGCGATCCGGTAGCGCTTACAGCGCCTCGAAGCACGGAGTGATCGGTCTGGCGCGGGCGGTGGCACAGGATGCGGGGCCCTTTCGGCGTCACCTCGAACGCCGTGCTGCCGGGCTGGGTGCGAACGGAAATGGCCGAGCGCTCGGCGAAAGCAGAGGCCGAGCGACGCGGCATCAGCACGGCTCAAGTCTGGCAGGAGCGCGCGGCGCTCTATCCGCAGAAGCGGGTGCTGGAGCCTCGCGAAGTCGCGCAGGTGATCGCGTTCCTCTGCAGCGAGGCCGCCGGCGGCGTCAATGGCGAGGCAATCACCGTGGCGCTCGGCGGCCTATGGTGAATGAGCTGGGCGGCGAGCCTGTTCGATCCAGGTTTCCACGTCCTCGAGCTTGCGCGGTATCGCCTTAGTCAATAGGTCGTAGCCGCTTGGCGTCATCAGGACCTCGTCCTCGATGCGAACCCCGAAGCCGCTCGCCGGCAGATAGATGCCGGGCTCAACGGTGAACACCGCGCCCACGGGAATCGGACGTTCGTAATCCCCGGCGTCGTGAACATCCAGCCCGACAAAATGCCCGAAGCCGTGGATGAAATCGGCAAGATGGCCGGAGCGGCGCATCGATTCCTCGGCGACGTGCTGTAGATCGGCCATGGAAACGCCCGGCTTGATGGCAGCAAAGATGTCCTCCTGCGCTTGATACACGGCGCGGTAGACCTTCGCCTGCTCGGGACTGAACCGGCCCGAGACGGGGTAAGTGCGCGTGACATCGGCGGCATAGCGGCCGTATTCGGCGGCGGCGTCGACCACGACCAGGTCGCCGTCGCGCAAAATGCGCGAATTCTGATCCCAGTGCAGGACCGCGCCATTAGGCCCGCTGCCGACGATTGACGAATAGGACAGACCCGTGGCACCGGCGGCAAAGAAGGCGTATTCCAGCTGCGTCTGAACATCGCGCTCCGACACGCCGGCGACGGTCGCCCGCGCGATGACCTGATGTCCCTCGGCCGTGATGGCAATCGCGCGCCGCATGCGATCGAGCTCCTCGGGCGAGTGCGCGCTGCGTAAATTGGCCAATAGGCCTCGCTGATAGACGATCTTGAGTCCAAACCGCTCCGCCGTACGCTTGGCGAGCTCGACGTCGTTGCGGTCTTCCTTCGTCATCGTCGGCGGCGAGATGATCGCGATACAGTCGTGATGTCCGCCGGCATTGACGAGCACGTTCTCCGGGGTTCCGCGGTACACGCGATCGACGCCAAATTTTTGCATCAAGTCGGGCGATATCGGCTCGCGCGGCCCCGTCCAGCGCTCCTGTTCCGGATCACGCGGCTTCAGGAACAAGCTGACCTTTCGGAACGGCGATTTCGGTTGAAAGACCAGGAACGCATTGGGCTCATTGATGCCGGTCAGCCAATAGAAATCCGCATCCTGCCGATAGTCCTCGGTGATGCCGGACACTTCCCCTTGGGAGGAGATCACGGCGGCGCAGCCTCCGAGTGCGGCCATGACCTTGGCGCGACGCGCCTCATAAACCGATGCCGGCAGTTCGGGCGGTGGCGAGGGCTGCGGATGGACGAACGAGGTCGCCAAGGCGGTATTCAGCAACAGTACGGACAGCACGCGGGTGGTTCCTTCGCTTAGAAGAGTTATCCGGCCAATTGATCACCGACCTCGTCCACGCGTCAAGTCTTTTGTCGCGACACCCATGGGGTGGCTTGCCGCGAATGCCGGGTATATCTTCGAGTGAGATCGAGCGCTCGAGAGGTTCTGACATGATTCTCGGATTGCGAACGGCAATTTATCCGGCACCGGATCTCGCAGCCGCCAAGCGTTGGTACTCGGAACTGCTCGGCGTGGCTCCCTACTTCGATGAGCCTTTTTATGTCGGCTTTTCGGTCGGGGGATTTGAGCTCGGGCTGTTGCCGGACGCAGTTCCCGGAACGGGCGGTCCGCAGCCTCTGTGGGGGGTTGAGAACATCGAGTCGGCGTATGCGCGTCTGTTGACGTTGGGCGCATCGCCTCTGGACCCCGTCGCCGAAGTCGGCGGCGGCATCAAAGTGGCGGCCGTCGCCGACCCTTTCGGCAACCGCTTCGCGATCATCGAGAATCCGCACTTCCAAGCGAGCGCGGTTCGCTGATCAGCGGTCCGCTATACAATGGCGCGACTGACACAGCTTGCAGATCGAATCGAACAAGGGGTACGGCCATGAAGGTTTCGCAGATCATCGGTGCATTGCTCATCGTCGCCGGCCTGTACGTGCTCATCCAAGGGGCGAGTTACCCGTCGGACAAGAGCCTGTTCAAGGTGGGCGGAGTCGAGGCGAAGATCGAAGAGCATCACGCAGTTCCGCCGTGGGTCGGCGGCGTCGGTATTGCCCTCGGCGTGGTGCTCGTCGTGGTCGGCATCGGCAAGCGATCGGCCTGACGCTCCGGCCGGGTCGCACATTGCGCTGCCTGCCTGCTATCGTGCCATCGTGCAGCGACGCTATGTGACGGTGGATGTCTTTACGGCCGCGGCATTCGGCGGAAATCCGCTCGCCGTGGTGCTGGACGCCGATGGCCTGCAGACATCGCAGATGCAATCGATCGCCGCCGAGTTCAACTACTCCGAGACGACCTTTGTCCTGCCGCCCCGCGAGAAGACGCATGCGGCGCAGGTGCGCATCTTTACCCCGCGGACCGAGATTCCCTTCGCAGGTCACCCGACCGTGGGTACCGCCGTGGTGCTCGCGCGCGAGCTCGAGGCGCGCGGCGCATCGCCGCCCGCTGATCTGGTGCTGGAGGAGGGCGTCGGGCCCATGACCGTCCGACTCATGCGTTCGGGGGGCACGGTCACCGGTGCCGAGTTCCAGGCGCCTCGGCCCCTGGAGCTGGGGGCGCAGATATCCTCAGAAGACGCGGCGGCCTGCTTATCGCTTGCGAGCGTCGATCTCTCCCCGGAAAGCCCAGGGCGAGTGCTGTCGGTCGGGTTGCCGTTCCTGGTCGTGGCGCTCGCCTCGCGAGAAGCCTTGCGCAACGCCAGACCCAGCTTGGCCGCGCACGAGCGGGTGCTGCCGCCGATCGGCACCGACGCGGTGTTCGCCTACGTCCGGGGCGACCATGCCGAGGAGCTTCACGCGCGCATGTTCTCGCCGCTCGATTCCATTGCCGAGGATCCGGCCACCGGCAGCGCGGCGGCGGCGACCCTGGCATTCCTCGCCGCGCAACGGCCGGGGGACGATGCACAGATCAGCTGGCGCATCACCCAGGGCGTCGACATGGGCCGACCGAGCCTCATTTTGGGGCGTACCCAGAAGCGCGGCGGCCGGGTCACGGCCGTGTACTTGGGGGGGCAAGCGGTGGCCGTCATGAGCGGAACCCTTGATATCGGTTGATGGGCGCAGAATAGTTTTCCGTCGGCGGCGCCCACCGCGCGCCGGCTCCGTGAAGATCGATCTGTGAGATAATGTCTGGTACGACAACAGGGGAATCGCCATGGCAAAGAAGGCTTCGGAAAAAATAGACGACCTCAAGCGCCGCCGCGCGTGCACCGCTCGTGACGCCCACGGACCTCGGCGCCGAGGCCTCGAAGGACATCGCCGGCGGCATGAACGGCATCCTCGCGGATGTGTTCGCGCTCTACTTGAAGACCAAGAATTTTCATTGGCACATGAGCGGGCCGCATTTCCGCGACTATCATCTGCTGCTCGACGAGCAGGCGGATCAGATTTACGCGATGACCGATCCCATCGCGGAACGCATCCGCAAGACCGGCGGCTCGACCCTGCGCTCGATCGGTCACATCGCGCGTCTGCAGCGCATCAAGGACAACGATGCCGAGTATGTCGATCCGCTCGACATGCTGGCCGAGCTGCGCGAGGACAATCAGAGCCTTGCCGCGCGCTTGCGCGAGGTGCATGACGTCGTCGACGAGGTGCGCGACATCGCCACGGCGAGCCTGATCGAGAACTGGATCGACGAGACCGAGCGGCGCACCTGGTTTCTGTTCGAGGCGAGCCGCCACGGAGATGCCACGGGCCATTGATCCGGGCGCGGTGGAGCGCGCCACGGGCGCGCCCATCGGCTGGACGTTGGAGTCGTGAGCGCGCCGCTGGAGCTACTTCCGCGGAGCCGAGGTGCGCGACCCGGCCGCCGCGGCATCCGCCGCTGCGATCAAGGCGCCACAGTCCGCGTCCTTTGCTTTGCCGGTGTCGACAATCTCGAGCTTTTGCGCGTGGACGTCGATCGACGGATGCGACAGCGTTCCCTTGATGAGTATGGGAGAGCGCCAGTGAAACAGTCGCAAGCTCTTCGGCTCGCCCTTAAGCGATAGGTCCAGGCTTTCGGTATCGAATTGGATCTGACCGGATCCCTTGATCAATACCGACTCGGTATCGGCCACGAACTCTTCAGCCGACAGCGTGCCGTCCTGGTCTTTGAATACCGCGACCGCGCAGCGCAACGCCTCTTCGTGCTTGTCCTTCGACATCAGTAATCCGAGCCCGCGCAGATCCATCCCCGCGAGCTCGGCGAGCGAGTCGCGCACAGTACCGTGCGGGACGACAGCCGTAACGGTTCCGTTCGCGGTCGCCGCCACTTGATGGATAGAGTTGCCACGGCCGCTGAGCACAATGCGCGCCTGCAGGGTGCCCTCGATCGGCGCAGGGGTTCCCGTCGTGCGACGCATCTCGGCCAGCTCGAGACCCGTGAGCTTGAGATCCACATCGGCAAGCGGCAGATCTTGGCGCGCGTCGAGTCTGCCGTGTCCCTGAGCCTCGCCTCCGAGGAGGTGGGCCGAAATCGATTGCACGGCGAGCACACCGCGATCGAGCGAACCCTTGGCCGCCAGGTCCTGCAGTTTCAGCCGGGTCAGTTCGACTTGATCGATATGCAGCGACGATGGCGGCATCGCTTTTCCGAAATCCCTCGGGACGCAGCGTGGCCTTCGAGAGCAGCAGCGGCGGACCCAAGTCCGGCGGAGCACGCCCCGCCGCGCGCGCGCCGATGTCCGCGATCCTCAACAGGTGAGACTCGAGCTTCACGTCGAGCTGCGACCGCTCGCGGGTGGAATCGATGCCGACGCTGCCGCGCATGTCGCTCTGCCCGGAATGCACCGACAGATCGCTGAAATTGAAATGCGACCCGTCGCGCTCGAGCTTCCCCGTCAATCGATAGGCCCCCGTATTGAGCAAGCGCAGCCCGACCAGATAATAGAGATCCTGAAGGTCCTCGCCGTGGGCCTCGAAGGTCGTCTCCAGCGCGTTCAAATCGAACGGGCGGGGCAAGACTCCCTCGCCCTCCACATGCGATCCGCTCGAGCGCTCGGTGTAGGAGAAATGATAAGGCCGCTCATGACTCGCGGACGCGAGCGGGTCGCTCTTGATCTCGAAGGAGGCGGGGTGTCCGTTCAAATCGCCCTCGCCCCACAGCTTGACCTTCGATCCATCGGCCAAGCCCTCCGCGGACGCGACGCCGTCGAACTTGAGGTGCCGGCGCGCGTCGTCGAGAGTCACGTGCGCGTGCGGCACGGCGAGGCTGCGCACGATGGCGAGTTTCTTGCCGGCATGCGGGACGGTCGGATCGTTCCATTGCCAGTTGGCTCGCCCGACCGCATCGCGTACCAGGTGCAAGTTCGCGGAATTCAAGGACAGGCTGTCGACGCCGAACCGATGATGCAATCGCGGCATCTCGAACACGATGGATAGCGAGCCGATTTCCGCGGTGCGGTCCGGGCGTCATCCAATGAGGATTGCCGATCGTCACGCCTTCGGCCGTGATGCTCGGTGTAAAGGACAAGAGTTCGATATGCAGTGCGCCGCTGACCGTGATGGGGCGGCCCGCACGAACAGAGACCAGGTGCAGGAAGGTGTTGCGCAGAAGTCCCGCCTGCACCGCGGCCGCAAATGCGACCACCAATGCGACGACGATCGCGACCGCGACGGCCGATCCTACAAGCCACCGTCGCGCGGAGCGCGCGGGCATTGGTTCACTTCTCACGCCTCAAGCTTCCTTCGCGCTGCGATGATGCGTGGACGCTACTCCATCCACGCGATGACCACCACGTGCCGTTGAAATAGCGGCACGCGCTATACGCGGCATCCGCGCATTGTAAATTTTACCAAGAAGATTCGTGATGGGTTTACGTGGACTTTTATAAGACCCCCTGCGAAGATTTCTTAGGCTTGGACTCGGAGCTCAATAGAAGCCCGGCCACGCCGACGCAGGGAAAATGGGACGATCAGCGAGCAGTTGACCTCGGACGCGCCGCCAGCACGGCCATCGAGGGTCGGGGGGTTTCATGCAATCGAGTCAGAGCGTCGCGCGCAAGCGTAAATCCAATGGACACACCGCCGCGGCGAACGGTACCGCCGCTGCGGATCTCGATCTGCAAGAGCTCCTCGATGCGCTGAACGCGATGCAGTCGGGTGAGTTCTCGGTGCGGCTGCCGGGCTCGCGAACGGGCGTCGCGGGCAAGATCTGCGATGCATTCAATTCCATCGTCGCCGCCAACGAGCGCATGGCGCAGCAACTCGAGCACGTGGGTGAGGTGGTCGGACGACAGGGGAAGACGCGCACGCGTGTGCGCTTCGGACTCTCCGACGGTGCCTGGGCCGACATGGAAGGCTCGGTCAATACGCTCATCGACGACCTCTTGTGGCCCACCACGGCAGTGACGCGGACCGTGACTGCCGTGGCGCGCGGCGATCTGTTGCAGACCGTGCCGCTGGATGTCGACGGGCGTGGCCTCAAGGGTGAGTTCCTGCGCTCCGCGACCATCGTCAACACCATGATCAAACAGCTCTCGGTGTTCACCTCCGAGGTGACGCGCGTGGCGCGCGAGGTCGGCACCGACGGCAAGCTCGGCGGTCAGGCGCAGGTGCGTGAGGTCACCGGCGTGTGGAAGGACCTCACCGAGAGCGTGAACTCGATGGCCTCGAATCTCACGGCGCAGGTGCGCAACATCGCCGAGGTCACCATCGCGGTCGCGAACGGCGACCTGTCGAAGAAAATCACCGTCGATGTGCGTGGCGAGATCCTGCAGCTCAAGGAAGCCATCAACACCATGGTGGACCAGCTGCGCTCATTTGCTTCGGAGGTCACACGCGTCGCACGTGAGGTCGGTACCGAGGGCAAGCTCGGCGGGCAGGCGCTCGTGCCGGGCGTCGCCGGCACTTGGAAGGATCTCACCGACTCGGTGAACGCCATGTGCGGCAACCTCACCGCGCAAGTACGCAACATCGCCCAGGTGACCACGGCGGTGGCGCGCGGCGACCTGTCGCGCAAGATCACCGTCGATGTGTCGGGCGAGATTCTCGAGCTCAAGCAGACCATGAACACCATGGTCGACCAGTTGAACGCGTTCGCGGGCGAAGTCACGCGCGTGGCGCGCGAGGTGGGCACCGAAGGACGCTTGGGCGGCCAGGCGCAGGTGCCGGGCGTCGCCGGCACTTGGAAGGATTTGACCGACAACGTCAACTCCATGGCCTCGAACCTGACCGCGCAGGTACGCAACATCGCGGAGGTCTCGACCGCGATCGCGAGCGGCAATCTCGCGAAAAAAATCACCGTGACCGTGTCGGGCGAGATTCTCGAGCTGAAAGAGACCATCAACACCATGGTGGACCAGCTGAATGCGTTTGCCTCCGAAGTGACGCGCGTCGCGCGCGAGGTGGGCACCGAGGGCCGCCTCGGCGGTCAGGCAAACGTGCGCGGCGTCGCCGGCACCTGGAAAGACTTGACCGAGAACGTCAATTCCATGGCCTCGAACTTGACCGGCCAGGTGCGCAACATCGCCGAGGTGACGACCGCGGTCGCGAACGGCGATTTGTCGAAGAAGATCACCGTCGACGTGAAGGGCGAGATTCTCGAGCTCAAGGACACCATCAACACCATGGTGGACCAGCTCAACGCGTTCGCGGGCGAAGTGACGCGCGTGGCGCGCGAGGTCGGCACCGAGGGCAAGCTCGGCGGCCAGGCGCAGCTCAAGGGCGTCGCCGGCACGTGGAAGAACCTCACCGACTCGGTCAATTCCATGGCCTCGAACTTGACCGGCCAGGTGCGCAACATCGCCGAGGTGGCGACCGCGGTGGCGCAGGGCGATTTGTCCAAGAAGATCACGGTGACGGTGTCGGGCGAGATCCTCGAGCTGAAAGAGACCATCAACACCATGGTCGATCAGCTGCGCTCCTTCGCCGGCGAGGTGACGCGCGTGGCGCGCGAGGTCGGCACCGAAGGGCGCTTGGGCGGCCAGGCGCAGGTGCCGGGCGTCGCCGGCACCTGGAAGGACCTCACCGACTCGGTGAACTCCATGGCGGGCAACTTGACCGCGCAGGTGCGCAACATCGCGGAGGTGTCGACCGCGATCGCGAACGGCGATTTGTCGCGCAAGATCACGGTGGACGTGCGCGGCGAGATCCTGCAGCTCAAAGAAACCTTGAACACCATGGTCGACCAGCTGAACCGCTTCGCCTCGGAGGTGACGCGCGTCGCGCGCGAGGTCGGCACCGAGGGCAAGCTCGGCGGCCAGGCGAACGTGCCGGGCGTCGCGGGCACCTGGAAGGACTTGACCGAGAACGTCAACTCCATGGCCTCGAACCTGACCGGCCAGGTGCGCAACATCGCCGAGGTCACGACCGCGGTGGCGCGCGGCGACTTGTCGCGCAAGATCACGGTGGACGTGAAGGGCGAGATTCTCGAGCTCAAGAACACCATCAACACCATGGTCGACCAGTTGAACGGCTTCGCGGGCGAAGTGACGCGCGTCGCGCGCGAGGTCGGCACCGAAGGCAAGCTCGGCGGCCAGGCGCGAGGTGCCGGGCGTCGCGGGCACCTGGAAGGATCTGACCGACAACGTCAACTCCATGGCGGGCAATCTCACCGCGCCAGGTGCGCAACATCGCCGAGGTGGCGACCGCGATCGCGACCGGCGACTTGTCGCGCAAGATCACGGTGGACGTGCGCGGCGAGATCCTGCTCTTGAAGGAAACGCTGAACACCATGGTCGATCAGCTGCGCTCCTTCGCCGGCGAGGTGACGCGCGTCGCGCGCGAAGTCGGCACCGACGGGCGCCTGGGCGGCCAGGCCGTGGTGCCGGGCGTCGCCGGCACCTGGAAGGATTTGACCGACAACGTGAACTTGCTCGCGGCCAATCTGACCACCCAGGTGCGCAACATCGCCGAGGTGACGACCGCGGTGGCGCGCGGCGACCTGTCGCGCAAGATCACCGTGGACGTGAAGGGCGAAATCCTCGAGCTCAAGAACACCATCAACACCATGGTCGACCAGTTGAACGGCTTCGCCGGCGAAGTGACCCGCGTGGCGCGCGAGGTGGGCACCGAAGGCCGCCTGGGCGGCCAGGCGGAGGTGCCGGGCGTCGCCGGGCACCTGGAAGGATCTCACCGACACCGTCAACGTCATGGCGGCCAATCTGACCGAGCAGGTGCGCGGCATCGTCAAGGTGGTGACCGCGGTCGCGGACGGCGACTTGAAGCAAAATCTCACCGTCGCCTCCAAGGGCGAGGTGGCGGCGCTCGCCGAGACCATCAACAACATGACCGATACGCTCGCGACCTTCGCCGATCAGGTCACCACCGTGGCGCGCGAGGTGGGCGTCGAAGGCCGCCTCGGCGGCCAGGCCAACGTGCCGGGCGCGGCCGGCACTTGGAAGGATCTTGACCGGCAACGTGAACCTGCTCGCCGCCAACTTGACGACGCAGGTGCGCGCCATCGCCGAAGTGGCGACCGCCGTCACCAAGGGCGATCTGACCCGCTCGGTGCAGGTGGAAGCGCGCGGCGAGGTCGCCGAGCTCAAAGACAACATCAACACCATGATCGGCAATCTGCGCCTCACCACCGATCAGAACACCGAGCAGGACTGGCTCAAGACCAATCTCGCGCGCTTCACCAACATGCTCCAGGGGCAGCGCGACCTGGTGACCGTCGGCCGCTTGCTGCTCTCCGAACTCGCGCCGCTGGTCGAGGCGCAGCACGGCGTCATCTACCAGGTCGAGGCGGATGACGGCGAGTACGCGCTTGAAGCTCCTCTCCGCCTATGCGGACAGCGCCGTCGGCGGCCATGCCGAGCGCCTGCGAGCTCGGCGAGGGTCTCATCGGCCAATGCGCGCGCGATGCACGGCGCATCCTCATCACCGAGATGCCGGACGAAGTGGTGCCGATCACGTCGGGACTGTTCAAGGCGCCGCCGCGCCACGTCATCGTGCTGCCGGTGCAGTTCGAGGGCCAGGTCAAGGCGGTGATCGAGCTCGCCTCGCTGGGCGGGTTCACCGATCTGCAGCTCGCCTTCCTCGAGCAGCTCACGACCTCCATCGGCATCGTGCTGAACTCGATCGAGGCAACCATGCAGACCGAGGGTCTGCTCAAGCAATCGCAGCAGCTCGCCACGGAGCTGCAGACCCAGCAGCGCGAGCTGCAGCAAACCAACGAGAAGCTCGAGCAGAAAGCGCAGCAGCTCGCCGACCGCAACGTCGAGGTGGAGGCGAAGAACCAGGAAATCGAGCAGGCGCGCCGCGCGGTGGAGGAGAAGGCCACCGAGCTCGCGCTCACCTCGAAGTACAAGTCCGAGTTCCTGGCCAACATGTCGCACGAGCTGCGCACGCCGTTGAACAGCATCCTGATCCTGGGCCAGCAGCTCACCGACAATCCGGACGGCAACTTGACCCACAAGCAGGTGGAGTTCGCGCGCACCATTCACGGCGCGGGCACCGACCTTTTGAATCTGATCAGCGACATTCTCGATCTGTCGAAGATCGAGTCGGGCACCGTCTCGGTGGACGCCGAGGAGGTGTACTTCAGCAATCTGCTCGAGATGATCGCGCGCCCGTTCCGCCACGAGGCGGAAAATCGCCGCTTGCAGTTCGAGCTCGAGCTCCTGCCGACGGTCGAGCGCACCATCACCACCGACTCGAAGCGCCTGCAGCAGGTGCTCAAGAACCTGCTCTCGAACGCCTTCAAGTTCACCGCCGAGGGCAGCGTCAAGCTCACCGTCTCGCCCGCCGTCAGCGGCTGGAATCCCGACCATCCGGTGTTGCGTCGCGCCGCGGCGGTCATCGCGTTCGAGGTGTCGGACACGGGCATCGGCATCCCGCCCGAGAAACAGCGCATCATCTTCGAGGCCTTCCAGCAGGCCGACGCCGGCACCAGCCGCAAGTACGGCGGCACGGGCTTGGGGCTCGCGATCAGCCGCGAGCTGGCGAACCTTTTGGGCGGCGAGATTCAACTGCGCTCGACGCCGGGGTTGGGGAGCGTCTTTACGCTGTATTTGCCGCTCACCTACCAGGGCAGCGCGTCGAGCCGCCTGCCGCCCGCGGGCGCCGATGCATCGCAAACCGCGCCCGCCGCGGGCTTCGTGCTGCGCGCAACCGAGCGGCCGCAGGAGCAGATTCCGGACGATCGAGCCGTCATCGCGCCGGGCGACAGCGTGGTGCTCATCGTCGAGGACGATCCGCACTTCGCGCGCCTGATGGTGGGCGCCGCCAAGGACAAGGGCTTCAAGGTGCTGGTGGCGACCCGCGGCACCGAGGCGCTCGCGCTCGCGCGCACGCATCATCCGACCGCGATCTCGCTCGATATTTTCCTGCCGGACATGCTCGGCTGGACGGTCTTAAGCCAGCTCAAGCAGGATCCGGCGACTCGCCACATTCCCGTGCAGATCGTCACGCTCGATGAGGATCGGCACCACGGGCTCGCGCGCGGTGCCTTCTCGTTCGTGCAAAAGCCCGCTTCCACCGAGGGACTCGAACGAGGCGTTCGCGCGCATCAAGGGGTACGCGAGCCCGCGCCGCAAGCGTCTGCTCATCGTCGAGGACGACGAAGTCGAGCGCAACAGCGTCGCCGAGCTCTTGAGCCACGAGGATATCGAGATCGCCTCGGCCGCCACCGGCAGCGAAGCCCTCGAGCAAGCTGCGCCGCGATCAGGTCGATTGCGTCGTGCTCGACTTGAAGCTTCCGGACATGTCCGGATTCGAGGTGCTCGAGACCATCCGCGACGATGCGGAGCTGCGCGACGTGCCGGTGGTGGTGTTCACCGGTCGCGAGCTCTCCGCGGAGGAGGACGCGACGTTGCACACCATGGCGCGCAGCGTCGTGGTCAAGGGCGTGGAATCGCCGGAGCGGCTGCTCGATGAGACGGCGCTGTTCCTGCATCGCGTGGTGTCGGATCTGCCGCCCGCGAAGCAGCAGATGCTCGAGCGCCTGCACAGCTCGGATGAGGACCTCATGCATCGCACGGTGCTGCTGGTCGACGACGATGCGCGCAACATTTTCGCGCTGTCGAGCGTCCTCGAGCGCCGCGGCATGGAAGTGCTGACGGCGACGACGGGGAGCGAAGCGATCGGCGTGCTGAACTCGGCGGACGATGTCGCCATCGTGCTCATGGACATCATGATGCCCGGCATGGACGGCTACGAAACGATTCAGGCCATCCGTTCGAAGGCGGAATTCCGGCGCCTGCCCATACTCGCGCTGACGGCGAAGGCGATGAAGGGTGACCGCGAGAAGTGCCTCGAGGCCGGCGCTTCCGACTACCTGGCGAAGCCCGTCAACGTCGAGCAGTTGTTGTCGGCGCTTCGGATGTGGCTGCATCGGTGAACGCCGCCGCCGAAATCAACGACAAGGTGAACATTCTCCTGGTCGACGACAGCGAAGCGAAGCTGCTGAGCCACGAAGTCGTGCTCGCGGAGATCGGCGAGACCCTGTTCAAGGCCTCCTCGGCGCGCGAGGCGTTCGAGTATCTGCTGAAGAACGAGATCGCGCTCATTTTGATCGACGTGTGCATGCCCGATCTCGACGGCTTCGAGCTTGCCGCGATGATCCGCGAGCATCCGCGCTTTCAGCACACCGCCATCATTTTCGTCTCCGCGGTCATGAACGCCTATCCCGACCAGCTGCGCGGCTATCAGCTGGGCGCCGTGGACTACGTGCCCGTGCCCGTCGTGCCGGAGCTGCTGCGCGCCAAGGTCAAGGTGTTCGTCGATCTGTATCGCAAGACCCGGCAGCTCGAGCGCTTCAACGCGGAGCTCGAGCAGCGGGTGTCCGAGCGCACGGCCGCGCTGCAGAGTTTCAACGAGGAGCTGGAGCAGCGCATCGACCAGCGCACGCGCGAGCGCGAGACCGCGCTCGCGCAGCTCTTCGAGGCGCAGAAAATGGACACCATCGGCCGTCTGACCGGCGGCGTCGCGCACGACTTCAACAATCTATTGATGGCGGTGCTCGGCAGCCTCTCGCTGCTCGAGAAGCGCCTCCCCGAGGATGCCCAGTGCCGGCGGCTTTTGCAAAATGCGGTGCAAGGCGCGCAGCGCGGCGCCGCGCTCACGCAGCGGCTGCTGGCGTTTTCCCGCCGCCAGGAGCTCAAGCCCGAATCGGTCAATCTGTCCGAGCTCGTGAGCGGCATGGGCGAGCTCTTGAAGCGTGCCCTCGGGATCGAAGTGGACCTCGTGTGTCAATTTCCGATGAGCCTGTCGCCGGTGCTGGTGGATTCGAATCAGCTCGAGCTGGCGCTCCTCAATCTTGCGTTGAATGCGCGCGATGCGATGCCCTCCGGCGGCACGCTCACCATTCAGGCGGCCGAAGAAGTCATCGGTCAAAAACCCGGAGATTCCTTGGGCGCCGGCGAGTACGTGCGCGTCGGCGTCTCCGATACCGGCGTCGGCATGGACGAGGTGACGCGCGCCAAGGCGACGGACCCCTTCTTCACCACCAAGGGCCCCGGAAAGGGCACCGGGCTTGGGCTTTCGATGGTGCATGGCCTCGCCGCGCAATCCGGCGGCCAGCTGCGCATCGTCAGCACGCCCGGCGTCGGTACCACGGTCGAGTTATGGCTGCCGCGCGCGACGACCGACGCGGTCTCGTTGGTGCGTGGCGCCGAGCGGCCGACACCGGCACCGCTCCCCGCCACCGCCTCCTGGCGCGTGCTCATCGTGGACGATGATCTGTTGGTGCTCACCGGCACGGCGGCGTTGATCGAGGATTTAGGTCACGTGGCGATCGAAGTACCCTCGGCGTCGGAAGCGCTGGCCGTGCTGGCGTCGGACCCGGCGATCGACGTGATCGTTACCGATCATGCGATGCCCAATATGACCGGCATGCAACTCGCGCAATCGGTGCAGGAGAAATATCCCGGAATACCCATCGTCTTAGCGACCGGCTACGCCGAGCTTCCGGCCGATCCGGCCGAGTTCGGCATCGTCAAGCTCGCCAAACCGTGCAGCCAGACCGAAATCGCTGCGGCCATCCAGACCGCCATGAGTTCGGCTCGCCGCGAGACGCGCCACGCCGCCGGCTCGTGAGCTTCAGCTCACCGACACTGTCCTGCGCGGCATGACCTGCGGCTCCGGATCCCTCGCGGTGAGCAGTTCCTGAAACAGCGCACGGTAATGCACCACCGCCTTGCGCAGCTCCTCCGTCGAGGCTTCGCCGCGCTCGTCACGCAGGGCGATGGCCCGGGCCGCGCGATAGTTCGATACCACCGCGGGGTGATCGACTGAAATATCGGCCGCGCGACGCTCGAAGTCGCCCATCGGATAGCCGCGCTTGGCCATGAGGTCGTATACGAGATGGTCCGCTTCGACCACGGAGGTCTTCGGATCATCCACGAAGCGGGCTTGAATCGCGACCCATGCGTCCTGAAATTTGGCCGCTTCGGCGGCCGATAGCGGCAGGAGCGTGAGCGTCGCGACGCGCTTCTCGCGCGCGGCGAGCTCGGCTTCGGCCTTGGCGCGTCCGTGCTCGGTCACCAAGCGCAGGTATTCGGGGCCGAAGCGTTGCTGCAGTCGCAAGGATTCCCGGCGTCGCCGCTGCGCCGTGGTCCATGCGATGACACCGATCAGTGCCACGAGCAAGACGGCGGCAAGAACGAGTTCAACCAGCTGATTTTGGGTCAATGTCATCGCGATTCTCCAAGACGTAAGGCGCCTGTTGCGGCGCGTAGTGCAGTTTCGCCGGGGTTTGCAGCGCGGGCTATCGGCAAGCGGCGGGCTTGCGCGTAGGACGTCGCTCACTGGAGCCTACGGCTCGCATAGTACAATCGGGCAAGCGTATGAATTCCCCGACAAACTCCACCTTCAGAATTCCGCTCCACCGCGCGACCCGGAGTTCGACGCCGCGGCGCTCGCAGCGCGGCGCGACGAGGTGTACGCGGCGTTGGCCCAAGTGCTGCCGCCGGCCATCCTGCTCACGGGCCGCGAGCAGACTCAACCCTACGAATGCGACGGTCTGACGGCCTTTCGGATGTTGCCCATGATCGTCGCGCTGCCGACGAACGAGGAAGAGCTCGCGGCGACGCTGCGCACCTGTCACCGGTTGCGAGTCCCCGTGGTGGCGCGCGGCGCGGGCACGGGACTTTCGGGCGGCGCGCTCCCTCACCGCTTCGGAGTCACGGTCTCGCTCGCGAGATTCAATAAAATCCTGTCGGTGGATCCTCTGTCCTGCACGGCCGTCGTCCAATGCGGCGTGCGCAACTTGGCGATCAGCGAGGCCGCCGCGCCGTTCGGCCTGTATTACGCGCCCGACCCGAGCAGTCAGATTGCCTGCACCATCGGCGGCAACGTCGCCGAGAATTCCGGCGGCGTGCATTGCCTGAAGTACGGACTGACCATGCACAACGTGCTGCGCGTGCGCGGCCTCACCGCGGCGGGCGAACCGGTCGAGTTCGGCTCCGAAGCGCTCGATGTGCCCGGCCTCGACCTGCTGGCGGTGGTCATCGGCAGCGAAGGCATGCTCGCCGTCACCACCGAAGTGACGGTCAAGCTCGTGCCGAGACCCGAGCTCGCGCGCTGCATGCTGGCGAGCTTCGCGACCGTGGAAGCCGCCGGCGCCGCCGTGGCGAACGTGATCGCACAAGGCATCATCCCGGCGGGTCTCGAGCTCATGGACCGGCGCATGACCGAGGTGGCGGAGAACTTCGTGCATGCGGGCTACGATCTCTCCGCGGCGGCCATCTTGCTCTGCGAGAGCGACGGCGCTCCCGGAAGAGGTCGAGGAGGAGGTCGAGGCGATGCGCAGGGTGCTCACCGAGAGCGGCGCGACGCGCATCGAAGTCAGCCGCGACGAGGCGCAGCGCCTGAAGTTCTGGAGCGGCCGCAAGAACGCATTCCCCGCCTCGGGCGGCATCAGTCCGGACTACATGTGCATGGATTCGACCATCCCGCGCCGCAAGCTCGCCGAGATGCTGCTCGCGATCGAAGGCATGGAGGCGAAGTATGGTCTGCGCTGCGTGAACGTGTTTCACGCCGGCGACGGCAACCTGCACCCGCTGATCCTGTTCGATGCGAACGATCCCGATGAATTCAGGCGCTGCGAACTGTTCGGCGCGGAGATCCTGGAGGCGAGCCTCAAGGTCGGCGGCACCGTCACCGGCGAGCACGGGGTCGGTGTCGAGAAGCTGAACTCCATGTGCGTGCAGTTCTCGCCCGCGGAGCGCGACCGTTTTCTCGCCGTCAAGCGCGCCTTCGACCCCGAGGAGCTGCTCAATCCGGGCAAGGTGATTCCGACGCTGCAGCGCTGTGCGGAGTACGGCAAGATGCACGTGCATCGCGGCCTGCTGCCGTTTCCCGAGCTGCCGAGATTTTGATGCCCGGGGCAGCCAGCGGAAGTTGCGCAGCTGATCGACCGCCTACGCGCCGCGCGTGCAGCGCGCGGTTCGCTGCAGATCGTGGGCGGCGGCACCAAGACCTTCTACGGCGAAGCACCTCGCGGCGAGCCGCTCTGCCTGCGGGACCTCGCCGGCATCACCAGCTACGAGCCGAGCGAGCTCGTGGTCACGGTGCGCGCCGGCACCCCGCTCGGCGAGCTCGAGAGCGTGCTCGCGGAGAAAGGTCAGTGCTTGCCGTTCGAGCCGCCGCGCTTCGCCGCGGGGGGCACCGTCGGCGGCATGGTCGCCGCCGGTCTTGCGGGACCGTCGCGCGCGGCCGCGGGGGCGCTGCGCGACTACGTGCTCGGCCTCACGTTGCTCGATGGGCGCGGCGAGCTCCTGACCTTCGGCGGCCAGGTCATGAAGAACGTGGCGGGCTACGATGTGTCGCGTTTGATCGCGGGCTCCTGGGGCGTGCTCGGCATCATCTGTGAGGTGTCCCTCAAGGTGCTGGCCGCGCCGGCCTATACGCTGACGCTCGAGTACGACTGGGACGAGCCGCGGGCGCTCATGGAGCTGGCGCGCCGACGCGCCGAGCCCCTGCCGCTGCACGCGAGCGCGTGGTGCGACGGCTGTTTGCGCATTCGGCTGGCAGGCTCCCGGGCGGCGGTGCTCGAGGCGCGCGCCCGTCTCGACGGACGCGGCGATGGCTCCGGAGCGCGGCGCTCGTGTTTTGGGAAAGTGTCCGCGACCAGCGGCATGAATTCTTCGCGATCGCCGCCGACGAGTTGGAGCGCGGCACCGCCTTGTGGCGACTGTCGGTGCCGCCGACCGCGCCGCCCTTGGCGTTGGCGGGCCGTCAGTTCATCGAATGGGGCGGCGCGCAGCGCTGGTGGCGTACGGCGGCGCCGCCGGCGCAGGTGCGCGCCGCGGCAGCGAGTGCCGGAGGCCACGCGACGCTGGTGCGTGCCGCTCGACAAGCCTGCAGGCGCGTTCGCGCCGCTCGGCGCCGAGCTGATGCGCATCCACCGGGCGCTGAAGACCGCCTTCGATCCTGAGCGGATTCTCAATCCGGGCCGCCTCTACGCGGATCTTTGACAGGCACCCATGCAAACCAAATTGAGCGAGGAATTCAGGGGCACCGCGGACGGCAAGGAGGCCGAAGCGATTCTGCGCAAATGCGTGCATTGCGGCTTCTGCAACGCGACTTGTCCCACGTATCAGGTGCTGGGGGATGAGCTCGACGGACCTCGCGGCCGCATTTATTTGATCAAGCAGCTGCTCGAAGGCGGAGAGGTCACGCGTAGCACGCAGTTGCACCTCGACCGGTGCCTGACGTGCCTGAATTGCGAGACGACCTGTCCGAGCGGCGTCGAATATGGTCACCTGGTCGAGATCGGGCGGCGTCTGACGGACGAGCGAGTCGATCGCCCGCCCACGGAACAGGCGGCTCGATGGCTGCTCAAGGAAGGCCTGACCTCGCCGCTGTTCGCGCCCGCGCTGAAGGCGGGTCAATTATTGCGGCCGCTCCTGCCGGAGCGGCTCAAGAGCAAAGTTCCTGCGAGGGCAGAGCGCGAGCCGAACCGGCCGCCGCGTGAACCCCTACGCGAGCACCCCCGCAAAGTGCTGCTGCTCGGCGGCTGTGTGCAGCCGGCCATGCGCCCGGAGATCAACGCCGCCACGGTGCGGGTGCTGGACGCCGCCGGAATTCAGACCCTGTTCGCGGCGGGCGAGGGCTGTTGCGGAGCGTTGCGCACGCATCTCAATGACCGCGCCGGGGGGCTTGCCGACATGCGCCGCAATATCGATGCGTGGTGGCCGTGGATCGAAGCCGGCGCCGTCGAGGCGATCATCGTCAACGCCTCCGCCTGCAGCCAGATGGCCAAGGAGTACGGCTACGAATTGCGCCACGATCCAAACTACGCGGACAAGGCACGGCGCGTCTCGTCCCTGACCCGGGATTTGTCCGAGTATCTTCCCGACATCGCGCGCTCGCTCAAGGACCGTCTGCCGCATACGGCAACACGCGTGGCCTTTCACGCCCCCTGCACCCTGCAGCACGGACAGGCGTTGCGCGGCGTCGATGTCGAGCTCGCCGCACTCGGCTTCGATGTCCGGGTGCCGGCCGAGAGTCACCTGTGTTGCGGTTCCGCCGGCACGTATTCCGTGCTGCATCCTGAGATCGCGAAGGAGCTGCGCGATCGCAAGCTCGGCCAGCTGCGCCCGCTGGACGCCGAATGCATCGTCTCGGCGAACATCGGCTGCATCCAGCATTTGCAAAGCGGCACGACGCTGCCGGTGCGGCATTGGATCGAGTTGATCGATGCGGCGCTGGCCCGCGCCCGCCCGCCGCCCTAGTGGGGGGCGCCCAAAAACGTGTTGATGACGCCGGCCACTGCGGGCGGATCTTCCCAGAACGGATTGTGTCCCAGGCCCTCGAATACCTTCACTTGAGCCTCCGGCAGCGCATCGCGCAGCGTTTTGCGCAGCGGCTCCTCCATGATGGGGTCCTTGCTGCCCCAGATGAGAAGAGTCGGTGCCTTGAGGCGGGGCAGGGTGCTCTGCAGATCCGTATAAGTGGTCGCGGCCGGCAGGGATTGATCGAGGACCGCGAGCCAGACGCTGAGTGGAATGGCGGCCGAGTCCTCGCGCTGGCGGCGGATGAAGTCCGGATCGACGGGCGTGGGTGAGCTCCACCAGGCAATCATGAACGGCGAGTTCGGATCGATGGGATCCTTGAGCTTGCGGATCTCGGCGGCAAAATCGAACTGCGGCGGTTCGGTCAATCCGGGTGGACGGCCGCCGGTGGAAGATATGAGCACGACGCGAGCGGTGCGCTCGGGCCAGTATTCGGCGAACGTCTGCGCGATGATGCTGCCGAGTGAGTGACCGACCAGGTCGGCTTGCCGGATCGATAGCGCATCGAGCAACAGCTTGATGTCGTACGCGAAATCGAGGCGGCTGTAGCAGCACTCCGGCTTGCTGGATTTTCCGTGCCCGCGAATATCCACCAGGATGAGTCGAAACCGCTTCGACAAGTAGGGCAGCACCGGCACCCAGTCGCGCGCACTGTCCGTGTAACCGTGAATCAGCACCACGGGAGGTCCGCTCGGATTGCCGGTATCGATGTAGGCGAGCGTGATGCCGTCCGGTAGCGAAACGGTCTTCTTCATCGCATCGAAGGCGTCGAGATTCACCTTGAGCGGCGGCGGTGCGTTCGCGACGCGGCCGACGGCCGGCAGGAGCAGTACAAACACGGTGGAGAGGGCGAGCGCGGCGCTCGCGCACCGGCCGCGGCGGGTTGCATGTCGCGATTCGTTCACGGGGGACGAGGTTACCCAGGTCTCGTGTCGCTGCGCAACACGATGTTCGTTAGGTGGCCGTCCGATGCGCGCGATGCAGGCAAATGCGCGCTCGATCGTGGGGTTGCCAATCCGGTTAAATCGGTTAGAGTCGTATCGAGTAGTTTCGTCACTCGACGATCTGTCTCATTTCCATCGTAGGTTATCTCAGGCCCATCCGGTGGGCCGATTCTTCTGGAGATGTCATGACCACGAGCAAGAGGACGACCCGCGGCGCCGGCAGTCGACCGGATAACGGAGCCGCAACCCCCAGCGCGCCGCCCCAGAGTGCGGCCCCCCCGAAGTCGACGACTGCGAGCACTTCGCCCGCGAGCGGGGCGCCTGTTCGTAGGGCGTCCCCTGACGGGGCGTCCCCCAACGGGGCGTCCCCCAAGCCGCGTGCCCGTCAGCGTAAATCGGCGTCGAGCCCATCGCCATCGAACCCGATGCCGGGCAATGGGTCGGACGCGACGCCGTCGCACACGGCGAGGGCGCCGCATCCGGCGGTCGATCGTAATGCCTCGATCGCCCAAGCGGCCTACTTTCGATCGCAACATCGCGGCTTCAAACCCGGCCACGAGGTGGAAGATTGGCTGGCTGCGGAAGCCGAGGTGGACCAGCGATTGCGCGGCGCGGGTCGGAGCGCAGGGGATTCGCCTGACTAAAAACATTCTTGTGGGCGATGTGGGCGGTACGCACGCCCGCTTTGCCATCGTCGACGCCACCGGTCCACCTCCCTGGAACATCCGGGAGCGGCAGGATTTGGAGGGGAACTTTCCAACCTTCCTGGATGCGCTGCGCACCTACTTCGATCGATCGGGTGCCGAGCGCCCCGACATCGCCGCGATTGCCGTGGCGGGGCCGGTGACGGACGGCACCGCGAGGTTCACCAATCGCGGCTGGGAGATCTCGGAGACCGATCTCAAGAAGTTCGGCTTCAAGCAGGCGGCGCTCGTGAATGATTTCGGCGTGCTCGCCTTCGCCG
Organism: uncultured Gammaproteobacteria bacterium; assembly: GCA_963766915.1. Lineage (GTDB taxonomy): Bacteria > Pseudomonadota > Gammaproteobacteria > Steroidobacterales > Steroidobacteraceae > Bog-1198. The sequence continues at coordinate 116,713 of CAVYCL010000003.1, forward strand.
CCGAGGTGCTTACCGCTCAGGATCTGCGCACCATCGGCCCGGAGTTGCCGGGAGCCGACTCGGGGAGCATCACCATCCTCGGCCCGGGGACCGGATTCGGCGTGTCGTGTCTCGCGCGCGACCGCAATGCGTCGGTGCCCATGGCAACCGAGGGCGGCCACATCGGATTCGCGCCGAGCGATCCGCAGGAGCTCGCAGCACTGCAGCTCATGTGGAAGGAGCACGGCCGGATATCGGTGGAGCGCATCTTGTCGGGCAGCGGGCTCGAGGGGCTTTACAAGACGCTCGAACAATTGGCGGGCCACACGCCGCAGACGCTCACGGCTGCGGACATCACCGCAGGCGCCCCCAAGGATGCGGCCTGCCGGGCGGCGCTGTCGATGTTCTGCGCCGTGTTCGGCGCCGTGGCCGGCGATCTCGCGCTCGCGCATGGCGCGCGCGGCGGGGTCTACATAGCCGGCGGCATTGCGCAAAAGATCGAGGCGTTTCTCGTGCAGAGCGCATTTCGCCAACGCTTCGAGGACAAGGGACGGCTCTCGCCGTTCGTCAAAGCGATTCCGACCCGGCTCATCGTGAATCCCGACGTCGCGATGCTGGGCGCGGCGCGTGCGGGGGCGCGGCTCGCGCCCACGTCGTCTTGAGTCCTCCGTGCGGCGGCGCGGCGCCGGGCGGTCCCGGCATGCAGCCGACGTGGAGCAGCAGCAATAAGGAGATGGTGGGCTGCTCCGCGGGCCGCTCGCGGCTTTGGTTCACGGTCGGCGGCGGTATCTTGAACGAGGTCTACTATCCGCGAGTAGACATTCCGCAAATCCGCGATCTCGGTTTCATCGTGGCCGATGGCAAAGGTTTTTGGGTCGAGGTCAAGCGGCTCTGGCAGCACACGGTCGAACTCCTCGAGCCCGGCATCCCGGCGGTACGCATCGTTCATCGCCACGCCCGCTTCCAGTTGGCGCTCACCATCGTGCCCGGCGCGGAGCGCGACGCGATGCTCATCGAGGTCGCGCTCACCGGCGATGCGGACCTGCGCCCTTATGCGCTGCTTTCGCCGCACCTCGGCGGATCGGGCCGGGACAACTACGCCGAGGTCGCCGATCACGGCGGCCGGCGGGTCCTGCAGGCGCAGCAAGGGCCGTACGCACTCGCGCTCGCGGCGGTCGATCGAGCAGCAGCGCGATGTACTCGGTCGGGCAAGCGCCGGCTATGTCGGCACGAGCGATGGCTGGCAGGATTTCGCGCACAACGGCGCCATGAGCTGGCAATACGGCTCGGCGGGGCCCGGTAACGTCGCGCTGCTCGGCGAGTTGCCCCGCGCGTGCACGCTTGCGCTCGCCTTCGGCTCGAGCAGCGAGTCGGCCGCGACGCTCGCGCTCACGGCGCAGTTCGAGCCGTTTGTCGCGACCTGCGAACGCCAGCTCGAGGGATGGCGGGAGTGGTACGCGAAATCGCATCTGCCGCCGGAGTATCTGCGGGGACTGCCCGCCAACTGTCTGCGCCAGTTTCAAATCTCGGCCATGGTGTTGCGCGTTCATCAGGACAAGACCTATCCCGGCGCCATGGTCGCGAGCTTGAGCGTGCCCTGGGGCAACACGAGGGAAGAGCGCGAGGGGTATCACCTCGTGTGGCCGCGCGATCTGGTCGAGTGCGCCGGCGCGTTTCTCGCCGTGGGGGCGACGCGGGAGGCCGGCAACACCCTGCGATACCTGCGCGCCTCGCAACTCGCCGACGGGCATTGGTATCAGAATCAGTATCTCGGCGGCAAGGCGTATTGGCTCGGCGTGCAGCTCGACGAGACGGCGCTGCCCGTGGTGCTGGCGGCACTGCTGGCCGAGCGCGGCGCGCTCGAAGGCACGGAAGTCGCCGACATGGTCCTGCGCGCGCTCTCCTTCCTCGTGCGTCACGGACCGCAGAGCGATCAGGACCGCTGGGAAGAGACCGCCGGCCTCAACACGTTCACACTCGCGGCATGCATCGCCGCGCTGGTGTGCGGCGCGGACTATCTGCCGGCCGATGCGCGCGAACTGGCGCTCGATTTCGCGGACTTCTGGAATTCGCGTCTCGAGGACTGGACCGCCGTGCGCGACTCGCCGCTCACGCGGCAGTACGGAATCCCGGGGTACTACGTGCGCGTGGCGCCTGCGCAGGCGATCGCCGACCGCGGAGCCTTGGACAAGGTTCTCACGATCCGAAATCTGGCGTTCGATCCGGGACTGCCTGCCACCGCACAATTCGGCATGGACTTCCTGCAGCTGGTGCGCTTCGGTCTGCGGCGCCCCGACGATCCGTTCATCCTCGGCAGCGTGCGGCTCGCCGATGCGTTGCTCAAGGTCGATACGCCCAATGGCCCGAGTTGGCGCCGCTACTTCGACGACGGCTACGGCGAGCACGATGACGGCAGCGAGTACGACGGTGTCGGCCGCGGCCGCCCCTGGCCGCTGCTCACCGGTGAGCGCGCGCACTACGAAATTGCCTGTGGCCGTGACCCGTTGCCCCTCATGGAGGCCATGGCGCGCATGGCCTCGCCGGGCGGCATGCTGCCGGAGCAAATCTGGGATGCGCCGTCGATACCCGAACGCGGACTGCAATTGGGGCAAGCGACTGGATCGGCCATGCCGCTTGCCTGGACTCATGCGGAGTTCGTCAAGCTGGTCGCATCGCGGGCGCTGCAGCGACCGTTCGATCGTCCGGAGGCCGTCTGGCAGCGGTATCACGGCAATCGCGTCAAGGCTCGGCGCGCCATCTGGGCGCCGCACGCACCGATCGCGGACATCGAGGCGGGCGTCTCACTGATTATCGTGCTGCACGCGCCTTCCAACGTGCACTACGGCTTCGATGGTTGGCAAAACGTGACCGACGCCTCGACGACGCCGAACGCGCTCGGCGTGCATGTGCTGCACCTCGACACCTCGACGCTCAAGCCCGGACAGCGGCTCGACTTCACGTATTGGGGTGTGCCGAGCGGCGCGCCTGCGGGACGCGATTACCGCATCTCGATCGATGCGGCGTAAACGCTCCGCGCGCGCCTAAGCTTCGATCAGCTTGTGGCGGATGGCGATCAAGGTGAGCTCGGACTGGTTCTGGACTCCGAGCTTTTGCTTGATGTTGTAAAGATGGGTGCCGACCGTGGAGGCGGACAGGTTCAGATCCTGCGCGATGCGCTGCACCGTGGCGCCGCCGGCGAGCCGCACGAACACCTCGAATTCGCGTTCCGAAAGCCGTTCCACCGGCGAGTTCGACGCGCCCTCGAATTCGGCGAGCGCGAGCTTCTGGGCGAGCGCCGCATCGAGGTAGCGCCGCCCCGACGCCACGGTGGTGACCGCCTGCAAGAGCGCCTCCGGGGCGCTGCGCTTGGAAAGAAAGCCGAGCGCGCCTTCTGCGAGGCTGCGACGGGCATGCATGGGATCGTCGTGCGCGGAGAGCGTCAGCACCCGCACTTGCGGATGACGCGCCCGCATGCGCCGCAGAGCCTCGAGTCCGCCCATGCCGGGCATGGCAATGTCCATGACCACGACGTCGGGCTCGAGCTCGGCATGCAGCGTGCAGGCCGCCTCGCCCGACTCCGCCTCGCCGATCACGGTGACCTCGCCCGTCGATTGCAGCAGCAGCCGGAAACCGGTTCGCACCACGGCGTGGTCGTCGACCAGCAGCACGCGAATCATGCGGCGGCCTTCAAGGGGATCTCCGCTGCGAGCTGAGTGCCGCGAGCGCCCTTGCTGCCGACTTCGAACCGGCCGCCGAGTTGGGCGACGCGATCGGTGAGCCCGCGAAGTCCGAAATGCCCGGGCCGTGCCCAGTCCGCCGGCAGACCGATGCCATCGTCGCAGACGCTGACCCGGATCCGTTCCAGGGTGCCGTCGACCACAATACTGATCCGCGTGGCCTGCGCGTGCCGTAACGCATTGATCAAGCCCTCCTGCACCACGCGATAGACCGCGAGCGCCACGCTCGAGCCGAGATCGGCCGGGAGCTTCTGCTCGAGCTCGATGGTCACCGCGGCATGGCGGCGCTGCCAGTCCCGCACCAGGTTCTCAAGTGTGGCGGACAGCCCGAGCGCATCGAACGAAAGCGGCGCGAGGCGCGGAATGAGGCTGTGCATGGCGTCGTACAGGCGCGCCGCTTCGTCGGAGATCAGCCGCGCGGTGTCGGCGCTCGCGATATCACGCTCGCCCGCTTGCGCGGCGATGGCGAGCGCAAGGCTGCGGATCGCGGTGACCGACTGGCCGAACTCGTCGTGCAACTCGTGCGCAATGAGGCGGCGTTCTTCCTCCACGCGCTGATCGGCAAGCGAAGCCATTTCCCGGCGCTCCTCGAGACGCGCTTCGGCTTCTCGCGCCTGACGCTCGGCGCGCACCTTGTCCTCGAGCGAGGCCGCCATGCGGTTGAAGGCGCTGCCGATGGCGTTCGCCTCGGAGCCGGGCAACGGCGGCAAACGGAAAGTGAGATCGCCGCGCTCCAGGCGCTCGAGCCCGTCGGCGATGATCGGAATGGGCTTGAACAGCCGCGCCACCGACCAAAAGGCGATGCCGTTGACGACGATCAGCATCACGGCACCCACCGTCGAGAGACGCACGATCTCATCCCAGGCATCGAGCACCGCGCGCGAGGGCGCCGCCTCGACGACCAGGCGCACGCCGCCGCGCAGCGGGTAGGTCTCGCGTGCCGACTGCGGCGTGAACAGCCGCGCGAACCAGGCGGGCGCCTCGCGGCCCGCCTTATAAGTGGCAGGCGGCGAGCGATACAGCACGTCGCCCTCGGCCGACACGAGGTACACCTCGTTGGCGCGCACCCGACCGAGCTGATCGAGGAACTGCACCACCATGCCGGGCCCGCCGATCTGCGCGTACACGGCGGTCAATTGGCCGAGCAATTGCGAGGCCACGCGATTGGCGGCCTCCATCTCCTCGCGCACCGAATCGCGGGTGGCCTCGATCTCGGCCGCGATCAGCACGATCACGAACGCGGCGCTCAAGGCGGCCACGACGAGATTCAACCGCGTGCGCAGTTTCATGCCGGCATGGTACAACCCGACGATGAACTCGACCAAGGTTCCCGAAGTCACGCTGCTCTTCTGGATCATGAAAGTCGCGGCAACGACCTTGGGCGAAACCGGCGGCGATGCCGTGTCCATGTCGATGAATCTCGGCTATCTGCTCGCCACGGCCCTCTTCGCCATCCTCTTCCTGGTCGCCGTGGCCGCGCAGATCAAGTCGCGACGGTTTCATCCGGTGCTCTACTGGCTCACCCTCATCGCGACGACCACCGTCGGCACGACCCTGGCCGATTTCGCGGATCGCTCGCTGGGAATCGGCTACGCCGGAGGAGCCTCGCTGTTGTTGGCGCTGCTCTTGGCGTCCTTGGGCGTTTGGTACCGTATCGAAGGGACCATTTCCGTCGACACCGTCGCCACTCCCCGGGTCGAGCTCTTTTATTGGGTCACCATCATGTTTTCCCAGACGCTCGGCACGGCACTCGGCGATTGGACGTCGGATTCGGCCGGCCTCGGTTATGTCGGCAGCGCAGGGCTCTTCCTTGCCTTACTGGCGGGTGTCGCGGCGGCGTATTTCTGGACACGGGTGTCCCGGACGGCGCTCTTTTGGATTGCATTCGTCCTCACCCGGCCCCTGGGGGCCGTGGTGGGGGATTTTTTCGACAAGCCGCACGCCGACGGTGGCCTCGCCCTCGACCGCTATGCGGCGTCCGGCGTTCTGTTGGCATTCATTGCGATTTGTATCCTGCTGTTCCGGCAGCGTCCGGCGCAACGGGCTCATTGAGGGGCTCATGAAAATCATGAGCCGAATATCATGACGGCGACGATACTTGCCCGGCAGGCGCCGGGGCAGCATGGGGCTGTAGAACTTTACTTGGAGCATCCGCAATGAAATGGGAAACCCCGCAAGCCACTGAATTTCGGTTCGGCATGGAAATCACCATGTACGTGGCCAATCGCTGATATGCCGATAGGGCGCCCGCCCGCAGCCGCGGGCGCGCCCACTTTTCTGTGAGAATTCGCATCCTGGGGTCGGCCGCCGGCGGCGGCTTTCCCCAATGGAACTGTAATTGCCCGAATTGCCGAGGCTTCCGGGCCGGCACGCTGCGCGCTCGGACGCGCACGCAATCCTCCATCGCCGTCAGCGGCCAGGACCCCACCCGCTGGGTTCTCGTCAACGCATCGCCGGACATCCGGGCCCAATTGCAGGCCCACCCCGATTTGCAGCCCAACCGCTCGCTCCGCGACAGCGCGCTTTGCGCCGTGGTGCTCGTCGACGGACAAGTCGATCACACGACGGGGCTCTACATGCTGCGGGAATCGACCCGCCCCTGGCCCATCTGGTGCACGGACAGCACGTACGCCGATCTGACCCAGGGCAATCCGGTGCTCAAGGTGCTGTCGCACTTTTGCGGGGTCGACCGCCACCGCATGGAACTCGACCGCCCCTTCGTCGTCGAGCAGCTGGAGGACGTCCGCTGGCGCGCCTTGCCGGTCGCGAGCAAGCCTGCGCCGTATTCGCCGAATCGCGCCGCGCCGATCCCCGGTGATAACGTGGCGCTGGTCCTCGAGGATGCCGGCAGCGGCCGTTCCGTCGTGTATGCCCCGGGGCTCGGCGCGATCGATGAGCGGCTGTTCGAGTTCATGCGGCGGGCCGCCTGTGTACTCGTCGATGGGACCTTCTGGAGCGACGACGAGATGATTCGCGTGGGCGTGTCGAAAAAGCACGCCCGAGACTTGGGCCATCTGGCGCAGAGCGGCGAGGGCGGCATGCTCGAGTGGCTCGATCGGTTGCCCGAGGGGGTGCGCAAAATCTTGATCCACATCAACAACACGAATCCGATCCTTGACGAATCCTCCGACGAGGCGCGCGAGCTCGAGCGCCGCGGCGTCGAGGTGGCGCAGGACGGCCTGGAGATTTCCCTGTGAGCGCGAGCTCCGCCGCAGCCTGGAGCCGCGAGGAGTTCGAGGCGCAGTTGCGGCGGCAGGGAGCCGCCTATCACATCCACCATCCTTTCAACGTGGTGTTGAATACCGGCAAGGCGAGCCGCGAGCAGATTCAGGGCTGGGTCGCGAATCGCTATTACTACCAGGTGAGCATCCCGATCAAGGATGCCGCCATTCTTGCCAACTGCCCGGATCGCGCGGTGCGGCGCAATTGGGTGCAGCGCATTCTCGATCACGACGGCTACGGCGAGGACGCGGGCGGGATCGATTCCTGGTTGCGCCTGGCGGAGGCGGTGGGGTTGTCGAGGGCGCGCGTCGAGGCGCTCGGCGATGTGCTGCCCGGGGTGCGCTTCGCGGTGGATGCGTATGTCAATTTCGCGCGCCGCGCGCCGTGGCCGGAAGCGATCTGTTCCTCGCTCACTGAGCTGTTTGCGCCGGAGATCCACAAGCAGCGGCTCGCGAACTGGCCGGAGCATTACCCCTGGATCGACCCGCAGGGCCTTAAGTATTTTCAGAGCCGGGTGAGTCTCGCGCGGCGCGACGTCGAGTTTGGCCTCGGCTTTACGCTCGATCACTTCGCGACGCGCGCAGCGCAGGAGCGCGCGCTCGACATCCTGAAGTTCAAGCTCGATGTCCTGTGGCAGATGAGCGATGCCATGGCCCTGCGCTACGGGGTGCCGTTATGACCGGGCTGAGCGGAGCGACTCGACCCGCCATCGGGCGCGGCTTCCGGCTGCAGTGGGAGGCCGCGCAAAACGCGTTCGTGCTGCTCTATCCGGAGGGCATGATCAAGCTGAACTCGAGCGCCGGTGAGATCTTGAAGCGCTGCGACGGCGCCGCCACCCTCGATGAAATCACGGCGAGCCTCGAGCAGGCGTTCTCGACGGAAGGGCTGAAGGAGGACGTGCTCGCGTTCGTCGCCATGGCGCTCGACAAGCACTGGGTGTCGGTGTCGTGAGCGCAGTGCTCCCCGCGAACGCATCGGTTTCGCAGGCTCCGGCGGCCCGGCCGGGACCGCCGCTGTGGCTCTTGCTCGAGCTCACCTATCGATGTCCCTTGCACTGTGCCTTTTGCTACAACCCCACGGACTTCGCACGCAGCGGTCCCGAGCTCGACACCGAGGAATGGATCAAGGTGCTGCGCGAGGCGCGCGCGCTCGGCGCCGTGCAGCTCGGGCTCTCGGGCGGCGAGCCGCTCGCGCGCGACGATCTCGAGACGCTGGTGGCCGAAGCGCACCGGCTCGGGTTCTACATCAACCTCATCACCTCGGGCGTCGGGCTCAACGAGCCGCGCATCCGCGCCCTGAAAGAGGCGGGGCTCGACCACATCCAGCTCTCCTTCCAGGACAGCACCCGCCAGATGAACGATTTTCTGAGCTCGACGCGCACCTTCGAGCTGAAGTCGAAGGTCGCGGCGCTCATCAAGCAGTACGACTACCCGATGGTGCTGAACGTGGTCCTGCACCGCCTCAACATCGATCACGTCGAGGAAATCCTCGAGATGGCGCATCGCATGGGCGCCGATTATGTGGAGCTCGCCAACACGCAGTTCTACGGCTGGGCGTGGCACAACCGCGAGGCTCTGATGCCGAGCCGCGCGCAAGTCGAGCGCGCCGAGGAGGCGACCCGGCGCTATCGCGAGCGCACCGACCGGGCCATGCGCATTTTCTTCGTGGTGCCGGATTACTTCGAGCGCCGGCCGAAGCCCTGCATGAACGGGATGGGGTCGATCTTCCTGACAGTGACGCCGGACGGTACGGCGCTGCCGTGTCACGCCGCGCGCATGCTGCCCGGCCTGTCCTTTCCGAATGTGAAAAGCTCGAGCATCGAGCACGTCTGGTTCGAATCGCAGGCCTTCAATCACTTCCGCGGCTACGAGTGGATGAAGGAGCCGTGCCGCAGCTGCCCGGAAAAGACCCGCGATTTCGGCGGCTGCCGCTGCCAGGCGTACTTGCTCACCGGCGATGCCGCCAATGCCGACCCGGTGTGCGACCTCTCGCCGCATCATCACTTGGTGACCGAGGCGACGGCGCGAGCGGACCAGGCCCCCGCGCGAGCGGACGAGGCCCCGGTCGTCGAGAAGCCACTCATATTTCGCTCGCCGGAGAATTCGTCTAGGCTCTTTCGATGATCTTGACGCTCGCGACCTCCGCATTGCGCGGCCTCACCGTGTTGTTCGTGGCGGTGCTCGTTGCAGAAACCCTCGTCCGTCTGTGGCTGTCCTCCCGGCAGATCGCGGCGGTGAGCGCGCACCGCGATCGCGTACCCGAACTGTTCGCGGGCCGGATCGAGCTCGCGGAACAGCAGCGGGCCGCCGACTACACCGTCGCCCGCGCCGGCGTGACCCGCTGGGCGACCGGATTCGAGGCGCTGATCAAGCTCGCGCTCACGCTCGGCGGAGGGCTCGCGGCGATCCAGGCGCTCATCGGCCGTGCGCACTGGCCCGAGCCCTGGCAGGGCACGCTCTTCGTGCTGTGCGTCTTGTTTCTGCTGCAGCTCGTGGGCCTGCCGTTCGCGGTCTGGCGCACGTTCCGCATCGAGGCGCGTTTCGGGTTCAATCGAGTCACCCCCCGGCTGTTCGCGCTCGACCTGCTCAAGCAATGGGCTGCTCGGAATCGCAATCGGCGTGCCCTTGGTGCTCGCGACGATCGCATTGATGGACCGGGCGGGCACGTGGTGGTGGCTGTGGGCCTGGCTCGTCTGGCTCACCGTCAGCCTCGCACTCGCGTGGGCCGCACCGCGCTTCATCGCGCCGCTCTTCAACCGCTTCGCGCCGCTCGACAACGCCGCGCTGCGCGAGCGCGTGGAAGGGCTGCTCGCGCGCTGCGGCTTTACGGCCGGGGGCGGCGTGTTCGTGATGGACGGATCACGCCGCTCGGCGCACGGCAACGCCTACTTCACCGGCATCGGCCGCAACAAGCGCATCGTGTTCTTCGATACGCTCCTCGAGCGCATCGATTTCGAGGAAATCGAGGCCGTGCTCGCCCACGAGCTGGGCCATTTCCGGTTGCATCATGTGCGCCAGCGCCTCGCGGTGTCGGGTCTATCGATGCTGGCCGGCCTCGCGCTCTTGGGCTGGCTCGCGCAGCAGCCTGAGTTTTATGCAGCGCTCGGCGCGGCCGGTGGCGCCGTCGCCCGCCATGGCGCTGCTCTTGTTCCTCGTGGTGGTGCCGGTGTTCACGTATTTCGCGACGCCGCTCGAGGCCTGGTGGTCGCGACGCCACGAGCGCGAAGCGGACGACTTCGCCGTGCGTCATGCGAGCGCGGATCGGCTCGCGGCCGCGCTGATCAAGCTGTATCGCGACAATGCGGCCACGCTGACGCCTGATCCCGTGCATTCCGCGTTCTATGATTCGCACCCGCCGGCGCTCGAGCGCATCGCCCGGCTCCAACAGCTCGCGGCGCGGTAGCGCCTTCGTCCTACAGCGCTTGAGCGCCGCCACCTACGGTGGCTTCACCGCCGGGTGGGCATTGTTTGTGGTGCGAAAGTCCGTCACATAGCGCCCAAAACGGGCGCGTACCGAAGCACGCCGGGCTAACTCCCGCTACTCATTTCCAAACCCGACGTCTGCGCTTCCAAAGTCAGCTGCGGATGACGTTTGCTCAAATAACCAAGGATGCTATCGACCATGGATATTGGCGCCGTTCGCCCCAGTCGGCAGCAGCGATTCGCACTGCTCAGGAGTATCGGCGACATCTTCGCCAAGGCCGCGCTCGCGTGGATCCAGCACGATGCCAGCACCATGGGGGCATCGCTCGCCTTCTACACCGTGTTTTCGGTTGCACCCATTCTAATCATTGCGATTGGCGTGCTCGGCCTCGTGACCAACACCGAAACGGTCCGCGCGGAGTTCCTGCCGCAGATGCAAATACTTTTCGGAGACGCCGGCGCATCGGCCGTGCAGACGCTGCTATTGAGCACCACTCACCGGGGGAGCAGCCGCCTCGCCACGCTGATCGGGGTCGCGGCATTGATCACGGGCGCATCCTCGGTGTTCGTCGAGCTGCAAAACTCGCTCGATCGCATCTGGGGAATACCCAAACGCAGCCGATTGGGCGGATTGTGGCAAATGGTACGGGCTCGATTCCTGTCGGTCGGCTTGGTCTTCGGCGTCGGATTCTTGCTGCTGGTCTCGCTGTTGGTCAGTACGATGCTGGCCGCCTTTAATGTCTGGATCGCCTCGTTCTTCGGCGAGTGGCGCACCGGCCTCCTGGCCATCGATCTGTCGCTGACCCTGGTCATCACCACGGTCCTATTCGCCTTGGTCTATAAATACATCCCGCAAGAAAAAATGGAATGGAGCGATGTATGGGCGGGCGCGCTGGTCGCCGCCGTGCTTTTCAACGTCGGTAAGCTGGCCATCGGGCTGTACCTCGCGAGAAGTGCCTTCGCGTCCATTTACGGCGCCGCCGGCTCCCTGCTGATCCTGCTGCTCTGGGCTTATTACTCCGCGCAGATCGTTCTATTCGGCGCAGAACTGACCCGGAGCTTTTCTTTCACGCTCGGGCACGCGCCGCCGGGCGCGCGGCTAGCGGGGAGACTTAAGCCGCCGCGCGCTGCACCGGAGCTTGCTCCAGCGCCCGCGCGAGCACATCGTCGATCTTCTCGGCCCAGACGAACTCCATCCGGTTGCGCACGCTTTCCGGGATATCCTCGAGATCGCGGCGATTGCGCGCCGGCAAGATGACGGTGCGAATGCCGGCCCGCGCGGCCGCGACGACCTTTTCCTTGATCCCGCCGACCGGCAGCACCACGCCGCGCAGGCTGATCTCGCCCGTCATGGCCACATCGGCACGCACGGTGCGGTGAGTCAGGAGCGAGGCGATCGAGGTCGCCATGGCGACGCCCGCGCTCGGCCCGTCTTTCGGGATGGCTCCCGCGGGCACGTGAATGTGCAAATCGCTATTGTCGAGCGCCGCGGGGTCGATGCCCAAGCGTTCCGCTTGCGATTTCACCAACGTGACCGCCGCCTGTGCGCTCTCCTTCATCACCTCGCCGAGCTGTCCGGTCAAAATGAGCTTGCCGCTGCCGCGCACGCGGCTCGATTCGATGAACAGGATGTCGCCGCCCGCCGGCGTCCAGGCGAGCCCCGTGGCGACGCCGGGAACGCTCGTGCGCAGCGCAATCTCGTTCTCGAAGCGCGGCGGCCCCAAGATCGCTTGAATGTCGGCGACGTCGATCGACACCTGCGCCGCGCGCCCCGAGGCGATCGACACCGCGGCGTTGCGCAACAACGCGCCGATCTGCCGCTCGAGACCGCGCACGCCCGCCTCGCGGGTGTAATCGGCGATCACGTGACGCAGCGCCTCCTCCGTGATCTGCACTTGATCGGCCTTGAGTCCGTTGGCGGACAGCTGCCGCGAGAGCAGGTGACGCCGCGCGATCTGCAGCTTCTCCTCTTCGGTGTAGCCCGCGAGCTCGATGATTTCCATGCGGTCGCGCAGCGGCCCGGGAATCGCGTCGAGCACGTTCGCGGTGCCGATGAACAGCACCTTCGACAGATCGAAAGGCACGCCGAGATAATTGTCGCGGAAGGTATTGTTCTGCTCCGGATCGAGCACCTCGAGCAGCGCCGAGAACGGGTCGCCCTGGTGGCTCGCCGACAGCTTGTCCACCTCGTCGAGCATGAGCACGGGGTTGCGCCGGCCGGCCTTGCGCACCGCCTGCACGATGTTGCCCGGCAGCGAGCCGATATAGGTGCGGCGATGGCCGCGGATCTCCGCCTCATCGTGCACGCCGCCGAGACTCACGCGGCGGAACTGCAAGCCGAGCGCCTTCGCGATGCTCTGCCCGAGCGAGGTCTTGCCGACGCCGGGCGGACCCACGAAGCAGAGGATCGGGCTGCGCCCCTCGGGGTTCAGCTTGCGCACCGCCAGGAATTCCAGAATGCGCCGCTTGACCTTCTCCAGCCCGTAATGATCCTCGTCGAGGATGGCGCGCGCGCGGTCGATGTCGAGCTGCTCCGGGTCGAGCTTCGACCAGGGCATCGCGATCAGCCAATCGAGATAATTGCGCGTCATGGAATATTCGGCGGCGCCCTCGGGCATGCGCTCGAGGCGCGTCAGCTCGCGCTGCGCTTGCTCTTCCGCTTCGGGAGGCATCGCCGCCTCGGCGATGGCCTTGCGCAGATCCTCGAGTTCCGCGCCGGAATCCCCCTTGTCGCCGAGCTCCTTCTGAATCTGCCGCAGGCGCTCGCGCAGGACCGCCTCCTTCTGCCGCTCATCGAACGCCTCGCGGGTCCGCTCATCGATCTGCCGCGACACCTTCAGCACCTCGATGCGCCGGTTGAGGAAGGCGAGCACGCGGTCCAAGCGCTCCTCGAGGTCGAAGGTCGCGAGGATCTCCTGCTTCTCCGCCGACTTGAGGTCCATGAAGCTCGCGACGATGTCGGAAAGCGTGGCGGGCGACTCGATGGCGCGGATCGCGTTGCCGAGCTCGGCCGGCGCCTGCGGCAGAAGCTGCAGGGCCTCGATGGCGCGCTCGCGCAACGTGAGCGCGCGCGCCTCGATCTCCTTGCCGACCGATGCCGGCTCCTTGTGCGCCTCGATGCGCGCCACCAAGAACGGCTCGCGGCTCACATAGTCGAGCACGGTGAAGCGCTGCTCGCCCTGCGCGATCAGATGATGGGTGCCGTCGGGCGCGGTGACGAAGCGCACGATGGAAGCGATCGTCCCGACGCGGTGAAGCTGCTCGGGATCCGGGTCCTCGCCCTCCGTCGACTGCAGCAGGACGCCCACCCTGCGCTGGGTGCGCACCGCTTCCTGGGCGGCCGCGAGCGCGCGCTTGCCGTGGACGGTGATGGGCAGCACCACGCCGGGAAACAGCACCGCCTCGGTCGCGGGCAGAATGAGGAGCACGTCCTCGGGCGGGGCGGCGGCGGGGGCGGCCATTACCGAGGCCGCGTTGTCGTTCGTTGCGTTTTCGTTCATAGGGTAGTTCCCGTCAAGCGCAGGAAGAGATAGCCGGCGTCGAGCCGAAACTCGAGCAGCGTGTAGCTGCCCGGGGGCAGTTCGATGCGCCGCCGCATCCGGCCGTAGGGAATTTCCAGTCGGACCACCTGGACGCTCTGCGCAAACGCAGGCGGCGGCACCAGTGGCCTCGATCAAGAGCCCCGAGGGTGTTACTTGCGCGGCGACCTGGTCGGCGCGGGCCCCGGGCAAGGCCACCGTGACCTGCAGTTCGTGGCCGACCGAGAGAATATTGGCGGGCGGCTCCCAGGCGGGCGCCGCCGCCGGCGCCGCGAGCAGCTCAAAGAAATGCCGATGCCGGCGCTCCGCCTCCTCGAGGCGCGCGCAAGCTTCTGCCCACATCCAAGACCGTCGACGCGATGTATTCATGGTTCCCGGCTGTCTAGCCCACTGGTCTCACCGAGGTGAGGGCGGCCGGGATGAAGTCAAGCCTTCGGGCTGGGGGCCTTCTCGGCGATGCGCACCGTGTAACCGCCTGATTTCTCGTCGGGACGCAGGGTCAGCAGGCCCCGCTTCTCGGCATCGGCCAGAAGATCGTTGAAGGAGCGAAAGCCATAGAACCGCTCGTTGAAGCCGGGATGCCGGCGCTTGATGGCCTGCTTGATCATGGAGCCCCAGATCTGCTCGTTCTCGCCGCGCTCCTCGGTGACCGCGTCGAGCGTTTCGACGACCAGATCGAGCGCCTCGCTCGCATCGGGACCTTTCAGTTCGGGCGGCGGAGTCGCCGCGCGCGACGCGGGCCCCGCGGCCGATTGCCGCCGCCGCGAGCGTTCCTTGCGGACGAGGTCGTCGTAGTAGATGAACTCGTCGCAGTTGTTGAGAAACAGGTCGGAGGTGGAGTTCTTGACCCCGACGCCGATGACCGTCTTGGCGTTCTCGCGCAACTTGCTGACGAGCGGCGAGAAGTCCGAGTCGCCGCTGATGATGACGAAGGTGTCGACGTGGCCTTTGGTGTAGCACAGGTCGAGCGCGTCGACGACCATGCGGATGTCGGCGGAGTTCTTGCCGGACTGGCGCACGTGCGGAATCTCGATGAGCTCGAAAGCCGCCTCGTGCAGGCCGCGCTTGAAGTCCTTGTATCGCTCGAAGTCGCAGTAAGCCTTCTTGACCACGATGTCGCCCTTGAGCAGCAGCCGCTCGAGCACTTTTCCGACATCGAAGCTCGGGTAGTTGGCATCGCGCGCGCCCAAGGCGATGTTCTCGAGGTCGAGATAAACCGCCATGGTGGCGTCGGTCGTGGATGTGGTCATGGGAATATTTAAAACCAGTTGTAGTTGAAGCTCACGCTGACGCGATCGCTCGCGTGGGCGCCGGTGGCGACTTCATGACGCAGCCAGCTTTCGAACAGCACGAGATGGCCGGCCTTTGCCGGGACGGTGATCCACGCCTTGTTCGCGGCACGCGCCTTGGGTTTGCGCGGGGGTGCGGCCATGAAGCGCTCGAGCCTCGGATCCTCGAACTTCAGGCCCGGCGAGTCCGGCGGAATCTGCACGTAATAGGTGCCGCTCAAGGTCGAGAGCGGATGCAGGTGTCCCGGATGCGCCGTGCGTCGCGGCATGATGTTGACCCAGCAATCGGTCATCGACAGCGGCCGGCCCGCCAGATCCCATTCGACGGCGGCGGCGAACGCCTGCACGTGCCGTGCGAGCTTGCGCTCGAGCTCCGCGAAGGTCGGCGACAGACGTTGCAGCCGGTGTGCGGAGGCATAGGAGGTGTAACCGCCGGGATAATTCGCCGCGGACCAGCGCCGCCCGGAGGCATCGTCGATGCGCAGCTGTCGGCATTCCGCGAGGAGCCGGGCATTGAGCTCGCTGCTGCCCGCTCGCTGCAGCGCGGCCGTGTAGAGGAGCGTCGAGAAGTACGAGTGAATCGGCATGCCGGTTCACAGCGACAGCTTGACCTCGTTGAACTGGATGAGCGGTGCCACGTCGGTGTAGCGCGGAATGTCGGCGGTCAACTCCGGTGCGGCGGATTTCCAGACATCGAGAAAGGCATCGATCGAATCGAAATAGAACTGGCATCCGCCGAAAAAAGACGGCGGCTCGCCCGGGCGCGTACCCTGGATGCCCGCATCAACCTCGGTCTTGCGCAGCCCCTTGGAGAGCAGACGCATCGCGAGCGGCATGTGCGTGTTGATGTAGTAACTCATATCGAAGTGGGACCCGGGCTTGTTGGGATACAGAACGCTGACTTTGATCATGCGGGCCTTACCTAAGGTGAGAACAGGCGTTGCTAGTCTAACCCGGCGGAGCGGCGATACGTCCCAGCGCCTGCTCGAGCGGCGCTCCGATGGACAGCAGCGATCGGTCCCGGCCCGACGGCGCGTCGAACTCGAGTGCCACCGGCAGCCCGCCGGCGGTCAGCCCCGCGGGCAGCACCAGTCCCGGGAGCCCCGCGGTGCTGCCGGGAGCGATGTTCCGGGCCACCGCATCCTCGAAGGGCACGGCTTGCCCGGCGATGCTGAGCGTCGTCTCATCGCCGATGAGCGGCGCCGGCACGCGCGTTGCGGGAAACACCATCGCGTCGAGCCGATGGCGCGCGAAGTAGTCGTGATAGGCCGATTTAAGCTGGGGTACGTAGCGGTCGCGCGCCGCCAGATACACCGCCTCGGTGACGAAATTCGCACCGCCCGGCATGACGTCGCTGCGAAATACCGCCTGGATATCGGGACTTGCGCGCTCGATGAGCTGGTCTAAGTCCACCGGCGCTCCGTAAGTCGACAGATAGCGGGGGAGGGCGAAGCGCACGTCGTGATTTTGGATCTGGTCGGTCGCGTGATCGACCAGGAAACCCACCCCGGGGAGAGTCGCCTCGACGAGCACCGCGCCGGCGCTCTGCAGCCGATGCAAGGCCGCTTCGACGATCCGCGCCACCTCGGGATCGAGACCTGCGAACCAGTAGTCGCGTGCGACACCCAAGCGCACGCCGCGGAGCGTCGCCGCCGGCGCGAGCGGTGCCTCGGCGGTGACGACCGAATCGAACAGCACGAGATCGGCGACGCTGCGCGCATGCGGGCCCACCTGATCGAACAAGGGCGAGATCGGCACGCAGCCTTCCGTCGAATAACGTCCGGTGGTGGGCCTGAATCCTGCGATGCCGCAGAACGCCGCCGGCACGCGAATCGAGCCCTCGGTGTCCTCGGCGATGCCGAGCGGTGCGAGCCGGGCGGCGATCGCGGCCGCGGTGCCGCCGCTGCTGCCGCCGGGAACGCGCTTCGGGTCGTAGGGATTGTGCACGGCGCCGTAGGCGAGGTTGTTGCTCGTCCAGCCATAGGAGAGCTCGTGCAGATTGGTCTTGCCGAGCACGATCGCGCCCGCCGCCTTCAGCGTCGCGACCACCGGCGCATCGGCCGCGGCCGGAAAGTGCGCAGCGCCGGGGTGCCGCCGGTGGTCGGGTAGTCGCTCGTGTTGACGCTGTCCTTGACCGGAATGGGCAGGCCGAACAGCGGCCCGGGCTTCGCGCCCGCGCGGCGCTCGCCGTCGCGGGCGCGCGCCTGCTCGAGCACCCGTGCGGGCTCGAGCGTGATGAACGCATTGAGATTCTTCTGTTGCGCGCAGCGCTCGAGCAGAGCCTGCGCGTAGCGCTCGCACGTGAGCTCGCCGCGCGTCATGCGCAGCGACGGCCTCGCCCGCGCCGAGGTCGGCCA
This sequence comes from uncultured Gammaproteobacteria bacterium, assembly GCA_963766915.1. Lineage (GTDB taxonomy): Bacteria > Pseudomonadota > Gammaproteobacteria > Steroidobacterales > Steroidobacteraceae > Bog-1198. The sequence goes on from CAVYCL010000003.1 coordinate 134,258, forward strand.
GAGCGGCGGGGCGGTGCCCGCCGGTGTCGCAGCCCGCGTCACGCGTGCCGCGCCGAGGCCGGCCACCGCCGCCGCCTGCAGCACGAAGCGGCGGCGCTCCCGGTCATGCGCCACTAGCCTCGATCCCGCTTCAAGGCCTGGCACATGCAATGCACCGCGCCGCCGCCGTTGGCGATCATCGAGACGTCCGGCTCGTACACGGTGAGGCCCTCGGCGCGGCACGCCGCGATGAGATTCTTGCTCGAGGCCGGCACCAGCACGCGTTCATTGCCGAGCGCCACCACGTTGGTGCCGAGCTGCATGGCGTCGCTGTAGGGAACGGCGATGGCGCGGATGCCCTTCGAGGCGAGCCAGTCGACGAGCTCCGGCTCGACCGCTTCGACGCACACGACCGCGAGTCCTTCCGCCAGCATGCCCATCTGCACATCCAGGTGCAGGAAGTGCGGATCGAACGCATAGGTATGGAGTTCCCAGCCTTCGGCCTCGAACCAGCCTTTGAGCTGGCGCACGGCGGGCTCGATGGAGCGCTCGCCCGAGTAGCCGCATGCCGCGACGCCCGGTTTCAGCACCATGAAATCGCCGCCCTCGACGTTGCCGGCGGTGATCAGATCGTAAATGGGAATTTCGGCGTCCAGATAGAACTGGATGCAGGCTGCATATTCGCCGCGCCGATAAGGTTTCTGCGTCTGCAGGATGACGGCCCCCCAGGGCGTCATGGCGCTCGAATCGCGCGCAAAGATCTGATACGGCAGGTTGGGGTCCGCGGGCAAGCTGTGGACCGTGACGTCCGCCTGCCGGTAGGCGTCGAGCATTTCCCGGTACTGGGCGCGCGCGGTGCCGAAATCGAACTTGAGTCCGACGCGCTCGCTCCGTTGAGCCACCGCATTGCCGCCGCGCCAGCTGAAATGATCGATGGGACCCACCAGCACGTCGCGCAGGCGACCGTATTCGCTATCCACGCCCCAGCGCTCGAGGCGCGGCGTACCGCCGCCTTCAATCCGCGTTCGCAGCCTCATCGTAAACTCCCTCTAATAGTCAGGCGCCGCGTCGCATTGTAAACAAATATGCGGCTCTGCTCGGCATCGGCGGCCATTGTCTGCTGAAAAGACCGCGTCTTTCTGTTAGTTTTCGCGGATGTTTCCCGCGCGCGCAGCCCCGAAGCTCCTCAAGCACCTATCGACGGTGCTGGGCCTCATGCTGTTTCTCATCAGCGGGCAGCAGGGCGCCGTCGTCCATGAGCTCGGCCATTTCGCGGGCGCCCATGCCCCCGGCTTATCGACCGCGCTCGGCGAGTCGCTCGATCCGGCGTGCGCCCAGTGCCCTTCCTTTGCCCAGGCGGCAAGCCCGGCTCTCGGTCATTCGTTCGTCCTGCCGCGACTCATCCCCGCTTCCATCGAGCGTCGCGACGAGGCGCCTATCGAGTCGGCGAGCGCCGCCGCACCCGCCCCCCGCAGCCGCGGTCCTCCCTTCGCCAGCTGAGCTTTCTCTCGAGCCGGGCAGCCTCATCGTGGCTGCCGCGTGCTTCCGTCAGCTGTTGCAAAGGAATTTTCGATGTTCAGAACGTTATTTACGCCGGCGGCGCCCTGCGTCGCGCTGCTTCTCGTGAGCGGCGCGGCCGTCGCCGGCAGCGAAACGGCGGCCTCGCCCGGCGATGCGGGCAGCACTGGCCGCCGCGCCGATCGCGGCCACCCCACCGGCCGCTGCCGCACCGGCGGCTGTTGAGGCATTGCCCGATCTCGTCGTAACCGCCCAGCACTTGGACGAGGCGCGCTCGCACATCCAGACGCAGACGGGCGCCTCCACGTACACGATCGATGCGCAGGCGATTGCCAACACCCCCGGCGGGGCTAACACCCTCCTCAACCAGGTGGTCTTGCAGGCGCCCGACGTGGTGCAGGACTCCTTCGGGCAGTTTCACGTGCGCGGCGAGCACGCCGGTCTGCAATACCGAATCAACGGCGTGATCCTGCCCGAAGGCATCGCGGTGTTCGGACAGACGCTCGACCCGCGCCTGATCTCATCCATCAGCCTGGTGACCGGGGCGCTGCCGGCGGAGTACGGACTGCGCACCGCCGGCATCATCGACATCACCACCAAGAGCGGCGTGCAGGCGCCCGGCGGCTTCGTGTCGGTGTACGGCGGCAGCCACGGCGAGATTCAGCCGAGCCTCGCCTATGGCGGCGGCGCCGGTCCCTTCAGCTACTTCGTGACCGGAGATTTCCTCCGCAATGATTTGGGGATCGAGTCGCCGGACGGCAGCTCGAACCCGATCCACGACCACACCACGCAATATCACGGCTTCGGCTACTTCGAGTACATCCTGAACGATGAAAATCGCGTGGCGCTCATGCTCGGGAGCTCCGTCGGCAAGTTCCAGATCCCGAATCTTTACGGCGAGGAGCCCGCACTCGGGCTTACAGGTCGGCGATGTGTCGACGTTCCCCAGTCAGGACTTGAACGAGAACCAACGCGAGGTCACTCAGTTCGGCGCCATGAGCTGGCAGCATTCCGCCGGCGATCTCGACGTGCAGTCCTCGTTCACCGCGCGCTATTCGAGCTTGACCTTCATCCCGGATTTCCCCGGGGACCTCTTGTTCACCGGCGTCTCCCAGTACGCCTACAAACAGAACGTGGCCTATGCGCTGCAAAGCGACGCCGGCTACAAGCTCGACGACGCGCACACGCTGCGCGGCGGCATCTTTCTGCAGACCGATCATTCGATCAGCGACACCGCCTCCCAGGTGCTGCCGGCCGACCCGACCGGGCCCGGAGGTTTCGGCACCGTGCCGGAGACCATCATCGACAACGGGACGGCGACCGAGTGGATCTACAGCGCCTACCTCCAGGACGAATGGAAGCCGCTGCCCGATCTCACCGTCAACTACGGCCTGCGCTTCGACAAGTTCACCGCCTATACGGCGGACAAACAGGTGAGCCCGCGGTTGAACGTGGTATGGCAGGCGCTCGAGGGGACGACCGTCCATGCCGGCTATTCACGCTACCTGTCGCCGCCGCCCTTCGAACTGGTCGGCGGCAAGGACGTGACGCTGTTCGAGGGCACCTCCTCCCCGCCGCTGTCGCCGAACGATTCGCCTCCGCAGGCCGAGCACGCGAACTATTACGACGCCGGCGTGCAACAGAAGGTGACGCGCCGGCTTACGATCGGCTTGGATACCTATTACAAACAGTCCACCAACTTGGTCGACGAAGGACAGTTCGGCGCGCCCATCATCTTGACGCCGTTCAACTATCGTTACGGCAAGCAATACGGGGCCGAGCTCACGACGAACTACACCACGCGGGAATTTCAACGCGTACCTAAACCTCGCCGTGCAGAGTGCGAAGGGCAAGGACATCGATTCCGCGCAGTTCAATTTCTCGGAATCCGATCTCGATTACATCGCGAACAATTGGATTCACCTCGATCACGAGCAGCAGCACACAGCCTCCGGCGGCGTCTCATACCTGTACGAGAACACCCGCGTGAGCGCGGATTTCCTGATGGGATCGGGTCTGCGCGCCGATCTCGAGCTGCCGCCCGGCCAGACGAACGGCTACGGCGGGGACGATATCCCGAACGGCGAGCATCTGCCGTATTACACGCAGGTGAACGCCGGCCTATCGCATGTGTTCGACATCACCAACGCCGGCACCCTCACGGCGCGGTTCGATGTGATCAACGTGTTCGACAAGGTCTACGAAATCCGCAACGGCACGGGCGTTGGCGTGGGTGCGCCGCAGTTCGGCCCGCGGCGGGGCTTTTTCTTCGGATTGTCGAAATCGCTATGATCGGCGGATCGATGTCATCGGAACGTCGCCATGCTTTTAGGATCAAGCGAAGTCGAGTTGCAACGGGCGGGCGAGGAGGATTTTCAGAATTTAGCCCAGTTGATGAATGCCGCCTACGGCGGCACGGGCGAGGTCGCGGGATGGACGCACGTACGAGATTTCCTGGTGGGCGACCGCACCAGCGCCGGTGCGCTGCGCGCGGAGCTTCAGGCGAGTCCGCGGGCCGAGTTCCTGGTGGTGCGCACCGCCGATGCGCGCGCGTTGCGCGGCAGCGTTTGGCTCGAGCCGAGGTCGGCGAGCGTCTGGTACTTAGGATCCCTGACCGTCGATCCGCGCGAGCAGAATTCGGGGCTCGGCCGGCGAATCCTCGAGGCGGCGGAAGGGCGCATGGCCGCTCTCGGCGCAGCCAAGGTGGTGATCGATGTGCTCAATGTGCGCGGCGCCCTCATCGCGTGGTATGAGCGCCGCGGCTATCGTCTGACGGGCGAGTCGCACGCCTTTCCCTATGAAGACAATCGCTACGGCGTTCCGCAGCGCCCCGATCTTGTCTTCTTAGAGCTGGAGAAATCTCTCCTCGCCGAGTGATCGGGCGCTCACCTTTAGTTCGCGGAGCATGACGCATCCGCGTGTACGCTCACGGCCTCGGAATCCGTGAGCCCCGTGTCCGTCGCATGTCCGCACTTGCGCGAACGCGGATCGACCGAGACTGCCGACCAGGCGACATTGCCGCGGCCGTTCTCATCGAGCGACACCGCGATCGGGATTTTGGTGAAGCCGTTGATGCGCTCACTTGCGAGCAATACGCTGCTCGGGTGGGTGCTCGTGTCGTAGACCGTCACCGTCACATCGTCGGTGGAATCGTTGGTGATCACGACATCGACACCGTTCAACCCGCCCACCGCGGCCGCGCTCACCAAGAGAAGCGGTACACAGCTGCCGATCAGACCTTTATGAAGAGTGCGCATAGCGGCCTCCTTCAAGACTTTGTACACGCGACTAACAATTTCATCCTGGCCTGCGCTCGTATCTCAAAGGCACCGGACGGGCCCGGAAGCGTAAATAGGAGGCCGCCTACGCAGCCTTGGCGCGCCGCAGCGGACGGTCCTAGGGATGCCCTTTACGTGTCGGAGGCTGCGGCGGGGCCTGCGGCGCGCCCTGTTGCGGCGGCGGGGTTTGGTCATTCACGTCGGCCTGCGCCTCGGCGAGCACCGCCGAGCAATCCTTGTTCTTGGCGAGCCCGGGGTCGATGTAGGCGAGCGCCGCGGCGAAGGGGGTGAGCAGCGTGCCGAGCGCGGCGGCGACACCCGCTTGGGCCACCAAGTCTTGCGCTTTGACGCCGATGGCCGGGTGCAGCAGCGTGCCGTGCAGAACGATGGGGGTCCGCAACCGGAAGAAGCGCACTTTCTTCGGGTCGCCTTGCAGGGACAGATCGAGCCGCTCGTCTGCCAAATTGACGTGGCCGCGGCCGGTGATCAACACGGTGGTGGTATCGATGAACACCGAGCGCGCATCGAGCGTGCCCTGTCTGCGCTTGGAAGTCGATCACGCCGCAGCGCACGGCGACGTTCGGCTGTTTGTCCGACAACACCAGTCCCAGACCCTTGAAGACATCGATACCGGTGAGCTCGGCGAGAGGCTCGTTCATCTGGCCCGTGGGGAGTGCGATGCTGACCGAGCCGTCAGCGGTCGAGGCGAGCTTATGCACCGAGGCACCGACCCCATGAATTTTGAGGCGCCCCGACCATGGAGCCCTGCAACGGCGGCTGTTTCAGCTTCGCGCTGGTGAATTGGCTGAGGTCGACATCGTCGATGCCCATGTTGATGGTCGACTCGGGCACGTCCTTGGAGGCGTCGATGCTGACGTTGCCCGTGAATTTGCCGGAATCGAGAACGAATGCGAGGGGGTCGATCTTCAGCACGCCGTCGGTCAGAAGCAAATGAAACCGCACTTCCTTCATGGGCAATTTCGGCGCCACGACCGAGCGTGCCTGATAGCTGACGTCGGCGTCCATGCCGCGCACGCGATTCACCTGCAGATCCGCATCGGGAAAGAGCCACTGCGCTGCCGCGGGTTGTGCTTGCCGACAAACTTGGCTGCGGAGGCGGCGTCTCGGCGCCGTGATGTGCGCGCTTGGCCGCGGCTGGCGGCGTCGGCGCCGACAGCGTATTGGCCGCCGCCGGGGGTTGTCCCAGGGTCGGCGCGAGATCGACGATGTTGAGGGTATCGGAGTGCAGCTTGGCACTGAACTTCGGCCGCGTGCGGCCGGTCTCGATGTCCACCGAGCCTTCGAGGTCGCTCGAGCCGAGCTTGCCCTTGAGATCGTCCATGCGAAACAGCGTCCCGCGATGCTCGACATCGGCGGACAGCCGGTACGGCGGCGTGTTCGGCAAGGCGAGTCCCGTCAGGTAAAACACATCCGCGAGGTCGTTGCCGGATACCTCGAACTTGACGGTGTACTGCGCCAGGTCGAACGGCTTCGGGAACGAGGTGCGCGCCTCGAGCTTGATATCGGCGGCGGTAAGATGCGCGGTCAAGTCGTAAGGATGGTTCGGGTCGAGGTCGATGAGCGGACCGCCTTGCAGCTCGGCGCGGAACGGCTTGTCGTTGAGCGAGCCGGTGCACTTCAACTGGAATCCGCCGTCCTCCCGCCCCGACCCGTCCGAGGCGTTCAAGGTGCCGTCGAGCTTGAGCTTGCGAATGCCGTCGGCCACACGAATCGTGCCGGACTCGATGATCAAACGGCGGATGGTGGGAATCTTCGCGGGCTGCGAGCTCTTCTGCGGTCGGCCTTCCTCGCTGGCGAACTCCCAGCTCGCGCGGCCCTTGGCGTCACGCTCGAGATCGATCGCGGGACGCACCACTTTGATTTGCGGCACCACCACTTGTCCACGCAGCAATCGCCCGAGACTCACGCTGACGTCCAGTTGCTCCGCGGTGAACATCACCGAGTGCTTGGCCCAGGGGGGATTGTCGAGGGTCAGGCCGTCGACCTCGGCACTCGGCTCGAATGACCAGAGATGCACGCGTAAATTTCCACGGATCTCGGTATGGCGGCCGGTTTTTGCCGAAATCATCCGGGCGAGCGTCGGGCGAAATAAATTCCAGTCGAAGAACAGGGCGAACAGGACCGCGAGCAGCACGAGTGCGCCCAGAACGATGAGGAGTCCGCGAGTCTTCGGCCGGTCGGCGAGCAAATTGCGCATGGTAATAGGGCTCGAAGTATCGTTCGGGATCAGCCGCTGCGAATGTAGGAACTCGACGCCACGTCATGTCGGTCGTTGGTCGAACCCGCCGCGCACACGCCGGACCCAGTTGCCGCGCTGCAGTGGACCCAGTAAGGTGAAACGCATGCATTCCTTAAGCCAGGCGGAGCCGATCCGCGAAAGCGCGAGGCCGGAGACGCCCCACAGCCAACCGCTGCGCTTGACCATGCTGGCTGCGCTCGGAGTCGTGTTCGGCGATCTGGGCACGAGCCCGTTGTATACGCTGCAGACCGTGGTGCAGGCGATGAACGGTCAGGTGACGCACGAGGGCGCGCTCGGCGCGCTGTCGCTGATCGTGTGGACGCTGATCATCACCATTTCGATCAAGTATTGCCTGTTCGTGATGCGCGCGGACAATCGCGGCGAGGGCGGCATTCTCGCCTTGATGTCGCTGATCGGCGCGAATGAGTCGGGTCTGAAGGCGTTCACCGTCATGGGGCTGCTCGGCGCGGCGCTCATCTACGGCGATGGCGTCATCACGCCCGCGATCTCGGTGTTGAGCGCGCTCGAAGGCGTGAATGTCGCCACCGAGGCATTGAAGCCGTATGTGATGCCCGCGGCGGTGCTGATTCTCATCGCGCTGTTCGCCAGTCAGCGCTTCGGCACCGAGCGCATCGGGCGGGCCTTCGGGCCGGTGATGCTGCTTTGGTTCGCGGTCATCGCCCTGCTCGGCCTGGTCTCCATCGTCCACCATCCCGGGGTGCTGGCGGCGCTCGATCCCTCGCACGCGGTGCGCTTCATGATGCACTCCGGAGGGCACGGACTTCTGGTGCTCGGCGGCGTTTTCCTGTGCATCACCGGCGGCGAAGCGCTCTATGCCGACATGGGCCACTTCGGCAAGCGGGCGGTGCGCGGCTCGTGGTATCTCATTGCGCTGCCGGCGCTGCTCATGAGCTACGCCGGTCAAACGGCGTTCCTGATGGACAATCCCGCGGTCAAGGGCAACCCGTTTTTCCTGCTCGCTCCGGCCTGGTCGATCTACCCGATGGTATTGCTCGCCACGGTCGCGACCATCATCGCAAGCCAGGCGATTATCACGGGATCGTTTTCCATGACGCGCCAGGCGATACAGCTCGGCTGGCTTCCCGGCCTCGCCATCCGCCAGACCTCCGACCGGGTCTACGGTCAGATCTACGTTCCGGTGGTCAACTGGCTGTTGATGGTGGCCTCGGTGTTGACCACCATCGCCTTCGGCAGTTCGGACAAGCTCGCGTCCGCCTACGGCACCGCGGTCGCAACCACCATGCTGCTCACGACCGTGCTGTTGTATCAGGCGATGGTGCAGGTGTGGCGCTGGCCGCGCGTTGTCGCGGTGCTCGCCGGCGGGTTTTTCTTCATCGTGGACCTTGCCTTCTTCAGTGCCAATCTCTTGAAGATCGCGGACGGCGGCTGGCTGCCGCTCACCCTTGCCGCGCTCATCTTCTTGGTGATGATCACCTGGCGAAAGGGCCTCGACGCCATGCACGCCGAGCTCACGCAGACGCCCGAGGAGGCCGAGCGTTTTCTCGCGAAGCTGAAGTCGGGCGCCATCCCGCGGATCGAGGGCACCACCGTCTTCATCACCCGCAGCAACCAGAGAGTCTCGCGGCTCATCGTCGATCATTCGCGCTATACCGGTGTGTTGCCGCGCCGAACCGTGGCGCTCAACATCCGTTTCGAGGCGACGCCCCGCATACCGGAGCCGAAGTGCACGGTGGTCGAACAGCTCGCGGAGGGCGTCTGGCTCATCGACGCGCGCTTCGGTTTTTTCGAGATTCCGGACCTGCGGGCGGTACTGAACCGCGCCAGCGGACTCGATCAGCCCATCGATTTCGAGCGCGCCCGGTTCGTCGCCGCCCGCGACCTGGTGGTGCGGAAGGCGCGGGGTTCGGCCCTCAGCGGCTGGCGGATCGCCCTGTTCGCCTTCTTGTATCGGAACGCGGCGAAAATCGTCGACCGGTTCAATCTGCCGCCGCAACGGGTGGTCGAGATCGCGCGGCAGATCGAGATCTAGGGCCGCAGGTCACGCGATAAAAGATCACGCAGCACGCCGGCCAGACCCGCGAGCGCGAGCACCACGAAGGAGCCGAGGAGGAGCGCGGACAAAACGCCGTGCACCGAAGCCCCTCAGGTATATCGCGCACGTGCAGACAACGGCACGTCCGCGACGGCATCGTCATGCTCGGGGCGTTCGGCGATGCTCGCGGCGACCGTGGTCTTCGCACTCAGGAAGTCGACGAGCGGCTTGCCGCCCGCCGAGTGCTCGGCGATCACTTTGAGCGCCGCCAGCGACGGGGTGGCGAGCACGATGCCCGCGATGCCCCAGAAAAGTCCGCCGAACCAGAGGGCCAGGAACACCAGCATGGGATTGAGCTGCAATCGCCGGCCGACGAGCAGCGGCTGGATCACCTGTCCCTCGAGCGTGACCAGCGCCAGAAAGCTGCCGGCGACGGCGGCCACGGGCGCGATGTCATCGAACGACACGAATGCGACCGAGGTCAGCAACAGAAGCGATGCCGTCGGACCCGCATACGGCACGAAGTTGAGCACCGCCACCAGCGTGCCCCACAGGAACGGATTGGGCATACCGCATGCCTTCATGGCGCAGGCGGTGGCCACGCCGAGACCGATGTTGATCAACGCGGTCGTGACATAGAAGCGGCCGACCTCGGCGCGCACTTTCTCGATGACGCAAATGACGTGTGCGGAGTTCAAGTCGCTCACCAGCGCGGAGGTCATGCGCGCAAGCATCGGCGGACCGCCGCTCAACAGGAACACGGTGAGAATGATGACCGTGACGGTGCCCAACAGCAGGCCGCGCGTGATTTCGAGGAGCAGCGCCGGGCCGCTTTCGGCCGGCGCTGCCGTCACCGGGGCCGGCGTCGGATGGGCGGCGGCGACGGCAAGGTTGTCCGCCGAGTTGCGCAGATCGTCGAGACGGCTCATGAATTGCGCCACCGGACGAACTTTGCGGGCGATGACCTTGACGGTGTGCGGCGCTTCGGCGAACCAGTGCTGCGCGGGCTCCGCGAGGAACTCGGTGAGGCCCCCCGCGACACCGACGATGACCAGCATGACGAGCGTCGCGCCCAAGCCGCGAGGCAGTCCCACGCGATGAAGCAATTCCACCGGACCCGAGAGCACCAGCGATAAGAGCAGCGCGAGCGCGACCGGGATGAAGGCGACGTGACCCACGTAGAGCAGCAAGCCGATGGCACCCGCCACCAGGATGCGCACCGCGGTGATCCTGCCCGTCGCGTGGCGCGGGTCGATGACGGCGCTGCGTGCCGGGATGGCTCGGCCACCACGTGCCTCGGCCCGTATGCGATCTTGTTTTTCTTTCGTTGCAGGCAGCATGTTCTTCTCGATGTTATGCGGCGTTTCTTTGCGCTCATCTTTAGGCAGCCGCGCGACGTTGCATAGAAGCGGGGCGCAGCAAGCGACTGTAGGACCCGGCCGACCACCGTCGAGTACTGCGCGCCGATGGTCTCTTGTACATAATGCGCAGATGCAAGCCGGCGAACTCTAACGGTGCCGCGGTGAGGCTCGCGAAAATTGCCCGCCTGTCGCTCACGGCATGGCTCAAGGACGGCGCGCCGGGCATGGGCGCGGCGATTTCGTTTTATTCCTTGTTTGCGATCGGCCCTATTTTGCTCATGGTGATCTGGGTGGCGGGGGCATTCGTGGGCCCGGAGACCGTCAAGGCGCACGTGCTCGCGCAGATGCAGGGCTTGCTCGGCGATACGGGGGCCGAGGCCGTGGCCGCGCTGCTCGTCACCGTGGGCTATGCGACCCGCCGAGGCTACGCGACCGCGGCCGGGATATTGACGCTCCTGATCAGTGCCACGGGCATGTTCGCCGAGCTGCAGAACGGGCTGCGCCGTATCTGGCGCTCGCCGCCGCGGGACATCCGCGAGAACCTATGGGAGCTCGCACGCACGCGCATGTTGTCGTTCGGCTTTCTGTTGGGGGTCGGATTCTTGCTGTTGGTCTCGCTCACCGCCGGCGCCGTGCTGGAGGCGTTCGGTGCCTGGATGGGCGCATTCACCGAGGACTGGCGGCGCGTGGTGTTGGGCTTCGAAGCGCTGCTCGGCTTCGCACTATCGACGCTGCTGTTCGCGATGATTTTCAAATACGTGCCGCCGGACCAGAAGATCACCTGGCGCGACGTATGGGTGGGCTCGCTCGTCACGGCCTCGCTGTTCTTGGCCGGCAAGTTGTTGATCGTCACCTTTCTCAGCCGATTTGCATTCCGCTCCGCGTATGGCATCACGGGATCGTTTCTGGTGCTGCTCCTTTGGGTGTACTACTCCAGCCAGATCTTTCTGTTGGGCGCCGAATTTACGCACCAATATGCGCTGGCCCACCGTGCCCGCGACGCGGGCGAGGATCCGGGGCCGCATGCTGCTCCGCCCACGGCCTGATTTTCTGGCGGTCGTGGCCCGGAGCGGGCGTTTATGCGATGCTCGCGCGCATCTCGGGACCTTAAGGGCTTGAAAGACATGGCGGCTGCGAATTTCAGATGGGAAGATCCGTTGCTTCTCGAGGAGCAACTGACGACGGAAGAGAGGCTGGTGCGCGATGCCGCGCGCGAGTACGCGCAGGGCAAGCTCGCCCCGCGGATCGTCGAGGCATTTCGGCACGAGCACACCGACACCGCGATCTTTCGCGAAATGGGCGCGCTCGGCCTTCTGGGCGCGACGATCCCGGAGGAGTTCGGCGGCGGCGGGCTCAACTATGTGAGCTACGGACTCATCGCGCGCGAGGTCGAGCGCGTCGACTCGGGCTTCCGCTCGATGATGAGCGTGCAGTCCTCGCTCGTGATGCTGCCCATCCATGCGTTCGGCACGGTCGAGCAGAAGCGACGCTATCTGCCCTCGCTCGCCCGCGGCGAGAGCATCGGCTGCTTCGGACTCACCGAGCCCAACCACGGCTCCGATCCGGGCAGCATGGTCACGCGCGCGCGCGAGGCGAGCGGTGGGTTTCGTCTGACCGGATCGAAGACCTGGATCACCAACAGCCCGATCGCCGACGTATTCGTCGTGTGGGCGAAAACGGACGACAACGCCATCCGCGGGTTCATTCTCGAGAAGGGCACCGAAGGGTCTGACGGCGCCCGCGCTGCACGGCAAGGTGGGCCTGCGGGCCTCGGTCACGGGTCAGATCGTCATGGACGATGTGTTCGTGCCCAAGGACGCTCTGCTGCCGGGCGTGAGCGGCTTGAAGGGGCCGTTCACCTGCCTCGATTCCGCGCGCTACGGAATTTCCTGGGGCGCGCTCGGCGCGGCCGAGAGCTGCTGGCACACCGCGCGCGACTATGTGGTCGGACGCAAGCAATTCGGCCGGCCGCTCGCCGCCAATCAGCTCGTGCAGAAGAAGCTCGCCGACATGCAAACCGAAATCACGTTGGGGCTGCAGGCCTGCCTGCGGCTCGGGCGCATGAAGGACGACGGCACCGCGGCCGTGGAGATCACCTCCATGCTGAAGCGCAACTCCTGCGGCAAGTCGCTCGACATCGCGCGCACCGCGCGCGACATGCTGGGCGGCAACGGCATATCGGACGAATACGGCGTGATCCGGCACATGGTGAATCTCGAGGTCGTGAACACCTACGAGGGCACGCACGACATCCACGCGCTCATCTTGGGCAGGGCGCAGACCGGAATCCCGGCATTTTCTTGAGGAGGCTGCCATGAGAACGCGACGACTGGGCGATCAGGGGCTCGAAGTCTCCGAGCTCGGTCTCGGCTGTATGGGGCTGTCGGATTTTTATTCCTCGAGCGGTGCGACCGAGTCGCAGGGAGTCGCGCTCATTCAGCGTGCGCTCGATCTGGGGGTCACCTTGCTCGACACCGCGGATGTCTACGGGCCGCATACCAACGAGCGGCTCGTCGGCAAGGCGCTGAAGGGCCGCCGCGACGGCGTCATCGTGGCCACCAAATTCGGCATTGTGCGCGAGGGCAACAGCGTGAACCGCGGCGTGAACGGCCATCCCGATTACGTCCGCTCGGCGTGCGAGGCATCGCTCGAGCGTCTCGGCGTCGAGCGCATCGATCTTTACTATCAGCATCGCGTCGATCCGAACATTCCGATCGAAGAGACCGTCGGCGCGATGGCAGGCCTCGTGAGCCAGGGAAAAGTGCGGTATTTGGGCCTCTCCGAGGCGGCGCCGGCGACCCTCCGGCGGGCGCACAAGGTGCATCCGATCAGCGCGCTGCAGACCGAGTATTCGCTCTGGAGTCGCGACCCCGAGGACGAAATCCTGCCGACCTTGCGCGACCTCAAGATCGGCTTCGTTCCCTACAGCCCCTTGGGGCGCGGATTTCTGGCGGGACGATTTCGCACCGTGGAGGACCTCGCGCCGGATGACTGGCGGCGGCACTCGCCGCGTTTCCAAGGCGAGAATTTCGCAAAGAACCTGGCGGTGCTCGATCAAATCAACCAGATCGCAGAGCGCAAGGGCTGCACACCCTCGCAACTGGCGCTCGCGTGGCTGTTGGCGCAGGGGCCGGACCTCGTACCCATTCCAGGCACCACGAGCCCGCAGCGTCTTGCGGAAAACCTCGATGCGGTCGACATCCGCTTGTCCGAAGAGGAGCTCGACGTCATCGAGGCGGCCGCGCCGCGGGGGATCGCCGAAGGCCAGCGCTATCACCCGAACATGATGACTTTGCTCAACGGCTGAGCCGACGATTCCCGAGTTGGTCAGCGCGTATCGTTGCGCGGCATTCCCTGCGTGATGAGGCAGGCGCCGCGGGTTCCCGTCAGGTAGATCCACAGCCAGCTGAGCGCCACGGCCAGGCGGTTGCGCACGCCGATCAAGAAGTAGATATGGGCGAGCCCCCAGATCCACCAGGCGATGTAGCCGCGAACCTTGAGCCAACCGAAGTCGATGACCGCGGCGCGCTTGCCGATGGTGGCGAGATTGCCGGCGTGCCGATAGCGGAAAGGACGCGGTGCCGAATCGCCCGCGAGCCGGCGCTTGATCGATTCGGCGACGTGCGCGCCTTGCTGCTTGGCGGCCGGCGCGATGCCGGGCACGGGCTTGCCGTGCCAGGCATCGATGGTGGCGGTATCGCCCACGACGAACACTTCAGGCCGCCCCGGCACGGTGAGATCCGGCGCCACCTTGAGGCGCCCGGCGCCGTCCGCCGGTGCGCCGAGCCACGCGGCGGCGGGCGAGGCGCGGACGCCGGCGGCCCACAGGATCACCTTGGCGGCGAGCCTGTGTTCGCCGAACACGACGCCTTGCGCCGAGCATTCGCTCACCGGGATCCCGAGCTGGATTTCCACGCCCAGGCGCTCGAGCGCGGTGTGCGCATAGGCCGACAGATCCGGTGTGAACGTGGGCAGGATGCGTGATCCGGCCTCGATCAAGAGCACGCGCGTCGAGCGCGTATCGATCTGCCTGAATTCATCGGGCAAGGTCACGTGGGCCAAGTCGGCGATGGCGCCGGCGAGCTCGACGCCCGTGGCGCCCCCGCCGACGATCACGAAGGTGAGCCATGCGCGGCGCAAGGCTTCGTCGGTCTCTCGCTCGGCGCGCTCGAAAGACAGCAATACGCGCCGCCGTATCGAGGTGGCATCTTCCAGCGTTTTCAACGCCGGCGCGAAAGGCTCCCACTCGTCATGGCCGAAATAGGCGTGGCGCGCGCCGGTCGCGAGCACCAGCGTGTCATAACCGAGCCGACCGCCGTCCTCGAGCAGCACCTCGCGGGCGGCCGCATCCACGCCGCGCGACCGTGCCGAGGAGCGTCGTGATGTCCTTGCGCCGGCGAAACAGCTGGCGGATCGGCCAGGCGATTTCCGAGGTGGCGAGCGTGGCTGTCCCGACCTGGTAAAGCAGCGGCTGGAACAGATGGTGATTGCGCTGATCGACGATGGTGATGCGCACGCCTGTGCCTTTGAGTCCCAAGGCCACGGCGAGTCCGCCGAAGCCGCCGCCGACGATCACCACATGATGCAGGGCGGCCGCGCTCACGTTTGAGCCGCCTGTGCGCCGTCCACCGCGTAACCCGCCTCGATCCACGCGTCCAGGCCGCCGTACAAGGGTCGAACGACCTTGAATCCGTGATTGATGAGCACCTTCGCGACGCGCGCCGCCGATGCCTCGCTCGGACACGTGCAATACACCACGATCTCCCGGTCGCGGGGGAGCTCGGCGATGTGCCGGCCCACATCATCCACCGGCACGTGGATCGCGCCCGGTATGAAGAGCGGCTGGAGGGTGCGCGCCGTGTTCGAGCGCACGTCCACCACGATGGGTTGCTTGCCCGTCTCCATGAGCTCGTAGAGATCGGCGACGCTGATGCGTGCCATGCGCAATTCCTTGTAGAAGCGCCGCCGCTCCCACCACTTGTAGAACACCCAACCCAAGAGCGCGGCCGCCACCACCGTGCCGGTGACGCTGCCGATGCGGTCGAGATAGACGAGGACCGATTGAATCTGCGTCTTGAAGAGCACGCCGGCGGCGAGTCCGCTGCCGACCCAGATGGCCCCGCCGAGGGCGCTCAAGGTGACGAAGCGAGGCCAGCCGATGCGCATGGCGCCCGCGAGCGGCGGCGCGATGATGGCAAGACCGGGCACGAACTTGGCGATCACCAGAGAATTGATTCCCCAGCGCTCGAAGCGCGACTGGGTCTGGTTGACGCACGAGTCGGGCTCGAGGGAAACACGGCAGAGCGTTTTCAGGACGCGCATTCCGTAGCGGCGCCCGACCAAGAACCAGATGCAATCGGGCACCAGGCAGGCGAGCACCGCCGCCGCGAACAACGGCATCAAGCCAATCGCGCCGGTGGCGGCGATGGCGCCCGCCAGTATCAGCGTCGGCATGGCCGGAACCGGCAGGCCGAGCTGATCCACGAATACGTTCACGGCCACGATGGGCAATCCGTATTGCGTGATCAGCCAGATCAGATTCTGGGTCACCCGCTGCTCCGTACGCGGCGCGGCTCGATGTTGGGCAGGAACGCTGCGGCAATGCCGAGTAACGGCAGGTAGGCGCAGACGCGATACACGAACTCGATGCCATCACGGTCGGCGAGCGCACCGAGCACGGCGGCGCCGATACCGCCCAGCCCGAAAGCGAAACCGAAGAACAGTCCCGACACGGCTCCTACTCGGCCCGGCATGATTTCCTGCGCGAACACCAGGATGGCCGAGAACGCGGAGGCGAGAATGAGTCCGATGAGCACGCTCAAGCCGGCGGTCGCGGCGAGACCTACGTGCGGCAGCAGCAACGTGAACGGCGCGACTCCCAGGATCGAGAACCAGATGACCCGCTTGCGTCCGATACGGTCGCCGACGGGGCCGCCGATCAGGCCGCCGATTGCGACCGCGAGCAGGAACAAGAACAGGTGCAACTGCGCCGACTGCATCGACACGTGGAATTTCTGGATCAAATAGAACGTGTAGTAGCTCGAGATGCTCGCGAGATAGAAATACTTCGAGAACAGCAGCAGGAGCAAAATGGCCACCGACCAGGCCGCCCGCCGCCGGGTCAACGGACCCGCGGTGCGAGCGTGCGCTTTCGCGACCGCCCGGCGGTCGAGGTGATGGCGCTTGTACCATCCGCTCACCTTCCACAGCACCCCGATCGCGAGAATGGCCGCGAGCGCGAACCAGGCGACGCTGCGCCGTCCCTGCGGAATGACGACCACGGCCGCGAGCAGCGGCCCGAGTGCGGAGCCCGCGTTGCCGCCGACCTGAAAAATCGACTGCGCCAAGCCATGCCGACCGCCGGAGGCCAGGCGCGCGATGCGCGAGGATTCGGGATGGAAGACCGAGGAGCCTGCACCGACGAACGCAGCTGCCATCAGCACGCAGGCATAGTTGGGCGCGAGCGCGAGGATCACGAGCCCGATCAGAGTCGAGGTCATGCCCACGCTCAGCGAATACGGCTGCGGGTGCTTATCCGTGTAAGCGCCAACCAGCGGTTGCAGCACCGATGCACAGATCTGATATGTCAGGGTGATCACCCCGATCTGCGCGAAGCTCAAGCTGAACTCGCCCTTCAGCAAGGGATAGATCGCGATGATGAGCGACTGAATGAGGTCGTTGAGGAGGTGCGAAAAGCTGATCGCGCCCAGCACCTCGAATCGCGTCGTCTGTGATGCTGACGCCACCTCGGGGTGCGACGGCGTAGAGGGAACGGCGGCGGGCGAGGGCACGGGCGTTCCGCGTCGGGCGGTCGAACTGTTTTGCATGGGTGCTCGGAGTTGAATGCCTCGTGAGGCGGTACGAATAAACGACAGTACCCGCTCTCAACCATGACATAATGCAACAACCCCGCCTCAAAATCCCACCCCGGTTCGCGCGCGTCTTGCGAAGCGGGAGATTTGACAGATTATGATGAGAGGTGACGAGGGCCCGGGCTTTGCGCCGGTGTCCTATATGTAGTCCGCCAGAGTCACGATATAGTCGGGTTCACAAAATTGCCTGAAGGGATTTAATGATCTCCAAATTCTTGCGCGGCGCGACCGTACGCCTGCTAGCCGGTCTTGTGGTTGCGGGTTCGCTCACTGCATGTGGGTCGGACGATGACTCGCCTGCGCCGGTGCCGACGACGCTGGCCATATCCACGAGCTCGTTGCCCAAGGGGCAGGTGGGCGTCGCGCTACAGTGCGCCGCTTGCCGCCACGGGCGGCACTTCGCCCTATCACTGGGCCCTCGCGAGCGGAACGCTGCCGGCGGGCCTGACGCTCGCTGCGAGTGGCACGATCACGGGCACCCCGACCGCGGCCGCGAATGCAACGCCGATCGGTTTGAAAGTAACCGACTCCGGAAGCCCCGCTCAATCGGCCGCGGGCACGCTGAGTCTCACTATTGCGCCCGGTAATCTTGTCGTGACCACGACCTCGCTGCCCGGCGGTCAGGTCGGCAAGCCCTATACGGCGACGCTGACGGCCAGCGGCGGCACCGCACCTCTGACTTGGTCGATTACCGCTGGCACTTTGCCCGCAGGATTGGCGTTGACAGCCTCGACCGGTGTGATCTCAGGTACCCCGACGACGGCGGTGAATTCGGATCCGCTCACTTCGCGGTCACTGACAGCACTGTTCCCGCGCAGCACAAGTCCGTGAACCTCGCCTTGACTGTCACATTGACAACATTTCCGTTTCCATCTCGCCGCGCGCCGCGGCGCTGACGCTCGGCCAGACCGCGACTCTCTCGGTCACGACCAACGATCCCTCGGGCGTGACCTGGAGCGTGACTCCGGCCGGCGGCTCCTTCGCGCCCGCGCAGAGCGCCAACGGCACCAGCACCACCTTCACGGCGCCAGCCACAGCGGGCGCGTACACCATCACGGCGACGAGCGTCACCAACCCGGCGCTGAGCAATTCGATCGCGCTCGGCGTGACTGACCTCGCGGGTGTTTTCACTTACCGTAACGACGCCTCGCGCGACGCCGTCAACGCGCAGCGAATACGCGCTGACTGCCGGCAGCGGAGGAAGCGGCGGCAGCGTAGCCACGGGGAGCTTCGGCAAGCTCTTCTCCTGCATCGCCGACGGCGCGATATATGCCCAACCCCTGTGGGCCGCGAATCTCACGATCAACGGGGCCGTGCACAACGTGGTGTTCGTGGCGAGCGCTCACGACAGTTTGTTCGCCTTCGACGCCGACGCGAATCCCTGTGTGCAGCTCTGGAGCGTGAGCCTCATCGACACCACTCATGGGGCGAACGCCGGAGAGGTCACCGTGCCCTCCGGCACGACCGGGTATCTGGTGGGCAAGGGCTACGGTGACATCACGCCCGAGATGGGCGTGATCGGCACGCCGGTGATCGATTCCTCGAGCGGCACGCTGTACGTGGTGTCGAAGTCCATGGACTCGACCGGCACGAATTTCTACCAGCGCTTGCATGCGATCGACGTGACGACGGGCAACGAGAAGGCCAACTCGCCCATCGCTCATCCAGGGCACCTACCCCGGAAGCGGCGATGGCACGACGACGACCACCTTCAACGCGCGCTATGAGCTGCAGCGCACCGGCCTAGCGCTCATCAACGGCTCTGTCTATGTCGCGTGGGCGGCTCACGAAGACGCGCCGCCCTACTACGGCTGGCTCATGGGCTACACCTACGGCTCCTCGGGCTTCACGCAGGTATCCGTGCTCAACGTGACGCCGAACGTGCGGTACGGGCGGCATCTGGATGGGCGGCGGTGCACCCTCGGCGGATGCAAGCGGAAACATGTACGTGATCACCGGCAACGGCGGCTTCGATGCGAACAGCGCGAGCGCACCTAACAACGACTACGGCGATTCGTTGCTGCAGCTCTCGGTGGCGCCGAATCCGACCACGCCGAGCGCCGCCTTCACCGTCTCCCAGTATTTCACGCCGGAGGACCAGGTGGTCGATGAACCGACGGACGACCACGATTTCGGTGCGGGAGGCGCGGCCATGCTCGCCAACGTGACCTCGGGTACGGGAACCGTCGGAGTGGTGGTGGGCGGCGGCAAGGACGGAACACTCTACGTCTTGAACCAGGCAGCGCTCGGCGGATACAGCGGCACCGATGCCGGCGCGTTCCAAGTGATCCAACGGGCTATCACATCTTCTCGACCGTCTCGATGTGGAACGACACCATTTACCTGGGAACCACCTCTTTTTCGCCGGCTTCCCCCGCTCCGGTGATTTCCTACGCGCTGAACACCTCGACGACCCCGTCCCAGTTCGTTCAGCAAGCGCAGACCACCAGTCCGGCGAGCTTTGGATTTCCCGGACCTTCGCCCGCGATTTCCGCGACCGGAACCACCAACGGTGTCGTCTGGGCGCTCGATAACAGCCACTACTGCACGAACCAATCGAAGGGCTGCGGACCCGCGGTGCTGCATGCCTACGATGCGACGAGCCTCGTCGAGCTGTGGAACAGCTCGATGGCCGCTGGCGGACGACCGCGGGCAACGCCGTCAAGTTCACGGTGCCTTCCATCGCGAACGGCAAGGTTTACATCGGCACTCGCGGCAACAATATCGGCGGCGCACTGGGCTCGACGAGCGTCGCGGGAGAGCTCGACGTCTACGGTCTGCAGCCTGACTGACGCGCGCCTGATCGCAGCGGTGCGTAGACCCGGTCGCTGCGCGCTTGCGAGGGCCGGTCGCGCTCGCGCCGAGGTAGCAACCTCACGGCCTGTCCTGCGAGAATGCGTCGATGAGACGCTTCGAGCCCTACGTCTTCCTCAAAGGACTGGCTTCCCGCTGGGACGTGCTCGCGTTCATCGTGGTCATCGGCTTGATCGCCTTTCTGAGCGAGACCGCGCACGGCCTGTTCGATCCCCTGGCCAAGCTCGAACAGGTTCCGTTGTCCTTGGACCCGATCCACCTGCCTGAATACGCGGCACGCACGACGTTTCGCATGCTGGCGGCGCTATTTTTCTCGCTGGTGTTCACGCTCACCTATGCAACCTGGGCGGCGAAGAGCGAGCGGGCAGGGCGCTTGCTCGTGCCCATCCTCGACATCCTGCAGTCGGTGCCGATCTTAGGGTTCATCTCCATCACCAACGTGTTCTTCCTGTCGCTTGCGCCGGGCAGGGTGCTCGGCGGCGAGTTCGTGGCGATCTTCGCCATCTTCACGAGCCAGGCCTGGAACATGGCCTTCAGCTTCTACCAATCGCTCCGCACCGTACCGCTCGAGCTCGTGGAAGCGGCGGATTCCTTCCGGCTTTCGCCGTGGATGAAGTTCTGGCAGCTCGAGACGCCGTTCGCCATGCCGGCGCTGGTGTGGAACATGATGCTGTCCATGTCGGGTGGTTGGTTCTTCGTGGTCGCCTCCGAATCGTTCACGGTCGGCAAGGAATCGGTGGCGCTGCCCGGGGTGGGCTCGTACATCGCGCTCGCCATCGAGCAGAAGAATCTGCGCGCCATCGGCTGGGCGATCCTCACCATGGCCGTTGTGATCTTGCTGTACGACCAGTTGCTGTTCCGGCCGCTCGTGGCCTGGGTCGATCGTTTCCGCGTCGAGCAGGAGCCGAATGAGCGGGTGCCCGAGTCCTGGGCGCTCACCATGATGCGCCGCTCGCGCCTCATCCAGGCGATGACGCTCGCCTTCCACAAGACGGTGTTCTGGACCAGCCGGCTGGTCAAGCGCACCGACAAGCCCGTCGTCGAGGAGCAGCGTCCGAGGCGGCGAAGTCTCGATCTTTTATGGGTGTCGCTGCTGGTCGTCGCGGTCGCCGCCGGACTCTGGCACATCCTCTCCGTGCTGGTCGCCAATACGCCGCTCAAGGAAGCACTGTACGTATGCGGCCTCGCCTGCATCACCATGCTGCGCGTGTTCATTTTGATCGCGCTGGCGAGCGTCGTCTGGGTCCCCATCGGCATCTGGGTGGGCATGCGGCCGCGGGCGGCCGAGATCGTGCAGCCGATCGCGCAGTTCATGGCGGCGTTTCCCGCCAATCTCCTGTTCCCGATCGCCGTCTACGGTATCGTCGTCTGGAAGTTGAACCCGGACGTGTTCTTGAGCCCGCTGATGATCCTGGGCACGCAGTGGTACATCCTGTTCAACATCATCGCGGGCGCGAGCACCATTCCCGCGGAGATGCGCTATGCCGCCACCAATTTCGGTATCAAGGGGTGGCTCTGGTGGAAGCGGGTGGCGCTGCCGGCGGTGCTTCCCTTCTACGTCACCGGTGCGATCACCGCTTCGGGCGGCTCGTGGAACGCGGCGCAGGTCTCCGAGCTCGTGTCCTGGGGACACACGGAGGTCCGGGCGAAGGGACTCGGCTCCTATATCGCGGACGCGGCGGCGACCCATGATTTTCACCAAATCATTCTCGGCGTGGCCGTGATGAGCCTGTTCGTGGTGGCGATCAACCGGCTCTTCTGGCGGCCCTTGTATTACTACGCCGAGCGCAAATATCGGATGACCTAACGGACACCCCCATGAACAACAGTCCATTGCTCCAGTGCAGCCAGGTGCGCAAGGCGTTTCCGAAGCCCGACGGCGAGGAGCTCTTGGTGCTCGACGGCATGAACCTCGAGCTTCGCGAGGGACAGATCATGGGGCTGCTCGGGCGCTCCGGATCGGGCAAGTCGACGCTGTTGCGCTTGATCGCGGGGCTCGCGGAGCCGAGCGCGGGCGAAGTGCAATATCTCGGCCAGCCGGTCCTCGGGCCGGCGCGCGGCATCGCGATGGTGTTTCAGAGCTTTGCGCTCTTTCCCTGGCTCACCGTGTTCGAGAACGTCGCTCTCGGCTTGGAAGCGCAGAACATGCCGCGTGCGGAGATCCGCAAGCGCTCGCTGGCCGCCATCGACTTGATCGGTCTCGACGGGTTCGAGTCCGCCTACCCGCGCGAGCTCTCCGGCGGCATGCGTCAACGGGTCGGTTTCGCGCGCGCCCTCGTGGTCCATCCCAACATCTTGCTCATGGACGAGCCGTTCTCGGCGCTCGACGTCCTGACGGCGGAAACCCTGCGCACGGACTTTCTGGATCTGTGGGCCGAAGGGCGGATGCCCATCAAGGGGGTCATTCTGGTGACGCACAACATCGAAGAGGCGGTGTTGATGTGCGATCGCATCCTCGTGTTCGGCAGCAATCCGGGCCGCATCTTGAGCGAGATCAAGGTCACGCTGCCGCAGCCGCGCAATCGCCTCGACCCGAGCTTCCGCGACCTGGTTGAGCGGATTTACGTCGAAATGACGGCCCGTCCCAAAGGAGCGGGTCCCGGCGGGCGCCTGGAGCGATTTCCCGGGCTCGGCATCGGCAGCGTGCTGCCGCACGTCGGCTCGAACATCTTGTCCGGCCTCATGGAGGCGGTCGCGGCGGCGCCCTTCAAGGGCAAGGCGGACCTGCCGGAAATCGCCTCGGACCTGCAAATGGAGATCGACGAGCTGTTCCCCGTCGCCGAGACGCTTCAGCTGCTGAGGTTCGCCGAGCTCGAGGGAGGCGATTTGAAGCTCACCGAGGACGGCATGGCCTTCGCCCAGGCCGACATCGACGAGCGCAAGCGCATTTTCTTAAGGCACCTGCTCGCCTATGTGCCGCTGGCGGCGCACATCCGCCGGGTGCTGGATGAGCGGGTGAGCCATTCGGCGCGCAAAAGCCGGTTCATCGACGAACTGGAGGACTTCATGAGCGAGGACGACGCCGAACAGACCTTGCGGGCCGTCATCCGCTGGGCCCGCTACGCCGAGGCGTTCGCCTACGACGATGAGAATGCCATGTTCAGCCTGGAGAATCCGACGTAAAATGAAGGCTGCCATGACTGATGCGGCCGCGCCCTATTTAACCTTGCATGTGCCGCCCGACGAGATGGTGCGCTACATCCAGGAATTGATGACCCTGCCGCAGGACGAGATCGCAGCGGGCACCGCCATGACCCTCGCCCGACGCCAATGGGGCGGCGACACGCCGCTGGCCCGGGCCGCCTTGCTCCGCTGGGGGGCACTGAATATAGCCTTTCAAGACAAGCGCTTGGAGACTTGGACGGTCGCCCGCGAGCGGGACCGGATTCAGGTCCCGGCCGCCCTGGTGGCGGCGGCGGGCGTGGCGCCTTTGATCATGGACAACGAGCGCGCCGTGTTCGACATTCCCGCGCTGCTCGACGCGACGCTCCAGTTCCAACCGCCCGCGGGCCGGGCCTGACGAAATGGCGGACTCGCCAAATACCGCGCCCCTGGCGCGCTTTGGGATGCTGCGCACCATCGCGGTTTATAAGCTGTTGAAGGTGATTATTTTGCTGCTCGCCGCCTGGGGCGAGGTTCGGCTGCACGATGCGACGCTGGCGGCTCGGATTCTTTCCTGGGTCTCGGCTCGCCCGCACGGACTCGAGCACGATCTGGTCACGCGCGGGATCGCCTGGTTCAGCGGGCTCTCGGAGGAGCGCGTCCATCAGGTGCGACTCATCACACTGACTTACGCCGCGGTGTTCTCGGTGGAAGGCATCGGTCTGTGGATGCAGCGCCGCTGGGCCGAATGGTTGACCGTGGTCATCACGGCCTCCTTGATTCCGTTGGAGCTGTGGGAGCTGATCCACAAGCCCTCGCTCGGCGCGAGCCTGGTGCTGCTCGCCAATTGCTTGATCGTCGGCTATCTCTACTGGCACGTGTCGACGCACCATAAGCCCGCGTCGGCGCTGCTCGACAAGACTCCGCCCAAAGGATCGTGAAATGATCTTCATCTCGAATGATTTTCATAGATCGGGCGTATTCTCTGCATCGCTCGAAAACCCTTTGCTGGAGACCCCATGATTAAGCTGATCGCCTCTGCCCTGTTGTCCGTTGGTATCGCCTCTGCGGCGATGGCTGCCGATGCTCCGTCGACCGGAACTTCCGCCAGCGCGCCCGCGGCGAGCTCACACTCGTCCAAGTCCTCGCACAAGCACAGCGGTAAGAAGAGCAAGAAGTCGACGCCTGCTCCCTCGAAGAGCTAAGACCGTTCTCTCGACGCCCCGTCCGGTCCTCGGGCCGGCCGGGGCGTTTTAGTCATCGTGGACATGTTCCACCCCGCCTTCGATATCGCGCATCTGATCCAAGTTGCGCTCACCCCGATCTTCCTCATCTCGGCGATCGGCGTCACGCTGAACGTCCTGACCAGCCGCCTGGCGCGTATCGTCGATCGAGCGCGCGCCCTCGAGGATCGCCTGCTGCTCGAGCAGCAATCGCCGAGCGCGCGCGACTGGCATCTGCAGCTGCCGGTGCTCGAGCGGCGTGCCGGATACATCAATGCCGCGATCACTTGCATCATTCTGTCGGCGCTGTTCATTGCGCTGGTGGTGGTGATGCTGTTCGTGAATGCCTTTCTGCGCTGGGACCTGTCGGGCTTCATCGCCTGCATGTTCATCCTCTCCATGCTGGCACTCGCCGCGGCGCTGCTCGCATTCCTGATCGAGGTGCGAATAGCCACCAAGTCGCTGCGCATCGGAATCGAGGAGGCCTCGCGCCACGGCTAGGGATCTTCTAGAATCCGCGGCATGAGGAATATTCTGCTCATCGTCGCCGCGGTTGCTCTGTGTGGGCTGCAGGTTCGCCTCGCCGAGGCCCAAGGCCTGCCCGGCGGCATGGGCGGAGGCGGTATGGGCGGCCGAGGGCAGGCGCCGCCGGGTGTCGGCGGCATGCCGGACGAGCCGCCGAGTCCGACGGAAGAGAAGCCGGACGTCGCGGTCAAGAAAGCGCTGAAAGCGGCTACCAAGGCGCTCGACAAGGCGAAGGCGCTCGAGGCGGATGCCGCAGCCAGCAAAGATCCCGACAAGAAAGCCAAGGACATGGAGCGGGTGGGCGACCAATACAACATCGCGCTCGACGCCTATACCGAGGCGCTGAGCCACAAGAGCGACTTGGTCGAAGCCTGGGACCAGGTCGGCTATGTCCATCTGCGCCAGGGCGCCTACCGCGAGGCGATCGACGACTACAACCACACCTTGACGCTCAAGCCCGAGCTGATGGAGGCGATCGAGCACCGCGCGGAAGCGTATCTCGCGATCGACCATTTGGACGAGGTCAAGATCGCCTACATGGATCTATACAATCACTCGCCGGATCTCGCCGCGCAGCTCATGGCGCAAATGCAGAAGTGGGTTGCCGCGCGTCAGGCGGATTCGGGCACACCGCGCGGCGCCGATGCCGAGGCGTTCTCCAAGTGGGTGAGCGAGCGCGACGGCATTGCCAAGCAGACCGCCTCGCTCCCTCACTGACGCGGCGAGTTTTTCAGCGTCTCGACCTCACGACGCAGCGTCTCGACCGTCTCCTCGAGCTGCGCCAGCCGCTCCGCCAGTGACGGGCCCGAGGCGGCGGCTCCCGGGGTCGGCAGGCTCTGCGACTCGGCAGGGGCGGTCCATTCGGGCATTCCCGAGAACAGGTGACCGTAGCGCGCCTCGCGTTCGCCGGCGGCGCGCGCCAAGCGGACGACGTACGGACCGTCCTCGCGCTCCGTGAGCGCCTGCAGCGTCGTCTCGACCTCCTGAGCGTCCGCGAACTCGCACAACCGGTTGGTGCGCGAGCGCAATTCCCCCGGGGTCTGCGGGCCGCGCAGCAGCAGCACGCACAGGATGCCTAATTCCTGGGGCGAGAACTTCAAGGGTCCGAACTCGGTGTTGCAGAAGCGGTGCCGGTATTTGGTCACCCGGCCGCCATAGCCCGCGCTCTTGTCGCTCACCATGTATTTTTTCATGAGCGAATCCACGGCTTGCTGCACCACGGTCTCGCTCAGCTCGAGCACCGGCTCGCGATTGGTTTTCTGGTTGCAGGCGTTGGTGAGCGCATTCAACGAGAGCGGATACTGATCCGGCGTGGTGACTTCCTTTTCGATCAGGCAGCCGATCACGCGCGCCTCGTTCGGGGTGAATTCGATGTTCATGGGGATGAGGCTTCCAGTTCCGGTGGGGTTGCATTAGGGTGAAGGCTGGCAGGGGCATATCTCAATGCACAGGTGATCCTATGAGCTCGATCGAATTGGTCTCCGAACATGGCTGCTACGGCGGGGTGCAGCGCTTTTACAAGCACGCCTCCCGCGAGACGCGCGGCACGATGAAATTCTCCGTGTATCTGCCGCCGCAGTCGAAGACCGGCAAAGTGCCCGTGCTCTACTACCTTGCCGGCCTCACCTGCACGGAGGAGACCTTTCCCATCAAGGCGCACGCGCAGCAGACGGCGGCGCAACTCGGGCTGATGCTGGTCGCGCCCGACACGAGCCCGCGCGAGCCGCGCTTGCCGGGCGATGCGGACAGCTGGGATTTCGGCCAGGGCGCGGGTTTCTATCTGGATGCCACCCAGGCGCCGTGGTCCACGAACTATCGAATGTACAGCTACGTGACGCGCGAGCTGCCCGAGATCGTCGCGCAAAGTTTTCCGGCGGACGTGGCCGCGAGCGGCATATTCGGCCACTCGATGGGCGGTCACGGCGCGCTCACCATCGCGCTCAAGAATCCGTCGATCTACAAATCCGTCTCGGCGTTCGCGCCCATTGCGGCGCCCATCCAATGCCCGTGGGGAAAGAAAGGATTCACCAACTATCTCGGTTCGAACCAGGAGACTTGGCGCGAGTATGACGCCACCGAGCTGGTCGCGCGCAAGCCCTTCCCCGGGGTGATCTTGATCGACCAGGGGACTTCGGATCAGTTCTTGAAGGAGCAGCTCCTGCCGGAGAAATTCTCGGCGGCCGCCGAGAAGGCGGGGCAAAAGCTCGAGCTGCGAATGCAGCCGGGATACGATCACGGCTATTATTTTATCCAGACCTTCATGGCGGATCACCTGCGCCATCACGCGGCGAGCTTGAAGAAGTAGCGCGGCGCGTGGCCGCGGGCGGCGAGCTCGGGGCGTAAGCCCGGCGTGCAGCCGGGCAAGCTAGCGCGAGACGACGGAGGGCGCCGAGGTGATGCGCCCGTCGAAATCCATCCAGACGTGCTGCGCAAAGTCGTAGAGCTTGCAGCGCCGGACGGTGTTCCAGTAATAGCGCCACGAGAAGACCTCGGCGTTCAAGCGTTCGTCGAGTGTCGCGCTCAAGCGGGCCTGCGCCTCCTTCAGGCGATACAGCGGAATACCCATGTTCACATGGTGCGCGCCGTGCTCGAGGATGTAGTGAATCAAGCCGTCGAGCGGACGCATGAGCTTCACGTGCACCGTGGTGGTTGCGTAGCCGGCATTCGCGCTCCACTCGTCGCGGCGCTCGTACCAGGCCACCCGCGGGTGCGTGTGCTGCACGTAGATCACGAACCCCATGAGGCAATTCCATACCAGGAACGGCACGAGGAAGCCGAACAGGAGCAGCATGGTGATGGACTTGCCGCTGTACAGGCCCCAGGTGACGAGACCGCCGATCCAGGCGAGGCCGAATGCGGTCACCAGCAGCCCGTCGACGGTAAAGGAGATGCGCCGATTGTTGACGTGCTTGCGGCTCGGGAACATGAGCTTCTTCCACCACATCTCGATCATGTAGTAGACGCCCTGACCGACGCCGCTGCGATAGATGTGCTCCAGACGCCGCCGAATCCAGGAGAGACTCGCGAACTCGTTCGGTGAGAAGGGCGTCCACACGTAGTCGCGGCCCTTCAGATTCGTGAAGCCATGATGGGCGAGGTTATGGCCGACCTCCCACAGGCTGTAGGGGGTGAGCGAGGGCAGGAATGCAATGCGGCCGATCCAGCCATTCAGCGTCTTGCTCGGGGTATAGGAGCCGTGACAGGCATCGTGACCGATCACGAAAAGTCGCGCGATCCACAGGCCCCCGACCAGAGCCGCAAACACCCGCACCCACCAAGAGTCGACGATCAGCGAGGTGGCGATGGTGGCGGCCAGCACGAGCCAGTCGAGGAAGAACCAGACGATGGGCGTGACCACCGCTTTTTTCGCCGCAAAAGGCGCAAGCAGCCGCTGAAATCGGAAGCGTGACTTGTCGGGGGCCGGCGCGTTATCGGGGACGGGCGCGTCGCACACTTCGACGGTCGCACTGCGCGTTGACTGCATTCGGCACTCCGACGGAAAAGGAGACATATTGTACACCCGTTCGGCAGCACCGTTCCGGGCGTTGCGCACAGGATTTAAGCGTCAATGCGGGCCGTTAACGACCGGCAGGACGCGCGATTCAGTCCTGCTCCGTGTCGGGCCAGAGCAACACGCCGAGGTGCTCGCACGCCTCGATGAGTGCCGTGGCGGCCTCGCGCGTGCTCGCGTCGAGCCGACGATCGTGGGTGAGGAGCCAGGTGAGGCGGGCACGGCGCGAGCGTGCCGAGGGCTCGCTGTCGAACAGTGCCGGAAACAAACCGAGCGCATCGACGAATTCGCGCATCGCCGCACTCGAGGTCGCATTCGGAGCCGGCGTGAGCAACAGCTTGAGCCAGGTGACGCAGCGCTTGGCGAGGCCGGCCCGCGTGATGCCGAGACTCGTGCGCCGCCGTGTCTCGCCATCGGCGAGCGAATCGGCGAGATGCCGGTAGCGCTCCACCGCGGACTCATCTGCCGGCAGCGCCGGACTTGCATCCGACAACACCGAGCGCAGCAAGTCCGCGAGCAGCAGCGCAAGAGCTTCCGCGAGGAAGCGCTGGCTTTGCTCGGCGTCGGGGCGCGCCAAATCGACCCAGACTTTTGGCCCCCCCAGCCGTCGTGCGTTTGGAGAGTTCGACATGGCTCCCAGTGTAGCGGCTCCGCGGCCCATCGCAACTATGTCAGAATGGGACCGAGTTCACGGACCGGCGGCGGGCCCGCAGAAACGCAATTAATGAACGACCGATCCACCACCGCACAGGCCGCAGCGCCCGGCGCGAGTGTCGCGCTGGCCCCCGGCATTCGCCGCATCCGCGCGCCCAATGCCGGCATGATGACCGGCTCGGGAACCAATACCTATCTGCTCGGCGAGGACGAGGTGACGGTACTCGATCCGGGGCCCGACGATGCGACTCATTTACACAACATCCTCGCGGCAGCCGGTCCGCGAATCCGCTGGGTGGCCGTCACCCACACCCATCGCGATCATTCGCCGCTCGCCACCGAGCTCGCGCGGCAGACGGGCGCACGCCTGATCGGTTTGCCTGCGCCGGCGGACGGCCGTCAAGACGAGCGCTTTCGGCCGGAGCATTTGCCGCGTGATGGCGAGCGCCTCGCGCTCGGAGGTCTCTCGCTGACCGCGATCCACACCCCCGGGCACGCGTCGAACTGTGTGTGCTACCTCGAGCCGACGGCGCGCATGCTGTTCACCGGCGATCACGTGCTCGGCGGCGTGTCGCCGGTGATCTTGCCGCCGGACGGTGAGATGGCGGCCTACCTTAACTCTCTCGAAAAACTCGGCCGCTACGATTTCGAGCGCATCGCGCCCGGCCACGGCGAGATCCTGGAAAGCGGCAAGAGCGTGATCCTGCAATTGCGCGCGCATCGCCTGGCGCGCGAGAGCAAGGTGCTGCGCGCCATCGGCGAGGGCGCGACGCTCGATGAGTTGACACCCAAGGTGTACGACGACGTGCCGGTCGAGCGCCACGAGTGGGCGAAGCTCACGCTCCGCGCGCATCTGATCAAGCTCGAGCGCGAGGGCCGTATTTCCGAGCACAGCGGAGTCTTCAGGACCGAAGCCGGATGAGGCTTCGCATAGCGCTGCACGCCGTCGGGGTGCAGCGCGGCCGCAAGTGGGTGTTGCGCGACCTCACGCTCGATGTGCGTCCGGGGGAGCGCTGGGCCCTCATCGGCGCCAATGGGGCCGGCAAGACGCAGCTCTTGAAGCTGCTTGCGGGCGTTGTGTGGCCGACGCCGACGGCGGCGGGCCGGCGCACCTATCATCTCGGCCGGCAGGAAGTCGATCTCATCGAGGCGAAGAGCCGGATCGTCTATCTCGGCGCCGAAATGCAGGACAAGTACGCCCGCTACGGCTGGGACCTTACCGTGTCCGACCTCATCGCCACGGGATTGCATCGCACCGATTTGCTGCTGTCGCCGGTCACCGCACCCGAGCGTCGCAAGATCGAGGCCACATTGCGTGCCTGCGGGCTGAAGCGGCTCGCGGGGCGCCGGCTGTCGACGCTCTCCTATGGCCAGAAGCGACTCGCGCTGCTTGGCTCGCGCGCTCTGCCCGGATCCGGACTGGTTGTTGCTCGACGAGCTCTACAACGGACTCGATGCGAGTTATCGCCGCCGCATCGATCGCGTGCTCGGCGCGGTGCGTCGCGCGCGGCGGCTCATGGATCGTCGCGGTTCACCGCGCCTGCGATGTGCCGCGCGGCACGCGCGGCCTCATCGAGCTCGAGGCCGGCAGACTCACCGCCATGCGGCCGCTGCTCGCGCGAAGGCCAAGTCGAGACTTCGCGCGGCGGCCGACGAGGCCGCGCCACGCGTGCGCATGGCCGCGCGGTGCGCGCCGCGCGCGCGGGGTCGCGGCATCCGCCGCTCGTCAAGATCCGCGACGCGGACCTGTACGTCGGATTACAAGCCGGTGCTGCGCGGGCTCTCGCTGGGAGCTGCGCGAGGGCGAGCACTGGGCGGTGTTCGGGGCGAACGGCGCGGGCAAGAGCAGTTTCCTGAAGCTCTTGTACGGCGATCTGTCGCCCGCGCTCGGCGGCGTCATCGAGCGCCGCGGAGTTCCGCCAGGGACGCCGATCGCGGACTGGAAGCGCTCAGTCGGCTTCGTGTCGCCGGAGCTGCAGACCGACTATGCGGTCGAACGTGAGCGTCCGCGACATCGTCGCGAGCGGGCCGCGCTCGAGCATCGGTCTTGCGGAGCCGGCGAGCGCCGCGGAGGCGCGCGTGGCCGCGCGTTGGCTCAAGTTCTTCGGCTCTCGCAGGCCTGGCGGAACGGCGGCCGCGCGAGCTGTCCTACGGGCAGTTGCGGCGCGTCTTGCTCGCGCGCGCGCTCGCGGCCGGGCCGCGCGTGCTCTTGCTCGATGAGCCGCTCACGGGTCTCGATCCTCGCGCAGCGCGCCTTCCTGAAGCGGCTGCTCGAGCGGCTGATGCGGCGGGTGACGCTGGTCATCGCCGTGCACCACGCCGAGGATCTGCCGCGAGGTGTGACGCGGGTCCTGTATCTCGAAGCGGGGCGCGCACGCGCCGATCCGCCGCGTTCCGCGGACTAGAGTTCTGCGAACTGGGTCGGCGGCAGCCGCGGAGCGTTGCGCGACACTCCCCTACGGGCTCATCTGGCACGGGGTTTGATTATGTCGCGCGCATTCTCCATCGCACTCATGGTGGCCGCCGCCGTGACGTTCGCAGGCTGTCACAGCGCGTACGCCGTGCGCCCGGTTCCGCGCATCGCCGCCGACAGCGTCGGCAAGCCCATTGGCCGGCTGCAGGAGGCGTTCGGCCAGCCCCGCAAGATCGACACGACCTCGACCAAGGCCGTCTACGTGTGGTTCCTTCCCGAGAAGCCGCCCGGCGCGCCGGCGGGATTCCACGGTTGCGAGATGGAAGTGACGGTCGATGCCCGCTCCGAGCACGTACTCGGCTACTCCTTGTCGAACGTCGGCTGGGGCAAATGCCACGAGGTCGAGCGCAAGATCCGGGTGGCCGAGCGCTAGACCCGCGCCGCAGGCTCTACAATGGCGGCTCGGCCGCCCCGCGCCTGTCCGGAGTCCATCGTGTCGTTGATGCTCATTCTGTCCCTCGCCGTGCAGGTCGGACTGATCGCGCACGTGATCAAGACCGGGCGCAGCATGATCTGGCTTCTCGCCATCGCATTTCTGCCGCTCGCCGGACCGCTCGCCTACGTGGTGGTGGAGATCCTTCCCGAATTCTTCGGCGGCAGAACGGCGCGCCGCGCGCGCTCCGGGGTCGGCCGCATGCTGGACCCGGACCGCGACCTGCGTCGCGCCGCCGCGGAGGTGGAGGTCTCGGGCAATGTCGATGCGCGCCGCCGCCTCGCCGACGAGCTGTGCGAGCGCGGCCAGTTCGAAAAGGCCGCGGAGGTCTACCAGGGAGGCCTCAAGGGCATCTTCGAGCACGACCCGGCGCTCTTGCTCGGTCTCGCGCAAGCCGAGTTCGGCATGCGGAAGTTCGACGCCGCACGCGCAACGCTCGAGCGTTTGAGGCAGCACAATCCGGAGTTCAACTCCTCGCAGGCGGGACTCTTGTATGCGCGTGCGCTCGAGGAGCAGGGCGCGCTCGAGGAGGCGGAGCACGCCTATGCCGAGGTCGCCCCCGGCTATCCGGGCGCGGAAGCGCGGCTGCGGTATGCGCTGCTGCTCAAGCGCCGCGGCAATCTCGAGGAGGCGCGGCGACTGCTCAAGGACTTGTTGGACGGCGCGAAACTCGGGCCCGCGCATTATCGGCGCGCGCAAGCCCAGTGGCTCGACCTCGCGCGGCGCGAGCTCTGAGCCCAGCGGGAATTAGGGTACGATTCCGACATGCTCGCGCCTGCGCCCACTGCAACGATCCGCGCTCGTGTGCTGCGTGCTGCTCACGCTCTTCGGCGCCTGCACGAGTCAACGCGAGCCCGCGCGGCGCATGCTGCAGGACATCGAGGCGACGCTCGGCGCGGTGTCCGACGATGCGGCCAAGTACGTTCCGGAGGAGCTTGCGCGAGGTGCAGACCTCGCTCGACGATCTGAAGGCCGCTTACGATGCGCACGATTACAAGGCCGTGCTCAGCCGCGGTCCGGCGCTGCTCGGCGAAGCGCATGGACTCGTCGGCGGACGCCGCCGCCCGCAAGGCCGAGCTCGCCGAGAGCCAGACTCAACAATGGACCTCGCTCGCCGCGTCCGTGCCCGCGCTGTTCACCGCGGTGCACGCGCGGCTTGACCTGCTGAACCAGCCGAAGAACCGCAAGATCGGCCGCCGGCTTGGACCTCGATGCGGCGAAGTCCGCGTTGCGCGACGCGACCTCCCAGTGGTCGAAGGCACAGGGTGCCTTTGGCAACGGCAACATGACCGAGGCGGTGCCGATCGCGAAGGACGTCGAGTCGAGGCTCAAGGCCCTCGCGGCGACTTTGCACGCGGAGCTGCCCGCGGGATGAGATCAGGGGGCGAGCGTGCCCTCGCTCACCAGCACGGCGTGTCCGCCGATGTGCGCGGCAACCAAGGCGGATCGTTCGCGTTCCAGCCGCACATGGATTTGCGCCGGCCGCTGCATGTACTGTCCCTGCAAGCCGAGGAAGCCGCTCTGGTGCATGCCGATCTGGCCCATCTCGGCGAGGTAGGCGGCGAGCATCACGTGCGCGTTGCCGCTCGCCGCGATCCTCGTTGATGCCGAGCGCCGGGCAAAACATGCGCGACTCCGTGGTCATCGCCTGCGCGGCCGAGGCGCGATTCACCGCGAACACGAAGAAGCCCTCGGCGCCCAGCTCGCGACCGAGCTCGAGCAGTGTCTCGAAGTTGGGGGCGAGGCTGCCGAGCGCGCGTGCGTTGCCGACCGGCACCAGCAGGCGTGAGCTGCCCTTGCGCGCGATGCGCGCCGGCATCATCTCGTCGAGCGAAGTCGCCGGCAGGCGCAACGCTTCGGCGACGCGCAGGGTGGTCTTGAAGGGCAGCGGATTGTCGAGCTCGGGCGTCGTCTGACGAAACTCGAACAACGGGCTGCCGGCGCCGGTCGATGGCCTGCACCTCGATGATCCCGGTGCCGCTTGCCTGCCGCAGCGCGCCGGGTCCGCGCCGGCCGAGCGCCAGCAGCACCGCATGCGCGGCGAGCGTCGCATGACCGACGAACGGCGCCTCTTTGCGCGCATTGAAGAAGCGCACGCGCAAGTCGTGGTCGGGCGCCGTGGCGGCCGATCACGAAGGCGACCTCGGCATGGGAGAACTCACGCGCGATGCTCGCCATGACCGCATCGCTCTGACCGTCGGCATCGAGAACGACGGTGGCCGGATTACCTCCGAAACGCGTGCTCGGTGAACGCATCGACTTGAAAGATTCGCACCCGGCACCCAACTCCGCTGCGCCTTGCGGCTGTGCGCCGAAGTTTTGCACGCCTCCGGCCGGCACGCTACACTTCGGCGAAATCCTTGGGGTGGTCCTTGGGGCCTGAGATGCGAGCGATCCGCTGCGAACCCGTCGAACCTGAACCGGGTAATGCCGGCGTAGGGAGCAGGTGAATGCGCAGCGCCGTCGAAATCAGCATGTATCCGCTGGCCGAGGAGTACCGGCCGCTCATCCAAGCCTTCATCGACCGGCTGAACACCTATCCCGGATCTGCGCGTGCTCACCAATACCTTGAGCACGCAGATTTCGGACCGCTCGATCGCATCATGGCGATGCTCGGCGCCGAGATCGAGCGTTCCGCGGCTGCCGGACCGCAGCTGGTCTTCGTCATGAAGGTGCTGCCGAGGTTGCCCGCCCGTGACGCACGCGCTCCTGGTGCAGCTCGCGCGAAGCCTGGCGCACCACGAGTTGGATCGAGATTCTCGCCGTCGTGCTGGCGCTTGCGTATGTGGTGCTCGCCATTCGCCAATCCGTCGCCTGCTGGGTCGCCGCGTTCATCAGCTCCTGCCTGTACGTGTGGGTGTTCTTCGCGGCCCGCCTGTACATGGATTCGGCGCTGAACGTGTTCTATGCCGTCATGGCGGTATACGGCTTTTGGCAATGGCGCCGTGTCGACCGGGACGGCGCGCACTCACGTCAGGCGCTGGCCGCTGTCGCAGCAACGCGCTCGCCGCGGCGGCCATTCTCGTGCTGTCGGCGGTGAACTGGTACTTTCTGCAGCCGCTACACGCCGGCCGCATTTCCCTTCGTCGACTCCATGGTTTCCTGGGCGGCCGTGTTCGCCACCTTCCTGGTCGCGCGCAAGGTGTACGAGAACTGGCATTGGTGGCTGATCATCGACGCGGCGAGCGCGTGCCTGTATTTCGCCAAGGGCTTGTATTTGACGGTGCTGCTTGTTCGCGCTCTATCTCGTGCTCATCGTGATCGGTATGCGCGAATGGCGCCGCAGCCTGCCGCTCGCGCCGGCGCATGGTGCCTGACCGAGTCGAGGCGGCCGCGCGTCGCTACGTGCCCGGGCGCGGCGCCGTCTCGGTCGAGCGGCTCGGCCGCGGCCTCGTCAACGAAACCTACCGCGTGATGCGCGACGGCCGGATGTATTCGTTGCGAATGCCGGCCGTCACGCGGGCCGCGACGCACGGGCCGTCGGTGTCGATCGCGGCTGGGAATGCCGGGTGCTCGCGCGTCGCGAGCGCCGCAGGCATCGCTCCGGTGATCGAATGCTGCGAACCGCGGCTCGGCATCCTGGTGGCGCGCTGGGAGGAGGGACACGCGCTCTCGCGCCGAGGAGGCTCGCCACGCCGACACGTGCGCCCGGGTGGCCGAGCTCGTGCGCCGCGTGCATGCCTTGGCGCTGCCGCGCGCTGCCCCGGATGCTGCAGTCCGGCCGACTGGATCGCAGCAGTATCGCGACGCGCTCATCCGCCTGCCGGCGGGCTCGAGCCGGGCGCCGCGAACGCCCGGCCTCGCGGCAGGCGCCGAGTCGACTCCAGGCCGAGGCCGAGCGGCGCCTCGGCCGCCCTCGAGGCGTTGCCGCGCGCGCCCGCGGTGCTCTGTCACAGCGACCTGCACCCCGCCAATCTCGTGGTCGGCCGCGCGCGGCCTCGTGCTGCTCGACTGGGAGTATGCCCACGTTTCGGAGGCGCTGTGGGACCTTGCGGGATGGGCGTGCAACAACGATCTCGAGCGCGACGGCCCGAGTCTCGCTGCTGGCGAGCTATCTCGGGCGTCCGGCCGCGCGACGAGGAGGGCGAGCGGCTCGAGCATCCTCGCCTGGCTGTACGATTACGTCTGCTTGCTGTGGAGCGAGGTGTACTGCGGTGCGACGCGGCGCCTCGGAGCGGCTGATTCTCGAGCGCGGCCGCGCGCTCGGCGGGCCGGCTCGCGCGCCATCTGAGTGGTGGCGCCGGGCGAACTTCCGGCACACTAACCGGCTTGGCGAAGCCGCGGGCCCTTGGAGAAGTTAATGGCGCGGATGATCGTGGTGGACCGTGACGGCAAAGAGCACGAGATCGAGGGCAAGCCCGGTCTGAAGATCATGGAGATCCTGCGCGAGCTCGACTATGGCGTCGCGGCGATCTGCGGCGGACTGTGCTCCTGCGCCACGTGCCATGTGTATGTCGATCCGGCCTGGGCCGACCGCCTGCCGAAGCCGCAGAGCGATGAGCTGGAGCTGCTGAAGGAGCTGTCCGATTACAAGGAAGCGACTTCGCGCCTGTCCTGCCAGGTCGATTTCACCGATGCGCTGAGCGGGCTCAAGGTCGCGATCGCGCCGGACACTTGAGCGCGATGCGGCGACGCGCGTCGTCTATTTCTTCTCGGTCTGCCGGCGCACCGCCTCCTGCGCCGCCGCGATGGCGGCCGGGTCGCCGAGGAAGCGCCGGCTGACCGGCTGGAGCTGCTCGTCGAGTTCGTAGAGCATGCGGGATGCCGGTCGGGATGTTGAATTCCACGATGTCGCTCTCCGACATCCCGTCGAGCATCTTCACCAGCGCGCGCAGCGAATTGCCGTGCGCGACGACGAGCACGTTCTTGTCGGCGCGCAGCTCCGGCACGATGCGCGACTCCCAGAACGGCAGCACCCGCGCCAGCGTGTCCTTGAGCGATTCGGTGGCCGGCAGCAGCTGCGGATCGACGTCGGCGTAGCGCGGATCGAAGCGCGGATGGCGCGGGTCGTCGAGCGCCAGCGGCGGCGGCGGAATGTCGTAGCTGCGGCGCCAGATCTTGACCTGCGCCTCGCCGTGCTGCTCGACGGTCTGCGCCTTGTTCAGCCCCTGCAGCGCGCCGTAGTGGCGCTCGTTCAGGCGCCAGCTGCGCTCGACCGGTAGCCACATGCGGTCGGTCGTGTCGAGGATCAGCCAGAGCGTGCGGATGGCGCGCTTCAGCACCGAGGTGAAGGCGATCTGCGGCTCGAGCTTCTCGCGTTCGCAGTTCGCGGCCGGCCTGCGCGGCCTCCTCGCGGCCGGGGTCGCTCAGGTCGACGTCGTGCCAGCCGGTGAACAGGTTCTCGACGTTCCAGATGCTTTGTCCGTGGCGGACCAGGATCAATTTTCCGGGCATCAAGCTCCTCCTCAGCGCATCGCCGCGGCGAACACGCCGTCGAACTCCGTCGCGAGCGGTCGCGCCGCTCGTGCACATCGACGACGCAGGCGGATGCGCCCGCGGCCGGCACGCTGCAGCATTCTACGGAATTTCGTCGACTCTCCGGGCGCGGCGGCTGCAGCGATGGCGCGCAACGCGCCATGCACCGGGCGCCAGATAACGAATGGTCGACTCCTGGATCACGGCGTCCGCCGCCAGCTGCCGCGCACGCGAGGTAGCGGGTGGCCCAGGCCCAGCCGGTCGAGCACGGCCAGCGCAGAACAGGCTGCCGCCGAAGGCGGTGCCCTTGTGATTGGCGTTCGGCTCGAACGGCGCGCGCAGCACCAACTCCGGTCGTCCGCGGCGAGCTCCACCACGATGCCGATGTGCCGCGCGAGCGGGAACTCGTCGTGAATGCGGCCGGCTGCAGGTAGTCCGACGCCGAAGCCGAATCGTCCAAGCGCGGTGGCCACGCTCATTCTTGCGCCAGCCGCCGCACGGCCTGCAGGGCCACCGAGAGCGTGGCGAAATCCGGCGCGCGAGCCGGTGCGCAGGTCGACCACGATGCGCTTCAGCGAATCGACCGCGGTGCCGCGTGCCGGCCGCTCCACTGGTCGACCCGGCCGCGGCGTCGCGGCCCTTGCATGTGAGCACGGCGCGCGGTGATCTTGCGCTGCAGGGCGTACAGGTTGTCGCGCAGGGTGCCGCGCGCGCACCGCCTGCCAGTGGCCCTCCGCCGCCGAGCCTCTCGATCTGCTCCTTGATCCAGGTGAGCCCGATCCGTTCGCCGATGTCGAAGTAGGCCTTGGCGGCGTAGCCGATGTCGACGCGCGCGGCCATCGCGACCTCGACCAGGTCGAGCGCGCAGTGCAGCGTATCCAGCGAGGCGATGCGCGCGGCGAGCTGCTCGGGCACGTGCTGCTCGATGAGCCGCGAGCGCGCCTCGCTCATGGCGCGCCTGCCGGTGCGCCGACAGCACGCCGTGCAGCTCGCGCGAACAGCTCGCTCACCGGCGCGGCGTAGCGGCGCACGCGCGCGCTCGATGTCGAGCGTATCGTGCGCAGGTTCTCGAGCAGCCAGTAGCTCGCGTGGCGCAGCAGGCGCGTGGTCTGGAACATGGCCGTGTATTGCACGACCGCGGGGATGCGGTTGTCGAGAGCCTCGATCTGCGCCCAGATGTCGCGCGCCGCGAATACCTCGCGCGCGATGGTGTAGGCGCGCGCAATGGCGGCCGGCGCCGCGCCGGTATCTTCCTGCGCGCGCACCGGGAACACCGGTCCCATGCGGTTGATCAGGCTGTTGGTGATCGCGGTGGCGATGATCTCGCGGCGCAGGCGGTGGCGCTTCAGCCGCGCGGCGAAGCGCCGTTGCACCGGCTCGGGGAAATAGCGGTTGAGCTCCGCGGACAGGTACGGATCCTCCGGCACGTTGGAGTTGATCAGCGCCTTGTACAGCCAGATCTTGCCGTAGCTCAAGACGATGGCGAGTTCCGGACGCGTCAGTCCCTCGCCGGCCTTGCGCCGCTCGGCGATCTCCTCCTCCGAGGGCAGGAATTCGAGCGCGCGGTTCAGATCGCCGGAGCGCTCCAGCGCGCGGATCACGGAGGCGTTCTCGGCCAGGCGCTCCTTGGACTGGAATTCGCCGGTGCTGATCGCTTGGCCCTGCAGATAGTTGTTGCGCAGTACCAGCGCCGCCACCTCGTCGGTCATCTGCACCAGCAGCCGGTCGCGCGCCGCGCGCGTGATCTCGCCCGCGCGCATCGCGCCGTTCAGCAGGATCTTCAAGTTCACTTCGACGTCCGAGGAGTTGACGCCGGCCGAGTTGTCGATGAAGTCGGTGTTGAGCCGTCCGCCGCGCCGCGCGAACTCGATGCGGCCGAGCTGCGAGAAGCCGAGATTGCCGCCCTCGCCGATGACCTTGCAGTTGAGTTCGCGTGCCGTCGATGCGCACCGCGTCGTTGCTGCGGTCGCCCACGTCGCTGTTGCTCTCGGCGCGCGCCTTGACGTAGGTGCCGATGCCGCCGTTCCACAACAGGTCGACGTGCGATTTCAGGATCGCCTTGATGACCTCGTTGGGCGTCGTCTGCGCGGGCAGCTCGAGCAGCGCCTGCGCTTCGCGCGACAGCGTCAGGCTCTTCGCGGTGCGCGAGTACACGCCGCCGCCCTTCGAGATCGCCGCCTTCGAGTAATCCTCCCAGGACGGAGCGCGGCAGGCGGAACAGGCGCAGCGCGCTCCTTGAACGAGCGCGCCGCATCCGGATCCGGGTCGAAGAAGATGTGCTGATGGTTGAACGCGGCAAGCAGGCGGATGTGGCGCGACTGCAGCATGCCGTTG
Organism: uncultured Gammaproteobacteria bacterium; assembly: GCA_963766915.1. Classification (GTDB taxonomy): domain Bacteria; phylum Pseudomonadota; class Gammaproteobacteria; order Steroidobacterales; family Steroidobacteraceae; genus Bog-1198. Next base: position 174,024 of record CAVYCL010000003.1, read on the forward strand.
CCGAACACATCGCCCGCCATGTCGCCGATGCCCGCCACCGAGAACGTCTGTGGTTCTGAATGTCCGTGCCGATCTCGCGGAAATGCCGCTTCACGCATTCCCAAGCGCCGCGCGCGGTGATGGCCATTTTCTTGTGGTCGTACCCGGCCGAGCCGCCCGACGCGAACGCATCGCCGAGCCAGAAGCCGTATTCCTCGGAGATCGCATTGGCGATGTCGGAGAAGGTGGCGGTGCCCTTGTCCGCCGCGACGACCAGGTACGCATCGTCGCCGTCGTGGCGCACCACGCGCGGCGGTCCGACGATTTCGTCCTCGACGATGTTGTCGGTCAGATCGAGCAAGCCGCGGATCAGAGTTTGGTAGCAGGCGACGACCTCGGCGAGCTGGCTCTCGCGATCGCCCGTGCAGCGGCCCGCCGCACCACGAATCCGCCCTTGGCGCCGACCGGCACGATCACCGTGTTCTTGACCTGCTGCGCCTTCATGAGACCGAGGACCTCGGTGCGGAAGTCCTCGCGCCGGTCGGACCAGCGGATGCCGCCGCGCGCCACGTAGCCCATGCGCAGATGCACGCCCTCCATGCGCGTGGAGAACACGAATACCTCGAACATCGGCTTCGGCAGCGGCAGCTCGCGCAGCTTCTGGCTCTCGAGCTTGAAGGACAGGTAGTCCTTGAAGTCGCCCGCCGCCGAGAGCTGATAGGCATTGGTGCGCACGGTCGCCGACAGCGCGCTCCACAGCGCGCGCAGGATCCGGTCCTCGTCGGAGCGCGTGACGTCCTCGAGCTTCAGCGCGGATGCGCTCGATCGAGCCGCGCGAGGGCGCTCTTGCGCGCGCGCGGCGGCGAGCGCGGGATCGAAGCGCGCGATGAACAAGTCCGCGAGCTCGCGCGCGATGGCGGGATTGTTGACCAGCACCTGCGCGATGTAGCCCTGGCTGAACGGCAGGCCGGCCTGCAGCAAATAACGGCAATAGGCGCGCAGCACCACGACGATGCGCCACGGTATGCCGGCGCTCAGCGTCAGCTGGTTGAAGCTGTCGCTGTCCATGCGGCCGGTCCACACCGCGGTGAACGCGCTCTTGATCTCGGCGGCGAGCTCGTCGAACTTCGAGAGCACGTTGCCCTGGATGACGAGCTCGAGATCCTGAATCCAGGCGCGGCCGCTCCTCGCGAACTCGATCCCATAAGGCCGCTCCGCGATCACCTTCAGCCCCATGTTCTCGAGCATGGGCAGCAGGTCGGAGAGCGGAATCGCATCCTCGTGGACGCGGAAAATCTTCAGGAAGAATTTCTGCTTCTGGCGCGTGTCCGTGCGATAGATGTCGAGGTGCAGGCGCTCGGGCTCGTTCGCGGCCGCCTCGAGGAACGTGACGTCGTGCGCCGCCGCCTCGCCCGTGAAGTCCTCGGTGTAGGCGGCGGGAAAGGCGGGCGCGTAGGCATCGAACAGCTTGAGCGCGGTGGTTTCGTCGAAGCGCGCGAGCAGCGCCGCCTTGAAGTCATCCGCCCAGGAGCGGACGGCGAGCGCGACCTGCCGCTCGAGCGCATCGCCGTCGATGCGCGCCGACTCGCTCGGCTCGGTGCGCGCCACGATGTGAATGCGTGCCAGGTTCGATTCGGCAATCTGCACCTGCGATTCCATGCCGCTCGCCTTAAGCGCCGCGCCGATGACGCGCTCGATGCGCTGGCGTACCTGGGTGTTGTACTTCTCGCGCGGCACGAAGACCAAGCAGGAATAAAAGCGCCGGAAGGGATCCCGCCGCAGCAACAGGCGCACGCGCGGACGCTCCTGCAGCCCGAAGATGCCCGTCACCAGCCGGATCAGATCGGGCACGCTCGCCTGGAACAGCTCATCGCGCGGGAACGATTCGAGGATGTGCTGCAGCGCCTTGCCGTCATGGCTGTCCGGCGCGAGCGCGAAATGCTGCACCACCTGACTCACCTTGTGGCGGACCAGCGGTATCTCGCGCGGCGTCGAGTTGTAGGCCGAGGAGGTCCAAAGGCCCAGAAATCGCCGCTCGCCGATCAGCCGTCCGTCGGTATCGAAGTACTTGACGCCGACGTAGTCGAGATAGCCTGCGCGGTGCACGCAGGAGAGCAGGTTCGCCTTCGTAACCAGCACGAGATCGCGCGAGCGGCTCTGGCGGCGGATATCGCTCGCGAGTGTCTTGGTGAGGCTGGGTGGTCGCCTATGACCCTTGCGCAGGATGCCGAGGCCCGTTTCCTCCATCGATTCGAGCGCCGCGACGCCCCTGCGGGTGCGCAACCGGTATTCCTTGAACCCGAGGAAAGTGAAGTGGCGATCCTCCATCCAGGCGAGCAGCGCCTGCGCCTCGCTCACGTCGCGCGCATCGAGACGCGCATGCAGCACGTTGAAATCGTCGGCGGTGCGGCGCGCCGCCGCGCGCATTTTCCCCCAATCGGCAAACGCGACGCGCACGTCGCGCATGCCGCGTTCGATGTCGGCGCGCAACGATTCCATCAGACCCGGGTCGACGATGCGGTCGATCTCGACGTGCTGAAAGGACTCGAGCCGGCGCTGCCGGCCGCTGTCGGGCGCCCCGCTCCTCGATGCTGCGCAACATCCCGGCGGCATCGCGGGCGACCGAGAAAATCGGGTGCGCCAGAAAATGGATGGTCAAGGAGCGTTGCGAGACGGCGAGGCCGATCGAATCGACCAGGAACGGCATGTCGTCGTTCACCATCTCGATGACGGTGTGGGGCGAGGTGTAGCCGTGCTCCTCGAGCGTCGGGTTGAACACGCGCACCAGCGCGCGCCCGCGGCGGCGTTGCGCGAACTTGAGGTGCGACAGCGCGGCCCCCGCGAGCATCGCGGGCGCGCGCGCCGCCATGTCGTTCGCATCGACGTTGGCGTAATAGGTCTCCAAGAAGCGCTTGGTGTCCATGCCCCGCCCGGACTTGGCGCTGCGCGCGGCGTTGACGACGGCCGCGACCGTCTTGCGGTATTGCTCGGTGCTCGCTTGATACATGTTGGTACCTTCGAAAATCAGCACACGCGCGAAGTCCGCGCGCACGCGCAGGACTCACGATGTGGTCGAGAGAATGGTGCCCCCGTCGGCATGCGCGATTATGCCAGGGCCCGCAGTCCGGCGCTGCAAATGCCGCCGAACCCGCACATCACGCACGATGGCTCGCGGCGAGATACTGTTGCGTTTGCATTTCGATCAGACGGCTCGCCGCGCGCTCGAATTCGAATTGCAGACGGTCGCCCCGATAGAGCTCGGTCGGAGGGGCGGCGGCCGATACCACGAGCTTGACGCCGCGGTCGTAGAGCTCGTCGATCAGCATGATGAAGCGCCGCGCAGCATCGTCGTCCGCCGGCGTGAATTGCGGCACGTCCGCGACGAACAACGTGCCGTACAGCCGCGCGAGCTCGATGTAGTCGTTCTGACTGCGCGGACCCTCGCAGAGCTCGCGGAACTCGAACCATGCGATGTCCGCGCCCACCGCGTGCGCGAACAGCGGCCGTCCTTCGACCTGCAACGTGACATCGTGCGCGACCTCGCCGCCCGCGAGCGCGGCGAAGCGCTGCTCGAGTTCGCCGCAGCGTTTCGCGGGGCGCGCGAATCCAGATACGTCGGCGCCCGTTCGAGCTGGCGCAGCCGGTAGTCGATGCCTGAGTCGAGCTCGAGGATGTCGAGGTGTGCCTCGATCAGCTCGATCGCGGGCATGAAACGCTGGCGCTGCAGCCCCTCTTTGTAGAGATCGCGGGGCGGGGTGTTGGAGGTGGCCACGAGCACGACGCCGCGGCGGAAGAGCCCCTGCAGGAGCCCCGCGAGAATCATCGCATCGGCGATGTCGGCGACGAAGAACTCATCGAGACACAGCACGCGCGCACGTTGCGCGATGTGCGCCGCCGCGAGATCCAAAGGATCGGTGCGCCCTTTGATGCGCGCAAGCTCGGCGTGGATCCCGCGCATGAACCGGTAGAAATGCTCGCGCTCGCTGCGCGCCGCACCGAGCGAGGCGTGAAAAGCGTCCATCAGGAGCGTCTTGCCGCGGCCGACCCCGCCCCACAAATACAGCCCCCGCGGCGCCGCGCGCTCGGCGCCTTGCGGAAACCAGGAGATGCGCGAGCGCAGCGCCTGCAGTACGCCGCCGCCCGGCGCGGAGCAGCGCGGCGGCGAGCGCATCGAGACGCTCGGCCGCACGCGCCTGGCCTTGGTCGAATTCCAGGCGGTGCTCGGCGACGGCGGCCTCAAGCGCTGGCTCACGCTCATCGCTGTGGGGTTCGCCAAAACGCCCTATAGGCTCTGATAGTTCGGACCCGATCCGCCCTCGGGTGTCACCCAGGTGATCTGATCGGTGTAGGGCTCTTTGATGTCGCAGGACTTGCAATGGACGCAGTTCGAGGCGTTGATCTGCAGGCGCTTGCCCCCTGCGCCGTCGTCGATCATTTCGTAGACGTTGGCCGGACAGAAATTCTGGCAGGGATTGCCGAATTCCGGTCACGCAGCGGGTCGCGCACAGATTCAGGTCCGCGACCTTGAGGTGCGCGGGCTGGCTCTCATCGTGCGTGGTCGAGGCGAAGAACACGAAGGCCACGCGGTCGCGCGGCGGCAGCTCGCGCTCGCCCCACTGACGGTCGGGCGAGACATACTCATCGAGGCGCTTCAAGGCCTTGTCGTCGGCATGGTTGGCGAGCGTCCACGGCAGCTTGCCGAAGGTGACGGTTTCGAGCGCGGCGTTCGCGAGGCCGAGCCACAGGCCGTGCTTGAAACCCGGGCGGATGTTGCGCACCTTGTGGAGCTCGCGTCCGCCCGCCGATTCGCGCCAGCGCTTGTCGAAGCCTGCGCTCGTGCCGGTCTCGACATAGTGCGCCGCCGCCGTCATGCCGGAGCGGATCGCCTGGTGAATCCCCTTGATCTTCGGCGTGTTGAGCGTGCCGCCCGCATCGCCGACCAGCAGCGCGCCGGGCATCTCGAGCGTCGGCATGGATTGATAGCCGCCTTCGATCACGGTGCGCGCGCCGGCCGCGATGATCTCGCCGCCTTTGAGCAGCGCCTTGATCTCCGGGTGATTCTTGTACTGCTGAAACGCCTCGAACGGCTTGAAACGCGGATCCTCGTAGTCGAGGCCGACGACGAAGCCCACGTACACCCGATCGTTGTTCAGGTGATACAGGAAGCTGCCGCCGTAGGTGCGGTTGTCGAGCGGCCAGCCGAGCGTATGCTGGATGAGCCCGGGTTGCACACGGTTCGGCGGCACCTGCCACAGCTCCTTGAAGCCGAGGCCGTAGGTCTGCGGCGACTTGCCCGCGTCGAGCTTGAAGCGCCGGATGAGCTGCTTCGAGGTGCTGCCGCGGCAGCCTTCGCAGAACATGGTGATTTTCGCGTGAATCTCGGGACCGAGCGCGAAGTTCGGTCCCGGCTCGCCATTTTTCTCGACGCCCATGTCGCCGATGCGCACCCCTTTGACCGCGCCCGACTCGTCGAACAGCGCCTCGGCGGCCGCGAAACCCGCAAACACGTCGACCCCGAGCTTCTCCGCCTCCGCGCCCAGGATCGGGATCAGTTGTCCCAGCGAGACGATGAAGTTGCCGTGATTGGCCATTTGCGGCGGTGTCGGCAAGCGATAGCGTTTGCGGCGGGTCATGAACAGGAACTCATCGCGCGCCGCCGGCACGCAGACGGCGGGCGCATGATCGCGCCAGCCGGGCAGCAGCTCATCGAGCGGGCCCGGCTCCATCACCGCGCCGGACAGGGAATGTGCCCCGAGGCTCGCCGCCTTCTCGAGGACACAGATGCTGAGGTCGGGCTTCAGCTGCTTTAAGCGAATGGCGCATGCGAGGCCCGCCGGGCCTGCGCCGACGATCGCCACCTCGTATTCCATGACGTCACGTGCGTTGTCAGTCATCTAATTATCCTTGGGTTCACGGGCTCATCGCGGCCGCGCTCAAAAATGGCGGCGTAGTAGACCATAAGAGCGCCCTGCGGGCCAAAGCGGGTTCCCTCGGCGGCCTGGAAGACCCCTATCCGCCTGGTGGACAGGGCATGAGGGGATTTCCGCACGGACGTCGCTTTAATCAGTGGGGAACACCATGGTTGAAGCCACGGACGCTGCGAACCAAGGACGGCCATATGGATTGGGCATGGTTGGGCATGGACGCCCACTCCCCGTTTTAATTCTTGGCGGACGGTCGCAACCGTCCGTGCGGCCTTCAGAGCACCTCGACGGCTATCGCCGTCGCTTCGCCCCCGCCGATGCACAGACTCGCCACGCCGCGCTTCTTGCCCTGCGCCCGCAGCGCGTGGATCAGCGTGGTGAGGATGCGTGATCCCGTGGCGCCGATGGGATGGCCGAGCGCGCACGCCCCGCCGTGCAGGTTGACCTGGGCATGATCGATCTTGAGATCTTTCATCGCCGCCATGGTCACCACGGCGAACGCCTCGTTGATCTCGTAGAGATCGACGTCCGAGGGCTGCCAGTCGAGCTGCTTCAGCAATTTCTGAATGGCGCCCACCGGCGCGAGCGTGAACCACTCGGGCTCGCGCGCGAAGCTCGTGTACTTGAGGATGCGCGCCAAGGGCTTCAAGCCGCGCTCCTTGGCGATCGATTCCCGCGTCAAAATCACGGCAGCCGCTCCATCGGAGATGCTCGCCGAACTCGCCGCCGTCACCGTGCCGTCTTTCGCGAATGCGGCTTTCAGGCCGGGGATCTTCGCGATGTCGATGGTGCCCGGCGTTTCGTCCTGGTCGACCACGGTCTCGCCTTTGCGCGTCTTGACCGTGACGGGGGTGATCTCGTTCGCAAACGCGCCGCTGGCCACGGCGGCTTGCGCGCGCGTCGCCGATTCGCGCGCGTAGTCATCCTGATCGCCGCGGCTGAACTCGTAGCGGGCGGAGGTGGCCTCCGCAAAGCCGCCCATGAGCTTCCCGTCCCAGGGGCTTTGCAGACCGTCATAGATCATGTGATCGAGCACCTCTTGGTGCCCCATGCGATAGCCCGAGCGTGCCTTGGGCAGCAGGTAGGGCGCGTTGCTCATGGACTCGAAGCCGCCGGCCGCGACGATCCGCGCGGAGCCGGCCAGAATCTGATCGGCCGCCAGCATGACGCTGCGCATGGCGGAGCCGCACATCTTGTTGACGGTGGTGGCCGGGGTGCTCGTGGGAATGCCGGCGCCCATGGCGGCCTGGCGCGCGGGTGCCTGCCCCAAGCCCGCGGAGAGGACGCACCCCATGATGACTTCGTCGATCTCGGCGGCGGGGATCTTGGAGTCTGCGAGCGCCGCTTTGAGGGCCGCCGCGCCGAGCTGCGGGCCGGTCGCGCCGGAAAGAGCCCCTAGAAAGGCGCCGACGGGTGTGCGCTTGGCGGACAAAATGACAACAGGATCGGAGCTCATACAGATTCCCCAAATGGACGCGGTGATCGCTAAGTATAGCCTTACGACCGGTAAATCAACCCGCTTCCGCAGCGCGCCATTTTCAAGGTGCGAGCGGCTCGCCCACCGCGGCGGCGATCAAGTCGCGGCTCGCGTTCCCGGGCATGCTCGGGATCGAGTACTTCGAGAATCTCGAAACGTAACGGATGGCGGTACACCATGAAGCCGCCGGACGGCAGTAGCTCTCGCGTTCCGTGAATCGCCGCCGCGACGACCGGCATGTTCGACCGCTTGGCGGTCGCGAACGCACCGCCCAGGAATCGGCCGATCTGGCGGTGTCGTGTCGAACGTACCTTCCGGGAAGAAGACGAGCGACTGGCCGCCGGCGGCCAGCTTCCAGACCCGCCGGGTATCCGCGCCGCCCTGATGGCGGTCGAAGCGTTCGACGAAGGCCGAGCCCAAGCCCCGCAGCAACAGGCTCGCGAGCGGCACACGCACCATCTCCTTCTTGATGACAAAGGCAAACTCCGGCGGCAGCGCTGCGGCGGCCACGATGCCGTCGATGTAGCTCGCATGGTTGGCGACCACCACACAGGGCGTCTGCGGCAGGCGCTCGAGGCCCTCGATCCGCAACGGAATGCCGGCGAGACGGAAGAACAGCGCGCGACAGGGTACCCGCCACCCGCCGGCGCGCGCGCAAGGTCGGCAGGAACAGGTTAACCGTGAGAGTGATCAACGCGAGGATCGCGAATAGCACGAGAGAATAAGCGGTGAATGCAGCTGCGCGTGCACGCGCGCCGCGCCGCCGAAATGACGCTTCTGTGATCTGGTTCTCCTTATGTCAATACTTACAAGGTACTGTGAGACTGATCACGCCCCCCTGCAACTGCCCCTCGCATACTGAAGTAGCGAGTACAGCACCATTTCGTGCGACTTCGACGCGGGACATTATGGCGACGGCTCTGAAACGGTCGGTTTATACACGCAGCTCAGGCGCGGGAGCACCGCCCCGAGAGGCACCCGATCCCGCCCTGCAGCGCTTTCTGGACGCGGTCTGGATGGAGCGCGGCTTGTCCGCCAATACACTGGCGGCGTACCGCGCCGATCTGACGGCGCTCGCGCGCTGGCTCGACGAGCGCGACAGCGCGTTGCTCAAGGCGACGCGCATCGAGCTTCTCGGATTCATCGCCGCGCGCGTCGAGGGCGGATCGCGTCCGCGCTCGACGGCGCGGCAGTTGTCGAGCTTTCGCCGCTTCTTTCGATTCATGGTGCGCGAGGGACTGATCGCGGTCGATCCGACGGCGCAGATCGCGATGCCCAAGATCGGACGCTCGCTGCCGAAGTCGCTGACCGAGGCCGAAGTCGATGCGCTGCTCGAGGCGCCGCTGGTCACCGATCCGCTGGGTCATCGCGACCGCACCATGCTCGAGGTGCTGTATGCCACGGGGCTGCGCGTCTCGGAGCTCGTGAGCCTCAAGCACAATCAGGTGAATTTGAACCAGGGCGTCATGCGCGTGGTCGGCAAGGGCAACCGCGAGCGCCTGATTCCGCTCGGCGACGAAGCCGTGAAATGGCTGCAGCAATTCATGCAAGGTCCGCGCGTGGAGATCCTGCTCGAGCGCCAGACCGACTATCTGTTTCCGACCCGGCGCGGCGACCGGATGACCCGCCAGGCGTTCTGGCACATCATCAAGCGCTATTCCAAGAAGGCCGGCGTCGAGAAAGAGCTGTCGCCGCACACCTTGCGGCATGCCTTCGCGACGCACCTGTTGAATCACGGCGCGGACTTGCGCGTCGTGCAGATGCTGCTTGGGCCACAGCGACCTGTCCACCACGCAGATCTACACGCACGTCGCGCGCGAGCGCCTGAAAGAACTGCACGCGCAGCATCATCCGCGCGGTTGATCCGGCAGCGCGGGGTGAACCCGCGGCATGGCGCGCAGTCCAATGGTTTCGCGTCTTTCGCCGGAGTGTTCGATGTTGAGAAGCGTGTGCGTGATGGCGGTCTTGGCCGCATCTGTGCGCGGCGCTCTCGGCCAGATCGAGCGGCGGAATCACACGCCGCAGACCCGCATGCCGCGCGCCGATCCGCGCGCCGCGCTGGTGAAGCTGCTGCCGGCCGGCTCCAAGGTCGATGATCTGGTGCCCTCTCCCATCCCGGGCATCTACCAGTTCGTGCAGGGCGCCGAGGTGAGCTATCTCACCGCCGACGGCAAGTACTACCTCGACGGCAATCTCTACGACATGGCGACCCGGGCGAACCTGACCGAGGTGCTGCGCGCGCGGGCGCGGGTGGCGCTGATCAACGCGGTGCCCGAATCGCAGATGCTGATCTTCTCGCCGAAGAATCCGCTCTACACCATCACCGTGTTCACCGACGTCGATTGCCAGTACTGCCGCAAGCTGCACAGCGAGATGGCGGAGCTCAACAAGCTCGGCGTGCGCGTGCGCTACCTGTTCTATCCGCGCACCGGGCCGAACACCGAGAGCTGGCGCAAGGCCGAGGTCGTCTGGTGCTCGGCCGACCGCAACGATGCGCTCACCCGCGCCAAGGCCGGGGCGCAGCTCGACATGAACAAGACCTGCGGACCCACGCCGGTGGCGCGCGAATATGCGCTCGGCCAGAGCATCGGCGTGCGCGGCACGCCCGCGATCGTCACGGAAAGCGGGGACTTCATCAACGGCTACATGCCGCCGCACGATCTGTTGCAGGCGATCAAGCAGCTGCAGGTGGCGAAGCGCTACAGCGCTCCGAGGCCCAGCTTGAGCTTGTCCTTGACGCCTTCCCATTGCTTGGCATCCGCGGGCGCTTCCTTCATCTCGCTGATCACGGGCCATTGCTTGGCGAGCTCCGCGTTCAACTGCTTGAAGTTTTCCTGGCCGGCGGGAATCTCTTCCTCGGAATAGATCGCCTCGACCGGGCATTCGGGCTCGCACAGCGTGCAGTCGATGCATTCGTCCGGATCGATCACCAGGAAGTTCGGACCCTCGTGAAAGCAGTCCACCGGACAGACTTCCACGCAGTCCATGTATTTGCACTTGATGCAGCTTTCGGTGACCACGAACGCCATGACTTACCCTTCTGATTGACCCAGGTTTGCGGAACCACCGGCGCGCGGGCCGGTACGAGAGAGCGCTATTCTGCCATAGCGGGCCGCCCCATCCACGTCTGCTGCCCGCCGTCAGGTCTTGAGCGGCCGGGTCAGCTCGGTGAAATGGTGGTCCTCGCGGCCGGCCCCGCGATCGGCAAAATAGCGCCGCAGCGTGAACTCGCCGCTGGGAAACGCGAGCTCGCCCCAGGGAATATCGGCCTCGTCGTAGAGTGCCGACCTCCAGACTCTCCGGGCCCGGCGCGAACTGGGGCGCCAGCAGCTTGGCCCGGAACATCACATGCACCTGTCCGGCATGCGTGACGCTGACCACCGCGAGCAGGGAGCCGATCTCGACTTGCGCCAGGGCTTCCTCGTAGCACTCGCGCGCCGCCGCGGCCTGCATGGTCTCGCCGTTCTCCATGAATCCCGCCGGCACCGTCCAGAAGCCGAGGCGCGGCTCGATGGCGCGGCGGCAGAGCAGGATCTTGCCTTCCCATTCCGGGACGCAGCCGAGCACCAGCAGCGGATTCTTGTAGTGGATCATGCTGCAGCTCGTGCACACGAACCGCGGCAGGTGATCGCCGTCGGGTATTTTCGAGACTACGGCGCGAGCCGCAGTGGCTGCAGAAATTCAAATGGCGTCCATCAGTTAGAAGAGGCGTCGCCCGGCCCAACGGCCGGTACTGTGCGGGGGTCTGGTGCCCGGAGAGGGAATCGAACCCACACGGTGTCACCACCACCGGATTTTGAGTCCGGCGCGTCTACCAGTTCCGCCATCCGGGCATGCCAGGCGTGACAGTATATGCGATCGCAGCAGTTGGTAGTATTGCCTCAGGATGCAGCGCACGGACTTCCACTTCGAGCTCCCCGCAGAGCTCATTGCGCAACGCCCCGTGACGCCGCGCTCCGCGAGCCGACTGCTCGTGCTCGACGGCGCGAGCGGGGCGCTCGCGGATCGTACCTTCCGGGATTTGCCCGCGTTGCTGCGCGCCGGGGACTGCTGGTATTCAACGACACCCGCGTCGTGCCCGCGCGCGTCTACGGCACGAAGGACAGCGGGCGGAAAAGTCGAGCTGCTGCTCGAGCGCGCCGAGAGCGCCGATACGGCGCTGGTGCAGGCGCGCGCGAGCAAGGGGCTGAAGCCCGGTGCGACCCTGTGCACTGCCCGGCGGGCACAGCGCACGCATGCTGGAGCGCGAGGGCGATCTCTTCCGCCTGAAGTTCTCGAGCGGCGTGCTCGGCTTCTTCGAGTCGCACGGCGAGGTGCCGCTGCCGCCCTACATCGCCCGGCCGCCCGACGGCGCCGATCGCGAGCGATACCAGACCGTCTATGCGCGCACGCCCGGCGCCGTCGCCGCGCCGACCGCCGGGCTTGCACTTCGACGCGGATCTCCTGGCCGGCTCGAGGCCTGCGGCGTGCGCCGCGCTTTCGTCACCTTGCACGTCGGAGCCGGCACGTTCCAGCCGGTGCGTGTCGACGACATCGATGAGCACGAGATGCACCGGGAATATCTCGAGGTGGGCGCGGACGCTTGCGCCGCAATCAACGCCGCGCGCGCCGCGGGCGGGCGGGTCGTCGCGGTCGGCACGACCGTCGTGCGGAGCCTCGAGACGGCGGCGGCGGCGGGCGGCAGCGGACGCGTGGCCGAGCTTACGCCGTATCGAGGAGCGACGCGGCTTTTCATCCGCCCGGGCTATCGGTTTCGGGCCGTCGATGCGATGGTGACGAATTTTCATTTGCCCGAGTCGACGCTGCTCATGCTGTGCGCGGCGTTCGCGGGCGGCGCTGCGCTGAAGCGCGCCTATGCGCACGCGGTGGCGGCGCGTTACCGCTTTTTCAGCTACGGGGACGCCATGTTCATGACGCCGGCGCATCCGGCGCCGCCCGTCCGCATGCAATTCGACCTGCTTGCAACCGACGGCGCGGCGCGTCGCGGACGTCTCGAGTTCGCGCGCGGCACGGTCGAGACGCCCGCGTTCATGCCGGTGGGCACCTACGGGACGGTCAAGGCGATGACGCCGGAGCAGCTCGAGGCGGCGGGCGCGCAGATCGTGCTCGGCAACACGTTTCACCTGTATCTGCGGCCCGGCCTCGAGGTCATCGAGGCGCACGGCGGGCTGCATCGGCTTCATGCACTGGGAGCGTCCGATTCTCACCGACTCGGGCGGCTTTCAGGTTTGGAGCCTGAAGGACATGCGCCGGATCAGCGAGCAGGGTGCGAGCTTTCGCTCGCCGATCGACGGCGCGCCGGTGTTTCTGTCGCCGGAGGAGTCGATGCGCATCCAGCGCATGCTGCGCTCGGACATCGCCATGTGCTTCGATGAGTGCACGCGCGTATCCGGCGAGCGAGAGCGAGGCGCGGGCCTCGATGGAGCTCTCGATGCGCTGGGCGTTGCGCGGCGCGCGCGCCTACTACGAGACCGAGCCGCCCGGGACGTTGTTCGGCATCGTCCAGGGCGGCGTCCACGGGCAGCTGCGCACGGCCTCGCTCGCCGCGCTCGAAGAGATCGGATTCGAAGGACTCGCGATCGGCGGTCTCGCCGTCGGCGAGAGCGAGACGGAGCGGCTGGCGGTGCTCGAAGGGCTCACGCCGCAGATGCCCGCTGCACAAACCGCGCTATCTCATGGGGGTCGGCCGGCCGCAGGACATCCTCGAGGCGGTGCTCCGCGGTGTCGACATGTTCGACTGCGTGATGCCGACCCGCCACGCCCGCAACGGCCACCTGTTCACGCGCCGCGGCGTGCTGAATATCCGTAACGCGGTGCATCAGAAGGACACCCGGCCCGATCGAGGAGGGCTGCGGCTGCTACACCTGCGCGCATTACAGCCGCAGCTATCTGCGCCATCTCGACAGTGCGGCGAGATCTTGGGTTCGCACTTGAACACCGTCCACAACCTGTATTTCTATCAGCGGCTGATGGCGGAAATTCGCGCCGCCATCGAGGCGGGACGGCTCTCGGCCTATGCCGCCGAGTTCTATGCCCGGCAGCGCGAAGGCGCCGCTCCCGGGGGGCAGGCCGCAGACGCGGTGTAGAGGACGCGGCGCCAAAGGCGTCCCGCAGCCGATTTCGGCTCCTGTATACTGCCCGGCTTTGCGTTGCGGCCGTGCGCCGCACAACGGGGGTAACCCTATGGATTTCTTCATCAACACTGCCCAGGCCCAGGCGGCCGGTGCCGGCGGCGGTCAGGGAATCATGAGCGCGCTGATGCTGCCCCTGGTGCTGCTCGTGGTGTTCTACTTCCTGCTGATCCGGCCGCAGAACAAGCGCGCCAAGGAACAGCGCGAGATGCTCTCGAAGATCGCGGCGGGCGATGAGGTCGCGACCACCGGCGGAATCCTCGGCAAGGTCACCGAGGTGGGCGATCAGTTCCTGACCCTCGAGATCGCCAACGGCGTGAACATCAAACTGCAGAAGCATCAGGTCGCGCAGCTCCTGCCCAAGGGGACGGTCAAGAGCGCATGATTTCCTATCCCCGCTGGAAGATGCGTGCTGGTCGCGGTCGTGCTCGCGCTCGCCGTCTTGCTTGCGTTGCCCAATGTATTCGGCGAAGAGAACGCGCTGCAGCTGGTGCGCGACCGCGCCGCAGTGCACGCGAGCGACCGCGATCCGTGGTCAAGCTGCTGCAATCGAACGAGCGTGACGCCGACCGGCGTGTTCCTCGATCAGGGCCGTCTCACGCTGCGCTTCGCGAGCAAGCAGGATCAGCTGAAGGCGCGCGATGTCATCGCCGAAGCGCACGCCCAACGAGTTCACCATGGCGCTCTCCCAGGCTTCGCGCGTGCCGGACTGGATGCGCAGCATCGGCTTGAATCCGTCTGAAGCTCGGCCTCGATCTGCGCGGCGGCGTGTACCTCGTCTACCAGGTCGACGTCGCGGGCGCGGTGAAGCAGCTGCTCGATCATCGCGAGCAGGACTTTCGCGCATCGCTCCGCAACGCCCACGTGCCCTATCAGGACGTGGTGGTGGATTATCCCGGCAACCGCGTGCGCGTGCTGTTCCGCGACGCCGACAATCGCGCGAAGGGCAAGCGCCGCCATTCTCGCGGACAACCGCAACCTGCATCTCACCGAGACCACGGTCGGCGGCGCGCCGGCGCTCGAGCTCGCGCTGACGCCGCAGGAGATCAAGGACCGGCAGGACTACGCCGTGCAGCAGAACATCGTCATCCTGCGCAACCGCCTGAACAGCCCGGAGCTCGCGGTGTCCGAGCCGCAGGTCGCGCGCGAAGGCGTCGACCGCATCGCGATCCAGCTGCCCGGCCTGCAGAACTCCGCCGAGGTGAAGAAGATCCTCGGCAAGACCGCGACCCTCGAGTTTCGCATGGTCGATGAGACCGACAATCCGCTCGAGGCCGTCGCCACCGGGCATGTGCCGCTCGGCGCCAAGCTCTATTACACGCGCGACAAGCAGCCGGTGCTGCTGAAGCGCGAGGTGGTGGTCACCGGCGATCAGCTGACCGACGCCTCGTTCCAGCCGAACACCCAGGACGGCCCGGCGGTGTCGGTGAGCCTCGATGCGCGCGGCGCTTCGAAGATGCTGAAGAACACCGAGGAGAACATCGGCCATCTCGATGGCGGTGGTGTTCATCGACCGCTCGCGCGAGAAGAACGCGCAGGGCGTCGAGGTCGACCGGACCACCGAGGAGGTCATCAACCGCGCGACCATCCGCGGCGTGTTCAGCAACACGTTCCAGATCACGGGCATCAATCCCATCGAGGGGCGCGAGCTCGCGCTGCTTGCTGCGCGCCGGCGGCCTGGCGGCGCCGCTGCACGCCCGTCGAGGAGCGCGCCATCGGTCCGAGCCTCGGCGCGGACAACATCGACCAAGGGCGTGCGGGCCATGGTGTTCGGCATGGCCGCGGCGTTCCTGTTCATGGCGATCTACTACAAGTTGTTCGGCGTGGTCGCGGATCTCGTGCTGATCTCAATGTGGTCCTGCTCACCGCGCTCCTGTCCATCTTCGGCGCCGCGCTCACCTTGCCCGGCATCGCGGCGGTGGTGCTCACCGTCGGCATGGCGGTGGACGCGAACATCTTGATCTACGAGCGCATCCGCGAGGAGCTGCGCAACGGCGTGTCGCCGCGCGCCGCCATCACCGCCGGATTCGACCGCGCCTACTCGGCCATCTTCGACTCCAACATCACCGCGGCGATCGCCGGCGTGGTGTTGTGGGCTGTTCGGCGCGGGCGCGGTGCGCGGCTTCGCCGTGGTGCTGGTGCTCGGCATCATCACCTCGATGTTCACGGCGCTGATGGGGTCGAGGACGCTGGTCCAGCTCATCTACGGCGGTAAGCGCAAGGTCGAGCGGTTGTCCATCTGAGCCTTTCGAGGATCTGAATCCATGGAGTTCTTCCACAAGGTCACCCGCTTCCCGTTCATGCGCACCCGCAAGGTGTGGTACGGGCTGTCGGCGGTGCTCATCGTCGCCTCGCTCGCCCTGGTGGCGGTGCGCGGCTTGAATCTGGGCATCGACTTCACCGGCGGCGTGAACATCGAGACGAACTTCGCGCAATCGCCGAATATCGATCAGCTGCGCGGCGCGCTCGCCAAGGCGGGCGTCAACGCCGCGCAAGTTCAGGCGTTCGGCAGCTCGCGCGACATCCTGGTGCGGTTGCCTCCCGATCCGAACGTCAAGGGCGATCAGATCGGCGCGAAGATTCTCGAGGTGTTCAAGAGCGTCGATCCCGAGGTCAAGGTGCAAAGCACCGAGGTCGTGGGGCCGCAGGTCGGCAGGGAGTTGTTCGTGCGCGGCGCATGGGCGCTGGTGCTGACGCTCGTGTTCATCATGATTTACGTGCTGGCGCGCTTCACCTTCAAGCTTGCGGTCGGCGCCATCCTCGCGGTGCTGCATGACCCGATCTGCGTGATCGGATTTTTCGCGCTCTCGCAGATGACCTTCGACCTCACCGCGATCGCGGCCATCCTCGCGGTGATCGGCTACTCGCTCAACGACACCGTCATCGTCTTCGACCGGGTGCGCGAGCGTGCGCGCAACGCCCGCAAGCTCCCCGTCTCGCAGGTCATCGACGAGTCCATCAATCAGACGCTGTCGCGTACCTTGATGACCAAGCTCGTGACCTTGCTGGTCGTCGTGTTCCTGCTGATCTTCGGCGGCGAGACCCTGCACGGATTCTCGGCGGCGCTGGTCATCGGCATCCTCGCGGGCACGTATTCCTCGATCTACATCTCCGCCGCGGCCGCCCTCGATTTCGGCCTGCGTACGGACGATCTGCTGGAGCGCAAGCTCACGCGGCCCGAAGAGGTCGACGGTCTGCCCTAGCGATGTCCATCTTCCTCGACCCGCAGGCGTGGCTGTCCTTCCTGACGCTTACGGGGCTCGAGATCGTTCTCGGCATCGACAACATCCTGCTGCTCTCGCTGCTGGTCAACAAGCTGCCGAAGCGCCGGCGCGCGAGTGCGCGCTTCGTCGGGTCGGGTTTCGCGATGCTGACGCGCATCGCCTTGCTGATGTCGGTGGTGTGGATCGCGCACCTGAAGCGGCCGCTCTTCACCCTCGGCGGGTTCGAGGTCTCGGTGCGGGACGTCGTGCTGTTCGCCGGCGGCGGCTTGCTCGTCCTGCAGAGCGGCCACGAGATCCAGGGACTTCTCAAGGGGCGCGGCGCGCGGCGTCCGGCCAGCACGGGCGGCGGCGGCTTCTGGTTCATCATCGTGCAGATCGGCGTCCTCGACATCGTCTTCTCGCTCGACTCGGTGTTCACCGCCATTGGACTCGCGCAGCGCGTCGAGGTCATGATCGCGGCCATCGTCGTCTCGGTGATCGCGATGATCGCCATATCATCCGCGGTCGGCCGATTCGTCGCCCGCTACCCCACCTTGAAGGCGCTCGCCCTGCTGTTCCTGGTGCTGGTCGGCCTCTCGCTCATCGCCGAAGCCATGCATATCGACATCCAGCAGGGCTATTTGTATTTTGCGATCGGTTTCTCGGCCGTTGCGGAATGGGTCAACATTCGTCTGCGGCGGCGGGAGTAACCTAGAATGCGGTCCGCTCCATAGCTTTTGGTTATTGTTGACAGGATGGCACACCAAAACCCCCTAGATCCCCCTTCGACATCCGATCTTCATCGCAGCATCAACTCCAGACAGCTGGGCATGATTGCCATCGGCGGAGCCATCGGCACGGGTCTGTTCTTCGCGAGCGGCGGAGCCATCGCGCAAGCGGGACCCGGCGGCGCGATGCTGGCGTACGCGGTGATGGGATTCGCGGTCTTCTGCATGATGCAGTCGCTGGGCGAAATGGCGACGCAACTGCCGATTCGGGGTTCATTCGAGGCTTATGCCGAGCGTTTCGTCGACCCCTCGCTCGCTTTTGCCGTGGGCTGGAATTACTGGTTCAGCTGGGCGGTCACCCTGGCGGCGGAGTTGGTGGCCGGCGCCCTCATCGTGCAGTTTTGGTTTCCGCATTCCAATCCGTCGCTGTGCGCGATGGGGTTCTTCGTCTTCGTGATGAGCTTGAACCTGATGTCGGTCAGAGCCTATGCCGAGGCGGAATATTGGTTCGCGGGGATCAAGGTCGTCACGGTCATCATTTTCCTCGGCGTGGGCTTCCTGATGATCGCCGGGATGCTGAACAACGATCACGCCGGGTTCCGGAATTGGTTCCTGGCAGATCCCAGCCACGCACACGCATGCGCCCTTCGTCGGCGGGTGGACCGCCGCGCTGGCGGTCTTTCTGGTGGCGGGATTTTCGTTTCAGGGTACCGAAGGCGTCGGCATCGCCGCGGCCGAGACCGCGGATCCGGGCAGGAACGTCCCGAAGGCGATTCGATCCGTCTTCTGGCGGATCTTGTTGTTCTACATCGGATCCATTTTTGTGATCGGCACGTTGATCGCATACACGGATCCGAATCTGCTGCGTGCGGACGAGAGCCACATCGCGTTCTCGCCGTTTACGATCATTTTCCAGCGGCTGCCCTGGGGCTATTTCGCCGCCAACCTCATCAATGCGGTCATTCTCTCGTCGGTTCTTTCGTGCGGCAATTCGTCCCTGTATGTCGCATCGCGCATGCTGCACGCAATGTCCCACGGGCAAAAGGCGCCGCGGATTTTCGGCCGGCTCAACGGCCGGGGCGTGCCGGTGGCGGCGCTCTGGGGCACGGGCCTGGTGAGCGGCTTCGCGTTCCTCTCGAACTACATCGGCGGCCAGAAAATCTATCAGTTGCTCTACAACGCCTCGAGCTTGAGCGGGTTTCTGATTTGGTTGGGCATTGCCCTATGCCATCTGCGATTTCGTAAAGCGTGGGTGGCGCAGGGCCGTCCCTTGTCGGATCTGAAATTCAAATCCAAATTTTTCCCCTTTGGGCCTTGGTTCGCGCTGGTGCTGTTCGTGATCGTGCTGTTCGGCGCAAACATCGGCGTCTTTCAAACGCCCGTCTTTTCCTGGTTCGATTTCATCAGCGGGTATCTCATCTTGCCGGCGTTCCTGGTCTTGTATCTGGGCCACAAGCTGCGCCACAAGACGCGGTTCGTGCCGCTCGAGCAATGCAATTTTGATTCTTAGCGATCGTGCTTTGCGGCCATGAACTCAATTGCGGGCAGGCAAGAGCCCTGTTATGGTCGTTCGAGCGCTGCCAACAAGACATAGGAGACCTCGACTCATGGTGGGCAAGGGAATAGGGCGCATTTTCCTGCGCAAGTCGGTCGATCAAATTCAGGCCGAGCACCAGCAAGGAGAGTTGAAGCGCTCGCTGGGTGCCCTGAACCTGATGCTGCTTGGCATCGGCTGTGTGATCGGCGCCGGCATTTTCGTCCTCACCGGCCGCGCGGCCGCCCAATTCGCCGGGCCCGCGATCATGGTTTCGTTCGTGATCACCGGGCTCCTCTGCGCCTTCGTTGCGCTTTGTTATGCGGAACTCGCCTCGGCCCTGCCGGTTTCCGGCTCCGCGTATTCTTATACGTATGCGTCGATGGGCGAGGGACCTGCCTGGATCATGGGTCTCTTGCTGCTGCTGGAATACGGCCTTGCGGCGTCCACCGTCGCGGTGAGCTGGTCCGGATACTGCGTCAGTCTGTTGCGCAACATGGGGATCATCGTTCCCGCGGTACTCACGGCGGCGCCGGGCGTGCCCGTCATGGACGGGGCGGGTCATGTCATAGCCACCGGCCTGATCAATCTGCCGGCCATCCTCATCGTGGGCCTGGTCACCGTCGTCTTGGTGCGCGGCGTCTCGGAATCGGCAACCGTCAACAACGTCATCGTCATCATCAAGGTATCGGTGGTGCTCGCCTTCATTCTCATCGGCGCGCGCTACGTGCATCCGGCGCTGTGGACACCGCTGGTGCCTGCGCAGATCCCGGCACCGGCGCCGGGTACGCCCATGGGCCTTTGGCCGCAGATCGGCCGGGCGATCGTGTCCGTCGTCACGGGCGACAACTCGACCAAGTACGGCATCGTCGGGGTGATTCACGGCGCCGCCGTGATTTTCTTCGCGTACCTGGGCTTCGAGGCGGTGTCGACGGCCGGCGCCGAATCGCGCAACCCGGGCAAGGACATGCCCATCGGCATCTTGGGCGCGTTGGCGATCTGCACGGTGCTCTACATCGCCACCTGCGCGGTCCTCGTGGGAATCGTTCCCTATAACTTGCTGGATGTGCCGGCGCCGCTCGCGGTGGCGGCCGACTACATCGGGCTCGGCTGGTTCGCCATCGTGGTCAAGGTCGGTGCGATCGCCGGGCTCACCAGCGTGATGCTGGTGCTGCTCTATGGCCAGACTCGCATTTTCTACACCATGTCCAAGGACGGTCTGCTGCCGCGCTCGCTTGGGATCGTGCACAAGAAATTCCGCACACCCTGGATCAATACCATCATCGTGGGCATTGCTGCCATGGGCGCGGCCGGTCTTATATCGCTGGACACGTTGGGCGACCTTGCCAACGTAGGGTCGCTCGCCGCGTTCGCGTTGGTCTGCATCACGGTCATTTATTTGCGCATCACCGAACCCGCGCTGGTGCGGCCGTTCAAGACGCCTCTCTATCCGGTGACGCCGGTGCTGGGGGCGGGGATGTGCGCGATGTTGCTGATGAGCTTGATGGCGACGCCCACCACCCGGCACTTCTTTCTGATTTACCTGGGGGTCGGAACGGCGATCTATTTCGTCTACGGAATCAGGACGTCCGTGCTCGGCCGCGCGGTCAGCCCCGCAATGCCGCCGGTGTGAGCGGACCGAGCATCGCGAGCAGGCCCTCGTACACCTTCGGATTGCCGACCACGATGTTGGGTCCGAGCTCATAGTCACCGCCCATCGGCGTTCCCACGCGCCCGCCCGCTTCGGTGATGAGCAGCGTCCCCGCCGCGGTGTCCCAGGGCTGCAGGCCGAACTCCCAGAATCCGTCCAGGCGCCCGGCTGCGACGTACGCAAGGTCGAGCGAGGCGGCGCCCGGGCGGCGTACCCCGGCGGCGGTACCCATGACCGCCTTCAACATGGCGAGATAAGGATCGATGTACTCGGCCTCCATGCGGTACGGAAAGCCGGTGCCGATCAGCGCGCCTTCGAGGGAGCGCTGACTGCTCACCCGAATTTTCTTGCCCTCGAGCTGCGCGCCCTCGCCGCGCGAGGCGGTGAAGAACTCCTGCCGGCTCGGGTCATAGACGACGGCGTGCTGCAGGCGGCCGCGGTGCTCGACCGCGATGGATACGGCAAAGGTGGGGAAGCCGTGCAAAAAATTCGTCGTACCGTCGAGAGGATCGATGATCCAGACGTACTCGCTGTCGCCGGAGCGGCCGCTTTCCTCGGCGAGAAAGGCGTGATTCGGGTGGCTCTTGCGAACCGTCGCAATGATCTCCGCCTCGGCCTTGCGGTCGATGTCGGTGACGAAATCGTTGCGGCCCTTGGTGTCGATCTTCAGGGAGTCGAGACGCGACAGGTTCCGCACGATGAAATCGCCGGCGCGGCGCGCGGCGCGCATGCCGATGTTGAGAAGTGGTTGCATGGCGATAGCGCTAGAATAACAGAGCAATGACCTCCCCGGTTCGCATCGTGCTCATCGACCCGAGTCATCCCGGCAACGTCGGCTCGGTGGCGCGTGCCATGAAGAACATGGCGCTCGATGACCTGACCCTGGTGCGCCCGCGGTCGTTCCCGCACCCCGAGTCGAACGCGCTCGCCGCCGGCGCCGAGGACATCCTGGCAAAGGCGCGCGTGGTGGACAGCGTCGTCGAGGCGATCGCAGATTGCGCCTTCATCGCCGGCACCACCTCGCGTCCGCGCTCCTACTACTGGGAATTCAGCACCCCGCGCGAGGTGGCGGTCACGATAGCCGGGCTCGGCGCGGAGAATCGCGCGGCCCTGCTGTTCGGCTCGGAGCGCTACGGTCTCGGCACCGAGGACCTGAACCACTGCAACGTGCTGGTCAAGATACCGGCGAACCCCGTGTATTGCTCCTTGAACCTCGCCATGTCGGTGCAGCTGCTCGCCTACGAGATCTTCATGGCGCGCGAGCAGCCGCAACCGCATGTGCAGCTCGAGCAACCGCTCGCGCCGGCGGGCGACGTCGAGCATTTCTACGCGCATCTGCACCAGGTGCTGAATGAGATCGACTTCGAGGACCGCACCGGGCATCTGATGGAGCGCCTGCGGCGGCTGTTCAATCGCGCGCAGCTCGATCGGAACGAGCTCAACATTTTGCGCGGTATTCTGAGCGCGGTGCAGGGCCGGCGCGGGCAATCCTCGCGGCGGCCGCGCGAATGAGCGCGGACTTGGTCTACCTCGACTATGCGGCGACCACTCCCGTCGCCCCCGAGGTGGCGGCGCGGATGGCGGAGTGCTTGACGCGCGAGGGCACGTTCGGCAACCCCGGATCGACGAGCCACGCCTATGGCGAGGCGGCGAACGCACTCGTCGAGACGGCGCGCGGCGCAGGTGGCGGCGGCGGTCGGCGCGCAAGCCGCCGACGTCGTGTTCACCTCGGGCGCCACCGAGGCCAACAATCTCGCGATTTTCGGCACGGCGCAGTATTACCGGGATTCAGGAAGGCACATCGTCACGGCGCGCACGGAGCACAAGTCGGTGCTCGATCCCTTGAAGGAGCTCGAGCGGCGCGGATGGAGCGTTACCTATCTCGCGCCCGATGCCGACGGAGTGCTCGATCCGGCGCGTGTCGCGGCGGCGGTGCGTCCCGACACGGTGCTGGTGTCCGTCATGCACGTGAACAACGAGACCGGCGTGATGTCGGACGTGGGCGCGATCGCCGCGCTTTGCGCACGAGCGGGACGGCCGCGCATCCATGTCGATGCCGCGCAGAGCGTCGGCAAGTGCGGCGTCGATTTCGCCGCGCTTGGCATCGACCTCATGTCCGTATCGGCGCACAAAGCGTACGGCCCGAAAGGTGCGGGGGCACTGCTCGTCTCGCGGCGGCGCGGCGCGCAGCTGACGCCGATCCTCTATGGCGGAGGACAGGAGGGCTCGCTCCGCTCAGGGACCGTCGCGACGCATCAGGCCGTCGGCATGGGCGCCGCGTTCGAGCTCGCGGGCAGCGCGCCGGCGGGCGAGCACGCGCGCGTCGCGGCACTGGCCGAGCGCTTGTGGCAGGCACTGCGAACGATGGGCGGCGTGATGCGCAACGGCGAGCGGGCGGCGCGTGTGCCGCACGTGCTCAATGTGTCGTTCGAGGGTGTCGAAGGCGAGAGCCTGCTCGCGGCGGTGCAGCCGCACCTGGCGGTGTCCACGGGCTCCGCCTGCACGTCCGCCACCCAAGAGCCCTCCTACGTCCTGCGCGCGCTCGGCCGCGACGATCGCTTGGCGGAGAGTAGCCTGCGCTTCAGTTTCGGGCGCTTCACCCGCGAGGCCGATATCGACGCGGCGGCGGCGGTCGTGACGCGCGCCGTGCTGCGCCTGCGAGCGATCGCGGGCGCATGATCTACAACGAGCTCACCCGCCGCCACTTCGAGCATCCGGCGCGCGCCGGGACGCTGGCGGGCTCCGATTGCCACCGCGGTGCGGCGGGAAGCCGGTCGGCGGGCACCTGGGTGCAATTCGACCTGCGTGTGACTGGCACGGGTGCCGGGGCTCGCGTGCGTGAGGTGCGCTTCCTGGCCTTCGGTTGCCCGCACGTCATCGCCGCCGCCGCGCTGGTGGCCGAGGCCGGCGAGGGGCGCGCGCCCGAGCCTCGATTGCCGCAAAGCGTCCATTCCTTGCTGGAGCGCATCGACGCGCCGGTGGAGAAGCTCGGGCGCCTGTTCGTGGTGGAGGATGCCTGGCTGGCAGCCCAGCGCGCCGCCGCCGGCGCCGGGAACGTCCCGGCCGGGGATTGAGAGGCGGGGCCTCATACCCACATTACGCAGTCCTCATGCGAAAAAATTGCGCTCCAAGTCCGGTGCGAGGTCGCCTCGCGCGTATTATGTATGTCCTGCTACCACCCGGAGCTGGGAAAGGAGAGGACACGGCAACATGAGCATATCGTTGACGGAATCTGCGGCGGATCGAGTACGAACACACCTTGCGAAGCGCGGCGCGGGCGTGGGTTTGCGGGTCGGCGTGAAGAAAACCGGCTGCTCGGGCTTCGCCTACGTCGTGAACTACGCGGACGAGATCCACCCCGGCGATGCGGTTTTCGAGGAGCGGGGCGTCAAGATCGTGGTCGACTCGGCCAGCTTGCCGCTGATCGACGGCACCTTGGTCGACTTCGTCAAACAGGGCCTCAACGAGGCCTTCAAGTTCCAGAATCCCAAGGCCAAGGGTCGAGTGCGGCTGCGGGGAGAGCTTCAGCGTCTAGGCGGCAGCGGCCGGCGCCGCACGCGCCGCCCCTGCGATTGCGGTTTTTCCAAGTAATACAGGCACTTCCGGTTGCGCTGCCGATTGCCTGACAGCGCCCGCTAAAGTACACTTCGCGGTCTTTGTCGGCCCCGTCGCGGGCGATCTAGGCCAATTACCCGAGGTTAACCATGCCCATCGAGCGCACTCTTTCCATCGTCAAGCCGGACGGCGTCGGCCGAAATCTCGATCGGCGAGATCATCAGTCGCTTCGAGAAGGTCGGCTTGCGGGTGGTCGCGGCGCGCATGATGCAGCTGTCGCAGCGCGAAGCGGAGGGCTTCTACGCCGTGCACCGCGAGCGGCCCGTTTTTCAAGGATCTCGGTGAAATTCATGACGTCCGGGCCGGTGCTGGTGCAGGTGCTCGAGGGCGAAGGCGCGATCGCGAAGAATCGCGAGGTGATGGGGGCGACGGATCCGAAGAAGGCGGCAGCCGGCACGATCCGCGCGGACCTCGCGCAGCAGCATCGATGAGAACGTGGTGCACGGCTCCGATGCGCCCGACACGGCGGCGCGGGAAATTGCCTATTTCTTTCGAGAAATTGAGCTCTGCCCGCGTACGCGTTAGCGTAACGCTGGGCATGAACGGGGGGCATTGAGCGAAGTGGCCGGCGATCCCGTCAATCTTCTCGGCTTACCGCGGACCGAGCTCGAGGCGTTCGTCGCCGAGCGCTTCGGCGCGAAGCCGTTCCGTGCGCGGCAGCTGATGAAGTGGCTGTACCGGCGCGGCGTCGCGGACTTCGCCGCGATGACGGACCTCGCGCAAGAGTTCCGCACGCAGCTCGCCGAGGTCGCGACGGTGGCGGTGCCGGAGATCGTCGAGGAGCAGCGATCGACCGACGGCACGCGCAAATGGATGCTGCGCATGGACCGCGTGCAAGGCATCGAGATGGTCTACATCCCCGAGCCCGACCGCGGCACGCTCTGCATCTCCTCGCAGGTCGGCTGCGCGATGGATTGCTCGTTCTGCTCGACGGCGCAACAAGGCTTCAACCGCAACTTGAGCGTCGCCGAGATCGTCGGCCAAGTGTTTCTTGCGCAGCGCGAATTGCGCGATTCGCGGCCCGACGGACGCGCGATCACCAACATCGTGTTCATGGGCATGGGCGAGCCGCTCGCCAATTATCGCAACGTCGTGCCGGCGATGCGCATTTTCATGGACGATCTGGGCTATGACCTGTCGCGGCGCCGCGTCACGCTGAGCACCTCGGGGCTGGTGCCGCAGATCTACAAGCTCGCGGAGGAGTGCAACGTCGCGCTCGCGGTCTCGCTGCATGCGCCCGACGACGAGCTGCGCAACCAGCTGGTGCCGATCAACCGCAAGCACCCGATCGAGGAGCTGTTGACGGCGTGCTGGCATTACATCGAGAAGCAGAACGGCCGCAGCGTGACCTTCGAGTACGTCATGCTCGACGGCGTCAACGATCAGCCGGCGCAGGCGCGTGCGCTCGCGCGGCGCTTGCGCGGCCGGCCCGCCAAACTCAATTTGATCCCGTTCAACCGCTTTCCGGGTACGAGCTATCGATGCTCGCTCGGCGGCGGCGATGCTCAAGTTTCGCGACATCCTGAACGAGCACGGCGTGATCGCGACCATCCGGCGCACGCGCGGTGATGACATCGATGCGGCGTGCGGCCAACTCGCCGGGCGGGTGACCGACCGCACCCAGGTGCGGCTCGGCACGAAAATGACCGGAACGCGCGCGCCGGCGGAGGTCCAATGAACGGCGCGGCGTGGCTGAGATCCGGTCCGCTTGCGAAAATGGCGGCGCTGCTCGCCGCCGCCGTGCTCGCCGCGGCGCTGCCCGCCTGTCATTCGCAGCCCGCCCCGTACCAGCAATCCCGACCGGCACAGAAAGCCCGTGCCGCAGGAAGCGGCCGTCGCCAATATGAAGATGGCGCTCGAGTACATGCGCATCAACAACCTCGCGCAGGCGCGCGAGCGCATCGAGCGGGCGCTCGGCGAAGCGCCGGACAATCCCAACGTGCAGGAGACCGCCGGTCTGGTGTACGAGCGCTTGAACGAGCTTCCGAAGGCGAAGCACGCCTTTGCCGCGGCCGCGCGCCTCGGCAAGAACGATCCCGACATCCTGAACAGCTACGCCGGCTTCCTCTGCCGCACGGGCAAGGCGGCCGAGGGCGAGAAGATTTTCATCGAGGTGGCCCAGAATCCGGTCTACAGGACGCCCGAAGTGGCGCTGCTCAACGCCGGCGTGTGTCTCGGCTCTTCGGGTGATGTGGTCGATGCGGAACGCTACTTCAATCGCGCGCTCACCATCAAGCCGAACATGCCGGAGGCGCTGCTGCAGCTCGGCAACTTGGCCTACAGCCGCGGCGACTACAAGCAGGCGCTCGATGACGTGCAGCGCTATCTCGCGGTCAATCCGCCTTCCGCCGAAATCCTGATGGCTCGGCTTTCGCACGCAGCGCAAGTTGGGCGACAACGCCGCCGCGATCGTCTATGGCCGGCGCATTCAAACCGAGTTTCCCGATTCCGATCAGGCCCAGCTGCTGCGCGCCGGCGTCGATCGATGAGCGAGGCCGCGCAAGCGCTCGGCCAGAGGCTCAAGGCGGAGCGGGAGAAGCGCGGGATGAGCGCGCAAAAGATGGCGGACGACATGCATCTCGATGCATGGGTGGTCGACGCGCTCGAGGCGGGCGACTACGAGCGCATCGGGCCGGCCGTCTATGCCCAGGGACACCTGCGTAAATACGCGAGCATTCTCGGCGTGTCGGCCACGCAGGAGACGCCCGCACCGCAGGCCAAGCTGCGGGTCCGCCGCCGCCCATCCCCGATCATCCGACTCGACCCACCGGGCGGGAGCGGCTCGATCTGGCCGACGGTCGGCGGGGTCGCCGTGATTGCGCTGGTCGCCGGCGGCATCGTCTGGTGGCGTCCCTGGCACGGCTCGCGCGCGGCCGCCGCCGCGCAGGTGCCGCGCGCGGCGAGTGTCCCGGCGCCGAGAAGCTGCGCCGAGCAGCGAGGCTGCGGACTCCGCGGCGACGGCAGGCGGACAAAACCGAGACGGCAGCGCGAGCCGAGACGAGGCGGTGACGAAGCGAGCTGCACGTTGGCAGGCGCTCCCGCCGGAACCGCCCCATCGGCTCCGTCCGCGGCACCGCGCGCCGCGCGGCCCCGCGCAGAGCTCACCCCCGGCGTCGGGCGCGCCCGGTTACGGCTGAGCTTTTCGGCCGATTCGCGCGTGGCTATCTACGACTACACGGGCAAGCCCGTGTTCACGGGCAACGGCCGCGCGAACAGCGTCAAGACACTCGCCGGCATGGCGCCGTTCCGGGTGTACTTGGGATTGGCGAGCGGCGTGCAGCTGCAGGTCAACGATCGCGCGGTCGCGATCGGGCCGCAGTTCGTGTCGGGCGACGTGGCGCGCTTCGAGGCGGGCGCCGACGGCGTGCTGCGCCGCGATCCGCATCCGCTGCCCGCCGCAGCCCCAGCGCCGGCCTCGCCGGCGCCGGCCGCGCCGCGCGGCTGAACGGGAGCTTTCTCTTGAGCAAGATCATCGAGCCCTTGCGAGGCGTTCACGACGTGTTGCCCGCGCAGGCGCCGGCCTGGCAGCACCTCGAGCGCATCACGCGCGAGGTGTTCGCGGGCTACGGCTACGAGGAATTTCGCGTCCCCATCATCGAGCAGACGCAGCTGTTCAAGCGCTCGATCGGCGATTTCACCGATATCGTCGAGAAGGAGATGTTCAGCTTCGTCGATCAGGGCGAGGATCACATCACGCTGCGCCCCGAGGCGACCGCGGGCATCGTGCGCGCGATGATCTCGAACGGCTTGCTGCGCGAGAACCGGCTCAAGGTGTGGTGCATGGGTCCGATGTTCCGGCGCGAGCGGCCGCAGGCGGGACGCTACCGGCAATTTCACCAGATCGATGCCGAGGCGTTCGGATTCGAGGGGCCGGACATCGATGCCGAGATGATCCTGCTGTCGGCGCGGCTGCTGCGCCGGCTGGGGCTGACGCGCGTCAAGCTGCTGGTCAATTCGCTCGGTACGCCGGCGGTGCGCGCGGCCTACCGCGAGCGCCTGACCGCGTATTTCGGCGCGCACGAAGCCGCGCTCGACGAGGACAGCCGGCGGCGGCTCGCACGGCAATCCGCTGCGCATCCTCGACAGCAAGAATCCGGGACATGCAGCGCCTGATCGCCGGCGCGCCCGCACTGCTCGATGCGCTCGACGCCGGAGTCGAAGGCGCACTTCGAGGCGCTGTGCGCGCACCTGTCGCGACGCCGGCATCGCGTATGATGTCGAGCCGCGCCTGGTGCGCGGGCTCGATTACTACACGCGCACGGTGTTCGAGTGGACCACCGATGCGCTGGGGGCGCAGAGCACGGTGTGCGCCGGCGGCCGCTACGACGGGCTGGTCGCGCAGCTCGGCGGCGCGGACACGCCCGGCATCGGCTGGGCGATGGGGCAGGAGCGCATCGTCATGCTGCTCGAGAAGCAGGCGCAGGCGATTCCGGCAACAGCGGCCGCACATTTATCTGGTGCTGGTCGGGGAGCGCGCCGAGCGGCAGGGCTTCAGGCTCGCCGAGCGGTTGCGCGATGCGCGGCCGGATTTGCGGCTGCAGATGAACTTGGGCGGCGGCAGTTTCAAGGCGCAATTCAAGCGCGCCGACAAGAGCGGCGCGGAACTCGCGCTGGTCCTTGCGCGAAGACGAGCTCGCCCGCGGGGTCGCCGCGATCAAGTGGCTGCGCGAAGAGCGGGCGCAGGAAGAGTGCCCGATCGAGGCGATCAGTGAACGCTTGGGCTGTTGTTGGGTCTGTAATTGACGGAGGTTGGCGGAGCACTCATGGCAGAAGAATATTTGACTGACGACGAACAACTCGAGCACGTCAAGCAGCTGTTCGCGGAATACGGCCCCTGGACGCTGGGCGCCGTGGTCCTCGGCTTGGGGTTAGCCTTCGGCTATCGCTACTACAACCAGCACCTGAACGAGCGCGGCGCTCGAGGCCTCCGCGCAGTTCGCCGACATGAGCGCGGCCGTCAACGTCAACAATCCCGCCAAAGCGCGGCAGATCGCGGAGGGCTTGATCAAGACCTATCCGAGCTCGCCCTACGCCGATCAGGCGCAGCTCGTGCTCGCGCGTCTGGCGATCGATGCGAACCAGGAAGCCGGCGCCATCGGCCCGCTGCAAGAGGTCATCGCGCACTCCAAGGATGCCGAACTCAAGCACATCGCGCGGCTGCGGCTCGCACGCGTGCAGATCGATCAAGGCAAGCCCGACGAGGCGCTGCAGACGCTCTCCGACCCGCCGGGCACCTTCGCGGCGCGGTACGACGAGGTGCGCGGCGATGCTTATTACGCCAAGAAGGACCCGGCCAAGGCCGCGGAGCTCTACAAAAAGGCGCTCGGCGAAGACGACCCGGAAAGCATGGAGTCCGCCTTGCTCGCCCTCAAGATCGCCGACTTGGGTGTAGCACCCGGCGCGCCCCAGGCGGCCGTTTCTCAGGCGGCCGCGCCGCCGACGGCATCCAGCACTCCGCCGCCGGCATCGCCGGCCGCACCCGTTTCCCCGAACAAGGCCAAACCCTGATGCGCGTATTGCTCCCCGTCGCCCTCGCGGCCTTGCTTGTCATGGCCGGCTGCAGCAAGGACAAGGACGTCGAGCCGCCGGCCAAGCTCGTGAACTTTCCCGCAGAAGCTCCCCGTCAAGGAGTTGTGGGGCGACAAGGTCGGCGGCGGCAAGAAGCAGGTGAAGCTGCGCCTCGGCCTGGGACCCGCCTACGACAACGGACTGGTGTTCGCCGCCTCCGACAAGGGCGAGCTGGTCGCGGTCAATCTCGAGACCGGCCATCAGGTCTGGGTCAAGAAATTCAAGAAGATGCAGTTCTCCGCCGGACCCGGCGGCGGCCGCGGGGCTGGTGATCGTCGGCTCGACCAAGGGCTGGGTGATCGCGCTCGAGGGCGCGAGCGGCAAGGAGCTCTGGCGCACGCGCGTCAACTCCGAGCTCCTGTCCGCTCCGGCGATCAGCGAGAAAGTCGTGGTCATGCGCTCGGTCGACGGCCGCTTGCACGGCTTCGATGCGAGCGACGGCAAGGAGCTCTGGTCGGTGGAGCAGCAGGTGCCGCGCTTGAGCCTGCGCGGCACGGCCATTCCCGGTGATCGCCAAGGAAATCGCGGTGAGCGGGTTCGACAACGGCAAGGTGATGGCGGTATCGCTCGCGACCGGCGATACGGTGTGGGACACGGCGCTCGCCACGCCGCACGGCAGAACGGAGCTCGACCGGCTGGTCGACGTCGATTCGGCGGTGAGCATCGTCGGCGACAACGTCTTCGCCACCGGCTTTCAGGGCCGCACCGCCATGCTCGCGCTCGATTCCGGGCAGATCTGGTGGGCGCACGACATGTCGAGCTATCGCGGCCTCGCGGTGGACGAGGAAAACCTGTTCGTCACGCAGTCCGACGGCATGGTGGTGGCGCTGCGCCAGCGCGACGGCTCGGAGATCTGGCGCAACGACAAGCTGAAGCGCCGCGGCCTGAGCACGCCGGCCGTGACCAGCACGGCGGTCGCCGTGGCCGACTACCAGGGCTACTTGCACTGGCTGGACAAGCAGACCGGCGAGCTGGTGGCGCGCGAGCGCATCGCCAAGTTCCGCGTGAGCAATCCGCCGGTGGCCGTCAAGGACACGGTGGTGGTGCTCACCGACAGCGGCAAGCTCGCCGCCTATCGCGCGAGCCCGCGCGTCGCACGAGCACCGGCGGCTGCGTCTTCGCCGCGATCTGCCGGCCGCCGAGCCGCCCCCCGCCCGGAGCCGACACCGGCCCCGACACCGCAGTAGGCACTCCCGTGCTGCCCGTGGTCGCATTGATCGGTCGGCCGAACGTCGGCAAATCGACCTTGTTCAATGCGCTCACGGGCACGCGCGATGCGCTGGTCGCCGACTTCCCCGGCCTCACGCGCGACCGGCAATACGGCTTCGCGCGGCGCGCGCAAGTGCCCTGCATCGTGGTCGATACCGGCGGCCTGGTCGAGGACGCGGACGCGATGCGATCGAGGGCCTGATGGTGGAACAGACCGAGCGCGCCATCGCGGAGGCCGATCGGCTGATCGTGCTGGTCGACGGCCGCGCCGGGCTCACGCCGCAGGATCAATTCGCCGCGCAGCTCGCGCGGCGCAGCGGCAAGCCGACCTGGCTCGCGGTCAACAAGACCGAAGGGTTCGATCCGGACTCGGCGGTCGCGGAGTTTCACCAGCTCGGGCTCGGCGAGCCGCACCCCATCGCCGCCGCGCACGATCAGGGCGTCGTGTCGCTGCTCGAGGCCGTGCTCGAGGGACTACGTGCCCGATCCCGAGGATCGACCCGAAGCGACCGGCATCAAGGTCGCGGTCATCGGCCGCCCGAATGTCGGCAAGAGCACGCTCATCAACCGCCTGCTCGGCGAGAATCGCATGGTGGCTTACGATCAGCCGGGGACCACGCGCGATGCCGTGATGGTGCCCTTCGAGCGCGACGGCGAGCGCTACACGCTGATCGACACGGCGGGACTGCGGCGGCAGCGCGCGCGTCGAGGAGGCGGTCGAGAAATTCAGCGTGATCAAGACGATGCAGGCCATCGAGACGGCGCACGTGGTGGTGGCCGTCATGGACGCCCAGGACAGCGTCGTCGAGCAGGACGCGAGCCTGCTCGGCACGGTCATCGAGGAAGGGCGGGCGCTGGTGATCGCCATCAACAAGTGGGACAACATTGCGCCCGAGCAACGCGAGCTGATCCGCGGACAGATCGAGCAGCGCCTCTCGTTCGCCGACTTCGCGCCGCTGCACTTCATTTCGGCGCGTCACGGAAGCGGCGTCGGCGAGCTGATTGCGACCGTGCGCCGCGTGTACGCCGCCGCCATGCGCGACATGAGCACGCCGCGAGTTGACGCGGGTGCTCGAGGCCGCCGTCGAGAGCCATCAGCCGCCGCTGGTGAGCGGGCGGCGCATCAAGCTGCGCTATGCCCACCAGGGCGGGCCGCAATCCGCCGGTGATCGTGATCCACGGCAATCAGACGGACCACGTCCCCGACGCCTACCGGCGCTACCTCGTGAACGTCTATCGCAAGGCCTTCGATCTCCTGGGCACGCCGGTGCGCGTCACGTTCCGGGCCGAGGAAAATCCGTACGCCGGCAAGCGCAATCCGCTGACCCCGCGCCAGCGGCGCAAGCGCAAGCGCCTGATCCAGCGAAACAAACGCTAGCACGCCGCGCCAAAGCAAGGCGCTTCGAGTCAGCTTGTTGCACCGTCACGGTGCACGCGAGGCGGCGCAGACCGCACCGCAATACGCTAAGTCCATGAATCCTCGGACATCTGCATCCATGGCACGGCCAATGCTTAGCTCCGGTCCCAATCCTGTCGAACGGCGCATCGAGGCGAAGGCTAGAGGTCAATGAAGCTGGTCTGCGCCGTCATCAAACCCTTCAAGCTGGATGAGGTTCGCAAAGCGATCAACGATATCGGCGTGCACGGCATGACCGTGACCGAGGTGCGCGGCTTCGGACGCCAGCGCGGCCACACCGAGATTTATCGAGGCGCGGAGTACGTCGTCGAGTTCGTGCCGAAGTCCAAGATCGAAATCGCGGTGACCGATGCATTGGTGGATCAGGTGGTCGAAGCGATTCAAAAATCCGCGCACACCGGCAAGGTGGGCGATGGCAAGATATTCGTTTTCGCGCTCACGCACGTGGTGCGCGTCAGAACGGGCGAGCGGGACGCCGGCGCCATTTAGGGGAGTCGCATCGATGATCAAAATGAGCCTCATCCTGGGGTTGCTGCTGGCGTGTACGCCCGTGGTGCACGCGGACGAAACGCCCGCCGCGCCGGCTTCGAGCGATCGCCGCCGCGCCGAGCGCTACGCCGCGCACCGGCTCCCACCGAGCCCTTCATGGTCGCCGCCGACAAGCTGAGCTCGGGCGACACCGCCTGGATGCTGACCTCGACGGCGCTCGTGCTGATGATGTGCGTGCCGGGACTCGCGCTCTTCTACGGCGGCATGGTGCGCAAGAAAAACGTGCTCGCGACGCTGATGCAAAGCTTCGCCTGCACCTGCGTGGTCACCATTCTGTGGTGGGTGATCGGCTATTCCTGGGCGTTCACCCCCGGCAACGGCTTTCTCGGCGGCGGCTCGCGAGCGCTGTTCGAAGGGCTCCGTTACGTGCACGGCGACAACGGCAGCAGCCTCACCGTCTCGCATCTTGCACCGACCATTCCGGAGGCGGTGTACGCGATGTTCCAGATGACCTTCGCCATCATCACGCCGGCGCTCATCGCCGGCGCCTTTGCCGACCGCATGAAGTTCTCGGCGATGCTGCTGTTCATGTCGGCCTGGTCGCTGCTCGTGTACGCGCCCATCGCCCACATGGTGTGGGAGCCGACGGGCTGGTTGAACGCGGCCGGCGTGCTCGACTATGCGGGCGGAACGGTGGTGCATATCAACGCCGGCATCGCCGGTCTCGCGAGCTGTCTCGTGCTCGGCAAGCGCCTGGGCTACGGACGCGAGGCGATGCAGCCGCACAACTTGACCTATACGCTCATCGGCGCATCGCTTCTGTGGGTGGGCTGGTTCGGCTTCAATGCCGGCTCGGCCGTCGCGGCCGACGGCCGCGCGGGCATGGCCATGCTCGCGACCCAAATGGCGACCGGCGCGGCGGCGCTCGGCTGGATGTTCACCGAGTGGGCCGCCAAGGGGAAGCCGAGCGTGCTCGGCATCGCCTCGGGTGCGGTGGCGGGACTCGTGGCCATCACCCCCGCCTCGGGTTACGTCGGCCCGTCCGGTGCGGTCATCATCGGCGCCGCGGCGGGCGTGGTGTGCTATTTCGCGGCCACCACGCTCAAGCACGCTTTTCGCTACGACGACTCGCTCGATGCCTTCGGCGTGCATGGCGTCGGCGGAATTCTCGGCGCCTTGTTGACCGGCGTGTTCTTCAGCAAGGAGCTGACCGGCGTCGACGCGACCATCCCGCATCAGGTCTTCACGCAGCTGAAAGGCGTACTCACGACGGTGGTCTACGGCTTCATCGTCAGCTACGTGATCCTGATCGTCATCGACAAGACCCTGGGGCTGCGTGTCACCGAGGAGCAGGAGCGCGAGGGCCTCGACATCTCGCTGCACGGGGAAAGCATCGAGTAGCGTAGACTAAGGCGTACTTCCTTAGGGATGGCGTGTTGACCCGCGGCGGCGGCAGTTGCCTGGCGAGGAGATGACCCTGTTTCCTTATCCCCAGTTCGTCACGGTCCTCGGCTCGTGGTTCTCGTCCTGCTCTCGGGTCTGCGGGTCGCGCAGGAATACGAGCGCGGCGTCATTTTTCGCCTGGGCCGGTTCAAGGGGCTGCGCGGACCGGGCCTTTACTGGATCATCCCGCTCAACATCGAGCGCGCGGTCACCGTGGACATTCGAACACGCACCGTCTCGGCGGAGCAGCAGGAGACGATCACCCGGGACAGCGTCACCATCAAGGTCAATGCCGTGCTCTGGTACCGCATCACGGACACGGCGCGCTCGGTGATCGCCGTAGCCGATGCGCCCGCGGCGGTGTATCAGCTGGCGCTCACGGGTCTGCGTAACATCATCGGTCAGCACGATCTCGACGAGGTTCTGCAACAGCGCGACAAGATCAACGCCCTGCTGCGCGAGGCGATCGCCGGCTCGACCGCCGAATGGGGTCTCGAGGTGCAGCGCTTCGAGATGAAGGACGTGGAACTGCCGGTGGCCATGCAGCAAGTGATGGCGATGCAGGCGGAGGCGATTCGCGAGAAGCGCGCCCGCATCATCAAGGCCGAGGCGGAGCTCGAGGCCTCGGTGAAGCTCTCAGCCGCGGCAGCGCAGATCACGGCGAACCCGGCGGCGCTCGAGCTGCGGCGCATGCAGATGATCTCGGAGGTCGGCGCCGAGAACAACAGCACCACCGTGCTCATGATTCCCTCCGACTTCGTCTCGCTCGCCCACAGCTTGAATGACTATTTGTCGCGTCAGGCCGCCCGCAAGACCGACACCCCTCCGACCTAGCGGCAAGCCCCCGAGTCCGCAAACGGCGACAGTCGCGGCCGCGCCACGGTCGCCATCTCGGGGTTTCGTGACGAAAGTCCCACTAGCTTTGCGATTATGCCGGTTAGTCTCTCACCGCACTGTCGCGGTCCGGAGAATTCGTATGAGCAACCCGTATAACAGCGCTACCGAGCGCGCATCCATCTTGGGTCCCACACTTTATTTCAAGGGCGATCTCAGCGCCGAAGAGGACTTGTTGATCCAAGGCCGGGTGGAAGGCTCGGTCACCCACACGCAGCGGCTTACCGTCGGTGCGCAGGGCACGGTCAAGGCGAACATCACGGCGCAGCTCATCATCGTGGAAGGCACGGTGGAAGGCGATCTGCACGCCGACAAATCCGTGTTCGTGAAGGACACCGCCAAGGTCCACGGCAACATCTTTGCGCCCACGGTGAGCATCCAGGAAGGTGCGAGCTTCAGCGGCAGCATCGACATGGACGGCAAGAGCTGCTCATGCCGCCGTCAAGCCCGACGCGCCTGCGCGCGCGCTCCGAACTTCCGGAGGCGCGGCGTGAAATGGCCTGGTTCAAGAAATCCGAAGATGGAGAGGACGACATGATGAATTCAGCCCCAGGCAGCCGCCCGGCTGCACACGAACCCGCTCGCCCCGAGCCGCGCGAGCCGCGGGTGGAGCCACCGAGCCCCCGTACCGCCGCGCGCTGCGGAACCCCGCGCACCGGAGCCACGGGCCAGCGAGGCGCGTGCGGTCGAAAGCGCACCGCGGGCCTCGGTGCTCGGTCCCACCTTGAAGTTCCGCGGCGAGCTCTCGGCGCAGGAAGACCTGATCATTCAGGGCAGCGTCGAGGGGTCGATCACGCACACCCAGAGCCTCACCGTGGGAACGGACGGCACGATGAAGGGCGACATTCGCGCACGCGTAATCGTGATCGACGGCAAGGTCGACGGCGATCTGTACGCGACCGAATCGGTCAACATCCGCGCGACCGCGAAGGTCAAGGGAAATGTGTTCGCGCCCCGCGTCGGCATCGTGGATGGTGCCTTCTTCCAGGGCCAGATCGAGATGCAGCCCTCCGGTGCCGCCGTGCAGGAGCACAGCGCGCGCCTGCGGCAAGCCGCCCTGACCACGAGCACGCCGTCGTTGGAAGCCCCCGCCGTCGACAAGATGCTGAGCGCCGGCTAGAACGAATTGAGCCCGCCGGCGCCCGCGCGCCGGCGGCTCATCGCACCTTTTCAGCGCAGGAACAGCTCCGGATCGACCCAGGTGCGATTGAGGCTCAAAGCCCAATGCAAGTGAGGGCCGGTTGCGCGGCCGGTCTTACCCACGGCGCCGAGCCGCGTGCCTGCCGCGACGCGTTGGCCGGGCTGCACATCGATCGCGCTCAAGTGGCAGTACATGACTGATCAGTCCCTCGCCGTGGTCGACGAGCACGGTATTGCCCGTGAAGAAGTAATCTCCCGTCTCGAGCACGGTGCCGTCCGCCGGAACCAGCACCGGGGTCCCCGTTGCCGCGGCGATGTCCATCCCGGTATGCGGATTGCGCGCCTCCCCATTGAACACACGCCGGCTTCCGAAGGAGCTCGAGCGTACGCCGGGAACGGGAGGGGACCAGCGCAGAGTTTTGGGCGCGGGCGTGCTCCAATGCTCGCGCGCCCGCTCGACAACCGCATGGTCACGATTCGCCCGCGCCAGATCCTTCGCTGAAAGATTGACCTGACCCGGCGCCACCTTCAGCGACTGGGTGACGTATTGCTTGTCGGTGACGGTGAACGCGACCGCGGTGGGGCCGGCGGCGCCGTAGACCTCGACCTGCATGTCACCGACCGGCGTAGTCAGCGGAATTCCAATCACCGCGGTCCAGCCCTCGCCGTCGCGGACGACGAGCGCTCGATGCCCATCGGCCTCGACGCGTGGCGCAACCTCGCCGGAGGCCTCGAGCCGCAGCAGTTTGATGCCGCCGGGCACGGCGCTCTCCTGGGGCAATTCCACACTTCGCGCGACACCCGCCGCGGCGAGGAGGCAAGCCAGCGCGACCAGCGCGCGCAGCGTGGTCACGGGTCTTGGACCTTCGCGCGCAGCTGCCCCTGCGCGAGCAGCGCCTCGATCAAGGTGCCAGCCGGCGCATCGGCGGCGTTGCGCAGGATCTGGCCCTGCTCGTCCTTCACGATGGCATAACCGCGCGCCAGCGTTGCGAGCGGGCTCACCGCGCGCAAGGTGCGCTCGAGGGGCAAGAGCCGCTCACGGCCGCGGCCCACGCTTTCAAGCCCTGCCGCTTGCAGCCGCGCCCGAAGCGCTGCGTGCCGCGCGGCGGCATCGCGCACGCGCGCGAGCGGACTTGCCTGCCAGAATCGGCTCTGGAACTCGCGAAACAGCGCGACGCGCTGGTTCTGGGCGTGCCGCAGACAGCGATACAGCCGCGGCTCCATGTCGGCGAGGGCTGTGCGAAGACGGCGCAGCTGCGTCGCCGGACTCGCCACCCCGGCCCGGCCCTGCAGCCAGTTGAGCCGCTCGCGGCGGCTGCCGAGGCCGCGGGACAGGGCGCGCTGCAGCCGCTGCTCCAACTCGTCGAGCCGCTGCGCTTGCTGCGTGCAGCGTGCGGCGGGGCTTACCAGCGCTGCGCGGCGCTCGAGCCGGCGCAGCTGCTCGCGCGCATCAACGAGACGCCGGCGCGCGCTGCGTGCAAGCCGCGCGGCGAGGCTCGCAAGACTCGCGAACCATTCGCCCGAGTCGGGTACCACGAGCTCGGCGGCGGCCGAGGGAGTCGGCGCCCGCACGTCGGCGGCGAAATCGGCGATGGTGAAATCGATCTCGTGCCCGACGCCGCTGACGACCGGAATCGAGGAGGCGACGATGGCGCGCGCCAGACGCTCGTCGTTGAACGCCCACAGGTCCTCGAGCGAACCGCCGCCGCGGGCGAGGATGAGCACATCGCACTCGGCCCGTCGGCCGGCGAGCGCGAGCGCCGCGATGATCTCCGCGGGCGCCTGCGGGCCTTGCACGGCGACCGGGTAGATCATGACCGGAACTATGGAAAAACGCCGCGCAAGCACGTGCAGGATATCGCGCACCGCCGCGCCCGACGGCGAGGTGATGATGCCGATGCGCCGGGGCAGGGCCGGCAACGGCCGCTTGCGCTCGGCCGCGAACAGACCTTCGGCCTTGAGCTTCGCGGCGAGCTCCTCGAACTGGCGCTTCAAGGCGCCGAGACCCGCATCCTCCATGTGCTCGACGATGAGCTGGAACTCGCCCCGCGGCTCGTAGAGCCCGATGCGCGCGCGCACCAGCACTTTCTGGCCGTCGCGCGCGGCGAACGCACACAACAGGTTTCGCTGCCGGAACATCGCGCACCGCACTTGGGCGTCCGCGTCCTTCAACGAGAAATACCAATGCCCCGAGCTCGGGCGGGAGAAATTGGAGAGCTCGGCCTCGACCCACAATGTCCCGAAGCCGCGCTCGAGCAGCAGCCGCACTTCGCGGTTCAACCGAGAAACACTGTAAATGTCGCGCCCAGCGCGGCCGGGGGAACCGGATAGGGCTTCCATGGTGAAATAATAGCGGTTTGGGCGCTCGCAAGGTACAATGCGCCGCCTCTTAGACGAACCTAGTGGACGCTCATGCGTATTCTGGAAGAGGCACTCACCTTCGATGATGTGCTGCTGGTGCCGGCGTACTCGGAAGTTTTGCCGCGAGACGTTTCCCTGGCCAGCCAGCTGACCCGCGATATCAAAGTCAATTTGCCGGTGGTGTCCGCCGCCATGGATACCGTCACCGAAGCACGGCTCGCCATCACCATCGCGCAGGAAGGCGGCATCGGCATCATCCACAAGAACATGTCGATCGAGAGCCAGGCGCGCGAAGTCGATCGCGTGAAAAAGTTCGAGAGCGGCGTGATCACCGATCCGATCTGCGTGACGCCGGACATGTCCATCCGCGACGTCATCAATCTGACTCGCGCCAAGAACATCTCCGGCGTGCCGGTGGTGGCCGGCCGGCAGGTGGTGGGGATCGTGACGCATCGCGACCTCAGGTTCGAGACCAAGCTCGATGCGCCGGTGTCCTCGGTGATGACGCCGAAGGAGCGTCTCGTCACGGTGCGCGAAAACGCGCCCAAGGAAGAAGTGCTCGCGCTTCTTCACAAGCACCGCATCGAGAAAGTCCTCGTGGTCACGGGCGATCACGAGCTGAAGGGCATGATCACCGTCAAGGATTTCCAGAAGGCCACGGAATTTCCGAATGCCTGCAAGGATGACGTCGGGAGTTTGCGGGTCGGTGCGGCGGTGGGCACGACACCCGACACGCTCAATCGTGTGGCGGCGCTGCGCGAAGCGGGCGTCGACGTCGTGATCGTCGATACCTCGCACGGCCATTCGCGCGGCGTGCTCGACACCGTGGCGCGGATCAAGAAGCAATACCCCGATCTGCAGGTCATCGGCGGCAACATCGTCACCGCCGAGGCCGCGCTCGACTTGGTCAAGTACGGCGCGGATGGGGTGAAGGTCGGCATCGGTCCGGGCTCGATCTGCACGACGCGCGTCGTCGCAGGTGTCGGCGTGCCGCAGATCAGCGCGATCTCGCGGGTGTCGAAGGCGCTCGAGGGGAGCGGCGTGCCGGTGATCGGCGACGGCGGCATCCGCTATTCGGGCGACATCGCCAAGGCCATCGCGGCGGGAGCGCACTGCGTGATGATCGGCGGCATGTTCGCGGGCACCGAAGAGTCGCCCGGCGAGGTCGAGCTCTATCAAGGCGGCTCCTTCAAGGCGTATCGCGGCATGGGCTCGTTGGGCGCGATGGCCCAGGCGCACGGCTCGAGCGACCGGTATTTTCAGGACACCACGACCGAGCTCGAGAAGCTGGTGCCGGAGGGCATCGAGGGCAGAGTGCCCTACAAGGGCAGTCTCGTCTCCATCCTGCAGCAGCTCGCGGGCGGCTTGCGCGCCGCCATGGGCTACACCGGCAGCGCGAGCATCGCGGAAATGCGCACCCGCCCGCACTTCGTGCGCATCACCAGCGCCGGTGTGCGCGAGAGCCACGTGCACGACGTCACGATCACCAAAGAAGCGCCGAACTATCGGATTGGTTGATGACCGACATTCATGCCGATCGCATTCTAATTTTAGACTTCGGCGCTCAGTACACCCAGCTGATCGCGCGGCGCGTACGAGAGCTCGGGGTGTACTCGGAGATCCTGCCGTGGGATGCGTCCCCGGAGGAGATTGAAAGCTTCGCGCCGAAGGCCGTGATTCTGTCAGGCGGCCCCGAGTCGGTGTATCAAGACCAAGGTCCGGCGGCTCCGCGGCGGGTCTTCGAGTTGAATGTGCCGGTACTCGGCATTTGCTACGGCATGCAGACCATGGCGGCCGAACTCGGCGGCGAGGTGGAATCGTCCACGCACCGGGAATTCGGAGCCGCGCAGGTTCGCCCGACGGAGCCCTCGCGGCTGTTCGACGGTCTCGAGGACAATCGCGATTCGTCCGGGCGGCGAGTGCTCGATGTCTGGATGAGTCACGGCGACCGCGTCGTCACCTTGCCGGCGGGATTCAAGGCCATCGGCGCGACCGATAACGCGCCGCTCGCCGCCATGGCGGACGAGAGCCGGCGCCTGTACGGCGTGCAGTTCCATCCGGAAGTGACGCACACCTTGCAAGGAACGGAGATCTTGCGCCGCTTCGTGCGCGAGATCGCGGACTGCGCGGGCAACTGGGCGACCGGCAGCATCATCGAAGACAGCGTGTCGCGCATCCGCGCGCAGGTCGGGTCGGACAAAGTGCTGTTGGGGCTGTCCGGCGGTGTCGACTCGTCCGTGCTGGCGGCGCTACTGCATCGCGCGATCGGCCAACAGCTCACTTGCGTATTCGTCGATCACGGATTGCTGCGGCTCGGCGAGGGCGATCAGGTGATGGCGACGTTCGCGCAGCACATGGGCGTGCGCGTCATCCGCGTCAACGCCGAACAGCGCTTTCTCGACGCGCTGCGCGGAGAAGCGGACCCCGAGGCCAAGCGCAAGATCATCGGCCGCGTGTTCATCGAAGTGTTCGATGAGGAGGCGGCGAAGCTCGAGGAGGTCACCTGGCTCGCGCAAGGCACCATCTATCCGGATGTCATCGAGTCCGCCGGCGCCAAGACGGGCAAGGCGCATGTGATCAAGTCGCATCACAACGTGGGCGGACTGCCGGAGCACATGCGGCTTAAGCTCCTCGAGCCGCTCCGCGACCTGTTCAAGGATGAGGTCCGCAATCTCGGCATCGCGCTCGGCCTGCCGGTCGACATGGTGCGCCGGCACCCCTTCCCCGGTCCCGGCCTGGGGGTGCGCATTCTCGGTGAAATCCATAAGCCCTATGCGGACCTGTTGCGCCGTGCGGATGCGATATTCATCGAAGAGCTGCGTCGCGAGGAACTCTACGACAAGGTGAGCCAGGCCTTTGCGGTGTTTCTCCCCGTTCGTTCGGTCGGCGTCATGGGCGATGGCCGCCGCTACGATCACGTGATAGCGCTGCGCGCGGTGGAGACGGTGGATTTCATGACCGCGCGCTGGGCGCGCCTGCCGTACGATTTCCTCGATCGCGTGACGCTCCGAATCGTCAACGAGGTGAAGGGTGTCTCGCGGGTGGTCTACGATATTTCCGGCAAACCGCCGGCGACGATCGAGTGGGAGTGATCGGACCAAGGCGCTTCTTTATTTTCGCACGGTGGAGTGCGGCAGTGGGGGCCGAAAATGGGGGCAAAAGTGGCAATTACTCGCCTGCCGGCAATGAGCAGAGCATGATTTCGAATCTGCCCGTTATAAGAGATTCCGTGAACACCTGAATAGACAACGCCCAAAGTGGGCGGCCTCAGATATCAGCCGAGCGCTAAGCATTGTCAACGTTGCATACGAAAATGGCGTTACGTTGTTCGATACTTCAGAGGTCTACGATCTTGGTAGTTCGGACATGCTTTTGGGCCATGTCCTCAAGCATAGTCCGGGGTTGCGCAAAAAGCTTCGTCATTCAAACCAAGTGTGGCGCGAAATCCGACCCCGACAGCCATGCTCCCCCGCCTTCCTGAACCGTCGCCGCCGCCGCGGCCGCGCCCATCTTCGTCTTATCGCGCGCGATCAGCGCGACGGGATGGCCTTCGGCGACGAAGGCCTCGGCCTGCGCCGCTCCGATGCCGGGGCCTCAGCACACATTGATGACCGCTCCGTTATCACTCATGGTTGGTCTCCGCGCGGGTCAGGCGGGCTCCTGGTGGGATTCGAGTTTCCAGAGCGCCAGATCCGCCGCGCGGACGATGCCGGTCAGGATGTCGACTGTGGCCGGGTCGCCCAAGCTGTCCGCCTCGCCAATCCCGTTTCGGGCTTCACCGGCGAAAGCGGCCAAAGCGTCGGACCGAGCGGCAATGTGCGCGTGGCCATCGGCGATCGAAAGCGGATAAAGTGTCAGATGCGAGCGCTTGGCCGAAAGCTGGATCGTCCCCTCGGCCGCCAGGCTCAAAGCGCCCGCGCGCTCCGCCAGAAGGTCGCTCCAATCCTCCACGTCAGTCGAAATGGCGTCGAACAGTTCGTGCAACCCGATAAAGCTGGAGCCCCGGACATTCCAATGGGCCTGTTTGACCTGGGCGTGCAGGTCGATCGCCGCGGCCAAGTGGCGATTGAGCAGCGCGCCCGATTTGCTGCGGACATTCTCGGAAAGGCTGTTGCGGGTAATGGTCATGACGGTCCTTAGGGGATAGGGGGCAGATCAATAGGGGCCTTGGCCGACGAATTCTCGAGGAGGGTTTCAGCTTCTTCTTCGTTCCTTCGTCACGACGCCGAAACTCGAACCCTCCCCTTATTCACATCCCGAAGTGTTCCGATAGGCGATTACGGATGAGAGATATCGTCAAGACCTTATGAACGAGAGCAGATCGGGGTTGAGGACATCCGCATGTGTGGTTAGCATGCCGTGGGGGTAGCCCGGATAAGTTTTCAGCGACCC
The DNA here is from genome assembly GCA_963766915.1 of uncultured Gammaproteobacteria bacterium. Lineage (GTDB taxonomy): Bacteria > Pseudomonadota > Gammaproteobacteria > Steroidobacterales > Steroidobacteraceae > Bog-1198. The sequence continues at coordinate 217,179 of CAVYCL010000003.1, forward strand.
GTTCTTAAGCAGGTTGACCGCACGCGGCACGGAACTTGCGAATGGGACGACTTGATCCGCCTCGCCGTGCATCACAAGCACCGGCACGGTGATCTTTTTGAGGTCTTCGGTATAGTCCTCGAGCCAGGAGTCGACGGTCACGTAGTGAGCGAGGGCACCGCCGGCCATGCCCTGGCGCCACCAGTTCGCGATGACCGCCTCTGAACGCTTGGCCCCGTCGAGGTTGTAGCCGTAGAACGGGTTCTCAGGGACGAAACGGTAGAACTCCGATCGATTGCCCAGCACGCCTGCCCGGATCGCTTCAAACCACTCCGGCGGTCGACCGGACGGGTTGTCCTTGCTCTGGTACATGTTCGGCGTCAGTGAAGCCACAAGCACCGCCTTCGCGACGCGCTCCTGGTGGCGCGCCACATAGCGCGCCACCTCACCGCCACCTGTCGAATGCCCGATATGGATCGCGTCGCGCAGGTTGAGATGTTCGGTCAGGGCCGCGAGGTCGGCAACCCAGTGGTCCATATCGTTGCCGGTGCTGGGCTGATCGGACCGGCCGTGGCCACGCCGGTCGTGGGCGATGACACGGTAGCCTTTGCCGAGGAAAAACATCATTTGGGTATCCCAGTCATCGGCGCTCAGGGGCCAACCGTGGGAGAAGACGATCGGTTGGCCCGATCCCCAATCCTTATAATAGATCTTGACGCCGTCTTTGGTGGTAATCGTGTCGCTCATGGTGTCTCCGGTGTGATGCAAGTCGCTGGCACTCGCAAGTGTGGATTCGGCATTCGAAAGTAGGGGGACGGCGGTCGACAGAAGGACCGCAGCACTGCCGATGAGAAGGTCGCGGCGGGTAGGCCCCACGCCGTCGCTTGGAACGGAAGCCGGTTGCTGCTGAATATCCCGTTCGTTGCTTTTATCCACCGTCCCTCTCCTTCGGTGTATTTAATTGCTGTCTCAACTGGTCGTGTACTCGCTGTGCGCGGTGTTCCAGCAAGAAACCCATGGAAACATCACCGGTCGCCATTCGCGCTAACTAGGGCGCGCCGCCGATGGTGCCGTCTAGCGATCAAAATGCGCTTCTCAGCAACGCAGCGCTATTCGCCCGGAGGTGGGGAGGGTTCGACCTTGGTAGGATGCGCGTGCGAGAAAGGCTGCTCGAAACTAGCCTGCTGGCGGCGCCTTATTGGCAAAAGTGTTGAGCGCGACGAACTCGCCGTTGACCCTTACCAGATCGGCGACCGATCCGACGTTGAGCTTTCGCATAATACTGCTTCGGTGCGCCTTGACCGTCGCCTCGGTGATGCCGAGCTGCAATGCGGTCCGCTTGTTGGGGTTACCGACGACCACAAGCTCCAGGACGTCAGGTTCACGTGGTGTGAGCGAGGCGTAAGCGCGCGTCACGGCCGATAGATCCTCAATCCGCTGGCGCCGGCCTTGGTCGACCAAGAAGGCCTGCGAATCGCGTCGATGAGATCCTGCGGGCGGACCGGCTTGATGAGGAACTCGAGCGCTCCGTCCTTCATCGCTTGCACCGCCATCGGGACGTCGGCGTGGCCGCTGATGAAAATGATGGGCATGGCCACCTCCATGCGAGCAAGTTCTGTTTGGAAGGCGAGGCCGCTTTGACCGGTGAGGCGAACATTCAGGCCAAGGCAGCCGCATTTCCCGATCCTGCCGCTCGAGACGAAGGCTTCGGCCGAACGATATGTCTCGGCGCGGATCGCGACGCTGCCAAGGAGCCGTACAAGCGCCTCACGAACATCTGGGTCATCATCGACGATGAAGGCTGTGGGTTCAACCATCGTTGTTCGTCGGGACCGTGAATGTAAAGCGCGCACCGGAACCGCCGTCCACACGCTGACCTCCTTCTATCGTGCCCCGGTGGGTTTCGATGATGGAATGGCAGATCGACAAGCCCAAGCCCATGCCATACGCTGGTCGTGAAAAGCGGCTCGAAGGCGTTTTTCGGCGGGAATGGCATGCCGGCGCCGGTGTCCTCGATGCTTATTTCAACCATAGAAGTCTCATTGCGGCGTGACGTTGCCGTGACGATACGCGCGCGATCATCCACGTTCGTCATCGCCTCGATCGCATTCATGACAAGATTGAGTATGACCTGTTGAAGTTGAACGGGATCGCCCACGGGCAGAAGGTGGGTGCCAGTTGCAGCTCAAGCCGCACTCGTGGCGCCGAACTTCGCCTCGCAACAGCTCTCCGACTTCGCGGATCAGTGCGTTGATGTCGACGCTGCCGAATTGGGTCGAGCGGCTGGCGAGGTGGCGGATTGACCGTAGAATGTCCCCGGGCGGTGCCCATTCCGGACGAGGTGCTCGGCGGCCTCACGCGCCTCGCCGAGCCGCGCCTCTTCGAGATATCGCAGACATGCCTCGGCGTTGCTGACGATAGCCATGAGAGGCTGGTTGAGCTCATGGGCGATCGGGGCGGCCAATTCCCCTAGCCGGGTCATCCGCGCCATCATTGCAAGGTTGTTTTGCGCCTCCTGTAGCGCCTCGTCCATGCGCCGGCGCAGGCCAATGTCGCCGAAGACAAACACCGCGCCCGTCATCTCACCGTTTTCATCGACAATGGGCGCGCCGCAATCATCGATCGGCACCTCACGACCATCCTTCGATATCAATAGCGTGTGGTTGGCGAGCCCAACGCTAATGCCGAGACGCAGAACCTTTTGCGTAGGATCTTCGACGATTTGCCGGGAATCTTCATTGATGATGTAAAAGTCTTCGGTGATCGGGGCCCAGGCTTCATTCGTGTCCGCCCAGTCAACTGCTCCGCGACGGGATTTATGAAGGTGACCAGTGCGTGCGCGTCGCTCGCGATCACGGCGTCGCCAATCGAAGCGAGCGTGGTCGCGTACCGTCGCTCGCTCGCGGCGAGGCGCTGCTCAGCAGCGTGCTTATAAATGGCGATCTCGATGGCCGTACGCAGCTGCGATTCGTCAAACGGCTTCAGGAGATAGCCGAACGGCTCGGCGTGGCTCGCACGGACGACCGTTTCCTCGTCTGCATATGCCGTCAGGAAGAGGACCGGGAGCTTGGAAACGATACGGATCTCTGCCGCAGCGTCGATCCCATCCAGGTCTCCCTCAAGGCGGATGTCCATTCGGACGAGGTCGGGTCGATGTTCTGCGGCGAGGACAACGGCGTCCTCACCGCGCGCGGTTGCGGCAGCGATAGAATGGCCAATGCGCTTCAACTGCTCTTGAATGTCGCGAGAGACGACCCGGTCGTCCTCGAGTACGAGGATGCGAGCTGTTCCATTGAAAGGTGCCTGATGGCACACCGAATTGATCAAAATGCTTGTGCCGCCATCGCTAGTCACCTCGATACGCCCGCGTAATTGATCTGCGAGATCGCGCACCAGCTGAAGACCCAGGTGTCACCCGTCTCCGCGCCGGCGGCGAGACCGATACCGTCGTCGGCCACGCTAAGGGTGTACCGGCCAATACCGTAAGCTGCAATTCGACGCGAACGGTTCCGG
>CAVYCL010000004.1:0-122915 GCA_963766915.1 uncultured Gammaproteobacteria bacterium
AGCGTCCTCGAAGCGCTGCTATTTCGACTACGCGGACATGGTGCAAGCCAATGCATCCGGATATTTCCCCTACACGCCCGCGCTGCCCATGCTCTACGGACTGCGCGAGTCGCTCGCCATCCTCGCCGAAGAAGGGCTCGACAACGTCTTCCGCCGACACGCCTACCTCGCGGGCGGCACGCGTGCCGCCGTGCTCGAGGGCTGGAAGCTCAAGCTCTGCGCGGTCGCGCCGAAGTGGTACTCGGACACGGTCTCGGCCATCATGGTGCCCGAAGGCATCAATGGCGCAGAAGTCATCGCCCGCGCCTTCACACGCTACAACCTCGCCTTGGGCGCCGGACTTTCGAAAGTGGCCGGCAAGCTGTTCCGCATCGGTCACTTGGGTGATCTCAACGAGTTGATGCTCCTCGGCGGCATCGCGGGCGCCGAGATGGCAATGCTCGATATCGGTGTGAAAATCGAGCCGGGCTCCGGCGTCGCGGCCGCGCAGAAGTTCTGGCGCAGCAACCCCGTGGCGCCCGGGCTGCAAGTGGTCCCGCAGGCGGGTCCGAAGACGAGCAAGGCAGCGTGATCCGCCGCGTCGTATTCCTCGATCGCGCCTCACTGAAAGCCAAGGTGCGCACGCCCAAGGGGGCGGAAGCGTACGTCGAATACGACAAGACCTTGCCCGAGGAGATCGTTCCGCGCCTTGAAGGCGCGGACGTCGCCATCGTCAACAAGGTGCCCATGCGGGCCGCTACGCTCGAGCGTCTGCCGGATCTCAAGATGATCGCCGTCGCGGCCACCGGCTACGACGTGGTTGACGTCGCGTATTGCAAGGCGCACGGCATCGCGGTCGCGAATATCCGCAATTATGCCGTCCACACGGTGCCGGAACATGCCTTCATGATGATCCTGGCATTACGGCGCAGTCTGCTCGCCTACCGCGAGGACGTGCAGAATGGGGTCTGGAACAAATCGGATCAGTTCTGTTTCTTCACCCATCCGATCGGCGATCTGCACGGCTCGACGCTCGGCATCATCGGCGAGGGTGCCATCGGACAGGGAACCGCGGCCATTGGCCGCGCGTTCGGCATGAAGATCCTGTTCGCCGATCATCCGCCGCCCAAGGTGGAAGGCGTCACGTTCACGCCCCACGACGAGGTCCTCGCACAATCGGACGTGATCTCGCTGCACTGTCCGCTCATGCCCGCGACCCGCAACCTGATCGACCTGGCGGCGTTTCGCAAGATGAAGCGTAATGCCATCCTCATCAATACGGCCCGCGGCGGCCTGGTCGATGAGAGCGCGCTGATTCAGGCGCTCGATGAGGGCCTGATCGCGGGCGCCGGCTTCGACGTGCTGACGGTCGAGCCGCCCACCAACGGGCACCCGCTTTTCGACGTGCGCCGCCCGAATTTCATCCTCACCCCGCACATCGCCTGGGCCTCCGATGGCGCGATGCAGTTCCTCGCCGATCAATTGATCGATAATATCGACGCCTGGGCTGCGGGTAAGCCGCAGCATCTCGTCACTTGAGGAGCCGCGCCGGAGTGCGCGGCAACAACCATCGGCCATGAAGAAACTGCTCTATCAATTCGATACCGACCCGTTGCCTGCCGTGTTCGACAACGTCGTCGGCTATGACGGCGGCGCCGATCGGATCACCGCGTACGGCGGTGTGAACGCGGCCAACGTCGGCGGCCTCGTCGAGGGCGCTATTTTCACCCGCGGCCCCAAAGACAAGAAGAACACGGCCATTTTCATCGGCGGCGGCAACATGGCCGCGGGACAGGCGCTGCTCGAGGCGGTGCAGGCCAAGTTCTTCGGCAAGTTCCGTGTCTCCGTCATGTTCGATTGCAATGGCTCGAACACCACGGCCGCCGCGGCAGTGGCGTGGCTGGCACACGGCCGCTCGCTCGCAGGCAAGCGCGCGGTGGTCCTCGCCGGCACCGGGCCCGTGGGACAGCGTGCCGCCGCGCTGCTGGCAAGCGAAGGCGCGGCCGTCGCCATCACGGGCCGCAAGCTCGACGTCGTGCAGGCCGCGGCGCAAGCCGTCAAATCGCGCTTCGGTGCCGAGATCCGGCCGATCGCGGCGGCGAGCGCCGCCGAGCGCGGCCAGGCCGTCGAGGGAGCACACATCGTGCTCGCCACCGGCGCGGCCGGCATCACGCTCCTCGAAGCGTCGCAGTGGCAATCGAGCCCGACACTCGAACTCGTGGCGGATGCGAATGCATCGCCGCCTGCCGGCATCGAAGGCGTCTCGATGGCCGATCGCGGCACCGAGAGCCACGGCAAGATCTTGTTTGGCCCGTTGGGATTCGGCGCCTTGAAGCTCGCGTTGCATCGCGCCTGCATCGGCCGGTTGTTCGAGCAGAATGATCTCGTGCTCGACGCCGAGCAGATCTATGCCCAGGCCAAGTCGATGGTGGGCCAATGATGACTCAAGGCTCGATCGACCAATTCTTGGATCGCCTCGCAAGCAGCGATCCGACGCCGGGCGGCGGCAGCGCCGCCGCCATCATGGGCGCGATGGGCGCCGCGCTCGTCTCCATGGTGTGCAACGTGTCCTTCGGCAAGAAGGGCTACGAGGCCGTCGAGCCCGAGCTGAAGGCCATGCTGGTGAAATCCGAGGCGCTGCGCAGCCGCTTGGCCGCCATGGTCGCCGAAGATGTTGCCGCGTTCGACGGCCTGATGGCCGCCTACAAACTGCCCAAATCCTCCGATGAGGAAAAGTCGCGCCGCGCGGACACCATTCAGGCGAGTCTCAAACGCGCCACCGACGTGCCGCTCGAATGCGCGCGCGCCTGCTTCGAGGTCGTCCTGCTGGCGCGCCGCGCCGCGGAGCTCGGCTACAAGCACGTCATCAGCGACGTGGGCGTCGGCGTCGCCTCGGCGGACGCGGCGCTGCGCAGCGCCGCACTCAACGTGTTCATCAATGCCCCGTCCTTGAAGGACCGCGGCTTCGCCGAGGCGGCGATCGGAGAAGTCGAGCGTCTCGTCGGAAGCTCCGCCACCGACTCAGCGACCACCTACGCCGCGGTGCGAAGCCGGCTTGCGAGCTAGCGATGGCCGGGCGGCAGAATCGACGCCGAGCGCGTATTCACGCCCATCAACCTCGCCGTCATGACGATCTCGGACTCGCACGATTCGAGCACGGACTCCTCGGGCGATCTGCTGGCCGAACGGATCGCAGCCGCGGGTCATGCGCTCAAGGCCCGCGCCATCGTCGGCTTCGACAAGACAGCCATTCAAGCCCAGGCACGCGCGTGGATCGACGATCCCGGCATCGACATCATCCTGAGCAACGGCGGCACCGGACTCAAGCCGCGGGAAGTCGCGCCCGAGGCGTTTCGCGAGCTCTTCGAGCGCGAGCTCGAGGGTTTCGCCGTGCTCTGGCATCTTAGTCTCCTACGAGACGGTCGGCGTCTCCACCATGCAGTCGCGCGCCTGTGCCGGCATCGCCGGCAACACCGTCATTTACGTTCTGCCGGGATCGAACGGCGCGTGCCGCGACGGCTGGGACAGGCTCATCAGCCTGCAAATCGACAGCCGCTACCGGCCTTGCTCGATCCTCGAAGCACTGCCGCGGTTTCAGAAGCACCGCTGAGGCGAGGGATCTTTCCATGAGCACGATGCCCGTGTACTTCGTTTCTCACGGCGGCGGTCCTTGGCCGCACATCGACGGAATGAGGCAGCAGTTCGCCAAAACCGAACGAGAGCTCAAGGCGCTTCCCGGCCGCCTGCCGACCGCTCCCAAGGCGGTGCTCGTCATCACCGGCCACTGGGAAGCTCAGGATTTCACCGTGTCCACCGCGGAACGGCCGCCCATGGTTTACGACTACAGCGGATTTCCGGAACACACCTACCGCCTGCAATATCCCGCGCCCGGCTCGCCGGCACTTGCCGCTCGAGTCAAGACACTGCTCACCGCCGAAGGCTGGCCGGTGCGGGAAGATCCGCAACGCGGCTTCGACCACGGAACGTTCGTGCCGCTCATGCTCATGTATCCGGACGCGGATGTGCCGGTGGTGATGCTGTCCCTGAAATCGAGCTTCGATCCCGAAGAACACATTCGGGCCGGGCGTGCGCTCGCCGCGCTGCGTGATGAAGGTGTACTCATCATGGGCAGCGGTCTGACCTATCACAACATGCGAGGCTTTGGCCGGGATGAGTCGACCCGCGTTGCCGAAACATTCCAGAGCTATCTCGACTCGGCAATCACGCAAGCAGACGCGAAAGTCCGAAACGAGCTGCTGATCCACTGGGAGAATGCCCCGGGCGCGCGTCTTGTGCACCCCCGCGAGGATCACCTCATGCCGTTACTGGTGGCCGCGGGCGCTGCGGCCGAGGACTCGGGCCGGGAGATCTTCGTCGACCATGTATTCAAAGTGCCGATGGCGTCGTACGAATTCGGCGGCCACTGAAGCTCGCTCGCCGGCATTTACTTGTCGATCAGGATCGCTCGAAAGTCGTTCACGTTGGTGAGCGTCGGACCGGTGATGACCGAGTCGCCGAGCGTCTGGAAAAACGTGTGGCCGTCGTTGTCGGCCAGCATGTCCTTGGGACGCAGCTTGAGGCTCCACGCCCGCGCGAGGGTATCCGGCGCGACCACGGCGCCGGCAATTTCCTCCTGCCCGTCCACGCCATCCGTATCGCCCGCGATGGCGAATATGCGCGCGTGACCGTCGAGCGCGACGGCGAGCGACAGGAGAAACTCGACGTTGCGTCCGCCGCGTCCCTTGCCGCGCACGGTCACGGTGGTCTCCCCGCCCGACAACAGCACGCAAGGCGCGCTGAAGGGCTGCGAGCGCTCGGCGACCTGCGTGGCGATGCCGGCGAACACCGTGCCCACGTCGCGCGCCTCGCCCTCGATGGCATCGCCCAGAATGTGCGGCGGATAGCCTGCGGACTCGGCGAGCGCCGCGGCCGCCTCGAGCGCCATCTGCGGCGTCGCGATCATGCGGACCTCGGCGCGAGCGAGCCGTGGATCGCCCGGCTTCACCGATTCGCCACGACCGCTTTCGAGCAACTCCCGGACCGACGGCGGCACGTCGATCGCATAGCGCCTGAGAATATTCAGAGCGTCTTCGCAGGTGGTGGGATCCGCCACCGTGGGGCCCGAAGCGATGTCGGTCGGCCGGTCGCCCGGCACATCGGACATGAGCAGCGTCACGACCCGCGCCGGGTGGCAGGCCGCGCCGAGACGGCCGCCCTTGATGCTCGACAGATGCCGCCGCACGCAATTGAATTCGCCGATGGTCGCGCCCGAGGCAAGCAGCGCGCGTCCCAGCGACTGCTTGAGCTCCAGCGTCAACCCGGGCGCCGGCAGCGGCAGGAGCGCCGAGCCGCCACCGGAAATGAGGCACAGCACCAGGTCGTCCGGGCTTAGACCCTGCACCAGGGCCAGCATACGTTCGGCGGCCCGCATGCCGGACGCATCGGGCACCGGATGCGCGGCCTCGACGATCTCGATGCGGTCACACGCGACGCCGTAACCGTAGCGGGTCACGACCAAACCCGACAGGGGCCCGGGCCAGTGACGCTCCACGGCCTGCGCCATGGCGGCGGACGCTTTGCCGGCGCCGACGACGATGAGCCTGCCCCGCGGCGGTGCCGGCAAGTGGGGCGGGACGCACACCGCGGGTTGCGCGGAGGCGATCGCGGCCTGGAACATCGCCGTGAGCAATGCGCGAGGCGAGGAATCCGCGATCACCGGCTAGCCCCGAGCGGCACGCCGCACCTACAGCACGGATTTCAGCAACCGGCCCATGTCGGCGGGATTGCGCGTGACTTTGATGCCGCACTCTTCCATGACCGCGAGCTTCTCGGCAGCGGTGCCCTTGCCTCCGGAAATGATCGCGCCCGCATGACCCATGCGTTTGCCGGGCGGCGCCGTGACGCCGGCGATGAATCCGACCACGGGCTTTTTCATGTTCGACTTGATCCAGCGCGCGCAGTTCTCTTCGTCCTCGCCGCCGATCTCTCCGACCATGATGACTGCATCCGTATCCGGATCCTCGTTGAACAGCCGCATCACGTCGACGTGCTTCAAGCCGTTCACGGGGTCGCCGCCGATCCCGACCGCCGTCGACTGGCCGAGCCCTTGTTCGATGAGCTGGCCGACGGCCTCGTAGGTCAGGGTGCCCGAGCGCGAGACCACGCCGATACGGCCCTTCTTGTGGATGTGCCCCGGCATGATGCCGATCTTGATCTCGTCGGGCGTGATAACGCCCGGGCAGTTCGGCCCGACCAGGAGCGTCTTCTTGCCGCGCATTCGGTAGCGCGTCGCGATCATGTCGCGCACCGGGATGCCTTCGGTGATGCAGATCACGAGGTCGAGCTCGGCGTCCACCGCCTCGTCGATGGCGGCGGCCGCGTACGGCGGCGGCACGTAGATCACCGAGACGCTCGCGCCGGTCTGCCGCTTCGCGTCCTTGACGCTGCCGAAGATCGGAATGCCCTCGAAATTCTCGCCCGCCTTCGTGGGATTCACGCCGGCGACGAAGCAGTTCTTGCCGTTGGCATAGTCGCGGCAGAGCCGCGTATGGAAAGCGCCCGTCTTGCCCGTGATGCCCTGAGTCATCACCCGCGTGTTCTTGTCGATCAGGATGCTCATGCCAAGTCCCTCACTTTCCTGCGACCGCGGCGACGATCTTCTGCGCCGCGTCCGCCATGTTGTCGGCGGCGATGATCGGCAGTCCCGAGTCCTTGAGCATCTTACGGCCGAGCTCCTCGTTCGTGCCCTTCATGCGCACCACCAGCGGTACGCTGAGCTTCACCTCGTGGGCGGCGGCGATGACGCCTTCCGCGATGGTGTCGCCGCGCATGATGCCGCCGAAAATGTTGACCAGAATGCCTTTCACCTTCGGGTTCTTCAGCATGAGCTTGAACGCCTCGGTCACTTTCTGCGTGGTGGCCCCGCCGCCCACGTCGAGAAAGTTGGCAGGCTCCGCGCCGAACAGCTTGATGACATCCATGGTGGCCATGGCAAGACCCGCACCGTTCACGAGACAGCCGATATTGCCCGACAGCGAGATGTACGAGAGATCAAACTTCGATGCCTCGACCTCCGCCGCGTCCTCCTCGTCGAGATCGCGCATGGCGACGATGTCGGGGTGGCGGAACAACGCATTGTCGTCGAAGTTGAGCTTGGCATCGAGCGCGAGCACTTTGCCGTCGCCCGTCAAGATCAGCGGATTGATCTCCGCGAGCGAGGCGTCGCATTCGTAGAACGCGCGATACAGACCCTGCATGAAGCGGCGCGCCTCGGGCACCGATGCCTCGGGCACGCCGATCTTGCGCGCGATGCCCTCCGCCTGGGAGTCGGTGAGTCCCGTGCCGGGATCGATGGCCGCTTTGTGAATTTTCTCCGGAGCGTGTGCCGCGACTTCCTCGATCTCCATGCCGCCCTCGGAGCTCGCGATCAAGGTCACGCACTGAGTGCCGCGGTCGACGACCATGCCGACATAGAGTTCCTTGCGGATATCGGCGCCCTCTTCCACCAGCAGCCGATGGACGACCCGGCCCTCGGGACCGGTCTGATGAGTGACCAAAGTCATCCCTAAGATCTGCGAGGCATAGTCATGCACCTCTGCGAGCGACTTGGCGACTTTGACGCCGCCGCCTTTGCCGCGGCCACCGGCGTGGATCTGCGCTTTGACGACCCACACCTTGCCGCCCAGCTCGCGCGCCGCGCTGTCCGCATCCGCGACCGAGAAGCACGGCACACCGCGCGGCGTCGCCATTCCGAATCTGCGCAGAATCTCTTTGCCCTGATACTCATGAACGTTCATGACGTTGGTCCTCGCGCGCGCATTGCGCGCCATTGAAAGGGGAGAAAACTAACCGCCCGCGCACACGGCTCAGAGCGCCCTGGCTTGCGCCAGGCTTTGCTCCAGGAGCTTGGTCAACGCGAATACGGCATCGAGATTCGGCGTGGCAGTGTCGGTCATCCGGCCCAGCTCGATCACGGAGCCGAGCAACGCGTCGGTCTCGAGCGGGCGTCCCGCCTCGACGTCCTGCAGCATCGAGGTCTTGTGGTGCCCGACGCGCTCCGCACCCGCGATACGCTTCTCGATCGGCACCCGGAACGTGATGCCGAGCTTCGTGGCGATGGCCTGGGCCTCGGTCATCATGGCGCGCGCGAGCTCGCGCGTGGGCGGATATTGACAGATGCCGGCGAGGGTTCCCCTCGATAATGCGCTGATCGGATTGAAGGTCATGTTGCCCCATAGCTTGAGCCACATCTCCGCGCGGATGTCGGGCAGCACCGGCGATTGCATGCCGCCGCGGATGAAGCACTCCGACACGCGCACGACGCGCTCGCTCTCGGAACCGTCGAGGTCGCCGACCGGGAATCGATTGCCCTCGATCTGTTTGATGACGCCGGGCGAAAGAATCTCGCTGGCCGGATAGACGACGCAGCCGATGACCCGCTCGCAGGGAATGTTCTTCTGAATCTCGCCGCTCGGATCGACGCTGGTCACCGTGCGCCCCTCGAGCGCGCCGCCGTGCTTGTGGAAATACCAGAAGGGAATGCCGTTTTGCATCGGCACGACCACCGTATGCGCCGCGAACAGCTTCGGCACTTCCGCGGCGACCGACTCCACTTGGTGCGCCTTCATGGCGAGCACCACGAGGTCCTGCGGCCCGGCGGACGAATAATCGGAAGTGGCCTTGACCTCTGGAACGGCCTTCTCGCTGCCATCGCTCATGAGAACGCGGATGCCGCGCGTCTTGAGCGCTTCCAGAGTGGCGCCCCGCGCGATGAACGTTACGTCCTCGCCGGCGTGCGCAAGCTGCGCTCCGACGAATCCGCCGATCGCGCCGGCTCCTATGATCGCTATCTTCATCCGACTCATTCCCGCCCGGCGGAACGCGTAATGTTACAGCACCTTGGCCTGGCGCAGCGCACTGACTTCTTCCGGTAGGTAGCCGAGTTCCGCGAGCACCTCCCCGGTATGCTCGCCGAGCAGCGGCGAGCGCGTCACCTCCGTGGGACTGTCGCTCAGCTTGATGGGATTGCCGACGGTCAGATATTTACCGCGAGTCGGATGATCGACCTCCACCACGGTGCCGGTCTTGCGAAGCGATGGCTCGTGCGCGAGCTCCTCCATCGACAGGATCGGCCCGCACGGAATATCGTGCTCGTTGAGCAGGTTCATGGCCTCGAATTTCGTCAGGGTGACGCTCCACGCCTCCACCGCCGCGAACACCTCGTTCAAGCGCGGCAAGCGCGCATCGGGTGTGGCGAAATCGGGATCCGTGATCCATTGCTCGCGACCGATCACCCGGCAGATCTCCTTCCACACGGGCGCCTGCGCGATGAAATAGAGATAAGCGTTCGGATCGGTTTCCCAGCCCTTGCATTTGACGATGGTACCCGGCTGGCCTCCGCCGGAAGCATTGGCCGAGCGCGGCACGGCGCTGCCGAATGTGCCGTGGGGATATTGCGGATACTCCTTCATCACGTGGGTGCGCTCGAGCCTTTGCTGATCGCGCAACTTGACGCGGCATAGGTTGAGCACGCCGTCCTGCATGGCGGCGAGGACCTTTTGCCCGCGACCGGTGGCATTCCTCTGATAGAGCGCAGTGACGATGCCGAGCGCGAGATGGAGCCCGGTGCCGCTGTCGCCGATCTGCGCTCCGGTCACCAGCGGCGGTCCGTCGTGCATCCCCGTGGTCGAGGCCGCGCCTCCCGCGCACTGCGCGACGTTCTCGTAGACTTTGCAGTCCTCATAGGGACCCGGGCCGAAGCCCTTCACCGAGGCGACGATCATGCGCGGGTTGATTTGCTGGATGCGCTCCCAGGTGAATCCCATGCGATCGAGCGCGCCCGGGGCGAAATTCTCGACCAGCACATCGCAATGTTTGATCAGTCTCTCGAGAACCTTTTTGCCCTGCTCGCTCTTGGTGTCGAGCGTGAGCGAGCGCTTGTTGTGGTTCAGCATCGTGAAATACAGGCTGTCGACGCCCGGGATGTCGCGCAGCTGCTCGCGCGTCACATCGCCCGCGCCGGCCTTCTCGACCTTGATCACGTCGGCGCCGAACCATGCCAGCAGCTGCGTGCAGGTGGGCCCGGACTGCACATGCGTGAAATCGAGAATGCGTACGCCGTGTAGTGCTTTGTCCATATCGGGCCTCGTCATTTGCTGAGATTAAGGGTCTCGCGGCTCTTCGCGACGTGCCGTATGCGCATGGGCTTCAGCACGAACAGCGCCAACAGCGCGGCGCTCAAGTTGAGGCACATCGCGACGGTGAAGACGACGCTCCAGCCGAATTGCAGCGCGATCGCCGCCGCGTAAGGAACCAGCAGCCCGCCGACGCCCTTGGCGGTGTACAGCAATCCCGCATTGGCTGCGGCGAACTTCGAGCCGAAGATATCGCCCTGCGTTGCGGGGAAGAGGCTGAAGATCTCGCCGTACGTGCCGAAATAAAGTGCCGTCAGGAGCACGAAAACAGCGGGCGTCGTGCCGAACCGATTGAGTGTGAATAAAGCGGCGGCGCCGAGGCAGAAGGCGAGCGCCATGGTGTGCTCGCGGCCCATGCGATCGGACAGCCAGCCGAAAAAGGGGCGGCCCGCGCCGTCGAATATCCGGTTGAGCGACACGGCGAACACGACCACGGGCGTCGTGAAACCGAGCAGGTTCAAGGGCACGCTGTCGACTTTGAGGTCCCTTGCGATCGGCGCCATGGATGCCGTCATGGTAAGACCGCCGGCTGCGATCAGTACGAACATGAGGTAGAGCACGTAGAACACCGGGCTCCTGAGCACCTCGCCCGGGCCATAGCCGTGGGCGGATTGGCTCGGTTTCGCGGCGCTCGGCGAGCAGGTGCGGCGGGGGCGGCAACAAGAACCACGCCAGCGCGAACACGATGCCGCCCTGCACGAGTCCGAAAATCCAGAACGCCTGCTCGTAGCCTGCGGAGGTGATGACGTGCGAGATCGGCGCGATGGTGAGGGCTGCGCCCGCGCCGAAGCCTGCCGCAGTCGCTCCGGCAGCAAGGCCGCGCCGGCCCGGGAACCATTTCAGTGCATTGCCGACGCAGGTCCCGTACACGCAGCCGGCACCGGCACCGCCGAGCACGGCGGCCGCATAAAGAACGGCCAGCGAACTCGCGACCGAATTGATCATCCACGAAAGGGCCACCAGGATGCCGCCGGTGAGCACCACCCACCTCGGGCCGAAGCGATCGACGACATACCCCTCGACCGGCACGAGCACGGTCTCGACCACCACGAATACGGTGAACGCAACTTGAATGGCGCTGCGCCCCCAGTGGTACTTCGTATCGATGGGGTTGACGAACAGGGTCCAGCCGTACTGCAGACTCGCCACGGAGGCCATGCAAACGATGCCGAGGGCGAGTTGCACCCAGGGGATCCCCAGGCGCGAGCCGGCGACCGGTTTCGGCAATTCATCGCAGGTCGCGTGCATACCATTTCCGCAAGATGCCGACCCGATTCGGGTCGCATCGCCAGCCCCTCATGTCTCTGGTATACCATATATGAAGGGTTTTTTGACTGCAACGCACCCCGGAGTGAGGATGGGCCGCGAGGCCCGGTACATATGAACAGCATTGCCAAATTGGTTCAGGGCGGCGCACCCGCGGCGCCTCTCACCCTCAGCCCGTTGAACGCCACGAGCTTGCGCGATCAGGCCTACGCGCTCCTCAAGAACGCGATCGCGGAGACCGACATCTACGATCCCGCCCAGGAACTGCGCCTCGACGAGCGCCAGCTCACGGCGGCGCTCGGCGTGAGCCGCACGCCGATTCGCGAGGCGCTGTCGCTGCTCGAGCAAGAGGGCTTCATCAAGACCGTGCCCCGGCGCGGCATCTACATCGTTCGCAAATCCAGGCGCGAGATCATCGAAATGATTCAGATGTGGGCGGCGCTCGAATCGATGGCTGCGCGCTTAGCGACGCTGCACGCGCCGCAGGAGGAGATCGCGAAGCTAAGACCCCTCTTTGCCGACTTTCAAAGCTCACCGCCGGCCGAGCATCTGGACGAATACTCGGACGCCAATATCGCATTTCACACCGCGGTCATCGCGCTCGGCGGCTCCCAGACGTTGGTGGACGCGACCCGCAATCTCCTGATTCACGTGCGGGCCATCCGCCGCGCGACCATCGCCCAAGACAATCGGGCCGCCCGCTCGATCGTCGATCATCTGCGCATCATCGAGGCCCTCGAGAGGCGGGACACCGAATCGGCCGAGCGCCTGACGCGCCAACACACCCTCGACCTCGCGGAGCACGTCGCACGCTACTGCGATTTTCTGGAATAGGCGTCACCTTTCCGGAACTGCACATAATCCACAATATCCCGCTTGCCCGCGATGCCGGCAGGCGGAGATTTGATGGCATGAAACAACAATCCGAGCCCTCGCAAGCCGGGAACATGACCCGGCCGGCAGGCGCTACGCTGCGCGATGATCTTCCCGGAGAATTCGCGGGAATGGCCGAGCTCGCTCGCGGTATCGCGCGAACCCGCGCCGCATCCATTGCCCTCGCCGGCGTCGGCGAAGTCTGGTGCGGAGCCGACGAGAATCCGAGCTCGCTCCGCGGGCACGCGGATTGGCCGCTGCGCACCGACTCAGGTGAAGTTTTAGGCGCCCTCGCCGTCCACGATACTTCCGACCTCGAGTTATCGGCCGAACAGCAGGGCCTGCTCCTTCAGCTCGCGCGCCAATGCGCGGCGTCGGCGATGCTGCACGCCCGTATCGCCGAGCTCGAGCTGTTACATCGCGCGCCGGCCAGCGACGCACTTCCCTACGAATTGCTCGACAGCGCGCCAGCCGCTCTTTACTACGTCGACGCCAGCCGCGGCTTCGACTATTGCAACGCCGAGTACCGCAGAATATTCGGACTGCGTTCCGATCAGCGGCCGAACGAGTGGGGCCAGGGCGTGCACCCAGAGGATCTCGATCGCATCAAACAGGGTTGGGCGGATTACGTCTCACGGCCGCGTCCCATGGCGTTCGAATATCGTACGCGCCCGCAGGGAGACGCTCAGCGCTTCTATTCCGAGCACGTGCAGCCGCTGGGGGGCGAGGGCTACATCGGCACCATCAGCGATGTCACCGATCTCGTCGCCGCACGCAGCGAGCTGCACAAGCAGAGCACGTTGCTCGAGGCCGTCATCAGCGACTTGCCGGTCGGGCTCCTCGCCTGCGATGTGTCCGGAAACATCACCCACTGCAACCGGGCGGCCGCCGCATTGCACGGCATCCGGCCCGACGAGCTCGACTCCCCGGCCTCTCCGTCGCTCGCAGCCGATACCTATCTCATGGACGGGGTCACGGCCCTCGCCGAGAAAGAGCGTCCCTTGGCCCGCGCATTGCGCGGCGAGACGGTCAGTAACTTGGAGCTCACCGTCATTCCGCGAGAAGCCTCGCCGCGCACCACGCTGTCGAGTGCACGCCGCCTGCTGGGCCCCGAGGGCCAGGTGCTCGGCGCGGTGGCCGTGATCCAGGACACCACCGAACGCAAGGCGCGCGAGATGGAGCTCGAACGGGTGCACAAGGAACTCGTCACGGCCTCGCGCGAAGCGGGCATGGCCGAGGTGGCGACCAATGTTCTGCACAACGTCGGCAACATACTCAACAGCGTGAACATCTCGGCGAGCCTCGTGGCCGAGCGTCTGCGGCAGTCGAAGGCCGCCGGCGTTTCGCGGCTCGCCGCGATGCTGGTGGAGCAAGGCGACCGTGCCGGGGCGTTCATCACCGAAGATGCGCGCGGCAAGCGCGTGCCCGAATACCTGGCGGCCCTCGGCACGCAACTGCTCGCCGATCAGCGCGCGGCGCTCGAGGAGCTCGCGTTGCTGCGGGACAATCTCGAGCACATCAAAGATACGGTGAACATGCAGCAAAGCTACGCCAAGCTTTGCGGAGTGACCGAGACCATCGAGGTGGCCGAGCTCGTCGAGGACAGCCTGCGCCTGAACGCGGGAGCGTTCGCCCGCCACGGCGTCGCACTGTGCCGCGAGTTCGCCGAAGTCCCCTCCATCCAGGTCGACAAACACAAGGTGCTGCAAATCCTCGTCAATCTCGTGCGTAACGCCAAGTACGCCTGCGACGACTCGGGCCGCTCCGACAAGCTCATCACCTTGAAGATCGCGCCTCTTAAAGGCGGCGTCAGCATTACGGTCCAGAGACAATGGAATCGGCATCCCGGCGCAGAACTTGCCGCGGCTGTTCCAGCACGGATTCACGACACGCCCGACGGGTCATGGCTTTGGACTGCACAGCGGCGCCGTCGCCGCGCAGGAACTGGGCGGCACGCTGCACGCCGAAAGCGACGGCGAGGGGTTGGGGGCCGCCTTCACGCTCGTATTGCCGCTCTCACCGCCGGCGACCCGCCCCTAAGCGAACTCCGGCTGGCGCGATATCGGTCTTGTCCTACACGGCAGGGCGGTCCTGCCCCGACGGGGCTCCTACGCTCGCCCTGTATAGTTCTTCCGACAACACGAACTAAAGACGTCATCCCGATTAGGGCGCACGTCCTCCTCGAACTCGGAGAACAACATGCTGAAGTCTTGGCGATCCCTCGTTCCCGTCCTATTCCTATTCTCGCTGCCATCGATCAGCTCGGCGCAGTTCGGCATCAGCCTGGGCGTCAACGTGAATGTCGCGCCACCGGAGTTGCCTGTCTACCAGCAGCCACCCTTACCGGCGCCCGGCTACATTTTTGTTCCGGGATATTGGTTCTGGGACGCCGATGCGGCTGACTATGTCTGGATACCCGGCACTTGGGTGGAGCCGCCCCAGACCGGCTATCTCTGGACGCCGGGCTATTGGGGTTACGAGGGCGGCGCCTACCTCTGGCACGGGGGCTATTGGGGCCAGACCGTCGGCTTCTACGGCGGCGTGAACTACGGCTTCGGCTACACCGGCGGCGGCTATGAAGGCGGCTACTGGCGGGGCGGACAACTCTATTACAACAGGGCCGTCGTCAACATCGGTACCACCCATGTCACGAACGTCTACGTCAAGAACGTAACCGTCAATAACACCACCATCAACCGGGTGAGCTACAACGGACCCGGTGGCGTTCGGGCCACCGCGACGCCCGCGCAGCTTGCGGCGGCGAGACAGCCCCACCTCCCGCCCTCATCGGCGCAAGTCCGGCACGCGACCGCGGCGCGAGACAATCCTGAGCTGCGAGCGAAGGCGAATGGCGGACATCCCCCCGTGGCGGCATCCGCAAAACCGGGGGTGTTCCACGGCGCGGGGGTAGTCAAGGCAAGCGGCGCGCCCGCCCATCCGGCAGCGGCTGCTGAGCACCCTGCGCCTGCCCCGCACGCCGGCGCCCGTCGAGCACCCTGCGCCCGCTCCGCACGCTGCAACGGCGCCGCACGCTGCCCCTGCGCCCACACATGAGTCGCGCGCCTGCACCGCGCCCGGCGCCTCCGCAGCACGCGGTTGCCCCGCCTGAGGAGCACCGAGCCCCTGCGCCCGAAGCGCGCCCGGCACCCCCACCGAGACCCGCTCCTGAGCCCAAGGAGGCACCGCGGCCGCAAGAGCATTCAGAGCCGCACGGCTGAAAAGACATGTGTTCGGGTAGCAGGCAGTCGGCTACCCGACCCATTGCAACGCCCGATGGCGTAGAATTTTTCGCATGCTTGAAATCGATCACGACACCGCCGGACATCGCTTCACTGCCACCGTGGAGGGTGAGCGCGCAGTGCTCGATTACACCCTCGCCGCCGGTGTCATGACCATCACCCACACCGAAGTTCCAGGCCCGATCGAGGGTCGGGGTATCGCCGCAGAGCTCACGCGCAAGGCGCTCGATGCGGCACGCGAGCACGGTTGGCGCGTGGTGCCTGCGTGCTCCTACGCGGCCTCTTACCTCGCGCAACATCCGCTCGACGATGACGCACGTAAGCAGCACGAGAGCGATTTGCTCGACGAAGCTCTCGATGAATCCTTTCCGGCGAGCGATCCGCCCGCCGTGGGCGAGAGCTCCTAACTTTCGATCGGCTGCGGCGCAACCTTCGCCGGTCAACCATGAGTTTTTCCCGGTGGTACCCGGGAGCAATTCCCTGGACGAGCGATCCTAAGCCTATTTAGACTCGATTCCGCCTGAATGTGGGGGGCGACCGCGAACGCGGTCGAGGCGCAAGTCGAAAAAATCGACCGCCGGCGGGTGCACCGGTCGCCGCGCGCTTTCCCTTGCCCTATGGATTGAGGGGAAACGCGTTGAAATTCTCGAAAGTCCGCCGGGCGGTGCCGATTTGCGTCCTGGCCGCGGCCATGACGAGGCCCGCAGCGGCGGCTGATACGGCCGCGGAGCTGCCCAAGCAATCCCGCAACCGCCGCAGAGCTTCCGCAGATCACCGTCATCTCGAACACGCCGCTCGAGGGCCTGGGCCTGCCGCTCAATCAAATACCGGCGAACGTGCAGACCGCCAACAGCAAGGACATGGAGAGTCAGCAGTCGCTCGGGATCGCGGACTATCTCAACAACAATTTCAGCGGCGTCAACGTGAGCGAGAGTGCGGACAATCCGTTCCAACTCGACATCAATTATCACGGCTTCACCGCATCGCCCCTGCTCGGCACCCCGGAGGGGCTGTCGATCTACGTGGACGGCGTGCGGGTGAACGAGTCGTTCGGCGACACGGTGAACTGGGATTTGATCCCGCAAAATGCGGTCTCCACGGTCACGCTCATGTCGGGCTCGAATCCGGTGTTCGGTCTCAATACGTTGGGCGGCGCGCTCTCGCTGCGCACGAAGAGCGGACACGATGATCCCGGAACCGAGCTCGAGGCCTACGGCGGCTCGTTCGGACGGCGCTCCTTCGAAGGCGAAACCGGCGGTGAGTTCGGCAATTTCGACTACTTCTTTGCCGGGACTTATTTCGACGAGAACGGCTGGCGCGAGAACTCGCCGAGCCGGGTCTATCAGGCCTTCGGCAAGGTCGGCTGGCAGAACGACAAGACGGACTTCGACTTGAGCTACACCTACGCCGATACCAGCCTCTACGGCAACGGCGCGACGCCCGTGAGCATGCTCGATTACAACTACGAGTCGAGCTACACGCCGGACTACACCGCGAACCTCATGAGCTTCGTGAATCTCACCGGCACGCAGTTCCTCACCGACAAGCTCCTCCTGTCGGGCAACGTCTTCTACCGGCACCTCATCACGAACGCGGTCAACGGCAATACCAACGACAGCTATCTGGACGGTGACTATGGCGGTCCGCCGCTCGATTGCACGGCGCCGGGCGCGAGCCTCGCCGCGCTCACCTACTGCACGCCGGGGCAGAATGCGACCTCGCGCCTGGTGCAGAACACCAAGGGCGTCGCGCTGCAGCTCACCGACTCCCAGGACCTGTTCGGTTGGGCGAACCAGGCCATCCTCGGCGCGGACTTCACGGACTCGGACGACTCGTTCTCCCAGGCCTACCAATACGGCGGCCTGACCCCCGGCCGGCTGCTCATCTACACCGCGAGCCCCTACAACAACGAGACCGTGATCTCGCTCTCCGGCCAGAACAAGATCTACGGCACGTACTTCACGGACACGCTCTCGCCGAACAAGCTGCTGCATTTCACCTTGTCGGTGCGCTACAACCAGAAGCACCGAGACCTTGAACGGCTACAGCATCGACACCGATATCGGCGATTTCGGCAACGGCTTCAACGAGCCCACCACGCTTTCGGGCGACCACACCTTCAGCCACGTCAATCCCGCGTTCGGCTTCACCGTGACGCCGACCGATACGCTCACCTTCTACGCCAACTACAACGAGGCGAGCCGCGCGCCGACGGTGATCGAGCTCGGCTGCGCGAATCCGCAGGCGCCCTGCGGACTGCCGAACGATTTCGCGAGCGATCCGGATTTGAAACAGGTGATCGCGCGCACCTTCGAGGTGGGCGCGCGCGGCAACCTCGCCGATCAACAATTGAACTGGAGCGCGGACCTCTTTCGCACGACCAACCGGGACGACATTCAATTCGTCGCGACCGCGACCAATGCGGGCTATTTCGACAACGTCGGCAACACCCGCCGGCAGGGCCTGGACCTCTCGCTCGGCGGCAAGGAGGGGCCGCTCACCTGGCATCTCGCCTACAGCTACGTGGACGCCACCTTCCAGTCGACCTTCGAGGTCAGTGCCGAGTCGAACAGCACCGCGGATGCGAACGGCAACATCCTGGTGCAGCCGGGCGACCGGATTCCGCTCATTCCGAAGCACACCGGCCGGCTGATCGTCGGACTATGCGATCACGCCGCAATGGGACGTCGGCGGCAACGTGATCGCGACGTCCGGCTCGTACCTGCATGGCAACGAGAACAACGCCAATCAACCGGGCGGAACGAACGGCGAGGGAGCCTATGTCGTCGGCAGCGGCTGGATTTCGGGCTACGCGGTGGTCAATCTGCAGAGCACGTACCACGTCTCGAAGCGTCTCGAGGTCTTCGCGCGCCTCGGCAACCTGTTCGACAAGCGCTATGCGACCGCCGGACTTCTTGACCAGCAACTCGTTCAATCCCAACGGCTCGCTGATCGCGAACCCCGACGATTGGCCGAACGAAAATGCGGTCTCGCCGGGCGCACCGCGGGCGGTCTGGGGCGGTCTTCGCGTTCGTCTTGAATGACCGTGCTCCCGACACTGCCGCGGCCGGCTCGCAGCTACTTCGGCAGCATCGGGCGCCCTTCGTGGGCGACCAGAAGATCGTGCATATCGTTCGCATGCTCCTCCTCGACGGCGAGAATCCGCTCCATCATCAGCCGGGTGCTCGGATCCTTCGTGCCGAAGTAGCGGGCGAGCTCCCGATAGTGCTCCACCGCAATGCGCTCCGCGATCAAGTTCTCCCGGATCATGTCGACCAGGTTGTCGGCGTTGCCATATTCGGATGCGGAGCGGCTGGTGAGGCCTTCGGGATTCATGTCGGGCCGACCGCCGAGCTGATTGATACGTTCGGCAACCTCCATCGCGTGCCCCTGCTCTTCCTTGGCGTGCTCCTGAAATTCTGCCTTGACGCCCTCGCTCGAAATCCCCGTGGCGGCGATGGCGTGCATGGTGTACCGGAGTACGCAGACGATTTCCGTCGCGAGCACCGACTGTAAGATTTCGATGGTCTTTTGGACGTCGCCTTCGTAGCTCGGGGTCACGCCGCCCTCGCTCAAGTGCTTGCGTGCGCGGTCGCGCAGCGTCTTGATGTCGGTGAGGAACGGCTGCGTATTTCCGTTCTGCTTTTTGTCGGGTGTGGCGCGCGTTTCCATGGTGTTGCTCCTGCGGGGAAGGTGGATTGGATCCCGCCAATCTATACCATCGAGGCGTTGCGCCAGATTGTACGAAACGGGGGACCTTCGTAGGACTGCGCGCCGCGGCGCCGTCGGCGGGAGCCCGACACCGTCGGGGGCTACTCCGGGCGCCTTCGCGCCTCGAGGGCGGCCGTAAGGCGCCGCAATAAGCGGGCCGAGCTTGGGCGGATCGGCCTCGAACGTGGGCGTGATGCCGCGCTCGGCGAGCGAGCGCGAGCATACCGGACCGATCGAGGCGACGATGACCCCGCGCAGGAGCGCGGGCAACTCGGCGGCGCGCGCCATGCGTTCGGCGACCGCAAAGAGGTGCTTCACCTGCACCGCGCTCGTGAACACCACGGCATCCACGGCCGAGCGCCCGAGAGCATCGATCAACCGCTCGAGTGGACCCGTATCCTCCGGGAGCGCCCAGCGATAGGTGGCGATCTCCTGCACCGAGGCGCCGCGGCCGGCGAGCGCCTCGCAGAGGCGCCGATTCGCCTCGCCATAGCGCTGCACCACGACGCGCGCGCCCGCCAGCGGGCTCGCCTCGATCGCTGCCATCACGGTCTCGCTGGTGAAGGGCGAAGCCGCTTTGATATCGATGCGGATGCCGCGCGCGTTGAGCTCCCCCACAGGCTTCGGCCCGCGCACGACCACCGTCGCCTGCTCGAGCAGGCCGAGCAGCTTCGTCGTCGATCCCAACGAATCGGTGACCCGAAACAGCGCCCGGGTTCCCACGCCGGTCTGGAAAATCATCATGCGGAATGGATGCGCGATCCAGTCCTCGAGGAGTGTCGCGACCTCGGCCGGGTCGACATCCGGCACCTCCTCCAACGCCGGCGCGAGCAGCGGCACCGCCCCCTGGCGCGAGATCAGCTCCGCCAGGTGCGCGCCGGTGCGCGCCTCCAGAATCGCGACGGTGGGGGGTGCCGATGAGATCGCCATACCCTTAAGCCTAACTGCCGAGGAGGCCGGCCGTCACATTGATTGCAAAGCCCAGTATCGACGCATTGAAGAGAAACGAGATGACCTCGTGCATGAGGACCACTCGGCGAACGTTCGAGCGCCGAGTGTAGATGTCCGCCGTCTGGCAGGCCGCGGCGATGGTGAACGAGAAATAGGCGAAATCCCAAAAAATCGGCATGTCCGTGTCCGGAAAGGACAAGGGCCGGTCGCCCTTCGGGCAACTGTAAAATAAGTCGGCGTAATGCGTGGTGAACATCGCCGGCACGAGGAGCCACGAGTCCGCCAGCGTCACCGCGGCGAGCACGAAGTGCCAGGTGCGCTCGCTCCCCGTGACGTGCCGCAAGGTCGCGAGCGGTTGGATGATCGCGGCGAGGCTCAGGAGGGCCGCGATGACGACGATCGCCAGGATCGCCGGCGCGGATTCGTCTTCCTCGATGTACCGCGAGCAGATCTCTTCCGCAGTGAGCCCGCTCATCCATATCCAGAGCAAGGCAAGAAACGATGTAACGCCGCAATCCCAAGCCACGAGCACGCGCGTGATGACCGACCAGGCCGCAGGGAGTGATAGAAACACGACGATGCCGACGGCGACACCCATCGAAGAATCTCGAATGATTGTGCAGCAGGCTCCGCATTCGATCTAAAGGCGCGAAGCGTCCCAGCCCCCGCCGAGTGCCTCGATCAGGGATACGTTCGCAACCAGTTGGTTTTGCTGCATGGTGAGCAGGGACTCCTGATCGGCGATCAGCGCCTCGATGTCCGTTATGACCGTAGTGTAGCTCACCGTGCCTGCGTTGAATTGATTGAGGGCGACGTCCACCGCGATCTGCGCATGCTCGACCGCCCGCCGCTCGAACTGCGCCGAATGCTCGAGCACGCGCAGCGCCAGCAGCTGATCCTCCACGGATTGAAAGGTTGTGAGGACGGTCTGGCGGTAATTGGCCACGGACTGATCGTACGTCGCACGTGCCTGCGCCACGGCCGCCACCTGCTGCCCGCCTTCGAACAGCACGTCGCTCGCGGTGCCTGCCGTCGACCAGATGCGGTTGCCGGAGTTGATCAAGGTCGACAGCGGGTTCCCGGCATACCCGCCGAGCGCCTGCAGGCTGATGGTCGGAAAGTAGGCGCCGATCGCGACGCCGATGAGCGCGCTCTGCTCCTGCATCTGCCGCTCCGTCGCCGCGATGGCGGGATTGCGCTCGAGGATTTCCGAGGGCACGGACAGCGGCACCTCCGGCACTTTCGAGGCAAGCGGCGCCTCCGCGATGCTGAGTTCCGAGGGCAGGTGACCCACGAGCATGGCAATGGCGTGCTCATAGGTTCCGCGCTGCTGCTCGACCGCGATGAGCTGCGCCTGCGTGGCCTCGAGCGAGGCTTCGGCGGACGCGACGTCGCCGTTGGTCGCGGTGCCCGCTTGGAACATATTGCGCGTAATCTCGAGCGCACGCTCATCGAGCGAGACGGCGCGCGCGAGCAGCGCACGCAGCGAGTCGGCAGCGCGCAAGTCGAAGTAATCCGTGGCGAGCGTCGCCTGCGCCGAGAGCTCGGCATTCGCGAGATTGGCCTCGCTCACCTGCACCCCGGCCTTGCGGCTCTCGATCTGGCGGCGGATCGTTCCCCAGATGTCGGGCTGCCAGCTCACCAATCCCTGCAGGGTGAACTCCGTGTGCGTGCTGCCCCCGGCACCGCTTCCCACGGCGCTCGACACGGCGGCGGTTCCGCCGCCGCCGCCGCCGCGCTGGCCGCTGAAGCTCGCAGTGACGGTGGGGAAGAGCTGTCCTTCGGCCTCCTTGAGGAGCGCGACGGCCTCGCGATACTGTGCCTCATACTGCCTGACGTTCTGATTCGAGATGTTCACCTGGCGCTCGAGCCCGTCGAGTTCGGGATCCTCGAAGATCGCCCACCACTCGCCGCGCCGCTTGTCGTCTTGAGGCGAGGCGATCTTCCAGCCGGGGGGCAGCTCTTTGTAGGCGTTCGGCACCGGCGCGGGCGGCCGATGATAGTTCGGACCCACCGCGCAGGCGGCGAGCGCGAGCAAGCCAGCCGGCGTGCATCGCGCTAGTCGTCGCGCGAGGCGACGGCACACGCCCAGCCCGCTCATGCGGGAGCCTCGGCGGGTGCGGCGTCCGACCAGCGCTTGGGCCAGCGTCGCTTGAGCCAGCTCTGGAAGCGATCGAGATACACATACAAGACGGGCGTCGTGTAGAGGGTCAAGGCCTGGCTCACGATGAGGCCGCCGACGATGGAGATCCCGAGCGGCCGGCGCAGCTCCGCGCCGTTGCCGTAGCTGAACGCGAGTGGCACCGCGCCCAGCAATGCGGCAAGCGTCGTCATCATGATCGGGCGAAAGCGCAACAGGCAGGCCTGGTAGATGGCCTCACGCGGCGCGAGGCCCAGCGTGCGCTCGGCGTGAATGGCGAAGTCGATCATCATAATGGCGTTCTTCTTGACGATGCCGATGAGCAGGATCACGCCGATCAGCGCAATGATGCTGAACTCGGTGTGCGAGAGCATGAGTGCGAGCACGGCTCCGACGCCCGCGGACGGCAGGGTCGAGATGATGGTGATCGGGTGAACATAGCTCTCGTAAAGCACCCCGAGCACGATGTACACGGCCAAAAGAGCCGCGGCGATGAGCAGCGGCTGGGTCGAGAGCGATTGCTGGAAGGTGCCGGCGGTGCCGGCGAACGTGCCGTGAATCGAGGTCGGCATGTGGATGTCCTGCATGGCCTGGTCAATCGCGCGCGTGGCGTCGCTCAAGGACATGTCGGGCTGCAGGTTGAACGAGAGCGTCGTCGAAGCGAACAGGCCGTGGTGATTGACCGCGAGCCGCGTGGTGCCGGCGGCGTGTCGGCTGACGGCCATCAAGGGAACCATGGTCTCCTTGCGGGCGCTCACGGCGGCGCCGCTCGACACCGCGCCGCGGCCGGTATTGGCGATCGCGTTCGTCAGCGCATTTTGCACAGAATTGCTGGCTCCCGCGGTCGAGGCGGTGGGGGTCGCGCCCGTGGTACTGCCGCTCGCGGTCGCAGCGGCACTTGCGACGGCGCTCGTGCTCGCCGTCGAAGTCGCGGCGCCGGCGCTGCCACTTCCGCCGATGGCGGTGCTCGAGGTGGCGCCCCCTGCCGTCGGCAGGTTGGAGGTCTGCGTGCCGGTCGCCGCGCCGCCGGATGTGCTCACGTAAATGTCGTCCAAGGATTGCGGGCTCTGCCAGTAGCGCGGCGCGACCTCCATGATCACGTGATATTGGTTGAGCGCGTTGTAGATGGTCGATACCTGGCGCTGGCCGAAGGCATCGTAGAGCGTGCTGTCGAGCTCGCTCACCGTGAGCCCGAGCCGCGCCGCCGTGGCGCGGTCGTAGGTCACATCCGTCTCGAGACCTTTTTGCTGCTGGTCGGAGTTGACGTCCGCAATGACCGGACTTGCCTGCAGCGCCGCGAGGAGCTTCGGCCCCCATTCGTTCAAATCGCTCACCTGATCCGCTTGCAAGGTGAACTGATACTGCGCGTTCGCCTGCCGGGCACCCACGCGGATGTCCTGAACGGTTTGCAGAAACAGGCGCGCCCCCGCGAATTGCGCGAGCTGCGGGCGCAGGCGGGCAATCACCTCGTCCGAGGAGATCTTGCGCACCGACAGCGGCTTCAGCAGCACATAGATCGAGGCGCTGTTGGTCTGCGACCCGCCGCCCCCGCTCCCCGCACCGGTGTAGCCGGCGACGCTCTCGACCGCCGGATCCGCCCGCACGATGTCCATCAGGCGTACCAGCTTGTCCTTCATCAGCTGAAACGAGATGCTCTGATCCGCCATGATGCCTCCCTGCAGGAGGCCCGTGTCCTCCTGCGGAAAGAACCCCTTGGGGATCACATAGAACAAGAGCACGTTGAGCCCGATCGTCGCGGCGAGCCCCAGCATCACCCATCGCCCGTGCCGCAGCGACCAGGCCAGGGTGCGCTCGTACCCGGCGAGCGAGCGATCGAGGAAGCTGCGGCGCGGTCGGCGGCCATGCTCCGGCACTTTCAAGATCCAGGCGCACATCATGGGCGTCGTGGTGAGGGAGATCACCATGGAAATGGCGATCGCCAGCGACAAGGTCGCGGTGAACTCGCGAAACAGCCGGCCGACGATTCCGCCCATGAGCAAAATAGGGATGAACACCGCCACCAGCGAGACACTGATCGAGATCACCGTGAAGCCCACTTCCTTGGCGCCCAAGAGCGCCGCCTCACGGCGCGGCATGCCGGCCTCGACGTGACGCGAGATGTTCTCGAGCACCACGATCGCATCGTCCACGACGAAGCCCGTGGCGATGGTGAGCGCCATCAGCGAGAGATTGTCGAGGCTGAAGCCTAAGCAGATACATGCCGCTGAACGTGCCGATGAGCGAGATCGGCACGACCACCGCCGGCACGAGCGCGGCGCGCACGTCGCCCAAAGCAAGGAATACCACGAACGTCACCAGCCCGACCGCGAGCAGCAGCGTCCATTTGGTGTCCCGGAGCGATGCCCGGATGGTGCCGCTGCGGTCCGACACGAGGGTGAGGTTCACATCGCTCGGCAGTGCCGCCTGCAGCTGCGGCAGCTCCGCCTTGACCTGATCCACGGTATCGATGATGTTGGCGCCCGGCTGACGCGACAGGATCACGAGCACCGAGGGCTGGCCGTTCGCCTGCCCCTCGTTGCGCAAATCCTGCACCGAGTCCTCTACATCGGCGACGTCGGACAGCTGCACGGCGGAGCCGTTGCGATAGGCGATCACCAAGGGCCGGTATTCGCTCGCGCGGCTCGCCTGATCGTTGGTATAGAGCTGGAAGCGGTGCGCGCCCTCCTCGATCGCCCCTTTGGGACTGTTCGCGTTGGCGGATGCGAGCGCGGCCCGCACGTCCTCGAGGCCGATGCCGTAGTGGAACATGGCGGTCGGATTGAGCTCGACGCGCACCGCCGGTAACGTCGCCCCGCCGATCGAAACCTGCCCGATCCCATCGAGCTGCGAGAGGCGCTGCTGCAGGATGTTGCTCGCCGCATCGTAGAGCTGGCCGCGGGTCAGGGTCTTCGAGGTGAGCGCAATGATCATCAGCGGCGCATCAGCCGGATTCACCTTGCGGTAGGTGGGATTGCTCGAGAGGCTGGTCGAGACATCCGCCGCGGCCGCATTGATCGCCGCCTGGACATCGCGCGCGGCGCCGTTGATGTCGCGGTCCAAGTCGAACTGCAGGGTGATGCGGGCCTGCCCGGTGGAGCTCTGCGAGGTGATCTCGGTCACGTCGGCGATTTCGCCGAGATAGCGCTCGAGCGGTTCGGCGACACTGGTGGATACCGTCTCGGGGTCCGCGCCGGGAAGGGATGCCGACACCGAGATGGTCGGGATAATCGACCTGCGGAAGCGGTGAGACGGGCAGGCGCACGTAGGCGAACGCGCCGGCAAGCGCGACGCCCACCGTCAGGAGCGTGGTCGCCACGGGGCGCTCGATGAAGATCCGCGAGACATTCATGCCGGCGCGCCCGTCCTCACGCCCCTCGATCCGACCTGAATCGGAGCGGCGGCGGCGCGCGGCCGCCAGACGATCAAAGGCAAGATAGATGACCGGCGTCGTGAACAAGGTCAGGAGCTGACTCACGATCAGACCGCCTACGATCGCGATGCCCGAGGGGCCGGCGCAGCTCCGATCCCGCGCCGTAGCTCAAGCATGAGCGGCAGCGCGCCGAGCAGCGCCGCCATGGTGGTCATCAGAATGGGGCGAAACCGCAGGAGCGAGGCCTGAGTGATCGCCTCGCGCGGCGCAAGACCGCCCTTGCGCTGCGCATCGAGCGCGAAGTCGATCATCATGATGGCATTCTTCTTGACGATGCCGATCAGCAAGATGATGCCGATGATGCCGAGCACGTCGAGATCGTGGCCTGCGAGGATCAACGCCAGCATGGCGCCGATGCCCGCCGAGGGGAGCGTCGAGAGGATCGTGATCGGATGGATGAAGCTCTCGTAGAGCACGCCGAGCACGATGTACATCGTGATCACCGACGCCGCGAGCAGCAGCGCCTGGTTCGTGAGCACGTGCTGAAACGCCGCCGCCGTGCCCTGGAACGCGGTCACGAATTTGCCGGGCAGCTTGATGTCCTGCTCGGCTTGGCGGATGGCGTCGACCGCCCCGCCGAGCGAAGCCCCGGGTGCGAGATTGAAGGAGATCGTGGTCGCGGGGAACTGTCCGAGGTGCGTGATCTGCAGGGGTCCCGCGCGCTGCTTGACGCTGCACGATCGCCGCCAGCGGAACCTGGCCGTTGCTCGAGGAGGCGGAGGACGGCAGGTACAGCTCCGACAGGCCGGCGAGCGAGAGCTGGATGGTCGGATCGGCCTCGAGGATGACGCGGTATTGATTCGACTGCGAGTAGATCGTCGACACGATGCGCTGTCCGAACGAATCGTAGAGCACGTTGTCCACGGTCGCCGGCGTGATGCCGAAACGTGCGGCCGTGGCGCGGTCGATCACGAGGTCGGTGGCCGTGCCCTGCTGCTCCAAGTCGCTGGCGACGTCCGCGAGCTCGGGGAGTGACCCCAACTTTTGCATGAGCGGCGGAATCCAAGTCGCGAAATCGTTGTTGTCCGTGCTCTCCACCACGAACTGGTACTGCGTGCGGCTCACCGCCGAATCGATGGTGATGTCCTGCAGCGGCTGCATGTAGAGCCTGATGCCGACCACGCCCGCGGTCTCGCGCGTCAGCCGTCGGATGATTTCACTCGCGCTCCCGCTGCGCTCGGCGTGGGGCTTCAAGTTGATGAGGAAGCGGCCGCTGTTCAAGGTCGAGTTCGTGCCGTCGACGCCGATGAACGAGCTCAACGATTGCACGTCCGGATCCTTGAGTATCGCGGCGGCGAGCGCCTGCTGGCGCTCCGCCATCGCGGGATAGGAAATGGTCTGCGCAGCCTCCGAGATACCCTGGATCTCGCCCGTATCCTGCACAGGGAAGAAGCCTTTCGGAATGAACACGTACAGCAGCAGGGTGATCAGCAGCGTCAAGCCGGCCACCGCGAGCGTCAGGCCCTGGCGGTCGAGCACCCAGGCCAGGGCGCGCTCGTAGCGGCCGATGATCCATTGAAAGCCCCGCTCGGCACGCAGATCCCACACGCCGCGAGCCGCCTCGGGGCGGTGATGCAGGAGCCGCGCGCACAGCATGGGCACGAGGGTGAGCGACACCACCGCGGAGATCACGATGGTGACGGCCAGCGTGATGGCAAATTCATGGAACAGGCGGCCGACGATCTCCCCCATGAAGAGGAGCGGGATGAGCGCGGCGATCAGCGATACGGTGAGCGAGATGATGGTGAAGCCGATCTGCTGCGATCCCTTGAGCGCTGCGGCGAGCGGGGCGTCGCCCGCCTCGACGTAACGGGTGATGTTCTCGATCATCACGATGGCATCGTCCACGACGAAGCCCGTCGAGATGGTGAGCGCCATCAGTGACAGATTGTCGAGGCTGTAGTTGAGGAGATACATCACACCGAACGTGCCGACCAGCGAGAGCGGCACCGACAGGCTCGGAATGATGGTCGCCGGTGCGTTGCGCAGGAACACGAAAATGACCAGCACGACCAGCACCACCGCCAACACCAGCTCGAACTCGACGTCCGCCACCGAGGCGCGGATGGTCTGCGTGCGGTCGCTCAGCACGCTGATGTCGAGCGTGGGCGGCATGTCGGCCTTTACCTGCGGCAGCAGTCTTTTCACCGAGTTCGCAACCTGAATCACGTTGGCGCCCGGCTGGCGCTGAATATTGAGGATGAGCGCCTGAGTCCCGTTCGCCCAGGCGGCGAGCTTGTTGTTCTCCGGGGCCATGATCACGTTGGCCACGTCCGACATGTGCACCGGCGATCCGTTGCTGTAGGCGATGATGATGTCCCGATAGCCCTGGATGTCGGTGATCTGATCGTTCGCGTTCAGGGAGGAGGATTGCGACGGCCCGTCGAAGCTGCCCTTGGGCGAGTTGCCGTTCGCGTTCGCTATGGTGGTGCGCAAGTCGTCGATGTTGAGCCCGTATTTCGCGAGCGCGCGCGGATTGAATTGGATCCGCACCGCGGGCCGTTGCCCTCCCGAGATGCTGACCACACCGACGCCCGGGAGCTGCGAGATTTTCTGCGCGAGCCGCGTGAAGGAGAGATCCTCGACGTCGATGAGCTTCAGGGTTTCGGAGGTCACGGCCAACGTCATGATGGGCGCATCGGCCGGGTTGAACTTCGCGTAGGTGGGCGGCGTCGGCAGATCGTTCGGCAGGACGCTGCCCGCCGCATTGATGGCGGCCTGCACCTCCTGCTCGGCGACGTCGAGCCCAAGATCGAGGCTGAACTGCAGCGTGATCACCGAGGCACCGCCCGAGCTCGCCGAGGTCATCTGATTGAGGCCGGGCATCTGGCCGAACTGCCGCTCGAGCGGTGCCGTGACGGAGGACGTCATGACCTCGGGACTCGCGCCCGGATAAAAGGTCTGCACCTGGATGGTCGGATAATCGACCTCCGGGAGCGAGGACAGCGGCAGGAACTTGAAGGCGAACAGCCCCGACAACAGGACCGCGACCATGAGCAGCGAGGTCGCGACCGGCAGGTTGATGAACAGCCGGGAGGGGTTCACTGCTGCGCAGGCGGCTGCGGTGCTACGGGCGCCGGCGGTTGACCGGGCGGCGGTGAGTCCTCGCTGCCGGGTTGCCGGTGGTGGTGCTGTCCGTTGCCGTGTCCCCCTGCTCCACCGCCTGGGGCCTGACCCTGGCCCTGCCCGTGTCCATGAGCGCGAGGACCGTTCGGCGCCGCGGGCGTTGCGGGAGTCGCAGACGGACTCGGAATGCTCACCTTGGCGCCGTCGCGCAAGCGATCGGCACCGTCGGTGACCACCACATCGCCCGCCGACAAGCCCGACAGGACGGCAAAGAAGTCCCCGTCCTGCGCACCGAGTTTGATCGGGTGAACCGCGACCGTGTTCTGCCCGTCCACGAGATAGACGTAGCTTCCCGGAGCGCCGCGCTGCACGGCGCGCGACGGCACCCGGACGACGTCCTTGAGGGTGTCCAGGAGCATCACGACGTTGACGAACTGACTCGGAAAAAGTCTTTCATCGGCATTCTCGAAGTTGGCGCGCAGCATCACCGTGCCGGTGGTGCTGTTCACCTGGGTATCGACGGCCGCCAATTGCCCGACGGCAAGCTGCACGACGTTGGCGCGATCGAAAGCCGTCACGGGCAGCTCGGCACCCGAGTGCACGCGTTCCATGACTTGCGGAACGCTGTCCTCCGGCACGGCGAACTCGACGGTTGTGGGCTTCAGCACCGTGAGCACCACGATGCCGGTGCTCGAGCCCGTCTGTACGTAATTGCCCGGATCGACCTGGCGCAGGCCGACACGGCCATCGGTCGGCGCCACGACGCGGCAGTAGGTGAGGTTCAACTGCTGCGCCTTGATCTGCGCCTTGTCGTAAGCGACCGTGCCTTGATTCTGCTTGACGGTCCAAACCTGATCCTCGTAGGTCTGGCGCGCGATCGACTGTTGGCCGGACAAGCGTCTCGTAGCGGGTGAGATCCATCTGTGCCTGCTGGAGCGTGGCCTCGTCGCGGGCGAGCTGGGCCTGGTCCTGCTCGAGCGCTATCTGATAGGGACGTGGATCGATTTGCGCCAGCAGCTGGCCTTTTTTGACGAGCTGGCCTTCCTTGAAATCGACGCTCATCAAATAGCCGCTGATCTGGCTGGTCACCGTAACCGTCGCGAGCGGCGTGACCGCGCCCAAGGCGCGCAGGGTCAGCCGAATGTCGCCGCGATCGATGTGCGCGACGCCGACCGGCTGGTTGTTGCCGTCCTGGAACCTGCGCCGCCCCTGCTGCTGCGGTTGGTTGACGAAAGTCACCGACCGATAGACGACGACCGCGACTGCAACGACCAAGACGGCGCCGATGACGGCCCAACGCACCCAGCGCCGCCGCGCGCGGGGCGCAGGAGAGATGTCATTTTCCATGAAGCGATGATTCCACGCGGCGAAACTTTAGACCCCAGTCGGCCCGCCAGTTTGCTCGAAAGCGTGGGTAAAGAAGTCGCAACATCGACAAGAAAGGTCAGGGCGTGGACAAGTTACTTCACGGCCGGCGGACGTGGGCCGCAGGAGCGGTCAGCGCCGAAAGAAATACGGGATGGCCATGAGCACGATCCCGATGGCGACGAGCGCGAGGGCGTTCGGAACGAAATAGGGATAAATCATGAGCGCGACGCCGCACAGGAGCGGCAACGGCGCGCGCTGCTGCTTGCCGTAGAGCGCGAACCCAAATCCTATGGAGCCGAACAGCAGGCCCCAGAGGAGACTCGATTCGGTCATAGCATCGATGCCTGAAGCGCTTCCTGCCGGTCTACTGGCTCTCTTTTTTCACCAGAAAAACGACCAGGTCCACCATTTCCGTGGGGCCTCCAGCCTCTTGCACTGTCACGCGATACTTGCCGTTGACGATGATGGTCGGCGTGCGGTCGATGCCGTAGGCCTTCAGCAGGTCCTCATCGTGGCGCACCTGCGTATCGACGCCGAAGGACTTCGAGGTCTCCAGAAATTTCGCCACGGGCACGCCGGATTGCTTCTGATAGAAGCGGGCGGCGTCCTCGATGGTCGGCATGCGCGACTTGAGCGTGTTCCCGCCATCCGTCGTCGCGAGCTCACCCGTCGTCCACACGGCATCGTACATCGCCTCGTGGTTGCGGTCGGCGATGCCGAGCGTCTGGGCGGTGACGTAGGCCAGCTGAAACATCGGCCAGTCCTCGCTCGAGTTGAACGAGGCCGGCACGTAGTCGAGGACGGCGTTCGGCGGAAGGCTCTTCGCGAGCTTCTGCATGTACGGTCGAAACTGATTGCAGGCGGGGCACGCATAGGAGAAGACCTCCGTGACCAGCACCTTGCCCCGGGGCAGATTGGTCGGCTGCGGCTGCGTCACGAGGAAGTAGTTCTTGTTCGCGACCCAAGCGGGTGGTGTCGCGGCCGGCGGCTGTGCGGACGCGGCGCCCGCCAACGAGACCCACGAGAAAAAAGCGATCAGCCTTGCAAATGCCTTCATCGAGACTCCGGTCTGCGCGCGTATGCGTGGAGCGCTGATTCTAGACAATCCGGAGCCGTGAATCGCACACGATTCGATCACGGGACCCCAAGCAATCCTCAGACGCCGTTGCGCACGTCAGCCGGGATCGTCGAGGGCGATAAGCGCGGCGGGAACGTGCCGGCGGAGCACGGCGTTGCGTGCCTCCCATTCCTCCTGCGGCTCGAGTTTTTCCAGGAATTGGACGTCTCCGGCCGCATAAGTCGCGATCGGCAGGCCGTCGCGGTAAAGAATCCGGTTGCCCGCGAGCGAGGGCAAGCGCGCACCGGGTGTGACGATCCCCAGGAGATTGAGCGGATCCGCCCCCGACAGCGAGACCCGCTGGCCGGTGTGAGGCCGCCGGCGCGCCTCGCGCAGGGGCCCGATGGACTCGGGGGCGGCGTACTGCTCCCCCGAGAAGCCCGCGACAAAGCGCCCGCCGCGAATCTCACCGCGGGCCTCCAGCCGCCGGCAGCACATCACGATGTCGCGCCACGGCGGCAGCCAGGCCGCTTCGCGAGCCAGCAGGCGCCAGAAAATCACGCCCCACCGCCGCAGCAGCGCACGTACCACGTGCTCGATGGATTCCTGGTCGGGACGCTCGCCCGCGCCGGGCCTTCGTACCAGCGCCCAGCGGCCGGCATCCGCCATGGCGAACAGGGCAATGTGACGTTTGCGCCGGCCGTTGCGGCCCGCGGCTCGGCCGCGCTGGCTGCTCGGCACCAAGAGCGCACGCAATCCGCCGAAGCTGTCCGAGTTCACCATGCCGAGCGCAACCAACTCCGCCAGCGCCTCTTCGGCCTCGACCGGCAACATGCCGACGTGCTCGGCGATCTCATCGAAGAACGAGGCACCGGAGGCCTTGATGTATTCCATCACGGCGCGGGCGCGCGAACCCAAATGCTCGGGATCGTGCCCGTCGGTGAAGGCCGACCAGGCTTTGACGCTGCGCCTCGCCAACAGCGTGATGGGCGTCGAGCGCACCGGCGAGGCGCCTCGCTCGCGGTCGAAGGCCCGCGGCTCGAGCCGGGTCCACACGAAGCGGCCCGCACGACAGTGCTCGTCCAGCCAGTCGGGCTCGTACTCGGTGATGCGCGCGGGCAGGATGTCGGTCTCCCAGGCGCTCGCCGGGGCCTCATAGCCCTCGAGCTGCGTCAGCACGGCCGCGACCGCATCCGGTCCCTGCATGCGGGCATCCGGCAACACGCGCTGCCACTCGAACAGAAAACGCAAGAAATCCCGCGCCGCCACCGGCTCGATCTCGGCTCGCAAGCGCTTCACGGTATAGCGATGGATGCGCGCGAGCAGGCGACGCTCGCACCACTCCTCCTCGAACGCGTCCGGCGTGAACCAGCCGCGCATCGCGAAGCCCTCGCCCTGCAGGGCCGCGAGCGCGCTCAAGACCGCCCCGGCCGGCAATCCGATCGACTCGGCGATGGCGGACGCGCTCGAAGGACCCACGCCCTCGAGCCGCCCGCGGACGATCTCGACGAGCGCCTCGTCCGAGGAGGGAACGCGGGGCTCGAACCAGGCGCGCCGCTCGGTCGCAACCCACAGCGGCCGGCCCGCGCCGTCCGGGAGCTGCGCCACGCGCCCCTGCGCCTCGAGCTCGCGCAAGAGCTGCGGCCAGGGGGCGTTACCGCGGCCTTCCTCCCGCGTCATGAACGTCAACCACAAAAGAGCATCGTGCAACTCGTCGAGCGTCACCGCGTCGGGCCACGCCTCGCCGCGCACCCGCGCGATCGCATCGGCGTCGAGCTTGCCCAGATCCGCCGCCGATGCCGCATCGATCCAGCGACGGCTCATCACCGCCTGGGTGCGGCGTTCCTCGAGCGGTGCATCGTCGAGATAGGCGTAGGGGCGCGCGTTCAGTGCCTCGAGCGCCAGCGGCGAAGGCTCGGTGAGATCGCGAGCGATCACCTGCACCTCGCCTTGCTCGAGCGCGCGCAGCAGCGCTTCGAACGAGTGGATGTCCATCGCATCCTCGAGGCAATCGCGGATGGTCTGGCGCACCAGCGGATGATCGGGAATCTCGATCTCGCCCGGCAAGTTCTCGGCGCACGCCACTTGGTCGGGGAACACGGAGGCGAGCAGATCCTGCGCCTGCATGCGCGCGATTTGCGGCGGAATCTTCTTGCCGCCGCGAAAGCGCGGCAACGCGAGCGAAATACCCGCATCCCAGCGCCAGCGAACCTCGAACATCGGCGCGGCGCACAGCGCCTGCACCAGAATATGCCGCACCGAGCCCGATTGCAGATAGCGGGCCACCTCGGCGAGCTCGAAGCTATGCGCCTGAGTGAGCGAGAGCACGATGTGATCCTCGGTCGCCGCGGCCTGCAGCTCGAAGTTGAAGGCGCGGCAAAAGCGCTTGCGCAGCGCCAGGCCCCAGGCGCGATTCACGCGGCTGCCGTAGCAGGAATGAATTACGAGCTGCATCCCGCCGGACTCGTCAAAGAAGCGCTCGAACACAATGGTACCGAGTGTCGGCAAGGCGCCGAGCGCCGCGCGTCCCGCCGCGAGGTACTCGACGATCTGGAAGGCGGCCTCCGGCGCAATATTCACCGTCTCCGTCAACCAGTCGACCGCCGCGCCGGGATGCGTGCCGAGACGCTGCTGGATTTCCACGCGCAGGCGCGAGACGGCCTGCGAAAGCTCGGTGCTGCGCCCCGGCGCTTCGCCGAGCCAGAAAGGAATCGACGGCGGCTGACCGCGCGCATCCTCGACGCGCACCGTGCCGCGCTCGACGCGCAGGATTCGATACGAGGTGTTGCCCAGCTGGAACACATCGCCCTGCAGGCTCTCGACGGCGAAATCCTCGTTCACCGTGCCGACCAGCTGCGACTCAGGCTCGAGCATGACGCGGTAGTCCGCGTTGTCCGGAATCGCCCCGCCGGAGGTGATCGCCGTCAAGCGGCCGCCGCGCCGCGCGCGCAACATCTTGTGAACGGCATCGCGGTGGATGAGCGTCCCCTGCCGCCCGCGGCGCGTGCTGAAGCCCTCGGCCAGCATGAGGACACATTCGTCGAACTCCGCCCGCGCAAGATCCCGGTAGCAATAGGTTCGGCGCACCAGCTCGTAGAGCGCATCCTCCTGCCATTCCTGCGCCGAAACCTCCGCGGTGATCTGCTGCGTGAGGACATCGAGGGAGCCCGCGGGAACCTCCAACCGGTCGAGCTCGCCGCGGCGCACGGCATCGATGAGCGCCGCGCATTCGACGAGTTCGTCGCGCGAGGACGGGAACAGCCGCCCCTTCGAGATGCCTCCCACGGAGTGACCGGCGCGCCCCACGCGCTGCAGAAAGGCGTTGATGGCTCGCGTCGAGCCCATCTGGCAGACGAGATCCACATCACCGATGTCGATGCCGAGTTCGAGCGAGGCCGTCGCCACGAGCGCCTTCAGCTCGCCGCGCTTCAGGCGCTGCTCCGCATCCAACCGCCGGTCGCGGGCGAGACTGCCGTGATGCGCGGCGACGTGCTCCTCGCCCACCCGCTCGGACAAATGACGCGCCACGCGTTCCGCCTGGCGGCGGGTGTTGACGAACACGAGCGTGGTGCGATGCTCGCCGACCAACTCGGCGAGCCGGTCGTAGACCTGAGTCCACACCTCGCCCGACATGACCGCTTCGAGCGGCGCCGGCGGCACCTCGAGGGCGAGATCGCGTTGCCGCAGGTGCCCCGCATCGACGATGCTGCACTCGCGCGCCGCGCCAGCGTACGAGCCGACCAGAAAACGCGCGACCTCCTCGATCGGCTTCTGCGTCGCCGACAAACCGATGCGCGTCAGCGGCCGGCCGGCGAGGCGGCGGCCGGCCAGGTCCTCGAGGCGCTCGAGCGACAGTGCGAGATGCGCGCCGCGTTTGTTGCCGGCGATGGCGTGGATCTCATCGACGATCACGGTGCGGCAGGTCGAGAGCATCTCCCGGCCCGAGACCGAGGTGAGCAGGATGTACAGCGACTCCGGCGTGGTGACGAGAATATGCGGCGGGGTGCGGCGCATGCGCGCCCGCTCGCTTTGCGGCATGTCACCGGTCCGAACCATGGCGCGGATCGGCACGTCGGGAAGTCCGAGGGCCGCGAGCTCCGCGCCGATTCCCTCGATCGGCGCCTCGAGATTACGCTGAATGTCGTTCGACAGCGCCTTCAGAGGCGAGACGTAGACGACGCGCGTCTCATCCGGCAATGCGCCCTCGATGCCTTCCCGCACCAGCTGATCCATCGCGGCGAGAAATGCCGCGAAGGTCTTGCCCGATCCCGTCGGAGCGGCCACCAGCACGTTGCGTCCCGACTGGATCGCCGGCCACGCTTCTGCCTGGGCCGGAGTCGGTGCATCGAAGGTCCTCGTGAACCACGAGGCCACCGCGGGATGAAAGGAATCGAGAGCGCTCGCCACCTTAGCTATTTGCCCTCGAGATTCTTCTTCAAGGTCGACAGGCCCGCCTGGTAGACGCCCGTGATCGTGTCCGTCGCGGCTTTGTCGTTCTCGGTGTCGCCCGGGTTCGGCCCCAGATTCTTGCGCTTGAAGCGGCCGGACCAGGTCACCGTCGAGGCGCCTTTACCCCGGGACTTCACGGTGAATATGGAGGTGTAGTGGCTCACCGGCAATACGCTCTCGACGATCTCGTAGCGAAAGGTGCGCGCGGAAGGGGTGTACGCGAGCAGCTTCTCCTTGACCGTGCCGCCATCCTTCAGGGTCAGGAGCCGCACCGCGCCC
Organism: uncultured Gammaproteobacteria bacterium; assembly: GCA_963766915.1. Taxonomy (GTDB): domain Bacteria; phylum Pseudomonadota; class Gammaproteobacteria; order Steroidobacterales; family Steroidobacteraceae; genus Bog-1198. The sequence continues at coordinate 36,002 of CAVYCL010000004.1, forward strand.
ACGGTGTTGTTCTGGCCTTCGACGATCTCGTCCTTGGCGACGGGCGGGAGCCAGGTGTTCAGCTGATCGAAATTCTTGGCCGCGTCCCAGACCGTGCTCGCGGGGGCCTGGATGTCGACCGTCTGGGAAACGTGCAGCCACGGTGCGGCGGCAAAAGCATGACCCGAGGCGAACCCCAAGCCCGCGGCGAGCGCGATCGATTTGATTATTTTCATGATGTTCTCCGTGAAAGTTTTCCGCTAGGCGCCGGCGGCGGTCACCCGCAGCCAGCGAGCCGCCAGCGGGGGTATCAACAGCAGGCTCACCAGCGTAGAGGATACCAGCCCGCCCAGTATAACAACCGCCATGGGTCCTTCGATCTCGTGACCCGGCTGATGCAGCTGCAGCGCGACCGGCAAGAGCGCGAGCGCCGTGAGCAGAGCGGTCAGCAACACGGGTGTCAAGCCGCTCCTCGGCGCCGCGCATCGAGGTAGCGAGCGTCCAGGGCTCGTGCTCTTCGGCCACCAAGTGGTCGTAGTGCGAAATCAGCAGGATGGTGTTGCGGGCGGCCATGCCGAACAGCGCCACGAATCCCACCATGGCGCCCAAGGTGAGCGTCCCGCCGGTCACGGCAACCGCCAACACGCCGCCGATCAAGGTGCTCGGCAGCGCCAGCAGCACCAACAGCACATGGCGCGAGGAGCCGAAGGCGAGCGCAAGCACCAGCACGATCAGCACGAATGCCGCCGCGGAGTGCAGCAACAGCTCGCGCGCCGCTGCCGCCTGCGCCTCCGCAGCACCGCCGTAGCGCAGGTAAACCCCGGCCGGCAGCGGCACCTTCGCCGCCACCGCCTTGCGCGCCGCGCGCGCAAAGCCGACCTGATCGGCGCCCCGCGGTGTGGCAAGGACGATTTGGCGGCGCAACCCGTCCTCGTGATCCACGAGGCTCCGCGAGAGCTCCGTGGTGACCTTGGCGACCGCCGACAGGCGCGTCAGGGAGCCGTCTCGTCCGCGCAGCAGCAGAGCGCCGACCGACTGCGGATCGGCGCCGACCCCGGCAATGCGCACCGCCACCGGAACGCTGCGGTCCGCCTGCTTGAGCTCCGCCGCCACCGTCCCGTGATAGGCCGCGTTCAACGTCTCGAGCACGTCCGCCGCCTGCAGGCCGCTGGCCGCCAGCTGGTCGGGCTCGAGCTCGACGCGCAGCTCCGCCTCGCGCGGTGGCACGGCCAGGCGTACGTTGCCGCTGCCCGGCAGGTGCTGCAGCACCTCGACGATCTGGGCGCCGACGCGATCGTCGGCGTCGAGATCGGAGCCGATCACGCTGATGGAGAATGGCGCCGATTCGCCCGACAGGGTCTCGCCGATGCGCTCCGCCAGCACCGAATAGATTTCGACGAGCTGGTTCGGATAGTCGTCGAACACATCGCGGATGGCGGCATCGATCTCGGCGGCGTTGCGCAAGCTGCGGATCGATCTGCACCTCGAACTCGCTCTTGTTGGGCGCGTCGGGGTCCTGGCCGTTCTCCGCGCGGCCGATCTGCTCGGCCACGCTTTTCACGCCGGGAATGGCCATGAGGCCTTTCGAGATCTGCTCGCCGACTCGCGCGGTCTCGGTGAGCGAGATCCCGGCGCGGAGCGAGGCGTGGGCGATCAGGTAATTCTCGCGAAAATCCGGCAGCAGGCGCGCGCCGAGCAGCGGCAGACAGACGACACCCGCGATACCCGTCGCCGCGACGATGGCGATGAGCACGCGCGGACGGTCGTGCAGCCAGGCGATGGTGCGCAGCTGGCCGCGCTTACAGTATCCCAAGGAACCGCGCCTCGGGCTTGGGCTGGTGCCGTGCCATGAGGAGCACGCTCATCGCCGGCGTTGCGCTCATCGCGACCAGCAGCGACAGTCCCACCGCCAGCAGGAACGCGATCGACAGCGGTCGGAAGAACGCGCCCTGCAAACCCGACATCATCAGAATGGGCAGGAACGCGACGGCCACGGCGGCGGTCGCGTAGAACACCGGGCGCCTCACTTCGAGCGATGCGCCGATGAAGAGCGCCACGATGTCGGCCTGCGGTCCCGATATCCGCCGGCGGCGCAGGATGTTTTCGACGTCGATCACGGCGTCGTCGACCACCACGCCGAGCGCGACCACGAGCCCGCCCAAGGTCATGGTGTTCAGGGACATTCCCACGGCCTGCAAGATCCAGACGGTGGTCAGCAAGGCGAGCGGGATCGCGCTGAACGAAACCAGCGCGCCGCGCCAGTCGCGCAATGTCACCACGAGCAGGGCCACCACGAGCACGGTGCCGATGAGAAGCGAGTTGCGCAGCTTCTCGATCGCGCTCTCGATGAAACTCGCGGGACGCAACAGCGCCGGATGGTACTCGACGCCCTCTTTGGCCAGGGCCGGTGCGAGCGCATCGAGCCGCTCCTCGAGCGCGCGTGTGACATCGAGCGTGTTCGCGCCGAATTGCGTCGAGGTCTCGATGAGAATTCCCGGCTTGCCCGCGATCAGTGCATCGCCGAACCGCGGCTCCGCGCCGTCGCGCACGTCGGCGACTTGCCGCAGGCGCACCGGTAAGCCGGCGTGTGTTCCCACCACCGCGTTCCCCAGGGCATCGAGCGTGGCGCCCGGCGCCTGCGCACGGATCACGATGCGCTGCATGGGCGTTTCCAAGTAGCCGCCGCCGATGAGCGTCGTGGCACGTTTCGCGGTCGCGACCACATCGTCGAGCGTGAGATCCATCGCGGCGAGCTTGACCGGATCGACCTCGATCTGGCGCTCGCGCACGGCTCCGCCGAATATTTGTGCTTGCGCGACGCCCGGTACGGCGAGGATCTGCGGCTTCACGATCCACTGCACGATGTCGCGTAATTCCACGGCCGACAGCCGGTCGCTGGTGTAGCCGAAGTGCACGAGGTATTCCATCGAGGAGCTCAACGGCGAGAGGAGCGGCGCGCCCGTGCCCTCGGGCAGCACCGCCGCGGTCTCGGCGAGACGCTCGGTCACCACCTGCCGCTGCCGGTAGGGATCACCGCTCCGATCGAACACCACTTGCATCGCCGACAAACCCTGGCTCGAGGTCGAGCGCACTGTCTTCACGTTCTCAGTGCCGGCAAGAAGATCCTCGAGCGGACGCGTGACCAGCGCCTCGACTTGCGTCGCGTCGAGGCCGGGGGCTTCGGTCTGCACCAGAACATGCGGCGGGGCGAAGTCCGGAAACACGTCGAAACGCGCCGAGACCAATGCGGCCAGTCCCAAGAGGGCGATCAAACACGCGAGCGCGGTCACAATGCGCGGATGCCCGAGCGAGGCGCGGACGATGGCGGCCAGCATTCTCGGGGTTAGTCCTCGTCGTCGTCGGCGGCACGCGCTCCGACGCCCTCGAGCGACCACAGCACCCCGGCGCCGCGCATGACGATCTCGTCGTCGTCGTCGACCCCGTGCACCAGCCAGCCGTCCGCATAGGGCATGAGCAGCGTCACCTTCACCGGCAGGTAGCGTGTCTTCTCTGCGGCTGTCCGCGGGGCCGCCCGCTTGTACACGTAAGCGCCGCTCTCGTCATATAGAATCGCCTCGCGCGGCAAGAGCAGCCCGGTGCGCTGCCCGCCATACAGCGACAGCGGTATGCGGGCGCCGGCGGCGAGACCGAGCGGTGGATGATCGATCTGCAGCAACAGGCCGGCGCTCTGCGATTCGCTGAACTGCGTGAGCGGCCCGAGCACCCGGGCCGGCACCTCGATGCCGTCCACATCGAGCACCGCTCGCACCGGCAACGCACCCAAGAGGTGTTGTCCGGGCAAATCCGCTCGCACCAGCAGACTCTTGCCCGCGGTCAGGGCGTCTACCTGTTGTTGCCGAATCGCGGGCGATGCCTTCGCCATCGGCCCCCAATGCTGAGCGAAGCGCGCCGCAGCAAGCTGCGCTTCGGCATGCGCCTTGGTTTCCTCGGCTTGCGCCGTCTCGAGCAACTTGAGGGAGGGACCCGACCCGGCCTTATATAGGCTCCGCAATCGAGAGGCTTCCGCCGTGACGGCCTGATCCTGGGCGTCGGCGACGGTGCGCTCGCTCGCATCGGACAAGAACATCGTGGAATCGAGCACCACACCCATCGCGGTCGTGCGCTCCGGCACCGTTGCCGCCACGGGATGGGCCACTTGAAGATTGACTGCGCGTTGCTGCTCGGCGTCGAGGGCAGGCGTTTCGGAGGCATCACCGGCTTTTGGCGCGTCGTCATCGTCGCCGGCAAAGGCCAGGGAGCAAAGGATCGCGTAACAGGCGAACTGCAATGCGCGCTTCGTCCGGACCTTCATCTGACTTATTCGGTACGCAATCGGGAAAAACTCCCGGCAACGATGATACTCGGTCGCCTCGCGAGGTCAAAGCAAGGCATAATTCCCTCCATGGGCGCACTCAAGCGTTTAACCGCGTTTATCGCCGCGATGTGTTTCTGCGTTGGTGCGGGCACGCTCGCGATCGCGCAGAACCCAACTTCCGCGCCGACCGGAGCGGCGCGGGACGAAGGCATCTGGAAGGCCGTCGTGCCGCCGACCGCCATGAAAAGCGAGTTCGACGGCTTCGATCCCATCGGAATCGCCGCCGGTGCCCGCATCAAGACCGATTGCTCCCTCAATTGGGTCAATCCCGACGACGGCACACGATATTGCTTCTCGAGCGGCACCTCGCTCGAGTTCTTCCTGGACAAGCCGCACGCGAGCATCGCGCGGGCACGCGCGGCATGGCGCAAATTGAACGGCCAACCCGGGACCTGATCAGACACCGAAGGATTCGGTGACGATGTGCTGATACCACGACGCGGCGTTGCGCGCCTCGTCCTGCTCGCTCGCCGCGACCGCGCCCGGCTCGGCAGGCAATGACTCGATCACGCCGGCGCGCATTTCGAAGCGCGCATGTATCGACAGTGCCCGATCGCTCGCCAATAGACTGTAGCAAACACTCTCCATCACGGTCGGCGGCGGTGCGGCGCCGGCGAACTCGGCGGCGAGCGCGCGCGCACACTGCCGCGCCTGCGCACGTGCCGCGGATGCGGCCTTCGGCATGGGATCGGCGATGCACGCATCGCCGATCACGTGCACACCGGGCACGAGTGTCGATGCGAACGTCGACGGATCGACGGGGCACCATCCATGGTCCGATGCGAGTCCGGCCTGGACGGCGATGGCGGCGGGGGCTTGCGGCGGAATGATGTTGATGACATCCGCGCGCTCTGCACCGCGCGGGCTGTAAAGCATCATCTGATCGGGATCGACACGCTCGAGCGCACCGCCCTCCACCACCGGAATCCATTCGATGGCGCCGGGATAGAGCGCCTGCCAGGCCGCGTTGAAGGAGTCCTGGCGCGGAAAGTGATTGTTGGCGTCGAAGATCAGCACTTTCGCACGGCGCTTGCGGCGCGCAAGGTAACCGGCGATGAGGCTCGCCCGCTCGAACGGGCCCGGCGGGCAGCGCATCGGACCTGCGGGCACGCTGATGGCGACCACGCCGCCCGGCCGCAGGGCCGCGAGCTGTGCCGCAAGAATTTGTGTCTGCGCACCCGCTTGCCAGGCATGCGGCAGACGCGCCGCCACGCTTTCGGTGTAGCCCTCGGGGTGACCCCATAGGAAACGGATGCCGGCGGCGAGCACCAGCCGGTCGTAGGCAAGGCTCGCTCCGCTGCGAAGGCGCACCTGCTTGCGCTCGGGATCGATGACGGAGACGCTATCGCGGACGACGCGCACGCCGGCGCGCGCAAGCCCCGAGCGCGACACGGTGATGGAGCTCATCGCCCGCAATCCCACGAGGACGCTGTTGCTCATGGGACAGGTGATATAGCGGTCCTCGGGATCCACGAGCACCACCTCGAGCGCCGGCCGCAGGGCGCGCAACTCGAGCGCGCACGCCGCGCCCGCGAAGCCGCCACCCACGATCACGATCCGCGGCCGCGCCAGGCCGGGCCGCGCCGGGCCGAAACGTCGTGTCGGCGCCGCGTGCCCGGCCGGCGACCGCAGCAGCAAGCGCCGAAGCGACAAACGTGCGGCGGGTCACTTCTCCCATTGAAGCTCCTCGTAGGCGCGCGCCACGTTGCGCGGCTCGACTTCATCCCACAGGAGCCACTCTGCTTTTTGGTCGCGGCCTACGTGCAGCATCGCATCTTGGAGGGACTCGCCCTCGGCCAGCTCGTGCCGCACGCCCTCGAGCAGCGACTCGAGATAGCGTCGCTCGCGCGCGAGCGACTCCGTGAGGTGAGCCGTAGGCGGACCGTGCCCCGGCACCGCCAGCTTTACGCGCTGTGCCGCCAGTCGATCGACGACGGCGATCCACCCGAGCAGGCTCCCATCGAGCGCCGGCAGACGCTCGATGAACAAGAGATCGCCCGTCCACAAAGTCGAAGTCTTCTGGTCGTACACCGTGAGATCGCAGTCGGTGTGCGCGGTGGGCCACGCGTGCAGCGTCAAGCGCCGGTTGCCGAGATCGAGCGTAAGCTCGGTCTCGACCAAGCGGTCCGGACCGATCACTTGCGCAGGCGTCGCCGGCGCATCGAGATCTTGCGCGTATTCCTTCATGAAATAAGGCCGGCTCCGCGCCATCGCCTGAGCGAGCACCGCATGACCCACGAAACTCGCACCATCGTCCTTGAATGCAGCGTTCCCCAGCACGTGATCGACGTGCACGTGGGTGTTGATCACGTAGCAAATGGGCAGGGAGGTGTGCCGCCGGACGGCTGCGCGCAACGCACGGCCGATGCGCACGGAGCCGCCCGTGTCGATCACGGCGACACAACGGCTGCCGACGATGAAGCCGAAGTTGGCGATGTCGTCGTGGCCCGGTGCGTCGAGGGGCAACTGCGCGCCGCGATGCAGGTACACACCGGGCGCGAGCTCATCGACTGCAAGCCCATCGCCCTCGCCCGCACCGCCGAGGAACACTGTTGCGACCAGGAGCATCGACGCGAGCAGCGTCGCGCGGCAGGGGATCGGCCGGTCAGTTCCGGCCATTCGCCGGCGCGGGGACTTGACTGCCGGCGGTGCGCGGGCTCGAGTTGCTGGCGGTGAAATGCGACTGGGTGACCGAGTCGACGGCATCCACCGAAAGAGGCGCGGGCAGACTTCGATCGGAGGCGATTCGCAGCGTCGGATTCTCACTCACGGAAATGCCGGTCTGCGCATCGAGCAGCATCTGACCGCCCGCCTCGATGCGAATATTCGAAATGTAGTGGGCAGGAATGTTGTCGCCGGTGCGTGGATCGATCTGAAACCCGGAGCTGTTGGGATGGCGGATGCTCACCAGGATCGACTTGGCATCCTCGCCAGGACGCAGGCGGACTTCGCCGAGCGTCCCGCCGGCCGCCGCGCTCGACGGAGCCGAGCAGCCGCCGCTCGCCTTCACCCAGGCGCTGCGCATCTCGAGTCCGCCGTCGGCTTTCTCCGCCACGGCGCGAACCGAGGTGAACCGATCGATGCGCACATGCAGATCGATTTGCGTGACCGGCGGTTCGCCGAACTCGAAGGTCGCCACCAAGGGCGATGGATTGTTGTCGATGAACACGCGCACGCGCTTGATCCGAGCGGCCGGGTCGTCGGCGAAGTGCAAGGTGAGCGGCGTAGCGGCAGGATCGGGCGTGTTGCTCGGCACCTCGAGACTCATGTAAGTCTCATCGACCAGCCCCATGGGCTTATCGCCGTAATATTTTACCCGGAGGAAATCCCACATGGCGCTCGCGGGCTGTGCATCGTCCGCGAGCGATACGCCCGCGGCAACCAAGAGCATCGCGGCGCAAGCGGCGGCGCAAGCGCGACGGACAGCGATCGCGGCGGCGGCTCTTTTCATACCGCCAGTCTACTCCAACAGCAAGGGGGCCGTCCCTGGCCCCGCACCTCGGGTCCAATCAGAAGAACAGAATGGCGCCGACCGCGACGTCCTTCTCCTGGGCCTCGTTGCCGTTCCAGGCCTTCGATTCCGTGTCGATGAACTCGCCCACGAGCGTCAGGCTCTTGGTGAGGCTGTAGTACAGACCGAAAACGCCCGACTCGTTCTTGCTCACGAGGTCGCTCGCGGGCAGGCCGGTCGATGCGCCCGTGCCCGGGACGACGCCGTAGATTTGCTCATCGCTCGCGAGCTTGAGCTGCGAGATGCCGTAGCTCGCACCGATCTTCAAGCGATCGATCTTATAGGTCAATTGCACGTAGCCGCCGTTGGACTCGCGCTCCTGGCCGCCTGCCGAGACGGCGAGGATGTAGAGGCCGGTGGTGCCGACGCCCTTGCCGTAGTAGCCGTACACGACGCCCTCGAAGCCGGCCACGTCGACCTTGGCTCCGCCGTCGACCGCGGTGCCATGCACTTCGTTCGGAATGCCGAGCGCGTTGTTCACCGGCACGCAGAAATCGGTACCCGGCGCGCAGTTGGTGGGCGCTTTTGACTGCTGAGTGACGACGTCGAACCAGGCTTTTCCTGTGATGGAATCAGTCTTCGGATCGCCCCATTTATAATTCAGCTGCGCCTGCCACTGCGGCGAGGCATGCGAGGTGTAGTCGCCGTTATCCAACGGCTGGAATGCGCCGACGGACCCGGTAAATCCCGCGAAGTTCGGCGTCGTGTAAGTGATCTGCGGTTCCCAGTCGGTATAGATGTAGCCGAGTCCGATGCGGCCCAAGCTGGTATTGCCTGGCGCCACGTTGGCATCGCCCGCGGTGCCCACGCCGAGCAGCGTCATGTCGTCGAGGATCGCGTCCTGAGCGAACAGTCCGATGTCGCGGCCCATCTTCACCGTTCCCCAGCTCTTATCCCCGAAGGTCAGGAACACCTGACGAGCGTCGATGCCGGGCGTCTGCAGAGCCGCGGGCAGGCCGGCGCCGTTGACGCCCTCCGCCGCGGTGCTGTTGATGCCGGGATACAGGCCGATGGTCGCGCCGATGTCGATGTTGTCCTGGCGAGTGCTCACCGAGATGACCAAAGCCGCGGGCAGAAGTCCGTTGCGCACGGACGCCGAGTTATCGCCCGTGCACGCGAGGCCGCCCGTGACCGTGGTTTGCGTGAGCGGCCGTGGTCGCAATCGGCATCGACATAGAAGGCATTGATGTTGCCGGAGAAATCTATCTTCCAATCGCCGGCTTCGATATCGACTCCTGCCACCGCCTGTGTCAGGGGACCTAGGCAGCACGCGGCGCCGATAGCGATCGCACACTTGATTCGAGCTTTCATACAGTAACTCCCTCCGTTACAGGTTTGGTTTCGTTCGTCACGGGCGCCGATCCGTCGATCGCGCATTCCAGCCTGTCGGGAACCTTGCAAGAGCTGTACCAATCACGCCACGCGGGCATGTGGGCAGCACACCGCTCGCCCCACGCCCGGGTGCAGGCGCACCGCCCAGGCCCTGATAAACCGCGATCCGCCGCCATTTCGCCCCTCTGATGGCCCGTAGCGCGAGTTCTTTGCAGTTGTGGCGTCGGCGCAAAAGAGTGGCGGCGCCGGGGGCAGGTGTGACGCTGCCGCCACTGTCCCGATGCAGAGCCAGTTTTGTCGCACTCTGTGTTGGATTAGAGACAGCAGCGGGCGCCGGGGTGGGTTGCGGTGGCGCTTTAAGTCCGATTCCGGCCGCGCGAGGACGCGAATGGCCCGGTTACGGTTCTGGCACGCAAGCTGCTTGATCTCATCACGCGATGGCGCATGCGCGGAGCTCGAGCGGATGAAAACGAGAGCGGCTGTTGCTTGGGAGGCCGGTAGCCCTTTGCGAGTCGAAAGCGTCGACCTCTGCGGTCCAAAGGCCGGCGAGGTGATGATCCGCATGGTCGCGACGAGCGTGTGCCAAACCGACGCCTTCTCCCTCTCAGGCGCGGATCCGGATGGTTTGTTTCCTGTGATTCTCGGCCACGAGGGCGCAGGCGTCGTCGAGGAGATCGGCGCGGGCGTGAAGAGCCTCAAACCCGGCGATCACGTCATCCCCCTTTACACCCCGGAATGCGGCGAGTGTGCGGCCTGTCGATCCGGCAAGACCAATCAATGCCAGCGGCTGCTGGCGACGCAGGCGCGAGGTGTGATGCCCGATGGAACCTCGCGATTCTCCGTGAAGGGCAAGCCGGTGTGGCATTACATGGGCACGAGCACCTTCTCCGAGCACACGGTGCTGCCGGAGATCGCGGTCGCAAAAATCGAACCCTCGGCGCCGCTCAACAAGGCGTGCCTGTTCGGAGGCGTCGTCACCGCGGGCGTCGGCGCCGTTCTCAACACAGCCCGAGTGACGCCCGGCGCGAGCGTCGCCGTCTTCGGCCTCGGCGGCGTCGGCTTATCGGTGGTGCAAGGCGCGGTAATCGCGCAGCGCGGGGCGCATCATCGCGGTCGACTTGAATCCCGCCAAATGGGCGCTCGCGAAGTCGCTCGGCGCGACGGACTACGTCAATCCGAAGGATTTCGACCGGCCCATCCAGGAAATCATCGTCGAGATGACCCACGGCGGGTGTCGATTACTCGTTCGAGTGCATCGGCAACGTGCACGTCATGCGCGCGGCGCTCGAGTGCTGCCGGGCATGGGGCGAGTCGATCATCATCGGCGTCGCCGGCGCGGGCCAGGAGATCGCGACGCGCCCGGCGCAGCTGTTGGGCGGGCGCGTCTGGCGCGGCTCCATCTTCGGCGGCGTCAAGGGACGCACGCAGCTGCCGGGCTACGTGCAGCGCTATCTCGCGGGCGAGATCCGGATCGATCCGTTGATCAGCAAGGTGCTGCCGCTCGAGAAGATCAACAAGGCATTCGACCTCGTGCACGAGGGCAGGACCGTCCGCTCGGTGATCGAGTATTAGTGCCCGAGCAGAATGCGGTGCTTGTGGATCTTGCGATACAGCGTGTTGCGGCTGATGCCGAGCGCTCTGCGCGGTGCGGCTGATGTTCCAGCGCATGCGCTCGAGCTCGCGCAACAGCGCGGCACATTCGGCCTCGCGCAGCGCCGCCGAAGGCGAGGCTCTCAGCAACCGGCGTCGGCGCCGATTCGGTCGGGGCGGGCGGCCTGAGGCGCCGGCCGGTGCTCGGTATCGAGAATCTCCTGCGGCAAGTTCGAGGCCCGAATCAGGCCGTCGCGGCACAGGGCCGAGGCGGTTCGCAGCACATTTCTCAGCTGCCGGATATTGCCGGGCCAGGAGTACTGCATGAGATTGGCGGAACGCGTCCTCGTCGATCCTGATGCAATCCTGGCCCGCGTTTTCCTCGCGCAGGAGTATGTCGGATCAGATCCGCCTTGTCGCCGCGGTCGCGAAGCAGCGGCAGATGCAGCGTGACGCCGTTCAGCCGGTAGTACAGATCCTCGCGGAACTCGCCATTCTGGATCATCTGCAGCACGTCGCGGTGCGTGGCGCTGATCACGTGCAAGATTGACGGGAATCGCCTGCTCGCTGCCGAGCGGCACCACCTCGCGCTCCTCGATCACGCGCAGCAGCCGGGTCTGCAGCATGAGCGGCATGTCGCCGATCTCATCCAGGAACAGCGTGCCGCCGTTCGATTGGAGGATCTTGCCGACTCGTCCCTCTTTGGCCGCCCCGGTAAAGGCGCCGCGGGTATAGCCGAAGAGCTCGCTCTCGATCAGGCTTTCGGGAATCGCCGCGCAATTCACCGTCACGAACGGCTTGTCCGACCACAGGCTCCCGCGGTGCAGGTTCTTGGCAAACGCCTCCTTGCCGGTGCCGGTCGCACCATGCAGCAGGATCGGCACTTGCTTGGCGAACAGCTGTCGACCGCAGGCAAGGTTCTTGCGCATCTGCGAGATCTTCCCCCACATGCTCGCGCTCGAGCGGCGTCTCGGCGGTCGCGCCGAGCTCGTTCGACCGCGACACCTGCGCGCTCGGCGGCGCGCGCGGGCTCGCGCGCGATCGCGAAGAAGCGCCGGCCGTGCGCAACATCGCGGACCGGCCAGATCGCGCTCGGCTCGAACTTCGCGCGCTGCTCCAGCGCGCCGAAGTTGAACTGGAAATACTTGCCGATCGGCTCGCCGACCAGAGAGCGGCGGTTCGAGCAGCCGAGTTGCACCAGCGCGCTTTCGTTGACAGGCGAGGATGTTGCCCTCGTCGTCGATCGCCATCAGCGCCTCGTGCAGGAGGCCCACGAACTCCGGCCGGCTGTGAAAGCGCAGGATCCACGAGTGGCGGTACTCGTTCAGGAAATTCCATCGCGAAATCAGATGCGCGGACATGTTGACGAGCGCCATCGTGTGTCGCTGGATCAGCCGGCTGTCGCTCGAGTTGGCGGTCGAGGCATCGAGAACGGCGAGAATGCCGCCGTGCGGATCGAGAATCGGCGCCGCGGAGCACGACAGCGACAAGTTGTAGCCGCGGAAATGCTCTTCGCGGTGCACCGTCACGGGTCCGGACTCGGCGAGACACGTGCCGATGCCGTTGGTGCCTTCGTGGCGCTCGTCCCACATCGCGCCCAGAGACAGTCCGGCATGTCGGAACTCGCGCTGCAAAGCCGGGTCGGTGATGGTGCTCAAGACAGCGCCTTGCGTATCGGCGAGAATGACGGCGAAGCCTGAGCCTGCGATCTGCTCGTACAGGCTTTCCATCTCGGCGCGTGCGACGGGAAGGAGTTGGCCCAAGCCCTCTTGGAGTTGTTTCACGGATTGCGGGTTGAGCACGCTGATCTGGCGTGGGGCAGAAGGCTCGATCCCGTACTCTCTCAGGCACCGGTGCCAGGACCGGGTTACCAGCGGCTCGATTCCCGCGGGCTGAAGACCACTTTCTACGACTTGAATGATCCGCGAAGCATGGCTCGTCACCAGACTTTCATTTCTCAAGAGCCCCCCTTTTGGACGCGAAGCGATCCCTCCTCGCTACACATCCCGTATCCACCAAAGCGACGTTGCATTCTTACAACGCCCGCTTCTCAGCCGCCCAAGGGGAAGCCTGTGCCGTTTCACTTAAACAGGCAATACGCACCGCAGCAAAAGGGGTGCCCGAGCCGTGGCTCGGGGCACCCCGATCGCCGGCTGCCCTAGGGATTCTTCGGCGCTCCGTACTTGTAGGCGGGGTCACCGTCGTAGTGCGAGCGAATGAACGCGATGATCTTAAAGAGATCATCGGCGCTCTTGACGATGGCGCCGAAGGGAGGCATCGGACCCACCACATTCTCGCGGCCGGTGCGCGAGTAGCCATTTTTCTGCAACTCATCGCTCCCGAGGGTGACCAAGCGGAACAAGGTGTCGTCATCGCCGCCATACACCCAGGTGTCGTTGGTCAGCGGCGGACACATGCCGCCGCCGCCCGTTCCGCCATGACATCCGCTGCAGCTATAGCTGCGGAACAGGGTCTCGCCCTGCGCAACGATGTCCGCCTGCGTGTCCTTGTACGGATCTTTGATCTGCCCTTTCGGCGTTTGCTTCACGAGATCGACCGGGGCGATCTTCGTGTAGTCGGTGCTGGACGCCGGTGCAGCGGCGGCGCCCGGCGCGGCGGCGCCGCCGGCGTGGCGGCGCGTACCAGCCCGAGTGAGGCAAGCGTGCCGAACGCTGCGAAGCCTGCGAAAACGCTGATGATCGATAAAGCTCTTCTCACTCCAATTCTCCTTGTTATCAACTGATCGCCATTCAGCCGCCGGCACGCTGCTCGAATCTGCGCGAGCGCCACTGAGCGGCGCAGAGGCAGCGCGCCCGTTCGCTCGTCAGACTGTACCTACGCAAGGCAGGGGCTTGCGCACGGGCGTTCAACCCGTCGCAGAAGCAGCACCCTTTTGCGTCGCATCTTGCAAAATTCGCACCATGCTCTCGTCATTGTTCGCCTGTGCGATGCCGAGCGCCGTGCGCCCGTCCTGACTGCGCGCGTTGGGATCCGCACCCGATTTGAGCAACACTTCGGCAACGCGCGCGTGGTTATTGGCCGCGGCGATCATCAACGCCGTCACACCGCCCGGATTGACTGCATTGACCTTGGCGCCATGATCGATGAGCGCGGCGGCAAGCTCGGGCGAGCCGGAAATAGCCGCGAGCATGAGGGGCGTGTAGCCCCCCTTCGCCACCGGCGCGTTGACCTCCGCACCCGCCGCGATAAGAGCCTGAGCGGCTTTGATCTTGCCGTTCTGCGCCGCGATAGCCAACGGCGTGAGGCCGTCGATCGCGACGACGTTGATGTTGGCGCCGTGCTTCACGAGCATGGACACGAGCTCAGGATTGTCCTCCCACGCCGCGTACATCAGCGGGGTCCAGTCGTTGCGGTCGCCCAGATTGACGTTCGCCTTGTGCTCCGCGAGATAGGTCGCCACCTCGAGGAAACTGAAGCGTGTCGCATTGATCAAAGGCGTATACCCTTCGCCGTCGCGCGCATCGGGATGGGCGCCATGTGCGAGCAAATAACGCACGCGCTCGATGTCATTGGCGACGATGGCATTACCCAGCTCGTTGTCCGGATTGGCGCCCTGCGCCAGCCATTTCTTCAGATCCGCCATGCGCGCGCGATGCAGCGCATCGATCTCTGCTTTGGTTGGCGGAGCCGTCTCTTCGGGCTTGTACGGCCCGTGGGAGGGCAGATCGCCGGACACCAGGCAGGCGTCGCATTTGACCAAGGGAACGCCGAAGTCGACGAGGATGCGTTGCACCTCGTCCTTGTGCTGCTCGAGCGCGGCCTCGATGGCGGCCGCGATTTCCGGACGGCCTCGCGGCACCGCCAGGGTCATGTCGAATTCCATCGGTACTTCGTCTTCACCGATATTGACGGGCTCGATGACCAGCGGCGCGTGCAGCATCGGTCTTGTAGTAGCCCGCCATCGGCCCCCAAACGGCGGCGACGTCGAGCGTTCCATCGATCACTTGCTGCACCTGATACGACGGCTGATTGTCCGCCTGCTCATCGGCGTTATGACTCAGATAATGGACCACCGTGTTGTTGACGACGCCGTGCTCGGACAACGCCTCGCGAATCGCGGACACTTGGAACACGCCGACGCGCAGACGCTTCAATTGCGGGTCCGCAAGGCCCTTGATGTGCAGGCCCTTGTCATTGCGATAAGCGAGCACGAATGTCGAGCGATACAGGGGCTTCGGCAGCACCACCGCGCCTTCGGTGTCCGAGGCCATGTCCATCCACAGATCGCAGTTGCCTTCGCTCAACGTCGTGCGCATGAGGCCGCGCTCGATCGAGGGGCGCCAGTAATACTGCACGCCCGTGCCGAGCGCTTTGCCGACGACCTCGGCGATCTTGTTCTCGAACCCTTCGCCCTGTCGGTTCGACAGCGGCATGTTGCCGGGATCCGCGCACACGGTGAGCGATCTCAGCGCCAGCGGCGCGGGTCAGCGTGCGCCGCGTTTCCCGCGATCGCTGCGGCCGCGATGCACGAACAAACGCAGTCGCCGCGGTCTTATATTTCATTGCGATCTCCTCGAGGCGTCGTCGCGACGCCGCCAGCCTGCCATATAGACTTCCATAGGCGCCATAGGTTTCACGCCGCGCCGCCGCACCATGGATTAGCATACATAAAAAAGCCCGGTGCCTTGCGGCACCGGGCAATCTGTTTCCACTCGACTCGAAGACCTAACGTCCTGTTAGTTCCCGGCTGAGGCACCCGCGGACGCCTGCGTCGGGCTATCCGGCGTCGAATCGCCGATGCGGAAGGTGTACAGCGTGCCGCCCTGAGGAATGTGATTGAGGCCGGCGGCCTTGGTCATGGCCGTCGCTCCAATCGCGCCGAACTTGTCGCTCAGATCGAGTCCCGCCGTCACCGGCAGACCGATCCAGCCACCGATGCCCGACCACACCGACACGTATTGCTTACCCTTGACGGAATACGTGATCGGGTTGCCGATGATTCCGGAGCCGAGCTTGCGCGACCAGAGGATCTTGCCGGTCGAGCGATCGACGGCTCGGAAATCGCCGCCCAGGCTGCCGTAGAACGCCAAACCGCCGCCGGTCACCAGCGCGCCGCCCCAGTTCGGGTATTGATCGGGAATTTCCCACTCGGTCTTGCCCGTCACCACGTTGAACTTCTTGAACTTGCCCGTGACGCCCGGCTTCTCAGGATACATGTACACGTTCGCGAACACGTACACCGTGCCTTGCTGCGTGTGCGAGCGCGCCTGCGGCTCGTCTTCCATGCACCAGTTGTTGGTCGGCACATAGAAGTTCTCAGGATCGTTCGGATCCACCGCCACCGGTTGCTGGTCCTTGCCGCCCATCGCCGAGGGGCAGGCCTGCGTGTTGTCGCCGACCTTCAAGGGCGAATGCTCGGGGACCTTCACCGGCCGGCCGGTCTTCATGTCGATCTTCTCGGCCCAGTTCGTCGTGACGTACTTGTTGGCGCGCAACAGCGTTCCGTCCGTACGGTCGAGCACGTAGGCAAAGCCGTTGCGATCGAAGTGCACCAGCGACTTGTGCGGTCTTGCCGTCGACGTTCAGGTCGACCAGGACGACCTCGTTGATGCCGTCATAGTCCCACTGGTCGAACGGCGTCATCTGGTAGACCCACTCCGCTTCGCCCGTATCGATATTGCGGGCGAAGATGCTCATCGACCACTTGTTGTCGAACTTGCCGCTGTTGCAGTTCTCCTGGGTGATCGGCTCGGCGCAACGATACTGCGGCGACCACAGGCCCGGGTTGCCGGTGCCGTAGTACACCAGGTGCAGATCCGGATCGTAGGCATACCAGCCCCACGCCGCGCCGCCGCCGCGCTGCCACTCATCGCCGGGATAGGTGCTGATGCCGAGATCCTTGCCGGCCTTGCCGTATTCCGGATGCTTGGCATTGGTCTTCGCCGTCAAGCACACATCCTTGTCGCTGCCGGTGGAATAGAAATGCCACGCCACCTTGCCGTCGGCGAGGTTGTAGGCCGTGACCGCGCCGCGCGCCGCGAACTCGTCGCCGCCGAATCCGATGAACACCTTGTCGTCGGCGATGATCGGTGCCGGCGTGATGGTCTCACCGTGCTCGGGATAGGCGCTCTTGACGACCCAGTCTTGCTTGCCGGTGGCGGCATCGAGGGCAATCACGTAGCCGTCGAGCGTGCCGAACACCAGCTTGCCGTCGGCATAGGACAATCCACGATTGACGGTGTCGCAACAGGCGCGCGGCACGGCCGATTCGTCGCGGCCGCTGGTCTTGGTGTAGCTCCACACCTGCACCGGATGATCCGGATCGCTCAGATCGAGCGCCTGCACGATGTTCGGCCAGCCGCTCTCCATGAACATCATCGGCTTGCCGCCGACATCCTCGATGACCAGCGGCTGTCCTTCGTGTCCGCGCAGCGTGCCGCTCGATTGCGACCACACCATCTGCAGACCCTTCACGTTGCCGGCGTTGATGTCCTTGAGTGCGCTGTAGCGAGTCAGATTCAGGTTGCCCGCGGGGGCTCCCCACTGATTCGGATCCTTGAAGCGCTGCGAATTGTTCCGTATCCGATGCCGCGAGCGCTGCACCACAGGTCGTGACGAGCGCTGCGACGGCGAATAACCTTGACTCGACTTTTTGCTTTGAGCCATTTCATCTCAATTCTCCTGCTTGGGTCTGAGCGTTTTCGCCGCCGCCACGAAATCGGCGCGCACACAGTTTTTTCCCTGGGTGCCTGCGGAAAAAAGCGGAACTCTTGGGTTTATGTGGTTGCCTGCAAAACTCCCTCCTTAGCAATACTGGTTGTATTTAGTCTGGTCGCAAATCGTCGCCACCAGGCTCCCAAGTCAGCGACGCACCGCCTTGGATGGCATTGGAATAGCAATGCTTATGCCATCTCGAGGGCATTGCAAGATATTATCGTCGGCGACCGCATCTGTCTCATTATAAATCAATAGGTTAGCGCGTCGCCGCGGCGCGGTGATATTGCATCGCATTACGAAGTGTGCCATGCCCGTTACACTGCGTTCGGGTGACTGCGCCGTTCATGAGGCTATGGAGCGTGTTGCTTTGAGGGCGGGCGAGTCTCGTGCGCACCGCGGCGCACATGCCCTGGCGTGCGGCTGCCTTTGTACCGAAACTGTTACGCTTCGATGAGTCGCGGTGCATTTTGTCACTCGCGAAGTGAAGGCGCGCAAGCGAAACGCTGCCAGTTACGGATGGAACGCGCCGCGCCGCGCGACACCGGAGTCGTCAGCGGCGCGCATGCTCGCGCGAGCGACCTCGCTCGCCCGCGCACGGCGTCTTGTCGGCATGCAATTTGCACATCGCCAGACGGGACTTGCGATTCGATGAGTCGACCCCAAGTCTCGCGAGTTATGCTGCAATCCCTGGGCGCGCCGCGGCTCACTGCGCCCAACAAGGTGGTGCGGGAAGCCGGCTCCCCAGGTCAGCGGCGACGTTACTGAGCGAAAGGATCAAGACCCTATGAAGACTAAAGCTGCAATTTGTTACGCGGCCGGAAAGCCGCTGGAGATCGTCACGGTGGATCTCGATGGACCGAAGGCCGGCGAAGTGCTGATCGAGCTCAAGGCCACCGGCGTCTGCCACACCGATGAGTTCACGCGCTCGGGCGCGGATCCGGAAGGACTGTTTCCGGTGATTCTCGGCCACGAGGGCGCCGGCATCGTCGTCGATGTCGGGCCCGGAGTGACCACCTTCAAGAAAGGCGATCACGTCATTCCGCTTTACACGCCGGAATGCCGGCAGTGCAAGTCGTGCCTGTCGCAGAAGACCAATCTGTGCACCCAGATCCGGGCGACGCAGGGCAAGGGTCTCATGCCGGACGGCACGAGCCGATTTCACATCGGCAAGGAAGTGATTCATCACTACATGGGGTGCTCGACGTTCTCCAATTTCACCGTGATGCCCGAGATCGCGGTGGCCAAGATCCGCGAGGATGCGCCGTTCGACAAGGTTTGCTACATCGGCTGCGGAGTCACCACCGGCGTCGGCGCCGTGGTGAAAACCGCGAAGGTCGAGCCGGGCGCCAACGTGGTGGTGTTCGGCTTGGGCGGCATCGGCCTCAACGTGATCCAGGGCGCGCACCTCGTCGGCGCCAACAAGATCATCGGCGTCGACATCAATCCGCGCCGCAAGGCGCTCGCCGAGAAATTCGGCATGACGCACTTCGTCAATCCCAAGGAGGTCGAAGGCGACCTCGTCGCGCACCTCGTCGCCCTCACGGATGGCGGCGCGGACTACAGTTTCGAGTGCATCGGCAACGTGGACATCATGCGCCAGGCGCTCGAGTGCTGCCACCGCGGCTGGGGCGTGTCGGTCATCATCGGCGTCGCCGGTGCCGGCAAGACCATTCAGACGCGGCCGTTCCAGCTGGTGACCGGACGCGTGTGGAAGGGATCGGCCTTCGGCGGCGTGCGCGGCCGCACGGAGGTGCCGGGGATCGTGGACTGGTACATGGATAAGAAGATCAATATCGACGATTTGATTACCCATACGATGCCGCTCGAGAAAATCAACGATGCGTTCGACTTGATGCACAAAGGCGAGTCGATCCGCAGCGTTGTGATCTATTAAACCAATGAGGAGCTCAACATGACCGTGAAGATTCATCCCGCCGTCGACAACGGCGTCAAAGCGGGCACGCCGGGGTTTGCCGGTGGCACACTGACCTGCAAGTGCACCACCGATCCCGTGAAGGTATCGATCGAGGGCGACGTCCTGTTCAACCATGTCTGTGGCTGCTCACAGTGCTGGAGACCGCGCGGGTGCGCTGTTCTCGATGATCGCGGTTGTGCCGACCCCGAAAGTCAAGGTGCTCGCCAACGGCCACAAGCTGAAAGTGGTCGATCCGACCAAGACCATTCAGCGCAATGCCTGCACGGTTTGCGGCGTGCACATGCACGGACCGATCAACAACCCGAAGCATGCCTTCAACGGGCTGACCTTCGTGCATGCCGAGCGTTTCGACAAGGGCGGCTGGGCGGCGCCGGGGTTTGCCGCGTTCGTCTCCTCGGTCATCGAGACCGGCACCAAGCCGGAGGACATGAATGAGATTCGCGCGCGCCTCAAGGAGCTCAAGCTCGAGCCGTACGATGCCTGTCGCCGGCATCTGATGGACCTGTTGGCGGCCAACGCGGTGAAGGTGAACGGCGTCGCGAAAGCGGCGGCGTCGTGAGTCTATCGAAGACACAGGCGGTGCTAGCCGATTAGCACTCCCGCGGATGGAACCCCGGCCGTCATCGGTCGGGGTTCGGTCCGTTTTGCGATTGGCGGCTGCCGAAGCCGCCTTTTTTATGCTCGGCTTTAGTGCGGCTCGATTGCGGGCGGCCCTTCCCAGGACCGCCCGCCCTCTTACCGACGTGCCGGCAGCTCAGAACTTCTGACCGAACTTGAGCACGAACGTGCGCGGCTGCACCGGAATGACATACACCTGGGTGTCGTTCTGCGGAGCGATCGCCGTGAAGCGCGACAGCTGCGCATGCCGGTCCGCCAGGTTCTGGATCGGTGAACTGCACGGTCGAATTGTTGACCGCCGCACCCAACGCCAAGTCCGCCAAGGCATAGGATGGTATGTTGCCGAGGATGTTGTTCTGGTCGACACGCAACGCCTGCGACGCCTGCGACTGGTACACCAAGGACAGCTGTCCGAACGGCTTCCATCCGCCCGCCAGCTCGTCGAACGTATAGCGGCCGATGAGGTTCGTCTTGAACCGAGGCGTGAGCGGCAGATTCGTGCCCGCGGGAGCCTGCGGTCCGATCAGATTCGGCTGGAACGCCTCGGGCGTCACTTGATCGGGACACTACGTCACCCCTGCGTGCCGCAGTAATTCTGCGTGAGCTTCGCGTCCAGGAGCGTGAAGCTCGAGGACAGCGTGAACTGAGAGGTCACCGCCCACTCGAGCTCGTTCTCCCAGCCCTTGATCGCGCGCGTTGCCGCCGTTCACGATGATGGTCACGCTGTTCGGACCCAGGAAGGAGAACTGGAAGTCCTTCCAATCCTCCCAGAAGAAGTCGCCGTTCCAGCGCAGCCGGTGGTCGAACCACTGGGTCTTCCAGCCGATCTCGTAGTTCTTGAGATAGTCGGCCTGGTACGGTCCGATGCCCTTTTCGGCGGTGCGGTTGACGCCGCCTGGCCGGAAGCCCTTGGAGAATGTGGCATAGACCATCGCGTCGGGCGTGATCTTGTAGGTCGAGGTTGACGCGCGGCACGTTGCCGCTGCCGCGTCACGCGATTGTCGAGATTGGTGCACGGCGCAAAGCCGGCGTGGGCGGACCCGAAAGCAGCTCTTCACGCCGGATGACGAAGGGATAGTTCTGCGGAGTATCCGAAGAAGCCCTGCAGCGTGTTGTCGTAGGTGAAGTAGCGGATGCCGCCGTTCAGCGACAGCTGCGAGGTGATGTCCCAGGTCGCCTGCGCGAACACCGCCTTGTCGCGGTCGACGCGCTGCTTCGTCGGTGAGCCAGATGGTGTTGCCGAGGGTCGGAATCGACAGCGTCGGATCGAAGCCGTTGGGGTTGGCGTCGCGGAATTCAGCGTGCCGTACGGATTGGTGAAGCCGTAGCCCGGCATCACGTACTGCTCCCAGATGTCGTGCAGCTGGCGCTGGATGAAGACGCCCGCGCGTGCCGTGCACCGGCAAGTCCTGCGGCGTGGTCAGGCGCAGTTCATGGCTCCACTTCTGGAAGTAGCCCTTGGTGACCACGAGCTCCTGCGGCCATGATGGGCTTGCCGTTCGCTGCCGGCCCAGATACGCGCCCGAGCCGTAGAGGCGATCGTAGAACTCGGAGTAGTCGCTGTAGTCGGCGATCGAGTGCGTGGTGCGCTTCATGAAGGCGCCGGCGTACGTCAGATCGAAATTGCCGAACTTGCCCTCGACCGTCAACGCGGATTGCATGAAGCAGTCGTTGGAGGTCTCAGGCCCGAAATGCGCCAGGTCGAGATCGCCGACCGCGGGTCGTAGCCGAAGAAGCCGTTGGTCGACACGGTCTGGCCCATGACGGTGGGCGTGATGGTCCAGTTGTCGCCCAGATCGAATTTGAGCGCCGCGCGGCCGCCACGCGTCTCCACCGTGTTGTAGTTGTTGCTCACGATAGGCGGCGTTGCTGATCGCGCCGGCCCCGAGCGGCGCCGACGGCGACACAGGGCGCGACATTGGCCGAGTCGGAGCTGGAACCATAGAAAGTGCCGCCGCGTTGCCGGACCAGGTCGGGAAGGTGCGCACGCCGTTCACGATGCAGGCGCTGCGTTGGTGCCCGCGACGTTGTTGATGTAGCCGGCGTCGTGCTCGTCCCAGCCGACCAGGCGGATCGCCGCGATCGACGACAGCGGGATGTTGACGAAGCCTTCCGCCTTCCAGCCCTGGCCGCCGTGGTCGACGTCGTTGCCGTCGACGTCGTAGCCGGCCGAGAATTTGCGTGGGGTCGGGCTTGTTGGTGATGATGCGGATCGTGCCGGCCTCGGAGCTCGCGCCGTACAGCGTGCCCTGCGGACCTTCCAGCACCTCGATGCGCTGGATGTCGTAGATATGAATGTCCAGCGTGCCGTCGATGGTGGTCACCGGCTGCTCATCGAGATAGGTGCCGACGCTGGGCTGCGAGCCGGAGTGGTTCCGTTGCCGCCGCTCACCACGCCGCGCATGTAGATGTGCGAGGTGCCCGGCTGGCCGTTGCCGCCCTGGCCCTTGCCGCGCGCGATAGGAGACGCTCGGGCGAGTACTTGACGTAGTCGTCGAGGTCGACGATGTTCAGCTGCTCGAGCTT
This sequence comes from uncultured Gammaproteobacteria bacterium, assembly GCA_963766915.1. Lineage (GTDB taxonomy): Bacteria > Pseudomonadota > Gammaproteobacteria > Steroidobacterales > Steroidobacteraceae > Bog-1198. The sequence continues at coordinate 58,547 of CAVYCL010000004.1, forward strand.
GGTGTTGTCCAGCACCTCGATGCTGATCGGCACGTTCTGCAGGTTCTCGCGTCGCTTCTGCGCGGTGACCACGACTTCCTCGAGCGTGCCGCGTATCCGCCGCGGCCGTCGGCGGCATGCGCCAACGGGCGCGCCGCCCGCGAGGATCGCCGAGATGGCGGATGCCAGCGGCAGGCGACGCGAACGGGCCGCGGCAACGTCGCCGATGCGAGCGGCGCCATTCGGGCGCGGGATGCGCTGGTCGATAAATCGGCTACGAGTCATGATTTCCTTGCTCCCTTTCAGTTTGTAATTGATCCGCGAATCTGCAAGCCTCGCGGACAATGCGGCGTTCGGCACGCCGGATAGCGGTCCAGCACCGGCGCCGAGCGCCTCTTTCAGCGGCCCGAGCCAGGGCTCGAAATGCCGCCAGTGATCCATGCCTCCTGTGAAAATCGGCTGGCGCACCTGTTCGGAGCTCGCGGTGCGCACCGCGCGCTCGTTTTCGTAGAACCGCAGGCAGTGCTCCTCGAACGGCAGCCCGCAGTAGTCGAGCAGCCGGCGCACCTCGGCCTCGGTGTCCTCGACCATCGACTCGTAGAACACCCGGTGCACCGCCCGGGCAGCACCGCATCGAAGTGCGCCATCAGATCGACGTAGTCGCGGTAGTAGCGGCCGAGATCCGTCGAGATCGTAGGCGAAGTTCTGGCCGCGCGCGAAATGCTGCTTGAACACCGAGAAGCAGCAGCCGAGCGGATGGCGGCGCGCGTCGATGATCTTGGCGTTCGGCAGGATCAGCTGGATCAGCCCGACATACAGGCAATTGTTCGGCATCTTGTCGATGAAGAACGGCGCCTCGGTCTTGCGCTGCACGCGGGTTGACGCGAGATAGCGCTCGCCCAGGCGCGCAGCTCCGTCGCGCTCGAGCGCGCGCCACCGCGTCGAAAAACGGCGCCTCGCGACGCCGCTCGTCGCGTCCGGCCAGCTCGCGCGCGATCTGCGGAATGTCCGGCAGCTCCATGGTGCCTTCGACCTGCGAGTGGCTGGCGAGAATCTGCTCGAGCAGCGTCGAGCCGGCGCGCGGCAGGCCGACGATGAAGATCGGATCGCGCGGGCGGCGCGCCCTGCCGCCCGGCGCTGCGCGCGAAGAAATCGCGGCGTGAACAGCGCCTTGCAGCGTCGCACGAACCGCGTGTTCTCGTCGGCGTCGTAGGGATGCAGTCTCTTGCGCAGTCGCATTGCCCTGCGCGTAGTGCGCGAAGGACTGCTCGTAGCACTCGCGCGTCCTCGAGCGCCTTGCCGAGCGAGAACTCGAAGTGCAGCCGGTCCTCGTCGGTCAGATCGCTCGCGCGCAGCGCGCGCGCGCATCGCTGCCGATGTCCGCAGGCGAGAAGCGGAAGGTCTTGAGATTGGCGAGACTCCAGTAGGCCTCGCCGAGCGTGGGCTCCATGCCGATGGCGCGCCGGTACGCGGCGAGCTGTCCTCCGACGCGGCCGGCGGTCTTCAGCGCATGCCCGTAGCTCATCCAGATCTTGGGCTGGCGCGGAAAATCGCTCGAGCACCGCCTCGTAGACCGCGATCGAATCGGCGTAGTCGCCGAGATTCGCGAGCACCGCGGCCTTCAGATTCGGATAGCCGGGATTGCGCGGTTCCTTGGCGAGCAGCTGCTCGACCTGCGGCAGCGCCGCGGCCGGTTTCGCCTGGCGGTTGAGCACGACCGCATAGTTGTGCCGGGCCGCATCGAAGCTCGGGGCAAGCTTCGAGGCAGCGCTCGAGCAGCTCTGGGCATCGGCGTAGCGGCGCAGCCGCCCCGCGACTTCCGCCAGCATGCGCAGCGCCGCGACATCCGTGGGATATGCGGCAAGATGGGCGCGCAGGCGCGCATCGGCGACCGGCAAATTGTTCTCCACCAAGGCGGCCGCGGCCGTCGTCAGGCGAGGATCCTTGGTCGCCGCCTTGATGTAGCGCGCCCGCGCGTCGTCGGCCGCGGCCGAGTCACCGTCTGCGTCGAGATAATCCGCGAGCAAGCGCCACCCGTCGGCCGATGCAGGCTTGAGGTCCACCGCGCGGCGCAGCGCCGCGATGGCCTCGTGCAACTGACCTGCCTCGGCGCGGGCGATGCCGAGTTCCAGGCAGATTGGGGCGGCGTTCGGCAATTCACGCCCCAACGGCTCGAGGACGGCGAGCGCCTGCGAAGCCCGGCCCGCTCGCCGTTGCGCGGCTCCGAGGATGAGACGCGCCGTGGGGTGCGCGGGATCGACGTTCAGGATTTCTCTCGCCTGCTCCACGGCGAGATCGGGATTCCTTTCAAGGAGCCGTTTCGCATGGGCAATGGCAATGTCGACCGAGCCAAGCGGCTCTGAAGCGATGTTCAATCCCGCACCCTGTACATCCCGAATCGTTATGAGCTTATAAGAGACGCGTTCGGTTCCTTTGTCAACATATGAGTTGTTGCGAGAACGATGCAAGCTGAACTAACGTCCAGTAAGCTTCTCGGTACCGGCAACCCCGCTCACCGCCAATCCCGATGCCGCGCCGCCGGATAAGAAATGACTCGAGACGCCTGGGCAATCTTGGGACAAGGTGTCGCCTTCCGAGCTCTCCCGGCGAGTGCGGCCGCAGACCCTCGAACGCTCAAGTGATCGCGCATTCTCGCGCGTCACCGGCTATTCTTGAACCGCCCGCCGGGTGGCATGTCCAAGCCGGTGCGTATCCGTTCATCAAGGTCAGGGGATTGTTTCATGGGTAAATTTATCGGCCTCGCAGTCGCATTGATTCTGCTTGCAGACGTCTCGCTGGCGGACTCGCCGCATCACCACCATCACAGCCACCACAGCCATCACTCGCATCACCATCACCACCATCATCATTGATGGGTGAGAGCGGGCTAAAGGCCGCTGGCGGCCGGGCCTGCTCAGCCGCGTGAGCAAAAGTTTCCGGCAGCCACCCGATGCTGACCGATGCGCGGGTGGACCAAGCTTTGATTGCTGCATCGACTCAAGACCGGGAGTGACGCGATCCCGTATCGTCCTGGTCCCGGACGAAACCCCGTCCTATCTGCCGGTCTGTCTCGATGTAGCGTTGTGGCGACGCTTTACTGCGCTGACGCACGCCTCTAGCTGATGAGAGCTGACTCGGTCGCGAACGGCTTGGAACGCTACCTCGAGGCGCAAGAGCCGGTCTTCGGCCAGGTCGTCGAGGAACTGCGCCGCGGTCGCAAGACCTCGCATTGGATCTGGTTTATTTTCCCTCAAATCAAAGGCTTGGGCCGGAGCCCAACAGCCCAGTATTTTGCTCTCGAATCGCTGGACGAGGCGCGGGCGTACGCTGCTCATGGCATTCTGGGTGCTCGCTTGAGGCTCGTCACCGAGCTCGTGAACCACATCGGCGAGCGCTCGATTCAGGAGATCCTAGGATCTCCCGACGATCTGAAATTCCGCTCCTGCATGACGCTTTTCGCGCGCGCCTCCCGCGACAACGGCGCCGACCCGGAACCGTTCGTCCGGGCGCTTGAGAAGTATTTCTCGGGGACGCCGGATCCCCTCACGCTGGCGCAGCTGCCGCCCTGAAGCGCTCAGCCGACATCTCAGCGCAGGGTCGCCACCCGACCCTCCGTGGGGTATCTCTGAAACTGCAGCGCATCGTGCCCCGGAACGACACGCGCCGCGGAGCCGGCGAGCTCGATCATGCGTCGCTGTGCCTCAAGATTGGCTGAGTAATCCGCCTCGGTGAAAGTCGCGCTCGGCTTGTGCTCCGCAAGGTTGCGATAGAGGTAGACATTGTCGGATGCGAGCACGAACGGTGGGTCGCCGGCCACGCGGATATATTGGGCCGCATAGGTGTGCCGTCCCCCCGTATAAGCGCGGATTCCGGGAAAGAGCTCGACGTTATCGCCCTCCACCAGATGCACGCGGCCTTCGGTGTTCAGCTTGACGAGTTCCACGATGTCGTCCGGGTCGATGCCGTCATGGTCGCCGCCAGGCTGCCACGCCGTTTGAGTGTAATAGCGGAACTCTTCTTTCTGGATCCAGACCACGGCGTTGGGAAAAAGATCGATCCCGCCCAAATGATCCCAGTGGGCATGACTGATCACGATATCAGTAACTGCCTCTGGCGCGACCCCGGCCAAGCGCACCGCATCATCCGGCGACAAGTAATTGTTCACGGTCCATTCCTTGAACCAACGGGCGCGATGAAACCCGGAGTCGAAGAGAATGTTGCGTCCGCCGCCGCGGATGAGCCACACGGCGTAAACCGTATCGACGCGCTCCTCCGGCGGCGCACCGATGACCATCTCCGCCACCTTGTCCTGCGGAGAATCGGCAAAACGGATCGCCTGGATGGAATAATGCGGAACGGGCTCCGGCGCCGGTGCAGCGCCCGCAATTCCGGCCAGAGCGATGAGGGCCGCGAGCGATGCGCCCTGGATGCGGAGCGTGAGCGAGGAGTAAACCACGATAGATGGCGCCGATATGGCCGATAGAGAGCGCCAATTTGACTTAGGCCAAGCTCGCGGTCTACCGTCGCCCGAGGTTTCGGAGTCTAATTGGATTTCCGGGCATTTCAATCGGAAGGAGTTAATCGTGAATTTAAAAGGCAGCAAGACGGAAAAGAATCTCAAGGACGCCTTTGCGGGCGAATCGCAGGCCAACCGGCGCTATCTGTACTTTGCGGCCAAAGCGGACGTCGAGGGTTTCAATGACGTGTCCGCGGTGTTTCGCTCCACGGCGGAAGGCGAGACCGGGCATGCGCATGGGCACCTCGAGTATCTCGAGGCCGTGGGCGACCCGGCCACCGGATTGCCGATCGGCGCAACCTCCAACAATCTGAAGGCGGCGATCGCCGGCGAGACGCACGAGTACACCGACATGTACCCGGGCATGGCGAAGAGCGCCCGTGAAGAGGGCTTCAGCGAGATCGCGGATTGGTTCGAGACCCTGGCGAAAGCCGAGCGATCCCATGCCAACCGCTTCCAGAAGGCACTCGACAACCTCTAAGCCGGCCACGCGTAGGCCGAGGCGGCTGCAGCGGCTGTGACTAGCGGGCTCCCTCAAGGAGCCCGCTGCATTATGGGAGATCCAAAAGTGTCCGAAGGACCGAGCAAAGCAGGCCGCGAGGGCAGTCTCGAAGCCCCCACGCGTCATGCACTGGCCTGGCGGGATCCGGAATTCTATGACCACGCCGCGCTCGAGCAGGAACTCGAGCGGATCTTCGACATCTGCCACGGCTGCCGCCGTTGCTTCAATCTCTGCAACTCGTTTCCCACGCTCTTCGATTTGATCGACGAGTCGAAGACCGGCGAGCTCGACGGCGTAGACAAGAAAGACTTCGCGAAAGTCGTCGATCATTGCTACTTGTGCGACATGTGCTACATGACCAAGTGCCCGTACGTGCCGCCGCATCCCTGGAACGTGGACTTTCCGCATCTCATGCTGCGCGCGAAGGCCGTGAAGAACCGCGAGGGCGACCTCAAGTTTCGCGACAAGGTCTTAAGCTCGACCGACACCGTCGGCAATATCGCAGGGATACCCGTGGTCGCGCAGGTGGTGAACGCCGTCAACCACAGCGCCGTGGGACGCAAGCTTCTTGATGCGGTTCTCGGCGTCGCTGTCGACGCACCGATACCCGAATATCGTTCCAAGACGCTACGCAAGCAACTGCGCAAGCAAAGCGGTCCCACACCTCAAGCGGAGCCTGCGGGCGGCACGCGCGGCAAAGTAGCCCTTTTCGCAACGTGTTACATCAATCGCAACGAGCCCGAGATCGGGCTCGATCTGGCGGCGATTTTCCGGCACAACGGCATCGAGATCGCGCTCGCCGAGAAGGAGAGCTGTTGCGGCATGCCGAAGTTCGAGCTCGGCGATCTTCAAGCGGTCGCGGACCTGAAGAGTAAGAACGTCCCGCAATTGGTTGCCATGATCGATCGCGGCTACGACATCGTCGCGCCCATTCCCTCCTGTGTGCTCATGTTCAAGCAGGAGCTGCCCTTGATGTTCCCCGAGGATGCCGACGTCGCCAAGGTGCGGGACAACATCTTCGATCCGTTCGAATATCTCGCCCTGCGGCACAAGGCGGGCGCATTGCGCACGGATTTCAAGCGCTCGCTCGGCAAGATTTCCTACCACGTCGCCTGCCACTTGCGCGTGCAGAATCTGGGCCTGAAAACCCGCGACATCCTGCAACTCGTTCCCGATACCACCGTTGAGCCCATCGAAAGGTGCTCGGGTCACGACGGCACCTACGGAGTCAAGCGCGAATTTCGCGCGACTTCCATGAAAATCGCGAAGCCGGTGATACAGCGCGTCGAGTCGAGCGGCGCGGACTTCTACTCGAGCGATTGCCCGATGGCGGGCCATCAGATCGAGAGCGGCCTGAGCCGAGAATCCGCACCCGTCCATCCCCTGACTCTGCTCAGAATGGCCTACGGCCTGTAAAGAGGATCGCATGCAAAAGCTGGCACGCCAGGACCTGATCACGCTGGAGCAATATTCGGTCGAGCGCCCGCGCCTGCGAGCCGAGATCATCGCCCACAAGCAGCTTCGTACCGTGCAGGTGGGCCCCAACATGACCTGGCTGTTCGAGGACCGCGCGACCATCCGGTATCAAGTGCTGGAGATGCTCCGGGTGGAGCGCATCTTCGAGGCCGCCGGAATCCAGGACGAACTCGACGCCTACAATCCGCTGATTCCGAGCGGCACCAACTGGAAGGCGACCCTGCTTCTCGAGTTTCCCGAACCCGCGGCGCGCCAGATTGCGCTCTCGAAGCTGATCGGGGTCGAGGATCGATGCTGGGTGCGGGTGAGCGAGATGGAGCGCGTGTTTGCCATCGCCGACGAGGATCTCGAGCGCGAGAACGCGGAAAAGACCTCGGCGGTGCACTTCCTGCGCTTCGAGCTGTCGCCTTCCATGATCGAGGCGGCGAAGAGCGGCGGCTCATTGAGTGTCGGCGTCGACCACGAAAATTACCGGCATTCGATCGCCCCCCTCCCCGCGCCGGTTCGCGACGCGCTGGTGCTCGACCTCGAATGAAAGAATAGCCCGGCTCTTAGGAGAGTCTAAAGGGATGTCGCAGGAACGAGCGATTCGCCGAGAACTCGGCACTATCGCGTTGATGTTCACCGGCCTCGGGTCGATCATCGGCTCGGGTTGGCTCTTTGGCGCGTGGCGCGCAGCGCAGCTCGCCGGACCCGGGGCGATCTACGCCTGGATCATCGGCGCCGTGGTGATTATGTTTGTCGCCGTCAACTACGCCGAGCTCGGCGCGATGTTGCCGGAATCGGGCGGATCCGTGCGTTACGGCCATTACTCGCACGGCGCACTGGTCGGCTTCATCGCCGGCTGGGCCGCGTGGATCGCCGTCGTGTCGGTCGTCCCGGTGGAAGCGGAAGCCTCGGTGCAGTACATGAGCTCCTGGCCCTGGACCTGGGCACAGAATCTCTACGTGCATGCCGCGAACGGCCACGGCGAGCTCACGCTGCCCGGACTTGCGATCTGCGCGGTGCTGGTGGTGATTTATTTTCTGGTGAACTTCTGGAGCGTCAAGGTGTTCGCGGGCACGAACAGCGCCATCACCTTCTTCAAGCTCATCGTGCCGGCCGCCACCGCCATCGCGCTCATGTGCTCGGGATTCCACGCCGGCAATTTTCAAATCGGCATCCACGGCGGCCGTCATGTGGCGAATCTCGCCTCCATTCTCACGGCCGTCGCCACCAGTGGGATCGTGTTCAGCTACAACGGCTTTCAGAGTCCCGTGAACCTTGCGGGCGAGGCGCGGCGCCCGGGCAGCATCCCCATCGCCATTTTCGGCTCGCTGGTGCTGAGCACGGCGGTCTACCTGTTGCTGCAGGTCGCGTTCCTAGGCGCGGTGTCGCCCGAGCACCTCGGAGAGGGCTGGGCCGCCATCGAGTACAGCTCGCCCTTCGCGCAGCTCGCGCTCGCGTTGAATCTCAACTGGCTGGCGCTGCTTCTGTATGCGGACGCATTCGTCAGCCCGAGTGGGACGGGAACCACCTACACGGCGACCACCGCCCGGATGATTTACGCCATGGAGCGCAGCGGCACCTTGCCCGCCTTCTTGGGACGGGTGCATCCGGTCTTCGGCATACCCCGGCCGGCGATGTGGCTCAATTTGGTCGTGTCGTTTGCTTTTCTCTTTTTCTTTCGAGGCTGGGGGAGGCTCGCGGAAGTGATATCGGTCGCGACCATCATCACTTATTTGATCGTGCCGGTGAGCGTCGGCGTCCTCAGGCGCACGGCACCCACGCTCGCGCGCCCGCTGCGCATTCCCGGCATCGAGTTTCTCTCCCCCGCGGCATTCATGTTCGCAACGCTGATGCTGTACTGGGCGCGCTGGCCGCATACGGGCGAAATCATGCTGCTGTTGATCGTACCGATACCCCTCTATCTTTACGGGCAGGCGAGGACCGGCTGGCGCGACTTCCCGCGGCATCTTGCGGGTGCCTGGTGGATGATCGCCTACTTCGCGGTGCTGGTCGCGCTGTCCTTCGTCGGCAGCCGCGAGTTCGGCGGACTGGGGTACTTGGGCTACGGTTGGGACCAGGCGTGCGTGGCGGTGATGGCACTCGTCTTCTATTACTGGGGGCGCCGCAGCGGCTGGCACACGCCGGCGCTCGCGGCGCTGGAAGCGTCCAGAGCCGGGTAGCCGGCTGAAGTTCGCGCCAACCGGTTAGACTCGATCGCATGCCGACGGTTCGCTCGCCTGGAAGGCGCCTCAACGTATTACTGCCGACGCTCGGCAGCGCCGGCGACGTGAATCCCTTCATCGGCTTAGGGATCGCGCTCGCAGCTCGCGGACACCGCGCAACTCTGATCACGAATCCCTATTTCCAATCCTCGATCGAGGCGCGAGGCCTGGGATTTTTGCCCGTCGGCAGTCTTGCGGATGTTGAGAGCGCGCTCGCCGATCCGGATCTATGGCACGCGCGCAAAGGCTTCGGCGTGGTCGCGCGTCGCGTGATCGTGCCCGCGATGGAGGCGGTGTACCGGCACATCGAGTCGCACGCCGATGCCGACACCGTGGTCGCGGCATCGGGCATCTCCTTCGGCGCGCGCATCGCACAGGAGCGGCTGCACGTGCCCACCGCGACGATTCATTTGCAACCGACCGTCATCCGCAGCCTCATCGACGCCGGAATGTTCGGCAACGTGCGCATCTCCGCGGCGCATCCTCGCTGGTTCAAGCGAGCCCTGTTTCGCCTCATCGACTGGGCGGTCATAGACCGCATTCTCGAGCGGCCGCTGAATGAATTTCGCGCAACGCTCGGGCTCACACCCGTGCGACGCGTGCTGGCGCGCTGGATCCACTCGCCCGAATGCGTCATCGGTTTCTTTCCCGATTGGTTCGCACCGCCCCAGGCGGATTGGCCGCCGCACACCCACCTCGTGGGTTTCCCGCTGTGGGACGGTGGCGGTGCGGGCGCGATGCCGAGCGCCGTGCAGGACTTTCTTCGGGCGGGTCCCTCCCCTCTCGTGATCACCCCCGGTTCCGCGGCCGCGCACTCACAACGCTTTTTCGCCGAATCGATCGCGGCGGTTCGCCGCTTGAGCGCGCGCGCCATGCTGGTGACGAATTTTCCGGAGCAGCTGCCGCGGCATCTTCCGCCAGGCGTGCAGGCCTTCGGTTATGTGCCGTTCAGCGAGGTCCTGCCGCACGCGTCGGCGCTCGTCTATCACGGCGGCATCGGCACGCTCGCGCAAGGGATCAATGCCGGCATTCCGCACCTCGTTGTCCCGAATGCTCATGATCAGTTCGATAACGGCTGGCGGATCGGACAGATCGGCCTCGGCAGAACTATCGCGCAGGAACGCTATCGCGCGGCCGGCGCCACCGGTGCGCTGGCCGCGCTACTCGCCGATGCGTCCCTGCAGGACCGTTGCCGCGCCTTTGCTGCACGTATGGATGGGGACGCAGCCTTGCTCCGCGCCTGCGAGCTGATCGAGGCGCTGGCCCGCTGAAGGCGGGGGCCCGGTGACCTGATTACCGTTCTGTGACCGGCTTCCACCCCGTTCCGGTCATCCAACACGGCATTATCCCGTTATCTTCCCTACCGTCCTCCAGAGCAGGTAGGAGCCATGCAGATTCCGCAAATCCGACATCCGCGCCGCCGACCGGGCGCCCGCCTTTGCGCACTCGGCGTCGCGAGCCTTCTGGCACTCAACGCAGCGGCCGGCTCAGGTGCAGGCCGACCGATGGACCCGATCCACGTCGTGCAGGCGCTGCGCGAGGGAGGCTGCGGAGGAATTCTTCCGCCCGCGCGAGCGCTCGAGCAGGATGCGCTCCTCGACCGCGCGGCGCGCGAATGGGCCGCCGGGCGTACGCTCGGCGATGCGACCGAAACGAGCGGCTATCTGTCGCAGAAGGTGGCGGGGCTGCACATCACCGGAAACGATTCATCGATGCTGCAGCAATTACGCCGCTCCGCCTGTCAGACGGTGGCCAATCGCGACATGCGCGACATCGGCGTGTACCGTCGCGGCAGCGATACCTGGCTCGTGCTCGGCTACAAGTATGTAGTCCCGTCGAGCCAGGAAGCGCCGCAGCTCGCCGCACGCACGCTCGAGCTGGTCAATGAGGCGCGGTCGCAGCCGAGACGCTGCGGCAGCCGATCGTTCGCCCCGGCGCCGCCGTTGACCCTCGACCGCACGCTCGACAGCGTGGCTTACGGGCATGCCAGCGACATGGCCGAGCACAACTACTTCGAGCACCAGGATCTCGCCGGGCACACGCCCGCGGACCGCGTACGCGCCGTGGGCTATCGCGAGAAGCTGGTCGGCGAGAACATTGCGTTTGGGCCGCGCACCGCGGACGAGGTGGTGCAGGGATGGCTCGACAGTCCCGGACACTGCGAGAACATCATGGATCCGCGTTTCGTGCAGATGGGGATCGCCTATGCCGCGGGGCACGCCAAGCGTGGCCTCTTCTGGGTCCAGTTGTTCGCACAGCCCAAAGCCTGAGCTGGCGGAGCGCCCGACAGCAGCGTCGATTCAACCGCCGCCGCCCGCCACCTCGCACGTGGAATCCAGCAGAATTTCACCGGTCGGGCCCGTGCCCGTGAGGATGATGAATCCCGGACCGGACTCGAACTGCGCGCCCACGGCGATAAGGGTGTAATCCCGCAGCCGCTGCGCAACGCCGGGTTTGAGCGCGGCCAGCAACTCGTACAAGTTCGATCCGTCGAGCGAGTCGCTTGCGATGCGCATCGCCTGAAAAGTGTTTCCGCCGATCATCTGCGGCGCCCAGGTCTCCGTGATCCTCGGGGAGGCCGCCCGCAATGCATCGGCGACGTCCCGTCGCAGGCAGTCGATATGAATGTGGAACTGATCGTAGGTCCGGGTTCTTTCGGTGTTGACGACGAGTCCGATGTCCGTTCGCGGCACCGCATGGCCTATCGACTTCGCGAGCAGATCGCGCACCCGCCACGCTTCGGCGAAGTAATTGGGCGCATCGCGATCGAGGAGCTCGCCGCTCTCGAGACCGGCCATCGTTTGGGTCGGCACCAAAAGATAATGCGCGCCCCCGTCCGGATCCTGCAGAACCGCATAGCCGTTATCGCTCGCGTTCGGATCGTACAGAATCACCCGTTCGCAAGGCGCCGGATTGTGACGCTGTTTCCAGCCGAGCACGCATTGAGTCTGCACGACCTGCCGCAGGGCGCTGGGTCCTGAGAAAACAGGAAAGTCGGCGCCCGAGGAGTTGAATGAGAGTCCCTTTGCCGGGTGAGCTGCCGCCCCTGAAGCCCAGGGCGCGAGCAATAACGCAGCGGCGGCCGCACCGCTGCAGACAAGGGCGCGGAATATCGCTTTCACGGGGGAGTGGGTCACTTGATGGCTATCATGGCAAATCGCGTGCGCTTTCGCACCCACGGATTTCAGCTGCGCGCAGTGTGCCGGGCTTCACGCCATCGAGCCCCGGGTCTGTGCGTTAATTACACTGCCCATATGCCGTGTGGAGTGATCATGAAGTCGGTACGGGGTTTCAAGGCCGGCATTGGATGCGTGATTGTGGCCGGCACTCTAACCGGCGGCTGCGTAGGGACATCGGCGCAGGGACACTACGCGAGCGAAGTCGTCACCGTCGCGCCGCCGACTCCTCGAGTCGAGGTCTACGGCGCCCCGCCCGTCGCCGGTTATGTCTGGTTGGGAGGCTACTGGGACTGGGTCGGCGGCCGGTATGTTTGGCATACGGGCTCTTGGGGTCCGGGAAGACCCGGCTACCACTGGGTATCGCACAGCTGGGTCCGTGTGGGCGGCGGCTGGCGAATGACGCAGGAACACTGGGCGCGCTGATCGAGGAGATTCAGAGCCGCTCGCGATCCGACCTGCGAGAGGCCAGAGCCACTTCCGCTTTCGATGCCGAGCGCGTACCGGCCTTCGGCGCATTGCTCAGGCCGTGATACGTATAGACGAGCGACAGCTTGACCGCGGCGCTCGTATTCTGCCCCGCCGAGTGCAACACATTGCAGTGAAAGAATACGGCATCGCCCGGCGCCAACCGCGGCGACACGGCCGAGCGTATGAGCTCTGCATTGTCCGCGCGATCGAGACGAAAGAATTTCGCCGCATCGAACTGCGCTTCGCCGAACGCCATGGCGTGCGAACCCGGCACGAACCACAGGCCGCCGTTGCCGCTCGTCTCCTCGCCGAGCGCCATCCACACCGAGATGAGATCCTCGCGCTCGAACGACCAATAGCGGATATCGCGATGCCAGCCGGTCATGCTGCCGTAGCGCGGATGCTTGGTCATCAGGCAGTTGTGATGCGCCCGCGACATCAGCACGTCCTCGCCGAAATACGCCCGCATCCAATCGCCGACGCCGGGTGCAACGCCCCAGAGCGCGAACACGGGATCGCGACCATAGGCATCGAGCAGGCGCCGCACGGTGCGCCCGCCTTCGGCATCCTGCGAAGGCGGTGCGCCCGGATACTTGAGATCGGCCTCGAGCTCGAGCGGCGGCTTGCGCAGCGCGAGCTGACTTGCGGCAACGCCTTTTAAAGACTGGAGCGCATCGCCGGGTAAGAAGCCCGGCACGACGACGAAGCCGTCCCTTCGCAGCGTGGCGATCTGTGTCTGGTGAGCCGATTGCATGTAAAGCATGAGCATGCGCCGGGCGCCCCGCCCTCGCAAGCGCTTGCGCGGGGCGCAAGCAAAAGGGATTAAAATGCCAGCTCGCAATGGAGCTTCGTCGCAGGCTGGAGGCTTTCCGCATGCCGAATCAGACAGATTGGATCGCGTTCGGATCAAAAAGCTTGCGCGCCCGGGTCGACCCCTTCGGAGCGCAGCTCTCGGAGCTCACGGATGCAGACGGACGCCCTCTCCTGTGGAGCGGCGACCCCGCGGTGTGGAGCGGCCGGGCACCGCTCTTGTTCCCCATCGTCGGCGCGCTCGCGGACGGCCGATACCGGCTCGGCTCGCAGCACTATGCATTGGCCCGTCATGGATTCGCCCGCACGACACGCTTCGAGCTGATCGAGACGACTCCCATGTCGGCGACATTTCGTCTGCGCTCGGATGAGAGCACGCGACAGGTTTATCCCTTTCGGTTCGAATTGCAGGTGCATTTCGAGATCGTGGATGCGACGCTTACGGTGCTGAGCTTGGTTCACAATGCGGGCGAAGAGGACATGGCCGCGAGCTTCGGCTATCACCCGGCCTTTCGTTGGCCGCTGCCCTACGGACAACCACGCGAGGCGCATTTCGTCGAGTTCGAGGCGGATGAGCTCGCACCGATCCGACGGCTGAATGCGGACGGATTATTGACCCCGGCAGGGCACGCGACTCCGGTAGCGGGGCGGCGCCTTATGCTCGACGAGGGATTGTTTCGTGACGACGCCGTTATTTTCGACGCGCTCGCGAGCCGCTCCGTCACCTATGGCGCCACGGAAGGACCGCGCCTGCGGCTAAAGTTCCCTGACACCCCTTATTTTGGAATCTGGACCAAACCGCGTCGCGCCGGATTCATATGTCTCGAGCCCTGGCACGGCATTGCCGATCCCGAAGGCTTCTCGGGCGACTTCCGCGAGAAGCCGGGTGTGTTCATCATCCCCGTGGGCGCTGCGAAGCCCATGAAGATGACCATCGAGTTACTCGCGCCGTGAGCGAAACGCGCCTTTAGTTCGCGAGGGCGCGATCGATCGCCGCGAGAAGCCGAGGATCGTCCGGAGCCACGTCGGGCGCGAACCGCGCCGCGACCGCACCGTCGCGGCCCACCACGAACTTCTCGAAGTTCCAGAGCACCTCGTTCGGCGCACTGGGCTCGATACCGTAATCCGTGAGGCGCTTGCGCATGGGGCCCTCGCCTTGCGCTTCAGGGATTGCGCGCGTTAGCGCGCTGTACAGCGGGTGTCGGCCCGGCCCTTTCACGCTGATCTTGCTGAACAACGGGAAATGCACATCGTACTCGGTGGAGCAGAAGCTCGCGATTTCGCTGTCGCTCCCCGGTTCCTGCCCCATGAAGTCGTTGGCGGGGAAGCCCAGGATCTCGAGCCCCGCGGCGCGCTTCGCCTGATAGAGCGACTCGAGTTGCTTGTATTGCGGCGTGAGTCCGCATTTGGATGCCACGTTGACGATCAGTAATACGCGGCCGCGGTACTGATCAAGAGTCGTCGGCCGGCCGTCGATGGACTTGACCGGTATTTCGAGTACGGATTCGTTCATGCGGGTCACCTCGGTTGAGGATCATAGCTCAAGCCGCAGGCGCGCGGGCCCTCGCTCTGCGCTCGCTACCCTTGGGCTTGTGGGGTTTGGCGCGAAGTCGTCCCCGCCAACGCTTGCTCGGCCGCCGTATTGAGTTCCTCGATGATTTCCCCGCGAGACACCAGGACACCCTCCGGCGGATCGAAGCACAATCTCACGCGATTGCCGCGAATCGCTTTGATGGTGATCGTCACACCGCCGACGGTGAAGGACTGACCTATTTTTCGTGTCAGAAGACGCATCGTGCACCCCCCCGGATCCGATGGTTGAACGCGCTTCCTGCTCCTTTGGCTGTGGTGCAAATTACTGGGTGCGGGACGATGAATTTCAAGCTCATGCGGCACCTTAGCCCAACCCCATGACAGCGGCGTGTATCCGGTTTCGGAGCCGGCCCGCCGGGGGTTTGTGCGGTGCAGCCGGGGTGCCGCGACCCCCCGACTCGATTCGCGGGCGTTGCATGCTAAGGTCATCCGATGGAGCCGAGTTTCGACACCTTTGCCGCCGACCTGCGGTCGCGAGGTTACGACGAAGTGCTCGTGCGCACCTGGTCTGCGCTCGAGGTGGTCGGCACGCATCGTCATCCGTTTGCGGCAAAGGCGCTCGTCGTGAGCGGCGAGATCTGGCTCACGCGCCGCGGTGAGACTCACCATCTGCTGCCGGGAGATGAGTTCGAGCTCGACGCCGGTGAACCGCACGCCGAGCGCTACGGGGAGGCGGGCGCGACCTACTGGGTCGGGCGCCGCGGCTGATCGGCGGTGCCCGTTGGGGCCGCCGCGGTTTCGGCCGCCTCGGCATCGGCCGCCGCGGCATCTTGCGACCCGCTCAAGCAGGTAGTCGTCGGCGGCGCCGTATCATGCTGCGTGCCTGGGCGCCAATGCGCCACCTGGTAGCAGTCGGCATTGAGCCAGACAATCCAATCGCCGTTATCGGTTCGCAATCGCTCTCCGGCGTGATGCGGTTGCCGGGCGAGCCAGCTATCCCATAGGGATATGCCGAGCGTCTCATGAGTGACTTGCTGATCCCGTCGAATCTCGAAGGCCTTCACTGCACGCCGCGCCTCCGCCGCCCAATTGACGCCGGGAGTGCCCCCATCGGATCCACCCGCGGCCGCGCTTGACCAGTCGGCGTCGAGGGACGGGGGAGCAAGGGCGATGCCGGTGTCGATTTTCAGCCGCGGCAGATGAGCGCCATCGGCGCGCGCAGTCGGCATCTTGGGCGGCGGCAGAATCGTCACCTCGATGCTGGCGGCGGCCGCCGGGAAACTCGTCGGCGAGCGCCTTCCCATCAACAAGAGCGCAACGACGGCGAGGTGCAGCGCCAACACCGCGATGACCACGCTCCATCGCGAGACATTCAAGGCGCTTGATTTCCCTTTTGCAGGCACGGTACTCATCGAGGGGATGGTCGTTTCGACCCCCGGTAAAGAACCGGGTTCCCCGATCCTGAATGCGCCGCCACGCGCTTGCATCCGACATAGTGAACGCCGAGACTTAAGTGCGACGCTCGCCGTGGTGATCTCACCCGATTGTATTCACTCTTTTCGGTGTAGGGGGCAGGTATGGCCAGATCAGTGGCGGATCAATTCGTCCAGACCTTGGTGGCGGCCGGCGTCAAGCGCGTGTTCGGCATCGTCGGCGACAGTCTCAACGGCATTACCGATGCCATCCGCCGCGACGGGTCGATCGAATGGATTCACGTCCGCCACGAGGAGGTCGCGGCCTTCGCCGCAGGCGCCGAGGCGCATCTCACCGGCAACCTCGCGGTCTGTGCGGGAAGCTGCGGGCCCGGAAACCTGCATCTCATCAACGGCTTGTTCGAATGCCATCGATCGCGGGTGCCGGTACTCGGCATCGCTGCGCACATCCCTTCGTCGGAAATCGGCTCGGGCTATTTCCAGGAGACGCATCCTCAGACGCTGTTCAAGGAATGCAGCCATTATTGCGAGCTGATCTCTTCCGTCAATCAGATGCCACGCACGCTCGAGATCGCAATCCGCGAGGCCGTTGGTAACCGCGGTGTATCGGTCATCGTGATTCCGGGAGATGTCGCGCTACAGGCAGCGTCCGATGCGCCCGTGCCGAGTGCCGCGGGACTTCTGCCCGCCCAACCGATCGTCACGCCGGCGCGCGACGATCTCGAGCGCCTCGCGGCGCTTCTCAACAGCGGCGGTCGCGTAACGCTGCTGTGCGGCTCGGGATGTCAGGGCGCGCACCAGGAACTTCTGGCCATCGGTGAGCGGCTGCAAGCGCCCATGGTGCATGCCTTGCGCGGCAAGGAGCATGTCGAGTGGGATAATCCATACGATGTCGGCATGACGGGATTGATCGGCTTCTCGTCGGGCTATTACGCCATGCGCGACTGCGACATCCTGCTGATGCTCGGAACCGATTTTCCCTATCGCCAGTTCTACCCCGACGCGTCCGGTGTGCGCATCGCACAGATCGACCTGCGGCCGGGCCAGATCGGCCGGCGCGCCAAGGTCGATCTCGGAATCGTGGGTGATGTGCGCGCGACGCTGCAGGCGCTCCTGCCGTTGCTCGAGAAGCGAAGCGACGGCGCGCATTTGGAGCAAGCACGGCGCCATTATGCCAAGGCGCGCAAGGGGCTCGACGAGCTCGCCGAAGGGTCGAAGGGCAAGCGTCCCATACACCCGCAGCAAGTCGCCAAGGCGATCAGCGATCGGGCGGCGGCCAACGCCATATTCACGGCCGATGTCGGCTTGCCGATCGTGTGGGCGGCACGCTATCTCGCGATGAACGGCAAACGGCGTCTCATCGCCTCGGCGTTTCACGGGTCCATGGCGAATGCGATGGCACAGGCGATAGGAGCGCAGGCGACCTTCCGCGATCGGCAAGTGATCTCGCTTTCGGGCGACGGCGGATTCACGATGCTGATGGGCGACTTTCTGAGCCTGGTGCAGCTCGAGCTTCCCGTGAAGGTCGTCGTCTTCAACAACGGCGCACTCGGATTCATCGAGCTCGAGCAGAAGTCGACCGGGTTTCTGGACTTCGGGACCGGTTTCAAGAATCCGAATTTTGCGGCCATGGCTGCCGCGGTCGGCGTCAAAGGCATCCGCCTCGAGGACCCGGCCGACGTCGAAGACGGCATCGCCGAGGCGCTCGCCCATCCGGGTCCGGTCCTCGTCGATGCCGTGGTCGCCCGCACCGAGCTCGCCATGCCGCCGTCCATCACGGTCGAGATGGCGAAGGGATTTTCGCTTTATATGGTCAAAGCCGTCATGGGCGGACGGCTCGACGAAATCTTAGACCTCGCGAAAACCAATCTCTGGCGTTAGCAGCGCGCGATCTAACTCGGTAGATCGAACACCAGAACCTCCGCCGCCCGCCCCTCCGAGACGGTGAGTGTCGACACGTCGGATATCTTCAGGCCATCGCCTGCCGCGAGGGCGACGCCGTTCACGTTCAAGCTGCCACGCGCGAGGTGCACGTAGGCCCGCCGCTTCGCGGCGAGCGAAAGTTGGGCGCGCTCGGCAGCGTCGAACAACCCGGCATAGACCCGCACATCCTGGTGGATCTTGACCGAACCCTCCGCCCCATCGGCGGAGGCGACCAGCCGCAGCACGCCGCGTTTCTGCTCGGCCGAGAAATGCTTTTGCTCGTAGCTCGGGACGATTCCCTCAGCGCTCGGCCGGATCCAGATCTGCAGAAAATGCACGGGCTCGCTCGAGGATGGATTCATTTCGCTGTGCAGAACCCCCGTCCCCGCGCTCATGCGCTGTACATCGCCCGGCACCATCACCGAGCCGTTGCCCATCGAGTCGCGGTGCCCGAGCTGCCCCTCGAGCACATAGCTCACGATCTCCATGTCACGGTGACCATGCGTGCCGAAGCCCCCTTCAGGAGCGACGCGGTCCTCGTTGATGACGCGCAGCACCCCGAATTCGACGTGCTTAGGGTCGTAATACTCTCCGAACGAGAATGTGTGACGCGACTTGAGCCATCCGTGATCGGCATTGCCGCGGTCCTCGCTTCTTCGTAGGTCCAACATGTTTTTTGCCTCCAAATTTCTGATGGCCCTATGGTATGTTTCTAAAAATGAAAGATACAGGCATAAAAACCGCGACAAATGATCGAATAAATCGAACGATAGCTGAAATACCGCCCCGGACGACGCTCGATCAATGGGTTGCGCTGGCGGGCGTCGTCGACCTGGGAGGATATGCGGCGGCGGCGGAGGCTCTCGACCGCAGCCAATCAGCCATAAGTTACCAAGTCACGCGGCTTCAGGACGCGCTCGGCTGCCGGTTGCTCGAGGTGCAAGGCCGCCGTTCGGTGTTGACTGCGCACGGCGAGGCCTTGCTCGCTCGAGCCCGGGGGCTGCTCAAGGAATGGCGGGCGCTCGAGGAATTCGCGCGCAGCCTCGAGCGAGGGTTCGAGGCCGTGCTCAGGGTGGTGGTCGACGCGGCCTTCCCGCGGGCCCGGCTTCTCAGCGCCTTGCTCGAACTCAGACAACGCTGCCCGTCAACGCAACTCGATCTTTCCGAGGCGGTGCTCTCCGGCGCCGAAGAGGCCATCGTCAACGGCGCGCTGGAACGCTCCGCGGATGTCGTCGTGACGACGCGCGTCCCCTCCGGGTTTCTCGGAGATTGGCTGTACGAGACCACGTTCGTCGCCTGCGCGAGTCCATCGCACCCGCTGCTCGCTCTCGAACGCAAAATCACGCTCCACGATCTGGAGCAATACCAGCAGGTGGTGCTGCGCGACTCGGGAACGCGGGCACCCCGAGACGAGGGGTACCTGGGAGCGAAGCTGCGCTGGACGGTCGGCAGCCTGGATACGTCGATTGCAATCGTCGAGCGCGGCCTCGCCTATGCGTGGCTGCCGGAACACACCGTCGCAGCCTCACTCGCTGCGCGGCGGCTGGTGGCGCTACCGCTCGAGGCCGGAGCCACTCGCAAGGTCCCGCTCTATCTCGTGCTGGTGCGTCCGGGCGAAGCCGGCCCCGCGGCGCGCACCGCGGTGGAACTGCTGCATCAGTCCGCACTGGGCGATGAGCGGCAACCGCCGTGATAGGCTATGGGCGCGTAATCCGGGAGGGACCATGACGACTTTCAACTTGACCCCGCCGACCGAGTCCCAACGTCTCGAGATCACGAAGGGCCTCAGCAATGAGGAGCGGCACGTGCTCCTGCAACACGGCACCGAGGCTGCGTTTTGCGGCGTGTTCCTCGACAACAAGAAGGCCGGCATCTACACCTGCCGTTTTTGCGGCTTGCCTCTGTTTCGCTCGAGCGCCAAGTTCGATTCGGGCACGGGCTGGCCGAGCTTCTTCAGGCCGTTCGACGAAGCGCACATCAAGCGCATCCGCGACACCAGCTACGGCATGGTTCGTGTCGAAGAAGTCTGCGCCCGCTGCGGCAGTCATCTGGGACACATATTTCCTGACGGGCCGCCGCCGACCGGCGAGCGCCACTGCTTGAATTCAGTCTCGCTGTCCTTCACCGAAAAGGGACATGCATTGCCGGACATCTTGCATCGCGGCGCGCCCGAAGGCAGTGAGGACTCGGCGAACTAGGCGTCTTAGTCCTAGCCGCTCGCACGCTCGGCTGCCGACAGGACCATCGCCCGGTACCAGTCGCCGAATCGGACCACGAAGTCCTCCTCCAGGGAATAAGGTCCCGGCACGTAGCCGATATCGTTCACGCCCCGCTGATTGTTTTCGGCGAGCTCGCGGTCCTGCAAGTTGGTCTTGGTCCAAGTTTCCGTGAGGCTCTCGATCGTATAATCGACGCCTTCGACCGCATCCTTGTGAACCAGCCACTTCGAGTCGACGCGTGTTTCCTGCGGACCCACAGGAATGACCGAGAACATGAACGCATAGTCGGACAGCGCGTGGCAGAAGGTATGCGGTTGCATCGCCCACCAGAGTCCCCCGATCTCCTTCTCCTCGAGTCCGATGAGGCGACGGCTCACGACCGGCTTGCCGTCCTGCGAGATGCTTTCCATCCCGGGATTCAAGGGATACCGTTCGACGTGCCACCAACTCCCGAACGCCTCTGCGGTCGACAAGCCTAACCGCTCCACCCGCTCTGCAAGTTGCAGGTTGTACTCGAGCTTGTCTTTGCCGACTGAGGCGCCGTACGTGATGGGATAGGCGAGCTTGAGCTCCGGGTGCGAGGTCGCGCAGTGGTAGCACTCGCGCGCATTCTCCATGACGAGCTTCCAATTGGCCTTCTCGATCAGAGTGCTTTGAAACGCCACCTTGGCATCGGCCAATCGGTAGACCCCCAGACGCGACTCGAGAGCCGCGCGGAAGGGCGCGAAATCCGGTGCGCCGCTCGTCAGCGCCACGTAAATGCATCCCGCCACCAGCTCCACTTGCACCGGCAACAGGCCGTAATCTGCCATTTTGAAATCGGCGGGCATTCGGGCAGCGCCGATCAGCCGGCCATCGAGCTCATACGTCCATTTGTGGTAGGGGCAAATCAGCTTGGCGCTCCGCCCACGGCCCTCGCCGCAAAGCTGCGAGCCCCGATGGCGGCAGGTGTTGTGAAAGCCGCGAATCAGCGCATCGCGGCCGCGCACCACGAGCACGGAGCTCTGGCCAACCGTAACCGCCATGTAGGAGCCGGCCTCGGGCAATTCCGACTCGAAGCCGATCAGCAGCCACGACCGGCCGAATACCTCGGACAGGTCGAAGGCAAATAGCTCGGGGTCGGCGTAAAACGCCTGCGGCAGCGTGTAGCCGGGAGCCGAACCTCTGAGTAATTCCGATACTTTGCGCGGGTCGTACATACGTGTGCTCGCTCAATCACCTACGGCATAACGCCGAAAAAAACTGTCCTGCTTCCACGCCGGGCGGACGGAATCATTGGCGACGCTGAGGGTCAGCGCGCGAATGACTTCTTCGTAAGCGGCTGCCGCCGCGAGATCGACGGGCTGGTTCGCATCATCCGACGGCGCATGGTAGCGGTTTGCTCGCCACTCCTTCAGCGTTTTCTCTTCGGTCGCATCCGAAGGCGCAATATCGATCATCACGGAGGGGATGCCGTGACGGACGAAGTTGTATTGATCGCTCCGGATGAAGACATTGTGCAGGGGTGCAGGATCCGGCTGCACCCGCAGGCCCTGGTCGGCGGCGATCTGGGCGACGCGATCGCCGAGATCGGATTCCGCGAGCCCGTAGACGGTCAAGGCCTTGAGCGGGATGATGGGCAGAAACATGTCGCTGTTGATGTCGGCGACCATGGATTTGCGCGGAACCGTCGGATGAGCCGCAAAATACTTCGATCCGAGCAGGCCCTTCTCCTCTGCGGTGACCCACACGAAGAGCACCGAGCGCTTCAGCGGCGCACGCGCTTGTTTCAGCGAGCGTGCGACATCGAGCAACAATGCGCTGCCCGATCCATTGTCCATTGCGCCGTTGTAAATCCGATCGCCGTTGATCGGCGCACCGATCCCCAGATGATCGATATGTGCCGACAGCACGACATATTCGCTCCGGAGCTTGGGGTCTCGTCCCGGTATCCGCGCCACGACGTTCGTCGAGTCCACCGCATGTGAGCTCGTATGCGCAACGGCGCTGACCGAGACGGTCAGTGGAAAACGCGGCAAGGCTTTGCGGTCTTTGGCGAGCGCCGCAATCTCGGCGAACGTGTGGCCGGTCCCCTCGAACAGCAGGTCGGCGTAGGCCGGATTGAATGTGACGGCGAGCTGCGAGCCGGCGGTCTCCTCGAAACTCAGTCCCCACCAGGTCCATGCTGGGAAGATCGCGGTTGAGCGCGATGCGCGACCAGGACATCTCCATGGACGCCGGATTCGGGATGGCAATGATGCCGATGGCGCCGGCAGCCTGGAGTACTTTCCAGCGCTCGGCGCGCGACTGATAGTGGGCGCTCAAAGCGGATGGAATGTCGGCGGGCGAGCCGGTCACAAGGACCGCGACCTTGCCCTTGAGATCGAGACCCGCCAAATCGTCGTAGCGTTGCTCCGGAATGATCGAGACCGTAGCCCACGAACACCAAAGGCGCATCGACTTTTGGCGCAAGCGTATAGCGCGTGCTGAAGAACGCCTGCTCGCCGAGATCGAGCGGTCGGGACCGGCCGTCATGGACGAGCGCCAGGCTGGAAGATGCTTCCTGGATCTCCGTCGTCTGCAATTTCACTTTCTGGTAATAGCCGTCGGTTCCCGCGGGCTCGATGCCGAGCGCCTTCAATTGCTCTACGATGTACGCTTGCGCCTGTCGCTCACCGGCGCTTCCGGTTTCCCGGCCCTCGAGCTTGTCGTCCGCGAGCACTTTCACGGTACTCCACCAACTCTGACCGTCGAAGTCCGCCGCGGCGTGCGCCACGCACGCGGTGATGGTCAATAAGAGTCCGCAGAGAGTCCGCCAGATCATTTGCACCCTTTAATTGTTGGTAGCCGCATCGGGCCGCGGCAAGTATATCCGTCCGCTTGCTCTCGCGTCGTGCCGCCCGTTCCGCTGCAAGGGCAGATTATGATAGGTTTCCTGCGGATGATCCCCTACCGAGATCCATCGGTTGCAGATACAGGACTTGCGCGGACGATGCGTGCATTTTCACCCTGACCTCTATCCGGTGGCCCGCTTTCTCCCGCGATCGGTCCACCCGGAAGTGATCGTTCGCCTGTTGCGGCTGAGAGAGGCGCTGCGGCGCTCGCCCAAGATCCCGAAACTGCCGCAAGCCGCCGGCGTGACCGCGCAAGATTTGCTCGTGTCGCGCCGGGACGGCGCGGGCTCGATACGTGTCCGCTTTTACCGCTCAAAGGCTCTGATCGAACCCGTTCCTGCGATGCTGTGGATCCACGGGGGCGGTTTTGTCATGGGCGATTCCGAAATAGACCAGGACAACATCATCAGCGTCGTTCGCGAGACCGGCATCGCCGTGGCCGCGGTGAATTACCGTTTGGCGCCGCGGCATCCGTTTCCCGCGGCGCCGGAGGACTGCTACGCGGCTCTGCGGTGGCTACACGCAGAGGCGAAGACCCTCGGCGTGGTGTCCGAGCGTATCGCCATCGGTGGTGCGAGCGCCGGTGCAGGTCTTGCGGCGGGTGTTGCTCTGATGGCCCATGACCGCAAGGAGCTTCCGCTCGCATTCCAACTGCTCATTTATCCGATGCTCGACGATCGGACGGCGTTACGCACGGACATAGATCTCTCGGGCGTGCGGCTGTGGAACAACGAGTGCAACTTGTTCGGCTGGAGTGCCTACCTGCAGAAGCCGCCGGGTAGCGCGGACATCCATCCCTATGCGGCGCCGGCGCGGCGCGACAATCTGACAGGCCTGCCGCCCGCCTGGATCGGTGTGGGCACGTTCGATTTGTTCCACGATGAAAATCTGCTGTATGCGAAGCGCCTTGCCGAATCCGGCGTACCCTGTGAACTTCGCATCGTCGAAGGCGCCTATCACGGATTCGACCTTTTCAGCCCCAAAGCCGGCGTCGTTAGAGAGTTCCGCGAAAGCTACGTCAGTGCGATGAGAAGCGTGCTGCTCGCGGGCTGAGCGGGCGTTCGGAGCCGAAGCCGAGCGGTGCCAAGTAGAATCTGTATTGAGCCATACAGGCGCGCAGGAAGCTGGACGCGCTGTGTCCGGCACGACGCAACACGGAGCGATGAGTCAGCCAGACCACGACCGCGGTGCCGGCAAAAAAGAGTAAATGGAGCGAGCGCGTCGCGCGGTGCGCGCAAGCGCCACGGCCGCCGCGCAGGGCCAACAGCAACTGCGACTCGAATCCGACATGGGCGAGCTCATCGGCGACGAGGCTGCGGCAGAGAACCTGCAGACGAATGCAATTCGTGACCGACTCGAGCGCGCGGTAATACACGCATCCAATGAGCTCGGCGCTGATGAGAACGCTGAGATAGAGCTCCAGCCCGGCGAGCCGCCGTAGCTGCCGAAAAGCCAGATCGGTCCAATCGGCTGTTTTCAACGGTACCCGATGATCCTCCATGAACGCGCGCAATAGCGACGCATGCCGCCGCTCCTCATGAACGAGCAATTCGAGTATCGGGAGCAATTCTGGCATGTGGTTCGCCCGCGCGAATCGCTCCGCCGCGCGCAGGAACGTCCCTCCCTCGGACTGCTCGCCGAGCTGAAACGTTGCGATGGATGCCGCAATGAGCTGTGATTCGTCAGCCGTCAGTACATCGGCAAGGCCGTGCGGCATCCGCCGGGGATGAACAGCGTGATGCTCGAAGTGATTCAGCCAGATCTCGAGATCTACAGGACTCATGCCGCCACCCTCCGATTGCACCACCCGGAGTGTGAGAGCCCATTCGGGATTTCCTGTGATGGAATTCAGGCAGACTATGACGGCCGCCCAGCACCGGATCTAAGCTGTTCGGCACCAGGGGAATGACTGAAAGTCACGCAGCCGAAGCGGGAGGAGGAGGCGCGCTTACTTCAAGGGCTCTTTGCCAAAGAAAACTTCGCTGAAATCGCCCACCGCACGCCCGGCGTAGCGCTCGTGGCTGAAGGGCAGACCCATGACCCCTTGCGACCAATCGATTGACCGTCCCCAGTCCTGGTACCAGTCGTAGAGCATGGTGCGTGCGCTGATTTTCCAGTCGCCGCCCCGCCTCTCCAGGCAGTCGAGATAGCGGCCGCCGATACAGGTATCGCGCTCCCCATCACCCAAGGCAAGCCGGTGATAGGAAATCACATGCGTTTCCGCGCGTGCCTTCGTTCCGTCGATATCGATCACGCTCTGGCCGAGAACGTGCTGCGTATCCTTGATGACGTCCGACCCCGGTACCACCCACGCGAGGTAGTCGGAGAAGCTCCCTTTGAACACGCCATAGTCGGTCGTTGAATCCGGCCAGTAGGCGGCGCTGATCATCTGCGCGTTGCGTCGATCTTCGCCTCGGGCAAGCCGGCTGATGCACTCGCGAATCTGCTCCCGTTCGAGCAGGGCCTTCAGTTGCTCTGTGATGGCGTCCATTTGGGAATTTTACTCGACCTTGCGCGCGTAAACGAATGCGATTCCGATGGCGACCACGGGGATGAGCAACGCGGATCCGAAGTGTTTCACAATCGTGACTCCCGCAATCAATGCGCCGATCAGGTAAGCGACGACGACGGCCGTGTCGCGATGTCGTTCACCGGCGCTGCCTTCCTCACGCGTCGCACCGATTGCCGCCGAGACGATCTTTATCAAGGTTGTGGTAAAGACGACATTCGTCTGCTTCAGCCGCGCGCCGATGATGCTCTGCAAGCCCATCGCAAATGCGAGCAAGACGATCTCAAACGGCACGAAGTCGTTGCGTGCAGACAATGAGGACTGCATGGCGCCGATGGCGCATATCACGATAACCGCGGTTTCGACGCCCAAGATCCGCCGGATCGCGGAACGGTCCGTTCTGCGGCGACTTAGCAACAGTCCGACCGCGCAGCCCAGAACGAAGCCCAACAGCGCGCTCAACGACCTCGCCGCCGAGTGGAAAGCCCCGGTAGCGGCATAGAACCCGAGCAACGCGAGGTTCCCGGTCATGGCAGATGTGAAGATGGCGCCGAGTGTCGCGAAGCTCAAGACGTCGACGAGGCCCGCGGTAAAGACCGTTAGCACGAGGACGCCGGTGGCACCGCTCACCTTGTTCATTCAGGATGCCCGCACCTATTGCGGCGCGAGCAACGGAGGCTACCTCATCTCTTGGGAAACTCCGTAAAAACGTAGTCCCGATTCTTCACGACCGTGTGGCAGGCGGCTCCGCACTTGGCATCGTTCGCTTGCGGGGGCTGATCCGTCAAGGTACCGGGCCTGAACGTATCGGAGGCCGCGTCATACTCGAACTCGCCATATCCCCAGCCGCCGCTGTCGGCGAACCGCTTGCTGTCCTTCACCATGAAATCAATGTCATGGAGCGTATTCGGCACCAGCGGCTGACCGGGGTAGGCGGCGTTGGTTTTCGGGTTCCAATGAATCTTCGCCATCTTGGCGCCGTCGGGAAAGGGCTGCCCGTTACCGGGAATGCCCGATTGATAGGCCTTGATCATCGCGGGATTTCCAAGAATCACGGCCATCAGCGCACCGTTGTGACTGATGGATATCACCTGCCAGAGTTCATATCCTTTGAACTCGGCGAACGCGAGACCGTTCGGCACTTTGAGGGTGTACCTGTCCTGCGCCGACATCGCCACCCCGCCCGCGAGGACGGCGAACGCCAACGCAATACCCATACTGCTCTGTAGTTTCTTGCTTTTCATGGACGCAGCTCCTTTGCCGAGATATCGGGTTTTGAGGGTCCAAGCATCATAATTGGCTGCGCCGCCGCTGTGAATCGGCGCAACGCGCCGGCCGGGGCGGAAAACCCGGCCGCGGAGCGGTTTTGTTCGATGCCGTACAGACGCGGACCTCTCTGGCTGATAGCTTGTTCGGCCAGAACGTTGCGACCTCGCATAGGATACGGAGGGCAAACAATGACTTACACGGATGGTGGCGCTCAAGATATCGCCGAGCCGGTCGCGGCCATCGGTCGCATCGATCTCGTCCCGACGCTTCTCAATGTCCTCTGCGAGATGACCGGCATGAGAGTTGCCGTGGTCGCGCGAGTCACGGATAAGACCTGGACTGCATGCGCCGTCAAAGACGACATTCAATTCGGCTTGGAGCCGGGGACGCAGTTTCCGCTCGATGCGACGCTCGGCTTTGAGGCACTCGCATCACGCCGTCCGCTCGTCATCGAGCACGCGAGCACCGATCCGCTCTACAGCCGCTCTCGCGACCCGGCGTTCCTGCCCATCGAGAGCTTCATCTCGGCGCCGATCATCCTCGCCGACGGCCGCCATTTCGGAAATCTATCCGCACTCGATTCGAACCCCGCCAAGATCGGGGAGCCACGCATCGCATCGATGTTCGAGCAATTCGCTGCGCTCATCGCCGCGCAGCTCGATAACCAGCTGCTACAAGATCGGCAACATCACGCCTTGCTCGATGAACGCGCCGCCGGCGAACTCCGCGAGCAATTCATCGCGATCTTGGGTCACGACCTGCGCAATCCCCTGCACGCGGTCTACGCCGGTGGCGACATGCTGGAGCGCCGCCTTACCGATCCGGCCTTGTTGACCATCGCTTCCCGCATAAAAAGCAATGCGCGGCGGATGTCCAGCTTGATTGATGACATTCTCGACTTCGCCCGCGGCCGCTTGGGCGGCGGCATCGGCGTCGAATTGACCGAGATCGAGAATCTCAACGCGGGACTCATGAACGTGGTTCGGGAACTTCAAGACGGCCAACCCGACTGTGAGATCATCACCGACATCGGTGTCACCCGCTCGGTTCGGTGCGATTTGGGAAGACTCCAGCAGATCGCCTCCAATCTCTTGGGCAACGCCTTGGCCCACGGCCTGCCGCAGAGCCCCGTCAAAATCAGCGCGAAAGCGGACGCCGATGACTTCGTGCTGGAAGTGTGGAATGCGGGTGAACCGATACCCGCGGAAAGCTTGGCGAAGATTTTCGAGCCGTTTTGGCGACACTCGGTGTCCGCCAGTCGAAATGGCTTGGGTCTCGGGCTGCACATCTGCTCACAAATAGTTCGCGCTCATCAAGGCCGGATCTCCGTGACCTCCACCCGGGAAGACGGCACTCGCTTCACGGCGAGATTGCCGCTCGGCAACCACGCCAGTCTCGCGACGCGGGCTTCCGCCGCGAGCGCCTAAAGGCAGGCTTGGGTGTTCGTTAACGTACAGATAAGCCTCGATAATCCGCCCAGAGTGCGAAGCCATCGCATTGTGAGCGCTCTTGCCTACGGACCAAAATCAGTTGATCGAGTCGCTTCCGGGCAGTTCGCGCACGCGCTTGCTCGCGATCTGCGAGCCCGTCGAGCTCGCCATGGGCGAGATACTCAGTGAGGTCGGTACGCCGACGCGCTATGTCTATTTTCCGACGGTCGGGTTTGTTTCGCTGGTGACCGCCATCGACGGACGGCCGATCTTGGAGGTCGGGATGGTAGGCCGCGAGGGAATGCTGGGTACGCAACTGGTGTTGGGTGTCGATGAAGCTCCGCTGCACGCCGTGGTGCAAGGCGCGGGAGCGGCTTGGCGCATCAGCGCCTCCGGGTTCTCCAAGGAGCTGACACGCAACTCGGCGTTGCGAGCCGAACTCAATCGATACGTGTATGTAACGATGACGCAATTCGCGTCGTCGGCGTTTTGTCTGCGCTTTCACCAGATCGGCCAGCGCTTGGCGCGTTGGCTGTTGATGACCCAGGACCGGGCTCGTTCGGACCGCTTTCACATCACGCACGAGTTCCTCGCTTATATGCTGGGCGTGCGCCGCGTAGGCATCACCACGGCAGCCTCCGTATTGCAGCGTGAAGGACTCATACAATACCGCCGCGGGGAGATTCAGGTGTTGAACCGACGCGGCCTCAAGGCGGCAGCCTGCAGTTGTTACGCCGCGGATCTGGAGGCCTACGAAAAAATCTTAGGTTGAGCCCGATTGCAAGGTGGCCTGCACCATCGGCCGCAATCACTATCTTTTGAGCCGATCCGGCACGGGCTCTCCATACCACCTATAATCAGCGCCTCAGCCGCATTCGAGCTGAGTTGGCCGGCACATTCTTGCGGGCTATACCTCAAGGTCAGCATCCATGGAACAATCAAAGGACTCGCCTGCGAGTGGGCGCGGCGGCGGCTACTTGGCTCCTTCCAAAGACCTCGTCGATGCGGCGGTTTCCGTCGCCGATCTCGCAAGGTTCGTGGCCGCGGCCAAGACGGCGGGTTTGACCGCCACGCTGACCGGCAAGGGTCCATTCACCGTCTTCGCACCGACCGATGAAGCCTTCAAGAAGCTCGCCCCGGGCGCGTTGGATGCGTTGATCAAAGACACGGCCAAGCTCAAGGCCGTGTTGAGCTTCCACGTCGTCAAGGGACATGTGCTCGCCGAGGATGTGAAGCCGGGAGAAGTGATGACTTTGCAGGGGAGCCCGCTCGTGGCCTCGGTGTCGGCGTCGGGTGTCGCGGTCAATGGCGTTCCGCTCAAACAGGCGGATCTCGTCGCGACGAACGGAGTGATCCACATGATCGACACGATCATCATGCCGAAGAACTGGCAATTGCTGGCGGCGGCGGCCTGATGATCGACTGGCGCCGCTTCCGCTCGGCAACGCCTTTCTAGCAGACCCGCTCGCTTCGGTGCGCTAGCGTACAGACAGATAGACAGCGCTCGGCTGACATGGCCCCACCCACATCTGGTGTGCCTTCAGAGGGCTCCTCTCGCATGAACGGTGTCGATACGGCAAATGGCGCGGCGAATGCTCCGCGCTGGAAGTCCGTCGTTTCTCGCTTTCAACGGCCCTCGCGGCGCAAAGCGGCGTGGCAATTGCTCAATACCTTGGGTCCCTATGCGGCTCTTTGGTATGCCATCTACCGGAGCCTCGCCGTCTCGTATTGGATTACGCTGCCGCTCGCCGTGCTGTCGGCCGCATTCCTGGTCCGTATTTTCATCATCTTCCACGATTGCGGGCATGGGTCCTTCTGCGCATCGCGGTCGGCCAATCGAATCATAGGCTTGATCACCGGACTCTTGACGTTGACGCCGTACTACCACTGGCGCTGGCAGCACGCGTTGCACCATGGGACTTCCGGGGATTTGGATCGCCGGGGGCTCGGTGACATTTGGATGTTGACCGTCCAGGAATACCTCGACTCCTCACGCTGGCGCCGATTCGCTTACCGACTGGCGCGCAATCCGCTGGTTCTCTTCGTCATCGCTCCGTTCTATGTCTTTGCGATTCACAATCGTTTCCCGTCCGCAGCCGCGCCGGTGCGCGAGCGCCGCTCGGTACGTTGGAACAATCTCGCCATCCTGGCAATGGCCTGCGCGCTGGGCTCGTTGATGGGCTTCAAAGCGTATCTGATCGTCCAGCTCGGCGTGTCCACGCTCGCGGGCGCCGCCGGGATTTGGCTATTTTATGTACAACATCAATTCGAAGGGGCCTATTGGGAGCGGCGCGACCAGTGGAGCTATGCGCAGGCCGCGCTGCAGGGCAGCTCCTTCTATAAACTGCCGCGAATCCTGCAGTGGTTCTCGGGCAATATCGGGTTTCATCATATCCATCATTTGAGCCCGTTCATTGCAAACTACCATTTGCAAGAATGTCACGATGCCGATGCGATCTTCGGCCAAATCAAGCCGATTACGCTGATCGCGAGCCTGAAGTCCCTCGCGTTTCGTCTCTGGGACGAACAGCACAAGCAATTGGTGGGATTCCGCGCGCTGGCGTCCTGCCGTCTAGGCGGCGCTTGAAGCGCCCGGCGCGCCCTCGCGGTTCGAACTCTCCATAGGAGAGCGCGAGAACGGGACGATCGTGGTACCCTCTGTACGCTATCGAACATAGATGCGCTCCGCATTCGGTAACTCCGGGACCGGCGCTCGATATGGCGCACTCGGTCAGACCTCATCCTCACCTCGCCAACCAAACTACTCGTGCAAACATACGACGACCTCAAGAAAAATAAGCTCCTGGCGGCACTCCCCCCGCAGGAATGGAGCCGTTGGGCACCGATGCTGGAACGCGTCGACATGCCGCTCGGGGAAGTCATCTACGAGTCCGGCGTCGCGCTGAATTACGTCTATTTTCCCATCACCGCCATCGTCTCCTTGCTATACGTCATGGAGAATGGCGCCTCTGCGGAGATCGCCGTCGTCGGTAACGAAGGAATCGTCGGCGTATCGATTTTCATGGGCGGCGAAACCACGCCCAGCCGGGCGGTCGTGCAAAGCGCCGGATCGGGATGCCGATTGAAAGCCGCGCTCATGAAGACAGAGTTCGACAAGGCGGGGACGGTGCTTCACCTACTCCTGCGATACACCCAGGCGCTGATCACGCAGATGGCGCAAACCGCGGTATGCAATCGGCACCATTCGCTGGATCAACAACTATGCCGCTGGCTGCTTCTGAGCCTCGACCGGCTCGAGGGCCAAGAACTCGTGATGACGCAAGAACTCATCGCCAATATGCTTGGCGTTCGCCGGGAGGGCGTGACCGAAGGGGCGCTCAGGCTGCAGAAGGCGGGCCTCATTCAATACTCGAGGGGGCGTATCACCGTCCTCGATCGAAGGGGTCTGGAGTCACGCACCTGCGAGTGCTACGCAGTCGTCAAACGCGAGTACGACCGATTGTTGCCGGCCATCCTCGCGGTGTAGAGGTGAGCTGCGCAGCTCCTTAAGCGTCGGTGCGAATGGCGACCGACAGTTCCTCGACCATGGCGATCACGCCGGATAGAACCGTCCCGGCTACACGCAGAGAGCACCCTTCGATTTGCTTTCGGTCCAGCGATATTCCCACGGCTTTTCCCTTGGCATGAATCTCAACTCTTGCGCCGGCCGAGATATCCTCCGGGTCATTGACGTTCGTAATCGTCCCGAAGAGGCCCTGTAGCACCAGCCTGCTCTTGATCTCATGCCTGATTTTCTTGAGGCCGGTATCGAATACCTCATGCGGGTCCTCGCCTTCCATGTACGGCTACGCGATCTGGGGCCGGGGCGGCCAGTAGCTGACGGGGGCTTCTGCGCGGTCTTGACTGCCCCGCTTGTCGGCCTTGATTCGGGCAATCCGCGCCCTCAAGGTTTGCGCCTGGCGACGCAGCTCGAGGCTTTCGTCGCGAAGCCTCTGCCCGCGATGGCCTTGGACGTCGTCGACAATTTTCAACGCCTCGACCTCGCGCGACTCGGCCCGCAATTCGAGCGAGCGTATTCGGGGCCACAGCTCATCGACCGGATGAGACTCGTTGCTGGCGCCGCCTATGAGGAAGCCGTTGCCGTCTATTTCCGTGTGATCGACGATACGGCGCGACTGCATGACGGCCTCGCCCCGATCTTTGATCGCCGCAAGGGTCGCACGCCGCTTGGATAGCAGTTTTTTGTCGCCGGCACCGCTCGAGCGTAAGAAGTAATAGACGGAGACATCGCTCATCGCAATCCCTCTGATCGTGGTATGTGCATTCTAAGTGATAAGTGACGCCCGCGTCGGTACGTTGGCGGGTACGAAAACTAATGAGCTAAGTGCGGTAACGCACCGACGATGCCGTCGTTTGCCGTTACCCTACCCAATTCTGGACGGGACGGCGGCAATGCTATTACTCGGTTCGCCCGCCTCCCCCTGGGACAACGACGAGATTGTCCGCGCCGAACTCTTCAGCAGCGAGCGTCTCGAACAGCACGCCGCAAGTCTTGCCGCCGCTCAGCAGGTTACGCGGCGGCGATCGGCGCGCCGCTCGCTGGTTGCGCGACTAAAAGACAACGAGTCCGCCCTACTCTCGGCCTATCGCGCCATCGGCGCGGCCGTCGGCGAAGGTCGCTCGATCACGCCGGCGGCCGAATGGCTGCTCGACAATTACCACCTCGTCGAGGAGCAGATTCGCGAGATCCGGGCGGATCTACCCCCGGGATTCTATCGGCAGTTGCCGAAGCTGGTCGATGGCCCCTTCGCCGGCTTCCCTCGAGTATTTGGACTCGCGTGGGCATGCATCGCGCATAGCGACAGCCGGTTCGATCCCGACTCACTGCGTCTGTTCGTACGCGCCTATCAACGTGTCCAGCCGCTCACCATCGGCGAACTCTGGGCAGTCGCCATCACGCTGCGCATCGTGCTGGTCGAGAACCTGCGCCGCGCCGCCGCGCGCATCGTCAGCAGCCGCGCATCGCGCCAGGACGCGGACAGCGTGGCGGATCGGTTGCTGGGGGTGAACGGCTATGCGGCGGAGCCTGACGCACTGTCGCACCGCGGGTCGAGCTCCCTCTCGCCGGCCTTTGTCGTGCAGCTGGTCTTGCGGCTGCGCGATCAGGATCCGAACACGACGCCCGCCCGGCAGTGGCTGGACGAGCACCTGGTCTCGCAGGGAACCACGGCCGACGAGATTGTCCAGGAAGAGCATCAGCGGCAAGGCACGTCCAACGTCACCGTGCGCAACATCATCACCAGCATGCGATTGCTTTCGGACGTCGACTGGCCCGAGTTCTTCGAAAGCGTGAGTCTGGTTGACGAATTGCTGCGCTCCAGGAGCGGATTCGCGTCGATGGACTTCCCGAGCCGCGATCTGTACCGCCGATCGATCGAGCAACTGGCGCGCGGCTCCCGGCAAACGGAGCTTGCCATCGCGAGCGCGTCCTTATCGGCGGGCGAGGCGAGCGCGGCGATCGATGGCCAGGATGCCGAGCGCAGGGCGGATCCGGGATACCATTTGATCGGCCCCGGCCGGCGCGCGTTCGAGAAGACCGTCGGCTACCGGGCCTCCCGCTGGAGCTCGGCCGGCCGTTTCACCACGCGGGGGGCAGGCGAATACATCGCTGCCGTAAGCGCCGTCGCCGCGGTCGTGCTGCTTTTACCCTTGATGGAAATGCACCAATGGGGCATCAGCGACTCGTGGCTCTGGCTGCTGGCGCTGCTCGGTATGATTCCGGCGATCGACGCCGCGGTCGCCCTCGTCAATCGCGCCATCACCCAAGGGCGGGGCGCGACCATCCTTCCCGGTCTGTCGCTGCGCGAAGGCATTCCTGCGCAGCTGCGGACGATGGTCGTGATGCCGACGCTCCTGACGACGCGCGCCGCCATCGAGCAGCACATCGAGCGCCTCGAAATCCACTATCTCGCCTCCGCGGACGGCGAGCTGCACTTCGCGCTGCTCTCGGACTGGACCGATGCGCCGACGGAGCATACCGCGGGAGATGGCGCGCTGTTGGACATCGCGATCGAGGGCATCGCGCGCCTGAATCTTCGCCATGGCGCCGCCCCCGCCGGCGACCGCTTCTTGCTGCTTCATCGGCGGCGGGTCTGGAGTCAGGGGCAAAAGCAATGGATGGGCTGGGAGCGCAAGCGCGGCAAGCTGCACGAGTTGAACCAGCTGTTGCGCGGCGCCTCGAATACGACTTTCGTCGACACGGACGGCGCCCCGCCCGTCATCCCAGCCGACGTACGCTATGTCGTCACTCTGGATGCCGATACGCGCCTGCCGCGCGATACCGTGCGGCGCCTGGTCGGCAAGATGGCACATCCCTTGAATCGGCCGAGGTTCGACGCCGCGAGCGGCCAGGTGGTGGAGGGCTACGCGGTGCTTCAGCCGCGGGTGGCACCGTCGCTGCCGATGGGCTGCGAGGGCTCGCTGTTTCAGCGCGTGTTCTCGAGCGCAGGCGGAATCGACCCCTATGCGGCCGCGGCCTCGGACGTCTATCAGGATCTCTTCGGCCTGGGCTCCTATGCGGGCAAAGGCATCTACGACGTCGACGCCTTCGAGGCGGCGCTCGCCGATCGCGTGCCCGAGGGAACACTGCTCAGCCACGACCTGTTCGAGGGCACCTTTGCCCGGGCCGGCCTCGTCTCCGACATCGAGGTCGTCGAGGAATTCCCATCGCGCTACGACGTCGCCGCCGCGCGTCAGCACCGCTGGTCTCGCGGAGACTGGCAGCTGTTGCCCTGGATACTCGGCCGCGGCGATGCGGCGGGCGACCATCGGGGCAGCGGAGCACTGCCGCTCGTCGGTCTGTGGAAGATGCTCGACAATCTGCGGCGTACGCTGTCGGCACCGGCGAGTGTCGCCGCGCTGCTTGCGGGCTGGCTGCTTCCGGCGCCCGCGGCGCTGCTTTGGAGCGGCTTCATCGGCGCAACCATCGCGTTGCCGGCGCTGCTGCCGGTCTTCGCCGGGATCCTCCCGAGCCGTGCCGGCATCACGCTGCGCAGTCATCTGCGTGCGCTGCGCAAGGATATCGGGCTCGCTGCCTTGCAAACGGCTCTCATCGTGACATTTCTGGCGCACCAGGCGACCTTGATGATGGATGCGATCGGCCGGACTTTGTTTCGCCTGTTCGTGAGCCAGCGGAATCTGCTTCAATGGGTGACGGCGGCACAAGCGAAGCTCAGCTTCCGCCTCACGCTGCCGAGCGCCTATCGCCGCATGGGCGGCGCTGTCGCGATCGCCGCCTTGGGCGCTGTTCTCGTCGGCTACTTGCGTCCCGGTAACGGCTGGCTCGCGGCGCCTTTCTTATTCCTCTGGGCGGCGTCTCCCGCGGTGGCGGTCTGGATCAGCATATCCCCGCTGGTCGCGGGCCGTCTTGCCGTATCGCCCGCCGACGCACGCGCCTTGAGATTGG
The DNA here is from genome assembly GCA_963766915.1 of uncultured Gammaproteobacteria bacterium. Lineage (GTDB taxonomy): Bacteria > Pseudomonadota > Gammaproteobacteria > Steroidobacterales > Steroidobacteraceae > Bog-1198. The sequence goes on from CAVYCL010000004.1 coordinate 94,302, forward strand.
TTGCGCGCCGCACCTGGCGATACTTCGAGACGTTCGTGACGGCCGAGGATCAGATGTTGCCGCCGGACAACTTTCAGGAAGATCCTCACCCCGTCGTCGCCCACCGCACCTCGCCGACCAACATGGGTCTTTACCTGCTATCGGCGGTCAGCGCCCGCGACTTCGACTGGTTGGGGAGCCTCGATCTCGTCGAACGCTTGGAAGCGACTTTCGCGACCTTAAATCGCCTGGAGAGGTTTCGCGGTCATTTCTACAACTGGTACGACACGCGCGATCTGCGCCCGCTGGATCCGCGCTACGTCTCCACCGTCGACAGCGGCAATCTCGCGGGCCACCTGATCGCCCTTGCGAACGCGTGCCGCAACTTCATCGATCGGCCTTCTGGGTCCGACCGGGTTTTTTCCGGCATCCGAGACTCGTTGAGTCTCGCGGGCGAGGCCCTCTTGGCGCTGCCTCGACGATCGCCGGATGCTCACCACGTCGCGGGATCAGATCGATGCAGCCATCGCCGCTCTCACCGACACGCCTCGACGCCGCCGAAGCGGCGACGACGGAGATCGCACCGCGATTGGCAGGCCTCATCCCACTCGCCGTGACGCTGGTCGATATCGTGCGAACGCTTGCCGGCGAGTGGAGCGACGAGGCCGCGGGGGAGCTGCTTTTCTGGAGCGAGGCAACGAAGCGGTCGATGGAGAGCTGGCAGCGGGATGCCGGGCAGACGACGGCAGGCTGGGACGAGCTGAACGAGCGGCTGGCCAAGCTTGAAGGGGCCGCACGCACCATGGCCGAAGAAATGGAGTTCGGCTTTCTGCTGGATCCGCAGCGCCGTCTGCTCTCGATCGGTTGTACCGCCGAGGGCACTCTCGACTCCAATTGCTACGACCTCCTCGCCTCCGAGGCCCGCCTGGCGAGTTTCATCGCCATCGCCAAGAATGACGTTCCGGCCCGCCATTGGTTTCGCCTCGGGCGCTCGGTGACGCCCATCGGCAAGGGGGCTGCGCTCATCTCCTGGTCGGGCTCGATGTTCGAGTACCTCATGCCCTCGCTCGTCATGCGCGCACCGGCCGGTAGCTTATTGGACGAGACCAGTCGCCTGATCGTGCAACGGCAGATTCGTTATGGCGCCGAGCTCGGTGTGCCGTGGGGGATTTCGGAGTCCGCCTACAATGCGCGCGACCTCGAGTTCACCTATCAGTATTCGAATTTCGGCGTGCCGGGCCTGGGGCTCAAGCGCGGACTGCGCGAGAACACCGTCATCGCTCCCTACGCCACGGCGCTTGCGGCCATGGTCGACCCGCAAAGCGCGGTACGAAATTTCGAGACGCTCGCCGCCATCGGCGCGCGCGGCGCCTATGGCTTCCATGAAGCGCTCGACTACACGCGCTCGCGTGTCCCGGACGGGGCCGAGGTCGCCATCGTCCGGGCGTACATGGCACACCATCAGGGCATGACCATCGTGTCCATCGCGAATGTGCTGCTCGACGGCGAGATGCGGCAGCGATTTCATACCGAGCCGAGCATGCAGGCGACGGAATTGCTCTTGCAGGAGCGTGCGCCGCGCGATGTCTCGATCGTTCGTCCCCGGGCACAGGGCGTGGCGGCCATCCCGCTTGCCGAATGCCACGCTCCCCGAAGTCCGGCGTCTGCGAAACGCTCACGACGCCACCCCGCAGACGCATCTGCTCTCGAACGGCCGCTACTCCGTGATGCTCACGGGCGCCGGCTCCGGTTACAGCCGCTGGCGAGACCTCGCGGTCACCCGCTGGCGGGAGGACGCCACGCGCGATGACACGGGCAGCTATATCTTTCTGCGGGACGTCGCGAGCGGCATGATCTGGTCCGCCGGATTTCAGCCGAGCGGCGCCGAGCCCGAGGCCTATCAAGTGACTTTCACGGAGGACCGCGCGGAGGTGATGCGCACGGACGCGAACCCTCACGACGACGCTGGAGGTCGTCGTATCGCCCGAGGATGACGCCGAAGTGCGGCGCCTGTCCATCACGAACAGCGGTCATCGCGACCGGGAGATCGAGGTCACCTCTTATTTGGAGCTCGTGCTTGCGCCCCCCGCCGCGGACGCCGCTCATCAGACGTTCTCGAAGCTATTCGTGCAAACGGAGTACGTCGCGAAGCGCAGCACGCTGCTCGCGACCCGCCGCAAGCGCGCGCCCGACGAGCCTGACATCTGGGCGGCGCACCACGCGGTCTTGGAAGCCACGGTGTCGGGGGAACCGGAAATCGAAACGGATCGGGCCCGATTTTTAGGTCGCGGGCGCGACATCAGATCGCCGCTTGCCGTGATGGATGGTCAGCGGCTCTCGGGTACGGTGGGGACGGTGCTAGATCCGGTATTCGCGCTTCGATACCGGCTAAAACTGCCCGCCGGCACCACCTCGCGCATTGCCTTTTGGACCGCCATCGCAGCCTCGCGCGAAGGCGCGCTCGATCTGCTCGATAAGCACCACGAGGCAAACTCGTTCACGCGCGCAGCCACTCTCGCCTGGACGCAGGCTCAAGTGCAGCTGCGTCACTTGGGCATCGATGCCGCGGAGGCCGGTCTCTTTCAACGCCTCGCGGGCCATCTTTTGTATGCCGACGCGTCGTTGCGGCCGCCGGCGAACGTGATACGCGAAGGGTCGGGCCCGCCGTCGGGGTTATGGAGTCAGAGAATATCGGGCGATCTTCCGATCCTGCTGCTGCGGATCGATGCCATGGAAGATATCGCCATCGCCCGCCAGTTGTTGCAGGCACACGAGTATTGGCAAATGAAGGGCCTTGCGGTGGACCTCGTGCTCTTGAACGACCGCGCGGCGTCCTACGTCCAGGATCTGCAGAGCGCGCTCGAAACCCTCGCGCGCATGAGCCAGTCGCGGCCGCTTCCCGGGATGCACAGCGTACGCGGCTCGGTGTTCGTACTTCGGGCCGATCTGATCTCCGATCAGACGCGAAGGCTGCTGTTGGCCGTCGCACGCGTCGTCTTGGTCGCCCGCCACGGCGGACTCGCAGATCAACTCGACCGCGTTCGCAAGCCGGTCGGGCTCGCGCCATTGCCCGCGCAGAGTGCACCTAAGACCGAGCCTGCCGTGAGCGTGAACGCCGGTGATGATCTCGAATTCTTCAATGGCCTGGGAGGGTTCGCCGCCCACGGCCGCGAATACGTGATTCATCTCGGCCCGGGGCAGTCGACCCCTGCGCCGTGGATCAACGTGATCGCCAATCCGCACTTCGGCTTTCAGGTGGCGGCCGACGGCAGCGGCTTCACCTGGGCCCTCAACAGCCGGGAACATCAGATCACGCCGTGGTCCAACGATCCCGTCGCGGATCGTCCCGGCGAGGTGTTGTATCTGCGCGATGAGGAGACCGGCGAGGTGTGGGGTCCGACGGCCGCACCCATCCGCGACCCGGGTGCGACTTACATCGCGCGACACGGGCAGGGATTCAGCCGATTCGAGCTTGCCGCACGGGAAATCGAGCTCAGCCTCTGCCTGTTCGTGTCCATGCGCGATCCGATCAAAATCTCCCGCTTGAGCATTCGCAACACATCGCGCCGCGCACGACGGCTTTCGGTCACGGCCTACGCGGAATGGGTACTGGGTACCTCGCGAGGGTCCTCCGCGCCCTTCATTCTGACCGAGCTCGATGCGGACACGGGCGCGTTGTTCGCACGCAATCCCTGGGACGCCACCTTCGGCACTCGAGTGGCCTTCGCAGATCTTGCCGGGCAGCAATCGCAGTGGACCGCGGACCGCGGGGAATTCCTGGGCCGCCACGGCACGCTCGCAATGCCCGCCGCCTTGGGCTCACGGGCACCGCTCGCCAAGCGCGCAGGTGCCGGCCTCGACCCGTGCTGCGCGCTGCGGACGCACGTGGACTTGGATCCGGGTGAGACGATCGATGTGGTTTTCTTCTTGGGCGAAGCAAACGATGCGGCGGCCGCGCGTTCGCTCGTGACTCGCTACCGCAGTGCCGATCTCGACGCCGTCTTGCGCGAGGTCACGGCGCATTGGGAGCGCATTCTCGGCGCGGTCCAGGTCAAAACCCCGGACCGGTCCTTGGATATCATCCTCAATCGGTGGATGCTGTACCAGGCACTCGTCTGCCGCGTCTGGGCGCGGACCGCCTTTTACCAGGCGAGCGGCGCCTATGGGTTTCGCGATCAGCTTCAGGACGGCATGGCGCTTGCCGTCGTGAGGCCGGACTTGACTCGTGAGCATTTGCTGCGAGCCGCCGGGCGGCAATTCAGCGAAGGAGATGTGCAGCACTGGTGGCTACCCCCGGTTGCCCCGGGCGCGACCGGTCAGGGCGTGCGCACTCGCATCAGCGATGATGTGGTCTGGCTCGCCTACTGCACCGTCCAATACATCGAAACGAGCGGCGATGCGCGGGTGCTCGATGAGAAGATCCCGTTTCTCGAAGGCCGTACGCTTCAGCCCGAGGAGCACGACGCCTTCTTCATGCCCGAGATCTCGGATGAGACCGAGACGCTGTTCGAGCATTGTGCCCGAGCTCTCGATCACGCGCTGCAGGTCGGCGATCACGGTCTTCCGTTGTTCGGAACCGGCGACTGGAATGACGGGATGAACCGTGTCGGCGAAAAAGGCAAAGGCGAAAGTGTCTGGCTCGGATGGTTCCTGCAGACGACGCTCGCGTCGTTCGCGCCGCTGGCCGCGGCGCGCGGCGAGCATCGCCGCGCCATCGAGTGGCTGGCCCACGCCGCGGCCCTCAAGACGGCGCTCGGGCAAGCGTGGGACGGCGATTGGTACCGGCGCGGTTACTTCGACGATGGCACGCCGCTCGGCTCTGCCGAGAGCCGCGAGTGCCGCATCGACTCGATCGCCCAGTCTTGGAGCGTGATTTCTGGAGCCGGCGATCCCGACCGCGCAGCGGCTGCCATGGCAAACGTGGAAAGCCAGCTGGTCCGCGCCCGACTTGGGTCTGGTGTTGCTGTTCACGCCGCCCTTCGATTTGACGTCGCATGACCCCGGCTACATCAAGGGTTACCCGCCGGGTATTCGGGAGAACGGCGGACAATATACCCACGCCGCGACTTGGGCGGTGATCGCCCAGGCCATACTCGGGCACGGTGAGCGGGCGGCGCAGCTTTTTTCGTTCCTGAATCCCATCAGTCACACGAGCAGCCGGGCCGACGTACAGCGCTACAAGGTCGAGCCCTACGTGGTCGCCGCGGATGTCTACTCGGTGGCGCCGCACGCGGGCCGCGGAGGTTGGACCTGGTATACCGGATCGGCCAGCTGGATGTATCGCGCCGGCCTCGAGTGGATCTTGGGATTTCGAGTACGTGCGGGAAGACTTCTGCTGATGCCGAACATTCCCGCCGATTGGCCCGGCTTCGAAATTGTTTTCAGGCACGGATCCTCGAGTTACGAGATTCGAATCGAGAATCCCGATCGGGTCGGCCATGGCGTCGCTCGAGTCGAGCTGGATGGCGTGACGCTCGCCCCCGGCGACGGCTCTATCGCGTTGATGGACGATGCCCGCACGCACAAGATACTCGTCACACTCGGCGTGCCGTCGGACCTCTCAGACGACCGGGTTGCTCACTGGCGATGAGCGTGTGCCTTGCCGGGCCAGGGTCTGGACGATGGCGTTGCAGGGCGAATCGAGGTCGTACGGCTTGGCAACCGTGAACTCCGAGACGAGTGAGACCCCTGCTTCCTGCTCGCCGTAGCCCGAGGCGAAAACGAAGGGCGTGTTCGCGCCGCGTAGGAAAGCGGCGAACTCCACTGTTCTAAAATCCCAGATTGATATCGAGGACCGCGAAATCGATCGATGTCGTCGCGCACACTTTGGCCGCGGCAGTGACCGATGAAACCGCAACGATCGAGACGGCACCCATCGCCCGCAGGAGATCTTCCGCCTCCAGGGCGACGATCAAGTTATCCTCGAGCAGCAGCAGGCACATGCCGAGCAACGGCTTCGGCCGCGTGCTCGAATCGGATACCTCACCGACGGCGGACGAACGCTTGTCGGCGGCCGCCACCGCCGCACGCCCCCCCCAGATGCAAGATGCTCCTCGGGGATCAGGAATTCGGCCTCCAGGCCGGCTGGCAGGTAGGACACGGCCGCCGTGCCCTGCAGATCAAACGGCACGACCCGCTCGATGATGACCGAACCGAAGCCCCGGCGCGTCGGCACACGGACCGTCGGGCCGTCCATCTCGCGCCACTGGAACAGCAGACCTTCACCCGGCTTCACCGTGAGGTCAACTTGCACCCGTCCGCTGTCGCAGAGCGCTCCATACTTCGCCGAATTCGTGACCCATTCGTGCACGACCAGCGCCAGCGTCGAATAGGCCTTCGGCTGCAGCATGACCGAGGGGCCGTTGATCGTGAATCGATCGCGCCGATTCGGCACGTAGGCCGCAATCTCGTCATCGAAGATCGAATCGAGCGGTCCCGGGTTCCAATCCTGATCCGTCATCCATCAACGCCGCTCACGGGGTTTATGCGGCAACGCAGGTAATGGCCAAGCAGGCGCCATTTATGCCGATGTCAGCCAATTGAGCTCCTGTGCCGTCGACGCTCAAATGACGATACTGCTGGCTTCTGCGTTGGATGGGGCCATACTGAGTGAGGCTAGGTGCCGAACGTCCTGGGTCCTCGCGGCGCCGAGCCCGGCCGCTCCTTTGCGCAGCAGCGGCAATCACAGTGCAAAGGTAAGTTATGACCTCCAAAGCTCGATACACCTCGCGGTATGCGCGCGTTGCGCCTGCCGAGCTGATGCCGCCAAACCTGCAAGACATGGGCTCGCTCCCTTTCACGACCAGTAGCTTCGCCGAATTAGATGCCTGGCTTGCAGAGGACGGGTGGCCGCCCGAGCACATGGATGCGGCGATGCTGGAGGGTTATTTGGTCGCCCTGCTCACCTGGCCAATCGAGCTTTCCGCCGGCGCGTGGCTTCCGCCCATCTGGGGCATCCGGGGCTGGAAAGTGGCCGCGAAGATCGAGACGAGGGGATCATACGATCGGTTCCTGATACTTGTGGTCGGCTTCCTTCAGGACCTGGAACGTCGGCTGACGGCTTCGCCGCCGCTACGCCCGTTTGTACTCGACTATCGCGGCCCGATCGTATCGGCACGCTACTTCGTGGGCTCCGCTTGGGCGACCGGTTTCATGATTGGACTGCACGAAAATTCCGCCGGCTTAGGTTCACGTTCCGCGAATGCTCGCTCGGCGGTCGAGGGGATCGCGCGCTTTGCATCGCTCCGCTCGGCAAAGGCGGACGCGATGACTTCTGTTTCGACGGAGTTAAACGCGGAGATCGTCAAGCTCATGGGGGAGAGGCCCTCGCGCTTGGAGCTCGGACCGCTTTCACTTCGCCTCTCGGGAGGCACCCGTAGCGGAACGCCGCGCCACGTGCCCATTGGAAAGGCAGACATTGTCGCGGCGGGACCCATTGAGCAAGCGGCAGCGCTGAAGACAAGGTCGGCTCCGGCGCGCGCCGATGGTGTCTGATAGGTCGCAATCGGCGGCCTATCCGCGCGGGTCCAAACCAGTAGTCGGTTGTCGGCGACCATCATTGCGGTCGAGCCGGGACTGCATCAGGGTCTCGATGCGAACCCGGCCCAGCCGGTCGAGATTTTCTCGGAGTTTCTGGAAGGATCCCGGTTCGGCGGCGAGCGGTACGAGGTCACCATTACCCCCTACCGCACGAGAAGTACACCGATCGACCCCTCGATGCCGATCAGCGACAGCGCCGTGCGGATGGCCGACATCCTGCGGGCAATACCGACGACTGCTTCGACGGCACCGCCTCTGATCATCGCGATCACTTCGATACGGAGCGCTACTACGTAATGGGCGACCGTGTGCAGCAGTGCCTCCACTTGCTGCTCTACAGTGTCAGCGTTGAGCCGGCGCGTGTGACACGCAGCGGAAACCGAGATGACAGGTCGATGTGTCAATGGGCTGCGCCATCCGGGCGGCAGGCCGATAGCGCTGACAATAGTTCGGAGCGCAGAGGAAGGATCCCCCCTTCATGACTTTGCGCGGAATACGCACGTCGGGACAGCGGGGGTCGAAGCTCTTCTCCAGCGAGCCGCCACGCGGATTATTGATCGTGCAGCAGGCCTTCTGAATCTTGTCGTGATCCTGAAACCAATCGGTCGTCCACTCCCAAACGTTGCCGGTCATCTCGTAAAGTCCGTACCCGTTCGGTGGGAATGACCCTACCGGCGCCGTCCACTCGTATCCGTCGACCATGAGATTCTGCCAGGGGAACTCGCCCTGCCAGTTGTTCACCATCGGCTCACCGTTGGGCATCATCTCCTCGCCCCAGGCAAACGTGGCGCCCTCGAGTCCGCCGCGAGCGGCGAACTCCCATTCGGCTTCCGTGGGCAGCGCCTTGCCCGCCCAGGATGCGTAGGCCTCGGCGTCCGCGAACGCAACGTGCACCACCGGATGTTTCGATAGTCCCTCGAGCGAACTATCGGGCCCATGAGGGTGGCGCCAGTCCGCGCCCGGTACGTAGGTCCACCAGTTATAGCGATCGCGAAGATCGACGGGCCCCTCCGACTTCTTGAACATGACTGAACTGGGTGCGAGGAGTTCCGGTTTCGCGCCTGGGTAGTCAGCCGGATTCGCCGGGCGCTCGGCGATTGTCACGTACCCGGTCGAGTCGACGAAACGGGCAAAGTCCTCATTGGTCACCGAGTATCGGTCAATCCAAAAGCCGTTCACGCGAACGTTGTGTGCCGGCGCTTCTTCCGCGTAATGCTTGTCGGAACCCATGCGAAACGTGCCGCCGGGGATCCGGACCATGTCCGCCATGGGGTCTTGCGCCTTTGCGGGCGGAGCCAGTTCTGTCGACGCACTCTCTCTTTTCACGCGGGTCTCGCCTACTTACTCAATGTTTGGCTTCGATATCGGACGCCGTGCCGACTATGGGCCTGCGCCACCTTTGATAGGGAAGGAACTCAATGTCGCGACCATAAGGTAAAGCAGAACGATCGCGAGCGCGGCCCGATCCCCGGGTCGCGGTCCACCAAGTATATGTCCTACCGCAAGCCCAATGGGCACCAGCGCGGCGAGCATGGCGACGATCCCGTTGCCGATGTAGGTGCGTGCGATCGGTCAGAGTCCCAGCACCCTAGAGAACATCAACCAAGCATTCACCTCAAATCATGCCTCGGACATTAGACCAAGGTCCGATTTATCGTTTGGGGTCATTGCCCCCCAAATAGTTGGGCTGGAAACGCGCCCGCTGCGTTCTTGACCGCCACTGAGCGCAAAAAATGAGCGTACCCGAGCCGAGCCCCCACCGCAGATTTCTGATCACCGGCGGTGGGCCCTCGCATCGGCTGGAGGTGCGCTTGGGACTCATCCGGGCCGATCCGGCCGGCATCATCCGCCGGTCGTATCTCTGCGTGCTCGTCACCTGGGTCCCCCTGCTCGTGCTTTCGGCCTTGCAGGGGAACGCCATCGGACACCGAGTGGTCATTCCGTTTCTCGGTGATTTTGCGGCCTACTCGAGATTTCTGCTCGCTCTGCCCATGCTCCTCGCGGCCACGGTGCTGGGTACATGGCTCGCGGATGCCGCCGACCACTTTCTCGACTCAGGGTTAATAGCCCCAGAGGATTCTAAGAAGTTCGGGGCAGCGATCGATCTTGGACTCAAGTTGCGGGATTCCGTCGCGGCTGAACTCGTTCTGGTTCTGTTGGCATATGCCCTTTCAGTAGCCAACTTGATATCGATGGCCGTCCACGTCTCCACTTGGTATGCGGACAGGACTGATTCGGGAATCAGCATCACTTGGGCCGGCTGGTGGTTCGTCATTTTTTGCGTCCCGTTGATGCAGTTTCTGATCCTGCGGTGGCTCTGGCGTTTGTTTTTATGGGCCCAGTTTCTATGGCGCGTGAATCGACTCAAGCTGCAACTCGTGCCGACACATCCGGACCAGGCGGCGGGCCTCGCATTCGTGGGCGAGGTGCAACAATACTTCACCCTCGTCCTGTTCGCGTTCTCGGTCGCCGTTGCCGGTGTCCTGGCCAATGGCATCATTTACGACGGCGTGTCGCTCTCGCACTTCGTACCGGCGATCGTGGTCTATGCAGCCGGGACGGTTTTCGTGTTCTTGATGCCCATTTTCGTGTTCTCTGCGACGCTCTGGCGGACCAAGCGACTCGGCTTGCTCCAGTACGGGGGGCTCGGCAACGAATACACGGCGGCGTTTCAGCGAAAATGGATCTTGAAGACGGAGAAAACCCAAGAAGCACTGCTCGGAACAGCGGATATCCAGTCGCTTGCTGATCTGGGAAACAGCTATGCGTTCGCGAGACAGATGAATCTCGCGCCTATGCGGTTTTACACACCGATTTACCTGGCACTCGCCTGTCTCATCCCGATGGCGCCTCTCACGCTCACCATGATGCCGTTCGAAGAGATCATGAAGGTGGTGATCAAGGTTCTTCTATGAGATGAGCACCGGGTCAAGGCGCACCAGCGGCCGCCCCGCTCCAGTCTCGAGGTATTACTTCGCATCCAACTGGCCATGCGTCGGAGGGGTCCGTCCCCCACTGGCGTCGCTCAAGTAGCGCCCCATTGTCGCCATGGGGCCCCCCTCGCGAGCTGCCTGAAGCCGTGCGCCTCGCGCGTCATCCCCACCGACGGGCTACTTGTGGCAGCCCGTCCGGTGTAGCACCACTCGTCGGTTGTGCGCGCGTCCTTCACGCGTCTTGTTGTCCGCCACCGGATCGGCCTCGCCGTAACCCTTGACTGACAGCCGGCCCTCCGAGATGCCCTGGCTCGTCAGGTAATCCGCAACGGCTTGGGCGCGGCGCTCGGATAGCTTCAGGTTGTACGCGGCGCTGCCGGTCGAGTCCGTGTAGCCGTCGATCTCACCGTCCACGAAGTGCAGGCGCTTCAACGTCACCACCAACTTGTCGAGCAAGGCCTTGTCCTCGTCCGTCAAGACCGAGGAATTGGTGGCGAAGTGCACTTCCTGCGTCATATCGCAGGGACAGCCGTACTGGTCGACCGCAACGTTCGGCGGCGTCCCCGGGCAGATCGGGGGCGGGGGCGGGGGCGGGGGTGGCGGGGGCGGCGGAGGCGGTGGGGGCGGCGGCGCAGGCGGGGGTGGCGGCGGCGGTGCCGGCTCCGCTCGACCGCCAAAGGAATAGTGGAACCCCACCCGGAACATGTTCATGGTGAAGCTGTTGTGAATGTTATCCAGCGAGAAATTAGCGTAAGTGTTGCAAATAGGCGGCACGGCGCCGTGCGCGGTCACGCAGGCGAAGGTGGAGTTGGTCCCCTTGCCGAGGTTCACATAGTTGTACTCCGCCGTGAACGACCAAGGTCCGCTCACTTGGTAGTCGAGTCCCGCACCGACATTCCAGCCGCTCGACTTGAAGTTCTTGCCGCCGCTGATGCTGTTGGTCGGGGTCGCGTCGCCGACCGGTGTGTAATAGAGCGTCGCATTGTGTTGGCCGCTCGCAAAGGCGCCGCCGAATCGAAAGTACGGCAGTGCCTGGCCGACCGCGTAGCCGACACGCGGGCCCAGCAGGAAAACCCCGTTCGGACTCAGCTTGCTGGACGAGGAATAGTTGCCGCTCGGGAAAGGATCTACCGGCGATACGGATGTGTAATTGTACGAGCGTGTATTGCTCTTACTCTCGATGGCATCGTAATCGGCCTTGAACCCCCACACCCATTGGTCGTGTTGAAAGTTGTAACCTAAATCGACACCGCCGATGAAGTGGCCGTTGTTGGGGCAATTTCGATTGTAGAAGTCATTGGCGAGGACGGGGTTCTCTCGGATGAGGGGCCCGGGCTCCCAACTGCTGCAGGTGTGGTTCCAGGCTCCGCCAATGTTCCCGCCGATGTAGAAGCCCCGCCAATCGGTCGGTCCGGTCGCAATGATATCTTGTGCGTGCGCAGCACCGAGCGCCGTCAGCGTCACCAATAAGGCCGGCAATATTCGACGTGTCATTAGTTAGGCTCCCCTGGCATGTCCATGGTCCCAGCAGGCGCCCACAAGCGACTCTGCCGCACCGTGCCACTCATGTTCCGCCCTGGGTATCGCTCTGCAATTGGACTTTGATCCATCACGACCCCCCAGGCGTTAGGGCCGAATATTGCAGTGGTCGCCCGCGGGGCGGCGGCACCCAGCAACGCGAGGAACTAGGGCGTTGAGCACAGCGTGACCCTCTTGCCATCAAGGACCAACGACCATGAAAAGATTCACCGGCATCCTCGCTACCCTCCTGTTGCTCGCGACCGGCGCCGCGCATGCCGACAGTTACAGCGACACCGTTCAACTCTTTAAGAATGCGGGCCAAAGCGCCGACTTCTTTCGCAAGAGTTATGCCTACGCGGTTTTCCCCACCGTGGGTGAGGGTGGCTTCATCGTCGGCGGCGCCGGCGGCAAAGGCCGCGTCTATGTACGGGGCAAGTACGTCGGTGACACGACGGTTGCGCAGGTGAGCGTCGGCTTCCAAGCCGGCGGCAAGGCCTACAGCGAAATCATCTTTTTCCAGGACAAGCGGGCGCTCGACGAATTCCAGACCGGCACCTTCGAGTTCTCCGCAGGCGTCAGCGCCATCGCCATTACCGCAAGCGCGGGCGCCAGCGCCGGCACCAATGGCGCCACCTCCGGCGCGAGTGGCGGCAAGAAGGACGCCACCACGGCAAGCGGCGGATTTTTCAAGGGCTTGATGGTGTTCACCATTGCCAAGGGCGGACTCATGTACGCGGCGGCCGTGGCCGGTCAGAAGTTCAGCTATACGCCCCTACCGACCCCTTAGCCGAACTTCGCGGATTCGAGGTGAGCCGACATCTCGCAGCTAACTGTGGGTGCCGATGAGAACGCCGCGTCGAGGTGATTGGCGGTCGTTCGGCCGGCTGCTGCTCCTGCTTTTCTGCGCCTTATGGGTGGATACCGCCCTGGCTGCCGAAAGAGCGAAGACCGACATCGTCACGCTGCGGAACGGCGACCGTATCACCTGCCGGATCCTGTACTTGAAATTCGGCCTGCTGCAGGTCAATTCCGCTCACGAGGGCGGCATATCGATCGAGTGGCCGTCGGTGCGCTCGATCCAAAGCAATTATTCGTTCCGGGCCGAAAAATTCGGCGGACTGCATTACGCCGGAATGATCAGTACCGATCCGGACGGCAAGAACCTTCTCGTCGATACCGGCGTCGGCACCGTGGCTATACCGATGCTGGAAGTCACGCGTATTGTGCCGTACGAGTCGGATTTCTGGCAGCGGATCAATGGCTCGGTCGCCTTCGGCTACAACTTCACCCGCTCCAGCGACGTTTCGCAGCTGACCTTCCAATTCAACGGGCAGTACAGCGATGAGTCCCGGGAGGCGCAATTGAGCGCCCAATTTTCGTCGACTCGCTCCTCCTCAGGTGACGATTCCACGCAGACTCAGATCGCCTCGAGCCTTTATTTCCTGCGCCCGGGCCGCAACTTCTGGGGATTAATCGACTCGCTGCAGCGGGACCAGAATCTCGGCATCGACGGCCGTATCGCAGTCGGATCCGTGCTGGGGCGGCACCTTTACCAGGCAGCCAATTCCCGGCTCAACGGTATTGCCGGACTCGCGCTCGATCAGGAATGGTCGGCGGACGGCGGGCAAAGTCACAGTAGCCTCGAGTCAGTATTCGGCGGTCAATGGCGGGTGTTCAAGTTCACCTACCCGAAAGTGAATCTCGATACGTCGCTGCTCGTATATCCAAGCCTCACAGACGCCCCCCGCGTACGGGCGACTCTCAACGTCACATTGAATTTCAAGATGACGGATCGATTTTCGATTCAGCTGAACCAGTTCGGGAACTACGACAGCCGGCCGCCGAGCGCCCAGGCGGTCACACTCGACTATGGCATCAACACGTCCATCGCCTACGCATTCGGCAACGTCCTGTGAGCAACCCGGCGATGACCACGTCTGAATGGGTCCGATATCCCACGTTGTATGAAATCAATACGTGGGTCTGGCTTGCCGAACTGCGCCGGTCGTCCGGTCGGCCCGTGGACTTGAGTCGCGTGCCCGCGGCTGAGTGGGATCGCCTTGCTGAATACGGATTTCATGCCGTCTGGTTCATGGGCGTATGGGAACGAAGCCCTGCGGGCATTGCGATTGCCAATCAGAACAAGAATCTGCTCGCCGACTTCCGGCGAGCCCTGCCCGACTATGGGCCGGACGACAATGTCGGGTCGCCCTACTGCATTCGACGCTACGTGGTGGACCGGCATCTCGGGGGCCCTGAGGGTCTGGCGGTTGCGCGGCGCGAGCTCGCCAATCGGGGCATGAAGCTGCTCCTGGATTTCGTGCCCAACCATGTGGCATCGGATCACCCGTGGGTCGGGGAACACCCTGAATACTTTATTCGCGGCAATGGCGAGGACGCGAAGCAAGACCCCGGATCCTTCATGGAGATACAAGGACGGGTCTACGCTTGCGGACGCGACCCCTTTTTCCCCGCCTGGCAGGATGTTCTGCAGATCAACGCCTTCGACCCCGGACTTCGCAAAGCCGTCGTGGAGACCGTGTCCGGTATCGCGGCTCAGTGCGATGGCATTCGCTGCGACATGGCAATGCTGCTCTTGAACAACATCTTCCAACGCACCTGGGGCGAGCGCGCCGGGCAACGACCTGCGGAGGAATACTGGGGCCAAGTCATTCCTGCCATTAAGGGCGTGTATCCGAACTTCCTCTTTATTGCCGAAGCTTATTGGGACCTCGAGTGGGAGCTGCAGCAGCGAGGGTTTGATTTCTGCTACGACAAGAAGCTCTATGATCGCCTGGAACACGACAGTGCCGAGAGCGTCCGACTTCACCTGTGCGCCGATCTGACCTACCAGAAGAAGCTCATCCGATTCCTCGAGAACCATGACGAACCTCGCGCAGCGGCAACTTTCTTGCCCCCGAAGGAACGAGCCGCGGCAGTCGCGATGTCCACCCTACCGGGGGCGAGACTCCTCCATGAAGGACAGTTCGAAGGCCGAAAGGTACGGCTGCCGGTCTTTCTGGGCAGGCGCCCCGCGGAGCCCGCGGATCTCGCAACCCAGACGTTCTATGCCAAGCTGTTGTCGGCGTTGAGAGCGCCGATATTTCGCGACGGTGAATGGCAGCTCTGCGAGCGAAGTGGCTGGCCGGATAATTCGAGCTTTCAACAGCTCATCGCCTGGAGCTGGGTCAAGAGTCCGAATCGATATCTGATCGTGGTCAATCTGAGCGAGAACAGGGCGCAGGCGCAGGTGCGCGTCCCGTGGGAAGAAGCGCGAGGGGCCACCGTGCATCTGCTCGACGCGTTGTCGGATGCGAGCTTCGATCGCTCGGGAGCCGAGATGTTGTCGCCGGGATTGTACGTGGAGCTCGGCGCGTGGGGCTGCCACTTTCTCAAATGCACCCTGGACCTCAACGCCCCCTAGCCTGTTTGGGCCGGGGACCGCGTGCGGAGCTGACCTAGGGCTCCCAAGAGAAAATTCGCCTCCAATCATCCTTCATGCTGATCACCACCCAGCCCCGCTTCTTGGCTTCGGCCATGAGCGCATCCGAGAACGTTCCTATCTTCGACTCAGGCCCGTAGGCATATTCACGCTTTGCGTCATCGTGGTGAACCAACATCATCAGGCGCGCGCCGCCACCGTCCTGGGTGTATTCGAGCATCTGCTGATCGCCGGTCGAGTTGCCAAAGGCCGCCGCGGGCCGGCGTCCAATGACGAGCTCGATGCCCACGGGCTTGCCCGTCTTGTCGTTGACCCGAATCTCGGCGGGCACCTTGTTGAGCACTGACTTCCCGGCCTGGTCGTAGCCAAACTCCACCTCGGCGGTGGAACCCACGATCTGTTCAGGCGGAATGCCGTACACGCGCTCGGCATAGGCGCGCACGAACTCCTGGCCGCCTCCCGTGACGATGTAGGTTCGGTAGCCATTCGTGCGCAGGTACTGCATCACTTCGAGCATGGGCTGATACACGAGATCGGTGTAGAGCCGGTGGAATCTTGGGTCTTGGGCTGTCGCAATCCAGTCCTGCACGCTCTTACGAAAGACTTCCACGGTCATGCCGGTGTGCGTCACTGCGAGAATTTTCTCGAGCTCGGGAAGCGTCAGCTTGGCAATCGCCGCCCGGTCGCCTGAAAGCACCGTTTTGAACGGCTCGGTCTGTTTGAGCTTCGGATCGCTCTGCGCCATCACTCCGAGTTGATGAAACGCGAAAACCACCTGCGAGTAGATGGGTTGCTCGACCCATGTCGTCCCGTCCTGGTCGAAGGTGGCGATGCGCGCCACCGGGTCCACGAACTTGGGGCTCCCCGGAGTGGTGGTGTCCTTGACGAAAGCGACGATCGCCTGCTTCGCGGGGCCTTCGTTCCAGGAGGGCAGCGGGTCGGATTGAGGGAATGCTTGCGCGCCGAGCACGAGCCCGACGAACAATACGAAGCACCGAGTGGGCCGCAGAGTTGAACCGAACCGCATCGCGATCTCCTGTCTGGAGGCGTCCGAATTCGTTCATTGGATCGCGGGCAATCGAATGGAGGCTATTGGACCTTGGTGCCTGGCGCGGGCACGCTCAGGCCGCATCGGCGGCGGGGCGCACCTCGGGTTCGTAGCCGAGATTCGGTGCGAGCCAGCGCTCCATCTCAGCCAAGGTGACGCCCTTGCGCTCTGCGTAACTTAACACTTGCTCGCGGTCGATCTGCCCCACGCCGAAGTAAAGCGACTCGGGATGAGAGAAATACCAGCCGCTCACAGCCGCCGTCGGAAACATGGCATAGGACTCGGTCAAGCGTATGCCCGACGTGCGATCCGCGTCGAGCAGCCGCCAGAGCGCCGCTTTCTCGGTATGATCGGGACACGCGGGATATCCAGGGGCCGGCCGGATGCCCTTATATTCCTCGCGTATCAGCGCGCGACCGTCGAGCGATTCGTGGGCGGCGTAGCCCCAGAACTCGCGCCGCACGCGCTCGTGCATGCGCTCGGCGAGCGCTTCGGCCAAGCGATCGGCGAGCGACTTGAGCATGATGCTGCCGTAGTCGTCGTGCGCCGCCTCGAAGCGGGCGATGTGCTCATCGATCCCGATTCCGGTGGTGACCGCGAACGCGCCGATGTAGTCCGCGCGCCCAGTCGAGGCCGGTGCGACGAAATCCGACAAGCAGAGCTGCGCGTGCTCCGACGACTTGGCCTTCTGTTGCCTCAACTGGTGAAGCTTCAGCAGGGGTGTGGAGCGGGACTCGTCCGCATACACCTGAAGGTCATCATCGCCCACCGTGTTCGCCGGAAAGAGCCCCACGACGGCGCGCGCCTCGAGCCAGCGCTCGCGTACCAGCTGGTCAAGCATTTTGGTCGCATCGGCGTACAGATTGCTCGCCGCCTCGCCGACCACCGGGTCTGTCAGCACGTCCGGGAATTTGCCGGCGAACTCCCAGGCATTGAAGAAAGGCATCCAATCGATATAAGGGACGAGCTCGTCGAGCGGGTAGTCCTCGAAGGTCTTGAGCCCCAACACACGCGGTGTGGGCGGGACATAGCGCGTCCAGTCGATCTTGAACTTGCGCGAGCGCGCCTGAGCGAGTGAGAGCTGGGGTGCTTTGGCGCCCTTGTTGCGATGCTGCTCGCGGCGCCTGGCGTGATCGGCCTTGAGGGTCGCGACATAGGCCTCGCGCGTCGCCGGCGTCACGAGCTGTTGGCAGACACCCACCGAGCGCGATGCATCCTTGACGTAGACCACCGCTCCTTCATATTGCGGGTCGATCTTGACGGCGGTGTGCGCCGGCGACGTCGTCGCGCCGCCGATCAGGAGCGGCACCTCGAACCCCAGGCGCTGCATCTCCTTCGCGACGTGCACCATCTCGTCGAGCGAGGGCGTGATCAAGCCGGACAATCCGATCAGACTCGCTCCCTCGCGCCGGGCGGTCTCGAGGATTTTGTCGCAGGAGACCATGACGCCGAGATCGATGACCTCGAAGTTATTACACTGCAGGACGACGCCGACAATATTCTTGCCGATGTCGTGCACGTCGCCTTTCACGGTGGCCATCACCACCTTGCCGTTCGAGCGGGCACCGCCCAGTTTGCCGCGCTCGATATAGGGCACCAACACCGAGACCGCCTTTTTCATCACCCGGGCCGACTTGACCACTTGCGGGAGAAACATCTTGCCCGCGCCGAACAGGTCGCCCACCACGTTCATCCCGTCCATGAGGGGCCCTTCGATCACATCGAGCGGCCGCGCGGTCTGAAGGCGCGCCTCTTCGGTGTCCTCGAGGACGAACTGGTCCATACCCTTGATGAGGGCGTGCTTCAGCCGCTCGGCGACCGGGAGCTTGCGCCACTCGAGGTCATCCACGCGCTTCATCGCCCCGCCGCTCTTGAAGCGCTCCGCGATTTCGAGCAGGCGTTCGGTGGCATCGGCGCGCCGCGCCAGAATCACATCCTCGACCCGCTCACGCAGGTCCGGCGGAATATCCTCGTAGATCGCGAGCTGGCCCGCATTCACGATGCCCATGGTGAGACCCGCACGAATCGCGTGATAGAGAAACACCGAATGCATGGCCTCGCGCACCGCATCGTTGCCGCGGAACGAGAACGAGACATTGCTCACCCCGCCGCTCACGTGCACGCCCGGCATGCGCGCCTTGATCGCGGCGGTGGCCTCGATGAAGTCGAGACTGTAGCGGTTGTGCTCCTCGATGCCGGTGGCGACGGCGAAGATATTGGGATCGAAAATGATGTCCTCGGGCGCCATGCCTACCGTCTCGGTCAGGAGCTTGTAGGCCCGCTCGCAGATCCCGATTTTGCGCTCGACGGTGTCCGCCTGTCCTTTCTCGTCGAAAGCCATGACCACGACCGCCGCGCCGTAGCGCATCACCTTGCGGGCGTGCTCGAGGAACACGTCCTCCCCCTCCTTCATGCTGATCGAGTTCACGATCGACTTGCCCTGCACACACTTCAGGCCCGCTTCGATCACCGACCATTTGGAGGAGTCGATCATTATCGGCACGCGGGCCACGTCGGGCTCGCCGGCGATCAGCCGCAAAAATTTCTCCATGGCGGCCTGCGAGTCGAGCATGCCCTCGTCCATGTTCACATCGATGACCTGCGCGCCGCTCGCCACCTGTTGGCGGGCGATGTCGACCGCGGCGCCGTAATCGCCCGCCTCGATCAGCTTGCGGAACTTCGCGGAGCCGGTGACGTTGGTACGCTCGCCGACGTTGACGAACAGGCTCTTGGCATCGATGGCGAGCGGCTCGAGACCGCTCAGCCGGCAAGCCGGTGCGATCGTCGGCAGGACACGCGGTGCGATGTGGGCCACGGCCTTGGCCACCGCGCGGATGTGCTCGGGCGTGGTGCCGCAGCATCCGCCCACCAGGTTCACGAAGCCGCTCGCGGCGAAGTCGGTGAGAATCTCCGCCGTCTCGCGCGCGGACTCATCGTATTCGCCAAAGGCGTTCGGCAGGCCCGCGTTCGGGTAGGCGCACACGGGGATGTCGGCGATGCGTGCGAGCTCCTCGATGATACGGACGGAGCTGTTTGCCGCCGAGCGCGCAATTGAGGCCCACCGCCGCCGGCCGCACGTGACGGATGGAGTTCCAGAACGCCTCGGTCGTCTGGCCGGACAACGTGCGTCCGGAGGCATCGGTGATCGTCCCTGAGACGATGATGGGCAAGTCCACCCCGAGCGCATCGAGGGTCTCGCGGACGGCGAACAACGCGGCTTTGGCATTCAGCGTATCGAATATGGTCTCGATCAGGATCACATCCACGCCGCC
The DNA here is from genome assembly GCA_963766915.1 of uncultured Gammaproteobacteria bacterium. Classification (GTDB taxonomy): domain Bacteria; phylum Pseudomonadota; class Gammaproteobacteria; order Steroidobacterales; family Steroidobacteraceae; genus Bog-1198. The sequence continues at coordinate 114,036 of CAVYCL010000004.1, forward strand.
CTCGATGAGCGCGCGGGTGCCGCCGGCGTAGCCCCGTGCGAGCTCGTCGAAGTCGATGTTGCGGAACGAGGGATCGTTGACGTCGGGTGAGATCGAGGCCGTGCGGCTGGTGGGGCCTAAGGCGCCCGCAACGAAGCGTTGCCGGCCGGAGCGCTCGGTGGCCTCGTCGGCCGCCTTGCGTGCAAGACGCGCGGCGGCGAGGTTGAGCTCGTAAGCCAACTCCTGCATACCGTAGTCCGCCTGCGATACCGGACTCGAGTTGAACGTATTGGTCGAAATGAGATCAGCGCCGGCCTCGAGATAGTCGCGGTGAATCGACTCGATCAGCTGGGGTTGCGTGATCGACAAGAGATCGTTGTTACCGCGCAGATCCCGGGGCCACTGCGCGAATCGCGCGCCGCGGAAATCGGCCTCGGCGAGCTTATGACGCTGGATCATGGTGCCCATGGCACCGTCGAGGATGACGATTCGTTTCCCGAGCAGCTCGCGGAAAGCGGCGGCCCGTTCGCGCTGTGGCTGGACCGTGCCCGCGGCGGGGGCCACAGGAGCTTCAGAGACTTCCATCAAGCCACCTGGGTTTGGCGGTGAGTCTCTGGGCGGAGCCCGAGCGCGTGGCAGATGGCGTAGGTGAGCTCGGCGCGGTTGAGCGTGTAGAAATGAAATTCGTCGACCCCGTGCTCGCGCAGGTGTTGCACCTGCTCTATCGCGACGTGCGCCGCGATCATGCGGCGGGTCTCGGGATCATCGTCCAATCCGTCGAAGCGTCGGCGCAACCACTGCGGTACGCTCGCGCCGCATCGCTCCGCGAACCGCACCAGCTGAGGGAACCGCGTGATCGGAAGAATTCCCGGCACGATGCGCGCGGGAATACCGCGGGCCGCGCACTGATCGCGGTAGCGCAGGAACGCCTCGGTATCGAAGAAGAATTGCGTGATCGCCCGGTTCGCGCCCGCATCGATCTTGCGCTTCAAATTGTCGAGATCCGCCTCCACCGTGCCGGATTCAGGATGGCCTTCGGGATACGCGGCAACCGAGATCTCGAAGGGCGCCGCCGCTCGGACACCTGTCACGAGGTCCGAGGCGTACGCGAACCCGCCCGGGTAGGGTTGGTAGGCGCGCGGCGCATCGGGAGTGCCGGCCGCATGGTCACCGCGCAGCGCCACCATGTGCCGCACCCCATTGCGCCAGTAGTCCTCTGCAATGGCAATGATGTCCTCGCGCGGCGCGCCGACGCAGGTGAGATGAGGTGCGACCACGAGATCCGTGTCGCGCAAGATGCGCAGCACGCAGTCATGCGTACGTGAGCGCGTCGTGCCGTCTGCGCCGTAGGTGACCGAGACGAATTTCGGTCGCAGCGGCGCGAGGCGCTCCACGGCCGCCCAGAGAGTCGCGGCCGCGGCGTCGTCGTTCGGCGGAAAGAACTCGAAGGAAACTTCGACCGGATTCATCATGGCCATGGACCTCGCCGAGGACGACTCGCAGTCCCACAATGCGAGGGGCCGGCCCATGATTCAATCTCATTATCTTCATGGCCAGGATGAAAGCGGCTCATGGAGATAATCTTCCATGGATACAAGGACATGGCGCAGGAAGGCACGGCCACCGCGAAAGTAAGGGCCCGTGCCCGGGCTGAGGATGCCCCTTCCTCGCCCTTAGGTTTCCCTCACCACTTTTCGCGGATCTTTGTCGAATCGCAACGCGACGAATTTCGTGTGTCGCAACTTATCGGACCCGGTCCACTCGGCGAAATCGATGCGGACGACGACTTGCGGCTTGACCCAGATACAGGACTTCATCTTTTCAGCCGTCAACCCTTGGCCCCAACGACCTGGTTCTTTCTCCGGCAGATTGGCAAACGGACATCGGGCAATTTTCAGGCCTTTGAGCCGGGTGAACACTTCGCGGCGGGTACTCGGGACGAACCCGGCGCGGATCCTGCCGGCAAACATGAACTCCTTCCCTCGATAGAATCCGACAATCAGCGCGTCGAACGGATTACCGGGCGTATAACCCCCGACGACGAACTCCTGCCCGAGATTGACCCGATACTTGCTCCATAGTCCGCTGCGCTTGCCCGGCTCGTACGGGCTATCAGCCCGCTTCGCAACGATGCCCTCGAGGCCATGCTCCTTGACGAAGCGAAGCATCTGAGCGGCCGACCTGCCGAACGCGGAAATGCTGATGTGCTCGTTCCGCGGAAGTATTTTTGCGAGGACTTCGCGCCGCTCGGCAAGTGGGTGACTCACGAGGAGCTTTCCTTTGTGCATCAGCACATCGAAAGCGTAATAGTGGATCTTCGACTCGGCCGACTTGAAGTTCTGCAACAAATTGAAGTCCGCGTGACCGGCCTCGTCCATGGCGACGAGCTCTCCATCGAGTACGGTCTCGTCGGGCAGCTTCTCGAGCGCCTCCGCGATGTATCCGAATTTGCGGTTGAGTACGTTGTGACGGCGCGAATAGACCGTGACGTGACCCTGGGTCTTTACGGCTTCGAGACGATAGCCGTCGAGCTTCAGCTCGTAGGTCCACTGCGGACCTTGCGGTACCGTCGATACCGGCAGGCAGTCCATGGTGTCTATGAAACGTGCGACCGCTCGAGGTGTCACCTTCTTGGCTGGCATGATCGGGGCGTTCTCTCGTACAGCTGTTGCGTACGCAGAATACTGTACGAGTTATCCCGTGGATACTCACAGCCGATCGGCGTTAACGTGCATGGATGCGCCGCGGATTCAAGATCGACAAGCTATCCGATGAATTCGGTCAGTACGATTTGATCTTGAAGTGCACGGCCTGCGGCCACGAACGTCGGATCGTCCCGAAATCGCTGGCTAACGTGTGCGGATGGGATGCGAGGATCGAGGACATAACACGCCGGCTCCGATGCTCGAAGTGCGGAGAGCGCCGCTGCGCATCGAAGCCGCTGCCTTTATCGGCGCCTCGCGGCTACAAAAGCCACTGACCGGTATGTCTAGCCGGAAGCGGCCGCCGCTACGCCCAGATCATCGCGGTTCCACCAGCCGCCACCGAGCGCTTGAAACAATGTCACGGTATCGGTGAAACGGCTCGACAAGGCACGCACATAAGCAATGCGCGCTTGCTGATAAGCCTGTTGCGCCGTCAACAGCGTCACGTAGCTCACCGCGCCGGCCTCGTACTGGTGCTTGATCAGCTCGATGCCGGCATTGGCCGAGCTGACGGCATCGTTCTGCGCGTTGAGCGCCTGTGCGTCATTGTCGAGCGCGGTGAGTGTGTCGGCGACGTTTTGAAACGCGTTCAGCACGACCAGCCGGTATTGCGCGCTCGCCTGATCATAAAGATCGATCGCCGCACGCCGCTTGGCCCGCAGGGTCCCGCCTTCGAAGAGGGGCTGGGTGAGGCCGCCCGCAATGCTCCACACACCCGAGCTGCCCTGGAACAGGCTGCTCCAGGCGAGACTTTCGTCACCGACCGAGCCCGTCAACGTCAGCTGCGGCAGCATATTGGCCGTGGCCACGCCGATGGCGGCGCTCGCCTGATGCATGAGCGCCGCCTGCGCCTGAATGTCGGGACGCTGTGCAACCAAGGCGGAGGGCAGGCTGACCGGGATTTCTTCCGGCAACTTGAGGTCTGATAACTTCAGCGTGATATGCGCAGCATCATGCGGAAACTGTCCGGTCAGGACGGCGAGCGCGTGCTCGTAGCTCGCCATCTGCTGCTGCAGCGCCGGCAGCGTCGCGCGGACCGAGGCGAGGTTCGACTGCTGCTGCAGCAAATCGGCGCGGGTATGCACGCCCGACTCATACTGGCGCTCGATCATATGCAGCTGCTGTTCCTCGACCGCAATGATCTGGTGAGTGACCTCGATCTGCTCACGCGTCGCGGCCAATCCGATGGCGCTCGCCGCGACGTTGGCGGTCAAGGTCAGCACGCTGGCCTCGAGCTGATAGGTTTGATTCTCCGCCTGCGCGCGCAGACCTTCGAGCGTACGGCGCTCGCCGCCGAACACATCGAAGGTATAGGACACGTTGACGCCGGCCTGATAGAGGCTGGTGATGAAACTCGGGAATCCGGGCGAAATCGAAGCGCCGCTGATCTTCGCGCGTTGCTGATTGGCCGTGCCCTGCACCTGCGGCGCGAACACACCCTGTTCGGCGCGCGCATTCTCGAGCGCCGCACGGAGCGCCGCCTGCTGCGCAGCAATGTCCGGGTATTGCTTCAAAGCCTGGGCGATCAGCGCATTGAGCTCCTGGGATCCGAACAGCGTCCACCATTGTCCCGGCAGATCGCTGCCGAACGCAAAGCGCTGCGCCTCACCGCCGTTGACGGCGGTCGCCTGGGTCGCGCCGGGCAACGCATCGGGGGTGAACCCAAGCGTCTTGGGCGCCGCCGGTGCGTGATAGTTAGGACCCACGGCACAGCCCGCGAGCAGTACCGGCGGCACGGCCAGCAGCATCCAAACCGCCGTGGCAACGGTGCGCGGGCTCATGTCGCGGCATCCGGCAGGGGGCCGCGGACGTCCGCACCTGATCGCCTGCCGTCTGCACGGCCGGTGATGGGACACCGGGCGCCGGTGCGTCGGCGGCCTCGCCCGTCGTGCTGTTGATCCAGCGATGACCCATCTTCCGGCTGACCCAGCGCTCCAGATCGTCGATCCAGGTGAATGTCGCCGGCACGATGACCAGCGTGAGCCCGGTCGAGGTCACCAATCCGCCAATGACGGCGACCGCCATCTGCGCCTGGAACGCGGCGCTCGAGACCATCGCCACCGGCAGCATACCGGCGATCATCGCCACCGAGGTCATGACGATCGGCCGCGCGCGCTTGTGTCCCGCCTCGAGCAATGCCGTGAGACGGTCCTTACCGCCACGCATTTCCTCGATGGCAAAGTCCACCAACAAAATGGAATTCTTCGCGACAATGCCCATCAACATCAAAATGCCGAGCACCGTGGACAGTGAGAAGGGGCTGTGCGTGATGAACAGTGCCAGCACCGCGCCGCCGATGGAGAGCGGCAGCGCCGAAAGTATCGTGAGGGGTTGGAAGATGCGGACGAATAACAGCACCAGCACCGCGAACACCAGCATCACGCCTGCGATCATCGCCAGCACGAAGCTTGCGAACAGCTCCTGCATATACTGCGCGGCACCGATCTCGACGATTTGCACGCCGGCCGGCAAATGCTTGTACACCGGCAATGCCCGGATCTTGTCGAGTGCCGTGCCGAGCTGCGCATTGTTCAAATCCGCCTCGAGCGAGACGCGTCGATTTTGGTTGTAGCGACGCACCTTCGACGGCCCCTGGCCAAAGCCGATATCCGCGACCGCCTTGAGGGGCACCGTGGCGCCGCCGCTGGTGCGCACCGGTAGGTTCTCGATCGTCGCGAGATTAGAGCGCGCCGATTCGATGAGACTGACGCGAATCGGAATCTGCCGGTCGGGCAGCGAGAACTTGGCGTTGTTCTGCGGCAGATCGCCCAAGGTCGCGAGACGCACGGTCTCGGAGATGCTCTCCACCGTGACGCCCAGTTGCGCGGCTTTGTCCAAGTTCGGCCGCACTTCCAATTCCGGCCGTACCATGTCGCCATTGATGCGCGGATCGCGCAGCTCCTTGAGACCGCGCATCTCCTCGATGGCTTCGTGGGCGGTCTGCTCGACCAGCTGCGGGTTGCTGCCGACCACGTACAGCGTCAAATCACGCCCCTCGCCGTCGGACTGGCTCTGAAAGGTGATGCGCGCATCCGGGATGCTGTGCAGCAGTTCCTTGATCACCTTCGCCTCCCACTGCTTCTGCGTGAGCTTGCGCTCCGAGGACGGCACGAGCTGAATGTAGAGATTGCCGGAGCGAACTTCGCCGTCCTCGCTCTCGCCGAGCGACTCCACCACATTGGCGACCTCGGGAGAGCGCTTCAGGATTTGATACGCCTGGGCAGAGGCTGCGGCCGTCTGCGACAGCAACACGCCCGGCGGCAGCTCGATCCGCAGCGCGGATGAGGCGAAATCCGCGTCGGGCATGAACGTCTTCGGGATCAGCGCCAAGCCCACCACCGACACCACGAAAATCGCCAATCCGGCCAGCACGGTCTTGACCCGGTGCTGGACCGACCAGCGCAGCGCACGCAGATACCAATCCATGATCTTGCCGTCGGCACTGCGCAATTCCTTGTGCGGCTTGAGCGTGTACGCCGCCATCAGGGGACTGATCAGGCGAGCCACCAGCAGCGACATGAATACGGCCACCGCGACGGTGAATCCGAATTGGATGAAGAACTGGCCGACCAAACCTCCCAGAAAGCTGACCGGCAGGAATACCGCGATGATGGTCGCCGAGCACGCCACGACGGCCAAGCCGATCTCATCCGCCGCGTCCATCGCCGCGCGATACGCGCTCTTACCCATCTTCATGTGGCGCGTGATGTTCTCGACTTCGACGATCGCATCGTCCACCAGCACGCCGGTGATCAGCGACAGCGCGAGCAGCGTCATCTGATTGAGCGTAAAGCCGAACCATTGTATGAACGCGAAAGTCGGCAACGCCGCCAGCGGAATCGCCAACGCCGCGATCACCGTGGCCCGCCAGTCGCGCAGGAACAGCCAGACGATCACGACCGCGAGCAACGCGCCTTCGACCAGGGCTTCGATCGAGGACTTGTATTGTTGCTGCGTGAAGTCGACGGTCGTGAAGACCTGCTTGAGCGTGATGCTCGGCGCCTCCTTGCTGATCTTCGCGAGCTCCTCCTGCACCCGATGCAGGGTGGCCACATCCGAGGAGCCCTTCGCCTTGAACACCGCAAACGTGGTTGCCGGCCGGCCATTCAAGCGGGAGACGCTGCGGATCTCCTCGACCCCATCGCGCACCTCGGCAATATCGCTGAGTCGTGCGACCCGACCATCGGGCATGGTCAGGCGCACCTCACCCAACTGCGAGGCGCTGTGCGCACCGCCGAGCACGCGGATCGATTGCTCGGAGCCTCCCACCTGGGCGCGGCCCCCGGCCGCGTCGATATTCACGAGCCGCAGCTGCTGATTGACCTCGCCGGCCGTGATGCCGTAGGACTCCATGCGTGCCGGATCGAGATCGACCCGAATCTCGCGACTCACACCCCCGGAGCGGCTCACCTGCGCCACACCGGAGATCGCCAACAGCCGCTTGCTGATGGTGTCGTCCACGAACCAGGACAGCTGCTCCTCGCTCATCCCCGTCGTGCTGATGGCGAAGTACACAATCGGCCCGCCGTCCGCCTCCAAGCGCTGCACCTGCGGCTCGAGGATCCCCTGCGGCAGATCGGCGCGGACGCGGGCTATGGCATCGCGCACATCGGTGGTTGCACGATCCACCGGCGTGCGAATCTGGAATTCGACCACCGTCTGTGCCGACCCTTCGGCCGCCGTGGAGGTGATGTTCTTGACGTTGCCGATATTCGCGACCGCACCCTCGACCTTCTGCAGGATCTGCTTCTCCATCTCGACCGGTGCCGCGCCCGGCTCATTGATCGTGACTTGTACGAAGGGAGCGGAGATATCCGGGTTGAGGGTGATCGGCAAACGGATGAACGCCACGATGCCGAACACCGTCAGCACCGCGAACATCACCAGCGGGAACACGGGATGCGTAATCGCCCAGGCGGACATGCGTTTCATGGTCAGCTCGCTTTGCCGGCGATGGCCACGGTCTCGCCGATGCGCAGGAAGGCGCCGGCAATCGCGACCACGCGCTCGCTGCCGTCGAGACCCTGGCTCACCAGCAGACCCTTCAGAGCGGGCGCCGTTCACGGTCACCGCGCGCCGCTCGAGCTTGTTGTCGCCGCCGACGATCAACACGTAATTGCCGTGCTCATCGCTGAGCACGGCGGTCTGCGGCAGCAACACACCCGTGGTACTGCCCACATCGATATCGGCGCGCGCAAAGGAGCCGGGCCGCAGATTCTGGTCCGTCGGCAGGCCGATGCGCACGGTCCCCTGTCGCGTGGTGGCATCGATGATCGCGCCAATCTGCCAGATCGTGCCGGTGAAGGTCTTGGCCACACCGTCGAGGCGCACCGTCGCGGTCTGCCCGAGCGCCAATCGCGGCACGTCCTGCTCGGCCACCTGCCCGCGCATCTCGATCTGGGCGTCACGCGCGAGGTGAAACAGCACGGTGGAACCCGGTACGGCGATTTGACCCACTTCGGCGCTGCGAGTCAGCACGATACCGTCCGTGGGCGCGATGACGAGGGTGTGCGCCAGCTTGTTACGCTCGTCTCTGACCTGGGCCTCGGCTGCCTTCACTCGGGCCTGAGCGGTGAGCGCCGTGGTGTGCCGCCGCTCGTTCTCCTCTTTCGAAAAGATATCGCCGCCCTGCACGGCGCGTTCCCATTCGCTTTGCGCCACGGCCGCATTGGCCCGTACTTCGTCGAGCGATGCTTCCGCGCTGTCGAGCTGCGACTGCGCCGCGATCGGGTTCAAGCGTGCCAGGACCTGGCCCTTGCGCACCCGATCACCGGCCTCGACGAGCACCTCGGAGATCCGCGCGGCATCCCCCTCGTTGCCGATGGGCATGTCGTTGCGGGCACTGATCAGCCCGGTCAATGAAACCTTGGATGGGACGGCGCCGAGCGCGGGTACCACCACCGTCACCAACGGCGGCGCGGTGATGTCCTTATCCGAGACCGCGGCGCCCGCATGCGGCCGTACCAGCATCCAGGCCACCGCCGCCAACACGAGCACGGCACCGCCGCCCGCGAAGCGCCACCGCCATCCTAGCCAACCCTTGGACGCAACCAATTGATTCATAGCAGTAAAATCCCCAACCTGCCGCCAGTTGGGCAGTGAAATCAACACCCTGTCGGCGGTACCCCGGCGTGCGCCGTATCCTCGCCGCATCTCCTGACCTAAAGAACACCGCCGAGCGGCCAAGGTTGCAACT
>CAVYCL010000005.1:0-549900 GCA_963766915.1 uncultured Gammaproteobacteria bacterium
CGCCCATCGGGAAATCCGTGTCGAGGTCGAGCCGCGATCCGCGGTAGCCCTTCTCCTTGGCGTCGGAGGCGCGCGTGGCCGCGCCGTGACGCTTGGTCGCGTGGGCCTCGACGGGCGCAACCACGGGCGCGACGGCGGGCGCGCTGCTCGGTGGCGCTTCGTGAACCGCCTCGGGCGCGCCGCGACGGGCGCGACGGCGGGCGCAGCCACGACGGGCGCGACGGGCGACGCAGCCGGCGCGCGCGCCGCGGGCCGCGAGACGGCATAGACGATTGCGCCCACGGCGAGGCCGCCCACGACCGCGGCGACGACGTCGTCGGATTTGTTCTTGCGCGGTAAGAATCTCGGCGTTCGTCATCACCCACTCCCATTGGCACAAGCCGACTCCGCCACGATCTGCGAGCTTTATCTATCCTTTATATAATATAAATGTTTCGTTGTCACCGAACGCCGAGGGGCGACCCAATTCAGGCGTGGGGTTTCCCTGATCAGGATTTTTGGGGCGGAGTATTTCCTGCTGCCTGAGCGATAGCATCGAGCACGTCCTGTTCGATTATCCTGCCTCCGGGGCCGGATCCTTTTATCGAAGACAGTTCCACATTATGAGCTCTCGCAACATTGCGGGCCCGCGGCTCGACCTGCGCCGCTGTACCCGCGGTAGAATGCCTGGCCGCCAATACTCCCCGCGGTCGAGGATCAACGTCTTGAGCTCCTTGACCGACCTCTGCGCCCTCGAGGCCATCATCTACGAGCGCGATGCGCGTATTGACGGGCACACTCTGCTCCAGCGAAACGAGGATTGCCGTCAGAATCCCGCTGAATGGGACCTGCATCTCGACCGTCGTCTTAGCAGTTTCAATTTCGCAAAGCGGCTCGCCCTCTTTGAGAGGATCGCCTACCGACTTGTGCCATTTTGTGATCAGGCCTTCGGTCATGCCCATTCCGAACTGCGGCAAGAATATCTCTCTCATGTTCTGAATATTTCAACCGAGTGTCCGCTGGACTGCGGCGACGATGCGTTCCACCGTAGGATATAGCCCCTTCTCCAGCGGCGGACTGAAAGGAATATGCGTCTGGGGCGTCGTCACGCGCACGATCGGCGCCCGCAGATTCCAAAATCCTCGATCAGCGACAATTGCAGCGATCTCCGCGGCGGCGCTGCATCGCTCGTGGCCTGCGTCGACAATTACCAAACGACCGCATTTCTCAACGGAATTCAAAATAGTGTGGCTATCGAGCGGCGCGAGAGTTCGTGGATCAACAACCTCGACGGAGATGCCCTCCTTGGCCAGCGCCTCGGCCGCTGACATCGCGAGAGGAACCATCGCGCCTATTCCCACTACGGTGCAATCGGCGCCTTCGCGTTTGACCGACGCAACGCCGAAGGGGATGAGATATTCCTCGTCCGGAATGTCGGACTTGGCGGACCAGATCTGCGCGTCTTCGAAACTGAGCACCGGATCATCATCACGTATGGCAGTCTTCATCAGGCCCTTCATGTCGTAGGCGTTTGAGGGAATCATGATCTTGAGACCCGGCATATTCATGAACATGCTGTACGGACGGTCGGAATGCTGGGCGGCGTTGCCGACTCCATAGATCATGTTAGACCGGAACACGACGGGAACCTTCGCCTGGCCACCGTACAAATATCGCGATTTAGCGGCGATGCTGAAAATCTGATCCATCGCTGGATAGAGGAATGTGGACATCCCGAAATCCACAATGGGTCGCATACCGACGAGCGCCGCGCCCGCGGCAACCCCCGCCATTCCTGCCTCGGCAATCGGGGTATCGCGCACCCGCTCATCGCCAAAGGCCTCAATCAATCCCGTGCTGGTGCCAAAAATATTGCAGCGGGTATCTTCACCCATGATAAACACTTTGGCGTCACGCGCCATCTCCTCATATTGTGCGTCCCGGATGGCCTGCAGATACGTCTTGATCGCCATGGAGTAGGCCCGCGCAGCAGGTCAGGGCGCAAAGACGTCAGAAAAGACCGCAGAAGCCGGCGGGTATTCGCTCGACCGAGCAAACGCGACGGCTTCCGAGACCTCCTCATTTACCGCTCGCTCGATGCCCGCCAGATCCTGCATGGAGAATCCAAAATCCTGCAGCAATCTTTTTCGAAACAGCTCAAGCGGGTCACGCAACTGCCAGGCACTCATTTCCGCCTCCGCTCGGTAGGAAAAGACCCGGCCCATGTTGGCTGCGTGCTCGCAAAAGCGATACGTCTTTGCCTCGACAAGTGTCGGACCGTCGCCACGACGCGCCCGCCCCGCCGCCTCGGCCGTCGCTCGATAGACTGCGATCACATCCTGTCCGTCTACGACCGCACCGGGCATTCCGTACGCCGCCGCACGATCTGCAATATCCGCGATCAGTGCCGTTTGAGCGATCGGGGTCGTCACGGCGAAACGGTTGTTTTCGCATAGAAACACGACTGGTAGTTTCCATATCGCCGCGAAGTTCAATCCCTCGTGAAATGTCCCTTCGTTGGAGGCACCATCGCCGAAGAAACACAGGCTCACTCGATCTGATTTTTGCATCTTGGCGCCTAAAGCGGCACCCGCGGCAACCGGGATGCCGGATCCCACTATGCTCGTTTCCCCCAGGCTCCCCACCGAGAAATCGGCAAGATGCATTGAGCCCCCCTTGCCCCCGCAGACACCCGTGCTCCGGCCGAGCAACTCTGCCATCAACCCGGCGAGCTTTGCGCCCTTCGCGATTGGATGGCCGTGGGAACGATGATTACCAATCATGTAGTCGTCCGCGCGCAGCGCTGCGCACGCGCCCACGATCTCGCCCTCCTGGCCCTGGGAGGTATGCAAAGCTCCCTGAATCTCACCCTTACGGTGCATCTCGTCCGCCGCATTTTCGAAGACGCGAATTCGCTGCATGCGGCGATACATCTCGATGAGTATGTCACTCGTCAGCTCCGGGTCGGTGTCGCTCGAAGGGCAACGAGTCGCTGCGCCCCCCGCTCGGCTTTCAGTGGCAGCACCCATGATTTGCTTCTCCAACGCTCGCGCCTGCGATTGACATCTGAGGGATATTGGACGGAGTATATAGTGAGATGATTTAGATATCTTGCGGTCGCGACGTTATCTGGAGCCTGAGCTTCTGGAGAAGCGACGTGCCAGCTACCGAATATCTCGACGAGTTCGCATGCGAGAACGAAATGACTTCATGGAACGGCGGTACCGTCCGTCGGAGTGATGCGCAGGTGACCCGGCGTGACCCGAGCGGCTGGCTAGTCCGTTGGGATCGCGCCCGCGCGGCCGCATTGGTGGCCAGCGGCGCTTGGCCCAATACGACGATGGCGGACTGCGCCAAAGCAATTGTGCAGCAGAGTCCCGAACGCGTCCTGGTCAACGAAGGCGACCGCGCGCTCACAGCCTTCGCGCTTTTCGAGGAGGCCGGCAGACTCGCGAGGGTTTTGGCCGCCCGTGGCTTGAGCGCCGGAAGTCGTATTTCCTATCAGCTGCCCAACTGGCACGAAGCAATCATCATCGATCTCGCCGCAACGATGGCCGGCCTCGTCGTCAATCCGCTCGTGCCGATTTATCGTGAGGCGGAAATCAGCTTCATGATGAACGACTGCGGAAGCCAATTGCTCTTCGTTCCGGGAGAATTTAGGAATTACGACTATGTGTCGATGGCAGAGCGCATATTGCCAAAATTGGCAGACCCGGCTGAGATCGTAGTTGTCCGAGGGGACGCCCGACGCTTCACACCTTATGAATCCCTGTTTACGAGCGATGATCGGGCGACTGCGCTGCCCCGCGTCGATCCCGATGACATCAAGCTTGTGCTTTACACGTCGGGCACGACCGGCCGGCCGAAAGGCGTCTTGCATACCCACAACACCGTCGGAGCCATGGCTACCCAGTTCATGAGTCATTTGCGCCTGACCGCGCAGGACGCCACGTTGGTCGCCTCACCCATTACCCATATCACGGGCGCCATACAGGCCTGCCAATTTCCCTGGATATCGGGAGCGCGAGCGGTGCTCATGGACGTCTGGAACGGGCGCAATGCCGTGGGTTTGATCAGGCGGCACAACATTTCCGTCGCGAACGGCGCGGCGCCATTTGTACAGGACCTCATTCAAGCCGCGCGCGAAGCCGGCGAGGATTTGCCCAGCCTTCGCTGCTTTGCTGCCGGAGGATCAGCCATTCCTGAGCAGCTCGGCCGCACAGCCTATGAGCAATTCCCGAATTGCGCACTCTTCCGCTGTTACGGGGCGACGGAGACGCCGACGGCGACGGCCGGGGACCCCGATCGAGGCCAAATGAGGCTCAACATCACCACAGACGGTCGGCCGGTTGGGACTGAGGTAAAAATCGTAGACCCCCAGAACGGAGCCACCCTTCCGCACGGGCAGGAAGGTGAAATCCTCATGTTGGGACCGCAGACCATGCTCGGCTATCTGCGGGATGAAGACGATGCTGACGCGTTCGATCCTGAAGGTTATTTCCGCTCGGGAGATCTTGGACGATTTGTCGAGCGTGAGTGGCTCGAGATATCAGGACGCAAAAAAGACATTATCATACGCGCCGGCGAGAATCTCAGCGCAAAAGAAATCGAGGATGCATTGCTCGATCACCCGAGCGTCGCCATGATTGCGATCGTCGCGAAACCGAGTCCGCGGACCGGCGAGGCGGCTTGCGCATTCATTGTGACGAAGCCCGCGCGGGCCATCACCATCGCCGATATGGCGGCATTTCTAATCGAGCGCGGATTCGCCAAGCAGAAGATCCCTGAACATCTCGTGCTGGTCGAATCACTGCCGCAAACGCCGTCGGGTAAAGTTCAGAAGCACATTTTGCGCGAGCAGGCGAAACAACTCCCACTAACGCCCGATAACGCGTTTACGGAGCGCAAATGAAACCTGTCTTGGTCACAGGTGTTACGGGTCTCATGGGGTCGGTCGTCTGCGAGGACTTGCGCGCGATGGGCCGCTCCGTTGTCGGCCTGGTACGCAAGCCCGTCGGCCAGGACGTGGATGCATTGCGTGCACTCGGCGTCGAGATCATGCGAGGCGACGTATCGGACATTGACTCTGTCATGGAGGCCGCCAAAGGCGTCGATGGAATCATTCACTGCGCAGCCATGCTCGGAAGCGGCGAAGCAACGATCAGCGAGGGCTTCTCCACCAACGCTCTAGGCGCACTCACGGTGTTATCCGCCGCGGCGCGGCTCGGCGACGTACCGGTCGCACAGGTCATTACCACAACATTTCTAGATTCGCAGGGCAAAACGCTCACGGAAAATACTAAGCTCGACTTGACACTGATTCACAGGGATCCCTACAGCATCACCAAACGTCTTGCATTCGTGGAAGGACTGGCGCGAGTGCAACATGGGCAGAACATTCGTTTTGTTATTCCCGGAGCGATATTCGGACCCTCTCCATGCCTTGAGCGTGCCAATGACTACCCGGGGTTCAATGCCCGCTTGCTTGGAGCCATTCGCGGAGAGATGCCTGAGCTTCCGGCCCTTATGATCACGGCGTCGTACGTGACCGACTGTTCGCGAATTGCGATTGCGGCGCTAGACCGAGGTCAACGGGGGAAGATCTACATCGCGCATGGTCGGCCCGAAGACGATTGCACTCTTCCCGAGTTCTGCAACCTGGCGGCCGAGATGGCTGCCTCTCCGCACCGCGTGGCTCAAATAACGCCCGCGCAAGCCGATGATCCCGAAATGATAGATAGATTCGGGGCGAACGATACGATATTAAAGATGCTGCGAGAGAAGCCGGCCAAACCTCTGACCGACAGCCGGATCACGCAACGAGAGCTCGGGATAGTTCCCACACCATTGGCCGAAGGGATGCGCAAGACGATCGATTGGTTCAGAGCGAACGACCTGATTGGGCCCGCGATCACCACGTCCCCTTAAGAAGCCAACGTTGCACGCCGAGCTGCGCGCGCGCGATCAGAAGATTCCCAGCGCGATCGACAGCGATTCGGTGTATCAGATTGGCGCCCATGTAGTGATTGTCCGCGCCCTCCTCCGGCCCAATGCTCGACCAACCGAGCACCGCCCCGTCCTCAATCTTGATAGTCCATATCCGCCCGTTGCTGCCGTCCGGTACATACGCGAACCGTGCGCAGGGTGAAAACACTACTGCAAACGCCGATCCAAAACCTCCGGTCTCCGGGGCGATGGAGATTTCTCGGACAAAGCGGGGTGCTCCGCTGACGGGCACATCGAAGACCTGAATGCGGTTGCCGATGCGATCACACACGTAGTAGAGGCCGTCTGGCCCCTTGGCAATGTCGTGGACAGGGGTGGCAAAACCTTGCTGCGGGCCTTTCGCAGTCGGGGCCTCACCGTAGGCTCCCCACATCCGTGTAAAAGCGCCGGTACCGGCATCGAAGGCGATTATTCGATGATTGCAGTATCCGTCGCTGACGAGAATCTCGCCGCGCTCGCAATCGTTCCAAACAGCGGTCGGGGTGCCCAGGCGATCGAGGCTCTCATCGTTGCCGGATTCGCCGTACACGCCTACACGCATTAGCAATTTGCCATCGGAGTCGAACTTCTGAATCGCATGGTCGTGCTCGCGATCCGATCCGAAGATCCATATCGCGCCCTCGCCGTCGATGATCAAATTTTCCTCGTAGACGGGCCACTGCGCTTTCCCATCCTCGCGCGGCAGGTAATTCTCTCCGCCCCATGCTCGGAGGAAACGACCATCCGAGTCGAATTCAACTACGGGGGCTAAACGTGCGGCACGCGCCGCGGCGTCGGCCTTCATATCGGCAAAATAGTTGGCCAAGTGCAGCACCCAAATATGCGAGGCCGCGTCCATCGCAACGGCAACTACGGGCCCAACCGTCATTCCGGTCGGCATCACGACGGCGGAGTCTTTTGGGTCCCTCGCGAAATGAGGCCGCGGGCGCTTCGCAGTTATTGTATTCATTGTCGTTGCCATTGTGCTTTTGTCAGCGCAAAAACTTGGGATTCGAAACCTCTTCCAGGATATCCAAGCGGTCAGGCTTTGGCTGCCAACCCAGCTCCAGTCGCGAGCGTGGGCTGCGCGACCGGCTGCACATCGCGAAAGCTATAAGGGCGAGAAAATCACCCCAGAGTGTCTTCGCCTCGCCAAAATTGATGCTGCGCGTTGCGACACCCATTTCTCGTGCCGCGCGTTCCGCCATCGACCGGTAATTCTCCTCTCCGGAGACCGCGTGATAGAGCGCACCCGAAACCCCCTTCTCGATCGCCAATCGGTAGATTTCGGCCAGATCGTCGACATGAACATTGGAGTAGAGATTGAGTCCCGCGCCCATATAGCAGACGGCGCCCGTCTTTCTTGCGGACTCATAGATGGCTGCGATCACGTTGTTGGTGCCGTTGCCCCAGATCAACGGCGGCCGGATGACCATTGACCGCACACCGTGCTCCGCGGCGTCGCGCACCATACGCTCGGTTTCACAGCGAAAGCCCACATACTTGGACGGAACGAAGGGATCGTCCTCGGCAAATGAATCCTCGCTCCATGCCCCGTCCGTTCGCTGCGCAAGGACTCCGGTGCCGGAGGTGAAAATGAATGTCTTGCCGCTTCCCGCCAGCGATTCCAACAGTGCGCGAACGACCTCGTGTTCCGGCTGCAGCTGAAGTTGCGGGCAGAATACTATTATCTCTGCCTCTTCCAGCAACCCGACCGACGAGGAAATGTCGTTAAGGTCCCCGAGCTTCGGAACAATGCCGGCGGCCGCCAATGTCTCGGCGGCTTCATGGCCTCTCGCCAGTCCGCTGACCGTGTAGCCTACATCTCTTAGGTGACGCGCCACATGCGATCCGACATAGCCCGTTGCGCCGAAT
Organism: uncultured Gammaproteobacteria bacterium; assembly: GCA_963766915.1. Taxonomy (GTDB): domain Bacteria; phylum Pseudomonadota; class Gammaproteobacteria; order Steroidobacterales; family Steroidobacteraceae; genus Bog-1198. The sequence continues at coordinate 7,840 of CAVYCL010000005.1, forward strand.
ACCATGGCTCGCATTCTCTCACCACCCTTCGATCTCGCTCGCGATAGCACTGCTGTGGATCACGCGCCACCTTGATGGACCCGAGCGCTTTATAACCCACAGCGCTTCGTGCCACAATGAGTTTCAGGAAGTCGGTTTCCAATCTTCGGCTATCTTTGCGGATCCGTATCCGGACGAACTCGCGGCAAATTGAGCATCTTGAAGTCCCCTTGAATGCAACGTAGAACGAAATCGCGCGACCGATCGCCGCCACAGAAGCGGCGAGCCGCCGATACCCGGGGCACGGTTGCTGCCAACGGACTTGCCAGCAACCCCAAGCAGAGTCGCAGCCATGCCTCTGTACGACGTACCTTGCTTGCGACGGCGGAACTCCTCAAGGAAAAAGATGGCGCCACGCCTACGATTACGGAGGTAAGCCGGCGCGCAAACGTATCGATGAGCTCTATCTACTCACGATTCGAGAACAAGGAAGCCCTCGTGCGCGCGACCTTGGTGCGTGTTGTCGAGGAGATAAATCTCGGACAGAAAAAGATGCTTGCGAAGGCAAGCCGCGGGTCGACGTCGCTGAATCGTTTCATGCCGGTCCTGATCGATGGAATGGCGGAATTTATGAGCAAGAACGCCGCTATATTGCGTGTTCTGATGCAGCGATCGACCTTCGACCCCGCAGCGCGTCAGCTCACCGAGGAGAGCTATCGAAAAAGCATGATGCAAGTGAAAGAAGCTCTGTTGCGCTTTCGCGATGCGATCGGATCGCCCGGCCCTGACGAGGCGGCTCAGTCCATATTTCGCGTCGTCTATGCAACCATCGCCGGGTACCTGGCGTTCGGGCAATCACACGATCGCAGTGGCCGCGAAGACTGGCGACAGTTGAAATGCGATTTGGAACTTATGTGCGTGGCTCTGCTCCGGGCGAGCGAATGAGCGTCGGGATAGCTTTTCGCCCACGCCCAACACGACGGTCCACAATGGTCCGTCCTTACTCAATCTTCGCCGATAGGTATTCCTGATATACCCGGTGGAAATTACGTACCGAGCTCTCCTGCAGCGGGTTTGTTTTCGGTCCGGCGAAGGCCCGGGACTTCAAGCCACGATGGGTCCCCTGCATCTGCTGGAAGTCCTGCAGAAGGATCTCACCCCAGAAAGACTTATCGTAGATATCATCGTTCCGCAGGTTTTCAACTTTCGGTTCTTCGCCCAACGGAAACCGCTCTAGCTGAAAGACCTCAAAGATGCAGAAATTGGGGTCGTCGCCGTCGGGGCGCGCCCGGTATCCCAGGCAGTTGGTATGCATCTGCAGCAAGATCATATTTGGGAAGATATGCCAGTCGATCCCCGCCTTGGCAAGTTGCTCGGGTGTGATCGCGGGCCATTGCACTCCGCGCGTGGCATCCTCTTCCATCGCCGCCTTGATGAGAGACATGATGACCTCTTCCGGCGGAGTACCTTCGGGCAACGCGGGCAGCCGTTGTGCGACGCGCATCAATGTGTCCGTCATGTTCGAGTCCAGCGCGCCTTTCATATACAGGTAGAAATCGGCGAGATTCTGGCGGGTATCCTCGACATACATGCCAAGCCGCTTAGAACCCGTGCCGAAGACCCCGGATGGTTCGGGATAGCCGAACGTCGAATGTTTACCGTAGGTCTCGCTTCGGGACATGTCGTCAGACCAGCGCATGATCTGCAGATGCGTCGTCTTCACGTGGTAGCCCTCGTTGAAGGCCTCTAACGCGACCTTCCAGTTGCAGGGCATTTTCAGCCACTTGCGCCAGCGAAACCGCATCTTGTCGAGCTCGAACGGCGCCAGAATTTCCGCAACGGGTGCCAGATAATCCAGAAGCGGCTCGCAATCGGGATCCATGTTGATGAACACCCAACCGCCCCAGGTCTCTGCCTTGACTGCCTTGAGACTTAAATCCACTTCGTCGAGCGCGCCATCCCAGTCGGGCTTATCCACAACCCGTGCATTGGTACCGTCCAGGTTCCATTGCCATCCGTGAAATTTGCATTGCAACTTTACCGTGTGGCCACAGCCATCGGTCAGCCTCCTTCCGCGATGCTGGCAGACGTTGTAATAGCAGCTGATCCGGTCGCTGGCCGTGCGCACCACAATGAAGGATTCATCGGCGATGTCATAGGTGACATAGTCTCCGATCCTCGGAATCTCCTCGACGCGGCAGGCCATCTGCCAGACGCGCGGCCAAAGCCGCTCCTTTTCGAGGACAACGTAATCCGGTTTGTAATACGACTCCTTTTGAATGATCTGGTTGTCGGCGATGACCGAAGGCACAATCCGCGTATTCATTGCATCGCACTCGACTGGTTATCGACAGCCCGCGTTCAGAAACCTTTATATTATATAAATCATTGGGGACCCACACAAGATTGGGTCAGAGCCAAGTCTCTGACTTACATGCAGTGCCCATCTCACAAATTCTCCCAAATATTCGTTTCTCTGCTCCAAGCTCTGCTGTCGCTCGCCCTCGCGCACAAGTTCTTGCCGTCGCGTCGCCTCGACGCTTGTGCCGACGAACCTCGAGTCGAGAGGCGCGACCCTGCGGCCGACTCTCGCTGTGAGTCTGCTGCTCGCAATCTCTCGGACTTGATGGGGGCGCGAAATCGTTCGGTCCGTCGTCTTCGCTAGACACGCATCCGGGATTTAATCAATCGCGAACGCGCGCCGCCGAAGAACGTCGACACCGTCAGAACCGCGGCCAAATTCGGTTTTGTGCACGGCCCTTTACTGCCAGCTGACGCGTGGCTATCATCTAAATAATTAGGATGTTTTGACGGATAATATGATATATAGATGATTAAGATAAATCCGTTCTAGCCTGGCGCACTGCATCCCGCGCCAGGTGCCGAAGGGAACCAAAAGGGGGAGTGATGGACGTTAACTGCCGTCTTGTGGGCGTTTTTGGTTACTTGGCATCGAGCTTCGTGTTGTGCGCACTGCTGGCCGTGCCGGCGGGAGCGCAGCAAAGTACGTCAGCCAGCTCGGCCAACGCAGGCAACGAGCTTGAAGAAATCACGGTCACCGCGCAACGACGTACAGAACGACTCGAAGATGTCCCCGCGACGGTTAGCGTGATCGGCGCAAACGAGCTCGCGCAAAATAACATCGTGCGCCTGGACGAGCTTTCGCAGTTGGCGCCGGGAACGAACATCGCGCACTCGGGCATCTTTATTCAGCCGACCATTCGCGGAATCTCGACCCAGGTGATCGGGCCGGGACAAGAGAATAACGTCGCCATTTACGTGGACGGGTTCTATGAGCCGGATTCGACCGTCATTGGCTCGGATTTCGTCAATGTCTCGAGTATTGAGATCCTCGAGGGACCGCAGGGGTCGCTTTACGGTAGATCCGCTACAGGCGGAGCGATTCTCATCAATACTCGGGGCCCCTCGAAAGATTTCGTGGCGGACATTGATGGGGGCTACGGCAACTACAACGACCGCAAGGTAACGGGATTTCTCTCCGGCCCAATTACCGATCGCCTCAGCTTCAGCTTGAGCGGCTATTGGCACGCCGGCAACGGCTACATACGTTCGACACCTCAATCGGTAGCAGGAACCACCTGCGGGGCGGTCGTCCCTGTCTTGGGCGGGCTGCCGTGTTCGATAAATTCCTATGCCGGCGTTGATTTTGGAAATGCCGCGCCGCTAAATGGATGGGATGCTCGGCTCAAGGTGAAGTATGAAATCACCGACAACTTGGATGTCACTTTCGGCTACCACTACTTCTACTACTCCGATGCGACTGCCTTGGCATACGACACTTACTATATTTCGCCCAACCTCGTGCCGCCCGGCAGTCCGATCGCGGTCACCGCTCCCAATCAGTCCAACGAATTCCCACCGGCCCTGCTGGGCCGACCGGCAGGCAGCATCCCCTCTAACCAGCCGGGCAATGAGTACAGCCTGTTGACCCGGTGGGACACCGGACACGGCACTTTGACTGCTCGCACGTTCTATACGAGTTCGGAGGCGACGTCTGGCATGGCCCAGGACGGAACACTCATCGGGATCAGTTCCGACCAAAGTATATTCACTCGTGAGACCACAGAGCAGATGATCGATTTCGCGACCACGATCGATCGACTCAGCCTTCTTGCGGGAGTCTTTTACTACAGAGACCTCGGCAAAAACGTTGCCGGTTTTGAGTCCAATACTTACTACGTGACCACGCCCACGACTTGGGTCGACACTTCGGTCTTCACCGGTATGGGTGGGGGCGAGATGAATACCTCTTCATACTCGGGTTACATAGATGCGACCTACGCGTTGACGGACGCACTGTTCTTCACGGCGGGTGCGCGTTACAACTACGACCACAAGACTTTCGAATCCAGCGATGGCGGTAACATCTACGTCCCGGCTTATGGCCTGAACGAGCCCTACGGCCCCAACGTCGTGCCGACCCAAACCGCCACGTTCAGGAACACGACCCCTCGCGCCAACCTTCGGTACGAGTTGACCAAGGATACCAACGTATACTTTGCCTTTAGCCAAGGCTTCAAGGCCGGCACGTTCAATACCATCAACTACTACGACGTCGAGGCTCTTACAAAGCCCATCGCGCCGGAATTGGCTACCAACTACGAAGTCGGTTTCAAGACTCGCGGTGACTGGTACGCCTTGTCAGCGGATACTTATTACACCCGATACGATGATCAGCAGGTATCGACGGAGTTCACTGTACCGGTACTAGGTTTGCAGACCGGTCTGACCAACGCGGATTCCCGCATCTATGGCATCGAACTGAAGAGCGATGTCAAGCCGACGAGCAATCTCGTCATTTCGGCAAACTTGGCGTGGACACATGCGCGTTACACGAATTATCCGGACGCCGTCACCCCTCTCGGCTCGGTGGAAAACAAGGACGGTCAGCAACTGCCTCGCGCGGCCGATTACTCGGGAAATCTCAATGTTGTTTATACGATCCCGAACGTATTTGACGGCTCGGTCGACCTGGGCGCCAATATCTATGCCACCTCCGGCTATTACACCAACGTCGGTGAAATCGGCACCCCGACGGCTAACTTAGGCCCAAGCACCATCGGCCAAAAAATGTTCTATCAAGACGGCTACCAACTGCTGAATCTGTCGGCTAAATGGACGGCGAACGAGCATTACTGGGCTCAGTTGTGGGTCAACAACGTGGCCAGCAAGATGTACACCATTTGGAACTCGGGCGAACAGTACGCGCCTTCCGGCGTGGGGCCGACCTCTCCACTTGCCATCCATATTTTTGCGCCGCCCCGGACAGTTGGCATCAAGGTCGGGTACAAATTCTGACTTCCTCCCTTGCAGCAGACATTTGCCGGCAAGATCGTACTCGTAACGGGAGCCGCTAAAGGCATCGGGCGCGCGGCCTCGCGCGCTTTCGCCCTCGAGGGCGCGCAGCTTGTTCTGACAGACAAGGACTCGGAGCCGGGTCAGGCGGTCGCTGCGGAACTCAGCGCACACGGGGCTCAAGTCATTTTCCTCGAGGCAGATGTAACCGATCCCGCTCAGGTTCGCCGCATGTTCGCGACGATCGTGGACGAATGCGGTCATCTGGATTGTGCTTTTAATAATGCGGGGATTATTGGGCCTATTGCCACGACGGCAACCATGAGGGAGGACGACTGGGACGCCGTCCTCAATATCAATTTAAAAAGCGTCTTCCTGTGCATGAAGGAAGAGCTGAACATCATGATTCCTAGAGGCCGGGGTGCAATAGTCAATACCGCGTCGATCGCCGGCCTTGTCGGCGGCCAGGTCTCGCCCGCCTACTCAGCCAGCAAACACGGGGTGATTGGCCTGACCAAGACTTCGGCGCTGCAACACGCGAAGAGCGGCATTCGCATCAATGCCGTTTGTCCGGGTGGAACCTATACTTCGATCGCGCCCGATTTGCTCCAGGAAGGGAGCGTTGCGCGCGCTCACCTGGCAGCCATGCATCCGATGGGACGCGGCGCCGAGCCGGAGGAAGTAGCTGCCGCGGCACTTTGGCTATGCTCGGATGCGGCGTCCTTTGTCACCGGCCATGCTTTAGCCGTCGACGGCGGCAAGACCGCCGAATAGCAGCCTTCCGCTGCGTATAGACGGTTAACCCAAGTTCGCCTCAGACCGTCGCAATTGGCGTCACAGGCGAACCAACGCTTCCTGGCAACCTCAGCGGTGGCGCTGTCAGCAAAAAACGGCTTCTACCCTGGGCCCGCAACCAATCCGCAAGCTCCGAAAGAAACCAAAGCTCGCCAAGATGAATCCCGAGCTTGAAAAGACAATGCTCGTGCAAGGGATATGCTGCAAACTGCGGCGTCGACGCTTTGGCTGTCGGCCAGGCCTCGACCGCGAAGTTATCCGCGCAGATAGCGACGAGGCCAGAGCTATCGATCCACTGCAGCAATCTCTCGTCGCGTCCGTCGAGCGCGGCACAGGCATTGTGGAGGCGTTTGGGATCCGGGTCTTTGTTCATGGAGAGGATTAGGTCCGCAAGCCCCGTGCGCAAGCATAAGAAATCGCCGGCACCTACGTCCACACGTTGAGTTTCCATGCATCGCATCAAATCATCGTAGCCGACCCGCGTCCGAGCCCAACCGAACGGCTGGAGAAGATCCACCATGACCCCACACCCCTGCACGCCCGCCATTGCCATATTCTCGATGCCCAGCGCTCTCGCTCCCCCCGCCCCGTCTCTTGGACTCACGATGTCCTCATCGGCGCGGAACCCGTTGTAGTACACATACTCGGCTACGCCGTCACCGTCGGCATCGAAGCGGCCGCCCATATGAGCCAGAGAATCCCATTGGGTTGAATACTGTGTATACAGGGTCACCGCATCGTCGCTCACCATATCCGTCAACGCGTGCGACATCGTGGCCAACGGAAAATTATAGTTAGGTCGACCTTCTCTTACCGCCACATGGAAATGGGGCGGTCTTCGGTAGGGCATCATCGCGGACCCGCCCGGGTAATCGAGCGGCAAGCTAAGCGTAAATGCGATTCCTTCAATCGCATGCGCCAGAGCCGCCTTCCTTCGTTCGGGCGTGAGGAGGTTAAGCCTGCCCTTCTGATCGTCCGGGCCGAAGTCGCCCCAATTCGAGCCGGGCGGTCGATGTTTGAAGCGCGCTGCGACACCCGGATTAGTCAATACAACCCCTCAAGCACCTTCCATTCATCGCCCACCGCAAAATACTGTGCCGGATATCCACCGCATTCGCCCTGCAGCGCACGCATACGATCAGTGAAGTAATGCAGCGGGTACTCCAGCGACTGGCCGAGCGCACCGTGAAACTGGTGACAATCGTAACTGACACGGGCCGCCACTTCCTGGGCGAAACCCAGCGCAAGTGCCGCTTCGGCGCCCTCTTGCGAAAGTGCAGCCCGGTAGGTAATCAATCGCAGGCTCTCGATAGACGTGGCAATCTCGGCAAGGCGATGTTGAACAGCCTGGAAAGACCCGATCGCGCGCCCAAACTGCCGCCTTTCCTTGACGTGGTCCAAGGTAAGGTCAAATGCGGCCTGCGCTGCGCCGAGGATCTCGGCCGTCGACACAAGCCGCCACACGCGTCGTAGCCCGGCCGCCTGGCTTGGAAGCAGTCTTCTTCCGTGGAGCAACGCACCCGGCTGCGGAGTCCCGAAAGAAAAGCCGCAAGTATCCCCGGCGCGTGTAATCTCCATCTGATCGACGTCCAAAAGCCATCCCTCGACCGCCGTTAGGTAGATGAGGGTTCGCCCGCGTGAGAGAAACCGTACGGGCTCGTCACCGGTCGCCGTTGCGACGGCCGTGGGGGGCGTCAGATCGATGTTTAGAAGGTGACCTGCAAGCGTTGTCATGCCGAACTCAGCAGATGCAGCATTCATCGCCACGGCTTCAACGACGAGGATGGCGTCGAGCTCGGAGCCCCCCGACCTCACAACCTCATAAAATCCAGCCGCCCTCAGCGCCGTTTCGACCTCCGACCCGTCGATATAACGCAGGTCTTGGCCGCGACCGCGGGCTAACGGCGCCAGAACCCGCCGCATGGCATCCTGGATGGCACGTTGTTCCTCGGAAAGGTCGAAGTCCATCTAGGTCCTTTCAGAGGGCAAGCCGAGAAAGCTGTGGGCAATAAGATTCAGTTGGATCTCCGCAGAGCCTGCCGCGATTCCCGCCGAGCCCGAACGCCGGTATGCGGCAGCCACCACCGGATCGGCATTCTCGGTAATGAGGTCGCGAGCGAATGTACCAAGGAAATCGCAAACCACTCTCTCCGCGACCGCGGCCGCGAAGCGAGCGACATTGACGTCGGCACCCGCCGGGTGCTTTTTTACCCGCCCATCGATAACTCGTAAAGCCAACAGCCGTGCCGCTTGCAGGGCAGCCCGCGCATGCGCCGCCATGGCCCGCGTTGCGCTGTCGGAGAATTGTCCTCGCTGGATCAGCCAATCGACTGCTCGTGCCAGCCCTCGCCAAGCGAGCGCGTACCGAGGCGCTCCAATGCGCTCGTTGGCAAGCACATCCCGTACGATAGACCAGCCGCCATTTTCCGGCCCGAGCAGCGCCGAAGGCGCAACATCGACTTCGTCAAGGAACAAGGCGTGCAATGACCGCTTGCCCTGCAGGCTGGCGATCGGCCTGACGCTGACGCCCTTTGCATTCATGGGCAATAAAAATACGCTTATGCCGCCACGGCCGGCCTCGCCGGTTCTCGCAAGGAGAATGCAAAAGTCGGCGAAGCTGGCCGCCGATGTCCAAATCTTGGATCCGGATATCACATAGCGGTCGTTCTGCCGTATTGCACGGGTCCGCAGCGACGCTAGGTCGGAGCCGGCATCCGGCTCCGAAAAGCCCTGGCAATAAAATACTGTTCCTGCGGCAATTCTCGAGAGATGTTCGTCCCGCTGCAGTTCCGACCCGTATTTAATCAGTGCGGGGCCAACCCAGTTCACGTTCATATACTGGTAACTCGCGGCTCACCTACCGCCCACATTTCCTCACCGAGAATCCAATGATGATAAGCATCGAGTCCGATGCCGCCGTCTTCGGTTCGCCAATGTGGAATCAGCAGGCCCTCGGCTGCCAGGGTCGGGCAGAAGCGCCTCGCGAACGACACTGCGAATTCACAGCTGTTGTCCAATTGTGTCTGCTCCACCCAGTCTGGAGGCAGCTCGCGTGTCAACACCTCTCGCAGTCTTCTGCGAAATTCAACATGTTCTGGCAGCCATTGGAAGTCCATGCGTTCTCGCTTGCGAGGTACCTTTCTTAAGGACTTAAGGACGACCTATGTACTGCCTATCAATGCCGAAAGCGTCGAATGACTTCTTCGCCAAACCACGCGGTATTCGCGACGAACTCCTCGCGATCCCGGCAAGCCAGAGAGATCGTCATCCAGGATACGCCGAGAGCTTCGAACGCGGAGCATTCGTCTATCAGTCTGGCAGCCTCCGGTCGGCCGCTTGACCCCAAGCCAAGACAAAACGGAATCATGCAGACATCCAGGGTCTCCTTCCGCCGGAAATGCGCCGCGTGCTCTTGCGCATAATTAAGCTTCTTTTTGAAGTCCTCCATGGTCTCCATAGATTCAGTCCGGACGTTGCCGCTGAATGCGGAACGCACCGGAAAAGGCGACCATCCATCGCAAAGCTCAACGGCGCGACGGATTGCACGAGCGCTGTTGCCACCGCCCCAGATGGGTGGACGCGGCTTCTGCAGCGGAGTGGGGAGTGAAGAAATACCATCTGCCCTGAATGTGTTGCCGGCGTAGCTAATCGTTTCCCCCGACCAGATCCGCTTCATCAGACAAATCGATTCATCGATGGCTGAGCCACGCCCTTCGAACGCCACGCCCAGAGCGGCGAACTCATCCGCGATATACCCCGCACCAATGCCCAGAATCACGCGTCCTCCGGAGAGCCTATCGAGCGTTGCACTTAGCTTCGCCATCAGGAACGGGTTCCGGTAGGGCGCAACGACGATATTCGTGTGAAGTCTGATATGCCTGGTCGCCGCGGCAACGAAAGCCAAGCCTACAAACGGGTCTAGAGCGTGATGGCCGCCTGCCTCGACCCACTTTGTGGGCGGCGCGGGGTGATCGGTGATTGCGCAGGCCGAAAACCCGGCTTCCTCCGCCGCTCGAGACATGATGGGAATCGCGTCGCCGTCCAGGAACTCCTTCGGCTGCTGGATTTTCTCAACTGGCAGATGACAGGAAAACTTCACTGGCCCTCCTCGTCGGCCTTTATGGGCGGTAGGCTGCGTTTGCTCCATAGAAGGGCAAGTCGAGCATCGAAATGAGCCCCGGGGGCGCGGCGGCAACGGCGGGAATCGCGTTTACCACTCGCATAGCTGTCGCGGTGATGACACCGTCCTGATGATCACCCGTTTGGCCGACACAGCGGACGTGGCAATCTATCCGCGGATCTCCATCGACACTGACGTAATAACCAGGGCCTGACGCGCCTTGCGCCCATAGCGGGGCTGCGTCGGCCCGCAGCCGAGTGATATGTTCGATGACGACCACATCTCTTCCTGCGATTCGACCGGCAATTTCGAAGCGCAACGCTTCGGACGTGCCTTGCGGAATGAATGCAAAGCCTGGAATTTCGTAGCTCTCCGTCGCGGGCTCGCGCCACGATCGCTCGATGATTTCATCGAAGTGAATTCCGCAAGCTCGAGCAAAGAGCGTTAGCGGCCCGCTCCACACGAGTTTGAGACGCCCTGGTCCGAGCAGCAATGGAACAAAATCCAGCGGCCTGCCGAATCCCAACACATCGCCCATAATCTTCTCGATCTCCGAAGGTCTGTAGGTCGAGTAGTCGAGAATCTCCTGGACGCGGATGGTGCGAAAATGCGAAGTCATACTGGTCAGAAGAATGGGCAACGCATCGCTCATGATGCCGGGTTCAATGCCAGACGTGTAGTAAGTCGCCGATCCGCGAAGCGCGGCTGCCCGAAGCTTGTCCACGTTTTCTTGGTCCGAATACGCTACCGGATCAATCATTCCCACAATGGACGTGCTAACGACGTTGATTCCGGCTCTGAGGAACCGGCAGTGAAGGTCCGTCATTGTCGACTCACGACCGTCACCCCCTGCTGCAGAACACACCACTTGAGGGGCGGCGGCAATGATGTCATCGATGCTGTTGGTGGCGATGATTCCCGTCTTGATAGTAAGACCGGCAAGCTCTCCGGCGTCCTTGCCGACCTTTGCCGGATTACTGACCCATACACCGGTCAACTCTAAATCGGGCCGCTCAATCAACGTGCGAAGCGCAAAGGCCCCCACATACCCAGTTCCGAATTGAGCGACTTTGATAGCCATGTCACCTCCCGGGCGCGGTGAGCGCCTCTGCCGTATCTCCGCTGGCTAGCGCTCGGTCTCTGCTGGGATCACCCAAAGTTAGCCATTCCGCCGTCCAGCGGAATCGTGGCACCCGTGATGTAGCGAGAGTCCGGGCCGCATAGGAATACGACCGCCCGCCCGATGTCTTTCTCGCAATCCCCGATGTAACCCAGCGGCACTGAGGCAACCAGCCCCTCCTGATAAGCAGGGTCGCTCTTCAGAAATCCCTCCATAGCCTCAGACATAGCCAGCGGCATGATGGTGTTGACGCGAATCCCATCCTTACCCCATTCGCAGGCAGCGGCATGGGTCAGCGCACGTATCGCTTGTTTAGATGCGGCATAAACCCCGCAGCCCGCCGTACTCGCGTGCTGCGCCAGCGAGGTTCCGAGATTGATGATCGTGCCGCGGTCTTTCTTAAGGTACGGATAACAAGCCCGCATGAAATGAAAGGTTGCGAACGTCCCCGATCTGAATGCGGCCTCGAAGCCCTCAACGCTCATGTCCAAGATTTTGCCGAGCGAGGGATTTTGAGCGTTATTGACCAGGATATCGATTCGTCCAAACGCCGCCATCGCGCGGCTGACGGCCGCCGATATCTCATCCAAGTTACACACGTCACAAGTGATCGGAAGTGCGCGTCGACCGAGGGCCTCGATCTGTCTTGCAACGCTTTTTACTTTTGATTCCGTCCGCCCAATGCAGACGATATCGACCCCTTCCTTTGCCAGCGCGAGTGCGATGCCTTTACCGACGCCTGCGCCGCCGCCCGTCACGATCGCCACTTTGCCCGAGAGACTCTCCATACAATCAGCCTCCAAGTTTTTCAGCCGACTGACGTTCCCGCCTGAGCGCGGGCATCACGTGCCGGCCGAATGATTCAATCGCGGCTGCGGCCTTTTCGGGGGGCGTCCCGCCCTGTGCCACTTCCATCAGCAGAAAGTCAATTCCGAGCGTGTCTCGCAGCCTGCCTATTCGCGTAATCAGATCTTGCGGATCACCCAAGAGAACCAGGTCTTTCTTATCCATCTCGCGGACATCCGCATTGGCGTAGACCTTCGCTGCCTGCTTGGACAGTGTGGAGAAGAATCGGTAATAGTTCTGCGTATACTGCCCGCCTTCAGCGAGCGCCTGCTCTTTCGTTTCTGCACAGTACATCTGTGTTATGGCGCAGACTTCCCGCGAAGCGGGATCGTAGCCGCTCTCTCGCAACGTCTCGCGATACACCTGAATGTTCTGACGAATGAAGTCCCGGTCCGGAAGGAACAGGACAGTTCCCAAATGAAGCCCTCGCTCTGCGGCCCAGCGGAAGCTCTCCGCGGTTCCCCCCGCCGACGCATAAATGGGAACGTCGCGCTGCACAGGCGGCGGGAAGTATGTGTAGCCATCTACATCAAAGTGCTTGCCGTGAAACGACATCGGTCCGCGCGATGACCAGGCCTGCAGGATGAATTCCGCTGCCTCGCGATAGCGGCCGTGGCTCTCGTCGTGAGGAATCTTCAGCCAGTCATATTCCTGCATGAGATAACCGCGTCCAATGCCGTATTCCAATCTGCCGCCGCTGAGGACGTCCAGCATCCCATACTGTTCTGCCAGAAATATCGGATGGTGCAGCGGCAGCAGGGAGACGCCTGTCCCGATCCTGATGCGCTTTGTTCGAGCGGCTGCGGCCGCCGCGATGACGGCAGGATTACCGAACGAATAGCCGGCACAATGATGTTCGCTGAACCAGACAGAGTCGTACCCGAGCTCCTCGAGTAGATCGACTTGCTCCAATATCTGCGCGTAATAGCGAGAGGGCGATCCGTGCACGTCCGCCCGATACTCGACGTTGTAGCAGATCCCGAATCTCATGAATGCCTCACTAGGCTGCGAGTTCTAACGGAGTAACTATCGTATCCAGGGCATATCTGAGCTTCAATGGTTTCTGGAAATATATTTCCAATTATTACCTTTGGTTTCGTGCGTACTAATGCGCTGATGAGGGTAGTTACGGCGCAGAAACCGTGTGTTTGCCAATGATGCCGGCTAGCGTTTAGTCTAACTTCGTTATATTGTTAAGTCTTTTGTATGGCAGGTGAAAAAAGCGCGCATATTCAATCGCTTGGGCATCCGACGGAGTCGATAGCCTTCCGTACTGACTCGGGTGTCGATTCGTCCACAGACCGAGTGCCCACTTCGGGGCACCGGAGCAGGTATTAACATGAAATCGACAATGTTCTATATCGCCCATCGCGGACCAACTATCGAGGCAGAAAGCTTTCCCGATCGCTGGATCAAACACTCCGCGCTCTTTGCAAGCTTCAATCTGGAGAAAGCCCCCTTTACCTCCGGTAATTACCTGCTGCTCGAGCGCGGCCCAGATTTCGAACCGATCATAAAATGCGGGTTTGTGGGGATCTCGATTATGACGCTGGACGATATAGAAGCTGTGCAGCAGTTCGGAGATAAATATCGGGATTTCATCGCACGGATGAAGGCCGATGAAGTCGAGACGTTCGGCGGCGATATCGATCTCTTGACCTGCTACGGCGAGCGGGACGTTGTCGCCGCGGGCCCGCGTACGGAGTACGCATTAGTTTTGCTGCGGCAGCGAAAGCCAGAGATCCGCGACAGCGAGTTCCATGCGAACTGGATGGAGCATCTCCGGAAAGTATTGGCGCTTTTGGGTAGCGCCGAACGCCCCGACCATGTGGCGCACACTCGGGTCGCACAGGCGGCAACGCCCGCCGTCAACTATAGCGGCATGACCGAAATTTGGTTCAAGAACATGAGAGACGCCCATGCGTGCATGGCGGTCATGAACAATGCCGACTTTGCCGATGAAGAATCCAAATGGACCCTTCCGGAGAGATCAGTGACGGCTCCGACCTCTCTAGTCAAGAATAATACGGTTTAACTGAAAGGAACGCCGACCGACGCTTGCGGAATCTCAGTCTCCCGGCTCCTCCGTGATACCAAAGTGATCGATGTAAAAACGAAACCTGTCGTAGATTTCCTCGCGGCGTAACCCTGTTTCGGCCAGGGCGTAACGATGCACTCCGAATTTACCCTTGCGATTCTCGGCGACGTAGCGACGAAGGTTCTCTACCGTCGCATCGCTGAATGCCATCCCGAAGGTAGCGTAAATTCTCTCGACCTGCTCCACTGGTGCGCTCTCGAGCTCAAGATAATGTATGTCCAAAAAGTGCGCATCCATTCTCGGATCTGAGCGCAACTCGATCAAATGCTCCATGGCCGCAGCCAGCGCCTCGACGAGACCGGCTGCGAAGCCGCGCGCGTCGCTGACGGGACGATTGCCGAATTGCATCCGATGAGCGGCCAGCAGGCTGATAGTCGAAGAGAGAACCTTTGAAGGGTCGCGGTGATTGATGACGATACGCGCGTCCGGGAAGACAGCGAGAAGCGATTCAATCTGAGTCAAGTGATCGGGCGTTTTCAGCACCCATTGCTTGTTCCGCGTCCCGTATTGCATTGCCTGAAGGACAAGTTTCTCGATGCGGTAGGCAGGTCGATGATCGCTCGGCCACACGAATGCGCTGTAACTAGGAACATCCCAGAAAAAGCCGAACGCGGTCGTGATAAAGCTAAATTCATGGATATGCAGATCCTCTTCCGCTTGCATCGGGTCATACGAGTGCTTATGCCGCAGTTCGGGGCTCTGCCATCCCTCGAACGCCATCATTTCCCGTGCATGCTCGATTTGATCGCTATGGTCTATTCTTGGATCGTTTGCGGGCGGCGAGGGACACCACATCTGCCAGTGTCGCGGTGTAATATTTCCGGGATCGCATGCCAGCATCGCGTTCAAGTACGATGTTCCAGCCCGCGGTAGTCCGGTGATGAACAACGGCTGTCGGATATCCTGTTCGACAATGCCAGGATAGTGTTTGCGATCATCGAAAAGGCGCAGACGGTAGGCCAAGACATTGTCTAGATGGTGTTTTGTACGCGCCCACCCTTGCGCCTCAAGCTTGGCTTCTTCATTGAGTGCCCTTAATAGGATACCTAAAGGCTCTCGAAACGCATCGTCGCCCCAATCCGAAAGCCCCGTTGCTTGTTCGGCATGTGACATCATGGCCGCCATGTCGAAGTTCGGGCGCGAGACCATGTTTCCCCTCACCCGTTCCGGGCGTTTGTTCTTCGTCAGGCTAAATAAGTTTGAGCGACGAGGCCGTATGTCCGAAGAGATTTTTCCGCATTTCCTCTTCAGTGAACTCCGGCGGCTTTAGCTCCGCGAGCGCGCGCTCATAAGCGCGCACCACCGCAGGGCGTTTCGATATCACTTCGCGCCACCGCTTGACGTGCGGGAAATCTTCCAGATTTTGATTTAGATGCTCCGCGAGGATGGTCCACGTATAAGAGGCTATGTCGGCAATGGAATAGTCTTCACAGATGAATTCTCGATCGGTAAGCCGCTGATTTAATACGCCATAAAGACGATTCACCTCGTTCCTGTAGCGCATCAGGCCGTAAGGCTGCGCTTCCGGCGGGGCATAGCGGGTGAAGTGTACCGCCTGACCGCTCATCGGGCTGAGCCCCGCCGCCTGCCAGAATAGCCACTGAATAGTTTCCAGCCGCTTTCTTGGGTCAGGGGAGAGAAACTTCCCCGAGCTTTCGGCCAGGTACAAAATGATGGCGCCTGATTCGAACACCGACAACGGCGCCCCACCCATCAGGGGCTGATGATCGACGATGACCGGAACCTTGCCGTTCGGTGAGATCGCCCGGAATTCTTTCCGATGCTGATCGCCCTTGCTGACCGAGACATGGATCATGCGGTACGGAATCCCGCATTCTTCCAGCATGACTGGCACTTTCAGCGCCGCTGGGGATTTTTCCAAATATACATCGATCATGTCCCGTTCCCTGACCGCATGGCGCGAGCCAATCCCCACCGCGAATCGACCCAATGAATAGAGATGGACCGGACAGATTATATATCTTAGCTTCCGTATATAGCAGAATTATTTATATGATTGGAGGCCACACGCGAGGCGGTCAGCGACATCGACGGTCAGGTTATCGCGGGGAGGTGTCTCATTTTTCGCAGTCCCTCGGCAAGTCTACTCGCCCCTCCAAGACGGACGGCAGCGGCTAACGACAAGCGTCGCGGTGACCCACGCGCTGTCTAAAGCGAGACCTGAGACCATGCTAGCGCCGCCAACTCAGGAAATGCATGGGCACGTTCAGCAGCCTGGGCCGACGAAGCGGTACCTCGCGCGACGCGGCCCTTGATACCGTGAAAGATCGCCGCCAAGCGGAACAGGTTGAACGCGAGGTAGAACCTAAAATGCGGGAAGGATTTGCGTCCCGTATTTTCGCAGTACATATCGATGTATCGGCTTTGGCTTGGGATATTGCTGCGTTCCAGGTCGGTTCCTAGCAGCCCCGCGACGATGTGCGGCGGCATTTGATACATCATTGCATGATAGGCGAAGTCGGAAAGCGGGTCTCCAAGGGTGGAGAGCTCCCAATCGAGCACGGCGGCCACGCTGGGCTCCGTGACGTGGAAGATGATGTTGTCGCAGCGGTAGTCGCCGTGCACGAGACTCGACTCACCCGCCTCTCGTGGAACATTGTCCGGCAACCACGCTACCAGGCGATCCATATTCAAATCCCGACCCGCCGCATCATCCTGTAAGTATTGGCTCGACCAGCGCTCGATCTGACGCCGGCAGTAGTTGGTCGGTCGTCCGTAATCGGTCAGCCCAATGGCGCCGTAATCGATCTTGTGCAAACGGGCAAGCGTCGCGTTCATCGCATCGAAATACCGCGGTCGCTGTTCTCGGGGGACGCCCGGAAAGCTCGCATCCCAGAAAATGCGTCCTTCCACCATATCCATCACGTAGAACGCACTGCCAATGATCGACTCGTCGGCACATTCCCCGTGTACCCGTGCTACCGGGAAATCGACCGTCTTCAATGCGGACAAAATCCTCGCTTCGCGCTCGATCGCGTGCGCGCCTTTCAAGAGAGTCCCCGGCGGCTTGCGCCGCAGAACGTACAACTTCCGCGGCGTGATGATTTTGTACGTAGGGTTGGATTGTCCACCCTTGAACTGCAGAACTTGCATCGGCCCGCTGTAACCCGAGACATTCGCGGCCATCCACTTATCCAGCCGCTCTTTACTAAATTGATGTCCCGGCCTGACCTGCCCCGCGGTTTCATCCTCGCTAGCGGGGTTGCTCACGCGTCGCCCTTCACGTGGTCTTTCTTTATCTTCTTAGCAAGCGACCACTTGTGCACCTCCGTTGGTCCGTCGTAAATCCTAAACGCCCGAATCTCGCGAAAGACTTGTTCGACTACGGTGTCGCGGCTGACGCCCCGCCCTCCCATGACTTGCACGCACCGATCCGCAACGCGAAACAGCCCCTCCGATACGGCTACTTTAGTCATCGAGCTCTCGCTCGTGCCAAGCGATCCACCATCGAGGACGTCAGCGCACCAATCAATCATCAGATCGGCTTGCTTCAAATCGATGAGATTGTCGGCGAGCATGAATCCGACTCCCTCGTGGTCGATAAGAAACTTCCCAAATGCCATTCGAGTACAGGCATAGGCAGTGGCGATTTCTTGCGCACGGACGCAAGCGCCGTACCACCGCATGCAATGAGACAAACGTGCGGGCGCCAGGCGGACCTGCGCATACTTAAATCCTTCACCGCTCTCACCGAGCATCTGAGCCGCCGGGACACGCAGCTTCTCGAGGGCGACAATTGCGTGGCCGCCGGTCATCGAGCTATCGATCGTGTCCAGCACTCTCTCGATGCGAACCGCAGGATTCGGCAACTCGATTAGGAACATGCACGCGCCGTCGTCGGACTTCGCCATCACGATGCCGACCTTCGCTCCCATCAAGCCCGTTATAAAGGCTTTGCGTCCGTCGATGACCCAAGAGTCACCCTCGCGCCGAGCCGTCGTCCGCATCATGGAAGGATCGGAACCGGCGCCGCCCTCCTCCGCGGGCTCAGTCATAAGAAATGCCGAACGCGCTCTTCCCGAGATCAGTGGCTCGAGAAACACTTTCTTCTGTGCCGCGTTCGCTACCTTTGCCAATAGAAACATATTGCCCTCGTCGGGCGCCGCCACATTTACCGCCACGGGCCCGAGCGGTGACAATCCTGACTTCTTTAAGATAGCCGCCGTATCCCTTTGCGACAGATGCGCGCCGTCCGCCAGGAGATGAGGAGTCAGGACCCCCGCAGCCCTTGCCTTCTCGCGCAGCTCCGCTACGAGCTCATCACTCGGACCGTGGTTGCCGACGCGGCCGTCCTTCTCATAGGGGATCACGACGTTTCGCACAAAGCTCTCCACCTGCGCCGCTATGCGATCCGCGCGTGATGCATCGGAATTGATCATGCAAGCCTCCGATCTACAGACTGCTGACGAGATGGCCGCCATCCACCGCCAAGACTGAGCCGGTCATGTAACGCGACGCGTCCGAGGCTAGTAGCAAAAAAGGCCCGTCTAAATCGGACAATTGACCGAGTCGCCGCTGGGGGATGCGCTGGATGAGCGCCTTTCCACCGTCGGTCTCCCAGAATTCTCGATTCAAGTCGGTATCGACATATCCGGGCGCCAAGGCGTTGACCCTGATATCGAATCGAGCCAATTCCAACGCGAGGAGCTTCGTCATCTGAATCACACCCGCCTTGGACACCGCATACGGCAGTACGGCGCCGGCCTGCCGGATGCCCAGGATGGAGGCGACGTTGATAATAGATCCGCCTCTATTCGAGGCTCGCATCACTCTGACTGCCGCCTGTGCCACGAAAAACATTCCTTTGAGATTGGTATCGATCACCGCATCCCAATCTTCTTCGGTCTGCCCGAGCGCCGCAGCACTGTGAACCACGCCGGCGTTATTGACGAGGACGTCGACACTCGTGACCGCGCCAAACGCCGAGGTGACCGAGGCGCAGTCGGTGACGTCAAGCTCAATGGTTTGGACCTCGCCGAAGTTTTTCGAGCGAAGCTTCTCCGCCAGCGCGTCCAGCGCCGGGAGCCGCCGGGAAGCAATGATCAGATCGGCACCGGCTTCGCAGCACACGGTGGCGAAGTGGGCGCCTAATCCGGACGAGGCCCCGGTAACGAATACCGTCTTACCTGCAAGACTATCCGTCAAAGTGTCTCCTCGAGTATGCCGTCGCGAGCGCTACAATGATCATCTTTGGCAGCGAGGCCCCCTTGCCACAGTCATTATATCTGCGCATCCACTCCGAGCTTGCATAGCCGAACTGACGGATATGCTAGTTGCTCGACAAGCGGGCGAACTCGACAATCGATAACCGCCGTTTGTGGAGGAGCCCGAGCTGAAAGAGCTTTTGACAAGCGAACTGTACGCGGGCGGTGTGTGCGTTCTGTCAATCGATTCGCCGCCCGTCAACGCCCTGAGTCACCCTGTTCGCGACAGTCTGCTCAACGCCATTCGCAAGGCCGAACGGGACGAGGCAGTACGCGCGATCATATTTCTATGCGCGGGACGCACGTTTTTCGCAGGCGCGGACATCAGCGAATTTGGCAAACCGCTGCAGTTGCCGCTCCTTCCTTTTCTGCTGAATGAGATAGAGGCCCTGCCCAAGATCACGGTAGCAGCCATCCATGGCGCGGCGTTGGGGGGAGGACTCGAGACCGCGCTCGCCTGCCATTACCGGATTGCCGTGCCGTCGGCGGTCGTGGGGCTGCCGGAAGTCACGCTCGGCATCCTGCCCGGAGCGGGAGGCACCCAGCGACTGCCCCGACTGACAGGTATCGAGTTCGCGCTCGACTTCATCGTCAAGGGAAAGCCGGTGACTGCCGTGCTTGCGCAGCAGGTCGGCATTTTGGATCGACTTGCACCGGAGGGAGCTCTGCTCGAGGCCTCCATCGGATATGCGCGAGAGCTACTCGACATCAAGGCGCCGCTCAAGCGAGTAAGGGACCGCACGGATCGAATCCGCATAAAAGCCGACGGCGACCCGGACATGTTTCGCGGCTATCTGGAACGCAACGCGCGCGAGTTTCACGGATTCAAAGCGCCGGCGCAAATTATCGAAGCGCTGCGCGCAGCGGTGGAACTGCCCTTCGACGAGGGAATCAGGCGGGAGTGGCAACTGCTCGAGGAGCTGATGGAGACGCGCGAAGCGGCTGCCCAGCAATACACGTTCTTTGCTGAACGCATGACGCGAAAGATGCCGGACGTGCCTGCTGAAACGCCGGTCCAGCCGATAGTAAGCGTCGTGATCGTGGGCTCTGGGTCGGTGGCCACCGGCATTGCGATGGCGATCCACGATGCGGGAATTCCGGTCCTGTCGATCGACGATTCGGCGGACCTTGCTGACGTGGCTGGTGCCAACCTTGTGATCGAGGCGGTACCTGAGGACTCCAAGTCAAGGTGCGACATACTTACGAAGCTCGAGAAACTCGCGAAGCCAAGCGCGCTCCTCGCATTCATGACCACGTCTATGAGCATCGACAAATTGGCGGCGGGGGGCGGCCATCGAGATCGTACGATAGGCCTTCGCTTCTATCCATCCGCCCTCGGCTCGCGATTGCTGGAAATCGTCAGGACGGATGCCACCGCGCCATCCGCTCTCGCCACTGCATTGAGCTTTGCCAAGAAGATCGGGAAGGTCCCGGTCGTATCCCGGGATCGCAAAGGATCCATCGGCGACCGAGCCGCGTCGGCACTGCGAAAACAAGCGGAAGCGTTGGTCGCCGAGGGCGTGTCGCCCGCTGACGTCGATCGCGTTCTGCAGAATTACGGCTTTCCGTCGCGCCGGTTCGCGCTGTCGACGCTGCATGCGCAACTGCCTTGCGTAGAGGGGTTCACGGCAATTTCCGAAGCGCACATGCTCGAGCGCCTGCTCTATCCGGTCATCAACGAGGGCGCCAAAATGCTGGAAGACGGAACTGCCATTCGCGCTTCCGATATCGACGTTGCGATGGTGGTCGGCTTTGGGTGGCCGACATATACCGGCGGGCCCATGTTCTGGGCTGAGACGATAGGAATCCGAAACGTCTATGCGGTATTGACGGACATGCGACAGGCTCATGGCGATGTCTTTAGGCCGGCGCCGCTCCTGGAGGAGGTCTCACGGGCCAATCGCGGGTTCCAAGATACCTAGGGAATCGTCATTCCTCCGTCCACGGGGAAATCACAACCGGTGGTGTAGGAGGATTCGTCGGAAGCCAAAAAAAGCACGGTCCTGGCCACTTCGTCAGGCGTTCCCTTTCTCGTAAAAGGTTGGTTCTCGGGATCGCTCATCTCCTTCGTCATCGCCGTATCGATCATGCCCGGGTGAACGGCATTGACACGGATATTGTCCGCACCGAGCTCCAGAGCAGCGCACTTGGTCATGCCTCTGACTGCCCACTTGCAAGCCGAATACACCGTCAAGCCCTTGGTGCCCTTCAGAGCGGCGACACTCGCGATGTTGATGATGCTGCCTTTGCCCGCCTTGCGCATCGAGGGAATAACCGACTGCATCCCGAGGAATACGCCGAGCTGATCGACTTCTATCATGCGCCGCGCCTCGACCTCCGGTGACTTTTCAAGGCTCTCGAACCAGGCTATCCCAGCATTGTTTACCAGAACCGATATTGGACCGAAGCGATCCTCCGCCGCCGCAATCATGCTTTGCCACTGGGGTAGCGAAGACACGTCGTGCTCGATGAAGAAAGCCTTTGGCCCGATGCTGGCCGCGACGGCTGCGCCCAGCTTGACGTTGATATCACTGACGACCACGGAGGCTCCCGCGGCGGCGAGACAGCGTGCGAATGACGCTCCCATTCCTTGGGCGGCCCCGGTGACCACGGCGACCTGTCCTTTTAAAGAATCATGCTTAAGCGACACTCGATTCTCCGGCGCCTGGAACTGGTTTCAGAGCGGCCGCCATTGCGGCAGTCCGGTGCTGCTCGATGTCTCGTCGAAGAATACCTGCATCGGTTGGCCGGCTTTCAACGGGACCGCACCCTTGAGGGACCCAATCAACCGTACATCCGGTGCGTCATCGAGGGCGATCACGACTATCGTGTAGGGGACCGGATAGGCTGGATTCACCTGATGCATCACGGACGTCCAACTGTATACCGTTCCTTTTCCCGCCGATTCCCGCCACTCGGTGTCGCCGCTGCCGCAGGCGCCGCAAAATTGCGTCGGCACGTGCACACCCCTGCCGCAGGATTTGCAGTGCCGATACACCAATTTGCCGGCTCGCGCCGCCTGGAAGTGCGGTCCAGTATCCCGGTCGAAATCAACCGGCAGAATTTGCGCACTCACGATGCACGCCTCAAGACCATCGCGCTGCTGATGCCGATCGGACCGCTGGTCACCAAGCAAGTCTCAGCGTCCTCGATCTGTACATCGGCGGTTCCCCGCATCTGGCGTACGCCCTCGACGACATGATTCAGCCCGTGTATGTAACCGCCCGACATATTCCCACCGTCCGTATTGATCGGGATGTCGCCGGTAGGACCGATGCTTCCCGAGGCGGCAAACGGCCCTCCTTCGCCTTTCGCGCAGAACCCGTAGTCCTCCAACTGCAACAGGACGGAAATGGTGAAGCAATCATAGATCTGCGCCACGTCGATATCCGAAGGCCCCATGCCCGCGCGCGCCCACAAGGTCTTCGCCACGTTCGTCGGCGCGAGTCTCATCGGGTCGCGATAGGTGATCGACGGAAACATCATGCCCCCGGTCAAACCGACGGGCGCGCCCTGGGCGACCGCGCGGACGAGCACCGGCCGATTGGGTAAATCTCGAGCACGCTCAGTGCTTGTGACCACGACCGCGCAGGCCCCGTCGGTCTCGAGGCAGCAATCGAACAATCGCAGCGGAGTCGAAATCATCCTCGAGGAAAGGTATTCATCAAGCGTCAGCGGCTTGCTGTACATCTGCGCGTGAGGAGTTCGGTTCGCGTTGGCACGACAGGTCAGCGCGATCGCGCCGAGCTCTTCTGCGCCGGTGCCGAACTCGATAGCGTGACGCTGCGCCAACAGTGCAAAGGATTGTGGCGCGGTAAGCAGCCCATACGGGGTGAAGAACTCGTCGTAATTACCTTGACCCCCGGCGACAGGACGCGGGGCGATCGCGGCGCCAAAACGCGATTCCGAACGACCATTGAGCGCCCGGTAAACGAGCACCGCGCTCGCTTGACCGGAAGTCACCGCCATCGCCGCCAATCCAATCATCCCGCACGGCGCTGCGCCTCCCGTGCCGAGTTCGCCGACATAACCCAAATTCGAGATACCTAAAGCGCCGACGATCGCCGACGGCGAGACGCGATCCATGTCGCATCGGACTACGCCGTCTATGTCCTCAATCGATAATCCGGCGTCGCCGATCGCCGCGCGCGCCGCTTCGCACGCCAGGGTCAGCTCACTACGCCCGGAATCTTTTGAGAACTCAGTTCTTCCAATACCTGCAATCGACGTGCGGTCTCGAAACAATTCCCGGTCCAAGCTCATTGCTTCGATCATTCAACGCTGTTTAAGAGACTGGCGTCGCCAAGGTGCGGCGCGGGCTTGGGCGGCACGGGAGAAAATCCCGAGAAGGTATAAGGCGCACCCGGGTAGGCGACCTCGCCATGCCCCTCATGCGCTACGGGATGGAAAAAGCCGCGCTCTTTCAGGTGTTGATCCTGGAACAAATCCTCCGGCGCATTCAGCTTGCCTATCGGCAGACCATTCTCCTGCCCTTCGCGATAGATTTGCTCGGCGCTGTTCACCAGGAAGAATACTTCGACAACTTGCTGAATGCTGTCGAAATTTGCTTGCCGATAAGCTGGATCCAGAAAGGCTGCGTCATCGAGCCCGCTCTCGAGTCCATGGCTTTGCAACCACTTCACCAGAACCTGCCAGGGCTTCTCTTCGGTGATAACCAGCGCAAAGTATACGTAACCATCGGCGCACTTGAATAGCGCCGGCTGCGTTCGTACAGGTTGAGCATGCCGACACGTCTGCCGGAGCACCAGTGCCTTCGGATAGAACCAATAAGGATTGCCCAGCTCCACCGTGACAGCGAGCGCTTCGTGGTTGGAAAGATCGACGATTTGACCCGTACCACTCCGTTGTCTCTCCAGCAACGCGAGCAAAATGCCGAGATGTGCGAACGCCGTGCCCGTGTTGAAGCCCTGGTTACCCCCCGGACGTATCGGCGGGATGGAATGGTCGTCGTAACCACACATGTGCAGCGGCCCACCTGCGGCGAGCGAAACGAGGTCTGAGGACTTGAAGTCCTTCCAGGGACCGGTCAAGCCAAACGGCGTGATCGCGGCAATGACCAGGCGCGGATTGAGCGCGGCAATCGTCTGCAGCGAAATCCCCGCGGCTTGCAATTCGGCCGGTTGCAGCCCGCAGATGAACACGTCCGCCGTGGACAATTGAACTTGCAGCGCCTGAAGGCCGCCGGCATGCGCCAGGTCGAGCTGCAGGCTGCGCTTGTCGGCATTGTAGAACCAAAAATGCAGACTATGCTCGCCGTCGTCAACGCCGCCGGCAAACGGGCCGATTCGTCGCGACGCGGATCCGCCGGGCGGCTCGAGCTTGATCACTTCTGCGCCCATTTCGGCGAGCAGCCGGCCTGTGTATTCGGCTCCCGGTTGATCGGCAAGCTCGATCACGCGCAATCCTTTATACGGAGGCGCCTGCGAGGGTGCGACGGCGGCGCTCATACCACCCCTTCCTCTTCGAGGGCACTCACTTCGTCATCCGTCAGCCCCAAGATATCAGTCAGCACGTAGCGTGTATCCTCCCCAAGCAAAGGACCTGAGCGCCAGTTGATCTGTTTCGTAGTCGACAGCTTGACTGGCATGCCTTCGAAGCTGGCCTCGCCTATCACCGGGTGATCGAGTGAGAAAAACAGACCTCGCTCTGCAATTTGCGGATCGAACTCGCTCAGGTCTTGCGCATTTTGCACAACGGCCGCGCGAATCCCGCGGCTCTGAAGCGTATCCATCATGTTTCTTGGTTCGAGCTGTTTGGACCAGTTACCCATTTGGCGGTCGAGTTCGTCTTGATTTCTCAATCGATCCTCGAGTGTCGCGAATGCCGGCGCATCGGCCCAGGTGGGATTACCCATGACCGATTTGAGCGCTGACCATTCGGAATCATTGAACACTGCGATCGCGATCCAGCGATCGTCACCCAAGGCCGGGTAGACACCATGCGGCGCCGCTGCGGGATGCTCCAAGCGATTGCCGACGGGAAAATTATCCTCACGAGTTCTGCGGCCGTTCGCCGTGACCTCGAGCAGGAGCGGTCCGAGCAACTTGATCCCGACCTCGACCGCTGAGATGTCGATTTCGGTTCCCGTGCCCGTGAGGTTGCGGTTGTAGATCGCCATCAGCAGCGCCGCTGATCCAAAATATGCGGCTTGGTTGTCCATGTAGGACAAGCCCCATCCGGACGGCTCGACGCCGGGCAATCCGCTGATGTACGAGAGCCCGCAAACCGCCTGCACGATGGGTCCATAGCTTCTGAAGTTCGCGTCCGGACCGGTGTGTCCGAATCCGCTCATCCGGCAGAAGATGACATTCGAACAAAGCTCTTGCAGACGCTTGTAAGTCAGACCCCAGCGTTCCATGACCCCGGGCGCGAAGTTCTCGGTTACCACCGAGCTTTTTGCGATCAGCTGATCGACGAGCGCCCGGCCTTTGGGGCTGCGCATATTGACCGTCAAACTGAGCTTGTTGCGGTTGTAGTTGTTGAAAACACCGCTGCGATTCACGTCCGGATTGGGATCCTCCTCTCCGAACGCCCGCGCGGGGTGGTTCTTATAGACGGGCAAACGTCGGGTCATATCCACCCGCTGCCGATCTTCGATCTTAATGACCTCGGCACCGAAGTCCGAAAGCGTGCGCGTGGCCATGGCGCCGACGCCGACCCAACAGAAATCAGCGACGCGAATACCCGCGAGCGGGCCGATAGCTCGCTGCGGGTGGTTCCGCGGCGAGCGTTTTTGATCCGGATAAGAATTGTTGCTCTGCGCCAAGCCAATTACGGTTGAACCGCCCCCGCACAACTGCCATTTCGACTACTTTAAATTTATGATGATGATTATGCGGATCATGGTCAACTGGTACAAAGATCAATTGACAGATTTATGATGATGATTATGATTTTTTGTCAACTATAATCGAAATGCAGGCCCGTGCTGGTTGCCCCGGGTTATCAATAACCTATATGAATCAGGGGGTTGCATGATATTCGAACACACCGCTTCTGCCAAGCGATGGATTGAGCGCGTGCAAGGGTTCATGGACGGCGAGATTCGGCCCGCCATTCCGATCTTCCACGAGCAGGAACGCGAGCTGCCCCGTTACAAGACCATTCCCGTCCTGGAAGAGCTGAAAACGAAAGCCAAGGCGGCCGGGCTTTGGAACATGTTCATGCCTCCCCACAGCGGACTTCCCTCCGTCGACGAGACATTTAAATTCGACGGAGAGCAACTCACCAATCTTGAGTACGCACCCCTGGCGGAGATCATGGGGCGGATTCCGTTCGCCGGCGAGGTCTTCAATTGCTCGGCGCCCGACACCGGCAACATGGAGGTTTTGATGCGTTATGGGACGCGCCAGCAGAAAGATCGTTGGCTTCAGCCCCTCATGACCGGGGAGGGACGCTCAGCGTTCTTGATGTCCGAGCCCGGAGTGGCCTCATCAGACGCGCGCAATATCGAGACTTCTATTCGCCGATCGGGCGACGGATACATCATCAATGGGAGAAAGTGGTGGTCCTCCGGAGCTGGCCATCCACGTTGTCGGTTCTACATCGTCATGGGAAAGACGGACGAGAACGAAAAACCCTACCGGCAGCAGAGCATGCTCATCGTTCCGGCCGACCATCCCAACGTCAAGATTCGACGGATGTTGCCGGTGTTCGGCTACGATCATGCACAGCACGGCGGCCACGCCGAAATCATACTGGATGACGTGCAGGTGAGCGCCGATCACATGCTGCTCGGCGAAGGTCGCGGATTCGAGATCGCACAAGGCCGGCTTGGGCCGGGAAGAATTCATCACGCGATGCGCGCCATCGGAGTCGCGGAAGAGGCACTGGAGAAGATGTGCCGCCGACTGCTCGGGCGAGTCACCTTTGGTACCCGCTTGAGCGAGCAGTCGGTATGGGAACAGCGAATCGCCGACGCGCGCATCGATATCGAGATGGCCCGTCTGCTTTGCCTCAAGGCGGCATACATGATGGATACCGCGGGCAACAAGTCCGCTCGCGCTGAGATCGCCATGATCAAGGTGGGCGCTCCGCGAATCGCGCTGCGAGTTATCGACGATGCCATTCAGGCGCATGGCGCCGCCGGTGTTTGCGAAGACTTCGGGCTCGCCGAGGCCTACGCCAACACACGTATTCTGCGCATCGCGGATGGCCCAGACGAGGTGCACGCCCGGCAGCTGGCTCGTGCCGAATTGGCCAAGTATGCAAGCGACTAACATCAACAGCTACACCGACTTTGGCGGCAAAGTCGTCATCGTTACGGGCGGCTCGCGCGGGCTGGGGCGTGCGATGGCGCTGGGGTTCGCGGAATGCGGCGCTCAGGTCGTCGTTTCAAGTCGCAAAATCGAGCCATGCACCGAAGTGGCCGAGGAAATCAAGGCCAAGGGCGGTCGGGCAATTGCGTTGCCCTGCCACGTCGGCGAGTGGGACAAGCTTCCGCAATTCATCGAGCGGGTGGTTGCGGAACTCGGCCGGATCGATGTGCTGATCAACAATGCCGGCATCGCGCCAACCGCGGAGTCTTCTCTCGCGGTCACCGAGGAATTGTTCGACAAGACCGTGGGCGTCAACTTCAAGGGTCCTTTCCGGCTGGCGGCGCTCGCCGAGCCGCATTTGCGCAAGAACGGCGGCGGTTCAATCATCAATATCACGAGCATTGGCGCGATCAAGCCGGATCCCGCGTATCCGATTTACGCGGCTACGAAGGGCGCCCTCAACATCATCACGCGCTCGCTGGCCATGGAGTTCGGACCCGCGGTGCGCGTGAACGCAATCATGGCCGGCCCATTTTGGACCGACATCACGCGTCGCTGGCGCGACGCCTATCAGAAGGATGCTCCCTCGGCGATGAAGCGCATGGGCCAGCCCGAGGAAATCGTCTCGACCGCCCTATATCTCGCGAGCCCTCGATCATCCTATACCACCGGAACGATCATTCAGCTCGACGGCGGTGTCTTGTGAGCACCCCCACCGCGCTGCAGGGGCGGCAAAGCATCAAATACTTGGGAGACTCCGGCCCTGTGCGCGCCGGCTTCGAGCTGAACGAAAAAGCACTGCGTGGATTTCTCGAAGAAAATACTGAGCTCGATTGCGAGAATCTCGAGATACGGCAGTTCAAAGGCGGGCAATCGAATCCGACGTATCTGTTAGCAGGCAAATCCGCAAGCTACGTCCTTCGCCGGAGGCCGCCCGGGACACTGCTGGCATCGGCCCACGCAGTGGATCGCGAATTTCGAGTGCTGACGGCGCTTCATAGGCACGGTGTTCCGGTTCCCGAGCCGCTGATCTTCTGCAATGACGCGAGCATTCTGGGCAGTGAATTTTACGTGATGGCGCACATGCCGGGGCGCATCTTCTGGGACAACGCATTGCCTGACCTGGCGCCCGTTGAGCGTGCCGCAGCCTACGATTCCGCCAACGCTGCCTTAGCAAGACTGCATCTGCTGGTACCGGCTGACATCGGGCTCGGGGATTTCGGCCGGCCCGGGAATTATTTTGGCCGGCAAGTCGCCCGCTGGTGGAAGCAATACGCTGCATCCAAGACGGACGATATCCAGGAAATGGAGCAGGTGGCCGGATGGCTGCAGGACCACGTGCCGGCCGAGCAGCCAGCGCGAATCGTCCACGGCGACTACTCGTTTCACAACTTGATCTTTCATTCGACGGAATCGCGTGTGGCCGCCATCATCGATTGGGAGTTGGCAACGACAGGCGACCCCATTGCCGATCTGACCTACCACGCAATGGAGTGGTATCGGCCGGCCAATGTCGATCCACGCGGCTCACTGATCGACAAAAATTTGACCGAATTGGGAATCCCGACTCTCGAGGCCTATGTCGCTCGATATTGCGCGCGAGTCGGGCGGCCCCCCATTGAAACCCTGGGCTTCTACAAGGCTTTCAATTTGTTTCGTGTCGCTGCGATCATTCAGGGGGTTGTTGGCCGTCTGAGGAGCAACAATGCCGTCAATTCGGACGCGCAAGAGCAAGTGGCAAGAGTGCGGCCTCTGGCGCAGTTCGCGTGGCGAGAAGCGCAAATCGCGAGCGTCGGATGATCGGCGCCGCGTCAACCGATGGGGAATCCAATGATCAAGCCTGGTAGTCGATGGAAAAGCAACGTGTGCACCACAGAGGCGGTCGTCGTGCGCGCTCCGAAGAGTGACGGCCTCCCACAATGCGGCGGAGTCGACATGTCGCCTGTGGGTGAATCCGGCAACCCCTCGACACCGGTTGCCGGGTTCGACGGTGGCTGCGCCATAGGAAAGCGATACAAGTCGGACGCCGACGGCCTCGAGATGCTTTGCACGAAAGCCGGCGACGGAACCCTCGGGTTTGCAGGCAAGATCTTGACGGTGGTCGAAACCAAGAAGCTTCCGGCATCCGATTGACGCCGTGCGTGTCCCCCTCATTCTCGAATTGGCCCGCGAGTCGGCTCCCGAGCGGATCGCCATCGACGGTCTCGCCGGCTCGCTGAGTTACGCCGAACTCGAGGAGAACGCCAGCCGCATCGCAACCTACATCGCAGAGATACCCATTGCGTCGGTTTGCTACCTGGGACTGAACACGCCCGCCTTTCCGATTACGTTGTTCGGCAGCGCGATCGCAGGACGACCTTTCTCACCGCTCAACTATCGATTGACGGACGACAAGCTCCGCGCGCTGGCCGCCCGACTCGCGCCCTGCGTGGTGATCGCTGAGAAGGCGATGATGTCGCGCATCGAAGGCATCAGCGGAGTAACCGTCGTGACCCTCGAGGAGCTGCTTCGCTCCGAAGCGCGGCAGGGATCTAAAGGCGGCACCGAGTACCTAGAGACTGAAATCGCGGTGATGCTGTTTACCAGCGGCACCTCCGGCGAACCCAAAGCCGCAATCCTCAAACATCAGAACCTTACCTCTTACGTCATGCAATCCGTGGAGTTCCTCGGAGCCGGGGACGGGGAAGCGACGCTGGTCAGTGTTCCTCCGTACCACATCGCAGCCATCTCCTCCATGCTGACTTCGATCTACTCCGGACGCCGCATCGTGCAACTGGATGTGTTCACGCCGGCAAACTGGGTCGCAAGTGTGCAGCGGTTCGGGGTGACCCACGCCATGCTGGTGCCGACCATGCTGACACGCGTTCTGGATCAAATCGAGTCGGAGGCGCTATCACTTCCGAGCCTCAGGTCATTGGCCTACGGCGGCGGCCGCATGCCCGCGTCAACCATACGACGTGCGCTGGAATTGCTCCCCGAAGTCGAGTTCACCAACGCCTATGGCCTGACCGAAACGAGTTCCACGGTCTCTTTGCTGGGGCCTGAAGATCATGCGTTGGCGAGATCCGGCGATGTCACGGCTTTACATCGCCTGGGATCCGTAGGAAAACCCATCGCCGGGATCAACATTCAGATTCGCGACGTGAACGGCGCCTTGGTTGCCGCCGGAGAACCCGGAGAGGTTTGGGTTTGCGGCGATCAGGTGTCGGGAGAATATATGGGGGCGAGTCACAACGACGCCGCCGGCTGGTTCCCCACGAAGGATCGCGGCTGGTTCGACGAGCAGGGATACTTGTTCATCGACGGGCGCCTGGACGACGTGATCGTGCGGGGCGGCGAAAACATTTCGCCGGGTGAGATCGAGGATTGCATGCGGATGCACGCGGCCGTGGCCGACGTAGCGGTGGTCGGAGCCCCGGATGACGAATGGGGAGAACGCATCGTCGCCTTCGTCGTGTTGCACGATACGCAACAGGCGTCGGCCGATCATCTGCGCACCTGGGTCAAAGATAGATTGCGATCGACTCGGGCGCCTCAGGACGTCTTCATGCGCGCCGAACTGCCTTACAACGAAACGGGGAAACTTTTGCGCCGGCTCCTGCGGGATGGACTGATCGCCCCCGATCAGCGATGACTCCCGGTGAACGCTGAGCGTCGTTCGGTCTCGAGCCTCGGTCCCGACGTCCCGCTGGTCTCGGTCGATTCTTCCGCCACTTGTACGCCGGCCAGCATCCGGATATTCGCAGACTTCGGCGGCCGATTGCCGCGGGTCCGAACCGCGCAATTCGACGTCATGCTGACCACGGTTGCGGCGCCGCGGCCGTGGGTCCACTGCGCCGACATTGAAGGGTGCTTGAACCGGCTCACGCGCAGCATTCATGCCAATCCGAGCGCTACCCGCATGCTTTCACGTGTGCTCAAAACGACCGAGCGCTCCCCATTCGAAGACGCGCTGTTCGTGGAATCTCTTGCTTACTCCGCGTTGTTGGGCGGCGCAGAGTTCAAGGCGTGGCTCCGTCGACGGGGCGAAGTTCCACCGACATGGGCGAGCGACCCGATTAGGTTCACCCGGATAGCGGACACCGTTACGCTGTGGCTCGACGATGCATCCAACAGAAACGCCTACTCGAGCGCAATGCGCGATGCATTGGCCTACGCATTGGACAGCTGTCTGCTCGATGCGACCAACCCTGGGGTGACTATCCGGGCTCATGGACGTACTTTCTGCGTCGGCGGCGCGCTCGATGAGTTCGGCAAAACCACGGATGCGATAGAAGGCCACCACATACGACTCGAACAGTCCGCCGCATGGCGTCTGCACCGCTTGGGCGAGCGATCGACGGTCGTAGTGCAGGGCGCCGCCATTGGATCCGGCGTGGAGATGGCGGCGGCGGCCCATCACGTCAGCGCGAGCAGCGCCAGTTGGTTTCAGCTACCCGAGGTCGGCATGGGGCTGATCCCAGGCGCGGGCGGGACGGTGACCGTGCCGCGGCGAATCGGGCGCCATCGAGCTTTCTATCTCATGGTGTCGGGGGTGCGGTTAAGAGCGCAGCGAGCCCTGGACTGGCTGCTTGTGGATGCCATCGACGATGAATGAACACCCAGATTTCTCGAGCTCACGCAGAGAGCCTCCTTTCTCTTTACCAGCATGCTGTCCGTTTCCCGATCGGATCCATTGTGCTGAAATGAACTTCCGCCCTGGTATGAGGATACATGCTCTTGGAAAGCTCTAAGTCACCCGTCATGCGGCGCAAATCGCGCACGAGCGACGCACGTCGGCGCTCGATGAAGCGATCCGAGCTCGTAGCCCTGCAAATAGTCGAGGACATTGTCGCTCGCGGCATGGTTTCCGGAGACAAGCTGCCGCTCGAAGCGGAGATGCTAGTCGAATATCACGTCAGCCGGTCTTCGCTTCGCGAGGCGCTTCGGTTGCTCGATGTCCAAGGACTCATCACGATTCGTCCGGGTCCGGGAGGTGGTACGGAAGTGGGCCAGATCGATCCCGCCAATCTTTCTGGAACGCTGAATTTATATCTGTTGATGGGCAGGGCTACGTTGAGTGATCTGCTGGATGCGTGGCTGATGGTGGAACCGCTGCTCGCGCAACTCGCCGCCAAAAGCAAAGACCGGGAGAAGGTCGAGCGCATGTTGCGGGGATTTGCCTCGGATGCCACGGCCTCGCAACGAGAGCTGGCAGCAGGTTTGGCATTTCATGACGCGGTGGCTGAGCTCGGTGAGAATCAACTCTTGAGCCTGCTGCTCGGCGCGGTAGGGTTTTTGGTCACCGAACAAGTTCGTATCGGTGCGCCGGGTTTCAATTTGAGCTCCGCGACGATACATGCGCACAAAGAAATTGCACAGGCGATCCTGGACGGCGATGAAGCGGGGGCCTACGCGAGCATGCGTGATCACCTCATCGAGGTGAAAAGTGAGATCGAGAGCGCCCTACCGACGACCAGCCGTAAGTTTCTTTTCGCGCGTTAATCGGCGCCGCTTCGGATCCCGGACTTGACGGGCCCAGCCCGGGTCGCGAGCCCGCCGGAGAAAAATTCGGCAAGCTCTTCCAAGATCGCCTCCCGATCTTGAAACCTTGGCCCGTCATCGATCAGCCGCTCGAAGGTCCTGCCTTGGGACAAGATATGGATCAGCGCCCCATGCAAGAAATATAGCGCGAAATAAACCCTGTCTCTCGCGACCGCGCGATTTGCCGCGACGAAGGCGGCCACGAATTGCTTGATCGTCTCGTCGTAAATCGAATTCGTCAGCAAGCTGGCGGGGTCGTTGCGATCCAGATTTTGAATGCCGACGGTTATTTTGACGTAGGCCGCCCATCCCTGGCCGCGAGTGATCTTTTCGAGCGCAGGAGCAGCGTATGCTCGTACCAGGGCCCGGGTACTCGGCGGGTTGGGAGCGTTCTCGCGCAACGCCGCCCCGAGACTTTCGGTCATGTCATGTAGATGTTCTTCCGAACGACGCAGAACTACCTCGGTAAACAAACGGTCCTTAGTCTTGAAATGGTAGCTTGCCAACGCATTCTCGACGGCCGCCGCCTCGGTTATGTCGCGCAAAGCGACGCCATTGAAGCCGCGCTCTGCGAATAGGAGTTCCGCCGCGTTCAAAATTCGCGTGCGCGTTTGTGCACCGCGGTCAACCGGCCTCAATTTGGTAAGCGACGACATGCGACAGCACCCCTCCTAATCTAAAGGCTAATTCGATGCTAACAACCTTGCTTGGTCAACCAACCAAGAATACTATCCCCGATACTTACACGACAGAGGGCTCGGCGCAAAAGCGCGAATCCACTGCCAAAGACGGAGGCCACTATGTCCGCGATCACTGATTTCGAGCCCACAGGCGCGTCGTTTGAGGATGTGTATGGATTCCTCGCCGAGGCGCGCAAGGAAAACCCTCTCTTTTATTCGCAGAAGCACCAGGGCTGGATAGTCACGCGTTACGAAGACGTTCTGGCGGTCGTCAGAAATCCCGCCTTCACCGTCGAGAACGCACTTCAAGGTGCGCAAAACGGTCAATACTGCCCCGAGGCCAACAGAATACTGAGCCGCGGCGTCGATTGGAACAAGACGCGGCACGTCCAGACCGACGACAGTCCCGAACATTCCCGTTTCCGCCGCGCGCTCATGAGTGTGATCACCCCGAAGCGCGTGCGTGAAATGGAGCCAGTGGTGCGGCGGCTGGTCAACGAGCTCATTGACAGCTTCATCAAGAAAGGACAGTGCGAGTACGTGAGCGAATTTGCCTATCCGCTCGCGATGCTGACGACCCTGAACTTGATCGGTTTCCACGAAGCAGAAGACGACTTGAGCAAGTTTCCGGTCTGGATAGACGACACGTTTCGCATGCTATTGACCAACTTGAGCGTTGATCAACAAGTCGTCGCTGCAACACACGCAGTCGAATTTCAGAACTACATCCGGCAAAAAATTGAATCGCGCAGGGCGAATCCTCAAAACGACTTGCTGAGCGAGATACTAACCAATCTGTCCACGGGGGCCGCGAGCCTGACCGATGACGAGCTCGTCATCATGTTGACCCACAGTCTGGTAGGCGCGGGGCATGAAACCACGAAGCTCGCACTAACGAACAGTGTCTTTCATCTGCTCAGTCATCGTGAGCGCTGGGAAGAGCTCTTACTCGACCGCAAACGAATAGGCGAATTCGCCGAAGAATGCCTACGATTCGACGCGCCGCTGCTGGCATGGTTCCGATATTGTGTCCAGGATTTTGAGCTCGGCGGCAAGTTAATTCGCAAGGGCGACAAGGTCGTGATCATGTATGGCTCGGCCAATCACGACTCCGAGAGGTTCAGCGACGGCGATAGCTTCTGCCCGGTTCGCACGAAGAAGGCACCCATCTTGACCTTCAATACCGGCAAACATTCTTGCATCGGCGCGCCCATGGCGCGCTTGGAGCTCTACACGGCTCTGGAAGAGATATCTGCGCGCATTCCCGGTATTCGCTTGCGGCCGAACCAGAAGATCGAATACGCGCCGAGCTTCGGCAACCGCGTCATCTCGAAACTGTTCCTGGAATGGGACACGGCCTGAGCGCGGGGCGCTGCGGACCTAGCCAATACTCTAGTTGCGGTCGGAGAGGTCCATCTGCACCTTTGAAATGTGAACATGGGGAGGATCGTGATGAGCGCGGAACCCTTGAAGCTTTTCGGCCTGTTGAAACGACGTTCCGATCGAACCTTGGCCCAGTTTGCACATCATTGGCGGACTCGCCATCGCGATCTCTCGTTGCTATTGATCGCGCCAGGCATCATGGAAGGCTATGTCCAGAATCATCGCATAGCGGAAGGCGGCGAAATCCCGGGTCTTGCGCTTGCGGGCGATGGGTTCCCGGAACTCTGGACACACGGTCGCGATCTTCTCGCCCGACTGGCCACGGCCCGGGAATATCTCGAGGGCGCGTATCTGGACGAGCCTAACTTGATGGAAGGTCGCCCGGAGGCATTGCTGGCGAGCGAACATGTCATCGATGACGGGATTGGACGATTGGCCAGCGCGCTGCACATCAAGGCGATGATCTTCTTCCGTCGGGCGAAAGGAACCGACCGCGAACGCTTCAACACCGAGTTCCTGCGGCCGCGCCGTCCCCTGCTGCTATCCGATGCGGGCTTGACCCCGACGAGACTGACGCGTCACCTGTCCATCGAGCTCCCGGAGAAAGAGACAGACAAGACCTATGAGGCGGTACAGAACTACGACGCAATCGAAGCGTCTTATTGGCCGAACGCAGCGGCCTTCCATGCGGCGTGGGCCAAGCGCTCTAAGGAACCGA
This sequence comes from uncultured Gammaproteobacteria bacterium, assembly GCA_963766915.1. Lineage (GTDB taxonomy): Bacteria > Pseudomonadota > Gammaproteobacteria > Steroidobacterales > Steroidobacteraceae > Bog-1198. The sequence goes on from CAVYCL010000005.1 coordinate 43,922, forward strand.
GCTGGATCGATGGAGCGGCCACGGTAGGCGTACTGGTGCGCGAGGAACCCGTGTTGTTCACGCACTACCCGTCCCCGGGCATCTGATGGCGAGCGCTCCCTACTCAGGTCTATTTCAGGCCGCATGGGTTGTCGACAATCTGGAGCAGGCGGTCGAGAGATGGCTCACGACAACGAACGTCGGACCGTTCTATCTGATACCACACGCGCAGGTGGAACGGTTTCAGTATCGTGGCCAGCAATCCGCGATCGACATGAGCGGCGCTTTGGCGCAAGCAGGGCCCTTGCAGATCGAGCTCATCGAGCAACACAGCGACGGTCCGTCTGCTTATCGTGATGTATTTCCCAAGGGCCAGGAAGGATTTCATCACCTCGCCCGGATGACCCAGACTTTCGACGTCGATCTGCGACAATACCGGCGGCAAGGGCTTGTGGTCGCCGCCGAAGGCGCGTTCGGCGACGTGCGCTTCGCATACATCGACACCCGCTCTCTGCTCGGGCATATGACGGAAGTTATCGAGGATCGGGACTCGATCAAGTCGATATTCAAGATCGTCGCGGAGGCTTCGGTCGATTGGGATCGCAGCGATCCGGTGCGACACTTCTAATTCGCCTCTCTGTCTCCCGACCGGAACCTGGCTCGTTATGAGCTGGAGTCGCGCGCGTCGCGGAAACGAACATCCTTGTGCGCTTCCGCCGGGCAACGCGTCGTTAGAAAGCATAGTCCAAGGTAATTCCGACCTCGCGCGGCGGGGAATAGACGACGGTGTTCGCTTCCGCAGATGTCGTTTCCGCTTGGATGCGCTCTCGGTTGGTCGCATTCTTGACCCAAAGTCTGTAGTGGAATCCGCTATCCGTCGGTCGGAACCCAATCGACCCACCCAGTGTCACGTAGAAGCTCGATTGAATGTTGTTCAGGTAATCGTAAGCGTATGACGTCGACTGGTAGAGCACGCCATTCGCATCGAATGTCCCCGCCGCGAGAGGATGGGTGTAGTTGAGCGTGACATTGCCGGTGAATCGCGGCGCGCGCAACATCCGCTGCCCGCTTACGTCCAACGACACCTGTCGCAGACCTGTGACGGGGTTTATGGGCGTTTCATAGTCGATGGCGTTATCCAGGGTGTCATAGGTGGCTCGTGGCAACCAAGAACCGGCGGCGCGCACCTGATAACCATAGGGCAAGCGGAAAGTGCCATCGAGATCCAAACCATACAAAGTCGCCTTCGGTGCATTACCGATGACAGACGCCGCGTCGGGTAACTGGAACTGCACCTGGAAGTTTTTGTAGTCGTAGTAAAACACCGACGCATTCAATATGACGTTCTCAGAACCGTACTTCGCACCGATCTCGTAGGAATAAAGCTTCTCGGGTTGTGCCACGTCCTGGGTCAAAGAAATCGCATCAAGAACGCCGCTCTTGAATCCTTGGCTATAGGTGGCATAGACGTTCAACTTCTGATTGATGTCATAGCGCAGCGATACGCGCGGGGTCCACGAGGTCCATAGCGGCTCGTTGCCGAAGCCGAAGATCGGGCCTCCCAGGACGTTACCCTCGCCCTTTTGCCTCTCCCAACTAAATCGTAACCCAGTCGTGAGATGCAGGCTCTCCGTGATGTCAGTGTTCGCCTCACCAAAGGCCGCCGCCGCATGGGTCGTGACATTCGACGCGTTGTAATAGGGAGCGGGCGCGCCGGTGAGGTTGCCGGCTGAGTTGAGGGGCGGGTTAACTGCGCTGCCATAGGCGGCGGAATCACGGTAGAAAAATAATCCAGCGACAAACTTCGTCGGCCCGAATTTCTCGGAGCTGAAGGTCAGCTCTTGCTGAATGGTGTTGTTGGGGCCGTAGTCGACCAGGTAGGGCGTGATGCAGGAAAAGACCGCGACACACGCCGGTGAGTACGTGCCGTCGACCTCCGCCAAGTAAAAGGAGAAAACCTTGGTGAAGGAAGACAAAGACGTGATCGTACCCGCGCCCGGAATCCTCCATTCAGCGCGCAGCGAGCCGCCGCTTTGATGCGTATCAACCGAACTTACCCCGTCCCTAAGCTCGCTCGCCACATGGTAGGGCAGATCGGGGACGATCGCGCCTGGATAAAATTTCCCGACAGTCACTCCTCGATAGGCCGCAACGGCAGCGTTAGCGTCATCGAACAGGACAGCATTGTATCCCGTGAGTACGAACTTCAAGTAGTCCGAGGGCACGTACATCAACTTGGCACGAAAACTGTAGGACTCGATGTTCCCGGTTTCCGTACCCGTCTGATCGTTGGTCAGATAGCCGGGGACCTTCTGATAGAAGCCCGCGAAACTACCTGCGAGTACATCGCCGAAGAGCGGCCCAGTCACCTTGAGTTTTGTCGTGACGTCGTTGGAGGTACGAGCCGTGCCGCCGAAGTAGATGCCATCAGCGACGGATACCGTGCCGGAAGGCGTGAAGGACGGGTCGGCAGTAGTGATGGTGATCGCACCAGCAGTGGCGTTGCGTCCGAACAGCGTGCCCTGGGGGCCTTTGAGCACCTCGACATTTGCCACGTCGGGGAGATCGAAGAACTCACCCGCTAAATTCGGCTGGTAGACGCCGTCGACATAGGTCGCGATAGGACTATTACCGCCCGGTTCGGTCAGTGATCCGCTGACACCACGCAGCGAGGGCTCGAAGAATGCACCCGTTCCCGAGATCGCCAAGCCTGGCACCGCGGTTCCGAGGTCGCGCATGTCCGTCACGCCCGCGACGCGGAGTTGATCCGCATTCAGTGCCACGATTGTGATGGGTACGTCTCTCTCTCGCTCGGTCTGCCTTCTGGCGGTGACCACAACTTCTCCCAGAGACTCGGCTTGCGGAGCCGCGGTGTCCTGGCCGGCCGCAGCCTGTTGGCCGAACGATAGATCCGCCATGAACGGCGCGCCGATTGCAACGATTGCGAAAAGGCCCGCGCGGAGACCTGTGTGGCGGCGACGGTCGACCGCCTGCCGTGACGAGATTGTTAAAAATTGCATGCTAGATTCTCCCCCGAAACGTAATTTTTCGATTCGAGCCGTCCTGATATCGCGGTGAACACCCTTTGCTCATACTCTAATGTCTATCGAACAACCGATCCGCCATCGATCACGAGGTCCATGCCGGTGACGAAGCCAGCCTCGTCCGAGGCGAGATAGACGGCACCGTGCGCGACGTCATCGACGACCCCAATACGGCGCAGCGGCGAGCTCGCCGTGATGGACGCCCAAACATCGTTCTCGACCTTGCCCTTCGCGACGAGACCCGCCACGTACTCCTCGACCATCTGTGTCCGGATCGGACCGGGCTCGATGGCATTGATGCGAATGTTGTAGCCGTGGTGGCCCCACTCGACCGCCATGCTCTTTGCCATGTGGCGAACCGCTGCCTTGGATGCGTTATATGCCACCTGATCGGGATAACCGACGATGCCTGCTATTGAAGAGATGTTGATGACGGCGGCGCCAGCACGCCGTACCTCGCCTGCTCGTCGCAGTAACGGCAGCATGGATTTGCAGCCCATAAATACCGAGTCGAGATTGACCGCCAGGACGCGCCGCCACTCCGCGAGACTGGTCTCCGACAGTTCCTTCGAAACTTCGATTCCGGCGTTGTTCACCAGAATATCGAGCCTGCCGTGGAGCGAATCAATCTGACCGACTGCGTGCGTCCAATCTGCCTCACGAGTAACATCGAGGCGGAACGCATAAGCCGTTGGGTGTTTGCTGGCAGCTGCCTCGGCAGCGGCGGCATCCTGGTCTGTGAAAAAGACCGTGGCCCCTTGGATTGCCATCTGCGCGCCGATCGCCGCCCCTATGCCTCGGCCGGCGCCGGATACGAGTGCGATCTTGTCTGCCAAGCGCATAGATACCTATAGTCCAACCCCAAGCCCATCACACGGAGGCTACCGCCCGAATTGGCGCCGGTATACTGATACAAACGCTAGTTGTCCGGTCAACAGCCGCTACCTAACATTTCTGCCAACTCGAGCTGGGTTGGTGATGGCCATCATCAGGTTCATTGCGCACGATGGTGCGCCGCTATTCCCGACCCATATGCGGTGCATACAAGCTCAAAGCGGGTTGCGCACGGACGGAGCAACTTTGCGATCGGAGTATGTGCGACAGAAGAACAAGAGAGGATTCTGACCGCCTCGTGAGGGACACGCAGCCCGAAGAAGTATTTATCCTTTCAACTTCGCGTGAAACGGGGGAGCGCAAATGACCATTCCTGGGCACGTCCGACCGGACCACGTTGTCGACGTCGACGTTCACGCCCCGCCGAATGTCGAGTCCGGGTTTCATGAAGCTTGGATAGAGTTCCAGCGGCGCGCGCCTGCCGACGCCGATCTCGTGTGGACCACTCAAAATGGCGGTCATTGGATCCCGGTGCGCGGACGGGTAATGCACGCGATTTTTGCCGACCACGAGCATTTCTCGAACAGAATCGCGCAAGTCCCACGGGAACGTGGGATGGAGCTGAAATCACGGCCGCAGACCCTGGATCTGCCGGAGCATCGCGGATTTCGCAACCTGCTGAACGCGTCGACCTCACCCAAATTCGTCCGCAGCTTGGAGCCCTTCATCCGCGAGAACGCCATTTCGCTAATCGAAGGGTTCGAACCGAACGGACAATGCGAGTTTCTGCAGGACTTCAGCTATCAACTGCCGATTCGAGTTTTCATGCATCTCGTGGACCTTCCGATGAAGGATGCGCCGATGCTGAAAATGCTGGCGGACGAGATTTCACGGCCGACCGTAAAGTCCTTGTCTGAGGTTTACACACGCATGGAGGGCTATTTGACGCCGCATCTTCAGGAGCGCCGCCGCAATCCTGGGCCGGACATGTTGAGTCAGCTCGTCAACGGTGTCGTCGACGGTCGGCCGGTCAACGACGCCGAAGCCATGGACCTTTGCACTCAAGTGCTGTTCGCTGGTCTTGATACCGTCGCGGCGCTCCTGGCCTTCGTCATGTATTTCTTCGCGAGCAGCCCGCTGCATCGCCGGCAACTTCAGGAGGATCGCTCGCTGATCCAAAACGCCGTGAATGAACTCGTCCGACGGTTCCCAGTGGGCATCCCCGCACGCCTGGTGAAGGAGGACTATGTGTTGAACGGGCAGCTGTTAAAAAAAGACGACATCGTCTCGATGCCGACCATGATGCACGGATTGGACGAGCGTGAATTCGTCAATGCCCTCGACGTCGACTTTCGGCGGCCGATCGAGCGGAACTCGACGTTCGGTAACGGGATACACCAGTGTCCGGGTCAATTCCTCGCCCGCGCGGAAGTCGCGATCACCATCGAGGAGTGGCTGACTCGAATCCCGGACTTCAGCGTAGCACCGGGCGCGCCAATCAAAATGTTGGGCGGCGCTGTAGGCCTCATCCGATCGCTTCCGCTTATATGGCCGAAGCCATGAAAGTCGTCGCGGTATTCGGTGGCAGCGGGGGCCTCGGCAGCCATGTGGTGCGGCGCCTTGCGGCCGATCATGCGGTCCTCATTGGATACCGCAACAACGCAGAAAAAGCGACGGCGCTGGCTGACGAGCTAAACACCCCCGGACATCAGGTCGTCGCGGGACAGGTCGACATCCGGCAGCTGGACTCGGTGCAGCAGTTCTTGGACCGAGCCGCGATGCTCGGCTCGGTGGGCGGCGTCGTAACTGTGTGCGGCGCACCTTTTCCCATGTGCGCCCTGACAGATGCGAGCGAGGGTGAATTTCGCGAAGTGGTCGAGACGGAGGTATTCGGCACGTTCAACATCTTCAAATGCGCGGTGCCGCTTTTGAAGAAAGGCGGCGGGGGCTCGCTCGTTGCATTTCTGACCACCGCCGTCCTGCGAACGATGGACTTTGATGCGCTCAACAGCGTTCCGAAGGCGGCCATCGCCATGATGGTGAGACACGTTGCACGCGAGGCCGGCCGCGACAATGTGCGAGTGAATGCCGTTGCGCCCGGAGTGATTGATGCCGGCCGTACCGATCTCGTGGCCTCGCTCCCACCGCTCGTTCAGAAAGTGGTCGCCGACTGTCTCACCAATACGCCTCTGCCGAGATTGGGCAAGCCGTCCGAGATTGCGGGATTGGTGCAGTTCTTGCTATCCGAGGATGCCGGGTATATCAATGGCCAGATCATTGGTCTGGATGGCGGCTACAGCGCCTGATTTCATTGGGGAGTTATATGATGTCGAACGCCGATCAGTCGATTCGCGACCAGCTTGAAATTCGGACCCTGATCGAGAACTACGCGGATGCAGCATGCCGCCGCGACACCGCGGGTATCGTTGCCTGCTTGTCGGACGACTGTCATTGGAGTGTCCCGGGCATGAAGGGGCTAGAAAACCTAAAGGGCACGAAACAAGTCGCGGAAACTTGGGAAGCTGCGAAGGCCGTCTTTCCGTTTTGTTTTTTAGTGTGCGTGCCTGGACACCTTGACATCAAGGGAGACACGGCGACCGCGCGCGTTTATACCACCGAGATATTGAAAAGCCCCGACGGTACCGTGCGCAATGCAGCAGGTAGATACGACGATCGCCTGCAAAAACTGAATGGCAGGTGGCTGTTCGTCGAGCGAATTTGGACGATGATGCACCAGCAGATCTCGTCCGGCTAACGGCGGGATTTTTGCACCGCGGCTAGAGATTCAATACGGTCTTGGCGATGATGTTCTTCTGAACTTCGCTTGTACCTCCGAAGATGGTCCAGGCGCGGTTGTTGAGATATCGCGCCGCCACCATTCGTGCCGCTCCGCTCATGAATTGCTCATCGTCGTCACCTCGACGGTCGGGATGACGCGTATCGAGTCGCAACCCCGAGGCGGCAAACAAATCGACCGCTAAAAGGTCTATCTCCTGCCGGAGCGTAGAGGCGAGCAGCTTGGTGAGCGAGGTCTGTGGCCCAGGCGGACGGCCGAGAGCGAGATTCGTCAATACCCGCAACTCGATTAACTCTAACGCCTGCGTCGAGAGTCTGGACTTCGCCACACGTCGGCGCCAATGTGGGTCCTCCGACAGGCGACCGCCATGTCCGTCCGGCTCGCTCACCGCGAGCCGATCGATCTCATCTAAATCTGCGAGAAGTCTCGGTGCGTGACAAGACCCGCCCCGCTCGTTCTCCAGCAGGAATTTCGCGATCGTCCAGCCGTGTCCTTCCTCTCCTACGCGATCCTTCAACGGCACCGCGACGTCGTCAAGAAAAACCGCGTTTACTTCATGATCCCCGGCAAGCGTCAGAATCGGTCGCACGCCGACACCTGGTTGACGCATGTCCACGAGAAAGAAGCTGAGCCCCGCCTGTCGTTTGGCGGATTGCTGCGTTCGCGCGAGGCAGAACATTCGGTTGGCAAACTGTGCATGTGTCGTCCACAGTTTGCTTCCTGTCAGAATGTAATGATCATCACCTCGGATGGCCCTGGTTTGTAGGCTCGCGAGATCAGAGCCCGATTGAGGCTCCGAGAATCCCTGACACCAGTAGTCCTCTCCCGACAACACCCGCGGGAGCACGTGCGCCTTTTGCTCGTCCGTCCCAAACTTGCAGATCACGGGAGCCAACAATCGCAGACCCATCGTCGCAAAGTGCGGGGCGCCGCCCAGCGCGCACTCTTTTTCGAAGATGTAGCGCTGTACCGGAGTCCAGCCGGTTCCTCCGAACTCTTTCGGCAAATGATAGGCGAGCCATCCCTTGCGATTGAGGATCGCCTGCCATTCGAGACCGATATCCGGCTCGACGAAGACCTGCGGCGAGGCTGCCGCGCCATCGCGCAGACGCTGCGACAGATTTTGTGCTAGAAACGTACGCACCTCGTCTCGAAATGCGAGTTCCTCGTTTGTAAACGATAGATCCATTCGTCGCCTCAGCGTTCCAAGATGGTCACCGTGGACACCCCGGGAGCGCCGTACACGTGCGCGTAGGCAGTCTTCGGTTCGTTGGGAACCTGTCGCCCACCTCCTGCGCCACGCAATTGCACGACATTTTCGTAGACCTGCCGCAGCCCCGACGCGCCGATTGGTTCGCCGCAAGCGAGGCATCCGCCATCCGTGTTGACGGGTAATGCCCCTTCCAGACGTGTGCGGCCATCGGCGATCCACTGCTCCTGATCGCCATCGCTGCAGAAGCCATTCTCGGCCAGATGCATGATCTCAGCGCCGCACTCCGTGTCCTGTAGCTGCGCCACATCGATGTCTTCGGGACCGATGCCCGCTGCCTGGAATGCGGCCCGCGACGCTAGACCGGTTGCACTCCCGCCGCGCTCGATGGCGATGGACGGTGCAAGCACCTCGAAGCTTCGCGGCGGTCGGGTACGCATGCAGGCGGCAGCGAGTTTGATCAGCGGATGTCCCAGTTGTCGTGCGCGCGCCTCGCTCGCCAAAATGATCGCGACACCACCCTCGGCCGGAGAGCAAAACATGAATTTCGTCAACGGGTCGCTGACCATCGCCGAATTCAATATCTCCTCAGCGTGGAGCGGCGAGCGCCGCCAGGCGTGATCCGCGTGTACACCATTTGCAAAAGCCTTTTCTGCAACGAGCGCAAGGGTCTTCGGGGTGATGCCGAAGGAGTGCATGTAGCGCCGAATTTTCGTAGCGAAAAATTGGGTAGTGACCATGTAGCCTGCGGCCCCATACCACTCGGGCAGACTCCAATCGGCGGGCATCGGATCGAAGGCGCCGCGTGGGTGTTTGTCGAAACCCAACGCGATTCCGAGGTCGAATTCGCCCGACAGGATCGTCGCGCGTGCGCTGGCAAGAGCCGATCCCCCGGTCGCACAGCCGTTGCGCACGTTGATGAAGGGAATGCCGGTCAAACCGAGCCGGGTGACTAGGGTGTCGGCATTACCCGAGGCGTCGGAGCCTCCGTAAGCGAATTGTATGTCGCCCCAGGACAGACCCGCGTCCTTGAGCGCCTGCCGGACAGCGACCAACCCTTGTTCGTGTCCGGAAACGCCCTCGGTCCGCCCAAAAGGGTGAATTCCGATTCCGATGATATAGACCCCGCTCACGCTTGCACACCCGCGGGGCGAGGGCGGAACGCGTGAATGAGGACGCTGTTCGGCAACTGTGGATTCAACGGCACGAAGCAGAGCTCAACCGGCATGCCGATCTGAACGGTGTCCAAAGCGACATCCACCAACCTCGCCGCAACGATGAGTTGTGCAGGTAGCTCGACGTATGCCATCAGAAAGGGGGTGAAATCTTCGGGGCCTTGATAGGGAGGACTCTTAGGGCGGAAACGCTGACATGTGTAGGACCAGACAGTTCCGAGTCGTTCGAGCAAAAATGGCTCGAACAGGTCCTTTTCGCTCCCGACGGGACACGGGAACACGAGATTCCCGGTTGCGATCTCCCGCCCACCGATCAATCGCGGAATCTCTTCGTCGGTATAGATTCCCTCGGCTATCGGCGGGGCATGCAATTCGTCGACCTTCGTGCAGTCATGGGCGAGCCATGACTATGCACGCTAACTGCGCCCGTCGGCCCTCTCTAAAATGCTAGTTCTGAGAGACTTCGGGCCTATGTAGCCGAGCTGCGCCGCCTTGAACAAGGCTTGACTGCGATTCACCGCGTTCAGCTTCACCGACGCATTGGTCAAATGAAATCGCACCGTGCCGCGGCTGCGGAACATGATGCGACTGATTTCCTCATCGGTCTTACCCACTGCCGCCCAGCGCAGGCATTCGACCTCACGCCGGCTGAGCCTGGAATCCGCCGCGATCTGCTGCGGGCGGCTCATGGCGCTCACGTAGCTGCAGATGAAGATTCTGGCCAATGCATCGAGATAGGTCGAATGGGCGGCAAACAAGGCTGAGAGGTCGCGCAAGTTTTTGTCGATTGGGTTGAACGCCGCAGCGCCGATCTGCCCGAACGGCATATGTACGGGAACGACGATAGCCGCATGCGTCATCGCTCGTTGCTCGAAGTCGGCCAAACTGATTGAATCCGCAAGTGGATTGGGTTGACGGGTGTGCACGCCCGCGCCGCTGACCCAGAACGGCTCACCCTCGACGCGACAGATGGTCGGAATGGGTGAATCGAACGCGAGTCGGTCGCTCTGCCACCAGCCCGCCAAATCGCCGGTCCATCCGAAGACGCTGCTCGCCAGGATACCGCCCGCGTTATCAGTCATCGGATGCTTGACAGCGATATTATGACAGCAGGCAATCCGCAGTGGCGCGATCAGCCCGACCAGCTCGCGAAATTGCACTGCGGCGCGAGCTACATCGGCCGGGCTAGCAATTCGCACCAGCTCTAAATTTGTAGACATACCAGCATCCTTCGTCATTTTTAAACGACTCAAGACGTCCCCCGAGCGACGACAGTAGCAGCGGGTCGGAGCTAATACAACACCGACACTGGCATATGTATCAGTTTCGGACGTGTGGTCTCTGGGCCACTATGGCGCGGCGCGGCGATACCGCAGAAGCGCTCCTTGGCGGCCTAGAGAGAGAAATGAATTTCGACTTGAGCGAAGACCAAGAGATACTCAAGGACGTCGTCGAGCGGTTCATCGCAGACCGCTACGATTTGACGCGCCGCCGCGCGTATCAACAGCAGCCACGCGGGTATTCCGATGAGAATTGGCGGACGCTCGGCGAGCTTGGACTGATCGGCGCACAGTTCTCGCCTGAGTTGGGCGCATTCGGCGACGACCCTGTCGACACGATCACCATTTTTGAATCGCTGGGACGGGGCCTGGCGGTCGAACCACTCATCGATTGTGGCCTAGTGGCCGGAAGCCTGTTCAAGCGAGGCGCGGACTCGGCGCTGACCGCAGCTTGGCTGCCTGATTTGATCTCGGGCCGGAAAACGCTGGCGTTCGCACATCGCGAGCCGCGCTCACGCAACAATGTCGCGTGGGTGGAGACCCGCAGATATTCGAAGAACGGCCGCATCGTTCTGAACGGTGAGAAGACTGCCGTCGCAAATCCCATCGGTGCCGATGCCCTGATCGTCAGTGCCTCGGAATCCGAGGATCCCGCCGATTGCGACGCGATCAACCTATATCTGGTGCCTACGGATGCCGTCGGCCTAGTCGTGCGGCCTTACCGACAAATCGATGGCGGACTCGCGGCCCGCGTCTCCTTTAACAATCTGGAACTCAACCCAACTTCTCTGATACGAGGCGGCCATGCGGCGATCATATGGGCGGAGACACGGGCGAGCCTAGGTCGCTCCGCGGAGGCGCTCGGTATTATGGATAAGCTCTTTCATCTGACCCTGGATTTCGTGCGTCAGCGAAAGCAGTTCGGGGTTCCGCTCGCGACCTTTCAAGCGCTGCAACACCGGTTGGTGACGCAATACGTCGCTTTGGAGCAATCGCGTTCCTTGCTTTACGGCGCTGCGCTGGCAAGTCCGCGCCAAGCAGACACCTGGCGTGCTCAAATCAGCGGCGCCCGTGCATTCATATCTGAGCACTCGGTTTTGCTTGGCCATGAGGCGATTCAGATGCACGGTGGCATGGGAGTATCTGACGAACTCTTCGTGGGCCACGCTCACAAGCGGCTGCTGCTGCTTTCCCGTACTCCTTCCGACGCTGCGACCGCGCTAGACGAATACGCCGGCATCGCGGCTTGATCTAGGCATTCGTAAAGAGATTCATCGTGGCAGAGGCATACATCGTAGAAGCGATTCGGACCGCGGGTGGCCGACGAGGCGGCAAGCTTGCCGGATGGCATCCTGCCGACATGGCGGCCGAGATACTGAGCGCGCTGGTGAAGCGGAGCTCGATCGATCCTGCGTCGATCGACGACGTGATTCTCGGTTGCGTGAGCCAAGTCGGCGAACAGTGTGGTCAGATCGCAAGAAACGCCGTGCTCGCCTCATCGCTTCCGGACTCGGTGCCCGCGGTGTCCATCGACCGCCAATGCGGGTCATCTCAACAGGCACTGCATTTTGCCGCGCAGGCAGTCATGTCCGGTACTCAGGACATGGTGATCGCCGCAGGCGTCGAGAGTATGACTCGCGTGCCCATGGGCTCTCCCATGACGCTCGCCCTGAATGCGAACCTCGGTAGTCCATGGAGCGCGAGAATGTTGCGACGCTATGGCGTCGTAGAGTTCAGTCAATTCACCGGCGCGCAGATGATGTCGGATAAGTACGGCTTGCGACGGGAACAGCTCGATTCGTTTGCTCTTCGAAGCCACCGGAACGCAGCATCGGCCACCAATAAGGGCGCGTTCGAGCGCGAGATTTTGCCGCTTGAAACGGCGGCCGGCTTGCATACCGTGGACGAAGGCATCCGAGCGGATGCGACCCTAGAATCAATCGCGGCGGTCCGCCTCATCAAAGAAGGCGGCTCACTCACCGCCGCAAACGCAAGCCAGATTTGCGACGGCGCGTCGGGAGTGTTGGTCGCCAACGAGCGTGCGCTGAGGACTCACGCGCTCAAACCCCTTGCCCGGATCCATCAGATGTCCATCACCGCGGGCGATCCGGTCATCATGTTGGATGAACCGATCTCGGCGACACGAAGGGCATTGGAGCGCAGCGGCTTGTGCATCGACGACATCGATCTTTACGAGGTGAACGAGGCCTTTGCTCCGATTCCGTTGGCCTGGCTGCAGCAGTTACACGCCGACCCGGACCGATTGAACGTAAACGGTGGCGCGATCGCCTTGGGGCATCCGCTGGGAGCATCGGGGACGAAGCTCGTGGCGACGCTGGTACATGCGCTGCGCGCGCGCGGCAAGAAGTATGGACTTTTAACGATGTGCGAAGGGGGCGGGCAAGCCAACGCCACGATTGTCGAAGCGTTATAGGGCTGGTGCTGTGTGATCGATACTACCGCGAAGCAGAATTCACTTGCTGCCAGGGTGACGAGCAGTTGGGGATTGCTGCTGTTGGCGCATTTCTTGTTGGTAGCTCCTGTCCGTGCGGAAATCGTCATCGCTGGGGGCAACTCGCCGGACTTCACTGCCGAACAGGCGCGAGCCGGTGCTGTTGTCTACGAACAGAACTGCGCAGCGTGCCATGGCGCCGCTCTACAAGGAGCGGTCGCTCTTAGTCTGAGCAGCCCACAGTTCCTGCGCCATTGGGCGGACGGGCTACATACGATCGGCGATCTATTCGACCTCATCAAGGAGCGCATGCCCAAGCAGGCGCCCGGCAGTCTCACCGAGCGTCAATATCTCGAGGTGACCAGTTTCATTCTGTCGAAGAACGGCTACGCTTCCAGCGATGCTCCCATGGCAGCGGAATCGATGCACGCCATCGCCGCAGCGCCCCCGCCAGGGAGCCAACCTCAAGACCAGCCGGCGGAGCCGAAGCCGGATACGTTCCCGGGAGCGGCGAAGGTCACGGGCAGCGCCTCGTCCGACCGCCCGACAGATCGCGAACTGATTGAGAATAGCGACGATAGTTGGCTCATGTACAACAAGGGTCTCTCGGGTCAGCGCTATTCCGGGCTCGATCAAATCAACACACATAATGCAGAGAATTTGAAGGTCGCCTGTGCATTTCAGACAGGTGAGGTCGCCTCGTTCGAGGCGGCACCCGTCGTCTATGACAACATCATGTATATCGTTACGGCCTGGAACACCTACGCGATCAATCCTGCGACCTGCAAGCTGCTTTGGATGACGCCATATAGCGGTTCCACCACTGCATCGATGAACGTCACGCGCGGTGTGGCGCTATATCGAGGGCGACTGTTTCGCAGTACGCCCAACGGTCATTTCATTTCGCTCGACGCGAAGTCCGGAAAGATCCTCTGGGATGTCTGGATGTCGGATCCCGATAAGGGCTACTGGTTGAGCGGAGACTCCGATCGCCTTCGATGGCAGGGTATTCATGGGCGAGGCCGGAGCGGACTTCGGCGCGGATGGACATATCTTTGCGTTCGATACCGAGACCGGACGCCATCTCTGGACGTTTGACGCCATCCCGACGGGCACGGAAGTTGGGGCTGAAACGTGGAAGGAAGGCGCCGAGCATGGCGGCGGCTCTTTTTGGTCGACCTTTGCACTCACCCCGAACACCGACGGCGGCACTCTCTTCGTGCCGATCGGCAACCCGGCACCTGACTTTAATGATGCGCTGCGCCCCGGCGATAACCTTTTCACCAACTCAGTCGTTGCGCTAAGTGCAAGTACTGGAAAGCTGCTCTGGTATGTGCAACAAGTCCCCCACGACACGCGCGATTGGGACACAGCGGCAGCGCCGGTATTGTATGACGAGCCCGATGGGCGGCAACTCATGGCCGTCGTCAATAAGGGAGGTTGGCTTTATATCTACAATCGGGAGAGCCAAAAACTCGTCGCAAAAAGCGAGATCACAACGCACCTCAACGAGACCGCGCCAATAACCGCGACACCGATTCGAATCTGTCCTGGCAACGTTGGCGGTGCGGAATGGAACGGCCCGGCCTACTCGCCACGAGCACAGATTTTGGTGACGGATGCGATCGACTGGTGCGGAATGGAGCGCATCACCCGTACGCACTATCTCAATAATTCGGCATACTTCGGTGGCACTTTCACCTTCGATGATCAGTCTACGGCGCATGGATGGCTACGCGGCTTCGATGCTCGCACCGGTCAACAGATGTGGAGCCGGAAGACTGACGCGCCAATGGTTGGCGGCGTAACCACTACCGCCGGTGGTCTAGTGCTGACCGGCACGACCGAGGGCGAGTTTTGGGCGGTCGACCTCAAGAACGGAAAGATCCTTTACCAATTCACGACTGGTGGATCGATTGCCGGAGCACCCAGCACATACCGCGTCGGCGCGCGTCAGTACATTGCCGTCCCGTCGTCCGGGGGACCGACTCATACACCATGGGGCGGGCACGGTGCCGCTACCGTCTTCATCTTCGCGGCGCCCTAAAAGCGTGCGATGGGCTACCCGTTATTTAATCAAACGGCGAAAAATCTGGTCGGCGTCGCCCCAGAAATGCCGTGAATGCCTCCCGCGCCTCGGGCGATTCTAGCCTCTTACGGAATTCCTCGTTTTCGTGGCGCATGCTCGAGTCGATCGCTTCGATCCGGCTTTGCTTCATTAGGCGCTTGGTGGCGCGCACTGCAGCGGCCGGCAGGGCAACCAGTCTGTCCGCTTGGCGCCGCGCATGCGCGACCACTGCATCGACAGGCAGTACTGCGCTTACAAGCCCCATCTGGAGCGCCTCGTCGGGCCCAAATGGTTCGCCGAGCAACAGGCGCTCAGCCGCACGCTGGTAGCCAAAAAGCTCCGGCAAAAGAAAGCTCGACGCCGCTTCAGGCACTAGGCCCAGTTGCGCAAATGGAAGACTGAAGCGGGCGTTGGCTCCCGCGAACACCAGGTCGCAGTGCAGTAGCATGGTTGTGCCCACACCAACCGCCGGCCCGCACACGGCCGCCACGAGAGGCTTAGGCGCGTGACTGATCTCCCGA
Source organism: uncultured Gammaproteobacteria bacterium (assembly GCA_963766915.1). GTDB lineage: Bacteria > Pseudomonadota > Gammaproteobacteria > Steroidobacterales > Steroidobacteraceae > Bog-1198. The sequence goes on from CAVYCL010000005.1 coordinate 59,282, forward strand.
AGAAAGCGAAACACCGGGCTATCATCACCGCTTGGTGGGTTGTCCAGAAAATCCTGCAAGTCATTGCCAGCGGTGAACACGTCGGGCTTACCGACGATCATCACGGCGCGGATTTCCGGCGCCTCAGACGCGTCCGTCAAAGCATCGGCAAGTGCGCCGTACATTGCAAAGGTGATGGCGTTCTTCTTCCGCGGCCTATTCAATTCGATGGTCATGACGCCGCTTTCGTGTGTAGTTAGGATATCCATGTCACCTCGACGTTGTGCTTGCAAAATGCGAGCTTCGTCGCCCGCCATGGCTTCAGCCGCCGCGCGTGGTAACCACTCTCGCTCGCATCCTTGGTCATGTGCGTCAGAATCTATCCTGGCATTTTAGAGAACGGGCGGATCTCGCGGCGACAAGCCGATGAATCAGGTAACAAGGTCGATCGATCAAGCCCAATGGTATGAAAATACTCGGCGATTGTCGCGTCATGTCGCAGCCGTTCGCGCGGCCCTCGTTGGCTGAGCGTGACTACCTGAGTCGAGCGAACAACAGTCCTCTGCCATAGAGTGAGTAGGCGGCGTGCAAGCCTCAATTTCAGAGCAGATCCTACGGCTCTTGAGCATTCTATAGCTGACCTTCCCTTCAACGAGCGTCCTCTGGCACCTTAATGACAGTATGGTGGGCGACGGACGAGACACGATACTTGGTCAGAATCGTCACTCTCGTCGATCTGCGCGGCGGCGGCGGCCTCCGGGGCCTTACCCGCTGCATTCGGCTTTGGTACTTCAGCCTGAGCTCCAAAGTCGCGACGATAATCAATTGCAATGCCGTTGGTCGACTTGGAAACATGAAACTGGCCGCTGACGTTGGAACTGCGGGACCTGCACGCGCGCATGTCCTGCATGACGAGGATTATCACTAATGGCAATGCGTAACCCGCCTGTTTCCGGGATTCGACGACTCTGTATACCTCCAGCCGAACAATATCGACGGTCGCGAACTTGCTACGGCCCTGGGTGTCGCCCACCTCGACGTTGGGCCGTCTATTGAAAGGCCAGCCGGGGAGTCAGCCTTGAAATGCCCTCACCCTTACACAGCGCTGGGACGACCCCGGAAAGCTGGCTCGCCATGAAATATCAATGTGACCTTTGGTACGCTAAACAGCACGTGGTGACGCCGAATCGTCATAGAGCAAGCGCGCATATTTGATCGCATGTTCACTCGCGATTTTTCCTCTATAAGGCTTGCCGCCTAGCGCAATTACGTGGTATTCGCATAGTGTCGCTCTCAGCCAAACAAGAGAAGGAGTTCTCGTGGGTTGTCGGCTTCGACTCATCGACACTTTTGCGCGCCCCAAATGAGCGGTCCGTACTTCGGATAGCATAAGTATCCCCGCTGGCATGACTATGCCGCGGCGGGTCTGAGCCTGCTCGCGCTCACGGCCTGCGCCGTCGGTCCCAACTATCACAAGCCGCCCGTGGAGATTCCCAACGACTTTAAGGAGGGTGCCGAATGGCGGCGAGCCGAGGCCAATCCATCCGGGGCTCTGTCGAGCACTTGGTGGCGGGTCTATCAGGACGACACCCTGAACGAGCTCATCGAAGACTCGCTCAAGGCCAATCAGTCGATCGCCGCTGCCGAAGCCGCCTATCGGCTCGCCCGCGCCACGGTCGATGCGAATGTCGCGAATCTCTACCCCACTATAGGTGCCGGCTTCTCAGCCTCGCGCAGCGGCTACGGCGCGGGCGCCAGCGCTACGGGCCCGAAGGTCGTGGGTACGAAGGTCGTCGGTAACGAGTTCGTGGCGGATCTCACGTTGAGCTGGGAATTGGACCTCTGGGGCCAGATCCGCCGCGAGATCGAATCGGCGAAGGCGGCCGCTGAGGCGAGCGATGCCCAGCTCGCCGGCGAGCGCCTGTCGATTGCCTCCAGCGTGGCGCTCGATTACTTCGCGCTGCGCCAGGCGGACATCGATACCGACCTCCTCAAGCAACAGCAGGATATCGACGAGCGGATCTTCGCCATGACGCAGGCGGAGTTCGCGCAGGGTACCGCATCGAACGACGACGTGCTGGTGGCGCAGGACAACCTGCTAACTGTCATCGCCGACCTGCAATTCACCGAGATCTCGAGAGAGCAGGATGAGCATGCCATCGCGGTGTTGGTCGGCAAGCCGCCGGAGGAATTCTCGCTGCCGCCGAGGCCCGACTACGTTTTCACCCAACCCGCTATACCCACAGGCGTGCCCTCTGAGCTGCTCGAGCGCCGCTTCGATGTGGTGAGCGCCGAACGCACCGCCGCGTCCGCGAACGCGAGGATCGGGGCCGCCGAGGCGGCCTTCTATCCCTCGCTGACGCTCTCGGCCGAGGGCGGGTTCGAGCACGATGCCATCAGCCGGCTGTTTTCGGTGCCGAATCGCTTCTGGACCCTGGGCCCGATTCTCGCCGAAACCCTCTTCGATGGGGGCGCGCGCACCGCGGCGGTGCGCGAAGCGAGGGCCACCTATGATGAGCAAGTCGCGAACTACCGTCAGACCGTGCTGACCGCTTTTCAAAGCACCGAGGACAGCCTCTCCTCGGTGACGCACCTGACAAGGCAAGAAGTACGGTTCGCCGATATCTATAAGAACAATCGGCAACTTCTGGCGAGCGAGGACGCTCAAGTGCGCGCCGGAACCGCGAGCGACCAGTCGCTCCTCACGCAAAAACTCACGCTCCTGCAGGCCGAAGAGAGTCTCAAGGACACCCAAGCCGCGCTCGCCGAAAGCAGTGTCACGTTGGTCAAGAATCTCGGGGGCGGGTGGCAGTGGGACAGCAGCAGAAACGCGCCTGCCCGAGCGACCGTGGCTCCCGCAGCCCAGCCGGACGCTAGTTCAACAGGAGGCTCACCACAATGAACGCCCGTGGAGCCGCACAAGGCCCGGTCAGCGGCCGCACGCACCGGGGAACGGAACATGCCATGACCCCATCGATGCCTCGCCTGGCGGCGATTCTTCTTATTCTGCTGTGCGCCGCCTGCGCCAAACACAAGCCCCCGCCTCCCCCGCCCCCGCCGGTGAACGTCATCAAGGTCGAGCCACAGACGGTTGCGTTGACCAAGGATCTGGTGGGCCGGCTGGCGCCCTACTTGAGCGCCAACGTGACGGCGCGCGTCTCCGGCGTGCTCATGAAACGTGACTACACGGAGGGTGCCGACGTCAAGGCGGGTCAGGTGCTGTTCGAGATCGACCCGGCCTACTACCAGGCGCAGCTCAACAATGCTCTCGGCGTGCTCGGCGAGGACGAGGCCACCTACGAGAACGACAAGGTGAACGCGGACCGCTACCACAAGCTCCTGCCTGTCGGCTCGGTATCGAAGCAGACTGTCGATAACACCGACGCTTCGGTGCGCACCGACGAAGCCAAGATCAAGGCCGACAAGGCCCAGGTCGAGTTGGCGCGCATCAACCTCAACTACACCAAGGTCACCTCGCCGATCTCCGGCGTCGCCAGCCAGCAGCAGTACACGGTGGGCGCGCTGGTCGGCGGCGGCACAGCCGACGCGGGCGGGGCCGGTACCTTGCTCACGACCGTCAACAAAATCGATCCCGTGTACGTGAACTTCACCCTGAGCGCAGCGGACCTTCTCACACTGCGCAATGCCAATGAAAAGGGTCACGTCTCGCTCGCGCAGCAGGACAAGACCACAGTGCAGGTGTTGCTGCCCGATGGCAGTTTGTACGGCGATCCCGGGGTGCTCGATTTCTCCGACGTGAACGTCAATGCCACCACCGGCGCGGTCAACTTAAGAGCCCAGGCGCCGAACCGGCGCCGTGTCCTCCTGCCCGGCATGTTCGTCACCCTTCGGGTCACTTTGGGGCAGCAGCACGACGTGTTCTTGATCCCACAATCCGCGCTTTTGCGAGACACGCTCGGTGCCTACGCGCTGACGGTGGGTGCCGACAGCAAGGTGGTGCGCAAGGATGTGACCGCCAACGATTCCAGCGGCAGCAGCGCCATCGTCACCCAGGGACTGGCGGCGGGCGATTTGGTGATCGTCAACAATCTGCAAGCCGTGCGAGACGGCACTCAGGTCAAGGCCGCGACTGCCGCGGCCCCGGCTCCAGACTCCAAGGGCACCGCACCTGCACCCTCCGGCAACACATCGGGTAGCAACAAACCCGGCGACGCCCCGTGAGGAGCTGAGATGCCCCAATTTTTCATCGATCGGCCGGTCTTCGCCTGGGTGATCCCGATCCTGATCTGCATCATCGGCGTGATCTCGATCAGCAAGCTGGGCGTCGATTCATACCCGGAGATCGCGCCCCCGGAAGTCACGGTGCAGGCAAGTTATCCCGGCGCCAGTGCGTCGACCATGGAAACCACCGTCACCCAGGTCATCGAGCAACAGCTGACGGGCATCGACAACCTGATTTATTTCAGCTCCACTTCGAACTCGAACGGCACCGCCACCATCACTTTGAGCTTCGAGACCGGTACCAACCCGGACATCGCCGAAGTCCAAGTGCAGAACAAGGTACAGCTGGCGCAGCCGCTCCTGCCCACCGAGGTGACGCAGCAAGGCCTGGTCATCGCCAAGGCGAGCCCGGACATCCTTCTGTTCCTTGCGTTGCAGTCGAGCAACCCGTCCGTTGACGCGGCGCGCCTGAACGACATCATCGCCTCGCAAATCCAACCCGTGGTCGCGCGCATCGGCGGTGTCGGCAACACCTTTCAGCTCGGTTCTGAGTATGCGGTGCGCATCTGGCTCAATCCGGACAAGCTGCAGGGCTACGGACTTTCGACCACCCAGGTCCTGAACGCCATCAGCACGCAGAACTCGCAGTTCGCGGCCGGAAGCCTCGGCGCAGATCCGGCCGTCAAGGGCCAAACCTTCACGGCCACGGTCTCGGGCGACACGTTGTTCTCGTCGCTGCAGCAGTTTCGCGACATCATCATCATCGCGAATAGCAATGGCACATCCGTGAGACTCTCGGATGTCGCCAAAATCACTTTTGGCGCACAGACGTACGGCGAATCCTCCGTCTTCAACGGTAACGCCGCCGGCGGCATGGGACTCTTTCTATTGCCCGGCGCCAACGCGCTCGCCGTCGCCAAGGCGGTGAAGGCGCAGATGGCGATAATTGCCAAGACACTGCCTACGGGGGTCACCTGGCAAATCCCGTACGACACCACGCCGTTCATCACGGCCTCGATTACGGATGTCGTGCACACGCTCCTCGAGGCGATCGCACTGGTGTTCGTGGTGATGCTGATCTTCTTGCAGAACCTGCGCGCCACCATCATCCCGACGCTGGTCATCCCGGTCGCGCTGCTCGGCACCTTCATCGGACTGTCGATTCTGCACTTCAGCCTCAACCAATTGACTCTGTTCGGCATGGTGCTGGCGATCGGCATCGTGGTCGACGATGCCATCGTCGTCATCGAGAACGTCGAACGTATCATCTCGGATGAAGGCTTGCCGCCGAAACGCGCGACCAGCAAGGCGATGGGGCAGATTACCGGCGCCATCATCGCCATCACGGTCGTGCTGGCCGCGGTGTTCATTCCGTCGGCGCTCCAGCCGGGAGCCACCGGCGTGATCTATGCTCAGTTCGCGCTCACCATCGCCTGCTCGATGGCGATGAGCGCTTTCCTCGCCATGTCCTTCACGCCGGCGCTCTGCGCCGCCATCCTTCGGCCGACAGGCCATGAGAAGAAGAATTTCGCCTTTCGCTGGTTCGAGAAAGGATTCGGCTGGGTCAACGCGACGTATTTCCGCCAGGTCGGCTCCGCGGTACGCAAAGCGCCACGCTGGATGATACTGTTCGTGCTGCTCGGGGTTCTGGCCGGGTTTCTTTACACGCGGCTGCCGACGAGCTTCGTGCCCGACGAGGACCAAGGCTTCATGCTGGCTATCGTCAACCTGCCCTCGGGCTCGACCCTGCAGCAGACCGACCGGGTGCTGCGCGCCTTGAGCGATAAACTCAAGAAGAGCGAGATCGGTGACAACATCGATGCCATCTTCAGCATCGAGGGTTTCAGCTTCGTCGGACAGAGCGAGAACGTCGGTATGGCGTTCATCCGTCTGACGGATTGGGACAAGCGCAGCCAGACGGCCATGCAGCTGATTAAGCGCGCCAACGGCATCCTGCACGGAACCCCCGATGCGCAGGTCTTCGTGGTGAACCTGCCGACCATCCGCGGGCTGTCGCAGTTCGGCGGCGTCGACATGTTTCTGCAGGCGCGCGCCGGCCAGACTCGTGCGGAGCTGGCCAAGGCCCAGGGTGCGCTGCTGGAGAACGCCGGAAAGGATCCGTCACTGACCGGAGTACGGCCGAATTCGCTGCCACCGGCGCCGCAGCTGTCGATCGCCGTCGATCGCGTGCAGGCGCAGTCACTCGGCCTATCGCTCACCGACGTCTATAGCGCCATCTCACTGGAACTGGCACCGGTGTACATCAACCAATTCAGCTATCAAGGCCGCATCAAACGCGTGTTCCTGCAGGCGGACGCGCCGTATCGCATGGGACTCGATGCGTTCGATCATATCTATACACCGACCGGCCTGACCAGCACGAACAGTTCAGGCGCTCAGGGAGGTTCATCCCTCTCCCTGAATGCCGCGGCCGATGGCGTCGCGGGTTATATCGCGCCCGTCAATCCGTCTGCCACCAACACCAGCATCGCACCCTACAACATGGTGCCGCTCTCGAGCGTGGTGAAGAAGAAGTGGGACGTGGGTCCAGTAGCGCTACCCCGCTATAACGGCTACTCGGCCATCGAGATCGTCGGCAATCCTGCAACCGGCTACTCGACCGGTCAGGCCATGCAGACCATCCAGAAAATCATGGACAGCAAGCTCCCGCCGGGCTTCGCCGCCGACTGGACGGGCCAGTCCTACCAGGAAATCTTGAGCGGTAATGCCGCGACCATGCTGCTCCTGCTGTCCGTCGTAGTGGTGTTCCTGTGTCTCGCGGCACTCTACGAGAGCTGGTCGATCCCCGTGGCGGTACTCCTGGTGGTCCCGCTCGGCATGCTCGGTATGCTCGTCTTCTGCAAGCTGAGCGGCACCCCGAACGACATTTACTTCAAGATCGGCCTGGTGACCGTCATCGGTCTCGCCGCCAAGAACGCCATCTTGATCGTAGAATTCGCGGTGAACGGACAGGAACAGGGCATGACGCTATACGATGCCGTGATGAATGCTTGTAAGCTGCGGCTGCGCCCCATCCTCATGACCTCGATGGCCTTTATCCTGGGCGTGTTTCCGCTGCTGGTGTCGAGCGGGGCCGGCGCCGCCTCGCGCCATGAGATCGGCACCGGTGTGATCGGCGGCATGCTGTTCGCGACCTTCCTCGGAGTTCTCTTCGTCCCGGTGTTTTACGTGATCGTGCGACGGATCTTGGGCGATAAGCTTGATGAGGTCTCGCAGAGCATCTCCCAACATGGCGACAAATAATGTCGAATCGGCAAATTTCTTTGGCAGCGTGACGGCAAACTGATAGGGCTGCCAAGCGAGTCGTCAGCGCACGGGGATCGTCGCAACCCAAGCCGAGTCGGCGCCGGCGGAGAAACAATCCTCCACCGGCGTCGTACAACCTATGACAGACTCTTCGCCGCCTTCTCGATGAGCTCGGCGACCGCCTCCGGCTGCGAGACGTAAATCGCGTGGCTGCCTTTCGCCTCGGCGACAGTCGCCTCCGCGCGCTTGGCCATCAAACGCTGAGCGGCGGGCGGGATCATCCGATCGTCCGTCGCCACCAGATACCAGCTCGGCTTGGCTCTCCAAGCGGGTTCGGTGATCGCGCCGGTAAGCGCGGCGACGCCCCAAGGGACCTGCGAGTTCGCCATGAAATCCGCCTTCTCCGGCGACACATCGGCCGCAAAGCTGGCGGCGAACTTGGTCTTATCGAGCGCCAAGAATCCGTCCGTTGGTGGAAGGATCGGGGGAACCGGTGCGCCCGGCGGCGGATCCTTGATCAGCGAGGCGACCGACTCACCACGGTCAGGGGCAAACGCGGTGATGTAGACGAGCCCTGAGACGCTCGGGTCAGTGCCGGCTTCGGTAATGACCGCACCGCCGTAGGAATGGCCCACCAGAATGACGGGGCCCTTCTGTTCGGCGATGACGCGCTTGGTTACGGCCACGTCATCGGCGAGAGAGGTGGTCGGATTCTGTACGATGCTGACCCGGTAGCCGTCCTTCTTGAGGATCTGATAGACGCCTTCCCAGCCCGAGCCGTCGACGAATCCGCCATGCACCAAGAACGATCGCCGGAAGAGCTGCATTTGAGTTGTTAGCCATCACGAGTCTCCTTGTTTGTGTAGTATTCGTTGCCAGATCCGGCGGATCCCGTCGGAGTCCATGGGTAACTTTTTACGCCGGATTAGTGAAAACCTTAAGTTCATAGTTTTTACCTACTAGTGATAAACTCTCAATAATGGAAGTAAGCACCCGGCAACTACGCGCCTTCCGTCTAGCCGCCCAACATCAGAATTTCGCGCGAGCCGCCGAGTCGCTCTACATCACGCCCTCCGGCTTGAGCGTGTTGATCAAAGAACTGGAGAGCCGCGTCGGGTTCCGGCTGTTCGATCGCACGACGCGTCACGTCGAATTGACGCCCGACGGCCGGCTGCTTCTCGCCGTCATTCAGCGCAGCCTCGAGGAGTTGGATGTCGCGATCGCCAACATGCGGGCGGCGCCAAGCGCAACAGGCAGTCCATATCGCTCGGCACCACGCCGCTCGTGGCCGCCAACATCCTGCCGCCGGCGATGCGCGAGTTCCGAAAGCTGCGTCCCGACGTGCAAATTCAACTGTTCGATGCTGACTTGCCGACCCTGATCCAAATGGTCGAGGCCGGCAAGCTCGACATGAGCCTGGGAATATTCAAGGCCATGCCCGACGTGCGTCGTGAGCCTTTCTTTCGTTTCTCTTTGATGGTGGCTCGAGCTGCCAAGGACGAGATTCAGCCGCGCAAGACAACGACGTGGTCGGCGCTCGAGGGCGAGACGTTGATCTCGCTCTCGCCGGGTCACCCTCATCAACAACTCATCGACAAGCATCTGGCGCAGGCCGGCGTGAAGGTGCAGATCGGTCCCGTCGTCAACCTGCTCGACACGCAGATTGCGCTGGTCGAAGCGGAAGAAGGGATCGCCATCATTCCCTCATTCGGAATGCCGGCCTGCCGCAATCGAAAGATCATGACCAGCCAGCTGATCAATCCGGTGGTTCGCTTCGATTTCCACATGATCAGCCGCCGCGGCAGAGAACTGCCGCCGGCAGCAGAGGAGTTCACTTCCTTCCTCAAGGGCTACATTGCCACCTGGGCGGGGCGCGCGGGCGTGCTCTGAGCTAGGAAGAAACTAACCGATAAGTCGAAGTCGGTCGGCATTGATCACCTGTTTGTAGCACGCGCAAAGCGACCCATCACCATCAACCAACGCGTCGCATTTCCGTCAAATCGTAAGAATCAAGTGACATCCCGACTTGCGGCCCCGGTTCGGTTCCCCGAAATTGACTCGTTTCGTCGCGCAATCGTCGAGCAAATTGTGAGGGTTTGATGAGGGATGTCACAGGAGAGGCCCCGCTCACAAAGCGCCGTTGACATTAAATTCTTGCTTGCCTAAAAGCCTAACTGTGCAACGTTGAGTTCCAGAGCCGCCGCGCTCTTCGCGACAAACAATAATCCAGACGAGGGAATGACATGGATCGGTACAACCCGTTTGCGACCCTGAGCGTGATTCTTGTTTCGCTACTTCTGATCACAGCAGTTGGCGCTCCAGCAAAGGCGGCTGGACTGCCGGTGATTATCAGCACGACCGTCGACTATACCCACAATACACTCACGGTCACCGGCCAAAACTTCGGCAGCAGCCCGGCCATTACGGTGGACTCGATGAAGTTTCCAACCGTGAGTTCCTCGAGTACTCAGATCGTTGGAAGTTTTCCGACTGGTAGTCCACCGACTAGCTTTACGCCCGGAACTTACTTTCTGACGCTACAGTTCAGTAATCAGTTGCCGTCGATTTATGCGGTCGGCATCGGAGCAAATGGAGCACAAGGTCCCGCCGGACCCAGCGGATCAACCGGACCCGCGGGAGCGCCGGGAGCGAACGGCGCTCCAGGACCAGCAGGTCCCGCCGGACCTCAAGGTCTGCCGGGTCCGATGGGCCCCGCCGGGGCGACAGGACCCACCGGCGCCCAAGGCGCGCAGGGTCAAGCCGGCATGAATGGTGCCAACGGATCGGTTGGGGCCACCGGTCCCGCCGGCCCGGCCGGCCCCCCGGGCCCCCGGAGTCGCCGGAGTCGCCGGGCCTGCGGGCACCGTTCCAGCCAATCTGACCAATCTTTCCAATAACCTGAGTACCACGGGCGGAGTTGCAACAAATTTGGGTAACTACCAGATCCATGCTGTCGCCTGCGACAATATGAGCGTCGGCGATGTGATCCTTTCAGTGAATTACTATGCCACCGGCGCCGTGGCCGCAAATGGTCAATATCTCAGCAGGACTGGGGAACCGATTTTGTTCAGCATCATAGGTATCACCTTTGGAGACGACCCAAACGGCGCCGGCTATTTATACAGGGTGCCGGACTTAACGGCATTTGCACCGGCGGGAATGCAGTATTCCATCTGCACTCGAGGTGCCGTTCCCTAGGGGGCGCCATTAGCGTTTCAAATCTCATCACGAGAAAGCGCGGGAGCCGTAACATCGCAAGATGTCGTGACTTTGAAGGGCTGATGCGGCAAATGCATTTTTTTGGCCGTGCCGAAATCCACCGACCGCGGTGTGCTACCGCGCGCGACAACTGGCAAGAGTTCGTCACACGGGCCCGGCGGTACTGCACTGTTTAGGATATAGGACGCGCAGTCGCACCGCACGCCTAGGCAATGATTAACAAGACTACAGCGATCGTTTCGAGTTTGGCACTGATCGCTGCGTCGGTCGCACTGGCCGTCTGGTGTCAGGCAAACGGTAACTCGCGCGACTGTCGCGCACAAAGGATCGCAGCCGAGCTACAACCGCTCGCCAACCTGATTGAAGAAAATCAAGCTGTCATGCGCGAACTGCAGACAGAATCTTTCCAAGAGCAGGGCTCCGGTGTCCTCGAGTCCTACCTGATCAAGATTCGTCGAGACGGCGTAGCGAAAAATGCGCAGATGAAGCAACGGCTGGATCTGATGGCCGAAAACAATACGGCCATCGTGACGCTCATTAAATCAATTGAGGTAACTGCGAAAACCCCCGGATTCAGGCTCGAGGCCGATAAGTTTCGGAACTACGCATCCGCCTGGCGGGATCGATGGAACTCGGTCATGGAGGTTTTTATGGCAGGCGGCAATTATCCGGTGTCGTCAGTGCCTTTCCCGGATCGATTCCCTGCCGCTGTGCAGGCGGAAATCGCGGCGGAATACTAAAATCGACAACCGGCGCCATTATCACAAAAGCATCATAATTGAGGATGTGCCAGAGGCCAGCCTCTGGGTAAAGTAGCGTTCGTCAAAACGTACCGTCCGGAGAGAACAATGGAAGAGAGCCTGCCGATGCTCAAGGCGTCAGTGCGCGATGAACTCCGCGCCCGATTGCGCGGCGACACGCTCCTCCCGGGTGATCCCGAATACGACGGCGCTCGCCGGGTTTGGAACGGTGCCATCGACCGTCGACCCTCGTGCATCATCCGCTGTGCCGACGCCGAGGACGTGTCGCATGCGGTACGCATCGCCATGGATAGCGGTTTGACCATGACGATTCGCGGAGGAGGTCACAACGTCGCGGGTCGTTCGATCGGCGACGGCAAGTTGCTGTTGGATCTTTCCAGATTGCGCCAGGTCACCGTGAACCGCGACTCGAGAATTGCCACTGTGCAAGGCGGCGCACTTTGGCGCGATGTGGATGCCGCATCCGCAGCCGAAGGACTCGCGACCACCGGCGGGTTGATTTCAAGCACCGGTGTGGGCGGCTTTACGTTGGGCGGCGGCGCCGGGTGGCTGATGCGTAAGCATGGACTCGCCTGTGACAATGTTCGAAGCTTAGGCGTGGTGCTCGCGGATGGTCGATTCGTTCGCGCGTCGGCGAACGAACATGCGGATCTCTTTTGGGGGCTAAGGGGCGGCGGCGGTGGCCTTGGCGTGGTGACCAGCTTCGAGTTTCAGCTCCATCCCCTACGAGAGGTACTGGCCGGGTTGGTCGTCCATTCCGCCGAACGGGGCGCGGATGCGCTGCGCTTCTTTCGAGACTTCGCGTCGAATGCCCCGGATGAGTTCTGCGGAATTGCCGTCATCGCACATGCACCGCCGTTGCCTTTTATCGAGCCGGAGTGGCATGGCCGTCCGGTCATCATGTTCGCCATGTGCTGGTCGGGCGATCTCGAGTCGGGCGCGCGAGCATTGACGCCGTTGCGGGCGTGGGGATCGCCGCTGGTCGATCATGTGGGCACGATGCCCTATGCGCAATGGCAGCGAATGCAGGATCCCGGGGCTCCGCGCGGACACTATTATTACTGGAAGACCGCCAACTTCGCGGCCCTCAGCGATTCGACCTTGACCGAGCTCGCGGCGATGGCTGACCGCCTGCCGACGATGCGCAGCGAGATTCACCTGCAGCATATGGGCGGCGCAGTCGCGCGCATTCCCGCGGACGAGGCGGCCTTTGCACATCGCGATGCGAATTTTTTCGTGAACTACATCGGTCAGACGGACTCACTGGGTGCGGTCGACCGGCTGCGCGCCGGCATCAGGGAGCTGCATGACAAGGCGAGCGGTGAGGCGCTGCCGGGCATCCTTACGAATTTCACCGACCAGGATGATAACGATCCGGTGCGTCTGCTCGGCGTGCGAAATGCGGCGCGGCTTTCGAGCCTGCGCCGCAGCAACGATGCGGCGGGTCTTTTTCAGTCGTACTGATGGCCTGCAGGCTTGCCGAATAGCTCGAGGCGCCGCAAGGCCTGGTTCACCGCGTCCTCCGAATGCATCCGCGAGCCCTCAAGCACCGCGGCCTCATAGCGCGCGCCGCCCAGCTTTGAGCGCAGCGCCGCATGGGCAGCCTCGTTATGGCGATACCAAAAGCTGAACAGCGGTGAACCGGCGCGCTGCCGAATTTGCTCGGCGGCGCCCAGATAGCGGCAGGCTTCCTCTGAGTGGCCGAGCCGCTCGGCGATATAAGCACAGCCTTCCACCGAACCCGCGGCGCCGCGCAGGTGCCCCACCGAGTTGGCATTGCGCATCGCTTCGTGCCATTCGAGGGCGGCTGCCGCATAGTCGCCGCGTCGAAACAGGCTCAGCGCGACGTACATGCCGATGAAATGATGCTGATGGGATTCGAAGCCCAGATCGCGCACGGAACGCAGGATACGGAGCGCCTCCTCGATGTTCTCTTGCGCGAGGCTCAGCCAGCCTTGCGCGAGCCCGGCGAGCCCGCGCAACATATCATCGCCGCGGGCCTCGGCCAACCGTGTTGCAACCTCTGCATGCACGGCCGCCTCGGGTACCTGCCCGAGATGGACCAGAAACTGCGCGAGGTGGGCGCACGCGTAAGCTTCGGTCCACGAGTCGCCCACCTCGCGCGCCACGTGCACCGCCGCGAGCAACGGGACCTCCGCGGCGATCTTGTCGTTATACATCTTGCAAACGCCCCGGCTCAGATAGGTCAGCCCGAGCTCGCGGGATGGCACGAGAGGCTCTGTGCCGAGTGCTCGATCGCACAAGCGCGTGCCAAACACGGCATCGCCATGCGCCTTGAAGTAGACCGCCAATTGGCCCGCGATCTTTAGGGCAGCGAGCGGGTTGGCGCCCGTGCCGGCTGCGTACTCGGACGCCGCGTCAATGTTGCCATGCTCGCGCATGAGCAGCGCGATACGTTCGCGCATCCGAGCTCCGAGCATGTCCTGCCCTGCTGCGGCGGTGAGGCGTACGACGTAGGCGAGGTGCGCGTCGCGCGCGCCCTTCTCGTCTCCCAAGCGTTTTGAGCTTTTCGAGCGCGAATTCGCGCACGCTCTCCAGCAGCCGGTAACGTGGCGGACTGATCGTTTGATCGACCGAGACCAACGATTTGTTGGCGAGCCCGGTGAGCAAGTCCACCGCGATCTCCGGAGAGGTGCGGAACGCGGGCGCCAGATCGATCACCGCATCGACGCTCCAGCCTTGCACGAATACGCCCAGCCACGCCAACAAGCGCTGCTCGCCAGGCGACAGCAGGGCATAACCCCATTCCAACAGCGCGACTGAGATTTTGGTGCCGGTGATCGCGGCCCGCGACATCGCTTACGAGAAAGCGGAAGCGTTGGCGGAGCCGGTCCAGCACCTGCTCGGGTGAGAGCAGCGAAAAACGGGCGGCAGCGAGTTCCAGGGCAAGCGGCATGCCGTCGAGTTGCTCGCAGATCGCGACGATGGCACCCGCGTTGTCGATCGTCATCCTGAACTCGACTTGCGTGTCATTTATGCGGGCGAGCAGCAGCGCCACCGCCGGCGCGGCGCCGATCTGCCGCAGCTCCTCGTCGTTCGACGGTTGTCCCATCATGGGCAAAGCAAGCGGCGGAATCCGTAACACCCGCTCGCTGACGAAACGCAACTGCTGTTGCGATGTCGCCAACACCTGCAGGTGTTCTGTGTTGCGCAGCAAGTCGATGACAATGGCGCCCACCTCGGCCGACAGTCGATCGCAGTTGTCGAGCAACAGGAGCGCACGTCGATCCGACAGGCTCCGCGCGATCTTGCCCGTAAGTTCACTTCCCTCGGAGGGCGCGATCGCGAGCGCTAAAGCGAACGCCTGCAGCCATTCGTCGGCGTGCCGCATGGGGGCCAAATCAAAAAACCATACGCCGTCGGGATAACGATCGGCGCGCGAATGGGCGAACGCCAAAGCGCACTGCGTCTTTCCCATGCCCCCCGTCCCCAAGATGGTGAGCGAACGACCGCTCGCCAGGATCGCGTCGATTTGACTTAACTCGGCTTCGCGCCCGATCAAGGTATGCAGCCGAGCCGGTAGGCGCACCGAGAGGGGCGGCCCGAAACGCACGCTCGGCTCGGGTGTGGCGGCCGTTCGTTCGACCGGACCGACGTACCGATAGCCCACGCCATGCACCGTCAGTATGAACGACGGTGCTTCGGCATCATCGGACAACGCGCGCCGCGCCAAGGCAATGACCCGGTTGAGCGTGGAGGGCGTTACGTAGCGATGGCCCCAGACGGCGTCCAACAATTGATCGCGGGTCAGCAGTTCCCCGGGACGGCTGATGAGCTGGACGAGCACGGCGAACACCTTGGGTTCGAGCGCGTGGGGGGTCTCTCCCCGCCTGAACGTACGATTGGCGATGTCGAGTTCGCACTCTCCGCAACGGAAAATTCCCTGTTCCAACCGACTCTCCCTAAAGCCTCATGAATCCCTCATGTTTACCGAACGACATGCGCCCGCATCAAGACTAGATTTCAGTGAGTCGACAAACCTCGACACGGGAGATTCGACCCTACACACCGGAGATGTTGTCATGAAAATGCAATTCCTTTTGTTCAGCAAACGCGGCTCGCCGCTTCGCGCGGCGGCGCTCGCCTCCATACTAAGCCTCAGTGCCCTATTCATTCAGCCGGCCGGCGCCGGTTGTCTGGACGTGCCGACTCTAAAGCGCACCGCCTATCAAACTCCCGAGTCCTACTTCGGCGCGGCACGACTCGTCAAAGTCGACCTCTCCCAGGAAGACGGATGGGCCCCTGGGTTCTTCCAGGCGCCGATCGTCGGTCTATGGGCGTTCACTTACACCGCCTCTAAAGGCAATGTTGGCATTCCTGCAGGCGCTACGGTCGATGCCGGCAACACGCTTTGGTTCGCCGACGGCAACGAGATCACGTATTCCGGGATTCGCAATCCCATTGTGGGCGCCACGTGCTTGGGTATTTGGAAGAGAACCGGCGAGTTCACCTACGTCCTCAATCATATTGGCTTGTCCTGGGATCCCCTGGCAGCTCCCGTGAGCCCTCCGAATGCACCCGGTCCTGCGGGCCCGACCAATCCGGGCGGCGGCCCCGGTGCGCCCGGCGGTCCGGCATTCATCAAACAATACATTGTTCTGTCGCGCGACGGCAAAAGTTACACCGGGACCTTTGTAATCACACAATTGATGCCGGACGGCAAGACATCGGCGGGTCCTCCGATCAAAGGGACGATCAAAGCGACGCGTGTCGACATCGATACCGACACGCAGGTGCAAACGCCCTAGGAGTGTGAACGGGCACCCTGCGCACTCGAGCGCAGGGTGCCATCGAGTTCGCCGGCTTGCCACGTCACCTCAATATGATCTTTGGCGCCCTAAACCCCTCACATCGACGCCTACGATTCTTTGATCGAATCGACGCGATTCGGATAGAAGGCTAAGTATCCCTTAATTTCAGTTACCGCCGGATGCGGCGCTTCGTACGTCCACACGGCGTTCTTCGCCCTGCTGCCGCCTATAGGAATGTTGAAATAGGAACAATCACCTTTATAAGGACAATAAGTCGTCAAGTCCGATCGCTCGAGCGCGGCCGTGTCGGCGTCGGAGCGTGGAACATACAAGACTGGCGGATAGCTTGCTTCGCGCAGGACCAGCGCATCGCGCGTGTCGACGATAGCTCGACCGGCCACCATCACTGTCACCCGAGTGCCTGACCGCTCAATGATAATGGGATGGTCCGGACCTGGCTGCCTAATCACTTTGTCATTCATGGGCCATCTTCCTTAAAGAAAATTGAAAATTACTCATCGGTCGGGTGATCGTGGAAATCTTGCTCGCTCGAGTTTCAGCCGCCATCTGGAAAATCGAATGATCCGCGATTGGGTTCCAGTTGTGGAAGAGACTGTACCGAACGCCGCGAATGGTCGCGTGCCGCCTCGATGGTTTGTATATTAAGCTTGTCAGTGAACGGACCAAGGCGAGTATTTCGCCCCGCTCGTAGATTCGATCGATGAACAAATCCCACTTGTTCTTGTCACGCAGCAGAACGGGCACGCTGTAGAAACCGGTCACCGGCGAAGGATCGAAGGCATAGACGGTGTGGACTCGCGGGACGGTCGGCGTGAGCGGGAGCGAATAGGCGAACTGCTGCGCAAGGCCTCCCCCGAGTGAATGTCCGGTGGCAAAGAGCTTCGCCTTCGACAAAGCTCGCCGTCCTCGCCCTTGAGACGCCGCTCGAACTCTTCCACGAAGGCAGGCGCGAAGGTTCGCACGACTTGCGTGTATTCGTCGTTTCGGCCGGGCAGAAACCACCGCAGATTCGCGCGCCAGTCCTTGCCATTGTCAAAGACGGTACCTCCAAAGGCAACCGCCACCGCAGAGAGGCCTCCGCCTTCCGGCTGGTCGGGCGCCCTTTTTCTGCCAGACCTCCACGCGTAAGTGCGAAGAGCTGATTTTCTCGAGCAGCGCCTCACCGGGGAACTCCCAGCGACTCCATCCGGCTTCCTTCAAAACGCTTTCGGGGTCTTGGTAAACGGCACGATAGCGCCGGCCAGCGGTGCTGTCCGGTGCTGCGGCGATTTGCTTCTCATCCTTCTGCGCTTGCTTCTGTCCGGCCTCGGTCTTTCCATAGGCCGCCACACTCAGCCACGCAAATTCCCAATGCTCGATCGCGTACCTTAAGATGGGCCGGGGCGCACTCAAAAAGCGCTCGCCCGGCTCGCGAAGGACGACTTCCGACGGCCTTTGAGCAGCCGCGCGTAGGATCGGAATCCTCGCGAGAAAGCCGGATGTCGAGTCGAAGGGGTTCAAAAGCGTCCAGGGAACGTTGTTCGCGATTACGATAGTAACGGAGGCAGGAGTGATCGGTACACCGACGAGTGTTGGCCTTCCGTAAACGAGGTGTGCAGCGGGCGAGTAGCTCAGCGGCTTTGACGCGATCACCCCGATCAATCCCAAAGGGGTCGAGGCTCATTGCGGCGCAAATCCGCCAAGAGCGCGCGCCCTGTCGGCGGCGAGACTCCTTAACGTATGCATGCGTTGCGCGACGCCGGGCACCCGTTGGGAACAAGTCCATGCATCGAAGTGGCAACAGTCAGCCTCGCGCGGCCCGATGAGCCAATCGCCGCGCGATCACTTAGAATGCGATCGTACCCGAGGGATATCCTAACGTGAGCGATCCACTCCCACCGTCTGCTGATCCTGCGGCTCAACCCGCGACGTCCTCACCCGCCGGCCCGCGGCGATCCCGATTCCTGCGCGCGCTGTTGGGCATCGGTGCGTTGTTGCTGCTATTTGTCGGATGGCATGTTCTGACCTCGTTCGTCGCCTATACGGACGACGCGTACGTTCGTTCCGACCTGGTGGCCCTGGCGCCGCAGGTCACGGGACACATAGTGACCGTCGCGGTCACCGATAATCAGACGGTCCATCGAGGCGACTTGTTGATCGAAATTGACCCGACGCCCTTCCAATTGGCGGTTAATGCGAGCGAAGCCAGGCTCCTCGAAGCCAATGCGACGGTGCAGGCGGGTCGCGCATCGAAGGCGGTGGCTCATGATCAGCTCGATTCTGCCGCCGCGCAGCTTACCGACGCTCAATCGGTCGAAAACCGCATCGCCGCCATCAGCCAATCGGGGGCAATTTCCCGCGATGAGCAGGACCAAGCGCTCGCGAGCTCGCGGGCTTCGCAAGCGAGGGTGGCGGCGACTCATGCGGCGATCGATCGCATGCAATCGCTGTTGGCCGCACAGGAAGCAGAGATCGCTCAAGCGCGAGCGGAATTGGCGAGCGCCGAATGGCGGCTCGCTCGAACCAAGATCGTCGCACCCGTCGACGGCACCATCAACAATCTGAACGTGCGGGTGGGAGACACGGCGGAAGCCGATCGACCGTTGATCGGCATCGTTGCCGCGTCCGACTGGCGCGTAATTGCCAATTACAAACAAAGCTACCTGTCATCGATCCATCCAGGCGCCACAGCTTGGATATGGCTGGATGCCCATCCATGGCATTTCTATCGAGGCCGAATTCGGAGTATTGGACGCGGAATCAGCCGCGAACCAGGCGACGCGCTGCTGCTGCCGTATGTTTCGCCCACCACCGACTGGATTCGTCTACAGCACCGCTTTCCGGTGACGATCGAGTTGGTGGATCGACCTGCGGATCTGACTCTTTACATGGGCGCCGATGCAAGAAGCCTGATTTTTCCGTGAGCGCGCCGAGTTCATTGGCGCGGCAAGTTCTGGCCGAGATCGGCGAGCTGACCCTCAGCGGACCGCGCGCCAGAGCCGGCCTTGCGGCCGCGCTCGCGGTCGGCGTTGCAATCGTGTTGGCGTTGACGCTGCGGCTGCAAGATGTTTTCTGGGCGGGAATTTCGGCCTTCGTTTGCACCCAAGCCAGTCAGCCACAGTCGTTCAGGAAGGGCTTTCATCGCATCATGGGAACGCTGCTCGGCGCTGCAGCGGCTTTGGTTTGCTTTCCCCCGTTAGCCTTTGATCATCTCGCGACCATGCTGCTGCTTTTTTTAGCCGGCTCCGTGGCGATTGCGGGCAGCCTGGTCAGCCGATTCTCCTATGCGTGGTTGCTCGGCGGCATCACCGCGGTGATGGTGATACTCGGAGCCCTCGATGATCCTACCCAAGCATTGAACATCGCATTTTTTCGCAGCAGCGAAATCGTTCTCGGTACCTCGGTCGCGTTGGCAATTGCCCGCTGGGTGCTGCCGGCGGGATCGGCGACGACGGCCGCCGCGCCCGGTTGGAGCAGCTTGTTTGAGCCGCGCAGCAGCGTGCTTGGGCATGCCTTTCGAGCCGGGATCTCGATTGCGTTCGTACCTGTGATCTGGCGCGTGCTCGAGTTGCCCAACTTAAGCCAGATGGCCATCTCGATAGGCGCGGTGATGGCCGTTCCCGTACTTACCGGCTCGGACGAAGAAAATCGACGCTTGGTCGCTCATCGCTCCTTGCAGCGCTTGGTCGGTTGTCTGATCGGCGGCGGCCTAGGTTTGATTGTGTTGCAGACCGATTGGTCTGCTTCCTTTCTGGTTTGGCTGTTGCTGCTAATGGCCGGCGCGGCGGTCGGCGTCCAAATGGAAAACGGACGCCACGACGTGAAGATCATAGGCATCCAAGCGGAAGTGGCGCTGATCCTCACCTTGACGCAAGGCTGGGGTCCCGCCCGCCTTCTGCAGCCCGCGCTCGACCGCGTCGGCGGCATGATCGGGGCGATTTTACTGCTGTCCGCGGTGACTCTGATCCTGGGACCCGTACGGTCGGATGCGGAGGACCCGACGGGTACTGCACGCGCCAAGCTATAACTGAGTGTCGCTTGACGTCTTTCTGCGACTTCCACTCCACAGCACGCTTCCCTGGCGGCGATGCATGCCGTATCAGTTCGTCAGACCGATTGCTTGGAGCTCCGCCGACCGCGCAGCACGACAACACTGCCCAAGAGCAATGCCAGACCCGCACTCGCCGAAGACGCATCGATCTCGGGTGCCGAGGTGGGCGGCGGACTGCCTCCCGCCTTGGCGGAGCCCAAGGTGATGTCGGCGAAACCGATTTGGTTCTGGGTTCCGCTGAAGTTCACCGACTCTGCAGTTCCTGAGAAAGTAATCCCGGTAGCCACATAGGGGCAGTAATTGGTGCCGTAACAGCCCGCGGTGCCCGCCCCGTTGGTGGTCACGGGCAACGACAACGATGCGAGCAGAGTTCCGGTGCCGTTGAGCCCGGAGTAGACGTCTACGACGCCTGGGACATTCGCGGCGCTGTAGTAGAAGGAGAATCCCGTGGTGAATCCGGCAGCACGATTCAGGACGTCGCCTGAACCGCTCAAGAAAAACAAGGTATTTGCACCGGGGCCGCCAGGAATTTGCGCCGTGTTGCAGACACCACCGGGCTTGCCTGAGCATGTAATCGCATCGGCACCGAACGTGATGCCGTAATTGGTGCCGGGACCTGAGCCGAGACTACCGGTACCTCCGTCATAATAATTGAGGGGCGCCTCCTCCTCGTTCCCATTCAGCCCGGTGAAGTTCAGAACGATGTCGGATGCGTTCGCACTGACCGCGCCCGCGAGCGTCGCAAAGGCAAGTATCCACTTGAGCTGAGTGTTCACGCTGACTTCCCCATTGGAGTTATGCAAGACAGAAGATCGATCCTGGCGCCACTAACGCACTTGATCGCCGAATTTCGGCGCTGATTAGTGGTTTCCCTTACACGCTTGAGGGTACCGCCGATAAAACGCAGCGGTCAAGATCAGCGACGACATAATGCTTGCGCGTTTCAGTTTTTCTTTCGCGAAGCGCAGGAAAGTCTGCAGAGTGGTCGCCGATTAGGTACCCGAGCGTAGTTGTCCTACAAATAAGGGACTTGCTGCACCGGGACGTCGAAGTCACTCGGCCAAGCTTCTTCGGCCGATCCAGCGATTGACACGACTTGAGTACTGAACATAGGCGTTGCCGAACTTCTTGCGGAGCGCAATTTCCTCTGGAACGATCTGAACGACGATCAGCAAGCGCGCGAAAGCCCAGACCAGCGGCAAGCAAACGGGGCTTCCGAGCAAGAGGGCCCAGCCCGCCAGCGAAAATACCAGCCCCAAGTACATGGGATTGCGTGACACACCGAATGGCCCGGATACGACGAGCTGTCTCGCACGTTCCGGCTGCACCGGGTTTATGGTTGTTCTTATTCGAGCAAACAGAATGATCGCCGCGAGCGGCATGCCGATTCCGACCGTGGTGAGGGCCCAGCCTGCAATGAGCCAAGGCGCCCCGCCGAATCGCAGTTGCGGCGTGTGCCTATCCAGCAGCCACATCACAGCGGCGGTAAGAATCGCGTAGCAAGGCGGTGGGATCAGAGTTCTTATCATGAGCCGATGCTCACCGCTTTCATCGCGCCGATCCCTGCCTCGAGAGTGCTCGCGTACGTTTATCGGTTCGGCAGAGACAAATCGTCGTCGTGTGCGGACGGGAGTTCACCGACGTAGCGCTTCTCCATTTCGGAGTGAAGACCGCATTCACGGCGAGCCTTTCGACGAAATGCGCTGGGCGTAAGGCCCGTGATCTGACCGAACCTCGTTGAGAAATGGCTCGCCGTGGAGTACCCCGCCTCGTACGCGATTTGCTTCATCGTCAGCGTCGATGTCGCCAACAACGCCTTGGCCCTCTTGAGCTTCATCTCTTCTATATAGCGTGAAGGCGGCATTCCCGTTGCTTTTTTGCAGAGTCGAAGCAGGTCCCGCCGATCGAGTTTGAATTCCTCGGCCAACTGCGCGGTGGTAGGGAGCCGTCCGCCATTGTGAGTGACCAAGCCGTTGATCATTGCCTCATCCACGCTGCGGCTCGGCTTTCCGATGGGGGGATTGCGTGCCTGCTGGCTCATCAAGCGGGACAGCTTGATGCGCAGAATATTGCCGATCGCACCGACCATCTCCTGGGTTGCCACGCCGGGCGTCCGGACTTCGTCGTGGAGAATCTGCATCATCTCCAGCATCGAGAAGTCGTCGATCCGGATTCCCTCTGATTTCCCGGGGGTCACTGCAGATTTGAAACTCGTGTCGAAATACGCCGAAACTGTCAGCACTTGACTGCGATTTTTTCTGCTTTCCCAAACCGAAGATTGAGGCCAGAACGTCAAGGGTCCTGCCACCTGGAAGCTCGATGCGTGCTTCGCCACATCTCGGTGTTCGACGCCTTCCCCGACGACGCGACTGAACGACAAGACACTCGAGCGCGCATGCCAGACTTGCTGGTTGTTCGCACCCGCAGGGAACCAGCGTACCTTGATGCGCATACCAGGTACCGTCAACTGGCCGAGGTTTACGCAGTGAACATGGCTTGGCATGACCGGACTCCCTACTATGCCATTAAGAAGTATAGCGATCTTTGGCCGCAACCGGCAAAAACGGACGGCCTTGGGCTTTCTGCCCCTAAACGAAAGAATTGTCTCCTCTCCGCAAGCGCTTTTTTCCAAAGCAAGCGTGGAAATCTTAAGGTGCCTACTGGCCAGAGCAAAGCCGTGTGAGGTAGCCAGATGCAGCGACAACAAGAAAACAGTCTCGTGGGCAAGGTTGTGATCATCACAGGTGCCAGCAGGGGCGTCGGCAAGCAAGCCGCCATCGATTTTGCGCGCCGCGGCGCGCATGTCGTACTTGCGGCGCGCACCGTGACGGCGGGCGATGAGGTACCCGGTTCGCTCGATGAGACCGTGAGCCAGATTGAAGCCATGAACGCGGAGGCGCTCGCGATTCCGACTGACCTCGCAAGCGAGAAGGATTTACACCATCTCGTCGATGCGACCGTCGATCATTTCGGTGGCGTGGATGTGCTCATAAACAATGCCGCGGTGACCGCGGGCGCAATCTGGTCGAAGCGATTCCTGGAGCTCAGCAGAGAGGAATGGCTCTATCAGTTCGCCGTCAATGTGCATGCGCCCTTCACACTGATACAACGCGTCGTCCCTTTCATGGAAAAAAGAGGTGGCGGCCGAATCATCAATTTGAGCACGGGGAGTGGCGAGGTGTTTCGCCTTCCCGAGGAACCGCAGAAACTGCAAAGCGTCGGCAAATTCAGTCTGGAGGTTCCCGGCTACTACTCGAGCAAGCGGGCGCTGGACCGGCTGGGTAACGCAATCGCGCCGGAACTTGCGCGGAAGAATATCGCGGTGATCGGCATGCATCCTGGACTCGTTTTCACTGAATTGGTCGCCCTGCGCGTAAAGAATGCGGGGCTGGACGATAGCGTTGCAGTGCCGCTGACCGTTCCCTCTCGGATGCTGGTCTATTTCGCTCGTTGCGAGAGTCCGATGGAATACACCGGTCGGCTGTTCTGGGCGGAACGTGAAATGGCGGCGATGGGCATCGAACTCAATTAGGTTCGCGGGGATTTCTATGGGGCGCGCGACGCTTCGCCGGTCGCCTCAAACGTGGGGTGGCGCAACAACAATTCCCGTAATCGCATGAGTCCGACGGCCGGCAAGAAGTCACCGACACCGTCCTCGAGCGATCCAACTGTTACGGTCTCGCGAAGTCCCGATATCGCCCGGGAAACCTGCTTGTGAAATGCGAGTCGCTTACGAAAGAGGCGCATCAGCTCGGATCCTTCCGCGTTCGTCGCCTCCTCCGACGCATACTCCCGCGGGAAGTCCCCGTAAGCGCCCAAGAACTCGCCGAACGTCAGCCGACCCTCGACGCAATCCCGCACCAGGGCATCGTGGACATCGAGAGCCGCGCGGATTTCCAGCATCAGTGCGGCGCTTCAACCCAGATCGGGTTGGTGTAGGCGGTCTTGCCGAGGGCGTCTTCCGCCGTCAGCGCGCAAGAACCGGGCTCGGTGGCCATGAACTCAAGCTTCGCGGTCGTCTCGCCGTTCCGGTAGTCCACGGCTTTCGCCGGCTGTCCCTGGCAAATGACCGTCGCCCGCTTCAGTCCCGCGACGGCTTGCAAACGGAAGGTCAGAGCGGCCCGTCCGCCTTTCAGAATCGCCGTTTCGCCAAACAGCGGATCTGCGAACACCAACGGTCCATGGCTCACGAAGGCGTGACCTCGCTTCAGGCCTTCCAAGAACTTGGCCGCCGTCAACGGTCCATCCACGTGAACATAGACACGCGCAGCACCCGAATGGCTGTTCCACACATCATGGGTGTCCGACCCTGCGGCGAGATAATATCGCTTTCCGTCGCCCCAAAATTTCCAAGCCGCCGCCAGCGTCTTCTCGTCTTTGTCGGATTCAGCGCCATTGATCTCCAGAAAGTCGAAATCCGGATCGAACCCGCCGGAAGCGACGCCGCGGTCCAAGCTGGCAAAATAGCCTTCGCCGGGATTATAGGGGTGGTTCACCTCGATGAACTCCGCGCCCATGCGATGGGCCTCGGCGAACACATCCTGCACCGTGGCCTTGTTCATCTCGAGGTTCATGGCGGCTCCCAGTTTGATGGGATACGCATTGAAGTGACCCCAGGAAGGAGACAGTTCGATCGAGGGGATGAAAGGAACACCGCGCTCATCGGCAATGCCCTGCAGCACCTTGTGGTTCACGGTGGAGTCATGATCGCTGACGAACAGCACGTCGAGCCCGGCCGCCAGCTCGGAGCGGGCGAGCTCGGTCGGCGGGCTCACCCCATCTTCCTGATCCGAGTGATGGTGCAGGTCGGCGCTGTACCAACCGTCCTTCTCCGGATTGAAGAGAGGTTGAACAGCGACCGCGAGTGGCTGCACCTCGCCGGAGACCACCGTAACCGGGACCTCGCGCGGCTCGGATGTAAAACCGGCACCCGAACCGATGGACAATACGTAGGGTCCCGGCGCGAGATTGATCTGCGTACTACCTTTGGACCGAAGGTCGGTGAAAAAGACGTGCTTACCGAGATATTCGACGACGGGTTTCTGACCGGTCTTGATGTCGAGACGCGCATCGACGGGCGCGCCGGTGTCCTGATCCGAAATCGACACGCGCAATCCGCCCGGCGGCATCAGCCCTGTAAAATCCTGTCGCAGGCTCTCGTTGGCGCCGACGCTGACGGGGACATGAGCACTCTCCGAATAGCCCTCGCTCGTCGCATAGAGTTCGTAGCGACCCGCCGGCAGCGCGAGAGCGTAATGACCATCGCGTCCTAAAGTCCACGCGTAAGGCACCCCGTCCTTCTCCACCACCACCACCGGCGCCTTCAAAGTCGCCCCGCCGGCGGCCCGTACCACTCCGGCCACCGCGCCATGGGAGAGCTTTCGCAGGCGGATTTCGCTGTTCACGACCGGTGCCATGTCGCCCTGCCCCACGATCTGTAACCACCCCTCAAAGGTGCGGCTCTGGCCGGGACCCAACGTGTGCTTGAGGTAGAGATCCCTCTGCCCGTAGCTGAAGCGGTCGAACACCGGCTCGTGGAGCGCGATCAGCCAGTCCTGGTCATAGGCGACGATGCGATCAGCCTTCGCGCCTTCGGCAGAGCCAGACATCTGGTGCGGCAATCCCGGCACGCCGAAAAAGTAGCCGCCTTGCGCCCACAGGACCAGTCCGGAGAGTGCGTCCGTCACCGGAGTCGTACCGCCGTTGGTCATGGTGACGACGATATGGATGAAGTCATCACCCGCCCCCAGAGAATAGGTGGTGACGATCTGCACGGCGTTCCAATCCCGCGTCGCCCGCACCGCCGCGAGCGCAGGTGTGTCGGTGAGGACTTGCACGTGCTGATAGGTGTTAGGCCAGGCACTCCAGCCATTCGGCAGAAAATCCGCGAAGGCGATGCGGTCGCGCTGGATCGCGCCGCGCACCACGGGTGCGGCGTCGATGAGCGCGCCCTTCGGAATCGCCCAAGGCGGGGACGTATCGACTGCGATGGAAGCAGCGAGCTTCTCGTTCACGAGCGTGAGGTCGTGCGCGGCATTGGCTTGGCCGCCCGGAATGGGTGTCGGCCCGACGATGATCCGCACGGCGGCGGTCGACGAACCCGCCCAACCGAGCAAGCACAGAACGGCGAAGCGTCCAAGAAGAACCCGAAGCGATGTCGTCTTGAATAAATCCGAGATCGCAATGCTCCGTCGGTGAGTCAACTTCGCTAAGTTCTCAGCTCCGTTGCTCCGCGCGGTCCCGCGCCGTCCAATACGCCGCGGGCTTCAGAATTTGACGGTATATTTCTTCGCCTCGAGACAGGCAGAGAATGCTTTTTTGAATTCGGTCATTTTTGTGGCCGACATATGGGCGGCCGCCTGCGCCTGCGAAGCCGCTTGCTGAGACGCCTTGTTCGCTTGGTTTTCCGCGCGAGCACGATTGCCGATCGCGCCGACACCCGCGCCAATCGCCGCGCCCTTACCCGCATTGCCGGCGATGGCACCGAGGATCGCCCCACCGGCCGCACCGCCCACCGCGCCCTTCACGGCAGAACCGGACGTCGATGCCTGCGCTTGCTGTTGCTGCTGCGCGGCCTGTTGCTGCTGCTCCGCGGCTTGGCTGGCAATATGGAACGGGTCGTCACCCGTCTCATTGACCGACCAGTTGTAGCACTCCGTCTCATCTTGCGATTGCTGCGCAGGCGTCTGGCCGGCGCCCGGAAATGCATAGACCTTGAGCGTGGCGGCCAAGGTTTTCGTTCCGCTCGGCGGGCTGATGAGGGCCGTCTGAGCCTGCACCGAGGATAGGACGCCTGAAGCGACGACCAACGTGATGAGTTTAGTGAAGCGCATGATAGGTACTTTATTGGCTTATAGATTACGGGGGAATTTTAGACGCAGAGGCGTTCTCTTACGAAGGATATTTGCACAAACCGCCGTCGTTGCCCATACGTGATTTTGGATGGACCTCAAGCGAGGATGTTCAACCCTCAAAAGCCAGCAGACCTCGTCGAGGCGACCGGAATTGAACCTATCGATTGCGCGATTCGCTGACAGAATCGCCATGTCCGGATGCTACATTGGCCCCAGGGTGTTTCTGAACCGAGGAGATCTCGTGAGTAACGTTCAATCCGAAGGCACCGCGCCATTCCCAACCACGGGTACCGAAGACGACGACGATGATCGTGACGACGAACACGAGGGTGAGAATGAGGCGCCCATCCGCGAAGTCGATGATCAAACGGAGGCGCCGGAGGAGTTCGAGGTCGATGACGAGGACGATCTCGGCCATCCAGAGGACGACGATGCCGATGAGATCGACGACGTCTAGCGGAGTATCCGCGATGCCGCCGGGTGTTCGGTTCGATGCCTACGCGGGAACGTTCGTCATTTCTTCCGGGC
Source organism: uncultured Gammaproteobacteria bacterium (assembly GCA_963766915.1). GTDB lineage: Bacteria > Pseudomonadota > Gammaproteobacteria > Steroidobacterales > Steroidobacteraceae > Bog-1198. The sequence continues at coordinate 86,895 of CAVYCL010000005.1, forward strand.
TCACGGAAGAGACAGAGACCTCGGCGAGCGGCGGCAAGGCCTCGTCAGTTTCCACGGAGAGATTGGCCGAATCAGCACGAGGCTCGTCCCCCTCACACATGAATCGATCGAGCAAGGACCGCGCGCTGCGAAGCCGGTTTTCATCTTCGGTGATCGGCATCTAAATTCCATAACTGTACGGGCGTCCAGCACTATATCTTGTGTTTTAACGGCCAGCAATGGGTTTCTTGCACTACAGCTTGGGGGTGCCTCGGCGAGGGTGCCGAGGTGCCGGGCGTCTAAAGATGGGTATTAAAAATCCTCCCGATTAAGCGCGCCGAAGGATCTGGTTACTGTCGAATTTGGCAATCCGCCATTCCTCGTCGCCCCCGCGCCGGCATTCCATGCGCACATCTGCGACCGCGGCCGGCTCCGCAGGATTGCCCCCGGGCGCCGTCCCCGCGGTCGTAAAAAAAACCAGCGTGAAGGTGATCGACACATCATTGGCGCTTTGGAAGCCAACGCGCAGATTGGAGAGCGTGTGGCGCTGTGTCGGCACGCCGGTTGGTTGCGCTGACAGGTTGCGAAGGCGTTCCTGATAGAAGCTCTCCACCGCCGCCCGACCCTCGAGCGTATTGCCCCGGACCGAGTAGAGGCAATCCTCGGTAATGAGGTTGGCGATTTCCAGACCGTTATGCACATCCAACTCATAAGCCCAGTCATTGATCAGTTGTTGCACCTCGCAAACAGCCACGGCCTGTTCCTTGTTCAACTTGGCCACGTCTAAGCTCTCCCCTTGCGTCACTGTCGACCTTTAAGATTCTCTATCATCTGTGGAAATTCAGCGCAACGGCCCTCGCGACTGCGCGCCGGTGATACGCTCGAAAAGCAGGCTGACCGTCTCACTATGGCATCGACTTTACCCGCACCAATGCCCCTGGATACGGCGCGACTTCACCTCCGCCGACCGGTCGAACACGACGTCGGCGCGATCATCTCCATCGCCGGCGACTGGGAAGTCGCGCGACGGCTGGCTCGGGTTCCCCACCCTTATAGAGCGGCCGATGCGCAGTTTTTCTTGCGTCACGTCGTGCCGAACGAACCCACCTGGGTCCTCGTTTGGCGCGAGACAAGCCGCGTCGTCGGCGTGATGAGCTTGGCTCCCGCCCCCGGCGAGCGCAGTGCCGAGCTCGGCTACTACATCGCCCGCGACCAGTGGGGTCGCGGCCTCGCCACTGAGGCGGGGCTCGAAATTACCCGGGTTGGCTTCGAGTCTTTCGGCTGCCTCAAGTTGACCTCGGGATATCACGCGGACAACCCGGCCTCCGGCCGCGTGCTGGCGAAGCTGGGGTTCTCGATTGTCGGCACTTCGATCCGCCCTTGCCTCGCCGAAGGCAAGGACAAACCTTCCGTGGACGTTGAGTGGGTGCGATGAGGTCAGCTGACGGAGCGCAGCTCGAGAAGGCGTCATGAGCAATCCCTGGTTAAACATTCCGCTCGACGAGTATGAAGGTCATATGTCCCTGCCAGCCGTCGGGCAGGCACAAATGCTTGCGGAACAACTTGATCGTGCGCTTGGTCGATGGTCGCCCCGCCGCATCGCCGTCATGGGATGCGCTGGAGGGAATGGACTCGATCACCTCGTGGAAAACGCGATGGAGCGCGTCGTTGCCGTGGATGTGAATCCGGACTACATCGAGCGAGCCCGCGCCCGGTATGCGCTGCGGTTACCGGGCCTCGAGCTCGTTTGCGCGGATGTGCAGTCGGAGTCGCTCCTCTACGATCCGGTGGACCTCACGTACGCAGCGTTGCTGTTCGAGTATGTCGACGTGCCGGCGACCTTGAGGACGGTGAAGCGGAACTCTCGACCGAACGCCGTCCTCACGACGGTATTGCAGCTTCCCCATCCGGCAATTCCCGCTGTTTCGGCTTCTCCTTACAAGTCACTGGGCAGTCTAGCCTCCGCCTTGAACTTGGTGGCACCCGAAACGCTGCGCGATGCCGCGGCCGCGGTGGGATTCGCGGCCGCCGGCGCCAGGATCCTCGAGCTGCCTTCCGGCAAGAGATTCTGCGTACAGGACTTTAGGAGCTGACTCGCGATATTCGATCTCAAGAGGGGCGGGCCGAACTTCAGATCATCACCGCCTGCAGGTGCTCGGGACCGAAACGCGCTGTGTAATATCGACGGATGAGTATTCATAGGCGGTTCCGCGTTCGCTGGTCCATTCTGGGTTGCTTGTTCGGCTTCTCCATGTTCGGCTACATCCAGCGAACCGGCATCGCGATCGCCGCCGAGCCGATGATGCAGGAACTCGGCCTTGATCAAGTGGCCCTCGGCTGGCTCCTCACGGTCTTTCTCGCCGCATACACCGTATTTCAGATTCCCGGCGGGGTGCTGGGTGAGTACTGGGGCCCGCGTCTTACGTTGACCTGGATGGGCGCGGCGTCATTGGCCGCGACGGTCGCAACCGCGATCGTGCCGCGCCTCTCGAGCGTGGCCGCCGTGCTCACGATCCTGGTCGGCGCGCGCTTGCTGCTCGGCGCGGCTCAAGGAGGATTGTTCCCGGTGGCCACCGGCTCGATAAAGAACTGGTTTCCGGCGCGCAATTGGGGATTCGCACAGGGATTCGTCATCACCGGGGGCTGGATCGGCAGCGCGATCACGCCGCCGATCGTGAGCGCGCTCGTAGTGAGTTTCGGCTGGCGGCAAGCCCTCGCGGCCGTTTGCATACCCTCGGCACTGCTGCTGGCGTGGTGGCAATACGACGCCCGCGACCGGCCCACGGAGCATCCGGCCGTGGGCCCCGCCGAGCTCGCGGACTTGGCCGAAGACCCCGCGGCGGCAGCGGAGCGCGTGAGCTTCGCCCGCATCGTCCACGTGCTCGTCGATCGCCAGGTGCTCCTCGCCACCACCTCCTATTTTTTGATGAACTACGTCTTTTATTTGGTGACGTTCTGGTCGTACCTGTATCTGCGGCAGGAGCGCCACATGACGACGCTCGAGAGCGGCTGGCTCGCAAGCCTGCCGTTTCTCACCGCGGCGGTGGCGAGCGCCGTCGGCGGGCAGTTGAGCGACTCGTTGATTCTGCGCTTCGGCGCCCGTTGGGGCATGCGTATCCTGCCCCTCATCGCCCTGCCGTGCGCCGGACTATTCCTGTGGCTCACGGGCGCTGCCGGCACGACCCCCCTCGCCGTCGCGGCGCTGTGCCTCGCCTTCGGTTGGTGCGAGCTCATCGAGGGGCCCTACTGGTCGGCGACCATGCGCTTGGCGCCCGCCGATTCGATGGCCGCCACCGCGGTGCTCAACACCGGCGGGAACTTGGGCGGCGTTGTGGCGACCCCCGCAATTGCGGCACTATCGGTACATCATCAGTGGCATGCGATCTTCGCGCTTGGCGCGGCCGCATCGCTCGGCGCGGCGGCACTGTGGTTCTGGGTGGACGTCGCACGCCCCAGTATGCAATCCCAGGAGATGAAGGCATGAATGGACTACTCCCGACAGCGGCGCCGGTGCGCGGCTTTCTTGACTGGCCGGTGGTGACGGATTCCGCCGAATGGTCTGCTGACGTAGCGCTCATCGGCATTCAGGATAGCGAGCCCTACGCGCACGACCCGCGCCCCAACGATCAGACGCGCGCACCGGACGCGATCCGCCTGCGTTCTGAGCAGATTTCCTACGGCCGCGAGCAGTGGGACTTCGACCTCAACGGCCCGCTTGGCGCGCTGCTGCCGCGCTGCATCGACATGGGTAACGTGGCCTGGACCAGCGGCAGCTACGATGACTACTCGGCCGCAATCAGTGCCCGCATTCGCCACCTGTGGAAACAGGGCGCGCAAGTCTTTGCACTTGGCGGTGATCATGGCGTGACGATTCCGCTGCTCGATGCGCTGGATGCCGTCGGCGAGACGGTGCATGTGTTTCACGTCGATGCGCATCTCGACTGGCGCGCGGAAGTGGGCGGTGTGCCCCGCGGCTACTCGAGTCCCCTGCGCTGGGCGAGCAGCAAACCGCAGGTCACCGGCATGACGCAGGTCGGGATGCGCCAGACGGGCAGTGCGCGGCGCCCGGAAGTCGAGGCCGCCCGCGCGTATGGATCGCACCTCTTCTCGGCCGATGAGTTGCATGAGAAGGGTTGGGAGCCGGTGCTGGCGACGATCCCGAAGGGCAGTGCCGTCTACATCACCATTGATGCGGACGGGATGGACCCCACGGAGATGCCGGCGGTCATGGCCCCCTCGCCGGGCGGAGTTCTTTACCGCGAGATCGCCCCGGTCCTGCGACGCATTGCCCGTACTCACCGCGTGGTCGGCATGGACGTGGTCGAAGTCGCGCCGAGCTATGACTTCGCGAACGGCATCACGGCGATCATGGCCGGAAGACTGGTGGTGAGCGTGCTGGGTGCCTCGTGGGCTCCGGACGGAGCGATGCGCAGGCGCTAAAGCCTATTGAGCCTTGGTCTCGATTTTCTTGAAGCCGGCCGGCACGCTGAATACATCCGCGCTCACGGTGTCGGTCGACACTGAAATCACCTGTGAGGACACGGTCATCAACGCCACGTCGCCCGGCGGCAGTGCGACCGGTTCGACGGCCGGCGGTGGCGGCGGCGCATCCGCGGGATCCTTCTTCTTTTGGAAAAGGCCGCCCAGTTTACCGACCACGGCACCCGCGATGCCGCTGGGGGTCGACGGAGTATCGTTAGTGGGGCTTGATTGCGCCGGTTGCGAATTGGAACTCTTGCATTGCGCCCCGCCGATCGCGAGGGTGAAGCTGCTCTTCACCGGGTAGCCTTTCACTTTCTGCATTTTCTCCGCGACTTCGGTCCAGACGCCCTTGTACTGACCGAACAGCGCTTTGGCCCTTTCAGATGCGTCCTGGGAATTAGACGGGTCGATGCCCATCTTCGACGCGTAGGCCGCGTAGAATTTCCGAGCTTCGCTGCTTTCCACGAAGTCGGCGGCTATCCACTGATCCAAAACCAGCGCAATCTCGCAAATTGCGCCCGTCTCCTTGTCCTGGCAAGGTTGAGTGGCTGTGATGGTCATACGCTGCGCATCGCTACCGGCCAATTGCGCCTTCTCACCGGTGTTAGTCACGTCGACTTTGGCCGGCAGCCAGATGCATTTGGATTGATCGACCGCGGATGGCCGGCTCTTGTCCTCGCTTGAATTCGCCTGATCCGACATTTTCTGCATCTGCGCGCGAATTTGTTCGAAGGTAGTCTCGGTGTACTCCTTCTTATTCATGTTCAGGTGGTAGAGCTTGTCCTCATCCAAGAGAACGATCTCGGCGCTTGGCCCCACCGCGTTGCGCGCCAGGAAGCCGACGATCTTCGACTGCATTTTCATGTCGCTGTCCATGCGCGACTTGTCGCCGGCGATGCTGGTCCTCGAGGTACCCGACATGTTGGCGAAGGACATCGCACCCGCTCCGTTGACCGACGTCGTGCGTTCGATGGTGATGTCCGCCCACGCGCTTCCCCCCGTGAACCCAAGGATGCCGCCCAATAGGACGAGAGCGGTTGCCCGCAGCTGCCGTACGTTCATGGAGTCCCCTCTTCGCTGGCCTTGTATGTAATACCGGAATGCGACTCAAGTCCCGCCATCGTTCAGGCCGCAGTGAATCGACGTCAATGATGACCGGCGAGACGGGTCGCCGAAGCGCGGCGGGTACTACTTGACGCTATAACCGCGGGCCGTAAGACACGCGGCTTGAGCGCGATTGTAATCGGTGAGGTCACGGCGCACGGTGCCGCCCCCCGCGGTGGTTGGATCATATCCAAGCTGGGAGACCGCCCAGCGGTAGCACTCGTACCGGTCCGTCATCTGTTGATATTGGCTTTGGCCGTTCTTCGGATAGACGATCACTTCCGACCAGACCGGTGGGCGACCCGTCGGCGCACCGGGCGGCGGGGCGGCGACGGTCTGGTATGGGCCTGCCGGCGGGCTCCACAGGGCGTAGGGATTACCCGTGTAGTAGTAAGGAGCGCCATAGGAATAAGCCGGATAATAATACGGCGCTGCGAGATAAGGCCCGGGCCCTAACCCGTAGTAACCGCCATACCACCCTCGATAACCGTAATATCCGGGGTATCCGCCGTAGTAGCCACCGCGAACCACCACTACGCCGCCGTACTGTGCGACGGCCGGAGCGGTTAACGCCATCGCGGCAACGCCGCACATGACGAGCGCGATTGAGCGGAGCTTCGTAAGGTGCTGCATCTAGGCGAGGCGTCCTGAATTGCGAGAGCGGGGCTCTTGCAGTATGTCATTCGGCGACTCGGCCCGCATTAGCCCTTGGTCGGATTGTTTCACGAAGCCCCCACGTCGGATTCACGTGAGGTGGAAGTGCTCCATGGCCCCTGCCTTCACGAAGGGCCTCAATAGCTGCGAGAACTCAGGATAGAGGGGATTGGTCTTCAATGCCGTGTGGGCCTCCATCCCCGTCCATTCGACCAGCAGCATGAACTTTCCGGGGTTTTCGACGCCCCGACCAAATTGCACCGCATTCACGCCCGGCACGCTCCGCAACAGCGGAATTCCACGCTCGCTCATGGCGGCCGCAAAGTCGTCCTCCAAGCCGTCCTTGATGATCAATTCAGAACGCTCGACCAGCATGTCGTTTCTCCCCGATCAGGCGGCGACGCGCTCTTCGCCCTTGAGCGTCGTTCGATGCATCATTCGCCCAGAATCGACGTCATAGGGAACGACACGGTGCATGAGGCCGTGATTGTCCCAGATGACGAGATCGCCCTGCTGCCATTCGTGCCGGTAGGAGAAAGCAGGCTGCGCCGCCCATTCTTGGAGGCGAACCAGGAGCGAGCGGCCGTGAGGAATGGGCAGGCCGACAATACTGTCCGCGTGACTGCCGACCACCAGCGACTTGCGACCCGATTTGTGCGTCCATACCAGCGGATGGGTCATGACGCTTGACATGCCGCGCCAGCGGGCGAGGTCCTCCTCCGACAGCGCCTCGAATACCGGCCGCATCGAAGCTTCCATTTTGTGGACGACCTTCAGGTGCGCGTACGCTTCTTTATCCGCGTCGGGCAGACTATCGTAAGCTGCGTAGGTACTGGCGAACTCCGTCTGTCCACCGGTTGAGGAGAGCTTGCGGGCAGTGAGCAGGGTCCCCTTCGGCAACGGCTGGTCGATCGTCGCGCCATCGATGTGCCAAAAGAAAGTGCCCAGCACATATTCGGGCTGGTTGTTGATTTTCTTGTCCAACGTGATCGCATATACGTCTTCTTCGCCGGTCGCACCGCTCCCCGGGGCCTTGCTGACGTAGTTGAGCCTTTTACCTATTTTGTCGGTGAGCGCCAACTGCTCTACGTTGGTCAGATCGATTCGCGGGAAGACCAGTACTCCGCGATCATCGAGCGCCTCGCGCAGCGCGCCGACGACGTCATCATTTAATACGTCCGCCTTGGCCACATGGACGACCCCGCCGATGGCCGGCTTTATTTTCTCGACGTGGATTGCGCTCATAATGCATACCCTCAGTACAGTTAGCCTTTATGCAAAATACGGCCGCTTAAGTCTACTCCAATACCGGCTCGTGTCGTTCCGCGGACGGAGCCCACCCTGATCTTTCGCCTTGCTGGACGGCGGTCAAACCATCCCTCTCTGCATTATGTACACCCGCGCAGGATGCGCTCTCGTAGATTCAAACAGGGCGTGAATTCTGCCTCGCATCATTTGCGCGATTGCAAACAATCGAAACGCCTCGCGAGAGAGTCCTTCGCCACGATGTAGTTTGTGACGGCTTCGCGCCATCCAAGCGGGAAATGCTCGATTTCGTCACAGATGACAACACTGGATCTCGAGCCTAAGAGCTTCGGGACGATAATCACCCGGCACTGTGTAGAGCCTCTAGGCCTCAAAGGAGTCGGGTGATGAAGAAGCAGCGTGGCGCAACCGAAGCAGAGAAGGCATTCGACGCCGAGGTAGCCAAGTTCAATCAAGAGGCCCAGCGAATCCTGGAGGACCGGAGCCTGCCCATGAGCGCGAGGAGAAGGCTCATTAGTCTCAAAGGCAAAGCATTGCTCCGACCTTCCGCGCCAGGAACGCAGCCGAGCCCTAATCGCTGAGTGTATACATCGATGCGGTCCGGCACCTCATAGCGGTCGGACTGCTTAAGCCGCTTTTGCGGCTGCGGGGTCTTTATCTCGGCAGTCAGTTGAATGCCAACCTCCGCCATCGACTCGCGCCCGTCCTAACTGCCCGCGCGACAGCTGGCCTCCGTGGCAATTCGGTTGCGGCTGCCTTGCGAAGCGCGCATGCTCGGGACGCGCCGAGGATGGCGCAACACAACGCCCGCGAATTGAGGGCCGCTGTGCATATAAAATAAATAGGGGAAACAAATGAAAATCATAATCAAAACGCTCCTCGTCGGCGCCATTCTGGCAATCGGAACCGCTGCGGCCTCCGCTGCGGATGCGGTAATCGGAACCTGGCAATTGAACGTTGCCAAATCGACCTTCTCGCCAGGTCCTGCGCTCAAGAGTCAGACCCGAAGTTACGCAGAATCCCCACAAGGCATCGTGCTGACGATCGAAGAGCGTGGCGCAGGACGGCAAGGAGTCGACGCTCACGCTGACCTTCAAACCCGATGGTAAGCCCTACCCCGTCAGTGGCAACCCCGACTTCGACAGCGTTTCGGTCACGCGAGTCAATGCGCTAACCGTTAACAGCACTCAGACCAAGGCGGGGGTCACCGTTGGCACAGGAGTCCGTACCGTGTCGAAGGACGGCAAGACACTGACGTTCGCCCAGAAAGGAACCCATGCGGGCGGAGCGAAGTACGACGACATGTTGGTGTACGACCGGCAGTAGTTCGATCCCGGCGCGTGGGCTTACGCCTGCGGCTGCTGAGTGCCGATAAAGGGACCGCGTTGCGAGGGCGGCACCGGCTTGCGCCGCATTTTGCGCCACAGATCGTAGATGGCGAGCAGGCCGGTGAGTGTGGCCAACGCACCGAAGTAGGAGCGCGGCCCGAACTGCGCCATCAGACCGCCGGCGAGCACGGGCCCGAGCGCCGCCGAGGTGCCGTTGAGACGCAGCAGCTTGCTCGAGGCGGCGACCATTTGCGACTGCTCGAGCTTGTCGTTCACATGCGAGACCGCCAGCGAGTAAATGGTGAGGACGAATCCGCTGAAAACGCCGGCCAAGAACAGAAACAGCGCGTGCGGTAGATGCGGGAACACGGTGATGATGCTCGCCACCACCGCATCCAGCGAGCACACGGCGGCGATCATCGTGCGTCGGTCCATTCGGTCCGATAGGCGGCCGATCGGATATTGAATCAGCACGGTGGCCAGTATGCTCACCGCCATGAACCTCGCGACGCCCGCCACGTCGAGACCGCATCAGTCGCGCGTAGACCGGTCCCATGGAAAAGATGAAGGCAGAAATCATGCCGGACACTGCGACCGCGACGACTCCAAGCGGGGTATCACGATAGAGCTCGCGCAACCGTACCGTGCGCGGCAGCCCGTGCTCGGGCACCTGTCGCGAGGATACGAGGATCGACACCAGCGCGAGAGATATGAGCACCGAGACGAGCATGAAGGGAGCTGTGGTCGAGGGACTCGCCGAGATGAGCAGGAACTGCCCGCTGCCGAGTCCGACGTACAGAACCACCATGTAGATCGCGAACAGCCGGCCGCGGTTCTCGCGGCTGGCGCGATCGTTCAGCCAGCTTTCGGCGACCACATAGATTCCGGCGAGACACAGTCCCGTCACGCCGCGCATCACGCCCCAGATGAACGGGTTGACGAACGACCCTTGAACGAGGATCGAGGCAGAAGAGATGGCCGCGAGCGCCGCGAACACCCGGATGTGCCCGAGGCGACGCACCAGCGGCGGCGCGATGCGAGTTCCGAACAGATACCCGACGTAATAGCACGACATGATCGCGCCCGTGACGATCGTCGGAAATCCCTCGAGCGTGGCGCGCACGCCCAGCAGGGTGCTCTGCAGTCCCATGCCGAGCATGAGCACGCCCATTCCGAGGAGCAGCGGCCAGGTCGCGGCGAGCGCGCTGGCAGGCCAGGCAACGCTGCGGGGAGTCGGCGCGGGCGAAGACGTCTGAGTGACGACAATCTCTCCAGTCTCGACCGGTCCGGCCGTGGCAGCGCGGATTCTACTCTAGAAGGGACTTTGCACCAGCCGCCGTCGTGTCGAAAGCTCCGTATTCATCCCGCATTCTCTGCGCACGAAGAGAATGTGCAATGACTCGTCAATCTCTGGCCAGTCGAAGCATACGCGTACGCCTTTAGGAGAGCGCGTCAAAAAGCGAGCGGGTCCACAACGGCACCGCGCTGCGGAGCTTTGCGTTCTCCGTGGTCAACCTCATCTTCAGCTGTTTTGCCAACGAAATAAAGCGAGCGTCGTATGCCGAAATCTCATATTCAATCGCCGCCTCGAGCGCTTGCTCGTTAGCAACAGTGTGTATCGCTGCCAGGGTCGCCTGTGCCTCAGTCAGCAGTTCCGCGCTCTGCGCCCGGCGCAATGCGCCACTACGCGCATACGTAGCAAGTACATTTGAGAACTCCACCATTACAAATGCTTCGCTACACCACTCGCTGTCGCGCGAAAATAAGTCCTGGGCACCGCTCGTCCTGTCACCCTCGATCAAAAGGTAAACGAGGATGTTTGTGTCTACCAGGATCAATCGTCGCGTCCGGCCCCAATCGCCGCCTCGATGTCCTGAATACCAGGACGCGCGCTTCCTTTTAGTCGCACAGGCTTCGGCATTCGCCGTGAGCTATCCATGTCAGGCGATGCCGCCAGGCCGAGCTCCAGGAGCTGCGCGATCACATCTTTGAGCTTCTGTTGCCGGTGCACTCCTCTTATCTTGACCCGCTGCATGAGTGACTCGGGAAGCTCCAAGGTAGTCTTCTTCATGACCCATATTCCCATAAATCCATAATTATGCCAATGGCCGCGGTCGGCTGGTCCCGCACTGTTGGGCACCCTGGATTGGCGCGCCCGGCATCAGAACCACACGACAGCCGACAGACACCAAAATTGAGCGCTGCGCCCTTTCCCGAGCGGGACAAGGTCGTAAAGATATCCGGCATCCGACTACTGGAGTCAGCTATGAAACGGCTAATTTTAGGGATCTTGGTGTGTCTTCCCCTCGCCGCCTGCGGCGTCGGCGAAACTGCGATCTCGGCCGCCGCCGGCGGCGCCTCGGAGGCTCAGCAGGCCAAGGAGGGATTGAAAACGGAGGCTCGGGTCAAGGAGCAGCTCGCCGCAGCGGCGGCGCTTGACGCACAGCGTCGCCAAGCCGCGGAGACGAACTCGCAGTAGCAGTCAGCGATTGCCGCGGAGCAGTACGAGGGCGAGGCATCGGCGCAAGCAAGCCGCCACCATCGGACAAACCGTTGGGGTAGGCTAGTCGCCAGGTCAGGCCGAGCGAGGCGACGCGATGGACAGCCCCTTCAGCCGCGATTACGCGGAGGCCCGCGAGAAGTTCCGAGCCGGCGCCACGGCGGCAGGCGCCGAGACGCAGACCTTTCTCCTCGACCATCGAGGACCCGACGACCTCGAGCTTACGACCGATACGGCGTGGGTCGGCCCGCGCGACGCGCGCGCCGTGCTGCTCACCGTCTCCGGCACACACGGCGCCGAGGGATTCTTTGGCTCAGGCGTCCAGGTCGAGTGGCTGCGACGGAGCAAAGGTGCGACGTTGCCCGACGATGTCGCCGCTCTCCACGTCCATGCCATCAATCCTTACGGCTTCTCATGGCTCCGGCGTACTAACGAGGACAACGTCGACATCAACCGCAACTGGATGGACTTCGACAGTCCGTTGCCGGCCAGTCCGGCCTATGACGAGATCGCGAAAGATCTTTGTCCTGCGGATTGGAGTGCCGCCACCCAGACCGAGACTTGGCAACGGCTGCAAGGATGGATCGGCCGCCACGGTTTCGCGGCGTTCCAGAAGGCTGTGTCCGGCGGGCAGTGGACACACGCTTCAGGTCTTTTCTACGGAGGTCGCACCCCTTCGTGGTCCCGAAACACGCTGACGAGCATCGTGACTGCGAACCTCGCTCGCACCGCGCGCATCTGTCTGCTCGACTTCCATACGGGACTCGGCCCTTACGGTTACGCCGAACCCATCATCGGTCAACGACGGACCGACCCCGCCTTCGCTCGTGCCCGCTCCTGGATCGGAGGCGGCGCGAAATCGCTGTATGGCGACGGCTCGGTATCCGCCGAGTTAAAGGGCGACAGCCTCACGGCGCTTCCCGCTCTCTTGCCCCATGCCGCCGTCGACACCGTCGCCCTCGAATGCGGCATCCGGCCGGTGTTAGAGGTTGCCCAGGCGCTCAGGGCCGATGCGTGGCTGCATGCGCATGGTGATCCCTTGTCCGACGCTGCCAAGCCGATCAAGCAGATGATTCGCGCAGCCTTCCACAGTGACGATCCTCTGTGGCAAGGGATGGCGCTGGGTCAAGGCATCGCGGCGTGCCACGCCGCGATCGGCGGTCTTACCGCGGTGTGATCACTCACACCGGCACGAGCTGCGGATACGCCTTGGCAACTTCCTCGATCACGATGTAGCGCTCGAGGAATATCGGCGGCCAGCGTGACGGGCGACCTGTCGACAGCTCTACGCAAGCGTACTCGATCTCGGCGCGCGCCAAGGTGGCGCCGTCCGACTCCCGCAGCACCTGAAAGCGCCTCGATACCCTCACCTTGCGCTGATTGGGCAAGATCCAGGTGGCCACCCGGACGGCATCGCCGCGTACCGCAGGTCGCACATAGGCGATGACGCTGCGCATGACCACCATGCCACGGTCCAGGTCCAGGCATTGCGCGACCGGCAAACCGACCGCCGCCGAGTGATCCCAGGCGGCACGGTCGAACCAGGTCATGTAGACGGCATTATTGACGTGATCGAAGGCATCGATCTCGGCCGCGCTCACGGTGATGCAGATCACGTGCGGTGATGGCAGGTCCCAGATCACCAGAATCCTCGTGACTGCGAGCGTCTTGGCTCGCTCAAGTACGGTACCGTGATCGATCGGTCTCGGCTAATCAATAGGCGCCGGCACTTCGCCTCTCTGAGGAGATCCTCAGAACCGGTAGTCGGCGCCGATCGTCTCCTGCCAGAAACGATTCTCCGAGGTCGAATAGAAGTAATCGAAGTTCACGCTGAGGCCGAAAGCCCGGGTTGCCTGATAGCGGGGCCCGGCACCCAAGGTATAGCCGAAGCCTCGGTCCACGCGCTCGAGCGCGAGCACGGGCCCCAGCCAGACGCGCGTGTCGGTCCGCCACCGGTAACCGCCGCCACGCGCTTCCACCGACCAGGCGTCGGCGAATATCCAGCGATAGCGAAGACTCAGGCTCACATCGCTGCCGCTGCCTCGCGCATCGTACGCCGCAGTGTTCAACAGCGCGTCGAGATTGACCGGCGTCGTTCCCGAGAGCGCGATGCGGGTGTTGCCGAGATACCCCCAGGCGAAATCCAACCCGAAATTCAGAGGCAGCGCATAGTCGATCAGTAGCGTCTTGGCGGTGGCGCTGCGACTGACATCAGCTGCGACATCGAAGCCGGCGCCCGCAAGCTGGTCCGAGATTTCGGTGTTGGTGAGCGTACTCGTGCTTACGCCCAGCCGAGCGCCGACGGACAGATTCGACCACCAGCTATCCATCTCTGCGGCCTGCGCGCCTCGCACTTGGAAGAGCGCGAGACTCGCCGCGGCGAGCATCCAGCACCAGCGACCGCGGGCGAAGCGCAGCGCCGCGACGAAGCCCAGCATCAGCAGCATGAAGGGACTCACCGCGCCCATGCCTCCGGATCTCACCACCACACCCGCGAGCGGTGCTGCCGTCACCGTGAGAGTGGCGGCTACGATGGTTCCAGGAGTTCCACCGCCCGTGATGTCCGCGATGCGCAGCGGCACAACAGCCCCGGCCGCATCGTTCGAGAGCGGTATGTTGATCGTCTGCACGCCGCCGACACCGGCGGCGAAGCTGCCGTGACCGAGCACGGCGCCGGATGCATCGACAATGTTGAACGTGACCGCACCGTCCGTTCCCCCGGTGCGGCTCACGGTGATCGGCGCGGAAGTGGCGCTGCCGCTCGCGGTGTAGGTGGCACTACCGAAGGACACCGCCCCGGCCATCTCGGCGCGCGTGGTCACGGTGAACGTCGCGGCGACGCCGCCGATCGTCAACTGGGCTGAAGTCGCCGTGAGGAAGCTCGAAGAGGACACCACGCTGACCACCACCTGTGCACCGGGCGAGACGTACCCAGGCGCTGCCGTGAAGGGGCCGCCGTTGATGCTGTAGGTCCCGCCCGTAATGCTGATGGGCGAGGACAGATTGGTTCCGGCGACCGTGATGGCATTCGACACCTCCGGTTTGGAGGGATCTACTCCGGTCAATGGGGTGAAGCTGAAGGGGTCCGGAGTCGCGCTCGTGCCGACGCCCGACAAGGGAATCGAGAGCGGCGACGACGGCGCATCGCTCGTGATGGTCAACGCACCGCTGCGACTGCCCTCGACCGAGGGCTTGAACGTCACCAAGATGGTGCAGGTCGCCGACCCCACGAGGGCCGTCGTCGGGCAATTATTTGTTTCCGAGAAGTCTCCGCTCGCGCTCACCCCCGTCACCACGGGTCCGCCGTTGCCCGACAGCGTGATGGTCAGCGGCTGACTCGGTGTACCGACTCCTTGCGGCGGGAAAGACAGGCTCGGGGGATTGGGGATCAGGGCCAAGCCGGAGCAATCGATCGTCGTGGCTGCGCTCGAGGTGTTGTTGCTCGGATTGAAGTCGGTGAATCTCGACGTCGGACCGAAATCGCCCGTCGCGCTGCTCGTGATCTGGCCACCGCAAGTCGCCGAGGGCGACAGCGTGCTCGTCACGGTGTAGGTCGCCGTGCCGTTGACAGGCAGAGACAGCGAAGAATCATCAATGGGCGCCGGTTCCAGACGAGGAGCAGGCGGCGCCGGTCGAGGCAACACAAGTCCAGGTCGCACCCTGAAGCGCGGGATCGAGATCGTCGGTAACGGTGGGCGAATCGACCAGGGAGATCGCGGTCGGCCCATTGTTCGTCACCGTGATCTGGTAAGTGACCGCATTCCCGGGTGCGATGTTCGTAGGTCCGGTCATGACGACTTGCAGATCATCGGGCGACGAAACGGTGAGTTCCTGAATCTCATGTACGTTCGTCGATCCGCCGGTGCTACCGCTGACGCCGACGCTCAGCGAGGCGGGCGGGGTGTAGGGAAAGCTCACGCCCGAGAACAGCGTTTGATACGGCTGCCCGCTCCCCGGTTGGTACTGGGCCGAGACGCTGAAGCCCGTGCCCTGGGGCATGAGCGTGACCAGCACGGTGCGTGCCGGCGGTCGTGTAGTGACCGTCGGCACATCGACGCCGCCCGGGACCACGATCCCGGTCACGTACGGATTGCCGGTGCCCACCGGGCCACGAATCACCAAGGATTCGGGGCTGAAGGCGGGTCCGCCGCTGGTGCAGCGGTTCCCGGTTGAGAAGTTTCCGTACTCATCGAGCCCGATACCGAGATAACCGCCCGCGCCCTGGCAATAGCCGAGCCCGCCGCCGTTTTGGGCTCCGCTCATGTCCTGCGTGGAATCGTAGAGAAAGAGACCAATGCCGTCGGCACCGTTACCGCCCCACGAGACGTAGTTGAACTTCAGGACGAGGGGTTGCGCGCCGGCGAAGCTGCCGCCGGTGTAAAGGGCCACGCCCTTCTCATCCTTCACGGCATCCGTCAGACGCAGCCAGCCGCTACCGACCGGATCGATGGACGGTGCCGTGAGCAAGGCATTGCCCGTCAAGGTCCAGCCCGGCGCCGAAGTTCCGGTGAATGATTGCGTTACCTTGAACTGCGCATGCACGGGTGCTGCACTGCCCACAAGGAGGAACAGACATAGGCAGCGGGCGACAAACGCCCCAATACGGGGGCGGTGAGTCGGGTGTGTATACGTCGGCAAGTGTTGATTGAACATAACAAGTGCAAAATTCGCCGAAATGGGGGATTCCCGTAGTGACGGGCTTCACGGATGGGAGTTTTTGGGGTGTGACGCTGTTTCGAAATTGCGGTTGCCGGGCCGTCTGCCCCATTTTTCCGTAATGAATTCCTCAGATCCCAGCGTAGCGAGCAGCGATACCGGGTCGAGTCATTTGACGACGTTGTGGTGAGGGAGGTACTCGAACCGCTGATGCCCGCTGCCGCTGAAATCCCGCCGGAGATGCCTTGCCCAACAGAGGAATCTGCGAGCACATTTGTGACCAGTCAGGCAGATTGCAGGTCTTTTTGTTGCACCGAACACGAGGCTAGAGCTATGGTTGCAGCGCTCGGCCTACTGGGAGTAGCTCATGGAAGAGAATGTTTATGCGCCACCCAGAGCACTGGTGGCCGACGTGCGGCCTCTTGAAAGCAATGCCGGCGTATATTTTTTCGCCGTATCCCCTACCAAATTGGTCGTGATGTCGGTCTGTACCCTTGGACTCTATCAAGTCTATTGGTTCTACAAGCAGTGGGTTTTTATCAGGCAGCGCTCTGAACCCCTCGTCATTCCCTGGGCCCGCGCCTTATTTGGCATCTTCTGGTGCTATAGCTGTTTCGAATTTATCCGCAACGACGAGCGCGTTCTTAAAATCGAGCCCAACCTGCCCGCGGGACCCTTGGCGATTGGATGGATTGCCGCCTCGCTCGCCTGGCGACTCCCGGGGGCTTATTCTCTGATCGGTTATCTGGCGCCGCTGTTGCTAGTACCTGTGCAGCGTCACGTCAATCACATCAACGCGATGGTGGCGCCCAATCACGATGAAAATTCGCGATTCAGTGGATGGAATGGGCTGGCTATCGCCGGGGGAGCAATCTTCCTGGCGCTGGCCATCCTAGGTTTGACGCAGAAACCAGGGCCTCATCACTAGCACTTCAATCTGCATTTCGCGGAGCGGGCCCCGAAGTCCAAGAACTGCAAGTCGCGGTGGCTTCGGGTTCTTGCGATGCGTGCGCAGCTCCGGCGGCGGGCCAGCAAATTCAGAAGCACGTCCCGAGAAGAGCAGCATTACCCAACGTCACGCGCAAGGAAGTGGTGGTGAGAGAGGGACTCGAACCCTCGACCTCGGCATTATGAGTGCCACGCTCTAACCAGCTGAGCTACCTCACCCTAGAGAGCCGCACATTTTGTGGAAACCAGGCACCGCCGTCAAGCCGCACTTTTCAATCGGGCAATAAAAATCAACGAGTTAAGAAAGAGACTGGTCTTCGTCGGCCGCTAGACCTCGGCGACGCTGCGTCGCGTAACAGGCGCGCGCGAGACTGGACCCAAGACGCAGATGGCTGATAATGCGGCATCAGGAGTCGCATCATGGAAAAACCGGACAGCGCCGCTCGGCGCGATCTCGTCGATGCTCAGACGCTACGGCGCCTGTGTGTCGCCTCGAATTGGGCGGGTGCCGTGCAAACGGCATCGCATGTGGGAGCCGTGGGTGTTACCGGCGCTCTCTTGTGGCTGTCGTGGGGAACCTGGTGGGCGGTGCCGGCCTTCATGGTGCACGGCACGCTCCTCAATTTTCTCTATGCGGGACAGCACGAACTGAGTCACAGCACCGTTTTTCGGACCCGCTGGCTCAACGAATGGGTCGGTCGGGTATTTGGATTCGTGCTCTTCTACCCGCGCACTTTCGACCAGGTGCAGCACATGGCGCACCATCGCTACACCCAAGATTGGGCGCGCGACGGGGAACTGGCACGCGATCGCTATACGTTGAGTTCCTTTCTATTATGGATGAGCGGGGTGAGTTACTGGTACACCCGCTGGCGGCGCATCCTGCGATTCTCCGCGGGAATCGTCACCGAGCCGTATCTCCCCGAATTCCGGCATGCGGAGTTGATCCGCGAGGCGCGCATCCATCTGGCTGGCTATGTGCTGATCGCGGTCATATCGGTGCTTGCGCGAAGCTGGTCGGCCGTGGTCCTCTGGCTCGCGCCGATGTGTGTCATGAAATTCACGCATCAATTGCAAAACACCATCGAGCATCTCGGGCTGCCGCACGACGACGACACTCTCATCAACACGCGCAGCACCCGGACCAATGCCGTGGTGCGCTGGCTTGGCTGGCAGATGCAGTATCACACCGCGCACCACACCTTCCCTGCCGTGCCCTTTCACCGGCTTCACGAGCTGAACAAGATCATCTTCACCGATCGTGGAACGGTGGCGCCGACCATGACCTATTGGGGATTCCAGCTCGCCGTGCTGCGCGCCTTCGCGGGCGGTAAGAGCGAGGCCGACTACCCCGAAGACCGCATGTGGATCTTCGAGTGATTCCAGAGCCGTCCCCTGAGTAGCCGACTGCAGGTCCACCAGGCGCTTTGGGCCATGGACAAGTTGGTCTCGCCCGAAGCCTCCACCGCTCAGAAATTCGACCGCGTACGCGAAGCGGGTTTCGACGGCATGGCCATCGATCTCGGTGCACTCACGTTCAGCGAAGCCGAGGCCACCGTCCCCCACTTCGCCCGTACCGGATTGCTCGGCGGCCTGACCGCCTTTCCCAAATCCGTCGAGGACCTGCGTCCGGCGTTGGGACTTGCTCACCGGATATCGGCCCCCTATGTCGTCGTCATCGGCCAGGAAATGCCGGTGAAGCTCGACGAGATGATTCCTGTGATCGAGGGATGGCTACGGGTCGCGGAACAGGAAGGGATGCCCATTCAGTTCGAGACCCACCGCAACTGCATCACCAATGACCTGTTCACGACCGTGCAATTACTCGATGCGGTGCCCAGCATGCGGCTCGCCGCGGATTTATCGCACTACGTCGTTGACCGTGAAATGCCCTGCCCGCCTCCCGCGTTCCTACAATCGCTGGTCACCAAGGTTTTGGAGCGCTCGGATTCCTTTCAAGGGAGAGTGGCCGCCCGCGGTCAAATCCAGATCCCGTTGGGCTTTGCGCAAAACGCCAAATGGGTGGCGTTGTTCCGCAATTGGTGGCGGGAAGGATTCATGGCGTGGCAGGCGCGGCATCGGACCGATGACGCGACGCTCGTGTTCTTATGCGAGCTGGGTCCGCCTGATTACGCGATCACCGCCGCGGATGGCCGGGAGCTGTCGGACCGATGGCAAGAGGCGCTGACCTTGTCGCACTGGGCACGGGAACTCTGGCGGGACGTATGCCCCGAATCCACCCGCGACTAGCGAGGCCCTGAGTAGCTCCAAAGTGGCGCAAAAGCCCCTCTAAGGTGCCAGGCTAATCCTGCAAACCACACCAAGTTTAAAGTGCCCCATATCCAATTCCCGGTCAGCACCAGATGAAACAGGAAGATCACGACAACGACCGGCGCTAGCATCGCAACGCCGAGGGGTGACGTGCGACGAACAAGCAAGGCTGCGCCTCCGAAAAAGCAGGTTAATGCCAGCAACGGATCCATGAACTGACTTTCTGAAAGGGCCTTCTGGAAAGCAATAGCGCCCGGCGTCACTTCGCGATGCGCAGCGGACCGGCCCAACGCATGAGTCAGAAGCCACGCTGCGCCGGTGGCGAGGTACCACAGCCCAAATATCCAGCGAGCAGCGATGGCAACGTATTTAAGAAACATTGCTCGTGTGCCTGAGCGCGCGTTTCGTATCATTGCTCAGTCGAGCCTGGGGTTAGGCTGGGATTCGTGGAGGGTGTCGGTGACTGCAAGGGCGCGGGTATCGTGGATGGCGCAGCTGACGGAGATGGCGCATCGGATGAATGATCAGCAGCCGAGAGCTTCATTTCCTCAGCGCTTTCCTTTGCGATCGCATTGAGTTTCGGCATCATGGCCTGAAGCATACCCTGCATTTCTCGCGACATTTCCTGAGACAAGCGCGGAAGCTTCTTGATGACCGCCTCACCGGCCGGCGTCTTATAAAACGCGAGCATTCCGTCCAATTCCTGCTGGGTTAGCGCTTCGCTATAGATACGGATCGTCATGGGCTCCATGGCTTCCCAGCTGACCGCATCCTTCACGACTGCGGAGAGCTTGTCTCGCGTCCGCAGCATGATGGCTTCTTGCTCCGGAGTCAGAATGCGGCCTCCCATCCCGCGCTGTAATCCGTCCGCGATGCGTTCATCGACCTGGCGCAGATTCTCATCCAGAAGTTTGTGCATCCCGGTGATCTCCAAAAGCCGCTTAATGGAATCCTCGGACGCCGGCTTGCTGACGTGAGGTGCCGACGCCGGGCGACCGTCCACCGAACCCACGACAGAGGGGCTAGCTGCCAACACAGCGCTGGAAACCAGCAGCATCAGCGTCGTGAGCGTGGCGTGTTTCAGCAATTGCATAGTTACTCCCTTCGCCCAATCTTCGCTCGCACGCCATTATTACATAGCAGCCTTTCTCGGCCGTTGGCCGGCTCGGCGAGCGCGAGCCCATGCGACATAACCGTAAGCGTGATTCCTTACAGCTGAATGCTCGAATGCTCTCTCGCTAACCTTGTCCCCTGCGTTTAGGCTTCATCCATATCAGTCAGCGAGATCGATGACACCATGGATCCATCGAACGCCTGGTGGGGCGATACGACTACACCGATGGAGATCGTCGTCCAGGCTATCGGCGGAGTTCTAACGGTAGCGATCAAAGTTCCCTGGTCGCTCGAGCTCAACGCGATTCACGCTCTAGACGTGCAGCTCCAAGAGCTGTTTCATGCAGTCGACCAACTGGACGGTCGGGCGCCCTCCGATGCTCCGGTCGTACAGTCCCGATCGCCGCAGGATTACGAGCAGGATTGGATCAGCTGGAGTCGCGCGTATTCGTATCCCCGCTATGCCGCGCAATTCACGCATGCCCTCGAAGCGATTGCCGCACGCGGCATGGTTCGCTGGGTTCATTAAAAGAGCCTCGTGACGCTCACCAAACCGCTGCGGGAGATCGGTTCGAAGCCGGCCCCTCGGGTCAACTGTCCTACATGCTGCCGATCGAGCCGCCCGCCGATGGTGGGCGGGCTCCTGTAATGCTAAGTTGCGAGCGACATGGCACTCGAAAATAATGTTGAAAAAAAAGGAGACCTGCAGCGAAGCGAGGAGCGTTTCCGGCTACTCGTGGAGAGTGTCCGCGATTATGCGATCTTCATGCTGGATACTGACGGCCGGGTTCTCACCTGGAATGCGGGTGCGCAGCGTTTCAAGGGTTACCGAGCCGACGAAATCATTGGACAGCACTTTTCACGCTTCTACCCCGCAGAAGCCTTGGCTAGCGGGCTGCCCGAGCACGAACTCAAAGTAGCGACAGCGACCGGGGTATTCGAAGACGAAGGTTGGCGCGTCAGGAAAGACGGGACGCTCTTCTGGGCGAACGTGGTCATCACGGCCATGCGGGATGCTCGAGGTGAGCTCATTGGCTTCGCCAAGGTCACGCGCGATCTGACACAACGGCGCGCCCACGAAGAGGAGCTGCGCCGAAGCGAGGAGCGATTTCGGCTTCTGATCGAAGGCCTCGCCGAATACGCAATATTTATGCTGGATCCCAATGGCCAAGTGGCCACCTGGAACATCGGCGCTGAGCGGATCAAAGGCTACACCGCGGCCGAGATCGTCGGCCGGCACTTTTCGATTTTCTATCCGGACGAAGTGAAAGAGAGCCGCTGGCCCGAACACGAGTTGCAGGTCGCGGCGGAGAAAGGCAGCTTTATCGATACGGGATGGCGCGTGCGCAAAGACGGCACGACGTTTTGGGCCAATGTCACGATCACCGCCCTTCGCGACGACACCGGCAAACTCCTTGGCTATGCCAAGCTCACCCGCGACCTGACGGAGGCCAAGCGGATCGAGGCCATCGAGAGCATCAATCAGCAGCGTGAAGAGATGTTGGACGCCGAGCGGAGTGCGCGCATGACCGCGCAGCGCGCAACTCGGCTCAAGGACGAATTCCTGGCGACGCTATCGCACGAGCTGCGCACCCCGTTGAGCGCGATTCTGGGCTGGACGCAGGTGCTGCTCCGCGGAGCAATCCCCAAAGGGCCCGAGGAGCAGAGACGGGCCATCGAAGTCATCGACCGCAATGCGCGCGCACAGGTTCAACTCATCGACGATCTTCTCGACTTGAGCCGAATCATGACGGGAAAGCTGCGGCTCGATCTTCATCAAGTCGCATTTTCGAGTGTCGTGGAGGCGGCCGTGGACTCCGCCAAGCCGGCGGCAGAAGCCAAAAATATCCGCCTCAGGGCGATCTTGGGCGCCGGTCAGGACATCGTCAGCGCCGACAGCTCCCGTCTGCAGCAGGTGGTATGGAACCTGTTGACCAACGCCATCAAATTCACACCGAAAGGTGGGCAAGTCCAAGTGCTCCTACAACGGGTGAATTCGCACCTCGAACTCAGCGTCAGCGACACCGGCATTGGAATTCCGGCCAATTACCTGCCGCACGTCTTTGACCGATTCTCCCAAAAAGACACCTCGACAACCCGAGCCTTCGGCGGGCTCGGGTTGGGTCTTGCCATCTGCAAGCAACTCGTGGAACTGCACGGCGGTACGATCACCGCGGTAAGTGAGGGCGAAGGTAGAGGCGCCACGTTCTCCGTTCATCTGCCCGTGTCGATTGTTCAGTTGAACAATACGAGCACGCCGCGCGTCCACCCGACCACGGAGGCTCACCCGGGCGAGGACCTTTCGCTTCCCCGGCTCGACGGCGAGCATGTGTTCGCCATCGACGATGAGCCCGACGCGCGCGACCTCCTACGTACCGTGCTGGAAGATCAGGGCGCCAAGGTGACGAGTTTCGTGTCGGCGGAGGACGCGCTCGAAGCGTTGAAGACACTCAAGCCGACGGTTCTGATCTGCGATGTGGGCATGCCCAAGATGGACGGCTATCAGCTGATCCGGAAATTGCGCGCCGAAGAGTCCCGCAGCGACCGGATTCCGGCGTTGGCGCTCACCGCGTTCGCGCGGGCAGAGGACAGAAAGCGCTCTTTGATCGCGGGCTATCAAGCTCACCTGGCGAAGCCGTTCGACGTGGGCGAGCTCATTCTGGTAATTGCGGGGCTGGTGGGCCGGTAAGCGCGGCGGAGCAGGCACTCGCACTCGGCAAAAGTGGTTTCGGGTGTCGATTTGCGGCCATCCCGAACGTCGTCAGGTGTGCGATGAGAATTCCCTATCCGACCCGAGCGAGACATTCAGGCGAGGAGTATCAGCATGTCCCCTTCGATGATTCCTACGATCACCGCCTTTGAACGGTCGCCCGACGGCGGCAGGGGACTTGCGCGTGACATGCGCGTTCGCTGGGCGCTCGAGGAAGTCGGCCAGCGCTACGAGGTTCGTCTGGTGTCGTTCGCTACGATGAAGGAGCCCGCACATCGCGCGCTCAATCCTTTCGGGCAGATCCCGACCTATGAGGAAGGCGATCTTGCCCTGTTCGAGTCGGGCGCGATCGTGTTGCATATCGCGGAGCGCCATGCAGGCCTGTTGCCCCGGGAGTCAAATGCCCGGGCGCGTGCGATCACCTGGATGTTTGCGGCGCTCAACACGGTGGAGCCGCCGATCTTCGAGCTTGCGCTCACCCGGATTTTAGATCGCGACAAGACCTGGTATGAGCAGCGTCTGCCTGTGCTCGAAAATCGCGTCCGTGATCGGCTGGGCGAACTCTCCGGTCACCTGGGCGAGAGCGACTGGCTCGACGGTGATGCGTTCAGCGCGGGCGACCTGATGATGGTGTCGGTGCTGATGCGGGCGAAAGCGTCGGGGATGTTGGACCCCTATCCGAACCTCGTCGCCTATCTTGCCCGAGGGCAAGATAGGCCTGCCTACAAGCGCGCTTTCGAGGCGCAATTGGCGGTCTTTACGAGCAGGCCGGCGATCGGCTGATGGCTCGCGCGCGCCGACACACGCCCCTGCGTTAGCTTCGAAGGTGACGGGCAATATCCGGTATGGGATGGTGCGTCAGATCCTTCGGAATTTCCGCGATGACATGCTTCTGCAAGGCCGCGCTCATACCGGCACGCAGGTGACCGAGGGCCTTCGGCGGTAGCACGATCGCAATCTTAAGATCGGGATCGTCCGCGGCGGCACGCGCCAGCACGCGGGCTACGGTGTCGACGAAGTGATCCTCCTCGATCTGGTGCCAGTCGGTCTGCTCCAGGGCGCTTCTGACGCTGCTGGGGCCGGACACGGTGCGGCCCGGTCGATCGGTACCCATTTCATGCGTCGCTGGGGCGGCATGCAGCAGACGATGCTCAACTTCGAGCTTGATATTCATTTGCGCGCCGGAATTGCGCAAAAAGAGCGCCTTGCGTCCGTCGCCGACGAGTACCAGAGCGTTGTGAGGAATCTCAGCTTGTTCGTGCATAGTTGCCTCCTAAATAGAGAGCATGCGCCAACCAGGCCTACACAGACGTCAGAACGATCGACTAGTTGACGTCGGTAAACGCCCGCAACTTCAAACGTTGAACCGAAAGTGCATGACGTCGCCCTCGCGCACGACGTACTCCTTGCCCTCGAGCCGCAACCGCCCGGCCTCCTTGGCTCCGGCCTCGCCCTTGTACGCGACGAAATCGTCGTAGCCGATGACCTCGGCGCGAATGAATCCGTGCTCGAAGTCGGTGTGAATGACGCCCGCCGCTTGCGGCGCGGTCGCACCGATCCGCACCGTCCAGGCGCGCACTTCCTTGGGTCCCGCAGTGAAGTAGGTCTGCAGCCCCAACAGCGAGTAGCCCGCGCGGATGACACGGTTCAAACCGGGCTCGTCGAGCTTCAATTCCTTCAAGAAATCCGCGCGATCGGCCTCATCGAGCTGCGAGATCTCCGCTTCGATGGCCGCGCACACCGGCACCACCACCGCGCCCTCCGCCTTCGCGATCTCGCGTACGCGATCGAGCCGCGGATTGTTCTCGAAGCCGTTCTCGTCGACGTTCGCGACGTACATCACCGGCTTCTCGGTGAGGAGGTGCAAGTCGCGAAGCAGGATGCTTTCCTTCGGATCGAGCTTCAAGGCCCGCACCGGTTGCGCCTTGTTGAGTTGATCGCGCACGCGCTCGAGGACGTCCCGGTACTTGAGCGCCTCCTTGTCCGCGGTCTTGGCTGCCTTCGCCGCCTTCTGATGCGCGCGCTCCACGCTGTCCAGATCGGCCAGGGCGAGCTCGGTGTTGATGACTTCGATGTCGCTCGCCGGATCGATGCGGCCCGCGACATGGATGATGTCGTCGTTCTCGAAGCACCGCACCACGTGCGCGACGGCGTCGACCTCGCGGATGTGCGACAGGAACTTGTTGCCGAGACCCTCGCCCTTCGATGCGCCGGCGACCAGGCCGGCAATGTCGACGAACTCGACGGTGGTCGGCAGGATCTTTTCCGGGCGCACGATCCCGGCGAGTGTCTGCAGCCGCGGATCGGGCACGGGCACCACGCCGACGTTCGGATCGATGGTGCAGAAGGGATAGTTCTCCGCGGCGATCTGCGCACGGGTGATCGCGTTGAAGAGGGTCGACTTGCCGACGTTCGGCAGACCGACGATGCCGCAGCGGATGGCCATCAGGCTTTCACTGCGCGGCTGTGCAGCCGGGTCATGGCGCGCTCCGCGCCCTGCTCGACGAGGATCGGCACGCTGTCAGCCGCCGTGCTGACCGCCTCGAGAATGAGATCCTCTTCTGCGCGCGGTGCGCGGGTCAGAACATAGTCGATCACTTGTGCCTTGTTGCCGGGATGTCCGATGCCGAGCCGCAGACGCCAGAAGTTCTCGCCGATGTGCGCGATGATGTCGCGCAGCCCGTTGTGACCGCCGTGGCCGCCGGCTTGCTTCAGACGCACCGTGCCGACCGGCAGATCGAGCTCATCGTGCGCCACCAGGATCTCCTCGGGAGGCACCTTGAAGAAATCGCTGAGCTGCCGCACCGACAGGCCGCTCCGATTCATGTACGTAGTGGGTTTCAACAGCACGATGTCCTGGTCGCCGATGTGGATGCGCGCGGTCTCGCCGGAGTATTTGCGATAGTCGCGAAACTCCGCGCCGTGGCGACGCGCAAGCATGTCCACGAACCAGAAACCCGCGTTGTGACGGGTGACCAGATGCTCGGGTCCCGGATTGCCGAGACCGGCGATGATCCTCAACGGTAAACCAGCCATTGTGGAAATGCCTACCCGCTATGTTGCAAATCGCGCATGAGAAACAGGATGAAAAAATGAAGGGCCGCCGTGTGCGGGCGGCCCCTCGTTCGGACGCGTCGATTATTTCTTCGCGTCTTTCTTCGCCGGTTCCTTCTTGGCGTCCGCCTTCGCGGGTGCTGCCTTGGCCGCATCTCCCGCAGCCGCCGCCGCAGGTGCCGCCGCCGCTCCGGCCGCCGCACCCTCTGCGGGCGCCGCTCCGGCAGCCGCTGCAGCCGCCGTGGGCTCGGGCTCCTCGGCACGCGGGCTGTGGATCGCAACGACCGCGGAATCTTCCTTCACGAGATCCACGAGCTGCACGCCTTCCGGGATCGGAAGCTGCGACAGATGGATGCTCTCGTTCAGCGACAGTCCCGACAGGTCGACCTCGATGAACTCGGGCAGATCCTTCGGCAGGCACGTCACCTCGACCTCGGTGCGCATGTGCGACACGATGCCGCCCTGCGACTTCACGCCCGGCGATATCGCCTCGCCCTTGAAGTGCAGCGGAATGGCGATGCGGATCTTCTCGTTCTCCTCGACGCGCTGAAAATCGACATGCAGGATGGCATTCTTGAACGGGTGCCGCTGCACGTCCTTCAGAATCGCAGCCTGCGTCTCATTACCGACCTTCAGACTCAGGATCGTCGAGTAGAAGCGCTCGTTGTCGAGCATGATCGCGAGCTTCTGATGGCTCAAGCTCAACGCCCGCGCCTCCAGATGTCCGCCATAGAGAATTGCCGGCACTTTGCCTTCGCGACGCTGGCGGCGGCTCGCACCTTTGCCATGCGTCTCGCGGAACTCTGCCGTGAGCTCAAAAGAGGTTTTCATAATCGTCTCCAGTTACATTCACCAACAATCGGTCCCGGACCGCGACCAGTTTCCGGAACACCCACCATCAATCCACATACAGCGAGCTGACCGAGTCGTCATCGCTGATTCGTCGAATCGTCTCCGCCAGCAAGCCCGACACGGTGAGCTGGCGGATGCGCTTGCAGCCGCGGGCCTCGTCGGACAACGGAATCGTGTCCGTCACCACCAGCTCGTCGAGCACCGATTTCGAGATGCGCTCGATCGCCGCGCCCGAGAGCACCGGGTGCGTGATGTAGGCGACCACGCGGATCGCCCCCTCGTCCTTCAGCGCCTGCGCGGCCTGGCACAGCGTACCCGCGGTGTCCACCATGTCGTCGATGAGGACGCAGGACTTACCCTCCACCTCGCCGATGATGTTCATCACTTTCGACTCGTTCGGCCGCGGGCGCCGCTTGTCGATGATGGCGAGCTCGGCATCATCGAGGCGCTTCGCGAGCGCCCGCGCCCGCACCACGCCGCCCACGTCGGGCGATACCACGATCATGTTCTCGTGCTTCTGCTTCCACGCATCTCCGAGAAGCACGGGAGAGGCATAGACGTTGTCGACCGGTATGTCGAAAAAACCTTGGATCTGATCCGCGTGCAGATCGACCGTCAACAGCCGATCGACGCCGGCGCTCGCAATCATGTTCGCGACCAGCTTCGCGGCGATCGCGACGCGCGTCGCACGCGGACGCCGGTCCTGGCGCGCATAGCCGAAGTAAGGCACGACCGCGGTGATGCGCTTCGCCGATGCGCGTCGGCAGGCATCGGTCATCATCAGCAATTCCATCAAATTGTCGTTGGTCGGCGGACAGGTCGGCTGCACGATGAACACATCGCGCCCGCGCACATTCTCCATCAGCTCGACATTCACCTCGCCGTCGGAGAACCGCCCGACGTAGGCACGCCCCAGCGGCGCGTGCAGGTGCCGCGCAATGCCCTCCGCCAGCAGCGGGTTCGCATTACCGGCGAACACCGAGATGGACGGAGACTCGAATTCTTTGCTCAGCGAGGACGACATAGATCCATATCATGAATTGGCTGGGGTGGAAGGATTCGAACCTCCGTATGGCGGGATCAAAACCCGCTGCCTTACCGCTTGGCGACACCCCAATTGAAACTCGAATGGGCGCAACTCCCGCGCCGCCGCTTTAGGCTGCTGACCTCTCGAGCAAGGGTGAATCGTTCAGTCCACGAACCATGAATGCCTCGTATTCCCTCGGCATAGTGCCGACGATGTCGCGAGCCTGCGCCCGCTCGCAGGCGATGAAAATACAGGCCCCGGTTCCAGTCAGGCGCGCCGCCCCGTAGGCCGAAAGCCAGTCGATGGCGCGCGCAACCTCAGGATATCGGCGCCGCACCACCTGAAGGCAGTCATTCCTGCCGCCGGTCGCCAGAAAACCGTGAATTGTGATGCGCGGGGTATCCCTTGTCAATTCAGGATCGAGGAATACATCCCGGGTACTCACGAAGACATTCGGCTTAATAATCAGATAGTTACGTTCCTCCGGGGCTACTGGAGGGTAGAGCGGCGTGAGCCGATCCCCCACCCCTTCCGCCCAGGCGGCACGGCCGCGCACGAACACGGGGACATCGGCGCCCAATTTGAGGCCAAGGGCGGCGAGCTCGTCGACCGTCAAATTGAGATCCCACAGCCGATTGAGCGCGACCAAGCAGGTGGCCGCATCCGAGCTGCCACCGCCGAGACCCGCGCCCATGGGAATGCGCTTCAACACGCTGATGTCCGCGCCGCGGCGGCTTCCGGTCGCGGCTTTGAGCGCAAGTGCCGCACGCACGCACAAATCCTGTTCGGGATCGACGCCGGCAGCGCCGGCGCCGCGGCGGATCGCGCCGTCGGTGCGCGGTGCGATCGTCACTTCGTCGCACAGATCGACGAATTGAAAGCACGTCTGCAACTCGTGATAGCCGTCAGGCCGCCGGCCGACGACGTGCAAGAACAAGTTCAGCTTGGCCGGCGCCGGCCACGGTGCACCGGCAGTCATCGGGGACCCTCCCAACGATCCACTGCAATGCGCACCCGCGCATCGGCGCGGGTCAGCACGATCCGCGCGGGCAATTCGTCGCCGCCCTGCGGCCGGTATTCGTCGTAATCGATGCTCCAGCCGGCTTGCGAGAGATGTTGCGCGCGGTCCGAGGCGTTGCGAGTGAGCTCGAAGGGAGCCTCGGGATTGGGGATGCCCAACAGCCAGAAGCGCAAGTTCTCGAGCGGCAGCTCGAACCCGAGCCGCGCCTCGAGCTGCGCCGCCACCGCAGGGCTCGGTTGAGCGCCATTCAGCGCAAGACCCGCCGGAGACATGTTGAGCACGAACGCGCCCAACCCCAAAGGCCCGGCGAGATGCAGCTCGCTCGAATCGCCGCTCTGCCGCCAATTGAGGCTCGCCTGCCAACCTTGCTGGCCGAGTGCCGCGGCCGCACGGCCGTCGAGTTGCCAGGTATCGGCATGCGCGAGCGTCGTCACCCGCTCATTCCACGGCGCGAGCGGGCCCGTGGGCCGCAGCTGTGTGGTCTTGCAGCCGGCCAAGAGCGCGACACACGCGAGCAGCGGGAGCCAACCGCGCATGTCAGGGAGCGGCGGAAGCACGCAGGCGTCGCCGTGTCTCTTTCAACAGATGATTGTCGGGGTCGACGCGCGCCACCTCGGTCCACACCTGATCCGCTTCGTCATGCCGCCCGAGGTGCCACAACACTTCGCCGTAATGCGCGCCGATATCGGCGCCCCGATCCTCGGCGTAGGCCGCAGCCAGATAGGGCAACGCCTGCTCGTCGTGACCCTGCCGGTACAACACCCAGCCGAGGCTGTCCAGAATCGCGGCGTTGCGCGGTGAGGCGGCGTAAGCGCGCTCGATGAGCGCACGCGCCTCGCCGAGCTTGCGGTTGTGGTCGGCCAGCGTGTACCCATAGGCGTTCAGCGCCGCGGGATCGTCCGGCCGCTGCTTGAGGACCTGATTGAGCTCCTGCAGGGCGGCGCCGAGGTGCCCCGCCTCCTCGTCCGTGGTGGCCATGGCATAGCGCAGATCGACACTGTCGGGATACTGCTCGAGCCCGCGATTGAGTACCGCGAGCGCCTGTCGCGTGTCACCCGAGTCGGAGTAGATCTTGGCGCGCGCCGCGACCACCTCGGGCGCGCGCGCGGGCTCGTCCTCGATCAGACGCTCCAAGATCTCCTGTGCTGCGGGCGCGGCGCCGTGCGTTTGCAGAATGGTGCTCGCGCGCACCAGGGCCGCCGAGGCATTGTCGCCGCCCTGCACCTGGGCATAGAGGCGCAGCGCCTTTTCGAGGTCTCCGTGCCGCTCGGCAATCAAGCCGAGATAGTAAAAGGAATCGTCGACGAATTTCCCCGTCGCGAGCAGGTCGCTGAAATGTCGGGCGGCCGCGTCAAGATCGCCGTTCTGATACTCGATCAATCCGAGGAGTCGCAACGCCACGGGCTGCGAATCCTTGTCGCGTGCCAGGGCCTTGAGCTCGGCCACCGCCGCCTCATCCTGATGGGCTGCCAGGAGCAGCAGCGCGTAGTTGAGGATGTTGGCCGGCGTCGCGTCGCGCTCGGCGAGCGCACGCGATTGCTCGAGCGGCGGTTGCGGGTCGCCGGAGAGGATGAGCGCGCGCCACAGGCCTTCTTGAAGGTCGCGGCGTGCCTCGTCGGTGGACTCATCGCCCGTGGTTGCCGGCATGAGTGCGAGCGCCCGTGAGAAAGCGGCCGCAGCCGCCGCCGGATCGTCGGCGCGCAACGCAGCGGTGCCCTGCAGGTGCAGCGCCTCGACCGAGCTCGGGAAATCCGCCGCCAGCCGGTCGCCGAGCCGGCGCGCCGCGAACACATCGTCGCTCGCCTCGAGTTCGGTCTCGAGCTGCTTGAACTCTGCGTCCGTGCCGCGCGGCGAACTCGTCAATACGACACGGTATTGTTTGGCGGACTCGTCGATGCGCCCAAGCGCGAACGCGGCGTGCGCGGCCGCGCGGTGCGCCTCCGTCGACTTCGGATCGAGGCTCAACCAGCGCACCGCGATCTGCGCAGTCAACGAGGGCTGCAGACACTCGCTCGTCACATCGCTCGCGTGTTCGATCAGCGAGAGATCGGTCGCGCCTTCGGCTGCGGAAGCGTACTGCAGCGCCGCCGTACGCGGCTCGCCGCGCACGAGCGCGAGCTCGCCGGTGACCGTGTCGAACACCTCCGCTTTCTCGACGGGCACCGGGGCGACCGGCGGCCCGACGCACGCGGCGCAGACCAGAAACCCGAGCGCCAGCGAGGCTTTAACGGCGAGAGTATGGAATGTACCGCCCATCGCGGGGATCGATTTCGAGAACACGCCCGCACTATAGCCAAATGAGGGGGTCATTGCCCCGGATTCCAGCTTGATCTGCGGGTGTTTCTTACCCAAAATCGATAAGTTAAGGAAGCACCGCGCGCTCATGGCATTCAACGTTCTCGGCCTCAACCATAAGACCGCGCCGCTTGCGTTGCGCGAGAAAGTGGCGTTCAACGACGATCGCCTCGCCGCGGCGCTGCGCGCCTTGAGGCAGGAACTCGGCGTCGCCGAGGTGGTGATCCTCTCGACGTGCAATCGCACGGAAGTGTATTGGTCGGGCGCGGCCAGCGCGACGGAGCTGTCGCAATGGCTCGAGAATCATCACGGCAACAACTTGGACCTCGCATCGAGCCTCTATGTCCACCAGGAACACTTGGCCGTCGCTCATGCCTTCGCCGTAGCCTCGGGGCTCGACTCCATGGTGCTGGGCGAGCCTCAAATCCTCGGCCAGCTCAAAGATGCGTACCGCGTCGCGCAGGAGACCGGCAGCACCGGCCCCTCGCTCAACCGGCTCTTTCAGGCGGCGTTCTCGGCCGCAAAGCGCGTCCGCTCCGAGACCCAGATCGGCGCGAACGCCGTCTCGCTCGCCTCGGCCGCGGTCAGCCTCGCGCGGCGGATGTACGAGGATCTGAGCGAGCGCACCGCGCTCATGATCGGCGCGGGCGAGATGATCGATCTCACCGCTCGGCACTTCGCCAGCGCAGGCGTGAAGCGGCTGGTGATCGCCAATCGCACGCTCGCGCGGGCGCAAGCCCTCGCCGCCGACATCAAGGCCTACGCGGTGGACTTGGGCGGCTTGGAGAAAGAGCTCATCGAGGCGGACATCGTGGTGAGCTGCACGGCGAGCACCGTACCGCTGATCACCAAGAAGGCCGCCGCCGCGGCGGTGCGCAAGCGGCGCCACCGCCCGATCTTCATGGTCGATCTGGCGGTGCCGCGCGACATCGAGCCCGCCGTGGCGGAGCTTTCCGATGTGTACCTGTTCTCGATCGACGACTTGCAGCAAATCGTCGAAGAGAACCGCCGCGAGCGTGAGGCGGCCGCGGGCGACGCCAAGCGGCTGCTCGAGGAAGAAGTGGCTCGATTCGTCGCAGAACTGCGCGCTCATGACGCCGGGCCGGCCATCCGTGCGCTGCGGCAACAGGCCGACTCGATCCGCGCCCAGACCGTCGAGCAAGCCCGACGGATGCTGCTCGCGGGCAAATCCGCCGACGAGGTCATCGACTACCTCGCCAATACCCTCACGAACCGGCTGCTGCACTCCCCCACCCAGGCGCTGCGCCGGGCCTCGGAGTCCGCCGACCCCGCGTTGGCGCAGCTCCTCGCACGACTGCTTGCCGAAGAACGCGACCGGAGTTGAGCCGAAGGCCGCTATAATTTGCGGCATGAAGGATTCGATCCGAAGGAAGCTGCAGAAGCTCGACGAGCGCCACGAGGAAATCGGGCGCCTGCTGTCCGAGCCCGACGTCATCGGGCGCCAGAACCAGTTTCGCGACCTGTCCATGGAGTACTCCCGGTTGGGTCCGGTCGTCGACCGCTATCGCGGGTTTCTCGCCCTGGAAGAGGACCTCGCGACGGCCCGCGAGCTCGCGATGGAGGAGGAGCTGAAGGAGATCGGCGCGCGCGTCGATGTCGAGGAGCAGGCACTGCAGCGATTGCTCGTGCCGAAGGATCCCCACGACGACAGCAATATTTTTCTGGAAGTACGCGCAGGCACCGGCGGCGACGAGGCGGCCCTGTTCGCGGGCGATCTGTTCCGCATGTATGCCCGCTACGCCGAATCCAAGCGCTGGGAGGTCGAGGTGCTCTCGGAGAGTCCCGGCGAGCACGGCGGCTACAAGGAGATCATCAGCCGCATCATCGGCCGCGGCGCCTATTCGCTCCTCAAGTTCGAATCGGGCACGCACCGCGTGCAGCGCGTGCCGGCGACCGAGGCGCAAGGGCGCATCCACACCTCCGCGTGCACGGTCGCGATTTTGCCGGAGCTCGAGGCGGTCGAGTCCGTCGACTTGAATCCCGCGGACCTGCGCATCGATACCTATCGCTCCTCCGGCGCCGGGGGACAGCACGTCAACAAGACCGACTCGGCCATTCGCATCACCCATCTGCCCACCGGCATCGTGGTGGAGTGCCAGGACGAGCGCTCGCAGCACAAGAATCGCTCGCGCGCGCTTTCGCTCCTCAAGGCAAAGCTGCTCGCGGATGAGCGCGAGAAGCAGGCGAGTGCGCAGGCCCAGTCGCGCAAGCTTCAAGTGGGTTCGGGCGACCGCTCCGAACGCATCCGCACGTACAACTTCCCGCAAGGGCGCGTCACCGATCACCGCATCAACCTGACGCTCTACAAGCTCGACGACGTCATGAACGGCAATTTGGGCGAGCTGATCGCGGCGCTCAATCAGGAATATCAGGCCGAAGAGCTCGCAAGCCAGGTCGAATGAGCCGCTCCTTGCCCCTCGCAGCGAATCGATCCTCAGAGCCCGCTACGGTCGAGAGCGCCCTCAAAGAGGCCGTGCGCTCGCTCATCCCGCACTCAGGCTCTGCGCAACTCGATGCCGAGGTGCTGTTGAGCCATGTGCTGGCGGTCGATCGCGCCGCGCTCATCGCGCGCGGATCGAACCTGCTCGCCGAGGAGGACCTCGAGGTTTACCGAGAGCTGCTCGAGCGACGTAGAGCCGGCGCCCCGGTTGCTTACTTGACCGGCCGGCGCGAATTCTGGTCGCTGCCGCTCCAGGTGACGCCGGCCGTGCTCGTGCCGCGGCCCGAAACGGAGCGGCTGGTCGAGATCGCCTTGGAGCACCTGCCGCAATCCGAGGAACGCGCCGTGCTCGATCTCGGTACCGGGAGCGGTGCGGTGGCGCTCGCCATCGCCTCCGAGCGGCCGCGCGCGCGCGTCGTGGCCGTCGACGTCTCGCCGGGCGCCGTCCAGTTGGCGCGCGACAATGCGCGCACGCTCGCACTGCCGAACGTCACGATTCGGTTGGGGTCCTGGTTCGATCCCGTAGCCGGGCGAGGTGCTTCGACGTCGTGGTCGCCAACCCGCCCTACGTCGCGGACGGCGATCCCGCGCTCGCGGCACTCGCGGCCGAGCCGCAGCTTGCGCTCGTCGCGGGACCCGCGGGACTCGATGCGCTCGAGGCCATCATCGCCCAGGCACCCCGGCACTTGACCCGCGGCGGGTGGCTGGTGCTCGAGCACGGCAGCACCCAGCAGCAAGCGGTCGCGAAGCTCCTCGAGCGCCGCGGCTTCGCAAACATCGCATGTCATTCCGATTACGCAGGCCTTCCTCGCATCACGCGGGGAACCTTTTCACCGCCCGTCAAGGAGCACCAATGATTCATTTCGAGACAACCCTGGGTCGATTCACCGTCGAGCTCTACGAGAAGGAAGCGCCGATCACGGTCGCCAACTTCTTGAAGTACATCGACGAAGGATTCTTCGACGGCACCACCTTTCACCGCATCGTCCCCGGCTTCGTGATCCAGGGCGGCGGCTTCACCGAGGACATGTCGCAGAAGCGCACCAATCCGACCATCAAGAACGAGGCGGACAATGGGATCAAGAACACGCGCGGAACGCTCTCCATGGCGCGCACCAACGACATCAACAGCGCGACCTCGCAGTTCTTCGTGAATCTCAAGGACAACGAGTTCCTCGATCACACCCGCGGCAATTTCGGCTATGCGGTGTTCGGACGCGTGACCGAGGGCATGGACGTGGTCGACAAGATCGCTGCGGTCAAGACCGGCCGCCGCCACGGCCATGACGATGTGCCGCTCGAAGCCGTCACCATGACCCGCGTGCATCGCGCCGAGAAGAAAGCCGACAAGAAGTAAACCGCCGCACGCCGGACCGGACGAATTGGCGCGCAGCACGACCTTCCTGAGCCGGCTCTGGCGTACGCTCGCCTGGCTCGTGCTGCTGTTCGTGCTGCTCTCGGTCTTATCGGTGGCGCTCCTGCGGTGGATCAATCCGCCGTTCAGCGCCTTCATGGCGGAGCAACGGATCGAGGCATGGCTCACCCACGACCGGGACTACGTGTTCCGGCATACGTGGGTGGATCTCGCGCAGATCTCGCCGAATCTGCCGCTGGCCGTGGTCGCATCGGAGGATCAGAAATTCCCCGAGCACTGGGGGTTCGACGTCGAGGCCATCGAGAAGGCTTACCAACTCAATCAACACAGCCATCGCGTGCGCGGTGCGAGCACCATCAGTCAGCAAGTGGCGAAGAATCTGTACCTATGGTCCGGCCGCAGCTATTTCCGCAAAGGTCTCGAGGCCTACTTCACGCTGCTCATCGAGGGCTTCTGGCCGAAGCGGCGCATCCTCGAGATCTACTTGAACATCGCCGAGTTCGGCAACGGTACCTACGGCGCCCAAGCAGCTGCCGAACGCTTCTTTCAT
The DNA here is from genome assembly GCA_963766915.1 of uncultured Gammaproteobacteria bacterium. Lineage (GTDB taxonomy): Bacteria > Pseudomonadota > Gammaproteobacteria > Steroidobacterales > Steroidobacteraceae > Bog-1198. The sequence goes on from CAVYCL010000005.1 coordinate 122,541, forward strand.
TGCCCGGCCTCACGCCTCTCGCGCAGCGATGCCGCCATACTGGCCGCCGTGTTGCCGAGCCCCGAGCGTTATTCGGCGGCGGCGCCCTCGCGTTTCGTCCTGCAGCGGCGGGACTGGATATTGGGACAAATGCAGGCCCTCGGAGGGCCGGAGATGCTGAGCGAGATCGACGCCTATCCCGACCGTCGCCGATGAGCGCGGCCTGACGCAAAAAGAAACCGCCTGCGGATGGGGCGCGCTATGATAGCCCGAGGTCCAGTCGCAAGGAGCAGGCTGCTGTGTCGACACCGAATAACTATGCCCCGCCGCGAAGCGCGGTGGCCGACATCTCCTCCTCCGACGCTCCCTTCGAGAAGGCCACGCGCCTATCCCGCTTGGGCGCGGCATTGCTCGATGGGTTGATCTTCGGCATTCCCTTGGTACCGAGTTACGTGGCGGCCGTCCGTACGACGGTGAAGACGCATCCGGGCGCCTACAACTACCCTGCCGTATGGGCAGCGATGGCGGGCGCGGGGATTTCCTTCTACCTGGGTGTACTGATCGTTCTCGTGCTGATCGCGGTCACCACGCTTCTGGTCTACCGCAACGCCCAGACCATCGGCAAGAAGATTGTAGGCATCAAAGTCGTACGCACCGACGGTTCGCGCGGCCTCGCTCGCGCGGATATTCTGGCTGAGATACCTGATCAGCACGGTCATCATGTACGTGCCCTACATCGGCGGACTCTATGCGTCTCGTCGATGCATGCATGATCTTCGGCGAGCAACGCCGCTGCTGCCACGACTACATCGCCGACACCATCGTCATCCGGGCTTGAATCCAGCGATCGACACGGTTCTCACGGCGGAGACCCCGGAAGGCATCGCAATCTCGATACGCCCCGCTGGTTTCGCGGTGCGCGCGACGGCCTTCCTGATCGATGCGGCGATCCGCGTGATGTTTCTGATGACGTTGCGCACGGCGCTCGCCGCCGGCGGCAAATTCGGCGGCGGCGTCCTCTATATCTTTCTGTTCGTCTTGAACTGGCTCTACCCCGTGATCTTCGAGCTGACCGCGGCCGCCGCCACGCCCGGCAAACGCATACTGGGCCTCGTGGTGCTGATGGCCAACGGCCTGCCGATCACGCCGGCGGGTTGCCTGATCCGGAACCTCTTGCGGGTGGTCGACGCGCTGCCGCTCTTCTACGCGTTCGGCTCGGTCTGCATCCTGTTGCGCAACGACTCGCGCCGCCTCGGCGATTTGGCGGGCGGCACGGTGGTCGCCTACCGCGACGAGGTGCAGCCGGCGGGTTCGCTGGCCGCCGCCGATCCCATTCCGCCGCCGATCGCCCTCTCCAGGCGTCAGCAAATCGCCATCATGTCGTTCGGGTTTCGAGTCGGGCGCCTCACCCCGCAGCGCGCCGAGGAGATCGCCGAGCTCGCCTCGGCCGCCATTGCAAGACACACCGGCGCGCCTCTCGCTGACCGCGCGGCTGGTGGGCGTTGCGCGCTGGCTGCATGGCGATCGCACGGTGCAGACCGGCGCGGCGCAGGCCGGCTCCGCCACGCCATGACCGCGCTCGAGTTCCAGACCGCGCACGCAGGCGCTGTGGGCCGAACTCGAGCAGGCCGTGCGGTTGCCGGAGCGCCGGCTCGACCCGCAGCGCTTTCTCGCCCTCTACCGGACCTGCTGCGAGCATCTGGCTCTCGCCGAGGCGCGCGGCTTCCCGTCCGGCCTCGTCGAGCGGCTCTCGATCGTCACCGCGCGCGCGCATCAGATCGTGTACCGGCAGAGCGATTTCGGTATCGCGCGCATCGCCCGGGTTCTCTTGAACCGCTTCCCGGCAACGGTACGTGCACACCGCGGCTACGTCGCGCTCGCGGCGCTCTTGTTCCTGGGGCCGGCGCTGGTCCTCGGTATGGCCGTATATCACAAGCCGGACCTGATCCTGTCGATCGTCGACGCGAGCACCGCGACGAAATTCGAGAAAATGTACGACCCGTCGAACGAGGTGCTGGGACGGCTGCGCGATGCTGGCAGCAACTGGATGATGTTCGGGTTCTACATCATGAACAACATCGGAATCGCGTTTCAATGCTTTGCGACCGGAATCTTGCTCGGCATCGGCAGCGTCTACTTCATCGCGATGAATGGCGCGTTCACCGGCGCGATTGCCGGATACGTCGCCTCAGCCGGTTTCGGTGGCACGTTCTTTTCGTTCGTTGCCACGCATTCCGCATTCGAGCTGACCGCGATCGTGCTCTGCGGGGCGGCGGGCCTGCGAATCGGCCGTGCGGTGCTGTTGCCCGGACGGCTGCCGCGTACGGCGGCGCTCGAGATGGCCGGCAAAGACATGAGCATCATCGTGTTCGGCTCCGCCGTGATGCTCGTCATCGCCGCGGCCATCGAGGCTTTTTGGTCGTCCGCGGCGTGGATCACGCCGACGGCCAAGTACTCGGGCGCCGCTGCCTGCTGGATTTTGGTCATCCTGTTCTTTCTACGCCGTCCCTATGCAGATTGATGCCATCACCTTGACGCTCCGGCCGCGTTCCACGTGGGAAGGCTGCGATCTCGGGGTGCGGCTCCTGCACTTTCGAATGCGCTCGGTTTATGCGTGCTATCTCGCACTCGCCGTGCCCACCTTCTTGATCTGTCTTTCGACCTATCCGCTCGCGCCCTGGCTCCCCGCCGTAGCCATATGGCTCGCAAAGCCCTGGCTCGACTACGCCATCTTGTTCGCGTTGTCGCGTGCGCTGTTCGGTGAGCCCACCGGACCCTCCGACCTCTGGGCCGCGCGCGACCGGCTTCTCAAGCCCAATGTCCTGTCGCTTTTGCTGCTGCGGCTGAGCGCCTCACGCTCCTTCAAGCTCCCCATCATGCAGCTCGAAGGGCTGACCGGACGGGCGCAACGCGACCGCATCAGGCAGCTCACCCTGCGTCACCGCGGCGTCGCACGCGCCATGACCCTCGCCTTCTCGAATGCGGAACTCGCCCTGTGCGCGAGCGTGCTCATGCTTCGCGTCCTGCTCGCGCCGCATATCTTTGAGCTCGAGGGCGGTTGGCTGGCCGGTCTCGCTGCCGGCCAGGCGGGACTCATTTCCTCGATCGCTTACGCCGTGGCCGTGGGGTTTTTGGAACCGTTCTACGTGGCTGCCGGGTTCGGGCTATACCTCAATCGTCGCGTCGAACTCGAGGCGTGGGACATCGAGCAGGAGTTTCGCCGTGCATTTGCGCGCTGAATGGCTCGCGGTCTTCCTCGCCCTCTGCTCAGCAACGGCCACCGCAACCTCGGGCGCGCCCGCGAGTGCCGCGGCGCCCAATGCCGCTCCCATCGGGACGTACCTGACCCGCGAGGAAATCCGCGCGGCGGCTGCGAAGCTGCGCGCCGACCCGAATCTCGGCGGAGAGAAGACCCTGCGCACGCTGCGCTGGAACGAGGAGAATCCCACCCAGGCGCCATCGCCGCCCGGCTGGCTGACGCGGCTCTTCGATTTCTTTGCACAATCCTCCAGTCTCTTGCTGTGGATCGTCGGAGCGGTGTGCGTTGCCGTCGCCGTGGTTTGGGCGCTACGGATGCTGCGCGAGCGAGTGCCCGCCACCGTGGTCGAGGAGCACGGGGTCACGACCGTGCAAGGGCTCGACATCCGTCCCGAGTCACTGCCCGAGGACATCGGCGCGGCCGCGCTCGAACTGCTCAAGGCCGGACACGAGCGCGAGGCGCTGTCGCTCCTCTATCGCGGCGCGCTGTCCCGCGCGGTGCACCGGCACGGCATCGTCATCCTCCCCTCGGCCACCGAGGGTGAGGCGCTGCGCGCGGTGAATGCAACCCTCGATCCGCCCCGCGCGGCCTATTTCGCGGACCTCGTCGGACTTTGGCAACGCGCCGTGTACGCCGGGGAGTCGGGTGTGCGCGAGGCGATCGACAGGCTCTGCCGCGGCTTTGCCGCCTCGCTCGAAGGCGCGGCACCGTGAACGCGAATCTCGCGCGCACCTTGGGCGCGCTCGCGCTCGTGGCGGCGTTGGCGACCTGGGTAGCCTTTAAACTTCACTGGGAAACCCTCACCGTTCCCACGCCCGCCAAGGGCGAGGCACTCACCAACCCCTACTATGCGCTCGAGCAATTCGTGACCCGCTTGGGGCTTCACCCGCGCGAGATCTCGACCGTGCGCGGGCTTCAGCCCGAGGCCGTACTGGTTCTCGAAGAGTGGGGCGATGCGCTCACCCACCCGCCCGTCGATGCGCTCGAGAGCTGGGTCGAGTCGGGCGGTCGCCTCGTGATCAGCTCGGCGCTCCTCGACTCTTACCCGGCCTTGCGGGCGTGGAGCGGCATCAAGCGAGCGCGAGCGCCGCATCCGCCGGCGGAAGCCAAGCCGGCGGCGCCGGCTCCCGCGCAAGGCAAGCCGGACGCACCGCCGACCGGGTCGCCCGCAACGCTGAGCTCGGGCGCGAACTGCCCGCTCCTGACGGTGCGTGCGGACGGGGTGCCGACCGGGCAGTCGTTCCGCGTTTGCGATTCGGGCCCGACGCTCGCTTTCGACGGTGAGCACGCGCCGACATGGTCGCTGTCGGACGATCGAGGCATGCACGTGATTCGCACCGGCGTGGGGTTCGGGGAAATAACCGTCCTCGAGCCGCCCAACGTGCTGAGCAACGCGATGCTGAAGCGCGCCGATCATGCGGAAATGTTCGCCGCCGCCGCGGGTCTGCGGCACGACGACACGTTGCTCATTTTTCACCCCGCGACCGCCGCACCGTTACCGGTGCTCCTGTGGCGACTCGTCGCTCCCGGCATCCTGTTCCTGCTCGCCGCCGTTCTCGCCTTGGCCTGGCGTCATGCACCGTCCTTCGGCCCGCCGCTGCCGCTGCCGACTCCGCTGCGCCGCTCGCTGGCCGAGCAGATCCGCGCCAATGCGCGCTTTGCCTGGCGGACGCGCAGCCTCGCGGGGTTGCGCACCTCGGCGCGACTCTCGCTCGATGAGGCGGCGGCTCGGCATATCGCCGGATACGGCTCGCTCGACGCCTCGCAGCGGGCGGAACGCCTGGCGGAGCTCACGGGCCTCGATCCGACCGCCATACGCGCCGCACGCGACGAACGTGCCGCCCGGCGGCTCAACGAGGAACGCGCCGCCATCACGCTCATGGAGGTTTGCAGGCGAATCTTGCTTAGAATGCACTCGGAACACCAAAGGCGAATCGCATGATCGACGAATCTCCCGCCATTTCGCGCGCCGGCGAGCTGCTCGGGAAGCTCCGCACTCAAATCGCCCGCGCGCTGGTGGGGCAAGCCGCGACCGTGGATCAAACCATGATCGCGCTCTTGGTTGCCGGTCATGTGCTCATCGAGGGCGTACCCGGACTCGGCAAGACTTTGCTGGTGCGCGCCCTGGCGCAGGCGGTGTCGCTGAAAGTGGCGCGTATCCAGTTCACACCCGACCTCATGCCCTCCGACATCACCGGCCATGCCGTGCTCGATCCCGAGACCCACGCCATGCGCGTGGTGCGCGGGCCGGTGTTCACCAATATCCTGCTCGCCGATGAGATCAACAGGGCTCCTGCGAAGACGCAGAGCGCGCTCCTCGAGGTCATGCAGGAGAACCAGGTGAGTCTGGAGGGCGAGACGTTGCTCCTGCCGCGCCCGTTCATGGTGCTGGCGACGCAAAATCCACTCGACACCGAAGGCACGTACCCGCTGCCGGAAGCGCAGCTCGACCGCTTCCTCCTGAAGATCGACATGCAATACCCGAGCGAGCTCGAGGAGGTCGATATCGTCACCCGCACCACCACCGATCAGACCGGCGATCAATTGCCGCTCTCGCAAGTGGCGGCCGTGCTGAGCGATCGCGCCATCCTGGCCCTGCAAACGCTCGCGGCGCGGCAGCGGGTCGACGGGGCGGTGGTCGACTATGCGGTGCGCATCGCGCGCGCCACCCGCGACTGGCCCGGCATCGCAATCGGCGCGGGCTCGCGCGGTCCGATCGCGCTCGTGCGCGCGGCGAAGGCGGCCGCGTTGCTCGCCGCGCGCTCGTTCGTGACCCCGGACGACGTCAAGGGCGTGGCCCTCGCGGCGCTTCGCCATCGCATCGCGCTCTCCGCCGACGCGCAACTCGACGGCCGCAAGCCGGACGATGTATTGACAGCCATCCTCGAGGCGACGGCGGCACCCCGGCTGTGAGGACATGGCTGGCCTCCGTGCTGCCCTCGCGCACCCTGATCGGGCTGCTCGGGGCCGCCGGTGCCGTGCTGATCGGACTGCGATTTACCTCGCTCGCGCCGGCCGCGATCGTCACGATCGCGGCGGCCTTGAGCGTTGCACTGCTGGCACTCCTCGTGCTCGATGTGCGCCTCAGCTGGATCTCCTGGATGCGATCGCCGCTCACCCTCACGCGCCGCTTGCCGCACGCATTCGCGGTCGGCTCCGCGGTCGGCGTGCAGGTGAGTCTCACCAATCCCGGGCCGTCCCTGCGCCGCGGGCGTTACTTCGAGTTGGCCGATCCCACGCTTTCGATGCCGGCGATGCCGCTGCGATTTGCGATAAAGCCGGGTGAGCGCGAGACGTTCGAGTTCAACCTCACACCCACGGCGCGGGGCCTGAAGTGCTTCGAAGCCGGGCAGCTGCGGTTGCGGTCGATCCTCGGCTTGCTCGATTGCAACCTGCGCATCGGACCCCGCGAGTCGCGGCGCGTCTTCCCGGACTTCAAGCGTCAGGCCTCGCTCGCCTGGCTCGCGACCGATCGACGCCTCGCTGAGCTCGGCATCAAGAACGTGCGCCGGCGTGGCGAGGGCACGGACTTCGACCAGCTCACCGAATACCGCGCCGGCGATCCGGTGCGGAACATCGACTGGAAGGCGACGCTCAAGCACGGACGCCCCATCGCGCGGGTCTTCCAGGACGAGCGCGACCAGAGCGTGCTGTTCCTGCTCGATTGCGGACGGCGCATGCGCGCCGATGACACCCAGTCGGGCATCGGCGCGAGTCATTTCGATCAGTCGCTCGATGCGTTGATGCTGCTCACTTTCGTCGCACTGGCATCCGGCGATGCGGTGGGCGCGATGACCTTCGGCACCGCCGTCGGCCAGGAAAAGCGCTTCGCGCCGCGCAAGGGCAGACAGACTCTCAACGAGCTCATGGCAGCACTCGGCGACGTCGAGCCCTCGCCCATATTCTCCGATTATCTCGAGGCCGCCGCCGACGTGATGCAGCCGTCAGCGCAAGCGCGGGCTGATCGTGCTCATCACCAACTGCCGCGAGGAGGACTCCGTCGAGCTGCTGGCCGCGTTGCGTCTGTTGCGCACGAGGCACGTCGTCGTGGTCGCGAACCTGCGCGAGCAAATCGTCGGTGCGATGGCCGCGCAACCGTTGTCGCGGCCGGAATCGATCTTCGAGGTGGCGGCGGCGCTCGACTACGAGCAAAGGCGCCGCGACATGTTGCGGCGCCTGGCAGCGGGAGGCGCCGTGCTCATCGATTGTGAGCCGCGATCGCTCGGCGTCGAGCTCGTCAAACGCTACACCGTGCTCAAGCGCACGGCAGCGATCTGAGCCGTGGGCCTTCCACGCACGCTGCTCGCCGTCACCGCACTTTACGGCCTGCTGTGGGGCGCCCGTGGAGCGGCGGCCCCCGCGCCCGATCGAATCAGCCACGGGCGATTTCAGAATCTCGCCGTATACGCTCCGCAGGGCACGCCGAGCAGCATGGTGCTCTTGCTCGCGGACCCGGGCAGCCCGAACGCAGGCGCCGACCTGCCCTCGGCGCTCGCGCGTCAAGGTGCGCTGGTGGCCGTGATCGACGTCAGGAAATTCGATGAGGCTCTGGCGGCCGACGGCGCGGACTGCGAGTTCCCCGACGGCGATCTGGAGAATCTGGGCCACTTCCTTCAGGCCTATTATCACTTGCCCCTCTATCGGGCGCCGCTCCTGGTGGGCTATGGGGCCGGCGCGACTCTCGCCTACGCAGTCTTGGCGCAGGCGCCCGCCCACACCTTCGCCGGCGCGCTGACGGTGGGCTTTTGCCCCGAGACGAGCCTCCACAAGGCGCTGTGCAAGGGGGAGGGTCTTAAGTCCGAGCGCACCGCGAATCAAGCGCTGCGCTATCTGCCCGTGCCAGAGCTCGAGGATCCGTGGGTGACGCTGCAAGGCGCGCACGGGGATGGCTGCGGCGTCGACGCCATTCGCGAGTTCACCGCGCACATGCCAGGCGCCGCCGTGGTCGCCTTGCCCGAGGGCACGGGGGATACCTCGGGCCGGTGGCTCGCCCCGCTGCTCGCCGCCTTCGACACGTTGGCGCAACGCACCGCGCGCGATAGTGCCCCCCGCGCGCCGGTCGCGCTCGGCAACCTGCCCGTGGTCGAGGTCGCCGCCCGCGCGGGCGGCCCGCCGACGGATCTCCTGGCCATTATCCTGTCCGGCGACGGGGGATGGGCGGGTCTCGACAAGGAAGTCGCCCAGGCACTTTCGGAACACGGCATTCCGGTTGCCGGCCTCGACTCGCTGCGCTATTTCTGGAGCGCACGCACGCCACAGGGGCTGGCCGGCGACATCGACCGAATGATCCGCTATTACATCGACGCATTTCGGCAAGCAGCGGGTGCTGCTCATCGGCTATTCCCAGGGTGCGGACGTATTGCCGTTCGCGTTGAATCGCCTGGCCCCCGCCACCCGTGCGCATATCGCGCTTTCGGTGCTGATGGGCATGACCGAGCATGCGGTATTCGAATTTCACGTGAGCAACTGGCTTTCGAACGATAATTCAGGTCCTGCGACGCGGCCCGAAGTGAACCGCATCGCGGGGATCCCGGTCCTGTGCATTTATGGAGAAGGCGACAATGAGTCACTCTGCCCCAAGCTCGATGCGGCCAAGGTACGGATCGTGAAGCTTCCGGGCGGCCATCATTTCAACGGCGACTATGCGGGGCTCGCGCGGGAAATCCTCGCGGCCGCAGCGCAATGATCCGCGCGGATCGCCGCTCATTCTTGAAGAGCGCCGGCGCATGGTCGCTGCTTGCGGCGACCGCGACGCGGCGTGCGGCGGCTGCCGACCCCCCCGCTCCGCGCACGCGGCGCCCGCAGCCCCGCCGGAGCTCAAGCCGCTGACCGGCAAGACGCACCCGATATCGGCGGCGGAGCGCCGCGCCCGCATCGCCAAGGTGCAGGCGCTGATGGAGCAGCGCAGGATCGGCGCGCTGCTGATCGAATCGGGCGCATCGCTCGAGTACTTCACCGGCATTCGCTGGCATCGTTCCGAGCGCACCACCGCTGCCATCATTCCCGCGCGCGGCGACGTGCTCATCGTCACGCCCGCATTCGAGGAGCCGTCGGTGCGCGAGACTCTGCTCGTGGACGGCGACGTGTGGCCTTGGGATGAATCCGACAACCCGTTCACGGCGATCGTGCAGGGCTTGCGCGACCGCGGCGTGCGCTCGGGGCACATCGCCGTGGAGCCGAGCATGCGGTTCTTCATCGTCGATGGCGTGCGCAAGGCCTCGGGCGCCTACGAGATCGTGTCGGGCGATCCGTTCATTCGCGCCTGCCGGATGATCAAATCGCCCGCCGAGCTTGCGCTCATGCAGACCGCGAACGACGTGACCATCGCCGCTCTGCGTTACGTGCATGGCCGGGTCGAGCGCGGCATGAGCGGGGCGGATATCGGCACGCTCATGAACACGGCGACGGTTGCCTTGGGCGGATCGCCCGAGTTCGCGCTCGTGTTGTTGAACGAGGCATCGGCCTACCCGCACGGCTCGCTCCATCCGCAGGTTGTGCGCGATGGTTCGATCATCCTCATGGATTGCGGCTGCACCGTCGAAGGCTACCAATCCGATATCTCGCGCACCTGGGTTTTCGGCCCGCCGACCCCGCGTCAGCGCAAGGTCTGGAACACCGTCAGGCGGGGCCAGGAGATCGCGCTCGAGGCGGCCAAGATCGGGATCGCCGCCGGCGAGCTCGACGACGCGGTGCGCGCCTATTACGAGGCCGAGGGCTGGGGCCCGGGCTACAAGTTGCCGGGGCTTTCGCACCGCACCGGTCACGGCATCGGCCTCGACGGTCACGAGCCCGCCTATCTGGTCCACGGAGACACGACCCCGCTCGAGTTCGGCATGTGCTTCTCGGACGAGCCGGGAATTTACATTCCCCGAGAATTCGGCGTACGGTTGGAAGACTGCTGGTACATGACCGCGGACGGCTCGAAGCTGTTCACGCCGCTCGCGAAGTCACTCGACGACCCCATTTAACAGCCTCGCGCAGGACACTGATGCTCACCGTCCACCATCTCGGCATTTCCCAATCGGATCGCATCGTCTGGCTCTGCGAGGAGCTCGCGATCCCCTATCGCCTGATCCGCTACGAGCGCGATCCGAAGACCCAGTTCGCGCCGCCCGAGTACAAGGCGTTGACGCCGTTCGGCACGGCGCCCGCCATCACCGACGGGGATCTCACCCTCGGTGAGTCGGGGGCCATCATCGAGTACATCATCGCCAAGCACGGCGGCGGTCGGCTCGCGGTCACCCCCGACCGAGCGGATTTCGCCGATTACCTGTTCTGGTTCCACTTCGCCAACGGCTCGTTCATGCCGAGCAGCATGCTCGACATGGTGGTCACGCGATTGGGCATCGATGCCCGCAACGAGTTCATCAGCGCGCTACGCGACCGGAGCGATCGAGCCTACGCGCTCGTCGAGAGCCGCCTCGGGCAGGCGCCTTATTTCGCGGGCGGGCAATTCACGGCGGCCGACATCATCATGTTCTTCCCGCTCTCGACCATGCGCGCATTCGTGCAGCGGGATTTGTCCAAATCACCGCACACGCAGAGCTACTTGAAGCGGATCGGGGAGCGCCCGGCCTATCGGCGTGCCATGGCCGCCGCGGATCCCAACTTCACGCCGCCGCTCGAGTAAACAAGTCCCGCATGGCCACGACCGCGCTGGAATTCAGGCACATGGAGACGCTGCTCGCGCTCGCCGAGTGCGGCAGCTTGTCGAAGGCGGCCGAGCGGTTATGCCTGACGCAGTCCGCGCTCTCCCACCAGCTGAAGGCGCTCGAGAGTCACTATGGCGCGGCGCTGGTCGAGAAGAACTTCCGACCGCTGCGTTTCACCGCCATCGGACAGCGCCTGTTGGCGCTCGCTCGCCAGGTGCTGCCCTTGGTCGCCGAGGCGGGACGGGACGTCGCGCGCCTCGCGCAAGGACGTGCGGGTCCGCTGCGAGTTACGGTGCAATGCCACAATTGCTTCGATTGGCTGATGCCGGCGATGGACTCCTACCGCTCGCTGTGGCCCGAGGTGGAGCTCGACATCATTTCGGGATTCGTCATCGACCCCCTGCCCTTGCTCGAGCGCGGCGAGGCGGAGCTCGCGGTGATTCATGACCGCCCGCCGCCGCACCCGCACGTCTCGTTCAGTCCACTGTTCCGCTATCAGAGCGTGGCGCTCATGAGCCCGAAGCACCCGCTCGCCGCAAAGAGCTGGCTGGAAGCGCAAGATTTTGCGAACGAGACGCTCATCACCTATCCGGTGCCTGACGAAATGCTGGACGTGATGAAGCATTGCTTGATCCCGGCCGGCGTGAATCCCAGGCGCCGCACCGCCGAGCTCACCGTCGCGATCCTGCAGCTGGTCGCGAGCGGCCGCGGTATCGCCGCGCTGCCGTCGTGGACCGTCGGCAATTACATCGAGCGCGGCTACGTCGTATCACGGCCCATCGGACCTTCCGGCCTGTCGTGCGAGCTGTATGCGGCAACCACTCACGCCGGCGCCGAGGCGGCTTACATTCGCGAGTTCATCTCGCTGACGCGCGAGCAAAGCCTGACGGAGCTCACCGGCGTTTCGGCGCTCTGAGCGGCTGCACGCGCCGCTAGGCCCGCGAGGCCACCGCCGAGAGCGAACGGAATATTGACGCCCTGAGGTGCCACGCATTCAAACCGTCGCGGCTTTGGCGGGTGTTAGCGCGCCGTAAGCCCGATGACACGGTGTTGTCACAGTCTTTGAGTAGCCTCCCGGCCCAAGAGCGGATTTGATTGCTCGCAATTGCGATCCGCCACGCATCTCGGGGGAGTCGCCGGCAGACCGCTACCGACTTCAGCAAGAAACTACAACTGGGAGTATTTAGTCCATGAGAAAACTTACACTCGCCTCCTGTGTTGCGACGCTGATTGCAGCGGGCAGCGCAAATGCCGTGCAGGGGCCCGTCTGCGAGGGTGTCCCGCGGCTCGATCACGTATTCGTGATCATGATGGAAAACCATGCTTACGGGCAGATCGCCGAATAACCCCCAGGCGCCCTTCATCAATTCGCTCATGGCCAAGGCGAACCTCGCAACGAATTATTACGCCATTGCGCATCCAAGCAACACCAACTATCTCGAAGTGGTGGGCGGCTCGAATTTCAACAAGCTGTCGGATCAATATCCCGATTGGCACAACGCCAACTGCGTCGCCGAACATCGTGCCGGGACAGACGACCAACACCGACAGCCCGAGATTCCGGCGACTGTTTGCCCGATTTCTGGCAAGAACGGCACGGATGCCGCGATCCCGGTGCTCGATAACTCGCAGAATGAGACCTCGGCGCCGCCGCTCACCAACATCAACGGCAAGCGTCGATCCCGGCCGAGCACGAAGATCGACGGCATCTCCATTGCGGACCAGCTGGTCACCGCGGGCAAGTCCTGGAAGTCCTACCAGGAAGGTCTGCCGCATCATCGGCGCGGATGGCGTCAATGTCAGCGACGGCTTCTACTACGATCGGCGGCAAGAACGCTGCAGGGAGTCAAGGTCACCTCGGACTTCGCGGCGCTCTCGACCACGCGGCAACCCGGTCAGCGCTTCGAACGTCGTGTTACCTCTATGCCGTGAAGCACAATCCGTTTGCCTATTTTGCCTCGGTCCAAGAGGGCACGCAATCCGGCGCTGAGCCTCGATCAGGTCGTCGGCTTCGACGGCGAGAACGGTCTCTATGCCGATCTGCAAGGGTGGCGCTCGTATCCCGAACCTCGCATTCATCGCGCCGAACCAGTGCAACGATCATGCATGGTCGTGGCAACGGCACCGCGTTCTGCAACTTTGATGCGGACGACAATGGCACCCAGACAGGCCTCAATCCCTCGCTGATCATGCAGGGCGATCTCGCGGTCGAGCGCATCGTGACTGCGATCAAGGCCTCGCCGGTTTGGTCGGAAGGCCGAACGCGATCGTCGTTCTGTGGGACGAAAACGACTACAGCACGACCACGTCGAACCAGGTCGTGACGATCGTCGACACCAACTACGGGCCGGAGCCGGTCGCAGAGACCGAGTTCTACAACCACTACTCGTTGACCAAGACTCTCGACGCGGCTTTCGGCTCCCGTGCCTGAACCACGCTTGCGACGCCAACGTCGAGGTGATGTCGGATTTGTTCTAGGATTACGCAACACGCTTTCGAACCTTAGCGCATGGAGGGGAGTTATCCTCCCTGCCATGAGATCTTTACCCCCATCAGGCTCCGCCAGAATAGGTGGAGCCTTTCTTTTGTGCTCGCTTGCACTGGCAGATGCGGTGGCTCGGAGCCGATGCTCCGGTATTCGATCCGCGCAGTACCGGCGCCGCGCCTTGCGGGACGGGTACGCCTCCGCCAGGACACACATTGCGTGAAGTGCGTCCGCAGTCCGCAGGGATCACCCTCACCGTGCGCCAGGATGGCAACCGCTTGTGCTACGTCGCCAATGGCGACGCGGATGCCCCGGTGATTCGAGTTCGGCTTGGGTCTGAACTCACGGTAACTCTCTCCAATGAAATCACAGACCCGAGGGCGATCGAGAGCGTCTCGGGTCCAGGAAAATTGACGTCACCGAACGAGCCGGTCCCGAATGCCGAGGGCTTCTATCCGGTATTGCCGGGGACGCGGCATCCCGCAACCGGCGCAACGAACCTGCACGTGCACGGTTTTGCGGTACCACCGGTCAAGCCGCAGGATGATGTGTTGACGGTATGCACCGACCCTGCAAGCGGTCCTGCTGGCTGCGGTCAGCGAATGTTCACCTATCACTACCAAGTGCCGTCAAATATGCCCGAAGGGCTGTACTGGTACCACCCGCATATGCATGGCGAGATTCAAGCGCAGATGCTCATGGGGCTCACCGGCGCAATAGTCGTCGAGGGACCGTTGGACGACGCACGGCGCGCCTCGGGTATCGAGGAGCGTATCTTGATCGTGCGCCAGACGCAGGATCTCGATGCCGGAAAAACTCAGGCCGCGGCCATGACGGCGGCACCTCCGACCGCAGCCGATGCGGGATCGCGACCCGGGCCTCGTGCGCTCGCGACAGCGGTCGATACCGCGCATGAACTGCTCTGCAATCGCAATTCAACAATTGATGCCATCAGCCTGAACGGCACGCCGGTCCCTTTGGGCGACGCACCCGACAGTGCTCTCGCCGACATCAAGATAGCGGCTTCCGGCAAGCAGCTTTGGCGGATTTTGAATGCCGCGACCGATGCTTTTCTCGATCTTTCACTTGTCGATGCGAACGGCGAGGCGTTGCCGTTCGAGGTCCTGGCGCGCGATGGCAGTCCCTTGACCGACGACGCCGGGGCGGTACTGCCTCCAGCCGAGACGCGGCAATCTCAGCTCGTGCCTCCCTCGGGGCGACTGGAAATCCTCGTAGACGCGCCGCTCGCGGGAACCAAGGCTTATCTGGTCACACGCGCCGTCGACACGGGGTGTGCGGGGGATCGGGTCCCTGAGCGCCGCCTTGCGGTCATTGAGCCCTCACCGGAGACCTCTGCACCCGCACCGCCGCTCCCCGCGGTGCAGAACCCACGACCTAATCTGTTCAGCGGTCTCCTGAGGCAGCACACAGATCGTGAGCGGGTCATAGCGTTGGCCGAGTATCCTCGCCCGGGAAGCGAGGACCAGATCGATTTCTACATCGTCGAACGCAAGCCCGGCGCCGTGCTAAAACCCTACGAGATGGGCGATCCACCGGTGATCACGGTCAAAGCGGGCACTACGGAAGAGTGGATCGTCGAGAATTGGACCAACGAGCTGCACGCCTTTCATATTCATCAAGTGCACTTCCGATTGCTGGAGATCGATGGTCAACGCGTGGATAAGCCACCGCTGCTCGACGTGGTTAATGTCCCTTATGCAACGGCCACCGGTTATCACAGCAAGGTAGGCCCCATCCGGCCGGGACGGGTCCGCATTAAGCTGACTTTTCCGCCGGCGTTAGCCGGGGACATCCCGTTCCACTGTCATCTCGCCGATCACGAGGACAATGGCATGATGGCAGTTCTGCGAGTCGTGCCGGTACAGCACGTAGCTGGCGTCCACTCCCGGCCCCAAGCTCGAACCGCCTCAGGTCTGTAATTCGCAACTTCGTGAGCGGGGAATAATCTCTCGCCTCAGCCGGGGACCGAGCCCGGATTTCCCATGGCTGGGTCGGTGAAACTGTCGCGGCCATTCTCAAGGTGGCCGGCCAGACGCCGCTCGAACGGGTCGCCGGCCACTCGCACCGCGAGGTCGTACCAATTGTGTGAGGCCGCGAGTTCGAATTGTTTGGTGATGCTGCAGCCAACGCGTAAGATCTCGCTCAGCTCCGCGCCGGCGTACTTGTCGTGGATGCTCACCTTGACGTCGCTCGCGCCACGATTGCGAATCGTGAGCCGCAACGCGTCGTCGTACCTGTCCTCGTCGGTCTCGACAGAGAGATCCGCGGCGCTGGCCGCCACCGCGCCCTGATACCGACGGTACCACCCGTTGGGGCCGTAGACTGAGAGATCGTATGTCGCCCCGGAAGCCGTACCGCCGAGAGCCCACGAGTAATCGGCCTTGTGGTCCGGGGCGATGGTGAATGTCCAAGGACCCGCGGCGCCGACGCCGCTCTGTCGCACATGATAGGCGATGCCAACAGGACCACAGTTGCCGAACACAAGCGTGAATGTGCGGGCGGTCAAGTTCACGATCCCGTCAACCAACGGTCGATACGGCAGCGGTCGCGCTGGGCGAACGCCCGGCTCCTGTCGCGGTACCGTCGAGGATGCCGGCGGCACCGGCACATAGTCAGCGAATCGGGTGCCGGCGGCGATCTCCGCCACTGTCGGTGGCGCATAGGCCGAGGTCTTGGGTAATGGCGGGACTACGACCGCATTTGGATTCGCGAAGTTGAAGCAACTGGTCAGATCACCGGTGACGGTGCGCCGCCACTGTGTGATGTTCGGTTCGACCAAGGACGGATTTTCAGGCCCGAATCGCTGTTCGAGGAAGCGAATCAGCGAGGTGTGATCGAAGACTTGGGAGTTGACGTAGCCGCCCTTGCTCCAGGGAGAAATCGCGATCATGGGGACGCGCACACCGAGGCCATAAGGACCAGGAATGTAGCCGGTTTCCGTATAAGCGGGCACGTTCGGACTTTCGGTGCCGTCAAAGATCTCATTTACCGTGCCGACGGTGGAAATGCCCTGGCTGTTGCTCATCGGGGGTGTCGGCGGGACGATATGGTCGAAGAAGCCGTCGTTCTCGTCGTAAGTCAGAAAGAACACCGTCTTGGAGAACACCTCGGGATTGGCTGTGAGCACGTCGAGTATCTTCGAGGTGTAGTAGGCGCCCCAGTTCGGAATCCAATTCGGATGTTCGCAGTAGCCCTCGGGCGCGACGATCCACGAAACTTGCGGCAATTTACCGGCGGCCACATCGGCGGCAAAGGCGTCGAACAGCGTGCCTCCAGCCGAAATGTTTGTGCCCGTCAGGGCCATGTTGGCGAGCGGTGAACCGGGCGCGGCTTGCTGATACTGAAAGAAATACAACAGCGAGTTGTCGCCGTAGTTGCCGATGTAGGGGTTGCTGGTCCAGCCCCAATAGCCGTCCGCAGTCAAACCGGTGCCCACGTCCTGATAGATCTTGCAGCTGATGCCGGCGGCCTGCAGCTTCTCGGGATAAGTCGACCAAGAATAGCCTTGCTCGGCGTTATCGACCACCGGGCCGCCGCCCTGACCATCGTTACCTACCCAGCCGGTCCACATGTGATAGCGGTTCGGGTCGGTCGGCCCCATCAGCGAACAATGATAACCGTCGCAGATCGTGAACGCGTCCGCGAGCGCGTAGTGATAAGGAATATCGGCGCGCGTCAAATACGCCATCGTGGTTGCCGTCTTGTTCGGCACCCATTGATCCCACTGCCCGTTGTTCCACGCTAAATGCGTCCCCTGCCAGCCGTGGTCGAGATCCTCGATGAAGGTGACACCCATATCCGGTGCCGTGGTTGAACCGGACACTGGCGTCGTGGGGTGAAAGGGCGCCACATAGTCGGTGCCCGCTCCGGTCGGTTGGAGCCAAACTGGATTGCCGTCGGGTAATTTAACGGCGCGCGGATCATTGAAGCCGCGGACTCCGCGGAGTGTCCCGAAGTAGTGATCGAACGATCGATTCTCCTGCATCAGAATGACCACGTGTTCGACGTCGCGAATCGTGCCTGTAACGTTATGGGCGGGAATGGCCAGGGCCCGCTGAATGCTCGCCGGTAGCATCGCTACACCGGCAGTGGCGCCTAGCCCCTTGATGAATGCACGTCGATCCAGCTCGTTCATGTTCCCCCTGCTCGCGCCCTACATCCCTTCGACCTCGTTACTGTAAAATCATGCGTGTGACCATTTCGCGGCGACCGCATGAAGGTTCCATGACGTGCACTATCAAGGAACGCGCTTCGCTGAGCGCGGCAGTGCGCGCGAGAGCAATCATCGTCCTGACGAGCTTCCTGGATGCACTGCGGCCGGCCCATAGCCGTCGCTGAGCGCATTCAAGAAGTCGACGATGTCGCGCACGTCCGCAGCGCTCAAACGCGGCGGCCCGCCCGGGCGCCCGCCGAAGGGAGGCGCTTGCTCGACATTACCGCGATATTTCTCGGGCAGGTCGTCGAATTTTTTAAGTTCGCCGTTCGTGCCTCGCGGATACCATTTCTCGGGCGCCGTATCGCGCTCGGCGTAGAAACGCACCACGTCCTCGAGCGCATGCCAGACGCCGTTGTGCATGAAGACGCGCTTGCGCGCGACGTTGCGCAGAGTCGGCGTGCGAAACAGGCCACAGTATTCGGCTCGCCCCGCGAAGTCCGTGCGCAGCGGACCGCACAGGCCGAGGTCGTAATAGCGCGGATCGGCATTCGCGGGAATGGCGGCGTTGCGCGGCGCGCCGAGCGCGGCGAAGCCGAAGTCCGTGAACTGCGGAAATGCGCCCTCGCGCTTGGCGCTCGGGTGACAGCGCGCGCAATTGCCTCGCGCAGGATCGTCGAACGCCGCAAGGCCGCGCCGCTCGGCGGCGCTCAGCGAGGCGGTGCCTCGCAAGAAGGCATCGTATTTGCTCGAGTAGGGATAGAAGTCGGCGGGCGACTCCTCGAACGTCTCGAGCGCCAACAGCACGGCCTTGAAGGCGCGCCCTCGATCATCGAAGACGTTCTCGCCGAACGCGCGGCGAAGCTCTCCGGCATAGGGCGCCTGCATCACCTTGATGACCACGTCGTCGGCGGACGCATTGGCCATCTCGAATTCGGACAGGAGCGGCACGCGTGCCTGCTCGTGCGCGGACTGCGCGCGCCCATCCCAGAGCGTCCCACCGGCGGGTCCCTGGTCGACGCTGTCGTTCTCGTCCGTATCAAAGAAGTGCTCGGTGAAGGGCGGCATGTTCTGCTCGTACATGAGAGAGGGCACCGAGCGCACCCCGGGCTGTCCGCGGTCGGCACCGCCGCGCTGCACGGCGCGGGCGTTGGGCGATGCAAAGGCGTGCGCAGGATCGTGACAGCTCGCACAGGCGAGCGATCCGGACGCCGACAACACAGGGTCGAAGAAGAGCACCCGGCCGATCGCGGTCAATGCGGCGGCCGAAGGCGTCTTGGCGAAAGAATTCAAGTAAAACGGGGCGGCGGCCCCGGGGCGGCGGCCCCCGGTGCAGCGTCGCGACCCGCCGCGGCGCCGACGGTCGCCGCCCCAGCGAGCACCGCGGCGCATAGGCTCGCTCGGATCAGTGAACCCGGCCCCCGCCGTCGCTCGATGCGCCGGGCGCCGCCGCGCCGGCGTTGAACAGGCGGGCCACATCGACCGCGTCGAAGACATAGGCGCGATTGCAGAAGTCGCAGCGCACCTCGACCACGCCGCGCTCGGCCAGCACCTCGCGTGTCTCGGACTCGCCGAGCCCCTGCAGCATCCCGGCGACGCGCTCGCGCGAGCAGCGGCAGCGGAAATATACGGGCGAGGGCTCGAACAGCCGCACGTCGTCCTCGTTGAACAGCCGCCGCAGGATCTCGCGATCGGTCAGCGTGGCGAGCTCCTCACGCGTCAAGGTATCGCCGATCAATTGCACGCGCCGCCAGGCATCGTCGACCTCGGCGTCCCCCGCCGTCGAGCTGCCGCCCTCGCCAGGAAGGCGTTGCAGCAACATGCCCGAGGCGCCCTGCGCGTCGGCGTACAGCCAAAGGCGCGTGGGCAGCTGTTCCGAGTTCTCGAAATAGCCTTGCAGCGATTCGGCGAGCCGCTCGCCGGTGATCGGAACGATGCCCTGGTAGCGTTGCGCCCCTTCGTCCGTCTCGAGCGTCACGGTGAGGTTGCCGGCGCCGATCAAATCGACGACCCGCGACTCGGCCGACGAGACCGCGACGCTCGGCGCGTCTTCCTGGTAGCGCGCCAGACCGCGCACGCCGAGACCGCTGGTGCATTGCGCGAGCAGCAGATGCACGAATCCGTCGCCTCGCAGCTGCAGCGAGAGAACGCCGTCGAACTTGATGGTGGCGGCGAGCAGCAGCGAGGCCGCCACCGCCTCGCCCAGCAGATCGCGGATGCCCTCGGGATACTCGCGATGCTCGATCAGGGCCCGCCAGGCGGCGTCCAAGTGCACCAAGTGGCCGCGGATCGGGTAATGCTCGAACACGAAGCGGTGCATGCAGTCCCGGTCATGCATCTCTTTAGGATTGCCCGCCGGCCAACTTGGCCTTGAGCATCTGGTCGAGCTGCGCGGGATTCGCCTTGCCGCCCGTCGCCTTCTGGACCTGGCCCACGAAGAATCCGAAAAGCTTGTCCTTGCCGCCGCGATAATCGGCGAGCTGCTTCGGGTTCGCGGCCATGACCTCGTCGATCACGCGCTCGATCGCGCCCGAATCGGTGATCTGCTTGAGGCCGCGCTCCTCGATGATGGCATCGGCGGCTTTGCCGTCGGACCACATCGCTTCGAACACCTCCTTCGCGATTTTGCCGGAGATGGTCGCATCGACGATGCGCTTCAGGAGACTCGCGAGCGCCTCGGCCGAGATGCGCGATGCGCCGATCTCGAGACTGTCGCGATTGAGCATGCCGGAGAGTTCCCCCATGACCCAGTTCGCCGCGAGCTTCGCATGCGATTGGCCCAAGGCTGCGACCACCGCCTCGAAGTAGCCGCCCAGCTCGCGACTTGCGGACAACACACCGGCATCGTAAGTGGACAGCGCAAAGTCGCGGGCAAAGCGCGCGGCCTTCTCGTCCGGGAGCTCCGGGAGCGTCGCACGCACCTCGGCGATGAAGCCCGTCTCGATTTCCAGCGGCAGCAGGTCGGGATCCGGAAAGTAGCGGTAATCGTTGGCTTCTTCCTTGGAGCGCATCGAGCGGGTCTCATGCTTGTCCGAGTCGTAGAGCCGCGTCTCTTGCACCACTTTGCCGCCGCTTTCGATGATCTCGATCTGGCGCGCAACCTCGTATTGAATCGCCTTCTCGACGAACCGGAACGAGTTCAGGTTCTTGATCTCGGCGCGGGTGCCGAACTTCGCGGCGCCCTCCACCCGGACGGAGACGTTGGCATCGCAGCGGAACGAGCCCTCCTGCATGTTGCCGTCGCAGATCTCGAGATAGCGCACCAGCGTGTGTATCTTCTTCATATAGGCGACCGCTTCCTTGGCGGAGCGCATGTCCGGCTCGGAGACGATCTCGAGGAGCGGCGTGCCGGCGCGATTCAGATCGATGCCGCTCGCGTGCGCGAGGCCTTCGTGGAGCGACTTTCCCGCATCCTCCTCGAGATGGGCGCGCGTCACGCCGACCGTCTTCACGGTGCCGTCCTCGAGCATGATCGTGATCGAGCCCTTGCCGACCACGGGCTGCTCGTACTGGCTGATCTGATAGCCCTTCGGCAGGTCGGGATAGAAGTAATTCTTGCGCGCGAATATCGAACGCGGCGCGATTTGCGCGTTGATGGCGAGCCCGAACTTCACCGCCATGCGCAGCGCCTCGCCATTGAAGACGGGCAGTACGCCGGGATAGGCCAGATCGACCAGGTCCGCCTGCGTGTTCGGCGCCGCACCGTACGCCGTGGGCGAGCCCGAGAATATCTTCGAGCGCGTCGCGAGCTGGGCGTGAATCTCGAGACCGATGACGACTTCCCAGCTGCTCATCACTCGTACCCGCGCGGCCGCAAGGTGTGCCAATCGGTCGCGAGTTGGAACTGATGAGCGGCGCCCAAGAGCTTCGCCTCCGCGAAGTGCGGCCCGATGAGCTGCAGACCCACGGGCAAGCCATCGACCAGACCGCAAGGCGCCGACACACCGGGGAGTCCCGCGAGGTTCGCACCGATGGTGTAGATGTCGTTCAAGTACATGGTGACGGGGTCGTCGACCTTGGCGCCGATGGCAAAGGCCGGAGTCGGTGTGGTCGGGCCCGCGAGCAGGTCCACTTTCTCGAACGCGGCGCGAAACTCATCGGTGATCAAGCGGCGCACGCGCTGTGCCTTCAAATAATAGGCATCGAAATACCCGGCCGACAACACATAGGTGCCGGTCATGATGCGGCGCTTGACCTCGGGGCCGAACCCTTCGCCACGCGAGCGCTCGTAGAGGTCGGTCAGATCCTTCGGGTTCTCGCAGCGGTAGCCATAGCGCACACCGTCGAAACGCGACAGGTTCGACGAGCATTCGGCCGGCGCGACCACATAGTAGGTCGGCACGGACATCGGCAAGTGCGGCAGGCTCACCTCCAAGGTCTCGGCACCGAGCGAGGTGAACACCGCGAGCGCATCGCGAATGAGCTTCGCGTTGCGCGGCTCGAGGCCCTCGAAGAATTCGCGCAGCAGCCCGATTTTCAGGCCCTTCAGCGGCGCACCGAGCAGCGCCGGATAGTCCGGTACCGGGACATCGACGCTGGTCGAGTCCTTGGGATCGAATCCCGCCATCACCTTGAGAACCGCCGCCGCGTCCGCGGCGCTTTGCGCGAGCACGCCGGCTTGATCGAGGCTCGACGCGAAGGCGATCATGCCGTAACGGGACACGCGTCCGTAGGTCGGCTTCACCCCGGTGATGCCGGTAAGGGCCGCCGGTTGCCGGATCGAGCCGCCGGTGTCCGTGCCCGTGGTGAAGGGAGCGAGCCGGGCCGCCGAGGCCGCGGCGGAGCCGCCCGAGGAGCCGCCAGGCACTTTGGTCGTGTCCCAGGGATTGCGCACGGGCCCATAGAAGCTGGTCTCGTTCGAGGATCCCATGGCGAATTCGTCCATGTTCGCCTTGCCCAGCATCACCACCCCGGCGGACTTGAGCCGCGCGACCACCGTGGCGTCATAGGGCGCGACGAAGTTGTCGAGCATCCGCGAGCCGCAGCTCGTACGAACCCCGTCGGTGCAGAAAATATCCTTATGAATGAGAGGGATGCCGAGCAAAGCGCCGCGCTCGCCGGCGGCCAGCCGCGCATCCGCACGGGCGGCATCGGCGAGCGCCTGCTCCGCCGTCACCGTGATGACGGCGTTTAGGCCCGGGTTGAGGCGCTCGATCCGCGCCAGGAAGTGGCGCGTGAGCTCGACGCTCGATAACTCCCTAGCGGCGAGTCGGTCGGCGAGCGCGCCGATGGACAGGTCGTGCAGCATCACAGGATCCAACGATGCGGCTACTCGATGACCCGCGGGACGACGTACAGCCCCGCTTGCACCTGGGGTGCGTTACGCTGATATTTTTCGTGGTGGTCGCTTTCCGTGACCGCGTCCGGCCGCAAACGCTGGCGTTGCCCGGCCAGCGGGTGCGCCATCGGCTCAACGTCCGCCGTCTCGACACCCGATAACTCATTCACGAACTCGACGATGCTCGACAGGCTCGAGACGTACACGGGCATCTCTCGATCGGTGATCGACAGGCGTGCGAGGTGCGCGATCTTTTCGACGTCTTGCCGGGTCAGGCTCATAAGGAGTTGTTCAAAATGCGCGCGAGTGCGCAAAAATAAGCACATTCGATGATACACGTTGCCTTGCTGAAAGTCGTGTCGGTTGTTACATTAGCGCAACTTTTTTCACCCCCTTCCTGATTCGAAATACCGCATGTTCAAACGCCTCAGGGGTTATTTCTCCAATGACCTCTCGATCGATCTTGGAACCGCCAACACACTGATCTACGTGCGCGAGCGGGGCATCGTGCTCAATGAGCCGTCCGTCGTCGCAGTGCAGGATGAGCCCACACGAGGCGGCAAGATCATTGTCGCCGTCGGCGTCGAGGCCAAGAACATGCTGGGCCGCACACCCGGACACATCACCGCGGTCCGCCCCATGAAGGACGGCGTGATCGCGGATTTCACCTACACCGAGAAGATGCTCCAGTATTTCATCAAGAAGGTGCACGGCAACCGCTTCTTGAGCCCGAGCCCGCGGGTCCTCGTCTGCGTGCCTTTCGGCTCGACCCAGGTCGAGCGGCGTGCCATCAAGGAGTCGGCCGAGGGAGCGGGTGCACGCAGCGTCGACATCGTGCCCGAACCGATGGCGGCCGCCGTGGGCGCGGGCCTGCCGGTGCAGGAAGCGCGCGGCTCGATGGTGCTCGACATCGGCGGCGGCACCTCGGAAGTCGCCGTCATTTCGCTGAACGGTATCGTCTACGCCGCGAGCGTGCGCATCGGCGGCGACAAATTCGACGAGGCGATCACCAACTATGTACGGCGCAACTACGGCATCCTGATCGGCGAGGCGACGGCCGAGCGCATCAAGCTCGAGATCGGCTCGGCCTATCCGGGACAGCAGGTGCGGGAGATTTCGGTCAAGGGCCGCAATCTCTCCGAAGGCGTGCCCCGCAGCTTCACGCTGAACTCGAACGAGATCCTGGAGGCGCTGCAGGAGCCGCTGCAGGGCATCGTCGGCGCGGTGAAGCAGGCGCTCGAGCAGACTCCTCCCGAGCTCGGCGCCGACGTCGCCGAGCGCGGCATCGTGCTCACCGGCGGCGGCGCGCTGTTGCGCGACGTCGACAAGCTGCTCATGGAAGAGACGGGCTTGCCGGTCGTGGTCGCGGACGATCCGCTCACCTGCGTCGCTCGCGGCGGCGGGCGCATCCTCGAGCTCACCGAGGAACATGGACCGGGCATCTTCGGACTGGAGTAATGCAAGCGACTAGGGAAGCCACCGCCCATGGTCGCATTCCGTAGCACCGACACGTCGGGGCGCACCTCTGGGCTGCTGCTCCGTTGCGTGCTGTATTGCCTGTTGGCGCTCGGCCTCATCATCGTCGACAAGCGCTACGATCATCTCGGCAAGATTCGCCGCATCCTCTCGTTCGTCGCCTACCCGGTGCAGGTCGCGGTCGCGAGCCCGTTCGAGGGCTGGCATTGGTTCCGCGAGAGCGTCACCACGCGCGACAGCCTGCGCGCCGACAAGGCCCGGCTCGAGGCGGAGCTGCGCGTCGCCCAATTCCGCCTGCAGCGCTACGAGGCGCTCGAGGCGGAGAGCCAGCGCCTGCGCGCGCTGCGCGACAACACCGCGGGGGTGGCCGATCGGTTCATCATCGGCGACATCATGGATGTCGATCTCGACGCCTTTCGCGAGCGCGTGCTGGTCGACAAGGGCGCGCGCGACGGCGTGTTCGTCGGTCAGGCCGTGCTCGACTCGGGCGGCGTGTTCGGCCAGGTGGCCCGCGTCGAGCAGATCACCAGCGAGGTCATCCTGGTCAGCGATCCGGCGCACGCGATTCCGGTGCAGATCAACCGCAACGGGCTTGCGCACCATGGCGGTCGGCACCGGCGATACCTCGCGCCTGAAGCTCCCTTATCTGCCCACCAGCGCCGACGTGCAGGTCGGCGACTTGCTGGTCACATCGGGTCTCGGCGGCGGCTTTCCCGTCGGGCTATCCGGTGGGCACGGTCGCGCCGGGTGAGGCGCGATCCGGCCCAGTCGCTGGCCGAGGTCGAGGTCGCGGCCCGCCGCGGCGCTCGACCGCTCGCGCGAGCTCATGTTCGTCTGGCTCAAGCCCGGAGTGGTGCCCGCCGCGACCAGCGACTCGGCGGCGAGTCCGCCCTCGACCGCGGCAGCGGCCGCCCCGGCGGCGCCCGCGCCCTCGAAGCCGGCGGCCCCGAAGCCGGCGCCGGCCGCCATCCGGCGCGACTGCCGCCAAGCCGCCGGCGAGCGCCAAGACGCCCGCGAGCCCGCAGACCAAGTCACCGCCCAAGCCTGCCCCTGCCGGCGGAGCGAACCACCCATGATGCGCGAGGACAAGATCCGCCGCGTGCCGATGGCGATATCGGCATTCGTGGCGCTCGCGCTCGCGGTCATCCCCCTGCCGTCGTTCTCGATCAACTGCGGCCCGACTTCCTGGTGCTGGTGGTGTTTCTACTGGTCGATCGAATCGCCGCGCGCCGGCGGCCTGGCGCTCGCCTTCTTCGCGGGCCTCGCGCTCGATGTGATCAACGGCGTGGTGCTCGGCCAGCACGCGCTGGCGCTGACCCTCATGGCGGCCTGGGCGACGCATCTGCGGCTGCGGCTGCGGGTGTTTTCGGTGTTGTCGCAGTCGCTGACCATTTTCATGCTGCTCACGCGCTATCAGTTCATATTGTTTTGGATGGACGGCGCGACCGGCAATCCGGTCGTGAACTTTGGCCGCTGGCTCGCGCCCGTGATCGGCGGGGTGCTCTGGCCGTTCTTATCGGCCGCTTTGAGCCGGTGCCAGAGAGCGCTAGACGGGAAGCCGCCCATGATCTTCGATGAAATTCTCACCGTCGCGCACCCGCCGCACGCTCACCGCGGGCGGCCGCGCGCTGCGCGCGCTCGGCCTCGATGGGCCGCTCACCGGGGTGCTCGCGCTGATCGTGTGCATCGGCATCCTGGTGGTCTACAGCGCCTCGGGCCAGAACGTGAAGATGGTCGAGCACCACCTCGGCAATATCGCCATCGCCGTGGCCGCATTGCTGGTCGCTCGCGCAAGTTCTCGAGCCCGCAATACCTGCGCCTGTTCTCGCCCGTCGCCTACATCGTCGGCATTTTGCTGCTGGTCGTGGTCGCGGTCACCGGGCACATCGGCAAGGGCGCGCAGCGCTGGCTCGACATCGGCTTCTCTGCGCTTCCAGCCCTCCGAGATCATGAAGCTCGCCGTGCCGATGATGTGCGCCTGGTACATGCACGAGCGTCCGCTGCCGCCGACCTTCTGGGATCTGATGGTGATGGGCGTGCTGATCATGATCCCGACGGCCATGATCGTGGTGCAGCCCGACTTGGGCACGGCGCTGCTGATCGCCGCCTCCGGACTCATCGTGATGCTCCTCGCCGGCATGCACTTTCGCATCATCCTGATCTCCATTCCGCTGCTCGGCGGTGCGGCGATGGGGGCGTGGCACTTCATCCACGACTATCAGCGGCAACGCATCCTGACGTTCATCAATCCCGAGACCGACCCGCTCGGCGCGGGCTACCACATCATCCAGTCGCAGATCGCGATCGGCTCGGGCGGGGTGTTCGGCAAGGGCTACATGAACGGCAGCCAGGCGCAGCTCGAGTTCCTGCCGGAGCGCTCGACCGACTTCATCTTCGCGGTGATCGGCGAGGAGTTCGGCCTGTTGGGGCAGCTCTTGATCCTGACGCTCTACGCGGTGGTGATCGGCCGCGCGCTGTACCTCGCGATGCAGGGGCAGGACACCTTTGCGCGTCTCACCGGCGGGGCCATCGCCTTGAGCTTCTTCGTCTACGTGTTCGTCAATTCCGGCATGGTGAGCGGCATCCTGCCCGTGGTCGGCGTGCCGCTGCCCCTGATCAGCTATGGCGGCACCTCCATGGTGACGCTGCTCGCGGGCTTCGGCATCCTGATGTCGCTTCACTCGCACCGCAAGTTGATCGGTTCGTGACCTGTGCGCCTCCGCCGCTCGATCGCGCTCCTCGCCGCTGCTCGTCTGGATCGCCGGCTGGCAGCCGGCCGCCGCGATCGACACGCATCGAGCCGACGTGAAGGCGTTCGTCTCGGAAATGGCGGACCAATACGGATTCAAGAAGAAGGTCGTGCGCAAACTGGCTCGACGCCGCGAAGAGCCAGCCCGCGATTCTGCAGGCCATGGAACGGCCGGCCGAGAAGGCCAAGCCGTGGTACGAGTACCGGCCGATTTTCATCACCGAGCGGCGTATTCGCGAAGGCACGGAGTTCTGGCTGGCGCATCGCCAGGAGCTCGATCGGGCGAGCGTGCGCTCGGGCGTACCGCCCGAGATACATCGCCGCCATCCTGGGCGTGGAGACCTATTACGGGCGGCTGACGGGCTCCTACCGTGTGATCGATGCGCTTGCGACCCTGGCATTCGACTATCCGCCGCGGTCGAAGTTCTTCACGCGACGAGCTCGAGCCAGTATCTCTTGCTGACGCGCGAGCTGCATATCGATCCGCTGAGCGTCAAGGGCTCCTACGCCGGCGCGATGGGCGCGCCGCAGTTCATGCCGTCGAATTACCGACGCTTCGCGGTCGATGCGGATGCCGACGGGCGCATCGATTTGTGGAGCAACTGGTCCGATGTCTGCGCGAGCGTCGGCAACTATCTCAAGGAGCACGGCTGGAACGAGGGCGAGCCCGTGCTCAGCGAGGCCACCGTCGATCCGGCCAAGGCCGCGGAGCTCGACGGCCGCAAGCTCGCACTCGACGAAACCGTGGCATCGCTCAAGGCCAAGGGCGTCGCCTTCGACACCGCCCTGCCGGCCGATGCGCCCGCCCTCCTGATCGCCGCCGACGAGCCGGACGGCGTGCACTGGCGCGTCGGCTACAACAACTTCTACGCCATCACCCGCTACAACCACAGCGCCCTCTACGCCATGGCCGTGTACGAGCTCGCCGCCGCTCTGAAGCAGCAAGTGCTGGCAAGCGATGCAGAGCGCGCCGCGGCGCCGCTCGGCAACAACCCGTGAATGCCTACCGTTTTGCCGCGATCGCACTCGCGCTCGCGGGGGTCTTGAGCGGCTGCTCCAGCACCCCGCATGTCAAGGCACCGCCCGCCCCGGTGCAGATCCCGCCGCGGAGCGCTTCGCCGCCTTCGCCGCCTGCCCACGTGCTCGACGTGCCGGATGCGATCCCGCGCGCAGAGCCGCGGGCGATCTACGGCAATCCGCCCTCCTATGAGGTCTTCGGCAAGCGCTATTACGTCATGGCCTCGAGCGTCGGCTACGTGGAACGCGGCGTCGCCTCCTGGTACGGGCCCGGGTTTCACAAGGAGCTCACGTCGGTACGCGAGCCCTACGACATGTACGGCATGACGGCCGCGCACAAGACATTGCCGCTGCCCGCCTATGTGCGGGTCACGAACTTGCAGAACGGGCGCAGCTGCGTGGTGCGGGTGAACGATCGGGGGCCCTTCGTCGGCAATCGCATCATCGATCTTTCCTATACGGCGGCCGCGAAGCTCGACATGCTCCGCGACGGCACCGCGATGGTCGAAGTGCGCGCGCTGCAGCCCGCTCGAACCGGGGTTCGACACGCACCTGACCGTGGCCTCGGTCGGTGCATTGCCGCTCGCGAGCCCGCCTCAAGGCTCTGCCGCGGCGAGCCCGCCCGTGGCGCCCGCGAGCGCCCCCGCCGTGAGTGCCCCCGTGCCGCTCCCGGCTGCTCCCGCCGCCATGCCGCTCGCGAGTCAGCCTGTGGCAACGCCCGCTGCCGTACCCCCCGTCATTACGCCGGCTCCCGTGACCTCCGCGCCGGTGAAGACGCTGTTCGTGCAGGCGGGCGCATTCGCCGCGCCCGACAATGCGCAGCGGCTCGCCGACAAGCTCCGCGCCGAAGGCTATACCCAGGTGTTCGTACGCGACGATCTCATCGCCGGCCGCAGGCTCTATCGTGTGCGCATCGGTCCCATACCGGACGTGCCGCAGTTCGATCGCATCGTCGCGGCGCTCGAGCAGGAAGGTGTGCGTGACGCGCATCTCGCGCTCGACTAGCGATGATGGAATGCGGCGTTCCATTGTGGCTAGATGCGTTTCCTCTTAAGGCCAGGCCGACTACACTCTCCTCATTTTTATCAAGGTGCCCGCTCAACATGTCTCGTCCCCTGATCGCTCTTCTGTTGCTCACCGCGCTCGTTCCTCGCTCCTTTGGCGCCGACGTTCCGATTCCGACACCGCCGGCGGTCGATGCGCGCTCCTACCTGGTCGTCGACTACCACACCGACAAGGCCCTGGCGGCCCTGAATCCCGACGCCCGCATGGAACCTGCGAGCCTCACCAAGCTGATGACGGCCTACATCGTGTTCCAGAAGCTCGCGGCGGGCGCGCTCAAGCTCGATGAGCCCGTGGTGGTGAGCGAGCATGCCTGGCGGTCCGAAGGCTCACGCACGTTCATCGAGCTCGGCAAGCCGGTGACCGTCGAGTTCCTGGTCCTCGGCATGGTCGTGCAGTCGGGCAACGATGCCACCATTGCGTTGGCCGAGCGCATCGCGGGCACCGAGGAGACTTTCGCCCAGCTCATGAACTCGAACGCCCAGCGGCTCGGCATGACCGGCACGCATTTCGAGAACAGCTCGGGACTTCCCTCGCCCAACCACTACACCACCGCCCACGACATGGCGCTGCTCGCGATCGCCTTGATCCGCGATTTTCCGCAGTTCTATAAATACTTTTCGGTGCACGAATTCGAGTACAACGGCATCAAGCAGCAAAATCGCAACGGCCTGCTCGAGAAGGACTCGACCGTCGACGGTCTGAAGACCGGCCACACGGATTCCGCCGGCTTCTGCCTCGTCACCTCCTCGCTCCGCGACGGCATGCGCCTCATCTCGGTGGTGCTCGGCTCGACGAGCATGAAGGCGCGCGAGAACGCGAGCGCTGCGCTCCTCAACTACGGCTTCACCTTCTACGACACCAAGCTCGCGGTGCGTGGCGGCACCAAGCTCGCCTCGGCGCCGGTATGGAAGGCGGCCTCGACGCCGTTCGATGTGGGAATCGACCAGGATCTTTACATCACCTTGCCGCGCAGCCAGTCGGGCGACATCAAGACGAGCGTCGACTTGCAGCCGCGGCTCATTGCACCGCTCGCGCGCACCGCCGACGTCGGGCAGCTGCACGTGACCGCGCAAGGACAGTCGCTCGCGACCCTGCCCGTGCATCCCCTGGCAGCCGTGGATCAAGGCGGATGGTGGCGCCGCCTCATCGACACCATCAGGCTCTGGTTCAACTAGCGCATGGAGCCGCGCTAGTGCCGCTACCGGTCTGCTATCTGAATGGCGAGTTCCTGCCGCTCGCCGCGGCGCGCGTCTCGCCGTTCGACCGGGCGTTTCTGTTCGGCGATGCCGTGTACGAGGTCGTGCCGGTCTACGCCGGCCGGCCGTTCCGGCTGCGCGAGCATCTCGACCGGCTGGGGCGGAGCCTTGCGGGCATCCGCATGGAACCACCCCTCACGCATGCCGCCTGGGACGGGCTCTTGAAGACCCTCATCGAGCGCAACGGCGGCGGCGATCAATACGTCTATTTCCAGGTGACGCGGGGCGCGGAGCTCGCGAGGAACCATGCCTGGCCGGCGGGGCTCGCGCCGACGGTGTTCGCCTTCGCCAATACGCTCGAACCCGTCTCGGCGGCATTGCTCGAACAAGGCGTCGCCGCCATCACGGCGGAGGACACCCGCTGGGCGCGGCGCGACATCAAGTCGACCGCGCTCCTCGCCAATACGCTGTTGAAACAGCTCGCGGTCGAATCAGGCGCGTTCGAGACCATCCTGCTCGAGCACGGCCAACTCACGGAGGGCTCCTCGACCACGGTGCATGTCATCAGCGGGGGTGAGATCCACACGCCACCCAACGGCCATCACATCCTGCCGGGCACGACGCGCGAGGTGGTCACGGAGCTCGCGGCGCTCTGCGGCATTCCGAGCGCGACGCGGCGCGTCACCGAGGAGGAGCTCCGTGCGGCGGACGAGATCTGGCTCGCCTTCTCCACCCGCGGAGTTCTGCCGGTGACCCGCCTCGACGGCAAGCCGGTGCGCACGGGCAAGCCCGGACCCTTGTTCGAGCGGATCCACGCGGCCTTCGCGAGCTATGTGAGCAAGCTCGCCGGAACACCGGCGCTGTGAGCGGGCCGCTTAAGTTTCCGACCGAATTTCCCATCAAGGTCATGGGCCGGCACGACAGCGACATCAAGGCGCTCACGCGCGAGATCATCGAGCGGCACACCGGCCCCCTGGGAGATGAGCGCGTCAAGGTACGCACCAGCGGCGACCGCAACTTTCTCGCCCTGACCTACACCATCACCGCACAGAGCCGCGAACAGCTCGATGCCATCTATCAAGAGCTCACCGCCTGCAAGGCGGTGCTGATGGCGCTGTAGGAGGCCGCGCCGGCTTCGGCGGCCTGCAAAGGCGCATCCGCAGCCGACAGTTGCTCAAGTAAATGCGGTACGAGTCCGCGGCCGACCGAGTCCATATCGCAGCCGGGGACAAGATCTGCGAGACGCGTGACGCCGAGACCGGGATAGCCGCACACATTGATGCGCCGGAACGGCTCGAGATCGAGCGTGACGTTGAGCGCGAGTCCGTGATAGCTCGCGCCGCGGCGCACCCGCAGCCCGACGCTCGCGAGCTTTGCGCCGTCCACGTACACGCCGGGCGCCTCGCGCGATGCGCGGGCGGTCACGCCGACTTCGGCCGCGTAGGACACGACGGCGTTCTCGAGCGCCGTCACCAGTCGGCGAACACCCAACCCGCGGCGTTTCAAATCGATCAGCGGATACACCACGAGCTGGCCCGGTCCGTGGTAGGTGACTTGGCCACCGCGATCGATCTGGAGCACCGGAATGTCGCCCGGTGCGAGAACGTGCTCGCGCTTTGCGTTGAGGCCCAAAGTGAAGACGGGCGGATGCTCGAGGAGCCAGATCTCATCAGGGGTGGCGGCGTCGCGCTCGTCGGTGAAGCGCTGCATCGCGCGCCAGGTGGGTTCGTAAGGCACGAGTCCCAAGTGACGAATGAGCGGCGCGACGCTCAAGCGGAGTCCGCCTGTGCCGGACGCCGCGCGAGCCCCTGGTCGAGCCCCGCGTTATTGCGCTTGAGCGCCTGCTCCGCGCGATAGCTCGAGCGCACCAGCGGCCCCGAGACGCATTCCAGGAACCCGAGCTCGAGCGCCCAGGTCCGATAGTCGGCGAACTCCTGCGGGCTGACGAAGCGTTCGACGTCGAGGTGGTTCGGTGTCGGGCGCAGATACTGCCCGAGGGTCAAGAGGTCGACCCCGACTGCGCGCAGATCCCTCATGGTGTCGCGAATTTCGGCGTCCGTCTCGCCGAGACCCAGCATGAGGCTCGTCTTGGTGAGCACCGACGGCCGGTAGGCCTTGGCGGCGGCGAGCACGTCGAGGGTCCGGCGGTATCCCGCGCGCGGATCACGCACCGGGTGCGTCAGGCGCTCGACGGTCTCGACATTCTGCGCAAACACATCGAGCCCCGAATCCATGACGGTGTACACATCGGCAAGTACGCCCGCAAAGTCCGGTGTCAGCGCCTCGACCGCGGTGTGCGGCGTGCGCGCCTTGATGGCGCGGATGGCCGCCGCATAGTGCGCGGCGCCACCGTCCGGCAAGTCATCGCGATCGACCGAGGTGAGCACCACATAGTTGAGGCCCATCAATTCGACCGAGCGCGCGACGTTCGCCGGCTCCTCGGCATCGAGCCAGCCTTGCGGGTTGCCCGTGTCCACCGCGCAGAAGCGGCAGGCGCGCGTGCATACCGCGCCCATCAGCATGATGGTCGCCGTGCCCGCGTTCCAACATTCGCCGATGTTGGGACATTTGGCCTCCTCGCACACCGTGCTCAGCCGGTGCTCGCGCACGATGTGCTTGACGGCCTGGAAGCCCACGCCGCTCGCCAGCGGCGCACGCAGCCAGGTGGGCTTGCGCGCCGCCGGGGCCGGCTTCGCGGTCGCCTTGATGCCGTCCTTGATGGCGGTGAAGCCCTGCGGGGTGCGGTACTTCTCGCCGCTGCGCGCGGGCTCGCCGGGCGACGCCTCGCCGGGCGAGCACTCGACCCGCACTCAGAATAGGAATGCCCTTGAACTGCGACATCCCGTCATTTTAACCCACCGGCGCATTAAGCGCGGCGAGCCGCTGGGGCGTGCCGACATCCTCCCAGAGGCCCTCATAGAGCTCCGCCGAGCAGCGGCGGGCCGCCATCGAGCGCAGTAGGAGCGGTTTTAAGGGAAACGCCCCGTCCACGCATCCCGCGAAGAAGTCCGGCCGGTAGAGGGCGATGCCGGAAAAGGTGTAGCGCACGGCAGCGCTCCGCACGGCCAGACCCTCAGTCCAGGCCGAAATCGCCTTGTCTGTGCTGCGGCGGGTTCGGCACCAGCACGAGGTGCGCATCGCTCCCTGCCCCGAGCGCGGCGCCGGCCACGGGATAATCGGTGAACACATCGCCGTTCATCACGAGAAATGGCTGGTCGCCGAGCAGCGGCAGCGCGCGAAAGATACCGCCTGCCGTCTCGAGCGCGTGGGGCGACTCCTCGCTGTAGGCGATGTGCACGCCGTAGCGCGAGCCGTCACCCAGCCGGTCGCGGATCATGGAGCCGAGCCAGCAGAGATTCACGACGACCTGATGGATGCCGGCGACTGCCAGACGCTCGAGGTGATATTCGATCAGCGCCTTGCCGCGCACCTCGAGCAGCGGCTTCGGTACCCGGTCGGTGAGCGGGCGCATGCGCTCGCCGCGGCCGGCCGCCAGAATCATGGCGCTACGCGGGCGCGCGGGCGCAGCGCCCATCAGCGGCTCGGCGGACGCGGGGCAGGCGCCGCGCCGGCGGCTTGCGAGCGGGCCTTCGCCTGCGCCGCCTCGAAGTTCGGGTCGACACGCTCGTCGAGGTAACGCGCAAACTCTGCGGTCTCGGGATAGAGCGCGGCCGCCTCGCGCGTGTACGCGAGCACGCGTGGCAGATCCTCGAGATACCCGGGCTTGCCGTCGCGATAGAAAAGTCGCGCGAAAATGCCGAGCACCTTGATATGGCGCTGCAGCCCCATGAGATCGAAGCGGCGAATGAGCTCCTTGTCGTTCGCGGCCGGGTCGAGGCCTGCGCGCCCGAGAGCCTCGCGATAGCCCAGCAGCCAGCCCAAGACGCGCTCGCGGGGCCACGCGATGTAGCAATCCTTCAACAAGGAGACCACATCGTAGGTCGCGGCGCCGCGCACGGCATCTTGAAAATCCAAAATGCCCGGGTTGTCCTCGACGGTTACCAGCAAGTTGCGCGAGTGATAGTCGCGATGCACGAACACTTGAGGCTGCGCGAGCGCGCTTTGCGCGAGCGTCTCGAACAGCCGGTCGAGCATGGCGCGCTCCCCGGCGGTCGGCGGCAGGCCGAGATGACGGCCGAGGAACCACTCGGGCAAAAGCTCCATCTCGCGGATGAGCGCCGCCCGATCGTAGGGTGCAAGTTCCCGCGCGGCGTCCGCGCCGCGCGTCTGCAGCCGCACGAGCGCATCGAGCGCATCGCCGTAGAGCCGCTCGACGTCGCGTCCCGCGGACAGATCGCTCAAGTACTGCCGTTTCCCCAGGTCCGACAACAGCAACAGCCCGCGCTCGGAATCACGTGCCAGAATTACCGGCACGTTCAAGCCGATACCGAGCAGCGACTGCGCGACGGCGACGAACGGCGCGACCGCCTCCTTCTCGGGCGGCGCGTCCATCACGATGTAGGAATCCGCGCCGCGGATCAGACGAAAATAGCGGCGGAAGCTCGCATCCGCCGAGGCGGGCTCGATGTGCGCTCCTGCAAATCCCAGGTCCTCCGTGACCCATTGGCGCAACAGCGCGAAGCGGGAATCGCTTGCATCCATCACATGCATGCTTGACCATTCGCTCACCGCAAATGCGGCGGTACCAAGTATACCGATTAAGGCGAGCCACTTTTGCCCAAGGGATATCAACGAGCCGCATCGGCCGCCGTTTTCTGCCTGCTGGCGACCGCCGCGGTTCGCGCCGCCGACATCTGTCCCGCGCCTCCGAAGCACAGGCGTGCGGCCACCGCCGCGATCGTGCGGAGCGACGATCATCGCATCCTGATCGAGAGCGACGGCGCATCGCTCGATATTGCGACGGGGTTCTCAGTGCTGACCGGGCACGTGCGGCTGCATCAGGACCAACGCACCATCTCGGCCGACCGGGTCACCTACGACGAGAAGACCGGCAAGGTCACGGTCGTCGGGCTCGGTGGACTTCGAGGATCCGCGGCTCGGCATCAAGAGCAGCGACGGCGCCTACGATGCCCTCGGCGGCGGATTTTTCGACACCGCCAATTTCCGCATTTTCGATCGCAGCGGCCGCGGCTACGCCAAGAAAATGTCGGTGAGCCCCGAGGGCATCGTGCACATGGACACCGTGCGCTACACGAGCTGCCCGGTCGGCAACGAGGACTGGGTGATCCAGGCAAAAAACTTGAAGCTCGACACCGAGGCCGAGCAGGGCATCGCGCATGGCGTGGTGATGCGCTTCAAGGACGTTCCGGTCTTCTATTCGCCGTATCTCGCCTTTCCTTTGGGCGACGACCGGCAGAGCGGTGTCTTGTTCCCGAGCTTCGGCCATTCGGGCAACAACGGCTATCAGCTCGAAGTGCCCTACTACTTCAACCTGGCGCCCAATTACGATGCGACCTTGACGCCGGGATACCTGTCCAAGCGCGGCGTTCAGCTCGGCGGCGAGTTCCGCTTCCTCACGGAGGGGTCGCACGGCCAGTTCGAAGAGAATTTCCTGCCGAACGACGAGATCGCGAACAGCGACCGCTATTTCGTGCACTTCACCGACATCACCAACATCGCCCCCGGTCTGCGCTTCGACACCGACATCGCCGGCGTCAGCGACAGCAACTACTTCTCGGACTTCGCGGTGGGCGCGGACCAGACCAGCGTCACTTTTCTCCAGCGCAGCGCCGAGTTCCTGTACTACGACGACATCTGGCGCGTCCGGGCCCAGGGACAGAATTTCCAGACCATCGACACCTCGATCGAGGCCGGCGATCGACCCTACTCGCGCGTACCGCGGGTCGAGGCCTACGGACTCGTCCCGTTGATCGGCGACCTCGAATTCGCCGTCTCGAGCGAGGCCACGAACTTCATTCGCGAGGTGGGACCCACCGGGATACGGGCGGACGTGTCGCCCGAGCTGCGCTGGAACCTGCGCACCTCGGGCTACTTCTTCGAGCCGATCGTCGGCTATCACTTCACGCAATACGACTTGCAGAACGCCGAGTCCGGGGACCCGAGCACGCCCACCCTCACCCTTCCCTATGCGAGCGTCGACACGGGCCTCATTTTCGACCGCGACGCCGGCGCCAACGGCCAGCGCATCGTGACCCTCGAGCCGCGCCTGATGTACACCTACATCCCGTACCGCAATCAGGACGAGCTACCGATCTTCGACACCGCGTTGCCGGACTTCAACATGGTCGAGCTGTTCCGCATGAACCGCTACGTCGGTGACGATCGCATCGGCGACGCCAATCAGCTCGCATTCGCTCTCACCTCGCGCTTGTTCAACGAGTCGACCGGCACCCAATACCTGTCGGCCACCGTGGGCGAGATCCGCTATTTCACGCTGCCGCGTGTGCTCCTGCCCAACGAGGTCACGCAGACCCTCCCGGGCCAGACGCTGACGACGCTCCCCGGCCAGACCGGCCAGCAGCAGCATCATCCTGCCGGGGTACAACCTGCCGACGCTTCCCGGCCAGACCCTCTCCACCGCCCCGCAGGAGGTCGCCCAGGCCTACCACGGCTCGGACATGGTGACGGAGATTTCGGTGTCGGCCTACAAGAACTGGAGCGTGAACCTCGACTACCAGTGGAACCCCTATACCTCGCAAACGGATAAATCCGAGATTCTGGTCCAGTACCACCCCGATCCGAACAAAGTGATCAACGTCGGCTACCGGTTCCAGCAGGACATTTTGAAGCAATACGACGTGTCCTTCGCCTGGCCGATCGCCGGCCGCTGGAACACGGTCGGACGCTACGTTTATTCCATCCAGGACCACGAAGTCATCGAGCAATTGGCCGGATTCGAGTACAAAAGCTGTTGCTGGCGCATCCAGCTGTTGCAGCGGCGCTACTTGACCAACCGAACCGGAGGACTGGATACCTCGGTTGCTTTACAATTGGAACTGACGGGCCTCTCCTCGGTCGGAAAGCGGTCGGACACGTTCTTGTCCAAAGAGATCAGCGGATACTCGACGCGCGACCCCGACGAACCGTAAGCGGCCCCCCAACAGGAAGATTTATGCGAAACCCAGTGGTCCTCTGTGGACTCCTCATGGCGGCACTCTTGGTCGGTGCCCGTGCACCGGCGCAAACCCGGGATATCGGCGCCCACGGCGAGCTGCTCGATCGAATCGCGGCCATCGTCAACGACGGCCTGGTCCTGAAGAGCGAGCTCGACCAGCAAATGGAGGCGGTGAGCAAGCGGCTGCAGGAGCAGAAAGTCGAGCTCCCGCCGGAAAGCGTGCTGCGCCAACAGGTGCTCGAGCGGCTGATCCTGCAGGAGATCCAGTCACAGCGCGCCAAGCACGTCGGCTTGACCATTTCGGATGAGCAGCTCAATGGCGCGCTGCAGGAGATCGCCCAGCGCAACAAGATACCGTTCGACCAGCTGCCGACCGCGCTCGCCGCCCAGGGCGTCGATTACAAGCAGTATCGCGAGAGCATGCGCAAGGAGCTCACGCTGAGCACCTTGCGACAGCGCGACGTGATCGCCCACATCAACGTCTCGCCGCACGAGCTCGAGCAGTATCTCGCCCGCCAGCAATCGGCCGCGGCGAACGACGAGTTCAACGTCTCGCATATTCTGCTCTCGCTGCCGCAGGCCGCGACCCCGCAGCAGCTCGAGGACATCACCAAGAAGGCGGACGACATCGCGGCACGCGCCGCCAAGGGCGAAGACTTCGGACAGCTCGCGATCGCCAATTCGAACAGCCAGACCGCACTTGGATGGCGGCCAGCTCGGCTGGCGCAAAGGATCGCAGCTGCCGCAATTCATTCTGGATCTGGTGGTCAAGATGAAGCCCGGCGAGGTGAGCATGCCGGTACGCACCCCGAGCGGCTTTCACATCGTGAAGCTCAACGAGCGCCGCGGCGGCGAGTCGGCGGTGCTCGTCAACCAGATTCACGTTCGGCACATTCTCATCAAGACCAACGAGCTCGACGACGATGCGACCGTGCGCGAGAAGCTGGTCAAGCTGCGCATTCGCATCATCAACGGCGAGGACTTCGCGGGCATCGCTTCGGCCACCTCGGAGGATCCCGGCTCCGCGCCGGATGGAGGCGATCTCGGCTGGACGGGTCCGGGGACCTTCGTTCCGGAATTCGACAAAGCGATCGCCGACTTGAAGACCAACGAGATCAGCGAGCCCTTCAAGACCCGCTACGGCTGGCACATCGTGCAAGTGCTCGGCAGCCGCACCTACGACAGCACCGACGACGTCCGCCGCCAGAAAGCCTTTGCCGCCATCCGCGAGAGCAAGGCGGACGAAGAGACCGAGCTTTGGCTGCGCCGGCTGCGCGACGAGGCGTTCGTCGAGATCAAGATGTAGTGCGCGTTCCGCGCATCGTCGTCACCTCGGGCGAGCCGGCAGGCATCGGACCGGATGCCTGCGTTGCCCTCGCCCGCCGTGACTGGCCTGCGGACCTCGTGATCGCCGGCGACGCGAAGCTTCTCGAGGAGACTGCGGTGATACTCGCGGCGCCCGGCGCGGCGGCGCCCGGCGCGGCGCGCCGGCAGCCGCCGATCTCTCTCTATGACCCCAAGGTCCCGCCGGCGATGTCGCGAGCCGGAACGCTCAAGCTCCTCGATGTACCGGCGCCGCACGCGGTGGTGGCGGGCCGGCTCGACCCGCGCAACGCCGCCGCGGTCATTGCCATGCTCGATCGAGCCTGCGATGGGTGCGTCAGCGGCGAATTCGCCGCGATGGTGACCGCGCCGGTGCAAAAAAGCACGCTCATGGAAGCGGGCTTCGATTTCATGGGACACACCGAGTATCTCGCGGCGCGCAGCGGCGGCGCCCTGCCGGTGATGATGCTGCAGAACGACGCGCTGCGGGTTGCACTCGTCACGACCCACTTGCCGCTGGCTTATGGTTCCGCACGCCATCACCGCGGAGCGACTGCGGGCGACTCTCGAGATCGTGCACGAGGATCTGCGCCGGCGCTTCGGGGTCGCCGCGCCCCGCATCGCGGTGCTCGGTCTCAATCCGCATGCGGGCGAGTCGGGGCACTTGGGTCGCGAGGAAATCGAGGTGATCGAACCGGTGATCCGGCAATTGCGTGCGAAAGGGTTCGACCTGCGCGGACCGGTTCCGGCGGATACGGCATTCACGCCGCAGTTTCTCGCCGACGGCGTGGATGTCGTCGTCGCCATGTACCACGATCAGGGTCTGCCGGTTATCAAGCACGCGGGCTTCGGGCACAGCGTGAATGTCACCCTCGGGCTGCCGATCATTCGCACCAGCGTAGACCACGGCACCGCGCTCTCCTTGGCGCGCACCGGCCGTGCCGATACCGGCAGCCTCGAGGCTGCGGTACGGCTCGCAATCGAGCTTGCGAGCCATGGTGGTACGTAAGCGCTTCGGCCAGCACTTTCTGCACGATCCCGCGGTCATTCGCCGCATCATCGATGCCGTGGCGCCCACGAGCGGCGAGCGGGTCGTGGAGCTCGGTCCCGGCCGCGGCGCGCTCACCTTCGGCTTGCTCGAGCGCGTCCCGCAGTTAGACGCCGTCGAAATCGACCGCGATCTCGCGCGATTCCTCGAAGCGGATCCGCGCGCGCAAGGGCGCCTGCACCTACACGTCGAGAATATGCTCCGATACCGACTTCATACAGCTGCGCGGGCAGGGGCCGAAGCTGCGGATCGTCGGCAATCTTCCCTACAATGTGTCGACGCCCGTGCTGTTTCATTTGCTGCAGCAGCGCAGCGCGATCGCGGACATGCATTTCATGCTGCAGAAAGAAGTCGTCGATCGTATGGCGGCCGCGCCCGGCGGCAAGGAGTACGGGCGGCTCACCGTCATGCTCGCCGCCTACGCCGAGGTCGAGGCGCTGTTCGAGGTCGGACCCGGCGCTTTTCGGCCGCCGCCGAGAGTTCGCTCTGCGATCGTGCGCTTGCGTCCGAGCACCGAGCCGCGATTCGCGATCGGCAGCGATATCGCACTGCGCACGCTCGCGCAGGCCGCGTTCTCCCACCGCCGCAAGACCTTACGCAACGGCTTGAAGGGCCTGCTGGACGGCGCGGACATCGAAGCTTGCGCGATCGATCCGCAGTTGCGCCCGGAAACACTCGCGCCGGAGGCAGTTCGGCCGCCTTGCGGTGACCTACGAGCGCAGGCGCGCCCTGGAGCTGACTGCACGGGAAGGTTGAACGCCCTCGCACTCCGCTATACTCCGCTGCACATGCCCGGATATCGAAAGGTGCTGGTGTTGTTGGACCTCGCGGCTGGGAGCGAGCGGGTGTACGCCGCGGCGCGCGATATCGCGGCCCATTCGAATGCCGACATCGTTGCACTCCACGTCGTCGAGTATGTGCCCGTCGAGCCCATGGGCGAGTCGCTCCTGCCGAGTCAGATCGACATCGAGACCAGCCTGACCGAGCGCGCAGGTCCGCTGTTGGACGAGCTGGCAAAGCGTTTCGGTACGGCGACCACCCGCTCTCGGGTGGAGGTCGGCAACACCAAGGCGCAGATCCTGGCGGTGGCCGACGACGAGCAGCCTGACCTGATCGTGCTCGGCAGTCGCGAGCGCCACGGCCTCGCCGTGCTGGTCAACTTCACCGAAGACACCGTGCTGCATGCCGCTCATTGCGACGTGCTCGCGGTGCGGCTGAGCTGAGACGGCATGACCACCGAACCCCAGGCGCCGAGAATCCGCGTCGATGTCGAGACGGCCTACATCGAGGATCAATCCGATCCCCGCGACAAGCGCTTCGTGTTCTCGTACACCATCACCATCCGCAACGAAGGCCAGGTTCCTGCGCGGTTGCTGACGCGTCATTGGATCATCACGGATGCCAACGGCAACGTGAAAGAGACCCACGGCGACGGGGTCGTGGGCGAACAGCCCTATCTCAAGCCGGGCCAGGGATTCCGCTACTCGAGCGGCGCCGTCATCGAGACTCCGGTTGGCACCATGCAGGGAAGCTACCAGATGATGGCCGACGACGGGCTCAAGTTCGACGCCCTGATCGCGCCCTTCCGGTTGGCCATTCCGGGAGTCCTGCACTAAGCCGGTGGCGCTCTACGCAATCGGCGACGTTCAGGGCTGCGATGCGGAGCTCGGCGCTTTGCTCGAGGCCCTGCAATTCTCTGCGGATCGCGACCGGTTGTGGTTCGTCGGCGATCTGGTCAATCGAGGGCCGGCCTCGCTCGAGGTGCTGCGCCGCATCCGTTCGCTCGGCGATGCGGCGACGGTGACGCTCGGCAACCATGACCTGCATTTGCTTGCCGTCGCGTTCGGCTGTTCGCGGCTGCGGTCCGACGACACCCTGACGCCGATATTGGAGGCTCCGGATCGCGACGCGCTCCTCGAGTGGCTGCTCGAGCGCCCGCTGTTCGCCGAGGATCGCGCCTTGAATCTATGTCTGCTGCACGGCGGACTCTCGCCGCAGTGGGATGTGCCGGTTGCCCGGGCCTGCGCGCGCGAGCTCGAGCAGGCGCTGCGCAGCCAGCCGGAGAAACTGTTCAAGCACATGTACGGCGACAAGCCCGACCGCTGGGACGAGGCGCTCGCAGGCGCCGAACGGCTGCGCTACATCGTCAATTGTTTCACCCGGCTGCGGTACGTGGACGAGGACGGCAGGCTCGAGTTGCACGCCAAGGGTGCCCCCCGCAAGGCACAGCGCGCCTCCCTCATTCCGTGGTTCGAGGCGCCCGGTGCGCGCTGGCGCGGCGCGCGCATCGTCTTCGGCCACTGGTCGACGCTCGGATTCTTTCGAAACGCCGATGTGATCGGGCTCGATACGGGCTGCGTCTGGGGCGGAAGTCTCACCGCACTGCGTCTCGATGCGCCGGGTGCCGCGCCGGTGCAGATCGGATGCCGGGGCTCGGGCGCGGGCGACTAAAGCTCTATAATCAGGCCCATGCACGTCTCCCCGCCGCTCAATTTACGCGCCTGGATCGACCAGCACCGCGCACTGCTCAAGCCGCCCGTGGGCAACAAGCTCTTGTTCGAGCACGGCGAATTCATCGTGATGGCCGTGGGCGGCCCCAACGCGCGCAAGGATTTCCATCACGACCCGGGCCCGGAACTCTTCTATCAACTCGAGGGCGACATCGTCCTACAGACCATCCAGGACGAGCAGCGGGTCGAGGTGCCGATCCGCGAGGGCGAGTTGTTTCTCCTGCCGGCCGACGTGCCGCACTCCCCGCAGCGCGGCGCGGGCACGGTCGGCATCGTGGTGGAGCGGCGCCGCACGGCCGGGGAGCTCGACGGATTTTCCTGGTACTGCGAGCACTGCGGCCATCGCCTGTATCTCGAGCGGCTGCATGTGCATGACATCGAGACGCAGCTGCCGCCGATTTTTCAGCGATTCTTCTCGAGCCTCGAGCACCGCACCTGCACGGTGTGCGGCACCGTCATGGCGGCGCCGGGCGAGACCCCGAGCCATTCGGGCAAAGGCTCGCCGCCTTGACGGCACACGAGGCCGCGAGCGCATCCGAGCTCGACGCCCGCGATCCGCTCGCGTCTTTTGCGTCGGAATTTCATCTTCCGGTCGATGCGAACGGCCGCCGGACGGTGTACCTGTGCGGTCACTCCCTGGGATTGCAGCCGAAATCTGCGGCGTCTTACGTGAGTCAGGAGCTCGCCGAATGGCAGCGCTTGGGCGTCCTCGGACACACCCAAGGCACGCGTCCCTGGATCGGCTATCACGAGCACGCCGCGCCGGGGCTCGCGGAACTCGCCGGTGCCTCGCGAAGCGAGGTGGTGGCGATGAATTCGCTCACCATCAACCTGCACCTCATGATGGTGAGCTTTTTCAGACCCGAAGGCGCCCGCAACTGCGTGCTCATCGAGAAATCGGCGTTCCCCTCCGATCGCTACGCCGTCCTGTCGCAGCTGGCTTTTCACGGGCTCGATGCCCGGCATCTCATCGAAATGGCGCCGCGGCCGGGCGAGCACGCGCTGCGCATCGAAGACATCATCGAGACTTTGCAACGCGAGGGACCGCGGCTCGCGCTCGTGCTCTGGCCGGGCGTGCAGTACTTGAGCGGTCAGCTATTCGATTTGGGCGCCATCACGGCCGCGGCGCGAGCCGCCGGCGCCGCGGTCGGCCTCGATCTCGCCCATGCGATCGGCAACGTGCCGTTGGAGCTGCACGACTGGAATGCGGACTTCGCGGTCTGGTGCAGCTACAAGTATCTGAACGCGGGACCCGGCGCCATCGGCGGATGCTTCGTGCACGAGCGTCACGCCGCGCGGCCCGAGTTGCCGCGCTTCGCGGGCTGGTGGGGACATGACAAGGCGCGCCGCTTCGAGATGGGCCCTGACTTTCGGCCCATTCCCGGCGCCGAAGGCTGGCAGGTGAGTAATCCGCCGCTGTTGTCGGCGGCGCCGCTGCTCGCCTCGCTCGAGCTCTTCGGGCGGGCGGGGCTCGCACGGCTGCGCGAGAAATCCGTGCGGCTCACGGCCTTTATGCAGCGCTCGATCGAGAGCCGTCTTGGCGCTGCGGTCGAGATCGTCACACCACACGACGCCGCGCAGCGCGGCAGCCAGTTGAGCGTGCGGCTGGCCCTCCCGCGGGCGGCCGCGCGGCGCTGCCACGAGCGCCTCAACGAGGCGGGTGTGATCGGCGATTGGCGGGAGCCGGACACGCTGCGGTTTGCCCCCACCGCGCTCTATAACTCGTTCCGCGACGTCGCGGCCGCGGTCGAAGCGCTCGCGGCAGCGGTCACGGCGTGAGCCTGTCGGGAGAGGCTGTCGGCATCGTCGGCGCGGGACCGACCGGCGCCCTGCTCGCCATTCTGCTCAAGCGGCGGGGCATGGCCGTTACGCTCTACGAGAGTCGCTCCGATCCGCGCGGCGAGGCGGCCGAAGCCGGCCGCACCATCAATTTGGCGCTCGCCGACCGCGGCACGAACGCGCTTGCGCGCGCCGGGCTACTCGATTCGATCCGGCGCCTGGTGGTGCCCATGCGCGGCCGGTTCGTGCACCTTAATGGCTCCAGCGGCTTACAGCCGTACGGCAGATTGCCGAACGAGGTCATCTATTCCATCTCGCGGCGCGAGCTCGGCACGATGCTGCTCGATGCCGCGATCGGCGCAGGGGTCGAGGTACGCTTCGAGCATCGTCTGGTGGACGCCGATGTGGCGACCGGCGTGGCGCGCGTCCGCGATCTGCGCCGCGGCCTCGATCTCGACATTGCCATGCGGCCTTTGCTCGGCGCTGATGGCGCCGGCTCGCTGCTGCGCCGCCGGCTCGCCGCGCAAGGCGTGATCGCAGCCGAGGAGCTCCCGCTCGAACACGGCTACAAGGAGCTGTCGATTCCCCGGGGCCCGAACGGCGCGTCACTGCTCGAGCGTGAGGCGCTGCACATCTGGCCGCGCGGCGGGTACATGCTGATCGCGCTCCCCAATCGGGACGGCAGCTTCACGGCGACGCTGTTCCTGCCGCTCGAGGGAAACTTGAGCTTCGCCGCGCTCCGCTCAC
The DNA here is from genome assembly GCA_963766915.1 of uncultured Gammaproteobacteria bacterium. Taxonomy (GTDB): domain Bacteria; phylum Pseudomonadota; class Gammaproteobacteria; order Steroidobacterales; family Steroidobacteraceae; genus Bog-1198. The sequence goes on from CAVYCL010000005.1 coordinate 167,314, forward strand.
CGCAGGCGATCGATGAGTTCCTGTCGGCAAATTTTCCGGACGCACGCGCGCTCATGCCGGATTGCGTGGCGGAGTTTCAGCGTCATCCCACGGGATCCCTGGGCACGGTGCGCGCCCACCCCTGGCACGCGGCCGGCGCCGCCGCATTGATCGGCGACGCGGCGCACGCGATCGTGCCGTTTCACGGCCAGGGCATGAATTGCTGCTTCGAGGATTGTTTAGAATTCGACGCCTGCCTGGAGGGCGCCTCGTCCTGGGAATCGGTATTTGCCGGGTTCTACGCGCGGCGCAAGCCGAACGCCGATGCGATTGCGGAGATGGCGCTCGAGAACTATCTGGAAATGCGCGAACGCGTCGCCGATCCGCACTTCCGGCTGCAGCACGCGCTCGCGCTCGAGCTCGAGCGGCGCCACCCGCGGCGCTTCATTCCGCGCTACTCGATGGTGATGTTCCATCATGAGATTCCCTACCGGACGGCGCAGGCGCGCGGCCGCGTCCAGGAACAGCTTCTCGCCGAGCTCACGAGCAACGCGCAGAGCCTTAAGGACGTCGATTATGCGCGTGCGGAACGCCTGGTCGAAGCGGCGCTGCCGACGCTCTCCGATCTTTCGAGCGTGATGAAGCTGTAGGCCGCGGAGTTCTTGTCGTCGGCTGCATGCCGCTCGCGCGACACCTCACGCCACTCGGGGCTCCGCCAGCCGTCGAAGAACGCATCACCCTCCTCGATCTGCGCGTGCACGAGGGTCAAGTGGATGCATTCCGCCAACGCTGCGCATTGGCGGAAAATCTCAGCGCCGCCGATGACCATCAAGGGAACCCCTGCGACCTCGCTCCCGGCGGCCGCGCGCGCCGCCTCCTCCGCGGCCTGCAACGACGCCACGACGGTGCAGTCCCCGGGCGCGAATCCGCTCGAGCGGCTCAGCACCAAGTTCAGGCGCCCCGGCAATGCATGGCCGATGGATTCGTAGGTCTTGCGGCCCATGAGAATGGGCTTGCCGAGCGTCAGAGCCTTGAAACGGCGCAAGTCGGCGGACAAGCGCCACGGCAATTGGTTGCGGCGTCCGATGACGTCGTTCTCGGACACCGCAACCACGAACTGCGTGCGCATGAAGCTCATGCGCACATGTTAAACGCCTGGCCTAGCGTTGCGCTACGCGCGCCGGTGCTTGCACCGAATCGAGGAGCGAGGTGAGCGCGACGCTGCCGTGGCTGTCCGCCGAACAACGCACCCGCGCCACGATCGTGCCGGTCTTCGGATCGTTGGCCTGCAATTCGAACGTGTGCGAAGCCGGATAGTAGTCCGCGATCGAGCTTGCAAATTGCTCGCTGCTATAAACCACCTTGAACGCATGATTCACCTCGTCCGAGGGCGCGAGGGTCTTTTCGAACGCATTCACACAGGCATTGAGGGAGGCTTTGGCGGGCCACGCATTGCACACGGCCGGAGAAACGGCGGCGAAGGCGGCAATCGAAAGTCCGAGAAGTCGAATTTTCATGCTGGTACTCCTTGAGAGTAGAAATACCAACGCCCCACGATCACGATAGGCAGCCACTCGCGCTATCGCAAACGACAAATCTTTCAGGTCTGTGCGATTCCGCTCATGTGTGTGAACACCGTCACATTCAGGCGACGCGGCACTCGCTCAGGATCCAGCGCGTGAGCTCCTGCAGATCCTCGCGCTCGCCGTCCTCCGGACGATGCAAGAGCACGTAGTTCTCGTTGGTCGTGAGCTCGTCCGTGAACAGCTTGACCAGGCCGCCGGCCGCAAATCGATCGGCGCTCAAGCGCGAGGGTACGAGCGCGACGCCCACGCCTTGCTCGGCGGCGAGCACCACGGCGGACATGGTGTTGAGGCGCACCAGGCGGTTGGGCTTGATCGCCGGGATCTTGAGTCCCGTCGCCCAGCGTTCCCAGGCGTCGCGGCGCTCCTCATGCAGCAGCAGATTCTTGCCGTTCAAGTCCGCGTAGCTCTCGATCGGGTTCTCGAGCAAAAATCCCGGCGAGCATGCGGCGATGAAGCTCTGCGCGAACAGCTCGTGCACCGTGAGACCCTCCCACGGTCCCATGCCCACCACGACCGACAGATCGGCTTCCGGCGGATGGCTCTTGGGCGCGGACGAGGAAGTCTCGATGCGGATGTCGGTATCTTCGCGTGCTTGGGTGAACGATGCGAGCCGCGGCAAGAGCAATGCGCGCGCGAAGTACGGCGGCACGTTGAGTCGCAGGATGCTCCGTCCGTAGCGCATTTTCAGCTGCTCGGTCACCGACTCGAGCCGCGCGAAAATGTCGCTGATGTGCTCGAGGTAGTGGGCGCCGGCGTCGGTCAGGGCGAGCGTGCGCATGCCGCGATCGAATAACGCGACGGCGAGCTGCTCCTCCAGCGCCTTGATCTGATGGCTCACCGCGGAAGGCGTCAAATGCAGCTCTTCCGCAGCCGCCTTGAAGCTCTTCAGCCGGGCGGCTACTTGAAAGGTCTTGAGGAATTTGAGCGAAGGTAACCGCATGTCTCGACATCTTAGCAATATCCGATGACAGCAATATTCATGCCAGTGAACAATGGCAAGCGGCCGGTCGCACCGCCCCAGGAACCGGCCCGTGCCGCCTCAAGGGGCGTCGGCGCGCTTTCCTGCACAAACCCGGCGCAAGCGGTGGCTACTCGCGACCTCGAAACCACCCCGTCAGGCTCAATCGCGGGACTTGCGTGACCAGCACCTCGTGCTCGCGCGATTCGGACAAGAACAGCGCCAACCGGCCGCCCAGGGGCTCGATGTCGCGGAATCGACCGTCATCGCCCCGGATCCTCAAGGCACCGCCGTCGGCAGGCGATCGGGCCTCGTTGAGGTAAAGCGCCAACGAGAGGCGCCGCGCCGAGCGCCCTTGCGGTTGATCGACATGGCGCGCATAAGATGCGCCGGGCGGATACCACGCGTAGTGGATCTCGAGATCGAGCAAGCCCAGGAATGCGCCCTCGTTCAAGCACAACCGCAACCGCTCGAGCGAGCCCAGCACCTGCGTCTCGGCGGGCAGCAGCGCACCGCCGAGCCAGCAGGTCAGATCACCGCGAACGCCTGCGAGGCGCTGCAAGCTTCCGTCCGCGCCGATGCGCGCCTCGAGAAACTCGCCGCGGGAGCGGCGCAATGCAGCGCACTCGGCGAGGGCCCGGACGTCGGGGGGCGGCAAGAAATCGTCGCTGACCGAAATACCGTCGGTGCGCAGTTCCTCGAGGATGCGATCGAAGAGCCGGCGGTCAACGTCGCGCACGGCGCGCCGGCCGCCGAAGGACGCTTGCGCGACTTCGCCTGCGTGCGCGGTTTCGGCTTCTTTTTAGGTTTCGGCTTCTTGCGCGGCTTGGACTTCTTCGGCGAGGCCTTCTTGAGCTCGAGCATGCTGCCCCGACAGCTCGGCGCGCCGCATCGGCAGGCGAAGACCTCGTCGACATCGTCGGGGTCGTCGGGATCGCGTGTGATCTGATAATCGTAGACGAGCTCTTCGCCCGGCTGGATGGTGCGAATGGCGTCGATGAATACGCGTTTCTTCAGGATGCCGCTTTCGCAGTTCGGATCGCAGCCATGATTGATGAATCGCGCCTCGTTGCCGTTGCGGCCGGCATCGATCACGATCTTGGAGTTCACCGTGAACAGGAAGGTGTGATTGTCCTTGGCGTCCTTGTCTTGGTAGCGGTCATCCGCCTCGTCGTGGGTGATCCGATCGCCCAAGTACTCGATCACGGTCGTGCCCTTGCGGATCCGGCGCAGGGCGAACACGCCGTAGCCGTGGACGGGGGAATGACGAACTTCGATCATCGGCCTGCGGCGCTCGCTGCTCATGGGTACCTGTCAAACGGCAATCGGTGCTTTGATCGCGGCGTGATGCCGGTAATTGCGAAATTCGACATCTTCGTAGGTGTAGTCGAAGAGGCTCGGGGGGCGGCGCCGCAGGACGAGCTCAGGTAACGCATAGGGCGTGCGCGAAAGCTGCAAATCTGCTTGCTCGAGGTGGTTCCTGTACAGATGGCAATCGCCGCCCGTCCAGATGAATTCCGCGGGCTTGAGATCGCACTGCTGCGCGACCATGTGGGTGAGCAGAGCGTAGGAGGCGATGTTGAACGGCACGCCGAGCAATGCATCGGCGCTGCGCTGGTACATCTGACAGGAGAGGCCGCCGTCCGCCACGTAGAACTGAAACAGCGCATGGCACGGGAGCAAAGCCATGTGCTCGAGCTCGCCCACGTTCCAGGCACTCACCACGAGACGGCGCGAGTCGGGATTCGTCTTGATCTGCTCCACCACGCGGGCCAGTTGATCGATGGTGCGGCCATCCGCCGCGGTCCAGGCGCGCCACTGTTTGCCGTAAACCGGACCGAGCTCGCCGCGCTCGTCGGCCCACTCGTCCCAGATGCTGACGCCGTGCTCGCGCAGATACTTGATGTTGGTCTCGCCCTTCAGGAACCACAGCAACTCGTGAACGACGGACTTGACGTGCAGCTGCTTGGTCGTGACCAGCGGAAACCCTTGCGCGAGGTCGAAGCGCATCTGGTAGCCGAACACGCTCAGCGTGCCCGTACCCGTCCGATCCTCCTTGCGGGCGCCGCGCGTGCGGATGTGGCGCAGAAAATCGAGATACTGACGCATATCAAGCCTTGGCGGCGACGAGATTGCCGCTCGGCTGCGCGCGCCGATAGGCAAACAGCATCAAGATCACCCCGACGACTATCATGGGTATGGTGAGGAGCATGCCCATGGTCAGCCAGCCGCCCGCCAGATAGCCGATATTGGCATCGGGCAGGCGCACCCATTCGACCGCGAAGCGCGCGCACCCGTAGAGAACGAGAAACAGACCCGTCGGCGCGAGCCGCGGCCGCGGCTTGTTGGTGTACCACAGCAGAATCAGGAACAGCACCAGTCCCTCGAGTCCGGCCTCGTAGAGCTGGGAGGCATGGCGCACCGCCACGGTGCCGTCGGGCCCGGCGACGGCGAATCCCCAGGGCACCGTAGTGACTTTGCCCCACAGCTCGCCATTGATGAAGTTGCCGATACGCCCGGCCAGCAATCCGATACCCGGCAGGGGCGCGACGAAGTCGAGCACGTCCGCGATATTCTTGTGTTTCACCCGGGCGAAAATGATATTCGCGGCGAGCACGCCGAGCATGCCGCCATGGAACGACATACCGCCGTCCCAGATCCGAAACACATTCAGCCAGCTCTCCGCGATGACATCATGGCCGTAGAACAGGCACCAGCCGAGCCGGCCGCCGAGAATCACACCCATCGCGCAATAGAAAATGAGATCGTCGACATCGAGCGCCGTCCACGTCGACCCCGGGCGGCGTGCGCGATACCGTGCAAGCAGCCAGCCCCCCACGAATCCGATCAGGTACATGATGCCGTACCAATGGACCTTCAGCGGGCCCAAGGAAATGGCAATGGGATTGATGTGGGGGTACGTGAGCATGTGCCTACTTTAAACTTTCATTGACCCGGCAGAAATAGGCTTTGAGATAGCGTGTCTCCGGGATGGCCGGATGTACCGGGTGGTCGGGCGCCTGCCCGCCCAGCTCGAGCACTTGCAAGTGCTTGCCGGCGCCGCGCGCCGCCTTGGCGATCGCATCCTGCAGGTCCTCCGCGCTCACGTGATAGGAGCACGAGCACGACACCAGGATCCCGTCGTCCGCGAGCAGCTTGAGCGCGAGCTGATTCAACCGTTTGTACGCCGCGAGCGCCTTCGGCAAGTCCTTCTTGCGCTTGGCGAACGCGGGCGGGTCGACGATCACGATGTCGAACCGCGCGCGCTCCTCGGCGAGTGCCTCGAGCACATCGAAGGCATCGCCCTTGCGGGTGGCGATGGACAGCGAGTTCTGGCGGGCGTTTTGCGCCGCGAGCTCGAGGGCCTGCGCGGAGCTGTCGACGCAGACCACCTCGGCGGCACCGTCCTTGGCGGCGCGCGCGCCCCAGGCGCCGACATAGCTGAACACATCGAGTACCCGGGCTCCGGCACGCACGTATTTGCTGAGCGCGCGTCGGTTGGCGGACTGGTCGAAGAACCAGCCGGTCTTTTGGCCTTCGGCGAGCGGCACCCGGAATCTCAAGCCGCCTTCGACGACCGCGGCAGTATCTTCCAGCCGGCCCTTGGCCGCCTCCACGTAGGCCGGCAGCCCCTCCATCTCCCGCGCGGAGCCGTCATTCTTGAAAATCAACGTCTCGCACTCGTACACCCGCTCGGCCGCCGTACGGATATGGTCTTTCATGAGCTCCATCCCGGCGGTGCCGATCTGCGCGACGCAGCGCTCGCCGTAGCGGTCGATCACGAGGCCCGGCAGGCCGTCGGCCTCGCCGTAGGCCGCGCGATAGTAGGGCTCCGAGTACAGCCGCTGCCGCAAGGCAAGCGCGGCGCGCAGACGCCGCTCGAACCAGCGAGCGTCGGGAATGGCCCAGGTCTCGAGGAGCCGCGCTGTGATGAGCGAGGCGGGATTCGCATAAGCGAGACCCAGCGCGCGATCGTTGTGCGCCAGCACCCGCACGAGCTCGCCCGGCTTGAGCTTGTTGAGCCGCGTCTGTTGCGTGTCCACTTCGTTGCTGAACACCCACAGATGGCCCGCCTGCAGACGCCGGTCTTCATTGCGCTTCAGCCGCAACACCGGCAGATGCGACACGTCGAGTTCGGACATGGGAGGAGCTTCGGGTTTAAGATGGCGCGCATTCTAACCGACGCGGGCACCCACAATGCATCGCAATCGACTCGCCGCGGAAACGAGTCCCTATCTTCAGCAGCATGCGGACAACCCGGTGGACTGGTATCCGTGGGGCGAGGAGGCCCTCGCGCTTGCGCGGCGCGAGGATAAGCCCATCCTGTTGTCGGTCGGTTATTCGGCGTGCCACTGGTGTCATGTCATGGCCCACGAATCCTTCGAGGATGCCGCGACGGCCGAGGTCATGAACCGCTTGTTCGTGAACATCAAGGTGGATCGCGAGGAGCGGCCCGACCTCGACAAGATCTATCAGGCCGCGCAACAGCTCCTGACGCAGCGCGCGGGCGGCTGGCCCTTGACCATGTTTTTGACGCCCGACGATCAGCAGCCTTTTTTCGGCGGCACCTACTTCCCGCGCGATGCGAATTACGGCATGCCGGCTTTCAAGGATCTGCTGCTGCGCGTGGCGGAGTATTACCGTGCCGAAGGCGCAGGGATACGCTCGCAACAGGGCCTCCTCACCGACGCCCTCGCGCGCCTCGAGGCCGGCGATCCCGTCGCGGGTACGCCGGGCCACGTCCGGCTCGATGATTCCCCGTTGCAGCTCGCACGCACCGCACTCGAGGGTTCCTTTGACCGTCGATTTGGCGGCTTCGGCGCAGCGCCCAAGTTTCCGCACCCGCAAAGCATCGAGCGGTGCCTGCGCGATGCGAGCGCCGCATCACTCCCGATGGCCTCGCTCACGCTCAAGGGCATGGCCGAAGGCGGCCTTTACGATCAACTGGGCGGCGGCTTTGCACGCTACTCGGTGGACGAGTCGTGGACCATTCCGCATTTCGAGAAAATGCTCTACGACAATGCGCAGCTTTTGAGCGTCTATGCCGCGGCGGCGGCCGTGACCGGCGACAGGCAGTTCGCGCACATCGCCGGCGAGACTGCGGACTGGGTGCTGCGCGACATGCGCGCGCCCCAAGGCGGCTTTTATTCGAGCCTCGACGCCGACTCGGAAGGACACGAAGGCCGCTTCTACGTCTGGACGACCGCCGAGGTGCGTGACCGGCTGAGTGAGCCCGAGTACGCGGTGTTCGCGCGCCGCTTCGGCCTCGACCTCGCCCCCAACTTCGAGGGCCGCTGGCATCTTTGTATCCGCGCCCCGCTCGAGGGACCGGATGAGCGCCGGCTGATCGACTCGGCGCGCACGAAGCTGCTCGCCGCACGGACGCTGCGCGTCTGGCCCGGGCGCGACGAAAAAGTGCTGACTTCGTGGAATGCGCTCACGATCCGGGGGCTCGCGATCGCCGCCCGGACCCTGCATCGTCCGGATCTCGCCGACGCCGCGACGCACGCCGTCGATTTCATCCACCGTACGCTGTGGCAGGAGGGCCGGCTGCTCGCAACTTATAAGGACGGCCGCGCGCATTTGAATGCCTATCTCGACGACTATGCGTTTCTCGCCGATGCGCTGCTCGAACTCCTGCAGGCTCGATGGCGTGATCGCGATCTTGAGTTCGCCCGGATGCTCGCCGAGGCGATCCTCGAGCGCTTTGCCGATGCAACCGGCGGAGGGTTCTATTTCACCGCCTCCGATCACGAGCGGCTCATCCACCGCAGCAAGACCTTCGGTGACGAATCCATTCCGGCGGGCAACGGCGTCGCGGCGGGCGTCCTCTGCCGGTTGGGATTTCTACTCGGCGAGCCCCGTTATCTCGCGGCCGCCGAGCACACGCTGCGCGCAGGCTTCGCGGCCATGGGCGAGTACCCGCAGAGTCACATGAGCCTGATCGCCGCCTTGGAGGATTACTTGAAGCCGCTGCAGATCCTCATCCTGCGCGGCCCGGACGCGACGCGCTGGCAACATGCGCTCGCGTCCCGCTACGCGCCGTCGCGCATGGTGTTTGCAATCCCGGCCGACACGCCCGAGCTGCCCGCCTCAATCGCGGCGAAGCACCTGCAAGGCCCGGCGGTCGGTTATCTTTGCACCGGCACGACTTGCTCGGCGCCGTTCACGCGCCTTGACGACCTGGAACGCGCCCTCGACGCAACACCGTGATTGCGGAAGGCGAGGCGCCCCGATCACATTGCAGGGACTCGGTGTGATCCGCTAGAGTCGCGGAAAGAACTCAAAAATCCTGGACTTTTGAATGCTCGAGGCTGCCTGATGCATTGGGTCACCGTCGTTTTTTCCATGGCCGCCGCCGCCAGCCTGACGATGGCGTTGATCAGCGGATTGATCTGGTCGCGACAGCGGCGGGCATGGGCTCATTTATTGTTCGCGGTCGCGGCCGTGGGGACGGCGGCTTGCGCTTGGTGCGACCTGGCATTGTCGAGCGCCCAGTCGCCGGCGGAATTCGGCGCGACGGTGCGCTGGATTCACGTGGCAATTTGGTTCGTGCTTCTGCCGCTCGCGGCATTTGTGCGACTCTACCTTCGGGCGGGTCGGCCCTGGTTGATGTGGACGTTCTTCGGTCTGCGAACCTTCGCGCTGCTGCCTAATTTCCTCACCGGGGAGAATCTCAACTTTCGCGTGATCACCCGTCTTCAGGAAATCAAATTCCTGGGCGAAACCGTGGCGACGCCCGTCGGTGTCCCCAATCCGTGGATATTCTTGAACCAGTTCTCCACCTTGCTGCTATTAGCGTTCGTGATCGACGCCTCGGTGAGCGCATGGAAAAATGGTGACCGCCGAGGTCCCCTGCTCCTCGGCGGCGGCATCGTTTTCTTTCTGCTCGCAGGCGCCACGGAGCCCGCCATGATCGTTTGGGGCCACCGGTCCTGGCCGGTCACCATCAGTCTCTTCTACCTCGGGATCATCGTCGCCATGGCCTATGAGTTAAGCACTCAGTCGCTGCGCGCGGACAAGCTCGCTGCCGACTTGCTGGCGAGTGAACATCGAGCCATTCTCGCCGCCGAGGCATTTCAGGCTCATCGTAACGAAGTCATTCATCTGGCACGCACCGCGAGTCTCAGCGGCCTCTCCTCCTCGTTCGCCCACGAGTTGAACCAGCCGTTGACAGCCATCTTGAGCAACACGCAGGCGGCGCTGCTCTTTCTGAAGAACGACAACGTGGATTTGCACGTCATCCGGGAGATATTGCGCGACATCGAAACGGATGATCGACGTGCGAGTGAAATCATTCACATGGTTCGCGCTCTGTCGAAAAAGGATAAGTTCGAGCCGCGCTCGCTGGATGCGAACAAACTGATCGAAGACGTGCTCAAGCTCATGGCCTCCGAGCTGCAATCCCGGGGGATGCGGATCGTGACCCTGCTCGCCGCCGATCTGCCGAGTATCCGCGGTGACTGGAGACAGTTGCAGCAGGTCCTGATCAATCTCATCCTGAATGCCAGCGATGCCATCATGCAGACGAGCAACGGCCCGCGCGTCATTACGGTCAGATCTACCCCGGTGACCGGGAAAGGTGTGGACATTTCCGTGATCGATAGCGGTGGCGGGATCGCGCCGGGCTCTGAAGAGAAAATTTTCGAGCCCTACTTCACGACAAAACAGCAAGGGCTCGGTCTGGGCTTATCCTTGAGCCGTGAGATCGTAACCGCCCACGAAGGACGGTTGTGGGCCGAGAATCTCGCCGCCGGAGGCGCTGCGTTTCATCTCAGCATTCCGTCGACGCTCCCGCAGTCCATCGGCGACCTCGTCGAGTGTGCGGAGCCTGCATCCGACTATTCGACCGGGCTGATGGGCCCGCTAAACTTCAAGCTCGCGTCGTGGCCGGTTTTCTCACCACGGAATCAGTGCCTGAGCGCCGCCGCAAGCGAGATCGTCGCGGTCTGACGAAGCGCCCGCGAATTGGACGTCACTCGCGCCTGCCATGCAGGAGCGCTACGGAGCGAACAGCGAGGCGACCGTACTCACCGCGTGCCGTGCTTCGGCCGGATCGGGCGTCGTCGAGTCATCCCCGAAGCCGTAGTAATCGCTCTCGCCGACGACCTGAAATACATTGCCGTCGCGGCGCGGAACGAAATTCACGTCGCGGTACGCCAATCCGTAATGAATGTCGGGCTGTGCGATGGTGCGCGCCAGCTGCCCGCGCACCGGCACCAGGGTTTCATCGCCGAACAGCGCGCGAGCGCCGTAGCCCGTGGCATTGACGAGAGTCTTCTCCTGCAGCGCGCCGAAATCTGCCGGGGTGTGGAATTCCCTGACCTCTATCTTGCCGCCGCTCGCAAGAAAGTCCGACATCAGGAGGCGCATGTAAGGGTTCAGATTGAACATCATCCAGGGTCGGCCGTGCACGGTGCGCGCTCCGAAGGGATGGCTACCCGGCGGAAATACCGTGCCTTTCGGCTCGAGGTCGTCGAGCAACTCGCCTTCCAGATCCGCAAACGCGGGCCGCGTGTCGGCGTCCTGCGATGTCTCCTGCGCAACGCTGTCCCGCACGCTGTAATGCTCGATCCATTCCACGGGATCACCCGGCAGGCCCAGGAAGCTCTGGTAGGTCTGCCAAGAGCGCCGCGCCATCGCTTCCCAGCGGCGCTTGAATGCCGGCGTTGCATTCTGCTCCAGGCAGATCCTCGAGGCCGGTGACCAGACCCCGGTGGCGAGGGCGGAGCGCACGTTCGGCGGCAGGTCCTTGGCGTAGATCGTAACGCGCAGACCCGCGCGCTGCAGGAGCAGCGCCGATGTGAGACCGAGCGCGCCACAGCCGACCACGGCGACCTCGCGCACTCCGGTGGCGAGCACGTTCTCGGTGGCGATGGCGCTCGATCCCCACGACAGCGACCAGCCGCTGCCGCCGTGCCCGTAATTATGGACCACCGTCTTGTCGCCGACGCGCTCGACGTCGAGGCGCGGACCCTGCGGGCGGAAGGGTCGCGTGCAAACGGTGATGGAGGTGATTCGGTCGATGTCCGCATGCAGCGGCGGCAGTTCCAATCGACCCGGTGCGGTAGCGTTGGGCCGGGCGCTCGGCGCGCGACATGCCTCCAGCATGCCGAGCAGCAATGCGGCGCCCGTGCCGGCGAGGACGGCCCGGCGTCCGATGAATTCAGCCACGAATCGTCCCTTTGGTTGGTGAGCGCGCAGTCTACTTGAGATAGCTCGCGATCCGCTCCCGCAGCTCGCCGTGCAGGTCCGGCGAGAACGGCGGCGCGGCCTGCCAATCGAGCGCCCAAGGCTGTGCAGCGAGAATGCCGGGTGCCTCGTCCGCGCGCCGCGGAAAGACGTGCGCGTGCAGCGCGGGCTCGGCGTTGCCGAACATCGCATAGTTGATTCGCACGCCGCCGGTTGCCGCGAGCACGGCATCGCCGACGCGCGCCATATCGGCGAGAAATTGCGTGCGCTCGGGCGCCTGCAGAACATTCAAGTGCGCCACGACGGGATCAGGAAGCAGCAGACAATATCCCGCGAACACCTGGCGCTCCCCCATCACGACCCAACCGGAGGGAAGTCTCGCAACGCGGGCAGGATAGTCATCGGCGCGGCAGCGTTCCACTATCCGATGAATCGCCGTGAACACCGGCGGCTCAGGCGACATCGCACGCCGTCGCCGCAGGCGCCGGGGCCTCCGCGATCAACTCAGCGGTCTCGCAGTCGTCCTTGACCCCTAGGATTCGTTTTGCCGACATGACCGCAGTGCCCCGTTACCGCCCAGCGCCGGATACAGCCCCGAGTCGGGCAGCGCGCGCTTGCGCCGCTGTTAGAAACTGCCTGCTGATATACCACGGCGGCCGCTTACTGGGCGAGGTCGTCGCCTTAGCTGTTGTCCGCGCGCTTTCGGGTAAGGTCCATCGCCGTCTTGGCGGCCCGCCCCTGCCGGCGAGGCATAATGCCTGCCTGCCGGCTCCGCACCGACCTTGGGAGGCCTTCGAGACCGTGTACCGTTTCGCGTTCCTTACCGCGCTGCTGATCGGCGCACCTTCGTTGACGGCACTCGCCGCTGCCGAACCCTGGCAAACGCTCCCGCCAATGCCCTCATTGCCCGAGGGCACCGCAGGCCGGCATGCTGCGATCGGGGGTGCGAGGATCTGGTTCGCCGAATGGGGCGGGAAATCCTCAGGCGTGCCCGTGTTGCTCCTGCACGGCGGATTCGGCAACTCCAACTATTTCGGCCGATTGATCCCGGCGTTGACGGCGCACGGCTATCGTGTGCTCGCGATGGACAGCCGCGGCCACGGCCGCAGCACACGGAGCGATGCACCGCTCAGCTACGATCTTATGGCACAAGATGTGCTCGGACTTCTCGATCAGCTGAAGATCCCCAAGGTATACCTCGTCGGCTGGAGCGACGGCGGCATCATCGGGCTCGACCTCGCCCTGACGCATCCGGAGCGTTTGGCGGGGCTGTTCGCTTTCGGAGCCAACGCCGATGTGTCCGGGGTCAATGACGGGGCCGAGAAGACTCCCGTGTTCGGTGCTTACCTGGCTCGCAGCGCGCAGGAGTACCGCGCGCTCTCGCCGACCCCGCAACAATGGCGGGGATTCAGCGCGGCAGTCACCCAGATGTGGGAGACGCTGCCGGCCTTCACACGATCCGAGCTCGCCTCCATCAAGGTGCCGACCACCATCGCCGACGGCGAATTCGACGAGGCAATCAAGCAAGCGCACGACGAGTACATGGCGCAGGCAATTCCCGGCGCGCGGCTGGTCATCCTGCCGAACGTGAGTCACTTCGCGATGCTGCAGGATCCGCACGCCTTCAATGCAGCGGTGCTCCGCTTTTTGAACGAGTCTCGCTAGACGCGCCGATCGCATGCCGCCGACCCTCGAGCAACTCCGCCGCTACGCCATTGCCCGTTCGCTGTTCAAGCCGACCAGCCTGCGCCGCGCCATCCGGAAATTGGGCTTCGTGCAGGCCGATCCGATCCGTGCGCCGGCCCGGGCCCAGGATCTCACGCTGCGCCACCGCGTCGTCGGCTACCGTGCGGGCGATCTCGAGCGCCGCTACTCCCGCTTAGGGTTAGAGGAGGATTATTTCGTCAACTACGGCTATCTGCTGCGCGAGCATCATCGGCTGATGCATCCGCGCAAGGCGGCCAAGCGCTGGAGTCCGTCGCGCACGGCGCGGGCGCAGGAGCTGCTCGCGTTCATCCGCGAGCAGGGCACCGCTCATCCGCGCCTCGTCGATCAACGCTTCGCGCATGGCAAGATTCTCAACTGGTTCGGCGGATCGACCAATGCCACCACGCGGCTGCTCGATGAGATGCATTATCGCGGGCTTCTGCGGGTGGCGCGGCGCGACTCGGGCACCCGGGTGTACGCGGCTCGCGAGCCCGACCCCGACCTGCCCACAGCCGAGGAAATCACCGCGCGCATCGACACCCTGGTCGACCTCATCGTCGGCAAGTACGCGCCGCTCCCCGCGCGCAGCCTCACGCAGCTGCTGCGGTTTTTGAGCGGCGGCATTCCGCAGTGGTCGAAACAGCGCGCCGCGTCCCTCGAGCGCGTGAAGCGGCGGCTCGCGAGCACCCGCATCGACGGCATCGATTGGTACTGGCCGGCTGCGGAGGTCCCCGCCTCGCGCCGCTGGCGCGTCGAGCCCGTGGTGCGGCTGCTCACGCCGTTCGACCCGGTGGTCTGGGACCGGCACCGCTTCGAGCTTTTCTGGGGTTGGCAGTATCGCTTCGAGGCGTACACGCCGGCGGCGAAACGTAAACTCGGCTATTACGCTCTGCCGCTTCTCTGGGGCGAGCGCGTGATCGGCTGGGGTAATCTCAGCTATGCGGCGGGCTCGCTGCAGAGCTCCTTCGGTTACATCGCCGGCGCCCCGCCGCGCGAGGCGGCCTATTTAGCGGGCCTCGAGGCAGAGCTCGAGCGCATGCGCATTTTCCTCAGCCGAAGTGCCGGCTAACCCCGCCAGGTGCGGACTCGGCCGGTATCGAGGTGCACGAAATCGGAGTGGCGGTAATAGCCAACGCCGCCGCGCTGCATCCCAAGCGCCTTGTCCGCGAGCTCCGCGCAATCCACACGCGTCAGCCGCACGTCGATCGCCCGGCCCTCCATGTGCAGGCTATGGCTCGCGACTCCGGCCGAGCGCTCGTGGAGCAGGGCATTGGTCTGCGGCGAGCGATAGCCCGAGATCACGGTGAACACGGGCTCGACTCGGATGCTCTGCGCGACCTCGTAAAGAATATCGAGCAGGTGCGGATCCATCGGATGCCCCTCACCCGTGCGGTAGTCGCGCAAGATCACCTCGATCCGGGCGAGAGCCTCCGGCACGTACTCGTTGCCGCGGCGGTAGACGACGTCGAGCTCCTCGGGCGCGTGCAAATTCTTGAGTGTCAGGCGTCTGACACTCTCGGTGTCGCGGCCCGCTTCGGCGGGGGGAGCGGCGAAGCCGCGCGACCCGAAGGCGGCCGTAACACCCGCAAGCGCACCGCCGGTCGCGAGAATCCGGCGACGGCTGAAGGTCTTGCGTTCGCTCATGGCGCATCTCCGTCGCTGATACGGCGACCACGGTCGAGAGCCAGCACCGTCGCCCGCGGGAAAAAATTGAATTCCGAGGCGGAGGCCCAGGTGTAGGCGCCCATCACCCGCCCGACCACGAGATCACCCTGTTCGAGCTTCGGCAGATCGATGTGCTCGCGGATCACGTCGATGCTGTCGCAGGTGGGGCCGGCGAGCACCGACGGGTAGGTCGGGCCGTCGCCTGCCAGCGCCTCGATGGGGTAGGTCGTGTGGTCGTACATCTGTCCGCTGTAGCTTCCGTACAGGCCGTCGTCCAGGTAGTACCACCATCGCCCGTCGCGCTGCGCGCGTCCCATCACCGAGGCCACCGCCACGGCGCAAGGTGCCGAGAGGTACCGGCCCGGCTCGGCAATGACGCGCACCGCGCCGCCGAGCGCCTGCAAGGCGTCGCGGATGGGTGCGCAGAATTCCTCGATCGGCAGAGGCGGCGAGCCTTGCAGGTAATCGGTCGGGAACCCGCCGCCAATGTCGAGCAGCGACAGGTCGTGTCCGTGCCGGGCGCCGTTGCGCCGGGCGCCGTCGCGCCCGCTGCCGCCACGCTCCCGCTCGCGCCGCATGAGCTCGCCGCAGACTTCGATCGCCCGGACGTGCATGTGGGGAGTGGCCGCCTGCGACCCTGCGTGGAACGACAGTCCCACGACCTTGATGCGCAGTTCCGCCGCCAGTGCGAGCAGATCGGGAAGCGAATCCGGCTCGCAGCCGAACTTGCGCGACAGATCGACCAAGGCGTCGCTGCGGAACGCGAGACGGATCAGGAGCGTCGCGCGATTTCTGTAGGGCACGAACTTGCGCAGCTCGTCCTCGTTGTCGACGACGAAATGCGTGACCCCGAAGTCGAGCGCCGTGCGGATGTCGCAGTCGCGCTTGATCGGATGAGTGTGAATGCAGCGCCCGGGCGCGACGCCGAGCCGGCGCACCAGCTGTACCTCACCGTTGGTGGCGAGATCGAAACACGCGCCTTCCTGCTTGAGCACGGCGACGATCGCGGGATGCGGCAAGGACTTGATGGCGTAGTAAAGACTGACGCCCGGCAATGCCGCGGCAAGCGAGCGGTATTGGGCGCGAACGCGCTCGGCGTCGATCAGGAACAAGGGCGAGCCGAAACGCCTGACCAAGTGCTGGATCGATTCGCGGGCGAACGGGTCCTGCCCCGGATCGAGCTCGAGCTCGGGTTCGTTCGACAAACGCCGGATTCGGGAAGTCTTGGCCACTCGTTGAGTCCTAGCCTGCGGAAAGCTCGAGGAGATCCTCGCCCATGCCGCCGCTCGCGCGCTGCAATCGATCGAGAATCGCGGCCCAGCGCTCGTCCTTCGGCAGCTCCTGCACGAGGATGCGAACGCATTGTGCGCGATCCAAGGTCCGCAGATTATTGTAAAGATTGTGCGCGTAGCTTTCGGGCTTTTTGCCGGCGTTTATCCAGGTCATGTAGCGCCGCGTGAGCAGCGGCGGGCGCATCGCGAGCACCGCCACCTTCTCGTCGCGCTCGAGGATCTCAGCCGCCCTTGCCTCGAGGAGCTCCCAGGGAATGATCTCGAGCGGCGTGGATGGCGCATAGTGCTGGGCGCGATCGCCGGGCACGCGCGGCGCCTGGCCACCCTCGGTGAGCTCGCCCACCACTTGCTCAATCTGCGAGCGGGTGATGAAGCCCGGCCGCAGCAAGCGCACCTCGCCGTCGAGACAGGAGACGATGGTGGATTCGAGGCCGATGGGCGAGTCGCCGCCGTCGAGCAGCACATGGGCCGCATCGCCCAGCTCGTCCCGCACATGCTCGGGTTTGGTCGGGCTCAGGCGCCCGTAACGGTTCGCGGAAGGTGCCGCGATGCCGCCGCCGAAGGCGGTCAAGAGCTGTTGCGCCATGGGATGGGAGGGAATCCGGATGCCGACGCTGCTCTGGCCGCCGGTCACGATGTCGTTGACGTTCTCGCCTTTCGGCAGGATGAGGGTGAGCGGACCGGGCCAGAACATCGCGGCCAACCGTTCCGCCTGCGGCGGCATCGTCGAGATCCAGCGATGCAGGTAGCGCGGGTCGTCGATGTGCACGATCACGGGATGGTCGGCCGGACGCCCTTTCACCTCGAATATTTTTCGCACCGCAGCCGGATTCGAGGCGTTGGCGCCGAGGCCGTAGACCGTCTCCGTCGGGAACACCACGAGGTCGCCCGCGCGCAGTGTCTCCACGGCTTTTTCGATTTCAGTCTGTGAAGCTCTTACCACGCGCCCATGATATCAAATGAGCCGGTGCATGAACTTGAGGTCGAGCCAGCGGCCGAACTTGAAGGCGACTTCCTTAAGCTCGCCGACCGTTTTGAATCCGAGTTTTTCGTGAAGCGCGATGGACGTCACATTTTGCGCATCGATTCCGGCGATCATGACGTGCTTCTGCATGCGCCCCGCCTCCTGCAGCAGGGCCTGCACGAGCGCGCGCCCGACGCCGCGACCCCGGGAATCGGCGCGCACGTGCACACTGTGTTCGACGCTGTAGCGGTAGCCGGGCCAGGTGCGGAATTCGCCGAAGGTGGCGAATCCGACCACACCCGAAGGATCGACCGCCGCGAGCACCGGAAAACCCGCGATGCGCTTCGCGTCGAGCCAGGCCTCGCGATTCTCGAGCGTCACCTCCAGCTCGGAGAACACCGCGGTCGTGTTCCTGATGACCTCGTTGTAGATCTCGCGGATCTCGGGCAGCTGGGCGCGCTCGGCCGCCGAAATCGTGAAGCTCACGGCTTCTGCCCGATGATCGGCGCCCGCGCCATGGAGACCTCGGGGTCGAGATCGACCCGCCGCCAGCTCCCGTCGCTCTGGCGATCGAGCTCGTATGCCGGCCAATAATGGTTGTCGAGCTTCAAGGTAATGACGTCGGTCATGCCGTTCCAGCTGACGGTCTTAAGCCTGAGCGAGGCCCGATCCGGCTTGCCGCGCACCGCCTTGATGAAGGCGTCGAGGTCCGGGGTCGGCTGTCCATCCACCTCGGTGATGCGCCGCCCGGCGTACAGACCGTAATGCGTGGCCGGCGATCCGTAGAAAAAGAATGACACGAAGACACCATACGGGGCGATGCCGCGCTGCGCCGCCATCGCCCGATGCGGAGCCTGCAGTGTCGCTCCGGCCCAGATCAGGATCCGGTCGATGTCGCGTCCGTTGAGCGCGACCGTCTTCAGACCGAGGGTTTTCGCGGCGCCGTCGCGCCACACGGTGATCTGCACGTCGGGTTTCTGGACGGCACGCTCCACCTCGCGAAAACGGTTGACGATCTGGCCGTCGATCGCGAGGAGCAGGTCGCCGGGCTCGAGCAAGCCCGCGGCCGGGGAGCCCGCCACCAAACGGTCGATGCCGAGGACCTGGCGGCGCTGACCGTCGTGCTCCTCGAAACGCTTCACCCATTCATCGCTCAAGCCGAGCTTGCGGGCGCTGGCCAGGGACTGCACGTTGAACTCCGCCTCGAACGAATACAGCTGCCGCTCCGCGCTCACGACATTGATCATCTCGGTGACGAGCTCCGCCGGAATGCCGCGGTTTACCTGCTCGAGCTCGCGTTGCGTCTCGAAGGCGAAGCTCGACCAGAGCGCCAGCACCTCGCCCTTCTCGTTCGCGATCACGCCATCGACATCGTTCGGGGCGTTGACCAGATTGATCGCCTCGAGATTGCTGTCGCGGAAACGCAGGGTGCGCGACAGCGGGAAGGCGACCGGGTCGACGCTCGCGACCTCGGTGCGCTGCGACATGACTTTCGAGTCACTGCGCTCGCCGACCACCCACACATCCTCACCGGGCGCGAGATCCTTGGTGACGAACGTCGCGGCGCGCACCGGCGTTGCGCCGATGGAGCGCGGGTCGTAGGAGACCAGGGCGAGATTGTGCAGGGGGTGGATGAACTCGACCTTGCCGGGGACTTCCACCGTGCCGTTGAAGGTGATCCGCACATCGCCCATCGCGAGCGGCACGGTGTTGCGATCGATGGCCACGAGGCCGCGCTTGGCGTCGACGATCACGCCGGTGCCGTGATAGTTCTTTTCGGTCACGCCTGACACCGAATAGGGCATGTCGAACGTGATCATCACCAGCGAAGGCGCCAGGCGGTCGATGCGGGGATCGCCTGTCTTGCTGAATTCGGTCGAAGCCGGCTCGAGCGGCGGCGCCGTGGGTCCTGCGGCGAGGGTCACGCACGGCCACACCCCGAGCGTGTCGTCGCGCTTGCACTTGCGCGCCGGAAACCAGTGCCGGTCCATGCGGATCACCTTCAGCTGCGGCGTGCGCGGATCCTCGAGCGTCACGTAGCGCACCGAGGCGCGCGCGCCGTCGGCGAGATCGCCGAGCGCGGCCTCGAACTCGGCGAGATTGTCGGTCTTCTTGCCGTTGAAGGAGCTGATGAGCGCGCCGTGGGGAATGCCGGCGGCGCTGAACACGTAGCCGGGATTCGCGACGTACACGCCTTTGATGGGCAGGCTGTAGTGGCGCGCCTGCTGATAGGACAACGTGTGCACCACGGCCTCGCCGAATTCGATGTACTCATCGGCGGTGATGGCGTTCAGCGACTCGACGTCGAGCGCATGGCTCAGCGTGTCGTTGCCTCGCTGAACCTCCACCTTGACCTCATTGCCGACATGATTGTCGAGCACGTCCTCGAGAGCGAAGAACTCCGGGATCGGTTTGCCGTCGATGGCCACGAGGATGTCGCCGGGGGCGAGCACGCCGTCGGCGGCCGATCCGGGCTGCACCTCATCGACCACGAGCATGCCCGTGAGCTTCGGGTACACCGCGCGCATGCGTGCCTCGGTCTGAGCGCTCAGTCCCAAGCGGCGCAATTCGTCGTACGGGGTGTACTTGAACACCGTCTCGAGCGTGCCGCGCGGCACGGGCTTGCCGGCATCGATGAACTTGAGCGCGCGCGTGATCGCCGGCAGCGGCAGATAGAAGCTCGAGGCCGCACCGGTCGCGCCGCCTGCGTTGAGCGCGACCACGCGCCCCTGGATGTCGATCACCGGAGAGCCCGACGAGCCGCCCGATGTGCCGGATGCGGCCTGGTAATAAAAGGTGTTGAAGTCGTTGTACTTGCCGTAGCCGTATTCCGGCGCCTCGCGATCCAGGCGCGCAAGCGTTCCCGCAAGGATCGACAGCTGCTCGCCCGCGTCGTTGCCGACGACCCGGATCTCACGCCCGATGACGGCGCCCGCCGGATAGAGCGGAAGCTCCGCCGGCCGGATGAAACGCAGCTTCGTCGGATCGTAATGATAGATGCCGAAGTCGTGCACGGGATCGCGGTACACCGGAAAGAGCTGCACTTCCTCGCGGTTCTGGAAGATGGCCTGCGCGGTCACCGGTCCCGGGGTCACCACATGGCGATTGGTCAGGATGAGACCGCGCTTGGCGTCGATCACGAAACCGGTGGCCTGTGCGGTGGTGTTCCACTCCGTGTCGAAGGCGCGCGTGCTGTCGATCTGAATGGTTACGACGCCCGAAGCGATGCGCTCGAGCGTCTGCGCCCAGTTCTCGGGCGTGCCGACGGTCGTCGGTGCCGGTACCGGCAGCGCCAGGGGTGCGGGAGCCACGGGGGGCGCGGTCTCGGGCTCGACCGGCGGCGGATTCTCCGCGGCGGCGGCCCCGATGGAAACGGACAACAAAAGAGCCGACAGAAGCCAGGTGCTGCGGAGCATGCAAATCCTATAGGGTGAGAGCCAGCGTTGCGCTAGTGGTCGGACAAGATCAGGAGCCACACGGTTCCTAACATCCCAAAACTCAGCAATACGGCGGCCGACCCCATGTCCTTGGCCATGCCGGCGAGCGGGTGACGCTCCAGGCCGCTGCGGTCCACCACCGCTTCCACCGCGCTGTTCAAGATCTCGACCAACAATATTTGCAGCATCGGCCACACCAGCAGGGCGCGCTCGATGCCGGAACGGCCGAGATAGAGGCCGACGGGAACGACCACCAGGGCGAGGGTGAGCTCTTGCCGAAAGGCGGCCTCTTCCCGCCACGCGTGACGAAAGCCCTGCAACGAGTACCCGAAGGCACGCACGACTCGCGTGAGTCCGGTGGGTTTGTCTCGATTAATCATTCATATCGCGGGCTTCCAGGCCAGGTCGAGCTGTTTCACCGCTCGCACATCGTCCAGCCGACGGACCGGCATTGTATGAGGAGCAGATCGCAATTTCTCGGGATCCTGTGCCATTTCGCGTCGAATTGCGATCATTGCGTCGCAAAAACGGTCCAGCTCTTCCTTGGTTTCGGTCTCCGTCGGCTCGATCAGCAGGCATTCCGGCACGAGCAGGGGAAAGTACGTGGTCGGCGCATGCACCCCGTAATCGAGCAGCCGCTTGGCCACGTCCATGGCCGTGACTTCGAAAGTCCGGTTCTCCTGTTTCAGCGTAAGAATGAATTCGTGGCTCGCCCGGCGCTGCGGGTAGGCCGCTTCGTAGCCGGCCTGGGTCAATCGGCGCATCAGATAGTTCGCATTGAGCGCGGCGAATTCCGCCACGCGCACCATGCCTTCGCGGCCCAGCATCCGCATGTAAATATAGGCGCGCAGATTCACGCCCGCATTGCCCATGAATCCCGACAAGCGTCCGATCGAGCTCGGGAAATCCGCCTCGGCGAGCCAGCGGTAACCCGCCTCGCTCCTGCCCACGATCGGAATGGGCAGAAACGGCAGCAAGCGCGGTCCGACGCCCACCGCGCCGGATCCGGGACCTCCGCCGCCGTGCGGCGTCGAAAAGGTCTTGTGCAGATTCATGTGAATGACGTCGAAGCCCATGTCCCCCGGGCGGACCTTGCCGAGGATCGCATTCAAGTTCGCGCCGTCGTAATAGAGCAAGCCGCCCGCCTCGTGCACGATGCGCGCGACCTCCACGATCTTGCGCTCGAACACGCCGAGCGTCGAAGGATTGGTGAGCATGATGCCGGCCGTGCTCGGCCCGACCACGGCCTTGAGCTCGGCGAGATCGATGTCGCCGTTCTTGTCGCAGGGAATCTCCCGCACCGTGCAGCCGCACATCGCCGCGGTGGCGGGGTTTGTGCCGTGCGCCGCCTGCGGCACGATGATATCCGTGCGCGCCGCATCGCCGCGCGCGCGGTGATAGGCGCGGATCATCGCGACGCCCGCAAGTTCCCCTTGGGCGCCCGCCATGGGGGTGAGACTCACGCCCTGCATGCCGGTGATCTCCTTCAGCATTTCCTGCAGCTCGTACATGCAGGCTAAGAACCCCTGCGGCTCGGGCGCGAGCGGATGGCGCGCCAGGAACTCCGGCAGCATCGCGTAGGTGTTGCATGCCTTGGGGTTGTACTTCATGGTGCACGAGCCCAAGGGATAGAAATGCGAATCGATGGAGAAGTTGAACTGCGACAGGCGGGTGAAGTGGCGCACCGTCTGCAGTTCCGACACCTCGGGAAGTGCCGGCGCGCGGGCGCGCCGCAAGTGCGCGGGCAGGGTGATGTCCGCTGACCGCCCGCCCGAACCGGGCAGCGGCGGGAACTGGCTCGAGGCACGCCGGCCCGGCTTGCTGAGCTCGAATATCAAAGGCTCGCGTAGGGTGAGTTCTGCCATGTTGGATCTCGTTCAGGCGGCGCCGCGCACATCGCGCGGCAGGGCGAGCACGGCACGTAACGCGCGCTCGTAGGTCTCGATGTCGGCACTCGACTTGGTTTCGGTGGCGCAGACCAGCATCGCGGGCCCCAACTCGGGATGACTTGGCGCAAGATCAAGGCCCGCGGCGATGCCGCGCTCGGCAAGCGCCGCCAGCACCGGCGCGACCGGCCGGTCGAGCAGCACCACCGCCTCGTGAAAGCGCGGCGCGTCGAACGCCCGGGTCACGCCGCCGATGCGCGCGAGCGCAGCCAGTAGCTCGTCGGTGCGCTGCATGCTCGCGGTTGCGACACTCGCGAGCCCGGCGGCGCCCAGGAGCGACATATAAATGGTCGCCGCCGTCACGGTGAGTCCCTGGTTGGTGCAGATGTTCGAGGTGGCCTTGCTGCGGCGGATGTGCTGCTCGCGCGCCTGCAGGGTGAGCGAGAAGCCCGGACGGCCCTCCGCATCGAGCGTGCGCCCCACGATGCGTCCCGGCATCTGGCGCACGTACTGCATGCGGGTCGCCATGAAGCCGAAGTAAGGCCCTCCGGAGGCAAGCGGCACGCCGAGCGGCTGACCCTCGCCGCAGACGATGTCGGCGCCCCAGCGGCCGTCTGCGCCCGAACCCCACTCACCCGGCGGCTTCAGCAAGGCGAGCGAGGTGGGGTTGACCACCGCGATCAGCAGCACTTTGTTCGTGTGCGCCCAATCGGTGAGCGCATCGACTTCTTCCAACGTGCCGAAGAAGTTCGGCTGCTGCACGATGAGCGCCGCACAGTCCTCGCCGCCGCGCGCGCGCAGTGCATCGAGCGACACCCGTCCGGTGTCGCGATCGAAGTCCACGCTGTCGAGCTCCAGGTCCTGCTGGCGGGTGATCGATTCCACCACCTTGCGGTAGGTCGGATTCACGTTGCGCGGCATGAGGATGCGGCGCGATGCCGAGCCGCGGTTCGAGCGCACGGCCATGAGACATGCCTCCGCCAGTGCGGAGGCACCGTCGTAGAGCGAGGCGTTCGCGGCCTCCATGCCGGTGAGCGCGCAGATCATCGACTGAAACTCGTAGATGAGCTGCAAGGTGCCCTGGCTCGCCTCCGCCTGATAGGGCGTGTACGCGGAATAGAACTCGCCGCGCGTGGCAATCGCCCAGACCGGCGCCGGGATGTGGTGTTCGTAGGCGCCTGCGCCGATGAAGTTGAGCAGCCGCCCATCGCCCGCGGCCCGCTCGGTGACGAGGCGCGCGATATCCATTTCGCAAAGCGCCGGCGGGACGCCCTCGAGCGGCTTCGCCTTCAGCGCCGCCGGGATCTCATCGAAGAGCGCATCGATCGAGGGTGCCCCAATGACGGCGAGCATGTGCGCGATGTCCTCGGCGGTGTGCGGAATGAACGGCATGGCGGCGTCCTACTCGGACTCTTTGAGAAATTGTTGGTACTCGCCCGGACCCAGCAAGGCGGCGGCGGGGGCCGTGGCGTCGAGCTCCATGCGCATCAACCAGCCCGCGCCATAGGGATCCGAGTTCAGCAGCTCCGGCTTCTGCGACAGATCCTCGTTGCGCTCAGCCACGCGCCCCGCGACGGGGCTGTAGACGTCGGAGGCTGCTTTGACCGACTCGACGACGGCGCAGGCCTCGCCCACGGCGAGCTTGCGATCGACCTCCGGCACCTCGACGAACACCAGATCCCCCAACGCGGATTGGGCGTGGTCCGTGATGCCGATCTCGACCTGACCATTCGGCAACGCCCGCACCCACTCGTGGCTTTTGGTGTACCGCAAATCTTGGGGAACTTGTTCGCTCACTGACTTCTCCTCTCACTGGATCTCGATCAAGGGTTTACCGTTGCGCACGAACGGCGGCTTGACGATGCGCGCCGTGTGCGACTTGCCGCGAATGTCCACCCGCACGCGCGGGCCCACCGGCGGCGCGAGCCGCGCGAGCGCGATGGCGCAATTGAGCGTCGGTGAAAAGGTGCCGCTGGTGATTTCGCCGAGCGGAGCGGTGCCGCCCACTGCGTCCACCGCGCTCACGCTCTGGTGACTGCGCAACACGCCGCGCTCCTCCAGCACGAGTCCGACTTGGACCGAGCCGCCGCTCGCGCGCGCCCGGGCGAGCGCCTCGCGTCCGATGAAGTCGCGCGCCTCGGGCTCGAAGGCCACGGTCCAGCCGAGGCCGGACTCCAGCGGGTGGTGTGTTTCGTCCATGTCATTGCCGTAGAGGTTCATGCCGGCCTCGAGGCGCAGCGTGTCGCGGGCACCGAGCCCTGCGGGCCTTGCGCCCTGCGCCACCAGCGCGCGCCACGTCTCGGCCGCATCCGTCGCCGGCAGCATGATCTCGAAGCCATCCTCGCCGGTGTAGCCGGTGCGCGCGAGGAACCACGAGTCGATGGCGGTGCCGGAGAATCGCTGGATGCCGAGCGCCGTGGCGCGCTGCGCCGGGGGTAAGAGCGCGACCGTCTTGTCGCGCGCGCTAGGCCCCTGCACCGCCAGGATGGCGAGGTCGGAGCGCTCGCGCACGGCGACACCGAAAGGCGCCGCGTGCTCGCGGATCCAGGCCAGATCTTTCTGCCGCGTGCCGGCATTCACCACCAAGCGGAACCACGACTCGGTCAGGAAATACACGATCAGATCGTCGATCACCCCGCCCGTCGGCAGCAGCATGCAGGAGTAGAGCGCGCGCCCGGGAGCGGTCAGCCGGCCCACATCGTTGGCGAGCAGATGGCGCAGAAACTCGCGCGTGCGCTCGCCCGCGAGATCGATCACGCACATGTGCGAGACGTCGAACAGGCCCGCATCGCGGCGCACCGCGTGATGCTCCTCGATCTGCGAGCCGTAGCTCAAGGGCATGTCCCAGCCGCCGAAGTCGACGATCTTGGCGTGCGCCAGGACATGGATATCGTAGAGCGGAGTCTTAAGGCCCATCGCACCCTCGTTGCGAATCGTGACGTAGAAGCCGCACGCGCCCCGTGGCGCCTGCCGGCCCCTCTGTCCTTAAGACCTGAGAGATCGAGCGCGCCTTGTGCGCGCTGTTCCCCTTCGGTGGACCCTCGCCTTGCGGGCGGGATCGCTCTCCAGAGACCGCGAGAAACTGTCGTACATGAGCCTGAGCGTTTCCGGACCGGTTGCGCCTTCGGCGGCCCTCGCGGGGGAGGACTCTCTCCAGACAGCTCTTATCGCGATGTACTTATGATACACGATTCATATCTCGGCGGGAGCGACCCTCCACCGACGCATCAACCCCCGGATTTTTTCGCCGGCCAGCCGAGCTTGATGAGCGCCGCAACGATGGCATCGCGGTGATCGCCCTGCACTTCGATCACCCCATCGCGCACCGTGCCCCCGGAGCCGCAGCGCTTCTTGAGCTGTGCGGCGAGCGCCTCGATGTCCGCGGGCGGCAGCGGCAGTCCTGTCACCGTGGTGACGCCCTTGCCCGCGCGGCCCTTGGTCTCGCGGCCGACGCGCACGGGGCCGATCTTGGCCGCACCGGGCGCGCCCTTGGGACACACGCACTCGCGCACGGCGCGCCGGCAATTCGGGCAGAGCGAGCCCACCCCGGTGGAATAGACGATGCGCGTGGCCATGCGCCATTATGCCGATTCCGGCCTTGTTTTGAGGCCGCCGCGACCGCGGGTGGGATGCCCGTCGACGGCGCGGTAGAATGCACACCATGACATCCCGCAGAAAATCTCTGGCCGTCAAGATCGGTAACGTCACCGTCGGCGGCAACGCCCCCATCGTGGTGCAGTCGATGACCAACACCGACACCGCGGACATCGAGGGGACCGTCGCCCAGGTCAAGGCGCTGGCGCGCGCCGGATCGGAGCTGGTGCGCGTCACCGTCAACAACGACGAGTCCGCCGCCGCCGTTCCGCATATCCGCGACCGTCTCGCCGCGGCAGGGTCTCGCGACGCCCCTGGTCGGCGATTTTCACTTCAACGGCCACAAGCTCTTGAAGACGCACCCCGCCTGTGCCGAGGCGCTTGCGAAGCTGCGCATCAATCCCGGCAACGTCGGCCGCGGCTCGAAGCGCGATCCGCAGTTCGCGGAAATGATCGAGATCGCCTGCCGCTACGAGAAGCCCGTGCGCATCGGCGTCAACTGGGGGAGCCTCGATCAGGACCTGCTCACGCGCCTGATGGACGAGAACTCCAAGCAGGCGGAGCCCAAGCCCGCGCTCGAGGTGATGCGCGAGGCCATCGTCGTCTCGGCCCTGGACAGCGCGCAACGCGCCGATCAGCTTGGGACTCGGCGCGGACCGGATCGTGATCAGCGCCAAGGTGAGCGGCGTGCAGGACCTGATCTCGGTCTACAAAAATCTCGCCGGCCCGCTGCGAGCATCCCCTGCACCTCGGGCTCACCGAGGCGGGCATGGGCAGCAAGGGCATCGTCGCCTCCACGGCGGGCATCGGCGTGCTGCTGCAAGAAGGCATCGGCGACACCATCCGCGTGTCGCTGACTCCCGAGCCCGGCGGCGATCGCACCCAGGAGGTCATCGTCGCGCAGGAGATCCTGCAGACCATGGGACTGCGCGCCTTCACCCCCATGGTCATCGCCTGTCCGGGCTGCGGCCGCACCACGAGCACTTATTTCCAGGAGCTCGCGCAGAAAATCCAGGGCCACATCCGCCACCGCATGCCCGAATGGCGCAAGCAGCGCGCCGGCGTCGAGGACATGACGGTGGCCGTCATGGGATGCGTCGTCAACGGCCCCGGCGAGAGCAAGCACGCCAACATCGGCATCAGCTTGCCGGGCACCGGCGAGCACCCCGTCGCACCGGTGTACGAGGATGGCGCAGAAGACGGTGACGCTCAAGGGCGAACGCATCGCCGAGGAGTTCCAGGAGCTGGTGGAGCGCTACATCGAGCGCACCTACGGCCGAGTCTCCGCATGACCGACCGGGCCGCGCCAGGCCGGGCCGCGTCAGGCGCGCAAGACCTCGTGTCGCGCCAGTGCGCGCCCTGCGAGGGCGGCGTGGCGCCGCTCACGCGCGCAGGAGGCGAACGGACTGCGGGCCAACTGCATCCGGACTGGACGCTCGCCGGCGATGCCAAGAGCCTCAAGCGCTCGCTGAAGTTCAAGGACTTCTACCGCACCATGAGCTTCGTGAACGCGCTCGCGCACATCGCCAACATCGAGGACCATCACCCGGATCTCGAGATCGGCTACAACTACTGCCGCATCACCTACTCGACGCACTCGATCGGCGGACTCTCGCAAACGATTTCATCTGCGCCGCCAAGATCGATCGGCTTTAGTCGGCCAGGCTGCCCTCGGTCCGCAGGAATTCCGGCACATCGCCCGCAAGTCCCAGCGCGCGCAATGCGAGCGCGCGCTTCAGCACGGGCAGTCCGGCCGACGGCGCCGAGACCCGCGCCGCGCAGCCGCTCGATCAGCGGATTGGAGCTCGAGAACAGCCGCTCGAGCGCATCCAGAGCCGTGGCTGCGAGCAAATTCTCGCTCTTGCGCCAGCGCTCGTAGCGTGCGCAGCAGCCGCGGCTCGCCGAGCAGTTCCGGCATTGCCGCGTGCCGGCGCGAGCGCGTCGGCGAGCGAGGCGCAGTCCAGGAGCCCGAGATTCAACCCCTGGCCGGCGAGCGGATGCACGGCGTGCCCGGCATCCCCGAGCAGCACGGCCCGCGTGCGCACGTAGTCGACCGCCACTTTGAGCTGCAGGGGAAAGCTCGCGACCGGGGTGGTGAGCTCGATCCCGCCGAGTGCCGCGGCGCTCGCCGTCTCGAGCGCGGCCGCGAACGCGCCGGGCTCGAGCGAGCGCAGACGCCGCGCTTCCTCGCGCGCGACGCTCCACACGATGGAGGAGCGGCCGTCGGGCAGCGGCAGGAACGCGAGCGGGCCGGTCGGCAGGAATCGCTGCCAGGCGGTGTTGCGGTGAGACTGCGCCGTGCGCACGTGAGCGACCAGGGCATCCTGATGATAGGCGTGCCCGGCCGTCTCGATGCCGAGGAGCTCGCGGCTCTTCGAGGCGACGCCGTCGGCGGCGATCAGCAGCTTCGCGGCAAACTCGCGTCCATCCTCGAGACGGATGCGCGCCTCCTGCTCGTCGACCCGCAGCGCCTGCACGGCCCCCTCGATGAGCACGGCGCCCGCGGCGCCGACCGACTTGAGACTCGCGCTCGCGAGCGCCCGGCCCTCGACGATGAATCCTAGGTTCGGCTCGCCGATCTCGGCGCAGTCGAACGTGAGCGAGCCCGCGCCGCCCGGCGACCCGCCCGCATCCCACACGCACATGCGCTCGTAGGCAATGCCGGCGCGCCTCGGGCAAGCGCTGCCAGGTTCCGCAGAGCCGCAACAGCCGCTGCGACGCGCGGCTGAGCGCGAACACCCGCAAGTCCCAGTCATCGCCGGCGCTGTCGCGGGCGACGCCGTGGCGTCGGCGATGAGCGCCACGCGGCCTGTACCCGCGAGCCCACGTGCACCGAGGAGCGCCGCCATGGTGGCGCCGATCACGCCCGCGCCGATCACCACGACATCGAAGTCGCGGCTCACGAGGCGGCTCTGAGCGGCACGCCGCGCGCGAGCTTCGGTATGCGGCCGGCCGCGCCGGTGGACAGCGCCGACAACGCGGCCTTCGCCGGCGGCAACAGATCGAACGCGAGCAGCCCGAGATTGCGCAGCCGGCGCACCGGGCCCCAGGGGCTCGCGAACACGCGCACCAACCCATCGGTGAACGCGATCACCTCGCGCCGGTCCGGCGCGCGCCAGCGATCGTAGGCCGCCGCGATCGTGTCGATCTCGCCGCGACTCTCGGCGATGAGCTCGGCGAGGCTGGCGACGTCGCGAAGCCCCAGGTTGAATCCCATGCCCGCGACCGGATGCAGCGCTTGGGCGGCATTGCCGACGATGATGCAGCGGCCGGCGCTCGAGCGCTCGGCGCGGCTCAACGACAAGGGGTACGCGCGCCGCTGTCCCGCCTTCAGGAGCCGACCCAACCGCCAACCGAAACGCGCCTGCACTTCCGCGAGGAATTGCTCGTCGGACCAGCCCATCGCCGCCTCGCGCCGCCTCGGGGCTCAAGGTCAGCACCAGCGTGCAGCGGCCATCCGCGATCGGCAGCAACGCGAGCGGCCCCGAGGAGGTGAAGCGCTCGTAGGCGACGTGCTCGTGAAACTTTCCCGGCAGCACGGTCGTGATGATCGCAGCTTGCGCGTAGTCGCGCGTCTCGACGCCGACGCCGAAGGCCTTGCGCACCGCCGAGTCGATCCCGTCGGCGGCCACCACCAGGCGCGCCTTGAGGCTCCGGCCGGGTGCGATCCCGAGCTCGACCGCATCGTCACGGATGTCGATCGTCGTTACGCGCGCCGGGCAGAACACATCGAGATCCGCGCGCCCCGACAAGGCGCGACCAGAGCGCCGCGCCGAGCGCGCGGTTGGGCACGACGTGACCCAATGCGTCGCGTCCGAGCTCCGCCGCGTCGATGCGGGCAAAGCCGAAATGCCCCTGATCCGAGACGTGGATCTTGGCGATTCGGGTCGCCGCACCGGCGAGCTCCGGCCAGACCCCGAGGGTCTCGAGAATGCGCCGGCTGCCGTTCGACAGCGCCGTGGTGCGCTCATCGAAGCTCGGTTGCGCGGCCGCATCGTGCGGCACCGCCTCGATGAGCGCCGTGCGCACGCCGAGCCCCTCGAGCGCGACGGCGAGGCTCGCGCCCACCATGCCGCCGCCGACGATGGCGATGTCGTAACACCCGCTCGGGGCAGCCGGCTGCGCACTCACGCCGACTGCACCAGCCGCTCGACGGCCTCGCAGGTCTTCTCGAGCGCCGCGGTCAACACCTCGGGCGCACCGTCGGTGACCAGCACGTCGTCCTCGATGCGCGCGCCGATGTTCCAGAACTCCTTC
The DNA here is from genome assembly GCA_963766915.1 of uncultured Gammaproteobacteria bacterium. Taxonomy (GTDB): domain Bacteria; phylum Pseudomonadota; class Gammaproteobacteria; order Steroidobacterales; family Steroidobacteraceae; genus Bog-1198. The sequence continues at coordinate 197,831 of CAVYCL010000005.1, forward strand.
GGAACCCGCGGCGCCGGGCGGATGTAGATCCCCGGCTCGACGGTGAGCGCCATGCCGGGCTCGAGCACCCGCCACTCGCCGCCCACCTTGTAGTCGCCCACGTCGTGCACATCGAGGCCGAGCCAGTGCCCGGTGCGATGGTTGAAGAACGGCAGATACGCCTGCTCCTTGATGAGGCGGGAGAGTTTGCCCTTGAGCAGGCCGAGCTTGACCAGGCCCTGGGTGATGGCTCGCACCGCGGCCTCGTGCGGCTGGTTCCAATGGTTGCCGGGACGCACCTTGTCGATGGCGGCGAGCTGAGCCTCGAGCACCACCTCGTAGACGGCACGCTGCGCGGGCGTGAACCGTCCGTTCACGGGGAACGTGCGCGTGATGTCGGAGGCGTAGTAGTCGTGCTCGCATCCCGCGTCGAGCAGCAAGAGCTCGCCGTCGCGCAGTTTCTGATCGTTGGCCCGGTAGTGCATGACGCAGGCGTTCGCGCCGCCGCCCACGATCGGGTGGTAGGAGAGGTCGGCATTGTGCGAGCGGAACTCGTGCAGGATCTCCGCCATCACCTCGTACTCCATACGCCCCGGACGCACGAAGCGCATGGCCCGGCGGTGTGCGCCCACGGCGATCTGCGCGGCGCGGCGCAGCTTCCCCTGCTCGCCGCGGCTCTTGTAAAGGCGCATGTCGTCGAGCACGTGCCTGAGGGCCACGAACTCCTGCGGACGGCCGTCGCTCTGCCGGGCGTGCGCGCGCATGCCGTTGACCCAGCCGAGCATGCGCGGATCGAACTCGAGGTGCGTCCCCATGGAGTAGAAGATGCGCGAGCGCTGCTCCATCAAGCCCGGAAGGATCTCGTCGATGTCGGCGATCGGGAACGCATCGTCGGCCCCGTAGCGCTCGACCGCGCCCTCGGGGCCCGCCCAAGCGCCATCCCAGGACTCGCGCAGCGCATCGTGCTCGCGGACGAACAGCAGATACTCGGCATGCGGTCGGCCCGGGGCGAGCACCGCCACGGCGTCGGGCTCGGGAAAGCCGCTGAGATAATAGAACTGGCTGTCCTGCCGATAGGCGTACTCGATGTCGCCGTTGCGGTGGCGTACCGGTGCGGCGGGCAGCACGGCGATGGCGTCCTTGCCGATCATGCGCATGAACTGGCGCCGGCGGCGCGCGAATTCCTGACGATCCATGCGGCCGCGAGGGCCTTCTTGCCCCACGTGAGTCAGTGCAGCCGCTGCGGGACCGTCGGGTAGCTTTGCTCGCGCAGCGGCAGGAGCTCCTCGAACACCACTTGCGCGGCCACGCGGATGAATTCGACCAGCTCGGCGTACGCCTGCTCGTTCGATTCGTCCTGCTCGGCCTCATCGCCGGAGGCGCGCGAGATCTCGGTGAAGTCGCGTACGATCTCGCCCACGTCGCCGTTGAGCGCTTCCAGATCGGAAATCTGGCCCGTGCCGAGCCCGTACAGGAATCCGGTGCACCATAATGCAAGCGCATTGGCCCGTCCGTTCAGCGGCTGCTCGTCGTCGGGCAGCAAGGGCTCGAAATTCCATGCCTTGCTCGCCGAAGGAGGCGGCGGTGGCCGCGAACACCCGCTCGATCATGGCGGCGGACTCATCCGACAGCGAGGCGCCGTCGGGCAGAATTTCGTTGACCCAATCCTGCATCTTGTACGGCGCCATCGAGCACAGCGCGCCGCACAACGATCCATGCGCCTCGGCGGCGTCCGCAAGACTGCCGGCCGCCGCCAGCACATCCTCGAAGTCCTTGAATCGGATGTCCATCATCTCGTCCGGAATGATAGCGCGTTGGACACATTCTGGGCGATGTCCTCGCCCCTTTGCATTGCGCAAACGAGCGCTCTATATTGGCGCCATGAACGAAACCAACCCGAAGTCCGCCGTCGAGCTCGAGCTCAAGCGGCTGGAAAAGCGCCTCGAGGATCTGATCGTCACGGTCACCCAGATCAAGGAGGAGAACCGTGCGCTGCGCCAGCGGCAGGATACGCTGACCGCCGAGCGCGCCAGCCTGCTGCAGAAGAACGAGCAGGTGCGCGGCGCGGGTCGAGGCCATGATCGGCCGGCTGAAATCGATGGAGCAGGCATGAGCGAGAATCAGGCGCGAGTCAGCGTGCGTATCCTCGAGAAGGAATATCACATCACCTGCCCGATCGAAGAGCGCTCCGATCTGCTCGACTCCGCCGAGTTCCTGAACGCCAAGATGCGCGAGATCCGCGACAGCGGCAAGGTGGTGGGCTTGGATCGCATCGCCGTCATCGCCGCGCTCAACATGGCGAACGAGTTGATTCGATTCCGCAATCGTGACACCAATCTCGATTCGGACGTCGGCGGACGCTTGCGTATCCTGCGCGAGCGCGTAGAGTCGGCCTTGGAGAAGGGTCGACAGCTCGAGCTTTAGAGCTCGACCTCGAAGGTTCAAGTTTGGCGCTGCCTGCGGTGTTCGATGCGGATCGGGTTACCTCCTGACCCTAATTTGTAAACCCCAGGGGCCATTGCTTGCTGGCAGCATTGTGCAAGTCCGCCTCGAGCGGAAAGCCTTAAGTGTCGGCAGTTAGCCCCACCTGTTGCTCAGGTCGGGAGCAACGGTCCAAAACGGCACATGCGGGTGGCGCCATCTCCAATCTCTCCCTCGTCCATGAAAGCTAAACTTGCGCAAGGCAACTGCGCGCGCAGCGGCGCGGGCTGTCCGCCGCGGAGCACGCGCTGCGCTCGAATCTCGCCGCCTCCGCCATCACCCGACTGCCCGCCTTCAGACCGGGAGCCCGCGTCGCGGTCTATCTGCCCTTCGATCGAGAGACGAACACCGCGGCGCTGCTCGATCGCCGCGCGACGGCGGCGGGTGCGCCTCTACGTACCCGTCGTCGAGAGCCGGCGCCATCGCCGGCTGCGCTTCTACCCGCTTGTCCGGCAAGACGCGCCGCGGCGTGTTCGGCATCTCGGTCCCGCACGGCGCCGCGCGCCGCCACGCCGTCGCCGCCGCGCTGGTTCGATCTCATCGTCGTGCCGCTGGTCGGCGTCGACGGCAAGGCCGCCGCCTCGGCATGGGCGGCGGGTTCTACGATCGGGCGCTCGCCTTCCGGCGCGCACCGGCGTCACTGGCGCGGACCGCGCCTGGTCGGTCTCGCCTTCGATTGTCAGCGCGCCGATCGGTATTCGCGGAGCCGCACGACATGCGCCTCGATGCGCTCGCGACCGAGCGCGGCGTGCAGCATTTCCGGCACGCCCTACGATGAACTCACACTCTGCAGCGAGGCCCTCCATGAACCACTGGCTGCTCAAATCCGAGCCCGGCACCTTCAGCATCGACGACCTCGCGGCGCAGCCCCGGCAGCACCACCGCATGGGACGGCGTGCGCAATTACCAGGCCCGCAACATGCTTGCGGGACTCGATGAAGAAGGGCGATACGGCCTTTTTTTATCATTCCGAGCTGCGAGATCCCGGGTATCGCCGGCATCGTTCGCGTCGTGAAGGAGGGCTATCCGGACAAGACCGCCTTCGATCCGAAGGACGCATCACTACGATCCCGAGAGCGATGCAAGCGATCCGCGCTGGTACGTCGTGGACGTCAAGCTGGTGCGCAAGTTCAAGCGCCTCATCACTCTCGATGAGCTGCGCAAGCACGCGCGCAAGGAGCTATCCGACTTCGTGATGTTGCGCCGAGGTAATCGTTTGTCGGTCACTCCGGTATCGGAAGCGGAGTGGGAGTTCGTTCTCACTCTCGAGTGAGATCGCTCACATCGCTAGCACATTCCAATGCCGTAGGGCGACGTATTGCTTGTAAATTAATTATATCGTGTATATACTCGGTCCCCGGACTAACCCGACTACGGAGTTTCTATCATGGCAGCGAAAGCAAAGAAGGCGAAGAAGAAGGCAGCCAAGAAAAAGGCCGCTAAGAAGAAAGTAAGTCTTCGAAAGAAATCAACTGTGCCCGCGAAAGCGGGCACAGTTGTTTCTGGGGGTAGGAAAATGCATGTCGGCGACCGAGAAGAAGCGGCGCGCGGCGGAGGCCGCGATACCCTACATCGATTCCGGGCATGGTGCTCGGCATCGGCACGGGCTCGACGGTGGCGCAACTCATCGAAGTGCTGAAAGACCGTAAAATCCAGCTCGAAGCCGCCGTCTCGAGCTCGCGCCAGACCTCCGATGCGCTGCAAGGCCATCGGCATCCCGGAGACTCGACCTGAATGCCGAGGGCGATCTCGACCTGTACATCGACGGCGCCGACGAAGCGACCGCGCGCGGCGATGCTGATCAAGGGCGGCGGCGCGGCGCTCACGCGCGAGAAGATCATCGCCGCCGCCTCGCGCAAGTTCGTCTGCATCATCGATGACACCAAGCTGGTCGATCGACTCGGCGCCTTCCCGTTGCCCGTCGAGGTGATCCCCATGGCGCGCTCCTACGTGGCGCGCCAGCTCGTGAAGCTGGGTGGCACGCCGGTGTGGCGCGAGGGGACGGTCACGGACAACGGCAACGTGATCCTGGACGTGCAGGGCTGCGCCTCGAGGACCCGGGCGCGATGGAGGATGCCGTCAACGGCATCGCCGGCGTGGTGACCGTCGGCCTGTTCGCCCATCGCGGGGCGGATGTGTTGCTGGTCGCCGGGGATGGCGGTGTGACGACCATCACACCTGCGAGCGAACGGCTAGATCTCGAGGCGGGTTCCGATCTCGATCACCCGCCCCGAGGGCAGGCCGTAGTAATCCGCGATCACCTGCGCGCTGCGCGCCATCTGCATGAAGGCCCTGCGGCGCAGCGGCGGCATATCCGAGCGCTGACCGGCCAGGAGCTCCTCGCGGCTCAGGAAGTAGGTGGTGCGCTCGGGCTCGTAAGCCACGCCATGCGCCTCCGCCGCGCGCAGGATCTCCGGGATGTTGGGTTTCTCCATGAAGCCGAACTGCGGCGACGAGACGCACGATACCCTCGCAAACGGGCGTCACGGTGAGCCGCTTGGCTTCGGAGATGCGCGGCTGTTCGCGCGTCACCACCGTCAACAGCACCACCTGCTCATGGATGACCCGGTTGAACTTGAGGTTGTTGAGCAGCGCCCGCGGTATGCCCGATGCCTTGGCATCCATGAATATGGCGGTGCCGGGCACGCGCACCGGCGGATCGCGTTTCAGGTCGACCAGAAAATCGCGCACCGGCTTTTGCTCGCGCAGCAAACGCGCCATCACCGATGCCCGGCCGGTCGCCCAGGTTTGCATGAGCCAGTAGATGATGAAGCCGGAGGTCAGCGGCAGCCAACCGCCGTCCTGCAGCTTGGTCAGATTGGCGAGCAGGAACGCGAGGTCGACGATGAACAGCAAGCGATAGGCCCGCGCGCAGCCAGCGGCTCCTGCGCCCGGTCCGCGACTTGATGAGGCTCAAGGTGAGCGGCGTCACGATGGTCATCGCGCCGGATACGGCGAGACCGTAGGCGCCCGCCAGCGAGGCGGAGCTGCCGAAGCTCAATACGAGGCCGATGGTCGCGACCATCATGATCCAGTTCATGACGGGCACATAGATCTGGCCCGCGTACTCCGCCGAGGAGTGCTCGACCCGAACCCGCGGGAAGAGCCCGAGACTCACCGCCTGAGTCGTCACCGAGAACACGCCCGAGATCACAGCTTGCGAGGCGATGACCGTCGCCGCGGTGGCGATGACCACCAGCGGCAACAGCGACCACGCCGGCGCCATCAAGTAGAAGGGATTGGAGATTGCCGCCGGATTCTCGATGAGCAGCGCGCCCTGGCCGAAGTAATTGATCACCAGCGCCGGCATGACGACGAACATCCAGCCGAGGCGGATCGGGGCCTTGCCGAAATGACCCATGTCGGCATACAGCGCCTCGCCGCCGGTGACGGTGAGAAACACGCCCGCGAGCACCGCGAGCGCGCTGATCTTGTGGTCCGAGATCAAGCGCAAGGCGAAAGTCGGATCGAGGGCGAGCAGCACGCGGGGCTCGCGCACGATCCAGTGCAGACCCATCACTGCGAGGATGCCGAACCAGCCGAGCATCACGGGTCCGAACACGCGTCCCACCGAACCCGTGCCGTGACGCTGAATCAAGAACAACCCGACGAGCACCGCGATGGTGATGGGCAGAATCGGAATTTGCGCATCCGGGGCGGCGACGTGCAGGCCCTCGACCGCGCTCAGCACCGAAATCGCGGGCGTGATGGCGCCGTCGGAGAAGAACAGCGCGGCGCCCAAGATGCCGAGCATTCCGTAGATCTTCTTGCGCGGACTCTGCCGCTCGGTATTGACCACCAGGGCGGTGAGCGCGAGCACCCCGCCCTCGCCCTTGTTGTCGGCGTTCAACACGACGGCGACATACTTGAGAAGGATGACGAGGACCAGCGTCCAGAAGATCAGGGAGAGCACGCTGAAGATGTGCTCCGGGGTCACCTCGATCCCGGGACCCGGTGAAGCATGCGGACAAGGCGTAGAGGGGACTCGTGCCGATGTCGCCGAACACGACGCCGAGCGCGGCCAGCGCCAGGGTCGCCAGGCGTCGCCTCGAATGCCGATCACGCGACATTGAAGACGGCGTACGATGCATCGGTCCGATCTCTGCGACCGGTTTCGGCACCGGCCGCCACGGTATCGCGGACCTCACTGAAATCGTCTATCCAAACGCGCTTGTCGATCCCCCAGCGACCGTTGCGCCGTGACCATCGATCGACGTAGCGACCCCACACCATGAACTGCTTTAACTTGCCGGCGTCCAGCATGCGGACCGCGGCCGCGAGGTAGGCCTCGCTCGCGGCGTGGTCGCCGTTCAACTCGATCAGGACGTTCGAGATCTGATGCGAATGGGCGAGCACCTTCTTCTCGTGCACCTCGCAGGTGAAGTCGATCCAACCGCGGCCGGTACCGCGATAAAGCGAGCCGAAGTCCGCTTCCCCACCCTCGTGCCAGACCGTATACCCGAGCTCACGATCCAAGCGGTCAACGGCGCGGCAATAGCGGTGAATGAGGTCGGTGATCGCCTGGCGATCCGCCAAGGCGTGAAGAATATCCGTGTCGCTCATCGCTTAACCCTCCGCCGACCCACGCCGGAATAGAGAAGGGCCCACCGGAGTGGGCCCTCATTTGGCTGGGGGACTAGGATTCGAACCTAGGTAAACGGTGTCAGAGACCGTTGTCCTACCGCTAGACGATCCCCCAAGAAGCCATCTGATCAGCGCTTGGAGAACTGGGTTCCTCGACGGGCCTTGCGGCGGCCCACTTTCTTGCGTTCCACTTCGCGCGCGTCGCGCGTGACGAAGCCGGCTTTGCGCAGCGGCGATCGCAGGGTCTCGTCGTAGGCCATCAAGGCGCGGGTGATGCCGTGGCGAATCGCGCCGGCCTGGCCGGTGATGCCGCCACCCTCGACGTGCGCAGACACGTCGAACTTGCCGTCGAGCTGCACGGCGCCGAACGGCTGCTGGACGATCATCCGGCCCGTCTCACGGCCGAAAAACTCTTCCAGCGTGCGGCCGTTGATCGAGACCTTACCCGTGCCCTTGGTGAGATACACCCGGGCGCTCGAGGTCTTACGCCGGCCGGTGCCGTAGAAGGAATTGTTGGCGGAGCTCAATGCCATGAGATGGTTCCTAACTTTTTACAGCTCCAGCGCCTGGGGCTGCTGGGCTTGATGGGGGTGGGTGTTGCCGCCGAAAACATGAAGCTTGCGGTACATGCGGCGTCCGAGCGGGCCCTTCGGCAGCATGCCCTTCACCGCGAACTCGATCGCGCGTTCCGGGTGCTCCTTGAGGAGTTTGCCGAGCGTGGTGCTCTTTAGATTACCGACGTAGCCCGTGTGCTGGTGATACCACTTGTCAGTGAGCTTCGCGCCGGTCACGCGCACGGCGCCGGCGTTGATCACGACGATGTGATCGCCGAGGTCCTGGTGCGGCGCATAGCTCGGCTTGTGCTTGCCCTTCAAACGATGAGCAATCTGCGAGGCCAGCCGGCCCAAGGTCTTGCCCCCCGCATCGACGACATACCAGTCGCCTCGGGTCTCTTCGGGCTTTGCGAATACGGTTTGCATGAACATGGATAATTCCGGGCGGTAGGTCCCAACGAAAGGCGCGAAAGTGTACAGAACCCCGCGTCACAAGACCAGCCCTTGAGCCAAGCGAGCGCGGCCGGCGGCGGCTTGGGGGCCGTTTTGCGGGGTCCCTATAATATAATGAGTCGGTGAACTCGCGAAACCTCAGCCCGATCGATCATCTTCTCGGGGAAATCGGTAAGGCAATCAATGTCTTAGGCAGCCCGGCACATGCCGCCCGGGCGCTGCCGGGGACCTCCGGTCCGGGGACTGCCGCGGGCGAGCTGGTGCTCGAGGACGCCGAACGCCGGCACGCCGCGCGGCTGATGCGCGTGAACCACGCCGGTGAGGTCGCGGCACAGGCCCTGTACCGCGGGCAGGCGCTCACCGCCCGCGAGCCGCACGCGGCATCGGCGATGAGCCAGGCCGCGGCCGAGGAGATGGATCACCTCGCCTGGTGCGAGCAGCGCATCGGCGAGCTCGGCGGACGCGTGAGTCTCCTGAATCCCCTGTGGTATGCCGGGTCCTTTCTCATCGGCTCGCTCGCGGGCGCCCTCGGGGACCGAACCAGCCTCGGGTTCTTGAGCGAGACGGAGCGGCAGGTCGAATCGCACCTTAAAGACCACTTGGATCGGTTGCCGCAGGCCGACCGGCGCAGCCGCGCCATCGTCGAACAAATGCAACAGGACGAGGTCGCGCACGGCGCAAAAGCAGAGACGCTCGGCGCGGCGGCGCTACCCGGGTGGGTGAAGACCGGCATGCGCCTGACCTCGCGGTTGATGACCGGCGGATCGTATTGGCTATGACTTACTGCTTGCGATTCCGGGACTTATGTAATAAAAGATGGCGCCAGAACGGGCGTTTTCACGACCACCAGATTTGGGAGAGACCATGGAAGAAGTGGCAAAAGCCTTAAGCGATATCCCTGCGATCAATCGTTTCTTGAGCTACTGCCGTATCCGGACAGTCCCTTCCAAAACGGTGATCATCCATGCGGGTGACCTGCCGGACATTCTCTACTACATCATCTCGGGCTCGGTCGAGGTCATGATCGAGGACGAGGACGGCAACGAGATGGTGCTCGCCTATCTCAACAAGGGACAGTTTTTCGGAGAAATGGGGCTGTTCTACGAGCAGCCGACCCGCAGCGCTTGGGTGCGGACCCGGCAGCAATCCGAGCTGGCGGAAATGACCTACCCGCGCTTCCGGCAAATCGCCGCCGAGAGCCCCGGACTCATATTCGAGTTGGCCACGCAGCTCGCGACGCGTCTCGACCGCACCAACCGCAAGCTCGGCGATCTGGCGTTCGTCGACGTCACCGGCCGTGTCGCGCACGCGATCATGGACCTGTGCGGCGAGCCCGACGCGATGACTCACCCGGAAGGCATGCAGATCAAGGTAAGCCGACAGGAATTGTCGCGGCTGGTCGGCTGCTCCCGCGAGATGGCCGGGCGCGTGCTCAAAGTTCTGGAGGAACAGGGGCTGCTGCGCGCGACCGGCAAGACCATCGTGGTGTTCAATGCGCGCCCGAAAGTAAAGACGCGCCCGCTCATCGTTCCGGTGAAAGCCGGCGCCGGCTCGGCCGCCGTCGCCAAGACACCGCGCGCCGAGCAGCACGACGAGGACGAAGACGATGAAGACGACGAGGACGATGACGAATAGCTTTGAGGGCTAAGCGGCGATCGCCTGGCTCCGCGGCCTAGCGGCCCGGTTTTTCGCGCCGACCGAGGTCGGCTTGCGCTCGTAGCGAGCGAATCGTCGCGGCATAGTCGGAGCTGCCGAATATGGCGGAGCCCGCCACCAACGTATCGGCACCCGCGCGCGCGATGTCCGCGGCATTTTCAACCTTCACGCCACCGTCGATCTCCAGGCGGATATCACGCCCGCTCGCCTCGATGCGCGCACGCGCCTCGGCGAGCTTGGCGAGACTTTGCGGAATGAACTTCTGGCCGCCGAACCCCGGATTCACCGACATCACCAAAATGGTGTCGATCTTGTCGATGACGTAATCCAGCCAGTTGAGCGAGGTGGCGGGATTGAATACCAGGCCCGGCGCACAACCGGAATCGCGGATGTGCTCGATGGTGCGGTCCACATGCTGGGTCGCCTCGGGATGAAAGCTGATACGCGAGGCGCCCGCGCTCGCGAAATCCGCGGCCAGCGCATCGACCGGCGTGACCATCAAGTGAACGTCGATGGGGGCGGTGACGCCCGCCTTGCGCAGCGCCTCGCAAACCATCGGCCCCACGGTGAGGTTGGGCACGTAATGGTTGTCCATCACATCGAAGTGAATCCAGTCCGCGCCCGCGGCAAGCACAGCCTCCACTTCCTCGCCGAGGCGGGCAAAATCGGCGGACAGGATGGACGGTGCGATGAGGATTGACATAGCGCCACTTTATCAACGCATGCCGCGCGCCGCACGTATTGCCTCGTAGGACTCCTGGATCCGCTGGGTCTTCTCCTTCGCCCACTCGGCCATCGACTCGGGCAGCCCGTTCGCGACCAGCTTGTCGGGGTGATGCCGGCTCATCTGCCGGCGGTACGCCTTGGTCACCTCCGCATCGCTCGCGGCGGTGCTCACCCCGAGCTCGGCATAGCATTCGGACAGCGGCCGTTTCGATTGCCCGTTGGGTTGCGCGCCGGCGTAGCGCGCGCGCACCGCGGCCTCCAAGCGGGCAAACTCCAATGGCTGCATGCCGAGCCGCTCGGCGGCGCGCATGAGGATCCGGTGCGCCGGCGGTGAAATGCCGTTGCCCGCAAGGGCCGCGCGCAACTGCAGCTCGATGAATGCGGCCAGCAGGTCGTACCGCAAACCGCAGGCCTCGCGCAATTGCTCGATGCGCGAAGCCGCATCGTACGAGGGCGACTTTCCCGCGCGGAAACACTCGATCGCAGCGCCGATCTCGTTCGGACCCAGGCGCAACTCCTGCATGAGACGCCGCGCCGCGTCGATTTCCGCCTCCGATACGCGCCCGTCGGACTTGGCGACGTGGCCCATCATCTCGAAGGTGGTGCGAAAGAATACCTCCGAGACCGAGGCGGCAGGCTGCGAGCCGGGAATGGAAAGCCCGAGGCCCACGCTCTGATCGAACAGCATGCCGACGAGGGCGCCGACCACCGCACCGATGACCGAGCGTGTGAGCAACAGGCCGACCATCGCCCCGAAAATAGTTCCCTTCCAAGCCATTCGTTGACCTATACGCTGCGCAACGCGACAATCGCCGACCTTTCCCCCACAATGGTAGCAGCCGTACGGCCGCACGCATGGATCACTCGTTGCAACCCACGCCGCTATTCGAAAGCCGAATCCGCAGCCTTCGCAAGATTCATCAGGGCAAGGTGCGGGACATCTACGATGTCGATGCGGATCATTTGCTCATCGTCACGACCGACCGGCTGTCGGCGTTCGACGTCGTGCTGCCCGACCCAATCCCCTTCAAGGGCCAGGTGCTCACCAAGATCTCCGAGTTCTGGTTCGAGAAGACGCGCGCACTGGTGCCGAATCATCTGACGAATCTCAAGATCGAGGACATCGTCCAGAATCCCGATGAGCGGGCGCAGCTCGAGGGGCGCTCGATGGTGGTGAAGAAGCTGAAGGCGCTGCCCATCGAGGCCGTGGTACGCGGCTATCTGATCGGCTCGGGATACAAGGATTACAAGCAGCACGGCTCGGTATGCGGCATCGATCTGCCGCAGGGACTCGGCATGGCGGATGCGCTGCCCGAGCCGATATTCACGCCGGCCTCGAAGGCACCCGCCGGACACCACGACGAGAACATCGATTTCGAGGCGATCGTGCGCCTGGTGGGCCGCGAGCACGCAACCGCCGTGCGCCGCATCGCGCTCGCCCTCTACGCCCTCGCCGCGGAGCATGCGCGCGCGCGCGACATCATCATCGCCGACACCAAATTCGAGTTCGGCGTCGACAAGGCCGGCAACCTGATGCTCATCGATGAGGTGCTGACGCCCGATTCCTCGCGATTCTGGCCCGTCGAATCCTATCGCCGCGGAATCAGCCCGCCGAGCTTCGACAAGCAGTTCGTGCGCGACTACCTCGAATCGCTCCACTGGAACAAGAAGCCGCCCGCGCCGCACCTGCCGGCGGACATCATCGCGCGCACCAGCGACAACTATCGCAAGGCGCTCAAATTACTGACTAGCTGAGCGCCCGGCATGCCCACCGCGCTGGAACGTCTCGAGGACGGATTGTTCCAAGGGTCGCGCTCGATGGGCCCGCCCTGGGGACCGGTGTTGCGGCTGCTGCGTTATCCGGCCGCGGTCATTCGCGACTGGCTGCAGGGCGACATCCCGGTGCGCGCCATGAGCCTCGCCTACACCACGCTCCTCTCGCTCGTGCCGTTGATGGTTTTCAGCTTCGCGATCCTGAAAGGCATCGGCGCGCGCACCGACCTGCATTTCATTCTGCACCAGTTCCTGCGCCCGCTCGGCCAGGCCTCCAACCAGTTGACCGAGTCGCTGCTCGAATTCGTCGCCAACATGCGCGGCGATGTGCTCGGCTCGCTCGGACTCGTGTTTCTCACCTATACGGTGATCACCACCATTCAGAAGGTGGAGACGAGCTTCAATTTCGTCTGGCGCGTGCAGCACGCGCGTAATTTCGCGCGCCGCTTCGCCGAGTATCTGAGCGTGATGATTGCCGGTCCGCTGCTGCTCGCCGTCGCGCTCGGGCTTCTCGGCTCGGCGCTCCACAGTCCGACCGCCCGCTATATCGATTCCATCGCCCCTCTGGCCTGGGCGCTGACCGGCATCTCGGGCGTCCTGCCCTATGTGATCGTCTCGGCGGTGTTCGTGTTCATGTACATGTTCATTCCGAACATCCGCGTCGAGGCGCGCGCCGCCCTCATCGGCGGCGTGACCGCGGGCGTCGTCTGGGCGCTCGTCGGCAGGATATTCACCTCGATCCTGGTGTCGTCCTCGACGCTCGTGGCCGTCTACTCGGGATTCGCGATCGTGCTCTCCACGCTCATCTGGGTGTATTTGAGCTGGCTGATTTTGCTGCTGGGCGCGACGCTCGCCTTTTACGTGCAGTTTCCGCAGTACCTGCCGCACGGGCACACCGCCCTTGCGCTCGATACCAACGCGTACGAGAGCATCGGCGTCTCCGTGATGTATTTGGTCGGACGCGACTATCAGAGCGGTGATGTACATTGGACCGGCGCGCGGCTCGCCGACTCACTCGATGTTCCCGGGGCCGCGCTCGCGCCGGTGGTCGCGAGCCTTGAACAGGCGAAACTCCTGGTGGCGACCGAGAAAGAATATTACCTGCCCGGACGCGATCCCCACAGCATCAAGCTATCCGACATCCTCGAGGCGCTGCGCCGGCCGCAGCACGGCCGCGCGGTTCTGGTCGGACAGCCGGTTCCGCCGGCGCAGGAACTGATTGCACGCATCGATGCGACGGTGCACCGCGACTTGGGCGAGCGCTCGCTCGCGGATTTCATCGGCGGCAGCTGAAGAGGCGGGCGGGCTACATGAGCCCCCGGGCTCGACGCCTCGGCTGCGCTCCCCTTCCCTAATAATCAGCGAGCAAGCTATTGATTTTAAAGTAATAGCTATCTATGGCTTAGAACTGTTTAAGAAATCTACCGGATCAATCCAAGGGTACGCAGGTAGGGTAATCGCTCTCTCTGGAGCTTAAAAGCACAAGAGAGAGCTTGCTCGGCTTCGTCATGACGACCGAGTTGTCGCAACGCGAACGCGCGGGATATCTCACGATGACTGCGATCACTCCGACTTCCCCTGTCGTAGTTCATGTACGCCAAAAGCTCCAACGCCTCCTCGGGCCGTTTCGAGGCAGTCAGCAGGAGAGCGTGAGTGGAGCGGTGCGTCAGGACGCAAGGGAATCTCATGTAGTTGTCAGCGGTTAGGGCACTTGCTCGCTGTAAAGATTCCCCAAGCTCTATCGCGTTGAAATCGCGGAGCCAGACGGCAAGAGCGATGTTGTTTTGCACGGCGGCGCGCAGTAGCGGTTGAAGCCGTGCCGATGAATCGAGGAGTGGATCGATCGACACGCGCGCGGACTCATACTCACCCAAGTTGATATGACATGCAGATAGAAGGGTAAGCAGCCACGGGTTCTCTGGAAGGCGACGGAGACCCTCGATGCAAATGTGTTTCGCACCGGCATAGTCGCCGTCCTTGAATCTCACAAAACATGCCCCGACCGCTCCCAAATCAAGCGCTTCCGCCAAAGGCTGTGATTTCTTGAACGGAGTTTGAAGCAGTTGCAGTCCGTCGGTAGGGCGGCCTGACACACGACTCCGGCGTGGCCAGAGGTTCCCACCCGCCATGAGTGCGTTGTATACAATCCATAAGATTAGGACATTGGCGTCTACGAGGTTGGATAGCGACCTCCAGAAAACGAGCACGGGCGCGATGAGGAAGAAGTTGGTCATCGGCCCCATTAGGATGGTCAGCCACATCCGAGTCCGGATGAAGCTCTTCGGTTTGCCGCCCAATAGGGTCAATCCTGAAAATGGTACCGCGTAAAATCGGACAGGGAATCCCAAGACTTTGGCCGCCCTCACGAATCGACCAGTGCCGATCGTGATCAGAGTAGCTTCAAGTCCCACCGCCCTTGCGGTGATGGCATGGCCCAACTCATGTAAAAACGTAATGACGGGAAGAATTAAGGTCGCAATGATCATCAGACCAACGAGCCCGACCTGTTGAGTGCCGCGAGTTCCTGCGATATATATTGCTGGACCGGCAACGAGAATAATCCCCGCGTAAATCCGGCGCCACGTGACCTGTTCGCCGGGAGGTTGGTTGCATGTGATGCATGTCCCTTGCAAACCATAAGCCTCTGCGGACGCAATGGCAGCAAAACACGCGACTTCGGGTGATTGGATGCCGCAAATCCTGCAGCGATAGATTGGCTCCGTTATCGTGGCCGCAGCCGGCGCGCCTAGGTCTGTTCTGTCCATGAATTGTTATTCGATTTTAATAGAGTTTACATAGGCGATGCCTACTCCGCGGCTAATTTGCTGCCTGGAGGCCAATATCCCGACACGAGGGCCAGGTAGTTCGCTTGATCGTCCCGCCATCGCAGATCTTCATGATTGATTCCGTTAAATGGCTAGGTGATCCGTCAGCTGCTACGTTATCCGTCACGAGAGCGGCGGATAGACCGAGCTTGGTCCCATAGGCGGGGTGGTTCTCTTAGCAGCGGGGAGTAGATGAAACCAGGGAGCGGGTCCTATGACGAGAATTAACGTTGCGCTAGGCAATTTAGTGAAAGGCGCGGTTCGTTCGGGATTTCTCATTCTGCTTGGCACCACCTGCGCTTCGGCGCAGCTCGCGCCGGGCGCACCGAATGATCAACCGAAGGCACTTACTGCGGAACAGATTCCGGACAACTCCAAGGCGATCGCGCCCTATGTTGCGATGGCACGGAAATCCTATCCTGCCGCTCGTCAGAGGTTTCTTAGTGGGCTCCCCCGCGGGCAGAATTTCTTTCTGGTAACGCGGCTTGTTGATGCTAAGGGACATTGGGAACAGGTATTCATCCACGTCGATGCCATCGTGGACGGGCAGGTCATTGGGACTATTGCCTCTGATGTTCAAATGGTTTCCGGTTTCAGGTCTGGTCAAACCTACAAATTCCCGGAATCAGAATTGATCGATTGGCTCATCAGCAACCAGGACGGTTCCGAAGAGGGCAACTTCGTAGGCAAGTTTTTAGATACGCAGTCTCAATGAAAACCACTCTATCAGTGACGCGCAGCTTACTCCTATCGTTTGCCGCGACGGTCGGAGTTTCAGCGAGTTTTTCTTCAAATTGCGCTGCAGAAGAAACTCATGCGATATTTCCGCCCCTTCAGATATTCAAGGAGCTGTGTTTAGACGCTCCTTGGTCACTCCAAGCAATCGCAGACCTGGCAAAGCAGCATGACTACGCTCTCATCTCGGCCGAGGATATTTCGATGCCCGATGGCACTCCCATGCACCAAGTAAATTGGGAAGCCAAGACCGCAATTGGTCCGGTCGGCATCATAACTGCCCAGGCCTACAGCGAATCTTACGGCTATACGTCGACGTGTTCAGTTTCCGCCCCAGCGAACTCGACGGACTTCATTCAGGATTGGCTCAAAGGCTCATTTGGCAATCCAACATCAACCCTGAGCAAACCGCCGAACGCTGCCGAGATACATTGGACAAACATATCGGAGGATATGAAAATCGACGTGGTTTTGCTGACTCGATTGCCCAGTCAGAACTCCGCTCTGCTAACCGTCATGAAGCACAAAGATTCGCTGAAGAACCGCGGGGGAAACAAATAGATCCCGGTAGCTGAGGTCGACACGAGTCAATGGACGGCGATCCTCGCCGACTGGGTGAGACCGGGGGGCGCAAATTTGAAATCGTTGCCCAGTTCCGGCAGCCGCCACGGAACACTATGGCGACCAACAAAATGAGAGTGTCGTCTCCCCGCTCACTCTCCCGCGATGGTCATTTCGCGGATCAGCACCGATCCCACGCGAATGCCGCCGCGCGTGTCGACGTCATCGCCCACGGCGACGATGTCCTTCAACATGTCGCGCAAGTTGCCGGCGATGGTGATCTCCGCGACCGGATACTGAAGCTCGCCGTTCTCCACCCAGAATCCCGCCGCGCCGCGCGAGTAGTCGCCGGTCACGCCGTTCACGCCCTGGCCCATGAGCTCGGTCACCAAGAGCCCCGTGCCCAGCCGCGCGAGCATGGCCTCGCGTCCGCCGGTCGCGGTCGGCGCGACCACCAGGTTGTGGGCGCCGCCGGCATTGCCGGTGGTCTTGAGCCCGAGCTTGCGGGCCGAATAGCTGGAGAGGATATAGCCGGTGAGAACCCCGTCGGTGACCAGCTCGCGATCGTGCGTCTCGACGCCCTCCTCGTCGAAGGGCGCACTGCCCATGGCCTTGTGAATGTGCGGCCGCTCGGCGATCGAGAACCCCGCGGGAAACACCTGCTCGCCGGCGGCATTCAACAGGAAGGAGGACTGGCGGTATTGACTGCTGCCGCGGATCGCCGCGGTGAAATGCCCGATCAGGCCGCGCGCCATCTCCGGTACGAACAGCACGGCGGCACGCCGCGTGGAGAGCTTGCGCGGGCTGAGGCGGGCGATCGTGCGCCGCGCGCTCTCGCGGCCGATGGCCTGCGCATCCTCGAGCTCCTGCCAGTCGCGCGAGGTCGAGTACCAGTAGTCGCGCTGCATGTCCTCGCCCGTGCCGGCAAGCACGACGCAGCTCACCGTATGCGAGGTCGTCGGATAGCCGCCCACGAAGCCGTGGGTGTTGCCGTACACATGCAGCCCCTGGTGGGTGGCGACCGAGGCGCCCTCCGAGTTGTTGATGCGCGCATCGAACCCGAGGGCCGCCGCCTCGCAGCTCTTGGCGATTTCGATGGCTCGTTCGGCGCTGAGGCTCCAGGGATGATAGAGCTCGAGGTCGGGCGGCGAGCGTGCCATGAGATCGGCATTGGCAAGCCCCGAACAGGCATCCTCGGCGGTGAATCGCGCGATGCTGCAGGCCTTTGCCACCGTCGCGCGGACGGCCTCGGGCGAGAAATCCGCGGTGCTCGCCGACCCCTTGCGCTGGCCGAAATATACGGTGATCCCCATGCTGCGGTCGCGCTGGTGCTCGAGCGTCTCGACCTCGCCGAGGCGTACGCCCACGGAAAGGCCGCTATCCTGGCTGACTGCGGCCTCCGCCTGCGAGGCGCCGCGGGCACGGGCCTCTTCGAGGGCACGCTCGATGATCGATTCCAGGTCGCCCAGGGTGAGGCGACGCACAGGGTCGGCGGGCGCAATGGCCATCAGGATCTCCGCGATAACTTTGCGGGGATTCTAGCCTGTAATTCGCCCGGCCACAGAGGTGGTAGCATGTCGTCTATGGTTGCCCAGAGCGAATCCGAAACAAGCGACGGCGCCGAGGCGGAGAGCCTCAGCAAGAGCGCGCGCAAGCGCGAGGCTGCGTCGTTGCAGGAGCTCGGGGTACAGCTTTCCGCCCTGCCGGAACAGGAAATGGCGGCGCTCGACCTGCCGGAGAAGCTGTTTGTCGCATTGCGCGATCTGCGCCGGCTGCCCTCCCACGGCGCGCAGGTGCGGCAGCGCCAATACATCGGCAAGTTGATGCGCCAGATCGATCCTGAACCGGTGCTCGCGAAGCTTGCCGAGCGCAAGCAGCGGCACGACTCGGAGATCCGGCATTTTCAAAGGATCGAACGCTGGCGCGACCGGCTGCTTTCCGAGCCCGAGACGGCGTTGCCCTTGCTCTGTGACGAGTATCCGCAGGCCGACCGTGCGGCACTCGCCAGAATCTTGGAAAAAGCGGCGCGCGAGCGGCTGGAGCAGCGGCCTCCGGCGGGCGCCCGCGAGCTTTTTGCGTTTCTGCGGCAGTTGCTCGGGTAGGCTTTGTTAAACTCTGAGCCATGAAAGCCCGCGTCGGCATCATCATGGGATCGTCGTCCGACTGGGAAACGATGCAGGCGGCCGCCGATACCCTCGAGTCGCTGTCGATCCCGCACGAGGTGCGCGTCATCTCCGCGCATCGCACGCCCGACCTGCTGTTCGAATACGCCGCCTCGGCGCGTGAGCGCGGCCTCAAGGCCATCATTGCAGGCGCCGGCGGTGCCGCGCACCTGCCCGGAATGACGGCGGCCAAGACCAGCGTGCCGGTGCTCGGCGTGCCGGTGTTGACGAAGACGCTCGGCGGCATCGACTCGCTCCTGTCGATTGCGCAAATGCCCTGCGGAATTCCCGTGGCCACCTTCGCCATCGGCGCCGCCGGCGCCCGCAATGCGGCACTCTTCGCAGTCGCCATCCTCGCGAACGAATCCGCCGAAGTGCGTCTTGCGCTCGATGCATTCCGCATGGCGCAAACCGCGGCGGTGCTCAACAAACCCGATCCGCGGCAGCCTTGAAATTACCGCACGTTGGCATCGTGGGAGCGGGACAGCTCGGGCGCATGCTGGCGCTCGCAGGCTATCCATTGGGCCTCAACTGCACGTTCCTCGATCGAGACCCTAACTCGCCGGGTGCCCAAGTCGCGCCGAGTCTGCTCGGGCCGCTCGAGGACCCCGCGCTCCTCGAAGAGCTCGCCGTGCTCAGCGACGTGCTCACCTTCGACTGGGAGAACATCTCCGGCAAGGCGCTCGCACCGCTCGCGAAGCTGACCGCCATCCGTCCGCCGCGCGCGGCGCTCGAGGTTTCCCAGGACCGGCTGCACGAGAAGGCGTTGTTCCGGCGCCTGAAGATTCCGGTCGCCGAACATGCCGCCGTCGACTCGCCGGACGATCTCGCGCGCGCGGCGAAGAAGCTCGGCACGCCCGGCATTCTGAAGACGCGGCGCTTGGGATACGACGGCAAGGGGCAGTGCAGGATCGAGCGTCCCGCGGACTTGGACGCAGCGTGGCAGCTCATAGGCGCCGAGGGCCTGATCTATGAGAAGCTGCAACGCTTCTCGCGGGAGGTGTCGCTGATCGCCGCCCGGTCCGTTGCGGGAGAGATCGCCTACTATCCGCTGTCGGTCAATTCACATGCCGGCGGCATCTTGCGTTACGGGCTCGCGCCCTATGCCGGCGCGAAGCTCGAGCGCACCGCCCGGATCTACATCAAGCGTGTCATGAAGGAGCTCGAGTACGTGGGGGTGCTGGCCATCGAGTTCTTCGTCGTCCAGGGGCGCCTGGTTGCGAACGAGATGGCGCCGCGCGTCCACAACTCGGGACATTGGACCATCGAGGGTTGCCTCACCAGCCAGTTCGAGAACCATCTACGTGCCATCTGCGGCCTGCCGCTCGGCAGCACCCGGCCCCTTGGGACACACCGCAATGATCAATTTCCTGGGCGAGATGCCCGACCGGGAGCGATTATTGGCGATCGAGGGCCTGGCGTTTCACGATTATGGCAAAGAGCCCCGTCCGGGCCGGAAATTGGGCCATTGCACCATCCTGAGGGCGCGGCCGGCCGACCGCGACCGGGCGCTTGCGAATGCACTAAAATTCATTACCTGGTCGTAAGCGAGCGATTCCACCCACTCCCGGTAGACTGGCTGCGAAATGTACCTAGAACAATTCAAATTGCACGAGCTCCCGTTCCGCCTGAGCCCGGACCCGCAGTTCCTCTACCTGAGCAAGCAACATGCGCGCGCCAAGGCGTACATGGAGTCGACCATCTGGTTCACGGATGGGTTCGTGGTGATCACCGGCGAGATCGGCGCGGGCAAGACCACCCTGATCGAGACGTTCCTGCGCGAGCTCGGACCGGAAGTCGTGGTCGCGCAAATCAACCAGACGCAGCTCTCGCCCACCGCGTTCCTGCAGACCGTGCTGGTGCAGTTCGGCTTCACGCCGTTCGACATGAAAAAGCCGGAAGTGCTGGCGACGCTCAATCAGTTCCTGACCGAGCAGCACATCGCCGGACGCAAGGTCGTCCTGATCATCGACGAGGCGCAGAACCTGAGCTACCGGGTGCTCGAGGAGATCCGCATGCTCTCGGGCATCGAGACCACCAAGGAAAAGGTGCTGCGCATCATCCTCGCCGGACAACCCGAGCTCAACGACAAGCTCAATTCCCGGGAATTGATTCAGCTCGTGCAGCGCGTGCGCCTGCGGTTCCACCTGTCCGCACTGTCGAGCGCCGAGACCATCTCCTACATCGATCATCGGCTCGAGGTCGCGGGCTCACAGGGACGGCGCATTTTCGCCGAGGATACCTACCCGACGATTTACCGCTACACCGGCGGCGTGCCGCGCTTGGTCAATACGCTCTGCGACACCAGCATGATGGCGGCGTTCGGCCGCGAAAGCGACGTCGTCACGTCCGACGATGTCACCGCCGCCCTGCGCGAGCTGCAATGGGTCGAGTTCAACGCGCGCACCAATCGCATGCACATGCTGCAGATGGACGGCGAGAGCGCTCCGGAGAGCGGCCAGACGGTCGGCCGCATCCTGCTCGCGAGTGGCGGCACCACCGTGGTCGAGCGCGAGCTCAAACCCGGGAGGCTCGTCATAGGCCGCACGCCGGACAACGATCTGCAGATCGACAGCAAATTCATCAGCCGTCACCACTGCCAGATCGTGACTCAGCTCGACGCGTGCGTGATCGAGGACTTGAACAGCACCAACGGCATCTTCGTGAAATCAAAGCGCGTCCGCCGGCACAACCTCAACGACGGCGATGTGGTGGGCGTCGGCCAGCACGAGATCATGTACATCGACGAGCGATCGCCGCGCAATCGCCACGCCGAGACCGCCGAGGCGAAGCCCGACAAGGCCGAGTGAGCGGCTTCAGCTTGGGCGGATGTCGAGATTGTCGCCGCGGTACTCGCGGCTCTGCTCGCGGCGGTCCTGGCGATGCAGGAAAATGGTGAGCGCGGCGATTGCGGCCAGCAGTCCGATGACGAAGGCGACGACCGACCGAATGCGCTCAGGCTCGAAGTACGCGATCACGATGGCGGCCGTGCCGATTCCCACGTAAAGGAGCGGCAAGGACTCGTACAGCGGTTTGGAAAGGCGCATGGGTTTGATCTCCGGGGAGATGTTAAACCCGCTGCGGCGCCCGCAGACAGTGATTTGACTTATACCTTGACGTAATCTCCCGCCTACACGACCGGCACCCGGCGCCGGCGTGCAGCTGCCGGCAGGCTAATCCTTGCCGATCAACATCTCCGAGACCCGCGTCAGCCAGGAGCTGCGCCAGCCTTCGACCTTGAGATGCTCCTTCTTCGGCTTCGGCTGTTTCCTCGCTTCGGAGAGAAGGTCCTTCGGCAGGTTGATCTGATACGAGCCTTGCATTGACTTATCCATCGTGGAAACTCCGTCGAGGTTTAGACAGTGCAGTCAGCGTATCGACTGCGACGCGGGGCGAGATGCGACGCGCCGCACGCTATTGAATGTCATCCGCGGCCGGCATAAAACTCGTCGCCATCGAGCGACGAATTATTTTTGCCATAATATTCGCGCGTCAATCCCAGCCGGCTATTTTCGGCAGTGCGTCTGAGATTTCGTAGTAGTCGGATTTCTCAGCGACGAAAATATGCCGCAGCGTCGCGATGCCCGTCGGCGTATCGAGCGTGCCGGCGGTGATCGAGGTGCGGTTCTCCGCATGCGGCCGCCAGAATAGATTGCTGCCACACACCCCGCAAAATCCCCGTTCGGCGCTCGCCGAGGAGCGATACCAGACAAGCGAAGCGTCGGCTGTCAGGGACAGCCGCTCGTTCGGCGCGCTGGTCATGGCGGCATAATGGCCGCTCGTGCGGCGGCACTGCGAGCAATGGCAGGCGATCACGCCGCGCAGCTCGCCGCGAACCTCGTAGCGCACGCCGCCGCAGAGGCAGCCTCCGGTATGCTTCGTTTCGTTCATCGCCAATCCTCCTCGCTTCGGCGGTAGTATGCCGCACCCACCCTTGGAGGAAGGCTCCCATGAAGCTCAGCGCACGTAACGTACTTCCCGCCACCGTCAAATCCGTCAAGCCCGGGGCCGTCGACAGCGAGGTGATCGTCGAGCTCGCACCCGGCATCGAGATCGTCGCGATCATCACCAAGGCATCGGCCGAGAAGCTCGGATTACATTCGGGCGGCAAGGCCTACGCCATCATCAAAGCGTCCAACGTCATGATAGGCGTCGACTGAGCATGCGGCTCGTGATGGACTCAAGTTCGGCAAGACTCCTCGCCTTGTCGCTGCTGCTCGCCTGCGCGCCCTCCTGGGGCGCGCCGACTCCCGTGGAAGAACTCGTCAAGCCGCCTGCCGATGCCGAACACTTCACCGTGTTGTCGAGCGCCGGCAAGCACGGCGAGTCGACGCGCTGGCGAGCGCGACCCTCGCGCCCGCCCGCATGGTGGGCGTCGAAGCCCGCGTGGGGTCGATCGCGGTCGGCAAGCAAGCGGACCTCGTGCTCGTCGATGGCGATCCCTCGCAGCACATCGGCGATCTGCGGCACACCCGCATGGTCATGATGCAAGGACGGCTCATGGATGCCGACGGGCTGCGGGCCGCGGGCGGCTTCGCAGGGCGGCCGAAGGCGTTCGACTAGCGCGGGGCTCCGACGGGCAGCGTGAACGTGAAGCGCGCGCCGCCGCCGGGCCGCTGCACCGCCGTGATGCGCCCGCCGTGTGCCTCGACAATAGCCTTGCAGATCGCAAGCCCCAAGCCCGCACCGGCTACGTCCGACTCGTTGCTGCCTCGCTCGAACTTCGCGAACAGCTGCTCCGGCGGCCCCGGCGGCAGCCCCGGGCCGTTGTCGTCGATCGTCAGGCGCACCGCGTCGCTCTCGAGCCCGGCGGAGACCGTGATACGCGTGCCGGGCGGCGTGTGCTTGGCGGCGTTCTCCAGAATGTTGACCAGCACCCGCGTGATGAGCCCTGCGTCGACGTCCACCAGCGGGAGATCGGTGGGCAGCGCGAGCTCCACCGCATGCCGGGCGAGACGTCCCTCGAGCCGCGCCAGCGCGCTCTCGACCAGAACGTCCACCGAGTGCGCAGCACGCTGCAGATGCACCTCGCCGAACTGAAAGCTCATCAGGTCGAGCACGTTGGAGACGAGCTCGGAGATCTCCTGCGCGGTGTTCTCGACGGTGCGCGCGAGGTGCGCGCGGGTTTCGGCGTCCGGCTGCATTTTCGGGTCGTTGAGCGCATGGCTCGCCGCCATGATGGCGGCCAGCGGCGTGCGCAGGTCGTGCGAAATCGAGGCGAGCAGCGAATTGCGCAGGCTCTCGGTCTCGACCGCGACGCGCGCCGACTCCGCGATTTCGGTGCGCTGCGCGCGCTCGATGGCGAGCGCAATCTGGCCGGCGAACGTCTCCAAGCAGATGCCGCTGCTCGGGAAGCAGCAAGCGGCGCCGCTGTACCGGCTGCACCGCGAGCACGCCCAATGTTTTCTGCGTGGCGTTGAGCGGCAGATACTGCGCGGTCGCAGCCGGCAGGGTATCGGTGCCGAGTCCGGCCGGACGGCCATGATCGAATACCCATTGGGCGACCGATAGGTCGGGCGCCTCGAGCGTGGCCGGGTCGCTCGTCTTCGGCCCTTGCAAGCGCCCGCGAGCATCCGGCAACAGCACGGCGGCGCGGCCGGAGAAGGTCTCGGCGACGTGCTTGACGGCGAGGCGCGCGAGGTTGTCGAAGGCGCGGGTGGCGGCAAGCTCGCGGCTCATGGCATAGAGGAGCGATGTGCGCCGCTCGCGCGCGCCCGCCACCCGCGTCTGGGCGCGAACGTTCGC
Source organism: uncultured Gammaproteobacteria bacterium (assembly GCA_963766915.1). Lineage (GTDB taxonomy): Bacteria > Pseudomonadota > Gammaproteobacteria > Steroidobacterales > Steroidobacteraceae > Bog-1198. The sequence goes on from CAVYCL010000005.1 coordinate 222,065, forward strand.
CACCAGGTTGGCGATGACGAGCGCGAGGATGAGCATGACGACGAAGGTGACGAGATATTCCAGGTTGCTCACCGCGAAGGTGAAGCGCGGCGGCACGAAGCAAAAGTCCAGGGCGATCACGTTGGCGGCCGCCGTCAGGCTCGCAGGTCCCCGGCCGAGCCGCAGCGCCGCCACGGTGGCGCCCAACAGATACACCATCACGAGATTCGTCAGCGCGAAATAGGGATACATGATGAACGCGGCGGCCGTACAGCACGCGCAGATGGCGAGCCCCGCCCAGTAACGCTCCCAGTTGATCTCGTGCGGCGCGACGCGCGCGCCCAAGCGGGGGTCCGCCGATTCCGGCCCGCGCGTACCGCGGCGCGAAATCACGGAGATGTCGAAGCCGCGGCCGCGGCGCACCAGCTCGGTGGTGGTCGAGCGCCGCAGCCACGCGCGCCAGCCGATGCGTTTCGCCTCGCCGGTCACGATGCGCGTGACGTTGCGCAAGCGGGCGTATTCGAGGAGCGCGTCGGCGGCCGACGCGCCGTCGATGGTGACGGTTTCGGCGCCCAGCGATTCGGCCAGCTGCAGCACGGCGATGCGGCGATTGCGCTCGGCTTCGGACAGCTTCAGGAGCTGCGGTGTCTCGACCGAGACGACGATCCACTCGGCATCGAGCGCGTCGGCGAAGCGCTTGCCGATGCGCACCAGCTCCTCCGCCTGGCCATCGGGCGTGACCGCGATCAGGAAGCGGTCGCGCGCCAGCCACGGGCGCGAGGTGGGCGCCTGTCCGGCAAACTCGAGCGCGGCGGCGTCCACACGGTCGGCCGTGCGGCGCAGCGCCAGCTCGCGCAGCGCGAGCAGGTTCGGGATGCGGAAGAAGCTCTCGGTCGCCTTGCTGACTTGCGCGGCCGCGTACACCTTGCCGGCTCTCAGCCGCTCCAATAGATCGTCCGGCGGCAAGTCGATGAGCTCCACCTCATCGGCCTCGTCGAAAATGCGGTCGGGCAGCGTTTCCTGCTGGCGCACGCCGGTGATCCCGGCCACCACGTCATTCAGGCTTTCGAGATGCTGGACGTTGAGCGTCGTCCAGACGCTGATGCCCGCCTCCAGCAGCTCCTCGACGTCCTGCCAGCGCTTGGCGTGGCGCGGGACCGGGTCGCCTTCGGTCAGGTTGGAGTGCGCGAGCTCATCGACCAAGACGATCGCGGGCGCACGCTTGAGCGCCGCGTCGAGATCGAACTCGCGGCGCACGATGCCGCGATAATGCACCGCCAGGAACGGCAGCTGCGGCAGACCTTCGAGCAGGCTTTCGGTCTCGGCGCGCCCGTGCGGCTCGACGTAGCCCACGACGATATCGGCGCCGCCGGCCAAGCTCGCACGCGCGGCCTCGAGCATGGAATAGGTCTTGCCGACGCCCGCCGAAGCGCCGAAGAAAATGCGCAACCGACCGCGCCGTGCCTTGGCTTCTGCTCGCTGGACGTCGGCCAGCAGTTGATCCGGGTCGCGACGCTCATTCTCGGCCATCTTCAATGCAGGCGATCGAGGGCCAGATTGAGCTCGAGCACATTGACCCGGCGTTCGCCCAGCACACCGAGGAGCGCATTCTCCTCGTGCGAAGCGATGAGGGCGGTGACTTGCGCGATGGGTAAGCTTCGCGCCCGTGCGACGCGCGCGGCCTGGTAGTAGGCCGCCGCCGGCGTGATATGCGGATCGAGACCGCTCGCGGACGCGGTCACCAGATCGACCGGGACCGGCCGATGGTTGCCGGGATCCGCGGTGCGCAGCGCCTTGACGTTATCCTCGACCTGTTTGACGAGCGCCGGATTCAAGGGACCGAGATTCGATCCGGCGGAACCCAACGCATTGTAGGGTTGCGGCGTGGTTGCAGAGGGCCGCCCCCAGAAATGAGCCGGATCGGAGAAGCTCTGTCCGATGAGCGTCGAGCCGACGAGCTTGCCGTCCCGATAGACGAGGCTGCCGTCCGCCTCGCTGCGAAAGGCGATCTTCGCGACGCCCGTGACGAGCAGCGGGTACAGCAAGCCGAGCACGATCGTCATGACGATCAGGAGAGATACCGCAGGTCGAGTCAGGCGCATGAGCATCGGGTTCGTCCTTCAAGCAGCGCGTTGCGTGCAGGCGCGGCCGGCCTAGGCCCAGCCGGGGAGCGTTGCCAGCAGCATGTCGATCAGCTTGATCCCCGGAAAGGGCACGATGATGCCTCCGAGGCCATAGATCAGCAAATTCCGCCGCAGCAAGGGGCCGGCGCCCAGCGGCCGGTATTTCACGCCCTTGATGGCGAGCGGGATCAGCAGCACGATGATCAGGGCGTTGAAGATCACGGCCGACAGCACCGCGGTGCCCTGCCCGAGACGCATGATGTTGAGCGCGGCGAGCTCGGGATAGGTGCTCGCGAACGCGGCCGGAATGATGGCAAAGTACTTGGCGACGTCGTTCGCGATGGAGAATGTCGTCAGCGCGCCGCGCGTCATCAGCATCTGCTTGCCGGTCTCGACGATCTCGATGAGCTTGGTGGGATTGGAGTCGAGGTCGACCATGTTGCCGGCCTCTTTGGCCGCCTGGGTGCCGGTGTTCATGGCCACCGCGACATCCGACTGCGCGAGCGCCGGCGCATCGTTGGTGCCATCGCCCGTCATGGCCACCAACCGTCCCTGCGACTGGTGCTCGCGGATGAGCTTGAGCTTCGCCTCGGGTGTCGCCTCGGCCAGAAAGTCGTCGACTCCCGCCTCGGCCGCGATCGCCGCCGCCGTCAGACGGTTGTCGCCGGTGATCATGATGGTCTTGATGCCCATGTGGCGCAGGTCCGCGAAGCGTTCCTTGATGCCGCCCTTGACGATGTCCTTGAGCTCGATGACGCCGAGCACGCGCGGGCCTTCCGCGACCACCAGCGGCGTGCTGCCCTGACGCGCGACGCGCTGCACCGTTTCCTCGACCGAGGCGGGACACTGCGCGCCGAGCGTCTCGACGTACTTGATGATGGTGTTCGGCGCGCCCTTGCGGATCTGGCGATCGCCGATGTCGACGCCGCTCATTCGGGTGACGGCCGAGAACGGCACGAAACGCGCACCGAGCGCGCCCAAGTCCCGCTCGCGCAGGTTGAAGCGCTGCTTGGCGAGCACCACGATGCTGCGTCCTTCGGGCGTCTCGTCCGCGAGCGATGAGAGCTGCGCCGCATCGGCGAGCTGTTGCTCGGTCACGCCGGGCGCCGGCAGGAACTGCGAGGCCTGCCGGTTGCCGAGCGTGATGGTGCCGGTCTTGTCGAGCAGCAGCACATCGACGTCGCCGGCCGCTTCGACGGCGCGGCCCGAGGTCGCGATGACGTTCGCCTGCATCATGCGGCTCATGCCGGCGACGCCGATCGCCGACAAGAGTCCGCCGATGGTGGTCGGGAATGAGGCACACGAGCAGCGCGATGAGCGCGGTGAGCGTCACGGGCGAGCCGGTCTTGCTCGCCGCCACGGCAAACTGCGAGAACGGCAGCAGCGTCACGATCACGATCAGGAATACCAGGGTGAGCGCGACCAGCAGGATGGTGAGCGCGATCTCGTTCGGCGTCTTCTGACGCTTGGCGGCCTCCACCATCGAGATCATCCGATCGAGAAAGGTCTCTCCGGGATTCGCGGTCACGCGCACCATGATCCAGTCGGACAGCACGCGCGTGCCGCCCGTCACCGAGGAGAAGTCGCCGCCCGATTCGCGGATCACCGGCGCCGATTCGCCGGTGATGGCGCTCTCGTCGACGGAGGCGACGCCGCCGATCACCTCGCCGTCGGCCGGAATGACGTCATGGGCTTCCACCAGCACCACATCGCCTTTGCGCAGATCCTCGGCCTTCACGGGCATCGTCCGCGGCTCGCCGGGCTTGACGACCTTCTTCGCCATGACGGTATGGCGCATGCCGCGCAGCGCCGAGGCCTGCGCGCGGCTGCGCCCCTCGGCCAGCGCCTCGGCGAAGTTCGCGAACAGCACCGTGAACAAGCAGCCAGATGCAGATGGCAAGGATCGCGCCGGGGCGCGCCTCGCCGTGACCGGCGAGCGCTTGGACATAGAGCAGAGCCGTGACGATGGTGCCGATGTACACCACGAACATGACGGGATTGCGCCATTGCACGCGCGGATCCAACTTGGTCACGGCCTCGAGCAGCGCGGGCCCCAGGAGGTTGCGGTCGAACAGCGGGAGCGGAGGTCGCGACATCGGGTACCTCAGCGGCCGCCCGGAAGCATCAGGTGCTCGACGACCGGCCCCAGCGCAAGCGCGGGAACATAAGTCAGCACCCCGATGAGCAGGATCGAGCCGATGAGCAGCGCCACGAACAGCGGGCCGTGGGTCGGCATGGTGCCCTCGGTTACGGGCACGCGCTTTTTCTGCGCGAGCGATCCGGCGATGGCGAGCGCCGCCATGATGGGCCAGTAGCGGCCGATGAACATCGCGAGCCCCAAGGACACGTTGTAGAACACCGTATTGACGGACAAGCCGCTGAATGCGCTGCCGTTGTTGTTGCCGGCGGAGGTGAAGGCATACAGGATCTCGCTGAAGCCATGGGCACCGGGATTCGAGATGCCGGCCTTGCCCGCGTCGGTGAGGACCGCCACCGCCGTGCCGATGAGCACGACGAAGGGTGTCGTGAGGATGAACACGGAGGCGAGCTTCATCTCGAGCGTCTCGATTTTCTTGCCGAGGTACTCGGGCGTCCGGCCGATCATCAAGCCTGCGATGAACACCGCGAGGACCGCGAACATCAGGATCGAATAAATGCCCGTGCCGACCCCTCCCGGAGCGACCTCGCCCAGCTGCATGAGGAACATCGGCACGAATCCGCCGAGCGGCATGAGCGAGTCATGCATCGAGTTGACCGCCCCGGTCGAAGTCCCGGTCGTGACCGCGGTCCAGAGCGCCGAGGCGGCGATCCCGAAGCGCGTTTCCTTGCCCTCCATGTTGCCGCCCGCCTGCAGCGCATTCGCGACTTGGTTGACACTGTCGCGTGCGAACAAGGGATTGCCATGCTGCTCGGCGTGGAACGCGACCAAGACCAGCGGCACGAACAAGATGAGCATGGTGATGAGCAGCACCCAGCCCTGGCGCACGTCCCCGACCATTTTGCCGAAGGTGTAAGTCAGCGCGAACGCGATGAGGAACATCGCGAGCGTCTCGAGCAGGCCGGTCAACGGGGTCGGGTTCTCATACGGGTGCGCGGAGTTCGCATTGAAGAACCCGCCGCCGTTGGTGCCGAGCTGCTTGATGGCCTCCTGCGAGGCGACGGGGCCCATCGGCAGAGTCTGGGTGGCAGTGCTCGCCGTCTCCGTGACCGGGTTGCCGGCGGCATCCACGATCGGATGGCCCGCGGCATCGGTCTTCGGATTCTGGTAGGTCAAGGTCTCGAGGGTGGCGGCGTCCTTGTAAGCGGCGAAGTTCTGCACGACGCCCTGGCCCGCGAGCACGATCGCAAGCACCAGGGACAGCGGCAGGAGCAGGTAGAGCGTGCAACGGGTGATGTCCACCCAGAAGTTGCCGATGGTCTTCGTGCCGTGGCGCGCGAAGCCGCGGATCAACGCGATCGCCACCGCGATGCCGGTCGCGGCGGACAGGAAATTCTGTACGGCGAGGCCCGCCATCTGGGCGAGATAGCCGAGCGTCGACTCGCCGGAGTAGCTCTGCCAATTGGTGTTGGTGATGAAACTTACCGCGGTATTGAATGCCGTGTCGCCGCCGACGCCGGGGAACTTCTGCGGATTCAAGGGCAGAAACGCCTGCAGGCGGAGCAGTGCGTATAACAGCAGGGCGCCCAGGATGTTGAACAAGAGGAGCGCAATGGCGTACTCGCTCCAGGCCATCTCGCGTCCCGGCTCGATGCCGCAGATTCGGTAGATCAGCGCCTCGAGGCCGCCGCCCGCGCGCGAGGCGAAGTTCGGCCGGCCCTCCATGACGTCCGCGATGTAGCTGCCGAGCGGCTTCGTGCACAAAAGAAGCACGCCCAAGAACAGCACGAGGAGCAGGACGAACCGGGTATCCGGGCTCATCAGAACCGCTCCGCCTTGAGCAACGCGAACAACAAATAGCCGAACAGCCCGAGTGCAAGCAGTCCCGCAAACACATGCATCGGGCTCATGGCGCTTTCCTCAGGCGATCGAGCGCCCAGACCAATGCGTGGGTGATGGCGTACAGGCCGACGAGAATGAGCAGATATAAGGCGTCCATGGAGTCATATCCCGGCGCTGAGCCGATCAGTGCGCATACTAAGAGGACCGGTATTAATAAGCTGTATATATTCGGTCCGGCACCCTCGGCCGGCCACCCTCCCCCGTCTTCAGCTCTTGCGCTCGATCGCGTTCTTGGCGAGCTCGGCGAGCGAGGCAAGATCCAAGTCCTCGACCGGGACCTCAATGATCTCCTCGCCGGGGACAGAGCCCCGGGCCGGGGATTTCGGGGGCGCTTGAGGCTCTGCAACGCGCGGCTGCAGGGGCGCCGCGGAGCCCGGGGCTCGCGCAGGAGCCGCACGCGCCGCACCGCGCAGTGCCGGCGCGGCACGCGGCGCCGCCTCCCCCTGCACCCGCAGGGCGGCGGACGAGGGCGGGCGCACCCAATCGGTCACCTGCTCCATCCAGCGCTGATAGCGATCGAAGGTCCACATGCCTTCCTCGCCACCCGACTGCAGCACGGTGGCGATTTGGCTGAAGTTGCCGCTGCGTATCGTGCCGCGGGCACCGGAGGTCGGCAGCAGGATCTCGCAGCGGGGCACCTGCAGGCGCGCCGTGCTCAGGAACTCGAGCCGCTGGCAGCACACGGCCACCAGGCAATCGGCAAGCTGCGCCCGCACGCTCGCCTGAATGTCCGACGGAAACGACATGCACAGGCGCGACAAGGCTTCGGCGCAGTTCGAGGAATGCATGGTCGCGAGCACGAGGTGACCCGTTTCCGCGGCATTGAGCGTGAGCCGCATGACCTCGGGCGTGCGCATTTCGCTGATCACCAGCACATCGGGATTCTCGCGCAGCGCATCGACGATCCCCTGCTCGAAGCTCGGCGAGTGCGTCGGGATCTCGCGCTGGCGGATGAACGACTGGCGGTTCGCGAACAAGTACTCGATGGGACTTTCCAGCGTCACGATATGCCGCGCGCGGGTCGCGTTGATCTCCTCGATGAGCGCGGCCAGCGTCGTCGACTTGCCGGAGCCGGTGGCTCCCGAGATGATGACGAGCCCGCTGGTCGGCTCGACGAACTTGCGCAAATCCCGGTGCAGATTGCATACCCGCAGATCCTTGACGGAGGGCGCCAAGAGCCGGATTGCCGCCGCGATGCCGCGCACGGTTTGAAAGAAATTCGCCCGCAGGCGAATTCCGCCGACCGATTCGGCATGGTCCGCCGAGCCCCGCTCGATGAACTCCGGCCATTGCGCGCCGAGGAGGTCGCGCGCCACCTGTTCGAGCGTCGCGCCCGAGACGGTCGCGCCGACCGTCTGCAGTTCGCCGCGAATCCGCGCGACGATGGGCGTATCGGCCTCGAGATGCAGGTCACTCGCCCCGAGGGCGTACGCCTGCTCGATCCATTCCTCGAACTGCATGCATCACCCGCGGTGTCGACTAGCGTGCTTGGCGCTTGACCTCGAACTCATCGCCCGGCAGGAACGTAACGATCTGGGCGGCGGTGAGCGCCTGCCAACCGAGCGCGAAACCGAACTTGGCGAGCGCGGCATTCGAGGCGAAATCCATATCCGGTGTGTATTCATCGCTCGGCTGATGGTAGCGCTTGGCGGTGTAGTCCTCGCGCTGTGCCTTGCCCCACTCCGGCGGATGACCGGCGAACTTGAGTGCGGTGTTGATGGAGAACGAGGGCACGCCGGCGCGCGCGAGGCTGAAATGATCCGAGCGGTAATAGTGGCCGGCTCCGGGCTCGGGGTCGGGCTGGATGTCGAAGCCGAAGGCTTCTGCCGTCTTGCGCACCACGGGGAAGAATGTGGTGCGCTCGGCTCCCGTGACGTTCACCGACTCCGGCATGCCGATGGGCGGGACGGCGTCGAAATTCAGATCGAGTGCGATTTGCGAAGCGGGTATCGGCAGATGCTTGCCGAGATAGTTCGAGCCGAGCAGGCCCTTCTCCTCCGCGGTGACGGAGGCGAACAACACCGGGTGCGGCGGGCGGGCGGCCGATCGGCTGAAGGCGTGGGCGAGTTCGAGCACGATGCCGCAGCCCGTGCCGTTGTCCACGGCGCCGTTGTAGATCTTGTCCCCGGGAAGCGCCGGATTGATGCCGAGATGATCGTAGTGAGCGGTGTACATCACCGCCTGCGCGGCAGGCCCTGGATCGGTGCCGGGCAAAAGCCCGAGCACATTGTAGGAGACGAACGCCCGCACGCGGCTGTCGATGTGCGCCTTGAACCGCACCGGCAGCGCCTGCGCTTTGAACTTGCGCGTTCCCGCGACCGCGATCATCCGGTCGAGGTCTGAGCCGGACGCGGCGAACAGCCGCCGCGCCACCTCGAGCTGGATCCAAGCCGCCGCCTCGAGCTTCGGATCGTGATCGTTCGCGAGGTACACCTGCTCGTTGCTCCACGAGCTCTTCACCACGCTCCATCCGTAGCTCGCGAGATCCGTGCGGTGAATGATGAGCGCGCCGATGGCGCCCTTGCGGGCGGCCTGCTCGAACTTATAGGTCCAACGCCCGTAATAGGTCATCGCCTCGCCGGCGAAGAACTTCGGGTCGCTCGACGGCGGTTCGTTGACGATGACCAGCACGACCTTGCCGCGCACGTCGACGCCCTTGTAATCGTTCCAGCCGTACTCCGGCGCCTCGATTCCGTAGCCTACGAAAACCACGGGCGCATCGATGTCGACGTCCTCGGTCTGAGTTTGGTTGCTGACGACGTAATCCTCGCCGAGCTTCAAGTCGATGGGCGCGCCCTGCGCCGGCACGAGAGAAATCGAGGTCGCGGGCAAAGTCTGCACACCCTGGAAATCGACGCGCTGCAGATAGCCACCGTCGTCCCCGGCGGGCTGCAGCCCGAAGAGCTCGAATTGCGAGGCGATATAGCGCGCCGCGATATCGCCGCCGCGCGTACCCGTGCCCCGCCCCTCGAGCAGATCGTCGGCGAGGAATTTCACGTGTGCCCGAATCCGCTCCGGATCGATGCTCGCGATCGCCGCTTGAACGTCGGGTGCAAGCCCGAGCCGGGCGGCGGCATCAGCCGCCGGATCGACAGCCGACGCGCCGCTGCTCGAGATCGTGCCGGCGATCAGCAACAAGACGACCGCGAGCGGTCGGCAATTCGTCATCCCGAGGGTCACCTCAGCCGGTGCCGCCGACGGTCAGCGCGTCCACCCGCAGCGTCGGCTGGCCGACGCCCACCGGCACCGATTGACCTTCCTTACCGCAGGTGCCGACACCGCTGTCGAGCTTCATGTCGTTGCCCACCATGCTGACTCGGGTGAGTACATCCGGACCGTTGCCGATCAGGGTGGCGCCCTTCACCGGCGCGCCGATCTTGCCGTTCTCGATCAGGTAAGCCTCGCTCGCCGAGAACACGAACTTGCCCGATGTGATGTCGACCTGGCCGCCGCCGAAATTCACGGCATAGAGCCCCTTCTCGACCGAGGCGATGATCTCCTCGGGCGCCCTGGCGCCTGCGCGCATGTAGGTATTGGTCATGCGCGGCAAGGTCATGTGCGCGAAAGACTCGCGCCGGCCGTTGCCGGTCGGCGCCATCCCCATGAGGCGCGCATTGAGCTTGTCCTGGATATAGCCTTTGAGCACGCCGTTCTCGATCAGCACGGTGCACTGCGTGGGCGTGCCCTCGTCGTCCACGTTCAAAGAACCGCGGCGCCGGTCGAGCGTGCCATCGTCGACCACCGTGATCTCGTCCGCGGCCACCTTGTCGCCGATGCGGTTGGAGAAGGCCGAGGTGCCCTTGCGATTGAAGTCGCCCTCGAGCCCATGGCCGATGGCTTCGTGCAGCAGAATGCCCGGCCAGCCGGCGCCCAGAACCACCGGCATCGAGCCGGCCGGCGCCGCCACCGCCTCGAGATTCACCAGCGCCTGTCGCACCGCCTCGCGGCCGTGCGCGAACGGGACGTCACCCTGCAGCAGCTCGTTCAGGCCGAAGCGGCCGCCGCCGCCGCTGTAACCCTGCTCGCGGCGTCCATTCTGCTCGACGATCACCGAGACATTCACCCGCACCAGCGGCCGCACGTCGGCGGTCAAGGTTCCCTCGCTCGAGGCGATCAGGATCACCTCATGCACCGCTGCGAGCGAGGCCATGACCTGCTTCACGCGGGGATCGATGCGCCGGGTCTCGCGATCGATGCGCATCAGCCACTCGACTTTGTCCTCATCGCGCACCGCCTCCAAGGGATCGATGGGCAGGTACAGGCGGTGAGTCGGCGGGCGCTGCCAGGTCTTGACGGCGCTGCTGGCACCGCTCCGGGCGATGGCTCGCGCCGCATCGGAGGCCTCGACCAGCGCGGGCAGGAGCACTTCATCGGTGTACGCGAATCCGGTTTTCTCGCCGCTGATGGCGCGTACGCCGACGCCCTGCTCGATGCTGTGCGAGCCGTCCTTGACGATGCCGTCCTCGAGCGACCACGACTCCTCGCGCGATAACTGGAAGTACAGGTCCGCGTAATCGACGCCGCGACTCATGACGGTGCCGAGCACGCTGGCGAGTCGGTTCTCGTCCAATCCCGACGGTTCGAGGATCATCCGCTGCGCCACGTCCAAGAGAGGCACTGCGGCGCTCATGCCGGCACCGCCTCTTCGGCGCGCGCGCCGAGCCGTCGATTCTCGAGCGCCGGGAATCGCGCGCGGGTCTCGGCTTGGCGCCCGAGATCGAACTGCGCCGTGATCACGCCGGTCCCGCTCGGCAGGCGCGACAGCACCTGACCCCAGTAATCCACGATCAAGGTGTCACCATAAGTTTCTCGCCCGCTCGTGTGCGTGCCCCATTGCGCCGGTGCCACGACATAACACAGGTTCTCGATCGCCCGCGCCCGCAGCAGCGTCTCCCAATGGGCGCGCCCGGTCGGTACCGTGAAGGCGGCGGGCACCGCCAGCCACTCTGCGCCCCGCGCGACGAGCTCGCGGTAAAGCTCCGGAAAACGCATGTCGTAGCACACGGACAGGCCGAGCCGGCCCACCGGGGTATCCGCGACGACCACCTTGCGGCCCGGGGTGACGTGCGTCGACTCGAGGTATTGCTCATTGCGGCCCGGAATGGCGACATCGAACAGATGGATCTTGTCGTAGCGCGCGACCCGCTTGCCTTGGGCGTCGATGAGGAGCGAGGTGTTCGACACGCGTCGCGCCGAATCGCCCTGGATGACGGTGGTGCCGGCCAAGATCCAGAGGCCGAGCGCGCGCGCCGTTTCGCTCAGGAAGTGCTGAACCGGGCCCGTGCCGTCGGCTTCCGCGACGGCGAGCTTGTCGGCATCCTTGAGGCCGATGAACGAGAAGTTCTCGGGCAGGCAGGCGAGCTCGGCGCCCGCCTCCTTCGCCTCGCGCAACAGCTTGGACGCAGCCTCGAGGTTGTGCTCGACGACGTGCCCCGAGGTCATCTGAATCGCAGCTACTGTACTCATAATTTCGGTGCCTCTGCAGCCGCCGTGGGGGCGTCTGCGCTTTTGATCCGCTCGACGGTGGGATTATCCCAGGTACCGGTTATTCGATAATACCCTCGTACCAGGCCCTTAAGCGGCTGTTTGAACACCTGCGTGAACAGCAGCGCCACGCCGCCGACAATCGGTCCGGCCGCGAAGGCCGGGAGCGCCAGCGTGCCGCTCACATTGCCCGTCACTACTGCAGTTTGGTCGTAATCCCTGTTTTTCAACCCGACCCGCCCAATCAGGCCGATTTCCGCGGCGGGGCCCTTGACCACAACGTCCTCGGTGTAGGCGCTGCCGTCGCGCAGGTCAAAATCCCCCCGCACCGTGTCGAACGCGAACCCTTTGTCGGTCAGGTCGCTGAAATCGAGCGCCAGCCGCCGCGGCAGCTCGGAGAAGCTCGCGAGCCCCAGCACGCGGCCCGCTCCCGGCTTTAAGCCGACGATCTGACCCTTGCCGAGCGATACCCGCACGCGGCCCGCGGCCTGCGACAGCGACATCTTCCGACGGTGCGCCGGGCCAGTAGAGATCGAACTCCATATCCCCGCTTTTCGCTTCGAGAACGGCGGCGAAGCCGAGCTGCTTCATGGTCTCGCCCACGTCGTAGCTCGTGATGAGGCCCTTGATCCGGCTGCCGCCGGTGCGCCACTCGCCCGTCGCATTCGCGCCGTAGCTTGCGCCGGTCGCCGTCAGCTCCTTGATGCTGACGCCATCGTCGAGCTTCACGAGCGTGGCCCGGACCTCGCCGAACTGCCGATCGCCCCAGGCAAGCTCGCCGGCGTGGAAACGGACCGCGGGCAACACGCGCGGATCGATTGCGGGCGTCGTCCCGGCAGCGTCCGGATGCTCTTCCGCCGCCGGGGCCGCCCCCGCATCGACGAACTTCAGCCGCTCGAAGTCTAAGTCCCAGGGAGCTTGCGGGTCGTCGGGACCGGGCAGCGTCATCCGGCCGCTCACGCTCGGACCGTCGAACGCGACGTGCCAACCGCCATCCTGCGTGGTGAGGTCGAGGGTCACGTCGCGGAGCGAGGCGCCGTGATAGTCGACCCGGCCGAGCGTGAATTTCGCCGAATGCAAATACGAGGACAGCGGCTTATCCGGCTTCGCCCCCGAGGTGAGCTTGAGCCATCCGGCAAGGTCGAACGCCTCGATCTGTCCGCCGACCGTCAACGCCGAGCTATCGCCGGCGGGTCGGCTCGCCGCCCCCGAACCAGACGGCGGCGCGCGAGATTTTGATGCCGCTCGGATTGTCGTCCAAGGTCACATCGCTGCGCACCAGCGAGCCGAGCGCGAGTCGCAGCTGCGTCACGGCCGGCGCCGGCCATTGCACATCCAGGGTCGTCGGGAGCGATGCATCCGCTGCTTTGTGGAGCGGTTCCGGCAGCCCGAGCGCGAGTCCCGCGAGGGTCGAGGTGAGGTGCAAGGAGCGCTCGCGCGCAGGCTCAGGTGCCATGCGCAGCACCCCGTGCCAATCGGTCTGACCGCTGACCGCAACCGCGCTCGGCAGTCCGAGCGCCGCGTGCAGCGTACCGCCGTCGAACGTGCCGTGAAATTCCAGCTGGGTGCGCAGGGCCGCGCGGCTGCGCGGCGGGCGTGCCGTCATCTGGAAAGGTCCGCCCAGCAACTGCCCGCGCATGTCGGCGCGCACGACCTGCGGCGCCGTCGATATCGGCGCTGCCGACGATATCCGTCGCGGCGACACTCGCGCCGCGCCGCTCCAAGCTCGCATCCTGCAGATCCACGTGCACCAGCACGCGGCGCGTATCGAACTGTTTGAACGGAAAGAACAGGTCCAGCACGCAGCGTAGGGCGCCCTTCCCTTGCACACTGGAGAAACCGTGCTCGGCCAGCGCATCGAGCGGCGTCGCCGACGAGGTATGCCGAGCGCATCCGCGGCATCGCCGTGCGCAGCCGCCATGGACTTCCATCTCACCGGTCTTGAAGTCGACGAAGCGCACCGTCGGCCGAATCCACCTTGAGCGCGCCCGCGAGTCCGCTCGTCACCTTGACGTTCAGCCCCTGATTGCGGAACTCGACTTGTGCCGCGAGATTTTCCAGGCGCGGCCAGTCTTGACGGTAATCGAGGGTCACGTGCTCGACATTGAAGCGTATGAGGAAGAGCCCCGAGCCGTCGCGGAACGGAAAGTGCCGCACGGGACCCGCGAACACGGCAGTCGCGTGCGGCAGATGGCCCGAGACGAATGCGCGATCGAGCCACTGCAGCGCGGGCGGCGGAAGCAGCTGGTGAGGAAAGTACAGCGGCGCATCGGCGATGATGCCATCGTCGATGCCGCTCGCCAGGGTGAGCACGGGCGAGCTGCCGTCGGCGGGCTGCGACCAGGCGAGCTTCGCATGCAGGCCTGCCGCGTGCGTGCGCAGCTCGAGATCCGAGGTCGCCAGCAAAAGCTCCTGCGGGTCTCGCCGCCAGTAGAGCGTCGACTTGAGCACCGGCAGCGCAATGGGCTCCGGAAACTGATCGGGCCAGTTGTACACCGCGGCATGCGTGTCGATGATCAAATGCCCCGCCGCTTCCGTGCCTCTGATCGATCCGCTCAAACCGCGCAGGCCGGGCGCGCCTGCCGAGCGGAGCGAAGCCCATGTCGCGAAACTTGGCGCGGGCGTCGAACCGCCAGCCTTCGCTCGCGGCGGCGCGCTCGAGCGTCAAACGCATGTCCGACCACTCGCCGGTCGGCGCGAGATCGCGCAGCCGCTCACGAATGTCCTTCTGCGGCATGAGTCCCATCAGCGGAAGCAGGGCCTCCGCCCGCAGGTAATTCGCCTCCGCATGCAGATCCAGCATGCCCGCTCGCGTTCTCGCGCCAGCTCGCGTCGAACTCGCTGTCGGGGTCGCTGCGTCCCGCGGACACGGCGCGCAGCCGCCGTCCCTCGAGCGTCCATCGATCGGCCGTGTGCGTGAGCGAGAGCGCGCCGCTCACCTGATCCATGACGGTGTTGGGGCTGTCCGCGAGACGGGCGACGACGCCGCTCGCGCTGAATTCGAGATTCGCCCGCTCGAGGTCGGCGCCGCGCCCGCTTCACCAGCGCCTCGAATGCGCCGGTGCCCGCATCGAGTCGGGTCAGATACTCGGGCAACAGCTCGCGCCAGCCGGGAAAGTTCATCCCGCTCGCACTCGCCAGCGCGTTCCAGCGCAGCTCGGCGATACGCTCGGCGCCGCGGGCGGTGCCCTAGACGCGCAGGCGCCCGCCGAGCTGCGCGGGCAGCTGCGCCGACAGGCTCGCCGAGACGAAGTGCGTGACGCGCGTCGCATCGAAGTCGACGTCGCGCAGCTCGAGCAGAGGCAGCGCCGCGTTCCAGTCCTGAAGCTCGACGATACCGTGGCGGATCACCAGCGTGCCGGCGGGCAGATCGTTCAAGGCGAGTTGCGACAACGAGCCCGGCTCCCCGCCCCAGACGATCTCGGAGGCGAGCGCAAAACGTGTCGGGTCCCAACCGCTCGATCGCGATGGTGGGCGAGTCGAGCTCGACGCGCAGCGCAAACAGCTTGCCGTTCTGCAGCAGCTGCCAGACATCCGCGGCGATCCGCCCGCCGGCGGCACGCGCGAGCACGCGACGGTCGTCCGGCGAGCGCAGCTCCAATCGATCGAAGTACAGCTCCGGGCCCGTACCAGCGCAATGCCGGCCAGACGTGCGCGAAGGCGACGTGATAACCGGTGCGGCGGTATACCCAGTCCTTGATCTGCGCCTGATACTGCGGCGCGCGATCGAGCGCGAGCTTCAGCGCCAGCATGAGCAATAAACTCAGCGCGACGAAGCCCGCTGCGACGCACAGCAGTATCTTGAACGTCCGGCGCAAGATCATCTACATGAGGACGACGTCGTACTGATCGACGCCGTAGAGCGCTTCGGTCTGCAGCCGTATCGGCACGCCCGTGACCAACTCGAGCTCGCCGAGCGCCGAGGATTCCTCGTCGAGCAGCCGTTCGATCACGTCCTGGTGGGCGAGGACCATCAATTGCCGACACTCGAACTGGCGCGCTTGACGCATGATCTCCCGAAATACCTCATAACAGACGGTTTCGACCGTCTTGACGAAACCCCGGCCCTCGCACGTCGGACAAGCCTGGCACAGCAGATGTTCCAAACTTTCGCGCGTGCGCTTGCGCGTCATCTCCACCAGCCCGAGCGGTGAGACCGAGGAGATGTTGGTCTTCACGTGGTCCTCGCCGAGCGCCTTCTCGAGCGCCAGGATCACCTGGCGGCGATGCTCCGGCTCCTCCATGTCGATGAAGTCGATGATGATGATGCCGCCCAAGTTGCGCAGCCGCAGCTGCCGCGCGATGGTCACTGCGGCCTCGAGGTTGGTGCGGAAGATCGTCTCCTCGAGGTTGCGGTGCCCCACGAAAGCGCCGGTGTTCACATCGATGGTCGTCATCGCCTCGGTCTGGTCGATGATGAGGTATCCGCCCGATTTCAGCGGCACCTTGCGGTCGAGGGCCTTCTGGATCTCCTCCTCGACGTGGTGCAGCTCGAAGATCGGCCGCTGCGCGGCATACAGCTCGATCCTCGGCACCGCATCCGGGATGAAGGTCGCGGCAAACTCGTACATTTCGCGGTGCGCGTTCGGCTGATCGATCAGCACGCGCTCGATGTCGGGTCGCAGCAGATCGCGCAGGATGCGCAGGTGCAGCGGCAGATCGGCATGCACCAGCTGTCCCGGGTTGGTGCGCAACCCCTTCTGCCGCACGAACTCCCAAAGCTTCCGCAGATAAATCATGTCGGCGAGCAGCGCCTCCTGCGGCGCATCTTCGGCGGCGGTGCGGACGATGAAGCCCGCGGCCTCGTCCGGCTCGAGACCGGCCTGTACGGTGCTGCGCAGCCGCTCGCGTTCGGTCTCGTTCTCGATGCGCGCGGAGACGCCGACCCCGCGGCCCTGCGGCATGTACACGAGAAACCGCGACGGCAGCGTGATGTAGGTGGTGAGCCGCGCCCCCTTGGTACCGAGCGGATCCTTCACCACCTGCACCAGGATCTCGTTGCCCTCGGCGACCAACGAGCGGATGTTCTCGCTGCGCGGTGCCTCCAGCCCCAAGCCCGCGTGGCGCGTATCGAGAATGTCGGAAGCATGCAGGAACGCGGTGCGCTCCATGCCGATGTCGATGAATGCCGCCTGCATGCCCGGCAGCACGCGCGAGACACGTCCCTTGTAGATATTGCTGATGAGCCCGCGGCGATTGGGGCGCTCGATGAACACCTCTTGCAGCACGCCGCTCTCGACTACGGCGGCGCGTGCCTCGTGCGTGCTCGCATTGATCAGAATCTCAGTGCCCATCGGTCGCAGCAATCCCTTTCGTCTCGAGCCAGCAGGGCACGCCCGCAGAGCGCAGCAGCTGCGCGGTCTCGTACAGCGGCAGCCCCATCACCCCCGAGTAGCTGCCCCGCAATCCACTGACGAACACGGCGCCGTATCCTTGGATCGCATAGCCGCCGGCCTTGTCGCGGCCCTCGCCGGTGTTCCAGTAATCGCGCGCTTCCGCGGGCGTGATCTCGCGGAACGAGACTTCGCTGCGACTCAAGTGGGAGAGGACACCGTCGTCGGCGGCCAGCGCAACGGCTGTCAGCACCTCGTGGGTCCGTGCCGATAATAGCGCGAGCATGCGCTCTGCATCCGCGCAATCGACCGGCTTGCCGAGGATCACGCCACCCGCGACGACCGCCGTATCGGCGCCGAGCACGGGAGCGCCGGGCGCCGCAGCGCCGCGGTCGCGGCGACGGGCGAGGCCGGCGGCGGCTTTCGCCTGCGCGAGGCGCAAGACGTAGCGATCGGCTGCTTCTCCGGCCCTGAGTGACTCGTCAACATCTACGCTAAGTATCTGAAAATGAACACCTATTTGAGAGAGCAGCTGGCGTCGGCGGGGTGATGCGGAGGCGAGATAAACGAAATCTTCCATGCGCAGAGAATACCGAGCTTGCTCGCGTTGCGCGCGTGCCGGCCGCGGGCCGCTCCTCAAGCCCGGTGATAGGGGTGGCCGGCGGCGAAGCTCATCGCCCGATACAGCTGCTCGGCGACCAGGATGCGCACCAGGGCATGGGGCAGCGTGAGAGGCGACAGCGACCAACGCTCATCCGCGCGCGCGAGGCACGCCGGCGAGAGACCGTTCGGACCGCCGATCAGCAAGGCGATGGGCTTGGCCTGGCGTAGCTTGGCATTCAGCCAGCCGCTGAGCTCGCTCGTGCTCATCGATGCGCCCGAGACCTCGAGCGCCACCACGTGATCCTTCGGGCCTAAGCTTGCGAGCATCCGCTCGCCCTCGCGCACCATCGCCGGCTGCGGGTTCTCGCCTGCCCGGCACGGGGCAATCGGAATCTCCTCGAGCTCGAGCACGAGCGGCGCGCGCAGCCGCTTCTGATACTCGCGAAATCCCGTGTTCACCCAGTCGGGCAAGCGCGTGCCGGCAGCGATGAGACGGCACTTCATGCGCGGCGTGAAAGCGCGCCTAGGCGCGCGCGATGCGCTTCGCGCTCATGTCCCACAGCTTCTCGAGCCCGTAGAATTCGCGCACCCGCGGCAGCATGACGTGCACGATCATCTCGTGCAGATCGATCAGCACCCATTCCCCGTCATTGAGCCCTTCGCAGCCGTGCGGCCGATAGCCGGCCTCCTTGGTCTTCTCGACCACCCGCTGCGCCACCGAGCGCACATGCCGGTCGGAGGTGCCGCTCGCGATCACCATGAAGTCGGCGATATCGGTCAAACCGCGCACGTCGAGCACCTTCACCTCCAGCGCCTTCATGTCATCGAGTGCGCCCAAGATCACGGACTTGAGCGCGGCGCGGGCCGCCGCCGGCGTCAGCACACCGCGTGCTCTCGGGCTCGCGCCCGGCGGGGTCGCTTTTTTGGCTGCTGGGCTCGATTTACGCGCGGCGCGCGGCTTGCTCGGGGGTCTTGTGCGCGCGCTCTGCTTGGACCTGGATGCGGGGGCGCTGTCTGCGCCGTCCTCGACTTTCTTGTGGGGCTTGGAACGGGAAGGCTTTTTCTCGAAGGGCACTAGGGCGTCCGTGATTTGGCGTAGCAGTGGGTGTCGAGGATCAGTTTACGCACTGAATCCGGCATGAGGAAGCGCGGATCGCGACCCATGGCGATCAGCTGGCGCACCTCGGTGGAGGAGATCTCGAGCTGCGTGACGGCGTGGATGTAGATGCAGCCGGCGCGCTGATCGTGCAGGTCCCCGATGCGGCCGGTGCCGCGATCCACCAGCATCTCGCCGAGAGGTCCCATGCCCGGCGCGCGCCAACCCGGGCGGTGCGCCACCACCAGGTGTGCGAGCTGCAGGAGCTCCCGCCATTGGTGCCATTTGGGCAGGCTCAGAAATGCGTCCATGCCGACGATCAGGCACAGGCTCCTGTCCGGATACTCGTGCCGCAGCTCGCCGAGCGTCTCGACCGAGTAGGACGGGCCTTCCTTGCGCACTTCGCGATCGTCGACCACGAAGCCCGGCTGGCCTTCGATGGCCAACTCGACCATTTTGAGGCGTTTCTGCGCATCGGCAATCGGCTGATCGCGGTGCGGCGGATTGCCGGCGGGCAAGAAGCGGATTTCCTTGAGGCGCAGTGCCTGTTGCAGCTCGAACGCCGTGCGCAAATGTGCGTAATGGATCGGATCGAACGTGCCGCCAAAGATGCCCATCGGATTCATCCCATTACCCTGCCTGAATCCGGGGTGCCTTGCAAAGCGCCGGCGAGTTCCGCGGCCAGCGCCGTGATGGCGGACCAGGCGTCGCCGACGGCGAGACCTTTGATGATCCGGTCCGCGCGCGATGCCTGCACCAGCAGACGCTCGAGCGGCACCTTGCGCAATCGCCCGAGCGCCTTCTCCGAAGGCCGGGCCGCCAGATTCCAGGCGCTCGGGCTGGGCCGCGATCCCTGGCGCTGCGCCTCGCTCGCCTGGTACATGCCGCGCAGCTCGCGCAGCAGCGCCCATAGGACGAGCGCGGGCTCCGCGCCCTCGTTGCGCAGCCCCGTGAGCACCCGCAGCGCGCGCGGCGCATCACCCGCGGCCGCGGCCTCGCCGAGCTGCATGACGTCATAGCGCGCGCTGTCGCCGATGGCGCGCATGGCGAGATCGGCGTCGATGACCGCGCCGTTCGCGAGCAACGCGAGCATGTCGAGCTCTTGCTTGGCGGCGAGCAAATTACCCTCGACGCGATCGGCAATCGACTGCGCCACACCGGGCGCGAGGCGCAGCTCGAGGGCGCGCGCGCGGCTCTCGAGCCAGGCCGGCAGCGCCGCACGCCCGACGGGCCACACGCGCACCCACACCCCGGCGCGCTCGATGGCGCGCACCCAGGGCGAGTCGCCGGTCTTCGCGTCGAGCTTGCCGGTGATGATGAGACACATGACGTCGGGTGGCGGCGAGCTGGCGATCTCGGCGAGCAGCGCCGCGCCCTTGTCGGGCTTGCCGCGAAGGCATGCGCAGCTCGAACAGCCGCCGTTCGGCGAACAATGACATCTCCTGCGCCGCCTGCCTGAGGTCGTCCCAGGCGAAGGAGCGATCGACGGCGAACATCATGCGCTCCGCGAAACCGGCTTTGCGGGCGGCGGCGCGCACGGCGTCCGCCGCTTCGCCCGCGGCCAGCGGCTCATCGCCCGAGATCAAATAGATGGGCGCGAGTCCTCGCGCGAGCGCTGCGGGCAGTTGATCGGGCTCGAGACGCAAGCGGCTTACGCCTAAAGCGCCTGCGGAGCGAGGCGTGCGCGCGCCGCCTCGTACTCCGCGGCCATGCGCTCGACCAGCACCGCGACCGTCGGCACGTCGTGCACACCACTCACGCTCTGGCCGGCACTCCAGACATCGCGCCACGCCTTGAACTCGTGGCTCGCCTCCGTGAAATCCATTTTGGCCTTGTCCGCAGCGGGCAAGTTGTCGGGATCGAGTCCGGTGCGCGACACGCTGTGGCGCAGGAAGTTGGCGGCGACGCCGCTGAACAGCGAGGTGTAGACGATTTCTTCCGCGCTGCTGTCGACGACCATCTGCTTGTAGCCGGCGGATGCATTGGACTCCGCCGTGGCGATGAAGCGTGTGCCGAGGTAGGCGAGATCGGCGCCCATCGCCTGCGCCGCGAGCACGTCCGCGCCGCTGCTCATGGCGCCCGCGAGAATGATGGTCCCCGCATACACTTCGCGGACTTGCTTCACCAGCGCAAAGGGACTCAAGAGGCCCGCATGACCGCCGGCACCGGCGCACACGGCGATGATGCCGTCGACGCCCTGCTCCGCCGCCTTCTCGGCGTGGCGCCGGTTGATGACATCGTGGAACACGATGCCGCCGTAGCCATGCACCGCGCTCACCACCTCGGCGGGCGGCCGCAAGCTGGTGATGATGATGGGCACACGGTGCTTCACGCAAAGAGCGACGTCGTGCTCGAGCCGCTCGTTGCTCGCGTGCACGATCTGATTCACCGCGAACGGCGCGATTTGCGCGGCGGGATTCGCACGCCTCGCACTCGCCAAGCTCTCGGTGATCTCGCTCAGCCAGTCATCGAGGAGCGCGGCGGGCCGGGCATTGAGCGCCGGGAAGCTGCCGACGATTCCGGCCGTGCATTGCGCCAGCACCAGGGCGGGTGTCGAGACGAGGAACATCGGCGCGGCGACGATGGGCAACCGCAATTGATTTTCGAGAAGAGCAGGCAAAGGCATGGGCGCACACGAGTGATTGGCGGGCTGCCATTATGACGTAGTGCCGCGTGCGGTACACTCGTGCATCCGCGAAACGAGGTGGGTCGCATGGCATTCAGGGCGCTGACATTCGATGAGCGGGAGAGCGTGGCCTACGTCACGCTCAATCGGCCGGAGCGGCTCAATGCACTCAATGCAGAGCTGGTGGATGAGCTCCAGGCGGCAGCTGAGCGCATCGAATCGGATCCGAGAATCCGCGCGGTATGCTGAGCGCGGCCGGACGCGCCTTCAGCTCGGGCGCCGATCTCATGGGCGAGGATTTCATCAACGCACCCGGGCGCACCCTGGGCGAGCTCGTCGGCGCGAGCATGCGCGAACATTTCAATCCCATGGTGAGCGCGTGGTATCACCTGCGCGTGCCGGTGGTGGTTGCGGTGAACGGCATCGCTGCGGGCGCCGGGATGAGCCTCGCGCTCGTCGGCGACGTCGTGCTGGCGGCGCGTTCGGCTACGTTCGTGCAGTTGTTTGCGCCGAGGCTCGGCTTGATGCCGGACCTCGGTGCCAGCTATCACGTGCCGCGGCTCGTCGGCACCGCACGCGCCAAGGCGCTCGCGCTCCTCGGCGAGCCTTTGCCGGCCGACGAGGCCGAGCGTTGGGGACTCATCTGGCGATGCGTGGATGATGAGCAGCTCATGCCGCAGGCCGAGAGCGTGGTGCGCCGCCTGGGTGAAGGACCGACCCGGGCGTTCGAGCGCATCAAGCGGGTGTTCAACGAACCGCCGGCGGCGAGCTTGTCGGATCAGCTCGCGATCGAAGCGTCGCATCAACAAGCGCTCGGTGACACCAAAGACTTCGCCGAGGGCGTGCAAGCGTTCCGCGGCAAACGCGCGCCGCGTTTCTCCGGGGAGTGAGGGGATCGCCTAAGTGGGGACCCGTCCCTAGCTGCTGCGTCGCTTGCCGATGCTCGCGGCCGGCACGCGAATCTCCTTGACGGCGCTGCCGCGCGCATCCTCGGCGGCGGGTGCGCAGCTGTCGCAACCGCCGCAGGCGCCCGACCCGCCCGCCGACTCGCGCAACCGGCGCTCGAATCGATCGAGACCGAGCGCGGCCGGAGCTCGGGCCGCGAGGTCGGCGAGGGTGAGGCGCAACCAACGTCGCAGCGTCTTGGGTCCGAGCGAATAAAGAACGTAGCCCACGCTCGCGGCAAGCACGATCGCGACCAGAGCGGCATCGAGTAGTCGGCTCATCGGATGGACTCGGGGCGCATGCGTCAGCTCGCCGCGGCGAGCGCCACCCGATACGTGATGAACGAGGCCGCATAGGCAAGCGCGAACATATAAGCCGCCATGATCAGAGGATAGCGCCAGGAATTGGTCTCGCGCTTGACCGTTGCCAGAGTCGACAGGCACTGCGGTGCGAACACGTACCAGGCGAGCAGGGACAGCGCCGTCGCCAGGCTCCAGGATTGCGCGATCAACGGCGTGAGCGCGCCGCTTACGTCCGAGCCCGTCGCCGAAAGCGCATAGACCGTGCCGAGCGCGCCCACGGCCACCTCGCGTGCCGCGAGCCCGGGCACCAGCGCGATCGAGATCTGCCAGTTGAAGCCGATCGGTGCGAACACCACCGCGAGCCACGCGCCGATATGTCCCGCGATGCTGTACTGAATGGCCGGACCGGTCGCTCCGGGCGGCGGCGCCGGAAAGGAGCTCAAGGCCCACAGGATGATCATCAACGCGAGGATGATGGTGCCGACGCGGCTCAAAAAAATCTCCACGCGTTGCCACAGCCCGATGAGCAACGTGCGCACGTTCGGCCAGTGGTAGGCCGGCAGCTCGAGCATGAGGAACTGGTAGCTCTTGGCGGTCCCCATGCGCTTCAGCACGTAGGCCACGCCCATCGCGCTCACCACGCCCACGATATAGAGCGCGAACAGCACGATACCCTGCAGCTCGAGCCCCGGACCCACCGTGCGACGCGGAATGAACGCGCCGATGATCAAAGCAAATACCGGCAGGCGCGCCGAGCACGTCATGAGCGGCGCGATCATGATGGTAGCCAGCCGGTCGCGCGGATTCTGGATGGTGCGGGTCGCCATGATGCCGGGGATGGCACACGCAAAACTCGACAGCAGCGGAATGAAAGCGCGGCCGGACAAGCCGACACTGCCCATGACCCGGTCGAGCAGAAATGCGGCGCGCGGCAGATAGCCGGAGTCCTCGAGCACCAGAATGAAAAAGAACAAAATGATGATCTGCGGCAGGAACACGAGGACGCTGCCGACGCCGGCCAGCACGCCGTCGACCAGCAAACCCTTGAACAGGCTCGGGGGCATGACGCTCCCGACCCAGCCGGCGAACGCGCCGACCCCCGTCTTGATCGCATCCATCGGCACCTGTGCCCAGGCGAACACGGCTTGGAACACCAGGAAAAGAATCGCCGCCAGTATCAATGGTCCCACCACCGGATGCAGGACCACCGCGTCAACCTTGTCGCTGACGGTCACGCCCTCGAGGCGCGCGCCGCCGACGATCCCGAGAATGCGGCGAACCTCCGCCTGGTCGAATTCGAGATCCGCGTGGCTGGGAGTGCGCCAGGCGGCGCGTGGCGCGAGCGGCGCGAGCAACGCCTGTGCGTCGAGCAGTTCGACCAGCGCTTTGGCGCCCGAGGACTTGACGCCGATGGTTTCCACGACCGGAACGCCGAGCTCATGCTCGAGCTTGCGAGCGTCGATCAGGATGCCCTTGCGCCGCGCGATGTCCGTCATGTTGAGCGCCACCACCATGGGGAGACCCAGGCGCTTGAGACTCAAGGCGAGCCGCAGGTTTTGCCGCAGGTTGGTGGCATCGGTCACGCAGACGACGAAGTCCGGCGCACTCTCGCCCGCCCGCCGGCCGAGCAGCACATCGGCCGTGACTTGCTCATCGGGCGTGAGCGGATCGAGACTGTAGGCGCCCGGCAAATCGAGAATACGCACGCGCCGGCCGGAGGGCGTTTGCAGCGTGCCTTCCTTGCGCTCGATCGTTACGCCCGCGTAATTGGCGACCTTCTGGCGGCTGCCGGTGAGTACATTGAAGAGCGCCGTCTTGCCGCAGTTCGGGTTGCCGACCAGGGCGACCAGGGGACTTAGGTCAGGGCGCAAGAGGGCATCCATGGCCCTATCCGGGTAGCGGCTGCTCCGGGCAAACGCGCACGCAGGCGGCCTCGAACAGTCGCAGTGCGAACGTGCCGGTTCCGACACGCACCGCGATGGGCTCGCGCGCGAGCAGCCCGCGGGCGACGATACGCACCGTCTCCCCCGGCAAAAAGCCGAGCTCCGCTAGGCGCCGTCCCATGTCGGGCGGCGCGGTTCCCTCACCCGGCGATACCGACACCACGCGTGCGGCCGCCCCGGTGGCGAGGTCGGCGAGGCCAACCTCTCCGTCGTTGGCGGCACGACTGGGTGTGGGAGTCATGAACGCGAGTGTATATGAGAATGGTTCCCATTTCTATTCGCGATTTCAGCCGCCCGGGGGAGTCGTTCGAGGCTTAATTGTGCAATGCGGCATCGCTCGACTTCCTGCTAATCTTGCAGCAACCGCAACCGAGCGTTCGACATGCCTACGCTTTTCGAGAAAATAATCGCCGGGGAGTTGCCCGCCGACATCGTTTTCCGCGATTCGCGGGTCGTGGCGTTCCGGGACATCCGGCCCGCCGCTCCGGTGCATATCCTCATCGTGCCCCATAAGCCGATCCCGACCACCGACGCCATCGCCGACGAGGATGAATCTCTGATCGGGCACATGGTGATCGTGGCCCGCGACCTCGCGCGCCGATACGGCATCGCCGAGAGCGGCTATCGGCTGATCTTGAACTGCAATCCGGACAGCGGCCAAGAGGTCTATCACTTGCACTTCCATCTGCTCGGCGGTGGGCCGCTCGGCCCTTTGCTCCCGCGGGCGCTCTAAATTCGAGGACCATCGCGATGAAGAAGAAGAAAAAGGCCGCATCCCCCAAGGCTCGCGTCCAAGCGCGGGCGCTGCGCACGCCTTCGAAGGGGACGTCCGCGAAGCGCAAGACCTCGACCCGCGCACGCCCGGCACCGGCCGGCGCATCGATCTCTGCCCGCGTCGCGACGCCCCAGCGTCGCGAGCTGTATCCGCCCATCGAGCCCTTCAAACACGGCTACCTGCGCGTCTCGGACGTGCACGAGTTGTACTACGAGGAATGCGGCAATCCCGCCGGCAAGCCGGCGGTGTTCCTGCACGGCGGTCCCGGCGCGGGGTCGGACCGACGCGCCCGCCAGTTCTTCGATCCGCTGCATTACCGCATCGTCGTGTTCGATCAGCGCGGCTGCGGCCGCAGCCGGCCGAGCGCGAGCCTCGTGGAGAACACCACCTGGCATCTGGTCGCCGACCTCGAACGCCTGCGCAAGCACTTGGGCATCGAGCGCTGGCTGGTTTTTGGCGGCTCGTGGGGATCGACGCTGGCACTCGCCTATTCCGAAGCGCACCCGGAACGCGTGACCGAGCTCGTGCTGCGGGGAATTTTCCTGCTGCGCTACGCGGAGATTCGCTGGCTCTATCAGCACGGCGCCTCGGAGATCTACCCCGACTGCTGGGAAGCGTACCGCGACATCATTCCGCTCGATGAGCGCGACGATTTTCTGCACGCCTATTACGAACGTCTGACCGGCACCGATCAGCGGACCGCCATCGAAGCCGCGCGCGCCTGGTCGGTGTGGGAAGCGTCCACCAGCTTCCTGCACAGCAATCTCGACAACATACGCAAGTGGAGTGAGGATCAATTCGCCTTGGCCGTGGCGCGCATCGAGTGCCACTACTTCGTGAATCGCGGCTTTTTGCGCAGCGAGACGCAGCTCATCGACGATGTGCCGCGGATTCGGAACATTCCCGCGACCATCGTGCAAGGGCGCTACGACATCGTCTGCCCCGCAACGAGCGCTTGGGACCTGCATCGCGCGTGGCCCGAGGCGGATCTGCGTATCGTGCCCGACGCAGGCCATTCGGCGTTCGAGCCCGGCAACGTCCACGAGCTCGTCTCGGCCACGGACCGCTACCGCAGCCGCTGATGTCCGAACTCGCGACTCTCGGTCTCGCCCGCTATCCGGATGCGCTGGAGATCGCCGAGATGTCGCGCGACCTGATCGAGCACGGTCTCGCTTGGTCCTGGACGCCGGCCCGCGTGCGCCGCGCCATCCTGGGCCGCGATTGCTGCGTGCTGATCGCGCGCCGCGAACAAAAGATCGCCGGCTTCGCCATCATGCATTTCGGCGACGAGGTCGCACATCTCAATTTGCTGGCCGTGAACACGGAGCACCGACGGCAGGGGCTCGGCAGGCAACTCATCGACTGGCTGTCGGTGAGCGCCGTCGAGGCCGGCGTGTTTCGCATCGATCTCGAGCTGCGCGAGACCAACCTGGCAGCACGCGCGTTTTATCTGCGTCTCGGATTCCAGTCGCTCGACGTGGTTCAGGGCTACTACCAGGGACGGGAGCCGGCGCTGCGCATGTCGCGCCGGTTACCATGAGCACTCGCCCTGGGCCGCCGGCCATGGAGCTACGCGCTTTCGGTACCGGCGGTGCGTCCGTCGCGGCGGTCGGACAGGGCACCTGGCACTCGGAGCAATCGCCGCGCGATGCGGTCGATGCCCTGCGGCATGGCCTCGATCTCGGCATGTGTCACCTCGACACCGCGGAGATGTATGGCTCGGGAGCCGCGGAAACCCTCGTGGGCCGCGCCATCGAGGGACGGCGGGACGAAGTATTCCTGGTCTCGAAGGTATTGCCCACGAACGCCTCGCGGCGCGGAACGATCGCCGCGTGCGAGCGCTCGCTGTCCCGCTTGAAGACCGACCGGCTCGATTGCTATCTGCTGCATTGGCGCGGCGCGCAGCCGCTCGCGGAGACCGTCGCGGCATTCGAGGCGCTGCGCGCCGACGGCAAGATTCGGTCGTGGGGCGTGAGCAATTTCGACGTCGATGATCTCGAGGAGCTTGCCGCGCTCACAGGCGCCGGCCTTCCGGCTTGTAACCAAGTGCTCTATCACCTGGAGGAACGGGCCATCGAGCACGCGGTGCTGCCCTGGTGTCTCGAGCACGGAGTCGCCGTCGTGGCCTACACCCCATTCGGCCAATCGCCCGACGCCTTCGATCGTGAGACTCGGCATGGGCGGGTGCTGCAGGAAATCGGTGCGTCTCGCGGTGCGACCGCGCGGCAGGTGGCGCTCGCGTTCCTGTTACGCCACCCGAACGCCTTCGTGATCCCCAAGGCGTCGCGCCGCGATCACGCGAGCGAGAATGCCGGCGCCGGGGTTCTGCATCTAACCGCCGCGGACTGCGCCCGCATCGACGCCGCGTTCCCGCGCGGTAAGGCCCGCCCGCTGCCCATGATCTGAGGCTAGTTCTCTTTTTGTTCGTAGTCCCGCAAGGTCACCGGCTTAAGCTGCTCAGCCGGCGGTGACTTGGGCCGATTCGCGCGCGATGCCGCGGGCGGGGTCTGGGTGCCCACCGTGTCGTGGGGCTCATCGTCCGTCTGTGCGGGTTGATTGACCGATTGATCCACCGCTGACCCCTTGCGTTGGTAGCGGCCTTCACGCCAGGTGCCCGGCCTGCCGATCGACTCGTCGGTGGAGCCCTCGGCGGGCTCGGAGTCCTGTTCGGTGCTCGGCGGATGAACGGGATCTTTGCTGGATTGCATCGGAAAATCATGCACTGCCTAGCCTGCTAAGATCAGCCGGCGGATGACGCATATTTGCGTAGGCGGCGGCGCATGCCGGCGCACATCGGGGAGTTCCCGGCGTTGAGGGTCGTCGGCTGTCTGACGCGGGGACGCACCGCGCGGGAGTTGGCACCGCTGTGCGGCTGCGCGACCATGACTTCGCCCCCCGGAGCCTCCACTATGCGAAAAAATCTGAAGTTCTATGTCAATCTCGCGATCATCGGCTTCACGGTCGGACGTGCCTACAGCTCATACCGCCGGCGGCTTGCGCGCGACGCCCGGCGGCGCGCGTGGAGCTGAGCCACGTGGGCGAGGATCGAAACCCCTCGGTAACCGGCCTGGTTTGCCATCTGCAAACCGTCACCGAACGGCAAAAGGCAGGCCTCGCACGCGAGCTGCACGACGAACTCGGCGGACTTTTGGTCGCGGCATCCATGGATCTCGCCTGGCTTGAACGGGAGATCGATGCAGGCTCGAAGTCCCCGCGAAGCGGCGAGGTTCAGCGCCGCTTGGTGCGATTGAGGGATTGCCTCGCGGGAGCGGTGGACCTCAAGCGCAAGATCATCGAGGAGCTGCGCCCGACGCTGCTCGACAACGTGGGTTTATTCGCGGCCCTGCGATGGCTCGTGAACACGACGGCGGCGCGTACGGGTCTCGCGAGCGTCATCCGGTTTCCAGCGACCGAGCGGCATTTCAATCCGGATGCGGCGATCGCGCTGTTTCGCATGGCTCAAGAAGCGATCGGCATCATCATCGAATCGAAGTGGGTACGGTCGATTACGCTCGTGCTCGGCGATTCCGAGCAGCGCATCACCTTGTCCGTGAGCGGCCGCGGTGATTCGCATTCCCCCGAGGAGAATCTGCGGACCACAGCGTACGAGCTCGACGCCATCCGTCATCGCATGGCGGCGCTCGGCGGCGGCGTGAGCTATGCGACGGATCCCGGCACCGCGAGTCTCGACGCCTGGTTGCCGGTGGAGAGTCCGCGGCCGATGTAGCCGGTGAACCCCGCAGGCGCTAGCGCCGCAGCATGTGCGGCCCGCACGCGGCCACATCGGCGGTTCCCGTGAGCGCCAGAGTCACGCGCAGCTCGTCACGGATGATCTCGAGGGCGCGCGTCACGCCGGCCTCACCACCCGCCGCGAGCGCGAACAGGAACGACTTGCCGATCATTCCACCGCGCGCCCCGAGAGCCAAGGCCTTCGCGAGGTCCTGCCCGGAACGGATGCCGCCGTCGAACAACACCTCACAACGCCCGTCGATGGCCGCGACAATCTCCGCCAGCACGGAAATCGATGAGGGAGCGCCGTCGAGCTGCCGGCCGCCATGATTCGACACCACCACCGCATCGGCACCGGCCGAGAGCGCGAAGCGTGCGTCCTCGGGATCCATGACGCCCTTGAGGATCAATCGCCCCGGCCAGCGGCTGCGCACCCATTCGACGTCCCGCCAGTTGGCCCTGGGGTCGAACTGAGTATGCGTCCACTGCGCAAGCGTCGCTGCGCCGTCCGCGCCGCCGATGTGGCCGACGAGATTGCCGAAGGTGCGTCGCTTGCCGAACAGCACCTTCAGCGCCCACCCGGGTTTGGTCGCGATGTCCCAGGCGTTGCGCACGGTGAGGCGCGGCGGAATCGACAGGCCGTTACGGGCGTCGCGCCGCCGCTCGGCCAAGATCTGCAGATCCAGCGTGAGCACGAGCGCCGAGCAGCGCGCGGCGATTGCCCGCTCGATCAGCGACTGATTGAAGCCTCGATCGCGCATCAGATATTGCTGGAACCAGAAAGGTTGCTCGCTCGCCGCGCGCACATCCTCGATCGAGCAGATGGACATCGTGCTCAAGCAGAACGGGATGCCGAAGGCGGCGGCGGCGCGGGCACCCAAGATCTCGCCGTCGGCGTGGTACAGGCCGCATAGCCCCGTCGGCGCGATGGCGAGCGGCATCGAGGCCGGCGCTCCGGCCAGGGTGGTTGCCAGCTTGATGTCGGAGACGTCGATCATCACGCGCGGGCGCAGCGCAATCGCGTCG
The DNA here is from genome assembly GCA_963766915.1 of uncultured Gammaproteobacteria bacterium. Taxonomy (GTDB): domain Bacteria; phylum Pseudomonadota; class Gammaproteobacteria; order Steroidobacterales; family Steroidobacteraceae; genus Bog-1198. The sequence goes on from CAVYCL010000005.1 coordinate 252,029, forward strand.
AGATCCGCCGTGTTCGCCTTGAGCGTCGCCTCCTGGTAGGAGCCGCCGTCGGCATAATCGAATATGGCGCGCGGTATGCGCCGCCTGGCGAGCGCGCGCAGGTCCTCGATGCTCAGGATCACGTCCGGTACTCCTCTCGGGCTTGCACGATGATCACAGCGTCGGGCGGCCGTCGCGCGATTTTATTGCGTAATGCGCCATGTCCGCTAAGCTTTCGACTGTTCGTCAAGGGAGATCTCCATTGCGCATCATCGATCTATCCGCCGGCGCCGCGACGCGCGCCGGCCGCGGGCTGGCCTCGGCCCTCGTCCTGACCACGGCCCTGCTCTGGCTAACCGCCCTCCCTGCCGCGCGCGCCCAGGCGGCCGCGGCGACGTCATCGGCCGTGGCCGCCGTGGATGCGGCACGTCTCAAAGCCGCCGATTCCGAGCCGCAGAACTGGTTTACCGGCGGCCGCGATCAGCAAGGCAGCTACTACTCGCCGCTCGCGGACATCAATGCCGGCAACGTGAAAAAGCTGGGATTTGCCTGGAGCTACGATCTCGGGAACCCGCAGCGCGGCCAGGAGGCGACACCGATCGTGGTCGACGGTGTGATGTACACCTCCGGCACCTGGGGCTATGTCTACGCCGTCGATGCCGCGACCGGCAAGGAGCGCTGGCGCTACGACCCGAAGGGCGACTGGTTCCCCGCCAGAAATCCGTGCTGCGACCTGGTCAATCGCGGCGTGGCCGTGTGGAAAGGCAAAGTCTATGTCGCTTCGGGCGACGGCCGGCTGCATGCCATCGACGCCGCGACCGGCAAGCCCGTCTGGGTGGTGGACACCATCGTCGACCACAAGCTGCCGTACGCGAGCACCGGCGCGCCGCAGATCGCCGGCGATGTGGTGGTCATCGGCAACGGCGGGGCGGATATGGGCAAGGGCGGGGTGCGCGGCTACGTCTCGGCCTTCGACCTGTCGAGCGGCGTGTTCCGCTGGCGGTTCTTCACCGTGCCGCCGGACTCCGCTCATCCGCTCGACAATCCGGACCTCGCGGCCGCGGCCAAGACCTGGGACCCGAAGCGGGATCCCAAGTACAAGGGCGGTGGCACGGTATGGGATGGCTTCGCCTACGATCCGGCTTTAGGTCTCGTCTACTTCGGCACGGCCAACGCGGCGCCCTATGACCTGCGAACGCTCGGCGATGCCAAGCTCGACGGTCTATATACCGCCTCGATCATCGCCCTGCATGCGGACACCGGCCGTCTGGCATGGCACTACCAGACGACCCCGAACGATCACTGGGATTTCGACGCGGTCCAAAAAATGATCCTCGCCGATCTCAAGATCGGCGGCGCCGACCGGCACGTCCTCATGCAGGCGAACAAGAACGGCTTCTTCTACGTGCTCGACCGCGCGAGCGGCGAGCTGCTCTCCGCCAAGGCCTACACGTATATCAACTGGGCTTCGAGCGTCGACCTGAAGACCGGCCGTCCCGTGCTGACGCCTCAATCCGACTGGTACCAGTCGCCGAAGAATATTTACCCCGCCTGGTCGGGCGCTCACACCTGGAATCCCATGTCCTTGAACGCCCGCAATGGGCTCGTGTACATCCCGGTCATCGATACACCGAGCGTCTGGGTGGACCTCGCGCACAACGGCGGCGCGCTCAAGTTCCTCGAAGGATTCTTTACGACCAACGGTATTTTCCCGGACGATTCCTACGATGCCGCGGACCTCAAGCGACTGTACGGCCCGCTGCCTGCGCTCAAGGATCTCAAGGCCGAGCGCAAGGAAAAATTGGTGCGCGAGCTGCTCCGCGCCTGGGATCCGGTGGCTCAGAAAATCGTCTGGGAGCACGAGACCTCGAGCGGCATGCGCGGCTACGACGGCGGCGTGATGTCGACCGCGGGGAACCTCGTGTTCCAGGGCCGCGGCAGCGGCGGACTTTGGGTGTATGCGGCCGATACCGGCAAAGTGCTCACGGTGATCAACACCGGCAGCCACATCATGGCGGCGCCGACCACCTATGCGGTGAACGGCGAACAATTCGTCGCCGTGCAAATGGGCTACGGGGGCACCGGCATCGCCGAGGGGACCGTGCCGCCCTCGAGCGCGACCCTGAAGTTCGAGAACACCAATCGCATCGTCGCGTTGAAGCTCGGCGGCGGCGCCGTGCCGACGCCGCCGGCGCGGGTGCTGGAGCCGTTCGAGAAGCCGCCAGAGCAAACGGCGAGCAAGGCGGTCATCGACGCCGGCGAAGTGAAGTTCGTCGAGCAATGCTCCCGCTGTCATGCGCTCGGCATCAACGTCACACCGGACCTGCGCCGGCTCAACGCGGGGCTGCACGCCGAGTTCAAGGACATCGTGCTGCACGGGGTGCTGGGAGCGGCGGGCATGGAGCGATTCGACGATCTCTTGAGCGAGCGCGACGTCGAGAACATCCACGCTTATCTGATCGACCAGAGTTGGGTCGCGTATCGCGCGCAGGAGGCGGCGAAACACCCGTGAGCACCCATGCAGCCGATCGAATATACATTGGAGGCCGAGGACATCGCTTCCGCCCGGCTGCTCGCCGTCGGCGCGCGGCCGCGGATTGAGTTCAGCCTGTTCGCCGCCGCGCTGCTCGGATTGTCCGCGATCTCGGTAACGCCCTTGAGCTTCGGCACGCTGCCGTTGATCGTCGGCCTGACTGCCTGTCTCGGCGCGTTTCGCCTCACGCAGATCAACAAGGTGCGCCAGGCGGCCGCGGCGGCGTTCAAGCGCAACGAGACGCTGCGCCGGCTGACGATCGCGATGTGGGACGATGGCGGCGTCAGCATCCAACCGGCCGGCGCCCTGGTCGAAAGGATTCCGTGGAGCGAGCTCGCGGCGTTCAAGGAAAACGAGCGCATCGTCTTGTTCCAGCACAAGGGCGGCGCCCTGCACGCGATCCCGAAGCGCGCGTTCTCCGACAAGGCCGTTCTGGCCGCGCTGCGGCGGACGGCGCGTGCGATGATCAAGCGATGAGCGAGAGCAGCCGTGGTAAGTAAACCGAATTTCCTGATTCTGATGGCCGATCAATTGACGGCGCGCGCGCTGCCCGCCTACGGCAATCGCTTCGCGAAGACCCCGCACATCGATGCCCTCGCCGCGCGCGCGCGTGGTGTTCGAATCGTTCTATTGCAACAGCCCGCTGTGCGCGCCCTCGCGCTTCTCGTTGCTGGCGGGACGCCAGGTCTCCGCCATCGGCGCCTACGACAACGCCGCCGAATTTCCGTCGCAGGTGCCGACCTTCGCGCATTATCTGCGCGGCGCCGGCTACCAGACGGTGCTCAGCGGCAAGATGCATTTTTGCGGAGCCGATCAGCTGCACGGCTTCGAGGAGCGGCTCACCACGGACATCTATCCGGCGGATTTCGGCTGGACGCCGGACTGGGAGCGCTTCGAGGAGCGGCCGAGCTGGTATCACACCATGGACTCGGTGACGCAGGCGGGTCCCTGTGCGCGCACCAATCAGATCGACTTCGACGACGACGTGGTCTTTCAGGCGCGCCAGAAAATCTTCGACCTGGCGCGCAGCCGCGATCGCCGCCCCTTCTGCATGGTCGCCTCGATGACCCATCCGCATGATCCGTACGTCATCCCGGCGCGCTACTGGGATCGCTACGAGGGCGTCGATATCGACATGCCGCGCGTGCCGATGAGCCCCGATCGGCTCGATCCGCACTCACGTCGCTTGCGCCACGTGTGCGGCCTCGATTTGCAGCCGGTGACGGAGGCGCAGGTACGCGCCGCGCGCCGCGCCTACTTCGGCGCGGTCTCCTACGTCGACGATCAGATCGGCGCGCTGCTCGGCGCACTTGGCGATGCGGGTTTCGCCGGCGACACCATCGTCCTGCTGCTCGCCGATCACGGCGACATGCTGGGCGAGCGCGGACTCTGGTACAAAATGAATTTCTTCGAGCCGGCGTGCCGGATTCCGCTTGATCGTGCACGCGCCGCGGCGCTTCGCACCACGGCGGGTGCAGCGAGTCCGCCTCGCTGGTCGATGTCCTGCCGACACTGATCGAGCTCGCGGGCGGCACGCTCGCCGACTGCGCGACGCCTCTCGACGGAACGAGCCTTGCGGCGCAACTCGCGGGCGCGCCGGGCAAGGACGAGGTGATCGGCGAGTATCTCGCGGAGGGCGCGATCGCGCCGCTCGTCATGATCAAGCGCGGCCGCTACAAGTTCGTGCACTGCCCCGTCGACCCCGATCAGCTCTATGACCTCGCCGAAGATCCCGAGGAGCTCGTGAACTTAGCGCAGGCGCCTTCGCAGCAACCGCGCGTCCGCGACTTCCGCGCCGAGGTCGAGCGGCGCTGGGATCTGCCGGCCTTGCACGCGGCGGTGCTCGACAGCCAGCGCCGCCGGCATCTGGTGTACCAGGCCCTGCGGGCCGGCCGCTAAACGCCCTGGGATTTCCAGCCGGTGCGCGATGCCAGCCGCCTGTACGTGCGCAACGACCAGGAGCTTGGCGAGCTGGAGACCATGGCGCGCTTTCCGCCCTATGGCACGCCGGGCTAGGTGTCGCCCCGGCGGGGCGGGAATTTGCGTAACATACCGCGATTACAACAAGGGATGACCGTCGATGGACGCTGACCGCGCACACTCGGCCGATAGCGACGCGGAACAGCTGCGCGCGCTCGGTTACACCTCGCATTTCGACCGCAGCATGTCGAAATGGGAAAACTTCTCGCTTGGATTCACGTATCTCTCACCGGTGGTCGGCGTCTATACGGTCTTCGCCGCCAACTTCGTGATCGGCGGACCGCCGATGTGGTGGACGTACATCGTGGTGGGCTTGGGACAGCTCCTGGTGTGCCTGATTTTCGGGGAGATCGTCTCGCAATTTCCGATCTCGGGAGGGCTCTATCCCTGGGCGCGGCGGCTGGTGGGCAAACGCTGGGCCTGGATGGCGGGCTGGGTCTATGGCTGGGCGCTTTGCTGCACCATGGCCGGGGTCGCCACCGGCATCGCGCCGTTTCTCGCGCAACTTTTCGGTCACGAGAGCACGCCGGCCGCGACCACGGTGATCGCGCTGGTGCTCATCGCCGCAACCACCTCGCTCAATTTGTCCGGCACGCGCCTGCTCTCGCGGGTCGCGGTGTTCGGCTTCACCTGTGAAATCATCGGCGCGATCGTGGTGGGCGGATACCTGCTGATCTTCGCGCGCCATCAGCCCTTGCGCGTGCTGATCGACACCTCGGTCGTACAGAACGGCAGCTATTGGCCGGCGTTCCTCGCATCCTCGCTCGCCGCCATCTTCTGCTATTACGGCTTCGAGGCGTGCGGCGACGTCGCCGAGGAGACCCCGGATCCGAGCCGCATGATCCCGAAGGCGATGCGCATGACCATCTACATCGGCGGCGCCGCGGCGAGCTGGGTATGCCTCGCGTTCGTGCTCGCGATTCCGGACTTGGGCGCGGTGCTCGCCGGCAAGGATCCCGATCCCATCGTCACGCTGCTCAAGGCCGCCATGGGCGAAACCGGATTTCGCGCCGTGATCCTGGTCGTGCTGATCTCGTTCGTCTCCTGCCTGCTCAGCCTGCAGGCCGCTGCCAGCCGGCTGGTGTTCGCCTATGCCCGGGACCAGATGATTTTCGGCAGCCGGTTCCTCTCCCGCATGTCACCGGGCCATCACGTGCCGGCCAATGCGCTGATCGTGATGGGAGCGATTCCTGCGGTGATCGCGCTCTCCTCGCTCTGGCTTGCGAACGCGATCAACACCATCATCAGCTTCGCGGCGGTCGGCATCTACATCGCCTTTCAGATGATCGTGCTCGCCGCGCTGATTGCGCGCATGAAAGGCTGGCGGCCCGCGGGACTCTTTACCCTCGGCGCGTGGGGCGTTCCGGTCAACGTGCTGGCGCTCGCCTATGGCGTGGCCGCCATCGTGAACATTCTCTGGCCACGGCCGCAAAGCGCCGCCGATCCGTGGTACGCGGTCTACGGCATGGCGGCGACCACCGCGGGCATCATGCTGATCGGCGCGGCCTACATGGTGCTCGCCAAGCCTTACGCGCGCGGCAATGCGCCGGCGGGCGATGCGCATCTGCTGACAGCGCCGCGGCGCGCGGCGTTGGATTCGGCGGCACACTGAGGGATCCTAAGATGACGGAGTTGGCCACGACGACGACCGGCAAGAATGAATTGAGCCGCTCCCTCAAGGGCCGGCACCTGACCATGATCTCCATCGGCGGCATCATCGGCGCGGGATTGTTCGTCAGCAGCAGCACCTCGATCCTGCGCGGCGGTCCGGCGAGCTTCATCAGCTACGCGATTTGCGGACTGTTGATCTTGCTGGTGATGCGCATGCTGGCGGAGATGGCGACGGCGCTCCCGCAGGTCCGCTCGTTCACTGAATTCGCGCGCGCCGGCTTGGGCGACGGCGCCGGTTTCGTGGTCGGCTGGCTGTACTGGTATTTCTGGGTGCTGGTGGTTCCCGTGGAGGCCATCGCGGGCGCGAAAATCCTCGGCCACTGGCTGCCGCAGTTCACGCCCCTGGAGATAGGGCTCGGGCTCATGGCCATCATGACCGCCGTCAACCTGATGTCCGCCCGCTCCTATGCCGAGTTCGAGTTCTGGTTTGCCTCGATCAAGGTGGCGGCGATCATCGTCTTCATCGTCGTCGCGGCCTCCTACGCGTTCGGCTGGACATCGCCGCACGGCGAGACCTTCGGCAATCTGACCGCCTTACGGCGGATTCACGCCGAACGGCTGGATTGCGGTGCTTGCCGCCGTGCCCACCGTATTTTTCGCCATGACGGGTGCGGAGATCACCACCATCGCCGCGGCGGAGTCGGCGCAGCCGGGCCGCGCGGTCGCCCGCATGGGAAGCGCCGTCATCCTCCGGATTCTGACCTTCTACGTGCTGTCCGTATTCTTGATCGTCTCGGTCGCTCCCTGGAATACGGTGCGCTCCGGCGAATCGCCATTCACCCTCGCCCTCGACACCATGCACGTCCCCTGGGCCGGCACGGTCATGACGGTGATCATCCTCACCGCCGTCCTGTCGTGCTTGAACTCCGCCTTCTATGTCAGTTCGCGGGTGCTCTTCATCCTCGCCGACCGCGGCGATGCGCCTCAGATCATGGTGAAGCTCAACAAACGGCGAGTGCCGGTGGGCTCGGTGCTCATGGGCGCCGTCGCGGGATTTCTCGGCATCATCGCGGCCACCGAAGCCCCGCAGGCCGTGTTCGATTTCCTGGTGAGCTCCTCGGGCGCTCTCGTCGTCTACGTCTACATGACCATCTGCGTCGCGCAAATCACCCTGCGCCGGCGGCGCGAGCGGGCCGGCGAGCCCGCTCCCCCGGTCGTCATGTGGCTGTTCCCCTGGCTGAGCTATGCGGCCATCGCCGCCATGGGGGCGGTGCTCGTCGCCATGGCTTTCACGCCGAACATGCAGCAGGACTTCAAGGCGAGCCTCATCACCTTGGTGGTGGCTGTCGGCGCTTACGCCATCAAGCGGGCGCGCCATCCCCGCAATGCGCCCTCGCCCGCGACCTGAAACGCGTCGGCCAGGCCGATGCTTCTTGACGTCTCGCCGCTCTTCCGACATCGCGATTTTCGCCTGATCTTCATCGGGCAGACGGTGAGCGCATTTGGCAGTTTCCTGACCTATGTCGCGCTACCTGTGCAGATTTATGGTCTGACAAAATCATCGGCAAAGGTCGGATTACTGGGCGCGGTAGAGCTCGTGCCGCTGGCGATCACTGCGCTTTGGGGCGGCGCCATGGCAGATGCGCTGGATCGACGTAGCCTTCTCCTTTGGTGCGAAACATTACTCCTGGGTGGATCGGCCGTGCTCGCCGCGAACTCGATGCTGGCCGAACCCAGTGTGCTGACTCTGTTCGCCGTCGCCGCATTCATGTCGGCAGTCAGTGGATTTCATACTCCGGCTTTGGAGTCTCTAACCCCTACTCTGGTGCCGGCCTCGGATTTGTCCGCTGTGTCGGCGCTATCATCGCTTCAGTTTACGACGGCCGCGATTGCAGGCCCGGCGCTTGCGGGAATTTGTATTGCCACCCTCGGTTTGCCGTTTACCTTTGGAATTGACGCAGTGAGCTATGCGATGTCGCTCGTTGCGCTATCCTCCATCCGATCCCTGCCTGCCGCACCAAGCGCAAGACCTGCAGGTCTTGCGAGCATTTTGGAAGGATTTCGCTATGCGAGGAGCAGGCCTGAGCTGATCGGAACCTACCTCGTCGACCTCATAGCGCTGACATTCGCTATGCCGATGGCAGTGTTTCCGGCGCTTGCCGCACAGTGGGGTGGTGCGCGTGCCATTGCGTATCTTTATTCGGCGATGAGTGTCGGCGGGCTCATCGTCACGCTCCTCAGTGGATGGACAGCGAAGGTGCAGCGGCGCGGCGCGGCAATTGTCGTCGCTGCTGCCGTATGGGGCATTTCCATCACCGCACTAGGCTATGCAAACTCGCTTACTGCTGCCGTTGCCTGCCTGGTCCTCGCGGGCGCTGGAGACATGGTGAGCGGCCTGTTTCGCATGACGATTTGGAATGAGACGATTCCCACCGAATTGCGCGGGCGGTTGGCGTCGATCGAGCAGCTTTCTTATATGAGCGGACCTCTCCTCGGCAACGCTCGCGCGGGATTCATGGCGGAGCGCTTCGGGTTGGCACGGTCGATTGCTGCGGGGGGCATCATCTGTGTTGCCGGCGTCATCGCCTGCATTCCAGCGTTGCCGGGCTTCTGGCGTTATCGGAGAGAGGCGCCTAACGTCAAGTGAAATAAATTGAATCGACGCGCACAAAGAGTACGTCGCGTTTTCACACCAATTTGGCAGTATGGAATTGAGCCTCGCGCTGGGCGCAGGCTCGAAGTTTAGGAGCCTCTCGCGCCGGCAAGCCAGCCAACTCCCCCGTCGGTGCGATAATCCGGCGGCGTGGGCCCAAAAGCCCGCGCCGTTTTTTATTTTGGGGGTATCAAATCATGTCCATCGAACGTCTGCATTGCGGCCCGCGCATGTCGCAGGTGGTCATCCATGACAAGACCGTCTATCTGGCCGGCCAAGTGGCAAATCATGCGGAAGGCAAGAGCGTTGCCGAGCAGACCCGCGAAATTCTCTCCCTGATCGATGTGTTGCTCGGTGAGGCCAAAACGGACAAGAGCAAGCTCCTCTCGGCCACCATTTGGCTCACCGATATGTCGACTTTCGATGAGATGAACGGCGTCTGGGAGGGCTGGATCGTGCCGGGTGCGGCTCCGGCGCGCGCCACGGTCCTCTCGCCTGCGCTCGCGGGGACTCCCTATAAGATCGAGATCGGGATTATCGCGGCTCGAGACTGAAGCGCCCTAGCGCTCGAACTTCGTCGACAGAATGATCGACGAGGTGGTGCGCTCCACGCCGTCGAGCGCGCCGATCCGATCGATGACCTCGTCCATCTCGGCCACCGATGCCGTGGCGGCCACCGCAATGAGGTCGACATCGCCGCTCACCGAGTGCAGCACCCGCACCTGCGGAATCGACTTGAGCGCTGCGGTGACGGCGCGGGCCTCCTTGGGCCCGACCTTGATCATCACGTGGGCCCGCACCGCACCAAACTCGTGCTCGGGGCCACCCGCACGCTGTAACCGACGATGACGCCGTCCCGCTCGAGTCGCTCGAGGCGGCTCTGAACGCTGGTCCGGGAACGCCCGACCGAGCGCGCGAGCCACGCCGTCGACGCCCGGGCGTTTTCTCGCAATGCCAACAGAAGCTTTTCATCGATCGCGTCCATTGCACTTCGTCGCCTCAACCCTACTATTCCACTAACTATACCTCTATAACGCCCAATTCAACCCTTCTAATCGCCTGCTGCGCCGACGAAAATGGCCGTCGGAACGGCGGTTACTCAATCTGGGAGGCTCCATGGAGCGCATTGCCATCGTAGGGGCGGGGAAAATCGGCTCGATGATCGCCGAGCTATTGGTCGGGTCGGGGGATTACGAGGTCACGGTCATCGACCGATCGCAGTCGGCACTCAACCGTCTGGAGACCGCGGCGACGGTGACCAAGGTGGCGGCGGACATCACGCAGGGCGACACGCTGCAGAAAATCCTCCAAGGCAAATTCGCGGTGCTGAGCGCTGCGCCCTATCACGCCACCCGGCTGATCGCCGAGGCGGCCAAGGCCGCGGGCGCGCACTATCTCGACTTGACCGAGGACGTGGCGAGCACCCGCGCCGTCAAGCAGCTGGCCGCGGGCGCGCGCACGGCGTTCATTCCCCAGTGTGGGCTCGCACCCGGCTTCATCACCATCGTGGCGAGCGACCTGGCCTCGCACTTCGACGAATTGCAGGACGTTCGCATGCGCGTGGGCGCGTTGCCGAAGTTCCCGTCGAACGCGCTCAACTACAACCTCACCTGGAGCACGGATGGGGTCATCAACGAGTATTGCGAGCCCTGCGAGGCGATCGTCAACGGTCAGCTGCGCGAGACCCAGGCGCTGGAGGAGCTCGAGGAGTTCTCCCTCGACGGCGTTCTCTACGAGGCCTTCAATACCTCCGGCGGCTTGGGCACGCTCTGCGAGACGCTGGCGGGCAAGGTGCGCAATCTCAACTACCGCACGATCCGCTATCCGGGCCACGCGGCGATCATGAAGGCGTTGCTCAACGACTTGCGACTGCGCGACCGCCGCGAGCTGTTGCGCGACATCCTCGAGAATGCCGTTCCGGTCACGCTGCAGGACGTCGTGATCATTTTCGTCACCGTCAGCGGCAAGCGCGGCGGCCAGCTCGTGCAGGAAACCTACGCGAACAAGGTCTATGCCGCTCCCATGGGCGGACGCGTGCGCAGCGCCATCCAGATCACCACGGCAGGAGGCATCTGCGCGGTGCTCGACCTGCTGCGCGAGGGCCATCTGCCGCAGTCCGGCCTCATCAAGCAGGAAGAGATCGGCCTGCAGGCCTTTCTCGGCAACCGGTTCGGGCGCGTCTACGCGACCCCGGCCTTGGCGGCATCCGCCGCGGCCTGAAACTCACGTCGAGAGCTGTGCGAGATACGTCGCGTAGTTAACGGCAAGCAGCACCGCGCCTCCCCAACCAAAAGCAGGATGCAGGCGGCGATACTTGAGCGCGTCGATGAGTACCATCACTACGACGCATCCGCTCAGCAGTACCAGCTTGGTGATCGGCTCATCGTCGATGGGTACGAAGCGAACTGCGATGCGGCCGAGCGCCGGAGGCAAAAGGCTCAACGTCGCCAGGAGCATCAAGCGCTTGTGGACATCTGAACGTCGCCGCATCCACACCGCAACGAAAACGAAACCGCCGAATAGCATCAGGTTGATGCCGTCGAAAGCGGCGAACAGAGCCAGAAGCGAGGCCGTCGTGGCATTGGCAGACTGCCGGCTCACGTCACGAACCACGATGAACGCGCCCAGTGCGACGATGAGCGCGGCGAGCACTGCGCCGAAGACTCCAAGCTTTCTATGCAGCTCAATGCGGTTCTTGGCGACCGCCGCGATCTGGATCGTGAACAGCATGACCCACGCCGTCATGATCAAGCCATGCAGATGCAAGATCGGGGGCAGCGTGCGCTCGCTGAGCCATGCTCGCAGGTAATAGCTCCGCGCGAATCCTGCGAAGCACACCACCGAGATCAATATCGCGGACAGGATAAAGAGGCGCCGGTCCGCGGCCCGGGTCACTGCGGACCTAGGGCGCATGATCCATAGGTGCAGCTAGTCGGTACGTTACCTCACCCTGCGCATCGATCAGACCGTGTCGCAGAAGCCACGCACGGGCATCCTCGGCATCCTCCGCGAACCAGCGCGCGGCGCTCCCCAACCGAAAGCTGTAGCCCCAGACATCCATGTCGGCGCAGATGCGCTCGAGCTCGAATCGCAGCGTCCTCGCCAGCAGTATTTGTAGGTAGCACACGGCGCTTTCCTCCGCATCGTCGCCGCCCGCGTCGGTGTCCAGGCCCGCGCGCCGCTCCGGCGACATGCACACGAAATGCGCGCCCTCATGCAGCACGGAATGAAGCGGTGTATCCAGGCGCGCATAAATTTTCGAGCCGATGAGCCCCGCCTCGCACTCGCCCCAGAACGATCCCGGGATGGGGGTCTCCGCCGCCACCGGGAGCAGCTCGAGACCGAACTTCTCCAACAACCGCGAGAGCGCCGGCCGGTCTACCGCGCCGAGCAGCAGCACGCGGCTCGTCCTACTTCACGCGGACCAGGATCCGCATGGCCATGGTCACCAGATCCTGCGCCATGTGTTCGCGGAGAATGTCCGCCTCATGCTCCTTGGCGAGCAGCTCGTTCTCCTCGAAACTGTAGTCCCTCGAGAGCGTGATGGTCTGCGGCTTCAGGATCTCGGCATCGGGACCCCTCACGGCGAAGGTCACCGTATAGCGCAGCTCGTAGTCGGTGGGGATGTTGCGGGATGAAACCGCGAGCGTGCGCTGTTCGGTCAGATCCTTGATCACCTCGATGGTCGCGGTCGCGTCCTGGCGGCCGGGCTGCAGCTCCGCGCCCGAGTTCTTGAGCTGACGCTCGAACTCGCGCGCGAAATCGGTATACGGATCTTTCACCGACAAATAAGGCTTCGCCAGCACCGCCGGCAGATGCTCACTGCCGGCGAGCCGGAACCCGCAGCCGCCGAGCGCGACGCTCAAGATCAGAGTCGCGATGGCGGCGCGCATCTATACGACCACGTTGACGAGTTTGCCGCGCACCACGATCACTTTGCGGACCGGTGCGCCGCCGACGAACTTCTGCACGTGCGGATCGGCGAGAGCTGCGGCGCGCAGGCTCTCGTCGTCGGCGTCGGCGGGCACCGTGATGTGCGCGCGTAGCTTGCCGTTCACCTGCACCACGATCTGGACGCTCGATTGTTCGAGCGCCGCCGCATCGACTTGCAGCCAGCGCTCGTCGATCAACGCCGTCGAATGGCCGAGCGCCCGCCACAGCGCGTGCGTCGCATGCGGAATGATCGGCGACAAGCACATCACGGCGATCTCGAGCGCCTCCTGCGCGACCGAGCGATCGTTGGGCGTCGCGTGCGGGAACTTGGCGAGCGAGTTGAGCAGCTCCATCACCGCGGCGATGGCGGTGTTGAACGTGCGCCGACGCCCGATGTCGTCACTCACCTTGGCAAGGGTGTGGTGGGCCTGGCGGCGCATCGCCCGCTGGGCTTCGTCGAGCTGCGCCTTATCGATGCGCGGCGCAGGGCCCGCGAGCACGTGCTCATGCACGGCCTTCCACAGCCGCTTGATGAACCGGTACGCTCCCTGCACACCCTCGTCGGACCACTCGAGCGTCTGCTCGGGTGGCGCCGCGAACATGGTGAAGAGCCGCGCGGTGTCGGCGCCGAACTCATCGACCAGCGCCTGCGGGTCGACACCGTTCTTCTTCGACTTCGACATCGTGACGACGCCGCCCGACTGCACGTCCTTGCCGTCGGTCTTGAGCACCGTGCGCGAGCCGCCTTTGTCGACGAGCGTCTCCACATCCGCGGGGTCGTAGTATTCGATGCGGCCGGACTCGATCCTGCGATAGAACGCCTCGTTGAGCACCATGCCCTGGGTGAACAGATTCTCGAAAGGCTCCTTGAACTCGACGGCTCCCAAATCGCGCAGCACGCGGGTCCAGAAGCGGGCGTAGAGAAGATGCAATATCGCGTGCTCGATGCCGCCGATGTACTGGTCCACCGGCAGCCAGTAGTGCACGCGCGAATCGAGCATCGCGCTGTCATTGCCGGCACAGGCATAGCGCAAGAAGTACCAGGACGAATCCACGAAGGTGTCCATGGTATCGGTCTCGCGGCGCGCGCCGCCGCCGCAACGCGGGCAGGCGCATGCAAGAAATGCCTCGTCCTTGAGCAACGGATTGCCGCTGCCGTCCGGCACGAGGTTCTCCGGCAGGAGCACCGGCAATTGCTCCTCGGGTACCGGCACGGTGCCGCATGCAGGACAATGGATCATCGGGATCGGGCAGCCCCAGTAGCGCTGGCGCGAAATGCCCCAATCGCGCAGCCGCCACGTCACCTGCTTCTCGCCCAGATCGAGCCGTTTCAGGTCGGCCGCGACCTGATCCGTCGCCGCCCTGAAGTCGAGACCGTCGTACTTCCCCGAATTCACGCAGCGGCCGTGCTCGCTGTACCAGGGCTGCCAGGCAGCCGTGGAGTAGGTCCGCCCGTCGACGTCGATCACCGGCACGATGGCCAGATCATATTTCTTCGCGAACTCGAAATCCCGCTCATCGTGCGCCGGCACGCCCATGACGGCGCCTTCACCATAGCTCATGAGCACATAGTTGCCGACCCACACGGGCACATCCTCGCCCGTCAACGGATGGCGCACCGACGATCCCGTCGCCATGCCTTTCTTCTCTTGGGTGGCGAGCTCCGCTTCGACGGCCGGTCCGCGCTTGCACTCCTCGATGAATCTCGCAAGGCTCGGATTGTCCAAAGCCGCGCGCACCGCGAGCGGATGCTCCGCCGCGACCGCGCAGAAGGTCACGCCCATGATCGTGTCGGCCCGCGTCGTGAACGCATGCATCACGCCCTCGGTGCCGTCGATCTCGTAGGGAAAGCCGATTCGCACGCCCTCGCTCTTGCCGATCCAGTTGGCCTGCATCGTGCGCACGCGCTCGGGCCAGCCCTGCATGGACTTCAAGGACTCGAGCAGATCTTCGGCATAGGCCGTGATCTTGAGGTAGTACATCGGGATCTCGCGGCGCTCGACGAGTGCGCCCGTGCGCCAGCCGCGCCCGTCGATGACTTGCTCGTTCGCGAGCACCGTCATATCGGCCGGATCCCAGTTGACCACGCCCGTCTTCTGATAGGCGATCCCCTTCTCCAGCATCCGCAGGAACATCCACTGATTCCAGCGGTAATAGTCGGCGCGGCAGGTGGCGAGCTCGCGGCTCCAGTCGATCGCAAACCCCAAGGACTTCAGCTGCGCCTTCATGTGCGCGATGTTGTCGTAGGTCCATTTCGCGGGCGGAACCGCGTTCGCGATGGCGGCATTCTCAGCCGGCAGGCCGAACGCGTCCCAACCCATGGGTTGCAGCACGTTCTTGCCGTTCATGCGCATGAACCGCGTCAATACATCGCCGATGGTGTAATTGCGCACGTGGCCCATGTGCAATCGTCCGCTCGGATACGGAAACATGGACAGGCAGTAATATTTCTCGCGTGCCGGGTCCTCGGTCACCTCGAAGCAGCGATTCTCATCCCAATAGCGTTGTGCCTCCGCTTCGATTTCGGAGGGCTCATATCTTTCTTGCATGGCTGAGCGTCAGGATACCTTATGATGCGCACGTCCCGCGAATCACAAAACAAGCCGGTAAGCTCTTCCGACCCTAATGCGCGCCTCCAGTTTCTACACCGGCTTCGGGCTCGTCACCTTGAGCGGCTGCCTGTGGTTTCTCGCCTGCGCGCCGTTCGATCTGGCGGGCCTCGCATGGATCGCCGCGGTGCCCATGCTCATCGCCGTGGATCGGGCGCCGACCTACGGCCGGGCGCTGTTTCTCGGCTGGTGGGCCGGCGTGGTCGAGACCGGCGGAGGATTTTATTGGTTGGCCGATGTGACCCACCGGTTTGCGGGGTTCCCGTGGATCGGCGCCGTTCTCGTGCTGTTCGCTTTTTGCGCCTCGCGCGCGCTTATTTTCCTGCTGTTCACCGCCGTCGCCTGCGGCATACGCAAAAGGCTCCGGATTCCGTTCGCGCTGCTCGCCCCGCCGCTCATGGTGGCCTGCGAGCTGACCGTGCCGCAGGTGTTCCCGTGCGGGCAGTGGATCTCGCAAGCCTGGCAACCGCTGGTCATCCAGATCGCGGAAATCACCGGTCCCTGGGGCGTCACGGCCTTGCTGATGGCGGTCAATGGCGCACTCGTCGACCTCATCGAGGGGCCGCGGGCGGCGCGCTGGCCGCTGATCGGCGCGGCGACGGCGCTCGCGGCATCACTCATCTTCGGCGCGGTACGCATGCGTGAGGTGGATGAGACGCTCACGCATGTACCGTGGCTCAAGGTCGGATTGGTCCAGCCGAACATCGCCTACACCGCCGACGGGGACATATCGACCGAGGAAGCCGTTCGCGAACTGACGGCGCTGCAGGAGCAGAGCCGGCGATTGCAGCAGCTCGGTGCGAATCTCGTGGTCTGGAGCGAGGGCAGCTATCCCGTGACGTTGCTGCGGGACATGACCGCCGACTTCACCGAAGATTCGCCCGCGATGATCCGGCGCGGCATCAGCGTTCCGCTCGTGATCGGCGCGAGCACCTACGACAGCCAGCACGATACGGCATTCAACTCGGCGCTGCTGTTCGAGACGAACGGCAACATCGGCGGCCGCTACGACAAGGTGCGGTTGCTCGCCTTCGGCGAGTATCTCCCCGGCATCGAGTACTTTCCCTGGCTGCGCAAACTCCTGCCGGTGGGGGCCGGGCAGTTCACCGCGGGCAAAGGGCCCGCACTGTTGTCGACGCTCGGGCCGGACGGCACGCCCTGGGCGCTCGGGCCGGTCATCTGCTACGAAGATATTCTGCCGGGGTATCTGCGCCGCGTCGGCGCGCTGCATCCGAACCTGCTCGTCAACCTGACCAGCGACTCCTGGTTCGGCGCCGCATCCGAACCGTGGGAGCACCTCGCGCTCGCCGTCTACGCCTCGGTGGAGTTGCGGGTCGCGCTGGTGCGCGCCGTGAACTCGGGTCCCTCGGCGCTCGTCGATCCGAACGGCCGCCTGCTCGTCAAGACCTACGCGGACGATCCGTATCGTAATCCACGTCCGGCCGACGGCGTTTTGGTCACCGCGCCGCGCATGCCGGGGGGAGACACCGTGTATGTGAGGTTCGGCTACGTGTTCCCGAGCCTATGCTTCGCGGGCGTCGCGTTGATGGGCGTGCTCGCGTTGAGGCGAAAGAGGCCGCGCCCACCGGCCGCGGCAACCGTCTAGAATCCGTTGGATTTCTGGGTGTCTGGGCTGAGCGGCTGCCAGCTGAGGCGATGTTCGAGCCAGACCTCCGCCGTCGGCGGATAAGCTTCAGGATCGTCGAGCGACGCGGTGGTCACATCGATCGTGTCTGCATGGCGGTTGCTCGCATAAGTGAGCGCCGTGCCACAACGGCTGCAGAACTGCCGCGTCACGCCGGGCGATGAAATAAAGACCGCGGGAGTCCCGGACAGGATACTGAGCTCGGCACGCCGCACGGTGATCCAGGCGACCACCGGCGCGCCGCTCGCGCTGCGGCAGCTGCGACAGTGACAGGTGACGGACGATGAGGGCGTACCGCTGCAACGGTAGCGCACCGCGCCGCACAGACATCCTCCGTCCGCCATGCGACGGCCGCCGCGCTTACACGCCGGCGAACGGCCCGGTCAGCCGCTCGAGGCGATCCGCCTTGATTTCGAAAGCGCCCGAGGGTGTCTGCTCGGTGAACACGACGTGGCCCACGAAGGTCTGCGTCTGGGGGTCATCGACGATGACCTGCGCCGACTGCACGCGGTGCCCCGGGCGAGCTCGCACTCATCCGATCCGGATGCGTGGGGGCCTCGTCCGCCGTGAGCTCGAGAACCACGTGCTCGGCTCGGATTTGAATCGGCACCGGCATGCCGACCACGTGAATGCGCACATCGCCGGAGAGGCGCATCGCCTCGACCTGCGGATCCGCGTAATCGGTGAGCGCCACGGCGCTATTGGCGGAGAAGGCCGATACCGCGCCCACGGGAATTTTGACGGTGGCCTCGCGACCGTCGCCGCTCGCCTGAATGACGTAGGTCTCCGCCTGAATGTCGTGGGCGGCGACGATGCCGGCGGCGAGTAGGAGCGCTAGACTTGCAATTCTGTGCATATTTATCCCTTGGCAGTCCTTTGCAGGCCGCAATGATCGGCGCAGCGCGTCCTCAATGCAATGGTCCTATGTACCAAGTTTTGTTGGCTCAGGGGAAAGTTGTGCAAAGCGCCGTCTAGCGGCGCAGCCGCCGTGCGACCGAGGCGAGCAACGCAGTCAGCTCCTCGACTTTAAGTGCCGCAGCGCACAGACCGAACGCGGCCCCCGCCACGACCACGGTGGCCACCAGCACGAGCGCTTTCGACCACAGCGCCTGCGTTGCCCAGTCGGCCAGGAACCAGCGGTTCGATAGGGCGCAGACCGCCGCGAGCGCTGCGCCCGCGAGGCCGATCTTGACGAGCGAGACGAGCATGCGGCGCGACTCGAGGCCCCCCAGATGGCGCTGCATCAACACATACAGCAGCAAGAAATTGCACGTCGCCACGCAGCCCGTCGAGAAGGCGAGCCCGCGATGTCCCCAGCCGAGCCGGAAGGTGAAAATCCAGTTGAACAATAGATTCAAACCGATGGCGAGGAAGCTCACGATCATCGGGGTCTTGCGCCGATCGAGTGCATAGAACGCGTTCACCAGAACCTTGAGGGCCGCATAGCACGACAGACCGACGGCGTAGTACCGCAGCGCTCCCGCCGCTTGCGCCGCCTCGTAGGCATCGAAGCGGCCGTGCTGGTAGATCACCGAGATGATCGGCTCGGCCAGCATCATGAGCCCGATGGTCGAAGGAATCGTCAGCAGGAACATGAGCCGCAGGGCGCGGCCGAGCTCGGCACGAAACGCACCCATTTGGCCGGCCACCACGAGCCGCGAGAGCAGGGGCAGCGTGACCGTGCCGAGCGCCACGCCGAACAGACCGAGCGGCAGCTGCATCAAGCGGAAGGCGATGGCGAGCCAGAAGATCGCGCCGTCGCCGAGCGTCGAGGCGAACATCGAGTTGATCAGCACGTTGACCTGCGTCGTGCTCGCGGCGATGACCGCCGGCCCCATCAGCGCGAGGATGGCGATCACCCCGGGATCGCGCCAGCGAAAATCCGGATGATAGCGGTAGCCTAATCCCTTGAGCGCCGGCAGCTGCACCGAGAGCTGCAGCGCGCCGCCGATGAGCGTGCCGACCGCGAGACCGATCAGCGCTCTGGGCCCGAAGCTGGGGTCCCAGAGATAGCCGAGCCCCACACCGCCGATGATGGAGCCGATATTGAAAAAGCTCGACGCCATGGCGGGCCGGCCGAAAATGCTCTTCGCATTCAACACGCCCATGACCAGCGCGGCGAGCGAGACCAGCAAGATGAAGGGAAACATGATCTGCGTCAGCAGCGCCGTACGCGCGGCCTTGACGGGATCGAAGCCCGGCGCGAGCACCGCGACCAGCTGCTGCGAGAACACCATGCCGAGCACGCACAGTGCGCCGAGCACGAGCACGGTCAAGGTGGCCACCTTGTCCGCGAGCCGCCAGGCCGCTCGATCGCCCTCGCGCGCGATGGTCTTGGTGAAGGTGGTGACGAATGCGGTCGACAGCGCGCCCTCGGCAAACAGGTCGCGCAGCAGGTTCGGGATCCGGAAAGCGACCGTGAAGGCGTCCATCGCGGCGGCGCCGAACAATGCGGCGCAGATGAGCTCGCGTGCAAGACCCAGCACCCGGCTGGCCATGATCGCGAGCCCGATCACTCCCGCGGCCTTGGTGTTCAGCCGTTCGGTGCGGGAATCGGGGGCGATGACTTCGTCCGCGACCAGCGTGGGGTCGGGATGCTTGTGCGGGCGGGACCTTGAAGTCATGAACAACCGGGGGCCGTTGAAGCGCGTTAGTTTAGCGCTTCTCGAGAGCCGCCGACGTGAGCCATGCCCCGCCCCTACGGTTTGCGGTTCCCGGCTCCGGTGAGCTTGCGGATGGCATCCTTGAGCGAGCCCGCCGCCGCGTCATAATCCTTCCACGCCGAGCTCTTTTGGAAAAGCGCCGGCGCTGTTCGTACCGTGAATCGCTTGGGATCGAGACCCGCCTTCACCAGCGGCCAGCCGATGGGCATGGACACCGGAGCGCCGTCCCGCGCGCGCGGCGAGAACGGCGCGACCGCCGTCGAGGTGCGATCGTTGCGCAGATAATCCAAAAAGATGCGTCCCGTGCGCTGGCTCTTCGACATGTTATCGAGATATTTGTTGGGGCTGTCCTGCATCATCTGCGCGCAAACGAGGTGCGCAAAATTCTTGGCGGCCGGCCACTCCACGGCGTGCGCGCGGCTCCCGAGGAGCGGCGTCACGACGTGCAGACCCTTGCCGCCGGTGGTCTTGCAAAAGGATTCGAGCCCGAGCGCCTTCAGACGCCGGCGCATCTCGAGAGCGGCCTCGATCACCGCGGCGAATTTGACGTCGGGAGCGGGGTCTAAGTCGAATACCAGCCGCCCCGCGATCTCCGGCTCATGCGGCGCGCAATTCCAAGGATGCAGCTCCAACGCGCCGATCTGCGCGACGGCTGCCAGCGCCTCGAGCCGATCAAT
Source organism: uncultured Gammaproteobacteria bacterium (assembly GCA_963766915.1). Taxonomy (GTDB): domain Bacteria; phylum Pseudomonadota; class Gammaproteobacteria; order Steroidobacterales; family Steroidobacteraceae; genus Bog-1198. Next base: position 272,312 of record CAVYCL010000005.1, read on the forward strand.
TTGGACGTACGGTGCGCGATCGCCTTTCACCTTCACCAACTCGAACAAGTCGGACATCCCCGCCATCGCATGCCGCTGGAAGAACTGCTGTCCTCCCAGCCCGTCCGGCGCCCGCACCAGCGAGCACGGGCGCCCGAAGAGATGCGGCAACATCGAGGGGCCGATGCTCTCGAAGTACTGCGCCAGATCGAGCTTCGTGACCGGGCGCCCGTCGCCGGCGTCGGGCCAGAGCGCTTTGTCCGGCTTGGAGATGGTCACGCCCATGACCGTATCGCGTGCCTGGGACGAGGCCGGAGTCTTCTTCGCCGGCGAGGCTGCCTCTGCCCGAGGTGCCTTCGCCGTCCGAGCCGGTTTGTCGGCCTTTGCCGCTTTCCCCGCTCGCACCGGCTTCGCGGCGCGTGCCGTTTTCTCCGTCCGCGCACTGCGCTTCGCCGCGACTTTAAGCACCTGTTGCGGAGTCGGCTCGGTTTCGTCGACCGCAGCCGGCATCTCGGCGATGACGTCGGAGGCGGCCTTGTCCAGGCGTAATCCCTTGAAGGCGGCCTGACGGATCATGCCCGCGCCGGTCCAGCCGGCGAATTCGATCTCCGCCACGAGCTCAGGCTTGAGCCATCGCACGTCGCTTTTCTTGGCAGGCGCATTCTCGCCGCCGAAGGGACTCTGCGCGACGGTCAACGCCTTGAGCTTCGGCAGCAGCTCCTGGATGGTCTTGCGCGTGTAGCCGGTGCCGATGCGTCCCACATAGACGAGATGACCGTCGCGATTGACGCCCGCGAGCAGCGAGCGCAGCGTTCCCGACTCGGTCGTCCAGCCGCCCAAGACGACTTCGTGGCCCGCGCGGCATTTTGCCTTGCGCCAGGTATCGCCGCGCCCGGACGAGTACGGTGCATCGAGCCGCTTCGATACGATACCCTCGAGCCCCAACTTGCACGCGGACTCGAGCACGGTATCGCCGCGCGATTCGATATGGCTCACGAAGCGGATATGCTCGCCCGGCGCACTCTCGAGCAATTGCGCGAGCCGTGCCTTGCGCTCCGCCAGCGGCAGTCCCCGCAGATCCTCGCGTCCCTCGAATAAGAGATCGAAGGCGTAGAACACCAAGTTCTTCGATTCGCCGGCCGACAGCGCGGCCTGCAGCGCGGAGAAGCTCGGCACATGCTTGTCATCGAGCGCCACGACCTCGCCGTCGATCATGCAGTCCGGAAAGGCGGCCGCATCGGCGGCCACCGAGGAGAACTTCGAGGTCCAGTCGAGCGCGCTGCGCGTGAGCAGCGTCGCCTTGCCCTCCACGACGCGCAACTGCAGGCGATAGCCGTCGAACTTGACCTCGTGCCCCCAATGCAGCCTCGGTCGGCGGCTGCTCGACCAACCGGCTGAGTTGCGGCTCGACGAAATCGGGGATGCGGCGCGTCGCGACGCCCTTCGGTTTCCTGACAGACGCGCGCGCGGTCGCGGGCACCTGCGCGGATTCAGAAGAGCGGTTGGATCGCCATACCGCATCCGCCTTGGAGCCGCCGGCGGAGGCCAGCATGAACGGCGCGGGAGCGCGGCCTTTGCCTGCTTCGATCTGCTGCATCGGACGGCCTGACGCAACCGAGCGGTCGTCGGCGAGCAACGCGGCGCCACCGTCCGACCGGGCGCTCGCGTCGCGATGCTTGATGAGGAGCCAGTTGGTGCGCTTGCCGCCGCTGCGATCGTTACGTATGCGGACCAGCACCCAGCTGCCATGCAGCCGCTTGCCCTCCAGCGTGAATTTCAAGTCGCCGGCGCGCAGCGCCTCCTCGGGAGATTTGGATCCTTCCGGAACCCAGTAGCCGCGATCCCAGAGTTGCACGGTACCGCCGCCGTATTCGCCCGCCGGAATGGTTCCCTCGAAATCGCCGTAATCGAGGGGGTGATCCTCCACCTCGACGGCGAGGCGCTTGTCGGCCGGATCGTCCGAGGGGCCGCGTGTGACCGCCCAGGATTTGAAGACGCCATCGAGTTCCAGCCGCAGGTCGTAATGCAAGCGGCGCGCTGCGTGCTTCTGGACCACGAAGCGTAACCGTTCCGATGCGGCGACGGCGCGCTCGCCGCTCGGCTCGGCGGTCTTCGAAAAGTCTCGCTTCTTGCGATAGGGGGCGAGCGCCGTTTTCTTTGCCATGTCTTCCTCGCTTACATTTTATTGTCGGGAAGCAACGCGGGGGCGCCTGTCGGTAGCGGCGCAGTCCGGCTGTAGGACATTGGGGTCAGAAATTTAGCAAACGGCTCGATCTGCCGCAGCAAAATGCGCCATCTGGTCCGCATGGGCCTTTAGGAACGAGGGGCGGGACGTGGCGCGCGCGACATAGTCGCGGCAGGCAGGATGCCGCGTCAGCCGATCGAATCGATCGACGAGACGCAGTACATCCGACATGACGATGTCGGCGATGGAGAAGGTGCCGGCCAGCCATTCTCGCGCGGCCAACACCCGCTCCACAGCCCCCAACCGGCCCTCGAGAAATTGGTCCAACCGTTGCCACTCCGGCGTATCGCCCGATTTTCCGGAGAACGCGAATATCGCCCAAGGCAGGCTCGCCATCTCGACCGAGTTGAGCGCCGCGAACAGCCATTCCAAGGCTTCACAGCGGCTGCGCCGATCGACAGGCAACAGCGCATCGCTGCGCTCGCCGAGATGCAGCAGGATCGCGCCGCTCTCGAAGATCGAGATGTCGCCGTCGATCAACCAGGGCACCTGGCCGAAAGGCTGGTGCGCGAAATGCTCGGCATCCCGAGCGCGAAATGGAACGCTCTTGACGCGATAGGGCAATCGAGCCTCTTCCAGCGCCCACCGCACACGCAGGTCGCGTACATAGCCCCGCGGCTTCTCGGGCACCCAATCGAATGTGGCGAGGATCAGATCGGCCATGCGCGTCTCCTTGGAGCCGAACTATGACCGCTTTCGGCAACCGCAGAAAGGGGGACTGACCCCGACTCGGGCCACCCGCCTCAGGGCCGCCCCCGCCGCTCAGACGTGCGCGTTCACGTTGCTGCCGGCGCTCGTCAGCGACTGTGCACCGCTCGCTTGTACGTGCTGCAACAAATTGTTCAAGAAACTTTGCAGTCCCGCGTTGGATGATGCGCTCGACGACGAGCCCGACGAAGTCGACGCCACCGCGGCGGCGCCGGCCTGGCCGTTCACGAGGTTCTGGAACGTGGATGTGAGGGTCTCGGTCGCTGCCGTCGGCTTGCCGCTCGGACTGAGTTGTTGAATGAGATTCTGCAACGAGGAGACGACGTTGCCCGTGCCGTTCGAGCTGAGCCCGTCCTGTTTCAGCGCCTGCACGAGTGAGTGCTGGAACGCCTGCAGCTCTTGCCCCTGCCCCGGCGTCGCCGCCGCGCCCGCTGACGGAGCCTGCGTTGCAGCCGTCGCGCCGGTGCCTGTCACCGCAGCGGTCGATGGCGAGCCGATCGCCTGCTCGAACGATTGCACCAGCCCGCTGAACAACGCACTGGAAGCGCCGACCGGCAATTGTCCGATGCCGCTGGTGCCGCTGCTCGTGGTCGACGTGCTCGAGGTGCTGCTCGATGGCGCGTGCGCGCCTCGTCGGTGCCCATGGCCATGGAAGCTCGGGCTGGTGAGCAGCCCCGAGACCGCTGAAGTGATTGCGCTCATTCGAAATCCTCCTTTAAGACTCAAGATGACCGTGCGGTATCGGCAACCGGCAAGGATTCGCCGGTATCCATCGGCCGTACCGGCCGCGATTTGCCGCCCTACCGCCCGTGCCGGGCGCCTTGCCTCGCAAGACCGCGCGTTGAGAGTAGTTAGCAGCTTCCGTGCCAACTCGCGGCGATGCAGAAAGCCCGACCCGTCCATCGGGCAAATGGGATGATGCGGCAATGCGCTCGCTGCGTTTCGATCAGATCAAAGTCATCGCATTGCTTTTCGCCGGTTACGCCGCGCTCTATTTTTGCCGCGCGGATCTGTCGGTGGGAACGCCGCTCATCATCGATGAGCTCGGGCGGCACGGCGTCGGCCACGACGAGGCGGTGAAGCGCATCGGCGATGTCGCCTCCATCGGTGTTTTCGCCTATGCGATGGGGAAGCTTTTCCTGACCGGTCTCGGCGATTTCTGGGGCGGCCGCATCAGCTTTCTGATCGGACTCGCGGGTGCGACCGCCTTCACGTTGGTGTTTTCGATGGGCAGCTCCATCCTGCTCTTCGCGGCGGCCTGGTTCGGCAATCGCTTGGTGCAATCCATTGCGTGGGCCGGCCTGATCAAAGTCTCCTCGAAATGGTTCGACTATTCGTCCTACGGTCTCGTCGTCGGCATCTTGAGCATCAGCTATCTCGTCGGCGACGCCGCGGCACGCGGGTCGATGGCGACGCTCATGGCGCACGGCGCCGGCTGGCAGACCTTGTTTTACTACGCGGCTGCCGTCGCCGCCGTTTGCTTCGTGTCGAACTGGCTGCTGCTGCGCGAGTCCCGCGTCCAAGCCGGGTTCAGCCGAGGCCAAGACCAACCCGCTCAACCTGTTCGCCGCCAGCGAAGCGCGCGTGCACGGCGTGCGCGGAGTTGCTCGTGCCCGCTGCTGCGCAGCCGCTCCTTCCTCATCGTTTGCTTCCTCTCGCTCGGCTGCACGATAATCCGCGAGACTTTCAACATCTGGACGCCGGTTTATCTGCGTGATTACCTCGGCTACACGGCGAGCAAGGCCGCCGGGATGAGCGCGATATTTCCCGGGGTGGGCGCAGTCTCCGTCCTTGCGAGCGGCTGGCTCAGCGATCGGCTGGGGGCGAACGGGCGCTCCGTCATCATGCTGGTCGGGCCTCGCCGCGACGGCGGGCGCCCTGTTGCTGCTCCACTCGATGACTGCGAGCGCGGCCGGTACGTTTTTGCCGCCGCTCGCGCTCGGAACCATCGCGTTTTGCCTGCTCGGCCCTTACTCCTATCTGGGCGGAGCCTTCGCGCTCGATTTCGGCGGCAAACAAGCCTCCGCGGCCTCCTCGGGCATCATCGACGGGGTGGGCTATCTGGGCGCGATGGCCGCCGGCGACAGCGTCGCACGGGTCTCCGTGGCGTTCGGATGGCAGCGCGTATTCACCGTGCTCGCCGGGGTCAGCGTCCTCGCCGCGCTGGCGGCCGCCTACCTTTGCTACCTGAGCTCGAAGGCGATCCGCGAGGGCAGGCACTTGCCATGAACGCGCGAGCGGAGACTCCGACCCTGTCGACTCGGCCGGACACGCTCGGCGTCGTCTGGATGGACGGCCGTGTCGATGAATTCGCCAGCATCTGGCTCTTCGACAATGCGCCGGGACACCGCGACCCGCACAGCGGCCAGCGGCTGGTCGACATTGCGGATCTGCCCGAGCAACCGCGCATCCGCGCGGCGGGGGTCCAAAACGGTAGGCTGCGGATCGAATGGGAGGGCGCAGCCGAGGGGGCCTGGTTCGACCTGTCCTGGCTCGCCGCGCAGCGTGGCCGGCAGCCGTACCATCCGGAGTTCCAGGCGCGCCCCTGGCTCGACGGAGCCGGCCGGGAGGCCGGGCGCGATTTTGCGCGCGCGAGCTTGAAAGCCGTGCAGTCGGATGCCGGCGTGCAATCGGGCTGGCTCACCCGCCTGCTCCAGGACGGCATCGCATTCTTGAGCGGCGTGCCGTCGGCGGGCGATGCGCTGCTCGACTCCATGCGGCTGGTCGGGCAGGTGGCCGAAACGAATTACGGCCTCGTATTCGACGTGCGCTCCGTGCCGCAGCCCGAGAATCTCGCCTACTCCGATCTCGGGCTGGGACTGCACACCGATAACCCGTACCGCGACCCGGTGCCGGGATTTCAAGCGCTGCACGTGCTCATCGCATCGCCCGACGGCGGCGAGAGCCTGTTTGCCGACGGCTTCGCCCTCGCCGAGCATTTGCGCGCCGTCGATCCCGAGGCCTTCGCGCTGCTCGCGCGCACCGCCGTCCCGTTTCACTACCGCTCGCAAAACGCCGAGCTGTTCGCCGAGCGGCCGCTGATCGAGCTCTCGTGCCGGGGCGAGGTCTGCGCCGTCCACTACAACAGCCGCTCGATCGCTCCCCTGCGGCTCGCGGCTCCCGAGGCCGCGGCGTTTTATGCCGCCTACCGGCGCTTTGCCGCCGTGTTGCGCGAGCCGCGCTTCCAGCTCAAGCTGCATTTACCGGAGGGTGAGATCGTGGTGTTCGACAATCAACGCATCCTGCACGGCCGCACGGCCTTTTCCTCCGCGCGGCACGCTCGCCACCTGCGCGGCTGCTATCTCACCCGTGACAGCGTCTACGGCGCCGCCGCGCTCCTGCGCCGTGAGTCCGCGCAAGGAGCGACCCCGTGAAGGTGATGGACGAGATTCTTGCTCTGTATGCGGATCGAGGCGACGAGGCCTACTTTGGCGAGTGCGTTTCCATCGCCGAGCATGGACTGCAGGCGGCCCACTTCGCTCGCGCGGCCGGCGCGCCGCCGGCGCTCATCGTCGCCGCGCTGCTGCACGACGTCGGCCACCTGATCGGCGATGCGCCGGACGACCTCGCCGAGTGGACCGCCGATGCGGCCCATGAGACGGTCGGCGGACGCTGGCTCGCCGAGCGATTCCCGGCGGAAGTCTCCGAACCGGTCCGTCTGCATGTTCCCGCGAAGCGCTATTTGCTCGCGACGGATTCGGATTATTTCGCGAAGCTGAGCCCGGCCTCGGTCGTGACCCTGAAGCTGCAAGGCGGCCCGATGTCCGCGGCGGAAGCGGCGCGTTTCGAGGGCGAGCGCTTCTGTCGGGATGCGGTGCTGGTGCGCCGCTGCGACGACGAAGGGAAGGTTGCGGGACTCGCCACGGCGGGCTTGCTCGATTACCGCGACCTCATCGAAACGCTGAGCCAACGTCGCCCCTAGAGCGGCGCCTTCCGGCGCCGCCTCTCATTGCTTTTCGTTCGTTCAATAACGCTCCGGCGGTTGCGGTATATTTGCGACGCGGGCGGCACGCGCCCTACATCGAAGGATGACCATGCCGATGATCGCTTCCGTGCGCGCCGCGATGGCGGCTGCTGCTCTGCTCTTCTGCGCCTTGCCCATGGTGACGCAGGCCGAAGTTCCGGCCGCGATCGTCGCTCCGGACACGGCGGACCCGACCGCCACCCGCGAGATCGCGGCGGCGACCACCGAGCCGCGATTCTCCTCGCCCTGGGTCTCTTATCTGCCGGCCTCGGCACCGTTCCCTCGCCGCGGGCTTTCCTGCATCGCATCCCCGGCGCGCCCGGCGAGCTGGTGGATTCCGCGACCGCCTACGCCTACAGCCGCGCGCTCGCCGCCGCCTCGCCGCGCGTGCGCGTGTTCACCATCGGCCGCTCCGAGGAAGGCCGCGACATCGTGCTGCTCGCGATCGCCGACGAGCAAGGCATCCGCGACCTCGAGCGGCTGAAAGCCGCGACTGCCGCCCTCGCCGATCCGCGCAAGACCGATCCCGCCGCCGCCGAGCGCCTCATCGAGGACGCGCGGCCGATCTATTATTTCAACGCCGCCCTGCATTCCGACGAGACCGGCTCGACGGAGACCATGCTCGAGCTCGCCTACCGCCTGGCCGTCTCCGAGCAGCCGATGATCCGGCGAATCCGCGAGAACGTCGTGGTGCTCATCAATCCCGGTCTCGAATCCGGACGGCCGCGACAAGCAGGTGGAATGGTTCTACCGCTTCTTGAAGGGCAAGACCGACCTCGCGACGCTGCCGCGCGCAGGCGCCGCCTTACTGGTCGAAGTACGCGATGGTCGACATCAACCGCGATGCGCATGCAGCTCACCCACGAGACGACCAAGGCGGTGCAGCGGATGTTCTTCGACTGGCATCCGACGGTCGTGCACGATTTGCACGAGAGCGTCGCGCTCCTCATCACCTGGAACGGCACGGGCCCGACCAACGAGAACATCGATCCCGTGAGCTACGACGAACGCCTGGAGATGAGCTTTCACGAGGTGACCACGCTCACCGGCTTCGGCATGCCGGGCGTCTGGACCTGGAATTTCGGCGATGACTTCGCGCACGTGTTCATGGATTCGATCGGCCTCAACCACAATGCCATGGGCCGCGGCTACGAGACCTTCGGCAACGGCACCGCCGAGACCCTGGTGCAGACGCTCCTATCCGGACGAGATGAGCCGGGAATGGTATCGGCCGGAGCCGCCGCCCGACGGGCCCGTTCCGCTGGTCGGCGCGCGACAACGTGAACTACATGGAAACCGCCGCGCTGGCGGCACTCGATCTCACCGCCCAGCAATCGAAGGCGTTGCTGCACAACTTCTATCAGACCGGCCTACGACTCCTGGCGCAAGGGAATCGACGCAGGCGCCGTTCGCATTTCTGATCCCCGAGCGATCAGGGCGATCCGCCGCGCGTCGCGCAGCTGGTGTCGCTGCTCATGGCGCAGGGCATCGAGGTGCAGCGTGCGACGGCCGAATCTCGCGCTCAAGGAAGGGCACGTTCGCCGCCGGAACCTACGTGGTCCGGCTCGACCAGCCGTATCGGAATTATGCGGTCGACTTGTTGACGTCCGAAGTTCTTTCCCGAAGGACGCCGGCGAGCCTTACGACGATATCTCCTGGGAGCTGCCGGCGAATTATCACCTGACCGCGGTCGCCGTCCGCGGACCCGCGGTGCGCGAGGCGCGCGCTCGCGCCCGTGACCGAGCCGCCGCATCCGGCAGGACGGCTCGGCGGCGAGGGCCCGGTCTACGTGCTCGAAGGACACCGGCCAGGAGGGCTTGCTCGAGGCGCGCTTTCGCCTCGTCCCGCTTCAAGATCGAGATTGCGGAACAGCCCTTCAGCGCGGGCGGCCGCGACTATCCCCGCGGCTCGTGGATCCTGCCCGCACAGCCCGGGCTCGATGCCGCCCTCGGCGGACGCCGCAGGCGATCTGGGACTCGACTTTCAGCGCCTCGGGGCTGCCCCGCAAGCCGCCCACGCACCCGGCCCCTGTGCCGCGGCTCGGCCTGTGGGTGCCGTGGGCGGACACCGACAGCATCGGCTGGGTGCGTTATGCGCTCGACCAGCGCCACATTCCCTACACCTACGTGCGCGACGAGGACATGCGCCGCGGCAACTTGCGCAAGCAGCTACGACGTGCTGTTGTACGGACACGTCGATCTCGAGCTCGCCGAGCAGATCGAGGGCATCCCCAAGGCTTGGGGGCCGATGCCGTTCAAGAAAACCACGGCGACTCCGAGTCACGGCACGCCGGCCGAATCGGACGACATCACCGGCGGCGTGGGCTACGAGGGCCTCGCCGAGATTCAGCGCTTCGTCGACGACGGGGGCCTGCTCATCACGCTCGGCAACGGCATCGATGCTGGCGCTCGAGGGCGGCCTGGTGCGCGGCGTGCGCCGCGAGTCGGGCGGCGTGCCGCGCAGCGCCGCGGGCGGCGGAAGCGACGCCGCAGGCGCCTCCGTGTTCACCGAGACGCGCACGCCCGGGCTCGCATCTGCGCGTGACCTTCGCCAGGCCGGACAGTCCGATCGCCTACGGATACCGGCCCACACGCACGTGTTTCGCCAGAACTACGCGATCTATGCGACGCCCGCGGCGCTGGCTGCGCATGGCCTATTGCACCACGTGTCTGGACGGCCCGTTCGATCCCGAGCGGCGTCGTCATGGACTGGGGCGACAGCGACGGCGCGCCGCTGGTGGTCAGCGGGCAGGCCTGGGGCGCAGAGGGTCTGATCGGACATCCCGCGATCTTCGACATGCCCGTGGGCAAGGGCCGCGTGGTCGCGTTCAACTTCAATCCCCTGCACCGCGACCTGAATCGCGGCGATCAGAGGATGCTGTGGAACGCCATCCTCAATTGGCAGGCGTTGCTCGCCGGCCGCTGACGCGAAGAGGGCACTAGAGCGGCGCGCTTCGAGGCGCGTTTACAGATCTCGCCGAGATGACAACGGCCTATCCCCCCCGCACGCCCCATTATCCGGGGCGGGCGGGGCGACCGTGACTACGAGACTTTGCATTCGCCTCACCCCACATGCCTACGACGCACAACAGCAGCGTGAGCCCCAAGGTGGCCCACGGAAACACATTACCGATTCGGGTATAGAGCGTGGGCCCCGGTCCCAGTGGAAGATCTGCGAGGATCCAGTCCATCTGATCCGGCCGGGCGAGTTTTTGCGCAATCAGCCGACCGTAGGCATCGCTCGCGGTCAATAAACCGTGATTGGCCGCGCGCACAATAGAAAATCCATTCTCAACACCGCGCATGACCGCCATTCGAGCGTGAATCCACGCATCGGCGTCGGAGTCCCATGCCGGGACCGCCATCAGCCGCAACCCGGCGTGCGCGTCCTTGCGGATCGTGTCCGGAAAATCCATATCCTTGCAGATCGCCATGGCCTTGCCCTCGCCCAGCAGGCCCGGGGCGGTTCCGGGCGGGAATTTGGCCTCGAACGGCATGAGCCGGTGGCGCTTGGCGTACACAGAGCTGTGACCATCGGGCTCGAATGCCACGGCGATGTCGCCCGCTGGTGCGCGTTGCAGAACACCCGCGACGATTTCGGCACCCGTGGCCTGAGACACGGCCATCAAAGGTGCAAGAGCCTCCGCAGACCAGGTACGCCGAGTCGTCAAGCTCTCCTCAGGCGTGACGATGAGTCTTGCGCCCCGTCGGGCGAGATCGTCCAAAGTCGAGGTGTAGATGGATGATGTCTGTCTGTCCGCCGGAAGGGAATCAGTCCCATCCGCCTGAATCGCGGAACCCACGGCGGCAACACGGACAACCTCCGGTTGCTGCGCGGCCAGTCGAGTGGCAGCGAACAGCAGATCGACCGCGCATACGGCTGCACCAACGCTGGCAGCCGTGAGAGCGGCCTTCCAGTCTCGAACCGCGAGCGCAAGGCTCGAAGCAAACAGACCCACGACGAAGGTGACGCTGTACATGCCGAACAGCGACGCGCTCTGCAGGACAATCGGTACCGAGACTTGGCTATACGCGATCGACCCGAAGCTGCCGTGAGGAGAGAGCAGTCCTGCGACGAACTCCATCGTGGTCCAGCCAGCCGGGAATGCCAGAAGCGTGGGGAGCGGCGAAAGACGGCGATGGATGAAGCGTGCGAACAGAATGCTGAGAGGAAAAAGGATCGGCCTGAGCCCCAGCAGGGACAAAAAAGACATGAGCGGCGCGCCGACGTAGCACTGCGCGATGTAAACCTGGCCGATAAGAAAGGCCAGGAAGCTCACGGCCAGCAATCGCCAGGCCGGAGTGCCGCCGAATGCCAGCCACAGCAGGGGCACCGGCGCGAGCCATGCGAGCGGCCAGGCATTCGCCAGCCCTTGCGAAAGATAAAACATGACTGCGCTTAGTGCCGCGCAAATGAGCTCACTCACATCGGCCGCCTAAGGTCATGCGCATCCACGCGTCCGACGGCCGGGATCGCTATGGCTGGGTCCAGAGCGGGAGTTATAGCACCCGCTCAGCGATCGGCAGGATCGGCCGCGGGGGGCTCGATGGCGCGCGGCGTGATCACGCGCAGCAAGTCGATGCGGCGGCGATCGGCGCGCAGGATGCGAAACTCCATGTCGCCGACTGAGATGGTCTCCCCGCGCCGCGGCAGCCGTCCGAACTCCTGCATCAGGAGTCCGCCGATGGTGTCGTACTCTTCGTCCGAGAATGCCGTGCCGAAGTATTCGTTGAACTCGGCGATAGGCGTCAAGCGCGCGCACGGTGAACTCGCGGTCGCTCTCGCGGCGTGATCGACTGATCGTCCTCGACGTCATGCTCGTCGTCGATCTCTCCCACGATCTGCTCGATCACGTCCTCGATGGTCACGAGGCCGCAGACGCCGCCGTACTCATCGACCACCATGGCAAGGTGATTATGGCTTTGGCGGAATTCCTTGAGCAGCACGTTGAGCCGCTTGCTCTCCGGCACGAACACGACCGGCCGCATGTATTCGCGGATCTCGAACGACTCGCCGTCCTCGATCTGCAGCCGCAACAGGTCCTTGGCGAGCAGGATGCCGAGAATTTGATCGCGGTCCTCGCCGATCACGGGGAAGCGCGAATGGCCGGACTCGACCATGATCTCGACCAGCTTGTCCGGGGCCTCGTCGCGCTCGACGAACACCATCTGCGCGCGCGGCACCATGATGTCGCGCACCTGCATGTCGGCCACCGCCAGCACGCCCTCGAGCATCACCAGCGCATCGCCGTTGAAAAGCCCGCGCTCGCTCGCCTCGCGCAGATCCTCGATGAGCTCGGCGAGAGTCGCGCGGCTCGCCGGACATCGACTGCGTGATCCGCTTCAACCAGCGGCCGGTATTGCCGGTGGACTGCTCTGACATCGGTGCGCCAAGGATACTCGATCACGCATACGGGTCTGAAAACCCAAGCCGATCAAGGATTTGAATCTCCTCGGCGGCCATTTTCCGGGCCTCGCGGTCGCGCTCGTGGTCGAAGCCGAGCAGGTGCAGGACACCGTGCACCGTCATGTGCGCCCAGTGGGACTCGGCGGATTTGCCCTGCGCGCGCGCCTCGCGCGCGACCACCGGCGCGCAAATGACGAGCTCGCCGAGAAAGCGGCTCCGTCCGGCATCGCGCCCGGGCCCTCGAAGGACAGCACGTTGGTCGGCCGGTCCTTGCCACGGTAGCCTGAGTTGAGGCTGCGGCTGCGGGCGCTGCCGACGACGCGCACCGATACGATCACGGGATCTCTGCGACCGGCGAGTGCGCGAGCGGCGGGCGGGGCGCCGCGCGCGTGTGCCGCGCCTGCGAGCGCCGCCTCGACCCAGGCCGAGAATTCGCGCGGGCCGGCACCCAGGGCCGCCGCGCCGCATAGCTCACGTCGAGCTGCGAGCAGCTTGCGACTCTCACGGGCTCGGAGCCGTCGTCGGACGAGCGCGCTTCGTAGGCCTGGACGATTCGCTGCACCAGGGGATGGCGGACGACGTCGCGCGAGCTGAACATGGTGAAGGCGATGCCGCGCACGCCGCGCAGGATGTCGATCACGGTGCGCAGCCCCGACTGCTTGGAGTTCGGCAGGTCGACCTGGGTGATGTCGCCCGTCACCACCGCCTTGGAGCCGAAGCCGATGCGGGTCAGGAACATCTTCATCTGCTCGTTGGTCGTGTTCTGCGCCTCGTCGAGAATCACGAAGGAATCGTTCAGCGAGCGGCCGCGCATGAAGGCGAGCGGCGCGACCTCGATGACGTTGCGCTCGATCGATTTCGCGACACGCTCGAAGCCCATCATTTCGTAGAGCGCGTCGTACATGGGGCGCAGATACGGATCGACTTTCTGCGTGAGATCGCCGGGCAGAAAGCCGAGCCGCTCGCCCGCCTCGACCGCCGGGCGCACCAGCACGATGCGGCGCACCTGCTCCGACTGCAGCGCCTCGACCGCGCAGGCCACCGCGAGGTAGGTCTTGCCGGTGCCCGCCGGGCCGATGCCGAAGGTCAGATCGTGCGTGCGGATGTTGTTGAGATATTCGGTCTGATTGGCGCCGCGGGCGCGCACCGCGCCGCGCGCCGTGCGCACCTTGAGCTCATCCGCTCGCTCCGCGTCGGCGTCGTTGCCGTCCATGCCGAGTTCCTGCAGCGCGATGTGCACGCGCTCGGAGTCCACGGGCTCGCGCTGCGCGCGGGCGTACAGATCCTTGAGCACCGCCTCCGCGCGCTCGGCGGCGGCGGGCAGGCCGATGATCTGGAATCGATTGCCGCGGCGGCGGACCTCGACGCCGAGCCGGGCTTCGATCTGATGCAGATGCTCATCGAGCGGACCGCAGAGCTCCACCAGACGCACGTTGTCGGCCGGCGCGAGCGACAGATCCCGCGTCATGGGAACTGAGCTCACGCCGGCTCTTCCACCGCAGCAGACGGCCGCGCAAGGAATTGGGTCTGGCTTCGGTGATGACGACGTCCGCGAACTGATTGATGAGATGCGCGGGACCCTCGAAATTGACCCAGCGATTGTTGTCGGTGCGCCCGGCCAGCTCGTTCCGATTGCGCTTGGCGGGCCGTTCGATGAGCACCCGCTGCCGGCTTCCGACCATGCGCTCGGAAATCGCCCGCGACTGCGACGTTGAAGCGCTGCTGGACGAGCTCGAGGCGGCGCTGCTTCACCTCGGCCGGCACCTCGTCGGGCAGCGACGCGGCCGGGGTGCCCGGACGCCGGCTGTAGAGGAAGCTGAAGGACTGATCGAAGCCCACCTCGGCGATGAGATTCATGGTCGCCGCGAAATCCTCGTCCGTTTCTCCCGGAAATCCCACGATGATGTCGGTGGTGATCGAGATGTCGGGCCGCACCGCGCGGAGCTTGCGCAGCTTCTGCTTGTACTCGAGCACGGTGTGGCCGCGCTTCATCGCGGCGAGGATGCGATCCGAGCCGCTTTGCACCGGCAGATGCAGGAGGTTGTTGAGCTTCGGCACGTTCGCATAGGCCTCGATCAGGCTGTCGTTGAACTCGAGCGGATGCGAGGTGGTGAAGCGGATGCGCTCGATGCCCGGATCGGCGGCGACGAAGTGGATCAGGGTCGCAAGGTCCGCCACGCGCGCCGTCCTCCATCTCGCCCGCGTAGGCGTTGACGTTCTGACCCGAGCAACGTGATCTCGCGCACCCCGCGGCTCGCGAGCGAGCGCACCTCGGCGAGCACCTGCTCGAAGGGGCGGCTGATCTCCTCGCCGCGGGTGTACGGCACCACGCAGAAGGTGCAGTACTTGCTGCAGCCTTCCATGATGGAGACGAAGGCCGCGGCGCCCGCCGCACGCGGCTCGGGCAGACGGTCGAACTTCTCGATCTCGGGGAAACTCACGTCGATTTGCGCGCGACCGGTCTGCTTCAGCCCGACGAGCATCTCGGGCAGGCGGTGCAGCGTCTGCGGACCGAACACGAGGTCGACGAACGGTGCCCGCGCGGTGATGCCCTCACCCTCCTGGCTGGCGACGCAGCCGCCGACGCCGATCACCACGTGCGGCCGCTCCTCTTTGTAGCGGCGCCACTCGCCGAGCAGGGAGAACACCTTTTCCTGGGCCTTCTCGCGCACGGAACAGGTATTCACCAAGAGCACATCGGCCTCGGCGGGATCGTCGGTACGGACCATGCCATGGGCCGCTTCGAGCACGTCGTGCATCTTGCCCGAGTCGTACTCGTTCATCTGACAGCCGAACGTCTTTATGTAAACAAGGCCGGGCATTAGCTTGGGTTGGGCTCCCTTGGAAAGGCCGCTAAGATACTAGCAACCATGGCAATACGCGACGTACTGAAGATGGGCGATCCCCGGCTCCTGGCCATTTCCGAGCCGGTGGATGCTTTTGGCACGCCCGAGCTCGAAGGCTTGCTGGCCGATATGCGGGATACCATGCAGCATCTCAACGGCGCGGGCCTTGCTGCACCGCAAATCGGTGTCAACGCGCGCGTGGTGATATTCGGCGTCGAGGCCAATCCGCGCTATCCGGACGCGGAACCTGTGCCTTACACCGTGCTCATCAACCCCGAGCTCACGCCGCTCGGCGAGGAGATCGAAGACGGCTGGGAAGGATGTCTGTCCGTGCCGGGCATGCGCGGCCTCGTGCCTCGCTACCGGCAGCTGCGCTACACGGGCTTCGACCCGCAGGGCAGGCCCATCGACCGTACCGTGAGCGATTTTCACGCCCGTGTCGTGCAGCACGAAGTCGATCACCTGGACGGCATTCTCTATCCGCGCAGAATCGAGGATCTCACCCAATTCGGGTTCACCGACACCCTGTTCCCGGGCCAGGACCTCGAAGACGACTGAGGCCCGGCGGCAACCGTCTAGAACGGAATGTCGTCGTCGAAATCCTCTTTTCCGCCCGCCGGCGGCGGCGACTGATCGTACTCCTCGCGCGGCGGCGCGAGCGCTCGGCCCCGCCTCCGCCGCCCCCGCCGCCCATTCCGCCACCGCCCCCACCGGCGCGGCCGCCCAACATTTGCATGTTGTCGGCGATGATCTCGGTGGTGAAGCGGTCGTTGCCCTGCTTGTCCTGCCACTTGCGGGTGCGCAGCTTGCCCTCGATGAATACCTGGGAGCCCTTGCGCAGATACTCGGCGGCGATCTCGCCCAGGCGCCCGAACAGGGCGATGCTGTGCCACTCGGTGCGCTCCTGCTGCGCACCGGAGGCCTTGTCCTTCCACGACTCGCTGGTGGCGATGCGGATGTTGGTGACCGTCATGCCGCTCGGCATCGAGCGCGTCTCGGGATCGCCGCCCAGATTCCCCACCAAAATGACCTTGTTGACTCCGCGCGCCATGACACTTCCCCTCATTGACTTAACGCATATTGTACACGGGCCCGCCCGCCCCCATAACGGCCTAATAGAGCCGCGCTCGCCGAGAAACTCGCGAGGACGCCGGGCCGCAGTGGGCGCATCGCTCGAGCCCCCGCCGCCCCGCCCGGATGCGCGTGGTCCCCCCTTGACGCCGGGCGTATAGTGATTGGTTGCATGCAAAATATCCGCATCCGGGGAGCCCGGACCCACAATCTGAAGAATATCGACCTCGACCTGCCGCGCGACCGGCTGGTGGTGCTCACCGGCTTGTCGGGCTCCGGCAAATCCTCGCTCGCGTTCGACACCATCTACGCCGAGGGGCAGCGCCGCTACGTCGAGTCGCTGTCGACCTATGCGCGTCAGTTTCTCTCCATGATGGAAAAGCCCGACGTGGACACCATCGAGGGGCTGTCGCCGGCGATCTCCATCGAGCAGAAGTCGACCTCCCACAATCCGCGCTCGACCGTCGGCACGGTCACCGAGATCTACGACTACCTGCGGCTTCTGTATGCGCGCGTCGGCACGCCGCGCTGCCCGGAT
This sequence comes from uncultured Gammaproteobacteria bacterium, assembly GCA_963766915.1. GTDB lineage: Bacteria > Pseudomonadota > Gammaproteobacteria > Steroidobacterales > Steroidobacteraceae > Bog-1198. Next base: position 289,069 of record CAVYCL010000005.1, read on the forward strand.
CACCACATCGATCTCGCCGCGCAGACCGTGAGTCAGATGGTCGATACGGTGCTCGAGCATCCGGAGGGCACGGCGCTCATGCTGCTGGCGCCGGCGATCTCGGAGCGCAAGGGCGAGCACGTCGAGCTCATCGAAGAGCTCCAAGCGAGCGGGTTCGTGCGCGCCCGCATCGACGGTCAAGTGGTGGAGCTCGACCAGGCGCCGAAGCTCGACGTGCGGCGCAAGCACACGGTCGAGGCGATCGTCGACCGCTTCCGGGTGCGGCCCGATCTCGCCCAGCGGCTGGCCGAGTCCTTCGAGACGGCGCTGCGCTTAGGATCGGGCGTTGCGCGGGTGGCGTACATGGACGATCCCACGCGGGCCGAGCTCGTGTTCTCGAACAAGTTCGCCTGCCCGATCTGCAACTACGCCCTGTCCGAGCTCGAGCCGCGGCTGTTCTCGTTCAACAGTCCGATCGGCGCCTGCCCGAGCTGCGACGGGCTCGGCACGCAGGAGTTCTTCGATCCCGAGAAGATCGTCGCCAATCCGCATCTGTCGCTCGCCGGCGGCGCCGTGCGCGGCTGGGATCGGCGCAATGCCTATTACTTTCAATTGATCCAATCGTTGGCGCGGCATACGAAGTTCGACATCGAGGCGCCGTTCGAGAGCCTGCCGCCGCAGATCAAGGACCTGGTGCTTTTCGGCAGCGGCGAGGAACAGATCGAGTTCAAATATCTCGACGGCAAGGGCGGCACGGTCAAGCGCAAGCACAGCTTCGAAGGCATCGTGAACAATCTGGAACGGCGCTATCGCGAAACCGAATCGGCGACCGTGCGCGAGGAGCTCGCGAAGTTCCGCTCGGCGCGCGCTTGCCCCGAGTGCGGCGGCACCCGGCTGAACCGGGCCGCGCGCAACGTGTTCATCGACGGCAAGAATGCCCCCGAAGTGTCCTCGCTCAGCGTCGACCGCGCCGTGGCGTTCTTCTCCGGCTTGCGTCTGGCCGGCTGGCGCGGCGAAATCGCGGTAAAGATCGTCAAGGAAATCGCCGATCGTCTGGGCTTTCTCGCGAACGTGGGACTTGGCTATCTCACGCTCGATCGCAGCGCCGACACCTTGTCGGGCGGCGAGGCGCAACGCATCCGGCTCGCGAGTCAGATCGGATCCGGGCTGGTCGGCGTCATGTACATCCTCGATGAGCCCTCGATCGGGCTGCACCAGCGCGACAATCAACGGCTGCTCGATACGCTGGTGAACCTGCGCGACCTGGGCAATACCGTGATCGTGGTCGAGCACGACGAGGACGCGATCCGTCAAGCGGACTACGTGGTCGACCTGGGGCCGGGCGCGGGCGTGCACGGCGGTGCCATCGTGGCTCAAGGCACGGCCGCGGAGGTTGCCGCCAATCCGAATTCGATCACCGGGCAATATCTGTCGGGGCGCCGGCGGATCGAGATTCCGGCCTTGCGGCGCTCGCCGGATCCGAAACGGATGCTGCGCCTGGTCGGGGCCACCGCCAACAACTTGAAAAACGTCACCGTGGAATTTCCGCTGGGGCTCATGACCTGCGTCACGGGCGTGTCGGGGTCCGGCAAGTCGACGCTGGTCAACGACACCTTGTTCCGCGCGGTCGCGACACAGTTGAACCATGCGGCGGCCGGCAATGCCCATTTCGAGCGCCTCGAGGGTCTGGACTACATCGATCGCGTGATCGAGATCGATCAAAGCCCGATCGGCCGCACGCCGCGCTCCAATCCCGCCACCTACACCGGCTTGTTCGCACCCATCCGCGAGATCTTCGCTTCGGTGCCCGAGTCGCGCGCGCGCGGTTACGAGGCGGGTCGCTTCAGTTTCAACGTCAAAGGCGGCCGCTGCGAGGCGTGTCAGGGCGACGGTGTCATCAAGGTCGAAATGCACTTTCTCGCCGACGTCTACGTGCCGTGCGATGTGTGCCGCGGTAAGCGCTACAACCGCGAGACCCTCGAGATACGCTTCAAGGGCAAGAACATCCAGGAAGTGCTGGACATGACGGTCGAGGACGCGCTGCCGTTCTTCTCGGCCGTGCCGACCGTCCAGCCGAAACTGCAGACCCTGCTCGACGTCGGGCTTTCCTATGTGCGCTTGGGCCAGAGCGCGACGACGTTGTCGGGCGGCGAAGCACAGCGCGTCAAGCTCGCCAAGGAGCTGTCGAAGCGCGCGACCGGACGCACGCTCTATATCCTCGACGAGCCGACCACGGGCCTGCACTTCGCGGACATCGCGCAGCTGCTCGCCGTGCTGCACCGACTGCGGGACGAAGGCAACACCATCATCGTGATCGAGCACAACCTGGATGTGATCAAGACCGCGGACTGGGTGGTGGACTTAGGGCCCGAGGGCGGCGATGGAGGCGGACATATCGTGGCCACCGGTACGCCCGAGGACATCGCCGCGCACGCGAGCTCCTACACCGGGCACTACCTGAAGGAATCGTTGCGCAAGTCGCAAGGGCCGCCGACCACGCGCGCGGCGCAGCGCAAGCGCGCATGAGGGTGCGGTGACCCATCTGGCGCGGGTCGTCGGCCGGGCGGTGCTGCCGGTTCTGTCCCGATGGGACCCGGAGCGCGCCCACGATTGGGGTCTCTCGGGCTTGCAGTGCTTGGCGCGCTTCTGGCCGGCGCCGACGGCGCGCCCCGCGCTCGCCGTCAATTGCTTGGGGTTGGCTTTCGCGCACCCCCTGGGACTCGCCGCGGGCTTCGACAAGAATGGCGATTACCTGGACGCGCTCGGCGCGCTCGGCTTCAGCCACGTCGAGCTCGGCACCGTAACGCCGCGGCCGCAGTCGGGCAACCCGAAGCCGCGGATGTTCCGGGCAGCGTCGGCGGGCGGCCTCGTGAATCGCATGGGCTTCAACAACAAGGGCGTCGATCATCTCATCGCCCGCCTGCGCCGCGCGCGCTACACCGGCATTCGCGGGGTCAGCATCGGCAAGAATGCCGATACGCCGCTCGAGCAGGCACCGAACGATTACCTCGCCTGTCTCGAGAAAGTGTACCCGCTCGCCGATTACGTGGCCGTCAACGTCTCCTCGCCCAACACCGCGCGGCTGCGCGAGCTGCAAGCGCCCGACGGCCTGTCGAGCATCGTCGCACCGCTCCTCGAGTCGCGCGCGCGGCTCGAGGTGCGCCACGGACGCCGCGTCCCGCTGCTCGTGAAAATCGCGCCGGATCTCGACTCCCCGCAAATCAGCGCGCTGGCTAAGAGCCTGCGCTCCCTCGGAATCGACGGCGTCATCGCCACCAACACCACCACCGACTTGTCGGCGCTGGGTCCCGACTGGCCGGCCGACCAACGCGGCGGCCTGTCGGGCGCACCGCTCCACGCGCGCTCCGTGGCCGTCATCCGCCAATTGCGCGCCGAGCTCGGCGGCGACTTCCCGATCATCGGCGTGGGCGGTATCGTGGATGGCGATCGGGCCGGCGCAACACGGCGAGCGGGTGCCGACCTGTTACAGATCTACACCGGCTTCGCAGTCCGCGGTCCGGCGCTCCTCGAGGAGATATTGAATGCGCTTCAAGGCCAGTGACGAGCTCGTCGAACAGTTCCACCGCGACGGCGCGGCCCATCTACGCGGGCTGTTCGAGCCCGGCGAGATCGAGGAGCTGCGCGCGGGCATCGACTTGAATCTCGAGCGCTTGAGCCCGCGCGCGAAAATCGCAAGCAGCGCGACCGATCCGGGCAAGTTCGTCGAGGATTTCTGCACCTGGCAGGACAATCCGCATTACCGCCGATTCATCTTCGACTCGGCGCTCGCGGAGACGGCCGGGCGTCTCATGCAGAGCACCAGCGCCCGTCTTTATCATGATCACATGCTCACCAAGGAGCCCGCCACGCGTCAGCCGACGCCCTGGCACCAGGACCAGCCCTACTACAACATCGACGGCCGGCAGAACGTCAGCTTCTGGATCCCGGTCGACCCGGTGAGCCGAGCGTCCACCTTGGAATTCGTCGCGGGCTCGCACCTAGGTCCGTGGCTCATGCCGCGCTCATTCATGGAGCATCAGGCGAAATGGTTTCCAGAGGGCTCGCTCGCCGATCTGCCGAACATCGAGGAGCGGCGTCAGGACTTTCCCATCCTCGGCTGGGAGCTGGAGCCGGGAGATGCCGTGTGCTTCCACATGCTGACCCTGCACTCCTCGCGCGGCGTCGAGGCGAACCGGCGCCGGCGTGTGTTTTCCGTGCGCTTCTTGGGCGATGACATCGTGCATGCGCCACGGCGCTGGACAACCTCGCCGGAATTTCCAGGTCTCGCGGATGAGCTGCCCGCGGGGGCGCCGATGCATCACCCGCTGTTTCCGGAGTTGTGGCGCGCGCCGTGCTAATCCGAGCGTTTCGCATTGGCGATACCACCAATCGTAAGGAAAGGTGAATACAAAGTGGCGTTCGCAACGGTGACCAGCAAGGGCCAGACGACCATACCTAAAGACGTGCGGGCAGCTGCGAAACTCAAACCTGGCGATCGGATTCATTTCACCGTTCTCAAGAACGGCACCATCATCGTGCGGTGAAGAATAAGGGCATTCGAGATATCTCGTTCAAGCCCCCGGGCGGCAAGCGGGTGTGAATCGAGCAGATGAATCGCTAGCCGCAGACCCATGATCGGCGTCGACACGAATATTGTCGTTCGGCTTGTCGTCGCCGAAGACGCAGAGCAAACGCGTCGAGCGCGCAAATTGATCGAGCAAGCACTTGCCCACGAGGAGCTGGTACTGGTATCGCCGCTGGTTCTTGTCGAATCTGAGTGTGTGCTCCGCAGTCGTTCCGGGTTCGGCCGGGAAGCGCTCTACAGGATCTTGCGTGCGCTTCTCGAGGCGCGAGCTTTCGTTCGAAGATGAGCCGGCGTTAGAAGAGGCTCTCTTTCACTGGAAGGACAGTGCACGTGGGTTTTCGGATTGCCTCATCGCGGTCCACAATCGCCAGATGGGATGCGCGCGAGGCGACCTTCGACCGCAACGCCGCTCGGCTCCCCCGTCGCGTGCCGGTCTAACGGCTGAGCACTTCGACCTGCTCAGGATGTAGTGTCGCTGATCGGACATAACCGGGCGTTCCCGGCTCTGATCTGGCCGTCCGTTTCCGGACCTCCGGCTTTACGGTAAGATTACCGAACATCGAAATGGAAAAGCCCTATGGTCACGCTTATCAATGTCACCCACCGAGACCCGGACATTCTCAGCGGTAGTCTTGTGTTTGTTGGCACCCGCGTCCCTGTCCGATCCCTGTTCGATTACCTTGAAGGTGGCGAAAGCATCGATGAGTTTCTTCACCAGTTTCCATCAGTAAAGCGCGAATTCGCAATAGCGGTACTCGACGCGGCTTACGAAACTGTCGCGGCAGATGCGAATACTACTTGATGAGAATTTTCCGGCAGACTTCTCGCCGTTGCTTGTTGGGCACCAGACTTCCAACGTGCACAGTCATGGTTGGGCCGGCATCAAAAACGGTGAACTACTGCGCCGTGCTCACGGCGTCTGCGAAGTATTTGTAACTCTTGACCGCAATCTCGAATTCCAGCAGAACATAAAGATATTGCCGTTCGGCATCGTAGTCGTGAGAGCCCGCTCTAATCGTATTGTCGACCTCAAACCCTATATACCCGACATTCTTTCGGCAGCCGGTCAGGTCGCTCCAGGCCGCGTCGTGACAGTCGGATTCTAGCAGCGGGTTTCGGCCAACACCGGCGCTCGTCATCCGTTACTCGCCGCCGTAGTGACCTGCCGGGTTTCTTCGGACCATTCATTGCTGGAGAATGGCCCCGTTCGGGTTGGTTGATGATCTCTTCGACTTGAACTCTACCGGAGTTTGATACGACAAGCTGGAGTGAGGCCGAACCTCGTTGTAATGCCGTCGCCAATTCTCAATCACGATCTTCGCCTCGGTACGGTTCCTGAACCATTCCAGGCTCAGACATTCATCCCGGAACTTCCCGTTGAAGGATTCGTCTGCCCCGTTCTGCCAAGGTTTGCCAGGATCGATCAGCGCCGTATCGATGTTCGATTGCAGCAGCCACTTCAACACGGCTTTCGAGACAAATTCCGGGCCGTTGTCCGAACGCAGGTACTTCGGCGCACCGTGCTCACTGACCAATTTCGTCAACACCTCGATGAGCCGACCGGAGCGGATACTGCCGGCCACATCGATAGCCAGCGACTCGCGGGTGTGCTCGTCGATGACGGTCAGGCACTTCAGTTGCTGACCGTTGGCGCAGGCGTCAAACACAAAGTCGTACGCCCACACGTGGTTCGCCTCAAGCGCCGGAACCGGTCTCGGCCTGGAGCTCGCCACACGCCGCCGAGGCCGTTTTCTCGGCACTTGCAGCCGATTCATGGGCTGGTTCTGGTTGCGGATCGGCTGCCCGCTATATTGCCCCCACCACGGCATACCATTGACCGCTTTCAGGTAGGCTAATTACTGGAAACCGCTAGCGCCTTGAGGCCGAAAAATGTGAACGCAAGACGGGCCGCCGAGACAAACACATGACGACCGACGATCGTAGTTTCAAGTCTTTTTACTATTGGGATGAGGGGGGCAAGGCTCTCCTGCTTGTGGGCATCGGGATCACTTTTTTTGCCTCCATATTCATTTATGCGACTGCTCGGTTCGGCTTCAGGTCAGATGGTTTTGCTTTTATCTGGGGGATGGTTTGGTTCTTCCTGATACTGGGAACATCGTGTGTGCTGACTGCCGCCGAGGTTCTAGTGAATGCAGATGGGATTGCGCGCAAGGTCTATGGGCGGACTTCTCAGCGCATCAAGTGGAGTGACATCAAATGCATCCGGGAATATTCTGCTCAGGTTCAGCGACAGGAAACAACAGGCCTCAAAATTGAGATTCAGCGAGAGACAGTAACTGGCGTACGAATATATCCCAACAAGTCTGCGTTCTGGACATTTCGACTATACGGACTCATGGTGATCAACAGCAGGTTTGATGAGTTCGACGAACTGATCGGTATCCTCAACGAACAAATTGCGCTTCATCAAATAAAGGTTGAATTCAAAGTAAATGGCGTTTGGCAGCGTCGCCAGCGATTGGTATCCACAATCCCGCTTCTTGATCGCGGCAATGATCGTCCCCTTCCATGGAAGATCGCATCTTTCGCCGTTCCATTGGGTGTGGCCGGAATACTTGTCTATTTGTGGAGCACGCCCAAAGGACCGCCAGTGCTCTCGTCATCATTTTATGGAACCTGGACTAACGTCGATCCCAATTTTCACAATTGGTGGACCATTAGTCGCGAGGGCGTTATGAACTACGGTGTTGACGATGGCGGACGGTGCATCGTTAACTCGGCAATCGTCATCGACCGAGAGCACATGAACGCGCCTTTTGGGGATGCTGGGATCGTGCACGTGCGGTCCGGCGAATTTGGAACAATGGTGCTCGAGACCGCGCGTGGCAGCGCAACGCATGTGCGCGTGCCACCCGACACGATCTGTCGGAAACCGGGTGGGACTTATTTTGAGTCTGCGCCCTATCCTAAAGCTCGCAAGTAGCTGATATAAGCACTTCCATTTTCGCCGCCGCAGATGAACGAGTTAAGGGACCGGCATTATTGTCTCGCAAGGAATTGATTCTTCTATGGCGCAGTGGCATCGGGAGGATACTTCTATACCCCATAACGTTCGTTGGAGCGGACGCGCGGCGTCGTCTTTGTTCGTCGTCGGAGGGAATCGATGAGCTTAAATAAAGTAGCTTCGGTCACCTCCGTGCAGTCGCGCGCCACTCAACTAGGACGTTAGATTTCAAGATGCACGGGTTTCGTTTTGCTGACCTTTTATACCCGGACCGCCGTCCGGGTCTTAATGTTCGCGCCGCCCTTACTCTGCGGCCTGACATCCAACGCGGACGCCGTACCGACACTACAGTTCGTTGGCGACCCAACCACAACTTCGGACCACCAGAGGGGCGCGCCTTTTACATCGGCCAGGTCGAGGTCGAATCAGGCGAGATGATAAAACCTGGCGAGACGAGGAACGTTTTGGTTCGCTTTCTCGACGGCCCTGGCTTAAGGGATAACCTCGTCCCCGGTCGATCGTGGCGGATTCAGGAAGGCCCGACTCTCGTTGCGACAGCCACTGTCTTGGAGATCGTCGATGATACCTAGCCTGCGTTGGAGCGTCGTCGCCTTCGTTGATCGTCGGAGGGAATCCACGAATCGGGGATCAAGTAGCGTCGGTCGGGTCAGCGCGGCTGCGCGCCGCTTAGCTCGGACGTTAGGGTTGTGAGAGTTAAGCGTCTGACGGTTTCGGCGATTGTGGTGGCGGCAATTGCCTGTGCCTTGTATTCCCCAGTGCGCTTTGTGGTCACGTTTGAGCTCTTTGGCCCAGCCGTGAACTCGTCCACCGAGGGTTGGCTTGGTCCCACGCCGCGCGATGCCGGCGCGTGCGTTGTAGATGCCGGCAAGGCGAACTCCTGGGTGTGCACCGACACGTCAGTATTCACGCAGCATCGGTACGGTTGTAAGAAGTGGCTGAAGCTCTTCGGGTTCAGCAGTGCCTAACTCTGCTTCCAGTGTACCGTGATGCGTGAAGCGGTCTCCTGTTCCGATACCGCAAAGCGGACGCTGACCACTGGCAGCAGAGGGTCCGACACCGGCCGTCGATCCCAGATTGAGTCCGCCCCTCGATTCCGATGCGAGCGACCCGCCGCACTCACGTCGTAGGTATGTCTATCAGCACGTCGCCAGCGTTGACGCTAACCTTGAACGTGCGCAACGCTTTCTCGCCGCGAACGGCGTTTAGCAACTGGATACCAGGCGGGAAATTTGCCCAGTCGGTAACCTTGCCCGTACGGATATCGAAACGCGCGCGGTGAAATGGACACTGTACTTTGCAGTCGTCGATGATCTTACCGCGGGCAAGCGGCGCGAATAGATGAGTGCAATTCGCCTGGGTCGCGAAGAAGCCGTCGGTCAGGTGGTACAGCACGACTTTCTGGCTACCAACAGTGAACGTCTTCATCTGACCAATCACAAGTTCGTCCGAACGACAGACTGAAAGTAAAGACATGGCGGAATCCCCCAGACCGATGCGCTCAGTTTATCTGTGAATGTGCAGCTCGCATAGAAGAATGCGAATCGGGCGGATCCATTTCCCATTGCTGATTCTAGCGGCCCTCGAGTTCCCAAATCATGGGATCTGCAGTTGATTCTCGTCGGAGAGATCTTGGTCGTTGGGCGTGCCATCCGCGGCTCAACCCAGATTCTCGCCCTCTGCGACTGCCGGAAGACGGTGAGGATCTGCGGAGGGCTTGGAATTGATTTAGTCGCGCCGGTCGAAACATTTGTAGTAGCCGAGTGGTGACAACCCAGGAGACGATAACCGCTGGCGCCATAGTGAGTGGTGACCATAAATACGGATAGACAGTGTTACACAACGTGTCATAGTGACCGAGACCGATACGTTCGCCAAACGGATGCCCAAGTCGTCGGCGAGCAGTCCACCGGCTTCTCGGCGACCCGCTCAGTGGAGAGACCGGACGGTTTCGACCACGGCGGCGCGACACTCGTCGAGCGCATCGGTGATCGCATCGGCATCTTCGTCCCGCGTGCCTATTCCCTCCCAGTGTTTTTGCCAGCTTTGCATCAACGCCTCGGCTTTGGCCGGAACCGGCGCTGGCATCGCCGAGCTAAAATCCCGGATAGTTTCGACGTACACCCAACCCGTGCGGGGGTTGCCACCCACCTTGTCGTGATCGTAATGGCCATGATAGACAACCTGCTTCATCGCTCCGAGTGCCACTAGCATTTGGAACGCGGCATCACGTGTCGTGAGATTGTGTTCGCTGTGCTGCATGCGCCACGCCGTATAGCTAAAACTCGCCAACGCTACGACGAGACTGATGATGGCGATCGCATTGTCGCGCAACTGGGATTTTATCGTAGCCGACAACGGACGTGCTCCCACTATGATCGACCCATAATACCCCCGTGGCCGCGCAATCAGTATTCGCTGTTGAAGGAATGGACGTCGGGGCTGGGCATACTCGGGAGTCGGTCTGTGCAGGAGACGCCGGCTCGGCAAATGGATGCCGCAAACTCGACGGTGGTCACAGGCGGGAGAGAGTCGACACCAGTTGAAGCTCAACAGGTCTCGGTTGTGCGCCGCCAGTACTCCCCCGGTCGAATGATTGGGATCTCATTGATGAATTGCAAATCGAGCAGATCACGATCGACGCTGATTAGGAGTGCGCACTCGCCACTGACTGCGGTGCCCAAGATGGGGATATCGGTGGGATCGCGACATACGTCCGATGACAAATCCGTCGGCTCAACAACCACGGCCGTGCGACGAAGAAATGCGGTAACCTGGTCAGCCTCACGCTGGGGAAAGCGGAATTTCTCAACCAGCTTTCGTCCAAGTTCCCCGAGTATGAATTCCGACGTCACGAGCTCGTGGTGCAACAGTAGATCTTCAAGCAACTCGGCACACACGCCTGCGCGGCTGATATGCGCCGCAATTAGTACCGAAGAATCAAGCGCGATCCTCACTACTTCTGTAGGACTTCGAAAACATCGTCATCGGTATTGATTCCCCCAGCCTGCGCGCGGGCAACCAGCCTGGACCGTAATGTGCGAAATTCTGCGACTCGCAGGTAACGTTTCAGCGCCTCTCGCGCAAGATCACTCTTGGAGATTCCCAGCGCGGCGCTTTGCCGTTCGAGGGCCTTATCCAAGTCATCCGGCACACGAAGTGTTAAAGTGGTCATGTATTACAATGTACTACACCACTGTCGAGACCGCAAAATTGGCGCGCTCGACGCGTCCTATGCCGCTGCCGTCAGTTTGGGTCGAGACGCGCCGGATGCCGAAGAGCCCCAGTTACCCAAGTTGGATGGCGGGTTCGGAGAGGCTTGTCGGTCGACAGGCGGCCACAACCACCGCCAAATGGCTAGCGCTTAATTTGGGCTGTCATCGGACAGCTAAGCCCCAGGCGGGTCTTGCCGTTGTATCCGCAGCGCCTGCTCGCGGTGCGCCTTGACGGCGCACCGCGAGCCGCGCGGCAATCGCAAAGCCGGACGGCTCTAGCCGTGGATGATTTCGAGTGCGTGCTTGACCGAATGACGCGCCTCGTCGATGTGGCGAATCACGCGCTGCTGCAGTCCCCGGGTGTCGGGCTGATCTTCCTCGCCCGAGACATCGCGCTGCGCCTTGTCGAGCAGCTCGAGCGCCTTGACGAAGCGATCGTGACGACCGAGGTGGGTGTCCACCGGCATATGATCGCCGATGTTCTTGCCGTCCATGATGGCCGCTTGCTTGATCTCGCCGATGGCCTGGTCGATGTGATCGATGGCATGCACTTCCTCGGGAACGACCGGCTCCGTGGTGGCATGCTCGAGGTGAGCGCGCGCATCGCGCAGATCGCTGAGCGCATGCAAGTATGCGGGGTGGTGGCCCGGGGTATCCGCCCACGAGGGCATCGCGGCGACGAGAGCGACGGCGGCCGCGGTAACGAGAAATCTCACTGAACGCATGGAGGTCTCCTGGACGTTGATGGACTGCGCGCATTATAGAAGGCGGCCGTGCCGGGATGCCGGCGAAGCGAGGCCACCGTCACACTTTGCGCAATTACATCGCTTTAATGCTGCGCCGTGGTCAATGCCTTGAGAAACAGATAATAGAACTCCGCGCCGCGATCATAGGAATCGATCTTCACGCGCTCGTCCTTGCCGTGCATACGGACGTCGTCGCGGTCGATCAACACACCGTTGACGCCGTAGCTCGGAATACCGGCCATCATGGTGTAAATGCTGTCCGATGCGCCCGGCTCCATGATGGGCAGCACCGGCACTCCCGGCCACATCTTCTGCGAGACGCTCGTCAGCGCATGCATGAACTCGGGGTTCAGAGGCGGCGGCGTCATCGCCTGGCGATCGGATCCGCGATCGAACAGCTCGGCCGAGTCGGCGCGATAGCGCACCGAGAGCTGCGGATCGTCGAACAGCTTGACGAGTTCCTGGCGGATGTCTTCTTGCGAATGACCCGGGAAGATGCGGCAGTTGACGTTGGCTTCCGCGCTTTGCGGCAGCGCGTTGTATGCGTGGCCGCCGGCGAGCCGGGTGGCGACGCAGGTCGTTCGCATGGTCGAGTTGTAGCGCGGATCTTTGGACAAGCGCGCAATCGCCTCCGCATCGGGCGGCGTTTGCAGGATCGCTCGCATGTCTGCCGCGGTCTGGCCGGACTCGATGCGCGCCATCTGCGTGAAATACTCGCGTGTGACGGCATTGAGCTCGAACGGGAATTGCGTGGCCTGAAGTTTCGCGAGCGCGTCCACCACGTGATAGATGGCATTGTCCGGCCTGGGGAGCGAGCTGTGGCCGCCGGCGTTGGTGGCCAGCAGTTGATAATCTCCGTAGAGCTTCTCGGTCGCCTCGAACTCAACCGTTAGAGCCTTGCCATTGTCGGCCCACACGCCGCCCGAGTCGGGGTTTAAGGCGAACTCTGCATCGATGAGCTCGCGATGGTTCTTGAGGAGCCAGTCGACGCCGTTCGAGGTGCCGCCTTCCTCGTCCGCCGTGAGCGCGAGGATGATGTCGCGGTTCGGGACGAAGCCCTCTTTCTTCAGGCGGATGAAACTGGCGACGGCGATGGCGTCGCTGTCCTTCATGTCCTGCGTGCCGCGGCCGTAGTAGTAGCCGTCCTTCTCGACGAACTGAAAGGGGTCCGTGCTCCAGTCCTCCTTGCGCGCCTCCACGACGTCGGTGTGGCCGATGATCAAAATGGGCTTGAGCTTGGACCCGGGCCGGCCCCGGTAGCGCGCCACCATGTTCCCCTTGCGGTCGTTCGGCCCGAGAACCACCACGTCGGCGGCCGGAAATCCCGCCTCGCGGAGCCGTTGCGCCATCGCCTGCGCTGCAAGCGTCGTGCTTCCGCTAGAATCCTGGGTGTTGATCTCGATCAGCTGCTTGAAGATGTCGCGCGCGCGCTGTTTTTGGGCCTCCGCGCTTTCCGGGGCAGCCCAGGCCGATAGGCCGATCGACATGAACAGGGTGCCCAAGACAACCGGCCTGAAGAGGCCCGCTTGCTTGCAGTTTGAACGTTTGCGATGAGTCACTGAGGTCTCCGCTGTGGCGATGCGTACCAAAAAGACGCTCACGATGTCGCTTATGCCGGCGCGAGTCAATCGAGCGCAGCCGCTCGCACGACCAGGAAGGGAACCATGGCGAAGTCTGAGAAGAAAGTAACGCGAACCGGTGCGGAAGCGGCGGTACGGACGCTCTTGCGCTGGGCGGGGGAGGATCCGAACCGCGAGGGTCTGCGCGACACGCCGAAACGGGTGGTCGATGCCTATCGGGACTGGTTCTCGGGATATACGAGCGACCCGAGGAATTACCTACGCCGTACCTTCGAGGAGGTGGAAGGGTACGACGAGATGATCGTGTTGCGCGACATCTCCTTCGAATCGTTCTGCGAGCACCACATGGCGCCGATCATCGGACGCGCGCACGTGGGCTACTTGCCGTCGCAGCGCGTGGTCGGGATCAGCAAGCTCGCGCGCGTGGTCGACGGCTTTGCCCGCCGCTTCCAGGTCCAGGAAAAGCTCACCGCCCAGATCGCATCCTGCATCGACGACGTGCTGAAGCCGCGCGGCGTGGGCGTCGTCATCGACGCAGTTCATCAGTGCATGACCACGCGCGGCGTGCACAAGCGCGGCGTATCCATGGTCACGAGCCGGATGGTCGGCGCATTCCGGGCCGACGCGAGCACGCGCTCGGAGTTCCTGCGCTTCATCGGCATCGAGGGAAGCGAGCGGCGCTGAGGGCGATCGGCTTCAGCGCTTGCCGGGAGTCCGCGCCGGCACCACGTCCACCGAGAACGCGAATTTATGGCGCTCCCCCGGTGCGAGTGCGCCGACGCCGACCACGTGCCGCGCCAGCTTCTCACCTTGCTCGTTGGTGATCGAGATCACCACGCAATACTCGCACTCGGTGCGGCTCGGATGCGTGATGGTCCCTTCGAGGCGCATCGCCGCGTGTCCCGCGGCTTGCGGCTCGGCGTTGTTGCCGACGTTGAATCGAAGGTGATGCTGACACCCAGGGCAAATGTTGGCGCTCTGCAGAACAGTCGCCTTGCAATGCGGACATGTTCGCGTTGCGCCAAGCGCGCCTGGACGAACTACGCTCATCAGGACCCGGCGGCGGTGCCCAGCTTCTTCAGCTTCTCATCATCCCAGCCGAACTCGACATGCCCGCGCATGCGCGAGCCGGCCGCCACGGTGATCGAGCCCGCCTTGACGTCGCCGACGATCACACCGCCCTCGAGCACGTCGACCCGCTTGGCCGATTCGATGTTGCCCTGCAGCTCTCCGCCGACCACGACGACCGCGGCGAGCACTTGACCGGTGAGGTGAGCCCCCGGCTCGATGTTGAAATTGCCGTCGATGCGCACGTCGCCCTTGAAGCGTCCCGCCATGCGCACATTGCCCGCACCCTCGATTTTGCCCTCGATGGTCAGATTGGCCGCGATGACGGACTCGCCGCCCTCAGCACGGGGGGCGGGGCGACGCGGCGCTGCAGCGAGGGCCGCATCGCTCGAAATTCGCTCGCTCGGCGCCGGACGCTCCGCGATAGGAGCCGGGGCCGGAGGAGCTGCGCCCGTGGGGACGGGCGTCAAAGGTTCTTTACGGCCCGTCGGGGCAGGACCGGGCGTCGGTTTCTCGTTCCAAAGTGCCATAGCAGACTCTCCCGCAATTGAGGATCACAAGCGTACACGCTAACACTTGATTATGTCACCGGAACAAACGTCTCGGATTAGAGACGTGCCGCACAGTTTGCGGGCCTGCCTTAAGCCGACCTACGGCGAGCGGAGACGAGGCCGGGCTCGGCCTATAATGCGAGGTTGAAAAAAAGGGGACGCCTTTGTTTGAAACCATCGACCGGCTGAAGCCAGATCAGATCTTAGGCCTCATGGCGCAGTTTCGCGCCGATACCTCCCCGCAAAAAGTCGACTTGGGCGTCGGTGTCTACCGGGACCCGAGCGGCAACACGCCGGTGCTCGAGTGCGTGCGCCGCGCCGAGCAGCTGGTGCTCGCGGCGCAATCGACCAAGTCCTATGTGGCGGCCGCGGGACGCGAGGAATACAACTCCGCCGTCGAGAACCTGGTACTCGGGCCTCATCATCCGGCGCGCACCGCGCGCCGCATACGGACGGCGCAGACTCCCGGGGGGTGCGGTGCGCTTCGCGTCGGCGCCGAGCTCATCCGCGCCGTCGCGCCCACCGCCGTGGTTCATCTGAGCGATCCAACCTGGGGCAACCACGCGCCGCTCCTCGGCAGCTGCGGGCTGAAGCTCGAGCGCTATCCCTACTACGACGCCGCCGCCCACCGGCTGCTATTCGAATCGATGCTCGATCGATTGGAAGCGGCGCGCGCGGGCGACGTCGTGCTGGTACACGCGTCCTGTCACAACCCGTGCGGTGCCGACCTGTCGCTCGGCGAATGGCGCGCGCTCGCGGAGCTCATCGCGCGCAAGCGTCTGCTGCCGTTCATCGATCTGGCCTATCAAGGATTCGGTACCGATCTCGAGGAGGACACCGCCGGATTGCGCCTACTGACGGAGTCGCTGCCCGAGGCGCTGATCGCCGTCTCGCACTCCAAGAATCTCGGTCTATACCGCGAGCGAGTCGGCGCACTCATCACCTTGAGCGAGAACGAATCGCGCGCCGACGCGGTGCAAAGCCACGTGTTGCAGATCGCCCGCAGCATCTATTCCATGCCGCCCGATCACGGCGCGGCCATCGCGGCGCGCATTTTCGGCGACCCGGCGTTGTCGCAGCTCTGGCTCGGGGAGCTCGCGACGATGCGCGGCCGCATCCGGGAAATGCGCGCGCTGCTCGCGGGGCATCTGCGCGAATCGACGCGCGGCAACTCGTTCGATTTCATCGAAACGCAGCGTGGGATGTTCTCGCTCCTCGGCGTGCCGAGCTCGACGGTGGAAGTGCTGCGAACGCAGCATCACATTTACATGACGGCCGACAGCCGCATCAATCTCGCCGGCATCATGCCGCACAACGTCGCGTACGTGGCGGCAGCCATCGCCGCGCAACGCTGAAGCGGACGCGAAACAATCAGTCGCCGAGCGCCGCGCCGAGCGCTTTGACTTCCAGCGCGGAATCGCGCATCACGCTCAAGATGCGCGCCTCGCTCAAGCCGAGGCGCTCGCTCGACGGCAAACCCTCGAGCGCCTGGACGACGTCGGCCTCGCTCGGCGAATACCGCGACATCAGTATCGCGACCGCCAGCACATCGCTCAGATCCGCCTGCTCGGGTTCCAGCCGGGCAAGCTCTTCCTGCTCGCCGACCGCCTGCGCCATGCTCTCGGGAAACTCCCAGTTTTCGAGGATCGCCTTGCCGATCGAGGCGTGCCATTCGCCGACGATCTGATCGATCATCCCGCCGCTGGTGAAGAGCTCCGGATGCGAGACCGCGCGGGTGAGCACATAGAGCTTGCCGATGCCATGCATCATGCCGACCAGCAGAGCCTCGTCGGGATTCACGCGGGTGCAGGTGCGCGCCAGCACGAACGAGAGCGCCGCAACCGAGGTGCTTTCCCGCCACAACTGCTTGAGCTGATCCTCGAGACCCACGAGCTTGTTGCTCTTGCGGATCTGCGCCATCGCAAAGGAGATCGACGCGCTGCGCACCATGTTGTGGCCGATGCGATTGATCGCGGTCCGAAGGTCATTGACGGGCTTGCCGCTGCGGTTGAGCGAGGCAGAATTGGCGATGCGCAGCAGGCGCGCCGTGAGGGCGGGCTCGGAGCCCACCACGCGCACCACCTGATCCACCGACGACTTCGGATCGGACAGGATGCGACGGACGCGGACGGCGATCTCGGGGAAGGAAGGCAGATCTACTTTGCCGGCCGACAGCTCGCTCGCGAGCGAACGGATGAACGCGAAGGCACCCTCCGAATTCTGCGGCGGCAATGATGTCTGCGCTGAAACGGTCAATTTCGCTCTCGCACGAATAACGGCGCGGGCAGCTTCGGTGCACGCTCCCCACGAAGTCGGCCGGGTCGCGGCATTCTTGAGCGCCGGGGAGACGCCCTAATCGGGGGACGCCGGCACCCCCCGGGGGGCGCCGGTCGGTCAGCGGGTGGCGTTCGGGGGGCTGGTGAAGCGCTGATGCACCTCACCGTTCAAGGACCGCTCGGTGTAGCGGCCCTTGCAATAAGTCGCCAGGACCTGGCGCCAGAATTTGATGGCACCGGGGTTACGCTGATATTCGACGATTTCCCAATCGCCCGCGAATCGGTCGAATATGAGCTTGGCCGCGTCGCGGCCGATCCCCAGCCGCCGGTGCGACTTGCGGACGAAAAACTCCGACATATGGTAATTGACGGGGGCCTCGCCGGCGGCGGCAACCCGGGGACGGCTGACGAGCGCAAACCCGACGGTATCCGGCCCCTTGGAGATCACGAGCGGATGGGCATGATCGTTCGAAAACCAGTTTGCGAAAATCTCGTCCTGGTGCGAATTACTGGCACCCAACACCGAGAACAAGCCGGTATTTAAGTCCGCGAGCGCGTCGAGATACTCAGGATAGATCTCCTGGATCCACTGACGATCCTTCTTGGAATGCCTGCAGTCGCGGATGCTGACGAGCAAGGAAGCTACTTCCCGCCATTCTTAAGACAATGCCCGGGCGAACGTGCCAACTCGGCCGTCCGCCCGGGCATGGATCAGCTATCGAAGCGAATTACTTCGGAGCCGAAGCCGCGGACGCAGCGGACTGTGCCGCATCGGCGGCAGCGCTGGCGGCGGCAGCTGAGTCAGCGGCAGCCGAAGCGGCCGAATCGGGAGCTGGCGTAGCGGCAGGCGGCGGAGTCGTATCGGTCGTCGGCGCAGGAGCCTCGGTCTTGCTACCGCAGGCACTCAGCACGAGCGCAGCGACAAAAGCGCTTAAAGCAAGTTTGGATTTCATCTATCGATACCCCAGAAATTTAATGATAACGTTTTAGGCAAGCGTGTTGTCTTGGGCTTCCACCCAACTCTCGGGCCGATTTTAGAGGGTTTCGGCTCACTTTCATATCACTTTCGCGATCATGGAGCGCCTTTAACGTGCACGAGCCAGGTCTTGACGAGCTTTATGCGGAGCATTTGCGGATCCTGGCACGGCGGACCGACGCTGCGCTCGCGGCCACGGGATTCGACGCGCTGGTGATTCACGCCGGTGCGCCCCCCATGCAGTTTCTGGACGATCAAGCCTACCCCTACAAGGTGAATCCGCACTTCAAGGCCTGGGTGCCGATCCTCGACAACCCCGGGTGCATCCTGATCTATGCCCCCGGCCGCGCCCCTGTCGTGCTGTTTCATCATCTCGAGGATTACTGGCACAAGCCGGCGCGCGTGCCTCACGAGCCCTGGACGCGGTACGTCGAGATCATTCCCATGGCCGATCCCGCCCAGGGCGCGACACACTGGACGAGTCTCGGCCGCGTCGCTTTCATCGGTTCCGGCGAGGCGTTTGGCGATGTGGCGCCCGGCAGCCTCGACAACCCCGAGCTCCTCAAGAAGCTGCACTACGACCGGGCCGTGAAGACCCCTTATGAGCTCGAATGCATGCGGCGCGCGAACGTGCTGGGTGCGCGTGGACATCGCGCGGCCTTGGCCGCGTTTCTCGAAGGCGCCTCCGAATACGAGACGCAAATGCGCTACCTCGAGGCCTGCGAGCAGCGCGAAGAAGAGATGCCGTACAACAACATCGTCGCCTACAACGAGAATGCGGCGGTGCTGCATTACCAGCATCTCGAACGCCGTCCGCCGGCGTCGCTGCGCTCTTTTCTGATCGACGCGGGCGCGCAATTCCGCGGCTACGCGGCTGACATCACCCGCACCTATGCGGCCAAGGAAGGACCTTTCTCCGATCTGATTGCGGCGCTCAACACCGCGCAGCTGCGCCTGTGCGATGAGATCGTGACCGGGCGCGACTACCGCCAGGTACACCTCTCGGCGCATCGCCTGGTGGGCGAGGTGCTCGAGGAGGTCGGATTGACCACGCTCGAGGGCCAGGCGGCACTCGAGGCCGGGGTCACGGGGGTGTTCTTTCCGCACGGCATCGGCCACCTGCTGGGACTCCAGGTGCACGATGTCGGCGGCGTGATGGGCGACTCGAAGGGCCAAGAGCGCTCGCGGCCCGAGGGACATCCGTACCTGCGGCTGACGCGGATGCTCGAGCCGGGCGTGGTGGTGACGGTCGAGCCCGGCATCTACTTCATCGACTCATTGCTGAAGGCCGCCCGCGCCGACGCGCGCGGCAGCCATATCGACTGGAGCATGGTGGAGCGCTTGCGGCCCTACGGCGGCATTCGCATCGAGGACAACGTCGTGACGACCGACAACGTCCCGGAGAACCTCACCCGGGACGCGTTCAGCGGGCTCGCAGCCGCCTGAGCGGCCTCAGGCCGCCTTAGCCTTGCGACGCTTGGGCGCCGCCGCCTCTTTGGGCTCGGCTTCGGGAGCGTCCTTCTTCGTTCGCTTGGTGCGGCCCTTCTTGCCGTCGGAGGCCTTCTCCGCTTCGACCTTGGCTTCCTCGACCAGCTGCATCAGCGCCATATCCGCCGAATCGCCGGGGCGCGGCTCCATCTTGAGGATGCGTGTGTAGCCGCCCGCGCGCGCCTTGAAGCGCGGTCCGAGATCGTCGAACAGCTTCTCGACGACGGCGACATCGCGGAGCCGCGCGAACGCGAGGCGCCGCTTGGCGACGGAATCGATCTTGGCGAGCGTGATCAGGGGCTCGACCACGCGGCGCAGCTCCTTCGCCTTCGGCACCGTCGTGCGAATGGTCTCGTGACGCAGGAGCGACGTGGCCATATTGCGCATCAGCGCATGGCGGTGAGAGGAGTTGCGCGAGAGCTGACGCCCGCTGTTTCTGTGACGCATGTATGAAAAGCCCTACTGTAAAGATCTCGCCCGCGCAGCCGTGCAGCGCTTCAGATGCCGTCGCGATCGTCGTCGCGCTTCAACCCCGGCGGCGGCCAGTTGTCGATGCGCATGCCGAGCGTCAAGCCGTGGCTCTCCAGCACTTCCTTGATCTCGGTGAGCGACTTCTTGCCGAGGTTCGGGGTACGCAGCAGCTCGACTTCGGTCCGCTGCACCAGATCGCCGATGTAGTGGATGTTCTCCGCCTTCAGGCAGTTGGCACTGCGCACGGTGAGCTCGAGCTCATCGACGGGCCGCAGCAGAATCGGATCGAACTGCGTCTCGGTGGCCTTGGCGGTCGAATCGTCCTGACCTTGCAGATCGACGAACACGGACAGCTGGTCCTTGAGGATGCCGCCGGCGCGGCGAATCGCCTCTTCCGGATCGATGGTGCCGTTGGTCTCGATGTCGAGGATGAGCTTGTCCAAGTCGGTGCGCTGCTCGACGCGCGCGCTCTCGACGTTGTAGGTGACTTTGCGCACGGGGCTGAACGAGGCATCGAGCTGCAGGCGGCCGATGGCGCGCGTCTGTTCCTCGAATGCCATGCGCTGGGCGGCGGGCCGGTAGCCGCGGCCGCGCTCCACCTTGAGCGACATGGACAGCTCGCCCGCCTTGGTGAGGTTCGCGATGACGAGGTCCGGATTCAGGATCTCGATATCGTGGTCGCCCGCGATGTCGCCGGCGGTCACAGGACCCGGGCCTTTCTTGTGCAGGCGTACTTCGGCCACTTCACGCGTGTGCATGCGGATGGCCACGGCCTTGAGATTCAGCAGAATATCGACCACGTCTTCCTGCACGCCCTCGATCGCGGTGTACTCGTGGAGCACGCCCTCGATCTCGATCTCGGTGATAGCCGCCCCGGGCAGGGACGACAGCAGCACCCGGCGCAGGGCGTTGCCGAGCGTGTGTCCGAAGCCGCGCTCGAACGGCTCGATCACGATCCGCGCGTGGCGCGTCGATACGGGCTGAACCTTGACCACTCGGGGCTTCAAAAACTCGGTTATGGATCCCTGCATGGAATACCTCGCTAAAGACTTTGGACACTGCGCAGCACGCGCTGCGATACCGCCGGCTGGGCGGCGAGAAGATGCGTTACTTGGAATACAACTCGACGACCAAGCTCTCGTTGATGTCGGGCAGGATCTCCTGCCGCTCCGGCACCGTCTTCAAGAGACCCGAGAACTTCTTGTCGTCCACTTCGACCCAATCCGGGAAGCCCACCTGGGCCGCCATCGCGAGGGCCGCGGCAACGCGAGTCTGCTTCTTGGCTTTCTCGCGCAGCGTGATCACATCGCCCGCCTTGCACTGATAGGAGGCGATGTTCACCAGCTTGTCGTTGACCGACACGGCCTTGTGGCTCACCAGCTGCCGCGCCTCGGCGCGCGTCACGGCAAAGCCCATCCGGTAGACCACGTTGTCGAGCCGAGATTCCAGGAATTGCAGCAACGTCTCGCCGGTCGCGCCGGGACGACCCGCGGCCTTCTGGTAATAGTTGCGGAACTGCCGCTCGAGCACGCCGTACATGCGGCGCAGCTTCTGCTTCTCGCGCAGCTGCAGTCCGTACTCGGACAAGCGCTGCTTGCGCTCGCTCTTCACGCCGCCGGGCGGCACCTCGAGCTTGCACTTGGACTCGAGCGGCTTCGTCCCGCTCTTGAGAAACAGGTCGGTCCCCTCGCGTCGGGAGAGCTTGCACTTCGGACCGGTGTACTTTGCCATGGCGAACCTTGATCTGATCTATTGAGCGAATCGAACGGAAGAACGCCGGCTCAGACGCGCCGCTTTTTGGGCGGGCGACAACCGTTATGGGGGATCGGCGTCACGTCTTCAATGTTGGTGATCTTGAGACCGCAGCCGTTCAGGGCACGCACCGCCGACTCGCGTCCGGGTCCGGGACCCATCACGCGCACCTCGACGTTCTTCACCCCGTGCTCCTGGGCCGCCGTGCCGGCGCGCTCGGCCGCGACCTGCGCGGCGAAGGGGGTCGACTTGCGCGAGCCGCGAAAGCCGCAGCCGCCCGAGGTCGCCCAGGACAGCGTATTGCCCTGGCGATCGGTGATGGTGATGATCGTGTTGTTGAACGAGGCATGCACGTGCGCGATCGCGTCGAGGACGTTCTTGCGCGCCTTCTTGCGGGCCGGCTTTGCGCCGCCCGCCTGGTTCTGCGCGTTACCTTGTTTCTGATCAGCCATAGTGTTGCATTCCTAATTCGACGCGAATTGCCCGCGGAGCGGGCAACTTTGATTTAAATCTGTCGCGGCAGGCCTTAGACCTTGCCCGGCGGCGCGTTCATCTTGACCGCCTGCTTGCGCGGTCCCTTGCGGGTGCGCGCATTGGTGCGGGTCCGCTGGCCGCGCATCGGCAAGCCCTTGCGATGGCGGATCCCGCGATAGCACCCCAAGTCCATCAAACGCTTGATGTTCATGGACACTTCGCGGCGCAGATCGCCTTCGACCGCGAATTTCGCGACCTGTGAGCGCAGTGCCGCCACTTCGGCGTCCGTCAGGTCCTTCACTTTCACGTCGTGCTTCACGCCCGCCGCATCGGCGATGCGGACTGCGCGGCTCTTGCCGACGCCAAAAATGTGAGTCAACCCGATGACGACGTGCTTGTTCATCGGTATGTTGATACCCGCGATACGCGCCATCAAATTTCCCCTATTCCGCGCTCGCGCGGACGGTATGAGCGCCCGCGAAAAAGCAGAGAAGTATAACGAAAAACGCTCTTGTGATCAATGCAAACGGTCATGAGGATCCTGTCAGCCCTGGCGCTGCTTGTGGCGCGCGTCCGATGAGCAAATAACGTACACGATGCCGCGCCGCCGCACGATTTTGCAGTTCTTGCAGATCTTCTTGACCGACGGACGAACTTTCATTTCTTTCCCCCAATGCCTCGCAAACTGGACTTCTTCAAAAGGCCTTCGTACTGATGTGACATCACGTGCGACTTCGCCTGGGCGACGAAATCCATGACGCCGACCACGATGATCAGAAGCGATGTGCCGCCGAACTGAAACGGGATGCTCGGATTCAGCATGCGCGCAATCTCCGGCAGCACGCACACGACCATGATGTACAGACCGCCCCACAGGGTGAGCCGCGTCAGCACCTTGTCCAGATAATCGCCCGTCTGCTGGCCGGGGCGGATACCCGGAATAAAGGCGCCCGCCTTTTTCAGGTTCTCGGCCGTGTCGCGCGCGTCGTACACGAGCGCCACATAGAAAAATGCGAAACCGATGATGAGCAGGGCGAACAGGATGACGTGCAGCGGCTGCCCATAATTTAGGATCGCCGCGATCTTTTGCAAGGTGCGCTGAAAGGGGTTCGGATTCGGGCTGTTGCCGAAGAACTGCGCGAGGGTCGCCGGGAACACCAACAGGCTCGAGGCGAAAATCGGCGGAATGACGCCCGCCATGTTGAGCTTGAACGGCAGGTGCGTGCTCTGGCCCTGCATCATGCGGCGGCCGACCTGGCGTTTGGCGTAGTTCACCTGGATCTTGCGCTGCGCGGTCTCGACGAATACGCAGAAAAAGGTCACGCCGATCACCACCAGGAGAATCAACAGCACGATCAGCGGGTTCATTTCGCCCGAACGCACCATTTCCAGGGTGTTGCCGATGGCGCGCGGCAGTCCCGCAACGATGCCGGCGACGATGATCATGGTGATGCCGTTGCCGATGCCGCGCTCGGTGATCTGCTCACCGAGCCACATCACGAACAGGGTGCCGGTCGTGATCGAGAGGGTGGCGACAAACAAGAACTGGAATCCGGGGTTGGGCACCAGATTGTTGCCGGCATTCTGGATGGCGAGCGCCGCGCCGAAACCCTGGAAGCCCGCGAGCGCCACGGTGCCGTAGCGCGTGTACTGCATCAATTTGCGCCGGCCCGACTCGCCGTCCTTGCGAATCTGATTCCAAGGCGCATACACCATCGAGGCCATTTGCACGATGATCGAGGCCGTGATGTAGGGCATCACGTTCAGGGCGAAGATGCTGAAGCGCTGCAGTGCACCGCCCGAGAACATGTTGAACATGCCGAGGAGCGTGCCTTGCTGGCCCGAGAAGAACTGCGCGAACTTCGCCGCATCGATACCGGGAACCGGGATGAACGTGCCGACGCGATACACCACCAGTGCGCCCAACAGGAACCACAGACGATTGCGCATCTCCTGGAAGCGCGTCATGTCTCCCAAGGCAGTGGCGGCGCCGGCGCTCGATGTGGCCATATCGCTCTTCAGACCTCGAAGCGGCCGCCGGCCGACTCGACCGCGCTCTTGGCGCCCTTGGTCGCGGCGATCGCCTTGTCGTTGATGACAAAGGCCTTGCTGACGCTACCCGAGAGAATGATCTTCACCCGCTCGGTGTATTCCGGGACCAGGTTCGCCTCGATCAGCGCGGCCAAGGTGACCTCGCTGGCGGTGACCCGCATCAAGTCGCTGAGCGTGAGCTCGGCGCGGCTCGCCTTCATGGCGGAGCGGAAGCCGGTCTTCGGCAAGCGCCGCTGCAGCGGCATCTGGCCGCCCTCGAACCCAACCTTGTGGTAGCCGCCCTTGCGAGCGCGCTGACCCTTGACCCCGCGTCCGCAGGTCTTGCCCTGGCCGGCGGAGGCGCCGCGTCCGACCCGCAGGTGCACCTTTTTGGCGCCGACGGCAGGCTTGATGGTGTTTAAACGCATAGTGATTCTCTTACCTTGAGCTCTAAGCTCGCTTCTTCGCCGGGCGGCGCGCGGCGGAGGCCTTCGCTCCGTCCGCGGGCTCGACCCGCAGCATGTGGCTTGCCGCGCCCACCATGCCGCGATTCGACGGCGTGTCCGCCACGACCACGCTGTGACCGATACGGCGCAGCCCCAATCCGCGCGCGGAGGCGCGGATGTTCGCGAGCTGCCCCGCCAGGCTCTTGACCAATGTAACTTTGATGGATTTGTCGCTCATGCCTTAGCCCACGATTTCCTCGACACTCTTGCCGCGTTTGGCGGCGATGTCGTCCGGGGTACGCAGCTTGCCGAGCGCATCCATGGTCGCCCGCACCACGTTGATGGGGTTGCGCGAGCCGTAGCTCTTGGCGAGCACGTTGCGCACGCCCGCGCACTCGAACACCGCGCGCATGCCGCCGCCGGCGATCACGCCGGTGCCGTCCGCGGCCGGCTGCATGTAGACGCGGGTCGTGCCATGGCGTCCTTTGACCGCGTAGAACAACGTGTCGTTCTTGAGCGATACGTTCACCAGGCTCTTGCGCGCCTGCATCATGGCCTTCGATATGGCCACCGGCACCTCGCGCGCCTTGCCATAGCCGAAGCCGACGCGGCCGGCACCGTCGCCCACCACGGTGAGCGCGGTGAAGCCGAACTGCTTGCCGCCCTTCACCACTTTCGCGACGCGGTTTACGGCGACCAGCTTCTCGAGCAGGTCGTCTCCGGACATCGGTTTTTCTGTTCTCGCCATAATGTCTCCGTTAGAACTCGAGACCCGCCTCGCGGGCGGCATCCGCCAGCGCTTTCACGCGGCCGTGATACATGAAGCCGGAACGGTCGAATGCAACCTTGTCGATGCCCTTCGCCTTGGCCCGCTCCGCAATGGCGCGACCGACGGCCTTGGCGGCCTCGATGTTGCCGGTGGTCTTCAGCTCGCCGCGCACGTCCTTCTGCACGGTCGAGGCGGCCACCAGGACCTTGTCGCCCTCGGCGGCAAAGATCTGCGCATAGATATGACGCGGCGTGCGGTGAACGGAGAGCCGCATCGCGGCGAGCTCCTTGATCTTTACGCGGCTGCGCAGCGCGCGCCGCAATCGCGTGTCTTTCTTGTGCAGCTTCATGTGATTACTTCTTTTTCGCCTCTTTCAGCGAAATCTTTTCGTCCGAATACTTCACGCCCTTGCCCTTGTAAGGCTCCGGCGGCCTGAATCCACGAATCTCCGCGGCGGTCTGTCCGACGCGCTGACGGTCGATGCCCTTCACCAAGATCTCGGTCTGGGTGGGTGTCTCGATGGTCACACCCTCCGGGATCGCATAGTTGATCAAATGCGAGTAGCCGAGCGTCAGGGTGAGGTTCTTCGCCTGCACCGCGGCGCGATAGCCGACGCCCACCAGCTCGAGCTTCTTCTCGTAGCCCTTGGTCACGCCCATGACCATGTTCGCGAGGTGCGCGCGCGTCGCGCCCGCAATCGCATTCAAGCCCTCGGCGTCCGTGCTCGCCTGCACCTCGAGGTGCTTGTCCTGCTGCAACACCTTGATGCCGCTCTTCAGCGCGAGCGTGAGCGAGCCCTTGGCGCCCTTCACCGTCACGCTGTCGGTGGCGATCGTGGCGCTCACGCCTTGCGGCAGGTCGACCGGTTTCTTTGCTACTCGAGACATGATGAAGTCCTGGCGGTATCTGTTTGAGCGTTTACTGAATGACGAAGAGCACTTCGCCGCCGGTGCCGGCCGCGCGCGCCTGGCGATCGGACATGATGCCCTTCGGCGTCGACACAACCGCCACGCCGAGGCCGCCCAGGACCTTCGGCAGCTCGTCCTTGCCGCGATAGATGCGCAGGCCCGGACGGCTGATGCGCTCGATGCGGTCGATGACGGGCCGGCCATCGTGGTATTTCAACTCGACCGACAAGGCCTTGTGCGGGCTCGCGGGATCGACGCCGTAACCGGCGATATATCCCTCGTCCTTCAGCACCTTGAGGATGGCGAGCTTCAGCTTCGAAGCACCCACGCCGACCGTCGGCTTGCCGGCGGACTGTGCGTTGCGGATGCGGGTCAGAAGATCGGCGATCGGATCTGTCATGCTCATTGTGCGCGCCTCACCAGCTCGCTTTCGAAAGGCCGGGGATCTCGCCGCGGTTGGCGGCTTCGCGCAGCTTGGTGCGCGCGAGGCCGAACTTGCGATACACCCCGCGCGAGCGGCCGGTGATCGAGCAACGGTTGCGCTGGCGATGCGCGCTCGCATCGCGCGGCTGGCGTTGCAGCTCGGCTTGCGCGGCGACGCGCTCTTCCGCTCCCGTCTTGGGATCGCGAATCAGCTCCCTGAGCTCGGCGCGCCGGGCAGCGTACTTCTTGGCTACCTTGAGACGGCGCTTCTCGCGCATGAGCATATTGGTCTTGGCCATGGGCTATTACCCTACTTGCGAAACGGAAAGTTGAAAGCTTCGAGCAGCGCACGTCCGTGCTTGTCGTCCGCGGCCGACGTCGAGATGGTGATGTCCATCCCGCGAATCTGATCGATCTGGTCGTACTGAATTTCCGGAAAAATGATCTGTTCCTTCACGCCCAGGCTGTAGTTGCCGCGGCCGTCGAAGGAGCGGGCGCTGATGCCGCGGAAGTCGCGGATGCGCGGAATCGCGATGTTGACCAACCGGTCGAGGAACTCGTACATGCGCGCGCCGCGCAGGGTGACCTTGCAGCCGATCGCCTGGCCGTCGCGAACCTTGAACGTGGCGACGGACTTCTTCGCCTTGGTCACGGCGGGCTTCTGCCCGGTGATCTTGGCGAGGTCCGCGGTGGCGGCGTCCATGACCTTCTTGTCCGCGACCGCCTCGCCGACGCCCATGTTGACCGTGATCTTGAGGATGCGCGGCACCTGCATGGTGTTCTCGAGGGCCAAGCTCTTCTTGAGCTCGGGCACGATCTTCTCGCGGTAAATTTGTTGCAGTCTTGCCATGTGTTCGCCCGTTATTTGGGGTCAATCATTTCTTTGTTCGACTTGAATACGCGCACCTTGCGGCCATCGCTGAGCGCCTTCATGCCGACGCGGTCCGCCTTTTGCGTCGCGGGATTGAAGATCGCCACGTTCGAGATGTGCACCGGCGCCTCGCGCTCGATGATGCCGCCCGGGCGATTCGCGTTCGGGTTCGGCTTTTCGTGCTTCTTCGCCATGTTGAGCCCTTCGACGCGAACCCGGTCGCCGTCGAACCCGAGGACTGCGCCGCGGCGGCCTTTGTCGCGGCCGGCGATCAAAACGACGGTGTCGCCTTTGCGTATCTTGTTCATCACAGCACTTCCGGAGCGAGTGAGATGATCTTCATGAATTGGACGTTGCGCAGCTCACGCGTCACCGGCCCGAAGATGCGGGTGCCGATGGGCTCGAGCTTGTTGGTGAGCAGCACGGCCGCGTTGGTGTCGAAGCGGATCAGCGATCCGTCGGCACGGCGCACGCCGCTCTTGGTGCGCACCACGACCGCGTCGTAGACCTCGCCCTTCTTGACCTTGCCGCGCGGGATCGCGTCCTTGATGCTCACCTTGATGACATCGCCCACCGCGGCGTAGCGGCGCTTCGAGCCGCCGAGCACCTTGATGCACATCAAGCGCTTGGCGCCGGAGTTGTCGGCTACGTTGAGCATGGTTCGAAGCTGAATCATGTCGGTCCTTTATTCGGCTCGGGCGCGCTCGATAACGCGCACCAGCATCCAGGATTTACGCCGCGACAGCGGTCGGCACGGCTTGATCGATACGGTGTCGCCCTCGCGGCACTCGTTCTTGTCGTCGTGCGCCAGCAGCTTGGTGGTGCGGCGGATGTACTTGCCGTACATCGGGTGCTTCACCAGGCGCTCGACCGATACGGCGATGGTCTTGTCCATCTTGTTGCTCACCACCTTGCCCGTGAGCAGGCGCTGGCCCGGGGCGGGCGCCGCGGTCGGCTCCGTTTCTTGTCCGGCAGTGGGGTTCTCAGTCGACATCAGACCTTACCTCCGCGGGCGCGCACCTGGGCGAGCACCGTCTTGACGCGCGCAATGTTCTTGCGCACCTTCGCAAACTGATCCGGCTTCGCCGCCTGCCCCGTGGCGCGCGCCATCCGTAGATTGAATTGCTCGCGCCGGAGCTTGAGCAGCTCCTCGCCGAGCGCCGCGGGGGCCTTGCTATGCAGATCTTTCGCCTTCATGCCCGCACCTGTCTCTTGACGAACGCCGTCGACACCGAGAGCTTCGCGGAGGCCAGGCGGAACGCTTCGCGCGCGATCGTCTCGCTCATGCCTTCGATCTCGAACAGCACCTTGCCGGGCAGCACCTTCGCGATCCAGTACTCGACGTTGCCCTTGCCCGAGCCCATGCGCACTTCGAGCGGCTTCTGGGTGATCGGCACGTCGGGGAACACACGGATCCAGATCCGGCCGCCGCGTTTCACGTAGCGCGAAATAGCGCGGCGCGCCGCCTCGATCTCACGCGCCGTCATGCGGCAGCGATCGGTGGCCTTCAGGCCGTACTCGCCGAACGCCACGGTATTGCCGCGCTGCGCGCTGCCCGAGATCCGGCCCTTGAACTGTTTGCGGAACTTGGTCCGCTTCGGCTGCATCATGTGTCGAAACCTTTAGCTTCAGCTCTGCACGGGTGCCGGCGTCTCGGCGGGCTTCGCCGCTGCCGGCGCCGCCCCCTCGCCCTGGGCGGCCTCGCCCTCGGCGATCTCGGCCTCGGGCTGATCGAATATCTCGCCCTTGAAGATCCACACCTTGATACCGATCACGCCGTACGTGGTCATCGCCTCGGCAAGGCCGTAGTCGATGTCGGCACGGAAGGTGTGCAGCGGCACGCGGCCTTCGCGGTTCGTCTCCGTGCGGGCGATTTCCGAGCCGTTCAAGCGGCCGGAGATGCGCACTTTGATGCCGAGCGCGCCCGAGCGCATGGTGTTGGTCACGGCGCGCTTCATGGCGCGGCGGAACATCACGCGCTTCTCGAGCTGCTGTGAGATGCCTTCGGCCACGAGCTTCGCATCGAGCTCGGGCTTTCTGATCTCGGCGATGTTCAGGCGCACGTCCTGCACCGTCATGCCGAGAATCTTGGCGACCGCAGCGCGGAGTTTCTCGATGTCCTCGCCTTTCTTGCCGATCACGATGCCCGGGCGCGCCGTGTGGATCGTGATGTTCGCGCGCCGTGCCGCCCGCTCGATGTGGATGTGGCTCACCGAGGCGTCCGCAAGCTTCTTCATGAGGAACTTGCGCACCAGGAAATCCGTGTGGATGTTCGAGGCGAACGTCTTGGAGCCGGCGTACCACTTGGACTCCCAGTCGCGCGTGATGCCTAAGCGAATGCCGACCGGATTGACTTTCTGACCCATGCTAGTTTCCTTCCTTCCCGTCGGACACCTGCACCAGGATGTGGCTGTTGCGCTTGGCGATACGCACGCCGCGCCCTTTCGCACGCGCCTGAAAGCGCTTGAACATCGGTGCCGCGTCGACTTCCACGCGCGTCACCTTGAGCTCGTCGA
Source organism: uncultured Gammaproteobacteria bacterium (assembly GCA_963766915.1). Classification (GTDB taxonomy): domain Bacteria; phylum Pseudomonadota; class Gammaproteobacteria; order Steroidobacterales; family Steroidobacteraceae; genus Bog-1198. Next base: position 319,177 of record CAVYCL010000005.1, read on the forward strand.
CGTCGGCGTTGAAGTTGTTGTAGGCATTGGCGATCGCCGAGTCGAGCACCTTGAGCACGATCTTGGCGCCCTTCTTCGGCATGAACTTGAGCGTGTTCACCGCGAGCGTCGCGGACTTGCCGCGGATGGTGTCCACGACCAGGCGGCATTTCTGCGGTGAGATGCGCGCGTAGCGCAATACGGCTTTGGTCTGCATGAGTTACTCCGCCGCCGACACTTTCTTGTCGCCCGAATGAGCCTTGAAGGTCCGCGTCGGCGCGAACTCGCCGAGCTTGTGCCCGACCATGTTCTCCGAGACGAGCACCGGCACGTGCAGGCGGCCGTTATGGACCGCGATGGTGAGGCCCACCATGTCGGGAATGACCATGGAGCGCCGCGACCAGGTCTTGATCGGACGGCGATCGTTTTTCTGACTCGCCGTCTGCACCTTCTTGGCGAGGTGCAGATCTACGAACGGGCCCTTTTTTAGCGAACGAGGCACTGTCGGTACTCCAATTAAATGCGTTTGTTCTTGCGACGCTGCAGGATCATGCCGTCGGTGCGCTTGTTCTGGCGCGTCTTCTTGCCCTTGGTCTGCAGGCCCCAGGGGCTCACGGGATGCGGGTTGCCCTGGCCGGACTTGCCCTCACCGCCGCCGTGCGGGTGATCGACCGGGTTCATGACGACACCGCGCACCGTCGGACGCACGCCGAGCCAGCGCACCGCGCCCGCCTTGCCGAACACGCGCAGGTTGTGCTCGTCGTTCCCGACCTCGCCGATGGTGGCGCGGCAGTCGATGTGGATCTTGCGGATCTCGCCCGATTTCAGACGCACGCTGGCATACAAACCCTCGCGCGCGGCGAATTGCGCCGAGCCGCCGGCCGAGCGCACCAGCTGGCCGCCCTTGCCGACCTTCATCTCGATGTTGTGCACCGTGCTGCCGACCGGAATGTGCCGCAGCGGCAGCGCATTGCCCGCCTTGATCGGGGCATCGGCGCCGGAGCGAATCTCATCGCCGGCTTTCACGCCCTTCGGCGCGAGGATGTAGCGACGCTCGCCGTCCGCGTACTTGATCAGCGCCAAGTGCGCCGTGCGGTTCGGGTCGTACTCGAGACGCTCGACGACGCCCGGAATCCCGTCCTTGTCGCGCTTGAAGTCGATCAGCCGGTAGCGCTGCTTGTGACCGCCGCCGATGTGCCGCGTGGTCTGGCGGCCGGAGTGGTTGCGCGCACCGGTGCGATTCTTCTTGGTGGTCAACGAGGCGAGCGGGCCGCCCTTGTGCAGGTGCGAGCGATCGATCTTCACCACGAAGCGGGTGCCCGGGGAAGTGGGTCGCATTTTGATGAGTGCCATGGCCTTCCTCTACTTCGCTGCGCCGGTGAAGTCGATGGACTGCCCGGCCTCGAGACGCACGTAGGCCTTCTTGTAGCCGTTGCGCCTGCCTTCCACGTTCTTGAAGCGGCGGCTCTTGCCGGGCTTGTTGAGGAGATTCACGCCCTCGACTTTCACCTCGAACATGAGCTCGACCGCATGCTTGACCTCCTCCTTGGAGGCATCGCCCAGCACGCGGAACACGTACTGGTTGCTCTTTTCCGTGAGGGTCGCGGCCTTCTCGGACACATGCGGCTGCAGCAGCACGTTCATCAAGCGTTCTTTATTCATCGGCGCCTCCGAGACGCTGTTCGAGCATGCGCAGCGCACCGACCGTGGCGATGACCGTCTGGTGCTTGACCAGGCTCACCGGATCGAGCGAGGCGACCGCCATCACTTCCACGTGCGGCAAGTTGCGCGCCGCGAGGAAGAGCTTCTCCTCGAAGGCATCCACCAGAATCAGCGCTCGTTCCGTGCCGAGCTCCTTGAGCTTGCCGAGGAGGAGCTTGGTCCGCGGAGCGGAGAGCTCGAGATTCTCGACCGCCACCAAGCGATTCTGGCGAATGAGCTCGGAGATCATGGATTGCATCGCAGCGCGATACATCTTGCGGTTGACCTTCTGCGAAAAATCGCGCGGTCGCGCGGCAAACGCCCGGCCGCCGCCCACCCAGATGGGGCTGCGAATGGAGCCGGCGCGCGCCTGGCCGGTGCCCTTCTGGCTCCACGGCTTCTTGCCGCCGCCGCGTACTTCGGCGCGCGACTTCTGGCGCTTGGTGCCGGCACGTCCGCCGGCCATATAAGCGGTCACGACCTGGTGGACGAGCGCTTCGTTGTAAGCGCGGCCGAATGCGACATCCGAGAGCTGGATCTCGCTGGCGGCAGGCGCATTCTTTAACTGGAGCTTCATGGCATTGCTTCTCGTCGGCTATTTCTTGTCGGACTTGCCCTTGGGCGGTGCGGCCTTGCCGGGGGCGGCGCCCGGCGCCTTGTTCGGCGCGAGGCGGCGGCGGCGCGTCTGCGCTTGCGCCTTCACCGAGGGACGAACGACCACACGGCCGCCTTCCGAGCCCGGCACGGCGCCGCTGATGAGCAGCAGGTTGCGAGTCACGTCGACCTCGACGATGCGCAGGTTCTCGATGGTGCGGTTGCGCACGCCCATGTGCCCGGACATGCGCTTGCCCTTGAATACCCGGCCCGGGGTCTGGCGCTGGCCGATGGAGCCCGGCGCGCGGTGCGACACCGAGTTGCCGTGGGTTTTCATGCCGCCCGCGAAATTGTGGCGCTTCATGGTGCCGGCGAAGCCCTTGCCGAGCGTGGTGCCCGTGACGTCGACGACTTGGCCCGGTTTGAACATGTCGACCTTGATCTCGCCGCCTACTGCGAGCTCTTCGCCCTCGCCCTTCCCCAACCGGAATTCACGGGAGGAATCGCCGGCGGCGACGTTCGCCTTGGCGAAATGGCCGGCGAGCGCCTTCGGCACGCGCGACGGACGGCGGCTGCCGATGGTCACCTGCACGGCGCGATAGCCGTCGGGCTTGTCGCTCTTGATCTGCGAAATGCGGTTGGGCAACGCCTCGACCACCGTCACGGGGACGGTAACGCCGGCGTCAGTGAATACGCGGGTCATGCCGCATTTGCGGCCAACCAGAGCGATGGTCATTGTCAATCCTCGTACCGCGGGATGAGCTCAAAGGCGTCCCGGTTCGTTGCAAACAGGCCGGCGGTTTGGGTACACGGGACCCCAGGACCCTCGGCGCCCCTTGTTTTAGAGGCCCCCTTGGATAACTGGCGTCGGCACCCACGCGCTCCGACCCTCAAAATGGACGGCGGAGTATACCGGAATTGCGGTCCGGTTCAACTTTCCGCCGGTTTCACCCCGGACGGGTCATCGACCCGCCGGGAAAGCGCCTGGAAGCGCTAGTTCAGCTTGATCTGGACGTCGACGCCGGCGGGAAGCTCGAGCTTCATCAGGGCATCGACGGTCTTGTCGGTCGGACTCAGGATGTCCATGAGGCGCTTGTGCGTGCGGATCTCGAACTGGTCGCGCGCATCCTTGTCCCCATGGGGCGAGACGAGCACGGTGAAGCGCTCCATCTTGATGGGCAGCGGCACGGGTCCCTTGACGGTCGCCCCGGTGCGCTTCGCGGTCTCGACGATTTCGCGCGCCGACTTGTCGATCAAGCGATGATCGAAAGCCTTCAGGCGAATACGAATGTTTTGATTAGCCATGATTGAACTACCTACCCGAACCTAGGGAACCGCCCCCGCCCGGCCGTGTGAGGCCTCGGCGGGGGGCGCATTCTGGCAGCGCGGACTGCCTTACGCAAATATTTGCAGTCGGCGGCCGATTAAGTGATGACCTTGGAGACGACGCCGGCGCCGACCGTCTTGCCGCCCTCGCGGATGGCAAAGCGCAGCCCCTGCTCCATCGCAATCGGGGCAATCAGCTCCACCACGATCTTGATGTTGTCCCCCGGCATCACCATCTCCGTCCCCTCCGGCAGCTCCACCGCACCGGTCACATCGGTCGTGCGAAAGTAAAACTGCGGCCGGTAGCCCTTGAAGAACGGCGTATGCCGGCCCCCTTCCTCCTTGGTCAGCACATACACCTCGGCCTCGAACTTGGTGTGCGGGTTGATCGAACCGGGCTTGCACAGCACCTGCCCGCGCTCGACTTCCTCACGCTTCGTGCCGCGCAGCAGCACCCCCACGTTGTCCCCCGCCTGGCCCTCATCCAAGAGCTTGCGAAACATCTCAACGCCCGTGCAGGTCGTCTTCTGCGTCGGCCGTATCCCTACGATCTCCACCTCATCGTTCACCTTCACAATCCCGCGCTCAATGCGACCGGTCACCACCGTGCCGCGGCCCGCGATCGAGAACACATCCTCCACCGGCATCAAAAACGCCCCATCCACCGCACGCTTCGGCACCGGAATGTACTCATCGAGCGCCGCCACCAGCTTCAACACCGAGGCCACCCCAATATCGCTCGCATCCCCCTCAAGCGCCTTCAGCGCCGAGCCCGTCACGATCGGCGTCGCATCCCCGGGAAACTTGTACACCGACAGCAAATCCCGCACCTCAAGCTCCACCAGCTCGAGCAACTCCGCATCGTCCACCATGTCCGCCTTGTTCAGGTACACAACGATGTACGGAACACCCACCTGGCGGGCCAGCAAAATGTGCTCGCGCGTCTGCGGCATCGGGCCATCGGCCGCCGATACCACCAAAATCGCCCCATCCATCTGCGCAGCCCCCGTGATCATGTTCTTCACATAGTCCGCGTGCCCAGGACAGTCCACATGCGCGTAGTGGCGCTTCTCGCTCTGGTACTCAACGTGCGCGGTCGCAATCGTGATACCTCGAGCTCGCTCCTCAGGCGCCTTGTCAATCTGATCGTACGCCTTGAACTCCCCGCCAAACTTCTCAGCCATCACCTTCGTCAAGGCTGCCGTCAAAGTCGTCTTGCCATGATCTACATGACCAATCGTCCCCACGTTCACGTGCGGCTTCGTTCGCTCAAACTTCCCCTTCGACACGGCAAGTACCTCTCAGAAAATTAAATGGTTCGTTACGATGCTTTCTTCATCACGACGTCGGCGACATTGTTCGGCACTTCCATGTATTTCGCGAACTCCATCGTGTAGTTCGCGCGCCCCTGGCTCATGGAACGCATCGCCGTCGAATATTGGAACATTTCGGCCAGCGGTACGTCCGCCGTGACCACTTTGCCCGAAGGAGAATCCTCGGCGCTCACGATCTGGCCGCGCCGGCGGCTCAGGTCGCCGACGATGTCGCCATAGTAATCGTCCGGTGTCACGACCTCGACCTTCATGATGGGCTCGAGCAGGACCGGCTTCGCGCGGCGAAAGCCCTCCTTGAAGCCCATGGATCCTGCGATCTTGAACGCCATCTCGTTCGAATCGACGTCGTGGTAGGAGCCGTCGAATGCCGTCACCTTCACATCCACGATCGGATAGCCGGCGATCACACCCGTCTGCACGGCTTCTTGAATACCCTTGTCCACCGCCGGGATGAACTCGCGCGGTACCGCGCCGCCGACGATGGCGTTGACGAACTCGTAACCCTTGCCGGGAGGCAGCGGCTCGAGCTTCAGCCAGACGTGACCGTACTGGCCGCGGCCGCCCGACTGGCGCACGAACTTGCCTTCGGACTCGACCGTGCCGCGAATGGTCTCGCGGTAGGCCACCTGCGGCTTGCCGACGTTGGCCTCGACCTTGAACTCGCGTTTCATGCGGTCGACGATGATCTCGAGGTGCAGCTCGCCCATTCCGGAAATGATGGTCTGTCCCGATTCCGGGTCGGTGTGGACGCGGAACGAGGGATCTTCCTTCGCCAGACGCTGCAGGGCGAGCCCCATCTTCTCCTGATCGACCTTGGTTCGCGGCTCCACCGCCACCGAGATGACGGGCTCGGGAAACTCCATCTTCTCGAGGATGATGACCTTCTGCGGATCGCACAGCGTATCGCCCGTGGTCACATCCTTGAGGCCCACGGCCGCGGCGATGTCGCCCGCGCGCACCTCCTTGATCTCGGAGCGGTCGCTCGCATGCATCTGCAAGAGCCGCCCGATGCGCTCGTTGCGATTCTTGTTCGGCACGTACACCTGATCGCCCGAACTCAAGGTGCCCGAATACACGCGGAAGAACGTGAGATTGCCGACGAACGGGTCGTTCAGGATCTTGAAGGCGAGCGCCGAGAACGGCTGCGCGTCGTCCGCCTGGCGTGTGAGCTCCTCACCGCGCTCACCGTGTCCTCGTACCGGGGGCACCTCGACGGGCGAGGGCATGTACTCGACCACGGCGTCGAGCACCGCCTGCACGCCCTTGTTCTTGAAAGCCGATCCGCAGGTGACCAGGCAGATCTCGTTCTTGAGCGCACGCGCGCGCAGGCCCCGCTTGATCTCCTCCACCGACAAATCGCCGCTCTCGAGGTATTTGTTCAAGAGCTCATCCGAACCCTCGGCGGCGACCTCGATCATTTTCGCGCGCCAGCTCTGGCATTCCTCGAGCATGTCGGGCGGAATGTCCCGATATTCGAATTTCATGCCCTGGGTCTCTTCGTCCCAGAAGATCGATTTCATCTTGACGAGATCGACGACGCCCGTGAATCCGTCTTCCGCGCCGATGGGCAGCTGAATGGGCACGGGATTGCCGCGCAGGCGGCTGCGGATCTGATCGACGCATCGCAGAAAGTTCGCGCCGGCACGATCCATCTTGTTGACGAACGCGATCCGCGGCACGCGGTACTTGTTCATCTGGCGCCATACCGTTTCCGATTGCGGCTGCACGCCCGACACCGCGCAGTAGACGGCGATGGCCGAATCGAGCACGCGCAGGCTCCGCTCGACCTCGATGGTGAAGTCCACATGGCCCGGCGTATCGATGATGTTGATGCGATGCTCGGGAAAGCTCTTGTCCATTCCCTTCCAGAAACAGGTGGTCGCCGCGGCGGTGATGGTGATGCCGCGCTCCTGCTCCTGTTCCATGTAGTCCATCACGGCCGCACCGTCGTGCACCTCGCCGATCTTGTGGGAGACGCCGGTGTAGAAAAGAATGCGCTCGGTCGCGGTGGTCTTGCCCGCATCGATATGCGCAGAGATACCGATGTTGCGATATCGCTCGATGGGCGTCGTACGTGCCACGGTCCTTTACCTCGGTGCGGACGGCCCGCGGCCGCCCAGATCACTTCTATATAAGGCCTGGCCGGCGATTTGCCAGCCGGCCGGCGGGCCGCGCCCTGTCCGTGCGCCCCTATCCGCTACCAGCGATAGTGCGCGAACGCCTTGTTGGCCTCGGCCATGCGATGGGTGTCTTCGCGCTTGCGAACCGCGGCGCCGCGATTCTCAGAGGCTTCCAGAAGCTCCGCCGCCAAGCGGTGGGCCATGGATTTCTCGCTGCGGGCGGTCGCGGCCTCGATGACCCAGCGCATGGCGAGGGTCTGGCGGCGATTGGCGCGCACTTCGACGGGAACCTGGTAGGTGGCGCCGCCGACGCGACGCGACTTCACTTCGACGACGGGCTTGACGTTGTCGAGTGCCTGCTGCAAGACCGCGATGGCCTCGCCGCCGGCGCGGCCGCTCTTGTCGCCGATGCGGTCGATGGCGCCATAAACGATCTTTTCGGCGACCGACTTCTTGCCCCGCTCCATCACCATGTTGATGAACTTGGCCAACATGTCGTTCCCGAACTTCGGATCCGGGAGGATGGTGCGATGTGGTGCTGCTGCTCTACGAGACATGGGGAAACCTTCTATGCCTTGTTTGGCTTACTTCTTCGGGCGCTTGGCGCCGTATTTGGAACGTCCTTGACGACGATCGCCCACGCCGGCGCAATCGAGAGCGCCGCGGACGGTGTGATAGCGGACACCCGGCAGATCCTTGACGCGGCCGCCGCGGATCAGCACGACCGAGTGCTCCTGCAAATTGTGGCCTTCGCCGCCGATGTAGCTCGACACCTCGTAGCCGTTGGTCAGCCGCACGCGGCACACCTTGCGCAACGCGGAGTTCGGCTTCTTCGGCGTGGTCGTGTAGACCCGGGTGCAGACCCCGCGCTTCTGCGGGGAGGCGGCCAGCGCCGGAACTTTCGACTTCCAGGCGGGCTCGTTGCGTCCGGTACGGATCAATTGGGTCGTCGTCGCCATAAATACCTTTGAGGGCGGTTCGAAATCGAGCCTGCCCGATGGAAAAAACGTAAAGCGAGCCGCGCCTTAAGGGCAAGGCGGCAAAGAGCGGGGATTCTAGGAACCGGTCGAGCGGGTGTCAAGGCGCGATTGGGCCAAAAACGGGGGTACCGCGTCGATGCTGCGTCACAGCATAGATCCCCGACGCCCGCCCTGTTAGGCGGCGCGGGCCATGCCCTTATAGATGACCGCCGCGCAGGAATTGGCGCCCAGGTTGTAGCAGAGTTCCGCCGGCCGTTCGATGCGCCACAGGGCGAAATCCGCGCGCTTGCCCGGCTCGAGCGTGCCGATCTCGGCCTCGCGCCCGAGCGCTCGGGCCGCGACCCGCGTCGCGCCGGCGACGGCCTCCTCCGGCGTGAGGCCGAACAGGCTGCACGCCATGTTGAGCGCGAGCAGCATCGACATCCCCGGAGAGGTGCCGGGATTGCCGTCGGTGGATACGGCCATGGACACGCCGGCGGCGCGCAACAGCGGCACCGGCGGGGGCGTGGTCTGCCGCAAGGTGAAATAGGCGCCGGGCAAGAGCACCGCCACGGTCCCGGCTTGGGCGAGGGCTCGCGCCCCGTCCTCGCTCAGATGCTCGAGGTGGTCCGCCGACAGCGCCCGGTGGCGCGCCGCGACCTCCGCCGCACCCATGTCGCTCAGCTGGCCCGCGTGCACGTGCGCCCGCAGGCCGAGACGCGCGGCCGCCTCGAGAAACTCGCCCGTCTCCTCGGCGGTGAAGGCGATGTTCTCGCAAAAGGCGTCGACTGCATCCACCAGCCCGGCTCGTCGGTGAGCGACTCGAGCCAGGGACCGCACACGGCCGCGACGTACTCCTGCCGGCGCTCGCGATACTCGGCCGGCAAGGCGTGCAGACCCAGAAAGGTGGTCGCGACCGACAGGGGCAAATCGCGCTCGAGTGAACGCGCCACCTCGCAACATGCGGCGCTCCGTCGCCAGGTCGAGGCCGTAGCCTGACTTTATTTCGAGGGTGGTGACACCCTCGGCCATGAGGCGCCGCGCGCGCGACGCGGCGGCTGCCGCGAGCGACTGCGAAATCGGCCCGCCGCGTGGCATTGACGGTGGATTGGATGCCGCCGCCGGCGCGCGAGATCTCCTCATAGGGCACACCGCAAAGCCGCTGCTCGAACTCCGCGACGCGATTGCCGCCGTATACCAGGTGGGTATGGCAATCGATGAGGCCCGGCGTCATCCACAGGCCCTCCGCCTCCTCGATCGGGATGCCGTCCGCTCGCGCCCGGCGCCGCGCCTCCTCGGCCTCGCCGATCCAGGCGATGCGCTCGCCGCTCACCGCGAGCGCCGCGTGCTCGAGCTTGCCATAGGGGGTGCGGCCCGCGACCATAGTCGCAATGCTCATCCCGATCCACACTCGATCCCATCTCAAGGACGCTGTCTGCTGCACTGATTCGCCCGCACCGCACGTGATTGCCCTGGCCGTGATCATACGGCAAGCCGACTTGCCATAGAGGTGTAGGTCGGCATGGAACGGCACTATCGACTGGCCTGGGGCCTGCTCGAGAGCGGCTGGCATCGCGACGTGGCCGTCGCGGTCGATGACCGCGGAACCATCGCCCGCATCGAAACCGACGGCGACCGCGCATCAAAGCGCGGCGAATCACTCGGCGGCCGGCGCCGAGCACGTCCCGGGGTTCGTGGTTCCCGGCATGGCGAATGCTCACAGCCACGCCTTCCAGCGCGCCATGGCGGGGAATACGGAGTACCGGCTGTCCGCGCGCGACAGCTTCTGGACCTGGCGGCAGGCGATGTACGCGCTCGCCAACCGGATCACGCCCCCGGACCTCGAGATCATCGCGGCACAGCTGTTCGTCGAGATGCTGAAGGCGGGTTACACCTCGGTCGCCGAGTTTCACTACCTGCATCGCCCAGCCGACGGCACCGTCTATGCGGCCGACGAACGAGCTCTGGGAGGCGATTTCGAGAGCCGCCGACACGGCGGGCATCGCCCTCACGTTTCTGCCGACGCTCTATCAAACCAGCGATTTCGGCTCGCAGCCGCTGAAGCCCGAGCAATCGCGGTTCGCGATGACCACGGAGGAGTTCTTACGCAGCGTCGAGGCTCGCGTGAGCGCGGAGCGGCAGTTCGCATCGTCCCGCAATCGCACCGGCGCCGCGTTTCACTCCTTGCGCGCGGTTCCCCTCGAGACGCTGCGCGACGGTGGTCCGCGGACTGCAATCGATCGATGCGGACATGCCCGTGCACATCCATATCGCCGAGCAGTTGAAAGAGGTCGACGCGTGCCGCGCGAGCACAGGACGGCGGCCGATCGAGCTGTTGCTCGACACGGGGCTCGTGGATGCGCACTGGTGCCTGGTGCACGCGACCCACGCGAGCCCTGCCGAACTCAAGGGGATCGCCGCGGCAGGCGCCGCCGTCTGCGTCTCCATCAGCACCGAGGCCAATTTAGGCGATGGCTTCTTCGATGCCGCCCGCTTCCTCAAATCGAACGGCCGCCTCTGCATCGGCTCCGACAGCCAGGCGACGGTGTGCCCGGCCGAGGAGCTGCGCTGGATGGAATACCAAGCGCGCCTGCGCAAGCGGCGGCGCGGTGTGCTCGCGGACTCAAGGGAGCCGCACGTCGGCACGCGTCTGTGGCGCGAGGCTGCGCGGCAGGGCGCGGCCGCCTTGGGACAACCGGCCGGAGCCCTTGCCGAGGGCGCGCGAGCCGATTGGCTGGTGCTCGATCCCGAGCACTTAAGTATGGCCGGCGCGCGGGCGAGACACGGCGCTCGATCACCTAATTTTCGCGGGCGGCAGCGCCGCCATCCGCGACGTGATGGTCGGCGGGCGTTGGGTGGTGAAGGATCGTCGGCATGCGGCGGAAGAGCGGCTTGCAGGGCGATTCAAGGAATTGATGGCGGGACTATCAGCTTCCCAGATTCCGGCTGACCAATGAATTCGTCGCGAACCAAGCAAATCGCACAAGAATAGCGACCGGCGCTGACGCCTGATCGGCCCGGCAGGTCTGCCTGCCGGCGCGACGAAATTCCGTCCGATGATTCCCCAAAGCCCAATGGTGCAGGCGCTCAACGTGCGAAATGATCATTTCGGCGAATTAGGTTTCGCGATTTGTCGACAAACAACGAATTGATCGCGCGATAGATCGCGGCCGTCGTAGCAACCAGTCCGGAGATAAAAAAATTGAACGCACCCCGTAGTGTCGGTTTAGCAGCCGCGATTGCCCTCATTCTGTCCAGCGCCGAAAACGCCCCGGCTCAGGTCGTCACGGGGGTGCCGGGATCGCCGACCGCAACCACTACGGTTCAAGGGCAACAACTGCCGGCCCCGCCGGGAAAGTTCGGCGGCGTCATCAACGAGAGCTACAAGGATTCAAAGCCCTACTGGCAGCCGCGGATCGTGCCGCCCAAAGGCGCGCCCAACGTGTTGCTGATCATGACCGATGACCAGGGCTATGGGGTCTCCAGCACCTTCGGCGGCGTCATCCCGACACCCTCGCTCGACCGTGTCGCCAAGGCGGGATTGCGTTACACCCAGTTTCACTCGACCGCATTGTGCTCCCCCACCCGGGCTGCGCTTATCACGGGCCGCAACCACCATTCCGTGGGTTTCGGAGTCATCGGGGAATTATCCACGGGATTCCCAGGCTATGACTCGGTCATCAGCGAGGACAGCGCCACGATCGGCACGATTTTGCGGGACAACGGCTACGCGACCTCGTGGTTTGGCAAGAACCATAATACGCCGGGCTTTCAATACAGCGTCGCCGGTCCGTTCAATCAATGGCCGGTCGGCATGGGGTTCGAGTATTTCTACGGCTTCATGGGCGGCGAGACCGATCAGTGGCAGCCGTATTTGTTTCGTAACACCTCGCAGGTGTTTCCGTGGGTCGGCAAGCCCGGCTACAACCTCATCACCGACATGGCGGACGATGCCATCACGCACATGCACGAATTGAACGCGGCTGCGCCCGACAAGCCGTTCTTCGTTTACTACGTGCCCGGCGGCAGTCATTCGCCACATCAGCCGACCAAGGAATGGATCGAGAAATTCAAGGGCAAGTTCGACATGGGCTACGAGAAGTTGCGCGAACAGATATTCGCCAACCAGAAGCGGCTCGGGGTGATCCCTGCGGCCACCCAGCTCACCCCCTGGCCGGATGGGCAGCCCGCTTACGGTGGCGCCAAGCTGCCGCGCTGGGACTCGCTCTCCGCAGTCGAGAAGAAAATCTTGGCGCGCGAGGCGGAAGTCTTCGCCGCCTATACGGCGTATACCGATCATGAGATCGGCCGCGTCATCCAAGAGGTTCAAGATGAGGGCAAGCTCGACAACACGCTGATCATCTATATCGTCGGCGACAACGGCACCAGCGCCGAAGGCACCCTCTACGGCACCTATAACCAGCTCATCGCCTACAACGGCATACTAAAGACTCCCGAACCTCTGCAGCTCCTGCATTACGAGGACTGGGGCTCGGATAAGACTTATCCGCACATGGCGGTGCAATGGTCGTGGGCGTTCGATACGCCGTTCAAATGGACCAAGCAGGTGGCCTCGCATTTCGGCGGCACCCGGCAAGGCCTCGCCATCTCCTGGCCGGGGCACATCCAGGATCCGGGGGCCACGCGCTCGCAGTTCCACCATGTCATCGATATCGTTCCGACCATCCTCGAGGCCGCCGGCATCAAGGCACCCGACGCAGGTCAACGGCATCAAGCAAAGGCCCATCGAAGGCGTGAGCATGCTGTACACGCTCAACAAGGCCAATGCCACGGCGCCCTCCAAGCGCGACACGCAATACTTTGAAATGGTCGGCAATCGCGGCATCTACCACGACGGGTGGATGGCGGACACGATTCCTCCCTCCCCGTCATGGGAACTCGGCACCGGCAAGCTGGCGGATCTCAACACCGGCTACCAGTGGGAGCTCTATCACATCACCGAGGACTATTCGCAATACAACGACCTCGCCGCGAAGATGCCCGACAAGCTCAAGGAAATGCAGGCTTTGTTCAACTCCGAAGCCCAAAAGTACAACGTGTTCCCGTTGGATAACACCGGTTTCGCACGGCTCCTGACGCCGCGGCCGAGCGCGGTCGCCGGCCGAACGGTGTTCACCTACACGGGCGAGAATGCCGGCATCCCCCCCGGCAATGCGCCGAGCATCCTCGACAAGGACTATACGATCACCGCCGATGTGACGATTCCCAAAGAGGGCGCGGAGGGCATGATCGTGACGCTCGGCGGCCGCTTCGGCGGATATGGCCTGTATCTGCTCAAAGGCAAGCCCGTGTTCGTCTACAACTTGCTCGATCTCGAGCGTTTCCGCTGGGAGGGCGGCGTCGGCGGGCAGGACTGGTTGGGTTCATCGCTCAAGGCCGGTCAGCACACGATCACCTTCGATTTCAAGTACGACGGTCCCGGTCCCGGCAAAGGCGGCACCGGCGTGCTGTCGGTCGACGGCAAGGAGTACGCGCGCAAGACGATCGAGCACACGATTCCGCTCCTCATGTCCATCGACGAGACCTTCGATGTCGGAGTCGATACACGCTCGCCGGTGGACGACAGCTACTCGCTGCCGTTTCGCTTCAGCGGCACGATCAACAAGCTCACGTTCAAGCTCGGCCCGGAGCAGTTGACCGCGCAGGACAAAGAGAACGCCGCAAAGAAACTGGCCGCGGACAGAGACTGATGCAGCGATCGAGCGCAGCCCGGACATGAAGAGGAGTCTCCTCGATGAGCCACAATCACTTCACGCTGCGTTTTCCGTTGAAGGCGCCCGCAGATGCAAGCGAATTGGCGAATGTGCTGCCGCCGTTGATGCCGGCGTTCTTTAAAGCCATGGATGGGATCGGCACGATTCACTATTCGCGATTCACCGTCTTGAGCGACAAGACGCTGTTGTTCCTGGGTGATTTCGACGGCGAATATGGCGCGTTGATGGAGGATCTGGCCAAAGCCTCAGGGCCGCTGTTCGATACGATCTTCGGCCATGTCAGCAACCCGCCGCCCTCACCGGTGGCAGGCAATGTCGCCGCATTCGTGGAATGGACGGCGGAGCACCTGATTCACGCGGTGAATCTCTACAGCGCCTACCCTGAGGTGACGGTCAAGGAAATAAAAGCCCTGGCGTCCAGCGCCGGGGTGGAAGGCGCCGGCGAGCTGCGCCCATTCCTGGTGATCCTGCCTGCGAAATCGCGCTTGGCCTTCTACGAGATTCAATTGCTGCTGCGTGCCCGGGGACGGGGTATCACCAAGGACTTGGACACCGTCGGCACGCCGCACTTCGCGCAGTTCGTGCCTCTCGAAGACAACCAAATCGGGTTCTTTACGGTCTACGACGGAAACTTCGACACCTACATCGCCGACTTCACCAAGAACATCGGACAGGTTTTCGATCTTCTCTTCAAGTTCACCCGCGGTGCGCCGCCCTCGCCGTGCCGAAAGCACCTCCAGGAGTTCATTGATTTCGCGGCGGGCGCGAACCGAACTCCCATCGGCTTCTATCAGGCGTATCCGGGCTTGAGTGTCCAGGACATCCACGCGCTCATCGCCGATCGTAAAGGGGCCTCCGCTTCGTGAATGATGAGAAGCAGACTCGGCCCCCGGCCGCGAAGGCGCCGGGGGTTTTTGGCCGTCTCTTTGGCCGCGGGGAGCGCGAACCGTCCCACGCGAGTACGCTCGATCTGCCCGACATTCAAGGTTTCGTGGTGCGCGGCTATCGCATGCCGATGGTGCGGCATTTTTCACTCACCGTGGCCAACGCGGCGAGCGCTCGCAAGTTCCTGGGCCGCCTGGTGAGCGGCGATGAATCCGACGTGCCGCAGATCACCACCGCCGAGGACTGGCACATCGGCTTCGAACCAGGGCCGGGCGACGATCTTCAGGCGGCGCCTCGCCGCAAGCCCGATTACTGTCTGAACGTCGGAATTACCTGGCCCGGAATGGTCGCGCTCGAAATCAATGCCCGAGTTCCCAATCTGTCCTTCAAGTCCTTTGGCGCGTTCACTCAAGGCGCCGCGGCGCGCGCGAGCCTGGTGGGCGACACCGGTCCCAGCGCACCCGAGCATTGGATCGGCGACTTTGGCAAGGGACACGATCATCTGCTCGTAACGCTGCATGCCATGAGCCCGGAGGCGATGGCGAGCTACAGCGATCGGCTTTCGACTCTATTTGCCGAAGGCGGCGCCTTTCGAGAGATCTATCGCGCGGACGGCATGGCATTGATGGAGATGAAGGATGGCACCCCCGTCCCGACCTCCAAGGTGCACTTCGGATACACCGACGGGCTCAGCATGACCACGATTCGCGGCGGTCCGGAACGTTATCCACCGGACCACCAGCAGCCCTGCGAACCCTGGCTGTTCGTCCTGCAGGATCAGGCCGAAAACTACTTCGTTCCCGAGCCGCGGGAATTGGGCTTGAACGGCAGCTTTGCCGTCTTCAAGATCCTCATGACGGATGTGGTCGCGTTCGAGCAGTTTCTGCAGTCGAACAAGGACAAAATCGATCCCGAGCTGCTCGCCGCCAAGATGTGCGGGCGCTGGCGCAACGGGGTGCCGCTCGCGCTATCGCCTGACACGAAAAATCCCGAAGGCGGGATAGACCCCGAGCAGCTGAATAATTTCGAATACGTCAACGCGGATGGGTCAGGGGATCCGAAGGGCCTGCGCTGCCCGGTCGGCGCGCATATCCGCCGCATCAACCCTCGCGGTCAGCCGGTCACCGGCCAGGGGCACCCCGGCGGCAGCAACAACACCCATCGTTTGATTCGTCGCGGTCTCCCCTATGGGCCGGTCTACGACCCCAAACAGCCGTATGACGGCATCGAGCGCGGGCTCCTGGGCTACTTCATCAACTCGAATATCGAGAATCAATATGAGTTCGTGCTCGGCGAGTGGATCAACAAGAGTGAGTTCGCCGGGGCGGTGAGGCTTCCTCCGAAATCCAAGGACCCCATGATCGGGATGCAGGAACCTGGACAAGGCCTTTTCGTGATTCCCCAGCCCAATGACGCGCCGCCGATCAAGATCTCGGGATTTTCCAATTTCATTACGACCCGAGCAGCCGCTTACTGTTTTCTGCCCAGTATCACCGCGCTCAAATTCATCTCTAAGCTGGCCTGAGGCATTCATGCTATTTCTGACGCGGATGTTTGGTGTGACGGCGAGCGATGCGGATCGCGACCCCGGTTCGGAACAAGCTTGCATCGAGAAGATCGTCACGAAATCGCTCGAGCTGCAAGCCAACTCAGCGGCCCAGCAGAACCGCCCGCTCGGCCGTGGAACCCACGTCAAGGGAACCGCCGCTCGTGCGGAATTCGAGGTGTATGACGTCCGGGCGGGACGCGATGCCCGTTTGGCCGCGCGCCTGGCCAAGGGGATTTTCGCAACGCCCGGCATCTATCCCGCCATCGTCCGCTTTGGGAATGCGGACCCCAAGATCAATTCTGATTTCAAGCCCGACGTGCGCTCGCTGTCATTCTCCGTCGATCTGACACGCGGCGGCACGGAAGCTCCCGGCGTGAATGGGGCACGACAGGATTTCTCACTGCAAAACACCACGACGCTGCCGATCAACGACGCGCCCGCGTTCCTCGCCATCATGAAGGTTCTGACGGCGTCGAGCCCTCCGGCGGGCCTCTTGTCCTTGTCCTCCAAGGACAAGTTGCGAGTTTTGAGAACGCTCGCCCTGGTGCAGGTGCAGGCGCATCAAAAGATAAGACCGTATCAGCTGCTACGCTACGGAAGTAACGTTCCATTCAGTCACGGCGCCGGTGAGGCGGTGAAATATTCCGCGACTCCGCTGCCCGACAATCGCTCGCAGCCTCTCAAGCGCGGTAATGTGAATGCGCTCCAGGACGAGATCCGCCGGCACCTCACCGAAGATAAGGTCATGAGCAGCTTCGAGATTGGAATTCAGTTCCTCGACGCCGATCGGATGACGTATTGGGGCAAGCGCCACGATGCAAAATTCTGGACGGAAAACGCGAGTGTCGATTGGAAGGAAAGTGAGGCGCCTTTCCACAAGGTCGCGCGCCTGACCCTTTCGCCCCATTCACTCTTGTCGACCGAGGCCTCCGATTCAATCTCCTTCGATGTCACGGGCAATGCGGCGCCCGACAGCAAACCGGTCGGAAGCATCAATCGCGCGCGACAGCAGGGCGAATTGGCCAGCAGGAAGGCGCGACAACATGCAGCCGACAGGGTTGGGTAATTTTCATTCACGAGATTTTTTACCACGGAGACAGCTTATGACTGAGCGATACTATGCATGGATCGGCGCCATCGCCGTATCTGCACTTGTGATATCCGGCGTTACGCTGCTTCGTCCACGCGAAGCCGTTGCGCAAGGTCAATATCCGGTCGTGGATCAGGTCGCCAACAAGGTGATCGCAAAATACCAGAACGCCACCTGCGAGCAGTTGTGGGAGCAGAGAGCGGCTCACGCCCCGCCGGGCCCGGAGGAGCAGCGGGCGATTGGACTGCTGAAGAGCGATCCGCAGATACGCGCGGTCTTCATCAACAAGATTGCACCGCCCATCGCGAACAAAATGTTCGATTGCGGCATGATTCCCTAGCAAGAGCGGCTCACAGCACCATGCAGGGCATGAGGTGGGCGTTAGCCCCACCTCAGCCCGCTTGATCCGCACGAGATTCGATTCGAAGGATCACCGCGCGACTTGTGCCGCCGGCGAGTCCTGTGGCCGTGGTGCGCAGCCCTCGACGGCGAGCGCAAGTTGACTGTACCTGTCTATACAGGTTACGCTTCGGTCCATGAGCACGAAGGCGAGCGCTGCGCTGCAACCCCTTTACCTCAAGGTCAAGCGCCATATCCTGGAGAACATCGGCTCGGGCAAATGGGCCGTCTCCTCACGCGTCCCTTCCGAGAACGACATCGTGAAGAAGTTCGGCGTGTCGCGGATGACCGCCAATCGTGCGCTCAAGGAGCTCAGCGATGAGGGTGTTCTGGTGCGCATCGCCGGCGTCGGCAGCTTCGTCGCCGAACGCCACGCGCGCGCGCATCCGCTCGAGATCCGCGGCATCGACGAGGAGATCCGCGAACGCGGCCACGTGCACCGCGCCGAGATCGTGAGCCTCGAGCGCGTGCGCGCGGGCGCGGATCTCGCCGAAGACTTTGGCGTCGCGCCGCGCAGCTGAGCTGTATCGCTCGCTGATCGTGCATTTCGAGAATGACCGGCCGGTACAGCTCGAGGAGCGACACGTCTCGCCCGCGCTCGCGCCGGGCTACCTGGACGTGGACTTCAGCCGGACCACCCCCTACGAATACTTGATGCGCGTGGCGCCGTTGCAGGAGGCCGAGCACGTGCTGCGCGCGGTGATGCCGGATGAGCGAACGCGCAAGCTCTTGCTCATGAAGCGCGACGAACCCTGTCTGCTCGTGACCCGCCGCACGTGGACGTACGGCGCGATCGCCTCGCTCGCGCGCCTCTATCATCCCGGCTCCCGCTATGAAATGTCGGGGCGCTTCCGCCCCTCTCTCGCCCTCGAGGAGTGAACCCATGCTCGCACCCGTGAAACCCCGCCTCATCCGCGCTCCCCGCGGCACCGCACTCAACGCCCGCTCCTGGTTGACCGAGGCGCCGCTGCGCATGCTGATGAACAATCTCGACCCGGACGTCGCGGAGAATCCCGCCGAGCTCGTCGTGTACGGCGGCATCGGCCGCGCCGCGCGCGACTGGAATTGCTACGACCGCATCGTCGAGACGCTCAAGCGATTGAAAGATGACGAGACCTTGCTGGTGCAGTCCGGCAAACCCGTCGGCGTGTTCCCGACGCATGCGGACGCGCCGCGCGTCCTCATCGCCAATTCGAACCTGGTACCGCACTGGGCGACCTGGGAACACTTTCATGAGCTCGATCGGCGCGGACTCGCGATGTACGGCCAGATGACCGCGGGCTCGTGGATCTACATCGGCAGTCAGGGCATCGTGCAGGGCACTTATGAGACCTTCGCCGAGATGGCGCGGCGCGACTTCGGCGGCCAGGCGGCAGGCAAGTGGATATTGACGGCGGGCTTGGGCGGCATGGGCGGCGCGCAGCCGCTGGCGGCCACCATGGCGGGTTTCAACATGCTGGCGGTGGAATGCCGCCAGAGCCGCATCGCGATGCGGCTCAAGACCGGCTACCTCGATGCCCAGGCGGGGAGCCTTTCGGAGGCGCTCGCCCTGCTCGAGAGCGCGAAGCGCGCAGGGAAGCCCAAGTCGGTCGGGTTGCTCGGCAACGTCGTCGACGTTCTCGAGGAGCTCCTCGAGCGCGGTATCCAACCCGACGCCTTGACGGATCAAACCTCCGCGCACGATCCCGTGAACGGTTACCTGCCGCAGGGCTGGAGCGTCGAGCAATGGGATGAGCGGCGGGAAAGCGATCCGCGGGGTACCCGCGATGCCGCGATGCTCAGCATGGCCAGGCACGTGGAATATCTGCTGCGATTCAAGGCGC
Source organism: uncultured Gammaproteobacteria bacterium (assembly GCA_963766915.1). Lineage (GTDB taxonomy): Bacteria > Pseudomonadota > Gammaproteobacteria > Steroidobacterales > Steroidobacteraceae > Bog-1198. Next base: position 338,671 of record CAVYCL010000005.1, read on the forward strand.
GAGGCCTGCCGGTCTTCGACTACGGCAACAATCTGCGGCAAATGGCGAAGGACGCCGGGGTGCTGCGCGCTTTCGACATACCGGGCTTCGTGCCCGAATACATCCGACCGCTGTTCTGCCGCGGCGTCGGGCCGTTTCGATGGGCGGCGCTGTCGGGAGATCCGGAGGACATTTACAAGACCGACGCAAAAGTCCGAGAGCTGATTCCGGACGATCCGCACCTGCACAACTGGCTGGACATGGCGCGCTCCCGAATCCACTTCCAAGGTTTGCCGGCACGCATTTGCTGGGTCGGCTTGGGACAGCGGCATCGCCTGGGGCTCGCCTTCAATCAAATGGTCGCTGACGGCGAGCTCTCCGCCCCGGTCGTCATCGGCCGCGATCACCTCGACTCGGGATCCGTCGCGAGCCCGAATCGCGAGACCGAAGCCATGCGCGACGGCTCGGACGCCGTCTCCGACTGGCCGCTCCTCAATGCGCTGCTCAACACCGCGAGTGGCGCCACCTGGGTTTCCATCCATCATGGCGGCGGCGTCGGGATGGGCTATTCGCAGCATGCGGGCGTGGTCATCGTTTGCGACGGCACCGAGGCTGCCGCGCGCCGCCTCAGGCGCGTGCTGTGGAACGACCCGGCGAGCGGCGTGATGCGCCACGCGGACGCGGGCTATGAGCTCGCCATCGAATGCGCGCGCGAGCAAGGACTCGACCTGCCGATGATCGACACGCGGCCGCACTCGTGAACGCCGAGTTCGAGGTACGGGCGGGCAGCCTCGGGCTGCCCCTGCTGCGACAGATCTACGAGCAGCCGACGGCGCTGCGCCTGGCTGAATCGGATCGCGCGCGCATCGCCGCCGCCGCGCGGATGGTGGACAAGATCGTGGCGGCGGGCGATGCGGCTTACGGCATCAATACAGGCTTCGGACTGCTCGCCCAGACGCGTATACCCGATGACCAGCTCGCGCAGCTGCAGCGCAACTTATTGCTGTCGCACGCCGCAGGGGTCGGCGCGCCGCTGCCCGACGCGGTCGTGCGGCTCGTCCTCGCGCTCAAGATCAACGCGCTTGCCCGAGGCTATTCCGGGATCTCGCCGGCGCTCGTCGATGCGTTGCGCGCACTCTTGGCGCACGAGGTCTATCCCGTGATACCGGCGCAGGGCTCGGTCGGCGCCTCCGGCGATCTCGCGCCTCTGGCTCACTTGAGCGCGGTGCTGCTCGGCGTCGGCCAGGTCCGCATCGGCGGCAAGCACGCTCGCAGCGACCGAAGGTCTCGCCCGAGCGGGACTCAAGCCTTTCGCCCTGGGAGCGAAGGAAGGCCTCGCGCTCATCAACGGCACGCAGGTCTCGACGGCACTCGCGCTGGCGGGCCTTTTCGGCGCGGAAGACGTGCTCGCAGCCGCTATCGTCGCCGGCGCCCTGTCGGTCGACGCTCTCAAAGCGAGCGACACGCCGTTCGATGAGCGGATTCACGAGATCCGCGGCCAACCCGGGCAAATCGCGGTCGCTCGCGAATACCGCGCCTTGATGCGAGGCAGCGGCATTCGCGCCTCGCATCGCGACTGCGCACGGGTGCAGGATCCCTATTCCTTCCGCTGTCAGCCGCAGGTGATGGGGGCGTGCCTCGATCTTCTGCACCACGCCGCCGCGACGCTCGCCATCGAGGCCAACGCCGTGACCGACAATCCGCTGTTGTTCGACGGCGGCGATGTGCTCTCCGGCGGGAATTTCCATGCCGAGCCCGTGGCTTTCGCGGCGGACACGCTCGCGCTCGCCATCGCCGAGATGGGAAACCTCTCGGAGCGGCGCGTCGCGGTGCTCGTCGATCCGAAGATGAGCGGCCTGCCTGCGTTCCTGGTGCAGAACAGCGGCCTCAATTCCGGGTTCATGATCGCGCAGGTGACTGCGGCCGCATTGGTCTCGGAGAACAAGGCGCTCGCAGCTCCCTGCAGCGTCGACTCCATACCGACCTCGGCAAACCAGGAAGACCATGTGAGCATGGCAACCCATGCCGCGCGCCGTCTGGCACCGATGACCGACAACGCGGCCGCCGTGATCGGCATCGAATTGCTCGCCGCTGCCCAGGGTGTCGACTTTCACCGGCCGGCACGCTCCTCCCCGGTACTCGAGGGGGTGCATGAGGCAATCCGCGCCGAAATTCCCCATTACGCGGCCGATCGATATTTCGCCCCGGACATCGAGGCGGCGACGAACTGGGTGCGCTCCGGGCGCTTCTCGAGACTGGTCAAAGGGCTGCTTCTTTCGCGACAATGAAAACCATGAAGCTTGTCGTGGCCCCGCGAATCATTGCCCTGGTCATCGCCGTCTTGGCTGTCGCCGCGAGCCTCAATCCGCTCGCGTGCCGCGCCGCGGACATCAACCTCGCCACCGTGACCTGCGACAAGTACGAGAACGAGATGGTGGGCTCGCCGGATGGCGCCGGCGCACCGGCGGTGCCAATCTTCCCAGCGGCCGGACTCCATCGATACCGTCATGTGGCTGTTCGGCTACTCGGTCGGCAAGGCGGGCGAGCATGTCATGTACGGCGATGCGCTCACTTCCTTCGGCTTCGCCCTCGATGCGGTCTGCAGGAACAACCCCAGCACGAGCTTGCTGCAGGCCGTGGCCCTCGTGCGGCCCAAGAGCGACAAGCCGATGGATCTCATGACGCTCAACTGCACGGATTTCGAATCGCGGCACGCCAACTCGGTGCAAAGCGATCCGGCGAGCGCCAACACCATCATGATGTGGCTCTATGGCTTTTCGGTCGCGCAATCGGGAAACCATGTTCTGGAGCCGGGCAAGGTGACCGCGTTCGCGGCTACGCTGCAAAAGCGCTGCGCAGATCACCCGCAGGAGAGTCTGTACGACGTCCTGACGGCCGTGGGCCACACCAAACCCTAATTCCTTCCCGGCGAACGGCACACGCTGATTGCAGTGGGCTCCCTCCGACGGCCCGACGCGCCTCCGTCCTACTGAATTGCGCCGCCATTCGCACGAAGAATGGCGGACGATATTCCCATCGACAGGAGAACAGCATGAGCACCCCATTCGAGAGCGATCGACCCGCCGGCTCGGAGTCATCTCAAGCCCCCAACGGCAAGCTGAACGAGCAGTTTCGCGAGCTCTTCGACGGGGTCGAAGACCTCATCAAGCGCGTCTCCGAAGTCGACAGTCCGGAGATTCAGAAAATCCGGGCCAAGGCACGGGTTGCCCTGATGATGGCCAAAAGCGCCATTGCAGACGGAGCGACGCATGTGGGCACCAAGGCCCGCCGAGCCGCCGGCACCACCGGCGAGTACGTACGCCGTGCAGCCGGCTCGACGGACGACTATGTGCGCGATTATCCGTGGTATGCATTGGGCGCCGGAGCCGTGGTCGGGTTTGCGCTCGGCCTCCTGGTGTCGCGCTCGCGCGACTGAAAGCGTCCGCCCACACCTATTGGGAAGCATCCTACAAAACCTATCGGGAACTCATCGATACTAGAGCTTGTGCGAGACTCCTAGAGTTCTCCCCATGCTGAACAACGGAAAACCGCTGAAGAAGCTTACGCGACTGGCCAGTTGCGCATTATGTTGCTTCGCCGCCGCAGCGGCGGTCGCGAATCCTCCGACCGGCAACAATGGCGGCGGACTGCTCGCCAGAGCCACGGGTCAGCTGATGGGAGCATCGCCCTCGCGAAGTCCGGCGAGCCGGATCGGTTTCCAAAACCTCGACCTGCGGCCGCCCGAGACCCTTCCCGGCGCGCGTGCGCCGGGGCCCATCGGGGAATCGTCCGCAGCAGCTTTCCCCTCCGCGAAGCACGGGCAGTCGGGAGCCCCGACGGGCGCCGATGAAGACTCGCCCGGCGGTCGCATTGGGCGGGGCTGCGCATGCAGAATAGGCTGCAGGAGATGGCGCACCGCGTGTCGCACGAGGGGCTCCCCGTCGCACGACTTTGGGAAACCAAGACGGCATTGCTGCACGTCGGTTTGAACGCGAAGGGTAAGCCCGGATTGTGGTTGATACAGAAGGTGCCGTGAGCGCGCTTGCTGCGGCTCACCGGGCCCGACAAGCGTAGGAACCCACCGACAGCGCGGTTGTGCCTCAGCCGTACAGCGTGCGATTCACGCAACCCGATAGACTGCCGCAGATGACGCTACGCATCTTGTACGTTGAAGACAATGAATTGGTCCGCGAGGTAACTTCCGAACTGCTTGCGCAGGACGCGCGCGAGGTAGTTGCTCGCGCGACCGCTGAAGAGGCTCTCGATGCCTTTCGTGAGACCGCGTTCGACGTCGTTATCACGGACGTGAGCCTGCCGGTCATGTCGGGACTCGACCTCGCACGCAATCTCCTCGCGCTCAGTCCGAATGTGCCCATCATTCTGGCTTCCGGGTATGCGCTCAACTCGGTGGTGCAAAATCTCGGGCCGAATGTTCGCACCATCGTCAAACCCTTCGAGGCGAGCGAGATCGACTCGTTGATTACCGATCTTTGCGCCGCCTGAGCGCTTGTAACTGACGAGGCCGTGTAGCGCACTCCCACTTTCGTACGTCCGGGACCGGTGCCGCCTGCCTCATTCGGCAATCGAACCGCGTTTCTTCGGCGCTCGAGAGCCAAGACCTTTCCTGCCTGTAACTGGAGTTCCTGTACGCGTATCACTCATACGAAGCCCCACACCTACGGCCGCCACGGCAGTGGGCAGGGAAGTTGCATTGCGCCCCCGCATTTCTCCGCCAAGACGCGACAATGAAAAGGCGCAGACGCTGAGGCAAAGCCCTAGGCGCTTCGAAAAATCAAAGCCGCAGATCGCGACCGACCTGCTGCAATGCATTTAACCGTCCGGTGTTATGATCTAAGCCGGGCATACCCTTCGAGAACTCCTATGCGCGACATGGCACTCGTCACGGTACTTTTAGCCTCTGTCGCTTCGGCCGCTGAACCTGCGGCTCTCGATCTCGACAAACCCGGCGTCCTCGAGCAACTCAAACAGGATCACCCGCAGCGCTATCAGACCGTCACCGCAGTGTTGCTTGCCTCGGAGCGAATGCCTTGCAAGAGCACCGAGCTAGAAACGCTGCAGACGCGCTTTGACCTCAGAGACCTAGAATGCGGGGTGATGCTACTCACAAGCTATCCGGCGCAGCGCCATGTGAGTTTCTATCTCGACGGCACGAGATATATCGCGACGGTCTTCCTCAAGGATGTGGAGGCCACGGTTCAGTCCACCCTATCAGTAGAGCCAACGCACTAAAAGCTTGTCACGGACGCTGCTACGCGATGGTATCTCCCGTTGATCGCTTCGCGCCTTCAGCGCGGTCCTCGGACGGCAAGCTCGCGGTCCACATCGGCCTCCGCCGCGAACCAATCCTCGACCTCATGCCCAGGGGCGAACTGGCGCTTCTCGGCGCGAAAGTAAGCGGCGCGCGCGATCATGTCGCGCCTCTCCTCGTCGCTCACCCGCTTGACGGGCAAGCTGAAGCGCAGCGGATTGAAGGATGGGCGCAGATACGGGGACTTCGTTTGCATGCGCCTACTCCTTATAGAGATGGCGGCGGGTGAGCGGCAGCGCGTCTCGGGACCCTGCGCCGCGCTTGCGCGCGAGGATTTGATAGATACCGAGATTACCCGATTCGAACTCTAAGGCCGAGGCGACCATGTACAGACGCCACACGCGGTAGGTCGCCTCATTCACGTACTCGAGCGCGCGCGCATGGCGCTCTTCCAGCCGCGCAACCCAGGCGCGCAACGTGTGCGCGTAGTGCAAGCGAAGCCCTTCCACGTCGGCGATCTCGAAGCGCGCATCCTCCATGCATCGCTGAATGTTGCTGATCGCATCGAGCTGTGCGTCGGGGAATACGTAGCGATTGATGAACTCGGTGGACAGATTGCGGTTCCAGCCTGAATGCTGGTGGGTGATGCCGTGATTCAAGAACAACCCGCCCGGCGCGAGCACCCGCTGTACGGCGTCGAAATACACGGGCAGATTCTTCAGACCGACGTGCTCGAACATGCCGACGCTCGCCACCTTGTCGTACTGCGTATCGTGTTCGAGCTCGCGATAATCGCGCAGCTCCACCGTCACACGATCCTTGAGGCCGGCCGCCGCGATGCGTGCGCGCGCGAGCTCCAACTGGTTGCGGCTCAAGGTGATACCGTGCGCGCGCACGCCGTAATGGCGAGCGGCGTGCATCAACAGCGCGCCCCAGCCGCAGCCGATGTCGAGCAATCGCTCGCCCGGTTTCAAAAGCAACTTGCGGCAAATGTGCTCGAGCTTCGCGCGCTGCGCCTCGTCGAGTCCTTGGTCCGCGCGCTCGAAGTATCCGCACGAATAAACCATGGCTCGGTCCAGCCACAGTCCGTAGAAGTCGTTCGAGACGTCGTAATGAAATTCGATCGCTTCCCGGTTCGCATTCTTGGAGTGCGCCCTCACCGCGCGGCGATAGGCTGGCGAGCGTCCGCCTTCCTCTCGCGCACCGGAGCGGTTCGCGGGCTCCAGGCGCCGATTGAGCGATCGCAATTTCAACGCCATGACCAGCGCGGCCCAGCGCTCGCCCCGCGCCAGCTTGATCTCCTGCAGATGATCCTTAAGAGCCAGCGCGGCGAAGAGATCTCCCTCGATGTCGACGTCGCCGCGAAAATAGGCCTCGGCGAGGCGCAGCGGGTCGCGACCGAGCACCATGGAGACCACGGCCGAAGGCGTCCGGAACCAGAGCACAAATGGCTGCTCCGGCGCGGCCTGGACGCCCGCCTCTGCCGGAATGCCGCGACCGACGCGAAACGCGGGCCCGCTCCAGAGTCGAACGGCGACACTCATGTTCAGGTGCTTGAATATCTTGGCGAGCAATTCCGCTGCAATTGGTTGCCCTGCGAAACCTGCCTGCGCCGACGATTGCGGGCGGTCCGTGCCGTCCGCGGTGATCGAATTCGCCCGCCCCAGCGGGCCCGGATACGTTGAATCACCCATACTCACCTGCTCGGATCGCACGACCGGCAGCCTTCCGGAGCGTCAAGAGCTCGTCTTGCGCTTCGGCACCTTCTTTCCCTCCCGCCGTGCCTCCGACAGCCCAATGGCGATCGCCTGCTTGCGGGATTTCACCTTCTTGTTGGAACCACCGCTCCGCAGAGTTCCTTCCTTCCGCTCATGCAGTGCCTTAGCGACTTTTGCACTGCTCGCCTTACTATATTTGCGCGCCATCGATGCCTCTTGCAAGTAGTCGAATATATCTTTTGTGTATCCCATTAGAGCCGCTGCGCTCGCTGTCGGCGCAGACCCGCTCCGCCTGTGGGACTTCCTCCGCTCCCTACCGGACCGCTATGCGGGTGCGCGCCGAGATTCTGGAGATCTCCGACAACCCGATGTTGCGGCGCCCGACCGCCGGCACTCCGCAAAGGCCACAACGGCACGGCGCGCCTTCTTGGGCGGCGGCTTGGCCTTGGGAGCGGCGCTCGCGGCGCCGACCGTTCTGGCGCAGCCGGCCCGCACCGACGGCGCCGCCGCAACCCTCAATGGACAGCCGATGCCGGAGCCGTCGCCGGACAAAAGCACCGGGCCGGTGCGAGCGGGTCGCGGCCCCTCGATCAAAGGTAAGGTCGCGGTGGTCACCGGCGCCGCCCGCGGCCAAGGACATCTGAGGGCAACACGGTCCATCAAACGCCGCGCGGGATGGTGACGCGCAAGATGGTGCGATGGTCGCGCCCGGTGTCGACGTCGACGTGTCCGCCGTGAGCCTTCACGATTTGATGCACGATATACAGACCCAGGCCGAGTCCCTGGCTGCGGCCGGCCGGCCTCTGCCCGCCTCGAAACGGATCAAACAGATGTGGGACGATCTCGGGCGGTATGGTGCCTGCATTGGCGACGGTCAAGATCACCTCGCCTGCGCTCGTGCCCTCCATATGCACCGTGACCGGGGCGCTCGTCTCGCCATGCTTCAACGCGTTGCCGATGAGGTTGGAGGCCACCTGCGCTATCCGCTCGGCGTCCACCTGGCCGCTGCAGTCGCCGGCGTAGCCCGTATCGATGACTCGTTCAGGCGCCGCCGCTTGGTGCTCGCGCACCACCCTTTCCACCAGCGTCTTGATATCCGTCGCCTCGCGCTTGATCACGATGCCCCCGGCGAGGCGCGCACGCGCCAGATCGAGCATGTCCTCGATCAAGCGTCGCATGTGACTGCCGCTCGACAGAATGCGCGCCGCGGCTTCCTGCGCCGCCGGCTCGGCACTGCGTCGCTTGAGGAGCTGCGCCGAGGCAAGAATGGCGCTCAAGGGATTGCGCAGATCATGGGCAAGCAGCGCGCTGAACATCTCATTGAGGCGCAGCGTCTCGGTGCGCTCCTTGAGCTCCTGAGCGAGCTGCTGGCGCTGACGGTAGAGCTGGAAGAACACATCGGCCTTGTTCTTGAGAATGTGCGGCTCGATGGGCTTGTAGATGAAGTCGACGGCGCCCGATTCGTAGCCCTTGAACATGCGCTGGGCTTCGCGGGCGCCGGCGGTGACGAAAATAATCGGCACATGGCGCGTGCGCTCGCTGCCGCGCATGAGCTCGGCGAGCTGGAAGCCGTCCATGTCGGGCATCTGCACGTCGAGAAAGGCGAGCGCGAAGTCGTGGACCAGCAGCAGCTCGAGCGCCTCCGGCCCGGATTGCGCGCAGAAAGTTTCGACGTCCTCGCTTTGCAGGAGCGCCGCCAGCGCCAGCAGATTGTCCTTCAGATCATCGACCAGCAAGCATTTGATCCGCGGCAACGTTACTCCGTCCAACTCTCAAGTCCTCCGGCGCGGCGCGCTGGGGCACAATCGCTTCAGTAGCGCCGCGATGCCTGCCAAGTCGAGCACGAGATCCACGGGCAGCCGCTCCAGCGCGGAAAGTATCATCGTCGAGGACTGCGCCGTCTGCGGCTCCTGCACGACGGTCAATCCGCCCGCGTCGTGCACGGCCGCAAGCCCCTCGGCGCCGTCCTCGTTCGCGCCGCTCAAGATGATGCCGAGCAGGTGCTCTCGATACACCTGCGCCGCCGATTCGAACAGTACGTCGATCGAGGGACGCGAGTGATGGACCAGGTCATCGGCCGACAAGGCGAGCTGCGGTCCCTCATCCACCAGCAAATGGTAGTTGGGCGGTGCGAAATAAACCGTGCCGGGCGTCACCGGCTCCTTGTCCTCGGCTTCCCGCACCGCGAGTGCGCACTTTTGGGAGAACACATCCACGAGCAGGCTCGGCTTGTCCCGCGGCAGATGCAGCACCACGAAGACCGCTGCACGCGACTCGGCGGGCAACGCGGGCAGCAACTCGGCGAGGGCCTGCACGCCGCCGGCCGATGCGCCGATGGCAACCGCCCGAATCTCGGTCGTCTCCGCCCGCACGAGGGTCACGTCGCCACCGCCTTCTGGTAGATCTTCTCCCGCGGCACGAGCGGCGCGAAGGCCGACGATTGGGCGGAGAATCGCAGCGACTCCTTCGAGCCGAGACCCAGAAACCCTTGGCGGCATAGCGAATCTCGAAACAGCCCGACCGCCCGATCCTGCAGGGGACGGTCGAAATAGATGAGCACGTTGCGGCAGGACACCAATTGTACCTCCGCGAACACGCTGTCGGTCGCCAGACTGTGATCGGAGAATACGATGTGCTCGCGCAGGCTCTTGTCGAAGATCGCCCGCCCGTAGGCAGCCGTGTAGTAGTCGGAGAGCGAGGATTTGGCGCCGGATTCGCGGTGTTGGACGGTGAAGCCCGCAATGCGGTCGATCGGATAGATCCCCGCCTCGGCTCGCTCCAACATGCGCGGGTTGATGTCCGTGGCATAGATCAACGAGCGCTTCAGGAGCCGCTCCTCATGCAGCAAAATGGCGAACGAATACGCCTCCTCGCCGGCGCTGCAACCGGCGACCCAGATCTTGAGAGAAGGATAGGTACGCAGCAGCGGCACGACCTGCTCGCGGATCGCGCGAAAATACGACGGGTCCCTGAACATCTCGCTCACCTGCACGGTGAGGTGGTCGAGCAGCGCATTGAACAACTCCGGCTCGCGCAGCACGCGATCCTGCAGTTGCGACAGCGTCTCGCATTTGAAGGCCACCAGGGCGCCCTTCATGCGGCGGCGCAGCGATGCCAGCGCGTAGTCGCGAAAATCGTAGTGATAGAGGTGGTAGATGCCGTCGATGAGGAGCTCGAGCTCGATGTCGAACTTCCGGCTCGCGAGCGCATAGGCGCTCTCTATTTCGGCATCCATACCCGGACCAGGGACAGCAGCTTCTCGACGTCCAGGGGCTTCGCGACGTAGTCGTTCGCCCCCGCCGCCAGGCATTTCTCGTGATCATCCTTCATCGCCTTCGCGGTCAATGCGATGATCGGCAGGCGCCTGAAATCCGGATCCTTGCGGATCTCGCGCATGGCCGTGAGTCCGTCCATCTCGGGCATCATGATGTCCATGAGCACCATGTCGATGGTGCTCGAAGGCGACCCCTTGCTCCGCGACAGCGCCGTCGAGCGCCTCTCGGCCGTTGCGCGCGATCTCGACCGTCGCGCCGCTCGGCTCGAACACGCTCGTCAGCGCGAAGATATTGCGCACATCGTCCTCGACCACGAGGATACGCCGGCCCTCGAGCGAGCTGTCCCGATTGCGCACAGCCTTCAGCATCTGCTGTTGAGGCGCGGGAAGCTTCGACTCCACCTGGTGCAGAAACAGGGTGACCTCATCCAAGAGCCGCTCCGGCGAGCGCGCGTCCTTGATGATGATGGACCTGGAGTATCGTCCAAGCCGCTGCTCCTCCTCGCGCGAGAGCGCGCGACCCGTATAGACGATGACAGGCGGAAACGACACCTCCTCCTGCTGTGCCATTTTCTCCAGCAACTCATATCCGGTCGCATCCGGCAGATTGAAATCGAGCACCACGCAATCGAAGGTGGTCGTCGAGAGCGCCTGCAATGCCTGTTGGGCGTTCTCGGCATCGGTGATCTGCACATCGGCCTGGCCCAATAGATCGCGGATGCTCTCGCGCTGCCGCGCGTCGTCCTCGACGATGAGCACGCGCCGAACGCTTTGCGACAGCTTCAGCTCGAGCTGCTCGAGAGCCTTGGTCAGCTCCTGGCGGCTGGTGGGCTTCAAGGCGTAGCCCGCGGCGCCGAGCTCGAGAGCCTCGCGCCGGTAATCGAAGGCCGACACCACGTGCACCGGAATATGCCGCGTGCGCGAGTCGCGCTTCAGCTGATCGAGCACGCGCAGCCCGGAGAAATCCGGCAAATTGACGTCCAGCAGAATGGCACTCGGGTGAAACTGCGTCGCGGCCGTCAACCCGTCCTCCGCGGCGTTCACCACCACGCACTGAAAGCCCACTTCGTGCGACAGATCGCGCAAGATCTCGGCGAACGGCATGTCGTCTTCGACGATCAAAATGAGCCGTTTACCCGGAATCAGCAGGGCTCGGTCATCGGCGATGGGGCCCTGCTCCAGCTCCCGCCTGGCGCTGGGGGCACGCCTCGGCGCGGAATACGCCGACAGTATCTCCTCGTTGGTCGGGAGCTCGACCGCAGGATCGGGTGACTGCCGGTGGCCGCTCGGCCGAAACGGCGGGCGAATATTTGAGCGGCACGGTGAGCGTGAACGTGCTGCCGGCACCCGACGAGCTGTCGACGACGATGTTGCCGCCGAGCAGCCGCGCCAGATCCCGGGAGATGGACAACCCCAGTCCGGTGCCGCCGAACTTGCGATGAATGCTGCCGTCTGCCTGGCGAAACGCCTCGAAAATGACTTCCTGCTGGTGCGGCGCTATGCCGACGCCGGTATCGCGCACGGCGAACGAAATCGCGTCGGGCCCCACGGCAAAGATCTTGAGAGCGACCTCGCCCTGATGCGTGAACTTCAAGGCGTTCGACAGCAAGTTCTTCAGGATCTGCCCGAGACGCTGGGGATCGGTCTCGAGAGCTGCGGGCGTGCCGGGCTCGATGTTCGTCGTGAACCGCAGTTTTTTCTCGGCCGCCGCCGGCTCGAACAGCTTCACGAGCGGCTCGATGACCACGGCCAGACTGACGTTCGTGGGCGTTACGTCGACTTTACCGGCCTCGATGCGCGACAGGTCGAGAACGTCGTTGATGAGCGCGAGCAGGTCGTTGCCGGCGGAGGAGATCGTCTGCGCATAGCGCACCTGATTCTCCGTGAGGTTTCCTTCCTTGTTGTCGGCCAGCAGTTTGGCGAGGATCAACGTGGAGTTGAGCGGGGTGCGCAACTCGTGGCTCATATTCGCCAGGAACTCGCTCTTGTACTCGTTCGCGCGCTGCAGCTCCAGGGACTTGGCGGCGAGATGCGCATGCGACCTCGTCAGCGTTTCCTTCTGGTCCTCGAGCGTCTGCGCCTGCTCCTCGAGCTGCGAATTGATCTGCTCGAGCTCGGCCTGCTGAGACTCCAACTGCGCGCGGGACTCGCGCAGCGTGTTGCCCTGCTCCTCGAGCTCCTCGTTGTTGACGCGCAACTCTTCCTCGCGCGTTTGCAGCTCCTCGGTCTGCTGCTGCGTCTCCTGCAGCAGCTCCTCGAGACGCAAGCGATCGGTCGAGGCCCGAACGGCCGCGGCGATCGACTCGGACACGCGCTTCAGGAGCTCTTCGGAACCGCCGCCGGGGGTGCCGAAGAATCCGAGCTCGATGACCGCATAAACATGGCGATCGATACTGGCCGGAGCGATCAGGAGCTCGCGGGCATCCGATTTTCCCGTGCTCGAGCCGACCGGCAGATAACCCGCCGGCACCTCGCGGACCCGGATCGGCGCGTTGTCCTTGGCGGCCTGGCCGAGGAGTCCCTCTCCGGGGCGCACCATGGCGACTTCTCCGGCGGGGATTCCATGCCCTGCGATCCGTCGGAACGAGCTGCCCTCCGCCACGAACACCGCCGCCACCTGGGCGTCCAAGAACTGACTCAGAAACCGCAATACGTTCTCGCCCAATCGATCGAGCGGGAGATCTCCCATCATCACCTCGCCCAAGCCGATCTGGCCGGCGCGCAGCCAGGATTCACGCTGGCGCTCCTTGAACTCGCGAGAGGTCATCGCCGCCGCCACTGCGATGAGCGCGAGCAACAACAGGGATCCGAGCGAGGTGATCCAGAAGGCGTCCGTGGCCGCGTTGCGCCACGCCAGAGCGCGCCGGGCGAACGTCTGGCGTTCATCGAGAGTCATCTCGTCGACGACGGCGCGAATGCGGTCCATCGTGTTCTTGCCCCGGTCCGATAGGACGAACTTGAGGGCTTCCTCCGTCTGACCGGCGCGCTTGAGCTCGACTGTCTGGGTGAGCTCATCCATTTTCTCGGCGGCGAGCGATTTCAGCGTCTCGAGACGAACGCGCTCAGCGGGATCTTGGAGGAGTGCCTCAAGGCTCGAGAACTCGGCCGGCAGCGCGTGCTTTGCGTCGAGAAAGGGAGCGAGGTAGTCCTCGCGGCCGGTGAGGAGATAGCCGCGCTGACCCGTCTCGGCATCCTTAATGGTGGAAAGCAGACCCTCGGTATGGGTTTGCACCTCGGCGATCCGGGTCAAGCTTTCCGCGGTGTTTTCGGTGGTGTGGAGCGACTGGTAGGAGAGCGCGCCGATGACCATGACGGCCGCGATGGCCACCAGGAAGCCCGCGAAGGTACGCGGCTCCATGGCAAAGCGAACATCGTCGCGCCCGGGTGCGCGGGAACTCCAGCCTCGCATGAAGGCTCAGCGAGCCGCCGGCGAGGCGGCGCTTCGGGACCATGATTGAAACATCTGCGTAAATTTTGCCATGACTTGCCGTGGATCGGGGAAGCAGGTACGCAGGGTTTGGGAGAGAAAATTCCTGACATGGTGCAGGAAAACGCCTACAAGAACCCGCTCTGCAGCCGACGGCGCGAATTCAAGCGCGCGGATATGCTTTCTGGATGAGCAGCGAGCCGCCCATCGAAGATCCCCATACGCACGAGTTCGTCGCCCGCATCGTGATCGCACGGCCGCGGCAGGAGCTCTATGCGTTCTGGCGCAACTTTGGTAATGCCCCGCTATTCATGGCAAGCGTCGAGGCGGTCACGGAAGTCGATTCGCTGAGCTCGTTGTGGACCCTGAAAGACGCGTCCGGAAAGACCGCCCAGTGGGAGCTGCTGGTCACGGAGGACGAACCGGATCGTCTCATCGCCTGGTCGACCTCGGGCCACTCGCCCGTGACCTACTCCGGACGCGTGGAGTTCCAGGATGCTGCGGGGGAGGGGGGCACCGAAGTCATTAGCACCGTGCGCCACCAAGAGCATCCCGGCGTGGTGGAGACGCTCATCGAAGCGGTCGCGGGTGCGCCGACGGATCACGATCCTCCGCTTCAGTCGCGCGGCGATCTCGATCGGCTCAAGGCGTATATGGAACAAATGGGCGGGCCGGCGTTACGCCGGCCCGCAGGTGCTTAAAGCTCGAGCGCCGGAGCCGCTCGGCCAGGCGCACGCCTCAGCGGCGGCCGCCCCGATTCATGTCGTCCTGACCCTTGTCGCGATGCTTGTCGTCTTGCCCGGAGCCCGATGAGCCACTCCGGTTCGGCTGCTGGCCGGACTGCTGCTGACCGCTTTGACCACTGCGCCCTCCTTGACCGCCCTGCTGCGAGCCTTGTCCGCCCGTATTGCCCTGGCCGCCCGCGCCGTGCTGGCCGCCGGTCTGCTGAGTGCCGCTCCGTTGGCCCTTCTCGTCCGCACCCTTGTCGTGCTTCGCGCTGTTGGGATCGCCTTGTGTGGTGTTGCTATTGGACATGGATATCTCCTGTTCAGTGGAGCGGCTCGAGGACCGCGTGACTCAGGGTAGGGCGAGGCAAATTATTGATTTATCGGGTTCCAGTGAGGATTCCGGGTAGGCGCCGACTGACGGGGACACGCCTACCCCCGGCCTGCGGGCACACTGACAGCATTTACCGCCCCATCGCGTCATCGTGCGATCTGGAAAGCGCGCCCATTTAACGCGCAAAGGATGAACGAGATGAAAAAATCAATGGCAACGGCGGCTCTGAGCGGACTCGTCGCGCTCGCATCGCTCACCGCCTGTAACAACGCGAAGTCGCCCGACGCGGCCGCGCGCGATATTGCGGCAGCCAACGATGCCGCCGCCGCCAAGATCGCCGATGCGCAGCGCGACGCTCAAAAGGACATGAGCGGTGATGCGTACAAAGTCGCGCTCGCGAAGGCGGACGGTGATCACCAGGTCGCAACCCAAAAATGCGAGACGCTGCAGGGTCACGATCAACAGGTCTGCAAGGATCAGGCGGATGCCGACTACGACGCGGCGAAAGCGAATGCCAAGGCGGCGAAGGTAGCGCAGACGCCCTAGGCGGGTGTGGGCTGCGCGGGCCGCCGGCGGCGGCTCGCGCGCCTTAATTCCCTAGGTTGAGCAATGCGGTGTTACCGCCGGTCGCCGTGGTATTCACGGTCAAGGTCCGCTCGCTCGCGAAGCGCGCCACGTAATGCGGTCCCCCCGCCTTCGGTCCCGTGCCGGACAGTCCGCTGCCGCCGAAGGGTTGTACGCCCACGACCGCACCGATCATATTGCGATTGACGTAGGTGTTGCCGATGAAGGTGCTCTCGAACACTTCGCGCCAGAAGGATTCGAGGCGCGTCTGCACGCCCAAGGTGAGCCCGTAATTCGTCGCCCGGATGGCGGCAAGCACCCGGCCGATGTCGCGCGATCGGTAGCGCACCACATGCAGCAGCGGGCCGAACTCCTCCCGCGTCAACTGAGCCGCGTCGTTGAGCTCGATCAGATGCGGCGCGACGAAGCTGCCGTGGCGATGCGATTCGTCCAACCGGCAAGCCTTTACGATACGGGCTTCGCGGCGCATGCGCGCGACGTGGCGGTCGAGCCCGTCGCGCGCCGCCGGCGTGATGACGGGTCCGACGTCGGTCTTGAAGTCGCCGGGATCGCCGATCACCAGCTCGTCCATCGCTCCCGCGATCATCTCGAGCATGGTGTCGGCGACTTCTTCTTGCAGGAACAAGAGGCGCAGCGCCGAACACCGCTGGCCGGCGCTCATGAACGCCGAGGTGATCACATCGTCGACCACCTGCTCCGGTAGCGCGGTCGAGTCGACCAGCATCGCGTTCATGCCGCCGGTTTCCGCGATCAACGGCACGATGGCACCGTCACGGGCGGCGAGCATGCGGTTGATGGTCAGTGCAGTCGCCGTCGATCCTGTCATGGCGACGCCCGCGAGCGCCGCGTGGCCGAACGCCGCATCGCCGAAGCTGCGCCCCGGGCACGGCGTCAATTGCAGCACCTCGGGAGGCACGCCCGCCTCGTGCAGCAGCTTCACGAAGCGCGCGGCAACGAGCGGCGTGGGCTCGGCCGGTTTGGCCACCACGGAATTGCCCGCCGCGAGAGCCGCCGTCACCTGGCCGGCAAAAATCGCGAGCGGGAAGTTCCAGGGACTGATGCACGCAAAAACGCCGCGGCCGTGCAACGACAGCTCGTTGTACTCCCCCGTGGGTCCCTCGAGCCGCTTGCCGTGAGCGAACTCCTCGCGCGCGCGAAGCGCGTAGTAGCGGCAAAAATCCGTTGCCTCGCGCACTTCGGAGACCGCGTCCGGCAGGATCTTGCCCGCCTCGCGAATCAACAGGTCGTAAAAATCGAAGCGCGATTTCTCGAGCAGCGCCGCGGCCCGATCCAGGCACTCCGCCCGCACGCCGCCGCCTCTGGCATCCCACGCAGGCTGCGCACGTGCCGCCGCATCGAAGGCCGCGCGGATTTCGGTACCGGTCGCGTCCCGGAAACGCCCGACCGTATCGCGACGATCGGCCGGATTGGTCACCGGTTGCGTCTCGCCGGGAAGCTCCACCCCGTCGATCAGAGGCCCGCTCGCGTGCACGAGCGTTCGGCGCGAGGCGAGGCCGGTGCGTACCGTCGCGAGCGCATCGGGATCACCCATGTCGAGCCCGATGGAGTTGCGCCGCTCCGGATAGAGCGCGACCGGTACCGGCAGCCGCGGGTGCGCATAAGAATCGAGGCGCTCGAGCTCGGTGATCGGATCGCGCACGATGTCGAGGACGGGCACCTGTTCGTCCATGAAGCGATTCACGAACGAGGTGTTGGCGCCGTTCTCGAGCAGGCGGCGCACCAGGTATGCGAGCAGATCCTTGTGCTCGCCCACCGGCGCATACACACGCACGGGCGGAAAGCCCGCGATCTGGCGCGCCGCCTCCGCATAGAGGAGCCGCCCCATGCCATGCAGTCGCTGAAACTCGTAGGCCGCGCCGCGCGGCGCAAGCTCGAGCACCGCCGCGATGCTGTGCGCATTATGCGTGGCGAATTGCGGGAACAGCACATCGGTGTGCCGGAACAGCCGGCCTATGCAGGCGAGGTAGGAGACATCCGTGGTGATCTTGCGCGTGTAGACCGGATAGCCCTCGAGTCCCCGCTCCTGGCTGCGCTTGATTTCGCTGTCCCAGTAGGCGCCTTTGACGAGGCGCACCGCCATGCGCCGATGGCTTTGCCGCGCCAGGGCGGCAACCCAGTCGATGACGTCCAGCGCGCGCTTCGAATAGGCCTGTATGGCAAGCCCCAAGCCGGGCCAGTCGTTCGTAGACGCATCGCGGGCGAGGGCCTCGATCACATCGAGCGAGAGGTCGAGCCGGTCCGCCTCTTCGGCGTCGATGGTGAGCTGGATTCCTGCCGCGGCGGCGCGACGGGTGAGTACGAGGGTCTTCGGCAGGAGCCGCTCCATGACCCGATCCTTCTGCAGAAGGTTGTAGCGTGGCTCGAGCGCGGACAGCTTGATGGAGATGCTCGAACGCTCGTGCGGCGGGCGGCCGACGCCCTGCCGGCCGATGACATCGATGGCGTGCTCGTACGATGCCAGATAGCGCTCGGCGTCCGCGAGCGTTCGCGCACCCTCGCCGAGCATGTCGAATGAGCACAGCCCCACGTCGGACTCGCGCGCGCTGCGCTCGAGTGCCTCCTCGATGCTGCGTCCGACCACGAATTCGCCGCCGATGATTTTCATCGCCCGCCGCACCGCGAGGCGGAGCAGCGGCTCACCGGCCTTGCGCGTGAGCTTGCGAATCCATCCGGCCGCATCGCTTTTGATGGCCGGGTCGAGCTCGAGCATGCCGCCGGTGAGCATGAGGCCCCACGTCGATGCATTGACGAACAGCGACTCGGATCTCCCGGCATGCGCGCCCCAATCGCCGGTCGCGAGCTGTTCGGCAATCAGGCGATCCGCGGTCGCATCGTCCGGAATCCGCAGCAGCGCCTCGGCAATACACATGAGTGCAATGCCCTCCTGATTGGACAAGCCGAACTCCTGCAGGAACGCATCGAGGAACGGCCGCTCGTCACGCCGGGAGCGCGCTCCCTCGACCAGCGCTACCGCCCGCGACACCGCGCGGTGGCGCGCGCCTCCGGTGAGGTCGAGGGCGTGCAGCAAGCGTTGCACGGCCTGATCCTCCGGCAACAGGGCGTGCTTGCGCGCCTCCTCGCGAAGGCTCTGCGCCGAGGCGGCGGATGGGTACTCAGTCAAGCTGGCGACCATGGCAAGCTTCCTCGAAAAATTCGGTGATCTAGTATCGACAAGGACGGCCGCGAACGCCAGCAGCCGACCGCGAGGGCGACGTGGCCCTTTAGAAGGTTCCGGCGAGCGCCGCGGGCCTGCGCGACAATGCCTCGCGCGCGGCTGCGGCCTCGACCACGGGAAGCCGCATGAGCGTGCTCTTGCCGAACAGCGACTCGACCAGGTCGACCGCGAGCACGGCGGTCTTGTTGCGCACGTCGAGCGCCGGGTTGAGCTCCATGATGTCGAGCGAGCCCACGAGTCCCGTGTCGGCGATCATTTCCATGCACAACTGAGCCTCTCGATAGGACATTCCACCGGGCACGGTGGTGCCGACGCCCGGCGCGATCTCGGGGTCGAGCACGTCCACATCGAAGCTGACGTGCAGGTGCGTGTTCTCCGCGAGATCCCCGAGTGCGAGCTCCATCGCGCGCCGCATGCCCATCTCATCGATGCAGCGCATGTCGAACACCGCGAGGCGCTGCTCGTGCACGAAGCGTCGCTCGCCCGCGTCGACGCTGCGGATGCCGAGCTGTCGAACCCACTGCGGCTTGATGGCAGGTGTCAGACCGCCGAGCTCCACCAGCTCGCGCGGCCCGAAGCCGCACAGCGAGGAAACCGGCATGCCATGCAGGCTCCCGGTCGGACTCAAGGCCGCGGTGTTGAAGTCCGTATGCGCATCGAGCCAGATGATGCGCAGTGGGCGGCCTGCCTCCCGGCAGTGGCGCGCGACGGCGGAGATCGATCCGATCGAAAGGCTGTGATCGCCGCCGAGCAGGATGGGCAAGCGGTGCGAGGTGAGCTCGCGATGCACGGCTGCGTGGACCTCGCGGTTCCAAGCCGCCACCTCGTCCAGGTGCCGATAGCCGCCTACGGCGGCGCGGCTCGGGTTGGGGGGACCGTTCAGGTTGCCGCAGTCGCGTACATCGAGGCCCCGGGCCGTGAGCGCCGATACCAGGCCCGCGACGCGCAGCGCCTCCGGGCCCATCGAGGCGCCGCGATCGCTGGCGCCGACGTCGGTCGGTGCGCCGATGAGGCTCGCCTGCAGGCCGGCGGCGCTCATGCCGCGCTCCCTTCGCGCGCCGCGGTGGTCGACTTCGGGATGGAGCTGCCGAGCTTGAGCTCCGCGAACAGATCCTTCGGGTCGTCGAGACTCGGGATCAAGTCGATGACACTGCCACCGCCCAAATCGCGATCGAGACGATGCAAATAGCGCAGCGCGGAGAAGTCGTTGAGTGCGAATCCCACCGAATCGAAGATCGAGATTTCCGCGGACCCGAGCCGTCCAGGAATCTTGCCGGACACGACGTCGGCGAGCTCGATCACGCGCGCCGCGGCATCGAGCTGCTGAATCTCGCCCTCGATGCGTGCCTGAGGCTCGAACTCCACCACGATGCGAGCATCGGGCCGTCGCAAAATGTCGGCATGCAGCTCCGTCTTGCCGGGGCAGTCGCCGCCCACCGCGTTCAAGTGCATGCCGGGCTCGATCATTTCAGGGGTCAGGATGAGCGCGTTGCGCTTGTCGGCGGTCACCGTGGTCACGATGTCGGCGCCGCGAACGGCTTCCGCGACGCTCGCGCACGAGCGCAAGGACATGCCGGCCAAGCCGAGCGATTCGAGATTGAGCTTGAGCTTCGCCGTGGCCTCGGTATCGGTGTCGAACAGCCTCAAGTCACGCACCCCGAGCATGTGGTGAAACGCGATGGCCTGGAATTCGCTCTGTGCGCCATTGCCGACGAGGGCCATGCTGCGGCATCCCGGGCGGGCCATGTAGCGTGCAGCCAGCGCCGACATGGCGGCGGTGCGCAGCGCCGTGACGAAGGTCATCTCCGACAGCAGCATCGGATATCCCGTCGCAACGTCCGAGAGCACGCCGAAAGCCGTCACCGTGAGCAAGCCCGCCGCCGTATTGCGGGGATGACCGTTCACGTACTTGAAAGAATAGAGGCGTCCATCGCTCGTCGGCATGAGCTCGATGACACCGCCGTCAGAATGACAGGCATGCCGCGCCGATTTGTCGAACTCGGCCCAGCGGCGGTAATCGGATTCGATCTCGTCCGCGAGTGCCCCCATGAACTGCGCCACGCCGTGGCGCGCCACCAGCGCGCGAAGGCGCGCGGTGCCGATGTAATTGACCATAGGACTCTCGCTTCTGGTTTGTTGGTGGTCGCGACGGCTCCCCCGCCGGCAGGTGGAAGTCTCGCGCCGTCTCGCGCTAATAGATAGCCAGAAAATTGATCAAAATGAGGTTATAATTGAGCAAATAGTCATACTTTAATGGCGATTTGTGGATACCATCGATCAAAAGCTGCTGTCTTTGTTGCGCGAGAACGCCCGCATTCCCGTGGCCACGATGGCGAAGGCCTTGGGCGTATCGCGGGGGACGGTGCAAAACCGGCTTGCACGCCTGGAGAAGGACGGCAGCGTGCTCGGCTACACGGTGCGCCTGAAAGCGTCCGCCGACGATCAGCGCATTCGCGCTTTCATGACGGTCGCGGTCGAGGGCAATCGCACCGACGAGGTGCTGAAGGCATTGCGTGGAGATCCGGCGGTGGCCGCATTGCATACGACCAACGGCCGCTGGGACATCGTCGCCGAGCTGCGCACCGACAGCCTCGAGGCCGTGGATCGGGTACTGAGTCGCATCCGGCTGATCGACGGTATCTCGAGCACCGAGACGAGCCTGCTACTCTCGACGCACAAGTATTGATCTAGACCCGCGTGAGGTCGAAGCCCTGATTGGGCTCGATCAAGGTCGCCAGGAATACGGCACACGCCGCGTCCCCGCGGCCGCCGATGCGCCCCGCGCTCTCGGACGAGCCGCCGAGCACGGCGAGATCCCAAGGCTCGAGTATCGCGGCGTTTCCATCGCTCGGATGGATCTGCAGAGGCGCGTCGATGGGGAACACGACGAGCGACTGGTCTTTGCGCAAAGCGTAAGGCAGCGAGCCCTTCAATCGATCGACGCGCGCCTGCACCGGCCCCATCGCGTGCGAAGTCATCAAGTTCAAATCGACGCACGGACCGTTCAACAGCTCGCACTCGGCACCGAGCGCGCCATTGAACTGCACGAGGTCACCGGCCGCGCGCATGAGCCGCCGGGAACCGTCCGAGAGTCTCAAGGCGACGCCCGAACCACGCAGCAGCACCATGGTGCGTGCGTACCCCGCAAAATCCGAGAACGGACCTGAGGCGTCGATGTGCGCGATGCTCACGCGCCAACGAAAAGTCCCCAGGTCGGGGACGCGCAGGGCTTCGTGCGTGATCCCTCCGCCGTTCTTCCACGGCGAGGCCTTGAACTGCGACTGCCGGACGATCTGCATGCGCTAGAATCATACCGACATATGCGAGCTGATTACGACGTGATCATCGTGGGCGCGGGAGCGGCAGGCCTCGCCGCCGGCGCCAAGCTCGCACAATCGGGCAAGCGCGTGGCGCTGCTCGAAGCGCGCGACCGCGTCGGCGGGCGCATTTTCACCCGGCATCTGCCTGCGCAAGCCGGCCGCGCGCCGATGCGTGTCGAGCTCGGCGCGGAATTCATCCATGGGTTGCCGTCGGCGACGTGGTCACTCGTCGGTCAAGCCAAGCTCTCTGCGTATGAGCTCGAGGGATCGGATCTCTCGTTCATCAACGGCCAGTGGAGGCCGCCCCTGAACCAGCCCGCGACCCAGGTGATCCTCGAGATGATGAAATGGCTGCAGGCTCACCCCGGCTCTGACATGAGCTTCGCCGACTATCAGGCCGCCGTTCCCACCGACGCTGCAACGGCAGCGGCGGCTGCAAACTATGTCGAAGGGTTCAATGCCGCCGACCGCCATCGGATAGGCATCGCATCGCTCGCCGTCCAGCAGCGCGCCGAGGATGCCATCGAGACCGATCGGCTGTTTCACGTCGCCGAAGGCTACGATTCGGTCATGGAATTTCTTGCCTCCCAGTTTCGCGCCGCCGGCGGCGATCTCGTGCTCGCAGCGCCCGTGCACCGCATCGACTGGCAGCGCGGCCGCGTGTGTATCGGCACAGGCGGCAACGACCTGCGGGCGCGGCAAGCCTTGATCACGGTGCCGCTCGGTGTACTGCAGGCGGAGGCGATTACCTTCACGCCCGCGCCCGGCGAGATCCTCGCGCAGGCGCGGCGCCTGGCCATGGGCGAGGTTCTCCGCGTGACGCTGCTCTTCCGCGAATCCTTCTGGCAGCACGCCGTCGCGCCCTCCATTCCCGAGGACATCCGACGCAAGCTCGCCGATCTCAGCTTTCTGTTCACGCCGGCCGAAATCCCGCCGACTTGGTGGACACCGCACCCGGCGCCCGCCCCGATGATCACGGCTTGGATCGGCGGACCCAGGGCGGCGGAGCTGCGGCGCTCGATCGCAACCGACGACGAGCCGCTCGCGCTCGAGCGTCGTTGCCTCGCAACGCTCGCACGGATTTTCGAGCGGCCGTTCGCGGAGCTGCAGAGCCTGCTCGTGAGCTCGCACGAGCACGATTGGTCGGCGGATCCGTATTCGCGGGGCGCCTACAGCTACGTGCCCGCGGGCGCCCTGGACGCGCCCGACAAGCTCACCGCGCCTGTCGAGGAGACGCTTTACTTCGCAGGCGAGCATACGGACGTTACCGGACATTGGGGGACGGTGCATGCGGCGATCGGCGACCGGAATGCGCGCGGCGGCGCAGATACTGTCTGTAGGGACCGCGCTCGCTCTTTAGCGTGCTGCCGCCGATGTTGCCAGCCAGCCTAGTCCTACAGTCGTTGCCGCTCGCAGGGCGACAGTGCGAGCTCGTGCTGCAACTTATGCTTGTCTTTCGCCACCTGACCCACCAGTCGCCCCACGGGAGCCCGTCACTTTGTTGACCGAGCAAGACATCTATCTGTTCCGCGAGGGCACTCACGCCTCTTTGTTCGATGAGCTGGGGTGTCACTTGCGGGCGGAGGGCGGCGCCTCGTTCGGCGTGTGGGCGCCGAACGCCGCCAAGGTCTCTGTGATCGGCGACTTCAACGGCTGGGGTGCGCGCGAGGATGCGCTCACGCCCCGCTGGGACGGCTCGGGTATCTGGGAAGGCACCGTGGCGGACGTCCAGCACGGTCAGACCTACAAGTACCGGATCGCCTCGCGCTGGAACGGCTTCACGGCCGAAAAGGCCGATCCCGTCGGGTTCTTTTCCGAGTGCCCGCCCGCGACCGGCTCGCGGGCCTGGTCGCTCGAGTGGGAATGGGGCGATGGCGATTGGATGACCTCACGCGGCGAGCGCAACGGGCTCGCCGCGCCGATCTCGATCTACGAGGTCCATTTGGGATCGTGGCGGCGCAAGGACGGCAATTTCTTGAACTATCGCGAGCTCGCGCATCGAGCTCGCGCAATACCTCAAGGACACGGGCTTCACGCATGTCGAGCTCATGCCGATCACCGAGCACCCGTTCTACGGCTCTTGGGGCTACCAGACCACGGGCTATTTCGCCCCGACGGCGCGCTACGGCACGCCGCAGGACCTCATGTATTTCGTCGATCATCTGCACCAGAACGGGATCGGCGTCATTCTCGACTGGGTCCCTTCGCACTTTCCCACCGATGCCCACGGACTGATCTACTTCGACGGCACGCATTTGTACGAGCATGCCGACGCCCGGCAGGGCTTTCACCCGGAATGGAACTCGGCCATCTTCAACTACGGCCGCAACGAGGTACGCGCCTTCCTCATCTCCTCGGCGCTGTTCTGGCTGAAGCACTACCACATCGACGGACTGCGGGTCGACGGTGTGGCCTCGATGCTCTACCTCGATTACGCGCGCAAGGCGGGCGAGTGGATTCCGAACCGCTTCGGCGGCCGCGAGAATCTCGAGGCGACCGAATTCCTGCGGGATTTGAACAAGGCCGTGTACCGGCACCATCCCGATGCGACGATGATCGCCGAGGAATCAACCGCCTGGCCGATGGTCTCGCGGCCGACCGACATGGGCGGGCTCGGCTTCGGCATGAAATGGAACATGGGCTGGATGCACGACACCCTCGCCTACTTCAGCAAGGACCCCATCTACCGGCGCTACAATCAAGGCCAACTGACTTTCTCCTTGATATACGCCTTCAATGAGAACTTCGTGCTGCCGCTCTCGCACGACGAAGTGGTGTACGGCAAGGGTTCGCTGATCGGCAAGATGCCGGGCGATGACTGGCAGCAATTTGCCAACCTGCGCGCCTTGTTCGGCTACATGTGGGGCCATCCCGGCAAGAAGCTCCTGTTCATGGGCGGCGAGTTCGCGCAGCGGCGCGAGTGGACGCACGACGGCGAGCTCGAATGGTGGGTGTCCTCGCTCCCCGAGCATGCGGGCGTGCAGCGCCTGGTGCGCGACTTGAACGCGGTCTACCGCAGCGAGCCTGCCTTGCATCGCATCGATTTCAGCCAGGATGGATTCGAATGGCTCGACGTCGACAATGCGGAAGCGAGCGTGCTCGCGTTCTTGCGCAAGGCGGGCGACAGCCCGCCCATCCTGGTCGTCTGCAACCTCACCCCGATCCCCCGCCACAACTATCTCATCGGCGTGCCGAAACGCGGCATCTGGCGCGAGGTCTTGAACAGCGACGCGCGCGAGTACGGCGGCGCCGGCTGGGGCAACATGGGCGGCGTCGAATCGGTGCCGGTGAGCACGCACGGCCGTGTCGAGTCGGTGAATCTGACGCTGCCGCCGCTCGCCACGCTGATGCTGCGCTGGGAATCGCATGACTGATCCCAAGCCGCCGCGTAAGCGCCCGAAGCCGCCCGCGGCGGCGGTTGCCGAGGCTACGCCTGCCGCGGCTGCAGCGGCCCCGACTTCCGCGCTCGAGCGCCGGGACGACGGCCGGGTGCGCGCGGTCATCGACGCGCTATCGCCCACGGTCGACGGTGGCCGTTTCGTCGCCAAGCGCATCGCCGGCGAGCGCGTGGGCGTCGAGGCCCACTGCTTCACCGACGGGCACGACCAGCTGCGCGTGGTTCTCGCCTGGCGCGCGGTGAATGCGGCGCAGGCCTACGAGGTCGAGATGCGGCCGCGGGGGAACGATGTCTGGACGGCTGAGTTCACGCCGCCCGCACCGGGTCGCTACCGGTGCACGGTGACCGCCTGGGTCGATCACTTCGAGTCCTGGCGCAAGGAGCTCGAACGGCGCGAGGACACGGGCGACATTCGCGTCGCCTTGCAGGTGGGAAGCGCCCTCATTTCCGAGACGGCAGCCCGCGCCGGCAGCGCCGACGCGCAAGCCCTGAAGGATTGGGCCGCTCTGTTGCTCGAAAGCGCGCGGCCGGAGTCGGCCGTGGACGCACCCTCGCTCAAAGCCCTGGCGCTCGATCCCGAGCGCGCCCGGCTGATGCAGCGGCATGCCGACAGAAGCCTCGCCGATACGGCCGCGCTCGAGATATTCGCCGATCGAAAGCGCGCGGGCTTCAGCAGCTGGTACGAGCTCTTCCCGCGTTCCGCCTCGTCGCAACCGGCGCGCCACGGGAATTTCAAGGACGTCGAGGCGCGCCTGCCGTACATCGCCGGGATGGGATTCGATGTCGTCTACTTCCCGCCCATCCAGCCGATCGGACACGTAAACCGCAAGGGGCCGAATAACACGCTCGAAGCGCAGTCCGGCGATGTCGGCAGTCCCTGGGCCATCGGCTCGGCCGAGGGCGGTCACAAGGAAATCCTGCGGGAGCTCGGTACGCTCCAGGACTTCCGGCACCTGGTGTCGACCGCACGCGGGCTCGGCATGGAGATCGCCCTCGACCTGGCGTTCCAGTGCGCACCCGATCACCCCTATGTGCGCGCGCATCCTGAATGGTTCAAGCACCGCCCGGACGGCAGCGTGCAATACGCGGAGAATCCGCCGAAGAAATATCAGGACATCTACCCGTTCGATTTCGAGACGGATGATTGGCGCGGTTTGTGGGCCGAACTCAAGAGCATCGTCGATTTCTGGATCGAGCAGGGGATTCGGATCTTCCGCGTCGACAACCCGCACACGAAGCCGTTTCCGTTCTGGGAATGGCTGATCGGCGAGGTGCAGCGCAGCCACCCCGACGTGCTGTTCCTGGCCGAAGCGTTCACCCGTCCGAAGGTCATGTACCGCCTCGCCAAGCTCGGCTTCACGCAGTCGTACACCTACTTCACGTGGCGCAACAGCAAGCGCGAGCTCACCGAATACTTCACGGAGCTCAGCACCGGCCCGGCGCGACAGTACTTCCGGCCGAACGTGTGGCCGAACACCCCCGACATCCTGCACGAGACGCTGCAGTCGGGGGTGCGCGCCGCCTATGCCGCGCGACTGGTGCTCGCAGCAACGCTGTCGGCGAACTATGGGATATACGGACCGACCTTCGAGCTCATGGAGAGCACTCCCCGCGAGCCCGGCAGCGAGGAATATCGCGATTCGGAGAAATACCAGCTGCGCTACTGGAGCCTCGACCGTCCGGACAGCCTGCGCTCGCTGATCGCGCGCATGAACGCCATCCGCCGCGACAACGCCGCTCTGCAATCCGATGCGACGCTGCGCTTCTGCGCGCTCGACAACGAGGAGCTCATCGGGTATCTGAAGCGAGATGAGGCCTCTGACAATGTGATCATCGTGATTGTGAATCTCGATCCTTATCACGTGCAATCGGGCTGGATCGAGCTCGACCTGCACGCGCTCGGCATCGATGAGGCGACCCCTTACCAAGTGCACGACCTGTTGAGCGACCAGCGTTACCCGTGGCGCGGCCGCCGCAACTACGTGATGCTCGATCCCGGGCGCATGCCGGCGCACGTGTTGAAGCTGCGGCGGTACCTGCGCACCGAGCATGATTTCGATTACTTCTTGTGAGGCTTAAGTCGCGATGAACGATGTCGCCCAAACCGCCGCAAAGGATCCGGCGACGCCGTCCGGGCTGGATGTCGACGATGCGCTCTGGTTCAAAGACGCGGTCATCTATCAGCTCAACGTCAAGTCGTTCCTGGATTCGAACGACGACGGCATCGGGGACTTTCCGGGCCTCACGTCCAAGCTCGGATACATCCGCGATCTGGGCGTCAATACCATCTGGCTGATGCCGTTTTATCCCTCGCCGCTCAAGGACGACGGCTACGACATCGCCGACTACAAGAGCATCCATCCGCCGTACGGGACGCTCGATGACTTCCGCAACATGCTGCGCGAAGCGCACCGGCTCGGGCTCAAGGTGGTGACCGAACTCATCATCAACCACACCTCGGACCAGCATCCGTGGTTCCAGGCCGCGCGGCATGCGCCGGCGGGCTCGCCCGAGCGCGACTTCTACGTGTGGAGCGACACCGACCAGAAATACCTCGGCACGCGCATCATTTTTCTCGACACCGAGAGCTCGAACTGGACCTTCGATCCGGTCGCGAAGCAATACTACTGGCACCGCTTTTTCAGCCATCAACCGGACCTGAACTTCGACAACCCGCGCGTCATGGACGCGGTGCTCGACATCATGCGTTTCTGGCTCGACATGGGCGTCGACGGCTTCCGCCTGGACGCCATTCCGTACCTGGTCGAGCGCGAGGGCACGAACAACGAGAACCTGCGTGAGACACACGAGGTGATCAAGAAATTGCGCGCCGCGATCGACGCGAACTACAGGAATCGCTTCTTGCTGGCGGAGGCCAATCAATGGCCGGAGGACGTGCGCGAGTATTTCGGCGACGGCGACGAGTGCCACATGGCGTATCACTTCCCGCTCATGCCGCGCATTTATATGTCGATCGCCCAGGAGGACCGCTTTCCCATCACCGAGATCATGCAACAGACGCCGGACATTCCCGACAGTTGCCAGTGGGCGATCTTTCTTCGCAACCACGACGAGCTCACGCTCGAGATGGTCACGAGCAAAGAGCGCGACTACATGTACAACACCTATGCCGCGGACATGCGCGCGCGCATCAATCTCGGCATCCGCCGCCGCCTCGCGCCGCTCATGGAAAACGACCGCGACCGCATCAAGCTCATGGACAGCCTGCTGTTGTCGATGCCGGGCTCGCCGATCCTCTACTACGGCGATGAGATCGGCATGGGAGACAACGTGTTCATCGGCGATCGCAACGGCGTGCGCACCCCCATGCAGTGGAGTCCGGACCGTAATGCCGGCTTCTCGCGCTCCGATCCGCAGGGACTGTACCTGCCGCCCATCATGGATGCGGTCTACGGCTACGCGTCGGTGAACGTCGAGGCGCAATCGCGCGATCCGAACTCGCTCTTGAGCTGGACCAAGCGCATGCTCGCGGTGCGCAAGACCAGCCAGGCCTTCGGACGCGGCACGCGCCGCTTCCTCAAGCCCGGCAACCGCAAGGTGCTCGCGTACCTGCGCGAGTACGGCGAGGACAGCATCCTCTGCGTCGCCAATCTGTCGCGCTCCGCGCAACCGGTCGAGCTCAGTCTCCCCGAGTTCAAGGGCCGCGTGCCCGTGGAGATGCTCGGACGCACGACCTTCCCGCCGATCGGCGACCTGCCTTATCTGATGACGCTGTCCGCCTACGGCTTTTATTGGTTCAGATTGACCACGGATGCCGAGGCGCCCGCCTGGCACGAGCAGATCACCTCGATCGATGAACGTCCCGTCTTGGTGCTGTTCGACGGATGGAGCAGCTTGTTCCGCGACCGCGTGGTGCCCTGGCGCATTGCCATGGCGGAAAAGACGCGGGCGCAGCTCGAGACCGACGCCCTGCCGCGATTCATCGAGACGCAGCGCTGGTATGCGGCCAAGGGCACGCCCATCGAGCGCGCCCGCATCGTCGACCATGTCGTATGGCAGGAGGGCAAGCTGAGCTGGGTCGCCGCGCTCCTCGACGTGCAGGCCGGCGGCGAGACCGCCAGTTATTTCATGCCGCTTGCCCTCGCCTGGGAGGATCGCGACGAGGAACGGCTGCGCAATATATCCACCGCCGCCATCGCCAAGGTGCGCCAGCAGGCGAGCATCGGCGTCATGGGCGATGCGTTCGCCGACGAGGCGTTCTGCCGCGCCGTGGTCGGCGCCATGCACAAAGCGCGCGAAATGCCCATGTCGCAAGGCAAGCTCGAGTTCCGGCCGACGGCGGCATTCGGACGGCTTGCCGGCAAGAACTACGCCTCGCTCGCGGCCGCGCGCCCGCAGGGCTCGAGCTCGAATACCGTGGTGGTGATGGGCGAACGCCTGATCCTGAAGGGCTACCGGCGGCTGCGGATCGGCAAGAGCCCCGAGCTCGAGATGGGCCTGCACCTCACCGACGTCGTGCATTATGCCAACTGCGCGCCGGTCGCCGGCGTGCTCGAATACCACGACAAGGACGGCGCGCCGCGATTGCTCGCGATGCTGCAGAAATACGTTGCCAATCAGGGCGACGGCTGGACCTACGCGTTGGAGTACTTACGGCGTTTTCTCGAGGTGCATCGCACCGCGCCCGCCACCGATGCGTTGCCCGTCAACGCACACGAGGCCTTCCTCACGCTCATGCGCCGGCTGGCCGTACGCACCGGCGAGCTGCATCGCGCGCTCGCGACGCGCAGCGGCGATCCCTCGTTCGATCCCGAGAGCCTCGGCCGCGCGGATTTCGAGGCCTACCGTCAGCGGGCCGCCGAGGAGGCCAAGAATGCGCTGGCGCTGCTCAAGCCGCACCTCGAGGAGCTCACGCCCGCGGAGCGCGAGCAGGCGGCCGTGATTCTCGCCCGGCAGGATCAGATCCAAAAGCGGATCGAGTCGCTCGCCGCCGAAGACAAGAGCGGTACGAAAATCCGCATCCACGGCGATTACCACCTCGGACAGGTGCTGCTCACCAAGAACGACTTCGTCATCATCGATTTCGAGGGCGAGCCGGGCCACAGCCTCGAGGAGCGGCGCGCGAAACAGTCGCCGCTGCGCGACGTCGCGGGTATGCTGCGCTCGTTCAGCTACGTCGAGCACAGCGCGCTGCGCAGCGTCGCGCACGACGAGGTGGAGTACGCGAAACTCGCGCCGCTCGCGCGCGCGTGGACTCTGGAAGTGCGCTCCGCCTTCCTCGCGGCTTATCGCGACACGACGCGCGGCGTGGAGCTGTACTCGGAACTCAACCCCGGACACGGGCTTCTCGGGTTGTTCGAGCTCGAAAAGGCGCTGTACGAGCTGCGCTACGAGCTCGGTAATCGGCCGGGCTGGGCAGGCATACCGCTGCAGGGGATCATCCAGTCGGGCGTCCTGGAATAAAGGGGCTTGTATGCAAAATCTGGATCTGTTGCCGCAAACGGCCAATGAGTTCGTGCATCGCGCCGCCGTGCTGCTGCCGAACATCGTGGTGGCGATCGGCATCCTCATCGTCGGCTGGCTGCTCGCCAAGGTGGCTCGATTCGCGGTCGAGCGAGCCTTGCGCGCCGTGAATTTCAACGTGCTGACCGAGCGTGCGGGCACGGATCATTTCCTGCAGCAGGGCGGCTTGCAGGGCGACACGACCACGCTGTTCGGACTCTTCACTTACTGGGTCGTGCTGGTGGCGACCTTCATGCAGGCGGCCTCCGAGGTGGAACTGGTCCGGCTCACCGACCTCCTGGATCGCGCCCTGCTTTACTCCCCGAAGGTCCTGATCGCCATGCTCATCGCGGTGTTCGGCTCGTACTTCGCGCGCTTCGTGGGCAATGCGGTCGCCACCTATTGCATCGAGGCGCAGATCCCCGACGGCGACCTGCTCGGCAAGATGGCCCAGTATCTCGTCATGGCGTTCGTCATCATGATCGCGCTGCGCCACCTCGAGGTCGGCGGCGACATCGTGGAGCTCACGTTCCTGGTCCTGCTCGGCGGCGTGGTGCTCGCGCTCGCGCTCGCATTCGGCCTCGGAGGAAAGGACTGGGCGGCGGCGTTGCTCGAGCGCTGGTGGCCCCGTCACGGCAACAAAGATCGTTGAGGTGTCCGCGAGTTCGCAGGACGGCGGGCTGCGCATCGCCCACCAGATGCCGTTCGGCGCGGAACTGAAGCCCGAGGGCGGCACGCGCTTTCGCGTGTGGGCGCCGAGCGTGGTGCGCGCCGAGCTCGAGCTCAACGGCTCGCGGCGCTACCCGATGCACGCCGCCGAGCCCGGTTGGCATGCGATCACGGTCCCCGAAGCGGGCGCCGGAGCGCGCTACAAATTTCTGCTGCACCTCAAGGACGGCTCAAGCTGGCCGGTGCCGGATCCCGCCTCGCGCAGCAATCCGGACGGAGTGCACGAGGCGAGCCGCGTCGTGGACCCGCGCGCCTATGCCTGGCGCGAGACGGCGTGGCGCGGAGGCGTGTGGGCGGAGGCCGTGATCTACGAGCTGCACGTCGGCACATTCACTGCGGAGGGCACGTTCGCCGCGGCCGCCGCGCGGCTGCCGGAGCTCGCGGCGCTCGGCATCAACGCATTGCAGATCATGCCGCTTGCGGCCTTTCCGGGCGATCGCAACTGGGGTTACGACGGCGTACTGCCATTCGCCCCCGCGGCTTGCTACGGCACACCGGATGAGCTGAAGGCCTTCATCGACGCCGCGCACGGCTTGGGGTTGATGGTGCTGCTCGACGTGGTCTACAACCACTTCGGCCCGGACGGCAACTATCTGCACGCCTATTGTCCGGAGTTCTTCAATCCGGCGCAGCGCACGCCCTGGGGCGCCGCTATCAACTTCGATGGGCCCGCGAGCCGCACGGTACGCGATTATTTCGTGCACAACGCGCTCTACTGGACGACCGAATACCGCTTCGACGGACTGCGGCTCGATGCCGTGCACGCCTTCCGCGACTCGAGCCGCCCGGATATGGTCTGCGAGATCGCCCGGGCGCTGCGCGAAGGGCCGGGGCGGGATCGCGCCGTGCACCTCGTTCTCGAGAACAACCGCAACGAGGCGAAGTATCTCGACTCGCGATGCGGACGGGCAGCCGCTGCACGCCACCGCCCAATGGGACGACGACGTCCATCACGCGCTGCACGTGCTGTTGAGCGGCGAGGTCGACGGTTATTACGCGGACTACGCCCGCGATCCGCTGGACTGCCTGGGCAGGGCACTGGCCGAAGGTTTCGCCTATCAGGGTGAGCACTCCGGCTTCCGTGAGAGATCGCGCGGCGAGCCGAGCGGCTACCTGCCGCCGGCCGCCTTCGTCGGAATTCTCCAGAACCACGACATGGTCGGCAACCGCGCATTCGGCGGCCGCATCGACAGCTTCGCGGACCCACGCCTGCTCGTGGCCGCCTATGCCTGCCTCCTCCTCACACCGCTCGTGCCGATGTTGTTCATGGGCGAGGAATTCGCCGCATCGACGCCCTTCTTGTTCTTTTGCGACTTTGGCCCCGAGCTCGCGGCAGCGGTCGCGGCCGGGCGGCGGCGCGAATTCAAGCGCTTCGCAGCCTTTACCGACGAGGCCGCGATCGCCCGCATTCCCGACCCCAATGCCGCGGCGACATTCGAGGCATCCAAGCTTCAGTGGTCGGAGCGCTCGCACGCCCCTCACCGCGAGAGGCTCGCGCTCGTGCGAGAGTTCCTCCGCTTGAGAAAGGAGCGGCTCGCGCCGCACCTCGCCGAGCTGCGGCACGGCGGACGCTACCGGATCGAGCGCGGTGTCCTGCACGTCGCATGGGATCTTCCGGACGGGTCGGCCTGGCGCCTGTTGGCGCACTTCGGCGGCGAGCCCGTGGAGACCGCGCAAGGTCCCGTCGGAGAGGTCATATACTCCGCCGGCGTGCACGAAGTGACGCGATCGCCCTGTATTCGTCTCGATCCCGGAGCGGTGCGCGTCGTGCACGGACGGTAGGCTGAAATATCGCCTGGCGCGCTCGGGTCTTCTCCACATAGGCCGGACGCGAGTGCTCTGGACCGCCCCACATCAAAACAGAAGGAGTCTAACGATGCCTCATTCTCAATGGATTCGCCGATCGCTTCCGCTCGCCGTCCTCGGCGCACTGGCCTGTGCGCCGCTCGCCCTCGCCGACGACATGGCCTCGTTCGCGACCGGCGGCTATGCGCGGGGACTTCGGACCACGGACGAGATGCACAAGATCGATACCGACGGCGACGGAACCGTCTCGAAGACCGAGTGGCTCGCCTACCAGGAAAAGGTCTGGGCAGCGTTCCCCAAGAACAGCGAGGGTAACGTGGACGAGAAGGCGTTCACGACCCATTCGGCGGCCATGGTGAGCTTCGCCACCGGCGGCTATGCGCGGGGCCTGCAGACACCGGAAATGATGCACAAGATCGACACCAATAATGACGGCACGGTCTCGCACGAAGAATTCATCGCTTATCAGACCAAGGTCTTCGAGATGATGGACTCGAACCATACCGGGTCGTTGAGCCCGCAGGAGTTCTTGGGCAAGTAGGTGCTTCGGCCGCTCAGGGTTGCCAGTATCGCGAGCATTCGCTCGCGATAGGCCGGCCTCTTCGGCTGAGTGACAGATCCGCGACGGCGGCCAGCCTTCGCGGGGGTCAGCTATCTCCAGGCAAAAAATTGCCCCGGGTTCTTTCGAGCCCGGGGCCACTTCTTTTACTCGTTATTATTATCGTTTATTCGGCTGCTTCTGTATCCCCCGCCGGTACCGCATCATCTGCCTCACCCATACTACCGCCCACATCCATGAAGCTGCGGCGTCGGGTATCGTCGGAAGCGCGTCGGCGGCGGGCATGATACGCGAATCCCGTGCCCGCGGGAATGAGCCGGCCAACAATCACGTTTTCCTTCAAGCCGCGCAGGTCGTCCTTGAGACCCCGGACCGCAGCCTCGGTGAGGACGCGGGTGGTCTCCTGGAAGGAGGCCGCCGAGATGAACGACTCGGTGGCGAGCGAGGCCTTTGTGATACCGAGCAATAGCGGCTCCCAGGTGGACTGGTGCTTGCCCTCGGTCTTCTGCTTCGCGATGACATCGAGAAGGCGGCCGCGGTCCATCTGCTCACCGCGCAACAACGCGGAGTCGCCCGTCTCGAGCACTTCGATCTTGCGCAGCATCTGCCGCACGATGACTTCGATGTGCTTGTCGTTGATCTTCACGCCCTGCAGCCGGTAGACGTCCTGGATTTCTCGAACCAGGTAGTTGGCCAGCGCCTCGACGCCCTGCAGCCGCAATATGTCATGCGGGTTCGGCTCGCCGTCGGCAATGACTTCGCCCTTCTCGACCTGCTCGCCCTCGAACACGTTGAGGTGACGCCATTTCGGAATCAGCTCTTCGTACTTCTCGGTTTGCTCGTTGGTGATGATCAGGCGGCGCTTGCCCTTGGTCTCCTTGCCGAAACTGACCGTGCCCGAGCGCTCGGCGAGAATCGCCGAATCCTTGGGCTTTCTGGCCTCGAACAAGTCAGCGACCCGCGGCAGACCGCCGGTGATGTCGCGAGTCTTGGAAGACTCCTGCGGGATACGCGCGATCACATCGCCGACCGATACCTTGGACCCGTCCTCGAGGCTCACGATGGCCCCGGCCGGCAGCGCGTACACCGCCGGAATGTCCGTGTTGGCGAAGGTGACTTCCTTGCCCTTGGCGTTGGTCAACCGCACCACCGGGCGCAGGTCCTTGCCGCCCGAGCCGCGCTGCTTCGGATCCAGCACCACGGTCGAGGTGAGGCCCGTGACGTCGTCCACCTGGCTCGTGACGGTGATGCCGTCGACGAAGTCGGAGAACTTGATCATGCCCGCCACTTCCGTCACCACCGGGTGGGTGTGCGGATCCCAGTTGGCCACCGATTGGCCCGCCGTGACGACGTCGCCGTCGTTCACGGTGATGTTGGCGCCGTACGGGATCTTGTAGCGCTCGCGCTCGCGGCCGAATTCGTCGACCACGCCGAGCTCGCCCGAACGGGACACCGCGACCAGATGCCCCTTCTCGTGGCGCACCGTCTTGATGTTGTGCAGGCGGATCGTGCCTTTCGACTTGACCTCGACGCCGTTGGCCGCCGCTGCTCGCGAAGCCGCGCCGCCGACGTGGAAGGTACGCATCGTGAGCTGGGTTCCCGGCTCGCCGATCGACTGCGCCGCGATCACGCCCACGGCCTCGCCGATGTTGATGCGGTGACCACGGCCCAGATCGCGGCCGTAGCACTGGGCGCAGACGCCATAGCGTGTCTCGCAGGTGATCGGCGAGCGCACCATGACTTGGTCGATGCCCATTTTCTCCAGAAGCTTCACGAGCTTCTCATCGATGAGCACGCCCGTCTTGACCAGCACTTCGCCGGACGCGGCCACGACCACATCCTCCGACACGACGCGTCCGAGAACGCGCTCGCCCAGGCCCTCGACCACATCGCCGCCTTCGACGATCGGGGTGATGGAGAGACCGTTGACGGTGCCGCAGTCGATTTCCGTGACCACCAGATCCTGCGCCACGTCGACCAGACGCCGCGTGAGGTAGCCCGAGTTCGCGGTCTTCAACGCGGTGTCCGCGAGGCCCTTGCGGGCGCCGTGGGTCGAGATGAAGTACTGCAATACGTTCAAGCCCTCGCGGAAGTTCGCCGTGATCGGCGTCTCGATGATGGAGCCGTCGGGCTTCGCCATCAGGCCGCGCATGCCGGCGAGCTGGCGGATCTGCGCCGCGGAGCCGCGGGCGCCGGAGTCCGCCATCATGAAGATCGAATTGAACGATTTCTGACGGACCTTGTTGCCCTTGGTGTCGGTCACCTCGTCGGTGCCGAGCTTCTCCATCATGGCCTTCGCGACCTGGTCGTTGGTGCGCGACCAGATGTCGACGACCTTGTTATAGCGCTCGCCGTTGGTGACCAAGCCGGAAGCGTATTGCTCCTGGATCTCCTTCACCTCTTTCTCCGCGGTGCCCAAGATCTTGCTCTTGCTCTGCGGAACCACCATGTCGTCCACGCCGATGGAGACACCGGCGCGGGTCGCGTAGTGGAAGCCCGTGTACATGAGCTGGTCCGCGAACACCACGGTCTCCTTGAGACCCACCGTGCGGTAGCACGCGTTGATGGTCGCGGAGATGGTCTTCTTGGTCATGTCCTGGTTGATCGCATCGAAGGACAGGCCCCTCGGCAGGATCTCCGACAGGAGCGAGCGGCCCACCGTCGTGTCGACGACGCGGGTGTTCGGCCCGAGCTTGCCGTTGGCGTCACGCACGTGCTCGGTCAGGCGCACCTTGACCTTCGCCTGCAGATCGACGTTGCGGCTCTCGTAAGCGCGATGCACTTCGGCCACGTCGCCGAACGCCATGCCCTCGCCCTTCGCACCGACGCGCTCACGCGTCATGTAATAGAGTCCGAGCACCACGTCCTGTGAGGGCACGATGATCGGATCGCCGTTCGCGGGCGAGAGGATGTTGTTGGACGACATCATCAAGGCACGCGCCTCGAGCTGCGCCTCGATGGACAGGGGCACGTGCACCGCCATCTGGTCGCCGTCGAAGTCGGCATTGAACGCCGTGCAGACGAGCGGATGCAGCTGAATGGCCTTGCCCTCGATCAGCACCGGCTCGAACGCCTGAATGCCGAGGCGATGCAGGGTCGGGGCGCGATTCAAGAGCACGGGATGCTCGCGGATCACTTCCTCGAGAATGTCCCACACCTCGGGTCCCTCGCGCTCCACCAGCCGCTTCGCGGCCTTGATGGTCGAGGCTTCGCCGCGCAGCTGGAGCTTCGAGAAAATGAACGGCTTGAAGAGCTCGAGCGCCATTTTCTTCGGCAATCCGCACTGGTGCAGGCGCAGGGTCGGACCCACGACGATCACCGAGCGGCCGGAGTAGTCGACCCGCTTGCCCAGAAGGTTCTGGCGGAAGCGGCCCTGCTTGCCCTTGATCATGTCGGCCAAGGACTTGAGCGGGCGCTTGTTCGTGCCCGTGATGGCGCGGCCGCGGCGGCCGTTGTCGAGCAGCGCGTCGACCGCTTCCTGCAGCATGCGCTTCTCGTTGCGCACGATGATGTCGGGCGCGTTGAGTTCGAGCAACCGGCGCAGGCGGTTGTTGCGGTTGATGACGCGACGGTACAGATCGTTCAGGTCCGAGGTCGCGAAGCGGCCGCCGTCGAGCGGCACCAGCGGACGCAGATCGGGCGGCAGCACCGGCAGAACGGTGAGCACCATCCACTCCGGCTTGTTGCCGGACTCCATGAACGCCTCGATCAGCTTCAGCCGCTTCGACAGGCGCTTGATCTTGGTCTCTGAATTGGTGTTCGCCATGTCCTCGCGGACCTTGACCACTTCGGCGGGCAGGTCCATGGACTTCAACAGCTCGTGCACCGCCTCGGCGCCCATGCGGGCGTCGAACTCATCGCCGTGCTCCTCGATCGACTCGAGGTACATCTCGTCGGTGAGCAGCTGGCCGCGCTGCAAAGAGGTCATGCCGGGATCGACCACCACGAAGGCCTCGAAATAAAGCACCCGCTCGATCTCGCGCAGCGTCATGTCGAGCATCAAGCCGATGCGCGACGGGAGCGACTTCAGGAACCAGATGTGCGCGGTCGGGCTCGCGAGCTCGATGTGGCCCATGCGCTCGCGGCGCACCTTGGACTGGGTCACTTCGACGCCGCACTTCTCGCAGACGACGCCACGGTGCTTCAAGCGCTTGTACTTGCCGCACAGGCACTCGTAGTCCTTGACCGGTCCGAAGATCTTCGCGCAAAACAGGCCATCGCGCTCCGGCTTGAAGGTCCGGTAGTTGATCGTCTCCGGCTTCTTCACCTCGCCGTAGGACCACGAGCGGATCATGTCGGGCGATGCGAGCCCGATCTTGATCGAGTCGAAGTTCTCGACGGGGACCTGCTGCTTGAACAACTTGAGTAAATCTTTCATGGATTAAGCCTCACTCTCGAGTTCGATGTTGATGGCGAGGGAGCGGATCTCCTTGACCAAGACATTGAACGATTCCGGCATTCCGGCTTTCATTTCATGGTTCCCGTCGACGATCGCCTTGTACATCTGCGTTCGACCGTTCACGTCGTCGGACTTGACGGTGAGCATCTCCTGCAGCGTGTACGCGGCGCCGTAGGCCTCGAGCGCCCACACTTCCATTTCGCCGAAGCGCTGGCCGCCGAACTGCGCCTTGCCGCCGAGCGGTTGCTGCGTGACCAGGCTGTACGGCCCGGTGGAGCGCGCGTGCATCTTGTCGTCGACCAGATGGTTCAACTTCAGCATGTACATGTAGCCCACCGTCACGGGCCGCTCGAACTGCTCGCCCGTGCGTCCGTCGTGCAGGATGGTCTGACCGGAGGTCGGCAGGTCGGCAAGCGCCAGGAGACCCTTGATCTCCTCCTCGCTCGCACCGTCGAACACCGGTGTCGCCATCGGCACTCCGTGCTTCAGGTTGCTGGCGAGCTCCAGGACCTCGGGGTCGGTCAAGGACTTGATGTCCTCCTTCTGACCGCCGGTCTCGTTGTAGACCTGGCCCATGAACTTGCGCAGCTCCGCGATCGCGTTTTGCGTCTCGAGCATCTTGCCGATCTTCGCGCCGACGCCCTTCGCAGCCCACCCCAGGTGGGTCTCGAGGATCTGACCGATGTTCATGCGCGAGGGCACGCCCAAGGGATTCAGCACGATGTCGACCGGCGTACCGTCCGCCATGTACGGCATGTCCTCGACCGGAACGATGGAGGAAATGACGCCCTTGTTGCCGTGACGGCCGGCCATCTTGTCGCCAGGCTGCACGCGGCGCTTCACCGCGAGGTACACCTTCACCATCTTGAGCACGCCCGGCGCGAGATCGTCGCCGGCGGTGATCTTGGCCTTCTTCTCCTCGAAGCGCTTCTCGAAGGCCTTGCGCTGGCCCTTCAGCCGCTCGGACACCGTCTCGAGCTGCGCATTCTCCTCCTCGTCCTTCAAGCGGATCTCGAACCACTGCTCACGCGGCAGGTCGGCGAGATACGCCTCGTCGATCGGTGTGCCGGCCTTGAGCCGCTTCGGGCCCGCCTCGGCCGCCTTGCCGTCGATCATGCCGCGCACGCGCTGGAACAAGTCGTCCTCGAGAATGCGTTGCTGGTCCGCCAAGTCCTTGCGAACCCGCTCGAGCTCGGCCTTCTCGATCGACAGTGCGCGCGAATCCTTCTCGACCCCGTCGCGGGTGAACACGCGAACGTCGATCACCGTACCGTCCATGCCCGGAGGCACGCGGAGCGAGGTGTCCTTCACGTCGGAGGCCTTCTCGCCGAAGATCGCCCGCAGGAGCTTCTCCTCGGGCGTGAGCTGGGTCTCGCCCTTCGGGGTGACCTTGCCGACGAGGATGTCGCCCGCGCGCACCTCGGCGCCGATGAAGGCGATGCCCGCCTCATCGAGCTTGGCGAGCGCGGAATCGCCCACGTTCGGGATGTCCGCCGTGATCTCCTCGGGACCCAACTTGGTGTCGCGCGCGACGCAGGTGAGCTCCTCGATGTGGATGGTCGTGAAGCGATCTTCCTCGACCACGCGCTCGGAGATGAGGATCGAATCCTCGAAGTTGTAGCCGTTCCACGGCATGAACGCGACCAGGAGGTTCTGGCCGAGCGCGAGCTCGCCCAGATGGGTCGACGGGCCGTCCGCCAGCACGTCGCCGCGCTTGATGGCATCGCCCGCCTTCACCAGCGGTCGCTGATTGATGCAGGTGTTCTGGTTCGAGCGCGTGTACTTGGTGAGCGAATAGATGTCGACGCCGGGCTCGCCCGCGGTGGTCTCGTCGTCGTTCACCCGCACCACGATGCGCGAGGCATCGACCGAATCGACGCTGCCGCCGCGGCGCGCCACCACGGTGACGCCCGAATCGATCGCCACGGCACGCTCCATGCCCGTGCCCACGAGCGGTGTCTCCGACCGCAGGGTCGGCACCGCCTGGCGCTGCATGTTCGAGCCCATCAGCGCGCGGTTCGCGTCGTCGTGCTCGAGGAACGGAATGAGCGAGGCTGCGACCGACACGATCTGCTTCGGACTCACGTCCATGAAATCGATCTTGTCCGGCGTCGACAGCGTGAACTCGTTCTGCGTACGGCAGGAGATCAGGTCGTCCACGAACTCGCCCTTCTCGTTCAAGGTCGCGTTCGCCTGGGCGATCACGTACTGGCCTTCCTCGATCGCCGACAGGTAATCGATCTGATCGGTCACCTTGCCGGCGGACACGCGCCGGTACGGCGTCTCGAGGAAGCCATAGTCGTTGGTGCGCGCGTAGACCGCGAGCGAATTGATCAAGCCGATGTTCGGACCTTCAGGGGTCTCGATCGGGCATACCCGGCCGTAATGGGTCGGATGCACGTCGCGCACCTCGAAGCCCGCGCGCTCGCGGGTCAGGCCGCCGGGGCCCAACGCCGAAACGCGACGCTTGTGCGTGACTTCGGACAGCGGGTTGTTCTGGTCCATGAACTGCGAGAGCTGCGAGGAGCCGAAGAACTCCTTCACCGCGGCCGCCACCGGCTTCGCGTTGATCATCTCCTGCGGCATGATCGGCTCGCTCTCGGCGACGGTCAGGCGCTCCTTGACCGCGCGCTCGACGCGCACGAGTCCGATGCGGAAGGCGTTCTCAGCCATCTCGCCGACGCTGCGCACGCGGCGATTGCCGAGGTGGTCGATGTCGTCGACGTGGCCGTTGCCGTTGCGGATGTCGATCAAGGTCTTCATCACCTCGATGATGTCCTCCTTGCTGAGGACGCCCGAGCCGGTGATCTCGTCGCGACCGACGCGGCGGTTGAACTTCATGCGCCCGACGGGCGAGAGGTCGTAACGCTCGCTGTTGAAGAACAGGTTCTGGAACAGGTTCTCGGCCGCATCCTTGGTGGGCGGCTCGCCCGGACGCATCATGCGGTAGATCTCGACCAGCGCCTCGAGACGGGTCTTGGTCGGGTCGATGCGCAGGGTGTCGGAGATGTACGGGCCGCGGTCCAAATCGTTGACGAACAGCGTCCGGATCTCGGTGATGCCGTTCTCGATCAGCTTGAGCACGGTGGGCACGGTGAGGATCTCGTTGGCCTTCGCCAGGATCTCGCCGGTCTCGGTGTTGACGATGTCGTTCAGCAGCACCTTGCCCTGCAGATACTCGATGGGCACGGGCAGCTGCTTGACGCCCGCTTCCTCGAGGTCGCGCACGTGGCGGGCGGTGATGCGCCGGCCTTCCTCGACGATGACCTTCTTGCCGACGCGGATCTCGAAGGAGGCCGTCTCGCCGCGCAGGCGCTGCGGGATGATCTCGAACGTGATCTCCTTCTTCGACAGATGAAATACGTTCTTCTCGAAGAACATGTCGAGAATCTGCTCCTCGGTGTAACCCAAGGCGCGCAGGATGATGGTCACCGGGAGCTTCCTGCGCCGGTCGATGCGCGCGAACACGCAGTCCTTCGGGTCGAACTCGAAGTCGAGCCACGAGCCGCGATAAGGAATGATGCGCGCGGAGAACAGGAGCTTGCCCGAGGAGTGCGTCTTGCCGCGGTCGTGATCGAAGAACACGCCGGGGCTGCGATGCAGCTGCGAGACGATGACCCGCTCGGTGCCGTTGATGATGAACGTGCCGTTCTCGGTCATGAGCGGCAATTCACCGAGATACACTTCTTGTTCACGCACGTCTTTGACGGGCTTCTTCGCGCCGCTCGCTTCCTTGTCGAGCACCACGAGGCGCACTTTGACGCGCAGCGGTGCCGCATAGGTGAGGCCGCGCAGCTGGCATTCCTTGACGTCGAATACAGGCTCGCCCAGCCGGTAGCTCACGTACTCGAGGGTGGCGTTGCCGGAGTAGCTGGAGATCGGAAACACGCTATCGAAGGCCGCGTGCAGGCCGACCTCGTCGCGGCTCGCCTCGGGCGTATCCGCCTGCAGGAAGCGACGGTAGGAATCGAGCTGAATCGCCAGCAGATATGGAGTGCCGAGGATGCTCGGACGCTTGCCAAAGTTCTTGCGGATGCGCTTCTTTTCGGTGAACGAATAGGCCATGTTTACTAGCTCCAGGCGCTGCGCGCCGACAGCAACGAGGTCGCGGCGACCTCGTGCGATAGCGCCCGCGGTGCGGGCGAGGGAATCCAAAGCAAATCGACAAACTCAA
Source organism: uncultured Gammaproteobacteria bacterium (assembly GCA_963766915.1). Taxonomy (GTDB): domain Bacteria; phylum Pseudomonadota; class Gammaproteobacteria; order Steroidobacterales; family Steroidobacteraceae; genus Bog-1198. The sequence continues at coordinate 381,025 of CAVYCL010000005.1, forward strand.
AATAATCAACAGAGCAGCCGGGGGCCGCCGCGCTTTTTGCGGCAACCCCCGGCCTATCCGTATGAACGGCAATCACTACTTGATGGCAGCCTTTGCGCCAGCGTCCTCGAGCTTCTTCTTGATCGTCTCGGCATCCGCCTTCGGAATGCCTTCCTTGACCGTCGACGGAGCACCCTCGACCAGGTCCTTCGCCTCCTTCAACCCCAGGCCCGTGATCTCGCGGATGACCTTGATCACGCCCACTTTGTTGGCGCCGAACTCGGTCATGGTCACGGTGAACTCGGTCTGGGCTTCCGCCGCAGGTGCTGCCGCGGCGCCGCCGCCGGCCGCAGCCACCGCCACGGGAGCAGCCGCCGTGACGTTGAACTTCTTCTCCATGTCGGCGATCAGCTCGACCACTTCCATGACGGACATCTTGGAAATCGTGTCGAGGATTTCGTCTTTGGTAACAGCCATCGTTCTCTCCAAAAAGTATCTAAGATGGGTCTTGCGACCCGAATCAGGTTAAAAACAACCGGTCAGGCTGCCGCGCTCTTCTTCGCCTCGGCAACGGCCGCAATCGTCCTCACCAACTTGGCGTGAGGAGCAGCCAGAGTCCCGACCAACTTCGAAATCGGCGCCTGCAGAACACCCAACAGCAGCGACACCGCCTGCGCGCGCGTCGGCAATGAAGCCACGCGGTCGAGATCTTGGGGCTTGAGCATCTGCCCGCCCAAAGACACGAGTGTCGTCACCAGTTTGTCGTTGTCCTTCGAGAACGCCTTGACGATGCGCGCAGCCGCGCCGGGATCGTCATTGGAGAACGCGAGGACCACGGGTCCTTTCAACGCCGGAGAAATGCACTCGAAAGCAGTGCCGGCAACGGCCTTGCGCGCGAGCGTGTTCTTGACGACACGCAGATACACGCCTTCCTTGCGCGCCTTTGCGCGCAGGTCGGTCATCTGCGATACCGTCAAGCCACGGTTTTCGGCGCCCACCACGGACAGGGCTTTCGCCGCGACCGCGTTGACCTCTGCCACCACGACTTTCTTTTCTTCCAACTTGAGTGCCATTAAACCCTCCCGGTCAGAAGCGTCACACACAGACAAGGGCGCCGCCGCCCCTGCCCACCTTCGAGTACGCGAGTACTCGTGCGGTGCGACCGTTACCAGGAAATTCCTGATTCGGGTCCCACCATCTGCGCAGGCCTGCTCGATTAAGGACCCTTAGTCTTCAGAGCCCACGCTCTGCGAGACGGTCCGCCTGCGGTCTTCGACGGTGAGCACGCGAAAATCCTTGCGGACCCTCGCGCCACCCTCCATCAATTCTTTCCATGCGCTTGCGCGCAACAATTAACGGGGTCGCTGCGCGACCCCGTCCGATAAAAAACTAAGTTCCGAAAGAAGACTGGTCGACGGCGACGCCCGGCCCCATGGTCGAGGAGACCGTCACCCGCTTCAGATAAATGCCCTTCGAGGTCGCCGGCTTGATCTTCTGCAGATCCGCCACCAGCGCGAGCAGATTCTCCTTGAGCGCCTGCGGCTCGAAGCTCGCCCGCCCGATCTGCGCGTGCACGATCCCGGCCTTGTCGGTGCGATAGCGCACTTGGCCCGCCTTGGCGTTCTTCACCGCTCCGGCGACGTCCGGCGTGACCGTGCCGACTTTCGGGTTCGGCATCAGTCCGCGGGGACCTAAGATCTGTCCGAGCTGGCCGACGATGCGCATCGCATCCGGGCTCGCGATCACGACGTCGAAATCGATCTGGCCGGCCTTGACCTTTTCGGCCAGGTCCTCGAATCCCACGATGTCGGCGCCGGCGGCGCGCGCCGCATCGGCGTTCTTGCCCTGCGTGAACACCGCCACGCGCACGGTCTTACCCGTGCCGTGCGGCATCACGGTCGAGCCGCGGACCTGCTGGTCCGACTTGGTGGCATCCACGCCGAGGTTCACGGCGACGTCCACGGACTCGTCGAATTTCGCGGTCGCCAGCTCCTTCACGAGCTTGAGCGCGTCATCCAACGGATAGGACTTGCCCGGCGGCAGCTTCTCTTTCCAAGTCTTGGTTCGTTTTGCTACGGCCGCCATGTCACACCCCCTCCACATCGACGCCCATACTGCGCGCGCTGCCCGCGATGGTGCGGACCGCCGCATCCAGATCGGCCGCCGTCAAGTCCGGCGTCTTGAGCTTCGCGATGTCCTCGAGCTGCTTGCGCGAGATCTTGCCCACCTTGGACGTGTTCGGTGTGGCGCTGCCCTTGGGAATGCCGAGCGCCTTGGCGATCAGCACCGAGGCGGGCGGAGTCTTCAGGATGAAGGTGAAGCTGCGATCGCTGTACACCGTGATCACTACTGGGGTCGGTAAACCTTTTTCCAAGGTCTGCGTCTGCGCATTGAAGGCCTTGCAGAACTCCATGATGTTGACGCCTTGCTGACCGAGCGCAGGTCCCACCGGCGGGCTGGGGTTCGCCTGCCCCGCGGGGATCTGCAGCTTGATATAGCCTGTGACTTTCTTCGCCATCGCTCTTCACTCCTGGTGGGTGCTAGCGTCGCCTGCGCGACTCCCCTTGTTAGGCGCTACGCGCCAACCTATCAACGGGGTCGAAGCGACCCCGTCCGAAATCAATCAACCCTTCTCCACCTGCGAGAAATCGAGTTCCACGGGGGTCGAGCGCCCGAGGATCTGCACCGCCACTTGCAGGCGGTTCTTTTCGTAGTTCACCGACTCCACTACGCCGTTGAAGTCGTTGAACGGGCCGTCGGTCACACGCACCACTTCGCCGGGCTCGAACAACACCTTCGGCTTCGGCTTGTCGACGCCCTCTTCGACGCGGCGCAGGATCGACATGGCTTCCTTGTCCGTGATGGCGGCGGGCTTGTCGCTCGTGCCTCCGATGAAGCCAAGCACCTTCGGAACCTCTTTCACCAGGTGCCAGGTGTCCTCGTCCATCTCCATCTGCACGAGCACGTAGCCCGGGAAGAACTTACGGTCGGACTTGCGCTTCTGACCGTCGCGCATTTCCACCACCTCTTCGGTGGGCACGAGGATCTCGCCGAACTTGGCTTCCAGCCCCGCTCGCTTGACGCGCTCCTTGAGCGACTCCGACACCTTGTGCTCGAAGTTCGAATAGGCGTGAACCACATACCATCGCAAAGCCATAGATGCTCCAGCCCCTGTCATGCGGGCGGTTGGCCGGTCAGAAGCCTGATCAGCCAGGTGAGAATCAGATCAAGTACCCAGAAAAAGACGCCCAAGATCGAGGCGAAAACGATCACCAGAAGGGTCGTTTTCCACGTGTCCTCCCGCGCCGGCCACACGACCTTGCGCAGCTCCACGCGCGCCGCCTGCGCGAACTGCCAGAACTCTCGTCCGTACCAGCTGACCCACGCGAGGCCGACGGCCACGACGAGGCCCGTGCCGACCATCGCCAGGCGCAGCGCCAGCGGATCCTCGTCATACCAGTAGAACGCCACGACTCCCGCGAGCAGCGCGACGATCGACAGGATCATCAGCGCGTTGTCCTTCGCCGACGCCGCTACCGGTGCTTGCACTTCCGCCATGTTTACCGCTCGACCTTGGGACCTGCTTCAGTGGCAGGGCAGGAGGGAATCGAACCCCCAACCTGCGGTTTTGGAGACCGCCGCTCTGCCAATTGAGCTACTGCCCTATAAATGCGCTTGCGCGCAGGATCTACGGGGCCGCTTCCGACCCCGCCCGAAAAAACTAAGTGATGACCTTGGAGACGACGCCGGCGCCGACCGTCTTGCCGCCCTCGCGGATGGCAAAGCGCAGCCCCTGCTCCATCGCAATCGGGGCAATCAGCTCCACCACGATCTTGATGTTGTCCCCCGGCATCACCATCTCCGTCCCCTCCGGCAGCTCCACCGCACCGGTCACATCGGTCGTGCGAAAGTAAAACTGCGGCCGGTAGCCCTTGAAGAACGGCGTATGCCGGCCCCCTTCCTCCTTGGTCAGCACATACACCTCGGCCTCGAACTTGGTGTGCGGGTTGATCGAACCGGGCTTGCACAGCACCTGCCCGCGCTCGACTTCCTCACGCTTCGTGCCGCGCAGCAGCACCCCCACGTTGTCCCCCGCCTGGCCCTCATCCAAGAGCTTGCGAAACATCTCAACGCCCGTGCAGGTCGTCTTCTGCGTCGGCCGTATCCCTACGATCTCCACCTCATCGTTCACCTTCACAATCCCGCGCTCAATGCGACCGGTCACCACGGTGCCGCGGCCCGCGATCGAGAACACATCCTCCACCGGCATCAAAAACGCCCCATCCACCGCACGCTTCGGCACCGGAATGTACTCATCGAGCGCCGCCACCAGCTTCAACACCGAGGCCACCCCAATATCGCTCGCATCCCCCTCAAGCGCCTTCAGCGCCGAGCCCGTCACGATCGGCGTCGCATCCCCGGGGAACTTGTACACCGACAGCAAATCCCGCACCTCAAGCTCCACCAGCTCGAGCAACTCCGCATCGTCCACCATGTCCGCCTTGTTCAGGTACACAACGATGTACGGAACACCCACCTGGCGGGCCAGCAAAATGTGCTCGCGCGTCTGCGGCATCGGGCCATCGGCCGCCGATACCACCAAAATCGCCCCGTCCATCTGCGCAGCCCCCGTGATCATGTTCTTCACATAGTCCGCGTGCCCAGGACAGTCCACATGCGCGTAGTGGCGCTTCTCGCTCTGGTACTCAACGTGCGCGGTGGCAATCGTGATACCTCGAGCTCGCTCCTCAGGCGCCTTGTCAATCTGATCGTACGCCTTGAACTCCCCGCCAAACTTCTCAGCCATCACCTTCGTCAAGGCTGCCGTCAAAGTCGTCTTGCCATGATCTACATGACCAATCGTCCCCACGTTCACGTGCGGCTTCGTTCGCTCAAACTTCCCCTTCGACACGGCAAGTACCTCTCAGTTAAAAAATTGGAGCCCACGAGCGGGATCGAACCGCTGACCTCGTCCTTACCAAGGACGTGCTCTACCGACTGAGCTACGTGGGCCCGCGTCCAATGGAGCGGGTGATGGGAATCGAACCCACGTGATCAGCTTGGAAGGCTGACGTTCTACCATTGAACTACACCCGCTTTTACACGCCGACAGCCAATGGCAACGTACCCTGCAATCAACCCCGCTTGGTGGAGGGGGTAGGATTCGAACCTACGAAGGCATAAGCCAGCAGATTTACAGTCTGCCCCCGTTGGCCGCTTGGGTACCCCTCCTCAAAATGAGCCGCGTATTGTGGGACGTATACCTCACGGTGTCAACGCCAAACGTGCTCGCGCTCGAGGAGCGGCAAACCACCCATCGCGATGCTTGGGCCCACGCGAGAATTCCCAGATCGCTCACCCGCCGGATCGCGGCAAGCCCTCTCGAGTGGCTACTCCGAGGGTGTTCTTGACTATATCTTACGATAGACTTAAAGTATCTTACGATAGGTTGTAAGACAGTTAATACGGAGTTCATTCATGCATCGTCATCACCACCATCATCATCACGCTCATTGGGCGCAATTATTCGGGGGGCCGCGCAAAGGCTTCGGCCGGGGGCGCTTCGGCGGCTGGTTCGCCGACGGCGGAGATCTCGGCGGCCGCGGCTTCGGCATGGGGCGCAAGCTCGCCTCAGGCGATCTGCAGCTGTTGATCCTCGAGCTGCTCGCGGAAAAGCCGCGCCATGGCTATGAGATCATCAAGGCACTCGAGGAGCGCTCGAAAGGCTTCTATGTGCCGAGTCCCGGCATGGTTTACCCGGCCCTGACCTACTTGGAAGAGATCGGACATGCCACGGTCGAGACCCAGGGGACTCGCAAGCTCTATCAGCTGACGGACCTCGGCCGGTCCCACCTCGAAGAGCATCGTGCGGAAACCGACGCCTTGTTTGCGCAGTTCAGCCGCGTCGGTGAGCGCCTGGACCATATGCGCCGCATCATGCGCTCGGCGCGAGGCGACGAAGCCGAATCAGGGGAGACCGGCTGGTCCAAAGCCTTGCTCCGCGCCCGGCACGCGCTCAAGTCGGCGATTGCCGAGACCTGGAACGCGTCCGCGGAGGAGCAGGAGCGCGTCGCGGACATTCTGAAGCGGGCCGCGCAGGAGATCGCCGCCAAGGAGCCCCGTAAGTGATCCGCTGCCGGCCGCGTGACGCGGCCGGCCAGAGGTGCGGCCGACAAGGCGCGGCCGGCCAGGCGCCGGTCATCGAGCCGAAAGATCGAGCTCCATATAGACGGGGTTCGGCAGCGGATTGTCGTAATAAGCGTCGATCTCTTGGAACCCGAGCGAACGGTACAGCTCACAGGCGGCGGTCAAATGGGCGAGCGTGTCGAGCCGCATGACGTCGTAGCCGAGCGCTCGGCCTTTCGCAATGAGGCTCTCGGCAAGGATTCGTCCGGCACCGCTGCCGCGCGCTCCGGCACGGACGTAGAGGCGCTTCATCTCGCATATCCCTTCATCAAACCGGCGAAGCGCGCCGCAGCCGACGAGTTCTGCACCGCTGCGGGCTACCAACAGGCAGCCGTGAGGAGCGCCGTATACCTCGGGCAACGAGTCGAGCTCGGCGTCGATCTCCTGAAAACATGAATCGATATTGAGGTCGGCGGCGTATTCGCGGATCAGGGCACCCGCGACCGCAAACTCGGAAGGTCCCACCGCTTCGGTTAGTACGACCGGTGGCATCGGGCGGCCCTCGCCATGTCGTTGGGTCTAATGAGGCGCAGGCACAGGCGCTCGCGGCTTCGCGATGAGCGCCAACAGGTCCACCGTCCCCGCCTGCCGGACCAAATTCGGATAGCGCTCGCCGCCCGCATACAAAAGCTCCAGCGTCTTGAAGGTGTCGTCCTTCTGCACCAGCAGCGTGATCTTACCGCGGGCGGCATCGGGATCGGTCGACGCGGCCAGCGTGTCGTGCAGCAGCTCCTTGGACCAGCGGTAGCCGTTCAATGCCATGATGCGGCTGCCGGGCGAGGCGCCGGCCGCGTCGGCAGGAGCCCGGCGAGCGAGGTCAGCGGGCCGGCCGGAGAGTGTCGGCCCGGGAGCCATTTGGGATAGACCAGCGTCAATGGCCCGGCGGCCACGGGCAATTCGAGGTGAGCCGACATGATGCCGCGCGGCGCGGTGCGCGCATCGACCGCGACAGTCGCGACCGCCTCGGCCGGGACTTGCGCGAGCGCGGCCTCACACCCGATCGCGCTCAGAATCGCCGCAGCGATCATCCAGAATGACGTCCGACGCACGCGCGCCCTTCTCAGGCGTAATCGTCGATCAGCGATTTCGGCGGGCGTCCGGGGTCGCGGGTCTCGGCGGCCGGCGATGCCGGCGGACGCTTGTCCGCGCTCTTCCCGTCGGCAGGGGGCTGTCCCCCGGAGCCATCCTTGCGCGGACGCTTATCGGCAATCGGCAAGGCCGGATAAAGACCCGAATTGCTCAGCCGATCAATTTCGCTCATGAGTGACTTCCCTCAGGTCGGCCCTCATTGGCTCGGTGCGGGGGCATCAGCGGGCGCAGCGACCACTGCACCGGCGTGATCCTTGACCAGCACGGTCTTGCCAAGATCCGCGGGCGGGACGCGCCATAGTAGTCGATTTGCGGCATCCGAAGCATCCGCGGGGGTGATGCCCGGCGAGGCGTCCTCTGAAATCGGCGCGGGCGCTCTCGCGACCACCGGATCGCCGGGCGCCACGGCCTCGAGCACCAGGATCGCGACCCGCCGGTTGGCGTTGCGCCCCTCGATCGTATCGTTGGGCTGTCGCGGATGGAACTCGCCGAAGCCGACGATCTCGAGGCGTAGCGGATCGATGCCGTCTTTGGTGAATTCATGCACGACGCTTGCCGCCCGCCCCGCCGAGAGCTCCCAGTTCGACGGGTAGGCGCTCGTCTTGATCGGGCGATTGTCGGTATGTCCCTCGACTCGGACAGGATTCGGAAAGGGCTTCAGCACATCGGCGAGCTTGTCGAGCACCGTTACGGCGGCGGGCGAAAAATCCGACACGCCGCTCGCGAACAGAATGTCGGTGTTGATCTCGATCTCGAGCCACAAGCTCTCGCGCCGGACCGTCACCAGCTTGGCGTCGATCAACCCCTGCATCGCGTTCTGCACCTCGCGCTCCATGCGAATGAGCGCAGCGGGCGAAGCCTCGGGCTCGGGCGGTTTGGGCACGTCGGGGTCGCGCGGCGAGCGGCCCTCGCCCGGCGTCTTTTGCTCCCTGATCTTCATGAGCACGGTCGGCATGATGCCGCTCAACGGCTTCTCGCCGCCTTTGCCCGGCTGCTTTTCGCCGATGTTGACGGGCTCCAAGCTCTTCGGCGCCCCGTGGAATGCCGCGATGAGCGAATCCGACAGCACGCGGAATTTGCCCTCGTTGACGGAGGACATGGCGTACATGACGGTGAACAAGGCGAACAGCAGCGTGACGAGATCGCCATAGGGGATGGCCCAGGCCTCGTGGTTGGCATGCTCCTCGTGCTTTTTCTTGCGCGCCATGCTGCCTTCGGCACCAGCCCTCAGGCTAGTGGTGGAAATAGCCCTGGAGCTTCGACTCGATGTTGCGCGGGTTCTCACCCTGCGCGATGGCGATGAGGCCCTCGATGACCATGGTGCGCACCTGCGTCTGGCCGTGAATCACGGCTTTGAGCTTGTTGCTCATCGGCAGGAACAGGAGGTTCGCGAAGGCGATGCCGTAGATGGTGGCGACGAAGGCGGCCGCGATGCCGTGTCCGAGCTTGGAGGGATCGTTGAGATTCTGCATCACCGCCATGAGTCCCATGACCGCGCCGATGATGCCGAGCGTCGGGGAGTAAATGCCCATGGACTCGAACACCTTGGCCGCCTGGGTATCGAAGTGCTCCATGGTGTCGAGCTCGATCTCCATGCTGGAGCGGATCGCCTCGGGCTCGCCGCCGTCGACGAGCGACTGCAGTCCCTTCTTCAAGAACTCGTCCCGCTCCTGCTCGACCGCGGGCTCGAGTCCAAGCAGGCCCTGCTTGCGGGCGATGTTGCTCCACTCGACGATCTTCTCGATCATGGCCGTCGGGATCGGCGGCCGGCGGCTTGAACACCCAGGAGACGATGCGCCAGGCACGCAAGAACGTGGACATCGGCGTCTGCACCAGACTCGCGGCCAGCGTGCCCATCACCACGATCACGAACGCGGCGCTGCCGACGAGCGCGCCGGCGCTCGAGCCCTTCAAGATCGCACCGCCGATGATCGCGATCAGGCCCAAGACGATGCCGATGATGCTCAGTATGTCCATGGGCTTTAGCTGGGCATCAGCCATTCCGTGAGTCGGGCCCGCACGCGCACCAGCGCCTGCCCGTGAATCTGGCAGACGCGCGATTCGGATACCTCGAGCACCTCGCCGATTTCGCGCAGATTCATGTCCTCGTCGTAGTACAGGGACAGCACCAGCTTCTCGCGCTCGGGCAGACCGTTGATCGCGGAGGCCAGCGCGTCCCGAAAACCCGCCTCCTCGATGTGATCGAACGGACCCGGCCGTTCGTCGCGCGCGTGATCCGCGGGGCTCGACTCGTCATCGCCCGAGCTCATCTGATCGAAACTGAATACACGGCAGCTCGCCGCATCCTGCACTAGCCGGTGATACTCCTCGATGGAGACGCCCGAGCGCCTCCGCGATATCCGTGGGAGTCGCATCGCGCCCCTTGGCGTTCTCGATCTTGCGGACCACTTCCGCCATCTCGCGCATGTTTCGGTGCACCGAGCGCGGCGTCCAGTCGGATTTGCGCACCTCGTCGAGCATTGCGCCGCGGATCCGGATGCCCGCATAAGTTTCGAAGTTCGCGCCCTTGTCGGGCGAGTAGTGCTTGGCTGCGTCGAGCAATCCGATCATGCCCGATTGGATGAGGTCGTCCACCTCGACATTCGGCGGCATACGGCTCACCAGATGATAGGCGATGCGCTTGACCAGATCCGCGTGCTTCAGCACCAGATCTTGGTCGGGCAGATCCTCGAACGCTGCATCTACCGCAGGACGGGGCGTCCGCCTGCGGGAATTTGAGTACTGTGTGCTTGCTCTCATTGCAATACCGTCGCAGGACCTATCCGGGCCCCCACCATCCGTTCAACGAAGAACTCCAGGTGGCCTCGCGCACCTTGCGGCGCAGACCACTTATCGGCCTTCGAGGCGAGATTCTTGAGCGCAATGGACGAAATAGAGGCGGGATAGGTTTCCACCACTGCTGTCTGGCGCTGCACGGCCCTGCGCAAGTAATCGTCATACGGTACGGATCCGGCGAACTCGAGGGTGACATTGAGAAACCGGTCACAGACGCGCGAAATCTTGTCGTACAGCGCGGGTCCTTCGCCCGAGCGCCGCGTCTGATTGGCGAGGATCTGAAAACGCTGCACGCCATGCTCGCGGCTCAACACCTTGATCAGAGCGTACGCGTCGGTGATCGAGGCGGGCTCGTCGCACACGACAATCAGCACGTGGTGCGCCGCGCGGCTGAAGGTGAGCACGCTGTCGGAGAGTCCCGCAGCCGTGTCGACTATCAGTACCTCGACCCGGTGATACAGATCGCTGAACGCGCGGATGATCCCGGCATGCTCGGCCGCGGAAAGGCTCGCCATATGCCGAACGCCGGACGCGGCCGGGACGATCTGCAGACCATGCGGTCCGGTGACGATCGCGTCCTCGAGCGTGCACTGGCCGCCGACCACGTGCCCAAGATGAAACCGCGTGTGCAGACCCAAGAGCACGTCCACGTTGGCGAGCCCGAGATCGGCGTCGACCAGCATCACGTCGCGACCCGACGCCGCGATGGACACCGCGAGATTGGTCGAGACCGTCGTCTTGCCGACGCCGCCCTTGCCGCCCGTCACGGCGATCACTTTGACCGGCCGCGAGGAGTTGAGCTCGCGCAACCGTTCGGCCTGGGTGTTATCGAGTCGATCGTCACGCATGGGCGGTGGCTCGTCCGAAGTTCTGGGCATAGTAGGAATCGTCGCGGGGTCGGGGCGCGCGGCGCGTGAGCTCGTGCGCGGCGCGCACCAACCAAACGCGGCGGTGATGGGCCGAGTGCACATCCTCCGGCACCCGTTGTCCGTTGCAGAGATAGGCGATCTTGAGCTTGTGACGCAGAGTCGTCGAAATCACGGCACCCAAGCTCGCCGCCTCGTCCACTTTGGTGATGATGCAGGCCGTGGGCTTCACCTGCGCAAACGCGCGCATGATCTCCTCGAGCGCGAGTCCCTCGCCCTGCGCCGGCAGCGCCAGCAGAAACTGTGCATCCGGCGCGCCCTGCGCGAGCGCCACGAGCTGCTCGCCGAGACGCACATCGCGCGGCCCCATGCCGGCGGTGTCGATCAACACGAGCTTTTTCGACCGCAATCCCTCGAGGACGCGTGCGAGTTCCTGGCCGCTGTTCGCCGAGTACACGGACGCGCCGAGAATGCGCGCGTACGTCATGAGCTGCTCTCGGGCGCCGATACGGTAGGCGTCGGTACTCACCAGCGCCAGATCCTGACTGCCATGCCGCATGGTCCAGCGCGCAGCCAGCTTCGCAATGGTGGTGGTCTTGCCGGCGCCCGTCGGGCCCACCAGCGCAAACACGCCCGGATTCACGGTGCTCAGCCTGTCGACCACCGGTAGGTGTTTGAGCAGCAGCGCCATCGGAATGTTAGATGCGTCGCCGAGATTGGTGCGTCTCGGGGTGAGCGTTGCAAGCCTGGCCGCCACGTCGGGCGCGATATCCATCGACGACAGGTCTTCGAGCACCCGCGCCCGTAACGGCTCGCGCAGGCGTTTGTCGTTCCAGGAGATGTGCGCCAACTCGCTCTCCAAGAGCCTACGTAGATCCTTGATCTCGCGTTGCATGCTGGCGAACCCTCGGCGTGTTTCCTCGGTCGCCGGCGCAGGCGCCGACACCGCCCGCACGATCGCCGCGGGCGCGGGCGTGGGTACCGCCGCGCGACTCGCAGCTCGAGCGGGCGCCGGGGCCGCGGGACGACTCGGCGGTGCGATCGCCCGGGCCTCGGGTCGTGGCGCCGCAGGTCGCGCCGCAGTCGCGACCTCGAGCGGCGCGGCGGCGGCCGGCGCGGTCAAGTATTGCCTGGCGGCACCCGCCATGAGCGATTCGTCGTAGTCGACCGCGGCAATCACCTCGATGCCCTCCTTCACGCGGCGGCTCGACAGGATCACCGCATCGGCACCTTGCTCCGCGCGAACCTGATCGAGGGCCACCCGCATGCTGGGCGCCATGTAACGCTTAATTTTCACATCGACCTCCATGAGTCCGATTCATCAGCGTCCGACCGCCGAGATCACGCGGATCCGACGGCTCTCCGGAATTTCGTTGTACGCAAGCACCGACAGCGTCGGGCTCGAATAGCGCATCAGGCGCGCGACCCACGGTCGGATCTTCGGCGCGACCAACAGCACCGCAGGCTCGCCGGCGGCCTCTTGTTTGCGCGTTCTGTCGATGAGCGTCTGCTGGATCTTGTCGGCGAGACCCGGCTCGAAGCCCGGCGCATCCGCGCCGCCGGCCATCGAGTCCTGTAGCACCTGTTCGAGCGAGGGGTCGAGCGTGATGACCGGCAGCTCCTCGCGCAGGCCGCCGATGTTCTGCACGATGCTGCGTCCGAGGGCGACGCGCACTGCAGCCACCAGCACTGCGGGATCCTGCGTCTTCGGTCCGAGCTCGGCGAGCGTCTCGCAAATGGTGCGGACGTTGCGGATGGGCACGCGCTCGAGCAGCAGCAGCTGCATTACCTTCACGACCACGCTCATGGGCAGGATCTTCGGCACCAGATCCTCGACGAGCTTCGGCGCGCTCTTGCCGAGCCGGTTCAAGAGCTGCTGCACTTCCTCGTGGCCCAGGAGCTCGTGGGCGTGCGACTGCAACAGATGGCTCAAGTGAGTGGCAATGACGCTGCCCGCGTCGACGACCGTATAGCCTTGCGCTTGCGCCTGGTCGCGCCGCGCCTTGTCGATCCACACGGCATCGAGGCCGAATGCGGGATCTTTGGTCGCCGATCCCGGCAGGGTGCCCGAGACCTGGCCGGGATTGATGGCGAGCTCGCGGTCGGGGAAGACCTCGGATTCGCCCACCGGCGCGCCGAGTATGGTGATGCGGTAGGAGTTGGGACCGAGCTCGAGGTTGTCGCGGATGTGCACGGGCTGCACCAGGAACCCGATCTCCTCCGACAGCTTCTTGCGCACGCCCTTGATGCGGCCCATGAGCTCGCCGCCCTGCGCGCGGTCGACCAAGGGAATCAGGCGGTAGCCCACCTCGAGCCCCACGGCATCGACGGCTTCGACGTCGTCCCAGGAGAGCTCGCGCTGCTCGCTCGGCACAGCGGCTGCGGGCTTCGGCGGGCGCCGCGGCGGCGGCCTTCTCGGCATCGCGCCGCTTCGAAGTTGCAAATGCGCCCGCCGCGCAGCAGCGCCGCCATCGACAGGAACACGAAGTTCGGCATGCCGGGGATGATGCCGAGCAAGCGTCGAGGATGCCCGCCGTCACGCCGAGCGCGCGCGCTGACCCGAACACCTGACTCATGATCTGCTGGCTCATGTCGTGCGGTCTCGAGACGCGCGTCACCAGGATGGCGACGGCCACCGACAGGAGCAGCGCCGGTATCTGCGCGACCAACCCATCGCCGATGGTGAGGAGCGCGTAGGTGTGCCCGGCATCGGACAGCGACATGCCGTGCTGCATGGCGCCGATGAGCACGCCGCCGAACATATTGATGAACACGATGAGGATGCCGGCGATCGCATCGCCGCGCACGAATTTGCTCGCGCCGTCCATGGCACCGTAGAAATCCGCCTCCTCGCGCACCTCCTGGCGGCGCACGATCGCCTCGGCCTGCGTGATGATGCCGGCGTTCAAATCGGCGTCGATCGCCATCTGCCGGCCGGGCATCGCGTCCAGGGTGAAGCGTGCGCTCACCTCGGAGATGCGCCCCGCGCCCTTGGTGATCACGACGAAGTTGATGATCACGAGCACCGTGAACACCACCAGGCCCACGGCGTAGTTGCCGCCGACCACGAATTGGCCGAAGGCCGCGATCACATGGCCGGCGGCATGCGCGCCGGTGTGGCCGCGGATGAGCACGACGCGGGTGGAGGCGACGTTGAGACCGAGCCGCAGCAGCGTAGCGCCGAGCAGCACGGTCGGGAAGCTCGCGAACTCGAGCGCGCGGCGCACGTAGATCACCCCGAGCAAGACCATCAACGACAGCGAGATGTTGAACGTGAACAGGACGTCGAGCAAAAACGCCGGCAGCGGCAGCACCATCATGGCGAGGATCACCATGACGAGGAGCGGCACGCCCAATCCGTTGCGCGCGAACTCTCGCCAGGATGCCGGCCAGGCGGCGTTCATACGTCGGCGTACTCAGGCCCAAGCTTCGGGTCCGGCCGGGCCATGCGCGCCGCGGCGGTGGGATTCAAGGTGCGGACCCGGAAGATGTAGGAGAGAACCTGCGCGACCGCCATGTACAGGCCCGCGGGGATCTCGCGGTTGAGGTCGGTGGATTTGTAAAGCGCGCGCGCGAGCCGCGGCGACTCGAATATCGGCACGCGGTGCTCCTCGGCGATGCGGCGGATGTTCTGCGCGACCAGGTCGGCGCCCTTCGCCACCACCTGCGGGGCGCGCATGCTCTTCGGCTCGTACTTCAAGGCCACCGCGAAGTGCGTCGGGTTGACGATCACGACGTCCGCCGTCGGCACCTTGTGCATCATGCGTCGGCGCGCCTGCGCCTGCTGCATCTGCCGGATGCGCTGCTTGGTCTGCGGGCTGCCGTCGTGCTCCTTGTGCTCGTCGCGCAACTCCTGGCGGGTCATGCGCAAGCGTGCGCTTGAATTGAAACAGCTGCAGCGGCACATCGACGATCGCCACCAGCGCGAGCGAGGCGCACAGCCAGACGAATGCCCAGGACAGAAGTCCGGTACCGCGGCCGATGGCCGCGCGCGGCGCCATGCGCCCGAGCGCGAGCACATCGCCGAACAGCCACGCCACGACGCCGGCGCATACCCCGCCCACCACGGCGAATTTGAGCAGCGCCTTGCCGAGCTCGGTGAGTCCGCGCAGACCGACCAGACGCTTCACGCCCTGCGAACGGGCTCAGGCGGGTGAAGTCGGGCACGAGCGCCGTGGGCGCGAAATTCCATCCGCCGAGTGCGACGCGAGGCGAGCAGCACCAGGACGATGAGCGCCGCCGAATATCGGCAGGAGACCTGAAAGCGTCGAGAGTCGCCGCCCCGCCGAGCGCGGAGAACATGGAGCTGTGGGTCATCGAGGCTCTGCGGCATCGACCGACATGCAGCGGCGCATGAGCTCGGTCATGCGTCCGGCGAGCGCCGATCCCGTCATGATCAGCGCGACGCTGCCGCCGATCATGGTGGCGAACGTGGTGAGCTCGCGCGAACGCGGGACCTGGCCGTGCTCGCGCGCCTCTTGCAGGCGCCGTTGCGAAGGTTCTTCGGTTCGTTCGCCGCCCTGCTTCTGCTTCCTCGGCCATCAGCGCACCCCTTGTGGATGCGCCGCCACCAGATCCGCGGCCGCGGCGAGCGCACTGTCGATGAGACTCGAGATGCCGACCATGAGCCCATCGAGCCCGACGATGAGCACCAGGAAGCCGGCGATCAAGGTGATCGTGAACCCGATGCCGAAGAGATTGAGCTGCGGCGCGGCGCGGGTGACCACGCCGACCGCGAGATTGACGATCACCAGCGCAATCACGGCCGGCAGCGCGATCAGGAGTCCCGTCTCGAACACCCGCGCGCCCCACACCGCGAGCGACCAGAGCAGGTTCTTATCGACGTTCGGACCGCCGATGGGCAGCGTCGTGAAGCTCTTGGCGAGGGCGGCGATCAGCGCGAGATGCCCATTGACGGCCAGATAGGTGAGCGTGCCGAAGATCGTGAACAGCTGCCCGAGCACCGGTGTCTCCGCGCCGTGCGCCGGATCCACCAGGCTCGCGAATCCGAGGCCCATGGTCATGGAGACGCTCTGGCCGGCGAAGCTCAGCGCCTCGAACGCGAGCCGCATCACCATCCCGATGGCGATGCCGATGAACACCTCCTGAACGGCCGCGAGCGCGCCGGCTCCCGAGAATATCGAGAGACCCGCCGGGACCGGTGCGAGCGGTCCCAAGAGGAAGGCGAGACCGAGCGAGAGCGCGATCTTCACCGGGCCCGGAATCGTGGCCTCGCTCGCGATCGGCGCGCTCGCCACGAACCCGCCGACGCGCAGCACCGGCCACCACAGCCGCGCGACCCATTGCGAGATGTCGGAGACGTTGAGGACGACGGGCTGCATGGCGCGCTCAGCCGATCATCGCCGGGATGCCGGCGTAGAGGTTGTGAGTGAAGTCGACGAGCACCCGCAGGATCCAGGGTCCGGTGATGAACAGCGCAAGCACCAGAACGAGGAGCTTCGGGATGAAGCTCAACGTGGCTTCGTTGATCTGCGTCGCGGCCTGCAGCATGCCGATCAGCAGGCCGGTCACGAGCGCCGTGAGCAGCAGCGGCGCGGCGATCATGGCGGTCACCGTGAGCGTGCTGTGCGCCAGATCCATGACGGTCTCGGGCGTCATCGGTGAAAACTCCCCGCCAGGGTTCCGATGAGCAGCGTCCAGCCGTCGACCACCACGAACAGCATGATTTTGAAGGGCAACGACACGAGCACCGGCGAGAGCATCATCATGCCCATCGACATCAGCACGCTCGCGACCACGAGGTCGATCACCAGGAAAGGAATGAACACCATGAAACCGATCTCGAACGCGGTCTTCAGCTCGCTGGTGAGGAAGGTCGGCACCAGCACGCTCAAGAGGCACATCCTCGGGCTTCGCGAATTGGTCCTTGCCGGAGAGCTTGGTGAAGAGCTGCAGATCGTTCTCGCGCGCCTGCGCGAGCATGAATTTCTTGAGGGGCTCGACGGTGCGGGTGATGGCCACCTCGCCCGCGAGTTGACCGTCCATGTACGGCTTGATGCCGTTGCTGTAGGACTGGTCGAGGGCCGGGCTCATCACGAAGAAGGTGAGGAACAGCGCGAGTCCCGTGAGCACCTGGTTCGACGGCGTGGTCGCCATGCCGAGCGCCTGGCGCAGGATCGAGAGCACGATGATGATGCGGGTGAACGCCGTCATCGCGAGCAAAATCGCGGGCAGCAGCGTCAGCACGGTCATCAGGATCAAGACCTGGAAGGTGAGCGAGTAAGTCTGCACACCGTCCGCGCCGGACTTGATGGCGAGTGCCGGCAGGCTCGGGTCGGCGAGCGCCGCGACCGCGGGTAGACACGCGAGGCTCAACGTCATGAGCCCCGCCCGCACGATGCGCGCGTTCATGGGCCGCGTCCGGGGCGCTTCATGAATTCGCGCAGGCGATCGGCGAACGCTGTGGAATCGGCGAGGGCTCTCGATTGCGATGGGCGCCGCCAGGGGGGTGAGCCCCACGAGACCGCCCGCGCCGACGCCGATCAGCACCTGCGACTCGCCGACGCGCACCAGCACGATGCGCTCGCGCGGGCCGAGAGAGAGCTGATCGATGACGGTGATCTCGCCCCGGCCGCGGATCGCGCCGAGCTTCAGCCGCTTCAACACCCAGCTCACCGCCAGAATCAATGCGACGATCGCCGCCAGGCTCAATGCGAGCTGCGCGACGCTGCCCACCGACACGGGGGAGGCGGGTTGCACCAACCCGGTCACCGCGCTTGTTCCATCCGCTCGGTGGCGCTCACGACGTCGGTGAGGCGGATGCCGAACTTGTCGTTGACGACCACGACCTCGCCGCGCGCGATGCGCACCCCGTTCACGAGCACGTCGAGCGGCTCGGCTGCCGCGCGATCGAGCTCCACGATCGCGCCCGGGGCAAGCTGCAGGAGGTCGCGCACGGACAGGCGCGCGCGTCCCACTTCGAGCGACAGCGTGACCGCGACGTCGAGGATCACGTTCAGGTTCATCTCCTGGCCGGCCGGCGTGGCGCCTTTCGGGCCGAGATCGTTGAACTGCGCGCGTGCCACGGGGGCCGCCTTGGGATCGGAAACACTCATGCGGAACCTCCGGGAATGATCTTCAATGCATTTCGCCCCTGCGAGACGCCGAACCGGCCGTGCCGCAGCGGCACATCGCCCACCAGCAGCGTCACGTCCTGCGGTGTCTCGATGGGAATGATGTCGCCCGGAGCCAAGCTCACGAGCTCGCGCAAGCTGATACGGGCCTGGCCGAGCACCGCGCGGATCTCGACCTCGACTTCGTTGAGCGCCGCCGACAGCGACGGGCCCCAAGCCTCTTGTTTGCGCGCCGGGGCCTTGCCGCCGTCGGAGGCAAGCGCCTCGCGGATGGGCGTGAGCTGCGCATCGGGCAGCATCCAATCGATCGTGCCGCTGCGTGCGCCGAGCTCGCAGGTGAAGCGCACCACGATCACCGAGTCCTGCGCCGAGCCGAGCTGCACGAGCCGCGGATTGGTCTCGAGCTTCGCGAGCTCGAGCTCGAGCGGCGATACCACCGTCCAGGCGGCCGTGAAATCCGGCGCGAAGCTCTTCAGCAGCAGGGTGAGGAAGCGTTGCGCGGCTGCCGAGACGGCCGCCTGCGTGTCCGCGGCCGGCGCGGCCCGAGCCGCCGAAGAATGCATCGAGGAGCGCGACCAGCAAGCTCGGCTGAACGCCCATGAAGGCAAGGCCGGCGAGCGGCTTCAAGCGCACGGCCGCCACGATCCCCGGTGTGGGGAGCGAGGCTTGCAGGTCGGCCACGCGAACCGATTCGATCGAGGTGAACTCGACGGTGGCGTCGCGCCCGATGAGACCCGAGAGCGTGCCCGCGGCGCGCGGCGCGAAGCTCCTGGCGATGGTCTGCAGCATCGGCAGCTGGGTGCGGTTGATACGCTGCGCCGAGAAATCGAACGGCCGCACCCCGTCGGTAGCGGGCTTCTTCGAGCAGCGCGGACACTTCTTCCTCGGAAATGGCGCTCGCGCCGGCCGGCGGATCGGCTGTCGCCATCACTGCACCACGAAGCTGGTGAACAGCAGGTCGTCGACGTCTCCGCCGCCCTGCTTGCTTCTGCACGGCGCGAATTTCGGCGAGCGCCTCTTCGCGCAGCTTGTCCTTGCCCTCGCGCGACATGAGGGACTGGTAGTTGCGATTGCTCATGAGGAGCAGCAAGTTGTTGCGGATCAACGGCATGTTCTTCTGCACGCTGTCGATCGACTTCTGATCGTGCGCCATCACTTCCATGCTGATCTGCAGGAACCTCACCACCGAGCCGTCCTCGAAATTAACCACCATCGGCGGGTCGAACGCGTAATAGAAGGCACTTTGCGCGCCGCCTTCGCCGCCCTCGGGCGAGGCGCCCGCCGCGGGCACCACCGCGGTGATGAGACCGTCCTTGCTCATCTTGAGGTCGGGGAGCGGATGCAGCTTCGCGTTGACAAAGCCGCCGACGATGACCGCGAGCAGCGCCATCACGAAAACGACGATGGCATTCATGAGCAGGCCGCCGCCTGATTTTTGCGGCGGCGGTGGTCGAATCTCTTCGGCTTCGTCGGCCATGGCATTCCTCGTGCGGCGCTAAGTGCCGCAGCGAGGAGCGGAGCAAGTTCTGTGCCACGGACGCCGCGGGATTGCCTTCCCTATATCTTTCAGTGGGCTTGTGAATGATCCAGTCGCCGCCTCGGGCGCGCGCCGTCGCCCGCCGTCGACGCTTATCCGGATTGCGCCGGGAATTTGACGCTTAGGGCGGTTAGAACTGCAGCGATACGCGCAGGCCCGGCGCCGCGTCGTCCAAGGTGAGGCGCGCACCGTGGAGCTTGGTGACTGCCGCCACGAGCGAGAGTCCGAGCCCGGATCCGGGCACGTTGCGCGCCTCGTCCAAGCGCACGCGCCGGCCGAGCACGACCTCGCGCTTGTCTGCCGGAATGCCCGGACCGTCGTCCTCGACGATGACCTCCGGTCCGCCGAGTATCGGCCCCGATCGCGCTCCGGCCGATGGCGGCCCTGCCGATTGTGACTTGAGCAGCACACGGATATGGCCGCCGTCGGGGGTGAACTTGATGGCGTTGTCGAGCAGGTTCGCAAGCGCCTGCGCGAGCAGCTGCCGGCTTCCCTGCACTTGAGCGCCGCTCGCCACGGCGCTCTCCAAGGCGATGCCGCGCTCCTCGCTCACCGGCGCGTACAGCTCGACCATGCTCGCGACCAACTCGGACAGATCCACCGGCTCGCGCGCCACGGTGCCGGTCTCGGCGAGCGCGATGCGCAGCAACGCATCGAGCGTCGCGCGCATGTGATCCACCTCGTTCGTGACCCGCTCGAGCACGCGGCGCTCGGGCGATCCCGCGCGACACCTGACCCATGGCACCCTCGGCGGTGGCCTGCAGCCGGTTCAACGGGGTGCGCAAATCGTGGGCGGCGCTGTCGAGCACGGTGCGCATGCCGAGCGTGAGCTGCTCGATACGGTCGAGCATGGTGTTGATTTCGCGGGCCAGCGTGTTGATCTCGTCGTCCGCGTCGCGCACGGGCAGACGTTGCGACAGATCGCCGCGCATGATTTGCGTCGCCACCGCGGAGATGGCGCCCGCCTGTCTCAAGATGCGCCGGCCCATCCAGAAGCCGCCGCCGAGACCGAGCAGCAACGTCAACGCCACGGCGGCGATGAGGCCGCGCATCATCAGGTTCTTGACGTCCTGGCGCTCCTGCACATCGTGCCCGACGAGCATGTCGTAGCCGCCGGGCAGCTTGAAGCGGCGCGCGCGCATCTCGTGGTCGCGCATCTCCTCGCCGAACGGCACCGCCGCCTTGAACTGGATCCACTTGCCGTCATCGGAGTCCGCCTTGGGCCACGCGGGAACATTTCCCGCGACCGGCCGCAGCTGCGGATCCACCATGAGATACACGGCGCCGCGCACGTCCTGGTCCTGGGAGCGCTGCTCCACGAGTTCGATGAAATCGCTGCGCGACAGAACGAGAACCTGCTCGCGCAGTCCCTGCACCTCGGCGTCGATCAGATCGTCGCTGCTGCGATCGACGACGCGCGACACTGCGAAGTCGACGATGCCGAGCAGCAGAGCCGCGCCGCAGGCGAAGACGATCGAGTAGATGACGGCGACGCGAAACGGCGAAGTATCGAGGATGCCGAAGAAGCGCTGATCGGGACTTGCGACCCGTCGCGGCTGCGCGTCCACTATTCGTCTTCGCGCAGGCTGTAGCCCGCGCCGCGCACGGTGTGCAGCAGCGGCTTGTCGAAACCTTTGTCGATGGCCTGGCGCAGCCGGCTGATGTGCACGTCGATCACGTTGGTTTGCGGATCAAAGTGATAATCCCAGACGCCCTCGAGCAGCATGGTGCGAGTGACCACCTGGCCGCTGTGACGCATCATGAACTCGAGCAGCTGGAACTCGCGCGCAGTGAGTTCGATCTTCTTGCCGTTGCGCACCACCCGCCGGGTCATGCGGTCGAGCTCCAGATCGGCGAGCTTGAGTTTGGTGTGCGTCTCGGCATTGCCCGACTCGCCGCGCCTGGCGAGCGCATCGAGCCGCGCGAGCAATTCCGCGACGTGATAAGGCTTGGTGAGGTAGTCGTCTCCGCCCGCCCGCAACCCCGTGATGCGGTCGTCCACCTCGCCGAGCGCGCTCAAAATGAGGACCGGGAGCTTGCGCCCGGTCGCCCGCAACGACTGTACCAGGGCGAGGCCGTCGAGCTTGGGAAGCATCCGGTCGACGATCGCGACGTCGATGGCGATCGAGGAGGCCATGTGCAGACCCGCCAGGCCGTCGGCCGCCACGTCCACCGTATGCCCCACTTCCCGCAGCGCTTTCGCCAAGTAATCGCGCGCTACCTCGTCATCTTCGACGATCAAGATGTGCATGACCGATATCTTACAGAAACGTTGAACCCGTGTTTGTCGGCACGATAAGCTCGGCACCCAGGTCACCGAGGCGTCCCTTTGACATCCCCCGCGCGCGCTAGATTCCCCGATCTCGCTCAAGCCTCGCCGGCGGGCGCGCAGCGCTGCGAGGTCCTGGTGATGGGCGGCGGGCCGGCCGGCTCGACCGCCGCGATCGTGCTGGCGGAGCGCGGTTACGACGTGGTGCTCATCGAGAAATCGCGCCACCCACGGTTCCACATCGGCGAGTCGCTCCTGCCGTCGAACCTGCCGCTGTTCGAGCGGCTCGGCGTGGCGGCGCAGGTGCGGGCCATCGGCATGGAGAAATACGGTGCCGAGTTCACCTCCTCGTGGGACGGCCGCCACCAGAAATTCGAGTTCGCGGACGCCTGGGACAAGTCGTTCCCGCTCGCCTATCAAGTGCGCCGCTCGGAGTTCGACGAGATTCTGATCCGCCGCGCCGGCGAGGCAGGCGCCCGGGTGATCGAGGGCTGTCGCGCCCGCAATGCCGTGTTTGCCGCGGACGGCCGCAGCGCGCGGGTCGACGTTGTGCACGACACGGGCGAGACCGACAGTTTCGAGGCTCGATATCTGATCGACGCCACCGGCAGGGACACGTTCCTCGGACAGAGCCTCGGCGCCAAACGGCGCAACAAGCGCCACAACAGCGCCGCCCTATACGCGCATTTCACGGGCGCACGCCGCACGCCGGGCAAGTGCGGCGGCAACATCGGCGTCTACTGGTTCGACCACGGCTGGTTCTGGTTCATTCCGCTCGCCGACGGCAATACCAGCATCGGCGCAGTGGTTTGGCCGTCCTACATGAAGACCCGCAAAGGCTCGGTGCGTGAGTTCTTTTTGTCTACCATCGCGCTGTGTCCGCCGCTCGCGGAGCGCCTGCAAGATGCCGTCCTCAGCACTGAGGTCGAGGCGACCGGCAACTACGCCTACAGTTGCGATCATTCACACGGGGCTAATTATCTCTTGGTGGGCGATGCCTATACGTTCATCGACCCCGTGTTCTCCTCGGGAGTCATGCTTGCCATGGCGAGCGGCGAAGCTGCCGCGCTGACCATCGATGAATGCGTTCGGCGACCCGAGCGCGAGGCGCGCGCGCTGAAGCGTTTCGACCGGATGGTGCGCCATGGTCCGAAGCAGTTCTCCTGGTTCATCTACCGCGTCACCAATCCCACCATGCGCGAGCTGTTCCTCGAGCCGAAGAACGTCCTGCGCATGAAAGAGGCACTGCTCTCGCTGCTGGCGGGCGACATCTTCGGCCGCACACCGATTTGGCGGTCGCTGCGCGCCTTCAAGGCCGGGTACTATTTGTTGTCCCTGATGAAGCTCCGTCGGACGCTGCTCGCGGCCCGCCGCCGCGCGGTCAACATCCGCCCCGTCGAGGCCGAGCTGTCGACGGGATGAGGGCGGGGTGCCGCGTTTTTTCAAAATCGCTTACGAGTACTTCGCGCTCTACACGCTCCCTGACCCTGCTGGGACTCATCTGTCTCGTCTGGTCCGTGTTCGCGCTGCCGCTCTATTATTTGCTGCCTTCGAACCTCGGGAAAAAGGTGGGACGCCGCGGCATCATGTACGGCTTTCGCCTGTACGCGTGGTCGCTCTCAATCACGCGCGCATATCGTCTGGATCTCTCCGCCATCGACTCGCTGCGCGGCGGCCCGTCACTCATCCTCGCACCGAATCATCCCTCGCTCATCGATGCGCTGCTGATCCTCACGCGGCATCCGGACATCGTGTGCGTCATGAAGGCGGAGTTGATGAGGAACATCTTCCTGGGCGCAGGCTCGCGGCTCGCGCGCTACGTGCCGAACGAGTCGCCGCGGCAAATGATCAAGGAGTCGGTGGCGCACCTGCATCAGCCGGGCTGCGTGCTGCTGCTGTTTCCGGAGGGCACACGCAGCCGCCAGTGGCCCATCAATCCGCTGGCGGCGAGCGTCGGTTTGATCGCCAAGCGGGCGGCCGTGCCGGTGCAGACCTTGATCATCGAGACCGACTCGCCGTTCCTCAGCAAGGGTTGGCCGCTGTTCCGCCGCCCGCGCCTTCCCATCGTCTACCGGGTTCGTCTCGGCAAGCGGTTCGACCCACCCGAGAACGCAAACGCTTTCACGGAGGAGCTCGAGCGCTACTATCGCCGGGAGCTCGACGGTGCCCTGCGAGCTCGGCTGGCTGAAGAAGCCCGCATCGTGAGCGCGCCGTCGAAGACCCATCTGGTGCTCATCCCGAGCTACAACCCCGGGCTCGCGGATTCTGCGCGACGCTGCGCGCGGCGCTCGAGAGCTGGAACCCGGTCTGGGTGGTGATCGACGGCAGCACCGACGATTCCCCGGCGCGGCTCGCGGCGCTGTGCGCGGAGGAGCCCGGTCTCAAGGTCATCGTCCTCGAGAAGAACCGCGGCAAGGGCGCGGCGGTGCTCGTGGGTCTCGAGCAGGCTGCCGCAGCGGGTTTCACGCATGCGCTGACCATGGATTCCGACGGCCAGCATCCCGCGCAAGGGATCCGCGATCTCATGGCCGTCTCGCAAGCCAACCCCGCCTCGATGGTGCTCGGCTGTCCCGTGTTCGATGCGAGCGCTCCGCGCCTGCGGGTCGGTGGACGCAAGATCTCCAACTGGTGGGTGAATCTCGAGACCTTGTGGGCCGGTATCGGCGATTCGCTGTACGGCTTTCGCGTCTACCCCATCGCGCCGCTCATCGACGTGATGCACCGTCAGCCCTGGATGCGGCGGTTTGATTTCGACGCCGAGGCGGTGGTGCGCCTCTCTTGGCGCGGCGTCCCGCCCATCAACGTCGCCGCGCCGGTGCGCTATTTCAGCGCCGCCGAGGGCGGGGTGTCTCACTTCAACTACTGGCGCGACAATGTGCTGCTGACCTGGATGCACGCGCGCCTATTCGCAGAGTTTCTGTTGCGCCTGCCGGCGCTCATGGTGCGACGCATCAGGCGTCATCGATCGCGGTAGGCGACCAGCGGCCCACGGCCCGGCGCGGTTGCCGCCCCGGCGCTGGGCTATATAATGAGGTTGCTCCCGGTTCACAAGTCCAAGAGTCCATGCCCATGTCCGACAAAGCGACGCTCCTGCAACCTTCGGCGCCGCCGACGGATGGCAACTTAGAACGGGAGCTCGCCGCCCTCTTCGTTCAAGCGCTCAATCTCGAAATCGCCGCTGAAGACATCGACCCCGATGCGCCTCTGTACGGCGAAGGTCTCGGCCTCGATTCCATCGACATCCTTGAGGTTGCGCTGATCGTATCCAAGAAATATGGGGTACAGCTGCGTGCGGACAGCCAGGAAAATCACAAAATCTTCCGCTCGTTGAAGTACTTAGCGGAGTACATTGCGGCACAGAGAACCAAGTGAGGGCCGGTCCCAGGGTGCACTGCGGATCGTCGCGATCGGCGTCCTGATCCTCGGGTACGCCTGTCTCTCGCACTACTGCAACACCCGGGGAGTCTACCGACTGGGCGCGATCCTCGCGCTCGCGCCGCCGGTGGCATTGCTGGCAACCGTGCTTCGCCACACCGTGCCCACCTACATTGTGCTGTTGGCTGCCGCCCTCTGCGCGCTGCTCTTGTATGATAATTGGCCGATAATCGAAAAAAACTTCTCCGTTGTTTATTTACTACAGGAGTGCGGGATGTACGGGCTTTTGGCGGCAGGGTTCGGGCGCTCCTTGCGCGCCGGCGAGGTGGCGCTGTGCACGCGGCTGGCGGACAAGCTGCATGGACCGCTGAGTGCGGCGGAGATCCTTTATACCCGGCGGGTGACGCTCGCCTGGACGCTGTTCTTCGCGCTCATGGGGGTGATCGTCGTGGTTCTGTACGCGGAGGCGCCTCGCGCGGTATGGTCGGCGTTCGTCAACTTTGCCGTGACCCCGTTGATCGTCGCGATGTTCGCCGCTGAATACATGGTGCGCGGCCGCGTGCTGCCGCACACCGAGCGCCGCGGCATGTGGGCGAGCGTGCAGGTCTTCTTCGCGAGCCGCTAGCGATGGAGCTCGAGCCCCTCTTATCGCATCGCACCGCCGCGGCGGTGGTGGCTTACCGGGATGGCCGGGCCGTCACCGCGGGCGAGTTCCTTGCCGACGCGAGCCACCTGGCAGCGCACCTGCCCGCGGGCCGGCATGTCCTCAACGCCTGCGTCGATCGTTATCGGTTCACGGTGGGGCTCGCGGCCTGCCTGATCACCGGGCGCGTGAGTCTGCTGCCCTCGACGCATACGCCGGAGGTGGTGCGCCAGCTCGCACAATTCGCGCCCGATGCGTTTTGCCTGACCGATGCGAGCGATTGCAACATCGAGCTGCCGCTCGTTCGTTTCCCGACGAGGGCGCGAGCCCGCGGCAGACGGCGGCGGACTATAGCCCGCCGCTCATTCCCGCCGAGCAGCTCGCGGCGATCGTATTCACCTCGGGCTCGACCGGCGCGCCGCTCCCGTATCGCAAGACCTGGGGACGGGTCGTCGCTTGTGTTCGCGGCGCGCGCAGCCGCGCTCGGCTTGTCCGACGGGGGCGCCACGCTCATCGGCACCGTGCCTGCGCAGCACATGTACGGTTTCGAGTCGACGGTGCTGCTCGCCTTGTTGGCGGGCAACGCCTTCACGGCGGCACGGCCGTTCTATCCCGCCGATGTTCGCGCCGCCATCGACTGTGGCGCCCCGACCGCGCGTGCTCATCACGACTCCCGTGCATCTGCGGACCGTGCTCGCCGATCAACTGGATCCGCCGGCGCTCGACCTGATCGTGTCGGCCACCGCGCCGCTTTCTCAGGAGCTCGCGCGCGAGGCCGAGCGCCGCTTCGGCGCGCCGCTCCTCGAGATCTACGGCTCGACGGAGACCGGACAGATTGCGATTCGCCACACCGCCGAGCGGGTGCCGTTCACGCTCTGCCCGGCGTGCGGCTGCGCGCCGACAACGGTCAGACGTATGCCTACGGCGGTCACGTGGAGCAGATGACGGCGCTCTGCGACGTACTCGAGCAAAGCGGCGACGAGGACTTCGTTCTGCACGGCCGGACGGCGGACCTCGTCAACATCGCCGGCAAGCGCAGCTCGTTCGGCTACCTCAATGCACAGCTCAACGCCATCCCGGGCGTGCAGGACGGCGTGTTCTTCCTGCGCGAGAGCGATCATGGCGGCATCACCGGCATCCCGCGCCTGGCGGCCGCCGTCGTCGCTCCGACGCTGTCGGCGGCGACGCTCATGAGGCATTTGCGGCGACGCATCGATCCCGTGTTCCTGCCACGGCCGCTGGTGATCGTCGAACGGCTGCCGCGCAACGCCACCGGCAAGCTGCCGCAACAGGCTCTGCAGGCTCTCGCCGACCGCCGGCCTCGTCGGCCGGCGCAACCGGCGGCGCAACGGCGCTCGCCCCGAAGCCAGTCTTGAACGGGGCGCGCACGTTCACCGTTCCCGCCGATCATCCGGCGTTCGCGGGGCATTTTCCGGGAATGCCCATACTGCCGGGGGCGGCGCTGCTCGATGCGGTGCTGCACGTGCTCGAGGAGGATCTCGCGTTCAACCCGCTCGAGTGGCAGATCACGACAGCCAAGTTCCTGGCGCCCGTACGCCCGGGCGACGTTTTGACCGTGGAGCACGCTGCAGGCGCGGAGGTGATTCGCTTCTCCCTCCGCGTGGCGCAGCCGAACACCCCAGACCGCGACGCGCTCGCCGGTACGCTGTCTCGACGAAGTCCCCATGAGCTCTGACCCGGCGCGGCTGTTCGAGACGCCGAGGAAGCGTGCCGAGTGGATCGGCCATCGCGAGCGCGGCAGCAGCGCGCTGCTCAAGGTGATGGTGTTCATGTCGTTGCGGCTCGGCCGGCGTGCGAGCCGCAGCGTGCTGTACGGCATCGCGCTCTACTTTTTCCTGTTCTCGCCGGCGGCGCGCCGCAACTCCCGGCGCTATCTGCGCCTCGCGCTCGGCCGAGAGCCCGCCCCGGCCGATGGCTTCCGGCATGTCCTCTACTTCGCGACCTGCATCCACGATCGCGTGTATCTCGTGAAGCAGCAATACGAGCGCTTTCACATCACCATCGACGGCGAGGACATGATGCGCGAGCAGCTCGAGTCGGGCCGCGGCGCGTTTCTCATGGGCGCGCACCTCGGCAGCTTCGAGGTGTTGCGCAGCGTCGGCCGCAGGCAGCCGGGGTTGCAGGTGTCCATGGCCATGTACGAGCACAATGCGCGCAAGATCAACGCCATGATGGCCGCCGTCGATCCGCAGGCCAAGGCCGACATCGTCGCGCTCGGCGAGATCGACGCCATGCTGAGGATCGCAGACCGCTTGGATCGCGGCGGCTTCGTCGGCGTGCTCGGCGACCGCACCTTGAGCGACGAGCCGCTGCATCCGGTCCGTTTGTTGGGCGAGCGCGCGCAACTCCCCATTGGACCCATGCGCGCCGCCGCCATCCTGCGTCGGCCGGTGTTCTTCATGGCGGGTCTGTACCGCGGAGCCAACCGTTATCACTTGGTGTTCGAGCCCATTGCGGATTTCACGACGACGCCTGCAGGACAGCGCGAGAGCGCCATCGCGAGTGCGATCGAGCGCTACGCGGCGATCATCGAACGCCATTGCCGGAGCGATCCATACAACTGGTTCAATTTTTTCGACTTCTGGCGCACGCGCGACGATAAATCGTGACACTGCGGATCTCGGCGATAGCGGCCCTGCTCCTGTCGAGCGCGGCGGCACTCAGTCAGCAGGCGGCGGGCGATCTCGGCGAACTGATGCGGCAGCTGGCCGAGCGCCGCCACGGCGAGGTGAGCTTCGTCGAGCAACACTTCCTGAAGCTCCTGAAGCGACCCGCCGAGTCCTACGGTGAGCTCACCTACGACGCGCCGGACCGTCTCGAGAAGCGCACCGTCGAGCCGAAGCCCGAGACGCTCACCCTCGCAGGCGACGTACTCACCGTGGTGCGCGGCGGCCATGCCCGAACCGTCGACTTGAAGGCCTATCCGGCGCTCTCGCCCCTCATCGAAAGCATCCGCGCCACGCTTGCCGGTGATCTCCCGACGCTTGAACGGCTGTTCACGGTCGACTTCGCGGGGACGCTCGCGCGCTGGCGGCTCACGCTCACGCCGCGCGACAGCCAGGTCGCGAAGGCGGTGTCGCAGGTGCGTATCGACGGCGCTCACAGCACGCTCACCACGGTCGAGATACTCGAAAGCGACGGCGACCGCTCGCTCATGACCTTGCGCGAGCATCCATGAGCGTACGCAGAGCCGCGGTGCTCGCCGCGTGGCTTTGCTCCCTCGCAGCGGCGGCCGCAGTTGCCCTGCATGCGCGCTACGTCACCGATCTGTCGGCCTTTCTGCCCGCACACCCCACGCCGCAGCAGCGCGTGCTGGTGGAGCAATTGCGCGACGGGCCGGCGTCGCGCTTGTTGCTGATCGGCATCGAGGGCGGCTCGCGCCCAACGCGCGCGGCCGTGTCGACCGACATGGCGCGGCGTCTGCGAGCGGACCCCGAGTTCACGAGTGTCAGTAACGGCCAGGAGGCCTCGGCGGATCGCGATCGCGAGTTTCTGTTCACGCACCGCTATCTGTTGAGCGATGCGGTCGATGCGCGGCATTTCTCCGCCGCCGGCCTCGAGGCTGCGATGCGCGACACCGTTGCGGATCTCGCCTCGCCCGAAGGGCTCCTCATCAAGTCTTTGGTGCCCCACGATCCTACCGGAGAGACGCTGCGCATCATCGATGGGCTGTCGCAGATTCCCGCACCGCAACTGCAAGACGGTGTGTGGGCATCGGGTGACGGCGAGCGCGCACTGCTGGTCGCGCAGACCGCCACGGCCGCCTCGGACACCGACGCCCAAGCGCATGCGATCGGCGCCGCGCGGGCCGCCTTCGATGCGGCTGCACGCGGCGCCGGCGCATCCGCGCAGCCGGTCGAGCTGCGCCTCAGCGGCCCCGGCGTGTTTGCCGTCGCCTCGCGCGCGAGCATCGAGCGGGCCGTGGTGCGGCTGTCGATCGCGAGCAGCGCGCTGATCGTCATGATCCTTTTGATGGTGTATCGCTCCCTGCCCGCGCTGCTGCTCGGACTGCTGCCGGTCGCCACGGGCGCGCTCGTGGGAATCGCCGCGGTGGCGCTCATCTTCGGCGCGGTGCACGGCATCACCCTGGGATTCGGTGTGACCTTGATCGGTGAATCGGTCGATTACTCGATCTACTTCTTCATCCAGTCCGCGCGCGGCGATGCCGCCGCGGCATCCTGGCGACAGCGGCTGTGGCCGACCATGCGGCTCGGCATGCTCACCTCGGTATGCGGCTTCGCCTCGCTCCTGCCCTCGGGCTTCCCGGGCCTCGCGCAACTCGGCGTTTATTCGATCAGCGGCTTGATCGCCGCGGCGGCAGTCACCCGCTTCGTTCTGCCGGAACTTCTGCCGCGGCATTTCGCGATACGCGATCTGGCGCCGCTCGGCGCGCGAATTGCGGCGTGGTTGGAGCCCGCGCGCCGGGCACCAGCCCGCGTACCGTGGGTGTTTGCGTTCGCGCTCGCGGCCGCGGCCCTCGGCGTGCTGTTCTTTGCGCGCGCCACCCTGTGGAACCGGGAACTCTCGCGCCTGAGCCCGCCCGCGCTTGCGCAGCAACGCATCGATGCCGCCTTGCGCGCAGACCTCGGCGCGCCCGACTCGCTCGACCTCGTGGTCGTCTCCGGTACGAGTCTCGAGGCGGTGCTGCGCGGCGCCGAGCGCACGGCGATCACGCTCGCGCCGTTGACGGCTGCGCACGTGATCGGCGGCATCGACTCGCCGTCCGACTATCTGCCGAGCCTTGCGACGCAGGCCGCGCGGCGCGACAGCTTGCCGCCCGCGGCGGAGTTGCGCGACAACCTCGATCGAGCCGCCCGCCGCCTCGGGCTCGACAGCCGTGAACTGACGCCCTTTCTCGACGACGTCGAGGCCGCGCGTCATGCGCCCTTGCTGAGCCCTGAAGATCTTTCCGGCACCTCGCTTGCCGCAGGGCTCGATGCCCTGCTCATGCACTCGGGCGCGCGCTGGAGCGCACTGTTACCGCTGCGCGCCGCACCGGGCGGCGAGTCCGATATCGATCTTGCGCCGGTGCGCGCCGCGCTCGCGGCTGCGGCCCCGGAGGCCCGCCCGGAGTCTGCGGACGTGTATCTGCTCGATCTCAAGCACGAATCCGATGCGCTGTACGACGAATACCTGCGCGAGGCCATGCGGTTGTCTCTGGCGGGTCTCGGCGCGATCGTGGCGCTTCTCTGGTTCGCCCTGCGCTCGCTCAAGAGAGCCGCCCTCGTGATGGCGCCCCTCGTGCTCGCGGTGCTGACGGTCGCTGCCGTACTTGCGCTCTGCCGCGTCCAGCTCACGATCCTGCACCTCGTGGGCATGCTGTTGATAGTCGCCGTCGGCTCGAACTATGCCTTGTTCTTCGATCGTCGCGAGGCGGGCGAGAGTGCCGGTGCGCTCACGATCGCCTCGTTGGCTCTGGCCAATCTGTGCACCGTCATCGGTTTCGGGCTGCTCTCCTTCTCCGGCGTTCCGGTGCTCGAGGCGCTGGGAACCACCGTGGCACCGGGGGCGTTCCTGGCGCTCCTGTATGCGGCCCTCCTCACCCGCCATGCGTAGCCTGTTCCGGCCCGCGCACCCAGACCGGCTGGCGCCCACCCGCATGGTGTGGCTGCCCGGCGCGTTCCACACCCCCGAGGATTTCCTGCGCGCGGGCTTCGACACCGCGGTCGCGCGGCGCGGCCTTGAGATCGATTTGCAATTCGCCGATCTCGCCCTGGATCATCTCGGCGACCGCAGCGCCATCCTGCAGCTCGCACGCGATATCGTGCGGCCGGCTCGCGAGGCGGGCTGCGGCTCGGTATGGCTCGGGGGTATCTCGCTCGGCGCCTCGTTCGTCCTCGATTACGCCGCGACCGATGCAGGGCCCTGGGACGGCCTATGTTTGCTCGCGCCGTATCCGGGCAACCGCCTGTTGATC
The DNA here is from genome assembly GCA_963766915.1 of uncultured Gammaproteobacteria bacterium. GTDB lineage: Bacteria > Pseudomonadota > Gammaproteobacteria > Steroidobacterales > Steroidobacteraceae > Bog-1198. Next base: position 412,797 of record CAVYCL010000005.1, read on the forward strand.
GGAGAGATCGTTGGCGCCGGGCGCCTTGCCGCGTGGCAGCCGGGTCCGCTTGCGGAGTCCGACGAAGAACGTCGAATATGGCGTTTCATCCAGAGCGCACGGCGCGGGACGGGCGCCCCTGTATCTGGGCTACGGACGACAGGATCGCTTCGCGCAGGGGCTCGATCTGATGGCACAGGCCTTGCCGCCGTCCACGGTGGAGGTGATTGAAGGCGGCCACGATTGGTCGACGTGGTCGGCGCTCTGGGAACGATTTTTGGATCTGAGATGGGCATGAATCAGGAGCTTGAACAACGCGGGGCGGCCAGGCCGCTCGTATACGGTTCCGTCGCCATTCACCTCGCGGCGGTCGCGGCGACCCTCGTTCGGCCGCGGCTCTGGCCGTGGACCTTGGGCGCCGTGGTACTCGATCACCTATTGATCGCCGCCGCGGGACTCTGGCCGCGCAGCCATTGGCTCGGCTCGAACTGGACTCGCCTGCCCGCGAGCAGTGCGGCGCGCGGCGAGATCGCCATCACCATCGACGACGGCCCCGATCCCGAGGTCACCCCGCGCGTGCTCGACGTGCTCGCCGCCTTCGAGGCGCGGGCCAGCTTTTTCTGCATCGGCGAGCGCGTGGCGAGATACCCGGAGCTCGCGCAGGAGATCGTGCGCCGCGGCCACAGCATCGAGAATCACTCGCAGCGCCACCGCCACACATTCTCGCTGCTCGGACCCAAGCGCATGGCAGCGGAAATCGCCCAGGCGCAGGAGTGTATCGCCCGGGTAACCGGCCAGACGCCGCGCTTTTTTCGAGCGCCTGCCGGACTCCGCAACCCCTTTCTCGAGCCGATCCTCGTGCGCCTCAAATTGCAGCTCGTGAGCTGGACCCGCCGCGGCTTCGACACCGTCAACGCCGACGCCGACACTATCTACCGGCGGTTGAGCCGCTCGCTGGTGGACGGCGACATCTTGCTGCTGCACGACGGCCACGCGGCGCGCGCCAGCGGCGGCACGCCGGTGATCCTGGAAGTGCTGCCGCGCTTGCTCGAGACTTTGCGAGATCGGCAACTGCGACCCGTCAGCTTGAGCGCAGCGCGACCATGACGCCGCTGGTCCTGTCCAAATTCACGGCCGCGAGCTGCATCGGCCGAGGTACGACACAGATACTCGAGTCGCTCATCGGCGAGCGCAGCGGACTCGCGCCCTGCCGATTCGAGACGGTCCGTCTCGATACTTATGTGGGCGAGGTCGCGGATGTCGACGCGCAGAGTCTCGCGCAGGAGTGGCGCCGCTACGATTGTCGCAACAATCGGCTGGCCGAAATCGGCCTGACACAGGACGGGCTCGCCGAGGCCGTCGAGGAAGCGGCACGGCGCCATGGCCGCGCCCGCATCGGCATGTTCCTCGGCACGAGCACGGCGGGCATCCTCCAGACCGAGCTCGCTTACCGCGCGCGTGATCCGGCCACCGGCGCGCTGCCCGAGGCATTCGATTACGCCGGGACGCATAACACGTTCTCGGTCGCCGATTACCTGCGCCGGCGGCTGCGACTCGAGGGTCCCGCCATGGTGGTCTCCTGCGCCTGCGCATCGAGCGCCAAGGTATTCGGAGCCGCGCAACGCATGATCGAGGCGGGTCTCATCGATGCCGCGCTCGTGGGCGGAGTCGATTCGCTGTGTCTCACCACGCTCTACGGCTTTCACTCTTTGCAGCTCTGCTCCACGGGGCCGTGCCGGCCCTTCGATGTCGCCCGCGATGGCATTTCCATCGGCGAAGCCGCTGCGTTCGCCCTGATCGAGCGGCCTACGAGCCGCACGGCGAGCGACGACGTGCTGCTGCTCGGGGTCGGCGAATCAAACGACGCCTATCACATGTCGGCGCCTCATCCTGAAGGCCGCGGCGCGCGACTCGCCATGGAAGCGGCGCTGCTCGACGCCGGCCTCGAGCCCGACGCGATCGACTATATCAACCTCCACGGTACCGGCACGCCGAGCAACGATCGCTCGGAAAGCCACGCGGTGACGAGCGTGTTCGGCGCGTCCACGCCCTGCAGCTCGACCAAAGGCGCGACGGGTCATGCGCTGGGCGCGGCGGGTGCGCTCGAGGCGGTGATCAGCGCGCTCGCACTCCAGCATTCGCTCATGCCGGGCGGCGTCAATACCGAGCATGTCGATGAGACGCTCAGCGCTCACTACATCCGCCACAATCGCAGCGCCGCGCTGCGACGCGTGCTCACCAATTCGTTCGGTTTCGGCGGCACGAATTGCACGTTGATCCTGGGCCGCGCCGGATGAAGATCGAAGCGTACGTGACCGGCATCGGAGTGCTCGGCCCGGGGCTCGACAGTTGGCCCGGCAGCCGCGGTGTGTTGGCGGGTGAGCGCACCTACGAGCCCGTGCCGACGGTGTTACCCCTGCCCGCGCTCCTGTCGGCGACGGAGCGCCGCCGCACGGGACGCGTGGTGAGGCTCGCGCTCGCGATCGCGACGGAGGCGGTCGCCCACGCAGGCGTCGAGGCCGCGCAACTTCGCAGCGTCTTCACATCGTCCACCGGAGACGGGCAGAATTGCCACGAGCTCTGCGAGACGCTCGCGGAGCCCGCGCCCGAGATCTCGCCCACTCGCTTCGCCAATTCCGTGCACAATGCCGCGGCCGGCTACTGGAGCATCGCGACGAGCGCGATGGAGCCCTCGACCGTGCTATGCGCGTTCGATGGCAGCTTTTGCGCGGGTCTGCTCGAGGCGCTCGTGCAGGTGGCGGTGGATGAGGAGCGGATCTTGCTGGTGTCTTACGACGCGGACTATCCTCCGCCCATGCGCGCGAAGCGGCCGGTGCCGGACGCGTTCGGGACCGCCCTGGTGCTGACGCCGCGGCACGAGTCCGGCTCGATCGCGCGTCTCCAAGCCACGCTTTGCAACGAGCCTTTCGACCGGCTCGCGGAACCGCTCGAGACGTTGCGCTGCTCGAACCCCGCCGCCCGCTCCGTGCCGTTGCTCCGGCACCTTGCCATCGGCCACAGCGCCCGCACCGTGCTCGAGTATCTGGACGGATTGAGCCTCGCCGTGGACATCGAGCCGTGCACTTGAATCGCGAATGGATCGAATCCCACATCCCGCACAGCGGGCGCATGTGCCTGTTGGACGAGGTGCTCGACTGGGAGCCTGACCGAATTCGCTGCATGAGCTGCGGCCACCGCGCCGCCGATCATCCCCTGCGGGCACACGAACGTCTCGGCATCGCTTGCGGGATCGAGATCGCGGCTCAGACCATGGCCGTGCATGGCGTATTGAGTGCCGGTGATTCGGACGACCGCCCGCGCGCGGGACTTCTGGCCGGTGTGCGCGGCGTGCGCATGTACGCGACCCGGCTCGACGACCTGCAAGCGGATCTCATATGCGAGGCGACCCGGGTCGCCGGCGATGAAGCCTCCGCCCTCTACGACTTCGAGCTGAGCTGCGCGGGATCCACCTTGATGCGCGGCCGCGCAACGGTGGTGCTGGATGCAGCGGAACCACGCGCACGGGTGGCCGGCATGAGCCCACCGCGATGAGCGAGTCGAAGCTTCGCGCACTGGTCACGGGCGGGAGCGGTGCACTCGGCGCCGCCATCTGCCGACGGCTCGGCGCCGCGGGTCATCATGTGTACGTGCATGCGAATCGCAACGAATCGGCGGCGCAGGAGGTCGTGCATGCGATCCGTGATGCCGGCGGCGAGGCGCTGGCCGTCGCCTTCGACGTGACCGACGCGCAGGCGACGCATGCGGCCCTCGATCGCATCTTGGAAGAGGCGCCCATACAAATTCTGGTGAACAACGCCGCCATCCACGACGACGCCGCATTTCCCGGCATGACCGCTTTGCAATGGCAACGCGTGATCGATGTATCCCTGAACGGCTTCTACAATGTGACGCAGCCCCTGATGCTGCCGATGATTCGCACGCGCTGGGGACGCATCATCAACATCTCCTCCGTGGCCTCGCTCATCGGAAATCGCGGTCAGGTGAACTACGCCGCCGCCAAGGGCGCACTCAACGCCGCCACCAAGGCACTGAGTCTCGAGCTCGCGAAGCGCGGAATCACGGTGAATGCGGTTGCGCCCGGCATCATCGCGAGCGGCATGAGCGCCGCTCAGTTCGACGCCGCCACGATAGCGGCGCTCGTCCCCATGCGGCGTGCCGGAAGCGAGGACGAGGTGGCGAGCTTGGTGGGCTATCTCGCCTCGACCGAAGCCGGCTACATCACCGGTCAGATCATCTCCGTGAACGGCGGCATGGCCTGACATGAGCAGCACGGCGGGCGCTGCACTCGCGACTCCTCACAGGAACGAACTGCTTCTATTCTTTACGCTCCTCGAGCTGACCCTCATCGTGCTCGCTGGCCGCCTCGGCGGCGTCGTCGCGCGGCGCTTCGGGCAATCCGCTGCGGTGGGCGAGATCATCATTGGCATTCTTCTCGGGCCATCGCTCTTCGGATGGTTGAGTCCGCGGAGCTTCGACTTCGTATTTCACTCCGCGCCCCCCGAGGCCCTGCAAGTACTCTCGAGCTTAGGGTTAGTGCTCTTGATGTTCCAGATCGGCCTGGAATTCGACTTCTCGCACCTGCGTCAATCGACCAACCGTGCGGCCGCCGCGCGCGTCTCGGTCGCGTGCCTGGTGCTGCCGTTCGCCGCCGGCTTCGCGATCGCCCTCGCGATGACCCCGGCGGGCGCCTCGCAGGGCGCGCGCATCGACCTGGCGCTGTTCGTCGCCACCGCGTTCTCGATCACGGCACTGCCCATTTTGGGACGCATGATGATGGAGCTCGGTCTCGAGCGCTCCGAGCTGGGCGTGATCTCCGTGACCGCCGCCGCCGCCAACGACGTGGTCGGATGGTTGCTGCTTGCCTTGGTCACGGCGCTTGCGGTCAGCGACTTCGATGCACGCCGCTGGGGCCTCAAAGTTGCCCTGGTCGCGCTGTTCATACTGATCTGCATCAAGGGCGTGCGGCCGCTTCTGAAGGCCGCGGTGCGCCGCTCTAATCCGCGCGACGGCAAGATGTCGGCAAATCTTCTGGGCGGCATGCTCGGCGTCATCTTCATCGGCGCGATGACCACTTCCGAGATCGGCATTTTCGCCATATTCGGCGGTTTCCTGATGGGGGTGATCCTCTTCGACGAGCCCGAGCTGGTCGCCGCCTGGCGCGCTCGCGTGGGTGACTTCGTGACGGTGTTTTTCCTGCCGATCTTCTTCACCTACACCGGCCTGCGCACGTTCATCGGCGGCCTCGATACCGCGACCGACTGGGGCTGGTGTCTCGCCATCGTGGGGCTCGCGACGGTGAGCAAGCTGGGCGCCGCGTACTGGGCGGCACGGCGCTCAGGATTCGATCATTCGGAATCCGCGATGATCGGCTTCATGATGAATACGCGCGCGCTGATGGAACTCATCGTCATCAATGTGGGCTTCGACTTGGGCGTGATCTCGCAGAAGCTTTTCACCATGTTGGTGATCATGGCGATCGTGAGCACGCTGATGACCACGCCGGCCTTGCGCCATTACATGGCCCGGGCACGGATCAAGGGTGCGGCGGTGGCGCCCGAGCCTTCCGCGCGGGCTTGAGTTAAATCCCGCCGCCCCAGCGATACTGCCAGGCGATGCCGTACAGCTTATAGCTGTCCCCCGTGCGGGCCGAGACGCCATCGCTCGCGTTGAGTTTGATCGAATTGCGCTTATTGATCGGCAGCGCTAGCGTAACTCCCACGCGCCAGTTCTGTTGCAGATCCTCGTTCTCCACCCCATTGATCGTCGTCCTGCCGCCGAAATAATACGTGGCGTCCGCCGAGGCCCAAATCCCGTGGGTAATCCCGACGATGCAGTGACCCTGGATGGAATAGAGCGGAGCCTGTGAGCGGGTCGTGCCGCCGTAGAAGTCCGTGTTGTCCGTGTAAAACGTGGCGGCCGCCGTCGACTCCAATGTCCATCGACCGAGGGCCTTCGAAACGCCCAGGCTAGGTTTGAAGAACCAGCGATGGGTCGCTATGTTGATGAGACGCGTGTCGTCGTATTGCCCGTAGGGCGCGGAGACTTTGAGCGCCACGCCGACGATCCAGTCCTGCTTGTAAGAGCCGAATTCCTTGAACCCCATGGCGGGGGCGCCGAACAGGTTGACCGACAACTGGAACTCCGGATCGCCGAATCCGTTGACCGTGCGCTGCACGAGCTGTCCCCGATAGTCCGCGGATCCGGACAGCCAGGTGTATGGCACGGAAACGTCGAATTTTCCCGAGAGCCCTCCCAGATCGAGCGATCGCGCAAAGCCCAGACCCCCTGAGTTCGTTTGGAGGTGAGGATTACTGACCGGGAGCGACGGGTCGAACGCGATGCCGCCCTGCGAATAGGAGTAAGCGACTATCAGGAAATTCACACCGACGGGTGAGTCCGACCACTTGCGCGGCTCGATTTCCTGCGACCGCGCCGCCGCTGCAGCCACGAGACATGCAAGCGCAAAGATCGCGCTGCTCGTCAGCGAGCGTGCGCGGCGGCGACGGCGCAGTTCACGAAATACGGGCCGCTCCGGGCAACTCGAGAGAGGCAAACACCTCGCTCGGCGGCATCAATATCGACATGTGCGACCCCAAACGATTTCGCGCGATTGCGCGCTTATGGAGTCTGCGCCGTACTCGAGCACCCTCGCATTAGCCTAAAGGGACACATGAGATCGGACGCCTTCATCTAACCGCGGCGGTGATCGGCGACATCATGTTGGTGACCAGCGTGTCGATCGCTGGTCCGGGATCCTTGAGCGCGTCATTCGACACGCGGCCTTCAGCAGTCGCTGACCACGCCAGCACCTTTTCCTTCGCGTCAACGAGGTCCACGGTGAGGGTGCCTTGCTTGTAATTCACGGTCTGGATCGTGGCGCCACTGTAGACCCGGTAGTATCCCCCGCGGTAACCGTAGTAGCCGCCCGGATAACCCGCGTAGGCCCTCGTCCCCTGCGTGGTGTAGACATCCTGCTTGTTCTGGATGTTCACGTAGAAATTGACCAATAGGTCCGGGTCGCGGCTGCTGAATACGTACCCCTTGGATTCCATTGCCTGACGCGTGGCATCCTTCAAGTGCTGCGTGAGCAGCGACTCGTAGGGAAATTTGTCGGTGGCGAGCGGTGAGAGGAATCCAAATGTCTTGTAGCTGCCAAATTTAGCGTCGGGATTGGTTTCGCGGCGGATCGTCGGCGTACTGGCGCAGGCGCTGAACAGAATGGCCGCGGCCAAGGCCCACACATGCATTCGGGTAATTCGCATTACATCTCCTAAAAGCTGACACTGGGTTGCCCGGGGGCACGGAGGCGCCGAGTACAAATTTTCCCAGGCCCCCGGCACAAATATACACCGGCCGTGTGAATTATCGCACGGCTTGCGGCGAGAGCCGTCGAAGCCGCACGCTGAAGCCTTCATGGCGATTGTCACCTTGGTCCAATTGGCCCTCCCGTGTGCCTGCGACATGATTTCTGACGTCATGATCGACCCCTTGCCCTCATGGAATCCTGGGCCCGCCAAACAGGCGATCATCGATTTCGTCGAGCAGACCACGACCGAGGGAGGCCCGAAGTTCATCGCGCCGGAGGAGCGCATCGCTGCGTTCGACCAAGACGGTACGACCTGGGTCGAGCAACCCGCCTACACGCAGGTCCTGTTTGCATTCCATCAACTCGGCCTGTTGGCGGCGAAGGATCCGGCACTCAGAGAGACTGAGCCCTTCAAGACCGTGCTTTCGGGCGATACCGCCGCTATCGCGAAGTTGGGCATTCCCGAGCTTCTCAAGGTGGTCACGGTCACCCATTCCGGTATGACGGTGGATGCCTTCCAGAAGACCGTACACGAGTGGATCACGACCGCCCAACACCCGCGCTACAAACGCCTCTACACCGATCTTGTGTATCTGCCGATGATCGAAGTGATGCAGTACTTACGCGCCAACGGTTACAAGACGATCATCGTTACCGGAGGCGGCCAGGATTTCGTGCGCACGTACGTTGAGCGCGTGTACGGCATTCCGCGCGATCAAGTGGTGGGGTCGGCGGCTGGAACCACCTTCGGCTACGATACGAGCGGCAAGGCCATCCTCACCAAAGACTCGAAATTGCTCTGGATCAATGACAAGACCGCCAAACCCGTCGAGATCCATCAGGCCATCGGGCGTCGGCCGATCATGGCGTTTGGCAACAGTGACGGTGATCAGCACATGCTCGAATACACACATGACGGTGGAGACACCTCTTTCATGATGCTGATACATCACGATGATGCGGCCCGCGAATACGCGACCGACGCTGCGATGAGCGTCTTCTCCGAGGCCCTCAAGGCAAAAGCAAGGCAGCGCGGCTGGTGGGTCGTGAGCATGAAGAATGACTGGAAGCGCATGTTCGCGTGGCAGTCTTAGCGAGAATTGCAGAAACGACCAGCCGCGATCGTATTCCGATTGTTCAGGCGTAGGTGTCGAGCATCCCGAGCGGAACCCTTAAGACCTGCGTTGAGGACGAGGAGAGCGGCGCGACCTCGCGCGTGCCGCTCGCGGTTCGGCTGTACGGCTGCTCGGGCGCGGAGCGCTCTTGGAACGAGCGCTGGGAGATATCGACGCTCACCTGCGTGAAGCCCTGCGAGTTCAGCATGTCGCGCAGTGTCGGTACGCTCGATTCGAGCGCCTCGCGCGTCACCGCACTATGCGTACTCATCGCGATTTGAGCGTGCGCGCCCTGTACGGCAATCTGCAGCTCGATCGGTCCTAGCTGCGGCGGATTCACCGAAAGCTTCGCGCTGCTCCAGCCGTTGTCGACGGCAAGCGAGACCTTGTCGGCGACGCCTTGCGGAAAGTCGGCGCTGTCCACGTCCGGGTGCACGCTCACCGTGGGAACCGGCGCTGCGTCGCTCGAATTCGAGGTCGTGCCCGTGCTGAGTTGCTGAAGCGCAGCCGCGCCACCGCCGTTGGCGAGAGAGTCCGAGTCGGAGCCGGAACCGCCCGCCCCGTTGTGCCCACGCGCATCACCGCCGCTACCGAGCGACCCCAACGCTGCGGATGTGAGGGCGGCAGCGTCCGGCGCCGTGGCGGACGAGGGGGAGCCGGCCCCCGCGGACGACATGATGGGGCTTTGCAGCGCAGTGAACGGGGAAACTGCCGCCGCGGCGGCATCCACAGCCGGTGCGGAGGAGGCTGCGGCCGCATTGGCCAGGGCGGCTGCCGCGGAGCCGGTCGCGTCGGAGCCTTCGACGAGCGCAAGATCGGTGAGAGCGGTGCCCGGGACCGCCGGTTGCGCGGGAGTTGCATTGGCATCAGTCGACGTAGCAGACGTGCCGGAAGGTGAGGTCGCTCGCGCGACGGCTCGGCCACCGGCTGCCGCCGCACTTGCGGATGCGAGCGATTGGAGCTTCAAGGTGGATACCGAGGTCTCGGTTGTCCGGGTGCCGCCGTCTGGAGTGGCCGGCGCGGAAGACTTCGCGCTTAAGCTGGCCGGAGCCTTCGAGGTCAAGGTGGCGGGCGTTGTGGCCAGGGCGTCGCCCGACGGCGCCGTGGCTGACGCGTTAGAGATGTCAGTCGCCGGGGCGGAAACGCTGGTCGCGGTCTTGGTATCGGCCGTCGTGGGATCGAGATCCATCGTTGCGGCAGCCGACACGCCGCCCTGCGCGCCTGCAGCGTTCTGGGGGGCAGCTCCCGCAGCACTCGGGTCAGCGGCCGCCGGCTCGAGGTCTGCGGTGACGCTCGACAGTGCTGCGCTCGGTGCGGCGTTCCCGGCAGCCCCCGCCGTGGTGACGCTCGCGACGGCTGGGGCAGCCGGCTCTGAGGCATCCACGTCCCCGGTGGCTTGGCTTGGAGAGGCAGGTGGCGCACCCATTGAGCCCATGAGCTGCGACGGCAATATCGCCGCCGCGACGGGCGCGGCAGCAGCAGGCGGCGTATCCCTGCCGGAAGGCGGCAAGGCGTCGCCGCTCCGCTTGCCGGCAGCCGACTTGGCAGGGTCGTCTTTTCGATTGTGCTTGGCCGAGAGTTTATCGAGAGCGCCCGCAAAACCCCGCGCGCCGGACGAGCTCGCCGCGGCATCCGCGCCAGTGACGGCGTTTTGCGGGCTCTCCTGTGGCTGCGTCTGCCGGGGCGCTGCGACTACGGGCGTGCGGATGGCAAGGATGTCGGCGTTCATGGTCCAGGAAGTAGCAAGCGACGTGCCAAGCGGTGGTGCTACCCTGCGCGTGGCCGACCATCGAGAGCCTTTCTAGATTTCGACTTCTTGCCGGAAGGCGGAGGTGAGCCCCACGGCTACACCGAATTCATTGCCACTGTCGACGTATTGGTGATTGGACGGAATACGTTCGACAAGGTACTGACTTTCGACAAGTGGCCCTACGACGACTTGCGCGTCGTCGTGCTGAGCAATCGGGCGATCGATACCTCGGCCATCTGCGGTGGCCGGGTGGAGCACATGGCAGGCCCGCCGCAAGAAATCGCCAGTCGCCTCGCCGCGAGCGGCGCCCAACATGCCTACATCGACGGCGGCATCACCGTGCAGCAGTTTCTACGAGCAGGACTCATCCAACGTCTCGTCATTACGCGAGTCCCCGTGCTCGTGGGCGAAGGGATCCCGCTATTCGGAGCGCTGCCACATGATGTGAAGCTTCGGCACGTCTCGACACAGACCTATGCGAGCGGCCTCGTGAAGAGCGAATACGCGATTGGTGCGTGACATCGAACGGTCGCGGCGTCGACCGCGGCCCTCACTCGGCCCACTGCGGGAAGGCCTCCATCGCATCCACGAAATTGTGGATCACATCCGTGTGCGCATCCTCCTGCCAGCCGCCCGGCACGGAATTCAAGAATAGATCGCGGGGCCGGCCCAGCTCGTCGATGCAATAGAGCGCGAAGTTGAGCGCTTGATGCGCCTCGCGCGCGAGATCCGTCGCGCCCACGGCTTTGGCATAGCAGGCGAGCACCGCGCCGTAGGTTGAGACGACTCCGCCCCAGGCCTGCTTATCCTCATCCTGCTCGTGGCAGACGAGGATGCCGAATTCGCGGTGCGTAAACGTTCGACGCACGAAGTCGAGCAGCGCCTCGCAGTGATTTCGCCAATCGGGATCGTCTGGCTCTCTCGTCTCGAGCAAATATCGCACAAGATTCAATGGCGCCCAGGCGCTGCGGTTGGTGGGCGTCTCATGATCTTCGAAGAACTGCGCGAACAGGGCGCCGTCGATGTCGGCACTCGGGATCTGATAGCGCGTGATCCAATCCCACAGCGAGGCGCGCGCGTCTGCGAACTCGCCGTGTCCTTTCTCGAGCAGAGAATCGTAAAGGCGCAGGATATAGGTCATGTTGCCTGACACCGGCCCCCGCCCCTCACCCGTGCGACAATCAGCGCGAAATGGCCACGGCGAATGCCCTGCGTCGCCCTCAACCTGGTTGGCCTTGAGCACCTCCGCATTCTGCAGGGCTTGATCGTGATATGCGGGATCGCCCGTGGCATCGAACAACAGAGACAGCGCATAGCCGGCAATGCCGCCTTTGTCGGGCTCGATCTCGAATGGCCGATCGCCTTGCGAGCCGCAATCCGGCGGCAGCGGAAATCGATCGCGTTTGCCGGTCGAACGCGTGAACAATGGGTAGCGTCCCGCAGCGGGTGTATTCGCCTCCCGCACCAAGTAATTCCCGAGGCCGCACGCGGCCGTGAAGCAGAAGTCGGTCGACTCGGGACGCCAGGCGGCATACTTGAGATAGGAGATGATGCCCATGCCGCTCTGCGTCGCAGGGATGGTGTCGGTGCGATCGGCATGGGGTTTCCAGTCGGCGTCGAGAAAGGTCACGTAGGCGAAGCGCGGGTAGCCGTGATCGCTCGGACACGATTGGTAGAACTTCATCTCCCGAGCGAGCGCCTCGCGCCATGAGATCCAGGGTTCGAGCCGGCCCTCGCGATCGAAACGCGCCTCATGGCCCGCAATGATGACGGGGTCGTTGGGCGCGCTAGACACGTCGATCCTTGGTGACGACATCGACGCTGTCGGTGCGCGGATCGAACACGATGTGCGCATCGCCGCGCTCGAGCAGGCGCACCACGCGCCTCACCTTGTCGTCGAGCGACAGCTCGCGTTCCCCGTAGTCGGTGCCCTCGCGCAGCACGAACGATTCGATCACCGCGCGCAGAAGATCCTGGGCGAGAGCCGTGTGCGGCACTTCGACGGGACTCTCCGAGAGCTCATCGTCGGCCGCAAGGTGCTTATCGTCGGTCACGGCTGCTTTCTATCAGATTTTCCGACCAAGCACATGCCGCAGGGCGCGCGCGAATCGAACGGCGCTCAGCCGCCGGCTGCGCAATTGGAGCGCGCCGCCTTGCCCGCGAACCGCTCGCGGATCCACTCGAGCTGCGCCGGCGTCGACTTCTCCATGGTGGGATCGTGATCGAGTCCGGGGTAGGTTCGGAAGGTCACCGACTGCTTGGTCGCGCACATTTTCTTGACGGCGGCGCGCACGGCCTCGATCGGCACGGTTTGATCGGCCTCGCCGGCGACGACGAACAGGGGTCCGCCGATCGGCGCATTCGCCACCGTGTTCGCCTCGAAAAATCGGTGTACCCAGGGACTGTCATGCCAATTCGGACGCAGTAAAGTGCCGACCGGCTCATCGGCGTAAGTGGCGTAGCCGTAGAAAAAGCAGCCCTTGGTGGTGACGTCGGCATAGTGTGCCAGCATGCCGTCGGAGAGCAGATCCTGCGGCTTGAACTCGGGGTAGCGCGCGCTGATGCCCGCCGCCATGAACGCCAAATAGAAGCCCACGCCCGGCGTGTCATTCAAGTGGGCGAAGAAGTCGACCTCGCGAGCCACCCCGGCCACCGATACGGCGCCCAGGTAATCGCCATCCTTCAGATCGTGTTCGGCTTCGGCGACTCCCCAGGCCGCCAGCCCTCCCTGCGAATGCCCAACGACCACCCATTTCGCGCCGAGAGCAGGCACGGCCGCGCGCGCGGCGGGAATCGAATACACCACATCGCGCGACTGCGCAGTCTTGTTGACGTATTGATGCGGCCCGGGCGTACCCAGTCCATGATAATCCGTGGCGACCACGGCGAAGCCCGCCGCGACCATGGGCATCAAGCCCTCGTCGCCGTAATACACGTCTTTCATGGCCGAAGGGGCGCACAAGCGCGCGACGCCGCTGGTGCCATGAGCCCAGGCGATCACCGGCCAGCCTTTCGAAGGCGGTGAGCCTGCCGGAATCAGCACGACGCCCGAGGTGGCGACATCCTTTCCCGTGGCATCGATAGAGTGATAAAGAATGCGCACCGCCGTCGCGCCCTTCGGCAGCGCGTACCCGCTGAACGGCTCCTGTCGCAGCAACTGTCCCGGCTTGCTCGCGGACAGATCCGCAGGCGGCGTATAGAAATCCGTGAGGGGCAGGCTATCGGCTTTCTCCAGGGCAATCGCATCGGGCACCGACTTCGGCATCTCTTGCGCAAGCGCGCCGCCCTGCCCAACCAGCACAACGCTCGTCACCAACACCAGTACGCACGCTTTGTTCCAGAACATCGCTCGAGGCATTATTCTCGCTCCATAATTCGAATTGATGGGAATGGCTTTGCAGGATCTTGCAGTGTTGGCGCCTCCGTGGCTACTTGGCTTGCTGCAAGAATTCGATGAGCAGCCGGTTGACTTCCTGCGGCTGTTCCTCCGCGACCGAGTGACCGGCACCACGGACCAGGTGCACCCCGAGGAGTTTCGTGCACGCGCTTTTTTGCATCGTCTCGAAGGCCCCGGGCGATTGATAGACGCCCCACTCGCTGGCGCCGGCGATGTAACAGGAGGGTACGTCGATGGTCCGCCCCGAAAAGCCGTTCAGTTCCGATTCGTAGCGGGAGGGTCCCAGAAGCCGGTAGGAATTGAGACCGCCCTGAAAACCCGTGCGCACGTACTCCGTGCTGTAGACATCGAGATCCCTGTCCGTCATCCACGTACACGCAGCGATCTGCGCCTTCGAGGGCATGTGCAGAGCCATCGTCTGGGCGGTCGTCTTGTCGAGATCCATCACATAGTACTCGGGCATCTTCGCCAATTCGGACGCCGCCCATGACTTCAACGGAAAGGGCTTGTTCCCGGGCCAATCCGCACTCTTGAAGTAGAACCAGGCGCGCAACAGATCATGCATGCCTTGCGGCGCATGCCATAGGTCCGCGTTCGCAGCCCGCGTGGCAAGATAGGTTCGATAATATTTCCGCGGTCGAGGCAACGCCGCAAGATCCCGGTCGATGTCGATTTCAGGAGCGCTCGCTGACGGATGGTCCGCGGTGCCGAGCGGCAACTCCGGTGGCCCATCGAACGGCGTGCTCATGAATACCACCGAGCGAAAAATATCCGGACGCACCAGCGCGCACCAGGCAGCCGTGGGTCCGCCCCAGTCGTGGCCGACGACGCACGCCGCCCTGTTCGTACCCCAACGCCCGTATCAATCCAATCACGTCGCTGACGCGATTAAGAAGCACGTAAGGCAGGAGATCATCGTTGAATGCCACCGGCCGCGGTGCGGTTCTCCCATAGCCGCGTAGATCCGGAGCGATCACGTGCAGCCCGGTCCGCGCGAGCGGCAGCAGTTGGTTTCTCCAGGTATACGCAAGTTCCGGAAAGCCGTGCAGCAACACGACGCAAGGTCGTCCCGGCTCCTCGAATCCGGCCTCGAGGATGTGCATTCGGAGGCCATTGTTGTTGTCGACGTAGCGCGAACGGATGCCTACCGGCAGCGTGTCCTTGCCGTATTCGACTAAAGCGTTGCGTGCGGTCTCGCGGGGCCGCGGCACGTCCGGGCTCGAGGCGAACGCCGAATTGACGAGCAAAGCCCCGGCGCCCTGCAACAGCCGCCGGCGGGACATCCTGGTAGTGCGCGCTTTCTTGTCCACGGGTGTAGGATAATAACGTAGCGCGAATTCGCAGCTAGCCCGGGATTCTAGGAGAAGCTCATGCCTTCGCTTCCTATCTACACGAAAGCGTTGCTTTTAGCGGGTGCCTCGCTGCTCAGCGCTTGCGCCAGCGTCACCGCCGACGATCTGTACAAGCCCAATTTCGGCAAGCAAGTGTTCCCGCATTTCGACGGCTCCCGTGATCCGGATCCGATGGCCGTCGCCAACGGCCTGTATGCGTCGCCCTCTATTCACGGCACCTGCTACCTGTGCTCCTCACAGTCTGGATTTAATTCCTCTGCCTGGGCGCCTTGACGGCGTATTAGGATCGACGGTACGGCTCAGCGCCACTCCGGTCGCGCGAGCGACATCCGCATCGCCGCATCGTCGCCTTCGCGCTGCTCGCGCCGGTCCTCGGCCGCCGCGCTCTTCCTTGCGGAACCGCTCCACCACGCGGCCCAAGGACTCCGCCTCGACGCGCTTCTCGCTCCACAGTGAGCGCCGCTTCTCGTACTCGGCGCGCGCCGCGTCGAGATTCTTCTGAGTGCTGGCGCATCGCCTCGCCCAGGCGATCGAGGAACGAGCGGTAGTTCTGCAGCTTGACCGCGTCCATGCTCGCGCCGCGCTGCCGCCGGGTTGCGCACGTATTCGTCGCGGTAGGTCTTGCAGCTGCGCGAGCTGGCGCTCGAGATCGGCGACGCGGCGCGCGGCATCCGCCATCGCGCGGCTGAGCGCGTCGGCGGAGCTCGAGGCAATCTCCCGGATCGGCTCGAATCGTTTGGATTTCATCATGGGCGGCTCACTATCGGCCGGTTGGCGGCGGCGGCGCCGAGAACTGCGTCACGAGTTGCTTCAGGTCCGCGTAGCTGCGCTCGATCCGCACCGGCTCGATACATGTCCTGGCGCAGGAATTCCTGCATTTTCGGCCATTGCTCCACCGCCATGATCGACGCGCGGATCGGCGCCGCGCCGGTAGGCGCCCACCGTGATCAGGTCGCGGTTCTGCTGATAGGTCGAGTACACCTGCTTGAAGCGCGTGGCGAGATCGAGCTGCTCGCGCGTCGCGATCTGATGCATGGCGCGGCTGATGGAGGCCTCGACATCGATGGCCGGATACAGCCCGCTCTCCGCCAGGCGCCGCGACAGCACGATGTGTCCGTCGAGGATGGCGCGCGCGGCATCGGCGATCGGATCGTTCTGATCGTCGCCCTCCGCGAGCACCGTGTAGAACGCCGTGATCGAGCCCGACGCCGCGATCGCTGTTGCCGGCGCGCTCGACCAGCTGCGGCAGCCGCGCGAACACCGAGGGCGGATAGCCCTTGGTCGCGGGCGGCTCGCCGATGGCGAGCGCGATCTCGCGCTGCGCCTGCGCGAAGCGCGTCAGCGAATCGAGCAGCAGCAGCACCTTCATGCCGCGGTCGCGGAAATATTCGGCGATGGCGGTCGCGAGCCACGCGCCGTGCAGGCGCATGAGCGGCGGATTGTCGGCGGGCGTCGCGACCACCACGGCGCGGCGCATGCCGTCCGGCCCCAGGGTGTTGCTGACGAAATCCTGCACCTCGCGGCCGCGCTCGCCGATCAGTCCGACCACGGTCACGTCCGCCTTGGTGTAGCGCGTCATCATGCCGAGCAGCACCGACTTGCCGACGCCGGAGCCTGCGAACAGGCCGATGCGCTGCCCGCCGCCCACCGTCAAGCAGCGAATTGATCGAGCGCACGCCCACGTCCAGCGGATCGCGGATCGCGCGGCGCATCAGCGGATTCAGCGGCTCGCCGGTGAGCGAGACCCGATCGGTGCAGCGCAGTTCGCCGCAGCCATCGAGCGGCCGGCCGGCGCCGTCGAGCACGCGGCCGAGCAGATTCGTCGCCGACCGCCACTTCCGACGCGCTGCGCGTCGGGATCACGCGCGCGCCCGGCATGATGCCGCGGATGTCGCCCGTGGGCATGAGGAACAGCTTGTCGCCGGAGAAGCCGACCACCTCCGCCTCGACCTGCTTGCCCTCGGCGGTGTCGATCAGGCAGCGGCCGCCCACGGCGGCCTCGCAGCCGACGGCCTCGAGCGTCATGCCGACCATCCGGTTCAGCGTGCCTTCGACCACGAACTCGCGAGCGCTGGCCACGCGCTCGCGCGCGCGCACCAGAGATTCAGCCCAGAGTTTCGCGCGCGGCCGCGCCGCCGCGTCCGTCATGACGGTCCCCGCGGGTTATCCGGCTGGCGCTCGTTCCCCATGAGCTCGCTCAAGATCGCGCCGAGCCGCGTTTCGAGGCGCGCGTCGATGCGCGAAGTCGCCGTAGTGACGTGGCATCCGCCGCGCGCCATCACCGGATCCTCGACGATCTGCCAGGCGCGCTCGCTTTCGGTGGGCGCGAGATTCTGGCGCACCACCGCGGCATCCTCCGGATGCAGATGCACGCGCACCTCGCGCGCCGCGACCGGCAACGCCGCCATGGCCTCGCGGATGATGCCGATGATGTGAGTGGGGTCGGCCTTGAGCTCGCGCCGCACGATCTGGCGCGCCAGGGCCATAGCGAGGGTGAGCAGTTCGCGCTCGACTTCATCATCGAGCTCCTTGAAAGGCTTGGTGAGGTCGTAAAACATGCCCTCGAGACGCTCCACCTGCGTGGCCACCTCGGCGCGCCCCGCCTTGCGGCCTTCGTCGAGCCCCTGCGCGAAGGCCTCCTTGTACGCTTCGGCCTGCAGGTCGGCGAGTCCGCTCACGGTCGCCAGCGGCCGCTGCGAGTTCATAGCCTGGCCGACCTCGGGGGCCGCCCAGAGCTCCACCTTTGCCGAGCCGGGCTTGGTGACTGAGTTAGACAAATTCGCCGGCGCCCTTGCCGCCCAGGCTGATCGTTCCCTCGTCGGCGAGACGCTGCGCGATCGTCACGATCTCTTTCTGCGCTGCCTCCACATCGGCGAGCTTGACCGGGCCGCGCGCCTCCATGTCGTCCTTGAGAATCTCGGCCGCGCGCTTCGACATGTTCTTCAGGATCTTTTCCTGCACTTCCGGCTCGGCGCCGCGCAACGCGACGGCGAGCGTATCCGAGCCCACCTCGCGCAGCAGCGCCTGGATACCGCGGTCGTCGATGTCCATCAGGTTCTCGAAGACGAACAACAGGTCCTTGATCTGCTGATGCATCTCGGTATCGGCTTTCTCGATCTTGCCGAGCTCCTCGCCGCTCTTGTCGCGCTCCATGGCGTTCAGGATGTCGGCGACGGTGCGAGCCCCGCCGATCCGCCGCAGCGGCGAGGGCGGCGCCACGTTCGCCTGCTTCTCGACCAGCTGGTCGAGCTCGGTCAGCGCGCTTTGCGGCACCTCGTTGAGCGTGGCGATGCGCATCAGCACCTCCGTGCGCATTTCCTCGGTCAGGAGCGGTAGGACGCTTGCCGATTGCTCCGGCTCGAGATGCGACAGCACGATGGCGGCGATCTGCGGGTGTTCCGCTGAGATGATCTGCGCGACCGCCTTCGCCTCCATCCAGCGCAGCGCCTCGATGCCCTGGCCGGTCTGGCCCGTGGACACGCGGTCGAGCAGCATGTCCGTCTTTTGCTTGCCCACCGCCTGGGTGAGCACACGCCGCACATAGTCGGGCGATCCCGAGGCGACATTGGCCGTGCCGTCGAGCGTGCCGATGAAGTTGTCGAGCACCGCGGTCATTTGCTCGCGGGTGATCTGCTTGATCTCGGCCATGGCGACGCCGAGCTTCTGCACATCGCGCGCATCGAGCTGCTTCAGCACGTTGGCGGCGTCCTGCTCGGAGAGACTCATGAGCAGGATCGCGGCGCGCTGAGTTCCCGCGAGTTCTGCCGGCTTGTCAGCCATCGGTAGCAACCCAATCCTTCACGACCTGAGCGGCTCTCTTCGGATCCTGCCCCACGAGCGTGCGGGCCGCTGCGATCTGCTGCTCGAAACTCGGCTGCAGTTTGATCGGCTTGCCGGCTTGCCCTGTGAGACTCACCCGGTCCTCGCCATCCGCCTCGCGATGTGCTGCGGGGGGACTTGGTCAGTGACTTCATAAGTGGCCGCAGGATCAAGAACGCGACCAGCAACACGAGGCCCGCGCCCACGACCTGCTTGGCGACACTCGGGACCCAGGGCGCTTCCCAGAGCGGCAGACTCGGCACCGGCCCGAGCGCGGCATTGCCGCGAAACGTCTGGTTCATGACATTGAGCTGATCGCCGCGATCGTCCTTGAGTCCGATCGACTCGCGCACGAGCTGTGTGAAGCGCTTGATGTCCGCATCGCTCAGCGGCTGCGTGGTGACCTTGCCGTCCTCGCCCGTTTTCTGCCAATCATCGAGCACCACGCCGACGCTCAAGCGCTTCAACGCCCCCACCGGCTGCTTGATGTAGGCGAGCTTGCGGTCCACCTCGAAGTTGCGCGTACTCTTCTGTGAGTTCGACGAAGGCCCTGCGTTCGCGGCCGTCGATTGGTTGGCACCCGCCTGTCCGGCGGGGAGTTGCGGGGAACCCGGCGTCGGCGTAGCGCCGGGGATTAGCGGGGCACCGGAAGTGCCCGGCGGCTCGTTGCTGAGCGCGCCGGGTATGCCTTCGACGCCGTCGCCTCCCTTGCGCGTCTCGCTGCTCGTCTGCTCGCTGCGCACGGCAGTCTTTTGCGGATCATAGTTCTCGTGCGTTTCCTCGGTCACCGTGAAATCGAGATCCGCCGTGACGGTGGCCCGGACCCGGCCCGCGCCGACCAGCGGCTCGAGCAATTCGACGATGCGCCGTTGATAGCTTTCCTCGAGCTTGTGGGTGTACTCGAGCTGCCGCGTGCTGACGGCCGACTCCGAGTTCTCGTCCGGCGAGTTGAGCAAGGAACCCGCCTGATCGACGAGCGTCACGTCGCGTCGCTGAGAGCTCGGGCACGCTCGAGGCGACCAGGTGGACGATTGCCGCGACCTGCCCCGGCTCGAGGCGCCGGCCCGGATAGAGCTGCAGCATCACCGAGGCCGTGGCCTTGTGCGCGTCCTGCAGGAACACCGAGGGTTTCGGCAGGGCCAGGTGCACCCGCGCGCTCTGCACGCCCTGCACTTTGATGATGGTACGCGCGAGCTCGGTCTCGAGCACGGACTGATAGCGCGCGCTCTCCATCATCGAACTCGAACCGAGCGGCGAATCCTTTTGAATCATTTCGATGCCCATGGCATCGCTCTGCGGCAGGCCCTGGCTGGCGAGCCGGATGCGCGCCTCCTGCACCTTGGCTTCCGGCACGGACACGGCGCCCGACGGGTTCAAGCTTGTACTCGATGCCCGCGGCGGTGAGCGCGTCCATGACCTGCCCGCTCTCCCGCTCCGACAGCTGGCCGTACAGCACGGTGTAGTTCTGGCCTTGCGACCAAAGCACGAGCCAAACCGCGGCCGCGACCGCGGCGGCGACCCCCGCGAGGAGTCCCACCTGTTTCAGCACGGGGCCCGCCACCATCAAGCCGCGGGGCGCCGCCGGTACGATTTCCGCCATGGATCAGTCCTCTAAAGATTCAAACCGACATGTTCATGACTTGGGTGTAGGCATCGACCAGCTTGTTGCGCACCTGGGTCATGGCGCGGAACGCAAGGTCTGCCTTTTGCACTTCGAGCATCACCTTGGCGAGATCGACGCTCTTGTCCCCGGTCTCGTAGGCACCCGCGAGCGCCGACGCCTGGTTCTGCATCGTGGCGATCCGGTCCACCGAGTCCTTCATCAGGCTCGCGAAATCCGGTGTCCCCGCCGCTTGCGTGCCCGGGGTCGCGATTTCCGCCGGCGCGCCCGCGGCGCGCGCCTGCAAGGCGCGCATCTCCGCGAGGACTTGTTGAATTTGCATGCTGCTCATGGGTCAGACCGCCGCGAATTCTTCGTTGTGCAGGCGCGGCACCGGCACGCCCGCCGCCTTGAGCTGCTGCAGCTTGTGGCGCAACGTGCGCGGCGATATGCCGAGCCGCTCGGCGGCGAGCTTGCGGCTGCCGCCCGTAACCCGGAGCGTCGCGAGAATGAGCTCGCGCTCGCGCTCCTTGAGATCCTTGCCGAGCCCGACGTCCTGGAGAGCCGCGGGATCGACGGCGGCAGGCGCAGCGACGACCGAAGGCCGCGGCCGAGCGCGACCGGCAGGGCGGCGGGCGCGAGCGCCTGCAGATCGAGGTCGTCCGCATCGATGCGACCGCCCGAGGCGAGCCACGCCGCGCGCTGCACGATATTGGTGAGCTCGCGGGCATTGCCGGGCCAGTCGTACGCGACCAGCCGACGTTCGGCCTCGGGGGACAAGGACAGGGGCGCCGCGCCGCGCGCGCAAGCCTGGATGGCACGGCGCGCGAGCGGCAAAATGTCGCCGCGCCGCTCGCGCAACGCCGGCAGACGCAGGGACATGACGTTCAGGCGATAATAAAGGTCGGCACGAAAACGCGCGGCGCGCACTTCGTCCGGCAAGTTGCGATTGGACGTCGCGATCAGCCGCACGTCGAGACTCAACGTGCGGGTGCTGCCGAGCCGCTCGACCTCGCGCTCCTGCAGGACGCGCAGAATCTTGGCCTGCAACCCGAGATCCATCTCCGAGATCTCATCGAGCAGCAGCGTGCCTCCCTGCGCCTGCTCGAACTTGCCGGCGTGCGCCGCGAGCGCGCCCGTGAACGCGCCCTTCTCGTAGCCGAACAGCGTCGCCTCGAGCATGTTGTCGGGAATGGCCGCACAGTTGATGGCCACGAACGGTTTGTCGCCGCGCGAGGAGTTGTCGCGGATGTAGCGCGCGTACACTTCCTTGCCGGTGCCGCTCTCGCCGGTGATCAGCACCGTGGCATCGTTGTCCGCGATCTTGCGGGCGAGCGCCAGCGTGCGCTTGGACTCCGGGTCCGCCGCGACGAGGTCTCCCGGCGCGGTCCGCGCGGCGAGCTGCCGTCGCGCCATGTCGATCAGCGCCTGCGCATCGAAGGGCTTGACGATGTAGTCGGTCGCCCCTTCGCGCATGGCCGACACCGCCTGCGCGATCGTGCCATAGGCCGTCATCAGCACCACCGGCAAGTCGGCGCGCAGCCGCTTGATGTCGGAGAGCAGCTCGTAGCCGCTCGCGCCCGGCATCTGCACGTCGGAAATGACGAGGGCGATCTGTTCGCTGGCAAGGAGCTTCAGCGCCTCGCGCGCATCCGCCGCGGCGAGCGGCGTGATGCCGGCGGCACGCAGCGTATCGGTGAGCGCCTCGCGCAGCGCGGCGTCGTCCTCGACGATGAGTACCGATTCATGAAGGGTGGTCATGCAGTTTCCTCGGCGGGTAAATCGATGATGAAAGTGGCGCCGCGGGGCGTCTCGTGCGAGGCTTACCCCGCCTGCGTGCGCCTCGATGACGCTCTTGACGATGGCGAGCCCGATGCCGTTGCCGCGCGCACGGGTGGTGAAGAACGGCTCGAAAATCCGTTCGCGCAGGTGCGCCGGCACGCCGGGGCCGTCATCGCTCACCACGATCTGCGCGCGCCCCTCGCCGGTGCGGCGCGCGAGCAGCTCGAGATGCAGGACGCCTTCGCTCGCTTGCAGCGCATTGGTGGCGAGATTGAGCACCGCGGATACCAGCGAAGGCGCGTTGGCGCGCACCGTCAATCCCGGCGCCTCGGTGCGAATGGTCAGGCGTACGCCCGGGCGCAGCGCCGGGCGCACCCATTGGGCGACTTGCTCGAGCAACGCGGCAACGCTCACGGTCTCGCGCGCGGCGCCGCCGTGCGCGAACGCCAGCATGTCGTTGACCAGCCGGTCGAGCTGCTTGAGACTCAACACGGTTTTCTCGGAGCAGCGCGACAGATCTTCGGGCGCTCGGCCCGGGAGGGTCATCTGCGAGGCGTACAGCAGCGCCGCTGCGAGGGGCGTACGAATCTGATGTGCGAGCCCCGCCGCCAGCTCTCCCAAGGTGACCAGCCGTTGCTGGCGGGTCAGGAAGACGTTCATCAAGTGAGCCTCGGTGACGTCGGCGAGCAGCACCACCTCACCGCCCTCGACGAGCTCGCGCCGCGAGACGCTCACGAACCGGCCGCTGCGCAGCTCCGTGTGCTCGCCGATGCCGCCGCTCCTCACGGCGGCGCGCGCGAGCGCGGCGCTGAACGACTGGCCGAGCAGCGGCTCGCCGAGCAGCGCGAGCGCCGTCGGATTGCATTCCTTGATGTCGCCGCGGGCATCGAGCACGAGCACACCGCCGGGCAGCCCCTCGATCAGCGCCGAGAGGCGCGCGGCGAGATGTTCTTTGCCGGCGCGGGCCTCGCTGAGCTCGATGTGCAGCTGTGCGACTTGGCCGCGCAGAGCCTCGTAGGCGCCCGCAAGCTGCTCGGAAACGGACCCGAAAGCCCGGAATGCGGCTTGCAGCTCGGTGCGTTGGTTGTCGATGAGGTCGAGGGGCGTTGCGGCCATATGCCGGGAACAAAGCAACTTCTATGCCCTCGTCGCTTTTCCTCTTCCGATCAACCGTTTACGAATCGCATCCGCAGCGCTTGGGCGTGCGAGCGTCAAATTCCGTCAGGCGCAGAGCCGGTACTTGCGCAGCTTCTCGACGAGCGTGGTGCGGCGCATGTTCAACAGCCGCGCGGCTTCCGCAACCGTCCCGTCGGCCTTCTCCAAGGCCTTGCGGATGAGTCCGATCTCGATCGCGGACAGATGATCCTTGAGATTGATGCCGCCGTTCTGCAGGGCACTCTCGACCGCCGGGTCGCCGTCGATCCTCTTCGAAGGACACGAAGGTCTCTTCCAGATCCTCATCGCCGCTCGCCTCGTCAGCCGCATCGTCCGCGCGAACTAAGGAGCGGCGCGGTGGAGACCTCCGGCGAAAGGATAATCGCCGCCCAGAAACGGAGCGGACTCGCCGGCGCGGTAGCGCTCGGGCAGATCGGCGGCGCCGACGGTCTGGTCGGGATAGAGAATGGCGAGGCGCTCGAGCAAGTTCGCGAGCTCGCGCACGTTGCCGGGCCAGCGATTGAACGAGAGGCACCGCATGGCGCTCTTGTCGAGACGAATGTGGCGTCCGGAGTTCTGACCCTGGCGGCATAGCAGATGCTCGATCAGCATCGGCAGGTCCTCGAGCCGCTCGCGCAGCGGCGGCATTTGCACCGGAAAGACGTTCAGGCGGTAGAACAAGTCCTCGCGAAACCGGCCCGCGAGGATCGCGGCGTCGAGATCCCGGTGGGTGGCCGCGATGATGCGGACGTTGCAGTCGATCGTGCGATTGCTGCCGACGCGCTCGAAGCTGCGCTCCTGCAGGACCCGCAGGAGCTTGACCTGCATCTGCAACGACATGTCGCCGATCTCGTCGAGGAACAGCGTGCCGCCCTCGGCGAATTCGAATCGGCCGACGCGTGTGCTCAAGGCGCCTGTGAACGCGCCTTTCTCGTGCCCGAATAGCTCGCTCTCCAAGAGGTCTGCGGGAATCGCGCCGCAATTGACCGGTACGAAGGGATGGCCCGAGCGGCCAGACAACTCGTGAACATGGCGCGCGACCATTTCCTTGCCGGTGCCGGATTCGCCGAGGATAAGGACGTTGGTATCGAAGGGTGCCACTTGCTCGACGAGCCGATGGATGGCGCGCATCGCCGCCGAAGCGCCGCTCGGTCGGAAGCGGTAGGTCCCCGGCTGTGTCGGATGGCCGTTGCGCACGTTCTGCGCTTGGTTGAGCACCGCCGACAAGCGCCGCTGCTTGACCGGGAGTTCGAGGTGCAGCCAGGCGAGGTCGCCGCTCGACTCCGCGATCTTCGGCAGCCCATCGCTCGAGAGATAGATCACGGGCAACGGCTGCGCCAGCGCACGCAGGCGCGCGACGAGTTCCGGACCCTCCCGCGCGATCGTTTCGGCGCCTACGATGAGTGCCAGCCAGTCGTGGGCGCCTTCGGTTTTGCGGCCGAGCTCGGCTAAGTCGTGAAAACGGACCGGGGAAAGGTCTAGGAACTTGAGCACCGCCTCTAAGGTTCGCGCCTGCGAATCCGAGGGTTCCATCACAATAACTTTCGCGTCGACCACTATCGGGGGCTCCTTCCCGTTAAAAACTGTGACGGAGTCCACAAATCTCCAGTCCCATCTTAAGCATCGCCTCTAACTCATTGAGATTGCTCAATCAATTCCAATGAGGCGATCAATACTAACTGATGACCTGCAGGGGAAAGCAGTTGGGAATTACCCGGAACGGGTGTGAGGAGATCACCCAATCCGCGCCTCAGGCGAAGCGGTACTACGCGCTAAGGTTCGGGCCGACGGTCGTTAAGGCGTCGCGCTTCTCGCGCCCGCGACGCGGCGCCGGTGATGCCGAAAGATGAGCTTTTCGAGCATGTCGACCACCGCGTCGCTCAAGTCGCGAAAGGCGAGTTGCGCGACGCGTGCACCGTCCTCGGTACGCTCGCCCGTTACCACGCAGGGAATTTTCAGCGGCTGCGGCAGCGTGCGATTGATATAGATGTGCAGCAGGCCGAGATCACCGCGCGTGACCTTGGGGGCATCGAACCATTCCAACGCTCGCGCGCTCAAGTGCACGCGTTGCGGCACGGCAATTTGCCTTGTCTGAGCCACGAGATCCGCCGTTAGCCGCAGCAGCACATTGAGTTTGTACTCAAGCCGCTGCAGCTCGTGTACCAGCGCGGATGACTCCTCTTTGCTCACCGCCTCCGAGATACGTACCTCCTCGAGCGTGGACTCGGCCCCGAGGAGCTGATGATTGTCGGCATTCAGCCGAGCGAGCTCGGCCCCTTGAGGCAACGCTCCCGGAAACCATTCGAGCGGTAGTGTTTCCTCGAATATCAATCCATCGCCGAGGAACGACTCTGGCACGGAGCGATCCGACTATCGATGGTGGGCGTAAGCGCGTACGGCGCGCTGTCCGGCCGATAGCATGTCCATGTCGCGACACTTCGCGCGGAAGCGATGCTCCATCCGCCCGAGAGATCGGGCATTCAAATCGGCGATAGCGCACAGCATGGAGCGGCTCGCGGGACTTAAGGGTTGCAGTGCATGGCTCGCCGACTTTAGCAGCCGCAGCCGCTCGGCGTCGAGACGCACGACTTCGCCCACATCGCCGTTGTCGGCCGCGCCGACTATCTCCTGTGACAGGTCGAGGGCGCGTTGCAGGGCAGAGAGGGCATCAGCGCTCGTCATCGCGCGTCCGTCACGATCCCGTCCCAGCCGCTTTTGACCTTGCGCACGAGGGCAATCACTTCGCCCACGATCGAGGCATCCAGGGTGGCATTGGCGAGCGTCAGGCGGGCGAGCATGTATACGTACAACGAGCGCAGATTGGCAGCGATCTCAGCGCCGCGCTCCATGTCGAGCGTGCCGTTGAGCTGATTGATGAGGCGAATTGCCTTACCCATCGCCTTGCCCTTGGCCACGATCTCGTTCAGGGGCAGGTTGTTGCTGATGCGCGTCATGCAGCCTTGCGCGACGATGAGTTGCGTGAGCACTTCTTCGTACATGATCTGCACGAGCCGCGTCGGGCTTGCGTCCACGACCAGACCGCGGTTCGAAACCGCGCGATACTGGGCGGCACCTCGGGATTGCATCATGTCGCTGGTACTCAGGTGCCGAGGTTGCCGCTGCTCAAGCTGCTAGTCGAACTGCTGGAGCTCGAGGAGGACTGACTCGGATTGAACTCGGCGGTGAGATAGGTCTGAGTCTCCTTGAGCGCCGCGACGGCCGCGTCCATGGCGTTGTACTCCGTGGTGAGCCCAGCCGAATAGGTCGCGAGCTCGGCTTGCAGCGCGGTCTGTTGCCGCGAGACATTGCTCAAGCTCGATTGCAGACCCTGATTCACGCTCGAGAGCAGGCCGTCGGGACCCGAATACTGGTTGATGAGCGTGTTGAGCTGGGTCGCGATGCCGTTCGCGCCGCCCAAGAGATTCCCGACCGCGGTCAAGTTGGCGCTCAGCGCGTTATTCAGCGTGCCCGAATTGGCATCGAGCTGTCCGGTATTGGCGTCCGCCGTGATGCCGAGATCGGCGAGCGAGGCGATGCCGCTCGTGTTGCCGGACTTGACCTGCCCGAGAATGTTCTGCAGCTGGTTCTGGAACGACTCGAGCGTCGCGTTGCCGTTCAACGGCCCGGCCGTCTGCGTGCTGGCATCGTAGCCGCTGAGGCTTTGGATCGCGCTCAGCACGCCGTTCGCGGCCGTGACGAACGTGCCGATCGAGGTCGATGCCGCGGTCGTGTCGGCGCTGATAGTCAAGGTCGTGGGCGTGTTCGCCGCGGATTGCGCCGAGTAAGTCGAGCGTCACGCCGCTGATCGCTCCGCTCACCACGTTGTTCGCGCTGGTCGCCGGGTAGCCGTTGATCGAATAGTTCGCGTCCGTCGGCGGCCTGGGTCTGGGTGAGGCCGGTCGTGCCGGATGGAGGATAGACCAGCGAGGCGAGGCCGCCGTCGCCGCCGGTTTCGCTTACGCTGATGCTATTGGCGGCGCCGGTCACCGTTCCGGTGATCACCAGCCGGGCGCCGGCGGTGGTGGTGATGACACTCGCCGTCACACCGGGATTGTTGGGTGCCGAGTTGATGGCCGTCGCGATGCCCGAAAGCGTGTTGTTGGTCGAGTCGATGCTGATCGGACGTGGAGGCATTGCCCACGGCGATGTTCAATGTGCCGGTCCCGATATCGGTACCGCTCGCCACCGGCGCGGAGCTGAGCGATGCGGCCGTAGCGAGATTTTGCACCTCGAGGGAGTACTGTCCGGGAACGGCGTCCGAGCTCGTGCTGGCCGAGGCGATGGTCTTGTCCGCGACCGTCGCGTCGTAGCCCGCGAGCGATGAGGGCGTCTCGAGCGAGGACAAGGTCGCCTGCAGCGTGGAGAGCGCACTCGAGAACGTGCCGAAGGCGGACACCTGCGCATTGAGCGTGGTCTGCTCGGCCGAAAGCTCATTCGTTTGCGCCGCACCATACGCGTTGGTGAGCGAGGTCACGATGGCGCTGATGTCGAGGCCCGAGCCGATGCCCGTCGAGGTGATGAGGGAGCTTGGCCGAGCCGGACGAGGAGGCGGTGCTGCTGGATACGGGTGAGCTCATAGGTGCCTTAACAAAGTCTGTAGTCCATTTATCGGAACGACACCTGAGAACTTAAGCAAGAGGCATACCAGAGGAGCGGTTTACCGTGCGCTCTATCCTCAGGCGTGATCGTCGATCACCGCGCTGGAGATGCCGAGGCTCTTGGCCAGGGCCGGGAACGATACGGACGGATATTCGGCAACGACCGCTCCCGTGGCCGGATTGACCTCTTGGATGAGCATCGAGTCCGAATTCGGATCCACTCGGAACTGGTTGGGCCGACCCGAATCGTTGAGGTACTTGTTGAGGAAAGCGACCTGTGCCTGTACATCGGTGCTGCGGCTGGCGGCGCTCGACTTGGCGCTGGCGGCAGCGCTGGGCGCGGTCTTGCCGGCGGCGGGCGGCAAAGCTTTGCCGCTCGACGGTGCGGTCGTTGTGGGCGCCTGACTTCCGTGCACGAGGCTCGTCACCGGTATCTGTACCGGGTTTGCGTCGCTCGCCATGATGACACCTGCTCAATGAAACGCGGACCGACTCCTCGAAGTACTCTCGTGAGACCACGGCCCGGCCGCGTGAGCGGCCGAGCCGTGGGTGAACCTCATCGATCGGGTTATCGACTGTTACTGCAGAAGCTTGAGGATCAGCTGCGGCTGCTGGTTGGCCTGCGCCAACACCGAGATGCCCGCCTGCTCCAACACCTGCGCCTGCGTCAAGTTCGCCGTTTCCTGCGCGAAGTCCGCATCCTGGATGGTGCTGCGGGACTGGGTCAGGTTCTGGCTGGTCGACTGCAGGTTGCTCACCGCCGCGGTGAAGCGGTTCTGAATGGCGCCCAACTGTGACTGGAACTGACTGACCGTGGCGAGCGCGGAATCGATCGACTCGATCGTCGAGTTGGCTCCGGCAACCGTCAGCACGTTCTTGCCCTGGAGCGTTCCGGTGGCAGTTACCGTGGTCGCCGCCGCGAAGCCGCTCGCCGTGAGATCGGCTGCCAGACCGCCGACTTGGATGTTCTGCGAAGCCGACAGCGAGACTTGCCCGAAGAACGCCGGTGGCGCCCGTCGTATAGGCCGCGCCGGCACCGATGTCCGCAGCGGTCGTGGCGTTGTACGAGGTGACGTGCGTGATGCCGCCGGTGCTGGCCACTGCCGCGAGCGGATTCAGGTTCTGGTTCAACTGGATGTTGCTGCCGTCCGCCGCCGTCAAAATGAGACCGTTGCCGCCCGTGGCCGCCGTGACGCCGCCGTCCTGGGTCGAGTAGCTGTTGATCGCCGTGACGAGATTCGCCGCGGTCAGGGTGCCGGAGGTCGCGTTCAACACCGTGACCCCGTTAACCGCCAGCGAATAGCCGCCGGTGCCGACCGTCACGGTGCCGAAGGTCACGTCCTGGGAATTGGTGGCGGTGGCCGTCAATCCCGAGATGTTGGCGCCGTTGATCGCGCCCGCCTTCGCGTACGCCGAGTTCGCGTCCTGATAGGCGTAAGCCGCGCCGCCCGTGCCGGAGCTGGCGGTCGTCGCATACAGGCTGCTCGCGCCGATGGTCGTCGCACTGCCGTTGCCGACCGCAATGGTCAGGGCGCCGCTGGTGCCGCCGGTCGCGACCGCCGTCGTGGTCGAGGCGACCGCGCCGACCTGGTTGGCGCCGACGCCCTGGGCCAAGTTGATCGAGATCGTGTTGCCGACGTTGGCGCCGACCTGGTAGGTCTGCACGCCGCTCGAGCCGTTCAGCACGTTGCAGGCCGTTAAAGGAGGTCTGCGGGCGATCTGGGTGATTTCCGCGATCTGCTGCTGCACCTGCTGGTCGAGTGCCTGGCGGTCCGAAGCGCTGTTCGAGCCGTTGGCCGATTCCACCGCGAGGGTGCGGATGCTCTGCAGGTTGTTGACGATGGTGGTCAGCGCGCCGGCGGCGGTCTGTGCTTCGGACACCGCGTCGTTCGCGTTGTTGATCGCCTGGTTGGTGCCGTTGACCTGCGTGGTGAACTGCTGGCTGATCGCGAGGCCCGCCGCGTCGTCGGCGGCGCTGTTGATGCGCAGACCCGAGGACAGGCGCGTCAGCGACTGCGTCAGCAGCGACTGCGAACCGGTCAGATTGTTTTGCGCAACAATCGAGTCGATGTTGGTATTGAGGACTAGTGACATTACTGTGCTCCGTGTTTGATCTACCGGCCCGTCAAGGCCATTCTGTTTCGGTTGTGTTCACTTCACCCGCCGAGCGGGCGGACCGGTGACCACATACAAAGGGTTTATCGGACGGCGCGCGTCCGTTCTTGAGGGCTGAACCTGCGGGCCTAGCCGGCCTTTCGTGGCACTGCGTCACGATTCTCGCCGCGGGCATTTGACAGTGCCGATTTCGCGGTCGATGCGCGGGTTGGAGTAGAATGCCGGGCTTTTCCCATGAGCCCCGCCGGATCCTCTTGAAAATCGCCACCCGCCAAGCGCCCGCGCAGCGCAAAACGCCCAAAGTCGGCTTCGTCAGCCTGGGCTGCCCCAAGGCCCTGGTCGATTCCGAACGCATCCTCACGCGCCTGCGCGCCGAGGGGTATGAGGTCGCGCCCAGCTATCGCGCCGCCGATCTCGTCGTCGTGAATACCTGCGGCTTCATCGATGCCGCGGTGGACGAGTCGCTCGAGGCCATCGGCGAGGCGCTCGCCGAGAACGGCAAGGTGATCGTCACCGGCTGCCTCGGGGCGCAGCCGCACAAGATTCTCGCGCGGCATCCGCAAGTGCTGAAAATCACGGGCCCGCAGCGCTACGAGGAGGTGGTCGCCTCGGTGCACGAGTACTTGCCGCCGAAGCACGAGCCCTTCCTCGACCTCATTCCCGCGCGGAGGCGTGAAGCTCACGCCGCGTCACTACGCCTATCTCAAGATCTCGGAAGGATGCAATCACCACTGCAGCTTCTGCATCATCCCCTCCATGCGCGGCCGCCTGGCGAGCCGGCCGATCGGCGAAGTGCTGCGCGAGGCCGAGAGCTTGGTGGGCGCCGGCGTGAAGGAGATCCTGGTGATCTCGCAGGACACGAGCGCCTACGGCGTCGACTTGAAATATGCCGAGGAGCCGTGGCGCGGGATCGCGCGCCGCACGCGCTTTTACGATCTCGCCGAGGCCTTGGGCGAGCTGCGCGTCTGGATCCGGCTGCACTACGTCTATCCGTATCCGCACGTGGACCAGGTCGTCGAGCTGATGGCCGATGGGCGGGTGCTGCCCTATCTCGACATCCCGTTCCAGCACGCGAGCGCGCGCATCTTGAAGCTCATGCGCCGCCCGGCCGCGGCGGAGAACACGCTCGATCGGATCGCCGCCTGGCGGCGCGACGTGCCGGACATCGCGATCCGCAGCACGTTCATCGTCGGATTTCCCGGCGAGACCGAGGCAGGAGTTCGCCGAGCTCCTCGATTGGCTGCGCAGCGCGCAGCTCGACCGCGTCGGCTGCTTCGAATACTCGCCGGTCGAGGGCGCGGCCGCCAACGCCTTGCAGGAGACGCCGGTGCCCGACGAAGTGAAGCACGAGCGGCGTGAGCGCTTCATGGAGCTCTCCGCCGAGATCAGCGCCAAGCGGCTGGAGAAAAAAGTCGGCCGCACGCTGCAGGTCCTGATCGACCGCATCGACGGCGACGTCGCGATCGCGCGCTCATCGAGCGATGCGCCGGAGATCGACGGCGTGGTGCGCATCGTGGACGGCGGCGGCCTGAAAGTCGGCGATTGGGCGCAGGTGCGGATCACCAAGTCCGGCGCCTACGATCTCGAGGGGCGCATCGCAAAATAGTTTGGCTGAAGCTTTCCGCGTCGGCGACGACGCATTGCAGCGCCGAGAACGGCGCAGAGGAGATTTTAAGTGCAAATAGCGGCAGATGCGGTGGTGCTGATTCACTACACGCTCAAAGACGACGACGGCAAGGTGCTCGACAGCTCGGCGGGTGGCGAGCCGCTCGCCTACATCCAGGGTCACGGCAATCTCGTGTCGGGCCTGGAGAAGGCGCTGGAGGGCAAAAGCCAGGGCGACCGCATCGAGGTGACCCTGCCGCCCGCGGAGGGCTACGGCACGCGCAACGAGGCGCTGGTGCAGCGCGTCCCCAAGCGCTCCATGCAGGGCTCGGGCGAGATTCGCAAGGGCATGCAGTTTCAGGCGCAGACCGACGAGGGCATGCGAGTGTTCACGGTGACCGCGGTCGTCGGCGACATGGTGACGCTCGACGGCAATCATCCGCTCGCCGATCAGACGCTGCATTTCGACGTCGAGGTGGTCGAGGTGCGCGGCGCGACCACCGAGGAGCTCGAGCACGGCCACGTGCACGGCGCCGGCGGCCATCACCACTAGACCTTCAGGGATAGCTCTATCCCTGAAGGTACTTGAAGAGCGACAGCCCTTCGGTCTGGGTGTACGCCTGCATCGCGGCGCTCAAGGTCGTGTTTTGCGAGTCGAGGCTCGTGACGGCGCTCGCGTAATCGAGGCCCTGGATGTTCGTGATCGATTGCTGCAGCTGGGTTTGCTGCGTGGTCGCCACCGCTTGCGCGGTGGTGATCGTGTTCAGCCGCGCGCCGACCTTCGACTGGACGGTTTGCGTTTGATCGAGCGCCTGGTCGATGCCGTTGATGGCGCTCACGATGGAATTGTTGAGCTGTGCCTGTCCCGCCGGGGTCGCCGTGCTCTGCTGCAAGGCATTGGCGAGATTCTGCACCGTCGTGAAGACGCTCTGGTCGGTGCTCGGCGCGACGGCGAACGAGTCGCCGCTCGGCCGGCGCACCGGATAGCGTCACCTGCATGCCGGCGAACGTGATGGCTTGTCCGCTCGTGTAAGTCCCGGACGTGACCACCGTTCCGCCCGAGTTCACCACCTGATAGGCATCCGGGGCGGTGAATTCGATCGAATAGGTGCCCCCGGTGTAAGTGGCCGGGTCCGTCACGGCGGTCGCGCCGAGGATCCCCGGTGCCGGTATTGGTGCTGGTGGGCGTCACGTTGAACGTGCCGTTGCCGGTCTTGACCTGGTTGAACACCAGATCGCCGTTGTCGCCGATCACCACCGTTTGCCCGGCGCCGATTTGCACCTGCCGCTGGCCCTGGTCGCCGCTGTAGGTCGCGCCGGTCGCGCTCTGCGCGAACGGCTGCGTCTGCGTGGAGTAGCCGGCGAAGATGTAGTTGCCCGCAGCCGTCCTGGGTGTTGGCGAGCGACAGGATGCTTCCCTGGATCTGCTGGACCTGCGCTGGCGATGGCGCTCAAGTCGGCCGGCGACTCGGTGGCGTTGTTGGCCTCGAGCGCGAGATCGCGCAGGCTCTGCAGCTGGTTCTGCAATTGGGTGAGCGCGCTGTCCTCGATGTTCAGGCTGTCGGTCGCGCTCTGGCCGTTGGCGGTGTACTGCTGGCTTTGCGCGAGCACCTGGTTGTAGCCGGCCACGAGGCCCGCGCCGACCGGATTTTCCGACGCCGTGGTGAACGCGAGCCCGGTGGAGATCCCGTTCTGCGTGTTGGAGATATTGGACTCGAGCTGGTTGAGCGCGGTCAAGAACTGGGCCTGCTCCATGCTTTGCGTGACGCGCATCGTACTTGCTCCTTAGCTATAGGTGCCGTTGATCGAATCAAGGAACGTCGTGAACAGGCCGTTCGCGACCGACAGCGCCTGCGCGGAGGCTTGATAGGCCTGCTGCCACTGCATGAGATTGGCCGCCTCCTCGTCGAGATTGACGCCGGAGATCGATTGCACGTTGGTCTGTCGCCTGGGTGTTCACCGCCGTCTGCGCCGTTTGCGCGGTGTTGACCTGCTGCGCCTGGCGCCTGCTCCGCTGATGAGCGCGCTCACGGCGCCCGAGACGCTGATCGTGCCGTTCGACAGGACGCCCGTCGTCTGCTGATTCGCGGCCGCGAGCGCATTGGTGTTGTCGCCGGTGCCGCCCGCGTTGCTCTGCACCGTGAACGTGTCGCCGGCGGCGGGGGTGCCGCTGATCTGCGCCTGCCAGCCGTTGAGATCGACATTGCCGCCCGAGGTGTAGGCAAAGCTTCCCGCGCCGTTGACGGAATAGGTCGTCGGGGTCAGGAACTGGATGGTCGTCGTATTGAGCAGATTGGGGTTCGTGGGATCGAGCACGGTGCCCGCGCCGATGGTGGCGCTGCCCGTATTGGTGTCGGCGGCCGAGGTCTGGATGGCGCCCGCGGCCGCGAGGCCGGAGGGGTCGGTGATCGCGACTCCGATGGTCGAGGCGGCCTGCGCCGTCGGCTGAATCAAGAACTGATCCCCCGCCGCGGGCGTTCCGGACAGCACGATGGACAGGCCGACCGAGCTCGCCGTGAGCGGACTCGCGGTCGTGCCCGCACCCGTGAGCGCCACATTGGCCCCGGTCGTCGCATCGGTCAGCGTGTACGCGCCCGCCTTGTACGAGAGCAGATAGTTGTCCGAGGTGAGCGCCCCGATATTCGATAGCGTGACGCTCGCCGTCGTGGCGTCGGTGTTGGCGCTCGAGGCAGTGGCCACGGGCGCGCCCACCGAAAAGAGCGCGGAGCCCAGCTGGCCGTTCAAGTCGAGACCCGAGCCTTGTTGCGTATTGGCACTTTGCGCGACTGCCGTCGCGATCTGCCCCAGTTGATTGAGCGCCGGATCGATGGCTTGTGTACGCGCCGCCAGCAGCCCGCCGAGATCCCCGGAAGTGATCGAGCTCGTGATCGAGGCGCCGTCGGACGCCGTGCTCGCGACTTCGAGCTGCGAGGCGTTGAATTGATTCGGGACGGTGCTCAACTGGTAGGTGTTCTGATCGAGGACCAGCGGCTGACCGTTCCCCAAGAAGACGTTGATCGAGCCGTCGCTGTTGCTCGTGGTCGTGACGCCCACCAGCTGCGACAGGTTCGAGACCAGCTCATCGCGCTGATCGAGCAGCTGGTTCGGCGCCTGGCCCGCGGCCCGAGCCTTGCGCGATTTGCGTATTGAGGCTCGAGATCTGCGTGCTGATCGAATTGATCTGATTGACGTCCGCGGTGATGCGCGTATTGACGTCGGAATTCAGCCCCTGCAGCTGCGAGCTCGTGGACTTGAGGTTGGCGGCGAGCGCGCTCGCGTCGCCGAGCAGCGCCTCTCGGGCGGAGGTGGAGGTCGGATCGTCGGCCACCGCGGACCACCCGCTGTAATAGGTCTGCAGCGCCGTCGTCAAGCCCGCCGGCGGTGGTGCCGAACAGGTTGTCGATCTGGCTGGTGTAGTTCTGCAGCGCCGTGAGCTGCGACAAGCTGCTCTGCGAGGTGTTGAGCTGGGTCGCTGCCGCCTGGCTGTAGGCGCGCTGCACGCCCTCGACGTCGACGCCCGAGCCGATCGCGAAGCCGCCGGCATCCTGCGGGAGCGCAGTGGCCGAGCTCGATCGATTCCTCGTCGTACCCCGGCGTGCTCGCGTTCGCGACGTTGTTGCTCGTGACTTCGATGGCCTGTTGAAAGGCCTGAAGTGCCGATAGATCAATCCCGAATATGCTCGACAAGCTAACCTCTCCGCGACGCCGAGATCTACTTCACGCTCTATCGGCGGCCGCCGCCGTTTCTAAAGCCTGGCCAGCCGCGCGCCGAGCGCGGCCTGTAAAGTGCCGCTGTTCAGCACCTCATTTAACTTATTGGCATACTCCGGGTCGGTGGCGTACCCGGCCTTGGCGATGTGTTGTACGTACGCCTGGGCGCTCGAGCCCGCGGCAACCGCCTCGCGATAGCGCGGCGAGCTCGCGAGCAGGCGGGCGAAATCGCTGACGCTTTCCTCGATGGAGCCGTAGGCCCGAAAGGCGGTGCGGGTCTGCTTCGCCACGCCGTCGCTGATCTCCACGGTGTCCGCCACGGCCCGCGCCCCGCTCCAATCGCTCCCCGCCTTCACGCCGAACAGGTTGAGGCTCGAGCTGCCGTCGGCCGTCCGCGGCATGCGTTGGCCCCAGCCGGTCTCGAGCGCCGCCTGCGCGAGCATGCCGAGCGGGTTGACGCCGAGGGCGGCGGCCGCCTGTCGGATGGTGGGCAGCACTTGCTGCACGAAGTCCGCGGCGCGCTCGGAAAAGTTCGCGCCGGTTGGCGGTGCGGTGCCGCCGTGGGAATCGGCGCCGCTCTTCGGCAACGGCTTCAGTTGCGACGGCGAGACCTCGGCGGCGGCGGCGCCGAGACTTTTCAAGCCCGTCGCCTTGGCGTCCGAACCTTTGCCGTCCGTGGTTTTGCCGCCGAGCTGGCGCTCGAACAGCCGCGCGATGCCAAGATCTTGACGCTTGCTCAGAGTGAGCGCCACTTGCTTGTCGAACATGTCCTGGTACATGCCGGTTTCGTTGCTCGTCGGCTCGCCGGCCGCATCGCTCGCATCGCGCATGCTTTTCAGCATCATCTGCAGAAACAGCGCCTCCACCTGCTCCGATACCGCCTTGATGGTCGCCGGAGAGGTCGGGGCGTTCTTGAGCGACGCGAGCGCATTCAAATCCGTATAGGTATTTGCCTGCGTCGAGGCCTCGGGCACGGCGGATGTCGGAGACGGGACATTGGACAGCGGGCGAGGTCATCTGGAACCCTCAATCGGTTTAAATCACGATCAACTCGGCCTGGAGCGCTCCCGCTTCCTTCAGCGCTTCCAAAATGGCGACCAGGTCGCCGGGCGCAGCTCCGACCTCGTTGACTGCATGCACGATCTGTTCCAGCTCGACCCCCGGCTTGAACAAGAACATGCGATTTGAGCCCTGGTCGACATTGATCGTGGAACTGGTGGTGACGGTGGTGGTGCCGTTCGCGAGCGCGTTGGGCTGGCTCACCTTCTGCTCTTCTTTGATGCTGACCGTCAGTGAGCCGTGCGAGACCGCCGCCGGACTCACGCGCACGTTGCTGCTGATCACCACCGTGCCGGTGCGCGAATTGATGATCACCTTCGCCGCGGCGCTCGCCGGATCGATCTCGAGATTCTCGACGGTCGAGAGGAAGGCGACGCGCTGCGTGATGTCGAGCGGCGCGCGCACGCGCACCGACCCGCCGTCGACGATGGTCGCGATGTCCTCGCCGATGCCGTGATTCACCACCTGCACCAGGCGCGTGGCCGTGGTGAAGTCGGGGTCGTTCAGGTTCAGGACGATGGCATCGCCCTGCGCGAGCTGGGTCGGAACCGCTTTCTCGATGGTGGCGCCGTTCGGAATGCGCCCCGAGCTCGGCACGTTGACCGTGAGCTTCGAGCCGTCGTTGCCCTGTACGCCGAAGCCGCTCACGATCAGGTTGCCCTGGGCGATGGCGTAGATCTGGCCGTCGAGGCCGTGCAGCGGGGTGACCAGCAGGGATCCGCCGCGCAGGCTCTTGGCGTTCGCGATCGAGTTCACCGTGATGTCGATGGTTTGTCCCGGCTTGACGAACGCGGGCATCACCGCGTGCACGGACACCGCGGCAACGTTCTTGAGCTGCGGCGTCACGTTCGCGGGCACCGTCGACGCCCAACTGCGCCAGCATGTTGGTGAGCGACTGGATGGTGAACGGCGCCTGGCTGGTCTGGTCGCCCGTGCCGTCGAGCCCGACCACCAGGCCATAGCCGACCAGCTGGTTGGTACGCACTCCCTGCACCTGGGCCATGTCCTTGATGCGCTCGGCGTGCGCCGGCGGCGGGCTCGCCGCGAAGGCGACCAGTGACCCGAGACCGAACAGGATCGAGAGACGGCGAATGATTTTCGACATGGAGCGCATACTCAGAAAGGCGACAGGACGGAGTTGAAGAAGCGCGTGAGCCAGCCCATGTGGTTCGCGTTGGCGATGACGCCCTTGCCCGAGTAGCTGATGTGCGCATCGGCGATCTTGTCGGAGGTGACGGTGTTGTTGGTCGTCACGTCCGCGGGCCGCACGACGCCCGAGATGTGGATGAACTCATCGCCCTGGTTGAGCTTCAAGGTCTTGTCGCCCACCACGACCAGGTTGCCGTTGCTCTGCACTTCCGTGACCGTCACGGTGAGAGCGCCGACGAAGCTGTTGCCCTGCGAGGCGGTGCCCTCGCCGTCGAAGGTGTGCGAGCCGGAGAGCGTCGTGTCGAGGATCGGCACGCCCTTGGTCGTGATGGACTTGCCGAAGATCGTCGGCCCGGTATCGGTCACGGCGGAGGTCTTCGAAGTCTTGGTGGCTGCATTCTTGCTGGCGGCGGTGGCCTCGTTGAGCACGATGGTGAGCACATCGCCCACGCGCCGCGCCTTCAGGTCCGCGAACAGCGCCATCTCCTGGCCCGCCTGGTAGATGGCGCCGTCGGTGCGCGGCACGGGCGGGGGCAACGCGCGCGCAGGCGCGGCGGCGTCCGGCTTGTGGTCGTGACTCGGCAGCAAGGAGCAGCCGGCGAGCGCGACCGCCGCGAGGATGGGCAGCAGCCGCGCCGCTCAGATGAATGCGGGGCTTGCTCATGTCAGGTTGGTCGTCAGGTATTCCAGCATCTGATCGGTGGTCGTGATCGCCTTCGAGTTCATCTCATAGGCCCGCTGGCACTCGATCATGTTGACGAGCTCGGTGACCGTGTTCACGTTCGAGGTCTCGAGCGAGCCCTGCTGGATGGTGCCGAGCCCGTTGGCGCCGGCCGTGCCCGTTTGCGGCGAGCCGCTCGCCGCCGACTCGATCACCAGATTGTTGCCGATGTTCTGCAGGCCCTGCTCGTTGATGAAATCGGCGAGCTGCACCTGGCCGATCTGGGTCGTCTTGCCGCTCGGCGGACACCGCCGTGACCGCGCCGTCGCTCCCCACCGTGACCGACTGGGTGCCGACGGGAATCGTGATCGCCGGCTGGATCGGATAGCCGCTCGCCGTGACCACGTTGCCCTGGTTGTCCAGCGTGAACGAGCCGTCGCGCGTGTAGGCGAGCGAGCCGTCGGGCATCGTGATCTGGAAGAATCCCTGACCCGAGATCTGCAGGTCGAGCGGACTGTTCGTGGTGGTGGAGCTGCCCTGCGCGTAGTTCGCCTCGGTGGCGACGATGCGCACGCCCGTGCCCAAGGTGAGGCCGGTGCTGTACTGGGTGTTTTGCGTGCTCTGCGCGCCGACCTGGCGAACGTTCTGGTACATGAGGTCCTGAAACGCCGCGCGCTGCGACTTGTAGCCGGTGGTGTTCGCGTTCGCGAGGTTGTTGGCGATGATCGCCATCTGCGTGTTCTGGGCGTCGAGACCGGTCTTTGCGGACCAAAGTGCGAGATTCATGGTTCAGTTCCTCTAAGAAGCGTTCGACATCATTTGTTCGGCCGTCTGTTCGTTCTGATCGCTCGAGTTCATGCTCTTCACCTGAAAGTCGTACAGGCGCTGCAGCTCGATCATGTTGATCAGGGATTGCGCGGCGTTGACGTTGCTCGACTCGAGCACCCCCGAGGTCACGGTGACGTTCGGGTCGGTCTCGGCCTTACGCCCGTCCTTGAGCCGCAGCAGGCCATCGCTCCCCTTCTGCAGATCCTTCTGCGGCGGATTCACCAGCTTGATCCGATCCGTCGGCGAGATGCCGATCGGGTTCAGGCCGAGCGGCACCACGGAGATCGTGCCGTCGTTGCCGACGGTGACCGTCGAGGCCGGCGGGATGTTCAGGGGTCCCGATTCACTCAGAACCGCCTGCCCGGCCGCGGTGGTCACCGAGCCGTCGACGCCCACCCGCAGATCGCCGGCGCGCGTGTAGCCTTCCGTGCCGTCGTTGCCCATCACGGCGATGTAGCCGCTGCCGTTGACGGCGATGTCGAGGTCGCGGCCGGTGCCTTGCATCACGCCGCTCGAGAAGTCGGTGCCCGCATCGCTCGCGACCGCGTTGACGCGGGTCGGATAGCCCGGACCGTAGATCGGCTGGCTCACGAAGGACACCGCGTCGGCGCGAAAGCCCACGGTGTTGATGTTCGCGAGGTTGTGGTTGTTGACGGCCTGCGCCTGCATGATCTGCTTGGCGCCCGTCATGGCCACATAGAGCCCTCTATCCATTGGTGGCGATTCCGATGACGGTCTGCGACATCTGGTCGGCGGTGGTGATGACCTGGGCGTTCGCCTGGAAGGCGCGCTGCTCGGTGATCATGTTCACGAGCTCGGTCGTGAGGTCCACGTTCGAGCTCTCGAGCGCGCTCGACTGAACGGTGCCGAAGCCGGCCGATCCGGCCGTGCCCTGCACCACGGTGCCGGACGAGAAGGTCTGCGCCCAATTGGTGTCGGTCAGCTGCTGCAGACCCTGCGGGTTCGGGAAGTTTGCGATGGCGAGCTGCCCGAAGTCGGTGGAGCGGCCGTTGGTGTACACGGCCGAGACGACGCCCGTGGAATCGACCGAGACGGTGCTCAGCTGACCGGTCGTGTAGCCGTTCTGGGTGATCGAGCTCACGCCGAACGCAGTGCCGTACTGCGTCGTGTCGCCGAAATTGAAACTCATGTTCATCGCGGTCGCGCCGTCGGCGGGCGTGTAGCCGCCGAACGCGACGTTGCCGTTCGCCGGTGTCGTGAGGATACCGGCGGAGTTGAACGTCAGGGTTTGCGTAGCGCCCACCACCGTGCCGTTCACCGTCATGTTGACATCCCACGTTCCCGGCGTCGCGGTCTGAGTGAAGTAGAAGGTCGCCGGATAGGAGTTTCCGAGCGAGTCGTAGACGGTGGTGGAGGTCGATTGCGAGTAGGTGTCGGGGTTGGTCGCGCTGAACGGGGTCTGCGTCGGCACCGTGTCGTTCGACGGCAGGTTCAACGTCACGACGCCGGTCGAGGTCGCCTGCGGAGCGCTCTGCGCGGTGTTGAGATTGAGGTTCTGCAGGGCGCCGGTGTTGAAGCCGCCGTTCGCGAGCGGCGGATAGACCTGCAGGAACTGCCCCGTCGCGCTCACGACGTTGCCGTTCTGGTCCTCGGTGAACTCGCCGTTGCGGGTGTAGACATAGCCGCTCGGACTGTCCATCGTGAAGAAGCCGTTGCCGCTGATCGCCATGTCGAGCGGCGAGGACGTCGTGGTGATGTCGCCCTGCGTGAATTGCTGCGCCGAGGAGATGAGCTGCACGCCCTCGCCCGAAGTCGAGGTGTTGAGATTCACCGCGCTCGAAGAGAACACGTCGCCGAATTCCGCCTGCGAACTCTTGAAGCCGGTGGTGTCGGCATTCGCAATGTTGTTCGAGGTGATATCCAGGGCCGAACTGGCGGCCGTCAAGCCGGATAAAGCGATATTGAAAGTAGCCATGACTCAAGCTCCTCTGGAACTAATTTGAAATCTGTTGAACGCTGCTGAACGGGACGCTGCCGAGTCCGGCAACGTTCAGCGTCAAGCCGGTCGTGCCCGAGCCCATCGTGACGCTGTCGACCGTGCCGCTCACCAGCGTGCTGATGGCGGTGCCGCCCGACACGCCGCTCACTTGCGCGTTCAGGTTGTAGGTGCCCGCGGGCGCCGTCGAACCGCTGCTCGTCTGCCCGTTCCACGTGAAGCCCGCAAGTCCCGCGGACTGCGCGCCGAGATTGATCGAATCCACCAGCACACCCGCGCTGTTGGTGATGTTGAGCACCACCGACGAGCTCGTCTGCGGCACGCTGACTGCGCCGGTGACCGTGCCGCCGGCGCGTGCCGAGCGTGGCGGTCGAGCTCGCGACCAGCGCCTGGTGGCCGAGGAGCGAGGACGCCTGCAACGCCTGGCTCGATGTGAGCGAATTGGAGAGCGAGGAGAACGAGGTGTTGAGCTGGTTGATGCCCTGCACCTCGCTCAATGAGGCGAGCTGGCTCAGGAACTCATTGCTGTCGACCGGGCTGGTCGGGTCCTGATTTTGCAGCTGCGCGAGCATGAGGGTAAGGAAGTCGGTTCCCCCCAGCGTGACGCCGTTCGCGCTCGAGCTCGATGTCGAGCTCGAGCCGCTGCTGCCGGTTCCGCTGGTGCCGGAGCTGCCGCTCGTGCCCGTCGTGCCGCCGGGCGTGGTCGAGTAAATGTGGCTGATCATGATTAATGGCCCATGGAAATGACTTTGAGCAATAAGTCCCGGGCCGTGTTGACCGCGAGAACGTTGGTCGAGAACGAGCGATTGGCGGAGATCATGTTGGTCATCTCCTCGATCGAGTTGACGTTCGAGGTGTAGACATACCCGTCCTTGTCCGCGAGCGGATGGTCGGGCTGATAGGTTTTGAGCGGCGGCGTCGTGCTCTCGACGACGCCGAGCACGCGGACGCCCGCCGAGGCGTCCTGATCCTCGAGCCCCGACTCGTTGTCCATCATCGCAGCGAACACCGGATGCCGCGCCCGGTAGACCTTGCTGGCGTCGCCGTTGACGCTTTCCGCGTTCGCGAGATTGCTGGCCGTGGCATTGAGACGGATGGTCTCGGCGTTCATCGCGCTGCCGGAAATATTGAACACATTGAATAGCGACATCGATCGTCTCCTGCGCTACGAGCCGTTGATCGCGAGCTGCATCTCGGCGATTCTCGTATTGATAAAGTTGAGACTGGCCTGGTAACGCACGTTGTTTTCGGAGAAGGCCGCCTGCTCCACCGGCATCTCGACCGTGTTGCCGTCGAGCGAAGCCTGGTAGGGATTGCGGTACTTCAGCTCGCCGACCGGCGCATCGGCGTCATCGAAGGTGATGTGCGCGACGTGTGTGACCTCGAGCGGCATCTGCGTCTCGCCTTGGGTGTGCGCGAGCACGGCACCGAAGTCGATGTCGCGCGCCTTGTAGCCCGGCGTATCCGCATTGGCGAGGTTGGCGGCCAGGACACCGAGACGTTGTCCGTGCACCATCAGCGCCTGCTCGTGTATTCCGAAAACGTTGTCGAACATGGGTCAGATCTCCTCGATGGGGACTAGAGCAAGAGCTGTGCCAACGTCGCGCACACCGCGTCCGGCGCCCCGCGCGCCCGAATTGGCCGCTCGATCGGCTGCGGCATGGGCAAGTCCTGCCGCCGGCGAGCGGGCGGCGGCAAACCCTTGCCGCGCATCGCGGCGCCTCGCGGGCCCTGGCACGTCACTTGCTTGTGTCTCGGTAGGATGCGAAATCTGTCAAGAATTCGACGCTGGCTTTTGGTCCTCGCGCTCGCGGCCGCCGGCGCCACGTCCGGCGCCGCGGATATGTCCGGCGTGGATACGTCCGGCGTGGCGACGCCCGGCGTGGCGACGCCCGGCACCGACTCCGCCGGAGCGCGAGCTCGAGGATCTCAGGCGGTTGGAGGCGCTCGCTCAAAAGGAGGCGGCTCTGCATCTGCCGCCGCTCAGCGATCGGCAGCGGCTCATCGCGGGTCCCATCGAAGCCCATATGCGGCTGCAACGGTGCGACCGGCCGATCACCCCGGTGGTGAGCGGCGGGGCGCACATGCGCGATCGGGTCCTGGTCGAATTGCGGTGCCCGGGTTCCCCGGCTTGGCATATCTATGTGTCGGTGCGGATGGTGGGCACTTCGCCCGTCGCCATCGCGGCACGTGCCATCGTCGCCGGATCGGTTCTGACGGAGAAAGACGTGCGCATCGAGCAGCGCGATATCCCGGAGCTTCCGCCGGGCTATCTCGACGATCCGACGGTCGCCATCGGGACTGACCGCTGCGCGGCCGATCTCGAGCGGCGCCGTCATCACGAATCAATATCTGTTGGGCGCGAAAGCGGTGCAACGCGGCCAAACCGTGACCCTCATCGCAGATTCCGGGTCCATGAGCATCCGCATGGAAGGCAAAGCGCTCAGCGATGCCCTCATCAATCAACGGGTTAAGGTTCAGAACCTCTCGTCCGGCCGGGTCGTCGAGGGCGTGGCGCGTTCCGAGCAGGTGGTGGAAATTGTTTTGCAATAGCCCTTCAGTGACGCAAGTCTCAGCCGATACAAAGATTCAATCGACACTTCCACGGGAAGGTCGAACGGGTGGGATGGTTAAAGTCCTTCTGTTCTTTGACGATAACGAGGGCAAGGGCCAGGTCCCTGTCCAGGAGTGATTTCGGTGCCATCAAAAATCAGTGGATTACCAACGTCCGAGCCGCTCGCGCCCCCGAAGGGCTCGAACACCGGCAGCGTTGCTGCTGCTGACAAGGCGCCTTCGGACGCGCCGGCCGCGTAGCCCCGCATCACAGACGGGCGATCAGGTCACGTTGACCACCTCCGCCCGGTCGTTGCAGAAGCTCTCCGACGCGATCGCCCAGACGCCCGCGGTCGATGGCGCAAAAGTAGCCGCGATCAAGCAGGCCCTGCACGGCGGCACTTACTCGATCGATGCCTCCCGCGTCGCCGACAAAATGCTTCAGGCCGAGCGCGGACTTAAATAGCACCCATGAGCGAGGAAGCGCGCCGCCAGCTCGAGGACTTGCTAGATCGCGAGATCGCGGCGGCTCGCTCGCTCGCATCCGTCCTCGATGCCGAGCGTGCCGCCCTGACCGGCTCGTCTGCCGCGGACGTCGAACAGCGGGCGGCAGAGAAAGTACGCCTTCTCGGCAGCATCGAGAAAATGGAGGACGAGCGGCGCGCGCTCGCGAGCGCCGCCGGTCAGAACTTGCCGGGCGCACGCGTTTCGCGGGAGGCCGGCCTCGCCGCAACCCTCGCGCAACGCTGGCACACCCTCATGGAACTGATGGCCGGATGCCGCTCGTCGAACGCAGTGAACGGTTACATCATCCACACCCGCCGAAACCAGCTGCAGCAGCTTCTTGGGATCGTGCGCGGCACCGCACCCCTCACCTATACCGCCCAGGGCAAGACCTTTGCCCGGGCGCACCGCCCGTTGGCGAAGGCCTGACATGCTCGTCCTCAGCCGCCGCGCCGATGAGTCCATCGTGATCCAACTTGCGGAAGGTGTGGACGAAAGCATGACGCTCGCGCAGCTTTTTGCGAACGGGCCGATCTTGATCACGCTCCTCGGCGGGACCGGACGCCGCGTCAAGATGGGGATCGATGCGCCGGAGCAGCTCGCCATCCGCAGAAAAGACATCGCCTAAGGCCGCGGCGCCCGCCCGCAAAT
Organism: uncultured Gammaproteobacteria bacterium; assembly: GCA_963766915.1. Classification (GTDB taxonomy): domain Bacteria; phylum Pseudomonadota; class Gammaproteobacteria; order Steroidobacterales; family Steroidobacteraceae; genus Bog-1198. The sequence goes on from CAVYCL010000005.1 coordinate 457,464, forward strand.
CCTCCCGGCGGCGGCAATCGATACGCTTAAAACCCCTCAGCCGCGGGGGTAAATCACGACCGATTTTACTTATCGAGCGATGCATCATCGAACGCTTCGCGAAGCGCCTTTCGGTGTGCATAATGGAGCCTCCCGCCACAGCAAAATCCAGGATCGTAGGATGGAGCGTCGTCTGCATACTCGTCATCGCGCACGCACCACCGTGTACGTGATCATGTCGGGTCGCAAGAGCAGAATATGCAAGGCCAAGAACCTGAGCGCCAACGGCGTGTTCGTTGAGACGGAGAATCTCGGGCTGCGCAAGGGACAACAGGTGCAGCTTGCGTTCGCGATCAACCTGGGACTGATCACCAAAATCCATCGCCGCACCGCCATCGTCGCCCACGTCACGCGCGGCGGGACCGGGCTCATGATGGAGCAATTCGCGGGCCGATAGCTCTCGGAATCAGCGCGCGGCAAACCTCGAGGCGATGTCCGACAGGTGCGCGGCCAGGAGTTCCGGCTTACATAGAAACGGCGAATGATCGCTGTCCATCGTCACCACGGGATCGCAAGGCAGGACCGCCTGCATGGCCCGCTGCAACTCGATCGGCACGGCGCGATCGTCCAGGCATTCGATATAAGCACGCGGCAGCCGTCCCCAGCGCTCGCGAGTGACCGTCAGCGGAACCAGGTTCGGGGCAAGCGGTTCCGGGCAAAGCCGTGCGCTTGCCCAGAGCGCGTCCTCAAGGCTCGCGCGATTATAAAATAGTGCTCGTGCCGCCTCGGGTTCGACGCTGAGCGACAGCGGGTCCGTTCCCCCGGGGCCGGGCTCGACCGCGCTGCGTGCATCCTCCGCCACGGCGGCCTCGAACGCCATCTTTCCGGCAGGCAACAAGAGCGCCGCAAGGTAGACGAGCCCTCGCATCGCTTCGGGCGCGAGCTCGGCCGCTTCGCTGATGACCGTGCCGCCGCGGCTGTGTCCGACCAGAATCACGGGCTCGCCCGTTTCGCGCGATCGTCGCACGATGAACTCAGCCCATGTGCGCAGGGTGATCTCGGACAGAGGGGTGGGATCTGCTCCCATGCCCGGCAGATCGGGCGCGAGCACCCGATGGCCTTGGGCCTCGAGCAGCGGCACGAGCTTGTGCCAGCACCATCCGCCGTGCAGCGAGCCGTGTACGAGGATGAAATTGGCCATGGGACGGATAAGATGACCTCTGCCGCATTCGCCCGCAAGGGAAGTTTACGATGAGCTCGAGCCCGCCTCTCATTCGCACCGCATCCCCGAGCGATATGCCCGCACTGGTGAACCTGGTGCAGCAGTATTGGTCATTCGAGGAGCTACCGGGATTCGACGCCCGCCGCATCGAGTGTTTGCTGCACGCGGCGCTGTTCGCAAACGGTCATGCTCAATGCTGGCTCGCCGAACAGGCGGGGACCATCGGCGGTTATCTACTCGCGGTACTCGTCTTCAGTTTGGAGCACGGCGGCATGATGGCTGAGATCGACGAATTCTTCGTGGCTCCTGCATTTCGTCAGCGGGGTACCGGGGCTGCGCTCCTGCTGCACGCCGAGAACGTTCTGCGAGAGAAGGGCGTTAGGCGATTGCAGCTACAGCTCGGATCTGAAAATGCGCGCGCGCGGGACTTCTACGCCGCGCGCGGCTACGGGCGCCGCGCGGGCTTCGAGCTGTGGGACAAAGCGCTGTCGCCGCCGGTCGCCGACTGAGGTCTACTGCTGCATGCGCAGGCGGCGCGTACGTCCGAGGAAATCCCGCTTACCGATCTCGACTCCCTTCCATCGCAGGATGTCGTAGGCGGTGGTCGCGTGAAAGTAGAAATTCGGCTGTGAGAAGGACAGCAGAAACTCCTCCGCTCTGAAATCGATGTGCCGCTCTCCGAAGGAGAACCGCATGTCGCGGCCGACGAAACCATCCACCTCGTCGGGCGCGACGGCTTCAAGGCCCGCGCGCGTTGCGGCGATCCGCGTCTTGAGAGCCGCGAAACTCTCCGGCGGGTTCGCCGTGTCGGGCGAAAAGACGCCGCGACGCACCCCTTCAATGGCGCCTAGAGAGTGTACCGCCGCGGATTTTACTTGATAGGCAAAGGAGTGCATGTCGGCGGCGAGCCGCGCTTCGATGATCAGCTCCGGCGCTATTTTCTTTTCCGCACAAAACGACTCGGCCTTGTCGAGCAGACCGGAAAGGCTTTCCAGTATTTGCAGGTACGAGGGCACGGTCGCGGTGTAAAGTGAGAAAGTCATGATGCGAAGTTTATGCCGCTGACCTGTGGAGTGAAAGGCGCATGTGCCGCCGGCCGGCGGAGGCGCGTGACTCTTGCTAGCGAGTGTTGATGCGTCGCACAGCCTCTGCCCACGCGGCGGCACGCGCTCGGCCGCGCCTCGTAAGATCCACGGTGGCGCCGCCCGCTACCAGATGCAGTTCGTTCGCGGCGTCCAATAGGTCACGGTCGGCTTGCTCTCCCGTCACGCGGACACTGTCCAGTGCCCGCGCGCCGGCAAGCAGCCGCGCCCGGTCGGGACTGCGACCGGCCGCGAGTTCATCCAATGCATAGGCGGCATCGAGCAGCGTCATTGGGCACCTAATCGGTGGTCAATGGGTGCGCACCGAATAAGAGAGCATCCAACCGCCCTTCACCGGCTGGATCTGTACCGTGCCGCGGCTTTGCGCGTCTTGGCGATTCAGCACAAATTTCGCGGTTGCGATACCGAGGGCTGCGCCGGCGACCGTATCGGAGAGCCAATGCACATTCTCGTTCAGCCGCTCGTACGCGGTCGCCCCTGCGACGCCATAGCCGACGATGCGCCGAATCCATCGATATTCATCATTGCCGGACTCGGCGAACACGGTCCCCACGGCAAAGGCTACGGAGGTATGAAGCGAGGGGAATGAGTCGCTTCCCTTACCCCATTCGTTGGGCGAGGTGGTCGCATCGGGACGCTCGCGACCGGTCGCCAATCCGAGCACTTCCGCGGTGGCGCCGCTGAACGCGCCAGCTTCGATCAGCGCCCAAGTCTCCCGATAGCCGTCCCGGTCGTCGATGAACGATGCATAAAGGCCGGTGGCCGCGACAATCGCCACCGTTGGCGCCGCGTCGCGCAAACTATTTTTATCCTCGCCGCCGTTTAAGGTTGCGTTCGAGCCGGTTGCAAAGTGCTCACGAACTCGTCCGTCAACTGAATGCGCGGCGCCGATAGCGACCAGAGCGCCTCCGAAATACAGCCAGTCCTCCTCATCCCATCGCAACGGTGAGGTGAAGTAAAGCTTGGTATCTTCGAGTGTCGCGTCAACCAGGGAGTCCGCGGTCCGGCCGGTGACGGGGAAGATGCCGACAAAGGCGCATGCCAACACCGCCCACCGCACCCGCGTGGCCGCTAACATAGGGTTCATCTGTAATCTGATCTCCCGACTTCCGCCCCATACCGCGCACTGACAAGCACGTCGTCAAATCTGTCTGTCGGCGCGCTTTGGCCCCTGCCATCAGCCGTGGGTATATTATACTTTGCGATGCAAAGTGTGGGAGAATCAGCTCAAGAAGACCGCGCTGAACGCGCCGAGGATGACGACGATCACCGGTGGCGTGCGCCAAGCCGTCAACAAAACGAACGCAAGCAGCGCGACGGCGAAATCGTGCGTCGACCGTACCGAGCTTATCCACAAGGGATCGTAGAGTGCCGCCCCGAGCAGGCCGACGACGGCTGCATTGATTCCGCGCGTGATGGCTTGCGCAGCGGCGCGCCGGCGAAACGCGTTCCAAAACGGCAGCGCACCCAAGAGAGCCAAGACGCCGGGCAGGAAGATCCCGACCACTCCGATGGTTGCACCCGCCAGGCCATACCGCTCGGGCCTGACCACGGCGCCGAGATAACCGGCAAAGGTAAAGAGTGGTCCGGGGATCGCCTGCGCTGCGCCGTAGCCGGCGAGAAACGTGTCCTCGCTCACCCACCCGGGCGCCACGAACGCTCTGCTCAACAACGGCAGCACGACGTGGCCTCCTCCAAAGACCAGAGCGCCGGAGCGGTAAAAGGCATCGAACAGGGCGACACCGTGAAACACGCGGGCGATAGCGGGAAGTGCGATCAACAGCAGAAAGAAGATCGCGAGCGCCGCGAAGCCGACTCGGCGCGAAACGGCGGCGCCGATGGTTCCCGTCGCTGCGGGCACGGGGGCGCGGCACAGCCAGAATCCCGCGATGGCGCCCATCAGGATCGCTGCGATTTGAATGGCATGCCAATTGATGAAAAGAAGCATCAGCGCTGCGATGCAGGCGATGGAAGCGCGCCGCCGGTCCGGGCACAAGCTCGCCGCCATTCCCCAAACGGCCTGCGCGACGATGGCTACCGCGACGAGCTTCAGCCCGTGTATTACACCCTGGCCGATCGGACCGCCCAGCCCCCGAGCCCCGAAAGCCAATGCCGTCATCAGGGCGGCCGATGGAAGCGTAAATCCCGTCCATGCCGCCAAACCGCCCAAAAAACCCGCGCGGATCAATCCGAGGGAGAACCCGATTTGACTGCTGGTGGGGCCGGGGAGGCATTGGCAAAGCGCCACTAAATCAGAAAACGTCGGATCATCAATCCAACGGCGGCGCACGACGAGCTCCTCGCGGAAATACCCTATGTGCGCGATGGGACCTCCGAAGGAGGATATGCCAAGCTTCAGGAAGGCGAGCAAGACCTCGAGCGGCGAGCGCTCACGCACGATCAGCTCGTCAGGCACTCGGGATCGAACGCATACTCGCCGCGCAAAAACGCCGCGACCTCGTCCGCATAGGGGTTGCCGGCCTCGCCCTCGTAGCGCTCGAGGAGGGCTCGCCGCGCGGCATCGTCGAGCCGGCTCAACCCCTCGTTCTGCAAGGCTGCAAGATCCTCGAGGAGGAGCGCTGCGACCTGCGGTCCCGCCAACTCCCGACAGATCGTCGGGCAGCGCGCTTCCGCAGATCCGCGCCGACCGTCAGCAGGTGCCGGTAACCGCGCAGCGCAATGCGCGACAGGTGCGGTTGGTTCATGGGATTGATCGCAAGTCCCGCCGCCGCCTCCCCCGCCAAGCTCCACGAGTCGGCGGACGGATCGAGATAGAGGTGATTGCTGCGCGTCTTCGCATCGTTGGCGATGTGGTTGTCCCAGATGAACGGCTTGCGCCCGAGATCGGCGGCGACCTCGGCAAGGTGCTGCCCCGAATATCCGTGCGAGATGATTTTCTCGCCCGTCCAGAAGCAATCGATGCGCGGATCGAGCAGACGCCCGAGATCCTTGAGATAGGCTTTGGGCGGAGCTCCGAACTCGCGGGTGAGCCGGGCGTCGTACGAATAGTAGGTGGGGCAAACCATGAAGCGCCGGGCGCTGCTCCAGCCGGCGATCTCGGCGATCACCCGCGCCTGCAGCTCGGCAATTCCCGCGACGTCGCCGCGCATGTCGTCGAACAGGATGGCGAGCGTATCGGCGCCCGTGTCGTTGAGCTCGCGTACCTTGGCGCGCAAGCACTCGCGAGCGGCCGCATCGTAGTCCAAGTAGATCTCGAAGGGCGTCAAGCCGATACCGAAGTCGACTCTTAGCTCCCGACAGCGAGCGCCAAGGACGGCGAGCTGCTCGAGCGTGTCGGCAGGCATGGGCTCGCGCCATTTACGCCGCAGAAACGGATCGCCCTTCGGTGCATAGATGTAGAAGTCAAAGCCCGCATCGCGCAGAAAATCGACTGCGCCGAGGCGCGCGGGCCAGCCCCAGGGCCTGCCGAAGAATCCCTCGATCACGCCGGTAGTGAGTTCGGTATGCATAGGAGGGCGTATGTTCGGCGAGCGGGTGTCGCCTGGCAATCGGCGGGTATATAATGTGCGAAGTTCCACCTCCGAGCCGTTTCGGCCCCCCTCTTCGGGCCGGGTGGCTTCCCGTACACTGAAGGTCCATGCCGCCTCTAGATCCGTCACGCGCGGATGCGATTCGCATTCGCGGCGCACGCCAGAACAACCTCAAGAATCTCGACCTCGATATCCCGGTCAACGAGCTGATCGTCGTCACGGGCGTGAGCGGATCGGGCAAGTCCTCGCTCGTGTTCGACACGCTCTATGCCGAGGGACAGCGCCGCTACGTGGAGACCTTCTCCCCGTACGCACGCCAATTCCTCGACCGGATGGACCGCCCTGCGGTCGACGCCATCGAGGGGATTCCGCCCGCAATCGCCATCGATCAGACCAATCCCGTGCGCACCTCCCGCTCGACGGTGGGCACGATGACCGAGCTCAACGACCATCTGAAGCTCTTGTTCGCGCGCGCCGCGGTCCTTCACTGCCGCGGATGCGGGCATCCGGTGCGTCGCGACAGCGTCGACAGCATCCGCACGCTCATCGAGCAACGCGCCGCTGCCGCAGGCGATCCGCGGCTGCTGCTGACCTTCCCGGTGCCGATCCCGAAGAACTTCAGCGCAAAGGAAATCAAGGCGCTCCTGGCCGGGCAGGGCTACACACGCATCCACGAGGAGCGGGCCGACGCGCTGCAGATGATTCAGGACCGCTTTCGTTGGTCGGCCGTGGAGCCGGCGCGCGCGGGCGATGCGATCGAGTCGGCGCTCAAGGTAGGTCAAGGGCGGCTCGACGTCTATCCGCAGAACGAGGATGGCTCGACCGAGGCGCCGTGGCGATTCTCCACCGCCCTGCATTGCCCGGATTGCGACATCAATTACAAGGAAGCGACGCCGAGCACCTTCAGCTTCAACAACCCGATCGGCGCGTGCGACACCTGCCGCGGCTTCGGCCGCACCATCGGCGTCGATTATGGCCTGGTGATTCCCGACGTGACCTTGTCGCTCCGGGACGGAGCGATCAAGCCCTGGCAAACCGCCTCGTACGAGGAATGCCAGCAGGATCTGATGAAGTTCGCGCGCAAGCGCGGCATTCCCGTCGATGTGGCGTGGGCCGACCTCAGCGATGAAGCGCGCCGATGGGTGATCGAGGGCGAAGGCGAATGGACGAAGAAAGTCTGGTACGGGGTCAGGCGATTCTTCGCCTGGCTCGAGACCAAGGCGTACAAGATGCACATTCGGGTGCTGCTCTCACGCTACCGCTCCTACACCGAGTGCGGCGCATGTGCAGGCGCCCGATTGAAGCCGGATGCGCTGCTCTGGCGCCTCGGCGAGCCCGCACTCAACATCCGCGAGCTCATGCTCAAGTCCATCGACGAGACCCGCGCGTTCTTCGCGCGGCTGGCATTGCCCGCGCCGCTCGATGAGGCGGCGGACCTGTTGCTCACCGAGGTGCGCACGCGGCTCAAGTATTTGACCGACGTCGGCCTCGGTTACTTAAACCTCGATCGGCAATCGCGCACCTTGTCCGGCGGCGAGGTCCAGCGCATCAATCTCACCACGGCGCTCGGCACCTCGTTGGTCAACACCTTGTTCGTCCTGGACGAGCCGTCCATCGGATTGCATGCGCGCGACGTCGGGCGCATCGTCGGGGTGATGGAGCGACTGCGCGATGCGGGCAACACGCTCATCGTGGTCGAGCACGATCCGAAGGTCATGCAGGCCGCCGACCGCTTGATCGACATCGGTCCCGGTCCCGGCGAGCACGGCGGCGAGATCGTGTTCGAGGGCCGTATCGGCGCGCTTAGCAAAGCGCGCGGCTCGCTCACCGCCGACTATCTGCTGGGGCGTCGGCGCGTGCAGATTCCGCCGCCCGGCGAGCAGGCGCCGAGCGGCGGCTGCGTGCGCATCGAGGGCGCGGCCGAGCACAACCTCAAGGGGATCGACGTCGAGATTCCGCTCAATCGCCTGGTATGCGTGACCGGCGTCAGCGGTTCCGGCAAATCCACCCTGGTGCACGATGTGCTCTACCCTGCGCTCAAGCGGGCGCACGGTAAGCCGACCGACAACCCCGGCCGGCACCGCGCGCTGCGCGGTGCGCGCGAGATCGACGGCGTGGTGATGGTGGATCAGACCAGCATCGGACGAACGACGCGCTCGAATCCCGCGAGCTACGTCGGGGCGTTCGATGCCATTCGCAAGCTCTTCGCACGCCTGCCGCAGGCCCGTGAGCGCAAGTACACGGCGGGCACCTTCAGCTTCAACTCCGGGAACGGACGGTGCCCCGGATGCGGCGGCAACGGCTTCGAGCACGTCGAAATGCAATTTCTGTCGGACGTGTACCTGCGCTGTCCGGACTGCAACGGCAGGCGCTACCGGGCCGAGATTCTCGAGTGCAAGCTGAGCCGCGAGGGCTTTGCACCCTTGAGCATCGCCGATGTCCTCGATCTGACGATCTCGGAAGCGCTCAAGGTGTTTCACGCCGACGCGGAAGTTTGCCTGCGTCTTGCGCCGCTGGCGGAGGTCGGACTCGACTACCTGCGCCTGGGCCAGCCCGTTCCCACGCTCTCCGGCGGCGAGGCGCAGCGGCTGAAGCTCGCGGGCCATCTGGCGGAGAACGCCGTGCAGAGCGCGTCAAAGAAGAAGAAAGCCTCCGAGCGTGGCTCGTTGTTCTTGTTCGACGAGCCGACCACCGGACTCCATTTCGATGACGTCGCGAAGCTGCTGCGCTCGTTCCGTCGGCTCATCGAGGCCGGCCACTCGCTACTGGTGATCGAACACAACCTCGACGTCGTGCGCGCGGCGGACTGGATCATCGACTTGGGACCCGAGGGCGGCGATGCCGGCGGGGAGCTGGTCGCCGTCGGCACCCCCGAGGAGATCATGCGCAGCGCCGCCTCGCACACCGGCCGCGCGCTGCTCGAGGCCGCGAAGCAGGGCAGCGCCCTGCTCGCCCGCGGCGTGAGCGATGCGGCAGAGCGCCCGAAACCCGCGCTCGCGCCCTCCGCTATTTCGATCCGCGGCGCTCGCGAGCACAATTTGAAGCACATCGATGTCGACCTTCGTCGCAACCGCTTCACGGTGATCACCGGCGTGTCCGGGAGCGGTAAGAGCACCCTCGCCTTCGACATTCTGTTCGCCGAGGGCCAACGGCGCTATCTCGAGTCGCTCAACGCCTATGCCCGGCAGTTCGTACAGCCGGCGGCGCGGCCCGACGTCGATGCCATCTTCGGCATCCCGCCGACAGTCGCCATCGAGCAGCGCACCAGCCGCGGTGGGCGCAAGAGCACGGTGGCGACGCTCACCGAGACTTATCACTTCTTGCGGCTCTTGTACGTGAAGCTCGGCGTGCAGTACTGCCCGAGCTGCCAGGCGCGCATCGAGCCGCAAAGCGCCGAGGCGATCACGGCGCGATTGCTGAAAGATTACCGCGGCAAGAAAATCACGCTGCTTGCGCCCTTGATCGTCGCGCGCAAGGGCCTTTATACCGCCCTTGCCAAATGGGCCCGCGGCAAGGGTTTTCGCGAGCTGCGGGTCGACGGAAAGCTCCTGCCGACGGCAAAGTGGCCGCGTCTCGACCGCTTCGTCGAGCACAGCATCGAGCTGCCCGTTGCGACGCTCGATGTGAGCGTGGCGCGCGAGGCGGAGCTGCGCGAGACCCTGGCGAGCGCCCTCGAGCACGGCCGTGGCGTGGTGCACGTGCAGAGCGCAGCCAACGGCACGAAGCTCCATGACACGGCGGCGGCATCCGACGGCGCTGCGGTGTTTTCGACCAAGCGCGCCTGTCCGAATTGCGGAACCGGCTTTCCCGAGCTCGATCCGCGATTGTTCTCGTTCAACTCGAGGCACGGCTGGTGCAAGAGCTGCTTCGGTACGGGGCTCGCCCTGCCGGAGTTCGACGCCGAGCAAAGCGGCGAGGAGGCCGTGTGGCGCGAGCCGGCGGAAAACGCCGAGACCGGTCCCGCGACCTGCGCCGAGTGCGCCGGCGAACGCCTGAATGCGGTGGCGCGCAACGTGCTGTTTCGTGATCGCTCGATCGGCGCGCTCACGGACCTCCCCGTCGACGAATTCGCAGCGGCTATCGCCAAGCTCAAATTGACGGGCCGGGAGGCTGAGATCGGCCGCGACCTGCTCGCCGAGCTCTCGGCCCGCACCGCCTTCCTGCACGACGTGGGTCTCGGATACTTACAGCTGAATCGCGCAGCGACGACGTTGTCCGGCGGCGAGGCTCAGCGTATCCGGCTCGCGGCCCAGCTGGGCTCGAATTTGCGGGGCGTGTGCTATGTGCTCGATGAGCCCACGATCGGTCTGCACCCGCGCGACAACGTCGCGCTTCTCGACACCCTGGAGCGCCTGCGCAGCAAGGGCAATACGTTGGTGGTGGTGGAACACGACGAGGAGACCATTCGCCGCGCCGATCACGTGATCGACCTGGGCCCGGGCGCCGGTACCCGCGGCGGACAGTTGGTCGCGCAAGGCACCGCCCTCGAGCTCGAGCGCATGGCGGACTCTCCCACCGGCCGCTGCCTCGCCGCGCCGCTCAAGCATTCGCGTACTCGCCGCCGCGCGGTGCTTGCCGACACACCGTCCATCCGCATCCACGGCGCCGACCTGCACAACCTGCGCAAAGTGAACGCACGCATCCCACTCGGCCGGCTCACCGTCGTGACCGGCGTCTCCGGTTCCGGAAAATCATCGCTCGCACGCGATGTGCTGCTCGGCAATTTGAAGCGTCTGCTCGCGCGCCGTCCCGCAGCGGCCAACGGCCGCGGCGCGGCGCCCACGGTCGACGGATGCGTCTCCATCGAGGGCTGGCAGGCAGTGAGCCGTGTGCTCGAGGTGGATCAGACTCCGATCGGCAAGACCCCGCGTTCCTGTCCGGCGACTTACATCGGCTTCTGGGATGCGATTCGCCGGCTCTACGCCGACACCACCGATGCGCGCATCCGCGGCTTCACGGCGAGCCGCTTCTCCTTCAATACCGCGGGCGGTCGCTGCGAGGCCTGCGACGGCCAGGGCATCCAGCGCATCGAGATGAGCTTCTTGCCGGACGTGCAAGTGCTGTGCGATGTGTGCGGCGGCCGGCGCTTCAACTCCGAGACCTTGAGCATTTTGTTCAAGGGCAAGAGCATCGGCGAAGTTCTGGCGCTGTCGGTCGATGAGGCCGTGGAGTTCTTCGCGGCGCATCGCGCCGTGCGCCATTGTGTGCAGTTGTTGGCCGACGTCGGCCTCGGGTACTTGAGCCTCGGTCAGCCGAGCCCCACGCTCTCGGGGGGCGAAAGCCAGCGCATCAAGCTGGTGACCGAGCTCGCCAAGTCGCGCACCGATGCGGTGGGGCTCGATATCGCGCGCCGCGAGGGGCAGCACACCTTGTATGTGCTGGATGAACCGACCGTCGGACTGCACATGGCCGACGTCGAGAAATTGGTGCATGTCTTACAGCGCCTGGTCGATGCGGGCAACAGCGTGGTCGTCATCGAGCACAATCTCGACGTCATGGCCGAGGCCGATTGGATCATCGATCTCGGCCCGGAAGGGGGCTCGAACGGCGGACGCGTCGTCGCCGAAGGCGATCCGGATGTGATCGCCCGCAAGACCGGCTCGAGCCACACCGCCAAGTTTCTCGGCAAGTTCCTGCAAGAGCGCGGTGTTCGCTAGCGCCGCCTGATGTCGATCTTAGCGACCCTGCTTCTCAGTTTGACGGTCGCCTTGCTCGCGGCATGGGGAACGCTCGCACTCTGGTACAAGGCGCCGCCGCGGTTGCGGATCGCCGGCGTAGTACTTTGGCCGGTCTTCGCCGTCGCGTGCATCGGCGCCTTGTGGTGCGGGCACCTCGAGACCGGCGCCGCCGTCTTCGCGGTGGCTCACGGTCTCTTGCTGATCTGGTGGCGAAATCTGCGGCCGTCGAACGATCGTGAGTGGGCCGACGACGTCGCGCAGACGGTCGGCGGCAAGATCGACGGCAGCGTGGTGACGCTCGACAAGGTTCGCAATTTCGAATGGCGCAGCAACTCCGACTACACGCCGCGCTGGCGCACGCGCGAGTACGACCTCGCGCGGCTCGGTTCGCTCGACATGATCGTCTCGTATTGGGATCGGCCCTCGATCGCGCACGTGCTGATGTCGTTCGGATTCTCGGGGGACGAATACGTCGTCATTCTCGGTGGAGATACGACGCGATAAGCGCCAGTCGTTCTCCGAGATCGGCGGCTTCTTCAAGGAGTTCGAGCTGGTGGTCATTGCCGCGGAGGAGCGCGACATCGTGCGTTTGCGCACCAACGTGCGCCGCGAGCAAACCTATTTGTTCCGCTTGAATCTCGAGCCCGCGGTGATGCGGGCTCTGTTCCTGGCCTACGTGGCGGAGGCCAACTCGCTGGTACGCGAGCCGCGCTTCTATCACACCATCATGGGCAACTGCACGACGGTCCTTTATCGCATGCTACGGCGCATCGTGCGACGCCTGCCCTTCAGCTATCGGGTGCTGCTCTCGGGCTACATGCCCGAGTACCTGTACAGCATCGGCTACCTCGATCAACGCTATCCGCTCGAGGAGCTGCGCCGGCTCGGTTACGTGAGCGAGCGTGGCCGCCTCGCCGACGCGAGCCCGAGCTACTCAACGGACATCCGGCGCGGGATCCCGCCTCTGTAGCGACGGTTACTGCGGCGTCTTGTGCTCCTGCGCTTCCTTGCGCTTCTCATCGGCTGCCTTCTTGGCCGCTGCCGCCTCGGCCGCCTTTTCTTTGGCTTGCGCGGCTGCCGCGGCCTGCTGCTTCGCTCGCTCCTCGGCCTGCGCCTGCGCCTTGCGCTTGGCCTCCGCAGCGGCCTCCTGCTGCTCTCGGCTGCGCTCCGCGGCGGCTTGCGCCGCATTGCGCTTCGCCTCGGCCGCCGCCTCCTGTTGCCGCTTGGCACGCGCCGCTCCGGCCTGCGCGGCGCGCTGCTGCTCCTCTTGCGCGGCACGTTGATGCGCCGCGCGCTGCGCCGCGGCGTTGCCCGCGGGTGCCGGGCGCGGAGCCTGCGGCGCACCGCGCGCAGCTCCCGGCGCCGCCGGCGCTTGAGCCCGCGGACGCGTGAGTTCGGCCGGTACGACCGCATGCACCACCGCGGGCGGCGGCAGGCTGACGGGATGAGCCGGCGAGTACGGGGGTATCGGCTTCGCTGACGCCGGCGCGGGCGCGGGCACATGCACCACCGGTCTTTGCGCTGCCGCGAGATGCGCCGCCGCCGGCACCGTGGCATTCACGGCCACATGGTTCGCCGTTGCGCTGGCCGGCGCGTTGATCGTCACGTTGTTGATCGTGGTGTTATTGATGGTCGTGTTGTTGATCGTCGTATTGGTGATCTGGGTGTTGTTGATATTCGTGATCCGCATACCCACGCCGACGACGGGCGGCGCGCCGATGACGACGGCCGGAGGCGTGCCGATCGGTGCCGGCACGATGAGCCCGAACCTGGAGCCGGGCGGCGGCGGGACGAAAACTCCCTCGGGACCCATCGGCGGCGGACCGGGGATGACGCCCGGCAGTACCGCCGCCAAGGCCAGGGTCAAACCGATTGCCGGTGCGATGAAGGCGGCGTTCGGCGCGCCCCAAAACCCTCCCACGTACACGACGTGCGGACCGCGATGATCATAGTACGGCTGAACCCAGTGATAGCCCGGTTGCGGCGGCGCGGCCCAGCGCCCGTGGATCCATACCCAGTTGCCGTACCAGCCCCAGTATCCGCCGGTCCAAACATATTGCGGGCCGGGCGGCGGTGGCGGCGATTCCACCAGCATCGGCGGAGGCGCCCAGCCGATCTCTTCCGGCGGTGGCTGCGAGGTGGGCGGCTCCTGGTAGACGCTGACGACCGGCTGCGGCGGCGGCGGCGTATACGTCTCCTCTGGCACATTTGTTTCGGCAGCAGGATTCTCGGCGGGAGCCTGCGCGGTCTGTTCCGCGGGCGGTGCAGCCGCCGGCGGTGGAGCATTTTGCTCCGCCGGCGCGGGCGGCGGCGGCGTTTGCGAATTGCAGCCGCACAGTGCGCCCGTGGCAACGAGCACGGCGATGATGACTTTCATGTAAGAACTCCCCCGATCTATTAAGGGCTCACCGTACTCTCAATGACGGGAGGTAGTTCAACGTTAAGCAAGGTTAAGAAGACAGCACGCAGGCGACCTCTTGTTGGATGTCGACTGCCTTTTTTTGGGATTCGTCTTACACCTGCTTCTCCGGCACTGCGCTTGCAAATGCCGGCAGTTCGGCGCACGCAGCGTCGATCGCGACGATGCGTGGATAAGCCGTCAGATCGACCGAGTAGCGGCGCGCGTTGAACATCTGGGGCACCAGACACACGTCGGCCATCCCCGGCTCATCGCCGAAGCAAAATCGTCCTCTTGCATGATCGCGGCCGAGCGCGTCCTCGAGCGCGGTGAATCCCGTTGCGATCCAGTGCCGGTACCAGTCGTCGCGGGCTCCTTGTGACACCTGCAAGGTCGATTCCAAATATTGCAGCACGCGCAGGTTGTTGAGCGGGTGGATGTCGCATGCGATGAGCTGGCAGAGACTGCGCACGCGGGCGCGCCCGTTGGGATCTGCGGGCAGGAACGGCGGCAGCGGATAGGACTCATCGAGCCATTCGATGATGGCGAGCGACTGCGTGAGCGTCGTACCGTCCTCCAGGGTGAGGGCGGGGACGAAACCTTGCGGGTTGATCTTGAGGTAGTCCTTTTGGCGATGCTCGCCGCGGCGCAGCTGTTTGTTAACGGTGGTCACCTTGATGCCCTTCAACGCGAGCGCGATGCGCACGCGATAGGCGGCGGAACTCAGCGGATAGCCGTATAGCGTGAGCATACGCTGGATGACCTCGAACTCAGGCGACCTCGAACAGCCCCGCAGCACCCATTCCGCCGCCGATGCACATGGTCGCGACCACATACTTGACGCCGCGACGCTTGCCCTCGATGAGCGCGTGCCCGACCAGGCGCGCGCCGCTGACGCCGTAAGGATGTCCGACGGCGATGGCGCCGCCGTCCACGTTCAGCCGCTCGTCGGGAATGCCGAGCCGGTCGCGGCAATAGATCACCTGCACCGCGAACGCCTCGTTCAATTCCCACAAGCCGATGTCCTCGACCCGGAGCCCCGCCTTGGCGAGCAGTTTCGGCACGGCAAACACCGGGCCGATCCCCATCTCATCCGGCTCGCATCCGGCGATCTGGAAGCCGCGGAATATTCCCGAACGGCGCGATGCCTTTCTTCTCGGCGCGCTTGGCGTCCATCACGATGCACATCGAGGCGCCGTCGGAGAACTGACTGGCATTCCCCGCGGCGATCACGCCGCCCGGCAACGCGGCGCGAATCTTGGCGACGCCCTCGTAAGTGGTGTCCGCGCGAATGCCTTCATCGGCGCTCAAGGTGACTTGGCTTCATGCCGATGGTGCCCGCCTCTTTGTCGGCCACCGCCATGGTCGTCTCGAACGGCACGATCTCGTCGTCGAAGCGGCCGGCCTTGCGCCGCCGCCGCGGCACGCAGCTGGCTCTGCACGCCGTACTCGTCTTGCGCCTGCCGCGAGATGCCGTAGCGTTTGGCAACGGTTTCGGCGGTCTGCAGCATGTTCCAGTAGACCTCCGGCTTGTGCTCGACCACCCATTGCTCCTTGAGCATGCGCAGGTTGGCCTGGTTCTGAATGCAGGAGATCGATTCGAGGCCGCCGGCGCGCATAGATCTCGCCCTCGCCCGCCATGATCCGCTGCGCGGCAAGCGCGATGGTCTGCAGTCCCGAAGAGCAAAATCGATTCACGGACACGCCCGCGGTCGTGACCGGACAGCCGGCGCGCAAGCGCCACTTGCCGCGCGACGTTCGCGCCCGCGGCGCCTTCCAGGAATGTCGCGCCGACCAGGACGTCCTCGACTTCGCCCGGCTCGATGCCGCGCCCGCTCGATGGCGTGGCGCAAGCACATGCCCGGTGTAAGTCACCGGATGCGACATGTTGAGCGAGCCGCGCCAGGACTTCGCGAGTCCGGTACGGGCGGTGGAGACGACGACGGCGTCGGTCATGACGGCTTCCCCCAGCTCGCGAAACCACGATTCTCGGCTGCCAGGCGTTGCAGGAGCGGCGCGGGCTCCCACGCGTCGGGCTGATAGCCCTTGGCGAAGCCGCGCATCGCGCGCAGGATGTTCGGCAAGTCCCACGGTGTCGGCGTAGAACATCGGACCGCCGCGGAAGTCCGGGAAACCGTAGCCCGCGATGTAGACGACGTCGATGTCGGAGGAGCGCAGCGCGATGCCCTCCTCGAGAATGCGCGCGCCTTCGTTGATCAGTGAGATACAGCGCGCGCTCGACGATCTCCTCATCGCTGATCTTGCGGCGCGTCAGCCCGAGTCGCGCGGACTCCTCCGAGCACGATCTTGGTGACCAGCTCGGACGGAATCGGCGGTGCGCTCGCCCGGCTTGTAGTCGTACCATCCCGCGCCGGTCTTCTGGCCGAACCGGCCGAGCTCGCAGATGCGGTCCGGGATCTTCGAAAACGGCCGGTCCGGATGCTCGGGTACAGGCGCTTGCGGATGGCCCAGCCGATGTCGTTGCCCGCGAGGTCGCTGACTCGAAAGGGTCCCATGGCGAAACCGAAATTCTCGAGCGCCCGGTCGATCTGCTGCGGCAGCGCGCCCGCATCCAGCAGGAAATCCATCTGCCGGAAATAGGCGTTCAGCATGCGGTTGCCGATGAAGCCGTCGCATACGCCGGCGACCACGCCGATTTTCTTGATCTGCTTGGCGAGGCCAAGCCGGTCGCGAGCACATCCTTGGCGGTCTTCGCGCCGCGCACGATTTCCAGCAGCTTGGTGACGTTCGCCGGACTGAAGAAATGCAGCCCGACCACATCCTGCGGGCGGTGGGTGAAGGCGGCGATCTTGTCCAGATCGAGGGTCGAGGTATTCGAGGCGAGGATGGCGCCCACCCTTGGCCTTGCGGTCGAGCGTCTCGAACACCTGCTTCTTCACCTGCCATATCCTCGAACACGGCCTCGATGACGAGGTCGGCGTCCGCGATGTCGTCGTAGGAAAGCGTGCCGGTGATGAGCGCGAGGCGCTTCTCGAATTCGCTTGGGTGTGAGCCGGCCCTTCTTGAGCGTGCTCTCGTAGTTCTTCTTGACGACGTCCGAGACCCTTGTCGAGCGCCGCCTGCGCGGTCTCGAGCACCGTCACCGGTATGCCCGCATTGGCGAAATTCATGGCGATGCCGCCGCCCATGGTGCCGGCGCCGATCACGGCCACCGACTTGACCGGGCGCGTCGCGCGTGCTCGAGCGGAACGTCCGGAACCTTGGCCGCCGCGCGGGTCGCGAAAAACACGTGCCGCAGTGCCTTGGACGCGGTGCCCTCCAGCAGCTCCGCGAACCCGGCGCCCTCGACCTTCATGCCCTCGTCGAACGGCTTGAGCACCGCCGCCTCGACGGCGTCGATGCATCTTGCCGGGAGCCGGATAATTCTTCGCCAGCGGCGCGACGGCGCCGCGCGCGAAATCGAAGAAGGCCTCGGCGTTCGGCAGCACGACCGAGATGTCGCGCGCTTTCTTCAGCGGCAGCTTGCCGTCCGGCGGCGTCCTGCACGAGCGCCAAAGCGCCGGCCACGACGTCGGCATCGACCACCCGATCGAGCAGCGCCGTCTTCGCGAGCTCGCGGGCCGCCACCGGATTGCCGCCGACGATCATGTTGAGCGCCCGCTCCGCGCCCGACCAGGCGCGGCAGCCGCTGCGTGCCGCCGGCGCCCGGCAACAGTCCGAGCTTCACCTCCGGCAGCCCGAGCAGGGCGCTCGCGAGGGCTACCCGGTAATGGCAGCACATGGCGAGTTCCAACCCGCCGCCGAGCGCGAGGCCGTTGAGTGCCGCGATCACCGGCTTCGGGAAGCCCTCGATGAGCTCGAACAGATCGTGAAGATCAGGCGCCGCGCGTCATCAGCGGCGTGTTGAACTCGGTGACATCCGCGCCGCCGCAGAAGTTCGAGCCCGCGCCCGTGAGGATCACGGCGGCGACCGCGTCCGAATCGGCCGCCCGGTCCAGGCCCTCGGCGATGCCTTTGCGCACGCTCGCGCTGAGCGCGTTGACCGGCGGATTGTCGAGGCGAATCACGGCGACGGCGCCATGTGAAGTATAGTCGGCAGAGGTCATGCAAACTCCTTATCGAGCCCCCGATTATAGTGCTTTACGGCTGACGGCTCGCACTCGGATCGCTCTTATATCGATCGCCGTGCTCGGCGCATGGTGCGTGGGTCTTTTTGCCCGCGGCTACTGGACGCCGGATGAGCCGCGCGAGGCGGACATCGCCTGGCGCATGAGCTGGCAGACGGACAAGGCGGTGCCGCTCCTCGCCGGCGAGGCGTTCTGCGAAAAGCCGCCGTTTGCGTACTGGGTCGCGGGCGCATCGATCCGGGCATTCGGAGCTCTCGCCGTGGGCCGCGCGCTTGCCCAACCTGATCTACGCCCTCGTCGCGGCGCTGGGCGTCGGGCTTCTCGCGCGGCGGAGCCTCGGGCCCGAGGCCGCCTTCGCCGCGGCCGCCGCGCTCGCGACGTTTCTCTTGTCGTATCAGGTGCTGGTGTGGCTCGCCACCGACGCACCGCTCCTCGCCGCCGTGTCCGTGGCGCTCTACGGCGCGTACCGCGGATTCTATGCAGACGGAACCCGGGACCGTCTGCGCGGCTATACCCTCATGCACGCAGCGCTCGCCGTGGGATTCATGAGCAAGAGCGCGGTCGCCTGGATGGTGCCTGTCCTCGCGATTGGGGTGCTCGTGGTGTGGGAACGGCGCTGGCGCGAGCTCCTCCGCTGGGAGCTCTATGCCGGGCTCATGCTCCAAGCCTTGGTCATCCTCACCTGGGTCGCGGCGGTGTACCGCGGGCCCGACGGCGTCCTGCACCTCAAGGTGTTCTTCTGGAACAATCTCGCCGGACGGTTTGCGCACGTCGATGCGCCGCAGGGTCTGCAATATGCCACCGGCCATCGCAACAGTCCCGGGAAATACCTGGTCGAGCTGCCGCTGTACTTGTGGCCGTGGACGCTGCTCGCGGCAGCCGCCCTGCGACGCGCGTGGCAGACATTGCGCGCTGCTCGCGCCGGCGCCGCGGAGCGGCGAGCCGTGCGGTTCGCTCTCGCGACGGCGTTGCCCTCGCTCGCTCTTCTATCCGTCGCGGCCACCGCCAGAAACATCTATCTGGCGCCGGCCCTACCCGGCTTCGCATTGCTCCTCGGCTGGTGGGCCACTCTCGATTCCCACGACCGCTGGGACAGACGCGCGCTGCGGGGAACCGCGTATTTGCTGCTGACCGCGATGCTGATATTTGCGGGGGCGGGGGCGGTGCTGTTCGCATCGAGCGCACCGGCGGGCTCGCTGGCGATCGCCGCACTCGGCCTCGCCGCCGCCGCCGTGCTCGCGATCCGGGCCGACGCGGCGGCGCGGCACGATCGGATGCAGCGCGCACAGCTCGCACTTCTCCTCGCCTATTGTCTTCTACTGATCATTCCGGCATGGCCGCTGTATCGCGAAGTGAATGCCTGGCAAGACCTGCCGAGCGTCGCGCAAGCCATCGAGTCCGACGGCCGAGGCCGACCGCTGATTCTGATGGCGCCCGACGAGACCACCCAGGCCATCATCGACATGTACGCACGCAGCGAGCTGGTCCCGGGGCCGCTCGGACCGGCCGCGCTCGCCGATTTGCGAGCACGCCTCGCACGCGAACCGGACGCGCTTGTTGTCACGCTCCTGCCAGGGCGAGAGCTGGTGGGAGGATTCAGGCGTATTGCCGAGCGGTTCGGCTCACGCGCGCTCGACGATGCGCCGCCGGCGTGGATCGCGGCATCCGGACTGCAAATCGCCCACCGCTACGCACTGCCGAACGGCCGACGTTACGCGCTGCTCGAAGCGGCGCGCTGATTCGTGGCTCGAAACAGCTCGACGTAACGCTCGACCTGGCGACCCCAGGAAAAATTCTCGCGCATCGCATTTTGCATCAAGCGCGGCCAGCTGCGTCCGTCGCCGAACCAGTCGAGCGCGGTATTGATGGCCCAGAGCACGGCCTGCGAATCGTAGTCGTTGAATACGCATCCGGTTCCCTCGCCCGTCGCCGGGTCGAAGTGCCGCACCGAATCGGCGAGGCCGCCCGTGCGGCGCACGATCGGAATGGTTCCGTAACGTAGGCTGTACATCTGGTTGAGCCCGCATGGCTCGTACTGCGAGGGCATCAAAAACATGTCGCTTCCCGCCTCGATGAGGTGCGCCAGCGGTTCATCGTGGCCGGGGCGGAAGGCTCACCCGGCCCCGGAAGCGCTCGGCGAGCGCTGTGAAGAACGCGCTGTAACGCTCCTCGCCGCTGCCGAGCACCGCCAGCCCGAAATCGCGGTTGCCGAGCGCCTGCGGCAGCGCGTCCATCAGAATGTCGATACCCTTTTGAGAGGCGAGGCGCGTCACCATGCCGATGAGCGGTGCGGCGGGAGAAATGCCGAGGTGGAGCACGTCGACGAGGCGCTCCTTGTTCACCCGTTTGCCGCGCAAATCATCGTTCGAGTATTGCTGCACGATGTAGCGGTCGTGGCGTGGATCCCACTCTTGATAATCGACGCCGTTGAGAATTCCGATGACGGGCTCGGCGCGCGCGCCCAACGCCGCCTGCATCCCCATGCCGAGTGGCGTCTCGGTAATCTCGCGCGCGTAAGTAGGGCTCACCGTCGTCACGGCGTCGGCAAATTTTATTCCGGTTTTCAGTGAGTTGATCACCCCGAACTGCAGATCCGTGGCATCGAGCTGAGTCTCCGGAGCCGGCAGGCACAGATCGCTCATGAACGCCGCAGGAATCACCCCCTGATAGCCGATGTTGTGAATGGTCAGGACGCTGCGCGAGCTTGCGAACAGCGGGACCGGCGCATACAGGGATTTGAGGAACAGCGGCAGAAACGCCGTATGCCAGTCATGACAGTGAAATATGTCGGGTGCGAAGCCCAGGCGCAGGCAAGTTCTCCATCACCGCGCGCGTGAACAGGAGGAACCGGCGATGCTCGTCCGGGTCTCGGGTATAGATTGCCGGGCGGTCGAAAAGCTCCGGACAGTCGATGAAGTAGGCCGTGATTTCGGTGCCCGGCAGGTGTGTGGTGCGCACCGAGAATGCATAGGCGCGACCATCGATGGTAACTCCTACATTCTGCAGCCCGAGCACCGGCTGCGTGCCGGGGTGCCCGCGCCGAACGGCGGCATAGAGCGGCATGAAGGCGCGGATCTCGTGGCCCAGCTGGGCCAGCTCGCGCACCAGCGCCCCGACCACGTCGGCAAGACCGCCGGTCTTGGCGAAAGGCACCATCTCGGAGCTCAGGATGCAAACCTTGAGAGGAGGCATAAGGTCAGTCTAGCAAAGGCGATTTCGGCCGCGAGACGAAACCGGTCGCGAAAATCTGATGCGGTGGGGCGCCCACTGTGGCAGGCTGAGCGCGGAATTCAAGATGCACGGTATGCGACACGCCGCTCGAACCAACACAGGACGCTACGTCAGTCGACTGACGAGCGGAACCTTGGCGGTCGTGATGGCCGGGGGCCGCGGCGAGCGCCTCAAGGCGCTCACTCTGAATCGCTGCAAGCCCGCGACGCCCTTCGGCGGCAAGTTCCGCATCATCGATTTCGTGCTGTCGAATTGCGTGAATTCCGGCATCCGCCAGATCGCCGTGCTCACGCAGTACAAGGCGCAGCCGCTGATCCAGCACATCCAACGCGGCTGGAGCTACCTGCGCGGCGAGTTGGGCGAGTTCGTGGAGCTCATTCCCGCCCAGCAGCAAATCGGCGAACATTGGTACCGCGGCACCGCGGACTCGGTGTATCAGAATCTCGAGTTCATCCGTTCGCATAACCCGACCCACGTGCTGATCCTCGCCGGCGATCACATCTACAAGATGGACTACGGTCCGATGATCGCCTACCACGAGCAATGCGAGGCGGACATCACCGTGGGCGTCGTCGACGTGCCCATCGACCGCGCGCACGAGTTCGGCATCATGACCACGGACGACACCAACCGCGTCATCAAGTTCGCGGAGAAGCCGCAGAACCCCGACCCCATCATCGGCTTCGACAACATGGCGCGCGCCTCGATGGGCATCTACGTCATCGCGCTCGACCGGCTCGAGAAGCTGCTCAACGAGAACGCGCAGGATCCCAGCAGCAAGCACGACTTCGGCCGCAACATCATTCCGCCGGCCATCGACCGGATGCGCGTGTTCGCCTATCCGTTCCACGACGTCGAGACGCGAGCGCAGAACTATTGGCGCGACGTCGGCAACGTCGATGCCCTCTACGAAGCGAACATGGAGCTCGTGGCGCTCAATCCCGAGCTCAACATCTACGATCATCAATGGCCGATCTGGACTTATCAGGCGCAGCATCCGCCCGCCAAATTCGTGCTCGACGAGGAAGGCCGCCGCGGCATGGCGGTGAATTCCATGGTCGCCGGCGGCTGCATCATCTCCGGCGCGCACGTGAGCCAATCGCTGCTGTCGAGCGACGTGCGCATCGAGGACAGAGCATCATCGACAGCTCGGTGCTGCTGCCGGGCGTCTCCATCGGCCGGCGCTGCAAGATCAAGCGCTGCATCATCGATGAGGACTGCGTGGTGCCCGACGGCACGCAGATCGGCCAGGATCCGGCGGCGGATCAGAGCCGCTTCTACGTCACCAAGCGCGGCGTGGTGCTGGTGACGCCGGACATGCTGCAGATCCGCCCCTGAGGCGAAGCGCCGACCAGGCCTCGATCACCTGGGTGGCGGCGATGCCGAGCATGTTCGGCTCGCCGTCGATGCTCCCGGTGAGCACCTTCACGTCGGCGCCGGCCGTTCCCCACGGCCGGTAGAGCGAGGGCGAGGCGCGCCCGAACAGCACCACCAGCGGACACCCCACCGCAGCGGCCGCGTGCGCCGGCCCCGAGTCGACGGTGACGAGGCCTGCGGCGCGCGACAAGCAGCGCGACGAGTCGCGGAATCGGCAGATCGTCGGCGGCATTGCACACATCCGGGATGCGCGCAGCCGCCATGAGCTCCTCGTTCAACCGGTACTCGGGTCCGGTGCCGAGCAGCACGATCCGATGGCCCGGGCAGCGCGCGCGCAGATAGAGCAGCACGGCGCCCCAGCGCTCGTTCGGCCAGTACTTGTGGTTGACCGCGAGCCGGCGCAATCCGCGGCGCATGGTGCGCTTGTTGCCCGCCTGGACGAGGACGAGCGGCGAACCCGCGAGGCCGCGAGCCTCCAGCCACGCATCGAGATCGGCTTCCTGACTTGGGCTTACGCTCAGATATGCGCCGGGTGCCACCGTGCCTGCCGGCAGAGGTGCAGGTACCGGCGGAGCCTTCGGGCTCAAGTCCGCGAGCCGGCGCCACTGCTCGGTCGCGTGCTCGGCCGCCTTCAGCGGATGATCCTTCACATCGACGATATAGTCGTCCGGGATGCCGGCCCGCTCGAGCATCGGCCGTGCTGCCTCGTTGGCGTCGCAGAACCACGTCGGTCCGGCACCGCGCGAGCGCAACTTGCGCACCACGCGATGCTGATTGGGCGCGAGCCAATAGGGAGTCTTGCGGCTGCGCACGCAGAGGATCTCTCCCACGCCCGGTTGTCCTTCGAGCAGAGGAGCGCTCCACGATCCCGAGGTCAGGACGTCGACCGGCTCACCGAAGCGGGCGTTGAGCGCGCGAATCAACGCGGTGATGAGCACCATGTCGCCGAAAGCGCCGCATCGGACAACGAGAGGTCGTGGCGCGGCGCCTCGGGCTTCGAATGGGCGGCTCAAACACGTACCGGATCACGGCGCTGGGCGATGCCGAGCTGCACCTTGCGCCAGTTGCCGTACTGATAATAGAGGCTCGCCATGGTCACGGAGGCGATCGAGGCGACCGGGAAGCTCCACCATATCGCATCCGCCTGCCAGTGATCGATCAGCGCGTAGGCAAAGGGCACGCGGATACCCCACAGCGCGAGCGCCAGCATGATGAGCGGCGCCACCACGGCGCCCGTGGCGCGCACCACGCCGTACAGCACCAGCGACATACCGAACAAGGCGAACGACCACAACACGATGATGTTGAGGTGCACGGCCAGCTCGAGCGCCCTGCCATGTGCAGGCAGAAACAGACCGAGCGCTGCGCGGTTCAACGCGTAGATGAGGCCGATGAGCACCCCGCCGCTCACCAGATTGAAGACCACGCCGGTCCCGGCTACCCGATTGACGCGATCCCAGCGGCCGGCACCGACGTTTTGCGCCGCCATGGAGGAGACCGCGGCGCCGATCGCGAGCGCCGGCATCTGCACGTAATTCCACAACTGCAAGGCCGCGTTGAATCCCGCAGTCTCCTCGGAGCCAAATCGGTTCACGAGCGACATCAAAGCGATCATGCTCGAGGACACCACGAACATCTGCAGCCCCATGGGCACGCCCTTGGTCACGAGCAGGCGCACGAGCGACCAGTCGACGATGAACAAGCGCAGCTCGCCGCGTCGAATACACAGGAAGTGATGGACCCGGTACAGATGCAGCACCAGGGCGGCGAAGCTCAGGCCTTGCGCAATCAGCGTGGCGAGCGCGGAGCCGGCGATGCCGAGCCGCGGCACCGGACCCCAGCCGAAGATAAGCAGCGGATTTAAGGCCACGTCGAGCGCCACGGCCATCGCGAGGTAGATGAACGGCGTGCGCGAGTCGCCCGCGCCGCGCAGCACCGCCATGACGAAGAACAATCCGCCCATGAAGGGCAGCGCCAGAAAGATGATCCGCATATACGCGAGCGCGAGCGGCAACGCATCCGGCGGCGTGCCCAGCCAGCGCATCAAGTGACCGGAGAGCGCCAATCCGGCGAGACCCATGAGGAGCGAGAGCCCGAGAAAGAAGACCGCGGCGGTGCCGACCACTCGCTTGGCCTCAACGATATTCTTGGCGCCTATGCACTGTCCGACCATGATGGTCGAAGCCATGGAGAAACCGAACAGCACGCCGAACAAGAGGAACATGACCACGTTCGCGTTACCGGTCGCCGCGAACGCCGCCTCGCCGAGGAACTTGCCCACCCAGATCGAATTTATCGAGCCGTTCACGGATTGCAGCAGGTTGCCCATCAGTATCGGCAGGGAAAACAGCAGCAAGGCACGCGGAATCGAGCCTTCGGTCAGAGATAGATTGGATCGCACGGCGCGTCCAGTATAATTCATCGATGCCGACGCAAGGGACCACGAAATGGACGGGAAGCTATACGGGCGCCGCCGTAGGGCGCGCGAGCGGTGCGATCGCCGTCATTCTCCTCGTCGGCTGCGCGCATGAGAGGCCCCCGCCCGCCGCCGAGGTGCCGCCGGCGCTGCAGGTGCCCGCGGGCCAGAAGCTGACGCGCGTGCTGCACGCGACAGGCGTGCAGATCTACCAGTGCAAGGCGAGCGCGAAAGATCCCTCCCGGTTTTCGTGGATATACCAGGAGCCCAAAGCCGAGCTGGCGGACCGATCGGGAAAGGACGTCGGCCGCCACTACGCGGGTCCCACCTGGGAAGGCGACGACGGCAGCAAGGTGGTCGGAGACATCGTGGCTCGCGTCGATGCGCCCGGGGGAAAGGGGATTCAGTGGCTCCTGCTGCGCTCGAAATCCAATACCGGCAAGGGCGTCTTCGCCAAGGTGCAGTCGATTCAACGCTTGAACACCATCGGCGGCCTGGCGCCGCAAGACACCTGTGACGCCGCGCATGCCGACCAGCGCGCCCGCGTCGCCTATTCAGCCGACTACTACTTCTACAACGGCCGCCGCTGATCTTATCCCCGCCGCTCTGCGGGCGGGATCTCCCGGGTGAGATAGCGCACCCGTTTTGTGCCCCCGGGTAGGACCGCGCGACCGACCTCTGCGAAGCCCAAGGCCGCGTGAAAGGCGTCCGAGGCGGGGTTCGGCGGCTCCACGTTCACCTCACAACCAATGAGCGTGTGTCGCGCCTGCGCGGCGGCGGTGATGAGCTCCTCGTAAAGCAAGCGGGCGAGACCGCGTCCACGTTGCGACGCTGCGACGATGACGCGGTCGACGTAGACGAAGCGCTGGTGGCGCGACTTGAACCATTGAAAGTTGGCGCTCGCGTAGTTCGCGTCCTGGTCGAGCGCGATCAGAAAGGCCTCGCGTCCGGCATCGCGCGTTCCCACGTGAAAAGCCTGCGCGAGGAGCGCTCGCAGCTCCGCCGCCTCGAGGAATGAGGTTTCCGCTACGTGGGCGCTATTGAGCGCGAGCATCGCCGCCGCGTCGGCCGACGGCTCAAGCTGGGGAGGCATGGGGCTTTTTCACCGCGAATTGCGATTCGTTTAAGATGCGCACCATTGTAGCGCTCGAAGCGCTCGCGGAGATCAGCCATGAGATCGATGATTCGTCTCGCTTCGCTCACCGTTTCCATCGGCCTCTTCTTCGCTGCGCTCCCGCCGCCCGCGGCCGCGGCAGTGAACGCGGACTCGCCGATCGGCCTTTGGAAGACCATCGACGACAAGACCGGCGCGCCGCGCGCCATCGTGCGCATCTACGAGCAGGACGGCCGGCTCTTCGGCAAGATCCAAAGCAGCTTCGCGCCGGGCGCGGCGCAGCGCGTCTGCGAGGTCTGCAGCGATGAGCGCAAGGATCAACCCATCATCGGGCTCATCATCATCCGCAACATGAAACGTACCGACGACGAGTACGGCGGCGGCGACATTCTGGATCCCGACACGGGCTCCGTCTATCACTGCAAGATGCACGTCGAGGGCGGCACGCGCCTCGTGGTGCGAGGCTACATCGGCTTCTCGCTGATCGGTAGAAATCAGACCTGGCAGCGTGTGGTGGAGGACGCCGGCTCCTGAAGCGTCGTCGCGCAGGACGCTAACTCTTGATCAGGACGA
This sequence comes from uncultured Gammaproteobacteria bacterium, assembly GCA_963766915.1. GTDB lineage: Bacteria > Pseudomonadota > Gammaproteobacteria > Steroidobacterales > Steroidobacteraceae > Bog-1198. The sequence goes on from CAVYCL010000005.1 coordinate 484,134, forward strand.
GCCCGGCGATGATCACGCCCATGCCGAGCCACTGGTGTGCGGCGATGGTTTCGCGGTCCCTGAGACGCGACAGCAGTACGGTGACTGCGCTCGCCAGCGTGCTCAGCACCACCACGATCGCCACCCGGCCGGTGGACTGGCCCATCGTCAGGGCGGCATTGCCGGCCGCGCTGAAAAGGCCGGTCCCGAGCACCAGCCCCCACTCCCGACGGCGCAGCAGCGCGAGGCGCACGCCGAGTACGGGCACGAGCAGCGCGATGATGACGATGGCGAGTCCGTACGCGAGCCAGACCGGAACGAAGGGACCGAGCGCCGGTACCGCGAAGACGCCCTGCAACCAGAAGCCGACGGCGTAGCAGCCGGCGGCCCCGGCCGCCCAGCCGAAGCCGCTCGCATGCAGGTGACTCCGGAGCGCGCGGCGGCCGCCCACCGGAATCGAAACGAGGCACACGCCGCAGGCCGTGACGAGAATTCCGACACCGGCCTTGAGCGACAACCGCTCGCCGGCGGCGGCCGACAACAGTGCCGCGATCGCGCCGTAGCTCGCGGTCACGGGCGCAACCACGGCGAGCGTGCCGCGCGTCAGTCCGCGGGTGAGCAACGCCGCCGCCGCGAACAGAACGAGGCCCGCGCCGAGTGCGGCGATCCAGGCCGCCGGGTGCGGGGTGAAGCACGACTCCGCGCAAGAGCCGGCAAGCCAGACACTCAGCACGACGAAGGCCGCGAGATCGCCGTAGAAAATGCAGCGCCAAATGCCGACCGCCCGCCCGGCGATGGCCGCGAGGTAATCCGTGAGGCCGTAGCTCAAGGCAGACAGCAAGCCCAGCAACAGCGCCGCGTTCATTGCGCTAGAATCGCTCGATGTCAATTTTCAACGTGTTCATTCTCGCGATCGTACAAGGTTTGGCCGAGCTCCTGCCGGTGTCGAGCTCCGCGCATGTGGTGGTGGCCGAGAAGTTGCTGGGACTCGATCCCTCCTCGCCGCCCATGACTTTGCTTCTCGTCATGCTGCACACGGGCACCATGTTCGCCGTGATCGTCTACTTCTGGAAGCAGTGGCGTGCCACCTACTTCAGCTCCGCCACCGCGTTCAAGGCGATCGCCGTGCTCCTCGTCGTCGCGACTGCGGTCACCGGCGTCATCGGCTTTGCGATAAAAGAGATCATCGAGAGAACCGCGCTGCGCGACGTGCCGCATTCCGAGATCGAGGATCTCTTCGGTCACTTGGAATTCATCGCGCCCGCGCTCGCGGCGGCCGGCGTGCTCATTCTGATCGCGGGGCTGCGCGGGAACCGTATGCGCCGCATCGACCGCGTCCCGACACGGGCGATGTCAGCTTCGCCGGCGCCGGCATCATCGGCGCCGTGCAGGGACTGTGTTTGCCCTTTCGCGGCTTTTCGCGCTCCGGCGCCACCATCTCGACCGGCATGCTGCTCGGCATATCGAAGCCGCGCGCCGAGCGCTTCAGCTTCGCGCTGGCCGTGGTGCTCACGCCGCCGATCGTGGCCCGCGAGGTGCTGCGCTTGGCACACGCACCGCCGGGCGTCGTCACGCCGGGCGTCGCTCAGACTAGCTTGCAGTCGGTCGCGCTGTTGAGCGTGCTGGGCGCCGTACTCGCCTTCATCGCCGGGCTGGTGGCGCTTCGATGGCTGAGCCGCTGGCTGGAAAGCGGTCGCTGGTATTTATTCGGCGTGTACTGCCTCGTGGCCGCCGCCGGCGTAGCGCTGCTGCATTCCCGCGGCTTCTAAGCGATCGCGCCTGTACAGCTTTCCCTGTTGCGGTCGTTAGGCGGACGCAAGCTCCGCGGCACGGTATAAATCGAGAAATGCCTCCGCCGCCTTGTGCACGTTGTCGCGCCAATGGTCGGCTGCGGCATGGTCGGCACCGTCGCTGACATATTTCGCGCAGGCGAACGGCGCCTGCTCCAGCCGACATACCTTGGCGAGCGCATAGGCTTCCATGTCGACCACGTCGCACTCGACCGCGCAGACATTCATCGCAAAGGAGTCACCGCTCCCGCAAAGCGCCGACGGCAGCTGTGTGAACAGCGGCTGAAAGCAAAGCCGCGCCGGCGTGTCATCGTAGGGAGTGACGCCTAAGGCGAACCCTAAGCCGGTGACGTCCATGTCGCGCTGGACGAACTCGTGGCAGGCGACCAGCGCGCCCGTGTCGTGAACGCGGCTGCCGGCCGATCCGAAATTCAGCACCAGCGGCGCGGGTTGTGAGGCGTGCGCGTAGCGGCGCAGCTCGCGCATCAGCACGATGGCGGCATTGACCTTGCCCACTCCGCAGTAGAGCACGGGTATGCGCGCCGCCTCGAAGACGCCCGCCGACTCGGCCGCGAGAGCCATGACGACGAGCAGCCGCGGTAGCTCGTTCATAGGGTGCCGTGAGTCCCCGAGACTAATAGCTGACGACGGCACGCAGGGGCAGGTCGCGCCATCGATAATCCACCACGAGTTTCAGATCGATCAGCACTGCGAGCGCGGCCACCGAATAGCCCGCGCGCAAACACAAGTCCGCCGAAGCGCTCAACGTTCCCCCCGTCGCCAATACGTCGTCGATCAACAGCGCCCGTCCCTGTCCCCTTTGCATCTCCAGTACCCCCGATCCGTATTCGAGATCGTAGGACACATCAACCACCGGCGGCGGGAGCTTTCCCTGTTTGCGCACCAGCACGAAACCTTTGCTGCGCTTGAGTGCGAGCGCCGCGCCGAGAATGAACCCGCGGGACTCGATGCCTGCCACGACGTCGATCGCGCGCCATTCCTGCTCCGTGAGCAACCCCTCGAGCGCCTCGATGGTGGCCGCGAGGTGACTGTTGAGCAGCGGCGATATGTCGCGGAACAGGACTCCCGGTTTCGGGAAGTCCGGCACGTTGCGGATGGCCGCCTTGAGCTCCTGCGCCGACCGCTCCGTCACGAGCTTTGGCCTGCCATCGCCGCTCTTGGTCTTTTCGATGAACGCGGCAACGTTTGCGGGCAAGGCCTTAAAGTCAGGCTCGTGCGCGTACACCCTGTGGCCCGACGTGTAGAAATGCGTCTTCTCGGCAGCTGCGTGCTCGGCCGCGGCCGAGATTGAGATGGCGGCCGTCGCGCAGAACAGCGAGCACAACACGACGCCGGCTTTCAATGTCATCATTTTTTACCTCAAGGAACTCAACTGGTTGGCGCGGTCTACGCGAGACGCGCAAGCATGCGGCGAATTTTAGATACTTTCACCATCCGGCGCATGAATAGTTGGCGCGACTTGTGGCGCGCGATTTGCGGTAGGATTCGCCCGTGCCGCGATCCGCTCAAATACTCATAGCCACACTTTTGTCGGCCGCTTACGCGCTCGCAGGGTCGCTCGCTGTCGCCGCCGCTGCACCCACGCCGGGGACGGCAGCGCCGCAGCCGACGCCGGTCACATCGTCTGCGCCGTCGGCCCCAACAAACGCGCCGGCCGCGACTGCGGCATCGGCATTGCCCGCGGCGATGAGCGCCGCGGAAGTCATTCAGATGCTCGATGCGACCGTGGATTGGTACCGCACGCTGGGTATTCAGCAACAGATCGCGGACGAGCCGAGCGACCTCTTGAGCGTGTCGGAAAATCGCCAGATCGCCAACCAAGTCGTCGCGCTCGCGTTCGACGTCGCGCGGGCGAGTTCGGACCAGCTCATCGAGGGTCCGCCGGACGCCTCGTCCGGTGATCAGGCGAATGACTCCGCGCGGACACTCGCGGCGCGGAAACAGAAGCTCGACGCACAGGCTGTCTCGATACAGAACGAAATGCAGTCGATGACTGCCAAGCTCGCTACCGCGCCAAAGAGCGCCAAGCCCGCGTTGCAAGCCAAGCTCGCCGAGCTGCAGGGCGAACTCGACCTCGTCGGTGCGAGGAGAAGCATGGTCGGCAGCATCGTCACCGCCATGAACGGCAGCAACGCCAAGGATGCAAGCTCGCTGCGCTCGCAGATCGACGCGATGGCGGTGGCGCTGCCCGGCGCCTCGGCTGCCCCGGCGCCCGGAAACACGACGCCCACGACGCAGCATTCCTCGAACACGGCGAGCCCCACCCCCGCCGTGGCCGCACCCGCTGCCGCCTCGCGCTTCGGGATCTGGGACGAGGCTGCGGCCGTCATCAAACTGTCCGAGAAAATCTCCTCGATCAACGCGATCGATCATCGGACGGAGGCGCTGCAGACCGCGCTTGCCGAAATACAGGGCAAGGTCGTCGCCCAGCTGCGTGCGCTGTCGGCACGCGGTGATGCGCTGATGACACAAGCCGACAACGACAACGTTGCAACATCGCTCAACGTCACGCGCGATCAACTCGATGCCCTTGCGAGCCAATTCAAGCAAGCCTCGGTGCTGTTCGTGCCCTTGAGAAAGCAGGCCGCGCTGCTCGATCAATACCGGCGCAATCTGAAGAGCTGGCGCGACGCCGCCGAGGATCAATCGCGCAGCGCGCTGAAGTCCCTGGGCGTTCGGGCCGGCGTGCTCGCTCTCATCCTGGGCGCGGTCTTCGCCCTTGCCGAGCTGTGGCGTCGCGGCGTGTTCAAGTATGTGCAGGACTCGCGCAAGCGCTATCAGCTCATGCTTCTGCGCAGGATCGCCCTCTGGTCTCTGGTGGTGATCATCATCGGATTCACGTTCGCGAGCGAGCTGGGCTCGATCGTGACCTTCGCCGGTCTCATCACGGCAGGCCTCGCCGTTGCGATGCAGAGCGTGCTCGTCTCCATCGTCGGCTATTTTTTCCTGATCGGGAAATACGGGATCCGGGTCGGTGATCGAGTGCAGATCGGCGAGGTGAGCGGCGAGATCATCGAGCTCGGCATGGTGCGCATGTACTTGATGGAGCTCGCAGGCGGCGGCTCGTTCGTGCCGACGGGGCGTGTCGCAGCCTTTCCCAACTCCGTGGTGTTCCAGGTGACCTCCGGGCTCTTCAAACAGATTCCCGGCGTAAGTTTCGCCTGGCATGACATAACACTCTCGCTTCCCCCGGAAGCGGACTACGAAGCGGTCAAGCAAAAGCTGCTCGCGGCGGCCACCGAGGCGCTCGCCGAGTATCGCGAGGAGATTCAGCGGCAGACCCGCGAGCTGCAACGGACCACGCTGACGAGCGCGGGCGGCGATGCGTTACCGACGGTCCAATTGAGCTACTCCGCCAAGGGCGTGGATGCACACGTGCGCTATCCGGTGCAATTGACGCATGCCGCGGAAATCGACGAGCGCATGTCGCGGGCGCTCCTGCAAGTGATTTCGGCGCTCAAGCCCTCATCCTCGAGCTGAGCGGTCTGCCGCGACGGCAAGGTGCTATGATTTCCCGCTTTACGCGTTCGGCGACAGCGGGGGCGGGCGGGCGTTTCATGATTTTGGTCATCGACGTGGGCAACACCCGCTTGAAGTGGGCTTGGCTGACAAGCACCGGCCTGTCCGATCAACAGGCCGTCGTACACCGTGATGCGAAACCCGGCATCTGGACGGCGGCCCTGTTCGACTCCGATCAGAGGCCCTCGCGGGTGCTGGTGTCGAACGTCGCCGGGCCCGACATGGCGAAGACCCTGACCAAGCTCACGAAGAAGACCTTCCATGTGGACGTCGAATTCGTGACCGCGGTGCCCGAGTACCACGGGTTGGTGAACGGCTACCTCGACCCGAAGCTGCTGGGTGCCGATCGCTGGCTCGCCCTGATCGGCGCCTGGACCCGGGCGCGCTCCGCACTGTGCGTGGTCGATGCAGGGACCGCAGTGAAGGTCGATAGCATCGATGCATCGGGTCATCATCTCGGTGGCTTGATCGTGCCCGGCATCCACATGATGCGCGAAGCGCTCATGAGCAAGACCAGCGACATCGCCAGGGCCGCCGAGCACAGCACTCCCTCGCTTGCGGGCGTGCTCGCCAACAACACCTTGGGCGCCGTGTCGCGCGGCGCGGTATTTGCTCTCGCAGGCATGGCCGACCGGGCCGCCGAGGTCATCGAACAAAGCACCGGCGTGAAACCCAAACTCTTCATCACGGGCGGCGATGCGGGAATGATCACGGGCACCATGCGCATGCGCGGCGAGATCGTGCCCGACCTGGTGCTGCAGGGGTTGGCGGTGATTGCCGCCGGACAGTCCGTCTAGCCGCGTATGCCTCGTCCGGGCGCGCGCAACCTCATCACCGACATAACCGGCCTTCGAGTCGGCCATTGCGCCGACGAGCGGGCGCGCACCGGCGTCACGGCACTTCTTTGCGGCGCGGATTGGGCCGCGGCCATCGACGTTCGCGGCGGCGGACCCGGCACACGCGAGAGCGAGGCGCTTGCGCCCGAAAATTTGGTCGGCCGCGCGCATGCCATCGTCCTGGCCGGCGGCTCGGTGTTCGGCCTGGCGGCAGCCGACGGCGTGACCAGCGCGCTCGCCGCGCAAGGCATCGGGTTGCGGCTGCGGCCGGGCACGTGGCCCATTCCCATCGTGCCGTGCGCCGTGTTGCACGACCTCGCGAACGGCGGCGACAAGGATTGGGGCGGCACGCCGCCCTATCGAGATCTCGGCATCGCGGCAGCCGCGGCGGCGGACACGGGTTTCGCGCTCGGCTCGGTCGGCGCCGGCTGCGGCGCGCAAGCGGGCCTTCAAAAAGGCGGTGTCGGCTCGGCCTCGCTCGATCTCGGCGAGGGCCTGATCGTCGGCGCGTTGGTCGCCGTGAATTCCGTGGGATCGGTGTTCATGCCGGACGGCAAGACCTACTGGGCGTGGGCGTTCGAGCTCGATGGAGAGCTGGCAGGCGCGACGCCGCCGGCCGCGGGCATGGACTTGAGCGATCCGATCGCCGACGGCTCGCGCCTCGCGCAGATCGGCCGCCTGCAGGCCGGAGCAAACACCACGCTCGGCGTCATCGCGTGCACCGCCGATCTATCGACAGCGGAATGCAAGCGCGTCGCCATGATGGCGCACGATGGCATTGCTCGTGCGGTGCGGCCCGCTCACACGCCGTTCGACGGCGATGCGGTGTTCGCGCTCGCGAGCGGCGCCTCGCCTATCGGTAGTCCGCCGTTACGCGCAGCTCAGATTGCCCGCATCGGCTCGGCGGCCGCGGATTGCATGAGCCGCGCCATCGCACGCGCCGTGCATCACGCGCGCTGAGCCGACTCAGTGGCTGCCGGGTCCGCTCGTTCGCGCCGCCGCGGGCGGCGGGAGCGGGGTTTGCTGCGCGTTGATGGGCTCCGAGGGAGCATCGAGCGCCGAGGCGTTGACTTCGAGCCCCACCGTGGCGATGACGCCGTCGGCCTTTTGCAGCACCTCGCGCGCATAGTCCCAGTGAATGGCGACGACGGTGGCGCCGACTGCCTTTTGCAAGAGCTCGGAGAATTGATCGACGTTCGGCTCGAAGCTCTGGCCTTCCGCATCCACCGGCGGATGTGCTTCGAGCAGCAGCTCGCCGTCGACCCAGGCGACCTTGATGGGGTCGTTGATGAGCCGCACCGGCGTTCCTACCGGCACCAGCGGGAATAACGCGGCGACATCGTCGGGATACATGCGGACACAGCCGTGCGTCACCGCAAGCCCGACCGCGATCGGATTGTTGGTGCCATGGATGAGGTACGTGCCGTTGCCTGCCGCGAGCCGCATCGCATACGCGCCCAGCGGATTGTCCGGGCCCGGCGGAACGCTCGCAGGCAAGGGGTCACCGGCCTCGGCGTGCTCTTTGCGCACCGACGCCGGCGGATACCAGGTGGGGTCTTTTTGTTTCGCAATCACGTGCGTCACGCCGAGCGGCGTGCGCCAGTCCATCTTGCCGATGCTGACCGGATAGGTGATGACTTCCTGAGGTTGTCCGCGCTTCGGCTTCGGGTAGTAGTACAGCCGATGCTCCGGCAGATTGACGACGATTCCTTCATGCGGTCCCGGCGGCAAGATGTGGCGGCCGGGAATGACGATCACCTTGCCGGCACCGGGAATCCAGGGATCGACCCCGGGATTCACGCGAATGAGCTCCTCGGACCCGAGGCTGTAAGCGCGAGCGAGATCGTAAAGGGTGTCCTCATAGACGGTCACCACGGTCTGATCTTCGCCGAACACGACGTCATCGGGATGCGTGAGGGTATAGACGGTTGCGCGCGCGGGCGAAGCGAGCGCCAGCCACATCGCAGTGCACGCCGCCATCCAGCTCGAAAGGCGAACGTTTGCCTCATCTTTCATGGTGTTAGCTTAGCATGTCACTTGCGAGCCGAACGGCAGGTGTGCGCTGAATGTTCGGCGTCCGCGCTGCGCCTCAACGAGGCGCGGAGCAAAGTGCTGAACGACTCGATGAGGGACGATGACTCTCGTTGCGCTTGTGCGGCGGCAACGGGACACCTTGATCTCACGCGTGCGTGCGCTCCCACCTTGACATTTGGTAAGTTATTACTTACCGTAAGGTATGACTTACGTAACGGCCCTATCTGCGCTGGCGGACCCCACGCGCCGCGCCGTTTTCGAATCCCTCCGCAGCGGTCCCGCGCCGGTCGGTGCGATCGCCGCGCGACTTCCCGTCAGCCGACCCGCCGTCTCACAGCATCTCAAAGCGTTGAAGCAAGCCGGTCTCGTGGTCGATCGCGCCGAAGGCACCCGGCGCGTGTATTGGATCGATCCTGACGGCCTCGGCCCCCTGCGCCGATGGCTCGATGAGTTCTGGACGGATGCGCTCGATGCATTCAAGAAAGAAGCGGAGCGCTCGGACCCATGAGCAGAGGAGACCCGGGCGTGAGCTCTTTGCAAATCGCACCGGTGCGCAAGAGCGTCGTCGTGCGGGCGACCGCGCAGAAAGCGTTCGATGTGTTCACGGCCGGCATCGATCGGTGGTGGCCGAAAACCCACGGGGTCGGCGAGGGGCAGGTCATGGCGTCGTTCATCGAGCCCTTCGTGGGCGGCCGCTGGTATAGCCGCTACGCCGACGGGAGCGAGGCGGTCGTTGGCCACGTGCTCGTCTGGGAGCCGGCGCGACGCTTCGTGTGCTCGTGGGAGATCAGCGCCGAGTGGAAGCCCGACGCGCGCAGCGTCTTTGCCTCCGAAGTCGAGGTGCGGTTCGTGCCCGAAGCCCCGGCATTGACACGCGTCGAGCTCGAGCACCGCAATTTCGAGCGCATGGCGGCGCCCGGCGGCGAGAAGATGCGCAACGATGTGGACCGCGGATGGCCCGCGATCATGCAATTGTTTGCCGATGAAATGTCCCGAGAAGGAACACCGACATGACCGATATCAAGGTCCACAGCATCCCCGGAAGCCCGTATGGCCGAGCGGTGCTCCTGGCACTGGAAGAAAAGCACGCGGCCTACAAGGTCGTGCCCGTGTCGCCCGGGACACTGCGCTCGCCGGAGCATCTGGCGCGCCATCCGTTCGGCCGCATCCCCGTGCTGGAACAAGGTGATTTTCGCCTCTACGAAACGCAGGCGATCCTGCGTTACCTCGACCGGATCTTAGCGGGGCCGATGCTTACGCCAAAGGAGCCGCGCTCGGCCGCGCGCATGGATCAATTAATGAACATCAACGACTGGTACTTGTTTCAAGGCGCGGCGAATGTCATCGGATTCCAGCGCGTGGTGGCGCCCAAGCTCATGGGGCTCGTGCCGGACGAGACCGCCATTGCCGCCGCGATGCCCAAGGCGCGGGTCGTATTCGATGCGCTCGCGCGCGAGCTCGGCGGCGGCCCCTACTTCGGCGGCGATGTCTGCAGTCTCGCGGACATCATGATTGCTCCGCAGCTCGATTTCTTTTCGGGCACTCCGGAATGGCCGGCGCTCACCGCGAAAACTCAGAACCTCGTGCGTTGGATGGATGCGATGAATGCACGCCCCAGCATGCGGGCAACCACCTGGGAGTGCGTCGCCGCCATGGCCCAGGCAGGCTGAGCGTTACGCGCGCGACGCGCCGATCTTCGGAATCGTGGTCAGGAGCGATGCCGCGGCGAGCGTCATCACCTGGGCGGAGGCGACCAGGTCGTCGATGAGAACATACTCGTCGGGTTGATGAGCCACTTCGAGAATGCCCGGTCCGTAAGCGATGCAATCGCGCAATTTTCCCACCCGATCGATGTGCTTCTGATCGTAGGTGCCCGGCGAGCAGATGAACTCGGGATCACGCCCGAGGACGCGGCGTATGGCGGCGGCCGCGGCGCGCGCCACAGGTCCGTTGCGATCGCTCATCACCGGCATGACCTCGAAAATATCGCGCAGGCTGTAGCTGAAACCCGCACGCTCCTCCGTCAATTGATCGAGCAGCTCGCGCACCTCTCCTTTGACCCCCGCGAGGTCCTCTTCGATCAGCCAGCGGCGGTCGATGACCATGCGGCACGAATCGGGCACGCAGGGCGAAGGCAACGCCCCACCCTGCAGCTCCGCGAGGCCGCCGTGAATCGAATTGATGTTGAGGGTCGAGTGGCGCGCACCGGAGGGCACGACCGGCATGTCCGTCTTGCGCGCCGCGAGCTTGGGATGGAGCTGCGACTCGAATCGGTCGAGGACGGCGTTCATATGGCGCACCGCGCAGTCGCCGAGAAAAGGCATGGAGCCGTGGGCAATGCGTCCATGCGTTTCGATCTCCGCCCACCACACGCCGCGATGACCGATGCAGACGCGGTCCACGTTCAGGGGCTCGGGGATGATCACATGGTCGACGCGCGGCGGCGAGAAGTAGCCGCGCTCGGCGAGATAATGAACGCCGCCGTAGCCGCCCGATTCCTCGTCGACGGTGCCCGAGATCTCGAGCGCGCCGGGCAGCTTTGCGCCCGAATCGACGAGGGTCTCCACGGCGATGATGGCGGCCGCGAGACCGCCCTTCATGTCGCACGCGCCGCGGCCGAAGACCTTGCCCTCGCGCACCGTGCCGGCAAAGGGATCGAAGGTCCAGCCGGCGCCGGTCTGGACCACGTCGATATGACCGTTGAAGTGCACGCACGGTCCCGGCGATCCGCTCTCGCGGCGCGCGATGACATTGAGCCGCGGCCAGCGCTCGCTGTCGCCGGCCGCGCCCTCGGCGCGTACGTACTCGATCGCAAAGCCGCGCCGGGCGAGACGGCGCCCGATGAATTCCGCGCACGGGCGATAGGCCTCGCCCGGCGGGTTCACCGTCGGAAAGCGAATCAGCTCGCGGGTGAGGTCGACGAGTTCCTCGCGGCGCGCCTCGATGGACGTGCGCAATTGCTCGATGAGATCGGCGGATAAGGACAGCTCTGCCACCGGCTAATCCACCGGCCGGGCGGGGGTTGCCGCGGCCCGCCCGCGCGCCTCGTCCGCAAGCTTTGTGAGGCCGAGCCTCGCGTAGACGCCGGCGAGAGCCATATTGACCGGCACGCCGTCGGGATCTGACTGACGCCGCAGCTCCAGCATCTGTTGTGCCGCAGTCAAGCGGCCGCTCGCGATGGCGGCATCCAGAAGAATCTGCTCGAAGAAGTCCCGCTGCGCATGACTGCCGCCCGCTTCGATCATGCGGGGCATTGCCCGGCAGAGCTCACGCCAGGTCCGGTCATAGTCGCGCTCCGCGTACGCCACAAGCCCTTCGCTCGCGGGCAGCGCAACCTCCCTCCACACCTCGCGTGAGTGAGCCGGCGCACTCGCCGCCCGTTGCCGCACGGCCTCGAGCAGTGTGCGCGCCTCGCTGCGCTCCGCCCGCGCCAGGCCATAGAGGTATTGCAGCGTCAAAAACGGCTGCACCGTGTCCTCGGCGCGGGCGGCGAGATAGTCGGCGAGATCCTGCCAGCGCCCGCCGACTTCGACGCCGGCAATCTCGAGACGGGCAAGCAACGACACGGCGCCCACTTGGTCCTGCGAATACTCCTTGGCAATGCCCCAGCAATGCCGGTCGTAGATGTCGAGCGCGCGCGCAAATCGGCCGCGGCTGAGATCGAACAGCGCGACGTGCCACCACAGGTGCGTGATCATGAAGGAGTTCAGGTCCGTCCATGTCGGCGCCACGCTCTCGAGAAAGCGCGCGCCCTCCTCGATTCGGCCCTGCGTGAGCATCACGTGGGCCAGGGCATGCTGCGCCCAAGGCTCCTTGCGCTGAAGTTCGAGCGCGCGACGCGCGGCGCGCTCCGCTTCGGGGAGCAGCTGACATTCCTCATACGCAAAAGCCGCCATGCCATGCACATACGCAACATCAGTATTGCGATCGAGCACCTTGAGCGCCGCGCGCAGCATCGCCGGGAAGTCGCCGCGGTTGAACTCGAGATACTGCTCGATCTTGAGTATCACCAGATCGCGGGGGTACTCATCGGTCAATCGTGCGCAGGCATCGAGCGCGCGTGGCACATCGTCGACGATCCAAGCGCGCAGCACCTCGAGGTTGAGCTGTTCACGGCGCGTCGCGTTCGGGGCAGTGCGTTCGGCGGCGGCGAGATAGGGGGCCGCGTTTGTGGGCGCGGCGGCTGCCTCGAGCAGCATCCACAGAAAACCCGCGTACACATTGGCGATGCAGCAGTCCTCGGCCTCATCGGCCGCACGCACAATCCGCTCCGCGCGCGTCTCGTAAGCGAGAAATCCGCCGACGAAATCATCGATCGCGCGCAAAGCGCCGGGGGATGCGGCGCTCAGTGTGTTGCCCAGACAATCTCGCACCATGGGACCGATGATACCGAAGCGGCGTCACGGCGGCTCTTTAAGGAGGCGGCTGCAGAAACGCCGCCGCGTCCGCCGCCGAGCGCTTCGGAATCTCGATCTGCGGCAGATGCCCCACATGCGGATAAAGGATGAGCTTGGCGGCGGGAATGGCCGCCGCGAGCCTGCGCGCGCTCGCCGGCTCGACCACCACATCGTTCTCGCCGTTGATGACCAGTGTCGAGGCCCGGAGGTACTGCATGATGGTGGCCGAGGCGCTGTTCAGCGTCGCCGGGTCGAGGGACATCAAAATATCGCGATGCCCGGGCGCGCGTTGAAATTCCGCCCATCGGTCGACCAGGGCCGGCGTGATCACCGACTTGTCGTAGACGTCGGCCTTGAGGGCCTCGTCGATGAGCGGCCGATTATCGATGTTCCGCAACAGCACGCGGCCGAGCCGGAACTGAAACATTTGCAACGCGAGCGGCAGGTGGGCGGGAGATTTTTCATTGGGGAAGCCTCCCGCATCGAGAAGGATCAGCGCATTGATGCGATCCGGGTAGCGCAGCGCGAGCTGCCACGCGACCACGCCTCCCATGGAGTTGCCTGCCACGGCGAATTGCGGCAAATCGAGCTTGGCGGCGAACGCGTCCACGAACTCGGCGAGGCTGTCGCTGCGCAGGACGTAATCCGAGGGCGCGCGCGTGAGTCCATGCCCGGGAAAGTCGAGGCGAATGATGCGGAATTGGCCGCCCAGCTCGTGCACCCAGCCGTCCCAGGTGGTGTACGAGTCGCCGAAGCCGTGCAGCAGGACGAGCAGCGGCAGTGAGGCGTGGCCCTCGTCCTGGTAATGAACGTGAAGCCCGCCCGGCAAGTCGACGAAGCGCGAGTCGTCGTCGGCGAACTTTGCCTCGAGCATCTCGTAGGGGATATCTGGAGCGCGCAGTTCGAGCCAGGCAAGCGCGAGCGCCGCGAGCAGCGCTAAGACGATGACGAGCTTTTTCAGCCGTTGCTCCGGCCGTGCCGTGGTGCGCCGAACCCCTGGAGGCTAGCCCTCGAAGACATCCCTTCTCCTCACTCCCTTGCAAAAAGCCTCAGCAGCCGCAAGAAACGCATTACCAGGGCCCTATCATGCCTCAGGAAGCGGACATTTATGACCCACCAGCCGAGAATTGATCATAACGCACCCCGCCACCGCGCCCGCCCCCGGAGCCGCCGATGAGCGCCGCCCCGGGCGATGCGCTGCATGTCGTTTGCGGCCACTGCGATTCCGTGGTGCGCCTGCCGGCCGCACGCCTCGGCGAGGCGCCGCACTGCCCCAAATGCCACTCCTCGCTGTTCGTGGGCAAGCCCTTGAACCTCACCGAAGCCAGCTTCGCGCGCCATCTCGAGCGCAACGATCTGCCGTTGGTGGTGGATTTCTGGGCACCGTGGTGCGGTCCCTGCATCGCGATGGCGCCGCATTTCGAGACCGCGGCGCGCGAGCTCGAGCCTTTGATGCGATTCGCGAAACTGAACACTCAAGACGAGCCCGCGCCTGCCAACCAATTCAATATTCGCAGCATTCCCACCCTGATCGTGTTCCGCCACGGCAAGGAGACGGCGCGGCAGTCGGGCGCCATGGATTCGGGGCGGCTGGTGAGCTGGCTCCGGAACGCGGTGCAGTAGTCTGGGGTACCAGGCGGGGCCGGTGTCCGTCTAAAATAGGCAATGAGCGCTAACACCACCCGCAAGCCGGTTACCTTGCGACGACTTCAGGAGATGTCCCGGACGGGCGAGAAGATCGCCATGCTGACCTGTTACGACGCCTCCTTCGCCCGTGCGCTCGATGAGGCCGGCGTCGACGTGCTGCTGGTGGGCGACTCGCTCGGGATGGTGATCCAAGGCCATCCATCGACCTTGCCCGTTTCGATGGACGAGATGGAGTACCACACCCGCTGCGTGGCCCGCGGCAATGCAACGCGCCTGGATCATCGCCGACATGCCGTTCGGCTCCTATCAAGAGTCGATCGACCAGGCGGTTCGCAATGCCGTGCGTCTCATGAAGGCGGGCGCGCACATGGTGAAGCTCGAGGGCGGCGGCTGGACGGCGCCTTGCGTGCGCGCACTGGTCGAGCGCGGCATCCCCGTTTGCGCGCACCTCGGATTCACGCCGCAGTCGGTGCATGCGCTGGGCGGTTACCGCATCCAGGGACGCGAGGACGCGGCGGCGAGCACCCTGCGGCGGCACGCCCAGGAACTCGCCGACGCCGGCGCGGGAATGCTCGTGATCGAGCTGACGCCGAGTGCGCTCGCGCGCGCAGATCACCTCCGCGCTTTCGATCCCCGTCATCGGCATCGGCGCCGGCAGTCGGCTGCAGCGGCCAGGTTCTCGTGCTGCACGGACATGCTCGGGATAACGCGGGGCAAGCAGCCGCGCTTCGTGCGCAATTTCTCCGAGCCCGGTCTCTCGCGTGGATGCGGCGGTGCGACTCTATGTGTCCGAGGTCAAGAGCGGCCGCTTTCCGGATGACGCCTTGCACGGATACTGACTTCGCGGCCCATGCGCATTGCACACACCATCGCGGAGCTGCGCGCGATTCTCGCCGCCGCGCCGGCGCCGGCCCTGGTTCCGACCATGGGAGGTCTGCATCCAGGCCACCTTTCTCTCATCCGCATCGCAAAGAGCCTCGGGCGTCCCGTCGTAGGCACCATCTTCGTCAACCGGCTGCAGTTCGCGCCGAGCGATGACTTCGACCGGTATCCGCGCACGCCGTCGCGCGACATGCGAACTCCTGGAAGCCGAGGGGTGCGATGTGCTGTTCGCGCCGGCGGAGAGCGAGATGTATCCGGAGCCGCAAAGCTACGTGGTTCGTCCGCCGCCGGAGCTTGCCGATATGCTCGAAGGTCAGTTCCGGCCGGGATTTTTCTCGGGCGTCTGCACGGTCGTTCTGAAGCTCTTCAATATCGTGCAACCGGGATTTGCCGTATTCGGCAAGAAGGACTATCAGCAACTGCTCGTGATTCGCAACATGGTGAGACAGCTCGCGCTGCCGATCGAGGTGCTCGGCGCCGAAACCATCCGCGAAGCGGACGGACTCGCCATGTCGTCGCGCAATGTGTATTTGAGCCCCGCCGAACGCGCCGAGGCGCGGCAACTGCAGGCCGCTCTGCAGCGAATCGCCGCCGCAATCCGTTCCGGCAGGTGCGATTGGCAAGGATTGCAGCAAGAAGCGATCGACGCTCTGACGAAGCGCGGCTGGACACCGAACTACGTGGCGATTCGACGACGGGATACCTTGCTCGAGCCGGCCGCGGGCACACCGCTCGTCGTGCTGGCCGCGGGCAATCTCGGCACCACGCGACTCCTCGACAATCTCGAAGTCGACGCGTAATTCTAGCCCTCTCGCGGCGGCGTCCTGCTATTGCTCTTGCCCATCGCGAGCAGCGCTGCCAGGGTGAGCACTCCCGATCCCGACAGATACCATCCCACCGAGCCCACGCCATGCGCCGTCGCGAGCCGGCTTGCGATGTAGGGCGCGAGCGATGCGCCCAAGATGCCCGCGAGATTGAACGCGAGCGAGCTGCCGGTGTAGCGGACCGCGGTCGGAAACAGCGCGGCGAGCGCGCTCGAGGTCGGCCCGTAAGTGAGACCCGTCAACGCGAAACCGAGCACCAGGAATGCGCTCACGCGGGCGGTGTCGTGGGTGCCGAACAGCGGCGCAAAGGCGAAGCCGAACGCGATGATCCCGCAGGTGGCAATGATGAGCATGGCGCGGCCGCCGATGCGATCGGCAGCAGCCGCAGCGATCGGTATGGTCAACGCGAAAAACACCACGCCGATCATTTGCAGGATCAGATAATCGCCGCGTGCAAATCCAAGTCCCGTGGTCGCCCAACTCAAGGCGAACACGGTCATGAGATAGAACACGAGAAAAGTCGTGACGGTCGCGAGCGTCCCCAAGATGAGCGCACGCGAATGCCGCGACACCACGGTGACGAGCGGCATCCGCACCTGCTCGCCGCGCTCCATGGCGCGTCGAAACTCGGGCGTCTCGACGAGCTGCAAACGCACATAGAGTCCGACCAGCACCAGGGCGGCGCTTGCCAGGAACGGTATCCGCCAACCCCAGGCGAGGATCTCGGCGCCGCCCATGTGCGTGCTCATCCAGAGGAACACGCCGTTCGAGCAGATGAAGCCGAGCGGCGCCCCGTATTGGGGGAAACTGCCGTACCAACCGAGCTTGTGAGCCGGTGCGTTCTCGGTGGCGAGCAATACGGCGCCACCCCATTCACCGCCCAGCCCCAGGCCTTGACCGAAGCGGCACAGCGCGAGCAGCACGGGCGCGAGCACGCCGATCGATGCATAAGTCGGCAGGCAGCCGATGAGCACCGTCGACAACCCCATGGTGATCAACGCGGTGACGAGTGTGGCCTTGCGGCCGATACGATCGCCGAAGTGGCCGAACAGGGCTGAGCCGATCGGGCGCGCAATGAAGGCCAGCGCAAAGGTCGCCAACGATTGCAAGGTTGCGGTGGCGGGATCCTGTTTTGGAAAGAACAGCGTCGGGAACACGAGAACCGCGGCCATCGCGTAGATGTAGAAATCGAAGAATTCGATGGTCGTGCCGATCATGCTCGCGAAGAGAATGCGGCGGGTGGGGATTGGGGCCATGCCCTTAGCTTAACTCGATGGCCCCCCAGCCCCGGCTTGATGAATCAGCAGGGCGTGTACCTGTTCCGCATCAACGCGGGTGACCGGGAATCGACGGCGCGGGACGGCCGCCGCCACCGCCATGCGGACCACCGCCGCCACCGCCATGGCCTGGGCCCCCCGGTGGGGGACGACCGCCGCCGGGCGGAGGACCCCCGTGCGGACCACCGCCGCCCGGGGGACCGACGTGATAGTGCCCGCCCCAGCCCCAGTTCTCGCTGTAGCAGCAGGGGTTGTAATAGCCGCCGACGTATCCGCCCTCGACGTATCCGCCGTCGCCATAGCCGGGGCCGACGCCGACCGCGCAAGACGAGAGTAGGCAAAACCCTCCGAGGACGGGTGCCGCAAGCAGCGCGCGCAGCAGTCTCATGGCGTGCCTCCGCTTTGCGGTGTCGATGGCTTGGACGGGAGCGCGGGATCGGGTTGGGCGTCCTGCGTAGTCCACTCCATCAAGCCGACGGGCGCACCATAGGGATCGGCCACGACGGCGACATGACCGCCGTGCCGATCGAGGTACGGCTCGACGAGGACACGCCCGCCGAGCGCGACCGCTTGGGCGCTCGCTTGCTGTGCGTCGATGACTCGAACGAAGTTGACCCAGCGCGGATGCACATGTCCCGGGGGCAGCGTATGGATTCCCGCCCGAGCATAGTCGTCGCTCGCGAGAATCACGTGCTGCGAGCCGTCGTCGCTCGGCAGGTCGTAGACCTCGTAGCCGAAAACTGCCTGATAGAAGTCCGCGCTTTTCGCCGTATCGGATGCGAGCATCGAGCTCCAGATCCATTCGCCGGGCGTCGGCAGATAGTCGCCCGCGTCCCCCGTGGACGAGGCGAGCATCGCGAAGGCGGCGCCCTCGGGGTCCGCAAAGATCGCTTGGCTGCCGCGGCGCGGATAGGTCTTCGGCGGCACGAGACTTTTCGCGCCGCGCGCGAGCGCCAGTTTGCTCGGCTGCCCCGAGATCGGCAACGGCGATGAACGTGAGCCAACCCGGCTGACGCTTCTGGCCCGCGGGAATCGGCCGCTGCACGATCCCGCCCACCGGTCGGCCCGCGAGCAGCGCGATCGCATACTCGGGCCGGATCGACTGGAACGTCCAACCGAACAGGCCGCTATAGAAATGCTCTGCACCGGCGAGGTCCGGCGTGGCCAGATCGGCCCAGATGACCTTGCCGGGGTGATGCTCGACGGCTCGCTCCACTGATGGGGGGCACCTCGAATGGCGAATCGGCAAACACCGCCGGCGCCAGCAGGCAGCAGGCGAGCGCCGCCCCCCAGCTGCGCGGCAGCCAGCGCTTCATTCGAACAAGCAGAACTCGCTCCACTCGCATTGCGACTCTCCGGTACGCTCGCCCCCTCGCGGCACTTTGCAGCGCCGCCGGCGACAGCGGCGCCGAGCGGTGAGCAACCGGGCAATCGTGCTCTTGCGCACGGTGCCGGTCTGTACGGTCGCGTACGTAGCGGGCGTGGGATAAAACCTACAGGCCTGCCGCCCCCTCAGGCGCTGTGCGGCGCGGCCGCAGGGCCGCTGGCATTTCTCACGCCTGCGATGCAGTCTTGAGTCCCCAGACCAGACACTTAGCTGAGGCCTAGCATGTCCATCAATATTAAAAAATTCGTGGTCCGCGAGGATAGCCGCGTCGACCTCAAGAAATGGCCCACACGCGTCGATCCTTTCTACAACGGCGACGACGATTACAAAAAATTACTGAAGGAGCACGTCGACAAGCTGAGCGAGCAGCAGGAGCTGCTCTACGCGTCGAATTCCTATGCCGTGCTCATGGTATTTCAGGCGATGGACGCGGCCGGCAAAGACGGCGTGATTGCGCACGTGATGTCGGGAGTCAACCCGCAGGGCTGCGATGTGCACAGCTTCAAGCATCCGAGCCCGACCGAACTGAAACACGACTTTCTATGGCGAACCAACCTGCCGCTGCCGGAGCGCGGCAAGATCGGAATCTTCAACCGCTCCTATTATGAAGAAGTGCTGATCGTGCGGGTGCATCCGGAAATCTTGCGCGCGGAAGGCATCCCGGGCATCGAGGATAACAAAGCGCTCTGGGACGAGCGTTATCAGTCGATCCGCGGGCTGGAGCGACATCTCGACCGCAACGGCACCCGCATTCTCAAGTTCTTCCTGCATCTGTCCAAGGAGGAGCAACGCAGGCGCTTCATCGCACGCATCGATGACCCGGAGAAGAATTGGAAATTCAGCCAGGCGGACATCCAGGAACGCGGCTACTGGAAGGAATACACCAAGGCCTACGAGAAAGCCTCTCCGCCACCAGCACCAAGCGCGCGCCTTGGTACGTGGTGCCCGCCGATGACAAGTTGAATGCTCGGCTGATCGTCTCGCGAATTCTGCTCGATACGCTCGCCGATCTGAAGCTCGAATTTCCGAAATCGCCGATCGAGCGCCGGCAGGAACTCTTGAAACTGCGCAAGCAGCTCGAGAAAGAGAAGGCGAAGTGAGCGCCCGAGCCTGCGTTAGTCGCGCAACGTAACGTCAGGGCAGAAGGACGGCGGCGCCCTCGAAGCGACCGGCGCGCAGGTCCGCGAGCGCCTCGTTCGCCCGCTCGAGGGGATAGGGCGTGGTGCGCGTCTCGATGCCGATCTGCGGCGCCAATTTCAGAAACTCGGCGCCGTCTTTTCGGGTGAGATTCGCCACCGAGAGGAGCTCGCGCTCCTCCCACAGCAAGCGGTACGGCATCGCCGGAATGTCGCTCATGTGAATGCCCGCGCAGACCACTCGGCCACCTTTGCGTACGGCTTTGAGAGCGAACGGCACCAGCTCGCCGACCGGCGCGAAGATGAGGGCGGCATCGAGTGGTTCCGGCGGTGCATCCTCGGAAGCGCCCGCCCATACCGCGCCGAGCGTGCGGGCAAATTCCTGCGTACGCGAATCCCCCCGGCGTGTGAACGCGAACACCGAGCGGCCTTGCCAGCGCGCGACCTGGGCGATGATGTGGGCCGCCGCACCGAATCCGTAGAGCCCGAGCCGCCTCGCTTCGCCCGCCATCTGCAAGGCGCGCCAGCCGATCAATCCTGCACACATGAGCGGCGCGAGCGAGACATCGCTGCCCTGCTCGCCCAGGGCAAAGGCAAACCGCGCGTCGGCGAGGACGGCGGTGGCATAGCCGCCGTCACGCGTATAGCCGGTGAACTGCGGCCGGTCGCAGAGGTTCTCGCGACCCATCAAACAATAGGGGCAGGTGCCGTCGGTAGATCCCAGCCAGCCAACGCCGACGCGCTCGCCGATGTCGAAGCCGCGCACATCGCTCCCCAGCGCGGCGATGCGTCCGACGATCTCATGACCCGGCACCACCGGAAGGCTCGCACGCTCCAGCTCGCCATCGACCACGTGCAGATCCGTGCGGCACACCCCGCAGGCGCGCACCTCGATGAGAAGCTCGTCCCTGGCGGGTTCTCGATCAGGCAGCTCGACCCGGACGAGCGGGGTGTGCGGCTGCCGCAACTGCATGGCGTGCATGGCGACATGCTACGCCACCCGCGCCGTCCGGGACGCAGTTCTCAAGCCGGACCGCGAATCGCCCGGTGCAGGTGTATTCCCGCCGGGCGAGTGCTATGTTTTCGGCACGTCCATGCGCTTCCATCGACTCGCGAAGATCCTGCTCACGCTCCTCCTGGTGGCGTCGTTGCCGCTGCGAGCCTATGCGGCCCCGTGCGAATCGCCCCTGACTCACGCCGCCCATCACGCTTCGCACTGCGAGCACGGCTCGCCGAGCGGCCATGGCGCCGCCTGCGACTGCTGCTGCTTGGCCGTCGCCGCAGCTCCCCCGAGCTGGCCGCTGTCCCACGATCCTGCATCCGCCGTGCTCGCACGGCTCCTCGGATACTCCCCTCTCCTCACCCTCGATCGACTCGACCGTCCGCCGCGCCTGCCGGCCTGACCCTCGAGCCGCCGCGCGCACTGCGTGCGGTCAATCGTTCGATTCCATGAGGATGTCCCATGAACATTCGCATTCCGCGCACGCGACCGATCGCGACGTTGAGCGCGCTGGCGAGCGCATTCGCGCTGGCAGCGTGCGCTCATTTTTCGCAGGACGGCGGTTTCGACGCCGTCGCCCATGCGGCGGAGCCGCGCACCGGGCAGACCGCGCTCTGGAAGCGCACGCCCGAGGATCAGGCTCGGGCGGAACACGCCACCGCGGAATTGCTCGCCCGGCCGCTGTCGGCGGACGACGCCGTACGAATCGCGATCCTCAATAACGGCTCGCTCCAGGCCGCGTTCGCCGAGCTCGGCATCGCGGAGGCCGACGTCGTCGAATCCGGCCGGCTGCCAAATCCCCGCTTCACCGTGCGCCGCTCGAGTGCGCAAGGGTTGAACGATGTCGAGGAAACGGTGACCGTGAGCGTGCTTGCGCTGCTCACCGCGCCCTATGTTCATGGCATCGAGAAGCGCCGCTTCGCGGCGGTGCAGGCGAGCTGCGCAGCCGCTATCGTGCAGCTCGCGGCGCGCGCGCGCGAGGCCTACTTCGTCGCGCTCGCCGCCCGCGACACGACGAATTATCGGCGCGAAGTTCTGGACGCGGCCGAGACTGGCGCCGAGCTCGCGCGACGCATGCGGCAAGCCGGCAACTGGAACCCGCTCGATGAAGCACGGGAGCAGAGCTTCCACGCCGAGGCGGCGCTCGAGCTCGAGCACGCGCGGCTCGCCGAATCGCTGGCGCGCGAGGACTTGATCGCCGCGCTCGGCGTCGACGTCGCGGCGGACAAGCTGCTGCTCGCCGACCGGCTGCCGGACGTCCCGCCGTCGATCGAGGCGCTTTCAGAGGTCGAGCGCACCGCGCTCGACGACCGCATCGACTTGCAGGCGATGCGTGCGAATCTCGATGCGCTCGCCGCGGATCTGCATCTCACGCGCGCGACCCGATTCGTGAACGTGCTCGACGCCGGCCCGACGCGGGTCCAACAGGGGCCGAGCTCGGCGCCCTACGAGACGGGCTTCGAGGTGAGTCTCGAGGTGCCGCTGTTCGATACCGGCGCACCGCGGGTGCACAAGGCCGAAGCCCGCTACGCACAAGCGCTGGCGCGTTTCGGCCAGGCGGCGCTCGAGGCGCAGACGCAAGTGCGCAAGGCCTATGCGCGGCTGCGCGCGGCGCACGCCATCGCGCTGCGCCAGCGTGACGAGATGTTGCCGCTGCGCCGATCGATCGCCGAAGCCGACCGGCTGCGCTATGACGCCGGGCAGATCAGTGTCTTCGACTTGCTCGCCGACTCACGCTCGCAAATCGCCGGCGTGAGCGACTACCTGCAGAGCGTGCGCGATTACTGGATCGCCCGCTCCTCGTTGGACGCGGCCCTTGCCGGCCCCGTGCCCCCGCTTTAGGAGTTACTCATGGTCACACGACGACGTTTATTCACCGGCATGGCCGCGATCGCCGCGGCGAGCGTCGGCAAGTCCGCACTCGCGGCGCTGCCCGACATCGTCTCATCGACGGCGACGGACACGCGCACGCCGCTCGCGCCGCCCAACGGCAGGCCGTACCGGCCGGTTGCGACCTTGAACGGCTGGACGCTTCCCTGGCGGCTGCGCGACGGGGTCAAGGAATTTCATCTGGTGGCCGAGCCGGTGGTGCGCGAGATCGCGCCCGGCATGAAGGCCCATCTCTGGGGCTATAACGGCCAATCGCCCGGACCCACCATCGAGGTCGTCGAAGGCGATCGGGTGCGCATGTTCGTAACCAACCGGCTCCCCGAGGCCACCAGCATTCACTGGCACGGCCAGCGGCTGCCGAACGGCATGGACGGGGTATCGGGCCTGAATCAGCCCTCCATCAAGCCCGGGCAAACGTTCGTCTACGAGTTCCGCGCGCAGCGGGCGGGAACCTTCATGTACCACCCGCACGCGGATGAGACCACGCAGATGGCCATGGGCATGATGGGCTCCTGGGTCACGCATCCCGCCGACCCGCGCGCGATGCCCGTGGACCGCGATTACGTCATTCTGCTCAACGCCTACGACATCGATCCAGGCAGCTTCACCCCCCGGGTCAGCACCATGCTCGATTTCAATCTCTGGACCTTCAACAGTCGCGCGTTTCCCGGCGTCGCGCCGATGGTGGCGCGGCAGGGCGAGCGCGTGCGCATCCGTGTCGGCAATTTGACCATGACCAATCATCCGCTCCATCTGCATGGGCATGAGTTCGTGGTCGCGGGCACCGGCGGCGGCTGGGTTCCGGAAGGCGCCCGATGGCCGGAAGTCACCACCGACGTGGCGGTCGGCCAGATGCGCGCCATCGAGTTCACGGCAACGGCACCGGGCGATTGGGCATTTCATTGCCACAAGAGCCATCACACCATGAATGCCATGGGCCATCGCGTGCCCACCATGATCGGGGTCGATCAATCCGATCTCGAGCAGAAAATCGCCGCGCTGGTGCCGAACTACATGAGCGCGGGCGACATGCAGAACATGGACCGGCCGATGGCGCTGCCCGACAACACGCTGCCCATGATGGGCGGGGCCGGTCCCTACGGCAGCATCGAGATGGGTGGTATGTTTACGGTGGTCAAGATTCGGCCGGACCTTGCAGCCGGCGACTACCGGGATCCGGGGTGGTATCGGCCGCCGCCCCATACCGTGGCCTATCTCTGGAAAGGCGAACCTCCACCGGTCCCGGCGCCGCCGTAGAATCTGCAGATGTCCTACCTCGCCCCCTCCCCGACGTTCGCGATGTTCCTGCTCGCGAGCCTGGTGCTCGCGATCACCCCCGGTCCGGGCGTCATCTATCTCGTGTCCCGCACGCTCGCCGGCGGGCGCCGCGCGGGGCTCGCCTCGGTCGGCGGCGTCGCCCTCGGCGACTTCGCCAATGCCGCGCTCGCCTCGGTCGGGCTGGCCGCTCTGCTCTCGGTCTCGGCACGAGCCTTTACCCTCGTGAAGTTCGCCGGCGCGGCGTACCTCGTCTACCTCGGGATCAGGGAATTGCTCCGCGCGCATCGCGCCCGCGGCGAACGGGCGCGGCGGCCGGTCAGCGGCCAGAGGGCTTTCCGCGACGGCTTCGTGGTGGCGCTGTTGAACCCGAAGACGGCGCTGTTTTTCGGCGCCTTCTTGCCCCAATTCGTCGATCCGGCCCGCTCGCCGCTCGCGCAAAGTCTCGCGCTCGGCGCCGCATTCGTGGCGGTCGCCGTGTGCACCGACACGCTGTACGTGCTCGCCGCCGCTCGGCTCGGCCCGCGCATCGCACGGGTCGGCTTGCCGCCGGCCCTGAGCCGCCTCGCGGGAGTTTCCTTTATCGCGCTGGGACTCGTGGTCGCCTGCAGCGATTCGCGCCCGGCGCGCTGACTTCAGCGCCGGGCGGCGTCCGCCTCGCGCAGCCGGTCCGTGGTGTAGACGAACAGGCTGTTGCCGAGAATGCTGATGAGGAAGAGCGCGAGCGAGGCCGGCACCAGCTCGAGCACGGTATGCAGCCCCAGCCAGGTAACGGGCGCATCGAGCCACTGCGCGAGCGCGGCGCGCCACCCCGACAATCCGTCGGCCCCCGCGAAACGCGCCAGCGCCGCGCGCATGCCGTCGTTCACGCCGACGTGGGTCCACTCACCGTTCTGAAACCAGCGGTAGCCCTGAAATCCCACCAGCGCGAGGCAGGCGATGAGATAGCCGTACGCCACGATCGCACCGAAGACGCTGGCGATGCGCAGCGCGGCCTTGCGACCCGTCATGACGGTGCTCCGGCGTTCGGGCAGCCTTTGACTTCCAACCTCTGGATATGGCCGGTCTCGCTTTGCAGATCGCTCGGTTTCAACACGCTGTCGGTCGGCTTCAGATCGATGTCGATCCAGTACACATCGCCGGTGCGCTTGCGATCGGCAATGCCCGGATTCAATCCAAGGGCCTGTGCCTGCGACACCCGCGTTTGCGCGCGCTTCTGGTCGGCAAAGAGTCCGAGCGATATCACCGAGCTCTCGCTCGGCCCCGGCATCTCCAGCGCATCCTCGATCCCCCCCGCCTTGAGTTTGCTCAGCAGCTGGCCGCTCGTTTGCGAGGGTGGAATCGTCAAATAAACCCACACGCCCGCCCAGACCTCGCCCTCCGAGACCCGTTGCCTGGGATCGTAGCCGCCGCCGCGCAAGGTGCTGGCGGCGTGCGCGGTCTCGGCCACGTCACGGAAGGGACCCACGCTGATACAGCGCTTGACGCTCGTGAGCAGCGCCGAGGTCGGGCCGGTGCCGGGCAGATCGGCGCCGGCGCCTGCGCGGGATCCTGCGTCTTCATCCGCGGGAGGCAACGGCGCGCCCCGCTGCGAGGCAGGGACCTCGGAGGTGAGCTTGAGGGTGGTGGCGGGCGCTTCTGAGCCCGCCTCCAGCGGATGCGCGATTCCGCGCGTCCACAGGAAATAGCCCGCATTGGCGAGCGCTAGGACCACCACGATGCTCTTCAACAAGGTCACGCGTCACCCCGAATCAACCGCAAGCTCGCCTCGCCGGTGATGAATCTCTCGACATTGCCGCCGTGCTCGAGCAGCAATCCCCCGTCCTCGTCGACACCGCGCGCGATACCGTCCACGACGGCTTGCGGGAGCAGCACTTGCGCCGGGCGGCCGCGCAGCGCATCGAGTGCCCGCCATTCGTCGCGGAACGCCGCGAAGCCGTGGCGCTCGAAGACCGGCAGCATACTCAAAAGCTCCGTCAGGAGCGCGGCGGCCGCGGCATTGCGCGACACCGGCGAGGGGCATGCCGCATCCAGAGCGGCGAGTCCGAGCGTGCCGATCTCACGCCGCGCGGCCTCGTTTAGATGGAGATTCAGGCCGATCCCGACGACGACGTGCAGCGAGCCGCCGCCGGTTCTGGTCTCGACCAGGACGCCGCCGAGTTTTTGGTCCTCGAACCAGACATCATTCGGCCACTTGAGACGCACGCCGCGCGCGCCGAGTCCGTCGAGCGCGCGGCAGATGGCGACGCCCACCGCCAGGCTCAGCGTCGAATCGACGCGCCCGGCCTCGCGAAACGTCCAGCCGAGTGATAGGGCGAGACTTGCGCCGAAGGGCGATATCCAGCGCCGCCCTTGGCGTCCGCGGCCCGCGTGCTGCAGTTCCGCGAGCGCCACATCGGCCAGACCGAAAGGCGGGGCGGCGCGCCCGAGGAGCCGTGTGTTGGTGGAGTCGACCTCGAACAGCACCTCCAACCCGTGCAGCCGGCTCGCGGCCTCCTCGCGCAGAGCCGCGCGGATCGCATCGGCGTCGAGGAGCTCGAGACCTCGACTGAGACTCTGGCCCTGCGGCGAGTCGGCCACATCGATACCGAGCGCCCGCAATTGCTCGATACCGGTGGCGACCTCGGACTCCTCGGCATGCAGCGCGCGCGCGAGCCAGCCGCGAGACCGCGGCTCGTCCGTCGCGAGCAACGCGAGCAGCCCGCGCCGTAGATCTAAGCCGTGCGGGAGCGGAACAGCCATAGACGTTGGACACGATGCTCGTTGCCGGCGCGCATGCGCGCGATGTTTCCGCGATGGGTGAAGACCACGAAAATTTCGATGGCCACGGCGAAGCACAAGAGGGCCGTATTGCCCGGCTCCAGGATATATACGAAAACGATGAGTGCGACTCCGGCAAGAATGCTCGCAAGACCCACGAACCCCGTGAGCACGAGCACGACGAGCCAGCTGCCGAGAACCGGCAGGAGGAGCCGCGGATCGAGCGCGCCGACGATGCCGATCATGGTCGCGACGCCTTTCCCGCCGCGAAAACCGAACCAGACCGGGTACACGTGGCCGACGATCACGGCGAAGCCGCAGGCGAGCGTGAGCCATTCGCGCGGGATTTCCGGGTCGACCGGCACGCCGGGCAAGGAAATCTTGGGCAAATAAAGCACCGCCAGCACGCCCTTGCCGATGTCTATGATGAGCACCAACAATGCGAACAGCTTGCCCTGGGTACGCAAGGCGTTGGTGGCGCCGGCATTGCCGCTGCCGGCGCGGCGGATGTCGACGCCGCGCAGGCGCCCGAGCACGAGACTGCCGAGCAGGGCGCCTAAAAGATACGCGAGCAGCGTCTTGACCGAGAGTTCCAGCATGCGGCGATTATGACATTAGAGGCGCACGGCCAGGGGTGCGGGGCTAATGGCGCGGCGGCAGGTGCACCTCGGCGAGCATGCAGCGCACGCCGCCGCCGCCGAAGTGCTCGATGGTCGGAATCTCGACTGCCAGCACATCGCCGTGCTTTTCGAGGCTGCGCCGCTGCGCGTGCATCGAGTGATTGCCAGGCCGTGGTGGACAGCGCGATCAGCTTCGATCCGGGCGGCGCGAGCTCGAGCACGTTGCCCGCGAACGCCTGCATCTGTGCGCAGCGAGATCTCGACGATCTCCCGGCCGCCTGCGCCGAGCGTCTCGCAGCACCGCATCGCGCGAACGCCTTTCGGTGATCGACTCGGCGCACAGCACGGCGAAGCCGGTGCCGATCGCCAGCATCACGTTGGTGTGATACACCGGCCTGCCTGCGTCGTCGACGGCCTCGAATGTCACCAGGTCGTAGTCGAGCTGCTGCGCGAACTCGCCCAGCACATCGAGATCGGTGCGCGGCGAGATGTTCGCGTAGGCGACGATGCCGCGGACGATCGAGCACCAGGCTGCCGGTGCCCTCGAGGTACTGACCGAGATCCTCGCGGTGGCACAAATCCACGGTGCGCGTGATGCGGAACCCCAGGGCTGCGACCTCGGCGAGCACCTCGTCGCGGCGCTCCAGACGCCGGTTGGGCGCCATCATCGGATAGAGCACCACCGTGCCGTCGCGATGAAAGCTCACCCAGTTGTTCGGAAAAATCGCGTCGGGCTTCGCCGGCTGCGACGCTATCGTGCGACGACGATGACTTGCAGGCCGGCCCGCGCGAGTTGCTCGGCCAACGCGTCGAACTCGCGCAGCGCCGCCTCGTGAACGCGCGGCGCATCTCCCCCGGGGCCGTGGGCGCTCGCCCAGCGCCCGTCCCGGGCGTGTTCTTCTGGAAGACGTTGCTCGCGGCGGTCTGCGGATTGAATCCGAACCGGGCCGGCCGCACCATCAGCACGGCCGATGCGCTCTGCGGTTCCTTAGGGGGCGCGGATTCGAGCATCGAGCTAAACTATATCAGGCTGCCGCAGTCCGGCCCGCGGCGCGCGAGTGTCCTACACGCGCGGGCGCAACGAAGAAAACGAGGGATATGAATTTGCCGGTCGACATGCAAAAACTCGTGCTCGCGACGCTGCTGACCGCCGCTTCGAACCTACCCGCGCACGGCGCGAACGCGCACCCCGCGGAGCCGAGCACCCAGAAAGCCGCCGGCGGATATACATTCAGCTTCGACACGCTGCTCGAGGAAGCCAAGCGGCTGGCGGCGAAGCCCTACGCTCCGCAACGCAGCACCCTGCCGGCGGGGCTCGACAAGCTGAGCCCGGAGCAATACCGCAGCATCCACTTCAATCGCGACGCGGCGATCTGGCGCAATGAGAAGCTGCCGTTCCGCTTGGAGCTCCTGCGAACGACCTTCAACCAGCAGGCCCCGCCGGTGACCGTCTCGACGGTCGAGGACGGCACCGCGCACGATCTCATCGCCACGCCGGCCATGTTCGAGATCGCGCCCTCGCTGCCGCAGCTCGGCAAGGTCTCGCTGCCGCTGTCGGGATTCCGTCTCGTCACGCAGATCAACTCGAAGAAGGTCTGGGACGAGTTTCTGGTGTTTCAGGGCGCGAGCTATTTCCGCGCCGTCGCGAAGGGCCTGCTCTACGGCCTCTCGGCGCGCGGACTCGCCATCAACACCGCGGAGCCCGCGGGCGAGGAATTCCCGGCATTCACGCATTTCTGGATCGAGCAGCCGGCGCCGCACGCAACCTCGATCGTGATCGATGCGCTGCTCGAGAGCGACTCCATCACCGGCGCCTACCGCTTCACGGTGCAGCCGGGCGTTGTCACCGTGATGGACGTGACGTGCACGTTGTTCCCGCGATCCGAACTGCGCGTGGTGGGGATCGCGCCGCTCACCTCGATGTTCCTGTTCGACGAGACCAACCGCGGCCGGCTCGATGACTATCGCCCCGAGGTGCACGACTCGGACGGTCTGCAGATCACCTCGAGCACCGGCGAGCACATCTTCCGCCAGCTGGCGAATCCCACGAAGCTGCAGGTATCGACGTTCACCACCCGGCCGCCGACAGGGTTCGGGCTGGTGCAGCGCTCGCGCGACCAGAGCGATTTCGAGGATTTCGAGGACAAGTACGAGCGGCGGCCGAGCGCCTGGGTCGAGCCGAAGGGCGACTGGGGCCCGGGCGCGGTCGAGCTGGTGGAGATTCCCTCGGGCCGCGAGAGCAACGACAACATCGTGGCTTTCTGGCGCCCGGCGCAGGGTCTCGCCGCCGGGCATCCGGCCGAGTTCGCCTACCGCCTGAGCTGGCTGGCCGAGCCCGGGCTGCCGAAGGGCATGGGCGAGATCATGGCCACCCGCTCGGGCGCGAGCCTCGACGGCAAGCGGCGCGTTTTCGTTCTCGACATCGTCGGCGCGGGCGAGAAGACCAACGGCCTGACGGTCGACTTGTCCGCTTCGGCCGGCAAGATCTCGAACGTCGCGCTGGCGTCGAACACCGCCATGCATGGCCTGCGCGCGAGCTTCGAGATCGACCCGAACAATGCCGACCTGATCGAGATGCGGCTGCGCATCATGCGCGGCGATCAGCCCGGTCAGCGAGACCTGGCTGTATCGATGGACCGCCGCCTTGAGCTCGGCGGTACGCATCGCGGCCGCGGAGAGTTCGGGAGGCATGCCCGCCGAGGCGCGGCTCGGCATGCCCTCGCAGGATCTCGACTATGCCCCGCCGCGCCTTCCGATGCAGCGCGCCGACTCCGCGGTCTGGTTCGCGCGCATCATCCTGGTCGCGGCGTTCGTCGGCATCACGACCTACGGCGTCTATCAGATGCTGCAGGTGGTGCGCTTCGCGAGCATGACGTTCCTGCAGGGCCTGATGATCTTTTTCTTCGGCGTGTCACTCGCGTGGATCGCATTCGCGGCCGGCTCGGTGCTCGCCGGCGCCTCCAAGCGCCGCGATCCCGCAGCCGCCGGCCGAGGACTGGGCGAGACGCTCACCGCGCTGGTGATGCCGATCTACAACGAGGATCCCACGCGCACCACCGCGGCGCTGCAGGCCATGGCCGAGGCGCTGCAGCAATCGGGCTCGAGCCGCGGCTTCGAGATCGTCGTGCTGTCGGACTCGACCAACGCCGATGCCTGGATCCGCGAGACGGCGGCCGTCGAACGGCTGCGCCGCGCGCTCGCCGGCGTCATGCCGGTCTGGTACCGGCGCCGCTGGCGCAACATCGCGCGCAAGTCGGGCAACATCGAGGATTTCGTCACGCGCTGGGGCGGCCGCTACGATCACATGATCGTGCTCGATGCCGACAGCCTGATCGACGCGGCCACGCTGACGCGGCTCGCGCAGACGATGCATGCCGATCCGGGCCTCGGCATCCTGCAGACCGCTCCGCAGCTCATCGGGGCCCGCACCTTGTTCGGCCGGCTGCAGCAGTTCGCCGCCTGCGCCTACGGACCCGTCATCTCGCGCGGCCTGGCGGCCTGGTCGGGCGACAGCGCCAATTACTGGGGCCACAACGCCATCATCCGCGTGCAGGCCTTCGCCCAGAGCTGCGGGCTGCCGGAGCTCGAAGGCCGCAAGCCCTTCGGCGGTCACGTGCTGTCGCACGACTTCGTCGAGGCGGCGCTGATGCGCCGCGCCGGATGGAAAGTGCGCATGGCTCACCGACTGCGGCGGATCCTGGGAAGAATCGCCGCCCTCGCTCATCGATGTCGCCGTGCGCGACCGCCGCTGGGCGCAGGGCAATCTGCAGCATATGAAAATCATCGGCGCGTCGAGGCTTCAGCTTCGCGAGCCGCATGCACTTGGGCATCGGCATCATGAGCTATCTGTCCTCGCCGCTGTGGCTCGTCATGCTGTGCATCGGGTTCGCGCTCGCGGTGCAATCGCACCTCATCCGGCCCGAGTACTTCAACCATGACTTTCAGATGTTTCCGACCTGGCCGCGGTTCAACGTCGAGCTGATGATGGCGCTGTTCTGGTTCAGCATGTTGATCTTGTTCGTGCCGAAATTCCTCGGCCTGTCGCGGGCGCTGCTGTCGACGAAATCTGCGCCGCGGCGGCGGCGGTCTCATCGGCCTGTGCGCGAGCTTCCTGTTGGAGGTCGTGCTGTCGGCGCTGTATGCGCCGGTGATGATGCTGAGCCAAAGCCGGCACGTCTTTGAGATTCTCATGGGACGCGACTCGGGCTGGAATCCGCAGCGCCGCGACGACGGCGGGACCGGCTGGCGAGAAGCCTTTCACTATCACCTGCGCGACACGATGATCGCGATCGTGACCGGCGTCATCCTCTGGTTTCTTTCTCCCCCGCTGCTCGCCTGGGTGTCGCCCGCGCTGCTGGGTTTGGCTCTGTCCATTCCCTTGTCCCGCGCCAGCGGCTCGCGGACGATCGGCAGCGCGCTGTCCAAGCTCGGTTTCCTACGCATTCCCGTAGAGGCCGAGGTGCCGGCCCTGGTGAGGCGGCGCGCCGAGCTGCTCGCCGAGGCGCGCGCATTGCCCGAAGATGGGCTCAGGTATCTCGCGCGCAACCGGGAAGCGCGGCTGACACACGTCGCGGGCAACCTGCCGCGTCCGCCCGACCCGCCGGGGCGCCCCGATCCCAACGCCTTCACGGCGCGCCAGAAATTACTCGACGCCCATTCGCTCGAGCAGGCCCTCGAGTGGCTCACCCGGGTCGAGCGGGTCGAAGTGGCGGGCAGCGAACAGCTCCTCAACGAACTCTCGCTTCTGCCCGACGGGCAGCGCTCCGCGATATGAGACCCCTGTTGAAACCAAAGAACCCGCATCTAGTCCCAAGGACCGCCATCACATGACTGACCGACGCGCCGCTATCAAGAAATTAGCCCTGGGGCTTGCCGGCGGAACCTTCACCTACAGCTCTCTCGCGCGCGCGGCGCAACCCAACCCGCCGCTCGCGACCGCGCCGCCGGCAGGTTCTCCCTCGGGCGCCCCGGGAGCGCCGCAGCCCTTCGATTTCGCGTGGCTCAAGGGGCAGGCGCACTGGCTGGCGAGCAACGCCTTCCAGCCGTCCAAGGACGCGCTGCCTCCTGCCATGGGCAAGCTCGGCTACAACGAATACCAGTCCATTCGCTTTCGCGGCGACCACGCGTTGTGGGCGGATGCGGGTCTCGAGTTTCGTGTGCAGTTCTTCCATGTCGGGCGCACCTTCACCGAGCCGGTCCACATGTACGAGGTCATCGACGGACAGGCGCACGAGATCCTCTACGATCCGGCGATGTTCGAGTGGGACAAGAGCGGCCTCGACCCGTCCGTCATGAAGGATCGCGCGGGGTTTGCGGGCTTTCGAGTGCAGTTCGTCACCGACTGGCGCGACGATGTGGCGGCCTTCCTGGGCGCGAGCTATTTCCGTGCGGTCGGCGGCGATACCCGTCAATACGGCCTGTCGGCGCGTGCGCTCGCCGTCGATACGGCGTTCCCGCGGCCCGAGGAGTTTCCGCGTTTCACCTCGTTCTGGTTCGAGCGCCCGGCCAAGGAAGCCGGCACGCTGACGCTGTACGGCCTGCTCGACTCGCCGAGCGTGGCCGGCGCGGTACGGTTCCTGATCACGCCCGGCGGCACCCAGATCATGAACATCGACACCGCATTCTATCCGCGCAAGCCCATCGAGCGACTCGGTATCGCGCCGCTCACCAGCATGTTCTTCTATGGCGAGAACGACCGTCGCATCGCGAACGATTGGCGTCCCGAGATTCACGACTCGGACGGCCTGTCGATGTGGACCGGCGCCGGCGAATGGATCTGGCGCCCGCTGGTCAACCCCGCGCAACTGCATCTCAATTCGTATTTCGACGACAATCCGCGCGGCTTCGGACTGCTGCAACGCGACCGCGATTTCGATCACTATCAGGACGACGGCGTGTACTACGATCGCCGCCCGAGCCTGTGGGTCGAGCCGCGGCCCGGCCCGAACGGCGGCTGGGGCAAAGGCGCGGTGCAGCTGGTCGAGATCCCCACCGTGGACGAGACCTTCGACAACATCGTGGTGTTCTGGAATCCCGCCGACAAACCGAAGCCGGGACAGGAGCTGCTTGTTCAGCTACCGGCTGTATTGGGGCGAGAAGATGCCGTACGCCTCGCCGCTCGGCCAAACGATCGCCACCCGCACCGGCATCGGCGGCACGGTCGGGGTGAAGCGCCAGTATTACTCCTGGCATTTCGCCGTCGACTTCGTGGGCGGCGAGCTCGGTGCGCTGCCAAAGGATTCGCCGTGGAGGCCGTGGTCACCGCTTCGCGCGGCACCACCGAACACGTTACGGCGCACTTCGTCCCGGAGCTCGGCGGCTACCGGGCGCTGTTCGATGTCCGGCCGACGGATGAGTCCGTCGAACCCATCGACCTTCGGATGTACTTGCGCATCGAAGGCAGGCCGCTCACCGAAACCTGGATCTATCAGTGGACGCCGCCCTCCGCAAAGGAGCGCAAACTCGCGATTCAGTGACGCGGTTTGCGCGGGCGGCCCCGGCTACGCGCCCCGGCCTCGGCGGCCCCGGCTACGCGCCCCGATCAGCTTGTCTTGCCGATTGCGACGACGTGCTCGCGGCCGGAGACGACGACACCGCCCGGCTGTTCGATCGTCACGGCAAAAGCCTTTGCCGCGCGCACCACGATCGGGGCGCGGATGGGCACCACCACCTCATCGGCGTTCGCCGGCACGTTGAACACGCCGCCGTCGACCGGATAACGCTGATCGCGATCTCCGTCGAAGATCCAGACCTGATATTGGTGCTGCGACGGATCATTCGGCTTGAGGCCTACGAAGCGCGCAAAGCCGCGCTGGCTGTGGGGATCCCACACCACATCGGCCTTGGCGCCAGTCGCCTCCGGCTCGGCGGTGGTCGCGAGTTGAATGTGCTGCGCGCCCGGAGTCGCGAGCAAGGCGTCGCGTTGCTGCGCCGGCGTCGATGCCGTGGTCGGGCCCTGGACGAGCGGCGAGCGCAGCCAGCCGAGCAACGCGAGCACGAGACAGGCAGCCGCGGCCCACCAACCGGCGGCGCTGCCCGTCCGCGCGCGCGGCGCGGTGGCGATGGGGCGGACCGTGCTCGAAGCCCCGCGCCCGCCCTCACTCGCCGCGGCCGCGCGCAGCTGCGCCTCGATGCGCGCGCGCAGGGCCGGCGGCATCGGCTCGGCCTGTGCGCTGCCGGCGACGGAAATTGCAGCGGCAGCGTGCTCGAGATCGCGCGCATAGGCGCTCGCGATTTCATTGTCGAGGACGTCGAGCTCGCGCTGCTCCTCGGGCGAAAGGCCCTCGGTCACTTGCTTGATCAGCAAGTCCAGCATGGCCTCGTCCGGCTGTTTCTGCGGACCGCTCTCAGCCATCAGTCCCCCCGGCTACGCCCTCGATGTCGATGTTCATCAGTTCGCGCACACGTAGCAGACCGCGCCGCATGAGCGATTTCACGGTTCCGAGCGGCATGCGAAGCCGCGATGCGATCTCCGATTGACTGAAACCGTGCAGCAGACCGAGCTCGAGCACCTGTCGCTGCTCGGGACGCAGCTCTCCCAGCGCACGCGCGGCATGCGCGGCGTCGATCGCGACGTCCGGCGAGCTCCCCGGATCGGACCAGGCGATCGACTCGAGCGCCTCAGGCGGGCTCCGTCGGCGGCTCGCCGCTCTTCTTGCGCATGCGATCGATGAGGCGTCGCCGGGCGATGGTCGCGACGAATACTTTGTCCGAGCCGCGCGAGGCATCGAAGCGGGCTGCACTGCGCCAGATGTCCAAGAAGATTTCCTGTGTCGCGTCTTCCGCATCGGAGGCGGTCCGCGTCAAACGCCTGGCAAGACTCCATACGAGGCCTCCGTACCGGTCCATGCATTCGCGCACGGCGGCGGGATCTCCACTTGCCAT
This sequence comes from uncultured Gammaproteobacteria bacterium, assembly GCA_963766915.1. GTDB lineage: Bacteria > Pseudomonadota > Gammaproteobacteria > Steroidobacterales > Steroidobacteraceae > Bog-1198. The sequence continues at coordinate 519,292 of CAVYCL010000005.1, forward strand.
GCGTTGGAGGACCGTCGGACTCATACTCACCTTGAAGACGTATTCGCAGCGGCAGCGCGCGTGGATGCAGAGGCGTGCAACAACGCGCGTAGCCGGCGCGCGCAGCAGACGCGCCTGGCGAAAGATCCGCCAGGCCGATTCTTCTCGGCGGTCAGTCTAACAAAGCACGCGAGCGGGTGTGACCCGTCTCACTTGCGCTTGGGGCGCCCGAGCGAGGGCAGGCGTTGGGTGTCGCCGGTCGGTCGGCGCATCGCGGCCTCGCGCTTCAGGAAGGACTGCGCGCCGCGTGGGTCGAGGACCGCCGCGCGTTGTACGCCGAGCTGATGTTTGAGCAGCGGCAAGAGGGCGCTCCGCGACCCGTCCTCCTCCAAGGTGCCGAGCAAGGATCGGCAGTAAATATCGAAGTACTCGGCGTACAGCTCCTCGTAGCGCTGCATCGGGTCGATGAATGCCGGATCGCCCACCACGTCCGCGCCGACATGGTTGGTGCAGATATAGCTTAAGGACTTGCGCAAGTACTCGCCGTGCTCGGAGATCATCGCCGCCTCGAAGCTTCGCCCCGGACGAAAATGCGCCATCAGCCGCACGCGCGGCTCACCCCGCACCTCCGCGCGGCGCAGCTGTTGAAACAGCGCCTTGCCGTGCAGCAACCGCAGGGTGGCCTGCTTGAGCTCATCGATCTGCGAACGCGCCGGGGAGCCCGCCACGCGACGCATCAAATCCGAATGCGCACGCTCCCATTGCTCCCAGCTCGTCGCGCTCTCCATGATGCGACGGGCGAGAAGCTGCTCGCTGTTTTCGCCGTGTTTGAGCACCGTTTCGACGCGGTCGGTCGAAAGGCGCATCAAGCGTGCATGACTCATCGAACGAAGCATGCTTCCTCCGCGCCCAACACTCGGGTAAGCGGTCGCCGGAGTCAACGGCGTTGCCAACCGCCGACACCGATGCTGCAATGCGCGGAATGCCGCGAACGCCTGGATCAGGCGCGCTTGGACGTGTTGACGAGGCTTCAGTAGTGGCGGGTCAGCAGCCAGTTCGCGAGCGAGCGCAGCGGCGCGGCGCGCTCGCCGAACGGTGCCAGCGCGTCGAGCGCTTGCTGGTGCAGCAGATGCACGCGCTCCTGCGAGGCCGGGATGCCGATGACCGTCGGATGGGTGGGCTTGGCGTGCTCGCGATCCGCGCCCGTCGGCTTGCCCAGCGTGGATACGTCGCCCAGCAGATCGAGCAGATCATCCTGGATCTGAAAGGCGAGGCCGATGGCGACGGCGAAGCGCGTCAAGGCGGCGTAGTGCGCAGCGGGCAGATCCGGAGCGCATAGCGCCGCCATGAGGACGCTCGCCCGAATGACCGCGCCGGTCTTGCGCGCGTGCATGTCCTCGACCTGCGCGATGTCGAGCTTCTTGCCTTGCACCTCGAGATCGATCGCCTGGCCGCCGGCCATGCCGAAGGTGCCGCTCGCCTCGCTCAGCAGGTCGATCAGGCGCAGGCGCACCGCCGGCGAGTCCGGCAAGCGCGGGGTCGCGCGCGAGAATCTGAAACGCCAGGGGCTGCAGCGCGTCGCCGACCAGGATCGCGGTGGCCTCGTCATAGGCCTTGTGGCAGGTGGGCCGTCCGCGGCGCAGGTCGTCGTCGTCCATGGCCGGCAGGTCGTCGTGCACCAGCGAATACACGTGGATCAGCTCGATGGCGCACGCGGCCGCCTCGACTTGATCCTCGCTGAGGCCCAGGGTGCGGGCGGTGGCGAACAGCGAGCGCGGGCCGGATGCGCTTGCCGCCGCCGAGCACGCTGTAGCGCATCGCCTGGTGCAGACGCGCGGGGACTTGGTCGGCGCGCGGGCAGACGCTTATCGAGCGCATGCTCCATGCGCGACTGCCAGGCCTCGAGCTCCGCCTCGAACGTCCAACGCCTCGCCGGCCCGGCGACTTGCTTGGTTCACCCGCTCTTTCCGGCCGCTGCGGCGAGCGACCTCAGCGGGTCGCCGCCACTCCGGCGGAATCCTCGGACTCGCGATTCAGGTGCTTGATATCGCTGACCGGAATGGCCGCGACGGTCGGATGGCCGGTGCCTTCCGCATAGCGGATGGGCAGCTCGGGCGCCATCGGGCCCGCGCAGCTTGGGTCCTCGGAGCGAGGTCATGAGCGCCTTGAACGGATGACTGAACGCGTCGTTGACGGCCGTGCCTTCGAAGCCGCAGTGCGCCATGCAGTTGTCGCAGCGGGGATTCTTGCCGACGCCGTAGCGCTCCCAGTCGGTGTCCTCGATCAGCGACTTGTAGGTCGGCGCATAGCCCTCGTCGGTCAGCAGATAGCACGGGCGCTGCCAGCCGAACACGTTGTAGGTCGGATTGCTCCAGGGCGTGCACTGATAGCGTCTGGTTGCCCGCGAGGAAGTCCAGGAACAGGCTCGAGTGGTTGAACGACCACGACTTGCTCGACGGGCCGCCTGCCGCGCTTGAAAATCTCGCGGAACAGCTGCTTGCTCGCATGCCGGCCGAGGAACACGTCCTGGCGCGGCGCGTGGTGGTAGCTGTAGCCGGGCGAGACGGTGATGCCTTCGATGCCGAGACCCATGGCGGTGTCGAAGAAATCGGCCACCTCGTCCGGATTCTCGCCGTTGAACAGCGTGCAATTGATGGTGACGCGAAAACCCTTGCTGCGCGCGAGCTGGATCGCGGCCACGGCCTTGTCGTACACGCCTTCCTGGCACACCGATTCGTCGTGCCGCTCCCGATTGCCGTCGAGATGAATGGAGAACGTCAGATACGGCGAAGGCTTGTACTCGTCGATGTGCTTCGCGAGCAGAATCGCGTTGGTGCACAGATAGACGAATTTCTTGCGCGCCACGATGCCCGCGACGATCTGCGGCATCTCCTTGTGGATCAGCGGCTCGCCGCCGGGAATGGAGACCATCGGCGCGCCGCACTCGTCCACCGCCTGCAGCGCATCCTCGACGCTGACGCGCTTCTGCAGGATCTCCTTCGGGTAGTCGATCTTGCCGCAGCCCGCGCAGGCGAGATTGCACTGGAACAAGGGTTCCAGCATGAGCACCAGAGGGTAGCGCTTTACGCCACGAAGTTTGCGCCCGGCCAGGTACTTGGCCACCCGATAAGCTTGCAGGAAGAGGAATTGCCATGGTCGTCTATGGTACCGCGCTCCGGGTGTCCGGCGCGACATTAAGATTGCCTCATCCGGCCCGCGGGGCCGTCAGGGCCAGCACCGCGGGGCGGTGATCCCGCCAGATCCGGGCCCATTCCAGCACGAACCAGGGGGTGTAGCGGGCGTTGTCAACCGCGGCCGACATCTCGCGTTGTAAGACCTCCGGGGCCAGCCAGCGCCAGTCGTGGATCTCCTCGGGATTGACTTGCAAGGGACCGTCATAACGGCCGATGTATACAGAGCACAGCTCATGCTCGGCACCGGTCTCGTCGAATTGCGCGTGGTATTGAAATTTGAACAAAAATTCGAGCGTGCAGCGGATGCCGAGCTCCTCGTTCAAGCGCCGACGCGTTGCGGCTTCCATACTCTCCGATGATGCGCGGATGGCTGCAGCAACTATTGGACCAGTACAGCGGCCAGAGGCGTTTGGAGGGCGCGCGTTGTTGCAGCAGCAGCTCGCCGCGGCCATTGAAAATCAACAACGAAAATGCCCGATGCAGGATGCCGCGGCCCTCGTGGCACGCTTCTTTGCTCAAGTGACCGAGCTTGCGATCGGCTTCATCGACCAGGATCAGCGCATCCGAATCTGCCATAATTCCATCAACAGCGAGACGATTCACGTGTCTAAGCTCATCCATAACGACAATCCCGACGGCCTGCTATCGCATGCTCGTTCAGATGATAGCTGCTCGCGAAACTATCGCGCCAGCGGCAGGTTTCTCAAAAAACAAATTTGCTGAGGGTTCATGACGACCCAAATATGGATGTTCTGGTTCGGCATCGCCATCGCCGCCAGCGCCGCGATGTATACCGCTTGCGGCCGCCATCGCGGTGCGCGTCAAGCTCAAGGCCGACTACTGCGTGCCGCTCCGGCGAAGCCCCCGCCGTGACGATCCTGAAGCCGCTGTGCGGCGATGAGCACGAGCTTTACGAGTGCCTGCGCTCGTTCTGCGACCAGGACTATCCGCGGTTCCAAATCGTGTTCGGCGTGGCCGACGCGGCCGATCCCGCCGCGGAGGTGGTGGACCGGCTGCAGCGCGAGTTTCCGCAGCTCGACTTGAAGCTCGTCGTCGACCGGCGCCAGCACGGCAGCAGCCGCAAGGTGAGCAACCTCATGAACATGATGCCGCTCGCCCGCCACGACTTCCTGGTCATCTCGGACAGCGACGTGCGGGTGCCGCGCGACTATTTGTCGCAGGATCGTGCCGCCTTTGCTCGATCCGGGCATCGGCATCGTCACCTGTGCTTATCGCGGAGTTCCGCGCCGCGGCTTGTGGTCGCTCCTCGGCTCGATGTTCATCAACGACTGGTTCATCCCCTCGGTGCGCGTGGCGGCTCTGTCCGGATCGCGCGCCTTCGCATTCGGCGTCACCATCGCTTTGCGCCGCCAAGTGCTCGCGGCCGTCGGCGGATTCGCAGCCATCGCCAATCAGCTCGCCGACGATTACCGACTGGGCGAACTCACCCGGGCGCGCGGCTTGCGCACCGTGCTGTCCGACGATGGTGGTCGAGACGTGCGTCGATGAGCGCAGCTTCGGCGGACTGGTGCGCCACGAGTTGCGCTGGTTGCGCACCATCCGCGCGGTGCGGCCGCTCGGCTATGGCTTGTCGTTCGTCACCTTCAGCGTGCCCGTGGCATGGCTCGGCTGCGCGATCTCGCGCGGCGCCTGGCCGGCGATCGTGCTGCTCGCCGTGACCGCGCTCGGCAGGATCGTGCTGCATCTGCGCGTACGCGCCGCTGTCGCCGGGCATCGCACGAGATTTCGCCCTGTTGCCCTTGAGGGAGGCGCTCAGCCTGTTGCTTTGGGCCTGGGGATTCGTGACCCGTCGAGTGCACTGGCGCGACGACCGCTACCACGTGACCCGCGACGGCTCGGTGCAGCCGGTGGTGAGAATCACCCAATGACAACCGCCGCGTGCAGCGCCTGATCGTCACCGCGGATGACTTCGGAGCCGCCGTCGAAGTCAACGAGGCCGTGGAGACCGCGCATCGAACCGGCATTCTGACCGCGGCAAGCTTGATGGTGAGCGGTTCGGCGAGCGTCGATGCGGTGACGCGCGCGCGCCGCAACCCCGGCTTGCGGGTCGGATTGCATCTGGTGCTGGTCGAAGGCCGCCCGGTGCTGCCGGCCGACGCCGTGTCGCGGCTCGTGAATTCGGACGGATCGTTTCGCTGCGACATGGCGGCGATGGGTGCCTCGTTCGTCACGAGCAGCGAGGCTCGCCGACAACTCGCCGCCGAGATCGCTGCGCAGTTCGAGGCCTTTCGTGCCACCGGCCTCGCGCTCGATCATTGCAACGCTCACAAGCATTACCACCTGCATCCGCTCATCGGCGGCCTGATCGCGAGCATCGGACGCCGCTACGGATTGCGTTCGGTGCGCGTGCCGCTCGAGCCGGCCGCGATCCTGCGCAAGGTCGAGCCCCGCACACCGCGCGTGCCGGCGCTCGCGTTGGCGCCGTGGGCGCTGCTGTTGCGGCGGCGATTGCGAGCCGCCGGGATCTTCACGTGCGACCGGGTTTTCGGATTGCAGTGGTCCGGCGGGATGACCGCCGACCGGCTGTCGGGCCTGATCGCGCATCTGCCTGCGGGCCTCTCTGAGATCTATCTGCATCCCGCCACCGCGCCTTATCCGGGCGCTGCACCCGGCTATCGGTATCGCGAGGAGCTCGACGCGCTGACCTCGCCTCAAGTCGCGGCGGCCTGCCGCGAGCAAGCCCTGCAACTCGGCGGCTTCGCGGATTTCGCGAATCCAGATGCGCAGGCCCCCTCGATCCATCGCGCGGCTTGAAAGCGGGCGCTGCATGAAGTGGCGCGCCGCCATCGTCGCGGCTGTCGGAGTCTGCCTCGCTCTCTATGTCGTCTTTCACATCGGCTTCGGCACGGTCGTCTCGGCGGTGGGCCGGGTCGGTCTCGGCGGATTCGGCGTGCTGTGCCTGTATGGCCTCGCGATATGCCCGCTGTTGGCGGCGGCGTGGTACGTGCTCGTGCCTCGCAACGAGGGCAGGTATTTCGGTGCGTTCGTCTGGGCGAGAATGGTGCGGGAAGCCGCGAGCGATCTGTTGCCGTTCTCGAACATCGGCGGGATCGTGCTCGGCGCACGCACCGCCATCCTGCATCGCGTACCCGCGCCGCTGGCCTTCGCCTCGACCATCGTCGATGTGACCACGGAGCTGCTCGCTCAAATTGCCTTCATCGCGCTCGGCCTCACCCTGTTGGGGAAGCATGCCGCGCCCACGCCGCTCTCGGCCTCGCTCGGTAAGTTCGTCGTGCTCGGGCTCGCGATGGCGGTCGTGGCCGGCGCCGTGCTGCTCGCCCTGCAGCGTTATGGCCACCGCCTCACCGCACAGCTCGCCGCGCGCCTCCTGCCGCAGGCCTCGGCGCAGGCGGCGGCCGTGAGCCGCACGCTCGACATCATTCACGCGTCGCGTTCGCGCGTCGCGCTTTCCTGCGCGCTGCATCTGGCGGCCTGGATCGCGAGCGGCACGGGCATCTGGATCGCTTTCCGGCTGATGGGAGCGCACGTCGATTATTTGTCCGCGATCGCCGTCGAGTCCTTCGTCGGCGCGGTGCGCAGCGCGGCGGTGCTCGTGCCGGGCGGCTTGGGCGTTCAGGAAGCGGCTTACGCGCTGCTCGCGCCGCTCCTGGGCGTCGGCGCGGAATTCGGGCTTGCCGTTTCCTTGCTGAAGCGGGGACGTGACATCGTTCTCGCCGTGCCCATTCTTCTCGTGTCGCAGGCCGTGGAGGGCCGCCGCATCCTCGGCCGTGCGAAGATCACCGGCTCGGAATGAGTCCGCGCTCGCGAAACCAGTCCACGGCATCCGCGAACGCCTCGACCGGCGGCCGCCATGCATAACCTAAGTCGCGCTGCGCCTTGGCGCTCGAGAAGAACATGCGCTTGCGCGACATGCGCACGCCCTCCAAGGTGACGCGGCCCGAGCGGCCCGAGACGCGCGAGAACGCTTCCGCGACATAGGCGATGGGCAACACCGCCGCATAAGGCAGGCGCACCCGCGGCGCATCCCGCCCTACGATGCGCGCGATCTCGCCGAGTATCTCGCGCAACGTCATGTCCTTCCCCCCGAGGATGTAGCGCTCGCCCACGACGCCGCGCTCGAAAGCGAGCAAGTGTCCGCGCGCGACGTCGTCGACGTGCACGATGTTGAGCCCGGTGTCGACATAAGCCGGCATCCGGCCGCACGCCGCATCGAGCACCACCTGGCCGGTGGGCGTCGGCTTCACGTCTCCCGGCCCGACCGGCGTCGAGGGGTTGACGATGACCACCGGAAGTCCCGCGCGCGCCTCGTCGAGCACCGCACGCTCGGCGAGAAACTTCGATCGCTTGTAGTGACCGATCATGGCGTCGAGCGCGACCGGTGTGGCTTCATCGCCCGGTGTGCCGTCGACCGGCAGCCCCATGGTCGCGACGCTGGAGGTGTAGATGCTGCGCTCGACACCGGCGCGGCGCGCCGCCGCCAGGATGTTGCGTGTTCCCTCGACGTTGGTTCGATACAGCTGCTCCGGGTCGCGCGCGCCGAGCCGGTAGTCCGCGGCGACGTGAAACAGCGCGCGGCAATCGGCGATCGCCGGCTCGAGCGAGGCCGGATCGTTCAGATCGCCGACGGCGATTTCGAGCGGCAGGCTCTCGAGGTTGCTGCGGTCGGATCCGGCGCGCGCCAGCGCCCGCACTTGCCAGCCTTCGCGCAGCAACGCCCGCGCCACTGCGGCGCCCACGAAGCCCGTGGCGCCCGTGACCAGCGCCCTCACGCGAGGCTCGCCCCGGAGCGCTCGGACAAGGGCGGCGCGAGCTTACCCAAGGCGGCGACCGCCCGCAGCGAACGCAAGGCCACGCGGTAGCGTCGCGCCAAGCGCAGGAGCGAGGCGATCTCCTGAGGAGAACGCATCAGGCCGAGGAGCAACCGGCCCATGCGCAATTTCCCGGCGCGGCTCGCGCCGGCGACCGACTGCGGGATGCCGTCACTCGCCGTATCCACGATCACGCGCACGGCGATGAAAGGCACGCCGTGAGCTTCGGCCACTTGCGCGATCGCCGAGCTTTCCATGTCGACGGCGCAGGCGCCCGTCGCACGTCGCGCATCACTCTTGTCCGCGGGAGTCTCGAGGGCGTGCTGCGCCGTCAATAGCGCGTCATGGCCGACGCTGCGGCCGGAAGGGACAGCGGACGATAGGGATTCCTGCCAGGAGCGCGCGGTCCTGAGCCGGCTGCCGTCGGCGGCGATGACTTCGCGCGGCACGCACACGATCGCCCGCCTCGAGCGCGGGATCGAGGCCCCCGGCCAATCCCCAGCTCACGAGCGAGGTGGCGCCGGCGTCGATGAGGCGCTGCGCGGCGCTACGGGCCGGCCCGCGGCCCCATGCCGCTGACGACCAGCAGGTTGCCGTCGGCGAGCACGGCCAATCCCTCGCCTTTCGGCTGAGCCGGGCCGAGCGCGCGCGCCTCCGCGGCCAGCGCCGCGACGACGCCCGCCGCATTCAATGGGCGGTCCCGGCCCGGGTCAACGTGCGGTAGCTGGCCAGCGCCCAGAGCGGGAAGTAGCCGCAGTAGCCGTGATACTTGAGATAGAAGACGCGCGGGAAACCCGGGCGCGGTGAACGTCGCATCGCTCCACAGACCGCCGGGCTGCTGGGTGCGCAGCAGGTGGTTCACGGCGCGCCGCGCGGCGTCGGAGTGCGCTTCTCCGGCCGCCAGCAGGCCGAGCAGCGCCCAGGCGGTCTGGTAAGGGGTGCTCGCGCACTCTGCCGTCCGCGGCCGCCCTTCAGGTAGCTGTCGTTGGTCTCGCCCCATCCGCCATCCGAATTCTGCCGGCGTCAGCAACCAGTCCACCGCGCGGCGCACCGCCGGATCGTCGGCGGGCGACGCCCGCCTGCGCGAAGGCCGTGAGCACCGACCAGGTGCCGTAGATGTAGTTCGTGCCCCAGCGTCCGAACCAGGAGCCGTCCGGCTCCTGCTCGGCGCGCAAATACGCGATCGCGCGCTCGAGCGCGGGGCCGTCCTGCGGGCGGCCGATGAGCCCGAGCACCGTGACCACGCGCCCGCTCACATCGCTGGTGGGCGGATCGAGCAGCGCGCCGTGATCGGCGAACGGGATCTTGTTGAGGTAATACGAGGTGTTGTCGGCATCGAACGCGGCGAATCCGCCGTTCTTGCTCTGCATGCCGACCAGCCAGTCGAGCGCGCGGGACACGCTCTCGGTGTAGTCGGCGGCATTCGGCGCTTGGTGCATGGCCCAGGCGACCACGGCGGTGTCGTCCAGATCGGGGTAGTAGTCGTTGGCGAACTGAAACGCCCAGCCGCCGCCTTTGAGGTGCGGGCGGTCGACGCGCCAGTCGCCCGGCTCGTCGAGCAGCTGCTCGTCCTTCAGCCAGTCGAGCGCACGCGGTCGCGGCCTGCGAGAGCCGTCGTCATCGCCCACCTCCTGCATGGCGCGCACGGTCAACGCCGTGTCCCACACCGGCGAGACGCAGGGCTGGCAGTAGGCGCTCGGTCGGCCCGATCACCAGCAGCTTCTGCAACGCGCGCTTCGCCGTGACCCGGCGCGGATCGTCGGCGGGGTAGCCGAGAATGGTCATCACCTCGACCGCGTTGACCATGGCCGGGAAAATGGCGCCGAGCCCGTCCTCGCCGTTCAAGCGCTCGAGCATCCACTCCTCGGCACGCTTGGTGGCGCGCTCGCGCGTGGCGGCCGGGATCAGCGGATCGAGCCGGCGGCCGCATGCGCTCGACCACGAGCATGACCCGGCCGAGCATCCCGCCGAGCTTCTTGCTGTCGCGAAAGTAATCGCGCTCCTTCTCCGGCGGCGTCGTGAACAGCTCGCGGATGTGCACGCTGCGCGGATTCTTGGCGACGCGGCTTGCGCGTGCACAGCACGAACAGCGGCACCATCACCGTGCGCGACCAGTACGAGACCTTGTCGAGGTGGAAGAAGAACCACTTCGGCAGCAGCATGATCTCGACGGGGATATAGGGCACGCCGCGCCAGGGAAGCTGGCCGAACAAGGCGAGCGCGATACGCGTGAACACGTTCGACTCGCGCCGCGCCGCCGCGCTCGAGAATGGCCTTGCGCGCGCGCACCATGTGCGGCGCATCGACGTCGTCGCCGGCGAGCTTGAGCGCGTAGTAGGCCTTCACCGTGCAGCTCATGTTGAATTCGCCGCCGTGATAGAGCGGCCAGCCGCCGTTCGGCATCTGATGCGCGCGCAGATAGGCGGCGATCTTGGTCTCGAGCCCGGCATCGATCTCGTCGAGGAAGTGCATCATCATGATGTACTCCGCCGGGATGGTGCAGTCCGCTTCGAGCTCGAACAGCCAGTAGCCTTGTTCGCTCTGCACGCCCGATCATGGCGTCGCGTGCGCTCGCGATGGCTCGATCGAGGAGCGTCGAGACGGTCTTGGTCAGGGTGAGCGCGACGACGTCGCCGCGTACCGGCGTCTGGACCGGTACGGGTGCCGGTTTCTCTGCAGGACGACTCATGTGCCCGAGCTCCCATAGGAGCGGCGGCGCACCGGCTCCGCGCTATGGATCACCGCGAACTCATCGATCGACTCGACACTCGGTCCGCACCGGCTGCGGCCGGCGCACCTCGGGAAGCCGGGCGAGCGGTAGCCCGCGCGCGGCCCGGGCGAACAAACGCCGTAACAGCCAGTCGTTGCGCACCGAAAGGTTCGCGAAAAAGCGCGTCCAGGACACCGCGGAGCGCGAGATCTTGACCTGAGAGCCGGCGGTGAAGCCGGGATTATTATGAATTTTTTGCAATGTAAGCACCGCCAGTCCAATCGCCCATAAACAGAAACGTCGGATCCCGGTCTCGGAGGACGGGATGAATAAGGTGTAATCCAGCGCGTTTCGCAGGTGCGCATGCGCGACGCCGATCAGCTCGCGCATGCCGGCGTCGAATCCCGGGCCTGCGGCGTCGGGTGAAAGCCCCGCCAGATCCACGTGGTGAGGCGTGAAAACCTCTTGCGGCAGCCAGCAGGCGCCCCGGCTGCGATCCTCCCATACATCCTTGAGGATGTTGGTCATCTGCAGGCCCTGCGCGAAGGACACGGCGAGCCGCGAAAGCTGCGCCCGGTTCTTGGCGATCTCCGGGGAGTACTCGCAGAAAAGCTCCGTCAGCATGTCGCCGACGACGCCGGCCACGTAATAGCAATATTCGTCGAGATCGGTACGGCGGGCGAGGCCCTCGAGGCTCGTCGCCGACTGAAAGCGCGGCATGCCGTAGCACATGAGATCGACGCAGCGCTGGATCGCCGCGCGCTGCGGCGGCGATAGCGAGGCGGTGACGTGCAGCACCCGGGCCATGTTGACGATCAGGTCGCGCTCGGTGTCCAGGGTGCGGCTCGACAGGCGTTTCTCGACATCGCCCGCCAGTGCCGCGGCGTCGCCGCGGCCGCCCACGACGGTCTGGAAGCGCTCGAGGAGTGCCAGCGTCTCTGCGGGCGAGAGGGCCGGCTCGTCCTCGATGGTGTCGGCGATGCGGCAGAGCAAATAGGCATTCGTCACCGCCACCTTCAATCGGGGCGGGAGCTGCGGAATCGTCAGCGCGAAGGTTCGCGAGACGTGCGGGAGGATCTGGTCTTGGTAACCTTCGTCGGTAATGCCGGAATCCATAAGAGCAGTATCTCGGAAAGTCAGCGCAATGACACCTGTGGGCTAGGTGTGGCGCCAAGTACCCACAGTCATCCTGAGGGGAGCTGCCTTAACCCACCCGTAACTATAGCGGGTTGGACCGCACTGCCGCAACGTCGGCTTGGGCGACGGTGGCGCTCGTGCGACAAAAGGCGGGCACACTGATACCGACCGGGGACGCGGCTGGTATAAACTGTCACAAATGATCCCTCCGCCCAATACTTATCCCCTGCTCGAATCCATCCACCTGCCCGAGGATCTGCGGCGGCTGCCGGCCTCGAAACTGCCCGACCGTGGCGGATGAGCTGCGGCAGTTCCTGATTCAGAGCGTCTGGACCCGCGGAGGCCACTTCGCCGCCGGCTTGGGCACGGTCGAGCTGACCGTCGCGCTGCATTACATTTTCAATACGCCCTACGATCGGCTGGTGTGGGACGTCGGCCATCAGGCGTACCCGCACAAGGTGCTGACCGGTCGCCGCGAGCTGCTGCACACCATCAAGCAGGACGGGGGCCTCGCGCCCTTTCCGACCCGCAGCGAGAGCGAGTACGACACCTTCGGCGTCGGTCACTCGAGCACCTCGATCAGCGCCGCGCTCGGCATGGCGGTCGCCGCGGCGAAGCGCGGCGAAGATCGCCGCGCCGTGGCCATCATCGGCGACGGCGCGCTCACGGCGGGAATGGCGTTCGAGGCGCTGAATCATGCGGGGTCCTTGTCGACCGATCTGCTGATCATCTTGAACGACAACGACATGTCGATCTCCGAGAACGTCGGCGCGCTCTCGAATTATCTGGCGCGCGCACTGTCCGGCCGCATGTACGCGCATCTGCGCGAGGGCGGCAAGAAAGTGCTGCGCCAGATGCCCACCGTTTGGGAGCTCGCCCGCCGCTCCGAGGAGCATTTGAAGGGCATGGTGCTTGCCCGGCACGCTGTTCGAGGAAATGGGCTTCAACTACATCGGCCCGGTCGACGGCCACGACGTCAAGGCGCTGGTGAGCACGCTCGGCAACGTCAAGAAACTGCGCGGCCCGCAGTTCCTGCACGTGGTGACCCGCAAGGGCAAGGGCTATGCGCCCGCCGAGGCGGATCCGATCAAGTGGCACGGCCCGGGTCCGTTCGATCCGGCCAGCGGCAAGATCTTCAAGGAAGCGAGCACCGGCCCCACCTATTCGCAGATGTTCGGGCAATGGCTCTGCGACATGGCCGAGCGCGATCCGAAAATCATCGGCATCACGCCGGCGATGCGCGAGGGCTCGGGGCTCGTCGAGTATTCGAAGCGCTTTCCCGACCGCTACTTCGATGTGGCGATCGCGGAACAACACGCCGTCACGTTCGCGGCCGGCCTTGCTGCGAAGGCTTCAAGCCCATCGTCGCGATCTACTCGACGTTTCTGCAGCGCGCCTACGATCAGCTCATCCACGATGTGGCGTTGCAGAAGTTGCCCGTGGTGTTCGCGCTCGATCGCGCCGGCCTCGTCGGCAGCGACGGCGCCACGCATCAGGGCAGCTACGACCTGAGCTTCCTGCGCTGCATTCCGAACATGGTGATCATGGCGCCGGCCGACGAGAACGAATGCCGCCAGATGCTGTACACGGGCACCACGCTCGTCGGGGCCTTCGGCGATACGCTACCCGCGCGGCACGGGTCCCGGGGTGCCGCTGGTCGCCGAGATGACCGCGCTGCCGGTCGGGCGCGCGCAGTACCGGCGCGAAGGACGCAGCGGGCTCGCGATTCTCGCGTTCGGCGCCCTGGTGGAATCGGCTCGCAAGATCGCCGATCGGCTCGACGCCACGCTCGTCAACATGCGCTTCATCAAGCCGCTCGATGAAGAGCTCATCATCGAGATCGCGAAGCGGCATCGCGCGATCGTGACCATCGAGGAGAACGCCGTCATGGGCGGCGCCGGCTCGGCGGTCGGCGAAGTGCTGGCGGCGCACGGCGTGCAGGTGCCGCTGTTGCAACTCGGCATTCCGGACCGGTTCATCGAGCACGGCTCGCGCGACACCTGTCTCGCCGCGGCCGGCCTCGATCTCGCCGGCATCAGCGCGAGCGTCGAGAACTGGTGGACGGCCGAGAACCCGGAGCGGGTTCGGTCGGTGCGCAGCGTCTGACGCTCGTCGCGGTTGCGAGTCGGCTGCCGAGGCGGCGACAATACATGGCGGAATTCCCGAGGGTAGCAGCATGAGAACTTTGTTCCTCCACCCGCCTTCCTTCGACGGATTCGACGGCGGCGCAGGCTCGCGCTATCAAGCGAAGCGCGAGATTCGCTCGTTCTGGTATCCCACCTGGCTCGCGCAGCCCGCGGCCCTGATCCCGGGCAGCAAGCTGATCGATGCGCCGGCGGACGGCACGCCGATCGAGGACGTGCTCGCCGTGGCGAAGGACTACGATCTCGTGATCATGCACACGAGCGCCCCGTCGTTCCTCAAGGACGCGCGCGTCGCCGAGCTCCTCAAGGAAGCGAACCCGGGGCTCCTCGATCGGCATGGTGGGCGCACAGGTCGCGGTCGATCCGGCCGGATCGCTCGCGGCCTCGAAGGCCGTCGACTTCGTCGCGCGCGAGGAATTCGACTACACCTGCAAGGACGTCGCCGACGGCCTGCCCGCTCGACGGCATCGCGGGCTTGAGCTTCAGGCGCCCGGACGGGAGCCTGCAGCACAATCCGCCGCGCCCGATGATCGAGGACATGGATGCGCTGCCCTGGGTGGCGCCGGTCTATCATGCGCGATCTGAAGATCGAGAATTACTTCATCGGCTATCTGAAGCATCCGTACGTCTCCGTCTACACGGGCCGCGGCTGCCGCTCGAAGTGCACGTTCTGCCTGTGGCCGCAGACGGTGGGCGGCCACCGCTACCGCGTTCGCAGCCCGCAGAACGTCATCGACGAGGTGCGCTGGATCAAGGAGAACATGCCGCAGGTGAAGGAGATTTTCTTCGACGACGACACCTTCACCGATTTCCGTCCGCGCGCCGAGGAGATCGCCCGCGGCTTCGGCAAGCTCGGCGTGACCTGGTCGTGCAACGCCAAGGCGAACGTGCCTTATCAGACACTCAAGGTGATGAAGGACAACGGCCTGCGGCTGCTGCTCGTCGGCTACGAATCGGGCAACGATCAGATCCTGCACAACATCCGCAAAGGCCTGCGCACCGACATCGCGCGGCGCTTCACCGCGGATTGCCGCAAGCTCGGCATCGCCATCCACGGCACGTTCATTCTCGGCCTCCCCGGCGAGACGAAGGAGACCATCCGCGAGACCATCGAGTACGCCGTGGACATCAACCCGCATACCATCCAGGTTTCGCTGGCGGCGCCTTATCCCGGCACCGAGCTCTACAAGCAGGCGGTCGAGAATGGCTGGCTCACCGAAACGCGAACGCGTCCAAGCTGGTCAACAACCAGGGCGTGCAGCTCTCACCCGCTGAGCTACCCGGGGCTGAATGCCGAGGAGATCTACAAGTCGGTGGAGGTTTTCTACCGGCGCTTCTATTTCCGGCCGCGCAAGATCATCGAGATGACCGTCGGAGATGATGAAGAGCTGGGAGATGATGAAGCGGCGTCTGCGCGAAGGCGTCGAGTTCTTCCGCTTCCTGCACGCGCGCGAGGCCTGACGGGCCGCCCAGGCCGGGCCGCGTGGGCGGCGGCTCACACCCTGAAGCGATACTCCGTCCCGGGCTTGCGCTCGATGTCGGGCGGAAAATTCGCGCGCTTGTCGGCGAAATACTGCGCGCGGTGGTCGCCGTAGGATTTCGCGTTGTAGGTCAGATAGAGGATGCGTCGCGCACTGTCGGTCTCGTTGGCCTTCGAGGCGTGCGGCACGTAGCTGTCGAAAAACAGCACATCGCCCGGCGCGCAGGGGACCGGAATGGTCGGATAGCCTGCCATCTGGCTGCGGCTGAGAGGCTTCCACTCCTCGCCGATCAAGCCGGCAGCGCGCGGTGCATCGGCGATCTCAAGACAGCCGTTGGCGAGCGTCGCGGCGTCGATCGAGACCAGCGCGGTCACGAATAACGGCGCATAGACCGACCAGCCTGCCTGCTGATCCTGATGCGCCTCGAAGCCGGCGCCTCCCGCCTTCTTGAAATTGATCTTGTCCTTGAACAGCAACGCCGGCTCGCCGAGCAGCGCCTCGATCGCGCTCTTCAGCCGACCTTGCACCAGCTCGCCGAACTCGGCGTGAAACTCGCAGAAGTTCTCGATTCTCTGCACCAGCCGCACCGAGGGATCGTCGAGCTTCGGCTCGTGGTACACCATCTCGACGCCGGGCCGCTCGGGACGGTGCTCGAGCTCCTCCACCCACGAGGAGATCTGCGCCGTTTGCTCCGGTGAGAAGAAGCCCGGCACCGCGACCCACGCTTTGCTTGCATAGTGGGCGAGCTGGTCTTGGGTCAAAAGCGCCGTCGATCCGCGCGGGGCGACAGGCTCGGTGCTGTTGGGTGCGGTCGAGTTCATTACGCGGTCTCCACCTTCGTTGGCCGGATTATATCCAGTGTGCCCGCAGGCAGGCTGCATTTACTTTGCCCCGCGTTGCTCCAATACTTTCAGGTCATGGGCTCACCGCGCTTGTTCGCTTGGATCCCGGTCGTTTCTCGCCTTCTGACCTTGCGAAGACCGATCGATGGCATCTCGCGCGTCTCGACCGACGGCGCCGTCATCGCGTGCGCGCTCGTCTCGCTGGCTCTCTGGATGGGCCTCGACTATCGACGCGCCGGTCAGGGCGCCCAGTTCGAGCCGACAGCCCTCGCCATCATGGCGCTCTATGCTTGCTGCGTGCTCGGTGTCGCGTTCGCCCTGGCCCGGAGCCTCAAGCCCGCGGCCCCCTTTCGCAGCGTCCTATTCATCGTGGTCGCGCTTCTGCCGCTCGTGATCACCGCGGGGTTCGTCATCGATTTGCATTGGGACGGGCTGGCCGCGCGGGTAGCCTGCGGGCTCGTGGTCGTCTACGGCCTTGGGTACTTCGCGAACGCGATGCGCTCCCTCACCGGCACCTCTCAGCCCCGGGCGGCGCTCGTGCTGGTGATCGCCTTGGCGGCGTTGTTTCCCTTGGCGCGGATCGCCGATCTGAGCCCGTGGCTCTGGACTGCGGCTACGGCCGCGGATGAGGCCGAGTCGGATGACTCGCAGGTTTCTCCGCTGCTCGCCGAGTCGCTGTTGTTCGATGAGCGCGCGCAGATCGACGCGGCCGTCGATGCGATGGGCCCCGGCCTCGACCGCTCCCCTGCCGTGTACTTCGTCGGATTCGCCGGTGTGGCCGACGAGCATGTCTTTGCCGAAGAGATCAAGCTCGCCGCACGCATCGTGGATGAGCGGTTTGGGACCTCCGGCCATCAGGTGCTGCTGATCAACGACCGCCGCGACATCGACACGTATCCGATCGCCACCGCGAGCGGGCTCGCTTATGCGCTCAAGGCCATTGCTGCAAAAATGAATCCCGCTCGGGACATCCTGTTCCTGGCGATCTCCTCGCACGGCGCCGCGGATGCCTCGGTGTCGGTCTCCAACGGGGGCTTGCAGCTGGAGCAGCTCTCGGACGAGGATCTCGCCGATGCGCTGCGGGACTCGGGCATCAAACGGCGCATCATCGTGATCTCGGCCTGCTATGCCGGCGCATTCATCGAGCCGCTCAAGGATCCCAATACGGTCGTGATCGCCGCCGCCGCGCCCGACAAGACCTCCTTCGGCTGCTCGGACGATCGCGACCTGACATATTTTGGCGAGGCTTTCTATCGCGACGCGCTGCCGCACGCGAAGACACTGCAAGCCGCGTTCGAGGAGGCCAAGGCGGCCATCGCCGCGCGCGAGCGCCAGGAGCAGGAGACGCCCTCGGAGCCGCAGGCCTACTTCGGGACCCAGATCAGCGCCGTGCTCGAAGGCTATCCCATGCGCCTCCTGCCGCGCGGCGTAGAACTGCGCGCGGAGCTTTGAGCGGCCGACGCGGGCACGCCGCCTCCCCTCGATCGTAACTTTGCACAGCAAAGTTGCGGCGCATCATGCCTGGCGAGTACGACCGCATTGTTTTCGCTTGGACGACGCGATTTGTACTTTGCATTACAAAGTCACATGTGGTGTAGTCAGGCCTCGTCCCAGGGCGGGGCTCTTGGATCGCACCATGGTTGCAGACGCATTGTCAGCTCTACTCATCGCTTGCCTGCTGGCCGCTAAGTTCCAGTGGTGGCTGAGATGCTCGGCGCACGTCAGCGCCGCCGATATCAGGCTGTTCTCCCGCCGCCTCTCGCGTATGGTCTATCTGGTGATTTATTTGATCATCGGCGTCCAACAGATCGCCAATATCTTGGGCGGACTTCAGAGCAACGGTGTCGCCGGACAGGCTCTCGGGATGCTGAAGCCCACCAGTCAGGTCTTTCTGCTGCACGGCCTCTTTGCGCTAATTTTGATTCGCGTATTCGCGTATGTGACCTGGCGGCGGTATCGGTTTTTCGTCAGGCCACACCGCACAACCCTCTCATCCACCGGCCCAACGACGCCGTCGCTCCTGCGTCCGTATTAGCGTGCTCAACCCGGACGCCGTCGCATTGTTGATGCGCCGGGCGGAGTCTCTTCAGTAGTAGGCGATGACGGCGTTCGGCCCGCTGCCTGTCGGCACGGTACCAATGGTGCCGAGCGCGCCGCCTGCGCCGAGGCTGAACTCGGAGACGGTGCTGTCGCTGAAGTTCACGACGTACACATCGCTCCCCGTGGGATCGATGCTGATGAACCACGGATTGTTGCCGGTTGCGACGGTGCCGATGGCGGAGAGCACACCGCCCGTGCCGATGGCGTATTCGGATACGGTGTTGCTGCAGTAGTTCTCTGCGTACACGTAGGGGCCCGCGGGGTCCACAGTGACCGACTCCGGACAGCTGCCGCTCGACACGGTGCCGATGGCGGTCAAGGTGCCGTCGCTCGCAATGCTGTACTCGGACACGGAGGCATCATTCCAGTTGGCAACGTACGCATAGCGTCCGCTCGGATCGACGGTCACGGACTGCGGATCGTTGCCGGTCGCGACTGTGCCCAGGGAAGTGAGCAGCCCGCCGGCGCCGATGGCGTACTCGGACACGGCGTTGCCGGTCTCGTCCGCCGCGTAGATATAGTGCCCGGTGGGGGCGGCAGTGACGGAAATCGGCCCGCTCCCTGCCGCGACGGTGCCGAGAGCGGTGAGCACACCGCCCGCGCCGATGGCGTACTGCGAGAGGGTATTGCTGCCGAGATTCGCGACATACACGTATTGGCCGGTGGTGTCGGCCGTGATCGAGGACGGTTGGCTCCCTGTTGCCGCCGTACCGATGTTGGTGAGCGTGCCATCGCTGCCGACGACGTACTCCGAGAGCGTGCCGTCATTCCAGTTGGCGACGTAGACATAGCGGCCGGAGGGATCGACCACCACGGCGTTCGGCTCGTTGCCGGTCGGGACCGTCCCGAGCAGGGTCAGCCCACCGCCGGTTCCGACCGCGAACTCCGAAACGGTATTGTCGTTCTGATTGGCCACATAGGCGTATTCGGGGGCGGCCGTTACGGTGAGCGTCACCGCAGGCGAACCGATGGCGCCGAGCGCGGCGGTGATTGAAGTCGTGCCCACCGTGGCTGCAGTCGCGAGTCCGTTCGAGCCGGACGCATTGCTAATGCTTGCGGTCGCGGCACTGGAACTGCTCCAGGTGACTTGCGTGGTCAGATTCTGCGTCGAACCGTCGGTGTAGGTTCCCGTTGCAGCGAACTGCTCGTTCGAGCGGCTGGTGATGCTCGGCATCACAGGCGTCACGGCGATGGACACCAAGGTGGCGGGCGTCACGCTGAGCACGGTCGAGCCCGCGATGCTTCCCACGGTCGCCGTGATGGTTACCGTACCCTGACCCGCGCTGCTTGCGAGGCCGATCGTGCCCGCAGCATTGCTAACGGTCGCGACAGTCGTATCGGAGGAGCTCCACATGGCCGCCAGAGTCAGGGGCTGCGTCGAGCCGTCGGTGTAAGTGCCCGTGGCGGCGAACTGCTGAGTCGTGCCGTCGGCAATGCTGGGCGTCGCCGGAATTACCGCGATCGAGACGAGGGTCGCCGGAGTGACGGTCAAAACGGTCGATCCGCTGACGGCCTCGTAACTGGCCGTGACGGTCACCGAACCGGTCGCAAGCGTAGCGGCGAGACCGTTCGTACCCACCGCGTTGCTGATGGCGACGATGCTCGAATCGGAGGAGCTCCAGCTCACCTGGCCCGTGAGGTCCTGCGTCGAGCTGTCGGTGTAGGTGCCGCTCACGGTGAACTGTTGCGCGGTGCCTTTGGGCGTGCTGGGATTTGCGGGGATCACGGTCAGCGACACCAGGGTGGCGGGTGTGACGGTGAGGATCGTCGAGCCGGACACACCGCCGTACGCGGCACCGATGGTCGCCGCTCCCTGGCCGAGACTTGTCGCGAAGCCGTTCGAGCCTGGGGCATTACTCACGGCCGCAACCCCTGAGTTGCTCGAGCTCCAGAGGACGGTCGTCGTTAGATTCTGCGTCGAGTTGTCGGTGTACGTGCCCGTGGCGGTGAATTGCTGGGTCGTCCCATCGGCGATGCTCGGGCTCGCGGGCGTCACCGCAATCGAGACCAACGTGGCTGGTGTCACGTTGAGCGTGGTCGAGCCTTGAATCGTGCCCATCGCGGCCGTCACCGTGACCATGCCGGTACCGAGCGCCGTCGCCTGCCCTTCGAAACCGGAGGCATTGCTCACGCTCGCGAGCGCGGGATTGGACGAGCTCCACAGCGCAGTCAGCGTGAGGTCTTGGGTGGAGTTGTCGGTGTACGTGCCGGTGGCCTTGAACTGGGTCTTGAGACCCAGAGCGAGACCGGGATTCGCGGGGGTGACACCAATCGATACCAGTGTCGCGGCGCTGACGGTCAGCGTCGTCGATCCGGAGATGCTTCCGAGCGTCGCCGTGAGCTGCGTCGTGCCGAGACTGAGGGCCGAAACGAGGCCGCTTGCGGGCGCGTTGTCGATGGAGGCCACGGCCGGAGCCGAGGAGCTCCAGGTCACCGCGGAGGTGACATCATGAGTCGAATGATCGGTAAATACGCCGGTCGCCTTGAGGGCCGCGGTCAGCCCATTGGGCAGAGTGGAATTCATCGGCGTCACGCCGATCGATACGAGGGTCGCAGTCGTCACGGTGAGCGTCATGGTCGCCGAGACACCGCCCAGAGTTGCGCTGACCATGGTGGAGCCGGGAGTCAGTGCACTGGCGAGGCCGGCTGATCCCGCCGAATTGCTGACCGAGGCGACCGCGGAGCTCGAGGAGCCCCAGGTCACTGAACTCGTGAGATCGTGTGTCGAATTGTCGCTATAGATACCGGTGGCAACGAGCTGCAGGGTCAGGCCATTCGCGAAGCTCGGGTTTGGCGGCGTCAGCTCGATCGACATCAGCGTGGCGGGCGTCACCGTCAAGCTCGTCGATCCGGATACGCCGTTCAAGGTCGCCATGATCGTCGCGGTACCGGAGCGGACCGTGGCCACCGTGCCGCCCGCGCCCATCCAGGCGATGGCAGGATTGCTCGAGCTCCAGGCCACTTGCGCCGAGATATTGCGCTTCGAGCCGTCGCCCATGATCCCGGTCGCGGTGAATTGGCTGGCGAGCCCCATGGCAATCTTGCTGTCGGGGGGTCCGACCTCGATCGAGCTCACTTGGTTGAGCTGCGTACCGCTCGAATGCGACGATCCGCAACCCGAGAGCAGTCCCAAAGCGCCGATCACGATCAGCGCAGCCAGCCGGGCTAGTCCGGCGGGGGACGCCTGGGCGTCCCCCGGCACACGGTCCGAGGTCATCATTGACTCCAATCGCACTGCGGTCATTGCAGGCAAAAGGAGTGTAGGGGTATCCCCTAAAGAGACTCTGTGACGGGGCAAACAGCAGGGGCGCCCCTTTGCGAGCAGCCGTTCACTGTCGACAAAGCGAAACCAATTAAGTCAAAGAAGAGAGCGAGGTAGCCAGCGGGCCGCGGGGGTTCTCGTCAGAGGGGCGGCCGCACGGCTTCGAGGGGGCGCTTTTGCCAACCCTCCGCGTCGAAGTTTTTGGGGTCGAGCCAGGTCTCGAACGCCGTCCGTATCCGCGGCCACTCCTCCGCAATGATGGAATACCAGGCGGTGTCGCGGCTTCTGCCTTTGTAGACGATTGCCTTTCTGAATATTCCTTCGAATGTGAATCCGTAGCGTTGCGCCGCCGTGCGCGAAGGACCATTCAGGCTATCGCACTTCCACTCATACCGCCGATAACCGAGGTCGTCGAAGACCAGCCGCATCAACAGGTACATCGCCTCCGTGCCGGCACGCGTGCGCTTGATCCGCGGTGAATAGGCAATCGAGCCGACCTCGATGACGCCGTTCGCAGGGTCAATCCTCATGAGAGCCGCCGTGCCCACGGGCTTGGCCGTTTCCGTGTCGATGATGGTGTAGTGCAGGGGATCCTCGCTCTTTTCGAGCCTGGCGAAGTACTCCTGGAACAAGGTCAGGGTCTCGGGGCGTTCCGCGTAGAGATAGGTCCAGTCACTCGCGTCGGGCGCGTCCATGTAGGCGAAGAAGAGATCGGCCGCGTGGCGTTGCAGGTCGACGGGTTCGAGCCGGCAGTAGCTGCCGTGCAAGGCAAGTCGCGGCGGCCGGGCAGGTTCCGTCCATCCCGCAACCGGTGGGCCGATGGGCTGATCGTATCGATTCCGGTGTTCGCTCATCGAGCGGCGTTCTTGCTTAAGAAGGATTTGCCCATACTAGCCATGGCTCCGCCGCCATGCACGCGCTCTCGGATCTGATTTTCAGTCGCTCGTTAGCGGCGATAGAATCGAGGCCAACGGCGACTTTGAGGGTATATGACGAGACTAATCATTCGAACGCCCGACGCACCCTCCTCTGCGCTGTTCAGTCAGGCAATCAAGGTGGGGTCGACCATATACGTGTCGGGCATCACCGGAATCGACGTGAAGACCAACCAGTTGGCCGGGTCGACGATTCAGGCGCAAACACGGCAAGCGCTCGTCAACTGCGAGAACATTCTGCGGGTCGCCGGCGCAAGGCTCGATAACGTCGTCGAGGTTCACGTGCTGCTCGCGAGGCCGGACGACTTCGCGGGTCTCAACGAAGAATACGCGAAGTTCTTCCCAACCGATCCGCCGACACGGGCCGTCGCCAAGCTGGGCGTCGAGCTTGCGAACGTTTTGGTGTCCATAAAGATGACCGCCGTTTTATAGACGACTGACCATCCGGGCGATGCAGTCCGAGGACATATTGGTGATTGGCGCGGGGCCCGCGGGCCTCGCGACCTCGGCATGTCTGCGCCGCGAAGGACTGCCCCATGTCGTGCTGGAACGCGAGGCGTGGATTGCCGCCAGCTGGCATCGACATTACGACCGGTTGCATCTGCATACCACCAAAACTCTTTCCGGGCTGCCCATGAGCCCGTGGCCGAAGGCGGCGGCGCGCTATCCGGCACGGGAAGAGGTCGTGCAGTACCTGCAAGCGTACGCATCAGAGCACCACATCGCGCCCCGGCTCGGCGTGACTGTTCACGTCGTGCAACGCTTAGGCGAGCATTTCTCGGTGGATACGAACGCCGGTGTGATGAGGCCGCGTTTTATCGTGATGGCCACGGGTTACAACGCCGCGCAGAAGTTGCCTTCGATTCCGGGTATGGAGAGCTTCAATGGGTCGGCGGTGCACGCCGCTGATTACAAGAACGCATCGCCCTACCGGGGCAAACGCACGCTGGTCGTGGGTTGCGGCAACTCCGGGGCGGAGATTGCGCTCGACTTAGCCGAGCACGGGATCGATGTCGCCATGGTGGTGCGCGGTCCCGTGCACGTGGTTCCCCGAGATATCTTCGGACGTCCCACCCAGCACACCAATGTGCTGCTCTCGCACCTGCCACTGGGACTCCGCGATGCCATTGCCATGGCCACCATGGGTCTGGTGGTCGGCGACCTGTCGCGTTGGGGCATCGTGCGGCCGGCAACGGGCTCCAACCGCATGATCGAAGAGTCCGGGCGTTTTCCGATTCTTGATATTGGCACCATCGCCATGGTGAAGCAGGGCAAAATCCGCGTGCGACCGGCGGTAGAGGAAATCCGACCTGAGAGTGTTCGCTTCGCAGATGGCGCGGTGGATTCGTTCGAGGCCATCATTTTTGCGACCGGCTATACACCGGGTCTGGATAAAGTGATCCAAGGCTTCGAGAGCATCGCCGATGCGCGTGGCCGACCGCACCGATTCGGCGCGGAGACCGGCATTCCCGGACTGTACTTCGTCGGATTCAAGAATCCGCCTACCGGTGCGCTCCGTGAGATAGCGCTGGAGGCTCCGCGGGTGGCCCGGTCCATCGGTACTGCGATCGGCACTGGGAAGGAAGTATGCATTCCTTAAAGCGCCGACAAACCGCCTGGCGGGGCGCTTGTGGCGGTTTACGAATGATACCCGGTAATTGTGCACCCGAAATTGCCCTGGCCGTTGACAGTGTCGACGGTGACTATGGGCTTATCCCCTTTGTTAACGATGAGGTTTGTGGAAGTGTTGATGCCGTAGTAGGTCATTCCGGGCGTATCCGTTCCGGGATAACTGAAGGTCGGCAGCACGAAGTAGGTTTGAGTTGCCAATTGAGAATTAAGCTCGACCGTCACAATCGACGCGCCAGAGGGGAGAATGAGACCGCAAGAAACTGAAGTTATGACCGTTACAGTGTCAGTCGTCGCCGGAAACAAAATCGAGCAGACGCCTCCTGAATAGATGCAGGGTGACGTCGGCGTTCCAGCTTGTTGATATAAGTTCTTGAGCAGCGTTTTCGATTCGGCGTCATCTGCAACAGCCGTGGTACGAAAAGCAAAACCAGCCAGTAGGACGGCAGTAACGGAAAGAAAGAGTTTCGTAAGCATTTGAGGCTCCCCAACGTTGTCGGTTCTCAATAGAACCGGAACGACCCGGGAAACCCGCCATTCACCCCAACCGTTGCTGTCAGCGCACCAAAAAAAGAGCGCATTCCCCGAAACGCTTACGCTGCCGCTCGCGATCAGTGATCGCCTACCAACCGTGTTGGCTAAAGGAGGTAGGGCACCAAGTTCCAACTCGACCGGCGATATTCGGCATATTGATCGCCAAACTTCTCCAACATCCAGCGCTCTTCGATCCGAATCTTGAGCCAGAGCGCAGCGCAGGCCAGCGCGAGAGCCAGGAATCCGGAGACCGTCCCTGATGCCACTGCGGAGCCGAGAATCGCGATGAGGCCGCCGGTGTAGATCGGATGGCGGATCAAGTGATAGGGTCCGGTGCGAACCAGCTGTTGATCGTCCTGGATCGCGATTCGGCCGCTCCAGTTTTTACCCAGCACTCGTCGGGCCCAGACCGTGAGGCCCAATCCCGATGCCAATACGGCGACGCCGATCCAGTATCGTAGCCAACCTCCGGGAATCAGCTGGTGCTCGAGCCAGGGGGGCCAACCAGGCCCGATCATCAGGACGATGACCAGCAGCATCGGCGCCAGATATGACGCCCTCGACCACGCCGATTCTTTCTCGTCTTCGTCCGGGGCCGCGCTATCAGGAGTGGCCAGACGCCAAAGCGCAAACCACGCCACCCAGATGAAGATCACCAGCCATGTCGGCCACGAGTTCACAAGTCGATCCTGTAACCAAGAAGTGAGTTATAGACCCTAGGCGATTTTATCGGTGATGCCGGTGCCGGCCCGTTGTGCAATTCGGGCCTTTCTCAGCGTTCCAGGCGGGCAGCAATGACGGGGTCGCGCTCTAGCGCGTCATGCCTGCCGTTGGTGTCGCCATGATATTCTCGAAATACCTGGGGAGTAAGTCAATGCGTTGGATGGTCACCGCGTTCGCCCTGTCGGTTTGGTCGCTGCTAGCAATGCCGGCGCTCGCTCAGCAGTCCTCGCGTTTGTCGCCTGGCGCGCACACTGCGAGGGTCAATGGCGTTGCCTTTGCCTATTTTGTATCCGGGTCAGGGCCGGTATTGATCGAACAATCCCCGGGCTGGGGCATTGGCTCTCAGTATTTGCAGCATGGACTGAAGCCGCTCGAGAAGGATTTGACGTTGATCTCGTATGACACTCGAGCGAGCGGTTCCTCGAGCCGTCCTCGTGATGAGTCCCAGATGACGACCTCGAACATGGTGGATGACTTGGAAGCACTGCGACGGTATTGGGGTTTGCCCAAGATCAACGTTCTGGGTCATTCGCATGGCGGCGCCATCGCCATCGGCTATGCGATTCGCTATCCCGAGCGTATCTCGAAGCTCATCTTGGTGGATTCCAGTATTCAAGGTTTCCCGGGCGATGACATTGCGGAGAGGGAGATGAAGGCGCGTGAGGGCGATCCACGCTTTGCGACCGCAATAGCGGAAGAGCGATCGACAGCGGAGATAAAGACCGACAAGGAGATGGCGGAATCGTTGGCGCGCGAGATGCCTCTGTATTTTTCCGATCCCGGCAAGAACATGGCAGCTTTCGCGCAGGGGCTATCGCAAACGCCGTCGGCGTGGGTGAATGCCAAAACGGTTTTCTTGGATTCTTCTTTCAATGAGGAACACCAGATGCATCGCGTGCATGCCGACACCTTGATTCTGGTCGGCCGCGACGACTGGATTGCAGGACCGTCTATCTCGGAGAAGATTCACGCCGAGATCTCGCAATCGCAGTTGAAGATTCTGGAAAAGACGGGGCACTTCCCGTGGGCGGAAGATGCCGCATCGGACTTCTTTGCCGCGATAGAGAATTTCATGCGGCAATGACAGGGATCCGTATTAGAACTTTATGGAGCAGCCCCTATTTGAACCGGACATGGCCGTATGAATAGGAGCTAGGCGTAAGCCTAGTCGTACGACTATGTCTAACCCAGTGGATCGAGTAGAAGTCTTTGCCGGAATCCAGCGCCGCCGGCGATTTACACCGGAACAGAAGATGGCGTTTGTGCAGGAGGCGGCACAGCCCGGGATGACCATTTCCTTTGTAGCCCGCCGTCATGGTATAGCCCCAAGTCTGATCTTCGGTTGGAGGCGGCGCATGAGCGAAGGCGGGAAAGAGGCCATCAGGGCAGACGATGATGTGGTGTCCAAGGCAGAGGTCCTGGAGCTCAAGAAGCAGGTCAGGGAGCTGCAGCGGGTTCTCGGCAAGAAGACCTTGGAGAACGAGATCCTTCGGGAAGCGGTTAAAGTTGCCCACGAAAAAAAATGGATAACGCGGTTGCCATCGTTACCCGACGAGGATTTGCCGTGAAGCGCGTGGCGCAGGCACTCGGCGTATCGCGCTCGCAGCTGACTGAACGACTGAAAGGATCGGGCAAGGCGCGCTCGAATTATCTGAAAGCCGACGATGAGAAGCTGCTGGGCCCGCTGCGTTCTCTGGTCGATGAGCGCCCGACCTACGGGTACCGACGGATCACGGCGCTGATGAACCGGGAAAGGCTTAAAACAGGGCTTCCCTGCATCAATCACAAACGCGTCTACCGGCTGATGTCGCAGAACAGCATGCTGCTGCAGCGATACACCGGAAAGCCTCCAGGGCGAGTCCACGACGGCAAGATCGTTACGATCCGTCCGAACCTGCGATGGACCTCCGATGGCTTCGAGATCGGGTGCTGGAACGGGCAGGTCGTGCGTGTGGCCTTCGCGCTCGACTCCTGCGATCGAGAGATCATGGCTTGGACCGCGAGTACCGCTGGCATCACCGGCGAGATGATCCGCGATCTGATGCTCGAGAGCATCGAGCGGCGCTTCGGGTCCGACCCACTGCCGCACCCGGTGCAATGGCTCTCGGACAACGGCAGCTGCTATCGAGCCAACGAGACGATCGACTTCGCGACTCAGCTTGGCCTCGTGCCGTGCTTCACGCCGGTACGAAGCCCCCAGTCGAACGGTATGGCTGAGGCGTTCGTAAAAACCTTCAAACGAGATTACGTGTACGTTCACGATCGTCCTGATGCTCAAACGGTCTTGTCTCAACTGGCGGCCTGGTTCGAGGACTACAACGAGAGCCATCCCCACAAAGCCCTGCGAATGAAATCACCCCGTGAATTTATCCGCAGCTTCCAAACCGCGGCGTGTCCGGTCTGATGTAAGCGGCTGCCAAACACACCTTACTAGCGGGCTGTTGCGGATGTAAGGATGCTCCTTTGCTATTGCAGAGGTGTACACGTGTCCACTAACGAAGTCATATCCACCGGCCGACGGCGCCGGCGAAACCACAGCGAGCAGTTTAAGGCGGAGGCAGTCGGGGCCTGCCAACAAGAAGGCGTGTCGATCGCTGCGGTCGCATTGGCTCGAGGGGTGAATGCGAACCTGTTGCGCAACTGGGTTCGGCGGGCGGAACGGGGCAATGTCCCGATCGCAATCCAGCGGACGGTCGCCGACAGGACGGAGAGTCCCGAAAGCTTCGTTCAAGTGCCCGTACCTGTCGGGTTGGCTGAGGGTCCGATCCGGGTCGAGGTCCGACGCAAGGGTCGAAGCGTGAGTATTGAATGGCCGGCCTCGGCAGCCAGCGCGTGCGCGGTGCTCCTCAAAGAGATCCTGAGGTGATCCGCGTCGATGCGGCGTGGCTTGCGGTAGAGCCGCTGGATATGCGAGCGGGCGTAGATACGGCGCTTGCGCGCGTGGTCAACGTGTTCGGCGAGGCTCGAGCTCATCATGCGTACCTGTTCATTAACAAACGCGCCAATCGCATGAAGGTGTTCGTGAACGATGGCTTCGGCCTGTGGCTATGTGCCCGCAGACTCTACGAAGGCAGCTTCATCCGCGCGGGCGTGCGGCATGATCGTGGCATGCCGCTGAGCCACGAGCAACTCCAGGCGATCGTCGTAGGACTGCCGTGGGAGCGTCTCGATGAACGTGCAAAAATCCGTGTTTTATAGGCAAAAAAGCGCGCACGAGTATTTTTATTTATCGGCGGATATGGCAGCATCGAGTCCATGGAGTTGTCACGCCAGCTCGATCAAATGAATGCAGAGGAGCTGCGTAATCTGAACGCTGACGCTGCTTGCACAACTGGCCGAACGAGACGCAAAAATCCTCCAGTACGATGCCGAGATCCGCGTACGCGAGAAACTCCTCGCCGGCCGTGATCAAGAACTCAAAGCCAAACAACTGAAGATCGACCAGCTCACGCACGAAATGGCGATCTTAAAGCGCTATCGCTTCGATCGTCGTAGCGAGCAGATGGACCCGGCTCAGCGCTCGCTTCTCGATGAGAGCATTGACGCGGACATCGAGGCGATCAGTCTCGAGATCGAAGCGCTCCGGGAAAAACCTTCATCTTCGCCCAAACAGCAGCCTCGGCGCGTCGCTCTGCCAGCCTCGTTCCCGCGCCGGGATATCCCTCATGAGCCCGACGACATCCAGTGTGGCTGCGGCTGCCGCCTCGAGCGCATCGGTGAGGATATCAGCGAAAAACTCGACTACACCCCGGGTGTGTTCGAGGTTGAGCGCCACATCCGCGGCAAGTGGGTCTGCCGTCGCTGCGAGCGGCTGGTCCAAGCGCCGGTGCCGCCGCACGTGATCGACAAAGGAATCCCGACCGCGGGACTGCTCGCGCAGGTGCTGATCGCGAAGTACTTGGATCATATGCCGCTCTACCGCCAGGAGGGCATCTTCGGACGGGCGGGGCTGGCGCTGCCGCGCTCGACGCTGGCGCAGTGGGTCGGTGCCTGCGGAGTCAGATTACAGCCGCTGGTCGAAGCGATGAAAGCGCAGCTTCTGTCTCGTCCGGTGTTGCATGCGGACGAAACGCCCGTACCCGTGTTAAAGCCCGGCCTGGGCAAGACGCACCGAGCGTACCTCTGGAGTTACGCGACGAGCGAATACGATGATCTGCAGACGGTCGTCTACGACTTTACCGACGGTCGCGGCGGCGTGCATGCCCGTCAGTTCCTGGGAAACTGGGCAGGAAAGCTGGTCTGTGATGACTACTCGGGTTACAAGGCGCTGTTCGGTCAAGGCGTGATCGAAGCGGGCTGCATGGCGCATGCGCGCCGAAAACTCCACGATCTGTACGCCAATCATCAGAGCGAGATCGCGGAAGAGGGCTTGCGATACTTCGCGGCGCTTTATGAGATCGAACGTGAAGCACGCGAACTGAAACTCGATGCGGATGCTCGGCATCATCTGCGCCTGCAGCGATCGAAACCTGTGGCCGAAGCGTTGCGGCAATGGCTGACCCGTCAACGCACTCAGGTCCCGGATGGCTCAGCGACAGCAAAGGCCATCGAATACAGCCTGGGGCGTTGGGCGGCGCTGATCCGCTACATCGACGACGGTGAGCTGCCCATCGACAACAATCATGTCGAAAACCGCATCCGCCCGGTCGCGCTCGGCCGAAGTAACTGGCTCTTCGCCGGATCTCTCCGCGCCGGTCAGCGTGCCGCCAAAGTCATGAGCATCATCCAGTCCGCCAAGCTCAACGGACACGACCCGTATCGGTACCTCAAGACGTCCTCGAGCGCTTACCGACCCAGCCGGCCAGTCGGCTCGGCGAGTTGCTGCCGCAAGGCTGGTCGTCGATCTAGACGCAAAATCGACCTGTGTGGAAACCGGCCGTCAAGGTGTCTTTGGCAGACGGTTACTGTTCGGCCACCTCGGGCTTATACGTCGGTTGCTGGGCCGACCACGAAGCCTAGAAAGCAAACCGACTGGCCTGTCCAGCTGGCGGACTGATCGGATGTCCGGGTCCAATTCTCGTGAGGATTCCTCAACAAGAACCCTTCGAGACACCACCAACCCAAAGGGGCGCGGATCAGCGCTTTGGAGCGCCCGCGCCCTTATGGCCACATGCCAGGTCGCGGCGTCAGATCGTCCTTCGGGGAAATC
>CAVYCL010000006.1:0-172198 GCA_963766915.1 uncultured Gammaproteobacteria bacterium
CGGCGCTGAACCTCTACCTGATACGTGGGCTTCGGTGATGAGGGGTCTAAGGTCACCCCATGCAGACGCGGATATGGCGTTGGTGCCAGGGATTTAAGGGCATGACGCTCATCGCGCTCAAACCGCAGATGCGGGGCCTCATAGGTGGTGCGATGCCGCCGCCGGTTGGCAGTTCTCCCCAGCCACCGTTCCGCCCAACGTCGAGGTCAGCGTCGTTCAGGAACGTGCGCCCGTAAAAAAAGCTCTCGCGCACATATCGGATCGGCCGCTCCACTTTGCCCTTGGTCTTCGCCCGATACGGACGGCAGGCCCGAGGCCGAAAGTCCCAGTGCGCCGCGAAGCGCAGGAACTCCGCGTTCATCACCAGCGCCCCTTTGTTAAGGCGGTCATCGCCCACCACAACGGCGCGCATCTGATCGAACAGGAGCTCCTGCGGCACGCCGCCAAAGGCTTGGAATGCGCTCTCCAATCCGCTGAACAGGGCCTGCATGGTCTGACGAGGATAAAACCGCAGCCACAACAGACGCGAGTAGCCCAGCACTACGACCAGCGCGTATCGCCGACCCCAAGGCAGGTTGAATGTCGCGTAGTCGACCTGACCCTGGAAACCTGCCGGTGTCTCGAAGCGCCGCACGGCTTCCTCGATCGAGCGCGGGCGGATCTCGCGGACATACTCTTGATCTGCGTATAGCCGCCGGCGTAGCCCGCTGCCCGGATCTCCTCGAAGATCCGCTCCGCTGTAAGACGCGGAAAAGCCTGCAGCCGCTCCTGGATGATCCCTCGATACGGATCGAGCTTCCTGGCGATCGGCGGCCGCGGCCTGTAGCTCACCGCCTCATCGTCTAAATCCCGATCCAGCTGCTCCGTCTCGATCCGCGGGACAACGGTCTGTCGGCTTACCCCAAACCGCCGGGCCAGCTCCGCCTTGCCCACCCCTTGCTCCAAATAGTGGCGTAATAACACCCTCGTCTCCCGTGAGTACATGGCAACTCCGCGTGATCGCTTCGTCGCCTAGAGGAAACGGCGCCTGCGGCGCCGTCAACGGGTGTGCAATTTTGGCCCGCCGAAAGTGTGCAATTTACGTCCGCCACCCACACAAAGCGCCAGAAAAGGTGCATCGGACTAGAATTAGTGCGAAATGACGTCCGTGCGATCCGGACACAACTGGCGTCTTAATAAAATTCGGGCGATATATTTAATTGGCGCTACCCGTTAGTTAAAACTAAAGCTCTAAAATCTCAACACGCAACCGGGGTAATAAAGTCCTCGAATCTAACGCCAGGCCCATGAAGCGGGACCGTTCGGATTCGTGCCGCGGTCGCTGCCTCCGATCAGCGTCTATCCTTGACGGACCCCCCCCCCAAACCGCCTTGTTCCTGCGTTGCATTCGGTCGGACGCCTGAATGGTGCCACGACGACAATGCCCAGTCCGGACTTGCTGCTCGACACCTTCGTCCGCACCAATCGAATCGGCAAGCCCCTCCAAGATTATAATTTCATACCCCAATTTGATGGTGGGCGGCCTATGTCGGAGCAAGAAGCCCTAACAGCTTCACGGTCCCGGCTTGGTGAAGGATCAGGATGCCTAAGGCGATGTACACGAACGGCATCAGCACACGCGTGTAGCTCCGGACTGACGATCCGATGGTGCGATGGCGCGTCAGCCAGTACGCGAGATAAAGCCAAAACGCTGTCATGACACCAAAGACGACGCCCATCAGGGCGAGATCGGGTGCGGATCGCAAGGCGAAAAAAGGGATATACACGCTGAGGTTGTCGCCGCCATTCGCGACGGTCATGGCGACGACGGCCGCGATGTTGGAGCGCCCGGCCGGTGATTCTCGGTCGGACTCCGCCTCACCGGGGCGGACGGATCGCCACAGTTCCCAGGCGCTTCTCAAGCCCATCGCGATCGGCACCAAGCCCAAGAGGCCGATAAAGGCCGCAGGCACGATGAGCGAGACCCACGACCCGACGACACTCACGGCATACAGTATCGCGATGCCGATGAATTGACCGACAACGATGTGACGGGCGGGAAATCGAGGGTCCGCAAAGAAGCCAAGCAGAACCAGGACGTCATCCAAATCCGTCGATACGAAGAGACCCACGGCTTGGCCGAGGACTGCGAGTAGGTGCGTCACCGCTTCATTATCGCCGTCGGAGCCCGACGCTTGGAAGATCGGCACGGTTGTTTAGGATGACGGCGGCTGGAAGTCGATGCCTCGCCGGTTATAAAGTGAGCGACCGTACAGTAAGGAGCGAGACTCGATGAGAAGACCCGTTGCAGCTGCGTTCGTGATCGCGAACCTACTTTTGGCGAACATCGCCTTCGCGGACACGGTGGTGGTCACCGCCGATCGAATGGTGGATGTGGTCGCAGGCCGAACGATCGCGCGGCCACAAATCACCATCACGGACGGGCGCATCACGGCAGTCTCGGTCCAGGATGGGGCGATCGCTTCGGGAGCGCGGCATATCGACCTGCCGGGAATGACGCTCCTGCCCGGACTGATCGACATGCATGTCCATCTGACGTCGGATCCTCGGTTCAGCGGCTACAGCGGCTTGGAGTTCACCGACAGTTTCTGGACGATCGTGGGCGTGGCAAATGCCAAGCGCACGCTGGAAGCGGGCTTCACGACGGTCCGTAACGTGGGCTCGGATCGGTTCGACGACGTGGCGCTGAAGCAGGCCATCGAACACGGATACATCACCGGTCCGCGCATCGTGCCGGCGACCTACGCCATCGGCGCAACCGGTGGCCATTGCGATTCCACCGAGTTTCCGCCCTCGATCATCACGCCGAGCCCGAACATAGCCAACGGCCCGGAGGAACTTCGAGCCATGGTGCGCAAGCTGCGCAAATACGGTGCGGAAGTGATCAAGTTCTGCGGCACCGGCGGCGTGCTGTCCAAGACGGATACCGCCGGGGGACAGCAATACAGCCTGGAGGAGATGAAGGCGATCGTCGACGAGGCTCATATGCTGGGCCTCAAAGTGGCTGTGCATGCGCACGGCACCTCGGGAATCAAGGATGCCATTCGCGCGGGCGTCGATACCATCGAGCACGCGAGTCTCGCGGACGAGGAGGCCTTCGCGCTGGCGAAGCAGCACGGTACGTATTTCGACATGGACATATACGACGACGACTACATTCTGGCGGAAGGCGAAAAAAACGGTGTGTTCAAAGAATCGCTCGAGAAGGAGCGAACGATAGGCCGCAAGCAGCGCGAAACGTTCCGCGCCGCGCACAAAGCGGGTGTGAAAATGACTTTCGGCACCGACGGCGGCGTTTATCCCAACGGCGATAATGCCAAGCAGTTCGTCACCATGGTGACCTGGGGCATGTCACCGATGCAGGCCATACAGGCAGCGACGGTCACGGCGGCCGAAGCGCTCGGCCGAACGCAGGATGTCGGCGCCATCGCTGTCGGCCGTTACGGCGATTTGATTGCCGTGGTCGGCGATCCGCTCGCGGACGTCGGCCTGCTGCAGTCGGTGTCGTTCGTGATGAAAGGCGGCGTGGTCGTCAAGCAGAGTGCGCAAACGCCCTGACGGGCGATCGGCCTCACGGGAACATCGATGGACCAGCAAAGAATGAGTGTCAGCCAGTTCGGCGCCAAGGCGGCAAACTACCTGAACAGCGCCGTACACTCAACGGGCGCCGATTTGCAGCGGCTTGGAGCCCTGGCAGGCGGACTGCACGCCAAACGAGCCTTGGATCTCGGCTGCGGAGCGGGACATGTGAGCTTCGCGCTCGCCCAGGGCGGAGCGAACCACGTTACGGCGTACGACCCGGCCACGCAGATGCTGGAGGTGGTCGCCGAGGTCGCCCGGAGGCGAGGATACGAGGGGGTGATCGATACCTGCGTCGGCGCGGCGGAAGAACTGCCCTTCGAGCGCAATACCTTCGATCTCGTGGTCACCCGCTATTCCGCTCACCATTGGCAGAGCGTGCCCCGCGCCCTGGCCGAATGCGCGCGGGTCATGGTTCCCGGCGGGCGCATGGTCGTGATCGATGTGATCGCCCCGGAGACTCCCCTCTTCGACACCTCCCTGCAAGTAATCGAGTTTCTGCGCGACGCCTCGCATGTACGTGACTATCGAGCGTCCGAGTGGAGACGCATGTATCAGGCTGCCGGGTTCGGTGAGCCGACGATCAGCACCTGGAAGCTTGTGATCGAATTCCAGGCTTGGATTGAAAGAATCGGCACATCGGCGGAGCGGATCGCCGCGCTGCAATCCGTGTTTGCCGAGTTGCCAAGCGAGGCCCGTGATTATTTTCAGGTGGGTCCAGAGCGATCTTTCATCACGGACTCGGCTTGGATCGAGGGGACTTCCTAGGTGCCGTACAGCACCCGATAAGCCTCTTTCCGCCGCTCTGCGTTCTGCAAAATAATATGGCGTCGATGGTTATCGACAATTCCCCATTCTTTGATCTCGTCCAATGAGCGAAAACAGCCGAGACAGGTGAGGTCATCGTCGAGGCAGCAATTTCGGACGCAAGGCGATTGCGCGGGTTTGTCGGTGTCACTCATTGACGTCGGACCAAATGGCGATGTTCCGGGATTTGACCATACGGGTGAGCGCAAATCCGGGCATCCATCACAAGGATCGCGGCGGCGGGCGCCCGCCGGCCGCTTGAGGTAGGCTATGGCGAACGCCACGAAGAGCCTCCGAATGCTCGATGTCCATGCTCCGCACGCCACCGTCCACACCTGGAAGGATTTCTTCGTCCACATTGCGATCATCACAATCGGCCTTTTGATCGCGATCGCCCTCGAGCAATGCGTCGAGAGCCTGCATCACGTATACCAGCGGCACCAGTTGCAACACGATCTGTTCGAGGAAGCGAAGCGCAACCGGGACATCCTGACGGCGGATCTTGCGCTCGAATCGCAGAGGGTATGGTTTCGAGATGTGCTCGCGGCGACGAGGTCCGTTCCGAGCGGCGGTCCAACGGCAATCAGCTTCCCGTCGATGCCCTGCATTCCCGGAACGGTGGGGGCGAACGGTATGGACCCTGTCATACGCACCAAATACTTTGCCCCATCCGATGCCGTATGGGCGACGGCGCGAGATGCCGGGCTGATCATTCGCCTGCCCGTCGAGGAGGCGCGTATGTATGCCCGCCTCGCCCATAATTACGCGCTTCAGGAGGCGGCGAGGGATCGTTTTGCCTTCGCCTGCGAGCGCATCGACGCATTGCATACCCGATACGCGTCGACAATTTCCGACAAGCCCGGAGAGTCGTGGGTGGTGAGCCAAGAGCAGGCTAATGAGCTCGCGGACGCGGCTGCGGCGGCCGATAGCGCTTTGCGAGCGCTCCTATGGCGCGCTCGTTGGAATCTCCAGTTCGAGGAAGGGATCGTGCGCGGCGCGAAGAACTACGATGAGGTATTGATGAGCTTGAGCAGCCGAAATCCCTAAAAAAAGGTATGACTCCCACCTGAACCCGACCCTCGGTGACGGTAGACGCCGATTCTGAACCCCCCCCGTGCAACTTTCGGCGGCGCCCGGTGTTGTAGGTGTAGCGGCCGCAAACAAGGACGAATGGACATGCTCGACATCAAGAACCTCTCGAAGACCTATCCCAACGGCGTGGCCGCCTTGCAGGATATCTCGCTCACCATTCCGACGGGGCTGTTCGGCTTGTTGGGCCCCAACGGCGCCGGCAAATCGTCTCTGATGCGCACCATCGCGACGCTGCAGGATGCGGACACCGGCAGCATCCGCTTGGACAATCTCGATGTGCTGGCCGACAAGCCGGCGACACGACGCCTGCTCGGCTATTTGCCGCAGGAATTCGGGGTCTATCCGCGGGTCACCGCTCAAGCCATGCTCGAGCATTTCGCGGTGCTGAAGGGTGTGATCGGACGCGGCGAGCGCAACTCGTTGGTCGAGGCGCTCTTGCAAAAGGTGAACCTGTGGGACGTGCGCAAACGCCGGCTCGGCACTTTCTCCGGCGGCATGCGCCAAAGGTTCGGTATCGCCCAGGCGCTGATCGGCAACCCGCGGTTGATGATCGTCGATGAGCCCACCGCAGGCCTCGACCCCGAGGAGCGCAATCGCTTCTTGAACTTGCTCGCCGAGGTGGGGGAAAACGTGGTGGTAATCCTCTCGACTCATATCGTCGAGGACGTCACCGATCTGTGCCAGCGTATGGCGATCATCTCGAAGGGCCGGGTGCTGCTCAGCGGCCAGCCCGCCGAGGCCATCCGCGCGCTCGAGGGCCGGGTATGGCAGCGCGCCGTGGCGACCTCGGCGATCGAGGAATACCGCCGGCGCTTCACGGTACTGTCGACACGCTTAAGCGCCGGGCAAAGCATCATCCACGTGCTCGCCGATAGCCGCCCGGAAGAGGGATTCGAGTCGGTGCGGCCGGATCTGGAGGATGTTTATTTCGGTGAGCTGCGCCGGCGTCCGGCCGCCGCGGCCTGACAGGCTCCGACCATGTTCAGAGAAATTTTCCGATTCGAGTTGCGCCAGCAGCTGCGCAGTCCCTTCTACTGGGCGATCTCGCTGGCCTTCGGGGCACTCGCCTTCTCCGCCGCGACTTCCGATCATGTCCGGATTGGCGGCGGCATCGGCAATACGCACCGCAATGCGCCGTACGTGATAGTCGAGATGCTCGCAGACTTCACGATCTTGAGCATGTTCCTGGTCACCGTCTTCGTCGTCGGGGCGGCGCTTCGCGATTTCGAGGCCGGCACGGCCGAACTCTTATTCGCAACACCGTTATCGCGCAAGGCGTATCTCGGCGGCCGCTTCGCGGCCGGGTATCTCGCTGCGGTCGGGATATTCGTGTTCGTGTCCTTAGGTCTCTTGCTCGGGTCGTTGATGCCGTGGGTCGATCCCGCGCGGCTTGGGCCCACCAGTGTGTGGGCCTACGGCTATGGCTTTGCCGTGATCGTGCTGCCGGGGATCTTTTTCATATCGGCGCTGCTGTTCCTGCTCGCCACCGTCACGCGCTCCATGCTCGGCGCCTACATCGGCGTCATCGGCTTCTTCGTGCTCTGGACAATTGCAGTGACGGTCACCGGGGCGAACCCCGACCACCTGACGCTTGGCGCGCTGATCGACCCTTTCGGCATCGGCGCCTTCGAAGTGGCCACGCGCTACTGGACCGCGTCCGACCGCAACACACGTTTGCCTGAGGTCGTCGGACTGTTACTCACCAATCGCCTCCTCTGGTCGGCCATCGCAGCCGCGCTCTTGTGGACTGCATTCGCTTGTTTCCGCACCGATCGCGAGGGATTCCGTCTATGGCGCAGGCGCGCCCGCGCCGCGGCAGCTGTGGCGGATCCGATCGATCGCGACGGCGCGGAGCGGGCAGCCGCCGTGGCGCCCGCAGTCGTCCTGCGCACCGACTCTGCGGCGCGGTGGGCCCAGCTGCGATGGCTCGCGCAATTCGAGACGCGTGCCGTGCTGCTGGCTGTCGCCTTCCTGGTGATGCTCGCCTTTGGACTCGCGAATCTGGGCGCGAGCCTCGCCTTCTTGGACGAGATGTTCGGCACCAAGGTGCTTCCCGTCACGCACCTGATGATGCAGGCGATGGACAGCAGCTACAATTTCCTGCTCGTGATCATCGTCGCCTTTTATGCCGGCGAGCTCGTCTGGCGCGAGCGCGCGGCCCGTATCAGCGACGTCACCGATGCGTTCCCTCTGTCCGACTGGATTCCGCTGGTGGCGAAGCTCACGGCGCTCGCGGCGGTGATCGTCATCTTTCTGGTGGCCGGGAGCGTCGAGTGCGCGCTCTATCAATTGATCCGCGGCTATCATCGAATCGAGCCCGGGCTGTACGCCGCCAATATCGCATTGACCGCGCTCAAGTTTCTGTTGCTCGCGGCGCTCGCTCTGTTTCTGCAGGTAATCGCCAACAACAAATTTCGCGGCTACCTGCTGGTGGTGCTGTTTCTGATCAGCGGTATCGTGCTGAGACAGCTCGACTTCGATCACCATTTGTACAACTTCGGCAGCGCGCCGGAGACCCCCTATTCCGACATGAACGGCTACGGCCATTTCCTGGCGGCGCACCTCTGGTTTAGCGCCTACTGGAGCTGTCTGGCGATCGCGCTCCTGGTGCTCGCGGCTCTCTACTGGGCGCGCGGCACGGCACAAGGCTTTCGCGAGCGGAGCCGCATCGCCCGGGCGCGATTCCGCGCCCCGGCGCGAGTGACGCTCGCCCTGTCGCTGGCGGCGTTCTTAAGTCTTGGCGCCTGGATCTACTACAACACCAACGTGCTCAACCACTATGTGCCGGGCGACTTGGCGAAGGAGCGCAAGGCCGACTACGAGAAGCTCTATCGGCGCTATAAAGACCTGCCGCAACCACGCATCGTCGATCAGCGGATCGACATGGATATCTATCCCGCCGAGCGGCGGGTCGAGGTGCGCGGCCACTACCGGTTGGTCAACCGCGACAGCGTAGCGATCCGTGATCTGCACGTGCTGCTGCCGGTGGAGATGGAACTCATCGACGCCCGGTTCGCGCCGCACGAGGTGATCACCGATGACCGGGTGCACGGTTACTCGATTTATCGCCTGGCGGAGCCGCTTGCACCGGGGGCGTCGATGGACTTCGACTTCACCCTGCGCTACCTAAGTGTCGGCTTTCGCAACAAGCCCGACGACACGCGCGTGGTCGAGAACGGCACGTTCTTGGACAACCATCTGTTTCCGCACTTCGGCTACTCCGAGGAGGGGCAGCTCGATGACCGCAACGACCGCCGGCACTATGGCTTAGGACCGGTGCCGCGGATGGCGAAAATCGACGATCAGCCCGCACGGCGCAACAGTTTGATCTGCTGCGACTCGGACTGGGTGACGTTCGAGACGACGATCTCGACCACACCCGATCAGATCGCGCTCGCGCCCGGTTACCTCGAGAAGGAATGGACTGCGAACGGTCGCCGCTACTTTCACTACCGCATGGACCAGCCGACGCTCAATTTCTTTTCGTTTCAATCGGCGCGCTATGCCGTCAAGCGCGACCGCTGGAAGGATGTGGCGCTCGAGGTCTACTACGACCCGAAGCACGAGTACAACGTGGCGCGCATGCTCGAGGCCATGAAGAAGTCTCTCGCGTACTACAGCGACGCCTACTCGCCGTACCAGTTCCGGCAGCTGCGGATCCTCGAGTTCCCCGACTACGAGACCTTTGCGCAGAGCTTTGCGAACACCGTGCCGTTCTCCGAGTCCATCGGCTTCATCGCGGACCTGCGCGACCCGCACGACATCGACTACGTGTTCTACGTGACGGCTCACGAAGTGGCTCACCAGTGGTGGGCGCATCAGGTGATCGGCGCCAGGGTGCAGGGCGTGACCATGCTGGACGAGAGCTTTGCGCAGTATTCCGCCCTGATGGTGCAGGAACACGAGTACGGCTCACCGCAGATGCGAAGGTTCCTGAAGTACGAGC
Organism: uncultured Gammaproteobacteria bacterium; assembly: GCA_963766915.1. Classification (GTDB taxonomy): domain Bacteria; phylum Pseudomonadota; class Gammaproteobacteria; order Steroidobacterales; family Steroidobacteraceae; genus Bog-1198. Next base: position 9,425 of record CAVYCL010000006.1, read on the forward strand.
TCGACCGCTACCTCAGCGGCCGAAGCGGCGAGGTGGTGGAAGAGATGCCCCTCGCACTGGTCGAGGACCAGCCGTACATTCACTACCGCAAGGGGTCGCTGGTCATGTATGCGCTCAAGGACTACTTGGGTGAGGATGTCGTCGACCGTGCCCTGCAGCGGTTCGACCACGAATTCGCGTTCCAGCCGCCGCCCTACCCGACGACCCGCGAATTCCTGGCGGACCTCGCGGCGGAGGCGGGTCCCGGATCCGCGCCGCTGATCGACGACTTGTTTCAGCGCATCACCTTGTTCGACAACCGCGTGGTCGAGGCCACGGCGACCCACCGCGCCGACGGTCGTTACGACGTGCATTTGCGATTGCACGCGGCGAAGCTCTACGCGGACGGCACCGGCAAGGAGACGCCCGCGCAGATCAGCATACCCGTGGACATCGGCGTATTCGCCCGCGGTGCCGACGGCACCGAGGCGACCGAAAAGGTCTTGTACCTCGCCAAGCATTCGTTGCCCGATGGGGATTCGAGCCTGACCGTCACGGTGGACGGCGAGCCCTACCAGGCAGGTATCGACCCCTACAACAAGCTGATCGATCGGGTGTCGGATGACAACCGCGCGAAGGTCGTCATCGCCGCGCATTGAACCTGGGCGGTCAGCTGCTTTTTCTCGCCAACCGCAGGCTCTCGCCCATATAGACGAGGAGTGCCGCCCAAATAATCGTGAAGCCCATCGCGCGCGTGCGGTCGAAGGGCTCATGCAGGACGAACACACCGCAGGCGAATTGCAGGGTCGGCGTTATATATTGCAGCACCCCCACCGTCGAGTAGGGGAGCAGCCGGGTCCCGTAGGCGAACAGAAACAGGGCGATGGCGGTCACGGGCCCGCTTCCGATGAGCAGTGCGTCGACTTCGGACGCCGGAGGCTTGAGCGCGCCGATCCCCGCCGATTGGCACCACAGCAGGTACGCAGCAGCCAAGGGCGCGAGCAGCAATGTTTCGGTGGCGAGTCCGGGCAACGAGTCGACTTTCACGACTTTGCGCATCAACCCGTAGGTTGCGAACGTGAATGCGAGGGTCAGCGCGATCCAGGGAAGACCGCCGGTCATGACGGTGAGATAGCCCACACCGGTCACCGCCAACGCGACCGCCAGCCATTGCGCCGGGCTCAGCTTCTCTGACAGGAAGCCCACGCCCAGGACCACGTTGACCAAAGGCCCGATGAAATAGCCGAGGCTCGTTTCGATGACGTGACCGTGCGTCACGCCCCAGACATAGATGAGCCAGTTGGTGGATATCAAGGTGGCCGATACGGCCAGTCGCCAGACCAGGCTCCGATCACCGAGGGTCGTCCGGAGACCGCGCAACTCGCCGCGGATAGCGATCCAAGCCAGCACGAACAGGCACGACCACACCACGCGGTGCGCGATGATCTGCAGCGAGGAGACCTGACGCAGCGGATGGAAGTAGAGCGGAAACAGGCCCCAAATCGCGAACGCACCCAATGCCGCGACGAAGCCCTTGCCGGCAGGTTTCATTGTGGGTTGAGCTACCAAGATCCCTACACGACTCGCGACACCGCCACATCATAGCAAACCGACACATCCGGCTCGCGCGCCGGAACGCCCCTCTTGTCCAACAAACGTGGCGCCGCGTGGCCGGATCGGTAAACTTCGAACCCATGAAGCAAATAACGAGCGGCAGGCGCAGCGGGTGAAAATCGCCGCTTTGTCCGATATCCACGGCAACCTGTTCGCACTCGATGCGGTGCTTGCGGACGTGCGCAGCCGCGGCGTCGATATCACCTTAAATCTCGGCGACATCCTCTCCGGCGCGCTGTTGCCGGCCGAGACCGCGGACCGCTTGATGGCGCTCGATCTGCCGACCATTCGCGGCAATCACGAGCGCCAAGTGCTCGTCCTCGGACCTCGAGCGCATGGGCGCCTCCGACCGCCATGCGTTCGACACCCTGGGGCAGGCGCACCGCGCCTGGCTTGCGCAGCTGCCGGCGGTGCTTACGCCCGCGGACGGCGTTTTCATGTGCCACGCGACGCCCTACAACGACGTCGATTGTTATCTCGAGGATCTGGTCGAGGGGGAGCTGCGCCCGGCGCCGGTCGGCCGCGTCGAGGAGCGCTCGCGCAGTTGCGACGCGCCGCTCATCCTGTGCGGTCACTCGCATCTGCCTCGCGTGATGCGGCTGCGCACCGGCCAGCTCATCGTCAATCCGGGGAGCGTCGGCATCCAGGCCTACGAAGGCCACGATCCCGCGCCGCACGTGGTGGAAGTCGGCTCGCCGCACGCCCGCTATGCCCTCCTCGAAAGCACGTCGTTCGGCTGGAAGGCGGAGCTCATCGCCGTCCCGTACGACTGGGACTCGGCCGCGAAGATCGCCGCTCAAAACGGGCGGGAGGACTGGGCGCGTGCCCTCGCGACGGGGTTCGTCCGCTAGAACGGCTCGTCGCCGTTGACCGTGGCACGATGCATGGTGCGACGCTCGGGCAAGTAGTCGGAAACCGCGTAATGCTGGGTGTTGCGGTTGTCCCAGAACGCAACATCGTCGACGGCCCAACGCCAACGGATCGTGAATTCCGGCTGCCCGGCATGCGCGAACAGAAGCCTGAGCAACGCCTCGCTCTCGCGGGCTTTGAGCTCGTTGATGTGCGTGGTGAAGCCCTCGTTCACGAACAATCCTTTGCGCTTGCTCACCGGATGCGTGCGGACCACGGGATGATTGACGGGCGGATGCTTCGCCACCGCCCGCTCGTAGCGCTCCTTGAAAGCCGGGTCGCTCTGCCAGCGCTCGGCGGGAAAGGACTTGGCCACCGAATGTTGCGCGGTGAGTCCCTCGAGCAGGCGCTTGAGCGGCGCCGACAGCGCCTCGTAGGCGGCGGCAGCAGTCCGACCAGAGCGTGTCGCCGCCCACGGATGGAATGCGTTTGGCGGCGAGTATTCCCGCGAGCGGCGGCGTCTTGGAGAACGTCACGTCGGTATGCCAGTTGTCGTTGTCCGGCAGGAAGTCCGCGTGCGTATCGAGCAGCAAAATCTCGGGCAGCTCGGGCAGCACCGGATAAATGGGATGGACGTGCAGGGTGCCGAAGCGGGCGGCGAAGTCGCGCTGCGCCCGCGGCGTGAGCGGCTGGTTACGAAACAAGAGCACCTTGCGCTCGACCAGGAGCTCGCTCAAGCGGTCGATGACGGTTTGCGGCAGCTCGTCCGAGAGGTCGACGCCGCTCACGATGCTGCCGAAGCCGCGGGTCAGATGGATGGTTTCGATGGCCATGGCATTCCTTAAGTCACGCGGACATCATCTCATGCCGTATCGGCGTCCGGAACAAGGTGCAAGAGCGGCGCGACATGCTGCCGATAGCGGTGCCAGCGGCCGGCGGAACCGGTGTGAATCTTCTGCCGCACCTGCCATTTGCTCGCGGTGATGACCACGCGGTCGGTCTGATGGAAATCCAGGCACTCGGGATCCCAGGGCAGACCGATGAAGTCCAGCATCCGCCGAGTCCAGCCCTCCTGATCCACAATGAGCTCCTCGTAAGGAACTTCCAGCAGCGAAGCCGCGGGCAGCACCGAACGCCAGTGGTCGGTGACGCGTAGATACTCGCCGTAATAATGCGCGAGATTGTCCAAATCGTTAGCGTACGGATCCCTGTTAAAAAAATTCTGAAAGTAGATGGACAGGCAGGTATCGATGGGGTGGCGGCGCATGTGGATAATTTTGGCCCGCGGCAACGCGGCATGAATCAGTCCCGCATATAGGAAATTCGCGGGCATTTTATCGACCACTCGCAATGCCGCGCCGGAGCGCGCTCTAATGCGATCGACATAACTAGCCGCCATGCTCAACAACAGATCCGCACCCGCGGACGTGCCGAAAGCGACGAATGCCGCATCCCAGAAGGTCACTTCGCCGGCACCGAATACCGCCGGGTGCGAGGCCAGGATTTGTTCGGTCAGAGAAGTGCCGGATCGCGGCATGCCGATGATGAATACCGGCAGCTCCGTGGCAGATCCCTGATCCCGGCACTGGCGAACGAACGCCGCATCGAAGCGGTGGATGATCTCGTCGACGCGGCGAGTGAGTTTCGCCCCGTCGTAACGCGCCGCATGGCGTTTGGCCAGCTCGTTGGCCTGTCGGTAGTGGCCGAACGCATCATCGTAATGTCCGACGTCGTCATAGTATTTGCCGAGCGCATAGTGCAGGCTGATTTCGTGCTCAAGCGGCAGCCGTTTTGCGAGCAGAACTCGAGCGCCCTCGAGCCACTTTGTATCGTTGCCGGTCCATTTTTCGGTGCGTTGCGATGCCGGAGAACGCAAACGCAAAGTCCGGATTGATCTCGATTGCTCGCTGGAATAATTTCTCCGCTTCGGAAAATCTACCTCGGTCGGCGCACAGTTCCCCGAGCAGAGACAGCGCTTCGACGTAGTTGGGGTCGATGGTCAGCGCGGCCTGGCAGCTCAATTCCGCCTCGGTTTGGCGGTGCTGAGCTCGCCGCGCAACAGCGAGGCTCAAATGTGCTGCAGCGAGGCGCGGCTGAATCGCAAGCGCTCGAGCGTAGCTCGCCGCTGCCTCGTCGATCTTGCGCAAGTCGAACAGCACGTTTCCCAGGTTGTTGTGCGCCTCGCGTAGCTAGGATTAAGCGTTAGCGCCCGCTGATAGCTCGCAATGGCTTCCTCGCGTTCCCCAAGTGCCGCAAAGACCAGACCTAGGTTGTTGTGCGCCATGCTCAAGCCGGGGTCGAGCGCGATCGCCCGCCGGCTGCTGGCAATCGCCTCGTCCAGAATCCCGAGTTCCTCTGGGCGTTGCCCAGGTTGCATTGGATCTGTGCGTCAGGCTTGATCTCGAGCGCCAGCCGGTAACATGCGACGGCGTCGTCATGTCGGCCGAGCTCCAGAAACGCGTTCCCGAGATTATTTTGGGCCTCGGCCAGTCGGGGCATTCATGGCTGAGTGCGCGTCGGTAGAGCGAGACCGCTTCGCGCGCCTGCCCCAGCGCTCGCATCGCATCGCCCGCATCCACGAGCGCCTGGACATTGTGCGGTTGAATCTCGAGGGCACGACGCAAGCTCACCAAAGCTTCCGCCCACTGTCCCTGATCGTGCAAGGCCGCGCCCAGATTGCCATGAGCTTCGCCATCCTGTGGCATCAAGCTCGGTCGCTCTGCGCAACGCGGGTAACGCATCCTTTCCCTGGCGCATGAGGGCGAAACGCCGAGGATTTTCCACAGCACTCCGGCCCTTGGATGTGAGCTCGAGCAAGCGTTCCCGCTTTGTGTTCCGCCTCCCTCAAACGGCCCCGTTGAGCAGCGCGACGAGCGCGCCAATATCGTCGCCACGGCTATTGCGCAGCGCGTTCCGGCGAGGGTGCGGCAGCGAGCATCTCCAGCCCGCAGCAACGCTTGTATTTGTTGCCGCTGCCGCAAGGGCATGGATCGTTTCGACCCGGTTTCGTGCGCGCCCTGTTCATTCGGTAATGGTTCAGGCGCGTCGCCGAGCGCGGCCTTGAGCGGCTCGAGCCAGGGCTCGAAATTCTTCCACTGATCGAGTCCCTCGCGATAGAGAGGCAGGCGAACCTGCTCCGAGCTCGCGGTGCGCACGCTGCGCGCGGTCTTGTGAAACTCGACGCATGCGGGCTCGAATTCAAGGCCGCAGAAATCGAGAATGCGCCGCACGTTGCCCTCGAGATCGTCGACGACATCCTCATGATAACACGCGCAGGATCCGCCCCGGCAGTACACGATCCCAATGCCGCATCAACTCGAGGTAGGTGCGGTAGTAGCGGGCGATATCCTCAATGCTGTAGGTGAATTCCTGGCCCTTGGCGAACAGCTGCTTCAGATTGCTGAAGCAGCACGCCATGGGCTCGCGCCGCGCGTCGATGATCCGGGCATTCGGCAGCATCAGAGTGGATGAGCCCCAGATGCCGGAAGTTGTTCGGCATCTTGTCGATGAAGCGAGGCTTGCCGGTGCGGTAGACGCGCGTCGCTGCGAGATACTGCTCGCCGAGGCGCGCGCGAAGTCATCCGCAGTCATTTCCCGAGAGATCCGCGGGTAGCGGGAATCGTTCGAGATCCGGCTCGCGGCCGCGGAGCTCTCCGCACGATCTGCTGGATGTTCGGCAGTTCCTGCGTGCCCTCGACCTGCGAGTGCGAGGCCAGGATCTGTTCGATCAGGGTCGAACCCGAGCGCGGCAGACCGACGATGAAGATGGGATCCGGATCTGGCGCTCCCCAGCCGCGGCGGCTCGCGAAGAAACTCCGCCGTGCAGACCTCGATCTGCCGGCGTGTATTGTTCTCGATGATGTCGGGGCGATACTTGCTCTCGGCGCGCTTCAGCGCATTGCCCAGCTCGTACTAACGGAAGGATTCCGGGTAATTCGCCCCGATCCTCCAGCGCCTTGCCGAGCGCGAAGCAGAGATGGAAGCGGTCGACGAGTCCCGTAGACGGTCTGCCGCTTCCGCGGCGCGCAACTGCAGCGAGCTCCTCGTTCGGTGAAGCGGTAGGTCTTGAGGTTCGCGAGGCTCCAGTAGGCATCGCCGAAGTCCGGCCGGCAGGCGGCCGCGCTGCGGTAGGACTCGATCGCCTCCTCGTGCTGCCCGAGGGTCTTCAGCGCATGCGCAATCGACAGATGCACATCGGCATCCGCGGGGGTCTCGCGTGAGAAGATCCCGATAGAACGCGACGGCGCGCTCGTGCTCGCCGAGTCCAACGGACGTCGTGGCGTACAGCGTCTTGTAATACAGCCGGTTGTCGGGCTCCTCCCGCAGAAGCCGGTCGAGCTCGGCCGGCGCGCCTCGGGATACTTGTGAAGGTCGATGAGCACCTCGCGCGTATTCCCTGCGCGCGGCGCGGTATTCCGGCGCCAGCGCGAGCACCGCCGCCAACAACAGTTCCGCATCGTCGAACACCTCGCGGGCGATCCCGATGCGGGCGAGCAGGCGCATGGCCTCCACTTGATCGCCGTGCTTCAGCAGGAAGGCGCGCACCAGTGGCTCGGCCGGTTCCAGATCGCCATCCATCGAATAGTGCCGTTGCGGTCACGACCTCGGACGGCAGGTGCGTAGCGTCGCCACATGGCCGGCCGCCGCGCGCCGCGTTCTCGGCCTGCGCCGTCATCCGGTAGAGGCCCTCGAGCATGTGCCAGCTGCCCGGCAGTGCATGATTGAGGTTCACTGCCGCTAGGAAAGCCGTCGATGGCCTGCGGCGCCTGCTTCAGGTCGACAAAGCAGCGCCCCCGCTCCTCGTGCAGGCGGCTGAAGCGCGGATGGTGCTGCTCCAGTATCGCGAGCGTGCCGAGCGCGTCCTCTGGGCGCCGGAGATACCGCTGCGCCACGGCCACGCAGAGCAGAGCATCGCGATGATCGGGAGTCTGCTCGAGCAGGGCCTGCCCCGCCTCGAGTGCCTCGTCGAATTGATGTTGCCGGATGAGCGCGCGCAGCCTCTCTGATACGGAGGCTGCGGTTATCTCGGCCGTCGTGCTCGAGTGCATGGATGCAATTCGCAAAAAAAAGGGCGGATGAGTCCGCCCTTCGAATTCTACCGCAAGGCGCGCGGGCGGCCCGTGCCGCCCGCGCCGGAACCCGTCACTGCGCGCGCGGGAGCCGTCAAACCGGATAGTCACCCGACGATTCTCTGCGCGTCCTTCCTTGGTCGCGTTGCTGGCGAGCGGATTCTCTTCGCCGAATCCTTGCGCGCTCACGACCCCGGAGGGCACGCCATGCGCCTCGAGGTAATCCTTCACGGCGTTCGCGCGCCGCTCGGACAGCTTCTGGTTGTACTCCGGCTTGCCGACGGAGTCGGTGTAGCCGCGAATGTCGACATGGACGCCGTGCAGGCGCTCGATCCTCGTGACGACTCCGTCGAGAGCCGAGGCCGATTCCGGCCGCAGCTTCGCCGAGTTCGTCTCGAACGTCACGCCCTGGAGCACTTCTTCCTGGGGAGCGGGCGGCGGCGGCGGCGGCGGCGGCGGCACGGCGCGGCGACCGGAGGCGGCGGCGGCGGCGGCGGCGGGGGCGGCGCCCCGCGGGCGGCGGCGCCGGCAGCGGGCGGCGTCTCGCCGCCGAACTTCATCAGAACATGCAGCATCAGCACGCGCGGACGCAGCGGCACTGTCGACTCGATGAACTGAGCGGACGATGTGTAAGCGTGCTGGCGTTCGAGTTGGTGAGGTTGCTGCCCGTGACCTGCACGGTCCAATTGTCCTTGGAGACGCCGATGCGCCGCATCGTAGGTCGTGTAGCCCGGCATCGGTATACCGCACAAGGGTGGTGTTCGGAATCGCCGCTGGCAAGGCAACCCGCGCTGGGTTCGGCCGTCGTCGGAGTAACCGCTCGGGAAGCTTTCCGGCTGCGTTGCGCTGCGCTGCCGATATGGTTGGCGCCGAGCCATCGCGAACGGCTTGTAGTCGCCCGAACGCCAAGTCGTAGCGGGCGCGCACGTTGAACTCGACCGGCGGCGAGAACGCCGGCGAGGTGTCGAGCACGCCGTACGGGATTGCGTGTAACGGCAGGCCGTTGATCTGCGTGATGCAGGTCCCGATCGGCGTCGGGTTGCCCGTTCGATCACGGTGATGTTGCTCTGCAAGCAGGGCGCGTTGGTCTGGTTGGTGCTGTTCCAGGAGCTCGATCCCTGCACGGTCAGGCCTTCCGTCACGCGCGCAACCAGCTGCAGCTCGACGCCCTTGACCACGTAGGTCGGACCGTTGACGTCGAAGGTGGTGTTGCCGAGATGCGACCGGATCGAACAGCGGCAGCTGCACGTTGTCCCAGTCCATGCGGTAGAAGCGACGTATTGACCTGCAGGCGATGATCGAGGAATTCGGCCTTCGCGCCGACCTCGTTGTTGATCAGGTCGTCCGAGTTGTAGCCGGCCGGCTTGTTGTACTGCTTGGTCGTGGATCTCCCTTGCGTGTACGGGCGCCTCCGCTGGCGAGCACCGAGGCCGACCGTCGGCGCGAATCGGTGCGGTTGAAGCCGCCCGGGCGGAATCCTTGGGAGTACGTGTAGTACGCCATGATGTCCGGCGTGATGTGCCAGGTGATGTTGCCGCGGCTCTCTGAAGCCGTGCTCGGACTTGTTCAGGTTGATGCCGAAGCCGCACCTGCCTGCGCGGCGACGCAGGCGCCGTTCGGCAAGTTGATTGGCCGCGGTGCGCGTGTAGAACTCGGAGCCCTGCTCGAACTCATCATAGTGAAAGTAGCGCGTGCCGCCGGTGATGGTCAGCACCTTCGGGATGATGTCGAAATCGACCGAAGTGAACGCCGCGGTCTGGCGGTAGCCGCGCTTCACGTCCTCGCCGAACGCGGTGTTGGAATTCACGCGCAGGCTGGGATCGTTCGCGTAAGTGCCGGGGAGCGGTCCGACGGCGGACAAGCAGTCGGGACCCCCGCCGAGCCGAGATCGCCAGATTCGCGGCGTCGCACTGCGGGATCGTCAGATAGTTGAAGTTCATCTGGTCATAGATGATGAAGTCTTCCCAGTAGCCGCCGAGCGAGCGACGCGGAACGCGGTTGTCCTCCGAGGTGCTCAGCCGGATTTCGTGGCTCTGATGGGTGTTGTCCGGTGTCGTTCCAGCTGCCGACCGGCGCGTAGCAGGTGGTCGGGCTTGCGTCTTGACGTACGAGTAGCCGGCGCCGCCGGCCGGTGCAGGCGTAGTACGAGCCGCCGCCGCTGGTCAGGTAGTTGGAGTAGTCGTGCCTGCTGCTCGATGTGGCGGACCAGGTAGCTGCCGGTGTAGACGGTCTTCAGGTCGCCGAAAGAGCCGAACAGATCGGGAAGGCGGCCGTTGAGGGTCCAGGCCGTGCTCTCGTACTTATCCTTGTCGTAGGCCGGCGACGAAGGCGGTGATCTGGTCAGGGCGCCAGGTGTCTGGCCATCGTGGGCGACCGGATATCCTGGGAAATAGCCGTCCGCCTGCATGTTCTGATAGTTCTGCTGACAGCAGGAAGTTCCAGTTGTCGTTGAACTTGAGCAGCGCCGAGACGCGAACGCCGGTGTAGTCGACCGGGATTCATGTTGTTGCCGACGAGAGCGGCGTTGTTGCCGGGCTCTGAGTCGGCGATTAGACCGGGTAGGCCTTGAGCGCGGCCGCCGTGGGCAGTTAGAACGAGATCGTGCCCGGGCACGTTGTCGAGATGTAGCCGCCGCGATGGTCGGTGAAGATCGGTCGCGCGCACGGCCAGCGTGTCGGCGATCAGCGGCAAGTTGATCGTGGCGTTGCCCTTGGCATTCGGGTCGCCGCCCTGGCGGTGATGCCGTAGCCCGCATTGACGTTGCCTTCGGTCACGTCGAGCTTGGGCTTGTTGGTGATGTAGCGAATGGCGCCGGCCTGCGCGCCGCCGCCGAACAGCGTGCCCTGCGGACCTTCGAGAACCTCGACGCGCTCCATGTCGACCAGGTAGACGTCGATTGTTGCGGGCGGGAAATTGCATGGACTGGTCATCGAGATACAGGGCGACGTTCGGGAACGGCGCGGTCGTCGACTGCGATTGGTTGCCCTGAGCCGCCCGAGCTCAGGCCGCGCATGAAAATATTGCCCTGTGCCGGGGCCGTTGCCGCTGAAGGTCACGTTCGGCGTGTACCTCAACAAGTCGTCGAAGGTCGAGCACGTTCAGCTGCTTGCAGCTGATCGCCGGTGATCGCCTGAATGGTGATCGGCACGTCCTGGATCGATTCCTTGCGCCGCTGGGCGGTGACGGTGATTTCTTGAATGGCATCCGAGTCGCCGGCGCCGGTGGTGGTGGTCGCCGCCTGCTGCGCCTGGCTGAGGCCTGCCGAGCCGCCCAGAATGGCAGCGATCGCATACGATAACTTCTGACTCGAATTCATGTGTTTTTCATCCCCTGACAGTTGTTCTAGCCGTTCCCCCGGCCACCAATTATTTGTAGTTCTTACAAGGCCTTGTGCGTAGCAGCGTGCTTTTTCGCGCACAAGCCAAAAATGACCTTTCTGTTGCGTCATCGCAACGAAAAATCGCTCCCTTCTATCGTGCCACCAAAACGCATCGATCGAATCTGATTCACGTGGGAAGCGCTGTTTTTGCGCTCGCCGTCCCTCCAAACTGGGCGGAGGCGACGCGTCAAACCAGATTAAGGACTGATTACTACAATATTGTGACTGCGGAAGCAACAGTTGCTATGCCGATTCCTCTGCGGTCGGAAGTGAGGTTCGACTCCCGAGGCGGCGGCGCAGCATGAACGCAAGCAGCAAAATCGCCACACTCACGAGGCCGAAACCCAGCGGCGCACGCTGGTCGGGAATGAAGCCCATGGCCACGACGATGCGCGAGCATTCCGCAGATCGTGAAGTAGGTGAGGTAGGGGTAGCCCCACATGCGAACCTGCAGCCGTTCGGGCGATTCTCGCTCCAGCCGGGCGCGCAGGCGCAGCTGCGACACCGCGATCAGCACGTAGACGAAGATGGCCACGGTGCCGTAGGAATTGACCAGGAACGCAAACACCGTATCGGGCGAGACATAGGACATGACCACGGCCACGTAACCGAACAAGGTGCCGAGCAAAATGGCCCGGATGGGCACGCCGTTGCGGCTCAACTTGGCAAGCGCCTGCGGCGCGTCGCCGCGGCGGGTCAGCGCGAACAGCATGCGCGATGAGGCGTACAGGCCCGAATTCAGGGCCGACAGGACCGCCGTGAGCACCACGGCGTTCATGAGCTGCGCCGCCGCGTGAACTCCCATTGCCTCGAGTGCGCTCACGTAGGGGGTGGCGATCCCGGGCGAATTCCAGGGCACCAGGCAGACGACCAGCAGCACCGAGCCCACGTAGAAGAAGAGCGCTCGGGAGATCACCCACTTGGCCGCATCGGCGACCGCCTTCGCCGGCTCCGCGGCTTCCGCCGCCGCGACGGTGACGATTTCCGCGCCGAAATAGAATCCCGTCGTCGCCACCGCGCCCGTCAGCACCGGGAGCACGCCATTCGGCGCGAACCCGCCGTGCGCCGTGAGACTGCTCCAGTGCTCGGTGCCTCCCGGCCAGAAACCGAGCACGAACAGCCCGCCCACCAGCAGGAAGATGGCAATCGCGGCGACCTTGATCGAGGCGAACCAGAACTCGAACTCGCCGTAGCCCTTGACCGAAAAGAGATTCGTGAGGGTGAGCGCGACCAGCAAGGCGAGACTTACGAGCCAGGCAGGCGCGTCCGGCAGCCAGAAGCGGACCAAGCCGGCGCCGGCCACCGCCTCGAGCGCGACCACGATCACCCAGAAGTACCAGTACATCCATCCGCTCAAGAACCCGGCGAGATCGCCGAGGACCGGATGGTCGGCGAAGGCCAAGCGCGCGTACTCGTAGAACGAGCCCACGGCAGGGATCGCCACCGCCATCTCGGCCAGCATGCGCATGACCAGCACCACGAGGAGCCCGGTGATCAGGAACGAGAGGACCGCCGCGGGACCGGTCGATTGGATGACGACACCGCTGCCCACGAACAGACCGGCGCCGATCACGCCGCCCAAGGCGATCATCGTCATCTGACGCCGGTGGAGTACATGCTTAAGGCCCGTCGCCTCGGTCGCCATGCCGGGCTCGGTCGCGAGCGACTGGGTCACTTCGACCCGCCTTGCGCGGCGTAAATGCGGCGCACGGAATCCATGGTGTCGGCGTCGCGCGCCTGCTTGTCGTCGCGGTAGCGCTTGACGCGCGCGAGCCGCAGCGCGAGACCCCCGGGGTAGCGCGGGCTCGCCTGCAGGTCGCTGAAGGCGATCTCGACGACCAGCTCAGGCGTCACGTACACCGTGCCCGGCTCGCGTCGGATCTCGCGCGCGAGCAGTTCGCGTGTCTGCCACTCGAGCATGACATCGGTGAGTCCTTTGAACGTCTTGCCGAGCATCACATAGTCTCCCGTCCCGGTATCGAGCGCGCCCAAGTGCAGGTTCGACAGCTTCCCCGTACGCCGGCCGTGTCCCCACTCCGCCGCCAGCACCACGAGGTCGAGGGTGTGCGCGCGCTTGATTTTCAGCCAGCTCGCGCCGCGACTGCCGGCTTCGTAGGGAGCCTGCAACGACTTCGCCATCAGACCTTCATGCCCGGCCGCGAGCGCAGCGTCATAAAAGGCCGAGGCGTCCTCTTCGGAAGAGGTTACCAGCCGCGGCATTCGCATGTCGGACGGGACGATGCGCGCGAGCGCCTCGACGCGCTCGACGGTCGGCCGATCCGCGAGACTCTCCGCACCCTGCCGCAGACAATCGAAAAAGAACGCGCCGATCGGCAGCTCCTCGCGCAGCGCCTCAACGTTGAGCTTGCGGCCGAAGCGACGCATGGTGATCTGAAACGGGTGCGGACGGCCCGACGCATCGAAGGCAATGGCTTCACCATCGAGCACCAGGGTCTCTGCCGGTAGTCGGCGTACGGCCTCCACGATTTCCGGAACGGCCGCGCCGACCTCGTTCAAGCCGCGGGTGTAAATGCGCACCTCATCCGCCGACTTGTGGACCTGGATGCGCGCGCCGTCCATTTTCCACTCGAACGCGGCTTCTCCCCCGAGCTCGACGAGCGCCTCGCCCACGTCGGCGGCGGTCTGCGCGAGCATGGGCGAGATGGGAGAGAACAGCTCGAGCTGGAATCTATCGAGCGCCGCGCGTCCCTCGGCCAAGGCCGCATGCGCCACCGCGCCCAGGCTCTTCGCATACATCGCCGCGCGGCGCACGGTGTCGACCGGCAGCTCGGCCGCCGCGGCGATCGCATCGAGCATGACGCCCCCGAGAGCGCCCTGGCGCAGCTCCCCGAGGAGGAGCCGCGCGAGGAAGTCGCGTTCGGCCGGTGTCGCCCGCGACCATAGACCGCGCAACAGCTCCGTGCGCCGGGCCGCGGCGCCCGACCCCTTGATTCCCGGCAGCAACGCGAGCGTGTCGTTCACCTCGCCGATGGAGAGCGATGCGTCGCTCGCGGCGGGCTCGAGCGCCGCCGGCTCGAGCGATGAGTAGCCGACGCCGAGGCGGCCCTGCGGCGTCTCGCCGGACAGATAATGCACGGCCGTATCCACTTCGCCGAGCGGCAGCGTCTTGAGGAAGCCCGCGAGCTCGCGCACTTTTGCGAGCCGGCCGGACGTCGCCGCAACGCGCTGCGAGGTCGCCACCAGATGCGCCAGCAAACTCACTTCAAGCGTGCGCCGGCCCGTCGACGGTCAGCAGCTCCTCGAAGAAGCCGCCGATCCCGCGCTTGCGGTCGATGAAATGAATCTCCAGGATCCAATGACGCGGGCGCCCCGCGGCGTCCGGCTCGCGCAACCGCGTGGTGTTGCCGTGACGAACGGAAAAGCGCGGTAGGTCGTGAGGATCGCGCTCATGGGGAAAGTGGCCGATGAGATGACCGGCCGTCGCTGCGCCGAACTCCCAGCCCGCCTCGCCGGCGAGGCCCGCGACGTAGTCGTAGAGCTCGCCCGCGGTGAGCGAGGGAGTGCGCCGGTAGAGTGCCTTGCCGCGCTCGAAGGCGGTGCCGATGTCCTCGACCAGGCGATGTTTCACGGGATCGGAGCCGACCACATAGGTGCGCCCGAAGTCGGCCTCCCAGGCCTCGAATACCGGACCGAAGTCGAGATACACCACATCGTCTTCCGCGATGCGCCGGTCCGCCGGCTCGTCGTAATAGCCCAGCATGGTATTCTCGCCGGCACGCGCGATGCGCTTATGCCAGTGGCGGCGCAGACCGAAACGCTCGCGTGCGAGGTGGTGGATCTCGGCAGAGAGCTCGCTCTCCAGCTTCCCGGGAGCAATGAGCCCCCCGGCCACGACCTCGGCAAAAAGTGCTCGGGCCTTCTCTTGAGCTTCGATCAACGATTGGGCGACTTCGTCCATAGATTGGGAATCAGATTATGTTAGTTGCGCCTGCGACTTCCGGCCTCGACAAGCCTGGCACCTTTGCCGAGCTCCAGCAACAGCTGAGCGGCGTGCTCGCAGGAGAGCGCGATGGGCTCGCCAATTGCGCCAATGCGGCGGCCCTCGTCTACCACGCCTTGCCGGAGCTCAACTGGGCGGGGTTTTATTTTCTGAGAGACGATGAGTTGGTGCTGGGACCTTTCCAGGGCAAGGTGGCGTGCGTGCGCATTCCCTTGGGCCGCGGTGTGTGCGGCACGGCCGCAGCGCGCCGCGAGACGCTGGTCGTGCCGGACGTGCACGCATTCCCCGGCCATATCGCATGCGATGTCGACTCGCGCTCGGAAATCGTGGTGCCGCTGATCCGCAGCGGCACGCTGCTGGGCGTTCTCGATCTCGACAGCCCGCGCCCCGATCGTTTCGATCAGGACGATGCCCGCGGTCTCGAGGCGCTGGTGGCGCTGCTGCTCTCGGGCTCCGACTTGGAGCGCCTCGCTACTTCGAGGTCGTGAGCACGGGTTGCGGATTGTAAAGCGCCGGAAAGACGCGCTCGAGATTCGCGACTTTCGGCAAGTCGTTGTACTCGATGTAAAGCGCATCCGGATGATGCACCAGATAATCCTGGTGATATCCCTCCGCCGGATAGAATCCCTTGAGCGGCTCGACGCGCGTCGCGATCGGCCGCGGGAACGCGTGCGCCTGGTTCAGCTGCGCGATGTAGGCCTCGGCGATACGCCGCTGCTCCGCATCGGCGACGAATATCGCGGAGCGATACTGGCTGCCGGCATCGGGCCCCTGGCGGTTGAGCTGCGTCGGGTCGTGCACGACGGTAAATGCGATCTGCAGCAGCTGACCGTAGGAGATCTGCGCCGGATCGAACGTGATCATCACCGATTCCGCATGGCCGGTCGCGCCGGTGCTCACGGTCTCGTACTGCGCGGTGCCGCGTTCGCCGCCCGCATAGCCCGACACCACCTTGCGCACGCCGCGCACGTGCTCGAACACGCCTTGCACTCCCCAGAAGCACCCGGCCGCGAGCACGGCCGTCTGCGGGGCACCCGGCTGCTTTCGGATTGTCGACGGCCGGAGGCGGAATGGACAGGGGCGCTTGCGCGCCGCCCGCCTCCGCCCCATAGAGCGGCGCATGGCCCACGAGCACGAAGGGGATCAGCAGCGCAGCGGCCAGGAGGGCCGGCCATTTGAGAATCGAGAGTGTCATGGAAGTCTCCAGTGAGATGTGAGGCCTAGGAACGGCGAGTTCAAGCCGGGTGCGGCACGAAGCGCAGGGATACCGAGTTCATGCAGTAACGCAGCCCCGTGGGTTTCGGTCCGTCGTCGAACACATGCCCCAAATGCGCGTCGCAACGCGTGCACGACACCGCGTCCCGCAACATGCCGAGGGTCCAGTCCCTGCCTTGTGCCACGTTGTGCCGCGAGATGACCTGGTAGAAGCTCGGCCAGCCGGTGCCGGAATCGAACTTGGTTCTCGGAGTCGTACAGCGCGGTATCGCAGCACACGCAGCGATAAATGCCGAGCGCGTGGTTCTTGTCGTATTCGCCGCTGAAGGCGTACTCGGTGCCGGCCTGGCGCGCGACTTGAAAGGCGAGCGGCGAGAGCTGTGCGCGCCATTCCGCCTCGCTCTTCACGATCTTGGCGAGCTGCTTGACGCCGAGGCTCTTGCCGTCCGGCGAGAACTCTTCGATGGTGACGGTTTTCGCGGTGCCTTGGGCGGAGCCGGGCGCCGCCGCGCCGGGCGCCGCTGCGCCGCGCGCCGCGACGCGCGAGCCACGCGCCCGCCAAGGCCGCTCCGCCGCCGATGAGAAATGCTCGTCTGTTGCCGTTCATGATGTCCTCAACCGAATGTGAATGAATAGGCTTGCGCGCCCGCGTCCAGGAACTCGATGGAGAAGGTGTGCGGCGCGATCGGGCTCGTCTGGCGGATGAGTTGATACAGGCGCTGCTCACGGATGACGCCGTTGCCGTCGGCGTCCGTGTCGACGCCGTGATTCGCGCCGGGCGCGAGGCCGTCCAGCCGCACCCGAAATCGCACCGGCTTATCGGCGGCCGGGCCGAGCACGAGATGCAGATCGCGGGCGAGGAATCGAAACTCGATCTTGCCGGGCGCCGCATCGAGCACGGCCTTCTCGGGATCATCGGTCCAGCGCCCGAGCAAGCCCCACTCGTTCAACTCGAGCGAGTCGGGCAGTTGCGTAGCTCTTCGACCGGTCGTCCGCAAAGCCGCCGGGCGAGCGAAATCCGTCCGCGCGCCGGTAGCCGATGTAAGTCTCCTGGGACGAGACATGCTCCAGGTCGGGCGCCGCCTCGACGCCCTGCGGCCGCCGGCGCCCGCGCCCGCAGGCGGCAAGTCCTTGTAGCCCGCCTGTGTCAGGAGCTCGCGAAGCATGCGCTCCGAGCCTTCGTAGTCGCCTTCGCCGAAATGATGTCCGCGGATGCCGCCCTCGGCATCGATGAAGTAGTGCGCCGGCCAGTACTGGTTGGCGAACCCGCGCCAGATGGCGTAGTCGTCGTCGATGGCCACCGGATAGGTGATGCCGAGCTCGCCGACCGCGCGGCGCACGTTGTCGGGGTCGCGCTCGAAGGCGAACTCAGGGGCGTGCACGCCGATGACCACGAGGCCATGATCGTTGTACAGTGTCGTACCAGCGCTTCACATAGGGCAGCGTGCGCAGGCAGTTGATGCACGAGTAGGTCCAGAAATCGACCAGCACCACCTTGCCGCGCAGCGATTCGCGCGTCAGCGGCGGGGAGTTGAGCCAGCCGGTGGCGCCCGCGAGCGAGGGCATGGGCGCCGCGCGGTCCGCAGGCGCGCGCGGCCTCGACGGTCGTGCCTGCCGACGGCGCCGGTAGCCGCGAGCGCATCGCCGCGTCCGTCCATACGCGAGCAGCGATTGCTCCAGGCGGTCGGTGCTTCCTTGCGACAAGCGCGTGAGCAAGCTCCCGTCCCATCCGAGCGCGATGCCCGCGACGGCGGCGAGCACGGCGACGCCGAGCGCGCGACGCACCCACTCACCGGCGCCGAGCGAGCGCTTCAGAGCGCCGCAAGAGGCGCCCGCCGGCAAGGATCGCCACGGCGAGCGAGGTGGCCGCACCCGCGGCGTAGGCGCACAGCAGGAGCGTCGTGCGCGGCGTCGGACCGGAGAGTGCCGCGCCCGTCAGCAGCAATCCGAGAATGGGTCCCGCGCAAGGTGCCCACAACAGCCCGGTGGCGACTCCCAGCAGTAGCGAGGTCACGATGCTGTCTTCTCCGGTAGCCGCGCCCTTGCTGAGCAGGCGGTTGCCGAGCGCGACGAAGGGTCGCGCGAGCGCCTCGGCGAGCCGCCGCGACAGTAACGTCGCCGCGAAGGCGGCGAGCAGCACGAGCGCGAGCGCGCGCCCGAATTGATTGAAGCGCACGACCCAGGCGCCGCCGACGGCGGCGAGCGTTGCGACTCCGGCGAAGGTGATGGCCATGCCGATCAGCATGGGCAGTCCGTTGGTCGAGAACTTGCGGTCCGCGCGAGTGAACACGAACGGCAGCACCGGCAAGATGCACGGACTTACGATGGTCAGCACGCCGGCCAGGAATACGATGCCAGCCAGAATCATGCGGCTTTGACCGACCGGCGCGATGCCTGCAATTTCATGGGGCGATTCCTCCGCGCCGCCCAGGAAGTAGAGGAGCGGCATGCATTAGACCGGCCTTCGGCCGGGCAAATTTCAGAGGAGCGGGCGAATCAACGAGGCGAGCGACGGCCCCGGGTCTAAGCTTCGGCGAAGCTCTTCGGCTCGTCCCACGGATCGGATGCGGGGACATAACGGACCATCTCCGCCGTTCGATGATGATCGTGCCGGTGAGCGGCCGCGTAGCGCAGCAGCTCGAGCACGGGCTGCGGCGCGTATTCGCACCATTCGACGCCGATACCGTCCTTGCAGCGGCGAACGACATAGGCAGCGACCATGGGCGTCGGACGCGTGAGCTTATGGGGGAGGGCGATGGCGATCTGGACTCGAGACAGCGGTCGAAGGTCCGCGTGCACCTTGATATAGGCGCCGCTCGCGCTCAGATCGGCGAGTCTCGCCGAGCGTACGTTATAGGGTCGCCCGGCAATGCGAATCGCCAGGTCGACCGACAGCCTTTGCCCCCACCGGTGCTCCATTGCTGCAACATGTCACGCTGGCCGGGTTCTGCCTGTCGGACAACGACCCGGCCTTCAACCCGTCGAATCCGACAAGCGTCCGCCGCTAAAAATGCCGCGATAAATAGAGCACCGCGCTGTCGATTTTGTAGAAGCTATCCGGTCGCGTGCCGCGCGGGTCCGTGGGGAGGACGTGATCACGGGCGATGTTCTGCGCGTGCCGGAAGTCGATCCCCAAGTCCCATTTCGGGAGCCAGGGCAAGAAGTTGCGCCACTCGGCGCCGAGACCCACGTACTCGGAGTAGGCCGGCGTCGCCAGCTGATAGCGGTCCACCCCGAAGAATGCGCCGACCGCGAATTCATCGCCGCTGAATCGGTAGCGCCAGTCGATCATGCGCAAGCCGATCAGCATGTGATTCTGGATCTCGTCGATCTCCGCGCGCGCGCCGAGA
This sequence comes from uncultured Gammaproteobacteria bacterium, assembly GCA_963766915.1. Lineage (GTDB taxonomy): Bacteria > Pseudomonadota > Gammaproteobacteria > Steroidobacterales > Steroidobacteraceae > Bog-1198. The sequence goes on from CAVYCL010000006.1 coordinate 28,841, forward strand.
TCATTGTTCGTGGAGACCGCGCGGCGGGCGCCCAAGGCGAAGTGCGGACCTTCGCCGACCGGGGTGTTGTACTGCGGGATCTCGGGATCGAGATTCACCGTCACTCGATTGACGTTCATGCCGAGGTCGGCGAACACCTCGGATCCTTTGGGGTTCGCACCGCCTTCATAGGACTCGTCTTCGACCTCGCCGTCGTCGCGCGTCTTCGAATCGCCGCCGTAACGCACGAACCCCGACAGGCGCCAGAAGGACTCGCCGAAGATGTCGCGTCCGACCATCACCTCGCCGCCGAGGGTGGTGTCTTTCCAGGGGTGCGTATAGGTTGCCGTGAAATCGTAGTAGTGGTGGTACACATACGGGGCGGGTTGGCCCGGAGAGTACTGACGGCTGTCCCCGCCGTAGTAATTCTCGTTCGCCACGGTGCGGACCCGTTCCTGCAGGTACCCGCCGAAAGGCGGCTCCCAGCCGATGCGCAGCATTTGCATGCGCGCACCCACACCGTCGTTGAAAGCCCGCTCCTGCGCGCCCCAGTTGCCCTCGACGATGCCGTTGTTGGTGGTGCCGTCGAGAAAGATGTTGTGCACGTACCAGATGTTCTGCCACTCCGATATCTCGTACGTGAGATCGAAGTGGTGCCAGAGGCGCGGAAAATCGATGCCGACCGAGAGCGCCGCGTTGCCGAGCAGGTAGCTGCCGCCGTCTGAGTTGTCCTCGCCCGCGTACTGCGCATAGACCGCGAACGGCGTCTTGCCCGGATAAATGAAGCGGCTCACATACGAGGCCTGCTGGTTGCTTTCCGTTTGTGCGCGACCGGCCGGCTCGAAGAAATCATGCAATACGAAACGAGGCCGAGTCCGGCAAGCCGCTGCCGCCGCCGTATTCCAGCAGCCGGTTCACACCCAGCGACCAGCCGGGGAACGGCTCGATGGAGAATTGAGCGGTGAAGATCTTCGGGTTGCCGCGGCTCAATACGCCGAGGTAGTCGATGTTGTCGCCGGACGGACTGCCGCTGCCGGTCTGGTTCATCTTGAGGAGCGAGAATTCGTACTGGAACCCGAGCCGCGTCAGCGGCTCCCAGTTCGACAACGTGACCCCGGGCATGGTCGGTGCCTCGGTGCTGATGAGCGAGCTCGAATCGGTCATCGGCGAGAGCCAATGCGGTCGGTAGCCCACATCGAGCTGCGCCCAGTTGAAGCCCATCGTCAGCGACGCGTTCGGATTGGTGCGCCCCTGATAGGCAATCACGCCGGTCGACAGCAGCAGATAGTCACTCGGCTGCACGAATCCCTGCAGAGTCAGATCCCAGTTGCTGTCGTTCGGCAGCCCGTACTCGTTCGGGATGATGACGTTGGCGCCGTGCGTGGCCGATCCTGTGATGCTTGCGTGCGTGAGCCCGTAATCGCGGCTGTAGCGTTCGAGATAACGGCCCACTTTGTCGCACAAAGGCTTATCGACCCGGCATGCCTGAGGCAGTGCCACGAGCACGAGCTCGACGGGAATCGGGCGCTTCAAAATGGGCTCGTCCGCGAGTATCAAGACACGCTCGATCTGGCGCTCCATTTCGGGCTCGAGGTTGAGCGGCAAATAGGCGCTCACTCCGCCGGCGAGCGCTGCTGGGCAGGCAATGACGAAGGCGAGCCCAGCCCGCAGCCCGAAAGCCTTTATCCGAAATCCCACGATAGTTGAATGCTCTGGTTGCCGGCCGCCCGCGCCGCGGAAGTACACGCTATCACGCGCTCCGCGGTCAAGCCCTTGCCATTCCCCGCGCCGCCGAGCGGCTTGCAGGTGTCGAGCGGTATGATGCAAGTATGAAATGGTCCGTGCTCGATCAATCGCCAACCTCGGCCGGCTCCAGCGAGTCGGCGGCGATCCGCGATTCGCTGCAGTTGGCGCAGGACTGCGATCGCCTGGGCTATGCGCGGTACTGGCTGTCGGAGCATCACAACCTGGTGAGCGTCGCGGGTACGGCGCCCGAAGTGCTGGCCGCCGCCATCGCCGCCACCACCCGCCGCATCCGTGTCGGCAGCGCCGGCGTGATGCTGCCGCACTACTCGGCGCTCAAGGTGGCGGAGCAGTTCCGCGTGCTCGACGCCATCGCGCCGGGCCGCATCGATTTAGGCGTGGGGCGTGCGCCCGGCTCGGATGGCCTGACCGCACGGGCGCTCAATCCTCACTCCAACGTCGATGATTTTCCCCGCCAGGTGCAGGAGTTGCAGCTGTGGGCTTCCAGCCTGCCTCTGCCGGAATCGCATCCTTACCGCAGCATCGCCGCGCATCCGGTGGGGGATACGCGTCCCGAGCTGTGGATTCTCGGCAGCTCCGCCTACGGGGCGCAGCTCGCCGCCTATCTCGGATTGCCGTATGCGTTCGCGTATTTTTTCAACGATGGCGCCGGCGTCGACGATGCGTTGTCGCTGTATCGCAGCTTGTTTCGCCCGAGCGCGGTGCTCGACCGCCCACAGGCGACGATCTGCGTCTGGGCGCTCGCGGCCGAGAGCGCTGCCGAGGCGGCGCGGCTGGCGACTGCCCGTGAGCACTGGCGGGTCGGCTTCGAGAAGGGCGTGCGGGCGCCGTTGATCTCACCCGATGCAGCGGCTGCCTACGCTTACACGCCGGCCGAGCGTGCGACGATCGAGCGCTTGCGCGCCGATGCGCTGGTGGGCACGGCGCCGCAGGTGGCGGAGCGGCTGCGCGCGCTGGCCGGGCGACTGCAGCTCGACGAGATCTCCATCAATACCTGGACCTTCGATCCCGAGGCTCGCCGGCGCTCCTACGCGTCTGCTTGCGGAGGTCTTCGGTCTTTCCCGCACAACGCCATGAGCGTGCTCGAGTCCGAGCGCCTGGTGTTGCGCGAGTTTCATCTCGAGGATGCCGAGTTCATCCTCGAGCTGCTCAACGAGGCCGCGTTTCTGCGTTTCATCGGCGACAAGGGCGTGCGGACACTCGCCGATGCGCGCGATTACCTGCTGAAAGGCCCCATGATGAGTTACCGCCAGTTCGGCTTCGGCCTGTATCTCGCGAGCCGGCGCGAGGACGGCGCGCCGGTCGGCATGTGCGGTCTGGTCAAGCGCGAAGGCCTCGCGGACGTCGACGTGGGCTTCGCGCTGCGATCCCACTATTGCTCGCGCGGATATGCCGTCGAAGCCGCCGCGGCCGTGCTCGACTACGGCAAGCGCACCTTGAACTTGGGACGCATCGTCGCCATTGCGAATCCTGATAATCACGCGTCCATCGCGGTGCTCGAGAAAATCGGCTTGAGGTTCGAACGCATGATTCGATTGTCCGGCGATGCACCCGAGCTCAAGTTGTTCGGTCCGCCATGAGCGCGCAAATCCCATCGATTTTGGGCCTTTTGTACGGGTTGTCCGAGGCCGGGCTCCTTTGGCTCAAGCGCTCGGGGAAGGCGGCCGTGGACGCCGATCGCGGCTCGTTGCGCAAGCTCTGGGTCGTGATCGGTCTTGCCGTGGGCGCGGCATTTACGTGTGCCAACGTGCTGCCGCAGCTCGGCATCGGCGCCGCCGGCATCTTGAGGCCCGCCGGTATCACGATATTCGCCGCCGGCGTTCTCGTGCGCTGGTATGCCATCTTGTGGCTGGGGCGTTTCTTCACGGTGAACGTGGCGATCGCAACGGATCACCAACTGGTCGAATCCGGCCCTTATCGTTGGGTGCGCCACCCCTCTTACACGGGGTCCTTGCTCGCGTTCTTTGGGTTGGGGCTCTGTCTCGACAACTGGGCGTCGCTCGCGGCGATGATCGTGCCGGTGTCGGTGGTATTCTTCTCGCGCATGCGGATCGAGGAGGCTGCGCTGGTCGAGACGTTCGGCGAGCGATACCGAGACTACATGCGTCGCACTCGGCGTTTGATCCCGTTCATCTACTGACGCGAGCTCGGCCTGAAGCGCGCTCCCGGAGTCACCATGCACCCATTCCCCCATGAATACACGGTCGCGGCGGCGGCCCGCCCGGGGGGCGATGTGCCCCTCTCCGTCCCGGGCGCGCGCGTGATCGAATCGGCGCCGCCGAAAGAGTTCGATGGGCCGGGCAACCAATGGTCGCCGGAGCAGCTGCTGACCGCCGCAGTCGCGGATTGCTTCGTACTCGGGTTCCGGGCCATCGCGACCGCGTCCAAATTTCATTGGCTCGATCTGCATGCGAGCACGCGCGGCACGCTCGACAAGGTCGACGGGGTCATGCGCTTCACGCGCTTCAATACGCACGCGAAGTTACACGTGCCGGCAGGGACGGACCTCGAGCGCGCCAAGCGGCTGCTCCACAAGGCGGAGTCCGCCTGCCTGGTCGCGAACTCGCTGTCGAGCGAGCGCCACTTGTCGGTGGAGATCGTCGAGAGCTGACGGCGCCCGGGGCAACGCGCCGCCCGCGGCTGCGCCCGCGTCAGTCGTCCATCAAGAAGCTGCGCAGCTGCTCGCTGCGGCTCGGGTGGCGAAGCTTGCGCAGGGCCTTCGCCTCTATCTGACGGATGCGCTCGCGCGTAACGTCGAATTGCTTGCCGACTTCCTCGAGGGTGTGGTCGGTATTCATGTCGATGCCGAAGCGCATGCGCAGGACCTTCGCTTCCCGCGGCGTGAGCTGCGCCAACACCGAGTGCGTGGTCTCACGGAGCGATTCGGTGGTCGCCGAGTCGATCGGCGAGGACACGGAGGTGTCCTCGATGAAGTCCCCGAGATGCGAGTCCTCGTCGTCGCCGATCGGCGTCTCCATGGAGATCGGCTCCTTGGCGATCTTCAGGACCTTGCGGACCTTGTCCTCCGGCATCTCCATGCGCACGGCAAGTTCCTCGGGAGTCGGCTCGCGCCCCATCTCCTGCAGCATCTGCCGCGAGATGCGGTTGAGCTTGTTGATCGTCTCGATCATGTGCACCGGGATGCGGATGGTGCGGGCCTGGTCGGCAATCGAGCGCGTGATGGCCTGGCGGATCCACCAGGTCGCGTAGGTCGAGAACTTGTAGCCGCGACGGTATTCGAATTTGTCCACGGCTTTCATCAAGCCGATGTTGCCTTCCTGGATCAGATCGAGGAACTGCAAGCCGCGGTTCGTGTATTTCTTGGCGATCGAGATCACCAGACGCAGGTTCGCCTCGACCATTTCCTTCTTGGCGCGGCGCGCCTTGGCCTCGCCGATCGAGACCTCGCGGTTGATTTCCTTGATCTCGTTGATCAGGACGTGGAACAGGCCCTCGAGGTCCTTGAGCTTGTTCTGCCGGCGCTCGACCTCGTCCTTGAACTTCGCGAGCGGCGCCGAATAGCGCTTCTTGGCCTTGATGTGCTTGTCGAGCCAGCGTGTGCTGGTCTCGTTCTTCGGAAACGTGGAGATGAAATCCTTGCGCGGCATGCCCGCCTGCTTGATGCAGAGGAACATGATCTCCTTCTCGAGCAGCCGAACTTCGGTGACGTGCTGGCGCAAGTTGTCGATCAGCTGATCGAACATCTTGGGCGAGAGCTTGAGCTCCATGAGCTCGGCGCAGATCTTCTTGCGGATCTTCTGCGTCTTCGGATCCTTCGAGCCGAGCTTGTCCAAGGCGTTCAAATACTGATGATACGTCTTGCCGATCGAGACGAAGCGCTTGGCGGCTTCCTCCGGATCGGGGCCGGTGTCGACGGCCTCCTCGTCCTCCTCGCCTTCGGTTTCCTCGTCGTCGCCGACCGCTTCCTCGCGCTCGGGCGCGACCATCTTGGGATTTTGCGGCTGGGCGATTTCGTCGGGGGCGTTCGGGTCGACGAAGCCCACGATCACGTCCACGAGACGCATCTGGCCGGCCTTCACGGTCTCGTAGTGGCGCAGCAGCAGCTCGTAGGTGCCGGGATAGCTGCCGAGCGCGATCTTGACCGCTTCGAGGCCTTCCTCGATGCGCTTCGCGATGCGGATCTCGCCTTCGCGCGTCAGCAACTCGACGGTGCCCATCTCGCGCATGTACATACGCACGGGGTCGGTCGTGCGACCGAACTCCGCATCCAAGTTGGCGAGGGCGGCGGTGGCTTCTTCGACCGCTTCCTCATCGGGCGCGGCGGTGGCATCGGTGAGCAGAAGCGACTCGGCATCCGGCGCCTTCTCGTAGACCGGTATGCCCATGTCGTTGATCATGTTGACGATGTCTTCGATCTGCTCGGGATCGACGATTTCGCTCGGCAGGTGATCGTTGACTTCTGCGTACGTGAGGTAGCCTTGCTCCTTGCCGCGCGCGATCAACAACTTGAGTTGTGACTGGCGCTCGTCGGCGATTTGAGTGGCTGTTCCTGCTGGCGCTTTTTTGATCAAAGTGGAGGCCCCGTTAAAAGGTTGACCGAGCGAATGCCAAGCCGATAAGTATACGATTTTGGCCATTCCATGACCACAAGTAAGGTTTGTCGTTCCGTTACCGTCCCGGGCGAGCTAGGTGCCTCCGCCGGGGGGTGTCTTGGCCTTCAGAAGAGAGCTTAATTCGGCCTTTTCGTCGTAATTCAAGCCCATTTCCTGAGCTTTTCGCAACAATTCGTTCACCCGCCGACCCGGCCCGACACTCTCGGTGAGCTTCTGCACCGCCATTTGCAGCTCCTGGGCGGCCCCGCCCGCGGTCTCGACCATGCCGGCTGCGGCGGCAAGCTCCGATAGCCGGCCATATTCGGGACGATCCCGCCAGCGTTCGAGCAGCATCGCGGTATTCGGCTGCTCCATGCCGGCGGCCTGCTCCAAAAGCTCCGTGAGCACCGCGATTCCGGGTAACTCACTGCGGGCGAGGTCGGACCAGCCGTTGACGCTGCGTGCCGCGGCGGGATGGTGCAGCACCAGAGCGATGGCCTGGCTCAGCAAACTCCCCCGTCCTGCGCTCATCCGACTGCGTTTGGGCGCGGTTGGTTCCGTCCGCGCCTGCGGGCGCGGGGTGCCGGGTTCGCGTCCGGCCGCCCCGAGATGCTGCTTGAGCTTCGCCGCCGGCATGCGAATTTCCGCGGCGAGACGATCCAGCAGCAATTCGCGGTACACCCCCTCGGGCATGCGCTTGAACAGCGGCGCGGCCAGGGCGGCGAGCTTTGCGCGCCCGTCGACGTGCTCGAGGTCGACCTGCCCGGTCAGCTGACGCACCAGATATTCGGACAGCGGCACCGCGCGTTTCAGATGCTCTTCGAACCCTTCGCAGACCCTCTGCCGCGATCAAGGTGTCGGGATCGTGGCCCTCGGGCAGGAACATGAACTTGAGCTCGCGCCCGTCGCGCGCGAACGGCAACGCGTTCTCGAGCGCGCGCCAGGCGGCCTGCAGTCCCGCGCGGTCGCCGTCGAAGCAAAAGACGAGCTCGCTCGTGAGGCGAAAAATCTTGTTGAGGTGCTCCTGGGTGGTGGCGGTGCCGAGCGTTGCCACCGCATAGGTGATGCCGGCTTGGTGCAGGCGCACCACGTCCATGTAGCCCTCGACGATGAGCAGCCGCTTGAAGTCCGAGCGCGCCTGCCTCGCCTCGTAGATGCCGTAGAGCTCGCGTCCCTTGTGGAACAACGGCGTCTCGGGGGAGTTGAGGTACTTCGGTTCGCCCTGGTCGATGACGCGGCCGCCGAAGCCCAGCACCCGGCCGCGCGCGTCGCGGATCGGGAACATCAAGCGATCGCGAAACCGGTCGTAGAATCCCGGAGATTGCCCGGCACGCGCGTCGCGCTCGATGATGAGACCCGCCTGCAGCAAGCGTCGCCGTTCCTCCTCCGAGGCGCCGAACCGGTTGAGCACGGCGTTCCAGGAGTCCGGCGCAAACCCCAGCGCGAACTTCGCGCACGTGGCGGCATCGATGGCTCGCTTGCCGAGATAGAGCTGTGCCCGCTCGCTGTCCTTCGCGTTTTGCTCGAAGAACCGCGATGCGTTCGCCATCACCTGATAGAGATCGATGCCGCCCGGCTCATGCGGAGCCTGCGCCTCGCGCGGCAGCTCGAGGCCGGCGCGCTGCGCCAGATCCGCAATCGCGTCGAGGAAGCCGAGCTTTTCGTATTCCATCAAGAATCCGACCGCCGTGCCGTGCGCACCGCAGCCGAAGCAGTGATAGAACTGCTTTTCCGGGCTGACCCAGAACGAGGGTGATTTCTCGCTGTGAAACGGGCAGCAAGCCTTGTATTCGCGCCCGGACTTCTTGAGCGGGACGCGGGCGCCGATGATCTCGACGATGTCCGAGCGTGCAACGACCTCGTCGATGAAAGGCTGGGGAATGCGGCCGGTCATGGACCGCGCGCGGTCAACCGCCGAGCTTGGCTTTGATTTTGGCGCCCACGGTGCCCATATCGGCCCGGCCCTGCGCCTTCGACTTGATCACGCCCATGACCTTTCCCATGTCCTTGACGCTGGCAGCGCCGGTGGAGGCGATGGCGTCGGCGATGAGGGCGTCGAGCTCGGCATCTCCGAGCTGGGAGGGCAGATAAGTCTTGAGCAGATCGATCTCAGCCGATTCCTTGTCGACCAAGTCCTGGCGGTTGCCCGCCTGGAATTGCACCAGCGATTCCTTGCGCTGCTTGACCATTTTCTCGAAAACGGCGATCACCTGCGCATCGTCCAAGCTGATGCGCTCATCCACTTCGCGCTGCTTGATGGCCGCGGTGATCATGCGAATGACGCCCAGCCGCTCTTTCTCGCCGGCGCGCATCGCGGCCTTCATGTCATCGGTGATTCGCTCTTTCAGAGACACCGAGGAAGCCGGTCCCTCTTAATAGGGACGGGATGAGCCGGCCGGCGGAGCACTCGGCGGCGCACCGCCTCCGGTGCCGCGCATGTTCTCGCGCGACAGGCGCTTCAAGTGGCGCTTCACCGCGGCAGCCTTCTTGCGCTTACGCTCCTGCGTCGGCTTCTCGTAGAATTCGCGGCGACGAAGCTCGGTGAGCACACCGGCCTTCTCGCATGCGCGCTTGAAACGGCGCAGGGCGGCATCGAAATACTCGTTCTCGCGAACACGAACGCTGGGCATTCAAGACCTCAATTTAAGGACAACACAGGCTCGCCGGCATTTGCCGACAGGGGCGCGCATTCTAAGGTGCGTCCCCGCAAAAGGCAAAATCGGCGCATTTCCTCCCCCAACTCGGCAGAACAGGCACTTCCCCCCTCCATGCGTGTAATCGGAATCGAGACCTCCTGCGACGAGACGGCCGTGGCGGTGTACGACGCGGAGCGGGGGCTCTTGTCGCATCGGCTTCACAGCCAGATCGCGGTGCACCAAGCGTACGGCGGCGTGGTCCCCGAAATCGCCTCCCGGGACCATGTGAAATGGCTCCTGCCGCTGGTGCGCGAGGCGCTTGCCGAGGCGGACTCGAGCCCCGCAGAGCATCGACGGGGTCGCTTATACCGCCGGCCCCGGCCTCATCGGCGCGCTGCTGGTGGGCGCCGGGTTCGCCCGCAGCCTCGCCTACGCCTGGGGCCGGCCGGCGGTCGCCATCCATCACCTCGAGGGCCATCTGCTCGCCCCGCTCCTCGAGGCCGATCCCCCCGAATTCCCCTTTCTCGCGCTGCTCGTGTCGGGCGGACATACGCAGCTGGTCGATGTCGCTGAGATCGGCCGCTACCGGATCCTCGGCGAGACTTTGGACGATGCGGCGGGGGAGGCCTTCGACAAGACGGCCAAGATGCTCGGCCTGCCCTATCCCGGCGGGGCCGCACTCGCGCGCCTCGCCGAGTCCGGCCGCCCCGGCCGCTTCAGCTTTCCGCGGCCGATGCTCGATCGTCCCGGTCTCGAGTTCAGTTTCAGTGGCTTGAAGACAGCCGCCCTTGTAGCCTTGCGGGACCGCGCGCTCGACGATCAGGCTCGCGCGGACGTGGCGCTGGGCTTCCAGGAAGCGGTGGTGGACGACGCTGGCGGAGAAGTCGCGGCGCGCCCTGGCGGCGACAGGTCACCGGCGTCTGGTCGTTGCGGGCGGCGTGGGTGCGAACCTCAGCCTGCGCGAGCGGCTCGGCGCGGTCGCGCGCGAGGCCGGCGCGCAGCTTTATTTCCCGCGGGCCGAGTTCTGCACCGACAACGGCGCGATGATCGCGCTTGCCGGATGCGCGCGCCTTTGCCGCGGGGATCGGCAGGGACTCGGTCTCGGGGCCAGGGCGAGTTGGGAGCTCGGATCACAAGAGGAATAGTCGGACGTTCATGGACAAGATATTCATACACGCGCTCAAGGCCGAGGCGATCATCGGCATCTACGACTGGGAGCGGCAGGTCCGGCAGACGGTGCTCATCGACTTAGAGCTCGCGGCGGATGTTCGCAAAGCCGCGCTGACGGACTCGATCGACGACACGCTCAACTACAAGCGGGTGGCCAAGCGCATTCTCGCCCTCGTCGAGGGTTCAAAATTCCATCTGGTCGAGACTCTGGCCGAGCATGTCGCCATGGTCGTGCTCGAGGACTTCGGGATCTCCTGGGTGCGCGTCATCCTGAGCAAGCCCGGCGCCGTGCGCAGCTCGAGGGACGTGGGCGTCTCGGTCGAGCGCGATCGCGGGATGCTCGAGAGCTGGCGCGCCCGGGCGGCCGCGCCCAAAAATCAGACTAAATGCTTCGTCCGCCGTCGACGGCGATGATTTGACCGGTGATATAGGGTGCATCGCGGATCAGAAACAGCGCCGTGCGCGCGATGTCTTGCGGGCTGCCCATCCGCTTGAGCGCGGTCTTGCCGATGATCTCGCGCTTCATGCTGTCGTCGAGGTCGTGCTCGGCCCAGAGCACGGGACCCGGCGCGATGCCGTTCACGCGGACCTCGGGGCCGAGCTCGCGCGCCAGCGAGCGGGTGAGCATCGCAAGGCCGGCTTTGGCGATGCTATACACGGGATATCCCTTCAGGGGCCGCAGGCCATGAATGTCGATGACATTGATGATGATTCCGCGCTGCTTCGCGAGGTGCGGCGCCGCGGCTTGGGCGAGGAACAAGGGCGCCCGCAGGTTGCTGCCCATGAGATCGTCCCAGGCGGCCCGGGTGATCTTGCCGACGGTCGTCGGATAGAACGTCGATGCATTGTTGATGAGCACGTCGAGCCGGCCGAAATGCCCCAGCGCAGCTGCGACCAACTGCTCCGGCGCCTCGTCCTGCTGCAGGTCCGCGGCGATGAGTGCGGCGGATCCCGGGCGCGTGGCGTTCAGCTCGGCGGCGAGTTCTTTCGCGGCTGTCGCGGAGGATCGATAGTGCACCAGGATACGCGCGCCCGCCGCATGCAGCGTGCGCGCGATTTGGGCGCCGACGCGGCGCGCGCCGCCGGTGATGAGGATCACTTGGTGGTCGAGAGTATTCTCGGGGCTGTCGGCCATGCGAGGTCAAGATACCGGATTGCGCCTGCAGCGTGTACCGGCGCCCGGAGCGCACGCCGGTGAGGCCTGCGACGGAGCTCGATGTGGCCGAGCGCGCGCACGTCGAGCGGATGCGCGAGCGAATCGCGGCGGAGATCGACGCGGCAGGCGGCTGGATCGGCTTCGACCGCTACATGGAGCTCGCGCTCTATGCACCGGGGCTCGGCTACTACAGCGCCGGTGCTCACAAGCTCGGGCCCGGGGGCGATTTCACCACGGCGCCGGAAGTCTCGCGGCTGTTCGGCGGCTGCGTTGCCCGCCAGTGCGCCGAAATCCTGGGCGCGCTCGGACGCGGCAGCATCCTCGAGATCGGCGCGGGCAGCGGCCGTTTGGCGGCGGATGTCCTGTTGCGGCTGGAGACCCTCGGCTGTCTTCCCGAGCGCTACCTGGTGCTCGAGATCAGCGCCGATCTGCGCGAGCGCCAGCGCCGCTGCATCGCCGACGCCGTGCCGCATCTTGCGCGGCGCGTGGAATGGCTGGACGCGCCGCCGGAGGTTGCCTTCGACGGGGTCGTGCTCGCCAACGAAGTGCTCGACGCGCTGCCGGTGACACGCTTCCGCCGGCATTTGCGGAGCGGCGGGATGCGAGGAGATGGGCGTTGCGCGCGATGGCATGCAATTCGAATGGGCACCGCGGCCGGGGAGTTCGGCCTTGGCCGCGGAATGCGCTCTGCTCGAGCACGCGGGCGGCGGCTGGGAGCCGGGCTACACCTCGGAGTATTGCCCACGGCTCGGCGCCTGGACGGCCGCGGTCACCGCGTCGCATCGCGCGGGACTCGCGCTGTGGATCGATTACGGCCTGCCCCGGCGCCACTATTATTTTCCGGAGCGGAGCGACGGCACCCTGATCTGCCATTTTCGCCAGCGTGCCAGCACGCGATCCCTTTGTCGCGCCCGGACTTTTGGACATCACCGCGTGGGTGGATTTCACGCGCCTCGCGCAAGCGAGCGCCGCCTGCGGCTACACGCTCGCCGGCTACACGACGCAGGCACATTTCCTCGCCGGGCTTGCGATCGATGGGGAGATGCAGCATCTCGCCGCCGGCGGACCCGGCCCGCTTCGCGCGGCTCGCGAACGAAGCGCGGACGCTCCTATTGCCGGGCGAGATGGGTGAGCGCTTCAAGGCCATGGCTTGGATGCGCGGCATGGATGCACCGCTCCCTGCGTTTCGAGTGCAGGATCTGCGGCACACGCTTTGATTGCGCCGTCGTCAGCCGGGGTAGGGTCCGAACTGTTCGCGCAGCGCGGTGATGGTCGCGAGCCGGCGCCGGTGCAGCTGCTCGGCGATTTTCGGGCCGGGGCGCGGCGAGTTCCTCGGCGCTCGGTTTGACCGCCGCCGCGGCGATGCGAGCGGCGATCAGATACTCGCGCTGCGGATAGGGTTTGTCTTCCAGCCCGAGACGGCCGCGCGCATCCGCCTCGCAGGCGAGCAGCACCTGGCCGAAACGCTCCGGCCGCCGTACGGCATCCGCGCGCTCGATGAACTCGAGCACGGTTCGCGGCTTGAGCTCGAAGGCACGATGCACGATGCCGTGGTAGCGCGCGACGATGACGGCCAGCTCGCGATAGTCGGCCGGCACCCTGAGACGCGCCGCGAGCGCCTCGATGAGCGCGACGCTGCGCTCCTCGTGTCCGTGATGGCGCGGGCCATTGCGCTTGCGGCGTCGTGCCCTTGCCGAGATCATGCACCAGCGCCGCGAAGCGCACCCGCGCATCGGCGGACAGCCGTACGGCTTGATCGAGCACCATCAGCGTGTGCACGCCGGTATCGATCTCCGGATGCCAGCGGGTCGGTTGCGGCACGCCGAACAGCGCGTCGATTTCCGGGAAGATGCGCGCGAGCGCGCCGCAGTCGCGCAGCACCTTGAAGAAGGTGCTGGCGCCGGACTCGCGCAGCGCCTTCTCCGTCTCCTGCCAGACGCGCTCGGGGACGAGCGCGTCGACTTCGCGACGCGCGACCATTTCGCGCATGAGGGCGAGCGTTCCCGGGTCCACGCGAAAACCGAGCGGTGCGAAGCGCGCGGCGAACCGCGCCACGCGCAGCACGCGTACCGGATCCTCGACGAATGCCGACGACACATGCCGCAAGATGCGCGCCTCGATGTCGCGCGCGCCGCCATACGGATCGATGAGCGTCCCGTCGGCGGATCGCGCCATCGCGTTGACCGTCAGATCGCGGCGCGAGAGATCCTCCTCGAGCGTCACTTCCGGTCCGAACTCGACGCTGAATCCGCGATAGCCGGGCGCGGTCTTGCGCTCGCGTCGCGCGAGCGCGTACTCCTCGTGAGTCTCGGGATGCAGCAACACCGGAAAATCGCGTCCGACCGCACGATAGCCTAAGCCGCTCGAGCTCCTCGCGGGTGCCGCCGACGACGACCCAGTCGCGCTCCTTGACGGGCAGGCCGAGCAACCCGTCTCGGACAGCGCCACCGACCAGATACACTTGCATGGATGAATAGTATCAGCATCACTTCACGGATCTGCGTCCTCTGCGTGCTCGTGTTGATCGGCGTGTCCCTCGACGGGTGCTATCTGCTGGAGAGCGCGCGGGGCCAGCTGTCGCTCATGTCCAAGCGCCGGCCGATCGCGCGGGTCGTCGCCGATCCCGGCACGCCCGCCGAGGTGCGCAAACAGCTCGAGGCGGTCGCGCAGATTCGCGAATTCGCGATCAGCAACCTGCACTTGCCGGACAACGGCAGCTATCGCACCTACGCCGACGTCGGCCGCCCCTACGTGGTCTGGAACGTCGTCGCCGCCCCGGAGTTCTCTGTCGATCCGAAGGAGTGGTGTTATCCCATCGTCGGCTGCGTCGCCTATCGCGGCTACTTCGTCGAGCGGCGCGCCCGAGACTTCGGCTCCGCCTTGCAGAGCAAGGGTTTCGACGTGAGCGTCGGCGGCGTGGCTGCGTATTCGACGCTCGGCCACTTCGACGATCCCATCTTGAATACCATGATCGGCTGGAACGACGTCGAGCTGGCGGCGATCATCTTCCACGAGCTCACGCATCAGATGATCTACATCCCGAACGATGCCGATTTCAACGAGGCGCTCGCGACCACGGTCGAGGACGAGGGCGTGCGCCGCTGGCTGGAGAGTCTCGGCCGGTCAGGAGAGCTCGAGCGCTACGAGCTCGAGGAAAAGCGCTCTCTCGAGGTCGTCGCGCTCTTGAGTCGTACGCGCGACGAGCTGCGCGTGCTGTATGGCTCCGGACTCGATCCGGTGCTCATGCGCGAGCGCAAGGCCGCGGCGTTCGGCGCGCTGCGCGAGTCGTACGCGCGGCTCGTCCAAGACTGGGGCCCGCATCCGCCGTTCGAGAGCTGGTTCGAGAAGGGCGAGATCAACAATGCCTATCTCGCTTCCATCGCCACCTATTACGACTGCGTGCCGGGGTTCAGGCGCGAGCTCGCGGCGGTGGGAGGAAACTTGGATGCGTTCTATCGGCGCGTGCGCGAGCTCGCCAAGCTCGAGCAGGAGAAGCGCGATGCCCTCGTCTGCGGGGCGCGCTGAGCGCTTAGGGCCGTTCGGCCGTGGCGCCGCCGGTGTGCACGTGTCCCGCCAGGGACTTGCCCGCCGCGGACCGGTCGCGGCTCAAGCGCGCGTTGTCCTCGAAGGAGCCGAGATACTGACGCGCCGCAGCGGCCATGGAATGCGGCTTGATCCTGAGCTTCGCGAAGCCGTCCTCCGTGCACACGCTATCGACCTTCAACGAACGGTAGTTGTCGCTGGAGAAGGGCCTGCCCGGCACGAAGTTCATGACGAGTCCCTGCAGCTTCCCCGCGAAATTCGGCAGCCCCATGATCCAGCGGCCGCGGCCCGTGGTTTTCGACACCAAGCTCACGATCTCGCTCAAGGTGTAGACCTGCGGGCCGCCGAGCTGATAGGTCTCGTGCACCGTTGCATCGCCTTGCAGGCAGCGCAGCATCGCATCGACCACATCGTCGACGAACACCGGTTGGAATCGGGCGTGCGGCCGGGCGAGCGGGAACACGAAAGGAACGGAAGCCAGCAGCCCCGCGAACCGATTAAGAAAGGAGTCGCCGGGGCCGAACATCACCGAGGGCTGGAAAATGACCCAGTCGAGGGCGGTACCTTGCTCGCGGATGAGCTTTTCCGCCTCGCCCTTCGAACGCAGATAGTGGCTCGGCGCATCCACGGCCGCCTTCAGGGCGGACACCTGCAGCAGCCGGCGCACGCCCGCGGAGCGCATGGCCTGTAGCACGGTGCGCGTGAGCTCGGTGTGAGCGCGGCGAAATCCGGCGCCGCCGAAGCCGCGCTCGTTCAGGATGCCGATCAAGTTGATCACGACGTCCTTGCCCCGCAGACGCTCGCTGAGCTGCGGCTCCTCGTACACGTCGCAATTCTCGAGGGTGAGCCCGGGCAGCACGAGCAGATGCTTGTGCTGCTCACGATCGCGCGACAGCACGGTGACGGCGTGCCCGTCCTTGATCAGGCGCGCGACCAAGCGGGTGCCTAGAAATCCGGTACCGCCGAGAATGCAAAGAGACAACGGTCTCATGAGATCACCGAATTGGAATCAGAACGACGGCAGTGCCGCGTTTCACGTTGAGGAGCAAGAAGCTAGCGCCTTTTGCGACTTCGCGGAAGGCCTTCAGGCTCGCAACCGGGGTGCGGCCGATCGCGACGATCAAGTCGCCCGCGCGAAGCCCCGCCTGCGCCGCGGGACTGCCGTCCTGCACGGCGCGCACGAGCACGCCGGCCGCCGTCCGGCGCATCGGCGAGATCCGCGCCCTCGAGGCCGCGATGGATATCCACGGCGTTTGACGGCCTCGCTCTCCGAATGCTCGGCGACCAGCGCCGTCACCTTGAGCGGCTTGCCGTCCCGCAACAGGCCGATCTCGACCTGGTCTCCCACGCGCTGCATGCCGATGGTATTGCGCAGCTCGGATGCGTTCTTGATGGGCGTGCCGTTGATGGAGACGATGATATCGCCCGTCTTGATGCCGGCGTGCTCCGCGGCCGAGCCCTGGGCCACGCCCGCGACCAGCGCGCCGCTCGCCTCGTTCAGGCCGAACTCCTTGGCGACGTCCGGGGTGACGTCGTAGATGTTCACGCCGAGCACGCCGCGCTTCACCTGGCCGTACTTGATCAGCTGGTCCATGACGCCCTTCGCCATGTTCACGGGGATGGCGAAGCCGATGCCGATGTTGCCGCCGCTGCCGGACAGAATCGCCGAGTTGATGCCGACGAGCTCGCCGCGCAGGTTGACGAGCGCGCCGCCGGAGTTGCCGGGATTGATGGAGGCGTCGGTCTGGATGAAGTCCTCGTAGCCGTCGGGATTGATGCCGGTGCGCCCAAGCGCGCTCACGATGCCCGCGGTGACCGTGTGCTGCAGCCCGAATGGATTACCGATCGCCACCACGTAGTCGCCCACCTCGAGCTTGCTGGAGTCGCCGAACGCCATGGCGACGAGATTCGGTTGTTTCGCTTGCAGCACCGCGATATCGGCGCCCTCGTCGGAGCCGACCACCTTCGCTGTGAAACTGCGGTTGTCGAGCAAGGTCACGGTGATCTCGCTCGCGTTCTCCACCACATGGTGGTTGGTGATGATGTAGCCGTTCTTCGCGTCGACGATCACACCGGAGCCTGCACTCTGGAATTGCCGCTCGCGCGGCTTCGAGTCGGGCGGCACATCGAAGAAGCGGCGGAAGAAAGGATCGTCGAGCAGAGGATTGCGCTGGCCCGGCTTTTCCTTGATGGTGCCGCGGGTCGCGATGTTCACCACGGCGGGCGAGACGCGCTTGACCATGGGCGCGAGCGAGGGCATCGGCGCGGCTTCGGCGGGAGCCGCCGGCGGTGCGGGGAGCGCAGCGAAAGCGCGCGGCGTGCCAGCGCCCTGCGCGCATAGGCCTGCTGCGAGCACGGCGGCCGCGAAGACGACGGAAAATCATGGGCTGTCCTCGAGTCATATGGTCCGTTGCCGGGCAGCGGACCCCTGCCGCGCAAAGCGTGGGCCGGACATTTTGGTCCGGCCCACGCATCGCTACTCTCGGACCGCGATCTTACACGTAAGAGCGCGTTCGGCGGGCTGGGTTATGCCGCTTCCACCGTGATTCGCTGCGGCTGCACTTGGGCGACTTTCGGAATTGAGACTTCGAGCACGCCGTGTGCGGCCTTGGCCTTGATGTTCTGCACATCCGCCGTCTCCGGCAGGCTGAAGCGGCGCATGAACTCGCCGGTGATCCGCTCGATGCGGCGATAACCCTCGCGGGCCTCGCGTCGCGCTTCCTCGCGCTTGCCGCGAATCGTCAGCACGCCCTGCTCGGAGGTGATCTCGACGGTCTTCGGATCGACGCCGGGCAGATCCACATGCAACAGGAACTGGTTGTCTTCCTCGTGCACATCGACGGCAGGCAGCCAAGCACCGGAGTCCGCGGCGGTCGTTTGCGGCGCGCCGAACAAACGATCGAGGTCACGTTGGAATCTATTCACCAACGACCAAGGCTCATAACGAACGACAGTCATGTATTTCTCCTCAATGAAGTAAGAATGAAATGGACGATGTTGAAAAACCGGTTGGTACCCTGTCTGGGGCCGGGCCATTTCATTTCAATACGACGCGTCGAGAACGGGACGCATTTTTCGACGGATCGGCCGCGGGATCATTCGGGAAAGTCAATGGGACAGGCTATGGAACATATTGTGCATAACTTGTGGACCACAAGATCTTGCGATTGCGCATTGCGATGCTCAAAAAAAATCACCCGAGGGGGTAGTAGAGAATGTCTCGAAAGAATCTCATAGTCAATTGATATTTATAGTGTTTTTTTGACCAGATATTTGGCGTATAAAATCCTTGACGGTCGTCGCACTCCGGTCTTAACCTTCGCGGCGAGCCACAATATGTAGTGGTCGGGAAAGTCCGCGATAGTCCCTGAAGCTTCGAGATCCCGCCCGGGCATTTCTCGATGAGGGACCGAGCGCCACTTGTGTTTGAGCGTCGCGCCATAATTATAAAGGGAGCGGTTCGAGTACCCATGAATACGGTGGTTAAGATCCAGCCAAAAGACGTCGGCAGCATTCCTTATCAAGAAGCGTCCTATGACATCTGGGATAAGAAATATCGCCTGGTTGCAAAAGACGGCTCGCCGATCGATCGCTCGATGGACGACACGTACAAGCGTGTTGCGCGTGCGCTCGCCGACGTTGAATTGCCCGAGGTGCGCGAGCAGTGGTACGAGTCGTTCCTCTGGTCGTTGCGCCACGGAGCGATTCCGGCCGGACGCGTGACCTCGAACGCCGGAGCGCTCGAGCACAAGCCCGCCACCTCGACCATCAACTGCACCGTCTCCGGCACCATCCGCGACTCGATGGACGACATACTGCAGAAGGTCCACGAGGCGGGGCTCACTCTGAAGGCCGGGTGTGTGGCGCCGGGAACCCTGGTGCGCACGGAGCACGGTCTCGTGACGGCCGACCAAGCGGTTGCCGAGAAGCACCGCGAGATTCTGTGCTACGACCGGGAGGAGCATCGCTTCGAGATGCGGCCGATCACCAGGCACATGACCACTCACGTGCCGCAGGCGGAGAACATCCGCATCACCTCGAACGGCGCGACGCTGACCACATCGGTCAAGCATCCGGTGCTGGTGCATCGGAACGGAACGTTCAGCTACGTGCGCGCCGACGAAGTGCAGCTCACCGACTCGCTCGTGCATCATCGCTTTGCCTGGTCGGCGGACGCGGCACGCTGGCGGGACGCGTGGTTTGCGGGCGCACACCTTGGCGACGGATCGGCGTATCCGAAGAAATTCTCCTATAAGCCGACGCGCTCGCGATGGGCTCGCCGCGCGAGCACGCTCGGCCAACGGCTGGTGTTCAAGATTCGCGCGGCCGAGCGCGAGGTAGTCGAGCGCTACGCCGAGTTCTTCGCATTGTTCTCGGCGACCCGAGCCTCGGTCAGCGCAGCCACCACCTCACGTGGCACGCCGGTGTGGGATTACACGGTCGCGAGCTTCGGCGCGAGCCGCGCGGCCTCGCTCATCGATGGTCAGATCGGCGCGAAGTCGGCGACGCTTCGCGTACCGCGATGGATTGCGGCCGAGCCGGAGCGTCATTTCCTGCCGTTCTTGGCCGGATTGATCGACACGGATGGTACGGTCGATACGAGGGGTAATGCGCATATCGGCATGCGAAGCCGCCAGTTTGCGGCGGAGCTGCAGTCGCTGCTGGGACTCTTCGGGGTGCATGCGAGCGTTACCTCGATACCGCCGCGCGAGCACGAACTCGACGGGGTCATGATTCGCGGCTCGGGCGGCGCGGTGCTGAAAATCTGCGATTCCGGATTTCTGGGCGCCGTGGCCGGATACATGGCGGACAGCGGCAAGCGCAACCGCATCGTCGAGCACGCGACGACGTCCGGCCAGTACGATGTATTTCAGATGCACCCGGCACTGCGGAGATCGCTCGAAATCGCAGGCGAAGGGCTCACACACCGGGAACGGCAGAGCCAGGGTTTCTATCACGGCTACCCGCAGCGCGATCGGATCAGCCGGGTCTGGCTCGACCGCTGGAGCAAGCGCTTCCCGCACCTCGCGCCGCTGATTGAGCTCACCCTGCGGCTGCGCCCGGTCGATGCCATCGAGCGAGCATTGCCTCTACCCGAGACGTTCTTCGACTTCACGGTGGAAAAGCACAACAACTATGTCGCCGGCAACGCCGGATTGATGGTCATCCATAATTGCGGCGTCGGTTACGAATTTTCGACCCTGCGCCCGCGCGGCGCATACGTGACGGGCGCCGGTGCCTACACGTCGGGGCCGCTGTCGTTCATGGATATCTACGACAAGATGTGCTTCACCGTATCTTCGGCGGGCGGCCGGCGCGGAGCGCAGATGGGCACATTCGATGTGGGCCATCCGGACGCGCTCGAGTTCATCCGCGCCAAGCGCGAGAACGGCCGTTTGCGCCAGTTCAATCTTTCGCTGCTGGTCACCGACGAGTTCATGAAGGCGGTGAAGAGCGACAAGGAGTGGAAGCTTGCGTTTCCGCTCGTCGCTGAGCGAGTACGAGGCGGATCAGCCGGATTTGGAGGACAAATCGAAGTTCGTGTGGCGCGAGTGGCCGGACACCACGGGCTACGTCGCGAACGAGGAAGGCCTGGTCGCGTGCAAGGTCTACAAGACCATGCCGGCGCGCCGGGTCTGGGATCTCATCATGTCCTCGACCTATGATTTCGCGGAGCCGGGCTTCATCCTGATCGACCGGGTCAACGAGATGAACAACAATTGGTGGACGGAGAATATTCGCGCCACCAATCCTTGCGTCACCGCCGATACGCGTCTCGCGACGCAGTTCGGCATGGTGCGGATCGGCGATCTCTACGACGCTCGTGTCGACATCCAGGCGACCGTGGACTGCCGTGCGCTGGACGAGGGCATGGGCGTGGACGTGCGGCCGGCCGTTCCGGCGTTCATGACGTCACCCTCCGCCGACGTGTATCGCGTCGTGACAAAGGATGGCTACGAGATCAAGGCGACCGAGTGGCACGATTTCTACACCACGCGCGGCAAGATCAAGCTGAAGGATCTAAAGCCCGGCGATGAATTGCTGGTCCAGTCCGGCAAGGGGCAATTCGGCGGCTGCGGCAACGCGGAGCTGGGTCAGCTGCTCGGCTTGCTGACGGGCGACGGTCATTTCACCAACCGCGGCAAGGGCCAAGAAGCGGCGGTCGTGAATCTCTGGGGATCGGACCGCGCGCTCGCCGACAGTGTCGTGGCGCACGTCAACGAGTTGATTGCCGGATGGGCTGCAGAGTCTCGCAATTACCGGGTGAGCGCGGTCGCCGTCCCGGAGCGGAATCTCGTGATGATCCGGTCGGTGCTCCTGGCGCGTGTGCTGGCGAGCTACTGGGTTACCGCGAAGTGCAAGACGGCAGTGCCGGAGATCGTCTGGCGCGGCAACGAGGATTGCGTCAAAGGCTATTTGCGCGGGCTGTTCCAGTCGGATGGAACTGTGCAGCGCGATGACGAACAACGCCTATTGCACCATTCGGCTTGCATCGAGCGTGCCGTCCTTGCTGAAGGACGTGCAGGTGCTGCTCGCCAATTTCGGCATCTTCTGCCGCGATCCTCAAGCGCCGCGCCGCCGGCCAGCGGATCATTGCCGGACGGCAAGGGTGGTCGAAGC
This sequence comes from uncultured Gammaproteobacteria bacterium, assembly GCA_963766915.1. Lineage (GTDB taxonomy): Bacteria > Pseudomonadota > Gammaproteobacteria > Steroidobacterales > Steroidobacteraceae > Bog-1198. Next base: position 50,263 of record CAVYCL010000006.1, read on the forward strand.
GTCTGTACGATTGCCAGGCGGACTACGAATTGATCATCGGATCGGCGAATCCCGCGATCGCTTTATGGAGCGAATCGGATTTCTAACCGAGGAAAAGAATGAAAAGTACCGCGAGTGGAAGCAACTGCGGCGAAGCGTCGAGAAACGAAGAATTCACCAGCCCGCATCACCGCCATCGAATACGTCGGCCGCGAGGCGGTGTTCGATACGACGCAGCCCGACCAGAATAATCTGATTTTTAATGGACTAGTGACAGGACAACTGCGGCGAACAGCCGCTACCGCCCTACGGTTCGTGCCTCTTGGGATCGGTCAATCTCACCAAGTTCGTGCGTCGATCCGTTCACGGAGAATGCGCGCTTCGATTGGGAACCTACCGCAAGGTCGTGCAAGGTATTCACGCGCATGCTCGACAACGTGGTCGAGATCAACGGTCTGCCGCTCGCGCAGCAGCGCGACGAGATCATGCGCAAGCGCCGGCACGGGATGGGCTTTCTCGGCCTGGGCTCGACCATCACCATGCTGTGCATGAAGTACGGCTCGAAGAAATCCGTCGAGTTCACGCAGAACGTGTCGCGCGAGATGGCCGTCGCCGGCTGGGAGGCGGGACTCGAGCTCGCGCGCGAGAAGGGTCCCGCGCCCATCATGAACGAGGAGTTCACGGTCACACGCGAGATGCTGCGCAAGCGTCCCGAAATGGTGAGGGACGGCTGGCGGGTGGGCGCCAAGGTCGCGGGCCGGGTGCTGCACGCGCGCTATAGCCGCTACATGCAGCGCATCGCCGAGGCCGCGCCGGAGCTGGTCGACGAGCTGGCCGAGGTCGGCGCGCGCTTCACGCATCACACCTCCATCGCGCCGACGGGCACGATCTCGCTGTCGCTCGCCAACAACGCTTCGAACGGCATCGAGCCCTCGTTCGCGCACCATTACTTCCGCAACGTGATCCGCGAGGGCAAGAAGTCGAAGGAGAAGATCGACGTGTTCTCCTTCGAGTTGCTGGCGTATCGCGAGCTGGTGAATCCGCGCGCGATGCCGAAGTCACAGAACCCGGGCGAGAAGCTGCCCGAGTACTTCATCTCGGCGGACGACATCGGCCCGAAGGAGCACGTCGACATCCAGGCGGCGGCGCAGATCTGGGTCGACTCCTCGATCTCGAAGACGGCCAATGTGCCGACGGATTACAAGTACGAGGACTTCAAGGACATCTACATGCATGCCGTTCGATGCGGGCCTGAAGGGCTGCACCACGTTCCGATTCAATCCGGAGGCCTTCCAGGGCGTGCTGGTCAAGGAGGACGATCTCAAGAACACGACCTACGTGTTCACGCTGGAGGACGGCACGGAGATCGAGGCGCGGGGCGATGAGGAGATCGAGTACGACGGCGAGATGCATACCGCCGCGAATCTCTTCGACGCGCTGAAAGAAGGCTATTACGGGAAGTTCTGAACATGGCGCACATCAAGATCGAAAAGAAGATCGCGAAGTACCGGGTGCAAAAGCCCGAGGCGAAGGAGACACCGGCGGCGGCTCCCAAGGAGCCGGCGAAGCAGGACAACGTCATCTGGATGCACGAGAAGCTCGAGCGTCCGGAGATGCTGGTCGGCTCGACCTACAAGATCAAGACGCCGGTCTCGGATCACGCGATGTACGTGACCATCAACGACATCGTGCTGAACGAGGGCACCCCCCACGAGCAGCGGCGGCCGTTCGAGGTGTTCATCAATTCGAAGAACCTCGATCACTTCCAGTGGATCGTCGCGCTGACGCGCGTGATCTCGGCCGTGTTCCGCAAGGGCGGCGACACGACGTTCCTGGTCGATGAGCTGAAGGCGGTGTTCGATCCGCGCGGCGGCTACTGGCAGCCGGGCGGCAAGTTCATGCCCTCGACCATCGCGGAACTCGGTCACGTGATCGAGCGGCACTTGCGCTCGATCGGCTTGATCAAGGAGCCCCAGCTCGACGTGCACCAGCGCAAGCTGGTCGATGAGAAGCGCGCGGAGTTCGAGGCACGCACCAAGCAGACGGACGCGTTCTCGAAGTCGCACTTCCCGGACGGCGCGCAGCTCTGCGCCAAGTGCAGCACGGCGGCGGTGGTGATGATGGACGGCTGCAGCACCTGCCTGAACTGCGGGGACTCGAAGTGCGGATAGCCCCCGAGGGCGCCGGCGCGCCTGCGCGCCGGGTCTGAGACCCCGGGGACGATGATCAAATTTGCCGCGCTATGCTTACTGCTGGCGCCGATTTTCTGCGCGGCCGCTGCCGACGACGCCGATCCTTTCGCGCACCCGCCCGAGCTCGAGGCGGATGTGCGCTTCTGGATCCGGGTATACACCGAGGTAACCACCGACCAAGGACTCATCCACGACGACTGGAATTTAAAGCTCGTCTACGAGGTGCTGCGATTCGATCCGGCCTCCTCGCCGACGGAGCGACAGCGCCGCGTTGCCGAAGCCAAGACCCGTTATGCGGTGCTGCTGCGCCGCTTTGCCGCCGGCGACACCACGGATCTGACGCCGCACGAGCGCCGCATCCTGCATGCCTTCGGCGAGAAGGCGACGTCGCGCGACTATCTGGATGCGATCGACCGCATTCGCTTCCAGCTCGGGCAGGCCGACCGGTTTCACGAGGGCTTGATCCGCGCGGCGGCCTGGGAAACGCACATCGCCCGCGTGCTCAAGCAGCACGGGGTGCCGGAGGAGATCGCGGCGCTCCCCCACGTCGAGTCCTCCTTCAACCCCTTCGCGTACTCGAAAGTCGGTGCGGCGGGGCTTTGGCAGTTCATGCCGTCCACGGCGAAGCGCTTCATGCGGGTCGACAGCATCGTCGATGAGCGCCTCGACCCCTATAGCGCCACGGAGGCGGCGGCCAATCTCATGCTCTACAACTACCGGCTGCTCGGCACCTGGCCGCTCACCGTCACGGCTTACAACCACGGACCGGGCGGTCTGCGGACGCGCGCAGGAGCAACTCGGCACCAGCGACATCGCCGTGATCGTGAAGCGCTACCAGGGCGCGACCTTCGGCTTCGCTTCGCGCAACTTCTACGTCGCGTTCCTCGCTGCGCTCGAGGTGGATCGCAATGCGGAGAAGTATTTCGGCCCGATCGCGCGGTTGCCGGACACGGAAAATACGCCGGTGCAGCTTCCCGATTACATCGCGGTCAGCGCCCTCGCCAAAGCCTTCAAGGTCGATATGGGAGCGCTCAAGGTCTTAAATCCCGCGCTGCTCCCGCCGATATGGAACGGCACGCGCCTGGTTCCGCGCGGCTACGCGCTGCGTCTGCCGGGCAAGCAGTCCGAGGAGGAAATCACCGCCGCCTGGGCGCGCGTCCTGCCTTCGCAGCGCTATCTCGCGCAACGCAACGACGGCGCGCACCGCGTTCGCCGTGGCGAGACCTTGGCAGCGATCGCGGCGGCGAGCGGCATGAGCCTGCCGCGGCTGGTGGCCGCCAACGGCTGGAACACCGGGCATGCGATCGCGCGCGGCGATGTCGTGCGCATCCCGCTGCCGCCCACGCGGGCCGAGGTCGCCGGCGAGGCACCGGCGGTGGCGGCCCTCGCGGAAAACGCGGCCGCGGCCAGTCCGCCGCAAGCGACCTCGGCTGCTGCGGAATCCGGACAGCCCGCGGCGGCGCCGGCGCCGCCCTCGCCGCCGCCGCGCGAGCCGGTCTCTGCGCGGCAGTCACAGAGCGCGGCTCTTCTGCCGGCGGGTCCGCCGACAGGATCCTCGGACACGACCGATTACGGCGTCGGGCCCGGCGATACGGTGGTCGTGCAAGTCGCAGAGACCTTGGGGCATTTCGCGGATTGGAGCCATGTGGACAGTGAGCAGCTGCGGCAACTGAACAAGCTGCACAAGGATGCCGGGGTGCGGGTCGGCCGCAAGATCAAACTCGATTTGTCCAAGGTGAGCGCCGCCGATTTCGTCGCCGCGCGACGCGAGTACCACCATCACCTGCAGGAGGAGTTCTTCGCGGCGCACCGCATCGCCGGCACGGAGACTTACGTCGTGAAACACGGCGAATCGCTCTGGACCATTGCGCAGCAACGCAGCGACATGCCCGTCTGGCTGGTGGCTCAGTACAACCCGGACGTGAACTTCAACGACGTGCGCCCCGGCACGCAGATCACGCTGCCGCGGGTCGAGGGGATCAACCGTCAGTAAGCGCGGCGCCTGTCGGTCGTTTAAGGCGCCGGCCGAAAGGCTAGTAGCCCCGGGCGTGCAGGAAGCGCGTGAGAGTCTCGTGCGCGTCCGGCGCCGCGGCGAAGCGCACGGGCGTGCCGCCGGCCGCCTTGAAATCGAGTTCGATATTGCGGCTCGATGCCATGCGTTTGAGGGTCTCGAGATCGAGCTTGAAATAAGCGGTTTGTCCCCACGAGGCAATCGGCCGGTAGGGGCCGCGCGAAGCGGCCGGCGGCTCCGTGAGCTTCAGCGGAACCACCCCGTCGTCGAGCGCGAGCACGACCGTGCCCGGCGCCTTGATGTCGTCGAACTGCCAATCGTTCGCCGGGCACGAGATGCACCCACAGCCCGTAGCTGATGGTGCCCATGTTGTCCCATTCGACCGGGCCGAGATAGGCGAAGCTCACGTGCGGTTCGGGCGTAAAGGCAGACTGCCCGCTCTGCAGGAGCTCGAGGGGCTTCTCCAGCGAACCTATGGTCATGCCGGTGCTGCTCGTCGAGCGATTCGGCCGGCTTGATCGAGCCTTCGGACGCGCAGCCCGAGAGATGCGCGAGACTCAGGCAAAGGATGAGGCAGGTGAATGCTATGAGGGGGTCGGTGCATGCGCGTATTATATCCAGTCCGTGAGGTGCGGCCGATTATGGGGCGCCGCCGACGCGGTATACTTTCACGGATGATCGGTGTTCCTTGGCTAAAATCCAGTTTCCGCGCTTTCTCGGTGGGAGCATTGCTTGCGGTGTGCCTCGCGGCCTCGGCGAGCGCAGATCAGATCGCGGCCGCGGATCGTGTGGTCGTGCGCAAGTCCGAGCACAAGCTGTACCTCTACAGCGGCGATCGTCTGCTCGGGTCCTACCAGGTCAAGCTGGGTCTCGCGCCCGTCGGCCAGAAAGAGCGCGAGCACGATTTTCGGACGCCGGAGGGGCACTATCGTCTGGAGCGGCGCAACACGCGCAGCGACTACTTCTTGTCCATCCAGGTCTCCTATCCCAACAAGGACGACGAGCTGCGGGCGCATCAAGCATCGTTGGGCAGCCGGGCGGATTGATCATGATCCACGGCCTGCCGAATTACTTTGAAGCATCCGGCCAATTACTATGCCTCGAACGACTGGACCGACGGTTGCATCGCGCTCTCCAACTCCGACATGGTCGAGGTCTGGATGCGCACACAAGACAACATCCCGATAGACATTTATCCGTAGCCATGCGAGTCGCGTGAGAACCGCCGTCTTATCGTCCGACATGGTGGATGCCCGGGTCGCGCCCAAGGGGAGCCTCGAGCACCTCTCGCAGCAGGAAATCGCCAAGCTCCTCGATTCAGGCCAAGGCGGCCTCTATCCGCTGTTTCGAAAATGCGCGCTGGCCGTGCTGAGCTCCGGCAGCGCACCTGGACGATGCCCGGGCCATCTTCGAGAAATACAAGGATTTCGATCTGCGCATCATGCGCCGCGCCTGGGGCATCAAGCTCGAGATCAAGAACGCGCCGGCCTCCGCCTTCGTCGACGGCGAGATGATCCGCGGCTTGAAGGACCACCTGTTCGCCGTGCTGCGGGACGTGGTGTTCATCTCGAACGAAATCATGGAGAGCGGGCGCTTCGATCTGCGGTCCTCGCCGAGCATCACCAATGCCGTGTTCCACATTCTGCGCAATGCGCGGGTGCTGGAGTTTCAGACGCGCCCGAACCTGATCGTGTGCTGGGGCGGCCACTCCATACGCCGGGTCGAGTACGACTACACCAAGAAGGTCGGCTACGAGCTCGGACTGCGCAGTCTCGATGTGTGTACAGGGTGCGGTCCGGGGGCGATGAAGGGGCCGATGAAGGGCGCCACCATCGGCCATTCGAAGCAGCGCATCGTCAACGGCCGATATCTCGGCATCACCGAGCCCGGCATCATCGCAGCCGAGTCTCCCAACCCGATCGTGAGCCAGCTCGTGATCATGCCGGACATCGAGAAACGCCTCGAGGCGTTCGTGCGGTTGGGTCACGGCATCGTGATTTTCCCCGGCGGCGCAGGCACGGCCGAGGAGATCTTGTACCTGTTGGGTATTTTGCTCGATCCCGCGAACATCGAAATGCCGTTCCCGGTGGTTTTCACGGGCCCGGCGGATTGCGAGGATTATTTCCGCCAGATACACGAGTTCATCGGCGCGACCTTGGGCGAGAGTGCGCAGTCTCGCTATCGCATCATCATGGACGATCCGGCCGAGGTGGCGCGCGCCATGGTGCACGGCCTCGCGCAGGTACGCGACTACCGCCGACGCCAGAGCGACTCTTATGGGTTCAACTGGCTGCTCAACATTCCACTCGAGTTCCAGCTTCCCTTCGAGGTGACGCACGAATCGATGCGGTCCCTGCGTCTCGACCGGCAGCAACCGGTGCACGAGCGCGCCGCCAACCTCAGGCGCGCCTTCTCGGGCATCGTCGCGGGCAATATCAAGGAGTACGGCATCAACGCGATCGAGCGTTACGGCCCGTTCGAGCTCCGCGGCGAGCCCTCGATCATGGAGCCGCTCGATGCGCTGCTGCGCTCCTTTGTCGCCCAGCGGCGCATGAAATTCGCGGGCGCGGAATACACGCCCTGCTACAGACTCGTGGCATGAACGAGCCGCTGCGCATCCGCTACCGGTTCGACCTTCCCGATGGAACGCAAAAGACGCTCGAGTTCAGCTTTGATCCGACGACTTTCAAGCTCCAGAATCCGGCGCCGGCGGATCCGCCATTTTGGACCGAGCTCAAGTTCAACCGCTGCGCCAATTGCCCGCTGAGCGAACAAGATTACCCGCACTGTCCAGCCGCGCTGCAAATGGCTGCGGCGCTCGAGCCCTTGAAGGCGCTGGTCTCATTCGACACGGTGGGCGTGACCGTGCTGCAGTCGGAGCGCAGGGTCTACACCGAAACGAGCGCCCAGCAGGCCATGAGCTCGGTGTTTGGACTCATCATGGCGACCTCGGGGTGCCCTTGGACCGATCGCCTGCGGCCGATGGCGCGCTTTCACGTGCCGTTCGCCGGCGAGACCGAGACGCTGTATCGCAGCGTCTCGATGTACCTGCTGTCGCGGGAGTTCATGCCGCGAGAAACCAGGCGCGTCGCCGTCCGGCGCGGGCAGCGGCGGGTTTGCGGGACTCGAGGACCTCTACCGGAACTTGCACGTCGTGAATCGCGATATGTCGCGCCGCTTGGGCGCCGCGGCGACCACCGATCCTGCGCGCAACGCGTTGGCGCTGCTCGACTCGTTTACGCTGTTGCTGCCCGCGGCGCTGGAGCGCTCGCTCGACGAGCTGCAACCGCTGTTCTCGGGTTGGCAAACTCCTTAGTTTTCGGCCATTTAACTTACCGCGACGGTCTCTGAGATGCGCATCCCAATGCGCACTGAGGCCGGCGGACGGCCCGCACTTCCCTGTGACACAGTTACTGCCGTATGAGGCGTCGCGCCCGTAACGTGTTCACAACCGAGGGACATGATGAGCGATCCAAAAAATCCAATTCGATACACCGGAGTTGACCGTCGCGCACCGCGCATTGAAGTCGGGCCCAACGGGGTGCCGGTGCCGCGCGAAACGTACAAGCCCGGTGGGCGTCATGCCGCGATCACCAACAGTCTCTACAGCTGGCACAGCTACAAGAACTGGGCCGACAAGGTCCGGGGCAACTGGGAAGAGAAGAAGTAGCGCAGGGCGCGCAGCCGGGGCGCCAAGCCGCCGCCGGCCTCAGGCGGTCTCGGGCAGCGAGTTGATCCCCGCACCGGGCCGCGCCGATCCTTCCTTCGCCTTGAGCCATTCGAGCAGCGGATCCCAATCCGCCAGATCCTGAGCCACCAGATGATGCTTCATCTCATGCAGACCCACGCCTTGCTCGGCGGCGCGCACGTAGTTCTGCGAGTCGCGTAAAGTCGCGATGACGGGGATGCGCAGCGTCTCGAGGAAGCGCATGAGGGATTGGTAGATGACGGTGTTGCGCCGGACGCGGTTGGCGATCACGCCGATGCGATTCTCGTCGCGCCGTACCTTGGCGATCAGCAATAGATCGGCGATGCATCTCGAGAACGCGTGAATGTCGATGTCCGAGGGCAGCACCGGCACGATGATCGCATCGGCGGTCCGGGTCATCTCCGGCATTTGCTGCGCCGGCACGGCGGCGGGCGTGTCGACCACGACGTGAGCCGCGTCGGCGGGCACGCGCATCTGCCAGGCGCGAGTCATGCGGTTGTTGCGCTCGAACGTCGCGATGCCGTGGATGAAGGCCTGCTCCGGCTTGCGCTTCTTCAGCCAGCGGGTGCTCGACCCCTGGGGGTCCTCATCGGAGAGCAGAGGATGGTCACCCTGACTCGCGAAATAACCCGCGAGATTGGTGGCTATCGTCGTTTTACCTGAGCCTCCTTTAGGGTTCAGGACGAGAATGCGCTGCATTGGCGACAGAGCCTACGCAGGCGATCTCGTGCTGGCAAGTATGTGACCCCACTCACGGCCGCCGTCGACAGGTGCGGCTTATGCTGACCGCATGGAATGGATGCTGCAGGTGGCCGACGAGGTGGACGATGCGCTCGGGCTGTTGCGCCACAGCTGGCTGGGTATCGCCGCCGGACTCGACTCGCGAATGCTGGCCGGTGCGGGAACCGCGGCGGCCCTTGCCGGATGCACGCTCGGCGCAGAGCCGGTGCTGCTCGGCATGACGGCGATCACCGCCAACCTCGCCGCCCTCGTCGAGATCCGCAGCGTTCGCCGGGCCGCCCGGGCCTGAAGCGGCGCCCGTCCGCGGGCCCCCGATCTCGATCCGCGCTGCGCGCGGCACCTGAAATCCTTTAACATGTGCCGGTGACACACCTTCTCCGGCACCTCCTTCCCGTTGTGGTCGCCTGTGCGGCGGCGAGCGCGCTGCTCGGTTGCCAGCCCGCGCCGAATCACACGCCCGTCGCGGCGACGAGCGCCGTCAGTAGCCTCGAGATGACCGACCTCGCACACGGCGCGGGTGCCGCAGTCGCTGCCGGGCAATTTGCCATCGTGCAGTACACCGGCTGGCTGTACGAGCCGTCGGCGCCGGATCACAAGGGCAAGGAGTTCGACAGCTCGTTGAAGAGCGGCACGCCGTTTCGCTTCCAGCTGGGCGCCGGCCAAGTGATCAAGGGATGGGATCAAGGCGTGACCGGCATGCAGATAGGCGGCAAGCGACGGCTGGTGATCCCTGCGGATCTCGCCTACGGCGACAACGGCGCGGGCGATGTCATTCCGCCCGGCGCAACGCTCGTGTTCGACGTGGAACTCGTGGGCATCGAGTGACCCCCGGGTGAGCATCGAGGGGCGGGAGCGGCTCGCGATACCGGGCCCCGCCGGAGTTCTAGAGGGGATCGCCCACGAGGCGGAGGGCGCCGTTCAACCGCTCTACGGGATCGTGTGCCATCCGCATCCCCTGTACGGCGGCACCATGGACAACAAAGTCGTGTATACCGTCGCACGCGCGATGCAAACCGCAGGAGTCGCGACGCTGCGCTTCAACTTCCGAGGCGTCGGTGCGAGCGAGGGCGCCTACGATGAGGGCGCGGGCGAGACCCAGGACGCGGCGGCCGTGGCGGATTTCGGCGCGGCACGCTGGCCGAACCGGCGACTCATCCTCGCGGGATTCTCGTTCGGGGCATTCGTTGCGTTGCGCTTGGCACTTGCCCGCGATACGGCGCGGCTCATCACCGTGGCGCCGCCGGTAGGGCGCTTCGACTTTTCCGAGTTGCACGCCCCGACGTGTCCCTGGCTCGTGGTGCAGGGCGATGCGGACGAGGTGGTGGATCCGAGCGCGGTCATCAGCTGGGTGAAGCGTCAGGATCCAACTCCTGCGCTGCGGGTCGTCCCCGGAGTGGGGCACTTTTTCCACGGGCATCTCGCCGAATTGCGCGACGCGGTGACCGAGGCACTCCGGAGCGGCTGATTTCGTCCAACCGCTCCGGATGCGGGAAATTCGTCTAGTTCACAAATTCCTTGAGGGTCTTCAGCGCGGCGATGCGCACCTTCTTGCTGGCCGGCTTGGCCTTGAACGTCATCTTCTCGCCGTTGAACGGATTGATGCCTTCGCGCGCCTTGGTGGCGGGCTTCTTCACCACTTTCATCTTCAGCAATCCGGGCAGCGTGAACAGCCCGTGACTGCGCAGGCTCTTCTTGATGGAGCCGGAAAGCGAGTCAAATACGGCTCCGACCTGCTTCTTCGAGAGCTCTGTTTCCTTCGAAATGGTAGCGAGAATTTCAGACTTGGTCGGTGCTGCATTCTTTTTCGCCATATAAATCTCCTGCTTTGTTTGCGAACTCGGGTATTCGATCCCCACAATTTCAACTCGGCGCCGAAAATAACATAGAAAAAAGCCGATGTTTAGCGCAATCGCGAAAAAATTTCGTGCGCTCGAGCGTCTGCGAGGCTAGTTTTTAAGGGCTCCGCGCAATTCCGGTCGATCGGATCAATCGCACGGACGCACGAAGGCCCTACATTTCAGGCACGTAGGACCGCATGTTCAACGCAGTAATATCAACAGCGCGCCGATCACGATCGACACCCACAGGAACGAGAAGTCGATCTGACCGATCGGCGGGATCACGCGCCGCACCCGGCGCAGGATCGGCTCGCACAGCTGTGCGAGCAGGCGAATCCCAGGCGCGTAGCCGCCGGGCGAGACGAAGGTCGCGATCCAGTAGAGAAGCATCGCGAACAGGTAGATCTTGAGCACCATCGCCACCAGCTCTTTCAGCGTGATGAGCGTGAAGGCGAGCGGATCGACGAGCCACACGCCCTGCAACGCAAACAGCGCCTCGGTGCGCAAGGCCGCGATCAGCACGATGGACACGACCGTGGCCGTGTCGATCTTGCCGACGGGCGGCAGGAGCCGCCGCAGGGGCCGAATCAGCCAATTCGTCACGCGCACGATGGCATCCGCCATCGGATCGCGGAAATCGGCCCTCACCAGCTGGAACAGAAAGCGCAAGCACGAACGCGAGCAGCAAAAGCCAGAACAGCATGTCGACGATGAAGCGGATCGCTTCCATGGACGCGATTCCTTAAGGATGGCCGAATTCGGCGGCGAGCTCGGCGGAGCGTCGATCCGCCGCCGCGACCGCGTGCGCCACCGTGGCGCGCAAACCCGCCGCATCGAGCACGGCGAGCGCGGCGGCGGTCGTGCCGCCCTGCGAAGTCACTTGCTCGCGCAGCGCCGCGAGCGGCTCGTTGGACTCTCGCGCCATGCGCGCGGCGCCGTAGGCGGTCGCCAGGGTGAGCTTGTGGGCGATGTCGTTCGGCAGGCCGCGCTCATGCGCCGCCGCTTCGAGCGCTTCCATGAACAGAAAAAAGTAGGCCGGACCCGAGCCGGAAAGGGCGGTCACCGTATCCATCTGGGATTCGTGCTCCACCCAGACCGTCGCGCTGACGGCGGCCATGATGGACTCCGCCAGCGCTCTGCCGGCTGCGCCGACGCCCGGCGGAGCGTACAGGCCGGTGGCGCCAAAGCCGCTCAGGGCGGGCCGGTTGGGCATGGTGCGCACGATGGGGATGTGCGGTCCGAACCAGCGCGACAGCGCCGCATGCGGTATCCCCGCCGCGACCGAGATGAGCAACGGCTTGGCGCTATCGACGGGGGCTTTCAGTGCGAGGCACACAGAGCGCATCTGCTGCGGTTTCACCGCCAGGATCACGGCTTCGGCTCCGGTCGCGGCGCTCGCATTGTCGGGCGCACGCAGCACCCCGTAGGTCCGCACCAGCCGGTCGAGCTGCTCCGCGCTCGGATCGGCCACCACGATGCGCTTTTCGGGCAATCCCTGCCGGATCAGCCCGCCGATGAGCGCGGCGGCCATGTTGCCGCCGCCGATGAATGCGAGTCTTTTTATGTCGATCATGTGCGCTGCGTCTCCTTTACCGGCTCCCGAACAGCGCCGTGCCGATACGCACGTGCGTTGCGCCTTCCGCGATGGCCGCCTGAAAGTCGGCGCTCATCCCCATGGACAGTGTATCGAGCCCCAGGCCCTGCGAGTTCAACTCCTCGAGGTGCCGGCGCAAGCGCGCGAACATCGCGCGCTGCGCGGGCTCGTCGGGCAGCGCCGGGGGCAGACACATGAGACCGCGGAGCTTGAGCTTCGGGAGCGCCGCAACGGCGTGGGCGAGCTCGGCGAGCGCGGCCGGCTCGACACCCCCCTTGGCGGCCTCGTCGACGAGGGCCACCTGCAGGCAGACATTCAGGAGCGGCGCATGGAAGGGCCGCTGCTCCGACAGGCGCCGCGCAACGCTCATGCGGTCGAGGCTGTGCACCCAGGCGAAGCGCTCGGCCACCGGCCGGGTCTTGTTCGACTGCAGCGCACCGATGAAATGCCACCGCACCGGCAGGTCGGCGAGCTCGTCCATCTTGCCCAGGGCCTCTTTCACATAGTTTTCGCCGAAATCCGTGACGCCCAACGTGGCGGCCGCCCTCACATATTCGGCAGCCTTGTCCTTGGTAACCGCGACCAGAGTAACCGAGGTTGGGTCGCGCCCGGCGGCCTGGGCAGCGTGGGCTATTTGAGAGCGGATGCGGCTCAGCGGAGCTGTCAAATTCTGCGGGCCAATTAACATATTGGGTAGGGATACCCTCTTATATACTGACTAGTGGTCGAAGAGGGCCGAACTGAGGAGCCGTAAATGGCGGTTGATATTGCGCAGCTTCTCGCCTTTGCGGTGAAGAACAACGCATCGGATCTGCATCTCTCGGCGGGCGTCCCGCCAATGATTCGCGTGGACGGCGACATGAAGCGCGTCAATATGCCGGCGCTGGTGCATAAGGAAGTGCACAGCATGGTGTACGACATCATGAATGACAAGCAGCGCAAGGCCTTCGAAGAGTTCTTCGAGACCGACTTTTCGTTCGAGATCCCGAAGCTCGCCCGTTTCCGCGTCAACGCCTTCAATCAAAATCGCGGCGCAGGCGCCGTGTTCCGCAACATTCCCTCGACCATCCTGTCTCTGGACGAGCTGAATGCGCCCAAGACATTCAAAGACCTATGCATGCTGCCGCGGGGACTCGTGCTGGTGACCGGCCCCACCGGATCGGGCAAGTCCACGACTCTCGCCGGCATGGTCAATCACTGCAACGACAATCGTCCGGACCATATCATCACCATCGAGGATCCGATCGAGTTCGTGCACGAGAGCAAACGCTGTCTCGTCAACCAGCGCGAAGTGCATCGCGACACGCTCGGCTTCACCGAGGCGCTGCGCTCGGCGTTGCGCGAGGACCCCGACGTCGTGCTGGTGGGCGAAATGCGCGACCTCGAGACCATCCGCCTCGCGCTCACCGCCGCGGAGACGGGGCATCTGGTGTTCGGCACCTTGCATACCAGCTCGGCGGCCAAGACCATCGACCGTATCGTCGACGTGTTTCCGGCCGCTGAGAAAGACATGGTGCGCGCGATGATGTCGGAGAGCTTGCGCGCCGTGATATCCCAGACGCTCATGAAGCGCGTCGGCGGCGGACGGGTCGCGGCGCACGAGATCATGATCGGCACCCCCGCCATCCGCAATCTCATCCGCGAAGGCAAGATCGCGCAGATGTATTCCGCCATCCAGACCGGCGGGGCGCAGGGCATGCAGACTCTCGATCAATGCCTTCAGGAAATGGTGCAGAAGGGCGTGGTGAGCCGCGAAGAGGCCAAGTACAAGGCTCAGAACAAGGACAGCATCTAACAGGACCCACCATGGACCGCGAACAATCGATACGTTTGATGCAGGACCTGCTCCGCCGCATGGTCGAGAAGAAGGGATCGGATCTGTTCATTACCGCCGGCTTTCCGCCCGCCATCAAGGTCGACGGCGAGATCCGGCCGCAATCCGATCGCTCGTTGAGCGGCGAGCAGAGCGCGAGCCTGGTGCGCGCCATCATGAACGACCGCCAGACGCGGGAATTCGACGCCTCCAAGGAGTGCAACTTCGCGATCGCACCGCCGGGTATCGGCCGCTTTCGCGTGAGCGCGTTCGTGCAGCAGGGGTTCACCGGAGCCGTGCTGCGAACGATCAACGCCAAGATCCCGACGCTCGAGGAGCTCGAGCTGCCGCCGGTCTTGAAGGAAGTGGTGCTTTCCAAGCGCGGCTTCGTGCTCCTGGTCGGAGGCACGGGCTCGGGAAAATCCACCTCGCTCGCCGCGATGGTCGGATACCGCAACGAGAAGACGCGCGGCCACATCGTCACCATCGAGGATCCGGTGGAGTACGTGCATGCCCACAAAGGCTGCGTCGTGACCCACCGCGAAGTCGGCGTCGATTGCGAGAGCTGGCATCTCGCGCTCAAGAACACGCTGCGTCAGGCGCCCGACGTGATCCTCATCGGCGAGATCCGCGATCGCGAGACCATGGAATACGGCATCCAGTTCGCCGAAACGGGCCACCTCGTGCTCGCGACGCTGCACGCCAACAGCTCGAACCAGGCGCTCGACCGCATCATCAACTTCTTTCCGGAGGAGCGGCGCGAGCAGCTGCTCATGGATCTGTCGCTCAACATCCGGGCGCTCATATCGCAGCGACTGATCCCGCGCGAGGCCGGCGCGGGGCGTATCGCCGCCATGGAGATCATGCTCGCCTCACCGCTCATCTCCGACTTGATCTTCAAGGGAGAGGTCGCCAAGATCAAAGATGTCATGGCGCGCTCCAACCGTCTCGGCATGAAGACGTTCGACCAGGCGCTGTTCGATCTGTACGAGGCCGGCCTCATTTCCTACGAGGACGCCTTGCGCAACGCCGACTCGAAGAACGAGCTGCGCCTGCGCGTGAAGCTCGAGAGCAAGCGCGAGATGAAGAATCCCGAGGACGGCGGCGCATCGCTGCAGATCCTCGAGGAAGAGGAAGGACAGGTGTTCTAGCGCATGATTCCCGCCTCAACCACGCCGGCTCAGGTGATGAACACCAAGCCGCTGTTCAAGCTCATGGTCGAGAAGAAGGCGTCCGACCTCTTCTTCACCTGCAACGCGCCGGTCAAGATCAAGATCGAAGGCAAGATCTTCCCGGTGAACAAGCAGGTGTTGAGTCCCGAGACGGTGCGCCAGGCGGCGCTCGGACTCATGACCGCCGAGCAGATCGAGTACTTCAACGAGGAGCTGGAGATCGACTTCGCGCTGTCCGAGCAGGGCCTCGGACGCTTCCGGGTCAACGTCTTCTACCAGCGCGGCTATCCCGCCATGGTGCTGCGCTACATCACGGCGGAAATGCCGCGGCTCGAGGATCTCGGCATGCCGGAGATCCTGAAAGAGCTGGTGATGCTGAAGCGCGGGCTCATCCTGATGGTGGGCGCCGCCGGCGCGGGCAAGTCGACGACGCTCGCGGCGATGATCAATCATCGCAACGAGACCTCGTTCGGATCACATCCTGACCATCGAGGATCCGATCGAGTTCTTGCACTCGAACAAGAAGTCGATCGTGAACCAGCGCGAGGTGGGAATCGACACCAAGTCGTTCGCGCGCGCGCTGCGCAGCGCCGTGCGCGCGGCACCCGACGTGATCCTGATCGGCGAAATCCGCGACAAGCGAGACCATGGAGGCGGCCATCGCGCTCGCCGGCACCGGCCACTTGTGCATCGCCACCTTGCACGCCAACAATTGCGCGGAAACGCTCGACCGCATCATCAACCTGTTCCCGCAGGATCAGCACACGCAGATCTTCCTCGACCTGTCGCAGTACCTGCGCGCCATCCTGTCGCAGCGTCTGGTGGTATCGAAGACGGGGTCGCGGGTCGCCGCCTCGGAAGTGATGATGAACACGCCGCACATCTCGGAGCTGATCAAGAAGGGCGATGTCGTCGCCGTGAAGGAAGCCATCACCACCGGCACCGAGCGCGGCATGCTGAGCTTCGATGCATCGCTCTACAATCTGATGCGCGAAGGCCGCATCGATCTCGAGGAAGCGCTCGCCAGCGCCGACTCGCGCACCAATCTCGAAGCGAAGATCAATTTCGGCTGAGATTCCTGGGCCGCTGAGTGGGCCCTAGCCGACCGCGGGTTGTCCGCGGGCCGCCGCCGCATCGCTCACGGCCTCCGCGCCCGACCGGCACAGAACCAAGTTTCTCTCGAGCTCGCGCGTGCTCACATCCCAGCCGAAGCGCAGCGCATGTTGCCGGCAGTTCTCAGGATCGAGCGTGAGCGCGCGCAGTGCCGCACGGTGCAGATCGGTATCGAGCGCCCCGGTGAGGCCGTCGGTGACCACGTCGATCGGTCCCGTGACGGGATAGGCGGCCACCGGCACCCCGCACGCCATGGCCTCGAGATTCACGAGACCGAAGGTGTCGGTGCGGCTCGGGAACACCATCACGTCCGCCGCCGCCAGATAGCGCGCGAGGTCCTCCGCAAAGCGATAGCCGGCGAACCGCACGTCCGGGTGTTGCGGCTCGAGGCGCGCTCGCTCGGGGCCGTCGCCGATGACGATTTTGCTGCCGTGCCACGGCATCCTCAAGAACGCCTCGATGTTCTTCTCGACGGCCACGCGCCCGACGTAGGCGGCCACCGGGCGCGGCATGTCGAGAAAATCCTTCGGGCCCGGCTTGAAGACCTCGGTGTCGACGCCGCGCCGCCAGGTCACGATGTTCTTGAATCCGTGCGACGCGAGATCGCGCTGCACCGTCGGAGTGCGAGACCATGCAGCGCGTGCCGGCGCTGTGGAACCAGCGCAAGCACCCGATAAGAAGCGGTCAGCGGAATCGGGAAATCGTGCGCGCAGATATTGCGGAAACTGGGTGTGGTAGGAGGTCGTGAAGCGTAAGCCACGCCGCACGCAATAGCGCCGCGCCGCGATGCCGAGCGGTCCCTCGGTCGCGATGTGCAGGCACTGCGGCGCGAATGCGCCGATCGCCCGAGCCACGCCACGGCCGGGAAAGAGCGACAGGCGGATCTCGGGATAGGTGGGGCAGGCGATGTTGCGGAAGTCGCGCGGGGTGAGCATGCGCACCTCGTGGCCGAACCGGCCAAGCCACGCGGCGGTCTGAGCCAATGTGCGGACGACGCCGTTGGTCTGCGGAAACCATGCATCGGTGACGATCATGACTCTCATGCCGGGATCAAAGGTTCGCACCGCCCTGTGACGAAAAGATGACCAGCCAGGAAAGCTTTTCTTACAGTCTTGTGTTGCTTTTCACGGCTTTGCAGCGATATTTTACGGTTCTGCGACGTGCGTGGAGCGTAACGGCGTGTTTGTAATAGGCTTGTAACGAATTTCCTATATTTGCTACATGGCGATTACGAACGCCGTTCACTTAATTGGAGCCCGCATGCACAAGTTTTTGACGGAACTGCGCACCCAGCGATGGGACGATCATCGCTTCTACCACCACAGCCGCATCAACCAGTCGCTGCACCTTTTGAGCGCCGTCAGTTTTCTGGTCGCCTACGTCATGATGTTCAAGGACCCGGTGGCCGCCGCTCTCATAGGCTGGCTGGTCTCCATGGTCAGCCGCCAGTCGGGGCACTTTTTCTTCGAGCCGAAGGGCTACGACGAAGCCAACCAGGTGACGCACGAGTACAAGGAAGAGGTCAAGGTGGGCTACAACCTGCGGCGCAAGATCGTGCTGCACGCCGTGTGGGCAGCCGTTCCGTTGATCCTCTGGTTGAACCCGACGTTCTTCGGGCTCGCGAAGCCCTGGAGCGGGGGCGAGGAGTTCGTGCGCCGTGTGGGCGAGATCTGGCTGTTCTTGGGAATCGGCGCGCTGCTGTTCCGCACGGTGCATCTGTTCTTCCTGCGCGACGTGCAGACGGGCCTCGTCTGGCTGACGAAGATCCTCACCGACCCCTTCAACGACGTGAAGCTCTACTGCAAGGCGCCGCTCTATCTGCTGCGCGGCGAGCTGATCGAGGAGCCCGAGAGCCACGGCGAGCGCGCTTGAAGGATTTCCTTGAGGACGCGGCGACGCAGGGATTTGTTGGTGGTGGTGGGCTCGGCCCACCACCACTCGTCCTGCCGCATCGCGCGTGCCGCGCGCACGATGCGCTCGGCGACTTCCTCGAAATCGGCCGCCGTGTAGTTCAGGCTGAAGATCAGCCGCCCCGTACCGACCCAACTCAAGGCGATGCCCGCCTCGCGTAAATAGTATTGAAACATCCAGTTATAGCGCGACGGCTGCGTGTAGCAGATGGTCCATATCGTGGACAGGTTCGCGACCCTGACGGGGAGATGCTCCGCATTCAGCCGCTCATTCAGGCTCGCGCGCGCGCTCGTTCCAAACGGTGTCGAGATCGCGATACAGCGACCGCAACGGCTCGCCGTCGAGACGCTCGAGAAATTCCCGCATCGCGCCCATGACATACGGATGCGAATTGAATGTGCCGCGCGCGAAGCAGATATCCGCGGGGCGGTCCTCGCGAAAGCGCCGCATGAAGGTCGGCCCGTCCGCACAGCACACCCACCGGCAGCCCGCCCGCCACCGTCTTGCCGTACGTGACCATGTCAGCGCGCACACCGAAGTACTCCTGGGCGCCGCCGCGTGCGAGCCGGAAACCGACGAACACTTCATCGAAAATCAGCACGATGCCGCGTTCGCTGCATACCGCCCGCAGTTTCTCGAGCCATGCACGGTAGCCGGCACGGTCGAAGTGAGCGCTCCGGCCGCTGTCGATCAACGCGGAGTCACCCGGCGCATTGGCATTCGGATGCAGCGCCTGCAGGGGATTGACCAGCACGCAGGCGATGTCGCGGCGGCTGCGCAAGACCTTAAGGGACGCCTCGTCCATGTCCTCGAGCGTGTAGGTCTCGCGCGCGGCGAGGGGGTTGCCGACACCCGGCTGCACATCGCCCCACCAGCCGTGATAGGCGCCGCAGAATCGCACCAGGTGGCTCCTGCCCGTGTGGTAGCGGGCGAGCCGCACCGCCTGCATCACGGCCTCGGTCCCCGACATGTGAAACGAGATCTCGTCCATGCCGGAAATTTCCAGCAAGCGGCGCACGTTGTACTCGAGCACCGGGTGATAGCTGCCGAGCACGGGACCGAGATCACGCACCCGCTCGCTGCCGCGCGCAATGCACTCTTTGTAGAAGTCGTAGCCAAACACGTTAACGCCGTACGAGCCCGTCAGATCGTAGAAGCGGTTGCCGTCGACGTCGGTAATGGTGACGCCGGCGCTCGATTCCACGAAGCTGCCGACCTTCATGTGCTCGCGCACGAAGCGGCTGAACTGAAACGGGATGCGATAGCGGCTGGTGAACTTAAGGTCCGAGATCGCATCGATTACCGAGGCGGTCAGCGCCGCACTTTTCGGACTGCGTGCGGAAAGCGTCGCGGCGAGCCGCATGAAAGCCGCGCGCCGCGATCGCCGCGATCTCCTGCGAGCGCCCCATCGGCTCGAAAAATGCGCTCTTCGCCGTACTCGTAGTAGGGAAGAAGTGCCGCGAAGCGCCGCGCCATGCGCGCGTGGCCCGCAAGCGAGCGATGCTTGGCGCGCGACAGCTGCAGACGCGCCCACGCCTTGCGCAGGAGGAATACGAGCGCGCACGCGCCCAGCAGGTACCCAATGATGTTGTCCGCCACGTCATGCCTCGCTATGCCGCAATGGGTCGGCGCGCACTTTATTGCAGCCGAGTGACATTCAGATGACTGCCCGTTCCCTGATCGGTCGCATCGTCCAGCAGGAAGACATCAATTTCTTCCTGACCAACCGCATTCCACGGCGCCGGCTGACGCAGCTCATGGGGTGGGTGAGCCGGATCGAGCAACCGTGGCTGTGCGCGGCCGGCATCTTTCTGTGGCGCTTGTTCAGCGATCTCGACCTCAGCGAGGCGGCAGGATGCGCATTTCAAGAGCCTGCACGCCTGTTTCACCCGGCGACTGAAGGACGGGGCGCGTCCCATCGACGGCGATCG
The DNA here is from genome assembly GCA_963766915.1 of uncultured Gammaproteobacteria bacterium. GTDB lineage: Bacteria > Pseudomonadota > Gammaproteobacteria > Steroidobacterales > Steroidobacteraceae > Bog-1198. Next base: position 70,267 of record CAVYCL010000006.1, read on the forward strand.
CGGCATGTCTGACGAGCCCCTGCGATGCCCTGGTGGGAGCGTGCGGCCGCGTCACCCAGGGGACGGTGCTGCAGGCGAAGGGTTCTCCCTACCCGCTCGCGGACCTGCTGTGCGACGAGGACCTCGCGCGCTACTACCGCGGCGGCGAGTTCGCGACGCTGCGTCTCACCTCGAGCATGTACCACCGCTTCCACGCGCCCTACGACTGCCGCGTGGAACAGATCGATTACATCTCGGGCGACACCTGGAACGTGAACCCGATCGCGCTCAGGCGCATCGAGCGGCTGTATTGCAAGAACGAGCGCGCGGTCATCCGCTGCCGCTTGCCTTCGGGCGCTGCTGCTCACGCTGGTGCCCGTCGCAGCGATCCTGGTGGCGAGCATCCGGCTCAAGTTTCTCGACGTGCGCCTGCACTTGAAGTATCGCGGCCCGAACCGCATTCCGTGCGCCGCAACGCTTTCGAAAGGCGAGGAGATGGGCTGGTTCGAGCACGGCTCGACCATCATCGTGCTCGCGCCGCAGGGTCTCGAGCTGTGCGCGCGCTGGCGCGAGGGCGGCAGGATCCGGATGGGCGAGGCGCTGATGCGCGCGTCGCTCACAAGCGGCCGGCGGTGCCTCGTGAGCGTCGCCGCGATCGAGGCGAGCACCGCCATGCGCACGGCGACGCCGTTGTTCACCTGCTCGCGAATCAGCGAGTGCGGGCCGTCGGCCACCTCCGAGGAAATCTCGACGCCGCGGTTCATGGGCCCCGGATGCATCACGATCACGTTCGGCGAGGCGAGCTTGACGCGCCTTGCGTCCAGACCGTATTCCTGGAAATAGGCGGCGTCGTCGAGCGCGGCGGCCTCGCGCCATGCGCTCCTTCTGAATGCGCAGCATGATGATGACGTCTGCGCCATCGATGCCGTCCTCGATCCGCGTGAAGCGCAGCGCCCCCTGGAACTCGTCCTCGGTCGGCAAGAGCGATTGCGGGGCAACCAGGCGGATGTCCGTCGTGCCCAGCGTCTTGAGCGCGCGCGCGGTGGAGCGCGCGACCCGCGAGTGCTTGATGTCGCCGACGATCGCCACCTTGAGGCCGCTGAAGCGGCGATTGTGGCTGCGGATGGTGAGCGCGTCGAGCAGCCCCTGCGTCGGGTGCGACATGTGCGCTTCGCCGGCGCTGATGACCGAGACGTGCGGGGCGACATGGTCGATCAGGAACTCCGGCATGCCGGCCTCGGAATCGCGGATCACGAAGACGTCCGTGTTCATCGCCTCGAGCGTGTAGATCGTGTCCAGCATCGTCTCGCCCTTGACGCGCGAGCTCGATTGCATGTCCAGGTTGAGGACGTGCGCGCCGAGGCGCCGGCTCGCGAGGTCGAACGAGGCGCGCGTGCGGGTGCTCGGCTCGAAGAACAGGTTGGCGAGCGTCATTCCGGCGAGCTCGCGCCCCTCGTAGGCGGGCTGTCCCGGAAATCGGCGGTAGCTCTCCGCCCGATCGAGGATCGCGGTCAGCGCTTCGCGGGTCAGGCCGTCGAGCGAGATGAGATGGCGCAGCCCCCCGGCGCCGTCGGTCTGTGCACGCATTCGCGCCTCATGTTATTTGACTGAACCATCGTTCCAAAATGACCCGGGCTGCCCCCGCGTCGACATCGCTCTTGGCGACCCGCCGCTTGCGCAGACCCGACGCCCGGGCGCTGGCGCAGCCGATCGAGCGCCTCCATCGAGGAGTAGCGCTCGTCGATCAGCTCGACGGGCAGCGCGTAGCGCGCCGCGAGCGCGCCTGCGAAGCTGCGCGCGCGTGCCGCCGCGGCACTCTCGGAATCATCGACATTATACGGCAGGCCGACCACCAGCACGGCGGGCTGCCACTCGCGAAGCAACGCATCGATCGCCTCCCAGGGCACGCCTTGGGATCCGCAAACGAGCGTCCGCGCCTGCGAGGCGCTGCGGCTCACGGTGTCGCCGCAGGCGACGCCGATGCGCCGCTGTCCGAAGTCGAAGGCGAGGACGATCTGCGGCGCGGTGGGGCCTTGCAGTGTCTGCGCGGAAGGACCCCGCCTCAGGCATTACCGCTGATCGCGCTGATGAGCGAGAGCTCGACGCCGAGCAACCGCCCGGCGGCCTGCCAGCGCGATTCGAACGGCAGTATCGAAGATGAGCCGCGAGTCCACGGGAGCGCTCAGCCAGGCGTTGGCGCGGATCTCGTCCTCGAGCTGGCCGCCCTGCCATCCGGCGTAGCCCAATGCGACCACCGCCTCGGCGGGACCTTCGCCGCGCGCCATGGCCGCCAGGATGTCCCGCGAGGTGGTGACGTGAATGGTGTCCGAGACCGTGAGCGTCGAGTCCCATTGTCCGAACGGCCCGGTGCACGACGAAGCCGCGATCGGTCTGCATCGGGCCGCCGCGCAGCACATGGCGCTCGCGCAGGTCGCCTTTCGGCGGTTCGATCTCGAGCTGGTCGAAAATCTCGCTCATCCGCATCGACAGGGGCTTGTTCAGGATGAGGCCGAGCGCCCCATCGGCGCTGTGCTCGCAGATCAGGGTCACGGTTTGGGCAAAATTCGGATCGCCCATCATGGGCATGGCGATCAGCAATTGATTCTTCAGGTACTCCGCCTCGCTCATTGAGCCCTCCGCGCGTGGCACCTCGAGAGTCTACGGCGATACACCCGGAGGCGTCTCCCCGGCCGCCCCCGAATGCTGGGGGTCGGCATAGAACACGCTCGAGCCTTGCGCCGCACCATCGAGGAACTGCCATTCGTAGGCGATCCGGATCTCGTCGTGCTTGGCCGAGAGCTCGGGCGGGAAGGCGTCGTAAGGCGAGGCGAGCTTCAAGATGCGCATCGCGGCCTCGTCGATCTCCGCGTGGCCGCTCGAGCGCCGGATGAGGGTCTGCACGAGCCTGCCGTCGGCACCGATGGTCACCTCGATGACCGGCGTGCCGGAGACATTGCGCCGGCGGGCGACACTCGGGAAGTTCATGGTGCCGACCCGCTCGATCTTGCGGCGCCAGCTGTCGAGGTACACGGCGACATCCGACTCGCGCGTGTCGGCCGCGATCCATAGCTGCTGCTTGGCCTCGCCGCGGATGCGCAGCTGGATGCCGTCGTCGTTCGACGCCATGCCGAGGTCGGGCCGGTTCTCGAGCAGCATCGGCAACTTGGAGGGCTGATCGTCGGCATTGGCCGCCGCGAAGTACAGGATCTTCGGCGAAGGACCGTGCGTCGCGATGACCTCATCGTCCCCAATGTCGCTGCCGGTCTGCTGGGCCGAGACCCCTTCGCCGTCCGGGATGCCGGGGCGGTTGGCCGCCATCAGCGAGGAGCGGGGGATGAGCGCGCGCTCGCGCTTCAAGGTGTTCCCCGATCCGATCTGGCTGCGCTGCGCGAGGTAGGCCGCATTCGGGTTGCTGGCGACGGACGGAGCCTGGTCGTTCACCAGCACCACTTCGAGGGCCGGCCCGTCGCTTTCGGCCGCCCGGTTGCCGGATGCGCTGAACGTCACGCCCAAGATGATGATGCCGTGGACCAGTGCGGCCAGAAAGCACGTGGTCAGCATGCGGTCGTTCGCCGGCGGCAGGCCGGCTTTCAGTAAATCGTAACTCATCGAGTGTCGAGGATACCGGCGATTGCCTTGATCAGCTTGCCCCCGATGTCGACATCGTGCTTCTTGTTTAGTTCGCGGATGCCTGTCGGACTCGTGACGTTGATCTCAGTCACGTAATCGCCGATCACGTCGAGGCCGACGAATACCATCCCCGCCGCTTTCAGCTTGGGCCCGATGATGGAACAGAGCCATCGGTCCCGATCGTTCAGCGGACGGCTTTGCGCGGTCGCCCCGGCGGCCAGATTGCCGCGATGATCGGCGGCATCGGGCATGCGTTGCAGCGCGAACGGCACGGGCTCGCCGTCGATGAGAATCACGCGGTTGTCCCCGCCGCTGACGATCTCGGGCAAGTAACGCTGCACGATCGCATAATGCCGCCCGTAGTCGGTGAGGGTCTCGAACACGACGTTGCGATTCTTGTCGCCCTCTTCGAGCACGAAGATCGACCGCCCGCCCATGCCGTGCAGCGGCTTGCAGACAGCCTTGCCGTGCTCATGTAAAAACGCGGCCATGGCGTGCATGTCGCGGGTGATCAGGGTGGGTGCACAGCACTCCGGAAACCAGGCGGTATAGACCTTCTCGTTCATGTCCCGAAGGCCCCGCGGGTCGTTCACGACCAGCGCGCCCTGCAGTTTCGCGCGATCGAGGATGTAGGTGCTGTAGATGTACTCGGTGTCGAATGGCGGGTCCTTGCGCATCAGAATCACATCGAATTCGCCCAGTTTAGCGGCGGCGCGCGTGCCCCGAGTGAACCAGTTGCGCAGATCGTCGAACACCTCGAGCGGCGCTAAGTGGCCCCACGCGACGCCGTCCCGCAGCCAGAGGTCGCCGAGCTCGGCGTAATGCAGCTGCCAGCCGCGCGCCTGCGCCGCCAGCAGGATCGCCAAGGTCGAGTCCTTGGCCGGATTGATGGCCTCGATGGGATCCATGACCACGACCAGCCGCACTTGAGACATTCTCGAACCTCCGCGCCGGCAAAAAATTCTCCCGCGCCGAAAGGGAGTCTAGCGCAAGCGCATCGCAGAGCCCCTTAAGTCGAAAACTGTGAACCACGCCTCCGTTGTTTGCCCGACATTGGCTCGAAATGTCGACTTCTTACCGTGGCTAGCAGCCCCCGGATATGTTAAAAAGCCACAAGATTCCAGCACCTACGGGCGCCTCGCGCCGCGCTAGCCTCCGAGGACTTCGAGGTTCCATGCAGAGCATGATGAGCAACGGCAAGGCGAAACTCGCAGGACTAAAAGTCCTCGTGATCGACGACAGCAAGACGATCCGGCGCACGGCCGAGACGCTGCTGACGAAGGAAGGCTGCGAGGTGTTCACGGCCGTCGACGGTTTCGATGCCCTGTCGAAGATCGCCGACCATCAGCCCGACATCGTGTTCGTGGACATCATGATGCCGCGGCTCGACGGCTACCAGACGTGCTCGCTCATCAAGCACAACAAGGTATTTAAGCAGATTCCGGTGATCATGCTGTCGAGCAAGGACGGTCTTTTCGACCGCGCCCGCGGACGCATCGTGGGATCGGAGCACTACTTGACCAAGCCGTTCACCAAGGACGAGCTCCTCGGTGCGATCGAAGCCCACGTCGGGAAATGACGGAGACCTTAAGGATGGCGCTCATTCTCATCATCGACGATTCACCCACCGAGGTGTTCGTCATGCAGAAGGCCCTGGAGAAGCACGGGTTCAAGACCGCGTCCGCGGAGAACGGTGAAGAGGGCATCCGCAAGGCGAAAGCCATGAAGCCCGACCTCATCTTCATGGACATCGTCATGCCGGGCGTCAACGGCTTCCAGGCGACGCGAATGCTCAACAACGACCCGGAGACGAGCCTGATACCGATCATCATGGTCACCACCAAGGGGCAGGAGACCGACCGCGTGTGGGGTTTGCGCCAGGGGGCCGTCGATTATCTGGTGAAGCCGGTTTCCGCCCAGGCGCTGGTCGAGAAGGCTCAGGCCGCGCTGGCCGTATGACGAGCACGGTAAGCGGGAACGACACAAGCCTGAAGAGCTTGCGCGACCGCCCCTTCGAGCTTCTCAAGGAAATGGAGAGGCGCAGCCGCCCGGTCACGGCCGCGAGCGCACCCGACGCGGCGGAAGGCCGTGAGTGGGTGGGTGTGGCGTGCCGGATGGGAGGGGAGACGTTCTTGATCGCACGAGAGGAAACTCGCGAGGTGTTGGGGTTCCCGGCGGTTATCACCCGCCTTCCCGGTGCCAAGAGCTGGGTCAAAGGTCTTGCGAACGTGCGCGGCTCGCTCCTGCCGATGCTGGATCTGAAGCAGTTCTTGGGAAGCGGGGCGACGCACCCGGGACGCAACACCCGCATCGTCGTGGTCAACCACCGCGAAATCCCCGCGGGCCTGATCGTCGACGAGGTACTCGGATTTCGCCGTTTCGCGGAGACGGAGTTCGACTCCGAGGCACCGCCCACGATCATCCGCTGCGAGACCTACCTGGCGGGAGCTTTCCGCCGCGGCGGCGAGGTGTGGCCGGTGATCAGTTTGAAAAGCCTCGTGGAAAGTCCGAGCTTCCTGCAGGCGGCGAGCTGAATGCGAGCCTCATCATAATGGTCCAGAAACCTGCCAAGACGAATCTCGTCCCGCTCCTCATCGCGGTGATCGCGGTGTGCATCGCGGCCGCCCTTGTGCTCACCTTGCTCGGACGCACCGGAACCGCCGCCATCGCGCCCGACGAGCAGCTGGGTCTCGTGATCGAGCGGATTCCTTTCGAGGCGCAGAACGCGCTGCGCGGCGAGCTCTCGAGCTTCGATGCGTTGGGCAAAAGCACCGCGCGACTGAAATCCATGACGGCGGGAGGCTTGGGCGCCAAGCTCGAGCCCAACCTCGACAAGCTCGAGGCGTCTGCGGCGAGCGTCTCGCAGGCTCGTCAGGCGGTGGAGACCATCGGCGCGGCCAATCAGGAGACCCGCGAACTCGCTCCGAAATTGCTGTCCGAGCTCGGCGACCTCGCGAGCGCGGTGGGCGTGCAGAAGCTCGAGGGCATGAGCCGATATCTCGAACGCTTCGAGCTCACCGTACAGCGCGTGCAGCAGGAGCTGAACGGGCTCGCGTCCGGGGTCAGCGATGCGGCGCCGACCGCGCAGCGGCTCGCGGACAGCCTCGAATTCTTGAACCAGGTGGTGCGCGGGCTCTCCGGCGAGGAGTCCGGGATGGCGCTGTCTCGCGTTACGGGCGCCGACGCCGAACAACGTTTGAAGACGGTCACTCAGCGCAACCAGCAGTTCGCAACCAGCGTCCGCAAGGCGATCGGCGTCGCCGAGACGCTGTCGAAGGCGCAGGCGGCTGCACGTTCGCTGCCCGCGCTCGCGAGCGGCATGACCGCGCAGCTCGGTAGCGTCGCAGCCGCGCCGCCGCAGGCGGGTGCGGGCTACAAATTTGCGGTGGTGGGGCTTCTCGCGCTCGCCGCGGCGGCGCTCGCCGCGCTGTTCGCCGCCTCGCGCAAGTCGATGAGCGCGCGCCGCACGACGGAGCTCCGGGTGCGCGAGAACGAGCGCAACCAGGAAGCCATCATGCGCCTGCTCGACGAGCTCTCGAGCCTCGCCGACGGCGATCTCACGGTGCAGGCCACGGTCACCGAGGACATCACCGGCGCCATTGCCGACTCCATCAACTACGCCATCGAGGCGCTGCGCGAGCTGGTCGCCACCATCAACGACAGCGCGATTCAATTGGACGGCGCCGCCCGGCAAACGCAGTCGGCGGCCGCGCACATGGCCAAGGCAAGCGGCGCCCAGTCGCGGCAGATCACGGCGTCGAGCGAGTCCATGGCGGACATGGCCGCCTCCATCGAAGAAGTTTCGGGCAACTCCGAGCGCTGCGCGGACGTCGCGCGCCACTCGGTCGACATCGCCCATAAGGGCGGTGATGCCGTGCGTCGCACCATCGACGGCATGAATGCCATCCGCGAGACCATTCAGGAGACCAGCAAGCGCATCAAGCGCCTCGGCGAGAGCTCTCAGGAAATCGGCAACATCGTCGAGCTGATCAACGACATTGCCGAGCAGACGAACATTCTTGCCCTGAATGCCTCCATCCAGGCCTCGATGGCCGGTGAAGCGGGGCGCGGCTTCGCCGTCGTGGCCGACGAGGTGCAGCGTCTGGCGGAGCGCGCCGCCAATGCCACCAAACAGATCGAGGTTCTGGTGCGCACCATCCAGACCGACACCAACGAGGCGGTGGTGTCCATGGAACGCAGCACCACGGATGTGGTGGGCGGTGCGCTGCTCGCGGAGAACGCCGGCGCCGCGCTCGAAGAAATCGAGCAGGTCTCGAATCAGATCGCGAGCCTCGTGCAGAACATCTCCGCGAGCGCACGCCAGCAGGCCGCGGTGTCGGGCAACATCTCGAAGAGCATGCAGGTGGTGCGCGAGATCTCGACGCAAACGGCCGAGGGCTCGACCGCGACGTCGGCCTCGATCGCGAAACTGGCGGCGTTGTCGGCGCAATTGCGCAAGTCCGTCGCCGGGTTCCGGCTGCCCGATTACGGCGCCGGCACCACGACGCTCGCCGGCGAGACCTTGGCCGGCCACGCAGGCAACGGCAAGCTGCCGCCGAGTGCGGGCGGCGCGGTGGGCGGCGCCGGAGTGGCCGGGCCTGGCAAATCAAGCGCGGGCGCGGCCGGCAAGATGCGGAACGCGAGCGGCGCGGGCGCGCGCGCATAGCGGCGGCGAGTCGACGACCGATGAGCGATATCAGATCTCAAACCTTGCATCTCGTCGCGAAGGAACTCGCGACGACCTTGACCGAGGCGCGCTCCGCCCTGGAGTCGTACGCCGAGCGATCCGATCAGACCGCATTTCTCGAGAAGTGTGCCGACCAGCTGCACTTGGCCCACGGCGTGCTGCGGCTGGTGGAGGTGTACGGCGCGGCGTTGCTGGCCGAGGAGATGGAGCACGTCACCCGCTACCTGCTCACCGCCAGCGACCAGAAGAGACACGGCGACGGGCTCGATGCGCTGATGCGCGCGATGGTGCAGCTGCCGACCTACCTCGAGCGGGTGCTGTCCGGCGGCCGCGACTTAGCGCTCGTGCTGCTGCCGCTGCTCAACGATTTACGCTCGGTGCGCGGCAGCCCGTTGCTGTCCGAGGGCACGCTGCTCCTGCTCAATCTGAAGTCGGACCAGCCGGCGCAACCGCAACCGCAGTCGCGGGACGAGCAGGCGGTGTCCGTGACCCAGTGGGCGAGACGGCTGCGACCGCGGTTCCAGGTCGGGCTGCTCGGCTATATCCGCGGCGAGCGCATGGAGCAAAACCTCGAGATTCTCGCCAAGGTCGCCGAGAAGCTCGAGCAGGTCGCCACCACCCAGCCGGTATTCCAGCTCTGGTGGGTGATCGGCGCGGTGCTCGAGGGTCTGCGTGCGAACGGCTTGGAAGGCAGCGCGACGCTCAAGCGGCTGCTGGGACAGGCCGATCGACAGATCAAGCTTCTCTATGAGATCGGCGAGGACAGCTACTGCCAGGATCCGCCCCTCGACCTGCTGAACAACCTGCTCTACTACGTGGCCCGTGCCACGAGCTCCGATGGCCGGATCGCCGCGGTGCGCGCCTCATTCAAGCTCGCCGAGATGCTCCCGGTCGACGACTCGATCGAGCAGGAACGCGAGAGCCTGTCGGCGCCGAGCGTGAAGCTCATGCGCACGGTCGCTGCCGCCATCAAAGAGGACCTGTCGAAGGTCAAGGATGTCCTCGATATCTTCGTGCGCCGCGGCGGCGGCCGGCACGAGGATCTCGTGCCGCAGCTCGATCTGCTCAAGAAGATCAGCGACACCTTGGGCGTGCTGGGACTCGGCGAGCTGCGCCAGCGAGTCCAGCAGGAGATCGCGGAACTCGCCGGAAGCCTGCGCGACGGCAGCAATCCCTCCGAGGCCTCGCTCGTCAAAGTGGCGGGCGTGCTGTTGTCGGTGGAAGACAGTCTCGACGATCAGCTGGTGCGCCTGATCCTGCCGAACGCGGGCGCGGCGACCAAGGGCGAGGGCGCCGAGGACCAGGATTTCGAGTTCCGACAGGTGAGCGAGGCGGTGCTGCGCGAGTGCATCGTCAATCTGGCGCGCATCAAGGAAGCCGTCTCGATCGCCGTGCAAAAGCCGAACGAGTTCTCGCCGCAGGGACTCGACAATGTCCCGCAGCTGTTGCGGGGAATCACCGCCGGTCTGTTGATGCTCGGCAAGGGCCGGGCGGTCGAGCTGATGGATGGGATCGGCGCCGAGGTCCGCAGGCTGATCGAGCCGGGGGCGGGCGTTCCCGACGCGCTGCGGCTCGAGCGAATCGCCGATGCGATCGTGAGCATCGAGTACTACATGGAGACGCTGCAGAACGGCCGCGCCGACCCGTGGTACATGCTCGACAACGCCGAGATGTGCATTCGGGCACTGAATGCCGACGCCGCCCCGCGCGTGCCGAGCGTCGATCTGCCCGAGGAAGCACCGCTCTCCGATGCCGACGTGGTCAAGAGCTCTGGAGGGCGGCTCTCTGGCCGCCACGGCGGTTCTCGAGGACCGCCGCCTGCGTTCCCAGGCGGCGACTCAACCGGTGATCAACCCGGCGGAGGCGGAAGCGGTCGATCCGCAGTTCGTGGAGCTGTTCATCGAAGAGGCCAAGGAGGAGATCACCTCCATTCAGCGGGCTTTCCCGCTCTGGGACCAAAATCCCATGGATCTCGAGTCGCTTGCCTCCTTGCGGCGCAGCTTCCATACGCTCAAGGGCAGCGGCCGCATGGTCGGCGCGCGATTGGTCGCCGAGTTCTCGTGGGCGATCGAGAACCTGCTCAACCGCATCATCGACAAAACGCTGTCCCGCACACCGGCGATGATGGGGCTGTTGCGCAATGCCGTCGCCACCCTGCCGCAACTCGTGCATCAGCTGGAGCACGGCGGCGAGGTGTCGATCGAGCCGCTGATGTCGCGTGCCTTTGCCTATGCCGATGGCCGCGAGGCCGACCAGGCGCCGCCCGCCGAGGATCGCGACGTGGCGACGACTTCGTTTCCCGCGGCGGGTTCGGGGGCACCGACGCTCGCGATCGCGCCGAAGCCAACGCCCGTGCAGGCACCGCCGGCCGCTGCCGCGGAGCCACCCGCTGCCGCCCCGACGATGGTTATCGCGCCGCCGCCCGTGCCGGCACCGCCGGTCACCGCAGACGTGGCCTCCATGGATCCGCAGCTGCACGAGATTTACAGCAAGGAAGTCTCGAGCCATCTCACCGAGATTCGCGCCTATCTGCGCAAGCGCAGCGGCCTGCCGGCGCCGCACGAGTTGCCGGAGTCCGTGTACCGCGCCATTCATACGCTGAGCGGCAGCTCCAAAATGGCCGAGGCGCGCCACGGCATCCGCATCACCGAGCCGCTCAACCATTACATGCGCAAGGTGTTCGACAGCGGCCTCGGCATATCCGATGCGGCGCTGGCCGTACTCTCGGATGCGGTGCGCGCCATCGACAACGTGGTATCGCACATCAATGAATCGAGCGCGTTCTTCGCCGAGCAACCCTCGCTTCTCGAGCGCTTGCAGGTGCTCGAAGCGCGCATCGACGCCGAGCTCGCGAACGTCATCGAGACCAGCGCCTCCGCGCTCGTGCCGCAGCTCGCGCAGCCCGAGGTGGCGCGCGCGCCGCGCGGAGCAAGCGCCGGAGCCGGAGGTCGGCGCCCGCCCCGGCGCCGGATGAATTCGATCACGAGATCGCCAATATCTACTGCGAGGAGGCAACCGAGCTGATCGAGGCTGCCGAGCTCTCGCTCACCGCCTGGAATCGCGATCGCAAGGACAAGCAGCCCGTCGCCGAGCTGCAGCGCACGCTGCATACCTTGAAAGGCGGGGCGCGCATGGCGGGCATCTCCGCCATGGGCGATTTGAGCCACGAACTCGAGACTTTGGTGATTGCGATCGACGGCGGCATGGTGTCGGGCGACGATCATGCGCATACGGTGATGCAGACGAGCCTCGATGAACTCGCGCGCATGCGCGATCTCGTCAGCACCGGGGTACTGCCCGCTTCCGCGCAGGCGCTGCTCAAGCAGATCCGCGACTTGAGCGGCGGCGCGGATGCCGCAGCCGAGACTTCAGCGACCCCGGAGGCTGCGCCCCTCGCGCCTTCGCAGCCGGCAACCCGCTCCGCGACCGCGCCGCCGGCGGAGCCGTCGGCAACTCCGCGGCCCGGAACGCCCATTCCCCTGACGGCGGCGCCGATTGCGGCGCGCGCCGCGCCGACTGTCGCGGCGTCCGCCAACGCGGCGCTCCGCGGTGCCCGCGCCATCCGCTCCTGCGGCGCCGGCCGCTGCGGCATCCGCCCCCGCGGCGATCACGGAGGAATCGGCGGCGTCGATTTCCGAGGATTCGCTCTCGCAGCTCGAGGTGAGCACCGGCCCGGTGCTTCCGGGACGCGAGAGCATGCCGACGGAGCGGGTCGAGATGGCCCGCGTCGACGCGGACCTGCTCGACTCGATGCTGAACAATGCCGGCGAAGTGAGCATCTTCCGCTCACGCCTCGATCAACAGGTCAATTCCATCGACTTCAATCTGGCCGAGCTCGCGCGCACGGTGACCCGGCTCAAGGACCAGCTGCGTGCCCTCGAGATGGAGACCGAGGCGCAGGTGCTCAACCGGCATCAAGACGCGGAGGATCCTCGCCGCGACGACTTCGACCCCCTCGAGCTCGATCGCTATTCCTCGATACAGCAGTACTCGCGCGCGCTCGCCGAGACCTCGGGCGACGTCGCCAGCATCCAGGGAATGCTGGAGACGCTCACGCGGGAGGCGCAAAACCTCTTGACCCAGCAGGCCCGGACCATCACGGAGCTGCAAAACAGCCTGATGCGCACCCGCATGGTTCCTTTCCAGCGGCACGTGCAGCGGCTTACCCGGCTGGTGCGTCAGGCGGCGAACGACACCGGCAAGCGGGCCGAGCTCGTCGTGCAGGGGGCCGCCGCCGAGCTCGATCGCCAGATGCTCGAGCGCATGGTGCCGCCGCTCGAGCACATGCTGCGCAACTCCGTCGTCCATGGCATCGAGCCGCTCGAGCGCCGCGCGGCGCTCGGCAAACCGGACGTGGGGCGCATCGCGGTCACGCCTCACTCGCGACGGCGCCGAAGTCGTGATCGTGGTGGCGGACGACGGCGCCGGCATCAACGTCAAGCTGATTCGCGAGAAGGCCGTGGCCTTAGGTCTCGCCGACCGACATTCAAAGCTCACCGACGAGGAGGCGATGCAGCTCATCCTCGAGCCGGGCTTCAGCACCGCGGGCCGCGTCACGCAGGCGGCCGGCCGCGGCGTCGGCATGGACGTGGTGGCGACCGAGGTCAAGAAGCTCGGCGGCGGACTGTTCATCGAGTCGACGCCGGGCACGGGCTCGCGCTTCACGATCCGGCTGCCCTTCACCCTCGCCATCAGCCAGGCGCTCATCGTGCGCGTCGCCGAAGAGGTGTATGCGCTGCCACTGGCGACCGTCGAGGGCGTGGTGCGATTGCCGCGCAACATCGTGGCGCGGCACCTCGGCAAGGACTCGCCGCTGTTCGAGTACGGCGGCCAGAAATACCGCTTCCAGCAGCTCGGCACTTTCGTGGGTCTCGGCGCCACCCGTCTGCCGGAGACGGACGTATCGATGTCCGTCGTGCTCATCCGCGCCGGCGAACACTCCACCGCGCTGGTCACGGACGAGCTGGTCGGCAGCCGGGAGATCGTGGTCAAGTCACTGGGGCCGCAGATCTCGGGCATCCGCGGCATCGCCGGTGCCACCATCTTGGGCGACGGGCGCATCGTCGTGATCCTGGACATGGGATCGCTGGTGCGCTCGGAATGGCGCGCCCGTCCGACGGACACCGCGGTGCTCGAGCAGCGCGACCGGCGCACCTTTGCCTTGGTCGTCGACGATTCCATCACGGTCCGCCGCGTCACGCAGCGATTGCTCGAACGCAACGGCATGCGCGTACTCACGGCAAAGGATGGCGTCGACGCCGTATCGCTGCTGCAGGACAATCTGCCCGACATCATCCTGCTCGACATCGAGATGCCGCGCATGGACGGCTACGAGGTCGCCGCTCACGTGCGCGGCGACCCGCGGCTGAAGCACATCCCCATCGTCATGATCACGTCGCGGGTGAGCGAGAAGCATCGCGCACGGGCGATCGAGCTCGGTGTCGACGATTATCTGGGTAAGCCCTACCAGGAAAGCCAGCTGCTCGACGCGATCGAGCCTCTCGTGAACCGCCGCAGCGCCGTCGCACGCTAGCTCATGTCCGACCTGCGCGACGAGCTCTACAGTTTGCTGGTGCCGCTCAGCGGTGAACGGCTGATCGTTCCCCGGGCGTGCGTCGCCGAAGTGATCGGCTATCAGGCCCCCGCGCAGATGACGAATGCGCCGGCCTGGTACGCAGGTCTCGTCAACTGGAGCGGCCGCAGCGTCCCGGTGGTGTCGTTCGAAAGCACGCTCGGACAGCCGTTGCCGAGCGTCTCGAGCCGCACGCGCATCGTGATATTCCACGCGGCGGCGGGTCTTCTGCCGGGCGGCTGCTTCGGCATACTGACGCAAGGCTTTCCGCAGCTCGTGCGGGTGAATGCGGACGTCGTCCTGCCCGACGTCTCGCGCAGCTTCGGGGAGCGGGTGCCCGTGGTCTGCCAGGTGCGCATGGTGAACGAGACGCCGCTGATTCCGGATTTGCCGCGGCTCGAGCAGATGATCGCCGAAGAAACCTCCGTCATGACCTGACGGACGGTTGCGCTCGAGCCCTGCTAGGTGCAGATCGCCGTACCGGCCCTGCAGCCATGCGAGCGCCGCGATGGCCGCGGTCTCGGTGCGCAGCACCCGGGGGCCGAGCCTCATGGGCTCGAACCCTGCGAGCCGGAACGCCTCGATTTCCTCATCGTCGAGACCGCCCTCCGGTCCGATCGCGATGCTAACCGCGCCGCCGATCGGTGCCGCGGGACGCGCCTCGGCGCCGGGCTCGAGCAACAGACGCGTACCGCCGGGCGACAGCGTCCCCAGGTAGTCGATGAGGCGGCGAGGCGTCTCGACGGCCGGCAGACGATTTCGTCCGCACTGCTCGCAGGCGTTCACCGCGATCGCGCGCCAATGCGCGGCCTTGGACTGCGCCTGCGCGGACTCGACGCGCACCACTCCGCGGCGGCTTTGCACCGGCACGATACAGGCGACGCCCAGCTCGGTCGCCTTCTGCACGATGAGGTCCATGCGGTCGGCGCGCGCGATGCATTGCACGAGCGTCACGGCGAGCGGCGATTCGCGGTCGACGGCCCGCGCTTCGCCGACCGCGACCGCCACCCGGGTGCCGCGAACGCTCTCGACGCTCGCGGGGTACTCGTAGCCGTCGCCCGCGAACACCACCAGCTCGTCCCCGCTGCGCGCCCGCAGCACCTTGGCGAGGTGTAGGCCGGCGGCCGGAGGGAGCTCGAGACGCAGTCCTGCCTGCAGGGCTGCCTCCACGTACACTCGATTCAGACGCACGTCACAAGCTCACCGTTCATATCGATGCGATTGTCGCATATGCTTGGGTTGTACCTTTCGAGGCAGATGACTTGCACGTAGATCCTTCAAGCGGAGTGCTGCGCGAAGCGCGCCAGGTGCGCTCGCCGAATTTCGATGCGCGGCCCGCAGGCGTCGTCGCCGACCTCATCATCGTGCACGGTATCAGCCTGCCGCCGGGGGAGTTCGGCGGCCCCTGGATCGACCGGCTGTTCACCAATTCGCTGCCCGCCGACGCGCATCCGTATTTCGCCGAGGTCGCGGACCGGCGCGTCTCGGCGCACCTGTGCATACGCCGCGACGGCTCGGTGACCCAGTACGTCGGATTCAACGACCGCGCCTGGCATGCCGGCGTCTCGGAGTACGAGGGCCGGCCGGCGTGCAACGATTTCTCGATCGGCATCGAGCTCGAGGGCGCCGACACGGTCGCCTACGACGAGCGTCAATACCGCGCCCTGGCGGCAGTCGTGGCGGCGCTCTGCCGAGCGTATCCCACCCTGCGGCCGACGCGTCTTGCCGGGCACAGCGACGTCGCGCCCGGCCGCAAGTCCGATCCCGGCGTCGCCTTCGACTGGCCCCTGGCGCGCCGCTGCATCGCCGCCGCCTGCGCTGCACACAAAACATAATCCCGAGACGTTGAGGGCCTCCCGGAGGAGCGCCGCAGCGCCGCCCCGTCCGCGTGCATTAGGTTTGGGCGCACCGTGATGCGAATCACCTTCGCGCCCAGCAGAAATCCCTCGAAAAGCCGACATCCTCCTAGAGGGCGGACTGTCCGCCCCGTTTGGAGTGGCCGTGCATTTTCGCTGCATTTCGACGGAGGCGGGTTGATCCGCTGGTTCGCTGACCTCCCGATCGAGCGGAAACTCCGCATCGTGATCGGCGCGCCGGCGATCGCCGCCTTTACGCTGGCGGTGATCCTGCCCATGGTCACGAATGTCCTGCATTCGCGCGAGGAGCTGCGCCGCTTCGCCACCCGCATCGCCGGGGTCACGGGCGTAAACGTCATCGAGGCCCTCGAGGCGGGCGACGACAAGGGTGCCGTCAAGGCGCTGCATGCGTTGCGGGAGGAGCCGGAGGCGGGCAGCGTGCAAGTGGCGCTCCCCGACGGCCGCCTCCTCGCGACTTACACCCAGGGAGCGGACGGCGCGGCGGAGGTTCGGCTGGATCCCTTCGCGAAGACCTTGGCGTCGGCGCAGCTACCCCCGCCCGTCGCAGTCGATGCAAAACAACGCCCGCTCTCCGAGCTCAAACAGGGTCATGTCAGGATCACGGCCGATGCCGTGGCCGACGGCAAGGTGCTGGGACACGTGCTGATCATCGCGCCGCTCGATGCGGTCTATCCCGACTGGCTCGCATTCATGCTCACGACCATCGCCGGCTTGGCCGCGGCGATGGTGGGCGCCTATTGGGTCGCGGCCCGGCTGCAGCATCAAATATCCGGACCCATCGTGAACCTCGCGCAGACCATGAAGCGTGTGTCGACCGAGGAGGATTACACCCTGCGGGTGGAGGGCTGCGCCCAGGACGAGATCGGCTCGCTCATCGAAGGCTTCAACCAGATGCTGAGCCAGATTCGCCAGCGCGACTCGCGGCTCGAGCGCTACCGGCAATTCCTCGAGCAGCAGGTGACGGAACGCACCATCAACTTGGGCAACGCCAACCGCGAGCTCAAGCGCGCGATCGCCGAAGCGACGGCGGCGAAAGAGGCGGCGGAGCGGGCGAGCAGTGCGAAGAGCGAGTTTCTCGCGCGCATGAGCCACGAGATCCGCACCCCGATGAACGGCGTCATGGGAATGTCGGAGCTGCTGCAGGGAACGGAGCTCTCGGTGCGGCAGCGGCGCCTGGCCGAGACCATCACACGCTCCGCCACGGGACTGCTCGAGATCATCAATGACATCCTGGATTTCTCGAAAATCGAAGCGGGCAAGCTCGAGCTCGAGCACGTCGAGTTCGAGCTGCGCGAGATCATCGCGGAGACGATCGAGATCCTGGCGCTGCGCGCGCGCGCCAAGGGACTCGAGCTGCGCTGCGAAATAGCGCCCACGGTGCCGGCCGCCGTGCGCGGAGATCCGCTGCGGCTGCGGCAGGTGCTGATCAATCTCGCCGGAAATGCCATCAAGTTCACCGAGACGGGCGAAGTCGTGATGCGTGTCGCCGCGCTCGATACGGCCGGCAGGCTGCGTTTCGAGGTGAGCGACACCGGTATCGGCATCGCCGCCGAGTCGCAAAGCCAGATTTTCAGCGCTTTCACGCAGGCCGACTCCTTCACGACGCGCAAGTACGGAGGCACGGGTCTCGGACTCGCCATTTGCCGCCAGCTGGTTGCGCTCATGGGCGGGGAGATCGGTGTCGCGAGCGAGCAGGCTCGCGGCTCGACGTTCTGGTTCGAGATTCCCCTGGAGCCGGTCGCCTCGGAAGTCCAGCCGATGCCACCGGCTCGCACCGCGACGGCGCGGCTCGCGGCGACCGTGATGCCTGCACCGGCGCTGCCGCAGAGGACTCCGCCCGCCGGGCCGCGAATCCTGGTGGTCGAGGACAATGCAGTGAATCGCGAGGTCGCGGCCGGCATGCTCGAGAACCTCGGCTATCAATCGGAATCGGCCGTCAACGGCATGCTCGCGCTCGAGGCGATCGCCGAGTCGGCCTACGCGGCCGTGCTGATGGATTGTCAGATGCCCGTGATGGACGGCCTGACCGCGACCCAGGAGATTCGTCGGCGCGAGTCGGGGTCGGGCGAGCCGGGTGCCCATCATCGCGCTCACCGCCAATGCCATGGAAGCGAACCGCGAGCGCTGCCTCGCCGCCGGCATGGACGATTTTCTCCCCAAGCCGTTCACGCAGCTGCAGCTGACGGCGGTGCTCGCTCGCTGGGTGCCGCGCCGTGGCGGCGATCGAGGTCATCGACACCGGCGTGTTGCGGAACATCACCTCGCTCGGTCGCCCGGCGCTCCTCGGCTCGCTCATCGAGCTGTATCTGGAGAACTCGCGTCCCTTGATCGAGACGATCCAGTCGGCGATACAAGGGCGGGAGCCGGCCGGGCTCCCCGAAGCGCTGCACACGCTCAAGTCGAGCACCGCCAATCTCGGCGGCGCACGCTTGGCGGCGCTGCTCCGGCAATGCGAGGCAGCGCACGAGCGCGGCGAGTCCAGAGCGCCCGAGCTCGCGCGTCTGCCCGCGGCCTATGACGAATTCTGCGAAGCGCTGATCCGCGAGCGATCGGCCTTGGCGGCATGAGGCAGAAGCGCATATGACCCCTGCGGACGACAACCCCGAGCCGGTTCCCACCGTGCTCATCGTCGATGACGACCCCGGAGCGCGGCTGCTGCTCGGCACGGCGCTCGAGATGGCGGGATTTCACGTCACTTCGGCCGCCAACGGCGCCGCGCGCGCTCGTGTCATTTCGTGCGCAGCCGGTCGATTGCATCATTCTCGACGTGGTCATGCCGGGTATGAACGGCTTCGAGACCTGCACGGCGTTGCGCGCCTTGCCTCACTGCCACCATGTCCCCATCCTGATGCAGACGAGCCTCGAGGACATGGACTCGGTGAATCGCGCGTATACCGCGGGCGCGACGGACTTCTCCTCCAAGGGCATCAACCCGATGCTGCTCGCGCAGCGCGTGAAATTCCTGGTGCGCACCAAGCGCACGCAGGATCAGCTGGTCGCGAGCGAGGCGCGCGTGCGTTATCTCGCCTATTACGATCCGCTCACCGCGTTGCCGAACCGGCAGCGGCTCAAGCAGATCCTGGCGGATCAGGTCGAATGGGCGATGCTGCGGCAGAGCGGCGTCGCGACACTCATGCTGGACGTCGACAATTTCTCGCGCATCAACGATACCCAAGGACCGGCGGCCGGCGATGCCGTGCTGAAGGAGGTCGCCAATCGCTTGCAGCACTGCTTGCGCGATTGCGATCGGCGCAGTTCGACGCGGTGGCGCCGACGACGGCGGCCGTCATCAAGGATTGGGTCGCCCGCACCGGCGGCGACGAGTTCGGGCTGGTGTTGCCCGGGGTGTCCACCGCGGACGCTGCCGACAGCGTCGCGCGCCGGGTGCAGCTCGCGCTCGCACGTCCGTTCGTCATCGGCGACCAGGAGTACCCGCTGTCGGCGGCCATCGGAATCAGCATTTTCCCGCTGGACGCCGCGGGCGCCGAAAGCCTCATCAACAACGCCGACGCGGCCATGCATCATGCACGAAGCGCTCACGTCGGGGGCATGGAGTTCTTCAAGAAATCCATCTCGACGCGCGCCGCGAAGCGCATGTCGCTCGAGTCGCAGTTGCGCAAAGCGGTCGAGCGGCAGGAGTTCGTGCTGCATTATCAGCCGCGTCTGTCGCTCGAGACCTTGCAGGTCGAGGCGGTCGAGGCGCTTGCTGCGCTGGCCGCATCCGCAGCGCGGCCTGGTGCCGCCGGACGAGTTCATCCCGATCGCGGAGCAGAGCGGCCTGATCGTCGAGATCGGCGATTGGGTGCTGCGCGAGGCGTGCGCCCAGGCCAGGCGATGGCGCGACCTCGACACCTCATCCTGGCAGGTGGCGGTCAACGTGTCCGGCGTGCAATTCCGGGACGGCAGCCTGGTGCGGCGGGTGAAGGACGCCATCGCCTCGGCCGGCATCGATCCGCGCATGATCGAGCTCGAGTTCACCGAGGGCGCGCTCATCGAGTACTCGAGCGCGGTCAGCAAGGCGGTGAACGTCGCTGAAGGAGCTCGGCGTCGCCACGGCGCTGGATGATTTCGGCACGGGCTACAGCTCGATGTCGTACCTGCGCCATTTTCCCGTCGACACCTTGAAGATCGATCGCCTGTTCGTCCGCGACATCGCCTCGCGAAGCGCGGGCAATGCGCCGCTGGTGGATGCGATCATCGCCATGGCGAAGAGCCTGGGGCTCGCGACGGTCGCCGAGGGCGTGGAGACCGATGCGCAGTGGCAGTACCTGCGCGGACCGCGATGCCGATCAGGTCCAGGGGTATCTGTTCTGCCGGCCGCTGTCGATCATCGATCTGGAGCGCTGGCACACCGACTGGCTGCTCTCGAGCCGGGGCCGCGGGCGTCGGCGCGGCGTAGCCGGTCAGCGCCGGTGGCGCCAGAGCACTTCGCTGCCGGTTTCGTGGCGCGCCAGCACCCGCGCGAGGACGAACAAGCAGATCCGACAGGCGGTTCAGGTACTTGAGCGCGTCCGGAGCGACGTCCTCGACGCGCGCGAGAGACCAGCAGCGGCGCTCGGCGCGCCGGCACACCGCGCGCGCCACGTGGCAGGCGGCGGCCGCCGTGCCGCCGCCCGGCAAAATGAAATCCTTGAGCGGCGGCAGCGCGTCGTTGAAGCCGTCGAGCTCGGTCTCGAGCCGCTCCACGTGCGCCGGCGTCATCATGCGATGCCCGGGAATGCAGAGCTCGCCGCCGAGATCGAACAGATCGTGCTGCACCTCGGTGAGGCAGCGGCGCACGGCGTCGGGAAGCGCCGGCGACGGCGAGCACCATGCCGACGCGCGCTGTTGGTCTCGTCGACCGCGCCGTAGGCCTCGACGCGCAGGCTTTCCTTGGCGACCCGCGCCGCCGTCGCCGAGGCCGGTGCTGCCGTCATCGCCGGTACGGGTATAGATCTTGCTCAACCGATTGCCCATGCTGCGACTCCTCGCGTCGAGGCGACGTTAGCATACGTCTGCTATGGTGGTGCAGCCCCATCCAGCACGTCGGAGCGCCATGAATCCTTCAGCCGAGCTCGAGGCGGCGCTCGAAGCGGCCGCAGCGCGCGGCGGACATCGCGCGCTCGCTGTACCAGCGCAATCTCGAGGTGCGCATCAAGGCGGACAAGATCGCCGGTCACCGAGGCGGACGTGCGCTGCGAGATCGCCATCCGGGAAGATTCTCGAGTCGCGCTTTCCCGCGTACGGCTTTTACGGCGAGGAGACCGGTCCGCGGGACCTGTCGGCGGAGAGCGTATGGCTGGTCGATCCGATCGACGGCACCAAGGCGTTCGTGCGCGAGTACCCGATGTTCTCGACGCAGATCGCGCTCATGCGCGGCGGCGAGATCGTGCTCGGCGTATCGAGCGCGCCGGTCTACGGCGAGCTCGCCTATGCCGAGCGAGGCGCGGGCGCGTATCTGAACGGCCGCCCCCTGCGGGTGAGCGACATCGGCACAATCGCTGCGAGCGGCGCTCTCGTCCGGGAACTTGAAGTCGCTGGCGGCGAGCGATCGGTGGCCGCGCTACGGGCGGGTGGTGGCCGAGGTCAATCGCATCCGCGGCTATGGCGATTTCCTGCACTACCATTTGCTGGCGGCCGGCAAGATCGATGCCGTGATGGAAAGCGGACGTGAACATTCTCGACATCGCCGCCTGCGCCGCGATCGTGTCGGAGGCGGGCGGACGCTTCACCGATCTGGACGGCGCGCCGATTGGGCTGCACACGACTTCCGTGCTGGCGACCAACGGCCTGTTGCACGCACCGCTCCTCGCGGCGCTCTCTGCAGGCACGGCCGCGCGCTGACGGCAGAGAGCGCTCAGTGCGCGCTCTTCAGCCAGCGGATCTCGAGCGCGGTGGCCGGTCCCGACGACCACCTCGTCCAAACCGCCTGGCTGTTCCCAGGAGTCGCGGACAGCATGCGCCGGCCCGCCATCAGCTCGGCGGTGGCCTGGGGATAGAGCGGCACCTGGCCGGGATCGCCGTAGCCGTCGGGAAACGAGGGCGCAGTCGGTGCGCGGATCGTACTTGTCCGTGGCTCCGCAGCGTGTGCAGCAGCTCGTGCGCGATGACCACGTCGTTGGCGCCGTCCATGTCGGGGGTCGCGAAGGCGTAGACCACGCCGATGAGTCCCTTGCGGCAGGCCGAGCGAATGCGGCACGACGGGCGTCAAGGCCGGGTCGTGGTACAGGACGAACATGCGGATGTCTTCGGGCTCCGCGACATGCCCGCTCACGCGCCACGCCCAGAAGCGCAGCTTGAGGCTCCAGAGCATGGTCATCGGGATGGAGGCATCCGGCGCGCGCTGCGGCGGGCGTTCGCGAAGCTCGGGTCGCAGCCGCGTCTTCACCGGATCGTCGAGCTCGATACCGTAGCGCTTCGCCTCGCGCGCGAAGAAGACGATCGATGGGCTTGAAGCGCCCGGCGTCGAGCGCCTCGACATAGGCGCGCGTGACGGGGCTTTCGTCCGCCGCGATCGGATAGATCGCGACGTACAGCGGCGAACGCCAGCGCGTGCTCGAATAGCGGGTCTGGCAGGTCGTGACGCTGACCACGAGCAATACGAGCAGCAAGACGAGGATCCGCAGTTGGCGCCAGGGGCCGCGGCGTGACGCGGGGGGTTGAGGTCGGGCCGCGATGCGTGTCAATCGGCGGATTCGACGCTGAGCTCGGCCAGCTCGCCGTCGACCGAGCTGTACGACACGGCCATCGGGCGGCAGCAGACCGGGCAGTCCTCGATATAGGATTGCTCGGGCACGGACAGATCCAGTGTCAGGTCGATGCGCTCCCCGCAATGCGGGCAGGCGGCCTCGTGTCCTTGAATGAAATCCATGGCGTCTGTGCTTTAAGGCTGTAGCCGGGTCGCGGTCCAGCGAGGCGGCGGGGTGCGCCCCTCGCGTGTCCAACGCGCACGGTCGTGGATGCGGAATTCGCCTTCGACCCAGAGCTCGATCGCCTCGACGTCGAGCCGAAAGCCGCCCCAGTAGGGCGGACGGGGTACCTCGACGGTGACGTCGGTGGGCTCTTGCGTGCCGGGGCCGCCATAGGCGATGCCGAAGCGGTGCGCGGCGGCGGCGACGTTCTCGCCCAGCTCGGCGCGCGATGCGACCGGCTCGCTTTGTCGGCTCGCCCAGGCGCCGATGCGGCTTTGCCAGGGTCGCGTGCGAAAATAGGCGTCGTTTTCCGCCTCGTCAGCGGCTCGACGCGGCCCTCGGCGCGCACCTGCCGATGCCGGTGGTCCCAGTGAAAGACGATGGCGGCACGGGGGTTCTTGCGCAGCTCGCGGCCCTTGCGCGATTGGTAATTGGTATAAAAGATGATGTACCCGGACCCTGGAACGATATCCTTGCAGAGCACGACGCGCGCCGACGGCTGGCCGTTATCATCGGCGGTGGCCAGCACCATGGCATTGGGGTTGGGCTGAGCGGCGTCGAGGCGTGCCTGCTCGAGCCATTGTGCTGCGAGTTCGAGCGGGTCAGCGGGCAGCGGGTCGGGCAGGGTCTCGGTCCACATGACCCCATGGTAGCGGCGGCGCCGCACTTGCGGTAGCGGTGCACGCTGAGTAAAAAGGGAAGGGATGAAAACTGAGCCGTCGATGACTCTGGACGAACTGCGCGCGGCGCTGAGCGATCTCGACGGTGAGCTCCTCGCGCTGGTGGCGCGCCGGAAGACGTTGAGCGAGCAGGTGGCGGCGGTCAAGCGAGCGACCGGACGCGCCACGCGCGATTTCGCGCGCGAGCGCGAGGTGATCCTGCGCGGCCGCACGGCGGCGGAACGCCTGGGGCTCGAGCCCGACCTGGCCGAGTCGCTGCTGCGCCAGCTGATCCAATCTTCCCTTGCCACGCAGGAGCAGGCGCGTGTTGCGGCGCAGGGCCAGGGCACCGGCAAGCGCGCGCTGGTCATCGGCGGACGCGGCAAGATGGGCGGCTGGTTCGCAGAATTCCTCGCCTCTCAGGGCTTTCAAGTCACGATCGCCGATCCCCGCGGCGCGCCTGCCGGCTTCGATCAGCTCGACGATTGGCAGGACGACGACCTCGACTCCGAGCTCATCGTGCTCGCGACGCCGCTGAGCGCCACCGCGGAGATCCTGAAGCAGCTGGCCGCGCGGGCGCCGCGCGGGCTGATCTTCGACTTGGGCTCCCTGAAGACGCCGCTGCGCGCCGGACTCGACGCGCTGGTCGCGCGCCGGATGCCGCGTCACCTCGCTCCACCCGATGTTCGGCCCGGACACGCAGCTGCTCTCCGGCCGGCACGTGATTTTCATCGACATGGGCAATGCCGGTGCGCTCAAGGAGGCGCAGGAGCTGTTCGCACCGACCATGGCGGAGCGCGTGGTCATGGGCCTGGACGAGCACGACCGGCTGATCGCCTACGTGCTCGGACTCTCGCACGCGCTCAACATCGCGTTCTTCACCGCGCTCGCCGAGAGCGGCGAGGCGGCGCCGCGGCTCGCGCGCCTGTCGAGCACCACCTTCGATGCGCAGATCGAAGTGGCCAGCCGCGTCGCGGCCGAGAGCCCGGATCTTTATTTCGAGATTCAAAGCCTGAACGAGTACGGCGGCGAATCGCTGCTCGCCCTGCAGCAGGCCGTCGAGCGATTGCTCACCGCCGTACGCACCAAGGATGCCGCCGCGTTCACCGCGCTCATGAATCGGGGCCGGGCCTATTTCGACGTGCGCGCGCAAGCGCGCGCGGGCTGAGCTTGGACGCCATGGACGATCTGCGTCAGGAAAACGACGCGCTCAAGAAGCGCCTCGCCGAGATGACCGCGGAAGCGGCCAACAACGAGAGCATCCTCAAGCGCACGCAGGGCCGCGAGCTCACGCTGTTGCGCGCCGACGGCTTGGGTCCGCTGCTGCACGCCATGGTCGACGGTCTGCGCGAGTCTTATGCGCTCGATGCCGTGAGCGTGGTGCTGCTGGATCCGCAGCACGAGATCCGCCATTTGCTGATTGCGGGCGGCGATCGTCCGGAAGAATTCAAGCAGATCTTCTTCGTCGATTCGCTGGTCGGACTCGCGCCGCAGCTCGCCGCTCTGCACAGGCCGTGGCTCGGGCCGTTCGTGGGCGCCGATCACCACCTGCTGTTTCCCGGCAGTCAGAACCTCAAGAGCGCGGCGCTTCTGCCGCTGCCGCGCAAGGACATCGCCACCGGCGCACTGTGCTTCGGCAGCCGCGACCCGGCGCGCTTCACCCGGCATCACGGAACCGATTTCCTGGCGCACTTGGGCGCGGTGGCGGCCGTGTGCATCGAGAACGCGGTGAACCGGGCGCGACTGCTGCGCGCCGGGATCACCGATTTTCTCACCGGCTGGCACAATCGACGCTATCTGCAGCAGCGCATGAAAGAGGAGTTGGCGCGCGCCCAGCGCCGCGGCGCGACGATTGCGTGCCTGATGATCGACATCGACCGATTCAAAGGAATCAACGACGGCTACGGCCATCTCGCCGGCGATGTTGCGCTGAAGGAGATCGCGCAACGCATCGAAACGAAGATTCGCAGCATGGATACCGCCGCGCGCTTCGGCGGCGACGAGCTCGCCGTATTGCTGCCGGAGTCGAGCGCCGCCGAGGCGGCCAAGCTCGGCGAGCGCATTCGCGAGTGCATCGCCGCGGTGCCGGTCGCCTTGAGTGATCAAATCCAACGTACGCTCACCGTGTCGGTGGGCGTCGCGGCCATTGCGCCCGGACGGCACGACGCCGACTTGAAAGCGGTCGCCGATCGGCTCATCGCCGATGCGGACGCGGCGCTCTACAGGGCCAAGGCGATGGGGCGAAATCGGGTGCAGGTCGGCGCGGGTTAAAGCGAGGGGGCATGAGGCGAACGATAGGGTGGATCGGTATGGGGCTCTGTGGGTGGTCGCTGGCAGCGGCGGCGCAGCAGAAGGCAAACGGTGCGCCAAGCACCTCGCCCGCGCGCGCCGTCATCGAATCCATCGTGGACCAGGGGATGAATCACAGCGAAATCCCGGAAACCGCGGAGTACCTGTTCGACCAGATCGGCGGTCGGCTCACCAACTCGCCGGCGATGCGCCGCGCGCAGCGATGGACGCAGGACAAGCTGAAGGGCTGGGGCTTGAAGGATGTGAGAACCGAGGGGTTCGACTTCGGACGCGGCTGGTGGATCGAGTCCTCCTACGTGCGCATGCTGACGCCGCGGCCGCTCGAGTTGAAGGCCATTCCCGTGGCCTGGACTCCGCCCACGCAGGGCGTGCTGCGCGGATCGATCATCGTGGTGCCGATCGGCAGCGACAGAGATTTCGCGGATTGGAAGGGCAAGCTCGCCGGCAAAATAGTGCTCGCGACCTGGCCCGCTCCCGAGAAGGACGACACCGAACCCGTGTTCAAGCGCCTGAGCGACGCCGACATCGCCAAGCTCGACAAGTTCGAGGAGCCCACCTTCGATCCCGAAGCCCTCAAGAAGCGTGCGGCGCGGTTCCGGCTGCGCGCCGTGCAGCTCGACGAGTTCCTGTCACAGGAAGGGGCCGTCGCTCTGGTGACGATGTCGCGCAGCGAGGGTCGATTGGTGCACGGCGAGGGCTATGCCTACCGGGTGGGCGCACACGGCAAAGCTTCCGGCGATCGAATTGGCCGCCGAGGACTATCGGCGGCTCGCCCGGCTCGCCAAGGTCGGCGACGTGCAACTCGAGATGGAGAACCGGGTGCACTTCGTGGACGACGATCACAATGCGTACAACGTCATAGCCGACATTCCCGGCGCCGATCCGAACGCGGGCTACGTCATGGCCGGCGCGCACCTCGACAGCTGGGTCGCGGGCGACGGCGCCGCCGACAACGGCGCAGGGACCGTCATGGTCATGGAGGCGGCACGCATCCTGGCGGCGCTCGGCGTGCACCCCAAGCGCACCATTCGATTCGCACTCTGGGCGGGCGAGGAGCAGGGGCTCCTCGGATCGTTCGCCTACGTCGAGAAGCACCTCGCGCATCGGCCGCCGTCGAACGATCCGGCCGTGGCGGACCTGCCTGCCTATTTCGGCGCGGCCAACACGTTTCCGGTTCAGCCGCTGCCGGGCTTTGCCGACCTGGACGCATACTTCAACATCGATAACGGCTCGGGCAAGCTCCGCGGCATCTATGCGGAGGGAAATCTGAATGCCGTGCCGGTTCTGCACGAATGGTTGGCGCCGCTTCGCGAGCATGGGCGCCGCCACGGTGGTGGCGGAGCCCACGGGATCCACGGACCATGTATTTTTGAGCCGCCTCGGGCTGCCGGCCTTTCAATTCATTCAGGACCCGTTGGATTACGAGACGCGCGTGCATCACACCGATCTCGACACCTATGACCATCTGCGCATCGAGGACATGAAGCAGGGTGCCGTGGTGCTGGCGAGCGTGCTCATCGCCGCCGCCGACGCCGACAAGCCGCTGCCCCGCAAACTCATGCCGACGCAGCCCAAGGTGACGGAGCCGTTTGCGTATCCCGAGCCCGCCCATCCGTGAGCAGAACCGAACTCTGCATCGCTCACCCTTCAAAAGGATGTTTCGTGAACCCATTTCAATCGGACTTTTTGCGCACGCTGCACGATCGCGGCTTCATTCATCAGCAAACCGATGCGGCCGGCCTGGACGCGGCGGCGCGCCGCGGTGTGGTGACCGCCTACGTCGGATATGACGCGACCGCCGACAGCCTGCATGTCGGCAACCTCGTGTCCATCATGCTGCTGCGGCACCTGCAGCGCACGGGGCATCGGCCGATCGTGCTGATGGGCGGCGGCACCACCAAGGTGGGCGATCCGTCCGGCAAGGACGAGACGCGGCAACTGCTGTCCGAAGCGCAGATCGCCGCGAACATCGCCAGCATCCGGCAGATCTTCGAGCACTACCTCGATTTCGGGAGCGGCCCGACCGACGCCATCATGGTGAACAACGACGATTGGCTGGGAAAGCTCGAGTACATCCCGTTCCTGCGCGATATCGGCCGGCATTTCACCATCAACCGCATGCTGACGATGGATAGCGTGCGGTTGCGGCTCGAGCGCGAGCAGCCGCTGACGTTCCTGGAATTCAACTACATGATCCTGCAGGGCTATGACTTCGTGGAGCTCAACCGGCGTCACGGCTGCACGTTGCAGATGGGCGGCTCGGACCAATGGGGCAACATCGTTCAGGGCGTGGAGCTCGGGCGGCGCGTGCGCGATGCGGAACTGTTCGGCCTCACCTCGCCGCTCATCACGACCTCGTCGGGCGCCAAGATGGGCAAGACCGCGAGCGGCGCGGTGTGGCTGAATCCCAAGCGCCTGTCGCCCTACGACTACTGGCAGTTCTGGCGCAACACCGAGGATGCGGACGTCGGGCGATTCCTGCGCATGTTCACCGACTTGCCGCTCGAGGAGATCGCGCGGCTCGAGGCGTTGCGCGACGCCGACATCAACGAGGCGAAGAAGATACTCGCGAGCGAGGCGACGCGTCTCTGCCACGGTGCCGAGGCGGCGGCCGCGGCGCTCGCCACCGCGTCGCGCGCATTCGCAGGCGCCACCGCCGACGGCCTGCCCACCTTCGCACTCAAAGCCGGCAGCGCGGCTCCGGTCATCGAGATCGCGGTGGCGCTCGGCCTCGCCAGCTCGCGGAGCGAGGCGCGCCGGCTCATCGAGCAGGGAGGCGTGCGGCTCAACGACGAGGTGGTCCGCAGCGTGACGGCGAGTGTCGCGGAGTCCGATCTGGACGCCGGCGGCGCGGCGCGCCTGAGCGTCGGCAAGAAGCGGCACGGACTCGTACGCCGGGGTTAAAAAAGCGCGGCCGGCGTTCGGACGGTGAATAGGACCACAATCCTCTGGTGATGTGGAACAATTGGTGCCATGGCCGATCCGCGCGCCAACGATTTCATCGACCGACACGGCTTCCGAGCCAATGTGGGCATTGTTTTGATGCGCGAGAGCGGGGAGTTGTTTCTCGGTGGTCGGGTGGGCGGCCGCGGCTGGCAGTTCCCACAAGGTGGCATCAATCGCGGCGAGCGGGCGGAGGACGCCTTGTTCCGGGAACTCAACGAGGAAATCGGACTCGGAGTCGAGGACGTCGAGGTGATCGGCTCGACGCGTGGTTGGCTGCGGTACCGGTTGCCGCGGCAGTATGTGCGTGACCGGTGCATCGGGCAAAAGCAGCGCTGGTTCCTGCTCAAGCTCGCGACCGATGAGGGGAAGTTCCGCTTCGACCGGACGGGCGAGCCGGAGTTCGAGCGCTGGCGTTGGGTCGACTACTGGACGCCCGTTCGCGAGGTCGTCTACTTCAAGCGGCGCGTATATGCCCGCGCCTTGCATGAGCTCGGCAAGTTGGTGCTTCCCGCAGGGCTCCCTCCCTATCCGGACTGGTGGCAGGAGATCGATATCCCTTCGGCCCGCGTCGCGGCTCGCTAAAAGGGTTTGACCACGGCCAGCGCGACGATGGCGATCAGAAAGAGCGAGGGCACTTCATTGAACAGGCGATACCAGCGGGCCGTGTGCGCGTTGCGATTCAGCGCGAAGTCGCGCATCAGCTTGTAGCAATAAGCGTGGTAGGCGATCAGCAAGGCAACCAGAGCGAGCTTCACGTGCAGCCACCCCATGGCGAGGTACGGCGGGAACGCGATCAGCATCGCGATCCCGAATACCACCGTCGCCGCCGCTCCCACCGTCATGATCGCGAACAGGCGCCGTTCCATGATCAGGAAACGCCCGATGCCGGTCGCATCCGAGGCGTCGGCGTGATAGACGAACAGGCGCGGCAAATAGAACAGACCCGCGAACCAGGTCACCATCGCCATCACATGAACGGCCTTGAGCCAGAGCAACGGGCGCTCCCTCGGCGCAAAGCGGAATCATAACGAATCATGGCGGATTTTTTCGGCAAACTCGTGGTCCGGGCATACGCCTCGCCGAAACGGCGCGCGTGGCTGTTGGGCTCTGCAGGGGTGGCGGCCGCCCTGATTCTTTACGGAATGTTCGAGATCGGCCGATACGACGCGGGCTTCCGAGTCGTCGATTCGGTGCGCGGCGCCTGGGCTTCGAGCGCGCGCGTGCGTGAGCTCGAGGCGGAGAACGCGCGGCTGCGCAACCAGCTGACCGCCGCGGACGTCGGGCGCCGCATCGATCGAGAAAGCTACAAGCAAGTCCAGAGCAGTGTCGGCGACATGCAGAGCCAGATCGCCCGCCTCACGCAGGACCTGTCGTTCTATCGCGGACTGGTGCAGCCCGACTCTTTGGTGCACGTCAAAGTTCAGCAAATGCAGATCGTCCCGGCGACCGCCGGGCGTTACCAAATCAAGTTCGTGCTCATGCAGACCGGCAAGCCCGATGCCGTGGTGTGGGGCACGCTCTCGCTGGTGATTCAAGGCTTGATGGCGGGCAAACCGCACACGCTCAAATTCTCCGATGTTTCGGTCGATCGACGCGCCGGGCTGGCATACTCCTTTCGGTATTTCGAGGACTACGACGAGGCGGTGCAATTGCCGCCCACCTTCGAGCCGACGCGCATCGACGTGGAGCTGTTTACCGGCAAAGACTCGGTCCATGGGTTCCGGCAGGCGTTCGTGTGGAAAGCTCAAGGCATGTCGGTCGAGACCGAGGCGAACGGCGAGGCAAAGGAAAAACCCGATGTTCAAACGGAAACCGAGTAAAGACATTCAGATCGACACGCTGATCGGCGCCAAGACGCGCATTCACGGCGGCGTCGAATTTGCGGGCGGATTGCACCTCGACGGTCACATCAACGGCGATGTGAAAGGCGCTCCCGGCGGTCATGCGATCCTGTCGGTCAGCGAGACCGGATGCATCGAGGGGTCGGTGTTCGCCGCGAGCGTGCTCGTGAACGGCACGGTGAACGGCGATATCGACGCCACCGATCGCGTCGAGCTCGGTGCCAAGGCACGCGTGCTGGGCAGCGTTCACTACAGCGTCATTGAAAGCGCGGTGGGCGCCCAGATATATGGGAAACTGAACCACCGGGCGCCTGGCGGACAGATCCCGGCCGCCGGCGCTCCCACAGCCGGCCCTCCGGGTGCTGACGGGCCCGAGGTCCCAGCCCCGGCCGGCCGGGCGGGAACCCCGGGGGACGGCGCCAAGTCTTAGATTGAGACCGGTCGCTTTGATTGACACAGGCCCCCCGAGTACACTGACTCTCATGAACACCACTTCCGACGCTATTGCCGAGATCGATCCGCCGCCCCCGGATGTCCTGTTGTTCACCGATGCCGCTGCCGGGAAGGTGGGCGAACTGATCCGCGAGGAGGCCAATCCCAACTTGAAGCTTCGCGTGTTCGTGTCCGGCGGAGGCTGCTCCGGTTTCCAGTACGGATTCACGTTCGACGAGAAGATCGAAGAGGGCGATTTCTGCGTGGAGAAGCGGGGCGTTCAGCTTCTGATCGATCCGATGAGCGCTCAATATCTGATGGGCGCGGAGATCGACTACAAGGAAGATATCCAGGGCGCCCAGTTCGTCATCCGCAACCCCAACGCGAAGACTACGTGCGGGTGCGGGTCCTCTTTCTCAGCCTAAGTCAGACCGCCCGATGAGCGGCGCAGGCCGTGCCGTCCCGGATGTCCTCGCCGCCGTGGACCTGGGCTCCAACAGTTTTCACATGGTGGTCGCGCGCTACTCGCACGACCAGCTGGTCATTCTCGACCGGCTGCGCGAGATGGTGCGCCTCGCCGCGGGGCTCGGCGACAGCGGCCGGCTGGACGATGCCGCCACCGATCGTGCACTGCGTTGCCTCGAACGATTCGGTCAGCGGCTGCGGGCCATGCACGCCGACAGCGTGCGCGTGGTGGGCACCAATGCGCTGCGGCGCGCGAAGCGCAAGCGCTGGTTCCTCGAGCGCGCCCGCGCCGCGCTCGGTCACCCCATCGAGATCATTTCCGGGCTGGAAGAGGCGCGCCTGATCTATTCCGGGGTCGCGCACACGAGCCCCATGAGCCCGGACAAGCGATTGGTGGTGGACATCGGCGGCGGCTCGACCGAAGTGGTCATCGGCGAGGGCTTCAATCCCTTGTTGCTCGAGAGCCTGTCCGTCGGCTGCGTCGGCTTGAGCGCAAGTTATTTCGATGACGGCAGGATTTCGGAGAAACGCTTCGAACGTGCGCGCACGGCGGTGCGGCTCGAGCTCGAGCCGATTTCCGAGGCGTATCGAAAGCTCGGCTGGCTGCAGGCCTTCGGCAGCTCGGGCACCGTGCGCGTCATCGGCGACGTCGTCCGCCGGCTCAATCCCGATTCGACCCGCATCACGCTCGACAACCTGCGGGCGCTTGCCGACCGGGTGATCGCCGCGGGCCACGTCGACGACCTGGATTTGGAGGACGTCGACGCCGAGCGCGCGCCGGTGTTTCCGGCAGGACTCGCGATCCTTTTGGAGATCGTCGAGAACTTCGGCATCGACCGGGTGCGGGTGGCCGAGGGCGCGATGCGCGAGGGCCTGTTGTACGACTTGATGGGACGCTTCACCGATGAGGACGCGCGCGTGCGCAGCGTCCGCGCCATGGAAAAGCGCTATCACGTGGACGCGCTGCAGGCGGATCGCGTCGAAGCCACCGCCATCGCGCTGCTCGCGCAGGTGGAGACCGAGTGGGGACTCGAAGACCCGCTCGCCGAGTTGATGCTGCGCTGGGCGGCGCGGCTGCACGAGACCGGGCTCGATATCGCGCACTCCAAGTATCAGCGCCACAGCGCCTATCTGCTCGAGTATGCGGACATGCCCGGATTCCCCCGCGAGGAGCAACTCCTGCTCGCTGCACTGGTCGGGGGCCATCGTCGGCAGCTCTCGTTCGACGCGCTCGAGGATTTGGTGCCGCCCTGGGACCGTCTCGCCGAGTTCCTGATCGTGATCCTGCGCCTCAGCGTGTTGCTGCATCGGGGGCGCAGCCCGCAGCCGCTGCCCGAGGCCGTTCGGCTCACCGTCAAGGGCCGCAGCCTCACCCTGGAGCTGCCCGAGAAATGGATGAAGGAACATCCCCTCACCCTCGAGGATCTGGAGCAGGAGCGGTCCTATCTCAAGGAGGCCGGTTTTCGCCTGTCTTTGAGCCGCGCCGCCGCGGAGGCGATGCTCAAGACTCTGTGAGGGCGATGCGCTCGTCGTAGCGGCTCAAGAGTTTCGCCTGGGCCGAGAGGCTGCCGTCGCCCACGGCGCGCGAGTACTGGCCGTTCGAGGCGAGCTCCCAGGCCTGGGCGTCGTCCGCCAGATACAGGTTCAACTCATCCGCGACGCGGGCGCGAAACTCGGGCGATTCCAGCGGGAACGCGACCTCGATGCGCCGGAACAGATTACGGTCCATCCAGTCGGCGCTCGCGCAGTACACCTCGCGCTCGCCGCCGTTCTCGAAGTCGTACACGCGGGAGTGCTCGAGAAAGCGTCCGACGATGGAGCGCACCTTGATGCGCTCGGATACCCCGGGCAGGCCGGGCCGCAAGCAGCACATGCCGCGTACGATAAGCTCGACCGCCACGCCGGCGCGCGAGGCGCGATACAAGGCCTGAATGATGGTCGGCTCGGTGAGCGCGTTGAGCTTGGCGACGATACGCGCCGGCTTGCCCGCGCGGGCGTGGTCGGCCTCGCGCTCGATCTTCGCGACGATCGCCTGGTGCAGGCTGAACGGTGCATGCAGGAGCTTGCGCAGCTTCGGAACGCGCGTGAGTCCGGTGAGCTGCAGGAAGATCTCGTGCACATCCTCGCCGATCGCCTCGTCCGCGGTCATCAGTCCGTAATCGGTGTAGAGGCGGGCGGTCTTCGCGTGGTAGTTGCCGGTGCCCAGATGGCAATAGCGCCGCAGACCCTTCTCCTCGCGGCGCACGACCATGACGAGCTTGGCGTGGGTCTTGAAGCCGAAGACCCCGTACATGACGTGCGCGCCCGCCTCCTGCAGCTTGTTCGCGAGCTCGATATTGGCCTCCTCGTCGAAGCGCGCGCGCAGCTCGATGATCACCGTCACGTCCTTGCCCGCTTGTGCCGCTTCGACCAGGGCGCCGACGATCGCCGAGTCGCTTCCCGCGCGATACAGCGTCTGCTTGATCGCGAGCACCTGCGGATCGGCGGCGGCCTGCTTGATGAAGTCCGTGACGGGCGCGAATCCCTGGAAGGGGTGATGCAAGCAGCACATCTCCGGCGCGCAGCGTCGCGAACAGATCGCTGCCGATGCGCAGGCGCTCCGGAATGCTCGGCGTGAATGCGGCGTATTTCAGGTCGGGACGATCGACGAGGTCGTAGACCGCCATCAGACGGTTC
Organism: uncultured Gammaproteobacteria bacterium; assembly: GCA_963766915.1. Classification (GTDB taxonomy): domain Bacteria; phylum Pseudomonadota; class Gammaproteobacteria; order Steroidobacterales; family Steroidobacteraceae; genus Bog-1198. The sequence continues at coordinate 104,231 of CAVYCL010000006.1, forward strand.
AGGTTGACCGGACCATCCACCTTGTAAAGATCGTCCGCGGTGAGTGCGAACTGCTCCAGCAGATAGCTCAGAATCTCCTCGGGACAGTCGTGCGCCGTCTCCAGACGCACGGCGTCGCCATAACGGCGCGAGGCCAGCTCGCCCTCGACGGCGCGCAGCAAGTCGTCGACTTCTTCCTGCTCGACGAATAGATCGCTGTTGCGCGTGACGCGGAACTGGTAGCAGCCGCGCATGCCCATGCCCGCGAACAGCTTCGATACGAACGCCTCGACGATGGTGCCGAGAAACACGAAGTGTCGATTGCCGAGCTCATCGGGCAGGCGGATGAGGCGCGGCAGCGAGCGCGGCGCCTGGACCACGGCGAGCCCGCTGTTGCGGCCGAAACCGTCTTCGCCCTCGACCACGACGGCGAAGTTCAAGCTCTTGTTGAGCACCTTGGGGAAGGGGCGCGCGGGATCCAAGGCGAGCGGGCTCAGCACCGGCTCGACTTCACGCGTGAAGTAGGCCTCCAGCCATTGGCGTCTGCGCGTCGGTCCAGTCTTCCGGCGAGGCGAACACGACGCCGTTCTTCGCGAGCTCGGGCATGAGCACGTCGTTCAGCACCTCGTATTGCTCTTCCACGAGGCGCGTGGCGCGCGTGCGGATCGCTTTCAACTGCTCGCTGACCGAGAGTCCGTCCGGCCCGACCTGTACCGCGCCCGCTTCCTGCAACTCCTTGCAAGCTCGCCACGCGGATCTCGAAGAACTCATCGAGGTTGGTGCAGGAGATGCAGAGGAAGCGCACCCGCTCCAGGAGCGGCATCCGCGAATCCTTGGCCTGCTCGAGCACCCGCTGGTTGAACTCGAGAAACGATAGCTCGCGGTTGATGTAGAGCTGCGGGACTTGCAGATCGGTATCGTTCATGTCGGTCGAGTTTACAGGCGGGAGTGGACCCAAGGCGACGGCGCCAGGGCCCGTCAGGCCGGTCAAACCCCGGCGCGGTAAATCCCGCCCAATATCCGGGTCCGCGCGCACCGGTGACGCTGGGCGCGCTCGAGGGCAAACCGGCCAAGGTGCGCCGGGCGAACCAGCCGAAGGCGATGGCTTCCACGTAGTCCGGATCCAGGCCGAGCGTCGCCGTGGTCGCGACACGGTTGGGCGCGAGACGGCGCGCGAGCGCCGCCAGCAACCCCGCGTTGTGGGCACCGCCGCCGCAGGCGTACACCGCGGCGCCTCGGGCGCATAGCGGCGCACGTCGGCCGCGACCGTGGCGGCGGTATATTCAAGGAGCGTCGCCTGCACATCCTCTGGCGCCCGCTCGATGCCGCCGAGCTTCTTGTCGAGCCACGCGCAGATTGAACAACTCGCGACCGGTGCTCTTCGGCGGCGGCTGCTTGAGATAAGGCTCGTCCATGAGCTCGCGCGAGCAGGGCGGCGTCACAGCGGCCGGTGGCGGCCCAGGCGCCGTCCCGCGTCGAATAATCCAGGCCGATGGCGCGAGATCCACGCATCGAGCAGCCGGTTCGCGGGGCCCGTGTCGAAGCCGGAGACCGGGGCGCCGCGCTTGAGGATGGTGACGTTGGCGATGCCGCCGAGATTGAGGATGACGCGGTCCTCGCCGTCGCTGCGGAAGACTTGGTCGTGAAATACGGGCAAGAAGAGGCGCGCCCTGGCCGCCCGCGGCGACATCGCGGCGGCGAAAGTCGGCGACCACGGTCAATGCCCGGTGATCTCGGCGAGGGTGTTCGGATCGCCGATCTGCCAGGTGAAGGGGTCGGGCAGGTCCGTGCGGTGGCGCAGCGTCTGGCCGTGACAGCCGATGGCGCTCACGGCGGCGGCGCTGACCCCCGCACCCTGCATCAATCGCAACGCGCTCTGCGCAAAGGCTTGCGCCACGGCGACGTCGATCTGGCCAATTTCATCCAGGGACACGCGCTCCGGCGCATCGACCAAGGCCGCAATCCGGTTCTTCAAGCCCGGCTCGAAGGGCTCGGCGCTTGCGGCCAGCAAGGTCAGCGGCGAAGTCTCGATCGGATCTCATCGAGAAGCACACCGACGAGCTCGCCGAGCTGGAAAGTATCAACAACGGCAAGACGAAGTTCATGGCGACCGTGGTCGACGTCGCCGGCACCCGCGACTACTTCCGCTACATGGCCGGCTGGGCCACCAAGATCGAAGGCTCCACGTTCGAGACCTCGATTCACGGGCCGCCGGGGGTGAAGTTTCAAACCTACAGCGTCCGTCAGCCGATCGGCGTCGTGGCGCAGATCGTGCCCTGGAACTTTCCGCTGGCGATGGCGGCGTGGAAGCTCGGGCCCGCGCTGGCGACCGGCTGCACCTGTATTCTGAAGCCCGCGGAGCAGACGCCGTTGACGGCGTTGCGCCTGGCAGAGCTCATCGCCGAGGCAGGATTCCCGCCGGGCGTCGTCAATGTTCTCACCGGTCTCGGCGAGACGACAGGCGCTGCGCTGGTCGCTCATCCGGGCGTCGACAAAGTCGCTTTCACCGGCTCGACCGCGGTCGGCAAACTCATCAACAAGTCGGCTACGGACACCTTGAAGCGGGTCTCGCTCGAGCTGGGTGGCAAGTCGCCGGTCATCGTGCTCCCCGATGCCGATATCAACACCGTGGTCGGCGGCGCCGCCAATGCGATTTTCTTCAATGCCGGCCAGGTTTGTACGGCCGGTACGCGGCTGTTCGCTCACAAGAAGATTTTCGACCAGGTCGTCGAGGGTGTGAGTGCCGCCGCGGCTGCCATCAAGCTCGGGCCCGGGCTGGATCCGAAGACGGTCATGGGACCGCTGGTGTCGCGCGAGCAGCAGGAGCGCGTGCTGGGTTATATCGAGTCGGGCCGTAAGGAAGGCGCGAAGGTTCTCACCGGTGGTGAGGCGCCCGCGGCGCCGGGCTTCTTCGTGAAGCCGACGGTGCTCGCGAATGTGCGTCCCGACATGAAGGTCGTCCGCGAGGAGATTTTCGGGCCCGTGCTGGTCGCGCAGCGATTCGAGGATCTCGACGATCTCGCCGCCCTGGCGAACGATACTCCGTATGGTCTCGGTGCCAGCGTCTGGTCGAACGACCTGCGCGCCGTGCAGCGTCTCGTGCCCAAGATCCGCGCGGGCACGGTCTGGGTGAACTGCCACAACCTGGTGGACCCCAACATGCCGTTCGGCGGCTTCAAACAGTCCGGGTTCGGTCGGGAGCACGGCCATGCCGCTCTCGAGCTGTACACCGAATTGAAGTCGGTGTGCATGGCGTACTGAGCGACAGGGAAAGCGGCGACGTCGGCGGCGAAAACAATTACGAGCCGACGTCTGCCGCGCGGATAAAAGAAAGGGGGGTGTATGTTTGCAGCGCGCTTCGGGGCGTGTCGAGCCTCGTTGGCTTGATGATGTTTTGGCTGGTGGCTTGCGGCTCGAAAAACACAACTCCGGCCACGCCGGAGCCGCAAGTGCCACCGCGAGCCACGCCGGCGGCCGTGGATGCGGCCCGCCTCACGGCGGCGGACAGCGAGCCCGGTAACTGGATGACCTACGGGCGTACCTATGACGAGCAGCGCTTCAGTCCGCTCAAACAGATCAACGCCGGGAATGTAGGTCAGCTGCAGCTTGCCTGGCACTACGACCTGGATGCGGCGCACCGCGTCCAGGAATCGACTCCGGTGGTCGTCGACGGAGTGATGTACCTCACCTCGGCCTGGAGCAAGGTGTTTGCCCTCGATCCGGCCACCGGCAAGGAGTTGTGGGTGTTCGATCCCGCGGTGCCGGGCACCACCGGGATCAAGGGATGTTGTGATGTCGCCAATCGTGGCGTTGCCGTCTGGAACGGCAAGGTCTACGTCGGCACATTCGACGGCCGGCTCGTTGCGTTGGACGCGGCCACGGGCAAACAGGTCTGGTCCGTTGCGACTGTCGACAGTCCCGGCGCCGATCCCCAGTCATACACGATTACGGGCGCACCGCGGGTCGTGAAAGGAAAAGTCATCATCGGCAACGCGGGTGGCGAGTACAAGGCTCGCGGTTACGTCACGGCCTACGACGCCGAGACCGGCGAGAAAGGTCTGGCGTTTCTATACCGTGCCCGGCGAGCCGGGCAAACCTGACAGCGCGGCATCGGACGAGGTGCTGGAGAGCAAGGCGCGCCCGACCTGGAATGGTGAGTTCTGGAAGCTCGGGGGAGGCGGCACCACCTGGGACGGCATGGCGTACGACCCGAAGCTCGACCTGCTGTACTTCGGCACCGACAACGGCGAGCCCTGGAATCATGCGGCCCGCGGCGGCGGCGATAACCTGTTCACCGCTTCGATCATCGCGGTGCGTCCCGACACCGGCCAGTATGTCTGGCACTTCCAGAACACGCCCGGGGAGAGTTGGGACTACTCCGCCGTTCAACAGATGACACTGGCCGATCTGACCATCGACGGCAAGGTGCGCCAGGTCATCATGCAGGCGCCGAAGAACGGTTATTTCTATGTGCTCGATCGCGCGACGGGCGAGTTCATTTCGGCGCAGCCCTACACGCTGACCAACTGGGCCACCGGCCTCGACCCGAAGACGGGGCGACCGACGGTGAGCCCGCAGGCCCGCTACGGGGAGACCGGTAAGCCGTGGACCTCGATGCCCGGGCCCTTCCGGCGGACACTCCTGGCCGGCGATGTCGTATGACCCGCTGACCCACCTCGTCTACATACCGGTGATCGACGGCGGGTTCGTGTTCGTCGGCGACAGGAATTTCAAGCCCAAGGCGATGGGTTGGAATACGGCGGTCGACTTCAACGCGGGCAGCCTGCCCGAGGACCCCAAGATCATCGCGCAGATCAAAACCACGTTGAAGGGACACCTGTCCGCGTGGGATCCGGTCGCGCAGAAGCAGGTGTGGTCCGTGCCTTACGACACCTCCTGGAATGGGGGCGTGGTCTCGACAGCGGGCAACCTCGTTTTCCAGGGCACCAGCAGGGGTGAGTTCGCGGCCTTCCAGGCCGATAACGGCAAGCGTCTCTGGTCGACCCAAACCCACACGGGGATCCTGGCGCCCCCGATCACTTATGAAGCCAACGGCGAGCAGTACGTCGTGGTGGAGCTCGGCTGGGGCGGCGCATTCGGTCTTGCCGCGGGGCAGTTAGCCCACGATGCGCAACCCAACGAAGGTAACATTCCCCGGGTCCTGGCGTTCAAGTTGCACGGTACGGACACGATGCCGGCGCCGCCGTCGATGCCGGATCTGAAGCTCGACCCGCCCCCGAACGGGGCGAGCGCCAAGGTCGTTGCCGAGGGGAAGTTGCGCTTCCACACTTACTGCAGCATGTGTCACGGCGACAGCGCGTTCAGCGGCGGAGTGCTGCCCGACCTGCGGTATTCGGTTGCCTTGCGCGATCCGGCGGTGTGGCAAAGTATCGTTCACGACGGAGTACGCTCCGCCAACGGCATGGTGGCGTTCGCCGGCCAGATGAGCAAAGAGGATATCGAGACGATTCGCGCGTATGTCATCTATCGTGCGAATGAGACGAAGAGCCAGGCAAAGTAGACTGGGGACGCGACATGGCTTCGTGCGTGGATAGGGATACAGTGCAGGTTGGCGGCCTGCGCATGGCTGAAGTGAGCTCAGGTCCCGGTCCGGGGGGAGAAGCTGCGATCGCGGCGGACCTGGGCGGGGAGGCGGCGTTCTTTCTGGCGTTGCAGCTCGAAGGGACCAGCATCCATCGCCAGGACGAGCGCGATGCGAAGCTCTCGCCCGGGGACTTCACGATCTGCGCGTCGACCCGGGCCTACGCGGTGACCTGGCTGGCAGCGGGTCGTTGCCTGGTGATCGTCATCCCGGACAACCTCATGCGCCGTCACCTGACGTGCCCCGATGACGTGGTGGCCGTTCGAATGGCGGGAAGCCGTGGCATGACAGGTGTCCTCTCGGATTTCATCAAGAGCTTCTGGGAGTGCCGCGTGGACGCCGCAGATCCGGCGGTAGCGCTGCGCATGTCGTACACACTGCTCGATCTGATCGCGGCGGCGTATTCGGTGTCCCCGCACGCCCGGCACGAGCAGTCCTCGCTGGTTGCCGCTCATCGCGTGCGAATCGCCGGTTATATCGAAGCTCACCTGCGCGATCCCAATCTGAATCCGACGACGGTGGCGCGAGCCTGCAAAATAACGGTTCGCTACCTGCACCACCTGTTCACCGCCGAAGCGGAGACGGTGACGCAATACATTCAGCGTCGCCGCCTGGAAGAGTGCGCCCGGGCCTTGATCGATGCCCCGGTGCGCGACCGCCTGGTGACCGAGATTGCATTCGACTACGGCTTCAACAGCCTCACCCACTTCGGTCGCGTGTTCCGCAATCAATATGGCCTGACCCCGAGCGAGTACCGTCGGGCGGCCAAGACTGAGTCCTGTAAAATCTGACCGCAAATGCCAACGCCAAAAATCCTGCTGACCCGCCGCTGGCCGAGCGAGGTCGAGCACTATCTCTCGCAGCGTTACGACGTCACCGTAAACGAAACCGATACGCCGCCGGACGCGGCGGCTTTGCAGGCTGCCCTGGCGTCCTACGATGCGGTCTGTCCCACGGTCACCGACAAACTCACTGCCGAGGTGCTCGCCGCGAGCCGCCGGCGGCAAAGTGAAAATTCTGGGTAACTACGGTGTCGGTGTCAGTCACATCGATCTGCAGGCCTGCAGGCGCCTCGGCATCGTCGTGACCAACACTCCCGACGTGCTCACCGAGGCGACCGCCGAAATCGCGATCGTGTTGATGCTCATGGCGGCCCGTCGTGCCGGCGAAGGCGAGCGGCAGGTGCGCGCTCACGAGTGGGACGGTTGGGCCCCGACGCGCATGATCGGTGCGGACGTCACGGGGAAAACGTTGGGCCTGGTGGGTTTCGGCCGCATCGGCCAGGCCACGGCGCAGAAAGCGCACCACGGCTTCGGCATGAAGGTGATCTATCACTCCCGCAAGCGCGCGACTCCCGAAGTGGAGGCTCGCACCGGGGGTCAACACTGTGCGTCCGCTGGATGATCTGTTGGAGCGCGCCGATTTCGTCTCACTGCATTGCCCCGGCGGCGCGGAAACGCGGCACCTGTTGAATGCCGCGCGCCTGGACCGGATGAAGCGGTCCGCTTTTCTGATCAACACGGCGCGCGGCGAGGTGGTCGATGAGGCCGCGCTGGTGGAGGCTTTGCGCAATCGGGTGATCGCCGGTGCCGGCCTCGATGTCTATGAGCACGAGCCGCGCGTACCGGAAGCCTTCCTCGGGTTTGGAAAATGTCGTGCTGCTCCCGCACCTCGGCAGCGCGACGCTCGAGACGCGGGTCGCCATGGGTATGCGCGTTGCTGAGAATCTCGAACGGTTTTTCGCGGGCCTCGAGCCGAACGATCGCGTGGCTTGACGCGAGCCATACCTGTGGAGGGTGCTCCGATGCGAATTCAGTCAAGCTTCGTGCGTTTCTTCGCTTACCTGGCGGTAGCTTGGGCCGCCGGCGCGCAGTTGAGTCGCGCCGCTCCCGGTGATTGCGGTGCACTGAAAGCCGCGAAGTTTCCCAACACCCGGATCACGGTAGTGGAGCAGGTCGATCCCAACCCCATCTGGGTCTATCCGCCGTCGCTGTTTACCGCTATGGCGGAAGGGCTCGCCAAGGGTCCGGTGGGCGTACAGAAGCCGTTCTGTCGCGTGGTCGGCATCATCGAGAAGGAAATCAACTTCGAAGTCTGGCTGCCGCGGGACTGGAATGGGAAGTTCCAGGGAGTGGGCAACGGCGGGCTGACCGGTGCCATCAACTATCCCGCCATGGGGACGGCTCTCGGCCAGGGCTATGCGACAGCTTCCACCGACACGGGTCATCGCACGGAGCAGGGCTTCTTCGAGGATGAGTGGCTCGAAGGTCACCCGGAGCGCCTCGTCAACTTCGCGTACCGCGCGCACCACCTGCTCGCGCAGACGGGTAAACAGATCGTCGCCGCTTACTACAAGAAGCCCGCGGAGCGTGCTTATTACAGCGGTTGCTCGTCGGGGGGTTGGGAAGGGTTGAGCGAGGCGGAACGCTATCCAGACGATTATGACGGCATCGTTGTCGGCGCCCCGGCGATCAATCTCGTGCAGGTGCAGTCGCGTGGGATTCTCGTCGCGCAAATGAATCTCAAGAACCCGGAGGGCAGCCTCACGCACGAGTTGGCGGGACAACTGGCTGCCGCCGCGATTGCGAAGTGCGATGCCAAGGACGGGCTCAAGGACGGAGTCATCGACGATCCGCGCCATTGCGACTTCGATCCCGCCGAGCTTCAATGCAAGACCGAAACCTCGAAGGATTGCCTCACGCCTGCGCAAGTCCGCACGGCTCGGGCGCTCTACGGGCCATTGAAGAGTCGCGGGGGGATGGCAGCTTTATCCAGGCGCGGCGTTCGGCGCTTCACCCCTGGCGGAGTTGCCGCCGACATCGGGGAAGTCGAAGCCGGGGGATGCGGCTATCACCCTGATGCTGCCGCAGAAGCCGTCATGGAACGTAAACACTTTCGACCCCGACCGGGATATTCCGGTACTGGAGAAGCAACTCGGGGCGACGCTCGATGCCGCCAATCCCGACTTGCACCGGTTCCAGGCTCATGGTGGCAAGCTCATCATGTATCACGGCTGGGCGGATCCCCTGCTGTCGCCCTACAACACGCTGAGCTACTACGACAGCGTGGTGCGGACGATGGGGGGCCAGCAGGCGACCGATGGGTTCCTGCGACTCTTCATGGTTCCCGGCATGCAGCACTGCCGTGGCGGTCCCGGTCCGGATACGTTCGATGCAGTTGCGTCGCTCGACGATTGGGTCGAGCATGGCGTCCCCCCGGAGCGGATCGTTGCCGCGCATAAGGGGGCGGACGGCAAACAGGTCGACCGTACCCGACCTCTGTGCCGGTACCCGCAGGTAGCCCGGTACAAAGGCACTGGCAGCACCGATGAGGCCGCGAGCTTCAATTGCCAGACGCTTTAAGATTTCCAGGAGATGTCATGAACGCACAGATTTCACCCCGTTCCGAGCCGCTCGCCCTCGTGGGCAGCTTTCCTGGCTCGGACGCACGGGCTTTTCATCGACGGAAAGTTCGTTCCCGCCCAGTCGGGCGAGACATTCGACGTCATCAACCCGGCCACGGGTGAGGTGTTCGCGAAGGCCGCCGCCGGTGGCGCGGCTGATATCGATCTCGCCGTGAAGGCGGCGCGTCGCGCTTTCGACAGCGGGCCGTGGTCCACCATGAACCCTTCCGGTCGCCGCAATCTGATGTGGAAGCTGTCCGATGCGATCGAGAAGAACGCGGAGGAATTCGCGACGCTCGAGAGCCTCGATAACGGCATGCCGATCACCATGGCGCGCTTCATGGCGGCCGGTGCTTCGGAGTGTTTGCGCTACAACGCCGGTTGGGCCGGCAAGATCATGGGCGAGACGCCGACCATCGCGGCGCCGAACCATCATGTCTACACGTTGCGCGAGCCTGTCGGTGTGGTGGGCGCCATCACTCCGTGGAACGTGCCTCTCGCGATGGAAGTGGCGAAGATCGCCTCCGCTCTCGCGGCCGGTTGCACGGTGGTGTTGAAGCCGGCGGAGTTGACTCCGCTGACCGCCATCCGGCTGGCCGAGCTCATTGCGGAAGTGGGTTTCCCGCCGGGCGTGGTGAACATCGTGACGGGCTTTGGTGATCCCGCCGGCAAGACGCTCGCGAATCATCCCGAGGTCGACAAGATCTCCTTCACCGGCTCGACCGTGGTGGGCAAATCCATCGTGGCCGCCGCCGCGGGCAACCTCAAGCGGGTTGCGCTCGAGCTCGGCGGAAAGTCACCGGTCATCGTGTTTCCCGATGCGGATCTCGAGCGCGCCACCGCCGGCGCCGCGGACGGCATCTTCCGGAACGCGGGCCAGGTCTGTGTCGCAGGCTCGCGCCTGTATGTGCACAAGAAGGTGTTCGACCAGGTGGTGAACGGAGTCGTGGAGCGTGCCAAAAATCTGAAAGTGGGTCCCGGAATGCAGCCGGACACCCAGATGGGGCCGCTGATCTCGCAGAAGCAACTCGATCGCGTGTCGGGTTATGTGGACTCGGGATCGGAGCAGGGCGCCGAGATCGTGGTCGGCGGCAAGCGCGTCGAGGGCAAGGGATACTTCATGCAGCCCACCGTGCTCGCGGAAACCAACCGCGACATGCGGGTCGTGCGCGAGGAGATCTTCGGGCCCGTCGTGTGCGCGATGCCGATCGACGACGAGGATCTCGAGCGGATCGTGAAGATCGCCAACGACACCGACTACGGGTTGTCATCGAACATCTGGACGCGTGACATCAGCCTGGCGCACAAGCTGGCGCGGCGGATAAAGGCCGGCACCGTGCGTGATCAACGGCGGGATGGGGATCGACTACAACATGCCGTTCGGCGGCTATAAGCAGTCGGGTTGGGGGCGGGAGAATGCCCGTGAGGGTGTTGAGGCGTACACCGAGGTGAAGACGGTGTCAGTCGCGTTGTGATGATTGCGAGGGGAGCGGCGCTCGACGCGCCGCTCTCTCGTGTCGTCGCGGCGGCTTGCCTAGAGACCGAACACTGCTTCCGCGTTCGTCTGGTAGAACTTCTTCTGATCGGCGGCTGACAGCGCTCGAGCGCTCCATCTCTTTCACTTCCTCCGGCGCGAACTGGTACGGGTAGTCCATCGCGTACAGCACCCGGTCCATGCCGAGAACCTGCTGGCAGAACTGGATCGCCGGCGCCCAGGCCATGCCGCTGTTGGTGACGAACACGTTCTCCCTCATGTAGTCGCTCACCTTCTTCTTCAGGGGCTTCATGAAGGCGTAGCGCTTCGAGCTCACCGTCGCGTGGTGCATGTAATCGAGGCGGGAGAGCCAGAAGGGCAGCGCCTCGCCCAGGTGTCCGACGACGAATCTTCAGCTGTGGGAAGCGATCGAACGCGCCACTCGTGATGATGGACAGCATGTGCATTCCCGTTTCGACGCCGAACCCGTAGATGGCGCCGTCGAGGCCGCGGGCCAGCAGGGGCTCGATGAGTCCCTTCGACGGGCTGTTGGGATGCAGGTAGATCGGGACGTCGAGCGCTTCCGCCGCGGCAAAGATGTCCCAGAATTTCGGGTCGTCGAGATATTCGCCCAGGGTGTGGGAGTTCAGGATCGCGCCCTTCAGGCCGAGCTTACGAACGCCGCGCTCGAGCTCCTTGGCGCCTTCCTTGGGATTTTGCGGGGCGCACTGCCGCGAGGCCGGCGTAACGGTCGGGGTGTTTCGGATGGCTTCCGCGAGTTGATCGTTGCTGGAGGTTGCAATCGACACGGCGGTCGCCGCGTCGAACACCTGCACACCGGGGGAGGTGAGCGACAGGATCTGCTTGTCGACGCCGCTCGAGTTCATGTCGTCGATGCGCGGCTGGCCGAGATCCTGCAAGCGCTCGATGATGAATTTCGGCCGCGGGCTCTGGCTGCCGAGGTAGAAGCCCCACAGGCTCTTGAAGCCCGGATCGTCGAGCGTGTTCTCGGCCAGCATGCGGCGATAGAGATTCAACATCTCACTCGTCGCCCAGGCCTCCTCGGTCGCGATTCGCAGGTGGCCCGGCCGGCTGTTCGTCTCATTGGGTGACATATTGGCTTCCGGGGATGTCGATTTGCTGGCGGCGGTAGTCGCGCGGGGTAACGCCGTAGCGGGCGCGGAAGACGCGGCCGAAGTGAGTGGGGCTGTTGAAACCGAAGTCGAAAGCGATCGAGGTCACCGTGCGTCCTCGCTGCGATAGGAGGGTCAGGGCGCGTGAGCACTCTTCGAGGCGGCGGCGCAGGATAAACCGCGCGACGGTCTCCGATTCCTTCCGAGAAAAGGTGATGCAGGTACCGGGGCGTCATCTTGCAGGCTTCCGCGACCCGCATCGGTGTGAGGTCGGGGTCGCCGAGGTGCGCCTCGATGTAGTTCACGATGCGGATGCGATGCGAGGTGGCCAGCGAGGAGCGGTCGGACTGCGCCTGCGGCAACACGGTGTAGGCGCTGGCCATCAGGTCGAGGATCGCGCGGGTGATGCGTGGAACGATGATAGGGTCGAGATCCTCGCGACAGCGCGTCCAGAAACCGCGCAGGAATTGCGACAGCAGGCCCGACAGGCCCGAATTCCCGGCCATCGGGATCGCCACGACGCTCTCGGGGGACGCGATATGGCGTCGCAACAGGGTGTCGGGAATTCCGACGACGAACATGCGGTTGGATTTCTCAAACTGCATCTCATACGGACGCGCCGTGTCGCACAGTGTGAAGTCGCCCGGACCGAGCCTGGCCTCGCGGCCGTCCTGCCGGTTGATGCTTTCGCCTTCGAGTTGCATCTGCAGGAAGAACATGGCGGCCCGGGTACGGGCCACATGGGCTCGCAGGTGACGCACCGTCTGTGCGTCCGAGTAGACCTCGCCGAGGCGGATATCGCCGAGCTTCGTTCGCGTCAACCGGCCGTTGAAGTTCCGCAGGTCCAACGGGTCGGATACGATAGGCGTGAACGAGGCACAGGCCGCGTCGTTCCAGAATTCGATTTTGCGGCGCGGCTCCAGGCCGGCGGTCGAAAAGGTCTCAAGCTGCGTCATGCTCCAGCCCCTCGTGATGGCGGGTCCGCAAGTCAACTCGTCCCGGGCGGACGTGCGCGTGGCCCGGCGCCGCTGACTGGTCATGCCTATCACGGTTATATAGTATAACTATCCCGTTCCCGTGGCAAGGCGACCGCACTCATGCGCCATCCGAAATTATCTGACCTCGCAGCGTCGGTGCAGTTCGGGCCTCTGGGCGATTACCTCGGCTACGCGTTACGGCGCGCGCAGATGGCGTCGGTGACGGGGTTTCTGGAGCGCGATGAAGGATGTCGATCTGCGGCCGACGCAGTTTGCCGTCCTGATCCTCATCCAGCAGAACCCGGGCGTGCGGCAGACCGAGGTGTGCGCGGCGCTGGGGCTGCAGAAGGCCAACTTCGTGCCGCTGTTGAATGAGTTGCAGCGGCGGGGGTTGGCGGTCCGCAAGGAGGGGGTGCCGGATCGGCGCTCCTCGGCGTTGCATCTCACGGAGCACGGCGAGGCTGTGTTGCAGCGGGCTAGCGAGTTGCATACGCAGTGGGAGGAGCGGTTGGTCGAGCGCCTGGGAGCAGGGGGGCGCGAGCAGCTGTTGGAGTTGTTGAAGAAGTTGATGTAGGGGCGTGCGCGGGCGGCCGGCTGCGGCCCGCGATGCGCGATTGGCGGGCTACAAGTCCGCCGCTGAAGCGGTCGCGACTGGGGCGGCTCCGTTTCTTATCGTTGCTTCGTGCGCCAGGGTGCGTGGGAGGATGTGCGCGGCGTAGAAGGCGGCCATGTCTGCTGTTGCGCGCGCGGTGCCGGCGTCGGATTCGGTGGCGGCGCGGGTCGCTGCCAGCGCGAGTTGCCAGCCGCCTGTGAGAACGCCGAGCCAGTGTAGGAAATGGTACGCCGTCGCGCCGACGAGGTCGGGCTGTTGGGGTGCGGCTGCGATGAGTTCGGTGGTGGCGGCGCGGAGCCTGGCGCAGCTGTCGAGGAGGCCGGTTTGTAGCGTCGGCAGGGATTCGCCGGCGGAGGCTGGGTCGTACGGTGGTCCGCGTGGGCAGCGCGCGGGCTGCTTTCTCGATCTCGTCCAGCAACTCGCCCAACACGGCGCCCTTGTCGCGGATGACCTTTCGGGCCAGGAGATCCTGCGCCTGGATGTAGTTCGTGCCTTCGAAGATGGGGCCGATGCGGGAGTCGCGGTAAACCTGCGAGATTTCCGCGTCGTCGACGAAGCCCATGCCGCCGTGGACTTGCACACCTAGCGAGGCCACTTCGACAGCGACATCGGAGTTCCAGGCTTTCACGATCGGTGTCAGGAGATCGGCGCGGCGATGGGCAGCGGCGCGTTGACGTTCGTCCGGCGCCGAGTGTGCAACATCGAGTGTCGCGGCGGCGGTATATGCGAGGCCGCGGGCGGCCTGCGTCAGAGATTTCATGGTGAGCAGCATTCGGCGCACGTCGGCGTGCTCGATGATCGGGCGTTGCGCACCGCTCGCGTCGCGCCCTTGCAGGCGCTCGTGCGCGTAATCACGAGCTAGCTGCAGCGAGCGTTCGGCGAGGCCGAGAGAATGCAATCCAACTCCAAGCCGCATGTGGTTCATCATGGTGAACATGCAGCCCAAGCCGTCGTGCAAGCGGCCGACGAGCCAGCCGCGCGCGCCGTCGTGCTCGCCGAGAACCATCACGCAGGTCGGGCTCGCGCGAATGCCCATCTTGTGCTCGAGAGAGACGGCGTCGATGTCGTTTTTCGTGAGCGCGCCGTTGGCGGCCGGGGTCTTTTTGGGCACGAGAAATAACGAGATGCCTTTCAGGCCGGCCGGTGCGTCCGGTGTGCGTGCGAGCACGAAGTGCACGATGTTTTCCGTGAGGTCGTGATCGCCCCACGAGATGTAGATCTTCCGTCCAAACAGCCTCCAGGCGTCGCCATCCGGCTCGGCGCGAGTTCGGAGTGTCGAAAGATCCGACCCGGCCTGCGGCTCGGTGAGGCACATCGCGGTGGCCCACTCGCCGCTCGCGAGGTGGGATGCGTAGGTGTCGAGCAGGTGCGGGGTCCCGTGCACTTTCAGTGCTCCGAGCGCGCCCACGGTGAGTTCGGGGCACATTGCGAAGGAGAGGTTCGCGCCGCCCCACATCTCGGTGACCGCAGCGGAGATCAGCGTCGAAAGTCCCTGACCACCGTATTCCTCGGGCGCCGCGAGAGATACCCAACCATCCTCCCGAAAGCGCCGATACGCCTCGACGAAGCCCGGGGGCGTGATGACGCCGTTGGATTCGCAACGCGACGGCGTCTTGTCGCCGACAGGGTTCAGAGGCGAGAGCACGTCGCCCGCGAAGCGCGAAGCGTTTTCGAGTATCGGCTCCGCCAGGTCGGACAAAGCCTCGTCATAGCCGGGCAGGGCGCGTGCGCCGGAGGTTTCCGCAGCCTGATTCAAGGCGAGGCGGATCAGGGCGAGGGGAGCTTGATAATCGATTTGCCATGCGGAAGAAGTGTTACGAATGGGAACAGTGCCGCCATTAAACCACTAGCGGCGCACGGGAGGGCAGCGCCCGCGGGTGACGATGATAGAATCGCCGCCCCCCGGCAAGCAGGATCGGTGCAGCGTCATGGCAGTCATTCCATTCGAAGTCGTCAGTCAACACCGTTGCTTCAACGGCACAGTGGGCTTTTACAAGCACGAAGCGGCCAGCACCGCCTGCTCCATGAAATTCTCGGTGTTTACGCCACCGCAGGCGCAGTCGGGACGTGTTCCCGTGCTGTACTACCTCGCCGGTCTCACCTGCACGGAAGAGACCTTCATGATCAAGGCGGGTGCGCAGCGGATTGCCGCGGAGCTCGGGATCATGCTCGTCGCGCCTGACACGAGCCCGCGCGGCGTGAAACTGCCGGGCGACAGCGACTCGTGGGACTTCGGCGTCGGCGCGGGCTTCTATGTGGACGCTACGGTCGAGCCCTGGTCCCGGCACTACCGGATGTATACGTATGTCACGCAGGAGTTGCGCGCCCTGGTGGAGGCGCAGTTTCCCGCCGATCCGGCGCGCACTGGGATTTTTGGGCATTCGATGGGCGGTCACGGTGCGTTGACCATCGCGCTGCGTAACCCGGACCGCTATCGCTCGGTGTCGGCGTTTGCGCCGATTGCGGCGCCCAAACAATGTCCCTGGGGACAGAAGGCGTTTTCCGGCTATCTCGGGTCCGGATAAGGGGCAGTGGAGTACTTACGATGCCACCGAGCTGGTGGCCGGCGTGAAGGATGCGGCGCACAAGCCGCAGATCCTCATCGATCAGGGGCTGTCCGACCAGTTTTTGCAGACCCAGCTCCATCCGCACCTGTTCGAGGATGCGGCCAAGAAGGTGGGATATCCGCTGCAGCTGCGGCGGCATGAAGGTTACGACCACGGGTATTATTTCATCTCGACTTTCATGCAGGATCACCTGGTTCACCACGCCAAAATTCTGCGCGGCTGAGGGAACGCCGCTCGGCGGCCCGTATCTTGCTCACCGGCGGTGACACCCGCCTTCTTTGGGTTATCTGACTTATTGCATTTTCCTTGCAAGGATATCGATGAACGCGAATTTAAAGCCCAGTAACAACGGCCTCGAGCGGGCTGGCCGTTTTCCGTGCCGACCAGGTCGGCAGCTTCCTGCGTCCGAAGGTGCTGTTGGACGCCCGCGCGCAGGCGGCGAAGGGTGAGATCACCCCGGAGCAACTGCGCGCCGTTGAAGACAAGGCGATCGCCGAAGTCGTGAAGTTCCAGGAAGACGTCGGGCTGCAAGTCCATCACCGACGGCGAGTTCCGTCGCGAGTACTTCCATATCGATTTCCTCAAACAATTGGGTGGCGTGAACACCGAGAGTCCGGTGTCCGTGATCGGGCCGGACGGTAAGGAGCATCTGTCGCCGCCGACGATGCGGGTGGTCGACAAGGTCCGCCACGTCAAGGACATCCAACTCGCGGACTTCCAGTTTCTGAAGAGTGTGACGAAGCGCACTCCGAAGGTGACCATTCCTTCGCCGACGATGTTGCATTTCCGCGGCGGTCGCGCCGGGATCAGCAGCAAGCACTATCCGGACCTCGAGCAGTTCTATCAGGATGTCGCCGATGCTTACGGCGCGGAGTTGCGCTCGCTGGCGGCGGCGGGTTGCACGAGCGTGCAGATGGATGACACGAATCTCGCCTATCTGTGCGATGAGGGGATGCGAGAGGCTGCCCGGAAGCGGGGTGACGATCCGAACGAGTTGCCGCATCGTTATGCGAGCTTCGTAAATCGCGTGGTCGCGCAGAAGCCGGCCGGCATGACGCTGTCGATGCACCTTTGCCGCGGTAACTTCAAGAGCACGTGGGCGGCGCAGGGCGGTTATGAGCCGGTCGCCGAGGCGCTGCTGTCGAAGATGAACATCGACGCGTACTTTCTCGAGTACGACGATCAGCGCAGTGGCGACTTCAAGCCGCTGCGGTTCCTGCCGAAAGGGAAGATCGTGGTGCTGGGGCTCATCACGACGAAGCTCGGCTCGCTGGAGAATAAGGACGCGATCAAGCGCCGCATCGACGAGGCCGCGCAGTACGCGCCGCTGGAGCAGTTGGCGTTGTCACCGCAGTGTGGGTTCTCGAGCACCGTGCATGGCAATGACATCGCCGTGGAGCAGCAGGCGCAGAAGCTACGGCTGGTGATCGAGATTGCGCGCGAGGTTTGGGGCGAGGCCTGATCGCCCGGCGCCTGGGGCTGACGCGTCGATCTGGCGCGCGGCCGGGCGCTCAGGCTTCTTTCGCCACCGCGATGATGATTTCGCGTAGCCAGGCGTGACCGGGGTCGGGCTCGTTGCGTTTGTGCCAGATCACGACTTCGCGGGTTTCGGGGGTGGCGAAGGGCAGCGGTAACACTTTCACCGGGGCCAGCTTCGCCAACACCCGCGCGAGGTGCTCGGGCAGGGTTGCGACCAACTCCGTGCCTTCCAACAGGAACGGAATTTCCAACAACCCCGGGGTGGTCGCCCTGACATCGATGTCGGCGTTCGTGAGCCGGCGGACCATCTCCTCCAGGGGCAACGTGTGGCCGCTCGGCCACCCGAACACGTGGGGGAGGGCGAGGTACTGCGCCTCCGTGATGGTGCTCTCGACCGACGGATGGTCTTGCGCCACGACGGCGACCCATTGTACCGGGCGGAGGTCGATGATCCGCAGGGTGTCTGGAAACGCGCGCAAGCCGAACAGCCGCAGGCTGTTCAGGCCCAAATACAGGTCGGCGTCGCCGTACTCGAGCCGCGAGAGGGTGGTCTCGGAAAAATGCTCCACGTGGCAGGTGATTCCCGGCGCCTCGCGGGCTAGCCGACGGAATACCGCGGGCATGACCCGCAGTACCGCGTCGGCGGACACGATGAGGGTGAAGGTGCGCTTTACCGTGCCGGGATCGAAGGTCGGCTGGGTGCCCAGGGTCGCCTGGATGCGCAGTAGCGCCTCCCGGACGGGCTCGACGAGGGACAAGCCGCGAGGGGTGAGCTCCATGTCCCGCCCAACCCTGACCAATAGCTGGTCATTGAAGTATTCCCGCAGCTTTTGCAGCGCGGCACTCATGGCGGGCTGGGAGACGAAAACCCGCTCCGCGGCCCGGGTGACGTTTTTTTCGTGCACCAGGGCGTCCAGGGCGATGAGCAGGTTGAGGTCGAAGCGGTTCAGTTGCATGGCAAGGTCGGTTGCGGGAGCAGTTCGGGCAAGCGGTATTCACCGCAATCGGGCCCGTAAGCCTATCGTGCGTATAGTACGGTCGGCTCGGCCCAAGTCGGCGACGGGCCACATAGGGTGCCGTTCGCGGGCCGGCGCATGGATCCGGATGGTGCGAAGCGTCTCAGTGACACTCGACTGGGCGCTCCGTGCGCTGGTCGCCAGTGGTTATGAAGCCCGCATCATATAGTCCCCCCCTATAGCTAGGATTAGCATCATCGATTGGCCCATTTCCCTGGCCGGCCGTAACGTTTCCTGCTGCATGACTCCCACTTTGTCTCCAAACCAGTCTGAAACCGTGCTCCGCATTATCGGGGAGCAGAAGAGCCGGCCCGGTCCGCTGATCGAGGTTCTGCACGCGATCCAGGCGGCTCTAGGTTACGTTCCGGAAGCCGCGGTTTCTGTGGTCGCGGAAGGACTCAATCTTTCGCGCGCGGAAGTTCACGGTGTGGTCACGTTCTATCACTACTTCCGCCGCACTCCGCCGGGGAAGCACGTGGTGAGCTTGTGCCGTGCCGAGGCGTGTAAGTCGATGGGTGCAGACGACCTCGCCGAGCATGCGAAAGCCAGTCTTGGCGTGGATTTCCACGAGACCACGAACGATGGGCAATTTTCGCTCGAGCCGATTTATTGCCTCGGTAATTGCGCGTGCTCGCCGGCGGCGATGGTGGATGACCGGCTGTATGGGCGGCTGACCCCTGAGCGCTTCGACGCCGTGATCGCGGAACGACGGCGGAAGGCGTGATCGCGGTGGGCACGACCTATGCTCGAAGGTTCCCTTAAATGACTGTAACGGTTTATGTGCCCCGCGACGCTGCCGCCCTTTCACTAGGGGCGGACGAAGTCGCGGACGCGATTGCCAGCGAGGCCTCCGCGCGAGGTGTTGAGCTGCGCCTGGTGCGCAACGGCTCACGCGGCGCTACCTGGCTCGAGCCTCTCGTGGAAGTGGTTACGCCGCAGGGGCGTGTCGGCTATGGGCCGGTGACGCCTGCGGATGTGGCCGGCTTGTTTGCCGCTGATTTTCTGAACGGTGGGAAGCACGCGCTGGCGCTCGGGCTCGTCGATGAGCTGCCGTGGTTTGCGACTCAGCAGCGACTCACGTTTGCGCGTGTTGGTATCGTCGATCCGACGAGCGTCGCCGACTACGTCGCGAAGGATGGTTACCAGGGGTTGCGGCGCGCGTTGGCGCTGACTCCGCAAGCCATCGTGCAGGCGGTGTTGGATTCCGGGCTGCGGGGCCGCGGCGGTGCCGCCTTCCCGACCGGGATCAAATGGAAGACGGTGCTCGATCAGCCGGCCGCGCAAAAGTACATCACGTGCAACGCTGACGAAGGCGATTCCGGTACCTTCTCCGACCGCATGTTGATGGAGGGCGATCCGCTCGCGCTCGTCGAAGGCATGACTATCGCGGGAATCGCGGTAGGCGCCACCCAAGGTTATATCTATCTGCGCGCGGAATACCCCCACGCATACCGCGCCTTGAATCTCGCGATCGAGGCCGCCTACCAGGCGCGGTATCTCGGTAACGATGTGATGGGCAGCGGCAAGCGCTTCGATCTCGAGGTGCGCATGGGCGCCGGCGCTTATGTTTGTGGCGAAGAGACCTCGATGCTCGAGAGTCTCGAGGGTAAGCGCGGTGAGATTCGCGTCCGCCCGCCGTTGCCGGCGATCAAGGGGTTGTTCGGACAACCCACGATCGTCAACAACGTCATGACACTCAGTACCGTTCCCGTGATCCTCCACCAGGGCGCGGAGTTTTATAAGAACTTCGGCATGGGGAAGTCGCGCGGCACGTTGCCTTTGCAGCTCGCCGGCAACATCAAGCGCGGCGGGCTCGTCGAGCGCGCGTTCGGCGTCACGTTGCGCGAGTTGTTGTACGAGTACGGCGGCGGATCAGCTACCGGGCGGCCGATTCGCGCGGTGCAGGTGGGTGGCCCGTTGGGAGCCTACATCCCCGCCTCGCAGTTCGACGTGGCGATCGACTATGAGGCGCTGGCCGGTATCGGCGCGCTGTTGGGTCACGGCGGTATCGTCGTGTTCGACGACACCGTCGACATGGCTCGCATGGCCCGCTATGCGATGGAGTTTTGTGCGGTCGAGTCCTGCGGCAAGTGCACGCCGTGCCGGATCGGCTCGACCCGCGGTGTTGAAGTGATCGATCGTATTCTCGGCGGCGTTGAAACCGAGCGTAATGTCCAGCAGCTCGAGGAGTTGTGCGAAGTGATGTTGCAGGGGTCGCTGTGCGGCCTCGGCGGCATGACACCGTTTCCGGTCACCAGCGCTCTGAAACATTTCCGCGAGGATTTCCGCGCGCGTACGCGGCACTGAGGTAATACCGGGAAACCTCCCGGCGATTCTCGGGTGCGAACGCGCTTTTGGGGGACTGAATGTTTGCAATCGATTATGAAGACCTTGGTACTCCCGCTCCGGCGCAAACCAACGGGCAACAGGTTACCGTCGAGATCGACGGGGCCACCGTAACGGTTCCGGAGGGTACCTCCGTGATGCGCGCCGCCGCGCTCGCGGACGTGAAGGTGCCGAAGCTTTGCGCGACTGACACGCTGAAAGCGTTCGGCTCGTGCCGCCTGTGCCTCGTCGAGATCGAAGGACGCAAGGGTTATCCGGCTTCGTGCACGACCACGGTCGCGCCGGGGATGAAGATCCGCACGCAGTCGGAGAAGCTGACGAGCCTCCGCAAGGGCGTGCTCGACCTCTATATCTCCGATCACCCGCTCGAGTGCGTGAGCTGCCCCGCGAACGGCCACTGCGAATTGCAGAACATGGCCGATGAGGTGGGCATCGAGGAAACGTCCTACGGCTTGAAGGGCGAGATCGAGATGCATCGTCCGCAGCCGGTGGACGAGAGCACACCGTATTTCAGCTTCAATCCCGAGCTGTGCATTGTCTGCTCGCGCTGCGTACGCGCGTGCGATGAGGTGCAGGGGACTTTCGCTCTGACGATCCAGGGCCGCGGCTTCGAGTCGAAGGTGTCGGCGAGTCAGAACGAGCCCTTCCTGGATTCTGAATGCGTCTCGTGTGGCGCCTGTGTCGAGTCCTGTCCTACTGCCGCGCTCACCGAGAAGTCCATCATCGGCTTGGGTCAGCCCGACCGTGCGGTGAAGACGACCTGCGCGTATTGCGGTGTGGGTTGCAGCTTCAAGGCCGAGGTGAAAAGCGAGGGTTTGGAGTCGGAAGTGATCCGCATGGCGCCGGACCGCGATGGTCATGCGAACCATGGTCACGCCTGTGTGAAGGGTCGCTTCGCTTTCGGTTATGCGACTCACTCCGATCGCGTCACGAAGCCGATGATCCGCAAGAACATCACGGATCAGTGGCAGGAAGTGTCGTGGGAAGTCGCGATCGACTATGCCGCGACTGAGATTCGCCGTGTGCAGGCGAAGTACGGTCGTGAGTCGGTGGGCGGCATTACCTCCTCACGCTGCACGAACGAGGAATCGTACCTGGTGCAGAAGGTCATTCGAGCCGCTTTTGGCACGAATAACGTCGATACCTGTGCGCGTGTTTGTCACTCGCCCACCGGGTATGGCCTGAAGAACACTCTCGGCGAGTCGGCCGGAACCCAGACATTCGACTCCGTAATGAAGTCGGACGTCATCATGGTCATCGGCGCGAATCCGACCGACGGGCATCCCGTGTTTGGATCGCAGATGAAGCGTCGCCTGCGCCAGGGTGCGAAGCTCATCGTCGTGGACCCCCGTGTCACGGGTCTCGTCCACTCACCTCACGTTCACGCTGACTATCACCTGCAGCTCACTCCGAGCACGAACGTCGCGATACTTAACGCATTGGCCCACGTGGTCGTGACCGAGGGGCTGGCAAAGGATGACTTCGCGAGCGAGCGTTGCGAGCCGGAGTCTTACGCGAAGTGGAAAGCCTTCGTGTCGAAGTCCGAGAATTCGCCCGAGGCGTTGGAAGGAGTCACCGGCGTGCCGGCGGATCAGGTACGCGGCGCGGCCCGCTTGTTCGCGACCGGCGGCAACGGCGCGATCTACTACGGGCTGGGCGTGACTGAGCACAGCCAGGGCACTACCACCGTCATGGCGATCGCGAATCTGGCGATGGCGACGGGTAATCTCGGTCGCGAAGGGGTGGGTGTGAACCCGCTGCGCGGCCAGAACAACGTGCAGGGTGCGTGCGACATGGGCTCCTTCCCGCACGAGTTCAGCGGCTATCGGCACGTCTCGGACTCGAGTGTGCGGGAGTTGTTCGAAGGCGAGTGGGGCGTGAAGTTGCAGTCGGAGCCCGGCCTGCGCATTCCGAACATGTTCGAAGCGGCCCTCGATGGCACCTTCAAGGCCATGTACATCCAGGGTGAGGATCCGGTGCAGTCGGATCCCAACACGCACCACGTCAGCAAGGCGATGGAAGCGATGGAGTGCGTCATCGTTCAGGACCTGTTCCTGAACGAGACGGCGCGGTTCGCGCACGTGTTTCTTCCGGGCTCGTCGTTCCTGGAGAAGGACGGCACATTCACCAATGCCGAGCGGCGCATTTCGCGTGTCCGTAAAGCCATGCCGCCTCGCGCCGGTTATGAGGACTGGCAGGTGACGATGCTGCTGTCGAACGCGCTCGGCTACCCGATGAACTACGAGCATCCATCGGAAATCATGGACGAGATCGCGCGTCTCACGCCGACCTTCACGGGTGTGACGTACGAGAAGCTCGATCGGCTCGGCAGCATCCAGTGGCCGTGCAACGACGCCGCACCGGATGGCACGCCGACCATGCACATTCACCAGTTCGTGCGTGGCAAGGGCAAGTTCTTCTCGACGGAATACGTGCCGACGAGCGAGCGTTCCACGAGCCGCTTCCCGCTCATTCTGACGACGGGCCGTA
The DNA here is from genome assembly GCA_963766915.1 of uncultured Gammaproteobacteria bacterium. Taxonomy (GTDB): domain Bacteria; phylum Pseudomonadota; class Gammaproteobacteria; order Steroidobacterales; family Steroidobacteraceae; genus Bog-1198. The sequence continues at coordinate 127,310 of CAVYCL010000006.1, forward strand.
TCCTGAGTCAGTACAACGTGGGCGCGCAGACGCGCCGCACGCAAAATACAGTCTGGCATCCGGAAGACATTCTCGACATCCATCCGCACGACGCGGAAGTCCGCGGTATCGGCGATGGCGACTGGGTTGGTTTGACGAGTCGCGCCGGCGAAACGGTGCTGCGTGCCAGGGTCAGTGAGAAGATCGCCCCGGGCGTGGTGTACACCACGTTCCACTTCCCGGAGACCAACGCGAACGTCGTGACGACGGAGAATTCCGACTGGGCCACGAACTGTCCGGAGTACAAGGTCACGGCGGTCGAAGTGGTGTTCGTGAACCAGAAGGACGCCTGGCAGAAGAGGGCGCACGAAGAGCGCTCGATGCCGCAGCAGCAGCGGCGGAAGAAACGCGATACGGCGCCGGCCTGAGGGCGCCGTTTCGGCAACGGCTGCTAACGGCTGCCCACGGTCACACCGGTCATCGTCGTAACAGCGGCGCGCGGCGCTAGCGGGAAATTTATATGGCAGCGGTAGTCATTGACGAGCCGAAGTCGGTTAGCACTGAGGTCAGCTGTCGATCGGTGGTCGCAAGGTGCCACCACGCATACGACGGACCAGGTTGCCGAGGAAGTGCCGGTCGCGCTCGTGTTTCACAACGTGCCGCATGTTGTGATGTTGGCGACGCCGGCTAACTTCGAGGATTTCGCGGTTGGCTTCACACTCAGCGAGGGTCTCGTTGCGCACCCGGATGAGATTCGGGAGGTTGAGGTCACCCACGGGGCCGAAGCCGTGGATGTCCGCGTTACGGTAGCGTGGGAAAGATTCACCGAGCTGTTGCACCGTCGACGCAATCTGACGGGGCGAACGGGTTGCGGTCTTTGCGGGGCCGAGACCGCCGAAGATGCGATCCGTGAAGTCGCGAAGGTCGGTCCGGGCACGAACGTGACGACCGGGGATCTGCACGCGGCTATCGAGCAACTCGGGTCGCTGCAACCAATCAACTCGCGCACGGGCAGCGTACACGCAGCGGCCTGGGTGGTCCCGGGCAAGGGTATTCAACTCGTTCGTGAGGATGTGGGTCGTCACAACGCGTTGGATAAGACTATTGGTGCCCTGGTGCGTGGCAAGGTGGATCTGAGCACCGGCTACATGCTCATCACGAGCCGCGCGAGTTTCGAGATGGTGCAGAAGTGCGCGACCGTAGGGATCTCATTCCTGGCGGCACTGTCTGCACCCACAGCTTTCGCCGTACGGCTGGCGCAGAAGAGCGGGCTGACGCTGGTGGCGTTCGCGAGGCGCGACCGACACGTGGTCTACGCGAATCCCGAACGGCTGATACAGCCCTGACGAGGCGTAGCCCCTGGGCGACGGAAGGTAACAGGCATTCAATGAATATCGATCTGCTCATCAAGATGGCCAACCAGATCACCGATTTCTGGGAGGCCGAGGCTGGGCATGACGTCGCTGTGAAGGAAGTGGCGACCCACCTGCGGCGGTATTGGGAGCCCCGGATGCGGGCGCAGATGATCACCTATTACCACGAGCGCCAGGGCTCAGGGCTCAACGACGTGGCCAAGGCGGCGGTCGGGGTGCTGGCGGAGCAGGCTGCCCAGGCAGCTCAGGCTAAGCCTGCGGCTGCGGCAGCGAGCGCGGCAGCCGCGCCAGTGGACAAAGTGGCGCCCGCAAACGACTTCTCGAGGACGCCGGACCCCGCGGACAAGTTCGGCGGCGACGCCGGCTGAGTCAAAGAAGCTTTAACCGCCTGGATTAAGTCGCTACCGCGGCGCTACTTGCCCCGGTCCCGGGAGTTCCGGCAACCCTGTCGCCTGCACCAATTCGCGCTGTCTATAGCTCACATCCAACCTACCGATTTCCGCCCTCCGGCACAGGCCGGTTACCGTCGCGTCCTGAACGTTGGGCGAGGGGCGCTGTCCCGCCCCGAGCGCCGGGCATGGATGGCCGGCCGGGTAGCGAATCCAGGGACGGCTACTACAAGGGGGCTGGAACATGTCGGTTGCGGTGACACGCGACGATCAACGCACGGGCAGTCTGCCGACCAAAGCGGCTGCGGCGGGCGTTACCGGCAGCGATTCCCCTCCCAGCACCGCCTCCCCGCCGTTCCGTTTCTACGACAACCGTCAGAAATATCTCGCGTTCGTCAACACCTGCAATGAGAAGTCCGCGGTCGCGCGGCGCGCGGCGCACGAGTTGAGTTATCTGAAGCCGACGCCGCCGGCGCTGCGTTTCTTCGATGCGGGTATGGGGGATGCCACCGTGCTGTCGCGTCTCATGCGCAGCACGCATCGCGCGTTTCCAACCGTACCGCTACTCGTGGTGGCGAAGGAAATCAGTCTCGAGGACGTGCGGCTCGGGCTCGAGAAGATGCCCGACCGGTTTTACGAGCACCCGGCCACGGTGTTGGTGGTCACGAATCTCAACTACGCCGAGGCGCCGCGCCTCATGCCGCGGGATGTGCAATCGGCAGCGGCGCTCAACTGGCAGGAAGTTCGCCTGACAGGTAACTCGGCGCACGAGTACGCCGAGCAGATCGATGAGCTCGAGCCGACCCTGAATTACGGTTGGCAGACGAAGTCGAGTCCGACATCCGGCAACCCCGTCTACGTGCGTCCCTCGGTGTTGGTGATCTATCGCGAGGACCACAAGTTTCTGCTCGATGCGGTCGTCCCCAAGCCGGGGCGCAGTTTCGAGGGGTATGACCTCGTACTCGCCTCGCAACCATGGCGCGCGCGGATGGGCGCGGAGTTCAAGGCGCGCAAAGTGCTAGCGCCGCTGGCACGCAGTCTTGCCAGCGGTGGCCGGTTGTTGGCGGTCCAGTCCTACGGCAGGGATCCCGGCCTCGAGATCATTCAGAAGCTTTGGCCCGGGGAGAACCCCTTTCAGATCGACCGGCACGCGTTGGTCGCAGCTCTGAAGACGGAACTCGGGCGCGACGTGCGCGAATTCACTCTGACGGTACTCCCCGACGAGAAGGCGGTGTTCCGTTATGACATGCACACCCTGCCTTCGGAGATAGGCGATCGCATCGGTACTTCCACGCTGTACGCCGCGTGGAACGCCGCCATCTACGTGAACCAGATCGAGGACGAGCGTCTCGATTCGGTCGTGCAGAACGGCGCCTATCTCGATGCTACCCAGGCAGTCCTTCAGAAACACAACGGGCTGTGGTTCAACGACGAAACGTTCGTCGTGACCCGGCGCAAACCTTAGTTGCCGCAGCGCAAAGCGAGTCTCGATCCATGAGAGCCAACGAGAGCATGAAAGTCCAAGAACCCGCCCTTTTCCCTCTGCAGGGCCAGGCGCTGAAGCACGCCATCGTCGACTTCGCACGCAATGCATCGACGGAAATCTCCACGCACGACGAGGATTCGCTGCCGACTCTCACGACGACGCTGCTGCCGGGAACCGCGGTATACGTGGCCCACACGCCGAAAGCGAAGCTGAGCGACGTCGTGGCGACGGCGGTCAAGTTGCAGGGGCTGGGGTTCCGGGCTTCGCCGCACATCGTGGCGCGTCGCGTCGAGAGTCAGCAGGCGCTGGAGACAGGTCTGCAGCAGCTGGCGGCCGCCGGCGTGGAGCAGGCACTGCTGGTCGCCGGCGATCTGGAGAAGCCGCTCGGGCCGTACATGAGCACGCTCGATATCATCGACTCGGGACTCTTGGAGAATTCGAGTCTCAAGCGAATCGGCATCGCCGGACATCCGGAAGGTCACAAGCAGGTGGCCGACGACGTGCTGCTCGCCGCCCTGCGTCACAAGCAGGCGTTCGCGGCCCGGACGGGACTGAAATTGCATATGGCAACGCAATTTACTTTTGATGCCGACGCGATCATTGCCTGGGATGAGCGGCTCACGAAGGAGGGCATCACGTTTCCGGCGCACATCGGTATCGCGGGCCCGACGCCGCTGCCGAAGCTCATCAAGTACGCCATGGCGTGCGGCGTGGGCGCTTCCCTGAACTCCGTCATGAAGAACATGACCGCCATGGCCAAGCTTGCTCGACTGGCGACCACTCCGGATGAGATGCTTACCGGTCTCGTCCGCGGCGGCGCTGCCCGAGGCAGTAGCCGTATCGTTCAGCCGCATTTTTATGCTTTTGGCGGAGTGTCCGCCACGGCGCGCTGGATCCGAGCAGTCATTGACGGCAAGTTCGAGTTGAAGTCCGACAGTGACAAGTTCGCGATGGACGCTTAAACCTAAAAGGTAAGCGCCTTGACCAAGAAAGCCTTGATCTGCGGATCGGTCGCCTTCGACACGATTATGGTGTTCAGCGACCGGTTCAAGAATCACATTCTCCCCGACAAGATCCACATGCTGAACGTCTCGTTCCTGGTGCCGCAGATGCGCCGGGAATACGGCGGCTGCGCGGGCAACATCGCCTACAACCTGAAGTTGCTGGGGGATGTTGGCTATCCGATGGCGACAGTGGGACGTGATTTCGGGCTGTATGCCGACTGGATGAAGCAGACCGGGGTGCCCGCGGACCACGTGAAGGTGGTCGAGTCGGAGTACACGGCGCAGGCTTTCATCACCACCGACCTGGACAGCAACCAGATCACCGCCTTCCATCCCGGGGCGATGCAACAGTCGCACCTCAACAAGGTGTCTCATGCCAAGGACATCGGCATCGGGATCGTGGCGCCGGACGGCCGCGACGGCATGATTCAACACGCCGACCAGTTCGCCGACGCCGGGATTCCGTTTATTTTCGATCCGGGCCAGGGCCTGCCGATGTATGACGGCAAGGATCTGAAGCGATTCGTGGAGCAGGCGACCTGGGTGGCCGTCAACGACTACGAATGGCAGATGATCCAGCAGAAGACCGGCTGGACCGAGAGCGATGTAACGCAACTCGCCGAGGCGCTCATCGTGACGCGCGGCGCGGAAGGGTCGACCATCTTCACGAAGAGTGGCCCGATCGAGATTCCGTGCGCGAAGGCAAAAGCGATCGTCGATCCCACCGGTTGTGGCGATGCTTATCGGGCGGGACTGATTCACGGGTTGCTGCATGGCCTCGACTGGCAGACCACCGGGCGCATCGCCTCCCTCATGGGCGCGATCAAGATCGAGTCGCTCGGGCCGCAGAATCACAAGTTCACGCCAGCCGAGTTCCAACACCGGCTGGCCGCAGCGTTTCCGGGATGATGGCCGTGCCCGCCAAACTCGCCACGGACGGCGCGATTCTCATCGACGGCAAGGCGGTCGCCGCCAAGGTACGTCAGTCGGTCAATGTCAGGGCACAGGAGTTTCAAAGTCGATTCGGGCGGCGGCCGGGGCTGGCCGTCGTGCAGGTGGGTGACGATCACGCCTCGTCGATCTACGTGCGGAACAAGAGGAAGTCGTCTGAGGAGTCCGGCATAACGTCGTTCGCTCACGACTTGCCGGCAGCCACCACGGAGGCGCAGTTGCTCGCCCTCGTGCACGCGTTGAACCTCGATCAGCGCGTCGACGGAATCCTGGTGCAATTGCCCTTACCGGAGGGCATAGACGCCAGTCGCGTGATCGAGGCGATCGATCCCGCGAAGGATGTTGACGGGCTCCATCCCGTCAATGTCGGGCTCCTCGCGCAGAAGCGGCCGCGACTGCGGCCGTGCACGCCTTATGGAGTCATGACGCTCGCGGCGGAGTACGGCATCACGATGCGCGGGTTGCGCGCGACGGTCGTTGGGGCATCCAACATCGTCGGGCGGCCGATGGCGCTCGAGTTGTTGCTGGCCGGTGCGACGGTCACGGTGTGTCACACCGGGACGCGGGATTTGCGGAGTGAGGTCGAGCGTGCCGATGTCGTGGTCGCCGCCGTAGGCAAGGCGGGGACGATTCCGGGGGAGTGGATCCGTCCCGGCGCGGCCGTGTTCGATGTAGGAATCAACCGCACCGCCGCGGGCAAGCTCGTGGGCGATGTGGAGTACGAGTCGGCCGCCCAGCGGGCCGGCTGGATCACGCCGGTGCCTGGCGGCGTAGGTCCCATGACGATCGCGATGCTGCTGTCCAACGTGGTCGTCGCGGCTTTGTCGAGGGCAGGTAACCAGACCTGAGGCGGGCCCGGCCTTGATTGCGGGCTCACCGGTCAAATAACAGATCTTTTTAACTGAGGAATGACTATGAGTCAGCAGAACCTGGAACAGGTGTTGAAGGCCGGCGGAAACACGGTCCAGTTGTTGCGCAATTCGCGCATCGGCGCCTATATCTATCCGGTTGTTTCCGGCGAGTTCTACAACTGGATGGATGAGCAGCGCGCCTGGCGCGAGACCGCGGTGCTGTTCGATCAGTCGCACCACATGGCGGAACTGACCGTGAAGGGTCCGGACGCCCTGAAGCTGATCTCGTACACGACGATCAACAGCTTCAACAACTTCGCCGTGAACAAGGCGAAGCAGATGGTGCCGATCAGCTATGACGGCTATGTCATCGGCGACGGCATCCTGTTCTATCTCGACAAGGAAGAGCTGCTGTTCGTCGGCCGCGCCCCGTCGGTGAACTGGATCCAGTTCCACGGCGAGACCGGCGGCTTCAAGGTCGACATGATCCGTGACGACCGCTCGCCGGGCGATCCGAAGGGCAAGGCGGTCAATCGCCGGCACTATCGCTTCCAGGTGCAGGGCCCGAACGCCGAGAAGGTGTTGAACAAGTTGAACGGCGGCCCGATTCCGGATGTGAAGTTCTTCACGATGGACGCCATCAACATCGGCGGGAAGCGCGTACGCGCGTTACGACACGGTATGGCGGGCGCTCCGGGCCTCGAGCTCTGGGGCCCCTACGAGGACCGCGAGTTCATCCGTGAGACGATCCTGAAGGCGGGCGAGGAGTTCGGCCTGGTGCCGGTCGGATCGCGCGCCTACGCCTCGAACACGCTGGAGTCGGGTTGGATTCCGTCGCCCCTGCCGGCCGTGTACACGGGCGAGAAGATGAAGAAGTACCGCGAGTGGCTGCCCGCTTCGGGCTACGAGGCGACCGGCTCGATCGGCGGCAGCTTCGTGTCCGACAACATCGAGGATTACTACCTCACGCCGTACGAGCTGGGTTATGGCCCGTTCGTGAAGTTCGACCACGACTTCATCGGTCGCGAGGCGCTCGAGAAGATGGTGGCGGAAAAGAAGCCGCAGCGTAAGAAGGTGACGTTCGAGTGGAACCGTGAGGACCTGGGCAAGATCTTCGCCTCGCTGCTGGAGCCGGCCGGTCAGAACGCCAAGTACTTCAACGTGCCGATTGCGAACTACGCTTCGTCGTCTTACGACGCGGTGAAGATGGGCGGGAAGACGGTTGGCTTCTCGATGTTCGGCGGCTACAGCTACAACGAGCGCGTGGGCCTGTCCCTCGGCGTGGTCGACGAGAACATCAACGTTGGCGACGTACTCACGCTCGTGTGGGGTGAGGAGAATGGCGGCACGAAGAAGGTGACGGTCGAGCGCCATAAGCAGGTTGAGGTTCGCGTGAAGGTGTCCCCGACGCCGTACGGCTCGGTTGCCCGCGAGACCTATGCGCAGGGCTGGCGCACCCGGACGGCCTGACCGCCCCGCCGGTTATGAGGTAAGAACTGCCGCGGTGCCCGCGCCGCGCGCATGACGCAATCCCGGGGTCGGGGGTAAAATCCCCCGCTCCCGGGGCTGCGCTCAAGGTCCGATTTTTGCTGTTTGGGACCCCGCTTGGCCGGGCAACCGGCTAAAATGGGCGACTCCTTTCGACCTCACTATTTTTTTGGCGGGATACATGGCGAACAACTATCTCTTCACGTCCGAGTCGGTGTCCGAGGGTCACCCGGACAAGGTGGCGGACCAGATTTCCGATGCGGTACTGGATGCCATCCTCAAGGACGATCCGCGCGGCCGTGTGGCCTGCGAGACGCTGATCAAGACGGGTGTGGTGGTGGTGGCCGGTGAGGTGACCACGAGCGCCTGGGTGGATGTGGAGTCGCTGGTCCGCAAGACCGTGCTGGATATCGGTTACAACTCCTCGGACATGGGCTTCGACGGGGCGAGCTGCGGGGTCGTCAACATCATCGGTAAGCAGTCCCCGGACATCGCGCAGGGCGTGGATCGTAAGGACGAGCGCAAGCAGGGCGCCGGCGACCAGGGCTTGATGTTCGGCTATGCGACGAACGAGACGGACGTGTTGATGCCGGCGGCGATCACGCTGGCGCACCGGCTGGTGAAGAAGCAGGCGGAAGTGCGTAAGAAGGGCAAGCTGGAGTGGCTGCGCCCGGACGCGAAGAGCCAGGTCACCCTGCGCTATGAGGACGACAAGCCGGTGGGCCTGGAGGCGGTGGTGCTCTCGACGCAGCACAGCCCGGACATCTCCACAAAGGCACTTCGCGAGGCGGTGATCGAGGAGATCCTCGAGCCGGTGCTGCCGAAGAAGTGGATCGACAAGCGCACGAAATATCACATCAATCCCACGGGACGCTTCGTTGTGGGCGGTCCGGTGGGGGACTGCGGCCTGACGGGCCGCAAGATCATCGTGGACACCTACGGCGGGTTCGCGCGCCATGGCGGCGGTGCGTTCTCGGGCAAGGATCCCTCGAAGGTGGATCGCTCGGCGGCCTATGCGGCCCGATACGTGGCGAAGAACATTGTCGCGGCCGGACTTGCCGAGCGCTGCGAGGTGCAGGTGTCGTACGCGATCGGAGTGGCCGAGCCGACCTCGATCATGGTGGAGACGTTCGGCACGAGCCGCCTGTCGCGCGAGCGACTGACGCAGCTGGTGCGGAAGAACTTTGACCTGACGCCGTACGGCTTGCGCGAGATGCTCGACCTGGTGCGTCCGATCTACCAGAAGACGGCGGCCTACGGACACTTCGGTCGCACCGAGGCGGAGTTCACCTGGGAGAAGACCGACCGCGCCGCGGCGCTGGCCTCCGAGGGGAAGACCGTCCGCGCAGCTTAAGGTTTTCACCGGCGCGTTCCGCGCCGGGCGCTGCCTTTCTGAGGAGCGCTGCGACAGGTGGGTGACCGTCCTCGAGGTCACCGCGCCTGCCAGGCTCAGAAACGGCAGCGTGTGTTGTCACACGGCGCTCATTCCTACATTCAAAAGGTACTGAAAGTATGAACGCCAATCTGAAATCCGCAGCCGGGTTCAAGGACTGCAAGGTCGCCGACATGGCCCTGGCCGACTGGGGCCGCAAGGAAATCCTCATCGCCGAGACCGAAATGCCCGGTCTCATGGCCATCCGCGAGGAGTTCGCCCCGAAGCAGCCGCTGAAGGGTGCCCGCATCACCGGCTCGCTGCACATGACGATCCAGACCGCCGTGCTCATCGAGACGCTGCAGGCGCTCGGCGCGGAGGTCCGTTGGGCCTCTTGCAACATCTTCTCGACGCAGGACCATGCGGCCGCCGCGATCGCCGCGCGCGGTACGCCTGTTTATGCGTGGAAGGGCGAGTCGCTGACGGACTATTGGGAATACACCCACAAGATCTTCGAGTGGACCGACGGCGGCTACTCCAACATGATCCTCGACGATGGCGGCGATGCCACGCTGCTGTTGCACCTGGGAACGAACGCGGAGACCGATGCGAGCGTGCTCGGGAAGCCTTCGAGCGAAGAGGAAGAGGCGCTGTTTGCTTCCATCAAGGCGCACCTGAAGGCCGATCCGAAGTGGTATTCCACGCGCCTGAAGCACATCAAGGGCGTGACGGAAGAGACCACCACCGGCGTGAAGCGCCTCTACCAGATGGCGAAGGATGGGAAGCTGGCGTTCCCGGCCATCAACGTGAATGACTCGGTGACCAAGAGCAAGTTCGACAACCTGTATGGTTGCCGTGAGTCGCTCGTCGACGGCATCAAGCGCGCGACGGACGTGATGGTGGCCGGCAAGGTCGCCCTCGTCGCGGGCTATGGCGATGTGGGTAAGGGCTCGGCGCAGGCGCTGCGTGCGCTGTCGGCGCAGGTCTGGGTGACCGAGATCGATCCGATCTGCGCGCTGCAGGCGGCGATGGAAGGCTATCGCGTCGTGACGATGGACTACGCCGCGGACAAGGCCGACATCTTCGTGACCTGCACGGGCAACTTCCACGTGATCACACACGATCACATGAAGCGCATGAAGAACAACGCCATCGTCTGCAACATCGGGCACTTCGACAACGAGATCGATGTCGCGAGCCTCAAGCAGTACAAGTGGGAGAACATCAAGCCGCAGGTCGACCACATCATTTTCCCGGACGGCCGGCGGATGATCCTGCTGGCGGAAGGTCGCCTGGTGAATCTCGGCTGTGGCACGGGGCATCCGAGCTACGTGATGAGCTCGAGTTTCGCCAACCAGACGATCGCGCAGATCGAGCTGTTCATGCACACGCAGAAGTACCCGGTCGGCGTGTACGTGCTGCCGAAACACCTCGACGAGAAGGTGGCGCGGCTGCAGCTCGCGAAGCTCAATGCGGAACTCACCGTGCTGACGGATACGCAGGCGGGCTATATCGGCGTCGATAAGGCCGGTCCGTACAAGCCGGATCACTACCGGTACTGAGTCTTCACTGTCCTTCTGGCGCCGGCACTCCTGACAGGGGGGTGTCGGCGCTTGGCATCGCCCACCGCGCCCATGGTCGGATTGCGCGCGCGCCATTCTCCTTTAAGGTGTCCGGCCACCCCTTAAAGGACCTTTCTCATGGACAGTGAGGCGGTCGCAGAGGACTTCGTCCGGGCCCGGCTCGGCGCGGAGGCACTGCTCGACTTCCCGGGAACCATCCCGACGACTCTCAATACCGCGTACGCCTACCAGGATCGGGCGATCGCGCTTTGGCCGGACCATCTTGCCGGTTGGAAAGTCGGCCGTATCGGGCCGCCCTGGCTCGAGCGGGTCGGGGAGGACCGGCTGGTCGGCCCTATTTTCCGCCGGGGCATCCGGCTCGCTCCGCCGGATGCGCTGGTGCAATTCCCGGTGTTCAAAGGCGGCTTCGCGGCCGTCGAGGCCGAATTCGTGTTTCGCCTCGGGGCGGATGCGCAATCCGACAAAACCCAGTGGACGCCCGCGGAAGCCGCGCAGCTCGTCTCTGGTCTGCACGTGGGGATCGAGGCCGCCGGGCAGTCCGCTCGCGGCGATCAACGAGTTGGGGCCCACGGTGGTGGTCTCGGACTTCGGCAACAACGCCGGGCTGCTTGCTGGGGCCTGCGATTCCCGACTGGCGTAAGCGCTCGCTCGAATCGCTCACCTGCGAGACGTTCATCGACGATCGTCCGGTGGGGCGGGGCGGTGCCGTCTCGTTGCCGGGCGGACCGCTGGCCGCCGTCGCTTTCGCCTTGGGCCGGTGCGCCCGGCGCGGGCTCCCCATGAAGGCGGGTTATGTCATTTCCACCGGCGCCGCCACCGGGATACACGACATTCGTATCGGGCAGACGGCCCGTGTGAAGTTCGACGGCGTCGCCGAGCTGCTGTGCCGGGCGGTGCCGGCCGCCAGAAACGCGCGCGCCTGAAGACAAACCGCAGCTGCCGCGCCGCGCGACCGGCGGCGCGCCGCCGGCGCGCCGCTCTCATACAGATAACTTCAGACTTCGTAACGCGGCGACGCGCCCGGGCGGCGCTGTCGGTGTCGATGAATTTCGTTTCATCATGCGGCGCGGCGCGTGAGTTATAGCGGTTTGGTGTCGGTTTGGTGCGCAGCGCGAGGGCGTTGTATGACAGCCGCTGCGGACCAACGGCTTGTCAAGAAGTGTTTAGATGGGGCGGTGCGGGCGCGGGTGCGCGGCCGGGGTCGCGCCGCGGCGCGCGCGGCCGAAAACGCTGAAAAAGTTACAAAGTTGTAAGTTGGCTGAGGCGCTACCCGTGCAACACCTGACCCCTGACAGGTGTTTTTCACAAGTTCTAACATGTCAATACTCCATGTTGGGCGCGCGCGGGGCCGCCGAGTTGTGTATCATCCGAGGCCACCCTCTGGTTGGGTGTTTTTTTGGAGTAACGAGTAATGGCGAAGCGTCCTGCGAATGATGGAGCCGGCTGGAGCTCCAGTGAGCTGAAAACCCTGAAGTCACTCGCGAAGGCGGGCACCCCGACGGGCCAGGTGGCCAAGCAGCTCGGGCGCACCGCGGCCGCCGTTCAGCAGAAGGCGATGCGGGCCGGGATTTCCTTCCGGGCGGCCAAGCGTTCGGCTGCCAAGAAGAAGTAGGAAGACCGCAAGGTTTCCACGCGGAGCCTTGGCAGGCTCCGCAGGCCCGGGCGCCCGCTCAGGCGGCGCGTCCGGCCTGAGCGCACTCGGATTCCGGCCCGCGCGCCGCCCGGTCGAGGATGTTTTCTCGCTGCCCCGCTCTTGTTTTGGGCCTGACGACTTGTCAGACTCGCCGTCGGACAAGCTGTATTGGTGAGGGATCAATAAGGGGGCGGCATGTCGAAAGTGACTCGGTTCACGCGTTTCTTCTTTTTTGGAGGGGCCGTGGCAACGGTCCTCAGCGCTTGCGACGTACAGGTGCATGACACGACGCCGGAGCAATATCCGGCTAACTACGATGTGGGAATGTACGAGATCAAGGCTACCGTGGCGCCCGACGCGCTGGTGACGCCAGGCTCGATCTTCCTGCGTGGGTTCAGCGGCTCACAACGTATCGAGATGACGCCCAATCGGGCGGGTACCGAATGGCACGGTATGTACGCCATTCGCTGCCAGGCGAGCTTCCCGGTGCAGTTCGCAGCGATCTGGAAGATCCAGGGCATCACGACCAAACAGAAGGTCGAGCCGGCGCAGCCCGCAGGTGGTGAAGCTCGTCGAGGGGGAGCCCGGGAAGAAAGAGGTCACTCTCGACACCACGGCCGGTAAGAGTCCGAAGGGCGGCTGGACGGGAAATCTGAAATTCCGGTTCGCCACCCAGAATACTCAAATCACTGGCGCCCACATCGACCCGGTGAGCGAGGATCCGGCGGATGTGAATGCCGCGCAGGCGATCACGGTGACCAGCTCGACGCCGATCGATATGCCGTGCGGCACTCCGGCGGAGGTCGATCTCGCGACCACCGCGGCGAGCGCGCAAGGGAACCTGGTGATCGATACGACCAATCCGGCCTTTCCGCATTGGACGACGAAGGTCAACTTCGCTCCCAAGTAGAGGTTAGCGGGTCGCGCGGCAGGCGTGCGCCTGCCGCGCGATCGTCTCGCTGTTAGGTTGAATCTCAGTCTCGCAAACGGGCGCGCAGTCGCGCGATGTGGTCGGGGGACATCCCGATTTCCTCGAGATAGGCCCGCGCGCCGCCGAACTTCTCCAGGTAGGCGAGCATGTTGTGAACGCCTGCCTCGGGGCATTGTACGGCGTCGATGATCGCGGCCGGCTCCGCGCTCGGATACCGCTCCAGATAAGCGTCGCGTAAATTCTCGGTGCTCGCGGCGTAATCGTAGGCTATCGCTTCCGGCACGACATCGGCGACGGCTAACATCAATGCCGCGATTACGCCCGTGCGGTCCTTCCCGGCGACACAATGAAACAACAACGGGCCGGGGGAGGCGGTCGCGATGACCTCCAACACCTGCTTCAGCTCCTCGCGAACCTGCTCGAGCATGGAGCGATTCCAGAGCTCCTTCGCGGTGCTGTCGGCGCGGCGCTCGCGCCACTCCTGTTGGGTGCGGGTGAGCAGGGAAATCTGCTCGTAGCGGATGTGTTTCAGGACGCGGGTGACAGGGCTTGGATTATCGACGACTTCGTCCGGCCAACGCAGGTCCACCACCGTCTCGACGCCGTAGCTCGAGAAGGCCTGCAGTCCGGCGAGAGTGAGTTGTGACAAATCGTCCGAGCGTAGCAGCGAGCGCCAACGCGTTTCGGCGCCGTCGACGGTGGGATAGCCGCCGAGGTCGCGCGCATTCAGGAGGGCAGGGAAGTCGAGAAGTCGTTTGGGGTTATGCATTTAGACCAGTTTACTCAAATAGATCGGGGGCTTGGGGCGGCGCGATTTCTTTGGGCACGGGGGATGCTGAACATAAGGCTCACCCCGCCACCGCACGGGTAGCCCATGACTTACGAAATGGCCGATTTCATGCAAACGATCACCACCGGCGTCTATGTCGTCGGAGTGAGTGACGGTCATAGGACGAATGCTTTCACGGCCTCGTCGGTCGTCCCGGTATCGTTCAAGCCCGTTATCGTCGCGGTCGCCTTCGGCGTGGACCACGCCTCGCGCGCGGTGCTGCATGCCGGAAGGGCTTTTACAATCAACGTGTTGAAACGTGACCAGATGGACGTGGCAAGTCATTTCGGCACCGTGTCCGGAAGCCACGCGAATAAGCTGGCCGACGTCCGGTGGCGCCCGGGGTTGAGCGGGGCGCCGATCCTTGTGGACTCACTGGCTTATATCGAGTGTGAGTTGGCCTCGACGGTGGCGGCCGGGGATCACGAGTTGGCCCTCGGACGGGTCATCGACGGCGGGATTCTGTCCCGCGACGAGCCGCCGCTGCTGTACCGGGATACCCATAACCTCGATGGCGCCCGGGATCTCTACCCGCCGCAGATGGCAGATGCCGTACGTGCGCACCCGTTCACAGTTCGCTGTTGATGCAACGCGGTAGCCCGGGCGGCTGGTATACCGTCCCTCCTTAGAGATGCATACGCATAGCGCCAAAGGTCATTTGATCGTTGCGCAACAATGAGGCGTAATATGCCCGCCCGTGACCTTGCGTCCATCCTGGAGGAGCGCGCGAGCAATGGTTACCTTCATCGACCCGCCACGGTTGCCCACGATCGATTTATCGTTGTTTGATGTCGGCGATCCCTGGCGCGATCACGTCGCCGCGCAGGTCGACTGGGCCGCGAGCACTTTCGGACTGTTCCAGATCCTGGGTCACGGAGTCGACCCGGTTCTGATCGACACGTTGCTGGAGCTCGGAGGCAAGTACATCGCTCTCGAGGAGCGTGCGACGGGGCCGTGGCCGGAGTCGCGTGACGATCTGCCGGGCTTTCGTGACACCGTCAGTGAATACACGCACGACCATGACCGGGCTCGGGCACAAGCTCATGACCGCCATGGCGCGAGGGTTGCACCTGGACGATAGCTTTTTCGTCGACCGCTACAGCGGGAACCCGGTGACGTCGCTGCGGATTCGCGAACTACCCGGTGGTCGGCATACCGTGCGGCACGCCGTCGGCATCGGATCGCGGGCTTCTAACGATCGTGAAACTCGGTGAGTCGGAAGGCCAACAGGTTTACTTCGACGGGCAGTGGATCGATGTGCCGGCGTTGCCGAGTGCGCTGTTGTGCTACGTCGGGCCGGTGTTGGAGCGTCTCACGCAAGGACATTACGTGTCGGCTGCGCATCGGGTGAGTCTCGGTGCCCCAGGCGATCGGCCGTCGGTATCTTTTGCGTTCGAGCCGGGTCCGGATGCCGTGCTCGCACCGGTCGCGAGTGTCCGACCGCGGTTGGGTAGCGCGGGCTACAGCCGTTACGGCTCTCGCGCTCCGCTCCCTGCTGACTCAGCGCGACGCCGCCCAGGATGAGCGCCGCCGCCGCGGCCATTGTTACTGTGGGCGGCTCTCCGAGAGCGATCCACGCCCAGATCACTCCGAACAGCGGTACGAGATAGGTTACCGCGGCAGCGCGCGGCGCACCTATCCGATGAATGAGTCGGTAGTAGATCGCGAAGGCGGTGCCCGTGCAGAGCACGCCGAGCAATATCCCGCTCACCCATGACGTTGTCGGAATAGAGTGGCTCGGCCAGTTGTAGATGGCGAACGGTGCTACTAACAGGCTCGCGGTGGTGAGGGTCGCGGCCGCGATTGCGCTGGCGGGAATCCCCTTCAGATGGCGGCGAATGACATTCACGCCTATGCCGTAGAGGAAAGCAGCGGACGTGCCGGCGAGTGCCGCGGGGGCGACACTGGCACCGGCGGTCTTTCCGCTCGCTAGCACTACGACGCCGAGAAAGCCCGCGAGCATACCCACCGCGCGCCAGGGGCCGATCTGCTCACCGTAGAAGATGAATGCGATTAGCGCGGCAAACATCACCGCCATGGAATTCGTGATGGCGCCGATGCCGGCCGGCGCGCGTTCCGCGCCCCATGCGAAGAGCAGGAATGGAATGGCCGAGTTGATGGCCGAGATCCACGCGAGGTGAAGCCACAGCCGAGGCGTGAATTGTGAGCGCGCACGCCACAGAAACGGCAGCAACACAACGGCACCCAGCGCGAGGCGGACCTCCACGAGAGCGAAGGGTCCGAAATCGGACGCCGCAACGCGCATAAAGAAAAACGATCCGCCCCAGATGGCGCCGAGCAACGTCAGTTCGACGGGTGTCAGCCAGCGCGCCGTCTGCGCGGCCGCAGCGGATGTGGGTGCGATGGTAACCGGACGCGCCGTGGTGAGCTCAGACAACGACATGCGAACCAATCTCCTGGGGGCGATGCGGCGCGGCGACATTCTCTCGCGTTGCAGGCAATTGGCAAGGGCACGCCCGCGCCAATTTACGTTGAAATCAGGCCACCGCGACTTTGGTACTGCTGCGATCCTAGCGACGCCGGGGCCGGGTGCCACCCGAATCTTGCGATTGAGTCATAATGTCGCTCCTATGCTGAACTCCACCGAGCGCTTCTCGAGCCGGGTCGAGAACTACGTCAAGTATCGGCCCAGTTATCCGGCAGCCGTGCTGGAGTTGCTGAGTGTGAGGTGCGGGCTCGCCGCAACCTCCACGGTGGCCGATGTCGGATCGGGCACGGGCATTCTAACCGAGCTGCTGCTGGAGACCGGCGCCGAGGTTTTCGCGATCGAGCCGAATCGCGAGATGCGTGCGGCGGCCGAGCGACTCTTGAGCGACTACGGCCGTTTTCGCAGCGTCGCGGGGCAGTGCCGAAGCAACAACATTGCCGGGCGCGTGTGTTGATCTCATCACGGCCAGCCAGGCGTTCCACTGGTTCGATGTACAGAAGTCACAGCGCGAGTTGGGGCGCATTCTGCGGCCGCGAGGTTGGGTCGCACTGATCTGGAACGAGCGACCGCTGGAAGCGGTGCCGCTGCTGGACGAATACGACACCTTGCTGCGCCGTCATGCCCCCGATTACGACCGGGTGCGCGAGATGCGGGCGGACGAGTCGAAGATGCGTGACTTCTTCGGTCGGCGCCCCGAGAGTCGCGGTGTTTCCGAACCGGCAGACGTTCGATTACGCGGGGCTCGAGGGGCGGCTGATGTCGTCCTCGTATGCGCCGGAGGCCGGGCACCCCGAGCACGAGCCGATGATCGCCGGGTTGCGGAATCTTTTTGAGCGGCATAGCCGCGCCGGGAAGGTGCTTTTCCCCTATCGCACGCTGGTGTACTTCGGGCAGCTCGATTAGCGGGCACGGCCGACAGTCGTTCGGCGCCGCCGCAGGGCCACGCTATCATAGGCGCGGCAGGTCCAGCGGAGCCTAGAACGGTGAAGAATCCCCAGCTTGGTTCGGTCGCGTTGCTCATCTTCCTGGCGACCCGGGCAGTGGCCGCGCCAATCCCGCCGGCGGTGGATGCGGCTATTACCACCGACCCGGCCCGGGACGCGGCCCACCCGGCCGCGATGTACCAGCTCACGATACCCAGCCACGACGCCTCGATGTTCGGTGTTTTCTATCGCGCGGCGGGCGGCGATGCGCACCCCACGGTGCTGATGTTGCACGGGTTGCCCGGTTTCGAGCAGAACGGGGACCTGGCGCAGACGATCCGGCGCGCCGGGTGGAACGTGTTGATTTTTCACTATCGGGGCGCGTGGGGGAGTGGCGGGACGTTTTCGTTCAGCAACTGTGTGGAGGATGTGCGCGCGGCATTGGAATATCTGCGGGCTGCCGGAGAATGTCGCGCGGCTCGGGATCGATCCGCACCGGCTCGCGCTGATCGGGCACAGTATGGGCGGGTTCCTCGCGGCCATTACCTCGCAACACGACGACTCCGTGTTAGGTGCCGCTTTGATTTCCGCCGTGGAATCCCGGGGTGTTCGCGACCAGTCCGTCGCCGCAGCTCGACAAGCAGCAGCTCGAGGAATTTCGGGGTGACGTCGGGCCGCTGGCCGGCGCGAGCCCGCAAGGGCTGTTGGACGAGGCGAAGAAGAACGCCGCGGCGTGGGACCTGGTGGGGCACGCGAGTTTGTGGAGCTCGCGGCCGGTGTTGGTGGTGGAGGCGGATGATTTTCTGCACGCGGACGATGTCGCGTTCGCTAACTCGGTGCGCAAGAGGCCCGGCGGGCAGATTACCGAGGTGGGGATGACCGACCGATCATGGCTTCTCGGACCATCGGATTGCGTTGGCGGCTGACGCTGTTGGGATGGTTGAAACAACTCGAGCCGCCGCGGTTGCCGCGGCATTCGGATCGGGTGCGGTCGAGCGGGGTGGAGGATACGCGCTAGGGGCGGCTGCGCGAGCGGCCTCGAGGCGCTGTCAGGCGTGGAGCAGGGTGGCGAGCTCGGCGAAGTGATCTAGCGTCGCGATGCTGGATATGCCGTCGATCGGGCCGCGGTGATAGCCGTAGGTCATGAGCACGAAAGGGACGTTCGCGCCGTGCGCGGTGGCCGCATCAACCTCACTGTCGCCCACCATGATCGCGGCCGCCGGCGGGGTGCCGAACACGTTGAGGACCTCATGCAGGGCGCGGGGATCGGGTTTCCGGAAAGGAAGCGTGTCGCCGGCGATGACCCGCACAAAAAAACGATTGATGCCGAGGCGCTCGAGGATCATGTGCGTGAGTTTCGACGGCTTGTTCGTGCAGATCGCCAGTGTCAGGCCGATCGCCTGCAGGCGCTCGAGGGTTTCGGGCACGCCGGGAAAGGTCTGGGTGAATGCCGTTGGATTCGCCTCGTAGTGCTCGGAGAAATTGTGCGAGCGCGGTGCCCGGGTCGGCTGTCACGCACTGGCGCGCTGCCAACGCGCGCGCAATCAGCGCCGATGCACCATCGCCGACCATCGTTCTGATTTCGGGCAGCGAGAGCGGGAGGACAGCCCAGGTCGGCCAGCATGAGGTTCACGGCCCGATGCATGTCGGGGGCACTGTCGATGAGCGTGCCGTCGAGATCGAAAACCATCAGGGCTGGTTGCACGAAAACGGGTCTCCTGCAGAGGGACGGAACGGCACTCACGAGGCTGGCCGCCGCCGGGACGAATTGTATGGTGATACAGTGTGTCACCGCCATGTGCAAAGCCGTGTGATGAAATTCGCCGAGTTCCAGCCGGGAATGATGCTCACCGCCGGGCGTCGCAGCGTGTCCGAGGAGGAGATCCTCGAATTCGCGCGCCGCTACGATCCTCAATGGTTTCATACAGATCCGGCAACGCGCGGCCGCCAGTCGGTGGCAAGGGCTCATCTCCAGCGGTTGGCTCACCTGTTCGATTGCCATGCAACTCCTGGCGACTCACGTGCTCGCCGATTCCGAGTCGATCGGCTCGCCGGGGCTCGAGCAGGTGAAGTGGCCGAATCCGCTCAGGCCGGGCGATGAAGTGGAGCTCACGCGTGGAGGTGCTGCAGACCCGGGTTTCCAGTTCGGGGAAAATCGGGATCGTGCGCTGGCGCTGGATTCTCACGACCCTGGCGGGGGTCCAGGTGCTGGATATCATCGGGACGAGTCTGTTCGAGTTGGCGGCCGCCGGCTGAAGGCAGTCGCAGCGCACCCAGGCGCCCGCACCGAGCTTGCGTGGGTATTATTATCATGCCAATAATATCCGACGCCGGGTTGGTCGCGCAAACACTTCGGGCGGATGAGCATAATGACGCCAATGCGTCTGCTGGCTGTCGCTGTGGCTACCGCTTTGATCAGTGCTTGTGGGTCGGACCCGCATGCAACGGCTGACGGTAAAGCCGCGCCCGAAGAGAAGCTGCTCTACGTCTATAACTGGGCGGACTACATCGGGAAGAACACGCTCGCGGATTTCGAGCGGGCCACCGGCATCAAGGTCGTTTACGACACGTATGACGCGGATGAGACGCTCGAAGCCAAGATGATGGCGGGCGATTCCGGCTACGACGTCGTCAGCACGTCGACCGATTTCTTCAGTCGCCAGATCAAGGCCGGTATCTACCAGCCGCTGGATCGCGCCAAGTTGCCGAACTGGAAGAATCTCGATCCGCACATCCTCGCCATCGAGGCCAAGTCCGACCCCGGCAACCAGCACGCCATGCCTTACCTGCGGCATGTCAACGGCTTCGCCTATAACGTCGACATGGTGAAAGCGCGCATGCCGGATGCGCCGCTCGACAGTCTCGACATGCTGTTCAAGCCGGAAATCGTGGCGCGCTTCGCCGATTGCGGGGTGACGCTGCTGGACTCCGCCGAGGACGTGTTGCAACTCGCGCTGAACTATCTGCACCTCGATCCGAACACGCACGCGCAAGGAGGATTACCAGCGCGCCGAGCAGCTCATCCTGGCGGTGCGGCCGTACATCCGGGCGTTCGATTCGACGGAGTATATGAACGGGCTCGCCAACAAGGAGTTTTGTATCTCCATGTCCTGGTCCGGCGATTACGCGGCCTCGCGGGCCCGCGCCAAGGCCGCCGGGGTCGAGGTGAATCTGGCGTTCACCGTGCCGAAAGAGGGCGCGAACGGCTCCTTCGACGCGCTGCTGATTCCCACGGGCGCGCCGCATCCCGAGGCCGCGCACCTGTTTCTCAACTTCATGATGCAGCCGCGGGTGATCGCGGCGGTCACGAACGACATCCATTACGCGAACGACAACCTGGCGGCGAATGCCTTCGTCGATCCGCAGATTCTCAACGATCCGGCGGTCTATCCGACGCCGGCGGTCGAGGCGCGGTTGTACGAGTCGGCGGAAGTGGCGCCGGCGCTCGAGCGGATTCGCACGCGTACCTGGACTCGGATCAAGACGGCGAGATAAGAGAAGGCCTCCACCATGGCACGTCTACACGTTACTTCTGCGACCGAGTTGACGATCGATCTCGGGGACGGGCGGCGTTTCGCCGTGCATCCGCTCTGGTTGCGCGAGCGGTGTCTCGATCCGGAGACGATCGATCTGCGGACCGGGCAGCGGTTGGGGGATCCTTCGGATCTCGATTTGAAGCTGTCGCTGACTGCCGTGTCGGAGCCGGAGCCGGGTTTGTTCCGGGTACGCTTCAGTGACGGTCACGAGGCGGATTTCGCGGCACGCGATATTCTGGAGGAAGCGGCCCTGGCGCCCGGCGGGCACGACATTCCCGCTGCGCGCCTTTGGGACGGCACTTTTACGAGCTTTCCGCGTGCGCAGTGGACTGCGAAGCCGAGCGATGCGGAGTTGGCGGGTTGGGTGACGGACTTTCTGGAGTACGGGTTCCTGATTTTCGAGCGGGTGCCGCCGGTGCCGCGGACGCTGTTTCAAGTTGCCGCGACGTTCGGGTTTACGCGCGAGACCAACTTCGGGTCGCTGTTCGAGGTGCGCTCGGAGCCGGTTGCGATCGATCTCGCCTATACGTCGTTGCCGCTCGATCCGCATACGGACAATCCTTACCGGTGGCCGGTTCCGGGGGTGCAGCTCCTGCATTGCCTGGTGAACGAGACGTCGGGTGGGCTTTCCACCCTGGTGGATGGGTTCGCGGCGGCGGAGGCGTTACGGGCCCGGGACCCGGAGGCGTTCCAGCTTTTGACGCGGACGCCGGTTCGGTTCCGCTATCGGGACGCTACGACGGACCTGGTCGCCAGCGCGCCGCCGATCGAGCTCGATGCGGCGGGCGGGCTGCTGGCGGTGCATTTCAGTCCCCGGTTGGATTTCGTGCCGTTGGGGCCGCCGGAGTCGCTCGACCGTTATTACCGGGCCCGGCGGGCGTTCGATTACCTGTTGCGCTCGCCCGAGTTCGAGATCCGCTTCCTGCTGGAGCAGCGGGGACTTGCTCATGATGGATAACCGGCGGTTGCTGCACGGGCGCACCGGGTTCGATACCGCGGAGGGCTTGCGGCATCTGCAGGGGTGTTATATCGATATCGATGGGCCGCGTAGCCTGTACCGGGTGTTGCGGCGGCGGCTGGCGGGAGAAACGATATGAAACCGATGGTCAGCTTTCGTCGGATGGAAGATGGCACGCGGGAGGATTACCTGCTGTTGGACAAGTCGGAGCGCGACTATGCGGTCGCCTTGCCGGATCACGTGCTCGAGGCGCTGCGCAAGCTGGATCACTCGCTGGAGGGGTATCCGGTCAGTCGTCTCGGGCACTCACTGCAGGCGGCTACCCGTGCTACGCGGATGGCGCCGATGACGAATTGCTGGTGGCGGCTTTGATTCATGACATCGGGGACGAGCTGGCTCCCTACAATCATGCGGAGATCGCGGCGGGCATCCTGCGGCCGTATGTGCGTCCGGAGGTCACGTGGATCGTCGAGCAACACGGGTTGGTGCAGTCGTACTACTACGCGCATCACCTCGGTGGGAATCGGAATGCCCGCGATCGCTTGAAGGGGCACCAGTGGTATGCCGCGTGTGAGGCGTTCTGTTCCCGGTGGGACCAGTCGTCGTTCGATCCCGATTACCCGACGAAGCCGCTGGAGTTTTTCGAGCCGTTGGTGCGCAAGATCTTCAGCCGCCCGGCGCATGATCCGCGCTATGCATCTCCAACTCCCGCTGCCGCTCCGCCCGGCGCATGAGGTAGCCCGCGAGGATGACGCACGCTCCCACGCCGCAGATGATGAGGCTCGCGAGGGCGTTGATGTCGGGGCTGACGCCGAGTTTCACTTTCGAATAGATGACCATGGGGAGCGTGCTGGCCCCCGGGCCTGAGACGAAGCTCGAGATCACCAGGTCATCGAGCGAGAGCGTGAAATTCAACAGCCAGCTCGAGAGCAGCGCCGGCGCAATGATGGGCAGTGTGATCTCGATGAAGGCGCGCGCCGGGTCCGGAGCCCAGGTCCATTGCGGCTTCCTCCAGGGAACGGTCGGCACTCTGCAGGCGCGACTGGATGGTGATCGTCGCGTAAGCGGTGCAGAACACCACGTGGGAAATGACTATCGTGGTGAAGCCGCGGTGGGGCCACGCAAACATCTGCAACATCGAGACGAACAGCAGGAGTTGCGTGATGCCGGTGATGATCTCCGGCATGACCAGCGGTGCGTTCACCATGCCGGCGAGCAGCAGACGCCCGCGGAATTTCACGAAGCGGACGAGCGCGATCGCGGCGAGGGTTCCGAGTACCACTGCCACGGTGGAGGCGGTGACCGCGACTTCCAGGGACAGGAGCGCCGCCTGCAGGAGTTGGCGATTGTGGATGAGCTCCGTGTACCACATCGTCGAGAAGCCGCCCCACACGTTCACCAGCGGTGAGGCGTTGAAGGAGTAGGCGATCAACGTCACGATCGGGATGTAGAGGACCGCGATCCCGAAGCACAGGATGGTCAGCAGCAGGGGTGAGTAGCGCCTTTCCATCTTGCGGAGTCTAGGTTTCCTGCTGCTTCACGTTGTAGTACTGGTAGACGGCGATCGGGACGGCCAGCAGGAGCAGGAAGGCGATCGCCACCGCCGAGGCGACCGGCCAATCGTGGTTGCCGAAAAACTCATCCCACAGGACACGGCCGATCATGAGGTTGTCGGGGCCGCCGAGCAGCGAGGGGATGACGAATTCACCGACCGCCGGGATAAACACCAACATCGAGCCGGCGATCACGCCGGGTAGCGACAGGGGTAAGCGTGACGTCGATGAAGGATCGCCAGGGCGGGCTGCCCAGGTCGGCGGCGGCTTCCAGGAGGGTGTGGTCGAGCTTCTCCAGCGTGGCGAACAGCGGCAGGACCATGAACGGCAGGTACGAATAGATGATGCCGAGGTAGACCGCGAGGCTCGTGCGCATGATCTGGAACGGCTGGTGGATCAGCCCGAGGTGTAGCAACACGGTGTTGAGCAGGCCGTTGTCGCGAATGATGCCCTCGAGGGCGTAGACGCGCAGCAGGAACGAGGTCCAGAACGGCAGGATGATGATGAGTAACAGGATGTTCTGCGTGGACTTCGAGGCGCGCGCGATGGCATAGGCCATCGGATAGCCGAGCGCGAGGCAGATGAGGGTCGAGAAGAAGGCGGTGCGCAGGGAGTAGAGGTAGGCGTATCCGTAGACCTCATCGGTGAAGAGGTACAGGTAGTTCGACGGGCTCAGGGTGAGCTGCAGGTGATGGTCCGGCGTGCGGGTCAGGACATCGGTGAAGGGCGGCACGCGCGCGGCCACTTCGGCGAAGCTGATCTTCAGGGCGAACGCGAAAGGGATGAGAAAGAATACCAGCAGGAATAACAGCGGCGGCAGGATGATGAGCCAGCGGCCGGAGTGCCCGGTTAATTTTGTGGTCACGCTTTCTGGTGCCTTCGGGCCAGACAGGCACCCATTGTGCGGGATAAACTGCCGCAGTGGTAACTCGACGCGAAGCCAAGACGACTGTTGTCAAAAAGACCATTGTTGTCAAAAAGACTATGGCAGTAGCCCCTGAGCGGGCGTCGCGCGTCCGGCAGCGGCAGCGACTGATCGACGCCTGCATCTCTGCGCTGCACATCCATGGGCCTTCGCGCACGACGGTCGAGAAGGTCGTGGCGCTGGCGGATCTGTCTCCCGGGATCGTGCGGTTCTACTTCGACTCGAAGGACGCGATGATGCTGGCGTCGCTGGCCTACCTCGCCGCCGAGTTCGAAGAGCGCGTGATGGTTCCCGTCGCGCAGCTCCGGGACACGCCGGTCGTAGCCCTCGAGCGGCTGGTGGACCTCTACCTCGACCCCGATATCGCGAGTCCCCGCAAGGTGTCCGTGTGGTACTCGTTCTGGGGCGAGGCCAGCTCGCGGCAGGAGTATTACGACATCTGTGGCCGTAAGGACGAGGACTTCGCGGCGCTGGTGCGGGACCTCGTGGCGCGTGTCGTCGCCATGACTGGGGATAGCTCATCTCGATACCGAAGGGATTGCGCTCGGTCTCATGGGGGCGCTCGAGGTGTTGTGGCAGGGGATCGCGTTTCAGAGCGAGGCGGATATCGATCGCGGGGCTGCGCGGAAGCAGTCGATGGGGTTTTTGCGGTCGGTGTTTCCGGGGCAGTTTGGGGGCGGGCGCGGTGCGCTGCGCGGATGCGGGCGAGGCGGCCGGATGTTGGCGGCGGGTGCCAGTCATGCTGTCGGGCCCGGGCGCGGGTGGCGTGTCTGATTTGCCGCGGCATTTGCCGCGTTGGGTTTATTCCGACGCGGTGCTGTTGGCTGCTGAGCGGGAGCGGTTGTTTCGGGCTGCCTGGCAGGTCGTCGGGCATGAGGCTGAGATTCCTGCTGTCGGTGATTATCTGACAGGGGATCTGGGTGGTGACCGGGCGCTGGTGGTGCGTGACGAGAAGGGGGTGTTGCGCGCGTTTCGCAATGCTTGCCGGCGGCGGCCTCATGCGCTCGTTTCGGCTCGTGTTGGGCATTTTGCCGGCGCGATTCCGTGTGTGCCGCATGGGCTCGAGTTATGGGCTCGATGGGAAGTTGCTGCACGGCGGGTCGGATGGCGACCTCATTCCGTTGGAGATCAAGGTAAAGAGCGGGCTGATTCTCGTGCGGGCTGCTGGGGCGGCGCGCGAGGGTGGGCCGGCTTTGACGGGGTGGGAGGGGTTTGCTGAGCTCGCGCCGGTTGGGGAGCGGGAGTTTGATGTTGCTGCGGATTGGAAGCTGATTGTCGAGCAGTGGCTGGAGGGCTCGCCTGCTGACCGGGGGCGGTATCTCGCGCCGAACCAGTTGGTTGAGGTTTGGCGGGGTGGCGCGGCGGTGCTGCGGGTGTTGCCGGTGGGGCCGGGGCGCTGTCGGGTGCAGCGGTTGGATTATGGGGTCGTTGTTGCGAAGGGTCGGGGCGGAAGAAGGCGGGGAGAGCGTGCGTGCGGCGCGGGCGACGACGCCAGTGAGCGGCTCGACACCTGGATCGCGCAGCAGATTGAGCTTGCTGAGTCCACGCAAACGGGGCTCGGGAGCGGCTGGCGATGACTTCGCCGAGAGCGGCCCGGTGAGCGCCGCCCTGGCGGAGTTTCGTGGCTCCATTGCGGTTCTGTTGCCGCATCTCGGCGCCGAGTCTCGCGCGGCCGCTACATGAATCTTGCCGGGGCGCTCGGGTAGCGCGCCTCGGGGATTTTCTCACGCAGCAGGTCGTGGAATTCCAACATGCAGTTTTCCAGGCGCGACAGAGGGCCGGGCTCGTAGCTCGCTGAGGCGAGGCCTTCCTGTACGCGGCGGCAGAGGAATTCGTCCTCTCGCTGTACCTGTCTGTTGATACGCGCTGCCAGGTATCTCACGATCTTCATCTCGCGGCGGTCGTCCGGAAGGGCGAACGACTGGCCACGGATCACACACTTGCCGGGGCCGCGCGGCAGCACCTGGAAGAAATCCATCTGGTCGGGGAAGACGTCGATCCCTAAGTTCGGCAGCATGCTGTAGAAGCTCCAGCGCCTGCGGTGCGCTTCGGGGAGGTCCTCGGTCACTTTGCCGACGAGCTGTTGGTACATGCGCTCGCTCCAGTGCGTGCGAGGGACGCTCGCGGAACCAGCTTATGCCGCGGGCGACACCCGTCGGAAGGTTGACCTGGTCCTCGTAGTCCGGCGTGAACATGCGGAACAGGCCCGGATGGCCGATGGGCACGTGGTAGGACTCGAGGTAGTTGTCCATCGCGATTTTCCAATCGCAATCCCAGTTCTCGGTGTAGAGGGGTCCCAGCGGGACCATGTCCTCGAAGCGGTGCGGCGCGAACTCTTCCGCGCAACTGCCCCAGACCTGCTCCAACGGCGGCGGCGTGCCCGCGAGCGACACAAACACGAAACCAAACATGACCTGGGAGGTGACCGGCTTCAGGGCGAACTTCGAGCGGTCGAGGCCGGGGAAGCTCTCGCGCACCGGCATGCCGATGAGCTCTCCGGACAGTTTGTAGGACCAGCCGTGGTACGGGCAGGTGATGGCACCGGGGCAATTGCCCGCGCCGTCGAGAATGCGCGCGCCACGGTGGCGGCACACATTGTGGAAAGTGCGGATGGTGCCCTGCGAAGTGCGCACGGCCACCACGCTGTCGGAGCCCAATTCCACCGCGACGAAATCGCCGGGGTTCGGAATCGAGTTCACGTGGCAGACGATCTGCCAGCTCGGCTTCAGGATCCGCTCGTATTCGAGGCGGGTCATTTCCGGATGACTGTATGTCCATGCAGGCAGGGCGCGCGGCAGGGGCAGGGGAGTCGGCTCGACCCATTCGTGATGCATTGAATTCATGGGCTTTTTCCCGCGAGTGTCGGGGTGGAACTTATATGGCCGTTTAATTGTAGCAGAAAAAATTATATGGACATATAGACGGAGTTGCATCGGCCGGTGCTACCGTTCCGGTCCTACGATCCCTCGAGCGAGAGCGCGGCCATGACCAGAACCATGACCCGAAACCAAGAGCATTTCCGTCGCGCGCTCACCCGGATGCCACTCGGTGTTGCTTCCAACTTCCGCTACTGGGGAGAAGGCCGCACCGTCTATGTGAAGCAGGGCCGGGGTGCGCGCGTTACCGATCTCGACGACAACGTCTATGTTGACTATCGCATGGGGTATGGCCCGGCGATTCTCGGCTACGCGGACCCGCGCGTGGATGAAGCCGCGCGCGCCGGGATGAATGTCGGCGGCGTGTTTGCGTTGTCGACGGAGATGGAATTCAAAGTCGCCGAGCGCATCTCGAAGATGGTGCCGGCAGCGGAGCTGGTGCGGTTTTCCAACTCCGGTACCGAAGCGGTGATGGCGGCACTACGCCTCGCGCGCGCGTACACGGGGAAGGATGACTACGTCATTCTCGAAGGGAGCTATCACGGGCTGTTCGATGCGGCCATGTGGTACACGCCGATGGATAAGTGGAAGCAGGTCGGCGACCCCGAGGTCTATCCCTACAGCGAGGGGGTGCCGCTGGCCACGCGCCACTTCGCGCACTTCGTGCAGGCGAACGATGCGAATCAACTCGAGGATGTGCTGCGGCGTCATTCGGGGTCGATCGCGTGTCTGTTGATCGAGCCCATCATGGGCAACTGCCTGGGGATCGCGGCCGATCCGGAGTATCTGCGCGCGGCGCGCGCGCTGTGCGACAAGTATGGAGTGCTGCTCGTCATCGACGAGGTGAAGACGGGATTCCGTGTTGCGCGCGGCGGCGTGCAGGAGTTGTATGGCGTGAGTGCGGATCTGTGCACTTTCGCCAAGGCGGTGGCGAACGGCTATCCGATCTCGGTCCTCGCGGGCCGCGAAGAGATCATGCGGAAGATCGGCCGTGGTGTCGCTCATGGTGGTACTTACACCGCGCATCCGGTTTCGCTCGCCGCGGCGGACAAGACGCTGGAGATTCTCGACGAGACGGATGCGTTGGAGCACATCGCGCGGTATGGAACTCAACTGCGCAACGGGATGAGCTCGATTCTGAAGGCGCGCGGGATTGCGCACAGCTTCGTCGGGCATCCCTCGATGAGCGGGCTGTATTTTGCGCACGATCCGCCGCGGACTTATCGCGACTGGAAGGGCAGCGATTACACGTTCTACGATGCGACCGCCAAGGTGTTGCATGACGAGCGGATACTGTGCGAGCCGGATTCGCGCGAGCCGTGGTTCGTGTCGGCGGCGCATGATGAGTCGTGTTTGAAGGATACGCTGGCGGCGTTTGAGGTTGCGATCGATACGACGTTGCGGTCGGTGCAGGCGGCGGGCGACGCGGAAGGTGCCGGCCTGAGTGCGGGCGGTGGGCAGGCGGCGTGAGCGTGTGCGGCATGAGTTCCATCAACGGCAAGCGCCATGACGCGATCATCGTTGGCGCTGGCCACAACGGGCTGGTGGCTGCGTGTTATCTGGCGCGGGCCGGGCTGGATGTGCTGGTTCTCGAGCGCAATGCCTATATTGGTGGCGCCGCGGTCAGTCGGCAGCTCTACGAGAATTTCACGTACTCGAACTGCTCCTACGTCTGCAGCCTGTTGCGGACGGAGATCATTCGCGGGCTGGAGTTGCCGCGCTTTGGGTTGCAGA
Source organism: uncultured Gammaproteobacteria bacterium (assembly GCA_963766915.1). Classification (GTDB taxonomy): domain Bacteria; phylum Pseudomonadota; class Gammaproteobacteria; order Steroidobacterales; family Steroidobacteraceae; genus Bog-1198. Next base: position 156,133 of record CAVYCL010000006.1, read on the forward strand.
TCATTCCGTACGAGGGTGGTTGCACGCTCATGCGCAACGGCGAGCACCTGGCGCTCTACGACAATCACGATGCGCTGCGCCGGGAAATCGCGCGGCATTCGAAGCGGGATGCCGAAGCTTACGAGCGGTATCTGCGCGATATGTTGCGCCAGTGCCGTTTCATCAAGCCGCTGTTGCTGCGGGAGCCGCCGGATCCGACCTCGTTCAAGCCCCGCGACATCATGGAGTTGCTGTATCTCGGCAAGCACTTCCATCGCCTGGGCGAAGAGCGGATGTACGACACGCTGCGCTTCTGGACGATGAGTTGCGCTGACTTTCTCGATGAGTATTTCGAGAGCGACATTGTGAAGGCGCATCTCGCGGGGAGCTCCATCATCGGGACGGCGCTTGGGCCGCGCTCTCCGGGGACGGCGTATGTCCTGCTCCACCACTATATGGGGAGCATCGACGGTGCGGTCGGGGCGTGGGGCTTTGCGCGCGGTGGCATGGGGGCGGTGACCAAGGCGTTGGCCGCCTCGCTTCAGGCCAGCGGGGGCACGATTCGCAGCGGCGCGCCTGTCGAGCAGATCCTGGTGCGGAACGGGCGGGCGACGGGTGTCGTGCTCGAGAGCGGCGAGGAGCTCAACGCGTCGATCGTGGTGTCCAACCTCGACGTGAAGCGAACGTTCCTCGAGTCGATGGATGCGAAGGATCTGCCGCTCGAATTCGTCGAGCAGGTGCGTAATTTCAAGATCCGCGGGTCGTCGGGGAAGCTCAACATCGCGCTGGATGGGCTGCCGCGCTTTCCCGCTATCCCGCAGGGCTCGCCCAGTACGCGCGGCGACATGCACGTGACCGATACCATCGAGATGATGGAGCGGGCCTACGACGACTGGAAAGAGGGGCGTTGGTCCCGCGCGCCTTACATCGATATGTTGATTCCGTCGCAGATCGATCCGACCATGGCGCCGGATGGCAAACACTACATGTCGGTGTTCGTGCAGTACTGTCCCTATCGGCTCGCGGACGGGGAGTGGGATGCCGCCAAGCGGCAGGCGTTCGGGAAGACGGTGATCGACACCATCGGCGCGCACAGCCCGAATTTCAAGGATCTCATTCTGCATGCGGAGATTCGCACGCCGTGGGATATCGAGAACGAGGTCGGGCTGACCGAAGGCAATATCTTCCAGGGTGAGCTGACGTTCGACCAACTGCTGTTCAATCGGCCGATCCCGGGGTATGCGCAGTATCGGGCGCCGGTGCGTGGGATGTATATGTGTGGGTCGAGTACGCACCCGGGCGGCGGGGTGATGGGGGCGCCGGGGGCGAATGCGGCCGGGGCTATTTTGCGCGATCTGGGGAAGGCGGGGGGAGTGGCTGCCGTGAGCGGCGCAAAGTATGACTGCGTCGTGATCGGGGGCGGGCATAACGGGTTGGTTTGCGCCAACTACCTCGCCCGGGGCGGGCGGTCTGTGCTGGTGTTCGAGGCGGCCGACCGGGTGGGTGGCGCGGCGGTGACGCGGGAGTTTGCGCCGGATTTTCGGGTGTCGGCGTGCGCGCATTTGCTGCACCTGATGCCGGAGTCGCTGGTTCGGGAGTTGAGCCTGGGGACGCACGGGTTGCGTCTCGTGGCTGAGCGGATGCCGACGACCGCGCTGTCTGTTGACGGCGGCGCCGTTGTTGATCGATGCGGCGGATACCGCGGCGTTGGAGGCGCGCTCGCCGGGCGATGGTGATGCGCTTCCGAGGTATACGGCGCTGTTGCAACGTTTGGCGAAGGCGCTGCAGCCGGTGTTCGAGACGGCGCCGCCCCGGTTGGGCACGGACACCTGGCAGGATCGATTCGCCCTGGCGCGGATAGGGCTGCAGGATGCGGGCTCTCGGCCGCCGGGATATGCGCGAGTTGCTGCGGATCGGCGGCATGTGCGTGCAGGATCTGTTGGATGAGTATTTCGAGGCGCCGCTGCTGCAGGGCGCGTTGGGGTTCGACGCCGTATTGGGATCGAACTTCGGGCCGCGGTCGCCGGGGTCGGTGTTTACGCTTCTATACCGTATGGCGGCTGCCGGCGCGGCTGGGAATGCTCGCTCGCTTTGCCCGAGGGGGGGATGGGGGCGTTGTCGGAAGCGTTGGGCAAATCGGCTATCGACGCTGGAGTGGTGATTCGAACCTCGCGCGCCGGTGGAGCGGATTCTCGTCCGCGAGGATCGGGCGGCAGGGGTGGTTCTGCAATCCGGGGAGCAGGTGCTCGCCGGGTGTGTCATTTCGAACGCCGATCCGAAGACGACGTTCTTGCGGCTGTTGGGCAGCGAGTACCTGGACACCGGGTTTGTCCGGCGCGTCAAGCATCTGCGCGCCAGGGGGCTGGCCGCGAAGTTGCATCTCGCACTCGATCGGTTGCCGCAGTTCACTGGGCTCGATGCGAGCGCGTTGCGCGGGCGGCTGCTGGTGGCGCCGTCACTGGAATACGTGGAGCGCGCCTTCAACCACGCCAAGTATGGTGAGTTCTCGGCGGCGCCGATTTTGGAGATCACGGTGCCGAGTGTCGTCGATCCGACGCTGGCGCCGGCGGGCAAGCACGTGCTGTCGGCGGTAGTGCAGTATGTGCCTTACCAGCTCGCGTCCGGCGGCTGGGAGCAGGAGAAGGGGCGTCTTACGAATCTCGTCGTAGACATGCTGGAGAGTCATGCGCCGGGGTTGCGGGAGTCGGTGCGGGCGGCGGAGTTGTTGACGCCGGCGGATATTGAGCGGGAGTTCCGGATTTCGGGTGGGCATTGGCATCACGCGGAGCTGGCGTTGGACCAGTTTTTGATGACGCGGCCGGTGCCGGGGGCCGCGCAGTATGGGACGCCGTTGGAGGGGTTGTTTCTGTGCGGGGCGGGGACGCATCCGGGTGGCGGGGTGATGGGGGTTGCCGGGCGGAACGCTGCGCGGCGGGTTTTGGGTGAGGCGCGCGCTACGAGCGAGAGGGCAGCCTGACATGCTGACCGAGAGCGAGCCGCACTATCGGCAGCCGTTGCTGAAGACGCCGTTTCACGAGCGGGCGCGGGCGCTCAGCCAGGTTGATAGTTTCATTCCGTGGGCCGGGTACACGACTGTCGATGTTTTCACCAACGTCGAGCAGGAGTACTTCGCGATTCGCAATGCGAGCTCGCTTTACGACCTGACGCCGATGGTGAAGTACCGGATCGCCGGTGCCGGGGCGACGCGTTATCTGAATCGGTTGATGACGCGCGACCTGGCGAAACTGAAGCCGGGGAGGGTCGCCTACAGCGTCTGGTGTAACGATAGCGGCCATCTCATCGATGACGGCACGGTGTTCTGTCTGAGTCCGACGGAGTACCGGCTGTGCACCGGTGAGCGGCAGCTCGATTGGCTGCTCGATTCGGCCATCGGGTTCGATGTCGAGATCTCGGAGGTGACCGAGGATATTGCGGCTCTGGCGGTGCAAGGGCCGACGTCGTGTGCGCTGTTGAAGGCTTTCGGGCTCGCCGGGGTCGAGCGGCTGAAGCCGTTCGAGCTGGGGCACTTCGCCGTGCCGGCCGCTCTGGGCGTCGATGCGCCGATCATGGTGTCTCGCACCGGGTTTACCGGGGACTTGGCTACGAGTTGTGGATGCGTCCCGCCGATGCCGAGAAGGTGTGGGATGGTCTGATGGAGCAGGGGCGGACGCGGTTGATTCGCCCTATCGGGTCGCGCGCTTTGAACATCGCCCGGATCGAGGCGGGCTTCCTGTTGCCGAACTTCGATTTCGTGTCCGCCGAACATACATTGCGGGTCGGGACGGAGCGCTCGCCGCTCGAGCTGGGGTTGGGCTGGCTCGTCGATTTCAAGAAGGGGCATTTCACGGGACAGGCGGGCACTCCTCGAGGAGGAGCGTCGCGGTCCGCGCCGCCTGCTGGTGGGTCTCGATATCGAGGGTAACAAGCCGGCGCACAACGCCCTGCTGTACTCCGATGCTTCCGGGAAGCGCCAGGTCGGCAGCGTCACTTCGGCAACGTGGTCGCCCACGGCGAAGCGTAATATTGCGCTAGCCATGATGGATGCACCGCATATCAAGCCCGGGATGAGTGTCTGGGCCGAAATCTATTTGAACCGCGAGCTTGTGTGGGAGCGCCGGATGGCACGGGCGCGGATCGTCGAGCGCCCGTTTTTTTCGCCCGACCGCCGCCGTACCACCCCGCCGGGCGACTACTGAGCCGGACAGAGCCATGATCGCAACCCAGCTCAAGCCTGTTGCCGATCGTCCCTGGCTCGACCCGAGCGCCAAGCCGCAAATCGTCATCGACGGGGTCGTCAAGATCGTACGGCAACTTCACCGCCGTCGATAACGTCAATCTGCAGATCTACAAGGGCGAGATGTTTGCCCTGGTGGGTGCGTCCGGCTGCGGAAAGACCACGCTGTTGCGGATGTTGGCGGGATTCGCGCGCCAGAGCAGCGGGTCGATCTCGATCGACGGGGTGGAGATGAGCACCGTGCCGCCCCACGAGCGGCCGGTCAACATGATGTTTCAGTCGTACGCGCTGTTTCCGCACATGTCGGTGGAGCGTAACGTCGGCTACGGGATCAAGCGGCTGCCGCTGGATGCAGCGACCCGCAAGAAGCGCATCCAGGAAGCGCTCGACATGGTGCAGTTGGGGCACCTGGCGCAGCGTAAGCCGCATCAGCTCTCCGGCGGGCAGCGGCAGCGCGTCGCCCTGGCCCGCGCGCTCATCCGGCGGCCGAAGGTGTTGTTGCTGGATGAGCCGCTGTCGGCGCTCGATAAGAAGTTGCGCGAGAAGACGCAATTCGAGTTGATGGATCTGCAGTACCAGGTGGGGATCACGTTCATTGTGGTGACTCACGATCAGGATGAGGCGATGGCGTTGGCGACCCGGATCGCGGTCATGGATCGCGGCAAGGTGGTGCAGGTGGGGACGCCGGCGGAGATCTACGAGTTTCCGCAGAGCCGGTTCGTGGCTGACTTCGTCGGCACGACGAACCTGTTCGAGGGGGTGATCGCGACCTGCGAGCCGGGTTTGACGACGGTGACGTGTCAGGAGACGGGGTGCGACCTGCTCGTCGATGACGTGGGGCGGTTTACTCCGGGGCAGCGGGTGTGGGTGGCGCTCAGGCCGGAGAAGATTCGGCTCAGTAAGCAGCCGACGGCGCAGAGCCGGGCCAACCAACTGCGGGGGACGGTGCACCAGCTCGGGTACCTGGGGAACCGGTGCACGTACCAGATCAAGACGGCCAGCGGGAAGTTGGTGACGGTGTTCTCGCAGAATGAGCGGCGCACCTCGGAGTGGTCCATCGATTGGAGCGACGAGGTGTACGTGAGTTGGAATGCGGATGCGGCGGTGTTGTTGCAGTCGTGAGGTGGCGCGATGTCTGACGGTAACTTGTCGCAGTCTGCGGCAAACCTGGCGCTGATTTCTCCGATACTGCGCAGATCCGACTGGCGGGACAGGCTTGTAGTCCAGCCAGCGTGGGCCCGCGGCGTGGCCCTGGAACGTGAACTACTGCCGATGGGGGAAAATACCGTTACTCCCACCTGCCGAAATGGGTGTAGTTTAAGGGCGTGAGAGCGCCCCGCCGGTGTGAGCCGGCATTTTGAAGTTGACGGGCTCCGAGGGGGAGTGTGATCAGCGCGGTCGGCCGGTGGCATGTGTTGGCACTGACCTTATTCGCGGTCAGCGCCCTGCTTTTAGTTTGCACCGTCGCGGCGGTTGAGCCGCCCGCCCCGGTGTCTGAATCCGCCTTTACCGGGCGTCACGGTGCCCACCCAGGCTCCGGCAACCCCGGGTGTCACCGCGCCCGCCGCGGCGGAAGCGCCTCCCGCAAGAGGAAATTTCCGAGGTCGTGATCGAAGCGCCGGAGCCGCGGTTCGCCGCGCCGACGTTGCGCGACCGGATCGGGCGGATCTGGGCGCCGGTGTTGATCAACGGCCGCGGACCCTATCGCCTGGTGCTCGACACCGGCGCCACCCATTCGGCGATCATCTCGCAGACGGCGACCAGTCTCGGCATTCCGCTCAGTCACGCTCGCCAACATGCGGGTTACCGGGGTGACGGGATCGGCGGTCGTGCCGACGCGTCGATGTGAAGCAGGATGCAGGTTGGCGAGCTGTGGATGGACGCGGTCCACTCTGCCGGTCGTCGCCGATGTGTTTGGCGGCGCCGAAGGGGTGCTGGGTACCGAGGGGCTGTCCGACAAGCGCATCGTGATCGACTTCGGCCGCGACAAAGTGATGATCATGCGCTCGAAAGGCGACATCGGCAGGGCCGGGATTCGCCACGCTGCCGTTGCGCCAGTTGCGCGATCACCTGTTGGCCCTCGATGTGCTCGTGGGCGGCGTGCAGTGCGAAGGCCGATCATCGATACGGGCGCGCAGGTCAGCATCGGCAACAATGCGCTGCGCACCGCGCTCATGCGCCATAACCCAAGGATTCGCACAAGGCGGAGATCGAAGGGGTCACGTTGGAAGTGGAGACCGGCGACATGATGCGGGCGCCGCCGATCTCCGTCGGGCCGTTGCAATTCAACTTCGTGAATATAACCTACGGCGACATGTTCATTTTCGACCGCTGGAAGCTCAACCACGAGCCGGTGCTGGTCCTGGGGATGGATGTGCTCGGCACGGTCGACACGCTCGTGATCGACTACCGGATGCGCCAGCTGCAGATGCGGCTGCGCCGCTCGTAATCACGCGCCGTTCGTAATAAAATAACCGCTCAACACCCAAAGCCGGGAAAAACTCCCGGGTGGCGGACAGTGAGCGATGTTTTCCCGGATGACGAGGACCTGAAAGGGCGGTCTGGCAGGACGCTGCCGTGGTGGCGCTCGCCACCGCGGTGATGGCGGCCCTGTGCGTGCAGTTCGATTTCAGCGAAGCGTTGCGACGCTGGACCGAGCCGTGGGAGCGATTTCAACTCGACGAATTGCCGGCCGTGCTGGTGGTGCTTGCGGCCGGTATGGCGTGGTTCGCGGCGCGGCGCTATGGCGAGGCCGGGCGGGAGTTGCGGCGTCGAGAAGCTCGCCGAAACGCGCCTCGAGGCGGCGCTCACCGACAACCGGCGCCTGGCGCATCAATACGTTCGGTTGCAGGAGGCGGAGCGGAAGAGTCTCGCGCGGGAGCTGCACGATGAGCTCGGGCAGTATCTGAATGTCATCAAGCTCGATGCCGTCGCCATGCGCGACGGGCGTTTGACCGGTGCGACGAGTTTGCACGAGCGCGCCGAAGCCATCGTCGCCAACTGCAACCACATTCACACGGCACTGACTTCACTCATCCGGCAACTGCGGCCGGTCGGGACTCGACGAGTTGGGGCTGGGAGCGGCGCTCGAGCACTGCATCGACACGTGGCGGCCGCGCCTGCCCGATGTGCAGTTGAGTCTGGAGCTCGAGGGCGAATTCGGGGATCTTACCGAGGCGGTTACTCTGACCGTGTATCGCGTCGTGCAGGAAGCGTTGAACAACATCGCGAAGCACGCTGTCGGCAGGCAAGGTCGCCATGCGACTCGAGCGCACTCCGGCGGGCGCGGGGTCGCCGGACCTGGTCACGGTCACTGTCATGGATGATGGTGTTGGGGTGGATACGACAGTGCCTACGCAGGGCTTGGGTCTCATCGGCATGCGGGAGCGGGTCGCCGCCCTGGCGGGTCGTCTGAGCGTGACGAGCACGCCGGGCCGGGGTTTCGAGTTGCAAGCGCAGATTCCCGTCGGGGTTTGACAGGAGCGGTGGGTATGACGGTGGCGTCGATTACGATTCTGCTGGTGGACGATCACGCGGTGGTCCGCGAGGGCTACCGGCGGCTGCTCGAGCGGGACCCGCGCATCCAGGTGGTGGGCGAGGCCGGGAATTCGGTGCAGGCCTACGAGCGGGCGCTGGCGCTCGACCCCCAGGTGATTGTCATGGATATCGCCCTTCCGGGCGTTAGCGGCATCGAGGCAATGCGCCGGATTCTGGCGCGCCGGCCCCAGCAGTGCGTGCTGATGTTCAGTATGTATGACGATGTGATCTTCCCGTCGCGGGCGCTGGAGGCTGGTGCGCGGGGCTATGTGAGCAAGGCCAGCGCCCCCGAGGTGCTGGTGGACGCGATCTCGGCCGTGGCCGAGGGAGAGCGGTACCTGAGCCCGGACGTGCAGAAGGTCATTGCCCATAACGCTTCGCTGCAGGCGAAGTCGGTGGTGAACACCCTCACGGCGCGGGAATTCGAGGTGCTCCGGCTGCTCGCCCAGGGCGATACCGTCAAGCGGATTGGCGAGAAGCTGGGCTTATCCGAGAAGACCGTCGCCAACCACCAGTCGGCGATCCGGGAAAAGCTGGGCGCCAAGAACGGGGTGCAATTGGCGCGGGTCGCGACCGAGCTTGGGTTGTCGCTGTGAGACCTGTCGAGCTCGCTCCAGGTGTAAATGTTCCTGGTCGGTGCGCCTGTGTAATTTTAACCGGGGGCGGTGGATAACTCGGCCCGGAATGGAGGATAACTGTTCCGGTTATCCACATTTTTTGCGGTCGCGGGCACACTAGGCTGGTGACCGATTCATTACGGCCGGAGATTCGAGAATGATCAAAGTCAGCGTTTTTTATCCCAACTCTGCGGGCGCCAAGTTCGACATGGCGTACTACACCACCAAGCACATGCCCATGGTGAAGCGCTTGGTGTCCGCGTGCAAAAGCATCGCGGCCGAGCAGGGGCTGGGCGGCGGGGCACCCGGGGCGCCCGCGACCTATATCGCCATCGGCCACCTGACGTTCGATTCGGTGGAGGCTTTCCAGAGCGGGTTCGCCCCGCACGCGCCGGAGATCCTGGGGGACATCCCGAACTACACGAACGTCGAGCCGGTGATCCAGGTCAGCCAGATCACGCTGTAGAAAAGCCCAGGAACGGTGGGCGCGAGTATGGAGACGCGGCGCCGGCCTGCGTGGTGGCGCCGCTTCTCTTCGTAGCGATGCTCAGTGCGCGGCTGTTTGCTTCACGACTTCGCCGCCTTTGATGACGACGGCTACCGATTGAAGGATGGCTACATCCTTCAGCGGATCGCCGGCGACGCCGATGAGGTCGCCGTAGTGGCCGACGGCGATCGTGCCGACGTCATTTGGCCTGTTGAGTGCTTCCGCGGCCGTGACCGTCGCGGCCTGGATGGCCTGCAGGGGTGTCATGCCCCAGGTCACCATGGTCACGAACTGCTTCGCGTTCGTTCCGTGCGGGTAGACGCCCGCGTCGGTGCCGAAGGTCATTTTCACGCCGGCCTGGGTCGCGGCCTTGAAGGTCTCGCGCTGTTTGCGGCCGATCATTTTCTCCTTCGCCAGCGACTCCTCGAAGATTCCGTTCTTCGCGCCCTCGGCGAGGATGTAATCGTCGTTGTAGATGTCCATGTCGAAGTAGGTGCCATGTTGCTTGGCGAGTGAGATGGCTTCGGCGTCGGCGAGGCTCGCGTGCTCGATGGTGTCGACGCCGGCGCGGATCGCGTCCTTGATGCCGTCGGTGCCGTGGGCGTGCACGGCGACTCTCAGTCCCAGCATGTGCGCTTCATTGACCAGCGCCTTCATCTCGCCGAGGTCAACCTGCTGTGCGCCGACGGAGTCGGTTTTCGACAGGACGCCACCGGTGCCGCAGAACTTGATGACTTCGGCGCCGTACTTCCGCAGCTTGCGCACCATGGCCCGCATCGCCTCGGGGCCGTCGGCGACCGCTGCCTGCGGCGTTTTGATCGAGGGCGGGAATTCCGTGGAGTCGCAATGGCCGCCGGTCGCGCCGATCGCATACGTGGCCGGCACGATGCGCGGGCCGGGGATGTAGCCCTGCTCGATTCCCTGTTTCAGCGCGACGTCGTCGTAGTTCGCCGAGCCGACGTTACGAACCGTGGTGAAGCCCGCCTCGAGGGTGCGCTTGGCATTCGCCACGCCGACGACCGTCCAGAAGTTGTCGGTGAATTCCAGGCCGCGGTAGCCGCTGAACTTCGGGTCGGCGGTGAGGTGCACATGCATGTCGATCAGGCCGGGCAGGAGCGTGATGCCGGGAAGGTCGACGTGACGGGCGCCTGCGGGGGCCGTGGCGCCCTGCGAGCCGACGGCAGTGATGCGGCCGTCGGTGATCGTAATCTGGGGGTGGTCGACCATGTGGCCGGAGACGACGTCGAGCATCCGATCCGCGGTCACGACGACCGTATCGGCCTGCGCGGCGCCTGCCGCAAAGCAAAGAAGGGATAAAAACGGCAGACGCTTCGAACGGGACATTACGGACCTCCATTTAGAGCGCGGTACTCGCGCGCGCCCCGTAATGTCGCAGAAGGCCACGCTCCAGCGCCAGTTTCGCACAGGTATGGCGCTTTTCCCCACAGTAAAGGTCGCGCTCCTTCAAATGCCTTTTACGGATAGCGCCATAGAATTTTCACGGGAGCCTGTCTTGAGGGACAGGCTCCTAGTTGAAGCTGAAGGGTTTGCTGGGGGATGATCGAAGCGTGCAAACACAACTACGCTGCCGCGGCTGGCGTCAAGAGAGTCTGCTGAGACTGCTGGAGAACGTCCTCACAGTCGGCGAAGACCCCAAGAATCTCGTTGTCTACGCGGCGCTCGGCAAAGCCGCGCGCGACTGGAAGTCCCACGACGCGATCGTCGACCGCCCTGAAAACCATGGAAGAGGGGCAGACGCTCGTCGTGCAATCGGGCCGTCCGGTTGCGCTGATGCGCACGCACCCGCAGGCGCCGCTGGTGATCATGGCGAACTGCAACCTCGTGGGTCGCTGGGCGCGCGAAGAGGTGTTCTACGACCTCGAGAGCCGCGGGCTCATCTGCTGGGGTGGGCTCACGGCGGGCTGCTGGCAGTACATCGGGGCGCAAGGGGTCATCCAAGGCACCTACGAGATTTTCGCGCGGATCGCCGAGCAGCTTGGGCAGCCGAATCTTGCAGGGCGTTTCGTGCTCACTGCTGGCCTCGGCGGCATGGGTGGTGCGCAGCCGCTGGCTGCTCGGATGGCGGGTGCCGCGACCCTCGTGGTGGAAGTGGATCCGGCGAGGATCGAGAAGCGGCTGCGTGCGGGGTATCTCGAGTATGCGGCGTCGTCGCTGGACGATGCTCTCGCGTGTATCGCGCGGTGGCGAGCTGAAAAGCGGGCGGCGTCCGTCGCGCTTTGCGCTAACGCGGCCGCGGTTTATCCCGAGCTCGTTGCGCGCGGCATCACGCCGGACGTGGTGACCGACCAGACCTCGGCGCATGACCTGGTTTACGGGTATGTGCCTATCGGGTTTGCACCCGGGCTTTCGCGCGCCGAGAAGGCGGCGGCGGCTGATCGGCTGACCGCAGACGGGTCTCGCGTCGATCGCGGCTCACGTCGCGGCGATGCTGGAGATGCAAAAGCGGGGCGCGGTCGTGTTCGACAACGGGAATCTCATCCGGTCGCAGGCGAAACGTGCCGGTGTGACGCGGGCGTTCGATATCCCGGTGTTTACCGAGGCGTTTCTACGGCCGCTGTTCTGTCGTGGTATCGGGCCCTTCCGGTGGATCGCGCTGTCGGGCAACGAGGGCTGACATCCGGCGCATCGATGCGCACCTGTTGGCTGCTTATTCGCACAACCGCATCGTGTCCAATTGGATTCAACTGGCCTCGAAGTGGGTGCCGTTCGAGGGTCTGCCGGCGCGGATCGCCTGGCTCGGGCATGGGGAGCGGACGAAGCTCGCGCTCGAGGTGAATGAGATGGTCGCGTCGTGGCGAGCTCGAGGGGCCGGTCGCATTCACGCGCGATCATCTCGATGCGGCGTCCATGGCTCATCCCAACATCATGACCGAGAACATGCGCGATGGGAGCGATGCGGTGTCGGATTGGCCGCTGTTGAATGCGCTGTTGAATTGCGCTTCGCAGGCGGACCTGGTCGCTATTCATTCCGGTGGCGGGGGGTATGCGGGCTACATGACCAGCGCGGGAGTGACTCTCGTCGCCGATGGGACGAGGCGGCGGCTAGCCGGTTGCGGGTGACGCTCGACAATGACACCGGGCTCGGGGTATTGCGGTATGCGGATGCGGGTTATCCCGAGGCGTTGGATGAGGTGCGGCGCTCTGCAGATACCGCGGATCGTGACGTGACGGATTCCAGCGGGGTCGACGAGTGCGGCGGGGGGCCGGGGACGGCTCGCGCTGCGGAGAGGCGCTGAAGCCGCACTACGCGGGGGCGCGGGCGATTCTGGCGGCTTCCATCGGGAATGCGCTGGAGTGGTATGACTTCTCCGTCTACGCTTTCTTCGCCATTTACATCTCGCGCAACGTGTTTCCCAACCAGGGGGGCGCGAGCGCTCTCATCAATGCGTTTCTGATTTACGGGGTCGCTTTCGTGGCGCGGCCGGTCGGGGCTGTGTTGTTGGGGGCCTATGGGGATCGGTCGGGCCGGCGCGCGGCGTTGACGCTGTCTCTCATTCTCATGGCGGCCGGGTCGTTGTGTATCGCGGTCGCGCCGCCGTATGCGGTGATTGGGATCGGGGCGCCGCTGTTGATTCTTTGCGGGCGGTTGCTGCAGGGGCTTTCGGCGGGCGGGGAGATCGGCGGAGCGGTGTCGTTTCTCGTGGAGCATGCGCCGCCTGAGCGGCGTGGGGCCTACGCGGCGTGGCTGCAGTCGAGCATGGGGGTGTCGAATATCCTCGGCGCCCTTACGGGGGCGACGCTGTCCGCGCTGCTGACGCCTGAGCAACTCAGTAGTTGGGGGTGGCGGGTTCCGTTTGTTCTTGGGTTGAGTGTGGCGCCTGTGGGGTTGTGGTTGCGGGCGAGTCTGGAGGAGACGCCGGCGTTCGAGGCGGCGGAGCGTGAGCGGGCGGCGACGGCGGCGGGCGGCCTCACGCATCTGCTGACTTCGCTGCGCGATGTCTTTGTGGAGCAGCCCAGGGCGCTGGCTGTCGCTGCGGGAATCAGCATTGTCTGGGTCGTCGGGGTTTATACGCTGCTGCTTTACATGCCGACTTACGTGCAGCGGAGCCTTGGATTTACGCCGTCGGAGGCGTTTACCGCGTCGGTTGTCGGCAATGTCGCCATGGCGGTTGGGTGCATTTTGGCTGGGCGGCTGTCGGATCGTATCGGGCGGACGCTGACGGTTCGGATTGGAACGTTGCTGCTGTTGATGGCTACTTACCCGGTGCTGGCGTGGGTGGTGAGTGCGCGTACGGTGACGGCGCTCTTTATTGGGCAGACGTTGTTTTGTGCCATCGTCTCCGTGTTTACGGGGAGTGTGCCCGCGGTGCTGGCTTCATTGTTTCCGCCACGGTTGCGGTCGACCGGGGTGTCGCTGACGTACAATTTCGCCGCGGTGGTATTTGGCGGGTTCGCGCCCGCGGTGCTCACTTTTTTGACTGAGAGTACGCATAACATTATGGCGCCTGCGTTTTACGTGGTTGCGGCGGCGACTGTGTCGCTCATTGCGTTGGCGTTCGTGCCGCGGGGTGCGGCTGAATGAGGGGGCGGAACGATTTTGCGGGGGTGTTGCCGCGGCGTGGTGGTCGGGATGCTTTCGGTTGTTGGGGGGTGTTGGCGGGGTTGAGGCGTGCTGGCGCTGGCAGCCATGGGACGCGGCTGGCGCCGCGGCTGCGGGCAGAGTGGCTGATGTGCGGCGGGTCGCTCGTGTTGAGTGGGGATGCGCTGTCTGTTGCGGATATCCTCGAGGTTGCGCGGCAGGGTCAGGCCGGTCGAGATTTCTGCTAAAGGGCGGGCTCGCGTCGCCACGACGTTCGAGGTTGTTCTGGCGGCGGCGCGCGCGAACTTGCCGGTCTATGGGCTGACGACGGGGGTTGGCTGGAACAAGGATAAGGAGGCGCTGCAGGCGGCGGAGGCCTTGGATCCCGATCTCATGGCGGCGTCGCAGCGTTTCAACCTGGGTACTTTGCGAGCGCATGCGGCGGGTGTTGGGGAGCCGTTTCCGGATGAGGTGGTGCGCGCGGCGATGGTGATTCGGCTCAATCTGCTGCTCACGGGGGATGGGGGAGTGCAGCCGGCGCTGGTCGATCAGTACGCTGCCTTCCTGAACCGCGGGATCACTCCGATCGTGCCGGGGCGTGGGAGTGTTGGTGAGGCTGACATTCTACAGAGTGCGCACATCGGGCTGGCTTTGGCGGGGGAGTGGAAGGTGCGGTATGGCGGGGCTGTTATGCCTGCCGCGCAGGCGTTGACCGCGGCTGGCCTGAAACCCGTGGCCCTGGTGGGTAAGGATTTCTTGTCCATCATCGGCGATAACTCGCTCACGGTTGCGGAGAGCCTTCTCGCGGTACATGCGGCCCGTGTGTGGCTCGATCATGAGGTCACGATATTCGCTTTGTCGCTGGAGGGGCTGAATGGCAATGTCGCGCCGTTTCTCGACGTGGTGGTCGCGGCGCATCCGGCAGCATGGGTTCGCGGTAGTCGCGGGCAGGCTGCGGGCGGACCTGGCGGGGAGCGATTTATGGAATGTGGGGGAGGCGCATCGGGCTCTGCAGGACCCACTGTCGTTTCGGACGATGCCGATCGTGTTGGGAAATGCGTGGGAGGCGTTGGATGCGGCGGAGGCGGAGGTCCTGTTTTTCGCCAATCACAGTGGCGACAATCCGCTGGTGGTGACCGACACCCGGAGTCTCGCGACGCAGGGGGCGCAGGTGGGGCGGTATATCGTGCCAGGGGTGCCGAATGCGGCGATCGTGCCTACGGCTAACTTCGAGCCGTTGCCGCTCGTGGCGGCGCTGGAGCGGGTGTCGCTCGCGCTCGGGCACTCCTCGGAATCCATCACCCAGTCGGTGTTGCGCTTCGAGAATCCGGCGATCACGGGGTTGCCGCGGTTTCTGACGGCTCCTGAAAATCCGGGGCATGGCTTCGGGGCCGTGCAGAAGGCCGTTGTATCGTTGAATGCGGAGATCCGCTCGCTGGCGATGCCGGTTTCTTTGGAGAGCGCGGCGCTCGCGGGAAATATCGAGGACGTGACGACCGACGGTCCGTTGACGGCGCGCCGGTTGGGCGAGCTCGTCGAGGATCTTTATCCTTTGAGCTCCCTGCAGTTGCTGCATGCGGCGCAGGCTGTTGGATTACGCAAGGGCTTTCACCAGGGCAGCGGCACGCGCGCGCTGCTCGAGGGCTACCGCGCGCATGTGCCGTTCGTGGACCAGGACAGGGTCCTGACGGAGGACATCGAAGCCGGCGCCCAATATCTGCGAGGACTGTCACCATGAGCGATTTCGACCTCGTGTTGAGCGGCACGGTGGTTCTGCCGAGCCACGTGATTCCGCAGGGGTATGTCGCGGTCATCGACGGCCGTATCGCGAGAGTGGGCGAGGGGCCGGCGCCGGCGGCGCGTGAGCGGCATGTGCTTGGGAATGCGCTCATTCTTCCTGGTGGGATCGATGGGCAGGTTCATAGTCGGAGCACCAAGGGGCTGGAGGATTTTGACGCCACGACGCGGTCGGCGGCGGCGGGTGGGGTTACGACGATTGTTGATATGCCCTATGACAACGGGCGTCTGATCTGTACGGCCGAGCGGCTTGGTTTGAAGGCGCGGGAGGCGTTGGAGCAGGCGTCGTGTCGACTTCGCTCTTTACGCTACGGCGCATCCGAATGACGGGCCGAAGCACATCGATGAGCTCGTTGCGGCGGGCGCGTGTGCGTTCAAGTTTTCGACGTTTGGAACTGATCCGGAGCGGTTTCCGCGGATACCGCCGCAGACGCTGCATGATTGCTTTGCGCGGATTGCGCACCATGGGTTGATGGCGGGTGTTCATAACGAGAATGAGGAAGTCATTCGGGCGTTGGAGGCCCGGGTGCGCGCCTCGGGCGTGCAGGGGTATCTGGCTCATGGGCAGAGCCGGCCTGTGTATAGCGAGACGTTTGCGGTTGCGGAGGTGTATGAGATTGGCGCGACGACGGGGTGTCGGGCGCATGTCGTGCATTGTTCGACGGGGCGTGGGTATGAGCTTTGCGCCGCTTATCGGGCGATGGGTCACCGTACGACGATCGAGGCGTGTCTGCATTACCTCATTTTGAGTGAGGAGGATCTCGCTCGCATCGGGGGGTTGGGGAAGGTGAATCCGCCGATTCGCCCGGCGGTGGAGCGGGAGCAGCTCTGGCGGCACCTTGCCGCGGGGAATATCACGATCGTGTCTACGGATC
>CAVYCL010000007.1:0-145858 GCA_963766915.1 uncultured Gammaproteobacteria bacterium
CCAATCGAATGCCCAATCTCCTCACTGGACCCTTCGCGCTTGTTTGAGCGCGCGTGCAATCTGCGACTGATTTTTGCGATTCATCGCCGATCGATTCGTCGAGCCTTTCCGGCCGTTTTCCATTCGCTACCGATTATCCGGGCGGCCTGCCGCCGGCAACGACGATGGGTTCGTCGAGTGCTCGCCGATATTCCTCCTCGCTGATCGCATCCACCGACCGCAGCTTCGCCAGCAACTCGTCGATCAGCGAACGCAGCCCAGGCCCCGGCGTGCCGTGCGCGAATGAACTCTGGTATTTGATCGGCCCGGGGATGATCGCGACCAGGAAGGCCATCTCGGCCGGCGTCAGCTCTCGCGGTTCGCGACCAAAATAGCGGCGGGCCGCGGGCCGCAGGCCACGCAGGTCCGGTCCCCATTCGATGATGTTCAGGTAGATCTCGAGGATACGATTCTTGCCGAGCGCCGACTCGAGCAGGAACGTGATCGCTAGTTCCTGCAGCTTGCGTCCGAGCTGCTTGTCGCGCGACAGGAACAGGTTCTTGGCCAGCTGCTGGGTGATTGTCGACGCTCCGCGCGCGGCGCCGCCGCGCGACCAGTTGGTGAGCAGCGCGGCGGGTAGTTCGCGCAGGTCGATGCCGCGATGCCCGTAAAAGCCTGCGTCTTCGGCAAGCAGCAGAGTGCGCACGAACAGCGGCGGAACGTCGCGCAGGGCGATGAAGTCGGCGGACGCGGGCGAGACGTCGATGGGGCGGTGCGGCCCGGGGCCGTCTTCGGATCTGAAGATGAAATCGCCGCGCAGGCGCGCGACTGCCGGCGGCATCTGACGTGGCGGCTTGAAGTCGATCTTCTGGCTCACCGAGAGCGAGGCAGGGTCCGCCAGGCGTCCGCGTACACGCACGTCGATCGTGGCCGAGCCAAGGTCACGGCCGGCGCCGGGCGCCATTCCCAAGCTTTCGGGCACCGCGAGCCCGGATGCACCCAGCAGTTGCGCGAAGTCCAGATGCTGCATGCCGAGTGCGAGATCGACAACCGGATCGGTGTCGAGATCTCGCAGTGTGATCGAGCCCGACAGGGCGGCACCGGCCACCGTCGCGTGGACCTCGGGGACCTCGATCGTGCCCCTCGATCCGGCGCCAGGCGCCATCGAATCGGATGGTCACGTCCGTCGGCTCGCCGAGCTGCGGCTCGTCGTCGGCGTTATCCGCCAGCGCTCCCAAGCGCGCGCCGCGCGCGCCCATGTCAACGTGGAAACGGAGCGCATCGGTGCTGGCCTGAAGGTCCACGCGGCCGTCCGCGATACCACCATCGAGCAGCGGGTGCGCGTCGCGCCGCACGTCGAACAGACGTCCCGCGTCGAGCCCACGTGCCTCGATACTCCACGCGCTGCCCACCGGAGACGCCAACTTGCGGATTGACAGGCCGGACTGCGGCTCCACCAGCGTGAGCCGGAGGTCCTCGCCGAAAATGCCCGCCATGTCCCAGGCAGTGGCCGCCGAGCTGACCGTGACCCCTGCTGGCCCCGCGAGAGTGCCGGCGCGAACTGCGAGTCGCAGGCGGCCGGGCCACGTGGCCGCGATCATGTCGGCATGCAGTCGCACTCCATGACCGAGCTCGAGATCGAATCCCTCCAATCGCAGCAACGGCCAGACGCCGACGTGTACTACACCGATTCGGGCAACCGCGCCATGGCGCACGGCCTCGGACTCGATCCGCGCTCGCACCCTGTGCTCGAGCATGGGTCTCAGCAACAGCGCGGCCAGGCTTACGACCAGGGCCGTGGTGATCGCTCCGAGCCACCACCGTCGCCTGCGGGTTCGAAATGTAAGCATCGACGCAAGGATGCCACAGCCTGATCGCGCGGCGGCTGTTGGGCGGCTTCGGGCTCGAGTCACGCCGATGGCGGATAGCACCCAACCACAAATGGCTCTGACCGGCCAATATCGGCCACTCGCCTCACCGAAGTGCTTGCTCCGAAGGGCCTCTGCCCCTGTGAGCAATACAGATCGCACCTGAAAGACGTGCAAATGGACTGCCGATGCTTCGATCCCTCACAAAAAGCTCCTGGCGCGATCACATCGCATCGCTCGATACGACAGGCCGAAGCTGGTGAAGTGTCCGCAATGACTGACCTGGGTTTCAATCTCTTTGAGGGTGATTCAAGATCGGAAAGGACGATCGATCGTTCGCCGAAATCCTCGCGAGGCGGTGGCCTGGTTTCGCCAGGCGGCGAACCGCGGGGATAGTACGGCGGCGTCTTCACTGGGTTACGCCTATAACATCGGACTAGGCACTAAGCGTAACGTCGCACAAGCCATCCGTTGGTACCGGCAGGCCGCGAGATCGGGCGACTCCACTGCAGCATACAATTTAGCGACGGTGTATCGCGACGCCGGCAAAGCTAGGCTCGCCTTTCAATGGTGGGAACGGGCTGCAAACATGCGCGACGGCGACGCCGCTGTCGATGTTGGCTACTGCGATACCAATACGGCATTGGCACAAGAAGGGACGCCGCGAATGCGAAGCGCATGTTCAGACGTGCGATTGCATCTGAGACATTTCCAGTCTGGCCGCGAAGAGGCGATGTATCACCTCGCCGTTCAATTCATAGATGAAGGAAAGCGGCAGTTAGCGCTCTCTCTCTTGAAGCGGGCGAGCGCAGACAACGATTTTCCCGAAGCGGCATCGATACTAAATCAATTAAGAATCGGGTCTGACTTCGTGCCATGTCGCTGTAAGCGATTTATTAATAAGCAGTTGCGCGGTCACGCAAAGTGCTCGCTGCATGCCAGTTGAGCGCCCCTGATTGACTGCCCGAATGCTGCCGGTCGCGTCAGACCGCTTGGGGTCTATCAGAGACGCACTCCGCGGATGGACCGCCGACAGGCAGTGCGCGGCCAGGTGCAGAAGTTCGCGACTGACAGCTTTCGGGTAGGCTATCTACGTTGTAGATCAGAAGGAGATTCTTGGTGATCCACCAAGGCGCATGTCACTGCGGCGCTGTCCGCCTCACGCTGCCGTCGACGCCGGAAGTCGCGACATCGTGCAACTGCTCGCTCTGCCGCAGGAGCGGGGGCCCCTGGGTGTATTTCGAGTTCGGAACGGTGACGGTCGAAGGCCATCCCGACTCGACTGAGGCCTACGTCCAGGGCGATAGAACTCTGCGCACGATCCGCTGCAGATATTGCGGCTGCGTTACTCACTGGGAGCCGATAAAGGTGGTGGCCGGCGCGAAACATGGCGTCAATCTCGGAAATTTCGACCCCCAGCTCATCGCCTCCGTACGCGTTCGCAAGTTTGACGGGGCGGACACTTGGACGTTCCTGGAAGAGTGAGCGGGCCTCCAGTTGCGATCGGCTTGGCGACGAGCGACAGCTTTTCCGCTTTCTATCTGACAGCGCGAATGTCGGGTCGGGGTCCGCTAGCACTCATTGTCGAATCGGAAGACTAACCAATGCGTCACGTGCTTTTCATCTGTAGCCGGAACCAATTACGCAGTCCCACGGCAGAGCAGGTTTTCTCCAAGTGGCCGGGTATCGAGGTCGCATCCGCTGGGTTGGACAAGTCCTCTCGCGAACAGGTGACGCCAGAATTGTTGGAGTGGGCTGATCTGATATTCGTCATGGAGCGCGCACACCGCAACAAGCTCGCAAAGAAGTTCAGGGGCTACTTGAAACATCAGCGGGTGGTTTGCCTTAATATTCCAGATGAGTATCCGTATATGGACCCGCGATTGGTCCGGCTGCTTGAGAAAGTCGTTCCGCCGCACCTTGGTATATCGGCGAATCGACATTCGGCTGATGTCTAACACAACGTCCGGTGATTCAGGATCCGAGAAGCCGACGTTGACCACGGACGGCTTGGGGTCGACACCGGCTGTTGACAGGATCCAATAATTCCCAGCATCATCAGCTCGTTGCTGGGAAATCAACAATATTCGGGATCGCGCTATTAGCATCGAAGCAAAAGCCGTCATCGAATTCCTATTAGCGCTTTTCCTTCTGACAAGCCTTTATTTGCTGTTCACGTATAAGATCCAACGGGCCATACGTCACAACGTGCAGTGGGTCGCGTTGGGTAGCCCCAGATTCAGACTGCGTCGCCCTCAGCTTTGGGAAAGTTTCTGAAGTTTTGTTGGTCTAAGCAGGTAGATTCTCTTCAGGATGCCGAACTCCGTAAGCGATAACTGCCGCTTGGTCTTGAGGATCGTGCCGCTCCACAAACAGCTCGATACGAGGTGCTCACGCATGCAACAGATCATCCTTTGTGCCATCGGCGGTCGACTATGACGACGTATGTGCTGGGACATAGTTCTTCGGAACAGGAGCGGCTGCAGGCACAGGCGGCTTATGTACGTGATGTGACGGACTCGATATGGCATGCCGCGGGTATGGAATCTGGCATGCGGGTACTCGACGTAGGCTGCGGGGTGGGCGACACCACGTTTCTTGCGTCCGACCTGGTCGGACCCAGCGGCTTTGTTGTCGGGGTAGACCGCTCCGCCGATGCCATCTTGACTGCCCGACAACGCGCCGAGGCCTCGGGCCGACGCAATGTGCAGTTCGTAGAGGGAGAACTCGGCGCACCCATAGCGTATCAAGATGTGTTCGATGCGGTGGTGGGCAGGCTGATCCTCGTGCACCAGCCAAACATAGCGGCGGCGCTACGCAGACTGCATGCATTTGTACGACCGGGCGGCTTGTTGGCGTTTCACGAAGTCGAATTCGAAATCCGAGGTATCAGCGATCCTTGCTCGGCTCTGGTCGAGAAAGTTCGCCTGTGGCTTCGGGAGGCCTGTCGCTTGGGTGGCATACAAATGAACGCTGTCTCACAGATGCCTCGATACTTCTACGAGGCGGGACTGGGCTGGCCTACAACAGTACTCCACACGCTCGTCAGCAGCGGGCCTGACAGTTTTGGGCCCGCTTACACCGTGCGCACCCTACGGTCTTTCGCTCCGCTACTTGAACGAGCAGGCATGGTCACCGCCGATGAACTTGGCCTCGATACACTTGAGGCTCGTCTTCGCGAGTCGTGCGCCAACGGCGCTGCGTCGTTGCACGCTGTGAATGGCGGAGCCTGGGCCCGCCTAGGGTGATTCACACAGGCCCCCGACCCGCAGTCGCCTCGAATAGCTGTAAAGCGATTTAAGTTAGTCTGGTCAGGCCGCGCGGGTAGACAGCGCCGCAGTCTTTTCGCCCCGGTTCAGAAGCACCCAGGTGCTGATGGCTAGGCACAGGTCGACGATGACGATCGCGGTCAAGAGGCGAGGAAAGACGCCCGCGATCGCCAAAGGCAGGAGCACCAGCGGCACGATCGTCAGTCGATCGATGACGGACGCCGCGGTAGCCTGTCTGCTACCTGAATGACCGCCGACCAACAGATAGTAGCCAATGATGGCGACCGCCATGCCGATGACGCGCATGAGCCCCTGTTCGTCACCGACAAACGGTCGCTCTCCCAATATTGTCTGAATCGCGCCCGGCCATAGAATCAACAATACGCCAAGCCCGAAGTAGACGAAGCCGTTGAAAACCGTGTATTTCGATGCAGTGGTTAAATTCGCGGGCTTCTGAAGAGCAATCGTAATCGGTGACATGGCGGACTCCTTCACTGCCGATGCGGGCGGATAGATGGTCAGTGAAGGAATCGCCGCGCTCAATGGGACCTTCGTCCCCGATAGCGCCTTCGAACTCCCCTTAATCAGCTGTGGCGTCAATTGGGGGGCGGGTCGTCCGCCATTGCCGCATCACGAGGTCGTGATGCGGCGAGTTTCGATTTCAACCAAGCCCTTGCTGCGTAGCGACGGCCTTGGCCAGTGCGACCGCTGTCATGTACGTGTTCGGCTGAAGAGCGAAGCAGTATGCGACGGCGCCCATCACGAGCGTGTTCATAAACAGTGTGCCGGCGAGAGCGGCGAGTTTGTTAGTTAAGGTATCCATGTGTGTCTCCTTGCCAGTGTGCTTGTGTTCGGTTCCTGCTGACAGAACACGGCAGGGGCGGAGAAGTTGCAGAACGGGATGGCGATTTATATCGGGGAGGTCCCCGCGATGACACGGGCTGGTACCCGATGGGCCTATGTGAGCGATCAGGGAGTTCGTTGACATTGATCCCGGGCTTCGGCATCGCAACAAAGCTGCCGTCCGTTAACCGCCATTCCTCGAATGGTTAGCCTGTTTTGCGGTCGCCTCGCTGCGCCCTTTCAGTGCGAAGCCCCTAAAACCAACTTCCCAGATTTGCCGGCGAGATGGAGTTCCGCATTGCCGAGTTGAATCGTTTGCTTGGCAACCGGGCGACGCAGGCGAATGTCGACTTGCTGAATGCCTGCATGCGCGCCTGAAGAAACAATTTGAATCTTAAATTCCGGTCCGACCGCAAAAAATCCGTCCCCCGTCCGACGTACCGCCCAGCCGAAGAGCCTCAATTCGGTGGCGAGCTCATTCGCCCTTTCCTGATTGAGCGCCAACGTGAGGCCCACCACGTTGTCGAAGGTCTGGTCCGGGCGGTAATCCCATGAGTTATATTGCTGACGGCTGAGCGGATCTCCGATCCGTGATTCCGGGTGTTTGGCAGCAAGATATCCCGGGTCAACCTCCATCACCCATGTCGCCACGGTCTGCGGCTCCTTCAAATGAGTTGATGTGTACCAGGGGATATCACCGGTCGCGGTAGTTCTCACCTGCTTTTCAATTTCGATCCGATCGCCAAATACAGTGCGCAGATGATCGGCAACGGCAGCCACGCCGCCTTGAGTCTCAACCGCTAAGCCGATACCGCAGTCGCCCAGGTTCGTTTCATCGGGAAGCGCATCAGCGCCAAAGAACTCCATACCCGTTTGACGGGCTGTCCAGTAGAAGCCAGACCAGTTCTGGCCCCCCGCCACGACCTTCTGCTCTTTGGTGGCACCAAGCGCTGCCACCTCCGTCGAGGTTCGCAGGGCGTCGTAGGTCGGTTGGTCAAGCGCAATCCAAAAGTGGCTAAAAAAAACACGAGGTGTGCCCTCGGCGGAAAAGGCTGACTCACATGACAAGAGCAGCAAAAGACACGACAACAGCGGTTTTATCATCTGGCTCTTTTCGAGTTTCTTCTAAAAGTTCACCGAGACCGGCGTCGCGCCGATGGCGAGCAACTGCGACACTTTCATATGACGGCGCCCTGGCTCACGCGATCCGCAGTATAGGCCCGGAAAAACTGAAAGTCCCGGCAGCGGGCCGTCGGCAGCGCTGACTCCAATGCTGAGGTAGACTTTGGGAAAACGGACGCGACGGGTGCGAGGTTTCGACTGAAAGAAAAGCCAGGGGGAGATGAATGCCGAGTGCGATACGAATTCGTCGAGCGGAGGAAGGCGACGCGCGGGCGCTTTCGGCACTGGCAGAAGCAACGTTTCGCGCTGCCTTTGCCGAATCAAATACCGCCGCGGACATGCAGCTGCATTGTGCAGCGAATTACGGGGAAGCTTTGCAACTCGCAGAAATTCAAGACGCGTCTCGCGAAACGTGGGTCGCCGAACTGGATGGCAGATTGGTGGCTTACGTACAGCTGCGGTTCGATGCGGCCCCGCCGGCAATTTCGGGCGAACGGCCGGTTGAAATCCAGCGGTTCTACGTGGATGGGGCGCACCACGGAGCCGGATTGGCTCACCAGCTCATGTCGCACGTTGTCACGCGGGTCGATGCAGCCGGATATTCGACTCTATGGCTCGGAGTGTGGGAACGAAATCCAAGAGCTTTGGCCTTCTATCGAAAGTGGGGTCTCGAAGTCGTCGGGGAGCACACCTTCAAGGTGGGCGACGATCCCCAACGGGATCTGCTGATGCGACGCGATATCAAAGGCATTGCCGGCGATCCGGGCCGACTTGGTGGCAAGCGAGAACTTGACGCCGGGTAGTTCCGCCGCCGAGGGAAGAGGTGCACCTTGCCAAGCTGCGGTACCATTCGCTCGACACGTTCGTGACAAGAAGTTTAGAAGGCGGGCTCAACTAGACCACACACATCGATCGCGAGGGAGCAAATCGTGAACAACACGGATAAAGATAAGTTCCTGAGACTGGCGCTGCGCGTATTCGGGGTTATTTTTCTGCTGGTGTATCCGCTGGGACTGATCTGGCCGTCCGGCTGGGTGTGGCATCACGGTGAGGGTGTTTATTACCTGCAGATGATCGCAGGCATCTATGCGGTGCTCGGTATCTTCTTGATCATCGCCGCCAACAACCCGGCCGCCAATCGCAGCCTGATATCGT
The DNA here is from genome assembly GCA_963766915.1 of uncultured Gammaproteobacteria bacterium. Lineage (GTDB taxonomy): Bacteria > Pseudomonadota > Gammaproteobacteria > Steroidobacterales > Steroidobacteraceae > Bog-1198. The sequence continues at coordinate 8,237 of CAVYCL010000007.1, forward strand.
TTACTGTCTGGTCGAGCATCGTTCACGCCTTGATTATGGGGGTTCAGGCTCTGGGCGATACGCATGAGACCGGTCATCTCATGGGCGACGTGCCCGCACTGGTCCTCGTCGCCGTTGTCCTTTGGTATCTCTCGCCGTCAAAGGTGTAGCGCCTCTGGCTATTTTTTAGCCTGGACCTCACGGGGTCGGCGCGCGGGTCTTCTGAACGGCGCGAGCTGCGTTCCCGCGGCGTAGGGCGATTTGCCATTGCACCTTGTACTTATTGGCCGGCGCGCGGGTCCGTAGGAACCTGTGAGACTGCAGTATTCCAACTGCAGCCTTTAGCACGTTGTGCGGGCTCCACTCGCATCGATGCGGTGCTGAGCGCGAGCCGCGCCAGGGACGGCAGGTCAGCTCGAGATCTCAATCAGTGCGCTCATTCATTCGGAGTCGTCGATGCTGATCGGTCATCCCGTATTCTGGATATTGGCGGTCGCAGTCCTGGCTCCCTTATTGGCCGAAATCCCAACGCCCTTGAAGGTGCCGATCGTAGCTCTCGAGGTTCTGCTCGGCATCGTGATTGGTCCGCACGTCCTTCACTTGGTGGAATTCCGTGGTTTCGTGGCGACGATGTTCGACTTCGGTATGGCTGCCTCCTTGTTCATGGGAGGGATCGAGCTCGATTTCGCGGATATCAGGGGCCGGCCGATGCTGCTCGCCGCGGGCGGTTGGGCCATCTCGGTGCTGCTGAGCATTACGATCGTGATGCTGCTTCACGCGATTCCTGATGTGCACACGCCTTTGGTCGTCGTCATAGCGCTATGCACGACGGGGCTCGGCGTGGTGGCTCCCGGATTTCGCGACAGCGGACTTCTGAATACCGCATTCGGTCGAATCGTATTGGCGGCCGGTACGCTCGGGGAGGTGGGCCCGATTGTCGGGATGTCGCTCTTGCTCTCGCAGGAATACAGCGTCTGGCAGGAGAGTGCGTTCCTGGTGTTATTCCTGGTCATTATCGCCGCGGCCCTGCTCATCGGCATGGGCGCGCGACCGCCGGCGGCGCTCGAGATACTCGGCCGGCACATGAACAAATCGACTCAACTGCCCGTTCGCATCGCGCTCTTCATACTGGCCGGCCTCACGGTTCTCGCGAAGGAATTCGGATTCGATGTCTTCACGGGCGCTTTCGCGGCGGGCTTGATTCTCGGAGCGAGCACCCGCAACGAGCCCGGCGGCAGGTTACGGGAGAAAATGGAGACGCTTACTTTCGGGTGGTTTTATCCATTCTTCTTCGTCGGCGCCGGAATCCAGTTCGATCTCGGAGCGCTCGCGCACGATCTGCCAACGATGCTGCTGGTCCCGGCCATCGCGGTCTTGTTCCTCGTCATCCGAGGGATACCCGTATTGCTTTATCGCGGCAGTGTGGACGCTGCTCACCTGCTGCCCTTGGCGTTTTCCTCGGCGGTGCCGTCGCTGACCATCATCCTGGTCATCGCCCAAACCGGGGTGCGGGCCAAGTCCATACCCCCCGAAATAGCGGCAGCGATGATAGCCGCGGCGATGCTGTCGATTTTGGTATTTCCCACCGTGGCGGGCGCTCTTTTGGCCCGCGCGGGCCCAGCCGCGCGGAACCCCGGCAGCGAATAGCGGACGCAACCCTGAAGACGCTCGTTGCGCGGGCCGGATGGACGCCAGGACAATGAGACCGCCGATGAGTTATCGTCCCCAAGTACGGGGTCGGGTGGAGCGTTATGGCAGAAGATTGTGCGTGCGAAGTGCTCGTGATGGGCGGCGGCCCGGCGGGGAGTACCGCGGCATCCCTGCTGTCCCGGCTGGGCCGCAAGGTGATCTTGCTGGAGAAGGCCCGCCATCCGCGCTTTCATATCGGCGAATCGCTATTGCCGATGAACCTGCCGCTGTTCGAGCGTCTCGGGGTCCTCGACAAGGTCCAGGCCATGGGCGTGTTCAAGCCGGGCGCCGATTTCGAGGCGGACAATGAGCGCGGCTACAACACGTTCGCTTTCAAGCGCGCCATCGGCAACAGCCCGCCGCACGCCTATCAGGTGTGGCGCCAGGACTTCGACAAGATGTTGTTCGACCACGCGCGCGCCACGGGCGCCGATGCGCGGGAAGGTCACGAGGTCATTGCGGTCGAGCAGGTGGACTCTCGCCGCAGCCAGGTCGAGGTCCGCACCGAAGACGGGCGGAACTTACCGCATCACGGCTCAGTATGTCGTGGATGCAACGGGACGCGATACGTTCCTGTCGTCCAAAAAGCGCCTGCGCCGTAAAAACGCCGAGCATCAGAGCGCCGCGATCTTCGGACATTTTCGCGGCGCCGAGTGCCGTCCCGGCGAGGATGCCGGCAATATCAGCATCTATCGCTTCGATCACGGCTGGATGTGGATGATTCCGCTGCCGGATGGCGTCATGAGCATCGGCGCCGTGTGCCGTCCCGCCTATCTGAAACAGCGGAAGGGGAAGACCGTCGATTTCCTCCTGGAGACCCTGAAGCAGAACGAAGGCGTCAGGAAGCGCATCGAGCACGCCGAGTTTGATCGGCGAGGAGGTGCGCGTCACCGGCAATTATTCCTACGATTCCACGCAGATGGGCGGCGCGGGCTGGGTGATGGTCGGCGATGCGTTCGCGTTTCTGGACCCGGTGTTTTCTTCCGGCGTCTATCTCGCCATGAGCGGCGCCGAGCAGGCGGCCACGGTGGTCGACACGGCGCTGCGTGAGCCGTGGCGCGAGGCCAAGCTGCTGCGCAAGCTCGAGAGGCGCCAGCGCGCCGGCATGCGACGCTTCGCGTTCTTCATCTACCGGTTCAACAGTCCGATCATGGGGCGGATTTTTCGCCAGCCGCGCAATATCTGGCAGATCGAGCAGGGTGTGATCTCGATGCTGGCGGGCGATCTGTTCGATTCGCCGAACGTCGTGCGCCGGCTGCGGGCGTTCAAGTTTGTCTACGCGATGACGGCATTGCGCCACTTCGCGCGCTGGCGCAGCGAGCATCGCTACCGCCTGGATCAGGCTCGGTCGCAATTCACCGGGGGCACGACGCCTCTCGATCGCATGTAACACCCTTCATCCATATTTATATTTCGGCCAGACGGTACCCCATGATTCCGAGCACCCTTCGCCAATGGCATGCCTATGTGGGCATGTTGATCGCCCCAAGCGTCCTGTTCTTCTCGCTGACGGGCATCATTCAGATTTTCAGTCTTCACGAAGCGCATGGTGGCTATCACCCGGCGGTGTTGATCGAGAAGATGAGCGGGGTCCACAGGGATCAGGTGTTCGAGGCGCCGCACGACCACGACGCGCCGGATCACGATGCGCCGCATGCGGCGGCGGACGCCGCCGGCGGCCAGCCGGCTCCCGAGGAGGACGAGAAGCAGAGCGTATCGACCTACGTATTGAAGTGGTTCTTCACCCTCGTTTCGCTGGGGCTGATTGCTTCCACGCTGATCGGGATCTGGATGGGGACGACGCAGATTCGGCGTCGAGGGCTCGCCTGGACGCTCTTCATCGCCGGCACGGTGATTCCGATCGCTCTTTTGATCCTTTGACCGTTCGTTCAGCTTGACGAGCCGGATGGCCGGCATTGCCCCGGCGGCTCAATGTGCAGCCGTCGCCTCGAATTCCACGTCGATCCACTTTTTCAGCGCCGCGAGCTGCTGCGGCCTGCCGAGAAAATTGCGGACCAGGTCGTTGGCGGATTCGGACCCGCCCGGCTCGAGAACGGTGCGGCGATAGCGCATCGCGGTCGGATCCGACAGCAAATTGTTGGGGTCGAATTGTGCGAAGAAGTCCTCGGCGATCACCTTGTCCCACAGGTACGTGTAGTAGGCGGATGAGTAGCCGGACAGGTGTCCAAACGATGCCCAGTCGTGGGTATCTGCAAGCGGCGTAAAGCGGGTGTATTTGAGCGTGACCGCGCGGCTCATGGCGTCGAGATCGACGGTCTCGGGCGGGTGACTGTAAACATCGTAGGAGAGAGCCGTGTAGGAGTTCTGGCGCGCGACCCATGACGCTCGGCCAAAGGCATCGGCCCGGTTCATGCGTTCGACCAGGGAGGCCGGAATCGGCTCGCCCGTCTGGTAATGATGGGCGAAGGACGCCAGCACTTGAGGACTGTGCATCCATTCCTCGAGCATCTGAGAGGGGGCTTCGACGAAGTCCGACTCCATGGCGATGCCGCTGATCCCTGCCCACGCCTGCTGGCCGCCCAAGATCATGTGCATCAAGTGACCGAACTCGTGGAAAAAGGTCGTGACCTCCTCATGGGTCATGAGCCCTGGGTCGGTGGGCGTCGGCTTCGGGAAATTGCAGATCAGCATGGCCTCGGGCAGCTGCTTGCCGCGGATGCCATCGAGCACGGGTGCCATCTCGGCATGAGTGAACTTGCCGGGGCGCGGATGCATGTCGAGATAGAAGCGCCCAATGGGATGGCCCTGGTCGAGCACCACCCAGGTCTCGACATCGGGCGCCCACACCGGCGCCTTGGTGTCCTGTTCGAACTTGACGTGGAACAGTGTGGCGGCCGTGTCGAGGACGCCCTGGCGTACCTCCGGGTAGGGGAAGTAGGGACGCACCGACTGCGAGTCGAAGTCATAGTTCGCGCGGCGCAGCTGCTCCTGATAGTAACTCTGCTCATCGACCCCGATCGTGGTCGCTTCCGGATGACGCTTCTGCTTTTCGGCCAGGAGCATCTGGAACTCACGATCGACGCCGGGGCGTGCGGTGGTTTCGACATCCTGGATGAAGGCGGCGATCTTGGCTCCGGTGCCGATCATCTTGTCCGCAGCGAAGTAGTCGGCCCAGGAGTCGTAGCCGAGCGCGGCCGCGATGTCGTGGCGCGTCTTCAGCATGCGCTCGAGAACGTCCCGGTTGGCCGGATAGGCCCGGTTCTGGAACGCTAAATACATGCGTTGTCGCAACTCATCGCTCCGTCCAAAAATCATGACCGGGATAAAATCCGGATAGTCGGTCGTGAGGGTGACCTCGCCCTTGTCGTTCGGCTTGTGATGCTCGATGTAATCGGACGGCAGACCCTCGAGCTCGGCCGCGGGCACGCTGACCGAGCGATGATCGTCGTTGATGTTGCGCCCGAAGGCGGATACTTCCTCGGTCAGCTGATCGTTCAGCGCCTTCAGGCGCGAGCGCGTTGCAGGATCTTTATCGACACCGGAGAGCCTGAAGGCAAGCAGCAGGCGCTCGAGATAGCGGCGGGTGGCCGGGTCCGCGTGCGATACATCGAGCCCGGCCAGGGCGTGGTAGACGACCGGATCGAGCGACAGTGCCGTCTGTGCCGCGCTCACTTTGCGGGTCATCGCGCTTGCACGATCTCGGAAGGCGGCATCGGGGTGCACCGCCTCCATGTCCGAGGATAGATAGAAAGCGGCGTTCAGTTCCTGCAGGGCATTGTCGTAGAGCGTCAGCGTGTTGTTGACGGTGTGCGTGACTTTGATCGCGTGGAGGGCGTCGATGGACTTTTGGGCCGCAGCCAGACGGCGGTTCTCGCTCGCCTCGAAAGCGGCGACGTCCGGGTTGCCGCTCCACAGGGGTGCCTGCGATTCGAGCAGCCGCGCACCGGAGACTCCCGGGGTCGCGTCGGCCCGAGGCGCAGCGAATGCCGCGCTCGAGGACAGCGCCACTGTGCTGATCACGCAGAGAAGCAGCGGGTTGCGATTCATCGACCGTGCGCTCGGGCGGCACTGCACTCGATTCGATCCTTCCATCGGCTCGCCTTTCCTTCCGTTTTGTTTGTCGATAAGCTAAGTTCGGCATTATCGCCCACGATAACGGCCGCACCGGAATATATCCACCGCTCGAGTGCCCCGCGCGCGCGGTGCCGGCCGCCGGAGTATCCGACCGTGGTTCGATTGCTTTCGCTCCCGGACTCAACTAAAAAGTGCGGATGGCGCAGAAGGAATCTGCAGCGGGAGACAAAATGACGACGAGACGCAGCTTTCTCATGGGGATCGGAGCCCTGGGGACCGGGGCCGCCGCGGTACGGGCGCAGGATGTGTGTGCCGCCTTCACCCCGGACATGCAGAACGCTATTTCGTCGGAGGCGGCGCTCGAACAATTGAAGGAAGGCAACGCGCGGTTTGTCGCCGGACGCCCGAATCATTGCAATCCTCTTCCGCAAGTCAAGATCACGGCCGGGGGGCAAGCGCCCTTCGCCGCGGTGCTCGGCTGCATGGATAGCCGAGTAGCGCCCGAGCTGGTGTTCGATCAAGGCATCGGCGACATCTTCGCGGTGCGCGTGGCGGGAAACTTCATCGATACCGACGTCCTGGGGAGCCTGGAATACGCGACCGATGCGGCCGGCGCCAAGCTCATCGTGGTACTTGCCCATTCCGATTGTGGTGCCATCAAGGGCGCGATTGACCATGTGAAGCTGGGTAATCTGACGGTTGCGCTCGAGAAGGTTCAGCCCGCCGTGGCGGAGGTGACCGCAGCCGACGGTCCCGGGACCTCGAAGGACAAGAAGTTCGTCTGGGCGGTCACCGAGCGCAACGCGAAGAACGCCGCGGCGCAGTTGATTTCCAGGAGCAAAGTGCTCGCGGGCCTGGTCGACAAGCATAAGCTTGTGATTGTCACCGCCATGCACGATGTGAGCACGGGCGTCGTCACCTGGCCTGCATGACAGCCCGCAACGAGTCACTGCACCCGCCTGCGTGACTCGTGGCGGTTTCGTTCAGACGACCGGCCGCACCTCTTGGATCATATTGAATAGAAACGCGGTCGTCAGGCCGAACAGAATGACTCCGTTCAGCGCCTCGAGCGTTCCCATCAGCTGCCAATGCGGGGCGAGATAGGCGGACGCATGACCGTAGGTCGTCATCGCCCCCAACGAGTACAGGAGCGCCGCTCGACCGTCGGGAAGAGCGCCGAGAAACCAGTACATTCCCGCCCATATGCCGCCTTCGATGGCGTGCAACAAGGTGACCCATAGCGCGCCGACCCCCATGATGGGAGCGAACGACACCAGGAAGCCGTGATTCTTTTTGAGGTAGTTCTTCGCCAGGATGGCTCGCTCGTTGATGAAGACGAGCCCGACGACATGGAATATCACCGTGATGACGATCAGCGGCAGGCTCCAAGCCCAGTTCCCGTTCCATGCGAGGGCGTCACCCATGGTCGCGCCAGCCGTTCACGCCCGAAGACTCCGGTTTGTCGGTCTCACCAGCCGTACGCGGGACCATACACGAATCCGAATCCGGGACCGGGCGTCCACGGTCCCCAGGCACCCCAGTTCCAGCTGGCGTCAGAGTAGGTCTGGGCGGTCATTTGCTGCTCATCCGCGAGATGCTGCTGCAACTGGTTGGCTTTGTACTGGTTGTAAGCTTGCTGGGTCCCGACGTACAGACAGCCGCAGACCAAAGGATCGGCATAAACGTAGTGCACGACATCGCCGTTCACTCGCTGCACGAAGGTATGCGGCGGCAGGCGATGCAACATGTCCTGGCGCTCGGGGGTGTTTGCCGGCCGGACGATGAAGCCGGCGGCCGCCAGCAGATCCTCACGATCTTGGACCTGTTGCTGCTGCGATTCGCACGCGGTCAGCGAGCCGGCCCCGAATGCGATGCCGGCGACGATTGCCACGCCGAGCAGGGCGCGGCGAGATTGCTCGAGAATTCGTAATGCGTCCATGAGTCGTCTCCCGCCGGTTGGCTGGTGTGATTGAGATTAACGGCAAACTATACTCCGAAGCGAGTGCTCGGGGTGGTCGAGGTTGGCGCGCGGATCTCGCTCGGGACGATGCAGTCGATGGGATTGGGCGAAATAATATCCTAGGAGGACATCATGATTCCGACCGTATCGCGGATCAAAGAGGAGCTGGCGGATCGCGAAGCGATCAAGGACTGCCTGTATCGATATAGCCGAGGGATCGATCGATGCGACATGGAGCTGTTGCGTTCCGCGTATTGGCCCGGCGCGGTGGACACGCATACCGGATTCAAGGGGACGATCGAGGAATTCATCGCGTGGGCGGAACCGAGGCTTAAGGCCATGGAGCAAAGCATGCACATGATCGGAAATATTCTCATCCGAATCGACGGCAGCAAGGCGAGCAGTGAAGCCTATTTCTGGTCCGTCGCCGTCATTCCCGGAGCCGTTCCCCGCGCGATCACCGCGTGCGGCCGCTACCTCGATCGCCTCGAGCGGCGCCATGATGAGTGGCGGATCGCCGAACGTCTCGTCGCCCACGATTGGTTTTCCGAGACGACGCAGACCGGAGACTGGTCGATCGGACCGTTCGGTCTCACCGGGCTCGAGCGCGGCGCGAGCATGGCGAAGGACAGTAGCTATACCTGGCTCAAGTTGCGCTGAGCCGGATGTCGGAGGTTTAAGGGCCGGCCGGAACCAGCCGAATGCGCGTGATCTCGGACGGGACGCCGAAGCGATTGGGAGGCCCCCAGTAGCCGGTGCCGCGGCTCACGTAGACCCAAAGGCCTTTGAGGCGGTGTAGACCGGCGGTGAACGGCTGAAAGAAACGGACGAAATGATTCCACGGCCAGAACTGACCGCCGTGCGTGTGGCCCGACAGCTGCACATCGAACCCCGCGGTCGCGGCCGCGGCGGCGGAACTGGGTTGATGTGCGAGGAGAATGCGCGCGCCGGCGCCGGCCGGTGCGCCGTGGAGCGCCGCCGCCGGATCGCTCCGTTGGGCCGGATCGAAATGAGGGGCGCCGATGTCATCGACGCCGGCCAGCACCAGCGAGGGCCCCATCATGCTGCAAGACCACGTGCTCGTTCTTGAGCACCGTGAGTCCGAGCCGTCGAATCTCGCGCGTCCACGCCGGCTCGCCCGAGTAGTACTCGTGATTGCCCGTGACGAAGAATGCTCCATGGCGGGCGGAGAGACCGGACAGCGGCGCCGTGTGGTTCGAGAGCTGTTCGACCGATCCGTCGACCAAGTCGCCCGTGACGGCGATGAGATCGGCCTTCAAGTCATTCACGCGCGCGACCAAGCGCTCGACGAAGCGTCTGCGGATCGTCGGACCGACATGCACGTCGCTGATCTGAGCGATGGCAAAGCCGTGCAGCGAGAGCGGTAGTCGCTCGATCGGAATGTCGACGTGCACGAGGCGCGGACGGCGCGCGGCGAGAAAGCCGATCCCCGTGAACAGAGCCGTCAAAACCAGCACCGCGAGGGCCGAGGGTCGAACGAAGGCCCCGTACGCGGCGGCGCCGAACAGCACCCGCACGCCTAGGAGTGCCACGTCCCGCAATACAGCCATCACGAACAGGGTCGAGAAAAATCCCATCGCGATCGGCGCCGCCCAGTCGGATCGACCGCGCCGGCGCCTTCGAATTAAGACGCACGCAGCGATCAGGACCAGGACGCCGATGCCGATTCCCCACGGATTTTGCGTGAGGCCCGGCAGCAAGCGCAGGCCGAGGTAGAGCGGGAGAGACAAGATGAGCCAGGCGGGGCTCAAGAAGCGGCGACGTACGGGCATTACCCGTCGTTATGGGATCGAAAGCGAGCCTTTCAAGCGTTGCGCGGCTCCGCGGGCGTGCGCTTAGGCCGGCGCAGCGCCTCCATGCCCCTGAACTCGACGAATTGGGTCGTGGTGGCCCACAGATAATCCCCGTACAGGAACGGCTCGAACGCATCGGAGGGGTCTTGAGGCAACGGCCGGATTTCGGCGTCGGCGCGCGCCTCGTAGAAAAAGGGCACCGACATGCGCGACTCGGTCCCGCCGATCACCCGGTGCTCCGTGGCTTTGATGCGCCCCGCACTCCAGCGCTCGAGCACCTTGCCGAAATTGACCGCGAGCGCGCCTTCGACGGGCGGCACATCCATCCAGTCGCCGTGACGCCCGCGTGCCTGCAGTCCGCCGACGTCGTGCTGCGCCAGCAGGGTCAAGAATCCGCTGTCGACGTGCGGCGCGCCGCTCACATGACGGCGCGTGCCTTCGTGCATGACCCAGACGCTCGGATCCGCCGCGGCGGCTTGCGGCAGGTCGACGCGCGGTGGGTAGCGGATGAGCCGCAGAGTCGATAGCCCGCGATCGAAGGCGGCATCGAAGAAGTTCTCGTCAAGACCGAGGCTTCGCGCGATGGAGTGCATGAACGCTCGGCTGGTCTCGGCCATACCGAGGTAGTAGCGGGCGATCGCCTCGCGCCAGCCCGGCAGCGCCTGTTCGCGGGGCAGCGGCGTCGGCTCTTGCAGCGGATCATCGCTCCTCGCAAGCGCTGACCCGTAGGCCACGTCCGGGCCCAGATCGATGCCCTCCTTGCTGGTCAGAAATCCGCTCTGCAGCGGAAACCAACCGCGATAGACGTTTGCATGCGAGGCATCGAACTTCTTGCGCCACAAGGGCCGAATCTCGTGCTCCGGCAAATCGAACACGCGCAACAGCTCGAGCCGCGATTCGCGATCGACGGGCACGCTGCGCGGTAAATGCTGCGCGAGAAAAAAACCCGGCGCCGCCGCGGCCCGCAGGATCGCCTCGTCGGTGCGCGCCCGCTCCTCGCCTTCGCGCAAGAACAGCGACGAGACATCGATGACGGGAATGGAGGACGGAGCGCGCATGACAGGTCTGCCAACATGCTCCTCCGCGCTCCGTATAATCGCAAGTTTACCGGTGCGAGGACTCATGGGCCCCTATGTCGATTCGGTGAGGTCCGACGAACAAATGCCGGCGGCGACCAGCGTCGTGATCGTCGGCGGCGGCATCATCGGCGCGTCGGCGGCGCTCGAGCTCGCGGCGCGCGGCATTGCCGTCGTGCTCTGCGAGAAGGCGTATATCGCTTGCGAGCAATCCAGCCGCAACTGGGGCTGGTGCCGGCAGACCGGCCGCGACGAGCGTGAGATGCCGCTGATCGTCGAGAGTCTGCGCCTGTGGCGCGACATGGATCGGCTGACGGACAACGCCACGGGGTTTCGCGAGTGCGGCGTCATGTACTTGGCGCAATCCGAACAGGACGAGCAAGGGTTCCAGGCCTGGCTCGAGATGGCGCGCCCTTTCGAGATCGGCGCGCGTCTCGTGCGCGGCGCGGATCTCGAGCGCCTGATGCCGGGCGCGCAGCGAAGCTACCGCTGTGCGCTGCATGTGGCCGGCGACGGCTGCGCCGAGCCGCAGAAGGCCGCGCCGGCCATCGCGCGCGCCGCGCAGCGCATGGGCGCCGTCATCCTGGCCCACTGTGCGGTGCGCGGTGTCGAGCGCCAGGCCGGGCGCGTGAGCGGCGTGATCACGGAGCGCGGAACGATCCGCTGCGAGGCCGTGATCGTGGCGGGGGGCGCGTGGACCAGCCTTCTTTGCGCGAGCCTCGGCGTCCGCCTGCCGCAACTGAAAGTGCTGTCCTCGGTCATGCGGACCGCACCCGTGGAGGGCGCACCCGACACCTGCACGTACCTGAACGAAGTGGCGTATCGCAAGCGCCGCGATGGCGGCTACACGCTCGCGCGCGGCTCGGGATTCGGGGTCCCCGTGGTTCCGGATTCGTTCCGCTATCTGCGGCAGTTCCTGCCGACGCTCAAGAAGGAGCGCGGCAACCTGAAGCTGCGTCTCAACGCTCAGTCCTTCAACGAGTGGACCCGGCCGCGCCGCTGGCCGCTCGATGGCTTAAGTCCCTTCGAGCGCGACCGGGTGCTCGATCCCGAGCCCGACCGGGCATTGAACCGCGAGGCGCACCAGGCCATGATCCGGCTGTATCCGCAATTTCGTGACGTGCCGATCATCCAGGAGTGGGCCGGCTACATCGATGTCACGCCGGACGTCGTGCCCTACATCGGGCTCGCGGGTGCGGTGCCGGGGCTGACCGTGGCCTGCGGATTCTCGGGTCATGGCTTCGGCATCGGCCCGGGTGCCGGCCGCCTCGCCGCCGACCTTGCCACCGGACAGACGCCCTCGGTCGATCGCCGCCCCGTTCCGCCTGTCGCGTTTCGAGGACGGCTCGCCGATCGTCATCGGACCCGAAATCTGAGGGGTTAGCTCACTTCGCCGGTTTGCGGAATCGCAGCACGAAGTTATCCGCTTCGCCCACGGCGATGTACTTCGCGCGGTCCTTCTCCCCTTGGGAGAGCGTGGGCGGTAACGTCCATACGCCATCCACCCAGTTCTTGGTGTCTTTCGGATTGGCATTGATCTCGGAGGAGCCGTCGAGGACGAATCCCGCCTTCTTCGCGAGCGCGATCGTATAGTCCTCGCGCACGTAGCCGTCCGCCGCCTTGGGGTCCTGAGGCTTGTCTTTGCTGCCGCGGTGCTCTTCGATACCCAAGATGCCGCCCGGTTTGAGGGCGGTGAAGCACGCCGCCAGGGCTTGCTCGGCATATCCGCCGTCCATCCAGTTGTGGAGGTTGCGGAAGGTGAGCACCACATCGGCGGAGCCGGGGGGTGCGATGTCGAAATGGCCGGCACCCAGGGTCGTCTCATGGAGAGTGCCCATCTGGCCCTTCAGGGCCTCGATCCGCGCGTGCCACTTGGCGTTGCCTTGCTCGGCCTCGGCATTGTTCGAGGGCTCGAGCGCCACGTAATAGGTCCCTTGCTTGGCGAGATAGGGGCCGAGTATCTCCGTCCAGTAGCCGCCGCCGGGCCAGAGCTCGACCACGGTCATGCCGGGCTTCAAGCCGAAAAATGCCAGCTCCTCGGCCGGATGGCGCACTTTGTCGCGTGCCACGAAGTTCGCCGTTCTGGCGGGATTGTCGACCGCGGCCTTCAGCGCCGCGTCGGGCGCGGCCGCGGCGGCGTGCAGGCAGCAAAGCAATCCCGCAAGGCTTGCGACGATGTGGGAAATCCGATGGGCCGATGCATGCATACGCAGTCTCCTTAAAGTGTTCGCCGCAAGAATTGCGGCTTCGAATGGATCAGTTGGGCGGCGAGTCGCCGCTGAATGGAATGGCCGTCGCGCCCGTGACGGTGCCCACCGTGGCCCGGTCGCTCACATAGAGCTTCACCTCGCGCTCGAACCGCAGCTCCCCGTTGACGGTGGCGCCCGGACCGATGACGATGCGCGGCACGCCGCTGTCGAGATGCAGCAAGCCTTGATCTGTTTTCTGCACGTGAATACCGTGCTCGACGCGGGAGGCCCCGCGGATGTCGATATTGCCGTTGACGGTGCTGATGCCGCCCTCGACGCGCGCATCGGACAGGCTGATGCTGCCGTTCACGTTCGCCACCGATCCGCCCACCGTGGCGCCATCGCCTAAGCTGATCCCGCCATTCACCGAGTTAAGTCCGCCCGACACATGAGCGCCGGCGCCTACGTCGATCCCGCCGTTCACCGTGCCAAGCGAATCCGCGGTCGCGTGTGCGCCGAGATCGACGTGGCCGTTTACGGTGTTGGCCGAGGTCACTGCGGCATTCGCATCGATGTCGATGCCGCCGTTGACGGTGTCTGCGGCGCCGGCCGCGCGGCCGGCCGGAACGTGCACCGAGCCGTTGACCCGGCTCGAGGCATCGCTCGACTCATCGCAGCCGAACAACGCCAGGGTGACGATGACAAGAGGCGCGCAGAGCGCGCACGCGACCCGCGCTCGAGCTCACGATCCCTCCCCCGATTGCGCCGCTGTATTTCACGATCGGCAAAACCTTACGGTGTTCGGCACGCAACAGCGACAGACTTTAACACGGCGCGAGAGCCGCCTTGCAATCGCGGCCACCGGCTCTAAGAGCGGGGCGATCCCTCGGTCGCTCCGCGCACTTGAAATTGAACCGTGAGCGAGGAGCCGTCGGCGAAGTGCAGCGTGATCGGAACTTGACTGTGCGGATCGAGGGGCGCTCGCGGTTGCATCAACATCAGATGGATCCCGTCGGCCTCGAAATCGAGCGTGGCACGAGGGGCGATGGAGACCCGCTCGAGCGGCGACATCCGCATAGTGCCGCCCGAATTGAGCGTCTGATGAAGGGACAGATCTTGAAACGCGGCACTGGTGGCGGACGTCAGCACCAGCGGCTGATCGGACAGGTTCGCGAGCGTCGCATAGCCGGCCAGCGGCACGCCGCCCGGCAGCCAGCGGATCCATGCCGACTTGATTTGTACGGCCTGTGCCTGGGTCGCCCCTGCCGACGCCATCGGGAGCCCCGCGGGCGGCGCGGCCAAGAGCAGCGCCGCCCAGCCGAGGAAGGCTACGGTTGCTGCCAACGAGACCGTTAGGCGAAGCCACCTCTGATACGCCATCACAGCACCGCGGGCATTTGAGGCGCCTGCGGCTCGGGCCAGCGCAGCGTCGTCGACGATCGCGCGCTGTTCATGCGCGGCCGCAGAGGACTTCGACAACTCACCGCATCGCTCATTGCATGTTCCACGTCGTGCAGATTCTGTAATAGGAAGCAATGTGTTCATTCATCGACCGTCCAGAGATATGTTAGCGTCCCCACATGTGCCCGGTCTTGCTAACTTCCCAAGGAGGCAAGCAAGTGGAGCTGACTTCCGATTTGGTGGATACGCACGGCGATCGTATCCGGACGTGCGCGGTACAGTTCCGTCAGTACGGCCGGGTGTTGCGCTTTTGTGGCCCGATTCGGACGATAAAGACCTTCCGGGACAATGCCCTGATCAAGGCTACGTTGTCCGAGGCAGGCGGCGGCTCTGTGCTCGTGATCGACGGCGCGGCCTCGCTGGAATCCGCCTTGGTGGGCGATTTGATCGCCGGTCTCGCGCTACGCAACGGCTGGGCGGGTCTCGTTATTTGGGGTGCCGTCAGAGACAGCGTCGCATTGGCCCAGTTGGATTTGGGAATCAAGGCGCTCGGCTCGAACCCCCGCAAGAGCGGCAAGAGCTCGGTCGGTGAAATTGACGTTCCCGTCGAATTCGGTGGCGCGATCTTTCGACGTGGGGATTGGCTGTATAGCGACGAGGACGGTATCGTCGTGAGTGATCACCCGCTCTGACGGCACTGTTGGCACGGCGCGGCAAGTCTCGATTGCGCCGCACCGCAACCTAGTTCATTCTTATTGTCGCCGCGATAATAAGACTGCCGAAAAGACGCCCCCATTGACCGACGTCGATCCTCATTCTGCCGACGCCTCCGCCAAGGGCGGCACGCGAGCCGTCTTCTTGAGCTATGCCTCGGAGGATGCGCGCGCGGCCGAGCGGATTTGTGCCACCTTGCGCGCCGCCGGCATCGAAGTATGGTTCGATCGCAGCGAACTGCGTGGCGGGGATGCGTGGGACAACGCCATTCGTCGGCAAATCAAGAATTGCGCGCTGTTCATTCCGTTGATTTCCAGCAATTCTCACGCGCGCTCAGAAGGGTATTTTCGGCTCGAATGGAAGCTCGCCGTCGATCGATCCCACCTCATGGCCGCAGACCGCGCGTTTCTGGTCCCGGTGGTCATCGACGGCACCCCCGATTCCGACGACCGGATACCGGAGCGGTTCCGCGAAGTGCAATGGATGCGCTTGCCGGGCGGCGAGACGCCGCCTTCATTCGTGCAGCATATATCGCGGCTGTTGGCTCTCCCGCAAGGCGCCCGGGATGTGCCGCGTTCCGCCGATATCCCGAAGAGCGCACCCGCTGAGCCCACGCCCGCGCCGTCTACGCCTGCGGCGCGGCGCCCGAAGCTACCCCTCGTGGCCTTGGTCGGTCTGGGCGTGCTGATCGTCGGCGCCGCCATCGCCTGGTGGAACCTGCGGCTGCACGACAGCAGCGCTGTGATCGTGCCTTATTCGCTGGAGGATCGCCGCCTGACCTTCGCCGTGCTGCCCTTCCAGGCGCCGGCCAACGACACGCACGGCGCGCAAGTGGCCGCGGCCACCACGGATGAATTTACGGCGCGTCTCGAAGAAGACTCGCTCTGGGCGCAGAACACCCCTCGGCGGAGCATCGAAGAGGCCGTCGCCAAATACAGCAACGCGCGCGACATCGCCAAAACCCTCGATGTCCATTTCCTGATTCGCGGCGCATTGGCTAAGAATAGCGGCGGCTACTCGCTCGCTCTGTCCCTTGTCGATGGTCACAGCGAACGCATACTCAAGTCCCAGACCGTGGAAATCCCCGGCGAGGCGCTTATCCCGCGCTGGCGCTCGGACATCGAATACGCCGAGGGCGACCTGATATTCGCGGCGCTTCAGGCGGAGGCCAAGCGCGCCGAGGACAAGCCGGCCGACGCGCTCGACGTCCGTGATCTTACGATCCGAGCATACGTTTCATGGGCGGGACATCATGGCGAGGAAGCCAAGGGCGCCTACGCGAACGCGAGCGAGCTCCTGAAACGCGCGCTCGCCTTGTCGCCGGACGACCGTGAAGCGACCTGGGTGACCGCCGAGATCAATCTATGCGATTGCGTCATGGCATGGTCGCATGACGTCGAGTCGCAGAAGGCCATCGGTGCGGCGGCGCTCGACAAATATCTCAGCATGGATCCCGGCAATTCCGACATGATCGGTGAGAAAGTCGCCCTGTACGACCTGCGCGGGAAACACGAAGAGGCTCTGCTGCTCACCGACTCCTTGTTGCAGAAAGACCCGGACGATCCATGGAGTCTGTGGAGCAAGGCGCTGGAACTCTTGAAGCTGCATCGAGCACCCGAAGCGCTGCCCATCATCGATGCGCTGGTGGCGCGGGAGCCGAACCGATACAGCTCGCTGGAAGGACTGGCTTCCGCCATCCACTACGCCGTGGGTGACTATGCCGCTGCTGCGCAGCTTGCGCGCACGTCCACGGCACGCATGCGGGAAGACCAACTGCGCAGTCCCGTGAGCGGCACGGTTCGTCTGACCCTCGCCGCCGCGGAGGCGCAATTAGGCCATCGCGATCGGGCACAGGCGGCGCTCGCCGACTTCGACGCCTCGGTGCCGAATGTCAAAACGATCGCCGCCATGAAGAAGTGGGTCTGGCCGACGGCGGCGCTCGCCGGCTACGAGCCGCTCTATGACGGCTTGCGAAAGGCGGGCGTTCCCGAGTAAGACTTCGCTGCTTGGATGATATACGGCATTGCCGTATAACTCCGAAATGCTTAGCTTCATCGAGACACGCCTCTTTACGAAGCTCGTTGTCGACTACGGATGATGAGTACTCGGCGCATCAAACCGCGCTCATGACAGATCCGGAGGCTGGGCCGGTAATCCCCGGCTCGGGCGGCGTCCGCAAGCTTCGCTGGGCGGCACCGGGGCGCGGCAAGCGGGGAGGTTATCGCGTGATAACTACGCCGTGCATATGGCGTGATCTGGATGCTCACGATGTATCCGAAAAACGTCGCCGACAACATCCCTGCTCATGTACTCCGGCAGATCCGGGAGGAAGTGGAAGATGGCTAAGAGTAAGAGAAACGTGGGCCACGAGATTCTCGATGGGCTGCGCGAGATCAAGCGTGGCGAGTACGGTCGCGTGATCAACGTGCCAGATGTCGCGATGGTCCGAGGGAAGACTGGACTTTCCCAGTCTCGGTTTGCGTCGCTGCTCGGAGTATCCGTGCGTACGTTGCAAGATTGGGAACAGGGACGGCGTTCACCGTCGGGAGCCGCGCGAACGTTGCTGCTCGCCGCAGCCAAAAACCCGCGGGCCCTGCTGGACGTTGCATAGATTGAGATGAACGATTGCCACCCGGCGCCAAGCTGTTACCCATGTCTCCGGAAGGAGATGGGTACCATGTGCTCAGGTAGCATCCCGAAAAAGGGTTTTGCCGGCTGAGGGATTCGAACCCCCGACCTACGGTTTACAAAACCGTTGCACTACCACTGTGCTAAGCCGGCATGGCGCTTCGACGCGGCGGCATTTTACCGTGGGAAGGCCGTGCGCGGGAAACCCATTGCGCGCAGGCGCGCCGTCGGGCGTGGGGGTGTTACGGGCAGCTCAGGGGTGTTTTGCTCGCCGAGTATCCCGGCGCGGACGAGGATGCGACGCGTCCGGTTGCGTTCACTTCGACGTCGCGCGCATAGGCCGCGCCGCGGCTGTCGCAGATCGTGATCGTGATCGCCGCATCCACCAATCCGCTCGACGAGAAGGTCACTTCGGTCTGCGAAAGGGCGCCGACTCTCACCCGATTGGAGCCATCAAAGGCCGGGATGTGTTGCAGAACGGTCGGTGCCTTCGAGTTGGGGAGAGTCTCCCGAACGATCCAGCCTTGGTTCCAGTTGGTGCCGCCGTTGCAATTCTGCCCATCGCTGGACGTGCACACTTGGACTCCGCCGTGGTTCATCTTGATCGCTTCATTGCGCGCGTAGTTGAAGCTCGCGACCAGCGAATTGATCTGCCCGAGATCACGGTCATTGATCAAGTTGTTGAAGGCCGGCACCGCCATGGCGGCCACCAATCCGGTGACGGCGACGGTGACTGCCAGCTCGATGAGCGTGAACCCGGGAGCGGTCGCGCGTCGCGTGCGGGATGTGGGGTCTCTCATGAGCCCATGTAAGCTCGCGGCGAGCCGACAGGGTAGGGCCGGGCGCGGAAACTGTGATGCGGTTCCTCATGAGATCCGCGAAACGCGATCGGCGTCTCTCCCGAGTTCCCGCGCGGCCGGAGGCCTTCGGCAGGATACCTGGAACCGGTTCAATGCCAGCCGCTGACGGCGTTGCGGGCGGGCTCGTTGAGAGGCCGAGCGATCAGCCCCGTCTGCGATGCAGTGATCTCGTAGGAACCTTTATCGGCCATCGGCAGGAACGTCGCGCTGCCGTATAGAGCGTCGACCCAGGGCAGCCAGCGATGGTAGCGGCGCGCGAAGTCCCACAAATCGAACGCCCCCGTGGGATGCAGCGCATAGACGGTGCGCGGCTGGGAGCGTTCGTCCGCGACGTCGGTATATCGGCCGCTGATGCGATCGAGCCGCAATGCCGCGTCGAAACCGAGCAGGTTGACGCTGCCCTGCCATTTGAGAATGCGCGCATCCACTTGCCATTCGTCGCCGCGCAGGAAGAAAACCGCGACCGTTCCGTTGGGATAGGTGAGAACGGCATCGTATTGATGAGGGGCGACGCGCGACAGATCGAGCTCGCCCACCGGGTCTTCGTTGGTGAGGCGCTGATAAGTGCGCAGATCCAGCACCAGCGCGAGGACTCCCGCCGCCAGCGCGATGAAGACCAGCGCCGCGGTACCGCTGAACAGCCCGCTGCCGACGTTCATGACGCGAAAGCGACGTACCGCGACGATCAGTAGGAACAGGCCAATAAGCCCGAGGATGGCGATGAGGGCGTTCAGTGGCATAGCGGTGACTCAAACGGACCGGAACCGAACCTCATGGGACTAACTGAAACACTTAGCTCGGTTCCGGTGTCTCGTTGCAGACCCGAATAGTTTGCGTTGTTTCAAATGTTTTGCAAGTGCATGGCCGTGATCGGCGCATGTCATTAACCCAGGTTAATGATGCGGCGTGTAGGACTGAGCTTGTAGGACAGCGCGCTCGAAGCGCGTGTGTCCGAGGAGCTCCGCGTCGCTCAGGCCCGCGCCTTCACGGGAGGCGCAAGCGAATCGATCGAGGCGGGCGGCGACATGGAGTGTGATTGCACGAAATCCACCCCTAAGGCGGTGAGCCATTCTTGCTCAGCCGCGGTCTCCATGCGTTTCGCGACGGTGTGCATGCCGAGCACGCGCGCCATCTGCACGACCGCCGTGATCGAGGCCTGCGCGAGCTTGTCGGTGCGCATCTTGTGAGTGATCTCGGGAGCGAGCTTGACGTAGCGCACGCCCGGCAAGCGCAGCAGATCGAAGCATTCGGTCTTCAGCGAGAAGTCATCGAGCACCAGCGGGCAGCCGAGCCGATCCAGCGCTGCGGCCACTTCCCCGAGACGTGCCGCCATCTTGACGGCGGTGGCGACGTCCACCTCGAAGGCGATCATCGCCTTCGGCAACGTCGATTTGGCGAGGCACAGGCCCACGAACTTGATGAAATGCTCATCGTGCAACGCCGTGGTCGTGAGGTTGACCGAGAACATCACGGCGTGCTGCTGCCACACCTCGGGATGGCGTACCAGCCAGCCCACGAGCTCCGTGACGACGCGTCGATCGATCATCGATCCGAGGCCATTGTCGACCGCGGCCTTCAGCATGGCCTGGGGCGCGGCGCTCTCATCCGCGCCTGAGCGCAGCAGCACTTCGTAGCGACGCAGCTGACTGCCCTTGGTGAGCGGCACCAGGCGCTGGACGTGCAGGGTGATCGGGCTCTTGCGCAGCGCCGCGTGCAGCCGGTCCATTTCCGGAGTGACGGGCGCTTGTTTGTCGAGGGACTCTTCGAGGACGCGCTCGACGGGATTCGGCGACGGCGCGGCCGCAGACGGCGCAGGCGGTCGTGTCGCGGGGCGGGCGGGTGCCTCCGCGCGCGCGGCGAGCGGCGCGGGCGGATCATCGAGCTCCAACTCGAGCTCCAGCCCTTCGGGGCTCGGCGCCATGGGTGCGGGCTCCGCCTGCGCGGGTCTTTTGGCGGCGGCGGGAGGAGCGGGGCGCGGCGGCGCGGCGCGCGCTGCCGGTGCGCGACTCGCGGGTGCCGCTGCGGCCGATCCACCGCCGGCGGAGCGCGCGGCGCTTGGCGCACTCGCGGCGGGACGGCGAGCCGTCCAGGCCACTTTGCTCGCCGGAGCGGAAGGGGCGAGGGGCTCGGCAAGCTGCGGCTTACGGCCCGGCGTTGCGGCCTTGGTGGGAGCTTTGGCGGCGGATGCCACGGGTGCGGCGGGCGGCGGCACCGGCGCCTTTGCAGCGGCCGGCGGCGGTTCGGAGACGGCTTGCGCTTCGGGCGGCGGATCGATGTCGGGACGCATGCCGGCGAAATCGATGAGCACTCGCTGCAGCTTCGGCGTCATGAATTTGATCGCGCCATGCTCGTCGTAGCGAATCACACGGCTGTCCAAAACCACCATGATCGCGCCGACCATTGCGCGACGCGCGCTCACCGCACGCAGCAGCACCGCGGAACGCGCATCACCGAGATCGTAGGCGAGAATCGGCGGCGCCTTGGGATTGGCGAACGCTGCGATGGCCTCGAGCACCGCGTTGTGCTCGTCAGGCCCCATGGAGCTCTCGCTCAGCCAGAGCACGTCCCCGTTCTCATCGTGCAAAGAAACGGCATGCGCGCGCGCGGGCTCGACGGCGGCGCGCACTTTTTGGCATACCGCATCGAAATCAACGAGCGGACTTTCCATTACGTTTAAGGGCTTGCCCTGCTCCATAGACCATACTTGGGAAATTGTCCTGCATATGTACAGGAGCAGCTTCGGAAGTGGTGTGATGGTCTTCGCCAAACGCCGGAGAAATCCGCCGCCCGGCGGCCCGGCTAAGAACCGGCTGGTGCGCGCCGGTATAACATATGATGGTTGCTCGCGCGTCCAGCCTCGAAGGAACCCATGTCAGCTCCGCGAATCCGTCAATTCCGTTATTACGATTTTGTGATGGCCGCCTACGTCTGCGTGCTGCTTTGCTCGAATTTGATCGGGCCGGCCAAGGAAACTTCGATCCACATCCCAGGGACTTCGCTCACGCTGACTTTCCTGGCGGGGGTGCTGTTTTTCCCGATCTCCTACATTTTCGGCGACATCCTCACCGAGGTGTACGGCTACGCCCGCGATCGCCGCGTCGTGTGGGCGGGATTCGGGGCACTCGCCTTTGCATCGCTGATGGCGGCCGTGGTCGTGCATCTGCCGCCCTCGGACCGCTCGCGCGCGACGCAAGGGGCGGTCGAAGCGATATTCGGCAACACCCCGCGCATCGTGCTCGCCTCGATCATCGCGTTTCTGTGCGGCACATTCGTCAACAGCTACGTGCTTGCCAAGATGAAGATCTGGACCAAGGGCCGCTGGCTCTGGACGCGTATCGTCGGCTCGACCCTGTGCGGTGAGCTGGTGGACTCGGTGCTGTTTTACGCCGTCGCCTTCTACGGCCTCATGCCCTGGCCGCACCTGCTTGCTGATCATGTTCACCCAGTACGGGCTGAAGAGCGGCTGGGAGATCGTGGCGGCACCGCTGACTTACCGGGTCGTCGCGTTCTTGAAGCGCGCCGAGCAAGAGGACTACTACGACATCGATACAAACTTCACACCGTTCTCGCTGCGCACTTAGTTCTTGCCGGCCCCGCGTCGCGGCCGCACAGCCGCCGCGTTTGATCTTTGTCTTGCCATATTTTGCCATCGCCCGACAACGAGAGCGCCCGAAACGGGGCGCCAAATGCTCCTCACGAGGCGGTCATGCCGCCCGAGTGTCCGAAACACAGGAGGAGCGTCATGAAGATTGCAAAGTCGAAGGTGATATGGACCTTGAGCTTGGTGGGGGTGAGCGCCGCCGCTTGGGCCGACGCGGGCGTGGTGGCAGACACCGCGCCGAAGAAGCCCTCGCCGCAGGAGCCCGCGGGCTTCGTGGCCGGGGCGGTGATCGGCGCCTTCGCCGGCGGTCCCGTCGGGGCCGTGGTCGGCGCCGGGCTCGGCACCTGGCTCGGATCGCGCGTGCACCGCGCGCACGATGCGGGCAAGGCCGAAGCGAAGCTGGCCGTCTTGCAGAAGGACCGGGAACAGCTCGAGAAAGAGGCCGTCGAGCTCAAGAGTGAGACGGCGGGGCTCGCGAGCGCGAAGAGCGACCTCGAGGAGACCAATCGCGCGCTCACGGCGCGCCTCGATGAGCTCGCGCACAGCGTGGAGAGCGCCCAGCAGGCGACCGACGATGCGGCGCGCGAACAGGCCGCCAAAGTGATCGATGGACTGCAGGGGGACGTGCTGTTTCGTACGGGCAGTGCGGACATCGATGAGGAGACGGCGCGCGACATCGCGGTGATCGCAGGTGTGCTCACGAAGTCGCCGGCTCTGACGGTGCGACTGGACGGCTATGCCGATCCGCGCGGGAGCGATGAGCTCAATCTCAAGCTGTCGCAGGCGCGAGCCGACGCGGTGCGCGATCTGCTCCTCGCCGCGGGCGTCCCGGAGCAGGCGCTCGAGGTCAACGCCTACGGCAAGAGTCAGAGTACGGCGGAAGACGTGGACGGCTACGCCTTCGAGCGCCGGGTACGCCTGACGCTGCAGGCTGCGCCCCCTGCGCCGCTGGCACAGATGAGCGAGCCCACGGACCCGGAGAGTGAGAAACGCTGAAGGAAGGGGGCTCGGCGCAGGCGCTGCGTCGAGCCGCCCTTGTCTCTTCCCACCCCGCGCACTTACGATAGGCCATGGCCGATCACCCCAAGATCGTGGCGCTCGATCGCTATCAGACCGGCGAATCGGCCAATCCCTCGCCCGAAAAGATACTGGCCGGCATACCCCGAGTCCGGGTGTCCAATCAGTTCACCGACCCATCGGAGCAATTCTTCTGCGGTTTCTGGTCGAGCACCAGCGGCAAATGGCGCGTGCGCTACACCGAGAACGAGCTCTGTGTGCTGATCGAGGGCCGGGTGCGCCTCGAGTCCTCACACGGCGAGAAGCATGAATTCCGCGCAGGCGATGCCTTTCTCGTCCCCGCGGGCTACGAGGGCATCTGGGAAGTCGCCGAGCCCTGCAAGAAGTGGTACGCGGTGTTCGAGTCCAAGATCTGAGGCGCTAGCCCCGCGACCCTTTAGTAGATCAGGCCGTGTCGCGAATCGCCCCGGCGAGCGTCTCGACGATCTGCGCGACCTGGCTCTCTTCCACGATCAACGGCGGCGACATGGCGATCGTGTCGCCGGTGACACGCACCAGCACGCCACGCTCGAAGCACTTCAAGAACACCTCGAAGCCGCGTGCGCCCGGCTTTCCCGGTCTTGGCTCGAGCTCGACGGCACCGATCAGCCCGAAGTTGCGGATGTCGATCACGTTCGCGGGACCGCGAAGCGAGTGCATCGCTTCCTGCCAGGTCGGAGCGAGCTCGGCGGCCCGGGTCAGCAGGCCTTCGCGCGTGTACACATCGAGGCTCGCGAGCGCCGCGGCGCAGGCCGCCGGATGGGCCGAGTAGGTATAGCCGTGAAACAGCTCGATCGCACTCTCGGGTCCCTGCATGAAGGCGTCATAAATCTTGCGCTGCGCGAATACCGCACCCATCGGAATGGCGCCGTTCGTCAGCCCCTTGGCGGTGGTCATGAGATCGGGGGTGACGTCAAACATCTGGGACGCGAACGGTTTGCCGATGCGCCCGAACCCCGTGATCACTTCGTCGAATATCAACAAGATGTCGTGCTTGTCGCAAATCTCGCGCAAGCGCTTCAAGTATCCCACCGGCGGCAATACCACGCCGGCGGACCCGGCAATGGGCTCGACGATGACGGCCGCGATGTTCGAGGCATCGTGCAGGGCGATGAGGCGTTCGAGCTCGTTCGCGAGATGCATGCCCCAGTGCGGGAGCCCCCGCGAGAAGGCGTTGTGTCCGATGTCGAGCGTGTGCGGCAGATGATCGACGCTCGGCAGCAATGCGCCGGCGAAGAACTTGCGGTTGTTCGGGATGCCGCCGACCGACATACCGCCGAAACCGACGCCGTGGTAACCCTTCTCGCGTCCGATGAAACGCGTGCGCTGGCCCTGTCCGCGCGCGCGGTGATAGGCGATGGCGATTTTCAACGCCGTGTCGACCGACTCGGATCCGGAGTTGGTGAAGAACACTCGATCCATGCCGGGCGGTGCGATCTTGGCCAGCCGGTTCGCGAGCTCGAACGCGCTGGGATGGCCCATCTGGAAGGCGGGCGCATATTCCATGGTGCTCAATTGTTGCGCGACGGCTTCGGTGATCTCACGCCGGCTGTGTCCGGCATTCACGCACCACAGGCCCGCCACCGCATCTAGGATCTGCCGCCCATCGGCAGTCCAGTAATGCATGCCCTCGGCACGAGAGAGCAGGCGGGGATTGCCCTTGAACTGGCGGTTGGCCGTAAACGGCATCCAGAAAGCGTCGAGGTCGGTCGGGGCGGGATCGGGTGTGATGCGGGCGTTCATGGCGAAAATCCTTTCCGATGCGGCGGGGCTTTAGGCGACCCAACACGACCCCCCAACGGGAATCGGCTGATAAGAAAATTCAACACCTGGCCTATTTTAGCTGATTCTTTCGCTAATACTGTTTAAAATAATTGACATTATGGGTCTCGACGTCGGTGCTCACCTCAAAGCCGTGCGGCAGATGTACGGTCTTTCGCAGCGCGAGCTCGCGAAACGCGCGGGCGTGACCAACGGCCTCATCTCGCTCATCGAGCAGAACCGCGTGAGCCCCTCCGTTTCCTCGCTGAAGAAGGTGCTGGACGGCATTCCCATGGCGCTCGCCGAGTTCTTCACGCTGGATCTCGCCGGCCAGGTGGAGGTCTTCTTTCCGCGGTCGCAGCTCGCCGATATCGGCACCGGAGCGGTGGAGCTGCGGCTGGTGGGCGGCCGCCTGGCCAAACGCAGCATGTCGATCCTGCACGAGTGCTATGCCCCCGGGGCGGACACGGGCGAGGAGATGCTGACGCACGCGGGCGAGGAGGGCGGCGTGGTGGTCAAGGGCCGCATCGAGCTGTCGGTGGGCGGTGAGTCGCGCGTCCTGTCGGCGGGCGATGCGTATTATTTCAAGAGCTCGATCCCGCATCGCTTCCGCAATCCCGGGCGCGACGAATGCGAGATCGTGAGCGCAAGTTCACCGCCGACGTTTTAATCTTTTCCAGGTAGCATACGATCATGAGCAAAGTGACGGTGGCGGCCACGCAGATGGCCTGCAGTTGGGACCGCGAGGCCAATGTGGCGCGCGCCGAGAAGCTGATTCGCGAGGCCGCGCGGCGCGGCGCCAACATCGTGCTCATCCAGGAGCTGTTCGAGACGCCGTACTTCTGCAAGGACCACGCCGCGCGCTACTTCGATCTCGCCAAACCGCTCGAGGGCCATCCGGCCGTCGAACACTTCCGCGGGCTCGCGCGCGAGCTCGACGTGGTGCTGCCGGTGAGCGTGTTCGAGCATGCGAACAATGTCTTCTACAACTCCGTGGTGCTGGTGGATGCGGGCGGCGAGGTACTCGGCAGCTACCGCAAGTCGCACATCCCGGAGGGCACGGGCTACCACGAGAAGTTCTACTTCTCGCCGGGCGACACGGGCTTCAAGGTATTCGACACCAAGTTCGCGAAGCTCGGCGTCGCGATCTGCTGGGATCAGTGGTTTCCCGAGACCGCGCGCGCCATGGCGCTCATGGGGGCCGAAATCCTCATGTTTCCGACGGCCATCGGCTCCGAGCCGCACGATCCGAGTCTCGATTCCTCGGCGCACTGGCAGCGGACCATGCAGGGTCACGCGGCGGCGAACGTGATGCCGCTGGTCGCCTCGAATCGCATCGGCGTCGAGGAAGGCGCGAACTATGCGATGACCTTCTACGGCTCCTCCTTCATCGCCTCGCATACCGGCGAGAAGGTCGCCGAGGCGGACCGCAGCAGCGAGACCGTGCTCACCGCCGAGTTCGACCTGGACTCGGTGCGCCGCTACCGGGAAGCCTGGGGCATCTTTCGCGATCGGCGCCCCGATCTCTATTACCCGCTGCTGTCGCTCGATGGACGCTCCTGAGGTTCGCGCGCTTCCCACGGACCTGGTATTTGTCGACTTAGAGACGACCGGCGGCAACGCGGCTCATCACCGCATCATCGAGATCGGCATCGTCCGGCTGCGTGACGGGGCGGTGGTCGAGGAATGGAGCACGCTCGTCAATCCCGAGTGCATCATTCCCCCGTACATCGAGAGTTTCACCGGCATCAGCAACGAGATGGTCGGCGACGCACCGCGCTTCGCCGATATCGGCCGAGTGGTGCTCGACAAGCTGAAGCCGGCGACGGCAGCGCCCGTGTTCGTGGCTCACAACGCGCGCTTCGACTACGGCTTCCTGCGCGCCGAATTCCGCCGCGCGGACCTGGCGTTCTCCGCCCCGGTGCTTTGCACCGTGAAGCTCTCGCGGCGCCTCTATCCCGACGAGCTGCGGCACAATCTCGACGTCGTGATGGCGCGCCACGGGCTTCGATGCAGCGCCCGTCACCGCGCGCTCGGCGATGCGCAGGTCATCCGCGATTTCTGGATCGCGCTCTGCGCCAAGATGCCCGCGGGCACGCTCACGGCGGCGGTGCATGCCGCGATGGGCGCGGTCAAGCTGCCGCCGTACCTGCCCGACGGGCTGGCCGACGAATTGCCCGAAGGCCCCGGGATATACCGCTTCTTCGGCGCGCAGGCAGAGACCTTAGGCGAGACACTCCTTTATGTGGGCCGGGCGGGATCGTTGCGCAGCGCCATTCTCGGCCACTTCGCCCCAGACGGCGCGGCCGGCCGCGCGCCGCGTGCCGGCGTCCGCGGCGCCCCGCTCAAGGAGGCCGTGCGGCGCATCGAATGGGAGGAGACCGCCGGCGAGCTCGGCGCCTCGCTCCTCGAGCTCGAGGCGCTGCGATCAGTGACGCCGCCCTATAACCGTCATATCAAGGCGGCGGAGCGCAGCGTCACTCTCAAAGTTGCCGAGGACACAGCGCTCGCCATCGTGCCCGTGGATGAAGTCGAGCCGTCCGAGCTCGAGGGGTGCTTCGGATTATTCCATTCGTTCAAGGATGCCCGTAAGGCGCTCATGGAGATCGCGCGTGCGCGCGAGCTGTGTCCCAAAATCCTCGGGCTCGAGGAGAGCGCCGGCGCCTGTGTCGCCCACCCGCTCGGCCGCTGCAAGGGCGCCTGCATCGGCAAGGAGCCCCTCATCCTGCACGCCGTGCGCGTGCAGATGGCGCTCGCGTCCTTGAAGCTGAAGTCCTGGCCGTTTCCCGGCCGCGTGGCGCTGCGCGAGCGCCGCGCATTCGGCGCCGACGTGCTGCATGTTCTCGACCGCTGGAGGTATATCGGCACGGCGCACAGCGAGGAGGAGCTCGCCGCGCTCGCCCCGCGAGCCCGCCCGGAGGGGTTCGATCCGCACCTCTACAAGGTGCTGGTGCGCTATTTCGCCAAGCATCCGAAGCTCGATTGGCACGACCTCGAGGCGCAATGCCGCGCCGATGCCGGCGACACCGATGCGCTCGATCACCGCACGCTCGATGTGTACTGAACGCGGCGCGTGAGCGAGGACGTCCGCTACTGGATTGCGACGGCACCGATCGGCGCGGCCTCCGTCCTCGCCGAGGAGCTTGCGCAATTCGGCGCAACCGATATTCGCGAGCGCAGCCATGACGTGAAGTTTCAGGGCGCGACTCGAGGTCGGCTACCGCGCGTGCCTCTGGTCCCGCACGGCGACCCGGGTGCTGCTCAGCGTGGGCTCCGTCGAGGCCAAGACCTCGCGCGAGCTGTTCGAGGGTGCGAAGCGAATCGACTGGCGCCGGCATCTCGCGCCCGGCGCGACGCTCGCCTGCGAGTGCAGCGGCGCGAACGCCGCCATTCGCCACACGCTCTATGGCTCGCAGCTTTTGAAAGATGCCGTGTGCGACAGCCTGCGCGAGTCGACCGGGCAACGCCCGGACATCGAGCCCGAGCGCCCCGACGTGCGGCTGCATCTGCACGTCGAGCCGACCACGGCCTTGATATCGGTGGATTTCTCGGGCGAGAGCCTGCACCGCCGCGGCTACCGGACCGAGGGCGGCCGCGCGCCGCTCAAGGAGAACGTGGCGGCCGCGATTCTGCTGCGCGCCGGCTGGGTCGATCTCGAACGTGCGGGCGGCGCGCTGCTCGATCCCATGTGCGGCTCCGGCACGTTCCTCACCGAGGCGGCGCTCATCGCGGGCGATATCGCCCCCGCCCTCGCCCGCGAGTATTTCGGGTTTCTCGGCTGGCAGGGCCACGACCGTGCGCTCTGGGAACGGCTGCGCGCGGAGGCGCTCGCGCGTCGCGCCGCCCGCACGCCGCGCCGTTGCATCTTCGGCTCCGACGCCGATACCGCGGCGGTGCGCATGGCGATCACGAACGGCGCAAGCGCCGGCGTCGCCGACTGGTTGCACATCGAGCGAGCGGCGCTCGCCGCCGTCGCCCCACCGGCCGGCGCCGAGGGCGGCCTCGTGGTCGCGAATCCGCCCTATGGCGAGCGCATCGGCTCGGAGTCGGGCCTCGCCGAACTCTACGCCGAACTCGGCCGCGTGCTGCGCGAGAGATTTCACGGCTGGCAGGCCGCCATTCTTTCGGGGAATCCCGATCTCGCGCGCCATCTCGGCATGTACGCGAAGCGCACGCATCGGGTGTTCAACGGCGACCTCGAATGCCGGCTGCTGCGATTCGATCTCGGCGAGACGCGCGAGCCGCGCGCACCCGAGGTGGCGCGCGCCGAGCGGGCGAAGCGGCCCGGCGCACAGATGTTCGCCAACCGCCTGCGCAAGAATCTCGCGCGCTTCGAGCCTTGGGCCCTGCGCGAGCACATCGATTGCTACCGCCTCTACGATGCGGACATGCCGGAATACGCGTTCGCCATCGATTTATACGGCCGCGAGCCGCGGCACGTGTGCCTGCAGGAGTACGCGGCACCGAAAACGGTCGACGTGCAAGGCGCGCGCGAGCGCCGCCGTGACGTGTTGGCGGCCTTGCCGCAGGTCGTCGAGGTTCCGCTCGAGCAGATTCATTCGCGGGTCCGCAAGCCGCAGAAGGGCGCGGAGCAGTACGAGAAGCGCGCGCTCGATGCGGGGCGAATTGCCGTGGGCGAAGCGGGACTCAAGTTCTGGGTGAACTTCGGCGACTACCTGGACACGGGACTGTTCCTCGATCATCGCATCGTGCGCGGGATGCTGCGCGACTGGGCCCGGGACGCGGATTTCCTGAATCTGTTCTGCTACACGGGGAGCGCGACGGTGTATGCCGCCGCCGGCGGCGCACGCTCGAGCGTGAGCGTCGACCTGTCGAACACCTATCTCGACTGGGCGCACGACAATCTGCTGCTCAACGGCTTCGCCGGACCGGAGCACGAGCTGCGACGGGAGGACTGCCGCAAATGGCTCGAGGAGGAGGCCACGCGCGGCCCGCGGTTCGATTTGATCTTTCTCGATCCGCCGACTTTCTCGAACTCGAAGCGCATGCAGGGCGTTCTCGACGTGCAGCGCGACCACGCCGTCATGATCCGCCACGCACTGCAGCTTCTGCGGCCGGCCGGCCGGCTGGTGTTCTCGACCAACTACACCCGCTTCAAGCTCGATACGGCGGCGCTCGCCGAGTTCGACATCGAGGACATCAGCGCGCGCACCATCCCGAAGGACTTCGAACGGCACGCGCGCATTCATCGCTGCTACATCCTCAGGCATCGCGGAGCCGCGCGCTGATGCTCAAGTTCTTGACCCGGCGGTTGCTGCTGTCGCTCATCACCTTGGGGCTTTTGTCGGTGATCGTGTTCCTCGGTGGCCAGCTCTTGCCGGGCGATGTGGGACGCGCGGTCTTGGGTCCTTTGGCCGATGCGCGCGCGGTGGCCGTGTTCGATCACCAAGTGGGTGTCGACCGGCCGATAGCGATCCAGTACTGGGACTGGATCAGACACTTCGTCGCGGGCGACATGGGCCGATCCTTCACCTTTCGTGCGCCGGTGGCGCCCTTCGTCGGCGAGGCGCTCGCGAACTCCCTGAAGCTCGGTGCGCTCGCCTTCGTGCTGGTGGTTCCCTTGGGCATCGCGGGCGGGGTCTGGGCGGCGATGCGCGCCGGGCGCTTGGGCGACCGGGCGCTGGTGCTGCTCGGCCAATCGCTCGGCGTCGTGCCGGAATTCATCTCCTCGATCGTGCTCATCCTCGTGCTCGGCGTCTGGCTGCGCTGGCTGCCCATGTCGGCGGACTGGCCCGAAGGCACGCCGCCCTTCGCTCAGATCCGCTATCTCATCTTGCCGGCCCTGCCGCTCGTGTTGGTCTTCTTCGGCTATGTCGCGCGCGTGGCGCGGGTCGGCACCATCGAGGCGCTCGATGCGGATTACACCCGCACCGCGGTCCTCAAGGGATTGCCGATGTCGACGGTGATGCGCCGGCACGTGCTGCGCAATGCGCTCTTGCCCACCATCACGGTCACAGCGAGCCTCATCGGATACCTCGCCGGCGGACTCGTGGTCATCGAGACCATGTTTCACTACCGCGGTATCGGCGCGCTCATCTATACGGCCGCGCGCGCCAAGGATTTCCCGATGCTGGAGGCGGGTGTGCTCACGGTCGGCGCGGTCTACGCGCTGGCTTCGGTGGCTGCCGACCTGTTGAGCGCCGCCCTGAATCCGCGGCTGCGCAGCGCCGCATGAGCGCCCCGGCCACAGCGCTTCGGCAAGCTTCACGGGCCGCGGCCCGCGGCCGCGCGCGCGAGCGCTGGCAAACGGCGTTGCGCTCGAAGACCCTGATCACGGGCGTGTCGATTCTGGGGTTTTGGATCGTCTGCGCCCTCGCCGGCGCGCGAGTCGCACCGCTCGATCCTTATGCCGACAATTTGCTGGCGACGCTTGCCCCGCCGTCCGCCGCCCACTGGTTCGGCACGGACCAGCTCGGCCGCGACATCTTTTCGCGGGTCATCGTGGGCGCGCGCGACATCTTGATCGTGGCCCCGCTCGCGACGCTGCTCGGTACCGTGCTCGGCACCGCGCTCGGCCTCGCGCTCGGGTACCTGCGCGGCGCGCTCGACGATGTCGCAAGCCGCGTGATCGAGGCGGTGCAGGCGCTGCCGCTGGTGATCGTCGCGCTGATGGCGCTCGCGGCGGTCGGCACCTCGGATTTCACAGTGGTGCTGGTGATCGGTTTCGTGTTCACGCCGCTCATCGCGCGCACGGTGCGCTCGGCCGTGCTGGTCGAGAGCGAGCTCGACTATGTGGCGGCGGCGCGGCTGCGGGGCGACGGCACGCTCGCCATCCTGTTCGTCGAGATCTTGCCGAACGTGCTGCCCATCGCGGTCGTGGAGATGACGGTGCGCTTGGGCTATGCGATCTTTTTCGTGGCGTCGTTGAGCTTCTTGGGTTTCGGCATCCAGCCGCCTTCCGCCGACTGGGGTATCGCCATCGCGGAGAATTACAGCCTCGTCGGCAGCTACTGGTGGACAGTGCTGTTCGATGCGGCGGCCACCGCGTCACTCGTGATCGGCGTCAATCTGGTCGCCGACGGGCTCGGCGGAGTATTCGAGGCATGAGCGAGGCGTTGCGCGTCGAGCATCTGGAGGTCTCTTTTCGTGTCGGCCAGCGCGAGCGAAAAGTGGTGTCCGACGTGAGCTTCTCGATCCGTCGCGGCGAGTCGTATGGACTGGTGGGCGAATCGGGCTGCGGCAAGTCGACCGTCGCGTTCGCCGCGATCCGCTATCTCGCGCGCAACGGCCGCGTGAGCGGCGGCCGCATCTTGGTAGACGGACGGGATTTGGGCTCGCTCTCGGCGCCGGATCTGCGTCGCCTGCGCACGCACAGCGTCGCCATGGTCTATCAGGATCCCGGTCGCGCGCTCAATCCGTCCATGCGGATCGGCGCGCAGATGGCGGAGGTGTTCGAGGTCGCCGAGGGCCTGAAGCGGCGCGCCGCCCTCGAGCGGGCCGCGCACATGCTCGCGCGCGTGCAGATTGCGAGTCCCGAGCGAGTGCTGCGGAATTTCCCCCACGAGCTCTCCGGCGGCATGCAGCAGCGAGTGGTCATCGCCATGGCGCTGTCGATGAACCCCGGGCTCTTGATCCTCGATGAGCCGACCACGGGACTCGACGCCACGGTCGAGGCCGAGGTTCTGGATCTCATCCTGCATCTGCGCGCCGAGCTCGGCAACGCGATCCTGTTCATCAGCCACAATCTGCCGGTGGTCGCGCGCCTCTGCGATCGTGTGGGGGTTTTGTACGCCGGCGAGCTGGTCGAGGAGGGACCGGCGGCCCGCGTGTTCGGCGATCCGCGTCATCCCTATACCGTCGGCCTGTTGCGCTGCCGGCCGACCTATGGCGCCCGCAAGAGCCAGGGCCGGCTCGAAACCATCCCCGGTTTTCTGCCGGCGCCCGGTACCATCACCGGCCGCTGCGTGTATTCCGATCGCTGCGCGAATGTCACCGAACGCTGCCGCGCCGAGGTGCCGCCGGCCGTCGATCTCGGCGACCGCACCTCGCGTTGCTTCTACCCCGAGCGTGCGCCCGATTTACCGCGTCAGGCGGCATCGACCGCCGCGGCTGCCGAGCAGGCCGCGTCTCGGGCACCTGTCCAGCCGCCGGCGGTGCCG
Source organism: uncultured Gammaproteobacteria bacterium (assembly GCA_963766915.1). Taxonomy (GTDB): domain Bacteria; phylum Pseudomonadota; class Gammaproteobacteria; order Steroidobacterales; family Steroidobacteraceae; genus Bog-1198. The sequence continues at coordinate 41,120 of CAVYCL010000007.1, forward strand.
CTGCTGCGCACGCGCAACTTGTCGAAGACCTACCGGATCGCCGGCCGGCCGCTGCAGGCGGTGCATGCCGTGACGCTCGAACTCTGGCCGGGCGAGACCTTGGGGCTGGTCGGAGAATCGGGCAGCGGCAAGAGCTCGCTCGCCAAGCTGTTGCTCGGTCTGTCCGAGCCCGACTCGGGGAGTGAGCTGCAATTGCGCGGCGAGGCGCTGCCGGCGAGCGCCGATGATCGCACCCGCGGGCAGTTGCAGGCGCTGCAGATGGTCTTTCAGAATCCCGGCTCGGCGCTCAATCGATCGCAAACCGTGCGCCGCCTGCTCGGGCGCTCGCTGCGCCTCACCCGGCTCGTGGGTCAGGCGCGCGAGGCGCGGCTCGAGGAACTCGCGGCATCGGTGCGGCTCACCCCCGAGCATCTCGATGAGAAGCCCCGTCGCCTCTCGGGTGGACTCAAGCAGCGCGTCGGCATCGCGCGAGCCTTTGCGGGCGGGCCGCGGTTGGTGGTGTGCGACGAGCCGACCTCGGCACTCGACGTGTCGGTGCAGGCGGCGATCCTCAACCTGTTGGTCGACCTGCAAGCGCAGCAGCAGGTGGGCTACATCTTCATTTCGCACGACTTGAACGTCGTTCATTATCTGTCCGACCGTATCGCGGTCCTGTATCTCGGGCGGCTGATGGAGATCGGCCCGGCGGAGCGCGTGTTCTCGGGTCCGCATCATCCTTATACCGAGGCGCTCCTGTCGGCGAATCCGACGCTCGAGAACGAGGACGCGCGCCGCATTCGCCTGCACGGGGAATTGCCGAATGTCTTGAACCTGCCGTCGGGCTGCGTGTTTCACACCCGCTGCCCGCGCAAGCTCGGCAGTATCTGCGAGCGCGAGGAGCCGCCGCTCATCGACGCCGGCCCCGGACACGGCATTCGCTGCCACATACCGGCGGCGGAACTCGGCCGCGCCGCGCCAGGCGGAGCCGCGCCTCCGGCGAGCTAACTAACCCGCCGTACGCGGCCGCCTATGGGCGCAGCGCTCGGGCCTCGGCCAGGTTCAGCTGGCCGCTCGCGCCCGGTCGCACGCCGCTCACGTGCTTTGCCGTCACCGACAGCCAGTCGTAGAAGTAGGCGATGATCACCGGGGTCTCTTCCAGCAGCAGCCGCTGGATGCGGCCGGCGCACGCGCGTTGCGTGGGCAGGTCGAGGGCCGCGATGTAGCTCGCGGTCAACGCGTCGTATTCCGGGTTCTTGAAATGCGCCGCGTTGAAAGGACCCTGGCTGCCGAGACTCGCCGTCAACAAGACGTTCGGCACGCCGCGATGCCCGTAGTCCTCGATGCCCATCTGCGAGTCGAGCCAGTCGGAGGAGCCGAACACCGCGCGCCCATAGTAGGCAGACTGATCCTCGACGTTCAGCGTGAGGTCGATGCCGATTTTGCGGACCGCGTTTTGAATCACCACCGCGTAGTCCGGCAGTTCCTGGTAGCGCTCGGTGGTGAGCGTCGCCTGAAATCCGTTCGGCACGCCGGCCGCCGCCATCAGCTCCTTGGCCGCCGCGAGGTCGAGATGCCGCTGCGGTACGTCGGGGTCGGTGGCGGGAAACAGGCGTGCGAAGGGCGAGTCGTTGCCCAAGGCCGCGCGCCCGCGAAACATGCCGCGCACCAGGTTCTCGCGGTTCAACGCGAGCGCAACCGCGCGGCGCACGCGCTTGTCCGCAAAGCGTCCCTGGTCGGTGCGCATATGCACTTGCTCGTGCGCGCTCGAGGGCAGCGCCACGATGTTCAAGCGCGGATCGGCGAGCAATCCCTGTCCGCCCTGCACGGGCACGTGCAGCAGCACGTCGAGCTGCCCGCCCTGCATGGCGAGCACCTGCGCCTGAATGCTGTCGTAAAAGCTGAACAGCACCCGCTCGGGGATCGCTTTGACGCCCCAATACTCCGTATTGCGGACGAACGAGGCGCGCGCCTTCGGCACATAGCGCTCGAGACGGAATGGGCCCGTGCCGTTGAAGTCGCGCTCATAGCCCCCGGCGTAATCCGCGGGCAGGATGATGGCGTTGAAGTTGTCGGACGACACGAGGTAGGGAAAGCTGCCGTTCGGCGCATCGAGTCGGAACTCGACCGTATCAGAGTCGATTGCGCGCGTGCCGCCTTTGGACAGCGCTCCGGCGAATGCCGACAAGGCGGTCGATCCGTTCGCGGGATCGGCGAGACGATTCATGGTCGCCGCCACGTCATGTGCCGTCAGCAGGCGCCCGTCGTGAAATTTGACCCCGGGACGGATCTGGAATGTCCAGACGCTGCCGTCCGCGTTCGGCTTCCAGCCGAGCGCGAGCTGCGGCCTCAGGCGAAGATCGGGGTCGGAGACCGCGAGATATTCTCCGCATTGGCTGAGCAGACAGACGCCGCCGGTATCGCCCACCGTCAACGGATCGATGAGTCCGGCGGGCACCGGCATGCCCACGGTGAGCGGGCTCGATTCGCCCGCCGCCTGCGGCGCGCGGCTGCACGCGGCCAACGGCCCGGCCATGCCGAGAAGCGCGGCAGAGCGTAGAAAGTCGCGCCGGCCGATGCGCGCCGAGCGCAACGCCTCCAGAAGATCGCTCTCGGCCGCGGAGCCAGGCTCGCGCATCCTCGCCTCGTGCCTCACGCGGGTGTCGAATCGACTGTGGCGTCGGGCGAGAAGATCCGCGACGTGAAGGCGAGCGTGAGCCGGCCCAACTCGGGGCCGAGGACGCGATCCTCCTCCACCGGCGCAACGTGGCTCCTGACGAAATCCAGAAATGCCGCGAGCGGCCGCGGCGGCGCGCGGCGCGTGACGTGCAACGCCTGCGAGGCCATGACCGCGAGCGTGGCGAGTGAGGCGTCGAGGCAGCGGCCGGCCTGGGCTTCCTTGGTCCAAGCGAGGAACGCGGGCGCCGCCACATCGTCCTGTCCGTTGCCGCCATCGCTTCCCGGGATGAAGGTGCGCTGCGCGGCGTTCTTGGCCTGCTCGACATAGCCGTTGGTGGCCATGGGCACGTAGCCGACGTTGCCGTGTCCGTCGCTCTCGCCCGGTTCGCGTCCCACCAGCAACAGATCCGGCAGCTGCGACACGCGCCCGCTCAGCAGCCGGGCGCTGTGCCGGTCGCAGAGCAGACACAGGTCCGCCCAGATGCCGGCGAGATCGTCGAGCGCCGGGGCGGCCATGGCATTGTGGTAGCCGCCCGTACTGATGCAGCGGCCGAACGGATGGCCTGCATCGGGTGCCAGGTACACCGGATTGTCGGAGATCGAGGCGAGCGAGATGCGCGCTGCCCGTTCCGCCGCGGCCATGGCGCGATGTGCGTGGCCCAAGACCCGCGGCACGATGCGGTAGCTCACGGGCGCCTGATAATTGCGTCGTCCGCCGCCGTCGCCCAAGTAGCCGCGCAGCGCGCGCAGCACCGCCGCCTCATCCGCATCGCCCCACAACGCCTCCAATGCCTCGTCGTAATGCTCGAGCGGCGCGCGAAACGCATCGATGGAGAGTGCGAAGGTCTCGATGGCGAGCGCGAGCCGCCGCCGCGCGGCGATGGCGGCGTCGGCGAGGAGTGCCGCCGCACAGGGCGAGCCGTTGATCAGCGAGCCGCGTTCTTTCACCTCGAGCTCGAAGCGTCCGGCGAGCTCGGCGAACAAGGGATAGAGCGCGAGGATTTCGCCCGCGCCGCCCTGACCGGCGGCGGGCACCGCCGGCATGGGGCCGCCGTCGAGCATCGCGGCGACGGCTCGTGCGATGCGCGGCGTGGTGGCCGCGTGGCCTTCCAGGTAGTTCGCGAGCCGCGCGAACACGATGCCGCGCACCGTGCGATCGGGCAGGTTGTCGCCGAACGAGGTGGCCGCCGCGAACGGCTTGAGCCGCGCGTGCCGGTCGCGCTCTGAGGCGGCGAGACGCTGGCCCGCCTGCTCCCCCATGGCGGTGGTCACGCCATAGATCACGACGGACGGATCCTTGTCGATCAGCTCGAGAAACGAGGCGCGGCTCGAGGCGATGCGGGCGAGGGCGGTATCGCCGATGCGCACACTCTCGCGTTGCCAGGCCGCGCGATACAGTGTCGAGAGATTGATGTCCGAGCGGAGGTCGACGGTGACGGTCAAGCAATCTCCAAGGGCGCGCTAGGTTCGCAGGGGGCAAAGCGAATAATATGCGATCGCGGGTCCCGTCGCGCGGAGGTAAGAAATGGCCGATTTCGATCTCGTCGTCGCCGGCAATCTGGTGACCGCCCACCGAGTCGTCAACGACGGTTTCGTGGCGGTGTCGAACGGCAAAATCGCCTTCGTCGGACGCGGCGCGCCGCCGGCGGCCCGCGAGCAAATCGATGCCCGCGGCCAGTGGGTGCTGCCGGGCGTGATCGACGGACAAGTCAATTCCGGCGGTCAGGCCGATCAGGAGGGCTTGGGCCACGCCTCGCGTGCCGCCGCGGCCGGCGGCGTCACGACCCTGGTCGATATGCCCTACGACGATCCTGAGCCGGTGTGGCACGGCGAGCTGTTGCGCGCCAAGGCCAAGGCGGTCGAGCGCGAGTGTCACGTCGACGTTGCGCTGTGCGCCACGCTCTCCGAGGCGCACGGCACCTCGACCCTCGCCGGTCTGATCGAAGCGGGCGCGTGTGCCTTCAAGTTCTCGACCTTCGAGGTGGCGCCCGGACGATTTCCGCGGCTCGAGGAGGACCTGCTGCAGGATGCGTTTGCACTGATCGCGCCGAGCGGCCTCGCCTGCGGCGTGCACAATCAACTGCAGGAGCTCACGCGCAAGAATATCGCTCGCTTCACCGACTCGAAGGAGACCGGCTGGGATGCGCACGGTCGCGCGCACACGCCGCTGATCGAGCAGCTGGCCACCGCCATGACGTACGAGCTCGGCGCGTTGACCGGTGCGCGCGCGCACGTCGTGCACGCATCGCTCGCGCGCGGCTTCGAGCTCTGCGAGATGTACAAGGCGGCCGGCTTCAAGGCGAGCATCGAGACGTGCGTGCAGTACCTCATGCTGAACGGCGAATCCGACATGCAGCGCCTTGGGGCGAAGGCCAAGCATTACCCGCCCCTGCGGCCGCAATCCGAGGTGGAGCTCTTGTGGACACACATCGCCGCGGGTCGCTGTAACTTCATCTCGTCCGATCACCTCGCCTGGTCGCTCGAGCGCAAATCCAATCCGAACGTCTTCAAGAATTCTTCCGGCGGCCCGGGCCTCGAGAGCCTGCTGCCCGCATTCTGGACCGGCTGCGAGCAGCGCGGCTTGAGCCCGAGCATGGTGGTGAAGATGCTGTGCGACGGTCCCGCGCGCCATTTCCTGCTGCGCGACCGCAAGGGCTCCTTTGATCTCGGGTCCGATGCCGACATCGTGGTCGCCGAGCCGGGTCGGTTCGTATTCGATGCCTCGAAGAGCCTCTCGGCGGCGCCCTGGAGCGCACTCGACGGCCGCGACATGCGCATCCGCGTGGGCGCGACGTTCGTCCGCGGTCAGCTGGTGTATGACGGTGCCAAAATCGTGAACAAGCCCGGCCACGGTCGTTTCTTGCGGCCGCGAGTGCCGGGCGGAGATCGCCCCCGGCCGCGTCCGCAAGCGCCGGCGCAGACCGGAGCCGAGAGCGTTGCTAGAGCAGATCCTTGAGCCGGTAGTAAAGCATGGCGAGCACCAGCGAGGGCCGGCGCAGCAGCGCACCGCCCGGGAAATCCCGGTGCGGCAGGCGCGCGAACACATCGAACCGCTCCGCCGTACCCGAGACCGCCTCGGCGACGAGCTTGCCCGCGAGCGCCGTGAGCGACATGCCATGGCCCGAGAAGCCCTGCAGATAGAAGATGTTGGGCGCGAGACGTCCGAAATCCGGCGCGCGGCTCAAGGTGATGTCGAGATATCCGCCCCACGCGTACTCGACCTCGAGGTCGGCGGCCTGCGGAAAGATTCGCGCGAGGCGCTTGTGCATCGACTCGGCCAGCCGCGGCGGCTGCGAGTGCGCTGTAGCTCACGCGGCCGCCGAACAGCAGCCTGCGGTCCGCCGACAGGCGGAAGTAATCGAGAATCCAGTTCAAGTCCGCGACCGCCGCATCGCTCGGCAATAACGCGCGCGCCCGCGCCTCCTCCATGGGACGCGTGGCGATGATGTAGGTGCCGACGCCGAGAATGCGTCGCGCGAGACGCGGTGCGAGCGGCCCGATGTACGCGTTCGCACACAGCACCAGCTGACGGCAACGCACGGTCCCGCCCTCGGTCTGCACGCTCACTTCGCCGCCCTCGGAGAAACTGAGCGCGGTCGTCTGCTCGAAAATGCGCACACCCGCCGCCTCGGCGGCGCGCGCGAGTCCCTGGGTGTACTTGAGCGGATGCAGATGCCCGCTGCGAGGATCGATGAGGCCGCCGAGGTAGCGCTCGCTCTGCACGTGCAGGGCGAGCTCGCCGCGCTCGAGAAACCGCACCGAGCGGTAGTCGTACTCCTCGTGCAGCTCGCGCTGCCAGTCGCGAAGCTCCTCGAGGTGTCGCGGCTTGGTCGCAACGTGCACATGGTTCGGCCGGTAGTCGCACTCGATGCGGTGATCGCGGATCAGCGATTGCGTGAGATCGAGCGCTTCCACGGACATGTCGAACAGGCGCCGCGCGTTCTCGCGCCCGACCTGGGCGATCAGGGACTTCTGACCGACGGCGAGGCCGAAGATGAGCTGCCCGCCGCTGCGACCCGAAGCCCCGAAGCCGACGCGGTGCGCCTCGAGCAACGCGACGCGGTAGCCGCGTTCGGCGAAATGCAGGGCGGCGGAGCAGCCCGCGACGCCTGCGCCCACGACCGCGACGTCGACGCGGTGCTCGCCGGCGAGCGGCGGGCGGGGCGGGCGCGCAGTCTCCGGAGCCGAGGCGGCGTAATAGGAGCGGGCGGGCGGTGAGCGCAGGCGCAAAGGAGGGTCCGATCGATAAAAGTGTTTAAGATTTTGGGGCTATTGACAGCTGCCGGCGCCTATGAGCCTACCGGGCAAAAGGGGTTGCCTGCAAGGATGACGCATCGCAACAATCGAGGCTAAGTCGCGGAAATGCCTAAATCTTAGCCAATTCGGGGCGTGCTGTCGGGACGAGGCGCAGCCGGTATGGTGTAATACGTACGTTAACAAAGCTTGGGTGTCCCCCCAGGCGTTTAATATTTTAAACATGCCTCGCCTGCCCGTCATCGGAATTCCCGCCGATCGCCGGCTCTGTGGAAACCACTACTTCCACATGGTCGGCGAGAAATACATCAATGCCGTCGCGGCAGGCGCCCAAGCGCTCCCTGTGCTCGTCCCGGCGCTCGGTCCCGACCTCGATCTGGCGGCGCTGCTCGAGGTATGCGACGGGTTGATGCTGACGGGGAGTGCTTCGAATGTGGAACCTTATCGTTACGGAGGCCCGGCCAGTCAGCCGGGAACACTGCATGATGCTAGTCGGGATGCTACGACGCTTCCGTTGATTCCGCAGGCCATCGCCGCCGGCTTACCGGTGCTTGCGATTTGTCGCGGATTCCAAGAAATGAACGTCGCCTATGGCGGCACCTTGCACCAGCGTCTGCACGAGGTCGGATTCGACGACCACCGGGAGGACGAATCGGATCCTCTCGACGTGCAGTACGGACCCGCGCACGAGGTCCTGCTTGGAGCCCGGAGGACTGCTGCGTCAAATCGCGGGACGAGATCGCCTCCAGGTCAATTCGCTCCACTGGCAGGGCGTCGAAACTCTCGGCAAACCCCTCACCGTCGAGGCGCGCGCGCCGGACGGCGTCATCGAGGGGTTCCGGGTGGCGGACGCGCCCAGCTTCGCAGTCGGCCTGCAGTGGCATCCGGAATGGGAGTTTCAGCAGAATCCGTTTTCGCGCGCGCTGTTCGCCGCCTTCGGGGAAGCGAGCAGAAAGCGCGCCGCAAGTACAAGGTGAGTTATGGCAAGCACGATTCAGCAGTTTTTGAAAGAACACGGCATTTCGGAAGTGGAGGCCATCATTCCGGACATGGCGGGCGTCGCCCGCGGCAAGCTCATGCCGGCCGAGAAGTTCGCGGAAGAGGAGGGCATGCGCCTGCCGGAGGCGATCTTTCTGCAGACCGTGACCGGGGATTACCCGGAAGATCAGAGCGCCATGAACCCCTCGGACATCGACATCGTGCTCAAGGCCGATCCGAAGACCGTGCGGGTCGTGCCGTGGGCGGCCGAGCCCACGGCGCAGGTCATCCACGATTGCTTCTACGGCGACGGCCGGCCGGTGACCATGTCGCCGCGCTACGTGCTGCGGCGGGTGCTCGAGCTGTACGAGGCGCACGGCTGGGAGCCGGTGGTGGCGCCCGAGCTCGAGTTCTTCCTGGTCGAGCCGAACATCGACTCGGATTATCCGCTGAAGCCGCCGGTGGGCCGCTCCGGTCGCCCCGAAATCGGCCGGCAGGCCTACAGCATCGCGGCCGTGAACGAGTTCGATCCGCTGTTCGACGACATGTATTCCTTCTGCGAGGCGCAGGACATCGAGATCGACACGCTGATTCATGAATCGGGCGCCGCGCAGATGGAGATCAATCTGCTGCACGGCTACCCGATGGCGCTCGCCGACCAGGCGTTCCTCTTCAAGCGCACGGCGCGCGAGGCGGCGATGCGTCACAAAATGTATGCGACATTCATGGCGAAGCCGATGGCCAAGGAGCCGGGCAGTGCCATGCATCTGCATCAAAGCGTGATCGATGTGCGCACTCGCAAGAATATCTTCTCCAATGCCGACGGCTCGCCGTCATCGCTGTTCTTCGGTCACATCGCGGGGCTGCAGAAGTACCTGCCGGGCGCGATGTCGCTGTTCGCGCCGAACGTCAACAGCTACCGGCGCATCAGCCGTTACTCTTCGGCGCCCATCAACGTGCATTGGGGCTACGACAACCGCACGGCGGGCCTGCGCGTGCCGATGTCCGGCCCGGAAGCACGACGCGTCGAAAACCGTGTCGGCGGCGCCGATGCCAACCCCTATCTCGCCATTGCCGCCTCGCTCGCCTGCGGATATCTGGGCATGGTCGAGGGCCTGAAGCCCTCGGAGCCGATCGCCGGCAGCGCCTATGACCTCGCGATCGCCTTGCCGCGCACCCTCGCCGAAGCGCTGCGGCTGTTGCGCGAGTCCAAGCCCCTGGTGGATGTGTTCGGGGACCGATTCGTGCTCGCTTATACGGCCGTCAAGGAGGCCGAGTACGAGACCTTCGCGCAAGTCATCAGCTCCTGGGAACGCGAGCATCTGCTACTGAACGTTTGAAACGGACTGTCGCCCCGGGCGGCGCTGCGATATAACTAGCGCTCGAATCCACCAAGGGGACGCGTTCGATGTGGGGTGTTCGTCGGCTGACCGGGTCCGCCCGGATTCTCGCGCTCGCCGTGGTTTTGCTGAGTGCCTGCGGGGGCGGGAAGCCGGCCGATCAAGGGACAGCCGCCGGCGGCGGGCCCTCCGGCGCCCACGGGGCGCTCAATCTCTTCATCTGGTCCGATTACCTCGCGACCAACACGCTCTCGGACTTCGAGCACCAGACCGGCATCACGGTGCACGCCGCTTATTACGACTCCAACGAGACCCTCGAGACGAAGCTGCTCGCGGGCTCGAGCGGCTACGACGTGGTGGTGCCCACGGCGTCTTATTTCGAGCGCCAGATCAAGGCCGGCGTCTATCTGACGCTCGACAAGTCGAAGCTCCCGAACTTGAAGAACATGGACCCGCAGCTGATGGCGCGGGTCGCCATGCACGACCCCGGCAATGCTCACGGCATCATCTACATGTGGGGCACCAACGGGCTCGGCTACAACCAGAAAATGGTGACGGCGCTGATGCCCGATGCGCCGCTCGACAGCTGGGCGCTGGTGTTCGATCCGGCGGTGGTCTCGAAGATCGCCAAGTGCGGCGTCAGCGTGCTCGATTCGCCCGCGGAGATGATGCGCGCGGTGCTCAACTATCTCGGCAAAGACCCCAATTCGCAGAAGCCCGAGGACGTTGCGGCCGCCGAGGCGACGCTCCTCAAGATCAGACCCTATATCCGCAACATCAACTCCTCCGAGTACATCGAAGCGCTCGCCAACGGCGATCTCTGCGTCGCGGTCGGCTACAACGGGGACGTGCTGCAGGCGCGCGACCGTGCGCGCGAGGCGAACAAGGGTATCGACATCAAGTACGTGGTGCCGAAGGAGGGCTCGATCCTCTGGTTCGACATGCTCGCCATCCCGAAGGATGCGCCGCATCCTGAAGCGGCCTACGCCTATCTCAACTACATCATGGAGCCCAAGGTCATCGCCGACATCAGCAATTTCAAGCGCTTCGCCAATGCGAACTTGGCCTCGCAACCGTATGTCCTCGATTCGGTGAAGGACGACCCGGCCATCTATCCGCCGCCGCAGCTGCGCGAGAAACTCGCTCTGCAGCTCGCCGACTCTCCCGAACAGACACGTGTTATCACGCGCATGTGGGAGAAGTTCAAGACGGGCCAGTAGGCGATGGCCAACTCAGGCGAGGCGGCCAAGGCCGTGCCATGGCGCGATCCGAACGCTCGCGCCTACGTGGAGATCGATCGCGTCACCAAGTCGTTCGGCGACTTCAAAGCGGTCGACGATGTGAGCTTGAAGATCTACAAGGGCGAGATCTTCTGTTTGCTGGGCGCCTCCGGCTGCGGCAAGACGACGCTGTTGCGCATGCTCGGAGGCTTCGAGACGCCGACTTCCGGGCGCATCTTGATCGACGGCGAGGACATGACCGGCGTGCCGCCGTACGAGCGCCCGGTGAACATGATGTTCCAGTCCTACGCGCTCTTTCCGCACATGAATGTCGAGCAAAACGTCTCCTTCGGACTGAAACAGGACGGCGTTCCGCGCGGCGAAATCGCCGAGCGGGTCGCGACCATGCTCGAGCTGGTCAAGCTCGGCGGCTTCGCCAAACGCAAGCCCCATCAGCTCTCCGGCGGCCAGCGCCAGCGGGTCGCGCTCGCCCGCTCGCTCGTCAAGCGGCCGAAAGTGCTGCTGCTCGATGAGCCGCTGGGCGCGCTCGACAAGAAGCTGCGCGAGCATACCCAGTTCGAGCTGATCGGACTGCAGGACAAGCTCGGCGTCACCTTCCTCGTGGTCACGCACGACCAGGAGGAGGCCATGACGCTGGCGACGCGGATCGGGGTCATGGACCACGGCGAGATCGTGCAGGCGGGCACGCCCTCCGAGATCTACGAGTTCCCGTCGTCCAAGTTCGTGGCGGATTTCGTCGGCTCCGTGAACATCTTCGAGGGCAAGCTCCTCGAGGATGAGCCCGAACACGTGCGCATCGGCTCCGAAGAGCTCGGCGCCACGATTTATGTGAGCCACGGCATCAGCGCGGCGCCGGAGGCGGTGGTCTGGGCCGCCATCCGCCCGGAGAAAATCTTCATGTCGACCGCCGCACCCGAGAGCACGGGACACGGCAACGACAATGTGGTGCGCGGAGCGGTGCAGGACATCGCCTATCTCGGCGATTTGTCGATCTATCTGGTCAAGCTCCCCACCGGCAAGGTGGTGCGCGTCACGCAACCGAATACCTCGCGCCATGCCGAGGCCATCACCTGGGAGCAGCAAGTCTATCTCTCGTGGGATGCCTCGAGCCCGGTGGTCGTGACCCGCTGACCGCGATGCGAATTCTGCCGCCGTTGAGCAAAGTCGGAATCTCCGGCCGCGGGCTGGTGGTGACGCTGCCGTATCTCTGGCTGCTGCTGTTCTTCGTCATCCCGTTCGTCATCGTTCTGAAGATCTCCTTCTCCGACATCGATCTGGCGATTCCGCCGTACAAGCCGTTGCTCGAGTGGGTGGGCAAGAACTCGCTCGCCATCAAGGTCAATCTCAACAACTACGCGTTCCTGTTCACCGACCCGTTGTACGTGCACGCATTCTTGAACTCGGTGAAGGTCGCGTTCGTCTCGACGGTGCTGTGTTTGCTCATCGGCTATCCGATCGCCTACGGCATCGCGCGTTCGGCCCCGACCACGCGCAATATCCTGCTGCTCCTGGTGGTGCTGCCCTTCTGGACCTCGCTCCTGTTGCGCGTGTATGCCTGGATCGGATTGCTCAAGGCGAACGGCGTCATCAACAACCTGCTGATCGCGCTCAAGGTGATCCACGAGCCCCTCAACATGCTGTACACGCCGTTCGCGATGTACGTGGGTATCGTGTACTCCTACCTGCCGTTCTTGATCCTGCCGCTGTATGCGAACCTCGAGAAGATGGACTGGCAGCTGCTCGAGGCCGCCGAGGACCTGGGCTGCCGGCCATGGCAGGCCTTCTACAAGATCACCTTGCCGCTGTCGCGGAACGGCATCCTCGCAGGCTCGATGCTGGTCTTCATTCCGGCGGTCGGCGAATTCGTCATCCCCGCGCTCTTGGGCGGCCCGAATGCGCTGATGATCGGGCGGGTGCTGTGGGACGAGTTCTTCTCGAATCGCGCATGGCCCGTGGCGAGCGCCGTGGCCATCCTGCTGCTGATCCTGCTGGTGCCCTTCATGATGTGGTACCAGAGCGTGCAGGCGCGCGAATCGGCATCCGCCCGATGAATTACCGCCGCACGTTTTTCATCACCACTTGCCTCGCGTTCGGCTTCGCGTTTCTCTACATACCGATTTTCTCCATGGTGTTTTTTTCCTTCAACGCCTCGAAGCTCGTGACGGTGTGGGACTCCGCGAACTCGCCCACGCTCAAGTGGTATTACTCGCTGTTGCACAACGAGGAGATCCTCGACGCCGCCTGGATTTCGCTGAAGGTCGCCGTCATCAATGCATCGGGTGCCGTGATCTTGGGGACGCTCGCCGGATTCGGCCTCGCGCGCTTCGAGCAGTTCAAAGGGCGGTTCACCTTGAATGCCATGACCACGGCGCCGCTGGTCATGCCGGAAGTGATCACGGGTCTTTCCATGCTGCTGCTGTTCGTCGCGATGGAACAATTGATCGGCTGGCCCGCGGGCCGCGGCATCACGACCATGACCATCGGGCACATGACCTTCTCCATGGCCTATGTGACGGTGGTGGTGCAATCGCGCATGTCGACCTTCGACATCGCCCTCGAGGAGGCGGCCATGGACTTGGGCGCACGTCCGGTCAAAGTGTTCTTTCTCATCACGCTGCCGATCATCTTCCCGGCGATCCTGTCGGGCTGGCTGCTCGCCTTCACGCTGTCCTGGGACGATCTGGTCATTTCGAGCTTCACCTCGGGCCCGGGCGCGAGCACCTTGCCCATGGTGGTGTTCTCCAAGGTGCGCCTGGGCGTGAGCCCCGAGATCAATGTGCTGGCGACGCTCACCATCACGGTCGTCACGCTGATGATCATCGGCGTGGCCGTGTGGATGGCGCGCGCCAGCAAGGCCGCCCGCTCGTCGGCCGAATAAACTTTCTCCCGATGCGCTAGTCTTACGGGTTCAATCAGACCAATCGGCTCGTTCGGGGAGAGGTGGATGGCTTTACGTTTCTTGGCATTGGCGGCGCTCGTGATCCTGTCGACCGCCGGTGTTTCCTCCGCCGTGGCTCCCGCGCAACGCAACCGCCTCCATGCCGCCTCAGCCCCCGGCGATGCCCGGCTCTACGCCGTGGGAACCCGCAGTCTGCAGCAGCGCTCGAGCGGGGAGGCCCTCAAGATGGACTCCGTGCTCGCGGATCTGTCGCGCCATTTGACTCGGGTGCGCCCGGATTATCAGCTCGGCGATTTGCATGTGCTGAGTCCGGCGGCGAAATTCGTCCAGCGAGCGCCCAAGGCGACGCCGTTGGTGGCGATCGATGCGGTCACCCGCGGCGATCCGCAGACCCTCAAAGCCGCGCTCGAAGGTCTCGGACTCGAGCACGCCGCGGTCTATGGGAACGATGTCGGCGGCTGGCTGCCTGTCACCGCGATTGCCTCCGCCGCGGCTCACGGCGAGCTCGTCTCCATCCGCGCGGCCATGCCGCGAACGCGCGGCGTCGTGGCTTTGCAGGGCGATTATGTGCAGCACAGCGCGCTGGTGCGCACCTCGTATGCGGGGATCACGGGCAGCGGCGTCACCGTCGGCGTGCTCTCCGACAGCTTCAATTGTTTCGCCGTCTACGCCGCGCCGGGAAGCGGCGTGCCGGTGAGCGGCAACCAGGGCTACGCGCCCAACGGTTTCACTGCCGATTATGCGACCGATCAGTCGACCGGCGCCTTGCCCGCAGGCATCGATGTGGTGCAGGAGGCGGATTGCCTCGACTATGGTGCGCCGACCCAGACACCGTTCACCGATGAGGGGCGGGCCATGCTGCAGATCGTGCATGCGGTCGCGCCGGGTGCGGGACTCGCTTTTTACTCGCCGACCACCGAGGCCGATTTCGCCACCGGCATCCAAACGCTCGCGACCGACGGCGCGAAGGTCATCGCCGATGATCTGGGATTTTTCGATGAGCCGTTCTTTCAGGATGGACTGGTGGCCCAAGCAGTCGATGCGGTCGAAGCAAACGGCGTCGCGTATTTTTCCGCCGCCGGCAACGATTCGAACCTCACGTATCAGAACCTGGCCCCGAGCTTCGCGACCGCGGGCACCGGCGCCACGTTGGGCGAGTCCTTGCTCAACTTCGACACCACCGGGGCAACCACCACCACTTCGCTCCCGGTGCACGTCCCGGCGATTCCTCCGGGTGATTTTCTGGCCATCGTGGTCGAGTGGGACCAGCCGTACGTGACCGGTGCGAGCGGCAGCCCCGGGGCGAGCAGCAGCATCAATCTGTGCGTGACCGGTGCCACCGGCAGCGCCGTGATCACCGACTATGACGGCAACGTGGTCAGCTGCACGGGCGCCAATGCCGTCGGCGTCGATCCCGTGCAGATCATGATCATCGCCAATCCCGCGAACGCGGCAGGCAACACAGCGCCGCAATCGCTCAACATCATCGTGGGCCTCGCCGCCAATTCCCTGGGTACCATCAAGCCGGGCCGCGTGCTCGTCTCCGTCGAGGACGACGGACTCGGCAGCACGGTCGAACAGTTTTTCACAGGCGGCCCCACCATCCAGGGCCACCCCGGCGCCGCCGGCGCCGCGGCCGTGGGCGCGGCGTTCTACTTCGAGACGCCGGCCTGCGGCACCAGCCCGGCGACGCTCGAGGGCTACTCTTCGGAAGGCGGCGCACCGATTCTCTTCAACACCTCGGGCACTCGTCTGGCGACGCCCGTCGTGCGCCAGAAGCCTGATTTCGTAGGGCCCGACGGCGTCAACACGACATTCTTGGGGTTCACGCTCGCCTCGGCCGGTATCACGGTCACGACGTCGAACGCCTCCTGTCAGAACGATGCGAATTGGCCGAATTTCTTCGGCACGTCGGGCGCCACGCCGCACGCGGCCGGCATCGCGGCGCTCGCGCTGCAGGCGAACACGGCTGCGACTCCGACGCAGATTTACGGCTCCTTGAGCGCGAGCGCGCTGCCGATGAGCACCACCACACCGAACTTCGACTCGGGCTACGGGTTCATCCAGGCGGACACCGCCTTCGTGGTGCCGACAATCACGCTCGGCGCAGCGTCGATCCCGTTCGGCAGCTCGACGACACTCGCCTGGTCGACGCTCGACCCGACCTCGACGTCATGCACGGCCACGGCGAATCCGGCAACGAACTTCACGCCGCCGGCGCCGGCGGCAAGCGGCAGCATCACCGTCACGCCGGCCGCCGCGGGAGCGACGGTCTACACCTTGACGTGCACGGGAGCCGCGGCCACCTCCGCGTCCAACTCGGTGAGCTTATTCGCGACTTCGGGCACCCCGCCCGTGGCGCCGACGCTGACCCTCGCCTCGACCTCGGTCGCGGTCGGCAAATCGACCACCATCAGCTGGAGCTCGGCGACCGCCACGAGTTGCACGGCGTCGGGAAGCTGGAGCGGCACGCTCGCCGCGTCGGGCAGCCAGACGATCACACCGGCAGCCATCGGTAGCGAGACCTTCACCCTGGTCTGCTCGAATCTCGGCGGCCCGTCGACAGCGGTTTCCGTGACCCTCCAGGCCACCTCCGCACTCCAGCCGCCGCCTGCGCCGACCCTCACGCTGGGGGCGACCAAGATCAGCGCGCTCACGACCACATCGATCACCTGGAGCTCCGCCGGCGCGACCAGCTGCACGGCCTCGGGGAACGCGAACGCCAATCAAAGCGGCTGGAACGGCGTCCAGCAGCCGAGCGCCACCTTCACCATCACGCCGGAAACGGCAGGCACGTTACGTCTACAGCCTGACCTGCTCGAATACCGCGGGTACCTCGCCCACCTCGAGCGTGACCCTCACCGTGACGCCGGCCGTCAACACCGGCGGCAGCGGCAAGCTCGATCTGGCTTCGCTGCTCGTCCTTGCAGGATGCGTCGTGTTTCTGCGCCGGCGGCTGATGCAGAACTAAGTGCTAAACCAGCACGCGCTCGATGCCCCCAGAGTTGGCACGGCGCACATAGTCGGCCATCCAGTCGCTGCCCAGCAGATGCCGGGCGATTTCGACCACGATGTAATCGGCCTCGAGATCGGCATCGTCGCGGTAGCGGGCCAACCCTTGCAGGCAGGACGGGCACGAGGTGAGCACCTTGACGGGACCTTGATGGCCGCTCTGTCGGATCAGCTCGACGCCTGATCGTACCTCTTGCTCCTTGCGAAAGCGCACCTGGGTCGACACGTCGGGCCGGGTGATCGCCAGAGTCCCCGATTCGCCGCAGCAGCGCTCGTTCGCTTCGATGGTGCCGTTCTGGGCGCTGTTCATGAGCGCGTTGACCACCTTCAGCGGGTCGTGTCGCTTCATGGGGGAGTGACAGGGGTCGTGGTACATGTAGCGAGTACCGGTGACGCCCTTCAGCTCGACACCCTTCTCGAGCAGGTACTCGTGGATGTCCATGATCTTGCATCCCGGAAAAATCTGGTCGAACTCGTAGCCCTGCAGCTGATCGAAGCAAGTGCCGCAGCTCACCACCACGGTTTTGATATCCAGGTAATTGAGCGTGTTGGCGACCCGATGGAACAGCACGCGGTTGTCCGTGATGATCTTGTCGGCCTTCTCGAACTCACCCGCGCCGCGCTGCGGGTATCCGCAGCACAGATACCCCGGCGGCAGCACCGTTTGCGCGCCGACATGCCACAACATCGCCTGCGTGGCGAGCCCGACCTGCGAGAACAGGCGCTCCGAGCCGCAGCCCGGAAAATAGAACACCGCCTCCGAGTCGCTCGTGGTCGCCTTGGGATCGCGAATGATGGGCACGTAGTTGCGGTCCTCGATGTCGAGGAGCGCGCGCGCGGTGCGCTTGGGCAGGCCGCCCGGCATGCGCTTGTTCACGAAATGGATGACTTGCTCGCGCACCGGCGGCTTGCCGGTGGTCGAGGGCGGCCGCTGCGTCTGCGCGCGGGCGAGCGGCTTGAGCGCGCGGTTGGCGAGTTGCTGCGCCTTGTAGCCCCAGTCGATCATGACCTTGCGCGTGAGCTTGATGGTCCGCGGATTCGTGGCATTCAAGAAAAACAGGGCCGCGGCCGTGCCGAGATTGCGGCGCTTTTTCCCCATGCGCCGCAGGACGTCGCGCATCAGCATGGACACGTTGCCGAAGTCGATGTCGACCGGACAGGGCGAGGCGCAGCGGTGGCAAACGGTACAGTGGTCGGCGACGTCGGCGAGCTCGTCCCAATGCTGGATCGACACCCCGCGGCGGGTCTGCTCCTCGTAGAGGAACGCCTCGATGAGAAGCGAGGTGGCGAGGATCTTGTCGCGCGGCGAATAGAGCAAGTTGGCGCGCGGCACGTGCGTCGCACAGACCGGCTTGCACTTCCCGCATCGCAGGCAATCCTTCACCGCATCCGAGATGCTGCTGATGTCGGACTGCTGCATGATCAGGGACTCGTGGCCCAACAGCCCGAAGCTCGGGGTGTAGGCGCGCGTAAGGTCGCTCCCGGGCGCGAGCTTCAACGGATTGAAGCGGTCGTGCGGATCGACGCGGTGCTTGTACTCGGACCACTCCGCGAGTTCGCCTGCCGTCAGATGCTCGAGCTTGGTGATGCCGATGCCGTGCTCGCCGGAGATCACGCCGTCGAGTTGTCTCGCGATGCGCATGATCCTGGCCACCGTGCGGGTGGCGGTATTCAGCATCGCGTAGTTGTCCGAGTTCACCGGAATGTTGGTGTGCACGTTGCCGTCGCCGGCATGCATGTGGAGCGCCACGAAAATGCGGCCCTGGAGCACGCGCTGGTGCAGGGCGTCGCACTCGGTGAGAATCGGCGCGAGCGCCGCGCCGCCAAAAATCTGCGCGAGCCCGGCACGCAGCTCCGATTTCCAGCTGACGCGGATACTGCGGTCCTGAAGCCGCTCGAAGACGGTGCCTGCGCTGCCCGCCGCGGCCGACACGCCCACGGACTCGAGCCGTGATCGCGCGCGCTCGATCGGCTCGTCCATGGCATCGAGCAAATAGCTCCAGCGCGCGCGCACGCTCTCGAGCAGGGCGAGCGCATCGCCGCGCCGCTCGAGCGCGGTGGCGTCGGCCGCCGCGCGCCGCGCCGTCGGCCGACAGGTGCGCCGCGAGCGCCTCGACGAGCTCGAGCTTGTTCTGGATGGAAAGCTCGATGTTGATTCGCTCGATGGCGTCGGTGTATTCACCCAACCGCTCGAGCGGTATCACCACATCCTCGTTGATCTTGAAGGCGTTGGTATGTTTCGCGATCGCCGCGGTCTTCGCCCGGTCGAGCCAGAACTGCCGGCGCGCGGCGGGACTCACGGCGATGAATCCCTCGCCTGAGCGGCCGTTCGCGAGCCGAACGACTTCCGAGGTGGCGGCGGCGACCGCTGCGGAATCCTCGCCGGCGATGTCGCCGAGCAAAATCATCTTCGGCAGCGCACCGCGCTTCGACTTGGTGCTGTAACCGACGGCGCGCAGGTAGCGCTCGTCGAGATGTTCGAGACCCGCCAGCACGACGCCCGCGGCCTTGCCGCGCGTGTCGAGGTAACGCTTGATCTCGACGATCGCCGGAATGGCTTCGCGCGCCTGGCCGAAGAACTCGAGGCACACGGAGCGCATGTGCTGCGGGGCGCGGTGCAGGAGCCAGCGCGCCGAGGTGATGATGCCATCGCACCCCTCCTTCTGCACGCCCGGCAGGCCGCCGAGAAACTTGTCGGTGACATCCTTGCCGAGACCCGCTTTGCGAAACTTCGCGCCGTCGATGGAGAGCATCTCTCGGCGCAGAATCTTGGCCTCGTCCGGCGCGGAGCGGCCGTCTTTCCAGACGAGCTCGAAGCGCGCGGTCGGGGCGTCGTGGATTCTGCCGAGGTTGTGACCGAGGCGCGTCACCTCGAGCCAGTTTCCTTCAGGATCGACCATGCGCCAGCCGGCGAGATTGTCGACCGCCGTGCCCCACAGCACCGCTTTCTTGCCGCCGGCATTCATCGCAATGTTGCCGCCGATGCAGCACGCGTCGGCCGATGTCGGATCGACCGCGAATACGAGGCCGTCGCGCTCGGCAAGTTCGCTGACGCGTCGGGTGACGACGCCGGCCTCGGTGAACACGACCGCGCTTTCGACCTCCGTGCCCGGCAATCGGAGCCGTTCGACGGCACCCAGGCCTTCGAGCTTCTCGGTATTGATCACCGCGCACCAGGGCGTGAGCGGCACGGCACCCCCGGTGTACCCCGTGCCGCCGCCGCGCGGGATCATGTTGAGGCCGAGCTCGATGCACTCGCGCACCAGATGCGGAATCTCCGCCTCGGTATCCGGGGCGAGCACCACGAACGGCAGCTCGACCCGCCAGTCGGTCGCGTCGGTGACGTGAGCAACCCGCGCATAGGCGTCGAAGCGGACATTGTCGGCGCGCGTGTGCTTGAGGAGCGCCCGCCGCGCACGCTTGCGCAGCGCGATCATCTCCGGAAAGTGGGCGGCGAATCGATCCACGGCGGCGCGCGCGGCCGACAACAGCTGCGAGACTTTAGGCGAGCGGCGCTCCTCGCTGGGATCGCGGCGCTTTTCGATTTCGTGCAGCCGGTGGTGCAGGGCGTCGATGAGCTGGGCGCGGCGCTTCGGATTGTCGATCAGATCGTCCTGCAGGAAGGGGTTCCGGTCCACCACCCAGATGTCGCCCAGCACTTCGTAGAGCATGCGCGCCGATCGGCCGGTGCGCCGCTCCGCGCGCAGCTGGACCAGCAGCTCCCAGGAGGCCTCGCCGAGCAACCGGATGGCGATCTCGCGATCGGAGAGCGAGGTGTAGTTGTAAGGAATCTCGCGCAGCCGCGGCGGCGCGCCGTCGGGCGCGGACCTAAGTTCGGCAACTGAGCCCGGGTCGGGGAGGGCACTCATGGAGAGGGGAGTGTACCCACTTCCGGCGCGGACGGGACCCGCTCAAGTGACTCGCCGCGCGGCCGCTACCTAAGGATATGCGGAATCCCATGCATCTTCCGGCGGCTGAGGACGACCGCCGCGGGCTCGTGCGCTCGCTGCTCGCGCAGAGTCTCGAGCGCGGCAGCTTCGCGGTGCCGCGGCTCCCCGAGGCGGCGGTGCGGATCGTCGAGCTGCGCGAGGACGCGAACGCCGAGCAACTCGCCGATGTCATCAAGACCGATCCGGCACTCACCCTGTATGTGCTGCGCATTGCGGCCTCGGCGCCCAACAGGCCGGCGATGCCGATCGTCTCGCTGACCCATGCGGTTGCCTGGCTCGGACTCGACGAGGTCGCCAACATGGCGTTCACGCTCGCGCTGCAGCCGAAAATGCTGGATGTGCCCGGCCATCAGCACAAGGCGCGCCGCTTGTGGCGGCATTCGCTCGCGAGCGCGCTCTGGTCGCGGCAACTCGCGCTCGCTCTCGGACGCGAGCCGGGGCTTTGCTATCTGTGCGGTCTGCTGCACGACATCGGCAAGGCGGTCACGTTGCGTGAAGCTCATGAGCTCGCTCGCTGGTCGGGCGCGCTCCTCGAGAGCGCGGATTACGACGGGATCGTCGAGGAGTTTCATCGTGAGGTGGCGGCGTGCGTCGTGACCACTTGGGGTATGCCGGAGCCGATCGTCGCGGTCGCGACGCGCTGGGAGGCGCAGGCCGGCGCTGCGCGGTTCGAGTGCAGCATCGTCAGTGCCGCACGCGGTCTCGCGGATTGCACCGCCCAGGGATCGGCGCTGCCGACGCTCCGGCGGCTCGCCGAGGACGCGGCGTTCCGCGCATTGGGTCTTACCACCGAGGCGGCGGCATCGATTCTCGAG
Organism: uncultured Gammaproteobacteria bacterium; assembly: GCA_963766915.1. Taxonomy (GTDB): domain Bacteria; phylum Pseudomonadota; class Gammaproteobacteria; order Steroidobacterales; family Steroidobacteraceae; genus Bog-1198. The sequence continues at coordinate 62,264 of CAVYCL010000007.1, forward strand.
TGCGACCGGGCGGTCAACGCCGAGCTGGACCGTTACTTGTCGCCCTAGCCCGGCTTTCAATGGCGCGGCGCCTCGACTATCGTGAGCGCCATGAAAAACCCGACTTTCGTGAACCATCCTCCCGTGGTTGAGGTGCCGGCGGACAATCGCCCGCTGGTTGCGCCCATCTACCAGTCCGTCAAGTTCTCCTTCGACGACACCGCGGAAACGCTGCGGTACTCCCGCGGCGACCGCCCCGGGTTTTACTATTCGCGCACGTCGAACCCGACCTTGCGCCAGCTCGAGCTCACGCTCGCCAAGCTCCAGGGCCGGGACGACTGCCTGCTCGTCGGCTCCGGCGTCGCGACCATCGCCGCCACGGCGCTCGCCTTGTGCAAGCAGGGCGATCACGTGCTCGCGTTCGTCGAGTCCTATGGGCCGACGCGCTATCTCGTGCAGCACCTGCTGGCCCGCTACGGCGTCACGCATACCTTGCTCTCGATCGAGGATCGGGCCGGCATCGAACGCGTGCTCGCAGGCACCGCGACGCGGCTGGTGCTGTTCGAGAGTCCGACCAATCCGGTCACCAAGATCGCCGACATCGAACATTTGACCGCCCACGCGCGCCGCGCGGGCGCGTTGACGGTGATGGACAACACCTTTGCCGGCTTTCACAACCACGGCCGCTACGACGTCGATGTGTTCCTGCACAGCCTGACCAAATACGCTTCGGGGCACGGCGATGTGATGGGTGGGGCGATCATCGCGCGCCGCGAGCTCATCGCCGGCATGCGCAAGGACATCGTCTCGCTCGGTCCGACACTCGATCCGCACGCGGCCTTTCTCATCCAGCGCGGCATGCGCACCTATTTCCTGCGCTACGAGCGCCAGTGCGCGAATGCCCTCGCGGTGAGCCGCTTCCTGGAGGCTCACCCGCGCGTCAAGCGGGTGTTCTATCCGGGCCTTGCCTCCCATCCGCAGCATGCGCTCGCGGCGCGTCAGATGAGCGACTTCGGCACCGTGGTGAGCTTCGAGATGGACGGCGGGTTCACGGAAGGAAACCGTTTCGCCGAAGCCCTCGAATACTTCTCCATCGCCGCGAGTTTGGGATCCGCCGAATCGCTGGTGCTGCCGCCGCAATTGCTCGGCGGCCAGGAATACACGCCCGAGCAACGCGCCGCCTCGCTCATCGCCAAGGGGACCGTGCGGCTCTCGATCGGCATCGAGGATGCCGAGGATCTGGTCGCGGACCTCTCACAGGCGCTCGACCGGGCCTTCGAGGCGACCTGACACCAGGCCAGGTCGCCCGGAACGCCGCGCTAGAGGTTTCGAATCAGATTGTCCGCGAACTCGCTGCACTTCACCTCGGTGGCGCCCTTCATCAAGCGCGCAAAATCGTAGGTGACGGTGCGCTGCGCGATGGTCTTGTCCATGGCGCCGATGATGGCGTCGGCGGCCTCGGTCCAGCCCATGTAGCGCAGCATCATTTCGCCCGACAGGATCACCGAGCCCGGGTTGACCTTGTCGAGATTCGCGTACTTCGGCGCCGTACCGTGCGTCGCCTCGAAAACGGCATGCCCGGTGAGATAGTTGATGTTGCCGCCCGGCGCGATGCCGATGCCGCCGACCTGCGCCGCCAGCGCGTCCGACAAGTAGTCGCCGTTCAGATTCATGGTGGCGACCACGTCGAACTCGTCGGGGCGGGTGAGCACCTGCTGCAGGGTGATGTCCGCGATGGCGTCCTTGATGATGACCTTGCCCGCTTGCCGCGCAGCGTCCATCTCGGCGTTCGCGTCCTTCTCGCCGCGCGCGGCCTTGGTGCGCTCCCATTGCTCCCAGGTGTAGACCTCGTTCGGGAACTCGCGCTCGGCGAGTTGATAGGACCAGTTGCGGAACGCGCCCTCGGTGAACTTCATGATGTTGCCCTTGTGCACGATCGTCACGCTCTTGCGCTTGTTGACGATGGCGTACTGGACCGCGGCGCGGAACAACCGCTCGGTGCCCTCCTTGGAGGCGGGCTTGAAGCCGATGCCGGAGGTTTCCGGAAAGCGAATTTTCGCGTATTGCTTCGGGAAGCTCTGCTTGAACGCGTCGAGAAACTTCTTCACGTCGGCGGAGCCCGCCTCGAATTCGATGCCGGCGTAGATGTCCTCGGTATTTTCGCGGAAAATCACCATGTCCACTTTCTCGGGCGCCAGCACGGGCGAGGGCACGCCCTTGAACCAGCGGACCGGCCGCAGGCAAACATACAGGTCGAGCAGCTGGCGCAGCGCCACGTTGAGCGAGCGGATGCCGCCGCCGACCGGCGTCGTCAGCGGACCCTTGATCGACACGAGATAATCGCGGCACGCGGTCACGGTCTCGTCGGGCAGCCAGCTGTTGTAGGCCTTGTTCGCTTTCTCGCCGGCAAACACTTCCATCCAGCGGATCTTGCGCTTGTCCCCATACGCCTTTTGCACGGCCGCATCGAACACGCGCACGCTCGCCCGCCAGATATCGGGTCCGGTGCCGTCGCCTTCGATGAAGGGGACGATCGGCTGATCGGGCACGCGCAGCTTGCCGTTGGCGACGGTGATTTTCTCGCCCCCGGCGGGGATTTGGATGGTGACGGGCCTGGCTTCGGACATGCATGCCTCCTCTAAAAACAGCGGCAATGCTAGCATGCGCGCCCGGAGACCCGCATTGCGTACACTCACTTCGATTCCCTGCCCGCGACGGCTTCCGCATGCCCGCGGAATTCGAGCGCCATTCCGGCTGCTGGATGCTCTGGCCGGAGCGGCCGGACAACTGGCGCGCCGGCGCCAAACCCGCGCAAGCCGTGTTCGCCGCGATCGCGGAAGCGATCTCGCGCGGCGAGCCGGTGACGGTCGGGGTGTCCGCCGCGCAGTTTCAAAACGCGCGCGCACGCCTCGCGCCGCGGGTGCGGGTCGTCGAGATGAGCAGCAACGATGCCTGGATGCGCGACTGCGGGCCCGACGTTTCTCGTCGATGCCAAGGGCCGCCGCCGCGGCGTCGACTGGTCGTTCAACGCCTGGGGGGGCCTCTCCGGCGGCCTGTACTTTCCCTGGGACCGGGACGACGAAGTCGCGCAAAAGGTGCTCGAGATCGAGGGCGACGATCGCTACCGGACCTCGTTCGTGCTCGAGGGCGGGGCGATTCACGTGGATGGTCAAGGAACCTGTCTCACGACCGAGGAGTGCCTGCTCAACCCGAACCGCAATCCGGGACTCACGCGGGAGGACATCGAGGAGACCCTGCGCCGCTATCTCGGCGTCAGCAAGGTGATATGGCTCGGCCGCGGGGTCTACAAGGACGAGACCGGCGGCCACATCGATGAGCTGGCCTGCTTCACCGCGCCCGCCCAGGTGGCCCTCACCTGGACCGAGGATCGAAGCGATCCGCAATACGAGATCTCGCGGGATGCGTGGGAGCGGCTGCGCCGCGCTCGCGATGCGCGCGGCCGGGCGCTCACGATCCACAAGATCCACCAGCCCGGGCCGCTTTACATGACCGCCGAGGAGGCCGCGGGCGTCGATGTGCGCGCCGGAACGCGTCCGCGGCGGGCCGGCGACCGTTTGCCCGCCTCGTACATCAATTTCTACATCGCAAACCGGTACGTGGTGATGCCCCTCTACGACAAGCGCCGGGACGCCGCCGCCATGCGTGCGATCCGGCGCCTGTTTCCCACCCGCCAAGTGATCGGCATCGAGACGCGCGAGGTGCTCTTGGGCGGGGGCAACATCCACTGCATCACGCAGCAGGTGCCCCGCATCGCTCGAACTTGAGGCGGCAAAGGAACTTTGCTCAAGCAGGAGCCCTCGAAAGCCTTTATCCTACGCAGCCCCAAGACACCCACTGGTATGTTCGTGCACCCACGATTCTGAAAGACCCTTTCCAAGGCGGCGAGCGCACTCGTCTGCGCGGCCGCGATTTTCGCCGCCGGCTGTCACGGTCAGAGCAATATCAGCAACTACGGCATCGCCTGGGTGAGCGTCACCGCCGAGCCCGCGCCCCAATATGCCTCTTACGTCGTGACCATCGACTCGATCACCCTCACGCGCAGCGACAATACCGCGGTACACGGCCGTGGGGACGCCGGAAGTCGTCGATCTCGCGCAGCTCACACAAATTGCCGAGCTGTGGAGCTCCGGGGCGATACCGAACGGCACTTATGTCTGGCGCCACGATTACCATCGACTACACCTACGCCGCGATCTCGGTCCGAAAAGGCAATGTGGCGGTGCCGGCCACGCTCGTGGACCTGCCTACACGACGGACGACGCCCAAGCCGCGCCGACGACCTACGCCGATCACGGTCAACTTCGACCCGCTGAGCCAGCCCACCATCACGCCCACCTTTGCCTCGACCAGCGCCGCGTTGCTTGCCCTCGATTTCGATCTCTCCGCCTCCGGATATATCGACATGTCGACCGCCGTGCCGACGGTGTACGTGCGGCCGTATCGTGACGCATCGGGCACGAGCCTTCCGACACCAAGCTCATCCGGGTTCGCGGCGCGTTGGCCAATTCGAGCGTCAGCGTCGATACCTACACGGCCTATATCCGGCCCTTCTACGATGAGGCGAACAACTTGGGTCAGCTGACGCTGTTCAGCCAACCCAACACCGTCTATACCCTGAACGGCGATACGTACGTCGGTAATGCGGGCCTCAACGCGCTCTCCATACTGTCGGCGGGATCGACCATGACCGCGGGCTTTACGACGTTCCAGCCCGATTACAATCCCTTGAACGGCGCCTACGCGGGCCGCTTCAATCTGCAATACGTGGTCGCCGGCAGCTACGCTCGAGGACAACTACACGGATGGTATCAGCGGAGATGTCATCGCCCGCACCGGCAACACTGTTGACGCTGCGCGGCGCGACGTTGATCTTGACCACCGCAAACACCTTTTACTATGAAACCGCCGACTGCAAGGTCCTGCTAGGCCCGGACACCATCGTGACGGCGGACGACAATCCGCTGCTCACGAACCTGCGCGCGAGCTCGGTCGCCGTCGGCGATCGCATCGTCGCCCGGGGACTCTACCAAGCGACCGGCGCGCCGGCCGCGACGGGCGCCTGCGGCGATGCCTACTTCGGCGAGCCGGTGGAGCTCAACTCCACGGGCACCTCCGCCACCAACACGGGTTCGGTTCGGCTGCAACAGAGCGAAGCGTTCGGCACGCTCGTTTCCGCGGCGCCGGGAAATGTGGTGATGGATCTGGCGAGCATCGACTACTGGCCGGCGGCGGTCTATGACTTCACCGGTAACGGCACGCCCACGCCTGTGCCGACGGCCTTTTCCGTCAATACCGAAGGCTTGACGCTCCCCGCCGGGACGGTGCCCGGCGATCTGGTGTATGCGAACGGCTACGCCTCGGCGCTCGGCCAGGCGCCACCGGACTACCTGGCATTCGCGCTCAACAACGAGCTCAGCGTGCAGACGGCCGGCGGTCTCGTTGGGCGGCGGTGTGCCGACGACTCCCGGCAACGGCATCTGCGGCGTCGGCAGCCAGGTTTGCAACCCCGCGGTCCTGTCGGTGAACTGGCTCGCGGGCACGACGACGCCCTTCACGAGCTTCACCGACGAATCCTTCATCATCGATCTCGGCAACGCCGCGATCACCTCCGCGACCATCCAGATAGGTCCGGAATCCTTCACGCTGGCCTCGCTCCCGTCGAGTCCCGGTCATCGTGCCGACGGCGAATGCCAAGACGCAGACGTTCGCACCCCGATATTCGTGGGGCAATCCGGTGACTTCGACCACCACAACGACCGTCGACGCGACCACCGTCCTCAATCTGACGTCTTCGTTCCCCGTGTTCGTCGCCGGCGTGAACACGATGCTGGGCACGACCGAGCCGGCCAAGCAGCTGACGGCTCGCGGCATCTACAACCGCGCGACCAACACCTTTACCGCAGCCCAGATCGACTTCGCGCTATAAACTAATCCCCACCATGGGGATGCGCCGTTTACGGCAGGTTTTGGCAGGAGCGCTGATTGCGGGCTGCGTCGCGGCGAGCGCCGGCTTGGCGCGCGCGGCTGCGCCTACCCCGCCCGTGGCGGGCCCGGTGCCCGCAGCCACTTCGTCTTCGGCTCGGCCGCGCGTCTGTCTCGTGCTGTCGGGCGGCGGCGCGCGCGGCATGGCGCACATCGGCGTGCTGCGGGTCATCGAGGAGCTGAAGGTCCCCATCGACTGCATCGCCGGCACCAGCATGGGCGCCGTGGTGGGGGGGCTCTATGCCAGCGGCATGAGCGCCGCGCAGATCGAGTCGACCATGCAGTCGGTGAACTGGCAGGAGGCGTTTCGCGACGCGCCGCCGCGGCGCGACCTGAACTTCCGGCGCAAGGCAGGATGACCGCAATTTTCTGGTGCGCCTGCCGCTCGGGCTCAAGCACTACCACGTTCTCTTGCCGAAGGGATTCATCCAGGGCCAGACGCTCCAGGAGACGCTGCGGCAGCTGACGCTGCCGTTCAGCAACACCACGAACTTCGACGAGCTGCCGACGCCGTTTCGCGCCGTGGCCACCGACCTGGTGACCGGCGATGCGGTGCTGCTCGACAAAGGCGATCTCTCCATCGCGATGCGCGCCAGCATTTCCGCGCCCGGCGTGTTCGCGCCGGTCGACTACCACGGCCGGCTGCTGGTCGACGGCGGCATCGCGGAGAATCTGCCCATCGATGTGGCGCGCGCGATGCACGCGGACATCCTCATCGTCTCGGACGTGAGCTTCCCGCTGCAGCCGCGCGATCGGCTCGACACGGCGTTGTCGATCTCCAACCAGATGCTCGCCATCATGGTGCGCAAGAACGCGGATCGCCAGAAGGCGACCTTGAGTGCGCAGGACATTCTCATCGAGCCCTCGCTCGGCACCTCGCCCCCCACCGACTTCACCTTAGGCGCGAGCATGATCCGTCAAGGCGAAGCGGCGGCGCGCGCGGTCGAGCCGCGGCTCGCCGCGCTGCGCTTGAGCGATCCCGCGTATCAAGGCTATATGGCGCGGCGCGCGACCCAGCAGCCCGGCTTCCCCGTGATCAAGTTCGTGCGCGTGGATCCGGATTCGCGCCGCTACGAGAAGACCATTCTCGCGGAGATGGAGCCGCTGGTCGGCAAGCCGCTCGATCTGGACGCCGTCGGCGCGCGCATCACCGATCTCTACGGGCTCGGCTACTTCGAGACGTTGGATTACACCGTGGTCGCGCAGGGCGAAGGAGCCGATCAGCAGTACGGGCTCGAGGTGCGTGCCCGCCGCAAGTCCTGGGGACCGAATTACGTGCGTTTCGGCCTGTCGCTCGAGTCGAATTTCCAGGGCAGCAATCAATACAACGTCGCCGCGGAGTTTCTGCAGACGGAAATCAACGACCTGGAAGCGGAGCTCCAGACCAACGTGCAGATCGGCAGCGATTCGAAGATCACGAGCGAGTTCTACCAGCCGCTCGATGCGCTGGCGAAATGGTTCGTGGCGCCCTCGGCGCGCCTCGAGTCGCGCGATCTGCCGATCTACCAGAACAACTCGCGGATTGCGGATTTCCGCGACCGCGAGGTGGAGGGAGATCTCGATGTCGGGCGAAACTTCGGCAACTGGGGCGAGATCCGCGTCGGCATTCACCGCATCAACGGTTCGACGTACGACTATTTCGGCAATCCGGATCTGGTCGACCCGCAGTACAACAACGGCGAGTATTTCTTCAAGTTCAGCTATGACCAGCTCGACAACGTCCACTTCCCGCGCGAGGGGCAGTCCTTCGACGTGCAGTGGGACGCCAACCGCACCAATCTGGGCGCGGATACGGACTTCGACAAGGTCTCGCTCGATTGGCTCGCGGCGGCCTCACGCGGCCGCAACACCCTGGTGCTGTGGACCTCGGCGGGCGCGACCCTGGACGGCCGGCTGCAGCCCTCGGATGTGCAGGATTTCTATTCGCTCGGCGGCTTTTTGAATCTGTCCGGGCTCGCGCCCCAATCCCTGCTCGGTCCGAACTACGCAATCGCCCGCGCGATCTATTTTCGCAAGATCAGCCGCGGCGGCGAGGGCTTCTTCGAGTTTCCGGTGTATATCGGCGCATCGCTCGAGCTCGGCAACACCTGGCAACGGCGCAGCGACATCAGCTATGGCTCGGCACACAAGGACGCTTCGGTGTTCATCGCGATCGATACGTTGCTCGGACCCGTTTACTTGGGCTCGGGCTACGACCAATCGGGCAACGCGGGGTACTACCTCTTTCTCGGCCGGACTTTCTAGGCGCTTTGCGCCGCCTATCAACGGGGTCGAAGCAACCCCGGGCTCGAGGGCGTTAGAGTCCGCGGCTTTCGGCGAGCTTCTCGACCTTCTCGAAGACCAGCGCCGGCCGATCGCCGATGCGGGAGTACTCGTGCTTGCGGGACATCTCCTCCAGCACCCGATCGCGCTCTTCGGCGGTGAAGTACCAATGGGTCTTCTGCCAATCCGTACCGAGGAGCTTGGCGAACGGATCGCCGTGCTTTAAGCGCACGCGAATGCCGTAGGGTTGCGGCAGCACCGGGACGGTGCGTGCCATGTTTTGAATGCTGGCGATTCCCATGGTTGCGCGAAAGATAGCGGAATCGGCGCAGGGCCGCCAGCTGATTCGCGGCAGATTCGCGTGCTAGACTCCCGCGCCTTCCAGCGAGGTAACTGATGGCATCGTCTTACACGGCGTCCGACATCGAGGTGCTGAGCGGCTTGGATCCGGTGCGCCGGCGGCCGGGCATGTACACCGATACCACGCGCCCGAATCATCTGGCGCACGAAGTCATCGACAACAGCGTCGATGAGGCGATCGACGGCTATTGCGACAGCATCGACGTCACCTTGTTCAAGGACGGCTCCTGCCAGGTCGAGGACGACGGCCGCGGCATGCCGGTCGACATCCACCGCAAGGAGAAGATCAGCGGCGTCGAGCTCATCCTCACGCGCCTGCATGCGGGCGGCAAATTCAACGACAAGAACTATCAGCACTCGGGCGGCCTGCACGGCGTCGGCGTGTCGGTGGTCAACGCCCTGTCCAAGCATCTGGAAGTGCTGGGTGCGCCGCGGCGGCAAGGAATACAACCTGAGCTTCGCGAGCGGCAAGCCCACCTCCAAGCTCGAGGTCGTGGGCGATGTGCCGAAGTCGAAGACCGGCACGACCATCCGCTTCTGGCCCGACCCGAAGTACTTCGACACGGACAAGTTCGCGGTGGCGAACCTGAAGCAGGTGCTGCGCGCCAAGGCGGTGCTGTGTCCGAATCTGAAGGTCTCGCTCAACAACGAGATCACCGGCGAGAAGGAAACCTGGCTCTACACCGGCGGCCTGCACGAGTACCTGGCCGAGCAGCTCGGCAAGGGACAATGGCTGCCGGCGGAGACCTTCTACGGCAAGCGCGACATCGAGGGCGGCGGCTCGATTGGGCGCTTCGCCTGGGTGCTCGACGCCGAACAGCGCGTCGCCGAGAGCTACGTCAACCTGATCCCGACCACCGAGGGCGGCACGCACGTCAACGGCCTGCGCGTGGGCACCTCCGATGCGGTGCGCGAGTTCTGCGAGTTCCGCAATCTCGTGCCGCGGGGCTTGAAGCTCACCCCCGAGGACGTGTGGGACGGCGTGAGCTTCGTGCTGTCCATGAAAATGCGCGAGCCGCAGTTCGCCGGCCAGACGAAGGAGAAGCTCTCCTCGCGCGAATCGGCGGGCATCGTTCAGGGCGTCATCAAGGACGCGTTCGCCCTGTGGCTCAACCAGCATCCCGATCAGGGCGAGAAGATCGCCATGATGGCGATCGCCAAGGCGCAGCAGCGCGTCAAGGAGAGCCAGAAGATCGAGCGCAAGCGCACCGGCTCGGGCGCGACGCTGCCGGGCAAGCTCGCCGACTGCGTGAACCAGGATCCGGAGCGCGGCGAGCTGTTCCTGGTCGAGGGCGATTCGGCCGGCGGCTCCGCCAAGCAGGCGCGCGACCGGGTGACCCAGGCCATCATGCCGCTGCGCGGCAAGATCCTGAACACCTGGGAGTCGGATTCGCGCGAAGTGCTGCAGTCGCAGGAAGTGCACAACATCAGCATCGCGATCGGCGTCGACCCTTCCGCCACCGACTTATCGGGCCTGCGCTATCACAAGATCTGCATCCTCGCGGACGCCGACAGCGACGGCCAGCACATCGCCACACTGCTGTGCGCGCTGTTCCTGCGCCATTACCGGCCGCTGGTGGCCGCGGGCCACGTGTACGTGTGCATGCCGCCGCTGTTTCGCATCGATGCCGGCAAGGAAGTGGTGTACGCGCTCGATGAGGCGGAGCGCGAGCGCGAGCTCGCGCGCATCGCCGCAAGCCAACTCGCGCGTGAAGACGGTGGTCACCCGCTTCAAGGGATTGGGCGAGATGAGCGCGATGCAGCTGCGCGAGACCACCATGGCGCCGCAGACGCGCCGCCTGGTGCAGCTCACCATCGACGCCCACGACAACCCCGACCAGCTGCTCGACATGCTGCTCGCCAAGAAGCGCGCGGGCGACCGCCGCGAATGGCTCGAGAGCAAGGGCAACCTGGCGCGCATCTAGCGCGGCTCCTCGGGCATGAAAGAGCAAGAGCTGAATTTCGAGGGCATCGAGACGGGAGCCGCTCAAGTCCTTCGCCGAGCGCGCCTACCTCGATTACTCGATGTACGTGATCCTGGATCGCGCGCTGCCTTCCTTGTGCGACGGCTTGAAGCCCGTGCAGCGGCGCATCATCTACGCCATGAGCGAGCTCGGCCTCGCGGCGGGCGCGAAGCACAAGAAGTCGGCGCGCACCGTCGGCGATGTCATCGGCAAGTTCCATCCGCACGGCGATTCCGCCTGCTACGAAGCCATGGTGCACATGGCGCAGGACTTCTCGTACCGCTATCCGCTCGTCGACGGGCAGGGCAACTGGGGATCGACGGACGATCCGAAATCCTTCGCGGCGATGCGCTACACCGAATCGCGCCTCACGCGCTATGCGGACCTGCTGCTCGACGAGCTCGACACGGCCACGGTCGACTGGGTGCCGAACTTCGACGGCTCGCTCGAGGAGCCGACGCTCCTGCCGGCGCGCGTGCCGAATCTTTTGCTGAACGGCGGCTCAGGCATCGCGGTCGGCATGGCGACCGACATTCCGCCGCACAACCTGCGCGAGGTGGTGAACGCCTGCGTGGCGCTCCTCGACGATCCCGAGCTCACGACCCGCAAGATCATGGCGCACGTCAAGGGCCCGGATCTGCCCACCGGCGGGGAGATCGTTTCGCCGCGCGCCGATCTCGTGCAGATGTACGAGACGGGCAACGGCAGCTTCAAGGCGCGCGCCACCTACGAGATCGAGGACGGCGAGATCGTCATCGACGCGCTGCCCTTCCAGGTGTCGGGCTCCAAGGTGCTCGAGCAGATCGAGGCGCTGCGGCAGCAGAAAAAGCTGCCGATGGTGGACTTCACGCGCGATGAGTCCGATCACGAGAATCCGACGCGTCTCGTGATCGTGCCGAAGTCGAACCGCGTCGATGTGGTGGAGCTCATGGACCACCTGTTCGCCACCACCGACCTCGAGCGCAATTACCGCGTGAACCTCAACGTGATCGCCCTCGACGGCCGGCCGCGGGTGATGGGCTTGAAGCAGCTGCTGCTCGAGTGGCTCGAGTTCCGCAAGGCGACCGTGATCCGGCGGCTGAAGCACCGTCACGAGAAGGTGAGCGCGCGGCTGCACATCCTGGACGGCTTGCTGATCGCCTACCTCAACCTGGACGAGGTGATCCGGATCGTGCGCCGCGAGGACGAGCCGAAGCCGGTGCTCATCAAGCGCTTCAAGCTGTCCGACATCCAGGCCGAGGCCATCCTCGAGACCAAGCTGCGTCACCTCGCGCGGCTCGAGGAGATGAAAATCCGCGAGGAGCAAAAAACACTCGGCGAGGAGCGCGACGAGATCGATCGCATCCTGAAGAGCAAGGCGCGCCTGACCAAGCTGGTGCGCGAGGAGCTGTTGCAGGACGCCGAGGAGTACGGCGATGCGCGGCGCACCAAGCTGGTCGAGCGCGAGGCCGCGCAGGCGATCTCGGAGGTGAACCTGCTGTCGAGCGAGCCGACGACCGTGGTGCTGTCGCGCTTGGGCTGGGTGCGCGCCGCCAAGGGACACGACATCGACGCGCGCGGCCTCACCTACAAGAGCGGCGATGAGTTCCAGGCGGCGGCCAAGGGCAAGAATCTGCAGCAGGCGGTGTTCATCGATTCCACCGGCCGCGCCTACAGCCTCGATGCGCATCAGCTGCCCGCCGCGCGCGGCTACGGCGAGCCGCTCTCCGGTACCGTGGATCCGCCGGACGGCGCGACCTTTGCCGCGGTGCTGATCGGCGAGCCCGAGGATCTGTGGCTGCTCGCGAGCGATGCGGGGTATGGATTCAAGGCGCGGCTCAAGGACCTGTACGCGCGCAACAAGAAAGGCAAGTCGGTGCTCAAGGTGCCGGACAATGCACGGGTGCTGCCGGCGCAGCCGATCGCCAACGAGGCGGCGCTCGCGGTCTTGGTCAACAACGACGGCGAAGTGCTGGCGCTGCCGGTTGCGCAAATCGAGGAGATGACCGCGGGCAAGGGACAGAACCTCTACGGCATTCCCGGCAAGAAATCCGCCGATCGCGACGAGTACCTGACGGCGATCGCGGTCGTGGGGCCGGGCGAGATTCTCACCGTCTACAGCGGCGCGAGCGCGCCGATGAAGCTCAAGTACGACGACCTCAAGCAGTTCCAGGACAAGAAGGGCCGGCGGCGCGAGCGCTTCTCGCGTGCCTACAAGCAGATCGATCGGCTGGAAGTCGCCGCGCCCGCTTAAGCGACTTCCGAAGCTCAGCGGTCGCCCGACATCGTGACGTCCTCGGGGGCGTTCACGAAGTAGCCTTGGATGAACTCGACGCCGAGCTGCCACAGCACCGCCATGGTGTTGGCATCCTCGACCCGCTCGGCGACGGTCTCGACACCCTTGCGCTTGGCGGCCTCCACCAGCCCCTTCACCCGCTGTTGCTGCAGCTGATTGGTTGAAAGGCCCTGCATCAGGGAGCCGTCCACCTTGATGAAATTCATGCCGATGCCCGGAGAGCAGCTTGAACGGATCCCGGCCGGTGCCGAAATGCTCGAGCGCGAACCGAAAACCGAGTTTGCGCAAGCTCTCCGAAAGCTCCGTGGTCTGGCGCACGTATTGGGTCGCAATCTCTTCGGTGACCTGAAAACACAGCCGCTTGGGCTCGATTTTCAAGGATCGCAGCTGCGTCTCGAGCCAGCTCACCACGCTCTTGTCGAGGATCGTGTCCTTGGAGAGGCGCACGAAAATGCAGGAGGCCTTGCGGTTCGCCGCGAACGACATGGAGGCGCCGATGACCCATCGATCGATGTTCTTCATCAGATCGTTGCGCTCGGCCGCGCGGATGAACTCCGCAGGCAGCACCTCGCCGCCTTGCTCGTCGAGCATGCGCACCAGCACGTCGAACATGCCCTTGTCCTCGCCGAGCAGGCTCGCGATCGGCTGCTGTACCAGCCGGAACCGATTCTCCATGAGCGCGCTCTTGATGTGCTTCACCCAGATCTTGTCGTAAGCCTGCACCCGCGTGTCGGTGTCGGACTTGTCGACCGCGTACATCTGGTTGCCGCCGAGCTCGCGTCCGCGCCGCGCCGCGCTGACCGCGTCGGTGATCGCCGCACCGACGTCGGGATTGGTCGCCGGCAGGAGCCCCAAGCCCACCGTGACCGTCACCACGAGGTTTTTCTCGTCGAAACTGAAGCTGTGATCGCCGATGCGCGCGACGACGTTCTCCGCCCAGGTCTCGACATCGCGCGCCGTGCCGCGCTCGAGCAGGATCAGGAAGCCGTTGCCGCCGAAGCGTCCGCAGAGGTCGTTGGCGGTGAGCTCGAGGCGCAGCGCCTCGGCGAGCTGGCCGATGAAGTCCTCGCTCGCGAGCACGCCGATGGCGGTCTGGATCTCGGCGAAGCGGTCGGGCTTCACGTAGGCGAACTGGCGCACGCCGCCTTTCATGGCGTTGGCGCAGCGCTCCTGGATGGCGGTGAGCAGGTAACGCTGTTGCAGGAAGCCGGTCGAGGCATCGTTCTTCACCGCATGCGCGAGCTGCAGCTCGAGGTCGTGATCGGCGCTCTTGTTGTTCGCCGCGATGCTGATGCGCGTCGCCGGCTCGTTCTCGTAGTTCGCGCGCGCCAGGGTCAGCGTCAGCGGCACGCTCGAGCCGTCCGAGAGCAGCGCCTGCACCTTGAGCGCGTGATCGGTCCACTTGCCCTGCAGGCAGGCGACCAGCGCGCCCTTGAGCGCGGGATGAGTCTCGGGCTCGAACAAATCCATCAGCGGCGTGCCGGTGAGCGCATCGTCGCCCGAGTAGCCGAAGAGCTCGAGCCAGGCGCGATTGGCGTCGACGATGATGCCTTCCTGAACGTGTGTGATCGCATCGGCCGAGCCTTCGAGGAAGCGCTGCAGCTGCTCGCGATACTCGCGCGCCGAGGACAAGGTCGTGGACAGCGCCCGCTCCAGGCGGTGCGCGCGCAGCTCGCGGCTCACCACCGACTGCAGGCGGCTGCGGTTGGCGAGCGTCACCACGTCCTGGGCGCCCGAGCGCATCGCCTCGGCGATGACCGACTCGTCGACCTGATCGCGCACGATCACGACCGGCATCTCCGGTGCGCTCTGCTGCTTGATCTTGACGAGCGCGCCCAAGTCGATGCTGAGCTCGTCGATGAAGGCGATCAGCAGCTCGGGATTGAGCTGCGTGATGGCATCCGACAGGTCGCGCGCGTCCGGCAGCCACGTGCAGTGCACCGGATGGCCGGCATTGCGCAGCGTGCTGTTGATGGCCTCGACGTGGTCTTGCGACCGAGTCATGACGATCAATGGAACCGCGCCCTGTTCGCTCACGTTCAAATCCCTCGACAAATTAGCGCAAGAGTGTAGCACCCCATTTCGGGGCATACTGGGACCGGCGTCTTGCCTCACGGCCCCAAACCCGCGTCGCGATTGGCGTCGGATGGGCGTTCTCGCTATGATACGCGCCCTCCAACTCGAGGCCTTCGATGGCAAACTACAGCACCAACGAGTTCAAGTCCGGGCTCAAGATCCTGATCGACGGCGACCCTTACGCGATCGTCGAGAACGAGATGGTCAAGCCGGGCAAGGGGCAGGCATTCAATCGCGTGCGCGTGCGCAACTTGAAGACGGGCCGCACCATCGAGCGTACCTGGAAGTCGGGCGACACGGTCGAGGCCGCCGACGTCGTCGATACCGACATGCAGTATCTGTATTCGGACGGCGACTTTTTCCACTTCATGGTGCCCGATACCTTCGAGCAGATCACCGCGTCCAAGCAAGCGGTCGGCGACACCGCGCAGTGGCTGAAGGATGGCACGATCTGCATCGTGACCCTGTGGAACGGCGTACCCCTGGTCGTGGTCGCGCCGGCGCACATGGAGCTCAAGGTGGTCGAGACCGACCCGGGCGTGCGCGGCGATACCGCCACCGGCGGCTCGAAGCCGGCGAAGCTCGAGACGGGCGCCTCGGTGCGCGTGCCGCTGTTCATCAACGAAGGCGAGACGATCCGCATCGATACCCGCACCGGCGAGTATCTGTCCCGCGGCAAGGGCTGAAGCGGCGCCGCGCAGAGCGCGGCCTTGAGCGTTCTTCAGGCGTTCTCGATCGAGAACGCCATCACGTCCGACAAGCGCGTCGCACCGAGCGCGATCGCGGCCAATCGATCGAATCCGAGCGCGACTCCCGCGCAATCGGGCATCCCTGCCTCAAGAGCGGCCAGCAGCCTCTCGTCGAGCCGCGGCTCGGGCTGACCGCGGGCGCGGCGGATGGCGAGGTCGTGCTCGAAGCGCGTGCGCTGCTCGACGGGGTTCGCGAGCTCGTGAAAGCCGTTGCAGAGCTCGATGCCGTCGAGGTAGAGCTCGAAGCGCGCCGCCACCCGCGGCAGTCCCGGCTTCAAGCGCGCGAGCGAGGCCTGCGAGGCAGGGTAATCGCAGATGAAACAGGGGCGCTCACGCCCGAGTTGCGGCCCGACGGCGAGCCCCATCAGCAAATCGAGCTTGGCGTCGCGGTCGAGATCGGCCTCGCAGGCGATCCCTAAGCGTTGCGCCGCGGCGTCGAGCTCGCGATCGTCCGCGCCGTGCGGATCGACTCCCGCGTACTCCCGCATCGCCTCGCGCGTAGCTCAGCCGTCGTGCCGCGGGGATGCGCCGCTCGGGCGCGAGCAGGAGGGCGATCAAGAGCTCGACCTCGCTCATGAGCGCCGCATCGTCGAAGCCGATGCGGTACCACTCGAGCAGGGTGAATTCGGGGTTGTGCCAGCGGCCCCGTTCGCCGTCGCGAAACACTTTGCAGAGCTGATAGATGTCGCCGCTCCCTGCGGCCAGCAATCGCTTCATCGCGAATTCGGGGGACGTGATCAAATAGAGCTCGCCCGCTATCCCGGCGACCCGGCTCACCAGGGATTCGATCTGCGGGTCGGTCACGCCGCCCGCGCTCAAGGTCGGCGTCTCGACCTCGAGCACGCCGCGCTCGGCGAAGAACGCGCGCGTGCGCGCGAGCATCTGCGCCCGCCGACGCAACGCAGCAGGCCGCGCCGTCGGTTGCCAGTCGGACGCCGGCGGCCCGCTGGGCGACGCGTCGCGCTCACCGCTCACGAGAGCTCGCCCAGGCACTCGCCCACCCGCACCGACGCGCCGGCCGCGAGTGCGTCGCGCCAGCGCGCACGCCCGGGTTGGAACAGCACGATCACCGTCGATCCCATGTTGAAGCGGCCGAGCTCGGCGCCTTTGTCGAGGACAACGTCGCGGGCCGGGATGTGTGCGATCCTGCGCCGCGCGGCCGGCGTGATGTCGCCCGCCCAGACGGTCGCCATGCTGCCCACGTTCAGCGCGCCGACCAGCACCACGGCGAATTCGCCGAAGTCGCCCTCGAACAGCGTGAGCACCCGCTCGTTGCGCGCAAACAGCCGCGGCACGAGCCCGGCCGTGGCCGCGTTCACGCTGAACAGGCGCCCGGGCACATAGACCGTATCGAGCAGGCGCCCGCGAGCCGGCATGTGGATGCGGTGATAGTTGAACGGCGCGAGATAGATCGTCGCGAACGACCCGCCGGCGAAGCGCGCGGCCCACGCTTGGCCCGCCAAGCAGCTCCGTCAGGCTGTAGTGCCGGCCCTTCGCCTGCAGCAGCGAATCGCCCTCGATTGCGCCGCATTCGCTCACCCGGCCGTCGACCGGCGAGGCGATGTCGGCCGCACCCGCGGCGATCGGCCGCGCGCCGTTTCGCAAGGCGCGCGTGAAGAACTCGTTGAAGCTCGCGTAGCGGTAGGGATCGGTCTCGGCGGCATCGCTCATGTCGACGGCGAACAGTGCGAGGAAGCCGCGGATCAGGCGGTTGCGGAACCACGGTGCGCGCACGCGGGTGGCCGCGAGCGTCAGGCGCGACAGGGCGTGATGCGGCAGAACGTACTGAAGCCAGACGAACAGGCGCTCGCGGATCGCTCCTTTCATCCGTGGACGGCCACGATGCGATCGAAATCCGCCTGCAAGCGTGTCCGCGGTAAAGGGCCCGGTGAGGATCGCGGCGATCTTGCCCGCCGGATCGACCACGAAAATCGCGCCCGAGTGATCGACGCTGTAGCCGCCGCCGGCGCTCGGCACGAGCGCCACGGCGACGCCCAGCTTGCGCGCCAGGGCTTCGATCGTCGGTTGATCGGCGAGCGGTGACGCCGATGAACGCCGGATCGAAGTAGGGTACGTACTTGGCGAGCTGTTCCGGCGTATCGCGCTTGGCATCCACCGAGACGAATACCACTTGCGGCTGGATGGCGCGCTGGGCCTGCAGTTTCTTCTCCATCGCCGCGAGCGTGACCAGCGTGGTCGGACAGAAATCCGGGCAATTGGTGTAGCCGAAGAACATGAGCGACCAGTGGCCGTCGAGATTGTGCGGTCCGAAAGGCGCGCCGTGGTGATCGATCAGGCTAAAATCCGGCACCGCGCGCGCCGGCGCGAGATAGCTACCCGTCGCGAGCTCGATCTGCGGCGAGCGATAGCGCGACAGGAGCGCTGCGCCGAGACCCAAGAGGGCGGCGATGCTCATGAGCACGAGGGCCCATGATTTGGCTGACGCTTTGAATTGAGGACTCATGCGCCGATTATCCCATACACGGCCCGAGCCGGAGGTCGCCGAAACGGTGGGCGCCGCCATCGAGCGCTGCGCGCGCGCGCTCGCACGCGCACGCGTTCACTTCGGACACGGCACGGACAACGCTCGCGACGAGGCCGCCGAACTCGTCTTCTATGCGGCGCGGCTGCCGCACGAGCAGGGCAGCGCCGTCTACGGCAAAGCCCTCACCCCGCGGCGGCGCGCGCTCATCGACGCGCTGCTCGAGGAGCGCATCAAACGGCGTGTGCCGCTCGCCTACCTGACGCACCGCGCATTCTTCGCGGGGCTCGAGCTGTACGTCGACGAGCGTGTGCTCGTGCCGCGCTCGCCCATCGCCGAGCTCATCGCCGCACGCTTCGCCCCGTGGGTCGCGAGTCGCGGCGTGCGGCGGATACTCGATATGGGCACCGGATCCGGCGCGATCGCCCTGGCGTGCGCGACGGCTTTTCCGCGCGCACGAGTGGACGCGGTCGACATCTCCCCCGGGGCGCTCGCGGTCGCGCGGCGCAACGTGCGCCGGCTCAAGCTCGGCAATCGAGTGAGCGTATTGCGATCCAATCATTTCGCGGCCGTGCCGCCGTGCCGGTACCATATCATCGTGAGCAACCCGCCCTATGTGGGGCGCAGCGGAGATGCGCGGCCTGCCGCGGGAGTACGCCGCCGAACCACGCATCGCCTTGGCCGCAGGCAAGGACGGCCTCGACTCGGTTCGGGCCATCTTTGCCGCGGCGCCGCGGTATCTCGCGGACGACGGGCTCTTGGTGGTGGAGGTCGGCAACACGGAGCGGGTGCTCATGCGAGCGTTCCCGCGATTGCCTTTCATCTGGCCGGAGATCGCGATGGGCGGCGGCGGAGTGTTCATTTTGCGGGCGGCCGACTTGAAGGGAGCTTAAGCGCGTGGCTGGAAATACGTTCGGACGGGTGTTCACGGTGACGAGCTTCGGCGAGAGTCATGGCCCCGCCTTGGGCTGCATCGTCGACGGCTGTCCGCCGGGACTTGCGCTCGCCGAGGCGGATCTGCAGCAGGACGTCGACCGGCGCCGTCCCGGTACGTCGCAGTACACGACTCAGCGGCGCGAGAGCGATACCGTGCGCATCCTCTCGGGCGTGTTCGAGGGCAGGACGACCGGCACACCCATCGGTCTGCTGGTCGAGAACGAGGATCAGCGCTCGCGCGACTACGAGAAAATCAAGGACCGCTTCCGGCCCGGCCATGCCGATTACACCTACCAGCAGAAATACGGCTTTCGCGACTATCGCGGCGGCGGCCGCTCGTCGGCGCGCGAGACCGTGATGCGCGTCGCGGCCGGCGCGATCGCGCGCAAGTACCTGAGCGAACGGCTGGGCGTAACCATCCACGGCTATCTCGCGCAGATGGGACCTCTGGTGCTCGAGCCGGTCGATCCGGCGAGCGCCTACGGCGAATCCGTTCTTTTGTCCGGACCCGAGCCGCATACACGAGCTCGAGGATCTCGTCTGGCGCATGCGCGAGGCGGGCGATTCCATCGGCGCGCGCGTCACGGTCATCGCGCAGGGGGTGCCGCCCGGGCTCGGTGAGCCGGTGTTCGAGCGGCTGGATGCGGATCTGGCCAGCGCCATGATGGGGATCAACGCGGTGAAGGGCGTCGAGATCGGCGATGGCTTCAAGGCCGTCGAGCAGCGCGGCTCTGAGCACCGCGACGAGCTCACGCCCGCGGGGTTCACGAGCAACCATGCCGGCGGCGTGCTCGGCGGCATCTCCTCGGGGCAGGACATCGTGGTGAGCCTCGCGCTCAAGCCCACTTCGAGCATCACCGTTCCGGGCGCGACCATCGACCTTGAAGGCAACGCGAGCGAGATCGCGACCACCGGCCGGCATGATCCCTGCGTCGGATTTCGCGCAACGCCGATTGCCGAGGCGATGATGGCGCTCGTGCTCATGGATCATTACCTGCGATTCCGCGCGCAATGCGGGGACGTCGTGCGCACGACGCCCGATATCACGCGGCAGCGGTCCATGAGCAGCCTCGCGGGCGCGCTGCGCATCGCGGTGGTCGGCGCCACGAGCCTCATCGGCGAGGCGGTGATCCAGGAGTTGCGTGCGCGCTCATTCCCCTTCGCCGAGCTGTACGCGCTCGACGATGAGCGCTACGTCGGCCGCGCGGTGCCCGAAGAAGAGGAAGCGCGTGCGGATCTCAAGACCGAGGCGGTCGATGCGTTCGATTTCTCGCGGGTCGATCTGGCGTTCTTCTGCGGGCGCGCCGCGCTCTCCGAGCGGTACGCCGCCACCGCCGCCGAACACGCCTGGGTGATCGACAACTCACCCGCGTTCCGGGCGCGCACGGACGTGCCGCTGGTGGCCGCGGACGTCAATCCGGGCGTGCTCGCGGGCTTTGGCCTGCGCGGGCTGATCTCGCTCCCCGGCAGCGCGAGCGTCGCGCTCGCGACCGCGCTTAGTCCCCTCCACGCACTGGCCGGCCTGACTCGCGTCGAGGTGGCGACCTATCAATCGGTGTCGGGCGGCGGCCGCGCAGCCATGGATGAGCTCGCCGGCGAGACGGTGGCGATGCTCAGCGGCCGGACGGCGCGCGGCAAGGCGTTCGGACGCCAGATCGCCTTCAACGTGATCCCGCAGGTCGATCAGCTGGACGAGGAGGGCGTGTCGCGCGAGGAACGCAGGCTCTGGGAGGAGACGCGGCGGTTGCTCGGCGCGCCCGAGCTCGCGATCAATGCAACCGCAGTGCGTGTGCCGGTTTTCTTCGGCCATAGCCTCGCGGTGCACGCGGCGTTCGAACGGCCGGTTACGGTCGCTGCAGCACTGGATGTGCTGCGGCGCGGCAGCGGAATCAGTGTCATAGAGGCCGACTCAAGCGCTGAATTTCCGACGCCGGCCACACTGGCGAATGCCCCCGATAGGGTATATCTAGGCCGCCTGCGTTCGGACATGACCCGTGATCGGGCTCTAAATTTTTGGGTCGTCGCCGATAATGTTCGGAAATGTGCGGCACATAACGCAGTTTCGGCGGCCCAGATTTTGGTAAATAGTGCCCGGTAAGATATAGTTTCGCTTATGTTAAAGGCAGTTGAAGGCAAATGAGAATTCCGTTCCAAGCTCCTATTGGACAATGAAGTTTAGCCTCTCGCCTAGCCGATTCTGGGAGTCGAAATGTCAGTGACGATGCCGCGCATAATGCTGTTGGCGGGCCTTCTATCTGTGTCCTCACTCTGGTCGAATTCGACGTGGGCGTTAGGCCTCGGCGAGATCCACCTGAACTCGGGCCTGAACGAGCCGTTGAACGCGGACATCGATATCATCGCCGCGACCCCGGAGGAACTGACCGCCCTGCGGGCGAGCCTCGCTCCGCGCGAGGCGTTCACCCGCTACGGTATCGACCGGCCCCCGTTCCTCACCTCGTTCACCTTCAAGGTCGGCAAGAGCAAGGAAGGCCACGATGTCTTGATCGTGCGCTCGACCGACTCGATTCCCGAGCCTTTCGTGACCTTCTTGGTCGACGTCAACTGGGCACGCGGCCATCTGATGCGCGAGTACACGGTGCTGCTGGATCCGCCCGTGTACACCCCCGGCGAGAACGCGGGTTCCTCGGCGCCGGTCACGGCGCCCAGCACCGCGAGCGCGCCGAGTCCGCAGACCGCTCCGAGTGCCGCCGCGTCGGGCGCAGAGTCGGCGACCGCGCCGTCGCCCTCGTCCGCGTCGACTTCGACGCCCACACCGCTTCCGAAATCGGGTCGGCGCTCGCGATCGCATCGCTCCTCCGGTTCCGGTGCGCCCGCGTCCAGCGAGACCGCGCCCGTGGCCGCGGCGCCGAGCCCGCCCGCCGCATCCGCTCCGCCGGCTGAGGCCGCCTCCGAAGCCGGTGGGATGCCTTCCACGGTAACGGTTGCGAAGGGAGACACCCTCACCAAGATTGCGCACAGCCTGCGCGCCGAATCGCGTGCGGACCTCGATCAGACCATGATCGCCTTGTATCGCGCGAACCCCTCCGCCTTCGGCGGCAACATCAACGTGCTGCGCCAAGGCGCGGTGCTGCGGGTTCCGGGCGCCGATGACATCGCTGCCCTCAATCAGAAAGAGGCGATGGGCGAAGTGCATCGCCAGCTCGATGCGTGGCGCTCCGGCGCCGGCACCGCGGCCGCCGACAACGGCGGACATCTGCGACTCGTGAGCCCGAGCGCCGGGGGTAGCGGTACGGCCGCCACCGCCCCTGCGCCGAGCAGCAGCAGCCCGGGCGACACCCAGGCCCTGCGCGATCGGGTCAAGGATCTCGAGGGTCAGCTCGCCGAATCGAAGCGGCTCATCGACATCCGTAACGCCGAGCTCGCCGAGCTCCAGCACAAGGCCGGCGGCACCCCGGCCGCCAAGAATCCGCCCCCTGTCATTCAGCCGCTGCCGCCGCCCGCGCCGCCGGTAGCAAACACGCCGCCGCCGGCCAATGCGACGCAGGCGACACCGCCGCCGCCTGCTGCCGCGACGCCGCCGCCCGCGCCGCCCGAAACGACCGTGACCCCGGTGCCGCCGCCTGCGCAGCCCGTGGTGAAGAAGCCGGTCGTGGCGACGCCGCCCGCCTCCGGCTCCTGGCTCGATTGGATCGAGGAAAACTGGCAGGTGCCGCTCGGCGTGCTGCTCGCCATCGTCCTCGCGCTGGTGTTCGTCGCCTGGCGCAAGCGCAAGAACAGCGCCGGCGGGTCGATGAACGATCTCGGCTCGGTGCTCGACGAAACGCACGTCTCGGACCTTGAGGAGTCGGCCGCGCGGCTCGGCTCGCTGCGCAGCCGCGGCAACGAATCGATCGTGGTCGAGGAGACCGGCCAACATCCGACGCCGGATTTCACGGCCGAGAGCGGCCGCTTCGGCGACACGGGCGAGCTGCGTACCGCTTCTCCCGAGGACACGATGTCCAGCGAGAGTGCGGTGAATCTCGACCAGGGCGATCCGCTGGCCGAGGCCGATTTCCACATGGCCTATGGCTTGTACGATCAGGCCGCCGATCTCGTGCGCATTGCGCTCGAGCGCGAGCCCGAGCGGCGCGACCTGCGCATGAAGCTGCTCGAGATCTATTTCGTCTGGGGCAACAAGGACGCCTTCCTGCAAACCGCCAAGGAGCTTGCGCAGACCCGCGATCAGGCACCGGCCGGCGAGTGGGACAAGATCGTCATCATGGGCAAGCAGATATGCCCGGGAGAGGCACTGTTCGCCTCGAGCGCCGGCAGCGGCCGCGGCGCGGGCGCGCTGGTCGATCTCAACCTCGAGGGCGGCGAGAACCGCGTCGACATCGATCTGTTCGGCGACCCCGAAGGCGAGCAAAGCCACGATGAGACGAGGGTCAACGAGGACACGGCGAGCACCAACGAATCGCCGCAGCTGCATGCGAGCCAGGACCTCGACTTCTCGCTCGATGCCCCGGATCGCGGCTCGGGGGATGCCCCGCCGCGCGACGAGCCGACCATCGAAGCGGAAATCGGCAACTTCGGCGATGCGCCGACCGCCGAGTCGCCGGTCCTCAAGACCACCGAAATGCGCTCGCCGAAAATGCCGGCGCAGCGCGTCGAGCAGACGGCCGAAGTGCCGATCGACGATCTCGGCCTGCATCTCGATCATCTCGAGGAGAGCGCGGCGCCTTCTGTCGACAACCTCTCGCCGCTCGAGGAGACCGACCATCCGGCCGATGCGCCGACCATGGTTGCGGGTCTCGACGAGCGCTCACGGCGGATGATGGAGGAAGCGGCCTCGAATGCGCGCGATCGCGATCTCACGGAGCTCGAGCGCGAGCTCGAGGCATCGTTCATCGCCGATCTCGAAGTCCCGCAGGAAGAGATCAAGACCGCCGTGCTGCCGCCTGAGTCGGCACCGACGGTATTGATGCCCCGCGAGCAGAACCTGTCCACGGCCACCCAGCGCGTCAAGCCGAACGTCGAGTTCTCCGACATCCGCGATCCGGACAAGGGCGACGACATCGATTCGACCTCGAAGCTGCGCGGCATCAATGCGGACAGCATCGACTTGGATCTCGACCGTCTCGCCACGGCGCTCGGTAGCGGCGACACCGTCGAGCAACCGCGTGCCGCCGAGGAAGTGTTCTCGAACGAAGTGTTCGAGGCGAGCCAGCGCAGCCGCCGTGTCGATCTCGACGTCGGCGAGGCGATGAACGGCAGCGAGCATCCGACCAACAAGTTCCAGGCCGCGACCAACAAGATGAAGGCCGTCGAGCTGCCCATCGTCGAGCTCGAGCCGGTCACCATGAGCGAGGTGGGCACCAAGCTCGACCTGGCGCGTGCCTACATGGACATGGGCGATCCGGAAGGTGCGCGCAGCATTCTGGAAGAGGTCGTGCAGGAAGGCTCGGCCAGCCAGAAGCAGGAAGCCTCGCGTCTGATCGAATCGCTGCCCGGCTAGGAGCACGCCGTCGATGACCGATCCCGGCCGCCGCGGCGACGCCCCGGCCGATGGTCTGCGGTCGGCGCCGATCGAGGCCTCGGCGCTGCGCGTGGCCGCATTACTCGAGTACGACGGCAGCGCCTATGCCGGCTGGCAATCGCAGGCGCACGCGAAATCCCTGCAAGATGCGGTCGAGGCAGCCCTCGGCTTCGTGGCGGGCTCGCCGGTGGCCGCGGTCTGCGCGGGGCGGACCGATGCCGGCGTGCACGCGCTCGGGCAAGTGATCCACTTCGACACCACGGCCCGCCGCACGGCGCGCGCCTGGGTGCTCGGCGCCAACACGCGCCTGCCGCCCGACATCTCGTTGCAGTGGGCCGGAGAAGTCGCGCCGGATTTTCATGCGCGGCACACGGCGCTGCGCCGGATCTATCGCTATCACATCTTGAATCGCAGCGCCCGCTCGGCGCTTGGCGCGGGACGCGCCACCTGGATCCACCGGCCGCTCGACATCGAAGCCATGCGCACGGCGGCCGAGGTGCTGTTGGGCGAGCACGACTTCTCGGCATTCCGTTCGATCGAATGCCAGTCGAAGTCCGCGAGGCGACGCGTCGAGCGCATCAGCGTGATCGCGGACCGCGACTCGTTGTGCATCGAGATTTCGGCGAATGCCTACCTGCATCACATGGTGCGCAACATCGTCGGTACCTTGCTCGAGGTGCAAGCCGCGAGCGATCCGAAGGGGTCTATGAGCCGCATTCTCGAGAGCCGCGATCGGCGCCTGGCCGGCGCCACAGCGCCCGCCGCGGGTCTTTATCTGTGCCGGGTGGAATACCCGGCCGCACACACCATCCCTGCGCCGAAAGGGCGGTTTTGTTACACTGACGCATGACTTGGTTCGAGCGAATCGTTCCCTCGCGCATCAAGACCGAGCGCCGTACGCGGTCCGTGCCCGAGGGACTGTGGATCAAATGCCCGGCGTGCGATGCCGTCCTCTATCGGGCCGAAATCGAGCGCAATCTCCACGTCTGTCCCAAATGCAGCCATCACATGCGCATCAATGCGCGCGACCGGCTGCTGAAATTCCTGGATACCGGGTCCACCAAGGAGATTGCCGCCAAGGTCGAGCCGGAGGATCCGCTCAAGTTCAAGGACTCGAAGCGCTACAAGGACCGTCTGGTGCAGGCGCAGAAGCAGACCGGCGAGCGCGATGCGCTGGTCGTTATGTCCGGAACGCTCGCGGGTCTGGATCTCGTCGCGGTCGCGTTCGAGTTCCGCTTTCTCGGCGGCTCCATGGGCTCGGTGGTCGGCGAGAAGTTCGTGCGCGCGATCGAGCACTGTCTCGAGCACCGGATGCCCCTCGTGTGCTTCTCCGCGAGCGGCGGCGCGCGCATGCAGGAGGCGCTCTATTCGCTGCTGCAGATGGCCAAGACCAGCGCCGCGCTCAAGCGCTTGTCCGAGGCGCGCTTGCCGTTCATTTCGGTGATGACCGACCCGACCACGGGCGGCGTGTCCGCGAGCCTCGCGATGCTCGGCGACATCAACATCGGCGAGCCCAAGGCCTTGATCGGCTTCGCCGGACCGCGCGTCATCCAGCAAACGGTGCGCGAGACCCTGCCGGAGGGCTTTCAGCGCAGCGAATTCCTGCTCGAGCACGGCGCGCTCGACATGATCGTCGATCGGCGCGAGATGCGCGATCGCATCGGCGCCATGCTGCGCTTGTTGATGGGCAAAGAACCCAGCGCGGCCTGAGGTCCTCGCGCGTTGCGCAGCCTTGAGGACTGGCTGGCCCACCAGGAACGGGTGCATCCGCAGTCGATCGATCTGGGGCTCGAGCGGCTGGTGCGCGTGCTTCGACCGCCTCGATTGGCGCCAGCCGCGTGTTCCCGTCATCACCATCGCCGGCACCAACGGCAAGGGCTCGGTCGCAGCCTATGCGACGGCCATTCTGCAGGCGGCGGGCTACCGGGTGGGCACCTTCACCTCCCCGCATCTGCGCGACTATCGCGAGCGAATCCGCATCGACGACGAGAAAGTCGAGGTGGCGGCGCTGCTTGCGGCGTTCGAGCGTATCGAGGCGGCATGCCAAGGGGCGGGAGGCGAGGGCGCCATCTCGCTGACTTTTTTCGAGTACAACGCGCTCGCCGCCTTGCTGGTGTTCGAGTCGGCCGGGCTCGACGCCTGGGTGCTCGAGGTCGGCATGGGCGGGCGCCTGGACGCGGTCAACGTGGTCGACCCGACGGTCGCCGTGGTGGTCAGCATCGGCCTCGATCATCAGGAGTTCCTCGGCGCGACGCTCGAGGCGATCGCCCGCGAGAAGGCCGGAATTTTTCGCGCGGCTGTGCCGGCGGTGCTCGGCAGCCGGGTGCTCCCCGGCGTGCTCGAGGAGCAGGCGCGTGCCTTGGGCGCACCGCTCAAGCGACTCGGGACAGGAGTTCGACTTCAGCCGCCGATGGCGAGCGCTGGAGCTATCGCGGCCCGCGCTGGACACTCGAGGATCTACCGCCGCCCGCGCTCGTGGGCGAAGTCCAGTATGCCAATGCCGCGACCGCGATCGCGGCGCTCGAGGAGCTTGTGCCGAGGCTCGCAATATCGGGCGAGGCCATCGCGCAGGGTCTTCGCGCGGCGCAGCTCGAGGGCCGTTTTCAATCCATCCGCGCCGCCGGCGTCGACTGGATTCTCGACGTCGCCCACAATCCCGATGCGGCGCGCGTGCTCGCCGCGAATCTAAAAGCCCGCGCCCTGTCGCCGGCCGCACGCTCGCGGTGTGCGGCATCCTCGCGGACAAGGATGCCGCGGGCGTCGCCGTCGAGTTGGGTCCTTGGATCGATGAGTGGTGGATGGCAACGACCCCGGGGGCGCGAGGCGCCGACGGCGCGGCGCTCGCGGCGCGCATGGCTCCGTATCTCAAGGCGCCGATACACCTTGCGGCGGACATCGAGGGCGGCTGCGCCGCGGCGCTCGCCGCCGCTCGCGCCGGCGATCGGATCGTCGTCTTCGGCTCCTTTCACACCGTCGCGCCGGCACTCGATTGGCTCGAGGCGCGTGCGCGTCTGCCGAGCGGAGCGCTTCGCGAATATACTGTGCCGCCGCGCATCTCATGAACACAGCAGGCCCAATGATGGATCGTCGCCTCAAAGAACGCCTGGTCGGCGCCACGATCCTGGTGGCGGTGATCGTGCTCATCGTACCGGAGCTCTTGTCCGGTCCCAAGCATCCCGCGCTGCCGCCGCTCGCCGCCGGCTTGCCCACCACCCCGACCCGCAGCGTATCCGTGGATCTTGCGACCAACCGGGCAACCGTAGACCCCGAGGCGTCGGCGGCCTCGCAGGCGGCCGCCGATGAACCGAATCCGGCGCCGGACGCTGCCGCATCGAATGCGCCCGACGCCCATGGCGCCAACGGCGCGGCCAGCCCGCCGCCGGCGGCGAACGCCCAAGAGCCGGCTCCTGCGAGTACCCCCAGCGTCGCGACGCTCAGAGCCCAGAGCGGCGCTCAACCGCCGCTTGAAACGCCGGCATCGCCCCCCAGATCGGCAGCGGCGACGCCCCATCCGGCGGGACCTGCGGATGCTTCCGCGTCCCACCACGCTTGGGCGGTGCAGCTCGGCAGCTTTGCCAGCAAGGAGAACGCCGACAGGCTGGTGCACCGATTGCAGGCGACGGGCGGGTCGTTTTACGTCGTGCCCGGCGGCTCGGGGTCGGCGCTGCGCTACCGGGTGAGAATGGGCCCGCTCGCCGATCGCGGCGCCGCCGAGCGCGCGTTGGCGAAGCTCAAGGCGCAGGGCCATTCGGCGACCATCGTCACGCCGGCGTCTTAGAGGAGGCGGCCGGCGCGGTGTGATCGGCGGATCTTGCGATTGTGCCGCGGGTTTCACGACAGTTCAGCCCGGGTTTAGTAGAATGCGCCGGGTCGCGCGCTGGGGCGCCAGGGCGTTAAGGATGAAAGCTTGACCGGAGCCGATGTTCTCATTGTGTTGGTTCTGTTGGGCTCCACCTTCATCGGACTCTTGCGCGGTTTCGTTCGCGAGGCGGTGTCGCTGGCTTTCTGGATCGTCGCGGTCTGGGCGGCCTGGAAGTTCGGTCCGCTGGTCGAGCCGCACTTGGGCGGCTATCTGGCAGACCCGAAGATCGCGCCGTGGGTCGGACGGCTGGTGATTTTGGTGCTGGTGCTGCTGTTCGGCTGGGTGATGCGGGATGCTGCTCAGCTACTTCACCCGCAGCATCGGGCTGGGACCTTTGGATCGCGGCGTCGGACTGTTGTTCGGCATCGTGCGCGGCATGGTGCTCGTCGGACTGATGGTCATCGGTGGCGAGCTGCTTGCATCTCAATCAGGAGGCGTGGTGGGAGCGCTCGAAGCTCGTTCCGTACGGTGAGACCGTCGGCGATTGGCTGCGGGCCATGGTCGGCGAGCGCGGCGAGCCTTGGTCGAAGCTCGAGCGCCTCACCGGCGTCAAGGTCAAGCCCAAGTAGACCGGAGGTCCTTCATGTGCGGAATCGTCGGAATGGTCGGAGTGAGCGCGGTCAATCAGCGCATCTATGACGCGCTGACGGTCCTGCAGCATCGCGGCCAGGATGCCGCCGGCATCATGACCAGCGAGGCGGGCGAGCTGTTCATGCGCAAGGATTCCGGGTCTGGTGCGCGACGTGTTCCAGCAGAAGCACATGCTGAAGCTCAAGGGCAACATCGGCATCGGCCACGTGCGCTATCCCGACGGCGGGCGCCGACAGCGCGCACGACGCGCAGCCCTTCTACGTGAATTCCCCCTACGGCCTGTGCCTCGGCCACAACGGCAATCTCACCAACGCGCGCGAGCTGACCGAAGTGCTGGTGCGCGAGGATCGCCGGCATCTGAACACCGGATCCGACTCCGAGGTGCTGCTCAACGTGCTGGCCTCCGAGCTGCAGCGCGTCGGCACCCCGCGCGTCACGCCCGCCGACATCTTCGCCGCCGCCAACGCGGTGTACCGGCGCTGCCGCGGCGGTTACGCGGTCGTCGCCATGGTCATCGGCCACGGCATCCTGGGCTTTCGCGATCCGAACGGCATCCGGCCGCTGGTGATCGGCAAGCGCGACACCAAGAAGGGCACGGAGTGGATGCTGGCCTCCGAGAGCGTGGCGCTCGACATGCTGGGTTTCGACATGGTGCGCGACGTGGCGCCGGGCGAGGCGGTGTTCATCGACGAGCAGGGGCGCTTCTACGCGCAGCAATGCGTGGCCATGGCGCGGCACACGCCGTGCATTTTCGAGTACGTGTATTTCGCGCGGCCCGACTCGATCATCGACAACATCTCGGTGTACAAGGCGCGCCTGCGCATGGGCGAGCACCTCGCGGAGAAGATCAAGCGCGAGCGTCCCGATCACGACATCGACGTGGTGATCCCGATCCCGGACACCAGCCGCACGAGCGCGGTGCAGGTCGCCCAGCTGCTCGGGGTCAAGTACCGCGAAGGCTTCATCAAGAACCGCTATATCGGCCGTACCTTCATCATGCCCGGCCAGGAGCAACGCTCGAAGTCCGTGCGCAGCAAGCTGAACGCCATCGACCTCGAGTTCCGCGGCAAGACCGTGCTGCTGGTCGACGACTCCATCGTGCGCGGCACGACCTCGGCGCAGATCATCGACATGGCGCGCGAGGCCGGCGCGAAGAAGGTCTATTTCGCCTCGGCCGCGCCGCCGGTGCGCTATCCGAACGTCTACGGCATCGACATGCCGAACGCCTCGGAGCTGGTGGCCGCGGGGCACACCGATGACGAGGTGCGCGACATCATCGGCGCCGACTGGCTGATTTATCAGGACCTCGACGATCTGGTGCACGCGGTCCGCCACGACAACGCGAAGATCACCGATTTCGACACGTCGTGCTTCTCGGGCGAATACGTCACCGGGGATGTGACGCCCGAATATCTGAAGCGCCTGCAGGGAGAGCGATCCGACGAGGCCAAGCAGCAGCGTCGCGATGGCGTCAAATCGTGGGCTCAAGTCCGTTCAAATTCTGTAGAGCCTGCATCGCCATGCGGCTCGGGATCTCGCGGTCTTGAGCCTGCGCCTGCTGGTCATTGCGGATCGTCCCGAGTATCGGCTGCTGGTGAGAAAGCACGTCGAGATCGAATGGCCTGACGCCGTCGTGCTCGAGCACCGCTTGGGGGAGGATGAGCCGCTCGACGCCAAGTTCGCCGCGGCCGGCTTCGATGCGGTCATCATCGTCGGCGCGCCGCCGCACCGAGCCGGCGGAGATCCTGGCCTCGCTCGCTGTCCTCGCGAACCGAATTCGCGCCGCTGGTGCTGGTGCTGCTGCAGGATGCGCCGAGCCGAGCTGCGCCGGCCGAAGTGCCGCCGACATGCCAGTCGCGCTGTACGGCCGGAAAATCGACCGCGAGCGGCTGATCCGCGCCATCACCAGCGCCTCGCGCGAGCAGAAGAAGGCGCTGACCGCTTTGCGCTCGCGGCCGGACTTCGACCAGATGTACAAGTTCGGCGCGCATGACGATCCGCGGCCATCGCTGCATCCGCCAGGTCGGCTCCGGCGGCATGTGCAAGATCTATCTCGCGGAGAGCGAGCGCGCGGGCACCCTGGTGGTGCTCAAGGTATTCAGCCAGGTTCCGGACGTCTCCGAGCGGATCGTCGGCTTCGACCGCTTCCTCCAGGAATACGAGATCGTCGCCGGCCTGAATCATCCGAACATCGTGCGCATCTACGATCTCGGCATCGCCGACGATCATGCCTACATCGCCATGGAGCATTTCCCGGCCGGCGATCTGCGGCAGCGCATGAAAGCGCCGCTCGCGCCGCGGACCGCGCTGCACTATCTCGCAGCAGATCGCGAGCGCGCTCGACGCGATTCATGCCGTCGGGGTGCTGCACCGGGACTTGAAGCCCGCCAACGTGATGCTGCGCGCCGACGGCTCGCTGTGCCTGATCGATTTCGGCCTCGCCAAGGCGAACGAGACTGGACGCCGAGCTCACCGGCACGCGCGAGATCTTCGGCACCCCGTATTACATGAGTCCGGAGCAGGGTCACGCCGAACTGATCGACGCGCGCAGCGACCTGTACAGCTTGGGCGTGGTGTTCTACGAGATGCTGATCGGACGCAAGCCCTACACGGGATCGCATCCGCCATGGAAGTCATCTACAAGCACAAGCGCGCCGAGCTGCCGCCCATCGAGCCGCAGTACGCGGCCTACGAGCCGCTGCTGCAGCGGCTGCTCGCGAAGGAGCCCGCGGACCGGTTCCAGTCGGCGCGCGAGGTGCTGGACGCCGTCGGCCGAGTTGAAGGTCCCCGCATGAATGCTGCCCCTCGTCGCACTCGCTGCTGCGCGCGCCGACCCCTGCAGAGCTGGATCGAGTGCGCGCGGCGCGAGCTCGACGTGCTGCTCATCGATCATGCGAACTGCGAGAAGAAGGCGGCCTCGACCGCGCTCGCCTTGATGTTCGCCTACGCCGAGGACCTCGAGCTCGCCGAGCAGATGTCGCGGCTCGCGCGCGAGGAGCTGCGCCACTACGAGCAGGTCGCGAAGCTCATTGCGCAGGCTCGCGATCGAGCCGCGGCGGCTGGCGCCCGGCCGCTATGCGCAGCGGCTGCGGCGGCTGGTCGCGCGCGGCGAGCCCGAGCGCGAGATCGACCTGATGATTTGCGGCGCCTTCATCGAGGCCCGCTCGTGCGAGCGCTTCGTTGCCTTGGGCCGCGTGCTCGGCGGCCCGGCGGGCGAGATGTTCGCAGGGCCTGCACGCGGCCGAAGCGCGCCATTTCAAGCTGTATCTGGAGCTCGCGCAGCGGCGTGCGCAGACGCGCGGGCATCGACGCGGCGCGCGCGCATCGACGCGTTCGCCGCGCTCGAGGCCGAGCTCATCGTGAGCCGCGACCCGGCGTTCCGCTTTCATTCGGGCGCGCCGGCTTAAGCGCGCGGCAGCGAGCGCAGCTCCGGTCCGCTCGAGTCCCAGCGCAGCACGCTGCCCTGGGTGTACCAGTCGCCGAGCACGATGCGCGTGCAGGGGCGGCCGTCGACGTCGAAAGGATGAATGCCCGGCCGATGCGTATGTCCGTGCAGCAGCGTCGCCGCGCCGGCGGCCTTGCAGCGCGCTGCGCGACGCTCTGAGCGTTCACGTCGGCGATGGCGTATTCGATCGCCGCGGTGTGCGCCTGGCTGCCGTCGCGCGCGGCGCCCGCGAGCGCGCGGCGCTGCGCGACGGACAGGGCGAGGAAGCGGCGCTGCCAATCGGCGTCCCGCACCGTGGCGCGCAGCCGCTGGTAGGCGCGATCATCGGTGCACAGGGCATCGCCGTGCATCACCAGGACCGGCTCGCCGTACAGCGTCACGATCAGAGGGATCGGGCAAGCAGCTGCGCGCCCGAGCGCGCGCAGAACTCCGTCGCCCAGCAGGAAATCCCGGTTGCCGTGCATGACGAAGCAGGGCACGCCGCCGTCGGTGAGGGAGCGGATCGCCGTCGATGGCCGTCTTGCTGGCCGGAGTCCGGCGCATCGTCGCCCGACCCAGGACTCGAACAGATCGCCCAGGATGTACAGCGCCTCGGCGCCGCGCGCCTCGTTCTGCAAGAAATCGACGAATTGCGCGCGTGATGTCCGGGCGCTGCGCGTCGATGTGCAGATCCGAGATGAAAAGAATCGCCACTCGAGGCCGCCCGCGCCGCGGCCGCTCAATTGGCCGCGGGGGCCGGTACGCGCTCGATCTTCTCGATGACGACGGGCTTGAGCGGCGCGTTCTCCTTGAAGGGGCCTTTGGCGCCGGTCGGCACGAGGCTGATCTGGTCGACCACGTCCATGCCTTGCACGACCTTGCCGAAAACCGCATAGCCCCAGCGCGTCTGATTCGGATCGAGCGCCGCGTTGTCGGCGAGGTTCACGTAGAACTGTACGTCGCCGTCGTGCGGCTCGGGCGGGCGGGCGAGCCCCACCGTGCCGCGCTGGTTGGTCAAGCCGTTGCCCGACTCGTTGACGACCTTCGGCGGAGTTGCCCTTGAGCTTGTAGTCGGCATCGTAGCCGCCGCCCTGGATGATGAAGCTCGGAATGGCGCGGTGAAAGATCGTGCCGGAGTAGAAACCCTGGTCGACGTACTTCAGGAATTGCGCGACCGTGAGCGGCGCGCGCTCGGGGTTGAGCTCGATGGTGAAGTTGCCCGCGGAGGTCACGACCTGTACGTACACGGGCGCGGCCGTTTTCTCGGCTGGGGCGGGTGCGGCGGCTTTTCAGCGGCAGCGGAGCGGGGAGGCGAAGGCGAGGACCAAGGCCAAGGCATGCAGCTATTAGCTGTTTCATGCCGGGATTCTACTCGAATGGGTACAATCTTGAGATATGTCCACGCCCGTCGTCACGCGTTTCGCACCGTCGCCCACCGGCTCCTTGCATCTGGGGAACGCGCGCACCGCTTTTTTCAGCTAGCTCTGGGCGCGAAAGAGCGGCGGGCGATTCATTTTGCGCATCGAGGACACGGATGTCGAGCGCAGCGAGGCGCGTCATCGCGAGGCGCTGATCGCGGAGTTGCGCTGGCTCGGGCTCGATTGGGACGAGGGACCGGACGTCGGCGGTCCGTGCGCGCCTTACGCTGCAGTCCGAGCGCGGCGCCTGGTACGCGGAGCTGTTCGCCCGCTTGGAGTCCGAGGGACGCGCCTACCCTTGCTTTTGCACGCCCGAAGAGCTCGAGCTCGTCGCGCAAGCTGCAGCGCATGGCGGGCAGGCCGCCGCGCTACGCCGGCACCTGCCGAGCGCTGACGCGCCGCCGAGCGCGCCGCGCGCGCTGGCGCAGGGGCGCAAGCCGACGCTGCGTTTCGCCGTGCCCGACGGACGCCGTCGATCGAGTTCACCGATCTCGTGCACGGACCGCAGCGCTTCTCGTCGGCCGACATCGGCGATTTCATCGTCCGCCGCGAGGACGGCACGTCCGCGTTCTTCTTCTGCAACGCCGTCGATGATTCGGTGATGGGCGTCACGCACGTGTTGCGCGGCGACGATCATCTCACCAATACGCCGCGCCAGCTGATGCTGCTCGATGCGCTCGGCATGCGCCGACCCGACTACGGCCACGTCGGGCTTGCTGGTCGGCGCCGACGGCGCGCCGCTTGTCGAAGCGGCACGGCAGCACCAGCGTGCAGGAGTTTCGCGAGCGCGGATTCCTGCCGGCGGCGCTGCTCAATCATCTGTTCCACCTGGGCCACACCGCCGACGTCGAAGGCTGGCTGGCGCCCGCGGAGCATGCCCGCGCATTTCCGTCCCGAGCATCTCGGCCGCGCGTCCGGCGCGCTTCGAGGAATCGCAGCTGCGTGCACTGGCAGAAGGAGACGCTTGCAGCGCATGTCGGTCGCCGAGATCGGCGCGTGGCTCGGGCTCGCCGGACTCGGCGGCGTTCGTCGAGCTGGTGCGCCACAACGTGGTGCTGCCCGCGGACGCGGCAGCCCTGGGTCGCCGTGGTGCGCGGCGAGTTGCCGCCGCTCGGCGCCGAGGAGCAGCGTGTCGTCGCCGCGGCCGGGCCTGCGTTCTTCGCGGCCGCCGCGGCGGCGCTGGATCGATCGGGGCCGGATCTGCAGGCTGCTCGCCGCGCTGCTCAAGCAGGAGCACCGGGCGCGGCGGCGCCGAACTGTTCATGCCGCTTGCGGGTGGCGCTCACCGGCCAGACGCACGGCCCGGAGCTCGCGCCGCTCTTGAAGCTCATGCCCGCTGGCGACGGCGCGCGCGCCGGCTGGAATCCCATGCTCGAAATCCATAACTCGCTCACCGGCAAGAAGGCCGAGTTCAAGCCGCTGCGCGGCGAACGAAGTGCGCATGTACGTCTGCGGCATCACCGTCTACGACTACATCCACATCGGCCACGCGCGCATGCTCACGGTGTTCGATCTGGTGCAGCGCTATCTGCGCGCGCGCGGCTACGACGTCACCTACGTGCGCAACATCACCGACATCGACGACAAGATCATCCAGCGCGCGGCGCGAGAACGGGCGAGGACTGGACGCGCGCTCGCGCAGCCGCTTCACCGCGGCCATGCACGAGGATTGCGCGCTGCTCGGCCTCGAGGCGCCGGATCGCGAGCCGCGCGCCACCGAGTACATCGCCCGAGATCGTCGCGATGACGCAGACGCTCATCGACAAGGGCTACGCCTACCGCGGCGGCGAACGGCGACGTCATGTATTCGGTGCGCAAGTTCCCGCACTACGGCGCGCTGTCGGGAAGAAGGATCGACGAATCGCGCGCGGGCGCGCGCGTGCAGGTCGACGAGTTCAAGCACGATCCGCTGGACTTCGTGGTGTGGAAGCACGCCAAGCCGGGCGAGCCCTCCTGGCCGTCGCCTTGGGGTCCGGGCCGTCCGGGCTGGCACATCGAATGCTCGGCGATGTCGACCAGCGCTGCTCGGCGACTATTTCGATCTGCACGGCGGCGGCATGGATCTGAAATTTCCGCATCACGAGAACGAGATCGCGCAATCCTGCGCGGCCTGCGACTCGCCGTTCGTGCACGTCTGGATGCACAACGGCTTCGTCAACATCGACGATGAGAAGATGTCGAAGTCGCTCGGCAATTTCTTCACGGTGCGCGAGGTGCTGAAGACGCTGCGCGATCCGGAGGTGCTGCGCTTCTTCCTGCTCGAGCAGCCATTATCGCGGACCCGATCAATTACTCCGCGGCGCAGCTCGCCCAGGCGGACGAGACGCTGGCTGGGTTGTATCGGGCGCTCAAGGACACACGGCCGGCGAGACTCGTGCGGCCGGGCGAGCTCGGACCAGAACCGCGCGCGCTCGCAGAGTTCCACGCGGCGATGGACGATGATTTCAATACGCCCGAGGCGCTGGCGGTGATTGCAGGGCGTGGCGCGCGAGCTCAACAGCGCCAAGGCCGCAGGCGATCCGGCGAAGAGCGCCGCGGCTGCGCGCGTGCTGCTCGACATGGGCAAGGTGCTCGGGCCTGCTGCAGCAGGCGCCGGAGGCGTATCTCAAGCGCTCGATGCCCGGCGAGGGCACGGACGCCGCCGGCTTGAGCGATGCCGAGATCGAGGAACTCGATCGCCGAGCGCCGCGCGGCGCGCGCGGCCAAGAATTTCGCCGAGTCCGACCGGATCCGCGATCGGCTCGCCGCGGCAGGGGTCGTCCTGGAGGACAAGCCCGGCGGCACTGACCGAATGGCGCCGGGCCTGAAGTGCCGCCACTGAGCGCGCAAAAAAGGCGTGCGAGGCATTCATCCCACACGCCCGTTCGCGAAGGCTCTTGAGTCGACGCTCAGTCGTCGAGCGGCGGGTCATCATCACGCCGAGAGCGACTGCCGACCACCGCCGCGATGCCGACCACCTGCCAGGGGTTGTCGCGCACATAGCTGTCGGTGGTCTTGCTGAACTGGCGTCGCCTGGCCGCGCACTTGCGCGGCGCTGTCCGCTCAGCGCGCTCTTCGCGGCGCTCAGCGCGATCTTGACCTTGGCCCGGACGCGGGCGATATCCGGAGTCTCGACATCCTTGATCGCCTTGGTCAGATCATCGACGTTGTCCAGAAAATCGTTGATGTTCGCATTCGCGTATTTTTGGCTTTGCGCACGTGGGTCGTATCCAAATGGGATCCATAGATTGCTCCTGTTACTGGTCGTTGCATCAGACGCGTCGGCCGAGACTCATCAGGAAGCTGACGATCGCGCCGATCAAGAATACGATGAACAGTACCTTCGCGATGCCGGCTGCGCCGACCGCGATGCCGCCGAATCCGAAGAAACGCCGCCACCAGGGCGATGACGAAAAACACCACTGCGTAATGAAGCATGAGCGCACCTTTCAATGAGAGACACAATCCTTGTGTGAGCATGCTGCGCCACGTCGCGAAGACCGTCAGTCGGTCGAGCGGTTAGGCCTACCGTAGGATATCACCCACGGGGTGCGAGGGTCGACGCTCGCGCGAGCGGCGTTCAAGTCAGCTCGAAACGCGCGGGCGACAGCGCGGCGAGCGTCCCTTGAAGACCCTGCAAGTCCGCGGGGAGCGGGCTGACCGAGGATGAGGGCCGCGGCCGCGCGCGACAGCGCGGGGGCGGTCTGGATCCCGTAGCCCCCCTGTCCGGCGAGCCAGAAAAAACCGGATCCTTCGCTCGAGAACCCGACCACCGGGCGTGCGGTCGGGCGCGAAGGTGCGCAGCCCCGCCCAGCGGGCCTTGAGGCGCGCGATCTGCAGGGTCGTCGCCGCCTCGACGCGCTCGACGGCCGCGGCAACGTCCCATTCGTCCGGCTGCACATCGCTCGGCTCGACCGGCGTCTCGTCGGCCGGCGAGAAGAACAGCGAGCCCGCTTCCGGCTTGAAGTAGAACTGCTCGTCGACGTCGTTCACGAACGGCCAGCGGCTGACGTCCATGCCGGGGGGCGGGTCGACCAGCACGGCGGTGCGGCGACGCGGCTGCAGGCCCAAGCGCGTCGAGGCCCGCGAGCGCCGCGACCTCATCCGCCCAAGCGCCCGCGGCATTCACGACGATCGGCGCCGTGAAGCGCTCTTGGGCCGGCGCGCACCGTCCAGCGACTCGGCGCTTCGCTCGAGCGCCGCGACCTCCGCATTCGTGATCAGGCGGCCTTCGCGGCGCCGGAACAGGCGCAGGTAGCCCTGATGGAGCGCGCTCACATCGATGTCCGAGGAATCGGGCTCGAACAGCGCGGCCGCGACGTAGCCCTCGCGCAGAATGGGGCAGAGCGCGTGGGCTTCGTGTATTTCCAAGGGCCGGGTGGCGGGCGCGACGTCCGGGAGGGCCGCGAACGTCGCGAGCGCCTCGAGCTGCTGCTGCGATGCGATATACAGGCATCCCCGCGGCCGCATCAGCGGTCCTTCGGCGAATCCCGCCGGCGGCTCGAACAGGAACTTGCGGCTGGCGCGCGTCAGCGCGCGGATCGTCGTGTTGCCATAGATCTCGGTGAACAGCGCCGCCGAGCGGCCGGTCGAGTGATAGCCGGCGCGTTCCTCGCGCTCGAGCAACACCACGCGCTGCGTCTCCGCGAGATGCGCGGCGACCGAGGCGCCGGCGATTCCGGCGCCGATGACAATGACATCACGTGATTCATTGGAGCGGGATTCATTTAAGTGACCTAAGGGAACGCGTGTCGAGCGCTTGACCGTGGCGAGCACGACGCTCGACTGCACATCGCGCACATGCGGGATGCGCAACAATTTCTTGAGTATGACTGTGCTGAGCGAATCGAGATCCTTGCCGAATACCTGCAGGATGAAATCGTAGGCGCCGGTCATCGCGTAGCAATGGGTCACTTCTTCGAGCAGCGCGATCTCGCGCTCGAAGCGCGCCACGCTCTCATCGGTGTGCTCGGCGAGCTTCACGTGCACGATCGCCTGCACCTCGAGCCCGACGCGTGAAGGATTGAGCAGCGCGGTGTAGCCTTCGATGACCCCGGCGGACTCCAAGCGCCTTGATGCGGCGGGCGCAGGGGGTGGCGGAGAGACCGATGGCCTGCGCCAGTTCGACCACCGGCAGGCGGCCGTCACGCTGCAGCTCAGACAAGATTCGCGCATCGAAGCGGTCGAATACCATGCGGGAAGTGGCCCTTACGACGGAATTGGCGACTATCACCAACAATCATGCCCGAGAGAGAGCGTTTTGGCGATTTATAGCGTGGAGTTGGGTTTAGTCTCGTGTATATGGCTGCTCGCGTCGCAGAAGATGAGCGCCGCGGTGCACTTGGCGGCCGCCGACTGGCTGGCTGTTGTCCGCCAAGCGGCCATTTCCCGCGCGCTCGATGATCTCGAGGAATCCGTCCTCCTGCCGGAGCGCAAGGTGCTCTACCAGTTTTCGGCGCGCGGCCACGAGGTCACCCAAGTGCTCTTGGGCCGGCTGCTCACCGGCGCCCGGGACGGTCTCGGGGGCTACTACCGCTCCCGTCCGCTGTTGCTCACGCTCGGCCTGTCGATCGACGAGGCCCTGGCTTCCACCATGATGCGCGTCGGCAGCATGAGCGAGGGGCGCGATATCGGCGCCGTGTTCAACCTGCCGCGCCGCGACGGTCCGTGCGCACTGCCGGTGTGCGGCGGGGTCGGCACCCAGTTCACGCCCGCGGTGGGGTGGGCGCAGGCGCTGCGCTACCGAGAGGAGGTGTTGGGCGATACGCGCTGCAAGCACAGCATCGCGGTCGCGCATGGCGGCGATGCCTCCACCGCCACCAACGGTTTCTGGTCGGCGCTCAATATTGCGACCACTCAGCGCCTGCCGCTGCTCTTCTTCATCGAGGATAACGGCTATGGGATTTCGGTGCCGGCCGAGTTACAAACCCCCGGCGGCAACATCGCCCACAATTTGAGCGCGTTTCGCGGGCTGCGCGTGCTCGACGGAGACGGCTCGGATCCGCTCGCCGCCGCGGAGCTCATGCGCGAGGCGGTCGGCGGCGTGCGCGCCGGCAAGGGACCCGCCTTGTTGCGGCTCACCGTGCCGCGTCTGTCGGGTCACTCCGGCCAGGACACTCAGACGTACAAGGGAGCGGCGGTGATCGCCGCCGAGCGCGAGCGCGATCCGTGGGGCAAGCTCCGCGCCCAACTCGTGCCCGGGGTGCTGTCGGTCGAGGCGTGGGACGGCGAGGTGGAGCGCGCGCGCGTGGCCGTGGCCGAGGCGCGCGAGCGGGTCGAGCAGCGCGCGACGCCGGATCCGAATCGCGCGCGCCGCTACGTCTTCACCGAGACAGCCGAGGACGGCGCCGTCGAGATTCAAGCGCAGGGCGGCCTGTGGGCGGAGGGCGTGCTGCCCGCGCGCGGCGTTGACCGCGCCGCGCCGCAAGGTGCCGCGCATCAATCTGGTGACGGCGGTGCGCCGCACGCTCGAGCACGAGCTCGAGGTGAACCCGCGAGTCGTCGTGTTCGGCGAGGACGTGGGCCGCAAGGGCGGCGTGCACGCCGCGACGCTCGGCTTGCAGGAGAAGTTCGGCGTCGCGCGCGTCTTCGATACGAGCCTGTCCGAGGAAGGCATCATCGGACGCGCGGTGGGCATGGCGGCAGCGGGGCTCATGCCGGTGCCGGAGATTCAGTTTCGCAAATACGCGGATCCCGCGGCGGAGCAGCTGAACGACTGCGGCTCGATGCGCTGGCGCACCGCGAATCGCTTTGCCGCGCCGATGGTGGTGCGCATCCCCGGCGGATTCTTCAAATGCGGCGATCCCTGGCACAGTCAATCCAACGAGGTGCAATGGGTGCATGGTGTCGGCTGGCGCGTCGTCATGCCGTCGAATGCAGAGGATGCCGTCGGACTGTTGCGCACCGCGCTGCGCGGTAACGATCCCACCATCTTCTTCGAGCATCGCTCGCTCCTCGACTCAGCGTCCGCGCGGCGTGCCTATCCCGGAAACGATTTCATGATTCCGTTCGGTCGAGCGAACCTGTTACGGCGCGGCGAGTCGCTCACCGTCGTCACCTGGGGCGCGATGGTCGAGCGCTGCGAGCTCGCGCTCGAGCGCACCGGTATCGAGGCCGATCTCCTGGACCTGCGCACCTTGTCGCCGTGGGACAAACAGGCGACACTCGCGTCGGTGCGCAAAACCCATCGCTGCTTGATCGTGCACGAAGATACCCTCACGGCGGGATTCGGCGCGGAGATCGCGGCCGTGCTCGTGCGCGAGGCGTTCTTCGATCTGGATGCGCCCATCGAGCGCCTCGCCATGCCGGACATACCGAGCCCGCACAGTCCTGTGCTGCTCGATGCCGTGCTGCCGAGCGTCGCGAGCATCGCGGCCACCATGAGCGGCTTGGTGAGCCTCTGAGCGCGGGTCAAATCGACGTCGTCGCTCCCGCGAACGAGGAGGGCACGAAGGCCACGGTGCTGCGCTGGTGCAAGGCCGTCGGTGATGCCGTTCGCAAGGACGAGCCTTTGCTCGAGCTCGAGACCGACAAAGTCACGGTGGAGATTGCTTCGCCGGCCACCGGCGAGCTCGCCGAGATCCTGAAAAAGCCGAACGAAGAAGTCGAGCCCGGACAGATTCTGGCCCGGGTACGCAGCGCGGCGACATCGAGTGCAGGCGTCGCGGACCCCAAGCGCACGGCCGCGGCCGTATCGACGCCAGCCTCGCAAGAGGGGGGCGAGATGCTGAGCCCCGCCGTGCGGCGTCTACTCAGCGAGCATGCGCTCGGCACGCACGAGTTGAAGGGGAGCGGCCGCGGCGGCCGCATCACGGTGCAGGACGTCGAGCGCCACCTCGGCCAAAAGGCCTTAGGCGCACCGCCGCCCGCGAGCGATGCAGATACCACGGCGAAAATGCGCCGCCCTCCGAACATCGCGTCCGCCGCGGCGGACGGTCGTCGAGTCCCGCACAGCGCCGTGCGCCGGCGCGTGGCCGAGCACATGACGCGCAGTCTCGCGCAAGCGCCGCACGTCACCACGCTGTTCGAGGCCGATCTCACTCGTGTGCAAGCTCACCGCGCGCGACATGCGCCCGAATACGAACGCCAGGGCATCCGCCTCACACTCACGGCTTATTTCGTGGCGGCCTGTGCGCGCTCGTTGATCGCGCACCCCTCGGTGAACGCGACGTTCCACGAGGAGGCGCTCGAGCTGCACCCGGATGCGAACATCGGCGTCGGCACGGCGTTGGGCGAGGAGGGTCTGATCGTACCGGTGATCCACCAGGCCCAACACTTGAGCCTCGCGCAGGTCGCGGCGCGCTTGGGTCAGCTCGTGGGCGCCGCACGCGCGGGCCGGCTGGCACCGCAGGATGTGCGCGGCGGGACCTTCACCATTTCCAATCACGGCGTCGGCGGCAGCTTGCTCGCCGCGCCGATCGTCATCAACCAACCGCAGGTCGCCATCTTGGGCGTGGGCAAGGTCGAGCGCCGGGTCTGCGTGGTGAAGACGCCGGGCGTGGACGGGCCGGATGGGGAAGCCGTCGGGGTGCGCACCCTGTGCTATTTGACCCTGACCATCGATCATCGCGCGATCGATGCCTTTCAGGCGAATGGTTTCCTCGGGAGTGTCGTCAAGACGCTCGAGGAATGGAGCGAAGACTAGCCGCAGCGACGCCCCTGCTCACGGCGGCAGGAGCCCGCCCGTATCGGCCGGATAGTCGGCCGCGGCACGCGCCCTTGCCTTGGCGTTGAAGTAGGCACGTACCCACTTGAAACGCTCGCTGGTCTTGGCGAGGCCGACGGTATCGGCGATGTTCGCAAGGCTGATCGTTTCACCGCGGGCGCCCCAGTTCCCCTCGGGGATTTCATCGATGATCACCAGCACACTGGCGCCCTGATGCGGATCACCCGGGGTACCCAGGACATCGAGGATCGCCGCGTTGACGGCGACGTGCACTTCGGTCTTGTGGGTCTGGTTCATGTACCCCTCGGGCACCGAGACGCGGACGATGAACTTGCCGGGGGGCGCCACGTAGGTCGCATCGGTTCGTCCACCGACCCACCAGTCGGCCTCGGCAATTTCCGAGAACAGCACCGTTGCGAAAGCGAGCCCGCCCTGCGTCTTGGCGCCGCCCTCCATGGTCAACAGAACGTCCGTCATTCGCCGGGCGAGCGCGGCCTTGCGCTCGCCTTCAAGCGATCCGCGCGGGTAATAGACCTGCAGTATCGGCATCTCAAAGTACTCCTTAAGGTTACGCGGCCGTTTCGACGATGAGCACATCCGACTCCTCGGCGCCGGTGCGAAGCTGAATGCGCTCCGCGCCCCAGGTGCCGGCGCTGTCACGTCGAGCGAGCGCGGTCCCATCGCACGTGATGTCACCTTCCAGGACGAACGTGTAGACCCCGTGCAGGGGTGAGGTGGGCACGTAATCGAGCGTCGTGGCCGTGTC
This sequence comes from uncultured Gammaproteobacteria bacterium, assembly GCA_963766915.1. Taxonomy (GTDB): domain Bacteria; phylum Pseudomonadota; class Gammaproteobacteria; order Steroidobacterales; family Steroidobacteraceae; genus Bog-1198. The sequence continues at coordinate 105,531 of CAVYCL010000007.1, forward strand.
GCTGACCAGCCGCGATACTTTCACATCCTGCGAGATACGCAGCGCGCCGTCGACGTTTCCCACCAGCGTGACGAGCTTGTTGCGATTCGCCAAGGCATCGAAGTGACCGCGGACGTACGAGGGCGGGAGCAGCAGCTGGTCGGGCATGATCCATAAATAAATGGCATGCATGTCGTCGTTCTTGAGGTTCAACTCGCAATGCTTGCCGCCCGATCCGGCTGAGAACGCGTAGTAGTCACCTTGCGTCAGCTGATCGATGTTGCCGACGGTATTGACGTGCGTCAGCTGACCCTGCAACACGAATGCGCAGATGATGAAGTTATGGTGCCGGTGAATGTTGTAACCGCATCCTGAGCCGCTGAAGGTCTCATCGCCGAACACACGCACCCGGCCGAAACCCGCGCGCCCCGAAAGATAGGGGCCGAAATTGAAGCTCGAGTGGCGGGTGACGATCGCCTCGGGATGACCGCCGATGTAGGACGAGGCCTCGCCGGTCGAGAGGAATTTGTTGTAGCCGCGCTCGTGGGCGCGCATGACGAAGTTGCTGTTCATGTGGACACCCGCGGCATCGGCTCTCCGGCGGCGTACGGGATCTCGACCATTTCGAAGCGGTGTTTCGGGGTGCCGCAATCGGGGCACACCCAGTCCTCCGGGATGTCCGCCCAGCGGGTGCCAGGCGCAATGCCGTGCTCGGGGAGCCCGAACACCTCGTCGTACAGGAAGCCGCATCCGAGACACATGAATCGCTTGAGGGGATCCTCGATCATCTTGCTCTCCGTAAGTAGCGCGTGACGCATTTATAACACGCGTCACGCGCTACCTCAACTATTTCTTGCTACAATGCCGTGTCGGGTCATCCGAGAGGCAAAGGAGTGAATGTGGCGAGCGCGAATGTCATCGAAGTGCACAACCTTCGGGAGAAGGTGGTCGAGAGGGTCCGGGCCGAAATCGTTTCGGGGCGGGTCGGGGCCGGCGTGATCTACTCGGTGCCGGGTCTCGCCGGTGAGTTGGGAATATCCACGACGCCGGTACGCGAAGCGCTGTTGGAGTTGAGCCGGGCGGGTCTTGTCACACCGATGCGAAATCGCGGCTTCCGGGTGGAGCCCACGACGCTCGACGATGTGGAAAATGTCTTTTCCCTGCGGGTGCTTCTCGAGCGACACGCGTTGGTCACCTTGGCGGAGCAGCGCCTCTCGGACACCGCGCCCCTCGTCGCGCTGGCGGATGCGGTGGGCGCTGCGGTCGAGCGTAACGACATCACTGAATACATCGAGGCCGACCGGCGGTTTCATGAGGCGCTTGTGACGCGCGCCAATAATCCCCGGCTCACCAAGATGATCATGACCCTGCGCAGCGACATGCGCCTGTATGGCATCGACAGCAAGGAGGGGCGCGAGCGCGTGCGTGCGTCCGTGGGCGAGCACTATCAGATGATCGAATACGCCGCGGCCGGCGACGGCGAGCGGATCGGTGCGCTGATCACCCAGCACATCATGGAATGGAAACCGCTCTTCATCGCGGCGCTCAAGGTCGCTCAGCCGATGCCGCCGAACCGCTGAAGTACCGCCGGGTCGACGGCGGGTAGCGCTCCCGCGAGTTGCGCGCCCACTCTCGACAAATAGATCTCGGAGGCTGCGAACACCGCGGCATACAGCGAGCGGCACACGAGTGCCGCCCGAATCCCCGGCCATTCCGGCGGTAGCAAGCGCTCGGGAAGCAGGGGATCGCGCAGATGCAGGCGCCGGTACTCATGAATCAGCAAGGTGCGCAGCACGAAGGCTGTCTCGGGTTCCGGCGGCTCGTGGAGCGCCCCCAGTACCCGCTCGAAGCGCTCGACGAAGGCTAAGTAGCGTAGCCCGAGCGCCTTCAAGTCCCAGCCGTTCGCGATGAGGGTCGCGGCCGTCGCCGGCGATGCGAGATCCGCATCGAACACGAGGGTGCCGTGCGGCCACTGCGCGTTGTTTGCCTGCCCGGCGCCGTTGGCGCGCAACTCGGGATGGGCGAACACACCGCTCGATAACTCACCGTACCCCTGCCAGGCGAGCTCGCGGCGCAGCCGCTGCCGCTCGGCGGCAGGGAGGGCTGGAATCACCACCAGGGTCCAGCGCCCCGACCAGTTCGTGCCGGCTTCGCCGTAGATGCGCTCCGTGGCCTCGGCGAACAGCACGCCGCCGTTCTCGGTCAGGCGGTACTCGCTGCGCTTACCGACGCGCCGTGCCGCGAGCCAGCCGTCCTGCGCGAGCCGCGCACTGGCGGTGCGCACCAAACGCTCGTTGAGGCCGAAAGGCGCTGCGAGCTCGATGAGGCTGCCCAAGGCGATGGCGCCGCCGCGCGGGAGCAGTGAGTCGCCGAACAAGGTCACGATGAGCGATCCCGCGCGCAGCGGTCGCTGGCGGTGAAAGCGTGCGACCAGCTCCGCGGCGGCGGCGGCGGGCGTCTGGCGGGCGGCGGAAGGCGGTTTCACGGGCGGGGAGTGTAGCCGGTTGCCGCCTTAAATGACACATAAAAAATTGAAAATTATCAATTTGTGTGTCACGATGCGAACCTATCGGGCAGGCTGCGGCCCATTCACGGGGGATCCCATGTACACCCAGGCGCTCGACGTTCATGGCGAAACTTCACTCCCCGCCCAAGAATCGGAACGCGAGCGAGGCTTTCAGGCGCGCATCGACCGCGAGGAGAAAGTGGAGCCGAAAGACTGGATGCCCGCCCGCTATCGTGCGACTTTGATCCGCCAAATTTCCCAGCACGCGCACTCGGAGATCGTGGGCATGCTGCCCGAGGGCAACTGGATCACGCGTGCGCCGAGCCTGTTACGAAAATCCATCTTGATTGCGAAGGTCCAGGATGAGGCCGGTCACGGCGCTTATTTGTACAGCGCGGCCGAAACCCTCGGCGTGAGCCGCGATCAGCTGATCGAGCAGTTGCTTTCCGGCAAGGCCAAGTACTCGAGCATCTTCAACTATCCGACCCCGACGTGGGCTGACGTCGGCGCCATCGGCTGGCTGGTCGACGGCGCGGCGATCATGAACCAGATTCCGCTCTGCCGCTGCTCCTACGGTCCCTACGCGCGCGCCATGGTGCGCATCTGCCGGGAAGAAAGTTTTCATCAACGTCAGGGCTTCGACATCATGATCAAGCTCTGCGCGGGCACTCGAGAGCAAAAGGCCATGGCGCAGGCCGCGCTCGAGCGCTGGTGGTGGCCGGCGCTCATGATGTTCGGACCGCCGGACAGCGCCTCGACGCATTCGAGCGACTCGCAGCGCTGGAAGATCAAGCGCTTCTCGAACGACGAGCTGCGCCAGAAATTCGTCGACTTCACCGTGCCGCAGGCGAAGTTCCTCGGACTCGCCGTGCCCGATCCCGAGCTCAAGTGGAACGAGACGCTGCAACGGCACGAGTTTGGCGCCATCGATTGGAACGAGTTCGAACGCGTCCTCAAGGGCAACGGCCCGTGCAATCGCGAGCGCCTCGAGGCGCGGCGTCACGCGCACGCCCAAGGCCGGTGGGTGCGCGAGGCGGCCATGGCGCATGCCGAGAAGCAACGCCGCCGCGCCGCGAGCTGCGCGGCCTGACGTCAAAGGAGTCTTCGCATGTCACCAGAAACCAATGAGCGCGCTGCGCACGATGAGCGGGAGTGGCCGCTCTACGAGATCTTCATCCGGCCGCGCGGCGGGCTCGATCACAAACACGTGGGGAGCCTGCACGCCTGCGATCCGCGCATGGCAATCGAGCACGCGCGCGATCTGTACACGCGCCGCGAGGAGGGCGTGAGCATCTGGGCGGTGCCCTCGGCCCACATCACGGCCTCCGATCCCGCCGAGGCCGACGCGATGTTCGAGCCGGCACGCGACAAGATCTATCGCCACCCCACGTTCTACGACATTCCGCCGGAAGTGAAGACCCTATGAGCGCGACCGCCGCGACGCGCGCGGCCGGCGAGGTGCCGGCGCTTTACCGATATGTGCTGCGGCTCGGCGATCTTGCCCTGGTGCTCGGCCAACGCTTGGGCGAGTGGGTGGGTCATGCGCCCGCGCTCGAGGAGGACCTTGGGCTCGCCAACATCGCCCTCGACCTCATCGGCCAGGCGCGCCTGCTGCTCGCGTATGCCGGCGAGGTCGAAGGACGCGGCCGCAGCGAGGATGACATCGCGTTCTTGCGCGAGCAGGCCGAGTATTTGAATCCGACGCTTGTCGAACAACCCAACGGGGATTTCGGCGAGACCATCGTGCGCCAGGTGCTGATCGATGCCTTTCAGTTGGCGTTGTACGGAGGGCTCGCGCGCTCGCGCGATGACCGCCTCGCCGCCATCGCCGAGAAGGCGGTGAAAGAGACCCGCTATCACCTGCGCTACAGCTCGAGCTGGCTGGTGCGCTTGGGCGACGGCACGGAGGAGAGTCACGCCCGCGTGCAGCGAGCGCTCGAGCGGCTCTGGCCCTACACGGTCGAGTTGTTCGAAGCGGATGCGCTCGATCAGGACATGGCCGAGCGCGGCATCGCGCCCGCCCTCGAGGACGTGAGAAGCGAGTGGAACCGGCTCCTGGACGAGGTGCTCGCCGAGGCGACTCTGGAGCGTCCCGCCGACCGGCCGTATAGCTGGTTCGGCAAGCGGGGCGAGCACAGCGAGCATCTCGGCTACCTGCTCGCCGAGCTGCAATATCCTGCAACGCGCGCATCCGGGAGCTCGCTGGTGAGCGTGGCGGCCGCGCGGACGCCGAGCTCGCAGGACGAGGCACGGGTGCAGGCCGCCTGGCGCGCCGTCGCGGCGGTGCCCGATCCCGAGCTGCCGGCGCTCACGCTCGCGGATCTCGGCATCGTGCGCGTCGTGACACTGCGTGCCGACGGGGTGCTCGACGTCGCGCTCTCGCCCACCTATACCGGGTGTCCGGCAACCGATCACATCGCGGAGCTGGTGCGGCGCGCGCTCGCGGATGCCGCCGTCGGCGAATTCGCGGTGCGACAGCGTGCTCGCGCCGGCGTGGACCAGCGACTGGATCACCCCCGAGGGCCGGCGCAAGCTCGACGAGTACGGCATCGTCCCGCCCGAAGCCGTCGCGGCCCCGTCCTGGCGCTCCTTCATGGTTTCCCCAGCCGTCGCCTGCCCCCGCTGCCGATCGGCGAACACCGAGACGATCAGCGAATTCGGCTCGACGCCCTGCAAGGCGCTGCACCGCTGTCGCGACTGCCTGGAGCCGTTCGAGCGCTTCAAGTGCATCTGACGAAAACACCGTGCTCAGTTTCCACCCACTCGAAGTGATCGCCGTCGACCGCATCGCGGAGGACGCGGTTTGCGTGCGGCTCGCCGTGCCGGACGCTTTGCGCGATCAGTTCCGGCACGACGCCGGTCAGTATGTGACGCTGCGGCGGATGATCGACGGCCGCGAGGAGCAGCGCACGTATTCCATCGTGACGCCGCCGGGCGCCGCGGAACTGCGCATCGGCGTACGCGAGCAGACCGGCGGGCGGATGTCGCGGGACATCGTCACGCGCCTCTCGCCCGGCGAGCGGCTCGAGGTGGGCACGCCGATGGGGCGATTCCGTACCGCCGTCGAGGCATCGCGCGCGCGCAGCTACGTCGCCTTCGCAGCGGGCAGCGGCATCACGCCGGTGTTGTCGCTCGCCGCCGATATCCTGGCGCGCGAGCCCGCGAGCCGCTTCACGCTGGTCTACGGCAATCGCAGCATGGCGCGCACCATGTTCCTCGAGGACACGCTCGCGCTCAAGAATCGCCATCTCGGCCGGTTCTGCGGTGTACTTCGTGATGAGCCGCGAGCCCCAGCAGGCGCCGCTTCTAAACGGCCGCATCGATGCGGCCAAGGTGCAGGCGACTCGCCGCGCGAGATTGTCCGATATCGCCCGCGCGGATGAGTACTTCGTCTGCGGGCCGGGCGACATGGTGGATGCGGTGCGCGCCGCGATCCGGCGGCTGAACCCCGGCGCGCCGGTGCGTTTCGAGCGCTTCGCGCGCCGGCCGGTGCCGTCGCCGCAGGCCGCGGCCGGCGGCGGACGCCGCGCTGCTGCCGCCCGAGCGAAGTGCTCGCGCAGATCTCGGTGGTCATGGACGGGCGCCGCCGCAGTTTTCCCATGGCGCCCGGCGGATGTCTCGGTGCTCGACGCAGCGGAACGGGCCGGGCTCGAGCTGCCGTTCTCCTGCCGGGCGGGAATTTGCGCGACCTGCCGAACCCGGATCGAAGTCGGGGCGGGCCGTCATGGCGCACAACATCGCGCTCGAGCCCTGGGAAGTCGATGCGGGTTTCGTTCTGTGCTGCCAGGCCCGTCCACGTCACCGCTCGCTGGAGCTGAGCTATGACGAGAAATGACGCCGCGATCGTACGAAACCATCCTCTGTTCGCATCGAGGAGGGCATCGCGCGGCTCACGCTGAATCGGCCCGACAAGCTCAACAGCTTCAACGTACGCATGCACGAGGAGGTGCGCGGCGCGCTTGCGAGCGCGTGCGCGGCAGGGCGCGCGGGTGCTGGTGCTGAGCGGCGCCGGCCGCGGGTTTTGCGCGGGCCAGGATCTCGCCGACCGTGCCGTGGCGCCGGGCAGCCAAGGCGTCGATCTCGGCGATTCGATCGAGCGCTACTACAAGCCGCTCGTGCTCGCGTTGCAGGAGCTGCCGATGCCGGTGATCGCGGCGGTGAACGGCGTCGCGGCCGGTGCCGGCGCGAACATCGCGCTCGCCTGCGATCTGGTCGTCGCGGCGCGTTCGGCGAGCTTCGTGCAGGCGTTTTGCCGGCTCGGGCTGGTGCCGGACTCGGGCGGCACCTGGAGCCTGCCGCGTCTCGTCGGGGAGCGCCCGCGCGCTCGGGCTGACGCTGCTCGGCGAGAAGCTGTCGGCCGAGCAGGCCGCCGCCTGGGGGATGATCTGGCGTTGCGTCGACGATGCGGAATTTCCTGCAAGCCGTCGATGCGCTCGCGGCGCAGCTCGCCGCCGCGCCCACGCGCGGGCTCGCGGCGACCAAGGCCGCGATCCGCGCGAGCTGGCAGCATTCGCTCGCGGAGCAGCTCGATCTCGAGCGCGACGCGCAGCGCGAGCTCGGCCGCTCGCAGGACTATGCCGAAGGCGTGGCCGCCTTCACGGAGAAGCGCGCGGCGAATTTCACCGGGCGTTGAGGAGTTGCAAACATGACCGATGCTTTCATTTGCGATGCGATTCGCACGCCCATCGGGCGCTACGGCGGCGCGCTGTCGGCGGTGCGTCCCGACGATCTCGCCGCCGTGGTGCTGCGCGAGCTGCTGCGGCGAAACGAGCGAGTCGATCCCAAGGCCATCGACGATGTGATCATGGGCTGCGCCAATCAGGCGGGTGAGGACAACCGCAACGTCGCGCGCATGAGCGCGCTGCTCGCCGGATTGCCGGTCGAGGTGCCGGGTGCGACGCTCAACCGCTTGTGCGGATCGGGGCTCGATGCCGTGGCGAGCGCCGCGCGCGCGATTCGCGCTGGCGAGGGCGAGTTGCTGCTCGCCGGCGGCGTCGAGAGCATGAGCCGTGCGCCCTATGTGCTGTCGAAGAGCGCCACCGCCTTTGCGCGCGATGTGCAGCTGCACGACACGACCATCGGCTGGCGCTTCGTGAACCCGCTCCTCAAGCAGGCGTACGGCGTCGACTCGATGCCGGAGACGGGCGAGAACGTCGCCCACGAGTTTCGCATCACGCGCGAGGATCAGGACAAGTTCGCGCTGCGCAGCCAGCAGCGCGCGCTGGCCGCGCAGAAAGCGGGCTACTTCGCCGAAGAGATCGTCGGCGTCGCGGTTGCGGGCAAACGCGGCGAGAGCGACCCAGGTGACGGTCGATGAGCATCCGCGCGAGACCAGCCTCGAGGCGCTCGCGAAACTGCCGACGCCGTTTCGCGCCGGCGGCACGGTGACGGCCGGCAACGCGTCGGGAGTGAACGATGGCGCCTGCGCGCTGCTGCTCGCCTCCGAGGCCGCCGTCAAGCGCTTCGGTCTCAAGCCCCGGGCGCGCGTCGTGGGGACGGCGGTGGCGGGCGTCGAGCCGCGCATCATGGGCATGGGACCGGTCGCCGCGACGCGCAAACTTCTCGCGCGGCTCGGGCTCGAGCTCGCGGACATCGATCTCATCGAGCTCAACGAGGCGTTTGCCTCGCAGGCACTCGCCGTGCTGCGCGAGTTGGGAATCCCCGACGATGCCGCGCACGTGAATCCTCAGGGCGGCGCCATCGCGCTCGGCCATCCGCTCGGCGCGAGCGGCGCGCGCCTCGCGACGACCGCGGTGCGACAGCTCGAGCGCGGCGCCGGCCGGCGCGCCTTGTGCACCATGTGCATCGGCGTCGGGCAGGGCATCGCCATGGTTATCGAGCGGGTCTGATCGTGAAATTGCAAAGCTATGTCTGCGGCGGCTGGCAGACCAGCAGCTACGAAGGAACGGCGCTCCGCGATGCCTCGACGGGCGAGGTGATCGCCCGCGCCTCCTCGGGCGGTGTCGATTTCGAGGCCGTGCTCAGGCACGCCCGCGAGGTGGGCGGCCCGGCCTTGCGCGCGCGCACCTTCCACGAGCGCGCCGCGCTCTTGAAGGCGCTCGCCAAGCGGCTGCTCGAGTTCAAGGAAGAGCTCTACGCGCTGTCGTATCGGACCGGCGCGACCAAAGACGATTCATGGATCGACATCGACGGCGGCATCGGCACCGTGTTCGCCTACGCGAGCAAGGGCGCGCGCGAGCTCGCGAACAGCCGGCTGCATCTGGACGGACCCGTCGAGGGCCTGTCCAAGGCCGGCACGTTCGTCGGCCAGCACATCTTCATGCCGCGCGAGGGCGCGGCGGTGCACATCAATGCGTTCAATTTTCCGGTGTGGGGGATGCTCGAGAAGCTTGCGCCCGCGCTCCTCGCCGGCGTCCCCGCCATCGTGAAACCCGCGACCGCGACCGCGTATCTCACCGAGCTCGCGGTGCGGCGGATCATCGAGTCGGGGCTCCTGCCCGAAGGCGCGCTGCAGCTCGTGTGCGGCAGCCTTGGCGACCTCTTCGATCATCTGACCTGTCAGGACATCGTGTGCTTCACCGGGTCGGCGGCGACGGCCGCGAAGCTGCGCACGCATCCGCGCGTGGTGCGCCATTCGGTGCCGTTCGTCGCCGAGACCGATTCGCTCAACTCGAGCATCCTGGGAGCCGATGCGGGGCCGGGGAGCGCGGAGTTCGATCTGTTCATTCGCGAAGTGGTGCGCGAGATGACGGTGAAGGCCGGACAGAAGTGCACCGCGATCCGCAAGGCGCTGGTGCCCGTCGGAATTCGTCGACGCGGCGGCGGATGCGCTCAAGAGTCGCGCTCGACAAGATCGTGCTCGGCGACCCGCGCGCCGCCGGCGTGCGCATGGGGCCGCTGGTGAGCCTCGCGCAACGCGCCGACGTGCTGGCGCGCGTGGCGGAGCTCAGGCGCGAGTCCGACGTCATCGTGGGCCGCACGCAAGGGTTCGAGGTGCAGGGCGCCGATGCGGAGCGCGGCGCGTTCGTCTCGCCCTGGATTCTCTTGTCGCGCGACCCGCATGCGGCGCGGGCAGTGCACGAGGTCGAGGCCTTCGGGCCGGTGGCGACGCGTCGTGCCGTATCGCGACGCGAGCGACGCCATGGCGCTCGCGCGCCGCGGCGGCGGCAGCCTGGCGGCCTCGATTTTCTCGGCCGACGAGGCGCTCGCCGGCCGGCTGGTGCTCGGGCTCGCGCCCTACCATGGGCGGATCCTGGTGGTGAACGCGGCCTGCGCGAAGGAATCGACCGGACACGGCTCGCCGCTCGCGCCGCTGGTGCACGGCGGTCCCGGCCGCGCCGGCGGCGGCGAGGAGCTCGGCGGCATTCGCGGCGTGCTGCATTACATGCAGCGCACCGCCGTGCAAGGCACACCGGATGTCATCACCGCGCTCGGCGGGCGTTGGGTCCGCGGCAGCCGGCAGCGCGATCCCGGTCGGCATCCGTTCCGCATCGCCTTCGACGACCTCGTGCTCGGCGACACGTTCCGCTCGGCGGAGCGGGCGGTCACCATCGAGGACATCGAGCCCTTCGCCGCGCTGATCGGGCGACAATTTCTACGCGCACATGAGCGAGCGCGAGGCCGCCCGCAATCCGCTGTTCGGCGGCCGCGTGGCGCACGGTTATTTCCTGATTTCCGCGGCCGCGGGATTGTTCGTCGATCCGGACTACGGTCCGGTGCTCGGCAACTACGGGCTCGATCAGCTGCGCTTCGTGAAGCCGGTCAAGCCCGGCGAGCGGATCAAGGTGCGTCTCACCTGCGCGCAGAAGAGCCTGCGCGCCGACAAGGGATGGGGCGAGGTCGCCTGGGACACGGAGATCACCAATCAGGACGGCGAGACCGTCGCCTCCTACGACGTGCTCACGATGGTGAGCATGCGACGAGGTTCCCGATCGTGCGGTGTGAGGCTTGATGCAGCGTCACTTTGCCGAAGCGCTCGAAGTCGAGCCCGCGCTGCGGCATGGACCGGGCGGCACTCGAGTCGCTGCAGCTCGAGCGCTTGCGCTGGTCGATCCGGCACGCCTACGAGCACAATCCGTGTTACCGACGCAAGTTCGACGAGCACCGAGTGAGTCCCGCGGATCTGCGCTCGCTTGCCGATCTCGCGCGCTTTCCCTTCACGACCAAGAGCGATCTGCGCGGCGCCTATCCGTTCGGCTTCTTCGCCGTGCCGTTGCACGAGGTGGTGCGCGTGCACGCCTCCTCGGGCACCACGGGCAAGCCCACGGTCGTGGGGTACACCGCCAAGGACATCGCCACCTGGAGCGCGCTCGGTCGCGCGCTCGATCCGCGCGGCCGGCGGCCGGCGCGGCATGAAGGTGCACGTCGCCTACGGCTACGGACTCTTCACCGGGGGACTCGGCGCGCATTATGGCGCGGAGGCCGCGGGCTGCACCGTCATTCCGATGTCGGGCGGTCAGACCGAGCGGCAGGTCGAGTTGATCATGGATTTTCGGCCCGATCTCATCATGATCACGCCGAGCTACATGCTGACGCTCCTGGACGAGTTCCGGCGGCAGGGCATCGATCCCCGCTCGAGCTCGCTGTCGCATCGGGATGTTCGGCGCGGAGCCCTGGGGCGAGGGCATGCGGCGGGAGATCGAGTCCGCGTTCGGATCTGGTGGCGTGCGACATCTACGGGCTCTCCGAGGTGATGGGTCCCGGCGTCGCGCAGGAACTTGCAGGTACCAGCGAAGGGCCAACCCTCTGGGAGGATCATTTCCTGCCGGAAATCGTCGATCCGCAAAGCGGTGAACCCGTGCCCGACGGCGAGCCGGGCGAGCTCGTGATCACCTCGCTCACCAAGGAGGCGATGCCGGTGATCCGCTATCGCACGCGCGATCTCAGCTCGCTCCTACCCGGCCGGTTCACCGCGATGCGCCACTTGAGCCGGGTCACGGCCCGCGCGGACGACATGCTCATCGTTCGCGGGGTGAACGTATTTCCCTCCCAGGTCGAGGAGCTCATCGCGGCCTGCGCGGACCTCTCGCCCCATTATCACGTTGAGATTTCCCGGCCGCAGCGCCTCGACGAGATGCACGTGCGGGTGGAGGCGCGCGGCGACTTCAGCCTTCTCGACCGTCCGGCCCTCGAACGCATGCTCGGCGAACGTTTCAAGGCCATGGTGGGCATCGCCGCGCGCTTCGAGGTCATGGCGAGCGGTGCGCTCGCGCGCTCCTCGGGAAAAGCATCGCACGTGACCGACCGGCGGCCGCCAGTCTAAGGCGCCGCGTAAGGCGCACCCGACAACTCCTCGCGACTTGCGCCGATGTGCGGCCACGGCGAGCGCCGCATAATCGTCGCATGCGTTCATCCATGTTTGTCACGGCGGCGCTCGGAATCTGTGCGGCGGCCATTGTCGGAGCTTTTGCGGGCGATCATGCCCTAGGTCAAGTCACCTCCTCCGAGCAGGACTCCGCGGGCGAGTGGGGACCGCATCCCACGATTCCGGCGCCGACGAAATCCCTCATCCCCACGACCCATGTCGCCAAGGCCGAGGGCTGGCCGGCGGGCATGATGCCGCGCGCCGCCAAGGGGGCGCAGGTGGATGCATTCGCCACGGGTCTCGATCATCCGCGCTGGCTGTACGTGCTGCCGAACGGCGATGTGCTGGTCGCCGAGGCCGATGCGCCGCCGAAGCCGGAGGATGCCAAGGGCGTGAGCGGCGCGGTGCATAAACTGGTGATGAAGCATGCAGGATCGGGTCGCGCGCCGAGTGCGAATCGCATCACGCTGTTTCGCGAGGTCGGCGGGGCGGGTACGCCGCCCGAGCGCCACGTCCTGTTGCAAGGGTTGAACTCGCCCATCGGCATGGCGCTCATCGGCGATCGCCTGTATGTCGCGAACACCGATGCCTTGGTGAGTTTTCCGTACCATACAGGGCAGACGGAGATTCGCGATGCGCCCACGCAGGTGACGGCCCTGCCGGGTGGACCCATCAACCATCACTGGACGAAGAGTCTCATCGCCAATCGCGAGGGCACCAAGCTCTACGTCGGCGTGGGCTCGAATAGCAATGCGGCCGAGAACGGACTCGCGGCGGAGCAGGAGCGCGCGGCCGTGTGGGAGATCGATCCGAAGACCGGTGCGCATCGAGTGTATGCCGCCGGCCTGCGCAATCCCGTGGGCCTTGCCTTCGAACCCGATAGCGGCGTGTTATGGGTCGCCGTCAACGAGCGCGATGAGCTCGGCGATCATGTGCCGCCCGATTACATGACGGGGTTGCACGAGGGCGCCTTCTACGGATGGCCGTTCAGCTATTACGGCGACCACGTCGATGAGCGGGTGAAGCCGCAGGATCCGGCGATGGTGGCGCGGGCGATCGCACCCGACTATGCCTTAGGAGCCCACACGGCATCGCTCGGGCTTTGCTGGGCGGGCAACTCGCAATTGCCCGCGTTTCGCCACGGCATGTTCGTAGGGCAGCACGGCTCCTGGAATCGCAAACTGCACAGCGGCTATCGCGTGATTTTCGTGCCCTTCGAGAACGGCAAGCCGAGCGGCGAGCCGGTCGATGTGCTCAGCGGATTTTTGGATGAGCACGACAACGCGTTCGGCCGCCCGGTGGGCGTCGCGATCGACAAGCATGGTGCGTTGCTGGTCGCCGACGACGTCGGCAATACCGTCTGGCGGGTCAGCCGCGCAGCCCATCCGCCGACCGCTGCAAACGACTAAGAGCCCGGAACCTGATTGTCGGCCGGTGCGGGCACGGGGGCAGGCTGTTGCGCGATGAGTCCGGTGGGATTGATGACTTGCGGGTCGTCACGCAGTTTCAAGTACAGCGTGCCGTTGCTCGGATGCGGCACGGGGAGCGAGGATCCTAGGAATCCCTCCGGCACGATGACCGGCTGACTGAAATCCGCGGCCCCCGCAACGGAGTCGATCAGATACAGATCGGCGCCCGACAGCTTACACGGGACCTCCGGCTTCAGCGGACACTCGAGGGCTTTCAGCGCAGGCAGGCGAACCAGAGTCGCGAGGGGCTGCCAATCGCTCACAGCGCCCTTGGCGTTGACGCGGTATTTGAGGGGTCCGTAGGAAGAGGCCCCGAACGCCTTCAGCGGCGTGAGGGTCGCCACCGCGACCCGCGAATTCTCGAGCGCGAGCGCTCCGTTGGCGAGGCTCAAGGACACCACCACGCTCTCATCCGCGGTCGCCACATCGACCGTTGCGTCGCGCGCGAAGCTCGTCGGCGCCTGCGCGCGTATCGAGAATATCAGCGTTGCATCGAGCGGCAGCTCGCCCGAGCCGGCGAGCTGGATGTTGCTGTCGCTGCCGAGCGCCGAGGGCTGCACGCTTTTGTTGATGAGCACCGTCTTGGGACGCGGCGCCGCGACGCTCGCGGTCACCGGCAGAACGCGTCCATCCTTCAGCGTGAGCATGGCCGGCACGGGGCTCATCGGCTTGAGCTCGGCCGCGGCCGCGGCATTCTGTGCCCCCATCGCAAGCTCATCGACCCCCTGTCGGCTCGAGAGCTCCCCGGGCGTGAACACGACGCTCCTGATCGTAAGACTCGCCACTTCGTCGAGGCGGCTGCCCTTGAGCAGGCCTTGCGCATCGCCTGCGTGAATCTCGAAGCCATCGAAGCGGCCGGCCTCGGCGAATCCCTGCACGCCGATCGGCTGCGGTTGCGCGAGACCGTATTCGCCGACCAGAAGCGTCATGGGTCCCGGCGCTGCTTCCTCGAGCGGCAGTTTGACTTCCACTTCATCGGTCTTGAGCTTCTTCCACTCGGTCTTTAGCTCCTTGCCGGCGGGATCCTTGAGCATAATGCTGTCGACGCAGCTCGCGCTGTCGGCGCGCAAATGCACCGTGTCCTGACGCCCGACGATGAGCGCCGACTCGTCTCCGGGAGCGAGCTGCCACGACACGGCATGGGCGTTGCGCAGTACGAATGTCGGGCCGCGATAAGAGTCGAATCCCCAGTAGCCGCGCAGCGTCGCCTGCACCGTGTCGCCGAGGTTCTGAGCGCGCAGCCCGGAGGTATCGACCACGAACCCGCCCCGCGAGGCATCGGCGACGGCCGGCAACTCCAGGGACTTCCCCGCGCCCACCAGGCTCAAGGACATGTCATGCGCGTACGCCGTCGAGAAGACGAGCGGAGCACCCTCGACCGGCAGCACGAGTTCGGTCTTGCGTGCGCAATAGATCTCCTTGGGATCGACCGCGTGCAGCGGCGGCGGCTGCGCCGGCTCGATGGCGGGCAGGGCGGTAACCAGGACTGACTTTGGATTGTGGAACGACGGCGCGGTGTTCAGCGTCAATTGCAGATCCTTGCCCTTGAACGTGGCGAGCGCCGGAACATATTGATACTGCGCCGTGCGAAACGAGTCGAGGATTTTCGCAATGTCCAACACCGAGGCCACGTAGGGGCTGTAATAGCCGTACGCGAGCTGCGGGGTGTAGCTCGCCTGCATGGCCAGATCGCCTTCGGGACCGGCAGTCAACGCCTCGACGATGGACGTGCTGTGGCCGTCGTTCAAAATGAGCGATTCCTGGCCGGCCATCAAGCACGGAGCTTGCAGTGCGGGAATGCGATCCAGGCACTTGTCGTCCACCTTGATGGCAAGGCTGCGCGCGAGCAGCGGTGCGACCTGCGCAATGTGGGCGGGATCCGCGTCTTTCAGCGCGCGAATGGCCTCGAGATAGCGGTCAAGACGCGAGCGGTCGAGCTCGGCCTGGTTCAAGTCCTGGGAGGTGCGCACGAAAGCGCCGGGCCGGCCTCTGACGGCGCTCATCAGCGTCTTGTAATCGCCGCTCGTCTCGGGTGCGAGAAATACCACCACCTGCTGCGCGTCCGCAGGCACCGTCACCGTCAATCCGTCCGCCGTACACTTCGGCGTCCAGGTCTTGCAGGCGGCGAACCAGCTCTCCGGCGGAGGATTGGTCGACCCGCTCAAGAACGCGGTCACGAGCAAATAGTGCGCGGATTGCGAGGCGGGAAAGTTCGCGCGGATCCAGAGCCGATCACCCGCGGCGAGATTCGGTACCTGCGCGGCCGGCAGCGTCGTGCCGGCGCGGGTGACGGTGGCCTCGAGCACGGGCCCGGCCAAGTCGAACGCGGCCCCACCCGCACGGCAGGTATCGACGAGCGTGCCTAAAAGAAATAGGAATGCGGCGCAGTGTGCACGGGTGCGACTCGAAAGCATCAATGACCATCCCTCGTGATGAACGCGGCTCGGGGTTAGAGCCCTGATTGGCCGATCGGTTCACGGCAAGGATGCGGAAGAGGCGGTGCGTCTCGTATTAACGAAATTTAAGATGCGGCGGCGATGAGCGCTTCGGCGCGCCGCGCGAGCTCCGGGGAGAGCGAGTGTCCGCTGGCGGCGACATTCTCGTCGATCTGCTCGGGGCGGCTCGCGCCGATGATGGCCGCCGCGACGTTCGATTGTCGCAACACCCAGGCGAGCGCGAACTGCGCGAGGGTGAGGCCCGCCTCCGCGGCCAGCGGCTTCAAGTTCTGGATGGCCTGCAGCATTTTGGGCTTGAGCCACGCGGTGTTGATGAAACCTTTCAGCGAGAGATCCCCGGCCCGAGAGCTCGCGGGGAGCGGTGCACCCGGAAGGTACTTGCCGGTCAAGAAGCCTTGTGCGAGGGGCGACCAGACGATCTGCGAGATGCCGGATCGCTCGCACAGCGGCAGGAGCGCCCGCTCCGGATCGCGGTGCAGGAGCGAATACTGAGGTTGGCTCGAGACGAATTTCTCGACACCCGGAATGGCAAGCGCCGCCTCGATGCGATCGACGGGCCATTCCGAGAATCCGATGTAGCGCGCCTTGCCCGCCTGCACCACCTGGGTGAGCGCGCGCATGGTTTCCTCGAGCGGCGTGCGCTCGTCGTAGCGGTGGCATTGATACAGATCGACGTAGGCGACTTGCAGGCGCTCGAGCGAGGCGTCTATCTGTTTGTGAATCTGCGGGCAGGAGAGGCCGCGATCGATGTCGCTCATGGGAAAGAACAGCTTGGTGGCGAGCACGTACCGCTCGCGCGGCACGCCGTGCAGTGCCTCGCCCATGACCTTCTCGGCCTTGCCGAGACCGTAGACGTTGGCGGTGTCGAACAAGGTGATGCCGTGATCGAGCGCGCGATGCACGCACGCGATCGCGTTCTTGCGGCTCGCCCCGCTCGAGAACGTCAACCAGGAGCCGAACGCGATCTCGGACACCACGAGTTCGCTCGCGCCCAATTTGCGATAGTTCATCGGCACGCTCCGGAAATGCGCGGATTACCGTAGGATAGCCCCAAGCCGGTGGGGTTGCTCGATGAAGACGATGCTTATTGTGTACCACTCGATGACGGGGGGTACGAAGCAAATGGCCGAGGCCGCCGCTGCCGGGGCGCGCACCGAGCGGGAGCTCGGGGTCGCCTTGCTGCGGGCCGCGGATGCGGGACCTGCGGACGTCCTCGCCGCCGATGGCTATCTTTTTGCGACGCCGGAGAATCTCGCCGCGATGTCCGGGCTGATGAAGGATTTCTTCGATCGGACCTATTACGCGGCGCTCGATCGCTTGAACGGGCGGCCGTACGCGACGCTGGTCTGCGCCGGGAGCGACGGCCGGCAAGCGGCCGCCCAGATCGAGCGCATTGCCACCGGCTGGCGCCTGCGGGCGGTTGCCGAGCCGCTGATCGTTTCCACCCACGCACAGGCACCCGAGGCGATTCTTCGGCCGAAACAGATCGCCCGCGAGGATCTCGAGCGCTGCGAGGAGATCGGCGCGACCCTCGCGGCGGGGATCGCGATGGGGATCTTCTAGGCGATCGAGGCTCCGCCGTCGACGGCGATGTACTGGCCGGTGACGTGACGCGAAGCGGCAGATGCCAGATAGACGGCGGCTCCCATGAGATCCGTGTCGTTGCCCAGCCGCCCGAGCGGGGTCTGCGCGACCACCGAATCGCCGATTTTCTGCAGCAAGCCGCTCGACATCTTCGAGGGGAAGAATCCGGGACAGATGGCATTGACGCGAATCCCGAGCGGTCCCCACTCGGTCGCCAGGGCGCGCGTCAGCTGCAGGGCGGCCCCTTTGGAGGCGTAATAGCTCACGGCCTTCATTCGCGCATCGGTGCGCAGCGCGGCGATGGATGCAATGTTGATGATGTTGCCGGCTCGGCGGGGAATGAAACTGCGGTTCGCCACGAGTTGACTCAGCTGGAAGACGCTGCCCGCATTCAGCCGCATCACTTTTTCCCAATGCGCGAGCGCAAGCTCCTCGGCGGGGCCTCCCCAGCTGGCACCGGCGTTGTTCACGAGTATGTCGATCTGCCCAAAGCGCTCGAGCACCCGCTCGACCAACACCGGCACCTCGTCGGGCTTGGACAGATCGCACGGCACCGCCAAGACGTCGATGCCGGCATCGGCGAGCCTTGCCGACGCGGCTTCGAGCGCCTCCTGCGAGCGTGCGCAGAGCGCGATTTTCGCGCCCATCTCGCCGAGCGCCGTCGCGATCTGCAGGCCGAGGCCGCGCGATGCGCCGGTCACGAGAGCGACTTGATCGTTGAGCTCGAACAATTCCCGGATACCCATACTGCAACCTCGAGGGATTGGGCGGTCAATGGTTCGCGTACCGCTATAGTAGAATGAATGTCACCGCCGACGGAGCCCGACGCGCGGATCTTTGCATGACGCTGGAGGAAGTATGTTCGAGCGTATCTTGAGGGCGCCTTGAGCCCGGACGCTCTGTCCCTGACCGCCCTCGAGGGACTCCCCGAGGTCACCCGCGGCATGGCGCTCGCTCCGTTGATCGCGGCGGCCCTCGAGCGTCAAGCGCTTGCGGCGCGCGACGAGGATGTGCTGCTCGTCTGCCAGAAAGTCGTCTCGAAATCGGAAGGACGCTTCGTCGATCTCGATGCCATCGAGGTATCGCCGCGCGCGCATGAGCTGGCCTCGCGCTGCGGCAAGGATCCGCGCCTGGTCGAGATCATTTTGCGCGAGTCGACCGATGTGGTGCGCTGTGCACCGCAGGTGCTCATCGTCCGCCATCGCCTCGGGTTGGTGATGGCGAACGCCGGCGTCGACCAGTCGAACGTTCCCGACTCGCAAACCTGGGCGCTGTTGCTGCCGGAAGACCCGGATCGCTCGGCTCGCGAGTTGCGCGCCGCGCTCGCCCGCCTGCTCGGGGCCGCGCCCGCGGTGGTGATCACCGATACCTTCGGACGTCCCTGGCGGCAGGGTGTTTGCGGGACTGCCATCGGGGCGGCGGGCATCGTGACTTTGCTCGATCGGCGCGGTGAGGACGATCGCTTCGGCCGCAAGCTCAAGGTCACGCAGACGCCGGTGGCGGATCAACTCGCCTGCGCCGCGACGCTCCTCATGGGGGAGGGCGCCGAGGGACGGCCCGTGGTGCTCGCGCGCGGTGTGCCGGCCGCTTGGCGGCGTGAATCAGCCCGCGCGGCGGACCTCCTGCGGCCGATCGCCGAGGATCTGTTTCGGTAGCTCGCGTGGGACACCTCGTTGCCCTTTGTGGAGGAGTCGGCGGGGCGAAGCTCGCCGACGGATTGCAAGCGTGCCTTCCGCCGGGCGCGCTCACGATCATCGTCAACACCGGCGATGACTTCGAGCATCGCGGACTGCCGATCTGCCCGGATCTCGATACCGTGCTGTATACGCTCGCGGGCGTCGCGAACGCGGAGCAGGGCTGGGGACGTGCGAACGAGTCGTGGCAAGTGCAGGCGGAGTGGCGCGCGCTCGGGCTCGACACCTGGTTTCAGCTCGGCGATCGCGACATCGCCTTGCACCTGCACCGGCGCGAGCTGCAATCACAGGGCATGACGCTTGACGCAAATCGCGCGCGTCCTCGCGCGCCAGATGAGTGTGCCGAGCGAGCTCTTGCCCATGTGCGACGAGCCGGCGCCGACCGCCGTGCTCACCGAGCAGGGCGAGATGTCCTTCCAGGAATATTTCGTCAAGCATCGATGCCGGCCGGTGGCTGCGCGGCTTTCGCTACGGCGCCGAGGGGCGCGCTCAGCTCACGCCCGAGGTTCGCCGCGCACTCGCGGACGAGCATCTCGATGGCATCATTCTGTGCCCGTCGAACCCCTATTTGAGCATCGAGCCCATTCTGCGCGTGCCGGGGCTGCGTGAGCTTCTCGAGCGCGCGCCAGCGCCCATCCTGGCCGTATCGCCCCTCATCGGCGGCGCCGCCGTCAAAGGACCTGCGGCAAAGATCATGCAGGAGCTCAAACTCGACGTGTCGCCGCTCGAGATCGCGAGAGGTTATCGGGACTTTCTCGATCTCATGCTGATCGATGCAGAGGATGCGCCGCTCATGGCGTTGCGCGAAGCCGGATGATCCCGCGCTCGAAGCGGCGCCGATTTTGATGCGCACGCCGGAAGATCGGCGCCGGCTGGCGGCGCTGTGCCTGGCTCTCTTGCGCCGGGCTCCGGGCCCCGCGCGGTCGCCACTGCGATAAGATACCGCCGGCGGAGGCGGCTTTAAGTCCCCTTCGCGCGAGGAGACCATATGATCAAGTTGGGTTACAAGGCCTCGGCCGAGCAGTTCGGACCGCGCGAGCTGTTGGAGTTCGGCGTGCTGGCCGAGGAGCTCGGCCTCGACTCGGTCTGGATCAGCGATCACTTTCAACCGTGGCGCCACACCGGCGGGCACGCGCCGTTCTCCCTCGCGTGGTTGGGTGCGCTCGGTGCGCGTACCGGCAAGATCGTCATGGGCACGAGCGTGCTGACGCCCACGTACCGCTACCATCCCTCCGTCGTTGCGCAGGCGTTTGCCACGCTCGGCACGTTGTTTCCGAGCCGGATCGTTCTCGGCATGGGCACCGGCGAGTCCTTGAACGAGGTGCCGGCGTCGGGCATGGAGTGGCCCGAGCAAAAGGAGCGCACCGCGCGTTTTCGCGAAGCCCTGCGCCTCATCCGCACGCTCTGGACGAACGATCGGGTGAGCTTCGAAGGACAGTACTACCACACAAAATTCGCCACGATCTACGACCGCCCGCGCGAGCCGGTGCCGATTTACGTCGCGGGCGCGGGGCCGTTCATTGCCAAGATTGCGGGGTTGGAGGGCGACGGTTTCATTTGCACCAGCGGTAAGAAGTGGACGCTGTACAGCGAGACCCTGTTGCCGAACGTGCAGGCGGGCCTCGACGCCGCCGACCGTGGGCCTCAGCCGTCGTTCGACCGGATGATCGAGATGAAAGTGTCCTTCGACACGGACCGCGAACGCGCGCTGCGCGATACGCACTATTGGGGTGCGCTCGCGCTCTCACCGGAGGAGAAGGTGAACGTGGAGGACCCCCTCGAGATGGAGCGTCTCGCCGATGCGCTGCCCATCGAGCGCACCGCCTCGCGCTGGATCGTGTCGAGCGATCCTGCGGAAATGGTCGAGAAAATCGGCGCCTACGTGCGCCTGGGCTTCAATCATCTGGTCTTTCACGCGCCGGGACCGGACCAGGCGCGGTTCCTCAAGCTGTTCACCGATCAAGTCGCGCCGCGCCTGCGCCGCGCTTTCGGTTGAGCTTGCCTAGCGGCCACGAAGCACGTTAACTGACAACCATGACCTCGAGCATCGCAACCGGAGTTTCCGACGACACGCCTCGCGCCGGCTCCGGGATCTGGGCGATCGTGCCCGTCAAGCGACTGAGCACAGCCAAGCAGCGGCTGACGGCGCTCTTGGGGGAGGCTCGGGAAGAGTTTGCCTTTGAGCTCGCTTGCCGCACGCTCGATGTCATCCGCGACAGCGAGCTTTTCGAGCGTATTGTCGTGGTGAGCCCCGATCCGCGCATCGCCGCGGCGGCGCTCGCGCGCGGCGCCCTGGTGCTCGATGACCGCGACGCCTCGTTGAACGAGGCCTGTGCCTTGGGTCTCGCCGCCGCCGCGCAGCGCTCCGCACGTATGGCCGTACTCATGCCGGCGGATCTCGGCTTGCTCTCCGTGGCGGCGCTCAAGGACGTGGTGCGACGCTACTCGGTGCTTCGCGAAGCCGGCGCTGCGATCGGTCTCGTGCGCTGCAAGGACGGCACGGGCACGAACATGGTGCTGCTCGACCCCGCGCTGCCTTTCGAGCCGCGCTTCGGTACCGACAGCTTCGTCCGGCACGCGGCCGTCGCCACCGCGCACGAGCTCCAAGCGCCTGACGTGGCGTTCGACATCGATGCCGCGGAGGATTTGCAACGCTTTGCGGGCATGCTCGACCCCGCGGCGGCGGTGCATCCGTTCGAGAAGCTCGTGCTCGGGCTCGGCCTGCGAGCTCCCGAGAGCCGTGCTGCGGACGCCGCGACGCTGGTGCGTGCCACGGCGCGCGAGCTGACGGCCCAGGCGGCGCGCTTGCGCGACGAGGGCTTCGGCGCTCTCATCAGCTACTCGAGGAAAGTGTTTCTGCCGCTGACGCAGCTCTGCCGCGACTCGTGTCATTACTGCACCTTCGCCAAGGCGCCGCGGCATGTACGCAGTCCCTACATGTCGGTCGAGGAGGCCGTGACGGTCGCCTCGCAAGGCGCACAACTCGGCTGCAAGGAGGCGTTGTTCACGCTCGGCGAGCGTCCCGAGCTGCGTTATCGCGCGGCGCGGCAGTGGCTCGACGAGAACGGCTTCGCGAGCACGCTGCACTACCTCGCCCACGTGGCCGCCGCCGTGCGCGATCGTACCGGCTTGTTGCCGCACATCAACGCGGGCTGCATGAGCGCCGAGGAGATGGCGCTGCTCAGGCCGGTATCGGCTTCGATGGGCTTGATGCTCGAAAGCACGGCGGAACGTCTCGCCGAAAAGGGCGGTCCGCACTACGGGTCGCCGGACAAGCTGCCCGCCGTGCGCTTGGAGACCCTGGCCGAGGCGGGGCGCCAGAAGGTTCCGTTCACGACGGGATTGCTCATCGGTATCGGTGAGACACGGGAGGAGCGCATCGAGGCGCTGCGTGCCATCGACGCGTTGCATCGGCGTTACGGGCACATTCAAGAAGTCATCATCCAGAATTTCGTGCCCAAGCCCGGCACCATCATGGCCCATGCGCCCGCGGCCGATCGCGAGGAGCTGCTGTGGTCCATCGCCGCCGCCCGGCTCGTGCTCGGACCGCACATGAGCATTCAGGCGCCGCCCAACTCTAAGCCCCGCGCCGCTCCCCGAATTGATCGCAGCCGGCATCAACGATTGGGGCGGGGTCTCGCCGCTGACGCCGGATTATGTCAACCCGGAAATGCCCTGGCCGGAAATCGAGCGGCTGCGCAGCGAGTCCGAACGCGGCGGCAAGACGCTCGTCGAGCGATTGACGATCTATCCCGCCTACGCCCGGGCGCCGACCGAATGGCTGGATGCGGGGATGCGCCGCTCGGTGCTCGAACAAAGCGACAGTGCCGCGCTTGCGCGCGAGGATTCCTGGCGCACCGGCCGCAGTGTCGAGTTGCCGGCGGGCTTCGCGGCGTCCCATCGGCGCACCGGTCCGACGCCGAGCGCAGAGCTCCTCGATGAGCTGATGCAGAACGGCGCGGAGCATGTCGACCGGGAGTCGCTCGCGACGCTTTTCAATGCGCGCGGCGCCGATTTCCGGCGGGTGTGCGAAGCGGCGGATGCGCTGCGCGCGGAGACGAACGGCGCCGTCGCGACCTACGTCATCAACCGCAACATCAACTACACCAACATCTGCGGCTACCGCTGCACGTTCTGCGCGTTCTCGAAGGGCACGCGTAAGCACGAGGGTGCGGAGCGGGCGTATTTGCTCGATGTCGCCGAGATCGTGCGCCGCTCGCTCGAGGCGCGCGAGCGCGGTGCGACGGAGGTGTGCCTGCAGGGCGGCATCCATCCGAGCTTCACCGGCGAGACCTACCTCGACATCGTGCGCGGGGTGAAGTCGGCGGATCCCGCGATGCACGTGCACGCATTCTCGCCGCTCGAGGTGTGGCACGGCGCGACCACCCTCGGCATGAGTCTGCGCGACTACCTGACGCTGTTGCGTGCCGAGGGGCTCGGCAGTCTTCCCGGGACGGCGGCAGAAATCCTGGTCGACCGCGTGCGGGCCGTGTTGTGTCCCGACAAGCTGAGCACCGATCAATGGCTCGAGGTGATCGAGACCGCCCATGAGGTGGGGCTGCCGACCACCTCGACGATGATGTTCGGACACGTCGACTCGTACGAGGACTGGGCCGCCCATCTCGGCAAGCTCCGGGATCTGCAAAAGCGTACGCATGGCTTCACCGAGTTCGTGCCGCTGCCCTTCGTGGCGCACGAGGCGCCGCTGTACAAGCGCGGCCAGGCAAGGCCGGGACCGACGCTGCGCGAGTCGATTCTCATGCACGCCGTCGCGCGTCTCGCGCTGCATCCGCATGTTCGAGAACATTCAGGCCTCCTGGGTGAAGATGGGGCGGGCGGGCATGCGCGAGGCGCTCGCCGCAGGCGCCAACGATCTCGGCGGCACGTTGATGAACGAGAGCATCACGCGCGCGGCCGGGGCGACGCACGGACAGGAGATGACCTCGTCCGACATGCGCGCACTCGCCGGCTCGCTCGGCCGCTCGCTCCTGCGGCGCACGACGCTCTACGGACGGGCGGCGACAATCGAGGCCGAAAGTTTCGACGCTCCACAGGCCGAATCGCTCTACCGATAGAACGAATGGTTGTTGGATGCGCCGCGCGTGCCGGGCTATCTTGGGTTTGGGGCACCGTGGCTTGCGAGCGATTCGGCCTGTCTTCCCCCCGCCACCGTACTTGCTCGCGGCCGCGGATGCCCACTACCTAGCGAGTCACCGGCAGCGACAGATGAAACGTGGCGCCGCGGCCCGGTCTGTGCTCGGCCCACAGCTTGCCTCCGTGGGCGTTGGCAATCGTGCGGCAGACCGACAGCCCCAAGCCCATGCCGTTGGCCTTGCTGGTGAAAAAAGGCTCGAACACCTGCTCCAGTTTCTCTTCGGCGATGCCGGGGCCGGAATCGAATACGGAGATCAACACGAATCTATGGTCGTCCAGCGAGGTGCGGATGGTCACCGCGCGAGCCTCGCGCGGCACGTCGGCCATTGCGTCGCAGGCGTTCGTGACCAGGTTGATGAGCACTTGCTGCAACTGCACCCTGTCAGCCTGGAGAATCGGCAAACTCGAGGCGAGCTCCGCATGGGCGACCACGCCTCGATCGATCAGCTCGCTGCGCAACAACTTCAACACCTCCTCGACGAGTTCGTTCGCGGCAAGCGGTTGGAACTGTATTTCGCCTCGCTTGAGCAGCAGTCGAAGGCGGCGGACGACCTCGCCCGCTCGTTCATCGTCTGCCTCGATGTCCTTCAGGATGTCGCGCAGTTGATGTAAATCCGGTTCGGAGCTCCGGAGAAGCATTTGTGCCGCGACCGCGTTGCCGAGGATTGCGGTGAGCGGCTGACTCAGTTCGTGGGCGAGCGAGCCCGACAATTCGCCGAGCATGCTGACGCGGGCGAGGTGGGTCAGTTGATTGCGCTGTTCCGCAATCTCAAGCTCAGCCCGAGCGCTCCTCTCGCGTTCCTTGGCGATCAACCAGGCTCTGGCCCCGAGCGTCGACAAGACCACACCCACGATGAAGAAAATACCCATGGTCACGGCCAGCTTATTGCGGAACGTGGTCAGATCGGCAAACACATCCTGCTCGCTCGATGCCACGCAAATCGACCAGACCGTGTTCCCCAGATGCACAGGCACATACACCGCGTATTTTCTCGTCGGGCTGACGTGCAGTTCGCCGATTCTTTGAGAGGTGTATTCCGCGGTGCCCGCGCGACCCTGCAGCATGGCGCTCACCAGGGGTCCCGCCGATGGGTTGTCTTTGTTGACCTCCCAGATGGATTTGCCGGTGGCATCCGGTACCGGGGTGTAGAGAACGGTGCCGTCCTGACTGATCACCCAGGCGTAGCCGGTTCGGCCGATCTTGATCGCATCGAGATAGCGCTCCGCGAGGCTCTTGAAGTCGACGAGGATGCCCACCGACCCCTTGAACTCAGCCCCCTCGAGGACCGGCACGTGGAGGGCCACCGAGTTGGTTCCCTCGATGGATTTGAATACCTCGCTGGTCACCGGCTTGTGATCCTTCAATAGCGCGAGGAAGTGCTTGCGCTGTGAGATGTCCAAACCGACCGCGTTCCCGTCGGGGATGTCATCGCGGATGAAACCTTTCGCATCCACGCGGAAGATCTCCGTGATCCGCGCTTGATTGATCTCGTAGAACAATTTGAGGATGGCTTTGCCTTCGTGGTCGTCCGCGACGATCGAATTCACCCCCGACAAGACGTTCAAGTTTCGGGTCCAAGTTGCAAAGAACTCTTCAATGCCCCGGGCCGCCTGCTGGGCATAGATCATCTGTTGCTGATTCAGCTTCGCGATCGCGGCGCTCTTGGCTTCCTGGTAGATGCCTTCAAAAATGAAGACGCAGGCGGCAGCAATGGCCACTGCCAGGGCAATTGCGAGAGAGATGAAGATCGCTTTACGATTGGCGTTCAATGCACGGCCAAGACCACGGGCCAAGCGGGCCCCCGCGCACTTTATATGAACAGCCAGCGAATTGTTGCGCACCTCGGAGCACCGCCCCCGGGGGCGGCACGTGCGCGATGTACCCTCAGTAGGTCACGGTCACGACGAGGGTGTCGGTATAGGTGCCGGCCTTGACGTTCTGGCCCGCCGGAATCCGCCCATAGACCGTACCGGTATACGTCACGCCGCTCTGTACGGTCGTGCCGGTGCAAACCACGCTCCCGCCCGGGTAGCACACGGTGAAATCAGAGGTGCCGGCCGAGCCGTTGCCGAAAATGACCGTGTATCCCGGGTCGAGGTATACGTTGTAGTTGAGCGATTGCGCGCCCAGCACCAGATGACGGGTGGCGTAGCTGCCGCTGTTACCGGTCGAGACGGTGATGTTCGCTGTAAACCCGGTGCCGGTATACGTGCACAGCAAAGTCCCGCTGGTGCTCGTGCCGACCGCGGTCGTCAATGTCGGGTTATAGGTGCCGAAGGACATAGGCGAGACATTCAGAGTGCAGACCGGCGCCGCGGCGTGCGCCGGTACGGCGAGTGCGGCGGAAAGCACGAGCGCGAAGCCTAAGACATGCTGTGCCTTCACGGGCCGGCTCCCACGTCGAGGCGGCAGAGGAGGGTGCCCAAGTCGGTGATCGTTTGTGCGCCGGCGGACATGGTGAGCGGGCAGTTTACTTCGCCTTGGGGACTTCGCGCGTGAAGCGTGTAGCGTCCGGCGGGCAAATCGGCGAAGTAGAAGCTGCCGTCGAGCCCGACCAAGGTCTTCTTGGGAACATCTTGCACGCTGAGCGTCGCGGTTCCGTATTGCAGCGCCTTGCCTTCGAACATGAGTACGCCGTGGGCGGCGTGCAGCGCGTGTACCCCGAATTTGACCACCGTGCCGCCGAGTCTCGGCACGCTGATCAGCTGCGAGGTCGCGTCGATCTCATTCGTCAAAGACACGCTGCTCTGGTCGATTCCGACTTTGTTTGCCTGGTAGGGAAGCAGGTTCGTGACCAACAGGGTACCGTCCGCATCGGTCGCCCCGATCGGCTGGTTTTCGCGGGTCACCTTGACGCCGGCGACATCGCCGGTCTCGATCAGCGCATAGCCGTTCTGCAGGGCGCGCCCGGCATAGACGTGATCGTCGAGGGCCACGAGGCTCCCCGATACGAGAGCGCTGCCGGTCGTTTGATCCCCAAGCCGCTGCACGCTCAGTTGCGCGAGCCCGTCGCGGCCCTGGTACTGCGCCTGAGCCATGCCGTACGTGCCTTGGTTCGAGTTTTGCGCATTGACGGAATAGCCCCAGCCGTTATCGCTCGGCACGGAGCGCTGCGCACTGATGCCATAGCTCGAGCCGCTCACCTCATCGTGGACGACGTTGATACCGACGCTGTCCCTGCCCATGGCCATCACCACGTTGAGGAACACCTGGTTATCGACGCCGGCCGAGGCGGGCAGTCCGGGTCCGGTATTGCGCTGCCGGTTCACACCGAAGGTGACCATCAGCCCCTGCGGCAAATTGAGCGTCGCATCGAGCCCGGCGTTGCGCTGACGGGTTTCATCGTCGTACGTGGTGCTAGCGGCGAGCGCCTGCAGGCTCAGACGCGCCATGGGCGTCCAGCGAAAATTGGCGTAGCCGGTGCGATGCACCCGCAGCGAAACCGGCAGCAAGTCATCGCCGATGCGTCGGTAGTTGTCCGAAAACGACTGGATGCCGGAGGCGAAGCTCACGGCGTGGCCGTTGTACTGATAGGCGAGCGAACCGCCGTAGCCTTGCGCGCCGCTCGCATCGCTTGCGGCCACCGCGGCCGTGACCACGCCGAAGGGAAATCCGAAGCTCGCCGAAGGGCCCGCGTTCACGATGCTGTTTTCCGCCTCCAGGCGGTAGCCCGCGGTGAGCGAGTCGGTGAAACCATAGTTATCGCGCAAGAGCAGCACGCCGTGCCCGCCTTCGTAACCATCGACGAGGGTCGAGGTGCGCTCGACACCCACCTGGTAGGCGTAGTCGCTGAGTCCCTTGGCGAGAAGTTGCGTCGCGCTGTACACATTCTGTTGCAGGACGGTGGTGCCGCCGAACGGATCCTGTACCACCACCCGGACGTTGCCGCCGCCGGCGCCGAGTCCGAGACTGGCGAGGTTGAAGGGCCCCGCCGGCACCTGGCGCTGCGCGACCAGCACGCCGTTTTCGTACACATCGATCGTGCCGGGCGCCTGCAGCAGGCCGCTCAAGGTGGGCTGCGGGAAGGTGATCAGATAGGGATCGAGGTCGAAGGCGCGCACCAGACCGATGCCGCCGAGCAGCGCCGTGCCGCCGAGACCGTCACTCGAAAAGGCGTATTGATCGCCGATCGTAAGGCGTTGCATGCGCCCGACGTCATCGTATTCGAAGCGGGTGAGGCCGCGCGCGAATCCGTCGTACTGGTTCCACGAGGGGCTCTCGCGCAGCAGCCCCTGGCCATAGGCGAAACCGGCATCGAGGTAGGCCGCGGCGCTTGACGAACCGGTGCCCGCGCCCAAGGAATAATTGACGAACGCGCTCGGCACGGCGCCGGTTGGCTGCAGCACACCGGCGCGCGGATTCAAGTCGATGCGATGACCCTCGAACGCGCCCGCGTCGAGTGTGAGGAAGAGGCGCCCTGCGCTGTCGTCCACTTGCACTTTCGTCACGTGCGCAGATGCGCTCACATCGATGAATTGCGTGGCGCCGATGGCTTGCTGCTTCGCTTCGCCTAAGTCGACGTGCGCGCTCTCGAGGGCGTCCTTCTCGACCAAGATGTGCTCGTCGCGCACCATGACGAATGCGTTGCCGTAGCAGCGATCGTTGACGCAGAGTTCGAGCAGCATTTGGGTGGGCCGTGCGGGAAGCGAGCTCCATGCGAGCAGCCCCAGGCAGATCAGGGATAAGCGCCCTCGCATGCCTCGGCACCTGTGGTGATCGGGTGGGAGCTCGACGTGCTTGTGTCAAGCCAGGACACCGACACCGAGGCTGCGCGTTGACAAACACTGGGCGGCAATTTGAGATGCATGAACGAGGTGCTGCCGGGCAGCACGTAGCTCGCCATCTGCTCGTGCTGCTCGAGCACCTGACCGTTGCGGTCACTGAGCGTTAGTTTTATTCGCTGTGGATCGAGCCGCCGCGTGCCCTCGTCACCTAAGCCAATCACCAAATCGCCGTGCTCCATCGAAGCCGAGCTCACGCCGGGCACGCGACTGTCCCGGGCCGGCTCCAAGAACACCGGCAGGCTCACCTGCGTGAGCACGCGGATCTGGGGGCTCGGCGTCGATTTGTCGTCCGACACATTCGGCAGCTCGTCGAGGAGCAGCCGGTAGCTCGCCTCGCGCGGGCCCGCCTCGAGCAGGGTACCAATGCGCAGCTGCGCGCTCTGACCCGGCGCGATCTCAAGCAGCTGCGGCGTCACGATGAGGTCCTCGCTCGGGCTGAGCTGCCATTGCCCGTCGCTCGCCATCGCCCAGCGCATCGAGCGCACCTGGATGCGCAGCGGTGCATCGGAGGTATTCAGCAGCGTGAGCATGTCGGCACGATGTCCCGCATCGAGCTCGAGCCGTAGCGGGCTGATCGAAAAAGTGGCGGCACTCGCCGCGGAGAGCCCCAGGCCTAGGGCAAGCAGCAATGCCATCGCGGCACGGCCGCGTGCGGTGCGTATTGATCGCATGACGAATCGTCCCAAGGGCGCATGGCTGTCGGCGCTGAGGCCGGTAGCCATGCCGCCCCCGGGGACTGCCTCAGAAGGTCACGGTCGCGGTGACGGTGTCCGTGTAATTTCCGGCGGGCACGTTCACGCCGGCCAGAACCGTTCCGTACGTCGTGAACACGAGCGCCGTATTCACGCTCGCCGAGGTCTGCGCAGGCGGTGTATTGGTGCCGACCGTGCCCGTGCCCCATTCCGTGGTGCCGCCGCTCGCGGTGTAGATGTGGTAGGGCAGATAGTTGGCGCCGGGGGCGGCCATTTGACGCGCGGGCACCGCGGCGGTCGAGCCGGTGGCCGGATTCAGACCCTGGTTGAGGGCAACGGACACCGAGTCCCCCATCGTGCACTTCGCATTGACCGCGCCCTGCGCCGTGGTCGCGGTAGCCAATGCGGGGTCATAGTTTCCGAATGCGATGTTGTTGGTGGTGATGGTGCAGCTGTTGATGACGGTGGCGGTGACGGTGAAGTTCGCAGCCCCGGTGCCAGCGGAGGCGGTCAGGGACGCCCCACACAAGGCAAGCACGGCGGCGGCGATGCGGATAGATGGCTGATTCATTTCAGTACTCTCAAATGGTGTTAGGGGCAGGTACTCATTTACCTATCCGGGATATGCCGGATGGGCGGCAAGATAGTGCCGTTCCGGGCAGCCATTTGTGATGGTCCTCGCAGATTGCCGCAGCGATCGTCAAGTTCCTGATGAAACAGCCGATCGACTCACATTGCCAAGTCTTTAGCCCACGGGCGCAGAGCCCTGCATCACGATGGGAGCGCTTGCAAGCGCGGGCCTGCGACGACCCGCGCGGTCTTTATCAGCGCAGCTGGCTGTCCTTGCTGCCGCGCCGGTTGTAGCCCGCGAACGCGGCGTCGTCTCGGTCATGCTGGTCCTGGCAGGCGACGCACAATCGGCTGCCGGGGAGCGCCTGGCGGCGAGCCTCTGGGATCTCGGTGCCGCACTCGGCGCAATGCGTGGCGGAGGGGCCCTGCGGCAAGCGGCTCTGCGCCCGCTTGACGCCATCGAGCACGGTCGCATCGATCTGCTCTTGTACTGCGCCGTCTCCGGCCCAACCTGTCGCCATGGGTCAACCTCAAAAGTCCTGCCGCAACTCCGCGGCCTTGAAGGTTATTTATGGGTTCTTCGCCACGCACTTGCAAGCCTCTTGTCCTGTCGGGAAGCCGGCGCAGCCGCCGACGGCATCTGCAGCACCAATTTACCAAGGTTATGCAAGTGATTGTATTGACTGAGAATGAGCGCGGAGGAGTGCGCGCCGAGCGCTTGCGGCGCCCGGCCCGAAACCCCCGGTAGCCGCAGTGCGAATGACGGCGGGCTGCTAGGCTAACGAGGGATTTCGGGGAACACACCGTATGTCGAAGCTTCAGCACGCGCCTATCGTCAGCTTATGCCCCACGCAGCTCACCGTGGGGTTTCTCGAGGTCGATGCCAAGAAAAGGAAATTGCAGGCCCTGTCGTCCAAGGACCAAGCGGCCTTTCTTGCCGCGCATCCCATGCCCGTGGTGCTCGGCCCGGCGCAGCGGATGTACATCACGGACCATCACCATCTGGCGCGCGCTGCCTACGACCTCAAGATTTCTGAGGCGTGCTTCGAGATCGAGGGCGACCTCTCCAGCCTGTCGCAGGACATCTTTTGGATCCATATGGAAAAGGAATCCTGGGTGCATCCGCTCGATCACAACGGCGTCCGGCACCGCTACGAGTCCATCCCACGGACCTTGGACAAGCTGGTGGACGATGTCTACCGCTCCGTGGCCGGGTTCGTGCGCGATGCCGGCGGCTACGACAAGACCCAGACCGCATTCGCCGAGTTCATCTGGGCGGATTATTTCAGGCGCAACATTGCCATCGAGGACGTGGTCGAGAATTTCGCGGGCGCCGTGAAGCAGGGCATGGATCTTGCGCGCAATCCGATGGCGAAACGGATTCCCGGATACACAAGGATGAGCGGCGGCCGCGCCGAGGAAATCGCCGCCCGACTCGACCGAATCCCCGCCTCGCGCACCCTGTGGAGCATCGTCGCGCTCATATCGCTCGGCGGCGCATTCGAGTTCTACGACCTGTTCTTCGCGGCGTACGTCAAGCCCGGCATGCTGCAGAGCGGGCTTTTCACTGCAAAGTCCCTCGGGGTGTTCGCCTCGCTCAAGGTCATGAAAGTGTCAGGCTTCGGCACGTTCGTCTTCTCGACCTTCATGGGGCTCTGGGTCGGCGTCGTCGCTTTCGCGCGGGCCGCCGACCGCTTCGGGCGTCGAACGATCTTCACCGCCTCGCTGCTCTGGTATGTGGCTTCGACCGTCATCATGGCGTTTCAGCGTCACCGGCCAGGGGCTCAACCTCTGGCGATTCATCGCCGGCGTGGGTTTCGGCGTGCAGCTCGTGACCATCGACACCTACTTGGTCGAGCTCGTCCCGGCGGGGTTGCGCGGCCGCGCGTTCTGCCTGAATCAGTGCATTTGCTTCACCGCCGTGCCGGTGGTGGCGTTGCTCGCCTGGCAGCTCGTGCCGCTGGCGCCTCTCGGTCTTGCGGGATGGCGCTGGGTGGTGCTGTTCGGCTCGGTCGGCGCGATCGTGGTCTGGGCGCTGCGCGCAGGCATTCCGGAGAGTCCGCGCTGGCTGGCCGCCGAGGGACGCATCGACGAGGCCGATCGCCTGGTGAGCGGCCTCGAGGCGCGCGTCCTCGCAGAGCTCGGTTCGCTCCCTCCCCTCGGGACATGGGCGGCGCCTCAGGCCGTCGCGCCCCGCGCGCGGCTTACCGATATATTTCGGGGCCGCTATCGCAGTCGAACCCTCATGCTGTCGGTATTCAACGCGGCCCAAGTGATTGGATTCTACGGCTTCAATTCCTGGCTCCCGACATTGCTGGTTGCGCGCGGTGTGAACGTGACCGACGGTCTCGAATACGCGTTCATCATCGCGGTGTCCCAGCCCGTGGGACCGCTCATCGGCGCGCTGTTCGCGGACCGTGTGGAGCGCAAGTACCAGATCGTGGGCGGCCTCGCCTGCATGGGACTCGCCATGGCGGGCTTCGCAAAGGCCTCCTCTCCGGCCGCTGCTCATCACGCTCGGCATCGTGTTCACGCTCGCGGCAAATATCATGTCCTTCGCCTACCACGGATATCAGGCGGAGATCTTTCCGACTGCCATCCGCTCGCGCGCCGTCGGCTTCGTGTACTCCTGGAGCCGATTGGCGGCGGCCTTCGCCGGGCTCGCGACGGGCGCTTTGCTCGCCGACGGCGGGGTGGATGCGGTGGCTGCATTTATTTGCGGCGCAATGCTGCTCGGGATGGGCGTCATCGCGGTGTACGGGCCCTCGACGCGGGGTATCGCGCTCGAGCAGTTGAATGGCTAGGCGGACCGCCCGGCCGCCAGGCGCTCCCGGCGGGGGAGATTATTGAAAATTACGGGTAATCGTTACACACTCTTGCGCGGTACTCGGAGTACGAATGGATAGCATGCAGACCGAGCTGGCGTTGCTCGGGACACATCTGAGCGGGCGGCAGGATTCGATCCTCCGGGCCTGGCAGGGCGCGATCACGCGTGATCCCAAGCTCACCACGGGCGATGCGTTGCCGCGCGTGCAGCTGCTCGACCATATCCCCGCCATTCTGAGGGTTTTTGTGCAGGAGCTGCGCTCCGCGGCGGGCGCTTCGGCGTCGGACAACCCGGTCGCCTCGGCCGAACAGGCGGGAGAGGGCCCTGCGACCGCTCACGGATTGCAGCGCTGGCGTCAGGGCTACGATCTGCGCGAAGTGACCCGCGAGCTCGGCAAACTGAACGAGTGCGTCATTGCGGAGCTCGACTCGTACACCGAGGCACATCCGCAGGTGTCGCATGCGACGACCACCGCGGCGCGTCGTATCTGGTCCGCGCTCGCGAGCACCGCCGTCGAGCAAAGCGTCGGTCAATACTTCGAACTCGAGCAGCGCGAGGCCGTCGGCCATCTGCAGGACCTCGAGACCGCGCTCGATGAAGTGCAGCGTTTGGAGGAGCAGCGCGCCGAACTCTGGCGGCAGGCGGCACACGATCTGCGCGGCAACTTGGGCGTGGTCGCGAATGCCACCGTGGCGCTGACGCATACCAGCCTGCACGAGTCCTCGCGCGACGATTTCGTGCGGATCCTCATGCGCAACGTCACCTCGCTCCATCATCTGCTCGAGGACGTCACGAGTCTCGCGCGTCTGCAGGCGGGTCAAGAACAGCGGCGAATCGAGCCGCTCGATGTGAGCCCGATGATGCAGCAGCTGTGTGAGGGCATCCGTCCGCTGGCGCAGCAACACCATCTGTTTTTGCGCTGCGACGGTCCGCCGGGATTTGCCACCGAGGGCGATGCGATCAAAATCCGGCGCATTGCGCAAAATCTCGTCCTGAATGCCGTCAAGTTCACTCGCGAGGGCGGCATCACGGTGAGCTGGGGCGACAGCGATGCGAACGATCCCAAGCGCTGGATGCTCGTGATTCAAGACACCGGACCGGGTTTCCCCATCAGCGGGTCGGCACCGCTCACGAGCGCCCTGGCGAGCAAGTCCCAGGCCGGTAGGGCGGCGGCCGCGGGTGGGCCTCCCGCCGCCGGGGGCGGCGTCAAAGACGCGGGTGCTCATCCAGGGCACGAGCCGGCCGGCGAAGGAATCGGCCTCTCCATCGTCAAGCGTCTGTGCGACATGCTGAACGCCACGGTCGAGGTGAAGTCGGAGATCGGTGTCGGTACCACCTTCCAGATCCGCTTTCCGCGACAATATTCCTGACCGCGGGCGCAGCCAGCGTCCCGATTCATACAGCAAGGGCCCGAGATTTCGATCTCGCGCTTGATAGACTGGCGAGCGGGGGCCTGTAGGGAGAAGTCATTGTCGAGCGAGACCAAGGCGTTGACTCACCTGGAGAGTCTGGAGGCGGAGAGCATCCATATCATCCGGGAGGTCGTGGCGGAGTGCGAACGGCCCGTCATGCTGTACTCGATCGGCAAGGACAGCGCCGTGATGGTGCATCTCGCGCGCAAGGCGTTTCATCCGAGTCCGCCGCCGTTTCCGCTGCTGCACGTCGATACGACGTGGAAGTTCAAGGCGATGTACGAGCTGCGCGACCGGATCGCGCGACAGAGCGGGATGGAGCTGATTGTTCACCATAATCCCGAGGCGCTCGCCCGCGGCATCAACCCGTTCGATCACGGCGCATTGCACACCGACCTTTGGAAGACCGAAGGATTGAAGCAGGCGCTCACGAAATATGACTTCGATGCCGCCTTCGGCGGGGCGCGGCGCGACGAGGAAAAATCCCGCGCCAAGGAGCGCGTCTTCTCCTTTCGCTCGACATCGCAGCGCTGGGACCCGAAGAACCAGCGACCGGAGCTCTGGAGCCTGTACAACGCGCGCAAAGCGAAGGGCGAGAGCATTCGCGTTTTTCCACTGTCCAATTGGACCGAGCTCGACATCTGGCAGTACATCCATCTCGAGAACATACCGATCGTGCCGTTGTACTTCGCGGCCGAGCGGCCGACCGTGCAGCGCAACGGCTTGCTCCTCATGGTGGATGACGAGCGGTTTCGCCTGAATGCCGGCGAGCGGCCGGTGATGCGCTCGATCCGATTCCGCACCTTGGGCTGTTATCCGCTCACGGGCGCGGTGGAGAGCACCGCGGTGACGCTGCCGCAGATCATTCAGGAAATGCTGCTCACCACGACCTCCGAACGGCAGGGCCGTGCGATCGACCACGATCAGGCCGCATCGATGGAGAAGAAGAAGCAGGAGGGTTACTTCTGATGGAGCCGACCTCCGAATCCTCCTACCGGGCGCCGCAACTTGCGGCCGACGACATCGATGCCTATCTCGCCGAGCATCAGCGCAAATCGTTGTTGCGGTTCATCACCTGCGGTTCCGTGGACGACGGCAAATCGACTCTGATCGGGCGGCTCCTGTACGACAGCAAGATGCTGTTCGAGGATCAGCTCGCAGCGCTGCAAGCAGACAGCAAGCGCATCGGCACGCAGGGCCAGCGAATCGACTTCGCGTTGCTCGTCGACGGCCTCGCCGCCGAGCGGGAGCAGGGCATCACCATCGATGTGGCGTATCGATTCTTTTCCACCGATCGGCGCAAGTTCATCGTGGCCGATACGCCGGGTCACGAGCAATACACGCGCAACATGGTCACCGGCGCCTCGACGGCGGATCTGGCCGTCATCCTGATCGATGCGCGCAAAGGCGTGCTCACGCAGACACGACGCCACAGCTATCTCGCGAACCTCATCGGCATTCCGAATCTGGTGCTGGCGGTGAATAAGATGGATCTGATCGGCTACGACCGCGAGGCGTACGAGGCGATCCTGGCGGATTACCGCTCATTCGCCGATCGCATCGGCATCAAGCAGTTCCTATCCATTCCGATCTCGGGGCTCGAGGGCGACAACATCGTCGAGAAGTCCGGACACATGCCGTGGTATGAGGGACCCACACTCCTCGAGCATCTCGAGACGGTCGAGGTGGATGCCAGCATCGCGCAACGGCGCGCATTTCGCATGCCCGTGCAATGGGTGAATCGCCCCAACCAGGACTTTCGCGGATTCATGGGCATGATTTGCAGCGGACAGGTGCGGCCCGGAGATCCGGTACGAGTGCTGCCTTCCGGAAGAACATCGCGGGTGGCACGTATCGTCACTTTCGAGGGCGACATGCCGCTCGCGGTCGCAGGAGAATCCGTCACACTGACGCTGACAGACGAGGTGGACTGCAGTCGCGGCGATGTGATTTCCACGGCGGATCATCCTCCGGAGGCGGCCGACCAGTTCGAGGCCACCGTCGTGTGGATGGCCGAAGAGGAGCTCCTCCCTGGACGCCCCTACTGGTTGAAGCTCGGCACGCAGATGGTGACCGCCACGGTTCAGCAACCGAAATACCAGGTGAACGTCAATACGCTCGAGCATCTGGCCGCCAAGACGCTCGCTCTGAACGCCATCGGGATCGCCAACCTCTCGACGGACAAGCCGCTGGTGTTCGAGCCGTACGATCAGAATCATGTGCTCGGCGGGTTCATCTTGATCGACAAGCTGAGCAACGCCACCGTGGGCGCGGGCATGCTGCACTTCGCCTTGCGCCGCGCGAGCAACGTTCATTGGCAGGCGATCGACATCGATCGCGCCGCGCAGGCGAAGCAGAAGCACCAACAACCCCGCCTATTGTGGTTCACCGGGTTGAGCGGCGCGGGCAAGTCCACAATCGCGAATCTGGTGCAAAAGAAGCTGTTCGCGCTCGGCAAGCACAGTTTCCTGCTCGATGGCGACAACATCCGCCACGGCCTGAACCGCGATCTTGGATTCACCGACGCCGATCGCGTCGAGAACATCCGGCGCGTGGGGGAAGTGGCGAGGCTGATGCTCGATTCCGGGCTCATCGTACTGACCGCGTTCATCTCGCCGTTTCGCTCGGAGCGGCAGATGGTCCGCGACATGACGCCGCCGGGCGAGTTCATCGAGATCTATGTGGAGACACCTCTCTCCGTCGCCGAACAGCGCGACGTGAAGGGTCTCTATAAAAAGGCGCGCGCCGGTCAGCTCAAGAACTTCACCGGCATCGATTCGTCGTACGATGAACCGGCAAATCCGGAGATCCGGGTGAACACCGTGCAGATGAGCGCGGAACAGGCCGCTGAGCAGATCGTCGCGTACTTGCTGGAAACGTCCGGTTGAGCGCGCCGGCTTCGGCTGAGGAGTCCGACGCCTCGCTCGCGCGGCGGGTGGCGCAGGTCGCCGGTGAATTGTTACTCACGCTGCAGCGGAGCGACCTATTCGACGGCAAGTTGCTGGGGCGCGCCGGCGATCGCGTCGCCAACGCATTCATCATGGAGGCGCTCGTCGTAGCGCGGCCGGATGATGCCATCCTCTCCGAAGAAGAGGCTGCCGACAGCGCACGGCTTGCAAAAAACCGCGTCTGGATCGTCGACCCGCTCGACGGCACGCGGGAATTTGGCGAGCGGCGTACCGATTGGGCGGTGCACATCGCCTTGGCGATCGATGGCATCGCGACGGTCGGTGCCGTGGCATTGCCGGGGTTTCCGATGGTTCTCGCGACGGATCCGGCACCGCAAGCGCTCGTTGCCGAGGGACCCTTGAAGATGCTCGTCAGCCGCACCCGTCCGGCGCCGCAAGCTCTTGCCGTGGCCTCGAAGCTCGGCGCGGAGCTCGTGCCGATGGGCTCGGCGGGCGCCAAAGCCATGGCGGTGGTGCGCGGCGAGGCACATATTTACCTGCACGCCGGCGGTCAGTACGAGTGGGACAGCTGCGCGCCGGTCGCAGTGGCGCGTGCGGCGGGACTCTGGGTGTCGCGCATCGATGGCTCGGTGCCGCGGTATAACCAGGAAAATCCGTACATGCCGGATCTTCTAATCTGCCGCCCGGAGCTTGCAAAACGAGTCCTTGCACTCTGTGCGGCGGAAAATTCCGGCACTTGAAATGAAGTCCCGGCCGGCCGTCGCTGGCCAGCCGCGCCTGGCTGCCCGCGCCTAATCGCGGCCGAACTGTTACGATTGCCGCCGGCTCGGGGCATGGCGCAGTCTGGTAGCGCATCTGCTTTGGGAGCAGAGGGTCGGGGGTTCAAATCCCTCTGCCCCGACCAACCCAAAAAGGGCGGCACTGTCTGCCGCGTTTCTTATATAATGGCCGGCACTCCCGACGACGGTTGCGGAACCGAGCACGGCCTGGCAGCGATACGATCGGCGCTATAAGCAATTGATTTATAGGCGCCCGTAGCTCAGCTGGATAGAGCACCGGCCTTCTAAGCCGGCGGTTGCAGGTTCGAGTCCTGCCGGGCGCGCCACCGTCGGTGAGTTGCTCGACGATGGTGGACGTAGCTCAGCTGGTAGAGCCCCGGATTGTGATTCCGGCCGTCGCGGGTTCGAGTCCCGTCGTCCACCCCACCTTGATCTAGAGGTGGCACGCGTAGGGTTTGTTTTGATTGGTTTTTCGATGGGCCGTTAGCTCAGCTGGTAGAGCAGTTGACTCTTAATCAATTGGTCGTAGGTTCGATCCCTACACGGCCCACCATCCAAGGACGTTCAGGGACGTCCAAGAACGTCCACTCCGGTGAGATAATCGCGAGAAATCGCTTCGAATCTCGACCAAGAATTTAGTTTCCACGTCCGTCGATGTCCATTGCCGTTCAGTGGCAGCCAGCCGTGGGCGGGGGCATATTTGGGGGCATCTCCAGTTTAGGAATGAAGTATTGGGCCCAGCCCTTTGTCGAGGCAATCGACATAGCGATGGTCTAATGTCGAAAAAAATGATAATTTTCGACATATGAGTTTTGACCCTTCCAAGCCATATAACGACTTGCCGGATCTGCCGCCGTCCGTCGATATCGAGACCAAGACGATTCTCAAGGCATGCGTGAGAGCCAGGGCAGCATTGGCAGCGCTTCGCCAAGCGACGGCATTGATCCCGAATCCGGCGGTTTTGATCAATACAATTCCGCTGCTCGAAGCGCAGGCAAGTTCGGAAATTGAAAACATCGTAACCACCACCGATGCCCTGTTTCGCCATGCGCAATTGGAGTCGCTTGCGCCCGATCCCGCAACCAAAGAGGCACTGCGTTATCGAACCGCTCTCAAGGCTGGATTTGATTCGCTCCGAAAACGTCCGCTGACGACGCGCACCGCTGAGGAGGTGTGTAGCACGATCAAGGGCGCACGCATGGCGGTGCGAAAGGTACCGGGAACCAAACTTGCCAATGATGCAACGGGGGAGGTCATCTATACGCCGCCCGAAGTTGAATCAAGATTGCGAGACAAGCTTGCAAACTGGGAACGGTTCGTGCACGACCAGCAGGACATTGATCCCGTCGTGCGTATGGCCGTCGCGCACTACCAATTCGAGGCGATCCATCCGTTTACAGATGGCAACGGACGAACGGGTCGGGTTTTGAATCTGTTGATGCTCGTGGAGCAGGGTCTGCTCGATCAGCCCGTGCTATATCTGTCGCGCTACATCATCAAGAACAAAGCGGCGTACTACGACGGCCTTCTGTCGGTCACAACGCAAGAAGAATGGGAACCATGGATTCTGTACATGCTTCGCGCAACGCAGGAGACTGCCGAATGGACACTCGCGAAGATCGATGCAGTCAGAAAGCTCATCGAACATACTGCGGAGTATGCGCGAAAGGCGGTGCCCAAACAGTATAGCCGCGAGTTGATCGATCTGATTTTCATGCAGCCGTATTGTCGAATCGAAAATGTCGTTGGCGCTGGAATTGCAAAGCGACAGACGGCATCCACGTATTTGCACGCGTTGGAGGCGGCGGGAATCCTACAGGAAAAGCAAATTGGCTTGAATAAGCTATTCCTGAACTCAAGGTTTTTGAAGCTTCTTACCCAAGAACCAAACGACTACAAACGGTTTGGGTTGCGCTAGGCGACATGGGGTTTCGTGGCAAACCCCGGGCCGAATATTTCGTCAAGCAACCCGTCCAGGAACGTCCACGTACAGCCAATGTTTCCTGGGGACCTCCGTGGGGGCATTTTCAATATGATCGCTACAGAGATTATTTAAAAACAACCGGTTAGGCGGGGAGTTCGGTGGCTACACGGCCCACCATCCAAGGACGTTCAGGGATGTCCATCGACGTCCAAGGGACGGGCGTGGTTTGCTCTGTAATCCCACGCTGCTTGCCATCATCACTGCTGCAGTGCGCCCCTCCACCTCGTATGGCCTCCCGTCTTTGGGGCCATTCAGCCAACTGC
>CAVYCL010000008.1:0-552194 GCA_963766915.1 uncultured Gammaproteobacteria bacterium
GACTATCTTGATAATGCATTTTAACAAGTGCGACGATTGCGCCGTCCGGCAATGGCAGCGTCCCGACGCGATACGCTTTGATCGCAAAACCGTGGCCTAACACGGCTCGCAAATCATTGGAGTTGCTTCGCGCGCGACTGAAATCAACTTCCAATCGCGGTAGCTCTCGGGCAGCTTGCGGCCGAAGACCGGCGTCACCCACCATCGGCTGGTGCAAGCCTAAGGCCTAAGTAGACAACGGTCGTAGTCCGTGCGACGACGCCTCATCGCCGCAAGATCTCGTGTCAGCTTTAGTAGGTGTTGAGAGACCCAGGCGCGCAGCATGCTCAGGAAGTCAGTCAGAGAAGGCCGCCGGGTTCACCCGGCGCATCACTTGCCCTGTACGCTTTTACCGTGATCTCGGAACTCGGGCTCACCGTGCGATCTTCGATTCAATACCATGGTGCAATCGATTTCGGTCCACGGGTCTGGTTTGATGAGAATGGGGTCGGCCACGCGCAAGCTCCGAGCCGTCCTGGCGTACTCAAGAGGAATTACATCGAGGAGCTGAATGTGGGTAAAGAAGCCAATCTCCAGACTCTGGCGAAGTTTGCCGAAGCCGTGAACACAGGCAAATTCGATCTGTTCGAAGAAACCGTATCCATTGATAACATCGATCACGATGCGGCCCGCGGTCAGGTACCGGGCCCGGAAGGCTATCGTTATTTTTTTGAGGGACTGCGAGTCGCATTCCCCGATCTGAATGTGGCGTTGGAAACGATGGTCGCGGATGAAGATTCTATAGCCATCGCCTACATCTTGACGGGCACGCAGAAGGGGCCGCTCGGGGGTATCGCCCCCACCGGCAGAAAGATGAAGATCCGAGGAGTACAGATATCGAAGTTCAAGGACGGCAGGATGGTGGAGCGTTGGGGAAGCTCGGATGAGCTGGGCATGCTGCGGCAGCTGGGGTCTGTGGCTGCATCGTGGTCATGACGCAAGCCGGGCATTTTGACTCCCTTATCGTCGGCGCCGGTCGAGATGGGCGCGCGCTCGCCGCACGGTTGATCCTCCGCTCGGCCGTGTGGGCGTCACCGAGGAGGCCGTTAGCGAGTCCGGCGGAGAACCAGCGCGGGTGAGCCGACAAAGGAGTCGCCGATGCTGCGGGCTGTGGCAGCGACGTTGTAACCCTCCTCCAGGAAGGCCTTCACCGGTCCCGCGCCGATACCCCGCGATGCACCAGTAATGATCGCCGTTTTCCGGCCCGAGATAGGCACTCCCGTGATTGCGCTCGACATACCTATCAAGCAGTAAGCGCGGCACGGAATCCATTGGACGATGGTATTGATGAAATTCCAATAGTCCGAGAGCATCGATCGACACCATCGTCTAATCGACTCTCCTCTGATGCATCTGGTGTGATGCTCACACAATTCGAGATTGGAAGTGGATAGGCCTAAAGCAGATGGACACCCCAGAGACCACCATTTCCGGTCGCGACCGCTCGTCCTCCGTTGCACGAGTCGGCCGATTGTTTTTCGAGCAACTCCATGGTCGATCGACTTTGGTCGTCGTTCTGCTGGTGGCATTGGTACTGGCCGTGGCGCTGGCCACCATCCGCAATGGAGTGACCCTCGGCGGTATCACCGGAAGCGAGAGCACCGACGATGCCTATGTCCGGGCGGACCAAATCACGATTTCGTCGCATATCGCGGGCTATGTGGACTCCATCCCGGTAAAGGATAACGAGACGGTCAAACAAGGCCAGTTGGTCGCGACCATTCAGGACAATGACTATCGGGCGAAGGTTGCGAATGCGGAGGCGGCACTCGAAGCCGCCCGGTCTGCCGTGGATGTTCTGTCGGGCCAGGCCATCGTGCAAGGCCGCATTATCGAGGCCGCATCGGCCGACGTTCGTGCGGCGGAAGCCGTGCTTAAGCAGACGCGCCTGGAACATGCTCGGCAGAGGGATCTGGTTAACGACGGGACGACGTCCCATCGTGAGCTCGAGTCCGCCGAGGCCGACGAAGATCGTCTCAGGGCTTCACGTGACCAGAAGGCGGCCGAGTTCGATGCCGCAAAACACCTCCTGGAGGTCATTCGAACACAAGGTCTCGGGGCCCGCGAGGCCGTCAGGACGAGGGAGGCGGAGCTCGAACTCGCTCGCATCGATTTGGGATACACCCGCATCGTGAGCCCGGCCACCGGGCAACTCTCCGAGCGCGGATCGTTGCCGGGAGAATACGTCACTTCGGGAACCAAGATAGGTCTCGTCGTGCCGCTGCCGAACGTTTGGGTTGTGGCGAATTTTCGCGAGTCGCAGATGGCTCACATGTACCCGGGTCAATCGGCGGTGGTCAGCGTGGATAGCGTCCCGGGCACGAGCTTTCACGGCAGCGTGGATAGCTTCGCCCCGGCCTCGGGCGCATTACAGGCATTGCTTCCTCCCGACAATGCGACCGGGAACTTCACCAAAGTCGCGCAACGCTTTGCGGTCAAGGTGATTCTTGTCTCCGGCCAGGCGGGCATCGAGCGCTTGCGTCCTGGAATGTCGGCAATCGTCACCGTTGCGGTGGGTGGGGCTCGGAAAGAACGGAGTGGCGCGGGGTGAACAAGGAAGCGCCCGCGCCGACGCCGATAACGACCAGTACGATCCTCTCCGGCGTCGCCGCGTTCTCCGCCGCTTGGATGGTGCTCATGGCCACCCGCTACTACGCCCTTCAAGGAAGCGACATAAATGGCGCCTTGGGTGTCGGCGTTGACACAGGATCGTGGCTTTCGACGGCTTACTCCGTCTGTGAGCCCATCGGCGTGGTCATAGGATCGTGGCTCGGAATCGCTCTGTCGCTGCGCCGCATGTTCCTGATTGGTGTCGTGACTTTCCTGATCGGGACCCTGATCCCGCTCATCGCGCCGAACTATGACGCCTTGATGCTCTCGCGCATCGTGACCGGGCTCGCCGGCGGGGCCGTCATGCCGCAGTCGATCATCATTCAACTGCGCATCTGGGGGCCGACTCGAGCGCCGCTGGCGATTGCCTTGTTCCTGTCAGCGTCCACGGCCGCCCCCCAGCTGGGCGGTTTGATCAGCGCCTGGGGCGTTGAGCATTTCGATTGGTCGTTTGTTCTATGGGCGGCACTTCCCCCCGGGATCCTGTCGCTCGCGGTCGGCTACATCGGATTACGGCGCGAACGGATTCAATGGCGACCCTTGATCCATGCGGACCTTGCGGGTCTGATCGCGCTATCGGCGGCGCTGGGTCTTTTCGCCTGCGCCGTGAGTCAAGGGGACCGGATGCGCTGGTTCCAGACGCCGGCTATTCCGATCCTGTTCGCGGCCTCCGCTTTATGCCTCGGCATTTTCGCATTGCGTCGATGGAGCCACTTGCGTCATCCCATCCTCTGGGTACAACTCTATCGTCGCCGCAACATCACGCTCGGTGCCATCGGTTTGCTGCCCTTGGGCCTCGCCATCGGTATGTCCGGAGTCATAATACCGGCGGCGCTGGCTCAGTTGCAGGGCTTCAGGCCCGAGCAGGTGGCGCCCGCATTGTGGAGTGTCTTGTGGCCTCAAGCGTTCTCCTACGGCCTGTGCGTGATTGTGTTGACGCGCAAGATCCTCGAGGTACGCGCGATGATCATTGCGGGCCTCGCGATCGTCGCCATCGGCGCGTTCTTCAACCTGCGGATCACAAGCGAGTGGCAGGTAGGCGAACTGTACGTAGGCCAGCTAATCCAAGGCATCGGATTGCCGATAATCGCCGTGCCGCTGGTTCATATGTTCGTGGCCGATGTACGTCCGCCCGTCGAGAGTCTCCCGGCCGCCAGCATCTTGAATCTATCGCGGGTGCTCTCCGGAACCATCGTCACCGCTTGGGCGACCACTTCTTTACGGCTGAACAGTCAGGGAAAATTTGGGGAGATTCTGACCAATACAGGCTTCTATCAGGATGGCCGGGGCAGTTCGCTCGCGAGCCTCGCGGGGCGCGCGGCGCACACCACGTCGGATCCCCTGCTTGCTCGCGCACAGTCGGTCCAGATTGTCGCGAGCGCGGCTCATCGACAGGCCGCCGTGCTCGGGGTCTCGGACACATTGCTCGCTCTAGGCTGGTTGCTCTTCGCGAGCTGCCTTCTCGTCGTGCTCATGGCTGAGTTTGGCTGGGGCAAGAGTCTGCGACCGCACGAGCTGCGCCCGTGACCAAATTGTCGACGCTCGCCATGACCCTGATTTTGACCGGCTGCGTGGTGGGGCCGAGCTATCAATCGCCCGCAACAAGGGCCCCTGAGCATTGGAGCGAGAATCCGGGAGAGCCGAATTCCGCAGAGGCACTTAAATCGTTCTGGACGAGTTTCGACGATCCGATCCTGACCCATTTGATCCAGCAAGCCATCGACAGCAACTACGACCTGAAGATCGCCGGCGAGCGGATTCGGGCGGCACACGACGCGGTCCG
Source organism: uncultured Gammaproteobacteria bacterium (assembly GCA_963766915.1). GTDB lineage: Bacteria > Pseudomonadota > Gammaproteobacteria > Steroidobacterales > Steroidobacteraceae > Bog-1198. The sequence continues at coordinate 4,433 of CAVYCL010000008.1, forward strand.
CGTCGCGGCCTCGGGCGGCCGGCCGCAGATTGGCATTGGAGCGGCGGCTGAAAGCCGGCGCGAGACGCATACGGTCGATTGGCCGCCGAACGACCCGAAGTACGGCGAGTACCCCTACTATGCGCTTGGTTTCAACGCCTCCTGGGAGCTCGACCTGTTCGGGGGAATCCGGCGCCAAAAGGAATCTGCCCAAGCGGCGGCCGATGCGGCCGTGGAGACGCGCCACGACATCTTGATCAGCCTGACGGCGACGGTTGCGAGCAATTATCTGAGCATTCGAGCGACCGAGCTACGGCTGCAAATTGCCCAGGAGAATCTCGATATCGCGCGGCAAACGCAAAGGCTTGCCCATCATGCCTTCGAGTCCGGCGAGCGCTCGCACCTCGACGTGAGCGAAGCCGACGGGCGCGTCCACGGGGTCGAGGCGAGCATTCCTCCGCTGCAAGCCCACATGGACGAGCTAACGCACGCGCTCGCAATTCTGCTCGCGCAGGCGCCGGCGGAACTCATGACCAGCGATCTTCATGGGGATCGCGGCGATGCCGGATCCCCCTCATTTACCGCCCTCGCTGCCTTCGGACGTCATCGCCCAACGCCCCGATATCCGGAAGGCCGAACGCGAGTATGCGCGGTCGAACGCCGACGTTGGGGTCGCGGTCGCCAGTCTGTACCCGCACTTTTCTATTCCTTTGAGCATCGGTCCCTCCACCAGTCAGGTTCACGAATTGTTTCAATCCGCGAGCCTGTTGTGGCGCATGGGTCTCGATGGTACTCAGAGCCTGTACACCGGCGGCAGACTCACGGCGAACGTGGATGCGGCGCGCGCGAACAAGGATGCCGCGCTATTTTCGTATGAGGAGACGGTCCTCAGGGCCTTCGCGGAAGTCGAGGATGCACTCTCGAACCAGAGGGCTGAGGAGGTACGTTACCAGGCCCTCACTGCGCAGCTCGCGAATAATCGCCAAGCGCTGCGGAGAATCCCAGGAACGGTATCGAAGGGGTCAAGAGGGACTGCTGCCGGTGCTCGAGGACCAGGAACAACTTTACACAACACAGGATGCACAGGTGACCAGCACGTTGACCCGCTGTCTCGCGGATATTTCCCTGTTCAAGGCGCTCGGCGGCAACTGGCAAGAGGTTGCGCTCCCGAACTTTGCTTCTGATCGTTCGGCGATCAATCGAAGGTGACTCTAGGGTCGGCCGAGACCCGGCCGCTCGTTCTCGCCTACTATCGGCAATGAACATAGAATGTCTGTCATCGGCAGCCCTCGGGTCATCCCCATGATAAGAATTCGAGATTGCGTGGCATTGGTGACCGGCAGCAATCGCGGCTTGGGCCTCGCTTATTGTGAAGGTCTGCTTCGAGCCGGCGCGGCAAAGGTTTACGCGGCGGCGAGAGATCCCTCGAAGCTCGACCTAAGCGATTCGAGGGTCGTGCCTATCACGCTGGATGTAACCGCGGTCACCGAGGTGATCTCCGCAGCGCGCTCCTGTCATGACGTCTCGCTTCTGATTAACAACGCAGGCGTGCTGCGAAACTCTCCGATGCTAGGAGTAGAGACTGAAGGAGCGGCGCGCCAAGAAATGGAGACGAACTATTTCGGCGTTCTCTCGATGGTCCAGCGGTTCGCCCCCGTCTTGGCGAAAAATGGCGGAGGCGCGATCTTAAACGTACTTTCGGTTGCGAGCTGGTTCGCGAGCCCCTCCATCGCGACCTATTGTGCGTCGAAAGCGGCAGGGGAGATTTTGACAGACGCCATCCGCATGCAGCTGCGGTCTCAGCGAACTCACGTCGCAGGCGTATATGCCGGTTACATAGACACCGAGATGTCCGCGCACATCACCCAAGCCAAGACCAGCCCACGGCAAGTCGTGGACCGCTCTTTGGCGGGGTTGGAATCCGGGGTAGATCGAATATTTGCTGACGATAGCGCAATTTATGTCGATCAAAAGGTTCGCACGGACCGCGCCGGATTCGATGCCGAGCTATTTCGGCAGTTGGGAAGCTTCACAGTCGCAGAACTGAGCGACGCGCGGTCGGCTTTGACGCTTAACGTCAAAATTCGCATAAAAGTACAAGTTCGACAGGGCGCCAACGGCAGAGAATCAGGGTGCGCTCGAAGAGCGAACGCGGTTCCCGACAGGGCTGCGAGGCCCGACGCCATTTTCTGCCGGTAAGAAGCCATGCGACGAAATCAACTTGCTTATTACGCTGCCATTTATCCCCTGCTCATCGGGGTGATGATTGAGGTGATCGCAGATAGAGCGAGTCCTCTCGAGCGGGCCTTCGCGATGGCCTTCGCACTCGCGTTCGCATGCGCGGGTGCTTTGCTCTGGACGCGTCTGGAGCGTCGCCTGCACCGGTTCGTGCTGCAGGGAAATAAGCGAATGGCCGGGCAGCGCCGGCTGTGATCCATCAACCGAGACCTTCGTAGGATAGAGACAATTTCACGCCCATGGCCTAATGCGGCGCTGAAGCTTTAAATCAATGAGGAGCCGAGGATGAAGGGCAGAAGTATGCTGGTCGGTGTGAGTCTTACGGTGGCGCTCGCCGTGGTGGCTGGCAAGGCCGCGATTTCGGCCCAAGACAAGTACAGCCTGAAAATTCCCAATGGGCTCGCGTTCTCCGAGTTCAAGGGATACGAGAGCTGGGAGACTATTTCTGTCAGTCACAACGGCGACAAACTGGCGGTGATCCTCGGCAACCCCGCGATGATCGACGCGTACAAGGCGGGGGTTCCCGGCAACGGCAAACCTTTCCCCGACGGCGCCAAAATGGCGAAGATCCATTGGGTCGCAAAAAAGGCCGAAGCGGAGCCCGGTCAACCATTGGTGCCCGGCGTGCAGCATGATGTCGATTTCATGGTGAAGGATAGCAAGCGGTTCCCGGACAGCGGTGGATGGGGATATGGCGCATTTGAATACAATGCCGCGTCGGATACGTTCAGGCCGGCGGGCCTAGAGGATCAGCCGCCGCAGGGGAACGATGCCAAGTGCGGAGCAGCCTGCCATACGGTCGTGAAAGCGCAGGACTTCGTTTTCACGCAATATCAAAAAAGGTGACCTGAGTACGGCCGTACGAGTTTCGTAGGTGTGACCGGGCGCGCGTGCAACTGGGTGGCTCAAGAAGGAGTGACGCAATGACTGAATCCAATTCCAATGCGGCGAGCGACGAGGGGACGGATACCGCACCGGATCTCGTGAAGACTCGTCTGCGAGGCGACGCACTGAATGACGCGGCGCAAAAATCAAGTGTCGACCATACCGATTATGAAGCCACTCGAAACCCGGACGCGGAGCTGCGTTTGGACGGCGAAGATGACAGTCTCTACGGCGATGGACTGGACGTCGGGGACGACAGTGAATCGTGGGCCGGAACCGACGGCGACGCTCCCAAAGGCTTCAAGGGCTGAAAAGGCCGGACGCACACATGAACGATACGGGCAATTCAGGCAAGATCTGTCTCTCGCGGCATTCGGAGCGAATACTGGCGGGTCACGTTCGATCTTCCGCCGCTCAATATCTTCGGGCCCGCCCATATCCCGCAGCTCGAAGAAATCGTGTCATCACTCGAAACCGACGATCGCGTCAAAGTGGTGGTGTTCGACAGTGCAGTCGAGGGATTCTTCCTCACGCATTATGATTTTTTGGCTAAAGCTGAAGATTCGGGAAAATATCGGATCGGACGGACGGGACTGCAGCCCCTGCCGGACATGTTGGCTCGGCTGAGCCGAGCGCCGGTGGTCTCCATTTCCTTGATCCGCGGACGCGCAACGGGTGTCGGTAGCGAGCTGGCGCTCGCGAGCGACATGCGCTTCGCCAGCCGAGAAAAGGCGATTCTTTCGCAGTGGGAGGTCGGAGCGGGTCTGGTTCCGGGCGGCGGGCCGATGGCGCGATTGCCGCGCTTGATCGGGCGGGGACGCGCTCTGGAGGTCTTGCTGGGAGCGGACGATATCGGCGGTGACCTTGCCGAACGCTACGGCTACGTCAATCGGTCCCTGGACGATGTCGAACTGGATGACTTCGTGACCAAGCTCGCCGAGCGAATCGCGGGGTTCGATAAAAAGGCGATCGCGGCGACAAAGCGTCTGGTAGATGTCGCAAGCCTGCCATCGGATTCCGAGATAGCGCCTGAATGGGACGCCTTCATCGATTCGCTGGGGAGGCCCGAGACTCAGGAGCGCATAAAGAAACTGATGGACCGCGGATTTCACCGGCCGGGAGATGTCGAGAAGCGGTTGGGATTTTATGTGGGGCAGCTTGGAAGTTGAGGGGCTCGGAGAGACTGCGAGGTCTCCCCTTGGGCACGGATACTAGCCGCTTCAACAGTGCCGGACCGATGCGGGTGATGTCGTCAGGTTGACATCACCTCGTCCGCAGCTGCGCCAACTTGCCGTTGTTCCATAGCCGGATGACACTCTCCGTACCATCGTGATCGTAGCCCAGCCCGCAAACGCCCGTGGGATCGAGCATCAATCGGCGACCGAGCGCCGCGGACTCACCGATCCACCTCGCCGAGAGTACCCGTAGCACATGTCCACTGGAGAATATCAGGACGTTGCCGTCGAGTGCCCGGAGTCGGGAGACGGCCCGATCGACCCGCTCGGTAATCTGCAGGACGGATTCGCCGCCGGGACAACCGTCGCGAAAGAGATCCCAGTCAGGGTGCTCTCGATGGATCTCCACCAGAGTTCGTCCCTCGTAACGACCGTAGTCCCACTCGACCAGGTCCGGGTCGACCGTCGCTACGCGAGCAAAGCCCGCGAGGTCGCAGGTTCGCAGCGCCCGTCGGAGCGGACTCGAGAGCACGTGGTCAAACCTTAGGCCTTCGAGCCGGGGTCCGAGTGTGCGTGCATCTTCCTCGCCACTCGGGGTGAGTGCCAGATCGGTGAGACCGGTGTGCTGACCCGAGATGCTCCAGGCGGTCTCCCCATGTCGCACGAGATAGATATCGCCTCGAGAACCAGACAAGAGCCACCTCTGCTTGCGGCGGCGCCGCGACGGAGCTGCGATCATCGGACGGCCCGCCGCCGTGTGCGAGACACGCACAGCGGCAGGTCGCCGGCTTTCCTAAAGCCTCACGATTTCAACGCGATTTTCACGCCTTCCGCGGCCAGATTGACCCGAAGGCCCTGGTTGGTCTCCACCAACTTGATCACCACGCCATGCTCGTTCTTCAAGTACGACGCACCCCCGCCGGCACCGATGGCTATGCCCGCAGAAGCCACCGTGTAGTTGCCAGCAAAGTCGCTGAGCTGCTTTAGGTTATAAACCTCGCCTACGGCGGAGATGCTCGCAACTCCCCCGTCGACAATCGTAAGCCCAGAAATTTTGAAGGGATGTTCTTTGCCTTCGTACGTGAGCTTGCCGCCGCCCCACACCCAACCAACACCGGCGGCTACGCTCGTTCCACTCAAGGATACCGATCCATTCGGCGACGAGCCATCGGCTACGATCGGCGCGCTCGCCTGCTCATCCGCCAAAACGCTTCCGCCCATCATCATAAACGCTGCCAACAAAGTGACTACTCGCATGCTTCCTCCGTTACCTCAAGCCTTACGATTTCAACGTGATTTTCACGCCTTCCGCGGCCAGATTGACCCGAAGACCCTGGTTGGTCTCCACCAACTTGATAACCACGCCATGCTCGTTCTTCAAGTACGACGCGCCCCCGCCGGCACCGATGGCTATGCCCGCAGAAGCCACCGTGTAGTTGCCGGCAAAGTCGCTGAGCTGCTTTAGGTTATAAACCTCGCCTACGGCGGAGATGCTCGCAACTCCCCCGTCGACAATCGTAAGCCCAGAAATTTTGAAGGGATGTTCTTTGCCTTCGTACGTGAGCTTGCCGCCGCCCCACACCCAACCAACACCGGCAGCTACGCTCGTTCCGCTCAATGACACCGATCCATTCGGCGACGAGCCATCGGCTACGATCGGCGCGCTCGCCTGCTCGTCCGCCAAAACGCTTCCGCCCATCAGCATGAACGCTGCCAACAAAGTGACTACTCGCATGATTCCTCCGTTAGAAAATAAAGTATCGAACCGAATCGCGGAATTTCCGCACCCGTTAAGAATAAGTTGATCCATTTCCCCGGCCCTTGCACGAAACGCTTACTTATTGAACCGGGCTGTGTTGGGTGTGAGCGCAGAGGATGACGAGGTCGATCCCGCCAACGGTATCACCTGCGCACGGGCATCCAAATACGGTGCTTTTCCTCAATTCACCGATCGCTGAGATCGATAGCGTGCAATCGTGTACTCAGGTCACCGAGGGTGGAATCCATGAATCAGGAATCGAGACGTACGAGAGAAATCACCGCATCAGTGGTCGGCGCGCATTCGTTCAATACGCTCGCCATCCTCGAGGAGTTGCTGATGCTATCGACTCGCCTGGGCTACTTGCATAGCAATGCGCGATGGCAGATCGCCGGCGCGCACTTACAGTGAAATCCGCAAGGTATTGAATGATCATCACAAGGAACAATTGGGTCTGATTGGCATGCTCGTCGATCGCATACGCATCCTGGGCGGTGCCGCCCGTGTATTCGCCAGCGACTTTCTCGAGCGCGATCCGATCTGTCGTGTGATACGGGGGCCAGGAGCGCTCAACGCCCTGTTACTCGACCTCCTCGAAGCGCACGAAGGGGTTCTGAGCGTGGTGCGGCCGCACGAGTCATATAACGACCTGCATTGGGTCCGCGAGCTCGTTGTAGGTCACGTCGTCTTGACGAACGAGAAGCAGTGGGATTTCATCAACGGAACGTTGTCGAGCTCCCGACCGCAACAAAGATCGCTCGAGGCATTTATTGGGCTGGAGGAATGTGAATAGCATCCTTGTGGTAGAGCGGGGCGTTTGCCGTCACTGATGACTTGCCTGGAGCCATACGGAGGATTGGCGCACGATCACCCGCCAGGCTGCCGATCAGGCCGACGGCCGATTTTTCTATGACCTAGGGCGCCACCGTTGGCCTTTTGGATACGGCCGAGAGCGCCGCGCCGACGACGGCATCGCGAAGTGTGCTCCGCTCCGTGGTGTGCGGTTGCAGCAACTTGGCGACGAGTCCGGTCCATCCGGTCTGATGAGATGCCCCTGCGCCACGGCCCGTGTCGCCATGAAAGTACTCGTGGAAAAGAACGTAATCACCGAAGTGCGGATCGCCGGCGAGCTTGGGGTGATATTTCAGCACCGGCCGCTGACCGTCAGAGCCTTTTAGAAACAGGCGCGACAGACGACGCTTCAATTCCTCGGCGACCTCGTACAGGTCGAGGAACACGCCGGACCCCGTCGGGCATTCGACCTTGAAATCATTGCCATAGTAGTAGTGAAATCGTTGCAGTGCCTCGATGATGAGGTAGTTGATCGGCATCCAAATGGGACCCCGCCAGTTCGAGTTGCCGCCGAAAAGTCCGTTCTGCGATTCCGCGGGCCAATAGCCGACTTCGTGAGTCATACCACTGCCTTCGAAGCGGTACGGCTTCTGCTCGTGATCCTTCGACAACGCGCGCACGCCGTATTCCGATAGGAAGCCGTTCTCATCGAGCATTCGGTGAAGCAGCGCTTTCAGCCGGCGGCCGCGGAGCAACGACAGCAGGCGACGATCGCCTTGACCGGCAATATGCCAATTGGAGACCAGATCAGCCAGCTTTGGGCGGTGCTCGAGAAACCACTGCATCCGCCCGGAGAACTCTGGCAGCAGGTGCAGGACTTCCGGTTCCAATACCTGATTGGCGAATAGTGGAATCAGTCCGACGATCGAGTAGATTTTCAATTCGACGTGGCTGTTGTCCGGAAGGACGAGCTGATCGTAATAGAAGCCGTCGAGCTCGTCCCAGAGGCCGATCCTATCCTCTCCGACCCCATTGATGGCGCCTGCTATGGAAAGGAAGTGCTCGAAGAACTTCACGGCGATGTCTTCGTACGCCGGATCATGCAGTGCCAGCTCGAGCGCGGCGCGCAGCAGATGCACGCAGTACATCGCCATCCAGCTCGTGCCGTCCGCCTGGTTGATGAACCCGCCCGTTGGGAGCGGGCTGCTGCGGTCGAACACGCCGATGTTGTCGAGACCCAGGAAGCCGCCCTGGAAAATGTTGCGCCCCTGCGCGTCTTTGCGATTTACCCACCACGTGAAATTGACCGTGAGCTTGTTGAACATGCGCTTCAGGAATTCGAGATCGCCGGCGTATGCCGGGTTTGATTCTTGTCGCTGTTTGCGGTCGATTTGGAAGACACGCCACGCGGCCATTGCCAACACCGGAGGATTGACATCCCCGAAGCTCCATTCGTACGCGGGGAACTGGCCGTTGACGCGCATATAGGTCTCTCGCGTCAGCAGGACAAGTTGCGATTTGGCGAACTCGCTGTCGATGACGGCAAAGGCGATGCAATGAAAGCCGAGGTCCCATGCGGCGAACCAGGGATATTCCCACTTGTCGGGCATCGAGATCACGTCGGCGCAGTACAGGTGCCGCCAGTTCCGATTGCGCCCATGTTTGCGCTCCGGCGGCGGCGCCGGCTGCTGCGGGTCACCGTCGAGCCACTCTTCGACGGCGTAGTTGTAAAACATCTTGTTCCAGATCATGCCGGCGAACGCCTGGCGCTGAACGAGCTTTGCGTCGGTATCGACGAGCTGCTGTTGCAGCTCGCCGTAGAACTCGTCCGCCTCCCGGCGGCGCGCATCCAGGATCGCGTCGAAGTCCGCGAAGGGTCGAATCGGAGATTTTGCCCCCTTGTCCGGCGATAGGCGCAGCCGCACCTGAACCGCCGCGCCCGGCGCAACGTTCATTTCGTAGAGCGCGCCGACTTTCGTGCCGGTTCGTTCGGGATTGACCGCGTCGTGCTTACCTTGCACCAGGTATTCGTGAAAAGCGTCCTTGAAATAGCCCTGCGCGTCATTCATGCCGAACAGCCGGCCGAGATTGCTGTCGTTGTCGCAGAAAAGAAGGGTCGGCGCGGAATCGAAGTCGGCGCGGAATTGCCCGAGCTCCGGGTGCCGGATTTCGACGGCGCCCGACCGCCCGGTCAGCGTAGGCTTCGCGATGCCCGGCGTCCACGACCAGGTATTTCGGCAGCACAGTTGCGGCAACAGGATCAGCGGCGCGGACTCCGGTCCCCGATTGTGCGCGGTGATCTGCATGAGAACTTCGTCGGGCGTGACCTTTGCGTATTCGACCAGCACGTCGAAATAACGATCGTCGTCGAACAGGCCCGTATCGAGAAGCTCGAACTCCGGCTGATCGCGGCCGCGCTTGCGACTTTCCTCGAGAAGCTGCGAATAGGGGAAAGCCGCCTGCGGATACTTGTAGAGAGACTTCAGGTACGAGTGACTCGGCGTGGCGTCGAGGTAGTAGTACAGCTCCTTGACATCTTCGCCGTGGTTGCCTTCGGAGTTGGTCAATCCGAAGAGTCGCTCCTTGAGGATCGGGTCCTTGCCGTTCCACATCGCCAGTGAAAGGCAGAGATACTGATGGTCGTCGCTGAAGCCGGCGATGCCGTCCTCACCCCAGCGATAGGCGCGGCTGCGCGCATGGTCGTGCGGCAGATAATTCCACGCATCTCCCCCGGCGCTGTAGTCCTCACGCACAGTTCCCCATTGACGCTCGGAGAGGTAAGGGCCCCACCGGCGCCAATTTTCCGTGCCCGCGGCATCGTCGGCGAGTCGCTGTCTCTCAGTTGAGAGCCTCTTGGGCGATTGTTTCGGTGCTATGGACGACATGCGAAAGGCCCGCTCCTGGTTCCCTTCTCAGTCTCCATTGACGGTTGTCTGAGTTCTTGTGTGTTTGAGCCATGGGAACGGAGGTGCGTCCCTACGAGCGATTGGCCTGTCGACCGCGGGTTGTCGACGCCGGGCATTGCCGTAACGTCAGCCTGGCGCGGTGACGCGCGGATCACCTCCGCACCGAAGCGCGAGATGTCGTGCACCCCGGTGAGCGCGGTCGCGAACTCGACGTAGCAGCAGGAGAGGCCGAAATTGAACGGCTAGAGCGACTTCTTGCGGCCCCAGTTGACGAGGTCATCGAGCTTCGCCAGCACGATATTCTTGCGTACCGCCTGCTCGAGCACGTAGTTGTCGTCGTGATTGACGCCGGGCAGCTTCGGTGCGCGTTCTCTGGGGGGATCGATTCGGGTGAGCGTGTAGTCCATATCGGATCCCTAGATTCCGTTCGCGTCCGCTGACACTGGGGTCGCGCCCGCGCGTTGCCGCGAGCGATCGGCCTCGACACTTTCGCGACCGGGGGCCCAATCCAAACCGCCCACGCGCCAAAGATAAAAGAGCGCGGCCGGCAGCACGACGATGAAGATTGGCGGCCATCGCGAAACCCGTCCAGCCGTTCTGCCGCAACGATACCGCCCAGGCATACAAAAACACGGACTCCACATCGAAGATCACGAAGAACATGCCCACGAGGTAGAACTTCGCGGGCATCTTGATCTGCGCGGAGCCGACCGAGACCACGCCCGATTCAAAGGGCTCGTCCTTCGAGCGCCCGTGATCCCGCCCGCCGAGCAGGTAGGACGCGCCGAGCATCAGGCCCACGATCCCGAACACCGCGACGATGTAGATGCCGAGGCCCCAGCTTTGCAGACGCCGCGTTGGTGAATGCGATCAAGGGATGCATGCGATTCCGCCAGACTGGCCCATGGACTCGATTCCCGCGTTGCCGCGCCTGTGACGAATGCTAATGGCGGAAGGACGATCGATCATTTTGCGCAGGTGCTTGCAAGGTGCTTGCACCCACGGTGCGCAGCGTTCGCACGGAATGCCCGTGGCGTTCAAGAAAAGCAAACTGCGCTCAAGAATCCCGGCGGCGCTTGGTGCTTGATGGCAACGGTGGGCGAGCCATCGAGCGGCGCCTTTCGGGTACCAAATGGAGACTGAACCGATATGACTGACTCTAGTGCGAAGCTCAGAACCTTTGCCAGCGCCGACGCGCTGCAATCGGAGGTCGCAGCCGATATCGGGGCTCACCTCGCGCGTGCGATCACGGCCCGAGGCGAGGCCGGGCTCCTCGTGTCCGGAGGCCATTCGCCGGCCGGAATGTTCGAGCGGCTGCGCACCCAAGCGCTCGACTGGAGCCGGGTGCGAATCGCGCTCGTCGATGAACGGTGGGTCGAGCCGACCGATCCGGGAAGCAATGAGCGAATGCTGCGCGAGACGCTGTTGCGTGACCGGGCGGCCGCGGCGGATTTCTCCGGGTTGAAGAATCCGGCGCCGTCCCCGGATCTGGGCGCTGCGGCGACGTGGAATGCGTCGGTCCGCATCCCGCGGCCCGTTGACGTCACCGTGCTCGGCATGGGCGATGACGGGCATACGGCATCGTTGTTCCCCGGCTCGCCGAACCTCGGGCGCGCACTCGATCCGGAAGCTCCCGAAGGCTACGTCGGCATGTGGTCGCCGAGCGCACCGCACGCCCGGCTCAGCCTGAATCTGAGAGCGCTGCTCGATTCCCAGCGCATCTTGATTTTTTTATTGGGCGAGGCGAAGTTGCGTACCTATACCGCCGCGTGCCGGCCCGGCCCAGTTGAGGAGATGCCGGTGCGCGCGATACTGCGCCAGCAACGCGTCCCAGTGGAGGTCGTTTGGGCGCCCTGAGGTGTGGCGGGCTTCTGGCTACGCCGCGAGCTGAGTCGGGATGTCCCGCACCACCTCGGTCAGCTTGTCGGAGCTGATCTCGTAGAAAAATCCGTAGAGCTTGATGTGCTTCGGAGCAGCCGGGCTCTCGCGGAGCAACCGGATGTCATAATGGAGCGCTTCCTCGAAGTCCATGATGGCAAGGCTATCGTGATCAAACAACGTCGAGATATCGGCGTGATGACGATCATGAAACTTCTCGACGATAAGCTCCGGCGTCAGAGTCGTCGTACCGCAGAACGAGTGGTGAACAACAACGACTTTTTGCACGTGAAAGATATAGTCCATGGCCGCCACAGACTCGAGCGCAAAGGCCGCACGTCCGCCCGCATTAGTCGCGACAAACAGTGTTCGCGTGGATCCAACCTTGGTGCCTTTCTCATCTGCGATGATTTCCCCCGGGTAGACCTCGTCCCCAAAATACTCGGCGACGGCCCGCGGGATTTCGACCGCCCGAGGGTCTAAGCAGTGGATGACCAGTGTCTTCATTGGGATGGCCTGGTTCGCTCCCTCGAAGGTATTCATATCGAATCCGGGCTGCTTCCTGTACTCGTAATTGCTGAACTCGCTCATCTTCTTTCTCCAGCGGCAGTTGACTATGCACAGATCCACGAGCTCGGCGACTTGCTAATCTCGGAAATGGGCTACAGGCTCGGTCCAGGTTGATTCTCTGGCGATCTCGTACGGGCGAGATTGAAGGATCTGCGCAGAATTTGGCGAAAAGCCGCGCCCTTGTCGACCCTATGCTTTCCCTTCGGGCGTAGCACGCGCATACCAAGATCACACGTCGATTCAAGATGGTTCGTGCCCAGTCGATCATGGTGCTCGCATGATCGATCGCTGCCCCAAAGAGGCGTCTTTTCCCGAAGAATATTCGACGGCGGCTCCCGCGACGCGGAGTCAGGCTTTCATGGAGCTTTGGCAAGCCCGTTGCGTTCAGGGATACGTGGCCGTTCACCTGCACTCGAAGATCAATCTGGCGGATCTCGCCAAGGTGACGCAGTTCAGCCGATGCAGGTTCAGTCGTGCATTCAAAGCGAGTTTTGGCTGCACGCCCGGTCAGTTCGTCAGGCGAATGCGAATCGCCCGCGCTCAGAACCTGATGACGATATCCGGCGAGCCTCTGCGTCAAATTGCCGCGGAAAGCGGGTTTGCCGATCAATCGCACTTCAATCGTTGTTTTCGCAGGGTGGTCGGCGAGTCACCCGCTATTTGGCGATCGCGACGTTGCAAGACGGGGCGCCGCAATGATGGCTCAGGGCCGCGAGGAAACCCGCGATGAAACCGAATCCGATCGGCGAGGAGACCGGTAAGAACTCGCTCGCGGCGCAGGCGATCGATCGCGTGCTCGATGCCGAGCGCGAGGCACGAGCGACGGTCGCGGCATGCGAGAAGGCGGGCTCAACGGCAGTCGAGGCCGCCCGCCAGATAGCCAGGGGCATCGTCGAGCGCGCAGAGGCACGCACCGTGGCCTTGCATGGGCGCGCCGCCAAGAACCTCGAGCGGTGCGCGGCCGCGCTCATGGAGCAGCGTGTGAAGCAAGCCGCCGAGGTGGTGCGAGCAGCTGTCTGACCCCGGCAGGCTGGGCGTCGCGCTCGAACGAGTGGCGGCGCAACTCACGACTGAAGCGGTTGTTGCCGATGTCGCTTGAGGGCAATGTCGATTACGCGCTGACGCGAGTGCAGTCTCAGCACGGCGGTCGGCCGGACGTCAACGAATGGCGCCGCCTCGAGGCGAGCCATGACCTCGGGCAATATCTCGAGGCGGCGCGCAGCGGCATCTTCGGTTCCTGGGTATCTTCGCTCGATCGCAAACGCGACGCTCACGCCATCGAGCGCACCCTGCGCGCCGCTTGGCGGAGCTACGTAAGGACCGTCGCCGCGTGGCACCCTCGCCGATGGCAGCCCTGGCTCACGTGGCTCGAGTGGCTGCCGACGCTGGGACTCATCGGTCGGCTGGAGGATGCCGCGCCTATGCCGACCTGGCTGCTCGCGGACCCCATCTTCGAGCGGGGCGCAGGAGGGACCTCCGCTGAGCGGCTGACTGCGTTCAAGGGGACCGCGCTGGCCGTTTACGAGCCCGCGATCAGCCGGGCGGGTGCCGCTCGCAGAGCTGTGGTTGACACACTGGCAGGCACTGCGGCCGCCGGTCGATACCTTCACGGAGCAGCTTCTGGCAAAGGTCTTCCGGGCCGTGCGGGAGCACGCGCGCAGTCTCGCCGTGGAGGGTGCCCATGGAGTGGCGCTGCGCGACCGGCTGCGAGAGAGGCTCGAGAAGCTGTTTCGTGCGGCAGCGGGCACCTTCGTTGCAACGCTTTGCCACCTGGCCCTCGTCGCCCTCGACTTCGAGCGGCTGCGCGGTGGTCTCGTCAATCGCTCCTTGTTCGCCCGCGGCGGGTGACTCGATTGCTGCTCCGTCCCATCAATGCCGTCTGGTTCGAGATGCTGATCGCACGCATCGATCTCGCGTCGGCACTCGGCTGCATTGCGGGCAGCCGTGATATCGAGCTCGAATCGCAGAGCGACGGGTCGGTTGCAGGCCTCATGCCGCGCTTGCGTGCGGCCCTGGATGAGCAGGCGCGTCTCGCGCAACGCTATGCGAGCTATTGGCCGATTCCGTCGACCTCCGCCGAGCCGCACGCGGAACCCGAGGCAATTTCGGTCGCTGCGCTCGAACACCTGCACGCGTGGGCGGCGGCGGCAGATCCGCTGATCAGCCAGCTGCAGAAGCTCCAGCACGAGCGTAAGGAGCTCGCCTACTTGGAGCGGCTGCTCGCGCAGTCGCCTGTGCCGCTTCCGGGCTTCAATCTGCTCTTCAACGCAGGCCCGGTTCTCGCAGGGCGGATCTATCTGCTCGAGACGCAGGCCGCTGCCTTGACCTTGCCCGCCACCGTCCTCGCGCAGCGAATCGACTGCCTCGAACACAGCTACTTGTTCGCTGTCGGACCGAGCGGACAGATGAAGTTGGTCGATGAGGGGCTGGATGCCCTGAAGGCACGGCGGCTCGAGCTGCCGCTCGCCGTGGGTGTCGAGGACGACGCGGACATCTCGGTCCGGCTCGAGGCGCGCCTCGCGGAGATCGCCCGAACGATGCGTGAATTGCGAGTACAGCTGCGTGCATGCGACATCGATCACGACCTGGGCGCGGCTCTCGCCGACATGGCGCTGATCGGATGGCTGGCCGACCACGTCCCCGAATTTTCGCGGACCGATCACTTTGTCCGAATCACCGGCTGGACGAGCGATCCATCGAGCCCGCGCCTGGAGACCGGCCTGCGCGGCGCCGGCATCCATCATCTGATCCATTTCACCAATCCACCGCCGCAGCTGACGCCGCCCATCGTGCTGCGCAATCCGCGCTGGGCCCGGCCGTTCGAGTGGTTTGCCGGTCTGCTCGGCACCCCCGGGGCGAATGAGGCGGATCCGAGCCCGTTGCTCGCGCTGCTCGCGCCCTTGATGTTCGGTTTCATGTTCGGCGATGTGGGCCAGGGGGCCGTGCTGGTCCTCGCGGGATTCGCGTTGCGCAAGCGCTATGCCGCGGCCGAGCTGTTGATTGCGGGTGGAATTGCCGCAATGGCATTCGGCGCGTTGTTCGGCAGCGTGTTCGCGCGCGAGGGGATTCTTCCCGCATTGTGGCTGCATCCGCTGGCGCAGCCGCTCCGATTGTTGGAAGTGAGTCTCGCCGGAGGCAGCGTGGTGATCCTCATCGGGCTCGCGCTGGACGCACTGGAGAGCTACTGGAGCGGCCAGACTCTTCGTTGGTGGGCGACACGCGGCGGGCTGGTCTTCAGCTATCTCGGGTCGCTTGCCTGCGCTGTTCGATCGACGGGCGGCGTGGTTGATACCCGCCGGCCTGGCCTGGTACTGCGCCGGCGAGGTCGCGCATGCCGAACACGCTGCCAAGCGTCTCGGGGCGAGCCTCGCCGAGGCCATCGAGACGCTGCTGCAGCTTCTCGTCAACACGCTCTCCTTCGTGCGTGTCGGCGCGTTCGCGCTTGCGCACGCGGGTCTCGCGGCCGCCATCAACGCGCTCTGCGCGGGGATCGGGTCAAAGTGGCTTGCGGTCTTGGGATTGGCGCTCGGCAATGCGCTGCTCATCGTCATCGAAGGCCTCGTGGTCGGGATCCAGACCACGCGTCTCGTGCTGTTCGAGTTCTTCATCCGTTTCCTGCGCGGCGAGGGCCGCGCACTGAAGCCCCTGCAACCGTTACCAATCACCATCACGATGGAACTATCGAGGAAATCATCATGAGAGAATCCACGCGACCTTCCGCATTCCTATCCCGGCTCGTCCTCGCGCTGACCGTCCTGGTCGGCGCCGCCGCAACGTTGCTGCTGATCGCAGTAGGCACGGCAAAGGCGGGCGAGGCGGTCGCTCCGCTCGCGGCGGTCAATCCGCAGATCGTGGGCTGGGGCCTGGTCGCGGCGGCTCTCTCCACGGCGCTCGCGGCCATCGGTGCGGGCTACGCCGTCGCCAGGGTCGGCAGCGCGGCCGTCGGCGCGATTGCCGAGAAGCCCGAGCTCTTCGGGCGCGCGCTGGTGCTCGTGGGTCTGGCGGAGGGCATCGCCATTTACGGCCTGATCGTCTCCATACTCATTCTCAATCGCATCGCGTGATCCATGAACTGGGTCATCATATCCGATGAGCTCAGCGCCCTCGGATGGCGGTTGGCCGGGCGCGCAGCCGCTCATCGCCGAGGAGCATGACGTGCAGGAGCGCCTTGCCGAGGCGCAGCGCGCGGCGCGGATCTCATACTCATCACGGCGGATCTCGCCGAACGCCTGCCGGACTCCGTGCTCGGCGCGGCGCTGCTGGCGGAAAAGCCTCTCATCGCCGTGATCGCCGGGCTGCCGAGCGGCAGCGAGCCCCCCGACCTCGAACAGCGAAGTGAAGCACGTTCTGGGGATTGCGGTATGAGTCCCCCGATCGCAGGACAGCGAGCTCGGACGCTCAGACGGAAGCTCTGCTGCAGCGGGTGCACCGATGACCGCGAGCGGCGCTGCGCAGCCCTTCGCGCCGCTGCCGCGAGCCAGGCGCAGCAAATCGTGCGTGCGGCGCGCGCCGAAGCGCGCGACAACGTGCACAACGCCGTCACCCAGGAACGCGCGCGTATGGACCTCGGAATACGGCAGGCGACGGCGCGTGCGGACATCGAAGCTTCGCCGCCAGGAGCGACAGAAGAGCCGAGAACTTCTCGAACAAATGTGGGCCAGCGATCGCGGACGTGCTCGAGCACCGGTGGCGGGAGCCGCGGCTGCGGCGAGCGTGGATCTATGCGGCAATGAGCCAGGCCGCGGCGCTCGTGCCCGGCCGTGCGTGGCTCATCGAGGGGGATCGGATTGGAGCGCAGCAGGAACGCGAGCGAGCTCGTGGATCGAGTCATGGCCGCAGCGGCGCCGGGACGGTGGAGTGGTCGCTCGAGGCCGCGATCTCGGCGGGACTCAAGATTCGTGCGGGTAGCGTGTGCGTCGATGCGACGGTTCCGGGACTGCTGGCGCAGCGGGACGCGATCGAGGCGGCATTTCTCGCCGAATATCTGCCGGGATTGTCAACGAGCGGAGCAACGCACCGATGGCTGAAGGACGCATCCATTGGATCAGCGGACCGGTGCTGCGCGCGCGATCCTCGGACTCATTTCACGTCCAGGATGCAATCGCCGTCGGGCCGTCGGCGCTGCTCGGCGAGATCGTCCGGCTCGGTACCGATGAGATCGTCGCGCAGGTCTACGAGGATACGACCGGACTCAAGCCGGGCGATCTGATCACGGGTACCGGCGAGCCTCTGTCGGTCAAGCTCGGTCCCTCCTTGCTCGGCCAGATTTTTGACGGATTGTTGCGGCCCTTGAGCGGTGCGGGCGACTTCGTCCGGCCGGGCGCCGGCGAGTCACTCGAGCGCGCGCTTCGCCTTCGAGCCCGGCGTGCGTGTCGGCGATGTAGTGCGCGAAGGGCAGTCGATCGGCGCCGTCGCGACACCGACGACGCCAGCAATGTCTGGCTCCTCCGCAGCGCGGAGGGCTCGTTGTGTCGGTCGCCGCCGCCGGCGAGTACACCGAGGATGAACCCATTTGCACGACTGCGTGGAGCCGACGGCTCGGCGATCGAGCTGTCGCTCGCCCAGCGCTGGCCCGTGCGGCAGCCGCGCCCGAGCCAGCGCCGTCTGCCGCTGGCCGGACCGATGATCACCGGGACGCGCATACTCGATACGCTTGTTCCCGATTGCGCGCGGCGGCCGAGCCGCAATACCCGGCAGCTTCGGCACCGGCAAGACTGTGTTGCAACAATCACTCGCCAAATGGAGCGATGCCGACATCATCGTGTACGTGGGGTGCGGTGAGCGAGGCAATGAAATGGCCGAGGTGCTCGATGAGTTTCCGCGGCTCGAGGATCCGCGCAACGGGCGGCCGCTGATGGAGCGCACCGTGATCATCGCCAACACCTCCAACATGCCGGTGGCGGCGCGCGAGGCGAGCATCTACACCGCGGTGACCGTGGCGGAATACTTCCGCGATCAGGGCCTGCACGTCGCGTTGATGGCCGACTCGACCAGCCGCTGGGCGGAGGCGCTGCGAGAGGTGAGCGGCCGACTCGGCGAATTGCCGGGCGAGGCGGGATATCCGGCCTACTTGAGCTCGCGGCTCGCCCAGTTCTATGAGCGGGCAGGGCGGGTGAGCACGCTCGGGGGCGGCGAGGGATCCGTCAGCATCATCGGCGCCATCAGCCCGGCGGGCGGCGACTTCTCCGAGCCGGTCACCACGCATACGCGCCGCTCGGTGCGCACGTTCTGGGCGCTCGACCGCACCCGGGCGCAGGCGCGCTTCTTTCCGGCGATTGACCCGTTGCAGTCCTACAGCGCGGACGTGGATGTGCTCGGCCATTGGTGGCAGGTGCAGGGCAATCCTGAGTGGAGCGCCCAGCGCCGCCGGGTTCTGGAATTGCTCGAGTCCAAGTCGCGGCTCGAGCGCATGGCGCGCATCGTCGGCAAGGATGCCCTGCCGCCGGCGCAGCAGTTGACGCTCTTGTGCGCGGACCTGGTGGAGGAGGGGGTGCTGCGCCAGTCTTCGTTCTCCGATGCGGACCGCTACTGCTCGCCGCAGCGTCAGACGGCGATCTTGGGCGTGATCACGCGCTTCATAGATCTCGCGCAACAGCGCACTCGAGCGCGGCGCATCGCTCGAGCGAATTGCGGCGCTGCCGGTCCGGCAGGTGTTGCAGCGCGTGGGCGAGACCTATGGCGAGGAGCGCATTCCCGCGATCCGCGAGTTGTGGAAGCAGATGGACACCGAATTCGCCGCGCTGACCGAGGAGCCCGTGCATGCGCGCTGAAGTAAGCCTCGAGAACAGCGTCCGACGGATCGAGGGACCGCTGCTGTTCCTCGAGCGAAAGGCCGATCTCGGGCTCAACAGCTTCGTCGAAGTGCTGGACCGCCATGGGCGGAGCCTGGTCGGCCGCGTCGCGGCGCTCGACGACGAATCCATGGTGGTCGAAGTACTGGAGTCGACCGACGGGCTCGGCGTATACGATACCCGCATCCGCATCCGGAACGAGCCGCTGCTGTTCGGCGTCGGACCCGGCATGCTCGGCCGCACCTTCGACAGCATCGGACGCCCCACCGATGGCGGCGGCCCGATCGCGGCCGTCAAGCGCATGCGCATCGACGGCCTCGCCATCAACCCGGCTGCGCGCACGCTGCCGCGCGATTTCATCGAGACCGGCGTGTCGAGCATCGATCTCATGAACAGTCTGGTGCGCGGCCAGAAGCTGCCGTTGTTCTCCGGCGCCGGCCTGCCGCACGACCGCCTCGCCACGCAGATTGCCCTGAACGCGCGGCTGCGCAATGGCGATGCAGGCGCCTTCGCCATCGTCTTCGTCGGCATGGGAGTGCTCGCACGACACCGCGGAGGCCTTTCGCGATGCCATGGCGTCGAGCGCGGCGCTCGAGCACGCGGCCATGTTCCTGAATCTCGCCGACGAGCCGGCCGCGCAGCGGCTGCTCACCCCGCGCTATGCGCTCACGGCGGCCGAATACCTGGCTTTCGTCGAGGGACGGCACGTGCTCGTGATCATGACCGACATGACCAACTACTGCGAAGCGCTGCGCGAGGTGTCGGCGAGCCACGGCGAGATTCCGAGCCGCAAAGGCTACCCGGGCTACATGTACTCGGATCTGGCCTCGCTCTACGAGCGCGCCGGCTGCATTCGCGGTTTGCCGGGCACGCTGACGCAGCTGCCGATTCTCACCATGCCGAACGACGACATCAGCCACCCGATCGCGGACCTCACGGGGTACATCACCGAAGGGCCAGATCGTCCTCGATCGGGAACTGGATCGGAAAGGCGTTTACCCGCCCGTGAGCGTGCTGCCGAGTCTTTCGCGGCTGATGAATGCCGGTATCGGCGAGGGCTTCACGCACGCCGATCACCCGGCACTCGCCAATCAGCTGTTTGCCTGCTACGCGCGCGCCACCCGCGTGCGCGTGCTCGCCAGCATCATGGGCGAGGACAGCTTGCCCGAGGTGGACCGCAGCTTCCTCGCGTTCGGCCGTGCGTTCGAGGAGCGGATGATCCAGCAGCCGGATCGACGCACTCTGGATGAAAGCATGGCGATCGGCTGGGAGCTGCTGCGCCTCTTGCCCGCCAGCCGAGCTCACGCGTTTGAAGCCCGAGCAGATCGCGCGCCACCTCGCGGCGACGCATGGCTGACCCGCAACGCCAGCCGGTCGCCACGCGGATCGCGCAACTCGAGCTCAAGGACGAGCAGCGGCTGGTCAAGGAAGGCTACGAGCTCCTCGATGAGAAGCGGATTCGGCTGGTTGCCGAGATCCGCGCGCAGCTCGGGCGCCTACGCCGCTGGCAGGCCGAGGTGCGTAAGGCTCAAGAGACCGCGCAAGGCGCGCTCGTGGCGGCATTGAGCCGCCACGGAATCGATGAGCTATCGGTTTATCCGACCCTCTCAGCCGACGAAGGCGAGCTCGAGTTCGCCCGCACGCGGCTCTTTGGGCTGGAGATGCTCGAGGCTGCAATGGCACGCAGGCGCGGCGCACCTCGCGGAGCAGCCCGGTCAATCCCTCGCCCGAAGCGCGCGATTGTGCCGGGACTATCGCGCGTTGCTCGAGCCTCTGGTGATGAGTGCCGTGTGCTCGCTGAACCTGCGGCGGCTGATGCGGGAATACGTGCGCACCGAGCGCCGTGCTCGCGCCATCGAGAATGTGCTCCTCCCCGAGATCGAGCGGAACCTCAAATACATCGACGAGCAGCTCGAGATTCTCGATCAGGAGGAGATCGCCCGTGTGCGCCAACGCCGCTCGGGCGGGGCCGCGGGCGAAAGCGCGGCGCAGGCGACTTCAGGGGCGGGTTGAGGGTCACAGCAGGCACCAATGCCAAGGTATCGGTCAATACCATCGTCCAATTATTCGGACCTCTCTCCTCGTGGCGTAATGCAAACCGTGTTTCAACGCCAACCCGATTCAACGCCCTGCAGGAGCACGGAAATGAGAGAGCTATATGCGCTCGAGACGATGTCGTCCACGGACAGTTTGCGACTCGCCGAGGTACAGGATTCATCGTCCTACTTAAATCGTTCGCTGCGTTCGGTTGCTTCGGCATCCATGCGGGTAGGACATCTCGTAAGACAAGCGATGGGCTTTTTTCGAGACTGATCGCAAAGCAGCGTGGCGCTGCCTGAGCGACGCCTCGACACTGCTCGGCGCGGACGTCCAGGATTTGGGGGTCAATGCCCCGAGTGTGGACAACCTTCAACCGGGCGGCTTGGCGACCTGGCAAGCGAGGCGGACCCTCGCGTATATCGAGGCGAATCTCGCGTCGAAAATGGATATCGACGACCTGGCGAATGTGGTCGCGCTGAGCAGGAGTCACTTCTCCCGCGCTTTCAAGCGCAGTCTCGGATTGTCGCCGATGGAATACGTCGTGGTGAGACGAGTGGAGCGAGCCAAGGCGATGATCAGCGGAACGCGGGAGCCGCTCGCGGAAGTCGCGCTGGCCTGCGGATTCGCGGACCAAGCGCACCTCAACAGACGGTTTCGCGACATCGTCGGGATCAGCCCCGGCCGCTGGCGGCGAAGCAATGTCCCGCAGCGAAGCCAAGACCTCATCGCACCGCGGAAGTGCCCTCGACGGTTACTCTGCGGGGTCGCCTATCCCCTGAGATCGGCCGCCGTGAGTTCCGATAATCGCGATCCTGGTCGGCGACGTCGGCGGAACTCACGCCCGATTCGCCTCGTGGAGCCGACGGAGACCGGGCCCTGGCATATCCTTCAGCGCCTGGACCTCGCCGAGCGGTTTGCGACCTTCGAAGACGCACTGCGGAGCTACCTCGAGCGCGCCGGAATAACCCGGCTTCCGCCGCTGGCGGCGATTGCGGTAGCAGGTCCGGTGGTGGCCGGAACCGCCCGGTTCACGAACCGGGGATGGGAGATCTCGGAGCAGGCATTGAGAGAGGTCGGGTTCGAGAGAGCGCTTCTGATCAATGACTTTGCGGCGCTGGCCCTCGCCGTCGACCTGTTGGACGAGAAACATCTGCACACCATCGGTCCGCAACTGCAAAGGAGCTCGAGGGCGGAACCATCACCATCCTCGGCGCGGGTACAGGATTCGGCGTGTCCTGTCTCGCGCGATTCGGCGATCGGACGGGCGTGCCGATGGCGACCGAGGGCGGGCACATGGGTTTCGCGCCGGGCAATGCAGAGGAACTTGCGGCGCTGCAGCTGATGTGGAAGAGTCGGGACGCGTATCGATCGAGCGCCTGCTCTCGGGCGGTGGGCTCGAGCACCTGTATCGAACGCTGGAGCAGTTGGCCGGCCGCGCGCCGTCCTGCGTTCACGGCCGCTGAAATCAGCGCCGCCGCACTGCGCAATGAGGCGGGTGCGCGCGCCGCCTTGACCATGTTCTGCTCCATCTTCGGCGCCGTCGCAGGCGACTTCGCGCTCGCCCACGGCGCGCGCGGCGGGGTGTACATCGCGGGCGGGATCGCGGAGAAGATCGAAGAGTTTCTCATCCGAGAGTCCGTTTCGGCGGCGCTTCGAGGACAAGGGACGCCTGACGCCGTATGTCGCGGCAATCCCCACCTATTTGATCGTGTATCCGGATATCGCACTGCTGGGCGCGGCGCGGTCGGGCGCACGTCCTCGCGCCCGCCGCGTCGTGAGGGCGCGAGCCGTTTCGATCGCCGCCTCGTTCAAAGGCCGCCCGACACTCTCAAGCCGACGATGACATCGTTGGTGTTTCGAGCGATACCGCCCGGCTGGGCGACGTACTGAATGCTGGGGCGCAGATCGAGCCACCTCGTCAGGTGGAAGCCATAGAAGAGCTCCGCGGCATACTCGGACCCTTGCACGGCCACCGACCCTGGATTCGCCGCATCGATCAGCGTCTCGAGCATCCGCGATGCGGCTGTTCACGTGAGTGCGGCCGATGGCGAACCCTACCTCATCCGCCGGGCGAGAATCGAAGAGCCCCTTTATAAAGAATCCCCGCCGTGATCTGATTGTCCTGCGTGGACGTGCGCCGGTCGGCATAGGTTGCGTTGAAGAATGCGCTGAGCGCCCCGATCGGCCGAGGGCGCGGTGAGCTGCTGCTGGAAATTCACGTACGCCCCGTATTGGCCGTGGTGCATGAGGGGCGGACCGCCATTGACCGACAGCGGCAGGCCCGTAAAGATTCTCGACGACGTCGGGCGCGGTGGACGAGTTATACCAGGCGCCGAGCTTGTAAGTTCCCTTGAGCCCGTCACCGAACGGTCGGGAGCCAGCCGAACTCCACCGGTACCAAGACCCCGCTCGAGCTGCCCGGCCTCCAGAGATCCATGGAGTACTTGTTTTGCAGATAGTCCGAATTGACATCGAAGGCGCCGATCTGAAGTACCCGACGCCCTTGAGCGAAATCTTGACGTCCGTCGCCCACTGGCTCACCGGCCAGTTGTACCAGTAGCTCCCCACGATGTTCCCCGGCTGCGCGCCGCAGAAAGTGAGGTTCATGAACTCGCAGGAGAAGGCGGCGAAATCCTCGCCCTCGGTGATACGGCCGATCTTCCAGGTCACCAGCCCGTCGAGATATTTTTGCTGATACCAGAACTGGGTCCAGCGCCAAGTTTGATCGCGGCCATAGAGTTCTTGCACCTGCTGCAGGGATTGCAGATTCGCATCGCTGCTCAGGTTATCTCCGTTGCGATCGGTAATGGCCAGCTTGAACGTCGCCTGTTTGAAGCCGAGCAGCTTCTCGAGATCGAACGTCGCCGAGAAGGTGAACTGGTCGGTGTAGCGCACGAGCTCTCGATCGCCGCCCTGGACGTTGGTGGCCGTCTCCGAAACATAGCCGATGCGAACGTCGACTCCCTTGTCCAGCCACTCGCTGCGGATGCCGTCCCAATCGAGGGAGAGTCGTCGCTGAACGGCTGCGGGGCGCCGGCCCAGGCGGCAGCGGTGCACGTCAAGAGCACCGCCGCAGAAAAAAAGTTCGATTTGAATCTCATCTCCCCCGCGCCTCCAGTGTTCACGCTCGATGCTTTGTGTAGCAAATAACGCCGACCGACCCATGTTATGCGACACGGGTCGATAAATGAATTGGATCCGCGCGTGCACGCAGCAAAGCGATCCAAGGCGCAGCAAGAATTTCATCGCCACGCGCGGGAATTGGATCGCCGGGCGACGGCAGCACTGCGGGTCCAATGAATTGAACTGGAACCTCGGGCAATCTTCATTGCAGGTTCACTTCGGAGGCATCCACTGATGGGCGAGCAACTAGTCTTGGGACAAGACGCTGCGAGTCTGGATACCGGCACTCAGGGTCATGTGCCGAAGGCCGATGCGGGGCCGGTGAGCGCGGAGGCGGGTGCGGCCGCGACGGGTAACGATACGGGCTACCTGCGTATGTTCGTGTTCGCGCTGTTCTTTTTCTTCGGCGGCATCACGAGCTTGAACGACGTGATCATTCCGAAGCTGAAGGAGCTGTTCACACTCTCCTATGCCGAAGTGATGACCGTGCAGTCGGCATTCTTCGGCGCCTATTTCATCATCTCGCTGCCTGCCGCGGCGGTCGTGAGGCGCATCGGCTACATGCGAAGCGCCGTCGTCGGCCTGCTGCTGATGATGATCGGGTGCCTCCTGTTCATACCGGCATCCTCATCGGCGGTGTTTCAAGATGTTCTTGGTGGCGCTGTTCATCGTGGCCGCGGGCATCACGGTGGTGCAGGTGGTCGCGAATCCGCTGATCTCGCTCCTCGGACCGCCGGCGACGGTGCACAGCCGGCTCACGTTCGCACAGGCGTTCAATTCGCTCGGCACGACCGTCTTTCCGTACGTGGGCTCGGCGTTGATCCTCGGCTCATTGGCGACGATCGACCCGAAAACTCTCACGGGCGCCGCGCTTGACGAGCTACCGGGCGCAGGCGACACACGTCATCGGAGCAACCTACTTGGGGCTTGGCACTGACGCTGTTGGTGCTGGCGATCATGGTGTGGTCGTATCGCAATCACCTGCCTGAGCATCGAGTTCCCGGCAGCAGCTGGCGCGAGGCGCTCGGGCTGCTGCGGGTGCCGAGATTCATCTTCGGGGCAGGTTGTATTTTTCTCTATGTCGGGCGCGGAAGTCGCGATCGGCTCGCTGATCGTCAACTATCTGATGCAGACGGATGTCCTCGGGTTGGGGCAACAGGCGGCCGGAGAGCATGTGCCGCTTTATTGGGGCGGCGCGATGGTCGGGCGCTTCATCGGCTCGTACCTGCTGCGCCTGTTCTCGCCGGGCAAGGTGCTCGCCGTGGCGGCGGCGGGAGTCATGACGCTGTTGTTCATCTCCTCGCATACGACCGGTGCAGTGTCGGGCTGGTCGCTCCTCGCGATCGGGCTCTGTAACTCGATCATGTTTCCGACCATCTTCTCGCTGGCGTCCGAGGGCCTCGGTCCGCGCTCGGCCTCGGCCTCCGGCATCATCGCCGTCGCGATCGTCGGCGGCGCCGTGATCCCGCCGTTGACCGGTCACATGGCCGATGTGTTCAGCCTGAGAACCGCGCTCCTGGTGCCGGCGATCTGCCATGTGGGCATTCTGGCGTACGGCATCTACGCGCGACGGCCGGCGGCTGCGGCCGCCGCGGCGAAGCCTGAGACGGGGGGCGTAGCCGATGTCTCGGGTACTGGTGTTCGGCAGTATCAACATGGATCTCGTGGTGGAAACGAGCACGTTTCCGCGGCTCGGGGAGACTCTGCCGGGAGCGAGCTTTGCGACGCATGCCGGCGGGAAGGGCGCCAATCAGGCGGTGGCGGCGGCCCGGCTCGGCGCCGACGGTCACCATGCTCGGCCGGGTGGGCTCCGATGCGTTCGGCAGCGAGCTCAAAGCGCGCCTCGCCGCCGAAGGCGTGGCCACGCGGTGGGTCCACGAAACGCCGGGCGTCTCGACCGGGATCGCGGCGATCACGGTATGCAACGCGGACAACGCCATCGTCGTGGTGTCCGGCGCCAATGCGCGGTTGAGCGCAGCCGATCTCGACGCGGCGGAGTCGGCGTTCGCGGAGGCCGACGTCGTGCTCGCGCAGCTCGAAGTACCGCTCGCCACGGTCGAGCACGGGGCCGAGCTCGCCGCGCGATACCGCAAGCCTTTCGTGCTGAATCCGGCGCCCGCTGTGCGGCTCCCGGAGAGTCTTCTGGCGCGTTGCACGCTGATCACTCCCAACGAGTATGAACTCGGGACCGCGCTCGCCCAGCCTGATGTGCGGCTGGCAGGAGCTGCTCACTCGTCTGCCGGGCCGTGTGGTCGTGACCAAGGGAGCGGAGGGCGCCTACTTCACCGATGCGGCGGGGGTGCTGCGGCATCAGCCCGGCTTTGCGGTCAAGCCGGTCGACACCACCGGGGCCGGCGACACCTTCAACGGCGCGTTGGGCGCGTTCTGGGATCTCGGACTCGCCGAGGCCGTGCGCCGCGGATGCGCGGCCGGCGCCCTCTCGGTGACCAAGCGCGGCGCGCAGGACAGCATGCCGACGCTCGCCGAGCTCAACGCGTTCCTGGACCGCGCGCGATGAAGAGATGCGGACATCTCAACCGCGAGGTGAGCCGCGTGCTCGCGCGCATGGGTCACACCGACAGCCTCGTGATCGCCGATTGCGGCCTGCCGGTGCCGGAGGGCGTCGAGTGCATCGATCTGTCGCTGGCGCTCGGCGAACCCGCGTTTCTCCGCGTTCTCGACAGCGTACTCGCCGATTTCAAGGTCGAGCGCGCGGTGTTCGCGGCGGAGGCGAACGATCACAACGCCGCCGTCGCGGCGCGCGCACGTGCGCCTCTCCGACGAGCAGGTGCAGGTGGATTTCGTCGCGCACGAGACCCTCAAGCAGCTCACGCGGCGCGCACGCGCCGTGATTCGCACCGGCGAGGCGACGCCCTATGCCAACGTCCTCCTGTATTCCGGCGTGATCTTCGGCGACGCGCATCGGGCGAGCCCATGAAAGTGACGATGAAGGGCATCAGCAAGTCGTTCGGCCCGGTGCGGGTGCTCGAGGGCGTCGATTTCTCCATCGCGGGTGGAGAGATCCACGCGCTCGTCGGCGAGAACGGCGCCGGCAAGTCGACCTTGATGAAAATCCTCTCCGGTGCGCACACCGCCGACAGCGGCAGCATTCTCATCGACGGCGAAGCCGGTCACGATCCGCTCGACCCGCGAAGCGGAGGCGCTCGGCATCGCCATCATTCACCAGGAGCTCAACATGATTCCGCAGCTCTCGGTGATGGATAACCTGTTCCTGGGGCGCGAGCCGAACCGCTTCGGCGTGATCGAGCGCGGCCGTATGCACGGCGAGTCGGCAAGCTGGCTGAGCAAGGTCGGCGCCGGGCAGATCGACGTGAATCGGCCGGCGGAGACGCTCTCGATCGGACTCCAGCAGCTGGTCGAGATCGCAAAGGCGCTGTCGCTCAACACCCGTGTGCTGATCATGGACGAGCCCACCGCCTCGCTCACCGACCGCGAGATCGGCACGCTGTTCGAGATCATGACGGACCTGAAATCGCGCGGCGTCGGCATCGTCTACGTCTCGCACCGTATGGAGGAGATTTTCAAGATCTGCGACAGGGTCTCGGTGCTGCGCGATGGACATTTCGTCGGCGAGCGTGCGGTGGCGGAGACGGGCTTCGACGAGATCGTGAAAATGATGGTGGGCCGCGAGCTCAAGGAGCGATTTCCAAAGCGAGAGGCCGCCCTCGGGCCGGTGCGGCTCAAAGTCGATGATCTCACCGATCGGGGTCATATCGCCGACATCCACTTCGAGGTGCGCAGCCGGAGAAGTGCTGGGCGTCGCCGGCCTGATCGGGGCCGGACGCAGCAGAATTCTCAACACGCTTTTCGGCGTGAATCGCAAGACCTCGGGCGAGGTTTTGCTCGACGGCAAGCCGCTGTCGATAAAGCGGCCCGCCGATGCGATTGCCGCCGGCTTCGGGTTTCGTCACCGAGGATCGCAAGAGCCAGGGCCTGGTGCTCGGGCTGTCGCTGCGCGAGAACGTCACGCTCGTGCACCTCAAGAAATATGCCCGCGGCGGCATCATCGACCGCAAAGCGGAGGACGCGGCCGTGAAGGAATTGATGGACGAGCTGCAAATTCGAGCCCGCGATGCCGAGCTCGAGGTAAAGGCGCTCTCCGGCGGCAACCAGCAGAAGGTCGTCTTCGCGAAGTGGCTGGCGGAGCCGCCCAAGGTGTTGCTGCTCGATGAGCCGACGCGCGGTGTCGACGTCGGCGGCAAGGCGGAGATCTATCACACCATCAACCGTCTGGCCGCCGCCGGCACGGCCATCGTGATGGTGTCCTCGGAGCTTCCGGAAGTGCTGGCCATGAGCGACCGGATCCTGGTGATGCGCGAGGGCCGGCAAGCGGCGATTTTCGACGCCAAGTCCACCAACCAGGAGCAGATCATGACCGCCGCCACGGAAGGGCTGAGAGCAGCATGACCGCGCAACAAAAGGAGACGCTGCAGAAGTACGGGCCGTTTCTGGCCCTCATCGCCGTCTGTATCGGGCTCGCCTTCATGAGCCCGAACTTCCTCAGCGTCAGCAATTCCTTCGACGTGATGCGCCAGGTGTCGATCAATGCGGTGATTGCCTTCGGCATGACGCTGACGATCCTGCTGGGCGGCATCGACCTCTCGGTGGGCTCCATCCTCGCCGTCTCCTCGGTGCTTGCCGCGATGACGATGAAGGGAGGGCACGGTGCGGGACCGGCGGTCGGGAATTGCGATCCTGGCCGGCGCCGCGATGGGATCGCTGAACGGCGTCGTCATTGCCAAGGGCAACGTCGCGCCGTTCATCGCGACGCTCGGCACGATGACATTGCTCCGCGGGGTGGCGCTGGTGCTCTCGAACGGCAGCCCGATCAGCGGCTTCTCGAGCGAGACTCTTCGCGATGCTGGGCGGCGGCTACGTCGCTCGGCTGATTCCGGTGCCGGTCGTGCTGATGCTGGTGATGTTCGCGGTGTTCTGGTTCGTGCTCACCAGAACGGTGTTCGGCCGTCATGTGTATGCCACCGGCGGCAACGCCGAGGCGGCCAAGCTCTCGGGCGTGAACACCGACCGGGTGCAGATCCTCGTCTATACCGTCTCCGGGGCGATGGCCGCGCTGGCCGGCGTGATTCTCACCTCGCGGCTCGATTCCGCTCAGCCCACTGCCGGCGCGGGCTATGAGCTCGACGCGATCACCGCCGTGGTGCTCGGCGGTACCAGCCTCGCCGGCGGGCGCGGCTGGATCTTCGGCACGCTGGTCGGCGCGCTGCTGATCGGCGTCCTCAACAACGGTCTCAACCTCATGGGCGTGTCGGCGTTCTACCAGCAGGTCGTCAAGGGCTCGGTGATTCTGCTCGCGGTGCTGCTGGATCGCGGCGGCAAAACCTGAAGGAGAGTGCCGGCATGACACGAAACACGAGGAATTCACATGATGCGAAGCATTTCGATCTGGATCGCGAGCCTGATCATGCTTGATCGGCTGCTCCAATCAAGGACCGGATACCGGCGCCGGCGGCACATCGGGCTCCGATGGCTGCGGCGCCCGGCTCGGTCACCGTCGGTCTGTCGATCTCGACGATGGACAACCCATTTTTCGTCGCGCTACGCGACGGGGCGCAGGCGGAGGCCAAGGCCGTCGGAATCAACCTGATCACGGTCGATGCGCAGAACGATGCCGCCAAGCAGATTGCGGGTGTCGAAGATCTGATTCAGAAGAAGGTGCCCGTGATCTTGTTGAACCCGACCGACTCGGATGCCGTCGCCAACGTGGTGAAGGAGGCGGCCGCCGCGGGCATCAAGGTGATCTCGCTCGACCGGGCGGTGAATGGAGCCGAGGTCAGCTCGCACATCGCCTCGGACAACGTGGCCGGCGGCAAGATGGCGGGGGAGTTCCTGCTGAAGAAGCTCGGCGGCAAGGGCAACTTGGTGGAACTCGAGGGCATTCCGGGCTCGAGTGCGGCGCGCGAGCGCGGCGAGGGGTTCGATTCGGCGATTGCGGGCAAGCCGGGCGTGAAGCTCGTGGCCAAGCAGCCGGCAAATTTCGACCGCGCCCAAGGACTCACCGTGATGGAAAACATCTTGCAAGGGAACAAGGACATCCAGGGCGTGTTCGCACAAAACGACGAAATGGCCTTGGGTGCGCGAACGAGCGATCGAAGAGGCGGGTCTCAAGAACGTAGTCATCGTCGGCTTCGACGCCACGGCCGATGCGGTGGCCGCGGTCAAGGCGGGCAAGCTCGCTGCGACGGTGCAGCAAAAGCCCGAGCTGATCGGCAAGATGGGCGTCGATACGGCGAAGCTGTTGATCGAAGGCAAGCCCGTCGACCGCAACATCCCGGTGCCCCTCGCCCTCGTCACTCAATGAAGGTCCGAGACATCCCATGACACGCGACGATGTGAGCTTCATCTTCGACCTCGACGGGACGCTGGTGGACAGCGTCTATCAGCACGTGATGGCGTGGCACGAGGCGCTGCAAGCCGAGCACATCGACCTGTCGATGTGGCGCGTTCATCGCCGCATCGGCATGAGCGGCGGTCTGCGCGACCGACATGCTGCTGCGCGAAGTCGATGTCGCGATCAGTCCCGAGTTGCTCGAGCGGCTCAAGACGCGCCACAGCGAAGCGTATGGCCGTTTGGTGCGGTCGGTCCGCCCGCTCCCCGGTGCGCTGCCTTTGCTCGAGTATCTGACGCGGACCGAGATTCCATGGGCCATCGCGACCAGCGGCAACATGGATGTGGCGACATACAACCTCGCAGATGCTGGGCGTCGACCCGAAGGCGGTTCCGATCATCACGCGAAACGACGTGAAGAGGGCGAAACCGGACCCGGATTTGTTTCTTGCCGCGGCGGAGCGGCTTCAGGCCGACGTCAACTCCTCGGTCATCATCGGCGACAGCATCTGGGACATGCTCGCGGCGCGGCGGGCGCGCGGCCTCGGCGTCGGCGTCTTGTCCGGCGGCTACGGTCAGGACGAGTTGGAGCGCGCGGGCGCGATCCGTGTGTATGAGGATCCGGCGGATCTGCTGCGCCATATCGATGAAATCGGCGGCCGTGCCTGAAGCACGCCGCAAACGCGAACATCTAAATAGCAAACCAAGAGGACTTTATGCAAGCGACGAAACGACTCAGCTCCGCGGGCCAAAGCATCTGGCTGGACAACATCACCCGCGATCTTCTCTTGACGGGGACCTTGGAGCAGTACATCCGGGATCTATCCGTCACCGGACTTACCTCCAATCCCACGATATTCGACAAGGCGCTGAGGCAGGGGAGCTCCTACGATGCCGGCCTGCGCGCGCGGCTGCGGCCGGGCATCTCTTACGAGGAACTGTTCTTCGAGCTGGCGCTCGAGGACATCACCCGCGCCGCGGATCTGTTTCGTCCGATCCACGAGCGTACGGCCGGCGTCGACGGTTGGGTGTCGCTGGAAGTGTCGCCGCTGCTGGCCTCCGATGCGAAATCGACGCTCGCCGAGGCGAAGGATCTGCATGCGCGGGCCAACCGGCCCGAACCTGTTCATCAAGATTCCAGGGACGCCCGACGGACTGGGGGCGATCGAGGAGGCGATTTTCGCCGGAATCCCGATCAATGTGACCCTGCTGTTCTCGGCGAAGCAGTATCGAGCGGCGGCGGATGCATGGCTGCGCGGTGTGGAGCGGCGCATCGAGGCCGGCCTGAATCCGAACGTGGCGTCGGTGGCCTCGCTCTTCGTCAGCCGTTGGGATGTGGCGGTCGTCGGGTAAGGTGCCTGCCGCGCTCGACAACAAGCTCGGCATCGCCGTCGCCCAGGAGGCTTACAAGGTCTATTCGCGAGCTGTTGGAGAGCGCGCGCTGGCGGCGTGCGCTCAACGCGGGCGCGCGTCCGCAGCGGCTGCTTGTTCGCGAGCACCGGGACGAAGGACCCCAAGGCATCCGACGTCCTGTACGTGCAAGGGCTGATCGCGCCGCTGACCGTGAACACCATGCCGGAGGGAACCCTGCACGCATTCGCGGCACATGGGGAAGTCGGTCAGAGAGTTGAGTCCGGACGGTGGCGACTCGGCCGACGGTGCAGCGCGAATTTACCCGCAGCGGCGTCGATCTCGAGGCGCTCGGCGACGCGCCTGCAGGAGGAGGGCGCGGCCTCCTTCGTCACCTCGTGGAAGGATCTCCTGGGCGTCATTGCCTCCAAAGACCGCGGCGGCCGCGCAAGGTGCAATCATGACGGCGCCGACATTGCCGCTGAAACGGCGCGCCGCCTGGAAGAAGCTGCAGGCGCACTTCAAAGCCATCGGCCGCCGCCATCTGCGCGAGCTGTTCGCCGAGGATCCGGATCGCGGCGAGCAGCTGACCCTCGAGGCCGCGGGAATCTATCTCGACTACTCGAAGAACCGCATCACTCGCGACCACGCTGCAGCTGCTCGTCGAGCTTGCCGAGGAGTCGGGCCTGCGCGAGCGGATCGATGCCATGTTTGCGGGCGAGCCGATCAATGTCTCCGAGCGCCGCTCCGTTCTGCATGTGGCGCTGCGCGCGCCCGACGGCGAGTCGCATACGGGTCGGCGGCCGGGATGTGGTGCCCGAGGTGCACGAGGTGCTCGCCAAGATGAGCGCTTTCGCGGCGAAGGTCCGCAGCGGTGCATGGCTCGGATTCACCGGTCGGCCGATCAAGAATGTCGTCAACATCGGTATCGGGGGCTCCGATCTCGGTCCGGTGATGAGCTACGAGGCGCTGAAGGCCTACAGCAAACGCGACATGGTGTTTCGCTTCGTCTCGAACGTCGACGGCACGGACTTCGTGGAGGCGGTACGCGATCTCGATCCGTCGCAGACCCTGTTCATCGTTTCGTCCAAGACCTTTACCACCCTCGAGACGATGACGAATGCCACGGCGGCCCGCGATTGGTTGCTCCGCGGTCTGGGGGGCGATGTCTGCGCGGTCGCCCGGCATTTCGTCGCCGATCTCGACGAATGCCGCGGAAGTGCGGAAGTTCGGGATCGACACCGCGAACATGTTCGAGTTCTGGGACTGGGTGGGGGGCCGGTACTCGATGGATTCGGCCATCGGCCTCTCGACGATGCTTGCGATCGGGCCGGGTCAATTTCGCGAAATGCTCGACAGGCTTTCATGAGATGGACGAGCATTTCCGCACCGCGCCGTTCGCCCACAATCTGCCGGTCGTCATGGCGCTGCTCGGCATCTGGTACAACAACTTCTTCGGCGCCGAAACCGTGGCCGTGCTGCCATACGAGCAGTATCTCAAGCGCTTTCCCGCCTACTTGCAGCAGCTCACGATGGAGAGCAACGGCAAGCACGTGACGCTGCTCGGCAAGCCGGTCGAGCTACAACACCGGGCCCGATCTATTGGGGCGAGCCGGGGACCAACGGCCAGCACTCGTTCTATCAGCTGCTGCATCAGGGCACGCGCCTCATTCCGTGCGATTTCATCGCGTTCGAGGAACCCTTGAATCCGCTCGGCGAGCAGCACGAGCTGCTTGCTCGCCAACGTGCTCGCCCAAGGGGAGGCGCTCGCGTTCGGTAAGACGGTCGAACAGGTCGAGGCCGAAGGGACTGTCCTGCGATCTCGCGCCGCACCGGGTATTCGAGGGCAACCGGCCCTCCAATACGCTGCTCCTCGAAGCGACTGACGCCCGGCGCGCTCGGCCGGCTGGTGGCGCTCTATGAGCACAGCGTGTTCACCCAAGGCGCGCTGTGGCAGATCGATTCGTTCGATCAATGGGGCGTGGAGCTCGGCAAGGTGCTGGCCAAGCGCATCGTGCCGGAATTGCGCAACGGGTCGGCCGCGAACCTCGGCCACGACAGCTCGACCAATGCATTGATCCGGCGGCTCAACCGCGCGCAGACCGGAGCGGGCCGCGAAGACTCTTTAGTGCTTTAACCTCGGAGGCGTTATGCAACTGGGAATGATTGGGCTGGGGCGCATGGGTGGCAAACATGGTGCGGCGGCTGCTGCGGGCGGTCATGAGTGCGTCGTATTCGATCCCGTGCCCGCGGCCGTCGCAGTCGCTGGTCCGCGAGCGGGCGGTCGGAGCGGCCTCGATCGAGGAGCTCATCGCCAAACTTCGCCCGCCGCGCTTCATATGGTTGATGGTGCCTGCGGCCGCGGTCGATCAGACCATCGAGCAAGTCCGCGCATTGCTTGCAGCGGGAGATACCGTGATCGACGGCGGCAACTCGTACTACGTCGATGACATCCGGCGCTCGAAGAGCGTTGGCCGCGCAAGGCGTGCGCTACGTCGACGTCGGCACGAGCGGCGGGGTTTGGGGCCTCGAGCGAGGGTACTGCATGATGATCGGCGGCGACCGGGATTCGGTGCGGCGAGCTCGATCCGATCTTCAAAACCCTCTCGCCCGGGCCCGGAGACATCGCTCGCACGCCGGATTTCGAGCGCCTCGGCCACAGCACGGCCGAGCTCGGATATCTGCATTGCGGTCCGAGCGGCGCCGGGCACTTCGTCAAAATGGTTCACAACGGAATCGAGTACGGCATCATGGCGGCGTACGCCGAAGGGCTCGGTGTGTTGCAGGCGGCCGATGCCGGCAAGCAGAAAGTCGCGGTCGATGCGGAGACGACCCCGCTGCGCGATCCGGAGCATTATCAATACGAGATCGCCCTGCCTCAGGTCGCCGAAGTCTGGCGCCGCGGCAGCGTCATCGCATCCTGGCTGCTGGACCTCACGGCCAGCGCCTTGGTATCCGACCCGGAGCTGAAGGGATTCGCGGGGCACGTCTCGGACTCCGGCGAAGGCCGCTGGACGATCAAGGCGGCGGTCGACACGGGCGTCCCGACACCGGTACTGACCGCATCGCTCTACGAGCGCTTCAGCTCCCGGGGCAATGCGGATTTTCAAGGGAAGCTGCTGTCGGCGATGCGCCTGGGCTTCGGCGGTCATCACGAGAAATCCGCGAACAACGGAGGGCATTCCGGTGAGTGACAATCAATGCGACGCACTGGTCTTCTTCGGAGCCACGGGCGATCTCGCCTACAAGAAGATATTTCCTTCGCTGCAGGCGATGATCAAGCGCGGCACGCTCAATGTCCCGATCATCGGCGTGGCCAAGAACGGATGGAACCTCGAGCAGCTGCGGGAGCGCGCTCGCGACAGCCTCGAGCATCACGGCGGTATCGATACGGCGGCATTCGCGAGGCTCATGGAGCTGCTGCGCTACATCGACGGCGGCTACGAGGACCTGGAAACCTTCAAGCAGCTGAAAAAGGCGCTGGGCTGGCGCCGCAGCGTCCCGCGCACTACCTCGCCATTCCGCCGACGCTCTTCGGCGACCGTGGTCGAGCATCTGGCGGCGGCCGGGTGCGCGCCCGCCGGCGCGCGAGTGGTCGTCGAAAAGCCGTTCGGCCGCGACCTCGCTTCGGCGCGCGCCCTCAACCGGATCTTGCTGCAAGAATTTCACCGAGGAGCGGATATTCCGCATCGACCACTATCTCGGCAAGAGCCCGGTACACAACATGCTCTTTTTCAGGTTCAGCAATTCGCTGCACGAGCCCGTGTGGAACCGGCAGCATATCGAGAGCATTCAGACTCACCATGGCCGAGGATTTCGGCATTCAGGGCCGCGGCGCGTTCTACGACTCGGCGGGGACGATCCGCGACGTGATTCAGAATCACCTGTTCCAGGTGTTGTCGAATCTCGCCATGGAGCCCCCCGCACGCACCGACAGCGAATCGATACGCGACGAAAAGGTGAAGGTGCTCAAATCCATTCGCGCGCTCGGACCGGATGATGTGGTGCGCGGTCAGTTCCGGGGCTATCGCGAGGAGAAAGGCGTGGCGCGCGGATTCCCAAGTGGAGACGTTTGCGGCGGTGCGCCTCATGATCGACAACTGGCGCTGGCAAGGCGTCCCTTTCTACATCCGCGCCGGCAAATCGCTCCCGGTGACCTGCACGGAAATGGTCGCGCGTCTGCGCCGGCCGCCCTCCATTCTGTACGAGCACTCCGGCACCAACTACTTGCGCTTTCGGATCGGTCCGACACCGAGACATTGCCATCGGGCTCAACGTGATGGATCCGGAGGAGACCGGCGTCGGCCGGACGACAGAGCTCATCGCCAGCCGTCATCCCGGGGCGAACGAACGCGATGCCTATGAGCGCGTGTTGAGCGACGCTCTGCTCGGCGACAGGACGCTGTTTCGCCCGCGAGGACTACGTGGAGGAGGCATGGCGCATCGTCGATCCGGTGCTGGCCGCGCCGACGGCGGTCCATACCTACGAGCCCGGCACCTGGGGTCCCGCACAAGTGACCTCGGTCACGCCGCCGGGCGGCTGGGTCGATCCGATCGTGACTGGAGAAAGCCTATGAACGCAATGCAAAGGAACTTGACCGTGAACAATCGAAGACGCGCGCTCTGCTCTCCATCAACACCATCAGGACCCTGACGATCGATGCCGTGCAGAAGGCCAACTCGGGACACCCGGGCGCGGCCATGGCGCTGGCGCCGCTCGTCTATACGCTCTGGAATCGCATCATGCGCTTCGATCCGGCCGACCCCATTTGGCCGAACCGCGACCGCTTCGTCCTCTCCAACGGCCATGCCTCGATGCTGCAGTGGTCGATCCTGCACCTGACCCGCACCGCTGCCGTGAACGCGAACTACGAGACGCGTGGGGACTCCCGCCGTCACCCTCGAGGAGATCAAGCGCTTTCGCCAGCTCGACAGCAAGGCGCCCGGCCACCCGGAATATCACTGGGTCTCCGGGGTCGAGACGACCACCGGTCCGCTCGGCCAGGGCGTAGCCACGAGCGTCGGCATGGCGATGGCGCAGAAATTTCTTGCGAATCGCTATAACAAGCCGGGGTACGACCTGTTCGACTACAGAGTGTACGCGGTGTGCGGCGACGGCTGCATGATGGAGGGCGTGGGTTCCGAAGCCGCGTCCCTGGCGGGTCACCTCGGCCTCGACAACCTCTGCTGGATTTACGACAACAACCACATCACCATCGAGGGAAACACCTCGATCGCCTTCACCGAGGATGTGATC
Organism: uncultured Gammaproteobacteria bacterium; assembly: GCA_963766915.1. Taxonomy (GTDB): domain Bacteria; phylum Pseudomonadota; class Gammaproteobacteria; order Steroidobacterales; family Steroidobacteraceae; genus Bog-1198. The sequence continues at coordinate 41,543 of CAVYCL010000008.1, forward strand.
GCGCGCTTCATCGCATACCGCTGGAATGTCATGCGTGTCGGCGATGCGAACGACATCGGGCGGATCGAGGAGACGCTGCGCTCGCTCCCCGAGACCCGCGGCCGGCCGACCCTCATCGTGATCGACAGCCACATCGGCTACGGCGCGCCCAAAGTGCAGGATACCGCGGAGGCGCACGGAGATCCACTCGGCGCGGAGGAGGTCGAAGGTGGCGAAGCGCAACTACGGCTGGCCCGAGGACGCGCAATTCTTGGTTCCGCCGGAAGTCTACGAGGACTTCGCGCGCGGCGTGGGCGATCGCGGCGCCGAGGCTCATCGTGCGTGGCTGGAAAAACTCTCCAACTATCGATTGACCTATCCCGGCGCTCGCCGCGGAAATCGATCAGATGCAGCGCACGGGATCTCCCGGAGGGGTGGGATCGGGAGCTGCCGGTATTTGCCGCGGATCCAAAGGGAATCGCCGGGCCGCGATGCGTCCGGCGCGGCGCTCAATGCGATTGCGCGCAATGTGCCCTGGTTCCTGGGCGGCTCGGCCGATGTCGGGCCCTCGAACCGGACCACGCTCAAGTTCCCGGGCGCCGGGGATTTCCAGGCGCAAAGTCCCGGCGGCCGAAATCTGCATTTCGGCATCCGCGAGCACGCCATGGCTGCGATCTCCAACGGGCTTGCGGTATCGAAGCTTCGGCCCTTCTGCGCCACGTATTTCATCTTCAGCGACTATGCGCGTCCGGCGTTGCGGCTGGCTGCGTCTGATGGAGCTGCCGGTGATCTACGTCTTCACTCATGATGCGATGGGCGACGGCGAGGATGGTCCGACGCACCAGCCAATCGAGCACCTGGTCTCGTTGCGGGCCATGCCGGGTCTGACGGTATTGAGACCCGGCGATGCCAACGAGGTGATCGAGGCGTACCGCTACATCCTCAAGTTGCGCCATCGACCTGCGGTGCTGGCGCTCTCGCGGCAAGCTCTGCCCACCCTGGATCGAAGCCGCTACGGGGCGGCGAGCGGCGTGGCAAACGGGGCGTACGTGCTTGCGGATGCCGAGGGACCGCTGCAGCTGATCATGATCGCGACGGGCAGCGAGGTCAGCATCGCCGTACAGGCTTACGAGACGCTGCGCGGCGAAGGCGTTCGCTGCCGCGTGGTGTCCATGCCCTCGTGGGATTTGTTCGAGCAGCAATCCGCGGAATACCGTGAGTCGGTGCTGCCGTCCGCGGTCACGGCACGCCTGGCGATCGAGCAGGGCTCGACGCTCGGCTGGGAGCGCTACGTCGGACAGAAGGGACGCGTGATCGGCATGCACACCTTCGGTGGGTCGGCTCCTCTGAAGGCGCTGCTCGGTAAGTTCGGATTCGAGCCCGGCTCGATCCTGAAGGTGGCCCGCGAAATGCTGTCGTCGAGCTGAGGGTGGGGCGGCTGATGCGATGGCGGTGGGAGGCACGCGCCCGGCGCGACCCCGTCGCATTGCATAAGCTGCAGCCTGGCCGCGATCATCACCAGATTCGCAAGCGAGGGTGACTTCATTTTACGCATCACGTTCCCGCGGTGGGCTTTGACGGTGACTTCGCTGATGCCCAATTCGCGGCCGACTTGCTTGTTCAGCAGGCCGGATGCGACCAGCGCCATGACTTCCCGCTCGCGGCCACTGAGTGAGGCATAACGCCCGCGCATGTCGTCGAGCTCGGCCTCCCGCCTGAGGCTCATTTCGCTGAGATTCAACGCGAGCCGCACTGCCTCGAGGAGCGACGCACGAGCGACGGGCTTGGTCAGCACATCGAGCGCGCCGGCCCTCATGGCGCGAACGGAGAGCGGCACATCGCCGACGTCCGTGATGCAGATAACCGGCAGGTCGGCGGGCCACCGCCGCGGGAGAAGGTCGTCGGGGTCGCGCTCCGAAATATCGAGAACCAGACAGCTGGGCGTGAATGTGCATCTGCGGCTCAGCAGTGCGCCGACCGAGGGCACGGCCTCGGTTCGCCAGCAGGCGCACTGGGCCAGACTGTCGAGGGCCCATCGGAGCGAGGTATCGCTGTCGATGACGAAGACCCGCGCGGGCATCGATTCGAACAAGCGGTCAGATGCGGTTAACGTGGGCTTCATTGGTTTCTTCCTTGACTGCTCGTCATTCCAGGCATGTGCGCAGTCTTGCGGTAATCTGTTCGATGGCGCCGCGCGTCGGCGGGCTGTCGGCAAGCGCATCAAGCATCACAAAATCATGGATCGTGCCGAGGTATCGTGTCGCCGTCACGCGCGCCCCCGCGGCAGCGAGCTTCCGGGCATAGGCTTCGCCCTCTTCGCGCAAGACGTCATTCTCGGCGGTAATGACGAGCGCCTCAGGCAGGCCTCTCAACTGGTCGACAGTCGCCCTGAGCGGGCTCGCGGTGACGTGCGCCCGGATCCTCGCATCGGGCACATAGGCGTCCCAAAACGACTTCATGCTCTGCCGGGTGAGCCATGGACCGTCCGGAATGCCGTGTAGGAGTCGGTGGCGAAATTCGAATCCGTGACGGGATAAAGAAGCGCCTGGAAGGTGATCTTCGGCCCCCGCCGTTCCTTGGCCAGCAGGGTCACGGCGGCCGCTATATTGCCGCCGGTCCCATCGCCGGCCACCGCCAGGCGCGAAGCATCGACGTTGAGGCTCGCGCCATGGTCGGCGACGTAGCACGTCGCCTCATAGGCCTCTTCGATCGCGACGGGGTACTGGGCTTCAGGCGCGCGGCTCAATTCGACGAATACCACGGCCGTCCGCGCGCCCACGCTGATCTCGCGAATCAGCCGGTCATGGGTATACCTATCGCCCCGCATCCAGCCGCCGCCATGGAAGTACATGAGCGCCGGGAGCGAATCGCTTCCCTTGGGCGGGCGAACGATGCGCACGTGGATGGAACCGCTGACGCCTACGGGAACCGTCAGATTCTCGATGCGAGCATTGGGCCTACCGATCGGCCCGGACTGGAGCTCCGCCAGCATCGCTCGCGCCTCACGCGGCGGCATCGCGTGCATCGGCGCGACGCCGGCTAGATCGAGGCGCTCGATGAAGCTTTGCGCGACGGGCTCAAGACACCATTGGCTCGGCAGTACCAGCATCGGGAACCTCTCATTGCAGGCTGCGCCGGCGCCGGCCGAGAGGGAAGTCAATTGTTGTCAATTCTCAAGGGGCGGCGCGAGTCAGCTCACTCAGGAGCGCGTTCGCCGCTCGTAGGTCGGCGCTCTCGAAGCCTTCCTTGAACCGGCTATAGAGCGGCGCGATTGCATCGCGGGCCTCCGGATATCGTTCCTGCCTTTGAAACAACCGCGCAAGGCTCATGGAAGCCCGCAATTCCCAGGAGAGAGCTTCCTGCTCCCGGGCGCACTCGCGCGAGAGTAGAAAATGCTCCAGGGCTTCCTCCCTTGCCCTCGGCGTATCCTCGAGCTGGAGGAGTTCGCCCTTGATTCGTAGGAACTCGCAGACGTACCAGCGCTCGCCCTGGTGCTCGGATCGCAGGAGCGCTTCGTCGATGACCGCGTGGCCCTTCGATATCGCGCCAACCTTCCCGAGGGCGTCCGCCAACGTTGCGCGGATCCCGGCGTAGCGCGCGAAGAACGCCTCTTGAGGCAGCTCATCGAGTGCCTCTTGAAGTGCTTTCAGTCCCTCATCGACGTTGCCGCGTGCTACAAGCAACATGGCGCCGAAGCATTTGCCCCAATCGTGCCAAAGATCCAGGGCATGCTCTACGGTATGCCTTAGAAGTAGGTCGACGAAACGCTCAGCCGCAATCCAGTCGCCGCAGAGTAGCGTGACGGGGCATGCACCTTGAGCCAACGCGAGCGCGAGCGACATGGCGTGACCGACGCCGGCGGCCTCTTCGACCAGTCCATGGACCTCCTTCATAGCCTGATCGGGAAATCCTTGTGCCCAGAGAAGCTTCGAACGCAATGTTCGAGCGACGACGCGCGGATCGAATTGAAAGCGGATCACATGCGAACGATCCTTCGGTCTGACGTAGCGGTCGAGCAGCAATTCGGCATGACGTCGCGCACCGGAATGGTCGCCGAGATAAAATAGCGTCATGCCGATTGTGCGTTCACCCACAAGAGCGGCTGCCGTGTCGCCATGCTTCGCCGACACCTCGCGGAACCTTTCCGCAGTATCCAGAGACATGCGAATGCGGCCGCTATTGAAATGGCTGGACCACAACCCCCACAGCAGTCGAATCTGGTAGTCGGCGTCGTCGAGCGACTCCGCGATCTCCAACGCCTCGGTGAAGGCCGCTTCGGCCTCCGGACCCGGTCCCCTCGTCCAGACCAGCGCCACACCCAAGGCGGCCATCAACTGCATTTTCCGGCGATCGTCGTGCTCAAAACTCTGTTTCCCTGCGAGCAGGGCTTGCTGCACATAGCGACGGCATTCTCCGTTGAGGGAGAGAGCGGTCCAAAGGGGGATGCTTGCAATGGTGAGCGCGACGCCGTATTCAATGTCGCCGCCGCTCGAAAAGGCCCAGTCGATTGCCGCTCGCGCCTCATCGATGAGCTTCGAGTCAGCGGTCAGCCGCACCGCGGCACCGGTCGACGATGAGGAGGTTGCCGCATCCGCACTCGCCCTGTCGAGAAGACTTTGGATATATTCAGCGTGCCGCCGAGCTGTCTGGGAATATTCGCCGCTTTCCGCGAGCTTTTGCCTCGCATAGGCGCGTGTCATGTCAAGTGGCCGATAGTGGCCGATCGCTGTCGAATGATCTGCGTTCAACAGGGACTTCGAGATCAAGCTCTCGACGATGTCGACGACATCGGACGGATTCACCAAGGCATCCGTCGCTACCGCCTGCGCCGCCTCGAGCGTGAAGCCTGCCGCGAACACCGATAACCGTCGCAGGGCGGCTTGCTCGGGTTTAGAAAGAGCGTCGTAGCTCCAATCGAGTGTGGCGGTGAGAGTTTGGTGACGCGGCAGCGCGGTTCGTCTGCCGTGCGTCAGGAGGCTTAGCCGATCTTCCAACCGTGAGGCCACGCCCAGCAGTCCGAAAACGTCCACGCGCCCGGCGGCGAGCTCGATCGCCAACGCGATCCCGTCGAGCCTACGGCAGATGTCGGCGACAACCGGGGCATCGCTATCTCGGAACTCGAATCGGCCGACGCTCGAACTGACACGCTCGATGAAAAGCTCGACCGCCGGGTAGGTCAGCGCTTCCTTGGCGGTCAAGTTGGTCGAAACCGAAGGGATCTCGAGAGGGGCGAGGCGATATACGCTCTCGCCCTCTGCGCGCAGCGGCTCACGGCTCGTCGCCAAGATGCCGACGCCGGCGGCGCCTTTCAATAACTTTTCGACCAAGACGGCGACGGCCTCGACAACCAGCTCGCAGCAATCCAGAACGATGAGCGTCCGCTTGTCACGAAGGTAGGCCGCCAAACCACGGGTTGGGTCATCGACGGTCACATCGAGTCCGAGAGTCGCAGCCAGCTTTTGCGATACCAATGACGTGCCGAGCAGCGGGCCACAGTCCACCCAGAAAACTCTGTCCTCGTATAAGGTCGCCGCCTGCTCGGCCACAGCCAAGCCGACTGAGGTCTTGCCCATGCCGCCGGGCCCTACGATGGTGACGAAGCGATGTCGGCTCAATCGCCCCAGGATGTCGCTCACCGCATCGGCGCGGCCTATCAACCGCGTCAACCGAGGCGGCAGACCCGACATGGATTCGCCGGAAGACCCCCATGGCTTGACGAACTTGGGGGTCCCCGTGATCGATAGAGGCGCGACGAAACGGTAACCGCGCCCGGGAACGGTCATCAGGTAGCGCGCACCCTCCTGACCGTCGCGAAGAGCCTTTCTCAACAGGGCCACCTGAGTCTTGAGATTACCCTCATAGACGACAAGGCGCGGCCAGACACGGGCGAACAATTCATCCTTGGTGACCACCCGGTCCGCGTGCTCCACCAGAACGATCAAGAGGTCGAGCGCCCGGGCCCCGATATTTACCGGCTTCTCGCCCTCGAGCAGGAGATGCGCCGCGGGCCGAAGGCAAAACGGACCAAACCAGATCGCGCGATCATACGGCGCAACATCTCCACCCTGAGGTTTCAAGCGTTCGGCTCCCTGAATTCGACCTATGCAACCGTCGTGCAGGTCCCGCTAGCCGTTCGACTAGGAGATGCATTGGTTTTATGCGTGGTCTAGCGTTACTGGGTCGATAATTCCATAATTGACAATAAGTTTTTCATTTTTGTAATGTCTGGATGGAACCAATGACGTCAAACCCAGGTTACAGGTTTGCATGCGGCGGCGCACAACCCACTCGGCGTCGTTTAGTTTTCACCCCGTGTGAACCGACCCGGCCGAAAGCTGACCATCAGGTTCTCGGGCGGCCCTGCGTGGGCGCCCTTCTGGTGATGCATCAGCGTCTGCTAAAAAAAGACGCGCGAAATCTGGAGGAGCCATGAAACTGATCGGAATTTATCTTTCCCCCTTCGTTCGCAGAGTGGCAGTCAGCTTGAATATCTTGCAGGTGCCGTTCGAATTGGAAGACGTTTTTGTATTCGGCGAACCAGACGTCGTGCGCCGATACAATCCGCTCGTACGAATCCCCATCTTGGTGCTCGACGACGGTGAAAAGCTCGTCGAGAGCACAGCGATCCTCGATGAGATCGATCACATGGTCAGTCCTGAGCGGCGTTTGACGCCCAGCAGACAATCCGCTACGGCGGCGCGTCACGCAAACTGCCGCGATTGCGCTCGCGTGCGCAGAAAAGGCCCAGTGGGCATTCTATGAGGATCGTGTGAGACCGGCGGAAAAAGTCCACGCGCCTTGGATCGAGCACAACGACAGGCAAGTGCTCGGAGGCTTCGGGCACTTTAGACACGGCCGCGTCGCAGATCGACCCCGACGGTTGGATTGCCGGAACTCCCAGCATGAGTCAGGCCGATGTGACAAGCACCGTGGCCTTCACGTTCGCCAAGACCGCCCGGCCCCACCTGCGATTGGCCGAGCGGTTTCCTCATCTATCGCGCTTCGCCGAGCGATGCGAAGCCTTACCCGAATTTATCGATGCTCCGGTCCCCGGCTCGCAGCGATTGACAGCCGTACTATCCAAGCCATTCGTGAGGGACGAGGATTACGCTGAAGGACCGTGAGCGTGCCTCACTCCGCGACCTCGAAAATCAGTTCCAGCTCGACCGGAACGCCAAGAGGCAGACTGGCGACGCCGTACACGAGGCGGCAGGGATTCTTGGCTTCGCCAAAGACCTTCTGCAGCAGCTCCGACGCGCCGTCGGCGACCTGTGGCTGATCGCGCACGTCGCCCGCCGTGGCCACCGAGACCCCGAGGCGGACGATTCGCCTCACTCTGTCGAGAGCGCCCAGATGCTCGCGCGCAACGGCGAGGGCGTTGAGCGCCGCCAGCCGCGCCGCCTCACGACCCGCCTTGGTATCGAGCTCGGCGCCGACGCGCCCGATGAATCTCGCCTCACGCCCTTCCGTAGGCATCATGCCTGTCAGGAACAGGAGATTCCCGCTCTGCACCGCTTCCACGTAGATGCCAAAGGGCTTCGGCGCGGCTGGAAGCTCAATCCCGAGATCCGCAAGTCTCTCCTCGGCGCCGGCGGGTGCGCGGCCCTCGCGCGCTACCATTTTCCGGCGTGCGCACCGCCGTCGACGTGCAGCACCTCCCCGGTTACCTGACCGGCGTCTGTGAGATAAATCACGGCATCGACGATGTCCGTCACGTCCGAGATCTTCCCCATCGGCTGCAGCGTTCTGAGAAAATCCTTCGGATCGTCTCGATGCATCGGTGTATCGACAATGCCCGGCGCGACGGCGTTCACGCGGATGCCTTGCTTCACGTACTCCATCGCAAGACTCCGCGTCACGGCCTCGAGGCCGCCTTTCGTGAGCACCGGAATCGCGACGTTCACGCCGGCGATGGGCTGATCCACCAGCGACGTCGTGATGTTGACGATACTGCCGCCGCTCCCTCTCGCCAGCATCTGCTTGATGGCCAGCTGCGTGACGAAGAGAAAGCCCTCGATGTTGACCGACACATGGGAACGCAGATCATCGAGCGTATAGTCCGTGAACGGTTTCGAGAAATAGATGCCGGCGTTATTGACCAGCACATCGACGCCGCCAAATCGTGATACGGCCGTATCGACGATCCTCGCCGCCGTATGCGGATCGCTCACGTTACCGTCGATGAGTGCGAGGTTGGCGGACTCCGGGAGCGGTCCGGTCTTGGTGATGTTTCGCGAGTTTGCCACCACGCGGTAGCCGCGGTTCAAGAACGCCTGCACGAGTCCCGCGCCAATACCTTGTGAGGCGCCCGTTACTATTGCCGTCTTCTGCTTATTCGCCATTTCTTCACCCGTGAATTGCTGATCGTGTAACTCAATCAAAGCAGAGACGGGGCGCGGGCAGAATTGGACGATGGTATCGATGCCGCTGCGCAACCCCGGTGCGCGGTGCGGCGCACCGCGAGCGTGTTTCCCAAGACCAACGTATCGATCGATACCATCGTTCTATCGCTTCGTCTGCCGACCTCGCATTTGATGTGCGCTCGGAGATTGTTTACCGGAGGAGGCGATCATGATCCGATTCCAGCAAACGGCTTACGCCGTCGCAATCCACCCCGCCCGTGTGGGCGAACGATGGCAGTCAGGCGCCGCTTACGCGCGTGTTCCATCGCCCCATAACGCCGCCCTCATGCTGCGATCGGCCTGGTGCAGGGCAGAGTGCTGCGGCGGCTGGCTCGCGACGATGAGCTTCGCCGTCGGCGCGAAGACGGTCTGGGAGTCCGCCGTGACGGGAGGGTGGAGGCGCCCCGAAAACTCATGACCGCGTGTCCTCTCCGCCAGTGTGTCCCATGCTCGCTGTATCCTCATCCGCGATCAACGCCGGCTTGAGCGCAGCTCCACTGCTCGACCCGAACGCTGCGACAGCGGCGGAATCCGTGAGGCGCGGCGGCTGGCGGGTCTGCGTCAGGGCGGACACCTTGGTGCTGTCATTGCACGGTGATTGGTCCGTCCGCGACGGCGGAGCGTACCCAGGCGCACCCGAATGGCTCCTGCAGCACCCGGATGCACGCGGCATCGTTTTCGACTCGAGTGATTTGGGCCGCTGGGACAGCTCGCTGCTCCTATTTCTGTCGTCTCTGCGAGATGCTTCGGCCGTGCGTCGCATTGACTTCGATGAGTCCGGCCTCCCGGCTGCAACGCGACGCCTGCTTGCGCTGCTTCGAGCCGAGCCGCAGAGCCCGGCCGCAGCGCGCGCGCGCTTCGGCCTGGTGGAGCGCCTCGGCGAATGGGCCCTCGCCAGATGGTCCGAGGGCGCCGCGTTGGCGACTCTTGCCGGCGAAGCCGTGCTGCGCGCCGCTCCCGCGCTGCGGGGAAAGGTTCGTACCCGAGCGGGCGATCTGCTGAACTTGGTTTACACCACGAGCGCCGCAGCGCTGCCGATGGTGGCGCTCGTCAACATCCTGGTCGGCGCCATCGTCGCGTTCGTGGGCGGCATCCAATTGCGGCGGCTCGGCGCCGAGATCTACGTGTGCAACTTGATCGGGGTCACCGAGGTTCGGGAGATGGCGCCTTTGATCACCGCCATCGTGATGTCCGGGCGTACCGGCAGTGCCTACGCCGCGGAGATCTCCGCCATGCAGGGGAGCGAGGAGATCGATGCGTTACGCGCGCTCGGCATTCCGATCTTCGACTATCTGGTGATGCCGCGGCTGGTCGCGCTCGGCGCCATGATGGGGCCGCTGTGCGTGTACGCCGGAGCCTTGGGCATCCTCGGCGGTTTTGCGGTCGCCGTCTCCATGATGCACATTTCGGCCGGGAGCTTTGCGGCGCATCTCGTGGACGCCGTGGCGGGGACCGACATCGTCCTCGGCCTCGGCAAGAGCATCGCGTTCGGGTGCTGGATCGCACTCGCCAGTTGTCGCATTGGCCTCGGCGCAGGCCGAAGCGCAACGGACGTCGGCCGGGCGGCGACCACCGCCGCGGTGAGCGGCATCGTCGGCGTCATTGCGCTCGATGCCTTGTTCGACGTGTGCGCCGAAGTGCTCGGAATCTAGCGCCGTGAGCGACACCCGAGATCGTCCGATTCTCCAAGTCCTCGGGCTGGCGTATGGATACAACGGCGAGACCCTGCAGCACGATGTGTCGTTCGACGTCAGGCGCGGCTCCATATTCGCCATCATGGGGGCGAGCGGGAGCGGTAAGAGTACGCTGCTCAAGGTGCTGATAGGACTGCAGCCGCCGCGCGCGGGTGAGATCGTATTCGGCGGCGTCAACTGCCGCTCGGCGGGCGATTCGGAGCGTGCGGAGATCGGACGTCATTTCGGCGTGCTGTTCCAGGGAGGCGCGTTATGGAGCTCCATGACGGCCGCCGAAAACGTCGCCTTGCCGCTTCAGATGTTCACCGACCTCGATAGGCCGTCGATCGAGGCATTGGTTCGGTTGAAGCTGGCTTTGGTGGGGCTGGATACGGGCCGCGATCGCATGCCCTCGGATCTGAGCGGAGGCATGCGCCAGCGCGTCGGTCTGGCCCGTGCGCTCGCCCTCGATCCGGAGATACTGTTCCTCGACGAGCCTTCAACGGGGCTCGATCCGATCTCCGCCCGGCACTTCGACGATCTTGTGAAGGGACTTCGGGATGGCTTCGGCGTGACCGTCGTCATGGTGAGCCACGAGCTGCCGAGCCTGTTCGGCATTTGCGATGACGGCGTGTTCCTGGATGCCGAAACGCGCACGGCAATAGCTCGCGGCGCTCCCCGCGTTCTGCGCGACGAATGCATGCATCCCACGGTGCAAGCGTTCATGCATCGAGAAACGATCGGCGGCCCCGCCGCAATAGCTGGCCCTCTGCAAGGCCGGGGCCGCGCGTGACACGGCCGAAGCCGGTCATCGTCGGCAGCTTCATACTGGGCGCGCTCGCGCTCGCCGTGATCGCCATCCTCGCCTTCGGCGGCATGAATCTCTTCGCACACAAACTGCGAGTGGTCGTGGTGTTCAGCGATTCCATCGCGGGTCTTGAGGTCGGCGCACCCGTCACCTTCCACGGCGCGCGTATCGGGCGCGTCGATGGGATGCGGCTGCACATCGACGTTCGTCGTCAGACCAGCTGGCTCCCCGTGTATTTAGATCTCGACCTCGACCGGATCGCGTGGACAGACGGATCGGTGGGAGGCAAACGCGCGGATTTGCAGGCGGCGGTCGATTCAGGATTGCGGGCGCAACTCGTCTCGCAGGGCTTGGTGAGTGGTGAGATGAGCGTGAACCTGGACTATCGCCCCGGGACGCCCGCGCTGCTGACCGGGCGAGCGGAGGATGCGTTCGAGATTCCGACGGTGCCGTCGGATCTGCAGGATCTGAAAGATCAGCTCCTGAAGTTGGATCTACCCGAAATCGGTCACAAGGCTCTGGAAGTCCTGAGCAGCGTTCAGCATGTGACGGAGGAGCTCGGCACGAGGATCGGGCCGCTCGCCGACGGATTGCAGACCACCCTGTCGACCGCCACGGATGCGGTTCGCCAGCTGCAATCGGACTCCGCCCACACCTTGGGGGACATCGATCGTCTGGCGAACGAGAGCCGCCAGCAGATTGCGACCAACGGCAACGATCTTGATCAAGTGCTCAGAAAGGCGGAGGAGGCGACCGGCCGGGCCGATACGCTGGTCGAGTCGCTGAACGACATGACCTCGCCGCGGAGTGATCTGCAGGCGTCTCTTCGCGACCTGGCTGCAAGCGCGGGGTCGTTGCGCGGGTTCACGCACGACTTGGAGCGCAATCCACTCGGAACGCTGCTGCGGCGGAGCGAATGAGGCGCATTCGTTCAATGGCGCTGATCGTATGGATCTCGATCGCGGGAGGTTGCCTCTCGCATCGCGAGTACCGACACACATACTCGTTGGACGGCGCGGTCGATGACGCAGCGGACACGCAGGCGGTCGGAGAGCGCCCGGTGATACAACTCCAGCGCGTGCTGATTCCCGATTACGCCGATACAACGGGCATTCTGCTGCGGGTGGGCGTGCACGAAATCCACGAAAGCGCCACGGGGCGCTTCGGCGAGCGCCTGTCCCTCGGGGTCACGCATGCACTGCGCTCGGACCTTGCCTCGCGTTTACCTTTGTATAGCGTCGTGCTCGTTCAACCCGCGGCAAGACCGGCACCGCAGATTCTGGTCAATGTGGACGCATTCGACGTGTGGCCGAGCGGACGCTGCGTGCTGGTCGCCGACTGGACCATACTCGGCGCGGATCGCAGGACATTGTTATCGGCCGACCGCGGCACGTTCACGACCGCCGCCGCCGGCGTGAACGCGAGTGATGCAGCGATTGTCGCGGCGATGGCGGAAGCAGTACGGCAGCTCGCGGACCGTATCGCATCGACCGCCGAAGCGCTGCGGCCTCGGTAAGTTCCCGAGATCGCCGCGCCCTAAGCGGGATCATTCCAAAGTATCGATCGACACCATCGTGCAATCGACCCTCCTCCGGCATCTGTTGTGATCGCACAACAGGACACACGGTAGAGATCGATGGAAATTGAGCAGAAGAAAAATAGGGTGCGGCGAGAACGCGTGCGAGAGGCGCACGGCGTGCCGGGGATTGAGGCCCGGCGATCGCCCGCTCGATCCCGAGCGTGAGCCGCCGCTCGGCGCGCACATGGTGACTCCGCGGCGCGGATATACGCATCATGGAATCTACGTCGGCGGAGGCAGGGTCGTGCAGTATGGCGGCCTTTCATGGGGACTTCGACGCGGGCCCGTCGAGGAAGTGCCATTGTCGCAATTCTCGCAGGGGCGCCCGGTCTGGATTCGCGTCGTGGAATCGAATTGGTTCGAGGAGCAAGAAGTGGTGCGGCGGGCTCGTCTGCGAATCGGGGAAGACCGCTATAGCGTGCTCACGAATAATTGCGAGCACTTCTGCGAGTGGTGCGTGCGCGGCGAGCCGCGCAGCTATCAAGTGGACGATCGCCTCGCAGGTTATCGGGGCATCCTGCTCAAATTGATCGAGCTGCTTGGCTCGCATCCGGTCCGCGTCGAGATTCCGCGGCGGGCGATTGTCTCTACATGGGCGACCGATACCAACGTGCAATCGACTAGCGACAGATTCATACGAGAATAGCGCTTGCATGCAGCGTCGTTGGACGTCCGCCGACGGGCATCGCGAGGTCCGGAGCTGAGCGGAATACAAGGAGAAGCGGATGGAACTTGTGATCGCAATCGAACTCGCGCTGATGCTGGCGCTGGCGCTCAAGGTGAACATCGGAAATATCGAGCGGGAACTCAAACGAAAGCCGATCACATACGACGACACCGATTGAGCGACGCGACGCAAATGGAGCGACGTGTCCGCAAGTTTACAGCCCCTTCACCAGCCTTACATTGCGCTGCCATCCCCCTGACTTCCCCTCAGAGGCATCGCATCCGTGTGCAGGGGCTTTTTATTCAAGCCTATTGGAGGTGCGGAGTGATTCGAAACGCGCAAACGGTCCGGCAAGGCTCGGACGACTCAGGCATCGAAGGGCAAGATCCCGCGGGATGGGAAGCTGACGAGACTCGCCGGGATCCGCGCGCCGCCGCCCCGCGCAAGGAGATGCAATGAGCAAATCGTGGTGCATCGTGGTTGCCGACGACCACGGACCTGAGTATGTACCGACGACGACAAGCACGGCGACACCGGCCCCGGTGCAGTACTGCGGCTTCGGCGAGCCGACGACACTGTTGCAACGCGCGCTGCATCGCGCAAAGCAGATTGCTCCTATCGGACAGATCCTGGTAACCGTCAGGGAGGAGAATCGCGAACGCTGGGAGCCCGCGCTCTGGTTCATCCGGCCTGAGCATCGCTTCGTCAGCGATAGTCGAATCGCCGCTCCGCTCGCGACGGCGGCGGCGCTCTCGGCGATTGCGGCGGATTCGATCTCGAACACGGTGACGATCCTGCCGGCGCGCTGCTACGTCGCCAACGAGTGGATTCTAAGCGCCGCGCTCGAACAGCTGCAAGCGGCGCTGCCGAGGATCCCGGAAGGCGTGGGAACGCTCGGCATGATCGACATCGACGAGGGGATCGACGAGGACTATCTCGTGCCTTTCCAGGAGGCACGAATAGGTTCGGGTCTCGCGGTACAGGCACTGGCACGGCGTCCGGCGGCATGGGTTGCGCGGCACCTCAGGCAGCAGGGTGCGATGGTGGCGTCGGGAATTCTGAGCGGCCAGGTGCGCGCATTCGCGATGCACGCCTACAAGCATAGGCCGGGACTCGGCAGGGCGCTCGACAAGGTGCTGCGGGCATCGGCGAGCGGCGAAATCCTCGTGTTTGCGCAAAGGGCTCCGGAGCTCCCGCGTAGTCTCCTGCAACCACTTCCTTGGTGGCCTCCTATGTTTCCGCAACGTGCCATTCGAGTCTATCGCTGCGGCTTTCGAGGGCTGAGGACCGCCCGCGCTGTGATGAGGATCAGCGCTGCGTGCCCGGCCACCATCGACACCGTATCGCTGCCGGTTGCGCCGCCGAGAGTTCATCTCATGGCCGAGGCTGAGATCGCGACCCACGCTGACGGATGATTACAGGTCGATCACGACGTCTTCCCGAGGCCGCGAACAGCAAATCAGCAGATTGCCGATCGCCGGCGGATCCAGAGGATCCGGCTCGTAGGTGACGCTCCCGCCGATCAGCGCGACTTCACAGCTATGGCATACACCGGTGCGGCACGACCAGCGAACTGGAACGTCGCACGCTTCGCTCAGTTCGAGCAGGTTCTGAAAGCGCGCATCCCAGTCGACGGAGAGCCCGGAACGCGCAAACGAGATGCGCGGTCCTTTGCCGGCCGGACCCGGCGGAGCATGCGGCGGCGGCCGCTGCTCGTCGATCCCCGGCGTCGACGATCCCCCGGGACCGAAGATCTCGGAGTGGAGCCGGCTCGGTGGGACGCCCAAGCTCGAAAGACTCCGCGTCAAGTCCTGCAAGAATCCAGCGGGGCCGCACAGGTAGAAATCCGCCTCCGTCGGTACGCCAAGGCGGGTCAGCACGTCCAATCCAGATGTCCGCGAGCGTCGAAATCGCCGCCGGAGCTTCCGAGGCCGATGCTTGACTGTAAACGATGTATCTGCAACTTCGAGGAAGCTGCCGCAACAGCTCATTGCACTCACGGGCGAAAGGATGCTCCGCGGCCGTTGCGCGCGCCGTATAACCACCAAACCTCGCGCGTCGAGCTCGCCGCGACCAGTGTCGTGCAGCATCGCCAGAACCGGAGTCACCCCGACGCCGGCACTGAGCAGCACCGCCGGCCGCTCGTCCGCTCTCAGAGTGAATGTGCCTCTGTGGTGCACTCACTTCCAGACAATCTCCGACACGGATATGGCTCGCGCAAGTAGCTGCTGGCTGCGCCGTGCTCCTCCTGCTTGATGCTGATGCGATAGTGATCGGCCTGCGGGCGCACCGGACAGCGAGTAGCTGCGCAGCAGCGGCGCAGCAGCCGGGTCCGGGTGCAGTCGCAGAACGACGAACTGTCCCGGCAACGGCGTCGCCAGCGGCTGTCCATCGAGTGAGGTGAGGGTCAGCGAGAATACCTTCAGGCTCTCCTGATCGATGCGCGATACACGCAGAGTGCGGAAACCCGGCCAGGCGGGAGGCGGCCCATTCTCTGCGGAGAGCCCGGCGTTGCCCGCTCCCGAGCCGACTACTCGAAGGATGATCCAGCAGCGCACGAAACGACCCTTGCCAGCCCGGGCTCAGCGCGGGTATACGCAGCGCGCGCTCGCAGATCTTCGCGCCGATGTCCCGGCAGGTAGAGCAGGGCGTCGATTTCAGCGACGGTCATGCGCTCGGGTCCGTCGGCGATTTTGACGATCTCATCGCCCGCGCCCACCAGTCCTTCCTCGAGCACACGCAGGTAGAAGCCCGGCCTGCCGTGCGCGACGAGCAAGGCGCGCCATCCGCGGCTCATCCATCCGCAGTCCCGATGCGGTAGCAGGTGACGCGCGGCTGAGTGACCTCGAACAACGCGTCGCCGATACGGTAGCGATCGCCGATGCACACTTCGCGGTCGGATAAGCCCGTCGACCGTGAAGTTTTCCCCGAACTGGCCGAAGGCAAACTGCGGGCCGGCCGAGTTCGCGCTCCCAATAGCGGTAGGATTCCAGCTGATAGACCAGCACTGCACGCTGCTCGCCGCCGTGACCCTTTAAGTCTCCTTGCCCGTCGCCGTCGATATTGAGCCGCCGCACCATCCGCCGCCCGACCACCGGCTCTTTCCAGACTCCCGTTCGTACGGTCCGACCCCGCCAAGTATGCTCGCGCGGCAGGCCGACGCTAGACGGGCAGAGCCGAGGCGTGACGGCATGTCCTGCGCTCACTCCAAGCCGTGCCGCTTGTTCCACCCGTGGAAACGTGAAAAGTCACCCGCCTCCCATGCCGCGCGCAGTCCGGGGCACTCGAGTCCCAGTCGGGGCGGATTTCGCGCGTCACGGCGCGCAGATCGTGCCAAAGATCGGCGACCGACGGGCGTCCCCAGAACCAATAGCCGTTGTAGATGCTGTGGATCACGAGACCCGGCTTGAGCACGAGCGTGTGCGGAATCATCGGGTTGTGCTCGGGGTCGGTATACTCCTGGATGCCGAGATCCTTCTGAATGATGCGCCCGGGGTCGGAAAGGAAGGTCCACTCGGCGCCGACTGAGGCGCGGAATTCCTGGAGCGTATGGTGGTCGTCGGTGGTGATCGTGACAATCTGAGTGTACGCCACCGCGATCTTCGGATAGAAGCGGCGAGCTCCAGATGCTGCTGGTGTTCCTTCGGGCAATAGTGGCCACGCGCGAGCGTGAGGATCAGCGGATCGTCGCCCTGTAGCTCGCTCAGCTTGCGCAGGCTGCCCGTGTGATCGGGCAATTCGTAGTCGGGAAAAACGCCTCCCGGCACGATGTCAGAACGCATCGCTGAACTCCTCCTGCTAGCACCTCCTCCTTTCTTAAGCAGTAGCGTGCTTCGGCACGGCCTCGACTTCGCTCAACAGACCTGTCTCCATGTCGAACACAAAGCCTCGCACCGGGATTTTTTTCGCAATCCAAGGATGCGATCTCACCTTCTTGATCTGTTCGCGAGTGTTCTGCTCAGGATCTTTGTAACGAGAAAAATCGCATCGGCGTGGGCGACGGGTCGCCGGTCTCGGCAGCGAGCTTGGCGTTCAGCTCCTCGTCCGTGAACGTCGTGAATCCGCAGCCGGTGTGGTTGAGGAGCATGATCTCCGTCGTACCGAGGACGCGGGTGGAGACAACAAGCTCTCCGAGAACATCGTCGGTTACCGCCGGTCCACCCGGTTCGGATAACGTCGATATCGGCTTGCGGCACCCCCAAGATTGCCGGCAGGTTCGAGAGCCGGGGATCCATGCAGGTTACGACGGCGATTTTGGGACACGGGCGTTGCGCCAGCTTTGGATCGTGCTTCTTTGCATACTTGCGATTGGCTATGAGTGCATTGTCGATGATACTCATCGTCGGTCTCCAGATTGATTTGCGGTGCGTTCAGAACTGCTCATCGGGCGCCCAATCACTTCAGCGCAACGATGCGCGACTAATAGACCATGCGAGCGGGGAGCGACTCCATTGCACCATGGTATCGGGGACGATGCCGATACCTTGGTTCTATTGCCGGGGTCTGTGGGGCATGTTGCGATGCTCGCTCGGTAAAAACTGCGCGACTATCAACGCGACATAGGAGACGGAATATGAAGATATTGATGGTGCTGACTTCACATGATCAACTGGGCAACACCGGTCGTCCGACCGGGTTCTGGCTCGAAGAGTTCGCCGCTCCCTACTTTGTCTTTCGGGATGCAGGCGTGCAATTGACCCTTGCCTCCCCGAAAGGCGGTCAACCGCCGATCGATCCGAAAAGCGATCTGCCGGAAAACCAGACGGATGCAATGGCGCGTTTCAAACAGGATGCGGCCGCGCAAAAGGCGCTTTCGCAGACGGTCAAGCTCGCCGACATGAAGTCACAAGATTTCGACACGATATTCTACGTCGGCGGACACGGGCCCATGTGGGACCTGGCGGAAAGCGCCGATTCGATCGCTCTCCTCGAGTCATTCTACAATTCGGGCAAGCCGATCGCGTTGGTCTGCCACTCGCCCGGTGTACTTCGGCATGTAACTTACAAAGGCGCGCCGCTGGTGAAGGGAAAGCACGTAACCGGCTTCACCAACGGCGAAGAGGAAGCAGTGAAGCTCACCCATGTGGTGCCGTTCCTGGTCGAGGATGAATTGATGCGGCTGGGAGCGATCTTCGAGAAGGTCGCCGACTGGCAGCCGTTTCACGTCGTCGACGGACGGTTGATCACAGGGCAAAACCCCGCGTCTTCAACGGGCGCAGCGGAGGCTCTCGTAAGTTTACTCTCGGCGCAAAAGGCGGCCTAGACAGATCTCGTGGTCTCGCGAGGGCTTTTGTCGCGAGACCACGTACTGCGGAAGTCCTTCCTCAGGCATGGCGTATGAAACGCGCGCAATCGATTTTCTCTGTGTGGAACGCGGGTGCTTGTTGCCGCGCCTGGCCGATGCGAACTCAACCAGACCTAGGGTGACGTCTTTGGATTCCGTGCACGCCCCGGATCTGACGCGCGACATGGCCCGGCTGACCGGGCTCTTCCGCGCAGTCCGCCGGTCGAGCCAAGTGTTGATTGCGCCGTTGTCGGATGCGGATGCCACGGTGCAATCGATGCCCGATGCCAGCCCGGCGAAATGGCATCTGGCTCATACGACGTGGTTCTTTGAGTGCTTCCTTCTCGCGCCTCATCTACCCGGGTACCGGGTATTCGACGATAATTTCAATTTCTTGTTCAACTCTTATTACGAGACGGTGGGCGCCCGCCATCCCCGGCCGCGCCGAGGCTTGTTAACTCGACCGACGCTCGAGACGATCTTGACCTATCGTCAGCATGTCGATGCAGGCGTTGAGCGTCTGCTACGAGAGAACACCTCGGCAGGCGTAGTGCAGCTGGTGGAACTGGGTTGCCACCACGAGCAGCAACACCAGGAGTTGCTGCTCACAGACATTCTGCATTTATTTGCGCAGAATCCGCTGAAGCCCTCCTACAAATTGCCCGAGCCTCTTTTGGTCGAGCCGCACACCGTCGGATCGCACCGAGTATTTGCCCTTCGGCGGCGGGCTGGTCGAGATCGGATACGAGGGTGACGGATTTGCATTTGACTGCGAGGGACCCCGCCATAGCGAATTCATCGAGCCGTATCTCCTTGCGGATCGACCGGTTACGAATCGGGAGTGGATTGAGTTCGTGGAGGACGGAGGTTACCGGAATCCACTGCTGTGGCTCTCCGAGGGATGGTCGGCGGCTCGCGATCAGGGGTGGACAATGCCGCTCTACTGGGAGCAGCGCGCCGACACGTACTGGACAATGACACTGCGGGGTGCGCAGCCACTCGACCTCGATGCGCCCGTGACGCATGTGAGCTACTTTGAGGCCGACGCCTATGCCACCTGGTCGCGGCGGCGTTTGCCGACGGAGACGGAGTGGGAGGCCGCGACACGCGGAGTTCCGATTAGGGGGAATTTTTCAGACTCCGGTCATTTGCGTCCGAGGCCAGCAGGGGGTGTCGCCGAAGGGCCAAGTCAAATGTTCGGCGACGTGTGGGAATGGACCCGTAGCGCCTTTCTACCGTATCCGCGCTTTCGCCCCGCGGCGGGCGCGGTGGGCGAGTACAACGGCAAATTCATGTCGGGGCAATTTGTGTTGCGCGGCGGCTCTTGCGTGACTCCGCCCGGTCACATCCGCCCGAGCTACCGGAATTTCTTTCCACCTTCGACGCGCTGGCAATTCGCCGGCGTGCGGCTGGCGGACGATGTTGAATCGCGACCGAGGGCACGCACCGGTAAATAAAGAGTGCCGAAGGTCTCCGCCGATACCATCGTACAATCGACATCGGGGCGCTGCCTTGTTGTGATTCCTCCTGCGACAAACGAAAGTACCAGGGGGAAATTAATGCGTGGATTTGTTTTCGGTGCGATTGTCACTTCGATCATTGCAGCGACAGGGACAGGTGTGTCGGTCGCCCAAACGGACACCTCCGACACGTCGAGCCTGCAGGAGATCGTCGTAACGGCGCAGAAGCGGGCCGAAAACGTCAATACGGTGCCGATCGTGATCACGGTTCTGACGAACGAGGACCTGATTCAATCGGGAATCGACTCGACTCAGCGACTCGAATGGGCGACCCCGGGTTTGGTGTTCGGCAATACGAACGGCTTTGCCGAGCCATATATCCGGGGCATTGGTACTGACCTGATCAGTCCAGGGCAGGATTCGCCGGTCGGATTTTATCTCGATGGTGTCTACCTGCCATTCACCCCTGATTTGTTGCAGCAATTCGGCGATATTTCGCGGATCGAAGTGCTGAAGGGGCCACAAGGCACCCTCTATGGCCGCAACACCACGGGAGGCGCGGTAAATATCATCACGCGCGACCCGGAACAGACGTTTTCGGCGGACGCAAGCGTGAGCGCCGGAAATCTGGGATACGCCAAGGCGACGACCTATGTGACCGGCGGGCTGACCAGCGACTTGAGCGCCAACTTCGCGGGCGTCTACGCGATCCACAACGGATTCTTCGATGTGCTCAACACCGGAGGCCATCTCGACAATCTCGACCAGTTCGGATTGCGCGGCAAGATGAAATACGACATCGATGACGCGTGGAACGTCCTGTTCGGCGGGGATTACCTGCACAAGAACGATTCCTCCGACACCGTGTACACGGCGTTATACGGAAGCAACGTTCCGATGCCGCCCGGTGTGGGACCTGCCTTCCGCCCCTACAATCTCTATACGGATCTTGACCCACCTCCGCATCGCGCAGCCACCGATTTTGGCTCGAATGTCACCGTGCATGGCCATATGGGCTGGGCGGATTTCACGGCCATCACCGGCTTTCGTGAGGATTATGAGGTATCGAGCTCCGACGGCGACGATACGTCGCTGCCGTTGGTGGCCTATCAGTCTTACGAGGGCGAGCAGCAATTCACGCAGGAACTTCAATTGACATCATCCGGCTCATCGACGCTGCAATGGATTGGGGGGCTGTATTTCCTCAAGGCAAATGCCTTCTACGGTCCCGTGAATGTCTGGTCGGGCGTCCCCATCTCGGAGCCGACGAATGCCGCCTTGCTGGAGGGAAGAACCCGCATCAGCTCATATGCCGGGTATGGTCAGGCCGGCTACGAGCTGCCTTACGGATTTAAGTTGATCGCGGGCTTTCGAACCAGCTATGAGCAGCGGAAATTGACCGCGCAAACAGACTTCACGACTGATTTCCTGAACACCGCGTGGCGCGCCGCGAACGGCTACCCGCCGCTCGAGACTTCGAAGGGCTGGACCACCACCAAACCCAAGGCCACGGTTCAATGGGAAAATCCGGGCCAGTTGCTGTATGCAAGTTATTCGACGGCTTTCAAAGCCGGCTCTTACAATCTCATCAGCCCAACCGATCCCGGTCCGCTGGATCCTGAGAATATCAAGGCCTATGAAGTCGGCGGCAAGCACGATTTGCCCTTCCTGAATCACGGTCACCTCGATTGGGCCGCCTTTTACTACAACTACAGCAACATACAAGTCAGCGTCGAAGAGCCGGGCACCGTCGGCATCAATTCCTCGCAAAATGCCGCATCGAGCATCAGCCGGGGTATCGATCTGGATCTCGCCGTACCGCTCGTCAGGAATCTAACGGCCAAGATCGGCATGGAATATCTGGATGCCCGCTACGAGAGCTATCCGAACGCGTCGGTTCCCAACATCGTGGACGGCGAAATGGACACTGCGGGTTATACGAAAGCGGTGGATGCTTCTGGACATCGCGCCGAGCGCTCACCGCTCCTTACCTCCACGGCACAACTTCAGTCGATACTTCCCGTCAGCACCGGCGCTATCTCAACGACCACCACGTTCTATCACAACAGCGGCTTCTTCTTCGATGCGGGCAATGAGATCCAGCAAAAGGCCTACAACCTCGTAAACCTCTATGTTCAATACGCGCCGCAAGGAAATCGCTGGAACGTGGCCGCCTGGATCAACAATGCCTTCAATGCCACCGTACTCGGAGGGGTCGCGCCGTCGCCCTACGTTCTCGGCGGGTTTTACAATGATCCGCGGCTGTTTGGCTTGAGTGCCTCGGTCCACTATTAGTGCTATTCGCCACGGGCTCCAGGGCCGATTCGACCTGAAGCATTGGAATGTTCAATGCGAAACTCTCGATGTATCTGGTAGCACCACGCGGGATATTGCGACAGACCATTAAAAGACTATAGGCCTTTAAGTCGTACGGCGACTCTAAGGATGACGAATGATGGTGTTAAAGAGACGGGGTTTCGACCAATAGTAAGACTGCGCGCAGAGAGACAAATCACCATTGTGCGTGCCAAGCTATTCGCCACCGGCAACGGCTTTGCCGCCCACCGGCCGACGAGCGATCCAACAGATGGGAATGAGCAGCAGCACGGTCCAGCCAAACAGGTAGAACAGGTCCAAGGACGACATCAGGTAGGCTTGATTGACCACTCCCTTTATCACGGCGGCGTCAGCCGAACGTGTGCTGAGTCCGAAGCTCGTGAGGGTCCTGAGGCCCTGACGAAATGCGGGACTGAAGGCAGTCAACGACTCGACCAACCGAGTTTGATGGAAGGCCTCCCGCCGGTCCCAGTAGGTGGTGGTCAGGGAGGTTGCAAATCCGCTCGCCGTAATGCGCAGGAAGTTATTGAGCCCTGAAGCGGCAGGGAGCTTGTCCGCGGGCAACCGATCGAACGTGATGGTCAGCAACGCGATGAAGAACGTACCCATGGCGAAGCCTTGCACCAGCGTGGGTACGGCGAACACCCAGAAGCTCGAATCCGGTGGGTACGCGGCCCGCATGAAGTATGAGAGCGCGAAGATCACGAAAGAAACCGTTGCGAATAGCCGGGGATCGAAGCGCCCAATGTACTTGCCGACGAACGGCGCGACCAGCAGTGCCGTGATACCGCTCGGCGCCGTGACGATCCCGGCCCAGGTCGCCGTGTAGTTGAGGTTGCTTTGCAACCAAAGCGGCATCAGCACGACGTTGCCGAAGAACAGGCCATACGCCAGGCACAGTGCCACGGTACCGAGGGTGAAGCTTCGGTACTTGAAGAGGGAAAGGTCGACGATGGGGTGTTCTTCGGACAGTTCCCAAATGATCCACGCCGCGAGGCACACGACGGTGACGATGGAAAGTCCGACGATGACGTTGGAATTGAACCAGTCCGCGTCCTTCCCCTGGTCGAGCACGACCTGCAGGGAACCCACCCACACGACCAACAGAGCGAGGCCCACGCCGTCGATCTTGAGCTTTTGCGCGGGCCTTTCGTGGGTTGGCAGCGAGCGCCAGCACACGAAGGCGCTGAAAATACCAACCGGTATGTTGATGAGGAAGATCCAGCCCCACGCGTAATTGTCGGAGATGTAGCCCCCAAGAATCGGCCCGCAGATCGGCGCCACCAGTGTCGTCATCGACCAGATCGCGAGCGCGGTTCCTTTCCGATTCTCGGGGAACAGAGTCAGCAGCAGCGCTTGCGAGCCCGGGATAATGGGACCCGATACCCCGCCTTGCAGTACGCGAAACAGAATCAGCTCCGTCATGTTGCTGGAGATGCCGCAGAGAAAGGATGCGGCGGTGAACAGCACGACCGAGGTCACAAAGGTGCGCACGACGCCGAAGCGGCGCATCAACCATCCCGTCAGCGGTACCGACACGCCGTTGGCGACGGCGAAGGAGGTGATGATCCACGTGCCCTGATCGGAGGAGACGCCGAGGTAGCCGGCAATGGTCGGTATCGACACGTTCGCGATGGTCGTGTCCAGTACCTGCATAAACGTCGCCAGTGCCAGCGCCAGCAGAGTGACACCTCGCGGGATTGCTCCCGGGGAAGCGGCTTGTGGCACGGCAACGCTCATCGTTAGCGACTGAGATTGGCGGCGATTTTAGGGGTGGCCTTCGGAAGCTCCAGATTGTCTCTGATGATCTGGGCGATGCGCGCTTCTACCTGTGGATCGT
The DNA here is from genome assembly GCA_963766915.1 of uncultured Gammaproteobacteria bacterium. Lineage (GTDB taxonomy): Bacteria > Pseudomonadota > Gammaproteobacteria > Steroidobacterales > Steroidobacteraceae > Bog-1198. Next base: position 65,572 of record CAVYCL010000008.1, read on the forward strand.
GGGCGAGACTCGCCTGCGACGGAATCGGGATCCGCCGTACCTGCTCCGAAACCAGCGGGCCCGAAGTGTCTCGAATATCGACATCGGCCGTCACAGACAGGCCGATGCGCAACGGATGCACGCGCAGCTCGCCCGAATCGAGCTCGACGCGCACCGGCAGGCGCTGCACGATCTTGATCCAATTGCCGGAGGCGTTTTGAGCCGGCAACAGCGCAAAAGCGGTACCGCTGCCCGCCGACAGGCCGACGAGTTTTCCGTGATACACGACTTTACCGCCGTACACGTCGGCGCGCAGCGTGACCGGCTGGCCCACGCGCATGTTGCGCAGTTGCACTTCCTTGAAGTTGGCATCCACCCAGACGGCGTCCAACGGAACGACGCCCATCAGCGGCGTACCCGGGGCGACCCGCTGCCCGACTTGAACCGATCGTTGCGCAACGACCCCGGCCACAGGCGCGGTGACGCGCGTGCGCCGCAACGCCAGAGAGGCGTCGCGCACGGCCGCTATCGCGGCCAGTACTTGAGGGTGGGTGGGGATGTCGGTCCTATCGATCTGCGCCGTCGTTTCGTTGAGTTCCTCCTGGGCCGCCGATAAGCGAGGCACGCATCTCGGTGACCCTGTCCTGCGTATGCTGGAACTCCTCGCTCGATACGGCACCGTCGCTGACCAATCCCATGCGGCGTTGGTTGTCCTGCTCGGCCTGCCGGAGCGCGACGTCGCGATCGCGAATTTCGGCTCGTAATTGCTCCGCCTTTGCAAAGAGCGCGCGAACCGCCCTGACGCTGCGGGCCAGATTGGCCTCGGCGTTGCTCGTAGCCACCTCGGCGTCGGCCGGGTCCAATTCCAGGAGCAGTTGATCTCGAGCGACAGACTGCGTGTCATCCGCGTGCAGTTGAATGACTGTGCCCGGAATCTCGGTCGTAATCTGCACGACGTCGCCGTTCACATAGCAATCATCCGTGCTCTCGAAGTAGCGCGCGTACCGGAACCAGTAGCCGGCGTAACCGATGGCGCAAACGGCAACAACGCCGGCGAGAATCTTCAAGTTGCGGCGCCGAGAGCCGGCTGCCGGCGGCGCGACTGCCGCTGGAGCGGTCGGTGCATCGGGTTGGCTGGCTGAGTCATTCATGTGAGAGTTCTCCCAAGTCTAGGCCGGAGTGTGAAGTGGCTTTAGCGGCTCAAGGCGCCTGCGGATCGAAGCTGCCACCGACGGCCAACAGCAAATTGACGCGCGCGATGGCTTGGTCGGAGATGAGCGCGACGTGTTCGCGGCGTGCGCTCAGAACCGCCGTTTCGGTGGTGAGTACGGTCAGGTAAGTGGACACGCCGGCCCGATAGCGCTCTTCGGCCAGTTGATAGGCGGCCTCCGCATCGTCCAGCGATTGCTGCTGTTGCACGATCTGGGCATTCAGCGCTTCGACCAGGCTGAGTTGGTCGGAAGTTTCGCGCACCGCCTGGAGCACGGACTCGTTATAAGCCGAGACGGCGTCGTCGATCTCGGCGGCGGCGCCGCGGTATTCCGCTCTCAGCCGGCCCGCATCGAACAGCGGCAGATGAATTGCCGGTCCGACGCCATACACGGCCGAGTTGCCCACGAACAGATTGCCCAATCCGACGGCGCTCGTGCCGGCGAACGCGGTCAGGTTGATGTCGGGATAGAACGCCGCCTTGGCCGCGGCCTGGCCGGCGCGGGCCCCTTCGATCCGGTCGCGCGCCGCCAACACGTCCGGCCGGTGACCCAGCAGGTCTGCCGGCAGCGCCGCGGGCAGCGGCAAGATGGCGGCGGGATCGAGCGTCGGGCGCCCGACCTGCGCATAAGCCTCGGCACCCTGACCTGACAGGGCGGCGAGTTGGTGCGTATCCAATGCGGCAGCCGCCTGCGCCTGAAGCAACTCAACATGTGCTTCGGGCACGGCACCCGAGGCCTCGCGCAACTCCACGTTGGTATCGAGACCCGACTGCACTCGCCTGCGGGTGATCTCGAGGATGCGTCTGGCGTTGCGCCTCGGTACGTTGCGCCACATCGGCCAGGGCGTTGTTGCGATACAGATCGATGTAGGCCTGTGCGACCGCGCCGCTCAATGCCAGCCGCGCGCTGGCCACGTCCAGAGCGGCGGCGGCGGTTTGCGAGCGGGCTTGTTTGAGCAACGAGGCCTGGCGGCCCCAGAAGTCGATGTCCCAGGACAGATTCAGACCCTCGCTCCCCAGCCACCGCTTGGTCCCGTTGATAGGGCGCTGGGATGGGGTCATGGCTGCTCAAGCGCTGACGGATTTCCTGTGCGTCGTAGGAGACGGAAGGCGCCAGAGCCGCCCGCGTCACGTCGGCCAGCGACTGCGCTTCACGCACCCGCGCCATCGCCTGCGCCAGGCTCGGATTGTCCGCGAGAGCTCTGCTGCATCAGATCGATCGAGCTGAGGATCGTTGAACGTGCTCCACCAGACTTGTGTCCGGACCGGAGCAGACACCTGCGACGAAAGACCGAGGTGGTCGTTTGCGATGGTCTGCTGCTGCGGAGCGAGCTTCGGCGGCGTGATGCAGCCCGAGACTACGAGGCTCAACGTAACGACAGCCAGGTGCAAGGGATTCATCGCCATCTCTCGCAGCTGCAGCGCGAAACGGCGTTCATGAAAACCAAAATCGCGCGATTCGCGGAGCGCCGACTTGCTCACCGTCGGCGGCAATCTCGTCGTCTGCTTGTGAACCTCTTTCATTTCCATGCTTCCCCGCGAGCCTTCCATTCAGTTGATTTGGAGGCGGCGTGATTACGACACGAGGAGCCCGTGGCGTTTATTGGACGATGGTATCGACCAATACCTTGGCGTCAGTCTGCATTGCAGAGCGCTCGTTGAGGATCATTGCAGCACGGGTTGGGCGACGGTTCGCTGCCGGCGCTCTGGCACTTTCAAGGGTCCAATTCGTTCAGTTCTCAAGAGAATTGACCACAATTGACTTCCCTCTCGGCGCCCGGCGGCGCAGCCTGCTTGGGCGCGAGCCGCGAAGGAAGTGCGATGACGGAGGTGGACCTCGGCAAAGTCGTGAATTCGCTCCCCGCACTGGTCTGGACGACGCAGGGTGACGGTCGGAGCGATTTTATCAACCGCTACTTTCGCGAATACACGGGTCTCGGGTCCGGCGAGGCGCTCGATCAGGGGTGGCAGACGGCAATCCACCCTGATGATCTGCCATCACTCTTGAACGGCTGGAGCGAGATCCAGCAATCCGGCGTTTCCCAAGAGATCGATGCGCGATTGCGGCGCCACGACGGAGAATATCGTTGGTTCGTGTTTCGCCTCTCCTTCATGGAGGAGGGGGGTGGACAGGGCCGCTGGTGTTGGCTGGGATTGAACGCGGACGAGAGTTCCTCGCTCGATGGCCGACTGCGTCGCTTCTTCGATATCCTGCCCTGGCAGGCGGGGTTCCTGAACACGGCCATGGTGTCCGAGTTCAGCAACCGGCAGGCCCTCCACGACTTCAATATGACACAGACGCAGCTGGCCCAGTGGACGACGTCCGGGATCATCCATGCGGACGACTTCGAGAGAAACGAGGCAGCCGTGAAGGGCCTCCTGACCACGGGAAAGCTGTTCGACGAGCAAATCCGCATGCGTTATCCCGACGGCTCCTACCGGTGGACCCGCGCACGGGCTGTCCCGATCCGCGACGCACACGGGAACATCGTCCGCTATGTCACGTTCCAGATTGACGTCGACGATCTGAAACGGGCGGAGGATCTGCTTGCTGCGGAAGTGAGGCTGCTTGAGAAGGTGGCGCGCGGGGAACCGCTCGCTCAGGTGCTGGAAGCTCTCAGCCGTCACGTGGAAGAACTCTGCAACGGCTGCTTCTGCAATGTCCTCCTCGTGGCAGCCGACGAAAGGCATTTTGAGGTAGGCGCGGGCCCCAGCCTGCCGGACACATTCAACGGCTTGCTCGGCGGGAGGACAATCGACCGCGACGGACACGACCCCTATTCGATGGCCTGCATCGCGAAGGCACCGATAATCAGCGAGGATTTAGCCAATGACTCGAGATGGGAAGGTTCAGCATGGCCAGCGATGATGGCGACCTATGGCTATGCCTGTTGCTGGTCGGTGCCCATCCTGTCGATTTCAGGGCGAGCCTGCGGGATCATCGCGATTCAGCGGCGCGAGCCGGCGAATCCAACCACTCAGCAGCAAGATCTCATAGACCGGTTTGCCAAGATCGCGGGTCTTGCGATCGACCGTGCCCGGGCCGACGAAGCGCTCAACCAGGCCCGCTTGGAGTTGACGCACGTGGCGCGGCTTGCAACGCTCAGTGCGATGACCGCCTCCATTACGCACGAGGTAAGCCAGCCTATTTCCGGTATCTTGACCAATGCCAACACCGGCGCGCGGATGTTGGCGGCGGACCCGCCGAACGTCGTGGGAGCCGCCGAGACGGTGCGGCGGACGATCCGGGACGCCAACCGTGCCACCGAGGTGATCAAGCGTCTGCGAGCGATGTTCGCCAAGAAGCCGCCGACCATGGAGATCGTCGACCTCAACGATGCGGCGCAGGAAGTGATTGCACTGTCTTTGGGCGAACTACGACGGAACCGCGCGGTCTTGGGGACGGAGTTCGCGGAATCTCTGCCGGCCATCCGGGGCGATCGCGTCCAACTGCAACAGGTTATCCTCAATCTGCTGCTGAATGCCGCTGATGCCATGGCTCGCATTGAGGACCGGCCGAGGACACTGCGAATTCAGACACTGATCCACGGCGTCAACAGCGTAGAACTGCGCGTTCAGGACTCCGGCATCGGCTTGGATCCGCACAGCATCGAAAAGCTATTCCAGGCATTCCACACGACCAAGACGCATGGCCTCGGCATCGGACTGTCGATCAGCCGTTCGATCATCGAAAGCCATAACGGAGAGCTGTGGGCGAAGGCCAACGCCGGACCGGGCGCGACCTTTGGCTTCTATATCCCTGCGACGGGCACCGGTGTCCTTACGAGCTGAGACTTCCGACCGGCCGCTCAGGCCGTGCCGACCACGCAAACGAGCGCTGACAGCAGATCGTCCTCGCTGAGCGGCTTAAACAAACAGTCGACGGCGCCTCGGGCGATGAGATCGGCACGAAGGGATCGATCGCACTGGCCGGTAATGAAGATAATGGGTATTTTCACGTCACGACGCTTCAGCTCGCCTTGCAACTGCGGTCCCGACATGCCCGGCATCGAGACGTCCAATATCAGACACTGAGTATCGTCCAGCACATCGGACGCCAGGAAATCCTCTGCCGAGGCGAAGGGCCTGGCGGCGAATCCGAAGGCCCGCAGTAGATCGGGCAGCGACTCGCGAGACGACACATCGTCATCAACCACCGTTATTAAAGCGCGCTGCTGCATGGCTTCATTATTGCGCCGCCGCGGCGGTTTGGTAGATCGATAAATCGGGAATCTCATTCCCGAAATTGGCAGAATCTCGATAGCAGCGACGGCAATTCCGCGTCAGGTATTGTCTTATCGTGCCCACAGCGGGTTCTTCCAGCTGGCAAGCGCCTTGACGAAAGTCGTCACCCTCGGAGGGAGGAATTTGCGGGTCGGGTATACGGCGAAGACGGGGATCTCTATCGACGTCCAACGTGGCAGGAGGCGCACCAGATCACCGCGAGCCAGAGCCTGGTCGGAATAAGCAGTTTCAAGCAGGCCGACACCATGTCCGCGCAGCACGAACGCAGCCACTGATTTGCAGTCGTGGCTCGAAACAGGCCCCGTGACATGCACGCGCACCCTTCTTCGACCACTGATCAGATCCCAGTCAGCGCCGAAGTTTTTTGCGTTGAACATGACGCAATCGTAGCCCTTCAAATCCTCAGGCTCGACGGGGAGCTTGCGTCCCTTCAGATAGTCCGCGGTGGCGACGACGTAACGAACGCTCTTGCCGATCTTGCTGGCGACGACGCTGGAATCCTCGAGATGACCGAAGCGAATCGCGACGTCGACGTTCTCCGCCACGAGATTTACGTACGCGTTTGTTATGTACAGGTCGACGCGAATTCCAGAGTGCTCCTTCGAAAATCGCGACAGGAAATCCATGAAAGGTCCCTGGCTGAGAATCATCGGAACCGAGATCGCCAGACTTCCCTCGAGCTTTTTTTGGGTTTGTGTCAGTACCCGTTCCGCTTCCTGAAGCTTTATTAACGGCTCAATGCACTGGTTCAGGTAATCCCGCCCTTGCGGGGTGAGGATCACCCGTCGAGTGGTTCGCCGTAGCAGGGAAACGCCGAGAGCGGACTCGAGTACGGAGAGTTTGCGGCTCACGGTAGAGATGGGCATGTCCAGGGCGCGCGCAGCTTTGCTGATGCTCTCAAATTCGGCAACTTTCACGAAAACCAAAATGTTATCCAAATGCCGCATCGCGTGTTCTTACCGGTTCCGCCGAAGGGTGCTCCAACTCGATCCAACTATGGGGCTTTTGATTTCGACGGCAATAGCACTTTTTGGTCAGTGGCGCAGAACGAGAGATCACCAGCCGCAGGGCACGCAATTATTAGACGAACCATCAAGGATGATTAGCTAGCCAGGCCGCAAATCTATTTTCCATTATTGACAAGATCGCCGGCGGTGACTCAATACCATCGTCCAATGGCTGCCCGCCCGCTTGAGGCATTAGGGTAGAGGAAGGAGATGAAAAGAGCGGCGCCGGAGAGGGACAGCGATATGTTGAACAACGTGACGGTTCGCCGCAGCGGCCCAAGTGAGGGAGACGGTCACTTGCTGGTCTCGGTCTTCTCCGCTTACACGGTGAGCGCTACATTGTGGCTCCTGTTCGCTACGGCGGTGGGGATTTTGATGGCGTTCAAATTCGGGGCGCCTGAATTCGGGCCGGGTGCCTGGCTGACGTTCGGACGGCTGCGTCCCATCCATACGAACGCGACGTTCTACGGCTTCGCCAGCATCGCGTTGGTGGGATTGGCGTATTACGTGGCCGCACGCAGCAGCGGCGCGAGACTCTACAGCGGCGCGCTTGCCTGGACGGGCCTGGTGCTCTTCAACGTGGCCGCCCTGGCCGGCACGATTGCGCTGGATCTGGGCTACAACGATGGCGACCTCGAGTACCGTGAATGGCCTTGGTGGATCCGGACGATTTTTCTGGGGGCTCTCTTCGTAACCGGCTGGAACCTCATCGGTACGGTCGCACGTCGCAGCAACAAGGACATATACCTGTCGAACTGGTACATCCTCGGCGGGACACTTTGGACCTGCATCATCGCGGTTGTCGCCATCGTCCCTTGGTACCAACATGGACTGGGTCAGGTGGCAGTCTCCGGCTTCTACATGCACAACGCCGTGGGCATGTGGTTCACGCCGCTCGCGCTGGGAGTGATCTATTACACTCTGCCGAAATTGCTGAACCGGCCGATCTACTCCTATGCGCTGGGGATCTTCGCGTTCTGGGCGAACCTGCTGTTCTACCCGATCATCGGCGCACATCATTTCGAGTTCAGCCCGCTGCCGTGGTGGCTGCAGACGATCGCCATCGTGTTCAGCGTCGCAATGCTGGTACCCGTGTGGGGCGGGAGCAGTAACTTTCTACTCACCATGCGCGGGCGCATGCGCGATTTGATCCACTCCTATCCGCTGATGTTCATCTTCGTCGGAGTCATGAGCTATCTGATCGGTTCCACTCAGGGGACGCTGGAGGCGTTCCGGTCGCTGCAGCAGGTCTGGCACCTGACCAATTTCACGGTCGGTCATTCACATCTAACGATGTACGGCATCATCACCTTCGCGATTTGGGGAGGCATATATGGTCTCTTGCCTCTCGCGACCGGGAAGCGCGCGAGCACGTTGGGCATGGCGATACATTTCTGGATGGCGCTGGTCGGCTGCTTCATCTATGTCACCTCGTTATCGATCGGCGGGACCATCCAGGGCCTCGACTGGATGCACGGTCTGCCGTTCATCCAGTCGGTAATCGACATGCAGAGCTACTACGTGTGGCGGGGGGTGGGTGGTGCACTCATGTTCTCGAGCCACCTCGTATTCGGATGGAATGTGTGGCGCATGTGCTATGGGCCGGAAGAGGTGCCGACGGCAGTCGAATCATTCCGCGCGCAGGAGGCGGTGACGTGAACAAGCTTGCGCGCATCGTCGGCGGCTCGACGCTGGTCTACGGGTGCCTTGCCCTCTTAATGGGGGTCCTCCCGGGCATCGAGCTTTCGAGAGTCCCGGCCGGCGCGGGCGTCAAGCCGCTGACTGCGCTCGAAGCGCGGGGGCGCGAGATCTATGTGGCGAACGGGTGCAGTTATTGCCACACCCAGCAGGTGCGGCCGCTGGAGGAGGACAAGGTGTTCGGCCGTCCGTCCGCCGCGGGTGATTTCAAGTATCAGACCCCGGAATTGCTCGGCTCCGAACGCACGGGCCCTGACCTTACGAATATTGGGACGCGCCAGCCGAGTTCTGTCTGGCAGTACATGCATCTCTATGAGCCGCGGGCGGTGGTGCCTGAATCCATCATGCCTTCCTTCAGCTGGCTTTTTGAAGTGGTGGATAAAGCACCCGCCGGCGTGGCTCCGGTCCCCTTGCCGAAATCCTACGCCCCGACGCACGGCGTCGTGATCCCCACGCACCGGGCGGAGGCGTTGATTGCGTATCTGGCCGCGTTGAAACAGCCGCCGTGGCCGGAGGGTGAGACCGGCGAGGCGGCGACGGCAGGTGCGGCGAGCGCCGCGCCAAGCGCGAGCTCCACGGCACCCCTCGGAGCAGCGTCGCTTTCGGGCGGGTACGACCCGGCCAAAGGCGCGAGTTTATACACGGCCCACTGCTCGGCCTGTCACCAAGCCAACGGCGAAGGGTTGCCCGGCGCGTTCCCCCCGCTCAAAGGCAACGACGTCGTGAACAACGGCGATGCGACCCAGCACATTCACGTGGTGTTGCACGGGCTACAGGGCGTCCAAGTGGGCGGCGTCGTTTACGGAGGGGTCATGCCGCCGTTTGCGGCCGCGCTCAACGACGCCGAGATCGCTGAAATCATCGATTATGAGCGCAGTTCGTGGGGCAACCGCGGAACGCCCGCAGTCGCCGCGCAAGTGGCTGCCGAGCGTGCGAAAGCGCAGTGAATTGAACAGTCCCGAGGTGGAGGTCGCCAATGCATCATCATCTGACCGGCCCGTTCTGGGGCATTGTCATCATCGTCGGGATCGCGGGCGCGATTACCGTCGGGTGTTTTGTGGCGATGTTCTGGATGCTGCTTCGTCCGGGAGAGACCGACACAGGTCATCCAAAATACCTGGTGCTGCGCCATGACCGCTGACGGTGGCGCAGCCAACGGGACGCCTCACGTCAGGATCTACTTGGACGACGACCCGCAACCGATCTTCGACCGCGAGCTCCCGGGCGAAATGGCGCTCGACACACTGAGCTTGACGGACGGTGCGCATCGTCTTGTTGATCCGTGCCGAAGGGCAGAATGGGCGGGAAGGCAAGGAGGAAATACCGTTCGTCGTGCAGAACGGGCCGGGAATCAGTGTCTCGGGGCTGCGCCCCAATTCGATTCGCAGCGGCACGGTGCGATTCACGGTGGACGCGTTCAGCACCGACGAGCCGTTCGACCCGCGCCGTGCCGAGGCGCGTTCGGAGATTCCGATATGGGTCTGGGTCATGTCGCTATTCGTGGTTGCTTGGGCCGTATGGTATGCGGCTCGTATGTGGGAGGTGCCGTCGTCATACGCGAAATCCCCGACTTACGGTCACGAAAGCCTGTCGCAACAGCCGCAAGGAAAGTGACGACGCGCCTTGCCTGATGGCGGATGTAGGACTTTGCCGGCCGTGGCCTCAAGCTTCTCGGGCAGTGCTGATGCCAAGTCTCCCCGCCATATTCACGAGGTCGACGAAGGTGGTGGCCTGCATCTTTTCCATAACCTTTCCGCGATGCGCCTTGACAGTGATCTCACTGATATCCAGCTCGAAGCCGACCTGCTTGTTCATCAGTCCCTTCACGACGAGATTCATGACTTCGCGCTCGCGTTTGGTCAGCAGGGCGAACCGTTCTTGTAATTGACGCTGCGCTCCTTCTTGTTTCAGATTGGCTTGGCTGCGAAGCACGGCCTCGCGAATCGCTCCGATCATGATCTCGTCATCGAGCGGCTTGGTTAGAAATTCAGCCGCACCGGCTTTCATTGCGCGGACCGACGTCGGGATATCACCGTAACCCGTGATGAATATGATCGGCGTCGAGGTCTTTCTATCACTGATGCGCTGCTGAATATCAAGACCGCTGAGATCGGGAAGATTGACGTCCAGGATCAAGCAGCTAGGGACTACAGTGGACAATTGCGTCAGAAATTCCTGGGCCGATTCGAACAGGGCAGGTTGCCACCCTTCGTTTTGAATAAGGAGTTCCAGGGATTCGCGAACAGAGATGTCATCGTCGACAACGACGACGGTGGGCCTAGTCGGCTGCATTGCAGGCACCCCCATGAGGCAATTGGTTGTATCTATTAAACGCATGGGGCGTCTCCCTAGGCAAGTGGGCTCACTTCAGTTTCAAGGTTCTTTTCAATGCCTCGAGCAACACCGTCTCGCTGAACGGCTTCAAAAGACAGTCGACTCCTTCGTGCATATCCGCCCGCGAGGCAAAGTCCGCATGGGCGGTGATGAAAATGGTGGGAATGTCATGACCTCGCCTCAGCAGTTCACGGCGCAGCTCAGGCCCTGTCATCCCCGGCAACTCAATGTCCAGGATGAGACATTTTGTCTTATCGAGGACGGCAGATTGAAGAAACTCGTCGGGCGTCGCAAACACTTCCGACTCCAATCCAAACTCCCCGAGAAGATCCGGTAACGACTCTCGCACAGACACGTCGTCATCGACTACGCATACAAGGATTACGACGGCGTTCATATGTCAGCGGTTCATCGCTTCAAATTTCGATATACAGCCTATACCTCAGCGCATGCGGCGTTCGCCAGAATCGCAATCAGCCCACCAGCCTCCGACTGCGAAATCGCCTAAAGTGTTACGGTGCGCCGCGGCGGGTAGGGGATCTATGATACTTAGGTGTCGGGTCGCGCAACGCGGCAGACCCGCCCCGGCGCAAACCGCTATGTTACCTAAGGTTGAGACGCGCAGCCCAAATTGCCGAAGGGCGGCGTCTTGAACCAAGAGATAGTGCGACGATTCTTTTAATCATAGCCGCTCGGTCTGATCTTTACGCGCTTTGTCATCCCGATTTGGAGTCGCGATGATGGAGTTTCGGTTCCGTCGCTGGAGGCATAAGGGATTGAGAAACCGAAGGTCGCGCCCGGTCCAGAGCTAGGGTCTTGCGGTTGCTCAATCCAAATTGAGGGCGAGGTCGTCCAGCAGTTCTCGGGCTTATGCGGCGCTCAAAGCGCCCTGTTTGCATCCTTCCGCGATGGAGCGTGATCTGATATTAGACTTTGGTATTGCCTGCCTGATGCATGCGACCGCCAGCGTTAATTCCCTCAGCCGGCCGAAGTGCGGCCCCGTTCGGCATGGATACGATCGATCCACATCCGCGTGCTTTTGATCGATCGCAGTTCCACAGGCAGAGCGGCGATGATCGTAGAAGCCTCGCCGAGCAACTCCTTGCGGTGCGCCTCGTCGGTCAGCGCGAGGGCGTAGAGAGCGCTCGCATAGTCCAACCGCTGCTGGGCATCGTCGTGATTGCGCGCGAAGCGGGCCCGCTGCCAGTCCAAGACGGGGCTCAAGAGTGCGCGCGCCTCGGTAGTCTGCCCGAGCCGCGACATGGCGATGCTCTGCAATACGATCAAGGCAGCGCGATAGTTGTGGGATACCCAATCATCGCCCACCGTTGCGACCGGCACGGCGGAGGCGAGCGCGGACTTCGCCGCGGCATAGTCGCCGAGCATGAGATCGGCGTTACCGATGATCAACGCCGCATTGCCCACGCAGTTGGCGAGGGCGCCAATGTGACCGTATGGGTCTTTCCAGGCGAGACCCGTCTGCAGTGCGGGTTGAGCGATCGTGACGGCTTGTTTGTAATCGCCGTCCAACAGCGCGAGCCGCGCGCGGACAGTCGCGAGCGCGCAGGTCGCGATGGAGGATTTGTAGCTATCGTTACCGAGCGCGGCCTGCACCTGGGCGAGTATGGGTTCGGCTTTTTTAATGGCCGCTTCGCTCGCGGCGCGGTCGCCGAGTTCGGCGTCCACTCGCGCGATGCTCGCGTAGCGGCTCACGATGAAATCGCCGTGATTCGCGGCCTCCTGTTCGGAAGCCAACAGAATCTCCAGAGACTGCTGCGCGGCGGCGCGCGCGTCGCGCAGTCGACCCAGTTGCTCGTAGTCGCTCGCGAGGTTGGAGGCAGTGAAAGCCGTGGAGCCACGGGTGTCGAAATTGGCCGGGTCGAGCCGCAGCAGCAGCAATCCATCCTCGAGGGCACGCTTCACGAATTCGGCCGACTCACCGATGCGCAAAGCCTCGTGGGCCGGCGAGGAGCCCAGCAGGTTTAGAGCAGATCGCGCCTGAAGGGCGACGATATGGCCGGGACGCCGCGCGAGAACCTCATTCGCTAGCTGCATGCCCTGCTCGGACACTTTCTTCAACTCGTCGATTTTCCCCAGCCGCCACAACTCGGTGGACTCGAGGCTCAGGCTGTTGGCGTAGTCCGCGCTCGCAGGCAGATCGGTGAGTTTGAGGGCTCCGATGCTCTCTAACGCCTGCTGCGAGCGTGCGAACAGCGCGAGGGCCGCGTCGCCGTGCTCGTAGCTCGCGACGCTCATCGCCACCTGTCCATACGCGCGCCGAATCGCCACGGAAGGGTTCGGGGCGTCTACATAGGAGCGCAAGAGCGCTTCGGCGCGCGCGTTGTATTCTTGAGTCTGCTTCGAGCCGACCCCGAATCGATCGTCGACATCCGCGAGCGCCGCGAGACCGATGGCGAGCGCGATCGCGGTCTCCTCCGAGGTGTCGCCCTGCCCGCGTAGATGCTCCAGCGTCGCAACCGCGTTGCTGAGGCTCGTGCGTGCGCCCTTGAGGTCATAGGCTTGTTGCTGCGCGATTCCGTAGTGAACCTGAGCCAGGGCGGCGCTGCGCATGCGTGTCGGTGGTCTGCAGGCTGGGCGGCAGCGAGTCGTAGTACTGGGTCTCGCGTTCGCCGAGTTGCTTGATCAGTCCGAGCGTCCCGAAGCCGGCGAGCTCGACCGCGAAATCCTCGTTGAGATAGCCGAGCAGGTGCTCGGCGTGGCTGCGCGCTGTCTCCGCGGCGGCACGGCTCTCTTGCGCGGCCACCTCGGCGCGATGCGCACGACGCAGGCTTACGAATGCAAAGGCGAGGGCGACGACCGCGAGCACCGCCAGCGCCGCGCAGCCCGCGGCGATTCGCCGCGCGCGCTTGAGCGCCCGGCGCGCCGCGAATTCACGGTCGCGCTGCTCGGACAGAAGCCGCTCGGTGCGGTCACGCGCTTCGCGTTCGTGGCGCAGGTCGCGGCTCGCCTTGACGACTGCGCACAATACGTCGTGCGTGAGCTCGACGCGCCGCACGTCGAGCCGCTCCTCGATGCGCAGCAGCCGCCGGTTCACCAGCAGAGCCAGCGTCCCGGGAGCCGCGCCGGCCGCGCTGAACAACGACACGATCCGTTCCTCCGCGACGTTCTCGCGGTATCCGGATTCTGTCAGAAGCTCGTCCTCGATCACGCGCCGCACGGCCACCGGTTGATCGGCGAGCGCCCGTTCGTAGAATTCCGCCAGGATGGTGGCGTGCGAGCCGGCCAGCAGGTCCAGCGAGATTTCCGCTGCGACCTTCTGCAATCCGCTTGTCGTTCAACTCGCGGCAGATCAGGCTTAAGAGGGAGGGCTCGACTTCGGCGTTGGCGATCTCCGCGCCGCCGGCCACGAAGCGCACGATCGCCGCTGCCACGTCCTCCGTGACGAGCCTGCCGCCGGGACGCCGCACCGCTTCGAGCGCCTGATTCCCGGTCATCGGCGCGAGCCGCAAGCGGTTCTGCGTGATGCTCGGCATCGAGCTCTTGAGTCCTTCCAGCGGCGCCAGATAGTCCTCGCGCAGCGAGATCAGCACGCGATAGTCGCTGCGCGCGAAGTCGAACTTCTCGGCCGAGGCGTCGTCCTGCTCCAGCCGCTCCTCCAGCTCCTTCGGCGGGCGGTTCTCGACCAGATCGGACAGATCCGCGATGAAGCGCGCCGCCCGGGCGCGGCCGAAATCATCGCTCTGCGCGAGCGTGAAGATCTCCTCGAACTGATCGAAGATCAGCAGCGGGATCAGCGTCTTGCCCGACTCGTCCCGCAGCACGTCGTCGCGGTGATGCAGGAATTCCCACAAGCGACTCGCCCTCGACGGCGACGCCGGCCTGCGTCCACTCGCCCGAGCGGCGCGCGCTGGCGGCGATCGCGGCCTTGATCTGATCCGCGGGCTCGGGCGCCTCGCGTCCGTAGTCGATGCGCACGTACACCGGGCAGTAGCCTTGGGTGCGCAGTCGCGGCACGAGGCCTGCGCGCAGGATGGAAGTCTTGCCGAGCCCCGACTGGCCGAACAGTATCGTCAGGAGCTTGCGCTGCACGCGCCGCGCGAGCTCGGCGACTTCCTCCTCGCGGCCGTAGAAATACTCGCGCGTCTCCTCGGTGAAGGAGGCGAGGCCGAGCCAGGGATTCTTTGCATCGACCGCCGTGGCGACGCCTGCGGCGTTGGCGGTATTCGCGGCGTTGCCGTGGACGTCGTTCACCGGGCGCGCGCCGTCATGAAGTCTTTGAGGCGCTGCGCAAACTCAGCCGGCACGATCCCGCCGGGCAAGCGAATTGAAATGCAGCGCGCGAAAACGGTCGGGCACGATGGCTTCGCCGGGAGTCGTCCCATCGATGGTCACCGGCAGCACGAACAACGCGCCGTCCGCCATGTTGCGCAAGCGGTCGATGGCATAGCTCCACTCGCGCCGGAAATACGCTTCGGTGCGCCGCTGGGTCGCCGCCGAAATCACCGGGATGAAATAGGAGCAGCGCGCGATGTTCTGCCGGATCTTGCGGTCGTAGTCGTCGCCCGCTTCGAGACGGTCCATGTCGAACCAGGTCGTCACACCCGCCGCCTCGAGCCCGGCCTTGATTTCGCGCACGGCCGGCAGATCCTCGCGCGCATAGCAGATGAAGACGGCGTTGTCCGGCATTTCGCGCGCCGGCGGCAGGAACCGCGCGGGCATCGCCGTGACCGCCGCGGCGGGTTTGCGGCGCGCCAGCCAGCGATCGTGCAACTCCTCGACGAACTTGTCGGCCCCCACGTAGATGCGCGTGCGTACGCTCACCTGCTGCAGGAAGGAGACCAGACGCTCGTCGGAACCGGAATGACCGTCGGCCAGCACCTCGCCGACATCGCGCGGATCGGACAGACGCTGGCGCTTGGCCATGCGCAGGAACAGGCGCGCCAGCCAGTTCGAGAAGTTGCTGCCGATGAACAGCAGATGGCTGTGCTCGAGCTCGTGGAACAGCTTCTCCGGCGCCAGGTGCTCGTTCTGCAGCGCGCAGATGAACTCGAGCAGATCCTCGTCCGAGATCACGTAAGTGGGCGACGCCGACAGCTTGCCGAACAGGTGATAGACGACCGGGCCCGTCAGCCGGTCACGCTCCGTCGGCAGGTCGGCGACGCGGTTCGGGGCGTAGGAGAGCACCTCCGTGGACGGTGCGCCGCCGAACCGGATCGCATTGAGCGCGCCCTCGAGCAGCGAATCGAAGGTCGTCGAGACGAAGACGTCGAAGTCAGTGATTGCAGCGAGGCGCTTGAGCGCCAGCGGCGGCTCGAACGCGGCATCCTTCATGATGCCTGCGCAGCCTCACGTAGGCTTCCTCGCGCCGGCCGCGGCTCGACAAGAACCAGCACACCACGTCGTTCAACGTGTAGGGCTGCGGCAGCAGGGTCACGTCGACGTTGAGCTTCGCCGCCAGCTTTTCGGCAAGCCAGTCGTACAGAAGCCGCGGTCCGCGGTCGGTCTCGACCCGCAACAGCTCGGGTCCCACGATCGGGATGACCCGACGTTCCTCGATAAAACTCAAAAGGTCGTCCCAAGCGTCATCGTCCAGCGTCGATAGGGCTGGTTTGATCAGCGTTGCGTTCAAGCCGACGACCTCATGCGCGCCTTGGCGCGCAGACTCAAGGCTCCGGGCGATACGTGCGCCCACCGCCTGATTCGTAAAATTTTTCTGCCCAGATCCCGTCCGTCGCCGCGCCTTTGCCCCGGCCGTCGCGGTCGCCGTGCTCGCAGCATACCGCAACACATCGAGCTCGCAGAAAGGGATTGGCAGCTTAGACAACGAGATGCCGATAAGTTGACACCCCGTAGCGCTCAAGCCTCGGCGGTGCAGGCTCAGTGGGTAAAATAGCGCTTGTTCAACAGCGCCCCGACTTTGGCGTAACGCGCCTCCAACTGGGCCTTGGTGGTCTCCAGGAACTTCTTCAAGACCGGATTGGTTTCCAGACCCACCATCACGCCGGTGAGATGACTTTGCTCGTTCAGCGAGTCGTAAAACATGAGCAGTGCCTCCCGCTCGAATTCGACGCCGGACTTGCCGACCACCGGGGCAAGATCCTTCGCCAAATCCTCGCCGATCGCTTTGCGCTCGTTGGCCTCGATCTCGGACATGGGTGCCACATCGATGCGCATGGCGGGGTATTGCTTGGACAGCTTCTGCAGGGTATCGGCAAGCTGCTGGTAATAGCTGATCAGCTCATTGGTGAGCCGACCCATGTCTTCGGGCTTGTCCTTGAACATGAGAAGCCATTTCAGTTTCGGGATGCCGTCGGCCTCCTGGTAAAGCAGGCTGTAACCGATCGACAGCTGCGTGCGTGCCGAGTTCTTGTCCGGCGTGGGCTTTTTGGTATCGCAGAGATGGCTGCACGCCGCGAGTGCCAGCGACAGCGCCGTCGCGACGAGGCGAAGCGGGATGACTCGCCATGCGCAGGGGTCACCATAGAGGCACGCGCTCGGCGGTCGGCAGGAGCTGGCGAAGGGTGTCGGCCGGGTATGGGTACATGAGCGAGGAGTTCTGCATGGCGCGCGATCCTAGGCGAGGAATCGCAGTATATTCGCATTTGCCGTTAGAGCTCTGGAGGCCTGTCCCTTGACGGAGGAACCATGATCGACCATACCGGCCTTCAGGTTAGCGACCCCGCGGCGAGCCGCGCGTTCTACGACAAAGCGCTCGCCCCGCTCGGCTATAAAATGATGGTGCAGATCCCCGAAGAGCACACCGGCGGTGCCGCCGTGTTCGGTTACGGGATTCCGCCGAAGGCGGATTTCTGGGTCAACGAGGGAACTCCCAACGCCCCGAGGGTCCATGTCGCCTTCCGTGCCGAAACCCGCAAGCAAGTGGACGAGTTCTACCAAGCCGCGCTCGCCGCCGGCGGACGAGACAATGGCGGCCCGGGTCCGCGACCGCACTATCACAAAGACTATTACGGCGCGTTCGTTTTCGATCCCGATGGGCACAATATCGAAGCCGTTTGCCACGAGCCCAAGTGAGGCGCACGGCCGCTGCGTATGGACCTAAGGTCCTACTTACCGCCCAGTCCCACAGTTGCCTAATCTGGCGATCAAACGGGCGCTGACTCTATCCTGGGTTGGCTGTCTTCGCACTCTAGGCAACACATAATATGAACTGGGGCACGAGGGCATCGCTCGCCTTGGCGCTTTTCTCGGCGATCCTTGCGGCCATCCCCGCTCATGCCGAATTGAGCGCGGAGGATTTGGCGAAGATCGCTCAAAACCCCGTGGGCAACCTCGTCAGCGTGCCGTTTCAGGAGAATGCGTACTTTAATGTCGGCCCTCTGAATGGCACGCAAAATGTGCTCAACATCCAGCCGGTGTATCCCGTCCACCTGAGCAGCGACTGGAATATCATCACTCGTACGATTTTACCCATCATCTCTCTGCCCGCGTATGCACCGGGGCAGGGCAGTACGAGCGGCATCGGGGACGTGCAATTCTCGGCCTTCCTCTCGCCCGCAAGTCCCGGCGATTGGATCTGGGGCGTAGGAACGGTCTCGCAGTTTCCGACACACAGTAACGATCTGCTCGGCAACAACAATGTCGGAATGGGTCCGACTTTCGTGCTCCTGCACCTCGAGAAAGGCAGCCCCTGGGTGTACGGAGCGCTCGTCAACAACATCTGGTCGGTCGGCAGCAGCGGCAATCCCTTGAGTAATGCGCCGAAGTACAACAATGGACTGATACAGCCCTTCCTCAACTACAACTTCGAGGGCGGCCTTTATCTCACCACCTCGCCCATTGTCACGGTCAACTGGGAAGCCAAGGGCTCGCAGCAATGGTCTGTGCCCATGGGCGGCGGCGCTGGCAAGATATTTAAGATCGGCCCGCTGCCGGTAAACGCCCAGTTGGGCGCCTACTACAGCGTCGTGAGGCCCGAATACGCGCCGAACTGGCAGATTCGCGCGCAACTTCAATTCATGTTCCCCAAGTAGGAATAACCCCACACATCGTCACTGCGCTTGGGCGGAAGTGCCGGAACGACGCCATCAGCCACACTCGGGCAATGGGGTCGAGAGCGACAGCAAAGAAGAAGCCTGGCGGCGTCAATGAACGCGCCGCAGAGATTCCTGGCCGCCCGGCGCTGCGGTCACTCAATTTCTTCATGGCCGACATGCAGTCCGGCATCGGACCGTTCATCGGTGTCTTCCTCCTAGCTCACGGCTGGCAGAGCGGCTGGATCGGCTCAGTGATGACGATCGGATCGGTCGCGGGCGTGATCATGACGGCGCCCGCCGGCGCCTGGGTGGACAGCAGTCGGCATAAGCGCTGGTTGGTGGTGATTCCCGGGTTCTTCTCGATTGCAGCCTCCGCCATCATCTTGGTCTCGCAGTCCTTCTGGCCGGTCGCGCTCTCGCAAGTCGCCACGGCCGTCGCCGGCGCGGCGGTCGGTCCGGCGGTCAACGGCATCACGCTCGGGATGTTCAAGCAGGCGGGCTTCAACCGGCAACTCGGCATCAATCAGGCCTACAACCACGCAGGTAACGCCGTCGGCGCCGCCCTCTCGGGCTATCTCGGATGGAAACTGGGATTGCCCGCCGTGCTCTGGCTGGCCGTCGCCTTCGGCGCGGCCTCGGTGGCATCCGCGCTCGCGATTCCGAAAAAATCCATCGACGACCGCGCGGCACGCGGGATGCGCGAGGGAACGAAAGCGGACGAACGGGCCCAAGGTCTGTCGATCCTGCTCACGTGCAAGCCGCTCCTGATCCTCGCGGCCTCGCTCGGGCTGTTCCATCTCGGAAACGGCGCCATGCTGCCGCTCTACGGGATGGCCGTGGCAAGCGCGAAGCAAGGCGATCCCGCCGCCATCGTCGCCGCGACCATCGTGGTCGCGCAAGCCACCATGGTGTTGGCGGCGCTCGTTGCCATGCGCATGGGCGCGAACCGCGGACTCTGGCTGGTCCTCTTCATCTCGTTCCTGACGCTGCCCGTCCGCGGACTCATCGCCGCCACCGTCATCAAGAGTTGGGGCGTGTTCCCGGTGCAGATCCTCGACGGCATCGGCGCGGGGCTTCAGAGCGTGGCCGTGCCCGCCTTGGTGGCCCACATTCTGAACGGCACGGGGCGCATCAACTTGGGCCAAGGGGCCGCCATGACCGTGCAGGGAGCGGGCGCCGCGCTGAGTCCGGCGATCGGCGGCTGGATCGCGCAAGAAGCGGGATATGGCACCGCCTTCATCGCCCTCGGACTTTTCGCGCTGGGCTCCATCGTGGTTTGGCTGATCTTCGCCGGTCTTTTCAAACCGGCGATGGCGCAAAGTTCCCGGCTCGGAACCTCGACGCGACCCAAGGCTCGTCGAGCGACCTAGCCCGCCGCATACTCAGCCGACGGATGCCGGTGGCTTGAATCCAAATGCGAAGAATGCAGCACCAGCGAGAAACGCGAGCGAGACGAGATAATTCCAGGCGAGCTTTTCTTTGAGAAATAAAATGGCGAACAGTATGAAAACCGAAATCGTGATCACTTCCTGGATGATCTTGAGTTGAAAGCCCGAGAAGTGGACATACCCGAAGCGATTCGCGGGCACAGCCAGACAATATTCCAGCAATGCGATACCCCAAGAAATCAGAATGGCCTTCCAGAGAGGCCAGTCATGACCGTACTTGAGATGTCCATACCATGCGAACGTCATGAAGACATTCGATAAGGCGAGAAGAAAAATGGTGCTCATAGGAGGTTCTGCAAAGCTCTGACTGCCGGGCGCGAAATCATAGAATGAACGCGCCCGACAGCAAAGTGGCGATGACCTCCCGGCCCTCGTGGCCTTCTAGGCGATCGCGCCCCCGTCGACCGTCAGTGCCGAGCCGCTGATGTATTGAGCCTTGGCACTCGCGAGGAACGCGACGAGATCGGCGACGTCCTCCACCGCCCCATAGCGACCGGCTGCGGTAATCTGCCGCAACGTGTCTCCAAACGGGCCGTGTGCGGGGTTCATGTCGGTGTCGATGGAGCCCGGTTGTACCAAATTGACGGTGATCTCCTTCGGGCCGAGCTCGCGGGCCAATCCCTTGGTGAACGCAACCAGCGCCGACTTCGAGGCGGCGTACACGCCAAGGACCGGCGAAGGAACCCGGTCGGCGAAGAAGCTCCCGATGGTGATGATGCGACCGCCTTTGCCGAGATGCGGCAGGGCGCTCTTGCTTGCGATGATCGGTCCGCGCACATTCACGTTCAAGATCGCGTCGATATCCTCGAGCGAAATGTCCTTCAACGCGCCCAACCGTAGAATCCCCGCATTGTTCACCAAGATATCGAGTCCGCCGAGCTCGCGGACCGTTCGATCGACCGAGCGCTGGATGGCCGCCGGATCCGCGCTGTCCGCCTGGATCGCCACCGCGCGGCGCCCCTGCGCCTTGATGGCCTGCACGACCTCCGCGGCGAGTGCCTCGGATTTCTCGTAGGTGATCGCGACGTCCGCGCCTTCGGCGGCCAACGCCTTGGCGATCGAAGCGCCGATTCCACGGCTCGCACCCGTTACCAAGGCTCTCTTTTTCGTCAACATCATGGTCGATTTCCTTATATAATGATCGATACAGAAGTCTCGGACGATCCGCGGGGAGTGTCAAGGGATTTCTGTGTTGTTCACTACAAAAGGACGTTCCATGGCCGTTATTGGTCGACCCAGGGAGTTTGATCGCGACGCAGCACTCGAGGCCGCCATGTTGCTGTTCTGGCGCAAGGGCTTCGCGATGACCTCGATGAACGATCTTTGCGCGGCGATGGGCATACGCTCGCCGAGCCTGTATGCCGCCTTCGGCAGTAAAGAGGGGCTCTATCTGGAAGCCGTCGATCGCTATGTTCGCAACGTAGGGCCCCACGGTCTGGGGCCGGCTTGCGGAAGAGGCGACGGCTCGCGCCGGCGTGGAGAGCTTGTTGCTGGCCGCGACCGAACGCATGCCGAAGTCGCGGACGACACCGGCCGGCTGCATGGCGGCACTCGCCGCCGTCGGCGACGAATGCCCGCCGGCGATAGCCAACGTCATGAGGAAACTCCGGCTCAAGATGCTGCACAGTTTGCGGTCGCGGTTGGAATCGGCCGTGGTCCGAAGGCGAACTCCCCGCCTCGACGGACATCGATCGCTTGAGCCGCTTCTATCTCGGCGTCTATGAGGGCATGGCCATTCAAGCGCGCGATGGGGCGAGCCGGGCGGAGTTGCGGGGCGTGGCCGCCGTGGCCCTGGCTGCTTGGCCCGGGGAACGCGGCACCCGCAGGTTAGCGGGCTTCCCGCCTCATCGGCTTAATCGTCGAGCCCCAACCCTCGCAAGATCCCGGGGATATGCTTCTCGACGCGCCTCGTGCGGGTCGCGGACTGTTTCGCACCGGCGAAATGCAAGAGATAACCCTTCTGCCTCCCGGGGGTGAGCGAGCGAAAGGCTTTGGCCAGCTTGGGGTCGTCATTCAAACGCCTCTGAAACTCCTCCGGTACATCGAATTGCGCCACGGTTCTTCATGGTCACCTTGGCACCGGATTTCTCGACGGCAATGGCTTCCTTGATATAGCCCTTGATCGCCGTTCTCTGCTTGTTGATATCCGCAATCGAGGCGAACCGAATTTGCCTCGCAGCCTGCACATTCTTGGTTTGCTGAACGAGGATGCCGGCGGGGTCTTTGAGCAAAGCACCTTTCATGAAAAGCAACGCGCAATAATCCTTGAACCCATGGATCAAAACCACCTTGCGGCCCTCGAGGTCGTAACAGGCTTGGCCCCATTTCAGTTCTTCGTTGAGGCCCGACGCGAGACAGAGTCTGCGGAGCGCCGAGTATTCGGCGCGCCAGCGTTTTTCTTTGTCATGAGCCTTGCTTACGAGTGGGTTCATTCTCCCTTTCGTTCGATCCGGCCGGGTTCTGGGTGTGGACGCCATGTGTTCGCCTCGCGCGTTGATCCATGATCGGTGATGCCATCAACGACGGATATGATGCCATGACTTCGCCGGGGACTATCCTCGAGATACGGCGTGCTCTAGCATTCACGCATGAAAACCATCGTACTGCTGCTCGCCGCTGCCGGTCGTCGTCGCACCGTTGAGCTGTCCCGTGGCGAGTGCCGCGACCGCCGCCGACAATGCCGACCCCTACTCTATGGCTCGAGGACGTCGGCAGCGCGCGCGCCATGGCCTGGGTCAATGCGGAGAACGCGAAGACTTTGAAGGTCCTCGAGAGTGACCCGCGTTATCCGGATCTGCATGCCGCGGCCTTGAAGGTGGCCGAGACGCAGGACCGTATCCCCACCCCGCATTTTCTCGCCGGCGACATCTACAACTTCTGGCAGGACGCTGAGCACGTGCGCGGGCTTTGGCGCAAGACGACCCTGGCCGATTACCGCAACCCGACGCCGCGGTGGAGCAAGGTGCTCGACCTCGATGTACTCGCGAAGTCGGAGGGCGCCAATTGGGTATGGGAAGGCGCTGATTGCCTGCATCCTGCGGAAGCACGCTGTCTCGTCAGTCTCTCCGATGGCGGCGAAGATGCCGTCACGATTCGGGAGTTCGATCTGCCGAGCCGCCAGTTCGCGCAACGTGGTTTCGATCTGCCTAAAGCGAAGCAAACCAGCGCCTGGGTCGATCACGATCAAGTGCTGATCTCCAGCGACTTTGGACCGGGCACGCTGACGGAGTCGGGGTACCCCTACATCGTCAAGTCGTTGAGGCGCGGCGAGCCCTTCACCGCCGCGCGCGAAGTATTTCGGGGCACACCCAAGGATGTCGCCGTGGATGTCAGCACATGGGTCGATGGATCCGGCGATACGGCGGTTCTCCTCACGCGGGGAGTCAGTTTCTTCGAGAACAAGTACTACCTGATGCAGCCCTCAGGACCTCAAGAACTCGGCCTACCGTTGAAGTCCGAGATCAAGGCGCTGCTCGCGAATCGGCTGCTCTTCACTATCAACGAACCCTGGGATGCGGGCGGCGCGCATTTCGATCAGGGCGCCTTGCTGTCGCTCGACTTGGGCAACGCAGGCTCCGATCCGCGGCAGCTGCATCCGGTGCTGGTGTACATGCCCGGCCCGCGCGAGTCGCTCGGCGACGTCGGCGCGACGCGGCACCAGCTGGTCGTGACGCTCTACGAAAACGTGAAAGGGTCGCGCGCGCATCTTCACGCCCACCGCCGACGGTGGGTGGAGCGGGCAGAAGCTCGATCTGCCGGACGATGCCGCCATCGATCTGGTCGATGCGGATCTGCGGAGCGACGAGGCATTCTTGAGTGTCACTGGATTTTTGGCGCCGACGAGCCTATGGCTGGTCGACGCGGCGGGTCGATCGGCCGTCCAGGTCAAACAACTCCCTCCGCAGTTCGATGTCCTCGACCTCCGTCGTCGAGCAATTCGAAGCCACCTCGAAGGATGGCACGAGGATTCCGTACTTCGTGGTGCATCCTCGAGCGATGCAGCTCGACGGACGCAACCCGACCATTCTGAACGCGTACGGCGGCTTTCAGGTATCGAAGACCCCGAGTTATTCCGCCAACATCGGCAAACTCTGGCTCGAGCGCGGCGGCACCTTCGTGCTGGCGAATATCCGCGGCGGCGGCGAGTTCGGCCCCGCCTGGCACGAGGCGGGGCTCAAGACACAGCGGCAGCGGATCTATGACGATTTCGCCGCCGTCGCGCGGGATTTGATCGAGCGCAAGATCACGAGTCCCGAGCACCTGGGAATACAAGGCGGCTCGAACGGGGGCCTCTTGATGGGCGTGGAGTTCACGCAGCACCCGGAGTTGTGGAATGCCGTGGACATTCAGGTGCCGTTACTCGACATGCTGCGATTCGAGAAGATCGCAGCCGGCGCATCGTGGGTCGGCGAGTACGGGAGCGTCGCGAACCCGGAGGAGCGCGCGTTCCTCGCCGGCATCTCGCCTTACCATAATTTAAAGCCCGGTGTTCATTACCCCGAGCCGCTCATATGGACGACCACGAAAGATGATCGAGTGGGCCCGCAGCACGCGCGCAAATTCGCGGCCAAGCTCGCGGCCATGGACATCCCCTACCTATTCTATGAAGAGACGGAAGGCGGCCACGGCGCCGGAGCCAACCTGCGCGAAAAAGCGCACACCGTCGCGCTCGAGATGACCTATTTTTCGCGCAAGTTGATGAACTAGCCGAAGGCGGGTTGAGTCCCGCCGCTACCAGAGCGTAACGCGCTTCTCCGGGGCGAGATACATCTTGTCGCCTTCCTTGATGCCGTAGGCGTCGTAGAAGGCGCTTTGATTCATCTCGGGCACCGTGCCGCGGATCGCCACCGGCGAATGCGGATCCGTCTTGAGTCGCACGATCTCTTCGTCGGTGCGCGACTTGCCGCGCCACGCCTGGGCCCAACCGGCGATAGAAGCGCTGGTCGCCGGTCATGCCGTCGATCTCCGGCGCTTGCCTTGCCATTCAGCGAAAGCTTGTAAGCCTTGTACGCGATGGCGAGACCGGCGTTGTCGGCGATGTTCTCGCCCAGCGTGAGTTCGCCGTTGACGTGGTAGCCGGGGATGGGCTCGAACGCGCGAGTATTGCGCGACCAACGCCTTGGTCTTTTCCTTGAACTTGTCGAGATCGGCCTGGGTGAACCAGCCGGGCGCGTCGAGCAGGTTGCCGTCGCCGTCGTACTGGCTGCCCTGATCGTCGAAGCCGTGACTGATCTCATGGCCGATGACGCTGCCGATGCCGCCGTAGATCGCCGCGTCATCCGCCTGCGGATCGAAGAACGGCGGTTGCAGGATGGCGGCGGGAAACACGATCTCGTTCATTTCGGGGTTGTAGTAGGCGTTCACCGTTTGCGGCGTCATGCCCCACTCGCTGCGATCGATCGGTTTGCCCAATTTATCGAGGTTGCGGTTGTATTCGAACATCTGCGCCCGGATCACGTTGCCGACCAGATCGTTCTTGTCGATTTGCAACGCGCCGTAGTCGCGCCACTTGTCCGGATAGCCGATTTTCGGCGTGAACTTCGCGAGCTTCGCCCGCGCCTTCTGTTTGGTCTCCGGCCGTCATCCAATCGAGCGTGTCGATGCTCGGCGCCGTAGGCGGCCAGCAGGTTCTTCACCAGCTGCATCCATGCGCGCCTTCGATTCGGGCGGGAAATATTGCGCCACGTAAAGCTTGCCCAAGCCTTCGCCGATCGAGTTCTCGACCAGCGCAATGCCGCGCTTCCAGCGCGGCCGATTCTCGGGGATTCCGCGCAGTGCGGTGCCGTAGAACGCGAAATGCTCATCGACGAAGGGCTTGCTGAGGTACGCTGCGATAATCGCTCAGTAAATGCCAGCGAAGTAGGTCTTCCAAGTCGACAGCGGCGTCTTTTGCAGCAGCTGATCGAATCCGCGAAGGTAGGTCGGCTGCCCGATCACCAGATAATCGGTCTTGCCTTGTACACCCGTAGTCGGCGAGGTAGCGGGGCCAATCGATGCTCGGGGCAATCCCCGCCAGCTTGGAGAACTCGACTTTGTTGTATGTCTTGATCGGGTCGCGAAGCGCGACCCTGGTCCACTGAATCTTCGCGAGCTGCGTCTCGAGAGCGAGAATTTCCTTGGCATTGGCCGCGGCCGCCTTGTCGCCGGCGAGCTCGAGCATCTTTCTGAACATGCTGCGCCGTAGCGCGCCCGCGCCTGCTTCATCTTGTCGTCGTTCAGCAGGTAGTAGTCGCGGTCGGGCATGCCGAGGCCGTCCTGCTCGAGGTCGAAGACGTATCGGGTGGAATCCTTGGCGTCTTGATGCACCAGCGGACTGTAGGGCGTGGTCACGCCGATCTCGTTGAAATGCGCGATCAAACCCGCGAGCTCTTTTTTGTCCTTCAGCGCATCGATTCTCGCGAATTCACCGGACAGCGGCTTGATCCCCAAGGATTCGAGCGTAGGCTCGTCCATGAAGCTGAAATACAAGTCCGCGATCTTTTGTTGATTGGGATCGCCCGGATCGACGGATTTCTGCAGACCGTCGATGATGCCGCGCAGCTGCACTTCCGCTTCGTCACTCAGCTTCGAGAAGGTGCCGTAGCCGCCCTTGTCGGGTGGGATCTCGGTATCGGCGAGCCACTTGCCGTTGATGTGCTTGTAGAAATCGTCTTGCGAACGAACCGAGGCGTCGAAGTATTGAATATCGATGCCGGACGTGAGCGGCGGCGCGGCGCTCGGCGCGGATGGGACTTCCGGTGACTTAGCGCATCCGAACAACATGCAGGCGCTCGCAATGGATAGAATTTTTAGTTTCATTCACAAAGTTTACCGTAGCGCGCGGCGCTCAAAAAGCCATTTCAGATATCGCGAAACTTCAGCGTCTCAGCCGGATCTCACGGCAGATTCAGGCATACTTCCTGCCAAATGCGCGAGGCTCATGAGATGCCAATTCTTCATCAGATGCAAATATCGGGTAACTGCTACAAGGTGCGGCTCGCCGCGCGCCAACTCGGCATCCCGCTCACACTCAAAGATTACGGATTGCACGACGGATCGACCCGCACACCCGAGTACCTCGCGAAGAATCCGAACGGTCGGGTGCCGATGCTGGAATTCGAGGACGGCCGGATGCTGGCGGAATCCGGTGCCATTCTCTGGTATCTCAGCGAAGGCACGCCCTTGGCGCCCGCCGATCGGTGGGGCCGTGCCGAAGCGCTGAAGTGGATGTTCTTCGAGCAGTACAGTCACGAGCCCTATGTGGCGGTGGCGCGCTTCTGGCTCGCCTTTGCGCCCAAGACCGAGCTGGACAAGAAGCTGCATCTCGTTCCGGAGTGGCACTCGAAGGGCAATGCGGCGCTCGGCGTGATGCAGACACATCTGGCGAAGCACGACTGGTTCGCGGGCGGGCGTTATTCCATCGCCGACATCGCTCTGTATGCCTATACGCATTGCGCGGCCGACGGGGGATTCGATCTTGACGCCTATCCGGCCATCCGCGCCTGGACGAAACGAGTCGCGGCGGAGCCGGGCCATATTCCGATTTCGCTTGCGTGGTAGGCATTGCGTCGCGGTGCGCGCATCGCGCGCTGCCTAGTCGAGCAGAGGATGCCCCGGGGGCAGTTGATGCGCATACCAAGCCGCCAGCCGGTGCCGGATCGTCTTCTCGGCCACCTGGTCTTCGGGCATCGGCGAAATGACTTTGTCGTGCACCAGTAGGCGGTAGACGTACAGCGCCTTGGCGCTCGCCGAGTCGGTCGCTTCGAACTCGACGGCCTTGCGGTTCTCCGCATATTGAACGCCCGCGATCAGAGCCGCCTTGAACAATTCCGCTTCGTGCTTGAATTTCTTCATTCGGCCTTATACGCCAGTGGGCAATCGTTTAGCGATAGGTGCCGTTCCCAGGCTCTGCGCCTCGGTGATGCGCCGCAATGTAGCCCTGCCGATCGCACCCGGGGTCAGGTGCTGTCCTTGGGTGCCCGCGGCGCGGGCCATAGGTGTTCCGACTTGCCGTTGAAGATCGCGTCCGGATCCGCGCGCTGCAGAGTCCAGGCGCCGCGGTCGATCTCGGACTCGAGCTGACCCGGCGCCCAGCCGGCGTGGCCGACGAAGATCCGCAGGCCGTCCATGGGCTTGGGGCGGTCCAGGAGCTTCAGCAGCAATTCCCGATCCGCACTCACGTAGACGCCGTCAAACGCTTGCATCGCGTGCTCGGGCGGGGTGGCTGCGCGCACCAGGAACCAAATGGTTCCGAACTCGACAGGGCCGCCGAAGTACACCCGGTCGTGCAGTCGCGCGAGCCGCGTGACATCCGGAAAAAGCTGCGGGACTGTAAACCGCGTGGGTCGGTTGACGACGATGCCGATCGGAGCGGGCCCCAGATTGTTCATCACCAGCACGACCGAGTTGGCGAAATCGTCATCGGGCAGCTCGGACTTGCCGATGAGGAGGATCGCGGTGAGAGATTTGGGGACGTCTTTGGAAATTGACGACGAGGCGCCGCACAGGAGGACGAGAGCGCACAGTGCGCGGGCCGTGACGCGCGGCCGCCGACATCGGATTTTCGCGGGCGACACGACTGTCATCACACGACATTCCCAAAGTGCTTTCGGGCGATGTTACGCCGTCGGCGCGGCCGGCGCACCCGCGAGGCGATGCTGACTCAGCACGGTCTCGTCATGGCGCCGCAGGTCCTCACTCGAGCAAATATTGCCGCAGGAACGCGAGCGTGACATACGAGGAGTAGTCGCGGTTCGGCTGCTTCTGATAACCGTGGCCCTCATCGCCCGCCAGCAGGTACCAGACGGGCGTTCCCTGTTTCTGGAGCGCGGCGACGATCTGATCGCTTTCGCTCTCGGGCACGCGCGGATCATTCTTGCCGGCGATGACCAGAATCGGCTTCTTGATCTTCTCGATATTGTTCATCGGTGCGATGCGCTCGAGGAATGCGCGCATCTTCGGATCGCGCTCATCGCCATACTCGGCGCGACGCAGATCGCGCCGATAGCCTTCGGTGTGCTCCAGAAAGGTGACGAGATTCGACATGCCGACGATGTCGACCGCGCAGCGAATGCGGCTGCTGTAGAAGGCCGAGACGGCGAGCGTCGCATGGCCTCCGTAGCTGCCTCCCATTACCGCGATGCGCGTGGAATCGAGGTCGGGCTGGGCGGCGATCCAATCGAACAAGGCGTTGATGTCTTTGTAGCTGTTCTCACGCAGAAATCCGTTGTCGAGCAGCGCAAAAGTCTTGCCGTAGCCGGTCGAGCCGCGCACGTTCGGCTCGATATAAGCGATGCCCAGCTCGTTCAGATAATAGTTGAGCCGCCCCAGGAATTCGGTCTGCGACTGACCTTCCGGGCCCCCGTGTATCCCGATCAGCACGGGACGCCTTCCCGAGAACCTCGCCGGTGGGCGATACAGGAACCCGGCGATCGTCCGGCCGTCGAAACTCTTCCATTTCACGAGCTCCGCCGGGCGAAAGTCCTGGGTGGGGACTTCGGTTTCGCTCTGTGTCCAGCGCTCGATCTTGCCGGTCGCGGTATCCAGGGAATACGCATCGCCCGGGTCTTGCGCGTTGATCAGCGTGAAGGCGAGATCGCGGCTGTTCCGATGCCAGCGGACGGTGCCGATCACGCCGGCCGGCACGCCCGGCACTCGCTGCATCGACTTAAGATTAGTGAGGAAGTCGTACAGGGCACTCTGTCCGTTTTCATTGGCGACGAACGCGATGTGCGTCCCGTCACTCGACACATCGAATGCATCGACGTCCCAGGGAATATCCGACGTGAGGTAGGCGTACTCCTTGGAAGCCAAAGAGACGTACGCCAATCGATGGAATTCCGAGTCGCGGTCGGTGGTGACGTAAAGTCCCTCACCGTCCTTCGAGAATCGTCCCTGCCAGTACGAGATTTTGGTTTTCGCATCTCTCGGCGTGAAGCGGAATGGCGGGCGCGCCTTCGATCCGCAGGCTCTCGGGCGGTGCGACCATCGGTGTCTCGGCATGGCCGGCGCCACCGAGTACGAAACAGCCGGCAAGCAGCCAGGATTTAATCTTCATCATCGCCTTATGTTTGTTGCGAACGTCCAAGACGGGCGCTTGGAGAAGCGAAAAGAGGAATATGGAAAATGGCTGCACGGTTGTGATCTCGGTAACGCGGGCACGGGCATTCTGCCAACACTATACTGGCAGTAGTTTGGAGCAACCTGAGTTCACTTGTCATGTGCCGAGCGTTGCGCGAACACTCCGGCCGGTGCATCACCATGCAGTTGCGTAGTCGGCGAAGCGATCGGACCGCGGGGCGCACGAGCCGCAAATGGTTCATGGCGATCCTCGCGGTTTGCTTGGGCAGCGTCGCGGCCGTCGCGGCATCGAACGGCCAGAGCACGACGTCCGATCAGGCGGTGCAACGTGAGTTCGACATCGCGAGACCCGAGATCATCCGGCTCAATCGACTGCTGAATGCCGAGCTGGTGCGTGCGCTCTCCGGTTCGGACCCCGCCCCATCACCTGCGATGAAGCAGGTGATCGAGGAATCCGCCAACAGCCACATTGCTCTCGGCGATGTCAGCGTTCCGCTGCATCGCCGGCTGATCGAAAGGCAGCGCCTCGAGATGATCGCGGGTTTCAAGTGGGCGGCGGCCACCATCGGCCATTGCGACGAAAAGGCGTTCAACCCGGCCGACCTGCTCGATGTGCAGTCGCGGCTGCGCATCAATTCCGTGTCGCGCTGTCATCAACGCTATCTCGATCGCGGCGAGCTGCAATTGCACGAGTTGAAAGTCGCGAACGAGGCCAGCGTTCTCGAACTCAGGTTGCCGCCCGCCTTCCAGAAGAGAATGCTCATGCAGGCGCGGCAGAGCACCGAACGACAAGATGCCGAGATCGCCTCGACCTACGCGCAGCGGCGCGCGTTCTGGCGGGCGACGGATGACCTGGTCGAGTTCTTCGACATGCACCCGGCGCATCTCGCCGCCAACCAGATCGTCATGGACAATGCGTCGGACAGCGTGGCCGCACAGGATCTGCTGAGTCAGTTCGTCGAAACCGCCAAGTTGCAATAGGCCGTTCCGGCCTTCAATGCATGTACGGTTTGCTCTCGACCTGCTGCGCTTCCTGATTCCGTCCCTGGGCGCGCAGCGCATCCGCGAGCACGCGTCCCGCCTGGCCTTGCGTCGCGGGATCGCCGCTCGCGAGCGCGAGCGCCTTGCGCGCACACACCTCGGCCTGATGGGCGTTGCCATCCACCAGCCGCACCCGGCCGAGCTCGATCCACAGCAGCGGGTTGCTCGGCTCGATGCGCAGCGCGCGATCGAGCGTCGCGGATGCGCCGTCGATATCGCCGTGCGCCAGCAGCGTATGCGCCTGCGTGACCAGGGAGCGGGTGGCGGGCGAGAGGTGATTCTCGCGCGGCGGTGGCGGCGGCCGCGCGGCGCAGGCCGGGGGCCGGCGGGGGAACGGGCTCGGGTGCCGGCGGCTGCGGTACGGTCGGGGCGTTGCCTTGCGGCGACGGCCGAGTCCACGGCGCCGGACAGCCGCCGAGCAGCAGCGCCAAGGCGACGATGAGGCCGGGCGACGCTGCCCGCTCAAGCCCGACTCCGCGGACTAGTGCACGATGCTTTTGAACCATTCTTTTACCTTGTCGCCGACGGTCACCTTGTCACCGACGGTGGCCTTCGGACTCGTGAGACAGCCGGGGTTGCGGGGCAGCTGAGTGTCCTTGGGCACGGCGATCATCACCGCGTCCGCGCTGCACGTCGCCGTCGTTTCCAGTCCGTCGTTGAAACCGATCCAACGGTCCTCGACCGTCTCGGGCGCCACCGGGTCGAAGGACAGCGGCTTCAAGCTCGCCATGGTGTCCGCCCACACCGGCAGCGCTCCCGCCGCACCGGTGAGTCCGGTCTCGCGATTGTCATCGTAGCCGACCCAGGCGACCGCGAGATAACTGCCCGTGAATCCCGCGAACCAGCTGTCGCGGGTGTCGGAGGACGTGCCGGTCTTGCCGGCGGTGACCAAGCCTCGCGGCAGCCGCGCCGCCGCGTCGCGCGCCGTGCCGTGCGTCGTCACCAGCATGAGCATGCGGTCGAGCTCATAGACCGCGGCCGGCGGCGCCACCGTCCTCGACCTGAACCTTGAAGCTCTTGAGCGGCCGGCCCTGCTCGTCGAGCACGGCCCGCACGGCGCGCAGCCGGGTGCGAAAGCCGCCGTCCGCGAGCGTGGTGTAGACCTGCACGACCTCGAGCGGCGACATCTCCACGGTGCCGAGCAACAGCGACGGATTGAGCGTCGGCGCCGATTCGAGTCCCAGCTGCTCGAGCGTCGCGGCGACCTTCGGCAGACCGAGCTCGAGTCCGAGCTTGACCGTGGCGAGGTTCATCGACTCGGCGAGCGCGCGCGCGAGCGGCACCTGGCCGTACACCTGACGCTCGAAGTTCTGCGGCGCCCAGACGCTGCCGTCGGCGAGCTTGAGCTCGATGGGCGCATCCTCGATGAGGCTCGCGGCGGTGTAGCGGCCGCTCTCGAGCGCGGTCAAGTACACCGCCGGCTTCACGAGCGAGCCGATGGGCCTGCGCGCATCGAGCGCGCGATTGAAGCCGCTGGCGTCGACATCGCGGCCGCCGACCACCGCGACGACGTCGCCCGAGTTCGGCTCGACGACGATCACGGCGCCTTCCAGATGCTCGTTGCGCACGTGCGCGCGGGCGTCGAGACGCTGCAGATTCTGGGTGAGCGCGCGTTCCGCCGCGGCTTGCGCCTTGAGGTCGAGGCTCGTGTAGACCGACAGGCCCGCGGCCGCGAGATCCGCCTCCGCGTAGTCGCGCTTCAGGTGCCGGCGTACGAGATCGATGTAGGCCGGCACGTAGGTGCCGCCCGGGCGGCCGCAGGCCGAGCGGGCTCGCCAGCGCGCGCTTGGCGGTCGGCGCGTCGATGAGGTGCGCATCCGCGAGTTCCTTCAGCACGAGATTGCGCCGTGCGAGGGCGCGATCGGGATGCTTGCGCGGGTCGTAGAGCGAAGGGCCCTTCACCAGTCCGATGAGCAGGGCGAGCTCCGCGGGCTCGAGCTCGCCCAAGGGCTTGGCGAAATAATATTCGCTGCCGAGTCCGAAGCCGTGGATGGCGCGCGCGCCGTCCTGACCTAGGTACACCTCGTTGAAGTAGGCGACCAGGATGTCTTCCTTCGAGTAGTGCGCCTCGAGGCGCATGGCCATGACGGCCTCGGTCGCCTTGCGGCCGAAGGTCTGCTCGTCGGACAGAAAGTAGTTCTTGACGAGCTGCTGGGTCAGCGTGCTGCCGCCTTGCACGACGCGGCCGGCCCGCAGGTTGGCCCACATGGCGCGCAGCATGCCTAAGGGATCGACGCCGTGATGCTCGTCGAAGCGGCGATCCTCGATGAGCTTGATGCCGCTGCGCAGGAGCGGCGGCACGTCGGCGGGCGCCACGATCAGGCGGTCCTCGCCGTGGATCGGAAAGACGCTGCCGATCACCGGCGGATCGAGACGGAACACCGGCAAGTCGTCGCCGTCCGCCAGACGCATGCCGGTGATGGCGGCATTGTCGGCATGGATGGAGACGCGCTCCGGCAGCGCGCAGCTCGTCGATGAACCGCACCCGCCGCGCCTGCAGGTCGAAGGCATTGCCCACGCGCTGATAGATGCCGGGGCCCGACGACGGATCGCCGCGGCGGTAATGCAGACGGTGCAGCTCCTGCTCGAGCTCGTTCGCCGAAACCGGCGCACCGACGTAGAGTTCGAGCGGCGCCGCATACACCCGCGCGGGAATCGACCAGAGGCGTCCCTGGAACTCGCGGGTCACCACGCGATCCAGATGAACGACCCAGAGCGCGGCGACCGCGGCAAGCACGAGGACTGCCAGCCCCGACACGATGAAAAAAATACGCCAGCGGCGAGTACGGGAGCGGGCCACGTCGGCATACTACCGTATGAGGCCCGTCACGATGAGCACCAACCGGTGAACGCATTCCCCGTACGCAACGTCGTTTTCGATTTCGGCGGTGTGCTCGTTCGCTGGCAACCCGACGCCATCGTCGCGGACCTGTATGCCGAAGAGTCCTTGCGCGCGCGGGTGCGAGACGCCGTATTCCGTCATCCGGACTGGATCGACATCGATCGCGGCACGTTGAGCGAGAGCGCCGCGGTCGAGCGCTTCGCGGCCCGGATGGGCCGGCCCGTCGCCGAAATGCGCGCCCTCATGCAGCACATGAAGGACTCGCTGACGCCTTTGCCCGAGTCCATCGCGCTCGTGGAGGAGCTCGCGCAGCGGGGTGTGCCGCTCTACGGCCTCTCCAACATGTCGGCCCCGGTCTTCGCGCTCCTCAAGAGCCGTCACGAGCACTGGGATCGCTTTCGCGGCATCGTCGTCTCCGGAGAGATAGGACTCGTGAAGCCCGATCCCGAGATCTTCCATCACCTCGCGAGGCGCTACGGCTTGATTCCGGCCGAGACGGTGTTCATCGACGATCATCTGCCGAATATTGAGTCCGCCCGGCGGCTGGGGTTCCGTACGATCCACTTCGCAGATGCAGAACGGTGCCGCAGCGAACTCGATACCCACCTGCCGCGGTAGCCGGCGGCTGCGCACATCGCGTATCGAGCCGGTATAATCGCGCGCTTCCCAACGGTCGGAGTCACCATGCTCAACATTCGCTCGGGCGCCGCGGCGGCTGCACTCGCCTTGCTTTGCGCAACGTCCGCTCTCGCCGCCGCGCCGCAGCTGAAGGCTCAGGCCCCGGGCTGGTATCGCATGATGATCGGCAACGACGAGATCACCGCGCTCAACGACGGTACCTTCCCCATGGACCTCGTGAAGCTGCTCACCCACATCACCCCGAAACAGCTCGATGAGGATCTGAGCCGCTCGTTTCTCACCAATCCGGTGGAGGCGTCGGTGAACGGCTTCCTGATCAATACGGGCAAGAAACTCGTCCTCATCGACACCGGCGCGGGGACTTTCTTCGGACCCACGGTCGGCAAGCTCGTGACGAACCTCAAGGCTTCGGGATATCGGCCGGATCAGGTGGATGAGATCTACATCACGCACATGCATTCGGATCACATCGGCGGGTTGATCGAGGACGGCAAGATGGCCTTTCCGAACGCCGTGGTGCGCGCCGCTCAGTCCGAGTCGGACTATTGGTTGAGCAAGGCCAAGATGGCGGCGGCTCCGGCGGAGGCCAAAGACAGCTTCGCGAATGCGCAGAAGGCGCTCGGGCCCTACGTCGCGGCCGGCCGATTCAAGCCGTTCAGCGGTGATGTGGAGCTGGTGCCGGGCATCCGCGCCGTCGCGACCCCGGGCCACACGCCGGGGCACACTCTATATATAGTAGAGAGCGGCGATGAGAAGCTCCTCCTGTGGGGGGACCTCATGCACGCCGCGGCCGCGCAGTTCCCGGACCCTTCGGTCTCCCTGCAATTCGACATGGACTTACCGGCCGCAGCGGAGCAGCGCAAGAAGGTGTTTGCGGACGCGGCCGCGCACCGCTACTGGGTGGGCGGCGCCCATCTGCCGTTTCCGGGGATCGGACATTTGCGGACCAACGGCTCGGGCTATACGTTCGTGCACGCGAATTACACCTCCCTCGCGGCACCTGCCGCGCAACCGTAGCCTCGCTACTCGGCGCGGGTGGCGCCCGCCAGTCGGGCGAGGGCGCCGAGCGTCGTCTGCGCCGCGTTCAGCCCCAAGCGAAAGTCGGCGTCATTGATAGGTCGCGTACAGATCCGTCGGCTGATGCCACTGCGGGTCCCAGCCGGCGCCGATCTGCGTGCCGCGCTCGTTTTCGCGCACGCTGATCGCGGGCACGAGATCCATGAAGGGCGTCGAGTCGGTGTTGGTCATGTGCGGGCCGACGGCGGCCGGATAATCGGTCGCGTAAGCCTCGTTGGCCGAGTACAGGGCCCATGCCAACTTTTGCGCGCCCTCGGCCTGCCTGGCCTGCGACTGGAACTCGATGTTCACGTCCGCCTCCGGCCGCTGATCCGTGCGAGACCGTTCCGTCGGCGCGTGGCATGCCGTGGTCGAACAGCAGCATGTCGTGCTGAATCATGCCAAGCCAGCGCGGTTCCGGGAATTGTCCAGAACCGGGTGGCGATTCGATCCCCTGAAGCTTCGCGCGCTGCGCCACATAGGCGTACGCGCCGTTCAAGCCGGTCTCCTCGTTGTTCCAGAGGACGAAGCGGATGGAGCGCTCGGTCTTCACGTCCGGCGATGAGAGCACCCGGGCGAGCTCCATGACCAGCGCAGTGCCCGAACCATCGTCGTTCGCCGCCTCTCCCCAGCCGTGCCCGTCCATGTGAGCGCCGACGATGTACATCTCCTCGGGGTGCGTCGTACCCACCTTGGTGCAATACACCTCCTCGCGCGGGCCGGCGGCACTCGGCTGTGTGTTGAGCGCGCGCAGCTTCTCGTCGGGCTGGAGCGTTGGGTCCGTGTTCACGCCGGTCGGGGCGCGATTGCCGCGCAGGC
Organism: uncultured Gammaproteobacteria bacterium; assembly: GCA_963766915.1. Lineage (GTDB taxonomy): Bacteria > Pseudomonadota > Gammaproteobacteria > Steroidobacterales > Steroidobacteraceae > Bog-1198. The sequence continues at coordinate 101,904 of CAVYCL010000008.1, forward strand.
GCCCGCCGCCGTCGGCGGCGTCCGGGCCCGCGGCCTTGGGCGGCCCGCTCGGCTGCGGCTTCTCGTCGGGCGTGTAGGCGTAGTGCAGACGCTCGGTGTTGGCGCAGCCGTAGCTCTTGAGCTGCGCTTCGATCCAGTCGATGGCCGCACGATTGCGGTCGGTGCCCTGGCGGCGGTCGCCGAACTGCGTGAGCCCCCTGATCGTTGCCTTGTAGCGCTCGAGATCGAGACGGCCGACGAGAGTCGCGATGGGGTCGCCCGGTGGGCTGCTCGGCCCGCCTCGGGGGGCCTCGGCAAGCGCCGCCGGCAGCGAGGCGACCGTCGCGAGCGCGGCGGCGAGGCAGATCGTCATGAGGGGGGAGCGCATGACGGATGTTAGGCAGCGACCGCCCTGACCGTCAAAAAAAGCGTGTCACGCCGGCAGGGAGTCAGCGCCGCTATGCGCTGTGGGCTTGCGCTCTTAAGTCGACGTGCGCGCGCGCAGGATGTCGGCGAGATTCACGGATGCGACTTGAATTTGCCGATTCGCGGCCTGCCATCGCTCGGCGCCGCCGTTCCAGAGCTTGCCGATCATCTCGGTCGAGGCCTTCCAACCCTGGAACAGACTCTCGACTCCGCCGACGAGAAGCGACTCGCCGTATCGCCAGGTGTTGTCGAGATCATGGTTCATGATGAAACTCTACTTGCTGTTGACAATAATTTTCAATTGTCGGCGTATCGAGACAGACCTCGGCACGTCGCGAGAAAAATCGGCGTCTGTTTTTTCGGACCCTCAGCGCTGCATTTCGTTTCATCGCGATGCGCTTCGTTTCATTACGGTGAGGTCATCATTCGTGCGCGGTGCTAACGTATCGACCCATGTGCGAGCAGATACCCGAAGCGAGTGGCGACGCGGACGAGGCACCGCGCATCGCGCAAGGACTCGAGCGTGCGCGCACGCTCGCCCGTCGAGGAGAGGACGAACCCGCCAAGCAGGCCTACGTCGAGGTGCTGCGCCAAGACCCCCGGAATTTCACGGCGCTCAACGAGCTCGCGACGCTCGCCTGGTCGGGCGGGTATCGATCCGCAGCGCGTACCGCCTACAGCCAGGCGGTCGCGCATCATCCCGACAACGTCGTGGCGCGCGTGAATCTCGGCAACTTGTTGCGCGAGGAGCAGGACGTCGCCGGCGCTCGCGCCCAGTACGAGGCGGCGCTCGCCCTCGATCCGGAGCTGCACGAGGCTCATCAAGGCATGGCTTGGGTGCTCGCCGAGCTCGGCCTGGAGGCCGCCGCCGAGCATCGCCGGCGCGGATTCACCGGCCGGGCGCAGGTCACGAAGCCCTATCGAGGCACGGGGCAAGGCGTGCCCATCGTGCTTCTGGTCTCGGCGCGCGGCGGCAATATTCCGACCCGGCTGTGGATCGACGACCGCCGCTTCACCATTCATGCGATTTACGCGGATTACTACGATCCGGAGCAACCACTGCCGCCGCACGCGCTGATCATGAACGCGATCGGGGACGCCGACCTATGCGCCCTGGCGCTCGAGCGAGCCGAGGCGATCGCGCTGCGCAGCACGGCGCCCCTCGTCAATCAGCCGGCGCGCGTGCGGCTGACGGGGCGCGCCGCAAACGCCGGACGCATGGGCGCGATCCCCGATGTGGTCGCCCCCCGGATCGAGACGCGAACACGCGCCAGCCTGGAATCGGGCTCGGAGGGGCCATCCGGCCATGGTTTGAAGTTTCCGCTGCTGCTGCGAAGTCCCGGGTTTCATACGGGGCGGCACTTCGTGCGGGTGGAAGGCCGCGGCGCGCTCGCCGGCGCGCTCGCCACCCTCGCGGGCGAGGAGCTGTTCGTCATCGAGTATCTCGACGCGCGTGGCCCGGACGGCATGGCGCGCAAGTACCGGGTCATGTTCATCGACGGTGTGCTCTACCCGCTGCACCTCGCGGTCTCCTCCGATTGGAAGGTGCACTACTTCAGCGCCGACATGGCGCGCAATGCGGCCTTCCGCGAGGAGGAGCGGCGATTCTTGAGCGATATGCCGGGGGTGCTGGGGCCTCGTGCGATGCGCGCGCTCGAACGGGTCCGCGACGCGCTCGGCCTGGAATACGGCGGCATCGACTTCGCCGTCGCGCCCGACGGCGCGGTGCTCCTGTTCGAGGCGAATGCCGCCATGGCGCTCGTGCCCCCGGCAGCCGGCGAGGTCTGGGACTACCGCCGTGCGGCCATCGACACCGCCTTGCAGGCCGCCCGGCGCATGCTCGAATCGCGCGCCGGCATCTCGGAGACCGAAGAGGCCGCCCGGGGTATGCGCGCGCCGTGAGTCGACGCCGGGTGACCTCCCGGCGCGCGGCGCTCTTGCGCCGGCGCCGCGTGCGGCTGCATCATGGATGGTGCGAGGCGCAGAAGGGCCTCGCACACGTTCTCGGGGCGGGGTGCAAGTCCCCACCGGCGGTGATGGCGCGAAAGCGCATGAGCCCGCGGGCGCCTGCCGAAAGGCAGGGACAGCAGATCCGGTGAGATCCCGGAGCCGACGGTAGACATCGTTCGACGATGTCTGAAAGTCCGGATATACGAGGGCGGAGTGGACCGACTGCGCCGCCGCGGCGAGGGCCCGGCGGGAGAGCGTGCCGCCCTGCGGCGCGCCTGCGCAAGTCGGCCCGCTGCGACGCCCCGAGCTTTATTGGTTCGGGGAGATCTGCATGAGTCAACATCGTTTCCAGCGTGACGCGGCCGCCGCGCCCTCACGCATCGCGTTCATCCAATCCTGCTGGCATCGCGACATCGTCGATCAAGCGCGCACCGCGTTCTTGCGCCGTATGGAGCAAGCAGGCCAGGCCGCCGGGACCATCGACTGCTTCGAGGTGCCCGGCGCATTCGAGATCCCGCTGCGCGCGCAACTGCTCGCCAAATCCGGCCGGTACGACGCCATCGTCGCGGCGGGGTTTGTCGTCGACGGCGGGATTTACCGCCACGAGTTCGTCGCGGCGAGCGTGATCGACGCGCTCATGCGCGTGCAGCTCGACACCGAGGTGCCCGTGCTGTCGCTGGTGCTGACGCCGCAGCAATTTCACGAGCACGAGACGCATCGCACCTTTTTCCGCGACCACTTCGTCCTCAAGGGCGAGGAGGCGGCACTCGCCTGTGCGGCGACGCTCGCGGCGACGCGTGAGCTCAAGGAAAGTGCGGCGGGTCTAAAGGAGGCTCGGCCGGCGTCATCCCGGAATTAGCATTCTCACGGCGGCGGCGCCCATCAGCGCCGTCGCAGTCCAGCCGAGGACGACGAGGCTGCGGCTCGCCGTGAAAGGTCCCATCACGGATTTCTTGGAGACGAGCAAAATGATCACGGCCATGAGCGGCACCGCCACGACGCCGTTGATCACGGCGCTCCAGAAAAGCGCCTTCATGGGATCGATGGGCGAGTACTGCAGGACGAGCGCCGCGAGCACGCTCGAGGCAAGCACGCCGTAGAAGCCGCGCGCCTCGGACAACTTTCGGCCGAGGCCGTACGGCCAGCCCATCGTGTCGGCCAGCGCGTACGCGGCTGACCCGGCCAGCACCGGGACGGCGAGCAGCCCCACGCCCACGATGCCGACGGTAAACAAGAGAAAGGCGAATTCTCCCGCGAGCGGCTTGAGCGCGCTCGCCGCTTGTGCGGCCGTCTGAATGTTCGTCACACCGGCGGTGTGCAAGGTGACGGCGGTCGCCAGGATGATGAAGAAGGCCACCAGATCCGAATAGAACATCCCGCTCCAGGTGTCCCAGCGGATGCGGCGCAACTCCTTGGCCGCCGAGGCCGGATCGTCGACGAGCCCGGGCTTATCCAGCGCCTCCAGGTCCTCGACTTCCTCGGAGGCCTGCCAGAAGAAAAGATAGGGGCTGATGGTGGTGCCGAATATGGCCACCACCACCGCCGCGGCGCCGGCGTCGGCCTTGAAACGGGGGACGAACAGGTGCAGCGCCACCTGGCCCCACGGCACGTGCACCACGAACAGCACGGCCACATAGGCGAGCAGCGACAGGGTCAGCCACTTCAAGAAGAACACGTAGCGATGGTAGGGCACGAAAATCTGCAACAGCAGCGTCACCGCCACGAACACCGCGGTCATGACATGCCGGTCGACGCCCGTCACCAGGGCACCGGCTTCGCCCATCGCGGCGAGATCCGCCGCGATATTGAGCGTGTTGGCGATGAGCAGGCCTAAGACCACGCCCTTCAGCACGACGGGTGGGAACGCAGTCTTGATGTTCGCCGCGAGCCCCTTGCCGGTCGTGCGGCCGATGAACGCGCACATGCACTGGATGGCCGACATGAGCGGGTAGGCGAGCGGCATGGTCCAGAGCATGTCGAGCCCGAATTGCGCGCCGGCCTGCGAATAGGTCGCGATGCCGCTCGGATCGTCGTCCGCCGCACCGGTGATGAGGCCCGGTCCGACGCGCGCCAGCGGGTGCGACTTCACGCGCTGCCAGCGGGTCAGCATCTTGGGCAGTGGAGTGGGGGTCGCTTCCTGCGTGGCGTGGTCCATGGCGCAACCCTAGCATGTGCTTCGCGCGAGGAGCACCTTCCGCGGCGCGGGATCGTGTGTATGATTTACCGACACGAATGTGTCAGTTGCATGAAGGCGGGCGCGCGCATGGGAGATCGATCGAGTGCCGGATTCAAGCTGCTCGCGGACGATGAGCCCGCGGCGGTCATCGAGGAGCGGCGGCAAGGGCGCTCGAGCTTCGTCATCGTGGTCGACCATGCGGGTGCGCGTATCCCGCGCTCGCTCGACAACCTGGGGCTCGACGCGGCGGAGCTCTCGCGGCACATCGCCTGGGACATCGGCGCCTTGGGCCTCGCGCGGCGCATGTCCGCCATCCTCGATGCGCCGCTCGTGGCGCAGAACTACTCGCGACTCGTGATCGACTGCAACCGCGATCCGCAGGTCGACACCTCGATCCCGCGGTTGAGCGAGTACACGGCTGTCCCTGGAAACATCGACCTCGGCGAGGCCGAGATCGCCGCGCGGCGTGCGGAGATCTTCGAGCCCTATCACGCGCGCATCCGGGCGCTTCTCGATGAGCGCCAAGCGGCGGGGCGGCGCACCATCCTGGTCGCACAGCACACCATGACCGACGTGTACAAGGGCGCGAGCCGCGGGATGCACGGCGCCGTGCTCTACAACCGCGATCGCCGGTTCGCGGGACTGGTGCTCGAGATGCTGCGCCGGGAACGGGATCTCACAGTCGCCGACAACGAGCCTTACTTCGTCAGCGATGAGACCGATTACACCATCCCGCGGCACGGCGAGGGTCGCGGGCTGCCGCACGTCGAGATCGAGATTCGCCAGGATCTCGTCAAGGAAGAGGCAGGGCAGGCGGCGTGGGCCGAGCGGGTGTCGCGGGCGCTCGAGGCAGCCCAGGCCGCGTTGTGGCCGGGGCAAGCGGATTAGCGGATTGACCTCTCCAGCCTGTCGCCAGCGTCCGCTTTGAGGTATCAGGCTGAATTGTCAATCTCACATCGTTTCTTCGCAGATTTCCTGATCTGGTCAGCGCCAAATGCAGTACGTCTTGCGCAGCGTTTCGTGAATCGTCCACAGGCCAAGAGTACGGGGTGGAAAGTACGCGGCGTCGCCGGACCTGAACTCGAAGCGGCGACCGTCCTCAGTGACGAACGTCGCGTGACCGTGCACGAAATGACAGAACTCCGCATCGACGATTGCGCGCGCGAACGTGCCGGGCGTGGCTTCCCAGGTGCCCGTCTCGACAGCACCGTCAGGCGCGGCCCACGTTTCGACGCTGCCCAGCGTCGGCCGCGGCAGATCACCAATGGGCGGCGGCATGAAAGTCTCGAAGGCGCTTGGGTCTAAGCGCGCCGGGTGCTCGATGTGCACGATAGTCATTGAAATTACCTCGAGGTCGGTACTTGGCGATAAGTCGCCATATCTTAACTTCGAGGCATCCGGTCACAAAGCAATGGAAAGTGGCTACTTGCTAAGCTGCGTGGCGATCCACATCCCGCACCCTCAGGCTTACGAGGTCACAGGCTCGAAGTTTGCTGTCGATTGCCAAGTTAAACAGGGCGAGTTCTCGCCGCCGAACGGCGAGCAGCAGTCGAACGCGAATGGCCCAGATCTCTTTGAGCTTGAAAGGTGCCTTCTGGCCGACAGTTTTGCCCTTGTTCCATGGCGTACTCCTGTAGTGAAAGGAGCCAGCTAGTCTGCGCTAGGTCGAAAGGTTGCTCGCCGACCGCGGAGGTGGTGAACGGCGGCTTTCAGGCAACGAGGCCGTGAATTCTTCCAAGAGCGAGCATCGGCGCTAGTGTGCGATTGGAGATTCAAGCTTGTAAAGCACGCCTGCCAGGGAAGTATCTCTGGCGTTTGCTCCGCTACGGACGCACCAACGCTGCGACCTTGCCTTGAAGAGATCTATTGCTTCGCCCAACAAAATTGAAGTCGTGGACGCCAATGGCTGCAATCGACAGACTCATGCTCTAGCGGTGCTCACTTCGTGTTACGGAGATCAACAATCCTCCGCGACCGCTGGTTTGGGCTACAGTTTTAAACTCTGAGTGCGCAGGAGGGATTCGCGAATGGGTAAATCGATGCCGATGGTGACTTGTGCGTTAACAGCGCTCGCCTTACTAGGTTCGACGCCTGCGCTGGCGAGTTACGCGATCTACGTCGGACGTAATTTGACCGCGGACGGCAGCACCCTGCTCGGCGGAACTGGGGACGAGCCGTCCAGCCATTGGCTGGAGATTGTTCCGAGGCGCACTCACCCTGCTGGAGAAACCATCAAGGTGGGAGTTACCGAATCGGCGACCTATCCTGGTGAACTTATCGATATCCCACAGGCCCCTCTCACCGCGGGCTACATCACGATGAATTACTCCGAATATGAGGGATTTCCAGCGCCGCTGACCAACGGAGGCCTCAATGAGTACGGGGTGGCGGTCCGAGATGTCTGGTCGCCGTCACGCGAGGAGCTGCTCAAAATGACGCCAAGGCCGCAACGCGGCGTCAATTACAGCGATCTGTCACGCATCGCTATGGAGCGCGCGCATTCCGCGCGCGAGGCCGTGGAGATCGTCGGCGATCTCATCGATCGCCACGGCTATGCGACTTACGGTGGCAATTCGCATTTTTTTGCGGATGCGGATGAGGGCTGGGTGCTCATCGACTTTGCGGGTGGCAAGGGTCTCTGGATCGCCGAGCGCGTCGGCCCCGACGAGATTCGGATGTCCTACCCCGGGTACATCCTCGAGATCCCCGTCGATTTCGCAAAGCATCCAGACCGATATCGAGGTTCCAAGAACTTCATCTCTTTTGCGATCGAGCAGGGCTGGTACGACCCCAAAGTCGGGAGACCGTTCAACGTGAATGACGTGTATCAGAACGGCCGGGGCCGATCACCCGCGGTAAAAGTCATCGAGCAGCGCCTCAAGCAAAAGGTCACCGCAGCCAAGGTGAGCTTGCGGGAGTTCATGGATGTGGTGCGCGATCCATTGATTTCCGGGGATCAGAACGGCTACGGAGAGGTCGCTGAGTTACGATCGGGAGTCGACCGCCCCGAGTTGCACTTGCTTTGGGTCGCCGCGACAGGATCGATCACAGCTCCGTTCGTGCCCTATTGGACCGGAAATGAGCGGGTGCTGCCCGAGTACGGTAAGCACCGATACCTGAGCACGCACGAATCCGAACGATTCGTGACCAAAGATTTTCAGATCCAGGAGGCTTCGCAATTCGCCTACGTCATATTCAAACGTCTCATGTACTACGTCTGCGATAAGCCCACTAAATTTCTGCCTGAAGTGACCGAGGCGCTTACGGCCTTTGAGAACCAAAGTATCGCCGAGTCCAGTGCTGTAGAGAGGCGCGCCAACGCCCTATTTGCCGTGGGGGAACCGGAGTCGGCGCGCGATGAACTCACCGACTACAGCAATCGGCGCGCGATGGATGCGTTACATCTCGGCGAGGCGCTTCTCGGGAGCATCGAGACTCGCCATCGCTTGTTGTACGGCTTTCGGGAACCAAAGCACGAGCAGATGAGCAGTTCGGACGATGATCGCGAGGCGGTCGTCGGTTGTGGAAAGGTGCTTCCGTGGGAATAAGTGCGCAAACCATCCTTTGCGGCTAGGAAAGTAAGCATTCCACCTTCGGTTCATCGGAAGCACAGGCGGCGCGGCCGCCACCCCGTCCACTGACCGTAGCGGAAGCATTTGGCACAGTCATTGAACGGTGGGGCAAGTCGGCGAAACGAGCCAGGACCGCTCGACCCTCTCCTGTCGGTGACGAACGGCAGGTATCGGGAAGGCAAAAATGCGATTCCCTACTCGAAGAGCCGACCGGCTGCGCTTCAGGCCGCTACTACGCTGGATGCTGCGGGCGCCGACGCACGGCGCCGAGGTTTTCTCGTGCGCCCTATTTTGCGAACAAGAGATAAAGTGTGCAAAGCAGCGTCGCGGCGTCTGCGGCGGCAATCGCCCAATCAATCGTCTTGTCCCGTGTGAGTCGCTTTAACGTTACCAGCTGTCCGACAAATCCGATCGCGGTCAGGATTAGCGTCACCCAAAGGACGTGGGGCAAATCAAGGAAGACCCCTACAGCCAACGCTGCGTCAATGAGCGCATAAACCAAAAACGAAATGTTCCCCTTCAGCCCGAAACGAGAAATGATCAGCACATGCAATACAGCGTTGACCGCGAGTAGTAGGGCGAGAATGGTCATTGCCTGGCCCCCCGTTCACTGAGAATGAATCCCGCGACTGCGCGCTTGGGAATTGGCTTTTTGTCTCGCTTCCCGTTCATCGGTTTGCGACCGCTCCTTCGTCGAGCCCCAGCACCACAATCTTTGCGGATCTGATAATCGTGGGCCACTCTGGGTGCGTAAAGCCGGCCGCCACGGCCAGTTTCTGCGCACCGTTCGCCATATACGTAATCACGCCCCCGGCGAGTGCGCCATCCAGCGCCTGACTCCAAAGCTTCTCTCCGGTCGCGGAATCAAGCGCGTAGAGGTTGCCCCCCACATCGCCAAAGAACAGCAGGCCGCCGGCGGTTGGCGTCCAACCCGCGACAATCGGGTAGTTAGATTTGACACGCCACTTCCATACGCCGGTATCAGCGTCGGTCGCGTACACCCAACCGGACCAGTGTCCGTCGGCTTGAGCGCGTTTGCCAAACCACCAGAAGGGATTGAGCGTCCCCTGCCCTGACCAGAGTGCCCCGAGTGGCTTGGCCCGCAGCTGTTTGTCGTCTTGCAGGCGCGCCGAGGCGCACCAATCGACCGTCGCGGTAATGATGAGGTTCGTCGTCGGAACATAGGAGGGACTGTTCCATTCCTCGCCACCCGAGGCGCCCGGACAGAAGTGAACGTATTTCTCGAGCGTGAAAGGCACGTCGGCATTCTCGATCTGGTCCACGGGCACACGGTAGAGGAGCTGGTTGTTGTTACCGAGATCGAAGCCGTGAAGGTATCCGTTCTTGACTGATACCACCAGGAGTTGCTTGCCTCCCCGAGTCTGAATCGGGACCGGCGGGTTCGACACGTCCCAATCGTGCCAATCGCTGGAATCTATCTTGAAGTGATATCGATAGTTTCCGGTCTTCGCGTCGAGCACGACTACTGAATCACTATAGAGATTCCCTCCCGGCCGAACGCTTACGTCGAAATCCGGCGCTGGATTTCCGCCGGGGACATACAGCGCCCCGGTCTTCGTGTCGAGCGTCGTGGAGGTCCAGGTGCCGCCACCGCTGATCGGTATGCCCGGCGCGTTTTGCCAAGTTGAGGTATCCAGCGGTGTCGCCCCCAGAGGCCCACGAACCGTGTCGCCCTCCTGTTTGGGAGCGAGAAAGAACTCCCAGACGACCTTGCCGCTCTTGGCGTCGAGCGCATACACGTGCCCCTTGCCGCCCTTGTAATCACCGCCCGCATTGCCAATAAATACGAGCCCGTCGTACGCAATCGGAGCCGCCGGCACCGACTCCTTCAACTTGTGGTCCGCAATCGTCGTTTCCCAGATTCGATTTCCAGTGTTGAAGTTGTAGGCCACTACGCGCCCGTCGGTCGTGCCGCGAAATAACATGCCGTCCAGGTAGGCAGCGCCCCGGATGGCCGGCAACATGCCGCCGGTATAGGACTCGTGCGTTCGCCAATTCTGGGCACACGTCGCGGGGTTGACCGAGAAAATATCGTGTTCAGTGGTGCCGATCAGGGCATTGTTCACCATGATCAGGCCGGACTCGAAGGAGGTGAATTCGTGGACGTCGTAGGTGCAGAGCACCCGCAGCTTCCCCACATTGGTCGTGTTGATCTGACTCAAAGGTGACAAGCGATCCGAAGAAAGAGTTCGGTTATAGCTCGGCCAGTCCTCAGCGGCGTCCTTCCCGACCGGGGTCGCTTCGGCGACAGCAGAAGACGCGGCGCTCTCTGGGGCTTTGTAAGCGGGATTCAGTTCCTGACTTAGCGTGCCGGCCGGCGCACCCAAAGTCTTAAGGAAATTCATCGCCATACCGCCGGCGAACACGGTCGGTGCCGGATAGGCGAGAAGCAGCCCGATGCCCGTTACAGCGCCGATCAGCGCGAGCACACCCAGGGCAATCAGGACTTTCTTCGCGGTTGAAGCCCGAGGCGTGACTTGGTCATTGACCATTGATATTCCCCACCGCTGAGATTTTTTTCTTGCTGATCTGAGGAAGTTGCAACGGTACAACCCGGGCCCTGGGGCGGCTATTGGACCTTTGACCCAATCAGCACACCGGCACGGCAACCGCACCTTCTTCGTATTCGCCGCCCCTTGCGACGGGACGCCAGCACCGCGCGGCAGCGCACGGGAATCTCCGAGCGTCAGGTAACAGGCGGTCATTTCGGCGCGACCACCGGCAACTTTGGCCGCGTGCTGCCGGATCCTCTCCCTGCACCGGCCGCTCGTTGCTCCAGATCGTGGATCGTTAGAACCGCGATTGCTCTCACAGATCAGTAGCGCCCCGCGGGGCGGCGTAACCATCTTTGGATCATCGCTATACTCGCAGCGACTGTGAATGAGTATGCGATCGCTGTGCCGGTGAGCTGTGCCCAAATTCCAACGTGGCCCCCGAATAGGTCCTCCGCGAGGATTTCCGCCAGTATTTCCATTACAAGCGCGATCACCGAAATCGCAAAAACGGCACGCCATCGAATAGGTGGAAGGTAGTCAAGTGCGATTGCAGTAACAACATAAGCAACAGCGCACCGAAGAAATGATTCCCACGCTAACCGAACATCACCCGCAACAACCTGACCTAGCCCGTATGGATGATGCGCGCGCCCGATAGCGAGGGGCAGCCAACGCAGATTTACGGTCACGAACAGAAGCGCCCCAAATACGGCTAGGATCCAGAACCACCGCGATTCGCTCGATCGGAAGGGCATCCGCGTACCTGGGTTCATGGGGAAGACCGACAATCTAACAAAACCTGTATGACCCGGCCATTCAACGAATCCATGGACGATTCAATTTGGCCCCTGCAGCCGCTCTCTAAACTGTGCTCGTTGACTCGCGTCGACCCGGAGCTGCTTGTCGCCAATGACTGCTTCGCGGGAACGTACACACTTTCTGCGGTGCATTACTTACGATCAAAGACGAAGTGGCACTTCCAGACCACGTCGGCATCTTTTCCAGAGAGCGAGCGCAACCGCGCGTCGCTCAACCTCATCGTACCTAGCGGTATCTAAGCAGCCGTTGGTTGCCAAGGCGATGCGCGTCAACGAATATATCTGGATAACAAGAAGATCGGAGTGCGATGTGGCGGAAGGGATGCTCGGTGGGATTCTTGGAGAAGAGGAAGAGAAGCCGGAAGTTGAGGCGACGGAGACTCTGGCCGGTGCAGATGCATTCGCGGCTGCGGTAGCCGCAAAGCTGGCGGGCAATGATCCCGGTGTGGCACGCAAGACTGAGGCGTTCCTCAGCGAGCAGACGGAGCTGCTCAAGGTCCAAAAGGACCACCTCAAGGACGAGCACTCGGCCCGCCTTCAATACCTGCGCGGCCAGGCCCGCGAAGTTGACATACGTCGTTTCGGGCTGCGCTTGCGGGTCGGCTTCCAGCTCATGCTCGCGCTCATCGCGACGGTCATTGGAATCGGCCTGGTGGTAATCATCAGGGACGCCGTTACGTCGCGCCAGGTGGTGGTAGAGCCGTTTCGAATACCATCCACCCTGGCTGCACGTGGTATCGACGGTGCGATTGTCGCCAGCGGCCTGCTCGACGAGCTCGGCCGCCTCCAGGACGCCACCCGTAGCAACTCCGCCGCCCGCGGCCTTACCGGTGCCTGGACAGGCAACATCAAGCTCGACGTGCCTGAAACAGGCATTTCGATCGGCGAGATCTCACGCTTGCTCCGCGAGCGGTTCGGGCACGACGTGCGCATCGACGGCGATCTGGTCGAGACCTCGGCGGGCGGACTCGCGCTCACGGTGCGCGGCAATGGCGTGCCGCCGAAGACATTCGACGGGACGGCCGCAGAACTCGGAAAGTTGACTATCGCAGCTGCCGAGTACGTCTACTCGAAGTCCCAGCCGGCACGGTGGGCCAGCTACCTGAATACCCACGGAAGGTATGCGGAGTCGATCGCATTCTGCAGGAGCGCCATCGGGAGTGCGGAGCCCGCGGAGCGAGCGATGCTTCTGACTCGGTGGGCCGTTGCAGTCGAGACCTCCGGCGGCTCTGTCCGTGAGGCGTTAGGACTTGAACGTGCGGCCATCAAGCTCCAGCCGGACATCTGGGTCGCGCACAACAACATTCAAGGAGATCTGATGATACTGGCTGATGAGCAGGGCGCGTGGCAGGCTGGCGTGGACATGGCGAGAATCGCCGGTGGCCGCCCGGGACCGGCGCCCGAACCCATGTACCAGAACTGGGATTATCTCACCTGGAATCTGCAGCCCTGGCTGGCATCGCAGCTGGCCGATGCCGAGGCCAATGCCGGCGCGGGCTCAGGCGTCATCTCGGCCGGCCCGACCCTCGCCGACATCTATGCCCGCCTGCACGATCCGGAGGCAGCGGAACTTGCGATCAAGACAGCGAAAGAAGACCCGGACGATCTGCCTGGCAACGCGATAATCCATCACGTGCGTGGCCGACTCGCGATCGAGGCGGGCGATGTTGCAACGGCCGTCGCGGAGATGGAGGCCTTCGGCAAGGCCTACGCCGACCCCGCCGTGTCCACCAGCAATCCCGGATACCAGTGCTGGATCGCGCTGGCCGAGGAAGCGGCCGGGCATCCGGACAAGGCTGATGAGCTCTTGAAATCCGCCGGCACGTTCGTCGACTGCTATCGATTCCGCGCCGACATCCTCGACGGCCGCGGCGACTGGCCGGAGGCGCAGAAAGCGTATGCGGAGGCAGTGGCGCTCGCCCCCGACTTGCCCGCCGGTTACTACTCCTGGGGTGTGGCGCTCTGCGAAGCATGGCGATCTCGCCGGCGCCGAGGCCAAGCTGATCGATGCCAACAAGCGCGGCCCGCATTGGGCAGATCCGCTGAAAGCGTGGGGTGATGTGCTCGCGAAGCAGGGCAAGACCAAGGACGCGCTCGCAAAATACGACGAGGCGCTCAGATACGCGCCGAACTGGAAGCAGCTGCAGGAAGCACGCGAGGCGGTGGCGAAGCGCAAGAGCTGATTGGCGTGCCCGAGAAATACGCTAGGCGGGCCGCGTCGTGGCCGGGGCAACAGGGCAGCTTCGCTATTTGCCGTAGCGCTGTACGGTCCCGTCGCCCATGAGGCGGTCGCCCGGGTTGATGCCCGCCGGGCATTCGCCCAAGTAGCGCTGCTCCTGCCACAGAGTGATGGCGGAGACGACAGGGTGCGAAGTCTCAAAAAAACATTAACTGCACGTGGGCGATTAATTAATTAGGGGGGAAACCGCGAAAAACGAGATCAATTTCGCCCGGGTTTACGTGGCGGCAGATCACGGCCATTGGCGGATTGACGCGCGACACCAGCGCGAGTACACAGGAAGTTACGTCTATCACAGGAGTGGGCGCCATGTTTAGCAAAGTCGTGATTTTCGCGGTAGCGGTGATTTTGGCGGCGCCTATTTACGCTGCGACGGGCGGCGGTAGCTCCGGGGGAGGAGGCTCTGCAGGAGCAGGTGCCGGTGGCCATGGTGGCGGCGGAGGCAGTGGTGGTGGTGGTCATGGCGGCGGCGCTTACGGTGGCGGCGGACACAGCGGCGGATTGGGTGGGCGCGCTGCAGCGGCCACCGCGCGCAGCGGCGCGTGATGGGCACGCTCTATTGGACCGCGCAGGCACTTCGCGCGCCGATGCGATGCACGCAACTCATCTGGCTGGCGACAAACACTCCGAAATCGAACGCACGGGTTCCGGATCATCCAGCCGCCACCCACATTGCCGTGAGCCCAATTATGGCGTCGCAGGCGATCAAACCTATATACGCACCGTGCATGGCTAACAGGGCGTGGTTCAATTGCAACGGGCCCACCAAGAGTCTATCGGGGCGTAAGTCGTAGAAGCATAACTTGAGAGCTGAGATTGCTGCGCGCGGCGAAGCTTGCAACACCGACCCTTGCGTTTGCCGCGGTGCTCTGGGCAGCGCCTATGTCGCTGTGGGCGGCCAGCCCCACCGGGGTTTCGACGAAGGATGAAGTCATCGCCAAGCAGTTTGCTGACGCGATTGATAGCAGCAGCGCGCAAGATCCGCAATCACCGCAGACTCTCGATACTCGCTTGGGGTTTGCGGATTTCCTCGCGAAATCAGAGGGCGGCGATTGCCATACGCGCTTGGAGAATGCGCAAAATCAGCTCGACACTTCGCGAGCGAGCCAAGCTGGAATTGCATTGCCATTCGCCTTAGCGCGAGAAGCGGCGGTCGAATATCAAATTCATGTCGGGCGCGCCTCCTGCGATAGCAGCGCAGCCTCGCGCGATCAGGAATTGCGGGCGGCGGTCGAATCCGCTCGGCATGCGGTCGATTTGTATCGAGATGAGTTTGACGCCGTCTCCATGGTGACTATGCAATTCAACATTGGTGTGGTGGAGCGCGAGTTGGGAGAGGACACTGCGGCCATAGCGGCGCTCCAAACCGCAATAAAGATGGATCGCGAATTCGGTTTTCGCGAAGACGCGAACGACAACTATCGGATACTTTTGCAATGGAATGGTCAGCCTGCCGGGCCCAACGAGGTCGCAGCACTGATGAACGATTTCCCGCAACGCTCCACGCCCCTCTCATTCGGATGGTTCGATAGCAAGGCGGACCTGACGTCCACGCTGGATTACGAGCAGTTATCAGAAGGCGGGATGTTAAAAATGCACGGTACGACGGCCGCCGAGCGTCGAGTTCGGCGACGGGACGACGGTTGGACCGTATCCTTTGAGCCCCGAGGTACGCGTTACGAAATAAATAAGTGGCCGACAGATTTATCTTTGGTGCAAGGCATTGTGGTCTCGCTGACCCGCATGCCGCTGCAGTTCCACGACTTCAATCTCGCGCGAGCAGGCAATTTCGCTCAATCAACTGCAGCACATAAGTTCGAGTCGAATATGCGCTCCGATGTCAAGGCGGTGACGGAGTTTCTTGCTCAAAGTCATGTGTCCGCCCGTCTTACGCAGCAGATACGCGGTGAGTCTGAGTCCCAGAAGTATGGTGACTCTATCGAGGACCTCGTTGCGGAGGCGTACAGTCTTGAGACTGGCACCTGGATCGGCGCCTCCCTCGACCAGGGAGTTTGGTACGACATGCGAGCTCCGCTATCCCTGCCGCTCGAGCCCGACCTATTTGTAACGCACCAAATCGAATTTGCGTTCACCCGGCAAGTGCCGTGCACGGCCGACTCGTCCGACGCGGCATGTGTAGAGATCGTACTTCGAGCAACGCCTGATCCAGAGGACCTCAAGAGACTGCTGACGAACGTTTCGCAAGAAATGAGTTCGGGTCACAAAAAAGTGGCTCTGCAATTGTATGCGGCTATGTACATGCGTCTGGTCACGGAACCTGGAACTTTGCAGTTTTACGAGAGTGACATACGGCGTTTGTCGTACTGGACGATTAAGGGCACTAACGACGATCACCCAATGATCGAATCCGAAAGAACTCATGCGATAAGCGGGCCGATAGCGCGAACGGAATGAGCCGGGTAGCCATCGTGCTCGTCGCGGATTGAACGTCGCTCGGCAATGAGGACCGCTCTGCTATTTGCCGTAGCGCTGCACGGTCCCGTCGCCCATGAGGCGGTCGCCCGGGTTGATGCCCGCCGGGCATTCGCCCAAGTAGCGCTGCTCCTGCAGCAGCGTCTCCTCGGTCTTGCCGTTAAAGGCGGGCGTGTAGGTCGCGTGCGATTCGGCGTGCGTCAAGGTGGCGCTGTCGTAGGTATAAGTGCCCTTCGACACGATGACCCGTCCGCCCAGATGGCAATTCGAGGCGGCGGCGAATCGGCCACCCCCTAGGTCGTCGAACGAGGTGCTGCATTCCTTGGCGTTCTTCACCTGCGCGTCCATGGCCGTATCGAAGGCGTGATTGCGGCACAGCCGGTAGCTGAAATTCGTCACCTTGGCGCCGGGATTCTCGACGCTGCGCCCGCGCACCTCCCACAGCCCTTCCTGCAGCGGCGGCGGGTCCGCGGCACGCGCGACGGAGAGCAGCAGCGCGCCCACGAGAATGAGGTATGGCTTTCTCATCGGCTCGAAATGATAGCCGCCGCGCGCGGACCCCGCCAAGGGAATAAACTGCGGCTCCCGCGAGTCTTCTGTGTAGGACGAGGGTGGCCGATGAGCCGAAGTCGAGAGCCGTGACGGTCGGGCGGGGTTCCCCGGATGAGAAGCGTGCGCGATTCGATGCGCAGGTGCTGCCGCACCTCGATGCCGCGTATCGCTTCGCACGCTGGCTCGCGCGTTCGCCCGCCGACGCGGACGACGTCGTGCAGGAGGCGATGCTGCGCGCCTTCCGCGGCTTCGACGGATTGCGAGGGGGCGACGTCAAGGCGTGGCTCTTCACGATCGTGCGCAATTGTCATGTGACCGCCCAGACGCAGCGCGCGCGGCGCGGCTTCGTGCCGCTACCCGCGGAGGACGACCCGCAGCAGGACGCGCTGGTCTCGGAAGCGCCCGGGCCCGAGTCCGCCTCGATTCGCCGGGACGAGGCGCGCAGTGTCGAGCGCCTGCTCGGGGAACTTGCCGCCGGAGCACCGGGAGGTCTTGATCCTGCGTGAGATCGAGGAGCTCGACTATCGGGAGATCGCCGCAGTCACCCAGGTGCCGATCGGCACCGTCATGTCGCGGCTCGCGCGCGCCCGCGCGGCCTTGAAGGCCCGCTGGATGAGCGAGGGCGAGGAGAAACGCGATGCCGTGCGCTGAGACCGAACGCCGCTTGCATGCTTATTTCGACGGCGAGCTCGACGCGCTCGGCGCCGCCGCCTTCGAGGGGCACCTCGAGACCTGCCCGGAGTGCCGCGCGGCGCTCGAGGGTCTTGAGGCCACGCGCTCGGCGCTGCGCGCCGAGCTGCCCTACGAGCGTGCGCCGGCCGCGCTCGCCGCGCGCATCGCCGCGGCGCTCGATCGGGAAACCTCGGTGGCCGCGGGTCCAAAGCGGCCGGGATACGGGGGGCCGCTCCATCGGCGGCCGGCACCCTCTTTCTGGCGCGGCCTCTTCACCGGCGCGGGAGGGGCAGCGATCGCGGCAGTCCTGGCTTTCCTGCTCATCGTTCCGCCGCGCGGCGCCCTCCTCGACGATCTCGTGAATGCGCACGTCCGCTCGCTCCTGCCCGCGCATCTCGTCGATGTCGAGTCGACGGACCGGCACACCGTCAAGCCCTGGTTCGCGGGACATGTCGATGTCTCGCCCGCGGTCTTCGACTTCACCGCGCAGGGCTATCGCCTGCTTGGCGGGCGCGCCGATTATTTCGAGCACCAGCGCGCCGCGGCGCTCGTCTATCAGCACGGCGCACACGTGATCAACGTCTTCAGCTGGGCAGGCGAGGGCGCGCCGCCGGCGGATACCACCCGCAACGGCTATCACCTCGCCTTCTGGGCGGAGGGCAATCTGCGTTACTGCGCGGTGTCCGACACCGGCTGGCCCGAGCTCAAGCAGCTCGTGAGCCTCATCCGCGCCGCCGAGGGCCAAGAAGGCCAAGAGGCCCAACGTTGAATCTGGAATAAATTCGACCCTGGCCGAGTCTTCCGTCCGAAACCTCAATCATTAGGAGACGGACGTGACGGATGACTCGCTCGAATCTATTTCGCGACGCAGGGCGCTCGCTTGTCTCGCTTACGGCGGAGCGGGCACGCTGTTCGTGCTCGCGGGCGGTGTATTCACGCCGCTCGATCTCGCCGCCGCCGCGAGCGATGCGGATCGCACCAGCCGGCTTGGCCGTCCGCTCTTCGTGCAGCTGAGCGACACGCACATCGGCTTCAACAAGGAAGCGAACCCCGACGTCGATGCGACGCTCACGCGCGCCATCGACTTGGTGAACGCGATGCCCGAGTCTCCGGCGCTGGTCATTCACACCGGCGACATCACCCACCTGTCCCGGCCCGCGGAATTCGACCTTGCGCAGCAGCTTTTTTCGAGGCTGAACGTGTCCGAAATGCATACCGTGCCGGGCGAGCACGATACCAGCGATGCGACCGTGAGCGAGTACTTCAGCCGCTTCGGCAAGGCATCGGACAACAAGGGCTACTACAGCTTCGACCACGCGGGCGTTCACTTCATCGCGCTCGTGAACGTGCTGCAGTTCAAGCCCGGCGGCCTGGGAACGCTGGGCGCCGATCAACTCGCGTGGGTCGAGGCCGACCTCAAGGGCCGTTCGGCGAGCACGCCGATCGTGGTGTTCGCGCACATGCCGCTCTGGTCCGTGTACGAGCCGTGGGGGTGGGGAACGGGCGATGCGCCGCAGCTCATGGCGCAGCTGCGCCGCTTCGGCTCCGTGACCGTGCTGAACGGTCACATTCACCAGATCGTGCAGAAGGTGGAGGGCAACATGACGTTCCATACCGCGCGCTCGACGGCCTATCCGCAGCCCGCGGCGGGGGTGGGCGAGGGGCCCGGTCCGCTGAAGGTTCCCGCCGATCAATTGGCCGGCGTGCTCGGCATCAGCAGCATATCGGTGGCGAAGCATCCGCTGCTCGCTCGCGCTTGCCGACAGGACGCTCGCATGAGCGCTCGGACATGGTGGGCGGCGGCGCTACTCGGCGTGCTCGTCATGGCGCGTGCCGGCGCGGCTCCGGAGGAGATCATCGAAGTGTCCGCGAAGAACTTCATGTTCAGTCCCGCGACCATTACCGTGAAGGCCGGCGCCACCGTCACCTGGGTGAACCTCGACGATGAGCCTCACACCGTTTTCAGCGACGCGGGGCTGTTCCGCTCCTCCGCCCTCGATACGAAGGAGCGCTTCTCGTTCAAGTTCGAGAAGGCAGGGACTTATCACTACCTGTGCACCATTCATCCGCGGATGCTGGGCACGGTGGTGGTCGAATAGCGCCGCCCGCCCGCGATCAGTGCTTGTCGCCCGACGCTGTGGCGCTCGCCTCGAATGCCGCCTCCGAAGGTTGCTGCGAGCGCAGCGTCGCGGCGACGTGTTCGCAGCCGGCCATGACCCGCAACACGTTGGCGCCGGCCACCTTGGCCACCTCGCCGTCGCTCCAGCCGCGCCGCATGAGCTCGGCGAGCAGGTCCGGATACTTGTCGACCGCCTCGAGACCGGTCGGCGTATCCGGGATGCCGTCGAAATCCGATCCGAGGCCGACATGATCGACGCCGGCCACTTGCCGGACGTGATCGATGTGATCGGCCACTTGCGCGAGCGTCGCCTGGGGCTTCGGATGCTCGCGCTCCCACGCGGCGAGCGCCGCCTTGGCGCGGTCGGGCTGGCCGATATAGAGGCCGCCGTAGGGCGGGCTCTCGTAGCGTGCAATTTCCGCCGAGCGGTCCGCTTCCCAGCGGTTGACCTCCTCGGAGACGTAGGCAGTCGCGAAATTCACCATCACCACGCCGCCGTTCGCCGCCACGAGCTTCAGCACATCGTCGGGTACGTCGCGCGGATGGTCGACGAGCGCGCGTGCGGAGGAGTGCGAAAAAATCACGGGCGCGGTGCTCACGCGGAGCGCGGCGCGCATGGTGTCGGGCGAGACGTGACTCAAATCGACCAGCATGCCCAAGCGGTTCATCTCCCGGACGACCTCCTCGCCGAACGGCGTGAGTCCATGATGCTGCGGCGCATCTGTGGCGGAGTCCGCCCAGCCGGTCGTGAGCACGTGGGTGAGCGTCATGTAGCGGGCACCCAAATCGTACATCTGCCGCAGCACCGCGAGTGAATTGTTGATCTGATGTCCGCCTTCGATGCCGATGAGCGAGGCGATCTTGCCGGCGCGATGAATCCTCTGCACATCCGCCGCCGTGTAGGCCATCTCGAGATCCGCCGGATAGCGGCCGGCCATGCGCTTCACCAGATCGATCTGTTCGAGCGTCAGCTGCACGGCCTCGGCGCCCTTGACGTCAACGGGCACCCACACGGACCAGAATTGCGCGCCCACATGCCCGGCGCGCAGACGCCCGATGTCGGTCATGAGCGGTGCCATGTCGGGCCCCACGGGCAGCTTCGAGGTATCGGCTTTCAGATCGATGGAGGCGAGCCGGTTCTTGTAGCGATCGCGGATCTCCCAGGCAAGATCGTTGTGGCCGTCGATGAGCGGCGTTTGCGCGAGCACGCGAAGTACGCGCTCATGGTAATCGGCGGCGGTGGGTGCGGCGGCGGATGCCGCGGTCGCCATCGCTGCGGCAGCCGTGGCCGCGATCGCCAAAGCGATCAGCGCGGCGCCGACTCGAAGCGCCGCCGGCCGGCAAGCGCAGAGTGCATTCTTCATATGCATTTCCCCTGATGCTCCCTCGCACGGCGAAGCGCCGCGCGACCCCACAATTTGCCATAAGGCGATCGCCCATGCGGCGGTTTTATTCGATGCCTCTTGCGGGCGAGGCGGGGGCTGTGGTCAAGTCGGACGCGGACCGCGAGTCGTGCCGCGGACCGCCGGCGTCAACCAGACTCATCGACCAGGAATAATAAGAACGATCCAGGCAAGCAGAGTGTCGTTCGAGCGCTCCGCGTTCCCCGCGCGGGGCGCTCCTTTCCTGCCCAACGGTCCCGAAAACCCCAAAACGCCTTGAAAACCGCGTGTTCCGGCTCCAATCGTGGGGCTGCGCGGCGCAAACCTCGCGCGAAACCGCCGGCTCGGATAGAATCCGCCGCCGGCTGCGCCCCTCTCGAGCGGCGCCGGCCACCCCCTTTTCAAGCTCCAACGGAAGTCGATGCTTTCTACGTCCAACGTCGCCGTGCAATTCGGTGCCAAACCCCTGTTCGAGCAGGTCACCGTCAAGTTCTACGACGGCAACCGTTACGGCCTCATCGGCGCGAACGGCTCGGGCAAATCCACGCTCATGAAAGTGCTCGGCCGCGACCTCGATCCGAGCGCCGGCGAAGTGATGCTGCAGACCGGCATGCGGCTCGGCAAGCTCAATCAGAACCAATTCGGCTACGAGGACGAGCGTGTCCTCGATGTGGTGATGCAGGGACACGCGGAATTGTGGCGTGCGATGACCGAGCGCGACCGGATCTACGCGAACCCCAAGTCGAGCGACGCCGACTACATGCGCGCCGCCGAGCTCGAGGCGGTGTTCGCCGAGTACGGCGGCTATGACGCCGAGGCCCGCGCCGGCAGCATCCTCACCGACGCCGGCATTCCCGAGTCGCGCCACAACGGCCCGATGCGCGAGGTGCCGCCGGGGTTGAAGCTGCGTGTGCTGCTCGCGCAGGCGCTCTTCTCGCAGGCCGGATGTGCTGTTGCTCGATGAGCCGACCAACAATCTCGACATTCACTCGATCCACTGGCTCGAGCGCGCGCTCAACGAATACGACGCCACCATGGTCATCATCAGCCACGACCGGCATTTCTTGAATCAGGTGTGCACCCACATCGCCGATCTCGATTATCAACAGCTCAAGATCTATCCCGGCAACTACGATGACTTCATGCTCGCCTCGGTGCAGGCGCGGGCGCGAGTGGAGGCGGCGAACGCCAAGGCGCGCGACAAGATCTCCGACCTGCAGGAGTTCGTGCGGCGCTTCTCGGCGAATGCCTCGAAGGCGCGCCAGGCGACGTCGCGCAAGCGGCAGCTCGAGAAGATCAAGCTGGAGGAAGTGCGCCCATCGTCCCGCCAGAACCCCTATATCCGCTTCGAGCAGGCGAGGAAGCTGTATCGTTCGGCCGCCACGGTGGAGGGGCTCTCCTTCCGCTATCCCGGGACGGACCAAAACGTGCTCGACAAGGTCAACTTTCAGATCGAGGCCGCCGAGCGCATCGCCATCATCGGCCCGAACGGCGCCGGCAAGACCACGCTGATGCGCTGTCTCGCCGGTGAGCTGACGCCGACCGCGGGCCGCATCAGCTGGGTGGAGAATGCGCAAATCGGCTACATGCCGCAGGATCCTCAGGCCGAGTTCCTGCCGCCCTGCGATCTCTTCACCTGGATGTCGCAGTACACGGGCAAGGCGGACGACGATCAGATCGTGCGCGCGACTCTGGGGCGATTGCTTTTCTCCGGCGAGGAAACCAAGAAATCGGTGAGCGTGCTGTCGGGCGGCGAGAAGGGCCGCATGATCTACGGCAAGCTCATGCTGACGCGGCCGAACGTGCTGCTGATGGACGAGCCCACCAACCACATGGACATGGAGACCATCGAGTCGCTGCAGATCGGCCTCGAGCATTATGCGGGGACGCTGGTGTTCGTCTCGCACGACCGCGAGTTCGTCGGCGGCCTCGCGACACGCATCCTCGAGCTCAAGCCGGGCGGCAAGGTGGTCGATTTCAGAGGCACTTACGACGAGTACCTGAAGGCGCAAGGCCTCGACGGCTAGGCAGGCCGCGCATCCAAGCGCGCCGCGGTCTCGAATCTCCTCAGGACCAGACCCTGAGAGGTGACGATGAGCCCGATCGAGCGCGCCGTACCCGATGGCGCTTGCCATTCTCGCGCTGCTCGCTCTCCCCGCGGTGCCGTCTGCGGCCGAGCGCTACGAGGGCATCGCCTACGCGCGCGGTACCGAGCGCATCGTCTACCGCGAGACGCATTGGGTGTTCGACGGCGGCGCCGCCCACCAACGGCTGGTGCTCTATCGCTGCGCCGATGGCACGCCATTCGCACGCAAGTCGGTGCGCGAGGTGCCCTCGGCCGTCGCTCCCGATTTTGATTTCGAGGATGCGCGCGACGGCTATCGGGAGGGCGTGCGCACCGAGCAGGGCGTGCGCCGGGTGTTCGTGCGCGAGCGCGCGCGGCGCCGCGCTCGAGACGCGGCCGTTGCCGGCGAGCGCCGACGGCGTGATCGACGCGGGATTCGACGCGTTCGTGCGCGCGCACTGGCAGGATCTCGCCGCCGACCGTGCCCCGCGCCTCGATTTCCTGATTCCCAGCCGCTTCGCGTACCTGTCGTTCGCGCTCTCCGGCGTCCACGACACCACCCTCGACGGCGAGCCCGCGCGTCAATTCAGGATGAGACTCGCGGCGTGGTACGGCTTCGCCGTGTCGGGCATCGATCTCACCTATGATCGCAACGGCCGGCTGATGGAATTCGACGGCGTCGGCAACGTGCGCGATGCCGCCGGCAAGAGACAGAACGTGCGAATCGTGTTCCCCGCCGATGCGATGCAGAGCGGCGTGTCGCCGAGCGAGATCAGCCGCGCCGCGGCCGCGCCGCTTGCCTCCCGATGTGAACCCTGACCGGCTCCCGATGTGAGTTCCGCGCCCGCTGGGGCGCCGTTCCCGGCATGGATGGCCGCCGCCGGCCGCATCCAGGCAAGCGCCGACCTCGAATAGCTTGTAGAAGGCCAATTTCGAGGAAATCAATGACATTCGTGAAGAGTTATCGAGCGCATCGCACGTCCGAGGAGCGGATGTCGCGAGCAGCGTGCCTTCACTCCGCGGGCATTCGTACGCAAGATCGTGTGCTGCGGCCGCGATCGAGCCGCGCGACGGGGAGCGCATCATGAGCGGGGTTCAGCACATCGCCGTCATTGGCTCCGGCATCTCGGGGTTGGCGAGCGCCTGGCTCCTGGCCCGCCGCCACGTGGTTACGCTCTACGAAGCGAACGATTACCTCGGCGGTCACACCCACACGCACACGGTGCGAGTCGGCGGCCGCATCCACCGGGTGGACACGGGCTTCATCGTTTACAACCCGGCGCACTATCCGCTGCTCACACGGCTGTTCGAGGAGCTCGGCGTGGCTCGCAGCCGACGCAGATGAGCCTCTCGGTGCGCAACGAGACGAGCGGACTCGAGTACAACGCCACGTCCTTGGCGACGCTCTTCTGTCAGCGCCGGAACCTCTTCTCGCCGCGCTTCTTCGGGCTCATCCGCGACATCCTGCGCTTCAACCGCGAGGCGCGGGCGGTGCTGTCGGTTGCGGGCGCGGGCCCGACGCTCGGCGATTACCTCGCCGAGCAGGGTTACGGCGCCGCGTTTCGCGACGAGCATCTGGTTCCCATGAGCTCGGCGCTGTGGTCGGCGCCGCCTCGCGAGGTGCTCGAGTTTCCCGGTCAAGTATCTGGTGCAATTCCTGGCGAACCACGAGATGTTGCAAGTGCGCGGCCGCGCGCCTTGGCGCGTGGTGCAGGGCGGCTCCGCGACCTACGTCGATGCGCTCAGCGCTCGCTGGAACGTGACCACCCGCCTCGGTTGCCCCGTGATGCGCATCGACCGCAACGGCGGCGATGTCGTCGTCGAAACGCCCGCTGGCAGCGAGCGCTACGATCAAGTGGTGCTCGCCTGCCACAGCGATCAGGCGCTCGAGCTACTCGCCTCACCGACGCGCGCGGAGCGCGACGTTCTGGGCGCGATCGGCTATCAGCCGAACCGCGTGATCCTGCACACCGACAGCTCGGTCATGCCGCAGCGACCGCGCGCTTGGGCCGCCTGGAACGCGCTCATCCCCGAGGAGCCAGGGACAGCTTGCACGGTGAGCTACTGGATGAACCTGCTGCAAGGCATCGACAGCTCCGAGCCGCTGATCGTCACTTTGAATCCCACGCGGCCCATCGATCCAGCCAAGGTGCTGCGCTCGCTCCACTATGCGCATCCGGTGTACACCCCGGCGAGCGTTGCGGCGCGGGCGCGCAAGGCCGAGATCCAAGGGCGTGCGGCGCACTTGGTTCGCCGGGGCCTACTGGGGCTGGGGATTTCACGAGGACGGCATGCGTAGCGCCGTCGAGGTGGCCGGCGCGCTCGAGGCGCCGTGGCCAGCACGAGCGGTCCGCCCGGGACCACTCCCTGCGGCGCGCGAGCTTGCCGCATGAGAGGCTGTGCCGCCGCAATCGGCGAGCGCGGTCTTGCGAGCGCCGTGTACGAGGGCGTGATTCGTCACCGGCGGCACTCGCCGCAGCCGCACGCCTTTCGCTATTCGGTGGCGCAGCTCTATCTCGATCTCGAGGAGATCGAGCATGTGTTCGAGGGGCGCTGGCTCTGGTCCGTCGATCGCCGCAACGTGGCGGAGTTTCGCCGCGGCGATTATCTTGGCCGGCCCGATCGACCGCTCATCGAGGCCGTGCGCGATTGCGCCGAGAAGGCTCTGGGCCGCCGCCCGCAGGGGCCCGTGCGTCTGCTCACCCATGTGCGCTATGGCGGCTACGTCTTCAATCCGGTGAGCTTCTACTATTGTTTCGGCGCCGACGGCACGAGTCTCGAGTGCCTCGTCGCCGAGATCACCAATACGCCCTGGGGCGAGCGGCATGTCTATGCGCTGCCGGTGAGCGAGGCCGAGCGGCAGGCGGGCGCCTGGCGCTGGTCGTTCGACAAGGCCTTTCACATCTCGCCCTTCGTGCCCATGAACCGGCGCTACGGCTGGCGCGCGAGCGAGCCCGGCAAGAGCCTGCGCGTACACATCGACGTGCTCGACGTCGGACGTCGCGAGTTCGACGCGACGCTCGTGCTCGAGCGCCGGCCGCTCGATGCCGCCTCTCTGCGCCGCGTGTTGTGGCGCTATCCGCTCATGACCGCGCAGGTGATGGCCGGCATTCACTGGCAGGCGCTGAAGCTCTGGGCCAAGCGCAATCCCGTGTACACGCATCCCTCGACGGCGGAGCCGCGATGATCGATCAGCAGAAGACTTATCCCGCATCTCGCTTGACGGTGCCGCCCAAGCTCGGCGCGCTGGATCGCGGGCTGCGAGCGCGGCTGATCGAGCGGTTAAGCGCTTTGCGGCACGGCTGCCTCATCATCGAGGATGCCTGCGGCCGGGTGACGCTCGGGCAGGCGGGGGCGGAACTGTGCGCGCAGGTGCGCGTGGACGACCCGGCGCTGTATCGCGCGCTCGCCGCGAAGGGCGCGGTGGGGGCGGGCGAGTCCTATATCCGCGGGCACTGGCGCTGCGACGATCTGGTCGCCCTCATGCGACTCTTGGTGCGCAACCGCGATTTGCTCGATGGACTGGAGCGCGGCTCCGCTCGGGTTGGCGGCTGGCTGTTGCGGCTCTGGTCGGCGCTCGAGCCCAACACCCGCCGCGGCAGTCGCGAGCACATCGCCGCACATTACGATCTCGGCAACGAATTCTTCGCACTCTTTCTGTCGAAGGACCTCATGTACTCCGCGGCGCTTTGGGCCGACGGCGAGGACACGCTCGAGGCCGCCTCGACGCGCAAGCTCGATGTCATTTGCACGGCGCTCGAGCTCTCTCCGCGCGATGCGGTCGTCGAGATCGGCACGGGGTGGGGCGGCTTTGCCTTGCACGCCGCGCGTCGCTACGGCTGCCACGTGACCACCACCACCATCTCGCGGGAGCAACACGCGCTCGCCAGCGCGCGGGTGGCGGAGGCCGGTCTCGGGCATCGTGTCAGCGTGCTGCTCGAGGACTATCGGGACCTCAAAGGCCGCTTCGACAAGCTCGTGTCCATCGAAATGATCGAGGCGGTGGGCGCTCGCTATCTCGAGACGTACTTCGCGAAGCTCGGCGCGCTCCTCAAGCCGCGAGGGCTTGCGCTCTTGCAGGCCATCACCATCGAGGATCACCGCTACGAGCAGGCGCTGCGCGAAGTCGACTACATCAAGCGCTACGTGTTTCCGGGCGCCTTCATCCCCTCGGTGAGCGCGATGCTCGGGGCAAAGAGCCGGGTCACGGACTTGAACCTGGTGCAGTTCGAGGATTTCGGGCCTTCTTACGCACGCACGCTCGAGGCATGGCGCAAGCGCTTCCTCGCGCAGCGGGTCGAGGTGCGCCGGCTCGGGTTCGACGATCAGTTCATCCGGCTGTGGGAGTTCTATCTTGCCTACTGCGAAGCGGGCTTTCGCGAGCGCTCCATCGGTGTCGCGCATTTGAAGTTCGCCAAAGCGGACTTGCCTTAAGTGAACGGCGTGATCAATTTCGTGGCCTATCAGGCGGTATGGTTTGCGGTGGTGGCGAGCGCCGGCCACGGCCGGGCGGCGCTCGGCATGGCAGCGGCCGCTCTGTTCGCAGCCGCGCAACTCGCGCTCTCGCACCGACGCAGCAGCGATCTGCGCCTCATGGCGGCGGCGGTCTCGCTCGGCCTCCTGATCGACGGCACCCTCACATTTTTCGGCTGGCTGCGATATGCCTCGCCCGCACCGGCGTTGCCGCCGCACGGCGCGCCGCTCTGGATCTTGTGCCTGTGGGCCGCATTCGCGCTCACCCTCACGCGCTCGCTGGCCTGGCTCATGCGCCGGCCGTGGCTTGCCGCCGCGTTGGGAGCGCTCGGCGGACCGCTGGCCTATGTGAGCGCCGCGCGCGGCTTCGCGGCGGTCGAGTTCGCACCACCTCTCGCGCGCGCCTTGGCAGGACTCGCGGTGGGCTGGGGAGGTGCGTTGGTCCTCCTCGCGCTCCTTACGCGGCACGCCTCGACGGGCGCCGCGGGCTTCGTCGAGGCGCGGCCATGAGCACGTGGCTTGCCGTCGTGATCTTGTGGGCGGCCGCCGCGCTCGCGATGGGCGCGGGGTGGGCCTGGCAGCGGCGGCACGAGAATGCGGGCATCGTCGATGTGATCTGGACGGCGGGCATCGGCGTCGCGGCGCTATGGTATGCCGCGGTCCTCGACGGCGCGGGCCTGCCGCGCGCGCTGCTCGGGCTGTTGGGCTCGCTCTGGAGCCTGCGGCTCGCGGCGCATCTCGCGCCGCGCGTCTTCAAGGGTCCGGAGGATGGTCGCTACCGGCAGCTGCGCCTTTACTGGCGCGGCAGCCAGGCGAAGATGTTCGGGATGTTTCAGCTACAGGCGCTCCTGATCGTGCTTTTCTCGCTGCCCTTTCTCGCCGTGGCGCGCAATCCTTCTGCCGCGCTCAACGCTTGGATGATCGCCGGCGTGGCGGTGTGGTTCGGCAGCGTTTGCGGTGAGGCGCTTGCGGACCGCGAGCTCGCTCGCTTTCGTGCCGACCCGGCCAACCGCGGCCGCACGTGCCGCGCCGGGTTGTGGCGTTACTCGCGGCATCCGAATTATTTCTTCGAGTGGCTCCACTGGTTCGCCTACGTATGTCTCGCCTCGGGAAGTCCGCTCTTCTGGCTGAGCTTCTCGGGTCCCATCGTCATGTACGCGTTCCTGCGCTGGGTCAGCGGCATTCCCTACACCGAGGCGCAGGCGCTGCGCACGCGCGGCGAGGATTACCGCCGCTATCAGGCGCAGACCTCGCAACTCATTCCCTGGTTTCCAAAGGAGCGAAGTCCTTGAGCAGTGTAAGTCCGGTCTCTTTCTCCCTCGCTGCCGGCACGGCCGCGAGCCGCGGCGCCCTCGGTTGGGCCGAGCGCGGGTTCCTGCCCGACGCGCTCATCCGCCACGGGATCCGTCGCCTGTGCGCGGCGCGCTTGCGCGAGGAGCGCGTGGGGGGTCGCGAGGGACAGGCGGCGCGCTTCGAGAAGCGCATCGCGCTCTTGCGCGAGAGTCCCATCGCCCTGCACACCGATGCGGCGAACGCGCAGCATTACGAGCTGCCGCCCGCGTTCTTCGAAGCCTGCCTCGGCAAGCGCTTGAAGTACTCCTGCGCCTATTATCGGCGCGGCGATGAGACGCTCGATGAGGCCGAAGAGGCCATGCTCGATCTGTACGTCGAGCGCGCGGAGCTCGAAGACGGTCAACACATCCTCGAGCTCGGCTGCGGTTGGGGGTCCCTGACGCTCTTCATGGCCGAACGATTTCCCAACGCCCGCATCGAAGCGGTGTCGAATTCGCGGCCGCAGCGCGAATTCATCGAAGCGCAGTGCGGCCGGCGCGGTATCCGCAACGTCACGGTGCGCACCGCCGACGTGAACCGCTTGGACTTCCCCTCAGGTGTCTACGATCGCTGCGTGTCCGTCGAGATGTTCGAGCACGTGCGCAACTACAGCGCCTTGCTGCAACGCATCGCCCAAAGCCTCGCGCCCGACGGCAAGCTGTTCGTACACATCTTCGCGCACCGAACTCTCCTTTATCCGTTCGAGACCCTTGGCAAGGACGACTGGATGGGCCGGTACTTCTTCACCGGCGGCCTCATGCCCTCGGTCGAGACGCTGCCGCGCTTTCAAGAGCACCTCGAGGTGCAGGCCGAATGGCTCCTCGACGGCACGCACTACCAGCGCACCGCCGAGCATTGGCTCGCGAATCACGACGCAGATCGCGAGCGGGTCATGGCGACGTTGGGCGAGGCGTATGGCGAGGGCGCGGCGTTGTGGAATCAGCGCTGGCGCATGTTCTGGATGGCTTGCGCCGAGCTCTTCGGCTATGCGGGCGGGCAGGAGTGGGGCGTTGCCCACTACCGCTTCGCGCGGCGCCCGTGAGCGCGGCGCGTGCGCGGCGGCCCGTCGTCCGGATATTCGTGCTCGCATCGCTCGCTGCGTTCGCGGCGGGCTGCATGAGCACGGGCGTGCCCACCGTTCCCGTCGCGCAGGCTGTCGACCTGCCGCGCTTCATGGGTGCCTGGTACGTGATCGCGAGCATTCCTTCCTATGTGGAGCGCGAAGCTTACGACGCCGTCGAGTCCTATGAGCTGCGGCCCGACGGACGCATTCAGACGACGTTTCGATATCGCAAGGGGAGCTTCGAGGCGCCGCTGAAGACGATGCACCCCGTGGGCAGCGTCGTGCCGGACACGGGCAACGCGGTGTGGGGCATGCAGTTCATCTGGCCCATCAAGGCGGAGTATGTGATCTCGTACCTCGATCCGGGCTACTCCGAGACCATCATCGCGCGCAGCAAGCGCGACTACGCCTGGATCATGGCGCGCACGCCCGAGATCCCGGCGGCCGCCTACGCGGCCGACGTCGAGCGGCTGAAAGCCATGGGGTACGACGTGTCGAAGCTTCGCCGGGTGCCGCAAAGTCCGCGGTAGCCGCAGGCCTCGCTTCAGTTGCCGGGTGCACCCACCGGCAAATGCGCGAGCAGCTCGCCCGCGCCGTTCCAGAATACTTGGATGCCGATGCAGAATAGGAGAAACGCGGACAGGCGCACGACGATGGTCGTCCCCGTCGGGCCGACCAGATTCGCGAGGCGCCCGGAATTGCGGTAGGAGCCGTAAACCAGCATCACCAGCAAGAGCGTTGCCGCGAGCGTCTCGATGAAGAAGGCGATCAGCGACGCGTACGTGCCGCCGGGCCGGCTCGCGCCGATGGAAATCGCGACCGAGATGGTGCCGGGCCCGGTGGTCAGGGGCATGGTGAGCGGATAGAACGCAAGACGGCTCGGCGGAGTGTCGATGGAGCGTGGATAGGAGGGCGCTTCGCTGCGGCGCTGTTCGGTGGCGTCGGGCTCGTTCAACATGCGCCAGCCGGACATGGACACGACGATGCCGCCCGCGACGCGCAGCACCGGGATCGAGATGCCGAAGAAGCTCAGCACGTAGGCGCCGACGTACAGCGACGCCGCGACGATGCAGAACGCGTAGATCGCCACCCAGCGCGACACGGCGGCACGTGTTTTGGGCTCCATGCCCTGAGTCGCGCCGAAGAAGATGAACGCACCCGAGAGCGGATTGACGATGGAGAACAGCGCGCCGAAGGCGAGAAGGAAAGTAGACACCGGAACTAGCGCGCCATGCGGGCTAGTGGACGAGCGGGGCGGCGCGGGTGCCGGACCCCGCCTGCGAGGCGACCTTGAGGGCGCGGGATTCCAAAATTCGCTCGAGAATCGCCGGGATCTCGAACACCGCCCGATTCCTGATGCGCGCGAGGTTCGCCTTGAACTCGTCCAGGCGGCCGATGATCGAGCGCACACCCTCGTCGACGGAGCGGAACGATTCGAGCACGATGCCGGCGCCGTTCTCGAGCACCCAGTCGGTGTTGTAGCGCTCCTGCGGCATGGTCCAGGCGTTGCGGACGACCACCACCGGCAGCCCCTGCTGCACGGCCTCGCTGATGCTCCCGGGTCCCGGCTTGCCGATGAAAAAGTCGGCGAGCTGCATGCAGTGCCGCATCTGCGAGGTGAATCCGAGCACCACCCGCGGCGCGCGCGCCTCCGCGCTCATGAGCCTCAAGTGCTCCGCGAGCGCCGCGTTGTGTCCGCAGACCATGATGAGCTGCACGTCGTCTAAGCGCTTGGCGATGCCCTGCATGGCGCGCGATCCGTGACCGCCGAACATGACGAGGCCGGTGGGCCGGTCGGGATCCAGGTTGAGCTTGCGCAGCTCCGCGCGGCGATCGAACTCGACCTCGGCATAGAAGTCCGGGCGGATGATCATCCCGGAAGTCAGGTGCACGCGGTCCCCGCCGTAGCCCTGCGCATGGGCCTGCGCGGCCGCCTTCGGCGTGCCGCAGATGAAGTGCTGAGCCTGCCGCGGCTCGATCCAGAAGTGCGGCGGATAGTCCGCGAAATCGGTGAGCAAGGTGACGTAGGGCACGCGCGGGGTGAGCGAGGCGACCGCCTCGTACATCGGCCGGTTGAAGTTCGGAATGAGCGAGACCACCATGTCCGGCGGGGCTTTGCGCCAGTGGCGCCGCAGACGGCCGGCCATCGATCGATGGCTGATGCGGATGGCCGCCTGCAGGAGCTTCAATTCCTGCGCAAGGCCGACGCTCCAGCCGCGGGCGAGACGGCTGTTGTAGATGTCTTCCCAGTCCATCCCCGTGGTCTTGCGGAACACGTCTTTGGGATCGAGCACCTGCATGAGGTTCACGAGGCGCACCTGCCAGGGACGCCGCTGCGCCCGGATTACGGTCTCCAAGGCCGTCGCGGCCGCGCGATGCCCGCCTCCCGCATTGAAATAGACCAAATCGATTGTTGTCGTCACGGCGCGCGCGCGATGCACTCGTTGAGCTCCGGTGTCCCCCACCCGCGGGTCGGGGGCGCTCGAGCAATGGTGCACATTCTATGTGAACGCGGCATGAAAGCGAGCCGGGGTGCCGAGCGGAACTCCATGCGCGGCGGGTCTCTCTCGCTGCGCGCAGGCGGAAATGATAGAGTCGAGCGGCATGAGCGCGAGCCTCAAGTCAGTACCGAACGAGCGCCAGGCGCGCGTCGACCTGGCCGCCTGCTACCGTCTGGCCGATCGGTTCGGCTTGAACGAGGGCATCGATAACCACATGACGATGCTCGTGCCGGGGCACGACGACCGATTCCTGCTGGCACCCTTCGGCCTGCACTGGTCGGAGGTCAAGGCGGGCGATTTCATGGTGGTGGATTTCAATGGCCGGATTCTTTCCGGGCGGGGACCCGTCGAGCCCACGGCCCTCTATATTCACATGCCCGTGCACCGCCTCGCGCCGCAGGCGCGCTGCGTTCTGCACACCCACATGCCTTACGCCACCGCGCTCACCATGCTCGAGAATCCGCGCCTCGAGATGGCCGTGCAGAGCGCGCTCGGCTTCTACGAGGACATCGCCTACGACGGCGATTACAACGGCCTCGCGTTGGATGCATCCGAGGGCGAGCGCATGGCGCGCGTTCTCGGCACGAAATCCGTGCTGATGCTCGGCAATCACGGCGTGCTCGTCGTCGGCGACAGCGTGCCGCGCGCCTTCGAGCGGCTGTATTTCCTCGAGCGGGCGGCCCAGGCTCAGATCCTCGCACTCTCGACCGGCCGCGCCTTGAAGCTCGTCCCCGACAACGTGATCCGCGCGACCTACTGCGCAATTCTCGGCCGGCGGTGAAGTCGGCGGCCGGGACCGGGCGGATCTGCATTTCGATGCGCTGAAGCGCCTGCTCGATCGCCAGCAGTCGGATTACGCGAGCTGAGCCCGGGCGCTCAACCCGCCGCGGGGTCCTCGGCCGGCGGGGCTAAGGGGCCGTATACGCGGCCCTTCGTCGTGGTCGCATTGCTCGCGGCGGTGCTGTTCATCAACTACGTCGACCGCGGCGCCGTACCGACCGCCATCCCGCTGATCAAGACCGATCTCAATCTCGACAATGAGCAGGTCGGACGGCTCCTGTCGGCCTTCTTCATGGTCTACGCCTTCATTCAGATCCCGGTGGGCTGGCTCGCCGAGCGTTATGGCGCGCATCGGGTACTCGCCGGCGGTCTGGTCGTTTGGTCGGCGGCGACCATGCTGATGGGCGTCACCTCGAGTTTCACCATGCTCGTCTGCTTGCGGATGCTGCTGGGCCTCGGCGAAAGCGCGGGCTTTCCGGCGGTATCGAAGCTCATGGCCGCGGTGGTCCCGGTCAAGCGCCTGGGACTCGCGAACGGCATCGTCGCATTCGGCTATCTCATGGCGCCGGGGGTGGGCATCTTCGCGGCAGGCCTTCTGATCGATCATGTCGGCTGGCGCGGCACGTTCGTGACCTTCGGGCTGCTGTCGCTGCTCTGGCTCGTGCCCTGGGCGTTCGTGAGACTGCCGAAGCTCGCGACGGCGCGCAGCGATGCCGCCACGCCGACCTGGTCCATGGTGCTCGGGCAAAAAGGCCTCTGGGGCACGAGCCTCGGGCTCTTCTCGAGCAATTACATGTGGTACTTCATGCTGAGCTGGCTGCCCGGGTTCTTGGTCAACGAGCGCGGCTTCTCCATGCACGAGATGGAGCACGTCGGCACGCTCGGCTATGTCGTCAACGGCTGCTCCGCGCTCGCCACCGGCTGGGCGATCGACCGCTACATCAGGCGCCGCGGCTCCGCGAACTTCGCCTATAAGCTCGTGATGGTGGTGGCGCATGCCGGCGCGGTGCCCTGCATGCTCGGCATGGCCTTGGGATCGCAAAGCATCGCGGTCGCCGCCATGTTCGGCTTCCAAGTCCTGATGGGCGCCTCCTCGCCCGGCGTCTACGCCATGTCGCAGATCCTCGCAGGTCCGCGCGCCTCGGGGCGGTGGGTGGGCATCCAGAATTCGGTGGGCAACATGTCGGGCATCATCTCCCCCTGGCTCACCGGCTTCATCGTCGACCGCACGGGCCATTTCACCCTGGCCTTCATCGCCTGCGCCGTGGTGAGCGTCGTCGGCATCTTGGGCTGGATCGGCATGATCCCGCGGCTCGCGCCCATCGAATGGGAGACCCTGCGGCCGGCCGGCCGCACGCCGGTGTGAGTTCGCTCACAGGGGGAGGTCGCGGCGCTGTCGATCGCCGGCCTCTGCGGCTAAGCCTTTGAATTCGTTAGTCGCGGAGACCGTACGTCGGCGCGCGGCGACATTCCTCGGCGCGCCGTCGGTCCCTAGGATGTCATCCACTGAATCGAGGCTGGGTGACTCAATGCTCAACAACTTGACAGAATCTGCGCAGGCCGCCTCGAGCAAGACGCTCGATGCCTTTGCGCAGCTCATCTGTGCGCTCGCACCCGAGGTGTGCAGCGTCTCGTTTCATGACTTCGCTGCGGACACGCTGCTCTTGAGCGAGGACTTCCTCCTGCCCGAGGATCATCAGTTGGTCGAGGAATGTCTGGCGCGGGACGACACGGGCCTGCACTCGATCCAGTACGGCACGCGCGAGGGCTCGCGGTACTCGGTGGCGATTCCGGTGCGCGATGCGCGCGGCGAGGTCGTCGGCGCCGCCCGTCTCAGCATCGATTCGCAGGTCGCCGATGCGCGCACGCTCGAGCCGCTCGAACAACGGCTCGCACCCGTCATGGTGTGCCTCGCCGCCGAATACGAGCGCCGCCAGGCGCCGCCGACGCCGCCCGCGGTCGACGGCCATCACCTGGTGCTGATCAGCAGCGCGCTCGATGCCGAGCGGTTCGAGCTGTACGTCCAGCCCATCCGCTCGCTGCACGAAAATCCCGACGCGGGTCATTACGAGGTGCTGCTCAGGTTGCGCATGGCCGACGGCTCGCTGCTCGAGCCGCACACCTTCTTGGAGACCGCGGCGCATCGCAACCTCATGCCCTCGATCGACCGCTGGGTCGTGCGCACGCTCCTCATGTGGCTCGTGAACAATCGCAAGCTCTGGTCGCGCGCCGCGGCGGTTTTCTCGATCAACGTCTCATCGCAGTCGATCACCGATGCCGACTTTGTGAGCTACGTGGAGTCCTGTGTGAGCAAGAGCGGCTTGCCGCCGCAGATGCTGTGTTTCGAGATCACCGAGCGCTTCGCTTCGTCGGGCAACATCAGCGTGTCTGACTCGATGAAGCGCCTCGAGTCGCTCGGCTGCGAGGTCGCGCTCGATGACTTCGGCGCGAATGCGCCGTCCTACGGCTACCTGCGCAGCGTGCCCGCGCATTACTTCAAGATCGACAGCTCGCTGGTCGGCGCCGCGCCCAACGACCGCGTCGCGCGCGCCGTCATCTCCTCGATCGTGCGCATGGCCGGCGATCTCGGCGTGCAGACGGTGGCGGAATCGGTCGAGTCGGATTCCGAGCTGCAGGCCATGCGGGCGCTTGGCGTCGACTTCGCGCAAGGGTTTCTGGTCGGCCGGCCGCAGTCGCTCACCGGCTACCGGTTTCCGACCGGCATCAACTAGGCGCAAACCTGGGCCGGTAAAGCCGAGGCTCGCGAGCCGCGTGACCATCGACGTCCTCGCCAACGACACCGCCCCCGACGGCACGCTGAATCCGGCAAGCATCGTCATCACCACAAGTCCGAAGCACGGTACCGCGACGGTCAACGCAGGCAAGGTGCTTTATACGCCCGCCGTCGGCTTTGCCGGTACCGATGTGTTTGCCTACACGGTGAGCGACGTTCAAGGAATCGTGTCCGCCCCCGCCAGTGTCACGATCACCGTGACCGCGCTAGCCGTGACCGCGCCACCCGCCGGCGGCGGTGGAGGCGGCTCGACCACCTGGCTCACCTTGTGCGCGCTCGCTGGGCTCTGTTGCTTGCGCTTGAGCGGCGCATGCGCTACCACTCGGGGTTCGGCAGCTCGCTGAAGACTTCTTGCAGCGCGAAACCCCAGCGCGTGCGGATCATCTTGAAGTACGGGTGTTCGAAATCGATGCTGATATGGGTGGCGAGCCGGAATTCGTCGCGCCGCACGATCGCGAGATCCAAGGGCGGGCCGACGGTGAGATTCGAGCGAATGGTCGAGTCCATGGAGACGAGCGCGCACTTGGCGGCCTGCGCGAGGCTGCTCGAGCGCGAGATCACGCGGTCGATGATGGGCTTGCCGTACTTCGACTCGCCGATCTGAAAGTAAGGCGTCTCGCGCGAGGACTCGATGAAGTTGCCTGCCGAGTAGATGTGAAAGAGCCGCGGCTCCTCGCCGCGAATCTGGCCCCCCAAGATGAACGTGGCGTTGAACTCGTGGCCGTGCTCCTTGAGGTACACCCCGTCGCGCAGGTCCACCTCGCGCAGCGCTTCGCCCACCACGCGCGCCGCATCGAACATGTTTTTCGCGCCGAACAGCTTGGCGGGATGCTCGGCGTTGTCGAGATTCTCTTGCAGGATATTCACCACCGCCTGGGTGATCGCGAGGTTCCCCGCGGACATGAGCACGAGCACGCGCTCGTTCGGGCGCTGGAAAGTCGCCATCTTGCGGAAGGTGTTGATCTGATCGACGCCGGCGTTGGTCCGGGAATCGGACAAAAGGACGAGCCCGGTATCGACCAGCAGGCCGACACAATAAGTCATGCGTAAACTCTACATCATTGCTGTTGTTGCTGGGCCGAGTCGGCCACCAGCACGTTGGCTTCCATGCGCTCGCCGCCGCCGCCCTGGCGCACGCCGCGTACCGGCGCGGCGTCCAAGTAATCGCGTCCCACCGCGAGGCGGCAATAATTGCTCAATGCGGGGCGCCGGTGGGTAACATCGATGCTGTGCCAGCCGATGTCCGGCCCGAGCCAGGCATCGACCCATGCGTGGCTCGCAGCATCGGTGGAATCGCCCGTATAGAGATACCCGCTCACGTAGCGTGCGGGAATGCCCACGGCGCGCGCCGCGGCGATGAACACGTGCGCGTGATCCTGGCAGACCCCTTCGCCATTCTTGAAGGCGGCCGCGGCGGACGATTGCACGTCGCTCGAGCTCGTCGTGTAGCGCACCGCGTTGAAGACCCCTTCCGCCAGCGCCTGCGCACGCTCGTGCGGTTCCTTCACCCGTTCGAGGGCACTGCGCGCGAAGAGCTTGATCTCATCGCTCGGCGTGGTGAGCGTAGTCGGGGAGAGATAGGCCAGGGGCGAGAGCGGACCGTCGTCCTGCCGGATTTCGGTATCCACGGTTTCCACCACGCCGCGCACCACGATCTGGATCTCCCGGTGCGGCTGCTCGATGGTCAGGAGGTGAGAGATATTGCCATGCGCATCGATCTGCTCGAGCCGGCGGCCCGGGGCCGTGATCGTCCAGGTCAACGATCGCTGACAGCGGTCGCGGCGCGGGGTGAGATGCAGGCTCTGCACGCTGTATTTGACGGGGCGCTCGTAGCGATAGCGGGTCACGTGGCGGATATGCAGCTGCATGCGCCTCAAGCCTCCGCGGGCGGAACGAGGAAATCGGAGGCTACGCGGTCACCCAGATCGCGTAGGCGGGCGAGAAATTGCTGCAGAAAATAGGGCAATCCGACCTCGATGATGGCTTCCATCCGGGTGAAATGCAGCATAGCGTGGATCTCTCCCGCGCGCCGCTCGGTTTCCCGCGACTGGTCGTTCCTAACCGATTCCAGATTGTGATACACCTCCTTGCAGCAGCGCGTCAACGAGCGCGGCATGTCGTCCCGCAGGATCAGGAGCTGCGCCACTTTATAGGGCGTGATCACATCCCGGTACACCCGCCGGTACACCTCGAAGGCCGAGAGCGCGCGCAACAGCACGCTCCATTGATAGGGATCGGGCACGACGCTCGCATCCGCGCCGGGCCGCAGGTCGTTCTGGTGCGCCGTGAGGATGCGCGCGGTGCTGTCGGCGCGCTCGATGAACGTGCCGATGCGCGTGAAGTAGAAGGCCTCGTCGCGCAGCATGGTGCCGATCGTGACCCCGCGCGTCAGGTGCGATCGTTCCTTGACCCATTCGACGAAGTGGCCGATGTCCGTGCGCGGCGTACTCCTCGCCATGAAGGAGCGCGCGTCGAGCCAGGTGGAATTCAAAGTCTCCCAGAGCTCCGAGGTGAGTGAGCCGCGCACCGCGCGGGCGTTCTCGCGAGCGGCGCGCAGGCAGTTGACGATGCTGCCGCTGTAGTCGCGATCCAGGCTGACGAACTCGAAAACCGCCATGGGGACGATGGATTCGTGGCGCTCCCGGTAGGCCTGATCGACGTGCAGCGCGGTCATGGTCGAGCTCAAGGATTGCACCATGGCGTCGCCCGACTGAGGGAGAAGCGACATTCGATAGTGCGCATCCACCAGTCGGGCAAGGCTCTCCGCGCGCTCGATGTAGCGCGACATCCAGTAGAGGTGATCGGCGGTACGGCTCAGCATGCGTCTTCGAGCACCCAGGTGTCCTTAGTCCCGCCACCCTGCGAGGAGTTGACCACCAGCGATCCCTCCCGCAGCGCGACGCGCGTGAGGCCCCCGGGGACGATGCGGATTTCCTTGCCCGACAGGACGAAGGGCCGAAGGTCGATGTGCCGGGGCTTCAGTCCTTGAGCGGCGAAGGTGGGGCACGTCGAGAGCGCGAGGGTGGGCTGGGCGATGTAGCGCTCAGGCGCGGCGATGATGAGCCGGCGGAAGTGCTCGATCTCCTCCTTGGTGGCCGCCGGGCCGATGAGCATTCCGTAGCCGCCGGCGCCATGCACTTCCTTGACCACGAGTTCGGGAAGGTGGGCGAGGACATAGTCGAGATCATCTGGCCGGCGCAGCATCCAAGTCTGCACGTTGCCGATCAGAGGGGATTGGCCCAAATAGAAGCGGATCATCTCCGGCACGTAGGGGTAGATCGACTTATCGTCCGCGACCCCGGTCCCGATGGCGTTCGCGATCGTGATGCGGCCTTCCCGGTACGCCGCGAGTAACCCGGGGACACCCAGCATGGAATCGGGTCGAAATGCGAGGGGGTCCAGAAAGTCATCGTCGATGCGCCGGTAGATCACGTCTACCCGCTGAGCGCCCTGGGTGGTGCGCATATAGACGGCCTCGTCGCGCACGAAGAGGTCCTGGCCCTCGACCAACTCGACACCCATCTGTTGGGCGAGAAAGGCGTGCTCGAAGTAGGCGCTGTTGGCGGCGCCGGCGGTCAAGAGAACCACGGTCGGGTCGGCGACGCCGGTCGGTGCCACGCTCCGCAGGTTGTCCAAGAGGAAGTCCGGGTAACGCTCGACCGGAGCGATGCGGTGCTCGGAGAAGAGCTCCGGAAAGAGCCGCATCATCATCTTGCGGTTCTCGAGCATGTACGAGACGCCCGAGGGAACCCGGAGATTGTCCTCCAGGACCCTAAACTCCCCCGCATCGTCGCGCACGATGTCGATGCCCGCGATATGGGCGTAAATCCCGCCCGGTACGTCCACCCCCTGCATCTCAGGACGGTACTGCGGGTTGCACAGCACCTGCTCCGCGGGGACCAGTCCCTCCTTCAGGATCAGCTGATCGTGATAGATATCGTGGATGAAGGCGTTCAATGCCTTCACGCGCTGCTTCAGCCCGGCCTCGAGCCGGGCCCATTCCTCCACCGGCAGCACCCGCGGGACTATGTCAAAGGGTATGAGCCGCTCGGCGCCTTCCTCCTGTCCGTAGACCGCGAAGGTGATCCCCACCCTGTGAAACAAGGCGTCCGCTTCCGCCCGCTTTTGCGCGAGACGGTCGGCCGGCTGGGCGGCCAGCCATTCGGAGTAACGCTGATAATGAGCTCGCGCCGTGCCCTCCGACGGATACATCTCGTTATACGGTGCGGTCGCCAAACGATCCCCTTGCAGTCGAGAAAGGAAAACCAGGCCGCGAGGCGTGGGGTAGGGCTAATCATGTACTTTGGAGTTTTGGGGTGCAATGCGAAGGCGCGGTTTGACCATGAGGCGAAGATCTGGTCAGAAGTGATTCACTCGGCTTCTCCGAGTTGCCGCCCTACCGCATGTTCCCAACAGCGCATTCGAGGCAGCCGATGTCTCTGACATCGGTATATGCAAAGCCGTTAGGATTCGGCTCGCTAACGAAGTTTCCCGATTAAGGCCCCGGATTCTCTCTCGATGACGATTCTTTTGGCCGCCCGCAAATGAAGGAACATTCGGGCCGATATGGCAAGGTCTTTCACATTTCGAACGCTGCGCGGCTCGCCTTGGGCATCGAAACGTCTGCAGAACAGAAAAATCACAAGTTAGTAGCGCAGTACCTTTTAGAAAATTGGGAGTTTCTGATCTTACGAGATAGGAGTGGGAGGCTTTCGGAGGCCGGAAAGCCTCCCACTTACTCTAGCCACCCTTAATCGCAGGCTACTTGTCCCAAAAGCTCGTCAACTTCGCACCGTGGTTTGGTCGGAACACCGCTTGCTTTGATGGATGCGGGGCGACTTGCTACCGAGCTCACGACTGTGCTGTCGACTGGAGCCTTGCTGCTCGGCAGGTTTCACGAGACTGGAGCCTTGCTGCTCGGCAGGTTTCACGAGACTGGAGCCTTGCTGCTCGGCAGGTTTCACGAGACTGGAGCCTTGCTGCTCGGCAGGTTTCACGAGACTGGAGCCTTGCTGCTCGGCAGGTTTCACGAGACTGGAGCCTTGCTGCTCGGCAGGTTTCACGAGACTGGAGCCTTGCTGCTCGGCAGGTTTCACGAGACTGGAGCCTTGCTGCTCGGCAGGTTTCACGAGACTGGAGCCTTGCTGCTCGGCAGGTTTCACGAGACTAGAACCCTGCTGTTCCGCCGGGGCCGCACGGCTGGAGCCCTGCTGCTCGGCGATGGCAGGACTAACCAATACGAAAGTAACGATAAGGAATTTACCCGAGCGAGCAAATAGCGTCTTCATAATCCATCCCCTTCAGTCGATAAATCTTTGGAAAATTCGAGCTCGTCTTGGTCATTGACGACATAGTGATAAAATCCAACGCCGGTCTTGGCCCCATGTTTGGAGTCCGGAGGATCCTGGTTTGAGACAAGCCAATCATCAACATCGTCGGCAAACTTCTGACCTCTATCTCGCAAGTACTCACCGAATCGCGTTAGTGCTTCGGGACTAAGGCCGTTGCGCGTGTAAACGGTTCGCTGGATTAAACCTTTACGGCCACGTGATTCGGGACGCAGATTTACTTCTAACGTCTCACATAGGTTGTGGACGACCTGAGAAAAGAAACGAATACTCTCATCGCTCAGCGGGTCCGCGACGTACGATCGAGTAATGGCCCGATAGAATCCGTTCCCAACTTCCCGTACGCAGCCTGTCCTAACGAGTTCGTCGAGCAGTGGCCTTGGGGGCATACCGGGACAGTACTGGGCGACCAGATCAGAGAAAGACGCGCCCTCTGATTTGTTTAGACCGCCAGCCGGGCCTTGCGTGAACTCGAGATCCCGGAGGACGCCATAGGGACCCGTATACTTCACGTCCGTGTGCCAGGCCTCGAGAATTCTTGGCAAGGGCGACTGTTCTTGCGGAGCGAACTTGCGTTGAACGGCGGAATGCAACGTCCTCTCAACATCCGCTGATTCGATCCCTGTTATCACAAAAATCCCTTCTGACGTTACCGCGTCGCCGGCTTCCCTGGTTTGTCTGCGTGCCACATCGATGTACGCTTGCTTTAGCGATGTGCTGAACTCGGGAAACAAAACCCCGTTCTTGACGGCCATTCGGACTAACGGCTTCAGCAAATACCTAAAGGCAAGGAGCAAGCTGCTCTTAACAGAATGTGCCACCCAAGACATAATACTTTGAAAATGTTGCGCTATTCCACACTTCTTGAAAAAAAATCGGGAGCGGGCGGCCTTTTAGGGGAAATCCTGGTATAGCGGCCCGGAAAAGTGGGGTCTAACGCTTGTTATATGCTGAATTATGTTCAATCAGCGGCTTGGAAGGCCCTCTGATGGCTCAAAACGCCAAGTGGTGGCGCTTTACGCTGGTCCTATTCGCTATCTTGGCTGGTTGCCATCCAAGCCCTTCTTCCCAAAAAGTACTGAGGCGTGGACTGGGTGGGGAGCCGGCCACGCTGGATCCCGGTACGTCAGCGGATACATATTCGTCAGCCTTACTCACCGACCTCTATGAAGGCTTGACCTCCGAATCGCCCTCGGGCGACGCAATCCCTGGCGTTGCGGAGTCTTGGACTGTCGATTCGACCGGCACCGAATACACTTTTCAGCTTCGGACTAGTGCTCGATGGTCGAACGGAGAAAAAGTCCGAGCTCAAGATTTCGTTGCTTCCTGGCGGCGCGAGCTCGATCCAAAGTTCGGAGCATCCGGGGCAGACGACCTTCGATTGGTCGCTCATGCATCTGCCATACTCGCTGGCAAAGAGTCTCCCGCCGCGCTCGGAGTTGAGGCGCCTTCAGATTCGGTCTTTGTAGTAAAGCTTGACAGACCGGCGCCCTACTTCCCGCAAATCCTTGCTCATCCCTCAACCTATCCTGTCTATTTGAACCACGCCGCCATCCCAGGCACTCATAACCCATCCACATGGGTGTCCAATGGCCCTTACGTCCTTGAAGATTGGCTACCGACGACACGAGCGGACCTCAAGGCCAATGACGCCTATTGGGATCGCGGTCACGTGTACATCGAACACGTAAGATATGTATTCATGCCCAATGAGGCATCGCAATATGCGAGCTACCGTACGGGCGAGCTCGACATGACTGACCTCGTGCCGGCAAGCGCGCTGGCGACGCTCCGTCGTCAATCTCCATCGGAACTTCTAATCACTCCGGTATTGGGCACCGCATACTACGGTATCAATCTTTCCAGCAAACCCTTCGATAGCGAATCTTTGAGGCAGGCGTTAGCGATGGCTATCGATCGGAGACGTCTGGTGGAATCGTTGGGTTTTGGGCAGCTGCCCGCCTATGGGTTTGTTCCGCCTGGCACTGCCAATTACACACCGCAAGAATGGGAATGGAAATCGATGTCTGATGCCGAGCGGGAGGCGCAATCGAAACAGCTCTACACGCAAGCGGGATTCTCCACAAAGAAACCGCTGCGCCTGAGGGTTCTGCTCAACGCCAATGAGGTTATTCGGCGGACGGCGGTATTGATCGCGGCGATGTGGAAGCAAGTCCTCGGTGTCGAGGTTGATTTAACGGCGGAAGAATATAAGGTATTTCTGCAGTCGCGGCACGATACGTCCCGCTGGGATGTAGCCCGGCTCGCGTGGAATGCGGATTTCAATGACGCCAGTAACTTTCTGGACGTACTTCGGTCGCATTCGTCAAATAACGATATGAGTTATCAGAATTCAAATTTCGATTCGGAGCTCGACAAAGCTGAAGCCGTGATTGATGCAGCCCAACGAAGAGAGACGTTGCAGGGTGCCGAGAAGCTCATGCTTAATGACTACCCCATCATTCCTCTCTACTATTACGTGTCGAAACGCCTAGTGAAGCCGTATCTCCGCGGTGTGGCGCCGACTCCGCTCGGCCACGTACCGTCAAAAGGCTTAACGCTCGACGCGCACTGAATGTGACTCTAGAGAGCAGCGCGATACACGGCCTTTGCAAGCATTCAGCACTATCACTTTACCGGTTTCGGTAGGCCGGGACCTTATATTCGCAAATTGACACGGGAAGTTGAAAATCGCGGATAGCGTCATTGTCTATTTCGCTTTCGGCCATTGCGCGCACTAGCGGT
The DNA here is from genome assembly GCA_963766915.1 of uncultured Gammaproteobacteria bacterium. Lineage (GTDB taxonomy): Bacteria > Pseudomonadota > Gammaproteobacteria > Steroidobacterales > Steroidobacteraceae > Bog-1198. The sequence continues at coordinate 145,839 of CAVYCL010000008.1, forward strand.
CGATCGGCTCCCGCTTGTGGAATTTGCACGTGATGCCGGTTTGATAACCGAACTTGGCCGTACCCAAGCGAAAACGACCACACCCAGTTCTCCGAGGGTGACTCTGTTAATTTTTCTTGATGTCCGAGCCCGTCGTGCTTCGATCTCTCCATCGACAGTGTCCATAAATGCGCCCCCCTGCTCCTTAATATCGCGCAGAATCGGCGCGCTGCCACTAAGGTCGACTCCGCTAGCTCGGCAACTGCGCTCCAGCAAAGTGGCGTTGTATTTCCTGAGGGACGTATTTCGGTAAAGAGTGTCTAAAAAGCGCTCGACTACGAGCGCTGCTCGGGCTACCTCGGAGTCCGGCAATACAAAAACCTTACGGAGGGGAACCAAATAGCCGGCGCTATTGATTTTCACGCTCGGAGATGAGCGCATTAGCTGCAGCGCTTCCTTCGCTGAAATGACAACACGTGATGCCCGAATAAGTCGTGAGATCGATCTTGGAGATAAGGGAACCGGATTACCCAATCGATCAAGAAACTTGGGATTCGTATACCAAGTCCCAATAAGCACGCCGGTGTACTCCCAAACACGCATAAGATGGTGGTAACGTCGAATGTTCCTAGCGATATCTGCGCCTCTGTAGTCTTTTAGTATTTGGTTGGGAACCTTGTTCCTGCGCAAAAACTCGTGCACCGCGGCGATAAGAACCTTAGCCGCCTGCTCTTTAAGCACGATATGAGGTGGTCTAGGAGGTTTTGGGCCTGGCATATGATTTTTTCTTCGGCGTTTTGGTGCGCGTGCGACGGAGGTTCGTTCGGGTCGGGCGTTTGCGAGCGCCTCCCGCCGCCAAATCGATTTCCTCAGTGTCTTCGAAATAGTAAATTGTCACGCCAACCCGACATCTCGCGGCGGGAGTCAAGCGCGCAACGCTTGGAGTCTTTCTAATCCTCTTCAAGAAAGAGTTGGTTCCACTTATAAAGCTTGCGCCCTGTTTCGATATCTCGCGCCGGATCACCGGCATTAAATCCAAGTCCGCATCTTGCACGAGAGAAGTTGCTTCAAATAACGGATGGTCTTTGCGTCGGACATTCTTCATCAATGTTTGTATTAAATCCGAGCACCGCTGACCTAACGCTCCGATTGCTTCTGGAGTCAAGCCAACCGAAACTGGCATGCGAGATTTCGCCCTCACGTGACCTGCGCCGACTCGCTCGACTGCATTTAGCTGAGTCAGTTCGTCCAGCATGGCGCGGACGGGAATGCCTCCGCCATGCACAGTGACTAGCTTTTCGAAGCTGCGTTTATTGCCAAAAATAGGCAACGTTGCAGGTTCGCCGTTTGGAGTTAAAAAGCTCTGACTTTCGAACCAAGCTGCGAGAATGCGTCTAGCGGCAGACTGTCCGAGCTTCGCGTCGACATAATCATCCGCTTCAACGGAGATCTTGGCGACCTCGGATCGTGGCAAGCCAGTAATGATGGAGACTCGGGATTTGCTATTTCGACCGGTTTCCTTGAGCACTCGGTTGCCTGCGGCTCTGACGGCTCTATCTCTTACCACGTAGTTAAACTGCTGGACGGTGACTCCGGCCTCAAACATTAATTCTAGTAAGGAGTCGATAATGTGCTTCAGCGCATCGATGGTCGCTTTTCTGATCGGGTCATCTGTCTGAATTTTCTTCAGCACGGTTCAGTCGAATGGCGACGTGAAAGCAAAAAAAGTTCAACGCCAGAAAATCTGTGCGAAGTGATACTTAAAAAGCCAGCTTTGGGGCATCGAGTACTGCTTAACTGGCCAGTCCGGGGAGGTGCTCAAATCTGGTAAATTCAGACTATCACCAATCGACTATAGGACATTCTGGCTAACGCTCCCAGGTTTATATTCGGGGCGTTTTGTGATAAATGGCGGCGAAACCAATGGCACATTCCCTAGCTTGCTGGCGCTGCGGCGCCTCTCTCTCGGCGTTGAGCCTCCCGCTTCGCCGTCTGGACGTGTGCAAGGCGTGCAACGCCGAGCTTCACGTCTGCAAGCTATGCGTTGAGTACGACACCTCGAAGGCAAAGCACTGCAAGGAGCCGACGGCCGAGGAGGTCCGTAAGAAGGAAGAGGCTAATTTCTGTGACCATTTCAAGCCGAAGGAAGGTGCTTACTTCCCCAAGAACGTTGCCGAAGTAGAGAAAGCGAAGTCAGCTCTCGACGACCTCTTCCGCAAATAGCGCCCATCCGTCAGTCCGCTAGCCCGAACAATCTTTGGCCTCATCCGCGCTGAGTTCCCAGGTAGCGCTCTTAATCCGCCTAGGGGATTCCCTCATTATGGGGGTGGCTGACTTCCGCTGGTGGTTTCTTGTGTATACATTCATCACTGGCTGGCCATATACCTTTAAAGGACTGAGGGATAGCAAAGGATGGCGCGATCGCCCGACTACCTTCGACTTGCCGCCAGCGCGACACGCACGTTGGCCGAAACGGCATTCGACGGCATCCGTGAAGCCGTGCTTGTGGTGGATGTACGCGCGAAGCATTTGCCCGTATTGCTCGCCAATCAGGCGGCCCGTGCGTGTTTGACGCCGGCGGACCGGGCAGGCCTCGTGGACTCCTCTCTCTATAGTTTTCTGGGAGCGGCATCGGCCTCGCTGATTGAGTCCGCCACGGCTTCCCTCTCCGACACCAAGCCTGCGGTGACCGAGCCGTTCATTTGGCGCTCCACGGGCGCCGAATACGCTTACTCGACCGAGCTCAAACTCCTGGATTCGTCGCCGAGTCAGCGGCTCGTGATGTTCACGTTCAATCCGAAGCCGACCGGTTTCGACCTCGGGCCTGCGCTCGAGCAGCTGCCCGTCAACGTCCTGATCCTGGACCGGAAGCTCGACGTCACCTATGCAAACTCCGCGGCTACGCGCGCGAGCGACGTGAGCGGAAGCCTTGTCGGCCTCTCCGCCCACTCGCTGGCACCGACAAATGCGCTACCGCGCGAGGTCTATCAGCGCGCGCTCGATGGCCAAATCCACAACGAAGGCGTGCGGACGCCGTGGCGGGATGGGGTCGAGCAACACCTCCTGATCCACGTCCAACCGCTCTGGGGAGCTGAGGGCATCGAGGGCCTGACCGTCATCTACGGCGATATGGGCGCCGGCGCGCTGCAGGCCGCGCGCAATGAGGGCGAGCGCTATCTGCGATCCCTCATTGAAGACTCGATGGACATTCTGTGCGTCGCGGGGGGAGACGGGAAGCTGATCTCTGCGAGCCGTGGGGCACATGCGGTCTTCGGTTTTCCGGCGGATTCGCGCGAGCCGCCGACCATCTTCGATTTTCTGCATCCGGACGATGCGGCCGTTCTTCGTGGCAAGTTCCGCGAGCTCACGACCGGTACCACTCACGCTTTCTCGCAGCAGCATCGGGTGCGGCGCCAGGACGGCTCTTGCTGCTGGCTCGAATCGCATTACGTCGCCGCGTTTAAGAACCCGCTCATCAACGGCATCACGATCTCCTCGCACAACATCGACGAGCGCAAGTACGCCGAGAGCCAGCTCGCGCAGCGCGAAGAGATCTTCAGGCTGGCCGCCGAGGCGGTGGACGGCATCATTTTCGAGTGGGATCTGGCCCAGGGCATCGTGCACCGTTCACGCGGGGTCCGCGAGATTCTCGGCATCGAGCCCGAGGATATGGCGCCGGTGGTCGATGCCTGGCGGGAGCGTATCCATCCGCGCGATCTCGATGCGGCCAACAGGCAGATCGGTCTCGCACTGATCCAGGGACGCGGCTGGGCGACCAGCTATCGCATCCGCGACGCCCGCGGACGCTATCGCTCCATGCTCGAGCGCGGCCTTATCCAGCGCAACGGCCAGGGCGATCCGGTGCGGGCGATCGGGTGCTGCGTCGATGTCTCCGAGATCAAGCGGCTCACCGACCTTCTGGCCGAGGCGCAGCGCACCGCGCAGATGGGTGGCTGGGAGTACAGCTACACGACGCTCGAACTCGCGTGGACCGAAGAGATGTTCCGCATCTATGACACCACGCCCGCGGAATTCGTCCCTTCCTGGGACGCGGCCCTCGGGCAATACACGCCGGAGTCGAACCAGCGGTTCCACGAGGCATGGCGGCGCGCCGAGTCGGGCGACGGGATGTTTCGACATGGAGGCCGAGATCACCACCTTGAAGGGTCGGCGTATCTGGGTACGCATCATCGGGCACTTCGAGATGCTCGACGGCCGTCCGGTGCGCTCCTACGGATCGGTGCAGAACATCCACGAGCAGAAGCTCGCGCAGCTTGCCCTCGAGACCAGCACCGGCTGGCTCAAGCTATCCATGCAAATGGCGCACATGCATGCGTGGCGCTGGGACAAGGCGAGCGATGCGCTCGAGTTTGCCATCGCGGATCATCAGAAGACGCATTTGCCGACGATGTTCCCCAGCATGGCGGAGTTCATGACCAGCTTGCACCCGCGGGACCGCACGCCGTTGAGTCGCGCGATCGAGGAGTCGTTCCGGACGCGCTCCGAGCTGCAAGCCGAGTTTCGCATGCGCACGAGGCGCGACAGCTACCGCTCCTATGCGGCCATCGCGCGGCCCCTGTTCGACGCCGCCGGCACGGCACTCGGGTTGGTGGGCATCACTCAGGATGTGACCGCGCGGCGGGAATCGGAGGCGAAGCTGCGGCGTTCCGAGCAGCTTCTGCGCGTGACCACTGCGAACACCGCCGACACCCTGCTGCTCGTCGATACCGAGCTTAAGGTGCGCTTCATCAATCGCGGCGACGGCAATCTGCGCGTCGACGAGATCGTCGGACGCGAGATCGCCGAGATCTTGCCCGTCGCCGCGCGCAGTGTCGTGGTCGCGAAGTTGCGGCATGTTCTGAATACCGGCGAGACGGCGATCTACACCTTCGAGTCGCACGGGGTGGCTCGCGAACCTCAGTACTTCGAGAGTCGCGCCGTCCTCGTCCACGACGACGGCATTGGCACCGCGCTCTCCATCAGCATGACCGACATCACCGAGCGCAAGCGCCTCGAGCAAGAGATTCTCGATGTCTCGAGCCGGGAGCGCCAATCGATCGGCCGCGATCTGCACGACGGTCTCGGCCAGGAGCTCACCGGGATCGCGCTTATGCTGCGGGGTCTCGCCACCCGCTTCCAGCAGGAGTGCGCCGGCGGGGTCGCGGGCATCAACGAGGTCGTCGGCCTCGTGAATCAGTCGATCGAGACGGCGCGCTCGCTCGCGCGCGGTCTTCTGCCGGTTCGCACCGAGAGCGGCGGGTTGCCTTTCGCGCTGCGCGAGCTTGCCGCACGCAGCCGCGACTTGTACGGCCTGACGGTGAACTTTCGCGCCGAGATATGGCCAGAGATAACGCTGAGCGAGACAAGTGCGAGCCATCTTTATCGCATAGCACAAGAAGCGCTCACGAATGCAGCGCGTCATGGCCGGGCGTCGAAGGTCGACATTCTATTGATGGCCACTCGAGATACCTTCTTGTTGCGCATCACAGATGATGGCGTGGGAATCTCGAGCCCGCCCGAGCCCGGGACGGGCATGGGGTTGAAGATCATGCGCTACAGAGCCGGCATGATCGGCGCGAAGATTGAGATCATCGCCGGCACCCCCAAAGGTACGGTTATCCGGGTGTCTGGAGAGCAGCCGTCTCGGCAAAGCGGCGCACAACCGATTCGTCATGTGGTTTATGGAGGAGATGACTATGGCCGCTAGCAATACATGGATGCGTGCGACGGCGTCCCAATCCCCGGTGAGCGCCGGCAAGCGTAAAGTGCGTCGCGTGCTCATCGTCGACGATCATCCGATCGTGCGCCAGGGGTTGCGCCGCGTCATGGAGAACGAGGATGACCTCACGGTGTGCGGCGAGGCCGAGACGGCGCGCGATGCGCGCACGGCGATCAAGGAACTGACTCCTGATGTGATCATCGCGGACATCAGTCTGAAGCAGGGGGACGGCATCGAGCTCGTGCGCGACGTGCGCGCCCATCATCCGCAGCTGCCGATTCTGGTGCTTTCGATGCACGATGAGACGATCTATGCCGAGCGCATGCTCTCGGCCGGCGCGAACGGCTACATCATGAAGCAGGCCGCGAGCGAGCAATTCCTAGTCGCGCTGCGCCGCGTGCTCGACGGCGGCATCTACGTCTCCGAGGCCGTCGGCAACAACATGATTCAGAAGTTCGCGGCCGGCGGTTCTTACATCTTCGGCGAATCCCATCGATCGATTGAGCAACCGCGAGCTGCAGATTCTGCACATGATCGGCAAGGGCATGAGCACCCGCGAGACCGCGCATTCGCTGAACTTGAGCATCAAGACGGTGGAATCGCACCGCCAGCGCATCAAGCGCAAGCTGAACTTGAGCACCGGCACGCAGCTGGTGCAATACGCCGTCAATTGGTTTACCGGTCGCGAAGGCCCTGCAGCCGAGACACCGTCAGGCGAGGCTTAAGGTCGAGGCGGCGACGCTTCCTTTGGAAGCCTCATCGTTGGTCCGTGTCGGGCGCCCCTGGCGCGTGTCCGGGGTGCCCTGCAGCACAGTTTGTCCAAGTGATGGGGACTGGTTCCCGCGACTGATAATCAAGTCGCACTGCATCGCGCCGATAATACGGGGATGCTCACGCACCCACCGACCCGGAGCGCGCGATGGCGGCCGATGCCGGCGCTGTGACGGATCTCACACACGACCGTTCGGCGGCCATTTTGTTGGCCGAGGACGATCCCGTGACGCGCATGCTCATGACTCGGTTTCTGAAGAAGGCGGGCTACGAGGTCGATGCCGTCGCGGACGGAACCGAGGCGCTCGAGCATATGACCGAGCGATATTATCCGTTCCTCGTGACTGATTGGGAGATGCCGGAGATGGACGGCATCGAGCTATGCAAGGCGGTGCGGAATCTGCAGCTCGATGGCTATGTCTATGCATTGCTCCTGACCGCGCGCAATGCCAAGGAGCACATCATCGCCGGCCTCGAGGCGGGCGCGGACGATTATCTGGTCAAGCCCGTGCACGAGCCCGAGCTCATCGCGCGCTTGAACACCGGCCGGCGCATCCTCGCGCTCGAGCATTCGCTGCGCGCCGCCAACGAGCGCAATCGCATTCTCTCGGTCACCGACGCGCTCACCGGCGCCTTCAACCGCCGCTACATGATGGAGCAGCTGCCGCGCGAGCTCGAGCGCTGCCGCCGTTACGGCAACCCCCTGTCGGTGATGATGTGCGACGTCGATCATTTCAAGCAGGTGAACGACGTCAAGGGGCACAGCGCCGGCGACGATGTGCTGCAGCAATTCGTGGCTCGCATGCAGCGATCCATCCGCGCGAACAGCGATTGGGTGGCGCGCCTGGGGGGCGAGGAGTTCCTGATCGTCCTGCCGGAGACTGGCTTTGAGGGCGCGATGTTCGTCGCCGAGAAAATCCGCGCGATCATGACGAGCGTGCCGTTCGTCACTCGCGAGGGCGACGTGGTGGCGACCGGGAGTTTCGGCGTGGCTTCGACCGAGTCACACGGGCCGGACCTCGCGATGAAGTCCGAGACCCTCATCCGTGCGGCGGATCAATGCCTCTACACGCAGTAAGCAGTCGGGCCGCAACCGCGCCAGCGGGATCGAAATCCCCACCGTGCACGCGCAGTCGGCGAACGGCTGAAGCCCCTCAGCCCGCGGCGCGCAGCTGCTCGTTGACCGCGCGCAGATTCTCCTGCAGCTCACGTACCAGGCCGTCGATCTCGCGCAGGGATTTTGCGCGCGCGGCGCTCTCCAGGTGCGAGGCGGCGGCGCTCAGGCGATGGGCGTGGATGTTGGCGCTCGCGCCTTTGAGCGTGTGGGCGCGCTTGCCGACGGTGTCGTAGTCATCCGCCCGCAATGCCTCGACGATGTCCTCGAGGCACTTGTCCCCGCTTGCGACGAAGGTCTCGATGAGCTCGCGCTCGAACTCGGCGTCGCCGCCCGTGAGCTCGTGCAGCGCCGTGAGGTCCACATCGTTCAGAACATTGCGTCCGCTCAGGTGGCGCTCGAGGCAGTCGATGAGCCGGCTCGGGATGATGGGCTTGCCGAGGTGCGCATCCATCCCCGCGGCGAGGCACCGCTCGCGATCCTCGTTCATGACGTTCGCAGTGAGTGCAATGATGGGTACGCGCTTGCCGCTCCCGCTCTGCGCCTCGACCTCGCGGATGCGGGTAGCGGCCGTAAAGCCGTCCATCACGGGCATCTGGCAATCCATGAGCACGGCGTCGAAGGAGGCTTCAGCGAAACGCTCGAGCGCTTCGGCGCCGTTGTTGGCGAGCGTCACGCCCGCCGCCATTTTCTCGAGGAGCCTCTGCGCCACGCGCTGGTTTACGGGATTGTCCTCGACCAGGAGGATCCGGTAGCCGCGCAGACTCGCGGTTGGGTGGGCCGCGGGGGCGCTCATCGGCGTCGGCAGCGCATCGCCCGAGAAGGCGTGATCCAAGAGCGTCGCAAGCTTGTAGGCGCGGATGGGCTTCAAGCCCACGGCATCCGGATGCTGCGGCAGTTCTGCGAACGCGGCGTGATCGGCGCCGAATAGCGAGAGCATGACGAACGGGAGTTTCGCGTGGCGCGGATCGGCGCGCAGCGCCGCGAGCAAGTCGAGGCCGCCCTTCCCCGGCATGAGTTCATCTGAAAGCACGATATCGAAAGACTCGCCCGCCTCGAGCCGTGCGAGCGCCTCATCGACGCTCGCAACGGCGACGGGCTCGAAACTGAAGAGCTGCAGCTTGGTCGCGAGACCTTTGCGGCAGACTTCGAGGTCATCGACGACCAGCACACGCCGGCCAGCGCCGAGTCGGCCGGGCTCACACGCCTGATGAGTCGAGGGGACGGGCAGGGTGACCCAGAAACGCGATCCGCGCCCGGGCTCGCTCTCGACTCCGACGACACCGCCCAGGATGTCAGCGAGGCGCTTGACGATCGAGAGTCCGAGGCCCGTGCCCCCGTAATGCCGTGTGGTGGACGAATCGACCTGAGAGAAGCTCTTGAAGAGGCGATCCAGGCGGTCGGCGGGGATGCCGATACCGGTATCCGAGACTTCGATCTTCAGAAGCCCCGCACCGTCGGTTGCCGTCTCGCTCGACACCTGCAGGAGGACGTGGCCCTCGTGCGTGAATTTCACGGCATTGCCGACGAGATTCATGATGATCTGACCCAAGCGCACCGGATCGCCCCGCGTGCGCACCGGCACCTCGGCGTCGATGTTGATCACGAGCTCAATCCCTTTGACCGCGGCCTGCAACGCGCTCGCGGCGGCCATGTCGTAGACCGTATCGCGCAGGTCGAACTCGACGTTCTCGATCTCGAGCTGTCCGGCGTCGATCTTGGAAATGTCGAGCACGTCGTTGATCAGGGAGAGGAGGGACTTGGCGCTCCCCGCGATGATGTCCACGTATTCGCGCTGGGTCGGATCGAGCCGGGTTTCGGCGAGGATCTGGGACATGCCGATCACACCGTTCATGGGCGTGCGGATCTCATGACTCACGTTCGCGAGGAAGGTGCTCTTCGCCCGGTTCGCCGCCTCCGCGGCGAGCTTCGCATCGAGCGCCGCCTGTTCGGCTATTTTGCGGTCCGTGACGACTTGCATCGAGCCCGCGAGCCATACGGGCTTGTTGCGGCTGTCGCGCTCGGCCTGACCGCGCAGGCGCACCCACTCGTAGTGGCCTTGCCGATGCTGCATGCGGACTTCGACATCGAACGGCTGGTCATCGACCAGGTGCACGTCCATGGCGACTAACGCCTCGTCGCGCTGGTTCGGGTGGATCAGGCGCTTAAAGGTCTCGAGCGAACGCGGCAACTCATCCGCTCCAAATCCCAACAACTCCTCGAAGCGCGGTCCGAACCAGAACTGTCCCGCTGCCACGTCGAACTCCCACACGCCGTCGCGTGTGCCGCGCATGGTGCGTGCAAGCCGCTTCTCGGTCGAAGTGAGCGCGGCCTCGGCGAGTTTGAGCTGGGTGATGTCCATGAGCGCACCCGTGATGCGCACGGGCTTGCCATCGGGGCCGAACGTGACGTCGGCCTTTTCGCCCATCCAACGTTCCCTTCCGTCGCCGAGCCGGACGCGGTAGGCGCAGCGATAGGTCGGGTGCTCACGCGTCGTGTCGAGCGGCGCTCGACGGACTCGCTCGAGATCCTCGGGATGAATGTTTCCAAGCCGCGCGTCCCAGTCACTGAGCGTCGTCGTCGCCGGCAGACCCATGAGCTCGTAGAAGTTGTCCGAGCAGATCCAGCGATGCCGCGCCAGGTCCAAGTCCATCGTCGCGATACCCGCCACCGTCTGTGCAATGCTGAGCGACTCGGCCTTTTGTTTGAGTGATTCCTCAAGACGCTTGCGCAGCGTGATATCGGTGACGGTGCCGATGAGCCGGGCGGGCCGCCCGTCCGACCCGCGCGCGATCTCGCCGCGGGAGGCGAGCCAGCGCACGCTGCCGTCGAGCGTCCGGCTGCGGTACTCGGCGTCGAAGTTAAGGCCGCTGGCGATGGCGTGGCTCAAGGCCAGAACCACCTCCTCGAAGTCCTCGCCATGCACGGTCGCGAGCCAGTCGTCGCGGTGGAAGGGCACCCCGTGCGAGGCAATGCCGATGATGTCGAAAAACAGGGGCGTCGCCTCCATTTCGCCGCTCGCGAGGTCCAGATCGAAAATCCCGAACCCTCCCGCGCATTGCGCGAAGCGCAGGAACTCGGCGGAGCGGTGCAGGGCGGATTCTCGCTCCTTGCCGAAACGCAGGGCGCGGCGTACGCCGTCGCCGAGCATGTCCAGGTCGTCCGCTCCGGCAGCTGGGGGGACGTTCGGATCGGCGACGGGAGCGAGCGCTTGGCGCAAGCTGCGGATCCGGCGCGCGACCCTGGTCGTCGAGAAGTAGGCGCCCAGCGCCATCGCGAGGGCCGGCGCCCAGGCCATGAGGCCCGCGGCGAGTGCATGACGCGGCGCGACAATGAATAGGGTCGGCACGGCCCCCAGGACGAGCAGGGACACCACCGGCACGGCGATCAATTTGCTGCGAATCGGCCCACTCTCCATGCGTCATCCAAAGCTCGTCTGGGCGTTCGCCCTCTCATCTTTTATCGGCCGGATGGGGTGGGCCTTGAGCTATGATGCGCCTCGATTTTTGGGGTTTTGCGGAGCAATCGATGGTGATCAATCCCGAGAAAGCCAAGCTCCTCCCCGATCGGCTCCTCGGCTGGTTCGATAATCACGGCCGGAAGAGCCTCCCCTGGCAGCAAGATCCCAGCCCCTACCGGGTGTGGGTATCCGAGGTGATGCTGCAGCAGACCCAAGTTGCGACCGTGATTCCGTACTACGAGCGTTTCATGGCGCGCTTTCCGACGGTGGCGGCGCTCGCTGAAGCGTCCGAGGACGAGGTGCTGCACCTTTGGACCGGGCTCGGATACTACGCCCGAGCGAGGAACTTGCTTCACTGCGCCAAAGCGCTCATCGAGCGGCACGGTGGCGAGTTTCCGACGTCGATCGATGCCGTCACCACCCTGCCCGGCATCGGACGCTCGACTGCCGGCGCGATCCTTGCCTTATCGCGAGGAGAGCGGCATCCCATTCTCGATGGGAACGCCAAGCGCGTGCTTGCCCGGGTGTTCGGGATCGAAGGCGATCCGAGCGCCGCGAGCGTGCTCAAAACGCTGTGGTCGGTGGCCGAAGTGTGCACTCCGCGCACGCGCGTCGCGCACTACACCCAGGCAATCATGGATCTCGGCGCGACGCTCTGCACGCGCACGCGGCCCGCCTGCACGGTTTGTCCGCTGATCGAGATCTGCCTCGCAGCGCGCGAGGGGCGGCAGGCGGAATTCCCGGGCGTCAAGCAGCGGCGCGAGCGGCCGTCGCGAGAAGCCGTACTGTTGATCGCCGAAACGGGCGATGCGAGCTCGCGCTCGGTGCTCGTCGAGCGCCGTCCTGCCGCCGGCATCTGGGGTGGCCTCTGGTCACCGCCGCAATTCCTGAACGAAGCAGAAGCGCTCGCCTGGTGCCGGCGGGAGTTGGGCGAGGTCGAGGACATGGAATCTCTACCGCCGATCGATCACGGCTTTACGCATTTCGACCTGCGCCTGCAGCCGTTGCGCGTGCGTTGCACGTTCCCATCCGAGGTACGCGAGGCGAGTGATCGGCTCTGGTACGCGTTGGGCTCTCCGCCCAAGGTGGGACTTCCCCAACCGATTCACCAGCTCTTCGCGCGCATGCAGGACCCCTGATCGATAGCGTAAGATCGACCCATGGCGCGCAAAGTTCAGTGTGTGGTTTTGAAACGCGAGGCGGACGGTCTCGACTATCTGCCTTATCCGGGCGAGCTCGGTAAACGCATCTACAGCAGCGTCTCGAAAGAAGCCTGGGCCCAGTGGGTGGCGCACCAGACCATGCTCATCAACGAAAATCGATTGACCACCATCGAGCCCAAGGCCCGCGCGTTCCTGGTCAAGGAAATGGAGAAGTTCTTCTTCGGCGAAGGCTCGGAGAAGCCCAAGGACTATGTGCCGAAGTCGGGCTGATGCTATTTCGGACTTCTACCCGATTGATTAAGTGAAGGTTCGTTGAAGTATGGCCTTCGCTCCCGCCTAAACCGACGCACTTCGAAAAGGCCAGACAAGTCACTCCGTGCCATAGTCGGGGCGCTCCGCGCGCGGAGCGCCCCTGCCGCTAAGGTCCAAGCTCCCCTTCATCAGGGCGCTTAGCCTGTTAAGCGGCTCACCACGGCCAGAAGAACCAATCGGTCGGCGGCGAGCCGAAGCCACCGAAAAACGGCGCGTCATAGTGTTTGTGCACAGCATTGGCGCTGATCTGTTGAGGTTGGACGCCAAGCCCGGTGGATGCATATAGCGGCAAGTCACTGTCCTGGAAGGCGAATACGAAGACTCGATTAGGGTTATCGGCGGGGACCGTGCCTGAGTCGGCGGCCGGCGTCCCCGCATCCTTCGCAATGTAACTCAGGAAATCGTTGTCGTTAGTCACGTACAGCGTGTGCACGATCTGGCCGTTCATCTCGATATCTGCGCCGAACGCTTCACCCTCGATCTTGGCTGGGACGGTGTTGGCGGCAATGCCGGCTGCACCTACGACCGCTACCAGGTCGAGGAAGGGCGTCGATGACTTCACCACCGGCGTGAAGCCTCCCTTACGCAGATCAGCGATGTTGGTGACGTCGGTGGCTCCCGTGAGATCGATCTCGTACAGATATTTCACCTTCGCGTTGCTGTTGTCGTCGTTCGCGGTCTCGAAGCCCGAACCATCCCGCTCGTCGATCAGGAACTGATGGCTGTTGACCGCCAGGAGCTCGCTGATGGCGGTCTTGGTGGTGTTGAGCGGATAGGCATATTGGTGCGTTACCTTTCCCGAATAGATGTCGATGGTCACGATCCGTGTGTAGGGCGTGCCGCCGCTCGAACCGTCGGCGTTGTAGTCGCCGCTGGTGCCGCCATCCTGAGTCAGCGGGCTCTGCATGGCCACCACCAACGTCCGACCGTCGGGTGTGATGGCGAGGCCTTCCGCGCCTTTGTTCGCGATACGCCCCTCGGTATTTCCGCCGACGACGGGCACTCCGGTGCCGGTTTCGGTGCTGGTGGTGGTATTTGGGTGGGCGACGCCGAAGCTCGCCGGCATCGCGAAGGAGCGGATCCGCTGACCGGTCGTCCGATCGAACTCGTACACGTAAGGACCGTACTCGTCGGAGACAAAGACGGACCGGCCGTCGTTCGACATGCGAAGGCCCTCGGTGTCGAGACGTGCATTTTGCGGCCAGAGCGAGTTGTGGTTCGGATCAAATCCGTCTGAGCGACCCGTGAAGTAGTGAGTGTGGTTGACCAAGTTGAGCGGCGGCACGCCGGAACGAGTGGGCGCGCCGGATATCTCGGTCGTGCCGTTCGATGCCGCCGGCCCGTAGACGAGCGGCGTCGCGCTGGAGAACAGCGTGGTCGCTTGCAGGAAGGGTGTCAGGATATAGGGCAGTCCTGCCACATCGAACGGCGCGGTGCCCGCGGCAACCGCGCTCGGGTTGTAGTCCGCGTTCGGCAGGAGTCGCAAGCTGTAGGTTTGGAAGCGATTGATGTACGACACGGTGTAGTCGATGTTCGTGCCGCCATATCCCGTCACGGCATTCGGGCCTCGGTCGGGCAGCATCAGAAAGGTGTCGCCGCCGGCGTAGGCGATGGCGGAGCCGAGGCCGCCCAGGCGGTTGCCGGGAACTCCGTTTTCGAGCGGGGCGGAGGTGTCATTGGAAAGATCCTGGTAGGCGCCGCTCGTGCTGCTGGTCGCGATCAGCTGGATGCCGGCGTGCGCGCTCAAGAAGGGCGTCACGGCGATTGCGGCAGCGAATAGTGCGCGGTCAATGGGTTTCATCGTCAGAGCTCCTCGAGTTTCTGTAGGCATGGCGCCGGGAAGCGTTCTCCGATAACGGAGAGGCAGGCCGACGCCGTGAAAGCGCTCGAAAAGCTAAATGCTCAACATGACAGACGCGTTACGGACGACGGCATCGACGAGTTTTCCATCGACTGCGATCACTCGACGGTTCGGTTCCGGCATCCGCAGGTGCGAGGGCTCGCACACGATGGTTGTGAGATCCAGGCCTCGCGGACATCGACGCGGCCGCGCGCGCCTATCGCTACGTTATTGTTTTGTACCCGCGACCTTGATAATCAAAACCGATAATTTCGTGTCGCGATATCTCGGGACTCGGCGCGGCGGCGTAATAGCCCCGAATTTCGCGAATGAGAATCGATGCCGCATCGAACTCGTAGAACTCAAATCCCCGCAGAATGCGGTCCGGCTGATGGAAGGTCCTCGACCACTCGACGGCCGCCGTGCATTGCTCGGCGTTGCTGAAAATTCTATCGATGAAATATTGACCTCCGCGATTGCGTAGGTCTCCGATAATGGCCGCAGCGAGCGCTTCGCCGCCGATAAACGGGGGAAGGTGCGGAAAGTAATGCACACCCTCGGGAGCGAAACAAGCTGCAATGGCGTGCTTGTCCTGTTGCCGACACGCCTCGAAGTAAGCGCTAACCATCTGTTCAATCTTCTGAGCTACCGTCGACATGCCGGGCTCCTTGGCCTCTCCGATAGGAGAAGGCAGATGCTGCATCCGTCTCAGATTCAGCTTGACAGAGTCTTCAAAGTCAACCGCCGGCCGCCGATCCATTACGAGGCGCGAATTGCCTGATACCGATCGCGGGTTGCGCAAGGTTTATCTAGGCAGAAGACAGGCAATCTCTTACTATGGCCGTGCAACGATCTTGCTGAAGAGCAGGTTGTTGCGCGACGCGTGATTGCGTACGCCGGTTCCGATCTCGGCGATGCATTTGCAACGTCGAAATAATTAGAAAATTAATAGGGGTACAAGTGAAAGCGAAACTACGCCCGATTCACATCGGGACAGCCAGCCTTTGTCTGCTGCTAGCCGCCGGGAACGCCGTCGCCACGACGCAGATGCGCGAGCCGAATATCGTCGACCTGGTGGGCAAGTCCGAGCTCATCCTGCGCGGCACCGTGAAGAGCGTGACGGACGGCATCGATGCCAGCGGTTTTCCCTATACGGAAGTAACCGTTCATGTCGCGGAGGCGATTCGCGGCGAGGTCGGTGCCGAGTACACCTTCCGGCAGTTTGGGCTCTTGAAGCCGCGCAGCATGGGCAACGGCATGGTCAATCTTATGGTAACTCCGGCCGGCTGGACTACCTATGCACAGGGCGAGGAGGCGATCCTCTTCCTCAACCGGCACGCGAAGTACACCGGTCTTCAGACGACGGTCGGCTTGGGTCGCGGAAAATTCAAGATATCGATGGCGGGCGCCAGCAACGATGCGAACAACGCCGGCCTGTTCGCGCACACAAAGGTGGAGCCCAACCTGCTCGCCGGGTCCGATCGCCGGTTGATGAATACCAAACACGGCGCCGTGGACACCAAGGCGTTCGTTTCCCTGGTGCGCAAGGCGGTCAAAGACCGCTGGATCGAGCAGGGGAGTATGCGCAATGAATAAATTCAAATCCTTGCGCGTCTGTTCCGCACTCGCACTGATCGCATGGCTGGCGCCGGCGGCCTACGCCGACGGGCCGCTGATCGTCGATCCGAACACCCGCACGGGCTACCACTTTTCTTCCGAACCGATCCCCGTCTACTACGACCTCGGCAATTTAGGGATCGTCACCGATTACTCCACCGACACCCCGCAGGAGGTGGTGTTCGACAACGCTGTGGGCGCGCATCTGGTGCGCAAGGGCTACGGCGATTGGTCGGGTGTTCCGACCGCCGCCGTGGGTGCGTTCGTCGCGGGGAATTTCGCCAAGAAGGGCCTTCCGAACATCGATGCGAGCAACGTGTCGCTGGTCATCGGCAAATCGAACGGCCGCGGTATCTACGTCATCTTCGATGAAGACGGCAGTATCCTCGAGGACTATATCGGCGCCCCCGACGGTGTCTTGGGCGTGTCGTCCCCACAATACTCCATCGAAGGCACGACCATCATCACGGAAAGCTGGACAGTTTTGAATGGTTCGGCGATCAGCCCTCAGGATACAGGCGCGGCCGCATTTCAGGGCGTGGCCACGCACGAGTTTGGCCATTCCCTGGGTCTCGCGCATACGCAGGCGAATGGGGCCGCGGTGTTCTACGGCGACGCGCCGGGACCGCAGAGCTGCACCGCGCTTCCTTATGCAGTCGGCCCGACTCGGGCCGACGTCGAAACCATGTATCCGTACATTGATCCGACGCCCGGAACCGGCACAGGGGCAGCTCAAGCCAACATTCACACCCTCGACTCGACGGCGGCGATCTCGGATCTGTATCCGGGCCGGGGTTGGCCCAACGCGTACGGAACGATCGAAGGCAAGGTCTACGACGTCGATGGCAGGACGGAGCTGACGGGCGTCAATGTCATCGCCCGCAATCTCTCCAATCCGTACGCCGGCGCGACCTCGGCGGTTACGGGGCAGCTGACCCAAGGTCTGCTCGGCCCCGACGGCAGTTTCGTCATTCACGGGTTGATACCGGGTCAGCGCTACGTGCTGTATGTGGATGCGATCCTGGCCGGCGGTTTTCCGACACCGCCATTGTGGTTCCTGCCGGGCGCCGAGAAGTTCTACCGCGCCTCGGACGGCGACGAACGGGATTGGGGGTGGGGCGATCACAATCGCGACTACGACCCGTGCGGCTATAGCGTGATCACGGCGCGTGCGGGCGTCACCACCCATGCGCCCATACGCTTCGACCACCTGCGGGGAGCACCCATCCTCTATCAGCTGGGCTACGGCACAGGCGTGAGCGGAGTTTCCGGCGACGGTCGGATCGCCGTCGGCAACGAGGGGGCCGGAGGACCCGTGTTCCGTTGGACTGCGGCGACGGGGCTCGTGTCGATGAACTTTCCGAGCACCGGGGAGACGACCTCGATCTCCAACAACGGCGTTTACATTTCCAGCAATCAAGTCGATGTGAATACGGATACTTCGCTCGGCACCTATCGATGGGATGCCAAGAGCGGGTGGCTGAAAGCGGCGCCGATTGGCGCCTGCGGCACCGATACGACGGTCAACTTCGGCGTCGACAATCAGGGTTCGGTGTATGGACTCAGCTACCAGAGCTGCACCCAATACCGGGCGTGGAAGTGGAACCCGCGTCATGGCAGCGTGCTGCTCGCTTCGCCGGAAAAGGCGCCCGACGGCAGCCCTGTGAATACACGCGTCAACCAGATCTCGGCGAACGGCGAGACGCTCGTCGGTTGGATGGAGGATCCGCTCGAGGGAATTTGGTACGGCGTCGTCTGGAATGCAGGCGTTCCGAGTCTCGTGCTCACTTCCGACGGTGAGCCGGTCGACGAAGTGACGGCGGTCAGCGGTGACGGCACGCTGATCGGGGGCGATCTATTCGACGGACAGCTGCCGCTCGGCGACGGCTATCGCCGCCGCGCCCGAGGAGAGCGCATGGAATTCGTGCAGCCGCTTCCGGGAGACGCCGCACCCGCTCAGCCCTTTGCCATGTCGCGGGATGGCTCGGTCATGGTCGGCTTCAGCGGCAATCCGTTCCTGAGCTTGAATCCCGGGCCGTTCATTTGGACGCGTGAGATGGGCACGGTGAATCTCGACGATTTCGTGCGTGGCCAGGGCACCGCAATGGAGCAATGGTTCAGCCTGTGGGAACCGGTCGCCATATCCGACGATGGCCGCACCATCGGCGGCTGGGGCTACGGCTTTCTCGATGCGGCGGGCTGGGTCCTTAGGATCGACACGGCGTTCGTGTGTCATCAACCCTCCAAGGCGAAGGCGGGCGGCGGCCGCGGCGGAGAGACCTTGAACGTCGAGTTCCCGGGAAGTTTCGACGAACATTTGGCGCACGGCGACACGATCGGCCGCTGTCAGTGAGCCGCATTGCCACGCCGCCGGACGACGACGGCATACGAGGGGAGCCTGTTGGGCGAAGGTCCAATGGCGACGATGCCCTGCCACGTCAACACTTCGGCGGCCACGCATCTGGCGGGGTTTGTCTTCCCGGCGCTTCCCTTATTTATTCCATCGAGTCACATATGAAAAAAACTGAAATGGCTTCGCTCAACTGCCTGATGGCAACGCTGATGGTGGTCGGTCTCGCCGGCCCCATCTGGGCACAGGCCCCGGCCGCGGCCAACATGCCCGTGGTGAAAACCAATTACCAGCAGGTCGAAGCCACGGTGGCCGCGATCGATCCGGCCACACGGGAGCTGTCGCTGCGCGGACCGTCCGGCTCGGTGAGCGTCGTCGCGGGCGACGGCGTGAAAAATTTCGATAAGATTCATGTGGGCGACAAAGTCGTCGTGAGCTACTACGAGGGACTTGCGGTGCAACTCGCGAAGGGTTCCGCAAAGGCCATGGAGCCGGCAGCCTCCACTTTCGATTATCGTGCCGGCAAAGGTGAAAAGCCGGGCGCCGGGGTCGGCGCCTCGGTCACGGAGACAGTCAAGATCGTGGCCATCGAGAGGGACACCAACACCGTAGCGTTTACGACGCATGATGGTGCCGTCCATCTTGTGGCGGTCAAGTCACCGAACATGGTGCAGTTCCTGCAGACTTTAAAGGCGGGCGATTCGGTCGAAGTCACGTATACCGAATCGTTGGCCGTCAAGGTCGAGGCCTCCACCCCCTAGCCCAAGGCTGATTGGGAGCGTCAGCGCCCTTCCAACGGATTGAATCTGGCGGCCTCCGGTCGGAGGCCGCCTCTCCTTCGCCGCGGTGCGCCCGGCTCTAGAATGAGGCTGGCTTGTCGCCGCCCGCTCCAGCGACTTGACCGCGCTCATAAGTACCGATCAAGCAGCCGACGGCCAATGCCCGATTCAAGATGGTCTCGATGAATTCGCGGCGGCCGGGAGGGCTCGAGAAGTCAGGTCCCGGCATCAGCGCAAAGACTTGGAACACATATCGATGCTCGCCGTGTCCGGGCGGTGGATCCGGCGGCAGCCAAGCCCGCTGCAGGTAGGAATTCGGACCCGTCTCGAGCCCGGACCCCTCGTGCCTATGGCTCGCCAGAGCACCTTCTTCCAGGGTCCGGATCGCGGGATCGATATCGACCACGATCGCATGCACCAGCGGGTGCGGCGTCGGAGAGTCGGCGTCCTCCACCAAAATCGCGATCGATCCGGCCCCGGCGGGCACCGCGTCCCATTCGAGCGGAGGCGACACGCCCAAGCCGTCGGCGGTGTAGCGGCCGGGGAGCGCCCCGTTGAATTGGAAGGCAGAACTCGCAACCGAAAGGCGCGCGGATGTTCTTTCGCGCTGAAGCAGGTTATAGACGACTTGCTCCATGCCGGCGCGCTGATTGATGAGTGCGTGGCCCACACGCTCGGGTAATTTTTCAAGCATGGTCTCAAGACTACGCGGGACCCCGCTGTTCACCATCGGCGCACTGCTTGAATGCCGTCGGGCAGTCTCCTACGACGGAGGCGTGAGCGGAAGGCGGCGGCGAGGACCTCTCGCTCGTCAAGTGGTGGACTCACGAACGGCCGTCGCGCGCCGGTTCTGTCCCGCAAGGTAGGTCCAATCTGTACAATAGAGAGACGCGGTCGAATGGACTTCGGACCTGCGCGCTGCCACCGCAGCAGGATCAGCATTGCCTTGGGATGGGCGAACTCAAATACGAACACGCGCACTAAAGGACATTAATCATGAATCGAATCGTGTTATGCATCGCACTCTGCGCTTCGGTCGCGGCGATGCAAACGGCCCAGGCGGCCGACGCGCCGGCCAAGCTCCAGGCTCACAGCAAGTCCGATCTGCCGCGATTCAGCTATCAACTTAACGGCACGGCCTCCGCGTTACTGGAGGCCGACGATGCGACATTCGCGGCGTTCGCGGGCGCCGTCCGCGCCGACCTCGACAAGGTGCTTGCGACCTACGACATCGAAGACAAATCGACGATGCGCGAATTGCTCATCCTCAAGCAGGAACTGCAGGAGCTCGCGGGCGACTTTCCCGGCGCACTCGCAACCGTCGATGCCGTGCGCCTGCTCGAGGAAAAGCCCTCGGCCAAGCTGACCAGCGGCTTGTACGCTCAATCACGGCTACGCTCAGCCGTCGACGCCGGAGGCGAAGCCGGCGCCGCTTACCAGCAGGCGTTCGCCACCCACTACCGTGAGGCCATCGAGCCGCTGCCGTGGAATGTGGTGCAGGACGATGTCAAAGCCTCTTATGCGAGCGCCCGGTTGCTCACGCGGTCGCTGTTGATCGGCAGGGTCAGGACGAACATCGACCCCGCTGCGCTCAAGTCGGGGGCCGTGGACAACGGTGAGGCGGCGGCTTTGATCGAGGCGCGCGACATGCTCAAGTTCGGCGTGCCCGTGACGCAAGCGCGTGCCGATGTCCTGCACGCCTACATTCAGAAGAACAAGGTCGACAAGCCCGACATCTGGGCCGCGCGCGAAGTCACCTTGACTAAAGATCAGCACGCCAAGCCGGTCCGCGTCGGCATCTGGGACTCGGGCGTCGACGTGGCGCTCTTTCCCGAGCAGCTGTTCACGGACCCGAAGCCCACGGTCAGCGGCAGTCACGGCTTGGCCTACAACGACGATGGCTCGGCGTCCAAGGACTGGCTGTATCCGCTGACTCCCGAGGAGCAGCAGGCATATCCGCAGCTTCGCGAGGTGATTACCGGGCTCACGGACCTGCAGAACGGCATCGACTCGCCGGAGGCCGACGCGACGCTCAAGCTGTTCTCGACGTTGAGTCCCGAACAGATGCACGACATGTTCGAGAAGCAAAAGGTGTTGGGCCACTACATTCACGGCACGCACGTCGCCGGGATCGCGGTGCGCGGCAATGCCATGGCGCGATTGGTCGTCGCCCGCTTCAATGACAACCTGCCGGACCTGCCTTTCGCGCCCACCGAGGAATGGGTGCGGCGGCTGGGCGCGGACTTCCAGCAGATGGCGGACTACTTCCGCTCGCGGCAGGTGCGCGTGGTGAACATGAGCTGGGGCGACGAACCCGAAGAGTTCGAGACTTGGTTGTCGAAAACCGGCGGTGGCGGCGACCCGGCGGCGCGTAAGCAGCAGGCCGCGCGACTGTTCGCGCTCTGGCGCCAGGCCATCGAGACCGCAATGAAGTCGGCGCCGGGGACGCTATTCGTGGCCGCAGCCGGCAACAGCGACAGCAATGTGACTTTCATCGAGGATGTGCCGAGCTCGCTGAAGCTCCCCAACTTACTCATCGTCGCCGCGGTCAATCAGGCGGGCGATGAGACTTCGTTTACGAGCCATGGCGAGAACGTCGGGGTTGCCGCCGACGGCTATCACGTCGACAGCTTCGTCCCGGGCGGTGCACGTCTGCGGTTGTCGGGCACGTCGATGGCCTCACCGAATGTGACCAACCTCGCGGCAAAGTTGTTCGCACTCGACCCCGCCCTCACGCCCGGAGCAGGTGATCGGTCTGATCAAGGACGGGGCCACGCGGAGCGACGACGGTCGCCAGATGCTGATCGACGAGAAGCGTTCGGTGGAGTTGCTGCGACAGCGCAAGGCGCACTGACCACCCCCGGTCAGCCCGCTCAATGCGGCTCGCGCTCGTGCATGATTGCGGTGAGGCGTACGCTTCGATTCATATCGGGAGCGTCCGGGCTTCGGCAAAGCCGGTCGATCAGCTGCACGAGCTCGTCGCCCGAGAACGGCTTGATCAGGACAGACACGCCGTACGAGGCGATCGCCTCGAGCGTTTTCGATCGGGTGTCACCGGTCATCACGATGGCCGGAATATTCCAGGCAAGGGCGGCGCGAAGTGAGGCGATGCTCTCTACACCGTTCATCGGACCCTGAAGATTGTAATCACACAACACGACATCCGGAGACGCGTCCTTCTGCTTGATGAACGTGACCGCATCACCCACCGTCGCCGCGCCGATGACGTCGATCCCCTTCACGGTCAGCAACCGATTGAGTGCGGCGCGCACCGAGGTCTCGTCCTCGATGACGAGCACCGTGCCGCAAAACTCCTCGCCGCCAAAATTCGACGGCGGCATGGATTCATTGGCACCGACGACTGCTCGTCCCAGCGGAACCTCGATGGAGAAGCCGGTGCCTTTCCCGGGCGTGGAGCGCACCTCGACACTGTGATCCAAGATCTCTCCCAATCGTCTGACGATGGCGAGCCCGAGTCCAAAGCCGCCGCGCTCCGCGTCGCAATAATATTCCTCGAAGATATGAGGCAGCCGGTCGCCCGCGATGCCGATGCCGGTATCCCAGACTTCGATCCGAACCTTGCCGCCGCCACGTCTGCAGCCCAACAAGATTTTCCCCCGGTCGGTGTATCGGATCGCATTCGACAACAGATTGCGGATCATCTCCTCGAGCATGCGCTTGTCGCTGTGGACCACGAGATGGGACGGCACCGCACGCCATTGCAGGCCTTTTTCCTCGAGGGGTTGCAGCAGGTCGGTGGCCGCCGACTTCAATATTTCGTTGACCGCAAAGTCGCTCTTCGATGGGCGGAGATTCCCGGTTTCGAGCCGGTTGATGTCGAGCAAACTCGATAGCATGCTGGACATGGTGTCGATCGAATGACCGATTCCGGCAATGATCTTTCGGCCCTCGTCATCCGGATGCCCCTGTTCGAGCGCCCCATGCAGAAGTCTCAACGTCTGTAACGGCTGCCGTAAATCGTGGCTGGCGGCCGCGAGAAAAATCGATTTGGTGCGGTCCGCTCGTTCCGCCCGCTTTCGCGCATGCGAAATCTCGGCTTCGAAGCGCTTTCGCTGGGTGATGTCGGTCGTCAGACCCCGGATGCGCGTTGGCAGTCCTTCTGAGTCGAATTGGGCGGTGCCGGATTGCTCCAGCCAGACCTCGGTATCGTCGTGCAAGGGCCGATAGCGGAATGTCACCGAGTAAGAGGGGCTCTCGGGCTTGACGCCATGCAGGCAGGCGGTCACCTGCGGGCGATCATCCGGGTGGACCCGTCCCAATACTTCGGATCCGCTGAGGCATTCGTCGATCTGAATCCCGGGAGGGGCACCGCATTCTGGCTGTGACGCACCTGGTCGGTGTCGAGATCCCATTCGAAGGCGATCACGCCGCCGGCCCGAAGCGCCTCGCGAAGGCGGGCGTCCCTGTCCAGAAGTGCGATCGCCTGAAGCCTGCGCTCGCTGAACAGCGCGGTCAGGATCAAAGCGCCGAACGAGATTGCCAAAATGCTCGCTTGGGCAGACTGGATGCGCTGGTCGAACGACCAGCGGGAATCGCCGAACAGGCCGATGGCAAATGTCGTTGTCATGACGATGGTGATCGCGCAGACGAACGCTGCCGCACTCGCAATACCGGGCGGCAAGCGCGCCGCGATCCAAACGAACAAAGGGCACAGAGCGATGGTCGCGAGCTCGAGCGTCCAAGGCCTGTTGGGCAGGAACACCTGGAAGGCGCATAGAGCGCATACCACCGCAAGCGCCAGGACGCTTTCCGCAGCTTCCCGCGCGGACGGCGCGCTGCGCATCAGGGACGCGAGACCAATCACGAGCGGCGCCACCGTGAGCGTGCCGAGCGCGGCCCGCGTACAGCGGCCCATACTCCGTCCAGAATCATATTGACTGCCCGCGACGCCGGCCAATCCCACAGCTCGCCGGTCATGATACGTGTCTTGACCGGAACTCGCTGCGGCTCCGAGAATTCTCGGGCCCGCCGTCAGCGTGACGGCACGCCAGGACGAGCGCGGGCCGAGCCCCCTAAACCCGGCGAGCCTTGCGAAACCGGGTTCTTATCCCGCAGCCCGGTGCCCTGGCGGGCGCCAGGGACTTCTCGAACGCATGCCTCGGCGCGCTCTCTTAGAGAGAGTTCAGGAACGCGATCAGCTGTCGCTTCTGCAGGTCAGTCAAGTTCATCGCGAAGCGCTTGTTGTAAAAATTGACGAGCTCGTTGAGATCGGCGGCGGCGCCGTTGTGAAAGTAGGGGGCGCGTGCCGCGAGGCCCCGCAGAATGGGGCCCTTGCCCCGACCGAAATCGCTGCAAAGACCCGACACCAGCGCCTTTCCCGGATCGGTGGTGTAGAACGATTCCGGTTGGCCTGCGCCGAACGGATTGGGACAGCCGTTGATCAGATAGACGGGCAGATCCGGCAGCGATAGTTCGGCGAGTCCGGCGGCAACGTTTGCATCCGTCTCCGCGCCGGGCAGCAGGGTATGGCCCGTGCCGATATCGAGCGGTAGCGGAAAAGAATGATTACCGGCGTTCGGCGTATCGTGACAGGTGGTGCAGGTGCCGGTGAGAGTCGCAGGGCTCCCGAGCGCGGCATTGTCATTCAGTCCCCGGACGGCCGAGATATGTACGGGTGCGCTGTCGAAGAGCGCTTCGCCCGCTGCGATCTCGCTGCGCGCCGCTTCGCGCCGCAGTCTCTCGGGATATCGTTCCGAGTCGCCGGCGACCCACGCGGCATAGAGCTGCATCGCGTTGGGATTGAACGGCAAGCCGTCGGGATCGGCCCCGAGCGAATCGTTCATGCCCGGGTAGTAGGCCCCCGACAGCACCGTCTCGAGATATTTGGGGCCTCCGTAGGCACCGTCGACTCGCAGGCTCTCGGCGGCATTGTCATACGACTGCGCCGTGTACAGGCCGAGCTCGAAGCCGATGATGTCATCGAGCTGCGCCGCGGTCGGCGCTTGTGCGCCTTGGGCGTGGATGGCGATGGCGTCGATGGCTTGTTGAGTCAGGTCGGCGGCGAGATTGCCAGTGAAGGTCGCGCGGACGTTGAGCGGCTGCTTGGTTTCGCGGCCGTCGAACATGATGGTGCTCAGAAAGCCGAGATTGGTCGTCGGCAGCGGCCGTCGATACACCGACACCACCGGCTGGCCGTCGGTGGGGTCGGCACTGATGGCGCAGCCGTAAGGATCGTGCACGACGGAAATGCTGAATTGCGCAGTGGCGGGCGGCTTCAAGAAGATGCGGATCAGCCCGTGCTGCAACAGCAGACTGTGGTCTGCCGCGCTATCTTGCCGCGCATTCGGGCAATTGGCGCCGTCCACCGCAGCAAACAAGGGGTCGCGCCCTCGGGTTTGCACGAAGCGCTCTCGGATGCCGCTCGCACTGATGCTCATCGCCTGACTCGCCACATGACAGGTGGCACAGCTGCGTCCGTTGGTGCCGAGACTTTGAAAGAAGGCGCCATGACTGTCGACGGGGCCATTGGTGCTGCGCGTCGTGATGATCCCCGTGGCGTCGGGAAACGACTCTCTCCCGGCGCCGCCGCCGAATTCGTCGGAATTTTGCGCCGCGGCGCCCGCGGCGAGTCCGGCGCAGGCCAAGAGCGTAGAACATATTCCCATCAGTTTCGTGGTTGGCATGACGATCTTCTTTGCTTATAGGAAAGTCCCTGATTCCCTATATCGAAGACGACCGGCAGAAAGCGACACAGGCCAACAAAAAAATTAAGATCAGCGCGGCTGTCGGCTCAAGAACCGCTCTCGTTGATGAGCCTGTGAAGGAGTAGGCGCACCTTTTGCCAATCGCGCTGCACGGTGCGTTCCGAGATTCCGCGGAGCTTCGCGATCTCGGTGAATGAGAAGCCGCAGAAATACTTGAGATCGACCAGTTCGGCGAGCGGGGGGTCGTGCTCTGCGAGCTCATCCAGGGCGCTCGACAATTGCATCAGCGATTTGTCGTCGCTCAGCGCCTCACCGATCTGCGTATCGAGCTCGACGATCTTGAACCCCGAACCGCGCTTCACCGCATCGTCGTCTCGAGAAATCGATCAATACGCCCCGCATGGCGCGCGCGACGTAGCCCAAGCATTTGCCCTGATCGACGAAGCGTACGGCGTCGCGATCGGCAATATTCAGATACGCCTCATGAACCAGGGTGGTCGGACTGACCCCCGCCGAGGGAAAGCGCCGGAGCTCCCGATCCGCGAGTCGGCGCAGGTCCGCATAGAGCGAGGCGAATAGCTCCGCATTGGCGCTCTGCTCGTTCGGGATGTCGGCCTCTGCCCGAGTGTTCGGCGCGTCTTCGGACATGAAAAGTGCCGCTCCGCCCGGAATACCGGCTCGGCCGGGCACTTGATTGTGCCGAAATGCGAAGGAGCGGGCAACGCGCCGAGGCGGCATCAACACGGGTCCTGCTGTCGGGTTTCCCGGGTCAAATGCGATCTCAATACCGACACCTCTGAAAAGGAGTCGGACATGGGCGATCCTCTCGGTTCTCTACGCCGCATTCGGCTATCTCGCGCTCCTCTTGGCGATTCTATGGGGCATGCTGTTCGTCGGCGACCGCGTCGTCTTTCCCAACATGGATGCGGCCGCGAGTGCTGCACCGCTTCATGCAGCCTCGTCGATCTCGGACTGCTCTTGGTGCTGGCGCTGCTGCATCGATCGATGAGCCGCGGGATGCTGCGCCATGTCGTGCGGCGGTCGATCCCGCCGCGGCTCGAGCGCAGCACGCAAGCGTGGGCCGCAGCCGCAGGACTCGCATGGATTTATGCCGGTTGGCAGCCCCTGCCGGAAATTCTCTGGAGCGCAAGCGGGGCCGCCCAGTGGGCGCTCTCCGCGCTTTTCTACCTGGCCTGGACGTTGATTATGATCGGCGCGTTTCTCGCATGTCATCTCGATGTGTTTGAGCTCACCCTGGCGAGGGATGTGGTGCGACCTGCCACGGATACGCTCCGTCAGCCGCTTTACTGCGGCGTTCTCGTGGCGGTGTGGGCCACGCGAGTGATGACCGTCGGCCATCTGCTGCTTGCGGGAACGGTGACCGTCGTACCTGTTGTTCGACGCGTTGTGGGTGGCGCACAAGAGCGCCGACGCGCGAGAGCCGCACGCTGCCCTCTCATTCGAGGGCAAGCGCCTCGCGCGTTAGCGCATGATCGGGTCCCAGGGAGGCGCTGAGCGATAGGACTGCCTGATGCGCCGCGGCGTGAGTCGCCGGCGCATCGTCCAAGGCTCTCTGCGCGCGGGCGAGCACCAGCGATGCCTCGCCCACGTCGGCGCTCAGGCCCGGATCGCGCGCTTTGCGTAGATTTTCCGTCAACGCCTCTTGGGCGAGACGCCTCGCGTCCGGATACCGTCCGAGTGCGAGCGCGGCCTTGGCAGAGTCCAGCAGGGCGTTGGAGAGCAAGAAGCCCGTGGCCTTGAAATTCCCCTGTATGGTCGCAACGGCGGACTCGCAGAATCTGCGCGGCGTCGGCAGCGCGCTGTTCGGCACTGAGGAGTTCTCCGCGTACGATCTGAATTCGGATCGACTGCACGCTGCTCTCCATGCGATCTTCGTCCGATCGCGCCTTGGCGGCATGATCGAGCTCCGCGGACGCTTCGTCGTAGCGCTTGAGAGCGATGAGTGCGCGCGCACGACCGACTCGCGCGTAGACCTCGCGATCCGGGTTCTTCTCCGCGACGGCCGCGCTGATCCCCTTGTCGTCCCAGACCATCGCCGCCGCCGCATCGCCTCTGCGCAAGAGGCAGGTGCTGTTGAGCACGGCGATGGCCGGTATGACCGTCCGGCCCGTGGCCTCCAGTCGCTCGACTAGACGGGCTTCGCGCGAACAGGCTTCCTGCATCTCGCCGAATCCGATGAGGCTCGAGGCGACGTTGTGGACTGCGGTCATCCCCGCGTCGGTATCGCCGAGACCGTCGCGCTCCGCCGCGCTCAGGGCGCGTTCGACGTACTCGAAACCCTTATGAGTGTCCCCGTCCCCTTGTAGTAATCCGCGATGCGCCCCAGAAGGTCCGAATAGCGCAGCTCGTGTGTGGCGCCGGCCTGCTCCAGCAGCGCAAGCGCCTGCAGGGCGATTCGCGTGGCGGCGGTCGGATTTCCGCGGGCATCCATGACGTCTGCTTCCGCTTCCATGCAGTCCTCGACGTATAGCGGATTCTGACTCGGCACGTGACTCATCGCCGATTTGGCCGAGGCAATCCAGGAGGCCGCACGGTCGAGGTGGCCCAAGTCGATCTCCGCTTCCGCGAGCCCGCACTCGGCGCGGGACATCATCGACCAGTCCGAAAGGCCGCGAGCGATCCGGTCCGCGTCCTCGAGAAGGCCGTATTGTTTCGGGTACTCTCCGATGTCCCCGTAGCGCGCCGACAGATTGAGCATGGCACTCATGCGGAAGATCGGATCGTCCGTGTAGTGCTGGGCCACCAGCTTGTAGCCTGCGTCGAGCAGCTGCTCGGCCGTGATCGGCTTGTCGCCGACATTCGACATCATGAGGGTCACGAACTCCGCTTGCAGCTCAGCGCGCCGCGCCTGCTCGCGCGACTGGTCGCGTTGAATCTGCGCCTCGCGCATCTGGTAGAGCGCGAAGGCGGTGACCGCGATCAGCGCCACGGCCGCCGCCGCGGTACCGATCACCGCGCCACGATAGCGACGCACGAACTTGTGCATGCGGTAGCTCAACAAGTTCGCGCGCGCCGCGACCGGTTCACTCTGCAGATAGCGCTTCAGATCGTCCGCGAGCGCGGCGGCGGTGCCGTAGCGCTCGCGCGGCAATTTGCGCAACGCCTTCGAGACGATCGCATCGAGATCGCCCCGCAGCGCCTTGCGCAAAGCCGCGGGCGCGGCATCCGACATCCGCGGCGGATCGTCATCGAGCGCCGCCTTGATGCGCTCGGCTCGGGTCGCGCGCTCGGTGCCGAGGGGCAGCCGTCCGGTCAAGAGCGCAAAGATGAGCACACCCATCTGATAAACGTCGGTGGCGGTCGATGGCGGCTCACCCAGAATCTGCTCCGGCGCCGCGTATTCGGGCGTGAAGGCGACGTCCTCGATACGAGTGGCGCGGCGCATCGATGACCGGTCCCGCCTCGGCGCCGACGAGCTTCGCGATGCCGAAATCGAGCAATTTCGCTTCGCCCTCTTCGGTGACCAGGATATTGGTCGGCTTGATGTCCCGATGGATGACCAAATTGCTATGTGCATGCGCCAGCGCGCCCAGCACATCAAGAATCAATCGGACGCGGCCCTCGACGCCGAGCGAGTGCTTCGCGCAGTAGTCATCGATGCGTATCCCCTGAACGTATTCGAGGATGAGATAGGGCCGATCGCCGGGGTGACACCCGCATCGACCAGGCGGGCAATGTGCGGATGTGCGAGCCGCGCGAGCAAGCGGCCTTCGCGCCGGAACCGTTCGAGCGCGGTGGGCGAGGCCGAATAGGTCTCGAGGAACTTGAGCGCAAACTTTCCCTCGAACCGGCCATCACTGCGCTGCGCGAGCCAGACCTCTCCCATGCCGCCGCGGCCGATGAGCGCGACGATGGTGTAGGCGCCCACTTGCACGCCGGCCCGCTCCGGATCGCCGGATGGGACCAGGCTGGTCTCAAGAAATCCTTCCGCCTCGACATTCGCACGGTCCGCCGCCAATTCGCGCAAGGCGGCGGCGATGGTGGGCTCGTCGTCCTCGAGTCGGGCGATGTAGGCGTCCCACTGCGACGCCTCCATGTCGAGCAGCCGATCGAGATGCTGCTCGACGGCTTTCCACTCCGCGTCGCCCGGCCGAAGTTTCACGCGCGCCTCCCATCCTTCCAGTTCGCGTTGCCAGAAAGGCTCGCACGCGCCTGGGCCGGCCGCAACTCCTGAGAGCACCGGCACGCGCCGCGCCGGGGGCGCGGGCCTGCGAGTCAGGATCGGCAGGATGACGGACGCCATGAGCGCGCAGGCGATTGCCGGCATCAAGCCGGTAAAGGAAACGCCGAAGTCCCTGGCTCGCGCCACGAGCATCGGCCCGAGGAGCCCCGCAGCGCCCCACGCCGTCAGCACCAGGCCGTAGTTCAACCCCATGTAGCGGGTCCCGAAGCACTGTGCGCAGTACGACGGCATGGTTCCGAAACCGCCGCCGCAGCAAAGAAGGACGATGGCGAAGCCGGTCAGCGCCGGTGCGGCCGCGTGCACGTTGCAAAGCCAGAACAGCGTCACCGCTTGGACCGCGAACATCGCGGCGAAGGTTCGTTGGCAACCGATGCGGTGATATCCCGCCCCAGAAGAATCGCCCGACGGCGTTGAAGACCGTCACGACGCCGAACAGAGGCGCGATGTTGGCCGCCGCCAAGTGGGTAAGGTCCGACAGTATGACGACGGCGTTCGAGATGAGCGTAATCCCGGCAATCACATTCGCAAAGAGTTGCATCCATAGGAGGTAGAACTGGGGCATGCGGACGATGCTCGCGGGCGGATAGCCCAACGATCGCTGTGCAGTCGGCCGCCCGGCACCGGCCTGCTCCGCCGGCGGATTTCGAAGGAGCGTTGCCGCGGGAAATCCGATCGCGAGGAATGCGCACCTGAGGCGATGAAGATCTGCATGAGAATATGTGCAGTCTCGCTCTCGGCCAAGACGTGACCAGCCACCGCCGGAGCCGTTGAGCGGCGACGTTCGCGGCGAGCGTATTCGCCGCGTGAACCGACAGCGTATGGAAGGCCGGGAGGCGCGGGATCAATTGGTTATAGAAAAAAGCGCCAAGGCCGAAACATCCGACGACCAATCCGCCGGCAAGCCCGCGCCGCTCGGGGAACGATTTGCTCACGACCGCGAGCGGCGTGATGTACGCCATGCCGGCGCCGATCCCGCCGATCATGCCGTAAGTGACGTAGAGCCAGGGAGCGCCGAGTCTCACCGTGCCGAGCCCCGCAAGCACATTGCCGGCCCCCCATAGCGCGACGCCCGTCATCGCGACCGGCCTCGGACCCTTGCGGTCCAGCCAAAATCCTCCAACGACGACGCCTACGGACGCGAGGAAGAAATTCGCAATCGCATAAGCCCCGGTCGTCGTGGTCAGATCCCAACCGAAGCCGACGACGAGCGGCTGGGCAAACATCGCCCAGGAGTAGAGGGTGCCGATCATTAGCATGACCGCGCGCCGGCCATCGCAACGATCCATCGATCGGGTAAAGCCCGCACGTCGGCCTCGCAGGGTCCATGGCTCCTACGAGATACATCGGATTTCGCGATCGAAACCGGACAACGTCGGTGCGCCGCCCCGGGTAGGCTGCCTGGCCTTGCGGCTCGAGTGGTTAGTCTACTCCAAGGAAAGCACGATCTTGCCTATAGCGCCGCCGCGCTCGACGGCGGCCAGGGCCTCCCGCGCTTCCTCCAGCCGGAAAGTTCTTTGCACGCGCGGTTTCACTTGGCCAGAAGCCACCAGCTTGGCGATCTCACCCAGCTCGCTCCCATCGGCCTCCACCGTGTATCGCAATGCGCGCACACCGTGTCGAGCAGCCGTGTCTTGCGAGGGCTCGGTCAACGTCGAGACCAAGATCCCGCCACGCTTTAAGAGTTTCCAGGAGCGCTCGCGGGTCTCTCCGTCGATCAGATCAAAGACCATGTCGAGATCCCGCGCCTCGTCCTCGAAGCGTTGCGTCTTGTAGTCGATGACGACGTCCGCGCCGAGACCCCGGGCAAACGCAACATTGTCCGTCGAGACCGTGGTCAACACCCGCGCCCCCTTTGCTTTCGCGAATTGGATCGCGAAGTGCCCCACGCCGCCGGAACCGCCGTGGATCATCACCGATTGTCCGCTCTTCAGCTGGCCATGCCGAAATAGGCCTTGCCAGGCGGTTTGCCCGGCGAGCGGAATCGCGGCCGCATGCACGTGATCCAAAATGGGAGGTTTACGGGTGATCGCCTTCTCATCGAGCACGACCTTTTCGGCGTACCCGCCGCCGCCGATACCGACCATTCCGAACACCGCGTCGCCGACGTTGAACTGTGCGGCCTGTGCGCCGCATTTCTCGACGATGCCCGACACGTCGCGGCCTAAGGTGTAGGGGAGCCGATCTTCCTTGACCGCGGGATACTGGCCATTTCGGATTTTGAAGTCGACGGGATTGATGCTCGCGGCCTTCACCTCGACTAACACCTGTGATGCATCTGCTGACGGAGGCCTCGACCTCGTCAATCTGCAGCACGTCGGGGCCGCCGAAGCGGTGGATTCTTGCCTTTCGAATCTTCATGACATCGCCACCTCAACATGATTCGGCAGGACCTCGAGTGAAAATGTCGCGACCGACCGCCCGCGCAGTCGCTTAGGTGTCGCGCCCGTACACCTTGCGTAACTCGATTTTGGCCCGATTGAGCACCTCACGTCGCGCGCGCTCAGCCCGCGGCCACCGCGATTGATTTCGAAATTCAACATCGACATCGCTGACTGAAAAGGTGTGGCCTTGCGTCGACGGCTCGCGTCCGCGGAGCGTTTCAACGACTGCGCGATCCGATGCGCACTTCGCGACTTGAATACACCGGGCTCCAAGTCGAGCGCGTCACTTTTCTTGGATACCGCTGCCGACCACTTACGCACGCGAACTGCCCCGCTCGTCTTGTTCTTTTTGCGCGCGGAGGGCCGCGGGGCGTGCAAGGAGCGGGAACCGCGCTGCGGCGACGCTGAGCCGCGGGCTGCTGACTTCGCTGCGGGTTTTCGACTCACCATGACAGATCCTGCTATTGCTCCGTTGAAAATCCTATAGTTCAGATTAACGCTCCATCGGCGCGCAGCGCAACACGCTGCGGGAGCTCTCCGACCTCTTGTTCCGCCTCAGTAGGCCAAGGGCTACATCAGTTCGCGCGTTGCGCGGCGTGGCCTGGTTGGGACGAAAGAGTAAGGTCCGCTTGGCTTTCTTTTTTACATACAGGCCAAGCCGGAATAGGTAATCGCTCCCTCCAACGCCGCTCGGGAGCCCGGCGAGCCTTCGCAATCAGAGGAGACAATCATGGCTACGCGAAAGAGCGGGGCAAAAAGCGCTGCGCGCACGAAAGGCGGCGGCAAGACGAAGTCGAATCAGCAGAGCGATACGGGTCGGGGGACTACGGTCAGCGGACCCTCGCACGCCGGCGAGCCGGCCACCGAGCTTGCGGCACATGCGGCGGAGGAGGCGGCTCTCGCGCAGGCGGTGCCCTTCAACGCGGCGAAACCCAGCGAGTACGCACCGGCCGATGCTACGGAACCGCCCGAGGGAGCGCACGAGGAGATGCCATCGCCCACCACCGGCGCGAGCACGTTGAGCGAGGCAAACGAATCTCCGAAAGTCGGCGCGCCCACCTTGGAACCGCAATCGCTCGATGGCTCGCTGGCTTCGAAGCGGGTGAACTCGGCCGGCCAGGTGCTAACCACCAATCAAGGCGTGCCGATCAGCAATAATCAAGATTCCTTGAAAGCGGGTCTTCGCGGGCCCACACTGCTCGAGGATTTTGTCCTGCGAGAGAAAATAACCCACTTCGATCACGAGAGAATTCCCGAGCGAATCGTCCACGCGCGCGGCTCCGGCGCACACGGCTTCTTCGAAGCCTACGAGTCCTTGAGCCGATTGACCCGCGCCACAGTGTTCGCGGATGCCGGCAAGACCACGCCGGTGTTCGTTCGATTCTCGACCGTCGCCGGCGAGCGCGGCTCGGCCGATACGGCCCGCGACGTGCGCGGCTTTGCCGTCAAGTTCTATAGCGATGAGGGTAACTGGGATCTGGTCGGCAACAACATTCCGGTGTTCTTCATCCAAGACGCGATGAAATTCCCCGACCTCATTCACGCAGTGAAGCCCGAGCCTCACAATCAAATGCCGCAGGCGGCTTCGGCACACGACACCTTTTGGGACTTCGTCTCGTTGATGCCTGAATCGACACACATGCTGATGTGGGTCATGTCGGACCGGGCGATTCCGCGAAGCTATCGGATGATGCAAGGATTCGGCGTGCATACTTTCCGCTTGGTGAACAGCGACGGAAAGTCCACGTTCTGCAAGTTTCACTGGAAGCCGATCCTCGGGACTCACTCCCTCGTCTGGGACGAGGCCGTGAAAATCGCCGGCGCGGATCCGGACTTTCATCGGCGCGACCTGTGGGAGGCGATCGAATCGGGCCATTATCCCGAGTGGGAATTGGGCATTCAGACTTTCTCCGAAGCGGATGCCGAGAAATTCAGCTTCGACATCTTGGATGCCACCAAGCTGATCCCTGAAGAGTTGGTTCCTGTAAAACCCATCGGTCGCATGGTGCTGAACCGCAATCCCGACAATTTCTTCGCGGAGACGGAACAAGTCGCGTTTTGCACCGCGCATGTCATTCCGGGCATTGACTTCAGCAACGATCCCCTGCTGCATGGGCGAATTCACTCCTACATCGATACGCAGCTGACCCGATTGGGCGGCCCGAATTTCCACGAGATCCCCATCAACGCCTCGATCGCGCCGGTTCACAACAACCAGCGCGACGGGCTGCACCGGCAGGCGATCGCCCGTGGGCGGGTCGCTTACGAGCCGAACTCGTTGGGGGGCGGGTGCCCGTTTCAGGCAGGAGCCGCAGGATTCGTGAGCTTTCCGAAAGCCATCGAACCGGACAATGCGCCCATCGACAAGGTGCGCGGCCGCCCGGAGAAGTTCGCCGAGCATTACTCGCAGGCGACTTTGTTCTTCGAGAGTCAGACTCCGCAGGAGCAGGCTCATATCATCGGCGGCTTTCGCTTCGAGCTCAGCAAAGTGACCGTACCCGCAATCCGCGAGCGTGTGGTCTCCTCCTTGCGCAATGTGTCGCAGAGTCTCGCATCGGCCGTCGCCGAGGGGCTTGGCCTCGCATTGCCTGAGCCGATGCCGCGAGCGATCAAGCAAGTACCGAAGCCCGAGGTGAAAATCTCTCAGGCGCTTTCCTTGCTGGCGCTGCCGGGCGAGGGCGGTGTCGCGACTCGTAAGATCGCGGTCTTCGTTGCCAATGGGATCGAAGGTGAGTCCATCACCGCCGTCATGGAGGCACTCAACGAGGCCGGTGCGGTCGTGCGCCTTTTGGGCGGCCGACTGGGCACGGTCACGAGCGAGGAGGGCGAGGCTTTCGAAGTCGACGCCACGCTCGAGAACTCGCCCTCGGTGCTGTTCGACGCCCTGGTCTTGCCCGATGGCACGGAGGCCGTGGAAAGTTTGGCCCGCGACGGACACACGCTCGAGTTCTTGAAGGATCAATATCGACACTGCAAGACGATCCTGGCGCTCGGCGCCTCCTCGGCACTGTTGGATAAGGCGGGCATCGGCCGGGAGCTGCCCACGGGTGCGGAGGATCCCGGGCTCATCGTCGCCGCTTCGTCGGAAGCGCTCGATGCGAGGAGGTTCATCGAAGCGGTGGCTCAGCATCGCCATCCGGCCCGGGATAGCGATCCGCCGTTGGTTTGAATGCGGCGAGCGATGATTTGGTAGGCGAGCACTAAGCTCTTCGTGCCGCTGGAGTTGCCTCCAGCGGCACGTCTCGTCGATCATCGGGCCTCGCGCGGCAGGTCGTCGATGGCAAGCCCAACACACAGCTCCTTCCATACGAAGAAGCGCGAAGCCATCCGAGACCTTCGCAGAAAGGCCGCGGCGCCGGCTAGCGGTTGATATATTCGACTTCGATGCATGCGTCCCGCACCGCGCCGAACCCATTGCCCGCCCTCGACTCGACGAGCAGGTCGCACAGTTGGGCGCGGCTCGATGGCGTAGATATCCTCCGGGGTCTCGCGATCTTTTTTGTGCTGATGAATCACATCAACATGCGCCTGTTTCTCGCGAAGATTCCGTATTCGCAAGCGCTACCACCGCGCCTCGCTTCTTCGTTGATGTGGAACGGGCAATACGGTGTCCAGATGTTCTTTGCGGTCTCCGGCTTTCTCATCACGTCCACCTCGATTCGACGATGGGGTTCGCTCTCAAATGTCGACACGCGTGACTTCTATGCGCTGCGCTTTGCACGAATCGCACCGGTTCTTTTGCTGCTGCTTGCGGTTCTCTGCGCGTTACATGGGGCGGGCATCAAGGATTTCGTGGTTTCAGAAAAGACCGGCGGCCTGGGCCGGGCACTCCTCGCCGCGCTCACTTTTCACGTCAATGTGTTGGAGGCGCATCGCGGATACCTCCCGGCGAGCTGGGATATCCTGTGGTCGCTCTCGGTGGAGGAAATGTTCTATCTGTTCTTTCCGCTCCTCTGCCGGTTGCTCGGCGGCGGCAAGGGGCTCGTGGCCCTTCTCCTCCTCTTCGTGGCGCTCGGACCCTTGGGTCGCACCGTGCTCGCGCGCGGAAACGAGGTCTGGCAGGAATATTCTTACTTGGGCGGCATGGATGCCATCGCGCTCGGCTGTCTGACCGCCATCGCGCGCTCGCGGATCATGATTCCCCGCCAAGCGATCCGGGTATTGGTGGGTCTTGGAACGCTCTTTATCCTGTTGATCCTCGGTTTGTCGGATCAAGTCGAAGCCTGGGGTCTTGCCCGAAGTGGCCTCGATATGACGATTCTGGCGATCGGCGCCTGTATGGTGATGGTGGCCGCCGCCCAGACGGAGTGGAAGAGTCCGCGCGCCCTCTTTCCGCTCATCACACTGGGCCGGCGAAGCTATGAAGTGTATTTGACCCACATGTTCGTGGTGTTCGCGTCGTTTGGGCTATTCAATTTAGCCGGCGCCCCGCTCGATGCCCTGCCGGCCTTGTTCATCGGTGCGATCATCGTCTCCGGCCTCTTGGGTGAGCTGGTCGCGCGCATCTACTCGGAGCCGATGAACGGCTTCATTCGTCGCCGCTTTGGCGATGGGCCGAAACGGCTGGGTTCTGCGATACGTGTCGACCCTAGGCGGCCTCAGGACCTCGGCTAAGCCCGAGGCCCCGGATGCGGCTTTTTGGCTGTCATAACCTGACCCATTTGCACAGGCGGGGGCGGGTTTCAGGCTCCTGACCGATCGCCAGACGGGCGCCCGGCATCCCGGTCCGGGGAAGGGATTTACGGACATTGGATTTATCGCTAAGGTGCCGTCCCGGTGTAGCGAACCCACGTGGCAGGATTGCCCGGTTTCACTCCCTATGAACGCACAAGAACGAATAGGTCCGGCGGACTCATCGTCCACGAGTTTCCTCGCCGGCGGCGGCGAGATGGGTGCCCTGATGCGCGCCCACGATTGGAGCCGCACCTCCCTGGGGCACCCGCGAGACTGGCCCGCGCCTCTTCGCACGGCGCTGCGTCTTCTTCTCAATAGCGGCCATCCCATGTACATCTGGTGGGGGCGGGAGCTTCTTTGTTTTTATAACGACGCTTACCGCGCCTCGATCGGCACCGACCGGCACCCGAGCTCCCTCGGCCGTCCGGGACGCGAGGTATGGGCCGAAATCTGGCCCATTATCGGGCCGCAGATCGAGCACGTCTTGTTGGGCCGCGGCGCCACCTGGAACCGGAACAGTTTGGTGCCCATCACCCGCAACGGGCAGGTGGAGCAGGTCTATTGGACGTACAGCTACAGCCCGATCGACGATGAAAGCGCGCGGACGGGGGTGGGTGGCGTGCTGGTCATCTGTACCGAGACCACCGAGCAGGTGCTGGCGGAACAGTCCATGCGCGCGGCCGAGGCGCGTTGGCGGCAGCTCTTTGACCAGGCGCCCGGCTTCATGTGCGTCTTGAGTGGACCGGAGCACCGCTTCGAATATTGTAACGCGCGCTATTTCGACATGATCGGGCGGCGCGATATTTTGGGCCGATCGGTCATCGAAGCGTTGCCCGAAGTCGAGCGCCAGGGATTCATCACGCTCCTCGATGATGTTTATCGGACCGGCCAGGCGCACGCCGCGAGCGCGGCTCCCATCTATTTGCGGCGCTCCGACGATGCGGGCACGCTGCAGTTGCGGTATCTCGATTTCGTCTATCAACCGGTCCTCGACAGGAATTGCCAGATCACCGGCATATTCGTCGAGGGCTCGGATATCACCGATCGAGTGCTCACGACGCAGGCGCTGGTTGAAAGCGAAGCGCGCTTCCGGGATGCCGATCGTCGCAAGGATGAATTTCTGGCCACCCTCGCTCACGAACTGCGCAATCCCCTCGCACCGCTCCGTAACGCCGCCAAGGTGCTGCGTGCACCCGCGACGGATGGAAAAACTCGGGAATGGGCGACGACCATCATCGATCGGCAAGTCCAAACCATGGCGGGACTGCTCGAGGATCTACTCGATGTGTCGAAGATCACCCGGGGCCAATTGACGCTGCACAAGCAGCGTACATCCATCGCCTCGATCATCGAGACCAGCGTCGAGGTGGCTCGCCCGCTCATCGATGCACGCCGCCACGCTCTCCTGATCTCGCTTCCCGACGAGCCGATCGAGGTGGAAGTGGATCCGCTGCGGCTCAGCCAGGTGTTTTCGAATCTCCTGACCAACGCGGCGAAATACATGGAGCCGAATGGCCAGATCGAAGTCGACGCAAAGCTCTTGGACGGCGGCGTTTCCATCGGCGTGAAAGATCGCGGCATCGGACTTGAGCCCGAATCGCTGGGGCGGGTTTTCGAGATGTTCGCGCAAGTCAAAGGCACGCTCGATCGGGCCGAAGGCGGCCTCGGGATCGGCTTGGCATTGGTCAAGGGCCTGGTCGAGCTGCACGGCGGGCGAGTCACGGCGGCGAGCGAGGGGCTCGGCAAGGGCTGTGAATTTCGCATCTGGCTGGCCTCACCCGCAAGACGGCGCGAAGCGACCGCCGAGGTCAACCCGGAACGTTCGCTGCGTTCATCGCGCGCCCGCCGTATTCTCGTCGTCGACGACAACATCGACGCCGCGCAAAGCTTGGCATTCCTGTTACAGGCGGAGGGACATTACGTATGTGTCGCCCACGATGGCGAGCAGGCGTTGATTGCCGCCGGCGAATTCAGACCCGACATCGCGCTGCTCGATATCGGCCTTCCGAAGCTCGACGGCTATGCCGTGGCCGAGGCCATTCGCCGCGAGTCTTGGGGCAAGGACTTGCTCTTGCTTGCTCTCACCGGGTGGGGACAGAACGATGACAAACGCCGCGCCCTAGAGGCGGGCTTCGACTTCCATCTGACCAAGCCGGTGGACCTTGATCGTATGAACAGCTTAATTGCCTGAAGGCGAAATCGGCGGGCGGCGATTTGCCGAACCGCCGCTTTGGCCAAATCAAAACTTATACGACGCGCCGATCGTATAAGTTCTGCCGTAAGCGCTGTAGCCTGCGCCCACGCCGCTCGAGCTCTGACCTACGTTCTGGCCGTTCGCCCACGGTAGCAGCGGGTTGCCGTTCAGATAGGTGCGAGCCACCGCATCGGTGAGATTCCTGCCTTCGACGTAGACCTGCAATCCCTTGTACACCGTGTAGTGCGCGCTCGCCGTGACCCACTGGAAGGGACTCGAGATGGCGGGCCAACCCGGCACCTCCGTGCATTGAGAGCACGCGAATTGATAGCTCGAGGCGTAGTCCCAGTTGACGTCCGCGCTGAATCGGCCTTTGTCGTAGAACAGGCCCGCGGACAGGGTCGTCGGCGGCACGGCATTGATCGGGGGCACTTCGGCGCCGGTCTGATCGAAACTTTTGTTCCACGTGCGCGTGTACTGGGCATGCGCCCCAAAACCGTTGTCCAAGATGTGCTGCCAAGCGAGCTCGAAGCCGTAGAAGTCGCTGGTCGCGCCGTTGGCGGGCGCGTAGACCGTCCACGGGAAGGGCGTGCAGGTCGCCCCCTTTGCTCCCGGCGGTCCGCCCACGCACGATATCGTGCCTAAATTGACGTTCGTCTGGGTACCGGTGTAAATGTCGTCGCGGATTTTCTTGCCGAACAGCGCGGCCGTCAGTGCGGAATGCGGGTGGTAATACCACTCCGCCGAAAAATCCACCTGATTGGCCTTGATCGGCTGAAGCCCCGCGGTGCCGTTGTAATAGAGCTGGGGTTGACCGTTGATCGCGTTATTGGTCGAGGTCGGAGCCAGATAGCTCAGTTCGGGGCGCGCCATGGTTTGCGCGACTGCGAAGCGTAGTTGCAGCCGGTCCGGCACGGCCCAGTAATTGAAGTTCGCGGAAGGCAGCGGGATCGTGTACTGCCCCTTGGTATCTGAGGGAGTCGTGCTCGCATAAGTGACGATCCAAGTCTGGGTCGAGCTCACGTCGTTGGCTGTCCATAGCGAGGTTGGTGCCGCCTCGGCGGTGGAGGCGGTGGTGTTGGTGCGCACCACGCGCACGCCCGCATTCGCGTTCCACTGAGGGCCTGAGAAGGTCAATTCGCCATA
Source organism: uncultured Gammaproteobacteria bacterium (assembly GCA_963766915.1). GTDB lineage: Bacteria > Pseudomonadota > Gammaproteobacteria > Steroidobacterales > Steroidobacteraceae > Bog-1198. Next base: position 186,207 of record CAVYCL010000008.1, read on the forward strand.
AGCCGATATCGTGCGTTCCGTGACCTCGTAGGAGTTGTATGGATTCTCTTGCGGCAGCGTGTCCGCAAAGTTGAACAGCGGCAGACAGGCCACACCGCCGCCTGGGCAGCAGGCCGAACCCGGGCCTTGGCAATATAAGGGATTGGGCTTGCCATTGAGGCTCTTCAAGAAATTCAACAACTGGCCCACATTCAGTTGCGGCAGGACGATTGGATAAGATCCTCCCGCCCCTTGCATGAAATTGGGCGGGCTTACCATGGAAATGACATTGAAGCCCTGCGAGCCGAAGGAGTAGGGGCTGCACTGCGCCGGACACCCCAGCGTGTTATAGAGCGAGCCGTACTGACCCGAGCCGTTGGTCCAGTCGTTGCTGATGTCCTCGCGGCTCTTGTCGCGTTGCGTCCAGCCGCTGCCGAACAATACTTTGTCGAAGGCTCCCCAGCCCACCTCATAGGCGGCATCCAGCGTGAACCCCGTCACCTTGTCGTTCACGCTATAGCCGTTCAGGCCGTCATAGTGAGTGGACCAGTAGTCGTTGTTGTTGAGAAGTCCGGCGTTCATGAGCGAGGTATAGGAGCATTGGCCCGGGTTCGTCTTGCTTGCGGTGCCCTTGGGGCAGGCCGACATCCCCAGCTGACTCGGCGGAATCACGACATTGAGGTTCGGCAAGCTGTTCGGCACATCCGCAAAATTCAATGTGTCGACGGGGTATGGCCCGGCAGTCACGAGACCGGCGGTCACGAAAGTATCCTGCCCCCCCTCGGGCCGGTCGGCCCGGGATTGATAGCCATCGGCGATGAGAGTCCACCGATCGGTTGGTTTCCAAGTGGCATTCAACCCGGCCATCCAGGTGGTGACTACGCGATTCGTGGTGTTGTTCACCATTTCCGGCTGGAAGTCGTTTGCGGTGACGGCGGTTACCACGCCGTTCTTGATCGTCGGATTGACCCACTCTGGGTTGCCGTTCTGGTCGGTGCCGTACGGGAAATAATAAGACTCGTTATAACCCACCTGAGGATCGTCCAAGTGGGTCCACAAGCCGTCGGCGACCAACTTGAAGTCCGAGCTGGGACGCCACTCGAGGCTACCGGAGAGCGCCTCGCGCTTTTTGTCATCGAAGATCGAGCCGAAGGTGATGCAGCAGGGCGTCGCCACCAGCGGGGTGGCGGGCGGTCCTCCAGCGAATGGATAGGTCGGGGGCCCATAGATGTTTTGATTGTAGGCATTGAGCGAATCGGTGCGGACGTTGGCTTGCGAGTACACCGCGCCCAGCAGAAACCCGAGCGTGCCGCCATCGGTGGTGTCCTCGGCGAACGCGGAAAATTTGCTGCCCCTGAGATCCGTCATTTCGTTGTCGGAGCCCTCGGCGTGCACTCCGCCGTGAAATCCTGGGTTGTCGAAGGGACTGGCGGTGCGGAGGTTAACCGTTCCGCCGATGCTGCCTTCGAGCGCCGAAGCCTGCGTGGATTTCAGAACGTCGGCTCCCGAAATGATCTCAGAGGGAAGCACGTCGAACGCGAGGTCGCGACCGTCATCATCGGTGGCCAGAATGCGATTGTTGAGCGTCGTAATGTTGTATTGGGGGCCGAGGCCCCGCACATTCACGGTAATGCCCTCACCCCCTGTGGTACGGCTGATGGTGATACCCGGCAGATGTTCCAATGAATCGGCTACGTCGGCGTCCGGAAAGCGGCCGAGCTCCTCCGCATTGATTGAATCCAGAACGACCGCGGCGTCCCGCTTGACCTGGAGCGATTTCTCCAAGCTGGCGCGCATGCCGGTGACCACGATTTCCTGCAACTCGGCCACATGTTCCGCGGGATCGGCGACGGCCGGGGCCGGGGCGATCGCGGGCGCGGCCGCATCCCCGCTGGCGACCGGGGAGTCTGTTGCGAATACCGACCCGCCGGCTCCAAGGCAGGCTGCCACGGCCATGAGCCACGCAGACGGCGCACGTATCGGCATGAGCATCCCCTTTTCGTATTTTCTTGCAGACCTTGCGCGGTGAAAGACCGACCCCGCACCGGAATGTTGTCCCGACCTTAAACGAAACAAATATAACTTTCAATAGAGGACATTCATGATACTTAGGGTAAAGGACAAGAAGAAAATCCGTCTAATGCTCAAAGTATGCTTCATGAGTGACGAAATTATATCTATTGAAATTTAGCTAAGTTTCAAATATAAGTTGTTTGCCCGGTGCGACCATCGGGTTAGAGCGAACCGACAAAAACGTCGCCGCAGGAAGCAGCGCGGCAGGGATCTCTTCATGAAATCACGGCTGTGGTTGACCTACGCCCTGGTGACGACGGTGTCGTGGGGGGTATGGGGTGCCTTCACGGGTGTGCCGGCCGACCATGGCTTTCCCGAAACGCTGATCTACGTTGTGTGGGCGCTGACCATGATTCCGCCGGCGCTCTTTGCTTTACGGCGCGTCGGCTGGCGCCTGCAGCGCGATGCGCGCTCCGTGTGCTACGGCGCGCTGATAGGACTTTTGGGCGCGGGCGGCCAGATGCTGTTGTTCCACGCAGTCAGAACGGGACCGGCCTATCTGATATTTCCGGTGATCTCGCTGTCGCCGGTGGTGACGGTGATCCTGTCGATGACGCTCTTGCACGAGCGCACCCGCAAGCTCGGCACACTCGGTATTGTGCTCGCCTTGTGTTCGCTGCCGCTGTTCGACTATGCGGGAAGCGCGGGGGCGGGCGCCTATGGACAGCTATGGTTTCTGCCGGCGCTCGGCGTGCTGGTCGCCTGGGGCGTACAAGCGTTCTTCATGAAGCTCGCGAACGCGACCATGGACGCGGAGAGCATCTTTTTCTATATGACGGTCAGCGGCCTGGTGCTGATCCCCGTGGCGCTCGCCATGACGGACTTTTCCGCACCCATCAACTTAGGAATGAGCGGTCCGTATCTCGCCGCCGCCATCCAGATCTTGAATGCGGTGGGCGCATTGACGCTCGTCTACGCTTTTCGTTACGGCAAGGCGATCGTCGTGTCGCCGCTGACCAATGCGGGCGCTCCCCTGATCACGGCCTTGTTGTCGATCCTGCTGCTGGGAACGGTGCCCACCGCGACCAAGCTCGCGGGCATCGCGCTGGCGCTGATCGCGGCGGTATTTTTGGCCATCGAGCCTGAGTCCGTGACACCCTCTTCCGCTACGCCGCCGGCAAAAGCTCTCAAGGAGTATGGGCGATCATGATCATTCGACGAGACACCAGCAACCGGCGCGAGCGCATTGTCGCGTTGCTGCGTGAGCAAGGCAGCGTGCAAATCCCGACGCTGGCGGAGCGCTTTCGTGTCTCCACGCAGACTCTGCGCAAGGATCTGAATTTTCTCGATGAGAAGGGTATCTGTACGCGCTCCTCGGGAGGCGCGATTCTCCGCCGCGGCACGCCGTCGCCCGCCGAGGAAGCGCTCGACGTCAAACGCGCGCTGTTCGCCGACGAGAAGATCCGTATCGGCCGGGCGGCGGCCAAGCTCATCAAAGACGAAGAATCGGTGCTGCTCGATTCGGGCACCACGGCGCTGCAAGTGGCGCGGCACATCGAAGCGGCCGCATCGCTCGTGGTGGTGACCAACGATGTCGGCATCATGAACGAGTTGGTGGCCCGCGAGAACGTGCAGCTGGTGTTTCTGGGCGGTACCTTGAGGCGCAAGAATCTGTCTTTCTACGGCACACAAACCGAGGGGGCGCTGCAAGATCTGCACGTCGACAAACTGTTCCTGGCGGCCGACGGCTTCGACATCGAGAAGGGCGTCACCACCCACTTCGAGCCCGAGGCCATTTTGAATCGCATGATGTGCCGCGCGGCCTCGGAAATCATCGTGGTGACCGATTCGTCCAAGTTCGAGCGGATCTGCCTGCACAAGATCGTGGAGCCGCAGGCTATCGCGAAACTCGTGACCGATACCGGCATACCCGACGAGGCCCGGGAGGCGCTGACGCGGATCGGCGTCGAGGTCATCATCGCTTGAAGGCAATCCTCGACGTCATGGCGCAGCACAAGGCGGGACGCCCCGTGGGCATCTATTCCGCCTGCTCGGCGCACCCGTTGGTGATCGAGGCGGCGCTGGCTCACGCTCAATCCAAGTCCGGCTCGGCGTTGATCGAGGCGACCTCCAATCAGGTCAATCAGGATGGCGGCTACACGGGTATGTGCCCCGCGGACTTCACTCGCTTCGTGCACGAGATCGCGGACCGGCTCGATGTGCCGCGGGAGCAGGTACTTTTGGGCGGGGATCATCTGGGACCCAACTGCTGGCAGCATCTGCCGGCGGATACGGCCTTGGCGAAGTCCGAGCGGCTCATCGCCGACTATGTCGCGGCGGGCTTCCGCAAGATCCACTTGGATTGTTCGATGCCCTGCGCGGATGATCCAGCGCCGCTGACGGACGCCGTAGTGGCCGCGCGCGCGGCGCGCCTTTGCGAAGTCGCCGAGCGTGCCTGGAGGCGCGCCGGCGGCGAAGCGCCGGTGTACGTGGTGGGTACTGAAGTGCCGGTACCGGGCGGCGCGCAGGGAGCGATCACCGAACTCTCGTTGACCGAGCCGGCGGCGGCGACCGCGACCATCGAGGCCCACTTCGAGGCGTATCGGTCGTCGGGATTGCAGCATGTCTGGCCGCGCGTGATCGGGCTCGTGGTGCAGCCGGGGGTGGAGTTCGATCATCACAAAGTCGTCGACTTCGAAGCCTCTCGCGCCGTCGATCTGGCGCGTGTCGTCGAGACGCAGCCCTACCTTGTGTACGAGGCACACTCCACCGATTATCAAACACCCGCCAATCTGCACGCGCTGGTGCAGAAGCACTTTGCGATTTTGAAAGTCGGGCCGGGATTGACCTTCGCCATGCGCGAGGCACTGTGGGCACTCGACGCCATCGAGCACGAGTGGCTCGGCGCGGAGCGATCGTCGCGGCTGCGCGAGACGCTGCAGAACGCCATGACGGCGAGCCCAGGCTCGTGGAGCAAGTACTATCTGTCGAGCGGACGACAGCTGGGCTTGGATCAGCAATACAGCTTGAGCGATCGAATCCGCTATTACTGGCCGTTGCCCGCCGTGGCCGCGGCACTCGAGCGATTGCTCGCGAATCTGGACGCAAATCCCCCGCCGCTCACGCTGCTGAGTCAATATTTGCCGCTGCAATACGAGGCTGTGCGCACCGGGCAGCTGCGCGCGAGCGCGCGCGTACTGGTACTACATGCCATTCGGCACGTGCTCGAGCACTATGCGGCGGCCTGCACCGACTCCATGGGCTGACATGACGACCTACCTGGAATTGAGCGAGACGACTCTGAAACGTGCGGGCGCCCATTGGACGGCGCGCGAAATCGAGCAACAGCCTGCCAGCTGGCTGCGCACGCAAGCTGTCATCCGTGAGCACGCGGCGTCGATCACTCGTTTTCTCGAGCCGATTCTGTCCCGACCGCAATTGCGCATCATTCTTACCGGTGCGGGCAGCTCGGCCTTCATCGGCGAATGTCTCGCGCCGCTGTTGTTGCGCCGTCTCGACCGGCGCGTGGAAGCCATTGCCACCACGGACATCCTGTCCGCTCCCACGCAGTATCTGCAGCGCGACGTACCGACCCTCCTCGTGTCCTTCGGCCGGTCAGGCAGTAGTCCCGAGAGCGTGGCGGTGGTCGACCTGGCCGAGCGATTACTGCGCGACTGTTACCAGCTCGTGTTCACCTGCAACGAACAGGGCACGCTCTATCAGCGGTGCCGCGGGCGAGCCAACAGCCTGGCGATCCTGCTGCCGCCCGAGACGCACGATCGAAGCTTCGCCATGACCTCGAGCTTCACCTCCATGATGCTGGCGGCCTCGCTGGTGTTCGACGGCTCGAGCGACGGCGACAGCGCCAACGTGCCGCAGGTGGTGCGTGCCACGCAGGAGCTCTTGGCCGAGCACAATTCTGCGCTGCGCACGCTCGCGGCCGAGAGCTATTCCCGCGTGGTGTATCTGGGGAGCAATGGCTTCAAGGCGTTGGCGCGCGAGGCGGCGCTCAAGCTCATGGAGTTGAGCGACGGCAAAGTGGTCGCCGCTTTCGATTCTCCGCTCGGCTTTCGGCACGGTCCAAAGACGATCATCACGAGCGACACGCTGGTGTTCGTATTCGTCTCCAACGATCCGTACACCCGTCGCTATGACCTCGACATTCTGCGCGAACTACGGACCGACGGACTGGCGGGAAAAATCGTCGCCGTCACGGCCCGGCCTGACGACTCGAAAGAGGCAGGTGAGTATTTGCGCGTGGCGGGGCTCGCCGAAGCGGGTGACGGCGAATTGTATCTGCCCTACGTCGTATTTGCCCAGTTGTACGCGTTTCACCGCTCCCTCGCCCTCGGCAACACCCCGGACCAGCCGAGCAGTTCCGGGACGGTCACTCGCGTGGTGCACGGCGTGACCATTCACACGCTGTGAGCGGCGCGGCCCGGTTGTATCTCGGATTGGATGGCGGCGGGACGAAAACCGCCTTGGCACTCATCGATTCCAACGGCGAGATCCGGGCGACGCACGTCGCGCCCGGCTCGTACTATTTGAGCGTCGGCTTGGATGCGCTCGGCACATTGCTCGCCGAAGCAGTCGGCACGGTGCTGGACAAGGCCGCGTTGGCGCCGGATTCGCTGGATTTCGCATTCTTCGGCCTGCCGGCCTATGGCGAGGACAGCGCACTACTCGGCCGGTTGAGCCGGCTACCTCTTCAATTCCTGCGCGCCGACTCATTTCTGTGCGGCAACGACATGGTATGCGGCTGGGCCGGGTCGCTCCTGTGCCGCGATGGCATCAGCATCGTCGCGGGGACCGGTTCGATTTGTTACGGTGAGCGCAATGGTGCCGTCGCGCGCAGCGGCGGCTGGGGCGAATTGTTCAGCGACGAAGGATCCGCCTATTGGATTGCCTGCCGCGGCCTGAATCTGTTCTCGCGCATGAGCGATGGCAGAGAGCCCAGGGGCCGGCTGTACGAACTCGTCAAGCAATCGCTCCTCATCCGCGAGGATCTGGACCTGTGCGCGCATGTGTTCTCCCGGCTGGGCGGCGATCGTGCTCGCATTGCCCAATTGAGCAAGCTGGTGACCCAAGCCGCTCGGAGCGGCGATGAACAATCCATGGCCATCGTCGAGGCGGCAGCAGCGGAACTCGCGCTCTTGGTCGAGGCCACTCGGCGGCAGCTCAAATTTACACCCGGGGAGCTGGTGCCCGTTTCCTATTCGGGGGGCGTCTTCGAGCATGTCGGTGCGATGCTGATAGAAAAATTCATCGCATGCCTGCAAGGGTACAGCGCTGCTTACCAAGTTGGTGAGCCGTTGTTCCCGCCCGCCATCGGGGCGGCGCTCTACGCCGCGAAGCGCCACGGCACGCCCTTATCGAGCGGTGCCATCGATCGGCTCCGTGAGCAAAGCCTGGCCAGGCGAGGCGAGCTCGAAGCATGAAGCGCGCGGCATGGCCGTGCTTGTGGGTGGGCTGGCTCTGGGCGGCCGCCTGCAGCGCCGCGCCGGGCTCGTTCACAGAAGCGGATTTCACGGCGCTCGACAAGATCGATGTCCATGTTCACATCAACACCCCCGACTCGGCGCTGCTCGATCAGGCGGCAGCCGACCATTTCCGTCTGCTCACCATCAACGTCGATTATCTGGACTTTCCGCCGCTCACCGAACAATCGCGCATCGCGCAGACTCTGGTCGCTAGTCATCCCGAGACGCTCGCGTATGCGGCGTCATTCTCCATGAGCGGCTGGGACGAGCCGGGTTGGCAAGAGCATGTGATCGCACAGCTCGATACCGCCTTCGCCGCCGGCGCCGTCGCCGTCAAGGTATGGAAGAACATCGGCATGCAGTTTCGCGACAAGCAGGGTCGCCTCGTCATGATCGATGACCCGAGGTTCGATCGGGTGTTCGATTTCATTCGCGAGCGGCACCGGGTGCTGATCGGGCACCAGGGAGAGCCGCACAATTGCTGGCTGCCCATCGACCAGATGACCGTGAACAATGACAGGGAATATTTTCGCGAGCATCCCCAATACCACATGTTCTTGCATCCGGAAATGCCGTCTTACGAAGCTCAGATGGCCGCCCGCGACCGCATGTTGGCGAAGAACCCTAAACTCAAATTCATGGGCGCACATCTCGCCAGTCTCGAATGGAGCGTGGATCGCTTGGCCGCTTTCCTGGACCGGTATCCGAACACGATGGTCGACCTGGCCGCGCGCATGGGTCAAGTGCAATATCAATCCAACTTGGATCCCAGCAAAGTGCGCCGCTTCTTCATCCGCTACCAATCTCGTTTGCTGTACGGTACCGATCTCAGCCAAGACCCCGGTGCGGATCCGGAGGAGTTGCGCCGCGAGGCGCATGCAACCTGGCTGCGCGATTGGCAGTATCTCGCCACCTACGGCAGCTTCCGCGTTCCCGAACTGGATAAACCCGTGCACGGCCTGGGCTTGCCCAAATCGGTCCTTCGCGAGATTTACAGCGGCAACGCGGAGCGTTGGTTCGAGAATCCTTGGCATGCCCGCGGAGCAGGACAGGAGTTGAAATGAATTTCGGTTCGAAGACGTGGATGGGCTTGGCGCTCGTGGCTGCAGCGCTTGGAGGAGGTGCCGCGGCCACGGCTGAGCAGGCGCGCTCGGCGGCTGGCGCGCGCGTGCTGGGGTCGCTGCGCGGTATGGCATCTTCGATCACGGTTTATGCCAACGGTGACTACACGATCAACGGCGCGAACGGAATCGTGATCCGCTCCGACGTCGAGGCGGACGTCGACTCTGAGGTGTTGCGCTCGTCCGCATACCCGAGACACACCGTGACCGAATCCCAGTCTCAAGACCAGTTTGGCAGCGGCTCTGTTCTGACCGTCACTCACTCTGGTCTTGCGGGCGCGCCGGATCTCGTCTGCACTTTTCGGCTGTATCGCGACCAAGCGTGGGGCGAGATCGAGGTCGACGTCGTCAACACGACGGAGCGCGCCATCTCGGTTCAAGCGGTGCGGACGGTTCACGCGACCGATGCGCCCGTCATCAATTTGAATGGCCCGGCCGCTGCAGACCGAGTTTTATCGGATAGTTACAGCGAAGATAGACCTCAGCTTGCCATCCGTGACCTGGGCGGCGCTGTCCATGGTCTACACAGAGCCGTGGGAAGTCAGCTGATCTACAACCGCCGCAGCGGCCAGAGCTTGTTTTTGGGCGCGCTCACCTCGGAGCGGCTGCTGACTATCTTTCACCTGACAGAGCGGGGGAGGGGGGAGGACGCCCGCGTGCAAGCCTATGAATCGGTCGCAACGGGCACCACCGAAATCATGAAAGGCGAGTCGCTCAAGGAATCGCCGGCGAGCGAGCAAGTGGCGTTGAGTCTGCGTGTGGAGCCCGCGGCGAGCCTTTCGTCCGAGCGCCTCATGTTTGCCGTCGGCACGGACTACCATGCGCAACTCGAGCAGTACGGCCGTGCGGTCGGGCTGCTGCATCAGGCACGGGTCAAGGCGCCGACCCCCATGGGGTGGTGGAGCTGGACCGCGTATTACTTCGGGATCAACCAAGGAACGGCGACGACCAACGCGGACTGGCTGGCGCAGAATCTGGCGCAGCTGGGGTACGCTTACTATCAGATCGATGAGGGATACCAATTCGCGCGCGGTGAGTACACCACGGCTGATGCCAGGCTATTTCCTCGCGGCGTCGGATATATTGCGGACCTGGCGCGGCACGATGGCCTCACGTTCGGCCTGTGGACGGCGCCATTCGAGGTATCGGAGCGAGCTTGGGTATTCCATGCCCATCCGGAGTGGCTGCTGCATAACGCCGCCGGGCAGCTCATTCACATCGGTTACGTCACCGACAAACAAGATGCGCTATATGTGCTCGATACCACCAACCCGGGCGCGCAGCAGTATCTGCGGCAGACCTACAGCACGCTTCACGGCTGGGGCGTGCGATTCATCAAAATGGATTTCATGGACGACACCGCGGTCGAGGGCGCGTACACGCGCCCCAATACCACGGCTTTAGAGGCGCAACGGATCGGATTGAAGGTTATCCGCGAGGCCGTCGGCGAGGACGTGGTGCTCGACAAGGACGGGAGCCCCATGCTAAATCCCGTCGGCTTGGTGGATGCAGGCCGCATCTCCCAGGACACCGGGCATTCGTTCGATGCCAGCAGAGACGCGGCCTCGGGCATTGCGGCGCGCTATTACATGAATCGGAATTATTTCATCGCCGATCCGGACGCATTCACCGTCTCGACGCAGACCGTCGACGACCAGTCCTGGCACGGCGGCAAACGGCCCCTCTCGCTCGACGAAGCGAAGGTATCCATCGCCCTCGCTGCGGTTTCCGGCGGAATGTTCGAGATCGGCGACGATCTACCCACCCTGTCGACCTCTGCCGAGCGGTTGGCGCTGGTCAAGAGTCCGGACCTCATCGACATGGCCCGTCTCGGCCGCGCTTCCGTGCCCGCCGATCTGCTGACCTATGCGCGGGAGGATCTGCAGCCGAGCGTCTTTCTGCTCAAGGAAAGCCCGCGTCAGTCCATTCTCAGCGTCTTCAACTGGACCGACGGAGAACGGTCGCGGGGCATCGATCTCGCGTCTCTGGGCTTGAAGGAGCCCGGCAAGTATCGAATCGTCGAGGTGTTCGGCGATCAGCACTGCTGCACCGCTTCTGCACGGACCATCGATTTCGAGCAGAAACCTCACTCGGTACGCGTGCTGAAGCTGATCGACGAGTCGGTACCGCCGACGGAACCTGCGGTCGAGATCCTGTCGGCAGCGAGCGGCAAGGCTGGGGACAGCATTGACTTCAGTGCAGCCGCCTCGTCAAGCGCGGCGCCCGTGTTGGGCTGTCACTGGGAATTCGGCGATGGCTCGAGCATGGACGGAATGAAGGTGACGCATGCCTTCACGCATGCCGGGAAATACGTCGTGAGAGTCACAGCGACGGGTCTGGGCGCAACGACGGCGCGAAAGGCCTTCGGTGTCACGATATCCGGCGAGGTCTCGACGTTGTTCGATGCAGGGCGCAAGCAGCGACCCGAGTGACCGCGGTATAAGACCTGCAGCTGTCCCCATCGCGGCGGGTCGGTGTCCGCAGGCAGCCCTTCGTCTTGCGCCGTCGGCGGCCGCAGCGTGATCGTTGGGCCTCGGAGGGTGGGCTGTAGATCGAGCATTGGAATTTATCAGTCGTCGCGCGTATGAATTGACCGCCTCAAGCTCGCGAACCTCTTGCAAATTATACAAGCACATGGGACGCCTTCCCACGTGACATTGCGCCGCGCTCCGATAGGAGGCCAACCGGGCGCTCAGCATCATCGCATCATCGTAGTCCTCCCAAGAACTCAATCCCCGGAGATGCCCCATGGCCAGCAAATCTACCAGTAAATCCAAGCGTAGCGCGTCCTCGTCGCGAGCCAAGCCGCTCGATGCTGTCGCTCTGCTCAAGGCGGACCACCGCCAAGTCGAACAATGGTTCTCGCAATTTGAAAAGACCCACAGCGCCGGCAAGAAGCAGCAGCTCGCATCCAATATCTGCGCCGCGCTGACGGTGCATACCGAGATCGAAGAAGAGATCTTCTATCCCGCGTTCCTGAAGGCGACGCAGGATAAGGATATGCATCATGAGGCCGTCGTCGAGCATGCGGGCGCAAAGGCGCTGATCGCGGAAATTCAGGACATGTCTCCGAGCGATGATTACTTCGATGCCAAAATCACCGTGCTTTCGGAAATGATCAAGCACCACGTGAAAGAGGAAGAGCAGCCGGGCGGCATGTTTGCCGAGGCAAAGAAGTCCGACATGGACCTTCGAGCCTTGGGCGAGCAATTGCTGGCGCGCAAGAGGGAATTGCAGGCAACGGCGGCGGCCGCCTGATTACAGAGGCCCCCTCGCGGAGCGGCGGCGCCGCGCCGCGAGTATCGTTCCCGCGGGGTGGTCGCTGACGTGGGGCTCGGCCGATCCGGACGCCGCGGATTCGACGTCCTCCAATGCGCGTTGCGCAGCTGGAACACGGATAACGTGTCGACGACGGGCGCGGCGCTCGCTTACTACTGTGCGTTCTCCTTGGCTCCGCTCCTGGTGATTGTCTTGGCTATCGCGGGTTTGATCATAGGCCGCCAATCCGCCTACACGCACCTCAGCGATCAACTGGTAGCCTTGTTCGGCGCACCCACGGCCAAGACATTGTTGTCGGCCGCGCAATCGGCCGAACATTTCGAGGGGGTGCTGTCTACAACGGTTAGCGTCGTCACCCTTCTGATCGGGGCCACGACGGTCTTGAGCGCGCTGCAGACTGCGCTCGATCAGATTTGGCAAAGCGGGAAACTGGTCCCGCGCGGGGCTTGGGGCTGGATACGCGCGAGGTTTCTTTCGTTGGGCTTTATCCTGGCCTTAGGATTTCTCCTCTTGGTCTCGCTCACGGTGTCGACCGCTCTCGCCGGGATTCAGCATCGAATCATGCAAGGTCACGGCATCCTGATTTCATTGATCGGCGCTGTCGATTTCCTGGTATCGATCAGCGTGGTTGCGACGCTGTTTGCCGTCATCTTCCGATTCATGCCGGCGCGACGGCTCCCTTGGCGGTGCGCGCTCATCGGTGGCGTGCTCACCGCGATCTTGTTCGAGCTCGGTCGCTGGCTCATCGGCCTGTACCTCGCCCATTCCACCCAGCCGAGTGCCTTTGGCGCGGCAGCTTCATTCGTCGCACTCCTCGTATGGCTTTATTACACCGCGCAGATCTTCTTGTTCGGCGCCGAGTTCACCGCCTGCCTCGCCGGTTTCCGCGAAGCGTCAGGCGCGAAGGCGCAGGGGCGCGCACCGCAAGGCGGATTACAGACCTAGTTATGCAACCTAGCGCTCCCTCAATACTTCATATGATCGAGATCGGGAATCAGCCCGACGCCGGTCGGGTGCCAGCCGAGCCGCTTCCGTGTCCACGCGCTGGAAGCCGGGATGTCCACACCCGCGAAGAAGCCGAAGAACGGGCCGAAGTGAGCGGTTGCTTCCTCTCGGGAAATTGAGACCGTCGGTAACTTCAAACCTCGGCCGATGGCGGTCGCGATGTCGCGGAGCGGGACACCCTCTTCGCCGACCGCGTGATATCGGGCGCCTGCTTCATGCTGCTCGAGAGCGAGCCTGTAAAGGCGCGCCACGTCGGAGACGTGCGCCGCCGGCCAGCGGTTGACTCCGTCTCCCACATACGCGGAGACGCCTTTCTCGCGAGCAATCGCGATCAAGTAAGTCACGAGACCCTGCTTCACGGTGTCGTGAACCTGGGGAAGGCGCATCACCGCCGCGTTGACGCCCCGGGAGACCAATGCCAGCGCGGTCTCTTCAGACACGCGCGGCATCGGCGAGTCGCCCGGTCGAGGCGCGTTTTCGGTCATGAGCCGCCCCGGCGTCCAAGGGGGGATCCCACCGCTGACGATCAACGGGCGCGCAGAGCCCGCGAGCACGGCGCCGAGCGCCTCGATGGCCCGTCCGTCGATTTCGCAGTTTTCCTGGAACTTCGAGAAGTCGTGGATGAAGGCCAGATGAATCACGGCATCCGCCGCGCCTGCGCCGCTTCGCAGGCTGTCCAGATCGTCGAGGTGACCCAAGTGCGCCTCGGCCCCGGCGGAGGCGAGCAACCGGGCGCCCGCATCGGAACGGGCGAGCCCCAACACTTCATGGCCCGCGTTGATGAGCTCCGGAAGCAGGGCGGAGCCGATGAATCCGGTCGCACCCGTGACGAAAACACGCATCGATCTTCTCCTAGGTTTCGGACCGTCTTCAGTCCCGCTCGAACCAAGCTTTTCGCCCGGATCACGATAGGCGATGGAATCGATACGATCTATGCTATAGGGTCTTTATTACTGGTTCGATCGTCCGAGGAGCCGCCGTGGACCCGCTTTCAGACGTGCTTTCACTGCTAAAACCCCGCAGCTATTCATGCGGCGGCCTGGACATGGGAAGCGAGCTATCGGTGCAATTTCCGCGGCACGAAGGCATCAAGTGCTACGCCGTGGTCTCAGGCGAGCGCTGGCTGGCCGTCGAGGGCGTTCGCGACGCCGTGCACCTGACCGCGGGCGATTGCTTTCTGCTGGCCCGAGGGCGGCCTTTCCGTCTTGCCAGCGATTTGAGTTTGCCGACCCTGGATGCCATGACGGTGCTCTCCGCGCAGCAAAAAAGCGGCGGGATGACATCGATCAACGGAGGCGGAGGCTGCGTCATCGTCGGCGCGCACTTTATTTTGAGCGATCACCACGCCGGCATACTGCTGCGGGTGTTGCCGCCCATCGTGCATATCAGGACGGAATCGGATAAAGCGGCGATGCGCTGGTCTTTGGAGCGGCTAAGGCAGGAGCTGCGCGAGCCGCAGCCGGGCGGCTTTCTGGTCGCACAGCATCTCGCTTATATGATGCTGGTTCAGGCTTTGCGGCTGCATCTCGCGGAGGGCTTGAAAGGCGGGGTGGGCTGGTTGTTCGCTCTCGCGGACAAACAAATGAGCGCAGCGATTACCGCGATGCATCTTGCTCCGGCGCATCGATGGACGTTGCAGAAGTTGGCGCAGGTCGCCGGCATGTCACGCTCGATTTTCGCCCAGAAGTTCAAGGGCACCGTGGGTGAGCCGGCCATGGAATACCTCATGCGCTGGCGCATGACGCTGGGAGCGGAGAGGCTCGCGAACTCGGGCGATCCGATCTCCGTCATTGCCTTATCGCTAGGCTATGAGTCTGAGAGTGCTTTCGGCAAAGCTTTCAAGCGAGTCATGGGCTGCTCGCCCCGGCAATACGGTCGTGGACGCAGTCCGGGTCCCCACCCCGAAACCCGTGATGCCCTGGCCACCTCGGTTGGCCTGGTCGAATCTTGATTCGCGAGCTCATTCGCGGCCGAACGCCGCACGAGATCGATTGTCGCCAGCGCCATCGACACCAGGAGTGCCTGGGTCGGTAACCGGGCTCCATCTGTCATCATGGGAATGTCCATATCGAATCTCCGTCGCGAAGCTGGGCCGCTCCAAGAGGCTAGCGTTTCGAAAGTGGGCGTTCCCAATACCTTTGCATTCTTAACACATGCGGTTTCGCGCGAAGGGGAGGGGGCGACGGTCGGCAGGACCGCCGGCGCGCGAGCCTCAATGAAAAATTCTACGAATCCGCATCAGCAGCTGGCCCGCAGGTCCGACACTCGGCGTCGCGCGAGTGGCGATCTCGCGGTTCAGAATCTCGAGGCCGCGCCGTACGGACCGGTCGAACGAGGAGGCGAGCGATGGGTCATCGGATAGGAGCGGCGCCAGCGCCTCGCGAGGCAGCACAAAAATATGGCAATGGGTGCGCGCAGTCGCAGTGGCGGCATGCGGTGCTCCGGTGAGGAGGCCGATTTCTCCGACATATTCGCCGGCGCCGATACAGCCGATGGTCTCGATGGCGGACGGCGTCTTGCGAGTGAACTCCAGCACGCCGGAGGCGACGACGTAGAGCGAGGTATCTTCCGCGCCCTCGGCGAACAGCGGTTCCCCGGGTTCCAGGCGCCGAGACTCGGCCTGGCCGGCGAGTCTTCGAATCAGGTCGGGCGCCAGGTATTCGAACAGCACCAGGTCGCTGAGCAGACGATACGAGGTTCTTGCGCCCGGCGTGTCGCCCTCGCCCCCGGCTTCGCCGTCGCGTCCCTTGTCGAGAAACCCCAGATAGTAGAGTTGCCGCCGCACTCCGCGTAGCAGCAGATCCTTCGTGCTCGACAGCTGAGCGGTACGGGCGACAAAAAAAGAAATCTCGTAGGCGTTGCGCTTGAGCCCCAACTGGGTAAGGACGGCGCGCGGCGCAGGATCCTTGAGCATGTCGGGGCACAACAGCGTCGCCTGCAGCAATGCCTCGATGACGCGTTCCGGGGGCGCGCTCTTTCGGCAGGTGATATCGACGGAAGAAGCCCGCTGCTGACTGGGAAAGCTGCGGTTGATGATTTCCGCCTTCGCGACGAGGTTGTTCGGAATGATGGCGATGTCATCACCATCCGTTTGCACCCGGATGGAGCGCCAGTTGATTTGCACGACCTGCCCTTCGATTTTATCGCCGATCAGGACGCGATCACCGATGCCGAACGGAGCCTCGATGCCGACGGCGATGCCGGAGAACACGTCCGCCAGTGTGCTCTGCAGCGCAAGCCCGAGCACGATCGCAACGACGCCCGATGTAGCGACCACGCCGCTGACCGGCAGCGCCAGCACGGAATTGAGCACGATCGCAGCGGCCACGATGTAGATGGCCGCGGCCAGCAGATCGGAAAACAGTCGGACCTCGCGCGAGCGCTGATCGCGCCGTACCGCGAACTCGAGACCCACGACGATAATTCGCGCGCTGAGCCACCACCAAGCACCGGCCAGGGCGCGCAGCCCGATGGCGCGACCCTCGATCGGCCCCGCCAACGGCGGAAATAGTGGCACGATCTGTTCTTTGGCCAAATAGAGGCTGATCGCGAGGAAGCACAGGACGTCGAAGGTCAGGCGTGCGCGTTTCGAGAAGCGCCGCAGTATCAGGATGCCGACCACCGTGATCGCGACGAGGACAGCCGCGGGAATCAGCGTCGGACTCACGTCATTGCTCCGATATCCAGGGGTTGGCGACAAACCGGCGAGACCGACGGCTTGCGGCTCCGACCAATGATGCCACGATGCCGCTCGATAGCGTGAGGGGACGGCGATACAATCGATCTCCAGGCAGGAGAACTCTATGTCCCGTGTCATTCAATTCGAGAAGGCTGGCGGCCCCGAAGTACTGGAGTTCATCGACAGGGAGATCCCTGCGCCGGGACCCTCGGAGCTGCGCATCAAGGTCAAGGCCATCGGCCTCAATCGCGCCGAGTCGATGTGGCGCAGCGATGCCTACATCGAACCCGTGAAGTTTCCGGCGCGCCTCGGATACGAGGCGGCCGGAATTGTCGAAGCACTCGGTAAGGACGTGAAAGGCTTTGCGATCGGAGAGGCTGTCAACGTCGTGCCGTCTTTCTCCATGAACGATTATGGCACCTACGCTGAAGCGATCATTGTTCCGAGCTACGCCGTGGTCAAGCAGCCCGCATCGCTGTCGTTCATCGAAGCCGCGTCCATCTGGATGATGTTCGTAACCCCTTACGGCGCGCTCATCGAGGACGCCAAAGTCACCCGAGGCGATTTCGTCGTCATCCCCGCGGCATCGAGCAGCGTGGGTCTCGCAGCGATCCAGCTCACCAACTACGCGGGCGCGACCTCCATCGCGCTGACTCGAACGTCGCAGAAGCGCGGCAAGCTTCTCGAGGCCGGGGCGTCGCATGTGATTGCGACCGGAGAAGCGGACCTCGTCGACGAGGTGAAGCGGATCACCGGCGGAAAGGGAGCGCGCGTCGTTTTCGATCCCGTGGGCGGACCAACTTTCCCGAAGCTGATCTCGGGGCTTTCCTTCCAGGGCACGGCCTATATTTACGGTGCGCTGAGCGAGGAAGTGACGCCGATACCCCTGCTCGAAATGATCGCCAAGATGGTGACCGTGAAGGCCCACAATATCTGGCTGACGAGCGGCGACAAAGTACGGCAAAAGGCGGCCGTCGACTTCGTGCTCAAGGGTTTCGAGGCGGGAGCGTTGCGGCCGATCATCGATCGGGTGTTCAAGTTCGATGAGATGGTGGAGGCCCATCGTTATCTCGAGAGGAACGCGCAGTTCGGCAAGATCGTGGTGACGGTATGAGTCAAGTGAGCGTACCGGTGTGAGTGAATGGATGAACCGAAAAAAAGCGCTCCCGCCGGTTGGTTTAACCTCCGCAGCCCTACGCCGGGTGCGCCGCATTGACTACACGAAGACACCTGCATCGGGACATGCCGGATCTGGGGCGATGCGAGCAGTATGGTGAACCTCAACTACACGCGTAAGGAGCGTTCACCATGTCAGCACCCAAAGACCTCAAAGAGATCTATGCCGAAGAGATGAAAGACCTCTGGTCGGCGAACGACCAAATGACGAAGGTCGTCAAGGTGATGTCCGATAAGGCCCATGACGCCAAGCTCAAACAGGCCTTGGGAAAATCCGTCACCGACATAGCCAAGCACGCGGAGACTCTCAGATCCCTGCTTTCCGGGGCCGGCGAGGCGGTCGAGAAAGAGCATTGCAAGGGTATGGAAGGCTTGGCCAAGGAAGCGACCAAACATGTCACCGCCGATGCGCCCAAGGCGGGGGAATTGCTCGACATCGTCATTCTCGCGCAATATCAACGCATGTCGCACTACGGGCTCGCGGGTTTCGGCACCGCGGCGGCGTACGCGAAAGCGCTTGGTTTGGAGGACCACGCGAAACAACTCTCGTCCATCGTGAGCGACATTCGCAAAGGCGATGATTACGCCTCGAAGCTCGCCGAGAAATCTGAGACCGCCGCGAGGGCTGCCGCCTAATTGCCCTCTCTCCGCCGACCCAGCTCAACGACCGCGATGAGCTGGGTGCCGGCGCGACTCGCGAGCATCGGCCCGACTCGCACGATGATTTTTAGCGCGGTTGTGTGCCGGCTCGGATCAGGCGCCGTGCACCGTCGGCCTGAATCCTTTGAAAATCAATTGCGTATCCCGCTTCTCCCGCTTTGCCGGGTCGGCCTAAACCGAATTGACGAAGGACGGAAAACACAATATCTTGTGGCACATTGCGGCGCCCAACACACCATGTTGGGCTCAAGAGGGAATCCGGTGAGAATCCGGAGCTGCCCCGCAGCGGTAAATGGGAAACGAACCATGCCAATAGCACTGAGCGATGAACCTCATCGGTCGGGAAGCGGCATGCACTAGGAACCGGCCTCGAGGCCGAGCGCCCAAAGTCCGAAGACCTGCCGCGATCTGCGCCCTTTAGGGCTGCAGTTCGGTTTCGGGGCTCTCGCGGGAGGGCGGCCGGGATGACGTGTCTGCGCTCGGCGGCAGCGTAGCTCATTCCGTCGCGCAATCCCTTGTCAGCTCATGTCCGCAGATCGGGATTACGGGAGAGACATCGCCATGCATTCGCAGACTTCAACAAGAGCCCCCTCGTCGCATTCCGCAACGACGCTCGCCGCTCCGCAGCAACCGGGTTTTGCTTTAAACCCGCCGCCCTCGGCGCTCGTCCCCATGAGCGTGACGAAGCGTTCCGGTGTCCATGAACCGATCGATGTAAACAAAATCGTGCGCGCCGTGACGCGCTGCTGTGAAGGTATCGCGGACGTCGATCCCATGCGCGTCGCGCTGAAGACCATCGCCGGACTCTACGACGGCGCCACCACACGGGAGTTGGATGAGCTGTCGATCCGTACGGCTTCGTCCTTCATGGTGGACGAACCTGCCTATTCCAAGCTCGCCGCCCGCTTGCTCGCCGCGTTCATCGACAAGGAGGTGCAAGGCCTCGGGATCTATTCCTTCTCGCAGTCGATCCGCACCGGATTCGACGTCGGTCTGGTCAACGAGCGCGTGCTGCAATTCGTCGAGGCCAACGCCCGCAAGCTCAACGACGCCATCGATGTGGAGCACACGCTGCGTTTCGAATACTTCGGAATGCGCACCCTCTACGACCGCTATCTGCTCAAGCACCCGACCAAGCGGCATGTCCTGGAGACGCCTCCCTATTTCTGGATGCGCGTGGCGGTCGCCTTGAGCAGCACCGTTCACGAAGCGATCGAGCAATACCGGCTGTTTGCCTCGCTCGATTATTTGCCGAGCTCGCCGACGCTGTTCAACGCCGGCACGTTGCACGAACAGCTGTCCAGCTGCTTTCTGCTGGACTCGCCGCCCGATTCGCTCGAAGGGGTGTACGACCGGTACAAGGACATCGCGCTGCTCTCGAAATTCTCCGGCGGCATCGGCATCGCCTGGCATCGCGTGCGCTCGGAAGGCTCGCTGATCCGGTCCACCAACGGCCTGTCCAACGGTATCGTTCCGTGGCTGAAAACGTTGGACTCCTCCGTCGCTGCGGTCAACCAGGGCGGCAAGCGCAAAGGCGCCGCTTGCGTGTATCTCGAGACCTGGCATGCCGACATCGAGGCCTTCCTCGAATTGCGCGACAACACGGGCGATGACGCGCGCCGATCGCATCACCTCAATCTCGCCAACTGGGTGCCGGACCTCTTCATGAAGCGCGTCGAGGCCAACGAATCCTGGTCGCTCTTCGATCCCAAAGACGTGCCGGAGCTTCCCGATTTGTGGGGCGGTGAATTCGAGAATGCCTACGTGCAGGCCGAGGCCCGCGGCCTCGCGCGAAAGACGCTGCCGGCGCGGGAGCTGTACGCGCGCATGATGCGCACCCTGGCCCAAACCGGCAACGGCTGGATGACCTTCAAGGACAAGTCCAACCGGGCCTGCAATCAGACGGCCCAGCCCAATGCCGTCGTGCATCTGTCCAATCTATGCACGGAGATCCTCGAGGTCACGACGAACTCGGAAACCGCGGTCTGCAATCTGGGCTCGATCAATCTGGCCCGCCACGTCGGCGCCGACGGGTTCGACTTCGAGAAGCTTGCGCACACGGTCGAGTTGGCGGTGCGGCAGCTGGATCGCGTGATCGACTTGAACTTCTATCCGATCGCGACGGCGCGCGCGTCCAATATGCGCTGGCGCCCGGTGGGTCTCGGGCTGATGGGGCTGCAGGATGTGTTCTTCAAGCTGCGCCTGGCCTTCGACGGCGAGGCCGCGCGGGCCCTGTCGCGCCGGATCTCCGAAGAGGTCTACTTCCACGCGCTGCGCACGTCCGCGGAATTGGCGCGCGAGCACGGGGCACATCCCAGCTTTTCCGAGACCCGCGCCGCGCAGGGCGAGCTGCAATTCGACGCTTGGGGCGTAACCCCGACCCACCCCGAGCGGTGGCGCGACCTCATCGCGCAAATACAAGCCCATGGCCTGCGCAACAGTCTGCTGATCGCCATCGCGCCCACGGCGACCATCGCCTCGATCGCGGGCTGCTACGAATGCATCGAGCCGCAGATCTCGAACCTCTTCAAGCGGGAGACGCTGTCGGGAGATTTCCTGCAGGTCAATGTCTATCTCGCGCAGGAGCTCAAAGCGCTCGGTCTTTGGACCCCGGAGATGCGCGATGCCATCAAGCTCGAAGACGGGTCGATCCAGCGAATCGACGGCGTACCGCCGGAATTGAAGAGCATCTATCGCACCGCCTGGGAGCTGCCGATGAAAGCGTTGATCGAAATGGCCGCGGATCGCGGCGCGTTTATCGACCAGAGCCAGTCCTTGAATCTTTTCATCGCCAACCCGAACATCGGCCAGCTCTCCAGCATGTACATGTACGCCTGGAAGAGCGGTCTGAAGACGACCTACTACCTGCGATCCCGGCCGGCGACCAGCATCTCGAAGACGACCGTGCGCGAGCATCCCGCTGCGACGACGCCGGGCGCCGCCGCGCCGGATGCGACCGTAACCATCGCCTGCTCTCTCGAGAATCCCGAGACCTGCGAGGCCTGCCAATGAGCCGGCTTCTCGATCCCGGCTTCAACCTGACGCTGCGCCCGATGCGCTATCCGAAGTTCTATGAAATGTATCGGGCGGCGATCAAGAATACCTGGAGCGTGGAGGAGATCGACTTTCAAATCGATCTGAGTCACATGCAGCGTCGCATGAGCGCGGCGGATCGCCACCTCATCGAGAGGCTCGTCGCCTTCTTCGCCACCGGCGACTCGATCGTCGCCAACAATTTGGTGCTGAGCCTGTACAAGCACATCAATGCGCCCGAAGCACGCATGTACTTGTCCCGCCAACTGTATGAGGAGGCCCTGCACGTTCAATTCTATTTGACGCTGCTCGACAACTACGTGCCCGACCAGGCACAGCGTGCCCGCGCATTCGCCGCGATCGAGAACATCCCGTCCATTCGGCGCAAGGCGCAGTTCTGCCAGCGCTGGACCGATTCCGTGCTCGATCTGAACCGCATCGAGTCGCTCGACGACCGGCGGCAGTTCCTGCTCAACTTGACCTGCTTTGCGAGTTGCATCGAAGGGTTGTTCTTCTTCGGCGCATTCGCCTACGTCTATTTTCTGCGCTCCAGGGGCCTGTTGCCGGGCTTGGCAGCGGGTACGAACTGGGTGTTCCGCGACGAAAGCGCGCATATGGCCTTCGCGTACGAAGTGCTGAGCACGGTACGGCAGGAGGAGCCCGGCCTGTTCGACGAGAATTGGGCCGCGCAGGTGCGGATGATGATCGAGGAGGCTGTCGAATGCGAGGCGGCCTTTGCCGACGATGTATTGTCCGAAGGGGTCGCCGGCCTCACTCGAATCGAGATGCGGCAGTATCTGCAGTACGTCGCGGATCAGCGCCTGCTCAAGCTCAACTTACCGGCGATCTATCACTCGCGTAACCCCTTTGCGTTCATGGAGCTGCAGGACGTTCAGGAAATGGCGAACTTCTTCGAGCGCAAAGTCTCGGCGTACCAAGTGGCGGTCCAAGGCGAGGTGGCATTCGATCACGCGTTCTAGCGTCAGCCTTCCACCCGGTTCCGACCGAGCTGCTTCGCCTTGTAAAGCGCTCCGTCGGCCCGGGCAAAGGTGTGGGCAATGGTCTCGCCGGGCCTGTACTGCGTCACTCCGATCGATACGGTCAGCGGACCCATTGCGCTCGCGAAAGGAATGTCGAGCGCGCTGATTCGATTGCGCAGCCTCTCGGCATCCAGAATCGCACCCTCCAGCGCGGTATGCAGCAGGATCTGCACGAATTCGTCGCCCCCATAGCGCCCGAACACATCCGTTGAACGCAGCCCGTCCCGCCCGGCCTGCGCGAACGCCCGCAGGACCTGATCTCCGGTCAGGTGGTCGAATTGGTCGTTGTAGCGTTTGAAGAGGTCTAGGTCGATGACGCAGATGGAGAGCGGTTCGCCGGTGATATCGGCCCGCTGTTTTGATTCTTCCATGGCGACCATGAGCGCACGGCGGTTGTAGACGCCCGTCAGATCGTCGTGGCGCGCTTGTTCCTCGATGTCTTCCAGCCGGATGTTGACCTCATGCAGATCGCGCTGCAGCTGCTTGACGCGGCCTCCGATGTACAAGAACCAGGGAAACGTCAGTGCGATCACGATGAGCTGCAGCACGTCGAGTCGCAGCATGTCGACGTCGTGATTGCCGCCGAAACGATGCCAGATCACCAGGGCGAAGGCGGCCAAGGAGACTGAGCCCAGCACGGCCAGCTTGGTGCCGCTGCAGCGAAGCATGCCGAACATCAGCGCGACGAAAAAGAAGGCGGTGAAGGCGAGTCGGGTATCCGGTGCTCTGTAGAGGCCGAATAGCATCGTGAACACGGCCGCAAGCAGCTGAAATGCCGTCAGGCTCGGATCCGGGAACCGCAGATTGATCCCCAGCCGAAACACAACGAAGAATCCGCCAATCACCGCCGCCACAATCACGCAGGCTTGAAAGAGCGTTGCTGAGTCGACTTTGCCTTGCGTGTAAAAAATGGCGAGGACGAGCAGATACAGGACGGAAAAAACGCTGGCCAACATGAACCTGCGCAATCGCAGGCGTTGGTTCAAATTATCGCGCGTCGGTGGCGGAGTGTGGGAGATCAAGTCGGGCATGGATATAAGGATCTCTGGGCGCGCGAGTATCGCCCAGAGCGCGCGGCCCCGGATGTCGCAAGGTTCCGATGCGAGGGCATCATTTTCCGCGGGTCGTCCTGACAAAACCTCGACGCGTTAGGCACTTATAATGCCAAGCAGGGCCAAAGATAATGAGACTTAGGGGTGTGCCGAAGTTGGGACACTTCCCACCGAAACCAGCCTTTTGAGGCCGGAATACGCCGGATTGAAGCCCATCGAGGCCGCGCTGCGCGCGCGGCGAGTACTTGAGCGTTGGGGCGCGCGCCGATCTAGACTGCAGGCCCACCCTGCAAACACCCTCAGGAAAGGTCTGCGATTTGACGAAATCCTCAGAAGCGCCGCCCCCGGCGGACGACGGGCGAGAGGCTCGGTACGAAGCGCCGCCTGACGTACGTGACGGCTTGACCCGAGAGGAACGGGTGGTGTTGTACGTCCTGTGGCAGACCCAAAGAGAGCGCGGAGGCCGCAACGTGCCGACAGCAATGCTGTGGGGGCGGGTCTGCGAGCATTTTTATATCAGTCCTCGGGACCTATCGGACATGCTCGCGCGTCTGGGGGCGCGGAGTTGAGTGGCGCCGGGCCCTTGACCGGCGCCGCATCGGCGCCTGCTCCCTCCGATGCCTCGAAACGCCTCCTGCCGTGGCTGGTGGCGGTCGCGTTCTTCATGGAGTCGTTGGACACGACGATTCTCAACACCGCGGTGCCCGCCATTTCCAAGGCTCTGCAGGTCGCTCCCCTCAGCATGAAGGCGGTGCTCGCGAGCTACACGCTGAGCCTCGCGGTCTTCATCCCTGTCAGCGGTTGGATGGCCGACCGCTTTGGAACCCGTCGGGTGTTCGCATCGGCCATTGGCCTGTTTACGTTGGGTTCGTTTCTCTGCGGAATATCGAGCGATATTCATCTTCTCGTGCTGTGCCGGATCCTGCAGGGCTGCGGTGGAGCAATGATGGTCCCCGTGGGCCGTCTTACGCTGGTGCGGACTTTTGCCAAGTCGGATCTCTTGCGGATGATGAGCTTCGTCTCCATACCTGCCTTGGTCGCTCCGATGCTGGGCCCGATCGCCGGAGGCCTGATCGTCGGTTACCTTCATTGGCGGCTCATATTCTTCCTCAATATTCCCATCGGACTGGCGGGCCTGATTCTGGTGTACCTGCATCTACCGGACTACCGCGAAGAGAACTCTCATCCGCTCGATGCCGTCGGCCTGATTCTGTTCGGATCCGGGATCGCGTTGCTGTCCTATGTGCTCGAGATATTCGGGGAGCATTCCTTGAGCACGTTGGAGATGACCGGACTGTTGGCGCTCTCCGCCGCCTTGCTGGCGGGATACGGACTTCACGCAAGGGCTGTTTCGTTCCCTTTGCTCGAACTCAAGCTTTTCGGCATCCGCACGTTCCGAGCCGCCGTGGCCGGCAGCTTCTTTACCCGTCTCGGCATCGGCGGCGTTCCTTTTTTGCTGCCGTTGCTCTATCAAGTCGGCCTCGGCTTCACTCCGATCGAATCCGGCCTCTTGGTCATGCCCCAGGCAATTGCCGCCATGAGCATGAAGACGATCATGCCGAGGCTTCTGAGTCGCGTGGGCTATCGCGGCGTTCTCATTTCCAACACGTTGATTCTCGGCGCTCTATTGATCTTGTTTGCCGCCATCGGTCTGCGAACCCCGGTTTGGGCGATCTTATCGCTGGCGTTCGTCTACGGAGCGTTCACCTCGCTCCAGTACACGAGCATGAACACGCTGGTGTACGCCGACATCACCGAGGAGGACACGAGTGGCGCGAGCTCGATCGCGAGCACCATGCAGCAGATGTCCATAAGCTTCGGCGTCGCCGCCGCGGGACTCGCAACGGCGCTGTTCGTGCCGGTCGCGCACTCGAACCCCGAGAGCATGATTCAGGGGATCCACAAGGCGCTGGTGGGGCTTGGGATATTGACGATCGTGTCGACCCTCGTGTTCCTCGGATTGAAGGGCGGTGACGGCAGCAATGTGAGTCAGCACAAGGTGCTTCACCCGGGCGGGTGAGGCCAGCCTTAGGGCAATACCGCCAACTCGTCGAGAGATTGATGAAGCTCCGCGGCATCCGCATACACGCGCCTCGCACCGGCATTGTATAAGTCCTGCTCGCTGAAGCCGCCGGTCAGGACTGCGACCGCGAAAATGCCCGCTCGTTGCGCGGCGTGCATGTCCCAAATCGCATCGCCGACGATCAGGCACTCGGAGGCCGAGAAGCCAAGCGCTTGTTGACACTCGACGAAGAGGTCGGCGTCAGGTTTGGCGCGCTCGACGCGGGTGCCGTCGACGATCAGCGTGTTGCCGTCGATCCCGAGGGCCTTGAGCGAGGGTTTGATCTCGGGCCGCTTGCCTGTCGTGGCGATGCCATGGGCAATCTTGGACCGGCGCAGGAACTGCAGGAGAGATTTGGCTCCCGGCAGGGGAGCACAGCGGGGAAAGAGCTTGCGGAAGAGCGTTGCACGTCGCTCCTCGAGCCGCTTGATGTCGCGGTCGCTGATCGGACGCCGCCGATTCAATCGCGCGATGCCTTGAACGAGCAAGCGACCGCTGAGTCCGATGCGATGATGAATTTGATAGGCCGGAACATCCATGCCGTATTCCGCCAAGGCCTGTTGCCAGCTGACGGTGTGCGCATACACGGAATCGACCAGCGTGCCGTCCAGATCGAAGATGAGTGCTTTCATGAGAGTCTCGGCTGAGGCGCATCAACATAACCGACTTGGGGTCGCTCCGAAGGCTCACGCGACCCTCTCCGCGCCTAAGATTTGTCCCACGAACTTTGATAAGCACAGGGAATTTCTGCCCACATGACGGCGGTGACCCACGACGTATTCGTAAGTTACGCCTCGCTGGACGCTGCTATTGCCGATGCTGTCGTTTCGGCCATGGAGGCCCAAGGACTCAGCTGCTGGATTGCACCGAGGGACGTGACGCCCGGCACTGGCCATGGCGTACCACGCGCTCGGGCGAAAGGCCGAGTCCGATGAGAGGCTCGCCCATATGATCAAAGAGCCCTACGCCTTTTCCGTTGCGGAGGTCTACGCATTTCGTGGTGAACGCGAGAAGGCAGCAGAGTGGCTCGAGCAAGCCCGCGCGCTGAAGGAGCCGGACATGCAGTACGTCAAGGCCGATCCGGCACTGAAGAATCTAGATGGCTACCCCCGGTACGAGGCACTCGTGCGAAAGATGAATTTGCCGGACTGAATGAGGGGATGGCAAAGTCGCTAGCGCGGCGCAAAGAATTGGCCGAAACCCATGCGCTTCAACCCTCGACGGTACGCGATCGAGCTGCGATCGGCGGGAATATGCGCCTCCGTCCCGAAGTCGAGCGGCAGCGTTTCGGGTACCTGAGACTCGACGATCTGGCGATCCTCTTCGAATATGCGCAGGTTGAATGCATAGACGTCCTCCAACGGCAGGTCCTTGTCGAAATTCCGCGCAATGGGGGCGAACATCCGCGTCTCGCGCGCCGACACGGGCGAAGCGGCATTCATGATGACCAAGCGACCGTTCTCCGGGAAGTGGATCGTGAGGGTGGCGGTGAACGGCAGGTGCACTTCGAAATGACGCAACCATTCGAAGCCCGGGTCCGCCCGTCCGTTGACGCCGATGGGGTAGTTGCCGACGAAGCTGCGATAGTCGACGACAAAGCCTTTGTCGGTCTCGACGGGCATATAGGCAGGCACGTCGGCCTTGTTGGGATCGGCGAAGGTCCTCGTATGCACCCAGGCGAAATGTGCAACGTCGATGAAACCCTCGACCTGTCGGCCCGCAAAGGCTTTCACATCGAAGGCGGGGCAGACGATCTGCTGAAACTCGGGCTCGTCCCAATGCGGCATGCTCGGTAGGTCGGGTGCGGAATCCACCTCCGGCGACAAGCACACCCAGATCAGACCGAATCGCTCGACGCTGGGATAGACCGTCAATCGAAGTCGGGTGGGAATTCGCTCGTTGGGACTCGAGGGCACCCGATTGCATAGGCCGCCGGCGCCGTAGCGCAGACCATGGTAGCGGCACACCACACCCTTGCCGTCGGCGTGCCCGAGTGACAGGGGCACACCCCGGTGCGCACAGACGTCGCGCGCAACCACCAGCTTGCCTTCGGCCCGATAGGCCACCAAGCGCTCATCGAGCAGCGTGGCTTTGACGGGTTCCTCGCCCACGTCGCGAGTCGCGGCAATGGGATACCAATGCCGGGCAAGTCTGCGCCAGTCGTCGGCGTCGAATGTGCAGTGAAAAGGAAGGTCCAAGGCTTGAGGCAATTCTGAGTCCTCCGTCTACAGAGAGGAGTAGGCAATCATGGACTCCGCCTTCGTGGCGTGCCCAACCCTGTTTTATCATAAATGCGCCGCAGAAAAGAGCGCACCGCGAAGTCGCGGTTCGGGCCGCCTCGGGACGGACTCGGACGTCAGATCATTTCCCCGAACGCGATTGAATCAACTGCACCATATCGGCGTTGGAGTTCGCACGTGCCCAGTCCAAGGCGCTGCGACCCATGACATCCTGCGCCCCGACGTCCGCTGCGCGATCGAGGAGCAGTCGGACCATATCGAGTCGGTTCATCTGTGCGGCTTCGATGAGGGGCGTATCGAAGGTGAGGCGTGTGCGACAATCTACATGGGCTCCCCGGGCGATCAGGAGACGTGCCGTGGCGATCTCTCCTGCGGCGGCCGCCGCTCCCAGGGCCGATTGACCATTGGATAACCGAACATCCGGATCCGCGCCTGCCTTCAGCAAACGGTCGAGCAGTCGGATTTCGCCCGATGCCGCGGCCTCGACGATCCAACCCTTCGGCGCGTGCTGCGTGCCGTGAACTCGAAGCACCAGGAGCTTCCACGGCTCCGCGGGGACCAGCCACAGCCCGCAACAGAGGAGCACCAGCGCCGCTAGCCATTTATCCGTCTCCGATATACCGGATCTGTTGAGCGCCGCCAGAGTGATGGTGCCGATCGTCCACAGCAACCCGAGGAGCACAAAGAGCAAACCGATCCAATCGAGGGTGAACTGTGGGACCGGGAAGCCCGCCGGATGCACATCGCCTGTCCAGGCCAAAAGCGTCTGTTCGCAGACGATGCGGGCCGTGAACACCGACGCCGCCGTGGCGAGAAGGACACCTACGTCCGTCATCCAATCGGTGCCGCCGCGATCCTCGGCACTCACGGCGCGGCTAGAACGAGATCTTCACCCCGCCGAAATAGGCCCGCGGCATCGCCGGGCTCTGAAACTGCGGCAGTACGTCGGGATCCCCCAGCTCGCCGTTGGCCGGAACGCCCGGCGCACCGACGCCGGTGGGATCCCCCAAAATGCCGAACGTCGAGTAATGCCGGTCGAACACGTTCTGGATGTTGGCGAACACCTGCACGTTCTTGGTGATTTGATACGACGTGCGCAAGCTGGCCACCGTGTAGCCCGGCAATTGCGGATTCAAATTGTCTTCATCGCCTCGATAAAAGGATGGCCCAACGTAAACCCACGTGCCGCCTACCGACCAGTTCGGCAGCACCTTGAAGTCGCCGCCGAGTTTCACGCGATTCTTCGGAATCAACGGCAATGTCGTCGCCGACATTCACTTCGACGTTGCCGTTCGCGTCCTGGAACGGATTGGCGGGCGATGGCTCCAAGAATGCCGATCGGAAAGTCGCCTCGATGTAGCTGTATTCCAGATAGGCGGAAGCCCTGCGGGTTTGATAGGTCAGGTCGAGATCGACTCCTTCGCGGCGCGTCGACCCGACGTTCTGAAAGAAGCCGGACGCGATCGTCGTCGAAATGCCGTAAATGTCGTTCTCGGAGATGGTCCGATAGGCGCTGATGTCCCAGCCGAATTTGCCGATACTCGCGTCGGAAAGGGTGCCGCGCGCACCGACTTCGACCGTTTCTGCGATGACCTGCTGTAACGGTGGATCGGAAGCCAAGTTCGTGGGCAACAAGCACGGCGCGGCCGGATTCGCGCACTCGAGTTCGCTGGCGGTGGGAGCGCGATTGTTGATCGCATAGCTGCCATATAGCGTCAAGGCGGGAAGGACCTTGTAGGTAAGGCCGGCAGACGGATCGAAGTGCGTGAACCGGTTGTTGCCGTTCAGCATATCGCCATTGCGATCGGCGAGATCCACCTTGGCGATGTTGTAGCGGCCGGTGACCGTCACGGACAGTGCATCGATGACGTCGAACGTGTCGGTAAAGTACGCGCTGTAATACTTGTTGTTCGCATTGAGATTGACCGGAGTGGCGGTGCTGTCGACGCCTTCCGGCGTGGCGACGAAATAGGGCGATGGCAAAACCGACAACGCCGGATTGATCACGCCGAGCCAAGTTCCCGAAAAGAAGTTGGTCGTCGAGGTATCGATCGTCGCGCCGACGGCGAACGAGTTTCCGTGGCCGGCGAGCTTTTCGGTGCTGGAGAACTGCAGCGAGCCGCCCCAGGTTTGCGAGTGAATTTGCTCGTAATCGTTCTGGCCGATGATCGTCGTCCCGCCGTTGGTGATGTCGGGAATATTCTGGCCGAGGGTATCGGTCAGCACGTAGTCGCCGTCGCACAGACAGGCCCGGGGCGACGTCGTCATCGCAGGCCGCGTAGTCGCTGTTGTCGCCGTTGGCCACCGTTTGCCGGAAGTTGCGGAAGTACACCACGTTCGAGAGCGACAGCGTCGGCGTGAAGTTGTAGGTCGTGTTGAGCGTCACCATGTCGAGATTGTTGATGTTGTTCTGCGGGCCGGTGAATACGTTCTCGGAGTGATCGCCAACGATTGCACCGGCGCCGCGCCCTGACCGAACAGGCGGTTGTTGTCGCGCTAATAGCTCAAGTCCGAGGTGATGGTATCGGTGTGGAAGCTCAAGTCCAGGTAGTACTGTTTGATCCGATCCTGCGCGAAGTGGCGCCAGCCGCCTTCCTTGAGCGAATTGACCGCGATATAGGCGCCGAGGGGTCCGTCGTTGACGCCGTACTCGGCCTGCGCCTGGCGTTGATTGAACGAGCCGCCGGACACCGTGGCGTCGAATCCCTGGTACGTAAAGCCGTTCTTCATCGTCACCGTCGCGGCGCCGCCCAGCGCATTCAATCCGAACACGGACGTCGCGCTCAGTATGTCGATCCGGTCGATGGCGATGTCGGGAATCAGGTCCCAATTGACCGTGTCGCCGAAGGCCTCGTTGATGCGCACGCCGTTCTGGTAGACCGCCATGCCTTGCGGCGTACCGAGCACCGGCGATGCCTCGAAGCCGCGAAACAGCACGTCAGGCTGGAACGGGTCCGCCATCGTGTCGTTGAAATTGATGGCGCTGACTTGCTGATCCAGCGCGCCGAGCACGTTGGCGGCGCCGTTGCGGGTCAAGTCGCTCGATCTCAAGGTCTGGATGTTTCCCGGGATCTTGTCCTTGTCGACCTTGAAGCCGGGGACCGGAGTGACGCCGATAACGACGATCTCGTCGAGTTGCTGCGTTCCCTGCTGCGCCACCACCCTGGAGGAGATTGCAGTCAAGCTCGTGGCAAACACCAGTGAGATTAGCCACCGTGCGCTGTTGCGCATTGGGCGCAACACAAGTCTAGTTTTTGATGACACATGATTCGGCAGCATCGACATCGCGTTGGATCGGTCCACTGGTAAACCTCCCCGGAGTCTTCTATGTTGGGCGGAGTGTCTACGAACGCTCAGCACTCGACCAGAGAGAAATTCCCTAGCAGTTCCGGGAATTCTTCCCGACGCGCTGATCCCGCTCGCGAGGGCCGAACTCGCTCAGGAGAACCTGCGCATCCAAGAAACCGAACGCAAGCATCTCGCGCGTGAGCTGCACGACGAGTTGGGCCAGTACTTAAATGCGATCAAGCTGGATGCAGTATCGATCTGCGAAAGTCGCGAACGAGATTCGCTCTCACCTTCGTCCTCGATAGCGCCGGGTCGAGGATTCCGGTTCGAGGCGCACCTTCCGGCATATGGGAGTCACCATGACGAAGAGTAACAAGAGTCAAGTCAGCGTATTGCTGGTGGACGATCATGCCGTCGTGCGGGAGGGCTACCGGCGCCTGCTGGAACGCCACGGCGGCATCGTCGTCATCGGCGAGGCGGCAGATGCGGCCACGGCGCACGCCATGTTTTGCTGCCTCGATCCGCAGATCGTCGTGATGGACATTACGTTGCCGGGGACGAGCGGAATCGAGGTGATGCGCCGCATGTTGATCTACAAATCGGATGCGCGAGTGTTGATCTTCAGCATGCACGAAGACAGCATCTTCGCGACGCGGGCCCTGCAAGGCGGCGCCGCCGGCTATGTGACCAAGGCGAGCGCACCGCACGTGCTAGTCGAAGCGGTGCATGCGGTGGCCGCGGGAGAGAAATATCTCAGCGCGGACATCGCGCGGAAACTGGCGCTGCGCGAATTCGCCGGCGAAAAGACTGAAGGATTGTCGTCGCGCGAATTGGAAGTGCTGCGCTGGCTCGCGCAAGGACATACCATCAAGGAAATAGCTGAATCGATGGGGATTAGCCCGAAGACGGTCGCCAACCATCAATCCGTGATCAAACAGAAGCTCGAGGCCGACACGGCGATCGAGCTCCTGCGCCGGGTCAATGAACTGGGTTTGGAGACCTAGCAGGTTGCTGAAAAAGGTATGAACTTCAGCATTGTTTGTGTGCCTAAGTTCGAGTGTGTTGAGCGAGCATGAGAACGATGAGAGCGAGAAGCGCAGCAACGATACGCATGCGAGTACCACAGATCCGCAAGCCATGCAGCGCCGTAAAGGCCCTGGCAAGGAAGCGAAGCTTTGCTTCGCCGGCCATGCCTTGATGGATAACCGCCACGGATTGATTACCGATGTTTCGGTTACCACCTCGGTCGGAGTGACCGAGCATGTTGCGCGGTCTTCGGAAGGCGCAAGGCGAATGGAGTTTGATCTGCACGGTTCACAACCTGCTGAAACTGGCCAAAGCGATGAAAAATCCATGACTTCATCGCTACCGAAGCCTTCGACCGTCTCGTTCCCAATATCTTGATGAGAAATATCACGTGAAAATCTTCCGCGACGACGATCTGCTCCCTTCACGAACCGTTACCCGGACACGCTCCTAGGCGAGCCGCAGCACCGCCGCGCCTGCGGCAATCGTGCAGGCCGCCGCGAACCGCGCCCAACCAACGTGCTCCTTGAGTACCCAGCCTGAAATGACGGCCCCGAAGACGATCGAGGTCTCGCGCAGCGCGGCCACCACCGCGATGGGCGCGACCGTCATCGCCCACAGTGCCAGGCCGTAGGAGGCGAGGCTGCCCGCACCGCCGATCAGCCCGAGATGCCAGTTGCGGCCGACGTATTGGGCGAGCGTCGCTCTGCCGCGCATCCGCAGTGCCCAGGCCGCGAGCGGCACACCGCTGATGAGGAAGATCCACAGCGTATAGGCGGCCGGCGCACCCGAGCGGCGCACCCCCAATCCGTCGATCAGCGTATAGGCGGCGATCACCACCGCATTGACGAGGGCGAGCGCGACGCCGTTGCGGTTCTCGCCGCGCTTCCGGACGGCCATGCCGAGTATGCCCAGGCAAATGATTGCCACACCGACCCACATCGTTGAGGTGAGCTGTGCGCCCAACACGAGCACGCTGACGATAGCCACCAGGAGCGGCGCCGTGCCGCGCATCACGGGATAGGTCTGACTCATGTCGGCGACCTGATAGGTGCGCGCGAGCAGCGCGAAATAAGCGACCTGAAACAACGAAGAGGCGAGGATGAAAGGCCAGCTGGCGGCCTCAGGCTGGCGCAGCGCCGGCAGAGTGATGGCGCCGATGAGGGCCGCCGACGTGGTGACCAGCACGGTCGTGAGGAGCGTGTCGCCACCGCCTTTCACGATGGCATTCCAGCTCGCGTGCAGCGCTGCGGCAAACAGAACTATTGCAAATACGCCGAGGGCCATCCGGGATTTGAGAGTTGCACCTTCTTAGCCGCCGGATCCGCAACACGGCAGCGGGTTCCGTCAAGAAGGCGCGACCGCGCGCCTCGTGTCGAGTTGCTCGGCCACTTCCTCGAGCGAGGTATGGCGGATGTCCTTACCGTGGACCATATAGATCACATATTCGCAAATATTCTTGGCATGGTCCCCGATGCGCTCCAATGCGCGCACGATCCACATGATTTCGAGCGCACGCCGCAGGGTGCGCGGATCCTCCATCATGAAGGCAACGCATTGGCGCTGTATGGAGTCGTATTCCTCGTCCACCATGCGATCCTCCTGCGCGGTTTTCAATGCCGCCTGCGAGTCCATGCGCGCGAACGCATCGAGCGCATCGTGCACCATCTGCGCGACGTGCCGGCTCAGGTGCTTGACCTCACGGTAGCGGTCCTCCGGCTGTTCCATGGTGGCGAGCCGCGAGGCGATGTGGGCGATCTTTTCCCCCTCATCGCCGATACGCTCGAGATCGGTAATCGTCTTGATGATGGCGATGATGACGCGCAGGTCGCCGGCTGCGGGCGATCGGATCGCGAGGATTCGGCTGCACTCCTCGTCGATCGACAGCTCCATGCCGTTGACCTTGTAGTCGTCGGCGGCGACCGATTGGCCGAGGCGGCTGTCGCCCTCGACGAGCGCAAGGATCGCCCGGTGCAGCTGCTGCTCCACGAATCCTCCCATCTGCAGCATCTGGTTGCGTACCTTCTCGAGGTCCTGATTGAACCGCCGCGATATGTGATGGGTCAGATCGGCCGTTTCCATGAGTCTCCCACGGGACGTGTAACCAATTGTATGTATAGGCTTTACATCCAATCCACAGCCGCGTCAACCGCCGCCGTTCAAACTCACGACCGGATTCGCGAAGTCTCAGAGATCCTTCAGGCGGCTGGGTTGCAGCTCACCCATGCGCTCGAGTACGGGATAGGCAGCAGAGCAGATATGCGAATGGATGCGCTTCAAGTCTCGCAGGATGTCGAGGTGCAGCGAGCTCGACTCGATGCTCTCGGCGCGCCCGTCGCGCAGGCGCGCGAGGTGGCTCTCCGCGGCGGCGAATTCTGCGGCCCTTAAGTTCGTCTTCTCGGTGATCAACCGTCGGGCCACCGTGGCATCCCCGGTCATGAAGGTGCTGATGCCGAGCTTGAGGTTGTCCAGCACTTCCTGATGGAAGGCCGCGAGCTCCGCCGCCCCCTCTTTGGAGAAGGAGATATTGCGCTTGATCTTCTTGCTGGCGAGCTCCATCAGGTTCTTGTCGATGATGTCCCCCACGTGCTCGAGGTTGATCGAGAACGAGATGATCTCCATGGCGCGCTGGCCGTCGCGCTCGCCCAGACTCTCGCGGGTCACCTTGGTGACGTAGAGCTTCACGGCCTCGTCGAGCTTGTCGACGGCGTCATCCATGCGGCAGATTTCGGCGATGAGCTCGCGGTTGTCCGTGCGCAGCGCCTCCATGGTCTTGCGCAGCATGCTCTCCACGATGTCGCCGATGTGCAGCGTCTCGCGCGCCGCGCAAGCGAGGGCCACCGAGGGTGAGGCGAGCGCGGTTTCATCCAGATAGAGGGGCGTGGACAAGTCGGTCGGCGGGGGCCGATCGGGCAACAAGCGTCTCAACAAGGCTGCCAATCCCCCCAGCGGCAGGAAAAAGACCAGCGCCAGTAAGAGATTGAACACGGTGTGAAAGTCCGCCGCCATGCGCGAGGGATTCGGCTCGAAACGCGTGAAGAACTCCGCGATCGGATTGACGAAGGGCACCACCAGAGCGCACCCGACCACCCGGTTGATGAGATTCCCGATCGGCAGCCGGCGGCTCGCGGGGTTGTCGCTGCGGCTTCCCTCGATCAGGGGATTGATCGCGCTTCCCAAGTTGGCGCCCAAGATCAGCGCGATTGCCGCCGGCGGCGTGACGAATCCGGAATAGGTGAGCGACATCACCAGCAGAACCACCGTAACGCTCGAATGCGCCGCCCAGGTCAGTGCGGCCGCGCCGAGAAGGCAGAGAAGGGGATCGCGGGTGGTGGCCGCCAGCAACGTGCGCACGGCCGGGGCGGTCTCGGCCGGCGCCAGCGTATCGAGCAGAATGTGCAATGACAGCAGCATGAGGCCGACGCCGATGGCGACCCGTCCGAGATCGCGCGTGCGCGGCAGCTTGCCTCGCTTGAACGCGGCCACGCCGATCACGAAGAGGAGCGGTGAGACTGCCGTGACATTGAAGGAGAGCAGTTGCACGATAAGGGTCGTGCCCACATTGGCGCCCAGCATGATGGCGAGCGCGGGAACCAGGTCGACCGTTCCGCCGGTCACGAAGGAGGCGGTCATGAGTCCCGTGGCGGTACTGCTCTGCAAGAGGGCGGTGACAAAAACGCCGGCTCCGAAGGCCATCAGCCGATTGCGCAGCGCCTTGCCGAGGAAGCGTCTGAGGTTCGAGCCGAAGGCGCGCACGATCCCGCTGTGGACCATATGCAGGCCCCATAGCAGCAGCGCTACGCCGCCCGTCAGATCGAGAAGAATTGAGCTGCCCAATACCTGGCATTCCCCGGTTGCTGATCCATCATACCGAGCTTGGCAAGGTCCGCGCTGTGATCAGCAGCGCACCGGTCAGTGCGTGCCGGCGAGATCGCTGGGATAGATGAGTCGGATTTCCGGCGGTGTCGTTATTCGGGACGAACGCAGCGCCTCCTCGATGTAGCCCTGGATCATCGTCTTCGGTACCAGGCAATCGGCGCAGGCCTTCGGCCCCGCCTTGATTTCGGCGATCAGTACCCGGGCGCGCTCCTCTCGAAGTTCCAGCTCATAGCCGTCCGCCGCCAGCATCGAGCGCAGCGGGGCGAGCGCATTGACGAGGGCGGAGGAGGGTGCCGGGCGGATCTTCCGGGTCACCGCCTTGTTCGGCCCTCCGGGCCCGTACAGGAAATAAGGCCAACTCCCCGCGACTCCGCCACAGACTACGACCACGAGATCCCCGGGCGCAGGCGATGCGGCCATCGCCAGATAGCTGGACTCGTCCCCCGGTTGGAGCGGTTCGCAGCGCTCGCGGTGGAAGCGGACCTTGAAGCCGCTGGATTTGACCGAGGCGATCGAGCGACGGGTGCGCTCATGGAGCGCGCGGCGGATGTCTGCCTTGCTCCAACCGGCATTGACGAACAGCCGCGCATTTTCCGGCGGCAGCAACAGGATGCCGTAGCCGCTCGCGTGCAGCTGCCCCGTGCCGATGATGTATTGCGCCATGGTCTCGATCCATGCTTCGGGCGTCTGCTCGGCGTGGCAATCGGTCCAGTGATCTCCGGACAGCAGGAACACGGTCACCGTGCTGTCGGCCGCATCGAAGCCGAGTTCGACATGCAGCGGCAGGAGCGAGGGAAATTCCTCCTCGTTCTCGACGATGTGGTAGCCGGCATATTTGGCCGGCTGTCCCATCATCGAGCGGTCGAGCACGGCGCGGCCATGGGCCGGAGCGGGTGCGCCCGCACCGGGGATCGATCCCATGACATTCAACTGGATCAAGCGGATGGCGCGCCCGATGCTCGAATTGGCGCGATTGCCCGGGCCGAGCATGTTGCCATGGCAGTTCATCCCCAAGGCGGTGCGGATCGGTCCGTTCACGATGAAACCCAAGGTGAAGCTGCCGGTCGATGAGTTGGCGACGTGTATGGGAAATCCCGGCTCAAGCATGGCCTCGACGATCGCCACCACCACCGGAAAATATTCAGGCAGGCAGCCGGCCATGACGGCGTTGATCGCGAGCTTCTCCGCCGTGACAGGCAGCCGACGCTCCTCGTAAAGGCCGATCCGATCGTCGCCCTTCAAGCCGGCAGCCTGCAGGAACTCGGCGACGCGCGCGGCCGTCGGCGGCACGATCGGCAAGCCATCCGTCCAGCCCTTGCGATGGAACAGCTCGATCGCCTCGGCGTAATCGGCGACCTCGTAGTGTGCGGCGGACATGTCAGGCCGCCGAACGTTTCGCCGACGGCGACAGTATGAGATCGGGGAATTGATTGGCTGCCGAAACCGCCCGCCGACGCAGTTCGTCTTCACCGAGGCACGCAACCGGATGATCGACGACGGCCCAGCGGATCGAGGGCATGCCGCGCAGGGTCGCGCTGGTCTTCACCGCTTCGGTGAAGGGTGGGGTGCTGACCAGGAGCGTGGGGATGCCACGCTTCTCGAGCTCGATGGCGTTGACGATCCCCGAGGTGCTGCAGGCGCCGCAGTCCCCGTTGGCGAGTATCACGGCATCGCAGCTCTGAACCGCGCCCCAGGCATCCTGCGGCATGAGATTGCCGGGATCATAGAGGCCGCGCACGACGGCAAATGAATAGCGCTTCTCCAATTCGATGCGGATCAGCTCGAGCAGCTTCGCGGCGTTGAGCTTGTCGTTGTTCCACAGGCCCAGCGTCTTGCCGTCGAGCGTATCGAGCCGGGGCGCCAAGGGGATGCCGCGGGACGAATCCTCGGCCAGCGGTTCCTGAACGGGGTCAAGGACGATGATTGCCATGGGAGGCCTCTTCTGCCGACACGAATTTGCATCCAAGAATAAGGTACCGGTGAGATTTCCGCAGCTCATGGAGCGGGGCAGGCAGTATTCTCGACTGACCAATAAATTTCGTAGAATCAACGGGTTATGTCACCACGCGACGGCGCGCGATTAGACGCCCATTCTCGGGTATCGTAGCGCTTTGGCGCTCACGGCTGAGGCTCGGGCTCACGGCGTCGCCGAGCATTATCAGGAGTTTCGCATGCCCGCTATCAAGGTCCGGAATTTGAGGGACGATCTCGCCTTCGGCTCGATCGTGGAAGGGGTGACTCGGGAGACTCTGGCCGACAACGACGTGCGCGGCGAGCTCAACGCACTCTTCGAGCGGCGCGGATTCATCGTCTTCAAGGACGTCGAGCCTACCGCGAAGATGCAAGTGGAGCTCAGCCAAGTGTTCGGGCCGCTCAAGGATCATCCGACCAAGGCAACGCCGCGCGATGCCGCTTCGGAGGATCTCGCCGAGGGCGTGATCGACATGCACTATGTGCCGAGCGACGATCCGAACTATGTCGGGGGGCTGGTGGAAGTGGACGGCCGGCGGCTGGCGCGTTTCTCACCGTGGCACTTCGACCATTGCTACAACGACGAGCTGAACCGCGCCGGTGTGCTGCGCGCGCCGATCAACGCGCCCGAAGGCGGCCGTACCGGGTTCGTCGACGGGATCGAGCTCTACAAGAAATTCCCGAAAGACATGCTGGCGAAGCTCGAGAAGATGAACATCATCTACACCTTGGACGTCAGGCTCACGAAAATGCGCTTCGGCGTGAACTTCGTGCCCTTGGGCGATGCGCCGCAGACCAAGGCGCTGCTCAAGGAGGTTGCCATCTTCCCACGCGCCATGCACCCCGCGGTTTGGACGAGACGAACCGGCGAGAAGGTATTGCATGTCGGCCCCTGGATGAGTGTCGGCATCGAGCATCACGAGACCCCGGAAGGCGATGCCTTCCTCGACGAGGTTGCCCACACCGTCAACCGCCTGGCAGCCGGTTCCAGCGGTTACTGGCACGACTGGACCACGACCGACATGGTGATCTGGGACAATTGGCGGATGCTGCACGCGGTGGAAGGCTGCGATGCCAAATACGAGCGCCGCACGCTGCGAACCACGATCAAGGGCGACTACGGCCTCGGTTATTTCGAGGACGGCAAGAAGATCGGCGAAGTCTACCGCGTGATCGCCGACTAAAGGCCTCGCTCCTTATTCCGGCAGCTGCATTTTTCGCAGGAACGCCTTGTAGCGGGGGTCGTTGCGCAGGGCGGCGAGCGGCGGGTCGGTTTTGATATCCGACAGACCCCCATCGCGCTGCTGATAGGCGCGCTCCAGCCAGGCAAACGCCTTGTCTTTCTCGCCGCGCCACGCATACGCTTCTGCGATCTGAAATGCCGCTCCGGTCGCGTGCTGCGCGATCAGCTGCGCAATCGCCTGCTGCGACTCTTTCGCATGACCGAGCGTATGCTCGGCCATCGCGACGCTCGATAGCCGAAAACCTTCGTTGTCGATTTTGCGGAACGTCTCGAGCGCATCCTGCGGCATGCCCCTCGAGGAGTTGCAGCGTGCCCAAGTCGTTCAGCGAGAAGTCCGATTGAGGGCTGATCTCGAGTGCACGACGGCTTGCCACGCGCGCGGCCGCGAAGTCGCGGGTGGAGATGAGATACGTGGTCAGGGTTTGCCATGCGCTATGCGACAGCGGGTCGAGCTCGATGGCCTTTCGCGTGGCCGCGATCGCCTCGGCTATCCGGCCTTGCGTCGCCAGCAGCTCACCGTAGCGCTGCTGGAACCGGGCGTCGCCCGGATCGAGTGCTATAGCCTTCTCGAAGTCCGCCTGGGCACCCGCCCAATCCCATTGGATGGCGTAACGGATGAATCCGCGCGCCCCATAGCTGCTCGCATCCTCCGGCCCGAGCTCCACCGCCTTGTCCGCCGCCGCTTCGGCACGCTGATAACCGGCGGTATCGCCCGTCTGATCCGCGACGAAGAACTCCGCCGCGGTGAGGCCCTCGTAAGGTGCGACGTAGTTCGGATCGAGGGCGATGGCGCGTTGGTAAGCCTCGATGGCGAGCCGGTAGCCGTCGAGATTTCCGCGATTGAACGCCTGCCGGCCGAGCAGATACTGGTTGTAGGCTTCGGTGTTCGAGGTGCGGCGCGCGGGGTCCGGCGACTTGGGCACGAGGGTGAGCTTCAGATGCGCGGCCACGGCGCCCGCGATCTCGTCCTGCACGTCGAACACGTCCTTGAGTTCCCGGTCGTAGCTTTCGTACCAAAGCTGTTCGGCGGTGCTTGCGCGGATGAGCCGGGTGGTGATCCTGAGCCGGTTGCCGGATTTGCGTACGCTGCCCTCGAGGATGTTGGCGACATTCAGCTTCTTGGCAATCGCCGGAATATCGTCTGACTTGCCTTTGAAGGAGAACGAGGAGGTTCGCGCGATGACCAGCAGCCCCGGGGTCTTCGCGAGCAGGTCGAGCAGCTCCTCGGCGAGGCCATCCGAGAAGTATCCCTGGTCCTTGTCCTCGCTCATGTCGACGAACGGCAGCACCGCCACCGAGCGCATCGGCGGCGGAAGCGAGGCGGGCGCGACGGCGGCGGCGCTGTCGTGCGATCTCACCAGCCGGTCCAAGCCGACCGCGACGACGACGGCAACGATCGACAGGGCAATCAGCCAGGCCGTCGCGGCATTTCGGCGCAAATATTTGCCGATGCGGTGCGTGACGGGTGTCAGCCGCGCGTTCACGGGCTCCCCGTTCAAGTAGCGCTGCAGATCTTGCGCCATGCTCGAGGCACTGTCGTAACGCTCCGCCGGTTCCTTGGCCAGCGCCTTGAGCACCAGGGCGTCGAGGTCGCCCCGCAGCTTTCTGCTGAGCTGAACTTGATTCCCGGCCCGAGACGCGTTCCCTTGCGGCGTGAGCTGGGTGCTCGGCTTCTTCACATCGGTGGCGGTGATAACCTGTCCCAGCCCGGCGAGCGAGGCACTGGCGCTCAGCCGATAGGGGCGGGTCCCGGTCAATAACTCGTAGAGAACCACGCCCAGCGAATACACATCGCTGCGGGCATCGACCGGGTCGCCGCTCAGAGACTCCGGGCTCGCATAGTCGGGCGTAAGCGCTTGGCCGTAGATGCGCGACAGCTGTGTTTCGTCCCCCTCCTCCTGCAGCATTTTGGCGACGCCGAAATCGAGCAGGCGGACCTGCCCCGACTCGGTGACGAAAATATTGGAAGGCTTGAGATCCCGGTGGATGATGTGCTTTTCGTGCGCATACTTGACCGCATCGAGGACTTGTAAAAACAAGGTGAGCCGCGCTTCGATGCCGAGCGCCTTTCGGCTGCACCATTGCATGAGTGCCTGCCCGTTGACGTACTCCATCGACAGATAGGGCAAGCCGACGGCGTCCACTCCGGCGTCGTAGAACCGCGCGATGTTGGGATGCTCGAGGCTCGCCAGAATGTCGCGCTCGTGCGCAAAGCGCTGCTCGAGATCGTTGCGACGTCGAGTCAACAGCGGCAGCTTCAACGCCACGTCCCGCTTGAACGCACCGTCGGCGCGACGAGCCAGCCACACCTCCGCCATCCCGCCGGTGCCGAGAAGGCGGACGAGTTCGTAGGGACCTACAAAGTCGCCCGCGCCGAGGCCGCTCGCGCTGTCCTCGTTGGCGTCATCATCTGACACGAGCTTGAGCAGCCTGGAATGCAATCATTGTCGCTGCGTCGTCAGCCGACGCAGTAGGCACAAAGCTTGTTGCGGTCGAGGTCACGAAAGTATGCGAAATGCAGGCTCGGGCCGCGCTCACCGGGAGCACCCTCATCCGTGCCGCCGAGCGCCAGAGCCTTCGCGTACAGCGCGTTCACTTCCTCCACCGTATCGCAGCGGAACGCGACCATGGCACCATTTCCGGCCGATGCCGGCTTCCCGTCGAATGGGCCGAGCACCACGAAGCAGGGGATGCCATCCTTGCCGTAAACGCGGCCCCCGGAAGGATGCTCGAATAGAGGAGCCATGCCCGCGGACCCGAGCAGCGCATCGTAGAAGATCTTCGCCTTGTCCAGGGAGTTCGAGCCCACGGTGCAATAACCCAAGGTTGCCATTCTTTGTCTCCTTATCCGCCAGTGCCGCCGTTCACCCGATCGAAAGGTTATGCGGCGGTCGTTTTCATCGCTCGTAGAAAAGGAGCCTGCTTCAACTTCAGGGCAACCTCTTTCCACAGAGCCTCATAGATCTCACCGGCCGCGCTGCGGGGCGCATAAGCCGGCAGCGGTGCCCTGCGCACGGTCATTCTCTCGATCTCGCTCCAATAGGGCACTTCGGTCGCGAGAAGCCCGGGAAAATTCGCCCGCGTGTTCTCGATGACCTCTTGATGCAGGGACTTGCGCCGATCGACCATCGAGAAGAACGGCACGAGCGCCATGTCGATCCACTGGTTCGCCGTCAGGAAATCGCGCAGCTGCGTCAGCATTCGCAATGACAACGGCGTCGGAATCAACGGAACGACCACCGCATCGGCGGCACGAAGTACGTTCTCCGATAGCAGCGAGATTCCGGGAGGACAGTCCATGAACAGCACGTCGTAGGCACTGCGCAGGGCGCGGCTCATCCTCAAAAGGCGCTCGGTAGGATGCTTGCGCGCGCTCAAATGCACATCGAAGTGGCGATACGAAAAATCCGCCGGCAGCACGTCGAGATTCTCGTAACCGGTGGCGACCGGAAGTTCGGGAATTTCCCGCTCGCCGGCGACCAGTTTCCTTGCCGATACACGCTCTTTTGCTTCGCACCGCAGGCTGTACGTGGCCGCTCCCTGGGGATCGAGGTCCCACAGCAGCGTGCGTCGCCCGCCTGCGGCACAGAGGTATGCCAGATTGACGGCGGTGGTCGTCTTACCCACGCCGCCTTTGATATTCATGAGGGCAACGATCTTCATTGCGTGCAATCATATTGGCACAATTACTGCAGCGCTACGAACCATTCGATCCCTGACCGGCGATTGAGGAGCATCTCTTGGGGAAACCGTCTGCGAAGCCGGCTCGAGGCATTGCGCTCATATTCAAAGCTGCAGAATTTGCCGCGAGAAAGCATCGCGACCAGCGCCGCAAAGATCAATCCGCCTCCCCCTACATCAATCACCCGATCGCCTTGGCCGAGATCCTGAGCGGCGAGGGTCAGGTCAGGAGCGCCGACGTGCTGGCCGCGGCGCTGTTGCATGACACACTGGAGGACACCGAGACCACGTCGGCGGAACTGACCGCCGCGTTCGGCCCGAAGATCCGCCATATCGTCGAGGAAGTGAGCGACGACAAGCGCTTACCCAAGCAAAGGCGCAAGGAATTGCAGATCCTGCATGCCGCGCATATCTCGAAGAGCGCCAAGCTCGTGAAGCTCGCGGACAAGATTGCGAATTTGGCCGACATCATCTCGAGCCCGCCGGCGGGCTGGTCGCTGCAGCGCAAACGCGAATACTTCGATTGGGCGAAACGCGTCATCGATCAGCTGCGCGGCACGAACGCCAGATTGGAACGCCGCTTCGATTTGCTCTATCGAAGGCGTCCCTGACGACTACAATCGATCCACTGCCAGTCCCGGGAGGTTGCCATGCGAATGGAAGGTCAAGACGAGAGCCAGAACGTCGAGGATGCGCGAGCGTCCAGCGGGTTTCGACCGGTTCACGGCATCGGGTTGGGCACCATCGCCCTGGCCCTGATCGGCGGATGGGTTTTCGGCGTGAACCCGCTGCAGCTCCTCGGTCTAATGAGCGGGGGAGGGACGACGACGGCGACGGCGCCCGATCAATCGTTGTCGGCGCCTGCCCCGGGCGATCCCGAGGCGCATTTCGTGTCGCAGATCCTGCGCAGCACGGAACAGGTCTGGACCAACGTGTTTCAAGAGCGCGGCGCCACTTACGAGGACCCGAAGCTCGTGCTTTTCCGCGGCAGCTATCCCACGGCCTGCGGCCAGGGCCAGGCGGCCGCCGGACCCTTCTATTGCTCCCGTGATCGGCGCGTATACATCGACCTCGCGTTCTTCGATCAGATGAGCCGACAGCTCAATGCGCCGGGCCAGTTCGCGCAGGCCTATGTCGTCGGGCACGAGGTGGGGCATCACGTGCAGAACCTTCTGGGCATACTGGATCGCGTCGATCGGCAGCGGGCGCAGGCCTCCGAGGCGCAGGCGAATGCCCTCAGCGTTCGGCTCGAGCTGCAGGCCGATTGCCTGGCGGGGGTATGGGCGACCCGATCGCAGCAGGAGCAGGGTTGGCGGCTTGAGTCCGGGGACATACAAACGGCGCTGAACGCCGCTTCGCAGATCGGCGACGACACCTTGCAGCGGCGCTCGCAGGGCGTGGTCGTCCCGGAGTCCTTCACACACGGTACCGGCGCCCAACGCGTGAGCTGGTTTCAGCGCGGTGTCGAGTCGGGAAAGATCGAGGGATGCGACACGTTCGGCGCGGCGAGCCTGTAGCTACAGGCTGCCGCACGCCGGGCGAGTGATCATCCCCGCCGCGTCAATGTACCGGCGGGTCCGATCCGACCACGGCGACGGGCGCCGGGGAATCGCTGCTGACCCAGCGATAGACAGCGCCCCCGAGGGCGCCTCCTATGATGGGGGCGAGCCAGAACAGCCAGAGCTGCGATAGGGCCCAGCCGCCCACGAACAGTGCAGGTCCCGTGCTGCGTGCGGGATTGACGGAGGTGTTGGTCACCGGAATGCTGATC
Organism: uncultured Gammaproteobacteria bacterium; assembly: GCA_963766915.1. GTDB lineage: Bacteria > Pseudomonadota > Gammaproteobacteria > Steroidobacterales > Steroidobacteraceae > Bog-1198. The sequence continues at coordinate 230,885 of CAVYCL010000008.1, forward strand.
AAATGAATCAGCGTCAGGCACAGACCGATGGCAATGGGGGCGAAGCCCTTGGGCGCATTGCCGTGCGTCGATCCCATGATGACGAACAGGAAGCCGAACGTCATGACGATCTCGGTGAGCAGGCAGGCCGTCAGAGAATAGCCGCCGGGCGAGTGCGCCTCGTAGCCGTTCGAGGCGAAGCCGGCGCTCAGGTCGAAACCTGCGTGGCCGCTGGCGATGCCATAGAGAATCGCGGCGCCGGCGATGCCCCCCAGCACTTGCACGACGATGTAGGGGATCAGATCTTTCGCGGGGAACCGCCCGCCGACGCACAAACCCACGGAGACGGCCGGGTTCAAGTGACATCCCGATACGTGGCCTATGGCATAAGCCATGGTGAGCACCGTGAGGCCGAAGGCCAGCGAGACGCCGACGAAGCCGATGCCGAGCGCCGGAAAAGCCGCTGCCAGGACGGCGCTCCCGCAGCCTCCCAACACCAGCCATAAAGTACCGATGAACTCTGCCGCGAGACGTCGTGTCATGAAAAGGGCTCCTTGCACTTGGAGGGTGCTGGCGGAACTTTAGTCGCATCGCGCCGACGCTGCAATCTCGACGCGGCCCTTGTCCCCCCGTACCATCGGATGAGATCCCGCCACCGTTCGCTCGAGCGCGCTCTATGTATATTCCAACGCAATTCAAAAGTGATGACCTGGAGCACGCCGTCAAGCTGATGCGGGATCACGCCTTCGCGACCTTGATCTGCAATGACGACGACGGGCGGCCGTTCGTGACCTATCTGCCGTTGCATGTCGATATGATCGAGCGCGACGGCAAGCCCTGGCCGGTATTGCTGGGGCACGTGGCGCGCGCCAATCCCCACTGGAAGTACCTGCGCGATCGGGGGACGGCGCTGGTCAGTTATCTGGGGCCGCACGCCTACATGTCACCGAGCGTCTATCCCGACACCCTGCGTGTCCCCACGTGGAACTATCTGGCCGTGCAGTGCCAGGTGCGCGTGCGGCTCTTGACCGAGCGCGCCGAGATGGATCAGATGCTGGATAAGATCATCAACGACAACGAGCCGCGCTATCTCGAGCAGTGGCATTCACTGAGCGAGGACTATCACTCGCGAATGGTCGCGATGATCGTCGGATTCGAGCTGGAAATTACCGAGCTTGAATGCAAGTTGAAGCTGAACCAGCATCGGCCGGAGTCGCACGTCGCGTTGCGCCGGGTGCTGGCCGCCGGCAGCGCCGATGAGCGCGAGCTGCTCGATTGGATGGATCGGTTGAAGCTGTAGCCCGCGAAGGATCAACGGAGGTTTCCATGAGCTCATCGCCCCGCGACCCGGTCACCGGTTGCGCGGACTTCGATATCGATGCGCGCGAAGCGCAGGTGTTGGGGAAGCCGCAACGTATCGAGCCGCTCAAACAGGAGGACTTCGATGACGAGGCACGGGCCCTCGTCATCACCGTGCGCGAATCACTCGGCCTGTCCGAGCACTCGGTCATGCCGGAAGCATTCGGCACCATGCTGAAGCACCCGGGGCTCTATCGCTGTCAAATGGAGATGGGCGTGCAGCTCCTCGGCAAAGGGGTGCTGGATTCCCGGGAAAGGGAGCTGGCCGTGTTGCGAGTCGGTTGGCTGTGCCGCGCGCCCTATGAGTGGTGCCAGCACGTCGACATCGCGAAGCGCTATGGCGTGACGGCCGAGCAGGTCGAGCGCGCGACGAAAGGCTCGTCCGCGCCGGGCTGGACCCCGCACGAGGCGGCCATCGTGCGCGCTGTCGAGGAGCTGCTCGGCGATCAATCGATCGCGGACGACACGTGGAACGTGTTGGCGCGGAGCTGGACGGAGCGCCAGTTGCTCGAGTTCCTGGCGGTGGTCGGCTACTACGTGTCCATCGCCTACTCGCAGAATGCGCTGCGGATGCGCTTGATGCCGGGCAAGAAAGGATTGCGCGAGCGCTGACGGAATTCGCAAGGCACCGCCCGTCGTAAATGTGACACCGATTGGATATACCCTTGATCGGTCTTGCTATGTTATGGCAAATCGCGGAAGACTTTGCTCATGAAGAAGATCCCCAACGGCGTCGGTCCGAGTTTTCCTCAAGTGGTAGTCCTCATCGGCGCCACCGGCGACCTGTCGAAGCGCAAGCTCATGCCGGGGCTCTTTCATCTTTCCGCCACCGGCTTCATCCCGGGCTGCCGGATCATCGGCGTGTCGCTGGATGATCTCGATACCGCCGGCTTTCGAGAGGAAATGCATCAGGCGGTGCTCGAATTTTCGACGCGCAAGGTCGATGACGCGGCCTGGAATGCTTTCGCAGAGACCTTGAGCTATGTGCCGCTGACTGCCGGGCCCATCGCGCTCAAGGCGGCGGTGGACGAGGCGGAACGATCGCTCGGCAAGGAGAGCCGCCGGCTGCACTACCTGAGCGTGCCGCCGAACGCGGCGCTTTCGGCGGTGCGTCTTTTGGGCGATGCCGGCCTCGTCGATCGCTCGCGCGTCATCATGGAGAAGCCGTTCGGCACCGATCTCGCGAGCGCGGTAAGGCTCAACGCCCAGCTGCACGAGGTATTCAGCGAAGATCAGATCTTCCGGATCGATCATTTTCTCGGCAAGGAGCCCGCGCAGAACATCCTGGCGTTCCGCTTCGCCAACGGACTGTTCGAGCCCATCTGGAACCGCAATTTCGTCGATCACGTGCAGATCGACGTGCCCGGAAACATTGGGCCTCGGCAAGCGCTCGGCCTTCTACGAGCAGACCGGCGCCTATCGCGACATGGTGGTCACGCACCTGTTTCAGATTCTGGGCTTCATGGCCATGGAGCCGCCGACCTCGCTCGAGCCCGCGCCCATCAGCGAGGAGAAGAACAAGGTTTTTCGCAGCATGCTGCCCATCAAGCCGGGCGATGTCATCCGCGGCCAGTACACCGGCTACCGCACCGAGGAGGGCGTCGCGCCGGATTCGGATACCGAAACCTTCATCGCCCTGAAGTGCAGCATCGACAATTGGCGCTGGGCCGGCGTGCCGTTCTTTCTGCGCACCGGCAAGCGGCTTGCCGAGGGCCAGCGAATCATTTCCATCGCGTTCCGCGAGCCGCCGAAGAGCATGTTCCCCGCCGGGCTCGGGGATCGGCGCCCAGGGCCCCGATCATCTGACCTTCGATCTCGCCGATGCGGCCAAGCTGTCGCTGTCCTTCTACGGCAAGCGCCCCGGTCCCGGCATGCGGCTCGACAAGCTGAGCCTGCAGTTCGCCATGCACGACACCACCCATATCGGCGATGTGCTGGAAGCCTACGAGCGGTTGATTCTCGATGCGATGCGCGGCGATCGAACCCTGTTCACCACCGCCGACGGCATCGAGCGTCTCTGGGAGGTCTCGGCGCCGTTGCTGGAAGACGCCGCCGCCGGTGCGGCTGTACGCGCCGGGATCCTGGGGTCCGAACGCGATCCATCAGCTCATCGCACCCTACGCCTGGCGCCTGCCGTTCGAGCGCGCCTGGCGGGATCCGAACGCCACCGGCGGATAGCCGAAGCCGGCCGCGCGGCTGCCGCGTGACATCCGACCGGATCGGTGCTGATAATGATCGTATCGGTCGTCTTCGCATGCGGGCGCCCGGATACTCGAGGAACGGGCCGTGAAAGAGAGCTGCATCCAGTCGGAACGGGCGCTCGCAGCGGGATCGTCGTGACCTCGACGCTTGCGAGTGACCGGTCGCCCGGCGATTTGGTGGGGCCTTATCGGCTGATCCGCCTGCTCGGCGAAGGCGGCATGGCGGAGGTATGGCTGGCGCAGCGCGCCGACGGGTCCATCAAGCGCGAGGTGGCGTTGAAGCTGCCGAGGCTGCGGCGCGATCGGCAGGATCTGGAAAGTCGCTTCGCGCGCGAGTGCGACATCCTGGCGGCGCTCGAGCATCCCCACATCGCGCGTCTGTACGATGCGGGTATCAGTCCCGAGGGTTTGCCATACCTTGCCATGGAATACGTCCGCGGCGAGAAACTGACCACCTGGTGCGACCAGCATCGGCTGGGGGTGCCTGAGCGGCTCGGGCTTGTTTTGCAGGTGCTTGATGCCGTGCAGTATGCGCATGCCCATCAGGTGATTCACCGCGATATCAAACCATCGAACATCCTGGTGAACGAGGCCGGTCAGGTGCAGCTCTTGGATTTCGGGGTCGCGAAGTTGCTTGCGCAGGGTGCGCAGCTCACCATCGCCTATGGGCGTGCCATGACTCCGGATTATGCGAGTCCGGAGCTTGCGCGTGGCGATCCCGCCGAGCCCGGCAGCGATGTCTACTCGATGGGCGTGCTCTTATACGAACTCTTGGCCGGCTGCCCTCCCTACCGGATCAAGGCGCATGGGTCGGGGCCGCAAGTCGAGCAAGCGATCATTGCCGCCGAGGTGCTACCACCCAGCGCGCACCTAGCGCCGGAAGCGGGAGCTGCGCGGGGAACAACCCAGGCGAAGCTCGCGCGCAGATTGCGGGGGGATCTGGATGCTATCGTGCTCAAGGCCTTGGCCAAGGAGTCGACGCAGCGATACGACGGCGCCTCGAGTATGTCTGACGACGTGCGGCGCTATTTGCGTGGGGAACCCGTAAAGGCGCGGGCGGCACCCTTCTATTATCGTGCGGGCAAATTCCTAAACCGAAATAGAGCGGTCGGTTGGCTCTCTTTGATCGCGGTCATTGCCGTTCTTGTGGCGATTGCAGCGGATCATCTCTCGCTGTCGAGACGGGCAGACCAACCTTCGTTCACGCCACCGGCGCACTCGGTGGCGGTGCTGCCGTTTACCAACTTGAGCGGAGACCCGAAGCAGGAGTATTTCTCGGATGGGATATCTGAGGAGCTGATCAATGCGCTCTCGCATGTTCAAGCGCTGCAGGTATCGGCACGCACCTCCTCGTTCTCATTCAAGGGTGAACAGGTCGACATCGGAACCATTGCTCGCAAGCTCAACGTCGCTGCCGTTCTTGAGGGAAGTCTGCGGCGCTCGGGCAACACGGTGCGCATCACGGTTCAATTGATCGATCCGGTCAATGGGTATCAAATCTGGTCGCAAAATTACGATCGAGACATCAAAGATATCCTGACACTGCAGACCGACATCGCCGTGGCGATAGCTCAAGAAATGCAGGTGAAGCTTCTGGGGGGCGAGGCCGCGAGGATCGAGGTGGGCGGGACTCGTAACCCCGAGGCCTATGATGCCTACCTTCGCGGCATGCAAATTCTGACCACGGCGCAAGATACGGCGGCGAATCGCCGGGCGCTCGCGGCCTTCGATCAAGCCATCGCACTCGATGCCGACTACGCAGCCGCTTACGCGCAGCGCGCCCATACGCTGCGCATCATCGCCGGCCGCTCGGCGGACCCTGCCGCCGGGCGAGAACTCTTTGCCGCGGCGCGACAGGCCGCCGAGCGCGCGGTGGCGCTCGCACCTGATTACGCAGATGCCCACATGGTTCTCGGCTGGCACGTGCTGGTCTGGGGATTCCTCGACTTCAACGGAGCGGAGAGGGAAATTGATCGCGCGATGGCGCTCGCTCCGGGCAGCGCATCGGTGCTGGATGGTTACTCGGGTTTTCAAGGAATCATCGGTCATGACGCGGTGGCGCTTGCGGCCATTCGGCGCGCGATCGCATTGGATCCGCAAAATCCTCGTTATCGTGAGCATCTCCTGCAGAATCTCAGCTGGGCTCGACAATTCAAGGACGTACTGTCGGCGGTGCAGGATGCCAAGGCGCTGCACGCGGAGGGCTACGATGCGGGGATGTTCAGCGCCACGAGCTATCTCGCACTGCATCGGCCCGAGCTCGCGGCGCAGACGTGTGAATCGCCGGCGACGCCGCTCGATGAAGGCGACCGACATTTTTGCCTGGCGCTCGCCTTTCATGCGCTCGGGAAAATAGACCAGGCCGTTGCCGAGCTGGACCAGTTCAAGGCGCTGAAAGGAGACCCGGGTGCGGCGAGTTACGCCGCCGTCTATGCGCAATGGGGCGAGCCGGAGGCAGCGCTGTCTTGGCTTGCCACGGCGGAGCGAGACCACAAGGCGAGCTTGGTGCACCTCAAGGTGGACTGGATGCTCGATCCCATTCGCGATCAACCGCAGTTCCGGGCGCTGCTCGAGCGATTGAACTTCCCGCCTTGATGACCCGCAATTGCCGGTAGGGGTTTTCCGGAGTAGCGTATCGAAGGCTGACCCGTCGACACCGAGGGAGACACCATCATGAAATCGACAAAGGAATTGGAAGCAAAAAAGGCTCGGAAGGAGATGACGGCGCGGACCAGAGGACTAAAAAAGCAAGCCCTGCGGGAGATCGACACGCTATTAAAAGAGCTGCAGGCCGGGACGCTTGATGCGAACACGCTGGAAACCGGGCTTTGCGAACTGCGCGAGAAATTTGTGGGGATGCCCAATCACGAACATTGACGAATTGCGACGGCTGATCCGCAACGCTTGGGGACGCAACCTGCCATTTATTTGAGAAGCGCCCGTTGCCAGTGGGCGTACTGGAACGCGGGCGATCTCCGGATCGTCAACTTCCTCACGCGCGGGCAGTTTTCCGCAAACCCGATCGTTCTCGACGTGTTGCGATTCTTCTCGCTGCCGCGGTCCATCCGGGATGCGATGCGCGAATTCGCCTCCTACACCCCGAAGAGCGTTGGCGAGGCGATCGTAAAGTTAATCGAGGCGGAGCTCTTGCTGGAATGCGACTCTCGCGCAGTCCGCTCGCGATGAGCTCCTCGATGCCTCATGGAAGCCATGGCTACCGGAAGGCGGCTATCACTTTCTGACAAAGGACGCGCCTTACTTCAGAGGCGAGTCGACCCTCGAGCAAAGAATGCGGTCGCTTTCGGGTCCGCCGCCGCCGTCATTCAAGGACGCAAAGGGCGTCGGAGCGATCTCATTGCCGCGCCACCACCCAGAGAGGGACGCCTTTTTCGATACCGTGAACGCGCGCAGGACGCAGCGAAAATTCTCGAAGGCGCGGGTATCGCTCGATCGCGTCTCGACGCTCCTGCATACCACCTGGGGCGTGCAAGGATACGTTGATTCGCAGTTGGGCCGTTTGCCGCTCAAGACGAGTCCGTCCGGCGGGGCCCGACACCCCATCGAAGTCTATTTGATGGCCCTCAAAGTGGCGGGCCTCGAACGCGGGCTTTATCACTATGACGCCCAAGGGCACGCCCTCGAGCCGATCGCCTCCGGAGCCACCGCGCAGAAGGCACGGGCTTACTGCGCGGATCAGCCGTTTGTCGCGGGGTCCGCCGCGCTTTTCATCATGACATGCGTCTTTGCGCGCAACATGTGGAAATACCGTCATCCGCGCGCGTATCGCGTGGTCCTGCTGGACGCGGGCCATCTAGGCCAGACGTTTTGCCTGACGGCGACGCGCATGGGACTTGCGCCTTTCACCACCGCGGCTCTCAAGGACACCCTGATCGAGGAAGATCTGGGAATCGACGGCATATCGGAATCGGTGCTCTACGTCACCGGCGTCGGCATGCCGGTGGGGAAATCGCCGCCGTCGATGCTCATGATGAAGCGACGCCTTGAAGCTCCTGCCGAGCACGCAACACTCGCCAATGCTGAGGGCCATAGAGAGCCTGCAGGATGGCCGCCGAACTGCCGAGCCACTTGCGTGCCTGCACCGCGTTCCCTTCGTGTTGAGCCAGCAGGCCCTTCACCCGATCGAGCTGGGCTGCGATGGGATGCACGGAAGGAAGCGCGGTCAGATCGATCGTCGGAGTTGCAAGGAGCGCCTGCGCCTCGGCGTCGCGTCCCTTTGCGACGAGGCACTCGGCCAGAGAAAGGCGTGTCGACAAAGTTTGGGGATGTTGCGCGCCGTCCGCTTGCTCGCTGACCGCGACCGCGCGCTGAAGCGTTGCAATGGCTGCGTCCAAGTTTTTCTCGCGTGCATAGGCCTCGCCGAGCGCTTGCAGAACGGCTGCATTGCGATCCGGTCGCAGCGCGGACTCGAGAATTTGCAGCAGTATGGGTTCGGCCTTATCCGGCTGATCCAGCTCCAGCAATAGCAGCGCCCGGAAATATCGCGGCTGCGTGGCGATCCAGGGTTCCGTGGCCGGCGAGCGCGCCGCCAGTTCTTGCGCCTTGTCGAGTTCGGCCGCCGCTTCATCGTACTGACCCGCATAGGTCAACGATCGACCGAGGGCTGCGCGTGCATCCGCGACGCTTGCGTGCAGCGCGCCGACTTTGCCCGTGAGCACATCGACCGCACGACGCAAATGCACCTCGCCGTCCGCAGGGCTCGCCAGATCCGTAAGCACCTGCCCCAGGTACAGCTCGGTCGAGCCGGTGAACTCGGATGCGGGGACGGCAGCGCTTTGGCTCTGCAACAGATGCTGAAGAGCTTGGGCGGCTTGCGGCCAATCGCCGACACGGTATCGCCCAAGCGCGACTTGTTGCCGCAGGTGAAGGAAGGCGGCATCGTCGGCGGCCACATGTCCTTCCGCCGCCGCGAGGACCGCTTCGTACCCCGGCAGTGTGTCTCTCAGGTCGCCCAGGATGAAGTCGATCTCGACCAGTTCAGCTGCGCTTCCCAACACCGCTTCATCGCCTGCCCCGTTGAGGGACCGACCGAGCTGCAGGGCCCGGCGCAAGTGTCGAGCCGCGGATGCATAGTCGTGCAGTTGGGCGAATGAACTCCCGATCCGGTAGTGCAGTTCGGCGGCCACCCGGGGTTGCCCCGCGAAGCGCTCGTCGATGGCATCGCCGATGCCCGTCAGTAACTCGACCGCGGCCGGTTGCTTCGCGGCGTCGTCCGTGATGCTTCGAGGCGCGAATACCTCGCTGCTCAGAAATCTGCTCACGGCTTCGGATTGGGCTCTGGCGATACGCGCGTTGTCCTCCGCCCGGCGTGCCTTGACGTAGAGACCGAGGGTGGTCGCGAAGCCGATCAGCAGCACGGTGAGCACCGCGGCAACGGCTATGTAACGCGTCCGGCTGCCGGCGAGGCGACGCCGCGTGTCCTCCGCGCGGGCTTCGGCCTCGCGCTGCGTCTTCAGCTGGGCGCGCCGCCCCTCGAGGGTGCGAAGCCGGCGTGCCAAGACCTCGGCATCCGCCAGGCGCACGCCGGGATTTTGCGCCGCGGCGAAGGCGAGGTCCTCGCGCAGCAATTCGTCGTCGATTTGGTGTTCCCAGCCGGGTGAGAGCGCCTTGTGGAAGTCTCCCGCGACCAGTTGATAGAGGATCACGCCGAGCGCGTAGATATCGGCCTTCACCGTGAAGGGCTCGCCCTCGAGGGTTTCCGGTGCTGCGTAGGGCGGCGTTGCGGAATTCCGGCTGGACGGAACGACCGTATTTGTGAAGCCGAGGCGCGTGATGCCCAGCCGGTCGACCTCACGCGGGTCGAACACGGCTCCGCTCCCGAAGTCGCCGAGCGCGATGTCGGCGGCCTGGCCCGGCACGGCCTTTACGAAGATATTCGACGGTTTTAGGTCCTTGTGGAGCACGCCGACCGCGTGCAGAGCGGCGAGGGCCGAGGCAATTTTTGCCACCAATTCCAGGCGCTCTGCGAGCGGGATCGCCACAAGGCCGCCGCGATTCTTGGCCCAATCGACAACGCTGCCGCCCGCCATGTATTCCGCCTCGGTGAAATAGGGCGGTTCTTCCAGGTTCCAGTCGAGCAATCGAACGATCTGAGCACGGTCGCCCAAGGAGTCGTTGAGGATGCGAAAGAGCGTGATCTCGCGCTTGAGCGCACCGAGCGAGGCCTCATCGAGGGCGAACTTGAATACCCGCTGCTCGTGGGTCTTCTCATGGCGCGCGCGCCAGGTCTCGCCCTGCTCGGCGAGTCGCTCGATCAGGGTCCAGAGCGGACGGGCGGGGGGACGATCGCCCGGATTGAAGGCGACGGGTGAGGTCTGCCGCATCGCGGCCAACTCCAGCTGGACCGGTGCGATGAACCGATAGCCGAAGCCATAGACCGTTTTTATGATCTCCTGCTCGCGATCACCGACCGCCTCGCGCAGCCGGCCGATGCATTTGGTCAGCACGGTCTCGCTCAAAATCCGCCCGGGCCATACGGAGGCGAGCAATTCGTCCTTCGTGCAGACCTCGCCGGCGTGCTCCAGCAGGTAGATCAAGACTTCGAGTGGCTTGCGTTCGAGCTCGGCGTCCAACCCGTCGACGAGCAACTCCAGCGTGGTCTCGTCGACCAGCGCGCGGCCAAAGCGCCAACGGCGACGCCCTCGCTCGGCATTTGCCCCGGATATCGCGCCTGGCTTTTCCCCCATCCTGTCGTATGTCCTTGTCGCATAAGGAGTTGCGAGCCGGATCATGACATGGGACTAGGCGTCCGTCTGCCGGCCGGGGCCGAATTCACTTTTTATCCAGGAGTTTCTCAGCAAAGGGTCAGGATCAATGGCGCCGGCTTTCCTACCGTGTCGTCAACCCGGGCGATGAAGCTTTGGGGAACTGGAAAGACAAACTTAGGAGCAAATGACCATGAATACCATTCGTACGAAACTCTACGCGACACTCTGCGTTCTCTTTGGGTCGGCGGCCGTGGGCGCGCCTTGGACCTCGGCGCAGGCGAGTGAGCCGACCCCGCCGTCCAAAACTGTCAAATTCACCGACATCGATATCAACACGCCGGCGGGCGCAAAGGTCCTCTACAGCCGCCTTCTGGCCGCGGCGAACGAGGTCTGTGAGCCGACCTACCGCGATCCCGTTATGAGGGAAGCGATCCCGTCGTGCGTCGCCACCGCCATGGACAACGCGGTGAAAAAGGTCAATGCGCCTTATCTGACCGCCTTGCGCTTTGGCGACCCCAACCGCAACGTACGGCTGGCAAGCAAGTGACCGCCTCCGGCGCCGCCGCGTACCGGGCTCTGCAGCCGTACTCTGCGGCGGCGCCGGATGTTCTTCTTTAGTTCCGAGTATTGCCGGACAACACCGTCACGTACCGCTTATCGCCCGGACCGGCGTAGGCGGTCTCGTGATAGGTCACGGTGTCGCCCATTTTTACTTCCACGACGTGGTTTCCGGGCGCCACCTCGATGATGCGTGATCGATAGGTTTTTTCCTGCGCGTCACCGACCTGCACGCCGTCGACATAGACGAAAGCCCCCGGGGCGATGCCGGTGACGATGATCTCGGGGCGGTCGGGCACGGGTTTGGTCCTGTGAAACCAGCTGCAGCCGGCCAGCAACATCAGCATGATTAGAAAGGATTTTTTCAATCGACACACCCCGCCGTTCGATGGGGTCGAGCGTAGCACGCTGATTCAGGGAGCGTCGACGACCCGGGTCACACGGCGCCGGGCGCTTTTATGCCGGCGCCCCAAGCGGTTCCCTATCTGGCTATTGCGCGGGGCTGCCGCAGACCGAGGCTCGTCCGAGCAATAATTTTCTCTCGCGCACATTCTGGGTGAGGGCCGCCGCACGGGTGAACTCCGTGCGGGCTTCCTCGATCCGGCCAAGCTTCTCGAGCAGATCGCCGCGCACGCTCGGCAGCAGCGCATAGCTCTCGAGGCGCCGCTCGGCGCACAGCCCGTCGACGAGCTCGAGCGCGGCGGCGGGGCCGAATGCCATCGACACGGCCACCGCGCGATTCAGTTCGACCACCGGGGAGGGCGCAATCTGGGCGAGTGCGTCGTAAAGCGCGACGATCTGCGCCCACTCGGTATCCGCGGCGGTCGGCGCACGAGCATGACAGGCCGCGATCGCCGCCTGCAGGGTGTAAGGTCCGAGTGCTCCGCCCAGCGCTTGGGCGCGTTCGAGCGCGGCCAGTCCCCGCTGGATCATGAGCTGGTTCCAGCGAATGCGATTCTGCGCGAGCAGCAAGATGGGTTCGCCCTCGGCATCGACGCGCGCCCCCGTGCGCGAGGCCTGGATTTCCATGAGTGCGACGAGTCCGTGCACCTCGGCTTCGGCGGGCAGGAGCTCCGCCAAAATGCGGCCGAGTCGCAGTGCTTCCTCGCACAGCGCAGGCCGCATCCAGTCCTCGCCGCTGGTCGCGGCGTAGCCCTCGTTGAATATGAGATAGATCGCCTCGAGGACCGAGGAGACCCGCGCGACTCGCTCCCCGGCGAGCGGCGTCTCGAATGGCACGCGCGCTTCGGCGAGTGTTCTCTTGGCGCGCACGATCCGTTGCGCCATCGTCGATTCGGGCACCAGAAACGCACGGGCGATTTCCGGGGTGCTGAGCCCGCCCAGCATGCGCAGGGTCAGTGCCGTGCGCGCAGCGGTCGACAGCACCGGGTGGCATGCGATGAACATGAGGCGTAGCAGGTCGTTGCCGATGTCATCTTCCGCCGCCTCTTCCGGATTCTCGCCCACCCTGCCGATGAGCGGCGCCTCGTGGGCGATCGCCTCGTGGGTGCGCTCGAGGAGCTTTCGCCGTCGCAGCTCATCGAGCGCGCGGTTCTTCGCGGTCGTCATGAGCCAGGCTCCGGGATTGTCGGGTATTCCGTTCGCGGGCCATTGCTCGAGCGCGCTGACGAGCGCATCGTGCGCGAGCTCCTCGGCGAGCGCCACCTGGTTCAACATGCGCGCGAGGCGCGCGATGATCTTGGCCGATTCCATGCGCCAAACCGCCTCGATCGTGCGCTGAACGCAGATCGCGGAGGTCACGCCGACTCGCCGTGCATTACTCGAAACACGGGCCGAGCTCCCGCACTTCGACCGTGGCCCAGGTCGCGGCCGGACATTCCCGCGCGATCGCAATCGCCTCATCCCGCGAGTCGCACGTCAAGAGGAAGAATCCGCCGATCATTTCCTTGGCTTCCGAGAAGGGTCCATCCACGACACTGGCGGCACCTTCCTGGACTCGAACCCGCGCTCCGTCTCGGTCCGAGGTGAGCGACTGCGACAGGCTGAGAAGTCCCCGGTCCTTGAGGTCCTCGCTGAAGCGAACCATGCGCTGGTACACCTCGCGGCCCTGCGCGTCGCTCCGCAGTTGTCGCTGCCCCGGGGGTTCGATGATCAACAGCGCATATGCCATGGCACCTCCTCTCGAGTCAGATCCATATCGATCAAGTGGTCTGCGGCGCATCGGTCGCCGCAGCGCAGAAATCCGCCGCCTCGAAAATAGGCCGCGCCTCGATCACCCATTCGCCCGGCCCCGGGTTGGGGCAGCGCTTCAGCCATTCGACCGCCTCCTCCATGGACTTCACTTGCCACAGCCAGAAGCCTGCGACCAGTTCCTTGGTCTCCGTGAACGGACCATCCAGGATGGCGCGCTCGCCGTCTTTGTAATGCACGCGTTTGCCCTTGCGGCTCGGCTGCAAGCCCTCGGCCGCCAAAAGGACGCCCGCCTTGAGGAGCTCCCCATTGAATCGCTCCATCGCGGCGAGCGACGCCTGGCTCGGCGGGGCGCCCGCTTCGCTCATCTCGTTCGCCTTGACCATGACCATGACTTTAATGACAGCTCTCCCGGTTATCGATGCTTCTCAAGGTACGACGAACCGGTGCGGCCCGTTTCGACATCCGCGGGTGTGTCGAAATCCACCGGCCGGGTTCGTCATAGAGCTGTGCGGGCGCACCGATCGGATAGCCGGCGGCCGCCTCGATATAGTCATTACAACGCCAGGAGTCTGTCATGCCCGATGTGGTCCCCTATCTCGCATTCAACGGCAATTGTGCCGACGCCATGCGCTTCTACGAGCGCGCGCTCGATGGCAAGATCGAGCTCATGATGAGCGGCGCCGATTCGCCCATGGCGGCCCAGATGCCCAAGGAGTTCGCTCACCGAATCATGCACGCCCGCCTCGCGCTGCCCGGCGGCGCCACGCTCTACGCCGGCGATGCCCCGCCGCAGATGTATCAAGGCATCCACGGCGTATCGATCACACTCAATTATGGTTCGGTGGCCGAGGCAAAGAAATACTTCGAACGGCTGGCCGATGGCGGCAAGGTGACCATGGCGCTGGCGCCCACATTCTGGGCCAAGAGTTTCGGCATGCTCACCGACAAGTTCGGCGCGCATTGGATCCTCAACGGCGAGCTGCAGCCCATGTAGCGAGTCTGCCGCCGGCGCTGCACGCTACAATGGCGCACCGCCGGCAATTCGCGCATGACTCCTCCCGAAAACCCCACCCCGCCCGCAATCGCGATCGATAGTCCGCAAAGCGCTGCGGGGACGCCGGAGGAGGCCCGTGCCCGGGTTACGGTCGCTGGCGCCTCGGCCGTCGGCCGCTGCAAGAATTGCCATGGACTCCTCGCGGGACGGTACTGCGCGAATTGTGGCCAGCGCGCCGATGTGCACGTGCCGAGCACGCGGGAGCTGCTGCACGAGGCGCTCGAGGGCCTCACTCACTCGGACTCGCGGCTCTGGCGCACGCTGTTGCTGTTGTGGTTCCGGCCCGGTGCGCTCACCGAGGAATTTTTGGCCGGTCGCCGCGCGATCTCGCTGCCGCCCTTTCGGCTCTATCTCATCATCAGCGTGACGTTCTTCCTGATCGTGTCGGCCTCGCCGAGTTCGGATGTCCAGTTCCTCGAGCTGGACACCGCCGAGCACCCGGCCGATACGAAGGCCCCGTTGAGCGGCAAGACGTGCGACTCGGTGACGATTTTCAACAACGCTCACCCTGAGTGGGATCGGCGCATCCGGCGGGCCTGCACGGAAATTCAGCGCGACAACGCGAAGGCCTTGAGGAAAAATCTCATTGCGGCCCTGCCAAAGGCCATGTTCGTCTTTCTGCCGCTCGTCGCCTTTCTGCACATGCTGCTCTATTGGCACCCGCGACGCCGCTATGCGGAGCATCTGGTGTTCTTCCTACATTTGCAGGCGCTATTTTTCTCGGTCGGTATCGTGATTGTCTTGCTCGGCGATCTTGCGCACCGCTGGTCCTCACTGACCGGGGTTGCGAATATCGTCGAGCCCTTGTTGGGCTGGAGCCTGCCGGTCTACACGGCGCTCGCGCTGCGCCGGGTGTTCAAGAATGGCTGGTTCAAGACGCTCCTCAAAGCGCTATTCTTGGTGGTCGGTTACTTCTTCATGGCTGTGTCCCTATGGCTGGTCGCTTTCGCCTATGCGGCTTTGGAGCTTTGAGGTCATGACGGCGAGAAGGCGCGCGCGAGATCTCGGCCTGCCGCTGCCGGGCACGCCGGGGCCTCATAATGCGATCACCGACGTGCCCGGTGTGGAGGTCGGATTTTCGACCCTCAAGGCACTCGCCACCGCTCCGGGTGACCGCCAGATCTACACCGGGGTCACCGCGGTGCTGCCGCGCGGCCACTCGCGAAGCCCCAGTCCCGTATGGGCCGGCCAATTCGACTTGAACGGCAACGGCGAGATGACCGGCACGCACTGGATCGCCGACGCCGGATATTTCGTGGGGCCGGTCTGTCTCACCAACACCCACTCCGTCGGCATCGTCCATCATGCCGCCGTGGGCTGGATGATCGAGCAATACGCGGAACATTTCCGCCACCACGCGTGGGCGATGCCGGTGATCGCGGAAACCTACGACGGCCTGGTGAACGATATCTGCGGGCGGCACATCGAGGAGCGGCATGCGCTCGAGGCCCTGCGCGGTGCGCGCGGCGGCGCCGTGGAGGAGGGCAATGTCGGCGGCGGCGCGGGCATGTCGACGTACGAGTTCAAGGGCGGAACGGGCACGAGCTCGCGCCGCTGCGCCATCGGCGCCCATACCTACACCGTGGGGGTGCTGGTGCAATCGAACTTTGGGGACCGGAGCGATTTCAAGGTGCTCGGCGTACCGGTGGGCGCGCACCTGCCGCACGGTGTCGTGCCCTCGGCCGCCGGCGGTGAACAGGGTTCGATCATCGTGCTCATCGCCACCGATGCGCCGTTGTCGCCGACGCAACTGCAGCGTCTGGCGAAGCGCGGCGCCATCGGCATCGGCCGCACGGGTACGCGCGGCGGTCATTATTCGGGGGATCTGATGCTCGCGTTCTCGGTGGCGAACGAGCTCTATCTGCCGGCGATCGGCGAGGCGCAACCGCATAGCTTCCAGACCGAATGGCTGAACGATGCCTTGCTCGATGAGATCTATGGCGCGGCGGTGGAGGCCATCGAGGAGTCCATCCTGAACGCAATGCTCGCCGCCGAATCCATTCCGACCTGGAAGCCATCGGGCTTCACACTCGCCGCCATCGATCACGCAGAGCTCCTTGCGGTGCTGCGGGCGCACCGTCTCGATTTTTGAGGTAGGCTTTTGCGGCGAGCGCGTGCACGCGCCGCGGGATGACCCAAGCCTAAGCCCTGAGGGACGGATGCAGCGCGAACAGATTGTCTTCGTCGGCACCAGCGACCTGTCCGGACATTTCCGCGGCAAGAGTTTTCCGCTGGCCGATCTGCCCTCGAGGTTGGAGCGCGGGGTGGGTCTCGCCCCCACCAATATGTTCATTTCGGCCTTCGGCCCGATTCAGGTCACGACGTTCGGTACGGTCGGCGAGGTGTTCCTGGTACCGGATCCCAACACCCGGGTTCTGGTGCCGTTCGAGGACGGTCCGGCGGAATATTTCTTTGTCGGGGACATCAGGACCGCGGCGGGCCAGCCCTGGCATTTCTGTCCGCGCGAGGTCCTGCGCCGCGCACTCCTCAGACTCGAGCGCGAGACAGGCGTCCAGTTGCTCGCCGCCTTCGAGCAAGAGTTCACCTATAGCGGCGGCGCCGTAGACCCGCGCGGCGCCTTGAACAAGTGGCAGCCGTACGATCTCGGTTCCTACCGGCGCCAGGGATTTTTCGGCGAAGGTTTGCTCGCCGCGATGCGCCAGGTGGGCGTCATCCCGGATTCCTTTCTCGCCGAGTTCGGCCCGCAGCAGTATGAGGTCACCGTTGCACCGGCGAAGGGAATCCGCGCCGCCGACGACGCCGTCATCACCCGTCAGCTCGCGCATGCGGTCGCCTGGCGTCTCGGAGAGCGCGTGAGCTTTGCGCCGATTCACGACCCGAACGGCACCGCCAGCGGCACCCACATTCATTTCAGCTTCCTCGACAAGGACGACCGGCCGGTCCTCTACGACGCGAAGCGGCCCTGGCAGATATCCGTCATGGGCGGTCAGTTCCTCGCGGGCATCCAGCATCACTTGCCTGCGCTATGCGCGGTGACGGCGCCCTCGGTGGCCTCCTACTACCGCCTGCGCCCGAATCGATGGGCGCCGGTGCGCGCCGACTCGGCGCCGCTCGACCGTGGCGCGGCGGTGCGCATTTGCCCGCTCTCAGGGATAGACCCGGAGCAGCATGCGCGGCAGTTCAACGCCGAATTCCGCGTCGCGGACGCCGCGGCAAGTCCCTATCTCGCGCTGGCGGTGCTCATCCAGGCCGGCCTCGACGGCGTGCGCCGCAAGCTGTCGCTCGAGACACAGAACCCCGCGCCCTTGCCCACGAGCCTCGCGGACGCCTTGACGCAGCTCGAGGGCAGCACCGCCGCCGCCGACTGGCTGGGAAAGGACTTGCTCGCCGCCTACCTGTTGTTCAAGCGGGCGGAGATCAAGGGATTGGAGGGACTCGATGAGAACGAGATCTGCCGCCGCTATGCCGAAGCCTATTGAATTTCGTATTCCGGAGAGAGCCCCATGACTCAGCCCATAAGCCGTGAAATTGAAATCGACCCCGAGCACACCGTGCTCCTGTTCGTGGACGTGCAACGATACAACTGCACCTGGGAGGGCGGCGAGTACGCGCACCTGAGCGCCGCGGAACGCGAGACGCTTTACGGGTACTTCTTTCGAACGCTCGGCGAATCCGCACTCCCCAATATGGTGCGGCTGCAGCAGGCGTGTCGTCGAGCGGGCATCGAGGTGGCCTACACCCTCATCGAGAGCATGACCGCCGACGGCCGCGACAGATCGCTCGATTACAAGATCACCGGGTTCAACGTGCCGAAGGGTTCGCCGGATGCGCGCATGGTCGACGAGCTCGCGCCCCTGGACGATGAGCTGGTGTTTCCGAAGACTTCATCCTCGGTGTTCATCTCCACCAACATCGACTACGTGCTCAGAAATCTCGAGACGCGCTATCTCATCATCGCCGGTTGCCTCACGGATCAGTGCGTCGATTCAGCGGTGCGCGATGCGTGCGACTTGGGCTACCTCGTAACGGTACCGGTCGATGCGACGTTGACTTTGTCGGCCGAACGGCACGAATGGTCGCTCAAGAACAATCGCGGCTATTGCCGGCAACGCAGCACCCGCGAGCTCCTGGATGAGATCGCGCGCCTCACGGGTACGTGAGCAGCCCGCCGCCTGGATCGCCCGATCGCGCGCTTACCTTGCGCGAACGCGATTCGCGCGTGATCGCGAACATCGGCACCCTCCGTTTCTCGCCCCTGTCCCTGGTGGGCGGCCGCGGCTGTCGCCTGATCGAGGAAGGCGGCCGGCAGCTCCTCGATCTCTCTGCCTCGTTCGGCCCCGCCTGTCTCGGCAATGGCCACGCGGCGATCAGCCGCGCCGTCACCGCCGCGTGCGAGAGCATGGCGGGTGCGAGCTTGCTCGCCTTCCCCAACGAGAACGCGGTGGCGCTTGCGGAGCGGCTCCTTTCGATCACGCCGGGGCGTGATCCGCGGCGCGTCTGGTTCGGCCACTCGGGATCCGACGCCAACGACTGCGCGCTGCGCGTGGTGCAGGCGGCGACGGGCCGCTCGCGCTTCATCTCCTTCATAGGCTCCTATCACGGCAGCCTCTCCGGCTCCATGAGCATCAGCGGGCACACCGCGATGACTCACACGTTGCCGCGGGCGGGCCTTCTGCTCCTGCCTTATCCCGATCCCTATCGTCCCAACTTCAGCGCCGAGGCCGTGCTGGAGCTGCTCGATTATCATTTCTCGACCACCACACCGCCGCACCAGGTCGCGGCGATTTTCATCGAGCCGATCATGGCGGACGGCGGAGTCATCGTGCCGCCGCCCGGGTTTCTCGCGGCCCTCCAGGAGCGCTGCCGGCGCCACGGGATCCTGATCATCGTCGATGAGGTCAAGGTGGGCCTCGGGCGCACCGGAAAGATGCACTGTTTCCAACACGAGGGCCTGGAGCCCGACCTCGTCGTCTTCGGTAAAGGACTCGGCGGGGGATTGCCGCTCTCGGCGGTCATCGGGCCTCAGCACATCATGGATCATGCGCCGGCCTTTGCGTTGCAGACGACGGCCGGCAACCCCATCGCCACTGCCGCGGGCCGCGCCGTGCTCGATACCCTTGCAACCGAGGATCTGATCGAGCGGGCGAATCGAGTAGGCGAGCGGTTGTCGAGCGGGCTGCGCGCGCTCCGCGCGCACCAGCCGCTGATCGGCGATGTGCGGGGCCGCGGCCTCGCGATCGGCGTCGACCTGGTGCACGACCGCGCCTCGCGCGACCCCGTGCCGGTGACGACCACGGCGAAGGTGATCTATCGCGCCTACCAGCTCGGCGCCGTCTTGTTCTATGTGGGCCTGCGCGGCAACGTGCTGGAGCTCACGCCGCCGCTGACCTTGTCCGAGGCCGAGGCCGACGAGGGCGTCGCGATCATCGATCGGGCCTTGAGCGATGTCGGCCGGGGACTGGTCACGGATGCAGAGGTGGCGCCTTTCATGCCGTGGTGACATAGTCGCAGACGGGGGATCTGGCGCTGATCGGGTTCAAGCATTCATGACGACTCTGGCCTCGCGCTTGAGGCTTCCGGAAGCGGTCGGCTTGTCGCTGGCCGTCATTTCCCCGACGGTGACCGCCGCCTTCAACATCACCCTCATCGTGCAGGCGGTCGGTGAGGCCGCACCGCTCGTGTTCGTCATCGGCATGGTGGCCATGTCGCTGGTGGCGCTCTCCTTCATGGCCTTCACCCACCGCGTGGCGCACGCTGGCTCGGCATACGCCTACATCTCGCACACCTTTGGCCGCCGCGCGGGATTCATCGCGGGTTGGACCTTGCTCTTGACCTACCTTGGCTTCTCCACCGGATTCGCTGCGCTCGTGGGCAGCTTCACCGCTACCGCACTCAAGGGTTTCGGGATCGAGGTGGGCAACGGCTGGATCGCCATCGGAGCCGCCGGCATGGTGCTCGCCTGGTGGCTCGCCTATCGCGACATGCGGCTCGCCGGCCGGTTGATGCTGTTGCTGGAAGCGGTCGCAATCATCGCCATCCTCGGCCTTTGCCTCAGCATTCTGCATCAGGTGCAGCCCGACTTAGGACGCATCGGCGCGAGCTTTCGTCCGACCTCGCAGTACAACGGTTGGGTGGGCGTCGGCTTCGGCATGGTGTTCAGCATCCTGAGCTTTTCGGGCTTCGAGGGCGCCGCGACTCTCGGCGAGGAGACCATCAATCCACGGCGCAACATCCCCATCGCGCTGCTCGGCACCGTGCTCGGATCGGGCATCTTCTTCGTGTTCGTCGCCTACTGCGAAGTCGCCGGCTACGGCCCACAAGGTCTCAAGGAGCTCGCCGCGTCGCAGGCCCCGCTCGATGATCTCGCCATTCGCTTCGGCTCGCCGCGCCTCGCCATCCTTCTCGATCTGGCCGCGGCCGTGAGCTGCTTCTCCGGCATCATCGGCGGCCTGGCCGCCGCGGGCCGCATCTTGTTCGCCCTGTGCCGCGCCGGGCTTTCGCCGGCGCTCGCGGCCGTGCATCCGGTGCATCGCACGCCCTCCATGGCGCTGCTCATCACGGCGCTGCTGATTTTCGTGCCGTTCGTTGTCTGGGGACCGATCGTGGGCAGCGGCAACTATTACAGCTACACCAGCACCATCGGTACGCTCGCTCTGATACTCATCTATATCGGTGTCGGTGCGGCCGAGTCCGTCGAATCCTGGCGCGGGCGCCGCGTGGCGTGGGCGGCGGTCTGCACCCTGGGACCGCTCCTCCTGCTCTGGGTCCTCTACCGCAATATCTATCCCGTGCCCGAGTTCCCCAACAACCTCTGGCCCTACGTCGCCTTCGTGTGGGCATGCGCTTCCTGGGCGCTCATCAAACTGCGCCCCACGGTCGCGGCGGCGCCCTTGCTGGATTAACATGGACTGCACCGATGGGATCGGGATCGGGAGAACAAGGGAGATGAAATCGGCATGGGGCGCGGTGCTGCTCGCGGGTTGCACGCTCATCGCAGCGCGCGCGCTCGCGGCGGAGCCCACGGACTTGGACCCGGGCGCACAGCTGCCGCTCGCCGAGGCGCACACCGTCGCCAAGCTCGATCCGACCAATCCCCGCCGCCTGTTCGTGCTCGACACCGCCTTTCCGGCCGCCGAGGCCGCCAAGACCTATGTCCTCGACGGCACCACCGGCGCGATCCAGGGCATGTTCAATCAGGCGTATTGGCCGAACTTCGCGGTCTCGCCCGACGGCACGGAGCTGTACGCGGTCGACACGTATTGGGAGAAGCATACCCGCGGCAAGCGCAGTGATTACATCGTGGTGCGCGATGCGCGCACCCTCGATGTCAAGGAGGACATCCCGCTGCCCGAGGGCCGGCTGCTCATCGTCTCCAAGAAGTACAACTTCGATGTGACGCCCGACGGTCACTATGGCCTCACCTACAACCTCGCGCCGTCCACCGCGGTGACGGTCACCGACTTGCAGGCGCGCAAGTCCGTGGGCTCCATTCCCATTCCGGGTTGCGGCCTCATCTTCGCCCAGGCGCCGAATCGATTCTCCTCGTTGTGCGCTGACGGCTCGGTCGCCACGGTCACCTTCGATGAGTCCGCCAAAGGGAGCGTCAAGCGTGCCGACAAGGTGTTCGACGCCAAAAACGATCCGGCCTTCGAGCATTCGGCCTGGGACAAGAAGCATCAGATGCTGTACCTCGTCACGTACTCGGGCGATGTCGTGCCGGTGAGTCTCGCAGGCGAGGCGGCCGCTCCCGCCGCCAAATGGTCGCTCACGACCCAGGCCGAGCGCGCCGCGGGGTGGCGGCCGGGCGGCTGGCAGATCAGTCACTTTCATTCCGCGAGCCGACATCTGTACGTGCTCATGCACCAGGGCCGCCCGTGGACTCACAAGAATTCGGGCACCGAGGTGTGGGAATTCGACGCGGTCGCGGGTAAACGGCTGCAGCGGATCAAGCTCGTCGAGCCCGCGCAGACGGTGGCCGTGTCGGGCGATGACAGCCCTCTGGTCTACGTGATCACCGACACCGCGCGCATCGCGGCGTATCGGGTCGGCACGGGCAAGCTTCTCTATCGAACCAAGGCGCTCGGCTTTACGCCGCAGCTGCTGACCGTGTGGGGCGATTGATGGATCCTCTGCTCGAGCTCACGGTCGCAGGGTCGCTGGCGGTGTTGTTCGCCGCATCGACCGCGCACAAGCTCGCCGCGTTCGCGGAATGGCCCGGCGTGGTGCGCAACTACCGGGTGTTGCCGAGGGCGCTCGCCCTGCCGGCGGCCGGCATGCTGCTGATCGCCGGTGCGCTCACGGCCGTCGCACTCTTGTGGACTCCCACGCCGTCGCATCGGCGCCTGCGCCGCCGCCGTGCAGCTCATCCTCTTCGCCGCGGCGATGGCGATCAACTTGCGGCGCGGTCGCGCGAGCATCGACTGCGGCTGCTTCGGCTCGCGCCTCCGTCAGGGCATCTCGGCGTGGATGGTGGTCCGGAATCTCAGCCTCGCGCTGCTCGCGCTCAGCCTGCTCCTGCCGGCGCGACCGCGCGAGCTCACGGTGCTCGACATCGCGACGCTCATCGCCGTCGTGGCCACCCTGACCTTGCTGTATCCGATACTCGACGTGGTGCTGCGGCCGCCCCCGGCGACCTTTGCCGAAAATTTCGACGCCGCCGCGGCTCGGCGGGCGCGCTGAGGTCCGGCATGCAGGCAGCACTTCCGTACATCGTCGTCCTGCAGCTCCTGCTCACGCTGGGCCTCGCCGTACTTCTGTTCGGTCTCGCGCGGCAGGTGGGGATTTTGCACGAGCGCGTTGCGCCCATGGGAGCCATGGCAAGCGATCAGGGTCTCGCCGTCGGCGAGATGTCGCCGCGCCTCTCGGTGACGACGCTCGTCGGCGATCCGCTGGTGCTCGGCGGCGCAAGTCCGGAGAGTCGGAGCCGTTTGTTGCTGTTCGTATCGCCGACCTGCCCCGTGTGCAAGAAGCTACTCCCCATCGCCCGCTCGTTCGCGCACGCCGAGCGGCTCGATGTAGTGCTGGTAGGCGACGGCGACGATGCCGAACAGCGCTCGATGGTCAGCGAGTTCGGCCTCGAGGGCGTTCCCTACGTGAACTCGCCGCAGGTGGGGATGGCTTTCCACGTCGGCAAGCTCCCCTATGCCGTCCTGCTCGACGCCGCAGGTGTGATTCGTGCCAAGGGTCTCGTCAATAATCGCGAGCACTTGGAGAGCCTGCTCATTGCCGAGGAGACCGGCTTCGGCACCATCCAGGCTTATCTCAAGGCCAAGCAGCAAGCGCAACGAACGGAACAGCGCATGAAGCCCATCTCTAAAGGCCGGTTCGACCGGCTGATCGAGTTCACGAGCCGGAGGGTTGCACAACGAGTATCCCGCCGCAGCTTTCTCACCCGTTGCGGCGGCTGGCTGGTCGCCTCCTCGGCGTTGCCCCTGCTACCCGTATCGCGGCGCGCGCAGGCGGGCGATGCGCCGCAGAAAGCCCAAGGGACCATTCGCGTCCGAGTTCGCGAACCAGGCGCAGACCAAGGATCCCACTCAATGCAACTACTGGCGTTACTGCTCGAGCGACGGATACCTGTGCGCGTGTTGCGGCGGCGGGCCGAGCACGTGTCCGCCGGGCAGCTCGCCGTCACCGACCTCGTGGGTGGGGTCGTGCATCAATCCGGACGACGGCAAGACCTACCTCATCGCTTATCAGGGATTGCTGCGGCAAGGACTCCTGCGGCCGCTGCTCCTGTCTCGGTCAGGAGGGCGACATGCCCGAGTATCGCCCGCAGGTTAACAACGACATCGTCTGGTGCTTCGGCGCGTCGAGCATGGTGTATCACTGCTCGAGCGCCGGCTTGGTCGGTCTCGCGGAGTGAGGGCGCGGGGCGGCATGGTTCTCCTCTTGAGCGTCACGGCGCTGCTCAGCCATGCCCAGAATGCGCCCGGCGGGCTCC
The DNA here is from genome assembly GCA_963766915.1 of uncultured Gammaproteobacteria bacterium. Lineage (GTDB taxonomy): Bacteria > Pseudomonadota > Gammaproteobacteria > Steroidobacterales > Steroidobacteraceae > Bog-1198. The sequence continues at coordinate 254,819 of CAVYCL010000008.1, forward strand.
CGCACGCCTCGACCGTGAGCAACGTGCCCGACGCCGTGACCCGCATCAGCGGCTTACACGTTGAGCCCATGGCGCGCCCGGCGCGCATCTACGCCGAGAACTGCGAGGGATGCCACGGCTGGGCGGGGATCTCGGTGACCGAGATCCCGACGCTCAAGGGGCGCATCGGCTACTTCGCACGCGTCCCCGAAGGACGCCGCTATCTCGTGCAAGTGCCGAACGTCGCGCTCAATCCCAGCTCGGACGAGGATATCGCCGCGATGATGAACTGGCTGCTGGCTACTTACAGCCGGGACGAGCTGCCCGCCGACTTCGTGCCGTACTCGGCAGCGGAGGTGGCGGAGCTGCGCAGGTCGCGCATCGATGTGGCGGCCGACCGCCGGCGGGTGGTCGCAGCGCTCGTCGCAGCGAACGAGCTCGCCTCCCCCGACCTTCTCGCTGTTCCCCATGCCTCGTTGTACTAGCCGAACGTCGTCCGGGCGCCGCGACGGCGCGTGCACAATACCTCGGCGTGGCGGTGTCGGCGGCGGCCTTCTGGACGGGCGTGGTGCCCGCCGCAGCACAGAGCGCGTCCGATGCGCTGGCTGCGGGCCGCGAGAAATTCGTGCAATGCGCTTCGTGTCACGGCGCCGACGGGCGCTCGACGGTCGTGCCGCAGTATCCAAAAATAGGCGGTCAGACGGCCGAGTACGTCGTCATTGCGCTGAAGGCCTACCGCGACGGGCGGCGGCTGGGAACCTATGCGGCCATGATGGCGGCCGTCGCCCAGCGTTTGTCCGATGCGGACATCGCGAATCTTGCCGCTTACGTCGAGTCGCTCGACGCGTCGCATTAGCCGAAGGAGCCAGCATGCCGAAACTCATTCATTCCATGTTCAGAGTGCAGGACTTGAATCGCGCGGCGGAGTTCTACCGCCGCGGCTTCGGGCTCGAGGAAACGCACCGCATGGAGTTTCCGACCTTCACGCTGCTGTATCTGCGTGAGCCGGAGAGCGGGTTCGAGATCGAGCTCACCTGGAACAAGGGCCAGGCGGAGCCCTACGCGCACGGCGCGGCCTATGGACACATGGCATTTTGCGTCGAGGATCTCGAAGCGCATCACGCCCGCTTGAAAGATCTCGGCTATCTCGTGGGCGACTTGAAAAGCCTTGCCGCTCCCACCGGCGAGGCGCGGTTCTTTTTCGTCACCGATCCCGACGGCTACAAGATCGAAGTGCTGGAGCGAGCCGGTCATTACGTCTGACGCAAGCATTTATGTGTCACGATAATTGCCTTCAAATGTATGAGCACCTATCGGTGGATCGCGGAATACGGAGATTCGACTTTGAAGAACGATCTGCACAGAGTTGGCGGGAGTGCGCGCTTTCAAATTGCCGGATGGGTCGCGGCCACGTGCATCGGTGTCTTTGATGCTCGCGCCGGTGCTGCCGTGAACTGGCCTACGCAGGGTTGGCAACAGGGGACGCCCGCCGGCGTAGGTCTTGATGAACAGACGCTCGCCGCCTTCGATGCGGATCTACAGCGGACGAGGTACGGGCTCATCGACAGTTTCCAGGTTTTTCGCTGCGGCGAGGAAGTGTTCCATCGGAAATACGCCCACGACTACAGCAACCTCTACGCGAAGGAAGCAAAGACCAAAGGACCGCTCAATGCGCGGTTGAGCGGTCCGTACAACTATTTCGACACGGCCTGGCATCCCTACTACCACGGCACCGACCTGCACACCATGCAATCGGTCAGTAAGACCGTGACGTCTATTATTTTCGGGATCGCGATGACGCGAGGCGACTTCAAAGGGAGCCTTAACACGCCCGTGTTGGAGTATTTCGATACGACCAAAATAAAGAACGTGGACGATCGCAAGCGCCGCATGACGCTGCGAACACGTGTTGACCATGACTGCCGGCCTTGATTGGGACGAAGATGTTCCCTATGACGACCCTCGAAGCGACTCGAGCCTCATGGAGGCCACCGACGACTGGGTGCAGTACGTGATCGACAAGCCCATGGCAGCGGATCCCGGCACCGTCTTCAAATACAGCAGCGGCGCGACGGAACTGTTGGCGTATATCTTCAAGAAGGCGACTGGCCAGGACATCGATGCGTATGGCGAGAAGTACTTATTTGCACCGCTCGGCATCAGGCACCATTGGAAACGTACCTACTTGGGCGTCGTCGATACCGAAGGCGGCTTATATCTTACGGGTGAGGACCTGGCGAAGCTTGGCTACCTCTACCTGCAAGGCGGGATGTGGGCCGGCAAACGATTGGTATCCGAGGAGTGGGTCAAGCAATCCACCACGCCGCAGATAGATACCGATGTGCCCGGCGTGGGGTACGGCTTCAAGTGGTGGTTGTACGGCGGCAAGAATGGCAGCCCGCCGGTGTGGATGGCTCTAGGCATCGGGGGCCAGCGATTGTTTGTTTTTCCCGAGACGCAGCTGATCGCGACGCTTACCGGTTGGGACATACTCAAAGCCCCGACCATCGAAGGGGAATTGGAATTGATCGCTCGACTGTCGCCGGCGGTCAAAAGCGCCGCATGTCAGTTGGGGGCGCACTGACGCCCGGTGCTGTCAGCGTTCAAATGCCCGAGGTTCGTATCCCATCGTAGGCAAGCATTTCCGTCTCGGTGGGGGGTTCCCAAAGCCCTTCGACAAAATCGAACATCTCGCGCGTGACGTCGAACCCCAGTTGGTAGGTTTCTCCCTTCCGCTCGTTTCGTGTTGCCACCCGCCGCCAGCGCTCCTCTGCCGGGACATCGATGAAGTGCAGCTGCACCGACAACCCAGCCGCTTGCGCGAAACCTGCAACTTGGGCACGGCTCTTCGCCTGGCTGAAGCCGAGATCCAGCACGCACGGGACCTTCCGAGCCGCGGTTTGCAGCGCCACCGCCCCTATCTGGGTCATGCAGCGTTCGACGCGCTCCATCGACCACGCGGGGATCGAGTGGTTGGGGGCTGTCCATCCAAAATAGCGTAGCCATCCATTCATCGATCGAAAATCGGACGCCCTTGAGGCGATCGCTGAGCCGCAATGCATACGTGGTCTTGCCGGCCCCCGTCGAGCCGCAGATGAGGTGGAAGAGGTGATCCTGCACGAGCTGCCCCCGTAAGCCGCTGCCTCGGAATTTGCTATCGCTTCGCGGTCCAGAAATCGCGCTTGACCACTGCGTAGAGCGCGGCGGTGAATCGCTCGGCCTCCGAGACGCGTCATATGCGACCAGTCCGGCAGCTCATAGCCTTGTAGTTCGGGATAGTCCTCGAAATGGATCCCGGGCGCGCCGGTCGCGGCGAGCAGCGCGTTCCACGACCGCGTGCGCGGGAAGTCGCGATTCTCGAAGGCCAGGTATTCGCCGCTGCTCGGCATCCGCACGAACAGCACCTGTACTCCCCGTGACCGCAGTTTCGCGACCACTCGGGCGGCGCGCGCTATTTGCTCGTTTTCCGTCTTCAGTGCCTCCGCGGGCGTCGGGTCATCCGGTCCCGGCTGGAACCCCTCCCGCCAGATGCGTCGCCACAATTCGCGATACTCCGGATCGTCGGGTACCTTGTCCCACATATACGTATTGCGATCGTCCTCGTGAAACCCGAGCTTGCGCGGCTCGAGAGCCACATGCTTCCCCGGGCGCTCCGGCCAGGGTTGACGTGCGAGCACGGTCTTCAGCGCGTAATCGGGGTCGTCGAACGCCAGATAGGGCTCGACCAGGTGCATGGACAGCTGCTGGCCGATGTACTCGGAGGGCGATTCCTTGTGCGTATAGCGCACCGCGCCGCCGCGATATTCGAATCCCGAAAAAAACAGGTCGGGTTCCACTCCGACCAGCGCGCGGCCGACGAACTTCGGATCCGCCGCGAGATCCTCCAGGTACGTCAACGGTGAGGTGCCTTCGAAGGAGAGCTGGATGGGGCGCTGCCCGTCGAGGCGCTCCCAAACCGGCAACTGGATGTCGTAATACACGCGCGAGGCGCCCACCAGCACCGTCGCGTCTCCTTTGCCCGGGTCGACCCGCCGCCGCTGGATTGCCCACAGGCCGTAAGTATTGCGGATGCCGGGCTTGACGCCATAGCCGCGCCAATACGCTTCCCAACCTGTCACGAGCAGCGCGAGGAGCACGAGGACGCCGAGCAGGATCTTTCCCCAGGGCTGAGCCGGTACCGGCCGCACGGGCACAGGCTGCGCGACGCCGGGCCGGTCGGCCGCGGTCGCGCGCGCATCCGCTGCTGCGTCCGCGCGTGGCTCAGAACTGGAAATAGAGGAAGGCACTTCCGGATCCCTGCGCGATGATTATTGCGAAAGCCATGAGCGCCCACACGAGGCACACCGCAGCCGCAGGTGCACGCGCTATCACCGATTCGAGCGTGCGCGATCGCATCAGCCAATGAGTGAGCACGAGCGCACCCACGATCGCCGCTGCGCAGAGCAGGCTGAAGGTCGCGAGGATCGGCTTGGCAGCCGCGTTTTGCCCCGCCATGCCGCGCAGCACGACCCACGCTTTGCTGAACGTCTTGGCGCGGAAGAACACCCAGGTCACGTTCACCAGGGTGTAAGTGAGCAGGCCGAGCAGGACGAAGACCACCGGCCCCGGGCGGTAGTGGGAGAAGCGCGCGCGCAGCGCACGCTCCACCGCAAGATACAGGCCGTGCAACCCGCCCCAGGCGACGAACGTCCAGTTCGCTCCGTGCCACAGGCCGCCGAGCAACATCGTAGCCATCAGCGCGAGGTACGTGCGCCGCGCGCCGTGGCGGCTGCCGCCGAGCGGAATGTAGAGGTAGTCGCGCAGCCAGGATGACAACGTGATGTGCCAGCGCCGCCAGAAATCGGAAAATCCCACCGCCGCGTAGGGGAAACGAAAATTGTCCGGCATGGCGAAGCCGAGGCACAGTGCCGCCCCGATCGCCGTGGTCGAATAGCCGGCGAAGTCACAGAAAATCTGCCCGCTGAACGCAAGCGTCGCCGCCCAGGCATCGAGCGCTCCGGGGATCATGTCGCTGTCGTAGACATGTTCGGCGACGCCGGACAGAAAACTGTCGGCCAGCACGATTTTGTTGAAGAGGCCGAGCGTCATGAGCGCAAGTCCGAAGCGCAGTTGCTCGCGGGTGGCGCGGTGCGGCTCCGCGAACTGCGGCACCAGCTCCGTCGGGCGCATGATCGGACCCGCCACCAAGTGCGGGAAGAACGTCACGAACAGGGCGTAGTCGAGGAGATTTCGTGCAGGCGCTGCGCGGCGCAAGTACACATCGAGCGTGTACGACATGGTGGCGAACGTATAGAAGGAGATGCCGACCGGCAGGACGATGTCGTAGTGGGCGGGGTGATAGTCGATGCCGGCCGCCGACATGAGCGCCGTGAAGTTGACGAGCAGGAACTGTCCGTACTTGAAATATCCGAGCATGCCGAGATTCGCGATCACCGAGAGCAGCATCCAGGCATGCCGGGTCGACTCGCGCCGCGCCTTCACGAGTCCCTGGGCGGCGTACCAGTCGATCACGGTCGACACCCACAGCAGGATGACGAACGGCGGATTCCAGGCGGCGTAGAAGAGATAGCTCGCAATCAGCAGGTTGATCTTCTTGGTCTTCCAGGAAAGGGGCAGCGAGTGCAGCCCCAGCACGCACGCGAAAAACACAACGAACGTGAGCGAGTTGAATACCATGGTTGCTCCACCGCCCGCGCCGGCGCAGGTCGGTCGATGTCCCCGACGCGCCTTTCAGGCGCTTTTCATTATCATGAGGGCTGCGACCCAAGCAGGCAATGGGCGACGCCGACGGCCAGTAGCGCCGGCCGCAGCCGGCACTACTGGTTGACACACGAGCGTGCGCGCTAGAACTTGTAGTTCACCTGAATTCCCACGGTGCGCGGCTGGTTGGTCGAGTAGCGCACCACTTGCGGGATGTTGAACTGGAAGCTCGTGTTGTTCGCCGAGACCAAGGCCACCTTGTTGGTCAGGTTGTCCACGAACAGAGCGGCGTCCCAGTTGCCGTGGCCCAGACCGACGCGCGCATTCACGATGCTGTAGGAGGGGAGTTTGTAGCCGAAGTAGTACGCCACATCGTAGGACGTGCCCACGAAGGCGTAGTCCGCGCGCCCGGTGACCCGGTAATCGCCCACGGTGGTCGCGTAGTTGAGCCCGACGTTCGCCGTGTCCTTGACCACGTTCATGATGGGCACCTGGCATTTGGTCCCCGCCGTGCACGGGTGCGTCGCACCGTCCGGCTCGGAGGCGACGTTCTCGAGGAAGCTGGTGTACGAGGCGTTCGGATGCGTGAGCTCGGCTTGCGTCCAGGCACCGCTGAAGGTTGCGGTCCAGTCGGCCGAGAGCTTGGCGTCGATCTCGAGCTCGGGCCCGTAAGAGCTGCCGTTGCCGGCGTTGTTGTAATACTGATAGCCGCAGGGCAGGGTGATCACCTGTTGCACGCCCAGCCAGCGGATGTAATAGACGTCGCTGTTGACGGTCAGCCAGCCGTCGAAGAGCCGCGCCTTCTCGCCGAGCTCGTAATTCCACACCGAATCCGGACCGAACTGGAGCGCGCCGTCCTGGCAATGAGGGGGCTGGTGGGAGGCGGCAGGATCTGATTGGCGCCGCCCGGCCGAAAGCCCTTGGCCACCGTGGCGTACAGCGGTCAGATCGGGATTGGGCATATAGGAGAGATCCACCCGCGGATTCGCGCCGCTGTTCTTCGCCGTGGTGATTTGCGAATTGGCGGGCGGCGTGGGGTTCGGTCCATCCAGGCCCCACGAGTACTCATCCTGGTGGCTCTTGTACTGGTAGTAGCGGATTCCCCCGGACAGTTTCCACTGCTCGGTGAATTTGTACGATGTGTCGGCGAAGAAGGCAGTCTGCCGGACGCCGTAGGAGTTCCAGGACGTGAAGAATGAGCCATCGGGCACCTCCGGGGTCGCCGCGGCCGGATTCGCGCCGATCTCGTTCCAGACGGAACTCAACTTGCTGTAGAAGGCACCCGCCACCCAGTGAAAGCCGCCGATGTCGTGCGAGGTCAAGCGGATTTCCTGGCTGATCTGATGCGACGGATCGCGCTCCGCGTAGGCCACGGGAACGAACGGCGTGCCGCCGCCATTGCTGTAGTAGATCGAGGCCGATGCGTCCTGGACTTGTTCGCCGGTGCGGCCGAAATACGAGGTTGCGCTGGTCAAGTCGGCAAAGCCCACGTTCGCCTTGATGGTGAGGCCGAAAATCGAGATGTCGTCGCGGATTCCTTCGCGCAACGGAAACGCTTCGTAATGCGCGTCGTAGAGCGTGGTCGGCGGGAGCGAGCTCGTGGGACTGCCGTCGAGCAGGTCATAGCCCCCGGTGTGCAGACTCTGCGTCATGGCCTGGCCGAGAACGGAGAAATCCTCGCTCGGCTTGTACAGCAAGCTGATGCGGCCGCCGTACTGGGTTTCGTTGTTGGCATCGTTGTAGTTGTTGGTCACCGGCAGCGTGTTGAGCGGCTGCGTGTAGGTCGGGACGCCGAGCGCGATCGGAAACGGATGCACGGTGATGTTGTCGATCCAGCCGCTGCGGTAGAGGTAGCTCAAGACGACGCGCGCGGCGAGCGTCTCGCCGATCGGCAAGTTCATCATGAGGTTGGCCGAGCCGTTGCCGTTGCCTCCGGCGCCGTTGCTTCCCTGCGTGATCGAGCCCGTGCCTTGGGCTGAGCCCTCAAGCGTACCGAGCTTGGGCTCGTTGGTGAGCACGCGGATGGTGCCGCCCATCGATCCCGATCCATAGAGCGTCCCTTGCGGACCGCGCAGGACCTCGACGCGCTGGACGTCGTACAGATCGGGATCGATCACGACCTTGCCGGACTGCGATACCGCGGGGGGCGATAACGGAATCTCATCGAGGTAGAAACCGACCGTCGGGGCGGCGCCGCCGTTCGAGGCGAGTCCGCGGGCCTCGTACTCGGTGAGGCCCGGGCTCGCGAAGCGCATGGAGAGGCCCGGCACTTGCTTCGCAATCTCTTGGACCGTGGTGATGCCCTGCGCGATGAGCTGATCGCCGCTCAGCGCCGAGATGCTGATGGCGGTATTTTGAATGGTCGAGGTGTAGCGCTCGGCGGTGACCGTGATCTCGGAAAGACCGGACTCGTCGGCCGTGCCGGTCGCAGCGGCGGTGCCGGTTGCCGTGGCCTCGGTCGCGGCCGTCGTCTCGTCGCGCGTGACCCATCCCGGCGCCGCACAGGCAAGCCGCCGCGACGAAGCTCGCGCACAGAGTGCGGGGGAGATGCAAAGTCCGGCCCGAAACCGCTTCGAGTTCGATCGAATTCATAGTCATCCCCTTATTCGTTTTTTTGGCGGCTTACCCTCAATGAGTGGAGTGCCGTGGCTTGTATACATAGCAAGGAACGTACCAGGCCCCGGTACGGGCGGTTCGGATGACCGCCGCACGCCCGTCGGCGCGGTTTATTCGGTGATTTGCCGCAGAAGCGACGCGCTGGGGTGCGCGGTCGGCGGCAGGCGGAGTGCGCGATAGGCGCGCCGACGCTCCGAGATGAGGCGCTACGCGCTGCCGTGCTGCACTAAATTAGCGCAAACGTTCGCTTCCTACCGAGCCATTCGACGCGCTTATCGTTCGGCCGCGAGCACAAATTGATCGGGGAAAAAATGGGCATGGTGCACTCGGCCCGCTGATCAAGGGGCTCAATTAAATGGCGGTCGGCGCGACCACCGGTTGCAGTTATTGCATCGCTCACAAGGGCGGCCGCGCGCAGAAAGGGCAGGACGGCCGAGCAGCCGGCACCCAAGGGGGAGTGCTAGTTGCGATAGCCGGCCAACGTCCGCCTGCCGTAGTCGTATCGAATGCCTGCCGGCAGGAATCTCGCCACAACCTGCAGGAGCAGTGGCAGCAGCAGGAAATCGTCGATCACGCCGAGCACCGGCAGGGCCAGATTGGCGGGGTCGAGCGCATACACGGCCAGCAGGGCCGCGACCGGCAAGAGCCAAAACGGCCGCTGTGGATGGCGCAATGCGTACCACAGCAAGCGCAGGTCTTGGGCGCCCAGACGCCATAATCGAAGCAGGCGAAGCATGTTGAATGGACCGTCGATCGGCGCCGGAGTTCGCCTACCGAGCGACACCTTCGATGAGGGGGATGACCCCCGCAAGGTTGGCGGCGAGGGTGGCGGGGAGTCCGTGGCGCGCGATGATGTATTCCGGCCGGTTGTAGGCGAGCCAAGTCTTTCCCTGCGCGTCCTCCCACACCAGCACCTTGAGCGGCAAGTCGAGACCCGACGCCGGCACGGCCTGCATCAGCGGCGTACCCGCTTTCGGATTTCCGAAAATCAGCATTCGTTCCGGTCGCATGTTGAGACCCACCCGTGCGGCGTCGGCTGCGAAATCAAGCCGGGCAAACATGGTGATGCCATGCTCCTCGAGCTGGTTTTCGAGACGTTCGACCGTCTCCGCCACCGAGTGATTGGAGGCGATCTGCACAAAACCGCGATCTGGGTTGTCGGCGTCAGTCGGCACGGCAGTCTCCGGTCCCGGGTTGGAAGCCGAATTATGGCCCTTCGGCGGGCTTCGCGCAGCCTTGGGCGCGAAGGTCTTAGCTGTCGGCCAAGCGCCGATAGCGTTCTTTAATAACCTGGCATAGTCCGTAACATATCAATCCTGCGGCCACCACGCCGAGCAGCCACTCCCCGTAGGGCTGTTGCTTCAGCCCTGCGAGTGCGCCGGCAATGCCGCCCGAGTATCGCGGGTCGTGGCGCCACGCCGCGTTGATCAGATATCCGCCGACCAGGAAGAACAATGTGCCGCGCGCCGCGAGTCCGCACACCCCGAGAAAATTGATGGCGAATCGCAGTCGCGTACGGCTCAAGTCGACGCGCTTGTTCTTGTCGGGTGTCGCCGCTCGATAAAATTGCCAGAGCCCGAACATCACGATGCCGGCACCCACCAGCGCGACGCCGTAACGGCCCGCGGGCATCGCCATTGCGCGTGCCGTCCACTGGATCTGCGCGTCCTTCTCGTGTTCCGGGCGGGAAAGGCCGAACAAACTCCACACCGCCTCGCCGACGAATACGATGTGGAACACCCCGTTCAAGAAATGCCCGAGACGCATCAGGCGGCGCCGAGGGCTGCGGCGGTCCGCTCGGTGCTCGGGGTCTGCAATGGCAAGTACGAGTTGCCAGATCACGAATGCGGCCAGCCCGAGAGCCAGCAGCGCGAGCAAGGCATCGCCGAGCCCGGAGCCGCCGAGCTTCGCGAGCGCACCCATCGAGCCGTTCGGTTGCCGCTGTCGTCCGAGGGCCGCGAGCAATGCGCAGCAGCCCACCAGCAAGTAGAGAACGCCCTCCGCGACATAGCCCGCGTGCCCGCTCCAACGCTGCCAGGAACTGAGCGGTGCCGGTCCATTGCGCGAGGGGACAACTCGCTCTCTCACCTGCGTCATCAACATTCGGGCGGTCCGGTGTCAAAGCTGCGATTGCAGCGGATAGACGACGAGCTCGGCGAACCGCTCGCGCCACGAGCGCCGTTGCCAGTCTTCGAGCGTGTAGCGGGCCGAGGATTTCAGATCGCGCTCGAATACCTCGGTCATCTGCCGGGCGAATCGCTCATCGTAGACGTTGAGGCTCGCCTCGTCGTTGAGCTCGAACGAGCGCATGTCGAAGTTGGTGGACCCGACGGAAACCATATAGCCGTCGAATATCAGCATTTTGCAATGGAGCATCGTCGGTCGGTAGACATAGATCTCGACCCCGTGCTCGAGCAACGGTCCCCATTCGCCTTTCGAGGCGATGCCGACGATCTTCGCGTCGATGTGCGCGAACGGGACGAGAAGCCGGATGCGCACGCCGCGCCGCCGCGCGCCGATGAGCTCGCGGATCATCAGCCGGTCGGGGATGAAGTAGGCAGCCTCCATGTCGAGGCTGCGCGCCGCAGCCGTGATCGCGGTCAGGTACATGAGCCGCATGCTGTCGCTGCCGCCCTCTGGTGAGCTGATGAACATCTGCATGTCCATATCGCCGCTGGGCTCGATGGGAGGGAAGTACGCATCGCCGTGCAGGACGTGTCCCGTGGTCTTGATCCAGTTGTCGAGGAAGGCAGCCTGCATTTGCGCGGCGACCGGGCCCGTCACCTTGAAGTGCATGTCGCGCCAGTGGTCGGGATCTTGCGCATGCCCAGCCCACACATCGGCAATGCCCACACCGCCCGTGAAGCTGGTCGCGCCGTCGATGATCAGCACCTTGCGGTGGGTGCGATTGTTCAAACGCCCGAGGGTGAACCAGTGCACCGCGTGGTAGCGTTCGACCTCGACGCCGGCACTCTGCATGCGTTCGACCAACCCGGGCGAGATCTTGTCGCAGCCCACCCAGTCGAGCATGACGTGCACGCAAACCCCGGCGCGGGCCCGTTCGGTCAGCGCTTCCGCGAACTGCTCGCCCACCTGTCCGGACCAGTAGATGTAGGTCTCGAAGGTGATGGTGCGCTTCGCCGAGCGGATGGCATCCAGCATGGCGGGGAAAATCTCATCGCCGTTCTGCAGGGCTTGAATCGAGTTGCCCGGCACGATGGCCGGGCCGAGCAGCACACCCATTTCGCGCCGGAGCTGCGGGTCGAGCGTGTCGTAGCAACGCTCGACGCGATGCTGGGGTTCTTTTTCGGGCTTGCGAAAATTGAGCACGAGGATCGTGACGATCAGCGTACCCAGAATCGATGAGCCGATGGTCAAGATGAGCACGTGAGGTCCTTACGCCGCAGCCCATCTTAGCGGCCGGCCGAAGCGGCGCCCGACGGCGTAACTCCGCGGTTTGAGTCGGACGCCGCTGACACAACCCAATGATTCCCACCGCCTGCCGCGGCGCGTTGCAAGCGCTGCATCCAGCGATAGTCAAGCTTGACCCCCACCCATATGCTAGGCTAATGCCTGATCGTCGACGCCCCCGCCCATCCCTGCGCTCTCTCGAGTGTTGAAGTGGACTGAGTCACCTGCGATCTGGTGACAGGTTAGCGGTTCCTAGCAAACGAGACGATCTCTCCTTGACTTGACTGCCGTTCCTGCCGTTTTGAGCGGCGTTTCCCCTTCGGGCAAGCGGCCGCTTTGAGTCAACTGGAGTTTCTTTTAATGGCTAAAATTTATGTTGGTAATCTGCCCTTCACGGCTACGGATGCGGAACTTCGCACGCTGTTCTCCGAGCACGGCACCGTCGAGAGCGTTTCGCTCCCCACCGATCGCGAGACGGGCCGCCCGCGCGGATTCGGTTTCGTGGAGATGAATCGTGCCGATGCGTCGCGCGCGATTCAGAACCTGAACGGCAAGGACATGGGCGGCCGGGCGTTGCGCGTCAACGAGGCGCAGGACAAGCCCCGCTCAGGCGGCGGTGGCGGCGGCGGTATGCGCAGCAGCGCGGGACGATATTGAACCGCGAGTTGTTCGATCGACAGGGCCCGGCAAGTCCGGGCCCGTCTTTCAAGGAGGCCTCCATGGGGTTGGAGAAATCATCGAATCGCACCTCGTCGGCCGGTATCGGGCCCCAGGTGGGCGAAACCAACGGCGATTATCGCGAGCGGCTCGCTCGGGTTCACGCCGAAGCGGTGGAGCGCCGGCAGCAAGAGCTGCACGAGCAATCCGCGCCGCATAACGATGCCTCGGCCCGGATCCGAATCTGGGAGCGGCTCCATCAGATCGATCTGCCGCGCAATCCCGCACATCGTCTGATCGACATCATTGCGGCGAACACCGGGCTGAACGCGAGCGACGTGTTGGCCGAGCAGCAAATTCGGGCGAATGCGCGGGCGCCGAAGCCCGCGGAATCGATCTGAGGGCGGTCGCCGCGCGCCCGTCGGACCGTGGGAGTCAAGCCGCTCCAAACGGTTCGTCGCGCTTGATGAGCCCGAGCTTGCACGCGCGAATTGGCACAGAAGGGAGCTGAGACATGGCTAAGCCCAATTATCGGCAGCAAAAGAAGAGCAAGGAGCACGCGCGCAAGGTCAGGCAAGAGGAAAAGCAGCAGAGACGCAAGTCGCGCGCCGAAGAAGAGTCGGGGACGACCGTCGAGCCCGCGCCGGTGGCCGCTGCAGGCGATACCCCGCCGAAGCAGGCATAGCCGCCAGTTTGTCGCCTTGATGTCCGCGGGCGCCCAAGCCGCGCCGGGGCAGGTCCGCTCGAACCGCTTCGAGGCCCGTTTATGGAGCTCTCTTCATGAGAATCACTGCCCGCAAGAGTTCGAAGATCACCGGTCGCGAGCGGCTGATGAACGAGCGCACGCGATCCGCGCCGCTGCGCGAAGTTTTTCCGAATGTCGATCAGCTGCGCATCGAGCTGGTGTTCAACGATGCGAGCGCCTTCACCCCATCGCCGCAGCTGCATACGCTCTTTCCCGCTGCATCGGCTTTCTTCCGGTTCGCATGCCCGTGCGCCGACTGCGACGGCGACTTCGACCTGAGCGGCGCCGTGGCATCGCTCCTCGAAGCGTCGACGGGGCGGCGACGAATCGATGCGTCGAGCAGCGGCCGGATGGACTGTCAGGGCGTGCGGTTGCGCGACATGGCAGGCCAGAAAGTCTGTCCCATGCAGCTCACTTTCCGCCTGGTCTCCGCGGCCGTTGAGAACGCCCAGCGTCGAGGTCATGAGCGCCTGACACGGGGGTCGGCATGGGCAACTACGAATTCACGATCTCGCTGCGCATTCGCCACCCCAACATCGCGCCTGCCGAGCTCACGCGCAACTTGGGCATCGAGCCCCAGCATTTCTGGCGCGCGGGCGATCCGCGCCGGGACGTTGCCGGCGGCGAGATCAGCGGCACCTACCGCGAAAGCTACTGGATGGCCCGCCTCATGGCGAAGCCCGAGCTCGCAGCGGATCGGGTCAGCGTCGAGAGCGAGGTCCTTCGGACACTTGCGCAATTGCGCCGAGCGTTCGGGTTCCTGGTGACGCTGAAAGCGGAAGGCGGCGTCGCCGATCTGTACGTGAGCATCTTTGCACGCGAGGAATTCAACCTCGAGTTCCTACCCGAGACATTGTCGCTGCTCGGGCGCCTGGGCCTGACCGTGGCCATCGAAGTGAAGCCCCATCCGCACGATCTCGGCGCCCTCACGCCACCCACCGCGCCGCACTGATTGATCGCGCGCGGCGCGGCCCGCTTTGCCTTCAGTCCGCCGCCGCCACGACTGCACCGTGAACCGCGGGGCGCCTGACCAGGAAGCACAGCGGGATGAGCGCCATGCTCAACCATCCGGACAGATAGAAGAGATCGATCGAGGACAAGAGATAGCTTTGTCCGATGAGCCCCTGGGTCATCGTGCCCGCAGCCGCCTGATCGTTGAGACCCAACCGATGGAGCTCCGCGAGCGATTGCTGATAGGCGGGCGCATACACGGTGACGGAGTCCGCGAGGCGGGTCTGATGCAGCGCTGCGCGCCGATCCCAGAACGTCGTGATCAGGGAGGTCGCGAAGCTGCCCGCCGTGATGCGCAGGAAATTCGATAGCCCCGAGGCCGACGGAATCTTCTGCGGCGGCAGGCCGTCGAAGATGACCGCGAGCATGGACACGAAGAACGTGCCCATCGCGAATCCCTGTACGAGCTGCGGCGCGGTGAACTCGAAAAAGCTCGCATCCGCGGTGAGGTGCGCGCGCATGAAGTACGAGAGTCCGTAGAAGCCGAACGAGCTCGCCGCGAGCAACCGCGGATCGAAGCGTTGCATCAAGCGGCCGACCAAGAGCGAGGTGATGATGGCGGTCACGCCGCTCGGCGCGGACACGAATCCCGCCCAGGTGGCGGTGTACCCCAGGTAGCTCTGCAGCCACAGCGGCATCAGCACGATGTTGCCGAAGAACACCGCGTAGCCCAGGCACAGCGCGACCGTGCCCAAGGTGAAGCTGCGCGACTTGAACAGGCTCAAATCGACGATCGGGTGCTCCTCGGTCAGATTCCAGATGAGCCAGGCGACGAACGCAACGACGGTCACGAGCAGCAGCGACACGATCAGCGGCGAGTTGAACCAGTCGAGATCCTTGCCCTTGTCGAGCATGATCTGCAGCGCGCCCACCCAGATGAACAGCAGCACGAGCCCGACGCGGTCGATGGGGAGCTTGCGGGTCGGCGTCTCCTGCGACTTGAGATTGTTCCAGCAGATCACCGCGCAGATGATGCCCACCGGCACGTTGATGAGGAAGATCCAGGGCCAGACGTAGTTGTCCGAGATGTAGCCGCCGAGCAACGGCCCGGCGATGGGCGCCACCAGCGTCGTCAACGACCAGATCGTGAGTGCCGTGTTGCGCTTCGCGGGTCCGAACACATTGATGAGCAGCGCCTGACTTCCGGGGATCATCGGTCCCGACACCGCGCCTTGCAGCACGCGAAACGACGATCAGCGAGGGCAGGCTCCAGGCGAGGCCGCAGAGGAGCGAGGCGACAGTGAACAGGGCGACCGACACCACGAAGGTGCGCACCACGCCGTAGCGCTGCATGAGCCAGCCCGTCAACGGCACGGAGACGCCGTTCGCGACCGCGAACGAGGTGATGACCCAGGTGCCCTGGTCGGAGCTCACGCCCAGATCGCCGCTGATCGTCGGGATCGAGACGTTCGCGATCGAGGTGTCCAGCACCTGCATGAAGGTGCCGAGCGCCAGGGCCACCGCCGTCACGGCCTTGGTGGCGCCGCTGAGCGTCGGCGCCTCCGCGACAACGGCGGCATTCGCGCTCACGGGCTGCAACCTCAAGGGCCGTTGGCGACTTGCGCGGCGGCCGCTCGCGACTTTTGCAGGGTCGCTGCCGCTCGCGGCTGAGCCGGGCGGGCTCGTGCGCCTTGGGTCCGGCATTGTCCGCAATGATCGGCGCGATGCGCGCATCCACCGCCGGATCGTCGCCCGCGCTCGCCTGCGAGGGCAGCGGCGCGTTGCGAAACACCGCGGTCGTCATCGCAGGGCCGGACGTGTCGTGCAGATCCACGCGCACCGTGGTCGAGAGACCCACGCGCAGCGGATGCGCCTTGAGCTCCTGCGGATCCAGAAGAATGCGCACCGGCACGCGCTGCACGATCTTGATCCAGTTGCCCGAGGCGTTCTGCGCCGGCAGCAGCGCGAACGCGCTGCCGCTGCCCGCCGAGATCCCGACCAACCGGCCGTGGTAGGTGACGCTGCGTCCATAAAGATCGGTGCGCACGGTCACGGGCTGGCCCGCGCGCATGCGATTCAACTGCACTTCCTTGAAGTTCGCATCGACCCAGACGTCTTCGAGCGGCACCACGGCCATCAGCGGCGTCCCGGCGGCAACGCGCTGGCCGACCTGCACCGAGCGCTTCGCGATGATGCCGCTCACGGGTGAGGTGAGCTCGGTGCGGTGCAAGGCCAGCTCGGCATTGCGCACCGCCGCGGCGGCCGCGAGCACCTGCGGGTGGTCCGCGATGGTGGTGCCGTCGATCTGCGCGATGGTCTGATCCAGCTGCTCGCGCGCCGCGGCGACGTTGGCGCGCGTGGTGGTGACGGCATCACGCGCGTGCGAAAGCTCCTCGGCGGAGATGGCGCCGTCCGCGATCAATCCGCCGCGGCGCTTCAGATCCTCGTTCGCGGTGCGCTCCGCCTGCTCACGCTGATCGATCTGCGCATGCAGCTCCTTGCTCTGCGCGAACAGTCCGCGCACCTGCCGGACGGCACGGGCCAGGTCGGCCTCGGCGTTGGCCACGGCGATCTTCGCGTCCGCAGGATCGAGCTGCAGCAGCGGTTGCCCCGCATCCACGCGCTGGGTGTCATCGACTTTCAGCGACAGCACCGTGCCGGGAACCTCGCTCGTGACCTGCACCACGTCGCCGTTGACGTAGGCATCGTCGGTCGATTCGTAGAACCGGCCGTCGACGAACCAATAGCCGCCATAGCCGATCGATGCCGAGCACGACGGCGGCGCCGAGGGCCCAGAGTCCGACGTGCCGCACGCGGCGCGGCGACTTCGAGGCGGGCGATTCGGGTGTCTTGGATTCTTGGGTGTTCATGGGCTTACTCGGGTCGAAAGGTCGGACGAATTGGAGGCGGTGTGCGCAGCGGCAACGACGCCGGGTGCTTGCGGATCGAAGCTGCCGCCGACGGCCAGGAGCACCGTCACGCGCGCGATCGCCTGGGTCGTCAGGATGTCCACCATGGACTGTCGCGCCGCAAGCACCTGGGTCTCGGCGTTGAGAACCGAGAGGTATCTCGCGAGTCCCGCCCGATAGCGCTCTTCGGCCAGCTTGTAGGCGGCTTCGGTGGCATCGAGCGTCAGCTGCTGGTCGCGCTGCTCTCTCGCCAGCGCATCGAGCTGCGTGAACTGATCCGCGGTCTGTTGGACGGCGCGCAGCACCGTATCGTTGTAGCTGGATATGGCGCCGTCGAGCTGCGCCTCGCTGCCGCGGTATTGGGCGCGGAGCCGCCCGCCGTCGAAGATCGGCAGCGAAAACACGGGTCCAGCGCCATAGCCGCGCGCGTTCCATTGCACCAGGTTGCTCAACCCGAAGGCGCCGATGCCCGCAAGCGCGTGCAAGCTGACGTCGGGATAGAACGCGGCCTTGGCGGCGAGACGCTGTGCATCCGCGGCCTCGACGGAGAGCCGCGCCGACAGCACGTCGGGCCGGCGCGCCAGCAAGTTGATGGGCAGCTCGGTCGGCACCGGCAGCGCCGCCTGCACGTCGAGCGCCGGGCGTTGAATGGACGCGTAGGCATCCGCTCCCTGGCCGGTCAAAGTGGCGAGCTCGTGGACCGCGAGGTCGGCGGCGGCCTGCGCCTGCTCCGACGCGACGCGCGCTTGCGGCAGCTCGCCCTCGGCCTCGCGGATTTCAAGCTGCGTGTCGAGGCCGGCGCTGACGCGGCGGCGGGTGATGTCGAGAATGTTCTGGCGCTGGGCTTCCGAGCGCTGCGCGATGTCCGCCAGCGCGTTCTGGCGATACAGCTCGATGTAGGCCTGCGCGATCGCGCCCGCCAGCATGAGGCGGGCATTGTCCTCGTCGAAGCGCGCCGACTGCGCGAGCGCCTGCGCACTATGCACCGCATCAGCCTGGCGCCCCCAGAAGTCCAAGTCCCAGCTCAAGCTGCCGCCGGCCTGACTCATCCAGAAAGTGTGTGTCGCGAGCGGCGGCGGGATGATGTAGTTTTGCGGCGCTCGCTGATAGAGGCTGCTCAGCGTCGAGGTTCGCCTTGGGCCCGAGCGCCGCCTGCGCGGATTGCACCTGTGCGAGCGCCGCGGCGACGCGCGCCTGTGCCTGCGCGAGGGTCGGGCTGTCGTTGAGCCCCTGCCGGATCAGCCGATCGAGCTGCGGATCCTGAAACGAATGTCCACCAGTCCTCCGCCACCGGCTGACGACCGCGACGCCGCTGAGGCCGACATCGTGGTCGGCGAGCTTGCGCGGATGCGCCGCCTCTCGCGGCGGCGTCACGCATCCCGCGAGGAGGGCGGCGCCGAACAGTACGAGACCTTTGATACGCATGATCGGTCTCACGCCTCCGTGCCGGCGGCCGGAGCGGCCGCTTCGGCCGACGACTTCGGATCGAGCGTCGTCGTCAGCCGCGTGTTGAGCTTGAGGAGCAGGCGCTTGAACTCCGCCACTTCCTCCCCCGAGAAATCGACGAGCGCGAGGTTGAGCTTGTCCACCACCAACGGAATGAGGCTCTCGACGGTCTTGCGGCCCGCCTCGGTGAGCTCCAACTCCACCTTGCGTCGGTCGGCCCCGCGGCGCACGCGCTCGAGCAGCCCGCGCTCCTCCAGCTGATCGATGACACGGGTCAGTGCGCCGCTGTCGTGCCGATACTGGATGCAGATGTCCTTGGGGTTGACGGCAATGCCGTCGCGCAGCTAGGTCAGGATCGCGTAATGGATGAAGCTGAAGCCGCGTTCCGCGAACACGTTGCTCGAGCACGTCCATCATCATGGAGTGCGCGCGCTTGATCAGATACCCGATGCTGTTCTGGGCGTTGTACGTCGACGCGTGATAATGCTGCTCAGACATTTAGTGCTTCGGCAATTACTGCCTAAACAATCGCTGCTTTGGCAGGTATTATCCGCGCAACACTCCTGATGTCAATGGCCGCCAGGCGCTGAATCGTATTAATCATAAAATAACCATATAAATCATATTGTTATAAAGAGAGAGGTACACCGACCCGGCCGCTCTTCGCGATCAGTCATCGCGGTACACTTCGTACGTGCCCGATCTTTTCCAGTCCGATGCCAGGCTCGAGCCGCTTCCCGGAAGCGGTGGGGAGCTTCTCTACCGGTCTCATCTCGAGGTCGGCGTGCCCACGAGGGACTTGTTGAACGAGCTCATCGAGCACACGCCGTGGCGGAGCGATTCCGTGGTTCTCTGGGGGAAGGCCTACCTGCAGCCGCGATTGACGGCGTGGTACGGGGATGAGGACGCGCGCTATGAATACTCGGGGCTCGGGCTCGATCCTCTACCGTGGACGCCGCGATTGCTGTCGATCAAGTCGAGTCGTCGAGAAGGCCACCGCTAGCCCCTTCAACAGCGTCCTCTTGAATTACTACCGCAACGAGCGCGATAGCATGGGAATGCACAGCGACGACGAGCCGGAGCTCGGCCTTCAGCCTGTGATAGCCTCATTCAGCCTAGGCGAGGCGCGCACCCTGGTGTTCAGACATCGCTCCGATCGCAGCCGAGAATCCCTTCGCCTCGAGCTGGGTGATGGCAGCTTGCTGCTCATGCGCGGCGCGAGCCAGCGCAATTGGAAGCATGGCATTGCCAAGGAACGACGCGCCTGCGGCGCGCGAGTCAATCTCACCTTCCGCCGCATCTTTCGGGACCCGGACAGTAGTCAGGTAATTGAAACGGCCACGGGCCGGATGACTCCCTTGTGCCAGACGCGCAATTCCACGGTCTGACCCACGCGCAGCAGTGCAATCGCATTGCGCAGCTGCGCGGCGCTCTCGAGCGCCATGCCGTTGATCGATACGACGACATCGCCCGCCTTGATCCCGGCCCGCTCGGCGGGAGAGTGTTGCGCCACCTCGTCGACGAGCACACCGCGTGAATTCACGAGCCCGAGCGATTCGGCGCGCTCGACGCTCAGGTCGCCGAGCTTGATCCCGAGCGCGCCGCGCTTCACGGCGCCGTAGGTGATGAGCTGCTGCATGACGGCCTTGACCATGTTCACCGGAATCGCGAAGCCGATACCGATGTTGCCGCCGTTCTCCGAGGCGAGAATCGCGGAATTGATCCCGATCAGCTCGCCCTGGACATTCACCAGCGCGCCACCCGAGTTCCCGGGATTGATCGAGGCATCCGTCTGGATGAAGTCCTCATAGCCGCGCGGATTGATGCCCGTGCGCCCGAGTGCGCTCACGATGCCGACCGTGACCGTGTGCTGCAGACCGAATGGATTGCCGATCGCCACCACCCAGTCGCCCACCTCGAGATGCGATGAGTCGCCGAGCGGCATCTCGACCAGGTGCGGTTCCTGCACTCTGAGCACCGCGATGTCCGTACCCTCGTCGCTCCCGACCACGCTCGCCGTGACTCGCCGGTTGTCGAGCAAGGTGACGGTGATTTCGCTGGCGTTTTCGATGACATGGCGGTTCGTGACGATGTAGCCCTTGCGCGCGTCGACGATCACGCCGGAGCCGGCGCTCTGAAACTTCCGATGCCGCACGGTGGGCTCGTTCGGCATGTTGAAGAAGCGACGGAAGAAAGGGTCCTGCAGCAGCGGGTTCGTATGCGGGACGCGTTCGGTCAACACGCCGCGGGTCGCGATGTTCACCACGGCGGGCGATGCCCCCTTGATCATGGGTGCGAGCGAGGGCAGCGCGACGCCGACGCCCCCGGCCGAGGCCGGCGGCGGCACCCAGCAGACGGAACCCGTTATGAGCAGCGCGGCGACGATGATCCGAGAAGCGAACCTCACGAGAAACTCCAGGGTGTCGAGAGTGCGCATCCTATAACAACGGTCCGGCGGGGCGCTTTGCGCTACGATGCCTCGTGGCCCGATCTCGCGATGCGTGGGCCGGAAAGATCATCGGCGCATGCACGGAGGTTTCATGAAAATCGGTCTCCAAGTTCCGAGCTTCACCTGGCCGGGAGGACCCGCAGCCATCGCACCCAAGCTCGCGCAGATTGCGCGCGCCGCCGACGATGCCGGCTTCTTCAGCCTGTGGATCATGGATCACTACTTTCAGATCGTCGGTGTGGGGCCGCCCGAGAACGACATGCTGGAGTGCTACTCGACGCTCAGCTATCTCGCCGCCGTTACCCGGCGCGTCAAGCTCGGGCCCATGGCGGTCGGGGTCATCTATCGCCACCCGGGTGTGCTCGTGAAGACGGCGACAACCCTCGACGTGCTGTGCGGCGGCCGCAGCTATTTCGCGCTCGGCGCCGCCTGGTTCGAGGGAGAGGCCAAGGGACTCGGCGTGCCATTCCCGCCCATCGCCGAGCGATTCGAACGGCTCGAGGAAACGCTCAAGATCGCGAAGCAAATGTGGTCCGACAAGGACGCCCGCTTCGACGGCGAGCACTATCATCTCGAGCGCACGCTATGCCGGCCACAGCCGTTGCAGCGCCCACACCCGCCCATCCTCATCGCAGGCGGGGGCGAGAAGAAGACTTTACGACTGGTTGCGCAGTACGGCGATGCCTGCAACATCTACGGGTCGCCCGCCGTGATCAGCGCAAAGCTTGCCATCCTGCGCGAACATTGCGATCGAATCGGGCGCGACTACGCCGCGATCGAGAAGACGACGATCGGCACGGTAGAGCTCGGCGCAGGCAAGCTCTCCGCCGCGGACGTGATCGGGCAATGCAAGGCGCTTGCGGCGGTGGGCGTGCAGCACGCCATTTTCAACATGCCGAACGTTCACGAGAACGCGGCGCTCGAGGTCTTCGGACGCGAGATCATTCCGGCGGTCGCCGGTTTCTGAGGGGCGGCGGCTCGCGTGATGCCGAACTTCAAGAGGCGGGCGTCAGGAACGTGCAGAGGACACCGGTCGATCTCGAGAGGTGTCCGTCGAGGGTGGCGAGCGGCAGGCTGAGCGCCTCGGCGATCGCAACGTACCAAGCGTCATAGCTTGTCACATTGAGACGTAAATCCCAGATGCGGCCGGCAAATGGCTCAAAAGGAAACAGCTCGATATTGAGTTGCATAAGATCGTCTTGCGCCGCGTTCGCTTCGGGCGTCGTAATCAGCTTTGCCTTTTCCAGGCGGCGAAGTATGTTGGTAGCCTCGACTCGTATCAGCTCCGGGGCTTGCAGCGAGCCGCCGGCAAGGATTTCTTCCGCCCAGTCTCCACGCGGGCCGCTGTCGAGGAGAGCGGCGACGACGACGGAGGAATCAACGACGATACTCACCGCCGGTCCGAATTTTTGCTGTCAAGGATATGCCTCGACGAGATGCGAGTTTGCGCCGCGCGCTTTCGCCTGCGCACCTGCTCAAGCCAAGCGTCTATCGACGGACGAGCAGCCAATCGCTCAAGCTCAGCACGCAGGAATTCCTGCATCGACTTGCCCTGCAACGCTGCGCGTGCGGCGAGTTCGTCGCGGACGTTCTCGGGAACATCACGGATGTTTATTTGGACCGACATGCTGGCATAATGCCAGCAGTGAGGGGATCTTGCAATCAGGCCGGCAATCGCATAACCCACGGCTTCAATCGAGCGGCTGCACGCGCACGTCGACACTCAACTTGTGACGGCTCCCACCGAATAGGATGCCGCGGAGCGGGGATACATCGCCGAAGTCGCGTCCCCAGGCGAGTGTCACGTGCCCCTCGCCGACCAGGCAGTCGTTGGTGGGGTCGAAATCCACCCATCCCAGCGGCGGACAGTACACGGACACCCAGGCGTGCGAGGCATCGCCGCCGATGGCCGCCGCGCCGCCTGGCCGCACCGTGCGGATGTAGCCGCTCACGTAGCGCGCCGCGAGGCCCCCCGCGCGCAATGCTCCGATCATGAGGTGTGCAAAGTCCTGGCACACGCCCTTGCGGCTCTTCAACACCTCGGTGATCGAGGTGCGGTTGTTGGTCGTGCCCGGCGCGTACTTGAACTCGCGATGAATCTTGCGCATCAAAGCCTTAACCGCGGTGCCGGCCGACTCTCCCGGCGCGAAGCACTCGGCGGCGTAGTCCCACATGATTTGCTTGATGGGCACGTGATCCGAGCGCATGCGATAGCGGCACGCCTCCAGATCACCCGCGGCCAGGGGCGCCGCGTGATAGCGCAGGCGCTCAGAGAGGGTGTCCCAGGGTTCGCAGGTGTCGAGCGGCTCGGACGCGCGCGGGAAGATCTCGACCGTCATCTCGGCGGTGACCGACAAGCGATCGTGCGAGCGATCGTATTCGAGCCGCGAAATGCCGTTGCCGAAGGCGTCGAGGTCCTCGTGCTCCGAGCTCGGCGATGGATCGAGCGTGAGCGAGTGATCGAGACAGCGCTGATAGGCGAACTCGCGCGGCTTCAAGTGCAGCAGGTGATGCGAATGCGCGACGTCGCCGCCGTACTCGTACACCGTCGCGTGACGTACCGCGTAGCGCATCAAGCGGACACCGCGCCGACCTCGTAGTCGACGTGCGAGAAATGCTGCGAGGTGAGCTGCTCGGAGAGTGCCGCTCCTGCCGTGTTGAGGCTCTCGAGTCCTGCGGCGAAGCGCCTGCGCGACTCCACCGACAGCTCGAGCTCGCTGCCGAGCGGCGCGTACTTCATCGCGATCAGCTGCGAGATGGGTACGTACAAGGCGTCCTGCGGACGGGTGCCCAGCGACTCGGCGAGCTCGATGAGCAGCGTATTGATGGCGCGCCACTGGAAGGCGAGGGCGCGCGGATTGCGCTCGTCGTACACGAGCAGATCGACCGTGAAGGCCCAAACGGGCGGCGCGCGATGGCGATTGCGATAGGTGATGGCGCTGTCGCCGATCTCGAGCAGCCACTCGAGCTCCTGCCGCAACGGCGTCGCGGGGTGCGCGAGACGCCGCGCGATCACCGCGGACACGAACAACAGCCGCTCGAGTCGCCGGCCGATCATCATGAGGCGCCAGCCGTCGTCCTGCGTCATGTCGTCGTGCGCGAAGCCCGCGAGAGCGGCGAGCGAGATCAGCAAGCCGATCGAGCGCCTCGCGCGCATCGGCGCGCGCGTTCTCGGCGCGCCGATAATCTCGCGTAAGCACCGTGATCGCGCGCCAGTTCTCGGCGGAGAGGCTGCTGCGCACCCGCGCTGCGCACTCGCCCAAGCGGCCGACGTCCCCGCTCAGAGTGAAGCGCTTCTTCGCATCGAACAGCCGCGCGGCGCCGTAATGCTTGCAGATCTCGTTGGCTTGAGAGTAGAAGGGGAGGTTGCGCCTGCAGCCCCAGGGTGGCGCGCAGCATGCGCATCTTGAACTCGCAGCGCTCGGCATAGCGCCCCATCCAGAACAGGTTCTCGGCGAGAGTCGAAGGCAGGTCCTGATGACTAGCGCGAGACGCCGTACGGTCGATCCGCGCAATGGGCGCGGTCGATTCCTCGACCGCCTCGTCGGAATCGCAGAGCACCCAGATGTCCTTGCTGCCGCCGCCGCGCTGCATGGAGACGACTTCCGCGTGCGCATCCGAGGCGAAGCGGGCGAGGCCGCCGGGCATGACGCGGTAGCCTTGGGGCGTCGCGATCGCATACACCCGGATGCCGAGCGCACGCGCCGAAAAGCGGTCCGCGCTCTTCGTGTACCAGACCGGCGCCTGCGAGAACGCGAGGTGCTCCTGCGCCACGAAGGCGTAAGGCCGTGCGCGGATGCGCGCGATCAGCGCGTCGCGCTCGGCGGCGTCCAAGTCGCTGCCGAAGACGGCGTCGAGGTTCTGGTCCGGGAACGTCGGCTTGATGACCAGATTCTCGAGATTGGCGATCACGGATTCGAACGCGGGCCGCTCGCCGCACCACCAGGTCGCGACCGAGGGCAGGATCAGGCGCTGACCGAGCAGCCGCTCGGCGATCGACGGGCAGAAAGCCGAGCCACGCCGCGGACTCGAGCACGCCGCTGCCGAGTGCGTTGCCGACGAACACGTTGCCGAGGCGCACCGCCGCCAGCAGCCCCGGCACGCCGAGCGCCGAGTCCGAGCGCAGCTCCACCGGGTCGCAGAAATCATCATCCAGCCGGCGCAGGATGGTATGGACGCGCTTCAATCCGGCGAGGGTCTTCAAGTAGACGCGCGCGTCGCGCACGGTGAGGTCGTGGCCCTCCACCAAAGGAAACCCCAGCTGCCGGGCGATATACGCGTGTTCGAAGTAGGTCTCGTTGAACGAGCCCGGTGTGAGCACGACCGCGACCGGCTCATCGCCGGCATCGCGCAACAGCTCCGCGCGCAGCGCCGCGAAGAATGTGCCGAGCGGGCGCACGTCCATGGATTGTGCGAGATGCGGGAATGCCCGGCGCACGATCTGCCGGTTCTCGAGCGCATAGCCGGGACCCGAGGGTCCCTGCGTGCGGTCGGCGAGCACCCACCAGCGACCGTCGGCCGAGCGCGCGAGGTCGACCGCGTACAGCGAGAGCCAGCGATCCCGTGGCGGACGCACGCCCATGCAGGGCCAGAGGAAGCTCGAGTGCCCGAACGGGATCTCCGCGGGCAGCGCGCCTTGCGCGAGCAGCTCCTGCGGCCCATACAGGTCCGCGAGCACAGAATTCAGGACCGCCGCGCGCTGTGCGACGCCGGCCTCGATGTGTTGCCACTCCTCCGCCGTCATGAGATACGGCAGCGGGTCGAGGATCCAGGGGCGGTCACGGCCTTGCGCGTCGGCATACACGTTGTACGTGATGCCGTTCTCGACAATCATGCGCCGCGTGAACTCGGTGGCGCGGCGCGCGGCGCGCGCGTCGTCCTCGAATACGCCGTCGATCAGCGTGCGCCAGTGGTTGCGCACGCGGCCTTCGCCGTCCAACAGCTCGTCGTAGCGACGCGGATCGCTGCGGTAGCTCTGGAGTCTAGGATCGCTCACCGGCTCGGCGGGTCGCGCAGGTCCAAGGTGAAGGGGGATTCGTCGCTCGCCTCGGCAGGCCCGGGGTAAACCGCCCCCGGCGTGTGCCCGATGCGGAAGAAGCGTGCCAGACGCCGACTCTCGGCTTCGAATGCGTTCACGGGAAAGGTCTCATGGCTGCGGCCGCCCGGATGAACCACATGATATCGAAAACCACCTTCCGATCGATGCATCCAGGTGTCGACTATATCGAATGTCAGCGGCGAATGAATACCGATTTTGGGATGCAGCGCGGACCACGGCTGCCAGGCGCGGAAACGCACGCCGGCGACGTATTCGCCTTCGCGCCCCGTCGCGCGCAGCGGCAGCGCGCGTCCGTTGCAGGTCGCCACATAGCGGTCGGGCGCA
The DNA here is from genome assembly GCA_963766915.1 of uncultured Gammaproteobacteria bacterium. Taxonomy (GTDB): domain Bacteria; phylum Pseudomonadota; class Gammaproteobacteria; order Steroidobacterales; family Steroidobacteraceae; genus Bog-1198. Next base: position 281,065 of record CAVYCL010000008.1, read on the forward strand.
AGCCCGCTCACCTTGAGCTCGACGCGCTCGAGCGAAGAGTCGACATAGCGCACGTTGCCGCCGGCGGTGCTTTCCTCGCCGAGCACGTGCCAAGGTTCGAGCGCCTGGCGGAGCTCGAGTTGCGCGACGCGCAGCACCTGGTCGCCGAGCTTCGGGAAGCGAAACTCGAAATGCGGCGCGAACCACTCGAGCCGCAGGGGAAAGCCTGCGCGGCCCTGTTCCTCGATCACTGCGGAGAAATCCTGCAAGATGAAATACGGCAGCATGAAGCGATCGTGCAGCTGCGTTCCCCAGCGCACGAGCCGCGGCGGGGCATAGGGCTCGCGCCAGAAGCGCGCGACGAGCGAGCGCAGCAGCAGCGCCTGTACCAAACTCATGCGCGGATGCGGCGGCATCTCGAAGGCGCGCAGCTCCAGGAGCCCGAGCCGGCCGGTCGAGGAATCCGGCGAGTACAGCTTGTCGATGCAGAACTCCGCGCGGTGCGTGTTGCCCGTGACGTCGATCAGCAGATTGCGCAGCAAGCGGTCCACGATCCACGGCGGCACCTCCTCGCCCGGCGCAGGGAATTGTTTGAACGCAAGCTCGAGCTCGCGCAGCGAATCGTCGCGTGCCTCGTCCACCCGCGGGGCCTGCGAGGTGGGTCCGATGAACAACCCGGAGAACATGTACGAGAGCGAGGGATGATTGTGCCAGTAAGAGATCAGGCTGCGCAGCAGATCCGGGCGTCTCAGGAAGGGCGAATCCGCGGGTGTCGCGCCGCCCAGCACGACATGGTTTCCGCCGCCCGTCCCGACGTGCCGGCCGTCGACCATGAATTTTTCCGAGCGCAGCCGCAGCGCGTGCGCGGTCTCGTGCAGATGCGTGGTGAGCTCGACGAGCTCGTCCCAGCTCGCGCTCGGTTGCACGTTCACCTCGATGACGCCGGGGTCGGGCGTCACCTTGAAGTTCGAGAGCCGCGGATCGGCGGGCGGCTCGTAGCCCTCGATCACCACCGGCTGATGCAGGGACTTCGCGCAGGACTCCACCGCCGCGACGATCTCGAGGTAATCGTCGAGGCTGCGTGTCGGCGGCATGAAGACGTAGAGCACACCGTTGCGCGCCTGGGCGCACATGGACGTGCGCACGATCTCGGCCGGCTTCGCCTCGCCCGCTCTGACGGTCGCGCTCCGCGCGGCGTTCGCGGTCGGGTTGCCCGGCGATTTGCCGGCCGCCGGCTCGCGCAAGTCGCGGTAGGGCGCGAGCGGCGCGAAGCTCTGGTTCGGATCGGGCGGATGAAGATGTGGAAAATCGCCCGGCTCAACCCACGGCAGCGAATCGAGCGGCAGGCGGTAGCCGATCGGCGAATCGCCGGGAACCAAATAACAGCGCTCGCGACGCAAGAACCACCGGCCGCTCCGCCACGGCACGCCCTCGACCGGCCGCGTGATGGGCAGCACATAGCCCACCGGCGCATCGAGCTCGCTCTCGAACACGCGCATCAGGCGCTCGCGCTCGATCGGATCCGCGACCTTGGAATTGATCGCATCAACATTGGCCGGGAGCTTGCGCTCGCGCCAAGCGTAATAGAACACGTCCTCATAGGCCGGGAACACGTGCTCAGCGCCCACGCTGAGCGCCGTCGCGATCGCAGCGAGCAGCCGCGGGGCATTGGCGTGTGCCTCGGGATAGCGGCGCTCCTCGTCCGCAATCAGCGCGCGCTCGGTCCAGACCGGCTCGCCGTCCTTGCGCCAGAAGCAATTCAGCGACCATCGCGGCAGCTGCTCGCCCGGATACCATTTGCCTTGGCCGAAGTGCGCGAGCCCCGCCGGGGCGTAGCGCGCCTTTAATTTCCAGAAGAGCTCCGCCGCGAGGCGCCGCTTGTTTTTGCCCAGCGCCTCGGTGTTCCATTCCGGCTCGCGTGAGTCCTCGCTCGACACGAAGGTCGGCTCGCCGCCCATGGTGAGGCGCACGTCGCCGCCTGCGAGCGCGGCATCGATGCCCTTGCCTACGGCGTCGATCGCCGTCCACTGGGCGTCGGAGTAGGGCTTCGTGACTCGCGGCGCTTCCCAGATGCGCGCGACACTCATCGCGTGCTCGAACTGGGTCTCGCACGCATCCACGCCGCCCGATAACGGTGCCGCGGCGGAAGGCTCGGGGGTGCAGGCGAGCGGAATGTGCCCCTCGCCGGTGAGAAGACCGGACGTGGCATCGAGCCCGATCCATCCGGCGCCCGGCAAGTACACCTCGCACCAGGCGTGTAGGTCGGTGAAATCGTGGCTCGGCCCTGCGGGCCCGTCCAGCGGCTTCTCGTCGGCGACGAGTTGGATGAGATAACCCGACACGAAACGGGCCGCCAGCCCCAGATGACGCAGCAGCTGAACCAGAAGCTCCGCCGAGTCGCGGCATGAGCCGGAGCGCTTTTCGAGCGTGACTTCGGGCGGTTGGACGCCGTGCTCCATCCGGATCAGGTAGCGGACATCCCCTGCCACGCGGCGATTGACGTCCACCAGAAAATCGATGGTGGCGCGCCGCTCGCGCGGGATGCCCGCCAGATACTGGGTGAACAGCGGCGTCGCAGGACCGGTGAGCAAGAAAGGTCCGAGCTCGCGCTCGTCCGTCGCCTCGTACCGGAACGGGAAGTGTTGCGCGTAAGGCTCGAGGAAGAAATCGAACGGGTTCACCACCGCCATCTCTGCGGTGAGATCCACCTCGACACGCAGCTCACGCGTCGGCTTCGGGAACATGAGGCGCGCGAGGTAGTTCGCCTGCGGATCCTGCTGCCAGTTGATGAAATGTTCGGCAGGCTCGATCTTGAGCGAGTAGGCGAGGATGCGGGTACGGCAGTGCGGTGCCGGCCGCAGCCGCACGATCTGCGGGCCGAGCATCACCGGCCGGTCGTACCGGTAATGCATCACATGGTTGAGCGCTACGTGAATCGACACCGGGTGGGCTCCAGGGGAAAGACCCTCGTGTATAGCACGCGGGCCGCCGACGAGGGAAACGGCACGGCCGCAGCACTCACGCCGCGGAGGCGGACGGGGCGTTGGCCTCGCGGTGCTTATTGATGGTGTCGTGGATGAACCGGAGTTTGCGAATGGCGGGTGCGGAGAGCACGAACGGATAGCTGTCCGGCAGCCCCAGACCACGGCTCAAGTTGTTGAGCACGTACGTGAGCGACAGCCACGCTTCGATCATGGCGTCGAAGTCCCGGTAGTTCGAGCTCAGGGGGTCCGGCGGCGGCTGCATTTGCGGCTCGTCCGGCCGCTTCGGTCGCAGCGCAAGCCCGGTCGCGCCGGCGGTCTCCAGCGCATCCACCATATGGAGATAATGCGCCCAGGACTCGGCCCAGTCCTCCCACGGATGCATGGTGGAATAGGCGCTGATGAAGCTGTCCTCCCAGCGCGCCGGCGGTCCCTCGCCGTAGTGTCGATCGAGCGCCCTTTGATAATCGGCACGCTCATCGCCGAACAGCGCGCGGAAGTCTTGCAGGAGGGGCCCGTAGGCGATGAGCTGGTCCCAGAAGTAATGCCCGATCTCGTGGCGGAAGTGCCCCAAAAGCGTGCGATACGGTTCTTTCTGCAGGGAGCGCTGCCGCTCGCGGTGCACATCGTCGGCTTCTGCGATGTTGATGGTGATAAGGCCGTTGTCGTGTCCGGTCAACACCCGCTTGGCGTCGCCGTCAGGCGAGTCCTCGAGGAACTCGAAGGCGAGGCCGCCGTTATTGCCGTTCTTCGGCTCGATCGGAAGATCGAGCCCCATCAGCGTATAGAGCAGCCGGCGTTTCGCGACCTCGAGCCGAAACCAGGCGACCCGATTTCGCTCCGAGGACAGATCGGGAATGATGCGATTCAGGCGACACGAGCGACAGAAATCATTCGGGTCGTCCACCTCGACGACCCAGTTGCACACACTCACCTGGTCGTAGTTCGCGCACAGACGATAGGGGCGGGCGTCGCCCGGCGGGACCTCCGCCTTCCAGACGCCGTCCTCGTCCGGGGTGATCGCCGCCATGAGGCGTCGATCGGGTAGGAAGGCGAGCGAACGCCCGCAGTTCAGACAGCGGATATTCTCGAAGAACACGAGATTTTGGCAATGGCTACAATGGAAAGTCTTCATCGTGGCTTCAGGCGCGGCGCGCTATGGTTCGTGGTGGACGCCGTGGAAATCGACGGCGCTTTCGAGGGCGCCGCCGCATTTATACGTAAACTTCGATTGTAAACGATCGGTCCCGGCAGGAGGTTCATGTCGGCGGATCACCGACGGGCGGCGGCGGCCCGCCTGATCCTCGGCTGCGCAACGGCACGAGCTGAGGGTTGGCAGGACGCCTACGCCGAATTGCACACGTGTCCTACGGGCGTTCTACACGGCAAGTGACATAAAGAGCGGCCATCGAGAGAGACTGCAATGAAAATCCGTTTAGGCTACGAACTCGTCTATAGCTGTCCCCAGCCCGTGCCCATGATCCTGATGCTGCACGTGCATCCGAGTCGCATTTCGGATTTGCTCGTCCCCGATCGGCTCGAGACGGATCCCGTCGTGCCACTCGATACCTATATGGACAGCTTCGGCAACACCTGCACACGCATTCTCGCGCCCACCGGCACGATGCGCCTGACCGCCGATGCGCTCATCCAGGACTCAGGCCTCCCCGAGCCTGAGTTCGCCCACGCGCAGGAACACCCGGTCGAGTCGCTGCCGCACGAGGCGCTCGTGTACCTACTCGGCAGCCGCTATTGCGAGACCGAGCGCTTGATGGACGAGGCGTGGCGGCTGTTCGGCGGCATGACGCCCGGCTGGGGGCGCGTTCAGGCCGTGTGCGATTTCGCGCACCAGCACATCGCTTTCGGATATCACTTCGCGCGCCCCACGAAGACGGCCGCCGAGGCATATGCCGAGCGGCAGGGCGTGTGCCGGGACTACGCGCACCTGGCGATCACGCTGCTCCGTTGCCTCAACATTCCGGCGCGCTATTGCACGGGTTATCTGGGCGACATCGGCGTCCCGGTGGCCGATGCCCCTATGGATTTTGCGGGGTGGCTCGAAGCGTACATCGGCGGCGCCTGGCACACCTTTGACCCACGCAACAACGTGCGCCGCATCGGGCGTGTTCTCATCGCCCGCGGCCGCGATGCCGCCGACGTCGCGATCAGCACGGCTTTCGGGCCCAATTACTTGCAGGTGTTTCGCGTCTGGACGGACGAAGTCAAGGAGTGAGTCCAGGCGCTCGCGCCTGATGGCCCGCTTGCATTCCCCAGCGCCGGCGGGTTCAATGCTGCCCGCGATTCCGAAACGCTGGACCTGCATTGCCGTCAGTTCGAATTCTCCCGTGCCTCGCGAGCCTCGCGCTCTCGGCCTGCAGCACGAATCTTTCGCATGATGCGCAACCCGCCGCTGTCGCGGCCCCGGCAACCGCTTCCGCCGGCCAGCGTCTCGACGATGCGCTGCGCCTGGTGGCGGACAAGCGGTTCGACGCGGGACTCGCCGCACTTCAGTCGGTCATCGATGCGCGCTCGTTCACCAGTTTGCCGGGCGAGTCTCAATATCGCGCGCTGCACGAAGCGGGACACCTCGAGAGCGGTTTTCAACGGTGGGAGCTTGCGCGCGGATACATGGTCCGTGCGGCGGCGATGCCTCAGGCGAACGCCGACGACCAGCTCGTGCTCATCGCCATCGCGCTGGCGGCTGAACGACACGGCCCAGCTTGCGCAATCGATCACCGTCGTCGCGCGGAAATGGCCCGGTCGGCTGGCCGACATCGACGAGGACAGCCTCACCAGCTTCCTGCGTAGCACCGGTCAATTACCTCGTGCGACGTCATTGGCGCTGCTGCGCGCCTTGTACACCGCCGGCTTCAAGCTCAAGTGGGGCGTCGAACCGAGCGAATCATGGCGCGATCTGGTGCTGCTGCTCATCGAGCAGAATCGACAGGCCGAAGCGGCTGACGTATCCGCTCGCATCACCGATCCGCTGGTCCTCATCGAGATTCGCGCCGATCGGCGCTTTGATGCCGTGGTCGCCGCGCATCCCGAGCGATTCGACGCCGAGGCGGCTGCCGACCGGCAGATCAAGGGGCTGCAGACCCAGGATGAAGACGGAGCCAATTCGTTACGCGTCAAAGCCTTGTTGATGGGCGCACTCTTGCGTCGTCAGCACGCCGCCGCCGCCCTGGCGATTGCCGACGAGGCGGTCGCCGAGATCCGCGATACCAATTATCCGGAAAGGCGCTTCGTCGATTACCTCGCAGAGCACGGCGATTTGCTCACCGAGCGCGCCTTTGCGCTGCTCGATCTCGGGCTGTGGGAGGAGGGTGTTGCTCAACTCAAGGCGGCCGCGGGTGAGTTCGAGCACGACCGCGACAACGTCGGCGCTGCAATCTCCTGGGCCGAGGTCGAGTGCGATCTCGGTCGCCCCGCGGAGGCGCGTTCGGTGCTCGCGCAGATCACCGAGGGATTGAGCCCCTACGGGCAGATGCGGACGGAAGGCGTCAGGCTCGATGCCGCCACTCAGGAGGGCGATGCAGCGCAAGTCGAACGCTCGTTGAGCTATTTGCGCAGCTCATCGCGGCGAGGCCCCCGTGAGCTATTTGGCCGCCCTGATCGTGGCAGACCGGCTCGACCGCGCCGCCGAGGAGTTGCAACGCCAGCTCCTCGACCCCGGACACGCGCCAGGATGCGCTCGGCAATGTACAGACTTACGCACCCGAGCCGGGCACGCCGCGCGATCTCGAGATGCGCCAACGCTGGCAATCGGTGCTCGCGCGTGCCGACGTTCAGCGTGTCATCGTCCGCGTCGGACGGGCGGAGCGCTATGACTTGCAAGGCTCGCTCTTCTAATAAGCGAGATTCAGCCCGCCTTGAGCCAGAGTCGCAGCACGAGACTCACCAGCCCGAGCGCAGCCACACTCGCCGCCCAGATCGCCATCATCCAGGCGAGCCGTTTCCACCAGGGCGCCGCGGCGCTCATCGAACCATCGCGCTTGTTCTCAATGGTATCCATGCGTGTCCGCCTTGCCGCGGAACACCCAGTAAGCCCAGCTCGTGTAGGCGATGATGACCGGCATGATCACCGCAACGCCGACGAGCATGAACTTCTGGCTCGCGACGGGCGCGGCGGCGTCCCAGATGGTGACCGCGCGCGGCACAAGATAAGGAAACACACTGATCCCGAGACCGACGAAATTCAAAAGGAACAGCGCGAGAGTCATCAGGAAGGGCAGACGCTCTGCGCCGCGGCGCAGGCTCCAGACGAAGATCGCGGCGGTGATGACGACGAGCAGGGGCACCTGCGCGGTGAACAAGACGTTCGGCATCGAGAACCAGCGGCGCCAGTAATCGTAGTGCAGGTAAGGCGTCGCGACGCTCACTGCCGCCATGGCCGCCACGGTGCCGATCGCAAGCTTCATCGCCAGGCGCCGCGCGTGCGCCTGCCCGGACCCCGTCGTTTTCCAGATGAGCCAGGTCGAGCCGAGCAACGCATAGCCGAGCACCAGCGAGACCCCGGTCAGTACGGTGAAAGGGCTGAGCCAGTCGAGCCAGCCGCCGGCATAGGCGCCGTTTGCCACCCGGATTCCCTGCAAAATGGCGCCGAGCGTGATGCCTTGCGAGAGCGCCGCGACCAGCGATCCTACGGTGAACGCCGCGTCCCAGTACGGACGATGCGCAGGATCGCGCCATCGGAATTCGAACGCGACGCCACGGAAAAGAAGGCCCAGCAACATCGCGATCATGGGCGGATAGGTGGCCGGCAAGATGATGGAGTAGGCGAGTGGAAACGCTGCGAGCAGTGCGCCGCCGCCGAGCACCAGCCAGGTCTCGTTGCCGTCCCAGACCGGCGCGATTGCATTCATCGCGTGGTCCCGCTCCGGACCGACGGCGAGCGTCGGAAACAGAATTCCGATGCCGAGATCGAAACCGTCCATCACCACGTACGCGAGGATGGCAAACGCGATAATCAGCACCCAGACGATGGTCAGATCGACGCTCACGGGACACCCGCCGGCGGCACGATGTGATCGACAGCGGAGGCCGGGGTGATGCCGGCGGCATGCTGCGGAATGTGCGGAGGCTCGAGCTCTTGCGGTGTCGGCGAGCGTCCCATCATGCGCACGATATAGCCGGCGCCAATGCCGAATACGGCGAAGTACACCAGCGCGAATACTGCGAGGGAGGTGGCGATGGCGGGCGCGGCAAGCGGTGACAGCGAGTCGGCAGTGAGCAATTCCCCGTACACGGTATACGGCTGCCGTCCGACTTCGGTCGTGACCCAGCCCGCGATGACCGCGATGTAACCTGCCGGACTCAGGAAAAGGGCTGCGCGGTGCAGAAGCCGCCAATCGTACAGTCGCTTGCGGGCGCGGGCGATGAGACTCCACAGGCCGAGGGAGAGCATCAGCAGCCCTAACCCCACCATGATGCGAAACGACCAGAACACCACGGGCACCGGCGGCCAATGCTCGCGTGGATAATCGGTGAGACCGGCGAGCGGCGCGTGCGCGTCGTGCCGCAGAATGAGCGAGCCCAGATGGGGAATGGCGATGCGGTCATGCACGGTCCCGTCCCGCTCGCTCGGGAACCCGAACAGGACGAGCGGTGCGCCGTCCGGGCTCGGGTCGAAATCCCCTTCCATCGCCAGGACCTTCACGGGCTGATGCTCGAGCGTATTCAGCCCGTGCTGGTCGCCGGCCAGGATTTGCACCGGCGCCACGAGCGCCGCCATCCACATGGCCATCGAAAACATCTTGCGCGCATAGAGATCGGCCTTGTCCCTCAGCAGATGCCAGGCGCCGACCCCGCCCACCGTCAGGGCCGTGGTGAGGTAGGCCGCGATGACGGTATGCACCAGGCGATAGGGAAAGCTCGAGCTGAAGATGATCGGCCACCACGAGCCCGAGGGCACGAATTGACCGTTCGCGGCGACGCTGAATCCCGCGGGAGTCTGCATCCAGCTGTTGACGCTGATGATCCAGGTAGCCGACACCAAGGTGCCGAACGCGACCATGCACGTTGCGAAAAAATGTAGACCCTTGCCCACCTTCGTCATGCCGAACAGCATGACTCCCAGGAACCCCGCCTCGAGAAAGAATGCGGTGAGTACCTCATACGCCATGAGCGGGCCGATGATAGGCCCCGCCCGGTTCGAGTAGGCCGACCAGTTCGTGCCGAACTGGTAGGACATGACGATGCCCGACACCACGCCCATGCCGAAGACGACCGCGAAGATCTTGACCCAGTATCTGAACAAGTCCAGATACAGCGTGTTCGAGGTCTGCAGCCACAGGCCCTCGAGCACCGCGAGATAGCTTGCGAGACCGATCGAGAAGGCGGGGAATACGAAGTGAAACGACATCGTGAACGCGAACTGCGCGCGTGCGAGATGCAGTGCATCGAACGCCACGGACATCAGCTCCGCAGGTCGACCCAGACGGGTGCGTGGTCGCTGGGTTTTTCCCAACCCCGCACATCGCGGTCGACGCCGGCAGCCGTCAGACGCGGCAGCAGCGCCGCGTTGAGCAGCAAGTGATCGATGCGCAGACCCGCATCGCGCGCATAGGCGTTTCTGAAAAAATCCCAGAACGTGTAGATGGTCTCGTCCGGATGGAGCGTGCGCAGCGCGTCGGTCCATCCTTGCTTGAGGAGCGTCGCGAAGGCCTCGCGCACCTCGAGGCGAAACAGCGCATCGTCCACCCACCGCTCAGGCTTGTAGACGTCACGCTCGGTGGGAATCACATTGTAATCGCCCAAGAGGATGACGGGCTTCTCGCTCGCGGCAAGTCCGGCGGCGTGCGTCAGCAGCCGGGCGAGCCACTTGAGCTTATAGTCGTATTTCGGGCCGGGCGCGGGGTTGCCGTTCGGCAGGTACAGGCACCCCACGGTGAGATCGTGTACGGTCGCCTCGATATAGCGGCTGTGAACGTCTTCCGGATCGCCCGGCAGAGCGCGCCGGATTTCCACGGGCTCGGCGTTTCGAGCGAGAATGGCAACGCCGTTCCAGCTCTTCTGGCCATGCCAGATCACCCCGTAGCCGGCTTCGCGGATCGCCGCCTCGGGAAATTTATCCTGCGGTGCCTTCAATTCTTGCAGGCAAACGATGTCGGGAGTTCGTTCGGTCAGCCAACGCAGGAAATTCCCGAGGCGCGCCGTGATCCCGTTGACGTTATAGGTGACGATCCTCACCCGGGTATGTTACCGGATAGCAGGGTCCGCGGGCGGCGTGAGGCTACCCTCGCAGAGCGCGGCCATCGCGGCGTCGCGCGGCGCGTTTATCTGGACCTTACTTGGCTGCGCTTGCGTCCGACGCGACCAAAGGCCCCGCCGTGCTCTTCTCGAGCTGGCCTTCGACGGATTCTCGGCACTCTTTTGCGGCCTGATTGTAGGAGACCTGCCGGTCGCCGGCCATGCGCTTCTTCATGCAGGAGACCATCTGCGTCACCATCTGCCGTTTCACGGCCAACGGTTGCGATTTCCAGTCCGAGGCCAGGGCTGTCGAGGCTGCGGCGACGGTGCTGGCCGTCGCGAGAATCAGGGTTAAACGCTTCATGTCCTTCTCCTCATCCGTCGCCGCGGTGCCCATGCCACGGATCCGTCGTTCCAGTCCGGGAGTATGGGCGCTGCGGAGGGACGTGCTAGAAGCGACCCTCCGTGATTGCCTGTCGGCGCCGCCCTACAGGCTTTTCTGCGGTGGGACGGCGGGTTCATCCGGCGCGAATGCGGCGCCGCGGTCAGTCAGTAGCTCGCGTAGGATCCCGCGATGGCAACGTGCCTCGTCGGCGCAATAGCAGCCGAGGGACAGCTGAGTGCCGTGCGATAGCGCCGCCACGAGGTCAAGCGTGCGCGCCGCGTCGGGTTGCCGCATCTCGCGGCGGAACTTGCGTGCGAACGCGCGCCAGTCGCGCTCGTCCGCGCCGGCGGCCCTGGCCTCTTGCAGCAACGCCTCGCTCGGCGCGAGCAGCGGCAGCCAGACATCGAAAAAGTCCCGCCGCGCATAGTCTTGCTTGGCTACACCCCGCGGCGGCCGGCGCACGGTGCCGAGTCGCAAGCCCTCGCTCGGGCGCCGCTCGGATCCGAGACGCACGATACGCAGGCTCACGCAAAGACCGACGGTGTGGCATGTCCATGCGGATGCGAAATCGCGCGCGCCGGGTTCATTGGTTTGGAGCCGCCGTCCTTCGGGAAGTTGCGGCGCTTGACCGCGCTCGGATTGTACTCCCCGGCTTGGGCGGGAATCAGGGCGGATCGGACGGCCAAACGCCCGGGGCGGGGCGGGGCTCCGCGCCTATCCTTGGCCCGGCGGGGCGGGGTATGTATAAGTAGCGGAACAGTACCGCGAAGGAGTTCCCGTGAGCGCTACGAGCCAAACGGCCGCAACCGGCCAAACCCTGCAACCGGCCAACCCGCTGGGCACGGACGGATTCGAGTTTGTGGAATACACCGCTCCCGACACGCGCCATCTCGCGCGGCTCTTCGAGAGCATGGGATTCAGCCTCATCGCCCGTCACCGCTCCAAGGACGTAGCCCTCTACCGGCAAGGGGACATCAACTTCATCGTCAATGCCGAACCGAACAGTCTGGCGCAGCAGTTCGCACGCGAGCACGGACCGAGCGTCTGCGCGATGGCCTTTCGCGTGGAGAACGCCGCACGCGCCTTACGAGCGGCGGTGGCGGCCGGGGCGCGCGAGGTCCGCGGCGCCGTTGGGCCGATGGAGCTCAATATCCCTGCGATCGAGGGTGTGGGTGGCAGTCTCATTTATCTGGTGGACCGCCAGACGGGGCCGTCCATTTACGACATCGATTTCGTGATGGAGGCGGGCGCCGACCGACGTCCCGCGGGCGCGGGTCTTCAGGAGATCGATCATCTCACCCACAACGTGGGCAAGGGGCGCATGGATTATTTCCAGGATTTCTACAACCGCGTGTTCAACTTTCACGAGCACCAGTACTTCGACATCACCGGCGAATACACCGGCCTCACCAGCCGAGCGCTCGCCTCGCCCTGCGGCAAGATCCGCATTCCGATCAACGAGTCGAAGACGGAGGACGGGAGCGATCAGGTCGACCAGATCCAGGAGTTCATCCAGCAATATCGCGGCGAGGGCATTCAGCACGTGGCGCTGCGCACCGACGATATCCTCGCGACCTGGGACCGGCTGCGGGCCAACGGCGTGAAGTTCATGACGCCGCCCCCGGAGACCTATTACGAGATGCTCGAGGAGCGCGTGCCGGGGCACGGTGCGAACGTCGAGGAGATTCGCAAACGCGGCATCCTGCTGGACGGTGCGAAGGGACGGTTCCTGTTGCAGATATTCACCGAGACATTGATCGGTCCCATCTTTTTCGAGATCATCGAGCGCCGCGGCGATGACGGATTCGGTCAAGGTAATTTCCGCGCGCTGTTCGTCAGCATGGAGCGCGATCAGCTGCGGCGGGGCGTCTTGAAAGTGCCCCCGGGAGACAAGAACAAGTAGTCGCATCGCTAGGCGCGCGATATCCGCGCGCTCGGGCGATGCCCGGCCGGCGATCGCCGGACCCCCGCGACCCTTGATGCCGTGACGCGAGGCTTCGCGGCCGTGAAGTGGTCGGCAGTCTTGCGGCCCAATTTGGGGACAATCACGGTTCATATGCGCCTCGCCCTCATCTGTACGATATTTCTGCTGGGGGGCGGTTTCGCGCACAGCGCCGAGTTCTACTACCTCGATCGCGATGCGTTCACCAACCAGTACGTGGGCCCCGTCGGACCGCTGGTGATCTCCGGCGAGATCACGCCGGGCGATTACGATCGGCTGCTCGCCAAGATCGCTGAGGACGACAAGCGGTTTCTGACCCAGAACAAGCTCATCCTGGCCTCGAGCGAGGGCAATGCAGCAGAGGCCATGAAAATTGCCCGCCTGGTCAGAGACCTGTACACCCAGGTCGCCGTGGGCCCGCTGACCGGGCGCTGCGCGGGCGCCTGCTTTTTGATCTACGCAGCGGCGGTGGAGCGCGGCACCGACGGCGAGAACCTCTTGGGGGTGAGTCGTCCGGGGCTCGCCGAGTCAGAGTGGGTCGGCCGACCTACCACCGAAGCCGCACTGCTCGAGGACGGCATGCAAGGGCCTGTGCATGACTTTCTCGTCGAGAATGCCGTGCCGCCCGAGTTGTCGGAACAGGTGTTTCAACGCCCGAGCACCGATGTGTACTGGTTATCGGACGATGACGAGAGGGCGCTCGGCTCGAAGTCGCCCGCATTCGCAAAGTTTCTGGAGAAGAATTGCAAGTGGACCGAGGGGCTCGACAAGGCGGTTTTCCGGGGCGAGCGACCGTTCGAGGATCTGAAAGCGTTCACTGACTGCCGCGCTCGCACGACCCAGCCCGAGGCCCGCAAGGCGCTGGCGCTCGCGCTGAAAGCGGCCGCGCCTTCCGCGCCGAAGGGAGCGATCAAGCCGGGCGTCCCGGCCAAGCCCGGAACCGCCGCCGTACCCGTCGTCGCGAGCATGTCGGCCGCCGCGGGCGAGCCGGCTGCCGAGCCCGCCTCAGGCGCGCCGTCGGCGGACGCGGAGAAGCCCCACAAAAAACGGGCCAAAGCTACTCAAAAACCACCCGCGGAAAGTAAAACGACACCGTCCAGTTAGGCAGGTCGACGATCTCGCTGATGCGCAGATCGCCGCACACGCTGCACAGGAGGTAAGCATCCAGCGCGGGCATCCCGTGCCGGCGGGTCAGCAAGTCGATCATCGATCGAACGGCCGCCCGCGCAGCTTCCATCAAGTCCGGACCGATGCCGGTGGCGACCTCATAGCCCTTGGCATCGAGGTGGCGTGTGACCGGTCCCGCCGTTCGGAATCGAGGGAAGGCGAGCGGCGTCTGCTCGATGAGATCAAATTTCAGTGCGACGCGCATCGGGCTCTCGATGGCGGTGCCGCAGACCTCGCCGTCGCCTTGGGCCGCATGCGTATCGCCCACGGAGAACAGCGCGCCGGCGACCTCCACCGGCAGAAAGAGCTCCGCCCCCTGCGCGATGTCCCGCACGTCCATGTTGCCGCCGACACGGCGCGGCGGAACGATGCTGTGGTTGCCTGGCGCAGCGGGTGCAACTCCGATGGTGCCCGTGAAAGGCTTCAAGGGAATCTTCGCCCAGCGGCCGAACAGAGCCGGCGCGAGCGTGCCCGGATCGTATTTCCATAGGTGCAGCGCCGGCGTCTTGAACTCATCGGCGAGGAGGCCGAAGCCCGGAATGTTTGCCGTCCACCCCCAGCCGGACGGCTCGAAGCCTAAGAGCGTCACTTTGAGCACATCGCCCGGCTGCGCGCCCTCGATGAATACCGGTCCGCACACGGGATTGATCAACCCGAAATCCATGCGGCCGACATCCTCGACGGTGGAGGCGGGGGACAGCTGCCCGCCCGCGGCGTCGAGTACGTCGAATTGCAAAATCTCGCCGGGCGCAATCCGCACGGCGGGCTCGAGGCTGTTGTCCCAGCCGTGGTGCGACTGGTGGATGGTGCGGGAGTGGCTCATGGCTCGATTGTATCGCGGCCCGCAGGTGACGGAATAAGCTAGGATCCAACAACGCTTCGGAGATTGCATGTCGTTGGAAGAATTCGGTTACCGGCAAGAATTGCGTCGCGCGTTGACGACCAAGGATCTACTGATCTACGGCATGGTGTTCATGGTGCCCATCGCCCCGTATTCGGTCTACGGGTTCGTATGGGAGGCGGCCCATGGCATGGTGCCGCTTGCCTATCTGCTCGGCCTCGCGGGGATGATTTTCACCGCCCTGAGCTACGCGGCGATGTCGGGGGCCTTTCCGCTGGCAGGCTCCGTGTACACGTATGCGCAGCGCGGCTTGCATGAGATCGCGGGGTTTTTTTCGGGGTGGCTGATCCTCCTGGATTACATCCTCGTGCCGGCGCTTCTCTATCTCTTCAGCGTGGTGGCTCTGCGTCCTCTCGTGCCGCAGGTCCCGGGCTGGCTGTGGCTCATTCTCTTCGTCTCGTTCAATGCCACCGTGAACCTGGTCGGCATCGAGCTCACGGCGCGCGTCAATCGGTATATGTTGTTCATGGAGCTCGCGACCCTCGCACTGTTCGTGGGCTTCGGCTTGGTGGCGCTCTATGGCGGGGCCGGGGCCGGGCACCTCACCTGGGCGCCGCTCTACAATCACGGGGCGTTCTCCTGGGCCACCGTGGCCGGAGCCACCTCGGTCGCGGTGCTTTCCTTCCTCGGCTTCGACGGTATCTCGACCCTGTCGGAGGAGAACGGCGGTCGCCCGGACGCCATCGCCCGCGCCACGGTACTGTCGCTCCTCCTCGTGGGCGTGCTGTTCATGCTGCAGACCTGGATCGCCACGGATCTGTCGCGCGGCATGACGTTCTCGTCTCCCGAGACCGCTTTTTTCGAAATCGCACAACGTGCCGCCGGGACGTGGCTCAAGGTCGTTACCATCGTCGCCGTGGTGCTTGCCAATGCGATCGCCAACGCGATGGCGGCGCAGGCCGCCGTTGCGCGGGTTCTGTTCGCGATGGCCCGCGACGGTAAGTTGCCGGCGCTTCTCGCCAAAGTGCACCCGCGGTTCAAGACCCCTTACGTGAGCACGATCGGCGTCGCCGGCGTGTCCCTGATCGTCGGCTTCCTGTTTGCGGCACGCATCGATGATCTCACCGTGATCGTGAATTTCGGCGCGCTCTCGGGCTTCGTGCTGTTGCATCTGTCGGTCATCAATCACTACTGGGTGCGGCAGCGAAGCGGGCGTTGGCTGCGGCATCTGCTCTGTCCTCTGCTGGGCCTCTCGATCATTCTGTTCGTGTTGTATGAGATGGATCGCTCGGCAAAGATTCTCGGCGGGTGCTGGATCGCCATCGGCATCGTCTATTACTCGATCCTCGCGCTGCGAGGCCGGAGCCGGATGCCCACACCCGATCGGAGAGCCGCATGATTTTCTCCTTGGGTGAGAGAAAAATCGAGACGGCGGGAGATGACTACTACATCGCGCCGGGCGCTTGCGTGATCGGCAGCGTTCGATTTGGCGCCGGCGCGAGCGTCTGGTTCAACTGCGTGCTGCGGGGAGACGCTGACTGGATCGAACTCGGCGAAGGCAGCAACGTGCAGGACGGCAGCGTCATTCATACGGATGAGGGCGAGCCGACGACCCTCGGCAGGAATGTATCCGTCGGACATTGCGCGCTGCTGCACAGCTGCATCGTGGGCGATTCGACGCTCATCGCCAACGGCGCCCGAATTCTCGATCGGGCTCGCATCGGACGGGACTGCGTGATCGCCGCCGGTGCGCTGGTGCCCCCCGATAAGACCATTCCGGATGGCTCGGTGGTCATGGGCATACCCGGAAAAATCGTGCGTCAAGTCGACGACGGCGATCTCAAGATGATCGCGGACGCCGCTGCACACTATCGAGCCCGCATCGCCCTCTACAAGAGCGGTCTGCGGGTCGACGACCGCCCGGATCGCTCGCGTCGGTAGCCCACCGGTTCTCAGAAACGAATCGCATGACAAATGCCCCAATCGTCGTCATGGGGGTCTCCGGATCCGGCAAAAGCACGGTCGGAGCGCTGTTGGCGGCTCGGGTCCGGCGGCCCTTCGTCGATGGCGACGACCTGCACCCGCCGGCCAATAAACAAAAGATGGCCGCCGGGATTCCGTTGGACGATGCCAACCGTGCACCCTGGCTCGACGCGATCGCAGCCGCCATTGCGGGCGCTCCCAAAGTCGTGGCGTGCTCCGCGCTGAAGCGCAGCTATCGTGATCGGTTGCGTGTCGCAGCACCGAACGCCCGGTTCGTCTATTTGGCAGGCACCCCCAAGTTGCTTGCGCTGCGACTGAGCGCACGCACCCACGAGTTCATGCCGCCGGGATTGATCGATTCCCAGCTCGCCATACTCCAACCTCCGGGTTGTGACGAGAACGCGTTGGCACTCGATATTCAATTGTCGCCGCAGGCGCTCGTCGATGCCGCCGCTCGATGGCTGGAGGCATCGCCAGCTCCGTCGGACCGCCCTATCTAGCGCCGCGGTTGCAGTGTCTGCTCGTACATGTTTTGTAGGCTTTTCATGGTTACCTGCAGTTTTTCGAGGCTGAGGTTTATTTCCGCGGTTTTCTGCAGCAGCGTTTGAATCTCCGTGGGGCTCAAGTTCGACGGATCGTTGGCGGCCTCGAGCGCTGCGCCCACCTTGGTTTCTTCGCCGACGATTTGTAGCGCCGTTGCATTGATGTAGTCCTGCTGCAGATAGACGTACGAATACGAGGAGATTCGCTCTGGATCCATGTAGGAGACGGCACCGCTGTCGTGGGCGGTCCTCCAAGCGATACCCTTGAAGGAATTCCACTGCCACTCCCAGGCGAGGTTGGCGGCCCCCGTTTGCTTGCCACTGCGAATGGCGCGCAGCTGCTGAATGTCTCGATTCAATTGATCCCGGTTGTCCTGCACCCACCCGGCATTTATCGCGTACTGCTTACGATTGGCGGCAATCTCCTGCTGCAGGTTATATTGTGCGTCACGCACCAAATGCCTGTGATGGAGGTGCTGTACCGCGGCTTCGAGTGCCAGGGCGATGAGCAAACCCACCGTGATGGTCAGCAAATGCAGCAGGAAGTCCTTCACGCTATGGATAGGCTGCTGCGGTGGTTGGACATCCATGACGTACTCCTAACTTATCGATAAATTCTATGGCCGGATACTTTCACCGGGTTTCCCATCCGGTGCTAAGTGCCCAGCCGAGTGGCCAATTCAACTAAAGATCGCGTACTGAAATCGACGAGAACCCTAGGTGATTGTTCGCTGATACCGGGCTGTTCATCCGGCCGTGCGAGGAATGCTGTCCGCAGCCCGAGCTCCGATGCGGCTTTCAAATCGCTACTGTGCGCCGCGCACATCATGCACTGACCCGGCTCGAGATTAAATGCATCCACTGCCGCCCGATAAACCTCCGGCCTGGGCTTGAAGTTCCGGGCCAGATCGGCTCCGAGGATCGCGTCCCATGTAAAGTGGTTGCGCCGTGCGAGATCGCTCATGAGCGCGATATTACCGTTCGACACGGGCGCCAGTAGATAACGCCTTCGCAGTCGGCCCAAAGCCACCGGTACGTCCGGCCAGGCGTTCAATCTATGCCAAGCCAGGGTCAATTTTTTCTGCACCGATTCCGTGACCTCTTCCAAGCCGAACGACGGCAAAATCTTCTGCAACATTCGCCGATGCAATACGTCGAGCGTTGCATACGGAATCGCGCCACATCGCACTTGCTCCATGCCGGGCTGGTATTGATCGCGCCATGCGTCCGCGAACGCCTGCCAGTCCAGGTGAAAGCCGAGCGGCCTCAAGATGGACTCCGCCTCCCGGGCCACGCCTCGGCGCCAATCGACGAGGGTGCCGAAAACATCGAAGAAGAGCGCCTTGATGTTATCGGGCGATGCCTTCTGATCGTCTGTGGGTGCTGCTTCGGGCATCATTTGGCCGGCTGTATGTTGATCGTCACCGGCGGGCTCAGCCGGGGTGCAGCGGCTCGGCCAGTTGCGCGTCATCGTTCGCGGGCTTGTTGACCCGAGTGCTCACCGGCCACGCCACCATGTGTTCATCCGGATAGGGCTTGAGGATCGCCCATGCTTCTTCGCCGGATCCCGAAAGCCATGTCTCACGATCCTCGCGGGCGATGATGGCCGGCATGCGGTGTTGCGTGTTATGAATCTCGCTGAGCAAACGGTTTGCCGGCATCGTGAGATGAACGCACGACTCGACCCAGCTGCCTTGGGCCGTCCTCGATGCATCCCACAGTCCGGCAAAGGCGAAGACTTCCTGGTCGTTGAGGTGAATGTAGTAGGGGACGCGCGATTTGCCGTCAGGCTGGGTCTGCCACTCGTAGAAGCCTTGCGCGACCACCAGGCAACGCTGCCCGCGGCTCCAGGGTCCTCGGTATGAGGGCGCCGTCTGCACGGTCTCGATGCGCGCGTTGATGGTCGAGTACTTTGGCGGGACGCCCTGCGCAAAATAAGGGATCAGGCCCCAGCGCAGCCGAAGTCCCTGGCGCTCGCCGTTGCGCAGGCGAACGACTGGTACGTCCTGGGTTGGCGCCACATTGAAGCTAGGTGGGAACTGCCACTCCATGTGCACGAGGTTGAACTCGCGCTCGATGGAAGCCTCGCTTGGCGAGACATACCGTCCGCACATCCCTCAGCGCCGCCGGCCGGCCACAGCTAGGTCCAAGATGCGCTCACCCTTCACCCAAGGACGATAAGCTCGCGGCTCGACTACGCGGGTTCAGCGCAACATGTCGCGATAGGCATGCCAGGTGGCATGACCCAGGAGCGGCGCGATGACCAGCAATCCGATAAGCAGCGGGGCGTATCCGATCAAGGTCAGGATCAAGATCAGCGCGCTCCAGACGATCATTGCCGGAAGATTGCCGAGCACGACTTTGATGCTTGCGAGCATCGCCTGCGTCGCCGTGGCATGCCGATCGATGATGAGGGGGATTGCAACCACGGAGATCGCGAATACGCCGGCCGCCAGGATGCCACCCGCTCCGATGTAGCCGAGCACCTGCGAGCGATTCGCGGAGTCGATGAAGCCGCGATACATGGTCTCGCTCACGCTGGGCGCCGGGATGTGAAAGACGCTCCCCAAGAGGATTGCGGAGAGGGCGAACCAGGCGACCCCGCAGATCGCGAGAATTGCCCCGAATTCGACGAGTGCGGGCGCATTGCGCATGAAGCCTTCGAGCGAAGTGTCGAAATTCGCCGTCTGGCCGAGCGAGTAGCGGCGCGACATTTCGCACAGGCCCGCCGACATGGCCGGTCCCACCAGCAAGAATCCCGTGATGGCTGCGGCCACGAAGTAAGGGTGTGTCGCGCAAAACACCAACAGCGTCCAGCCGAGCGCCACGATCAGCGCCCCGTAACCCAGGCTGGCTCCCCAGTTCTTGCGCATGTCGCGCCAGCCGCGGCTGACCCAGAGGAGCGGCCGATAGAACGGCACATGCAGAATCTCGAGATGGAGAGCTCGATTTTGACCCGAAACGAGTGTCGTGCCCATGGCCGTAACCTCCGTGAGATTGACGCTGATCGATCGAACGGTGAACGCTACGAATCGTGCGTTTTAGGAATCGCGCGCCTGGCCCCGACTATAACCCCTGCGGGGCGCTGGGAGAATCACCGCCCGATGACACGACGGCGCCGCATGGTACCGCCGCACCGCGACATTCGCCGGGGGTGGCGCTGCGAATCAGGCGTAGGGATCGCGCCGTATGCCGCGGCTGTCTGCTTCAAGGATGGCGGTCATGCGGTGAATCTCCTTGCGGATCTCCGACGGCGCGTCATGGACGAAGGCGCGGAGATTGTTTGGAAAGCCGTCCGAGTCTTTAGATCGAGTCACGCTGACTTTGCTGATTGCCTCATCGCGCAGTCGGCAGCATCGGCTGGGTGTGCGAAAACGGTGACCTTCGATCGTGGTGGCGTCGGAGGGCATGACGCTCTTGGCGTAAACGCGGGCTTTCCCGCGATAACCAGCGTCCGGCGCCGCAGGGTTCAGCGTGCTCAGCCGTCTAGCTCGTCGCTCTTGATCCCGAGATGCTTCATGACTTTCCGCAGATCACGCCTGAGCTTGGCCAGACGGGTGATGTTGACTGCGGTCTTCAGTGCGTCCGGCAACCGCTGCAATGGGTAGCCTCCATAGGCGCCGGATCGGGTCACGTTGTTCGTCACGGTCGACCGCCCGGCCAGATGGACGTTATCGGCCAGCGTCAGGTGTGCGGATACCACGGAATTTCCGCCCGTCATGAAGCCCCGACCGATCTTGGTCGAGCCCGCCATCATGAACCCTGCCGTGTAAAGGCCGTACTCGCCGAGGTCGCAGTTGTGGGCGATGTGGCAGATATTGTCGAGCTTGGCTCCGGTACGGATGAAGGTCGACGTGAGTGTCGCTCGATCGATGGCACAGTTGCTGCCGATCTCGACATCATCGCCAATCACCACGTTCCCCAGCTGGGTAATCTTGACCGGCTTGCCTTGCGGGCCTCGCGCATAGCCGAATCCATCGCTGCCGATGCTCGAATGGGGGTGAATCTCGCAATCGGCGCCAATCACGCAGGCCGAGCCCACGAAGACATGAGGGTGCAGAATCGTGCGCGCTCCGATGGATGCATCGTTCTCCACCACCGTGTGACTGCCGATCCAGGAGCCCGCCCCGATGACGGCGTTCGCGCCTATCACGCAATAGGGGCCCAACATGACATCGTCGCCGACGGTCGCTGTGGGGTGGACCAAGGCCGTCGGGTGGTGCTTGCCCCACTGATCAAAGCGCTCCGCCTTTCGATCGAAGTACTTGAGCAGCGCCGCCATCGCGGACGGAATGGCCGTCACCGAAAACAAACACCCGCGCCATTGCTGAGCCGCGTTGATGGACGGCAGCAGTTTGTCATGCACGATGACGATTGCCGGATCGTGGCTCACGACGCAATCCAGGTGCTTTTGCTCGCTGAGATAGACGAGGCTCTCCGCGCCGGTTTCTTCGGGCTGGTGGCACTGCGTCGCGGTAGAGGCTAGATCACCCTGAAGAAAGGTGAAAATATCGGAATGGTGGTCTTTGATCGTTTCGGCTCTTAGCACAACGCTCCCCTGTTTTGATCGAAACGCAGCGCTTCATGGCCGTGGCCGGCAAGCTTACACGAGCATGAGCCATTATTTTACTTTTTACGGCAAAGTCTGTGCGCTAACGCACATACGGAAGATTATTCCATCCATCGGGAATTCGGCGGTTCAGTTCTAATTCGTGTGCGGCGCCTCAGGGGGAATTCGTACCAGCTGCAAGGGTGCATCCCCCCAGGCGTCGATGGCCGCCTGGCAATAGGCGGCGTCGTAGGGACCGCGCGCAAACTGCCCCGGCAGGTACTTCTCGCATTCAATGGAGAGCGTCTTCAACTGCTTGAGGTCCAGCTGCTTAATCGGCGGGGTGTGGATGAGGGTCGGCTCGTCCGAGCGTGCCACGGGCGTGGGCGCCGGTGAGCAGGCGGCGAGCACACCAATGACGGAAAGCAGACAGAGAGAGGACGGTGCCATGGGGCGTTAATGTACCAGCAGGTCAGCCGGGTTCTCACTAAATCAAGCGTCGGGTGACCCGGGCAGGGACCTAAGGACATCTCGCCAGCTTACGATACCGACGACGCTGAAACTCTCGTCCACGATTGGGATGCACGACACGCGATGGCTGAGCAGTAACTGGATGGCGTCCGCAAGGCTTGCGTCCGGCCGCAGCGTAATAGGCGAGCGGGTCATGATCTGGTGAGCCCGCTTCTTGAGCGTTGCCGAGTCGCGCACGGTCTCAGAGGGGGTTCCCACGTAGGGACTGATGGCACGCAACAGGTCGCGATCGGAAATCACCCCGCAAAGCCTCTTGTCCGATCCGATCACCAGCAGATGGTGAAAGCGCAGCGAATCGAAAATTTCCTTCACTGTCGCGAGCGAATCGTCGAACTCGACGGTCACGACGCGTGTGGTCATGATTTCCCCGAGTGTCATGAATCGTCCCCGCCGCGCGCCGGCACCGCCGTCGACACCGGCGAGACCGGCGGGGTCTCGACGTCGGTGGACGGGGCCGCGCCCGCGGACTCTTTGTGGTACGGCAACCAGGCGTAGATTTCAGGCGAGGTTTGCGGATATTGAAGGAACACCTCCCGCTCCTCGACGAGAGGGTCCTGTTTGCGGAGGCGAAGTCGCCAGGTGGCGAACAGTGTGAAGCCCACCGTCAGAACGATCACGTAGTCGAAGAACGCGCTCGGCGAGATGAGCTGAATGGCAAATGTTCCGGTGGTCGGCCCGATCGCCGCGCCGAGCGCCCAGACGAACAGGAGTGTCGAGGACAGAGCGACATAATCGCTCTTGTCGGCCCGATCGTTGGCATGCGCCACGCCGACCGCGTACAGACTCTCGGCGAATCCGCCGAACACCGCGAACAGGATGCCGATCACGAAGAAGGGCATGCGCCGATCGACGGTCACGAGCGCCGCCGAGACTGCGAGTGTGCCTATACCAAGGCCGATGAGAGCGTGCAGCCGGTCCACCTTGTCCGATAAGTGACCGATCGGCCATTGTAGAAAGAGGCCGCCGAGCGACACGCAGGCCATCAATATGACGACATGCTGTTGGTCGAATCCGATGCGCACTCCGAACAGCGGTCCCACGGTGAAGAATCCGGTCAGGATCAATCCGTTTAACAGACACGCCATCACACTCGCCGGCGAGGTACGCATGGCCTTCAAGATCTCCAGCTTCACGCGTTGCGGCAACTGCGGTGCGCGTACGTTGATACCCACCATGGGAACCAGTGCCAGCGTGGTCGCGATGCCCGAGATGATGAGGAACTCCGGTCCGCGCACGTCGAGATTCTGCGCAAGTAGCTGCCCTGCGCCATAAAAGAGTCCGTATACGAGCACGTAGACCGTCAACACACGGCCGCGCTGTTCGTTCGGCACCAGGGCGTTCAACCAGCTTTCCACGATGATCGCGAGTCCGGCCGCATTCAATCCGATCATGAACCGGAAGAGCATCAACACCGGCACACTCTCCGCGAAAGAGAGGCTCAGAATCGCGACCGCCTTCATGCCGGCGAATGCGGCGTAGGCCCGCTCGAGTCCCACGGGCGCGATGATCTTATGGTTGTAAAGGCAACCCACGAGGAAGCCGAGCGCCTCGGCCGTCGCAATCAGGCCGATGGTCCCGGGCGACAAACCCATTGCTGAATATCGCAAGGGCAGGAGCGATCCCAGGATTCCGGCCCCCAGCATGGTGAGCGCCGTGCTGAGCAGCGGCGGGGCTACGCGCCAGGGAACGAAGACCGGCGCACGTGCGGCGGCAGCTGCCTGCATGCGGTGAGCACCGTCTTCCATGGCTCACGGTAAGCGAACCGCTCACGCCGCGCAACGACTTGACCCTCGCTCGAGCCATCGCCACACTGCCCGCGCTACCGGCGTTGCCGACGCCGAGTTGCGGAAGCTGGGATCCCGGCAAGGGGTGGTCATGAAGGTATTGGTGGCGGACGATAATCGTGATGCGGCGATCAGCTTGGGCGCGCTCCTCGAGATGAGCGGCCACGAGGTGCTGATCGCGCACGATGGCGAAGAGGCGCTGACGATTGCCCGCCAGTCGCTACCCGATACCATGATTCTGGACATCGGAATGCCGCGCCTTACGGGCGATCAAGTGGCGCGCGCCGTGCGCGGCGAGCCCTGGGGTCAGGCAATCTTTCTGGTCGCGGTGACTGGCTGGGGAGAACCGGATGACAAGGAACGTGCCAGCGCCGCAGGCTTCGATCATCATTTGACCAAGCCCATCGATCTCGATGAGCTGGAGAAACTGCTCCGCGACTTCGCAGCCGGGCGAAACCCCGACTCCTAGGCGGTTCCCTCGGCGCTATAGCGCGCAAGCAACCCAGTGCGCACCGCGCGCCGATAAACCCGCGCGTAGAGATACGCGACGGCGAACAGTTCCACCACGGCCACGGCGCCGCCCTCGAGCAGAAGCCCCGTGGGGAACGCTCCTCCGGCCAAAAGACCTCGCATGCCCTCGAAGACGTACGCGGGGGGCAGCGCACGCGCCACGGCCTGCATCCAAGGCGGCAAGATGGCGAGCGGATAAAATACCGCCGCAAAGGGGGAAAGCAGCGCGGGAAGCGGCCAGAGCAGCCACTCCGCGGCCGGTCCGAAGCGCAGCACAATCGCGGTCGCCAAGATGCCGAGGCTGATGCCGAATACGAACAGCACCAGGATGAACGCCGCCAGTGAGACGCCCAGCGCGAAGAACTGCAGATGAAAGACGGCCGTGGCCACGACCAGCATGGCGATGAGCCCGAGACTGCTCGTGAGCATGCTCGTGATCACGAGACCCGAGATGTATTCGGCGATCGACAGCGGCGAGGAAAACAGGTTGAGGAAATTGCGCGACCACACGTCCTCGAGAAAGGCGGTGCTGACGCCTTGCATCATGCGTTCGCAGAAGTCCCAGAGCAGCACCGCGCCAAGCAGAGTCGGTACGAAGTTGACGCCGCTGCCACTCACCGTATTCAGATAGCGTGTGATGAAGCCCCATAAGACGATGTCGATGGTGACCCACACGATGAGACCGAAGATGCGCACTGGGCTCTGGCGCAGAAGATAAAGTTGCCGCAGCACAATCGCCAAGATCGGTCGCGGTTTCATCGGCCGGGTTCCGGAAGCGTCAAAGGCTCGCGTGCCACTCGGATGAAGAGGTCCTCGAGGCTCGCGGCCCCGTGCTGCTGCGGCAGCTTATTCGGGTCGCCCTCGAGCAATATCCTGCCGCGCGAGAGGAATAGGACGCGATCGCACACGGTCTGGACTTCCTGCATGTTGTGCGAGGTCCAGAGAATGCCGCAGCGCTCGTGCGAAGCCAGACGCCTGATCCTCTCGCGAATGATTTGCGCGGCGGAAGGATCGAGCGAGGCCGTGGGCTCGTCGAGTAACAGCAAGCTCGGACGGTTGATGAGCGCCTTCGCGAGCGCCGCCCGCGTTTGCTCACCCGAGGACAGGAGCCCGCACCGGGTGTCGCGCAGGTGTTCGAGATCGAATTCCTTCATCAATTCATCGACTCGGCTCGCGAGGCCATCGATCGAATAGAGCAAACCGAAAAACCGCAAGTTCTGCCTCACGGTGAGATTTCCGGGGAGCGACGCATACACCGCCGAAAAATTCGCACGCGTGAGCGCGAGCGAGCGCGCTGTGGCGAGGTCGATCGAGTCGATCGCGATCTCGCCCGCGGTCGGTTCGAGTACGCCAAGGATCATGTTGATGGTCGTCGTCTTGCCCGCGCCATTCGGGCCGAGCAGCCCCACGATCTCGCCACGTTGCACCGTAAACGAAACATCGTCGAGCGCTGTCACGCCTGCATATCGCTTCGTCAGGCCCGCGAGCTTAAGTGCAGGCAGGCCGTCGCGGCATCCGGCGTCGGGGTCAAGCGAGTCATCGCACGATTATGCACAGTTTTACGGCGATAGAGGGTGGTGCCTGTTTCTTCGTATATCGATCACTTAGTTTTGTTCTCCTGCCGACGAGTATTTCGCAGACTGTCACCCACGCGAACGACATTGATTTCATCGCAACACACTCAACTCCAAAGGAGACTACGCATGTACAGCTTCAATCTGGTTGCGGTCGGCAACCTGTCGAAAGATCCCGAGCTTACCGTCAAGGGCGACGTCACGATACACGAAGTTCTGCTTGGTGGGCAATGACTACGCGGGCAAGGACGAGGAAGGCAACGCCCGCGAGACCGTCACGACGCTGTGGTTCGTGGCGTTCGACGGTCTCGGGGAAGCGATCGCAAAAAATGTACGCAAGGGCGATCAGCTCATCGTCAACGCGCGGGTTCGATCCAACAATTGGACGGACAAGGACGGGGAGCAGCACTTCGACCATTCGTTCGTCGCGCAGTCGTTCCGCTTCGGCGCTCCTGGCAAGCGCGAAACGCGAGGAGCTCGCGAGACGCGGCGGAGCGTGAGCTCGACGAGATGGAGACCGAAATCTAGCCCGACGACCGTTCAAGATCCGAAAGCAGAGGATATTCGCCATGCATCACCCCCATCGTCGACAGGTCCGCCGTGTGCCGCTGTCAATGCCCATGCTCATTGTCGCGCTGGCTCTATGCGCGCCCGGACTCTGCTTGGCGCAGGCCTCGCCTTTCATGACCGGCGCGAGCGCGCTGCAGACCAACATTCTGGCGTGGCTCACGCCGATCGCGATCATTTTGATCATGGTCTTGGGCGGCATGGCGATGGCAAATCGAATGTCGTGGGGGTGGTGCATCGGCGCGATTTTGGGGATCGCGATCGCGTTCGGCGCGCCGCAGATCGTGACTTGGGTGCGCGGGATGTTCGGCGTCTAGGAGAGCGCGATGACCGAGCTCAATGCAGGACTTGACCGCGGATCCGTTGTTCGTCGGCGCGACCCGGCCGCCGATGCGCTGGGGCGTCACCTATTCGGCGCTGCTCTTCAACATGGTGTTCACGATGGAGGCGTTTCTGCTCACGAAGAATCTGCTGACGCTGCTGCTGTGCGCGCCGATTCACGGGGTCTGCATGTTGCTGTGCGCCCGAGATGCGCGGTTCTTCGATCTGGTCCTGCTCTGGGCGCGCACTCGGTTGCCGGCGTTCTTCGCGAATTGGCGACTCTGGAAGGCGAGCAGCTATTCGCCCGCTGGCGACGACATTGCCGGATCGCGCCGGACGCCGCCGGGTCGACTCGATCGAACTCGTTCACGCGCATCGGCCGAGAGCCGTCATGCCGGTCCTGAGGCGCGAGCGCGCGCTGCGCCGCGAGTTCACCGCCGCGGAACGCATTCCCTACCGCGCGCACGTGGCGCCGACCGTCATTCGCACCGCAGTTCGGCGACTACCTGCAGGCCTTGCGGCTCGGCGGCGCGAGTTTCGAAACACGCGACGATGCGGAGCTCAACAACTGGCACGAGCGCCTCAACGTGCTGTGGAGGAATATCGCGAGTCCGGGGATCGCGCTGTGGTCGCATCTCATTCGCCGATCCGTTTCGCTTGGACGACCGGGGAGATGACGCGACGACGCGAATCCGGCAGCCGTTTTCGCCGAGTCGCTGCACGCGCGCTATCGCCGGCGATTGAGCGGCGAGACGCTCATGCTCAATGAGCTGTATCTCGCGGTGCTCTATCGGCCAGTGTCGGGCAGCGGCGACGGGCCTTCTGGCGCGAGCGCATTTCGCGAGCGCAGCGCGAGGCGTGGCGGGCCGAGCTGGCAGAAGCGCTCGACGCCTGCGAAAAGCTGGCGCAGACACTGCTCGCCTCCTTGGCGCGCTACGAGCCGGAGCTGCTCGGCTGCTATCGCACGGACGACATTTGGTATTCCTCGCTGCTCGAGTATCTCGCGCTGCTGGTCAACGGCGAGTCGCAGCGCATGCCGCTGCCGCGCGGGCCTCTCAACGAGGCTCTGGCGAGCACGCGTCTGTTCTTCGGCACCGAGGCCATCGAATACCGCTCGCCGACCGAGACTCGGGCCGGCGCGATGCTCGGCATCAAGGAGTACCCCACCCCTACCGTGGTCGGCATGTACGACCGGCTGCTTTCGGCGCCGCTGTCCTTCGTGCTCACGCAGTCATTCGCATTCCTGACCAAGTCCACCGGCCAGGGCTGCTGCAGCGGCAGTTCAATCGCATGGCCAATGCCGGCGACTTCGCCGTGTCGCAGGCCGCGGAGCTCAAGGACGCCCTCGATGCGCTGACCAGCAACGAATTCGTCATGGGCGATCATCATTTCTCGCTGCAGGTGATGGCGGATGTGCCTGCGATGATGCCGGCGGGCAGTCGAACCCGTCCGGCCGGCTCAAACCGCTCAACGATCAGGTGGCGCTGGCTCGCAGCATGCTCGCCGACACCGGCATGCTGGTCGCGCGCGAGGACCTGGCGCTCGAGGCCGCCTTCTGGGCGCAGTTGCCCGGCAATTTTCCGTTCCGGCCGCGCAAGGCGCCGATCACGTCGCGAAATCTCGCCGCCATGGCGCCCTTTCACAACTATCCCGCCGGGCCGGGCGGACGGCAATCACTGGGGTCGAGCGCTGACCGTGCTCATGACCAGCGCCGCTCGCCCTATCACTTCTCGCTGCATGCGAGCGATCCCGTCGACCCCGACGGCGGCAGCCGCAAGGATACCGGCCATACCTTGATCTGCGGTCCGACCGGATCGGGCAAGACGGTGTTCATCGGCTTTCTGATCGCCATGCTGGCCCGCCGCGACACGACCCAGGTGATATTCGACAAGGACCGGGGACTCGAGATCCTGGTGCGCGCGCTGGGCGGCGAATATTTTCCGCTGAAGAACGGCGCGCCGACAGGCTTCAATCCGCTGCAGCTTCCCGCCGACGCCGGCCAATATCGAATTCCTGAAGGTTTGGCTGCGCGAGTTGAGTCGGGTGCGAGCGCAGGACGAGCTCCTCTCGTCCGTGCGCGAGCACGCTGACCTCGAGCAGGCGCTGCGCGGCACGTTGGCGCTCGATCCCGCCGCGCGGCGTCTGTCGCGGCTGGTCGAATTCCTGGATCCCACCGATCCCGAGGGGCTGCACGCCCGGCTTGCCTGCTGGTGCGAAAGCCCGCGGCGACTACGCCTGGGTGTTCGACAATCCGTCAGACACCCTTGCGCGGCGCCTCGCGGGCGCACGGTCGTCGGCTTCGACGTGACGGAATTCCTCGATCACGCGCACACCCGCGCCTCCGTCACCCTGTATCTGTTTCATCTGGTGCGCCAGTTGCTCGATGGGCGCCGCCTGGTGTGCTGGATGGACGAGTTCTGGCGGCTGCTGGCGGATCCCGCGTTCGAGAATTTCGCCAAGGATGGTCCGAAGACCTGGCGCAAGCTCAATGCCGTCATGTGCCTCGCGACCCAGAGCGCGAGCGATGTCCTGCAAAGCCCCATCAGCCGAACGCTGGTCGAGCAGACGCCGACCAAGGTGTTCTTCCCGAACGCGGATGCCGAGCCACGACGAATACACGCAAGGGTTCGGCCTCACCGAGCGGGAGTTTCGGCTCGTCAAGGAACAGCTCGAGCCCGGATCGCGCATGTTCCTGGTCAAGCAGGCTCACCACAGCGTCGTATGCCAGCTCGATCTCAAGGGCTTCGACGCGGAGCTCGCGGTGATTTCCGGCCGCGCGGCCAAGGTGACCCAGATGAGCGAGCTGATTGCCGCGCACGGCCCTGAGCCCGACGCCTGGCTGCCGGCATTCATGGCGGCGAATACCGACGAACGAGATTCCTCAAAACAGGCAGGGTGACGGTCATGACCAGAATTCGCTGGATATCGATTTGCTTGATCCTGTGTTCGCGGCCATGCCTGCTGCGCGCGCGCAATGGGCCGTCATCGACGTCGGAGCGATCGCGCAGCTGATCCAGGAGGTGCAGACCCTGCGCCAGCAGTTGCTGACCGCGCAAGCGCAGTTGAATCAGGCGAAGTCCGCGCTCGCCACCATGACAGGCAATCGCGGCATGCAGCTGCTGCTCAGCGGCACCAAGCGCAATTATCTCCCGACGAGCGCCGCGCAGTTGACCGCCGCCTCGCAGGGAGCGGGTGCCTATCCCGGCCTCGCCTCCGGTGTCCAGGCATCCATGAACTCGAATGCCGTGCTGTCGCCTGCACAGCTGGCGGCAGCTTCCGCCGCCCGCTCAGCAGCAGATCGTTGCCGACCGCCAAGCCATCGCGCTCCGCCAAGCCCTGGCCGCGCAGGCGCTGTCGAACTCCAGCGCCGCTTCGCCGCGCTCCAGAGCCTGATCGCGGCGATCCCGAGCGCGCAAGACCAGAAAGGCATCCTCGATCTCCAGGCGCGCATCACCGCCGAGCTCGGCATGCTGCAGAACGAGCAGACCAAGCTGCAGGTGCTCGCTCAGGCCACCGATGCAATGTCCGCCGTGAACGCGCAGCGCGAGCGTGAGCAGGTCATCGCCGGCCAAGGCCAATTCGCGACCCGCTTTCAGCCGGCGCCGTGAACGTCATGGGATTTTTCGCCACGTTCTGGAGCTGGCTGAACGGTCAGCTGGCGACCTACATCGGCAACAACACGGCGCGTCTCGCGGGGGTGCTCGAGCCCGCGATCGTGACGCTCGCGAGTGCTCTACGTGATGGCGTGGGGTTACTTGCAGCTCACCGGCCAGATCGAGGAGCCGTTCGTCGCCGGCCTGAAGCGCATCGTGATGCTCGCCGTCGTCTTGGGCGTCACCCTGAATCTTTGGCTGTACAACACGGTCATCGTCGACACGTTCTACAAGGCGCCGGCGCAGCTCGCGGCGGCCGTCGTCGGCGCGGGCGACCCGGTCGGCACCATCGACGCGATCTGGGAGAGCGGCGGGACCGTCGCCGGCAATCTCTGGACGAAGGGGCACGCGTTCAGCGGCTTCGGCTTCCTGTTGGCGGCCGCGGTCGTCTGGTGCCTGATCGGATTGCTTTGCGTCTACGCCATGTTCCTGATCGCTCTCTCGAACATCGCGCTCGCCGTGCTGCTGGCGCTCGGCCCGCTGTTCATCGCGATGCTGTTCTTCGACTCGACCCGCAGACTGTTCTCCGCCTGGATCGCGCAGCTCGCGAACTACGCGCTCATCACCATTTTGACGGTGATGGTCGCCGCCTTACTGCTGCAGGTGGTTCAGTCCTATGCGGCGCAAACCGCGGCGCGCGGCAGCGCGATCCTCACCGTGGACGCCCTGCACATGATGCTGATGCGGGCTTGGTGCTTCTGATCCTGCGGCAGGTCATGCCGATCGCCTCGAGCGTTGCGGGCGGAGCGGCATTGAGCTCGTTCGGTGTCGTGAGCCG
Organism: uncultured Gammaproteobacteria bacterium; assembly: GCA_963766915.1. GTDB lineage: Bacteria > Pseudomonadota > Gammaproteobacteria > Steroidobacterales > Steroidobacteraceae > Bog-1198. The sequence goes on from CAVYCL010000008.1 coordinate 312,343, forward strand.
CGCTCTGGCGTCGGGCTGGCTGGCCGCCGGTCACTCCACGACATTCGCCGCACCGCGCGTGCTCGGCAGCGTCGCCGCGGCCCCCGCCTACGCGGGACAAGCGGCAACGGCCGGTGCCCGCGCGGGGCGGACTGCTTATCGCCGAGCGAGCGCCGGCATTCAAGCACTCACCCAGCGGCGACCTCGCCCGTGAACACCGAACAGCACACATTTTTCGGGGAGGCGTCATGCGATTGGTCTGTTGTTGGACTTTGATCGTTATTCTGGGCGGCTGTGCCAAGCACGATCTCCGTTGCGATGCTCATCTCACGCCGATCAACCCGCCGGCGCCAGCCGCGGCGCCGGCTGACGCCAAGCCGTCCGAGAGGAGGCTCGCCGTGAGCACCGAGCCCGAACTCCAGGCCTACTTCCAAGAATCCCAGTCATGGGATGCCGATCGAGCCGCGCAGCAGCGCCACAGTGCTCGCGTGGCGTGGTGGGTGGCCGCCGCCGGATGGACTTGCGCGGTGTGCGGCGCGCTCGCGCTCGTGATCCTGATGCCGCTGAAGCGCGTCGATCCGTTCGTGGTGCGCGTCGACAACACCACGGGCATCGTCGATGTGGTCCCGGCGTACGACGGCGGGCGACTCCGCAGGAGGCCGTGACGCGCTACTTCCTGACCCACTATGTGACGGTCTGCGAGCGGTTCAATTTCGCGACCGCCGAGAGCGACTACGAGGAATGCGGCGCGTTTCATTCCCCGCAGCGCAATCAGGCTTGGTATGCGCTGTGGACCGCCACCAATCCGGATTCGCCGCTCAATGTCCACAAGGACGGCAGCACGGTGAGCGTCCAGGTCAAGGCGGTGAGTTTCTTCACCCGCGCGAGCGGCCTCGCCGATCTCGCGCAGGTCCGCTATCTCAAGGCGCTGCGAGCGGGTGCCGGCGCCGAGGACAAGTTCAGTCACTGGGTTGCGACCATCCAATACGCATACACGCAGCCCGCGAAGGATCCGCGCACGAGGCGCTGGAATCCGCTCGGCTTCAAGGTCATCGAATTCAAGACGGAGCCGGAGGCCTCGGTCGATGGCTCGACCGGCAAGGAGCCTCACCATGATTCTTAGCAAAGACTCCGCTGACTGCCTTGCGCATGCTCGTGCTCGCTGCCGCGATGCAAGGTGCACTTCTCTCGACCGCGCTGCACGCCGAGACGGTGCCGACCCGCGGCGCTGCGGACAGTCGCATCCGCTACGCGCTGTACAACGGCGACCAGGTGTATCGAGTGCGCGGCTTCGTCGGTTACCAGATCGATCTCGAGTTCGAGCCGGGCGAGAGCTTCGTCGGCCTGGGCGCCGGCGACATCGAAGGGCTCTCGTACTTCGGTAAGGACAATCACCTGTTCTTGAAGCCGAAGGCCGCAAAGGTCGCCACCAATCTCACCGTACTCACCAATCGGCGCCGCTATCAGATCGACTACACCGCCGCCGCGCAGCGTCCGGAACCGGAGGATCCGGACGTCATGTTCGCGCTACGTTTCACCTATCCTGCAAACCCCGCACGCGCCGCTGGCCGAACAGGCCGCCGAGCGCATCGATACGGCGCTCACCGAGGCCTCGGCCAAGCGGCCGCGCAATATCGACTACTGGTATTGCGGCAGCCCGACGCTGAAGCCCATCGCGGCCTCGGATGACGGCGTGCACACGCGCCTGCGATTCGCCGCCAACGCCGAACTGCCCGCAATTTTCGTGCGCAACGCCGATGGCAGCGAGTCGCTGCTCAATTTCAGCATGGATCCCGGCGATGTGGTCATTCATCGAGTCGCGCGTCAATTCATCCTGCGCCGCGGCAAGCTGACCGGATGCATCGTCAATCAGGGCTTCACCGGCGCGGGACTGCGCCTCGACTCCGGGACCGTCACGCCCGACGTGCAGCGCACCGTGCCGGGAGTCGTACCATGAACGCCACGGACCCAGGTCCCGAGGAAGTGGCCGGCGAGCGCGCGACGACGCTCGTCAATCGCTCGGCCTCGGTGCAGTCGCGGTTGAGCAACCTGCTGGCCCTGTCGCTGATGAGCGTGCTCGGCATCGGCTCTCTCACCTGGTACTACGCGCACAACGCCGCGCGCCAGACGCGGATCCGAAGCCACATTCAAAGCACGGCGGCGAATCATGCCGCAGGGCGACACGGTGTTGCCGAGCCTCGGTCGCATCGATCCGCCCCCGCCGCCGGTGATGCGAGAAGCTGACGCCCCATCGCCAATCGACGCGCCGCCGGTGAGCGCGGCCGATCGCATGGTCTCGGCCGCGACGACACTGCCTGAGATGCCGCTCGCCGCGAGTACGGCGGGCTATGCGCCCGCACCGCAGACCCCCGAGGAACTCGCTCGGCAGCGCCGGCTGTCCGGCGCCGTGTTCTCGAACGGACCACTCGGCGCGAGTGTTCCGCCTTCTGAAATCAATGCCGCTCCGGCGTCTCCGTCCGGCGGCTTGCCTGCGGCCACGGCACCTGCCGGCACGCTGTCGGCGCTCCTGCATGCGACGCTCCCGCCGCCGCTCGTGCCGAGATGCTGCCGACCCAGCGCCTGCTGCTGCCCAAGGGCGCCTTCATCGACTGCACGCTGGAAACGGCCATCGATTCGACGCTGCCCGGCATGACGACCTGCGTCATGGCGACCGATACCTTCGGCGTCGACGGCAAAGTGGTGCTGCTGGAGCGCGGCACCAAGCTGATCGGCGAGACCCGCGGCCAGGTGCAGCAGGGGCGGCGCGGGTGTTCGTGCTCTGGACCGAAGCGCGCACGCCGACCGGCGTCGTCGTGCCGCTGGCATCGCCCGGCACGGACGAGCTGGGCCGCTCGGGCCTGCCGGGCGAGGTCGATCGTCATTTCTGGGAGCGATTCGGCGCCGCCATGCTGATCTCGATCGTCGATGGCGCGGTCGCAGGCCGCCGTGCGATCGAGCAACGGCGGCGGCACGGTCGTCGTCGACCCGTCGGCGATCGCAGGACGTGATGACCGAGGTGCTCAAGGGCACGGTCAACATCCCACCGACGGTGATCAAGCACCAGGCGATCGAATCCAGGTGCTGGTGGCGCGCGATCTGGATTTCAGATCGGTCTATGAGCTGCGAGCTGTCGACCGGCCTCGCGCTGACGGGCCGACCGAGTCGTCGGCGCTCGCGCTCGACGCTGCGCGCGCTGCGCCCGCTGCTCGCCGACCCCGAGGTCACGGAGCTCTGCATCAATCGGCCCGCGCGAGGCCTTCCTCGAAACCGCGCAGCGGCTGGCAGCCGCGAAGCGCTGCCGTTCGCCGATTTCGACTGGTGCAGCCGGCTGGCAAAGCTGGTCGCCAATTCGACCCAGCAGCGCATCGATGCGACCTCGCCGCTGCTTGTCGGCCTCGCTCCGGGCGGCGAACGCGTCCAGATCGTGCTGCCGCCGGCGACCACCGCCGGCTGCGTCGCCATCGCGATCCGCCGGCCCGCCGAGCGGTGTGGAGCATCGAGGAGCTGGCGCGCGCGGCATCTTCCGCGCGCACCCGCCGCGCCGCCGATGCGCTCGACGACACCGAGCAGGAACTGCTGCGGCTGCTGGCGGCATCGAGATTACACAGCGTTCATGCGGCTGGCGGTGCGCAGCCGCAAGAACATCCTGGTGTCGGGCCCCACCGGCTCGGCAAGACCACCTGGACCAAGGCGCTGATCCGCGAGATATCCGCCGGACGAGCGCCTGATCACCATCGAGGACGCGCAAGAGCTGGTGCTGGACCGCCATCCGAACCACGTGCGCCTGTTCTACTCGAAGGACGATCAGGGCGTGGCGCGAGTGACGCCGAAGCAGCTGCTCGAGTCCTGCCTGCGCATGAAGCCGGACCGGATCCTGCTGGCGGAGCTGCGCGCCGAGGAAGCCTTCGACTACCTGCGCAACGTCAATTCCGGCCACCCGGGTTCCATCACCAGCGTGCATGCCGCCAGCGCCGAACTCGCCTTCGAGCAGCTGGTGCTGCTGGTGAAGCAGAATCCCGGCGGCCGCGAACTGGCGCGCGAGGACATCAAGAGCCTGCTGTACCTCTTGATCGACGTGGTCATCCAGTTCGGCGTCGAAGCGCACGAGCGCTTCATCAAGGAAATCTGGTACGAGCCCGAGCGCAAGCGCCGTATCGCCGGCGGGGAGAGGTGATGCCGAGGCGACTGCGCTCGCGCACGGATGGCCGGCGTCTGCTCTTCGGCTACGCGGCGGTCCAGGTGCCGATGCTCGCGGGTCTGGTCGCGCGGCCGGCGCCGCGTGGCATCGATTACCTGCTCATCGCCGCTGGTCGCCGCCCCTGATCGTGGCGCTGGTTGGCAGGCGCGATGAGCTTCTCGGCGCCGCTGCTTGTCGCATCCTGGGCAGCGTCGGCGGCTGCGGCGGAATTCGCGCTCGGCGGCATCGTCAGCGCCGCGTCTGGGCTATGCCGGCGGCCGGTCGCTTGGCGAACGATGCCGCCAGCCGCGGACTCGCATCGGCGCGGCGCGCTGGTCGCGGAGCGATGCCCGCGGCCGTCGTGCGGCCGCGCGGGCCCTGCGTCGGCGCGCAATCACGGTAGCTGGCCGCGCGTTCCGGCTTACGAGGACGAGACCAAGCATTTCAAGTTCATCGGCACCACCGGCACCGGCAAGAGCACCGCGATCCAGGAGATCTTGACGCCGCGCTGGCGCGCGGCGATCGCGCGGTCATCGCGGATCCCGACGGCGGCTACCTGCGGCGTTTCTACGAGCCGGAGCGCGGCGACGTCATACTGAATCCCTTCGACGAGCGCTCGGTGAAATGGGACTTGTTCGCCGAGATCAAGACTCCCTACGACGTCGAGCAGCTCGCACGATCCCTGATTCCCGACCACGAGGCCCGGATCGCAGCTGGCGCGGCTATGCGCGCACCTTCTTCAGCGCGGTGACCCGCCAGGCGCATGACGGCGGGCGTCGACCGACGTGCGGCGAACTCTATCGGCTGCTGGTCGTGGCCGACACGCGAGGAGCTGCGCACGTTGGTGCACGGCACCCCCGCGCAGCCTTTCTCGACGAGCACAACAGCCGCATGTTCGATTCGATCCGCTCGGTGACGAGTTCCGCGGTCGGCGCGCTCGAGTACGTCGCCCGGCAAAAAGGCGCCGAGCTTCTCGGTCCGCGACTGGGTCGCCGACGATCGCCGTGGCGTGCTGTTCATGCCCTACAAGCGCCGGACAGATCGCCGCACTGCGCTCGACGATCTCCGCCTGGATGCGCCTCGCGATCTTCGAGACCATGGATCCGCGCGAGCCCGCGGAGGCGCCGCGGACGCAGCGCCGGCTTTGGTTCGTCGTCGACGAGCTGGATGCGCTCGGACAGATCGACGGACTGAAGGACGCGCTGGCGCGCCTGCGAAAATTCGGCGGCCGCTGCGTGCTCGGCTTTCAGTCGATCGCGCAGGTCTCGAGCACCTACGGGCACGGCGATGCGCACACGATCGTGGAGAATTGCGGCAATACCCTGATCCTGCGCTGCTCCGCGAGCGAGGGCGGCGGCACCGCGCGCTTCGCCTCGCAGCTCGTCGGTGAACGCGAGGTGCTGCGCACCACGCGTTCGCGAAGCCGCCGCGCCAGCGAGATTCTCGGCATCGATCTCGCGCAGCGAGCATTTCAACGTCGAGCCGGCGTGCTGCCCTCGCAGATCGAGCAGCTGCCGGACCTCGCGGGCTACCTGAAGTACGCCTCGGAACCCGCCTGGCATCGCGTGCAATTGGCCGCACGCGCTGCCTGGGCAGATGTCCGCCGTACCGGTGCCCGGCGCCGATACCGCGACCGTGTATCGGCGCCGCGAGACGCGGAGCGGCCCCGGCGCGATCGCACGAGGGCCACGGCCATGAGTGAGCGCGCCGGTCCATTGACGATACCACGATGAAGTTCGGTCTGCTCATGGAGAGCGCCCAGGCGCATCAGAAAATGGCGGAAAGCGCACCTCGAGAAGCTGCGTGCGCACACCCAGGATCTCGACGGCGTCGTGCGCGAGGAGATCCGTCGCACGCTCGTCGAGGAGCTCGATGAATTGACCGCCGAGAGCCGGCGCGCGGCGCAGGCGCTCAAGGGAATGAAGCGGCCGCGCATATGCGGGGCCTGGTCTTCAGCATCTCGACCGTCGTCCTGTCCGTGGCCATCCCGAGCGCACTCGCCTACTGGCTGCTGCCCTCCCCCGCGCAGATCGAGGCACTGCGGGCGCGACGCGATGAGCTCAGGCGAATGTGCGCGACTGGAGCAGCGCGGCGGCCGCATCGATTGGCGGCACTGCGGCGAGCGAGCGCGGCTTTGCGTTCGCGTCGATCGCAGCGCGCCGACTTACGGCGACAAGGCCGACTACTTCGTCGTCAAGGGCTATTGAGCCATGGATTGGCTCGATCGCGCTCCTCGATCAGGATTCCAAGCCCGCCGTGCCCATCGCGGCCGCCCTCGTGCTCGGCATCGTCGTCCTCGTGCGTGTGTTGAGCGGCACGCCCGGCAGAAGTGCACAAGCGCGGCGTACGCATCCGTGAATGTGCGGCGGCGCGGCGTGCGGGCGGCGCGGTCGCGGCGGCCCGCGGGGAGCGCAGCGCGGAGCAGCTGACGTTGGCCGGCGTTCCCGTGCGCCTGCGCGACGAGACCAAGCACTTCAAGATCCTCGGCACCACCGGAACCGGGAAGTCCACGGCGATCGGCGAGCTCTTGGCCGAGGGCGCTCGAGCGCGGCGACCGCGCCGTATTCGCCGATCCCGACGGCGGCTATCGGGCGCGATTCTTCGATCGCTACCGCGGCGACGTCGTGCTTGAATCCGTTCGAGCCGGGCTCCCTCAAATGGGATCCGTTCGCGGAGATTCGCAACACCTACGACATCGAGCAACTGGCGGGCAGCCTCATTCCCGATACGCATGACCGGGCCGCCGGCGAATGGCGCGCCTATGCGCGCACATTCCTCGGCGCCGTGCTGCGCGGCTGTCGCACGCTCGAATCGGGCGGACTGCGCCGAGCTGTGGCGGCTCTTGTCCGAGGCATCGCCCGAAGAGCTGAGACCCATCGTCGCCGGCACGCCCGCGCAGCCCTTCCTCGATCCTGAAAATGCGCGCATGTTCGGCTCGATCCGCTCGGTGGCCGTCTCCGCGCTCGCCGCGCTCGAACATATCGCCAGGCAACGAGCCGCTCCCTTCTCGGTGAGCCGCTGGGTCAGGGGCGCCTCGGCGGGATCTCTGTTCATTCCCTACAAGGCCGGTCAAATCGCAGGCCCTCAAGTCGATGATCGCGACATGGATGCGTCTCGCGATTTTCGAGGCGATGCACGGCGAGGAGGGCGCCGACCAACGTCTTTGGTTCGTGATCGACGAGCTGGACGCGCTCGGCGCCATCGACGGGCTCAAGGATGCGCTCGCGCGGCTGCGAAAGTTCGGCGGTCGCTGCTGTCCTCGGGTTTCCAATCGGTCGCGCAAGTCTCGAGCACCTACGGCAGCGATGCGCAGACGATCGTCGAGAACTGCGGCAACACGCTGATCTTGCGCTGCTCGGCCAGCGAGCACGGCGGCACGTCGCAATTCGCCTCGCGCCTGATCGGCGAGCGCGAGGTATCGAGGCGGCAAGTCTCCCGCGGCAGCGATCGCGAGGGCTTGTTCGCGCGGCGCGGCGCCCGACGCTCGAAGAACACCAGTGAGCAGCGCGTGACGGAGGCCGCGGTGATGCCCTCCGAGATCGAAGGACTGCCGGATTTTTGCGGATATTTGAAAGTGGCTTCGGCGAGCGAGTGGCTCAAAGTCTGCTTCGAGCGCTCGAGAACATCCGACAGGAGCGACACGCATGGTCGACTCAAGTTCGAAGGCAAACATCAACGTCCGTTCCGGTAGCTACTGGATCGCTCACGCGGCAGGGGAGTGCGGCCGTTGCCGTGCGGCGACGCGGCTCGTGGCCCTTGCTCTGCCGCCGCAACACCAGTCCCTCGCGCTCGATTGGGACATCGAAAAGGAAGAATTGCTCGCCTGCGAATGGGAAACCGTGGAATGGAGCGCCTTCCTATTTTACGTGGAGTACCTGCCCGAGGAAGTCCGCCGGCATCTGCAGGCGGCATCGGAAGGTTACCGCTTCGCATTCAGCGAGCGCACCCAGGGATCGTACTGGGCGAACCATTGCGCCGCATGCGGCGCGATGATGGAAGATCACGACCTCTTCTGCGAGCCCGACGGCGCCTTCCTGCCGACGGCGGCCGTGCACGCCGCCGCCGTGACGCTCGAGCGCATCGACGAAGCGTTGGAGGCCGGCGCGGCCGGTTACGCGTGCGACCCCCAATTCCTCGATTCGATGGTCGAAAGCTGATCGGCCGTGGCGCTCTATTTCCTCAACATGAAAATCTTCGGCCGCTCCGAAGGCAGTAGTGCCCCGAGCGCTGCGGCGTACCGTTCGGGCGAACGCATTCGCGACGAACGCACGGGGCGCACCTACGATCACACGGATCGCCAGGACGTGATGCACAAGGAAATCCTGCTCCCGCGTAGGTTCTCCGGCGCGGACATGGCCTGGGCAACGGACCGTTCCAATCTGTGGAACACGGCGGAGGCCGCCGAGACACGCAAGAACTCCCGCGTGGCCCGGGAGTACCTGGTCGCCCTGCCCGACGAGCTCACCCACCCGCAGCGAGTGGACGTGGTGCGCGGCTTCGCGCAGGAGCTTACGGAGCGCTACGGATTCGCCGTCGATGTGGCAGTTCACGCCCCGCGGGATTTCCGCGGAAGCGACCCCCGGAACTTTCATGCGCATCTCCTCGCCACGACTCGCGAAGTGTCTCCCGAAGGCTTGGGAAGAAAAACGACGCTCGACCTCAATGACGAGAATCGACGGAGGCTCGGCCTGGGACCGGCCGTCAGGGAACTCTTTTACGTACGGCAGCGATGGGCGGAGGTCGCGAACGTGGCGCTCGAGTCGGCGCACGTCGATGTGCGAATCGACCATCGGAGTCTTGCAGCACAGGGCATCACTCGCGAGCCCAAGCTATGGATTCCGCGTGTCCCCTACGAGATCGAGCGACGCGGCGGCCGGAGCCTGGTCGCCGAGCGGATTCGTGAGGATCACCGTGCGCGCTACGAGTCTCGACAGTCGGTGTCCGAGTCCCGCACCCCGGACCGAGTCCCCCAGGCTGCCGGCGAGGATATAGCTCGCCAGTCCGTTGAGAAGTGGCTGCAGTATCCGACGCGACGTAGCAAAATACGGCGAGGTCCGTGCCGCAGAACGTCACTTGGATCCGACTCCCGCCGCCGAGCGGGGCAATGAACACGATGTTGGCCTATGAGTGAGCGTCGTCGAGCCGACGATGCGATCGCTTGATTTCGCGTCCTGCTTTGTCTTTGCCCCGGGCTACGCATCTGCTTTGCCGGTGAGGTCACGTTCGATCGCTTTGTCCTGATCAAGGCCGTGCCCAAGTCGGCGGCCGCGGCCGGGACGGCGTCCGGCAAGGCGCGCGCGTTACGACTCCTTACGAGTGGCGCCGGCCCCCGACCTTCCGTGAACACGCGCATTGGTGCTCGTCGACGACGTTGTGACCGGGCAGAATGCTTCTGGCTGCTCCGATACGGCTGCACCAGGCCTTCCCGGGGGCGCGGATCAGCGCTTTCGCGTACCCGATGTTTCAGGGATTTCGAGCGATTGCTGGAGCCGTGCGTCGGCCGGATCGGTTTGCGTGCGGGGAAGCGCACCGAAATCCTTGATCCCATTCAAACCTTTCGGCGCTCCCTCGCATCTAATGCAGCAATGGACGATTGTGCGGGGAATAGGGTGGGGATACTGCAGTTTCGCCAATTCGCGGAGGGGAACGATTTCGATACCGAGGCAGCGGTAGCGGCCGCCGTGCGCGGCGATCTGCCCGCGTTCGAGACCATTTACCGGGAATTCGCGCCCCGAATTTATGGACTGTGTCTGCGGCTCACGGGGCAGCGCGAGGCCGCCGAAGACTGCACCCAGGAGTCCTTCGTCGCGGCCTGGCGTTCGCTCGGACGGTTCGAGAGGCGGAGTCTCTTCTCTACGTGGCTGCAGCGGATCGCGATTCGCACCGTGCTCGCCCGCCGCCGCGGCCTCCGTGCCGGACGCGAGGTCGGCGAGCCCGCCGAGGGGCTGCCCGAGCAGCCCGATCACGGCGGTTTGCCGCCCATCGATCTCGAGCGGGCGATCGCCGCGTTGCCGGAAGGCGCGCGCGACGTGCTGGTCCTGGTCGGAATTTACGGTTACAGCCACGGCGAGGCGGCGAGCGCGCTCGGGGTGGCGGAAGGCACTTGCAAGGCTCAATTGCACCGCGCGCGCGGAATGCTCCGCGCGGCGCTCGATATGGAGACGGTATGAAAGACCCGACCCGGGATCCTCTCGATGCGCAGCTCGCGAAGCTGCCCCGAGACATCGTCCCGCCTCGATACCTGTGGCCCTCGATCGAGCGCGAGATCGAGCGACAGCCGCTGCGGACCCCGCAGGTGGTGCTTGCGGCGGCTGCCGCTTTCGCTGCGGTGATGATCGTGGGCGCCATCATATGGGCGGTGCTTCACAGCCGGGCTGCGACCACCGCCCCCGGCGCGCCGAGCATCGCGATGAACCTCGATGAGCCCCGCGACCCCGGCTATCTGGCCGCGCGTGCGGGTCTGGTCGACACCTTCAAGCAGCGGCTCGCGATCCTCGACCCGCCCACCCGCGCCAAGATCGAAGCGAATCTCGCCGTGATTCACCAGGCGCGCGACGATATTCGCAAGGCGCTGGCCGAAGACCCCGGAAGTCCGGTGCTCGAGCGGCTGCTCGAGAGCGCCTGGCACGATGAGTTCGACCTGTACAACGACGTGATACGCACCACACAACCCACCTTGGCGAGACTATGACCATGAGAACGACCCATAAGCGATACCTACGCCCATTCGCCGCCGCGGCGCTCGCGGCCGGAATGATCCCCGCAACGCTGCACGCGGATGCACCCTTCCGCGAGGCGCACGACGCCGATCCGCACGGCAGTGTGGAGATCATGGGGATCACCGACTCGGTCGACGTGACCGGCTGGGACCAGCCGCGCGTGGAGCTGACGGCGGATGAGGATCTGGGTAAGCGTCTGCACTTCACTGCCCACAGGGAACACACCGTCATCGACTTGGTGCCGGGCGGCGGCAAGCATCAGATCTCCGTTCGCGTGCCCGCAGGGAGCACGCTCACGCTCACGTTGGTGAACGGCAACATCACCGTCCACGGTGTCGCCGGCGATGCGACCCTGCGCTCCGTGGGGGGCAACATCGACGGCGAGGTGGGCGGCGATCTGCGGGCCAACAGCGTCACCGGCAACATCCGATTGACGGCGCCGGGTGCCAAGTCGATCGAGGCGAAGACCGTCAACGGCGACGTCGAGCTGAAGGGCTCTCCGACAGAGGTCGAGGTGGTCACCGTGAGCGGCAACGCCAAAGTCGCAGCTCGGCGTCGTGAGCCGCGGCCGGTTCAAGACCATTTCAGGCAACGTCAACGCTGCCCTGTCGCTCGCGCCCGACGCCGAGCTCGAGAGTGAATCGGTCAGCGGCAATCTGCGGTTCGATTTCCCCTCGGCTCCGGGAGCTCAATTCGAAATTCAGTCCTTCGGCGGCAACATCAAGAGCTGCTTCGGGCCGAAGCCCGAGAGCGAGGAGTACGGTCCCGGCTCGCGTCTCGAGTTCAAGTCCGGTGATGGCCGCGGTCGCGTGAATATCGAGACAAAAAGCGGCGACGTGGATCTGTGCACGTCTCGTTAGTTGCATCCGCGCGGGGCTCCGTCACCTCGCCGCCTTTTTGATTTGGGCGCCGGCGGGTATCATCGCCGAGCGTTGAGTACCGGACGCAACACTTCGCCGCAGGCTCGGCCGTTTCGGCGGGAACGTCGTGCCGGACTCGTTGCGCGCTTCGAGGCGGCCTTGGGCGCGCCGACGGTTTGGCCGCCGCCCACTGCATTCACGAGTTGTGGATGCGCGGCGAGATGTCCACTAACATCGAGGTTGCGCTCGAGCGGCTGTGGCGGTGTGCCGCTGCCTCCATACCGGAGTGGCTGCCGATGCGCTACGTGGAGTGGTTGCCTCGCGCCTACGAGATTGCGCTCAGGTTTCATGCTCCTGACAAGGGACGGTCGAACATCTATCTGGTGCTCCTCGACTATCGCGACCGGCGCAAGGAGGCGTATGGCGTGTACGTAGGCATGAGCAATTATTCCCCGGCCGAGCGCTTCGATCAGCACAAAGCGGGAATTCGCGCCGCCGGCAGCGTTCTCAAGAGAGGGCTGGAGGTGCTTACCGGTCCTTCGCTGCATTTGCAGTCGATCAAGAGGGCAGAGGCCGCGCGCATCGAAATAGAGCTCGCGCAATGTCTCGCGGCAGACGGGTTGAGGGTGGAAGGTGGACACTGAGACATGATTTTGATCGGCATGTTCGATTCTCCGTTCGTGCGCCGCGTGGCGGTGAGCCTGCGACTTCTCGAGGTGCCTTTCGAGCATCGCAACTGGTCGGCCTACCGGGATTTCGAGTTGATCCGGCAGTTCAATCCCCTCGGCCGGGTGCCCACGCTGGTTCAGCCCGACGGCGGGGCGCTGATCGACTCGAATGCCATTCTCGATTTCCTCGATGGCGCGGCCGGCCCCGAACGGGCGCTCTTGCCGCCGTCCGGCGATGAGCGGCGGCGCGCGCTGCACATCATCTCGCTCGCGTTGGGCGCCGCGGACAAGGGCATGTGCTGCTCGAGGAGACGCTGTTTCGCCCGCAAGCCAAGAGATTACGAGCCGCGGATCGATCGGTTCCGCAACCAGATGCACGGCGCACTGGCCGAGATCGATCGACTCGCGCAGATGCGGGCGGGCGAGTGGATGGTCGCCGGGCGCATGACGCAGGCGGACATCACGCTCACCTGCGTGTTCGGCTTTCTGTGCGACGCTCTGCAACTGGGCCAGTCGTGGATGCTCTATCCCGGGCTGACCGCGCTCAGCGCGCGCTGCGAGGCGTTGCCCGCCTTTCGCGAGCTGCGCGTGAAGTTCACGCCGAGCCACGTCGGCCCTGCGCGCCGCGAGCCCGGCCGCGCGGCTCGCTAGAGATGCGCGAGGACTTGGTCCACCTGGTCGGCCGCGCCGAGGATGACCGGCGTGCGCTGATGGATCGCCGTGGGCTGCACGTCCAGAATCGGCTGATCCCGGCCGGCGAGGGTTTTACCGCCGGCCTGCTCGATGAGCATGGCCATGGGATTGGCCTCGTACATGAGCCGCAGCTTGCCCTCGCGGCGCTTTGCGCGTCGGCGGATATAGAAATACGCCGCCTTTCAGCAAGATGCGATGCACGTCCGCGACCATGGCGCCCGCGTATCGGCTCGAGTAGCCATTGCTCTGCGCCCAGTCGAGATAGCGGCGGTAGCCTTCCGGGAAGCTCTGGCGGTTGCCTTCGTTCACCGAGTAGGTCTTGTTGCCGGCAGGAATTCTGAGGCCGCGCTCGACCCGCATGAAAGCGCCGACGCCGGGATCGAGCACGAACATGTCGACGCCGTTACCGAGGGTGAGCACGAATACGGTGGACGATCCGTAGAGCACGTATCCGGCCGCGATCTGCCGCCGTCCCGGCTGGAGCAGCGACTGCTGCGGCTCGCGGCTTGGCCCCCATCGAGGGCGAGAATGCTGAAAATCGTGCCGACGCCGCCGCAAATGTCGAGATTCGACGAGCCGTCGAGCGGGTCGAACAGCACGCAGTAGCGCGATACGCCGCGGCCATCGTCCTCGCGCAGCATGATCGGCTCCTCGTTCTCCTCCGAAGCGACGATCGCGACGCCTTCGCGGCTGCCGAGCGCGCCCATGAGGACTTCGTTGGCGAGCACGTCCAGCTTCTGTTGAGTTTCGCCCTGCACGTTCTCCGTGCCGACGCTGCCGAGCACGTTCTCCAGCCGCGCGCGCCGGACCTTGTCCGCGATGATCTTGGCCGAAATGGAGAGCGCGGACAGGATCCAGGATAGCGTGCCGGCATGCGCATGCCGATCCTGCTCGGCGAGGATGTGCGCCTGGAGAGTCATGATGCGCACGTCGTCGCGGCCTGGAATTGAGTTCATGGTTCGGAAGTCCTTTGAAATCTGTCTAGTTTAGACGAGAATTTGCCTGAACTCCGCCGGCACAAGAGGCGGCGCGCCGGTTGTAGTAATTTAGCCGGTTGAAATAATTCAAGAATGACGGGGGAGAGACACATGTTCTTATTGAGCAAAGTGGGTCTGGCTGGGGCGGCGGCGGCCTTGATGTGCGCGGCGGGCTGTAACCAGTCGCCGCAATCGAAGGCTCCGGCACCGCGGCCGCCGTCGCAGGCGAGCCAGCAATGGAAGCAGACCGCCGACGGCTTCGTGCAAAGCTACTTCGCCGCGCAGCCGTTCTTCGCCGCGCAAAAGGGCAAGCATGAATACGACGGCCAGCTCCCCGATGTGAGCGCCCACGGCATCAAGCGCGAGATCGCGCGGCTGCACGATGAGCGCGACCAGCTGAACGCCGTCGATCCGAGCCAGCTCGAGCCCCAGGAGCGGTTCGATCGCGCCTATCTATTGAACGTCGTCGGACCACGATCTGTTCTACCTGGAGAAGGCGCACTATCCCTCCACCAATCCCTACTGGTACCTGAGCGGCTACTACATCGATCCCGATATGTACTTGAGCCGCAACTATGCGCCGCTCAACGTGCGCATGAAGGCGTACATCAAGTACGCCCGCGGCATCCCCAAGATGGTCGAGCGACATTCAGGAGAACCTCAAGGGCCCGCTGCCGAAGACCTACATCGAGCTCGGCATCGCCGAGTTCGGCGGTTTCGTGGATTTCTACAAGAAGGACGTCGCCCAGGTATTCGCCTCGGTCAACGATCCGGCCCTGCAGAAGGACCTGACCGACGCGGACACGAACGCCGCCAACGCGATGGCGAATCTGACCAATTATCTGACCGGCCTGCGCAAGACCGCGACGGACAACTTCCCGCTCGGCAAGGATCTGTATCGCGCAGATGGTGAAGGACACCGAGAAGGTGGACCTGCCGATCGAGCAGATCGAGGCCGCGGGCCGCGCCGACCTCGAGCGCAACACCGCCGCGCTCAAGGCGGAGTGCGCGAACTACCTGCCGAAGGGCACGCTCGCCGCTTGCGTCGCAAAGATGTCGGCGAAGAAGCCGCCGGAGGGGACCCTCGATGCGGCGCGCCGGCAGCTCACGCATGCTGCGCGAGTTCGTGCAGAAGAACAATGTCGTCGAGCATCCCGAACGACGACCAGGCACTGGTCGCCGAAGCGCCGCCCTACAACCGCAATAACGCGGCGTTCATTCAGGTGCCGGGTCCCTACGACAAAGGCGTGGCGGCGACCTACAACATCGCGCCGCCGGATCCGAAGTGGTCCAAGGCCGAACAGCTCGAATACATTCCGAGCGAGGCGACGCTGCTGTTCACCTCCGTGCACGAGGTCTGGCCGGGTCATTTCCTCCAGTTCCTGCATTCGAACTCCAACCCCGACAAGCTCGAGGCACTCTGGGTCGGATACGCCTTCGCGGAGGGCTGGGCGCACTATTGCGAGGAAATGATGTACGAGGAGGGTCTCGGCAAGGGCGATCCGGAGATGCACATCGGCCAGATCGAGGACGCGCTGCTGCGGGACGTGCGGCTGCTCTCCTCGATCGGCCTTCAGACCGAAGGCTGGACCGTGGCGCAATCGGAGAAGATGTTTCGCGAGCAGGCGTTCCAGGATCCCGGCAACGCGCGGCAGCAGGCGGCACGCGGCACTTACGATCCGGCCTATCTCAATTACACGCTCGGCAAGCTCATGATTCGCAAGTTGCGGACGGATTGGGTCGCCAAGATGCAGAATGGCGGCAGCGCGCCGCAAGCGACCGGCGCGGCGGCCCCCGCTACGCCGGCACCCTCGGCGGCGATGACAGGTCCCGCCATGACCGGTCCCAGCATGAGCGGCGCCACAGCCGGCGGGGACCTGGCGCTGTGGCACGACTTCCACGACAAATTCCTGTCCTACGGGGGACCGCCGATTCCTTTGGTGCGCAAGGAGATGGTGGGCGAAGCCGGGACGCTGCTGTAGCGGTGTCCGTGGCCGGCGGCGGCTCGATGGCGGGCCGCCGCGACTCTGCGCTCCCGGGTTCTTCTTAGCGCGCGGTCAGCAGGCCGAGTCCGGTGAGCAGGCCACTCTCCGTCCAAGTCGCGACCAGCGAGGCGGCGCGCAGCGGGATTTCTTCCTCGGGGAGATGCAGGGTGAGGGCGTCGCAAATCTCGGCGAAGCTTAAGCCGCGGCGCGCAGCGTCGAGCGCCGTGGCCTCTACCGGGTCGAGCGAGCGGAAGTAGTTCTCGAGTTCACGCCGCCACACCAGCCACTCGAGCGCCACGGCCGAGCGCTCCGGCCGCGGCGCATCGCCGCCGGCGTTCATGGCCTTCCAGACTGCCACCGTGTTCCATTCGAACGTGAGTCGACGCACGGAGGGATGAAAGGAAAAAGCAAGGTCTGCCCACTCGGCGGGCTGCACGCCCTCGAGCGCACCGCGCCCGATCACCTCGGCATCGGCCGAATCGAACGCCTCGGCGAGCGACCACTCGAACCGCGCGGTCTCCGCGAGAATGGGCTGTTCCTCGAAGGGCGAGCGGCTGAGGAGGAAATCCACGAGCTCTCGCCCGTACCACCGAATGGACCGGTGCACCGAGGGGAACTCGCGAATGAACGAGGTCCCGAGCGCTTCGAAATCCTCATCGCCGAGCAGCGCGTGCAGCACGGGATGATGATCCTTGAGCGTCTCGATCAAGCGAGCGACATAGGCGTTGCGGTAGATGCCGAGACGCGCCTCGGTCGCAAGCGGGGCGGTCTCGGCGATGGCTTGCGCGATCTCGCTCGGCTCACCGAGAAGCTCGCGCTGCATCTCACGCTGCAGTTCGCGCAAGCGCATCAGGCCGCCTCGAGCGCCTCGCCGGCGGCGATCGCTCGGGCCCGGTCGAGCTCGGCGACCAACTCGCCAAGGGCGGTATGTTGTCGTCCCGTTCGATCATGGTGGGCACCGCGCCGAAATGCGCCACCGCCTGGCGGTACAGGTCCCAGACCGGCGCTGCGATCGGATGATCGTGGGTATCGATCAGGTGATCGCCCATGTCGCTGTGGCCGGCCAGATGGAACTGTCGCACGCGGTCCTTCGGTACGGCGCGCAGGTAGCGCAACGGATCGAACCCGTGATTCACCGCGCTCACGTAGATGTTGTTGATGTCGAGCAGAATCGCGCAATCAGCGCGCCGCGCGACTTCGCTCAAGAAGTCCCACTCGCTCATCTCGGAGACACGGTAGGTGAGATAGCTCGATACGTTCTCGAGAAGAATCTGCCGGCCGAGCGCATCCTGCACTTCGCCGACGCGCGCCGCCACGCAGGCGAGCGACTCTTCCGTGTAAGGCAACGGTAATAGATCGTGGACGTTGCGTCCTTCGACGCCTGTCCAGCACAAATGATCGGAGATCCATGCCGGCTCGACGCGGCGCGCCAGTTCGCGCACGGCTTTGAGGTAATCGCGGTCGACGGGATCGGTGCTGCCGATCGACAGAGAGACCCCATGCATGACAATCGGATAGCGCGCGCGGATTCGATCGAGATAGTGCAGCGGCTTGCCGCCCGGCACGAGGTAATTCTCGGTGATGATCTCGAGCCAGTCGATGCGGTGAGATTCACCGAGCACCGCTTCGTAGTGAGTCGGACGAAGCCCCAGGCCAAAACCACTGAGTTGCATGATCAGTTTCGGGGCCGGGCGAGGCTCGCAGCCGCCGCCCGACCCTCGATTCCGTCCGGGATCAGCCGCCGGACTTCGCCTTTGCCTTGGCGGCGTCGCAGTCGGATTTGGACATCGACACGAAGCCCTGGCCTTTGCAGCTGTTCTGACCCTTGCAGCTGTTCTTCGCGGTCTTGCAATCAGACGTGCCCTTGCAGGAATTCACGCCGGTGCATTTGACCGGTGGCGGTGTCCGCCGCGACCGATACCCCCGCCAACCCGGACGTAAACAGGAGCGCGGCCGCCGCCGCGAGCGCAGCACCCGATGTCTTATTGATTTGCATGGTTGAGTCCTCGTTAATTTGATGAAGAATTCGCAGCGATATCGCTGTTCGGTTAATAAGACCCGTTATGCGGTCGGATTATTACCCGGCGGTCTTAGCTTAGGCCGCTTTTATATCTTTCTTGCGTCACCCACCGAGCCTTCGAATGCGCGCATTTCCTTCGCCCCGCGCTCCCGCACGCGGTGAGGTATTCGCCGCCGCCGTGGGCAGCAGGGCTGCGCGATGTTGTTGCGAAACCGCTCCACCCTCGCTCGCGTCGTGCAAAAACAACAAAAAAATACCTTTGATATCTAGCATTTCCCGCTCAAGTTGATATTGTTGTGTCCATCCACCCAGGTTGGGGCAGTTACGCAACGTCTGGGTACTGTGACTTTAATTGTTTGAATGGCATGGTCACGCCGCTGCACCAGCGGCCGGGCCACACGTTTCAATTAAATTTTAGGGAGATAACGATGAGAATTTTTCGAAGGGTCAACCCTTCCGGGTCCCAACCGGCCGCTACCGCAGAGCGCGTCGTCGGGTTCCTGGCGGCTGCCGGGACCGTCGGAGCGTCGCTGATCAGCTTTTCCGCCCTGGGACAGCAACAGGCAGCCACTTCCTCTAACACGACTGCCCCGGAATTGCAGGAAATCGTCGTCACGGGCTCCATGATCAAGAGGACCGAGGCGGAAAGCTCCGAGGCCATCACGATCATCAAGGCGGACCAACTCAGGGAGTTGGGCATCACGACGGTGGAGCAGGCGATGAACCAGCTCACCTCTAATGCCCCGACCGTAAACATCGCCCAATCCACCGGGACGTTTTCCGGAGGCGGTACTTACGCCAACCTGCGCGGCATAGGCGCAGGCCGCACCCTGGTGCTCCTTGATGGCCAACGGCTGGCCAACAATGGCTTCGCCGGCGATGCGGTCGACCTGAGCGGTATTCCGTTCTCGTCCATCGAGAGTGTCCAAGTGCTTCGCGAAGGCGCCTCGGCGCTGTACGGCTCGGACGCGATTGCGGGCGTGATCAACTTCATCACCAAGAAGAATCTCCAAGGGGGCGAAGTCTCGGTCACCTACGACAAGCCGCAGAAGGCCGGTGGCAGCTCGGGCCAGGGGGAGTTCAGCTTCGGACACGGGGATCTGGCGAGCGACGGTTATAACTTCCTGATCACGGGAAATTTCAGCAAGCAAGATGAACTCCAAGCCACGCAGCGGGACTTTTCCGCCGACCGGATTTAATCCGGGGGGTGGCTATACCAGTACGAACAATCCAGGAACGTGGCCCGGCACCTTCATCGATTCCAATGGGAGCTATTGGCAGCCGGGCTATCCGGCCTGTGCGGGCAATCCCTTTCCGACCACCTATTTTGGAAACTGCGCCTACCGGTATTCTGCGGCCACGGATCTGCTCCCGGAGCATAAAGAGTATTCCGGGATGGCCGAATTCACCAAGACGCTGCCGGGCAACAACCAGCTGCAGGTGCAGTACTTCTGGGCTCAATCCGAAGTGACCAATTATTCGGGTCCCATGTTCTATTATTTCGGGATGGACCCGGCGAGCCCCTACTACCCTAAGGCGGGTCAGTCGTTTATATGCGAGGGAACCTGCGCCACCCCGACGCCGTCTCTGGCCGCCTGGGGGCGACTGCGGTCTGGACCGACCCCAACAACAGCCGCTATTCCGGCAACCTCAATACCGAGCAGAGGGTTCTGGTGACGTTCTCCGGCAACAACGGCGGTTGGGATTACGCTGTCGTCATTCAATTGGAGCAAGAACGCCAACGACAATCGCTTTACCGGGGGCTATCCCAATGAGGCCGTGCTTGCGCCCGGCGGCGTGCTCAGCGACCTGATCAACCCCTTCGGTCCTCAGAGCGCGGCAGGACAGGCCTTGATCAACTCGTCGTATATAAACGGCATGTACTCGGTCGGCACGGACGAACGGTGGAGCGTCAACGGCCATGTCAGCCACGCGCTGGGCGATGCTTTCAACGCGGGCACGCCAGCAACCCTGGCGCTCGGCGCCGATGTGAACGGCGAGCGATACACGTACGGGACCACGCCCTACAATGATCTCGTGCAAGCGGCAAGCGGACTTGGCGACAGCCAGATCGAAGGGAGTCGCCAGGTCCAGGCGCTCTTCATGGAGCTGGACGTGCCGATCCTCCAGAACCTCGATCTCGATCTATCGGATCGCTGAGGACCGATACAGCGATTTCGGCACGACCAGAACGGGAAGATCGCCCTGCGCTATCAGCCGACCAGATTTCCTGACCTTTCGGGAACCGCCTCCACCGGCTTCCGGGCGCCCACGCTTGCCGACCTGTACTCGCCGAATTACTTGGCCGCTGCGAGCCAGCGGCACCATGGGAGCAGGGAACCCGAACTGCCCGGCAGGAGGCGCACGCCATTGCGCCGTTTACCGCAGCGACCTGCAACACGCAGGGACTGGGGTTGTTCGGTGGAAACACGAACGCTGACCCCCGAAACATCGCAGAACTTCGATTTCGGGTGTCGTCCTCTCGCCGATCGACGGACCTGGGCATTACGGTCGACTATTACAGAATCCTCCTCAAGAACGTCATTGGAGCCGTTCCGGCACAGGCCATTTACGGTAATCCCACCGTCTTCGCGAGCTACTACACACGTCAACAACGCCGGGGGACTCACGCCGTCGATACAAGAAGCCACGTCTTGCGTTCCTCACACGGCACCGACCTGCGGATACATCAATCTGCAGAATCAGAACACGGGCCGGATCACGACCGACGGGTTCGACCTGAGCATCCAATACCTGCAGCGTACCGACTTCGGTACGTTCCACGAGGATCTGGAAGGGACCGCGGTCACCCAGTTTCTACAGCAGCAGTACAACGGCGGTCCGGAACTCAACCTGGTGGGCTGGTACAACGAACTGCCGCCGGCGTACCGGTGGCAGCACAACCTGCGGATCGACTGGACGAGTCCCGGGGGCATGTGGGGTGCCGGACTGGACAACCGCTTCTACTCGTCGTACGCGACGAGTACCCGGATGGCAGCGGCAATCAGCGTACCGTGGGCAGCTATTCGCTCTTTGATGGTTACGTAAGCGTCAAGCCGACTACACCAGTCTGACCGTGTTGTTCGGAATCAAAAACCTGTTCAACAAGGAGCCGCCCTTCACCAACGCGTACCAAGACAACTTTGCGGCCGGGTACAACTCGTTCATTGCGGACCCCTTGTTGCGGAACTTCTACGTCAACCTGAAATACACTTTTCTAAATTCTTCCAGGAAACGTGCATTGGAAGCCCCGCCTCGTGCGGGGCTTTTTTTGGTGGTGCGCCCGGCAGGGCGCACCCACTCGGAGGTGAAAGTCCTCTACACAGCCGACATGGGCAAGTGTTAGCGGAAGGCAGCGGTTTCTCGGGTGACCGGGAGTCGGAAGGAAGCCGGAAGCAAAGCGCTGGCGCGACGAACAGGAACCGGATAGAGGCGGCGCCGTGGGGTAATGACACACCCCGCTGGTGGATTTAGACTCTCCTCCCACGAAGTTCCTTCAGCCACTTAACACTTAAGATCGGCCCAAGCGGGTTTCATCCAGCCAGGCCAGGGAGATTTGATGCCCAACGCTAACTTGTGTCGGCTCATCCTGTTGATCATCGTCGCGGGCTGCACGACGCAGCCCAGTAAGGTCGCGGATGCTGGGCCGGACGTGCAGTGTCACTCAGAGCAAGTGACAGGCTCACTGATCACTAAATCCGTCTGCACCACTAGAGCTCAGCGGGCGCAAGAGCAAGCCCGAGTCGACGCTCTCAAGCAAGATGTCCAAACATCGTCGACAGTTGGGCAGCACTAATCTGTCAATGCAAGCTCAACACCAGAATGAACACAACGAATAACGCGAATGCCGTTCCGGTGACGAAGAGCAGCACCACCGTGCGCCACAGTGCCGCAAAGATACCCAGCCCATAGGTCTCCCGCAGCTGCAGGAATATATGCAGCGGCGGGACGGCGATCACCATGAGCGCGGCCAGGGAACCCAAGCCGACCGCGCCCACGAGTGCGGCTGCGATGAACAACAGCGACATGAACGACAGCGAATAGAGCGAGAAAATCGCGTGATCGTAAACCGCGATGCCGGGCCTGCCGACGAACATCAGCCAAAGAAACGGCAGGGAAATCGGGATCAGCATGAACGACAATTTATATCCCTTGTTCTTGAGCTCGTAGAGGAACAGCTCAGGATTGCCGAGCGCGTGGCGCAATTTCGCATCCACACCGGCGAAGCCGGTATGCACCTCGAGCGCCGCCAGTCGTGCTTGCCCGGTATCGCCGGCGGCATCATGCCCCGGTGCGCCGCTTTGCGCGCCGCTCCCTGCCGCCTTTAGCGTGGCGTCGACCATGCGCGACGTCGTTTCGAGGACCCGCTGATTTTTCTCGGCTTCGGCCAGGTCGTCTTGGGGCCTCGATAATCCCGTGCCGGCTTGTCGCGCCTGTGCGAGCGCCGCCGTCGCCCGCGCGACCGCGGCCTTGCCTTCGGTGATCGGTTGCGCAAGCTCTGCGTTTACTTGCGCACGCTGCGCCACAGTGACGTGTGTCGACGGCGCGATGCCGCCCGTGAACGAGAAGACGAAAAACATCAGAAACACGGTGAACAAGAATAAAGCGAGCGGCGATACGTAGAGGGTGCGTTGACCGTCGATGTAGCGCCGGGTGAGGAGGCCGGGTCGGCCGATCAGGAGGGGCAGCGTTCGCCAACCCTTGGCGCCGAAATGCAGTACGCCGTGCAGCACTTCCTCGGTCAGGTGCAGCTAGGATCGGTGCACGTGCCCGGCCTGTCCGCACGCCTGGCAGTACTCGCCGCCGAGCTGCGCGCCGCAATTGTCGCAATTCTTGAGCTGATGGGTGCCGTCGCGCCGATCGGCGATCGATGCACGATCAAACTCACCGGCGGCGAGAGCCGCCGAGGCGAGGGCTCCAGCCTCCTCCAAATCAGGACTCATCTGCGATCCGTGATTTCGCCGGGGCTGCGCCGCGCCGTCGGGATTCCCAGGCGATGGCGGCGGCAGCCGCCATAATCAAAAGCGCAAAGTAGATCCAAGGTCGCTGAACGACACCCTTGTCCCGCTGAATGAGCGGGAACAGATTCATCGAGAAATTCGACGAGGTATGGAGCAGGAGCGTCGCGAGGATGCTGCGGTCGGCGGCATTGTAGATCCAGACGCTGATGACGCGCAGCGCGCCGGTCAGCAGCAGAAACGACCAAAACGGCATGTAGGACTGGCTCAGGCCGGGGATGAAGAACAACGGCAGATGCCAGAATGCCCAGACGATACCCAATAGAACGCTGGCCTCGAGCGTAGGCCATTTATTTTGCATGCGGTCGATCGCGTAGGCCCAGCCGAATTCCTCTTGGAACGATCCCCCCAGGAAGAACAATAAGAGCAAAAGCCTCGGCATCGAGGCGAGCGGAATCGCCACCGCCCAAGGCGGCCCGCCTTCACGAGAGTACAGGTAGGTGGCGATGGCCGCGAGAATCGGACAGAGGAACAGGGCGACGCCCAAAGGGCGAGCGGGGATTCGATAGCGCAGGGCGCGCGCCGCGAATCGCAGGACCGACTTGCGGCCGCCGTCGCGGTAGGTGAGCAAGAACGAGGCAACGAACGGTCCGAAGGCCCCGGTCATCAGAATCGGAACTTTGGCCGAGGCGATCCAGGACCATGAGACCCAGCCCTTGGCCGCCGCGAGAGGCCAAAACCAGAAGAACCAGGTGAACGCGTAAGCCCATACGAAGAACTTCCACGGGAAGACCGCGGGCACATTGCGCTCGTCAATCGAGCCGAGTCCGGCTGAAGCATCGATGGCGGAGCTCATAAAGAAAAACCCCCGAGTGATGAGTCCTCGGGGGCATCGTATCGCTACAAGGCGGCTCGCCGCGAGGCGAGCCGCCGAAGGGCAGGCGCTCTAGGAGCCGCCGCCCTGATCGCCGCCGGTGATGTGGAGTTCCACGCGTCGGTTCGCGAGTCGGCCCTCGCCGGTCGCATTATCTGCGATCGGGTCTTCCTTGCCGAAGCCCTTCGCGCTCATCTGATTGCTCAGGCCATGCGACTGCATGTAATGCATGACCGTCTCAGCCCGGTGTTGCGTGAGCTGCAAGTTGTACGCCTGCGAACCCGTGCTGTCGGCATAGCCGCGAACCTCGATGACCAGATTGGGATACGGCTTGAGCGAAGCGATGGTCGTGTCCAGCACTCCTTCTGCCTGCGGTATCAAGTCTGCCGAATCCTTCGCGAAGGTCACGCCCTGGAGCCGTATGTCGCCCTTCGGGGGCGGCGGCAGCGCCGGCGGCGGGGGAGGCGGTGGTAGCGGCGCGGGCACCTGAACCTCGCGCACGACTTCCTTGGTGACGATCTTGGGCGCCCGATCATCGGGTGCGCCGAAGTTCATCTGCACGCCGAGTCCGAACACGACACCGGAGGGGTCTTTCACACCGAAGGTATCGGCGCTGGCAAATTCCACGCGGTACTTGGCTTCGGTGCGCAGCTGCACCCGCGTCGAGCCATCTTGTCGTCCGAGCCCGGTCAAGAGTCCGATGCCCGCCTCGGCGGTGTAGGTGTGATACACGGAATGGCCGTACGCCGGAAAACTGGTCCGGTCGTTCAACGCACCGCCGCCGGCGAGCACGTACGGGTTGATGAAGACCTTTTCCATGATGTCAGTGGGGAAGAATTTCTTGATCACATCCACCGTGTACGCATCGAGCTGGCGCGTACCGTCCGTGCCCTTGATGTCGAACTGGCCGCGGCTGAAGTTGAACTCGGCCGCCCAGGAATGCGGCAGATTGACGCCGATCGCGCCGTCATAGCCGAAGTTGTCCTTAAGTTCGGGGTCGTTTTTCTGGATGCTGTATTGGAGCATCGGCGCCACGTAAATGGACGGCGCGTCCGATGGGGCGAGGTTATCCGCCTGGGCGGTGGCGCAGAGGGCGCCCACGGCGCCGGCCAAACTCAATGCAATCATTCGCTTCATACCGAAAATCTCCGTTTGCTAAAAGGCAACACAATTAACGACGCTGAAAAACAGGCGAAAACTCGATCAATTGGCTGAGTTTTCGCCTTCAGCGGGCGTCAGGGTGAGTGACGCCTCTGTTGGTGTCGCATTTGAGCAACGGAGACGATCGAAGTCTGTAGGCACCGCGCGTGAGTGCCTGTAGGACCCGCTTTCGGGAATTCGCTACATCACCGCGCGGTGGTCGCGCGGGGTTTTAGCCGGATTTCGAAGAGCTTTGGCCAATTCTTGCCCGTGACGAACAGCCGATCCCCTTGGGCGTCGTACGCGATTCCGTTGAGCACGTCGGTCGCCCCGGCCACCGTGTCCTCCGCCGGCAACAAGCCGTGCAGATCCACGATGCCGACCACGTGCCCGTCGTGAGGATCGATGCGCATGATCCAGCTCGTCTGCCAGACATTGGCAAAGATCTCGCCCTTTACCCATTCGAGCTCGTTCAGCCGCTCGATCGGCTTGCCATCGAGCGTGACCGGAATCATGCCGGCGGGCAGCAGGGTATTGGGGTTCAAGATACGCAGAGTCGACGTGCCATCGCTCATGAAGATCTGCGTGCCGTCCTGGGTCAGCGCCCAGCCCTCGCCTTCGTAGTGAAACTCCCGCAGCGGTTTGAAGCTCTTCAGGTCGTACACGAATCCTACGTGCGATTGCCAGGTGAGCTCGATCAGCCGGTTTCCCCAGTTGACGATGCCTTCGCCGAAATATTGTCCCGGAATGTCGTGCCGCTCGATCACTTCGCCCGTTTGCAGGCGGACTTTGCGGATGGAGGAGTGGTGCTCGAGGCCGGTGCTCTCGTACAGAAAGCCGTTCAAGTAAAAGAGTCCCTCGGTGAAGGCTTCCGGATCGTGTGGATAGACGTGCACGACTTCGTAGTCGTAAACCGGCACGGCGGCCCGAGCGTACGTTGCTGCCGCGAGGGCCCAGCAGGCGAACAGGATCGCCGGAAGGCTGCGAACGAGCGCGCTCATGGCTTCGCCGGGGTGTCCTCGGCGGAGCCTTCGTAGTTCACGACGCCGGCGAACTCGAACGTGCTCACCAGCACGGCGTCGTCGCCGCGAACGGCGTGCGCGGGTTGCGTACAGAATCCGCGCGCCTCGAGCCGGTAGCGCTTGCCCGACCCCAAGCGGCGCTGCGAAAGCGAGTCCACCGTGCAGCGTGAATCGCCCAGCGTCCCGTAGATCCGATCCGTGCCCTGCACGATGACCGTGAGATTGGTGGCCACCGCCTGAGCCGGTCGGCCTTCCCGCACACCCGTGAGACCGAACACGAACAAAAGGTCCGGCTTGGCGCCGCGGCGCTGGAAGCTGAGGCGCACCCCGGGGGGCGTCTCGCGCGCCTCGCCTTGGCAACGGAGTCCCGAATTGCTCCAATGGATGCGCGCCTCGACCGCACCCGCGAGGCGTGCGCGCAGGTAGCCGTCGCCGGAGTCGAGACAGTTCGCGGGCACCTGGCTGGCGGGCGGCGGTGCCAAAGAGCCGGGCAGGCTGAAACTGCCGGGGGCGCTCGGCGCCCCAACTGCGCCGGGTGCTCCGCTGGCGCCCGGCGGTGGATCGGCCGCCACCGCGAGCCCAGCGCCCGCGAGCCCGACCATGAGCGCAGCGGCGGTCAATCTCCGCACGACCCTGCGCCTCCCAACTGCAGACATAACCGGTATCATCCCGCTAATGTTGCCAGACGCGCCCCCGAGATTCTCGGTGCTGAGGCACCTCGCGTTGATGCTGTTGTTGTGTGTCGCGGGGTGCGCGCCCAAGTTCGAGCGCCCCAATCTCACCGTCACGGGCATAGAGATGCGGGGCGGTAACCTTCTGCAGCAAAACTTCCTGGTGAAGTTTCAGGTGCAAAACCCGAACCAGCGCGCGTTGCCGGTGAACGGCTTGCACGCCGAGTTGAGCGTGGCCGGCGAGCGCATTGCAAGCGGGGTCAGTAACCAGAGCTTCGTGGTGCCGCCGCTGGGGCAGAAGGATTTCGACATCACCATCACCGCGAACCTCGCGCTCGCGTTGCTCAAGTTCGCCAATCAGCCCGGCGATTCGATCGATTACCAGGTGACGGGCTCCGCGGACCTCGACCTGCCGTTCATGCACGATTTGCCGTTCCACCAGACGGGCTCTCTGTCGCTGAAGCAATTCCACTAACTTGCTGATAATACTGTAAATATTCGCTTGGAGCCGATCGCAGGAAGCGGCAATCTGCTAGACTGGCCGCCAAAAACGGGCATTGCCCCGATCGGCTGATTCATCATGGCGCTGTCACCTTACGAACAACTCGAGCAAGAATTTCACCGCTTGCACGCCTTTCGCGGCGCGCTGTCGCTGTTGCGCTGGGACGCCGCCGTCATGATGCCCCGAGGCAGCGCCGACGTGCGCGGCGAACAACTGGCGGCGCTCGAGACCGAGCATCACGCGTTACTGACGACACCGAAGGTGGCGCGTCTTCTCGAGCGCGCCGAAGCCGGCGCTTCGCAGCTCGAGGATTGGTCGCTCGCGAACCTCCGCGAGATGCGGCGCCAGCGCGATCATGCCATCGCCACGCCGCCCTCGCTGATCGCGCGCCTCGCCAAGGCGACGGCGCGCGCCGAAGTATTCTGGGTGGAAGCGCGCAAGGCGAGCGACTTCAAGATTTTCGCGCCGCACCTCGAAGAGGTGGTCAAGCTGGTGCGCGACAAGGCCGCGCTCTTGGGTCAGGCGCGCGGGCTCGCGCCGTACGATGCGCTGGTCGACGCCTTCACGCCGGGCATCTCGACCGCGGATATCGACACCATTTTCAAGGCGCTGTCGCGCAAGCTCCCCGGTCTCATCAATCAGGCCATCGAGGTGCAGGCGGACCGCGCGCCCGTTCCCGTTCGGCGGCAAATTCAGCGCGGCCCGCCAGCGCCAGCTCGCGCTCGAGGTGCTGAAGGCGCTCGGCTTTCCGTTCGACCGCGGCCGTCTCGACGAGAGCGAGCATCCCTTCACGGAAGGTGTTCCCGGCGACATCCGGGTGACCACGCGCTTCGATCCGATCGATCCGTTCTCGGGACTGCTCGGCGCGGTGCACGAGACCGGGCATGCCATGTACGACCTGGGGCTGCCGGCGAAGTGGCGCGATCAACCGGTGGGGCGCGACCGGGGGCTCGCGCTCGAGGAGAGCCAGTCGCTGCTGTTCGAAATGAATCTGTGCCGCAGCCGCGCGTTCGTGACCTACTTGAAGCCGCTGCTCGACAAGTTCCTGCAGGTGAGCGGCGAGGAGTGGAGCGAGCAGAATTTGTATCGGCATCTCATTCGCGTCAAGCGCAGTCTCATCCGGATGGACGCCGATGAGCTCACGTATCCGGCCCACATCATGCTCCGCTACGATCTCGAAAAGAAAATGCTCGACGGCGCGTTGCCCGTCGCGGATCTCCCGGAGGCGTGGAACGCCAACCTCGAGCAGCGCCTGAACCTGCGCCCGACCAACGACGTCGACGGCTGTCTGCAGGACATTCACTGGGCGGTGGGACATTTCGGATATTTCCCCTCCTACGCGCTCGGCGCGGTGATCGCGGGACAGATCAACGAGGCGTTGCGCGCCGAGCGGCCTTCGCTCGACGCGGAGATCGCCGCCGGCGAGTTCGGCGGCGTGATGGATTGGCTGCGGGAGAACGTGCACGGCGTCGGCGCACGCCTGCCCATCCAGGAGCTCATCAAGCGGGCCACCGGCAAGCCGCTCACCGCCGCCGCCTACCTGCGCTACCTGGAAGCCAAATACCTGGAAGCGCCGTGACGGCCGTGCCGGAGCGGCGGAGCTCGAACAACTTCAAGAAGCTCGAGGCGCAGCTGCGCAGCGCCGCGGGCAAGGCCATTGCCGACTTCGGCATGATCGCCGAGGGTGATCGGATCATGGTGTGCCTGTCCGGCGGCAAGGACTCCTACACGCTGCTCGATGTGCTCTTGAGCTTGCGGCGCAACTCGCCGGTGCATTTCGACTTGATCGCCGTGAATCTCGACCAGAAGCAGCCGGGTTTCCCCGCGCATGTATTGCCCGACTATTTGGCGCGGCTGGACGTGCCGTTTCACATCATCGAGCAGGACACCTACGCCGTGGTGAAGCGCGTGATCCCGGAGGGCAAGACGATGTGCGGGCTGTGCTCGCGCCTGCGGCGCGGCGCGCTGTATCGGTACGCGGCGGAGAACGGCATCACCAAGCTTGCGCTGGGTCATCACCGCGACGACCTGATCGAGACCTTGTTTTTGAACATGTTCTTCGGGGGGCGCCTGAAGGCCATGCCGCCGAAGCTGTTGAGCGAGGATCGCCGCCACATCGTGATCCGGCCGCTCGCCTACGTGGCGGAGCGCGACATCGAGCGCTATGCGGCGGCGAGAGACTTTCCCATCATTCCCTGCACGCTGTGCGGCTCGCAAGGCCATCTGCAGCGCGTGGCGGTGAAGGCCATGCTCCGGGACTGGGAGGCGAAGTTCCCCGGCCGCCTGGAGGCGATCTTCTCCAGCCTGCAAAATGTCGCGCCTTCCCAGCTTGCCGATCCGGCGTTGTTCGATTTTGCCGGCCTGGAGGCACTGCGCGCCGCCTCGCTTGCCGCACCCGCGGAGCGCGTCTCACCCGCCGAGGTCATGGAGACCTAGCGCGCGCAGAGGGGATTTGTAGTTAAAATCGTCGGACCGTAGGATCGTCGCAGACATCGGCCATATGTCGAAAACCTCATCGCTGCCGGCAAAGAGGCGCGGGCACCGCGCCGCCTCTCGCTACGCCTGGGAGACACTCTCGGACGACCAGCTCCTCAGCCTGCGCTTTTGCGACCTGAAGCTGACCATCGCCGGCACGGACTTGGAGGCAGCGATCGGACGGCTGTACGATGAGCTCGCCACGCGCGGTATCCGCTTTCGCCCCCACTGCTGGCTCGCACAGGAGTGGTTCTCCCCGGACGGCATCCCCGGCATCGCCGTCCCCTTCTATCTGGCGCATCGGCGTCTCGCGCGTATCGAACGACGATTCATGCGCGAGGTGGAGGGGGGCAATCGCAACTGGCTGATGCGCATCTTGCGCCACGAGGCCGGACACGCGATCGATACCGCCTATCGCGTGCGCCGCCGCCGCGGCTGGCGGGAGGTGTTCGGGCCGGCGTCGCTCCCGTATCCGGACACGTATCGGCCGCGGCCGGGCAGCCGGCGGTTCGTACAGCACTTGGGCGCCTGGTATGCGCAGGCCCATCCCACCGAGGATTTTGCCGAGACCTTCGCGGTGTGGCTGAAGCCGCGGTCCGCCTGGCGCCGCGAATACGAGGGATGGCCCGCCTTCGCCAAACTCGAGTTCATCGACGAACTCGCCACCGAGATCGGTGAGGCGAAGCCCACGGTCACCGATCGAAGCCACATCGAGGACATCGCCGAGGAGTCCTCGACACTGCGTCAGCACTACGAGCGCAAGCTCGCCCGCTATCGCCTGCCGCGCCGCTCGGGCGCTGATGAGCTGCTCTTGAAGGTGTTCACCACCGCGCCGCGCTCCTCGGCCGCGCCCAGGGCGGCGAGCGTGCTGCGCGAGATGCGCAACGACCTGCGGCTCAAAATCCTGCGCTCCGGCGTCTTCAGCGATTACTTGGTGCACCAGGTGCTGCGGCTCATGGTGTCGCGCTGCGAGGCGCTCGGCCTGTACCTGCGCGGCAGCAGGCGCGAGCTCAAGCCGCACCTGCTATGGGTCATCGCCCGGCTCGCGGAATCCTACGAGGAGCGCCAGCTGCCGCGCGTGGCGCTATGAAAAGACTGCGCGCCCTGGTTCTGGTGCACGCAACGCTCGTGCCGCCGGAATCCCTGCGCGGCGTCCCCGAGAAGGAAATCGAGGAGTGGCGCACCGAATACGATGTCATCTCGCACCTCAAGGAGGCCGGCCACGAGGTGATGCCTCTCGGCGTGGACGACAACCTCATGGACCTGCGGCGCGCGATCCTCGAGTGGAAGCCGGATATCGTGTTCAACCTGCTCGAGGAGTTCGACGGGATCGTGACCTACGATCAACACGTCGTCGCGTTTCTCGAGCTCTTGCACCAGCCTTACACGGGCTGCAACCCGCGCGGCATGCTGCTCTCGCGGGACAAAGTGCTTTCCAAACAACTCCTGTCCTATCATCGCGTGCCGACCCCGCAGTTCGTGGTGTTCCCGCGCGGCCGCACACCGCGGCTGCCGAAGCGTCTGCGCTTCCCGATGTTCGTCAAGTCCTCCACCGAGGACGCCTCGCTCGGCATCGCACATGCCTCGGTCGTTACCGACGAGCGCGGCCTCAAGGAGCGCATCGCGTTCATCCACGAGCAGACCCATTCGGATGCGCTGGTGGAGGAGTACATCGAAGGGCGCGAGCTCTACGTGGGCGTGATCGGCAACGAGCGCCTCAAGGTGCTGCCGGTATGGGAAATGACCTTCGGCTCGCTGCCCCAGGGCCATCCGACCATCGCCACGCGCAAGGTGAAATGGGATCGCAATTATCAGCGCAAGTACGGCATCACCACCGCGGCGGCGGAGGACCTTCCGGCGGACGTGCTCGGGCGCCTCGAGCAGCTGTCGCGGCGCATTTTCCGCGCCCTGCACCTCACCGGCTATGCGCGCATGGATTTCCGGCTGCGGGCCGACGGATCGCTCTACGTCCTCGAAGCGAACGCGAATCCGAACCTCTCGGCGGCCGAGGATTTTGCGCAATCTGCGCTGACCGCCGGCATTCCCTACCCGAACGTTCTGAAGCGCATCTTGAAGCTCGGCGCCGACTACCCCGCCGCCTGGCGGGGCCCGGACGCCTGAGGAGCGAGCAGCGCACCCCGCGTGAGCCGGAGGGTCATCGCGCGGTCCAGCGGTTCAGCCACGCAAGCACCGTGTCGTACCACTGAATGCTGTTCGAAGGTTTGAGCACCCAGTGGTTCTCGTCGGGGAAGTACAAAAGCTCGCTCGGCACGCCGCGGCGCTGCAGGGCCGTGAACACGGCGAGGCCTTGGCTGTAAGGGATGCGAAAATCCAGCTGGCCGTGGATCACGAGCGTCGGCGTCTTCCATTTCGACACCGAGTCGACCGGGTTGAACTTGGCGTAGGCGGCGGGATTCGCGTACTCCGGAGCGCCCATCTCCCATTCCGGAAACCACAACTCTTCGGTGGCGTAGTACATGGCGCGGTTGTCGAACACGCCATCGTGCGTCACCAGGCACTTGAACCGGTCCGGCCACTGCCCCGCGATCCAGTTGACCATGAACCCGCCGTAGGAGCCGCCGAGCGCACAGGCATCCGCGCCGTCGAGCCACGGATTTCCCTTCAGGGCAGCCGCCAGGCCGAGTTTGAGGTCCTCGAGCGGCTTGCCGCCCCAGTCACCCTGAATCGCATCGGTAAAGGCCTGTCCGTAGCCGGTGGATCCGTGGAAATCGATCATCACCACGCCATACCCGCCGCCGGCGAACGTCTGCGCATTCCAGCGCCAGTGCCATTCGTTCGCCATGCTTCCCTCGGGGCCGCCGTGGATCACGAGCGCCACCGGGTAGGTCTGGTCGCGTTTGAAGTTCGGCGGCTTGACGACATAGCCGAAGACATTGTCGCCGTTCGCTCCGGCAAAGGTGAATTGCCGGTATTCCCCGAGCGCGCGCCCGGCGAGGTCGGCATCGTTCAGATGCGTGAGCTGCGTGGGCTTGCCGCCGTCGAGGGCGACCGAATAAAGATCCGCCGGATGGGCGAGATCGCTGTGCGCGTAGATCACACGCTGCGGCCCCACGCTGAACGCCTCGACGTGACCGTCGCCGGTGATCGCCGAGGCTCTGCCGGTGCCGGCATCGATGGCCCACAAAGGGTGCTGACCCAGGTGATCCGTGGTCGCAAACAAGCTCTTGCCGTCGCGCGACCAGCTAAAGCTCGCGATCGAGCGGTCCCAGCTCTCGGTGAGCGGTCGCTTCACGCCGCTAGCCAAGTCGAAGAGCACCAAATGGAAGCGATCCGCCTCGTAGCCGGCCCGATTCATGGCAGCGTAGGCGAGGGTCGCGCCGTTCGGCGAAAAAGCGGGCTGGCCGTCCCAGGCCGGGTTGTCCGCGGTCAAGTTGCGCGGCGTGCCGCCCGCGGCGGGCACGAGGTAGATGTCGAAATTCGTCGACCAGGGCTCGCCCACCGGCGCCACGCGGATCGAGAACGCGACGTTCTGACCGTCGGGGCTCAGTGCGTAGTCCTCGCGGCCGCCGAAGGGCTTCTCAGGCACGTCGCCGTCGAGTCCCTCGGTAAGATTGACGGGCGACCCGCTGGCTGCCCCGGAGGGGCCGAGCGCGAGAGAGAAGAGTTGCGAGCGCCGGCCGTCGCTCCAGGTGTCCCAGTGCCGCACGAACATGTGGTCGTAGAGCACCCCGTGCTGTTGGGAATGCGCGTCCTTGTCGAGACGCTCCTGGGTGCAGGCGAGCGTCGGACAGTCCCGGTACACATCCAGCGTCACGAACACGCGATCCGCCTTCGGAGACACTCGAAAGGTGCCGACATCGAGCGGCAGATTCGTGACCTGCGCGGCTTCGCCGGCCCGGCCTTTGCCCGGATCGAGCCGCCACACCTGACTCGAGCCGCTGCGATTCGAGAGAAAGTAGAGCAAGCGCCCGTCGCTGCTCCATTCAGGCGCGCTCGAGTTGGCGGCCAGATCGGTGAGCCGCACGGGCGCGGCGTTGTGTTTGTGGAGGTCGAGCAGCCAAATGGCGGTGCGGCCCTTGTTGGCGTCCATGTCGGTCACCCGCAGCGCGTAGACGACGCGCTTGCCGTCCGGCGACACCACGGGATCGGCGACGCGCGCGAGGCGCACCAGGTCCTGCACGGTAAGCGGCGGCAGGGGAGGAGGGCTCGGGGCTCGGGCGTTCGCCGCGCCGGCGGCGCCGCAGAGTGCCCAGGTCAAAATCAGACGAAGCGTACGCGTGCTGTTCATTTTATTTCCTTCTCCCTCTCGCTCAGCCTGCAATTGTAGCCTCAGCGCAGGCAGAATCGGCACATGAGCGCGACGCGCGTGATCAGCCTCGACCTCGACGACACCCTCTGGCCCGTGCGCGCCGGTGCTCGCGGCCGCTGAGGCGACGCTGCACGAGTGGCTGCAAGAACGTTACCCGCGGACCGTGCATGGCCACAGCATCCACACCATGCGCGCGCTGCGCGCCAAGGTCGCCGCGCAGTTCCCCGAACAGAGCCACGACCTCACCTTCCTGCGCCGGCGCGCGCTCGCCGCGCAATTCATCGGTGCCGGGTACGCGGAGTCCGCCAGCGAAGAAGCGCTGGAGGTCTTTCTCGCCGCCCGCAACCGCGTCGATTTCTACGATGACGTGCGTCCGGCGCTCGAGCGGTTGCGCACGCGCTATCGGCTGTTCGCGTTGAGCAACGGCAACGCGGATCCGCATCGCTGCGGCCTCGGCGCGTTCTTCGACGGACACGTGAGTGCGATCGCCGCAGGCGCGGCCAAGCCCGATGCCCGCATCTTCGCGGCGCTACGCGACATGGCGGGCGTGCCCGCGGAGGAAATTCTGCACGTCGGCGACGATCCCGTCACCGACGTCGTCGGCGCGCGGCAGGCGGGCATGCAAACGGTGTGGCTCAACCGTGACGCGCGTAGCTGGCCGGTCGCGCTCGCGCCGCCCTCGCGCACCATTTCGACGCTCGCTGAAATTCTTTAGCACCGTCGCGGCGCACGCCGCGCTTAGCAGCCTACGAGGGCGTCTGCTGATAGCAAAAAACACTGGTTTTGTCGGTGTTTTCTGACTGTAGTTCGCACTTTGCCACTTCACTCGGCGCCTCTGAAACCGATAGGATGGTATCGGTCTCATTGCTAAAGGAATATGCATGCAAGCTATGGGAGACAAGTCACTGGTGGCCGTCAGCTCGTTGCGTGAATTTTTCCGGGATGCCTTTCATGCGGCGACCGAGCGCCAGAAGCTGGAGATCGAGGAGCAATCCGAACAATACGTGGTCAACCTGCTCACCATGTTCTCGCGCGCCGATGCGCTGTACGAGAAGACCCCGGAGGGCCTGCGCATCAGACCGCTGGCGCATATGTTGGCCGATTCGCTCGATGCGCCGAGCGCCGCCGCGCGCCAGCGCGCTCTGCAGCGCCTCGGCGATGTCTCTTTGTTCATCGCCGGATTCTTCGCGCGCAGTTTCGCCCGCAAGCTCGTCGACATCGATTATCACATCGCCATGGGCGGCAATGCCTATGGCTCGCTCGCCGATTCCATGCAGCGCTCGGCGTCGGGCCGCGCCATCGGTGCAATTTACGCCGAGCTCGCGCAGAAATTCCAACGCCTCGTCGACGCGTTGAACGAGGTGAGCGAGATGTCCTACGCGCATTCGGACGCCGACATCCTGCGCCTCTATGAAATCTGGATGAAGACGGGCAGCGCCCGGGCCCACGGTCTGCTCAATCGCCTCGGCGTACGGCCGGTTCGGCAAGGCGGCCTCGGCGTCCGGCACTAGCGGTGGTACTGCGCGGGCTGCAAGAGCTGCTGGGACGCCTGTACGACCTGAACGTCGAGCACGACGTGTACGATTTCCTGGTGACCGATCGCCGTACGCTTGCAGGGGTCATCGCCTCGAACGACCGTCGCGAGCCCGACGAGGAGTTGCTGCTCGCCGAGACCTCCGACGGCGCGGGCGTCGCTCTGTACATCGATCCGGCCGTGCTCACTCGGCTGGAAGCCTCCGATCCCCTGGGCGCCTTGACCGAGGAAAATCTAGCCGACTACTGCACGGCCCTCGAGGGCGTGAGTCACTTTCTGTACTCCATCTGGCGGCTCGAGTGCGACGCGCCGGTCTCGCTCCTGGAGCTCGAATGCCAGGCGGAGGTCGACAAGTACGCCGCGACGGTCTTTCTGGTGGGCCTGCAGCAGGGAGGCAATTATCCGACGCAGGTGCACGCGCGGCTCTTCGATCGAGTCGAGTTCGACGCCCGGCTCGAGCCCGATGAATTCGATCGCTATCGCACGGCGCATCGCAGCGCGGCGAATTTCTGCCGGCGCCTGGAGCGCCGCTTCGTGAGCCGGGGGACCGCCAAGGTCGAGCCGCTGGTGCGCGAGCTGCGAAAGTTCTATCGCTTGGGAAGCTCGGCGAAGCTCCACTACGCGATATCGTGAGCTAAGTATCCGGCCCGATTGACCCGTGCGGCGTCCACCGCTCGTAGCGTCAGAGCTCCGTCGTCATACGCGCACGCCGGTCCGTATTCCTCGTCGTCCGTCCGTTGTTGTCGGCCTGCTTCTTCAGCTGCAGCCAGTCGCTGAGCTTACGCAGATCCTTTTTCTTCGGCGGCGGCCCGGTGCGGCCGAGCTTGCCGCTGTCGTAGGGGTTGTAGCCCTTCACCACGCCCTGCGGGTTGGGCTTCACCTTATCGAACGGTGTGGGTGCATCGTCGGCGAGTGACAGACCGGGATTTTCCAGCTTCTTCAGCCGCTCGGTCGTGACTTCGCGGCCGAACGCGCCGGTGCTCACCGCCCATTCCCAGATCGCGTTGCCGCGGTCGTCGAATTGCACGCGGCCGCTCTGCTTCTTCGCGAGGGGGGCTCGCGGCGCATCGGCAGGCGGTTTTTTGGGATCGCCGGAACTCATGCTCTCCTTTTTAAAGGAGTTTGACCCGATGTCAAACGAATAGCTCCAAAAAGCGGCGAAGCATCACAGTTGCAGCTGGTATTGAGCCCGCAGCAGTGCCATGGCGGTTTTTCCGTCGTTCCATTCGCCCTGTTGAATGTGCCGCATGACCTGCCCGAAGGGCATCCACTCGACCTCCAGCTCCTCGTCCGGATCCGGCGCCGGCGCGCCCACATCGAGCTCTCGGGCCAGGTACAAGTGGATCACTTCCGTGAAGATGCTCGGTGCCGGGACATAGAGGCCGAGCGGCGTCCAGCGCCGAGCCGCAACGCCCGTCTCTTCCGCGAGTTCGCGCACTGCGCAGACCTCCGGCGCTTCCCCCGGATCGAGCTTGCCGGCGGGAACCTCCCACATGAAATCCTGAATCCCGTGCCGGTACTGGCGCACCAGGCAGACCCGGCCGGCATCGTCGAGGGCCACCACCGCCGCGGCGCCCGGGTGGCGCACGAAATCGAGCTCGTATTCGCGCCCGTTGGCATAGCGCAGCGTCTCGGTCGATACCGTAATCACGCGACCGCGGTGCACCGGGTGGCTGGCGGCCGTCGTCGGTTTCAACATGGCGTACCTCAATGAGTCATGCGGCGAAACCGACCATCATCCTAGGGTGACTCGCCAGCGGCAAGGCGACGCGCACGCGGCGCTTGGGGCTGCAATCCTCGTCCCTGTGACCTGTCTCCTCGCGCGCCCGGCCCCAAGCGCGCCATGCTGAGAGTCGCTGCCTATTGTTATCTGGATATCCATACAGTTCACCGGTATATTTTCGATATGATGAAGGCGAAGACGACCTCGGCATTCGATGCACTCAACCCGCAACAGCGGCGCGCTGCCACGCATGGCACGCCCGTCAAGGACAAGGGAGTTCAGTCCGGCCCGCTGCTGATCATCGCGGGCGCCGGGACCGGCAAGACCAACACGCTCGCGCACCGCACGGCGCACCTCGTTTTGAACGGCGTCGACCCGGCCCGCATCCTCATGCTGACGTTCACGCGGCGCGCCGCGCAGGACATGATTCGTCGTACGCAGACCATCGTCACTGCGGTGATGTCGGATCGAGGCAAGCTCGGCGATCGCAGCGTGCAGTCGCGCCTCGCGTGGTCCGGCACTTTTCATTCGGTGGGCAACCGCATCTTGCGCTCGTTCGCCAAGCACGTCGGATTGAACCCGAACTTCACGGTGCTCGACCGCGCCGATGCCGCCGATCTCATGGACGTGATTCGTCACGAGCTCGGATTTTCGAACAAGGAAAAGCGCTTCCCCCGCAAGGATGCGTGTCTCGCGATCTACAGCTACCGCGTGAACACGCGCCTCTCCCTCAAACAGACGCTCGAGGAACAGTTTCCGTGGGTGCGCGAATGGGAGCAGGACCTCACCAAGATCTACCGTGAATACGTCGCGCGCAAACAGAAGAACAACGTTCTCGACTTCGACGATCTGCTGCTCTACTGGCACGGCATGATGCAGAACCCGGCGCTCGCCAAGAGCCTCGCCGCGAATTTCGAGCACGTGCTGGTCGATGAGTACCAGGACACGAGCTCGCTGCAGAGCGAGATCATCCAGGCCCTCAAGCCCGACGGCGCGGGCGTGACCGTGGTGGGTGATGATGCGCAGGCGATCTATTCGTTCCGTGCCGCGGCCGTCGAGAATATTCTGGGCTTCGCCGAGCGCTTCACCCCGAAGGCCGACACGGTGGTGCTGTCGCAGAACTACCGGTCCACGCAGCCGATTCTCGACGCGTCGAATGCGCTGATGGCCGATGGCTCGCGCCAGCACCGCAAGACCTTGCTCGGCAT
The DNA here is from genome assembly GCA_963766915.1 of uncultured Gammaproteobacteria bacterium. Taxonomy (GTDB): domain Bacteria; phylum Pseudomonadota; class Gammaproteobacteria; order Steroidobacterales; family Steroidobacteraceae; genus Bog-1198. Next base: position 350,798 of record CAVYCL010000008.1, read on the forward strand.
GCGTCAAGCCCAGCAGAAGCCCATTTATGTCTCTCTCGAGGATGCCGCCTCGCAAGCGGAGTACATCGTCAACAAGATTCTCGCAACGCGCGAGGTGGGCGGTGCGCTGCGCCGGCACGCGATACTGTTCAGGAGCGCCCATCACAGCGACGTGCTCGAGGTCGAGCTCGTGCGGCGCAACGTGCCGTTCGTGAAGTACGGCGGCCTGAAGTTCCTAGAGGCCGCGCATGTCAAGGACGTCATGTCGGTGTTGCGTTGGTGCGAGAACCCGCGCAACAGCGTGGCGGGATTCCGCGTGCTCAAGCTGGTTCCCGGGATCGGTCCGGCGCACGCCAAACAGGTGCTCGAACGTCTCGAGGCGCAGTCCTTTGCCATCAAGAGCCTCGCCGACTTCGATGCTCCGCAGCCCACGAAAATGGATTGGAAGAGATTCTGCGCGCTCATGGAGAAGCTCGCGGATCCGGCTACGCCGTGGCCCGGACAGGTGGGGCTGGTGCGCGAATGGTACAAGCCGCAGCTCGAGCGTCTCTACGATGCGGCGTTCAGCCGCACGGGCGACCTCGAGCAGCTCGAACAACTCTCCACGCAGCACGCGACGCGCGAGCGCTTCTTGAGCGACTTGACGCTCGATCCGCCGGCGGCGACGAGCGATCAATCCGGGGTCGCCTCGAAGGACGAGGACTACGTGATCCTCTCCACCATCCATTCGGCGAAGGGACAAGAGTGGGACTTCGTCTACGTGCTCAACGTCGCGGACGGCAACTTTCCCTCGGAATTCTCCAACGGCAAGCCGGAGCTGATCGAAGAGGAGCGGCGTCTGCTATACGTCGCGATGACCCGCGCGCGCAACGAGTTGCATATCTGCGCGCCGCTGAAGTACGCGGTGACCCAGCAGGCGAAGGACGGCGATGCCCACGTGTATGGGGCAAAGAGCCGCTTCATGACGGACAAAGTGATGGATTGCTTCGAGCGGGTGAGCTTCCGCGGCTCGCGCGCCGCCGACACCTTGAGCCCGAGCGATGGGGCGGTGGCCGGCGCTGCGGGCACCGTCGATGTCGGTGCGCAGCTCAAGGACATGTGGTGAGAGCGCGCGCTCGTTTGTCCGGACCCGCATCGAAGGCCCGAGCAGACACGCGGATCGAATCGGCCCGCTGACCCTTAGGGTCAGCCGCAGCCGTTCACCAGCGGCGCGGTCCGCCGCCGCCGCCCCCGCCACCCGGCGGCTTGGAGCGAGGCGCACGTTCTTGGGCTTCGTTGACTCGCAACGGTCGGCCACCCATCTGGAAGCCGTTCGTCTGCTGAATCGCGTTCTGAGCCTCGCCTGCCGCCATGTCGACGAACGCGAAGCCCCGGGGGCGGCCGGTCTCGCGGTCGTTGATCAGCTTGACGGAATCGACCTTGCCATAGCGCTCGAAGAGGCTGCGCACTTCGTCTTCCGTCGCGGTGAAAGGCAGGTTGCCAACGTAGATCGTCGTCATTCAACTAGTCTCTCTAACAGTGCGCGCAAAGCACGGTTTGATTCCGCATGCGCGCGGTTTCACTAAAGCAAGCCACGACTCTTGCGAGTCACATGACCTGTACCTTCGGTCGCGCACTTGAACCATTTTGAAGCCAGGGACGACCTACAAACCGATGCTACGCCAGGGAAAAACTGTTGGCAAACCGGAAAATCCAGGGTTTACCGGCCGCCTGAGGGGAGGCGCAGGACGCAAACTTCAGGGCCTGCCCGGCTCGCTCTCGACCTCGAGGTAGGCGTAGCCATTCAGCTCGTTTTCGTAGAAACGCTTCACCCCTTGAGCTTCGGTGATGGACATGCGTCCTTCCTGGATGGCCCGTTCGCAGTCCCGGCTGATGCGGGGATAGAGCTCGTCGGTGTCATATTCCATGTATTCGAGCACCTTGTTGGCGGTATCGCCCTTCACGACCTCCTCGATCCACCAGCCCCCGCCCTCGCGCAGGCGGATGTGCACGACGTGGGTATCGCCGAACAGGTTGTGCAGGTCACCCAGAGTTTCCTGGTAGGCCCCGACCAGGAACGCGGCCAGGTAATAGGGTTCGCCCGGTACGAGCTCGTGCACCTCAAGAGTGCGTTTGGTCGCGCGCGGGTGGACGAAGCGATCGATCTTGCCGTCCGAGTCGCAGGTGATGTCCGCCAGGACGGCGTTGCGGGTGGGGCGCTCGGTGAGACGCTGGATGGGCATGATGGGGAACAGCTGGCCGATCGCCCAGCTGTCCGGCAGGGACTGAAACACCGAGAAATTGCAGAAATAGATGTCGCTCAGCAGGTCCTCGAGACCCTCGAGCTCCTCCGGCACGCGGTTCAACTTGCGGCAGTGGTCGCGGATCTTGGTGCAGGTCGCCCAATAGAGGCGCTCCGCCAGCCCCCGAAACTCGAGGCTCATGTAACCCCAGTTGAACATTTGCAGCGCCTGTTCGCGGGCCTGCATCGCGTCGTGGTAGCACTCGACCAGGCGCCGTTCGTTCACCGATCGGTAGCTGTCGAACAAATCGCGCACCGGTTGCGGCAGCTCGTGCAGTCCCTGGTAGTCCTCTTCCGGACGTCCGGACACCTTGAATTGATCGAGTTTCGAGGCCCCCAGGACGTCGAACACCAGCAGGCTATGCTGCGCGGCGATGGCGCGGCCCGACTCGCTGATGATCATCGGGTGCGGCACGTTGCGGGCATCGCATACGCTCTTGATGCGATACACCACATCGCTCGCGTACTCGTTGAGCGTGTAGTTCATCGACGATTCGTAATTGGTGCCGCTGCCGTCGTAATCGACGCCGAGGCCGCCGCCGATGTCGATGTACTCAAGGCCCGCGCCCATCAGCTTGAGCTCGGCGTATACATGGGCGAGCTCGTTGATCGCGTCCTTGACGCGGCGGATGTCCTGCAGCTGGCTGCCGGGATGGCAGTGCACGAGCTGCAGGCAATCGAGCATGTTGCGCTCCTTCAAGAGCGCGTGCAGGTCGAGAATCTCGCTCACGAACAAGCCGAATTTTGACTTCTCGCCCGCCGAATCGCGCCAGCGCCCGGCGCCGTCGCTCGCGAGCTTCACTCGCACGCCGATGCGCGGCCGCACGCCATAGCGTTCGGCGTGCTTCAGGATGGTATGAATTTCCACGAAATTCTCGACCACCGGAATGATGGTGCGACCGAGCTTGGCGGCGATGATGACCGCCTCGAGGTAGCTGTCGTCCTTGAACCCGTTGCAGATGACGAGTCGGTCCGGCGCATCCTCGGTGAGTGACATGACTGCGAGCAGCTCGGGCTTCGAGCCGACTTCGAGGCCGAAGCCGAACTCCTTGCCGTAGCGGTAAACCTCCTCGACGACCAGGCGCTGCTGATTGACCTTGATGGGAAACACCGCCGCATATCGGTTGCGGTATTCGTTCTCGGCGATGGCGGTGCCGAAGGCCTCCGCCAGGTGCCGCAGGCGGTGCGCGAGGATGTCGGAGAAGCGGATGACCACGGGCGTGTGCAGATCGCGCGCCTTGAGTCCCTGCACGACCTCGTACAGATCGATCTCGCGCTCGGCGTCCATGCTGGGACGGATGACCACGTGCCCGTCGGCGTTGATCGAGAAGTAGCCTTTGCCCCAGGCCTCAACCTGATACAGGTCGAGCGATTCTTCGAACTTCCAGGCGTGATTGCCCGGCAGGAGCTTTGCGGGTCTGTTCATGTGCGCGCACGATAACAAATTGAGGCTGCATGTAAATGACGCAGATCACTCGCGCGGGTGTCGGACGATCAGCCGCGCGCGACCGGCCGGCCGGGGTCGCGGATCCATTCGCTCCACGAGCCCGCGTACAGCCTCGCGCCCGGCAGTCCCGCGCGCTCGAGCGCCAACAGATTGTGACAAGCGGTCACGCCGGAGCCGCACATGACGATCACGTCGGCGGCCGTGGCTTCGCCCAGACGATCCCGCCAGAGCCGCTCGAGCTCCCGCGGCGGTAAAAAGCGGCCGTCGCTCTGCAGATTGGAACTGAAGGGATGGTTCACCGCGCCCGGAATGTGGCCGGCGACCGGGTCAATCGGCTCGACCGCGCCCCGGTAGCGCTCCGCCGCCCGGGCATCGATGAGCAGGGTGCGCGGATCCTTGAGCGCCGCGACCAGCTGGTCGGTGCCGAGGGCGGCGCGCTGATTCACACAGGCCGCGGTGCCGCGCGCGGACTGCGGCGCGTCATCGCGCGGGGGCTCGCCGGATTCCGTGGCTCCGCCCGCGCGCAGCCACGCGCTCATGCCGCCGTCGAGCACCGCAACCTTGGGATGCCCCAGCCAGCGCAGGAGCCACCACGCTCGCGCGGCGAAAGAGCCGTTCGACTCGTCGTAGACGATCACCTGCGTGTCCCGGCCGACCCCCAGGCCGCGGAAGAAGGCGTCGAGGGCGACGGGATCGGGCAGCGGGTGGCGGCCGGTCCGGGCGGAGACGGGCGCGGACAAATCGCGGTTCAGGTCAACATAGCGCGCGCCGGGGATATGGCTGTGAAGGTACGCCTCCCGGCCGGCATCCGGCGCGGCCAAATCGAAGCGGCAGTCGAGCACCGCGATCGCGGGCCCGGTGATGAGCGCGCGCAAGGCGCCGGCGTCGATGAGGGTGGTGAAGTCCAAGGGCCCGACTCTAGCGCGATGCCGGACGGTGTGCATCCGCTACAATCGAGCTATGGCCATCACGTTTTATTGGGGCAGCGGCAGTCCGTATTCCTGGCGGATCTTGCTCGCGCTCGAGCACAAAGGACTGCCCTACGAGTCGCATCTGCTGCAATTCGACAAGCAAGAGCATCAGTCGCCTCCCATGCTCAAGATGAATCCCCGCGGCCGGCTGCCCGTGCTCAAAGACGGCGACTACGTGGTGTTCGAGTCGGTCGCCGTACTCTATTACCTCGACGTGAAATATCCCGCCATTCCGATCTTCGGCCTGACGCCCGAGGAGGCCGGGGTCATCATGCGGGTGATCTGTGAGTTTTCGACGTATGCGGAGCCCGCGCTGTCGCGCATCGTGAGCGCGATCTTCGAGGGAGGCGTCGCGGATGCGCTCGAGGAGCTGACCGACGCGATGCACGTCGTCGGCCGTGAGGCGCGGACCATCGAGGGGCGCTTGAGCAAGGAACAATGGATCGTGGGCGCCCAATATTCGGCGGCCGACATGGTCATATTTCCTTGGATTCAGCTGCTGCGCCGCGCTCTCGATCGCAGCGCCGCGGCCGAGCTCGGGGCGCGCTTTCTGCCGATGGAGCGGAACTATCCGGCGCTCGCACGCTGGATCGGCCGCATCGAGTCCTTGCCGGGCTACGAGCGCACCTATCCGCCACACTGGCGCGAACCCGTGACACCTGCGACCCTGCCGCGAGCCGCAGCGCAGGTCTCGGCAGCGCAGCCATTGGCAACGCAGTCGACGCCGGCAGCACCGGTGGCGCCTGAGACTTGAGCATGTCGGCGGCCAGCCTGTAGGCTGGCGGCAGAAGGCCCGGCGCGCGGGCTCTTAAACAACACGGGGGTAACGGAATACATCATGAGTCACGAAGTGCATGTGAATTTTGCGGGCAAGATCGTCATGGTCGGTTTCGGCAGCATCGGACAGGGGGTCTTGCCGCTCATCTTGCGTCACATCGGCACTTCGGCGGACCGCATCACCATCGTCACCGCCGACGAGGCCGGCAAAGCCGAGGCCGCGAAGTTCGGGGTGAAATTCGTGAACGGCGCCCTCACGCGCGAGAACTATCGCGCGCGGCTCGAGCCGCTGCTCGGCGCCGGTGACTTTCTGCTGAATCTCTCGGTCGACGTCTCCAGCATCGCGCTGGTGCGGCTCGCGCGTGAGCGCGGTGCGCTGTATCTCGATACCTGCATCGAGCCCTGGGCGGGCGGTTATTTCGATGCGAACGCCTCGGTCGCGAAACGCAGCAACTACAGCATGCGCCTCGATGCGCTCGCGCTGCGCGATGGGCAGAGCCACCCGACCGCCGTGCTTACGCACGGCGCCAACCCGGGGCTCGTGTCGCATTTCGTCAAGCAGGCGCTTCTCGACATCGCCAAGGACACGGGCGTGGACACGGCCAAGCCGCAGAATCGCGAGCAGTGGGGGCGGCTCGCACAGCGCCTCGGTGTCAAAGTGATCCACATCGCCGAGCGCGATACCCAGGTGAGCAAGGCACCGAAAAAGCAGAACGAGTTCGTGAACACCTGGTCGGTCGACGGTTTCGTGAGCGAGGGTGCGCAGCCGGCGGAGCTCGGCTGGGGCACTCACGAGCGGCACTTTCCGGCGGACGGCGGCAAGCATGAGCAGGGGTCGGGGTGCGCGATCTATCTCAATCGTCCGGGGGCGAGCACGCGGGTGCGTACCTGGACGCCGAAGGCCGGGCCGTTCCACGGATTTCTGATCACCCATTCGGAGGCGATTTCGCTCGCGGACTTCTTCACCGTGCGCGACGGTGATCGGGTGACGTATCGCCCGACGACGCACTACGCCTACCACCCGAGCGACAACGCCGTGCTGTCGCTGCACGAGTTTGCGGGGCGTAACTGGCACCTGCAGGATCACAAGCGGATCATGCTCGACGACGTCATCGATGGCATCGATGAGCTCGGCGTGCTGCTCGCGGGTCACCAGAAAAATGCCTACTGGTATGGCTCGCAACTGTCGATCGAGGAGGCGCGCGCGCTCGCGCCGTACAACAGCGCGACCAGCCTGCAAGTGACCGTGGCGGTTCTCGCGGGCATGGTCTGGGCGATGGAGAACCCGACGCGCGGCATCGTCGAGCCGGACGAAATGGATTTCGAGCGTCCGCTCGGCATCTGCATGCCGTATCTCGGCACGGTCGTCGGCCGCTACACGGACTGGACGCCCCTAAAGGGCCGTGGCGAGCTGTTCGTGGAAGACCTCGATGCCGCGGACCCCTGGCAGTTCAAGAACATCCGCGTCGTGTAGCTCAGGGCACCGGCCGGAGAGCTTTGCCCTAGCCGCCGGCGGCGCTCCGCCCCGGCTCGGGCCCGTAGCTGACCGCCACCACCGTGAACCGCTGCGCGCCGCCGGGTAGCGTCACGCTGATCTCATCGTCGAGGCGCTTGCCGAGCAGACTCTTGCCGAGCGGGGAGTCCATGCTCACATAGTCGCTCGCCATGTCGAACTCGTCGGGGCCCACCACGCGGTACCAGCGCGAACTCCCGTCCTCGAGCAGGAGCTCCACCCAGGCGCCGAAGTAGACACGCTCGCGGTCGCGACGCCCGCGCTCGGCCTCGATGTCGACAATCACCATGCCTTCGAGACGCTTGCGCAGGAATCGGACGCGACGGTCGATCTCGTGCAGCCGCTTCTTGCCGTAGGTGTACTCGGCATTCTCCGACCGATCGCCTTGCGCCGCAGCGGCGGAGACTGCCGCCGTCACCCGCGGCCGCTCGTCGTGCCAGAGCTGATGCAGCTCATCACGCAGCCGTTTCGCACCCTGGGGGGTGATGTATTTGGAGCCTGCGGGCGTGGGAGGACGATATCTTGACACAGTGCAATAAAGTTCATTTGCAAAGTCGTGAAGGAGGTCTTGTCCCCGATCGAGCGACTGAGCAGTTGCTCACAGATTATGGTGGGTCTCTTTTCTAAGCTCCGTACACATGAGCGCCAAATACTACACCCACTTCATCGCGCAGTCGGATGGCGCCATCGAGTACAGCGAGTATCGCGGCGTGGTCGAGTTGCTCGGAACTCAAGGTAGCGTGCAGGGCAGCCGGGACATCGCCCGCATGCTCGCCCGCAGTTTCGACCTGGAGGAAATGGATATCCAAGTTCTGCAGTGGCATCAGCTGCACTGAATCCCCTAGCGGGCTTTACTTCCCTTCATTGAAGTCCGCATTTTCAGCCCCGAGCTCAACACTCGGGGCTTTTTTTTATCCGGTGGTAGACTGCGGGATACGCCCCCGCCCCGAGGGGTGAAGGGGACTTGCGATGCGTGGAACTGCCTTTCGCTTGAGCGCCTACGGTCTCGGTACAGTGCTCGCTTTGTGGTTGTCCGGCTGCGGCTACAACGCCCTGCAGACCAAGGACGAACAGGTCAAATCCGCGTGGTCGGAGGTGCTGAACCAATACCAGCGGCGAGCCGACTTGATTCCCAACCTGGTCAACACCGTTAAGGGCTATGCGGCCCAGGAGCAAACCGTGCTTCTGGGGGTGACCGAAGCGCGCGCCAGGGTGGGATCGATCCAGGCAACGCCCGAGATGGTGAACGACCCGCAGGCCCTTGCGAAGTTTCAAGCGGCGCAGAGTCAGCTTTCCGGCGCCTTGTCGCGCTTGCTGGTCGTGACCGAAAACTATCCGCAGCTCAAGTCCGACCAGAATTTCCGCGATCTGCAGGCGCAGCTCGAGGGCACGGAGAACCGCATCACCGTCGCGCGCAATCGCTACATCCAAGCGGTGCAGGACTACAACCTGGCGGTGCGTCAGTTCCCCAACAACTTGACCGCCATGATGTTCGGCTACAAGACCAAGCCGAACTTCACGGTGGAGAACGAGGCCGCGATTTCGAAGCCGCCCGCCGTCGATTTTTCGCGCGCCGCCGCCTGCTGCGGCACCACCGCCCGCTGCGGCACCGGCTCCCACCTCGCCGCCGCACTAGGCCGCTCATGTGAGCTTCGCACCCGGCACGCAGCGGTGGACCAGGCCCGCACGACGCCTCAGCCGCGCGGCGGCCGCGGCGCTCCTGTGCCTTGCGGCGGGTCTCGCGTTCGCGCAGACGCTCGTGCCCGTGCCGCCGCTCACCGCGCGCGTCATCGATCGCACGGGCCTCCTCTCGGGGGATGCGGTGAACCGCATCGAAAGCGAGCTCGCCGCTCTCGAGGCGCAGAAGGGCAGCCAGATCGCGGTGCTGGTCGTGCCCACGACGCACCCGGAGGAGATCGAGCAGTACGGCATCCGGGTGGCGGAACAATGGAAACTCGGACGCAAGGGCGTCGACGATGGCGCCATTCTCCTGGTCGCGAAGGATGACCGCCGGGTGCGCATCGAAGTCGGCTACGGCCTCGAGGGTGCATTGCCCGATGCGACCGCGAATCGAATCATCGATGAGACCATCGCGCCGCACTTCAAAGCTGGCGGACTACGACGGGGGCATCGAGGCCGGGGTCAAGCAAATGATCGCGGTCGTCAACGGCGAGCCGCTTCCCGAGCCCGATAGCCGCTGGGAGCACCATTCGAGCCTGCACAACGTGCTGCCGCTGGTGCTCATCATCGTGGTGGTCGCGAGCGGCTTCTTGCGCATGTTATTCGGCCGCCTCTTCGGGTCGCTGGCCACCGGCGGTCTCGCGGGCGCAATCGCCTGGGTGCTGACCCACGTCATCGCGTTCGGCGCCGGCGCCGGCGTGCTCGCATTCCTGTTCGCGCTGCTCGTGGGGGCGAACCGCGGCTGGTCGACGGGATTCGGTGGCGTCCCCGGCGGATGGGGCGGGGGGCTTGGCGGAGGCTTCGGACGCGGCTTCGGCGGTGGCGGGGGCGGGTTCAGCGGCGGCGGCGGAAGCTTTGGCGGCGGCGGCGCCTCGGGGAGCTGGTAGTGCGCATGCATCGCCTGCTGCGGCATGCGGCCGCCTTGCATTGGCGCACACGCATTCTGTTTCCGCGCACGACGCTCGATGCCATTCGAGAGGCCATCGAGCGCGCCGAGCGCGCTCATGCGGGCGAGATCCGCTTCGCGATCGAGACTGCGCTGCCGCCGCGCCGCGTATTGGGCGAGGTCGGTTCGCGGGCCCGCGCGCTCGAGGTGTTCTCGGAGCTTCGGGTATGGGACACCGAGCACAACAACGGGGTCTTGATCTATGTCTTGGTGGCCGATCACAGCGTCGAGATCGTCGCCGACCGCGGCCTCTCCGCGCGGATCTCCTCCGCCGAGTGGGAGGGGGTGTGCCGCATGATGGAAGAACACTTTCGCGCGGGACGCGTCAAGGCCGGGTCGATCGCGGGCATCGATGCCGTGGGCGGGCTGCTCGCGCGCCATTTCCCGGCCGCGATCCCCAATCAGACCGCTGCCCGCAATGAATTGCCCGACCAACCGACTTTGCTGTAGATCGGCAGGGAAGTTTGCTGTAGATAGGGCGCCATGATGCTCGAAGTCCTTCGCTCCCGCGCGCGCGCGGGCTGGCTCATCGCCTCAGCCTTGAGTCTTTGCGCCGCCGGCTGCGCGCTTTTCCACCCCACGCCGCCGCCGCCGCCACCGCCGGCTGAGCCGGTCGCGCCCCCGGTTCCCGTGCTCCCCAAACCGGTGGCCACGCACCGCTTCGATTTGACCGCCGAGGACGGCGACCTGGTCGGCTACGTGCAGAAGGTCACGGTGGGCAAGGACGACACGCTGCCCGATATCGCGCGACGTTTCGACGTCGGCTACGAGGAAATGCTGCTCGCCAATCCGGGCGTCGACCCCTGGTTGCCCGGCGTTGGCCGCGAGGTCGTCGTGCCGACGCAGTTCGTACTGCCTGCCGCACCCCATGAGGGTGTCGTCGTCAACGTAGCGGCCATGCGCATTTTCTATTACCCGCCTCACAAGAAGGGCGAGCCGCAAGTGGTCTATACGCATCCGATCGGCATCGGCCGCGTCGGCTGGAAGACCCCGGAGGGCACGACCCGGATCGTCGCCCGGGAGAAGGATCCGGTGTGGGTCGTGCCGGCCTCGGTGCGCAAGGAGCATGCGGAGGACGGGGACATGCTGCCCGCCGTGGTGAAGGCAGGGCCTGACAATCCGCTCGGCGAATATGCGTTTCGTCTGAGCTGGCCGAGCTATCTCATCCACGGCACCAACAAGCCTTATGGGGTGGGCATGCGCTCGAGCCACGGATGCATGCGTCTGTACCCCGAGGATATCGCGGTCTTCTACGATCTGATTCCCATCGGCGCCAAGGTCACGGTGGTGAACCAGCCGTATGCCTTCGGCTGGCGCGACGGCACTCTTTATATGCAAGCCTATGCGGTGATGGAGGACGACTCGCGCAATTGGGATAAGAACCGCAAGCGCCTGCTCGCCAACCTCATGAATCCGAAGCAGCGGCAGAAGATCGGGCAGCGCATCGAGGGTGCGGACAGCGACGTCGATTGGCAGCGCGTGGGCGACTTGGCGCACTCGCCGCGCGCCATTCCGGTGCCGGTCACGGGCGGCCAGCCCGGCATCGACAGCGTGCTCCAGAGCTCGCCGCTGGTCGAGAACACCTTGCCCGAAGGCTCCAATTGGGACGGCAAGACCGGTCTTCTGGTCGATGAGAAGACCTTCAACGACTTGGTCAACGGCAAGAATCAGGCGCCGCCCGCGGCCCCCTCCGGCTCGCCGGCGCACGCGCCTGGCTCGCCGGCCGCCGCGGTCCAGCCGGCCGGCTCTCTCTAAACGCATGAGCCACCCCCGGCGCAGGACAACCTCGGGCCTGGTGCTCGCCATCTCGAGCGGGATGGCTGCAGGCTGGGCAGGGGCGACACCGCCCGACATGCAAAACTCGCCCGAGGCTGCGCGCACGCTCTCGGCCGCGCGCCCCGACCTCGCACCGCTGCAGAGCGGGCTCGATTACCATTCCTTCGCGAATATCGAGCAGTTCCGCGTCACCCACATCGATCTCGATGTGCGGATCGATTTTCACAACAAAGTGCTGTTCGGCGAGGCGGCGCTCGAGGTCAAGCGGCTCGACCCCAACGCCACCGAGCTCGTGCTCGACACGCACGGGCTCGAGATCCGCGACGTGAGCGAGAAGCCGACGAGCGTGATCGGCGCGCTGTCGAAGACCGAGACCACCTGGGTGAGCCGGCCGTTCCATCTCGACAAGTCTGACCCGATCCTCGGCAGCCCCCTGGTGATCGAGCTGCCGCCGCACAAGCGATCGACCCAGACGATCAAAATCGAGTACGTGACCTCGCCCGATTCGGCAGCGCTCCACTGGGTGGACGATGCGCACACCAGCGGCAAACACCATCCGCTCATGTACACGCTGTCGGCGCCGATCGGCGCGCGCGCCTGGATTCCGCTGCAGGACAGCGCGCTGGTGCGCGTCACCTACGCGGCCATCGTGCACACCGACGACGATCTGCTGGCGGTGATGAGCGCTCGCAACGACCCCGACGTCAAGCGCAACGGCAACTACGCGTTCGTCAATCGCGATGCCATCCCGCCGAGCCGGATCGCGCTCGCCGTGGGCGACCTGCGCTTCAAGGCGACCGGTTCGCGCACCGGCGTGTATGCGGAGAAACCGCTGGTCGCCGTTGCGGCGAAGGAATTCGCCGATACGGAAAACCTGCTGAAGGCCGCCGAGACGCTGTTCGGTCCTTATCGGTTCGAGCGCTGTGACCTCGTGGTGTTGCCGCCGCCGTTCCCGGTTGCCGAGATAGGAAATCCACGGGCGCCCTTTATTTCATCGACCGTCGTCACCGGGGACCATGGTGAGGAATCCGTCGTGGCGCGCGCCATTGCGCAGGCCTGGGCCGGGTCGCTCGTCAGCGGGGCGACGCCGCGCGATGCGTGGATCGATGCGGGACTGTCGATCTACATGCAGAATCGTCTGGTTCAAAATGTGTATGGCGAGAGCCGGCTGACGGCGGATCGCGTCCTCGCCGAGCGCTCCGTGCGCGAAGATCTCGCACCGCTGGACCGGCCGGAGCAGGCGCTCGCCGTCGATCAGCGCGATCGGGATCCCGCCATCTCGCGGTCCGCCGCGGATCAAAAGGCCGGCTTGTTCTTCACTTTTCTCGACGGCAAGTTCGGCCGCGAGCGTCTCGATGCCTTTCTGAGGGGCTATTTCGATCACTTCGCGTTCAAGAGCGTCACGACCGAGGAGTTTCTCGCCTATCTCAAGGAGAACCTCCTCGATCGCTCTCCCGGCATCGTCAGCGCATCGCAGGTGGAGGTCTGGGTCAAGGAGCCCGGTCTTCCGCAGGATGCACCCGTGCTGGCCGCCCATCCCTACGAATCGGTGGACGCAACGCGAAGTGCGTGGCTGTCCGGCAGTGTCCCTGCGAAGAAGCTCGATACGCACGCGTGGGACACGCAGCAATGGAGTTACTTTCTCGACGGGTTGCCGGCGCCGCTGCGCAGGGACCAGATGAGCGCCCTCGATCAGACATTCGGCTTTTCGCGCAGCGGCAATGCCCAAATCGCTTCGAGCTGGTTGCTGCTCGTGATCAAGAGCGCCTACCAGCCGAGCTATGTGCAGCTCGAGCAGTTCCTCGAGTCGAACGGCCGCGAGACGCTGATCATGCCGCTGTACGCGGAACTCATGAAAACGCCGGGGGGCGAGGCACTGGCGAAACGCGTGTTCACGGTGGCGCGCCCGGTGTATCAGGCGCGCACCGCCGCCGCCCTCGACGCCATCGTCAATCCCGGCTCAGACCGCGCCGATGATGAGTGAGTGGATGAAGGTGATGCTCGAGGAGATCGAGCGCAAGCGAATCGAAGAAGACCAGGCGCTGCGCGAACAGCAGCGGCGCGAAGAGGAGGGGGGCGCCGAGCCCGCCTCACGCCCTGCGCCGCCGACCGACCGCTCCAAGGGATGATCCCACTGCAAGACGACGCTCCCGCTGCCGGGGTTCGCGGCCGGCGCACGGGCCGCATTGTGTTACAGTTGAGCCGAGACCGCACTTCGCGAAGGAAGACATTTGGTCACGCCGGCCCTAGGGGTTGAGCTACAAGAAGAACGAGGTGCCGACCGCTCGATTGCGCGCTTGCACACCGCGCGGACGGCGTTTGTCGGCCGCACCTTGCGCGGGCCGCTCAACCGACCGGTGCTCGTCACGAGCTTCGTCGAGTTCCAACATACGTTCGGCGGACTGTGGCAGCCGAGCCGGTTGTCCTATGCACTCGAGCACTTCTTTGAGAACGGCGGCGGCGAGGCGGTCATCGTGCGGGTGGTCAACGGTGCTCGTGCCGCGACTCTCACGTTGCGCGCGGGCAAGGAGTGCCTGACCCTCAAGGCGGCGAGTCCGGGCACCCGCGAGTTCCTGCGGACGAGCATCGATTACGACAATATTCCGGCGCACGACGAGCTGCGGTTCAATCTCACGGTGCAGCGGGTACGCGTCCAGGGCGGCAGCCATATCGAGGATCAAGAGATCTTCCCGCAGCTCTCCGTCCAGCCGGGCCACGAGCGCTACGTCGGCGACGTGCTGCTGCGCTCCGAACTGATCCAAGTCGCGGGTCCCGTGCCCGCGCTCCGTCCGGACCGCACGCTCGATGGCGTAGGCAATCCCGCCTATGTGGCCTCGAACTCGGACGGCGACGATGGCGCACCCTTGACCGATTACGATTTGATCGGCTCGGAAGTCGAGCGCTCGGGCCTGTTCGCCCTCGAGAGCTGCGATTACTTCAACTTGCTGTGCCTGCCGCCGCTCGCGCGCACCGAGGATGTCGGGCCCGCCGCGCTCACGGTGGCGGAGCGCTACTGCAAGGCCCGCGGCGCCATGCTGATCGTCGATCCGCCCTACGCGTGGCACACCGCCGACGATGCGCTCGCGGGCATGCGCGAGTGGGACGTCAAGTCGGAGAACGCGCTCATGTTTTTTCCGCGCATCCTCGCGCACGACAAATTGCGCGGCCACTTCGAATCGTTCGCGCCCTGCGGCGCGGTCGCCGGCATTCTCGCGCGGAGCGATGCGACACACCCGATATGGGGCGAGCCGCGCACCGACGATGCGGTGCTGCGGCCCGGCTACCGGCCGGTATGCCTGGTGCCGGAGGACCGCCGCGCACGGCTCTTGCTGCGCGGTGTGAACGCGCTGCAGTCGGTGCGCTCCTTGAGCCGCATCGGCAGCAAACCGCGTACCTTGGCCGCCGGCGCGGCGGGCACCGCGGATTGGCAAAATCTCGCCGCGCGGCGTCTTGCGCTCTTCGTCATCAGTTGCATCGAGCGCGGTACCCGCTGGGTCGCCACCGCCCAGCCCTCGACCGAGGTCGCGCAGATCATCGCGTCGCACGTGCGCGCTTTCTTCGAACAGCTGCACGAGGACGGCGCGTTCGGTGCCCGCCGCCGTGAGCAGTCTTATTTCGTGCTCTGCGATCGCCGCTTCAACGCCGCGGACGAGCAGCGCGGCGAGTTTCAGTTCCTGATCGGCTTTGCCGCGGCACGCGCGGGCGAATTTCACACCTATCGGATTTGCCACTCAGCGACGCACAGCCGCGTCACACCGGCGAGTCTCAATCGCTCGAAGCTCGCCGAGCTCTGTCCGGAGGAGCTCAAGTGGGTCGACGCTCTGGCTAGCCAGCTAGCGCCCTAGCGGCGATGCGCCGCTCGATCTCCGTCGACAGCGAGGTGGGCGCCGGCTCCCTCGGCAGCAGCGTGAGGCGCGGCAGGTCGGGTAGCTCCGCGAGCGCGCGGCGCGCGTACACATAGCCGGCCTCGATCGCCCGGTCGAACGCGCGCCACTCGAGCAAATCGATGCCCGCGAGCGGGGGCTTGAGCAACACGTCCGCGAGGCTCCGCTGCGCCGCCGCCCCCGACACACTGTTCACCATGCCGGCGCGCATCAGAATCTGGAAAATGCCGATGCGCCGGCGGCCGCGCGGAAAAATCTTCCACAACCGGCGGCCGCTCGAACGACGGAGCGATACGCGGGTCCGCACTCACGTCGCAACCGATCACCAGACCGGGTGCGCGGGCCTGCATGAGGTCGATCGGGAGATTGTTGATGGCGGCGCCGTCCACCAATACCTCGTCTCCCCGGAACACGGGCGGGATCATGCCTGGGATGGCAACGGCGGCGCGCAGCGCGCGCCAAACCGCACCCTCGCGATGCTCGACGGCGCGCGCCGCGTTGAGATCGGCGCTCAGGCAGAAAAAGGGGATGCGCAAGTCCTCGATGAGCACCTCGCCGTACTCGCGCTCGAGGAGTCGCGCGACCTTGCGGCCGCGCGTGAGCGCGACCCGCGGGAAGGTATAGTCGTTCACCGGATTGCTGTCGACGAAGCTGCGGCGGTAGCGCAGACGCATTTCCGCCTCGCCCCAGCCCATGGCGACGCCGGCGGCGATGATCGCGCCGATGCTCGCACCACCGACGAAGTCGATCGGCACCCGGGCCTCGCGCAGCGCCTGCACGACGCCGAGATGCGCGAAGCCGCGCGCACCGCCGCCGGACAGCACCAGACCGACGCCGCGCCGGGTGATGAGGCGCGCGGCGCGGCCGAGATCGCCGGCCTCCGCAATGTGGTGGTGCTGCGCGACCGGCAGGCTCTTCAGCCAGCGGCTCGCGGCGCCGGCGACGAACCCGCCCTCGTGCAACAAGACGAGCTCCAGCCGCGTTCCGCGCAGGGCGGCGTCGCACACGCCGCTGGGCCAGGGGCGCGGTGCGCTGCCGGCGCGCGCGAGGGTCAGAATCAGGTCCGCTTGCCGGCAGCTCTGGCGCAGCCAGCCGCCTTCGCCGGGGCCCGCGGCATAGATGATGTAATCGTTCTGCTCCTCGAGGCGGCCGAACCAGGCTGCGGTGTGCGTCTCGGCGCGCACATCCCAGACGAGCTCGGTGCGGCCCGTCCGCCGCAGCTCGTCCGCCAGCCGCGAGGCGAAATCGATGGTGTCGATATCCTCGCTGTTCGCCACCAGGGCAAACACCCGTGCGCGCCGTGCCGTGCGGTAGGCCGCGTTGCTGCGCCGCAGGCGCCGGGCGCAGAGTCGGGCCATGGCGAGCGCGAGCTCGCTCGAGCGCGCCGCGGCCGCTTCGAGCAGCGCATGCGGCAGGAGCAAGAGCTCCGAGTCGCGCAGCGCACTCACCGTCGCGCTGTGCGGCTCGCCGAGCAGCCAGCCGGCCTCGCCGACCAGCTCGCCGCGCTCGATCTCGGCCTTGAAGCCGGGACCGGCCGTGCCGTTGACCCGGAGCCGTCCGCTCGCGAGCAGATATACTCCGTCGGGCGTGGAACCGGATTCGAACAGAACATCGCCGGCCGGCAGGGAGAAATGCACGGCGCCGGCTGCGAGCGCCTCCAGGGCGGACTTGCGGCAGGTCTTTGAGATCGATGCTGCTTTCGAGACAGTCGATGGCCCGGCGCAATTCCTGCGGCGCGCCCGACGGTTCTTCCTCCAAGGCCATGGACGACTTAGCGGCCGGACGCGCTTGATTCTTTAACAGTAACGGCGCGGAGCGCGACCTTATGTCATGTTTGGTGTTCTCGCACGGCAAGGAAAGCGGACCCTGGGGCCGCAAGATCACGGCCATGGCGGCGCTCGCGCGCGAGCTCGGCCTCGCCGTGGAATCGATCGACTATCGGGGTATGGATGACCCCGGCGCACGGGTCGAGAAGCTGGTCGCCGCAAGCGCCCGGTTGCCGAAACCGCTGGTGCTCGTCGGTTCGAGCTTGGGCGGCCATGTCGCGGCTGCGGCGGCCGCTCGCGTGGCGCCGCGCGGCCTCTTCCTGCTCGCACCGGCGTTCTACATGCCGGGGTATGAGGCCTACACGCCGCAGGATGTGCCCTGTCCGACGGCCATCGTGCACGGCTGGCACGACGACATCGTGCCCGTGGACAACGGCATCCGCTGGGCGCGCGAGCACCACGCCACCCTGCATGTGCTCAATTCCGACCATCGGCTGGAGGATCGCATCGAGACGATCTGCGTGCTGCTCCGCGGCTTCCTCGAGGACATCGGTCTCGTGGCGCGCGCTTGAGCGGAACGCCCGGGCGGGCCGCTCTCCAGGCGCCGCGCCGGCGAGTCGCTCTAGTGAGGTGCCGTGGACTCGGGCGGGGTTGTGGGGGGCGCTGGAACGGGCGGCGGGGCAGGGGCGTCCGACGGCGACGTCTCCGGCACGGCGAGCGCCTCCGCGGCCCGATCGTTCGGTCCGAGATTCGCCTGGGCGAGCTCGCGCAAGCTCTCGCCGAGCTGCTCGCCGGTGCGCTTGCCCATGGCGTCGTAACCGGCGCCCATGGCGGCGTTGTAGGCCGTCACGTAGCGCGATCCCGCGGGGGACTCGAGGAAGGCGAGCATATGCTTCACGTCCGAGTCGGAAAGATCGCGATACGAATAGGCGAGAAAACGCCGCATCGGCTCGCGCATGTCGTGCTCGAGTCCCGCACGGCTCGCTTCGCCGGATTTTTGCGCCCGCTCGGCGACACTCTTCTGGTCGAGGCCGGAGCCGATGGCGGTGCCGATCGCGACCGCCTGTCCCATGCCGAGAAAGATGTCCACCGTCGACTCGGTCGACCGCGTCGCATGTTCCAACTTCTCGATGAGTTCGGCGCGCTTCGCCGTGAGCGGCACCGAGATCTCGCCGCTCATCACCTTGTCGATGTTGGCCTCGCCCATGGTGGCGGAGGCGACGTCGTCGGCCACCATGCGTTTGCCGAGATCGCTCTGCAGGAATGCCTCGATTTTGGAGATGCTCGAGGCGTCCAGGCTCTGCGCGAGCGCGTTCAGCGCCGGCGCCTCGAACACGTCGATGCGAAATCCGTGGATGGCGGCCGCATCCACCGCGGCAAGCTGCTCCTCCGTGAGGCGACTCGAGTCATCGCGAGAGAACATGTCGCGGATCTGCTTGGGCATGGCGACCAGCGAGGCGCGCACTTGATCGCGTACGGCGGCATCCTGATAGATCTTCGCCGCGGTATCGATATCCACTCCCGTACCGGCAGCGAGGACGTTGCCCGTCGCCAGCACGAGCAACAATGCGAAACGAGTCATGCACCAGCTCCGAGTGACTGTATATCCCCGCCGATTGTACACTTATGGTCCTCGAGGCCGGCTGTTAACGAGGTGGCAAATGGGGATGCTCGGGCGTTCGACTCCGTGGCTGGGTGTTTTGTTCATTCAAGCGTGCACTTCGCCCGCGCAGCTGCCCGGTCCGAACGCGGTCGATGCCGAGATGCGCCGCGATTCCACGCAGTAACCGCCGCGGCTAGACCTCAATTCCCATGAGCCCGTTCCGCGGCCTGACTCGGGCGTGGCGTTTTGCGGTTCGCAAGACTCTCGGCTTGTGGGTCAAGGCGACCATCAAGCCCGACGACATTGCCAAGTCGATCACCGCGCGGGCTCGCCCAGTCTGCTACGTGCTCGAGAACGAGAGTCGCACCGATTTTGCGGTTCTCGACAATGCCTGTGCGGCGCTCGGCATTCCGAAGCCGGAGGAATGCTTCGCGCTCGTCCGTCAGGGTGCCTTTCTCGGTGCGCGCCGTCGACGACATGCACCGCGTCAGCTGCTGCAGCTGGCCGAGTACGCGAGCCGGGATCAGACCTTCGACATCGATCTCATTCCCGTGGCGATCTACCTGGGGCGCGCGCCCGGGAAAGAACAGAGCCTGTGGCGGCTCGTGTTCACCGAGGACTGGGTGCTGCTCGGACGCTTTCGCAAGCTGTTGAACGTGCTCTTCAACGGCCGCAACACGGTGGTGTATTTCGGCGAGCCGATCGCGCTGCGCGAGGCGCTCGCGGACCTTCCGCCACAGCGCGGTGTGCGGCGCGCGATGCGCGCGTTACGCGCCGGATTCCGAGCGCAGCGCGCCTCCACCATCGGACCGGACCTGTCGCACCGCCGCACCCTGGTCGCGCACCTCATGCGCACGCAAGCCGTGCGCCATGCCGTGCGCGCCGAGATGAACATCCGGCTCACGCGGGCAACCGGGCTCCGTGGGCGTGCCCAGGCGCGCCAGCGCAAGCGCGCGCGGCGGCGCGCGGTGCTGCTCACGGCGCGCAAAGACGCGATGGAGATCGCCGCCAACTATTCGCAGACCTTCATCACCATCATGGCTTCCGTGCTGTCGCGCTTGTGGACGCGGCTCTACGACGGCGTCGATTTCGAGCACGTCGAGAAGTTGCACGACATCGGCGACGGCGCGGAGATCATCTACGTGCCGTGCCACCGCAGCCACATGGACTACCTGCTGCTCTCCTATGTGATCTATCGCAAGGGCTTCGCGGTGCCGCACGTGGCAGCCGGTGTCAATCTCAACTTGCCGGTGGTCGGTCACTTCCTGCGCAAGGGCGGCGCATTCTTCCTGCGCCGCAGCTTCAAGGGCGATGTGCTGTACAGCGCCGTGTTCAGCAAATACCTGGGCTTCATGATGGCGCGCGGCCATCCCCTGGAGTATTTCATCGAAGGCGGCCGCAGCCGCACCGGACGCATGCTCGCGCCGCGTACCGGCATGCTGTCGATGACGGTGCGCAGCTACCTGCGCGAGCCCAACCGGCCGGTCGTGTTCATGCCGGTGTACTTCGGCTACGAGCGGATCGTCGAGGGCCGGACCTACATCGGCGAGCTGTCGGGGGCTCCGAAAGAAAAAGAGAGCATCCTCGGCCTGATCCGCTCCTTGTCGGTGCTGCGCAGCAAGTTCGGCACGGTGCACGTGAATCTCGGCGAGCCCATCGTCCTCGACGAGTTGCTCGCGAGGTATAACCCCGGCTGGCGCGATGCGCCGGGGACCGGGAGCGGCGAGGAGGGCGGCGCGCCGCCGGGATGGATCGGCGAGGCGATCGATGAGCTCGCGGCGCGCATCACCAGCGGCATCAATGCCGCGGCAGCCGTGACGCCCATCAACCTCGTGGCCATGGCGCTGCTCGCGACGCCGCGCCAGGCGCTCGGCGAGGCCGACCTCGTGCGTCAAGTGGAGCTGTACCGCGATCTGATGCGCGAGGCGCCTTACTCGCCGCTGGTCACGGTGACCGCCCAGAGCGGCGTCGAGATGGTGCGCTACGCCGAATCGATGGGCATGCTCGAGCGCCAGCCGCATCCGCTCGGCGACATTCTGCGCATGACCGCCGAGCGCGCGATCCTCGCCACTTACTACCGCAACAACGTCTTGCACCTGTTTGCGATTCCTTCGCTCCTCGCATGCTGCTTCCTGAGCAATGCGCGCATGCGAACGGTGGATCTTAAGCGCATGGTCTGGCGCGTCTATCCCTACATCAAGGCGGAGCTCGCGATGCGCTGGTCCGAGGAGGAGATCGGCGGCGTGGTCGATCGGCTGCTCGAGGCGATGGCGCGCTTGCGCCTGCTCCACGGCAACGAGGACTCGAGCGAGTGGCAACGTCCGCCTCCCACCTCCGTCGAAGCCTTTCAGCTATCGCTTCTCGCCCAGGCCACCATCCAGACCATCGAGCGCTATTACCTCGTCGTGGCGCTGCTCTTGCAGGCGGGTTCCGGCGCGATCGGCCAGGAAGCGCTCGAGGAGCGCTGCCACCTCACCGCACAGCGCATGTCGGTGCTCTACGGGTTGAACTCCCCGGAATTTTTCGACAAGACGCTGTTCCGTCATTTCATCGAGCTTCTGGGCCGGCGCAATGTGATCGCGGCGGGCGAGGACGGCACCATCAAGTTCGGCGAACCGCTTCTCGGGGTCGCCGCGGACGCGCAGCTCGTGCTCTCGGAACAGCTGCGGCACGACATTTTGCAGGTGACCCTCGGCCAATGACGGCGCGAGGGCGCCCAGCCCGGGGGCGCCCTCTTAGTCCCACGCACGCCCGCTGCGCTCGCGCTTCGTGCCCGCGCGGCGCTTCTTGGTGTCGATGCGCCGCTCCTTCGAGGCACGTGTCGGGCGGGTCTTTTTGCGAATCTTGGGTTCGATCAGCGCCGCGCGCACCAGATCCGCGAGCCGCTCCAGGGCAGCGCGCCGATTCTGTTCCTGGCTGCGCTCGGTCCTTGCGCTGAGCAGGATGCTGCCGTCGTCGACCAGCCGCTGGCCCGCGAGCCGCCGCAGCCGCGAGCGGGCCGCGGCAGGCAGACTCGTGTTTTGCGGCAGCAGGAAGCGCAGCTGCACGGCGCTCGCCACCTTGTTCACATTCTGACCGCCGGGACCGGAGGAGCGGATGAACTTCCATTCGAGCTCCTCGTCGGGGATCGTGATGTGGTCGGAGACGACGAGGGGCACGGCGCCGTCAGTCGAGATCGGCAGGCACGTTGTGGACGTAGACCTCGCGCTGCGCCACCGGGATGGTGATGTGGTGCTGCTTGAACAGAGCCCAGATGATGCGGTTGACCTCCGAGCGCACGTTGTTCACGCCCTCCTGCGGATCGGAAATCCAGAAGCGCAGCTCGAGCTCGATGCCGTGATCGCCGAACTGCATCAGACGCGATACCGGCGCCGGGTCCCTGAGGACGCGGCGCTGGCCCTCGCAGGCGTCGAGCAGGATCTTGAGGGCGACCTCGGGATCGTCCTGATAGCTGATGCGCACCGGGAGCTTCAAACGAATGCGCGGATCGGTGTAGCTCCAATTGATCACCGCGTTCTGGATGAGCTGCTGATTGGGCACCAGCATCTCGATGCCGTCGCGATCGCGGACCACGACGTAGCGGCCGCGCAGCTCCTGGACCCAGCCGAAATTCTCCGTGCTCGTGCCGCTCTGTCCGGAGAGGCTGATCACATCGCCGGGCTTGATCGAGCGATCCATGAGCAGCACGAAGCCGCTCACGAAATTCGACGCGATGGACTGCAGGCCGAATCCCAAGCCGACGCCGATGGCACCGGTGAGCACGGTGAGGGTCGTCAGATCGACGCCGGCCGTGTTCAAGCCCGACGAGAATGCTGAGCGCGATCAGGAAGGCGTTGGCGAACTTGGACAGTCCGATCCGAGTCGAGGGCGCGAGGGTGCGCAGCCGCTTGAGGCGGCGGTCGAGCCAGCGGCTGATCCACATCGCCACGAGGACGAACAGCGTCAGGGTGAAGAGCACCTTCAACACCGACCAGACCGTGATGTGGCTCTTTCCCGATGTGATGCCGATCTCGTCGAGGACCGCGACGATCGGATCGAGCCAGCCGAGATAATCTGCGGCGAACGCGAGCCAGATGAGCAGCGTCACCCGGTTCTCGAGGTTCTGCATCCAGGCCTTGCTGCCGAGGCTCACCGCAAACAGCAAGACACCGATGCGGATGACGACGTAGGCGCCGATCAGGCGCAGGACGGCATCCAGAATCGTGGCGTCGAGATGCATGGCTTGCACGATGCCGCGGGACAAGAGCACGAGGCCGAACACCACCAGCGTGGGAAGGACGATGACGGCGATGTACGCCAGCAGATTCGTGCCGACCGCCCCCCCGGCGGGCGGCAAGGAGCGGAACCGCTCGTGACCGCGCAGCAGGATGGCGGCGAGCCAGCCCATCCCTAAGCACACGATGAGCGCACCGGCCTCGATCAAGACGTTGCGCGTCAACAGGATGTCGAAGAATGCCTGCAGATGGAGCCAGGCTTCGGTCATGCGTTCAGATCCGGGATGAGCTGGCTCTCGAGCCGCGCGATCTGATCCTTGAGCATGAGCTTGCGCTTCTTGAGACGCTTCATCTGCAGCTCGTCGACCTTGAAGTCGAGCGATAGCCGCGAAATGACATCGTCGAGGTCGCGGTGCTCGATGCGAAGTTGACGCAGGCGCTCGATGTTCTTGAACAGGTCGGTATTGACGTTACTGTCTTCGTCGTTCACGAGTGCTTTTTCTGATTTGATATCGTTATCTGTTTTCAGTCGCGGCCGCGCCATACCGGGTCGATGCCGGGCGGTAGCTTAGCCAACCGCCCCAAAGGATTCCAAGCGAGTTGCGGGCCGTGAAAGTCCGAGCCGACCGAGCCGCGCAGCCCGGCCGCGAGCGCGAGCGCCGCCGAGGCTGCCGCATTCTGCGCGCCGTTGCCCCCGGACACCACCTCGAGTGCGGTACCGCCCGCCGTCGCGAAATCCGCGATCAGGCGCTTGCGCCCTCCCGACGACAGCGTATAGCGCGCCGGATGCGCGAGGCAGGCATCGCCGCCCGCCCCGCGTACCCAGCCGACGACCTCCTCGAGGGACGGCCAATCGGTCGCGATATGCGCAGGCCTGCCGCGGCCCAAGTATTTGCGAAAGGCGTCCTGAACGCGCCGCACGTGCCCCTGCTGCACCAGGGCCGCCGCCAGGTGCGAGCGGGTGGGAATCCCGGGGTACGCCTCGACTGCCGCAAGCAACTCATCGCCCGGCAGCCGCGACTTGGTCAATGCGGCGCACATCCGGCGCATCCGCACGCGCCTGCGGCCGGCCTGCGCCTCGAGTGCGGCGCCGAGCGCGGACGAGTCGGGGTCGATCCAGAGGCCGAGCACGTGGATCGACTGGTGGCGCCAGGACGCGGAGATCTCGACCCCCGGCACCAGCCGGATACCCACCCGCTCGGCCGCCGCGCGCGCTTGCGCAAGGCCGTCGAGCGTGTCGTGATCGGTGAGCGCGAGCATCCGGACGCCCGCTGCAGCGGCGTGCTCCACGAGCTCTGCCGGGGCGAGCGATCCGTCCGAGCAATGCGAATGGGTATGCAGGTCGATGCCGGCTTCCTCGCTCATGAGGGCGTGCCCGCGAGTCCGACGGTCTTGAGATTCGGGCCGGCCATCACGATGAAGCCCTGCGAGCGCTCGACGCCGTCGCTGGTGTAGTCGAAGGTGTAAGTGCGCAACAGCGTGAGCCGCCGCTCGGCGTCGCGGCCCAGGCGAAAGCCGGCAAAGGCCACGGTGCCGTCGAGCAGCTGCACTACGGCCCGCGAGCAGGCCTCGCGCGCGATGCGATTGGCGGCTTCGCGCGCACCTAAGGAGGTGTGCCAGAACCCGTAAACCGCCGCCAGAATGCAGGCGGCCGCCAGAAAATATGCCAAATCCAGATCCATGGCGGAAAGCTTACCCTGGATTTCCGCGCCCCATGCCCCATACAGGGGTTATGAAACCGCAAATGACCGACGACCAGCGGCCCTACATGGCCGTTCAGGTCGAGCCCGAAGAGATGGTGCAGTACGTGCACACCTTGATTGCCGCTCCGAAGCTTGCGCAGCTGCAGTGGCGCGGCGATACCTCGCGGGCGCGGGCGGCGCAACTGCGCTGGGACGCCTTGAATCGTGCCTTTGGCGATCCGCGCGTGAGCGTGTGGATGACGCAGCAGAAGCAGGCGCAATATCAAATCCCGGCTGCGCTCGTCGCCGCGGCGGGGGTAGCCCGGCTCACCATGAGCGAGGGCGAGGTGGCGTTCGACATTCAGACACTCCTCGACGCGACGTTGCAGCTTTGCGATCCCGCGGGACACGCCTAGCGGTCGCGCCTAACCGGCCGTGCCTAACCGGCCGTGCCTAACCCGGCCTCGCATCCGGCAGCGCCCGGGGATCGGTAAAGGCGACGAAATCGCCGTTGATGAGGCTCGCGCGGCAGTTGTAGCGCAGGCGATGTCCGTCCATGCGCGTCACGTGTCCGCCCGCGGCCTCCAGCAACGCCTGCCCGGCCGCGGTGTCCCATTCGGAGGTGGGGCCGAACCGGGGGTACAGATCAGCTTTGCCCTCCGCCAATAGACAGAATTTCAGCGCGCTCCCGACACCCAGAATCTCATAAGCGGCCGAATGCCTGAGATAGGTGGTGAGCTCGGGGCTCGTGTGTGAACGGCTGCCGACGACGCGCAGCGGCGCGGCCGGCGGTGCGACCCGGATCGTCGAGCGCGCGCCGTCGGCGAGTCGCCGGTAGGCGCCGTGGCCCGCGGCGCCGACATAGACGAGGCCTTGCGCGGGAACCGCGATCAGTCCGAGCACGGGTTCGTGCTCGACCACGAGCGCAATGTTGATGACGAACTCATCGTTGCGCTTGACGAACTCGCGCGTGCCGTCGAGTGGGTCCACCACCCACAACTCGCGCCAGGTGCGCCGCAGCTCCCACGGCGCCTGGGCGGATTCTTCCGCGAGCACGGGGACCCCGGGGGTGAGCGTCTCGAGTCCTTGCAAGATGATGCGCTGAGACTCGAGATCGGCCTGCGTGAGAGGCGAGTCGTCGAGCTTGCGCTCGACCGTGAAGGCGCCGCGGTAGACCGTCATGATCGCGGCCGCGGCGCGCAGGGCGATGGGCAAGAGCGCTTCGCCGAGTCCCAAAAGATCTCTCATCGATTTAGTATGGTACGCAAATGTCAGGATTACCCGAGTTCGATTGGACGAGCATCGATACCGTGATCCTCGACATGGACGGCACGCTGCTCGACCTTAAGTTCGACAACTGGTTCTGGGGGGAGCACCTGCCGGAGCACTTCGCGCGGGCGCGCGGCATGAGCGGCGATGAGGTTCGCGCCTATCTCGACCCTAAATTCCGTGCGCGGCGCGGCACCATGGATTGGTATTGCATCGACTACTGGAGCCGCGAGCTCGGGCTCGACATCGCCACCCTGAAGCGAGCCGCACGGCCGCAGATCCGCTACCTGCCGGGCGCGCGCGAGTTCCTAGACCGGCTCGGGCGCTCGGGCAAGCACCGCATTCTGCTCACCAACGCGCATCCCGAGACGCTCGCCATCAAGAACGAGCAGGTGGGCCTCAGCGCGCACTTCGATGCGTGCTACTCGACCCACCGCTTCGGTATGCCGAAGGAGCATGCCGAGTTCTGGCCGCGTTTCCAGGCTCACGAGTCGTTTCGTCCGGAGCGCACGCTGTTCGTGGACGACAGCCTGCCGGTGCTCGATGCCGCGCACGCCTTTGGGATCGCGTGGCTCTGCGCGGTGCGGCTGCCGGACTCCGGGCGGCCGGCGCAGGATACGGGCCGCTACGGCGCGGTCGATGGAGTGCGCGAGCTCATGTGAGCGCGGGCGCTCCGCCGCCGGGCTTGCCGCCGCGGTTGCGACGCCGCCGGCGGCGGGCCGCGGGCGGTGCGCCGGAGGTTTCCTGCGCGACCGGAGCGGCGGCTGCGCCGCCTTCGCCTGCCGCACCATGAGCGGTGGGTGAGCTGCCGTGAGCGGACGTCGAGTTGCCCTGCGTGGCCTGAGGCCGTCGCGCGCCGCTGCCGGAGCGGCCGCTCGTGGCGATGCGGGCCTCCGCCCGAGCGCCCACCACCGGAGCTGAGCGGCCGCCGCCGCCCGGGCGTCCACCGCGTCCTTGGCCGGGACGCGGCGCGCGCTCGCGCCACGGCGCCGGCGGCGGTGCGGTGACGGCGGCGAGATCTGCCGGATCGATCGATGAACGCGGGATCTGGTGACCGATATAGCTCTCGATGTCGGGCAGCGACACGGCATATTCGTCGCAGCCGAAGGAGATGGCGTCGCCCTCGGCTCCGGCCCGCGCCGTGCGTCCGATGCGATGCACATAGTCCTCGGCGTCGTTCGGCAAGTCGAAATTGAACACGTGGCTGACGTCTGGAATGTGCAGGCCGCGCGAGGCGACGTCGGTGGCGATCAGCACGGCGACATCGCCGCTGTGGAAATCGCGCATCATCTTCAGGCGTTTGGTCTGCGGCACATCGCCCGACAGCGCTTGGGCCACGAAGCCGTTCGCGGTCAAGGTGCGCTCGAGCACCTCGGCAATGCGCCGGGTGTTGACGAAAACCATGGTGCGCTGCGCGCCGATGCGTCGCAAGAGTCCCATGAGCAGCGGTATCTTCTCCTCCGTTGAGGGGAAATACATCGTCTGGCGGACGCGGTCCACCGTCATCTTGTCCGGCTCGATGCGGATCAGCTCCGGATTGTTCATGTGCTCATAGGCGAGCTCGAGCACGCGATGCGACAATGTCGCCGAAAACATCATATTCAGCCGCTCCGTCGGGTGCGGCAGACGCCTTAATATGAAGCGAATGTCCTTGATGAAGCCCAGATCGAACATTCGGTCCGCTTCGTCGAGCACAGCGACTTGAATTGCCCGCAGGTCGAACACATGTTGCTTGAAGTAATCGATAATCCGGCCCGGCGTGCCGATCAGCACATCGACACCTTCCTCGAGCGTGCGGCGCTGCTTCTCGTAATCCACTCCGCCGAACACGATGGCGAGCTTCAAGTCGAGATACTTGCCGATCGCCTCGGCATCGGAGTGAATCTGTACCGCGAGCTCGCGAGTCGGCGCAATGACAATGGCGCGGGGCGAGTTGGTGGGTCGATTCGGCACACGTTCATGGGTCAGCAGGCGATTGAACAGAGCGATGAGGAACGCTGCGGTCTTGCCCGTGCCGGTTTGCGCCTGCCCCGCCACGTCGTGGCCGGCGAGCGCCAAAGGGAGCGTTTGCGCCTGGATGGGCGTGCATCGCGTGAAGCCGAGTTCGGCGATGCCCCGCTTCAAGGATTCGGGGATATCGAGCGAATCGAATGTGAGTTTACTGAGATGGGCGTCTGACATTTTTCCTGTCTGTGCAGCAGAAACTTGCAAAATGGTGAGGGTCCGGTTAAAAATACCGTCAATCCGGAGCAGGTCTATCCGCTCCCATCAACCGTATCATCGGTACCCTTTTAAGGTAATCAACACCGCTAAAGCCGCTGTATTGTGCCCGAATGGCCGCGCATCGTCACTTCGCGCGAGGATCGGGCTCCGCTCCCCCCAGAAAACACTTCTCTCCAGGACCTAACGACTCTCCAACAGGAGGCATCCCTTCAGTGAGTAACTCAAGCATCGTTCACACAAGCGACGCGACTTTCGATAAAGACGTGCTCAAGCACGAAAAGCCGGTACTGCTCGATTTCTGGGCCGAATGGTGCGGTCCGTGCAAGATGATCGCGCCCATCCTCGATGAGATCGCCGATCAATACAAAGACAAGATCCGCATCGCCAAGCTCAACATCGACGACAATCCGGCCACGCCGCCGAAGTTCAACATCCGCGGAATCCCCACGCTGATCCTGTTCAAAAACGGCACCGTAGAGGCCCAGAAGGTCGGAGCGGTCACCAAATCCCAGCTCGCGGCCTTCCTGGACAGCAACCTGTGAGGGGCTATCTAGGTAACCAGTCGCGCGGCCAGGGGGGCCAGCAGGGCGGCGGCGGGCAGGGAGGCGGGCGCTCGAATCGCAACAATCGCCAGCGCAACGACCGCAACGGCAACACCAACGGCGGTCGGCCGCCGAACGAGGACTACGGCGATCTGCCGGAGGGCGGCGATGATCTGGAGATCATTGCGCAAGCCGACTTAGCCAGAAGCCGCAGCTCGATGAATCTCACCGAGCTCAAGAAGCGCCCCATCAGCGACCTGGTCAAGCTCGCCGAGACCATGGGTCTCGAGAACATGGGCCGCTCGCGCAAGCAGGACATCATCTTCGGGGTGCTCAAGGCGCACGCCCGCAAGGGCGAGGACATCTACGGCGACGGCGTGCTCGAGATCCTGCAGGATGGCTTCGGCTTCCTGCGCTCCTCGGACTCGAGCTATCTCGCCGGGCCGGACGATATTTACGTAAGCCCGAGCCAGATCCGCCGCTTCAATTTGCGCACCGGCGATTCGATCTCCGGCCTCATCCGTCCGCCGAAGGACGGCGAGCGCTACTTCGCGCTGTTGAAGGTCGGCGAGATCAATTTCGACAGCCCGGAGAGCTCGCGCGGCAAGGTGCTGTTCGAGAACCTGACGCCGCTCCATCCGACCGAGCGCTTGAAGCTCGAGCGCGGCAACGGCTCGACCGAGGATCTGACCGCGCGCGCCATCGACCTGGTGGCGCCCATCGGCAAGGGTCAGCGCGGCCTGATCGTCTCGCCCCCGAAAGCCGGCAAGACCATGCTGTTGCAGAACATCGCGACCGCGATCACCGCCAACCATCCGGAGTGCTACTTGATCGTGCTGCTCATCGACGAGCGGCCGGAAGAAGTGACCGAGATGGCGCGCACCGTGAAGGGCGAAGTGGTGTCCTCGACGTTCGACGAGCCGGCGAGCCGGCACGTGCAGGTGGCCGAGATGGTCATCGAGAAGGCCAAGCGGCTGGTCGAGCACAAGAAGGACGTCGTCATTCTGCTCGACTCCATCACGCGACTGGCGCGCGCCTACAACACCGTCGTGCCGAGCTCCGGCAAGGTGCTCACCGGCGGCGTCGATGCGAATGCGCTGCAGCGGCCGAAGCGCTTCTTCGGTGCTGCGCGCAACATCGAGGAGGGCGGGAGCCTGACCATTCTGGCGACTGCGCTGGTCGACACCGGCTCGAAGATGGACGATGTGATCTTCGAGGAGTTCAAGGGTACCGGCAACTCGGAAATCCACTTGGATCGACGCATCGCGGAGAAGCGCACCTTCCCCTCGATCAACATCAACCGCTCGGGCACCCGCAAGGAAGAGCTGATCACCGATCCCGGCGGAACTGTCCAAGATGTGGATCCTGCGCAAGCTCCTGCATCCGATGGATGAGCTGGCGGCGATCGAGTTCCTGCTCGACAAGATGAAGGACACCAAGACCAACACCGACTTCTTCGACGCGATGAAGCGTTAGAGCGGCACGGCGCGCGCAGGAGGCGGAGTACAACATGCAGTGGTGGGCTTGGATCACCGTCGGTGCGCTGCTGTTGGGCTCGGAGCTGACCTTCGTCAACGCGCAGTTCTATCTGGTATTCGTCGGCGCGGCGGCGCTGCTGGTCGGTTTCTTGGATCTCGCCGGGCTGCTCCCGGCGGATTGGATCCAATGGCTGCTCTTCTCGATCCTCGCCATCGTGTCGTTGCTCGCGTTTCGGCGCCGGGTGTATGAGCGCATCCGGCGCACGTTGCCCGATATCAAGCTGGGGCCCAAAGGCGAGAGCGTGGTGTTGCCCACCGAGCTGCCGCCCGGCGAGACTTGCCGCCTCGAGTTTCGCGGCTGTTCCTGGAACGCGCTGAACGGCGGCCGCTCCGTCATCGCGGCCGGCGAGAGCGCACGCATCGATCGGGTCGAAGGACTGACGCTCGTGGTTCACGCCGACGGCCACACCTCGTAGAAGGAGAGACGAATTGGAAATTCCCTTAGGGTTTCGGCGCCATCGTCGTGGCGCTCATCGTCGTCGCCATGTTTGCGAAGACCCTGACCGTGGTGCCGCAGCAGATGGCGTACGTGGTCGAGTACCTGGGCAAGTACAGCCGCACCTTGCAGGCGGGATTTCACATCCTGATCCCGTTCGTCGAGAAGATCGCGTACCGCCATAGCCTCAAAGAGATCGCGATCGACATCGCCGAGCAAATTTGCATCACCCGCGACAACGTCCAGGTCGGGGTCGATGCGGTGCTCTACATGCAGGTGCTCGACCCGCATCTGGCCTCCTACGGCATCACCAACTATGGCTTCGCGATCTCGCAGCTCGCGCAGACGACGCTGCGCAGCGAGATCGGCAAGATCGAGCTCGACCGCACCTTCGAGGCGCGCGGCGTCATCAACGCCAACGTCGTCGGCGAATTGGACAAGGCATCCGCGCCCTGGGGCGTCAAGGTGCTGCGCTACGAGATCAAGAACATCACGCCGCCCAAGGACGTGCTCTCCGCCATGGAGAAGCAGATGCGCGCCGAGCGCGAGAAGCGCGCGGTGGTGCTGACCTCCGAGGGCGAGCGCGACGCCAAGATCAATGCGGCCGAGGGCGACAAGCAGCGCGTGATCAAGCAATCCGAAGCGAACAAGCAGCAGCAGATCAACGAGGCCGAGGGCCAGGCGCAGGCCATCCTGGCGGTGGCGACCGCGACCGCCGAGGGCTTGCGTCAAGTGGGCAGCGCGCTCTCCGACCGCGGCGGCATCGAGGCGATGCAGCTGCGCATCGGCGAGGAGTACGTGAAACAGTTCGGCAAGCTGGCGCAAAGCGGCACGACGCTGGTGGTGCCCGCGAACCTCACCGACCTCGCCTCCATCGTGAGCATGGCGACGAGCATCGCGCGGACTCAAGGTACCGGCGCAGCGCCTGGAGCAGTCGTCAAAACTTGAACGACTCCGACCCGTCCGACGGGCTTCCCCGCCCGGCGGCTGCCATACGTTTTGTCGAGTTCGTGGCGCTCGCGGCGGCGATGCAGTCGACCCAGGCCCTCGCGATCGACAGCATGCTGCCCGCGCTGCCGACGATCGTGCGGGCGCTCGGCGTATCCAATCCGAATCACGGCCAGTGGATCGTGACCGCTTACATGGCAGGCCTCGGCCTGGGTCAGCTCTTCTGGGGGCTGTTGTCCGATCGGTTCGGCCGGCGGCCGGTGCTGCTCGGCGGTCTTGCTCTGTACGTGATCGCCACGTTCTCCTGCGGGTTCGCGGGTAGCTTCGAGACGCTGCTCGCCGGACGCTGCCTGCACGGCATTGCCGCGGCGAGCATGACGGTGGTCCGCTCCGCGGTGCGCGACCAGTATTCGGGACGGCGGATGGCGCGCGTCATGTCGCTCATGTTCATGGTGTTTCTCACCGTGCCGATCCTCGCGCCGAGTTTCGGTCAGCTGGTGCTGGCCGTGGCATCGTGGCGCTACATTTTCATCGCCTGCGGTCTTTACGCCGCGCTCGTCTGGGCATGGGCGTCCCTGCGGCTGCCGGAGACCTTGCATCCCGAATACCGGCTGAGCTTGCGCCCGCGGCGCATTCTCGCCGCCGCTCGGCTCGTGCTCATCGACCGAATCTCGATTTTCTACACGTTCGCCTCGACCTTGCTGTTCGGCGCGCTGATCGCCTATGTCGCGATGGTGCAGCAGGTGTTCGCCGACGTGTTCCGGCGACCTAATCTCATGCCGGTGATGTTCGCGCTGTGCGCGATATTCATGGGCGTCGCCGCCTACTGCAACTCGCGTCTGGTCGAGCGGTTGGGCATGCGCCTCATCTCCCACACGGCGCTGCTCGTATTCATCGGCGTGGCTGCGTTGCATCTGGTGGTGGCCGCGTTGGGCGCGGATGGCATGTGGACCTTCGTCGCGCTGCAAGGCGTGACCATGGCGGCCTTTTCTCTGGCGGCGTCCAACTTCGGTGCCATGGCCATGGAGCCGCTGGGATCCGTCGCAGGCATCGGCGCCTCCTTGCAGGGCTTCATATCGACCGGCGCGGCGGCGCTGGTCGCGGCCCTGATCGGGCGCTCGTATCACGGCAGCATCGTGCCCATTCCGCGAGGCGCGCTGTGCTGCGGTCTCATCTCGCTGGCGTTCGTGCTGGCGGCGGAGCGCGGTCGGCTATTCCGGCGCCACCATGGCGCCCCGTCGGACCTCGGGTTCGCGTCGCACTAGCCACGCCGCGAGTCGAACAGCGCATCGAGAGCCCGGCCCGAAGCGGCGTTCGCGAGCGCATCGAACCGACCGTGCTCGGCAATCTCTCGAGCCGCGTGCATGAATCCGCCCCACGCCGCTCGCGCCAGCGCGCCGCCCACGCTCACGCGACGCACACCGAGATCACCCAACTGCCGCAGGCTTTGCGTCGCCGGCGCCATCACCAGCACATTCACCGGTTTGGGGTGAACGGCCTCGACCACGCGACGGATGTGCTCGGGACTTTGTATGCCGGGCGCATACAGGCAGTCGGCGCCGGCGTGGGCGTAGGCGAGGAGTCGCGCGACGGTCGCCTCGATGTCCGGCTGTCCCACGAGGAAGCCCTCGGCGCGTCCGACCAGCAGCACATCCTCGCCCGTCGCATCGATCGCGCGCCGCGCCGCGCGAATGCGTTCGACCGCCGCCTCGAGGCTGAACAGCGGACCTTGCGCTGTGCCGGTCGTGCGCTCGAGCCGCGGGCCGATCGAATCCTCGATGGAAAGGCCCGCGATCCCGCTCTCGACGGCGAGTCGCACGCTCTCGGCCACGCCCGCGGCGTCGGCCGCGAAACCGTTTTCGAAATCCGCGTTGATCGGCACGTCGGTGGCCGCCGCCAGGTCCTGAAGATGTGCCAGGATCTCGGCACGCGTCGGCGTGTTGTCGGTGCGGCCCCTCGACCAGGCAAAGCCCGAGCTCGTGCTCGCGAGCGCCTTGAAACCGAGGCTCTGCAGGTACACAGCGCTGCCTACGTCCCACGGGTTCGGGATCGCGAAGCAGCCGCTCGCATGCAGCGCGCGAAATGCGCGGCGCTTCTGCGCGGTGCTCGGGCGAGTCTGCGGCAGCTGCGGGGACTTTGCTTGACCGGACGGTGGGGTGGTCACGGTATCGCTCCGATCGCACGCCGGCCGATGTCGCGGCGGTACTGCGCTTCGGCCCAATGGATGGCGTGCACGAGCTCGTAGGCTTCGCGCTGCGCGATGGCGATGCTCTCGCCGAGGCCCACGGCGCAGAGCACGCGGCCGCCCGCCGTCAGGACCTGCCCGCCGCTCGCGCGCGTGCCGGCGTGGAACACCTTGCCGGGCAGCGACTCGGCCGCCTCGAGCCCGTGGATCGGATCGCCGGTGCGAAAGTGATCGGGGTATCCGCCCGCGGCCATCACCACGCCGAGGGCGGCGCGCGTATCCCATTTCACTTCGATCCCCGCGAGCGAGCCGCGGACGGCCGCCCCGCACAGCGACACCAGATCGCTTTCGAGGCGCATGAGAATCGGCTGGGTCTCCGGGTCGCCGAGCCGGCAGTTGAACTCGAGCACGTAAGGAATGCCATCCGCGCCGATCATAAGACCCGCGTACAAGAATCCGAGATACGGCGTGCCGTCGAGCGTGAGGCCGCGCAGCGCCGGATCGATCACCTCGCGCATGATGCGCGCATGCAATTCGGGCGTGACCATCGGCGCGGGCGAATACGCACCCATGCCGCCGGTGTTGGGGCCATTATCGCCGTCGTCGCGCCGTTTGTGATCCTGCGATGTCGCGAGCGGCACGACCTGCTCGCCGGCCGCCACCACGATGAAGCTCACTTCCTCGCCGCGCAAGAATTCCTCGATCACCACGGTGTTACCCGCCGACCCGAAGCAACCCCCCAGCATGCGCTGCGCCGCCTCGAGGGCCGCCTCGTGCGTCTCACAGATGACGACGCCCTTGCCCGCGGCGAGTCCGTCGGCCTTCACCACCACGGGCAGGCGCTGCGCGCGCACGAAATCCGGATCGAAATCAGCGGCGGTGAACGTGGCATATCCGGCCGTGGGTATGCCGTGCCGCTTGAGGAACGCCTTGGTGTAGGCCTTCGAGCCCTCGAGGCGCGCGGCGTCGCGCGTCGGCCCGAAGCAGGCGCATCCTTCCTGCGTGAAGCGGTCGACGATGCCGGCGACCAGCGGCGCCTCGGGGCCTACGATGGTGAGATCGATGCGCTCGCGTCGCGCGAAGTTCACCAATCCCTCGATGTCACCGGCGGCGATGTCGACGTTGTGTACTTTCGGCTCGCGTGCCGTGCCCGCGTTGCCGGGTGCAACGAATACCCGCTCCACGCGGGTCGATTGCGCGCACTTCCAGGCGAGCGCGTGTTCTCGACCGCCTCCGCCCACCACCAGCACTTTCATGCGGCGTCCACGTCAGTGGCGAAAGTGCCGGGTGGCGGTGAACAACATGGCGATGCCGTGCTCGTCGGCCGCCGCGATCACTTCGGCGTCGCGCTTCGATCCTCCCGGTTGGATGACGGATCGGATGCCGAGCTCCGCAAGCACGTCCAAGCCGTCCCGGAAGGGGAAAAACGCATCCGAAGCGGCCGAGGATCCTTGCAGCGACAGACCTTCGTCCTGTGCCTTCAGGGCAGCGATCTTCGAGCTGACCACCCGGCTCATCTGCCCGGCGCCGATGCCGATCGTGGCCTTGTCACGCGCACACACGATGGCATTCGATTTGACATATTTCGCCACGCGCCAGGCGAACAGGAGATCGTCGCGCTCCGCCTCGGTGGGTGCGCGTTCGCTGACCAGGCGCAGCTCGTCCGGCCGTAGCGAGGCGGCGTCTCGCGTTTGCACGAGCAGGCCGGCCGTGACGCTGCGGTACTCGAACAGCTGCGACACCGGCATGCGCAGATCACCGGTCTCAAGCACACGCACCTCGCCCTTGGCGGCGAGCAGCGAGCGCGCCTCGTCGGATATCGCGGGTGCGAGGATCACCTCGACGAATTGCCGCTCGACAATCGCGCGCGCGGCGGCGGCGGTGAGCTCTCGGTTGAAGGCGATGATGCCGCCGAACGCGGAGGTAGGGTCGGTGCGATAGGCTTGCTGGTACGCGGCGGCGGCCGAAGCGCCGACCGCGACGCCACACGGATTGGCGTGCTTCACGATCACGCACGCCGGCTCCTCGAATTGCCTCACGCACTCGAGCGCGGTGTCGCTGTCCGCGATGTTGTTGTACGAGAGCTCCTTGCCCTGAAGCTGCTTGGCGCGCGCAACCGATGCGCCGATCGCGCGCGTATCGTCGTAGAACGCGGCGCGCTGATGCGGGTTCTCGCCGTAACGCAGATCGAGGTGCTTGCGGAACGATAGATTCAAGTCTGCCGGGAACGTCGCTGATTCCGCACCGATCGCGCCGGTGAAGTAGGCGGACACCATCGCATCGTACTGCGCGGTGTGCGCGAACGCCTTGGCCGCGAGCCTGCGGCGCATGGCGGTTTCGGTCGCGCCCTGATTGGCGGCGAGCTCATCGAGCAAGGCGCGGTAATCGCCCGGATCGACGACCACGGTGACCGAGGCATGGTTCTTCGCCGCGGCCCGCACCATGGCCGGGCCGCCGATGTCGATGTTCTCGACGGCATCTTCGTAGCTCGAGTCGTGCCGCGCCACCGTGGCCGCGAACGGATAGAGGTTGACGACGAGCAGATCGATCGGCTCGATGCCATGCTCGCGCATCACCTCCTCGTCGAGACCTCGGCGCCCGAGGAGGCCGCCGTGGATCTTCGGGTGAAGAGTCTTCACCCGGCCTCCCATGATCTCGGGAAAGCCCGTGTGCTCGGCGACTTCTTTCACCGAGATGCCGTGCTGCACCAGGAGTTGCGCGGTGCCGCCGGTCGACAAGCAGCTCGATGCCGCGCTCCTTCAGTGCGCGCGCGAACTCGACTATTCCAGTTTTATCGGAAACGCTGAGCAGTGCGCGACGTACGGGCGTGAGCAATGTTCCGCTACTCGCTGATCCCGAACTCTTTGAGTTTCTTGCGCAAGGTCCCGCGGTTGATGCCGAGAATGGTCGCCGCGCGGCTCTGGTTTCCCTGCACGTGGCCCATCACCACCTTGAACAGCGGTTCCTCGACTTCGCGCATGACCAGATCATAGAGGTGCGCGGGCTTGTGACCGTTCAAGGTCTCGAAGTAGCACTGCAACGCCTCCTCCGCCTGTGTGCGCAGCGGCACGCCCTTGCCATTGACCTTCAGATCGCGTCCGTTGAAGGACGGCGACAGCTCCCGGCGAGCCTTTGACTTCTTCTTTGCGACCATAGTCCACCCGATATCCCGTCAAACTCTTTTATTTTTTTAAAACTATGTACGCTATGCCGCGCGGTAAACACGGGTGTCGTATTGGTCCAACAGCGTCGACAGTTGCTCTTGCGGTGTCTCGATTCGCACGAGACGGTCGCGTAGAGCCTCTTGTCCAGGATGCTGCCGAAAATACCAACTCAAGTGTTTGCGTGCCACTCGAACACCGGTCTCATCGCCATAAAAATCGTATAGGTCTTCGAGGTGGGCGCGAATAATATCACGGACTTTTTCTCGCGCTAGCTCCTCGCGCAATTTCCCTGTTCGCATGAAAAAATTGACTTCGTCGAAAATCCATGGCCGACCTTGCGCCGCTCTGCCGATCATGATCCCGTCGCATCCGGTGGCGGCAAGGATCTCGCGCGCGCGCAGCGGCGAGTCGATGTCGCCGTTCGCGAAGACGGGAATGCCGACGCTCTGCTTGATCGCGCGCACCGTGTCGTGCTCGGCGTTTCCCCGATACATGTCGGCACGCGTACGACCGTGAATCGCGAGCGCCTGAATGCCGCAGTCCTCGGCGATCCGCGCGATGCGTGTGCCGTTCTTGTGTGCATCGTCCCAGCCGGTGCGGGTCTTGAGCATCACCGGCACCGACACGGCGCTCACCACGGCCCGCAGAATCTCCGCAACCAGCGCCTCGTCCTTGAGGAGCGCGGACCCCGCCAGACGATTGCAGACTTTTTTCGCCGGGCATCCCATGTTGATGTCGATGATCTGCGCGCCCATGTCGACATTGCGGCGCGCCGCGTCCGCCATCATCGTCGGATCGAAGCCGGCGATCTGCACGACGCGCGGGCTTGCCTCGCCGCGATGGTCCATGCGCCGCTGCGATTTCGGTGTGTCCCAGAGGCGCGTATCCGCGGTGAGCATCTCGGAGGCGGCGAGCCCTGCGCCGAAACGGCGGCACAGCATGCGAAACGGACGGTCCGTCACTC
Source organism: uncultured Gammaproteobacteria bacterium (assembly GCA_963766915.1). Taxonomy (GTDB): domain Bacteria; phylum Pseudomonadota; class Gammaproteobacteria; order Steroidobacterales; family Steroidobacteraceae; genus Bog-1198. The sequence continues at coordinate 388,586 of CAVYCL010000008.1, forward strand.
CCGCCATCGGCGCGAGCACGACGTTCGAGCTCAACACATAAGGTCCGATGCGCGGCGGCATGCTCACGGCTTTAGGCGGGGCGCGCCGGCTGGCGAGGCACCCGCCTGGGGCGCGCCAGCCGGGGGCGCCCCAGCCTGCGCCGCAGCATCCGCCGCGCAGGAAATGACTTGCTCGGCGCGCAGGCACACGTCGATCTCGAACCCTTCCGCATCCTTGCCCGGATCCTGAATGTCGAGCGTCGCATCGGCGCGCTCGCCCGGGGTCATCAGCCGCGCGGTCGGTCTGCCGAGGTATTCCGCGGGCTCGAAATCGCGCGCACCCACGTGGGTTCCGAAGCGATTCGCGAGGCTCACGCGCAGCAGCGGGTAAGGCTGCAGCTGCGCCGAGGTGTTCAAGATACTCGCCCGCAGGCGCAGTGTGCCGGCGGCGTTCGGATCGCCGGTGACGCCCCACTGACGCAGCTGGTAGGCGGATAGATTCACCGGTGGTTGCACCTTGACGCCGAGCGCTCCGTAGAGACTTTGCAGCGGCCCGCGCAACGGCCCGTGGGCGGCGAGCCAGGTGCGGTTTTCGTGGATCATCTGTCCGAGGAGCGCGAGCGAGAGCACGGCGGCGGCGGCACCCCACACGAACCGCATCGCCGGATTCGAAGGCTCGCCCGTCTCATCGAATTGCCCGTGCCGCAATCCGGACAGCATGTCGCGCCGTACGTGTTCGGCGACGTCGAGCCCTTGCAGATGCTCACCTGCCGACTCCTCACTCTCCTCCTCAGCCCGCGCGCTCGCGGCGGCGGCGTCGGCGAGGATCGACGGGCGTGTGCGCGCCATCGCGGGATCGATGAACACGCGATCGAGCTCGCCCGGCGGCAGCGTGAACTCGAGGGACCCGTCGTCCACCATCTCGAGAGGCGTCCCAGATCGCGGCGGAGCGACAGGGGGCGGCGCGGCCGCAGTCGCGGGCTTGGGCGCAGGTGGAGTCGCGGCGGCGGCAGCCACATCGCGTGGCGCGCGCTTGTCGCTCTCCGCCGTGCCCGCGGGGGAAGCCGGCTTCGCCTTGGGGGAGGGCGGTCGGGGAGGCGCTGCGGGCACCGTGACGGGAGGAGCCACGTGCCGTGGCGGCGCGGACGTGTCGTGCCGCGAGGGCTTGAACTTATCGATGAGCTGCAAGCGTGCGAACTCGACGTCGCCCGACTCGAGCTCATCGCCGCTGGTTAGGGGGTCCGATCCCGCCGGCCGCTTCGGCGTGGGCGACTGCAGGATCTCGTCGGCGCGCGCTTCCATCTCGAGCGCCGATTCACTGGCGGATGTAAAGGCGCTCGAATCCTCCGCGAGGCGCGCGAGCGCGTTGAATACCTCGCCGCACCGGCCGCAGCGCACCTGACCGCCGGCGGCGCGCAGCGTCTCGGCCGTCAGCTGGAAGACCGTTTCGCAGTGGGAGCATTGCGTGTACAAGCTAGGAAATTCTCCGCGCGTGGATGCCGCACCAATCGCCGCGCTCAATCACTTGCACGATAGCAAAAGACACGCCGTACGCGGCCTTTACCGCATAGGCTTGGCTCCTCAAGAGTCCGGACAGGAACAGATCCGCCTGAGGGAGGCAGGCCGCTCTCAAAACCGGCTCGAGCTCGATGAGCGGATCTGCGAGGATGTTTGCGAACACGCAGCTCGCCGCCTCGAGGCGGGGCGGGACGCCCTGGATCTCGAGCCGGTCCGAGACGCCGTTGCGCGCCGCGTTCTCGCGCGTCGCGATCAGCGCCTGTGGATCGAGGTCCACCGCCACGACGCGCAGCGCGCCGAGTTTCAGGGCCGCGATCCCGAGGATGCCGGAGCCGCAGCCGTAATCGATCAGGGTGCGGCCTGTCAGCGGCATGGCATCGAGCATCTGCAGGCAGAGCGCCGTGGTCGGATGGGTGCCCGTGCCGAAGGCGAGCCCTGGATCGAGGCGCACGACCACGGCCGCGGGATCTTCGGGCAGCGGCGCTTCGGTTGGGCAGACCCACAGGCGTCGACCGAAGCGCATCGGCTTCCAGTCCTTGAGCCACACCCGCTCCCAGTCGCGGCTCTCGACCGCGCGCACGCGTGCGCACTCGGTGATGTGAGGTCCCAGCAATTGGGCCAGGCGGGCGAGATTCTGCGCCGCCTCGATCGTGCCTGAGTCCTCGAGCTCGAACAGCGCACGCACCAGCGTGTCGCTCCACAGCCGGATCTCGTCCGGCTTGGGCTCGAGCACCGGCTCATCGCCGCGGTCCGAGAAGGTGATCGCCGTTGCGCCCGCCGCGATGAGCGCCGTCTCGACCGATTCAGCGCTTAAATGTGCGAGCGGAAATTCGATTTCATAGTGCATCGACTCTAAGCCGGTGCGGCCGTGGCGGCGCGGCACGTGATTGCGCGCCCCCGCGGCCTCACTTGAGACCCAGCCGCCGCTCCAGATAATGAATATCCGTACCGCCTTGGCGAAATGCGGAGTGATTGAAGATTTCCTGGTGCAGGGGGATGTTGGTCTTGATGCCTTCGACCACCATCTCCGCGAGCGCGTTGCGCATTCGCGCGATCGCCGTGTCGCGCGTATCGCCGTAGGAGATCACCTTGCCGATCATGGAGTCGTAGAACGGCGGCACGTTGTAGCCCGTGTAGACGTGGCTGTCGACGCGGATCCCGGGACCCCCCGGCGAGTGCCACAGGCGGATGGGCCCGGGGGAGGGTGCGAAGGTCTTGGGGTCCTCGGCGTTGATGCGGCACTCGATCGCGTGGCCGCGGATCTGTATGTCGTTCTGCGTGTACGGCAGGGCCTCGCCGGCGGCGATGAGCAGCTGGGCCTTGACGATGTCGATGCCGGTGACGAGCTCGGTCACCGGGTGCTCGACCTGCACGCGGGTGTTCATCTCGATGAAATAGAACTCGTTGTCCTGATAGAGGAACTCGAGCGTCCCGGCATTGCGATAACCGACCTCGTGGCAGGCGCGCGCGCAGCGCTCGCCCATGGTCTTGCGTTGCTTGGCGGTGAGTCCGGGAGCGGGCGCCTCCTCGAGGACCTTCTGGTGGCGGCGCTGCATGGAGCAATCCCGCTCGCCCAAGTGCACGACGTTGCCGTAGTTGTCGGCGAGCACCTGGAACTCGATGTGCCGCGGCCGGTCGAGAAACTTCTCCATGTAGACCTGCGGATTGCCGAAGGCGGCGAGCGCCTCGGACTGGGTCACGCTGATCGCATTCAAGAGCGATGCGTCGGTATGCACCACGCGCATGCCGCGCCCGCCGCCGCCGCCCGAGGCCTTGATGATCAACGGATAGCCGATGTCCTTGGCGATGCGAAAGTTCTCGTCGGCATCGCTCCCCAAGGGCCCGTCCGATCCGGGCACGCAGGGCACGCCGGAGGCCTTCATGACTTTGATGGCCGAGACCTTGTCGCCCATCATGCGAATGGTCTCGGCGCGCGGCCCGACGAATATGAATCCGCTCTTCTCGACCCGTTCGGCGAAATCGGCGTTCTCGGACAAGAAGCCGTAGCCCGGATGGATCGCGACCGAATCGGTCACCTCGGCCGCGCTGATGATGGCCGGCATGTTGAGATAAGAGAGCGCCGCCTGCGGCGGTCCGATGCAAACGGTCTCGTCGGCCAGCAGTACGTGTTTGGTGTTGAAATCGGCGGTCGAATGCACGGCCACCGTCTTGATTCCGAGCTCGCGGCAGGCCCGCAGAATGCGGAGCGCAATCTCGCCGCGATTGGCGATGACGACTTTCTCGATCATCGCGTTATTCGATGACGAACAGCGGTTGGCCGAACTCGACCGGCTCACCGTTCTTGGCGAGTATCGCCGTGACGCGACCTGCCTTGTCGGATTCGATCTGGTTCATCATCTTCATCGCTTCGATGATGCAGAGGATCTGGCCGACCTTGATCTCCATGCCGAGCTCGATGAACGGCTTCGCGCCCGGAGCGGACGCCGAATAATAAGTGCCGACCATGGGCGAGGTGATGGTCTGGTCGTCGTTGCGCGGCTTGTGTTCGCCGGCCGCGGTGGCCGGCAGCGGCGCCGCGGCCGGTGCGAGAGCGGCGGCTTGCGGCGGCGGAGCGGCGGCGGCCGGCGCGGTGCGCGGATGACGGCTGATGCGCACGGATTCCTCGCCCTCGGAGATCTCCAGCTCGGAGATACCCGATTCCTCCAGGAGCTCGATCAGTTTTTTGACTTTACGAATGTCCATTCCAACCCCTTCGATAAATCTTGTTTCTAAGGCGCCAGGCGCGCGCAGGCGGCTTCGAGGGCCAGCTCGTAGCCGATGGGACCCAAGCCCACGATGCACCCGACCGCGATATCCGACAGATAGGAGCGATGCCTGAAGTCTTCGCGCGCGAACACGTTACTCAGGTGCACCTCGATGAACGGCAACGAAACGGCGAGAAACGCATCGCGCAAGGCGATGCTCGTGTGCGTGAATGCCCCCGGATTGATGATGATGAAGGCGACGCCCTCGGTTCGCGCCGATTGCACCCGCCCGACCAACTCGTGCTCGGCGTTGCTCTGCGCGGAGAGCACCTCGTGTCCCCGCGCGCGCGCCGCGCCTTCGAGCGTTGCCTGCACCTCTCGCAGGGTGACCGAGCCATAAAGGTCCGGCTCACGCGTCCCGAGCAGATTCAAATTGGGTCCGTTTAGCAACAAAATTCGCGCCATCGCGGCGTCAGTCCTACGTATACCGCCCGGAAAGATGCGCGATATTAACCGGAAATTGATGGGAAATAGCAAGCTTCTTGCGCGAACGTCGCGCGGGAGGCCCGGCAAGCCGCACGCCGGTGGGCAGCGGCGCTCAGCCCTGCGTATTCTCCGCCAAGTGGGCCAAACCGGCCGCGATACTGCGGCGAGCCTCGGGGAGACTCAGCTCATGCCGATCAATGCTTTGCACCCGCGACAAGATGAGGTCCGCCTGCGCCGCATGCAGCTCGCCGATGTATAAGGCCACGATCTCGCCGGCATCGTCGGTGAACACGCTGAAAGGAAACACCGGGGAAGCGACCCCGAGCGCGAGCGCCGCATCGAGTGCGTCCTGCTCGCCGACCAGCAGCGGGTAGGGAATCTTCAGCTCTTGCGCATAACGGGCGACCGCCTGGCTGTGGTCGACCGCGACCCCAACCACCACGATGCCGCGATCAGCCCACTCGGCGGCGAGAGACGCGAGCATCGGGATCTCGCGGCGGCAGGGCGCGCACCAGGTGGCCCAGAAGTTGATCAGGAGCGATTTTCCCTTCCAGCGAGCGATCGGGGTCGGAACGCCGCCGAGATCCGCAAGCGTAAAAGCGGGCAGTTGGGCCGGGATCTTGATGTCCTCGCCCGCAAGCCCTGGGTGCGGCTCATCGACTGAGGTCGCTCGAGAGCGGCGGGCTCGCCTCGCCGACGGGAGTGGGGATACCCCGATGCGGCGCCCCGGGCACCGTCCAACTCGAATACACACGAATCCCCGCCCACAGGCCGACGACGATCACGAGCGCGGCCGCGGCGGCGCGCAGGGCGCGATCCGTCATGCCGGCAGTTCGAGCTTGCGCCCCTTACGCAGGAGCAGTCCGGCCACGAGAAACGCGAGCATTCCGCCCACGATCGCGACGGCTTGCCAGAGATGGCCTGAGGTCGCTTCCGGACCCGCCGCACCGCCCGCGGTCGGGAACAGCACCTTGGTGATGAGGGGATAGCAAAGCCCCGCTTCGGCGCAACCTTGGTAGGTCACTTTGACCTGGAGCGGATGGGCCCCGTAATCAAGGCGGTGGTAGGGCACGGTGGCTTCCACCTGCTGCGTATACACCTCGTTGATTCCCAGGTAGGGGTCCCGCTTGACGGTCCCCGGCGGGAAGATTACCGGGGCCATGACGAGGTCCGGGCTTTCGGGCACCACGCTGATTTTCGAGCGGTAGAGGTAATAGCCGTCCGCAATGACCCAACGCACCCGCACAAACTTCGCGTCGGCCTGTGCGCCCACCCGAAAGGCAACGTCCGGGGGTAGAAAGTCGTTCTCGTTCGACTCGACTCCGCGCATCCACCAGGGTTTGGCGAGCGCGGAGCCCCCGAGAAGCAGACTTAACATAAGGAAGAGGAGGCCACGCTTCATGCGCGCACTCTACAATAAATGCATCCGGCGCGGCGCCGGCCTGGTTCACCGCCTGGTTTCCTACAGATCGGCCAGATAAATCCCGCAGTGCCCCTTGATTCCGGGATTTCCGTCGCTATCATTAGCAGCCACAAGGGGGGAGTGCTAACAGCACCCCTCCGACCACCCGTAACTCAAAGCAGCAGGAGCCTGTTCTATGAAGATTCGACCCCTTCACGACCGTGTGATCGTAAAGCGCGAAGAAGAGGAGCGTAAGTCCCCAGGCGGCATCGTCATTCCGGACACGGCGACCGAGAAGCCCATTTTCGGCAAAGTCGTGGCCGTCGGTAAGGGCAAGATCTTGGAGAACGGCGAAATTCGTCCGCTCGACGTCAAAGTCGGCGACAAGATTCTCTTCGGCAAGTACAGCGGAACCGAAGTCAAGATGGACGGCGACGAGCTGGTTGTGATGAGAGAAGAGGACGTGATGGCTGTGGTCGAAGGCAAGTAAGCCCGACCCCGCCGCATCGTTATCAATTCAACCGCATCGTTATCAAGTTCAAACAGAGGAATTAGGAAATGGCAGCTAAAGACGTACGTTTCAGCGACGACGCTCGGTCGCGCATGTTCAAGGGCGTGAATATTCTGGCGAATGCCGTGAAGGTCACGCTCGGACCCAAGGGCCGCAATGCGGTCCTCGACAAGAGCTTCGGCGCCCCCACCGTCACCAAGGACGGCGTGTCGGTCGCGAAGGAAATCGAGCTCAAGGACAAGTTCGAGAACATGGGCGCGCAGATGGTGAAGGAAGTCGCTTCCAACACCTCCGATGAGGCCGGCGACGGCACCACCACCGCCACCGTGCTCGCGCAGGCGATCATCCGCGAGGGTCTGAAGTCGGTCGCCGCGGGCGCGAATCCGATGGATCTGAAGCGCGGCATCGATCTGGCCGTCACGCAGGCCACCGAGGAGCTCAAGAAGCTCTCCAAGCCCTGCAAGGATGCGAAGGCGATTGCGCAGGTCGGCACGATCTCCGCGAACTCCGACGAGAGCATCGGCAAGACGATTGCCGACGCCATGGCGAAGGTCGGCAAGGAAGGCGTGATCACGGTGGAAGAGGGCTCGGGTCTCGAGAACGAGCTCGAAGTGGTCGAGGGCATGCAGTTCGACCGCGGCTACCTCTCGCCGTACTTCATCAACAATCAGCAGAGCCAGAGCGCCGAGCTCGACAAGCCGCTGATCCTCCTGGTCGACAAGAAGATCTCCAACATCCGCGAGCTGCTCCCGCTGCTCGAGGGGATTGCGAAGGGCGGCCGTCAGCTGCTGATCGTGGCCGAGGACGTCGAGGGCGAGGCGCTCGCGACGCTCGTGGTCAACACCATCCGCGGCATCGTCAAGGTTGCCGCCGTCAAGGCGCCGGGCTTCGGCGATCGCCGCAAGGCGATGTTGCAGGACATCGCGGTGCTCACGGGCGGAACCGTGATCTCCGACGAAGTGGGCTTGCAGCTCGAGAAGGCGACGCTCAACGATCTCGGCGAGGCGAAGAAGGTGCTGGTCGAGAAAGAGAACACCACCATCATCGACGGCGCCGGCAAGGCGACCGACATCAAGGCTCGCGTCGAGAGCATCCGCCAGCAGATCGAGGAAGCGACCTCCGATTACGACAAGGAGAAGCTCCAGGAGCGCGTGGCGAAGCTGTCGGGCGGCGTGGCCGTGATCAAGGTCGGCGCTGCCACCGAGATCGAGATGAAGGAGAAGAAGGCGCGCGTCGAAGACGCGTTGCACGCGACCCGCGCGGCGGTCGAAGAGGGTGTGGTTCCGGGCGGCGGTGTCGCTCTGGTGCGCGCGCTCAAGGCCATCGAGAAGCTCACGGGCGCCAACGAGGACCAGACGACGGGCATCAAGATCCTGGCGCGTTCCATCGAGGAGCCGTTGCGGCAGATCGTGGCGAACGCCGGCGAAGATGCGGCGGTGGTGCTGAACCGAGTCCGCGAGGGCAAGGGCACCTTCGGCTACAACGCTGCGACCAGCGAGTATGGCGACATGATCGAGCTGGGCATCCTGGATCCGACCAAGGTCACGCGTCTGGCTCTGCAGAACGCGGCCTCGGTGGCGGGCCTGTTGCTCACGACGGAAGTGATGATCGCCGAGACTCCGAAGGACGAAGAGCATGCACATGGCGCGCCGGGTGGCGGCATGGGTGGCATGGGCGGCATGGACATGTAAATCCGCCGTAGCGAGCGGCTCCGCCGCGCGCACCGACTGGTTACGGTCAAAAGAGAGCGGGCTTCACGGCCCGCTCTTTTTTTTTGGGTGGGGTGGGGCTGTCAGCGTGTCGTGAAGCTCGGACCACGGCGCTCGAACTCTCGGCGATCGATGCCGTAGATGAGGCTATCGATTCCCTCGAGCAGTGCCCGGCGTTGGTAGACCATGCCTAGCTTTTGCATGACGCGGATGGAAGCAGTGTGCGTTGGGTGCGTCGCTGCCCAGACAGAGCGCACGTGGGGCAGTGCAAACGCATGCGCAAGGGCGCCGTTAGCGACCTCGGTGGCGAGACCCCGGCCGCGATCTTCCGACCGGACGGCGTAGGAGAGCTCAGGCTCGCTCGGCTCGCCCAGCGGGCGCAAGCTGCACCAGGCGGCATCATCACCTTCTATCAACGACGCGACCCAAAGGCCGTAACCGTGCGACCGCCACCAGGTATCGCTGTCGCGGACGAACGTTTCGATTTTGCACCTGTCGGCTGCCCCGTCCACGCGAGCCAGGAACTCGACGTCGCCGGCGTTCGCCGGCCTCAGCCGAAGTCGCTGTGTCGTCCGGATTCGCGAGATCAAGCCGGCGGCTGTCTGCAGAATCCAGCCGTTGCCGTCTGGATCCTGAAAGGTTGTGTAGCGTCCCCAGGGCTCTTGCTTGATCTCGGCGAGCTTCAGTCCTCGTTGCGGATAGCTCTTTGTGGTCCCGCTCGATGTCGGTGACGTTGAGCATCACGCCCTGCAATCCGCCCGGCCGCATGGTCTCGAACCAGGTCACCAGGGCGATGGTGGTCGGGCTCCCTTTCGGCGCAAGCTGGATCCAGCTCTGGCCCGGCCCCATGGGTTCCTCGCGCACCAGCTCGAAACCGAGGACATCCCGATAGAACTGCTTGGAACGCTGCTGATCGGATACCGGCACGGAAACGATCTCAAAAGATTTGATGGCCATGGGTGGTCTCCGGATGGAAAGTCTCGAGGATTAGCATCGCGCATGTGCCGAACAGCCGCAATGACGGCGCGGGAAACGACAGCGCGGTAAGCCCTTCACTCTCCCGTGCGAAAGCGCGTCCACAGCCGCGTGACCAGGCGACTTTGCTCGGGCGTCATCTCCGGCATCACATGAAGCTTTGAGCGGATATCGGGGCCGGGATAAATCGCCGGATCGCTCTTGAGGGTGTCCTGTACGAAGGCTGACGAGGCGAGATTACCGTTGGGATACTTCGTCGCGTTGGTGATGTCGGCCATCACCTTGGGAAGCATCAGATAGTTCATCCATTTTTCGGCGTTCTGCGGGTGCGGCGCATCCGCGGGGATGCTCATCATGTCGGTGCCGATCAATCCGCCCTCACGCGGCACGAAATAGCGAATCTTGACGCCGTTCGAGGCCTCGATCGCCCGGTAGCGCGCCTGCGTCACGTCACCCGACCAAGCCAGGATCAGACATATGTTGCCGTTGGCGAGATCGCCGATGGTCGCGAGCGAGTCGATCGAGCGCACGTAGGGACGAATTTTCATCAGCGCATCGGCCGCGGCATTCAGATCGGCCGGATCGCGGCTGCTCGGATCCTTACCGAGATAGATCAAGACCGAGGACAATACGTCGGTCGCGGAATCGATGATCTGAATTCCGCAGTCCTGCAACTTCGCCGCATTCTTCGGATCGAGGAGCAGCGACCAGCTGTCGGGTTCTGTGTGCCCCAGCCGTTCGCCGACCTTGTCGACGTTGTACCCGAGGCCCGTCGTGAACCACAGGTAAGGCACGCTGTATTGATTCCCGGGATCGTGCGCGGCCAGCTTTTGCATGATATCCGGATCCAGATTCACGCTGTTCGGCAGAGCCGACTTGTCGAGCTTGCGGAAAGTACCGGCCTTCATCAGACGATCAAAATAGAAGTCCGAAGGCACGACGATGTCGTAGTTCGTGTGGCCGGTAAGCAGCTGAGTCGCCAGAACCTCGTTGGTGTCGAACGTGGTGTAGCGGACCTTGATCCCGGTCTCGCGCTCGAAATCGGCGATCGTGTTGGGGGCGATGTAGTCCGCCCAGGTATAGATGTTGAGCTCTTGCCCGGGCTCGGGCGGCTTGTGGGCTCCGCCACAGGCGAGGAGGGAGACGCTCATGAGGAGCGCCGTCGGGACGAAACGAATGATTGATGATGACATGATCAAACGGAATGACTTCCCCCGCCGATCAGGGCCTGTTTCAGAAGAATACCGCTCTCAGTGCTGCGGCTCGGGTTGACGCAAGCTCGCTTCCGCGGGTGCCGGCGTTTCCATGGCAGCCAACCAGGCAGGCGTGGGTATCGGCTTCGAGGCTGGCACGAATACCGAGGCAGCGAGTTCGGGCTCTTGCGACGCTGGCGCCGAATTAGCCGTCGGCGCCTGCCCTGCTAACGTGTCGGCATACAGCGTCCATACCTTCAAGACTCTGGGACTTATGTTGGGCACGCTCTTCAATTGGGCGAACGCGCGCTGTGCCTCCGCTATGTTGCCGAGCTTCTGCTCCGCCAGTCCGAGGTACACGTACGCCTCGTCCAAGTGGGCAATGGATCCCTTCCGCAGGCCGCGAGTAATCGCGTCCACAGCCTGCTGATAATCTTCACGACTCTCATTGGACAAGGCGACTCGCTGTGGGGCCTGGGCTGCTGGCGCCGGAGCTACGGCTTCTGGTAGCGGAGGGATATTCTTCTCCGACTCAACGCGAACCTGCAGCGCGGATACCGTCTTCGAAATGAGCGCGGTCTCCTCAGGCGTGGCGGCGCCCGTGGCCAATACGCGTTCGAAGTCCGTCAAGGCCGCGCTGGGTTCATGCAGTTGTAAGTGCGCATAGGCTTTGAAGTGATTGATCGTCTTCGTATCGAAAACGGTGATGCCCTGTTTGCGCTCGGCCGTCTGTGCGTTGTCGAGAACGTCCCGCCACCGGCCGGCCCGTATCGCCGCGTCTGCGGCTCTCATTTGCGGCTCTATGACACGGCTGAACTTCTGCCCACGCATGAGCGGCGTCACCTTCTCGAGCGAGGGTGACACGGACAGCAAGAGCGCAGACGGGGCGGGAGCGACGCTGGTGCCTAGGGCCGCCGTCTGCGGTGATTCCTTCAGGCTCATCGAGACCCGATAGCCAACCAGTGCGAGCCCCACCGCGAGGACGATCGCGATCGAACTCCAGATCGTCAAACCCAGCGAGTTGAGCAGTGCCCGCATTCCGTGCCGCCTCACTTGACGCCTCGAGACGAAGTATAGTCCGGTGCGCGGACTCGTGCTGAGGGGCATCGATGGCATGGACTAAGAAACAGCGCAACGTCGTGATCGCGGCGTATCTGGGCTGGACGCTGGACGCGTTCGACTTCTTTCTCATGGTTTTTATGTTCAAAGACATCGCCGCCGAGCTGCATTCGAGCATGCAGGTGGTCTCGACGGCAGTGCTGTTGACGCTTGGCATGCGCCCGGTCGGGGCGTTCCTGTTCGGCCGGCTCGCGGACCGGTTCGGGCGTAAGCCCACGCTCACCTGGAACATTCTGGCGTACTCACTGCTCGAGATGGCGTCGGGATTTGCGCCCACGATGACCACGCTCCTGCTGGTGCGGGCCTTGTTCGGTATCGCCATGGGAGGCGAGTGGGGCATCGGCTCCGCGCTCACCATGGAGACGATCCCCGCCGCCTCGCGCGGCGCGGTCTCGGGCCTTTTGCAAACGGGTTATCCGTCCGGCTACTTTCTCGCGTCTCTGGCGGTGTACCTGTTCTACGATCGGCTGGGCTGGCGCTGGATGTTCGTGCTGGGCGCGCTGCCGGCGGTGCTCGTCTTCTTCATCCGGCGCAACATCGATGAGTCGCCATCATGGCTGGAGCAAAGGGGTATGCCGCGCGACGCCGAGCCTGTCCTGGCGTGGCTCAAGCGCAATTTCAAGCTCGCCTTATATGCCGTGGTGCTGATGACCGCTTTCAACTTCTTGAGCCACGGGTCGCAGGACGCCTACCCGACCTTTCTCAAGGTGCAGCATCATTTCGATACTCATCTCACCTCGTTCTTGACCGCCATCGCCAACATTGGCGCAATCTGTGGCGGGCTCCTGTTCGGAAGTCTCTCGCAGCGGATCGGCCGCCGCCGCGCGATCATCATTGCCGCGCTCCTCGCGCTTCCGGCGCTGCCCTTCTGGGCATATGGTTCGACGCCGCTAATCCTCGGCGTCGGTGCCTTCCTGATTCAGTTTGCCGTGCAGGGCGCGTGGGGCGTCGTGCCCGTGCACCTCAACGAGCTCTCGCCGCCCGAGATCCGCGGCACGTTTCCGGGTCTCGTCTACCAGCTTGGGAATTTTCTCGCGGCCGTCAATCTCAACTTGCAGGTGAGGATCGCCGAGTCACACGGCGATAATTACGGCCTTGCGCTCGCGATCGTCGTCGCCTGCAGCGCCGTCGCGATCACCTTGCTCGCGGCATTGGGCCCCGAGCGCCACGGTGTGTCGATGACGGGGCCGCGGCCGACATGACCTGGTCGGCGCAGCAATATCTCGCATTCGAGGACGAGCGCACGCGACCGGTGCGCGACTTGCTTGCCGCCCTTCCGGCCGTCGAGGTGCGCACGGCGGTCGACATCGGCTGCGGACCGGGAAACTCCACCGAGGTCTTGGCGGCACGCTTTCCGCAAGCGACCGTCAGCGGCTTCGACAGCTCGCCCGACATGATCGCCGCGGCCCGCAAGCGGCTCCCGGGGCTGCAGTTCGAGGTGCTTGACCTCAAGAGCTGGATCGAGTTGTCGGGCTCCGCCTCGCCGCCGCCCGATTCGATCGACGTGGTGCTGGCGAATGCGGTGTTGCAATGGGCGCCGGATCACGGCGCGGTGTTCCCTGCGATCTTGGCCAAGCTGTCTCGCGGCGGCTGTCTCGCTGTGCAGGTACCGGACAACCTCGACGAGCCTGCGCAAACGCTGATGCGGGAAATCGCCGAGGAGCAACCCTGGCGGGCCAAGCTCGCCGGTGCCGATCGGGCGCGCGTGCGGATCGAGAGCGCCGAGTGGTATTACCGGCTGTTGCGCGCGGCTTGCGAGCCGCGTCGATGTGTGGCGGACCACGTATTACCACCCGCTCGCCGATGCACATGCCATTGTCGAGTGGTTCAAAGGCACGGGGCTGCGCCCCTTCTTGGATCCCCTCGACCCGCGAGAGCGCGAGGACTATCTCGCGCGCTACGCCGAACGACTCGCGCGCCTCTATCCGTCGCGTGGCGGCGAGGTGCTGCTGCCGTTTCCCAGACTCTTCATGGTGGCCCAGCGGTAGAAGAGGGTGGCCGCGCGCCCGTCGCGGTGTGCGGCGCCGGCGCACGCCGGATTGACATGCCTGCATCGCGATGGCGGCTCAGCTCGCACACCACGGCGTTGCCGGAGCCGTCCGCACGCCGGCCAACCAAGAGCCGCGCGCCGATCGCGCTCGCACGAAACCGCATGGTGCGCATGCCGAGTCCGGCGCCGGTCGGATGATCGTCGGGAAGGCCGCGGCCGTCGTCGAGTATCTCGAGCCGTATGCCGTCCGTTCCGTAGATAAGCTCGATGTCGATCGCGGTCGCGCCCGCGTGTTTGAGGGCGTTCTGCACCGCCTCCTGCGCGATGCGATAGAGATGATTGCGTACCTTGAGCTCGATGTTCATGGGCGTATCGTGACGGGCCCGAAACCGCACCGGCGTGCCGCTCAGGGAGCTGCGCCGCGCGAGCGCCTGCAGGGCGGCCTCGAGATTGCCGTCAGCGTCCGTCAACGGGGAAAGGCCCTGCACGATCAGGCGGGCGTCCTGGATACAACTGGTCGCGAGCGCGGCGAGTTGATTGAGGTCGTCGGCAATCGCATCGCGCTCGCGGGCGGCACGATTGGCGAGCGCGCGCGCCGAGAGCGCAAGGCCGGTGAGCTCCTGACCCAAACCGTCGTGCATTTCCTGGCCGATGCGGCGCTGCTCGGCTGCGATCGCCTCGATCAATGAACTGCCGAACGCGCGCCGCCCGGTCACGTCCATCGCGAACACGAGCTCCGCCGGCTCGCCCGCGAAATCGATCGCGCGGGTGAAGACCTCGACGTCGAGGATTCGACCGTCGTGAGTGACGTGCCGCGTCTCGAGCGGCTCGCCAGGATTCGCAGCGATGATCTGCTTGAGATCCTCCGGCATCGGCTCGCCCGGCGGTATGAGTGCCGTGACGCTCATGGACAGCATCTCCGAGCGGCTCCATCCATACTGTCGAAGCGCCGCCTCGTTGACCATGAGGAAGCGCAGCGTGCTGCGCTGATGCACCCAGATCGCCTGCGGGCTGCCCTCGAAGATCTCCGCGTAGCGGTGCTCGGCCTGCAGACGAGCCTGCGCCGCGCCGTCACGTTGCGTGAGCAGCGCGGTAATGATCAAGTAGACAAAATTGAGTCCAGCGACGAAGGTCCACACGAGGACGAGCCCGGGTAGTTCCTCGAGCCGACCGAACGCACCGATCCGGAACGCGAAGCTCAGCGCAGTCGTCAGCGAGAGAACGAATGCGCCGGCGGCCGATAGCACGAGGCCGAAGCGCATGGCGCCCGAAACGATGAGAACCAGGGCGAAGAGCACCACCACGGGTCTCGAATATTCGGCCGGTCCCAGCACGATGATGGCGCAGCATGCGATTAGGCCGAGGATCCAGAGCAGCACCTCGGAAGGGCGCTCCCTGAGAGGCAGGAAGCTGTTCGGATTGGCGGCCACGAATGCCGGCGCGACCAGCAAGACCCCGGTCGTCGAGTTGCCCCACCAGCGTAACAAGCTCGGGGCATCGTAGGTCCAGACCACGCCCGAGAAATAGTAGCCGACATCCGCGAACACAGGCCCAAGCAACATGCCGATGGCGGCCGAGCCGATGAACAGCGGCACGTCGCGACCGTGGCGGAATGTGCGGTCGAAACCGCAGCGTTCGAGCAGCCATAAGGTCAGCGCGGAGGAGGCGGCAAGGCCTAAGCCGGCTGCGAACCCGGCGAACAACGGCCGATGCAGCCACACATCGATCCCCATGCCGCCGAGCAGCACCGCCGCCCACATACCGTAGCCCCACCGGCACATGCTTGCCACGGCGAATCCGCTCGGCAGCAAGAACAACGATATCCGGCTGCCGATGCTCGGCAGCGACGCGCCAAGGGCACCGCTTACGAATATCGCCGTAAAGACGCAAAACGACCTGATCAGCAGTGCCCCGGAGGAGCGCAGCACGCGATTCAACGCATCCACCACGGACCCTCTCCCGTCGAATCCCTCCGATCGGTTGACCTTGCCGACATACACGGTAAACCCGAATGGAATGTGATTCAATCCTCGCGCGTGAACCTCACTGCTCATTGGCTGGAATCGGTGCCGAAGAGCCTGCACGAGCCGGTGCAGCGCTTCGGCGAGCGCGCTATAGACCAGGGCGCTCTGGCTGCGGGAATCGAGTCTCTGGGCGAGGAGCGGGCGCGCGAGCTCGCGCGCTTCGTGGCAGCGAGCGAGTTCGCCGCCGCGGCGCTGCTCCAGGATCCGGGCGCGCTCGCGGGGCTCGAGCGACCCGAGTCCGACGCGCGCGCGGTCAACGCCGACTACGAGCGGCGCGTCACCACTTCCGCCGCGCTTGCCGACGCCGAGCGTGTGCTGCGCGAGTGGCGCCGTCGCGAGATGCTGCGCATTGCATGGCGCGATATCACGGCTCGCGCACCGGTCGAAGAGACCTTGCGGGCGGTTTCGGATCTCGCCGATGCCTGCATCCGTGCGGCGGTGGCGGCGGCGCATACCCATATGCGCGGCATCTTCGGCACCCCCCGATCTGCCAGCGGCGCGGAAGCAGGCTTCATCGTCTTAGGCATGGGCAAGCTCGGTGGCCGCGAGCTGAATTTCTCCTCCGACATCGATCTTGATCTTCCTGTTCGCCGAGAGCGGCGAGACGGACGGTGCGCGCGCGGTCGCGAACGAAGAATACTTCAACCGCCTGGGGCGCGAGCTCATCCGATTGCTCGATGCGAGGACCGAAGAGGGTTTCGTGTTCCGCGTCGACATGCGCCTGCGTCCGTTCGGGGACAGCGGACCCTTGGTCGTGAGCCTGGCCGCGCTCGATGATTACCTGCAGCAGCACGGCCGGGACTGGGAGCGGTACGCCTGGATCAAGGCGCGGGCGATCGTCGGCGCGGACGCGTATGCGGCCGCGTACGCCGAGTTCGTGCGCCCTTTCGTTTATCGCCGCTATCTCGACTTCGGCGTGTTCGAATCGCTGCGCGACATGAAAGCGTTGATCGCGCGCGAGGTGGCGCGCCGCGAGCTCGAACAGGATGTAAAGCTCGGCCGAGGCGGCATCCGCGAGATCGAGTTCATCGTGCAGTCCATGCAGCTCGTGCGCGGCGGCAGCGACCGGCGGCTGCAGACCGCCTCGCTCCTTGCGGTGCTGCCGCTGCTGGTGGGCTCGAAGCTCATGTCGGCGGAGGAGGTCGCGCAGCTCACGGAGGCTTATCTGTTGTTGCGCAAGGCCGAGAACGCCCTGCAGATGATGCGCGATCAGCAGGTGCATCGTTTGCCGGTCGATGCGCATGACCGCATGCGCTTGTGCGTCGCTCTCGATGCCACCGACTGGCCCGAGGCGCTGGCGCGCATCGAGCGCGCCCGTGAACGTCGTGGCGGAACGCTTCGACTCCTGGTTGTTCGCGGCGGCCGATACCGGCGCGGACCTCGAGGCAGGCTTGGGCTGGCTCGATTCTCCGGACGACGACGTGGCCGAAGATCTTGCGCAGGCAGGATTTCCCGCAAGCCGAGATCGCGGCGGTGGCGCCGCTGCTCGATGCCTATCGGCGTGCCGCGCCCTACCGACGGCTGGACGACACCGGCCGGCGGCGCGTGCGCGTCATCCTCGCGCGTCTTTTGAAGCGCGCCGCGCTCAAAGCGTCTCCGGTCACCATGATCGAACGGGTGCTGCGGGTGCTCGATGCGATCGGCGCGCGCTCGTCTTACCTCGCGCTTCTCAAGGAGGAGCCCGCGGCGCTCGATCGGCTCATCGACGTCTGCGCCGTCAGCGGATTTCTGGCGCGTCAGATCGCCGACTTTCCGTTGCTGCTCGATGAGCTGATCGATGCCAAGGCGTTCGATGAGCTGCCCTCGCGCGAGCGGTTCACCCGCGAGCTCGGCGCGCGCACCGAGCGGCTGCGGCCGGATGACCCCGAAAGCGAGGTCGAGGCGCTGCGCGTCTTTCAACGGGTCGCGACGTTCTCAGTGGCTCTCGCAGACCTGACCCAGCGGCTGCCCGTGATGCAGGTGAGCGATCGGCTCACCGACATCGCAGAGCTCATCGTGCAATGCTGCATGGACCTCGCCTGGGCGCAGATGACCGCAATACACGGCGTGCCCCGCTGCGGGGAAAGCGATGCCGCGGCGCGCACCGTCAAGGTCGCCGCCGCGGGCTACGGCAAGCTCGGCGGTCTCGAGCTCGGCTACGGCTCAGATCTCGACCTCGTGTTCCTGCACGACTCGGCCGGCGAGTTTCAGCAGACCACGGGGCGGCGTCGACAACGGTGTGTTCTTTCTGCGGCTGGGGCAACGCATCGTGCATCTGCTCACCATGCACTCGGCAGCCGGACGTCTCTACGAGGTCGATATGCGTCTGCGGCCCAACGGCAAGGGCGGGTTCCTGATGACGGGGATCGAGGCGTTCGAGATCTACCAGCATCAAAATGCCTGGACCTGGGAGCATCAGGCGCTGCTGCGCGCACGCGCGGTGGCGGGCGATGCGGGTCTTTGTGCGCAATTCGAGGCGGTGCGACGGCGGGTGCTATGCACAGCCGTGCATCGCGACACGCTGCGCACGGACGTGGCCGAGATGCGTCAGCGCATGCGCCGCGAGCTGTCCGAGTCGCGGGCCGGGAAATTCGACATCAAGCAGGACGCGGGCGGAATCGCCGACATCGAATTCCTGGTGCAGTACTGGGTGCTGGAGCGAGCCGCCGAGCATCCCGAGCTGGTCGAATATTCGGACAACGTGCGCCAGCTGGACGGGCTCGCCGCCGCGGGCCTGGTGGAGCAAGCCACGGCACGCTGGCTCAAGGAAACCTATATAGGCTATCGTATGCTCCTGCATCACCTGTCGCTGGAAGGCGGGCAGCGGGTGGTGGAGGCCGCGGAGCACGCCGAGCGACGCGGCCGCGTCCAGCAGATCTGGCGCGAGACGTTCGGCTGATCGGCACCCCATAGAAATTGCACTACGAGGACGGCCACGACGATGGCGACGACGATGGCGGGCGCACCCGCGACTCCGGCTCTGATTCCGGCGAACGCGCAGCACCAGTACACGGTCACACCCGCGGATCTACCGCTGGCGTGCCCGATGCCGGGGATGTACCTGTGGAATTCGCACCCCCGCGTGTATCTCGCGATCGAGGCGACCGGCTGGGCCAAGTGCAACTACTGCGGCGCCGAATACACGCTCAACCGCGGCTGAGCGGCAGGTTCGGCTCCGGCAGCCGGTCTAGGACTTGTACTCGGCGTATGACTTTTCCTCGATCAAGCTCGACCCGAGCTTGACGTTCAGCCGCCGCTTGATCGCCGCGCGCTCGTCGTTCTCGACGTACACCGCGCGCGCCAGCCGCACGAAATCGCCGTCGAAGGTCTGCGCGCGCTCCTTGTCGCGAATGTCGTCCTCGATGGTCCAGAGGCGCTCGTTGACCGCGAGCAGCGCGCTCACATCGTCCGCGACGTCGACCGCGGCGTAGGGCGAGGCGTTCCAGACCCGCTCGAGCTCCTCGAGCTCGGTGCGGACGTTGGCCAGCTTGGCCGCATCCCGCATACGCGCGGATTTGATCCTCAAGATCGTGATCTTGTCCAACAGCTCGCCCGGCGAGACGGGCACCTTGATCTCGTTCATGGCCGCATCTTAGCGAAATTCGCGCCCTGCCGAAGATGCTAAACTCGATCGCAAGGTGCTCGAGAACGCGGCATGGGATATGAAGGACGTCGGCCGACGCATCGCTACCGCGCAGGGCGCCTGTCTCGTCGATCCCGCGCGCACGGGTGAGCTGTTCGAAAGCGCCGGCGAATCGCTGTTCGATCCCGACTACTGGCGCGCGCGCGCCGAGCTCGAGCCCGTCGATCGGGGGCGCGGCGCCGCCTGGTTCGTGGGTCCCGCGCGGCAGCCCTGGGTGCTGCGCCATTACCGGCGCGGCGGCGCGGTCGCACACTTCTCGAGCGACCGATATCTTTGGACCGGGGAGGCGCGCGTGCGTTCTTTCGCCGAGTATCGGCTGCTCGCGCTGTTGCACGGGCGCGGCCTGCCGGTCCCGGCGCCGGTCGGCGCGCTATTACCGGCGCAGCGGACTCGCCTATCGTTGCGATCTCATCACGCAGCGAATCGAGGCAGCACAGCCGATGAGCACCTTGCTTCTCGCCGGTGCGCTCCGCGAGCACGCATTGGCGGGCCATCGGGGCCGCGGTCGCCTCGCTGCACGGCGCGGGCGCGGATCACCCGGACCTCAATGCGCACAACATACTCGTCGGTCCCGACGGCGCGATCTGCGTGATCGACTTCGATCGTGGCCGTCTGCGCGAGCCCGGCGGGGCGCGCGAGCCCGCCTGGACCTTGCGCAACCTCGATCGGCTGCGCCGCTCGCTCGCGAAAATCGCGGGCGCGTCCGCTGAGCGAGGCGTCTCGCCGGAAGCATGGGCGATGTTCCGGGCGGGCTACGAGTCTCGCGCGCCGCGGCCGTGATGCGTCGGGTCTACGGTCTCCTGACGCGGCTCGCGGCGCCGGCGGTGTTCGCGGCGACGCTCGTGCGGGCGGCGAAGGATCCGGCCTATCGCACGCACTTGGGCGAGCGCTTCGGGCTCGGCCGGTACGTGGCCACGCCCAGCCTCTGGCTGCACGCGGTGTCGGTCGGCGAAGTCGCCGCCGCCGCGGCCCTGGTACGCGAGCTGCGGGCGCGCCATCCCGAACTGCCGTTCGTGCTCACGACGGCCACGCCCACCGGGCGCGCGCAAGCGAAGATGCTGTTCGGCGCCGATGTCGAGGTGCGTTTTCTGCCCTATGACACGCCGGGCTCGGTGCGTCGATTTCTGGCGCGCATCCGTCCGCGTGCCGCGATCATCATGGAAACGGAGTTGTGGCCCAACCTCTTGCATGAGTGCGGCCGGCGCGGCGTGCCCGTGTTGTTCGCAAGCGCGCGCCTCGCGGCGAAATCCGTACCGCGTTATCGCCGCTTTGGCACGCTCTTCAGCGCCGGCTTGCGCCGCGCCTGGGTCGCGGCCCAGAGCAGCGCGGACGCCGCCCGGTTCATGGCCTTGGGCGCCGACCCGGCCCGCACGCACGTGGTCGGCAACCTGAAGTTCGACATGCGGCTCGGCGAGAGCGTGGCCGGGAGCGGA
Organism: uncultured Gammaproteobacteria bacterium; assembly: GCA_963766915.1. Taxonomy (GTDB): domain Bacteria; phylum Pseudomonadota; class Gammaproteobacteria; order Steroidobacterales; family Steroidobacteraceae; genus Bog-1198. The sequence continues at coordinate 409,252 of CAVYCL010000008.1, forward strand.
CGCGAGCTGCGCCGCCGCTATTTGGGCGCGCGTCCCGTCTGGACGGCCGGGAGTACACACGAGGGCGAGGAAGAACTGGTGCTCGATGCACAGGCGGTGCTCGAACGAACGGTCCCCGGTGCGCTTCTGGTGCTTGTGCCGCGCCATCCTCAGCGCTTCGAGGGCGTCGCGGCGCTGCTCGAGCGCCGCGGTGTGATCTTCGACCGGCGCGCCCGGAGCGAGGCGGTGCGGCCCGAGGCGCAGGTTCTGCTGCTCGACACCATGGGGGAGCTCGCGGCCTTTTACGCGGCCTCCGATGTCGCTTTCGTCGGCGGCAGTCTCGTGCCGGTCGGCGGTCACAATCTGCTCGAACCCGCCGCGCTCGGCGTGCCCGTGATCACGGGCCCTCACACGCAGAACGCGCCCGAGATTGCGCGGCTGTTGATCGAGGCGGGCGGCGCGGTGGAGGTGAACGATGCGGCCGCCCTCGCTGCTGCAGCGGGCAGGCTGCTGGCCGATACGTCCCTGCGCGAGCGCATGGGTGGGAGCGCGCGAGCGTTCGTCGAGGCGCATCGCGGCAGTCTTGCCCGGCTGCTCGCTCTCATCGAGCCCCTCCTCGCCACCGAAACGGGCGGCTAGCGGCCGCGGCGTGCTCTTAGGAAGCGGGCGGAGAGTCGCTGGATGAGAAGGCGTCCCCGGGGGCCTCGGGTTTCGCGGGCGGCTCGTCCTTGAGCAGCGCGTTGAGTCTGCCCAAGCTCTGCTCGGTCAGGATGCCCGCGGCCTGCTGCAGCTTCACCATGTTCACCATGTAGTCGTAGCGGCTGCGCGAGTAATCGGTTTGAGCCTGGATCCACTGGCGCCGGGACGACAATACATCCACGGCGGTTCGCGTGCCGGCCTCATAGCCGGACTCGGTGGCCTTCAGCGCGACGGCGTTCGATTCGAGCGCGCGCTTCAGCGCGTGGACGTGCGAGATCTCGGATAGCACGCCGAGGTAGGCATCGCGCGCATCGTGCTCGGTCTGGCGCGCGACGCGCTCGACGCGCTCCTTCGCCGCTCGGTGCTGATAGACGGCCTGCCGGACCTGCGAGGACACCATGCCGCCCGTGTAGATCGGCACCGAGATCTGGATGCCGATCACGTTCTGATACTGATCGAGGCTCGTGCTGCCATAAGGGGTGCCGTTCGCATTGATGTAGTCGCCGCCGACGGAGTTCTTGTAGCGGCTTGCGACGAGGTCGATGGTCGGGTAGTGGCCGCTGCGCGCGGCATTCACGTTCTCGCGCGCGATGTCCGCCGCGAGGCGGCTCGAGACCAGCGACAGGTTCTGCTGCAAGGCCATGTCGACCCAGCGATCCTCGCTGGTCGGATCGGGCGTCGCGAGATCCAAGGGCTCGATCGGCCGTGCCAGGTAATCGAATGCATCGCCGGTGATTTCACGCAGCGACTCCTGCGCCGAGGCCAGCGTGCGCTTGGCAGCGATGACGGCGGCCGCGCCGCTGTCGTGGGCGGCGCGCGCCTCCTCGACGTCGGTGACGGCGATCAGGCCGACTTGGTAGCGCTTCTCGGCCTGCTGCAGCTGACGGTTGACCGACTCGACATTGGCTCGCTGGGCATCGAGGTCGTCTTCGGCCGCGAGCACCTCGAAATAACGCTGCGCCACGCGCGAGATCAGGTCCTGCTGGGCCGCCTGATAATCCGCCTCGGCCTGCGCGACTTGTGAGTCGGCGCGCCGCAGCGCCACCCAATTACTCCAGTTGAACAGGTTCTGCGAGAGGTCGACGCCGTACTTGTGCGTCGTGGTATTCACGCGGCCGTTGAACGGGAAGGACTCGTAGAAGATTTCTCCGTTGGCCTCCGCCGTCTCGGTCTGGTTCGATTGGCCCTTGTCCCTTTCCTGCGAGATCGTTCCGCTGCCCGAGATCTGCGGCAGCAGCGCCGCGATCGCCTGCGGCTTGGATTCGAGCGCGGCCAGTCGGGTTGCCTCGGCCTCCTTCAACTGCGGATCGTTCTGCAGCGCGCGCTGATAAACCGCGAGCAGGTCCGCCGCCGGTGCGACGCTCGCGATCAGACATCCGGCGAGGACGAGAACTGCTGATTTCATGCGGTGTTATATATGACTATATCACCCAGGCGAAGAGCAAGCGCGAAGTACATCGCGTCAGTACTGCGGGATCTTCGGGTCGATATCGCGGGACCAGGCGAGGATCCCGCCGGCGAGGTTGAACACCTTTGCGAAGCCGCGCGTCGACAAGAACCGCGCGACTTGGGCGCTGCGTCCCCCCGAGCGGCAGATCACCACCGTGGTCGCGTTCGGATCGAGTTCACCGACCCGCTCCGCGATCTGGCCCATCGGAATATGAAGGTGGGCGGAGGGGACGGGTGCATGCTGGGTCTCCCAGTCCTCGCGCACGTCGAGCAGCGTCATGGGCACGCCTTGAGTGCGCTGCTCGAGAAATTCCCGCGGCGTCAAATCGCCGACCATCAGAATACGAATCCGCGGGACGCGGTTGCGTTGAGCAACGGGTCGATGACGGTCTCGAACAGGCTGTCGCGGATCCATTCGGCCTCGCCGACCCGGCGGACGAGGATGGCGTCCATCACGGGCGCCGCTCCCACCACGGCGAACAGGCGCCCGCCGATACGCAACGCGCGCTCGAAGCGCGCATCGTAGACCGGCAGCGATCCGGTCACGGCGATGACGTCATACTCGCCGAGCGGCGCGGCTGAGAACGCGTCGCGCGTCTCGAGCTGAATGCGCGCCGTGCGCACGGCGCGCAGGTTCGAGGCGGCCTGGGCGCTCAACTCCGGGTGAATCTCGATCGAGCGCGTCGAGCCCGCGAGCAGTCCCAGGCAGGCGCTGAGATAGCCGGAACCCGTGCCGACTTCGAGCGCGGCGTCCGAGGGGCTGATTTCCAGAGCCTGCAGGATGCGTCCCTGGACCTTCGGTGCAAGCATCTGCTGGCCGCAGCCGATCGGTAGCGGCGCATCGGCGAAGGCGAGCTCCCGATACGCATCCGGCACGAATGCTTCGCGCGGAACCGCCGCAACGGCATCGAGCACGCGCGGATCGAGCACTTCCCACGTGCGGATCTGCTGATCGACCATCTGCTGCCGAGCGGCCAGAGTATCCATGCTTACCTTTGGTGATTAAGCCGCCGATTATGGTCAATTTCGGCAGGCTTCGCCATGCCTGTGGGGTATTCTCTCAACGCACCTGACGGAGACGCGCCTACCCAGGGGAGGCACTACATAAAGCGTCGTAGGAATCGCAAACGAGGTCATCGTTGAGTTTGTCTCCTTTTGCTCTCTGGTTCCTGACCTCAAGCTTCGCAGCGGTGGGCCTGGGGGCGGTCTTGCGCTGGAAGCGCCGCCAGGAACAAGCCGTAGCCGCATTCTCCCAGCAGTTGAAGGCTCTCGGCGAGTCCGACCTGCCGGCGGGACGCGTCGGGATCGAGGACCAAACGGCGCCGCTCGCGCAGCTCGGCAGAGCGATCAATGAGCTGCTCGACGATCTGGATCGGCGCGGCACGCGCCTCAAGGACCGCGAGGGCCTGTTCCAGCGTCTGGTCGAGACGGTGCACGATGCCGTGCTGGTGCATCGACAGACCATCGTGTTCGCCAACGCGCGCTTCCTCGACATGCTCGGCATGAGCGCCGCCGAGGTGATCGGCAGGCCGCTGTCACAATTCGCCGCCCCGGAATATGTCGAGTTGTTGGACAACAACTTGCAGCGCCGCCTTGCCGGCGAATCGGCGGCGGAGCGCTATGAGATCGAGCTCGTGGGCAAACACGGCGAGGTCACCCGCGTCGAAATATCGACCACCGTCATCGAGACCGCAGGTGAGCCGGCGCTGCTCCTCACCGCGCTCGAGATGCTGTCGAGCGTGCAGGAGTCGACTCCGTCGCGGCCGCGCGCCATGGTCACCCTCGATGCCATGGGCGAGAGCGTGATCACCGTCGATGCGGAAGGACGCATCGACTACATCAATCACTCGGCCGCGGCGCTTCTCGGCCAGACCTCCGAGCAGGTCCTCGGGAAAAACTTCCCCGACGTGGCCTCGCTGGTCGACGAGAGCGATCGCCGCTCGCTCGGCGATCCGGTGCGCAAGGCGCTCGCGACCGGCGGGCGCGTCACCATGGGCAAGCGCGCCGTGCTCGTGCCCGCCAACGGCTCGCTCGAGCGCTCGGTGGAAATCAGTGTCACGCCGCTCAAGTCGAACGGCAACGATTTCATCTTGGGACTGGTGCTGGTCATGCACGACACCTCCGAGATGCGCGGGCTCACGCGTCAGATGAGCTATCAGGCGAGCCACGACGCGCTCACGGGCCTCGTCAACCGGCGCGAGTTCGAGCGCCGGCTGCGCGAGGCGATGGACGCCGCCCAGGGGGGCGATGTGGCGCACGCGCTCTGCTATCTCGATCTCGACCGGTTCAAGGTCGTGAACGACACCTGCGGGCACACCGCGGGCGACAACATGCTGCGCGAGGTCGCGAGCATCATCAAGGACGCGGTGCGCGACTCCGACACCGCCGGCCGCATCGGCGGCGATGAGTTCGCCTTGTTGCTGGTCGGCTGTCCGCTCGAAAAGGCCCGTCAGATCGCCGACGACGTGGTGCGCGCGGTGAACGATTATCGCTTCGTCTGGAAGGACAAGATATTCAATATCGGTGTGAGCATCGGCCTGGTCGAGATCGGCCGCGGCGGCGGCTCGATCGAGGAGCTCATGAACTCGGCCGACTCGGCGTGCTATGTCGCGAAGAAGCAGGGCGGCGTGCACGTGCACGTTTACTCCGCGCGCGAGGAGGCGAACGCACGTCACAGCGGCGAGATCCATTGGCTGCAGAAGCTGCAGGGAGCGCTGCGCGACAACGGCTTCGAGCTCTACTATCAGCCCATCGTGCATGCGCAGGTGGACGGCGAGCGCGGTCCGGCGCTCGAGGTGTTCGTCAGGCTCGAGGCCGAACCCGGCCAGCCGAGCGCACCGCCCGGCGAGTTCATCCGCGCCGCGGAACGCTATCGCTTGATGCCGCATGTCGATCGATGGGTGGTGCAGGCCGTACTGTCCGCGCTCGGCCGCGGCGGCATGAGGCTGCCGCCGGGACGCAGCGTCGCCATCAACATCTCGGGGCAGACCTTGGGCGATGCCGATTTCCTCGAGTTCGTGGTCGATTGCTTCGACCACACGGGCGCGAATCCGGTCGACATCTGCTTCGAGGTCACCGAGAGCGCCCTGGTCGCGAACCCGGATCATGTGCGCCGATTCATCGCGGTGTTGCACGGCATGGGCTGTGAGTTCGCGCTCGATGACTTCGGCAGCGGGCTCTCCTCCTTCACCACCCTCAAGACCTTGCCCATCGACTATCTGAAGATCGACGGCTCATTCATCGCCAACCTCGCTGTCGACACCGTCAATCAGGCGATGGTCGGCGCCATGATCGAGCTCTCGCGCAGCCTGCGCTTCCGCATCGTCGCCGAGCAGGTCGAGGATCAGCTGTCGCTCGACACGGTGAAGCAGATGGGCATCGACTTCGTGCAGGGCTTCATCATCGCCCGTCCGCAACCCCTGTCGATTACACCCGGCCCCCTGGAAATCAATACGTTATAACCGCCGGGCAGGCGCTCATAACAAAGTGCTATGGCTTTTCCCCCGCGCTTGGGAGGAAAATTCACGCAAGATACATTCGAGGTGCCCCATGCCCATCTATGACGACAACACCAAGTCCATCGGCCGTACGCCCCTGGTGCGCATCAATCGGCTGGACGCGTCGAGCGCTGCGACCATTCTCGCCAAGATCGAAGGCCGCAACCCCGCCTATTCGGTGAAGTGCCGCATCGGCGCCGCCATGGTGTGGGACGCGGAGGAGCGCGGCGCCTTGAAGCCGGGCATGTCCTTGGTCGAGGCGACCAGCGGCAACACGGGCATCGCGCTCGCCTATGCGGCGGCATCCCGCGGCTATGGCTGTGTGCTCACCATGCCCGAGACCATGAGCATGGAGCGGCGCAAGGTGCTGATCGCGTTCGGCGCCAAGCTCGTACTGACGCCCGGCGCGAAGGGCATGAAGGGCGCCATCGCAAAGGCCGAGGAGCTGGCCGCGGCCGAGCCAAGCAAATATCTCTTGATGCGGCAATTCGACAATCCCGCAAATCCCGGGATCCACGAGAAGACCACCGGCCCGGAGATCTGGGACGACACCCAGGGCAAAATCGACATTTTGGTGAGCGGCGTCGGCACGGGCGGGACGCTCACCGGCGTCTCGCGCTACATCAAGCATACGAAGGGCAAGAAGATCCTGACCGTTGCCGTCGAGCCGAGCGCCTCGCCGGTGATCAGCCAGACCTTGGCGGGTCAGGCTTTGACGCCGTCGCCCCACAAGATCCAGGGCATCGGCGCGGGCTTCATTCCGAAAAATCTCGATCTGTCGCTCGTCGACCGCGTGGAGCAGGTGAGCAACGAGGAGGCGATCGCGGTGGCGCGGAGCCTCGCGCGCGAGGAAGGCATGCTCTGCGGGATATCTTGCGGCGCGGCCATGACGGCCGCATTGCGGCTGGCGCGCGAGCCGGCGCATGCCGGCAAGGTGATCGTCGCGATTCTGCCGGACGCCGGCGAGCGCTACCTGTCGGGCGCGCTGTTCGAGGGATTGTTCGAGGACGTCGAGAAGATGCAGGCGGTCGCCTGAGACGTTCATGAAGGCCGTCGCCCCCAAACCTGCCGCCGGCGCGCTCGAGCGGGTGAGCGAGGAGCTCCTCGAGAGCTACCTCGGCGATGAGCGCGCGCGGCGCATCGCGCGGCGTTATCTGCCCTCGCGCGAGGCGATCGCGCACATCCTGCAGAGCGTGCTCGACCTCATGTATCCGGGGTATTTCGGGCGCGGCGATCTGAGTCGCGAGAACCTCGAGGACTATGTCACGCACGCGCTCGCCGAGCTTGCGCCGAAGATCGAGCGCGAAATGGAGCACTGTCTTTGCTACGGACGCGAGCGCGACGCGAGCTCGGAGTTCGGTGAATGCGCGCCGCGTGCGCACGATCTGACCCAGGTGTTCTTGAGCCGCCTGCCTGAGATCCGCGGGCTGCTGGTGCGCGACGTGCAGGCCGCCTTCGACGGCGACCCGGCCGCCACGAACTTGGACGAAGTGATCCTCGCCTATCCCGGTGTGCTTGCCGTGAGCGTCTACCGGATCGCGCACGCGCTCTACGATCTCGGCGTGCCCATGATGGCGCGCATCATGACCGAATGGGCGCACTCGAAGACCGGCTGCGACATCCATCCGGGCGCCAAGATCGGCGGCGGCTTCTTCATCGATCATGCGACCGGCGTGGTGATCGGCGAGACCACGGAAATCGGCGAAGGGGTGAAGCTCTACCAGGGCGTCACCTTGGGTGCGCTGTCGTTACCCAAGGATGCCTCGGGGCACATCATCCGCGGCCGCAAGCGCCATCCGACGGTCGAGGACGGCGCGACACTGTACGCGAATGCGACCGTGCTCGGCGGTCAGACGGTGGTCGGCGCGCAGAGCGTGATCGGCGGCTCGGTGTTCCTCACGCGCAGCATTCCGCCGCGCTCGCGGGTATCGCTCAAGGAGCCTGATCTGCGGGTGGCCTCGCGCGACGGCGCGGCAGAGCCCGACGCGATCTACTTCGACATTTGAGGCGAGCCGGCGGTTGAATACCGCGGCCGATCAGCGGGCGTCCCGAGCAGGACGCCCGCCGTAAATCACATCAGCTTGCCGAGCAGCGGCACCATCAACAGCGCCACGATGTTGATGATCTTGATCAAAGGATTGATCGCGGGGCCGGCGGTGTCCTTGTAGGGATCGCCCACGGTGTCGCCGGTGACGGCGGCCTTGTGCGCATCCGAACCCTTGCCGCCGAAGTGGCCTTCCTCGATGTACTTCTTGGCATTGTCCCAGGCGCCGCCGCCCGTGGTCATCGAGATGGCGACGAACAGACCCGTGATGATGGTGCCGATCAAGAGGCCGCCGAGCGCGAGCACGCCGGTTCCCGGACCCATCAGCCAGTTCACCACCACGACCAGAATGATCGGCACCACGATCGGCAACAGCGAGGGCACGATCATTTCCTTGATGGCCGCACGCGTCAGCATGTCGACCGCGCGCGAATAGTCGGGTTTCGCCGTTCCTTCCATGATGCCCTTGATCTCGCGGAACTGCCGGCGCACTTCGTTCACCACGGACCCGGCTGCGCGGCCCACCGCCTCCATGGCCATGGAGGCGAACAGATACGGGATCAGTCCGCCGATAAAGAGGCCAATGATGACCGCCGGGTTCGACAAGTCGAACGCGCTCGCGTGGCCGGTGACGATCTCCAGCTTGTGCGTGTAGTCCGCGAACAGCACGAGTGCAGCCAAGCCCGCCGAGCCGATGGCATAGCCCTTGGTCACGGCCTTGGTGGTGTTGCCCACCGCATCGAGCGGATCGGTGATGTCGCGCACCTTCTTATCGAGGCCTGCCATTTCCGCAATGCCGCCGGCGTTGTCGGTGATGGGACCGTAGGCGTCCAGCGCGACGATCATGCCCGTCATGGACAGCATGGCGGTGGCCGCGATGGCGATGCCGTAGAGACCCTCGAGCCGGTAGGAGGCCCAGATGCTGAGGCAGACGGCGATCACCGGCAGCGCGCAGGCCTTCATGGAGACCCCGAGGCCGGCGATGATGTTGGTTGCATGACCGGTCTGCGAGGCGGACGCGACGTGCTGCACCGGACCGTATTCGGTCGCCGTGTAGTACTCGGTGATCACGATCATGGCGGCGGTGAGCGCGAGGCCGACGAGCGTACAGAGCCACATGCTCATGGCGTGCTCGCCCATGATCTTCTGCGATACGACATAGAACGCGGCTGCCGAGATCACGCCCGACACGATCACGCCCTTGTAGAGCGCATTCATGATCTTGCCGCCTTCGCGAGTCTTGACGAAGAACGTGCCGACGATCGAGGAGACGATGGAGATGGCGCCGAGCACCAAGGGATACAGCACCGCCGTCGGGCCGAGCAGCAGGCCGCCGAGCAACATGGTCGCGACCAGCGTGACCGCATAGGTCTCGAACAGATCCGCCGCCATGCCGGCGCAGTCGCCCACGTTGTCGCCGACGTTATCCGCGATCACCGCCGGATTGCGCGGATCGTCCTCGGGGATGCCCGCCTCGACCTTGCCGACGAGATCGGCGCCCACATCAGCCCCCTTGGTGAAGATGCCGCCGCCCAAACGCGCGAAGATCGAGATCAAGGAGCCGCCGAAGGCGAGTCCCACGAGGGGCCGCAGCGCATCCTCGGTATCGCCGAGCAGCCGGCGCATGACGAAATAGTAGCCGGCCACTCCCAGAATACCGAGGCCGACCACCAGCATGCCGGTGATGGCCCCGCCGCGGAACGCGACCTGAAGGGCGGCATTGATGCCGTTGTTGGCCGCCTGCGCCGTGCGCACGTTCGCCCGCACGGAGATGTTCATGCCGATGTAGCCGGCGAGCCCGGACAGGATCGCGCCCACCGCGAAGCCCCCCGCGGTCGGCCAATCGAGGAATACGCCGAGCACCACGAACAGGATGACGCCCACGATCGCGATGGTGGTGTATTGGCGGTTCAGATAGGCCCGCGCTCCCGCCTGAATGGCGGCGGCGATTTCCTGCATCCGCGCGTTGCCGGCGGGCTGCTTCAATATCCATTGCACGGAAAATGCGCCGTAAAGGATCGCGAGAATGCCGGCACCGATGGCCAGAAAGAGGGCGTTATCAAGGGTCATTGATGGATCTCGAAGGTGTTATGTTATTGAAAAATATACGTTTATTGGTAGACGGGGCGCGAAATCATACCACAAAGGGGGTGCGCAGGCGCTTCGCGACGCGCGCGCCCTTGATGCGGGCATAGCGCGGCAGGCCGCGGCTGTAGGGCGGGTAGTCTTCGCCGCCGATCAGCGGCTCGAGGTAGCGTCGGCACGCCGCGGTGATGCCGAATCCGTCGGCCGTGATGAAGTTCCGCGGCACCTTCTTTTCCTCATTCGCGATCGCCGACAGGGGCGCCTCGCCGATGGTCCAGCGGTAGGGCGAGGAGGACTTGCGGACGATCGTCGGCATGACGGCATTCTTGCCCTTGAGCGCGAACTCCACCGCCGCCTTGCCGACCGCATAGGCCTGTTCGACATCGACTCTCGAGGCAATGTGGCGCGCGGAGCGCTGCAAGTAGTCGGCGACCGCCCAGTGGAACTTGTATCCCAAGGCCTCCTGAGTCATCTGCGCGACCACCGGCCCCACGCCCCCGAGTTGCGCGTGACCGAAGGCATCCTTCGTCCCGGCCTCGGCGAGGAACTTGCCGTCGGCGTTGCGCACGCCTTCCGATACCACGACCACGCAGTACCCGTAGGACTCGACGCACGCCTTGACCCGCTCGAGAAAGGCGCTGCGATCGAAGGTGATCTCGGGAAACAGAATGATGTGCGGCGCATCGCCTTTGCGAGCCCCGGCGAGACCGCCGGCGGCCGCGAGCCAGCCCGCGTGGCGGCCCATCACCTCGAGCACGAAGACTTTGGTGGACGTGCGCGCCATCGACTCTACGTCGAGCGCCGCCTCGCGCGTCGCGACCGCGATATATTTCGCCGCCGAGCCGAATCCCGGGCAGCAATCCGTCACCGCCAGATCGTTGTCGACGGTCTTCGGTACGCCGATGCAGGTGATGGGATAGCCCATTTGGGCACCGATCTGCGACACCTTGTGGGCGGTGTCCATCGAGTCGTTGCCGCCGTTGTAAAAGAAGTAGCCGATGTCGTGGGCGCGGAACACCTCGATCAGCCGCTCGTATTGGGCGCGGCTCTTGTCGATTCCCGCGAGCTTGTAGCGCGCCGAGCCGAAAGCGCCGCCCGGCGTGTGGCGCAGCGCCCGGATCGTCGCGGCGCTCTCTTTGCCGGTATCGATCAAATCCTCGGTGAGGGCGCCGACGATGCCGTCGCGCCCCGCATAGAGCTTGCCGATCTTGCCGCGGTGTTTTCGGGCAGTCTCGATGACCCCGCAGGCGGAGGCATTGATGACGGCGGAAACCCCACCTGACTGGGCGTAAAAGGCGTTCTTCGGGGTCTCGCGCTTCATGACTGCTTGCCGTTTTTTGACAGGCCGCAGGATAGCCGATCGGAACGCCTCAGGCACACCCCATGGCATTGGGCGCAGTGCTCCGTGCGCCGGACTGGGCGCCCCGGCTACGCCCCCCGGGGCGTTTGACGATGGAACTCGGCCCGGGTAGCTTAGCGCGCTTTCTGGCGCGGGGAATCATGCGAATAATTCTTTTGGGCGCGCCCGGCTCCGGCAAGGGGACGCAGGCGGAGCGGCTCGTGGAGGCTTACGGCGCGCCGCAGATATCGACCGGCGATCTGTTGCGCGAGGCGGTGAGCGGGGCAACGCCCTTGGGCTCAAGGCCAAGGCCGCGATGGATGCCGGCAAGCTCGTGGACGACGCCACGGTGCTAGGCATGATCCGCGAGCGCATGACACGGCCCGACGTGCGAAAGGGCTTCATCCTCGACGGCTTTCCGCGCAATAACGTGCAGGCCGAGGCGCTCGGTCGTCTGCTCGAGGAGCTCAAGATGCCGCTCGAAGCGGTGGTGCTGCTTGAACCTCGATCTCAAGGTGCTGTTCAAGCGTCTCACCGGCCGACGCATCTGCGAGGGCTGCGGGCGGGTGTTCAACATTTACACGGCGCCGGAAACGGCGCTCGCGCATTGTGACAAATGCGGCGACAAAGCGCGGCTCATCCAACGACCCGACGATCGCGAAGAGGTCATCGGCAAGCGGCTCGAGGTGTTCGAGGCGCAGACCAAGCCGCTGGTTCAATACTACAAGGACGCGGGACTGTTGCGCGTCGTCGAGGCCGACGCGGACATCGAGACGGTGTTCGCGAGCATCCAACGCGCCGTCGGTGGGCGGTCGCCTTAAGCCCTGCGCCGCGAGCGCTGCCGGCTCGCCTCTATTCCAGCGCCGCGAGTAATTTCTCGCCGATCTCGGCCCGTCGCCAGCCCGTCAGGGCGGCCACATCGCGAGAACCCATGGCAAGCGCTTTGAGCTCGCCGCGCGTCGCCAGGATCTCGGGGCTCACGCCGAGTGCGGCGGCGTGCGCATCGACCACGCCGGCGAGCCGCTCCGCCAGAGCCTTCTGCTCCGGCGTCGGGCGCGAATCGAGAGCGGGCGCGGTGTCCAGCGGTTCGCCCGCACCGTCGCGCAGCGCCGCCAGCAGCTCCTCGGCGAGCGCCTCGCCCATCGGACGCCGGGACGAGAGCGTCGCAGCAAGCGCTGCCGGCGTCTCCGGCGGGCTCTCCGCGGTCCTGAACAGCGCTTCGTCGTCGAGAACCCAGCCGCGCGGCAGATTCTTCTGACGCGCGGTCTTCTCGCGCCATACCGCGAGCACCTTGGCGCGCGCCCGCATCGCGGGCGGGAGCTTCTGCAATGAGCGCAGCCGCTTCCACGCATCGGCCGGATCGGGCTCGTAGAGCAACGGGTCTTCGAGCGCGCGGCAATCCTCGATCACCCAGTCCTCGCGGCCGAGCGAGCGCAGCCGCTCGCGGAGCCGGTCCGCGACCTCGTTCAGATACGCCACATCGTCCGCCGCGTACTCGAGCTGGGCGGCGGTGAGCGGCCGGCGCGACCAGTCGGTGCGCGTCTGTCCCTTGGATAAACTCACGTCGAGAAGCGTTTTGACGAGATCCGCATAGCCGATCTGCGGTTTGAGTCCGATACACCCTGCCGCGATCTGGGTGTCGAATATCGGCGAGATCACGCGCTTCACGTTCAGATAGAACGCCTCGAGGTCCTGGCGCGCCGAATGAATGACTTTCGGCGCAGCGGGCGCGGTGAGCGCGGGCACCAGCGGATCGAGGCTGCCGCAGCGCAAGGTGTCGACGCACCAGATATCGCGCTGCCCGCGGCGAGCTGCAGCAGGCACAATCCCGGGAAGAAAGTCCTCTCGCGCATGAACTCGGTGTCAAGTCCGATGGGGCCACACCGCTCGAGGGCGCGCGCCAGGCCCGCAAGCTCGTCTTCCCGCTCGATCCAAATCACCTCTGCCATGCTGTCGATCCAGTACAATTTGCGATGATTCATTATGACCGAATCAAGCGATGCTGAGATTTGCAAAAGCGTTTTTGGAGATCGCGCTGTGGCGTAAATCGCCCGCGCAGCTGCCCGCATCGGTGCTGCTGCTCTGTCTGGTCGCGGCCGCCGCGGCGCTGCTCGAGGTGATCGGCGCGCTGTTGCCGGCGGCGCCCGCGGGCGAGATTCCGACGCGTGTCGCGCTCGCCGTGCTGTTGCCGCTTGCTTTCGCGTGGGTGGTGCTGGCCATCGCCCGGCAGCGGCAGCGATTCTTGCAGACCGGCACGGCGCTCCTCGGGCGTGGCCGTGCTCGCGGAGCTCGTGCTCTATCCGCTGGGCACGTTGCTGAATATCATTGGCTTCGACGGGCCCGCCTCGGTTCCCTTGGGCGTGCTGCTGTTGGTCGGGCTGGTCTGGTACTTGCTTGCGTGCGCGAACATATGGCGGGCCGCGCTCGATGCGCGGCTTGGGCTCGGCGTCGCCATCAGCGTCGGCTACTTGTTGTTGTCGATGGCTCTGGAGCAGCAGCTGTTGCCGAAATCTTGAGCATGCATGTACATATCTTAGGAATTGCGGGGACCTTCATGGGCGGCGTGGCGGCGATCGCCAAGGCCGCGGGCTTCCGTGTCACCGGCTCGGATCTCAACGTCTATCCGCCGATGAGCGATCAGCTCACGGCGCTCGGCATCGAGCTCATCCAAGGCTACGGCGCCGAGCAGCTCGATCTCGATCCCGACATCGTGGTGGTGGGCAATGCGTTGAGCCGCGGCCGTCCGGTGATCGAGGCCATGCTCGATCGCGGCATGGCGTACACCTCGGGACCGCAGTGGCTCGCGGAGCACGTGCTGAGAGACCGCCATGTGCTCGCGGTGGCGGGGACCCACGGCAAGACCACGACCTCGAGCATGCTCGCCTGGATACTCGAGCACGCGGGCCTCGCGCCCGGATTTCTGATCGGCGGCGTGCCGAGCAATTTCGACGCAACGGCGCGCCTCGGCGGCGGCGCGGCCGAGCGGCGCCCGGCGCACTTCGTGATCGAGGCGGACGAGTACGACACGGCGTTCTTCGACAAGCGCGCCAAGTTCGTGCACTACCGGCCGCGAACGCTGATCCTCAACAACCTCGAATACGACCACGCGGATATCTATCCGGACATCGCAGCGATTCGGCGGCAATTCTCGCAGCTGCTGCGCACCGTGCCGGGGACCGGACGCATCGTGCAGCAACGGCGCCGACGCCGAGCTCAAGGCGGCGATCGCCGCGGGCTGCTGGACGCCCTGCCAAACCTTCGGACTGGGCGCGGACGAATGACTGGAGCGCGACGCTCGCGCCGGGTAAGGCGTGCGGCGAGTTCACGGTGCTGCGCGAGGGCCGGGCGGTGGCGGAGGTGCGCTGGCAGCTCCTCGGCGAGCACAATGTCATGAACGCACTCGCGGCGATCGCCGCGGCCGATCATGTCGGCGTTGAGCCCGAGCGCGCCGCGCTCGCCCTCGCGCAATTTCGCGGCGTGAAGCGGCGCATGGAGATTCGCGGTACGGTGGGCGGCGTGACGGTGTACGACGATTTCGCGCATCATCCGACGGCGATCGAGACCACGCTCTCGGGCTTGCGCGCGCGCTTGCCGGACGCGCGCATCATCGCGGTGCTCGAGCCGCGCTCGAACACCATGAAGCTCGGCGTGCATCGCGACGAGCTCGCGCCGGCGCTCGCCGCCGCCGATCGTGCGTGGTTCCTGGACGTTCCCGGACTCGACTGGGATTTACCCGCCGCGCTTGCGCCCTTGGGAGCGCGCGCCCGCTTCGAGGGCAGCGTCGAGGCGCTGGTCGCGGGCATCGCGGCCGAAGTAGCGCCCGGCGATCAGGTGCTCGTCATGAGCAACGGCGGCTTCGGAGGCCTGCACGAGAAATTGCTCGCAGCGCTCCGCGCGCGCGAGGCGCGCGGGTTCGTTGGGGCAGAAGTGAGCGCAGATCCCGCTGTTTCCGCTCAATTTGGTGCTGTTTCCCGACGGACCGTTGCCGCTGCGCATTTTCGAGACTCGCTATTACGACATGGTGCGTCGCTGCATGCGCGAAGGCTCGGGTTTCGGCGTGGTGCTGATCCGCGAGGGACGGGAGATCGGGAACGGGCGAGACCGAGTCTACGAAGTGGGCACGGCGGCCGACATCACCGACTTTCATCAGCTCGCGGACGGCCTTCTCGGCCTGTCCTGCGTCGGCCGCCAGCGCTTCCGGATCGTCGCGCGCAGCCGGCAAGCGGACGGCCTGAACTTGGGCGAGGTGGAGTGGATCGCTGCGGAGCCCGCGGTCCCCGTGCCGACGCGCCACGCGCGGCTGGCGGCGCTGCTGCGCAATGTGCTGCCGCAGCTCGGCGAGGTGTACACGACCATCGAGATGCGCCTGGACGATGCCGCGTGGGTGGGGCACCGGCTCGCGGAAATCCTGCCGCTGCCGCTCGCGGACAAGCAGAGCTACCTCGAGCTCGACGATCCTCTGGAGAGACTCGACAGACTCGCCCTGCTCGCGCCGCTCGGCGGTTCGCCGCCCGCCGGTTCGCCGCCCGAATCGCCGGACGCATAAGGCACCCAGATGCGGCGCGTCGATCCGAGCACGAGGGCGATGGCGGCCGCCCAGGGCAGCACCCAGTAGCCGAGCAGCCCGTCGAAGCGTCCGACCCACGGCGAATGCACGGTTCCCGATCCCGTGGCTTCCTGCAGCAGGCGAAGCACCACCACCCAGCCGGCGTGCAAGCCGACCGCGACCGCGATGTTGCCGGTGAAGATGCGCGTCAAGGAGAGCACCAGACTCACCGCGATCCAGGCGAGCAGCGAGTCGAGCACCTCGCCGAGATTCCCGAGCGGGGCGAACGAGCCCGCCAGCAACTGAAAGCCGCTCGTCCAGCCCGGCGAGTCGACGTGGGTTTTGGCAAAGAAATGCAGCACGGCGAACAAGGGAGCGATGAGCCAAAGCGCGGCTCTTGGTCCTGATTCGCGCGCGATCGCGCTGTGCAGGGCGCCGCGCATCACGGTTTCCTCGAGCAACGCGACCGCGAGACCGGAGGAGAGCGCGATCAGCGCAAGATGCGCAAGGTGTGCGGGCGAGGCGAGCGAGGCCGGATCGGAAACCACGCGGATTCCCTCGCCGAGCAGAAAGGCAGCACCGACGCTCGCCGTGAGGATGCCGACGCCGGCGAACAGGGCCGCCACCGCGCAGAAACGCCGCCACGGCAGCGCGTAGCCCAAGCCGTCGCGGTTTGCGACGCCGAAACGCCTGCACCAGAACGCGAGCGCGCCCACCGCCGCGAGCATCGCAATGCGGCCGTATACCCGGTGAAACGGCCAGGGCGCGAGACTCGATGTCAGCTCGAAGACCGGATACGCGATGGCCGCCGCGGCGAGTCCGGCCGCGACCAACACTCCGAGGAACCAGCCGAATGCCCGCATTCGAAGCGCCCGTACGCCGCTACGAGCGCAGACTCGCGAACGTCTTCAGCGCCGCGGCAATGGTCGCGTCGATGTCGGCCGGCGAGTGGGCGATCGACATGAATCCCGTCTCGAAGGCGGACGGTGCGAAGTACACGCCCTCCTCGAGCATGCGATGGAAGAACCGCCGGAAGCGCTCGAGGTCGCAGGCCATTACTTTCGCGAAGCTGTCGACGTGCCGTTCCTCGGTAAAGAAAAAGCCGAACATGCCGCAGACGTGATTGGTGGCGAGCGGGATATCGGAGCTTCTGGCCGCCACCGCGAGACGCTGCACGAAGAGGTCGGTGGTCGCTTCCAGCCGCGCGTGGAAGCCGGGCGCCGAGACGAGCTCCAAGGTCACGAGACCGGCCGTCATGGCGACCGGGTTGCCCGACAGAGTCCCGGCCTGGTAGACCGGGCCCAGAGGCGAGAGCTGCTCCATGACGTCGCGCCGCCCGCCGAACGCGCCCACCGGCATGCCGCCGCCGATGATCTTGCCGAGGGTGGTCAGGTCGGGACGCACGCCGTAAAGCGCCTGCGCGCCGCCCAACGCCACGCGAAACCCCGTCATGACCTCGTCAAATATCAGCAGCGCGCCCGACCGATCGCATTCCTCGCGCAGCGCCTGCAGAAATCCCGGCGCCGGCGGCACGCAGTTCATGTTGCCGGCCACCGGCTCGACGATGACGCAGGCGATTTGCGATCCCAGCTGCCGGAACGCATCGCGCACCTGATCGGTGTCATTGAATGTGAGTGTCACGGTATGCGCCGCGAGCTCGCGCGGCACGCCGGGCGAGGTCGGCACGCCGAAGGTCAGCGCGCCGGATCCGGCCTTGATGAGCAGCGAATCGGAGTGACCGTGGTAGCAGCCCTCGAACTTCACGATGGTCTCGCGCGAGGTGAAGCCGCGCGCGAGGCGAATCGCGCTCATGGTCGCTTCGGTGCCGGAGCTGACGAAACGCACGAGCTCGATCGACGGCATGAGCTCGGTCACACGGCGCGCGAGCTCGGTCTCGAGCTCCGTGGGCGCGCCGAATGACAGGCCGTCCGCGGCAACCCGTTGCACCGCCTCGATCACCTGCGGGTGCGCGTGGCCCAAGATCATGGGCCCCCAGGAGCCCACGTAGTCGATGAAACGGCGCCCGTCCGCGGCGACGACGTGAGCGCCGGCCGCGCGCTTGAAGAAAATCGGTTCGCCGCCGACGCCGCGGAACGCGCGCACCGGCGAATTCACGCCGCCCGGAATGTACCGACAGGCCTCCTGAAACAGACTCATCCTCTCTCCCTTCACGCCGCCAACGCCGCGGGCGGCAAATTCAGCTCGACCTCGAAGCCGCCGCCCGCGCGGTTGTCGGCCCGTGCCGTGCCGCCGTGAGCTTTCATGACCTGGGACGTGATGGCGAGACCGATGCCCTCGCCGCCGCTGTCCCGGTCGCGGGATTCGGCCACGCGGTAAAACGGCTCGAAGATGCGCTCGAGCTCGCCTGCGGGAACACCCGGTCCGCGGTCGCGAACCGAGATCGTGAGCCCCGCCGCGCCGCGTTCGACTGCCACCTGCACGGAGGCGCCTTGGGGACTATAGCGCACCGCATTGCGCAGCACGTTCTCGATCGCGCTGCGCAGCAGTTCCCGGTTGCCGCTCACCACGCTGTGCGCCGCGCCGACGGTCTCGACGGTGCATTCCTTGGCGGCGCCTTCGAATGCGGCGTCGCGCACCACCTCGTCGATCAGCTCGTCGGCATCGAACGGCTCGCGCTCGAAGGGAATGTTGGTGCCGTTGAGGCGGGCGAGCTTCAGCACCTGGCTGATGAGCACGTCGAGTCGCTCGATCTCGCGCTCCATCCGATCCAATTGACGCGCGCCATCGGCGCTCGGCTGTCGCGCGAGGCCGAGCGCGAGACGCATTCTCGCGAGCGGCGAGCGCAGCTCGTGCGAGATATCGCCGAGGAGCCGGGTGAGGGCGCTGCGATTGGCGCGCAACCGATCGGCCATGGCGTCGAACTCGCGCGCGAGCACCGCCACCTCGTCCTTGCGGCCCTCGAGGCCCGCGCTCACGCGCGCGTCGAGACGCTCGCCGGCGAGGGCGCGCGCGCCTTCCTGCATGCGCCGGATCGGCGCGCTCAGATGCTGCGCGAGCCACCAGCTCGCGAACGCGCTCACCACGAGCGCGATGCCGAGAATGCGTGCCGAGATGCCGGGCAGGCTCAGCGCGCCGAATATGCTCGGCCGGCGCGGCACCAAGAGCACGGTGTAAGCCGTGCCGTCCGGCGCCACGATCTGCGGCAGCACGCGCTGCGGACGGAAATTGCGGGGCGGCGGCCCCGACGGCGCTGCGCCCTCCGGAGGGCCACCGCCCGGTGGTCCGCCCACCGGCGGTCCGAGATCCGGCGGGCCGCCGCCCGGCCGTTCGGCGCCTGGCTCTGCGTCCGACATCGATTCGCGGAAGAACTGCAGCCGCCGCGCAGCATTCTCGGAAAGCGGGCGGCCGAGAATGTCCTCGCCGTTGGGGCCGATGATATAGAGGTCGCGATCGGCCATCGTGCGGGTGTTGAGGCGCAGCCAGGTGCGCAGCGCACCGATGCCGCTTTTCGCGAGCACCTGCGAGGCTTCTATCGCGATCGCGGGGCGGCGTTGGAATTCACGCGATTCGTATTCGCGCGCCGCCACCGTGAAGGTCACGGCGATGCTGCCGGCCACGATGATGGCCATGGCGATCCAGAACAGCACGAAGATGCGCACGAACAGGCTGTGCATAAGGGGCCTACTTCGGCGCGCAGGTGAGCGTGTAGCCCGAGCCTCGTACGTTCTTGATCTCCGGATTCTTGCCCGCCTCGAGCTCGAGCTTGCGGCGTAGATTGCTGATGTGCGTGTCGATGCTGCGATCGTAGGGGACCAGCTTGCGGCCGAGCGCTTGTTCGGTCATCGAATCGCGCGATATCACCTGTCCGGCGGAGCGCATCAAGATCTCGAGCACGCGGAACTCCGCGCCGGTCAGCGCAACGGTACGGTCCGCGACGCGGACTTGGTGCATGCCCGCGTGCAACACGATGGGCCCGACGATGATCTCGTCCGCGGCTTCGGCGCGCACCGAGCGATTATTCGCCCGGCGCAGGATGGCGCGCACGCGCGCCACCAGCTCGCGCGGGTTGAAAGGCTTGCTGAGATAGTCGTCGGCGCCGAGCTCGAGGCCGACGATCCGGTCGACATCGTCGCCGCGCGCGGTCAGCATGAGAATCGGGGTGTCGTGGGTGGCGCCCAGTTTGCGCAGGACATCGAAGCCTGAGACGCTCGGCAGCATCACATCGAGAATCAGAATCTCGAACTCGTCGGCCTCGAGCAGGGCGAGAGCATCGCTGCCGTCGTGCACGCTCTTGACTTCGAAATGTTCCGCGCTCAAATACTCGCCGAGCATTTGACAGAGCTCGCGGTCGTCATCGACCAACAGCACGCGGGGCGCGCGCGTTGGCGTGCCCGTATCGGGTTTATTCAGCGCGCTTGTCATATCTTCGGGCTCCATGGATCGAGTTTCCCGCCATCTTCCCGCCTAGTAAACGAATTGACAATTCTTTGCATGGAGCCCACTGAAAATTGCCTCACCCCGAGGTTCGCCGTGGCTGCTTGTACGTAGACTCTCCCTCACCGTAACGTGCAGGAGAAAGTCTCAATGTTCACCGTACGAAAAGTCGTTCCCGCTCTCTGCCTGGCAGTCTCGCTGTCCGGGCTGGCAGTCTACGCGGCTACCACCACGCCTTCGTCCACCGAGGCTCCCGGCCCGGGCGGGCATCACTGGCGCGGGCATCATCACGGATTCATGGGCATGGTCTTGCACAAGCTGAATCTGACCGACACGCAGAAGGCGCAGGTCAAGTCCATCATGACCGGCGAGAAGAGCCAGTTTCAGGCGCTGCGGACGAGCTCGCAGACGAATCGCGAAGCGCTCGCGAGCACGCCGCCCACCGACACGGCGGCTTATGCCGCGCTGGTCGCGACGGCCCAGAAGAATGCTGCGACGCGGATTCAGCTCGAGAGCGAGACCTGGTCGAACGTCTATTCGAACGTGCTCAGCCAGGCGCAGCGGGACGCCGTCCCGGGCATCGTCGCCGCAGCGAAGGCGCAGCGCGCGCAGCGGATGCAGGAGTGGAAGGCGGAGCACGCCGAGGCCGGTTCGAGCGGCGAGTAACGCGAAGCTCAACGCTGGGCGGCGCGGATCCCGTCTTTGTTGAGGAGCTCGATCACGCTGTCCGGTCCCACCAGATGAGCGGTGCCGACGATGACGAGGTAGTTCTTGTCATCGTCGAGCATCGCCTCGATTTTCGAGATCCACTTGCGGTTGCGCGCCGCCACCATCGATTGATAGAGCGCCGGGTCTTTACCCAAGTCTGATTTGATCTCGGCCTGGAACCACGCGGTGTCGCCGCGCCGCCAGGCTCGGACCATCTCGTTCACTTCCTTCGGCAGGTCGTGAGCCTGCTCCAGGCTCGACATCATGTATTGGGCTTGGCTCTCCAGGGGCATCGTCTCGAAGATCATCATCTGCTCGTGGGCCGTCTCGAGGCCGGAGACGCTCTTGCCGTCGCCCCGGGCGCGGCTCATGAAATACATCTCGACGCCCGACTGCGTGTCGAAGCCCAGCTGCGTGAGCTGCAGCTCCGACACCGCTTCGGCGACAAACCAGGGGGCGTAGCCGCTGAACATCGACAAATCCAGGCCGACGTCGTGGACCAACTCCTGCGCGCGCGCGTAGCGGGCGGGACCCACGATCTGCGCGAGCGACTTGCCTTCCGGCAAGGCGGCGCTTTGCAGCATCTCGGCCTGCACGTCCGGGGAGTCGATCTCGTTGAGATCGATCTCCATGACGAGCGCCTTCGAGTCCCGGTATGCGTCCATGATCGCCGGTGCGAGCGGGTAGTCGCTGGCACGCAAGGTATGAATCGAGCCGAGCACGTAGACGGTGTTGTGTTTGCCGTGCAGTTCCCAGAGGGAGTGGAGCGATTCGTCGGCGTGCACGAGCGGCGCGCAGAGTGCTGCACCCAGCGCCCACGCCCACGCGGCCCGGAGCTTGTTCGTGCGGCGCTTGGCCGGGGGCATGCCGGGCGCTGCGCTCAGCGCCCGCCGGCAACGGAACGCATCGGCATCCCATGCACCCAGCGCACCGTGGTCTCGATGCGCCCGTCCGGGTGAAGCACGAAGGGGCGGTACGCGGGCGGCCGCGAGTCGACCGCGAAGCGCTCGCTCTTCGGCAGAAATTGTGCGCCGGTGGAAGGCGTCGCGATCAAGCGCACGCTGCCGCGGTGGGCGTCGAGCTCCTGATGCACATGTCCCCAGGTGACGGCCCGCACGTGCGGGTGCGCATCGATGATGCGCCAGAAATCGTCGGGATTGGCGAGGCCGACACTGTCCAGCCAGCGGCTGTCCATGGCAATCGGATGGTGATGCAGACACACCATGGCGTGCTCGCGCGACTCGCTGAGCGCACGGTCGAGTCGCTCGAGTTCCTGCTGCGTCAACTGGCCGCCTGCGTGCCCCGCGTGGTAGCTGTCGAGCATGACGAATTGCCAGCCCCCGCTGTGGTGGGTGCCGCATATCTGAAAGGGCGGCAGAGACAGCTCGCGGCGCATCGCCTCCGGCTCGTCGTGATTGCCGGGAATGCAAAGAACGGGTTTGGGGCAGTTGCCGAAGATGCTGCGGAAGCGCAAATAACCGGACGGATCGTCTTGCACCAGATCGCCGGTCACCAGGATCGCGGCGTAGTCAGGGACCTCCAAGAACGCCTCGTCGAGCACGTTGCGCAGGGTCGAATCCGTCTCCACGCCGCGCAGTTTCGCGCTCGCGTGGCCGTACAAGTGAGGGTCGGTTATTTGTAGAATTTTCATACGAAAAAAATGGTAGCAAATCGGCCATCAATCGACGGTGAACTGGATCATGACGGCGCCCATCGGCGGGCTACATAACGGGACCGCCGCTGCGCGCCGGGTAATGTGATCGCGTTCCCTTATCGACGCCGAATAATGGGAACGCGCTCCCTAGATAGCGACCGCGAGAACCCCGCGCGCGTTCCCTCGCATGCGCCGCTCCGGCGCAAACAGAGACCTGGGTCCCGATATTGATGATGGGGGGCGCATCGGGGAGAATGGCCCCCCATTTCCTCCGGAAGAAGCGCTATGCCCACCCACCGTGAGCTCGCCAACGCCATTCGCGTTTTGACGATGGATGCCGTCCAGAAGGCCAGTTCGGGCCATATCGGCACGCCGATGGGCATGGCCGACATCGCCGAAGTCCTGTGGCGCGACGTACTTAAGTTCAATCCGGCCAATCCCGGGTGGTTGGATCGCGACCGATTCGTGCTCTCCAACGGGCATGCCTCGATGCTGCTCTATTCGCTCTTGTATCTCACCGGCTACGACCTTTCCATCGAGGAGATCAAGCGCTTTCGCCAGTTCGGCTCGAAAACGCCGGGTCACCCGGAGCGCGAAGCGCACTTGGGCGGCGTCGAGACCACCACCGGACCGCTCGGCCAGGGCTTCGCGAATGCGGTCGGCATGGCGATCGCGGAGCGGTCCCTGGCGGCGACCTTCAATCGGCCGGGGCACGAGATCATCGATCACCATACCTATGTGTTCATGGGCGATGGCTGCATGATGGAGGGCATTTCCCACGAAGCGGCCTCGCTCGCCGGCATGCAGAAGCTCGGCAAACTGATCGCCGTCTACGACAACAACGGCATCTCGATCGACGGCAAGGTGGTCGGCTGGTTCGACGACGACACCGCCGAGCGCTTCGCGGCTTACGGCTGGCACGTGCTGGCGCACGTGGACGGACATGACCGCGACGCCGTGGCGAAGGCCCTCGCCGAGGCCCGTGCGGTCAGAGACCGGCCCTCGATCATCTGTGCCCAGACCATTATCGGCTGGGGCGCCCCCAACAAGCAGGGCACCGCCGTCATGCACGGCGAGGGCATGGGAAACGACGAAATCGCCGCCGCGCGCGCGAACCTCAAGTGGACGGCGCCGCCCTTCGAGGTCCCGGCCGACATCCGCGCGCAATGGGATATGCGGGAAAAAGGCAAACAAGCCGAGCAGGAATGGGGCAGCCGGTTCAAGGCCTACAAGGCGAAGTTTCCTGAATTGGCGGCCGAGCTCGAGCGCCGCGTCAGCGGGACTCTGCCGTCGGGGTTCGCCGACAAGGTGTCCGCGTACATCAAGCAGGCGCAGGAGGATACGAAGCCTCTCGCGACGCGACAGACCTCCAACGCGGCGCTCAATGTCGTGGGCCCGCTTCTGCCGGAGCTCCTCGGCGGATCCGCCGACCTCACGCCCTCGAACGGCACGCTGCGCAAGGATTCCGTGACCCTCACCCCGGAAGTTCCGGCGGGCAACTACATTCATTACGGGGTTCGCGAGTTCGGCATGTCGGCGGTCATGAACGGCATGGCCGCGCATGGCGGCTTCATCCCTTACGGCGGCACGTTCCTGACCTTTTGCGACTATTCGCGCAATGCGCTGCGCATGGCGGCGCTGATGGAGATCCGGGTGAATTTCGTGTTCACCCATGATTCGATCGGACTCGGCGAGGACGGCCCGACTCACCAGCCGATCGAGCAGCTCGCGGGCCTTCGGGCCATTCCCCGGATGGAGCTCTGGCGGCCTTGCGACGGCGCGGAGACCGCGACGGCTTGGGGCGCGGCGATCGAGCGCGCCGACGGGCCCACCTGTCTCATATTCACGCGCCAAGCGGTCCCGCCGCAGCCGCGAGACCCCAAGCAGCTGGCCGCGATCAAGCGCGGCGGCTACGTGCTGATCGATTCGGCCGGCGAGCCCGAAGTGCTCGTCATTGCGACCGGCTCGGAGGTCGGCATCGCCGCCGACGCGGTGCGCGCCGCCGCCGCGAAAGGCCGCAAGGTGCGGCTGGTGTCCATGCCGAGCACGACGACCTTCGACCGCCAGGACCCGGCCTACAAAGACAGCGTGCTGCCGCCCGCCTGTGTGCGCCGCGTAGCGGTCGAGGCGGGAGCGACCCAGCCGTGGTGGAAGTACGTCGGGCTCAAGGGCCAGGTGGTCGGCATCGATCATTTCGGCGCATCCGCGCCGGCCAAGGACCTGTTCAAGAATTTCGGCTTCACCGCCGAGCACGTGCAAGAGGCGATCGAGAAGACATTCGCGGCGTGATCCGCCGTCGTTCAAGCAGCAACGTTCGAGCATCAAGATAGAGGGAGTGAGCCGATGGCAATCAAGGTGGGCATCAACGGATACGGCCGCATCGGCCGCAACATCCTGCGGGCCCTGTACGAGTCGAAGCGTTCGGGCGAAATACAAATCGTCGCCATCAACGATCTGGGCGATGCGAATACCAATGCGCATCTGACGCGCTACGACACGGCGCACGGCCGCTTCGACGGCGAGGTTCGCGTCGACGGCGATTCGATGGTGGTGAACGGCGATCGCATCCGGGTCGTGGCGCAGCGCGATCCGACGAAACTGCCGTGGGGCGAGCTCGGCGTCGACTTCGTCCTCGAGTGCACCGGCCTCTTCACCAGCAAGGCCAAGGCTTCGGCGCATCTGACCGCGGGTGCCAAGAAAGTCGTGATTTCCGCGCCCGGCGGCGAAGACGTCGATGCCACCATCGTCTACGGCGTGAACGACAAGATCTTGAAGGCCACCGACACCGTCATCTCCAACGCCTCCTGCACCACCAATTGCCTGGCGCCGCTGGTCAAAGTGCTGCACGACGGCATCGGTGTCCTGCAGGGCGTGATGAACACGATTCACTCCTACACCAACGATCAGGTGCTCACCGACGTCTATCACACGCGACCTGCGGCGCGCGCGTTCGGCCACCATGTCCATGATCCCGACCAAGACCGGCGCGGCCGCCGCCGTGGGGCTGGTGCTGCCCGAGCTCAAGGGCAAGATCGACGGCTTCGCAATCCGCGTGCCGACCATCAACGTGTCGCTGGTCGACCTGTCTTTCACCGCCGCCCGCAAGACCTCGGTCGAGGAGATCCACAAGCTGGTCAAGGCGGCCGCGGCGGGGCCGCTGAAGGGCATTCTCGCCTACAACGATCAGCCGCTCGTATCGGTGGATTTCAACCACGATCCGCATTCCTCGATCTACGATTCGACGCTCACCAAGGTGATCGAGGGCACGCTCGTCAAGGTTTGCTCCTGGTACGACAACGAATGGGGTTTCTCCAACCGCATGCTCGACACCGTCACCGCCTGGTCGAAGGTCAAGTGAGGCAAGGCGCCCGCGCCGACATTCCATGAAGATCATCAAAATGGCCAGCCTCGATCTCAAGGACAAGCGCGTGCTGATCCGCGAGGATCTGAACGTTCCCATCACGGACGGCGAGGTGGGGAGCGATGCGCGGATCCGCGCCGCGCTCCCCACCATCCAGGCGGCGCTGGCGGCGAAAGCGCGGGTCATGCTGATGTCGCATCTCGGCCGTCCGGAGGAGGGCAAGTTCGCCGAGGAGTTCTCGCTGGCGCCCGTGGCGCGGCGGCTCACGCAGCTCCTGGGAGTGCCGACACCGCTCAAGCGCGACTGGCTGGACGGCGTCGCCGTCGCGCCGGGCGAGGTGGTGCTGCTCGAGAACGTGCGCTTCAACAAGGGCGAGAAGAAGAACGACGAGCAGCTGTCGCGCAAGATGGCGGCGCTCTGCGATATCTACGTGATGGACGCCTTCGGTACCGCGCACCGCGCCGAGGCGAGCACCCACGGGGTGGCGAAGTACGCGCCGGTCGCGTGCGCGGGACCTTTGCTGGTGAGCGAGCTCACGGCGCTCGAGACCGCGCTCGAGAATCCCGCCCGTCCCTTGCTCGCGATCGTGGCCGGCTCGAAAGTGTCCACCAAGCTCACCGTGCTCGAGTCGCTCCTGTCGAAGGTCGATCAGTTGATCGTCGGCGGCGGCATCGCCAACACCTTCCTCGCCGCGCAGGGCTTCAACGTGGGCAAGTCGCTGCACGAGCCCGACATGCTCGATATCTGCCGGCGCTTGATGGAGCAGTCCAAAAGCCGCGGCATCGTCATTCCGATGCCGACCGACGTCGTGGTCGCCACCGAGTTCTCCGCCGTGGCCGAGGCCGACGTCAAGCGGGTGGGCGCGGTCGGCGAGCAACGAGATGATCCTCGACATCGGCCCCGACAGCGCGGAACAGCTGTCGAAGCTCATCGCAGCAGGCCGGCACCGTGCTCTGGAACGGCCCGGTCGGGGTGTTCGAATTCGATCAGTTCGGCGAGGGCACGCGCACCCTCGCGAACGCCATCGCGCGCAGCAAGGCGTTCTCGCTGGCGGGCGGCGGCGATACGCTCGCCGCCATCGAGAAGTACGGCGTCGAGGACAGCATTTCCTACATTTCCACCGGCGGCGGCGCGTTCCTCGAGTTCGTCGAGGGCAAGAAGCTGCCCGCGGTGGACATCCTCGAGCGGCGGGCCGCATGAGTTTCATCCTGCGCCGGGCGAAAATCGTCGCGACGCTGGGACCTGCGACGGATGACGCCAAGGTGATGAGCGACGTCGTGCGCGCGGGCGTCGACGTGGTGCGCATCAACTTCTCGCACGGGCAGCTCGCCGATCACAAGCGCCGTCTCGATCTGGTGCGCGAGGCGGCACGCAAGGCCGGGCGCTACGTCGGCGTGCTCGGCGACCTGCAGGGGCCGAAGATCCGCGTCGAGCGCTTCAAAGCGGGCAAAGTGCAGCTCGCCGACGGCGCGGAATTCATCTTGGACGCCTCGCTCGACGTCGATGCGGGCGATGAGCGCGCGGTCGGCATCGCCTACAAGCGATTGCCCGGCGATGTCTCGCCCGGCGACGTACTGTTGCTGAACGACGGCCAGATCAGCCTGCAAGTGCTGGCGATCGAGGGCACCCGGATCCGCACGCGGGTGCTGGTGGGAGGCGAGCTCAGCAACAACAAGGGCATCAACCGGCAGGGCGGCGGACTGTCGGCCGGCGCCCTCACCGACAAGGATCGGCAGGACATCGTGGTCGCGGCCGCCCTCAAGGTCGACTACCTCGCCGTGTCTTTCCCGCGCGACGCCGCGGACATGAACGAGGCGCGGAGCCTGTTGCGTGCGGCGGGCGGGCACGGTCTCTTGGTCGCCAAGATCGAGCGTGCGGAGGCCGTCAAGAACCTGGCCGACGTGGTGCGGGCGAGCGATGCGGTCATGGTGGCGCGCGGCGATCTGGGCGTCGAGATGGGCTTCGCGGAGCTCGCCGGCCTGCAGCGGCAGATCATGCAGGAGTGCCGCCATCAGAACCGCGTGGTCATCACCGCCACGCAGATGATGGAATCGATGATCGTGAGCACCATCCCGACGCGCGCCGAGGTCTCGGATGTCGCCAATGCCGTCATGGAAGGCACCGACGCCGTCATGCTCTCGGCGGAGACCGCCGCCGGCAAACACCCGGCGAAGGTCGTCGAGGCCATGGCGCAGATCATCTGCGGCGCCGAGAAATATCAAGGCGCCCACGTGCGCATCCGCCAGCGCAACACCGGCTATTTCGAGCGCGCGAACGAGGCCATAGCCGCGGCGGTCATGTACACCGCCAACCATCTGCACGTGCAGGCCATCGTCGCGCTCACCGAATCCGGCGAGACCACCTTGTGGATGTCGCGCGTGCGCTCGGACATCCCGATCTACGCCTTCACGCGGCACGAGCTCACGCGCGGCCGGGTGACGCTCTACCGCGGCGTCTATCCGGTGGCCTACGACGTCGTCGAGAAAGACCGCGACGCGCTCTATTTCTCGATATTCCGCTCGCTTCTCGACCTCAAGCTGGTCAAGGAGGGCGATTTGATCATCCTCACCAAGGGTGAGCTCACGGGCGTCGCCGGCGGCACCAATTCCATGCAGATTCTGCAAGTCGTGCGCAAGTAGCGCGAGCGAGAACCATCTTGAAAGACCCCAACCAGCCGGAGTTTCGCGGCACCGATCGCTACATCGCGACTGCGGAGCTCATGTCCGCGGTGAACGCCGCGATGGTGCTGTCGCGGCCCCTGCTCATCAAGGGCGAGCCCGGCACGGGCAAGACGCTGCTCGCCGCCGAGATCGCGCGCTCGCTCGACAAGCCGCTCTACGAATGGCACATCAAGTCCACCACCAAGGCGCAGCAGGGGCTGTACGAGTACGACGCGGTCTCGCGCCTGCGCGACTCGCAGCTCGGCGATCCGCGGGTCAAGGACATCCGCAACTACATCGTCAAGGGCAATCTCTGGGAAGCGTTCGAGTGCAACGTGCAGCCGGTGCTGTTGATCGACGAGATCGACAAGGCGGACATCGAATTTCCGAACGATCTGCTGCGCGAGCTCGATCGGATGGAGTTCTACGTCTACGAGACGCGCGAGACGGTGCGCGCGACGCACCGGCCGGTGATCATCATCACCTCGAACAACGAGAAGGAGCTGCCGGACGCGTTCCTGCGGCGCTGCTTCTTTCACTACATCCGCTTTCCGGACGAGGCGACGATGACGCGCATCGTCGATGTGCATTTTCCGGGCCTGAAGCGCGACTTGCTGCGCGAGGCGCTGGCGGCCTTCTTCAAGGTGCGCGAGACGCCGGGCCTGAAGAAAAAGCCGACCACCTCCGAGCTCCTCGACTGGATCAAGCTGCTGCTGGCCGAGGACATTCCGCCCGAGGCGCTGCGCAGCGACGACGCCAAGAAGCTCATTCCGCCGCTCTACGGCGCGCTGCTGAAGAACGAGCAGGACGTGCATCTGTTCGAGCAGCTGCTGTTCCTCAATCGCCGGAATGCTCGTTAGGTTCTTCCTGCTGCTGAAGAGCGCCGGCGTACCGGCGACGATCACCGAATTGCTGACTCTGCTCGAGGCGCTCGCGCGCGGTCTCGGGTCGGCGAGCGCCGAGCGTTTCTACCACCTGGCGCGCACCTGCCTGGTCAAGGACGAGCGCTATTACGATCGTTTCGACCGTGCCTTCGCCGCGCACTTCAAGGGCGCGGAGGAGATCTTCGCGCATCTGTCGCAGCGAGCTGCCGGCCGACTGGCTCGAGAAGATCCTGGTGCGCGATCTGACCGACGAGGAAAAGGCGCAGGTCGAGGCGCTCGGCGGCTGGGACGAGCTCATGGAGACGCTGCGCAAGCGCCTCGAGGAGCAGCAGGAGCGCCACCAGGGCGGCAACAAATGGATCGGCACCGCCGGCACCTCGCCCTTCGGCGCTTACGGCTACAATCCCGAAGGCGTGCGCATCGGCCAGGACGGCTCGCGCAATCGCAGCGCCGTCAAGGTGTGGGACAAGCGCGAGTTCGCGAATCTCGACGACGGTGTCGAGCTCGGCACGCGCAACATGAAGCTGGCGCTGCGCAAGCTGCGCAAATTCGCGCGCCGCGGCGCGCCGACCGAGCTGCGCTCTGCCCGAGACCATCGACGCGACGGCGCGCTCGGGCGGCTGGCTCGACATCAAGATGGTGCCGGAGCGGCACAACGTGGTGAAGGTGCTGCTGCTGCTCGACATCGGCGGCTCGATGGACGATCACGTGCGCACCTGCGAGGAGCTGTTCTCGGCGGCGCGCAGCGAGTTCAAGCATCTCGAGCACTTCTATTTCCACAACTGTCCCTACGAGGCCTTGTGGCGCGACAATCGGCGGCGCTTTCGCGAGCATATCGGCACGCTCGAGGTGATGCGCACCTACGCCTCGGACTACAAGCTCATCTTCGTCGGCGATGCGACCATGAGCCCGTACGAGATCGTGCATCCGGGCGGCAGCGTCGAGCACTGGAACGAGGAGCCGGGACGCGTCTGGCTCGAGCGCCTGACGCGCGCCTATCCGAAGTTCGCCTGGATCAATCCGCGGCCGCGAGGCGCACTGGCGCCACAGTCCGTCGGTGGAAATCATCCAGGACGCGCTCGAAGGACGCATGTACCCGTTGACGCTCTCGGGGCTCGACGATGCGATCGATGCGCTCAGCTCCGGAGGAGCCAACGCTCCGGTGAGCGATCAAGCCCAAGAGCCGCTGCTCGGCCTCGTCCTGACGGGCGGCGGCGCGCGCGCCGCCTATCAGGTGGGCGTCCTCAAGGGCATCGCGGAGCTCTTGGGCCGCGGCGCCCGCAACCCCTTCCCGGTGGTCACCGGCACCTCGGCCGGCGCGGTGAGCGCCATCGCGATCGCCTCGGATCCGGCGCATTTCCGGCACGCGGTGTACGCCATCGAGAAGGTGTGGCGGGAGTTCCGCGTGCATCACGTGATCAAGGCGGATCTTGCGAGCGTGCTGCGGTCCGGGCTCCATTGGATCCTGGCGCTGCTCTCGGGAGGCTGGCTGGTGCATCCGCCGCGCTCGCTGTTCGACAACACGCCGCTCTGGGAGCTGTTGCGCAAGAATCTCGATTTCGACGGCATTCCGCGCGGCATGTACAAGCAGCACCTGCAGGCGGTCGGCATCTGCGCGACCAGCTACTCCGAGTCGGACTCGGTCACTTTCTATGCGTGCGCCGGGACCGATCGAGCCGTGGACCCGCGCGGCGCGCAAGGGCGCACGCGTGCAGCTCACGCTCGAGCACCTGATGGCGAGCCTGTCCATCCCGTTCCTGTTCCGTCCCATCTTTCTGCATCAGCAGTACTTCGGCGACGGTGCCATGCGCCAGACCTCGCCCTTGAGCCCGGCCATCCATCTGGGGGCCAACCGCTTGCTGGTGATCGGGGTGGGCGATGCCGCCGCGGCCGGACTCGGCATGCCCAAGACCCGCAGCGAGCCCACCTTCGGGCAGATGTTCGGGTTCATGCTCGATTCGCTGTTCATGGATCAGCTGCACTCGGATCTCGAGCGGCTCAACGGCTTCAACGAAGCACCCGGACGCCCAGCGCATCGAGGCGCTGGTGCTGACGCCGTCGCAGGATTTGGGCGAAATTGCCCGACAATACCGCTCGGAATTGCCGCCCAGCATCCGCGCGCTGATGCGCGCCATGGGCGCGAGCGCCGGCAGCACCAGCGCCTCGACGCTGCTTGAGCTACCTGCTCTTCGAGCGCGGCTACACCCGCGAACTGATCGCTCTCGGGCTCGCCGATGCGCGCGCCCGCGCGCGAGGAGATCCGCGCCTTCCTCGCCGACTCGCAGCTCAAGCCTTCGGCAGCGAGTCGTGCCGGGTGAGCACCTGCGGATAGCGGCGGCGAAAATGCGCCGCCAGCTGCTCCGCGATGTACACCGAACGATGCTGCCCGCCGGTGCAGCCGATCGCGATGGTCAGATAGCTGCGATTCGCCTGCTCGAACTCCGCGATGCGCAGGTCGAGGAACCCGGCGATCGAGTCGATCATGGTGCGCACGCTCGGGAAAGCCGCGAGATAGGCGATGACCGTCGGCATCGCGGCCCGTGAGATGGCGCAGCGCGTGGTCCCAGTACGGGTTCGGCAGGCTGCGCACGTCGAACACGAAATCCGCGTCTCCCGGGATGCCGTGCTTGTAGCCGAACGACTCGAACATGAGCGACACGCGCGCCTCGCCGTCGCGGTCGACGCGCTCGCGGATGCGCTCGCGCAGCGTGTGCACGGTCATGCTCGAGGTGTCGATCACGAGGTCCGCCGCGATGGTGATCGGCTCGAGGAGCTTGCGCTCGCTGTCGATGGCCTCGCGCAGGCTCACCTCCGCGGACACGAGCGGATGCTTGCGCCGGGTCTCGGCGTAGCGCTTCAAGCAGCACCTCGTCGCTCGCGTGCAGGAATAGCACCTCGCACGCGATGCCGCTGCGCTTGAGCTCGCCGACCAGCGCCGGAATGGTGTCGATCTCGTTGGGACGGTTGCGGGCGTCGAGTCCCACCGCCGTGCGGCGGTACACCTCGTCGGTGCCGCGGATGGTGTGCGCGATGAAGGGCTTGAGGAGCGCGGCCGGGATGTTGTCCACGCAATAAAAATCGATGTCCTCGAGCTCATGCAGGGCCACGCTCTTTCCGGAACCGGACAAGCCGCTGACGATGACCAGACGCATGCAGGCGGGCCGCCCGCGCTCCTCGCTTCAGGACGAGGAGCGGGCCTTGATGACCTCCTCGGCGTGGTGATCCGAGACTTTTTCCTTGTGCTTCTTCACGCAGCGGTCGAGCTTGTCGGTGAGCGCGTCGATCGCGGCATACATGTCGCCGTCGGTGGCGTCGGCGTAGATCTTGTTTCCGCGCAGCATGAGCGTGGCCTCGGCCTTGTGGCGCAGCTTCTCCACGGTGAGCACGCAGTGTACGTCGATGAGCTGCTCGAAATGCCTGGAAATTCGCTCGAATTTCTTGATGACGTAGCCGCGGAGGGCGGGGGTGACTTCGACATGATGACCGCTGAGATCGAGCTGCATGAGATCCTCCTATCGCTGCCTACACGTGACACTCGAAAACATTACGATGCGCGCACCTGGGCGCGCTTGCGCTCGTTGGAGGGCGCGATCTGCATGCCCTCGCGATATTTGGCGACCGTGCGCCGGGCGACCGGTATGCCCTCGCCGCGAGAGGATCTCCGCGAGCTTGCTGTCGCTCCACGGATTCTCCGGGTTCTCCTGCGAGATGAGCTTTCTGATCTTGGCGCGGATCGCGGTCGAGGACATCTCCGTGCCGTCCGCGGCCTCGACGTGGCTCGAGAAGAAATAGCGGAACTCGAACACGCCGCGCGGCGTGTGCATGTACTTGGCGGTGGTGACGCGCGAGATGGTCGACTCGTGCATTTCCACCGCTTCCGCCACGTCCTTGAGGATCAAAGGCTCCATCGCCTCCTCGCCGAGCTCGAAGAAGCTGGTCTGGCGCTGCACGATGCAGCGCGCGACCTTGATCAGGGTTTCGTTGCGGATCTCCAGGCTGCGCATGAGCCAGCGGGCTTCCTGCAGCTGCGTGCGCAGCATGGCGTGATCCGGCGCGCGCGAGATCGCGTTCGCGTAGCTCTGGTTGACGCGCACGCGCGGCACCGTCGCCTGGTTGATCTCGACGATCCAGCCGTGATCGGTGCGGCGCACGAACACGTCCGGAATCACGTACTCGGCCTGCGCGGGATTGACGGCGGCGCCGGGCCGCGGATGGCAGGAGCGCACCAGCGCAAGCGCCATCTCCAGATCGCTCTCGCTGCAGCGAAGCTGGCGCCGC
Source organism: uncultured Gammaproteobacteria bacterium (assembly GCA_963766915.1). Classification (GTDB taxonomy): domain Bacteria; phylum Pseudomonadota; class Gammaproteobacteria; order Steroidobacterales; family Steroidobacteraceae; genus Bog-1198. The sequence continues at coordinate 442,830 of CAVYCL010000008.1, forward strand.
AACAGCACCAGCTGCTGGTTCGCGACCAGATCCAGGTGCTCGAGGGCGACGCGGATCGCGATGTCGCGCGCCGGCGTATCGGGGTGCAGCTGGCGCAGCTGCAGGGCGATGCATTCGCCCAAGCTGCGGGCGCCGACGCCGGCCGGCTCGAGCGACTGCACCGCCGCGAGCACGCGCTCGACGTCTTCGTAGCTCGCCTCGATCTCGGGCTGCAGGCTCTGCGCGGACTTCCTCGAGATCGTCGTGCAGATAGCCGTCGTCGGTGATCGCATCGGCGATGACGCGCGCGATGGCGAGATCGATGGGCGAGAGCTTGGCGAGCTCGAGCTGCTCGATGAGCTGCTCCTGCAGCGTCTGGCCGTGCTGGTCGCTGAAGTCGCTGCTGCGGTCTCATCGCCCGACCAGGGGCTGTCCGAGGGACCGCTCGTCTGTTCGCCCCAGGCCTCGTCGGCGATCTCGACCTCGGGCTCCTCGCGCTGATCGGCGGAGGTGACGCGTTGCCGTCGAGCTCGGCGTATTTCTCCTCGGCCGGGGGCTCTTCGCGCGCGCCCTCGGGCGCGGCGCCAGCGGTACTCGAGCGGGGCATCGAGCGCGAGCTCGTCCTCGGCCTCGAGCATCACGTTGGTCTCGAGGGTCTCGCGCACGTGGGCTTGCAGATCGAGCGAGGGGAGCTGCAGCAGCCGGATGGCCTGCTGCAGCTGCGGCGTCATGGTGAGCTGCTGGCCGACTCGGAGCTGCAGACTTGGCTTCAGCATGGTTATTCGCGGTCCAAGCCTACAGTTTGAAATCCTGACCCAAGTACACCTCACGGACCTGCGGGTTGGCAAGAATCTGATCCGCAGAACCCGATGTAAGCACGGTTCCTTGACTCACGATATAGGCGCGCTCGCAGATACCCAGGGTCTCGCGCACATTATGGTCGGTAATCAGCACGCCGATTCCCTTGTCGGTTAAGTGCTTGATTATTCTCTGGATATCAGCCACCGACAGCGGGTCGACGCCGGCGAACGGCTCATCCAGCAAAATGAAGCGGGGATCGGCGGCCAGGGCGCGCGCGATTTCCACGCGGCGCCGTTCGCCGCCCGACAGGCTCATCCCCAGGCTCTCGCGCACATGGCCGATGTGCAGCTCGTCCATGAGCTCCGCCAGGCGCGCGCGGCGCTGCGCATCGTCGAGCCCGGGACGGGTCTCGAGAATGGCCATGATGTTGCTCGCCACCGACATGCGCCGGAACACCGACGGCTCCTGCGGCAGGTAGCCCAAGCCGAGCTGCGCGCGGCGATGCATCGGCAGCCGGCCGATGTCCTTGTTGTCGAGATAGATCTCGCCATGCTCGCAGCGCGTGAGGCCGACGATCATGTAAAACGCCGTGGTCTTGCCGGCGCCGTTCGGCCCCAACAGGCCCACCACCTCGCCGCTCTCGACCTCGAGCGAAATATCCTTGAGGATCTGGCCGGGACTTGTAGCTTTTGGCGAGATTAAGCGCCCGCAGGACGCTCATGGTTTGGCGGGGCGGCGGCGTGATGATGATGTGCACTCGCTGCGAACCCTGCTCGGCGGCGTCCGCGACGATGCTCTGCGCGATCACGTTGTACTTCGAGCGACTCGCCGCGCACCTCGTTCTGGCCGTCGCTGAGCCAGGCGTTCTTGGTCAGCCGCACCAGGCCCTTGGCCGCGTCGTAATCGATGTTGTCGGCATGGCCGTGCGCGATCTTGCCGGTTTTCTCGATACGCTGCTCGAACTCGGCCGGCTTGCCGTGCGCCACCGCCTTGGAGAGCAGCTTCTTGGCGAAGTTGATCTGCGCCTCGTCGGCCGTCAGCTGGCCGCCTTCCATGGTGATTTTCACATTGCCGCGGAACACCCACAGGCTGTTGTCGAAGCCCTGGCCGCTCAGCGCCTCGCGGGTGGCCTGCCCTTGATCCGCGGTCACCGAATTGGCGCCCTGGGCGATGCGCACCTTGCGGAAGAACACGTTGTTGGTTTTAAGGTCGAGCTCGGAGGACTGGGCGTCGAGATTGATCGGACCGGCGGTGCGCCGCCGGCGCACCGAGCGCCCGGACGCCTGGCGAGCACCAAGCCGGCGAGAGCGAGCAGGACGGCGAGCAGCTTAGGGTTGGAAGCGGCCATTGACCTTCGATTCTAGGCGCATGGTGCGCTCTTTCAAATTGGCCCACAGGCCCTTGCCGGTGAGGGTGTGCACCCCGAAGTCGATGCGCACATCGCTCGGCGTGGTGGCGATCGAGTCGGGCGACATTGTAGCGCAGCGTGTCGGTGTGCAAGACGGCCGTGCCGGCATGCTCCGAGCTTTGCTCCTCCAGCCGCACGTTGCCGGCGACGTCGATGATCTTGCCGCCGGCCTCGACGCGGCCGGTATCGCCGAGCAGCACCCAGGCCTGGCCCTGGGGCGACTGATAGTCGACCCGCACGTGGTACAGCGCGACCTCCTCGCCGTGATCGACCTGATCGATGCGGTCGGCATGCAGGCGGATCGAGACGTTGCCGTTGGCGTCGTAATCGGTGAGCACGGCGTTCTTGAGGTAGTAGCCCGGCAGCGTGTCGAGCGCGCCCGAGCCGTTGTTTGCCCGGGCGGCGGCTGGGCGAGCTCAGGAACCAGGTGCTCACGGCGAGGGCGATCACGGCCAGGATGGTGAAGATCCTAAACCCCATCAGGCGTTCCCGAGGGTGGCGCGCGCGCGCAGCAGCGCATCGCAAAGCTCGCGCACCGCCCCCGTGCCGCCGGGCGCCGCGCTCACCCAATGCGCCGCCGAGCGCACCAGCGGGTGGGCGTCCGCCACGGCCGCGGCGAAGCCGACCGCCGCCATCAGCGGCAGATCGGGCGTGTCGTCGACCAGGCACGCGGCCGCGAGCGGCTCGATGCCGAGGCGCTGCGTGAGATCGAGCAGGGCGCTGACCTTGTCGGCGCAGCCCTGGACCACGTGGCGCACACCGAGCTCGCGCATGCGCGCGGTCACCGCCGCCGAGCGGCGGCCGCTTCGACCGCGACGGCGACGCCGCTCTGCATGAGAAGCTTGATGCCGTGCCCGTCGCGCACGTGAAACGACTTGAGCGCCTCGCCGCGCGCCGCGAAGTACAGCCGTCCGTCGGTGAGCACGCCATCGACGTCGAGCATCAGCAGCTCGATCGCGGCGAGCGGGGTGGGCCGGCGTGCCCCTGAACGTGTGGCTGCGGGCGCCGGTACGCGTGTCGCCGCTCGCGCCGCTACGCGCGTCGCTACGCGCGTCCTCAAACGACACCCGCGCGCAGCAGGTCGTGCACGTTGAGGGCGCCGACCAGCACATTCGTCTGCGTCGACCACGATGAGCGAGGTGATGCGATGCGTTTCCATCAGCAGCACCGCCTCGGCCGCGAGGGTATCCGGGTGCACGCGCTTGGCGTCGCGCGTCATGACCTCATCCATGCGCGTGCGATGCAGATCGGCCGCGCGGTCGAGGGCGCGGCGCAGATCGCCGTCGGTGAACACGCCGAGCACGCGGTCGCCCGCCTCGACGATCGCCGTCATGCCGAGCCCCTTGCGGGTCACCTCCATCAGGCCTTCGGCGAGCGGCATGTCGGGCGGCACCTTCGGCAGCGCGGCCCCGGTGCGCATGACGTCCCGGACGTGCAGCAGCAGGCGCCGGCCGAGCGCGCCGGCCGGATGGGAGCGCGCGAAATCCTCCTCGGTGAAGCCGCGCGCCTTGAGCAGGGCGACCGCCAGCGCATCGCCCACCGCGAGCGCCGCGGTGGTGCTCGCCGTGGGCGCGAGGTTCAGCGGGCAGGCCTCGGCGGGCACGCCGATGTCCAGGTGCACCGTGGCGATCGCGCGCGAGCGCGGAGCCCGCGTTGCCGGTGAAGGCGATCAGCGGCACGCCCAGGCGCTTGATCGCCGGCACGATGGTCAGGATCTCGTCGGTCTCGCCGGAGTTCGACAGCGCGAGCACGGCATCGTCGCGGGTGATCATGCCGACATCGCCGTGGCTCGCCTCGCCGGGGTGCATGAAGAACGCCGGGGTGCCGGTGCTGGCCAGGGTGGCGGCGATCTTGCCGCCGATGTGCCCCGATTTGCCCATGCCCGGTGACGACGATGCGCCCGCGGCAGTTAAGACAAATCCGGCAGGCGCGTGCAAACTCGTGTCCCAAGCGGGGCAGCTGCGCGCGCAGACCGTCGATCTCGATGGTCAGCGCCTGGACGCCCGAGCTCGATGAGGCCTGCGTCCGTGTAGTCGAGGTCCATCGGCTGAATGATACAACTTGAGGAGAGGGCATGAATCCACAACAGATCGCCGAACTCATCCAGCGGGGTCTTCCCGGCAGCCGCGCGACGGTCGCGAGCGAGGACAACGTGCATTTCGAGGCGGTGGTGGTCGCCGCGAATTTCGCGGGCATGCGCGCCGTGCAGCGGCACAAGCTGGTGTACGCGACCCTCGGGCGCGCCGATGGGCAACGAGATCCACGCGCTCGCCTTGAAGGTGTATACGCCCGAGGAGTACGCCGGGCAGGCGGGCGGTCCCGCTCGTGGATAAGCTGCAGATTCAGGGCGGCATCCCGCTCGAGGGCGAGATCCGCATCTCCGGCGCGAAGAACGCCACCCTGCCGATCCTCGCCGGGTGCCTGCTGGCGGACGGCCCGGTGACCGTCTCGAACGTGCCGCATCTGCAGGACGTCACCACCATGATCGAGCTGCTCGGCCGCATGGGCGTGTCGGTGACCATCGACGAGAAAATGCGCATCGAGGTCGACGCCTCGACCATCAAGGAGTACTTCGCGCCGTATCAGCTGGTGAAGACCATGCGCGCCTCGATTCTGGTGCTCGGCCCGCTGCTCGCGCGCTTCGGCTCCGCCGACGTATCGCTGCCGGGCGGCTGCGCGATCGGCGCGCGCCCGGTCAACATCCACGTCGCCGGCCTGCAGGCCATGGGCGCCGACATTCACATCGAGAACGGCTACATCAAGGCGCGCGCGGCGCGGCTGCGCGGCGCGCGCCTGGTGCTCGAGACGGTCACCGTCACCGGCACCGAGAATCTCATGATGGCGGCGACGCTGGCCGACGGCGAGACGGTGCTCGAGAACGCGGCGCGCGAGCCGGAGGTGGTGGATCTCGCGAACTTCCTGATCGCCATGGGCGCGAAGATCAAGGGCGCCGGCACGGATCGTATCGTCATCGAGGGCGTCGAGCGGCTGCACGGGACCGCCTACGAGGTGCTGCCCGACCGCATCGAGAGCGGCACCTACCTGGTGGCGGGCGCCATCACCGGCGGCCACATCCGCGTCAAGAACACGCGCCCCGAGCATCTCGACGCGGTCATCGTCAAGCTGCAGGAGGCGGGCGCCGAAGGTGGGCGTGGGCGACAGCTGGGTCGAGGTCGACATGCGCGGGCGCCGCCCGCGAGCGGTCGACATCCGCACCGCGCCCTATCCCGCGTTTCCCGACCGACATGCAGGCGCAGTTCGCCGCGCTCAATACCGTGGCGAGCGGCGTCGGCACCATCATCGAGACCATGTTCGAGAACCGCTTCATGCACATGCTCGAGATGCGCCGCATGGGCGCGGAGATCCGGCTCGAGGGCAACACCGCCATCATCAAGGGGGTCGAGCGCCTGACCGCGGCGCCGGTGATGGCGACCGACCTGCGCGCCTCGGCGAGCCTGGTGCTCGCGGGGCTGGTCGCGGACGGGCGGACCGAGATCGAGCGCATCTATCACATCGATCGCGGCTACGAGGCGATCGAGGAGAAGCTGCAGCAGCTGGGCGCGCGCATCCGCCGCACGCCGGGATAGCAGCCTCAGCGGGGTTGGCCTTGGACGTCGGCCTGCGCGAGACGGGTCGGCCGCTCGATCACCGGGAGCTTGAACTTGTAAGGCTCGTCGCGGTGCCGTCCCGCGAGGTCGACCTCGGCGCCCGGCTTCAGCGCGCGAGCTTGCTGACCAGGTCCTGCGATGAGCGCACCGCCTCGCCGTCGAGGGCGGTGATGACATCGCCCGGCCGCACGCCGGCATCGAAGGCCGGACTCTTCACGAGGATGTTGACCACCGTGACGCCGCCGCCGGCGATGCCGAGCTGCGCCGCCTGCTCCGAGGAGAGGTCCTGCGGCACGAAGCCGAGCCAGCCGCGCACGACGTGGCCGTGCGCGAGAATCTGTTCCATCACGCCGCGCACGAGATTCACCGGGATGGCGAAGCCGATGCCCTCGGGGCCGCCGTAGGTGCGGTTGAGCACCGCGGTGTTGATGCCGACCAGGTCGCCGTGCGCATCGATCAGCGCGCCGCCCGAGTTGCCGAGATTGATGGCGGCATCGGTTTGGATGAAATTCTCGAACGTCGCGAGGCCGAGCTGGCCGCGGCCGGTGGCGCTCACGATTCCCTGGGTCACGGTCTGGCTGAGCCCGTACGGATTGCCGATGGCGAGCACGATGTCGCCGACCCGCAGCGTATCGGAGCGGCCCATGGGCATGATCGGCAGCTTGTCGATGGACAGGCGCAGGATGGCAAGATCGGTGTCCGGATCCTGGCCGACCACCGCGACGTCGGCGATACGCCCGTCCGCGAGCTGCACCCGGATCGAATCGGCACCGGCGATCACATGCTGGTTGGTGACGATGGTGCCTTTCGCATCGACGATCACGCCGGAGCCGAGGCTGCGCTCGACGCGCTGGCGATAGCTCGGCCAGTATCGCCGAACAGCTGATCGAGCGGCGCCGGCTGCCGGCGCTCCGTGACCACGCGGGCGGTATATATGTTGACCACGGCGGGCGCCGCGCGCGCCACCGAGTCGGCGAAGCTCTGCATGACGACGGATGCGCGCGGTGCGGAGGACTCGGTGCGCTGTGCTTTCGCGGCGGAGACGCCGAGGAACGCCGGCTTCCACCACACCACCAGGAAGGCAGCGGCGAGGCCGACCACCACCGCTCTCAGCAAGAAACCCAGCGAGAACGCGTGCGTTCTGCAATGACCCTCCGTCAGGCCGCGCCGAGATACTCGCGTATCTGTGTATAATGCGCCCGCGATATTATTTGCGAAACACTGCTAGATGAGCGGTATTCGTGAAGTTTTGTAAACAATTCCGAGGATCGATGACGCAACGAGTGACCGCAGCGATCGGGTTGACTCGAGCGGCGGCGAACGGCTGCAGAGGGTGATCCCGTCGACGACATCCACGGTGGACCACAGCCGGCGCCGGCTGCTGACGGCGGCGACCGCCGGAATCGGCGCGGTCGGCGTAGCGTTCGCCGCCGTGCCCTTCATCGCGTCGTGGGAGCCGAGCGTGCGCGCCCGGGCCCTGGGCGCGCCCGTCACCGTCGATGCCTCGAAGCTCGAGGACGGCCAGATGCTGAAGGTCGTCTGGCGCGGCCAGCCGGTGTTCGTCGTGCGGCGGAGCAAGGCGGTCGTCGACGCGCATCGCCAACCACAACGAGCTGCTCGCGGATCCGAACTCGGACGACTCGGTGCAGCCGGACTACATCAAGGCCTCAGGGCCGGTGCGCGCCCGCAATCCCGAGTACTGGGTCGGGCTGGCGGTCTGCACCCATCTCGGCTGCTCGCCGCTCGGCGCGTTCGAGCCCGACCAACGCTTTCCAGGTCGCGGGCACCGATCTCGGAGCCAACTGGCCGGGCGGATTTTATTGCCCCTGCCATGGGTCGAAATACGACATTTCGGGGCGCGTCTTCAAGAGCATGCCGGCGCCCAAGAACCTCACCGGTTCCACCGTACGCGTTCTCGAGCGACGCGCTGGTCGTCATCGGCGAAGACGAAGCTCCTAAATCGACTTGAAATTTCGCGAGGTTGAGTGAAGATGGCTGCAGCACCTGAATCCGCCGCGAGCAAGGGCTTACTCGGCTGGATCGATCAGCGCTTTCCCCTGACGGCACTGTGGCGGAGCCAGGTCTCCGAGTACTACGCGCCGAAGAACTTCAATTTCTGGTACTACTTCGGCTCGCTGGCGCTGCTCGTGCTCGTGAACCAGCTGGTCACCGGCATCTTCCTGACGATGAACTACAAGCCGGCCTCGGCGGAGGCGTTCGCCTCGGTCGAGTACATCATGCGCGACGTCAGCTGGGGCTGGCTGATCCGCTACATGCATTCGACCGGCGCCTCGGCGTTCTTCATCGTGGTCTATCTGCACATGTTTCGCGCGCTCCTCTACGGCTCGCACCGCAAGCCGCGCGAGCTCCTGTGGATCTTCGGCTGCCTGATCTTCCTGGTGCTGATGGCGGAGGGCTTCATGGGCTACGTGCTGCCCTGGGGCAACATGAGCTTCTGGGGCGCGCAGGTGATCACCTCGCTGTTCGGCAGCCTCCCCGTGATCGGCGGCAGCCTGGTCGACTGGATCCGCGGCGACTACGTCATCGCCGATGCGACGCTCAACCGCTTCTTCGCGCTGCACGTGGCGGCGTTGCCGCTCGCGCTCATTTTCCTGGTGATCGCGCACCTCATGGCGCTGCACGAGGTCGGCTCGAACAATCCCGACGGCATCGAGATCCACAAGCACAAGGACGCGCACGGCCATCCGCTCGACGGGATTCCGTTTCATCCGTACTACACGGTGAAGGATCTGATGGGCGTCATGGGCTTCCTGGTGATTTTCGCGCGGCGTCATCTTCTTCGCGCCCACCTTCGGCGGGTTGTTCCTCGAAGGCGCCGAACTTCGAGCCGGCCAACCCGCTGCAGACGCCGCCGCACATCGCGCCGGTGTGGTACTTCACGCCGTTCTACGCGATGCTGCGCGCGGTGCCCTCGTTCGCGGGCACGCAGGTGTGGGGCGTTCTGGTGATGGGCGCCTCGATCGTGATGCTGTTCTTCGTGCCCTGGCTCGACCGCTCGCCGGTGAGGTCGATCCGCTACCGGGGACCGATCTACAAGGTCATGCTGGCCATATTCGTGCGTGTCGTTCATCGTGCTCGGCCTCTGCGGCTTGAAGCCGCCGGCGGGCATCTATCCGATGCTCGCCAAGATTTGCACCATCCTGTATTTCGCTTTCTTTTTGCTGATGCCCTGGTACACGCGGTTCGACCGCGTGAAGCCGGTGCCGGAGAGGGTCACGAGTCATGATTAAGCGGTTGCTTCTGATCGCCGTCGACGCTGCTGCCGGCACGGTGTCGCGCTCGCGCAGGAGGGCGGCGAGATCGCGCTGCATGCACGCAGGTACGGACATCACCGACATCGAGTCCCTGCAGCGCGGCGCGCGCAATTTCATGAACTATTGCTCGGGCTGCCACTCTTTGACATATCTCCGCTACAACCGCATGGCGGAGGATCTGCAAGATTCCCGAGGCCGACCTCAAGGCCAACCTCATGTTCACCTCCAAGAACCCCTTCGACGGCATCAACAGCGCCATGCCGCGCCGATGCGGCCGACTGGTTCGGCAAGCAGCCGCCGGATCTGTCGCTGATCGCCCGCGAGCGCGGCGTCGATTACCTTTATTCGTACTTGAAGGGGTTTTACGTCGATCCACACACGGCCGTGGGGGGTGAACAACTTGTATCTGCCGGGCGTGGCCATGCCGCACGTCCTGGCGAGCCTGCAGGGGCTGCAGAAGCCGGTGTACAAGAACGAGCCGGACTCCGGCGGGCAACGCCCACATGGTGCTGGTGGACGTCGAAACTGACGACCCCGGGCAGCTTTGTCGCGCGCAGGAGTATGATGTGTTCTGCCGGGACATCGCCAACTTCCTGGATTACGCGGGCGAGCCGGTCAAGGCGAAGCGTCAGTCGCTGGGCGTCTTTGTCACCCTATTCTTGCTGGTGGGGTTCGTGTTTGCCTATTTGCTGAAAAAAGAATACTGGAAGGACGTACACTGACGCAGCAGCGGAAATCCGCTTGTCTATGGTCCTAGGAGATCGCGTTCGTGGCACGTCGCTCGGTGATGACCTTATTCTCGGCGCCGACTGACCCGTGGAGTCATCGGACGCGGCTGGTGCTCGCCGAGAAAGGGATCGCCATCGAGCTGGTCAATTGCGATCCGCAGAAGCTCCCCGAAGACCTGCTCGACCTGAATCCCTATCACAGCGTGCCGACCCTGGTGGATCGGGATCTCGTCCTGTACGACTCGCGCGTGATCATGGATTATCTCGACGAGCGTTTTCCGCATCCGCCGCTGATGCCGATCGATCCGGTCACGCGGGCGCAGTTTCGCGTCGCGCTGTACCGCGTCGAGCGCGACTGGTACGGGCTGGCCCAGGACATCGAGCTCGACCGCGAAAGCAAGACCGCGGCGCACAGCCGCAAGATCCTGTGCGAGGCGATTTGCGCGAGCGCCGAGGTCTTCAAGGCGAAGCCGTTTTTCCTGAGCGATGAGTTCTCGCTGGTGGATGCGAGCATCGCGCCGATCCTGTGGCGGCTGCCGCATTACGGCATCGAGCTGCCCGCAGCAGGCGCAGCCCATCGTGAAATACATGAACTCGATTTTCGCGCGCTCCACGTTCCGCTCGTGCTTGAGCGTCGCCGAGCGGGAGATGCGGCATTGAAGCCCCGCCGACCCTATCTGCTGCGGGCGCTGCACGAGTGGATCACCGACAGCGGTGAGACGCCGCACATCGTCGTGGATGCGGCCGCGCCGGGTGTGAGCGTGCCGCGCCAGTACGTCAAGGACGGCAAGATCGTGCTCAACGTGAGCTTCAGCGCGACGCAGGCCTTGAAGCTCGGCAACGATGCGGTGAGCTTCGAGGCGCGCTTCAGCGGCGTGTCGCACATCGTGGAGGTGCCGGTGCGCGCGATTCTCGGGATCTACGCGCGCGAGACCGGGCAGGGCATGATTTTCCCCGAGGGCGACGCCGACCCGGATCCGACGGATGCGCCGCCGAACGCACCCGGCAAGCCGGGGTCCGCGAAGCCTCCCTCCAAGAAACCCAAGCTCCAAGTCGTCAAGTAAGGCCTGCGCGAAGCGCAGCCGCGGACTCTAGAGCGGCTGCGGAATCCCGCCCTTGACCTGGACCCACTCGAGCTCGCGTCTCACCCGATGGCGATCATCGAGCGAGAGCATGCCGGTCATGCCCGCGATGTCCTGCGTCGGACTCAGCGCATTCGACTCGATCACGGGGACGAGGTGATAGGCGTCGAACCCGAAGGCGTACAGGCGATCGAGCCGTGCCGTGCGTGACGGCCACGCGGCGCGCACGCTGTCGCGGATCTGAACGACCGAGGGGTCCGCCGAGACCATCCACGGCATGTCGGCGAAGAACAGGCCGTCGAGGTCGGAGTTCGCGCTGGCGCTCGGCTCGTAGCTGTCGGAGGTCGCATACACCGGGATGTCGCCGGCGAAGTTGAACTTGAGCTGGGGCAGGAGCAGCCGCGCAGCCGCCGGCGGTCCCTCCAGAAAAATGAAATCGACGTCGCCGCGATGCGTGGAGGCCTCGCCCTTCACGCCGTGAACCTGCAGCACTTGCTTGATGACATCGGAGAAGTCGGCGCGCGAGGCGTCGAAGCGGCCGCCGTCGACGAGCGTGCCGCCGTGCTGCGTGAACTCCTCCACGAACGCCTTCTGCACGCGCGTGCCGAGCTCGCCCTGAGCGATCAGCGCCACGCCGCGCATCTTGCCGTCGGCGATCAGGCGGCGCGCGACACCGCGCGCCTCGTCTTCCGGCAAGAGCGCGAACTGATAGAACTCGGGGCCGGCATTCACCGTGTCGCCAAGAAAATTGAGCGCGAGCTCGGGCGTCTTGGCGGCGCGCACCGGCACCACGGCGGCGACATCTTCCTTGGTGAGCGGACCCACGATGAAGGCGGCGCCGTCGTCGACGGCATGCCGGTAGGCGCCGGCCACGGAGTCGGCGGCGGTGTCGTAGATCTTGAGGAGCGGACGGGTGGCCGGGTCCTGCTGCAGATAGGCGGCGATGAAGCCGTCGCGCACGGCGTTGCCGACGCTCTCGGAGCGGCCCGACAACGGCAAGAGCAGCGCGAGCTGCTGCTGGAAAGCCGCCGGTGCAGCCGCTATCGGAACGTTCTGCAGCGCGGCGGGCGGATTCGCAGGATTCGCCGGATTTGCCGGATTCGCCGGGCCGGCCGCCACGGCGAGGACGATGTCGGCGCCGGGATGCTGCGGGTACGCGCGCTTCCAATCGGCGAGCGCCGCCGCCGCGTGCGTGGGATTGCGGGTCATTTCGCTGGCGATCGGGCCGAGCGCGAGCCACCCCGCCACCACCGCGTCGGTTTGCGGCGGGGCTTTGAGCGATACACCGCGCTGGGCGGCGTCGCGGAGCAGTGCGAGCAGTTCCTCGCGGCTCGCCCGCAGCGCCTGCGCGTCCGCGATGTAGCGCTCGCGCTCGACGAACGCGCGCGTGCCCTCGACGGGATGTCCGGTGAGGAACGCGGCTTTGCCGCGCAGCCACCAATAGCTCTGCGCGAGCTGGGGCGAGGTCGGCACCGCGATGGTATCGAGCTCGTGAATCGCGGTTACGCCGTCCCGCTCAGCGAGAGCGATCTCCGCGGCGACGAGCGCGCGCGAGGCCGGCATGGTCGTGCGTGCCTGGGGCGAGACCGCCGCAAAGGCTTGCTTGGCCTCGGCCACGTTGTTCGCGAGAACCCATTGCTCCGCGCTCAGGAGCTCGTAATTGTCGCGCTCCGCCGGCGATTGTGCCGCGAGATCGGCGTACGCCTGCGCAGCTTGCGCATGATTGCCTGCGACGGCGAGGCGCTGCGCGTGCTCCTGCGGGGAGGCCGGCGGCGGCTCCTCGGATTTCATCAAGCTGCAGGCCGGCAGCAGCAGCCAGAGCGCGAGCGCCGCCGCCGGCGCGAGACGTGGACGTAGAGAGATCGCTGCCATACCCTGCATTGCCAATTCACCCGAAGCCTTTCGCGAAGCGAGAAGTATAGTGACAAACCCGGCACCGGGTCGCCTGTACGTCGTGGCGACGCCCATCGGCAACTTGGGCGATCATGAGCGCGCGCGCGCGCGAAACGCTCGCAAGCGCCGCGCTGATCGCGGCCGAAGATACGCGCCACACGGGCGTGCTGCTCAAGGCTTTCGGCATCTCCACACCGATGATTTCCCTGCACGATCACAACGAGGCGCAGCGCGCGCCGGAGCTGCTCCTGCGCCTGCAAAGCGGCGCGAGCGTGGCGCTGGTGAGCGATGCGGGCACGCCTGCGATCAGCGATCCGGGATTCGATCTGGTGCGCGCCTGCGCCGCGGCGGGCATCGAGGTCGTTGCGGTGCCCGGTCCCTGTGCGCTGGTGGCGGCGCTGTCGATCGCGGCGCTGCCCACCGATCGATTCTGCTTCGAGGGATTCCTGCCGGCGCGCGGCGCGGCCCGCCGCGCGCGATTGGTCGAGGTGTCCGCCGAGCGGCGCACGCTCGTCTTCTACGAATCGCCGCATCGGATCGAAGAGACGCTCGCGGACTGCGCGGAACATCTCGGGCCGAAGCGCGAGGCGGCGCTTGCGCGGGAGATCACGAAGCTGCACGAGTCGCTGTACCGCGGCTCCCTCGAAGAGCTCGCCGCGCGCAGCGCGAGCGATGCGGATCTGTCGCGCGGCGAGATCGTGCTCGTGGTCGCGGGCGCGGCGCCCGAAGTCATCGCCCAGGGCGACGATGGCCATGGCGGCGCGCTCGACCGCGCGTTGAAGCCGCTGCTCGAGGAGCTGCCCTTGAAGCAAGCGGCGCATCTGGCCGCCCGCATCGCGGCGGTGCGCGACAACGAGGCCTATAAGCGAGCGCTCGAGCTCAAACGAGCGTATGGTGCGCCCTAAGAGTCGGCCTGGCAGCCGCTGCTTTCGCCCGCGCAAGCGGGAGAGGGTGGAGGAAAGTCCGGGCTCCACAGGGCACGGTGCCAGGTAACGCCTGGGGGACGCGAGTCCACGGAAAGTGCAACAGAAAGATACCGCCTAAGCGCCGCGCAAGCGGCGCCGGTAAGGGTGAAATGGTGCGGTAAGAGCGCACCGCGCCGGCGGCAACGCATGGCGGCACGGCAAACCCCACCTGGAGCAAGACCAAATAGGGAAGCGAGCGGCGCCTTTGGCCGCAACATGTGGCCCGCATGGGCTTCCGGGTAGGTCGCTAGAGCTGCGCGGCGACGCGCATCCCAGAGGAATGGTTGCCCACGACAGAACCCGGCTTACGGCCGACTCTTTTCTATCGCGCTGGCGCGCAAAACTCTGACGCGGTCGCAGCGACCGCGGGCTTGAGTGCTTGAGCTAGAAAATAAAAAGAAAAAGAAAAGAAAAATCGTCGGGCTTGAGACCGACGCGTTAAGAAAACCATATAAGAGATTGATTCCGAACGGAGTCGCTGTGCGCCGACGGGTGCGTTTTGTCAAATGTGACCTAAGTCACTGTTGCCCCGAGTTTTTTTTAACTTAACACGTTGACAGTGCGGCGTGCTGCTCCCTATAGTGGTGCTCGGTGGGAAAAAGTGGGAGAAAATGGGTCGTACGACCCATGCAGCAATGTTCCGGGGCGCCAACAAACTCACACTCGATGCAAAGGGGCGCCTGGTCATGCCGACCCGGTATCGCGAGCGCCTGCAAGATCGTTGCGGTGGGAAATTGGTCATCACCGTCGACAAGGACCAGTGCTTGCTCATCTATCCCTTGCCCGACTGGGAGGAGATCGAGCGCAAGTTGATGCGGTTGCCTTCGATGAATCCCGACGCGCGGCGGTTGCAGCGGCTGATGGTCGGGCACGCGACGGATCTGGAGCTCGATGCGCACGGCCGGGTGCTGTTGCCGCCGAACTTGCGCGAGTTCGGCATGTTGACCCGCGACGCGATGCTCGTCGGGCAGGGCCTTTATTTCGAATTGTGGGACGAAGCGCGGTGGAACGAGCGGCGCGACGAGTGGCTTGCCGGCGGGGTCGCCACGGCCGACTTGCCGGCCGAGCTTCAGACCTTGTCGCTCTGAGCCGCGGCAGCGGCGGCACGGGGCGATGGTTGAGTCAGGCAGGGGACACACGGCGGTACTGCTTCCTCAGGTACTGGCGGCGTTGAACATACGGGCAAGTGGCACGTACCTCGATGCCACTTTTGGGCGGGGCGGACACGCAGAGGCAATTTTGGAGAAGCTCACGCTGAAGGGTCGAATGCTTTGTCTCGATCGCGACCCCGTCGCCATCGCGGAAGCCAAAGCACGCTTAGGTACGGACCCTCGGGTGGCGCTGTTCCTCGCGCCGTTCTCGGCGCTCGCGGCGTGTGCCGACGCGGTCGAGCCGGGCTTGCAACTCGACGGCATCCTGTTCGACCTCGGCGTGTCCTCGCCGCAGCTCGACGACGCCGATCGCGGCTTCAGCTTCATGCAGGACGGGCCGCTCGACATGCGCATGAGCCGCGACGGGATTTCAGCCGCCGACGTGGTGAACGGCGCATCGGCGGAGGAGCTGGTGCGGATCTTTCGCGAGTACGGCGAGGAACGCTTCGCGGGGCGCATCGCGCGCGCCATCGTCACCGATCGAGAGACGCGCCCGTTCACACGCACCCTCGAGCTCGCCGGACTGATCGCGCGGGTGGCGCCCTCGCGCGAGCGGCACAAGCATCCGGCGACCCGGGTGTTCCAGGCGCTGCGCATCCACGTGAACCGCGAGCTCGCCGAGCTCGAGAGCGCGCTCGAGGCCGCGCACGCGCGCCTCGCCCCGGCCGGACGGCTCGCCGTCATCAGCTTCCATTCGCTCGAGGACCGCATGGTCAAGCGCTTCATGCGCCGCCACGCGCTGGCCGATCCGATGTACGCGGGCCTCCCGGACATCCCGCCGCACGCGCGCCCGACCTTGCGCCTGGTCGGCAAGTCCGTCGAACCCGACGCCTCGGAAACCGCCTCCAATCCGCGTGCCCGCAGCGCCCGCCTGCGGGTTGCCGAACGCCTGCCTGAAGGAATCGCCGCATGAAAAAAGCCAAGCTCGTGCCCCTGATACTGCCGCTGCTCTGGCTCGCGGTGCTCGGCTCCGCGGTGCAAGTGATCTACGCGCGCCACAAGGCGCGCGACATGTTCGTGCGCCTGGAGAAGCTCGACGCGCAGCGCGACTCGCTCGAGATCGAGTGGGGACGGCTGCAGCTCGAGCAGAGCTACTGGTCCTCAAACGCCTTCGTCGAGCGCGTCGCCAACGCGAAGCTCTCGATGAGCCTGCCGCAAACCCGGGATGTGCGGATCGTCCGGCCGTGAAGCAGCGGGCGAGCGAAACCGGCTCGGAGCTCAAGGGCTATCGATGGCGCTCGGCGGTGATCTTGGGGCTCGTCGTCTGCGGCGCCGTGGGACTCGGTGCGCGCGCCGTCGAGCTGCAGCTGATCGATCACGGCTTTCTCGCCAAGCAGGGCGACGATCGCTCGATGCGCGTGGTCAAGATCGCGGCGCATCGCGGCGCCATCACCGATCGCTCGGGCGAGCCGCTCGCCGTGAGCACGCCGGTCGACACCGTGTGGGTCAATCCGCAGGAGCTCAACGACAACATCGACCAGCTGCCGAAGCTCGCCAAGGCGCTCAAGCAGGACCAGCAGCTTCTGGCGCGGCGCATCACCAGCAACCTCGACCGTGAATTCCTCTATCTCGAGCGGCACATGCCGCCCGAGGAGGCGGCGCGCATCAAGGCGCTCGGCATTCCCGGGGTGTATCTGCTGCGCGAGTACCGGCGTTATTACCCGGCCGGCGAAGTGGCCGGTCACATCGTGGGATTCACCAATCTCGACGACCAGGGTCAGGAAGGCCTCGAGCTCGGCTTCGAGCAGCTCCTGAACGGCGAGGACGGCGCGAAGCGCGTCATCCAGGACCTGTACGGCCATCAGGTCGAGAACGTCGAGAGCATCCGCGCGCCGCGACCCGGTCGCGACCTCGTCACCAGCATCGATCTGCGCATCCAGTACCTCGCCTATCGCGAGCTGAAGGCGGCGATGCAGGATTACCGCGCGAAAGCCGGCTCGGTGATCGTGATCGACGTCGACACCGGCGAAGTGCTGGCGATGGTGAACCAGCCCTCGTACAACCCCAACGATCGCGATCAGCTCAAGGCCGCCCAGTACCGCAATCGCGCCGCCACGGACATTTTCGAGCCGGGCTCGAGCATCAAGCCCTTCATCATGGCCGCCGCGCTCGGCTCCGGCCAGTACCGGCCGGACAGCGTGGTCGACACCTCGCCCGGCTTCATCCAGGTCGGCAACAAGGTATTCGAGGACGAGCACGATCTCGGCGTCATCGACCTGGCGACCATACTCGCGAAATCGAGCAACGTCGGCACGGCGAAAGTCGCGCTCTCCTTGAAGCCCGAGCAGATCTGGAAAACGCTGACGCAGCTCGGCTTCGGGCAGGTCACCGGCAGCGAATTTCCGGGCGAATCGGCCGGCATGCTCTCGAACTACACGCATTGGCGGCCCATCGGCATCGCCACGCTGTCGCACGGCTACGGCCTGTCGGTGACGCCCCTGCAGCTCGCGCATGCCTACGCCACCATCGGCGCCGGCGGCATCAAGCGCCCGATCTCTTTCGAGCGCCTGCCCGAGCGGTCGGTGCCCGGCGAGCAGGTGCTCGATCCGAAGGTTGCGCACGAACTCGTGCAGCTGATGGAGCAGGTCGTCGAAAAAGGCGGCACGGCGGTGCGCGCATCGCTGGTCGGCTATCGCGTCTCCGGCAAGACGGGGACCGCGTTCAAGTCCGAGGCGGGCGGTTATTCCACCGACCGGATCATGGCGGTATTCGCGGGTCTCGTGCCGGCGTCGCACCCGAAACTCGCGACGGTGGTGGTGATCGACGAGCCGAGCCGGGATGTGCGCGAGGTCGGCACGTTGGCGCAAGGCGGCACGGTGGCGGCACCGGTGTTCGCCAACGTGATGTCGGGTGCCCTGCGCCTCATGGACGTGCCGCCCGACGATCTGCAGAACGTGCCGCCCGCTGCGCTCGTTCAGGCGAGGGCACCGTGACGGTGTCCCTGAAATGGCTGCTGGACGGCATTGCCGCCGTCCCGGAGAACGATGCGCAGGTCGTGGATCTCGCGATCGACAGCCGCGACGTGCGCGCGGGATCCTTGTTCCTCGCGCTGCGCGGCACGAAGGCGCACGGTCTCGAGCACGCGGCCGATGCCGCGGCACGCGGCGCGAGCGCGGTGTTGTGGGAACCCGGCGAAGGCGTCGAGCCGCCCGCCGGTGTGGGAAAGCTTTTTGCCGCGCCGGTTCCGAATTTGCGGTGGCTGGCCGGGCGCATCGCCGATCGATTCTTTCAATGGCCGTCCTCGCAGATGCGCATCGTCGGCATCACGGGCACGAACGGCAAGACCACCTGCGCCTATCTGATTGCACAGTGCCTGGAACGCCTGGGACGCTCCGCCGCCTACATGGGCACGATCGGCTGGGGAGTTCTCGGGCGGCTCGAGACACCCACTCACACGACGCCCGATGCGGTGAGCGTGCATCGCTCGCTCGCGCGCTTGAAGTCGCAGGGCGTGCGCGAGGTCGCCATGGAAGTGTCCTCGCATGCACTCGACCAGGGGCGGGTGGACGGCGTGCGGTTTCATACGGCCGCATTCACCAACTTGAGCCGCGACCACTTGGATTATCACGCCTCGATGCAGGCCTACGGGGAAGCGAAAGCGCGGCTGTTCGCCGGCCAAGATCTGGAGCACGCCATCATCAACGTCGGCGATTCCTTCGGCCGCGAGCTGGCGCAGAAGCTGGTCGGCGGCGCGCCGTTGACCGCGGTGTGGGTCGGCAGCCGCGCCGATGCCTGGCTGGCGGAACGTTTCCTCGAGGCGCGCGAGGTGCGGCTCGATCTTGCGGGGATCTCGCTCGACATCGAGGGCAGCGGCGGCGAGATCACGCTCGCCACCAAGCTCCTCGGCCGCTTCAACGCCGAGAACGTACTGGTGGTGCTCGGCTGCTTGCTGGCGCTCGGCGTGCCGGCGCAGGAGGCCGCCGCGGCGCTCGCCGCGTGCAGCGCGCCGCCCGGCCGGATGGAAGTGATCGAGCCGCGCGCAGCCGGCAAACCACTGGCCGTCATCGATTACGCGCACACGCCGGACGCTCTCAGCAAGGCGCTCGCGGCGCTGCGCGAACACTGCCGCGGTGCGCTGTGGTGCGTGTTCGGTTGCGGCGGCGACCGGGATGCCGGTAAGCGGCCCCTCATGGGCGCGATCGCGGACGATCTCGCGGACGAGATCATCGTCACCGACGACAACCCGCGCTCGGAAGATCCGCAGGAGATCATCCGCGCGATCACCCGCGGCATCAAGGCGCATCCGGCGCGGGTGATTCCGGACCGCGCCGCCGCGATCGCGTCCGCACTCAATCGCGCCGCTGCCGCCGACATCGTGCTCATCGCCGGCAAGGGGCACGAGGATTACCAGATCTACGGCGCCACGCGCAAAAGCTTCAGCGACCGGATCGAGGCGCAGCGAGTGCTCGGGGTGGCGGCATGAAGCGCACCTTGCTCGAGGCCGCGCGTGTTCTGGGCGCAGCGCTTACGGGCGATGACCGGCCCTTCGGAGCGGTCTCGACCGACAGCCGGACACTGCCTGCGGGAGCGCTGTTCGTCGGCTTGCGCGGGCCGAACTTCGACGGCGCGGATTTCGCCGCGGCGGCTCTCAAGCGCGGTGCCGTGGGCGCGATCGTCGAGCGTGCGCTCACCGATGCGAGCCTGCCCTATATTCAAGTGCCCGACAGCTTGCAGGCGCTGCAACGGCTCGCACGCCGCTGGCGCGCGGAGTTCTCCATCCCGCTCGTGGGTGTCGGCGGGAGCAACGGCAAGACGACGACCAAGGAGATGACGGCCGCAATTCTGTCGCGCCGCGGGCCTTGCCTGTCGACGCAGGGCAATCTCAACAACCACATCGGCGTGCCGCTGACGCTCCTGCGGCTCGAGCGCTCGCATCGCAGTGCCGTGATCGAGATGGGCGCGAACCGCATCGGCGATGTGGCCGAGCTGGTTGCGCTCGCAAGCCCGACCGTGGGGCTCATCACCAACGCAGGCGCCGAGCATCTCGAAGGCTTCGGCGACCTCGACGGCGTCGCCCGCGGCGAGGGTGAAATGGTGGCGGGCCTCGAGCGCGGCGCGACCGCGGTGATCAACGCGGACGATGCCTACGCGGGTTACTGGCGCGGCGTCGTCGTCCGGCGCTCGCATCGCGACTTTCGGCGTGCGCGCCCAAGCGGACTTCAAGGCGAAGGACATCGTGCAGGCCATCGAGGGAGGGCGCTTCGCCACGCGCTTCACGCTCGAGTGCCCGCTCGGCGCGCGCGCCATCACCATGCAGGCCGGCGGCGCCCACAACATCTCGAACGCGCTCGCCGCGGCCGCGGCGGCCGCAGCCGCCGGCGCCTCCTTGGAGGACATCGCCGCGGGTCTTGCCGATTTTCGCGCGGTGTCCGGCCGGCTGCAGCTCAAGGCGGGTCTGCGCGACAGCTGGATCATCGACGATTCGTACAACGCCAATCCGAGCTCGGTGCGCGCCGGCCTCGACGTGCTGCGCACGCTCAAGGGTCCGGCATGGCTGGTGCTCGCCGACATGGCGGAGCTCGGGGCCCATTCCGCGGACAGCCACGCCGATCTCGGGCGCTATGCGCGCGAGTGCCGCGTCGCGCGACTGTTCGCGCTCGGCACGGAAAGCACGCGCGCGGTCGAGACGTTCGGCAGCGGCGGGGAATGGTTTGCCGACGCCGATGCGCTGATCCGGCGGCTGCAGGCGGAAATCGCGCCCGGAGTCACCGTGCTCGTGAAGGGATCACGGGTGAACCGCTTGGAGCGTGTGGTGCAGGCCCTCTTGGGGGGTGCTGCGAGTTCCGGTCCCATGATGCGAGCGAGCTGACCGCCATGCTGCTTTATCTTTCCGAGTTTCTGGCGCGAAGATACGCCTGGGCTTCCGGCTTTCACGTATTCCAGTACCTGACACTGCGCGGCATCCTTGCGGCGATGACGGCGCTCGCGATCGCCATGGTGATCGGCCCGCGCATGATCAGTGCGCTCAGCCGGTACCAGATCGGCCAGCGGGTGCGCAGCGACGGCCCGCAGTCGCATCTGCAGAAATCGGGCACGCCCACCATGGGCGGCGGCCTGATCCTGGTGGCCATGGTGATCTCGACCTTGCTGTGGGCGGATCTCTCCAATCGCTTCGTCTGGGTTCTGATCGGCACCACACTCGCGTTCGGCGGCATCGGCTTCTACGACGATTATCTGAAGCTGGTGGTGGGCAACTCGAAGGGCTTGCCGGCGCGCTACAAGTATCTCGCGCAGTCGATCGCGGCGCTGTGCATCGCCTTTGCCTTGCACGCGATGAGCCAGTCGCTGTCGGAAGTCTCCTTGTATGTGCCGTTCTTCAAGACCGTTGCATTGCCGATGACGACGGCCGGATTCGTGATCTACGCCTATTTCGTCATCGTCGGCACAAGCAATGCGGTGAACCTCACCGACGGTCTCGACGGGCTCGCCATCATGCCGGCGGTGATGGTGGCGGCGGCGCTCGGCGTCTTCGCCTACGCCACGGGCAACTTCAAGTTCGCGACCTACCTGCAGATTCCCTATATCAGCGGCGCGGGCGAGGTGATCGTGTTCTGCGCGGCAATCGCGGGCGCGGGCCTCGGATTTCTCTGGTTCAACTCCTATCCGGCCGAGGTGTTCATGGGCGATGTGGGCGCGCTCGCCATCGGCGCCGCGCTCGGCACGGTCGCGGTGATCGTGCGCGAGGAGATCGTGCTCTGCGTCATGGGCGGCGTGTTCGTGCTCGAGACGGTGTCGGTGATGCTGCAGGTGGCCTCCTTCAAGCTCACGGGCAAACGCATCTTCCGCATGGCGCCGCTCCATCATCATTTCGAGCTCAAGGGCTGGAGCGAGCCGAAGGTGATCGTGCGCTTCTGGATCATCAGCTTCCTGCTGATGCTCACCGGCCTCGCGACGTTGAAAATCCGATGAAGAGCACGGTCGTCGTGGGCTTGGGCAAGACGGGGGCCTCGTGCCTGCGCTATCTCGCGCGGCACGGCATCCCCGCGGCCGCGACCGACACGCGTTCGGCGCCACCCGGACTCGCCGAGCTCGGCGATCTCGCCGAGCGCATCGACCTGCGCCTCGGCGCGCTCGATGTGTCGCTGCTCGAGGGCGCTTCGCAGGTGCTGCTGTCGCCCGGGGTGTCGCCGCAGGAGCCGATCGTCGCCGAGGCGCGCAGCCGCGGCATCGAGGTGCTGGGCGACATCGAGCTGTTCGCGCGCGCCGCCGAGGCGCCGGTGATCGGCGTCACCGGCACCAACGGCAAGAGCACGGTGACGAGCCTGGTCGCGCGCATGGCCGAAGGCGCGGGACTGACCGTGCTCGCCGGCGGCAACCTCGGCAAGCCCGCGCTCGACTTGCTCGAGGAGCCCGTTCCCGATCTGTACGTGCTCGAGCTCTCGAGCTTCCAGCTGGAGACGACCACCTCGCTCGAGCTTCTCGGCGCGGTCGTGCTCAACGTCACCGCGGATCACATGGACCGCTACGCCTCGCTCGACGAATACGCGCGCGCCAAGGCGCGAATCTTCGCGCACGCCGCAACGGTGGTGCTGAACGCCGACGATCCGTTCTTTTGGCCATGCGCCAGGCCCTCAGGGTCGTCCGGCGTGGGCCGCGCCGCCGCGCCTCGTCACCTTCTCCACCGAACGGAGCGATGCCGACTTCACGCTCATGCGCGAGGGACCGAAGAGCTGGTTGGCGCGGCGCGGCGAGGGTCTGCTCGACACGGCGCGCATGAAGATTCAGGGGTACCACAACGCGGCGAATGCGCTGGCGGCGCTCGCGCTCGGCGAATCGGCGGCCTTGCCCATCCAGACGATGCTGCGCGCGATCGAAGCATTCCCGGGCTTGAAGCATCGCTCGGAATGGGTGGCGGACATCGCCGGCGTGCGCTACATCGACGACTCGAAGGGCACCAATGTCGGCGCGACGATCGCGGCGGTGAACGGTCTTCCCGGCGCGCTGGTGGTCATCGCCGGCGGCGAGGGCAAGGGCCAGGACTTCGCGCCGCTCGCGGCGGCCTTTCGCGGCAAGGTCAGGCGCGCCGTGCTGATCGGCCAGGACGCGCCCGCCATCGCGGCGGCGCTCGAGGGCGTGTGCGCGATCGAGCGCGCCGCCACGATGCCGGCCGCCGTGGCGGCCGCGGCAGCGCGGCGCAGCCCGGGGACACGCGTGCTGCTCTCGCCCGCCTGCGCGAGCCTCGACATGTTCCGCGACTACAACCACCGCGGCGAGGTGTTCGCCGCCGCGGTGCGCGCTCTGCCGGGGGCCGCATGAACGCGGCCACCATGTCCTACGGGCTGCGGGCGCGCGAGCGGATGCCGTTCGCCTGGGACCGCATCACGCTCGGCCTCACCGCGGCGCTGCTGCTGGTCGGGTCTGGTCATGGTGACCTCCGCCTCGATGTCGATCGCCGCCAAGGACCTGGGCGACCCGTTCTATTTCCTCGAGCGTCAGCTGGTGTTCGGGCTCGTCGGCGTGCTGTTCGCGCTGGTCGATCACCCGCGTGCCCGCGGAGCTCTGGGACAAGTACAGCCTGGCGCTGCTCTCGCTCGGCCTCTTGCTGCTGTTGCTCGTGCTGATTCCGGGTCTCGGCGCGACGGTCAACGGCGCGCGGCGCTGGATGCGCATCGGCCCGATGAATTTTCAGGTCTCGGAGCTCGCCCGGGTGCTGGTGCTGACCTGGGTGTGCAGCTACTGCGTGCGCAAGCGCGAGGAGCTGCAGCGCACGTTCAACGGACTGTTGCGGCCGGTGGGGCTGCTCGGCGGTGAGCGCGCTGCTGCTGCTGCTCGAGCCGGATTTCGGCGCCGCGACCGTGCTGTTCGCCACCGGATTTGCGGTGCTGTTCGTCGCGGGCGCGCGCATGCGCTACGTGCTCTTGCTGGTGAGCGCGGTGGCGCTGGCCTTCTCCGTGCTTGCGCTGACCTCGGCCTACCGCCTGAAGCGCCTGACGGGCTTCCTGCATCCCTGGGACGATCCCTTCAACGGCGGCTTCCAGCTGACGCAGTCCCTGATCGCCATCGGCCGCGGCTCCTGGTTCGGCGTGGGCTTGGGCTCGAGCGTGCAGAAGCTCTTCTATCTGCCCGAGGCGCACACCGATTTCGTGTTCGCGGTGCTCGCCGAGGAGCTTGGCCTGGTGGGCGTCATCGGCGTGCTCGCGCTTGTTCGTCGCGCTGGTGTGGCGCGCCTTTCGCATCTCGCGCATGGCGGCGCAGGCCGGCATGCAGTTCCAATGCGTACGTGGCGCTCGCGTTCGGCGTCTGGCTCGGGCTGCAGGCGCATGGTGAACATCGGCGTCAACATGGGCGTGTTGCCGACCAAGGGCCTGACGCTGCCGCTCTTGAGCTATGGCCGCAGCAGCCTGCTGGTGAGCCTGGCTGGCTCGGCGTGCTGCTGCGCATCTACCACGAGGTCAAATGCACCTCGCGCTCGGCCGTGATGCGCACGCCGGGAGGGGCGCGATGAACGCTGTTCGAGCCGCCGGCGCGCCCGTGGTGATCATGGCGGGCGGCACCGGGCGGCCACGTGTTTCCCGCGCTGGCGGTCGCGAAGGTGCTGCGCGAGCGCGGCGTGCCCGTGGTGTGGCTCGGCGTGCCCGACAGCATGGAATCGCGGCTGGTGCCGGCGAACGGCTTTCCGATCGAGTGGGTGCGCGTGCGCGGCATCCGCGGCAAGGGGGCGGGCGCGTGGCTCGCCGCGCCGTTCCGCATCGGCCGCCGCCGTGCTCGAGGCGATGCGCGTCATGCGCCGCGATCAAGCCGCGCGCGGTGCTCGGGCGCCGGCGGCTACGTGAGCGGTCCGGGCGGGATCGCCGCGTGGCTGTTGCGCATACCGCTGCTGATTCACGAGCAGAACGCGGTGGCCGGCCTGACCAATCGCTGGCTGGCGCGCTTCGCCACCCAGGTGCTCGAGGCCTTCCCCGGCAGCTTCGGCGCAGGCGTGAAGGCGCGCACCGTCGGCAATCCGGTGCGCGCCGACATCGCGGCCATGCCTCGATCCCGCGGAGCGCTTCGCCGGCCGCACCGGGCGCGCGCGGCTCTTGGTGTTCGGCGGCAGCCAGGGCGCGCAGCGCTTGAACGCCGCCGTCCCGCAGGCGCTGTCGCGGCTCGATGCTCGAGCGCCGTCCGCAAGTGCGGCATCAGGCGGGCGCGCGCGGCATCGAGGCGGCGCGCGCCGCCTATCAAGCGCTCGCGGTCGAGGCCGAGGTCGCTGCCGTTCATCGACGACATGGCGGCGGCCTATGCGTGGGCGGACCTCGCGCTGTGCCGCGCCGGCGCGATGACCATCGCCGAGCTGCAGGCGGCGGGCCTCGGCGCGTTGCTGGTGCCCTTTGCCGGCCGCCACCGACGATCATCAGACGAAGAACGCCGAGGCGATGGTGCGTGTCGGCGCCGGCCGGGTGCTGCAGGAGCGCGCCAGCTGACGGCCGAGCGCTTGAGCGCGGAGCTCGCGGAGCTCACGGCGGATCGTCCGCGCATGCTCGAGATGGCGCGGGCGGCGCGTGCGACGCGCAACATCGATGCGGCGGCGTGCCTCGCGGATCTCTGCGTGGCGGCGGGGGGAGCGGCGGCATGAACGATCGCATGCGCCGCATCCATCTCATCCATTTGGTCGGCATCGGCGGCAGCGGCATGGGCGGTATCGCCGAGGTGCTGCTCAACCTGGGCTACGAGGTGCAGGGCTCGGACCTTAAGGCCAACCCCGTCACCGAGCGCCTCGCGCGCCTCGGCGCGAAGATCTTCCTGGGGCATGCGGCCGCGCATCTCGGCAAGGCGGACGTGGTCGTGGTCTCGAGCGCGGTCAACCGCGCGAATCCCGAAGTTGCGGCGGCGCTCGCGAACCGCATCCCGGTGGTGCCGCGCGCCGAGATGCTGGGCGAGCTCATGCGCTTCCGCTACTCCATCGCGGTCGCGGGCACGCACGGCAAGACCACCACCACGAGTCTGGTGGCGAGCGTCCTCGCCGAGGGCGGGCTCGATCCGACGTTCGTGATCGGCGGGCGCTTGAAGAGCGCCGACAGCAATGCGCGCCTCGGCGCGGGCCGCTATCTGGTCGCCGAGGCCGACGAGAGCGATGCCTCGTTCATGCATCTGCAGCCGATGATCGCCGTCGTCACCAACATCGACAACGATCATCTCGGCACGCATGAGGGGGACTTCGCGCGGCTCAAGCAGAGCTTCGTCGACTTTCTGCACAATCTGCCGTTCTACGGGCTCGCGGTGCTGTGCGCCGACGATGCCGAGGTGCGCGGCATTCGTGGCGGACGTGGGCCGGCCCATCGTCACCTACGGCTTCGACGACGGGTGCCGACATGCGCGCGGTCAATGTGCGCGGCGCGGGCCTCAAGACCCACTTTACGGCGCTGCGCGCGGGGCGCCCGCCGCTCGAGCTGACCATCAATCTGCCGGGCCGGCACAACGTGCTCAACTCGCTCGCGGCGGTGGCGGTGGCGACGGAGCTCGGTGTGGCGGATGCGGCCATCCAGCGCGCGCTTGCAAGCTTTCAGGGCATCGACCGGCGCCTGCAACAGCTCGGCGAGATTCGCTGGTCCGGCGGCAGTGCGCTCGTCGTCGATGACTATGCGCATCATCCGACCGAAGTCGCGGCGACGCTCGAATCCGTCCGCCAGGCTTGGCCGCGGCGGCGCCTGGTGCTCGCCTTCCAGCCGCATCGCTTCACCCGCACGCGCGACTTGCTCGACGACTTCGGCCGGGCCTTGAGCGAGTGCGACGTGCTGCTCGTCACCGAGGTCTACGCGGCCGGGGAGGCGCCGATCGCCGGCGCCGACGGCCGGGCGATCTGCCGCGCGGTGCGCACGCGCGGGCTGGTCGAGCCCGTGTTCGTCGAGCGCGTCGATGATCTCGCCGAGGCGCTGCGCGGCGTGCTGCACGACGGCGACGTCGTGCTGACCATGGGCGCCGGCAACATCGGCGCCGTCGCGCAGGATCTGAAGATGCGGCTCGCCGCGGGAGCGGCCGCATGAACGGCGTGCTCCGCTCCTCACCGTTCGCGCCCGAGTACGCCGGCCGCGTGCTGCGCGGATGTGCCCATGTCGCGCCACACCTCCTGGCACGTGGGCGGCCCGGCGGATTTCTTCTTCACGCCGCGCGATGCCGGTGGATCTGGCGGCCTTCATGCGCCAGCTGCCCGCGGACATCGCGCTGCTCTGGATCGGTCTCGGCAGCAATCTGCTGGTGCGCGACGGCGGCATTCGCGGCGCCGTGATCTCGACGCACGGCGCGCTGTCGAGCCTCGAGCGCTCGAGCGCAACGCGCATCCGCGTCGCCGCGGGCGTGCCGTGCGCGCGCATCGCGCGGCAATGCGTGAAATGGGGCCTCGGTCCCGCGGAGTTCTTCGCCGGCATTCCCGGCACGCTGGGCGGAGCGCTCGCGATGAACGCCGGCGCGTGGGGCGGCGAGACCTGGCGGCACGTGCTCGAGGTCGAGGTGCTCGACCGGCAGGGTGTGCGGCATGTGCGCACGCCGGCCGATTACGAAATCGGCTATCGCCGCGTCGTGGGTCCGCCCGATGAATGGTTCCTCGCCGCGCAGCTCGAGTTCGAGCGCAAGCCGGGCGTGAACGACAACGCCATGCGCGAACTCCTCGACAAGCGCCGCGAGACCCAGCCGATCGGCGAGTGGAGCTGCGGATCGGTATTCACCAATCCGCCGGGCGATCACGCGGCGCGACTGATCGAGAGTGCGGGCCTCAAGGGCTTTCGCATCGGCGATGCGTCGGTATCGCAGAAGCACGCCAATTTCATCATCAACCACGGCGCCGCGCGCGCCGCCGACATCGAGGCGCTGATCGAGCACGTTCGGCGCACGGTGGCCGAGGTGCATCGCGTCGAGCTCACGACCGAAGTGCGCATCGTGGGAGAACCCGCATGAGCAAGCTCACATCCGCGGCGCCCCGCCGGGCGCGGACGAGCGCCGAGTTCGGCAAGGTCGCGGTGCTGCTCGGCGGCGACTCGAGCGAGCGCGAGATTTCGCTCTTGAGCGGCAACGCGGTGCTGCAGGCACTCGTGCGCCGCGGCGTCGATGCCCATGCTTTCGATCCCGGCCTGCGACCGGTGCAGGAGCTTTCGAGCGCGGGATTCGAGCGCGCCTGGATCGCCCTGCACGGACCGGGCGGCGAGGACGGGCTCATCCAGGGCGCGCTGGAGTGGCTCGGCATTCCGTACACGGGCTCAGGGCGTGCTCGCTTCGGCGCTGACCATGGACAAGCTCAAGACCAAGCGCGTGGTGGTCGGCGCCGGCTTGACCGCGCCGCCCTACGCCGTGCTCTCGAGCACCGACGATCTCGAGCGCGCGCTCCGCGAGATCGGACTGCCGCTCATGGTGAAGCCCGCCTCGCAGGGCTCGAGCGTCGGCATCAGCAAGGTGAAGACCGCGGCGGAACTGCCGCAGGCCTACGCCGAGGCGAGCGCCGTCGATCCGCTCGTGTTCGCGGAGCGGTTCGTGGAGGGTCAGGAGCTGACGGTGGGCGTGCTCGGGAATACCGCGCTGCCGTCGATCCGCATCCAGCCCGCCACCGAGTTCTACGACTACCAGGCCAAGTACTTCCGCAACGACACGCAGTATCACTGCCCGAGCGGGCTCGATGCGCGCGAGGAGGCGGAGCTCTCGGCCGCCGCGCTCGCGACCTTTCGCGTGACCGATTGCACGGGCTGGGGCCGCGTCGACTTCATGCGCGAGGCCTCCACCGGCAAGTTCTATTTCATCGAGATCAATACGACCCCGGGAATGACCGACCACAGCCTCGTGCCGATGGCCGCACGCCAGGCCGGCATCGATTTCGACGAGCTGGTGTGGCGGGTGCTCGAATCGAGCTTCGTGAGGCCGCGCAAATGAACTTCAATTGGCTCATCCGCCGCAATCGCTTCAAGAACCGCCCGAAGAACGAAAAGGCGCCCTGGCAGTGGCCGAAGTTCATCGTCGAGTGGCGCAAGTACGGCAAGCGCGCCGCCTTGGTCGCGCTCACCCTCGCGGTGCTCGGCGCGTTGCCTGCTCGCCATGGACCGGCCGGTGCAAACCATTTCCATGGACGGCAGCTTTCAGCGCGTCTCGCCGGGTCAGATCGAGAAGGCCGTGGCGCCGTACGCGCACGCCGGCTTTCTCTCCACCGATCTCGACGCCGTCGAGGATGCGGTGGAGGCGCTGCCGTGGGTGGATCGCGCGCGAGTTCAGCGGCGCTGGCCGAACAGCCTGCATGTGACGGTGGTGGAGCAGACGGCGGCCGCCCGCTGGGGCGACTCGGGGCTGCTTGAACACCCGCGGCGAGCTGTTCGTGCGAGCCGCCACCCATGTGCCCGCGGAGCTGCCGCGCCTGTCGGGACCCGACGGGACCGAGTCGCAGGTCGCGCAGCGCTATCTCTCGGCGCAAGGTCGGATGCTCGAGGCGGGCATGCGCATCGCGGCGCTGCGGCTCGACGAGCGCGGCGCCTGGGAGATGGACTTGGACAGCGGCGTCACGGTGCGCCTCGGGCGCCGCGACGTCGACGAGCGCATCGACCGGTTCATCCGCACCGTCTCGCAGGTCATCGCGCACCGCATGAGCGAGATCACCTACGTGGACATGCGCTATTCGAACGGCTTCGCCATCGGCTGGCGCAATGCCGCAGCCACTCCGGCGACGGCCCCATCCAAGCATCCGACGACTCCGAAGCCTGAAGGAATCAAGACTCGACATGGCGAAGCGTTCCGACCGCAATTTGACCGTAGGGCTCGACATCGGCACGAGCAAGGTGGTCGCCATCGTGGGCGAGATGAAAGCCGACGGCGAGCTCGAGATCATCGGCATCGGCAGCCATCCTTCGCGGGGCCTTAAAAAGGGCGTCGTGGTGAACATCGAGTCCACGGTGCAATCCATCCAGCGCGCTGTCGAGGAGGCGGAGCTCATGGCGGGGTGCGAGATCCACTCGGTGTACGCGGGCATCGCCGGCAGCCACGTGCGCAGCCTCAATTCGCACGGCATCGTCGCGATCAAGGACAAGGAGGTGGGGCAGGGCGACGTCGAGCGGGTGATCGACGCGGCCAAGGCCGTGGCGATTCCCGCCGACCAGAAGATCCTGCATGTGCTGCCGCAGGAATACATCATCGATGCGCAGGAAGGCATCCGCGATCCCATCGGCATGTCGGGCGTGCGGCTCGAGGCAAAGGTGCACATCGTCACCGGCGCGGACAGCGCCGCGCAGAACATCGTCAAGTGCGTGCAGCGCTGCGGCCTCGCGGTGGACGACATCGTGCTCGAGCAGCTCGCCTCGAGCTACGCGGTGCTCACCGAGGATGAGAAGGATCTCGGCGTGTGCGTGGTCGACATCGGCGGCGGCACCACCGACATCGCGGTGTTCGGCGGCGGCGCCATCCGTCACACCGCGGTGATTCCCGATCGCCGGCGACCAGGTCACGAACGACATCGCCGTGTCCATGCGCACGCCGACGCAATACGCCGAGGACATCAAGATCAAGTACGCGTGCGCGCTGTCGCAGCTCGCCAATCCCGACGAGACCATCGAGGTGCCGAGCGTCGGCGACCGGCCGCCGCGCCGGCTGGCGCGCCAGACCCTCGCCGAGATCGTCGAGCCGCGCTACGAGGAGTTGTTCGCGCTGGTGCGCGACGAGCTGCGCCGCGCAGGCCTCGAGGAGGCGGTGGCCACCGGCATCGTGCTCACCGGCGGCAGTTCGAAGATGGAAGGCGCCGTCGAGCTCGCCGAGGAAGTGTTTCACATGCCGGTGCGTCTCGGCATACCGCAATACGTCAGCGGCCTGGTCGACGTGGTGAGCAACCCGATTCACGCCACCGGCGTGGGGTTGCTGTTGTACGCGAAAAGCAACATGGAGGCGCAGCGCACGGAGGCGCCGCTCCTCGCCGGCGGCATGAAGACGGTTTTCGAGCGAATGAAGGCCTGGTTTCAGGGGAATTTTTGAAACGGGCTCTTACGTGATTTCAACCGATAGGAGAACTTGAATGTTTGAACTAATGGACTCTTACAGTCAGAGCGCCATCATCAAGGTGTTGGGCGTGGGCGGCGGCGGCGGCAACGCGGTCTCGCACATGGTGCAAGCCGGTCTCGAGGGCGTGGATTTCATCTGCATCAACACCGACGCGCAGGCGCTCAAGCACTCCAAGGTGCGCACCGCGCTGCAGATCGGCTGCAACATCACCAAGGGTCTGGGCGCCGGCGCCGACCCCGAAGTGGGCCGTCAGGCGGCGATGGAGGATCGCGACCGCATCATCGAGCTCATCGAGGGCTGCGACATGCTGTTCATCACCGCCGGCATGGGCGGCGGCACCGGCACGGGCGCCGCGCCGGTGGTCGCGCAAGTCGCGAAGGAGCTCGGCATCCTCACGGTGGCCGTGGTCACCCGGCCGTTCGAGATGGAAGGCAACAAGCGCTCGCGCGTCGCCGATCAGGGCATGCTCGAGCTCTCGAAGTACGTCGACTCGCTGATCACCATTCCGAACCAGAAGCTCCTGCAGGTGCTCGGCAGCACCACGACCTTGCTGGATGCCTTCAAGGCGGCGAACACCGTGCTGCAGGGTGCCGTACAGGGCATCGCCGAGCTGATCACGCGTCCCGGCCTCATCAACGTGGACTTCGCCGACGTACGCACCGTCATGTCCGAGACCGGCATGGCGATGATGGGATCGGGCGCAGCCGCGGGCGATGAGCGCGCGCGCGAGGCGGCGGAGGCGGCGATCTCGAGCCCGCTGCTCGAGGACATCAACCTCGCCGGCGCGCAGGGCATCCTGGTCAACGTCACCGCGGGAATGGATCTCTCGATCGGCGAGTTCCAGGAAGTCGGCAACGTGATCAAGCAGTTCGCCTCGGACGACGCGACCGTCGTCGTGGGAACGGTGATCGACCCCGACATGTCCAACCAAATCCGCGTCACGGTGGTCGCCACCGGTTTGGGCAAGCCCGTCGCGCGAGCGGTCGCGCAGCCGCCGGCGCAGGCCGCGGTGCCGCCGCCGACCATGCGTGTAGTGAGACAGAAGTCACCGCTCGCTCCGACCGATTACGCCATGCTCGACAAGCCGACCGTGCAGCGTCAGCGCGCCGTGGGCGATGGCCTGCGGGCGGAAACCGAAGCGGAAGATTTGCTCGACATCCCGGCGTTCTTGCGCCGGCAAGCGGACTAGCTCGTGTTCGGCTTTACGCGTTACAGGTAGGCAACGGCGCCCGCTGCAAGGCACGGGCCGAGGGATCGGCCCTGCGGCGGCGGGTTGTGCCGAAAATGCCGCAAAATGTGAGTAAGTGTGAGGGCGCTTGGGGCCCCTTTGTTGCGTATGATACCTTGCTGGTTAACTTAAGATGCCCATGGTCGGTTTCGTTCGATGCTGAATCAAAGAACCCTTAAGAACTCGATTCGCGCCACCGGAGTGGGCCTGCATACGGGGAAGAAGGTGCTGATGACCTTGCGCCCGGCTGCGCCGGATACGGGCATTGTGTTCCGGCGCACCGACTTGGCCTCCTCGGTCGACATCAAGGCGCACGCCGAGAACGTCGGCGACACGATGATGGGGACCACGCTGCAGAGCGGCGAGGCCAAGATTTCCACCGTCGAGCACCTGCTCTCCGCCCTGGCCGGTCTCGGCATCGACAACGCTTTGGTCGAAGTGAGCGCGGGCGAAGTGCCGATCATGGACGGCAGTGCCGGACCGTTCGTCTTTTTGCTGCAGTCCGCCGGGATCGAGGAGCAGCGGATGCCGAAGCGGTTCATCCGCATCCGCGAAAGCCTCAAGGTCGAGGACGGCGACAAATGGGCCCGCTTCGATCCCTATGACGGCTTCAAGGTGAACTTCGAGATCGAGTTCGACCACCCCACCTTCAAGAAGCACTCGCAGGTGGCCTCGATGGACTTCTCGACGACCTCCTTCTTACGGGAGGTGAGCCGCGCCCGCACCTTCGGGTTCATGCGGGACTTGGAAAGCCTGCGCGCCCGCAACCTCGCGCTCGGCGGCAACATGGACAACGCCATCGTGCTCGACGATTACCGCGTGCTGAACGAAGACGGGTTGCGCTACGAAGACGAGTTCGTGAAGCACAAGATTCTCGATGCCATCGGCGATTTGTATCTGCTCGGGCACAGCCTCATCGGCGAGTTCAGCGGCTACAAGTCCGGGCATGCCCTCAACAACCGCCTGCTGCGTACCCTCATTGCCCGCGAAAGCGCCTGGGAAGAGGTCACCTTCGAAAGCTTGGCCGAAGCCCCGATTTCCTACGTCGCGGCGGCGGCCGCCACGGTCTAGGGTAGCTGCACCACTTTGATGCGGACACTGAGGATTTCTCGGCCGACGGCGTCCCCGACGCGCTCTCGGAGCGCTTGCGCGCGGTAGCGCAGGCGGCTGGCCCAGACCCCCCCCGAAACACCCACGATCAGGCGGCCCTCTTCGAGGCCGGCGGTGATCACGGTCGCCTCGAGTTCGGGCGGCAGAGCGGCCCGAACGTGCGCCAGCAGGTCGCGGCGCTCGCGGCTTCGGGCCTGCAGCCCCTTCAGTCGGCCTGCTCCCAGTAGCTCATTGATTTTTATCGATTTTTTCATTTCAAGAGCCGGAAGCGTGGCCTAAATTAGCAACAAAAACGTGCTTAATTTCCTTGTTTTGACTCACCTTATTCTGCATAGTCTACGCCCGTTGAGCCCATCGCCGAGGAATCCGCATTGTCCATAACCGGCTCCAATTTCACATGAATGTCATTTTTGTCGGCCGCAAGAGCGGCCGCGTCAAGCAGCTCGACCTGCGCCATCCCTTGGTGCTGGCGGCCGCCGCGGCGCTCGCCTTCCTGGTCGTCGGCGGTGCATTTTCGTTCGGGGTCGGGCTGGGTGCACGTCATCGGGGCGCCAGCACCGTCGATCAGTTGGGCGGCTGGTCCAAAGCGCTGGTCGGTGAGCAGCGGCAGATCGACGACGTGCGGCGCATGTTGCAGGAGAAGGTCAACGCGCTCGCCATGCGTGTCGGACAAATGAATGCCAATGTGATTCGCTTGGATGCGCTCGGCAAACGCCTGACCCGCATGGCGAACCTGAATGACGGCGAGTTCGACTTCGGCAACCCGCCCTCGCTCGGCGGCGCGGAGGGCGCCGACGGCCAGCCGGCCCAGATTCCGAGCCTCACCGCGATGGTCGACGATCTGCAGAGCCAGCTCTCCAGCCGCGAGCAAGAGCTCGGCGTGCTCGAGAATTTGATCCTCACGCGCGAACTCAACAAGCAGGTCTACCCGGAAGGGCGGCCGGTGCAGGATGGCTGGATATCCTCGTACTTCGGCACCCGGGCGGATCCGTTCACCGGCTATATGGCGGTGCACAAGGGCGTCGATTTTGCCGGTCCCCAAGGCTCCCGGGTCTCCGCCGTTGCCGCAGGCCTGGTGACGTTTGCCGGTGAGCGCTCGGGGTTCGGCGAGATGGTGGAGATCAACCACGGCAACGGTCTCGCGACGCGCTATTGCCACAACGAGAAGCTCTTGGTGAAGCAGGGCGACATGGTGAGCAAGGGCCAGGAAGTCGCGTTGATGGGCTCGACCGGTCATTCCACCGGCCCACACCTGCATTTCGAGGTGCTCAAGAACGGCACCCAGGTGGATCCGCTGCACTTCATCGGCGAGGATCGCTAGCCGGCCTTTTGTTCGCGCCGCAAGCCCTCATGTAAACCCGCGAGCCTTCATCGCCATGCCCGGGCGGGCGAGAGCGCCTGGGTGGGGCGCTGAAGGCCGAACGCCCCCGGCGAAACCAATTTACCGGCCTTCGGGTCTATCCGTACAATACCCAGTTTTTCAAGGACTCCCCGCGTGTGGAAGCTTCTCACTCAAGTATTCGGCAGCCGTAATCAGCGTCTCATCAAGGAGTTGAGCCGCACGGTCGTCGCCACGAATGCCCTCGAGACCGAGATTCGAGCGCTCAAGGACGAGCAATTCCCGGAGAAGACGCAGGAGCTCAAGGCGCGCTTCGCCGCGGGCACGCCGCTCGATGCCCTGATCCCGGAGGCCTTTGCGCTGGTGCGGGAGGCGTCGCGACGCGTGCTGGGCTTGCGCCATTTCGATGTGCAATTGATCGGTGGTCTCGCCCTGCATACGGGGAAGATCGCCGAGATGCGAACGGGCGAGGGCAAGACCCTCATGGCGACCTTGCCCGCGTATTTGAACGCGCTCTCGGGAGAGGGCGTGCACGTCGTTACCGTCAACGAGTATCTGGCGCAGCGCGACTCGGACTGGATGGCGCCGGTGTTCCGCATCCTCGGCATGACTGTGGGGGTCATCAAGAACGCCCAGTCGCAGGACGAGAAGCGCGCCGCCTACGCCTGCGACATCACCTACGGCACCAACAACGAGTTCGGCTTCGACTACCTGCGCGACAATCTCGCCTTCCGGCTCGAGGACCGCGTGCAGCGCAAGCTCTCGTTCGCGATCGTCGACGAGGTCGACTCCATCCTCATCGACGAGGCGCGTACCCCGCTGATCATCTCCGGGCCCGCCGAAGAGAGCACCGAGCTCTACATCAAGATCAACACCCTGATCCCCCGGCTCGAGCGGCAGAAAGAAGAGAACGGACCGGGCGACTACGCCGTCGACGAGAAGACCAAACAGGCGACGCTCACCGAGGAAGGTCACGAGAAAGTCGAGTCCCTGATGGCGGAGATCGGGCTGTTGCGGGAGGGCGAGAGCCTCTACGACGCCACCAACATCCGACTGATGCATCACCTGAACGCCGCCCTGCGCGCCCACGCGTTGTATCGTCGCGACGTCGAATACATCGTGCGCCAGGGCGAGGTGATCATCGTCGACGAATTCACCGGACGCACCATGCCCGGGCGGCGCTGGTCGGACGGGCTGCATCAGGCCGTCGAGGCAAAAGAAGGCGTGAAGGTGCGCGAGGAGAACCAGACGGTCGCCTCGATCACCTTCCAGAACTATTTCAGGCTGTACGCCAAGCTCTCCGGCATGACCGGCACGGCCGATACCGAGGCGTTCGAGTTCCAGCAGATCTACGGTCTCGAGGTCGTCGTCATCCCGACCCACAAGCCGATGATCCGCAAGGACAACTCGGATCTCGTGTTTCTGTCGGAGCAGGACAAGTACCAGGCCGTTCTCGAGGACATCCAGGACTGCGTGAAGCGCGGCCAGCCGGTGCTGGTCGGAACGACCTCGATCGAGACCTCCGAGCGCCTCGCGAAGCTGCTGCAGGGCGCGCAGATTCCTCACGAGGTCCTGAATGCGAAGCAGCACGAGCGCGAGGCGCACATCGTGGCCGAGGCGGGCCGCCCCGGGGCGGTGACCATCGCCACCAACATGGCCGGCCGCGGCACCGACATCGTGCTCGGCGGCAACCCGCAGGCGCAGATCGATGCGAGCGCCGGCGGCGATGAGGGCGCCGTGAAGGAGATCCGCGCGGATTGGCAGAAGCGGCACGAACAAGTGCTCGCGGCGGGCGGCCTGCACATCATCGGCACCGAGCGCCACGAGTCGAGGCGTATCGACAACCAGCTGCGCGGCCGCTCGGGCCGGCAGGGCGATCCGGGATCGAGCCGCTTCTATCTCTCGCTCGAAGACAACTTGATGCGCATTTTCGGCGATCCGACGCGCATGAAGTCGCTCATGACCCGCGTCGGCATGAAAGCCGGCGAGGCGATCGAGAGCGGCATGCTGACCCGGCAAATCGAGCGCGCGCAGCGCCGCGTCGAGCAATACAACTTCGACGCCCGCAAGCAACTCCTCGAGTACGACGACGTCGCCAACGAGCAGCGCCGCGTCATCTATCAGCAGCGCACCGATCTGATGGGCACCGAGGACGTCTCCGAGGCGGTGGTGGGCGCTCGCGAGGACGTGGTCGCGCAGCTCGTCGATCAAAACCTGGCGCAGGGCGCTCCGCAGGAGAACTGGGATCTGCCCGAGCTCACGCAGTCGTTGGAGCGCGACTTCGGCGTGCAGCTGCCGATCGCCGAATGGGTGAAGGGCGATGAGACCGGCGACATCGGGGTGCTCAAGAACAAGATCGTCGAGGCGCTCGCGGCGGCGTACGAAACCAAGCGCACCACGGTGGGCGCCGAAATCATGCGCTACATCGAGAAAGAAGTGATGCTGCGCACGCTCGATCAGCATTGGCGCGAGCACCTGGCGGCCATGGATTACATGCGCCAGGGTATTTTCCTGCGCAGCTATGCGCAGAAGAATCCGAAGCAGGAATACAAGCGCGAGGCCTTCGAGCTGTTCGCGGCCATGCTCGAGCGCATCAAGTTCGACACGGTGACGACGGTGTCGAAGGTCCAGGTGCGCAGCCAGGCGGAAATCGAGCGCGAGGAGCTCGAGCGCCAGCAGCGTCTCGCCCGCGCCCTGCAATTGCAGCACGCCGAGGCCGTGTCGCCGATTCAGGCGGGCATGGGGACCGAAGCACCCCCCGCAGCTGACGGCGGTGATTTCCTCAAGGTCGAACCGGCACGCGGCGGCGCCGCGCCGTCTGTCGCGCCTTCGGCCGGACCCACGGCCGCGCCGTTCGTGCGGCAGGTTCCGAAGGTGGGACGCAACGAGCTGTGTCCCTGCGGTTCGGGCAAGAAGTACAAGCACTGCCACGGCGCCCTGCAGCAAGCGAACGGCTGACCGAGCCGCCGCGCGTGGGAACGGACCGCGCGGTCCAGGTGGCCGTCGCGGTCGTGATCGACCGTCGCGGACGCGTACTGATCGCCGAGCGCCCGCCGGGCAAGCACCTCGCGGGCGCTTGGGAATTCCCGGGCGGAAAGATCGAGCCGGGCGAGACACCGCGCCAAGGACTCGCGCGCGAGCTCGAGGAGGAGATCGGGATCACCATCGAGCATCCGCGGCCCCTCATGCGTCTGCGCCATGTCTATCCGACCGGCGCGGTGCTGCTCGATGTCTGGGTGGTGCGCCGTTACCAGGGTGAGCCGCAGAGCCTCGATGGACAGCGGCTTCGCTGGTGTGACCGCAAGGCGCTGAGCAACGCACCGCTCCTGCCCGCCGATCGGCCCATCCTCGCCGCGCTCCGGCTGCCCTTGCACCTGCGTCGCAGCGCGACGCGCGGGTACGCGGTGCACGCCTTTGAGGAGTATTCGAGCGACCGTCCCGCCATCGCGGGGCGCCTCGAGGGAGTGCTCTGCAAGGACGTTCCTGAGGCCCGGGCCGCCGCGGTCGCGGGTGCTCAGTTCCTGGTCTTGGGCACCGTTCTCGCGCCGGCCGAGCTCGCGGCGCTTTGCGAGCGCGTCTCGATGCCGGTATTCGCGCGCGGGATGTCGCTCGAGCGCGCCTTTGCCTTGGGCGCGAGCGGGATCAACGCGCTGACAATCTAGCGAACGATCATGCACGGACGCGATTCCATCGAGCTCACCGCGCCCCTCGATCGGCTGGATCGACTCGCTCTGGTCTATTTGCTGTTGCCGCTGGCGATCTTTCTCGCCAGTTGGTTCGAGATCTGGGCGGCGCTTCCTCTCCTCGCGGGCTTCTTCTATTCGATCAAGGGTCTGATCCGTCCACGACGGTTCGAACGAGCCGTGGACGCGCCGGCGCCGACGCGCACCCACCTTGCGATCGCGGTCGTGGCCGCCTGCCTATGGACTGCCTGCGGCGGCACCGGACACTTGGTCTTCGCGAACGCCGACTGGCACGTGCGCGATGCCGTGCTGCACGACCTCGTGGCGGGACCGTGGCCGGTGGGCTATGGATCGCTGGATGGCGCGATGCGCCTCCTGCGGGCGCCGGTCGGCTTCTATCTGCCGGCGGCGCTGGTCGGTAAAGGGTGCGGATTGATGGCCGCGCACGCCGCGATGGCGGTCTGGACCGCCGCCGGAGCGACGCTGTTCTTGCTGCAGGCGCTGTCGCGCATCCCCTCGAGGCTCGGTGCCGCCCTCATGGCGACTGCAGTGATCGTGCTGTTCAGCGGGCTCGACGTGGTCGGCACGTTGCTGCACGCGCCCGGCTCCGCCGCGCATTGGGATATCACGCGGCATCTGGAGTGGTGGGCGCAACGCTATCAATACTCCTCCATGACGACGCAGCTCTTCTGGGTACCGAACCACGCCCTGTGCGGCTGGGTGGCGATGGGACTTCTGATGCGCTCGCCGCGCGGTGCGCTCGAGCCGATGCTGCCCATCCTGATCGTGGCCGTGGCGCTGTGCTCGCCTCTCACGGCGCTCGGTCTCGTGCCGTTCGTGTTGCTTCGGGTGGTTGGGGCCTCGCGCGGGTCGCTCGAGCTTGCTCATCCGCGCGTCTGGCTCCCGGCCGCGATCGTGGGGCTCATCGTCGCGGCCTATCTCACGCTCGACTCGGGCCGCATCCCGAGGGGCTGGACCGTGGGGAGCGGCGCCCGCGCAGTGTCCGATCTTCTACGCCAGACGGAATTCTTCCTGCTGGAGGCGGGCCTCGTCGGAGGCGCGATCCTGGCGCTGCGCCGCTCGAGCCCGGTCGTGCTCGCACTCGTGATACTCGCGCTCCTACCGCTCGTGAGCTTCGGCGCGGCCAACGACTTGGTCATGCGGGCATCGATCCCGA
Source organism: uncultured Gammaproteobacteria bacterium (assembly GCA_963766915.1). GTDB lineage: Bacteria > Pseudomonadota > Gammaproteobacteria > Steroidobacterales > Steroidobacteraceae > Bog-1198. The sequence goes on from CAVYCL010000008.1 coordinate 482,193, forward strand.
GCCTCGCCGTGCTCGCGATGGAAGCGGCTCGAGCGCTCGCCGAGCCGGCCGTATCTAAGGCGATTCGCGCAAGGAAAATAGTGCTCGGCGCCCTGCTCGCGGTGGGTGCGGTGACGCCATTTCAGGAGTTTGCGCGCGCCGCGGTGCTGCCGCGCTGGCCGATCGACGTCCATGCAACCCTGATCGACGCCGCGTGCGGCCACTATCCGCCGCACTACGTGGCGCGTCTTGGCGGGCAGGCCATCACGTATCTGCTGCGCCCGCCACGGCCGGCTTTCTCGGAACCGTCCCCTGCGGCGGCGCCCGGCGCGGCGGCGCCCGGCACGGCGGCGTGCGAGAATCCCGCCATCGAGATCCAGCGCGAGCGAGACATCCGGTGAGAGTGGTGGGGGAGATGCGGCCGTCGGGGCAGAGCGAGGAGCTGACGCGCCTGGCTCATCGTGCCCGGCGGCGGCTCCTCGAGATGCATTACACGAGCCGGATCGGTCATCTGGGCGGCAACCTCTCGGCGCTCGACGCCTTGATATGCCTGCATCATGGGTTGATGTCTCCCGAGGACCATTTCATTCTGTCGAAGGGCCATGCGGCCGGCGCCCTGTATGTGGCGTTGTGGAGCTGTGGACTCGTTTCCGAGGAAGATCTGCGGACCTTTCACGCCGACGGCACTTATCTCGTGGGTCATCCCGTCCCGGGCTGGAATGCGAGCATTCCGGTGGCGACGGGCAGTCTCGGGCACGGCCTGCCGATCGCGCTCGGCATGGCGCTCGCTCGCAAGCTGAACGGCGAAGCGGGCCATGTCTACTGCCTCACCTCGGATGGGGAGTGGCAGGAGGGCTCGATGTGGGAGGCTCTGATTTTTTGGCGACACCGGCAGCTACGCAATATCACGGTGCTCGTCGACATGAACGGTCTGCAGGGCTTCGGCAGCACGCGCGAGGTCGCATCGATGCAGGATCTCGGCCGACGCCTCGCGGGATTCGGTGCCACGGTGGTCGAGGTCGACGGGCATGATCATCGCGCGATCAGCGACGCGGTGCGCGCCCACCCCGGCGCGGTGATCCTGTTGCATACGGTCAAGGGCAAAGGCGTGTCTTTCATGGAAAATCGCATGGAGTGGCATTACCTGCCGCTCAGCGCCGAGCAGTACGCCGCCGCGCTGCGCGAGCTCGAGTCCCCATGAGGAAGGTGTTTTGCGACTCCATGGTCGAGCTCGCGAAAGACGAGCGCTACTTTTTCTTGACCGGCGATCTCGGCTTCATGGCCCTCGAGCCTTTGCGCGAAGCACTCGGCGATCGGTTCATGAATGCCGGCGTGGCGGAACAAAACATGGTGTCGGTCGCGGCCGGCATGGCGCGGGTCGGAGCGAAGCCCTGGGTCTACAGCATTGCGCCGTTTTGCTATGCGCGCCCGTTCGAACAGATTCGTAACGACCTCTGTCTCAATCGCCTGGGCGTGAGGCTGGTGGGCAACGGCGGCGGTTACGCCTACGGCTCGATGGGCTCGACCCACCATGCCCTCGAGGATTACGGCGTGCTGCTCACGCTGCCCGGCATGCGGGCTTATGTCCCCGCGTTCGATGCCGATATCCGGCCGAGCGTGCGCAGCCATGAGCACGCGCACGCTGGCTTGCTTATCTGCGCCTCGGCCGCTCCGAGCTCGAGGACGAGCGGCCGGTGCCCGCCTATGCGCCGTGGCGTCTGCTCCAAGACGGAAAGGCCGGCGTGCTGATCGTGGTCGGGACCGGCCGCCGGCGGGTTGTGGCGCGCGACTGCGCGAGCGGCCCGTCAGCGATCGGCCGGCGCTCTGGGTGGTGAGTGAGATGGACGACACCGCCTGGGCGCCGCCCCGCGGAGCTGCTCGAGGCCGTGTCGAGCGCGCCCAAGCTCGGCCTGGTGGAGGAGCACGTCGCGCAGGGCGGCTTCGGTCAGCGGTTCGTGCATTTCCTGGCGCTTCAGGGCCGGCGCATTCCCACGCTCGTGCATGCTCATGCGCGGGGTTACCCGTCCGGCCGCGGCGGCTCGCAGGTCTGGCATCGACAAGAGTGCGGGCTCGACGTGCCCGCCATTCTCGCGAGCCTATGATCACCGCCGAGTCGCTCGCGCGAGAGCTGCACGGGCCGATCCTGGTGCTGGGTGCCAGCGGCTTCATCGGCGCCAATCTGTTGCAGCTTGCTGCGCGCCGTTCGCTCCGATGCCTTCGGCACCGCCTCGCGCGAGCCGGCCTGGCGTCTCGCCGCCTACGGGGAGGATGCGGTCATCACCGTCGATTTGCTGGCGCGCGGCAACCTCACGGCGCTGTTGGACCGCGTGCAGCCCGCCACGGTCTTCGACTGCGTGGCCTACGGCGCCTATCCGTTCGAGCAGGACATCGAGCGGATGTATCAGACCAATGTCGTGTTCAAGCAGGAGCTGATCGAGCGAGCTGCTCCAGTCGCGGCACGCATTGCTACATTCACGCCGGCAGCTCCTCCGAATACGGCGCGCGCGCCGCCGGTCCCGACGAAGACGACGCCGACGGCGCCCAACAGCCACTACGCCGTCACCAAGAATGCGGCCGCGGGCCTGGTGTACTTTTGCGGACACCATCGCGGGCTGCGCTGCGCGAATCTGCGGCTGTATTCGGTGTACGGACCGCTCGAGGATCGATCGCGGTTGATCCCGACGCTGGTCGCGCACGCCGCGGAGCAGCGATTGCCGCCGTTCGTCGATCCCGAGACCTCGCGCGACTTCGTCTATATCGACGATGCGGTGCGGGCGTTTCTATGCGCCGCGGTGTTGCTGCGTCCGGAGCATTACGGCGAGTCGTTCAACGTCGGCAGCGGCCGCAAGACCACCATCCGCGAGCTTGCGCAGCTGGCAAAACGCGAGTTCGGCATCGCCGCAGAGCCCGAGTTCTCGAGCATGCCGGCGCGCTCCTGGGACCTCGCCGACTGGTACGCGAATCCTGCGCGCGCCGCCGAGATTCTCGGCTGGCGCGCCCGAAGTCGCGCTCGACGAGGGCTTGCGCCGCACCGCCCGTGGTACTCGGCCCTCGAGGACGTCTCGCTCTACGAGCGCGCATCGAAGAAGCGCGCAGCTCGACAGCGTCTACAGCGTCAGCGCCGTCATCGCCTGCTACAAGGACGGCCAGGCGATCCCCATCATGGCCGAGCGGCTGGAGCGGATGTTCACCAAGCTCGACATCGATTACGAAATCATCTTCGTGAACGACGGCAGTCCGGACGATTCCGAGGAGGCGATCCGCGCGCTTGAGCGCCGGCGAATCCGCGCGATCCTCGGCATCACGCATTCGCGCAACTTCGGCTCGCAGGCCGCATTTCGCAGCGGCATGGAGACTCGCGGCGAAGAATGCCGTGGTGCTGATGGACGGCGATCTGCAGGACCCGCCGGAGCTCATCCCCGAGTTCGTCGCGAAATGGCGCGAAGGGTTCGACGTGGTCTACGGCGAGCGCGTCAAGCGCGAGGCGGTGTGGTACATGCAGATCGCCTACAAGGCGTTCTACCGGATCTTCGACTACTTCTCGTCGGTGCCGATCCCGCACGACGCCGGCGATTTCTCGCTGATCGACCGCCGGGTGGTGCAGATGGCTGCTGACGTGCGGCGAGCGCGACCTGTTCCTGCGCGGCCTGCGCGCCTATGTCGGCTTCCGGCAGACGGGCGTGCCTTACACGCGCCCGGAGCGGCATGTTCGGCGCTCCACCAACAGCATGCTCAAGAATTTCGGCTGGGCGAAGAAGGGCATCCTGTCGTTCAGCCGCACGCCGCTCGATGTGCTCACCTTCACCGGGCGTCGCGCTGGTGTTCGTGTCGGTGCTGCTCGGGCTTGCTGCAGTTTCTGGCGCGGCTTTTCTATCCCGAGCTCGCGCCGCGCGGCATCACCACCGTGGTGCTGCTCATCATGTTCTTCGGCTCCTTCACCATTTTCGCGATCAGTCTGATCGGCGAGTACATCGCCAAGATCTTCGAGGAGGTGAAGGCGCGGCCGACCTTCATCCGCCGCCACCTGATCCGAGGCGGCGAGATTCGCCAAGCGGGCGGCGGTGTCTGACGCCGTCTGATTGGACGCTGCGACGCGAGGATCTCGCGCTGCGCACGCGCGCCGGTGCGAAGGCGCCGGTCATCGAAGGATTTCGGCCGCCGCCGCACGAGCGAGCGCTCGACCGGGCGGGGCGATTGCGAGTGCTTCTGCGCCGCTTCGCGGATCTTCAGTTCGGCTCCATCTGGACGCGATCTCGCCACGCTTGCTGCCGCGGGTGCGCGGCACGCTGGCCGACGTCGGGGCGGGTGCGCAGCCGTTCCGCGACATGCTGCCGCCGGAGGTGCGCTACATCGCCGTGGACATCGAGGAGTCGGCGCGGCAGTTCGGCTATCGCGCGCCCGACACGCGCTACGTCCGCGGTGCACGGCTGCCGCTCGACGACGGCGAGGCGGCGACGGTGCTGTGCACGGAAACCCTGGAGCACGTCGAGGAGCCTTTGGGGTTCCTGTGCGAATTACGTCGCGTGCTCTCGCCGGGCGGGCGGCTCGTCCTCACCGTGCCCTTTGCGGCGCGCTGGCATTTCGTTCCGCACGACTACTGGCGCTTCACGCCCGCCGGGCTCGAGCGGTTGCTCGCGCAGGCGGGCTTTCGGGAGATTCGCATCTACGGGCGCGGCGGCGCGCTCGCGGTCGCGGGATACAAAGTGTGGAGTTTCAACCTGCTGCTGTTGGCCGGCCGCGGCCGGCGGGACGCCGGCGGGGTGCTCGCGCGGTTGCTCGGCGTCGCGCTGCTGCCGATGGGCGGCATCGCGGTGCTTGCCGGGCATCTCGGACTCAGCTTTCCGGGAACGACGGAAGATACGCTCGGCTACACGGTGCTCGCGCGCGGGCCATGAGCGCGCCGGAGCTCGTTCGCGCCTGTCCGGTCTGCGGCAACGGCGATACTTCGCGCGAGATGTTCGCCGAGCGCATCGATCCAAAGGGCTTGGGTGCGCTGTCCTATGCCTCGCGCAAGGAGCCCGACTACATGCACTTGCGGTTGGTCGTGTGCCCGGCGTGCGATCTGCTGTATGCGCCTCGCGTACCGCCGCCTGCGATGCTCGCGCGCGCGTACGCCGAGGCAGGCTACGATTCGGACGCGGAGGCGCGCCATGCGGCGGACAGCTATGCCGATGCGCTACGTGCCCGGCTCGATTCGCTGCCCGATCGCGCTGCCGTACTCGAGATCGGCACTGGAAACGGTGCGTTGCTCGAGCGGCTGCGGATGCTGGGATTCGCCGAATTGGTCGGGATCGAACCCTCGCACGAAGCCGCCCGCTCGGCGCCCGCCAGCGTGCGTGCCTCGATTCGCGTCGAATGCTTCGATGCCGGCAGGCTCCCGGCGGCGCATTTCACGCTGGTCATTCTCAATCAGACGATCGAGCACGTGCCCGCGCCGCTCGAGCTGCTGCGCGCCGCTCGCACCCTTTTGAAGCCCGGCGGTCTCCTAATGCTCGTGTCGCACAACTACCGGCATTGGCTGATGCGCCTCCTGGGAGCACGCTCGCCGATCATCGACATCGAGCACCTGCAGATCTTCTCGCCGGTGAGCCTGGCCGCCGCACTCGAACGCGCGGGCTTTCAGAGCCCGGACATCCGGCCGTTTGCGAACGCGTATCCGCTCCATTACTGGGCGCGTCTTCTGCCCCTGCCGCCGCGGCTGAAGCGGCCGCTGTACGGGTGGCTGCGCGGTTCGAACGCGGTCGGCGGTTTTTTGCTGCGGGCGAGTGTCGGCAACATGCTGGCGTGGGCGCGCGCGAGCGGCACACTGTGACTGCATCGTTGGAGCCGCGGCGCGATCGCCTGGCAAACTGGGCGCTGCGGCTCGCTCGACCGCCCGTGATCATGTCCGTCTAAATGCAACAACCGCTCGTTCCACCGCTCGCCACCCCAGCACGCCCCGGATCTGCCGCACGATTGCTCGCGGCGGGGTGCCTGCTGGCCCTGCCGTATGGGGTGCTCGCCGCATGCTTGGCGCATGCCAAGGGCCTTGCGAGTCTGGCAGCGTACTTGGGTTCGGTCGGTTTGCTGCTGTGGCTGTTGGCGTTTTTGACGCGCACCTGGCGCCGCTTCTTTCTGCTGCAGACCCCCTTGTGGATCCTGGCGGTCGTCTATGCCGGCTACACCGTCACTTACGGATCACCGCCCGGGGAGCTCTTGGCTTACGTGCTGGCCACCTCGTCCTCGGACGAGGTGATCGGATTTTTTGGAATCTGGCAGGGAGAGCGCCTTCTGATCGCCGTCGCCGTGCTGTCGGCCGGCTATATCGCGGCGGCCGCTTGCGCGCCCTCGACGCCGATCTTTGCCGCCCGCGCCTCCTATGTGCGCTGGGCCGTTCTCGGTGCACTCACGCTCGTCAGCGCTTTCGCCGCACAGATCCCGGCGGCATTCATCCAGGGCCTCGCGGTGAATCCGGTGATCGGCAGCGCGATGTTCGTCAAAGGTCCGCTGCACGCCGCGAGCGCGTTGGTGGAGGGTACGGCCGTTCCGAAGGTGCCCTACAGCGCCGAACGGGTGTCGGCGGAGGAGGTTCACATCCTCGTCATCGGCGAAAGCGCCCGCCGCGACTCCTGGTCCGCCTACGGCTATTCGCGCAACACCACGCCGAATATCGACCGTCTTCGGAGCGAGCTGATTTTATTCAAAAATGCCGTCGCCGATGCCAACGTGACGGTCTGCGCCGTACCGATTCTGCTGACCGGGATGTCTCCGGCGCGATTCGATATGAAGTCAGTGCGCGGCAATCTCGTGGACCTCGCCGGCGAGGCCGGCTACTCCACGGCCTGGCTCATGAATCAGGATCCGCACATTTCGCTCCTGACGGGGATTCACGCCGGACGGATGCTCTATCCGCCGTCTTTGAAGACGCTCGCCGCGAGCCGGCTGCCGCTCGATCAAATCCTGCTGCCGGAGTTCAACGCCCAAATCGCGGCGCGCGGCAAAGCGCGATTCATCGGGTTGCATGTCATCGGCTCGCACTGGGCCTACGATTCGCGGTATCCGCCGGCATTCGGGCGGTTCGGATCGGGTAAGGCGTTGACCGACGCGGATGCGTTCTCGGGCACACCCGATCCGCAGATCGTGGATGCCTACGACAACAGCGTGGCCTACACGGATTGGTTTCTCGCGCAAATCATCGATGCGGCCGGCAAGCTGTCGGTACCCGCCACCGTGACCTACTTTTCCGATCATGGCGAAGATCTATATACATTGGACGGCATGTCCGGCCATGGCGCCGCGGTCTATTCGAAACATCAGTTCGACATTCCGGCCTTCGTGTGGATGAACGCCGCCTACCGGCAGGCTCACGCGGATAAGGTGCGTGCGCTCGAACAGAACGCCGCCAAGGAAATCCGCAGCCACAATGTCTTTTACTCGGTGGCCGATCTCATGGGCATCCACTGGCCGGGGCAGAAAGCCCAAGAATCGTTCGCCTCCACGGACTTCGTTCCGGACTTGGCGACGCCCCTCATCGCCGGCGCCGGCGGTACCTTGGTCAATCGTGAGCCAGATTCGCATTGAAGAACGCGAGAATCGCCGCATAGGCATGCCGCCCGTCATGCTGGCGCAGCAATCCGTGTTTCGCGCCGGGATAGACCATCACCTCGAACGGCTTGCCGAGGTCCTGCAACCGGCGAAGGAGCTTGGTGCTGTTCAGAAAGAGCACGTTGTCGTCCGCCATGCCGTGCATGACCAAGAGCTTGCCGCGCAGGTCCTTTGCGTACGGTAGGACGGAGCTTGCCTCGTAGCCTGCAGGATTGTCGGCCGGGCGCTCGATGTAGCGCTCGGTGTAATGCGTGTCGTAGAGCGTCCAGTCCGTGACGGGCGCCCCGGCGACGCCCGCCGCGAACACCGAAGGCGCGCGAAACATCAGCATGAGGGTCATGTAGCCCCCATAGCTCCAGCCCCACACGCCGATGCGCGATGCGTCGACATAGGGCTGCGAGCCCAGCCAGCGCGCACCCTGCACCTGGTCCGCGACCTCGATCTCGCCCAGCCGTCCATGGATCGGCTTCTGGAAGGCCGTTCCCCGCGCGGCGCTGCCGCGGTTGTCGAGTTGGAACACGACGTATCCGGCGCGCGTGAGAATCTGCGGGAACGAGGCACCCGTCCAGGAATCGAGCACATGTTGCACGCCCGGGCCGCCATACACGTCGACAATGGCGGGGTAGCGCTTGGCCGGATCGAAATGAGCCGGTTTGAACAATCGGTAATGCAGGGCCTGCCCGTCGGCGGCCGCGAGCGTGCCGAACTCGGGGATCGCATTCTCTGCGAGATACGGGGCATCCGGGTGCTCGGCGTCCAACCGGTTTTCGATGAGCCACGCGATGAGGCTCCCGTCGGGATTGCGCAGGCTGAGCTGCGGCGGTTGCGCGCGGCTCATGAAATTGTCGACGTAGAAGTGCGCGCCGCGCGACATGACCACATCATGCACACCGTCCTCTTGCGTCACCCGGCTTGGCCGGGCGGGGTCGCCGCCGTCGAGCGATGCGCGGTACAGCTGGCGTTCGACGGGACTTTTTTCCGTGGCGGTGAAGTAGATCGCGCGCCGCTTCTCGTCGATCCCTTTGATGGCGCGGGCGCGAAAGGCATCGACGCACCAGGGGCCCGCGGTCAACCGGCGGATGAGATGACCGGCGTAGTCATAGAGGTACAAATGCGTGAAGCCGTCACGTGCGGAGGCCCATACGAACTCGCGCGACTTGCCGAGAAACGTGAGCTCATCGTTGAGATCGATCCAGCTGTCGCTGGTCTCGCTGAGCACGAGACGGCTTGCGCCGGAGCTCAAGTCCGCGAACAGCAGATCGAGGCGACGCTGGTCGCGACTTTCGCGCTGAATCGCGAGCGTCTTGCCGTCGGGCAGCCAGTCGACGCGGGCCAGGTAGATGTCCGCATCGGCGCCCAGGTCGATCCAGGTGACGGCGCCGGTGTGCACATCGGCCACGCCCAGCCGCACCGTGACATTGGGGCCTCCCGCGATCGGGTAGCGCTGCGGATAGGTCTCGACGTTGTCGGCCGTGATCTCGAATCGTTGGGTCACCTTGATCGGGTTCTCATCGACCCGCACAAAGGCGATGTGCTTCTCATCGGGTGACCACCAGTAACCGTCCTGCCGGTCCATCTCCTCCTGGGCGATGAATTCGGCGACGCCATTCTTGATCGGGCCGCCACCGTCCGTCGTCAATGCCCGGTCGGTCGTCGAGGCGAGGTCGACCACGTGCAGGTTTTGGTCGCGGATGTAGGCGACATAGCCGCTATGAGGTGAAATTGAAGCATCCGTGGCAAAGGCGTCCGCCGGTGTGATCAGGGAGACGGCGTGCGCTGGGGTCTTCTCGAGATTGTAGTAGTAGAGCTTGCCGTCGAGCGGGAATAGGAGCGCGCGGCCCGACGGCGCGAACGAATATTCCAAGATCCCCGAAAGTGCCGCCGTCCGTTGGCGCTCGCGCCGGTCGATCTCCGCCGCGGCGAGCGGCGCATCCGCGGGGGCGAGGAGTCTCGAATCGACGAGGAGACGCGCCTGCCGGTCTTTCAGGTTGTACTCCCAAAGATCCAGCCGGTCCTTGTCGTCCGGTCTGCCTTGCAGGAACGTCACCCGCGCGGCATCGGGCGATATTTTGAGCCCCGTGACGGCGGGACCCGCGAGCGCCGGGGCGTCGAACAGCCGATCGATGGTGAGTTCTGCGGCGTGCGATGAAGCGGCCGCGGCGCAGGCCACCAGCGCGGGTGCCAGATAACTGGCCGTGGTTCGGAAATCGGACATGATCTGCCTTTGTGCGACTAACGTCGCACCAGCTGATAGCACACTTCGAACAAATCGGTGACCCCGGCCGATCGAAATCGGGCCTCGTTCGCAAGGACATCCTGCCGGGAGATCTCCTCGATGCTGAACTTCGGCGAATAGAGCTCCACGATCTCGTCGTGAGTCACCGAGAAGGGGGGACCCCTCATCTCACTTTGCGGGTATTCCAGGCTGATGAGCAGCATGCGAGTCGTCGGTTCGAGCAGACTCGCCAGATGCTCGACATAGCGGGCGCGAGCTCCGGGCATCCAGGAGATGAGCGCGGCGCGATCGTAGACGGCTGCAACGTGTCCAAGGAGCGCCGGCGTGAGGGCGAAGAAGTCGCCGCGGATCAAGCGAAGCCTCTCCGACTCGTACGTATCGAAGCTGTCCGTCGCACGGCGCCGCGCCGCGACGCCGTTCTCCAGGAAAAAGGCTTCGACGGCGGTCGCGGACAACTCGATGCCGGTCACGCAGTGTCCGCGGTCGCGCAGCCACAAAAGGTCCAGGCTTTTGCCGCACAGGGGCACGAAAACACGGCTTCCTCGGGCCATTTGCAGGCGGGGCCAGTGCGCCTCCAGGCTCCGGTCGGTGCCGGGTTGATGAAAACCGATTCGGCCGGTGCGCCAGCGCTCGTGCCAGAACTCTGGCTCCATGATCCTTTGGCCTGATCCGCGCTAGGACGGCTCGCCGGGCGCTCGCACGCCGCGCGCTTCGCCGACGGAGGTTTCGTCGTCAGGTTCGGCGTCACCATCCGGAATCTTGTGCTGCTCGGTGAGCCACGCGCCCAAGTCGATCAGGCGGCAGCGCTCGCTGCAAAAGGGCCGGTAGGCCGATTGCTCCGACCACTCCACCGGTCGTCGGCAGGTCGGGCATTTGACCAGGGCGGTCATGGACGCGCTCGTCAGGTACAGCAGGTGAGCATGAACGAGCGCGTCGGTCTCCACGTGCACCGGTCGATTCGTGGTGTCGCTCCACTGCAGGAAACGAATGGTGCAGCGGTGCTGGTTGCCGCTGATCTCGGGAAACAACACGCTGTCCGGCGGCAAGGTCACCCGCACCAGCTGGCAGGGGTTCTCGCGGTCGAACTGCAGCTGGAAAATGCCGCCCACCGCCGTCTCGCTCTTGCGCTTGGCATTCTGGCGCGTGAGCCACAGGAGCTCCGCGATGCTGTCGCACAGCGGCCGGATCAGCGCGAGCCAGGTGCCGAACTCTGCGGCGCGCACCTGCGAGGGGCGGTTCAGCCAGAAGGAGTAATCCGGCAGGTCGAAATCGCAGGTGCCTCCCGGGATCGCGCTGCGATGCTTGATGGCGCTCAGGAACTCGGAGTCGCGCAGCGGACCCATGAAGTTCGCCCCGGCGGTGGCCAGGTCCTCGCGCAGCTTCAGAAGGTTCGAGACGAGCGACTTCAACCGGCTCGGATCGACGCCGGTCTTCGACTGGTACTCCTTGAGCACGTTGACGTGGCGCTCGAGTTCCTTCAGCACCTCGCTGCGCGAATCGCCGCGCGCCGTGATGGCGAGGATCTCGAGCAGGCTCGAAACGGCGGCGCGCGAGCTCCAGGCCGTCTCGAGCTCTGCGTGGTAGCTGGCCTGGGTGTAGAGAAATTCGAGGCGCAGGAACGTCCGCATGCGCTCGTTGAGCGGCTGCTCGTACACGACGGGAGCCAATTGCGGCTCCGCGTCGGAATGCGGTTCGGGGTAAGAGTTCATGGGCCTATTCTGAGCCAATAGAAGGGCCATGGTAAACCTTGAAGTTAGGGCGGTGTGTCGGCGGCGAGCTCGAGATAGCGCCGATGCAAGCGATCGACCGCCTGTCGCAGGTCGGCTACGGTGCCGGAATTCACGAGCACATCGTCCGCCGCGGCGAGACGGGCGGCGCGCGAGGCCTGCGCGGCCAGGGTGGCGCGCGCCTCGGCTTCGCTCACCGCAGTCGCGACTCATCAAACGCGCGAGTTGCAGCGACTCGTCCGCATCCACCACCAGGACCCGGTCGCAGCGTCCGCGCGTGTTGCCTTCCACCAGCAAGGGTATCGACAGGACGACATAAGGCCCGGTGGCCTCTGCGGTGCGTTGCTCCATGTCGGCGCGGATCAACGGATGGAGAATGGCCTCGAGCTCCTTGCGGCGTGCGGCGTCTTTGAATATGAGGGAGCGCAACTCGCGGCGATCGAGCTCGCCTTGCGGGTTGAGGATGCCCGCCCCGAAGCGCTCGACGACGGCCGCGAGACCCGGCCGGCCGCGCTCGACCACGGCACGCGAGGAATCGTCGGCGTTGATGACGGCAACGCCCAACTCCGTGAACCGCTGCTCGACGGTGCTCTTGCCGCTTGCGATCCCCCCGGTGAGGCCAATGCGCAGGCGCCGCGGCATGTTCAGTGCTGCAGTCCCGACAGGTGCAGATAGCCGTGGACGAGCTGCGGTCCGTAGAGCATGGCGAGCCAGCCCGCGGCCGCGAGGTAGGGACCGAACGGCATGGGCGCGGCTCGATCTCGGCCGCGCAACACGATCATCAGGACGCCGAGGCAAGCGCCCGTCCCCGCGGCGAGCAAGATCACGAGCGGCAGAATTTTCCATCCCATCCAGGCACCCAAGGCCGCGAACAGCTTGAAGTCGCCGTATCCCATCCCCTCCTTGCCTGTCAGCAAGCGGAAGGCGTGAAAAACCGCCCAGAGGCTCAAGTATCCGGCGGCGGCACCGATGATCGCATCTTTCGGCGATACCGGCAGCGTCGCGCCCGGCGTGGGACCGATCGCGACCGCCGCGAGCAGCCCCGCCCAGAGCAGCGGCAGGGTGATGCTGTCCGGCAGGAGCTGATGGTCGATGTCGATGCCGGTGAGCGCGATCAGCGCCCAGGTGACCGCCACGGCGCAGCAGGCGGTGGCTCCGAAGCCGAAGTGCCAGGCGACCCAGGCCGAGAGGAGGCCGGTCGCGAGCTCCACCGCCGGGTAACGCGCCGAGATCGGCGCCCGGCAGGCGGCGCAGCGCCCCGCAGCGCGAGCCAGCTCACGACCGGTATGTTGTGCACCGGCTTGATGGGGGTCTTGCACGCGGGACAGGCGGACCGCGGGGTGGCGAGAGTGAACGGCGCGGCCGGGGCCGCGGCGACGGCGGCTGCGCTGCGGCTGCGGTGCTCAGTTCGCGCGCTCTGCTCGCGCCACTCGCGCTCCAGCATGATGGGCAGGCGATAGATGACGACGTTCAGGAAGCTGCCGACCACCAGGCCGATCACGAACACGGAGCCCGCGAACCATGCCGGATAGGCGGCGTACAGGCCGACGATATCGTTGAACATACGAGCAGGCGCGCCTCGCGCGCGCCGCTAACCGACGACTTGACCGAGCTTGAAGATCGGCAGGTACATGGCGATCACCATGCCGCCGACCAGCACGCCCAGGATCGCCATGATGAGCGGCTCGAGCAGGCTCGACATGCTGTCCACGGCGTTGTCGACCTCGGCCTCGTAGAACTCGGCCACCTTGGCGGACATGGTGTCGAGCGCGCCCGATTCCTCGCCGACCGCGATCATCTGCACGACCATGTTCGGAAAGAGGCCGGTGTTCTCCATCGCGCGCTGCAGCCGCTGGCCGGTGGCCACCTCGTCCTTCATGCGCAGCACCGCTTCCTCGTACACGATGTTGCCGGTGGCGCCGGCCACCGAGCCCATGGCCTCGACCAGCGGCACGCCGGCGGCGAACATGGTGGACAGCGTGCGCGCGAAGCGCGCGATGGCCGCCTTTGACCAGGATGGGTCCGATGATCGGGAATTTGAGCAGCATGCGGTCGCAGCGTGAGCTGCATCTTCTTCGAGCGCTTGAGGAAATAGAAGAACGCATAGAAGCTGCCGCCGATGACCATGGCCATCCACCAGCCCTGGTGCTGCACGAATCGCGACAGGTTCACGACCATCTGGGTGAAGGCCGGCAGATCCGCGCCGAAGCCCTTGAACAGCTCTTCGAACTGCGGGATCACGAAGATCAGCAGGATGAGCGACACGACCACCGCGACGCACAGCACCGCGATCGGGTAGAAGAGCGCCTTCTTGATCTTTTTCTTCAGCGCCTCGGTCTTTTCCTTGTAGGTCGCGATCTTGTCGAGCAGCGCTTCGAGCGCACCGGCCTGTTCGCCGGCCTCCACGAGATTCACGAACAGCGAGTCGAAGTACAAGCGGATACTTCGCCAGCGATTCGTGCAGGGTGCTGCCGCCCTCGATGTTCGACTTGATGTCGAGCACGAGCTTCTGCATGGCGGGCTTTTCGTGACCGTTGCCGATGATCTCGAAGGCCTGCACCATCGGAATGCCGGCCGACATCATGGTGGCGAGCTGGCGGCTGAATACCGCGATGTCCTCGTTCGTGACCTTGCCGCCGGACCTGAACCGGCTTGCTCTGTGTCTTGACGCGCGTCGCGGCAACGCCCTGACGCCGCAAATCGGCGCGCAACGCCTGCCTCGTTCGCCGCAAGAGACTTGCCGCGCACCTTGTTGCCGCGCTTGTCCTTGCCTTCCCAGAGAAACTGGGTTTCTTTCTTGCCCGCTGTTGCCGATACCGCCATAAATCGATCCTTAGCGTTAACGCTCTATTCGATGGTGACGTTGTTGACTTCTTCCAGGCTGGTCACGCCGTCCCTGACCTTCTGCAGGCCCGAGCGGCGCAGGTTCCAGATGCCGTCCTTGGTGGCCTGATCGCCGATCTGGATCGCGCCGCCGCCTTCCATGATGATGCGGCCGATCGTCTCGGTGACCGGCATGACTTGATAGATGCCCACGCGGCCCTTGTAGCCGTCGGTGCACTGACCGCAGCCGACCGCCTTGTACACGCGGATGCCGTTCGCGATGTCCGCTTCCTCGAAGCCTTCCTTGCGCAAGGCCTCCGCCGGAATATCGACGCTTTGCTTGCAATTGCTGCAGAGCTTGCGCGCCAGGCGCTGCGCGATGATGAGGCTCACCGAGGTCGCGATCGCATAGGGCTTGACGCCCATGTCGACCAGGCGGGTCAAGGTCTGCGGCGCATCGTTGGTGTGCAGCGTCGAGAGCACCAAGTGGCCGGTCTGCGCGGCCTTGATGGCGATCTCCGCCGTCTCCAGGTCGCGGATTTCGCCGACCATGATGACGTCGGGGTCTTGGCGCAGAAAGGCGCGCAGCGCCGCTGCGAAGGTGAGACCCACCTTGTTGTTCACGTTGACCTGGTTGATGCCCGGCAGGTTGATTTCCGCCGGATCTTCCGCCGTCGAGATGTTGGTGTCTTCGGTGTTGAGGATGTTGAGGCCCGTGTACAGCGACACGGTCTTGCCGCTGCCGGTCGGGCCCGTCACCAGAATCATGCCCTGCGGCTTCGCGAGATAGCGCAAGATAGGTCTCGCGCTGCAGCTTGCTCGTAGCCCAAGCGCGTCGATGCCGAGCATCGCGCTCGAGGGATCGAGAATACGGGTCACGACCTTTTCGCCGAACAGCGTCGGGCAGGTGCTGACGCGAAAGTCGATGGCGCGATTCTTGGAGAGCCGCATCTTGATGCGGCCGTCCTGCGGCACGCGGCGCTCGGCGATGTCGAGACGCGACATGACCTTGAGGCGCGCGACGATCTTGACCGCGAGCTGAACCGGCGGCAGCGCGACTTCCTTCAGCACGCCGTCGATGCGGGTACGGATGCGGAACGATTTCTCGTAGGGCTCGAAGTGGATGTCGGAGGCGCCTTTCTTGATGGCATCGAGCAGGATCTTGTTGACGAAGCGGACGATCGGGCGCGTCTTCGACGTCGTCGCGGCCCAAGCGCCTCGGCGTTCGGCATCGTCGTCGCCGCCGGTGACCTCGAGGTTCTCGAGATCGAGATCGTCGTCCGTGAAGGTCGGCATCGCGGCTTCGGCCTGGTCGATCGCCTTGGTGACGGCGGTCTGCAGCTTGTCGTCCTCGACCACGACGAACTCGATGCTCATCGAGGTCTGGAAGCGGATCTCGTCGAGCGCGTGCAGATTGGTCGGGTCGGCGACCGCGAGGAACAGGCGCTTGCCGCGCTTCATCAGCGGCAGTACGCGGTGCTTCTGCAGCAGCTTGTCGCTGACCGCGCGCACCGCGTCCATGTCGACGGCGACGGCGTCGAGATCGAGCAGCGGCACGCCGAACTCGTTCGAGGCGGAAATGGCGATGTCGCGGGCGGTGGCGAGGTTCGTGGCCACCAGGTGGGTCACCAGGTTGACGCGCTTTTCCTTCGCCTTGGCGATCGCGTCCTGCATCGCCGCCTCGTCCAGTGAGCCCGTCCTGAACGAGCCGCTGGGCGAGGCCGCCGAGCGTCGTGCGATTGGTGCCGCTTAGCGCTGTTGCGTTGTCATTCATGGACTTACGAGAGAACCCCAAGAGCTGGAAAGCACTAGCCTACTCCCGGACTACGGTGAGCAACTGTCAAATGAGGGGCAATGGTCGCACATGGCATGCATGGGCTGCGTGACTTCGTTCCCAATATCGAATCGGCGGGCTGCGCAAGAAAGAGGGCCCCTCCGAGCGAGGGGCCCTTTGACTGCGCGAGACAGTCTGCTGCAGAACTATTAGGAGTGGCAGCTGGTCGGCAGGTAGGCCGCGAGACACGGTCGTGGCTGTCGTGCGCCGGACATGCGTCACACCGGCCGGGGTCGCCGCGCGTGCCGCACACCCAGACCACGTCGTAGTTGGCGTCAGGCCCGGGTTAAGGCCGAGCGAGCGTTGGCAGCACGGAGAGCTTCGCGTTCGCCTGCGAACCGGTGTAGATGACGACGATGTCGCCGCCAGTCGCCGACGTTGATGCGTACCGACATACTTGCCCGATCGAGGCACCCGACACGGCGATCGTGCCGGCTCCGCCAGCTGGTGCTCGAGGACGTCGGGAACGAGCCGTTCTGAGCATAGTACTCAGAGATCGACGTCTTCCAGCCATCCGCCAAGCTCAAACCTTCCGTCACTTGCGAGCGGATGGTGTAGTTCTGATACGCCGGGATCGCGATCGCGGCCAAGATGCCGATGATCGCAATCACGATCATCAACTCGATGAGGGTGAAACCCTTTTGGATTTTCTTAAACATGATTACTCCTGATATGAACATTCAAACTTCTGAATCGTTAAGCAGAGCTTGCCAGTGACAAGGAGTTAGCACGGTGACTGCGGCGGTCGTTTCGATCGTTAACCAACTGAATTCAGTGATATTTGAGCGGTGATACTGCGCATATGACCTGCATAGCCTGCGTGACGTCGTTCCAAATTCCGGATGATCGGGCTCGCCCTTAAGAAAAGGCTCCTCCTATGAGGGGCCTTCGTCTGCCGTAGAACAGATCTCCTGCGTCTCTTAGGCGTGGCAGCTGGTCGGCAGGTAAGCCGGCGAGAAACGGTCGTAGCGGTCGTTCGCCAGACATGCGGTCACGCCGGTCGGAACGTCGCGGCGTGCCGCACACCCAGACCACGTCGTAGTTGGCGTCGAGGCCGGGGTTAAGGCCGAGCATGTCTTGGCCGACGTGAGCTTCGCGTTCGCCTGCGAACCGGTGTAGATGACGATAATGTCGCCGCCGGTCGCGACGCTGATGCTACCGCACATACTTGCCAACCGAGGCACCCGAGACGGCAATCGTGCCGGCATCCGCCAGCGGTGCTCGAGGACGTCGGGAACGAGCCGTTCTGAGCATAGTACTCAGAGATCGACGTCTTCCAGCCATCCGCCAAGCTCAAACCTTCCGTCACTTGCGAGCGGATGGTGTAGTTCTGATAGGCCGGGATCGCGATCGCGGCCAAGATGCCGATGATCGCGATGACGATCATCAACTCGATGAGGGTGAAACCCTGTTGTACTTTCTTAAGCATGATTACTCCTGATATGAACATTCAAACTTCGGATCTTTGAAGCAACGGCATGGGCCCGTGCCCAGGAGAAAGCAAGCGCTCGTGCCAGCCGACGTCCGCTCGCATAACATACTGAATTTGCAGATATTTATTGGAGTCATGAGCACCGGCCGTTTGACATAGAAGTGTCGTCTTTCGACGGCAGCGTCGACGCATTGCGTCAGTCGCTGACAAAAATTGTCAGCGCCCGATTGCCCGCGCATACCCCAAGTCACGCCGAGAACGACGCTTCGGTGCCCTGGTGCTGCTTCTTCGTGATAGGACTCTTCCGTATTGATGCGCCATATGTCGGCCTTGCCGTCGCCCCCGTTCAACATGGCGCTGACGGCGGCGTTCGCCGCAAGCATGGAGTGATCCTGATTGTTATAGCGATGCATGCCATTGCGGCCGACGGCGTAGAGGTTGACGAAAGAGTCGAGGTAGGCGCGGACCTTGTCGAATTCGGCATAGGCACCGAAATACGCGGGATACGCCTTGGGCACCCGCACCACCGTCCCATCGAGCACGTCGCGGCGATCGATCATGCCGATCCGGGCGAGTTCGCGCGCCGCGAAGTCGATGAATTGACCGTCCGTCATCGACCACAGATCGTCGCCCTCGCGACAGAAATATTCGAGACCCAGCCATATCGTGGCGGGGTCTGCGACCATGGCGGGACTCCAGTTGTTGAACACCTGAAGGCGGCCGAGCTTGACCTCCGGCTCCTGGATGTAAATCCAGTTGTCGGGCGGCATGCCGTTCTCGGAGGGGGGATTTCGCCGATCGGGCGCGAGAGTCATCTTGCGCAACAGCAATCCGGCCGTCATGAAATCTCGATAGGGGAGCTTCTGGGCCACGCGCGCCACGTCGCGATCGGCTGGGCACAACATCGAGACCAGGTCCCGCACCGGTGCCGTCGAGACGAAGATATCGCAGGGCACGCTGCGCACCGATCCGTCCTTCTCGTCACGCACTTGGACGGCACCGATCCGATCGTCGGTCCGATCGATGCCGATCACTCGATGATCGAGCGAAATGGATCCGCCGCGCGCCTCCACCCGCCGCGCGACCTCCTCCCACATCTGACCGGGTCCGAGCTTCGGGTAGAGAAAACGCTCGAGGAGGCTCGTCTCCGTTCCCTTTTGAGCCGTGTCCGCGGACGAGCGGAACGGCGCCATCAATGCGTGGGCGATGGCCTTGCTGACCGACAGCCCCTTGATTCTCTGCGCGCCCCAATCGGCGGAGATCTCATCGCACGGAACGCCCCACACCTTCTCCGTGTAGCTCTTGAAGAAGGTTCGGTACAGGCGCTCGCCAAAGCGATTGATCAGGAAATCCTCGAGGGACGCTTCGGGGGAGCGGTGTGCGAAGCGCGCGTGCGCATAGCTCAAACCCGTCTTCAGGGTTTCGACGAGCCCCATGTTGCGCAACGTGCCGGGATTGATCTTGAGCGGGATAATCGAAAAATCGCCGGCGATAGAAGATTCGCGACAAGCGCTCCCGCACTAGCATGACCGCGTCCGGTGATGCGCCGGGCGTCGGGGCTGGGTATCCAGTCGCGATGCTGGCCTTGGTAGCTCATACGCAACGGCCGTCCCGTCTCCGGATTCCGGTCCTTCGATCGGCAAGATGTCTTGCCACCAGCGCATGACCCAGTCCGATTTCGAGAAGAAGCGGTGGCCGCCCAAGTCCATGCGATTGCCGCGGTAGCTCACCGTCTTGGATATGCCGCCGACCTGACTTCCAGCCTCGAAAACGAGCGGTATGAAGTCCGATCGCTTCAGCATCTCGAGCGCGGCCGTCAGCCCGGCGGGACCTGCACCGGCAATGACTGCGATGGGTCGATTCCGATGCTCCGGGTTCATGCGGATTTGGCGGAAGGCTGAGCGGTGAACAGAAGTTGCCGCCGCAGCAAAAAATTGCAGCTGAACGTGAAAAGAGCGGCCACGCACTTCGCCGGCATCAGCGACAGTCCAAGGCCGGTGACGGCAACGAACATCACGGCTGCATTGACGACGAGTCCCGCCGCGCCGATGGCGATGAAGCTCGCGAACTCGGCGCGCCGATCGCGGAGCCTTCTGTGCTTGAACGCGATGCGCACCGAGAGTTGATAGGCGACGATTGCACCCGATAGGAATGAGGCCGCTGCGGCGACCTCATAACCCAGATGGGCGAGGTGAACGAGCCACCAGAGGATGCTCATATCGACGAGCAGCGCGCAGCCGCTCGCCGCGAGATATCCGGTGGCTTCCCTGAGAATGGTTTTCATTGTGAGCCTGCGAGCAAATTGACCCGGCTGCAGTCATAAAGATTCCAGCCGTTCCAGACGCTCGATGAGCGATGGCGCAGCGGCTCGAAGCCGACGTCCTCTTTCGCCACCACAAAATTGAGGGCTGGATCTTTGCACACGAGCAGCAGGCGTTCGCGGGTCAACGGCAGAATCTGGGCGTCGAATTTGCCGCCATGCGCCGCGCGGTTCGACAACAGGCGCCAGTCCGGCTGCTCCAAGGCAACCAGGTTCTGCGAGCGGCGCCGGATTTCGGTGGCCGTATCGCGCGAGAAGATCGCGCCGGAGGACTGGTCGACCGTGAGGTAGCTCGGCCGCTGGAGCGTGAACCACGTGAACCCGGCCGTGTAGTAAAGCGGCACCACGAAAACATTCTGGCCTGGGGGGATCGCCCGGCGCCAGTCGGCAAATTCCGCAACTTGCTCGCTCGAGCCCTCGGCTCGGGGATTCTTCAGCGCGCCGGGCGCCGCCAATGCGGTAACGGTACTGAGTGCGAGGGCAATTGACGCACGCACGGCGAGGGAACGAGATCGCAGGATCCCGTAGCCTGCGAGGAAAGCGACAGCCAGAGCCAACCCCTCTACCCCCAAAATCGCGCGCGCAAGCTCGAGGCCTCTAGGCTCCGTCGCGCCGGCGGCTGGCGGTTGCCAGAGCACTGTCCAGCCGTTGCAAAGGAGCCGACCCAGAATCAATAGCCCGAGCGCCACTGCGATGACCTTTAGGTAAGGAACAGCCCTGGTAGAGAGGGGCCTGTGCCAAGCCCAGAGAATCAACGCCACGGTTGCCCAACCGCAGCCTTCCGAGGCGGAGAAGATCCATCCGCCGAGTAGCAAGGCGGCGCAGACGAGGCTGCAGGCCCCGCCTCGCAGCAAGCGCAGCAGGGTGGGCGCGAGCAGCAGCAGGCCGAGCGTTTCCGGCACCCAAATCCATCGCCAGGCCTGCCCCTGGAGGAAAATCGCGACCGGCCCCAGCACGCCCGCGATGAATCCGACCGCGAGGCCGACGGCGCCCACGAGCAGCGCCGCCGTGCACACCGTTGTCGCTCGCGTTTCCTGCAGCACGAGGACAGAGATCACTAGCGACAGGATCGGGCGAGCATTCGTGGCCCAGTCCTGCATACGCCACAGTTCTAGAAAGACGAACTGGGAGCGCTCCCGCACCACCATCAGCCAGCTCGAGTCCATGACCGACAAGAACGCCGGAAGGCGCTCGGGCATCCAGAGCGAAATCGAGGCTGCGCCGAGCACGCCTGCGATGATGGCGAGAGCAAGGCCGGCGCGTAAGCGGATTCCAACATGCAGACTCAACAAGAGAAGCATCATCGGCAGCGCCATGAGCGCATGAACAACCAGGCCCAATCCAGCGACTGCGAAGGCCGCGCCGCTGCGTCCATGAAGGTAGAAGCAAAGCCCCGCCATCGCGAGCGCCTCGGCTGCCGTACGGGCGGTCAGCATGTCCTCGGAAACACTGAACACGCGGTAAGCGCCGTACTCGGTGGGTGCCGCGATGAGCAGCGCTACGGACAGAAACGCTGCGCCCGAATCGGACAGCTTGCGGACCACCGCCCAAGAAGCGAGGTAGAAGCACACCTTGAGTACGACGAGGAGCGATAGGGCGGCGGTCGGAAGCCCTAGAATCCGGATAAAGAAGGAATATACCGGCGAAAAGACCGTATAGCGGTCCTGCGATGCGGCGCTCAGGAACACATCTCGCGCGAGGCTCGAATCGATGCGAGCCAATGCTTGCACGGCGTACAGCTCGGAGTCGCCGATCAACCCGCGATATCGATGCGTCACACACCACAGAGCCACCGGGAGGAGCGCGAGAGCCGCGCCGCAAGCGGCGCGATGGACGATGATAGGACTTGCGCGAGAGTCGTCGTTCGAACCGCCGGGGGCGGAGCACGCTATCATTCGATGCCGAGCTTCTTGATCCGATAGCGTAGAGCGCGGAAGCTCATCCCCAGGGCCTTCGCAGCGGCTGTCTTGTTGTATTTGCTCTGCTGTAGCGCATTCACGATGGCGTCGCGCTCGATCTCCTCCAGATGATCGCCCAAGGGCGCGCTGCCGCCGTTCGGAGCTCGAGCCGAGCGGGGAGGGCCGCAGTTGAATGTCCTCCGCGCGTATCTCGCCGCTCGTACTCATGGTGATGGCCCGTTCGAGGATGTTCTCGAGCTCGCGGACATTGCCGGGGAATGAATAAGATGCGAGCGCGGCCAGCGCGTCGCGCGCAAGCATCGGGGGCGTGATCTTCATGCGCCGTCCCAGGCGCCGCAGCACCGCCTCTGCCAGCTCCGGTACGTCCTCCGGTCGCTCACGCAGCGAAGGCACGCGCATCTCGATGACGTTGACGCGGTAGAAGAGGTCCTCGCGGAACTTGCCTTCGGCGACTAGCTGCCCGAGGTTCTGGTGGGTCGCGGATAAGAGTCGAACGTCGACGCTCACCTCGGCCTGCTCGCCCACCGGGCGAACCGCCTTTTCCTGGATGACGCGCAGAAGCTTCACCTGCATGTGCAGCGGTAGGTCCGCTATTTCATCGAGAAACAGCGTGCCGCCCTCGGCGGATTGAATCAGCCCCTTCTTGTCGCTGACTGCGCCGGTGAAGCTGCCGCGCTTGTGTCCGAACAGCTCGCTCTCCATGAGCTCCGTCGGAATGGCGCCGCAGTTCACCGGGACGAACGGTCCGTCGCGGCGCGGGCCCGACTCGTGAATGAGCTTCGATACGAGCTCCTTGCCGGTGCCGGACTCGCCATAGATGTGCACGGGAGCCTGGCTTCGGGCCACGCGCGCGATGATTTCGCGCAAGTTCTGCATCGCGGCCGAGCTGCCGAGCAGGCGCGGTCCGAATACGCTCGTGTCGTTGCCGTCCGCGGGATCGGACAGCTTGATGGCGGTTGCCACAAGCTTGCGCAAGTTGGGGAGATCGAGCGGCTTGGAGACAAAGTCGAAGGCGCCTAGCTTGAGCGCCCGCACGGCGGTTTCCATGTTCCCGTGCGCCGTGATCACCGCCACCGGCACGCTCGCGCTGTATTGCTGAATCCACTTGACTAGATCCAGCCCATCCCCGTCGGGCAGGCGCATGTCGGTGAGGCAGAGGTCGAACTGTTCGGTCTTGAGCAGTCTTTGCGCGGCCGCCACGGTGCCGGCAATGCGCGGGGCGAGACTCATGCGCTCGAGCGTGATGGACAGCAGCTCGCAAATGTCCGGCTCGTCATCGACGATCAGTACGGTCGGCTTCGGCATGCGGTATTGTAACGTCAGTGCATCCCACGCTGCTCTAATAGCTACTCTATATCGGCAGGCGGCGTCTTTGCGGGGATGACGCACAGGGCGTTTAGGTCGAGCGCGGCTTCGGTTGGCCGCGGGTGCGCACGCCAGAACTGTGAGCACGATCACTAATCCTGAATTGCGGTGCGCTTCCTCGATACATCATCTCAACTGTGCACTTTACGTAAGCTAGCCTGCCTGGGGTACAAAGCGACCGTTGCGACGAATTCGCCCCCTCGCCGACCATTCGCTAGGGACGACCAATTAGGAACGGAGCCAGATCTGATGATCCTCCAATGGTTCGATGCGCGCCAAGCCTCCGAGACAGGAGCGGCGCTCGCGGACAAGCTCACACCAGGTGCTGCGCGGATAGATAATGCCGACGCTGCACGGACCGAGGGCTCGTTGCAAGACGCTCGTCAAGCAAGTCGGATCCGAGGTGCATGGCCTCGGGCTCAATTTCTACCAGCGGGCGAAACTCGCTAATGCCTTCAAGTGGAAATTGATCGAGAACGGCGTCGAAAAAAAGGTGGCCCACGAGGTCACGCAATTCCTGGTAGTCGACATCTCCGCGGCTCGAACCGGAGAAACCGCACGTCGCACAGACCGGCTCCGCCGACAAAGCCTACGGGCAGTCCGCGGCGAGCTTTTCGCCCGGGCGAATCGGCACGCGGCGGCGCGCGAGTATGACGCGGCCATCGAAGCGTACCGGGCAGTACTCAATATCGATCCTCGCCACACAGCCGCGCTCAATAACCTGGGCTCGGCGCTTCTCGATCTCGGCCGCTTTATCGAAGCCGAGCAGCATTTTCGCGGCGGCACTGTCGATCGATCCGAACTTCGTGGAGGCGCATCGCAACCTGGGCGACGTGCTGCGCCTGCGCGGACTATTTCGCCGAGTCCGAGAGCTCGTTGCGCCGCGCCATCAAGCTGAAGCCGAACTCACTGGATGCGCTTTGCAGCCTGGGCCTCACGCTGGTGTCGCGGGGCGCCACGCACGATGCGCAAGGGGCGCTTCAGAAAAGTCCTCAAATCGAAACCGCGCCACATCGTCGCCCTGCATGGCCTGGGACAGGTGGCCCTGATGGAAGGCCGGTGGGACGAGGCGGAGAAGCTCTTTGAGCAGATCTTGGAGATCGACCCGAAGAATGCTCCGCGTTCGTCGCACAGGCGGGTATGCGCGAGATGACGCCCACTGACGCGACATGGCTCGAAACGGCCGAGGCGGCTCTCGCGAAAAAAGAAGTGACCGCGCCATCAGGAAGCGGCTCTGCGCTATGCGATCGGGAAGTATTTTGACGACGTCGGCGACTTCGATCGTGCCTTCCCGAACTTCAAGCGCGCGAACGAGATCCTGAAGGCCGCGGCCGAGCCCTATGACCGCAAGGTTCGCGCGGCCGCGGCCGCAGACCTCATCAAGGCGCACACGCGCGATGCTATCGCGCGGGCCGCGGCAGGTGGATCCGATTCGACGATGCCGGTCCTCGTCGTCGGCATGCCGCGGTCGGGTACATCGCTCATCGAGCAGATCATCGCTTCGCATCCTTCCGCGAGGGGCGCGGGAGAGCTCGATTTCTGGTCTGCCGTGATGCGCGAGCACGAAGCCGAGGTGCGCAAAGGCCCGCTTGGCGAAGCCGCCAAGGCTGAGGTGGCGGAGTCCTATCTGCGCACGCTTAAGGAGCATGCGGACGGTCGCTCCACGGACAATTTGACGAACGTTCGACGAATCGTCGACAAGGCGCCCGTCAATTCAGATTACCTCGGCGTCATCCATTCGGTGTTCCCGAAGGCGCGCATCATCTACGTGCAGCGCGATCCCATCGATACTTGCCTTTCCTGTTATTTCCAGGAACTGCCTCTGACGCTCAATTTTGCGATGGATCTCGACGATCTGACGCACTACTACAAGGAACACCGGCGTCTGATCGATCACTGGCGCGCCGTGCTCCCGCCGGGCTCGATTCTCGACGTTCCCTACGAATCGGTCGTGGCCGATCAAGAGGCATGGACGCGCAGGATCCTCGAGTTCATCGGCCTCGATTGGAATGATGCAGTGCTTGAATTTCGACCAGACCCAGCGGGTGGTGTCGAGCGCCAGCTACCGTCAGGTAAGGCGCAAGATCTACAACACCTCGGTCGCACGGTGGCGCAACTATCAGAAGTTCTTGGGCCCGCTGGCTAGCCTGCGAAGGTCTGACCTAAGCCGGCCGTCAATCCACCCAGCGCTGCGGATCGCTGAAAACCACTCGAAAAGTGCTGCCGCCGCCGAGCCGCGGCTCGTACAGCAAGACTGCGCGGTTCAGCTGACAAAGCTCACGCGAGATGAAGAGCCCGAGCCCCGTGCCGCCTTTGCGCCCCGTAAGAAGGGTTCGAAGATGCGATCGGCCGCCTGCGGCTCGATTCCGGAACCGCGGTCAGCAACCTCGAGATAGGGGCGATAGCTCGGATTGAGCCGGCTGATGCGAATCTCGGCTTTGAAACGGTCTTGCGATGCCCCGTATTTGATCGCGTTGTCGCACAGGTTCCAAACGACTTGATGCAGGTGGCTCGGATCGAATCGCACCTCGAGATCCTCCGGGTCTACCTGCACGCCGATATCGGCGAGCGGAACCTGCATGGTTTCCGAGAACTCCGCCAAGAACTCCGTCGAGCCAATCGCCGAGCGACAGGCGCGTCGGGCTGGCTAGACTCGCGCCGGGACAGCTGCAGAACGTTGTTGATAATGGTGCTGACACGCTCCGAGTTGTTGCGGATGATGTCGGTAAGCCGACGGTCGGCGGCGCCGATGTTCGGACTTTCGGCGAGCAGTTGGCCGGCATGACTCATGGCGCCGACTGGATTGCGGATCTCGTGGGCGATGCTGGCGGACAATCGTCCGAGAGCCGCGAGCTTGCTCTGTTGCACCCGCTCCGCCATGAGACTCGTGTCCTCCAGGAATATGAGCGTGGGCCCGGGGGAGCTTTCGCCCAGCGGCGCAAAATGTGGCTGAATCAGACGCGCCCCGTCTGCGGCGATGAACGTCGCGGGTGGCTCGACCGAGGATCCGCTGCGTCGCCACGTGCTCAGCGAATACAGCAGCCGCGGGGAGACCTCTCCGACCAAGGCGCCCGGGACCGCGTGCACGTCGCCGAGGATCTCGGCCGCCGACTCGTTGATGAGCCGAATCTTGTCAGCCCCGTCGACGACCAGCAGGCTCTCGCGCAAGTGCTGTACGATGTACTGGGACAAGTCCGCAAGATTCGCGAGGTCCACGTCCTTCTGACGAACCAGATCCTCGCCCTCTCTCACCCGCGTAGCGAGCAGGCTCGCCGATGCGGCGATGGCGAAGAGCACGACGCCCAGAAACCCGGCGGTCGCATAGACCGCGATATCGGTATGGCCGCTGAGCTGCTGCCAGATAGTGTGCACGAGCACCGCGATCGCGGTCACCGCGGCCAGGAAAAAGTGCTGCGCGGCGGCAGCAGAAAGGCGAGGCCGCCGACAGGCAGCAGCAGCAAGAGTCCGAGGCCGCTAGCGATGCCGCCGGCGGCGTGCAGCAGCAAGATGAGGCACGCGATGTCGATGGTCGCTTGGACGATGGTGAGGGTGTGGGCGCTCGCCACCCGCCTGCGCACGAGGACGACGCTTGCGAATCCGAAGCACAAATACGCCAGCGCAACGGCCTGGAAGAGTTGCGGCGACTCGATGGGGAGTCCCCGCGATCCCCCCAGCCAATACAGGCCGAGCAGCACGAGCGGCACTAGGACCCGGTACAGATTCAGAATCCCGAGAACACGCCAGTTCAGCCCAATCCTGGGTGCGGGGCCGGGCTCGATTTTTCGATTCGGGACGTTCACTTAGGTCCAGCTGGATTTGGGTCGGCTTTGCTCTGGATCCAAGCTTAATTCAGAATACCATTCCTCGATGCGACCGGCTCGGCAGGGCGGATCAACATGACTTCGCGATACTCAATGGGAGCCCGGTTTGAGCACGGACGGCGGCTGAGATGCGTCATGGCGCAGCTCAACCTAGTGGTCGGCGACGTCGAGGGCAACACCTCGCGCGTGATCGCGGCCGCGCAACACGCCCGCGACGAGTTCGGCGGGGACCTCATCATGGTGCCGGAGCTCGCCGTTTCCGGGTACCCGCCCGAGGACCTACTGTTCCATAAGGGGCTAAGAGCGCAAGTCGCAGCGCTCGATCAGCGGCTCCGAGACGAAGTGCGAGGCATCACGCTGGTCGCGGGTTATCCCGAATACGTCGACGACCGAATCTACAACTCCGCTGTAGTAATCCGCGACGGCGCTTTGCTTGCGAATCACCGAAAGGCGTGTCTGCCCAATTATCGCGTGTTCGACGAGAAGCGGTATTTCACGCCCGGAACCCTTCCGACCATAGTCGATTTGAACGGCATCCGGGCCGGAATTCTGGTGTGCGAGGATGTGTGGGAGCCCGAGCCGGCGGCTCAGGCCCGCAGTGCAGGTGCCGAGGTGCTGTTAGTCATCAATGCGTCGCCCTACGAGGTGAACAAGCAACGCCAGCGCGAAGGCGAGGTGGTTCGCAGTCGCGTAGCGGAAACGGGCGTTCCCCTGCTGTTCGTGAACTTGATCGGCGGCCAGGACGAACTCGTGTTCGACGGTAATTCCTTCGTCATGAATGCGCGCGGTGAGATCACGCAGCGTGCCCCCGCGTACGTCGAGGGACTTTATCCGGTGGACCTCGAGGCGCGTGACGGAGGTCCGGTCGAGACCCGTGCGGGCGCCCTCGTGCCCCTGCTGAGCGAAGAAGAGAGTGTCTATGGCGCACTTGTCCTCGGTACCCGCGATTACGTCGATAAACACCGATTTCCGGGCGCGGTGCTGGGACTTTCCGGCGGCGTCGACTCCGCCTTGACTCTCTGTATCGCGGTGGACGCCCTTGGGCCCGAGCGTGTGCATTCGGTGGCAATGCCGTCACGGTACACCTCGCAAATGAGCAAGGATGACGCTGCGCTGCAGGCCGCGTGGCTGAAGGTCAAGCACAGCGAAATCTCCATCGAAGGTATGTTCAAGGCCACGCTCACCGCGCTCGCGGAGGAGTTCGCCGGCAGGGCGCCGGGTACGGCTGAAGAGAACATCCAGTCACGCTGCCGTGGCGTGCTCCTTATGGGAATCTCCAACAAGACCGGGCGCATGCTTCTCACGACGGGTAACAAGAGCGAGATGGCCGTCGGCTACGCTACGTTATATGGCGATATGGCGGGGGGCTTCGCGCCCATCAAAGACTGCAACAAGCTGCTGGTTTATCGTCTCTGTGCCTGGCGAAATGCGCAATCCCCGGTGATCCCGCCGCGGGTGATCGAGCGTGCCCCGTCCGCGGAACTCAGGCCTGATCAGAAGGATACCGACAGCCTGCCGCCTTACGAGGTGCTCGATCCCATACTCGAGGCCTTCATTGAAGAGGATTTGTCGGTGGATGAGATCGTTGCTCGCGGATTCGACCGGGAGACAGTCGGACGCATCCTTGATTTGGTGAAGCGCAACGAATACAAGCGGCGCCAGGCCCCCCAGGGGTGCGGGTAAGCGGTCGCGCGTTTGGGCGCGACTGGCGCTATCCCATTACGAGCGGTTATAAGTCGCATTAGACTTGCTCAGCTCGAGCGAGCGGAACTATTCACACGGACAGACGACATCAGGATGGAGCGACCATGTTGAAGATCGACCTTGGATGCGGTACGAACAAGCGCCCCGGATTTTTCGGCGTCGATCGGCGAGCATTCGACGGCGTCGATGGCGTCACCGATCTAAGGCAGAAGAGTTGGGTTTTCAAACAGTCCACGCTTGGGAGTGTCCAGCTCCGCCAGTCCGGAGACGGCGAGTTCATTCTGCCTGACGATTCCGTGACGGAGGCGCACTGCTCGCACTTTCTGGAGCATCTAGAGCACAACCAGCGCTACCCTGAGCGCGTCCGGTTTATGAACGAACTGTGGCGAGTTCTGGTGCCGGGAGGCACTGCCACTATCATCACGCCGCATTGGGCATCGAATCGCGCGTACGGGGATTTTACCCACGCCGACAAACCGGTCAGCGAAATGTTCTATGCGTACCTCGACAGCGACTGGCGGGAGCTGAACGCTCCGGACAACGATGCGGAGCACAATCCAGACGGGTATAACTGCGATTTCGACGCCAAGATCGGCTACCTACAGAACCCTGAGATCAACAACCTACGGCCGGAACAGCGCGACATTGCACTGCGCTGGTACAAAGAAGCCGCGCTCGATATGCATGTGATCCTCACGTCGAAGAAATGAACGCGCCGCGGTAAGCGTAAGGCCGGGACTCTGGCCCGCCTATAAGATTCGCCTCCACCACGACTTCTTCGGGGCCCTCTCGAGGGAGCTCGCCGGATAATTGTCGACGTAGACCCGCTCCGCGTTCGCGGCCAGGTCGATCATGCCGAGATTTCGATAGGCCTCAATGATGTTCCTCGCGACGGCTGGACGGCCGGCGCGCCATCGTAGTTCTCGATGCAGAATTTCGCGCGGTTGAGCGCGCCCACGTAGGCGCCGCGCTTCATGTAGTAGCTGGGCGACGTAGAGCTCGAAGTCGGCCAAGCGGTTGCGCAGAAAGATCATGCGCTGGCGGGAGTCGCCACGTATTGGCTGTGCGGGTAGCTCTTGAGCAGCTCATCGAAGGCGTCGAAGGACTTCTTCGCATTGATTGGCGGCCGGCGCGACAGGTCGACGTTGAACCAGCGCTCCAGAAAGTTCGCTTGCCGCTCGAAATACACCAGTCCTTTCATGTAGTACGCATAGTCGACCCGGGGGTTGGTCGGGTTCTCCCGGATGAACGTGTCGGCGGCGTCGATCGCGGGCTCGATTTCGTGGTTTTTGTAGTAGGCGTAGATCAAGTCGATCTGGGCCTGATGCGCGGGCTCCGAGAACGGGAAGCGCGACTGCAGCGCCTCGAGCTGCTTGATCGCCTCGGCGTAGCTCGATTTCTTCATGGCCTTCTGGGCCCGGGCGTAGAGGACTCGGGGCCGGATCTGGCATCGTCCGCATGGTGACTGCGGCAGCCGGCGCCGAGCAGAGCGATCCCGAGGGACAGCGCGGCGACGGCGCCCGGACGAACTAGATCACGCAGTCTCACATGCGATTCCTTACAATGGCCAGATTCCAAAAGCGCGGCAGTATACCCGAAGCCCCGCCGCTAGCTTCGAGTCGCTCCATGAATGGCGAGTTCCAAGTTCTCGAGCTCGAAATCCCCCAGGAAATGGCGGGGCAGCGGCTGGATAGCGCCCTTGCGCGCCTCCTGCCGGATCATTCTCGCACCCGCATCAAGGGCTGGATCGAGGCCGGGCAAGTCCAGGTCGGCCGCCTGCCGGCGAAGCCGCGGGACAAGGTCGAAGGCGGTGCGCGCGTCCGGTGACCATCGACGAGCGGCCGCCCGATCGCGAGGTGCTCGCCGAGACGATTCCGCTTGAGGTGGTTTACGAGGACGACGAGGTATCGGTGATCACCAAGCCGGCCGGCCTGGTGGTGCATCCGGCGCGGGCAATACGCGCCACACCTTGCAAAACGCGTTGCTCGGACGGGACCCGGCCTCGCGGCGCTGCCCCGCGCCGGCATCGTTCACCGGCTCGACAAGGACACCAGCGGCCTCTTGGTCGTCGCGCGTACGCTCGCAGCCCAGACGGCGCTGTCCGACAACTCCTGGCCCGCGCGGTCACACGCGAGTATCTCGCGATCTGCGTCGGGGTGATGACAGGCGGGGGCACGGTCGATGAACCGATCGGCCGCCATCGCAGCGACCGGCTGCGCATGGCGATCCGCAGCGACGGCCGCCCGGCGCGCACGCATTATCGGGTGCTCGAGCGGTTCCGTGGACACACCTATCTCAATGTGAAGCTCGATACGGGCCGCACCCACCAGATCCGCCTGCATCTTGCGCATCTCAAGTACCCGCTGGTCGGCGATCCGGTGTACGGAAGCCGCCTGGCACGCCCACGCGGCTCCGGGGAGGCGCTCGATACGGCGCTCCGCGGCTTCAAGCGGCAGGCGCTGCAGCGGCCGCGCTTGCCTTCGATCATCCCGCTACCGGCGAGCGGCTCTCTTTCGAGGCGCCCCTCCCGGCCGACTTCGCCGTTTGCTCCCGGCCCTGCGTGACGACGCGCGCAGCCAGGCGGCAATGTCTCGCTCGGCGGAGAGTTGAATGGACTGGCTTGTGCCCGATTGGCCGACTCCTGCCGAGGTTCGGGCCTTTCCAGCCAACGCCGGGGCGGGGTAAGCGCGGCGCCCTTCGAGTCGCTCAATCTCGGCGCCCATGTCGGCGATGCCCCGAGGCCGTCACGGAAAATCGTCGCCGCTTCGCAGCGGCCGCGCGGCTGCCTGGCGGAGCCTATCTGGCTTCCAGCCATGCACGGCGCCGAACGTCCTCGACCTGGACGGACGCCAGACGTACGGGCCGACGCGGACGCGGCCTTCACGCGCCGTACGCGGGCGCGTATGCGCCATCCTCACCGCGGATTGCCTGCCGGTGCTGCTGGCCTCGGATTCGGGCGCGGCGTTGCCGCGGCCCATGCCGGCTGGCGCGGCCTCGCCGAGGGGGTGATCGAGGCGGCGGTACGGGCGCTCGCGATGGCACCGGAGTCGCTGGTGGCATGGATCGGTCCGGGCATCGGCCCCGCGCATTTCGAGGTTGGCGGGGAAGTGCGCGAGCAACTGCTCGCCGCCGACCCGAGAGCCGCGGCGGCATTCGAGCCCAATGCGCGCGGCCGGTATTTGGCCGATCTGCCCGGCGCTCGCGCGCCGCAGGCTCGAGCGCCTCGGCGTCGAACGGATCTACGGCGGCGACGAATGCACGTCCGCCGCGCCTGAGGACTATTTTTCCCATCGGCGGGACGGCCTGACGGGTCGGCAGGCTAGCCTCATATGGCTCGAAAAATGGACCCTTCCGGCCGCCTGAGACGTTGAATTGCGAGCCCCGACCCCCACCTAGTGACCATTCCGATGATTTCGAAGGTGTTCCCATGCGGATGGACAAACTGACGACCAAATTCCAGGCGGCTCTCGCGGATGCCCAGTCGCTCGCCGTCGGTCGCGACAATCAATACATCGAGCCCGTGCACTTGATGGCGGCGCTCCTCGACAGCCAAGGCGGGACCGCCCGGCCGCTGCTCGAGAAAGCGGGCGTCAATGTGCCGAAGCTGCGCTCGGAGCTTTCCGCGGCGCTCGACCGGCTGCCCACGGTGCAAGGTGCCGGCGGCGACGTGCTCATCGGCAACGACCTCAACAAGCTCTTGAACGTGACCGACAAGCTCGCGCAGAAACGCAGCGATCAGTTCATCTCGAGCGAGCTGTTCGTCCTCGCCGCCTGCGACGATCGCGGCGAGCTCGGCCGCATCTTGAAATCCGCGGGCGCACAGAGCGCCGCGATCGAGAAGGCGATCGAGGAAGTCCGCGGCGGCGCGAAGGTCGAGGACGCCGGCGCCGAGGAGAATCGACAGGCACTCGAAAAATACAGCATCGACCTCACGGAACGGGCGGTGCAGGGCAAGCTCGATCCGGTCATCGGCCGCGACGACGAGATCCGCCGCACCATCCAGGTGCTGCAGCGGCGAACCAAGAACAACCCGGTGCTCATCGGCGAGCCCGGCGTCGGCAAGACCGCGATCGTCGAGGGACTCGCGCAGCGCATCGTCAACGGCGAGGTGCCGGAGGGCCTGCGCAACAAGCGCATTCTCGCGCTCGATATGGGCTCGCTCATCGCCGGCGCGAAATTTCGCGGCGAGTTCGAGGAGCGCCTGAAGGCCGTGCTCACCGATCTCGCCAAGCAGGAAGGCCAGATCATCCTGTTCATCGACGAGCTGCACACCATGGTCGGCGCCGGCAAGGCCGAGGGCGCGATGGACGCCGGCAACATGCTCAAGCCCGCCCTGGCGCGCGGTGAGCTGCATTGCGTCGGCGCCACCACGCTCGATGAGTACCGCAAGTACATCGAGAAGGATGCGGCGCTCGAGCGGCGCTTCCAGAAAGTGCTGGTGGACGAGCCGTCGGTGGAGGACACCATCGCGATCCTGCGCGGCCTCAAGGAGCGCTACGAGGTGCATCACGGCGTCGAGATCACCGATCCTGCGATCGTCGCGGCGGCGACGCTCTCGCATCGCTACATCTCCGACCGGCAGCTGCCGGACAAGGCCATCGACCTGATCGACGAGGCGGGATCGCTCATTCGCATGGAGATCGATTCGAAGCCCGAGGCGCTCGACAAGCTCGACCGGCGCATCATTCAGCTCAAGATCGAGCGCGAGGCGCTCAAGAAGGAAACCGACGAGGCCTCGCGCAAGCGGCTCGCCACGCTCGAGGACGCGCTCAAGGGGCTCGAGAAGGAATACTCGGATCTCGAGGAAGTGTGGAAGGCGGAGAAGGCCTCGGTGCAGGGCGCCGCGCACATCAAGGAAGAGCTCGAGCGCGCCCGCCAGGAACTCGAAACGGCGCGCCGGGCGCAGGATCTGCGCGCATGTCGGAGCTCCAGTACGGCAAGATCCCGGAACTCGAGCAGCGACTCGCCAAGGCGCTCGAGGCCGAGCAGAAACCCAACCAGCTGCTGCGCAACGCGGTCACCGAGGACGAGATCGCCGAGGTCGTCTCGAAGTGGACCGGCATCCCGGTGTCGCGCATGCTCGAAGGCGAGCGCGAGAAGCTGCTGCGCATGGAGGAAGTGCTGGAGAAGCGCGTGGTCGGGCAGGACGAGGCGGTCAAGGCCGTGGCGGATGCGATCCGGCGCTCGCGCGCGGGCTGTCCGACCCGAATCGGCCGATCGGCTCGTTCATGTTCCTTGGGCCGACCGGCGTCGGCAAGACCGAGCTCTGCAAGGCGCTGGCGGAGTTCATGTTCGACACCGAAGAGGCGATGGTGCGCATCGACATGTCCGAGTTCATGGAAAAGCATTCCGTGGCGCGCCTGATCGGCGCCCCTCCCGGCTACGTCGGCTACGAGGAGGGCGGCTACCTGACCGAGGCGGTGCGGCGCCGGCCCTACAGCGTCGTGCTGCTCGACGAGATCGAGAAGGCGCATCCGGACGTATTCAACGTGCTGCTGCAAGTGCTCGACGACGGGCGGCTCACCGACGGGCAGGGCCGCACCGTGGATTTTCGCAACATGCGTCGTCATCATGACCTCGAATCTCGGCAGCCAGGTGATCCAGGAGCTCGGCGGCGAGGCGAACTACGCGAAGATGAAGGCGGCGGTCATGCAGGTGGTGACGGAGCACTTCCGGCCCGAGTTCATCAACCGGGTCGACGAGATCGTGGTGTTCCATCCGCTCGGCCGCGAGCAGATCCGCTCGATCGTCGACATCCAGCTCGGGCGGCTGCGCCAGCGCCTGGCGGAGCGCGACATCCAGCTCAGGCTCGACGATGCGGCGCGCGACCGGATCGGCGAGGCCGGATTCGACACGGTCTACGGGGCGCGGCCGCTGAAGCGCGCCATCCAGGCGCAGATCGAGAATCCGCTCGCGCAGCAGATTCTGCGCGGCGAATTCATCGCCGGCGACCGCGTGGTCGCGAAACTGAAGCGCGACGGCTTGGTCTTCGAGAAGGAGCGCCTGCACTGAGGGCGGCGCTGCCTGGCGGGCCGTCGTGGCCGAGCAGCGACCTGGGGTGCTTGGCTATACTGGCGAGCGATAGATCCCTGCCGGGATGAAGGAAACCATGCCTTTTTACGAATATCAGTGCACTCACTGCGGCCACACGCTCGAGGCGATGCAGAAGGTCAGCGACCCGGCGCTGAAGAAGTGCCCGCATTGCGGCAAGCCGCAGCTCCAGAAGCTCATGTCCGCGCCCGTGTTTCGCCTGAAGGGCGGCGGCTGGTACGAGACGGACTTCAAGTCCGACAGGACGGCAAGCGCAACCTCGCCGACCGGCCCGAGGACGCCCAAGGACGACAAGAAGGAAGCACCGCGACGGACGCAAGGAGGCGCCGGCTGCCGACGCCAAGAAGGCCGAAAAGCCCGCCGACAAGCCGGCGGCGAAGGCGGCACCGCCGAGCGGGCAAGAACGGCGCCGCGCGCGCAGCAGGGCCGGGCCGCTCCGCACAAGGCCAGCAAGAAAGGCCGCCAAGCGGCCACGCGACCGGCCTCACCGGCCGCGCGAAACCAGCGCGCGGCGGTGGGCTTGCCCGTCCGGGCTTGCCGACGCGGTGCCAGGCCGTAGCATCGCGCGCTTTCCCGGTCTTTTAGCTATGCGCACTCATTATTGTGGCGACGTCGGCGAGTCGTCTGATCGGTAAGGTCGTCACCGTTGCCGGCTGGGCGCATCGGCGGCGCGACCACGGCGGCGTCATTTTCGTCGATTTGCGCGACCGGGCGGGCCTGCTGCAGATGGTGTTCAACCCGGACACCGCCGAGGTATTCGCCAAGGCCGAGCGCGTGCGCAACGAGTTCGTGCTGCAGGTCACCGGACTGGTCCGCGCTCCGGCCACCCGGCACCGTGAACCCGAATTTGAAATCCGGCGAGGTCGAGCTCGTCTGGCAGGCGCTCGAGATCCTCAACCGCTCGGAGCCGCTGCCGTTCCAGCTCGATGAGCATGTGAGCGAGGAAGTGCGCCTGCGTTTCCGCTACATCGACTTGCGCCGCGAGGAGATGCGCGAGCGCCTGCTGCTGCGCCATCGCATCACGCGTGCCATGCGCCGGTACCTGGACGAGGCGGGCTTCATCGACATCGAGACGCCGATGCTGTCGAAGGCGACGCCGGAGGGCGCGCGCGATTATCTCGTGCCGAGCCGCACCCACGCGGGCAAGTTCTTCGCGCTGCCGCAGTCGCCGCAGATCTACAAGCAGCTGCTGATGATCGCGGGCTTCGACCGCTACTATCAGATCGTGCGCTGCTTCCGCGACGAGGATCTGCGCGCCGACCGGCAGCCGGAGTTCACCCAGCTCGACATCGAGACCTCGTTCCTCGATCAGGGCGCGATCCAGGAAATCATGGAAGGGCTGGTGCGATACTGTTCAAGCAGGTGCTCGGCGTCGAGCTGCCGAAGCCGCTGCCGCGCATGACCTATGCCGAGGCGATGCGCCGGTACGGCTCGGACAAGCCGGACCTGCGCATGCCGCTGGAGCTCGTCGACGTCGCCGATCTCGTGCGGGCTGCGACTTCAAGGTGTTCGCAGGGCCCGCGGCGGACCCTGACGGCCGGGTGACGGCGCTGCGCGTGCCGCAGGGCGGCAAGCTGTCACGCAAGGAGATCGACGACTACACCGCCTTCGTGGCGCGCTACGGCGCCAAGGGCCTGGCCTACGTCAAGGTGAACGAGACCGCGAAGGGCCGCGAGGGCTGCAGTCGCCGATCCTGAAATTCCTGAGCGATGCGGCGGTGGCCGGGATCCTCGAGCGCACCGGTGCGGCCGATGGCGACCTGATTTTCTTCGGCGCCGACACGGCCAAGGTGGTGAGCGATGCGCTCGGCGCGTTGCGTCTGAAGGTCGGCCAGGATCTCAGGCTCGTCGAGTCCGGCTGGCGGCCGCTGTGGGTCGTCGATTTCCCGATGTTCGAATGGGACGGCGATGCCAAGCGCTGGGCGGCCATGCATCACCCGTTCACGAGCCCGGCGAACCTCGATCCGGCCGCTCTCAAGGCGCACCCCGGCGAGGCGCTCGCCAAGGCGTACGATATGGTGCTGAACGGCTCGGAGATCGGCGGCGGCTCGGTGCGAATCCACACGCAGGAGCTGCAGTCGGTGGTGTTCGACCTGCTCGGCATCTCGGCGGAGGAAGCGCGACTCAAGTTCGGCTTCCTGCTGGACGCGCTCAAGTTCGGCGCGCCGCCGCACGGCGGCATCGCCTTCGGCCTCGACCGGCTGGCGATGCTGATGGCCGGCGCCGACAGCATCCGCGACGTCATCGCGTTCCCGAAGACGCAGACGGCGGCGGATCCTTTGATGGACGCGCCGACCGAAGTGAGCGAGGCGCAGCTGCGAGAGCTGCACATCCGAGTGCGCGTTCCGCCCAAGGTCGAGTAGACGTTGCAGTCGTTTCGCCGCCCCGAATCGGTCCTGATCGTGATCTATACCGAGGCCGGCGAATTCCTGCTGCTCGAGCGGCGCAAGCCGCCCGGCTTCTGGCAATCGGTGACCGGGAGCCTCGAGTGGGGCGAGAACGCGGATTCGCCGCGCGCCGCGAGCTCATCGAGGAGACCGGCATCACGCAGGGCGTGCTGGTCAATCTGCAATGGACCCAGGTCTACGAGATCCTGCCCGCGTTCGGCAAGAACTATGCGCCCGGCGTAACGCGCAATCTCGAGCATGCTTTCGCGCTGAAGCTCAGGGAGCGGGTATCGGTCACCTTGAGCGAGCGCGAGCACGTGCAGTACCAATGGCTGAGCGCGGCCGCGGCAATCGACAAGGTTTCATCGAGTACCAATCGAGCGGTCATCCGCCAGTTGCGCCACTGATCAACCGGGGACGGACGGAGCCATGAGTGTGCGCCTTCAGGATGCAAGGTGTTCGCTGAGATGGGCTGGAGGTAAGCCGGCCTTTTGACGTTCGTACATCGTCCGGTAAATCGCCTCGAGGTTCTTGGTGTAGCGCTCCGTGTCGAAGATCGGCGCGTCTCGCAAGGCGAGTTTATTTCGCAGCTGCCCAAGTCGCGCCGCATCCACCGCCAATTCCAGGGCTGTCTGTTCGTAGCGCGAAGGCGAGTCGGCGACGAGCTCATGTAAGCCGACCGCGTTCAACAAGCTT
Organism: uncultured Gammaproteobacteria bacterium; assembly: GCA_963766915.1. Taxonomy (GTDB): domain Bacteria; phylum Pseudomonadota; class Gammaproteobacteria; order Steroidobacterales; family Steroidobacteraceae; genus Bog-1198. The sequence continues at coordinate 520,070 of CAVYCL010000008.1, forward strand.
GACGCCACGCGACTCGCGAAGCTCTCGCCGGGCAAGGTCAACAGCGGTACGCCTGCCCACAAAGCATCGAGCGCGGTGGCGTGAGCATTGTAAGGAAACGTATCGAGAAACAAATCCGCCGCTCGTATCCGAGCCAGGTGTTCATGCACGGATTGCATGCGCTGCGCGAAGACTAGGCGCCGGGCATCAACGCCGCGCTGAGACGCCTGCTGACGCAGATTCGCGGCAACCGCCCCATCGACTTGATGCAGCCAAAGCACGCTGTGCTCGGTGAGGCTGAGAATTCTCATCCATCGATCGAAGACCTCGGGAAGAATCTTATAGTTGTTGTTGAAGCAGCAAAACACCACCCCGCCGGATGGCAATCCGAGTTCCGCGCGCGTGAAGGTTCGGTCCGCGATGGTGTAGCCTGAGTCGAAGGGCAGGAAGCTGCCGGGCAGATAGGCAATTTTTTCACAGTAATGCACCTGCTGTGCCCGCGGGACTACAGTTCCATCGGCGATCAAATAGTCCATGAAGTTGGCGCCCATCGTGCCTGGGTAGCCTAAAAAGTTGACCTGCACCGGAGCGGCGCGCAAAGCGAAGATCCGGCTGCGGCAGTGCGCCGTGTGGCCGCTGAGATCCACCGCGATGTCGATGCCCAAATCGCGCGCCAGTCGAGTCACCTCGAGATCGGATTTATGTCGCACATCGATGAAACGGTCGAATCCTTTGACCAAACGCGACCGAATCGCATCGCGCGATTCCGGACCGAACGCAAATGCCGTGATCTCGAAATTCGCACGATCGTGGTGCTCGAAGAGGCCCGCCGTGAGGTATGCCACGGGATGAGTGCGAAAATCGCCTGAGAAATAGCCTATGCGGATCTTGGCCGATGTGAGCGGATAGGTAAGCTTCGGCAATGTTGCGGCGATTCGGCTGCGATCCTCATCGCAGGTGCCCTCGATTTGATCTTCAACCCATACCTCCGTCGCCGACCGAAGCAGCGCCGCAGAGTCGATCAAATATGCGAGCGTCATCGGGTTGCACACGAGCCTCCTCTCCCGGACACCTTTGACGATCTGCTCTATGGCCTCTTCGAAGCCATCCCAGACGCAGGCCTGCATCTTGGTCGCCATAGTCGTGCCTAGGAGATAGTTCAGGTGCGGGTCGATCGCCGCCGCCTTGTCTAGGCTGGCAATGGCCTCATCGAGGCGGTTGAGCCGAAGCAGCGATGTGGCCAGAGATTGGAAGGCGGCGGGGTCCGGCTCGAGCTCAGTCGCCTTGCGATAATCAGCAACCGCCTCTAAGTGACGATCGAGCTCGGCGAAAAGATTACCCCGATGCAGATAAGCCGTGCCCAGCCCGGGCTTGAGCGCAATCGCCTCGTTGTAGTCGGCAAGCGCCGGCTCGAAGCGCCTGAGCGTATGGAAACAGATGCCGCGTCCCTGGAATGCATGAGCAATCGTCGGATCGAGGGCGATGGCGCGCTCAAAGCTGTCGATTGCCGCGTCCCAGCGTCGCAACTCCCGGAGCACATTGCCGCGGTTCACATACGCCTCGGCATACTTGCCGTTGAGCGCAATAGCTGATTCGTAGCTCGTGAGCGCTTCCGTATATCGCTTTAGGTCCTTGAGCACCGAGCCGCGGTTGTAATGCGTCATTGAGTCTGTTGGATCCACGCCAAGCGCTCGATCGTAACTTGCCAACGCCTCTTCTTTGCGCCCGAGTCGCTCCAGCACCGACCCTCGATTGCACAGGGCGTAGGCGTAGGACGGGTCAAGATCGATCGCGCGGTTGTAGTCTTCGAGCGCCCGGTCCAGGCGTCCAAGGGAGTTCAGCGCATTGCCACGTTTGTAGAACGCTTCAGCCTGGTCCGGTGTCCGCTCGAGGCACAGGGCGTACAGCTCGATAGCCTTCTCGATCTCTCCGGACTGATGCATGCTCTGCGCCTGTCGGAACAGCTCGTCGGAAGAACTGGTGCTCGGCCCGGATTGCACGAGGTCCGTCGCCGTTGACTGCGAAGGGAGCTGACTGGGAGGCTTTTTGGGCTTCAGCAGGTCACGCAATTTCGGCATGAATCTAATGATATCAATATCAACCCTCCCCGGGGTTCGAATCGTGGCAAAGCTCCAATGTTAAACTAATGCGTGCCATCTACTTTTCACAGATCCTGTAGACGGGCAGCGCGCTAGTAACGAGATCCAGGGTGCGTACCGTCGTCGTCTATATACACGGCCTGTGGCTGAATGGATGGGAGTCGTTGCTGCTGCGGCGGCGGTTATCCCGCGAGCTCAATTGCGAGGCGCTGTCGTTCAGCTATTCCTCGGTGGGTGTGGACCTGCGCGGAAACGCCCAAGCCCTTGCGATGTTCCTTTCGCGGTTGGGAGCCGATACCCTGCACCTTGTAGGGCATAGCATGGGCGGCCTGATGATTCTGGAGTTGTTCGAGCGAGGTGCGGTTCTGCCGCCGGGACGCATCGTGCTGCTTGGTGCTCCGGTGCGTGGTAGCCTTGCGGCGCGGAACCTGGCGCAACTCCCCTTTGGTCGGCGTGTTCTCGGGTTGACGGCCCATGAGGTGCTGCTGACGCCGCGCGAGAGGAGCTGGCGGGGCGCGCGTGATCTGGGCGTGATCGCCGGTAACCTCCCCGTGGGATTCGGTCGGTTTATGGGGCCGTTTGCCGCGGCGAGCGATGGCACGGTCCTCGTCGAGGAAACGCATCTTGGCGGCGCGAAGGAATCTTTGATCTTGCGCACGACTCATAGCGGCATGGTGTATTCGCCGCTCGTCGCGCGCCAGGTCGCTTCCTTCTTACGCTACGGGCGCTTTGCCCCTGCAAATCAAAGTTCCGGCGCGGCATCGAGGCGGCGGTAGAAAAACGTCGTGTCGCAGAAACCGCCGCCCGGCAGCATGGCAAAATCGGGGACCGACCCGACTCGAACCCATCCTAGTCGTGCGTACAGCCGTTCCGCGTCGGGACTCGCGGTGTCGAGCACGAGCACCGATCTGCCGAGCGTCTGCGCGAGTTCCTCCGCCGCGCGTAGCACGGCGGCGCCGACGCCCCGGCGCCGCGCCCGCCGGCACACGAGCATCTTGGAGAGATCGGCGCGGTGCGGCTGATTTTCGGGCAGGTCGAGGACCAATTGCACCGTGCCGATGATGCCGTTCATGTCCTCCGCGACAAGGAGCGCACGCTCACCGCGTGCCGTTGTTGCCGCAATCCGGCGCCAAAAGGCCGAGGCCTTCTCGTGGCTCAACGGGCTCATAAAGCTTACCGAAGCGCCGCCTTCCACGCAGTCGATCAACAGATCCGCAAGTCCCTGGATCTCGTTGTCCGTGACGACCGTGAGCCGCCGGATTCTGAAACTCGTGTCTGATCCTGGCGTGATGCTCTCCAATCAGAATCTCACGTGATCCGGCGGCAATCCAGCCAGATAGCGATCATGGACGATGGTGTATGCCGCTTCCAGGTTGCGCGCGAGCCGTGCGGTATCGAATAATGGGCTGGTAAGGCGATTGTTCTGGATCTTTGTCCTGATCTCTCGAAGCCGCTGTGGGTTCAAGGCGAGCTCGATCGCGAGCAGCTCATACTCTTGCTGCGTCGAGGTGATGAGCTCCGGTAGCGCCGATCGCGGTGAGCAGACTGGCGGCGGTCCGGCTGACATAGGCCTCTCCGCTCAAGGTCAGGACAGGCAGACCGGCCCACAGCGCATCGCTCGCCGTGGTGCCGGCGTTGTACGGCAGCGTGTCGAGAAATAGATCCGCCGCGCGATAGCGGGCCAGATACTCGGGCGGCTGCATGCGCTCGCCGAAAACGAGCCTCTGTGGATCGACGCCATGGCGTCGCCGCCTGTGCGCGCAGATTGGCCTCGCGCAGCTTCATGGCCGGGCATACAGGAACAGCACGCTTCCCGGGACTGACTTCGAGGATGCGCATCCAGCCGGCGAAAGTCGCGGGCAAGATCTTGTAGCTCGTATTGAAACAGCAGAATACGAACCCTGATCGGCGGCAGGCCCAGTTCTTCTCGGGTGAAGACGTCTTATCGGCAATGCGCCGCTTGCGGTCGTTCACCTGGTGACTGTCCGGCAGGTAGATGATCTTCTCGCTGAAGTGCTTTTCGGCTTGTCGCTGTCACGACGGTGCGGTCGGCGACGATATAGTCGATGTAGCTTGCACCCATCGTGCCGAGATAGCCGAGATAGTTCACCTGCACGGGCGCGGCGCGCAGGGCGAAAATGTCCGGCCCGATTGCCGCGTCGTATGGCCGCCGAGATCGACGGCGATATCGACATTGAGGCTGCGGGCAAGCGAGGCGATCTCGAGATTCGATTTTTCCCGCACGTCGAAGAATCGATCGAAGGCCCGCACGAGCCGTTGCTGCAGACTGATCGTCCGTTTGTGCGCCGAATGAAAATGCGATGACCTCAAACCGCGACCGATCATGAATCTCGATCAGCTCGGCCAGCAGACGGCCAATCGGATGCTCGTGAAAATCGGCAGGAAAAGTAGCCGACCGTGAGTCTTTCGAGGGCGCGCGCGGGGCGCGATGGGCCCAAGTGCATCATCGGCCGGGCAGGCGTGATCTCACCCAGATGCGCGCCGCCTTGATGCTGCAGGCGCGCCGAATCCGATGAGCGCCATGAAGATCAACGGATGCGCAGACGTGCGCGCCGCTCTCGATGCCGGCGACGATTTGTCCGACGAGCGCGTCGAAGTCACGTCCAGTCGCAGACCATGCAGACTCGCTTCGAGCCGGGCGCCCGGAAGAAACTCGAAATCCGGCGCCAGGGCGGCAACGGCTTCTTGTAATCGGCTGCTGCGGCGTCGAAGCGATTCAACATGCGCTGCGAATAGCCGCGGTTGAAGTATGCCTCGGCATAATCGGGCTTGAGTTGCGATCGCCCTGTCGAAGCTGGCTATGGCATCGTCTACTCGGTCGAGCAACAGGAGTGCGGCGCCGCGGTTGCAGTGCGCTGTCTGCCGATCGTCCGGATCGATGGCGATGGCGCTGCTCGTAGCTGGCCAATGCCGCCTCCAGCTGGTCGAGTGCCCGGAGCATGATTGCCGCGAAGCACGTACGCGGACGCTTGGTCCGGTTTCAGCGCGATCGCCTGGTCACAGCTCGCCAGTGCGCCTCGACGTGTCGGCCGAGAGCGAACAGCGAGAACGCCTTGTTCGCATGGGCGTCGAAATGATCGGGCTTGAGTCCGGATGGACTTGGTCATAACTGGCGATCGCCTCCTCCAGCCTAGCGACTTGCTGCAGCACGAGCGCCGCGTCTGTAGGATGCGTGGACGAACCCCGGGGTCGATCGCGATGGCCTGGTCATAGCTCGCCAGCGCCTCGGCGACACGACCGAGGTCCCTGTAGGTCTCCGCGCGGCTATAGTGCGCGATCACGCTTCCCGGGATCGAGCGCGATCGCCCGGTCGAAACAAACGAGGGCGGCGTCCGGTTGATTGAGCTGTTTGAGCGCGAGGCCACGGTTGCAATGCGCTCCCGCATCGCCGGGTGCGATCGCGATCGCCCGGTCGAAATATTGAATCGCTCCGCTGCAGATCCTTCGATCTGGCCCGCGAGGACACCCATGGCGTTGAGCGCATCAAGATGATCGGGCTCGTGCGTCGAGTATTTCCTGGTAGAGCAGGCGAGCGGGCGCGAACTGGCCTTGCTGCTGCAGGAGCTGTGCCTTCGGCAAACTGCTCGGCGAAGCGCGTGCCCGGGGGATTCGTCATGATGGACTCTCGATGTTGAGCGCGCCGCTCATGCTACCTAGGCTCGCTCCACGCAGCGAGGGGACGCGCGGCCGATGGCGCGGCCCTCAATAGCTGGAACAAGCGCGCTCGCAGGGCCGGCGCCAGCGTTTCGGTAAACGTGGCGGTCATGTGATTCACATCCCGATAGATGGGAACACCATCCTGCGTCGCGGGGCAATAGCTTCCTCGACAAATGAGGTCGTCCATATCTAAAGAATAAACATTCCTGAGACCGTCCGCGGCCCGAAGTTCAGCGTCATGGGCCGCCTCGTTCAGGGCGACGGATGCCTCGAAGTCGCAGGATCTAGCCGATTCGGACCGGCTCACGAGTCTCGCGACACAGGTAGGAATGTCGAACGGCGGCAGCGGGGTATCCCGCAACACGACAATCGGGGCATCTGCTTGCAAGAGACCTTCCAAAGTCCGTCGGGTACCGGACCGTATTTCCTCCGCGGACAATAGCGGAGCTGGACTGTCGTCGCCTCTCAGCGTCGCTCCGTTGTAACTCGCCATCACGACCGCCGACGGGTGCATCGCGACGATCGCTCGAATGGCGCACGATTCCGCCATTGCTTGCAGTGATCGAGCGGCTGCCGATATGTGTTGCGGATTGGTGTCGCTCGCGGCGCAGCCGACCCTGAGGACGGTGATTAGGTCGCCAATCCTCTCAATCTTTGCCGCTGTCAGTAGGGGGTTGAACCATTGCATGGCGTGCGAATCGCCGAATAGGACTATCGCAGGGCGAAGTGGCCGGTCACGCCGAACTCGCATACCTTGACCTCAATCGAGGGACCTGCGCCGTAGCAATCGCGAGGGGAGGCGAACCTCTGTCGTTCGCGGCGGCAGACGATCATTTGGAACCTGTGATCTTGCCGCAGTCGGTATCTGTCCAAACGCCAGCAGACTCCACGACGCCGCGACGCTCTAGCGCCGACTGCGGCGGCGGCAACGCCCAACGACGCCGCCGACCGGCCGACGAAGCGGCGGCTCTCTCGAATCGGGCCGCTCGATCGAGGCGGTAAGTCAATGCGGCGACTGCCAGAGCGCAGCAATGGCCGCTGCGACCTTGCCGGACACCGTGATCCGCGGGGAATAACACGCCGGCGAACACGACGAACCGGCCAGTGCCACAGATACCAGGCGTAGGAGCTGCGCTCCCAAGACTTGCAGGGGCTGCTGTACTCGAGCGACGGCGCTCGATTCCAACGCCGAGCGCGCCACCGCGCCTGCGTACAGCGCTGCCAGCGTGCCGCTGACGGGAAGCAATGCGATGCAGCCAGGGAACGCCGGAGCCGCCTTTCAGACCAGCGCCGCGGCTCCGAGAATCATGCACGAGTGCCGACGAGGCCAGAACTGGCGTGCGCCCATCTGCCTGCGTGCGAGCCGTCCCACGGAAGCGGCAGATAGCGCCAAGACGTCCGCCGGCGGCCAGTTCCCAGGCTCGCGAAGGCAGCTCATAGAAGGCGAACCGTGGGAGCGATGCGGGTTGCCTAGAGGCAAAACGTGAACGACGAGCAGCCGACAACGCGCGATCGAGGATCGGCAATGGATCGCCTGAAGTCCGGTGCAGCGCCGCGATAGGCTAAACATGAATCAGCAGCGGCCATACGAGATAGAACTGCTCCTCGACGCCCGAGCGACCAGGTGTGCAGCAAGCGGATTGGCTTGCCACCTGTCGGTGCGCAAAGTAATCGGCAGGCGCTACGGTCAAAAAAAACGTTACTCACGTAGAGCCCGGCGGCGCGCGCCGCGCGCGCTGTGAATTCCATCTCACCGTGGCGTAGACATTGCAGCGCGGCGGCCAACAATTGTCAACCACCACAAGTGCCAGGGTGGCGCCAGGCAAGCAGGCGTGCGCGCGCGCCGAGCAAAGAACCTAGGCAGGTCGATGCGGGACGTCGCGCGATATTCTGCCGCGAGCAGCCCTGTGATCAGATAGCCGGAAAGAACAAAAAACACATCGACGCCAACGAACCCCCCTGCACACCACCCGATATCGCAATGACAGCCGACAACGAGCAGGATCGCCACTCCCCGCAGACCTTCGATATCGGGGCGAAAAGTCGCCGCGGTCCCCCGAACATTCGATCTCTGAAGCACCGCGGGCCGGAGTTTGCGGAAGCAGGTCTTGGAGCAAGTGGGAGGTCCTCAGTGCGGAAGATCGGTGCAGGAGACGGCACTTTTCGCGTCTGTCAACCTGATTTTGCCCAATATTTTCGGATCCGTGGTGGGGGCGAGATCGACGCCGAGTCCCGCGAAGTTCATCCATATGTTGTAAACATCGACGTGCGCGAGCGAGGGCGCCGAGAGATCGCGCTGCAGACGAGCGCGCGGATCGAACGCCTGCCTGAACGCGTCATTCCAAAAGACGAGCGATGGAACATAAGCCGCCTCGGCGCTGGTGCGCGCGCCGATGTGGAAATGCAGTCCGTTGTGATCAGCCAGCAGATTCTCGCCATGATCGGAGACGTATACCGCGTACGCCGGCCGCGGCAGTGCATCGAGCATCGCCGCGATCTGGACGAGAACCGCCAATGTGTGTTCGTTGGCGCGGTGATAGCGCAGCTGCTCAGTTTGCTCGGCATTCAACCCGCTCGGTTCGGGTGCAGTTGGATAGCGGTCGAGATAAGCGGCGTGACTGTCCATGAGATGCACCAATAACCCCTTGTTGCGAGGATCCTCCCTGTGCAAAAAGGCGGAGATGATCGGTAGGACGATTTCATCATGTGCGCCGCCCGCAGCGCGCCACACGAGATTTCTATGTTCGCTTTCGAACACATTCTCGTCTTGATTGGAGATCCATGCCGTTATGTAGCCGGCGGCATCGAGTCTGGCGAGGCCGGATGGTGCCGAGGCGGCCTCTTCATTGCGTGCCGGCGAGACTCCGGTCACCAGCATGGGCACACTGACGGCCGTCGCGTCCGCGGAGGCGCAGACTTTGGGAAGGAATACGCCAAGGCCGTCGTCGAAGCGTGCGCCGATGGTCCGCCACGCGCTGTTCGACCGAAGCGCGTCCCAATCGCGGTCGAAGCGAAACGTTTCGCCCACGATAAAGATTCCGTCGAGGTGCTGTGTCACGCGTCGCTCGGTCGGCAAGCGCCGATGGACCGTCTGGACCCGGCGCAGCAGCCCGGGATGTGTGAGCGCCGTACCGGTCAGATCGGCAATCGAGCCGTATGGAAAATTGGGCCAATCGTGGCGGGCCGGCAGGAAGCGCACGCCGTCGCCGGTCAGAACTTGCGCCCACGCGCCGATCATGATCAGCGAGAGGCAGGCCGCGAGCAGCACGCGCGAGGTCGAGCCGAACGCTACGGTGCCGCACCAGTAAGACGCTGCGAGCAGCCCGGCATGCGCGAAGCAGAACGAAAGCGACTGTGGGTTTGCCATCAACTGCAGCGCGGTCGATGCCTCGGACTGGTTGGTATTTGCCATCGCCGTGAGCGCATCGGCCGCTGAGGGGCCCGCTCCGTTCAATGAGGCGTACCCGATCCAGAGGCAGGTCAATGGCAGCAGGAGAGTGGTGATCAAGCGCGCGGCTCGAAAAGCACGGGTCGGAAGGGTCGACAGCATACCGCCGCTGAGCATCGCCGCGACGAGTGCCGCAACGAGGTGGTCCGGCGGCAGCTGTCCGAGTATCAGCGCAAAAGTCGGACAAGCCCACGCCGCGAGAAACAGCGGTCGGGCGAGCGCGGACGTGGGCTTCAAGTGGAGTCGCACCGGATGTGAAATTCACCGGAGCATAAGGTTCGGCCGGCCCGCCCCGGCGTGACTGGTTTCACAGGCCGCAGCGCGATGGGCCGGTCCCCCTGTGAAGGTGTGGACTAGCGCTGAATAGGGGATTTGGTTGCCTCAGCGTCCAATTTCCGCAGGCGGTAGAGGAGATCGAGTGCCTGCCGGGGAGTCAGGCTGTCCGGATCGGCAGCGCGAAGTGCGGCCAACGCCAGCGACTCCGCCGTAGCAGGATCACCTACCGTGGGCGCCGCCGACGCCGGCGGCGGCGGCTGCGCGCCCCGGACCGGGGGAACAGCGGGAGCTGGGACTGCGGCGAGCGGAGCCGCGCAGCGCGTCGCGCTCGCGCTCGAGCTCTGTCGAGGTAACGCCGCGCCTCGGCGGTCACGACTTTGGGGATGCCGGCGAGCGCGGCGACCTGCAATCCGTAGCTCTGATTCGCGGGGCCTTCCTTGACGCTATGCAGGAACACCAGCGTCTCGCCGTGCTCGATCGCTTCGACGTGGACGTTGGCCACGCCCGGCGCCTCGTCGGCGAGGCTGGTGAGCTCGAAGTAGTGGGTCGCGAACAGCGTGAACGCGCGAATCTCGTCGGCGATGAACGCGGCGCAGGCCCAGGCGAGCGACAGGCCGTCGAAGGTGCTGGTGCCGCGGCCGACCTCGTCCATCGAGCACGAGGCTGCGGTCGGTGGCGTTGTGCAGGATGTTCGCGGTCTCGGTCATCTCGAGCATGAACGTCGAGCGTCCGCCCGCGAGATCGTCGGACGCGCCGATGCGCGTGAAAATGCGATCGAGAGGCCGAGCACCGCGCGCTTCGCGGGCACGAAACAGCCGATGTGCGCGAGAATCACGATGAGCGCGGTCTGGCGCATGTAGGTGCTCTTGCCGCCCATGTTGGGCCCGGTGATGATCAGCATGCGCCGCGCGTCGTCGAAGCGCAGGTCGTTCGGGATGAACGGCTCGCGGCTCGCGCGCTCGACCACCGGATGGCGGCCGCCCTCGATGCGCAGCTGCGGCTCGTCCACCAATTCGGGCCGAACGCAATCGAGCGCGGCGGCGCGCTCCGCGAAGCACGCGAGCACGTCGAGCTCGGCGAGCGCCGCGGTGGTCGCCTGCAGCGCCGGCAGACGCGCGATCAGCGGTCGAGCAGCGTTCGTACAGCTCCTTCTCGCGCGCCAGCGCGCGATCGCGCGCGCCGAGCACCTTGTCCTCGAACGACTTGAGCTCCGGCGTGATGAATCGCTCGGCGGATTTGACCGTCTGGCGGCGCAGATAATCGGGGGGCACGCGCTCCGCCTGGGCCGGTTGACCTCGATGAAGAATCCTTGCACGCGATTGAAGCCGAGCTTCAGGCTCGAGAGGCCGGTGCGCTCGCGTTCGCGCCGTTCGAGATCCAGCAGGAATTGCTCGGTGTTGCTGCCGAGCAGGCGCAGCTCATCGAGCTCGGCGTCGTAGCCGGCGGCGATCACGCCGCCGTCGCGCAGAAAATGCGGCGGCGAGTCCGCCACTGCGCGCGCGAGCAGACGCATGCTCGCTCGCGATGGTCGCCGAAGGCCGCGAGCAGAGCTCGAGCAGCGGGGAAGGGGAGTCCGCGCATACGCGAGCAGCGATCGCGAAGTGCGGGCAGCGCGCCGAGCGCGTTGCGCAGCTGTGCGAGATCGCGCGGCCGGGCCGAGCGCAGCGCGACGCGCGCGAGGATGCGCTCGAGGTCGCCGATCGGGCGCAGCGACCGCGCGAGTTGCTGTATGGCGCGAATCTTCAGCAAGCGTCGCGACTGCATGATAGCGGGCGCGCAGACGCGCGGATCGCGCAGCGGCCGGTGCAGCCAGCGACGCAGCATGCGTCCGCCCATCGCGGTGGCCGTGCGGTCGAAGACGCCGGCGAGCGTGAGCTCGGGCTTGCCCGCGAGGCTCTCGTCGAGTTCCAGGTTGCGCCGCGTCGCCGGATCCATGATGAGGGCCCCGTCGTGCTCCTCGGTGGCGAGCGCGCGCAGATGCGGCAGCGCGGATTTCTGGGTTTCGCGCACGTAGTTGAGGAGCGCGCCCGCCGCGGCGACGGCCAAGGGCTTGTCCGCGCATCCGAACCCGGCAAGATCGCGCGTACCGAACTGCTCGGTCAGTGCGCGCGTGGCGGATCCGAGTCGAAATGCCAGGGTGGCCGCGTCCGCCAGGGCCGTCTCCAGACCGCTGGGCTTGGACAAGAGTGACGCCGTCGGGGATCAGGATCTCGGCGGGCCGCAGACGCTCGAGCTCGGCCTCGAGCGCCGCGGCCGTCGACTCCATGACCGTGAAGCGACCGGCGGACAAATCCAGCCAGGCCAGCCCGAAGCGGCCGTCGCGCCGCAGACGCTCGCCAGCAGGTTGTCACGGCGTTCCTCGAGCAGCGCCTCGTCGGTGACGGTGCCCGGCGTGACGATGCGCACCACCTCGCGTTCCATCGGTCCCTTGGTCTTGCCGGGATCGCCGCGCTGCTCGCAGATGGCGACCGATTCGCCTTTGCGCACCAGTCGGGCGAGATAGGTGTCGAGCGTGACCGCCGGTACGCCCGCCATCGGGATCGGCGCGCCGGCCGAGGCGCCGCGCTGGGTCAGCGCGATGTCGAGCAGCTGCGCGGCGCGGCGCGCATCGTCGTAGAACATCTCGTAGAAATCGCCCATGCGATAGAACAGCAGAACATCGGGATACTGCGCCTTGATGCGCAGGTACTGCTGCATCATGGGCGTGTGTTCGGAGGCGCTTTTCGAATCTGTGAGAGCCGGCACTAGTTCACCATCTATCCAATATGAATCAACAGGTTGTGCGCCGGGATCCCGGCAAAGAGTATACGGTGCGAGTCCGCGGCATCCGCGAGGATACCGGCGAAGCGCCGGCAGGGGAACGTATAGGCCGGCCAACGAGTCCCGAAAGTGATAATTCTCAAAGTGCCGACTGCCGTACCTTGCCGAGGTGCGCGGCCTCAAGTACAAGAAGTCCGAGCGCCACCTTGGCTCTCTCGTTGCGTCGATTTGCGGCAAGCGGCCATCGTGGGGTGATGAGCTTTACGGAACAGAGGTGACTAGCAGTGTTGAAGTGGCTGAGAAAGAACATCGGCCGCCGGGCATCCGGTGGGGCGGTCCCCCTTGCAGACCTTGCCTCAGGAGATATGCGACATCCGCATACCATCAAGAGACAGGGTGACGAGCATGCAAGGGCCCGCCGTTACGGCGATGCCGAGCGCTGCTATCGCCAAGTGATGGAATCGGACGCGGATTACCCTGGGGCCTTGGTCATGCTGGGTTTTGTGCTGAGGGCGCAAGGTCGTATCAATGAAGCTCGCGAAGTTCTCGAGCATGCCGTAAGCATCGCTAGCGAGGACGCTGACAGTCACTACCTACTAGCGAGCATCCTTGAAGCTACCGAGCCTCGGGACGCAGAGATCTTCCACCTGCAGAGGGCGATTGAGTTGCGCCCCGATTTCGAGTTCGCACGCCGCCAATTGATCGCCGCGTTGCTCAGATCGGAACAGTTTGCCCTCGCCACGCAGCTTTGCGAAGAAAGCTTGGCGATCTTGCCCAATTCGAGCGAGCTCCACCTCTATCGGAGCAACCTGTATGAACGGGCGGGGGACAAAACCTCGGCGATCGCGAGCTGCGAGCGCGCGTTGGCTCTGAATCCTGGATTCATCGAAGCTCAGCAGAACTTGTCACGGCTCCTATTCGACACTGAGCAATTCGAGCGAGCTGAGGCCTCGTATCGCCGGGAGATTGCGCTTACCCCGGAGCATTTTGGTCCCCGCCATCAGCTGGGTATCGTGCTCGATCGCATGGGGAGGTATGCCGAGGCGATCGAGCTGTTCAAGCAAGCGATCGTGCTGAATCCCAACTCGGGCGCATCTTATTCGAGCCTCGGTGCCGCCTATATCAATCTCGACCAGGCTTCGGGGGAAACAGTCGCGCTTGCCCATGCGAATTACGAGAAAGCTGTTGCGGTGGAGCCGGAAAACTCCGACTTACATCACAATCTAGGGGAGAGCTATCAGCGCGGAGGTCGGCTTGACCTTGCCCTGTCGAGCTTTGACAGGGCTATCGAGCTTAATCCCAACAACGCAAAGGCGCGCTGGATGCGTTTCATGCTGTGGGCCCCTGCCTTTTCGTCGAAGGACGACAACGATTCTCCGAACCGCTCCGGATTCGAGAGTGAGCTCGCCAGGTTCGAGGATTGGTGGCTCAGTAGTGAAACTGACGGAGCGATCTTCGTGGGCGAGGCACAGCCATTTTTCCTAACCTATCAGGAGGAGAACAACCTGGCTCTCCTCAAGCGCTATGGCCGAGTATGTGCCATGGCGATGCAGCGCTGGCTAGATCGCCAGAAATCGCCCCCGTTCATGAGGCCGGCGGAAAAGCGGATCCGGCTGGGTGTCGTCTCTCCAGATATCCGGCTGCACTCGGTTTGGATGGCTCTAATCAAGGGATGGTTTCAGTCGTTCGACCGCGAGCGGTTTGAACTCGTCGTCTTCTCATTGACGGATCGGACCGATTCAGAGACAGATTGGGCAAGCGAGAACTCGGATGTATTTATCGGCGGCCCGAGGACTCTCTCTGGATGGGTCGCCGCGATCCGCGAACAGAATTGCGAAATCCTGCTCTATCCCGCCGTCGGACTCCATCCGCTGATCGCGAAGCTCGCCAGCCTGCGGTTGGCGCCACACCAGATCAATAGCTGGGGTCATCCGGATACCTCCGGCTTACCGACACTGGATTGGTACGTATCCGCAGAGTGCTTCGAGCCCGGGGATGCGCAGGATCACTATTCCGAACGGCTGCTGCTCCTTCCGCACCTTGGCAACCGTATACAGCCGTTGAACTCTTCGAGTATCGACCTTGATTTCGACGCCCTCAACATTGACCTCGAAAAGCCCATCCTGGTCTGTCCAGGTACGCCGTTCAAGTACCAACCCGCGAACGACGACGTATTTGTCGAGATCGTGCGCCGCGTACCGGATGCGCAGCTTGTGTTCTTCCGCCCCTCCGTCGGCGACCTCACGGACATTCTGAAGATCAGAATCAGCAAGGAATTCGGGGCGGCTGGTCTACAGGCGGCGGACCATCTGCGGTTCATTCGCTGGCTGAGTTTCGAGGAGTTCCACTCCCTCCTCAAACGGGCGGACATGATGCTCGATACCATCGGCTTTTCGGGCTACAACACGGCGGTGCAGGCGATGGAATGCGGCCTGCCCCTGGTTACGCGAGAGGGGCAGTTCTTGAGGGGGCGTCTGGCGAGCGGAGTCTTGCGGCGCATGAATTTGCAAGAGTTGATTGTCCAAACCAAAGCTGATTACGTGAATCTCGTCGTCAGATTGCTGACCGACCGCCCCTATCGAATGCATATCCGGCACGAGATACAGGAGCGCCGTTCGGTATTGTTCGACGATCAGTCCGCTATGGCACCATTCCAGGACTTTCTCGAATCCGTCGCACGGCCCATCGATCCGCTTGCAGTTCCTTAAATTAATGGCGCCCGACATTGCATGAAATGTATTATGCAATGAGCCATGGGTCGCAAATTACACATTGGTGGGCAAGTCAAGGCTCCCGGCTGGGAAGTGTTCGACGCCAATCCCGGACCGATCGTCGATCACGTCGGTAATGCGCGTGATCTAAAGATATTCGCCGACAATACCTTCGAGGCACTTTATGCATCGCACGTGCTCGAGCATTTCGACTACACCGGCGAGCTCGGTGCGACACTGATCGAGTGGCGCCGAGTTCTGGCTCCCGGCGGCACCTTCTATGTAAGCGTGCCGGATCTGGATGTGCTCGCGCGACTGTTCCTTGATCGCCAACTTTCGGTCCAAGACCGGTTTCTCGTCATGATGATGATTTTCGGAGGCCACGTCGACAAGTACGATTATCACCTGGCCGGGCTAAATCAAGACTTTATGCTGCAATTCTTGGCTTTTGCCGGCTTTGTCGACGTTATTCGGGTTGCGCGCTTTGACTTTTTCAATGACACCAGCATCCTCGAGCTGCGAGGCGTGCCAATCAGCCTGAATCTGATTGCCAGAAAAGCTGGCTGAATTTGCTCGAAGATGCGGTTCTAGGGGGCGCATCAAGCGGCCTCCGGGGGACTACGCGACGATGTATCTGGGAGGGTGGGGGCGCCGCGTCTTGTAGATGGCGACGATCGAGTCGAAGAATCGAATCTCCCTGATCATCGTGGTGATCGCGGGCACTTCGACCGTTAGGACCGAGCCCGACTGTGCTTGCCCGGTCCACACGGACAGCGGATTTTTCCAATAGTGCGCATGCATGAGCTCCAACAGGTCCTTGCAGAAGTCCAGGAAACTGTTGGCGGAGTCCCGCCATGGAAGCCAGTAGTTCGCGTGAAGATCCTCGACCAGATAGATGCCGTCATCCTTGAGACCAGCGGCATAAAGGCAATTGAAGCTCATGATCATGTGCGTACTATGATGGCTTCCGTCGTCGATGATTAGATCGAACGGACCGAACTCCGCCACGACCCGAGCGAGAAACTCGCTGTCAACTTGACTACCTATGCGGACATGAATCCCACTGGAGGGCGCGTCATAGGCCGCGCACGCGGGATCGATATCGATACCGACCAAGCAGGTCTCCGCATGTCGGAAGTAATCCTTCCAAAGCCGCAACGAGGCGCCACGAAGTACTCCTATCTCGAGGATACGCATCGGTGTGTCACGACGAGAACCGAAAACCGCTTGATAGGTCTCGAAGTAGTGAGTCCACTTGTGGCCAAGCGGCATTTCTCGCCATAGTTGAAAGATCGGGTTCGACGTTGTACCCGATGCGGACAGATCGCTCGGATCGGTGTGCCAGTTGGTGAGTTTCTCATAAGTAGGGTCGAGGCCGACGCTGTGAAGCTTTTCAACCATGGACTGTTGATCCCCGCCGCCTCGCGAGTCGGGCGGGGGCTGTTTATGACGTCCGAACAGGCGGGATAGATGGTGACGAATAAAGACCCCGAGCGCCACCCAGAGTTGCTTGAGGAGACTACCGATCACTGATGTTGCTCCATTTGTCGATCCTATTCGCGAGCCTCAAGCGCCGACGCTCCGTCGCCTGTCAGCCAAGCCCGCATCAGAGGCGATTCGCCGCGGCCTCGATGAGGAGGCGCTCCAGTGCCCGGACCGGCGTCAGGTTCCTGGACGACGGAAAGCGCCGCTCGATGATCTTCGCGCGCAACTTACCGAGTACAGTCCGGTGCCTGGCGAGCCTAATCGCTTTCTGCACGAAATCCTCCGCGCTCGTCGCCACAAGCTCGGGCATTTGGATCTCCCGCATGATCCCGCTTGCAAGTCTCGCACGCAGGAAATCTCCCTCGAACGCTAACACAGGCAGGTCGCACTCGACAGCCTGCAGCGCCGTATTGAAGCCGGAGAAGCCTGGGGTGTCCAACATCAATGCGGATCGGCGCATCAATCCAAAGAAACGTGCATGATCCAAAAAGGGGATGATACTTACGTGCGCGTCGAAATCCACAGCCTGCCGGGCAAAGGCCGCACGCAGCCGCTTCTCGAGCATTCGGTCCGAGATATTATCGTGGCTTCTGAAAAAAAATGAGCCGCCCCATCGTTCGCTTGCGGAGCAACGTGCGCTTCTGCAGCCCCTTGGCAATCTGAACCCAAACATCGTCGTATTGAGGCGCATATTTAAAGGGCTGACCGGGACATAATAACAGAGGCTCGTTGGCGGAAAGGTGCAGCGACCAAGGTCCGGGTCCACGTCCGGAAGTGCGAGCGGTTCCACGCAAACGCTCAGGTTGGGGAGCACGACGAGCCTCTCGCTGTAGCTATTCTCGGGCGCACAGGGCGGTTCAAACGCGGACGCTGAAAGAAACAGGTCCACGGTGGGCAATCCGCTGGTTTCCGGATGTCCCCAGGTGACGGCCTGAACCGGCGCCAATCGCAGGGACGCCAATTGCACCGTGAGGGGGTCGCTGGCGATCTCCGGGTAAAGAATGACGTCCAGTTTCTGTGCGACGATCGCCTTGGCCCATCCTGCGACATCCTTGGACCGGTTGTCGAAATGGACGACCAATGCCGTCGCGGCCTCGGTTTCGGGATCAACGGTAGAGCTCAAATGGAAGATGTGGAGGTCGAAGCTCGCGCGATCGAGGTTTTTCACCCAGCCTTTCGTCACGGCAATCCAGACGGAGTGCTCCCTGACGTGCGCCGAGACTACGCCGAGACGCAGTTTGCGCCCTGCGGGTGGTCCCACTGGACCCGCGAAGGGTCTCTCGGGTTGCAAAACGCCGGGTAACGTCCCCATGAAGGTTGCGCATAGCGCGCCATATTTCTTTTTCAGCAAGTCCCTGTTGTTGTAGTGCTGGTACGTCAGATAGAAGGGCTGAACGGCTCCCACGGTTCTATAGGGCGCCTCGACACTCTGCGTATTTTCGAACCATGACTTGACGTCGTCGAGGGATTCTCCGAAGGCCTGCCGAGCCGCCAAGACGTCCGACTCGCTCTCATAGACTGGTTTGAGCTGCCCGATCGCGATGGCCCAGCGCACGGTCAGGTTGTTTGGATCAAGCGCCAGAGCGGCATCGAGCTGTTGCAGCGCCTCGTCGATCAGGCCGTTAGCCATCAGAGTGTGAGAGTAGGAGAGGAGCATGTCGACGGAGGGAGCGGCTGAGGACAGTCCGCGTGGCTGGCTCTTCGCCGCATCGGCACTGCCTCCCTGGTCGAATCGCGTCTTGGGGAGCGCGTTCGGGGCGGCAGGCGAACTCGGCTGCAGCGAAGCGGCTCGGCTCTCGCATTGGCGGGACCTTTCGTCTTGACCGATGGACCTCAAAGCAACTGACAGATTCGCCCATGGTTCGGCGTCGTCCGGGCGCAATCGCGTTGCCGCTTCGAATAGCGTGGCGGCCTCGTTCCCGTCTCCGGTCTTCATGAGACATGCGCCTAGCAAACTGCACGCGGAGTACGAGGAGGGGTCTATGGAATGCGCTGTTCGCAACAGAGGAACGGCATCGCCGTAGCGCCCCATGTGATGCATCACCTCTGCCGCATTGATGAGCGCCGCCGGCAAATCGGGCTGAAGCTTCAGCGCGATCTCAAACCACCGCAGCGCCGGCTGTAGCTGGCCGTCCCTGAGGTCAAGTGACGCCCAGGTTACTGACCGCGACTGCCTCATGGGGCCGAAGGGCGACGGCGGAATTGATGAGACGCTGCGCAAGGTTCAATTGGCCCTGCTGGAGGGCGATTACACCCAGCAAATGGGTTGCGTCGAAGTCGTGCGGTGAGCGAGCGAGGACCTCGTTGTAGATTTTCGCGGCCTCGTCCAGCCGACCCGCCTGATGCAAGGCCGCGCCTTCGGCAACCAAGTCGGCCGTGTCCAGTCATTGCGAACACCCGAAACCGGATTCCTCCCTCATCATGGATCCTCTCGGCCGGCCGATGCGGCGGCGAGCCCGATGTGTGCTCCCACTCAAATCAACGCGCGCTCCGCACTGTTATCATAGCTTATGCTCCCGAAAATACGCGATCTGTTCCGGCGGAAGACGAAGTTCAGCCCGATCGCAGGATCACGAGCCGACCAGACGACACAACGACCGACGAACTATTCGCTCAAGCTCAAAATCTTCTGCAGCACGGACAGCTGGAGAAGGCTATCGAGCTCTATGGTGTGGTCATCGAGCGATCACCGGAGCGCGCGGAAAGCTATTACAACCGTGCCAATGCATGGAACAGGCTCGCTCGACTCGAAGCGGCAGTCGCGGACTACGACAAGGCGATCGCTCTCAATCCGTCGCATGCGCATGCGTTTTGCAATCGCGGCTCCGTGCTGGAACGCCTCGGGCAGCGCGAAGAGTCGCTCGCGAGCTATGACCGCGCCATCGCGCTCGATCCGGAAGATCCCCTCGCTCATTACAACCGGGGTTCGGTGCTCAAGGCAATGCGGCGCTTCGAAGAGGCGCTCGCGAGTTACCAAACCGCTATTTCTCTGAGGTACGACTATGCCGATGCTCATGTCAACCAAGGCAACGTGCTCGAGGATCTGGGGCGGCATGAAGAGGCGGTGCGGAGCTTCGATAGGGCGATCGAACTCGGCGCGATCCATGCGGAGGCTTTCCTGGGTCGCGGTGTCTCGCTCCACATGCTCAGACGCTTCGAGGAAGCCGCTGCCAGCTATGATAAAGCGATCGAGCTGAAGCCTCATTACGCCGGCGCTTATCTTAATCTCGGCAACCTAATGCTCGACCAAAAAAAATATGACGCGGCGGTTTCAAACTACGAAATGGTTCTGGAACTGGATACCGCGAACGTGGAGGCGCACTGCTGCCTCGGCTCCTCGCTGGTACGGCTGAAGCAGCTTGATCGCGCCATTGAACACTTCGACGGTGCAATGAAGCTCGATCCGGGCAGGAAGTATCTCATGGGAGACCGCCTCGCCGCGAAAATGCAGGCTTGCGATTGGCACAACCTGGAGTCCGATCTTCAGAATATGACCGCAGCGGTGATAGCGGGGAAGCCCGTTTGCAATCCGCTCACGATGCTGGCGCTGGTGGATTCGCCAGAGCTGCAGCGAGCGGCGGCGAGCATTTGGGTCCGCGAAGAGTACCCCCTCAACGATGCGCTTGGGGCGCCGGCAAGAAGACCACGCAGCGAGAAGATCAGAGTCGGATACTTTTCGGCGGATTTCTGTAATCACCCTGTAGCGCGACTCACCGCCGGGTTGTTCGAAGCTCACGATAGATCGAGATTTGAAATCACGGCCTTCGCGTTTGGCGTGAAAGTCGCCGATTCGATGCGTTCACGACTGGAGCGGAGCTTCGATCATTTCATCGACGTCTGCGATCGCTCCGACTTGGAGGTCGCCGCGCTGGCGCGCGAACTTGGCATCGACATTGCCGTGGATCTGGGGGGGCATACTGATCAACAGCGAAGCCGCATATTCGCACTGCGCGCCGCTCCACTTCAGATTAGTTACATTGGCTATCTCGGAACCCTGGCCGCGCCTTACATGGATTACTTAGTCGCCGATCGCGCGCTAATCCCGCCTCTAGAAATTCAGCATTACACTGAGCAAATCATTTACTTGCCGAGCTATCAGGTCAACGACCCCCAACGCGTCATCCCGGACCGAGCATTTACCCGGGAGGAATTGGGGCTGCCGGCTAAAGGCTTCGTGTTCTCATGCCTCAATGCAATCAACAAGCTTTCGCCGGCCACTTTTGAACTGTGGATGAGGATCCTAGCGCGCGTGCCGGATGCCGTGCTGATGCTCTATGCGGGCAGTCCGACGGCGGAACGCAACCTTTACAGGGAAGCCCAGCGCTTGGGCATCGCGCCGCAGCGGCTCGTATTCGCCCAACTGCTGCCCGTCGACCAATATATGGCCCGTTTTGAGGCGCTGGATCTTTTCTTGGACACCACGCCCTACAACGCAGGCACCACAGCCAGCGATGCGCTCTGGGCCGGGCTGCCGGTGCTAACTTGCCCGGGCAGGTCTTTGGCAAGCCGCTATGCGGCAAGCTTGCTCGAGGCAGTAAACCTGCCCGAACTCATCACCGCGAGCGCAAAGGACTATGAGGACACGGCCGTTCGTCTCGCGCTAGATCCGTCGGAATTGAAGAGGATCCGCAAGAAGCTTGCGGGCACTCGAGCTACGGCGCCTTTATTCGATACCCAGCTCTTCGCCCGGGAATTGGAGTCCGCTTACGTCAAAATTCATGACCGATATCACAGGGACCTACCCCCGGCTCATGTCCGGTAAGCCGCACAGTGCGCTGTCGTCGTACCGCGGCGTGCGGTGCGATTACCGAAACTGATACCGCAGATTGGTGGCGACCCGCTTGAAGACGCCGGTCCAGTCGCCGGGAATCGACTGCCGATAGAGCTCCAAGGATGGGTACCAAGGACTGTCGCCGCGATCCTGCAGCCAACGAAAGTCTGGAGTGTGCGATAAGAGCACCCAAGTCCTCGCGCCAAGCGCGCCCGCCAAATGAGCCAGGCTCGTGTCGACCGTGATTACCAGATCCAAGCACGCGCACAATGCGGCAGTGTTCTCGAAGGTCATATGTTCATCGTCGAACGAAATCACGAGGTCATTTGACTTGAGCGCGGCGAGATCTGCGTCGCGGACGTGGGTCTGAAGCCTGAAATATTCAAACTCGGTTGGCAAATGAGCCATCCAGTCCGCGAGCGGGATGCTGCGCCGATGGTCGATGGCGTTTCTAGGATTGCCACTCCATGCCAGTCCGATCCGCGGGCGGCGGCGTTCGCCAAGCCGCGTGCGCCACTCGGCAATTCTAGCTGCGTCGGCCTGCAGATAGCGCGCGGGAGCGGGAATGGTGTCGAGCGTGGTCCCAAATGCCAGCGGCAAGCTGAGCAGCGGACACTGGTAGTCGAAAGGCGGCAACGCGCCATCTGCGGCTATCAGTTGAGTTACGCCCCAGAGGCTCTTGAGCAGCGGCAGCAGCGATCGCGGCGCCTCCAAGATCACGATGGCCCCAGCCTCGGCGCATAAGGTGGCGTACCGGCAAAACTGCAGAGTGTCGCCCAAGCCAGCCTCGCTGAAGAGCAGAAGGCGCTTCCCTAAGATTGATTCATTGCCGAGCCAGCGGGGCTGCGCGAAGCTCCGTACCGCCCCGATGCCAAGGCGCTGTGCATTGGCCCAGCGCCACTCGTAGGCACGCCAGCCGGCCTGGAAATCTCCCAGAAACAGTTGCGCCATCGCGCGATTGTACTGGGCGTCAGCAAACTGAGGATTGATTGCAATCGCACGTGCGTAGCTCGCCAGCGCCTCGTCCCAGCGTGAGCACTCCTGCATCAGCAGTGCCCGGTTGTACTGTGACATGAAGTCGTTCTCGTCCAGAGCAATTGCGCGGTCGTAGCTCGACAGGGCCGCGTCCAGGAGTCCTAGACTCTGTTGCACGACGCCGCGATTGCAGTACGCGTGGGCGTAGTCAGGCTTGCGCTCGATGGCTTGATCATAGCTCGCGATTGCTGCTTCGAGTCGACCGGCGTTCTTGAGTGAGGTGCCACGCTGGTAGTAAGTTTCGGCCCGGGATGGATCCGCCGAGAGGGCATGTTCATACAGCTGTACCGCCTCCTCGAACTTACCTGTCGCCGCGGCGCCGGCCGCTTCGGCACAGAGCACCTCGGACGGCGAGGCGACAGGTGCTGATTGTGTCGGCGTTTGGGCACCGCGCCGGAGAAGCCTCTGCAGGAATGACGGCATCGAACTCAGTTTAGCATCGCCGACCGGTGTCTCAATTCAAAAGAGCAGGTTTCTATGCTGATATCATCCAGGCATGCTGCCGGAAAAGCGCTCAGCGAGACGCGAGAGTGAGTAGGACTGATCGGGAACTTTATGTTCTGGCGGCACGAGTGGGGCGACGCTTGAACAAAGATGGACACACGGTCACCACGGCGGAATCCTGCACCGGAGGGTGGATTGCTAAGGCACTTACCGACGTAGCCGGCAGCTCTCAATGGTTTGGCGAGGGTTTTGTGACCTACAGCAACGACGCGAAGGTGCGGCAGCTCGGTGTTCCGCGCTCGGTCTTGCGCACTCATGGCGCCGTGAGCGAACTTGCGGCGCGCGCCATGGCTCGAGGCGCCATCAAGCGCGCGGGCGCCTCACACTCGGTTGCCGTTACGGGCATTGCCGGACCCGACGGCGGGGTTCCCGGAAAGCCGGTGGGAACTGTTTGGTTTTGCTGGGCTAGGGTCTGCGGCAGGCGTGTGCGTCTCGAGGTCGAGCGCAAGCGCTTTCAGGGCAATCGCGATGCGGTGCGACGCAAAGCGGTACGGTGGGCGCTCGCGCGGCTGCTGCGCCCGGACACGGTTGGTTCGTTGTGAGATTGTTTTTCGCGGTATTCCCTGTTCCGCAGGTCCGCGCGCGGATCGAATCCCTCGCTGCGGCGCTGAGCTTGGCGAGGGATGCGCGACCGGTACCCAGCGAGAACTATCACATGACTGTCGCTTTCGCGGGGGAGGTGTCAAGAGAGCAAGCCACCGCGTTACGCAGTCTTGGCGCTGCGGTGCGTCACCGTTCATTCGAACTCAGTTTCGACAGATATGAATATTGGCAGAAATCCGGAGTCGTCGTCGCTGCTGCTGGCGTGTGCCCGCAGGCTTTGCTGGAGCTGCACGGCGCATTGCGCGCGCATTTCGATCACTTGGCTCTGCCGGCCGACCCAGTAGCCTTTCGAGCGCATGTAACGCTAGCGAGGAAAATCACGCAACCTCCTGTGCTTAAAGCAATGTCCAAATTCTCTTGGATGGTTCGCGATTTCCAGCTAATCCACTCGGCGAGATCGAGTGCGGGATCGGTCTATACAGTAGTCGACACTTGGCCTTTACTGGATAACGCAGCACGCGCCCCATAAATCTCTGAGGTTTGAGCGAATATGGGATGAGCGGTGGCCTGCGGTTGTGAAATAATAGCGCCACACGTTGTCAAGGACTCCCAATGATAGAAGAGAATCGCAAGAAGGCTCTGGCCGCGGCGTTGAGCCAGATTGAAAAGCAATTCGGCAAGGGCTCGGTGATGCGCTTGGGCGATGCGGGCGCGACCTACGAAGTGGAGTCGATCCCGACGGGATCACTCGGCCTCGATATAGCGCTCGGCGTCGGCGGCATTCCGCGCGGCCGGGTCATCGAGATTTTCGGCCCCGAATCCTCGGGCAAAACGACGCTGACCCTCGCCATCATCGCCTCGGCGCAAAAGAACGGCGGCACTGCAGCGTTCGTGGACGCGGAACACGCGTTGGATCCGGTCTACGCAGAGAAACTCGGGGTCAAAGTCAACGATCTACTGGTCTCGCAGCCGGACACGGGCGAGCAGGCGCTCGAAATCACCGACATGCTCGTGCGCTCGGGCGCCGTCGACGTCGTGGTAGTCGATTCAGTGGCCGCGCTCACGCCGAAGGCGGAGATCGAGGGCGAGATGGGCGATCAGCACATGGGTTTGCATGCGCGTCTCATGTCGCAGGCGCTGCGCAAGCTCACGGGCAACATCAAGCGCTCGAACACCATCGTGATTTTCATCAACCAGATCCGCATGAAGATCGGCGTGATGTTCGGCAATCCGGAGACGACCACGGGCGGCAACGCGCTCAAGTTCTATTCTTCGGTGCGCATGGACATCCGCCGGATCGGCGCGATCAAGAGCGGCGAGGAAGTCGTAGGCTCGATGACGCGCGTCAAGGTGGTGAAGAACAAAGTAGCGCCGCCATTTCGCGAGACCGAGTTCGAGATCATGTACGGCACGGGCATCTCCAAGGAAGGCGAGATCATCGAGCTCGGTGTGCTGCACAATCTCGTCGAGAAATCCGGCTCCTGGTACAGCTACAAGGGCGAGCGCATCGGACAGGGCAAGGACAACGTCCGCACCTTCTTGCAGCAGCATCCGGAAATCTCCAGCGACATCGAGGCGCAGATTCGCGCCAAGCTGATTCCCGAAAAGGCGACCATGAGCCGCGGTGCGGACGCCAAGGAAGCCTAGGTTCGGCAGCGCCCGGCGGGAGTTGGATCCGCTCGACTCCCGCGCGGCACGCGCGGCGGCGCTCGATGCCCTCTCGCGGCGGGATCACTCCTCTGAAGAGCTGCGCGGAAAGTTGCTCGGCAAGGGATACGACGCCGGAGTGGTCGCCGAGCTCGTAGATCGGCTGCGCACCGAGAAATTGCTCGACGACGGTCGCTATCTCGAAAACTTCGTTGCTTATCATGCCGGCCGCGGTCAGGGCCCTAACCGCGTGCGCGCGAATTTACGCCAGCTTGGCCTGGCGGGCGCGGAAATCGACGCGGCGCTCGCTGGCTATCCGGATTGGCTCACTCAGCTCAAGCGGGCGCGCGAGAAAGAAGTTTGGAGCTTCGCTGCCGGCCAGTTACGCCGACCGGCAGCGCCAAGCTCAATTCCTGGCTTACCGCGGATTCACCGGCGCGCAGATTCGCGCGGCATCGGGCTTTGATATTGAGTTGGATGCCGATACTGGCGGGTCCTGAGAAAATACGGCCCTGAGGCCCGCGCCTTGACGTTCGCGCTTTTTCAGCGCGTGGCGGGCGAAAAGGTTTGGAAGTTCGCAGCGGACCAATTAGGCTGATTGGTATCGCCAGGCTCGCTTCCTGGCTTACCGAGCTTGACGATGTCCAGCACGGGCCCCCCGGGGCCCGAAGCGACCCGAATGTACCGCTGAAAGACGAGATATGAAACGCGACCCTAAATTGAGGATGATGACGAGCTCGGAAATCCGGGCGAGTTTCTTGGAATTCTTCCGCAAGAACGGCCACACGGTGGTGCCATCGAGCTCCCTGGTTCCGGGCAACGACCCGACGCTGCTGTTCACCAACGCCGGCATGGTGCAGTTCAAGGACGTATTCCTCGGCAAGGACACCCGCAGCTATTCGCGCGCGGCAAGCGCGCAGCGCTGCGTCCGTGCGGGCGGCAAGCACAACGATCTCGAGAACGTCGGCTACACCGCCCGCCATCACACGTTTTTCGAGATGCTGGGCAATTTCAGCTTCGGCGACTACTTCAAGCGCGAGGCGATCCACTTCGCCTGGAACTACATCACCGGCACGCTGGGTATTCCGAAGGAGCGCCTTTGGACGACGGTCTATAAGGAAGACGATGAGGCGCAGCGCATCTGGACCGAGGAAATCCGCATCGATCCGACGCGCTGCACGCGCATGGGCGAGAAATCGAATTTCTGGTCGATGGGTGAAACCGGCCCGTGCGGCCCCTGCAGCGAGATTTTCTACGATCACGGCCCCGAGGTACCCGGCGGCCCTCCGGGCTCGCCGGACGAGGAGGGTGACCGCTACGTGGAGATTTGGAATCTCGTCTTCATGCAGTACGATCGATCGGCAGACGGCGTGCTGGTGGCACTTCCCAAGCCCTCAGTCGACACCGGCATGGGTCTCGAGCGTGTCGCGGCCGTCATGCAAGGGGTCCATAGCAACTACGATATCGATCTTTTCAAGGCGCTGATTGCGGAGGCTGCCGAGGTCACCGGCACTCGCGACCTCGATTCTCCGAGCCTGCGGGTGATCGCGGATCACATCCGGGCATGCACCTTTCTCATCATCGATGGCGTGGTTCCCTCCAACGAGGGTCGGGGCTACGTGCTGCGTCGCATCATTCGGCGCGCCATTCGACATGGCTACAAGTTGGGGCAGACCCAGCCGTTTTTCTACAAGCTCGTGCCGACGTTGGTCCGAGAGATGGGGGATTACTACAAGGAGTTGGTCCAGGGAGAGACCCGGGCCGCCGACATCCTTGCGCAGGAGGAGTCGCGGTTTGCGGAGACCCTGGCCACCGGGATGGCGCTGCTCGACGCCGAGACCGCGAAGCTTACCTCGCCGGTCATCCCGGGCGAGACGGTGTTCCGCCTCTACGACACCTACGGATTTCCCGTAGACCTGACCGCGGATGTGGCGCGCGAGCGTGGTTATACGATCGATCAACAAGGTTTCGATGCCGCGATGGCGGCGCAGCGGGAGCGCGGCCGATCCGCGAGCAAGTTCGGCGTCGCGTTGAAGGATTCCGTCAAGCTCGACGGCAAGACCGATTTTTCGGGCTATGACCGATTGGCAGGCGCCGGTCGCGTCACCGCGCTCATTTTCGACGGTGCGGTGGTCGATACCTTGAGCGTCGGCCAGGAAGGGCAGGTCGTACTCGACGGGACGCCTTTCTATGCGGAAGGCGGCGGTCAGATGGGCGACTCGGGGACGCTCAGCGGTAAAGGTGCGCGCTTCGTCGTTCGCGACACGCAGAAAATCGGCGGCTCTTTCGCGCACATCGGCGTGGTCGAGTCCGGGACGCTGCGGCGGGGAGAAGAGCTGGAAGCGCACGTCGACGGCGAGCGGCGCACCGCCATCGCTCTCAATCATTCCGCGACGCACCTGTTGCACGCCGCCCTGCGCGCCGTGCTCGGCAAGCACGTGCAGCAGAAGGGATCTTTGGTCGCGCCGGATCGCCTGCGCTTCGACTTCTCGCACACTCAGGCCGTAGCGGCCGACGATCTGCGCAAGATCGAGGAGATGGTGAATAGGGCCATTCGTCGCAACGATCCGGCGCACACCCGGGTGATGGCGCTCGATGATGCGGTGGCGGCGGGCGCGATGTCTCTTTTCGGGGAGAAATACGAGAGCGACGTGCGCGTGCTCTCCTTCGGCGATTTCTCGATGGAACTCTGCGGCGGGACTCACGTCGAAAGGACCGGCGACATCGGATTGTTCAAGATCGTGAGCGAGACCGGAGTCGCTGCGGGTATTCGCCGCATCGAGGCGGTGACGGGTCAGGCCGCGTACGAGTGGGTCGTCCGGTTGGACCAGGTCGTGCGCGACATCGCCGGCGTGTTGCGCGGAAGCCGCGAAGACGTCGATGAGAAAGTTCGCGAGCTGGTCGATCGCTCGAAACGCCTGGAGAAAGAAGTCCAGCAGCTCAAGTCGAAACTGGCCACCGGTCAGGGTGGCGATGTGTCGGCTCAGGCAAAGGTGGTGGGCGGGGTTAAGGTTCTGGCTGTACAGGTCGAGGGCGCTGATGCGAAGGCGTTGCGAGATTCCGTCGATCAGCTCAAGCAGAAGCTCGGTTCATCGGTCATTGTCTTGGCGACCGTTCAAGACGGAAAAGTTGTGCTGGTCGCGGGTGTCTCGGCCGATCTGGTCGCGCAACTCAAGGCAGGCGACATCGCGGGAGCCGTTGCGGCCCAGGTGGGCGGCCGGGGCGGCGGACGTGCGGATTTTGCGCAGGCGGGCGGCACGCAGCCCGAAAATCTTGGAGCGGCGCTCGCGAGCGTGGAAGGGCTGGTTCGCAATCGGCTCGCAAATTGAATTTTTCTAATTGAACGATGTATTTATTACTAATGACAAATTGCGTCCCTAAAAAGTAGGATTCTTGTATTCTGCTGGACCGGTGGGGATCTCTCCGGTCGAGGGATTAATCGAATGCTTGACCGCGCGGCTCTTCAGTGCCACGCGTCGCACTGCGAAGTGCCTACGAAGCCGAGGAGCACAAATCATGTTGATATTGACGAGACGAGTCGGCGAGACGGTGATGATCGGAAACGAAGTCACCGTCACGGTGTTGGGGGTCAAGGGAAACCAAGTGCGCATCGGGGTCAACGCCCCGAAGGACGTCGCGGTCCACCGCGAGGAGATCTACGAGCGGATCAAGCGCGAAGAGGACGGCGAGGGCAGGTCCTCAGGCGCGGTGCCGCATCTGGTCGACGACGTCGAATAAACCCTTCTTAATCTTCAGCTTTACCTAGACTGCTCCGCACGGGTATCATCCCGCGCTCCTTGATTTGGGCCTCCGGCCCCGTCCGGAGAGGTGGCCGAGTGGTCGAAGGCGCGCCCCTGCTAAGGGCGTATGGGTCAAAAGCCCATCGAGGGTTCGAATCCCTCCCTCTCCGCCAATGGCTTGAGAACGCCTGGGATTCGGCTGGGCCGTCAAGGCCTTAGGCAATTCCGCTTGATCAGGATTGCCGGTGTTTGGTTTGCAAGTGCGCGCCCGTAGCTCAGTTGGATAGAGCGCCTGGCTACGAACCAGGAGGTCGGGAGTTCGAATCTCTCCGGGCGCGCCATTAATCAAGGGTTTACTCTGGACACTGGTAACGGATTATTCCGGAGTCGACCCGCAGCGGGCACTCGTGAGCGTCCGCCAACGGTACGCTTGCGATCTAACAGGAGCTCAGGTTGCCATGTCTGTCTGTTAAGTCGTATTTCCCAATGTTCACGTAACCTGACTTCCCGCCAGGCAATCGAATTTCGTAGACCTGATACTCCTTGACGCCGATGCACTCCATAACTGGTACTTTCTGCTTTGGCTCAATTACGGCAACGGTGGAGCTAGACGGAGAACTCGATTCCTCCAGCGTTGCATAGACTGGCACGGACTCTTTCGCCGACAGAAATACGGACCCGCTTCGATGTACATAAACGACGGTCACAGTCGTAGCGACGGCAGCCATCAAGATGCCGATCCAAACGGATTTAGCCTTCAACATGCTGTGCCACGCTCTACGCAAACACCGCTATTGGCCGCGTGCTGCCGGTTTATTTTCCCTAAAGCCGCCGCTCACCGCTCCAATGACCAGAACGTCCTGCGCCGTCCGTGATCGACCGACCCGGAGCCGACGGTGAGGGATTTCCTGATCGGACGCGAGTTTTGGTCATTGAAACAGAGCTTGGGGTAGCGAAGCCGTTGCTTCTCACTGCGATCAAGTAACGGTTGTCTGGAGTCCTCGCTGACCAGCACCGACTAAGACAGTCTGCTCCTGCGATTGGATGCATCACTTATGGCCAGCGTTCTGCCCTATCCGAGAACACCGGAAATCGGGGACGGCTTATCGGAGAAGACGCGCATTGACAGCGACATCATCGCTGGTGCTCACGTTCGGAATCATCGGCATAAGCGGCCGTATAGGTTTCCCCGTCCTGCGTAAGCGAACACGCGTTGCCAATCAGCTGGCCCGGAAGCCGATTCGGAAACCGGCGTTGAAGTTCCCGCAGCAGTAAGTACGAGCCGAGCCTCTCCGCCAGAAACCCCACCGCCCTCACTTGATAATTGTCATAGGTTGCGATGCGCTCCGCATACCGCTTGATGAATTCCCTGCCGACCAGCGCTAAGTTTTCCAAGACCGGCAGTATCCATTCGGTGGGATAGAATCCCAACTCACACCCACCCGGAAAAAACATAGTCTCGAGCGGCAACTGCCGTAGGGCCGTGCTATCCAAAATTCCGAGCTGATGTGCAATGGCGAGATAGTCGTGGAAATCCACCTCATGGTGTTCCTCGGCGTACTGCTTCCCCATACCACCGTCGATTAGGAAAGGACGGATAACCAGAAAATTATAACCGTCGCGCGGGCCGGCCTCGGCGCGGGAAATCCCCGCGCTTTACTCGCCTCCAGATCGTGCCAAAAATTTGACCCGGAGGGCGTTCCATGGACGTTTTGCACCACCAATTTTCGATGTGAGAAAATGCCGATGACCCCGGCAAATGGGCGACGTTTGGCCGCAATCGGAATGCAGTAGTTACCCGCGGCGCCGAAGGCCAAGGGTCGGCTCTCATGCCAGAAAGTATCTAGCTCGGAGACATGGCCCCCCGTTCGGGTCGGTAAGAGCCGAGACCGATTGCATAGTCATACAGCGAC
The DNA here is from genome assembly GCA_963766915.1 of uncultured Gammaproteobacteria bacterium. Classification (GTDB taxonomy): domain Bacteria; phylum Pseudomonadota; class Gammaproteobacteria; order Steroidobacterales; family Steroidobacteraceae; genus Bog-1198. The sequence continues at coordinate 550,659 of CAVYCL010000008.1, forward strand.
TTAGGAACCAGGGGTTCTGCGTGCGAAACGCAATAGATATCTGTATTCGCCGCGTTCATGCGTGAAAGTCTCGGCTCGTGCTCAAGACGGAGATTTCACCACAGATCCTCGCCGCCTGAAACTTACGAGGACATAGGAGATACGAGACTCGTTCACGGTGAGTGCACCGCCGTCGCCAGGCTAAAGCGCTTTATTACCCACTGCCCTTGGTATGTAAGGGCGCCTGGTCTTGTATATGGCCACCATGGAGTCGAACACGCGAATCTCTTTGATCATCAAGGTAATCTCGGGCACCTCGAGCGCGAGCCGAGCGCTCGGACTATCCTCGTTCCAATCCTTCATCCAGGCCTTCCTGTAGTGAGCCTGCATCAGTTCGACCAATTCCTTGCAAAGATCGAGGAAAGAGCGCCGCGAGTCTCGCCACGGAATCCAGTAGTTCGCGTGAAGATCTTCGGCAAAGTAAATGCCTTCGTCCTTCAGCCCATCGCGGAACAGCGCGTTGAAACTCGCAATCATGTGCGTGCTGCGGTGACTTCCGTCGTCGATGATGAGATCAAACGGGCCGAATTCGCTCACCACCTTCGCCAGGAACCCGGGGTCCGCCTGGCTGCCAATGCGCACGTGAATTTGCTTCCCGGGCGCGTCGAATCGAGCGCAGTCGGGATCAATGTCGATCCCGACGACGACGGACTCAGGATGACGGAAATACGTCCGCCAAAGTCGCAGTGAGTTGCCCTTAAATACACCGATTTCCAGAACACGCATCGGACTCGGATTGTTCGTGGTCCGAAAATCGCATCGTAGATCGCGAAGTAATGGGTCCATTTGGTCCCTCGAGGGATTTCCTTCCACAGCAGATAGACCGGATTGGCGCGAGTGCCGAGCTGCGCCTCATCACTGTGATCAGTCTGCCACGCGAACACTTCTTAGGTAGGATGGAGTCGAGGCCAACGGTATGGCTCAGCCGTGCGATTTGCTCCGGCGTCGCAACGCCTACGGTGTCCTTTTGGGACCCGCGCCGACGGACGTCTGAATACCCGGGATGTGTGGTAGCCGAAGTAACGGCCGAGTGCGCGGAAAAGCTCCTTCAATAGGTCTCCGAGCATCTAACCGCTCCGGACAGCGTCAATCATGTGTCACCTACTGCCTGCATGACACATCTTGTACGCTCTTCACGACAGGCGCACGAAGATTATCGAGTGATCGGGTGGGGGTCGCGGGCGTTGGCGCCGGTTGAGCCTTCAATACTACGGCTGCAGCGCCTTCGCGACAGCTTGCTTCATTCCAGCCGGCTCACCAGTGAGCGTGACGAGCTGGGCTGGGTCACGGCCGGATCCGTCGACTTTTCGATCAATGCTTGCAGCTCGGGTGCCAGCGTCGTCAGCAGCAAAACGGCCAGTGAGCTGGTGAAGTGGTAGCTCGCCGCTTGTGATCCAGGCACGAATGCGGTGATTGTGCCGTACAGGCGGTCCCCCAAATAGAACACGAACGTCGCGGTACGGTCGACCGGGCGGGTATCGATGAGCCGGTGTCCGG
>CAVYCL010000009.1:0-41491 GCA_963766915.1 uncultured Gammaproteobacteria bacterium
GACGCCGCCAAAGATCGGCGTGAAGTCATGGCGGTATAGGTGCCGTAGATGACCGAGCTTTTTCCGGCACCCATCAGCTGCTTCGTCATGTAGTAGACGAGCAACGCACGCATCCCGTAGTAGGAGAAGATTCCCCACATGGTCAGGAAGAGGATTGTCAGCCTGCGTGTGTGCGCGACCAAACCACGTCCGCTGGTCAGAATTCATGCAGGAGCCGTTTCCCCGGCTCCCCAGACTCGGTCATCGCTCCACGCCGTGCCATCGACATACTTCATGCTAAACGGGTGATCTTTCGAGAGAAACATCGCTCCGATCCAAATCGACCACATCGCAGAGTTGCCCGACAACAAAGCCCGGCGCCATCGCCGAGGCTGGAGCCCAACTGATGCTCCCATCACCCGCAACCCGAGGCGGCGGCTCGCGCGCCATCGCAAGCCCTTTGTTAATCCGCCGCACTTATCGAGTTTGATGTTCATGACCTGAGAGGGACCCACCAGACCCGCCACATCTGTCAGGCAGAGCGCGCTCTCGTCCGCCGCCACCGGAATCGGCGAGAATAGCCCGTAAGGTCGCTTTCCCGGCCGCGCTTGAGCGGCTGCTCCAGCAGCTACACCCCGGAGGGACCAGCGCATATTCAAAGCATCGAGCGCATCGATGCCATAGCCCTGATTGGCATCGACACCGATCCAGCAATCGGGCCGCGCAGCGCGACGGCCTGGACGCGCGCGATGTCGAGGTCGAGATCACCGGTGAGTTTCAATTTCAGCGATTCGCCTGCTCGTACTTCTGGGCGCCCGCGGCCATTTTTTCGGGCGCGTCCGCACCTAGCGTAAAGGTCGTGATCAGAGGTCGGGGAGCCGGTACGCCGGCGAGCTTCCATACGGGCGTACCCATGCGCCGGGCATCGAGCTCCCACAGCGCGCAGTCGACCGCGTTGCGTGCACCGCCCGGGGGTAACAGTCGTTGCAAGCGCGGCGCGATCGATGCCCTTTTCGATCTCGGGCGCCGCGCTTCGATGGCGGCGGTCATGATTGCGGCGGTATCGTTCAAGTAATAGACGCCGGAGGCCTCGCCGCGGCCCTGATGGTCGCCGTCATCGAGCGTGACAATGACGGCATCCTGTTCTTCAAACACGTGGCCGGAGATGTGAAACGGCGCGGCGAGCCGTAGTTTCTCCACCCGATGTGAAGCTTGAAACGAGACATCAGTAATTCGCCCCGAAGCTGATAAGCTGAAACGCAAAGGCGACCCAGAGCACCACGAACGCCGCCAGGGCCAGTACCACGCTCCAGAGCCTGCGCCGGCCAGCGACGCCTGCCCCCCCAGACGACCACCAGATTCCACAGCATGGCGGCGAAGCCGCCGATGAACACGATGGCGCCGAAAATCTGAGCGAGGTGGACCGCGGAATCGAAACTCGCGCTCAGCTTGCTGAGGTCCTTGAGCATTCGTATCACGGTAAACGCCCACAGGCCCACCCCAGCCAAGATGAGCACCGCCGCGAGGCGGCTGAGCTTGCTACGCCCGTAGCGCGGCAACGTCGGAATCAGCCGCACCTTGTAGTGCCGACGCACGAGTGCAGCCACCGGCCAGAGTAGCGCCGTGAGCGCCAAAGCACCGAGACTCGCGTAAAGCAGCGGCAAGCAGCCAAGCACCGTCCTGATACCAAGGCGGGCGCTCGAAAACCATGAACGGAGACAGCAGGTCGATACTGAAGCGCACGGCTTTGCCGTCGACCACCTTGGCCGCGAGGCGCTCATGACCGTCGGGATCCCGCCAGAAGAAAGGGCGCAATCTCGACCCACTGCCGCGGCTTTCCATTCAAGCCATGGAACGGCAGCACAAGCTCGCCCTTCGGTCCCAAGCTCGACCTTGGTCTGACCGATGAACCCGACGATGGCCAGGAAATTCGACTGCGAACCGCGCGAATTGACCCAGTGGCCCACCAACATCGCGGCATGTGCGGCAGCGGTTTTGGCATCGACACGGCGCCGGTGCGTCGGCGCAGGAAAGTAACGATCGGCGAAGTCGTCAAACAGGGCCGTGCGGAGGCTCTCCGGCAGCGCCGTCCTTGCCGAGACTGTTGAAGGAGACGTAGAAGCCGACGCCTTCCTTGAGAAACAAATGAAGCGAGGTGTGAAAGTAATCGGTGTCGCCCAGATGGCCGATGACCTCGTGACCATTGATGTTGGTCTCGAAGAATCCCAGCTGCATGCGATTGAGCGGCGGCAAGATGGTGAGCGGGCTGTTGTGCATCATTTCGGCGGTCGCCGCGCTCAAGATGCGGTTGCCCTGATATTCGCCGTTTTGTAGATGCGCGATCATGAAATGCGCCATGTCCTCCGCGGGCGAGGACATGGACCCCGCGGGCGCGGGACCGATGATCTCGAAGGGATGCGGCGGCTCGGAAGCAACCTCGTATCCCTTCGACATGAGGGGTGCGAGGTCTGCCGGAAGGGCTGGCGGAAGCTCGAGTGTTGCATGTCGAGCGGCTGGAAAATGTGCTTCTCCACGTAGCCGTCGAAGGATTCCCCCGAGAGCCGCTGCACGATGTATCCGGCGAGGGATGCCCCGTAGTTCGAATAAGCGGGCGTGCTCCCCGGCGCGAACACGCGCAGCGGTACCCACTGCTTGAGCAAGGACTCGTATCCGGGCGCGTGCGGATCCTCGGAGATGATGCCTTTGGCCTGTTCCTCGAAACCCGCCACATGCTGCATGAGGTTGCGCATGGTAACGGGCTTACCCTCGCGCGGCGGAATCTTGAAATCCAGGTAGCGATTCACATCAGCGTCGAGGTCGATCTTGCCCTGCTCGACGAGCTGCATGACCGCCGTCCAGGTCACGAGCTTGGACACGGAGCCCGGGCGGAACAGCGTCAGTTTGGATCGACCGGTGTGCGGGCTGCGACATCCGAGTAGCCGTAGCCGCGCTCGCTGAGTATCTGACCGTCCTTGACGACGGCGACGACCGCGCCTGCAATATCGGCGGTGTGCAGCGCATAGGGCAGATAGCCGTCGAGCCACGTATTCAGATCCTCGGCCGTCAAAGCGACCGCCGGATGTTGTCCCGCTGTCGGCTGCGCTGGACTATTCGTTGGCGCGGCCGCCGCCAGCGGCGTCGCCGTTACCGGCGGGACGGGGCCGGTTGGGGCGGTCGCGACCTTCTGGGGTGCGGCGGCGTGCGCAAGCCCCAACACAAGCAGAGTAGTAACCGCCGCAGCTAGCTTTATCTTTTGCATATTGATTTTCCTTGCGTCCCGGCCTGCCATCACGCGAGACATGCGTCGACCAAGCGCTCGAAGTGGGTACCCGCCCGTATAGGATCTGCGACGGGGCAGCCGAGCCGCTCACTCTCGCCGGCCAGCAGCTCGGCGGCGGCATCCGGCGTGAGGCTCGATGTATTCAAGCTCACGCCGGCGCAGCGAATCGCCGGGTTGGTGCGCGCGCCCAACATCAGATTTAGCTCGACGGTCTCCCTGATGCCGGGCATGGGGTAGTCGGGATAACCGAGCATATGCGTGCGGCCTGGATCGTGGCAGACAACGATCAGGTCGGGCTGACTGCCGTGCAGCAGTCCGAGAGATACTGCAGCGTATGCCGGATGGAACAAGGAGCCTTGGCCCTCGATCACATCCCAGTGCCGCGCGGGTGCATCGGGACTCAGCAGCTCGGCGGCGCCCGCCTCGAAATCCGCCACCACCGAGTCCATCGGTAGCCCGCCTCCCGCAATCAATATTCCGGTTTGCCCGGTCGCTCGGAAATCGACCGGCACACCGCGCTCGGCAAATGCGCGGGCCAGGGCGAGCGCTGCATATTTCTTACCGATGGCGCAATCGGTGCCCACGGTCAACAGGCGCCTGCCCGAGCGCTTGCGCCCCGAGGCGACGGGAATATTGGGCGGCGACGTGCGTACATCGATGAGCCGGCGGCCATGGCGGTCCGCGGCCTGCTTGAGTCGAGGAATGCTGGCCAGCTTCGCGTGCATGCCGCTGATCAGGTCAAGTCCCGCCTCGAGTGCTTCGGTCAGCGCAGGTATCCATGCCTCGCTGATCACGCCGCCCGCATTGGCGACGCCGATCACCAGCGCCTTGGCGCCGAGCGCAAACGCTTCGCGGGGCGTCAATCGTTTAAGGTGCGTCGTGACGGTCGCACCCGGACACGACCATTCACCCAGGCAGCGCTCGGGCGCCCAATCGCGCAGCCCAAAGGCCGTCTTGGCAAAACCTCGCTCGGTCGTGTCACCGAGAAACAAGAGGTATGGAGACGGGAGATCCATGACCTTCAAGACCAGCACCTCCGGCAGGCGCAACTCGTGTCGCGCTTTGCCGCCTCAGAACTTGACGTACAGCGTCGCGCCCACGGTGCGAGGCTGGATGACCGTCACCGTCGAGTACGGTGCGCCGACGCTCTCGTAATCGGTGATGCCGCGCGCGTCGGTAAGATTCTTTCCGAATATCGTAAATCGATAATTGCCTTTGTCGATGCCGAGACGAACGGCCGTGGTGTTGTAGCTCGGCAAGACGATCTGGCCTGAGGCTGACGGGGCGGAGGAGAAATCGCTGCTCCGCGCGCCGACATAACTCCAGGTCGCGCCGGCGAAGGCCTTGAGATCGCCGAACAACGTCCAGTCGTACTCGCCGTCGAGCGAGGTGCCCCACTTCGGCGCATAGGGTAGCTCGGCGCCCGAATTCGCATCCAACGTCGGCGCGGGCGAGGTGAGCTTCGCTTCGGTATAGGCACCGGTCCATTCGAACTTCAGACCATGCAGCGGCGAATACCCGATGCTCCACTCCAGACCTTCCGTACGGGCCGTACCCCCGTTGCCGTTGATGCCGAAGCCGTCTACCTCTTCCAAGAGCTGAATGTCCTTCCAATCGACGTGATACAGGGCGACATCGAGAAACAGCGCTCCATCGAGCTGTGTCGACCGGACTCCCAACTCGACATTGGTCGTTTTGTCGGCGCCATATTCTCTTTCCACCGTGGGCGGAGCGACCGGCGGGATCACATTCGGGCCGCCCGGGCGATAGCCGGTCGCGACGCGCGCGTACACCATGGTGTTCGCATCCACATGCCACTGCGGAGCCGCCGAATAAGTGACCACGTTGCCGCTCGAGTTTGCGTTGAAGACCTGCGGTGCCGGAGAGAGGGCCGGGTTGTAATTGATGACCTGGGTCGCCTCTTGCTCGTTGTGCGAGTAGCGGCCGCCGATTTCCACGTCGAACTGCGGCAGAATGTGGTAGGTCAGATTGGCGAATCCGGCGGTCTCTTTATAGTCGGAATCGATGATGGGCTGCTCGATCAGACCGAGCAAGGCACCGCCGGGAATCGTGACACCGTCCAAGTACTCGTTAATTTGCCCGTATTCATGCGTGAAATAGGCCCCGGCCGTCCATTCCAGCAACTGGGAGGCGGGTGATGAGAGCCGTATCTCTTGGGTGAATTTGCGCAGATCCACGTTATCGTCGAGGAGCGCACCCGGAGTCGGCGTGGGGCCGAAAAGCGCAGCCGCGTAGGCCCCATAGAGCGGCGTGGCGTCATTCACCGTCTCGGAGTCCAAGATGCCGAAACTGGTGCTCGACAAGATGCGCACCGGTCCTAAGTTCCAATCGACGGTGCCGTTGTAGTTCTCATACTTGAAGTTGCTCGGCTCGGACACAAAACGCTCTTGAGTCAGGCCGCCGTACAGAGGCTGTAGGGTCGTGGGATTCACATCAACGGTGTTAATTCCACTGTACTTCGATTCCTGTGCGGTCGCGGTCAGGCGAATGGAAAGATTGTCCGTGGGTGCCGCCAGGAGCGATGCGCGCCCACCCTCCTTATGGCCGTCATTGAGGTCGGTTTCGTTGCGCGAAGGGTCATCGATGAAGCCCGGCACATCCTGATCGAAGCCGCTCACTCGAAGGGCCACCTTGTCGCCGAGCGGCAGATTGAGCATGGCGCGAATGACGCCGCCGTTGCCGCCATTGGCGACATTCTCGCCGGTGACTTCGCCAGCGCCCGAAAAGGTCCCGAGCTGCGGAGCGTTCGACACGAACTTGAGAACTCCTCCCTCGCTGTTGGCACCGTAGAGAGTGCCCTGAGGACCGCGCAACACCTCGACGCGCTGCATGTCCCAGGTATCAAAATCGCCGGTATCGACGGCGCCGTTGAGGAGGCCCGTGCTCGAGCCGAAGGGAGACTCGTCCATGTAAACGCCCACGGTGGAGCCGACGCCCCCGGCGTTCTGGCCGCGCAAAGTCAGTCGCGTCAACCCCGGCTGTGCGGCATTCAGGGACAGGCCGGGCACGAGGGCCGCATAGTCCGCGAAGTCGCGGGCCTGCAGATTATCGAGGTCACTGCCGCTCAGGGCGGTGACGCTCATCGGCACATCGATGAGTGACTCGGAACGCTTCTGCGCGGTGACAACGATGGTATCGAGGGCGTTGGTGCCGTTATCGGGGGCTGGTGCGGCGTCGACCGCGACGGCAAGCTGCGAACACAGTGCGCCGGCGCCACCCAAGAGTGCGCAGACCGTCAATTTCAGTCGCATGTTCATGGCTCATCCCCGGTTATTCTATTGGCTCGATCGAGACAGTATCGTCCTGATCAGAGAATTGTCAACAACCCTTATCCGATCGAGTATTTACGCGCTGTTTGGCCGTAAGCCGCCCCTGAAAGACCGTCCGAATCGTCGGTTCAACCGCAAATCAGTCGACGGTTGACCTGTTACCTGCCCTAGGTATGCTTCAACCGCGGCCAACGCGTCCTATTTAGGACAGGTTTGCCGATGCGACTTGCATTTGGAACCGGGATTGATATGGACATGAAAACACGGCATTCCACCTTGGGCAGTCACTTGCGCTCGCTGCGTTTGCGAAACCGCTGGACGCTCAAGGAGATGAGCGAGCACACCAATATTCCGGTATCCACGCTCTCTAAAGTGGAGCACGATCGTCTGACGCTGACGTACGACAAGCTGGTGCAGTTGAGCCAACGGCTCAACATTCCGATCTCGGAACTGTTCGCCGATCCCGCCGGTGGTGCGGAGCCCGCCGTGACGGCGCGGCGAAGCATCGGCCACGTCGAAGACGCCGTGCGGGTAAATACCAAGAACTACGATTACTACTATCTGTGCCCGGAACTGCGCAAGAAGCGCATGGTTCCGATTTTGGCGCGCATTCGCGCCAAGAGCGCCGAGGAGTTTGGTGCGCTCGTGCATCATTCCGGAGAGGAATACATTTATGTGCTTAAGGGCGGCATTAAGGTCCTCACCGAGTTTTATGATCCCGTGGTGCTGCGGGTAGGGGAATCAATCTACATCGACAGCAACATGGGGCATGCGTATGTCACCGCCGAGGGCTGCGATGAGGCCACGGTTCTCGCGATGTGCTCGAGCACCGATGAAAGTCTGATGGAATCATTGCTGTCCCTGCATGGCGATGCCGGTGCCGTCACCCATACAAAATCGGCGGAGATTCTCCCCGCACGCAAATCCCGCAAAACTCGGAGGCACAAGAGCGCGTCGGGCTGATTTTCAGCAACGCTAGCGGTCACGGCGGCGGTAGATCTGCCAGATCCCGACCGTGAGTAATGGTATGGCGTAAATCGCGATCACCACCCAGGCAATGTGACCGTAACCTTTCGCGATCAGAGAAACCAAGCCGACGCGTGCCGCCAAAAGGATCGCGACGGCGGACAAGCCCAGCGGTACCAGCAATCGGATCGCACGAGCACGCAGGGGCGCGGTGCTGGGCATCGAGGCTAGAAGACGCTCGTTGAAACCGTGCACGATCCCGACGCCGGTCTTGGCCAGCGTGCCGAACAAAATGACCTGTGTCGCGAGCGATAGATAAGGCCTATTCAGCGCTGCCAGCAACGACTGTACAGGCAATGCCGATGCGCGGATTTGTGGATACAGCGCGAGCAGCGCGAGAAAAAACAGCATTCCGGGAATGATCGCAATGGGGCCCGCCAACGCGCCGGCGATCAAGGCTTCGCGCCGGCGCGTCTGATGACGTGCACAAAAAAGCAGTGCCGGCACGACCGCAAGGTTATATCCGGCATATGCCAATCCGCCCTGCAGCCAGCCAACGCCGATAGCGTGGGTGTCGGCCAGCGTGCCTCGGATAGTCTCCTTGAAAATCGCGAGAGAGACGATCAGAAACACGGCGTAGGTGGCGTACAGCAACAGTCCCCAGACGGAAAACAGCGCCTCGATCGGTGCCGATCCGAACGAGGCGATCGCCGCAACCAGCGTCACCAGCGCAAGCGTGCCGCACCACACTGGAATCCCCAAGGCCGCATGGGCCATCTCGCCCGCGGCCGCTCCTAGCACGGCGAGCACGAGTAACAGGATGCATAAGTAAGTGATCTCAAACAAAATCCAGCCGCGACCCAACAGTTGCTGGAAAAACGAGCGATATTCGTAACTGCGCGTGACCCGAGCGAGCTCGAGCGAGAGGGCGAAGATCACGCTCCATACGATTGCGGTCACCCCCATTCCGAGCAGGCCGCCGAGCGGACCTGCCGGCATAAAGAATTGGACCAGTTCCCGTCCGGTTGCATAACCGCCGCCGATCACCACGCACATAAACGTGAACCCGGGGACGAAGTAGCGTCGCCAGACGGACGCATTCATAAGGCGCGATCGTCGGTCATTTCAGATTCTCTCGGGACCCGCCCAACGCGTACTGCTGGCTTAGTCTATATAGGACTATAATGTTCTGAATAGAGAATTAGCTAAAATGACGGCTACCCATGACGCGAAGCCGATGATGGTGGGGTTTGACCGTTCAACCATCGAATTCGGCCGGCTGACCGATGGAGCGAGTGCTCGCGCCAGCCCGGCTATGCTGATCAGTGTGCCACCCGAATCTGCAGCGCCCTTCTTCAGATCGCGCCATCTTTATTGGCTTTGCCAGTTCATCGGATGGGGGCTATATGCCGTAGGAAACTTTATCGGGGCGATTCTGGTGCTGCATCCGCCTGCGGCGCGAGCGGCGCTTGATTTGCTCATATTAAGTGCACTCGGGCTCGGTAGCTCACATGTCCTGCGCGCGTACATGGGCAGTCACGGCTGGTTGCAGCTGCGAAGGACAGCTCTCATAGGTCGCACGCTCCTCGCGAGCAGCGTCTTGGGCCTGGCAATTGCGACCGTCAAGAGCTCGTTCGGCCTTGCGCCATGGCAAATGAGCGATCTTCCCATCGATTTTGCCCCGTTCCAGCATCTGTTAGCCGTCATCGTGCCGGCGCTCAATTGGACGTTCCTGATGCTTCTGTGGTGTGCGCTTTATTTCGGCGCGCTTTCTTTGCGCGCTCACAAGTCGGCGCAGCTGCGCGAATCGGAGCTGGCGCGCGCGTTGCAGCTTTCCGAACTGAGAGGATTGAAGTCTCAGCTCAATCCGCATTATCTCTTTAACGCGCTCAACACCGTGCGCGCGCTCATCGCCATCGACCCCACCGCCGCGCAGCGGGCCGTCACGCAGCTGGCGCGCACGCTGCGTTACACACTCGGCGCCGGTCAAGATGACCTGGTAACCCTCGGACAGGAGCTCACGACCGTCGAGGACTACTTGTCCCTTGAGTCTTTGCGTCTCGGCGAACGCTTGCGCACTCAATGGGATATCTCCCTCGCCGCGCGCGGGGTGCGCATTCCGGTGATGCTTTTACAGACTCTGGTGGAGAACGCCATCAAGCACGGCATTGCCGAGCTGCCGGCGGGCGGCACTCTCAAGGTCGCTGCGCGCTTGGAGACAGGCACCTTTACGTTGACGGTCGAAAACGCTTGTCCGAACCCGCCGACGACTCCCTCGAGTGAGGGTGTTGGACTGCGTAACGCGACAGAGCGCCTGCGGCATCTGTTCGGCGCCAATGCCTCGCTGCAGCTCGATGTCACGACACCGCATTCGACCCCATCGGTGCCTGCGCGCGCAATCGCACAGGTGAAGATCCGGCTCTCGCCATGAAAGCGATGATCATTGACGACGAGCCACTCGCGCGGCGAGAGCTGCGGCGGTTGTTGCTCGAGTTTCCTTGGGTGGATATCGTGAGTGAGGCGGGAGAGGTGAGGGAGGCGGCACAGAAGATCGAGGCTCTGACTCCGGAGTTGCTCTTTCTCGACATCCAGATGCCGGGGGGATCCGGCTTCGATCTGCTCGCTCGCCTGGAACACCTGCCCCAGGTAATCTTCACGACCGCCCACAGCGAGCACGCGGTGCATGCCTTCGAAGTCAACGCCCTCGACTACCTACTAAAGCCTGTGGAGCCGGAGCGGCTTGCGGATGCACTGACCCGCATCAAACGCGGCAATGGCGCGCAGGCACCGCTCGCTGAGGCGCCCCTCGATCAGCTGTTCGTTCGCGACGGCCCCCGTTGCTGGTTCATACCGCTGCGTGAAGTGCGGCTCCTAAGTGCGGATGGCAATTACGTGCGCCTGATGTGGGGCAAGCTCCAGCCGCTCCTCGGTCGGCCGCTGACGCTGCTCGAGCAGCGGCTCGATCCGAAACATTTCTTCCGCGCCAACCGAAGCCAGATCATCAATCTCGACTTCATCGAAAGCGTGGAACTCGGGGTGAACGGCCGACTGCATGTGCAGCTGCGCGACGGCGGACCCGAGGTGGAGATTTCGCGCCGGCAGGCGCGTCGTTTTAGAGATCTGACCAGTGTGTGAAGCCAATTCCGCGACCGATCGGCCGACGTATCGACCATTCAACACGATCTCGGTACGGTTTCTCTCATTTCAGCTACGGTACGTCTCGCCCGCAGATCTGCCGGCGCGCAAATTACAAATTCGATCGGAGATCTGAGTTATGTCGACAAAAGCAATGATGATCGGTCTCGCATCGCTGGCTGTCGTAGTGGCAACCGCGACTTCCCAGCCCACGAGTCCCTCGTTGCCGTCCGCGCCGCCCGCATCCACTGTCACCTCGACGAGCGCCGCCGAGTCTCACTCGACAGCATCCATTGGCAATCTGGATGATCGGCCGGCGCTGGAAGCCTTTTTCGATGGGGCAATGCACGTCGGGATGGAAGAGCATCACGTGACCGGTGCCGTTGTCGCCATCGTGAAGGATGGCAAGGTCTTATTCGCGAAGGGCTACGGTAAGAGCAACCTCGCGAAGGATACGCCGATTGACCCCACGACGAGCCTGTTCCGCATCGGATCCACCACCAAGACGCTCACCTGGACCGCGGTCATGCAGCTCGTAGAGGAGGGAAAACTCGATCTCGACACCGATGTGAATACTTACCTGAAGGGGGTCAAGCTTCCGGAGGTTTACGGCAAACCCATCACGCTGCGCCATATCATGACGCACACCGCCGGGTTCGAGGAGGGCTTCCTCGGCTATCTCATTAGCAGCGACCCCAACGCCCAGATTCCGATCGAGAAGGCGATGGGCCTGCATCGGCCGGCCGAAGTGTCGCCCCCGGGAAGCATGTCAGCGTATTCGAACTACGGCGCTGCCCTCGCCGGCCTGATCGTCGAGCAGGTGAGCGGCATGCCCTACAACACCTACATCGAGACGCACATCCTGGAGCCTCTCGACATGAAATATGCCACGGTGCAAGAGCCCGTACCCGAGCGGCTCGCACCTTACGTAACAACCGGCTATAAGTTCGAGAATGGCGGTGAGGTCGCGCAGCCCTATGAAATCATCGGCGGCTTCCGGCCGGCGGGTTCTGCGGCTGTTTCGGCCCTCGACATGACACATTTCATGCTCGCCCATCTGCAAGAAGGGCGGTACGGCGATCGTCAGATCTTGAAGCCTGCCACAGTCAAGCTCATGCATGCGACGGCTTTCCAGCTCGATCCACGCTTTCCGGGAATGGCACTCGGCTTCTACCACGCGGACATCAATGGCCACGATGCCGTCGGCCATGGAGGCGACACGGAATATTGCCACTCGGACATGCTGCTTCTGCCCAAAGATAACGTGGGACTTTTCGTATCGTTCTTTACTCCGGACAACCGAGTGCGGGAACGTGTCGAGCAAGCCTTCTTCGATCGTTATTTTCCACGCGAGACCTCTCAGCCGCAGCGTCTCCCTGATGCCGAGGCGGTCAAGCTGGCCGCGAATTACTCAGGCGCGTACCAGTGGACACGACGCAACCACTCCGATATCGAGAAGGTGCTCAATCTCAGCTCCGGCTTGAAGGTGGCTGCCCTCGCGAACGGCAATCTGGTGGTGAGCGGATTAGGCCAAGATCCCCTCCAGTTCGAGCCCATCGGCACTGATCTGTACCGGGAAGTCCTGCAGCAAAACATGCAGATTGCCTTCCGCGCAGATGCCAACGGACACGTCACGCATATGTTCTTCAACATGTTCCCCTTTATGCCGACCGAACGAGCGCCCTGGTACGACCAGGCCGCCGTGTGGTTCACCGCACTGGGAGCAATTTTCCTTATCTGCCTCGGGGCGCTCGCCTCCACTTACTACCGTTGGCGAGAGGTCCGCATCATGCCCATCCCGGAAAAACGTGCCATCTGGACCGGCGTGCTAACCGCATTTTGGGCAATCGCCACATTTGCCGTCTTGGGAGGCGTGCTTGCGGTCACCGGTATAGACGGCCTGCTCGACCGTATTCCCACAGCGCTCAAAGCCGGGCTCATCATGCCGTTGGTGTTTGTTGCTCTCACTCTCTATCTGATCACGGTTACCTTCGGTGTTTGGCACCGTAGGTTCTGGACCTTTGGCCGCAGGCTCGGATACTCGCTCATGGCGCTCGCCTCGATTCTGCTGTGCATCTTTTTCTGGCAATGGAATCTGTTGGGCTGGCGTTTTGGCTGAGGAGTGCTGATCCGGTAGCAATAGGGTTCGGCAGTTTGACCTCAGGCATTGCCCATGTCATGTTGCGGAGCGCACAAAGAATGCACGCAGATGCATGGGACCATCGCAGGCACCCGGGATTCGCGGAAGTGGGCTCAAATGTCTCGGGAGATATCGCGTCCAAGAGACGTGTCCATCAGGAACGCGGAAGTCCATCCCCCGTCGGCAGCCAAAGTATGACCCGTCACCAGGCTGGCGAGATCGGATGCCAAGAAAAGCACTGCCTTGGCGATTTCGTCCGCGGTCCCCATGCGCTTCATGGGTAGCCGGTTGCGAACGGCGGTGACTCGCTCCGGCGTCGCCGCCACCCTCGGCGTTTCAATCACGCCGGGTGCGACCGCATTCACGCGAACAGCCGGCCCCCACTCCACAGCCATGGACCGGACCAAGTGGATCAGTGCCGCCTTGGCAGCGCCGTACGGAGCATGCATCGGCGCCGACACGAGGCCGCTGACGGACGTGATGCCGACAATGGCGCCGCTGCGGCCGGCTCGCCCGAAGGAGCGCACCGCAGCGCGCGAGGTGTAAAGGAACGAATTCAAGTTCACCGCGAAATCATGCGACCAATCTTCGGCGCCCAAATCGAGTAATGGCTTCCAAGTCGCCATGCCAACCACGGTTACCATGACATCAACGGGCGCGAGGGCCATCTCCGCACTCGCGAGCGCCGCCTGCACCTCTCTTTCGCTCGTGGCATCCGCGGTCAGAGCGACGGCCCGGCGCCCGAGGCCTCGGATCTCCCCGGCGATTTGTTCCGCACGCTCGGACACATAGTCGACCACCGCGATGTCGCATCCCGCGCGCGCAAGGCGCCGTGCGGACGCCGCACCCAATCCTTGACCGCCGCCCCAGACGATGGCCGTCTTTCCGGAGAGACCGAACATGTCTTCCATTAGTTGCTCCGATATTTGCTCAACCGGCAAACCGCGGTTCGGGCACCCCTTGCACGCCCAGCCCCATGATGGCGAACAGGCCGCCATCCGCCGCGCGATCCTCAGGAAAACCGTTGAGCCCCATCGACGTCACGAAGAGAACATCGAGGTTGGGGCCGCCGAACATGACACTCGTTACCTTCAATGTGGGCAACTCGATGCGGCGATCGAGCCGGCCGTCCGGACTATAGCGGCGGATATCTCCGCCGCCCGTGCCGGCGCCGATCCAGGCACTCCAAAGATACCCTTCCGAATCGACCGTCGCACCGTCAGGTGCGCCGGCGCCGCTTCCGCTGACGAGTACCCGCTTATTGCGCGGCACTCCGGTGGCGTCCCAGTCGTAGAGCCAGACGGTGTTGGCCCATGTGTCGGCGAGGTAGAACCTGATTCCATCCGGACTCCAGCACGGTCCATTTGCCACGCCGAATCCCTGCTCCAGCGTCGTTAGGCCTAGATCGGCGTCGAGCCGGTACAGCGAGCCACGTGGCACTGGCGAGGACTGCGAACCATACAATGCCTCATCAAAGGAGCCGACGACGAAGCGTCCTTGGCGGTCTACCTTGCCGTCATTCAAGCGGACTCCCGGCAGCCGCTCTTCGGGATGCGCGATTAGCTCGCTACGCCCAGAATCGAAATCGAACAGGTACAGGCCGCTCTGGAGCGCCACCACCGCCCCGCCGTTGCGCCTCAATGCCATGGAGCCGATCGTCGACGGCAGCGTCCATTGCTTGATTTCCCTGCCATCGACACTGGCCTGGAAAATCTGGCCGCGGTGGCTGTCCACCCAGTACAGTCGCTGGCTCTGCACATCCCAGAGCGGACACTCGCCCAGGCTGTATTTCGCATCGACCAGGAGACGAATCTCAGTCATCGAATCGTGGTTTGACCGCTAACAGCATTGCGCCGTCATGGTGAATCGCCCCTTGTGCCGCGTCCGACCTCGATTGTGGATACCGCGATACCCCCGCTCTAACAATTTTCCCGAATACCCCCATCAATTAAACTGCAGGAGGCGTATTGATAGGCCGAGCAAATCGCAGGCACACTGCGCAATCGACATTGTCCCCTCGTCGACCACATGAAGGCCTTTAGTTTTAGGATATTTCGACTATGCCATCACCGTTGTTAAAGGGCGTTCGGGTGATCGATCTGTCGCGGACCGTTGCGGCACCCAGCGCGGCGCAAATGCTCGGCGACTTCGGAGCCGAAGTTATCAAAGTCGAACGGCCTGGCGCGGGTGACGAGGGACGTGCCATGGGCCCCACCTTTCTGAAGGATCGCGACGGCATGCCAACCGGCGAGGGCTCGATGTTTCTGGCTACGAACCGTAATAAACGCGGTATCACCGCCGATTTGTCGACGACGGGCGGCCAAGGAATTATCCGAGATCTCGTGGCGGTGTCCGACGTACTCATAGAGAATTACAAGGTCGGCGATATGTCGAAATTTGGGCTCGACTATAGCGCGCTGCGGGAAGTCAATCCGGGGTTGATCTACTGCTCCGTCACCGGCTATGGTCAGACGGGTCCCTATGCTGAACGGCCTGGGTATGATCCGATTTTTCAGGCGATGGGCGGCTGGATGAGTTTGAACGGGCCGAGCGATGACCGTCCCATGCTCGTGGCTTCGAATCCTGTCGACACAGTGACTGGCTATCACGCAGCGCTAGCCATTCTGGCTGCGCTGTATCACCGCGACCGCAACGGCGGCGTAGGGCAGTCTATCGATATCGCCCTACTCGACGTGGCCATTGCCGCCTACTCGCATCGCGCCCTCGATTACCTGCTGACCGAGAAGCAGCCCGCTCGACGGGGTACCCGCGGCCAGATCTATCCCTGCGAGGACGGCAAGGTGCTCATCGCGCTCGCCAACAAAGGGCAATGGGTCCGGTTCTGCCAAATTATCGACCGCGATGACATCGCGCATGACCCGCGATATGACAACCATCCTGGGCGTCTGAAGAATGGCGCGGAACTCTATCCCCAGTTGGAAGCCGCGACCAGCAAGCGCACGCTTGCGAGCCTGAGCGCTGCACTAGATCAAGCGGATATCCCGTGGAGTCCGATCTATGACTATCCGGGGCTCTTCAATGACCCGCAGGTCATAGAGCGTAAGATGGCTGTGGACATTACACATCCATTGTCAGACAAGATGCGCATGGTTGCCAATCCAATCAAATTTTCGTCTACGCCGATCGAAGAGTACTCAGCCCCGCCACTCCTTGGCGAGCATCAGAAGGAGATTCTTTCAGGTCTCCTCGGTATGAGCGCCGAGGAAATCGCGGCCCTGCGCGAGCAAGGCGCGATCTAAGCGACGGGCGATTTCAGTCTGGGGGCGCTTGGCACCTATGCCGCAGGCTTGGAATCTTCCAGAAGTGCGCGTACCGCACGAAGATCGGCCTTCATCGAAGTCGTCCTCGGCATTGCATCGACGATCAGGTAGCGAACCGGCACATGCAGCGGATTGAGACGCGACCTCACGTGCTCGTCCAGTGCGCCCGGCAGCGGAGCAGTCGCCCCCCGCCGTAACTCGACGACGGAGCCGGGAACGCTCCCGAGCCTCACATCGGAGAGCCCCACGGTCGCAGCATCGAGAATACTTGGATGCTCCCTGAGTGCGTTATCGATTGTCTCGGGCGCGATTTTGAAGCCGCCGCGTACGATGACGCCATCCGCGCGACCGCGATGGAACACGAAATCGTCCTCGTCCATAATCGCGAGGTCCGTGGTGCGTATCCACTGCGGGCTGATCATCGGCGACAACGCCTCCAAGTACCCTTCTTGGCCGCGGGGCAGCTCCGACCCGGTTTGTGCATCCACTATCCGTACTTTGACTCCAGGGAACGGACGTCCCATGGCGCCGCGCTTCACTCTCGAGAACCGGGTGTGCAGATCGGGCGTCCAACTCAATACGGTCCCGCAGAACTCCGTTGCCCCGTACGCCCAGATGATTTTGACCCCATAGACGGCTTCGAACTCTTCCTGCATGTCGGGCGGCATATGCGCGCTACCGCCATAATAGTATTGAAGTCCGGCGAGCTCTGATTTCGGAAGCCGGCCATCGAGTATCGCGCGCGCGAGCGCAGGAGGCGCTACGATCGTGGCGGGGCGATGACGCTTAAATCCTTCCAGCCATTCCGCCAGACTGAATTTCTCGAGCAGTACGAGAAGACGCTCGATCGCAAAGTCTGCGACCAGACAACTCATTCCGCCAATGCCGGCGAGCGGCCAGCCCATGAGGTCCGGAGGTGGATCTTTTTGGAAACCGCTGCCGCGGATGCTTTCAATGGTCCGCACGAGCACACTCTCTGGAATCGCGATTCGCTTCGGCGTCCCGGTAGTTCCACTCGATAGAATTTCGATACCAGGACCGGCAAGCGGCGCACGAAACGGACCGCGGCCCAAGCGGTCAAGAGTCGGTAAATATTGAACCGATGTGTCCGTGTTCGATCCCAGGGTTATGCCGAGGATGCCCAAGTTCTTGGCCGCTTCGATGACTTCCGGCGTCCAATCCCGTTCCTCCGCTATGAGTACCGCGAACCTCGATGTCGCAAGATCCTCCGCGAGCGCCGCAGCAGGCTGAAATGCGTAAATGTTGGAAACTGTCCGGCCGGCCTCTATCAAGCCGAGGATCGTCGAGCCGATCGCAGGACGGTTCCTGGCTGCGACGGCAATGGGCGTCTCTTGGGAAACTCCTGCTCGCTGGAGAAGTCCGGTCACTGAATCTGCCACGGCTGCTATTCGCGCGCATGTGATCGGCTCTGCCTTGAACTCCATGGCGATCCGCGCCGGATCGCGTCTAAGGGCATTCCCCACAAGTTGCCTGACGTTCATCGTGTAGCGTGCGTCGGTTGCTATATTTTCTTCAGACCGGGTCCCACGTTGTGATTTCATGCGCCATTTTTGGCGGCTGCATGCTCGGACGTAACGCGGGTATGCAGTGCTCGCGTACGGTCTCCGGAGTCCATCCCTCACTGCGGTGGACTGAGCGCGCGACCTCGAACTGCCGAAAGAGCATGATCTCATTGCCGCGCACATAGAAAATCTGGCCGTTGATATCCTTGGCAGCATCCGACTGCAGAAATACTGCGATGGGCGCAATGGTGCTCGGCGGCAGCTTGGTTTTGAGCAAGTTGATATTGCGCTTTTGCTCTTCTGTTTCGGCCTTGACCGCGCCGATCATGCGACTCCACGCGGCCGGGGCGATGCAGTTCGAGCGCACACCGTATTTGCCCATTTCGATTGCAATGCTCTTGGACAATCCGGTAATGCCGGTCTTGGCCGCAGAATAATTGGCTTGGCCGAAGTTGCCATAAAGACCGGACGTGGAGGTGAGGTGAATGTAGCTGCCGGAGCTTTGATTCTTGAAGTGGTTCGCCGCGGCGCGAGCAACGTAGAACGAACCGCACAAGTGAACTTTGATGACCGCATCGAACTCTTCGGGACTCATCTTGGTAAATGCCCGGTCGCGCAATATCCCGGCATTGTTTATGAGGCCATCGATACGGCCGTAAACATCAATTGCATTCTGAACGATGCGCCCGGCGCTCGACGGCTCGGCGACGCTGTCGAAATTCGCAACTGCTTCGCCGCCGCCCGCGCGGATTTCGCTGACCACCGCTTCGGCCGGATGTGCATCCGCACCTTCACCCGCCACCGAGGTTCCGACGTCATTCACCACGACCTTGGCGCCCTCCTTCGCCAAGGCAAGAGCGAATTCTCTCCCGATGCCGCCGCCCGATCCGGTTACGACAACGACCTTGCCTTCAAGTAGCGCACTCATTCATGTCCTCCGCTAAATCCGACCGGATCACTCGCCGGTAAAGTGGGGCTTTCGCTTTTCGAGCCAAGCCATGACAGCCTCTTTATGGTCCTTGGAATAGGCCGCGACAACTTCCCAAGCAAAGCTGTTATCCAGGAGGGCGCTCACCTCGCGTTTGAGTGCGACATTCAGCGCCATCTTCGTAAACTGCATGACCCTCGGCGGACCGTCAGCGAGATGATGGGCGAAATCCCTCACCACCTTGTCGAGATCCGCACGAGGCACGGCGCGATTAATAAGGCCGATCTGCGCGGCTTCAGCTCCGGTGAGCGGGTCGCCGGTCAGGAGGTACTGCTTGGCGCGCGGCAGACCGATGAGGTGCGGCCAAATAATCGCCCCACCGTCCCCCGGAACCAGTCCAAGCGCAATGTGCGGATCCGCTATCCTTGCATCCTCGGCGGCAAATATCATGTCACAGTACAGGGCGACGGTCGCTCCAAGTCCGATAGCCGGTCCGTTCACTTTGGCGATCACCGGCTTCGGACAGTCGATCAGAGCGTGCACCAGATCGCGCACTTCGGTGATTGCGTCTAGGAAGCTCTCGGGTCGATCTAAAGTCGCCTTCATCACGGCCAGGTCGCCGCCCGCACTGAAAGCCGTTCCGGCGCCGGTGATAACGACCACCCGGAACTCCTCATCGTAGGCAAGCTCTCGCATCAAACGGATGAGATCGAGGCTCATCTGCCCCGAAACCGGATTCTTCTTATCCGGGCGGTTGAAGATTACGTTCAGTATTCTTTCATCGCGCTCGAAGCGCAGATCCGCATAGGATGAAAAATCTATTTTCGCCATGGCATTCCTCCCTTGGAATCAGGCGACCTTTTTCTTCAGTGAGGCGAGCTCGTTCTTGACGTCGGTCTCGATAATCGTCCCCTTGAAGAAATCAGGATTCATTCCGGCAAACAGTCCAATGGGATTCACATAGGTGAAGGAGCGGAATTGATCCTCATCGATCAACCCGTGCTCGACCAGTTCGTGCGCCTCCGCAACCACCTCATCGGCCTCCGCAACATCAAAATGGCCGATGTCCGAGCCGAGGACCGGCTTCAAATGCATACGCATTCTTGGATCAAACGCGATGGCCGTCATTGGATCATCCGCTTCGCAGCCAAAGTAGAAATTTTTGCGAAACAGACCCCGCAGAGTCGCCTTGTCGGGTATTTCGACCAGGTTGAAGTCGTCGGAGGTGGCGTCGAGCGCGGCGAGCTCCTCTTGCGACATATTGACGTGCTGTTGATCGAGATTGCGCTCGACCGCCGCGTCGATATGATCCCGAAACCGGGTAACCGTCTCGGCCTGCAAGGTGAGCTGTCGCTTGAGCTCCGCGCGGTCGAGGTTCGTCGGCTTCAGGTTCGAGTCCAGAAACGAACGCCGCCGCTTTTCCCAATGTTCCTTGAAATCGGCAAACAGGTTGCATGCCCAACCCACCCCGCCCTCGAGAAAGCCGAAATTCAAGGAAGGATGACGTTGTGGGACGCCGCCGAGCAGAATGCTCCGCGCGAACAAATGGTGGCTCTGTGCAAAGTGTCCTAGATGGTTTGCCACGAAATTGGTCGGCGAGGAGCGGTCCGGCCAGCCCATTGACCCCGAGTGGGTGGTAACGGCAATGCCAAGCTCGGTAAATTTCCGCCACACCGGCTCATAGTCGTACGGACTGTCGAGTCCGAGCCCATCCACGTAGACGCGGCGCTTGGCGGGGTCCGGCTGCCACTGGGCATCCGCCTCCACCGTTCGAATGACTGTGCCGCCCGTGACTACCTGCCGGAGCCCGATACGATGCGCATGTTCGAGTTGTGCGATCGCGTCGGTTGGATTTACCAGGCTGATCACTCCGACCGGAATCACGCGATCGGCATACGGCGCGAAAAGCTCCTTGACCATCAAGTTATAGGCGTTGATAGAAACGTTTGAGAGCTCCGGATCTCCGACGTCACGCGGCAGCGTCAATCCAACCGTGGGATACACGATCGCGACATCGATACCCCAACTGTCTAGGCTTTCCCGAAAGACACGCGGGACCAGCGTCGCGATTCGGTCCTTCGAGGTGGGTACGCCCCAATACGGGGGCCGCCTCATGCGATGCTTCAGCCTCTCTTCGGCAGAGACCTCGTACCAGGCCCGCATGCGCCGGCCGAAGACCTTGCGGAAGCGATCGTGAATGACGGGGCCTCCGAGTTCGCGAACGAAATCTTCGTAGACAGGATAGAGTTCAGCCCAGTGGCCATCCGAATCGATGATCGGATGCTTGAGCTTTTCACGAATCTCTGAGCTTCGCGTTTGCATAAGAATTCCTGTACTGATGGTTCAATGAAGTGGTCGCGGAGCAAACCCGAAGGTCTGCTCGAAGCGGATTGAATAAGCCGGCCAGGCGGCGGGGTTGACGAGGCGAGGCGGAACGGCGCCTGCGAATATCATCTCCCATTGATCAGCGGTCGACATCGCAATATCACGGGTGGTCTCCGCGGTGATCCCCGCCGAATGCGGCGTCGCAACCACGTTGTCGAACGCGAGCAAGGGATGGGACGACCGTGGCGGCTCCTCAGCGAATACGTCTATGCCGGCTCCGCCGAGATGACCGGACGCCAGGGCGGCAGCGAGCGCCGCTTCGTCGTGCATGCCGCCTCGTGCGGTGGTGATAAAGAATGCGCCGCGCTTCATGCTGGCGAACTGGGCGGCGCCGAACATGCCTGCCGTCGTCTTCGTCAACGGTCCATTGAGCGAGACAAAATCGGAACTCGCCAGAAGCGTCTCGAGCTCGGCCTTTTCCCCACCGCGTGCACTGCACTCTTCGGCCGACAGATATGGGTCGTATGCGAGTACCTCCATCTTGAATGGGGCACACAGTTCGGCCAATCGCATACCGATCTGGCCGAAACCCACAATTCCCAGTGTCTTTCCGAGCAAGTCATTGCCGGTAAAGGCGGCACGATCCCATGCATTAGAACGCCGAATGATTCGGTCGGCGACCGAGATCTTCTTCGACAGTGTCAGCATGAAACCGAGCACATGCTCCGCGACCGCTTCGCGACCGGCGCCGGATTGATTGCATACTATGATGCCCCGCGCCGTGCAGGCATCGACATCGATCACGTCATAGCCAGCGCCGGCTGAGCAGATTGCCAGCATCGAATTGCATTGAGCGACGAGGTCGGCATTTGCGAGCCATCGCTCGCCGGTGCCGCTGCGCGTGGCCGCCGTGCGAAACAGCGCCTGCATGCCGTGGGCTCGGGAGACTAGGGAGGATATATGCTCGGTTGACCCCTGCAGGTCGATGCGAATGGTCTCGATGCGTGCGCTCTGCTGCAACATCTCGCCCGCGATGGGGTGAACCCACTCGTCGAAATAGACAACGCGCGCACGATCGACCATCTTAAGACGACCTTGAAAGGCGCGACTCTGCCACCGGCAGTGCTGTTATTTCGGCGCGAAAACCCATACTCCCCCGGGGGCCGCACAATTCTGGGCGGTGATGAGACACTGTGTAGCCCGCTCTGACTACGTATAGTAAATGTGGCGATTCAAGTATAATAATATAACTGATTCGGGCGCAAAGGATAATTCCATGCTGGACGGAAAGGTGGTCGCGGTGACCGGCGCTGGTCGGGGAATAGGTCGCGAGGTCGCGCTATTGTGCGCGGCCAAGGGCGCCGCAGTCGTCGTCAATGATTATGGTGTGTCTTCGGACGGTCAACAGACCGATGAATCGCCGGCCCATGGCGTCGTCGAGGAGATCAAATCCGCAGGCGGGCGAGCGGTTGCGAATATAGCGAGCATCAGCGACCCAGCCAGTGCCGCAACAATCGTTGAGGACGCGGTCTCGAGCTTCGGACGCATCGATGCCGTCGTAAACAACGCGGGCTTTCTGCGAGATCGGATCTTCCATAAGCTGAGCGTTGTCGACTGGATGGATGTCGTGAACGTGCATTTGAACGGCTATTTCCTGGTTTCGAAAGCGGCGGCGCTGCATTTCAAAGAACAGGGCTCCGGGTCGTTCGTTAACTTCACGTCGACGTCCGGATTGATCGGGAATTTCGGACAGGCCAACTATTCCGCAGCCAAAATGGGGATCGTCGGGCTATCGACCTCGATGGCGCTCGACATGGGGCGATTCGGTGTTCGTTCTAACTGCATAGCGCCGTTCGCCTGGAGCCGGATGACAGCGACGATTCCGGCGACGACTGAGGAAGAAAAGTTGCGCGTTGAGCGCTTCAAGACCATGAGTGCCGACAAAATCGCGCCCCTCGCGGTGTTTTTGTGCTCCGATCGCTCCAAGGACGTCACCGGGCAGATTTTTTGCGTAAGGAAAAACGAGATTTTCCTTTTCAGCCGGCCCATGCCGATCCGTTCTCTCCATCGGGCGAGTGGCTGGACGCCCGAAACGATCGCAGATGAGTTGCTGCCGGCGTTTCGTCCCAGCTTTCAGCCGCTGCTCCGTTCCGCGGATGTGTTCGGTTGGGATCCGCAGTAATAAATGCCGCTTGAATACGAGCGATTGATGGCGCTGCCGCCGCGGCTGACCCGGCACACTTTCACCGCACGCGACACTATTCTCTACGCACTCGGCGTCGGCGTCGGGCAAGATCTCTCGCAGCATTCCGACGAGTTGAAGTTCGTCTATGAAGAGGGGCTGGAAGCGCTGCCCACGATGGCAGTGATTCTTGCCTACCCGGGATTCTGGCAGAAAGAGCCTGCTTACGGTTTGACATGGCGGAAGATAGTGCACGGGGAGCAGTCGCTCACGATCCATCGGCCACTCCCTGCCGCGGGTAGCGTGCGCGGCGAGATGACGATCGAAGCGATCTACGACAAGGGGGCCGACAAAGGCGCGCTTCTTTGTGCTCGCCGAGAAATTTACGACGAGATCACTGGTGCTCACTTGGCCACGGTCCGTCAGAGTTCATTCTTGCGCGCGGACGGAGGATTCGGCGGCGATGGCGCCAAAGCGCCGCCCCCGCACGCGATTCCCGACAGAGACCCTGACGTTTCGGACCTGATGGGTACGCGCACCGAACAGGCGCTCATTTACCGGTTGTCGGGCGATGACAATCCTCTGCATGCGGATCCCAATGCGGCAGCGGCCGCGGGCTTCGAAAGGCCGATTCTGCACGGTTTGTGCACCTACGCCGTGGCCGGTCGGGCGCTCCTCAGGAAGCTCTGCGGGAATGTTCCGGCGAGACTTCGCCGGATGGACGCACGCTTTTCGAGTCCCGTATATCCAGGTGAAGCCATCCGGGTCGACATCTGGGATTTAGGGGATGGCAAGGCGTGCTTCCGCGCCTTCGCCGCGGCTCGCGGCCAGATCATCATCGATAATGGATACACCGAATATGTTGCCTGAGGCCCCCGTCGGCATCACCGCATTCGGCGCGTATGTGCCTGTGGGTCGCCTGCAGCGCAAGGCGATTCTGGCCGCGAACGGTTGGTTCAATCCGGGCCTCAAAGCGCATTCCAATGGAGAACGTTCCATTGCCAATTGGGACGAGGATCCCATCACCATGGCGGTCGAGGCGGCACGCGATTGTCTGTCCGACATGAGCCGTGCAGCTCTCAGTGGTGTGATATTCGCATCTACTACCATGCCGTTTGCGGACCGTCAGAACAGTGTCATCGTGAAGGAGGCGCTCACTCTGGATGACAGCACAGGCGCCCTCGATGTCTCGGGGAGCCAGCGGGCCGGCACCTCGGCGCTGCTTCAGTCGCACGCGGCCGCTCTCCTGGCTGGCGGTCCCGTACTGTGCATAGCCGCCGATAAGCGTAAAGCCCTTCCGGCGTCGGAAAGCGAAATGCTATTTGGCGATGCCGCCGCCGCCTTTGTCATTGGCACTGAGCGTATTGCCGCAAGACTCATCTGTTCCCAAAGCTCATCGGTGGACTTCGTCGATCACTTTCGGCAGGAAGGACGCGATACCGATTATGGATGGGAATCACGCTGGGTGCGGGATGAAGGCTACGTCAAACTCATCCCGGCAGTCATCAATGCCGTCCTGGTCGAATCCGGATACAGCGGCGATAGCATCGATAAATTCGTCTTTCCGATCGTCACTCGCGGCGTCGCGGCCGCGGTCGCACAGCGATGTGGATTGCGAACCGAGTCCGTTTGCAGTCAACTCAGCGAGCAACTCGGCGACGCGGGGACGGCCCACCCGTTATTGCTTCTCGCACACGCATTGGAAAACGCGCGACCGGGTGAAAAAGTGCTGGTGGTCGGATTTGGCTCCGGATGCGACGTCATGCTTTACGAGGTTCAACCCGCGATTGCCGAGCTCTCGAAACGACGCGGCGTGAGCGGCTGGTTGCGGCGTCGCAGAGCCGAGTCGAATTACATCAAGTTCCTCGTTCACGCAGGTATGCTGCCGATCGATCGCGGCATGCGGGCTGAGTTCGACCAGAAGCAAGCCCTCACGGCCTTGTATCGAAATCGTAAGAGCGTGCTTGGCTTGGTCGCCACTCGGTACAAGGATACGGGTACCGTGCAGTTTCCCCCGAGCGAGATTGGACTCGACGCCCGCATGTCCGCCGCCGCCAATCGGGAGGACTACCCTCTCGCCGAAAAAACTGCGCGAATTCTCACCTTCACGGCCGACAATCTGACCTACACGCTCGATCCGCCGGCCTATTACGGCGCGATCGAGTTCGATGGCGGCGGTCGTATGAGCGCCGAATTCTGCGACGCCGGGGCGGAAGACATGCAGGTCGGGCGGGTGATGCGAATGATGTTCCGCATCAAGAGCGCCGACGAACAGCGCGGCTTCATCAAGTACTTCTGGAAGGCCGCGCCGGCGGATTAACCGGCTTGACGAGGAAGCACATGGCACGCGGGATTAGAGACAAAGTCGCCATCCTCGGGATGGGGTGCTCTCGGTTCGGGGAGCGGTGGGACACCGATGCGGATCAATTGATGGTGGAGGCCTATGGAGAGGCGTTGGCTGACGCCGGCATTGAAACCAAACGGATCGAGGCCGCCTGGCTGGCGGTCGGGTTTGACGCCGTGAATATCGGCCCCTCCGGCATCCCGGCATCCATGGCGCTGCGGCTGAATAACATTCCTGTGACGAAAGTTGAAAATTACTGCGCGTCCGGGACGGAAGCCTTTCGAGGCGCGGTGTATGCAGTGGCCAGCGGCGCGTGCGACATTGCGCTGGCAATCGGCGTCGAAAAACTCAAGGATACGGGTTATGGCGGCCTGCCCGTGCGGACTCGAGGCACGATGTTCGATATGGTGGGCATCGTCGGCTCGGCGCCGGGCAATTTTGCGCAGCTGGCATCGGCATACCGCGCCCGACATGGCATCTCGCGAGACGACCTGAAACGCGCGATGGCTCATATTTCGGTGAAGAGTCACGCCAATGGCGCCAAGAACCCCAAAGCTCATTTGCGCAAGCCGATCAACGAGGACGTCGTGTTGAGCGCCCCAATCGTCGCCGAACCGCTGGGTGTTTTCGATTGTTGCGGCGTTTCAGACGGATCCGCTTGTGCGATCGTAACTACCCCGGAAATCGCCCGCCAGCTCGGGAAAAGAGATTTGGTCACCGTCAAAGCGCTGTCGCTGTGCGTATCCAATGGCTGGGAGCTGCAGGGAAGCGGATGGGACGGCAGCTACTTGCATACCACCCGCATCGCGGCGCGTCGAGCCTATGAAGAGGCAGGGATAACGCAGCCGAGAAGTCAGATCAGCCTGATGGAAGTTCATGATTGCTTCTCGATCACGGAACTCGTGACCATGGAGGACCTGATGATTAGCGAGGAAGGACGCGCATCGCACGACGTCTTGGATGGTATGTTCGACGCCGACGGCAAGATTCCTTGTCAGATCGACGGGGGCTTGAAGTGCTTTGGTCACCCCATTGGAGCTTCGGGTTTGCGCATGATTTACGAGAACTACTTGCAACTCCTGGGGCGCGCAGGGCCCCGGCAAGTGCGCGAGCAGCCGACGCTCGCCCTATCGCATAACCTCGGCGGAATGCCGAATCAGAACGTCAGCGCCGTCGCAATCGTGGGAATGCTCGGAGCCTAGAAATCGTGGATCGCGATGACTTCGAGTCTCTGAAAGAAGGATTGCGCCGCTACGTGCGGGAGCGGCTCGTTCCCTTGGAGGGCAGAATTGCCGAGGAAGACCGCATCCCCGATGAGGTGATTGGCGAAATGCGGGGTATGGGCCTGTTCGGCCTGTCTACTCCGACCGAGTACGGCGGGCTCGGCTTGACGTGCTCCGAGGAAACAGAGCTGATGGCCGAACTTACGTGGACGGCCGCGGCCTTTCGCTCGATCGTCGGTATCAATCTCGGCCTCGGGTCGCAGGCCATTCTGATGGACGGCACCCCGGCGCAGCGCGATGAGTGGCTGTCCAAGATAGCTTCCGGCGAGGTAATTACGAGCTTTTGTCTCACCGAGCCCGACTCCGGATCGGACGCTGCCGCCTTGCGGACGCGCGCAGTAAGAGACGGCGACGCCTACATCCTCAACGGAACCAAGCGTTACATCACCAATGCACCTGTCGCGTCGCTCTTCTTGGTGATGGCCCGCACCACGGCCGAGCGTCTGCCCCGGAACGCGCACGTCAGCGCTTTCCTCGTGCCGCGCGATTTGCCCGGGATCACCATCGGCCCGAAGAATCGTAAAATGGGGCAAAGCGCAGCGTGGTGCGCCGATGTCATCTTGGAAGATGTGCGGGTCCCAGCGAGCGCGATCATAGGCGGTATCGAGGGCCGAGGCTTTTCAACCGCGATGAAGTCGCTCGATCGTGGGCGCATAAACGTGGCGGCGACGTGCATTGGCCAAGGACGGCGCATTCTCTCTGAAGCCATCCGTTACGCCGGTGAGCGCAAGCAATTTGGCCAGCGCATAGGCGAATTTCAACTCATCCAAGCAATGCTTGCCGACAGTCAGGCGGATTTGTACGCCTCGGAATGCATGCTGCGCGAGACCGCGCGACGGCATGACGCGGGAAAGCGCGTCTCGACCGAGGCATCCTGCCTCAAAATGTTTGCATCGGAGATGGTGGGACGCATCGCGGATCGCGCGGTGCAGATACATGGCGGTTCAGGCTACATGTGCGACAGTGTGGTCGAAAGGTTCTACCGCGACGTGCGAGTCTTTCGCATTTTCGAGGGGACGACGCAAATCCAGCAAACCATCATCGGCAAGGCATTGCTCGAGCGCCAATCACCCATAGACTGAACACGTCGCCAATCTACCGTCACATTGGAGATCATCGGAATGAGCCATTACAAGCATCATGTGTTTTTCTGCACCAACAAGCGCGACAATGGCCGCAAATGCTGCAGCGACGGGAATGCCGAGGGCATGTTGGCCTATGCGAAAAAGAGGGCAAAGGAGCTCCACCTGAATGGCCCCGGTAAAGCACGCGTGAATGCGTCCGGATGCATGGAGCGCTGTGCACTCGGCCCAACTATCGCCGTCTACCCGGAGGGAGTCTGGTATACCTACAAGAGCGAGGGCGATATCGAGGAGATCCTGACCGAGCACGTGGTGAATGGTCGGATCGTCGAGCGCCTGAGACTGGTGGACGGAGCTATTCTTCCGGAATCACCGCCGTCCTCGTGATTCGCTGTTACTTGTGATATTCAAGAGGCGCGTGTCAGGGGCGGGCTGGGAGGTAACGAGTGACAGATCGGTTTGATCCATCGCGGTTGACCCTCTGCTTGTGCCTGACTCAAGCCCGGACCGCAGATTATCCGCTTATGGCCGCAGCGTGCGGATTCGAGGCGATCTATGTCGATCTGGAACATACCTCGACTTCGATCGAAACCGCTTCCATGCTCTGCATCGCGGCCGCAGGCGCAGGGCTGATTCCGCTCGTCCGTGTCCCCTCGCACGTGCCCGAGACCATGAGCCGCGCCTTGGATACGGGCGCCCAGGGAATCATTGTTCCGCACGTGGAAACGGCTCTGCAAGCGCAGCAGATCGTCGACACCTGTCGTTTTCGACCGATCGGCAAACGCTCCGCCATAGGTCCGAACGCCGTCAACCGGTATCGGCCCGGACCGATCACCGGAGTGGTTGGCTTTTGTGAAGCGCAGACGATCGTGGCGGTGATGCTCGAGTCTCCGCAGGCCCTCGAGTGTGCGAGTGAGATCGCCGCGATCCCGGGCATCGATCTCTTGATGATCGGGGCATTCGACCTATCGGAGGAGATGGGGCTACTCTGTGACTTCGCCCACCCCCAGTTTCGCCGCGCCGTCTCGCACCTGACCACGGTCTGCAGGATCCACGGGAAGACCGCAGGCATCGCCGGCGTCGCCGACGTCGGACTGCTGACGGACTTCGTTTCGGCTGGCATCCGTTTCATCAGCGCTGGAACGGAAACGGGGCTCTTCATGGACGCGGCGCGAGCGAGGCAACACAATCTCCGCGCCATCGCGGTACCGCCGTTTCCTGCTACTTGAGGGACGGTATGTTGCGGCGTTTCTTGGCCTCCGCTTCGATCGTTTGGATGAAATGGTGCAGCGGCGCAGGTTTATTACCGCGCAGCCAAGCGAGCTCCAGAGTCATGGTCAGCGAGAGATCTTCGACCGGTCGAAGTACGACTTTTTCGCGCACATAGCTCGTGAACGACGAGAACACAAAGGTGATTCCCATTCCAGCTGACACGAGCTGTACTCGGGCGCTCTCGCTCATGAGGCTCTGGGTTATACGGGGGGTGAGACCTCCAGCGCGGCACGCAGCCAGCAAGCTGTCATAGACCAAAGGCACGCTCGCGCGGGGAATCCACAAGAACGCGTCATCTTTGAATTCGGCGAGGCGAATCTTGGCCTTCTTGGCGAGTCGATGGGAGCGAGGCATCGCCACGACGAGCCGGTCGGTCGCCACGCGGATGAAGTCGAAGCTTGGGTCATCGTGTGGACGCGTATAAAGAAACGCGGCATCGGCCTTGCGCTTTACAAGCGCCTCCGACAGCGACGGACCCGTTAGCGGCTCAAGCCGCAATTCGACGTTCGGATATTGATAGCTGAATCGGCTGAGCGCATGCGTGACGACGTCGTGACGCATTACCGTATCGTTTACGGCAAGATTGAGCGCCCCGATCTCTCCGTCGGCCGCGCGCTTGGCTCGAAGCTTAGCCGCATCGAGCATGTCGATGAGCCGTACCACTTCATGCAGGTAGGTACGGCCGGCTGGAGTCAGCGACACCCGCCGTTGATGGCGCTCGAAAAGTGCTACTCCGAGTTCGACTTCCAAGTCGTGTATTCGACGCGATAACGAAGACGGCGTTACGAACAGAAGCTTGGCCGCGCGGTGGAAATTCTCCTCTTGAGCGGCAATCAAAAAATATCGAAGATGCCGAAGCTCTAACAAGCTCTTCTCCCATCGCGATGCTGCCTCTCAGTCGTCCGCTCGGAACAACGGCAACACCAGCCGGTCGCCGATGGATCGAAATACGACCCTCACCGGAATGTCGCAGGCAAGCCGGTCCAAGGGAGAGTCAAAATCCCAGTTGCTCATGATCCGCGGACCCTCTTCGAGGGTCACCAAAACCACCGCATAGGGACAAAGATCCTTGAAGGGCGGGAGTGGGTTCTGATGAATGATCGAATAGGAATATAACTGCCCACGACCGCTGGCTTCGATCCATCGCGTGGCTGCCGACCAACAAAACGGGCAATGATCGCGCGGGTAGAAATGGCTACTACCACAGCCATCGCAAATCTTCAGCAGCAGCTTGCCTTCACGGCAACCAAGCCAGAAGTTCGCAGACTCGACATCCTGCACCGGGTAGAACCAGTCGGCATCCATCTCAGTCTCCGGCCAGCACGACGGTACCGCAGTGAGACATGAAACCACCCGTGCCGGTACACGCGGCAATGCGCGCGTTAGGGACTTGTGCCGTCGATTCACCGCGCAACTGCCTCACCGCCTCGATCAAGAGGAAAATGCCGCGCATTCCCGGATGGTTGGACGAGAGACCGCCGCCATCGGTATTGGTCGGCAAGGCTCCATCCCATGCAAGCTTTCCGTCTGCGACGAACGCACCGCCCTCGCCTTGCGCACAAAAGCCCATCGCTTCGAGTGTCAATATCACCGTGATCGTAAACGAGTCGTAACACTGCAAAACGTCCACATCCTGCGGGCCGATGCCGGCCTCGCCAAAGGCAATTTCCGTGGAGCGGCGCGCCGGAGAGAGGGTCAGCGGATTCATGTGAGTCATCGAGACGTGGGAAACGGCTTCACCCGTGCCGATGACCCACGCGGGCTTCTTACGGCAATCGCGCGCCACTTCAGCCCCTGTAACAATCACCGCCCCACCGCCATCCGTGCGCAGGCAGCAGTCGAGGAGATGCAAGGGATCAGCAATCATCCGGGATTTCAGTACGTCTTCCACCGTGATTGGCGCGGACATGGCCGCTTTCGGGTTTCGACCTGCATTGCGTCGCATTGCCACGGCCACGGCAGCCAGTTGCTCCGATGTGGTGCCGTATTCGTGCATATGGCGGCGCGCGATGAGGCCGTAGCGGCTCGCGACGGTTGGTCCGAAAGGTGTCTCGTATTGCGCAATTCCGCGGGGCGCCAAGGCGATCTCGCCACCGCGAATCTTATTCTTGATGTCCGAACGGGGCGTCGCACCATAGACCAGCAGCGCGGTCTGGCATTTACCGGTTTCTATTGCCGCGAAGGCGTGCTCAATGAATGTTTCCCAGGACGACCCGCCTACACCTGTCGAGTCCACGTAAGTGGGTCTCAGCCCGAGATATTCGGCCATCTCCAGTGGAAAGAGTCCGCCATTTCCCGTGGTGAACAGACCGTCGATCTGCGATTTGTCGATCCCGGCATCGCCCATCGCGCGCGCTGCTGCCTGGCCATGGACAGCGTTGAGAGACAGATGCGGAGTCTCGCCGAAATCAGACTCCGCGACGCCCACTATTGCGACACGGCGTTTGCTCATTCGTAAAGCGCGTCGCTGACACCAACTCCAGCCAAAGGGATTGTGACCAAGTGTCTGTCCGACCGTTTAGCGATATCATGGTTATATTATCTAGATATATCAAACTGTCAACAACGAGGGATGCCTCCATGAATGGGCACGTCCGGGTCGAGCGCGAGGGGCGCATCACCATCGTCACCCTGACCCGTATTGAGTCGCTGAACGCAATCGATGCCGCCGCAGAAAGGGCGCTTGCAGATGCTTTCGATGCGTTCGAAGCCGATCCGGACCAATGGGTCGCCATCATCACGGGCGCAGGCGACCGCGCCTTCTCATCGGGCTTCGACTTAAAGCAACAGGTCGCGGGCGAGTCGCCGGCCCGCCTCGCCACTGGCTTTGGCGGTCTGACACGACGCTTCGGGCGATTGAAGCCGATCATCGCCGCCGTCAACGGACTCGCGCTTGGAGGGGGCTTCGAAATGGCCTTGGCATGCGACCTGATCATCGCCTCCGAGAACGCCAGTTTCGCGTTGCCAGAACCTCGCGTCGGAATGGTCGCGCTCGCCGGGGGAATTCAGCGGATGATTAACGAGGTCGGCAGCAAGCGGGCGATGTCGATATTGCTTACGGGAAGGCATGTGGGCGCGACCGAGGGTCTCGCTTTGGGATTCGTGAACGCCGTTGTCCCCCGAGGCGCGGCCCTGACCAGCGCCAAAGAGTGGGCTGCCCAGATGCTGGAATGCAGCCCCAAGTCACTGCGCGCAATCAAAGAAATTGCGGGTCATGCGGATCAGGATTTCATATCGGCAATGGATCTGAGCCGCAATCTCCCAGCCGTGAAAGCTTTAATGGCATCTGAAGACAGGGCCGAGGGGCCACGTGCCTTTTTTGAGCGCCGCAAACCTGTCTGGAAGAGCGACTGATCGACCGTCATTTGACGTCAGGTCACGACGAGATGCCGTTGCACTGAAACGGCCATTCGGAAAAATTGAGCCGTTTCTCCTGCCTGAAGGGCTAACTTGAGCGGACCTGGCCGCGGATACCCCTGAATCCCGGGTAAACCGCTCGCAATTACCCAACCCGTCCGCGCAATGATATATATGATAGAACTATATGCCCGAAGTGGGGCCGTGGCTCAACGACACATTGGGAGACAGAAATATGGCGGAGACGGGTCTTGGTGCCAAAATCGATCCGGCCGACATCGAGCGTGCCCGCAGACAGATCGGCGTTCCGCAGTACGAGCGGAACCCGGTCTTCAATCAGAGAGCTACCGCGGACACGATCAGGCATTTCGCGTTTGGTATCGGGGACGATAACCCGCTCTGGCATGACCCCGCGTACGGCGCGGCGACCCGGTGGCGCAGTCAGATCGGCTCGCCTCTCTATGCCACGACGGTAGGAATCGATGAAACGCCGCCGCCTACTGCAGAACTGAAAGATTTATTTCGCGGGCTATTTCGGGGAGTCGGTAAGTACTATTCCGGAGCAGCCTGGGAGTGGTTCAAACCCATCTGTCCCGACGACCAGATATATCGGGAGTACAGCACCTGCGACATTCAGGTGAAGGAAGGCTCGAATTTCGCCGACGGGGGCATATCCGTCATCGACACGTATCGCTTTCTTTATGTGAACCACCTCGGCGAGCCTATTGCCACGCATGACATGAGCTTCGTAAATGCCGAGCGGCAGGCATCCAAGGAGGCTGTTAAGAAGCGTGAACTCAAGCGTCAGAGTTACACCTCCGATGAAATCGAGCGCATCGATAGCATGTATGCGGCCGAAGAGCGGCGCGGAGCCCTGCCCCGTCATTGGGAGGATGTGGAAATTGGCGACAAGCTCTCTCCGGTGGTCAAGGGTCCCATGACGATTCGCGATGTAGTGGGTTTTCACATCGGGTGGGGCTTCGGCCAAACCTATGGAACGGGACCCCTGCGATACGCGTGGAAGCAACGCAAGCGCATGCCGGCCTTCTTCACCTTGGATGAGTATGGGGTGCCCGATGTGGCGCAACGGATGCACTGGGAACAGGGCCGTGCCGCTGAACTCGGTCAACCTGCACCCTATGACTACGGCACGATGCGCACGAACTGGCTCGGCCATCTCATCAGCAATTGGATGGGAGACGATGCCTGGCTCTGGCGCCTCAAGACCGAAATTCGCGGCTTCAACTACGTTGGTGACACCTCCATTTGTTCCGGCGAAGTCGTGGGCAAGCGGACCGAGGGAGTGCATTCGGTCGTTGATTTGCAGGTCAACATTACCAATCAGCGCGGTGAGTCGACGACGCCAGGAACCGCGACCGTGGTATTGCCTGCGCGCGCCACTGGCGCAGTCCTGTTGCCGACGCCCCCGGATCCCTTGCGCCGCCGCGGCGCCAATATGATGGCGGAAAGCGCTGCGCGGCAACGGATCGCGCGCAATGCAGACTGACAGTCAGGGCCGACATCACCCCCAAAACGATGCGCATGCGGTACGCGGACAATCCCTTAAGTAAGCTCCGACTGCCGGCTATCGGAGCACCAATGTTCCTCGTATCGAGCCCCGCTCTGGTGGTAGCCCAGTGCAAAGCCGGCATCGTCGGCGCATTCCCTGCGCTTGGCGCTCGAACCTCCTCGATGCTGGATGAATGGCTGCATTCAATCACCGAGGAATTAGCGCAGCACAATTGTCGGAAAGGCAATCGGCCTGCGGCGCCTTTCGCCGTAAATCTGGTGATCCATAAGACGAACGCGCGGCTGGATTCGGATCTCGCGTTGTGTGCGAAGTACGAGGTCCCGATTGTCATCACGTCCTTAGGAGCGCGCCCCGAGGTATTCGAGGCCATCCGCGCGTTTCGCGCAATGATCCTGCATGACGTCACAACCGACAGTTTTGCGAGGAAAGCCCACGAACGAGGCGTCGATGGTCTGATCGCAGTCGCGGCGGGAGCCGGAGGACATGCAGGTAATCTGTCTCCCTTCGCACTCGTACGGGAAATCCGCGCCTGGTATGACGGCCTGCTGGTCTTGTCTGGGGCAATTGCGCACGGCGCATCGATTCTCGCTGCTCAGGCGGTAGGGGCCGATCTTGCGTACATCGGCTCGGCATTCATCGCAGCCGAGGAGTCACATGCCAGCCCCGTATACAAGGAGATGGTGCTTCGCTCGACAGCGGGTGACATCGTCTACACAGATTTCTTCACGGGGGTTCGAGGAAACTACTTGCGGCCATCAATTGTCGCGAGCGGACTCGATCCGGACAATCTCAGCGGCGGCAAACCCTCGCTGATGAATTTCGCGTCAGAACGGCCTAAGGCCTGGCGTGACGTCTGGGGTTGCGGTCAAGGGGTCGGAATCATCAAGGAGTCACAGCGCGCGGCAGAAACAGTTGACCGCTTGGAGGGCGAGTATCGCGCCGCCCTCAGCCGCCTGAAGGAAACAGTGTGGGCGTGACAGCAGTCAAGCCCCGAGAGATGTTGTGTTTGAAGCAACATCTGCGCGCGCGATCGGCATCAGCGGCACCGTGTGCGGCGTCTATAATGAGCCGTCGTTTACCGCTCGAGATCTATCTCGAAGGAGACACCTGACATGACACCTATTTACATGCAAAGAATCGCAGGGCCGATGGCCTGGGTCGGGAGCGACTTCAAAAGCAAAGAGGACATTGTCTTCGAGCTCGGAGCATCGCAGATTGCCGCCTTCGAGGAAATACTCGTGAGGGTAAAAGATGTGCCTCGAGACGAGATTACTCGACAGCACGCGGCACATCCGGCACTCGATGAGGAACTCCGCAAGGTCTACCGCGAAGTGCTCCACGGACGGGGTCTCGTCATTGTGCGCGGCTTTCCAATCGCACAACACAGTATCGACGAGGTGGAAAAGATATATTGGGCGTTCTGCCTGCACATGGGCAACCTGCTATCCAACAATGCCTTTGGGCACCGCATGGTGCGGGTGCAGGAGGAGCGGCTACCCAATGGGGAGCAGTCTGTCCGAGGCACCAAATCGCGCGCCGAACTGGCAATGCACAATGACTCCTGCGACATATTCATGCTCATGTTTGTGCAGCAAGCTGCAAAGGGCGGGGAAAGCCAGTTCTCGAGCGGTCCCGCAGCCCACAACACCATATTGGCTACCAGACCGGACCTGTTACCTATTTTGTATCGCGGGTTCCCGCAGCATCGACGCAGCGAGCAGCAACCGGGCCAGGCGGACGTAACGCCCTATGACGTCCCCGTGTTTGCCAACGTGAACGGTCAAATATCGATCAACTTTACTTACAGCAGTATCGTCCCGGCCCTGCATGCCATCGGGCGCAAGCTGACCGCTCAAGAGGAAGAAGCGCTGGAAATCATGCGCGAGGTGTTATTGGCACAGCAATTGGAATTGCGCATGGCGCCAGGCGAAGTTTCGGTGGCGAACAATTACGCCTTGTGTCACGCGCGCTCAGACTTCGTCGATGGCGATCTCCCGACCCAACGCCGCTTGGTCCTGCGCGCATGGACGGAGGTGCCACTGTCCGACCGGCGTCTGCCCGTCGGACGGGAATTTTTTCACATGGAAAACGCTGGTGGACGTCTCGGCTACGATCCGGTTCCGGGACTGGAAGGGCGCATTTCCCGCGCGGATTACGCCAATATGCCGGAGGATCTGGCTAAGCTTTTCAAAGCCACTCAGGCCAAGCCCAAAAGCGGTACGCAAGTAAATCGAAGCTGAAGGTCCTCCACCGTTGTTCGTGCGGCAGTCCTGACTAGTGAATTGAACGTGCGGCGTGATGCCCTTCTGCGATCGCCAGTTGCAAATCTCGCGGCGCGCAGGCATCGCCCACCAGCGCTATGTTCCGATCGCGCTGAAATCCGAACGCTCGAAGCTC
The DNA here is from genome assembly GCA_963766915.1 of uncultured Gammaproteobacteria bacterium. GTDB lineage: Bacteria > Pseudomonadota > Gammaproteobacteria > Steroidobacterales > Steroidobacteraceae > Bog-1198. The sequence continues at coordinate 36,296 of CAVYCL010000009.1, forward strand.
GTCGTAGAGCGTGCGCAAGGGCGCCTTGGCGGTGAGAAACACAACGGTATCGGCGGAAACGATTTCCTCGTTGGTTCGGTGGAGGGATTGCACGCTGCACCGACCAGATCCGATCTCGGCTAACTGGCTGCTCGGCATGAGTCTAAAATCCCCCAATCCCGCAAAGCGCTTCAATGCCGGACTGACGCGCGTCAGCCAATCCATTTGCGGCGCGATTCGCTCAAACCGTGTAATAAAAGTAACTGCGACACCGGCTGTCAGAAGGAATTCCGCCGCTGCTATTCCCTCGTAATGACCCACCTCGTCATAGACCACTGCACTTGGCCCGAGCGATTGCCGGCCGCCAGTGAGAAGGTCCACTGCGGAGATCACATGACCCCTCTCGGCGCCTGGAACGGCGGCATTGGGACGCTGATACTGGATGCCGTCGTTCCGCGCGCAAGCACCGGTAGCAACGATGACGAAATCTGGGTTAGAAGCGAGAACCGCGTCCGCATCTAGGTAGGTGCTTAAGGTAACTTGAGCGCCAAGACGATAGAGCTCCTGCTCCAACCAATACGCGATGTCGCCAATGGCGTGCAAATAGGGCGCGCGCCTGGCAACGGCGACCTGCCCGCCCAATACGGACTGTGCCTCCACCAAATGCACAGTGTGACCTGCCAGCGCGGCCACGCGCGCCGCCTCCATTCCGGCGGGGCCGCCACCGACGATCAGCACCTTCTTCGGCAGGGACACCTTTTCTATGCGCTCCTCGGCGAAGCGGCCCTCGTTGCCGGCCGCCGGATTTATCGTGCACGACAGAGGAAATCCATAATTGGTGAGATTCCAGCAACCTTGATTGCAACCGATGCAGGGTCGGACCAGTTCGGCATGTCCTGCTTTTGTCTTACGGACGATGTCGGGGTCTGCGATATGGGCACGTGTCATAGCCACCATGTCGGCGGTGCCTGCTCGTAGGACACCCTCCACTTCCTCGAGCGTCCTGAAGCGGCCTATGACGATGCGCGGAATGCGTTTGGCCGCCGCCGTGAGGATGCCACTTGAGGGCAGTTGATAGCCCGCGGGCTGATCCATCCCGCTGACCAATTTGAAGTCGTAATAATCGCTGTAGCTGGCATTCAGATAGTCGATCAGTCCGTCAACCTCGAGCCTGGTGATGACCTCGGCCAATTCAGCCTCTTGGATGCCGCCTTCTGCGAGACTTGCGCTCATGCGCACCCCCACGGGATATTCTGCGCCAACGCAAGCACGTACCGCCGTGAGAATTTCGCGCAGGAGTCGCATGCGGTTTTCGAGCGATCCACCGTACTCATCCGTGCGTCGATTGGAGAGGGGAGAAAGAAACTGCATGATGAGATAGCCATGTGCCGCATGGATTTCGACGCCATCCACTCCGCCGGCTTGGACGCGTCGCGCCGCCCTCGCAAAGTGCTCGATGATGTCGGCGATTTCGTGCGATCCCATCGGATTCGACACCAACCCAGTGGTCGGGTTGGGCAGGGCGGAAGGCCCCCAAGGCGGAGCGCCGTTATAAGCGGGGTAGGCGTGGCCGGCGTGCCATATTTGTTGGAAAACTCGCATCCCGTGGGGCGCCACAGCCGCCATCAACTTCTGATGCCCTGCGGTAATCCGATCGTCGAACATGGCAAGATCCAGCACCGAACTCGGATGCACGGAGCCCGCCTCCAGAATGGAGAGTCCTACTCCGCCCTTGGCGCGTGCGAGGTGATAGTTGATCAAGCGGTCGCCGATCAGGCCGCCCTCGGCGAGACACGTGCCATGAGCGGATCGCACAACCCGATTGGGGACCTCAATGTTCCCGATTCTTATCGGCTCGTAGACCAGTTTGAGAGCCATGTCGGTTTCCGGATCAGCGCATCAATAGCCTTTGAATGTAGGCCTACGACTTTCCTTCGTTGCCTTGATCAGCTCCTTCGCATCGTCAGTTTGGCTGCAACGGATCATGCCGGCTGCCTCCAGTTCCTGGACTTCTCGAGCTGAGCGAGTCTCTGCGGCGCTAAGGGCACGTTTCATGTAGCGGTAGGCGGCACAGGGCCCCCGAGCCAGCTGCTGCGCCAATTTCGTGGTCTCGCTCTCCAGTTCCTCCGCCGCGACAATTTTGGTGATCAGACCGATGCGCAGTGCCTCCTTGGCGTCGATCTTGGTACCAAGCATGTAGAGCTCGCGAGCTTTCGCCTGTCCTACCAGACGCGGAAGAAAATAACTGCCGCCAAAATCACCAGGCCGCGCGGCATTGATGAAAGCCGTGGTAAATGCGCAGTCTGGCGCCGCCAATCTGAAATCGCAGGCCGCCGCTATACACAGTCCGGAACCCGCGACAGGGCCGCGGATCATCGCGATAGTCGGCTTCGGCAGCTCATAGAGCAACACGGCGCCGATGGTCGCCCGCTGTAGTTGTGCGACTCGCTGCTCGTAGCTCATGGAAACCGGATCATGCCGCCAACGCTCGTTGATTGGGTCGTCCGGATCTGGCTCACCGCGTAAATCGCCACCTGAACAGAATCCTCGCCCGGCGCCGGTCAAAACGACGACGTTGACTCCAGGATCGGCAGCCGCCTCCTCCACCGCCTCCCGAAGCAGACGCATCATTCGCCACGTCATTGCATTGAGCTTCTCCGGGCGATTCAGCGTCAACGTTAGAATGGAGTTGTCGATTGAACGGAGTAAGACATCACCTGCGGCAGCCATCGGTCCTGACTCCATTTCCACAGTCTCCCTCGTATTGTCAAGGAATACGCTAAATGATATAGCTATTTTACGCCACCGAGAGGGCTGTGGAAAGAAATTGGCCGGATCTTGGACACTCGTGGCATGGTCCAGCCGGTGAAAGCCTCCGGTCGACGTACGAAATGGAGTGGGAATGAGCGAAGAGAATCCCGAATACGGCGCGCTCCAACAAGCCGTCAGCGCCGTTTTGCAAACCGAATGCGCGCTCCCGGACGTACGGAAATATGTAAACGGCAATGAGGGATTGTCCCCGACTAGATTGTCCCAGACACTCTGGAAGCACGCCATCGAGCTCGGCTGGCTTGGCATCGCGGCGCCAGAAACCTACGGTGGCAGCGAACTCGATTTCGGATCGCTTGCAACGATATACGAGCAACTAGGCCGCTATCTTGCTCCGATACCATTCTTGCAAGCTCAATTATGCATAGACGCTCTGACGCGGGTCGGTACCGATCGGCAGAAGCGGGATTGGCTGGAGCCGATGGTGGCGGGATCGATGCGGGGTGCCGTTTTCATGCGAGATGGCGCGAGCGAGATAAAGCTGTCCCGCGCAGGGAATCTCATTCGTCTTGACGGCACTACCCTCATCGCCGACGACAACTCGATCGAGCTCATTGTGGTCTTCGCTCAAGACACGTCCGGAAAAGCTATTGTCGCGTTGCTCGACCGCAATCAGACGGCTGTCGAATTGGCCGCGACGAGGGTTCACGACGGTACGCGCATGCTTGCGCTGGCCAGTTTCAATGCCTGCGAACTACCGGCCGATAATATACTCGCGGAGGGCGATGCCGCAATTCAACTCGAAAATCATCTGATCGATCACGCGGCGATCGCGCTCGCCTGTGATTCCGTCGGGGGCGGCTTCGCGATCTTCGACCTCACAGTCGAGTATCTGAAGACCAGGACCCAGTTCGGACGACTCATAGGGTCATTTCAAGCCCTCAAGCACCGCTGCGCCACGCTCAAGGTTGGGCTCGAGGCTTCGCGTGCGATGCGCACCGCGGCTCTTGAGGAGCACAAGCAGCACTCCGGTCTCGCTTCTGCCTATGCTTCTTTAACGAAATTTCACGCCTGCGATATGTATGTAACCGCGTCCGCAGAAGCCATCCAACTGCATGGGGGCATCGGTTTTACGTGGGAAAGTCCCTGCCACCTCTTCTTGAAGCGCGCCAAATTCAATCAATTACTATTCGGCAGTTCGGTATGGCATCAAGATCGCGCGGCGCGGCTGCTACTGAGCTCGGCGGCATGAGCATCCTTGCACAACGCCATGACATGACGGCCTTCCGGCTCGCGCTCCGCGCATGGTTTGCGGAGACGGTCCCTCCTGACTGGCAGAAGCGCATGACCGGCGCCTCCAACCAGGAATTCAGTGCCTTTCAATATTGGTGGCTTGAAGAACTGAACAAGGTCGGGCTGGCGACACCCCACTGGCCGGCAAAATGGGGTGGCGAGGATCTCTCCATCGCGCATCAGATTGTCTTTTTTGAGGAGCTGGCGCGCGCCGATGCGCCCGATCCCGTCATGTTCACTATCTCGCTCTACCATCTTCCTGCCACTCTCGCGATGTGGGGCACCCAAGCTCAAATCGATCGCTATCTCCCGGGCGTGCGTCGCGGAGAGGTTTGGTGCCAAGGATTCTCCGAGCCAGGTGCCGGTTCCGACCTTGCGTCCTTGCGCACCAGTGCGACTCGCGAGGGAGATAACTATATCGTTAACGGCCAAAAGGTCTGGTCATCTTACGCGGCCTATGCCGACTATTATTTGCTACTTGCCCGCACCAATCCGACCGCGCCAAAACATTTGGGCATCTCCTGCATGATCGTTGATCTAAGAAGCCCCGGGATCGACATACGCCCGATCCGCCAGATCACCGGGGACAGCGAGTTCTGCGAGGTTTTCCTCGACAATGTGGTGGTGCCCGCGGCCAACCTGATCGGACCAGAGAACAAGGGATGGCAGGTCGCTCAATCGACATTGTCAGCAGAGCGAGGACTGTTGGTTTTTGGCCTAGCCGAACGGATGAACCGGCTGTTTCACAAACTGTTCTCCGGCGCCCTGGCGGAAAACGCGCGATGGACCGAGGACGATCAACTTAGGCGCGAATTCGTGCGTGCCTACGCAGATCTTCAGGCCGTGCGGCGGCTGATCCGGATGATGCTCGATTCCATCCAGCGGTCGGATACAGCGGGAGACCTACCGCCAATCATCAAGATTCTTTACGGCGAAACGCTGCAGCGCTCGTGTGAATTGTGGACTCGCATTGAAGGCCTGAACGGTCAAATCCGCCAGGAGAGCTATATCTCCGGAGGCTATGCCAAGGGCCGTTGGATGATGGATTACCTCAACTCGTGGACCTGGACGATTGCCGGGGGCAGCAACGAGATATTGCGCAACGTCATAGCAGAACGCCAACTGGGTCTGCCGAAGGAACCCCGAGGCTGATGA
>CAVYCL010000010.1:0-88314 GCA_963766915.1 uncultured Gammaproteobacteria bacterium
ATGGCTTCTCCAACGACTTAGCCGCGTATTACTACAACTACAAGGACTTGCAGGTCTCCGAGTTCCTCGGAGCCGCGCAGGCCTACATCGTCAACGCCGCCCAGTCGAAGATCTGGGGTTTCGACGAACAGTTCCACTATGACTTCGACCAATATGTCCGCGTGGATGGCGGTGCGGCGTATACCCACGCGCGGTACTCGACCTTTGGCGCTGTGGTCAATGGGGCCTCCGTCGGGGCGCCGGTTTATGCCACTTGTCCCGGCGCGCCGGTGCCGGAGTTCGCACTAACCCGAGCTGCGGCAATGGCTCCTATGCTTACGTCAATAACAGCACTGTTCTTCACAATGTGCACATGCAGGCCGTTCCCCAGATCACTACGACCTTGGGTCCGAGGTTTACGACGGGCAAGCTCGCATCTGGTGAGTATTCCTTATCAGCGAACGCCTATTACTCCTCGGGCCTTTACTACAGCCCGTCAGGTACGCAATTCTATCAACCCGCTTATGCCACCGTGGGCGCGCGCACCGAGTGGAAGGCTCCGTCCGAGCGATACTGGGTGGCTGTATACGGCGAAAACCTCAACGACAAACGCTACCGAACCCAGGTCCAGTACAACGCTTATGGCATGGGTGCTTCATGGAACGCGCCTACGACCTGGGGTATCCAGGTTGGTCACGAAATTCTAGCGCTCGGCCAACTGGTAACGCTTCTATGCACTGCCGGTGTGGGCTTCTGGCCCGCACCGGCCTTGTCGCTGGTTGTTGGTATGAACGACGTCGAAAAGATACTGGCGATCGAGGAAATCAAGCGAGTCAAGTCAAAGTATTTCTACGGGCTGGATCACAAAGACTGGGAGATGTGGAGACGAGAGGTGTGGGCACCGGACGGCAGGCTCATCGTGCCCGAGGCCGCGGTCGAGGCGGTCGGGTTCGACGCCATCATCGCTTACGTCTCGGCGAGCACAGCCGATCAAATCTCGGTACACCACGGCCACATGCCCGACATCGAGATCACCTCCGACTCCACCGCAACCGGCATCTGGGCGATGGAGGATCGACTGTACCGAACGAAGCAGCATCCGCTGGCGGACGGAAGCACTTACTTGCACGGCTTCGGTCATTATCATGAGGAATATGTTCGGCTGCCGCGAGGCTGGCGAATCGCATCGACCCGCTTGACGCGGCTTCGGGTCGAACTTTCGAAGGTGTTCTGAAGAGGAAGGGACAGACAATGGCAGCACCGAGCAGCAGTACGCAACCGTCGAAACGCTATCGGGTGGTGCAGTGGGCCACCGGCAACGTCGGTTCGCGCGCTCTGCGTGCCACCATCCAGCATCCCGATCTCGACTTGGTCGGCGTGCATGTGCACAGCGCTGCAAAGGTCGGGCACGACGCCGGAGAGCTTGCTGGGATCGCACCCATCGGCGTGCGTGCAACCAACAAGATCGAGGATGTCATCGCGCTGCGGCCGGACTGCGTTCTCTACATGCCGCACGTGCTCAGCTACGATGATATGGCGCGCTTGCTGGAATCCGGCGCCAACATCGTCACCACGCGCATGGAGCTGCAGAACCCTGCGACGCTGAATCCGGCCGTCCGCGCGCAACTGGAAGAGGCCTGCCGCCGCGGCAATACGTCTTTGTATGCCACGGGCTCAAGCCCGGGATTCATTACTGAGGCGCTGCCGATCGTGCTGTTGTCCTTGCAGCGGCGGCTCGATTGTCTGAGCATCTTTGAATACGCCGACTGCTCTTCGCGCAACTCGCCCGAGATGCTGTTCCAGATGATGGGGTTTGCCGCCAATCCCGAGGCCGGCCCCAACGAGGCCATTCTCCATCACATGAAAGCTTCGTTCGGCGGCACGCTCATGCTCATTGCCGAGGCGGTCGGTCTGTCGCTCGACAGCGTCGAGGTGCGCGGCGGGTTGGGGGTCGCCCGCAAGGATGTACACATCCCCGCAGGTGTCGTCCCTGCGGGCACCATTGCCGCTACCCGTACCACGGTTTTGGGTATGCGCAACGGCAAGCCCCTGATCCGCTTCATTGCGACGTGGTACGTGTCCTCGGATGTGCGAACCGATGACGGCGAGAACTGGGAATTCCGCGAATCCGGCTGGAGAGTGCTGCTGGAGGGGGATTGTCCGCTGGATATCGGAATCACCTTCCCGGTGGCGCCTGAGTCCTATGCCGAGATGACCCCGGGCCTCACCGCTCACCGCCCGGTCAACGCGGTCAGGTACGTTTGCGAAGCCCCACCGGGCTTGCACACGACCGTGGACCTACCGCAAGTGATTCCTAACCTGCAGCCCAGTCCGATTTCGCGTGGTGGATCATAGAGCGCCGCTCAATCACGGGGCGACCACGTTCAGCAGGGGAGAGTGGCTATGTCAGGACTTTCAGGAAAACGTGTATTGGTTACCGGAGCGAGCGGGCTGGTTGCGCTGCCGGTTGTGGTGGAGCTCGCCAAGAAAAACGAGGTCTATGCGGTCGCGCGCTATTCGGATGCCGCGCAGAAGCGGTTGATCGAAGCCGCGGGCGCGCGCTGCGATTGCGTTCGACCTTGCCCAGGAAGATCTTTCGCCGCTGCCGAAATCGGTCGATGTGGTGATCAACTATGCGGTGCTGCCGCCGTCCCACAAGAACCGTGCCTACGACGTGAACACCGGGGCGACCGGGCGGCTTGCTCGGCGCTATCGGGATTGTGAGGCCTTCGTTCAAGGCAGCACGGGGTCCCTGTATGAATATCAAGGCGAGCGCCCGCTACGCGAGGACGATCCCTACGGTCTGCACAGTGCGGGCGAAAACTATGCCGCGAGCAAGATCGCAGCGGAATATCTTCTCAAGCACCTGAGCATCGATTATCAGCTGCCGGTGACGATGGTGCGAATTTTTTCCTTTTACGGGCCGCGCGGCGGCGGCGTGACGCAGCGTGTCGACCAGGTCGCGCGCGGCGAACCGGTCAGCGTCTATCCCGGCGTGCGCAATGTCCACACGCCGCTCTACGAAGACGATTATGTGGAGAAGACGATCGCCGCGGCGAGCATTGCCAAGATCGGTGCGGAGATCATCAATGTCGGCGGATCGGAGGCCGTTACGACTCAGGAATATTGCGAAATGGCCGGTGAAATTCTGGGCAAGAAGCCGATCTTCGTCGAGAACGGCAAATCCTGGCCGATCTGGGCCGATACCACGAAGATGCAGAAGCTCTTGGGGCCGAGCAAGGTCTCCGTCCGTGAGGGGATCCGGCGGACCCTGGAGGCCGCGGACCAGCGATTGCCGAATGCGCATCATGTGCTCGGCGCACCGTCACGCAAATGATCACCTTCATCGCCCACCTCAACGTGAGGCCCGAAAACGGTCCCGCTTTCGAGGCGCTGATGACACATGTGCGTGATTTGACGCGTCGGCACGAGCCGGGCGTCGCCTACTATGATTTCGGCAAGAGCGTTGACGAGCCGGACACCTATGTGGTGATCGAAATCTATCAAGACGCTGACGCGCATGCGGCACACATGAGGACCGATTGGGTTGCCGAATCGATCCCGCAGTCGCGCCGCCTCATCGAGGGCAAGTTCAACATCAAACAATATGTCAGCCCCGGGGCCGAGCCCGCCGTGCGGCGACTGAAAGAGGGCTGACATGAGCACCCGTGACGAACGGCCCGTCTCGGTGCCGGTCCATCCTCGCATATCGCTTCACCAGGTTGCCTTTGTCCGCAACGGCACGCCGGCATTCGTCGATTTCTGCCGCAAGAATTCAGTGCCGAACATGACGCTCGCGTCCTCGTTGATCGTGGGGCAGAACGATGTCGAGATCATAAAGACATCGGCGGTTGAGGGAGGTCCGAAGGCCAGTACCGTCAATCACCCGTTCGCGCTCTTCCCCAATCTCGAAGAGGACGCCGGACAGGCGGGGCAGAAGCTGTTGCAGGCGATTGATGTCGCGGCGTCGATTGGCGCGGGCGCCATCTACCTGCAAACGGGCGGCCGCGGAAAGCTCGATTGGGAACAAGCCGCCAGCCGGTTTATCGAGCTGCTCGCTCCCTGCAAAGAGGCGGCGGATAAGCGCGGTATCAGCTTGCTGGTCGAGAACGCCTCACCCTTCAATATCGATATCCATATCGCGCACACACTCGCCGATACGATCGCACTCGCAGAACTCGCGGAGATCGGCGTGTGCATCGACCTCCAGCCCTGTTGGGGCGAAGCCGGCCTGCCACAACTGTTCCGTCGCGCGATGCCGATTACGAAGCTGGTTCAGGTCAGCGATTACGTGATGGGCGATCGGGTCGCGCCTTGCCGAGCCGTCCCGGGGGATGGTGCGGTGCCGTTAGAGCGCCTCATAAGTGATCTGCTGGACGCTGGTTACGAGGGCTTGTTTGACCTTGAGCTCGTGGGGCCGAGGATCGATCAAGAGGGCGCTGCGGCTGCATCTATCCGGGCCGTCGAGTGGCTGTCTCGCCGGCTCACTGCGCTTGGAGCGTAACTTGGGCGGCGTATTAGTGCTCAGTGCCGAGCCGCTTCTTGACGAGTTCTCGTAAAATGCCTGCCCTGATCTTGGCGCTGCCCGTCAGGGCGAGATCCTCTTCCTTGAGGAACAGGATCCGGCTCGGCACCTTATAGCTGGCCAGACGCCGCTTGAGGTAATCGCGGAGCCCATTCTGGTCGAGGTCGGCACCGTGATGCGGCACGACGCAACTGACCACGATCTCTCCCAGAGTCTCATGAGGTATGCCGACCGTGGCGGCCGCCTTCACGCCCGGACACGTGACCAGGACACCGTCGACTTCGACCGGAGATACATTGGCCCCGCCGGTCTTGATGATGTCGGTCAGGCGCCCTTCAAAGTGCAATCGCTCTTGCTCGTCGATGTATCCGCCGTCACCCGTATGGAAAAAACCTTCGTCGTCGAGAGTCTCGCTCAAGGGGATGCCGAGATAGCCGAGCATGAGGGTCGGGCCTTTGACTGCAATCTCGCCGGGTTGGCCACGCGGGACGACGGCTCCTGTCGCAGGATCGACGATCTTGAGTGTGTTACCGGGCAATGCGACGCCGTTATTTCCGCTTGATAGGTCAATCGGCGCATCGCTCGCGAAAGCCGTCGAAATCGTAAAAGTTTCGGTGCTGCCATAGGACGAGGACGGGTCCTTCCATCCCGAGGCAAGAAAGGTTGGATGGTGCGCTGCCGGTCGGCTCGGATCGACATAGCGCAAGGCACCGAGGTCGGCGCCACTCCAGTTGGGCGCCGCTTCCAATTGGGCCCATTGGTGCGGCCAGACATAGGGCCAGGTGACACGCTCGGCTTGCATGATCTCGAGCGCCTCTATTGGATCGAAGATGCGCTGCAGGATCAGGGCCCCGCCGGCGGCCAGAGTCCCGCCAAGCGCCGGGGCGAAATTGCCGGACCATATGAGGCCATTAGCCGTCCAAGCGCGGACATCCGCTTCCAGCGCGAAAATGCGTCGCATGCGCCAGCACTGAATGGCAACCCCGCGGTGCGAGCTCAAGATGCCCTTCGGTCGGTTAGTCGAGCCCGAAGAGAGGAACAGCGCACCCGCGTCCGAGGGCTTTACCGTAGTTGCGATTGCGTCGAGCAGAGAGCTTGGGAGAGTCTTGCCGTGCGCGAGAAAAGTCGCCCCAATTTTCGATCCCGCGGATCCCCCGGCATCATCTACCGCGGCCAGCCGCCGCAAAAATGGGAAACTGGGTCGAATCGAGTTGCCCCGGCGTGACGGTGCGTATGTCCGGCTCCAGTTCATACAGCATGGCGGCAAAGTCTTTTTTGGCGACATGGCGCTCGAAAAGGAGTATCGAGATGCACGAGGCCTGCAGCAGGTACTCGAGTTCAGGCGCGGTCGAGAACGTGCTCAACGCGACAGGCACACCGCCCGCGAGACCGACCCCAAAGAAGCCCGCTATCCATTCCGGTCGGTTGGTCATCAGAATGCCGACGCGGCCGTCCTTCCCGATACCGCAAGCAATCAACGAACGGGCGATCTCAACCGCGCGCTCCCATAACGCGGCGTAGCTCCAGCGGACGACGCCCTCCGAGGTATGTAGGACCAGCGCTTCGCGGTCTGAAGAATTTTTCCGTCACCTCTCTCAGGAAGCCAGGCAGCGTCAGCGCGCCCAATCCGGGCTCCTCGCTTAGTGGAATGCCCTTCACCACCGAGGTCCGTCCTGCGGCCGACAGCCTGTCGTCCATGCTCACAACTCCGCGGTTTCGAAGTCCCGATCAGCGACCGCTCGGGAACAGCCGGCTCAAGGTGCCTCCGAGCGGCGCGGGCATGAAGCTGTCCCCATAGGGCCAGTCCATGAAGCCCAAGGCGGCGCTCGTGCCGCCGTCGATATGGAGCGTCGTGCCGGTGATGGAGCGCGACAGATCGCTTGCCAGAAATAGCACGCCATTCACGACGTCCTCGACGGAAGGCGCCTTCTTGAGCGGCACATACATCTTGTAGGTTTCCGCGAGCGCATCCTCGCCGAGCGCCGCGAGCCGCGCAAAGTCTTCCGCGTAGAGCGCGCTGTTCGACGCGCGGGCCGGGGAAGTGTCGGGTGCGATCAAATTGACTCGGATGCCCTCGCCGCCGAGCTCGACGGCGAGGGCGCGGCTGAAGTTGGTGGTCGCGGCCTTGGCGCCGGCATAGACGGCATAGGTCGCCGCGCCCCGATGGGCTTCGATGGTCGTGAAATTGATGATGCTGCCGCCGCGGCCGCCGCGTTGAATGAGCGGAACGGCACGCCGAACGCTGTCGATGATGTAGCCGTAGTTGAGCCTGATATCGCGCGCATTGTCTTCGCGTGTGGTCTTCAGGAACAGCGAACGCTTCACCCCGCCTGCCACATTGACCAGGATGTCGACGCGATCGAACTCGGTTGTCGACGCGATCGTAGAACGCATCGAGGCTGGCCGCGTCGGTGACATCGGCGCGAACCGATAGAATCCGCGAGCCGAGGGCCTCCACCTCCGGGACGATGCTGCGCACGGCCCCCTCGTCGTTATCGCAGGCGGCAATGTGAACGCCGGCCTGTGCCAGGGCCAGGGTGATCCCACGCCCCATGAAGCCGCCTGCGCCGCCGACCACCACCGCAACTTTGCCGGCGAGGCCGGCGTGAGCTTCAAGTAAACCCATGGAGCACCCGTTGATTCGAGACACCGCGAGTATCTTAGTCCCAAAACTCAACTCGTCGTCGATGCCTCGCCGGACAACTGATTGCTCAATGTTTGCGCGGCCGAAAGCATTGCGTCCTGAAGCGCCGCCAATCCACTTCGTCGCAGGGCACTGCCGATTCCAATGGCGACGAGTGCGTGGCTCAACTTCGCGCGCGAGCGAAACACCGGCACCGCGACCACGGTCACGCCGTTGATGTAATTGCCCGGGTCGACGGCAAATCCCTGCGAGCGCGTGCGGCTCACCTGCGCTTTCCATTCATCGAGGGTGGGCGGGTCATCCCAACGCAGCGTCTTGAAGCGGGCCTCCAGATCCGCTGCGGCGTGGTCGCCGAACGCAGCGATGCACCGGCCCGTCGCGCTGATAAGCGCCGGAAAGCGGCTGCCGATTTGCGTACTGAGCTGCAGCGAATGACCCGATTGGGAGACGGCCACGACGATGATGTGTTCCAGGCCGACAATCTGGACACCGAGCATGGTCAGGTCGAAAGTTTGACCGATGCGATCCAGCACGGGCTGTGCGAGATCGTTGAAGCGGTTGCGCCGCAGCCAATGTCGTGCGAGCGTGAGTACGCCGGCCTCCAACGAATATCGCTTGGTGTCCGGATCGAACGAGACGAACTCCTCGGCAACCAGGGCCCGCAGCACGTGCAGGCAGGTGCTCGGTACGAGGCCGAGCTCGCGGGCAATGGATTGCACGCCCATCGGGACGTTGCTCTTGCCGAGCAGACGCAGCACCGCCGCGGCGCGCGAGATGGCCGGCGCTTTGGTCGCTTTGACGGCGCGTGCCAGGTCGCGGTCCGGTCGTAAAACGCTTCTGCGTGCCTCGGTCATCGAAGTCTCCTTGTTGTACATATAGAATGATATTCGATATTTGCAATGACTTCCATCTTCTGGCACATTGCAGCCAGCGCGACAGCCGGGCAGCGACGGGCGATTGCATCCAGTGTCGGCGTCGAGGGGAACAGGCTTAAATTGATGGCGAAGCTCACCGAATACACCCGCTATGCGGATGCCCAGGCGCATGCCGACTCCGGGGCGCTGTGGGATCTTTTCCGCGGCAATCGCGAACATTTCAACATCGCCGACGAATGCATCAGCCGACACGCGGATGGATCGGGCCGAATCGCGGTGCGCATCGCTCACGCCGACGGGACCGACACGGCATTGAGTTTCGATCAGATTGCGGCGGGGTCCGCGCGCTTCGCGCATTGGCTGGAGCGCAACGGCATCCAGCGCGGCGACCGGATCGCCTTCATGCTGGAACCGTCCCTGCCTTTCTATCTGAGCCTCTTTGGCGCCATGATGATGGGGGCGATCAGCGTTCCGCTGTTCACGTTGTTCGGCCTCGACGGCCTCAAGCTACGCATCGACGACTGCAAGCCGAAACTCTTGATTACGAACGCGGAGAAGGCTTCGATTGCGCGCGAGGTCGAGGGCCTGCGCGTCGTCGTCGCGGATGCCGACCTGCTCGAGGAAATCGCGCGCTTACCGGCCGAGTATCATCCCGCGACGCGGGCAGAAGACATGGCGGTATTCCAATATACCTCCGGTACCACTCGCGAATTGCCCGCGGCCGTCAAGCACTCGCACCGGACGGTCGTGACTCTCATGTTTGCGGCGCTCTACGGAACGGGTATCCGGCCGGGCGATGAATTTTTCTGCCCGTCGTCGCCCGCGTGGGGACATGGGCTCTGGCATGGCACGTTGGCTCCGCTGGCACTCGGGGTCACCACCGGTACTTTCGCCGGCCGTTTCGATGCCGTGCGGCTCATGAAGGCGCTGCAGGATTATAAGATCACGAACCTCTCGGCGGCCGCGACTCACTACCGGATGATGAAAAACTCGGATAAGGCACGCGACTTCGTTTTTTCCATCAAGAAGCTGTCCTACACCGGCGAGCCCATCGACGCGGCGACCTTGGACTTCATCGAGGAGATTTTTCACGTTCCGGCGTGCAGCATGTACGGCACGACCGAGATCGGCGTCGTGTTGGTGAATTACCCGGGCGCGAGCGACTATGTCGTGAAGCCTGGTTCGCTGGGCAAGGCGATCCCCGGTCTCAAGCTGCAGGTGCAGAAGCCGGACGGAAGTCCGGCGGATCCCGGTCTCGTCGGTGAGCTCATGCTGTGGCGGCGCGATCGCTGGGAGAGCACCAAAGATCTCGCGAAAATCGACGCGGACGGGTATTTCTATCATGCCGGGCGGGCGGACGATGTCATCATCTCCGCGGGTTGGACCATGAGCGCCGTCGAAATCGAGAATACGCTCCTCAAGCATCCGAACGTGAAAGAGGCGGCGGTCATCGGCGTTCCGGACGAAACACGCGGGCAGGTCGCGAAAGCGTTCATCGTATCCGACCGATCCGCCAGCGAAGAATTCATCGACGAGCTCAAGACCTTCACCCGCGGGCGCCTGAGTCAGCACGAATTTCCGCGTCACATCGCCTTCGTGGACGAGCTTCCCAAGACACCCGCGGGCAAGGTTCATCGCAAGATCCTCCGCGAGCGCGAGGCCGCAGCCGCGACGGCACACTGAGATATCTAGGAGACGACGAATGCAAACAATCACCAAACCCACCGCCAACCGCTTCCCCAAGATCACCGAAGAAGGCTTGGACGATCTTCGCAAGCGCATCGGGGTGCCGATTACGGATACGGTTGAGCCCTGGAATTACGAGGCGACGCGCGACGGTATCCGTCATTACGCGCACGGCATCGGCGACGATAACCCGTTATGGACCGATCCGGACTACGCGCAGAAAACACGCTATGGAACGATCGTCGCCTTGCCGAGTTTTCTGTTCTCGACCAGCCGCATCGTGTCCGGGTACTGCGGCGGTCTGTCGGGCATTCATGCCATGTGGGCGGGGGCGGAATGGACCTGGCACAAGAACGTGCTGCGCGGCGACACCATTTCCACGCAGGCGGTCCTCAAGGATTTGATCGAGCACAAGACGCGTTTTGCCGGTCGCTCCTTTCAACAGATCTATCACGTCGATTTTTTCAACCAGCACGGCGACAAGGTCGCAGACTGCGACTCCTGGGTGTTCCGCACCGATCGCGACGAGGCACGCGAGCGCGGCACGAAATACACCGAGGCGCGCGGCCGCGTCGAGCCGTTCAAGGACGAGCAGCTCGCCGAGTACAACAAGCTGTACGAGGCGGAGGAAATCCGCGGCGCGACACCGCGCTATTGGGAGGATGTGCAGGAAGGCGAGGCGCTGCCGCGCATGATGAAGGGGCCCATGACCGTCACCGGGTTCATCGGTTACGCCCAAGGATGGGGCGGCCTTTATATCCGTGCGAACAAGCTCGCCTGGAAGCTGCAATCGAAGCACCCCGGACTCGGCATCAAGAATCGATTCAACGTGCCGGATTGCCCCGAGCGCGTTCACTGGGACGAGGCCTTTGCGCTCGAGGTCGGCGCGCCGGGCGCGTACGACTACGGCCCGGAGCGCTGCTCCTGGTTGACGCATCACATCACCAATTGGATGGGGGACGATGGCTTCTTGCAGAAGAGCAAATGCCAGGTCCGCCGCCACAACCCGGACGGCGATGTGATCTTCATCGACGGCGTCGTCAGCCGCAAGTTCGTGGAAGGCGGCAAGCATCTGGTGGAAGTTCGTCAAAATGCCGAAACGCATCGCGGCGAACTCTCCGCAAACGGCTCGGCCATCGTGGAGTTGCCCAGCCGCGCCCGCTGATTCTGGCAAAATGGCGACACACGGGGGGTGCAACATGCCGGAACTTAGATTCGACAATCGTGTAGCCGTGATTACGGGCGCAGGTCGCGGACTGGGCCGTGCGTATGCCGAGCTGCTGGCGGCGCGCGGCGCCAAGGTCGTCGTTAACGATCCCGGCAGCAGCATCCAGGGCGACGACATCGAGGCCGATCCCGCGGCCGAGGTGGTGCGCGAAATCAAGGCGGCGGGCGGCGAGGCGGTCGCCTGCAACGAATCGGTGGCGACCCCTGCGGGCGGCAAGGCGATCATTGCCTCGGCGCTCGATCATTACGGGCGGATCGACATTCTGATCCACAACGCGGGCATCGTTCGCGGCGCACTGCTCGAGGAGCTCAGCTACGAGGATTTCGAGGCCGTGGTGGATGTCCATCTGCGGGGTGCGTTTCATGTCGTGCGCCCGGCTTTCCCCATCATGTGCAAGGCGGGCTACGGGCGCATGGTGCTCACCTCGTCGATCAACGGGATATACGGCAATCAGAAGGCGCTCAACTACAGCGTCGCCAAGGCCGGCACGATCGGGCTCTCCAATGTGGTTGCGCTCGAAGGCGCGGCCAAGGGCGTGAAGTGCAACGTCATCCTGCCGGGCGCGGTCACGCGAATGGCGGCCGGCTTGGATATCAGCGCCTATCCGCCGATGACGCCGGATCTGGTTGCACCGGTCGTCGGCTGGCTGGCGCACGAGTCCTGCACGATTACCGGCGAGATGCTCGCCTCGATGGCCGGTCGCGTCGCAAAAGCATTCGTCGCCGAGACGCCCGGTGTGTACCACCCCCAGTGGACCATCGAGCAGGTGGCCGCGGACATGGATGCCATCCGCGACACGGCTCGCCCGGTCATCTTTCCGCCCGTGCCCTCGGGCCACATAGACCATCTGCGTTACAGCTTTGCCATGGCCAGGGCCGGCGGCGCCACCGCGGGAAAATGATCGCGATCGTCCTCACCATATAGGCGCTGATACCGCTGCCAATGCTCTGTGCGCTATAGTCTTGGCATGCAAAAACGCAGATTGGGCCAATCGCAGATCGTTACGGCGCCGCTGGTGCTCGGTGGCAACGTATTCGGCTGGACGCTCGACGAAGCCGGCTCGTTTCGCATACTCGATGAGTTCGTCGGCGCCGGTTTCGATTTCATCGATACTGCGGACGTCTATTCCACGTTCGTTCCCGGGAACGTCGGCGGAGAATCCGAAACCGTCATCGGCAAGTGGCTGGCGCAACGGGGCAACCGGGATCGAGTGGTCATTGCCACCAAGGTCGGGATGCGGATGGGGCCGGACAGGGAGGGCCTGTCGAAGGCTTATATATTTCGCGCGGTGGAGGATTCGCTGCGCCGGCTCAAGACCGACTACATCGATCTTTATCAGTCGCACCGCGATGATGCCGGCACGCCGCTCGAAGAGACGCTTGGGGCCTATGCAGAGCTGATCCGGCAGGGCAAGGTGCGTGCGATCGGCGCCTCGAACTACGAGGCCGCGCGATTGGTCGAGGCGCTGGATATTGCGAAGCGAGACAATCTGCCGCGCTACGAGAGTGTGCAGCCGCAATACAATCTCTATGACCGCGCCGATTTCGAGACCCACCTCGAGGCGATCTGCGTGCAGCGTGGACTCGGCGTGATCACCTATTTCTCGCTCGCCAGCGGGTTTCTCACCGGCAAATACCGTTCGCCCGCTGACCTCAAGGCCACGGCGCGAGGCGGGATGGTCGGGCACTATTTGACACCGCGTGGCGAGCGGATTCTGAGCGCACTCGATGAAGTCGCCGCCTCTCATCACAGCACGCCGGCATCGGTCGCCTTGGCATGGCTCATGGCACGACCCGGTGTGACCGCGCCGATCGCGAGCGCCACGAGCTCGGCACAATTGCAGACCTTGATCGGCGCCGCGCGGTTGGAGCTCGAGCCTACCGCGATCAATGCACTCGACATCGCGAGCGGGCAGAACTAACAGGGCAACATGCAAGATAAGCCGAACCTCGATTGGAGTGTATTTGACGCGATCTATCTGATAAATCTTCGGGAGCGAACCGATCGAAGGCGCGAGTTGGAGGCAGAGCTGCGTTCTGTGGGGCTGCTTCCGGGCGATCCCAAACTCGTCTGGTTGAACGCGGTCCGACCCGAAACGTCCGGCGGCTTTCCCAACATCGGGGCGTACGGTTGTTTTCTCAGTCATCTGTCGTGTCTGCAAGCAGCTTGCGCGAGCAAACATGACCGAATTTTGATCCTGGAGGATGACGCCTGTTTTCCGAGGTCGGCCGTGAGTCGTCTGCAAGATGTCTTGATTAGACTCAAGAGCTCTGAATGGCAGGTATGGTACGGCGGCCATTTTTTTGCAGGGAACAACCCGCCCCATAGTCCCGGCTGGGGCACGCTCATCGACGGAACCGTCGAGATCCAACAAGCGCATTGCATCGGCTTTCACGGCACGGCAACGATTGATTCCCTCCGGAAGTTTCTCGAGTTGATCCTCACCCGGCCGGCAGGCCACAGCGAAGCCGGTCCGATGCATGCGGATGGTGCCTACAACGTGTGGCGATCATTAAATCCCGGAGCGGTGACACGGGCGACCATTCCGGAGATTTGCATCCAGCGAGCGTCCCGGTCCGACATCGCAACGATAGGCATGGTCGATCGGTACGCCGTGACCCGCCTTATTGCGAGGCCCCTTCGCAAGTTGCGGAACTACATGCGTCGATAGTCCTCGGCGACGCCGAAGCACTCCAACCTCCGGCAAGCGTTCCTATTCGCCGACAACCGGCGGGGATTTCTGGTCGCCGGTTATCACCCCATCCGTTCCGGTCTTTACATCGGCCGGCCCCACCGTCGTCGCGAGGCGTCACGTCGACAGGCCATCGCATCGCGCCTATATCGGGACGTACACCGGTAGGCAGACGACCGAGGGAGGTGGCTCATGAGATTCTTACCAGCAGCTCGCGGTGGCGCTTGGGCTCTGCTCGTTATGGGCAGCGTATGCAGCGGATGGGCGTTCACCCAAGGCGCTCAGTCATCCAGGGCGGCCGATCCGGGCCTGCGCCATGCCTCGACCGACAATGGGCCGCCCCTCGCGCTCGCCGGGCTCGGACCCGACGAGCTTGCCTACTTCGAAGACGGCATGGCGCGGTTCGATACCGTCGAAGTGGTGAGCGGCGCCGTACAACGACAGGGAAACGGCCTGGGGCCGCGGTTCAACTCGGATCAATGCGCTTCCTGCCATTCGCAGCCCTACATGGGTGGCAGTAGCCCGGCTGCCAACCCGCTGCTCGGCGTGGCGAGCGCCGCCGGCGCCGCCAACTCGGTTCCGTGGTTCATCACGGCCCACGGCCCCATCCGGGAAGTGCGCTTCGTTGAATCGAACGGAGTCTACGACGGCGGGGTTCATGATCTGTTCGTCGTCAGCGGCCGGTCCGATGCCGGAACCTGCAATATCGCGCAGCCGACATTCACGCCGGCGGGCAACCCACTGACGGGGCAGGGCGGCAACGCGAATCTCGCGTTCCGCATTCCCACGCCGGTGCTCGGAGCGGGCCTCATCGAGGCGATTCCTGATTCGGCAATCCTTGCGAACATGAACGCCAATGCGGCGAACAACAGCCGGGAAGGTGTGCACGGTCACGCCAATGCGCTTCTCGAAGGCAACGTCAACCTGAGCGCGAACGACGGCAGCATCACCCGCTTCGGTTGGAAGGCACAGAACAAGTCGTTGTTGATGTTTGCCGGCGAGGCTTACAACGTCGAGATGGGCATCTCCAATCAGCTGTTCCCTCAGGAACGTGACGAGACACCCGCCTGCCGTCCCTACAACGTCACACCGGAGGACACCGATATCATGTCCGCCGCACCGAGCTACTACCCGACGGCCGCCCTGTCGGACATCGAAGCCTTTGGAAACTTCATGCGTATGCTCGCAGCCCCGGTACCGGCGGCGGCCACGTCCTCCACGATCAACGGTCGCGCCGAGTTCATCGCGGTCGGCTGCGCAGCTTGTCATACCCCCTCGTTCACCACCGGGGCAGCCATCGCGACGGGCTCCTCCCGCAACCCGAGCCCGGCACTGTCGCGCCAGCAGGTCAACTTGTACTCCGACCTCTTGGTGCATCACATGGGGAAGGGACTCGCCGATGGAATCACTCAAGGATCCGCAGGTCCGGATGAATTTCGTACGGCACCCCTCTGGGGATTGGGCGAGCGCGTGTTCTTCATGCATGACGGAAGAACCAGCGACTTGGTCGCGGCGATTCAAGCGCATCAGAGCGCCGGCAGCGAAGCGAACACCATCGTGCAGCGATACAACGCGTTGGGCGCCTCGCAGCAGCAGGACTGTATTGAATTTCCTGCGCTCGCTCTAGCACATGAGCATCGTTCTATTCATCGACGCCGACATAAGGCTCGCGGCGCTTCTGGGTGCCTGTCTCGAAGAGGAGGGATATTCGGTCCACATCGAGACCGAACTCGATCGGGGAGTCACCGAGGCGCTGTCGGGGAATTACGCCATCGCCGTCATCGACATGCTGCTCGAGCAGCCGGGGAGCCTCGAGGCGTTGCGGCGCATCCGCGCGTTCAGCGAGCTGCCGGTGCTCATGCTGACCTCATCCCCTCTGGATGTCGCTCGCACTGCGGCCCTCGAGCTCGGTGCCGACGGCCACCTCGCCAAGCCGTGCGCGCCGCGAGAGTTCAGCGCGAAGATCCGGGAAATCCTTCAGCGGGGGCGCGCAAGTCGTGATGCGGCACCCCGAGTCCTGGTGTCCGGAGGCTTGACTCTGTGGCCCGGAGAACGGCGGGTCGAGTGGTTGGGAGAACCGTTGCGCCTCACGAGTGCAGAACTCGGCCTCCTTGAGCTGCTGCTGCGGCATGCCGGACGGCCCGTGAGCAAGCAGGAGCTGTCCATGCGCGCCCTCGGCAGAAGGCTCGCGCGAAATGATCGCTGTGTCGACGTTCACTTGAGCCGGGTTCGGCGCAAGCTCGGTAAGTTGACCGACGGCCGTTCCCTCATTCACTCGGTGCACAAGTACGGCTACCGGCTTCTCGAAGACCTCGAATAGCGGGTTGGGAAAATCATGCCGGATTGCGTTTCAGCAAACGATCGAGGCTCGCCCCGAAATCGCGGGTCTGCCAGTAGTTCAGCATCGCGGTCATGATGTGCAGTTGATTGCGGGCGGTCTCGTTCTTGCGAAAGACGGGATCGAGTGTGCCGGATGCGGTGGCGGCCTCAGGGAGGCGGGCGAGAATCCGCGACGGCGACTGAATCAGGTAGCAAACGCCCATCATCGCCACGTAGAGCTGCAAGTGCAGCTCCAGTTCCGCAACGTCGAGGCGCGGACCTCCGTGCTCGCGGAGCTCGGCAACGAACAGCTCGAGCAGTGAATCGAGGTGCCGATCCCAAATCTCGAGCGGAGCCCCGCACAGACAGCCCCATAAGGCGAAGGCGACATTCATCTGGTTGACGTGTCCCCAATCCATCAGGCCACACTGTAGAGCGCCCGCGGCGTCGCGCCAGAACCACGCGTTGTCGATGTTGGCGTTCCAGTGAATCAAAGCGATGAAGTCGGGATTGCTCTGCAGGAATCGCTTGACGGTCTTCTCGTGCTTCAGGAAAAGGCCTGCCTCGCGATCCAGCTTCGCAATGAACGACGGAGCGGCGATGTGGGCGGGCAGGAGCTGCGGACATTGGGAAGCGAAATCGGCGTACCTTGAAACGAACAGGTGCAGTCGCGACTCATCGAAGGTGATCGGGTCGCGGGCGGCGGCGGCCTCGGGGTCGAAGGCAAATTGCGCATCGATGTCGGGAGACAGCCGGCCGGATTTATGCGCGGCGGCGATGCGCGCGAGCGATTTCAAGATGACGCGATAGTAGGCAAGCGGCTCTGCGAGCTCGTGATCGAGGCATTTCTGCCGGTGCGGCTCGATACCGCCGGTGCCGAACGGCACCCGCTGCGTGATGATCACGCCCGTCCGGGATTCATGGTGGTAATCCGCGAAATACGCGACGGGCACGGTGATCGGGAAGCCCGGCAATCGTGACAGCGCAGCGAAGCGGACCTCGGTTTCCATCTCGTGCTTGCCGCGGTCGTCGCGGATTTTATCGCTGAAATCTCGCGAGAACTTTACGAAGAGATCGTTATGCAGAGCGGGGTCGGGGTGCTCGTACTCGACCGACAGGAACAGCTTCTGGCCGGTGCTGCCCCCGGGGCAGATCTCGAAGCGCGTGATTCGCGCAACGCGGTTGTCCGCCGACAGCGAGCCGAAGGTTTGAAAAGCTTGGCTCAGAAAGGCCTCGCCGCCCGCTCGCAGAGCTTCGCTGTGCGCCGGAATGAGAAGCCCGGTCGCGTCGCCGCGCACGAATTCCATCAGAGCGGTGCGCCTAAGGGTTGCTTTCTGCGACTGTCACAGCGCCTTCAGCGCTTGATCGCGGCACGAAACGATTCGTCTTTGAGGAACAAGGAGGTGTTGTCCGCGCCGAGATGCGTCCACTTGAGATTGAGGCCACCGTCCACCAGAACGGTTTGGCCGGTGATGTAGGACGAAAGGTCCGATATGAAAAAGAGAATCGCGCCGGCCTGCTCATTCGCGTGCGCGCGCCGTCCCATGGCAATGGCCTCGCGGTCGCGCTCCGCGTCGTCGTCGATATACGCGCCCGAGCCGGGTGTGACCGTGGTGCCCGGGGCTATCGCGTTGACACGGATGTTGTCGAGCGCGAGCTCGACCGCCAGCGTGCGAGTCGCGGCGACGACGGCCGCTTTCGCGGTGCCGTAGGCCACATGAAAAGGGGCCGAGTTCATGCCGCTGATCGAGGAGACGGATACGATCGACCCGGGCAGGCGTTTATCCCTCAATTCCGCGGCAACGGCCTGGCTCATGAAGAACATCGTCTCGAGATTCTGATTGAACAGCGCGCGCCAATCGGCGCGGGTCACGCGGGTGCCGCGCATCCAGGTGGTTCCTGCCGCGCCGCCCGCCACATTCACCAGGCCGTAAAGCGTGCCTTTTGCACGCCGTGCCTGATCCATGGTTGCGGCGACGCCCTCATCGGTCGAAATGTCGGCGACTGCGGGTACGATCGATAATCCTTGCTCGATCAACGGCGCAATGTGCTTGTCGATCTTCTCGCGGGACCGGCTCACGGCGACCACGGTGGCTCCCGCTTCGGCGAGCATGCGGGTGGCATGGGTCCCGATACCGCCGCCGGCGGCGCCGGTCACGACGACAACGCGCCCGTCGAGGTTGATGAGTTTGTTGTCCATAGCCCAGCCTTGATTGCGGAACCCGCCCTCAACCTTTATATGACAGGGGCGGACGGGAAGTAAAGGACGGGTACACAGCCGTCTAGTCTGGTGACGGCGCCGATCCGGAATGCGCTAAGATTTGGCAAACCCCGGCATGGAGAGGCGCATGAGCAACAGCAGCTACACCGAGCTCGCCAACGCGCGACGCAATTGGAAGGACGAGCACTTGAATGCCTATCTGCGCTCAGGCGGTGCCGAAGGGCACATCATGGACTTGACCGATATCGGCGGACACAAGTTCTCGACCAATCTGCTCATCAAATACGTAGGTCGCAAGAGCGGCAAGACGATGATCACGCCGCTCATTTATGGCGACATCGGCGGCGAGGTGGTGATCGTCGCATCGAAGGGCGGCGCGGATCACCATCCTGCCTGGTACCTCAATCTCAAGGAGAGCAAGGAGCTGTCCTTGCAAATCGCGACGCAGGCCTATCGTGCAACCTGGCGCGAGCCACAAGGCGCGGAGCGCACCAAAGTCTGGGATTTCATGGTCGGCGTATTCCCGCCGTACAAGACCTATCAGGCCTCGACGACGCGCGAGATTCCGCTGGTGATGATGTCCGTGATCGGGCCGACGGATCGATTCAAGCCGTAGGGGCAGAGCGGCGGATCGCGAGAAGGCTGCCTTCCGCATCCCCCGACACGTAGAGTGTGCCGTCGGCTCCGACGGCGAGGCCGGCGAAGGGCCCCATCGGACCGGACATGGTCCCAACCGGACCCAGCACTTTGGGGGTGACCCCCGGCGGGGCGCCGACCGGCAGATTCTCCGCGAGGGTACGGCGTGACCGGCCGGCGAGATCGCACTCGATCAACTGCTTGGCACCGACATCGAGGACGTAGAGCGATTCGCCGCGCACCGCGATACCTTGCGGTTTCGAGAGTCCGTCGAGCACGGTGTGGGCTTTACCGGCCGCGAGCTTGACCACGCGGCCGCCGGCCGCCTCGGAGACAAAGCAGGTGTCGTCCGCGCCAACCGCGACACCACAGGGCTGCTTGAGGCCGCTGGCGAGCAGCTGCACGTTACCCGAGTGAACCGAATGCACGCGCCCGGCGCCTTGCTCTGCAAACACCACGGCGCCTCGCGGAGCGACCGCGACGCCGTACAACTGATCGAATCCCCGCGCGAGTACTTCAGCTTTCTGCGGCTCGGGCCAGAAGCGCGCCACATCGCCGTTCGCGGTCGTGACGATGTATTCGCCGGGGCCGGCCGCCGCGGCACCCCGGGAATATCCGGGATAGCCGGCGTCGAACAGAAAGCCCACGCGCTTGCGTACCTGCCCGGGACGCAGGGTGTAGGAAAACGGACCGTCGGCCACGAACAGGACGCCGTCCGACCCGACCGCAAGACCCAAGGGGAAATTAAATCCCGAGGTGATGAGCTCTTGGGTTTTGCCGCCGTCAAGAATCTCGGTGATGCTGCCGTTGATATTCGACACGAACAGCCGGTCGCCGACGAAGGTGCTGTTGTCGAGGCCCGGGGTGAGATGGGCGAGTACGGTGCGATCGCCGTTGCGAGGATCGATGCGCAGCACCTGGCCGCTCTGCACCTGGGTCGAAATGATGAATCCGTGCCGATCGAATTTGACGGAATCCGGTACGCCCAGATCGCCGGCCACTTTTTCGGTCGCGCCGCTGTCGAGACTCACGCGCCAGATTTCGTTGGTTCCCATCACGGGGGTGTACAGCTTGCCGTCCGGCCCCACCGAGAAGGCATTGGCCATGGGCACGTTATCCAGGATGACCCGCGGAGCGCCGCCGTTGAGGTCGAGTTCCATGATGCGTGCGCCGATGCGGCATTCGCCGACGATGAGGCGCCCCTCGTGAAAGGTGATGGGATTGGCCACCGGCATGTCGCCCTGGAGCACGCGGGTGGTGCCGTTCGGAGCCCGGACGCTCACACGCCCCTCCGTGATCTCGGTGGCATAGAGATTGCCTTCGGAGTCAAACGCGAGATCATCGGGCCCCACGATGTCACCGCCCATCGGGCTGATGGCCTCGATGGCACCGGTCTCGACATCGATGGCACTGATCTGGCTGCCGCTGACCTGGGCGACATAGATGCGCCCATCGGGCCCCGTCCGGATGCCGTTGGCACCGTACAACCGGCTGGGCTCGGTGAGCTTTTGTTGGGTCCACCCGTCGGCGAGGCCTACGGGTTTCGCGGCTGTGTAGCGTCCACCGGACTGCGGCATCGTGACGGTCTCCTTGGCGAAGAACCAGCATAGCGTTAGCGTAGAATTTGGCAATGCCCGACAAGGATCACCCGCTCCGGAGCCTGCCGCAGGTGCAACGACTGCTCGAGATGCCGGCCGCCACGTCGCTCTGCTCGGCGTACGGGCGCGCCGCCGTGACGCAATCGCTTCGCGATGCGCTACAGGAAGTGCGCGAGCAAATCGTCGCGGGATCGCTCGGCGGCGCGCCCGACGCCGAGGCGCTCATCGCCCGCTGCGTGCCGCGACTCGCCGCGCGCCGCCGGCGCGGTCTGCGTCGAACCATCAACGCAACCGGAATCGTTCTGCATACCAACTTGGGCCGTGCACCGCTTGCGCCCGAAGCCATTGCGGCGATCGCCGAGGTGGCCGCGGGCTACTGCAATTTGGAGATCGATCTCGCCACCGGCCGGCGCGGGTCTCGGACGCAGGCGGTGGAGACGCTGCTCTGCGAGCTGACGGGCGCTGAGGCGGCGCTTGCCGTCAACAATGGCGCCGCTGCGATACTGCTCTCGTTGAGCGCGCTCGCCAACGGCGGCGAGGTGATCATCTCGAGAGGCGAGCTGGTCGAAATCGGCGGCGGGTTTCGCGTGCCGGACGTGATCCGACAGGGTGGCGCGCGCCTGGTCGAGGTGGGGACCACCAACAAGACACGGCTCGAGGACTATCGCGCAGCCCTCGGCCCGGAAACGCGGGTGCTTCTCAAAGTACATCAGAGCAACTTCCGCACGATTGGATTTACGTCGGCGACCTCCATCGCAGCGCTGGCGGAGCTCGCCCGCGCGCGCGGTCTGCCGCTCATCGCCGATCTCGGCAGCGGCTTGCTCCACGAGGGGCTGGGGTCTTCGGAGCCGACGTTGCGAGCGGCACTCTCGGAGGGCGCTGATCTCGTCACCTGCAGCGGCGACAAGCTGCTCGGCGGACCGCAAGCAGGCCTCGTTCTTGGGGCGAAGGCCCTCGTCGATCCGCTCCGCATTCACCCGCTGTCGCGGGCCGTTCGCTTGGACAAGCTCTCGCTCGCGGCCCTCGAGGCTACGCTCCTGCTGCACCGGGACAGCCCCCAGCGGGTACCGCTGCGGCGCATGCTGGGACAGAGCGAGGCGGAACTCAAAGCGCGCGCCGTGCGCTTGCAAGGCCTCGTCGAGGGCGCCACGCTCGAGCGAACGGAGGCGTTCGCCGGTGGCGGCGCACTGCCCGAAGAGCGGATCGTCAGCTGGGCCGTGGTGTTGCGTACCTGCGTGGCGGCGGATGAAGTCGCCGGTCTTTTGCGCGTGGGTGATCCGGCTGTGATCGCCCGCATCAACGAGGGGCGCCTGCTGCTCGACATGCTGGCCGTGGCCGATGACGATCTCGAGGAGCTCGGCGCGGCATTGTCCGCGGTGCCTCCATGAGCCGTCTCGTGCTCGGCGTGCTCGGGCATGTCGATCACGGCAAGACGGCGCTCGTTCGCAGCTTGACCGGCAAAGACACCGACGCACTCCCTGAGGAGAAGCAGCGCGGCATATCCATCGCGCTGGGCTTTGCCCATCTGCGGGTCGGTGGCGACACGGACATCGATTTGATCGACATGCCGGGCCACGAGCGTTTCGTACGCACCCTGATCTCCGGCGCGACCGGAATCGATGCCGTGTTGCTGGTCGTCGCGGCCAACGAAGGGATCAAGCCGCAGACGATCGAACATATCGATATTGCGAGCCTCTTGGGTCTGCGCACGGCGCTGGTCGCGATCACCAAGGTGGATCTGGTGACGCCTGCGCAAGCGCGCAAAGTCGCCGAAGAGGTCGTCGAGCTCATGGCGCGCTCGGGCCTGAGCGCGCCTGCGCCCTGCATGACCTCGGCGTTGCACGCGACCGGGTTCGATGAACTGCGCCAGGCGCTCGCGGCGCTTGCCCGAGACCGCAAGCCGCCCGCCGCCGACGGGATCGTCTTCTTGCCCATCGATCGGGCGTTCACGATGGCCGGACACGGGCCGGTAGTGACAGGCACGCTGCGCGGGGCCGGCATTTCCGTCGGCGACACGCTCGAGCTGTTACCGTCTCGCCGGCCGGTGCGGGTGCGGGCGGTGCAGGTGCATGGAGCAAGCGTCGCGTCCGCGGCGCCGGGCCAGCGCGTCGCGCTCAATCTGCGAGATGTGGACATCGCCGAGCTCGATCCGGGCATGGCGCTCGCCGCGTCCGAGGCACTCGAGAGCTCGGAGTGGCTCACCCTATCCGTGCGCGCCGTGGCGGGGGCACCGCCCCTCAAGAATGGGGCGCGAATTCGCGCGATCGTCGGCACGCACGAGTTGGATGCTCGATTGCGTTTGCTCGATGGCGACGTGCTCGAGGCGGGCAACCGCAGTTTTGCCCAGATCCGTTGCACCCAACCTGTCGCGGTCCCGGCAAGCGAGCATGTGATCTTGCGTCTGCCGTCGCCGCCGCGAACGGTCGCCGGCGGCAAAGTACTCGAGCCCGGCGCCCGCCGTGAGCGGCGCAACGATCCTAACGTCATGCAACGGCTCGAGGATCTGCGCGATTTGCCGACGACGCAGATGATTGCCGCGGAAGTGGAGCGCCAAGCGCCGGGCGGGACGACGCTGCGACGCCTCTCGCAGCTGTCGGCGCTTGCAACTTCGCGCATCGCCCAATTGATCAAGGCGCAGCCCTACGTCGTGACCCGATCGGGCTGGGTGCTGCGCAAGGCCGACATCGATGACTTGCTTTCGCATCTGCCGGCGCTGCTCGCGAAGAACCCGCTGGGGCTCTCTCATGAAAAGCTGCTGCGCGCGTTTCCCGCAAGCGGTGCGGCGCTGCTGGACGAGGTGCTCGGGGCGCTTCTGTCGCGGGGCGCCATCAGCAAACGCGGCAGCCAATTCGCCGTTGCAGAGCCCGCGCAAGATCGAGCCCGCATCCGCAACGAATCCGATCTCGCCTCGCGTATTGCGGAGACCTTGCGGCGGGGAGGGCTGACACCGCCCAGCCCGAGCAGCATCGTCTCGGATCTGCAATCCTCGCGCGCCGTGGAACGGCTGCTGCGCGAGGGCGTCATCGTGCGCGCCGTCGACCGCGCGAAGGGCAAGGAAATCCTATTCCATCGCGATGCGATCGAGGAGGCCCGGCGCCGGCTCTCGCCCGTGCTCGAGCGGGAGCCCGGGCTGTTGGTCACGGAAGTCGGCGCGCTGCTCGGCATCTCGCGCAAATACAGCATGCCGCTCCTGGATCATCTCGATACCATCCATTTCACCCGGCGCATCAAGGACCGCCGCATGCGTGCATAGACTTTTTAGGGCCCTATGTTGCACTCTGACGCTGCCGCGCACCCGCCGGCATCGCCCCTGATGAACGAAAAGAGGACACTGCCTGTGAGACCGCTCAAGAATCTTTGCGAAATCGCCGTCGTCGGCGGCGGTCTCGCCGGTCTTTCCGCGGCCCGCCACGCGGCGCGCCTCGGGCATCTGGTGACGCTGTTCGAGGGCAGCGCGCTGTGGGGAGGCCTCGTCGCGACGGTCGGAGAGGTGGACGGGGTTCCCGTACCGGGGAAATTCTCGGGTCAAGATCTGGCCATTCATCTCCTCGACGATGCGCGCAAGGCCGGGGTCCGGATCGTGCAAGCGGCCGTTGCGAACGTGGAGCTCGGGAGGCGCCTCACGCTGACCGACCAAGAGAACGGCATTTATCATCCCGAGGCCCTCATCGTGGCGTCCGGGGCGGCGCTGCGAAAGCTCGGTGTGCCCCGCGAGGAGGAATTCCTCGGCCGAGGCCTGTCCCGATGCGCCACCTGCGATGGCGGGTTTTTTCGCGGCCAGGATGTCGTCGTCGTCGGCGGCGGCGACGGCGCGGTCCAGGAGGCCCTGGTCCTCGCCAAAGCCAGCCGGCAGGTCATCATGGTGTGCCGCAGCCCGCTCAAGGCAAAACGTGATTATGTTGATCGGATTGCCGCGCGGGAGAACGTGCGTTTCCTTTGGAACAGCGAGGTCAGTGCGATTCTCGGCGACCAAACGGTCGCGGGTGTTCGCTTGCGTAACGTCCAGGATGGCGCCAGCACGGACATCGAATGCGCCGGATTGTTTCCCTTCGTCGGTGCGGCGCCAAACAGCGGATTCCTTCCCGCATCCTTGTTGACGGCGTCCGGACACATCAAGACGACCGCGGATTTTGCGACCTCCGACGCCCGCGTGTTCGCCGTGGGCGCGGTGCGCGCCGACTACGGCGGCAACCTGGTACAAGCCATGGCTGAGGGCGTCGGTGCGGCCGAGAGCGCGGGGCGCAAGTTGCACTGATCGTGTCGGGAGCTTGCGCTAATATCGACGCATGAGGGCGGTTTTAGGTTAAGGAGTCTGTGATGACAAAAAAATCCAACGGCGATGGACTCTATGAGGTCGTCTGGCCGCGCGGCGAGCGAAAGCAGGCCATGCGCCCGCTGGCGAAGCGCCTCGACACCCTTGCGGGGAAGACCATCGCGCAGCTCTGGGACTACTTGTTCGCAGGTGATGAGGTGTTCGCCGCGCTCGAGGAGTCGCTCCGCGCGCAATACCCGGGGGTGAAATTCGTCAGCTGGCGCGAGTTCGGCTCCACCCATGCCGTGAACGAGAAGGAACTGCTCGCCTCATTGCCGCAGCGCTTTAAAGAGCTGGGCGTGGATGCCGCCATCTCGTCGATGGCCTGCTGAGGGAGTTGTACGCCCGCCGTGCTGCGGGCCAGTGAAGCGTGCGAGCGGGGCGGGTTTCCGACGTCCTCGCTCGTCTGCGAGGGGTTCCTCGGCCAGGCCGCGGCCACCTCCGTGGGGCTCGGTATGCCCAACATGCCGGTCGCCTTGATTCCGGGGCATCCCGGCGCGCAGAGCCTGGAGGAGCTGCGGGCGAACGTGCGCAACGTCACCGCTGCGCAGGTGATCGAGAATCTGCTGCAGCAGCCCACGGAGCACCGCCTAGAGCCTGAGCCGGGTGCGCAGGACATCGTGTTCCGCGGAACCTTCGAAGAAGTAAACGCCCACTTCTATGAGCGCGAGTGGAGCGACGGCCTGCCGATCGTTCCGCCGACCCGCGAGAAAATAGACGAATTCCTGAAATTCACCGACCGCCGACCGGATGAATCGCTCGGCATTCTCCTGCCGGAGAATCGCGCCGCGACGATTTGGGCGGTGGCCGCCAACGGGGTGATGGCCGGTTGCCGGCCCGAGTACATGCCGGTTCTGGTGGCTCTGATCGAAGCCATGGCGGATCCGACCTACGGCGTCGAGCACAGCGGCAACACGCCGGGATCGGACACGCTGATCGTTCTCAACGGGCCGATCATCAAAGACCTGAAGTTCAACTACACCCAAGGGGTGCTGCGCGAGGGTTTCATTGCGAACACCTCGGTGGGCCGTTTCTGGCGGCTCGCGCTGCGCAACATGGCGGGCTTTCTGCCCCACAAGAACGACAAGGCGACGTTCGGAAACACCTTCCGCGTGGTGCTCGCCGAGAACGAGGATGCGCTCGCCAAGATCGGCTGGCCGCCCAACAGCGTCGACATGGGGTTTTCGGCCGGGGACAACACCGTCACCGTCTCCCGGATGACGGGCGGCGGCGTCATGCCCTCGGTCACCGGCAGCACGCCGGAACAGATGCTGCCGTATCTGGCCGACGGCGGTCGCCAAACAGACCGGGTGGGAACTGGTGTTCACGGTGGGGGGTCTTTCGTTCGGTACCTTGCGCCCGGTGCTGGTGCTCAGCCCCATTCTGGCCGAGACCATCGCGCGCGCCGGCTGGAGCAAGCACGACGTCAAGCGCTATCTATACGAGCATGCGCGTACCCCTGCTTGGCGCGTCGAGGCGTTCACCGAGAAGTGGCTCGATTTTCGAATCGGCTCGCTCGAGCGCCAGGTCAATCTCGGCCGGCTCCCGAAAGCGTTTCATGAATCGAACGATCCGAACCGTCTGGTGCCGATCGTGCTCGATCCGGAGGACTTCGTCGTGCTCGTCTCCGGAGATCCTTTGCGAACCAACGCCTACGCCTTCGC
This sequence comes from uncultured Gammaproteobacteria bacterium, assembly GCA_963766915.1. GTDB lineage: Bacteria > Pseudomonadota > Gammaproteobacteria > Steroidobacterales > Steroidobacteraceae > Bog-1198. The sequence continues at coordinate 26,380 of CAVYCL010000010.1, forward strand.
GCAAAACGGCTATCTGGGGTTTCCCGTCGCAAAGAAGATCCGGCTGCCGAAGACCTGGGGGCAACGGCTGCAGAGGCCAGGCCGTTAGCGAAGTGGCGGAAGCGGATGGGAATCGAACCCACCGCCCGCTGTTGGCAGGCCACTGGTTTTGAGGACCAGGGAAGCCACCAGGCTTCAGTCGCTTCCGCAATTCGCTTAACTTACCGCGATAGCGCTACGATTGCGATCTCAAGATCGAGGAGAGCCGCCGTGGCCGGAAGCCTGGATGAAGCCGAGAGGCCGCGTTTTGCGATTTTCCGTGCGAAGGACGCGGTCGGCGCCGCCGACATGACTTGCATGACCTACGAGCCAGTCTCGCCGTTGATCGCCGAGGCCGCTCAACGAGCGGAGGCGGCCGGTGCCTATGCAGGGACCGACATGAAACTGTTGTTCGCCGTCCCGGGTTTCAGCCTGACTTATGTCTGGTTCAAGAGCGAGTTTCCGCTGCCTCGTCATACTCATAATGTCGATTGTCTGTATTACATCCTGGGCGGATCGCTGACGATCGGCCAGGAAGAGCTCGGCGCGGGCGACGGTTTCTTCGTGGGGCAGGACGTGCCTTATACGTACAAGGCCGGCAGCGCGGGCGTGGAAGTGCTCGAGTTCCGTGCCGCCCACGTGTTCAATATCAAGGTTCTTGCGAACAATCCGGCATTCTGGGACAAGGCGATCGAGACCATGCGCAGCCGGCAAGAGGCGTGGGCTCGCGAACCGCGTCCCGCGGAGCTCGTGCGACGCTCGTAATCACTCGGGCAGCGCTTTATTGGGCCTGTCCGCCGCCGCGGAGCTCCGCCTCGACAAATCGATCGGTCCGCTGCTGCGCATCGAGGGCATCGGCCGAACGAAAATCACTCGTCGCCTGAGGGTCGAAGAAATTACCGCGCGCCTGCGGGTAGATTTTGATGTCGGCCTTCTGTCCTTGGCTTTGCAGCTGATGCTCCGTCGTCGCGAGCGCCGGATCATCCGGGCCTGCAACGTTCGCGAGCAGCGCCGCTTTGAGATGGAGGAGCTCCTTCGGATCCGGAAGCGTCGCAACGGTGATGGCGATCCCGTTGACTTTGGCACCGCCCAGGACGAGCTTCGTGGCAAAGCCCCCGCCCAATCCCCATCCGACCACCGCGATGGGTTTGCCTGCGATCTTGGGCTGCGCTTTAAGGAAATCGATCGCCGCGTTCAGATCGTGCAGCACCTCATCCGCGGCCAACGAGGAGGCGAGCTGCGCCGCGGTCTGCGACTCACCGGCCGTGCGCCCGTGGTAGAGATCGATGGCGACCACGACACATCCGGCGAGCGCGAGGCGTTGCGCTTCGTCGCGGACGAGATCGCTGATCCCACCCGCGTCATGAATCAGGAGCACGCCGCCGACCGGTTCCATCCCCGAGGGCTGATAGAGAAAGCCGTCGGCCGCATACCCCGAATCGCGGTGCATGTGGATTTTCGTGCCCTGCTGGGCGGTGGCCGCCGCGCTCACGATGAGTGCAAGCGCGGCGATCACCGCCAAGTGGGCGCGACGATGAATCAACGAGCGTCGAGCCTCAGGTCGTCGAATGTGATTTGGTAACTGCTGGAACTCGCGTCCTTGCCCGTGACCGTGAACTTGAAGCTGTGAGCGCCTGCCGTTCCGATCACCACGGGCCCGAGGTCATAGGTACCCAACACGGGGTTACCTGCGATGTATTCATCAACCGTAGGCCCGATGTTGACGCCGTCGACACTCAGCTGCCAGATGCCTCGGGGGCTCCAATTCTTGGTCGAGACGTGCAGATCGTAGGTTCCCGCCTGCGCGACATTCACCGTGAGGGTCACGTTGTCCCCGACCTTGGTGGCATCGAGACTGGTGCCGGTACCGTCGGGGAAACATCCGCAGGTGAACGTGCGGAACACGGGGCCCGAGCTCTTACCGGTCAGATTCTGGGTTTCATAATTTACCGAAGCAAACGTGGGCTGCGAGTAGAAGGTCCATCCCAGAATTTTTTGACTGGAAGTGAGGCCGCCCGTGCCGCCGGTAAATCCGGCATAGGCGGTGTTCGCACCGACGGTCTTCGGGAGATTGATCGGAAAGCGGGTTGCGAACCACTTGTTTGCAACGACATCTTTGAGGGTGAGATAAAGCATCGTGCCGTCATAAGCTATATGGCCGTTGATCACGTCCCCTGAAGACAGGGTGACCCCGCTGCTCGTGATATCGGTCGCCGGGACGGTGGGCGAGGCGCCGTTCACATACAGGCCCGTCGAATCGGTGCCCTCGCCCGCGTTGCTGTAAACGTCGAACTTGACCGCCGTGCTTTTCGCAATGCCCGGTGTGCCGCCCGGTGAGTCGGGGCCGTACCCGAGTCCGCCGCCCACCGGCCCGAGCGCAGTAGGCCCGTCGGCCTGAACGGTAAAGGTGATGCCGTCCGCGATCGGCAGGTTGCCCGACAGCTGGAATTGAAAGTCGGTCTCGAAGGTCTGGATATTGACCAGATTGTTCCAGAAAAAGCTGCCGCTCTGGTCCGCGAGGCCGGTGGTGAGCTGCAGACGACTGTCGTCGGCGTTTACCGCACTGCCGTTCAACGTGAGGCCCGTGACCGAGGCGAAGCCGTTGCTGAAATTGATGGTGGGTGCCGAGCCGATCGTGTAGGCCGCGGTCGATACCGAGCTCGTGTTGTAGCCGCTCTCCACCGCGATGGCCTCGAGCGTCGTGCTGGAGTTCACCGAGATGGGGCCGCTATAGAGCGCGGAACTCGTCGTGGGCGTGGTGCCGTTGGTCGTGTAGTGGATCGCCGCGCCGGACAGGGAGTCCGAGATCGTGACGCTCTGACCGGATGCGTAGACGCCCGCGGCGGGGCTGAAGGTGGGAGCCGGTGCATCGGGGGTGGTACCGGCGAGCAGGCCGTAGACATCGACCTCGCCTTGCGCCGGAACGTAGACCTTGCCGTTGACCACCATCGGAACGGTCATCTTGACGGCTTTGCCGGCGGTGTCTCGCGCCGCATTCTGCGTGCTCTCATAGAGCAGGGTTCCGATGTTCGTTGCGCTGTACGCATAGAGAAGGGCGGGCGAGCCCGAGGTATAGCCATCCGATCGGATGCCCCAGAGAACCGCGTTGCTCGAGCCGTTCGAGCTGATCACTGGACTCGTTCCCGGAAACTGCGATTTGGCCGTGCCGGTGGCGAGAGGCGTTTGCGACAGCCGGCCGCTCGCGAGCGTGAACTGCTTGAGGTAATCGCCGCTTCCCCAGAAGTAGACATTGCCATTCCAGTAGGCGGGTGTGCTCCACAAGCCCGACACCTGTCCACTGATTTCCTGGACGACGTCGTTGCTGCTCGTGTTGAAGCCGCCGAGATCGTCGCGGTTGAGGACTTCGATGCGCCCGTTCTTTCCAACCTGAATGAGCTCATGGACGTTCGCGCCCGCCTGATCCGGGAGCAGCAAGGCACCGCCCGAGGTCTGATCCTGGTCCCCGGCGCTCAAGTTATCCGAGTCGAACGGGGTCCATTGGTCGCTGATGGACAGACCGCCCCCCGTGATGTCGAAGCGCACGATCGCATTGCTGTAGTTCTGTGCATCGGTGTAGGGCGCGGTGGGGTAGGAGACTCCGCCACCGGTGCTGAAAAAATTGCCGGTCACGATGAAGAGCCGCGGCACGCCGTTCACGACGTCGGCGGCAAGGCCCTCGCCCGACTGCCAGATGCCGTTGCCCTTTCCATCCGGGCTCGAGTTGAACACCGCGACTTGCTTGAGTGTCGAGGCATTGTAGGAAAGAAGCCAGCCGTGATACGGACCGTTATCGCCGTGCGCGCCGAAACCAACGAATACGTTTCCGTCCATGAGCAGAAGACCGGTTCGCTGCAGTTCCCACTGCGGGATGAAGGCCACGGTGCCGCTCACACTGCCGGTTCCGTTGCCCGGAACCTGCGCTTGGATCACCACCGGGCTCCCCGATCTTTCGTTTCCGGTGGTGGCATCGAGCGCATGCAGACGGTACACGTAGGCGCCGCTCTCCTTGCTCTTCGCGGCCACGTAAAACGTATTCGTCGTCGGATCGATGACCGGCGTACCGGTGATGCCGATCTCCGGCACAATGTCGCTGCTGTCGATGTCGCCGCTCGGCACCGTGGTTGCGCCGCTCGGTGCACCGTGCGCCGTGTCGATCAGGCTCGCCTTCCACAGCTGCAGATTCTGGTCTGCATCGAACGCATAAACGCTGTCGTGTTGGGTCGCAACGAACACCACGTTGTGCGTTTGTCCCGCGACGACGAGACTCGGAAGATAAAGAGGCTGAGCGTAGACGTAACCATCCACGCTGTAGGAGTAAACTTTGCCAAAGCTCGTACTGTTGACGTTGGCCGGAGTCAGCTTCGTCTCGCTCTGGTTTTGGCCGGTGCGTCCGATGTCATAGCGCCACGTGGTAACGCTTGGCGCAGCGCTCGTTGCGTTGACGACCGCGACGGTCCCGCACAGAAGAGTCATGGCCGCGAACGTGCCCGGCGAGCGATTAGACATATGGACCCCTAATATTGTTAAATTCAGCGTAAATTCCGCTTGAGATCACTATGCACGATCCTCGAGTCGTGCGAAAGCGTCTCAGTTGCGCGACGTAAGCTCGCGCGTCGCCCCTGTCTTACAGGCTTATCGTGCAAAGCGTCTGTGTATCGAGGAGTCCAACCGCATGGCAGAGTCGCTCGCGAATCGTGTTGCGTTGGTGACGGGTGCTTCGTCCGGGATTGGCGCGGCCACCGCCCTGGCGCTCGGGGCCGCGGGCGCCACGGTCGTCGCGGTGGCCCGTCGCGCGGACCGCTTGCAGAAAACGGTCGATAGCATCGAGGCAGCCGGCGGTCGGGCGATGTTATTGACGGGCGATGTCTCTGAGGAGCGCGTCGCCACGTCCGTAGTCGCCGAGGCAATGACGCGCTGCGGGCGACTCGACATCCTGGTGAATTCCGCGGGCATCATCCAAGCGGGCAATGTCGGCGATGCGGACACGGCGCAGTGGCGGCGCGTCATCGAGGTCAATCTGCTGGCCGCTCTTTACACCTGTCACGCGGCGCTCGGCCCGATGCGCGCGCAGGGCGGCGGTCATATCATCAATATCGGCTCGCTCGCCTGCCGCACCACGAGTCCCGTCTACAACCCTTACGCGACCAGCAAATTTGCGCTGAATGCGCTGACGGACGGCTTGCGCCAGGAAGCGGGCCCGCATGGGATCAGGGTCTGCATGATTGCGCCGGGGCCCACCAAGACCGAGGTCGCCGAGGGCATCAGCGATCCCGATCATCGCGAGGCGATTCGGGCCTATACCCATCAGGCGGGCGCGTTGGAGCCCGCCGATGTGGCTGCGGCCGTCGTGTTCATCGTGAGCGCGCCGCCTCGAGTCAACATCTCTGAGTTATGGATTCGCGCGACCGCCGATGTCGCTTATTGATGAATGTCTCGGCACACGTTTAACTTAAGTAGTCAGCGCGCCGGCAGTTCGCTCGAGCAAACGGTCCAAGCTCGCTCCGAAGTCATGCGTCCGCCACACGTGCAAGAACCCCGTAAAGACGTGCAGGAAGCCACTCGCGACAGCGTCTTTGAGGAAGATCGGGTCTTGGGGGCTCCGGGCGCGGGCGGCCTCGGGAAGCCGCGACAGCACCAGCGCGGGTGCCTCGAGCAACGTCGCGAGGCCCATGGTCGCCACGTAGAAATCCAGATGCAGCTCGAGCTCACGGACGTCGAGCCGCGGTCCGCCATGAGCGTGCAGTTCGGATGCGAACAGCGCCAGCAACTCCTCGAGATGGCTGTCCCAGATGTCGAGCCCCGCGCCGCACAGAGAGCCCCAGAGCGCATAGGCGACATTCATCGGGCGCACCCGCCCCCAATCGAGCAGCCCGCAGCCGAGTGCGCCCGAGGCGTCGCGCCAGAACCAGGCATTGTCGATATTGGCGTTGTAATGACAGAGCGCGATGAAATCGCGATCCGCGTGCAGGAAGCGTTTGATCGTCGCCTCGTGCTTGAGGAAGCGGACCGCGTCACGTTCGAAGCGCTCCATGAAGGCAGGTGCGGCCAGCTGCGCGGGGAGAAGCGAGGGACAGCGTCGAGCGAATTCGCCGATGCGGGCGATGCGCTCGCGCAGCTCCCGCTCGTTCCACGGAATCGGATCCTCGGCGGCGGCCTTCTCGGCATCGAACGGAAAGTAGGTATCGACTTCCGGGGACAGCAGGCCTGATTTGTGGGCCGCGGCGAGCCGAGCTAAGTTCGACACGATCGCCCGATAATAGGCAAGCGGTTCGGACAATTCGTGGTCCCGGCACTTCGGATGCAAAGGCTCGATGTTGCCGCTGCCGAAGGCGATGCGTTGCGTGATGAGAATGCCGGTGCCGGACTCGCCGTGGAAATCCGCAAAGTAGGCGGCAGGTACCGCAATCGGAAAGGCGGGGAGCCGCGACAGCGCCGCGAGCCGCACTTCCGCCTCCAGCTCATGGCGCCGACGATCGCGGAATGCATCCGTTGAAATCGCGGGAGAATTTGACGAACAAGTCGCTGTGCAGACCCGGCTCCGGCTCTTGATATTCGACCGAAAGCAGGACTTTCTCGCCCGAGTTGCCGCCCTGAAACGGCTGCAGGTGCGTGATTCGGGTCACGCGGTTCTGCGGCGAAATCGAGCCGAAAGACCGCAACGCATCGGTCAAGAACGTCACGCCGCCGGTGCGCAACGCCTTTGCGTGCGCGGGGATGGCGAGGCCCGTGGCATCGCCGCGGACGAAATCCAAAGGCTCGGGATCTAACATCGTCTCCTGCTAGGCAAGGTCAATTTGGTTCTCGTACTATAGGGCAAGGGCTGGCGAATCGAGCACGGGGGGATCGAGCCATGTTCAAGCTGATCATCATGGCGAGGCGCAAGCCCGGAATGAGCATGGAGGAGTTCCGCGACTATTACGAGAAGCGCCACTCCGTGCTGGTCCGGAAGATTACGCCGATGATGCGCCGCTACCGGCGGAACTATCTGACGCCGCTCGACAGCGCGTTGGCCGGGGGCGATGCGTCCTCCTACGATTGCGTCACCGAGGCGTGGTTCGACTCGGAAACGGACTTCCAACGCAGCATTCAAAGTCTCGTGGCCGACACGGAGAAAACCACCCAACTCGCCGCGGACGAAGAGAACCTATTCGACCGGTCGACCATTCGAATCTTCACGGCGGTCGAAGCCGAATCTGCAATTTAAGTCCGATCACCGCAGGCTGGGGGCTGGCCTGTCAAGGAAAAAAGACTCAATGAATGCCAATGCATCGATCGCGTCGCCACGCGGCTGGTATCACGGTTGGAACATTGTCGCCGTGTGCATCCTCTCCCAGGCCATGGGGAACGGCCTCACCTACAACGCGCTGTCCCAATTCCTGCCGGGGTGGTCGAAAGACCTGCATACGCCCATCAGCCGTCTCATGCTGACCGTTGCGATCATGGGCACGGTCGCCGCCGTGGGCTCACCCTTCGTCGGCGCACTCGCGGATAAGTACCCGGCGCGAAGGCTATTCGTCTGCGGGCTTCTCGGCATGGCGCTCTTTTACGTCTGCGTGGGGTCGGTCACCGCCTCCTGGCAACTGCTGGTGCTGTACGGCGTCATTGCCGCTCCCGCTCTGTTGCTATGCACGGCCATCGTCGCCAATGCGCTCCTCTCGCGCTGGTTCGTCCGCCGACGGGGCCTCGCCTTCGGATTGAGCGCGTTCGGCATCGGCTTGGCAGGCGTCGTGTTACCGCAGATCATCAGCCCGCTCTTGCCCTTGGTGGGCTGGCGCATGATCTGGTGGGGCGGTGGCGTATTCGTCGCGGTCGTCGTCGTACCACTCGTATTGGTCGTGGTGCGGAACCGCCCCTCCGAAGAGGAGGGACGATACTACTTGACGGGCGAGAGCGCATCGGCGGGTCATCACGGACACGGCGTCGGCGGGGGCACGCACATGAGCTGGCGCGAGGTGATCAAGCGCAAGAATTTTTGGCTTCTGGTCGGGATCTACCTGCCGCTCGTCGCGCTGAGCGGTGCTGCCGTACAGAACATCGTGCCGTACGCGAGCAGTCATGGACTCAGCGGTCCAGACCGGCGCCACGCTCCTGTCGCTGTTGGGCGCAATCGCACATCGTCGCGACGCTCGTGCTCGGACTGTTATCGGATCGCTTCGGCAATCGATTGCCCTTCATCGGACTCGGCGTGCTGATGACGATGGGATCGCTGTTGTTGGCGCTCGGCTCGAACTTGGCCGTCATCGTCGCGGGTTCTCTTCTGATCGGTCTCGGGAGCGGTGTGCTTACGCTGCTCGCCGCAGCGGTCGCGGTCGAATTCGGCGCCGAGGGCGTGGGGCGTGCGTTCGGGCTGTGCATGATGTTCGTGCCGGTGATCACGCTCTCGCCGTTCTTGATCGCGAGGAGCCAGGAGAGGACGGGAAGCTATACCCACGCGTTCATCGGCGGCGCGGTCGTCCTGGCGATGAGTACCTTCTTGGCTACGCTCTATCGTGAGCGCCGTGCCGTTCCGGCCGCATTTGCCTCTCCGCAACCCGAGGTCCCCGCGAGTCCTGCCTAGCAGTGTTTCGCGGGCGGGCGACCGTTATTCGATGAGACCGATGACGGTTCCCACCGGATAAACTTCTCCGATGGGCTTCAGCACGCGCAGCACGCCCGTCGCGGGCGATTCGACTTCGGTGGCGGACTTGTCGCTTTCCAAGGAGAACAGCGGCGCTCCGGCCGTGACCTGTGCGCCGTCCTGGACCAGCCATTCCGCCAGAGTACCTTCACTCATTGAAAACCCAATCTTGGGTAAGATGACCTCGGTCGCCATTCTTTCTCCGGGTATTAATCGCGCCAGCATTGCATGCGAGGGCCAGTATAATACCTGATGCATTTCGCTTGGGATCCTGACCAACAGACATTCCGCTCCACCGTGCGGGCCTTCCTCTCGGCTCATCTGCCGAAGGACTGGGAGTTGCTGGCCCATGGGCCCGCCTCGGAGGCGCAAAGCGCTTTCTCGAGGAAATTCTGCGGACAGCTGGCACAGGCCGGCCTGCTGGTTCCCCATTGGCCCAAGCGCTGGGGCGGCCGCGATGCGGGCGCTTGGACCTCGTTCATCCTGGCGGAGGAAATGTGGGAGGCCGGCGAGCCGCGGGGCGGTCAGTACATGAACGTCAATTGGATCGGCCCGACGCTGATGCGTTTCGGCTCCGAGGAGCAGCAGGCCCGTTACATTCCGCCGATGGCGCGCGGCGAGACCATCTGGTGCCAGGGGTTTTCCGAACCGGAGGCGGGCTCTGATCTGGCCTCGCTGCGGACCCGCGCGGAGAAGCAGGGTTCGACTTACCGCATCAACGGTCAAAAAATCTGGACCTCGTACGCGCAGCACGCCGAGACGTGTTTTTTGCTCGCGAGGACGGCTCCCGGGCGCGACGGCATTTCCGTGTTCCTCGTGCCGATGGACACGCCCGGCATCATCGTGCGCGAAATTCCGAGCCTCATCGGTGAAGGCGACATACACGAGGTGTTCTGGGACAACGTGGAAGTGCCGGCGACGGCGCTGCTCGGCGCCGAGGGCCAAGCGTGGGACATCGCGCGCACCGCGCTTTCGTTGGAGCGCGTCGGCATCCCGCGATTTGCGCTCGCGACCAAGATGCTGCATCGGGCGGTGTCGATACTCAAGCGAGCGGGACGCTTCGGAAGCGGCGCGATCGAGCAGGCCGCCCGGGCGCGCGCGGCCTGCGAAGCGGCGCGCTTCTACAGCTACAGCATCGTCGATCAGCGGCAGCATGGAATCGCGACGGGTGCCGAGGCGAGCGCCGCCCGCTTCGCCACCGTGATGGCGGAGCGCGCCGTGCACGAGTTCGTGGTGGAACATGTGCCGGAGGCGCTGTCCGGCGGTGAGGCGATGCTGCTCGCCCATCATCAGCGTGCCATCGTCGCAGGCATTGCTTCCGGAGCCGCCGAAATTCAGCTCAACATGATCGCCACCGACCTCCTCAAGCTGCCGCGGGAGCCGCGCTGATGGATTTCAGGCTCACCGCCGATCAAAGCGCGCTGGCCGAGGCCATCGACAAGCTCGCCCTGCAATTCGAGTCGAAGCCCACCGAGTTTCGTGGATTCGCTCTGCTCGGGCACGAGCTCGACAAGGAATTGGAGGACGGCCAGTACTTCGATATCGCGCAGGTTCCGGAGCTCGGCACCCTCGGCGCGGCGATCGCCGTCGAGCGCTTGGCGCGCGTGCCGTTCGCGGCGGAGTTCGCGCTGTCCATGCTGTTGCGGCCGCAGCTGTCGGGAGACTGGCCGCGGCCGCTGGCGGTCATCGACAACGGTCGTCCCGGCCGCTTCGTTGCCTCGGCGCGCACGCTCGTGGTCATCGAGGCCGATCGCATCGGCCTCGCGCGGCCGGACGCGAAAGATCTCGAGCCGGTCGAATCGTTGTTCGCCTACCCGATGGGGCGATGGAAGGGCGGCGATGCGACCTGGCTATCGAGCCGAAGCCGCCGCGAATGTCCGCACGTGGCTGCGTGTCGCCCTTGCGAGCGAGGCGAGCGGTCTGGCGCACGCCGCAGTGGCCTCGGCGGTCGATCATCTCAGCCAGCGCAAGCAGTTCGGGCGGCCGCTCGGCGCCTTCCAAGCCCTGCGTCATCGAATGGCGGAGTGCGCGGTGCTCGCCGGCGGGGTGCGCTGGCTTGCGCTGAAAGCCGCGGACACGGCGGATCCGGGCGATGCGGCGCTCGCAGCGCTGCATGCGCAGGAAAGCGCCACCCGCATCGCCTACGACTTGCATCAAATGCTGGGCGCCATGGGGATGACCCTCGAGCATCCGCTGCACCTCTGGACTTATCGCCTGAAGGCGTTGCTGTCCGATCTCGGCGGCCGGGGCGGCCAGGCGCTCGCAGTCGCCGATTCTGTTTTCGGCGTCGCGCGCGACTCGCTTTAGCGCGGCCCCCTGGGAAGTCCGAGGACGCGCTCGGCGATGATGTTGCGCTGAATCTCCGCCGTCGCCGCCCGCGATCGTCTCGGAGAACGTATCCAGATAGTCGTGCCCCCAGCCATGCATGCCGACCACCTCGGGAGCGTCGATTCCGTACAAGTCGACGGCGGCGGCGGTCACGCGTTGCGCAAACTCGGCGAACGCCAAACGCATGATGGATCCGCCCGAATCCGGCACCGACTTCTCGGAGTCGAGCGCGAAGCGATACGTGGTCGCGCGAATCGAGGCGCCCTCGGCGCGCAGCCGCGCAAGCCGGAGCCGCATCTCGGGCCGATCGTCGGGACAGTCGGCGAGCAGCTTTTCGACCTTGAGCGTGAGCCCGATCAGCAACGCGAGCGCCGCAGTTCCACGCTCGAAGCTGAGCGTCGACATCGCCGTCAACCAACCGTTATTCAAACCGCCCACGACATGGGACAGCGGCACGCGCACCGAGTCGTAGAACACTTCGCAATACTTGCGAGGTCCCGCCATGGTGCGGATCGGGCGCACCGTGATTCCTTTCGCGCTCATGGGACAGATGACCCAGGAGAGCGCGGATGAGGTGCGCGCCGCGGGATCGGTGCGGATCAGAAGCTCCTGCCAGTCCGCGATGTCGGCGAAGCTCGACCAGATCTTTTGTCCGTCGATGACGAGCTCGTCGCCCTCGACCCGGCCGCGTGTTCTGAGACTGCCGAGATCGGATCCCGAACCCGGCTCCGAGAATCCCTGGCACCAGATGACATCGCCCGCGAGGATCTTCGGTAAATGATAGGCTTTTTGTTCGGGCGTGCCGCACGCCATCAAGGTGGGTGCGGCGTGATTCAAGCCGACGAACGAGGCGTTGAGCGGGGAGGGCGCGCCGGCGCGCGCGTACTCCTCGAACCAGACGATCTGCTCGAGCACCGATAGGCCGCGGCCGCCCACCTCCTTCGGCCAGGCGATTCCCGCCCAACCTCCGGCGGCTTGAGCTTTCTGCCAGGCCAGAACGAACTCGCGCGAGGCCGGCCCATCCTCGGGCGACAACTCGGTGGGCACGTTGGCTTCAAGCCACGCGCGTGCCTTTTGTCGAAACAGGGAAATCGAATCGGACATGAGACTGATCGTGCTCCTTGGCGTCAGGCCTTCGGGGCGCCTGGCTGTGTCGGCGCGGCGAGCGCCGCGCGGATCTGGTGTTTCAGCACTTTTCCCGCATCGTTCTTAGGAAGCGCGTCCCATAGAACGACCTGCTCGGGTGCTTTGAATCGGGCGACGCCCTGCGCATCGAGAAACGCGCCGAGGCTCGCGACCTCGGGCCCCGGGGGACTGCGGGACACGATCACCGCGCACGCCCGCTCGCCGGTGCGCGCATCGGGCAGACCGACGATGGCGATTTCCGCAATGTCGGGATGGCCGATCAGAATGTCCTCGACCTCCTTGGGGGATATGTTCTCGCCGTTGCGAATAATGATGTCTTTCGCCCGACCGGTCACCACGAGATAGCTGCCGTCCACCCACCGGGCGAGGTCGCCGGTGCGGAAGTAACCTTCCGCATCGAACGTGTCCGCTTCGTCTTCGGGATGCAGGTACCCCACCAGCATTTGCGGGGCGCGGGCCAAAATCTCGCCCTCGCCCGCAGGCGCCGCATTGTGATCGATCAATTTGATCTCCGCGAGCCCGGGACGGCCGTCGGTGTCCGCGGCGTGCGCGGCGTCCGCAGCCTGTGTCACGCCGACGGTCGTGACGGGAACCTCGGTGGACCCGTAGACGCGCGTCACCACGGCACGCTCGAAATAGGCGGTGGCGTTGCGCACCAACGAGGGCGGTACGGACGCGCCGCCGCAGACGAACACCTTGAGGCTCGGCAAGCGGGTCGCCGCGCGCCGTGCGGCGGCGAGCAGTTGCTCGAGAAAGGGCGTTGCGCCCGCCATGTGGGTGCATTTCTCGGCATCCATGAGCCTCACGGCCTCATCCGCGTCCCAGCGATCCATGAGCACGGCCGTCGTGCCCAAGAGGAGCGGGGATTCGAACGCGTAGATCGAGCCGCCGATATGCGCGATCGGCGAGGGCACCAGAAACTTATCGCCGGGCTCGATCAGCCAATGCTCGCGCAGCTGTTTGATCAGTGCGTGGATCGAGTTATGACTGTGCAGCACGCCCTTGGGCCGTCCCGTCGTCCCGGAGGTATAGAGGACCATTCTGACGGCGTCCGCCTCGATGGCCGGGAGAGCCGCGGGCGCTCGGACTTCCTCGAGCAGCAGATCCCACGAGGTATGGCCTCGCGCTTCGCCGCGCAGCACGATGACCTCCGGCGGCGTCGCCATCTGTCGCACGACGCGGGTGAGCATGGCCGCATAGTCCTGCTGGCGCAGCGCCGATGGCACGAAGATCAGCCGCGTCTGCACATCGTTCAAGATGAACGCGAGCTCGCGATCGCGGAGCGAGGGCAGAATCGGATTCACCACCATCCCCGCGAGCGTCGCGGCCAGATACAGCACGGCCGCCTCGTGCCAGTTCGGCAGCATAAAGGACACGACGCTGCCCGCCGGCGCCCGGGCCAGCATCGACTGCGCGAGCTTCGTCGCTTTGGCCTGCAAGGTCGCACAGTCGAGTCGCGCGCTGCCATCGACCAGCAGCACCCGCTGGGGCGTTTGCTCCGCCGCCGAGTTGAGCGCATCGGCCAGCGTATTGCGGCTCCACAGGCCACGGCCATAGGCGCTTGCGGCGCGCTCTTCGCTCCAGCGAATGGAACGACCGCCGATGAGTCTTCGAGCCGTGTTCAAGTCGTCAGTCATTGGGTCGTCTAGGGCGTGCTAGCGAACGGCAGCCGTCGGCGCCAACCAGATCTCACGTATATTGACATTCGGCGGCTGCTTGAGCGCGTACAGGACTGCGTTCGCGACGTCCTCGGCGCTCATGTTGCCCTGCTTCGTGATGTGCTGCGTCATCGCGGCGCGATCGGACGGATCCGGGATGCTGTCGGATACTTCCGTGTTGGTCGCGCCCGGCTCCACGATCGTCACCCGGATGCCGTGCTCGGCAACCTCCTGGCGCAACGTCTCGCAGAACGCATTGACCGCATGTTTACTCGCGGTATAGCCGCTGTGGCGGGTACCCACGTAGCGGCCGGCCGTGGACGAGACCGTGACGATGTGTCCATCGCGCCGCGCTCGCATGCCGGGCAGCACGCCCTGCGAGAGATACATCGCCGCCAGTAGATTGATGTCGATCTGTTCGCGCCAGGCCGCGGGATCGGCGGTCTCGACGCTGCCCGGACGCACGATACCGGCGCCGTTGACGAGAATGTCGATTCGTCCGTAGCGCGCGAGCACTTCCGCCACCACCTTGCGCGCCTCGGACTCGCGCGCGATGTCCGCCGGAAAGGCGGCGGCGCGATGCCCGCCGGCCTCGATGCGCTTCACCAGTTCATCCAACCGATCGGCTCGGCGCGCGACGGCGGCGACTAAGGCCCCTTCGCGCGCGAGCAGAAGAGCGGTGGCGGCGCCGATGCCCGAGGAGGCGCCCGTGACGAGAGCAACGCGGTCTTTCATGGGATCAGCTCACCAACCGGTCCGGCTGTTCGAGGAGGCCGCGGAGCGCGTTCAGCCATTTCGCGCCGATGACGCCGTCGATGACGCGGTGGTCGCAAGTCAGCGTGACGTTGATCGATGTGACGGCGCGCAACGGCTCGCCGGCGATCAAGCTCGGTCTCGCGGCACCGATCGACAGGATGGCCGCATGCGGCGGATTGATGATGGAAGCGAAGCTCGTGATACCGAACATACCCAGATTGGAGACGGTGAACGTGCCGCCCGTGTATTCGTCGGCCTTCAGCCGTTGCGTGCGGGCGCGCTCCCTGAGGTCGTGCGCCTCGGCCGATATGCGGGCGATTCCCTTTTCCTCGGCGGCGAAAATGATCGGGGTCATGAGGCCGAGATCGGTGGCCACGGCCACCGCGATGTCGGCGTGCCGGTGCCGTGCGAAGCCGAGCGGCGTGTAGCTCGAGTTCACCGCCGGGACCTCTTGCAGCGCGAGGGCGCACGCCTTGATCAGAAAATCGTTCACGGAGATGCGCGAGCCGTTCGCCTCGTTGTAACGCAGGCGCAGCGCAAGCAAGGCGTCGACACCGATGTCCACCGACAGCGGGAAGGTGGGAATGTCGCGCGCCGCTTCGGTCAAGCGCGCGGCGATGAATTTTTGAATCCGGTTCAACGGCTCGAGCGCGTAGGTCCCGCGTCGGATGGCGAGCGCCTCGAGCTTTGCGGCGACGTCCTCGGCAACCTCTATTGCCATGAGCCCGCCTCGGCGATGCGGCGATTGGCGGCCTCGAGACCTCCCGCGAGGGTGATCAGAAGCTGCGCGCGCTTCAACAGGAGGTGCGGATCCGCCTCGTCGCTGAAGCCGATGCCGCCGTGAATCTGGATGTTCTTGGCTGCGTTCTCGAGCGCGGCCGATCCCGCCACCCACAAGGCGCACTCTACTTGAAGAGCGGCGTCGCTCCGCGCATCGTCGACGGCGACCGCTGCAAAATTGACTTGATCGCGGGCGCAGCTTGCGGAGATGGCCATATTTGCGCAGTGATGCTTGATGGCCTGGAAGCTGCCGATGGGGCGGCCGAATTGTTCGCGCGTGCCCGCGTAGGCGACACCCATGTCGAGCGCCGCCCCGGCGATTCCCGCAAGCGCCGCCGCATCGATCAATCGCAGCCGCAAGAGCCGCGACTCCTCGACGCGCGCCACCGGCTCGCCCCACAAGTCGCACTCGCCCAAGTCCGCGAGCCAGAGCCGGCGGTCGAGGGAGCGCGTCGTGGCGGCGCTCGTTGCATAGACGGCCGCGCCCGCCGGCGCGCGCACCAGCACGAGCTCGGCAGCACCGTCTTCCACGATGACGGTGCGATCACCGCGCTGTAAGCCCGCCGCGATCCGCCGCCCCTGGAGGTCTTGAGTCCCGGCGCTCGGCGCGGCATGGGCCGCGCCCATGGTCGCCAAGACCGAGGGGGCCGCGAGTTGGCGGCCGAGCGCCATTGCGATCAACGCCTCCTCCACTGCACCCAAGCCGCTGCCGCCGGCCTCTTCGCTCGCCGTGATGCCGAAGATGCCGATCTCCTCGAGGCTCGACCAAGTTCGACCATCCTCGGTGGGCGAGGTGTGCAGTCGCGAGATCGGCAGGAGCGGCGTGAGCGATTCCTCGATCGTGCTCGCCAGCGCAAGCTGATCGGGGCTAGGATGGTAGCGGATAGCGGATTCCACGAATGAACCTCTCGGTTGGGCCGAGTTACTATACGACACAGGTGTTAGTCATCAAAGGCGCGGCGGCATGATCGGCGCGGATCCGCTCGACTTGGGCGGGCAGATTGCCTTCGTCAGCGGGGCGGGGCAGGGAGCGGGTCGTGCCATCGCGCTCGCCCTTGCGCGGCACAACGCCGGCGGCGTTGCGGTGAATGACTTCGTCGCCGAGCGCGCGCAGGCGGTGGTCGAGGAAATCGCGGCACTCGGCGTTCGGGCGATGGCCGCGCCCGCCGATGTGGGCGATCACGCAGCCGTCGAGCGCGTCATGCGTGCCGTCGAAGCTTCGCTCGGATCGATCACCTTGCTCGTGAACAATGCGGGAAATGCGGGTCCCGAAGCCTCGATGGGGCTGTCCCCTCCGTTCTGGGAGAGCGAACCTGAGGATTGGGACCGCTATTTCCGGACCAATCTGCAGGGCGTCATGAATTGCTGTCACGTCGCCGTGCCGGGCATGATCAAGCGAGGCACCGGCCGGCTCGTCACCGTGGTCTCGGATGCAGGCCGGGTGGGCGAGGCGGGGCTCGTGGCCTACTCGGCGGCCAAAGCCGGCGCCGCCGGCTTCGTGCGCGCGATTGCGAAGGAGGTGGGCCGATATGGCATCACCTCGAACGCGATTTCCCTGTCGACGCTCGAGCCGCAGATGGCAGAGCCCGCCAAGGCAGAGTTTCTCGCCGGCGAACATGCCAAGGCCCGCTTGTCGCGTTATGTGATCCGGCGTTTCGGCAGGCCCGACGATGTCGCGCATATGGCGCTTTTTTTGTGCTCGAATGCGGCGTCCTGGGTCACCGGACAAACCTATCCCGTCAACGGCGGATATTCGTTCGCACAATGAACGTTTGATTCACAGGAAGGAATGGAGAGCACTCGTGGCGACGCGTTATACGGGCAAGCTGGTTTTGATCACGGGAGCCGGCGGCGGGCTCGGGCGGGCGCTCGCGCTCGGCTTCGCGCGCGAGGGCGCGCAGCTCATTCTGACGGACGTCGATGAGGCGGGGATGCAAGAGACGGCGACGCTTGCGGGCAAGGAGGGCGGGGTCGTCTCGACGCACCGGGTCGATCTCGGCGCGGAAGCCGAGATCAAGGCGTTCGGAGCCCGGATCTGCCAGGCGCACCCGCGAATCGACGTGCTCTACAACAACGCCGGCATCGCCTATGGGGAGATCAACTATGGGTTCGAGAGGCTGAGTCAGGAAAAGTGGCTCCGTTACTTCGCGATCAACAGCATTGCGCCCCTGATCCTGGCAGAGGCCCTGCGCAGCTCGCTCGCGAGCGCCAAGGGCGTGATCTTGAACCAGTCCTCGATGGCGAGCTATGTGCCTGCCTCGGCCTACGGCGTCACCAAGGCGACGCTCAACTCCATGACCTACGGCATGGCGCATGTGTTCGCAAAGGACGGCATCCGGGTCAATGCGATCGCGCCCGGGCTCATGGAAACGCCGGCGAACAAAGCCTCGCTCCCTGCCGAGACCTACGCGCGCGTGCAGAGCACACAATTGCTGAAGGCCAACGGTACGGCCGAGGACATCGTGGCGTTGGCGCTGTTTCTCGCCTCCGACGAGGCGCGTTTCATCGATTGCGAGATCGTGAGCTGCGACGCCGGAAGCTCGATCCGGGGATGGCGGCACTAGCGCCGCGCGCGCCGGACCTCGAATCGCAGCGGGTCAGGATTCGGCGAGGCGGCGCGCCGCCAGCTCGCGCAAGGGCGCAAGCTTGACTTTGTTCGATCCGGTCAACGCCAGATCGCCTTCCTGCATGAACAACACGCGCCGCGGGACCTTGTAGCTCGACAGGCGTTTCGCGACGAACGCTCGCACGCCTTCCTCGTCCAACCTCGCTCCCGGTTCGGGCACGATGCAGGCCACTACCATTTCGCCCAACGTGTCATGCGGCACGCCCACCGTCGCGGCAATCTTGACGCCCGGGCAATCCGCGAGAACCAAGTCGATCTCAGGAGGCGAGACGTTGGCCCCGCCCGTCTTGATGATGTCGTTCAAGCGCCCTTGCCAGTGAAGCCGTCCCTCGGAGTCGACGAAGCCGCCATCGCCGGTCCAGAAAAAGCCCTCGGCGTCGAACACATCCTCGGCAGGAACGCGCAAATAGCCGAGCATCAACGTCGGGCCCTTGACGGCAATCTCGCCGGACTCGTTTCTGGGCAGCACTCGGCCCGACAGGGGATCGATGATCCGGATGGTGTTGCCCGGCAGCGGTACGCCATGGTTATCCGCGGCGACCTCGGCCGGTGTGCCGCTCGGATGGACGGTCACCAAGGTGAAGGTCTCCGTGCTGCCGTACGCCGACATGGGCTCCTGCCAATCGGACTTTACCGTGGGATGGTTGCGCGTCGGCAAACGCTCGCCCACGTAGTGCAGCGAGCTCAAATCCACTTCGTTCCAGGCGGGATCGGCGGCGAGTCGCGCCCATTGATGCGGCCAACCGATCGGCATGGTGACGCGTTCGGTCTGCATGAGCCGCAGCGCCTCGCCCGTATCGAAATGACGTTGCAATACGAGACACCCGCCGGCCGCGAGCGTCGAGCCCAACGCCATCGCGAAGTTGCCCGACCAGAAAAAACCGTTCGCGCTCCAAGTCCGGACGTCCGGATCGAGCGCGAAGATGTCGCGCCATCGCCAGCACATCAACGCCGCGGCGCGGTGCGCGTGCACGATGGCCTTCGGCTTCGCCGTGGTACCCGAAGAGAAGAACACGAGCCCGCGATCGGTGGGCGCGACTTCGGCGGCGATGGCGTCGAGCAGCGCCGGCGGCGCGAGATCGTTGGTCAGAAAGTCCGGCCAGCTTTCGAAGGCGCCGGATGGCGTATCGCCGATGCAAACCGCCCGGCGTAGGAAGGGCAGCCGGGCCGATCGGACTTGGCGGTCCGCCTGCGCGAAATCCGGGTACAGTTCCAAGAGCTCCGCGGCGAAATCCCGGCCGATCACCGAGCGCTCGAAGATGAGTATCGACACATCGCCGATGCGCAGCTGGTTCTCGAGCTCCGCTCCCTTGGCGAAGGTGCTCAAGGCGACACAGGTTCCGCCGGCCATCGCGATGCCGAACATCGCGGTGATCCATTCCGGGCGGTTGGTCGCAAGCAGCCCGACCCGGGTTTCCTTGGTGACGCCGCGCGCGATCAACGCCCGTGCGACCAGGCTCGCCTCCTGCCAGACATCCGCGTACGAGCGCCTGATGACGGGCCCCGAGGGCGGGTGAAAGACCAGCGCCTCCTTGTCGCCGTTTGCGCGACAGACTTCTCGCAGGAATCCGCCGAGGGTCAGTGCACCCACGGACTCATCGGCAAGAGGAACGCCTCGAATCGTCGAATCCATGAACTGGGTTACCGTGCAGTCCGGAAAACTACTCGCGATGGTACATGCGCGCCCGCACGGCCGCATCGAGCGGCATCGTTCCGGGCTCGAGCGCCACGGCGAACGATTTGAACGCCATCGAGAGCACGTCGTAGCAGCCCACGGTGAACACCAGGTCCAGCAACTGCTGGGGAGTGAAATGCGCGGCGAGACGCGCGTAAGTCGCCTCGGTGATGCAGGCGTCTTTATGCAGCTCGTCCACGGCGCGAACCAAGTCATCGTCCGGCGGATCCCAGCCGGCGGCGTCGGGGCCACGTTGCACGCGTTCGAGTTCCGCCTCGGTGAGGCCCGCGCGGGCGCCCAACACCAGATGTTGAATGAACTCGTACTCCGATTGCCTCAGCCAGCCGATTCGCAGGATCAACAGCTCGCGGATGCGCCTGGATAGGCTGCTCGCGCTCGAGATGTGGTTGTTGAAGGTCAGAAACGCCTTGGCGAGCGCAGGATGGCGCAGCATCGTGCCGAGCGCATTCATGCCGCCGGGCGATTCGCCGAGCCGATGCCGCGACAAGACGAAGTCGCGCCCGTGCGGGAAGGCGCTGACCGCGTCGAGCACCTCACCGGTCCATTCGGTGGGCGGTATCGGCGAGATGCGCGGGCTTGTCATTCGGCGCGCAGATACCGATCGAGTTCCTGATGCATGTTCAGGATGATTTTCTCCTGGTCCTCCGCGAGCCAGGTGTGCTCGAGTCCGTGCGCGTGCATGCCCTTCTGCATACGCGGGATGTTGCTCAAGTCCTGCCGCGGAATGAGCAGCACCTGCTCGGGATCCTGCAGATCCGTCACGTGCTCGATGGTGGGCCGCGGCGGCTTGACCGCTGCGGCCAGCGTACGGGTGGAGAGAATCTCGAATGTGCAGCTGTCGGGGTCGGAACCGTTCGGCCGCACGCGGTAAATCATGGCATTGCCCGCCTGGGGCAGGATCATCAGGTTCGGAAAGATGAAAACCTCTCCGCCCCACATGCCGAGTATCTCCGGGACGAGCTTCGGCATCGGACGCTCGCGGGCCGCCGCATCCGCGTACAAGGCTTTCACATATTCACCACCCAGGCTCGAGTTCGGCGGAATCGGTTTGCCGCGCAGCGACAGCAAGACCTCGATGTCCTCCTTCAGCACCATGGCATCCATACCGTCGACCAGGAGCTTCAAGCGCGCCGCCATCTCTTCGAGCGGATCGCCCTTGAGATTATTGACGTGACCGGCCATCGGGGTTTTCTTGCCGCCATAAAAGGCGCCGTGTCCATGGGGGTAGACGTCGTAGGTGACATAACTGTGGGTGAACTCGGCGTTTTCGCGTTTGCCGAGGAGCACCTCGGCGCCGCCCTTCTCCAGCTGCGGATGGGTCGCCGGGACATGGAACGCCTCGAAGAAGGCCTCTTGCGCCACCTTCCAGTTGGCGGGCACCGGAATGGATTTCCACCAATAGTGGTGCATGTCGCCGATCGCCAGTCCCTCGATCGCATCGCGAACGGGTGCGATGAAGTCATCGAACGGCTCCGCATTCGGATCCATGTTGATGAATACGAAACCGGCGAACAGCGCGACCTTGACCTCTTTGAGGGCGACGTCGCTGTCGCGCAGCTGGCCGTTCTTGAACTCTTGCCGCTCCAACACGAACTGGTTTTCGCCGGCGAGATTCCAGCGCCAGCCGTGGAAAGGGCACATGATCCGGCAGCTCGGAAAGGTTCCCGTCCCCTTGCCCAATGCGGTGCCGCGATGCGGGCAGGCGTTGTAGTAGGCCTTGACGGTTTTCTCGTCGACCCGCACCACCAGGATCGACTGATCGCCGATATCGTAAACGGTGTAATCGCCGGTGCCGGGGATTTCGTCGAGCCGTGCGGCCGCCTGCCAGACGCGGCTCCACAGGCGCTCGTATTCCAGACGCATGAAGCGAGGATCAATGTAGCGGCCGGTGCTGATGCCGTGCGGGAGGGTGTTCCAGCTCGGGGGCCATTCCGCGCCGCTGCCCGCGATGGAGCTCTTGCGGGCTGCTCGGCGAGATAGTTCGCTCATAAAGATATCTCCGGTATCAGGCGCCTTACGATGAGACCCGTCCCCTGTATGTATTTTAGGGGGACGGAATGCCGCCAATCTACCCGCAGCGTCCTCGCGTCCGTGCGCGGCCAGCTCGCTGCCGGTAAGCCAGGTTACTATGGTAGCTTAGGATGGTAATAGATTGCCGGGATACGGCAAAGTCACCTACTCTGACGGTCTGCGCAGGGGGCTGCTGCGCTGCAGAGGAGAATCTGATGACCAGGCTTTCCAAGTTGCCGGTGCAAGATTGGGACAGCGATCTGCGCGCGCTCACCCAGGCAGACGGCGCGACCGCGCTCGAACAAGGGATGACGCGCGTGCTGGCGCATTCCCCCGAAACGGCCAAGGCCGTCGTGCGATTTGGCGGCGCGCTGTTTCAAAGCACTCGATTGCCGCGCCGTCTGATCGAACTCGTGCGCCTGCGGATCGCCTTCCACAATCAATGCCGCAGCTGCATGGCGATCCGCTACCAATCCGCCATCGACGATGGCTTGACGGAGGGCATGGTGTGCTCGCTCGAGAAGCCGCTCGATGCGCCCGATCTCACCCAAGCCGAAAAAGCGGCCCTCGCCTATGCGGACATTTCATCGACCGATCATTTTTCGATCGACGATCGCACGTTCTCGGCGCTGCGGCAGTACTTCAGCGAGGCCGAGATCGTCGAGCTCGGCGCTTTCATCGCGTACTTCATCGGTTTCGGCAGGCTCGCCGCCAGCATGGACATGATCGAGGAGCTGCCGGCGGCGTTCCAGGATAAAACCGACAAGGCCGCGCCCTGGCTGCAGGACGGCGTCCGGTTGCGAGGCTGATCCCATGCGTATCGCAAATAAGATTGCCGTCATCACCGGCGCAGGCTCCGGAATGGGTAAGGCCATGGCGGAACTATTCGCCGCGGAAGGGGCGAAGGTCGTCTGCGCCGATATCAGTGGTCAGCAAAACGACGTGGCGGCCCGCATCGGCGCTGCGGCGATCGCGGTGCACGCAGACGTCGCCGACGAGGCGAGCGTTCGCGGCATGATCGATGCTGCCGAACAGAAGTTCGGCCGCCTCGACATCCTCATCAACAATGCCGGCTTCGGCGGCAAAATGGCGCCTCTGCACGAACAATCGACAGAGACCTGGGACCGCATTCACGCGGTGAACCTCAAGGGTGTTTTTCTCTGCATGAAGTACGGCATCGTCTCGATGCTGAAGACGGGTGGTGGCTCGATCGTGAACGTCGCCTCCGCCGCCGGCGTCGTCGGCTGGAAGCATCACAGCGTGTACGGCGCCGCCAAGGCGGGCGTCAATCAGCTCACCAAGTCCGGCGCGCTCGACTATGCGGGCCACAAAATACGCGTCAACGCCATCGAGCCGGGCACCATCTGGACCGGTCTCGTTCCGAGGTCCAAGGAACATCCGGAGCCGCCGCCGGGCGTCGCGCGGCTGCCCGGAATCCCGCTCGACCGCTGGGGTCTTGCGCGCGAGATCGCCACGGCGGCGCTCTTTTTGGCAAGCGATGAAGCCTCCTACGTCACCGGGGTGCTGTTGCCGGTGGACGGCGGCTATTGCATCGGCTTTTCCGGCATGGGCGCGGAACACACCGGCGCCGCCTAGCATGAGCTTGGACGAGTTGATTGCGCGGGAATGCATCCGCGAGACGATCGCGCGTTACACGCTCGCCGGCGATCGATTGCGGAGCGATGATTTCATTGCGGTGTTCACAGAAGACGCCGTGCTCGAAACCGACCGCGTGCCCGAGGCGGATGCCTTCCGATGCGAGGGCCGGGCGGCGATCGGTGAATGGTTCGGTCGCTGGCGCTCGCGCGATCCAGCCGCGCAGCGCGCGACCTTCATACGACATCATTTGTCCACATCGCAGATCGAGCTTCAGGGTCCGGACCGTGCACACGGACGGACGTATTGGGTAGCCTACAGCGATATCGGCCCCGATCATTGCGGCTACTACATCGATGTGTTTCGACGACAGGGCGAGCAGTGGCTGATCGCGCATCGCAAGGTGCGTCTCGACTGGCGCGCGCCGCAGAGTCTCTATCAAACCGCCATCGCAAGCTTATGAGAATCACAACATGAAGAAACTCGAATACACCAACGGAAAAACCAAGTTCATCGGCTATCTGGCCGGTGAGGACGGCGGAACCGGGAGGCGGCCGGGCGTCGTCGTCTTTCCGGAAGCGTTCGGGCTCGGCGATCACGCCAAGCAGCAGCGCCGACGCCATCGCGAAGCTCGGCTACGTGGCGCTCGCCGCGGATGTCAACGGCGAGGGCGCGATGTACAACGACATGGCGCAGCTCGGGCCCCTCATTCAAGGGTTCTATGACGATCGATCCGAGTGGCGCTCGCGGGCGCGGGCGGCGTTGGACGCGTTGCGCGCGCAGCCGGGCGTTGATGGCTCGCGCGTCGCCGCGATCGGCTATTGCTTCGGTGGGACGACCGCGCTCGAGCTCGCGCGCAGCGGCGCTCCGCTCGCGGCGATTTCCACCTTTCATGCCGGGCTCATCGCGGAGCTGCCCGAGGATGCCGGACGCATTCGGGCCAAAGTGCTCATCAATCATGGCGCCGAGGATCCTCTGGTGCAGAAGGACGTCCTCGACGGTGTGATGACGGAGCTGCGGCGCGACAAGGTCGATTGGCAGGTGATTTTTTACGGCAATGCCGTGCATAGCTTTACCAATCCTGAGGCGGATGCGCGTCAAGTGCCCGCTCTGAAGTACGACAAGCGAGCCGATGAGCGCTCCTGGTCGGTGATGCGTCATCTGTTCGAGGAAGCCTTCGGCTAAAGGCGCGATGATCGACGACTTCGGGGGGCTGATCGACTGGCCGCATCTGAATGCGTGGATCGCCGGCCGGCCGCTTCCGGGTGCCGGGCGAGGTGACCGCCGCTCGCAAGCTCGCGGGCGGACTTCAGAATAACGTCTTCCTGCTCGAGCGCGGCGGCGAATCGCTGGTGCTGCGGCGGCCGTCCAAGCACCTGCGTACTCACAGCAACGAGACCATGCTGCGCGAGGCGCGGATCCTCGCGGCCCTGACGGGCAGTGCCGTGCCGCATCCGACCCTGTACGCCGTGTGCGAAGACCCGGCGGTGATCGGTGCGTGTTTCTATTTGATGTCGCCGCTCGAGGGCTTCGCCCCGAGCGGTCAGCTGCCGGGTTGCTACGCGACCGAGGCGACCTGGCGGCGCGGCATGGGCGAGGAAATGGTGCGCGCGGCCGCAGCATTGGCTGCCGTCGACCCGGCGGCCGTGGGATTGCAGGACCTCGGCAAACCCGACGACTGGCATGAGCGTCAGGTCGGCCGCTGGCGCTCGCAACTCGAGGGCTATCGCTCTTTGCCCAATTATGACGGCGGCGGACTGCCGCACGTCGAGGAAGTCGGCCGTTGGCTGGCCGATCACGTGCCGAAAGATCGGCGTATCGGCCTGATTCACGGCGACCTGCAGTTCGCGAACGTCCTGTTCTCGCTCCAATCGCCACGGATCTCGGGCGTCGTGGATTGGGAACTCGCGACGCTCGGTGATCCGCTGCTCGATCTCGGCTGGGTGCTCGGCAGCTGGTGGGAGGCCGGCGATCCCGACGGCAAACGGCCCTTGGTCGCCCCCTGGGAGGATTTCATGTCGCGAGCCGAGTTGGCGGGCCTGTATGGCGAGCTCACCGGCCGGAACCTCGGCGAGTTACCTTGGTATTTCGCGCTCGCCTGCTACAAGCTTGCCTGCCTGCTCGAGGGCACCTACGCGCGCTCGAGGACGGGCCAGATGCCGGCGCACGTCGCGGACCAGATTCGCGCCTACGCCATCTGGCAAATGCGCAAGGCCTCGCAAATCACCGCGAGCTGACCGGCCGCTGTCATTGCGGCCGGGCGTCGATACAGATCACGGTTGTGGCCGCCGGGTGAGCGAGAGGACACTAGCGTCAGCCGGAACTCGATTCCGGCCCGAGGGGGATATATGGCAAAAGGCCTTTTCGATTTGACCGGCAAAGTCACCGTCGTCACCGGCGGCAACAGCGGTCTTGGCTTGGGGTTCGCCCGCGGCATTGCCAAGCACGGCGGCGATGTCGTGATCTGGGGTCGATCCGCGGACAAGAATGCGGCGGCGAAGCAGGAGCTCGAAGCCTTCGGTGTGCGCGTGCAGGCACGGCAGGTGGACGTCGCCGCCGAGGAGCAGGTGCTCGCCGGCTATGAGGCGCTGATGAACGAATTCGGCCGCCTCGACTGCGTCATCGCCAACGCGGGGCTGCCGCCGCCTCGATCCAATTCCATTCTCGAGTTGTCGACCGAGGACTACCACGCTTTTCTCGATGTCAGCATGCATGGGGCCTTCTATACGTTGCGCGAGGGCGCGCGCTTGATGGTCCAGCGGGCGCAGGCCGGGGAGCCGGGCGGCTCGCTGGTGTTTTGCGGGAGCCTGTCGATGTTCGCGGGTCTGGCGGGCAAGGGCCACTATGCCGCGGCAAAGGCCGGCATCGGGGCGATGATCCGCTCGATGGCGGTCGAATTCGGAAAATACGGCATTCGTGCGAACTCCATCGCTCCCGGCTATATCAAAACCGGGATGACGGGAGAGAACTCCGAGCTCAACCCGGTAGACAAATACTTCGCCTCCCTGACACCGATTCCACGGCCGGGCTATACGGCGGATTTCGAGGCGGTCGCCGTGTATCTGGCGAGCGATGCCTCCTCGTTCCACAGCGGCGACACACTGGTGATCGACGGCGCGTTCCTGGTCAATCTTTGATCGGGGCGAGGTCGATAAGGAGCTGACGACATGGGCCGCGTTCTCAACATTCACGGGATCGACGATGTGAGGCTCGATCCCATCGAGGCGCCGCGTCCCGGAAACTCGGATGTGGTGATCCAAGTGAAGGCCTGCGGTGTCTGCGGGAGCGATCTCTCCTACATCAAGATCGGCGGCATCCATCGAAAGCCGGGCGGCGTCACACCGATCGGCCATGAGGCCGCGGGCGAGGTGATTTCGGTGGGGAGCGCGGTACGGGGCGTGGCCGTCGGGCAGCGCGTCGTCATCAACCCCATGAACACACCGAGCTATATCGGCAGCGGCGGTCCGGAAGGCGCGTTCACCGAGGAGCTTCTGGTGCGGGACGCGCGCGTCGGCGACAGCCTGCTGCCGATCCCGACCGATCTGCCCTACGAGGTCGCCGCGCTGACGGAACCCCTGTCGGTGGCGCTGCACGGCGTCAACCGCGCCGAGGCCAAGCCGGGAGACAAAGTGGTCGTCTTCGGTTGCGGTCCCATCGGCCTCGGCATGGTGTTGTGGCTCAAGGACCGAGGCGTCGAGGACGTGGTTGCGCTCGATCTTGCACCCGAGCGATTGGAGAGAGCGCGGGCACTCGGTGCGCGCGCCGTGATCAATCCGGCAAAAGAAGATGTCCGCGCGCGGCTGCGTGAGCTGCACGGGCCGGCGCGCGTGTTCAGCCGCGAGGCCGTCGGAAGCGATGCCTACATCGATGCGGCCGGTGCGCCGAATATTCTTTCCGATGTCGTGAACATGGCCAAACCGCACGCGCGCATGGTCGTCACCGCCGCTTACATGAAACCGGTCTCTCTCGATCTCGGCGCGATGCTGACCACCGAGATGACCATCACCACCGCCGTCGGCTATCCGACCGAGATGCCCGACGTGGTCGCGGCGCTGCCGCGCCTGAGCGATACCGTGCGAAGTCTCATCAGCCATCGCTTTTCCTTCGACAAGGTGCTCGATGCGCTGCGGCATGGCCGGTACGGCTAACTCCGCCAAGGTGATGGTCAATTTCGAAGGCGGCGCGAGGTGAGCGCGGCCAACGACGGCAAACCGCCGCTCGCCGGCTTGGTCCTCGCCGGTGATCAGCAGAAGGAAGCGCAGGCGATCACCGATTTCATCTTCATGGCGAAGGACATCTCCAATGCCTATCTGGTGACGACCGCCGCCGGCGATGTGATGGTCAACACCGGATTCATGGACAACGCGGAGCGTACCAAAGGTCTGCTGGCGCCGCACCGCACGGGGCCGCTGCGCTACATCATTCTCACCCAGGCGCACGCCGATCATTACGGCGGCGTGCCGACGTTAAGTGATCCCGAGACGCAGGTGATCGCGGAGCGCCGGTTCGTCGATACCTGGCAGTATTTCAACAAGCTCGCGCCCTATCTCGGCCGCCGTTCGCGCAAGCTCTGGGCGGGCACGATCAAGCGCTCCGCCAATCCGCCGCCGCCGCCCGAAGTCGTGCCGCATATCACGGTCGATCGGCACTACGCGTTCGAGCTGGGCGGCCGGCGCTTCGAGGTCATCTCGACCCCGGGCGGCGAGTCGCCCGATTCGCTCACCGTCTGGATGCCCGAGGAGCGGATCGCCTTCACCGGCAATCTATTCGGCCCCGTGTTCTTGTCCATGCCGAACCTCTGCACCATCCGCGGCGACAAGCCGCGCTCGGTGGAGCGCTATCTGAGCTCGCTCGACACGGTGCGCAGGCTCGGCGCCGAAATGATCATCACCGGTCACGGCGAGCCGATTCGCGGCGCCGCGAAAATCCGGGCGGATCTCGACAAGATGCATGCCGCGGTCTCCTATGTGAACGATGCGACCATCAGCGGCATGAACGCCGGCAAGGACGTGCATACCCTCATGCGCGAGATCCAGTTGCCCGCGGAACTCAAGATCGGCGAGTTTCACGGCAAGGTGTCCTGGGACGTGCGTGCCATCTGGGAAGAGTATTCCAGCTGGTTTCACTACGATTCCACCACGTCCCTGTACGGCGTGCCGCGATCGAGCATCGATGCCGACCTCGTGGAGCTCGCCGGCGGGGCGGCGGCGCTTGCGGATCGCGCCAAAAAGAAATTGGACGAGGGGCGGCCTCTCGAGGCCATGCACCTGCTCGACATTGCGTTCGGCGCGGATGCCGCGCACGCCGGAGCGTTGTCGGTCAAGAAGGACGCGCTCGCTGGTGTTGCTCCGCGAATCGGGCGGCGCCAATTTGAGCGAGACGATGTGGCTCAAGTCCGAGATCGCCGCCATCGAGGCCGCCTCAGCGGCGAAGGTGTGAGCGCAGGCGAGCTCACGGGCAAAGTCGCGGTCGTCACGGGCGCGAGCCGTGGCTTAGGGTTAGCCATCGCGCGGGGCCTTGCCCGCGCGGGCGCCACGGTGGCCGTCGCCAGCCGCAAGATCACCGCCTGTCAGAGCATCGTCGATGAGATGACCGCTGCCGGCGAGAACGCCTCGGCGCACACGTTCGACGCCGGCCGCTGGGAGGATTGTGATCGACTGTTTGCGGAGGTGACGGAGCGCTGGGGGAGGGCGCACATACTCGTCAATAATGTCGGCATGTCGCCCGTCGCACCGTCCTCGCTCGAGACGAGCCAGGAGCTCTTCGACAAGATCATCGCGGTCAACTTGCGAGCCGCGTTCCGGTTGTGCGCGCTGTTCGGTAACCAAATGCGCGCCTCGGGCGGCGGTGCCATCGTCAATATCTCTTCGAGCGGCGCGCTACGGCCGCAGCCCGCCTTCGCCCCCTACGCCGCCGCCAAAGCGGGCATCAACGTCTTGACCACCACGTTCGCCAAGGAGTTCGGTCCGACCGTGCGCGTGAATACCGTGATGCCGGGTCCGTTTCACACCGACGCGACCAAAGGTTGGTCCCGATCCGAGGAGTTCGCCCGCCACGCAGAGCGCGGCCTGCCGCTGCAACGCGCCGGCAATCCTGATGAGATCGTGGACGCCGTGCTCTATTTGGTCAGCGATCGGGCCTCGTTCACGACCGGGGCAAGCCTCGCGGTCGATGGCGGACACAGCATCGCTTAGCGGCCGGGTGCGCCGGGCGATGGCGTGCGCGCGTCTTCCTCGAACAAGCGGCGAATTGCGGGCCGATCGATTTTCAGCGACGGTGTGCGCGGCAACTCCTCGACGATGCGCCAGGCTGTCGGTATGTGCGTGGCATAAACATGCCCGCGCAAATGCGTCTCGAGATCGGCGACGTCGACTTGCTCGATCCCCGGTTTCAGTTGAACGACCGCCGCCGGCACCTGCCCCAGCCGCTGATCCGGTATGCCGAGCACGGCGGCCGCCGAGACGGCATGCGTGCAGCAACAGCGCGCGCTCGATCGTTTCCGGCAGGATCTTGAAGCCGCCGCGCACGATGGCGCCGTCCGCGCGGCCGCGGTGGAACATGAAACCGTCCGCATCGATCGCGGCGATGTCCGAGGTCCGAATCCACTCCGTCCCCATGCGAGGCACCTTCACCTCGAGAAGCCCCTCCGCGCCGGCCGGCAGGATTTCACCCGTATCGGGATCAAGCACGCGCAGCTCCGCCCCCGCGATCGGGCGCCCGACGCTGCCGAATTTCTGTTGGCCCCACTGGGCGTGCAATTCCGCCGACATCGCGGTCACCGGGCCGGCAAATTCCGTGGCGCCGTAGGAGAGCAGGATCGGGATCCCGTAACGCTCCTCGAACGCCCGATGCGTCGTCGGATCCAACGGCGCAGCCCCGGTACCGATACTGCGGATGGAGGCGAGATCCGCCCGCGGTATATCGGCATCGAGGACCATTTGCACACCGGCCGGCGGCAGACCGCTGATCTGCGGGCGGTAGCGCAGCACATGCTGGTGCCAGGCGCTCACGGTGAAGCGCTCGAGCAGCACCGCGCGCTGACCTCGCAACATCACCGGGATGGTGGTGTAGACACCCGAGATATTGCCCAAGGGCATGAACAAGAGGAACGGCGGCGGCTCGGCGGCGTCGGCGCCGCGCACAGGTGCCGCGCTCGCTTGCGTCAAGCTCGAGCCGACGAAGTGCCGGGCGATCAGGTCGAAGCCGATCGCGAACCGCTTCGGCGGACCGGTGGTGCCGCTCGTCAGAAGTTCGATACGCGCAGGTCCGGCTTGCAACGCCGATTCGGCACGCGCTCGCTCGAGCCCGGGCAGCGCGCAGGCGTCCATCTCCGTTAGCGCGATGGCGGCGATGCCCTGGGCCCGAAGCACCGCGAGCAGCTCCTCGGAGAAATCTTCCCGGGCCGCGACCAGCAGTGCAGGTTTCAGCCGCTCGACGTCTCGCGCCAATGCCGCACCTGCTTGATAGGCGTAAAGCATGCTGACGGTGCGGCCTTGCGCAATCAAGCCGAGCAAGGCGGCGATCGCGGAGGGACGGTTGCGGGCGACGAAGGCGATCGACGCCTGCGAGGGCGCGCCGCTTGCCGCGATCAGCGCGGTCAGCCGCTCCGCCACCCGGCGCATGTCTCCCCAGGTGCGCCATTCGCCCTCGAACTCGACCACCGGCTGCGCGGACGGGCGCAGTAGCGCTTGCGCGCTCAGTGTCTCGAGGTTCTGGGGGTTGTTTGGCATGTTCTTACAAGTCAGGTGCGCGCCATGGTAGCAATTTGTGCGGCGCCTCACGCAGCCGGGCTTGACTCAAATACTAACCTAGCTTAGTATAATTACTAACGTAGCTTAGTATATTGATCAATCTCGGTTCACAAGGAGAGCGTCGTGAAGAATTCATGGTTCCCCGTGTTGGTATGCGGCCTCATGTTCACCGTTTCCGGGTTGGCATCGGCCACCGATGATGCAGCCTCGACGGTGTCTACGGTCGCCACGAAGGGCAAGATGCTGGTCGCCGCCGACGGCGCGCGGCTCGGGACGGTGTATCGCGTCAACTCCGACGGCGCCGTGCAGATGATCCTGGACGGCAAGATGATTACCGTCCCCGCATCCACGCTCTCGAGCGTCGACGGCAGGCTCGTGACCAGCCTCAGCAAGAAGCAGGTGCTGGCGCTCTAAGATCGCTTGGGTCGGTGCGCCGCTGGGCGCGCCGGCCCGTGCGGCCCCGCGTCGCCCCCGCGCCGCTTTACAGCGCACAGCTTGCCGTTTCATACTCGGGCGACAGGCACGATTCTTACTGACTGTGCTCGGGGGTGGCGGGTGAAAATTCGCATCGACAAAGCTTCCTGCGTCGGCAACGCGCGCTGTGCCGCCGTGGCGCCGGATCTCTTTCCGCTCGATGAGAACGGCTATATCGCCGTCGCAGAGATCGACGTGCCTCCGGGCATGGAGGCGTTGGCAGAGCGCGGTGCCCGCGCCTGTCCCGAGCGCATCATCATCATCGAAAAGTGACTTCGTTGAGACGCACGCGCCTCGTGGCGCTGGCCGCGCTCGCGCTTCGCGTATTTTTTTGGCCGGCCGCCGCGGCGACGCTCACACCGGGCGGGACCGGCGGTGCGCAGAACTGGACGAGTCACAACAGCGCCGATGAAGACGCCTACAGCGCGCTCGATGGCATCAACAAGTCCACCATCAAGGCGCTCGGCCTTACCTGGTCGCTCGATCTCGCAGGCGAGCTTTCCTTGGAGGCAACGCCGCTCGCGGTCGACGGCGTTCTGTACTTCACCGGCAGTCACTCGGCGGTGTATGCAGTCGATGTCGCGAGCGGCAAGCTCAAGTGGAAATACGACCCGGAAATCTGGAGGCACAATCCTTCCAAGCTGATGTACATGTTCGGCATCAATCGGGGTGCGGCGTATGCCGATGGGCGCGTTTTCGCCGGCACCCTCGACGGGCGGTTGATTGCGCTCGATGCCCGGACCGGCTCTTTGCTATGGAGCACGCAGACCGTACCTGAGAAGGGTGGCAAGACCATCACGGGCGCACCGCGCGCGTTCAACGGCAAGGTCATCATCGGCAACGCAGGCGCCGACACCGGCGAGCGCGGCTACGTCACCGCCTACGACGCCGCCACCGGCAAGCAGGTCTGGCGGTTCTACACGACCCCCGGATCTCCCCCGGAAAACAAAGGTGATCCCGCGATGGAGCGCGCCGCGGCGACTTGGAGCGGCGAGTATTGGACATCCGGCACCGGCGGCGGTGTCTGGGACAGCATCACCTTCGATGCCGAGCTGAACCGCATCTATCTCGCGACCGGCAATGCCGGACCGTACGATCCCGAGCAACGCAGTCCCGGCGACGGCGACAATCTGTACACAGCCTCGATCGTCGCGGTGGACGCCGACACGGGCAAGTATCTCTGGCACTACCAGGTCAACCCGCGCGATGCGTGGGACTTCGATTGCACCCAGCAAATCGCGCTCGCGAATCTCGTGATCGGCGGCGAGCGGCGCAAGGTGCTCATGCAAGCGCCGAAGAATGGATTTTTCTATGTGCTCGACCGGCAGACCGGAAAGCTCCTCTCGGCCGAGAAGTTGGGCAAGGTCACCTGGGCGGAGCGCATCGACGCGGCGACGGGCCGGCCCGTGGAAGTGAAGGGTGCGCGCTATGAGAGCGGCGAGGCCGTCGTCTGGCCGAGCCCCACCGGCGCGCACAGTTGGCAGAGCATGTCGTTCAGCCCGCAGACCGGCTTGGTTTACCTCCCTTACATGCAGGTGGGAGTGCATCTGCAGAAAGGCAAACCGCAGCCCGGATTATTCTACGTCGGCGGCCTCAGCATCTCGGGCGTCCTCGCGGACCCTGAAGACGGCAAGGGCGCGCTCATCGCGTGGGATCCCATCGCGCAGAAAGCACGCTGGCGGGTGCAACAAGATTCGCTTTGGAATGGCGGCGTGCTGTCCACCGCCGGCGGCCTCGTCTTTCAAGGCACCGGCGATGGCTACCTCTTGGCCTACGATGCCGCCACGGGCGCGGAGCTGTGGCGATTCAACGCGGGACTGGGGATCATCGGTGCACCGATCAGCTATTCCGTGGCCGGGCGCCAATACGTGTCGATTCTGGTCGGCTACGGCGGCGCCACGGCTATCTGGAACCAGTTGATGCCGCGTGGCTGGAAGTACGGCGCACAGCCGCGCCGGCTTCTCACCTTCAGCCTCGGGGGAAAAGCTGCGTTGCCACCGACTGCACCGCGGAGCGATTCGCTGACCGCACTCGACGATCCGGCGGTCACCTTAAGCGATGCGGACGCCGCGGCGGGACAGGCAATTTTCAATCTGGCCTGCTCGGCATGCCATGGTCTGAATCTCGCTTCGCCCGGCGCTCCCGGGCCGGACCTGCGCGAGTCCCGGATCGCGCTCAGCGAGAGCGGGGTTTGGGCCGCGGTGCACGATGGCGTCCTCTTGGAAAAAGGAATGCCGCAATTCCCGACCCTGGGGCCGCAGCAGGTCCACGAGATCTACGCCTACATTCGCGCCGGCGCGCGCGCCGCGCGGGCTACGCCTTGAATAGCGCGCGAATCTCCCGTCTCAGCAGCTTGCCCATTTCGTTGTAAGGCAGCGCATCCAAGAACGCGATTCTTTCGGGCACACGCGAGGAGCGCAAACGGCTCCTGATGAGCGCCCGCAAGTGCTCTTCGGCGGGCGCTTCGGCACCGGGTCTCACGACGATGGCCACGCCGACCGCTTCACCCCATTCGATCGAGGGCACGGCGACCGCCGCCGCGTCCGCGATGGCGGCATGCGTGCGCAGCACATCCTCGATTTCTCCGGGGGAGATGTTCTCGCCGCCGCGCACGATGACATCGTCGGCACGTCCGGCCAGAAACAGAAACCCCTCGGCGTCGAGCCAACCGGCATCGCGTGTCGGAAACCAGCCCGCCGCATCGAGCGCACTGCGCTCGCGATATTCGCCGGACACCTGGTCGCCGCGCACGTAGATCTCGCCGCGCTCCCCGGCCGGGAGCGGCCGCCCCTCTTCATCGCGGATTTCGACCTGCACGGTCGGTAACGGGCGACCGACCGAGCCGAGCCGGGCGCGGACATCGGGATCGCTCGAGGCGAGCGCGTCACGATGCTCTTCGGGCCCGAGCAGCGCAACCGTCGAACTGGTCTCCGTGAGGCCGTAGGCATTGGTGAAAGCGGTTTTCGGAAACAGCTCGAGCGCCCGCTCGATGAGCTCGGCCGGCATGCGGCCGCCACCGTAGGCAATGGCGCGCATTGCGGATAAATCCGCCGAGGCACCGGCGTCCAGTCGAGCAACGACACGCCCGAGCATCGTCGGCACCAAGAACGCATGCGTTGCCCGCTCGGCGGCGGCGAGTTTCAGCCAATCGTCGGGATCGAACGCGGGCAGCAGCACAATCCGCCGCAAGGCGTAGATGGAGCTCAAGAGGGCCGCGATTCCGGCGATGTGATAGGGCGGCACGCTGACGAGCGCCGCCTCCTCCTCGCCGGCGGCCCCGAACTCGACGGTGCCGAGGATGTACGACAGCAAGTTCGCATGCCGCAGGATCGCCGCCTTGGGAGCGGCCGGTGGTGCCGCTGGTGAAGAGCTGGACTGCGATTCCCTCGGGGGGCTCGTCCGCGCTCACGGGGGCGCCGGGCTTCGTCGCATCGGCGAGGAAGGCGCTGCGTCCTCGTATCCGATGGCCGAGGTCCGCACTCAATCGCAGGATGCGCTCCGCATCGCCCACGATATACGCGGGCGCGATGCGACCGCAGGAGCGATGCGAGATCGGGATCGGCGAGGCGATAGTTGAGAGGCACGTAGGGCACGCCCGCAAGCGCGGCCGCAAACAACGCGATGGCGGCAGCCTCGCTGCTTTCATCGAGCAGTGCGACGTGCGAGCAGTCCGAACCGGCGATGTCCAACGCCGCAGCCCGCGCGGCTTGCAGGAGCGCGCCGTACGACCAGCGTCGATCTCCACAGACGAGGCCGATGCGCTCGGGCTCGGCATCGGCCGCCATTTGCAGCACGAGCGATATATTCATCGGGTCGTCGTCAGTCGGAGGAGGGCAGAGGCTTCGCGTCCTTGGTCTGAAGCGCGACGCCTGACACGGCAAGCGCTCCCTGTCCCGCCTTCACGCACAACAGCTCGATCGTGCCTTGGGCGTCGACGTAGCGTTTGCCGATGCGCGTGCCTTGCGCAAACTTAGGGTCTATCGGCCGACGCTCGGCAGGCGCTTGCTCGGCCATGGGCACGCCGCCGCACTCGACGATTGCATCGGCGCCGCCGCGAATCACCATGACCTCCGTATCGCACACGGCGCTTTTGAGTTTGCTGCCGGGCTTCATTAGGAAATCGCTCCGGAGGCCTTCAGGCTTTCGATGCGTTCCCAGGGCAGGCCGAGCTCCATGAGGAACGACTCGGTGTGTTCCGAGGCCTGCGGGGCGCGCGTGGTGGTTACCGGCGTGTGGTTGAACTGCACCGGACCGCGCACCAGCTTCAGCGGTCGGCCGCCGTCGGCAGCCTCCACTTCGAACAACATGTCGTTGGCGAGCGCTTGTTCATCGCTCGCGAGGTCGAGCAGGCTCTGCACCGGGGCCCACTGTCCCTTCAGAGTCTTCAAGTGTTGACGCCAGTAAGCGAACGGCTGCTTTGCGAAGGCCTGGGCGATGAGCTCGCTGGCCGCCTTGGAATGCTCGATGAGCGCGCGAGTCTCGCTGAAGCGCGGGTCCGCGGCCGCCTCGGGGATGCCCAGATGCTCGAACGTATCTTGAATATGCGGCCCGGGAGTCAGGATGCATAGATTGATCGTTCCACCATCCGAAGTCCGGTAATTGCCCGAGAAGGGATTGGTCGGTTGGCCGCCGGATTTGGGCATGGGATTGCGGATGACCTTGCCGCTCTCGATGAATTGATCGACTGCGGTGCCGGCCGCCCACCAAGCCGTGCTCAAGAGCGACACATCGAGCTCCAGCGCTTCCCCGGTACGTTCGCGGTGGAACAAGGCCGCGGCGATGCCACCGGCGATGTTCATACCGCCGATCGAATCTCCGAAGGCGGCAATGCCTTGCGTGAGCGGACCCTCGAGCTCCTGCGGCGACATGGAATAACCCACGCCGCTGCGCGACCAGAACGCCGTGCCGTCGAAGCCGCCGATCTCGCGCTCCGGTCCCTTGTCACCGTACGCGCTGCCGCGCGCGTAAATGATCTTCGGATTCACCGCGCGGATGTGCTCGATATCGAACTTGAGCTTTTGACGCTGCGAGGGCAAATAATTGGTGAGGAAGACATCACAGGTCTTGGCGATCTCGTAAAGCAGCTCCACACCCGCGGCGGTGGAGAAATCGAGGCCAACACTGCGCTTGCCTCGATTCGGATGCTCCATCAGGGTGTTGCGCATGGGGTCGAGCTTCATACCGCCCAAGTTGATGAAGCCGCGCTGGGTATCGCCGCGCACCGGATGCTCGATTTTGATGACGTCCGCGCCCCAGTCGGCCAAGATGGCGCCGGCGGCAGGGACGAACGTGAACTGCGCGACCTCAAGCACCCTGATGCCTTTCATGACCTGCGACATAACTACCCCCGTCGATTTCGTTGCTTAAGGCTCTTGCCCAATGATATCGAATCCCCCTGTCGGGGGCCTCTCGTGCTGCCTGCACTTTTTGCTATGATACTAAGCTAGCTCAGCAATCGCTGTCTGGCAATTGCGTGGGCGGACCCTGAGCGTTTACACCTTCGGTGGCGGCGCAGATAATGAACATCACCGTTGCGCAATCGCGTCCGCGGGGGGAGAGGAGCAATGCCAATGACCAATTCGGACGGGTTCAGTCCCCAGATACTGCTGGAAATTTACCGTAAGGCGCTGTTGATCCAGCTGTTCGACGAGCGTATGCGCTCGCTGATCTCGACCGGACGCATGGCGGCGGTCTATTACTCTCCCCGGGGTCAGGAGATCCTGGCGGCGGCGATGGGTGTGAATCTGCACCCGACCGATTATCTGGTCACGACCTACCGCGGCGTTCACGATCAGCTGGCGAAGGGTATGCCGCTGCGGCAGATGGTCGCCGAGTATGCCGGTAAGGCGACCGGCGCCTGCAAGGGCAAGGGCGGTGCGATGCACATCACCTATCCGAAGGCCGGAATCATGGTCACCACGGGCGTCGTGGGCAGCGGCCTGCCGATCGCCAACGGTCTCGCGCTGGCGTCGCAGCTGAAGGCCGATGGCCGCGTGACGCTCTGCAATTTCGGCGATGGGGCGTCCAACATCGGGGCATTCCACGAAGCGCTCAACATGGCCTCGCTCTGGAAGCTGCCGGTCATTTTCCTTTGTCAGAATAATCGCTTCGCCGAATGCACCCGCTATGAGGATGGGACCACCGTCGCCCAGATCGCCGATCGCGCCGCCTCCTACGGCATGCGGGGCGTGACCGTCGACGGCAACGATGCGCAGGCCATGTGGCAGGCGTCGAAAGAGGCCGTCGCGCGCGCCCGCGCAGGCGAGGGCCCGACGCTGCTCGAGGCCATGACCTTTCGATTCATGGGTCATTATTTTGGGGATCCCGGCGCCTATATCCCGAAAGATGAATACGCCGCGGCGCTCGCGCGCGATCCGATGCCTGCGACCAAGGCGGCGGTGCTGCAGAGCAAGGCAGCCAGCGAGGCCGACCTCGAGACCATCACGCGCGACATCAATGCGCAGATCGACGACGCCGTGAAGTTTGCGGCGGACTCGAGCCCGCCGGACCCGAACGAGATCAATATCGACATTTACGCCCCGGGAGTGCCCGCATGAGCACCGCAACCGCTGCTGCCCGAGACACCATGAGCTTCACGGACGCCTACCGCATGGCGCTCGAGGAGGCGTTGGAGAGCGATCCGAGCGTGCTGCTCCTCGGCGAGGACATCGGCGACAAGGAGGGCGGCGGCGTATTCAAGGTGACCAAGGGTCTCTCCACGAAGTATGGAGCGCATCGCGTGCGCACGACGCCGATCTCCGAGCAGGCCATCCTCGGAGCGGCCGTGGGCGCGGCGCTCGCGGGGATGCGGCCGGTCGCCGAGATCATGCTGATGAATTTCGTCACCGTCGCGATGGATCAGATCGTCAACCATGCGGCCAAGTTGCGCTTCATGTCGGGCGGTCAGACCGGCGTTCCCATCACCATTCGCACTCGCACCGGGGCGGGCGCGGGCACGGCGGGACAGCACTCCGACATGCTCGAGGCGTGGTTCGCCCACGTTGCCGGAATCAAAGTCGTGGTGCCTTCGACACCGGCGGATGCAAAAGGCTTGTTGAGCGCGTGCATCTTCGACGACGATCCGTGTCTCTTCATCGAGGACGGCCTGACGCGCGCACTGACGGGTCCGGCGCCGCCGCCCGGGTACCGCATACCGCTCGGCAAGGCGCATGTGGCGCGAAGCGGCAGCGACGTCTCGGTCATCGGCTACGGGCGACCGCTGCGCGACACCCTGGTCATTGCCGAACGGCTCGCTCAGGAAGGCATCCAGGTCGAGGTCGTCGATCTGCGGACGGTTTCGCCGCTCGACACCGACGGAATCTTAAAATCGGTCGCGAAGACTCGGCGTGCCGTGGTGGTTCACGAGGCTCCGCGCAGCTTCGGAGTCGGCGCAGAAGTCGCCGCGCGCATCCAGGAGCACCTCTACGGCCAGCTTGCGGCGCCGGTGCTGCGGGTTGCCTCTCGCGATGTCACGGTGCCGTTCGCCAAGGTGCTCGAAACGGAATATCTCTACAAGCCCACCGAAATCGAATCGGCTATCCGGCGCACCCTCGAGGCGAAGGCGCCGCGGTGAACACGGTCGGCGAAGCCTCGCGCTCGATCGCCCGCTGACTCACACTGCTTGGACGCGAACGACATACTGCTGACCGACCAAGTTGCCGTCGTCACCGGCGGCGGCGGCGGAATCGGGCGGGCGATCGCGCTCGCGTTCGCCTCCGTGGGTGCGAACGTCGTGATCGGCGACATCATTCCCGAGCGCTGCGAGGAGACGGCGGCCCGCGTGCGGGAGCTGGGCGGCAAGGCGCTCGCCGTACCGACCGATGTCATGGAGACCGCGCAGATTGTCGCGCTCATCGAGCGGGCTTCGAGCGAGTTCGGCCGGATCGACATTCTCGTCAACAACGCCGGCGGGGTGAGCCCACGGCTCTTCATCGAGCAGTCGGAACGCTCATGGCGCCGGCACATCGATCTCAATCTCGTCAGCGTGTTGGCCGCGACCTCCGCCGCCGTACCGATCATGATCAAGGGCGGACAGGGCGGCTCCATTATCACGGTGACCAGCATCGAAGCCTCCCGTGCGGCACCGAGCTACTCTGTCTACGCCGCCTGCAAGGCCGGTCTCAACAACTTCACACGCACGTTGGCCGTGGAGCTTGCCGATCATCGCATCCGCGTGAACGCGATCGCGCCCGACATGACCGATACCCCGGGGATTCGAGGTAATCGCGCCGGCCCGGTCGATCCTTCGACCTGGATCGAGTTCAGCGACGAGCAGAAAAATATCGTTGCACGCCGCATTCCGTTGGGACGTCCAGGAATCGACACAGAATGCGGTAACGCCGCTGTCTTCTTGGCATCCCGGATGAGCAGCTACATCACGGGCGTCATTTTGCCCGTGGATGGCGGGACCTCCGGGTCGGGAGGCTGGGTGCGAAGCCGCACCGGCAACAACAAGTGGGTGCTGAGCGAGTGAAAATCAACGTCTCGTTGCCGTTCGACAAGATCCAGTACCCGGATGAATTCCTGCGGGCCGAGGCCATTGCGGAAATTGCCCGGACCGCCGAGCGCGTCGGGTTCGATGCGGCCTGCGACACGGATCATCCCGTGCCGACGGGACGCTGGCTGGATGCCGGCGGCCACCACGCGCAGGATCCGTTCGTCATATTGACGCTCGTGGCTGCGTTCACCCGCACGCTGCGGCTACAGACCGGAATTCTCGTCCTGCCTTACCGCAATCCCTTCGTCACGGCGCGCGCGGTGGCGACGCTCGATTTCGTATCCGGCGGCCGCGTCGCCTTGGGGCTCGGCGCCGGCTACCTCAAGGGAGAATTCAAAGCCTTGGGGGTCGACTTCGAGCGCCGCAACGAAATCATGGACGAGTACCTGAAGGCGATGAAGGCCGCCTGGACCGCGGACGAATTCACGTTTCAGGGCACAGGCTACCAAGCCCTCGGCAATCGCATCCTGCCGCGCCCGATCCAACAACCGCATCCGCCGCTCCTCATCGGCGGCAATTCGAGGCGCGCGATTCGCCGCGCCGTCGAATTGGGCGATGCCTGGAATCCCTTCATCACCTCCGCCGCCGTGTCGGCGACCACTCGCACCGCCGCGATGACCGATGAGATGGACCTCGCCGCCGGCATCGTCTACATGCGCGAGCATTGCGAGAAAGTTGGGCGGGCGGAGCCCCCGAAGATCGTTCTGGGTGCCGTCAATCAACCCAACGAGGCGTGGAATCCGCAGGCGCTGCTCGAGAAAATCGCCAAGATGCGCGAACTCGGGGTCACCACGGTCGGAGCGACCATCGACGGCGACAGCCGCGCCGAGTGGTGTGCCAACGCGGAGCGCTACGGTGCCGAGATCATTGCGAAGTTCCGCTGAACTTGAGCTGCACGCGCGCCGGATCTCGCCCGCCAACGGCTGCCCGTGACCGCGAGCCGCATCGAGCCGAGGCGAATCTGGGCACCGCTCGAGCCGCTGCGCGAGCGCGTGTACCGCAGAATCTGGTCGGCGAGCGTGATCTCGAATTTCGGCCAGCTCATCTTGGGCGTGGGTGCCGCGTGGGAGATGACCCGCCTCACCTCATCGCCCGGGATGGTCGCCCTGGTACAAACCGCGCTGATGGTGCCGTTGATGCTGGTGTCCGTGCCGGCAGGCGCGATCGCCGACATGTTCGATCGGCGCAAGATCGCCCTCATCGGACTCGGGTTCGCCACCCTCTGTGCCGCGACGCTCACGACGCTGTCGCTCGCCGGACTCACCACGCCGTGGGTGCTGCTCGCTTTCTGCTCGCTCATCGGCGGCGGCGTCGCTCTCTATAATCCCGCCTGGGCCGCGTCCATCGGGGAGCAGGTGAGCCCCGAGCATCTGCCCGCCGCCGTCGCGTTGGGGTCCATCAGTTACAACTTAGCGCGCAGCTTCGGCCCCGCCGTCGGGGGCGTCGTGGTACTGGCGTTCGGTGTTTCCGCCGCCTTCCTCATCAACGCGCTCGCCTACCTGCCGCTCTTGACCGCGTTCGCATTCTGGCGCCGCAAGCACGTTGCGGCGCGGCTTCCCGCCGAACGGATCGGCGGTGCGCTGGTCGCGGGCGCGCGCTATGCACGCCATTCGCCGCCGGTACGCGCCGCCATGGTCCGCTCCTTTGCGTTCGGGCTCGCGGGCGCCGCGGCGGCTGCGTTGGTCCCGCTCGTCGCACGCGATCTGCTGCAGGGCAACGCCAGTACCTACGGGCTGTTGCTGGGATGCACGGGCGTGGGCGCGGTGGTCGGGGCGCTGCTCGTCAACAAGGCGCGCGACCGCTTGAGCGCCGAGCAAGCCTATCTTCTGTGTGCCTGTGCGGCCGGGCTGATGCTGCTCGTGATCGGCGCCAGCCGCATTCTCCTGCTCACGGCTGCCGCGATGGTCGTGGCCGGCGTTGCCAACATGTTGAGCATTGCACTCATCAGTGTGAGCGTGCAGCTGTCGGTGCCGCGCTGGGTCGCGGCCCGGGCAATTGCCGGGTATCAGGCCTCGCTCACCGCGGGAATTGCACTGGGTGCTTGGATCTGGGGGCGTGTGGCGGCGCATTGGAGCATCGAGATCGCCTTCTTGGCCTCCGGCGCGGCGCTCTGCCTGACACCGTTGATCGGACTCCTCCTGCCGATGCGGCGCACATCGCCGACCGACGTCGAGATGATCGAGATCGGCGCCGAGCCCGAGGTCGCGCTCGACATTACCGCGCGCTCAGGCCCCATCGTCATCGAGATCGACTATCAGGTCGATCCGGCGGAGGCGCGCAAGTTCTACGAGGTGATGCTGAAGCTGCAACGCGCCCGGCTGCGGAACGGCGCCTACCAGTGGTCGTTGGCGCGTGATCTTGCGGATCCTGCGCTCTGGACGGAGCGGTATCACTTGCCCACGTGGCTCGATTATCTACGCCTGCGCAGCCGCTTCACGCACGCCGATCGGGCGCTGCAGGCGGCGGCCGATGCGTTCAACGGAGCACGCGATGCGCGACGCGTTCGTCGTCGCCTCGAGCGCCCCTTCGGCTCCGTGCGTTGGCGCGCGGAGACTCCGGACACCCGCAACGATCCGATGACGCTTTATCCGCCCTGACGCGCCAAGGCCGGCAGCACTTGATCGGCCACGCGCCGTAAATAGGTCCAGGCCAAGTCCGGAGGGCA
This sequence comes from uncultured Gammaproteobacteria bacterium, assembly GCA_963766915.1. Classification (GTDB taxonomy): domain Bacteria; phylum Pseudomonadota; class Gammaproteobacteria; order Steroidobacterales; family Steroidobacteraceae; genus Bog-1198. The sequence goes on from CAVYCL010000010.1 coordinate 68,998, forward strand.
ACCGCCGCACAGGGGATGCAGGGGCAGACGGCCCCAGCGCTTCACCAGCGCAACCGCTCCTTCGACGTCGACGACCCGATGAGCGCCACGCTCCGCGCGCAGCGCCTCGACCGTCTTGCTCTTCGACAAACTGACCGTGGGTCGATTCGCGTCCTCGTTCCACTCGGCATAAGCCGTGGCGTCGGCGAGCAGGTAAGGACCCACCTCGTTCCACCCGACATCCGGATCGGGATGGACGAACACGATGCTCGGCATCTCGGGAGAGGGCAATATGCACGGACCCGGCTCGAAGCCGGCCTCGCGCGCAGCCGCGGCATAGGTCTCGGCGAGTCCGGGCGTATTGGTTTGCGCGAAGAAGGGCAGACCGTTGCGCCCCGCGCGGCGAGCCGCCGCCTTGGTCGCGCCACCCCACATGATTCTCGGGCGTCCGGGCGTGAAAGGGGCCGGCGTCACGCGCGGCATCGCCTTGGCTTCGGAGGCTTGCCGCAGCACGTCGAGCAATTGCGTGAGCTTGCGATCGGCAATCGCGCCCCGTTCCGCGTAATCGAGGTCATAAAGCTCATACTCGACCGGCCGGTAGCCGATGCCGAGGATATAGCTCACCCGGCCCTCACTCAGGTGGTCGAGCACGATCATCTCTTCGGCGAGACGCACCGCGTCGTACATCGGCAGAAGCGCCGCGGCGACCATGATCTGCACGTTGCGCGTCACGGCCGCCATGGCCGCAGCCAGAATGAGCGGGGACGGCAGGTAGCCGTCCTCGGAGCAGTGATGCTCCGACAGGCCGATATTCATGGCGCCCCGCTCGTCGGCCCATTGAGCCATTTCGATGGCCGCGCGGTATTCCCGCGCGATCTCGGCGGTCGCCATACCCGGAGTTCTCAAGTCGAAGCGCATCCCGAACATAGACTCGATCCTATAGTGACTGCGGTCTGTGGGTCCCGTTACTGCGCAGCAGATTGCCGACATCGTCCATCTTTTCATCCAGCAGATTCAACTTGCGTGACAGCCCCTGGATGTCCGAGGCGGCTCTTCGGTTCACGTCGAAGTCGAGCTCACCCCGCAAGCGGTCTTTGGTGTCCTGACGATTTTGACTCATCATGATCACCGGCGCTTGGATTGCGGCCAGCATCGACAGAAACAGGTTCAGCAGAATGAACGGATAGGGATCCCACGCCTTGCCGCGCAAGGCAATATTGATGGAGGCGTAGAGCACCATGATGACGCCGAACGCGATGATGAAGGTCCAAGATCCGCCGAAACGCGCGACGTGATCCGCGATCCGCTCGCCGAAGGTCGCTTCCGTCTCGATGAGGTCATTCGGGTTGCGAGTGGCCCGCATCCGCGCCAACTCCTGCGTCGCGTGCAGCTGACGGCCGAGCGCGGTCAGCAGATCCATACCGGCGTTCGGCTTGCGCTGCAGGAGTACGGCGATGTCGTCCCGTGAGACCTCGATACAAGAGGTGTCCTCGAGGGCGATGGCGGTGGTGTGATGAGGGGATTGCTCGAGCATCGAGGCAAATCCGAAGAATTCCCCATGCGCCGGCTCATCGACGACGACTTCCTGCTGGTCTTCGTCCACCGTCACGACGCGCACCTTGCCGGAAATCATCACGTATGCCTGGCCGCCCATGTCGCCTCGTTTGTAGATCCGTTCACGCGCGGCGAAATTCTTGAGCTCCACCTGAGCGGCAAGGACTGCCCGCTCATCGTCGTCGAGCAACTCGAAGAGAGGCACGCTTTTCAATACTTCCGGACCACAGCTCATCGGGATCTCCTCAAGGCCGGTGAAGAATTCGACGGAATATAGCAACCTAATGAGACGGATGTGCCGGCTATCTCACCGCATCGGGGAAATCGATCGCGACGCCGATTTGTCCACCGATCTGCGGTGTCGCGCCGTACTTTCCGCCGAGAACGCCGAAACACAAGGAGAACCCGTTGCGAATCTCGTACTGGGCGCCCAGCATGCCTTGGAGCTGCGTCTTGTCCGAACCCGCGCCATCGGAGATGCCGCCGTAGATTTCACCGCCCCAGGTGAGTCGGGAGGTCGCATCGTGCAGCAACGAGATGCCGCCGGTGTAGACCTGACCGCGCCGGGTTTCAATGCCTACGGCGCCGGTGCTGGTGTTGCCGGCGAAGAGAACGCCCAGGTTCACGTTGATCCGCGTCGCGTCGGACAAGGGCTTCTGAACGATGAAGTTCAGCCAATAATCGGTGAGTCCCGATCCCAGTTCCTGTTGGGCGTTGCCGGTCGGGAATTCAACGTAGAAGCTGACCGCAAACGCCGGTAGCTTCGTGTCGGGCGGAGTTTCACGCATATTCCATTTCGCGCCGAGATTGGTGTCGCCGATGCCGCGGGATGTCTCGGCGCCGGCTGCACGGTCGATTGTCAGATAGGGCACATCGATATCCAGCTCGAGCCCGTGCACGGGACTTGCGTTAATCTTGAAATTCGCGGTGTTCTGGCGCAGGTCGGGGTATTGCGAGGACTGTAGGCCGTCGAACTCATCGAAGATCTCGACGTGCAGCTTGTGCGGCTCGGTGACAGAGGGGTCGTCGGTGTAAAACGGCATCTGCGCGTACAGCGGCTCCGTACCGAGGAGCATGCACAGCCACAGCATGTCGAACCGCAGAAAACGGGGCATCCGTTAAAATAGCATGGCCCGGATGCCTGGCCGAGCCGTTCCACAACGAGGCGAGGGGAGAGATTGATGACCGATTCACGGGTGAAGATACGCCGCATCATCCACACCATTCATGCTGCGACGGACATTGCGGCGTGCCGTGCCCAGTACATGGACGTGCTCGGCGGCCTGATTTTCGCGGAAGGTTATTTCGAGGCCGAGGACCGCGACATGGCGCTCCTCTATGTGACCGATCACATGATCGAGCCCATGTCGCCGAGAGAACCGGCACGACTGGATAAGCACTTCGCCCGCTACTTGCATCGCTATGGCCCCGGCTTTCATTCCTTTGAAATCAAAGTCGACGACGGCCCGGCCGTCGCCGCCCAGCTCAAGGAGCACGGCTGCAAGCTATCGGCGGAGTACGGTTTCTTTTTTTATGTGCGCCAGGAATCGACCGGCGGCGTCCTGCTCGAAGTGTGCGAAAGACCGATGCCCAACGATCCCTACGAGCGCGGCAATTTTCGTCCGGACTGGGCGGGCCGCCATCCGTCGACTCTCGAGGGCCTCGATCACATCGCCTGCGTCGTACCTGACGCGGGCCGCGCACTCGCTTTCTTCACCGAGCTGCTGGACGGCGAATTGATGGCCGATGAGCGCATGGCCCTGCCGCAGCCCGGACGGCGGATCCTCCTGCGCCTGGCCGACACCCGCGTGGCCTTCATCCAACCGGATGACGCCAAGCAAGGGCCTCTCGCCGAATTCCTCGAGCCGCCGACCTCCGGAATCTACTCGCTGGTGTGGCGTGTCGCAGATCCGGAGGCGGCTGAGAGTTTCTTTCACGGGAAGGGCCTCAGCACGACCCGCGATGCCTGTATTTCAGGCGGCTTTGCGATCGAGCCGCGCGACTTCTCGAGCGCGCGCCACGAGTTCATTCACGCTTGACAAGGGTCCCCGCTAGCTGCGGTCGCAGCCAACCATCGCGCCGCGAAGCTCGTACGCCATGAGCATGTCGCTCCAGCCGATCTTGGGCGCACGCTCGAGCCGGATCCCTGGAACCCGCATCAGTGCATCCAAGAACAGTCGCGTCTCGTGCATCGCCACTTGCGAGCCCGGGCAGCGGTGACTGCCGTAGCCGAAGCTGAGATATCCGGCGGCCGCCTTCTGCCGCTTGGCGCGATCCGGATCGAGCGCGTGCGGACAAGGTCCGGTCGCCGCTTCATCCGTATTGACGGCACGGATGTCGATGGCGAGCAGCGTGCCCGCGGCAATGGTGTCGGAGCCGATGGCCATGTCTTCCGAGGGGCGTCTCTGCAGCACCGCAGCCACGGGCTCGAGACGCAAGATCTCATCGAGAATCGCCAACTGATCGGCTTCGTCGCCGGCCACGAAGCGGGCGCGCAGGGCGTCGCGCTCGAACAGATGCCACGCGGCCATCACGATGAATTCACGCGTCGTCACCATGCCCGCGACCGCATAGGTCATGCACTCGATCATGATCGCCTTGTTCGAGTAATTCTCGTCGAGGAGCTGCGAGATGAGATCCTCGCGGCGCGTCCGTCGCCGAGCTTCGATGGCCGGGCGCACATCCCGGAAGAAAAAGTTGAGCGCGTGGATTCGAAAGAGGAGCGGCCGCACCAGGCGCGCGAACCGGTGCGGGAGCCCGGATGGTACGGAGGCCGTAAGCGTCGCACCGATTCGAGAAGCCATGGACTTATAGTCGCTGTTGGTGAGGCCGACGATCTCGGCGGCGACCGTGACCGCGAGCTCGAGGCTCAGAACGTCGAGTTGCGCTTCGCCCGCCACCTTCAGCCGCGCGAGCAGTGTCTCCGTGGTCCGTTCCATGATGGCTCGATAACGCGTCGTGACGGCCGTGGGCGTGAACAACCGGGCGATGGTGCCGCGTTTGCGCCGGTGGGCCTCGCCGTCGAGGTAGAACACCGGGGCGTGATCGGGATTGCCGGTGTCGACCTGATCGGAATCCGCGCCCGCCTGTTTCGCCAGGGCATTGCGCAGGACGTCGCGCGCGAACGAGAATCGGTTGACGATCTGTGCAGTGGGATCAAACGTCACGCGTTCGGCCGCGATACGGGCCGATTTGCGATCGTCCCGGCTCGGGTCGAAAGGGCACGCAGAGGAGGGATTGGCGTTGGGTTCCATAGTGCTCGCTATGATACACAGTGGATCATAAGATGCGGCTCGATTGAGCGTCAACTTCGCCGGGGCCGGCTCGATTCGGCCGGTCGGAGCGGCGTAAATACCTTCTTTACGTACTTACCTGCGTTGAACGGACGCGGATATCCTGGAAGAGTGATGTTGATAAGAGGTGCTATTCATGGCCAGAGGGAAGCTCGCCGTCTCAGTCGCGGTCGAGCATCTCACCCTTTCATCTCAATCTTACGCGGCCAGCGGGTAGTCCTCGTTGCCGACTCCCCTCTATGCCGTCACCACTAACGCCTCAACCAGCAGGCAAAGCGCAACGCTGCGCGTTTCCCCGATGATTTCATGTTCCGTCTCACCCAAGCCCGAGACCGAAACTTTGAACCGGTCGCAATTTGCGACCGGTTCTCAGAGGCACGGCGACCCGCGATTCCCTCCATACAGCTTTACCGAGCATGGTCGAACCGACAGCTCAGAAATCACCAACCGACGCCTTTCGGGCGCTACACTGACCTCATAAAGCTTTTGGGGGACATGGGAAAATGAAGGTTCAGCCCGCGGCTTTTTTGCGCACGACGCTTCCGCTCGATCTTTCCAAGCTGGACGTGCTGGATAGCGGTCGCTATCACTCGATCTGGCTGCCGGACCACATGGTCAGCTTCTGGCCCGAATCCATCTGGTCGCCGGAATTCACGGATCTCGCGACGGTGTCGGCTTCTCCCCACCGGCATTTGGATGCCATGGTAGTCGCGGGGGCAGCCGCCGCGCTCACGAAGAACGTCCCGATCGCCACCAGTGTGGTCGACACCGTGCGCCGACACCCCTCGTTGCTGGCGCAGAGCGCTCTGACCCTCCAGCATCTGTCGCGGGGACGATTCATCTTAGGTCTCGGCTGCGGCGAGACGGAGAACACGGTCCCCTATGGGTTCGACTTCGCAAAGCCCGTCGCGCGCTACGAAGAGGCACTTCGCGTCATCAAAATGCTCTGGGCGAGCGATGGGCCGATCGATTTTTCCGGTCAGTTCTATACGCTCAAGCATGCACGCTTGGATACCGAACCTTACGAGGGTCGATTTCCGCCAATCTGGGGCGCGGGCAGCGGCCCGCGTGTCCTCGGCATCATCGGCCGACATTGCGATGGCTGGTGGCCCGCCGGGGCGTACTCGGCCGAGGACTATGCGGAGAAGCTCAAGGCGGTCCGCGATGCCGCGGAGCAGGCAGGCCGCGATCCGCTGGCCATCACGCCCGCAATGATCTGGACTTGCGTGATCGCCGACGACGACGCGGAGTTGGCCAAGATTCTCGAAGCACCGCTCATCAGGTCTTACTTTGTGATGCAGACGCCGGCCACGCTGATGCGCAAATTCGGTTTCGAGCATCCGTTGGGCGATGAGTGGCGTGGGTATCAGGACATCACCCCGGAGGCGCTGCCGCGCGAGCGCGTCCTCGCGATGCTCAAGAAAGTGAACATCGACTCGCTGCTCCGGATCGTGCCGCATGGGAGCTCCCAGCAGATCGCAAGAATCCTCAAGGGTTACGTCGAAGCGGGGCTGCGGGTGCCGAAGATCCTGGACTACGGCAGCATGGCCGGGTTGAAATTCGCGGCGCGCTCTGCACAGAAGGTGCTCGACGCGGAAGATGAGTTGATGCGGCTGCTGGGGTGAACCGATGAGTCAGGATATTTTGGATACCGGCGCTTTGCTCGCGCAGGCGCAGAACACAACCGGCTTGAGCGACTACGGCGATGCCACCTTCACCGATCGATTCGGTCTTGCGGTGTCGTTCCTCAAGAGCGTGAACATGGACGAGGCCGGCCAACGCGCCGCGGCGTCGGTCTGCTTATGGCTCCTGACCTCGCGGTTGGAGCTCTTCGAAGATCGCAAGCGTTATCCGATCGGCGAGGAGAGGATCGAAAGGCCGCTTTTCGCGACCGGCGAAGCGCGCTCCGGCACGACGCTCCTGCACGCGCTCTTGTCGGTCGACCCTCACGGGCGAGCACTGCGATTCTGGGAAGTGATGTATCCCTCACCGCCGCCGGGGCTCGCCGGCCCCGAGGATACACGCCGCGCCCGCGCGGATGAGGATTGGCGCGACATCTTGAAGCGGCTGCCGAAATGGCTGATCAGTCATCCGTACAACGACATGCTCGGCGACGGCCTGCCCGAATGCGAGCGTACTTGGGCGCTCGATTTTCGCGTCATGACGCCGACGGCGTGGTGGCGCGTGCCGATGGGGATGAATATCGGGGGTCTGCCGACGGACGCGCGCGCGCAATACCGCATCCATAAGATGATGCTGCAGCAACTGCAGTACGCCCGGCCCAAAAAATACTGGGTCCTGAAGGGGTTTCATGCGGCGCGACTCGAGGCTTTGTTCGAGACCTATCCCGATGCGAGCATCATCTGGGTGCACCGCGATCCGGTGCAGGCCATCGCCTCGCGCATCGTGCTCACGGGCGAGCTCGTCGAGGGGCTGACGGGTCACGTCGACTGGCAGGCGCAGGCCCGCATTCATCTCGCCGCCTGCCGCGCCGGGTTCAACGCGACCCTGAACAATCCCCTGACCCGCGATCCGCGCATCCACCATGTCCGTTATCAAGATTTCATCGCCGATCCGGTGGCGACGATACGCGGCTTTTACGATAAGTACGGTGTGCCCTTCGGCGCGGATACCGAGACGGCGATGCGCAATTATCTCGCGAACAACAAGGCCGATCGATACGGCAAGTTTCGCTACTCGACGGACGTCATCGACGCCGATATCGGGGCGCTGCACGCGGAGTTTGAGCCGTATCGAAAGCGATTTGGTTTGGACATCGAGCGGCGCGGCGCTTGAGCCGACCGCGGAGGAGTCACTAGCGATGGCATTCGGAGACGGTCATGACGATGAAGCGCTGCGCGAAGCCTGGAGGTTGTTCTGCGAGCGCCTGCAGGCCGCCGGCGATCGGGTGTTCAAGGATTTCAATCCGCCGGCGCCGCTCCATCGGGCCGATGCGTTCCGCTTCCTCACCCAGAATCTGGGGCAGGCATTCGACCTGGGGCTCGAGACCAAGGACACACGCTATCCGGTGCTGCATGCCTTCGTCACGCCGTATTGCAAGCTGGGCGGCGACTGTGCCGATTTCGTGTATCAGCAGGCCTGGATCGACGGCAACTCGGTCTACAAGATCAGCGGCAACCGGGGCACGGCGCGATTCTTGAATTTCACCGTGCAGGGACCGAGGCCGGAGACCCAGCCCAATACCCACTGGCCGAGTCTGCACGAGCCGTTCGGTGACATACCGGAGGCGAACCTCTTCGGACATCAGCTCGAGGCGCAATGGGACGGGAGCTTCGAGCTTTACATTGGCGGCACGAAGCGGGGCCCGAACTGGCTGCCGACGACGCCGGGCTCGCGCAAGCTCTTCCTGCGTCAGGGTTTTGACCGTTGGAGCGAGGCGCCTGCGCGCATGCGCATCGAGCGCGTCGGCATGACCGAGCCGCCGCCGCTCCCCACCCCCGAGGTGATGATGCGCGCGATGGATTGGGCCGGTCAGTTCGTGACCGGTCTCATGAACGATTGGCCCGATCACCCCTACAAGTACAGCGGCAGCGTCGTCGATCCCGTCAACGTCAACGCCTTCCCGCCGGAGCCCAAGGGCGATACGGCTTCAGACCGTCGCCGCGGACGCGCCGTTGCGCACATGTGCTGGCAGCTCGCTGCCGATGAGGCCCTGATCGTCGAGTTCGACGGTCACGACGGCTTTTGGATGATGACCAACGCCGGCGTATTCTTTAACAGCATGGATTATCTGTACCGGCCCGTGAGCTACACGCCGGGGCGCACCAAGACCGATGCCGACGGCAAAGTTCGACTGATCCTCTGCCACGACGATCCGGGTTATCACAACTGGATGGACACGCAAGGCTTCGAGCGCGGCAACCTCACCTACCGAAATCTCATGAGCGATGCGCAGACCTCGTTTCGGACCCGACTGGTCAAGCGCTCGCAACTCGCCGAGGCGTTGCCCGCGGATACGGCCAAAGTCTCGCCCGAGCAACGGTTGCGCCAAATGCGGGAACGCTTCGATGGGATCCGGTTGCGCTACGGCCTATGACATGCTGTTCTCGTGCATGGTGCGCTCGTCCCAGAGTCTGACCACGTAGCCGTCGGGATCGAGAAGCTCTGCGCCGTATCCCCAATAGGTTTTTTGAGGCGGGTGAATGAAAGGCACCCGGGCCGCCACCAGCGTTCGATGCAAGGCGTCGACGTCGCCGACACTGAAGTAAAGAGCGATATCGACGGGGCGGCTGCGCTCCGCCGTTTGCTGAAAGAAGATGGTGAAGTCATTTTGATCCCGCAGCGCAACCGTCTGGCGCTCGGCAATCTCGAACTCGACCTTGAGGCCGATGCAGCGGGAATACCAATCGCGGGACCGCGTCCAGCTCGCAACCGGTAAGGAGAGATGGTCGAATCTGGCCATGCAAGCAGTCTAGCGCGGGCGGCGACCGCCTGCAGCCGCCTGCGCTTGCCAGCGTGTGCTCGATTTGGCAGGCTCTCAAACCCCCATTTCGCGAGAAGGCGGATATGACCAACTCAACGGCAGCGAAGGATTCAGAGGTCAAGCTCGATCTCAGCGATGTCGATCATCGCGTCGGGCAGCTCGTCGGCGGCGGTCAGCTTTGGGAGCCTTGCGCGGCCAGCGACATCCGTCGCTGGGTGATGGCGCTCGATTACCCCAATCCCATCCATTGGGACCACGAATTCGCGCAGAAGTCCAAATTCGGCGGCATCGTCGCGCCGCAGTCGATCTGCGTCGCGCTCGATTTCGGCCACGGTGCCCAGCCCGCCTGTGTGGGCTGCATTCCGGGCTCTCACCTGCTCTTCGGCGGCGAGGAGTGGTGGTTCTATGGTCATCGCGTCCGCCCGGGCGACAAGCTGTTCCAGGAGCGGCGCTTCTACGACTATAAGGTCACCGACACCAAGTTTGCCGGGCCGACCATGTTCCAGCGGGGCGATACGGTCCACCGCACCCAAAACGGCACCTTGGTCGCAAAGGAGCGTGCGACGTCCATTCGCTATCTCGCCGCCGAAGCCGAAAAGCGCAACATGTTTCAGGGGAACGATCAGACGAAGAAGCCCGTTTGGACGGCCGACGGGCTCAAGAAGGTCGATAGAATTCGCCACGATTGGATCCTGTCGAATCGCGACGGCATCTCGCCGCGCTTCGATCAAGTCAAAGTGGGTGACAAGCTCCCGCAGCGGGTGATCGGGCCTCACTCGATCGCCTCTTTCACGACCGAGTACCGCGCGTTCCTTTTCAATATCTGGGGTACCTTCCACTGGGTCGGCGTGCCCGGCGTGAAAGATCCTTGGATCAATCAGGATCCCGGCTGGGTCGAGGGCTTCGGCTTCGACGAGGAGGGAGCCAAGATCGATCCGCGCAAGCGCGACGGTCTGTATGTCGGTCCGTCCCGGGGACACATCGACGATGCCAAGGGGGCGGAGATCGGCGTTCCGCGTGCCTACGGCTACGGTGCGACCATGGGCGCGTGGGCAACCGATTATCTGGCCTACTGGGCCGGGCACGAGGGCATGGTGAGGCATACCAAGCTGTCGTTCCGGGGCCCGGCTTTCGAGGGCGACGTCACCTACGTCGACGGCGAGGTCACCGCGAAACAGCCGGAGTCGGCTTGGGGAGTGCCCTTGGTTGCGATCAAGCTGCAGATGACCAATCAGGATGGCGGGGTGTTGGTCGACGGCTACGGCGAGGTCGAACTACCGCCTTAGGCTCATTGCGGCGGATGTACGTCGATGTGCAGACGGGTCAGCTTCAGCGCCGCGATCTTCCACTGACCGCCGCGCCTCACCCAGCGCTCATGATAGTGGCCGTAGCCGGTGATCGAGGGGCGGTCCGCTCCCCACAGGACGCGATCCTGCATGGCCCAGACGACGCGCGCTTCGTCCCCGTCGATCGCGATCTCGGGCGAGTGCACTTGATGCGCCGTCTTCGCGGTGAGGATCGATGATTGAATCTGTCGGATGACGGCATCCCGCCCGTGGATCACGGGAATCTTCGAGCCTTCGGTCACATCGAGCTCACAGTCCTCGGTGAACAAATCGGCGTATCCCGCCCAGTCCTTCGTATCCAGAGTGCGGCAATAGCGCGCCTTGGCCTCACACAACGCGAGCCAGTCATTCATCGCCGCCAGATCCTTCATGTTGCGTTCCCCTCGAAATTAAGTGACCGACCAGCCGCCATCGACCGTCAGCGTTTGATTCGTGACGTAGCGAGCGGCAGGCGAGGCGAAGAACAGCACGGCGGCGCCGATGTCGCGCGGCTCGCACGTCCCGAGCGGCGGCCGTCGTCGCGCCGGACCTTCCGCCGCGGGGCCCTTGGCGCTGATGGCGCCGGGCGTTGCGACGCCGCCCGGCAACACCGTGTTGACCGTGATCGCAAGCTCGACGAGCTCGAAGGCGCTGGCACGGCTCAAGCCTAAGAGGGCGCCTTTGGAAGCGGAATAAGCCGCCAAGCCTTTGATGAGAGACCCGATCAGCGCCGCCGATCCGATATTGACGATCCGCCCGCCGCGGCCCACCGCCGCCATGGCCCTCGCGATTTCGCGCGTCATGAGGAAAGGGCCGCGCGCATTGATCGCGCTCGTGCGATCCCATTCGCTGGCGGTGCCCTCGAGCAGCAGCTCTCGATCTTGTACGCCCGCATTATTGACGAGTATCCAGGGTGCGCCGTAGCGCGCGAGCACCTCCGCGCACGCCCGCACGATCGATGTCTCGTCAGCGAGATCCACATGCACGGCGCCGGCGGGGCGCCCGTCTTGACTTAACGTCGCGGCCGCGCGTCGGGCAGCCGCCTCGTCGCGGTCGGCAATCACGACCGTCGCACCGGCTTCGGCCAAGACGGCCGCAATGCCCGCGCCGATACCGGCGGCACCCCCGGTGACCAGCGCGACTTTACCGTCGAGATCGAATGGTTTGCTTTGCGGTTCTGCCATTGGTCATCTCACGGGTGGACAAGCCGCGCATTTTGGGTCCCGCGCCAGTCCGGTGGCAACGTCTAGCAAGCATCTACTCAAAATGAGATCTGCATCAATTGTGATCATAGCAAATGTTATGATATCGTCTGATACATGATCGCGAAACCGACCGCGGCGGGAGGGCGCCTGCGAGAATCCCGGCGTTTCGGCTTCCTCTTGCGGGATGTCACGCGTCTCTACGTGCAGCGCTTCGAGCAACACGCGGCCTCGCTCGGTTTGACGCTCGCGCAGTGCAAGGCCCTGATGCGGCTCGCGGATTGCGAGGGCGTGACTCAGGTGCGCCTGGCGGAATTGACGGATGTCGACCCCATGACGCTGGTGCGCATTCTCGATCGGATGGAAGCCGAAGGATGGCTCGAGCGGCGCAAGGATCCGCGCGACCGGCGGGTGCGATGTCTGTATCTCACGAACGAAGCCAAGCCGCTGTTGGACGACATACGGCATTTGATCGACATCACATGGGATGAGGCATTTGCCGGGATCCCGAAGCAGAAAAGTGAAATGGTTATGGAACTCCTGGACACGGTGCGCGGCAACTTCATGGAACTCGATGCGCTGGCGACGGTGGCAGCGACACCCCTGGGCCGCCGCAATGCAAACGGCCGGCCGGCTGCCAAGGCGGGCGCAAAATCATGAGCGCTCAACCTCCCGGGAGCGATGCCGCGCTGCCCGAAGAACCCGCCGGGCGCGGAACGCGACTCCAGCGCCTGCGTTGGCCGCTCATGTTGGTGGTGCCCGTGGCTCTGGCCATCGCCGTCTATCTGTATCTCACGGGCGGCCGCTATCAGAGCACCGACGATGCGTACATCCAGGCGGCGACGGTCTCCATCAGTTCCAACGTCGCCGGCCGCGTGCTCGAAATCTACGTGCACGACAACGAGATCGTGAAGCGCGGCGATTCACTGTATCGGCTGGACGATGCGCCCTTTCGGATCGCCGTAAGCGATGCCGAGGCCAAGCTCGCGAGCGCGCGGCTGCAGGTCGCCTCGCTCAAGTCGACCTATCGGCAACGGCAGGTCGAGGTGCATTCGGCGCGCGACAGCCTCGCCTACGCGCAGCGCCAATTCGATCGCAACAAGCGCCTGGTGGCCTCCGGAATCGCCTCCCAGGCGCAATTCGATCAGGCATCGAACGGTCTCGATCTCGGCCATCAGCAAGTGGCGAATGCCGAGCAGGGAGTGGCCGTCGCGCTCGCCAACCTCGGCGGCGATCCCGACATCGCGCCCGAGCGCCATCCGCTGGTGCAGCAGGCCCAGGCGGCCCTGGATCGTGCGCGGCTCGATCTGTCATACACCCTCGTCAAGGCACCGGCCGACGGCATCGTCACCAAGGTGGAGCAACTGCAGGTCGGCGACTACATCGCGGCCTCGGCGCCCGTGTTCGCGTTGGTGTCGACGCACGATGTGTGGGTCGAGGCGAACTTCAAGGAGGCGCAGCTCAGCCACATGCGGCCGGGACAGCCCGCGACGGTGGAGATCGACCGTATTGGAGGCAAGCGTTTCTCGGCGAAGGTCGCGAGCGTGAGCCCGGGCACGGGGTCGCAGTTCTCGATGCTGCCCCCCGAGAATGCGACCGGCAACTGGGTCAAGGTCGTGCAGCGCGTGCCGGTGCGCTTGCAGCTCGACCACGTCGACGCGGGCCTTCTGTTGCAGAGCGGATTGAGCGCGAGCGTCACCGTCGATACACGATCGGAGGCGGCCGCATCCTCCTCCGAGCGCCAAGCGTTCTCTGGCGGCGGAGACGCCCGGATCGACGCAATGACCCCGCCGATCGAGGGCCGGCACCGGGTGCTCGTCACGATGTTTCTCATGACGGCCTCGATCATGCAGGTGCTCGACAATACGATCGCCAACGTCGCGCTGCCGCGCATGCAGGGCTGCGCTCTCGGCGACCCAGGACCAGATGGCGTGGGTGCTGACCTCCTACATCGTCGCCGCCGCCATCATGACGCCGATGGCCGGCTGGCTCGCCGGGCCGGTTCGGCCGCAAGCGGATCATTCTGATTTCGGTTGCCGGCTTCACGCTCGCCTCGATGCTTTGCGGCATCGCGCAGTCGTTGCCGCAGATGGTGCTGGCGAGATTGCTGCAGGGCGCGTGCGGCGCCGCGCTCGTGCCCATGTCGCAGGCGGTCATGCTCGACATCTATCCGCGCGAGCAGCTCGCGAAGGCGATGAGCATTTGGGTCACGGGCGTCACCATCGGTCCGATCATGGGCCCGGCGCTCGGCGGCTGGCTCACGGACAATTACAACTGGCGCTGGGTGTTCTACATCAACGTGCCGTTCGGCATCATCGCCTTTCTCGGGGTGCTGGCGACCCTGCCGAAATCGAAAGTGACGAAGTCATCCTTCGATTTCTTCGGCTTTGCGACCTTGAGCCTCGCGGTCGGTGCGCTGCAGATCACGCTCGACCGCGGACAGCTGAAGGATTGGTTCAACTCGCCCGAGATCTGCATCGAGGCGGCGTTGTCCGCGGCGTCGCTTCTACCTCTTCATCGTGCACATGCTGACGACCCGCAAGACCCGCTTCGTGGACCCCGCGCTGTTCAAGGATCGAAACTTCGTGGCCGGGCTCGTCTTCATTTTCAACGTGGGTCTGCTGCTGTTCGCGACGCTCGCGTTGCTGCCGCCGCTCCTGCAGGATCTCATGAACTACCCGGTGGTCACGACCGGCCTGGTCACGGCGCCGCGCGGGGTCGGGACGCTGATCGCCATGGTCGTCATCGCCCGCTTCTCGAAAGTCATCGATGTGCGCATCATGATCGCTTCCGGCTTTGCGCTGTCCGCTTTTTCGGCGTGGCAAATGTCGCGGTTCGATTTGCAGATGGACATGTACACGGTGATATGGTCGGGCCTCGCGCAAGGCTGCGGCACCGGAATGGTGTTCGTGCCGTCTCGCGGGCGTGGCCTTCGCGACGTTGAAATCCTCGCTCCGCAACGAGGGCGCAGCCATGTTCAGCCTGTCGCGCAATCTAGGCTCGAGCATCGGCATCTCCGTGGTCGAGCTCTTGCTCACGCGCAACACGCAGACGGCGCATGCCTCGCTCGCCGAGCACGTCACGCCGTTCAGCCCGCCATTCGCGCGCATTTTCCGGGCGGTGTGCCGACGCTGCAGCGGTTGTCGGCGCTGAATGCCCAGGTGACGGAGCAAGCCGCCATGATCGCCTACAACGATGACTTCAAATTGATGTTCTGGCTGAGTCTTGCGGCGATTCCGCTGCTGTTGTTGCTGCGCAAGGCCGGCGCACCGCGCAGCGACGAAGCGGTCGTCGTCGAGTGATCCCGGTATGGCGCCGCTCATAGCATTGGAAAGCCCGCGGCGCGCATGCGCTGCGCTCGTGTGCGTGCTTGCAAGCTTGAGCGCCTGCCGCGTCGGGCCGGACTTCAAACGCCCCGAGCCGCCGGCGGCCGAACGCTACACAGCCGATACACCCGCCGTCGAGACCAGCCCCGCCGCCGCTACGCAACATGTTGCGCTCGGGAAGCAAATCGAAGGCGACTGGTGGTCGCTGTTCGGCTCGGAGATGATCGACAGCGTCGTCAAGCAGGCGCTCGAGCACAATCGCACGCTCGAGGCCGCCGCGCAGACCCTGGCGGAGTCGCATGAGCTCGCCCGCGCGCAAGCGGGCTTGCGGTATCCCCAGGTGGGATTGTCGGCAGGGGTCGGCCGCCAGCAATACGGCGCGGAGTTCTTCGGCGGCGATTTCAGCTTTCCGCCCTTTACCTATTTCGCCGCAGGCCCCACCCTCAACTACACGCTCGATTACACGGGCGGGATCGCCCGCTCGATCGAGCAACGGCAGGCGCAAGCGGAGGCCTCGAAGCAGCAGCTCGATGCGGCATTTCTGTCGGTCAGCGGGCAGGCCGTCATGCAGGCCGTCACCATCGCCTCGCTCCGTGCGCAGATCGCCACGGTCGAGACCATCCTCGATCAGGATCGGGACAACTTGCGGCTGGTCCGCACCGCATTCGAGAACGGCTCGGTCGCACGCATCGACGTGGTGAGCGCCGAAAGCCAGATTGCCAGCGATTCGGCGCTGTTGCCGCCGCTGCGTCAGCAGCTGGCCAAGGCGCATCACGCGCTCTCGCTCGTGCTGGGGCGTTCCCCGGAGAAAGATCTGCCCGCGGATTTGGACTTGGCGCAGATCGTGCTGCCGCTCGAGATACCGGTGAGCTTGCCGTCCGAGCTGGCCCACCACCGCCCGGACATCCTGGCGGCGGAGGCGCGACTGCACGCGGCGACCAGCGCTGTCGGCATTGCCGAGTCGAATTTTTATCCCAAGATCCAGCTCACGGGCACGGTCGGGCCGCAGTCGGTGACGCCCGGCGGCCTGTTCGACCGTTCGAGCATCGCCTGGAGTCTGATCTCCGGGTTGACCATGCCGGTGTTCGATGGCGGAACGCTGCACGCGCAGAAGCGCGCTGCGGTGGATGCCATGCGTGCGAGCGCGGCGAACTACCAGGAGACCGTGCTCGAAGCGTTCGCCCAGGTGGCCGACCTCTTGGACGCGCTCGCGCACGATGCCGAGCAGTTGGACGCGGAAGATCAGGCGCAGAAGGCGGCCGAGGCCAATCTGAGCCTTACCCGTGAGGCCTACACGGAGGGCAATGTCGGGATTTTGCAGGTGCTCGATGCACAGCGCTCTTACCAGCAGGCGCGTCTCGGGTTCGTGCAGACGCAGGGGCAGCGCTATCTCGACACGGTGCAGCTGTTTCTCGCGCTCGGCGGCACGCCGCCCCGCACCGGCTGAGCGCTATCCAGCGTCCGCATCCTGGGCGAGAATTCATCCTTTGAAAGAAAACGAGGTAGAGACATGAGCGACGCGTACATCGTGCAGGCGATCCGCACCGCGGGCGGCCGCCGCAACGGCAAGCTTGCGGGTTGGCATCCGGCCGATCTGGCCGGCGAAGTGCTGAATGCACTGGTGGATCGCAGCGGTATCGATCCCGCGGCGGTCGAGGACGTCGTTTTCGGGTGCGTGAGCCAGGTCGGCGAGCAAGGCTCTCACATCGGGCGCAATGCCGTTCTGGCATCGAAGCTGCCGGACAGCGTCCCCGCGGTCAGCATCGATCGACAATGCGGCTCCTCGCAGCAGGCGGTGCATTTCGCGGCGCAGGCCGTCATGTCGGGCACCCAGGATGTGGTCATTGCGGCGGGCGTTGAAAGCATGAGCCGCGTGCCCATCGGCTCGCCGACGACGCTCGCGATCAACGCAGGTCGCGGCGGCCCGTGGAGCCAGCGCATTCAGGATCGCTATGGGGTCAAGGAGTTCAGCCAGTTCACCGGCGCACAGATGATCGCCGATAAATATGGCTTCAGCCGCGAGCGTCTCGATGAATTCGCCTTGCTGAGTCACCAGCGCGCGGCGCGCGCCTCGCGGGCCGAGGCGTTCGCGAACGAGATCCTGCCGATACGGATCGAGGGAGGCGAGCACACCGTCGACGAAGGCATTCGCTTCGATGCGACGCGGGAGTCGATCGGCGCCGTGAAACTCCTGGCGGAGGGCGGGGTGCTGACGGCGGCCAATGCGAGTCAGGTGTGCGACGGGGCCGCGGGTGTCCTGATCGTCAACGAACGCGGTTTGAAAGCGCACGGATTGACCCCGCTGGCACGCATTCACAATCTGACGGTGACGGGCGGCGATCCCGTGATCATGCTCGAGGAGCCGATCGGCGCAACGCGGCGGGCGCTCAAGAAGAGCGGCATGAAGATCGAGGACATCGATCTCTACGAGATCAACGAAGCGTTCGCCCCGGTGCCGCTCGCCTGGCTCCAGGGAATCGGCGCAGATCCGGAGCGCATGAACGTGAATGGCGGCGCGATCGCGTTGGGTCATCCACTCGGCGCCACCGGCGCCAAGCTCATGACCACGCTGCTGAACGCGTTGCGGGCGCGCAAGGGGCGGTACGGGCTGCAAGCGATGTGCGAGGGGGGCGGCATCGCCAATGTGACCATCATCGAGGCCCTTTGAGTGTCCGCCGCGAGCCGGGGTGGTCCGCTCGCGGGGGTCAGGGTGCTCGAGCTGGCCGGCCTCGGCCCGGCGCCGTTCTGCGGCATGATGCTCGGCGACATGGGCGCCGAGGTGATCCGGATCGAGCGCGCGGGCGCGATCTGGCACGAGCCTTCGCGCGATCCGCTGCTGCGCAACCGCCGCTCGGTCGGCTTGAACCTCAAGCATCCCGAGGGACTCGCCACGGCACTCGCTCTGGTCGCGGCTTGTGATGTTCTGATCGAGGGATATCGGCCGGGTGTGATGGAGCGCTTAGGGCTCGGTCCCGCCGACTGTCTGCAGCGCAACCCCCGCCTGGTGTACGGACGGATCACGGGCTGGGGCCAGACCGGACCGCTCGCGCTCGCGGCCGGGCATGATCTCAATTACATCGCGCTCACCGGCGCGTTGCATCTCACCGGACCTCCGGGCGGCAAACCCGTGCCGCCGCTGAATCTGGTCGGCGACTTCGGCGGCGGCGCGATGCTGCTGCTCTCCGGCGTGCTTGCCGCCTTGCTGGAGTCCAAACTGTCGGGGCAGGGGCAGGTGGTCGATGCCGCCATCGTCGATGGCACCGTGTCGCTGCTCGGGATGATGTTTTCCTTCCGCGCCAACAGCTTCTTCCGTGACGCCACGGGTGAAAATGTCCTCGCGGGCGGCGCGCCGTTCTACGACACCTACGAGACTCGGGATGGTCGGTACGTGTCCGTGGCGGCGCTCGAGCCGCAGTTTTATTCGTTGCTGCAGCAGAAACTCGGGATCGCCGACCCGGAACTCGAGGGACTCGGCATCGCGACGGTGGACGACGCTGCTGCGCGCTCGCGCTGGCCCGCTCTGCGCGCCGCACTCGTGCGGCTGTTCAAGACGCGCACGCGCGCGGACTGGTGCCTGCTGCTCGAGGGGTCGGACGTTTGTTTCGCGCCGGTATTGACGCTCGAGGAAGCGGCTCGTCATCCCCACAACGTCGAGCGCGGCAATTTCGTGACTCTCAACGGCGTGGAGCAGAACGCCCCGGCGCCGCGCTTCAGCCGTACCGCGCTCGATCCGCCGCAATGCGGACGCAAGCCGGGGGAAGATACCGAGAGCGTGCTCGGCGAGCTGCTCGCGATGCCGCCGCCGGAAATAGAGCGCCTGCGCCGCGCAGGAGCCTTGGGCTGAGGCGCGAGATTACTTGCCGGTAAAGCGGGGAGGGCGCTTCTCGCGCAGCGCCGCCACCGCCTCGCGGTGATCCGCGGTGGCATTCGACAGGGCTTCGAAAGCGACCGAGGCATCCATCACCGAATGCGCGAGCTGCTTGAGGCCAATGTTGACGGCGAGCTTCGTGTATTGAATCGCGCGCGTTGCACCGGCGAGCAACTCCTGTGCGAAGGCATCGACGACCCGATCGAGATCCTCCGCCGGCACCACATGGTTGATGAGGCCGATCTTCTCGGCTTCCTCCGCCATCAAGAGTCGCCCCGTCATGAGGTACTCCTTGGCCCGGGCATGACCGATCAGATGCGGCCAAA
>CAVYCL010000011.1:0-334550 GCA_963766915.1 uncultured Gammaproteobacteria bacterium
GACCGCGCCGCCGTCGCCGGCCGCAAAGCCGACCTTGACATGGGGGTCACCGATTTTCGCCGTGGGGACGGCGAAAATCACATCACATAATAAGGCAATCGTCGCGCCGAGGCCCACGGCGGCGCCGTTCAACTTCGCGATGATCGGCTTTGGGCAGTCGAGCATGCCGAATACGATGCGCTTCACGCTCGGGATGTCGTCGATGAAGATAGTCGGGTCGTCCACCATCTTCTGGATGTGTTCCAAGTCTCCGCCGGCCGAGAATGCGCGGCCGACGCCGGACAGAATGACCACATCAGTGAGCGGGTCGACCGCGAGCTCCGTGAAGAAACGCGCGAGCTCCTCGTGCGCGATGCGATCGATCGCATTCAGCGTCTCGGGCTGATTGAAGGAGGCCCGCAAGAGCCGCCCCTCGCGCTCGAATCGAAACGTCTTGTAGCTTGCGAGATCCACGACGGGCGATGGTACGCCATCCCGCGCTCGGATAATATCGAGACTCGAAGGCAAGCGTCGCTGCGCGCCTTAAAACTGGAGGTTTTGGATGCGAATCACAAGTCATGCGGCTCGGGGCACCTGCGGGTGACCATCACGACTCGTTTCACCCAGTTGATTGGGATCGAACATCCCATTGTCCAGGGCGGCATGCAATGGGTGGGCCGTGCCGAGCTCGCCGCGGCCGTGTCCAATGCGGGCGCGCTCGGCATCTTGACCGGTCTGACGCAGCCGACGCCGGAAGCGCTGCGCGCCGAGATCGAGCGATGCCGCGCGCTCACCGACAAACCCTTCGGCGTCAACCTGACCTTTCTTCCGAGCATCAACCCGCCGCCCTATGCCGAGTATCGGCGGGCGATCATCGAGAGCGGTGTGCGCATCGTCGAGACGGCCGGCTCGAATCCGAAGGAGCACATCGACGACTTCAAGGCCCATGGGATCAAGGTCATTCACAAATGCACGGCGGCGCGTCATGCGCTGTCCGCCGAGCGCATGGGCGCGGATGTGATATCGATCGACGGATTCGAGTGCGCGGGGCATCCCGGCGAGGACGATCTGTCGGGCCTCGTGCTGATTCCGGTCACCGCCGACAAGGTCAAGATACCCATCATCGCCTCCGGCGGTTTCGCCGACGGCCGGGGATTGGTGGCGGCCCTCGCACTCGGCGCTCAAGGCATCAACATGGGGACTCGCTTTTGCGCCACCCGCGAAGCGCCCATCCACGATCGGGTGAAGGAGTTCCTGGTGCAGAACGACGAGCGCTCCACCAATGTGATCTTCCGCAAGCTGCGCAACACCGCGCGCGTTGCAAAAAACAGCGTCTCGGATCAAGTGGTGGAAATCCTCGCGAAGCCCGATGCGAAGTTCGAGGACGTCGCGCACTTGGTCCGCGGCGCCAAGGGCCGGGAATTGCTGGAGTCGGGCGATCTCGACAGGGGCTTGGTCTGGGCGGGGCAATCGCAAGGCCTGGTCCATGACATCCCGAGTGTCGCCGAGTTGATCGATCGCATGATTTCCGAGGCGGCCGCGATCATGGGACGACTCGCCCGCGCGGTGCATTGAGCGGGTCCCGGTCCGCTCGGAGCGGTCGCCCCGGCCGCGTCCCGGTGCAGTCATTTCACCAGTGAAACAACCAACCGGCCTACGGGTCGGGATCGCTGCGCGGTGAGTTTGTGCGCCTTGCGCTCTGCGAGGGAGCGGGGCAAGCTGAGTCGAGGGGGGAAAGGCCATGACTCATTTCGACGAGATGTTCGATTTCGTCGTCGTCGGCAGCGGCGGCGGCTCGATGTGCGCCGGGCTCTTCATGCGATCGGCGGGCAAGAGCGTGCTCATCCTCGAGAAGACCGGATTGGTCGGCGGCACCACCTCGCGTTCGGGCGGAGTCATGTGGATCCCGAACAACCCGTTCATGGCGCGCGACGGGATCGAGGACAGCTACGAAAAGGCGGCGACCTACTTGGATGCCGTTCTGCCCGATCCGAAAGATGCGCCGGGTGCCTCGCGCGCTCGGCGTGCAACCTATTTGACAGAAGCACCGCGCATGCTGGAATTCTTGGGCAGCCGAGGCGTCAAGCTGACCCGCGTAAAGGAATGGCCCGATTACTACGACGACCTGCCCGGCGGTTCCGTGCCGGGCCGGACGGTCGTCGCCGAATTATTCGACGCCAACGAATTGGGCGCGTGGACCGAGAAACTGCGCCCGAGCTTCGTTCACTTGCCCATTCCCGCTTCGCTCGAGGAGATGCTGGAGCTCCCCGCCATGAAGCGCTCCTGGGCCGTGAAGATGTTGCTCGTGAAACTCGTGCTTCGCGGAGTCCTCGCCAAACTGACGGGAAAGCGTTGGGTCGCCGGTGGCGCCGCGCTCCAGGGACGGATGCTGCAGGCGGCGCTGCGCGAGGGAGTCGAAATTCGCACCGACTCGCCGGTGACGCAGATCATCATCGAGGCGGGCCGGGCTGCCGGGGTTACCACGGTCAAGGACGGCCGCCCTTGGCGCATCGGCGCGCGCCTGGGTGTGCTCGTCAATGCCGGCGGGTTTTCCCACAACCAAGACATGCGGGATCGCTATCAGCCCGGAACGTCCGTGAAATGGACCATGGCCGCGCCGGGCGACACGGGCGAGATGATCGAGGAGATGATGCGGCACGGTGCCGCGGTTGCGCAGATGCAAGAGCGCGTCGGGAATCAGTTCACTCCCCAGCCCGGCTGGGAAGGCAGCGAGTTCAGGCAGGCGGCTCAATCCGTGACCGCCGCGCCGCACTGCATACTCGTCGACCAGAGCGGCGTGCGTTACATGAACGAGGGCGGCTCGTACATGGCTTATTGCAAGGCGATGCTCGAGCGCAACAAGAGCGTGCCCGCCGTGCCGAGCTGGGCAGTGTTCGACGCGCAGTACCTGCGCACCTATCTATTGGCGGGCACGATGCCGGGCACCAAGAAGCCGCAACGTTGGTACGACGAGGGCTACTTGCAGACGGCCGACACCATCGAAGGATTGGCGCGGAACCTCAAGATCGACCCGGCGACGCTCGCGGCCACCGTGCAGCGCTTCAACGGCTTCGTGGCTCAGAATCGCGATGAGGATTTTCATCGCGGCGAGCGCGCTTATGACCGCTGGCTCGGCGATCATCTGCACAAGCCTTCGGAAACGCTCGGCTCCATCACGGAGCCCCCGTTTTATGCCGTCCCGGTGCTGCCCGGCGATGTGGGTACGTACGGCGGCGTGGTCACCGACGAGCAGGCCCGCGTGCTGCGCGAGGACGGCTCGGTCATCCACGGCTTGTACGCCACCGGCGTTTCCACCGCCTCGGTGATGGGAACCAGTTATCCAGGTGCCGGGTCGAGCGTCGGCCCCTCGTTCGTCTGGGGTTATGTCGCGGCAAAAGCTGCCGCGAGCCAAGCCGCGGTCGAGCGCTCGATGGACGAACAGCGACCCGCTGCCTGAGCGGTATATATTGGAATGGGCTGGATGCTAGGACGGGGTCACAGGAGATCGATGTCATGAAAGTACAAGTAGAGAACATCAAGCCTGCCATCGGCAGCATCGTTCGCTTCGAGCGCTCGGCACTTCTCGACGATGACGTTGCGGAGCGCTGCCTGGAATTGCTGGACGAGCGTCAGGTGCTGGTCTTTCCCCGCATCAACTTGAGCGACAAAGAGCAGCTCGCTTTCACGGACAAGCTCGGCGCGCGCGTGAATTTCACCAACCGCGTACCCGGCGGCGACAAGGCGGCCAAGGACGTCTACACCATCACGCTCGATCCGAAGATCAACAACGAGCCCGAGTACGTCCTCGGGACTTATTTCTGGCACATGGACGGAATCACCGTGGACATGCCGCCGCCGAAGGCCAGCGTGTTGAGCGCCCGCAAGGTCGCACCGAAGGGTGGGCAGACGGAGTTTGCCAGCACCTACGCCGCCTATCAGGCGCTGCCGGACGAGGACAAAGCGGAGCTCGAAGGGCTTCGCGTGCTGCACAGCGTGACGGCGGCCGTGCGCGAGGTGGCGACGCCCGAGTCGCTCGATCCCTATCGCCGCGAGCTCCGGCACGAGCATCCTCTCGTCTGGAAGCGCAAGTCCGGCCGCAAGTCCATGATCATCGGCTACACCGCCGACTACGTGGTCAACCTGCCGCGTGCCGACGGCAAAGCGCTGCTGGCACGTCTCCTCGAGTGGACGGCGCAGCCGGCCTTCACCTACCGCCACTACTGGCAGGAAGGCGATCTCGTCGTTTGGGATAATTGCGGTGCTCTGCACCGGGTCATTCCCTACGCGGCGGACTCCGGGCGCACCATGCACCGGACATCGGTCGCAGGCGTCGAAGCGGTCGCCTGAGCGCGGGGAGCGCCCGCCCGATTCTCGCGCGTCTCCAGAGCGTCGCGAAAATTAGCTATTCGCTTGAGTAGCTCACTGGCTGCGCGGCCGCCGGGACCTCTTGCTTGGGTTTCGCTTTAGGCCCGAGCGTTGTAGGAGCACTTTCTTTCTTCGGCTATAAGAGCGCTCCGCTCGGCGCGGCGAGCATCCCGTGCAATTGTCTGAAAATTGCGCAAGTCCTGCGCCGATTTGCATATCCGGCTTGATTGCGCAATAATGAAACCTACGAGGTGCTATTAAGCGCCGCCGGCTACGCCGGGCGACGCGACAATCCGAACCCGCGGAAAGGAGCGATCTATGGGAGTGGCCGTCGAACGTCTCACGAGCCTGGTCGATTCGCCGCAGCGCTTCGCGATTCCCTACGCGGAGCTTCGTCACGCGCAGATCGAGGCGATGAACGAGCGCTTCCAAGAGCGCAAGGATCGCATCCGGCTGCTCGGTCATCGCGCCAAGGAAGCGGGCGTCACCGAAATTCGCTCGCGAGAGGAGATGGTGCCGCTGCTCTTTCCGCACACGGCTTACAAGAGCTACCCCGAAAGCTGCCTGACCGAAAAGAAATGGGATCGTTTGGGCAAATGGCTCGGCACCGTTTCCTCCCATCCGATTACCGCGATCGAGACCTCCGACATCGAGGACATCGATCAATGGATCAGTCGGCTCGAGGCGAAAGAGCATTACATCTCCTGCTCGAGCGGCACCACCGGCAAGTCGGCCATGCTCATCGCCTCCAATGCCGACATGGCGTGGTCGCGCCTGGATACGGTCGGTGTCTTCTCCTGGGGGTCGGGTGTTCCGCCCGCTCGGGATCGCCGCATGTTCGGTGTCGCGCCGATTGCGCACGTGCCGAAGAACACCAACATCGCCGAGGCACAGGCGGGAGCGTTCGGCGATCCCCGGTTCGAGCGTTTCCGGCTGCCGGTGCCGCCCATCACCGTGGGGCAGCTCACCAAGATGGTGGTGCTGCGCAAGGCGATCGCCGACGGCACCGCCCGGCCTGGAGACATCGCCGATTTCGAGGCGACCTCGAAAGCACGGCAACAGGCGCTGGACGAGGCAATGCTCATCGCCGCGGAGGCGCTCATTGCGGCCCGCGGCGACAAACTCTATGTCTCGGGATTGTGGAACGCTCTTTATCAGGTGGCGAAGCTCGTCCGCGAGAGAGGCTACAGCGCCAAGGATTTCCATCCGGACAACTGCATTTATGTGGGCGGCGGCCTCAAGCGGGCGCTGCTGCCGCCCGATTACCAGCAGTTTGTCCATGAAACCTTCAACATTCCGCCCAACCGGAATTTTCAGAACTACAGCATGCAGGAGCTCAATTCCGGCATGCCCCGCTGCCAGAAAGGCGGCCGCTATCACGTGCCGCCGTGGATGGTCCCCTTCATATTGGACAAAGAGGGCGATGCGCTGCTGCCGCACACCGAGGGCGAAATCGAGGGTCGCGCCGCCTTCTTCGACTTGGCGCTCGACGGACGTTGGAACGGTGTCATCACCGGCGACAAGATCTCACTCGACTTCGATCCGTGCGCGTGCGGCGCCAAGAGCCCGTCCGTTCGTGACAATATCGTTCGCTATGCCGATCTCGAGGGCGACGACAAAATCGGCTGCGCGGGTACCGTGGATGCCTATGTGAGGGGGTTGTCATGAGCGTCATCGACGAGAAGGCGATCGGCCGCGAGGCGAAACCGCAGACGATCCGAGTCAATCACATCGTTCGCGGCAAGCTGGTGCAAGGCGATGCCGTACGCCATACCTCGCGCGATCTCGGCATCGACTTCACGACGCCGACGATCGATCTGGACGCGCTCATCACGCCGCGCTCGGAAATGCCGCCGCTCTATGACATGAAGCTGTCGCAGATCGTCGATTTCCTCGTCGAAGTAGGCGCGCGGCTCGATCCCGACCACAATCCCTATCTTCAGGAATCGCTCGAATTCGTCGCAGCCACCAACCCGCTGCCGCGGCGGATCATCGAGAACCTGTTCCGGCGTGCGCGGCATTTCTTGACTCGCGATGTGCTGATGGCGAGCCTGAATGCCAACTTTCACGACCTGCGCTACTTCGACGAATGGGTCGAGCGCACCGATGCGCAGGGTCAGAGCGGGGCGATCCGCGCCTTTCCGCCGCGCATCATCCACATGCTTGCCGGCAACTCGCCCGCGGGCTGTGTGTCATCGATCGCGCAGGGCGCGATGCTGAAGGCGATCAATGTCTTCAAAATGCCCTCGAGCGACCCGTTCTCCTGCGTGGCGGTGCTGCGGACCATGGCGGACATCGATCCGGAGCATCCGGTCGTGAAATCAATGTCGGCGGTCTACTGGCGCGGCGGCGACGAGCGCATCGAGCGCACGATCTATCGGCCGCAGTATTTCAGCCGCATCGTTGCCTGGGGCGGCGGGTCGGCGATCGACAACGTGATCCGGTATTTAAGCCCCGGCTTGCAGCTCGTGTCGTTCGATCCGAAGACCTCGATTTCCATGATCGGGCCGGAGGCATTCCGGTCGGACGAGGCGATCGCGCAGGTTGCCGAAGCCGCCGCGGAGGACGTGACCACCTTCAACCAGGAGGCCTGCCTCGCGAGCCGCTTTCTGTTCGTCGAAGGCGAGCGAGGCGGGATCGAGAAATTCTGCGCGAAGCTTCAAGAACGGCTGGGCGTCGACCGGCCCCTGGCTTCTGCCGTTGCCCTGCTGCCGCCCGCGGAGCTGCGCGAGGAGGTGGAGATGCTGCAGATGATGGACGATGGGGCCAAGGTCTTTGGCCGGTTCGACGGACGCGGCTTGGTCATTCTGACCGATGAGCCGGTGGGATTTCATCCTTCGGGGAAAACCGCCAATGTCGTGCACGTGAAGTCGCTCGAGGAGGCGATCCGCCATGTGAATGTCGCCACGCAGACGATCGGCGTCTATCCGGAGGCCACCAAAGAGAAGTTGCGCGACCGGCTCGCCAACGCCGGCGCCCAACGTGTCGTTCGGCTGGGGTCGGCGTCGAAGCACGTCGGCGGATCGCCGCACGATGCAATGTTTCCGCTGCAGCGTCTCGTGCATTGGATTTCACAGGAAAACGCTTGAGTCACCGGCCTTTCGTGGGCAGAGCTAAGCAATGACCGCTCTGGGACTAAAGCGAGCGGAGGGTGCGTGAGTCGTTCTGAAGCCGCCGTCAAGCCCGCGTTCTGCCTTCTGGATATCGATAAAAATGTTATTTATATCAATAAGTTACTAGGAAAACGAGGGGCGCGGCAGAACTCATAAAATTGGCGTAGACTCACGTATATTCTCGACGAGAGAAAACGGGAATAAGCATGAAGCACGCGAGAAAGATCGAAGAGCAACCCCGGGCGTCCGACGTTCCGGCGGCCCTGTACGTGGAGGCGCGTCGTCGGCTGTTGCAGAACGAGCCGCTCCTGGAGCAGGCGGGTGCGTTGGGGGCGGCGGCCTTGTCGGCCGGAGAGGTTGCGGCCTTGGAATCGGTGGGGTTGACGACCACTGCCTTTGCGGCGGGACCGGAGGCCCAGGGCGGGCGACTTCCGGGCGGCGACCCGCCGGGCGGCGATCCGCTCGCGCAATCGGTCGCCGACTACATGGCGCTCCTCGAAACGAGCTACACCACCAGCGAAGCGGCGAAGCATTTGAAAGTCGATGTGAGCCGCGTTCGTCAGCGGTTGCGCGAAGGAACGCTCTTTGGGGTGGACTATGACGGGGAGCGGCGCTTGCCGCGATTTCAGTTCGAGCGCCGCCAGGTGTTGCCGGGATTGCGTGAAGTGATCACGGTGCTACCGGCCGGACTGAATCCGCTCGATGTGGCGCAGTGGTTCTTGGCGCCGAACCCCGATCTCGAAGTGGGCGAGGCGAACGTGAGTCCTCGCGACTGGCTGCTCCGCGGCAAACCGGTGGAGGCGGTGGTGGCGCTCGCTCGCGGGTTCGAGTAAGTCGCCCACCGCCGGTTTGGCCAAGTTTCCGAATTCTCCCGGTGCGGCGGCACTCGCCGGGATTGCGCCTGCCGTCCGTCGAGTGCCTGCCGGCACGACGCTCGCGCGCGTGTATTTCACCCGCAGTCGCCACGCGATACCGTGGAATGCGTTTCGTTACACGGGGCCGCTGAATTCGCGATGGGACCATCACGTGCCGAACGCGCAAGGAGCGCCGTATCGACAACAGCGAGGTATCTACTACGCTGCGGCCGATGCAAAGACCTGCCTGGCGGAAGTGTTTCAGGACACCCGTCGAATCGATCGGGCCTTTCAAGCGCCGTGGCTGGTGGTATTCAAAACGTTGCGGGGGCTCGAGGTGCTCGATCTCACCGGCGATTTTGCCACCCGCATGGGAGCCTCGATGGCGATTCATTCAGGGAGCCGCGCGCGGGCGCGCGGCTGGGCGCGGGATCTGTATCAAGCGTTCCCGAGCGCGCAAGGAATTCTGTATGCGGCCTCGATGCACGGCGGCGCACCGGCCTTCGCGCTCAATGAGCGAGCACTCGACGGCGGGGCATTGTTTCCCACGCATCCGGAATTTCATCGCTCGCTCGCTGACGATGCGATGCTCGATCCCTTGAAGCATGCGGCGAGGGCGTTGGGATACGCGCTCCGATAGTTAAGGGTCGCAGTTATCCCAAAGCGCGAACTTGCTCCGTCAACCAAGCCGCGGACCCGCGCGACTCCTCCACCAGCCATTGTCGAAAGCGGCGCACCTGCGGCCGTGCCAGGGCGTCGGCGCGGAATCGCGCCTGAAAGCCATGCGAAGTCCATTTGCCCGTACCGACCGCAAATGGAAAGGTCAACGAACCGTCTGCGAGCTGCTGCCGAAGTAGCGCCAAACCGCATATGGTGAGGCCGGCATCAGCCAATACGGCATCGATGGCGCGGACGATTCGCTGGAAGCGGATGCCGCGTTCGGGAGCGGTGCGCTTGAGCCGCTGCGCGGCAATCCAGTCCGGCCAGGTCAGCGCCTTGGGATCGTTTCGATAGAAGTCCACATGCAACAGCGGATAGCCCTCCAACCGAGTGCGCACCTTGAGCTTGCCGATGCGACGCTTCGTGGCCGGCGAGCTGAGCGGTAATAGATAGTCGCGGAACAACAGATCCGTGCGCTCCTCCTCTTGCCAGGGCCCAAAGGTGATCTCGCAGTCCGCCGGACCGAGGCGCAATGGCGCATCGCCCTCGCCGTTGATACAAAAACGGACATGCGGGTTGTGCCGTCTAAAGGTGGCCAGGCGCGGCGCCAGCCACATATCGGCCAGGTCCGGCACCGCGGCAATCTGAATTTCATGACCGCGCTGCAGGTCGAATTGTTCGACCGCCGACTCGAGAGCGCGAAACGCCGTGGCGAGATAAGACAACGCGCTCTGGAACTCCGGCGGAGGCTGTAGGCCGGAGCGGCTTCGTACCAGCAGTTCAACTCCGAGGTAGTCCTCCAGCGCCTTGATGCGTTGGCCGACGGCCGCAGGAGTGATGGCAAGCGCCTGGGCCGCGGCCTTCAACGAGCCCCGGCGAATCGCCATGTCCAGGGCTTGCAGTGACTTCAAGTGGGTGGGAGCGACCACGCGTAGCGATACTAAAGATAGCCTTTACTAGCGTCAAGAATCTTTAGCTTGTCGCCCTGGTGGCCGGGCAGTACTTTGGGTCCGCGGATGAACTCATCTATAAGGAGAGAAAAAAATGGTCCAATTGAAGCGATTCATGATCGAGCGCGATATTCCCGGCATCGGCGGCATGTCTGTCGTGGAGCTTTGTGGTGCGGCACGTACCTCCAATCAGGCATTGCACAAGATCGGCAGCGCGAGCATCCAATGGCAGCACAGCTACGTGGCGGGCGACAAGACCTTCTGCATCTATCTTGCCGATAGCGAGGCCTCAATCCATAGACACGCGGAACTGAGCGGCATCCCCGTCGCCAAGGTCACCGAGATTCCGCAGATCATCGATCCCACGACCGCCAACAATTAGCTGCTGGCTGACTTCAGCGTTTAGAGGGTGCTTTGAGCGGGGACTCCGGCTGCACGGAGTCCCCTTATCACCGACTGATAGGTGGCCCTCGTTCGGCCGTGTAGTCGCGACCGTCCTTGGCGCGCTAACATCACATCGGCTTGTCGCCGAACCTGTCCGCGCCGCGAGACGGTAGGTGCGACAATCGGGGAGGCCGCGTGACCGATGAATCGAGACTCCATGCGCTGGCCGACCGGCAGGCGATAACGGATCTCATCTATCGCTATTGCCGCTCCGTGGACCGTCTCGATATTCCGCTCGGCCACTCGATCTGGCACGACGATGCGACGGCCGATTATGGCGCTGACGTCTACCAAGGCGATGGCCGCGGAGCGATCGATCACATCTGCGCGCAGCATCGGCGCGTGCTGCATCATTCACATCAGGTGTCGAACATCCTCATCGATATCGATGGCGATCGTGCCGGCAGCGAGGCCTATGTGACCGCCTCGCTTCGCGCACATCGCAACGATCAATTGATTCAAATGACGATCTGGGCACGCTACATGGATCGCTGGTCGCGCCGCGACGGGCGTTGGGGACTCGATCACCGCCTGGTCATTCGGGATTTTGATGAGATCCGAGAGGTGACGCCCCTGCATCAGCATGACGTCGGCCGCAGAGACCGCTCCGATCCGTCGTACGGCGTCCTCGAGGGCAATTCGTGAAGGCGGCCTACATTCAAAACGGCCAAGTGATGGTCGGCGACATGCCCGATCCGGTCCCGGGCCAAGGGCAGGCGCTGGTGCGCACTCATAGTTGCGGCATGTGCGCCTCGGAGCAGCATTTCCTTCATTCCGGAAGGAATGTCATCGAGCTCTCCCGCCGACACGGCGGCCCTTACGCGCGGCTCGACTTCGAGCGTGCATTCGTTCCCGGGCACGAGTACGTCGGCGAGGTCATCGACTACGGTCCCGGCAGTCAGCGCACCGTCAAAACCGGGCGCAGGGTCACTTCGGTGCCGGTGATGCGCCAAGCCGGCGGACATTCCGTCATCGGCTTCAGCCACGAATGCCCGGGCGGCTGGGGAGAGCTCATGCTGCTCGACGAGAATGCCTTGATGGAAATCCCGGCGGGCCTCGCAGATGACATGGCGGCGATGACCGAGCCGCTCGCCGTGGGTCTCGAGCACGCGCGCCGAGGTCGCCCCACCCAGGACGATACCGCACTGGTGATCGGCTGCGGTGCCATCGGTCTCGGTGTCATTGCGGGCCTGAAGCTCATGGGCATCGGGCCGATCATCGCCGCCGATTTCCATGCTGCGCGCCGCGCCGCTGCGATCGGCATGGGCGCGCACATCGCCGTCGATCCGCGTGAGTTGTCTCCCTATGATCCCATTCCCGATCTCGGCAATCGTCGCGCCAATCTGGTCTACGAGTGTGTTGGCCTGCCGGGGCTGTTGCAGCAGATCATTGCAGCCGTCGCCTTCGAGGCCCGGATCGTGATGGGCGGTTATTGCATGGAAGCCGATCAGTTCTACGTGTTCGCCGCGCAGAACAAGCGGCTCACCGTGCACTTCGCCGCCGGCGAGGAGCAGCAAGACATGGATCTTGCCCTGCGCTCCATCGCCGACGGCAAGATCGATATACGGCCGTGGCTGAGCGAGCGCATCGGCCTCGGAGCCGTGGCCGACGCGCTCGCTCGCATGTCGGGTCCGCTTGCACCGATTCGCAGCGTCATCGATCCACGCCGGATGTGATGCGATGAGTGGTCCACGCACAGCCCGGCTCGGTATCGAGCAACTGAGCGTCTTCGGGCTCCCGCCGGTCGATTTCGTCAACCTCGCCGCTGATCTCGGCTGCAGCTGCATATCGACCGGCTTGATCGGCCTGGGTTACAACCCGCACGGGTATCCGGCGTTCTCGCTGCGCGACGATGTGCGCCTGCGGCGGGAGCTCACGGCGGTGATGCGCGATCGTGGCGTCGCGATCTCGCTCGGCGAAGGCTGCATCATCCGGCCCGATAGCGACATCCGTGCCGCGGCTGGCGACATGGATATCATGCGCGAGCTCGGCGCGGAGCGGCTCAATACGGTGAGCATGGATCCCGACTTGGGGCGCAGCCTCGATCAGCTCGCCTCGTTCGCCGAGATGGTTGCCGAGCGCGGCATGCGAGCGACGATCGAGTTGTGTCCCGCGCTCATCATCAATAGTCTCGACGCAGCGATCGCGGCTGTTCGTCACGTGGGCCGGCGGGACTTCGGTCTGCTCCTCGATACCATGCATCTCGGTCGCTCGGGCGCAACCGCCGCCGACGTGGCCGCGATCGATCCCGAACTGATCGGCTATGTCCAACTCTGCGACGCGCCGCGGATGCCGCGCGAGCCCAACTATTTGAAGGAGGCGACGCTCGAGCGAATGGTGCCAGGCGAGGGTGACATGCCGCTGCGAGATTATCTTGAGGTGTTGCCGCGCGGACTCACCGTCAGCCTCGAGGTGCCATTGAGCTCGCAGGCCGAGGCGGGCATTGGACCCGAGATCCGATTGCGGCGCTGCGTGGAGGCGGCGCGTCGGTTGTTGGCCGAGATCGAGGCGGCCGACTCAGAATCACTTTTCCGTCCGGGAGGTTCAGATCGAGCATGAGCACTGACTTCGTCAACCGATACGGACCCGTCGCGCTCATCACCGGCGCTTCGTCGGGAATCGGCCAATCCTTCGCCGAACAGCTCGCAGAGCTCGGCATGGATCTGGTGTTGGTCGCCCGCCGTGCGCCGCGCCTGGAATCTCTCGCCAGCCACTTACAAGCAACGCAGGGCGTGGCGGTGAAAGTCTGCGCGGTCGACCTTGCCGAACCGAATGCGGCAGAGCAAATCGCAGAGGCCACGGCGCCGCTCGATATCGGACTCTTGATCAGCAATGCCGGCTTCGGGCTCAAGGGCGACCACAGCGTCAACGATCCTCGAGCAATGGCGCAGATGTTGATGGTGAATTGCCATGCGCCGATGCAGTTGACGCATCGCTTCATTCCGCGTCTTCGCGCTCGCGCCAAGGGTGGCATCGTTCTGACGAGCTCCGTGGAGGCGCTGATCGGCTGCCCTTATTCCGCAGCCTATTCGGCCAGCAAGGCGTTCGTGAAGAGCTTGGGAGAGGCTCTCTGGGGCGAGCTCACGCCGGATGGCATCGATGTCCTCACGATTTGTCCGGGTGCGACCGACACCGAAGCGCTTGGCCGCCACGGCATCGATCCCGCGACGCTGCCGCACGTCATGTCGCCCGACGCCGTTGCCAGGCTGGCGTTGGACAATCTTAAAAGCGGCCCGGTGCTGATCGCGAGCGAACACTACAAGGCGACTTTCGATGGGCTGTTGTCGATGCCCCGGCGGGACGCCTTGACGGCCATGGCAGCACGGATGAAGCAGTGAAAATCAGCCGCGTCGACACCGCGCGTTGCTTGCTCGGCGAGGGGCCGGTTTGGGATGCCGCAACACGCTCGCTCTATTTTCTGGATATCGGCCAGCGACGCGTCCATCGTTACACCCCCCGCGATGGATTGACGCGCAGTTGGGACACTCCGTCCGGAGTAGGGGCCATGGCGCTGCGGGAGGCGGGCGGGGCGGTGCTCGCCATGGGCGATTCGATCTGCACGCTCGATTTCGACACGGGTTCGGTGACGCGCATCACGAGCGCCCACCAGCCTTCGCAGGCGGTATTCAACGACGGCAAGGTGGACCGGCGCGGGCGTTTTGTCGTGGGCTCCTGCTGCACCGATCTTGTGAATCCGCAACCCATCGGCGGCGTATTCAGCTTGGGCGCGAATCAGGAAGTCGTACGGCTGGAAAGCAATATCTCGTTCTCGAATGGGCCGTGTTTCTCACCCGATGGCCGGACTTTCTATTTCTCCGACAGCGCCCACTACGCTTGCTATGCCTACGACTACGACAACGAGACCGGTGCGCTCTCGAATCGCAGGCTCTTCGCCGATACGCGCCCGCTCGGCGGGATGCCGGACGGGTCTACCGTCGACGGCGACGGGTTGGTCTGGATGGCCATCTACCGGGGCGGCAAGGTGGCGGCCTTTCGCCCGGACGGCGGCATCGAGCGTGTCATCGAGATGCCGGTGAAGCTCTCCGCCAGCGTCATGTTCGGCGGAGATGCGCTGGATCGGCTGTTCGTCACCACCATTGATCCGGTGTTCTTCAAGGAAGCTCCGGAAGAGGGCGCCGGCGATCTATATGTCATCGAAGGGCTTGGGGCGCGGGGACTACCCGAGCCTCGCTACGCCGGCTAGGCTCGAATTCGAGGTGTAGCGCCGTCACGCCGTTCAAGAGGTACGTCGGAACCTTGTTGTAGCGGCGAGCGTTCGCCGGTCCGTGCTCGGCTTCGGAGATTCCGATCTGCGTCATGCGCTCGAGGAACCGCTCGAGCGTGACGCGCGCTTCCAAGCGCGCCAGTTGCGCACCGGGGCAGGCATGCGCACCGCGTCCGAACGCCAGATGATCGCGCAGGTGCGCGCGGTCGAAGTTGAATTCGTCGGGCTGCTCGAAGAAGCGGGGGTCGCGATTTGCCGCGCCGAGCGCCACCATCGCGAGGGCGCCCGCCGGAACCTCGACCGCCCCGATCGAGGTCGTACGCCGGGCGACTCGAAAACCGACCTTCGAGGGACTCTCGATACGGAGCGTCTCTTCGATAAAATCCGGAATGCGCTGGCGCTCGGCGCGCAGACGCTGCTGCAGGTGGGGACATTCGCCTAAGATCTTGAACGCAGAGGCAATCAGCTTCGCGGACGTGTCCTGGCCCGCGACGAACAGAAATGTAGCGATGCGAACGAGTGCCGCGAGATCAGGCGCCGATCCGTCGCGAAACCGCGAATTGGCGAGTTCGGACATCATGTCATCGCCGGGCTTGTTGCGGCGCTCTGCGAGATAGGCGGTGAAGCGCCTGTCGAGATACTCCAAGGGGTCCGGCGCGCTCTTGTGTTCGGGCTTGCCGACCATGCCCGGCGGCGGTCCGATCACTTCCACGAGCTCGTTGCGATCTTCTTCCGGCACACCCAGCAAGTCCGCAATGACCAGGGTGGCGAGCGGCTGGGAATACTCGGACACGAGCTCGCACTTGCCGCGATCGATGAACCGGTCGATCAATTTGTCCGCCAGCTTTTCCACGTACTCGGCATTTTTTCTCAGGCGCTCGAACGTCAGCAAGCGCGTGAGCAGGCCTCGGTGAGCCGCGTGCTCGGGTCCATCGAAGGTGATGAAATGGGTGGCCCAAGGGACCTCGGAGCGGTGCTGTTCGATCTGCTCGCTGACATCGTCTCCCGCCGGCTTGAAGGGCAACCCGGGAATCGGACCGGTCACCGCGAGGCATGACGAAAAGTTATCGCCCTGTTTGTAGAGCTCGAG
The DNA here is from genome assembly GCA_963766915.1 of uncultured Gammaproteobacteria bacterium. Lineage (GTDB taxonomy): Bacteria > Pseudomonadota > Gammaproteobacteria > Steroidobacterales > Steroidobacteraceae > Bog-1198. Next base: position 15,681 of record CAVYCL010000011.1, read on the forward strand.
AGCCTCCTCGTAACCCGTTATCATGACGGTGCCGTAGTTCGGCTCGCGCAGCACGGGGCACCTGGCACGCAGCGCCCGCAGATACGGGAGAGAATCGTTGATGAGCGACTCGTCGGTGAAGAAATTGGCGGCCTCAAGATCTTGCATCGCGGGCTCCCCGGGTGCCATCTGCTGAGCGGTCTGTTAGCTAAGTCTACCAGACACGGCAAATGCGGAAAAATGGTCCGTCACGACGTAGAATGTGGCTTTACGCGTACCGTCCGATGAGGAGAGACAAGTGGCCGGCAAATGTTCTCATCTCGACACCATCAAGAAGGTGCACCCGAGCGCGCGCGGTTGTGAGGAGTGCCTGAAAATCGGCAGCCCGTGGGTGCATTTGCGCATCTGCCGCACCTGCGGACACGTCGGATGCTGCGATGATTCGCCGAACAAGCATGCCACCAAGCATTTCCATGCCACGCACCACCCGATCATCGAGGGCTATGACCCGCCTGAGGGCTGGGGCTGGTGCTATGTGGACGAAGTGTTCCTCGACCTGGGAAAGAATGTGACGCCGCAGTGGGGACCGATACCGCGCTACGTCTGACAATCGCTGAAAATCGCGGACCCGGTGATCGCGCGCAACTCCGGCGTGTTTTAATCCACTGCGGGGGTCATTCTCCGAAACGGGAGCCGCGCGTTGGTCCATCTCGAAATCAGCCTATTGGTTCTTCTGGCCATTGCGGCGGCGGTTGCGACGCTTGCGGCTCGCGTGCGAATGCCGTACGCCATCTTGTTGATCATCGCGGGACTCGCGCTTGGCAACATCACCTCCTTCTCCGGACCGCAGCTGACGAAGGACTTGTTGTTTCTCGTCGTGCTGCCGGGACTGCTGTTCGAGGGCGCGTTCAAACTCGACTTTGCAGAGTTCTGGCAGGCGCGATATGCGATTCTCATGCTGGCAGTCCCCGGCCTCGTGGTCTCTACCTTATTCACGGCATTGCTGCTGTGGCTCGGAGTCAATGGGCTGCGGCAGGGGTCCGTGACGTTCGATGAGGCGCTCGCGTTCGGGGCGCTCATCTCCGCCACCGATCCCATCAGCGTCCTGTCGCTGTTTCGCTCGTTGGGCGTGGATAACAAGCTTTGTGTGCTGGTCGAAGGGGAGTCGCTGTTCAACGATGGCACGGCAGTGGTGGCTTTCAGCCTGGTCGTGGGTTTTGCCGCCGGCAGCGATACCAGCTGGATACACGTAACTTGGGAGTTCTTGCGCATCACCGGACTTGCCGCCCTCGTCGGTACCGTCATCGGTGTGGGGGCGGGCGTGATCACGCGGGCGATCGACGACACGATGATCGAGCTCACGGTCACGCTGCTGAGTGCCTATGGCGCCTTCATCGTGGCGGAGTTGATGGGGGCCTCGGGTGTCATTGCGTGCGTCATGGCGGGGCTCGTCACCGGCACCTGGGGAGCTCGATGGATGAGCGCATCGACGCGAACCGCGGTCGACTCATTTTGGACCTACACGGCGTTTCTGCTGAATAGTTTCATCTTCTTGCTGATCGGTACCGAGATTCATCTATCAAATCTGGTCCACTATCTGCCGGAGATTCTGCTCGGCTGGGTGGCGATCAATGTCTCGCGCGCCGCGATCGTGTACTTGAAATACGGCCTCATGCGTGCGACCGGAAACCGCGGCTTTCCAATCTCCTGGGCCACGCTCTTGACGTGGGGTGGTCTCCGTGGCGGCCTCTCCATGGTCCTGGCACTCGCGCTACCGCGCTCCTTCGTGCATCGCGAGTTGATCTTGCACACGACCTACGGTGTCGTGCTCCTGACGCTGCTGGTGCAAGGGTTGACCATGAAACCGCTGGTTCGAGCACTCGGACTCATGCAGGCGCCCCAGCCGCTTTAGAAACGGTAGGTCAGGTCGAGACCTCCCGTCAGAGGCTGGTTGGTTATGATGCGGGTAAAGTCGGGCTGGGGCTCATTTTCCGTAAACATGCTTTCCAGCTGCGCGTGCTTGTTGGTGACGTTGTTGACGAACAAGGTCGCGCTCCAGGTATCGTGGAACTTGAGTCCCGTCCGGACATTCATCAGGCCGTAGCCGGGCATTTGCCTGTACGTGCCGGTGAACTCATAAGGGTTCGAGAAAAAGATCGAATACCGTGGACCGGTGTACGAACCCTCCAGCCGGGCCGTGAAAGCATAGGAGTTTCCGAGCGGCGCGAAATAGTTGAGAGCGACGGTCCCGCTCTCCGGCGCGACGTCCGGCATCTTGTGGACCGGGGTAATGACCCAGTGCGGGCCGCCGTTCAACCATTCGTTCAGGTAGCCAGCCGCGACTTCGAACGAGAATCCCGCTCCCAGATCGGCGAGCACGTCGATGTCGGCTCCGTAGATCGAGACATAGTTGCCGTTGATGTTCAGCGCCCAGTCGTTGGGATATGCCTCGAGCTGGACGTGCCGCCAGTCCTCATAGTAGATGCTCGCATTCACGGTCAGGCGCTCATTGAGCATTCTCGACTTCTCGCCGAGTTCGTAGCTCAACACGCGGTCCGGCTCGTAAGTCGCGGGCCATTTGCCGGTCGTATAGTTCTGTTGTTGGAAAGCCGCTCCCCAGGCAGCGCCCGTGGTCGGGTAAGCGGCATTGCCGCCCCCGGGACGAAAGCCGCTCGCGATCGTGGCATAGGCCATCAGGTCCGGGCTGAACGCGTAGGACAGATTGAATTTTGGGTTGAAGTTGGTCGAGGACAGCGCGATGGCGCCGGAACAGGAGGGCGTGGCGGCTCCGTTGGCCGAGCCCCAGCCGCTGAGGCAGGACGAGAAATGGTAGTCGTAATGATTCACACGGGCGCCGACATCGACCTTGAGCTCATCGGTCAGGGCATAGGTGGCGTCGCCAAAGGCGGCAAATTGCTTGAGGGTGGTCGGCGAGTAGGCATCGAACCAGTGGGGCGTGGTTGCCGGCGCGAGCGTGCCTAAGTCCATGTACGCGGAGTAGTTGGGCGTCGTGCCGTTGAAGCCCCATAACGAGTAGAAATCGCTGTAATAAAGCCCGCCAACCCAGCTCGCTCTGCCGTGCCCGGTCGAGACCAACCGCAGCTCCTCGCTTAACTGATGGGAGGGGTCGTCCTCAATGCCGTGCTCCGGGCCGGTACCGGCAGACCCGTAATATCCCGGGTTCGGAAGACCGTAGTTATAGTTGTAGGCAATGGCTTCCAGCGGATTGTTGAAGGCTTCGCTCGCCTCCTCCACCTGAGTCGAGTCTCGGGTCCATCGAGCGGTGCTCGATGTCAGGTCGAACGCCGGGAAACTAAAATTCACATTCAGGCTATACGCCGTCAGCGAATCGGTCAGTGGTTCGGCGATGTCGAACGGCTGATAGTGCGCCAGAGTGCCGGGATCGCTGTCATACGCGCTGATGCCATTTTGAGTGCTGCTCGTGTGAAAGAAGGAGGGCGTGACCGAAAGATTGTCCATGGGCTTCCAAAGCAGAGTCACGCGTGCGGCGTAGGTTTGGTAGGCATTCGAGCCAGGATATTGCGTCTTGATGGGGGCGTCCTCGACATTCCCGCGCACGGTGCCTACCGGGTCGCCGCCCACCAAGGGGAATGGATCGGCGACGATCCGGTCGATCCAACCGCTCGTGTAATCCTCTGTTCCCACCACCCGAATTGCCAGGGTGTCGTTTATGAGAGGAAGGTTAACCATCAAGTTGTCCTTGTGGTTGAACCCGCCGCCGTCGGTTCCGGACAAGACGCTCTGTGCGGTCGATTGAAACTGCGTCAGATTTGGCTGGTTGGTAATGAGTCTTACCGTGCCCCCCATCGATCCCGATCCGAATAGCGTGCCTTGAGGTCCGCGCAGAATCTCGATGCGATTGAGGTCATACAGATCGGGATCGATGACCACGTGACCGTTCTGTGCGCTGGCGGGGCCCGTCAGGGGAATGTCATCGAGATACAAGCCGACCGTCGCGGAGTTGCCGCCGCTCGAGGTCATTCCGCGCATTTCGATCTCGGTCTGACTCGGCCCTTCGCTCTTCAGCGAAACGCCGGGCGTGCCCTGGGCCAGAGAAGCCAAGGAGGCGACGCCACGCGCCAGCAAATCATCGCCGGTGGTCACAGAGATGCTGATCGGCGTGTCCTGCACCGTCGATACCCGCTTGGAGGCGGTCACTACGATCTCATCCAACGGCGCGGCTGCGTTCTCCGGCAGGTCGGCGGACTCGGCATTCGCCTGGAGAACGATGAAGGGTCCGAGAAGCCCGCCGATGGCGGCGCCGGCGATCCAACAGTTCCACGAGGGGCGCATTCTGTGCTCTCCAATTCATTCGCATGCCACCCCTTGAACGAATGATGAGCCGCCGGGCCGTAAAGTTGCTGTTAAGAAAGTTCTTCGCCGAGAAGCCCGAACGAGGCACGCGTAGGCCGCCGTGCCGCCGGCGTTGGCTGGAGCAGAGGCATCTCGTGTTTTCGACTCGAGTGATTTTAGAAGTGGAAAATCGCGTCCATGGCAATCATGGCCTGCGAGCGCTTTCCGCCGTTTTGATCGAAAGTGTATGTGCGGCCGCCACTACTGTAGGTGCACGTCGACACATCCGTCACCGCCGGCGCATAGCAAGGATTGTCATAGGCATAGCCGGTGGCCTGAGCGTTCGGCGCGGTCAATTGACGTTCGTACCGCGCTTCCGGGCGCAGCTCGATGACATCGCCGATCCAATGCGTGTAGCCCAAATCGAACTCGGCGTAAGAGCCCTTGAATCCCGTCCGTTGACCGGTTAGATCGTTCAGATAGTCAGTTCGCCACGTCCAGATGTTGTGCGGGTCGTGCGTGTAGTTCACGTAATTGACGAGCGCCACTTCATGCGAGGTGCAATACACGAGAGCCTTGTTATTGCATTGTGCGCCGGCCGGCGCGCCGATGTTGTATTCAGGCGGGGGGAACATCGAGGCAAGTAGCGCCGCCCCTTGGGGGTTGGATACATTCGGTGTGTGGGTTTCCCACATATACCAAGCCTCGGTATCCATGTGCCATTGCGAGTTGAATTTGTGGTACCAGGTGGCGACCGCATGCTGAACGTTGTTCCAGCCGAACTTGCCGTCGTTCAGCCCGTTCATGCAAGGGTAGAAGGCATCATTGCCCGAATCGGTCGTGTAGGTGATGCAGGCCGCGGGCGTCGGCTTGCCTGAAGTGTTTGTCGGTGGGTGAGATGTCCTGGCCGCCCGACAACTCCAGCTGTATCTTCCAATTCTTGCTGAGCATCGTAGTCGAGACGATGCCGTTCTGCGTATACGGATCGTAGGTGTAGAGCAGCGAGTGGCTGTACGTGATGTTGTTGGGCGCAAGCTGCGCCTCGATGTCGGGTATCGAGATATAGCGCCCGACGCGGATGTTCTCTCCTTCGAAGAAATGGGGGAAATAGAAATCCAGGTAATACATCACGGGGTCGAAGCCGTAGAGCCGCTCCTCCTCGGTGTATTGATAGCTCAGGATGCCGTTGGAGAAGGTGTACTTGTAGTCGGTCCCGTAGAGAAGCGCGACACGAAATCCCCAGTCGAAGTGATCGCGCTGAATCTCGTTCGCGGTGCGCTCGAAGTAGAGCGCCGCTTGATCGAGTTGCACGGTATCCGGTTGATAGGAGTAAGCAGCCGGAAAGTTGCCCCCGGTTCCGGTCAGCTTATTGAAACCGAGGTTCGATGTGCTGACATTGCCGCCCGGTTCGATCCAGCCGTAGATGACAAAGCGGCTGTCTTTCCAGGCCTTGCCATGGGGTCCGCAATAAATCGAATCCATGAGGGCGCTGTAGTACATGTTTTCATAGCCGATCGCCTCGGTCCCGCCTTGATTCCAAGTGGAATAGGGCCAAGGAGGACTCGACACCGGTGGCGGCGGCAAGTCCTTCCGATAACCGGCCGCTTGCTCATCGAAAGGCGCATTCGGGTCGACGGCGGGCGCCGCCGGCGCGTCTCCCGGGAACAAATGCTTCTCGTAGCTTTGGCTCAGACGCTTCCAGAAGCCCGCGCTATCCGATCCTTTGGCGCACCCATCCACGGGGCCACTGGAGTACGCGGAGGGGGTCGCCGTGCTCACATCGTCGGCGAGCGCCGGAAGTACCGTGAAGCAAACCAGGGTCAGCGCAATCGCCGATATCGTGCGAAGTCGTATACTCATCTTGCATTCAACCAATCGTAATAGCGACCGCTTACCGCCGATGACAGCAACACGCAGCGTACGCCTAACGACACGCGGGACGAATACCGAAAGGTGTTAAAAATTCACCCCGCACCATTGGCTGCGGTGTACAGGCCTCTAAGATCCCCCGTATTGCAGGCGACTGCCTTTTTTGCATCTTCACGGCGGATCTCGCCGTGATCGATTAGGATGTCGACATGACCGATGCGATGCATGTCGTTCTCCTGGTGGAGGACGATGAGGCTCTTCGGAACGTTCTCCGGGTGTTATTTGAGGCCAACGGCTTTCGGGTCGTCGCTGCGGGAACGGCTGCGCAGGGCGCGCACGATGCTCGCTTGCATCGACCGGATGTCATCATCGTCGACCTCGGGTTGCCGGACCGCGACGGCATCAACGTCATCACGGCCGTGCGAGCCTGGTCCCCCGTGCCCATCATCGTGCTGTCGGCACGCGTGGAGGAGGCGCAGCGCGTGTTGGCGTTCGACAAGGGGGCGGACGACTACGTCGTCAAACCGTTCAGCGCGCCGGAGCTCTTGGCTCGCGTGCGCGCGCTGTTGCGCCGCCATGTGCGAGGCGATCTTCCCATGGCGGTGTTGCGATTGGGCGACGTGACGGTCGATCTCGGCCGGCGCGTCGTGAGCAGATCCGATGGCGGCGAGGTGCGGCTGACGCCGCTCGAGCACCGCATTCTCGAAACGCTCGCCCGGCATGGCGGCGGCATCGTTACGCATTCGGTTTTGCTCAAAGAAGTGTGGGGACCCGGCCGAGATGACTCGCGCGCGTTGCGGGTGTACATCGGCACCTTGCGGCGAAAACTCGAGTCCGAGCCGGGTCGGCCCAAATACATTGTCACCGAGCCGAACATCGGCTATCGCCTCGTGGTCGAGCCGGAAAGATGACTCGCTCATGACCGACGCACGGCCTCGCCGCGGTCGTCTGAAAATATTCTTTGGCGCCGCGCCCGGTGTCGGCAAGACCTACACGATGCTCGAGGCGGCGCGGCATGCCCGGGATGCGGGCCTCGATGTCGTGATCGGTGACGTCGAGTCGCATGGCAGGGCGGATATCGAGGGCCTGTTGCGGGGGCTCGAGCGGCTGCCGTTGCGCGGGACTGCGGACGGCGCGATCGTGGCAGGCGACTTGGACCTCGACGCGGCACGCGCACGCAATCCCGCGCTGCTGCTGGTCGACGAACTTGCGCATTCCAACGGACTTGAAGGGAACCGGCCGCCGCGACACGCCAAGCGGTGGCAAGACATAGAAGAGTTGCTCGCGGCAGGAATCGACATCTGGACCACGCTCAACGTCCAGCACTTGGAGAGCTTGAACGACGTCGTTGCCGGCATCACGACAGTGCGGCACCTGGAGACCATTCCGGATCGCATTTTCGACGAGGCCGACGAGGTCGAACTGATCGATCTGCCGCCCACCGAGTTGCTCGAGCGGTTGCGGGCGGGAAAGATCTATCCGTCCGGTCAGTCCGCCGGCGGCATCGAGCAATACTTCCGCGAGCCGAACCTCGTGGCGTTGCGCGAGCTCGCGTTGCGGCGTACTGCCGATCGCGTGGACGCGGCCGCTCGCGCCTACGACGGCACCGAGCGGACATCGAAGCCGTGGCTGGCCCGCGATCGGTTCCTGGTCGCGGTCGTTCCGGACGAGCAGGCCGAACAACTGGTGCGGATCGGCAAGCGTTTCGCCGATGCCATGGATGCCGAATGGCTGGTGGTCTCGGTGGAGACGCCGGCCATGCTCAAGCTCGGAGAGAAGGCACGCAACCGCCGCGTCGACGTGCTGCGACTGGCGGAGTCGCTGGGTGCCGAGACCGTCACGCTGGACGGTCCGTCCGCGGCAGCCGCCTTGAGCGAATATGCCAGATTGCGGAACGTCACCCGCATCGTGGTCGGCGAGCCGAAGCGCGCCGGCTGGCGGCGTTTGTTCCGGCAGTCGACGGCAATCCAATTGATCAAGGCACACCGCGGCTTCGATGTATCCTCGATCGCCGCCCGGGAGAGCCCGGCTGCCGGTCCGGCGAGCCGCGAGCGCGGAGCCGATCAGCGAGGGATCGCGTGGTCCCGTTACGCGGCGGGCTTGCCGATCTCGATCGCATGCACGCTGCTCGCCGCAGTCATGTTTCCCTATTTCTCCTTGACCGATCTCGTCATGGTGTATCTGCTCGGCGCCACGATCGCCGCCTTGCGCTTGGGCCGTGGCCCGGCCGCGATGGTCGCCGTCATCAATACGCTTGCCTTCGACTTCCTGTTTGTGCCGCCTCTTTACAGCTTGGCGGTCACCAATTTCAAGTATGTGGTGACCTTCGGCGTGATGCTCGCGGTCGCTTTGATCATCGCGAGTCTGGTGGCGAGCGTACGTGCGCAGACTCGCGTGGCCGGCGCCCGCGAACGCCGCACGTCCTTGCTCTACGGCATGAGCCGTGAGCTGGTGGCGACCCGCGGCTTCGACCCGCTTACGCGCGTCGCCGTCAAGCACGTCGCCGAGACATTTGCGGGCCGCGCCGTCGTCCTGTTGCCCGACATGCGGGGGCGGCTGGCTCACCCCCGCGCCTCGCCGGCCCCCGGATCGTTGCACAGTGCCGACCTATCGATCGCCCAGTGGGTCTTCGATCAGGATACGCCGGCGGGTCTCGGCACCGATGCGCTGCCCGGCGCGCCGGCGCAGTACCTGCCGCTCCGAGGCAGCGGCAAGGTGCTCGGGGTGCTCGTCGTCGAGCCGTCGCACCCGCGCCGGCTGCTGCTGCCCGAGCAACGCCATCTTCTCGAAACGTTTGCGGGCCAAATCGCGCTCGCACTCGAGCGCGCGGTGCTCGCCGAAGAGGCTGAGAGGGCGCGCGTGGCCGCCGAAACCGAAAGCTTGCGCAACACCTTGTTGGCCTCGATCTCGCATGATTTGCGCACGCCGCTCGCCGTCATCGCCGGTGCCAGCAGCGCGCTCAATGACCCGTCCACGGCTTTCGACGAGCAGGCGCGCCGCTTGCTTGCCGCATCGATCGAGAGCAAAGCCAACGAGATGACGCAGATCATCGCGAACGTGCTCGACTTGATGCGCCTCGAAGCCGGCAACGTCGTGCTGCATCGAGACTGGCAAACCGTCGATGATCTCGTCGGATCGGCGTTGGATCGGTTGAAGCTTCAGCTCGCAGGGCATCCCGTGCAAGTGGACCTGCCGCCCGAGTTGCCTCCCGTGTACGTGGATGGGGCGCTGATGCTGCAGGTGTTCACCAACCTGCTCGACAACGCCGCGAAACACACGCCGCGAGAGACGCGCATCATCATCGGGGCGAGCGTCGCGCCGGCATCGGTGCGCGTCGTCGTCGATGACACCGGGCCGGGCCTGCCTGGGGATCCGGAGCGCCTCTTCGAGAAGTTTCAGCGCGGCCGCGACGAAGCGAGTATCGGCGGGGCCGGACTTGGACTCGCGATTTGCCGGACCATCATCAAGTTGCATGGCGGCCGCATCGAGGCCGCGCGCCGCCCGGGCGGTGGCGCGAGATTCACGTTCACACTCCCCATTGGGTAGGTGGCGAGATTGACGCCGGCAAGAAATCTAGACGGCGGTCGTTTCCGCAGGCTTCGCGTCCCCAAACTCCGCGAGGATGCGCGCCAGCGCATCGAAGTCGACGGGCTTGATGAGATGAGCGTCGAAACCGGCTTCGGTCGCCCGTCGCACGTCCTCGGTCTGTCCGTATCCTGTGAGCGCGATGAGTTGCACCGGCCCGATCTTCGGGCGGATGCGCGCCGCCACCTCATAGCCGTTCATGTCCGGCAAACCGATATCGAGCAAGATGACATCGGCCGGACGCGCAACGGCATGGGACAGCGCATCCTTGCCGGTGTAGACGACGTCGGTGATATGCCCGTCGATTTGCAGGATCTCGGCGAGCGAGTTGGCGGCATCGACGTTGTCGTCGACGATCAGGATCCGCTTGGGATGGACGGTACGAGCGGACGGGCGGGTGAGCGAGCTCACAGGCGCCTCGATGAGCGGCAGATGAATCTCGAATATCGACCCGAGCGCGGGCCCGTCGCTGAATGCGATGACCCGTCCCTGATGCATCTCGACCAGTCGCTTCACCACCGAGAGCCCGATCCCGAGGCCGCCCTGCGACCTGTCGAGGGACCGATCGCCCTGCACGAACAGATCGAACACCCGGGGCAGCAACTCGGGCGCGATGCCAACGCCTGAGTCGGATATCGCGATGACGGCGTAATCCCTTTGCCGGCGCAGCTCGAGACGAATCTCCCCGCCCGGATCCGTATACTTGGCCGCGTTGGTGAGCACATTGGCCACGCTCTGTACCAGCCGCGCGTGGTCGCCGTGAACGTACAGCGGCTCGAAGCTGGTGCTGACCAGTAAAACATGCTGTTTATCGCGCAGCAGAGGTTCCACGGTTTCCCGGGCTTGCGCGAGGATCGGAGCGAGCTCTTGCGGCGCCCGCCGCAGCTCGATGCGTCCCTGCGTGATCCTCGAGACATCGAGCAAGTCGTCCACGAGCCGCGCGAGATGGGTGACCTGGCGCTTGACGAGATTGACCGTCTTTTTCATCTGCGGGTCATCGGCCAGCTTCCTCGCCAGGATCTCGCTCGCATTGCGGATCGGCGCCAGCGGGTTTCGAAGCTCGTGCGCGAGCATCGCGAGGAACTCGTCCTTGCGCCGGTTGGCCTCCTCCAATACTTGGGCGCTGCGCTCGGTTTCGGTCGAGTCGTGCGCGACGCTCAACACGGTCTCGATCGCTCCGCTGTCGCCGATCTCGGGAATGAGCAGCGAGTCATAATGACGCGCCCCGGCCTGGCTCGGGTAGCTGAAGGCCAGCCGGCGACGCTGACCGTCCGCGAATGTTTCGCGCAAGGCCGCCTCCCATCGATCGCAGAGCGCGGGCGGCATGCCGATTTCCCGATGAGTTCGGCCGAGGAACTGCTCGAGGGTCAAGCCCGTGGCCTCGGTGGCGGCTTGATTGACGTAAACGTGGCGCAGTTGCCGATCGAAACGGGACAAAATGTCGGGCGTATTTTCGGCGAGCGTGTGCAATTGCCGCTCGCGCAGCCGCACGGCAGCCTCCGACTCCTGCAGCGTCCTGAACTGCTCCCGCATTTGGTACTGACGCGCGCGGGCGCGTACCGCCGCCTTTACCGCGCTGATCAAGGTGCGCGAGGTCGTGGGACGCTCGAGCACGGTCACGTTGCGCAAGGCCCGCATGGCGACGGCGGCCAGTCTCGGCAGCTGATCGTGCCCGCACAGGACGATTGCGGGCACGTCGGACCACGGGGGCTGGCGGCCGAGCGCCTCGAGTACTTGCTCGATGGCGGGGTCCGCCAAGGCGTCGTCGGTCATGAGAATGGCGCCGACGCCGCCCTCGAGCTCGCGCGCCAACGAGGAGGCGTTCTGGCAGCTGGCGAAGGGAATCTCCTCGCGCTTCAGCAATGCCGAGGTGACCTCGGCGTCTCGCTTCGTCGCGGGAAGGAGGAGCACCCGATACTCCTCGGGATGTTCGACCTCGGTGGTCATGCGCGACTTACTAACTGACGTCCCGCTTCTCGGGCGCCGAAATCTCGACCGGCACACCGGTCAATACGCCCCGCAGGGTCATCAGGGGATCGCTTAGATGAATGCCGCGCGCGTCGAACTCGAGACCGCGAATGGCCCGTTCGTGCGCGCCGGCGCGCTTCTTCACGACGGAGATGGCCTTCTTCACTTCTCCCGCATGCTCGTAGTAGCGCAGCATCACGACTGAATCGGCCAGATAGCTGGCATCCACGGGGGAGGTCATGGCGGCGCCCATCATGCCGCTCTGTGCAACCACGAGGAACGTGGCCACACCCTGGCTGTTCAAGTAGGTCAGCAGCTCATGCAACTGGGCCGTTAGAAAATTGTTCTGCGGCATGGTGTTCAAATAGCCGTTGAGGCTGTCGATGATCACGACGCGAGCCCCGCGCTCCACGGACTCGCGCACGCGGTGGGCGAACTCCCCTGGGGAAATGGCGGCGGGGTCGATCTGCTGCAGCATGATCTCGCCCGGGCCCATTCCCTCTTTGAATGCCATGCCGATGCCCGCGGATCGCGCGAGCAGCGCGGCCTTGGTTTCATCGAGCAGAAAAGCGGCGGCATGATCGCCGCGCCGCGCGGCGGCCGCGGCATATTGAACGGCGATGGTCGATTTGCCGGATCCGGGCGGCCCTATGAGGAGCGTGCTGCTGCCGCGCGCGACCCCGCCGCCCAGCAGGGCGTCCAGCCGATCCACGCCGCTCACAATGGACTGCGCCTTGAACGTGGCGCTGTGCTGTGCGGACACGAGCCGCGGGAACACGACCAACCCGCCTTCCCGGATGGCGAAGTCGTGATAGCCGCTGACGAAGTCGCTGCCGCGAAATTTTATGATCTGGACTTCGCGCCGCGCTTGTCCATAAGCCGGCGAATTCGGAGTCGAGCGCGATGACGCCGTGCGCGATGCTATGCAGCTGCAGGTCCGGCCCTTCCGCGGTTCTATCGTCGAGCATGACGACGGTGCAACGCCGTCCCACGAAAAACTGCTTGAGCGCGAGAATCTGGCGGCGGTAACGGAGCGAGCTTTGCGCGAGGAGGCGCAGCTCCGACAGCGAATCGAGCACCATCCGCCGGGGCTCGCCGCGCTTGACGGCCTCGATGATCCCACGCGTCGTCTCGTTGAGCTCGACTTCCGAGGGCGGCAGCATCGTGAGCTGCTGGTCGCTTTCGAGTTCCTTCTCGTCGGCGATCAATTCGATGATCTCGATGCCGTCGAGCGACCAGCCGTGGGACTTGGCGCCGGCCTCCAATTCTTCCTTGGTCTCGGAGAGCGTGACATACAGACACTTCTCGCCGGCGCGTACGCCCTCGAGCAAGAACTGCAGTGCCAGCGTGGTCTTGCCCGCGCCCGGATTGCCGTCAATGAGATAGAGGCGTTGCGGGATCAGTCCGCCACACAGCACCTCATCCAGCCCCGAGACTCCGGTCTGGGCGCGTTGGTGGTTCCCATATCTCCCGCCGTGATGAGCTGAGGGGCCGGCTCCACTGTTCATACACGCCTCTCAGCGATTTTTTGGTTGTGACTCGTGCAAAGCACGTTGCAGCAGCGCGGAAGGTCGATTTATCGGTATGCGCCGCTTCGCCTCGTAGGACACCGCTGACGGCCCATCCTTGCGGCTGTGGCGAGCTGCGGGCGGGAAGGCGCTACAATCGAGCGGGGAGGGGCCGGCGGCGACACGAGCCGGCGATAAATAATATGTTCAAGCGTGTTCTACTTTGCTACGACGGGTCACAGGCGGGTCGCCGGGCGCTCAAGCGGGGGGCGGAGCTCGCGGTGCTGCTCGGCGCTCAGGTGCATGTGCTCTCCATCATTCCGCGGGACATCGCGAACGCGGCGGTCGACGCCGGCGCGGTCGGCTATGCCTGCCTGGTGGAGGATACCGGCGAGTATCGGAAGCTCCTGGACGAGTCGCTCACGTGGCTGAAAGCACGCGGGGTGACATGCGAGGGGTATTTGGCGAGCGGTGACACGCTCGATCAAATCGCGGCGTACGCCAAGCGGCTGGCGATCGATCTCATCGTACTCGGGCACTATCCCCAGCCCGCCGGCGGCTACTGGTGGTCGACCAAGCGGCAGCGCGCTTCGTTGGCCGAGCGGGTCGGTTGCTGCGTCTTCGTGGCGGTCAGCGCAGACAGCGGCGCCTGAGGTGGCTACGCCAGAACCGCATCGCCCAAGTGACGCCAGCCGACGACCCGCTGCCGCTGCTCGCCGAGCTTCTCGACTCCCAGGTGCATCACATCGCCTTCCTTTAAGAAGATGGGATTCGGCTTCTGGCCAAGTCCCACCCCCGCGGGCGTTCCGGTCGCCAGCAAGTCGCCCGGATAGAGCGTGATGAACTCGCTCACGTAGGCGAGCAACTGCTTCACCGTGAAGATCATGTTCGAGGTATTGCCGGTTTGCATGCGACGGCCGTTGACGTTCAAGAACATGCCGAGGCGCTGGGGGTCACCGACTTCCTCGGGGGTCACCAACCACGGCCCCACGGGGCCGAACGTGTCGCATCCCTTGCCTTTGTCCCACTGCGTGCCTCGCTCCATCTGAAATGCGCGCTCCGAGACGTCGTTCAAGAGCACGTAGCCTGCGACCGAGGCGAGCGCGTCGTCCTCGCGCACGTAGCGGGTGGTGCGGCCGATGATGACTCCAAGCTCCACTTCCCAATCGCCTTTGCGGGCATCGCGGGGAAGCATGACGTCGTCGTCCGGGCCGCTCAGGCAGCTGATCGCCTTGGTGAACATCGGCGGCTCCTTCGGCACCGGCAGGCCGGCCTCTTGGGCATGGTCGGCGTAGTTAAGACCGATGGCGATGTATTTTCCAATGCCCTTGACCGGGCTGCCGAGTCGCGGCGATCCCGGCACCACCGGTAAAGTCGTTGGGTCGAGTGACGCCAGCTTGGCCAGACTCGCGGGCACGACGGTCTGCGCCGTGATGTCATCGATAGAGCCGGACAAATCTCGAATCGAACCATCCGTGTGCAGCAATCCCGGTCTCTCGGACCCGCGAGGGCCATAGCGCAGTAGTCTCATGGCCGGATCTTATCCCCAATGACCTATACTGGCGCCGATTTATGGACCAGGGGAGCCGCAGGGTGAGGCAGACGATTGCGCGGCGCGGCGCGGCTTGGGCGGTACTGCTCGGCTCGATGCTCGCGGCGGGATGCGCCGCCCAGCGCTATCAGTCCGCACCCATCGCGGCCGAGCAAACGGCGGCCACCTTCGCCGCGCGTACCCTCGACGATCCGGGGCTGCGCGCCTTCGCCGAGCCGCTCTATGCCCCGGACGCGTGGCCGCCTTCGGACTGGGATTATCGGGCGCTGTCTCTCGCTGCGCTCTATTACAACCCAAGCATCGATGCCGCGCGAGCGCGCATCGCCGAGTCGCAGGCGAAGATCCTGACCGCCGGGGCGCGCCCGAATCCGAGCCTCGCTCTGACGCCGGGAGTTCCGAGCCCTTATTTGCTGACGCTCGACCTCTCGTTCCCGATCGAGACGGCGGGCAAGCGCGGCTATCGACTGCAGGCCGCTCGAAGCATGGATCTGGCGGCGCGGCTGGATCTCGCGGAGGCCGCCTGGACGGTGCGCAGTTCCGTGCGAGCCGCATTGGTCAACGAGTGGGTGGCGTCCCGAAGCCTCGAGTATTTCCGGGCCGAGGCCGACGGGCGCGCCGAGCAGGTGCGGGTGCTCGAGGCGATGGCTTCGGCCGGCGAGATCTCGCGGCAGGAGGTCTCAACGGCGGAGGTCGAGCTCTCGCGAGCGCACACCGCCTTGGCCGAGGCGAAGGCGCAGTCCCTGGAAACCGCCGCCGCGCTCGCGGCCGCGATCGGCATCCCCGTCGCCGCGCTCCGGGAAGTACACCTCGCTTGGCGAGAATGGCAGTCCCCGCCGAGTGCGAGCTCCTTGCCGCGTGAGGAAATCGAGCGCGATGCCGTGCTGAACCGCCTCGATGTGCGCGCGGCCCTCGCACGCTACGCGGCGGCGGAGTCGAGTCTGCAGCTCGAGATTGCCAAGCAATACCCGGATATCGACATCGGGCCGGGCTACACCTACGAGGAGAAGCGCAGCTACTTCACGGTCGGCTTCGCCGCGACCATTCCGCTGATCGACCGCAACCAGGGACCAATTGCCGAGGCCGAAGCGCGCCGCCGGCAGGCGCAGGCGGACTTCGTGCAGATACAAACCGAGGCGATCTCGAAAAGTGCGCGCTCGCTCGCGCTGTACGCGGCCGCGCTCGAGGGACTCGCGGAGGCGGAGCGTTTTGCGACTGTGCAGACTCAACGCTATGAGGCGACGCGCAAAGCCGTGCAGGCGGGCGAGCAGGGCCGGCTCGATCTCGACGATGCCGAGATCGAGCGCTCGGTGGCGGCGCGCGCGCGCCTCGATGCGCTCGCGCAGGCGCAGCGATCGCTCGGTGATCTCGAGGACGCCGTCGAGAGACCGCTCGCACCGGGAGATGCGCTGGCGCCCATCGCCGATCTCGACGCGCGCTGACAGGCAACTCGTCGGCAACGGGCGACACTTGGCCCGCGCTGGCGGACTTAGCTCTGCGATCGCGGCAACTGCGTCACGGTTTTCTCGCTCGACGCTAGATGCTCGCGCACATCCAAACTAACCTCGATTGCAATCTCGAGTCTCATCGAGGCAGTCATGCGCTTCTACCGTGGTATCCCGGCGACTCTGGTTGCCGTATTTGTTCTCATCGCGGTCGCGACGCGACTCTGCGCCCAATCGGACGTACCGACGCTCTCCGTCGATGTCGGTGCGGCGCGCAATCCCATCAGCCCGGACATCTACGGCATCGCCAATTACGGGCTCGACGCCACCTTCGCGAAAGAGATCAGCGTGGGCAACATCCGCTGGGGCGGCGATGGCACGACCCGCTACAACTGGATGGTCGACTCGAGCAACAGCGGTTTCGACTGGTATTTCATCGGCGGCAATGGCGAGACGACGGCCGTGCCCGGCGCCTCGGCGGATCTCATGGTCAAGACCTACGCTCCCGCCGACGCGTTGATCACGATTCCCATCATTCCCTATGTGAACAAGTCCTCGGCCTACAGCTGCAGTTTTCCCGAGTCGACCTACCCCAACCAGCAGTCCTACGATCCTTACCTCACGGTGAACGGCGGTAATTGCGGCAACAGTCTCACCACGAGCGGGACGCAGACCGTCCAGCTCGTCGACAGCAACATCCTGGCGAACCACATCAGCAACACGACGACGCTGCAGAAGAATTGGGTCGCGCACTTGGTGAGTACCTTCGGCACCGCGGCTCAAGGCGGCGTGAAGTTCTATCAGCTCGACAACGAGCCCGGCGGTTGGAGCAACACACATCGCGACGTCATGCCCACGGAGCCCCCGTACGCGACGATCGTGCAATACGGTCAGCAATACGCGGCGGCCGTGAAGACGGCCGATCCGTCCGCGCTGGTTCTCGGACCCTCGGACTTCACGCTGGGCGGCTGGATCGGGACGCCCTCGCAGCAGAACGGACTCTACGCAGGCCAGTTCTACTTGCAGCAGATGGCCGCCTACCAGCAGCAGCATGGCCAGCGGCTTCTCGATTATTTTGACGAGCACTACTACTTCACGGTGTCCTCACCGGCCGCGCAGCTCGCCTCCACCCGTACCCTCTGGGATCCGACCTTCAACGGCGGTACCTGGGTCGAGCAATACGATTTCGATGGTCCGATGCAGCTGATTCCGCGATTCAAGGGCTGGATCAACACCTATTATCCGGGCACCAAACTCTCGATTTCCGAGTACAGCATCGACAGCGGCCAGAAGTCGATCGTCGATGCCATCGCGGAGATGGATGTGCTCGGCATCTTCGGTCGCGAGCAGCTCGATTTCGCCGACATGTGGAGTCCGCCGGCGCCGACCGACCCGATCGCCTATTCCTTTCGCATGTTCAGGAACTACGACGGCAACGGCGGTCAGTTCGGCGACACGTCGGTGAGCGCGGTGAGCTCGGACCAGGGCTCGCTCTCGATCTACGCCGCGCAACGCTCGGGAGACAATGCGGTCACGGTGCTGGTCATCAACAAGACCACGGCGGCGATCGCGAGCGCGATCTCGTTTGCAAACCTGACGGCGCCGCCCTCGGCGCAGGTGTACACGTATTCGGCCGCCAATCTCACCTCGATCGTGCATGCGGCCAACGCGCCCATCACGAACTCGAGCGTGAGCTACAGCTTCCCCGGCTACTCGGCCGTGATGTTCGTAATCGCCTCGACCGCCGCCCCGGCCGCGGCGACGACGACGACGCTGTCCGCTTCGGCCGCGCAGGCGACGCTTGGTCAGGCCGTGACCTTGACTGCACGAGTGAGTGCGCAATCCGGCGGAACTCCGGCCGGCACCGTGTCCTTCATGGACGGCACCGCGGTGCTCGGCTCCGCTACGCTCAGTAACGGAATCGCCACGCTTGAGACCTCGCAGTTAGCCGGCGGTGCGAACTCGGTGACCGCCGCCTATGCCGGTGACACGGCCGATGCCGCCTCGACCTCGAGCGCCACGGTGGTGCAGGTGGCGGCCGCCGCGGATTACACGCTGTCGCTTTCGGCGAGTGCCTTGAGTGCCAGCCAAGCGAAGCCGGGTACCCTGATGCTGACCATGACGCCGACCAGCGGCGTCGCGACAGCCCGGTCATTCGCCTGCTCGGGGCTCCCCCTCGGATGGAGCTGCAGCTTCGCGCCGTCGAGCCTTTCGGGCAGCACACCGCAAAGCACCACGATGACGGTGGGTGCGATGTCGGCCACTCCGGCATCGGCGCTGCGATCGGGCCCCCAGAGGGTGCTCGTGTGGTCCTTGCCGTTGCTGCTCATCGGCTCGGACCGTCGCGAGTTCCGCCGCCGCCGGCGGGCGAGGAGCGTGGTCGGCGCCCTGGCATTGACCGCCTTGGCGCTACTGGTGGGATGCGGCGGCTCGGACAGCGACAAAGGCTCGCCGAGCGGCGGCCAGACCTACACGGTGACCGTCACCGCGACAGGCGCGGCCGCCACACCCAGTGCGCAATTCACGCTGACCGTGATGGGGTCGTAGCGCCAAGCTCAGTTTGCGGCCGCCACGTCGCTCCGACTGAGCCAACAGCGTGTCCGATTCCGTTCTGCTCAGCGTAAAGCCTCGTTCATGCCTTTCACGACTCCGGCGTCCTTGGCGACGTACCCCGGCAATTGCGCGATGGCCGCGCCGAACTCGGCGCTGCGCAATATCTCCAGGAGCTTGAGCACAGGGGGCTCCTCGACGATGTTCTTGCCGCACACCAATACATAGTCTTCGGTGATCAGCCGAACGAAGTCGAGGTCGAACTGCCGCGCCGCGGCCTCGACGCCGAAGCTCACGTCGGCCATGCCGCTCGCGACATACGCCGCCACGGCGGCGTGGGTGAACTCGATCCGCTCGAAGCCGTCTATTTTCGTCTCGTCGAGCGCGTGCAGAGCGAGCAGGCGATCGAACAGGCTCCGTGTGCCCGATTCGGGGTCGCGGTTGACGAAGCGTACCCCGGGGTCGAGGAGGCGCTCGAGCGAATCGATGCCGAGGGGGTTTCCCCGCCTCACCATGAGCCCCATCTCGCGGGTCACGAAGCCGATGATCCGGTGGTCCGCGGGCGGCAGCCATTGCTTGATCGAGACGGCCGCCTTCTTGCGCAGCTCACCTTGTGGGAGGTGCACGCCGGCGATCTCGCACGCCCCGCGCGCGAGGGAGACCAGGGAATTCTGGTTGCTCACGTAGCGCAGGTCGATATTCGGGCGCGGTTCGCGGTCGAGCAACTCGCGCAGTTTCGAGATTGCAAATCCGTGGCTCGCGTGGAAACGAACCCCTTTGGTCTGCTGCGGCAAGAGCTCGTTGATCTCGATCTCGAGCTCTTGTGCGAGATTCTGCAGCTGCGGGCGCAGCCGCGCCCGCAATCGCTGCCCCGCCCACACGAGTTTGTCGCCGAGCGGGGTGAGGTGGGTGCCCCGGCCCTGTTCCCGCTCGACCAAGGGAGCGCCGAAGAACGCGGCCCATTTTTCGATCAAGTTCCAGCAATGCCGGTACGACATGCCGGCGCGCTGCGCCGCACGCGTGATCTTGCCGGTGGCGCGTATCTCGTTCAGGAAGTCGAGCATCACGAGCATCGACTGCTCGTCGCGATGAAAGCGCCACACGGGCTCGATCTCGATGCGGATCTTTCCCGTCTCGCTGGTGTCGGTCTGCGGCATGGAGCTTGGGTGCGCTCGCTTGGAGTTGTGTATGAATAATGCGCCGTATATGGTAGCACTGCGCTAGCGCCAGGCAATCGCACGGCGAGCGCCCGCCTTTAGGATTTTTTTCAAAATCCGGCTAGGCGATTCAATTTGGCAGCGCGATTGCCGTAACATAGAGTCGTTCCACGCGATGACTACACGAGGTGCAGGATGACGTCAGGCAATGCGGCGCTTCACCCGGCGTGGGCGGCCCTCGAGGCGCACCATACGACCATCGCCTCCGCGCATTTACGCGAGCTGTTTGCCGCCGACTCGGCACGCGGGGAGCGCTTCGCGTCTGGAAGCGGCGGGCATCTATCTCGACTTCTCCAAGAACCGCATCACCGACGAGACGCTGAAACTCCTCTTGCAGCTCGCCCAAGAGTCGGACCTGCGCGGGCATATCGACGCCATGTTCGCGGGGCAGCCGATCAATGTCTCTGAGAACCGGGCCGTGATGCACGTGGCGCTGCGCGCGCCCCGCGGCGCCACGCTCAAGGTCGGCGGCAAGAACGTCGTGCCCGACGTGCAGGCCGTGCTCGACAGAATGAGTGCGTTCGCTGACCGGCTGCGGAGCGGCGCCTGGACCGGCCATACAGGAAAGCGCATCCGCAACGTGGTCAACGTCGGCATCGGCGGCTCCGATCTCGGGCCGGTGATGGCTTACGAGGCGCTCCGGGCGTATAGCGACCGCAATATGACGTTCCGCTTTGTCTCGAATGTCGACGGTACCGACATCACCGAGGCGGTGCGCGATCTCGACCCTGGGGAGACCCTGTTCGTCATCTCATCGAAGACCTTCACCACCTTGGAGACGATGACGAATGCGCAGTCGGCCCGTGACTGGCTGGTCAAGGGCTTCGGCGGCAACGAGAAGTCGGTGGCGCGCCATTTCGTGGCCGTGTCGACCAACGCGGAGGGCGTGTCGAAGTTCGGAATCGACACCGAGAACATGTTCGGGTTCTGGGACTGGGTGGGCGGTCGCTACTCGATGGACTCCGCCATCGGGCTCTCGACCATGATCGCGATCGGGCCGGCCGCCTTCCGCGAGATGCTCGCCGGCTTTCACGAAATCGACGAGCATTTCCGCACCGCGCCCTTTGCCCAGAATCTGCCCGTGATCCTGGGGCTCCTCGGCGTCTGGTACACGAACTTCTTCGGCGCTCAGACGGTGGCCGTGCTGCCCTACGATCAATATCTGAAGCGCTTTCCCGCCTACCTCCAGCAACTCACCATGGAGAGCAACGGCAAGCACGTGACGCTCGAGGGGCAGCGCGTGCCTTACGACACCGGCCCCATCTATTGGGGCGAGCCCGGCACCAACGGGCAGCATTCCTTCTATCAGTTGATTCATCAGGGCACGCGGCTCATTCCGTGCGATTTCATCGGCTTCGCCCAGTCGCTCAATCCCTTAGGCGAGCACCACGACCTCTTGCTCGCGAACGTGCTCGCGCAG
This sequence comes from uncultured Gammaproteobacteria bacterium, assembly GCA_963766915.1. Taxonomy (GTDB): domain Bacteria; phylum Pseudomonadota; class Gammaproteobacteria; order Steroidobacterales; family Steroidobacteraceae; genus Bog-1198. The sequence continues at coordinate 37,085 of CAVYCL010000011.1, forward strand.
GGCGAGGCGCTCGCCTTCGGCAAGACGGCGGACGAGGTCAAGAAAGAAGGCTCGCCCGACTGGCTGGTGCCGCACCGGACGTTCGAGGGTAATCGACCGTCGAACACGCTGCTGCTCGAGCGCCTGACGCCTGCGGCGCTCGGCAAGCTGGTTGCCCTGTACGAGCACAGCGTGTTCACCCAGGGCACGATTTGGAATATCGATTCGTTCGATCAATGGGGCGTCGAACTCGGCAAAGTGCTCGCCAAGCGCATCGTGCCGGAGCTGCGCGGCGATGCCGCCGGCCCGCACCTGCACGACAGCTCGACCAATACGCTCTTGAAGCGCATCGCCAGCCTCAAGGCGCGGCGCTGATCTTCGCCCTAAACACCACGGAGTTCGCCACATGCAGCTTGGAATGATTGGGCTGGGAAGAATGGGTTCGAATATGGTTCGCCGCCTGCTGCGCGCCGGGCATGACTGCGTGGTTTTCGACCAGACGCCGGCGGCCGTCCAGGCACTCGCCAAAGAGAAAGCCACCGGCACGAGCTCGGTGGCAGACCTCGTGCGCGGCCTCGCGAAGCCGCGCGCCATCTGGCTCATGGTTCCCGCGGCCGCGGTCGACGATACGATCAAGGGACTCGAGCCGCACCTCGAAAAAGGCGACACGCTGATCGACGGCGGCAACTCTTATTATGTGGACGACATCCGCCGCGCCAAAGCGCTCGAGGCGCGCGGCATTCACTACGTGGACGTGGGCACGAGCGGCGGGGTCTGGGGCCTCGAGCGCGGCTATTGCATGATGATCGGCGGGCGCGACGAGACGGTGGCGCGGCTCGATCCGATCTTCTCGGCGCTGGCACCCGGCATCGGCTCGATCGACCGGACGCCCGGGCGCGACAAGGCGAAGAAAAGCACCGCCGAGCAAGGCTATCTACACTGCGGACAGAGCGGCGCGGGTCACTTCGTGAAAATGGTTCACAACGGCATCGAGTACGGCCTCATGGCGGCCTACGCGGAAGGGCTCGATGTGCTGCGGGCCGCCAACGCGGGCAAGCAGACGCACGAAATCGACGCGGAAACGACGCCGTTGCGGGATCCGGAGAACTATCAGTTCGACATCGATCTGGGCGAGGTGGCCGAGGTCTGGCGACGCGGCAGCGTGATTGCGTCCTGGCTGCTCGATCTCACCGCGGCGAGCCTTGCGTCGGATCCGCAACTCGCGAAATTCGAGGGCCGCGTCTCCGATTCGGGCGAAGGCCGTTGGACCATCAAAGCGGGCATCGACGAGGCCGTGCCCATCCCGGTGCTCACCGCGGCGCTGTATGCGCGCTTCAGTTCGCGCGGTAACGCGGATTTCCAGAACAAGCTCCTGTCGGCGATGCGCTTTCAGTTCGGCGGCCACCTCGAGAAGGCGAAGTAGCGGTGGGCGAGGCGCAGAGCGACGCACTGGTCTTTTTCGGCGCGACCGGCGATCTCGCCTTCAAGAAGATCTTTCCGACGCTGCAGGCGATGATCAAACGCGGCACGCTCAACGTGCCGGTCATCGGCGTGGCGAAGGGCGGCGGAGGCCTCGAGCAATTTCACGCAAGAGCCCAGGCAAGCCTCGAGCAGCACGGCGGTCTCGATCCGGCCGCGTTCGACAAGCTGAAGAGCCTGCTCGGGTACGTCGACGGCGACTATGGCGATCCGGCGACCTTCCAGGCGCTGAAGCGCGCGCTCGGCAAGGCGCAGCGTCCGGCGCACTATCTGGCCATCCCGCCGTCGCTGTTCGGCAAGGTCGTCGAGCAGCTCGACCGCGCCGATTGCTCGACGCACGAGGGACGGGTGATCGTCGAGAAGCCGTTTGGCCACGATCTCGCTTCGGCTCGCGCTCTCAATAAGATCTTGCTCGCGAGTTTCGATGAAGACCGGATCTTCCGCATCGATCACTATCTCGGCAAGGGACCGGTGCGCAACATGCTCTTCTTTCGCTTCACCAACGTCGTGCAAGAATCGATCTGGAGCCGCGAGCACATCGACAGCGTGCAGATCACCATGGCGGAGTCCTTCGGGGTGGAAGGGCGGGGCGGTTTCTACGACCAGACCGGCACGGTGCGCGACGTCATCCAGAATCACCTGTTCCAAGTGATGTCGAACCTCGCCATGGAGCCGCCGGCGCGCACCGACAGCGAGTCGATGCGCGACGAGAAGGTCAAGGTGTTGAAGTCGATACCCCCGATCCGCATCGAGGATGTGGTGCGCGGCCAATTCGATGGCTATCGAAAAGAGCCCGGGGTCGCCGCCGATTCACAGACCGAGACCTTCGCGGCGGTGCGCGTCTCGATCGATAACTGGCGCTGGCAGGGCGTTCCCTTTTACATCCGCGCCGGCAAGTCGCTGCCCGTGACCCGCACGGAGGTGGTGGCGCGGCTCAAGCGTCCCCCGGCGATTTTCAACAACGTGCCCGCGTCGAACTACTATCGTTTCCAGATCAGTCCGGACAACGAGATTGCCATCGGCGTGAACATCATGGATCCGGAGGAATCGGGCAAGGGCACGACCACCGAGCTCCTCGCCAGCCGCCATCCGGGTGCGAACGAGAAGGATGCTTACGAGCGCGTGCTGACCGACGCGATGGCCGGGGAGCGCTCGCTGTTCGCCCGCGAAGACTATGTGGAGGAGGCCTGGCGCATCGTCGATCCGCTGCTCAAGGCGTCGATCCCCGTGCATCCCTACGCGCCCGGCACCTGGGGTCCGTCCGCGATGCTGGTGCCCCCGGGCGGGTGGCTGGATGCCGTACCGTCGCCCGAGCAGCCGAAGCCGACCGCGCCGTCGAAATAGCGCGCCTATTCGAGATCCGGATAAGGCCCGCGGCCGCCATCGGCAATGAACCGATCGATCCGCGCGCTGAGCACGGGTATGGGCACGGAGCCCAGCTCGAGCACGGCGTCGTGGAAGGCACGCACATTGAAGCGCGCTCCGAGCGCTCGTTCCGCCTTGCTGCGGCCCCTGCAGAATCGCGTCCTCACCCAGATAATAGGAGAGCGCCTGCGCCGGCCAGGCGATATAGCGGTCGACCTCGGTCTCGATTTCATGCTCCGGCAGCGCCGTGTATTGCCGCAGATAATCGAGCGCCTGCTCGCGGCTCCAGCCTTGCGCATGAATGCCGGTGTCGACGACCAGCCGCGCCGCCCGCCAGATCTGATAGTTGAGCATGCCGAACCGGTCGTACGGCGTCTCGTACATGCCCATCTCCTGACCCAGCCACTCGCAATAAAGCGCCCAGCCTTCGCCGTAGGCCGAGAGGTAGGTGTGCTGGCGGAACTCCGGCTGGTCCTTGTGCTCGAGCGCCAGCGGTATCTGGAAGGCGTGGCCCGGTGCGGACTCGTGCAGGGTGAGCGCGGTCAGGTTGTACAGCGGCCGGCTCGGCAGGTCGTAGGTATTGAGCAGGTAGAGGCCCGGGCCGCCGCGGCCCGCCGTGTAGAAGGGCGCCAGATCGTCGGGCACCGGCTCGATGGCTGAAGCGCGCCCGCGGCAGCAATCCGAAGTAGCTGCGACGCCTTGCCGTCGAAGCGCTTGGCGATCCAGGCGGCGCGCATCAACAGCTCCTCGCGGCGTCTTGGCCTGAAATTGCGGATCGGACCGCAGGAAGGCCAGGAACGCGGGGAAGTCGCCTTTGAATCCCGTCTCGCTCATGACCGCGAGCATCTCGGCGTGCAGGCGCTCGAACCTCGGATTCGCCGAGCGCATGGATGGTCTCGGGGTCCTCATCGAGCGTGGTGAACTCGCGGATCTTGGCGCGGTAGTAGCGCTTGCCGTCCGGCAGGTCGTAGGCGGCGAGGCTCGATGCGCGTGCCGGGCAGGTATTCGTTGCGCATGAAGGTCAGCAGATCGCGATAGGCCGGCTGCACCGTGTCGCGAATGACCGTGATCGCCTGCGCGCGCAAAGCCGCCTTGTCGGCATCGGATACCCCCGGCATGTCTTTGAACGGCGTATAGAAGAGACTGGCCTCGGGAGTGAGCGTCGGTGACCGCCGTGAGCGAGGCGTCGCGTCCCGCCATGGTCACCCGGGGCGGGGTAAATCCGCGCTTGAGGCCGCGCCGCATCTCGTCAATTTGTTCATTGAAATACCTAGGGATATCATGCATTTGCGATATCCAGTTACGGTAATCTTGTAGGTTCGAAACGGCCGTCGCGCGGTGTAGCCGAGATCCGTCCAGAAGCGTGGTGTCGGAATTCGCGGGCATCTCGAAGTCGCGAAAGCTGCTGGTTGGCGATCAGGGTTTCGATCTGCGGCCGATAGACGGCGTAGTTGAGTTGCTCTGCGGGCGAGAGCTCGCTCGCGCGGCATCGCGTCGAGCTTGCGCGAGCGTGTCCTGCCACTTCGCGAGCCGCATGCGCCTGGGTGGCCGGATCGACTTTCGGCAAGTGATCCTGGATCGGGCTTCTGCGCGTCTTCATCGTCCGGGAATTGATCCTCGCGCCACTTCCATTCGGCGGTGTAGATGGCCTTGAGCCGCGCGTCGGCGCTTGGGGTCTTGGGGGTGCAGCCGCCGAGCAGGAGGCTCGACAGCGAGAAGGGCGTGAGCCGCGGTCCAAGCCCGGCGATGCGATGCACTGCATGCAGATTCTTCCAGGAGTCGGGCGCGTCGAAACGACGTGCGCAAAAGTATACGATCGACGATCGCGCAAGCAACCGGAGGTCGCGCATGAGACGGATGCAACTGGTCGGGTGTATTTCCCGCGGCGACGACGCAGTTCGACGCAGCGCTCGACGTCGATCTCGCCGCCACGCGGCGCGTGCAGGCGGCGCTGATCCGCGATGGCGTACAGGGGCTGGTGCTCATGGGCACGGTGGGTGAGGGTAATTCCTTGAGCGCCGCGGAGAAGCGCCGGGTGCTCGAGGGCGCGGTCGAGGCGAGCGAGGGCAAGGTACCGATCATTGCGGGCGTCAGCGAGCTGACCACCGCGGCCGCGGCGAGCTTCGCGCGCGACGCCGAGCGCATCGGCGCCAGCGGGCTCATGGTGCTGCCGGCGATGGTGTACGTGCCGACGACAGCGGAGCTCGAGCACCATTTCCGCGCCGTCGCCGGCGCCTCGGCGCTCCCCATCATGCTCTACAACAACCCACCCTCGTACCGGGTCAACATCGACATCGAAGACGCTCGAGCGGCTCGCCGACGTCCCGAGCATCGTCGCGCTCAAGGAATCCTCTCCGGATTCGCGCCGCTTCACCGACATCATCAATGCCTTCGGCGAGCGCTACGTCCTGTTCGCAGGCCTCGACGATGTGGTGTTCGAGGCGCTCGCGCTCGGCGCTCGGGGTTGGGTCTCGGGACTCTCGAATGCCTTTCCCGCCGAGTCGCTCGAGCTCTTCTCAGCGGTGATGTCCGGAGATCTCGCGCGGGCGCGCGAGATCTATCGCTGGTTCATGCCGCTCCTGCACCTCGACTCAGACCCGGACCTCGTTCAGGCGATCAAGCTGGCGGAGGAGCTGATGGGCCGTGGCAGCGAGCGCGTGCGGCTGCCGAGACTGCCGCTCGCGGGCGAACGCCGCGCCGAGGTGATCGGCCGGGTGCAGCACGCCCTCGATACGCGTCCTGCTCGCGGACGCTCGAGCCCGTGAGCCCATGAACCCGCGCGTCCGCGTGATCGATTCGCACACCGGCGGCGAGCCCACGCGGGTTGTGCTCGAGGGCGGCCCCGACGCTCGGCACAGGCCCGCTTGCCGAACGGCGCGAGCGCTTCCGCGCGCAGTTCGACACATATCGCTCGGCGCTCGTGAACGAGCCGCGCGGGTCGGATCCCTTGGTCGGAGCGCTGCTCGTGAGTCCGCACCGCGCCGACTGCGATCTCGGCGTGATCTTCTTCAACAACGTCGGCTTTCTCGGGATGTGCGGCCACGGCACCATCGGACTCGTCGCCTCGCTTCAGTTTGCCGGCCGGCTCGCTCCGGGTTCCGTGCGCATCGATACGCCGGTGGGGGTGGTGCAGGCCCGCCTGCACGAGGACGGCGAGGTGAGCGTCGAGAATGTGCCGAGCCATCGCATCGCGCGCGGCGTGCGCGTGCAGCTCCCCAATGGCGAGCCGGTCACCGGCGATGTCGCCTGGGGCGGAAACTGGTTTTATCTGCTGGCGAACCACGGCCAACGCTTGCATCTCGACCATCTCGACAGCCTGACCGATTTCACGCGCCGGGTGCGCGGCGCCGTCAACGCGGCCGGCTACAGTCAGGTCGATCACGTGGAGCTGTTCGGTCCCGCCGGAGCGTCCGCGGCCTCTAGCCGCAATTTCGTCTTGTGCCCGGGCAATGCGTACGACCGTTCGCCGTGCGGCACCGGTCTTAGCGCCAAGCTCGCCTGTCTTGCGGCCGATGGCAGCCTGGCGGAGAACGAACCCTGGGTGCAGGAAAGCATCATCGGCAGCACGTTCGAAGGCCGCTATCGCTGGAGCGATCGAGCCAAGGGCGAAATCATTCCGACCATTCGCGGCCGTGCGCACGTGACCGCCGAAGCCTCCCTGCATTTTGACCCTGCCGATCCGTTCTGCTGGGGAATCCGTGCATGAAGGGGTACTACCGGCGGATGGTGCTCGCCGGGATCCTCGCGGGGACTCTCGACATTGGCGCCGCCTGCCTCATCAACCAGGTGGGGCCGGTCATCGTTTGCCAAGCCATTGCCCGCGGGATTCTCGGCAGGGCTTCCTTCGACCAGGGACTCGCATCGGCCGCCTTCGGCCTCGTGCTGCAATGGATCATGTCCGTTGCGATCGCCGCTTGCTGCTTCTTCGCCTCACGCCGCTTGCCGCGCGGCCTCCAAGGTCGTTGGATCGTGACCGGACTCCTTTTCGGCGTGGTGATTTTCCTCATCATGAACTATGTCGTCGTGCCGCTATCGGCCGTGCGGCATGTGCCGCACTTCGACGCGTCCCAGCTGAGCCTGAACTTGGCCGCCATGCTCGTCTTCGGTTTGATATTGAGCTTCTTCGCGCGGAAGTAACCGCGCTCATCCGACCATGTCGCGTGGCCCGAGGCGTCCGCGCACCCCGTCCCACCAGCCGGAGAGCACCGCCGCGATTTTGCGGGCCTTGGCGTGCTCATAGAGCACGATCCGTTTACAGGTCCGCAGGCGGCGGGCGAGACTCTTCAAGGCCCACGAGCCGAACAGGTAGCCGCCGTACTCGCGCAGCATCACGGTGTCGTTGCGCGCGATGTAGTAACGCCGATCGGGCGAGTGATTGGTGGTCCACTTGGGCCTGCCGAGCAGCTCGTGTCGCGTGGGTGCGCCGATCGTGTGCGACATGAGGGGCTGGCTCGTTTGGATCACCCGATAGCCTTGCGCCCGGGCCCGGAAGCAGTAATCGCTATCGACGTAGTCGATGAAGAACTCCTCGCGGAAGGGACCGATGGCCGCGTGTACGGCGAGCGGGATCAACGAGCCCGACGTGATCACCGATTCAACTTCCTCCCACGCCCGCTGGGGCGCCGTGTGCGTCTCCTCGCCGAATCCCGCGCCGATCACGGCGACTCGGGCAGGCTCCGGATACGCCGCGCGCACCTCGAGGAGCGAAGTCAGCATGCCCTCGTGCAGGTCGCTATCTTGATCGAGCAGCAGCACCCAGGCGAACCCCAATGCGTGGGCGCGCTCGACGCCCTGGTTGAGGGCGCTCGCGATGCCTAAGTTGGTGGGGTTCAGCACCAGCGACACGCGCGAGTCGGCGGCGATATGGCGCAGCATCTGCCGCGTTTCCTCGCCTGAGCCGTTGTCGACGATCACGAGGGCCGCCGCCTGCTCGAGGATGCGGGCCGCACGCCGCGGCAGTCCGGCATCCGGATGATAGGAGACCAAGATCGCGCAGACCTCTCCGCCGCTCTTAAGTTCTGCACCCACGCTGCCTGTCACGAAAACCAGTCATCCTTGCGAGTCGATCCCGCATAATAGGCCCCCGAGGAGTTCCTATGCCGGACATATCGACGCACACGCCGCGCATCAGCGGCAAGCGGCTCTGGTCGCGTCTCATGGCCATGGCCGAAATCGGCGCGACCGAGCAGGGCGGCTGCAATCGGCAGGCGCTGACGCCGGAAGACTTTCGGGGGCGCGAGCTGTTCGCGCGCTGGGCCGTCGCGGCCGGCTGCTCGATCCGTGTCGATGCCATCGGCAACCTATTCGCGCGCCGCGCCGGTCGCGATGAATCGCTGCCCCCTGTGTTGACCGGCAGCCATCTCGATACCCAGCCCACGGGCGGCAAGTTCGACGGCGTGTACGGCGTGCTCGCCGGGCTCGAGGTGATCGAGTCGCTGAACGATCTATCCGTCACGACGTTGCATCCTCTCGAGATCGCCGTGTGGTGCAACGAGGAAGGGTGCCGCTTCCCGGCCTCGATGATGGGCTCGGCCGTATGGTCGGGGCGCATGCCACTCGCCGATGCCTATGCGCTCAAGGATCGCGAGGGCCGGAGCGTGCGCGAGGAGCTCGAGCGAGCGGGGGTCGATCTTTCCAGCCCGATCGAGCGCCGCCCGGTGAAGGCCGCGTTCGAGGCCCACATCGAACAAGGCCCGGTGCTCGAGCAGCGTGCGAAACGCATCGGCGTCGTCACCGGCGTCCAGCACATGAGCCGCCACGAAGTCATCGTCACCGGCCAGGAAGCGCATGCGGGGCCTACGCCCATGGACCTGCGGCGCGATCCGGTGCGAGTGCTGGCCGACGTGCTGCCGGCTTGTTATGCCGCGGCCGCGAAACGTCAACCGCACGCACGCTTGACGGTGGCCGTGATCGAGACGCGGCCGAGCTCGCCCAACACGGTGCCCGGTTACTTGCGCTTTTTCCTGGACCTGCGGCACCCCGAGACCGCTCACTACCGCTCGTTGCGTGAGGAGGTCGAGGGCGTGGTGCAGACGGCTCTCGAGCGCCACGGCCTGCCCGGTCACATTCGTTGCGTGTGGCAGGCCGAGGGCGTCACCTTCGATCCGACCTGCGTGGCCGCCGTGCGCGATGCCGCCTCGAGCCTCGAATGCGAGGCGATCGACATGGTGAGCGGCGCCGGCCACGATTCGGTCAATGTGGCGGGCGTCGCCCCGACCGCCATGATCTTCGTGCCGTGCGCGGGGGGCTTAAGTCACAACGAGGCAGAGAGTGCCTCGGCCGCCGATCTGGAGACTGGAGCCAATGTCCTGATGCACGCCATGCTGGCGGTCGCAAACGAGGGGCCGTAAGCCGGTTTCCGTCGATCCGAGCCGCTCCGGACCTCAGGGAGCCCCGGGTAAGCGTATTTTTCCGCAAAGACCTTCAGTCGCGTTTCCAATTCCGTGATGAGCGTACTTAACCTAACGGTGGCGGATCCTTAACCTGCGCCGCATGAGAGCTGCGCTTGAGACGACGGCTGATGCTGCATTGCAAGAAGAGAGTGTGCCCGTGGACGAGACGGAGCGCCTGGTCGCCCTGCATCGGCTCGGCCTTCTCGATACACCCCCCTCGGCCGCCTTCGATGGCGTGACCCGCCTCGCCCAGGCGGCGCTGCAGGTGCCGATCTTGTGCGTGTCGCTGGTCGATCAGAATCGCGTCTGGTTCAAGTCGCGCATCGGCTTGAGCGTGCGCGAGACGCCACGCCGGGGATCGCTCTGCGACCACGTCGTCTGGGCGCGCGAGGCGCTCATCGTTCGCGACGCGCAAGCCGATGCGCGTTTCGCGAATGACCTGCTGGTGAGCGGCCCTCAGCACGTGCGTTCCTATCTTGGGATACCGCTGTTCACGCGCGACCGGCAGCCGATGGGCACGCTCTGCGCCATGGACACGCAGGTGCGCCCCTTCGGGGAGGTCGAGCAAGTCGTCCTCGGCGAGTTCGCCAAGATTGCCGAGGATTTGCTCTCCGCAAAAGAGCTCGCAGCGAAATCCGACGGCGTCCTGCAGTACGCCATGGAGCGCGAGAAGCTGTTCCGCGACACCTTCGAGCAAGCGCCCATCGGCATCATCCACACATCGCTTCACGGTTTGATTTTGCGCATGAACCAACGCGCTTGCACGCTGCTCGGCTACAGCCCGACGGAGCTGCGCGAGCTGTCGGTTCCGAGCATCACCCACCCTGAGGATCTCGCCCACAACATCCGCGAATTCAAACGCACGCTCGCCGGCGAGATCGATAGCTACCGGCTCGAGCAGCGTCTGCTCGCGAAGGACAAACGCTACATTCGCGTCGCGCTCTCGGTCGCCATCAAGCGGGCTCCGTCGCGGCAGCCGGACTACAACATCGTCACCATCGAGGCGATTTCGGGCGCCCCGGCGCCGGCGGATAAGCCGAGCGAAGCCGCGCCGCAAGCCGGCACGGGCGAGGACGCGTTGAACGCCGCCCAGAAGCTGCTCGAGAGCCGCGAGAAGTCATTGGCCGACGCTCGATCCTCGATCGACGCACGCGAAAAGTCCTTGGCCGAGGCTCGGTCGGGTATCGACACGCGCGAGAAAGCGTTGACCGAGGCGCAAGCGACGATCGAGACGCGCGAGAAAGCCTTGGCCGATGGTCGCGCAGCGATCGAGGCTCGCGACAAGTCTTTGAGGGAGGCGCGGGCCGCCATCGAGACGCGCGAGAAGTCCTTAAGCGATGCGCAGACGGCGTTCGAGAAGCGGCAGAAGTCCGAAACGCCTGCCCCGCAGAAGGGCCGCGAGAAAACTCTGGAAAAAGCTCTCAGCGAGGCGCAGGCCGCTCTCAAGGAGCGCGACAAGAGCGCCTCCGAAAAACAGGCTGCGATCGAAGCGCGCGAGAAGGCAACGGCTGAGAAGCAGGCTGCCGTCGAAGCACGCGACAAGGCGCTGGGTGAGAAGCAGGCCGCCATCGACGCTCGCGAAAAGGCAGCGGCCGAGAGGCAGGCTGCGCTCGAGGCGCGCGAAAAAGCGGCGGCCGAGAAGCAGGCAGCGATCGAGGCGCGCGAAAAAACCGTGGGCGAGAAGCAGTCCGGGTTCGATGCACGCGAGAAATTGCTGAGCGAGGCACAGGCGGCTCTCAAGGAGCGCGAGAAATCGGTGAGCGATGCCCAAGCGGCGCTCAAAGAACGCGACGAACGCCCCGGCGACTCGGAGACGGCGCAGAAGGAGCGCAACAAAGCCCTCGCGGACGCACAGCAGACGGCGCGTGCCGCCGAGGATGCGCTGCGCTATGCGCAAGAGGACTTGCGCGGCGTGCAGGCGACCTTGCGCGATACGCAAGAGGCGTTGCGCGATGCGCAAGATCAATATCGGGAAGCGCAGGCCGCGATGCAGGCGGCGAATGCGAAACTCGCCCAGGAAAGCGCGAACGATGCGCTCACCGTGCTGCCGAACCGGCGCACCTTCAGCCGCCGCGGCGAACAAGCCGCGAGCGCGATGCGCCAGTCGCGCAAACCCTACGGGCTCATTTTGCTGGACGTGGATAACTTCAAGCACGTCAACGACGACTACGGTCACGATGTGGGCGATGACGTGTTGCGCACCTTGGGCAACATCTTGAGCACGCAGTTGCGCAACTCCTCCGATATGGCCGCCCGCTTGGGCGGCGATGAGTTCGCGGTGCTCTGCTTCGGCGACATCAACGAGCAAACCTTGCACGATGTCGCGGAGCGCATCCATGGTCAGATCGGCAAGGCGCCGCTGGCGACGCCGAAGGGACTGTTGCGCTTTACCGGCAGCTTCGGTCTGGCGCTCAGCATCGCCGATGATTCCGATTGGAAGTCCGTCTACAGCCGAGCCGATGCGGCCTTGCGCGAAGCGAAGAATGCCGGCAAGGATCGGATCTCCTTCGGCCGCTCGAACTCGAAGAGCAGCGTGACCGCGCGTCTTCGCGCCTTGAGCCCGCCGCCCGCCGTCTAAGTTATCCGGCCGCCCCTCTAGACCGCTGCGCTCAAGCGCTGTCGGTTGATCGTGCCGTGAAGCTCTTGCGCGGCCGCGCGTATCGCCGCGCTCGAGCCGCCCCCGGCATAAATGATGGCGCGTGAGGAACTCACCAGAAGTCCCTGGCCGTTGGCGTCGAGTCCCGCGGCGAGGGTGGCCTCGAGGTCGCCCCCCTGCGCGCCGATTCCAGGCACCAGGAAGGAGATCTCGGGGTGTGCGCGCCGCAGCTCGGCCAGTTCCTGCGGGCGGGTGGCGCCGACCACCAGCATGAGATTCCCCTGCGGGTTCCAGCGGCTCGCCGCTCGTTGCGCGACTCTTCTATAGAGCGGCAGTCCGTCGATCACGAGATCCTGAAAGTCGTGTCCCCCCGGATTCGAGGTGCGGCACAGAAGAATGGCGCCGCGCTCGGGGCGCGCAAGGAAGGGCAGTACGGCATCCTCGCCCATGTACGGGTTGACGGTGACCGCGTCGGCATCGTATCGGTCGAACGCCTCGCGCGCATACGCCTCGGCGGTGTTGCCGATATCGCCGCGCTTGGCGTCGAGGATGACCAGCGCTTGCGGCGCGCGCTCGCGGATGTAGCGGATGCTGGCCGCGAGCTCGGACTCCTTGCCGAGAGCGCTGTAAAAGGCGATCTGCGGCTTGTAGGCGGCGCAGAGGTCATAAGTCGCATCGACGATGCGCCGATTGAAGGCGAGGAGCGGTTGCGGCTCGCCACGCAAGTCATCGGGGAGCCGGGTCGGGTCGGGATCGAGGCCTACGCAGACCAGGCTGTCGGCTGCCGCGTGCGCCTGCCGGAGCCGTTCGGAAAACTTGAGCGCCATTGCGCAATGATAGTCCGCACACTAGCGTGTATGCTTAAGAGTTATGAGTGAGGCCTTGTCCAGCAAATCTCGGGGCGGAGCGCGATTGGTACTGCAGCCCGCCGGCGAGCATGCCGCGCGGCACACCACGTCGAGCGCCTTGAAGAGATTCTTCGCGATTGCCGATGCGTGGGAGCTCTCACCGCTTCAGCAGTGTCGGCTCCTCAAGATTCCCTCGCCTCAGGTGCTGACTCGCTATCGTCTGGGCCAGGCGCCGCGCCTCTCTGCCGTGCAGCAAGAGCGTGCGGCACTGATCTCGAATATCCATCGGTCGCTGAGCGCCTCCTCGGCCGACAAGGACGGTGCTTGGGCCTGGGTGAATGCTCCCCGGAAAGAGCTTCCCTTTGAAGGGGATAGCCCTCTTTACTTCATGCTGGAAAACGGTTTGCCGGCGCTGCGCGAAGTGGCGCGGATGCTGGCCCGACAAAGCCGGCCCCGCTGACTCCGGGCCGCGCTATAATAAGCGGCTGTTCCGATGCGAATGTGGCGGAATTGGTAGACGCGCCAGGCTTAGGACCTGGTGGGGAAACCCGTGCGAGTTCGAGTCTCGCCTTTCGCACCAACCCCGTCGGAAAATAATGACTGGCCCAAAGGATCCACATGCAGATTTCCGTTGAGAATACCGGCAAGCTTGAGCGCCGGATGCAGGTACAGGTGCCCGCCGAGCGGGTGAGCCAAGAGATCGCGACGCGACTCAAGGAATTGAGCCGTACCGCGCGGCTCAAGGGATTTCGGCCCGGCAAGGCGCCGATCACCGTCATCCGCCAGCAATTCGGCCAGCAGGTGCATCGCGATGTCATCGGCGAGCTCATGCAATCCTCGTTCGCCGAGGCGGTCACTCAGAATCAGCTGTCACCGGCCGGCAGTCCGCGGATCGAGGCCACCTCGATCGCCGAAGGACAGGATCTCACTTATGTCGCGACCTTCGAGGTCTTCCCCGAGGTCACGCTGCAGCCGATCGGGAGCCTCTCGATCGAACGCGTCACCGCCGAGGTCACCGAGGCGGATGTCGATGCGATGATCGAGCGGCTGCGCAAGCAGCAGTCGACCTACAAGGCGGTCACGCGTCCCGCGGCCGACGGCGATAAGGTCACGGTGGATTTCGTGGGTTCCATCGACGGCACCGAGTTCGCCGGCGGCAAGGGCGAAAATGTCCCCATCGTGCTCGGCGAGGGACGCATGCTGCCGCAGCTCGAGCAAGGGCTTGCCGGCGCCTCGGCCGGCGAGAGCCGCGAGATCGGCGTCGACTTTCCCGCCGATTACCGCGCCACGGAGCTCGCCGGCAAGCACGCCGTGTTCAAGGTCGAAGTCAAATCGGTCGAAGAACCCGCACTTCCCGCGCTCGACGATGAGTTCTGCGTCGCCTTCGGGGTGACGGAGGGGGGCGTTGCGAAACTGCGCGAGGACGTGCGCGCGAACATGCAGCGCGAGCTCGCGCAGAACCTGCGCAACCGCAACAAGGCGGCGCTGATGGACAAGCTCTACCAGACCCATCCCATCGAGGTGCCGAACGCATTGCTCGAATCGCAGATCCGGGACATGCAGATCGAGGAGATGCGCCGCACCGGTGCCAAGGAGGTCTCGCAGGCCCCGCCGCGCGAACCCTTGATCGAGCCCGCCCGGCGCCGCATCGCCCTCGGCTTGTTGATCAACGAGATCATCCGCCGGGAAAACATCGTGCTCGATCCGGCACGCTCGAACGCGCGGCTCGATGAAATGGTCGGTGCTTATGGGGATCCCGCGGCGCTCAAGCGCGCGTACCTGCAAAATGCCGATGCCATGCGCCAAGTGCAGAGCCTCGCGCTCGAGGATCAGGTGACCGACTTCATCCTCGAGCACGCGCAGGTGCACGAGAAGCGGCAAACGTTCAAGGAGCTGATGAACTTCGAGGGCTGACAGGCACCCTCACTTGAATTGCCGATTAACGTCCCAAGTACACACCGGCATGCAATCCGGAAGGCTTACGCAATGACAACTCGAGCACTGAATTTGGTTCCCATGGTGGTCGAACAGACCGCCCGCGGCGAGCGCGCTTACGACATTTACTCGCGGCTTCTGAAGGAGCGGGTGATTTTCGTCGTCGGGCCGGTCGAGGATTACATGGCGAACCTGATCGTCGCGCAGCTCCTCTTCCTCGAGTCGGAGAACCCGGAGAAGGACATCGCTCTCTACATCAACTCGCCGGGCGGATCGGTGAGCGCGGGCCTCGCCATCTATGACACCATGCAGTTCATCAAGCCCGACGTGAGCACCATTTGCGTGGGGCTCGCAGCCTCGATGGGCGCGATCCTCTTGGCGGGCGGTGCCGCGCATAAGCGCTATTCGCTCCCCAACTCCAAGATCATGATCCACCAGCCCTCCGCCGGCTTCCAGGGACAGGCCTCGGACATCGACATTCACGCCCGCGAGGTGATGGAGACCAAGGACCGCCTGAACCGGATTCTGGCCAAGCACACCGGCCAGACCATTGATCGCGTCAAGCAGGACAGCGATCGCGACAATTTCATGAGCGCCGAGGCGGCCCGGGCTTATGGAATAGTGGATTCCATGCTCGAAAAGCGGGGCGAATTGCCCACAAAGTCCGCCTAATTGTCCGAAACAGGGCGCAATTCGCCCCTAACGGCCGCTTCCGGGCTCTTTCGGGGGACCCCGGTCACAGTTCTGCGCGTGGCTTTCTTTGCGGAGTGTCCGTCGGGTGCTATATAGTCAGTGTCACAGCCGCGTTCCGCGCTTAAGCCGCGGGGCACGGTCACTTTGAGGGCAGCATGAGCGAAGATTCGCGCGGCAAGCATGATGACGGCAAATTGTTGTATTGCTCGTTCTGTGGGAAGAGCCAACACGAAGTTCGGAAGCTGATCGCCGGACCATCGGTTTTCGTTTGCGACGAGTGTGTCGAGCTCTGCAACGACATCATCCGCGAGGAGCTCGAGGAGCGCGCCGAACGGACCCGGGACAAGCTCCCCAAGCCCCAGGAAATCAAAAAGGTTCTCGATGAGTACGTGATCGGCCAGGAGCGCGCGAAGCGCGTTCTGTCGGTCGCCGTGTACAACCATTACAAGCGTCTGCAAACCCGCGGTTCCGAGGGGGTGCGGTCGCGGGATGAAGTCGAGCTCGCGAAGAGCAATATCTTGCTGATCGGCCCCACCGGCTCCGGCAAAACCCTGCTCGCCGAGACCCTCGCCAGGCTCTTGAACGTGCCTTTCACCATCGCCGATGCCACGACGCTCACCGAAGCGGGCTACGTGGGTGAGGACGTCGAGAACATCATCCAGAAGCTCTTGCAGAAGTGCGACTACGACGTCGAGAAGGCGCAGACCGGCATCGTCTACATCGACGAAATCGACAAGATCTCGCGCAAATCCGACAATCCCTCGATCACGCGCGACGTGTCGGGCGAGGGTGTGCAGCAGGCGCTCCTCAAGCTCATCGAGGGCACGATTGCCTCGGTACCGCCGCAGGGCGGCCGCAAGCACCCGCAGCAGGAGTTCCTGCAGGTCGATACGACCAACATTCTGTTCATCTGCGGTGGCGCGTTCGCGGGCCTCGAAAAGATCATCATGAACCGCACGCACAAGAGCGGCATCGGCTTCATCGCCGAGGTGCGTGAGCAGAACGCCCGGCCGCACGGCAACGATGTGTTTCACGACACCGAGCCCGAGGACCTGATCAAGTACGGCTTGATCCCGGAGTTCGTGGGCCGCCTGCCGGTGGTCGCGACGCTCGAGGAACTCGACGAGGACGCGCTCATTTCGATCCTGCTGCAGCCGAAGAACGCGCTGACCAAGCAGTACCGCAAGTTGTTCGACATGGAAGGGGTGGAACTGGATTTCCGCGAGGACGCCCTGCGCTCCGTCGCCCGCAAGGCCATGCAGCGCAAGACCGGCGCGCGGGGCCTGCGCACGATTCTCGAGAACGTCCTGCTCGACACCATGTACGACCTGCCTTCTCTGCGCAACGTGCAGAAAGTCGTGGTCGATGAACAGGTGATCGAGGGCCAGAACAAACCTTACATAGTCCATCGGACCGAGGAGACTCGGTTGGTGGCTCCGGTGGAAGAACAGCGGCGCCCAACGGGCTCGGATCATCTTTGAGCGGATTCAAGGAGCACTCCGCACAAGAAATTTTCCGGCTTGAAACCCATGAGCGGCGGCCGCATGTACATCCTAGATTCTCGTACGTGCCCCAAACGAAAAGGCCTGCCCCGTGAGCGATGAACCCGTAATCGATTCTCCGACTCCCGCCCCGATCAACGTCGGCATTCCCGTCCTGCCGCTGCGCGACGTGGTGGTCTATCCGCACATGGTGATCCCGCTGTTCGTCGGCCGGGAGAAGTCCATCGTTGCGCTCGATCTCGCCATGAAGGCGGACAAACGCATCCTCTTGGTCGCCCAGAAGCAGGCGGACGTGGACGATCCGAAGGGCGAGGACCTGTATCGCGTCGGCACGGTCGCAACCATCCTGCAGCTCCTGAAGCTGCCCGACGGCACCGTCAAGGTGCTGGTCGAAGGTGTCGATCGCGCCAGCATCGAGAAGCTCTCGGAAGGGGAGTTTTTCTCCGCCGAAGTGACACCGATGCCGGATCTCGAGCGCTACGAGGAGCGCGAGATGGACGTGCTCACGCGCTCGATGATCACGCAGTTCGAGCAGTACGTGAAGCTCAACAAGAAGGTGCCTCCCGAGATCCTCACCTCGCTCGCGGGCATCGAGCAGGCCGGCCGGCTGGCGGACACGGTCGCGGCGCACATGTCGCTGAAGCTCTCCGAGAAGCAAAAGGTTCTCGAGATCCCCGACGTGCGCAAGCGTCTCGAACACATGCTCGCCGTGATCGAAGGCGAGATGGACGTCCTGCAGATCGAGAAGCGCATCCGCGGCCGCGTCAAGCAGCAGATGGAAAAGAGCCAGCGCGAGTACTACCTGAACGAGCAGATGAAGGCCATTCAGAAGGAATTGGGCGAGCTCGACGAGGCGCCGAACGAAATCGGCGAGCTCGAGAAGCGCATCAAAGCGGCGGGCATGCCGAAAGAGGCGCGCGAGAAAGCCAATTCCGAGCTTGCGAAGCTTAAGCTCATGTCGCCCATGTCCGCGGAAGCGACCGTGGTGCGAAATTTCATCGACTGGCTCGTCAAGTCGCCGTGGAAGAAGCGCAGCAAGGTGCACCTCGACATCGCCGCGGCCGAGAAAGTGCTCGAGGCCGACCACTTCGGTCTCGAGAAGGTCAAAGAGCGCATCGTCGAGTACCTGGCGGTGCAGCAGCGCGTGAAAAATCTGCGCGGCCCGATTCTGTGCCTGGTGGGGCCGCCCGGCGTCGGCAAGACCTCGCTGGGGCAGAGCGTGGCTCGCTCGACCAACCGCAAGTTCGTGCGCATGTCCTTAGGCGGTGTGCGTGATGAGGCCGAGATCCGTGGCCACCGCCGCACCTACATCGGCTCCATGCCGGGCAAGATCATTCAGAACCTCGCCAAGTGCGGAGTGAGGAACCCGCTGTTCCTGCTCGACGAGGTCGACAAGATGTCGACCGACTTCCGCGGCGATCCGTCCTCGGCGCTGCTCGAGGTGCTCGACCCGGAGCAGAACAGCTCCTTCAACGATCACTACCTCGAAGTGGACTTCGACTTATCCGAAGTGATGTTCGTGTGCACCGCGAACAGCCTGAATATTCCTGCGCCGCTGTTGGATCGCATGGAAGTCATCCGCATCCCCGGCTATACCGAGGATGAGAAGAGCAACATCGCGCGCCGCTACCTGTTGCCGAAGCAGGTCAAGCAGAACGGCCTCAAGCCCGACGAGCTCGCGGTGGACGACACGGCGATCCAGGACATGATCCGCTACTACACGCGCGAGGCAGGCGTTCGCAACCTCGAGCGCGAGCTCTCGAAAATCGGCCGCAAGGCCGTGAAGCAATTGCTGCTGCACCCGGCCGAGAAGACGGTGAGCATCACGTCGAAGAACTTGGACGCGTATCTCGGTGTGCGCCGCTTCCGCTACGGCAAGGCCGAGGAAAGCAACCGGGTCGGTCAGGTCACGGGTCTTGCTTGGACGGAGGTCGGCGGTGAGCTCTTGACCATCGAGGCCGCGGTCGTCGCGGGCAAGGGCAAGCTCACGCACACCGGCCAGCTCGGTGAAGTGATGCAGGAGTCCATCCAGGCCGCCATGACCGTGGTTCGCAGCCGCTCCGCAATGCTCGGACTCGAGACGGATTTCTATCAGAAGGCCGATGTGCATATTCACGTGCCCGAGGGCGCGACGCCCAAGGACGGCCCGAGCGCCGGTATCGGCATGTGCACCGCGCTCATCTCAGCGCTCACCAAGATTCCGGTGCGCTCCGACGTCGCCATGACCGGCGAGATCACCCTGCGCGGCGAGGTGCTGCCCATCGGTGGATTGAAAGAGAAACTGTTGGCGGCGCATCGCGGCGGCATCACCACGGTCCTGATCCCCGACGACAACGTCAAGGATCTTGCCGAGATCGCGGATAACATCAAGGAGAAGCTCGACATTCGCCCGGTGAAATGGATCGACGAGGTGTTGCAGGTGGCGTTGACCCACATGCCGACCCCCGTGGCCACCCCGGAAGCGAAGCCCGCCGAGCCGCTCGGCGCGGAGAAACGGCGTCGCAAGGGGCCGCGAAACAAGGATGAGGTGCACGCGCACTGAGATCGGCGCCGCTCGCCGCCCCCGGGCGGCCCGAGCGTCCTACCGCCGCGTGCGGCATCTCGATAGTGAGAACCGGACCAAGTCGTCGGCCCGGTTCAGATTTTCTACCCCTCGGATAAAGGCTCTAGCCAACCGGCACTGCCTCGCGTAGACTTCGGCGCCTCTTCCAGGGGGTGCTTAGCTCAGCTGGTAGAGCATCGCCTTTACACGGCGAGGGTCGGGGGTTCGATCCCCTCAGCACCCACCAGCATGCGGAGTGGTAGTTCAGCTGGTTAGAATACCGGCCTGTCACGCCGGGGGTCGCGGGTTCGAGTCCCGTCCACTCCGCCATTTCCTTGGATAGACTGTGTACGTGCGCCGGCCACGCTCGCCGGGGCAGCACTCGATAAGTAGAAAGGCCATGCTGCAGACGATTCATGACAAGCTGAAAGGTTGGTTGGCCGGTGTGGTGCTCGGCGCCATCGGCCTCGTCTTCATCTTTTGGGGCATCAACTGGACGATGAGCGCCCCCAACTACGCCGCCAAAGTGAACGGCGTGGAAATCCCGAGCAATGACGTTCGCCAGGCGTACCAGCAACAGCTCGCCCAGTACGAGCGTCAGACCAACGGTCAGCTGAGCGATGCCGAGCGCACGGACCTGAAGCGCCGCGTGCTCGAGCAGTACGTGAACTCCGAGGCACTGGTCTCCCGTGCCGACGACTTAGGCTACCGCGTGAGCGATCAGCAGCTCCTCACCGAAATGTCCCGCATCCCGCAGCTGCAAGTGGACGGCAAATGGGATCTTGCGCACGCCCTCGCGATGCTCAAGGCCCAGGGCCGGCCGATCGGGCAGATCGAGGACATGATCCGCCACGACGCGAAGCTGCGGCAGCTGGACAGCGCCATCAGCGCGTCGAGCTTTGTCACGCCCGCCGAGCTTGCGCGGCTGCGAGCCCTCACTCGACAGCAGCGCGAAATTGCCTGGCTCACCATTCCGGCGGCCAAGCTTGCGGCCGAGGCCACACCCGACGATGCGGCGGTCAAGGCGTATTACGACGCGCACAAGTCGCAATACATGACGCCGGAGACGGTGAATTTGCGCTATGTCGAAGTGAGCCTCGCGCAACTCGCGACCAAGGTCCATGTCGACGATGCCCAGCTCAAGGCCTACTACGACGAGCAGAAAGCCAAAACGCCTGAGCGTTTCACACAGCCCGAGCAGCGCCGCATCCGGCACATCTTGTTCCAGGTTTCCGACCCGAAAGACGATGCCGCCGTGAAGGCAAAGGCCGAGGCCGCGCTGAAGCGCGCACAGAGCGGTGAGGACTTCGGCAAGCTGGCGCAGGAGCTCTCGCAGGATACGGGCTCTGCGAAAAACGGCGGCGACTTGGGCTGGGCGGAGCGCTCGCGCTATGTCGGCCCGTTTGCCGAGGCCGGCTTCAGCATGAAGGAAGGTGAGATCAAGGGCCCGGTCAAGACCCAGTTCGGCTACCACATCCTGAAGCTCGACGGCATCAAGCCCACCGCCGTCAAGAGTTTCGAAGACAGCAAGAGCGACTTGGACGCCGAGTACCGCCGCGCCGAGGCCGACAAGCTTTTCAACGATGCGCAGGACAGCCTCGCGGACGCCGCCTTGCAGAATGCCGACATCGACATCGTGGCGCGCAAGGCGGGCCTCGAAGTACACGACATCGCGAATTTCAGCCGGACCGGGAGCGACGATCTCGCCAAGTCGCCCGCGGTGGTCGAGGCGGCCTTCAGCCCCGACGTGCTCGATGGTCATTTGAGCCCGATGGTGGAGATCGAAAAGGGCCGAGGCGTGGTGCTGCGCTCGACCGATCATCAGGCACCGAAGCAAAAGCCCCTCGAGGACGTGCGCGCCGAGGTGGTCGCCGCCTGGAAGAAAGAACGCGGCACGCAATTGGCTGCGGAGCAGGCCGTCGCCGCCGTCAAGCGCCTGCAGGGCGGCGAATCCTGGGACAGTGTCGCAAAGTCGCTGGGTCTCGCACCGCAGCCCCCGAAGTTCGTGGCGCGCGCCGATCAAACCGTGCCGGCCGAAATCCGCCAGGGCGTGTTCGATGAGCCGAAGCCCGCCGGCAGTCCCGTCTACTCGAGCGCGCCGCTCCCGGACGGTGATGCGGCCGTGATCGCCTTGAGCGCCGTGCGCGAGGAGCCGCAGAGCGGCGACACGACCGTCCAGGAGGCGATGCTCAAGCGTCAGCTGTCGCAGCAGGCGGCCTCCGGCGAGGCGCGAGAGTACGCCGTGGCCGCGCGCGCGGACGCGAAGGTGACCGAGAATCTACAGGCGCTCGATTAGTTGGCGGCGCTCCTAGAGCGGTTCTCCGACTGGTATCTCTCCGCCTTGAGTCAAGGCGGATACTGGCTCATCGGGGCTCTCATGGCCCTGGAGAGCACCCTGGTACCGATTCCGAGCGAAACCATCGTTCCACCGGCGGCGTACCTTGCGCGCACCCAGGGCGGGCTGTCGGTTGCGGGGGTGGTGATCGCCGCCACGCTCGGGTCTTGGGTGGGCGCAAGCGTGATGTACTGGGGGGCCCGCTGGCTCGGACGACCGCTCGTCATGCGCTTTGCGCCCTACGTTGGCCTCTCCGTGCCCAAGATCGAGCTCGCCGAGCGTTGGTCGGCCCATTACGGCTGGGCGGGGGTGTTCTTCTCGCGGTTGCTGCCCGTGATCCGCCACCTCATCGGGATTCCCGTCGGCATCCTGCGGATGGACTTCAGGGTCTATGCCGCCGCAACCCTGGCCGGATCGCTCCTCTGGTGCTCCGTGCTCGCCTGGCTCGGCGCCACGCTGGGTGACCACCCCGAGCTCCTCAAGGGCTCGTTGCATCGCTTCGTGCTGCTCGTGCTCGCCGCCCTCGCGGTACTCGGTGCGTTGTACTACGTGTTCGTGCAGCGCCCTGCAGGCCGCAAGAGCTAGCTGGCGCGCGCCGGCGGCGGTGGCGCGGGCGATGCACCGATGGGTAGCTTCGCGAATATCGCCGCCGTCGCAGCGTTGATCTTGGCTACGGCGTTCGGACCCTGGAGGTCCGAGATGCTTTGGCTGACGGCGCCGTGCCAGATCGCCTGGTGTGCTCGAGCGTCGAACACATCCACCACGATCCGAGTCTCGTTTTCTACCCACGGGCCGTCATATCCGAAGCCGCCGCCCCAGCCGTAGCCGGGCCGACCCCAACCGTAACCGACGCCCCAGCCCGGTCCCCAGCCGCCATAGTAGTCGTTGAAAACCTGGCGAGTGCCTAGGGCATAGCCGACCACGCAATCCGCAGCGGCTTTGTCCGCCGCCTTGGTCACGCCTTTGGCGGCCATATTGGACTCGATCGCGGCCCGCAGTCGGTCCGCATTCAGCGGATTGGAGAATGCCGCGTCCGGGCCGCCGCTGTGCTCGGAGGCGAAGGTGTAGGTATGGCAGTTCGAGACCGAGAAGTTGGGATTGACGTCGGTCGTGACGCGCAGCGTCGTGCAGGCCGCAAGACCCGTCGAGAGACCCGCGAGGATGAGGCAGAACTTAGCATAATTTGACATAATTCAACCCTTCGGACGTGCGCCGCGTCCTGACCCAATGCCATCGATGCAACAACGCGCGCCGAGCGCATACGTTGACAGGCTAGGGCGCCCGAACCTTTCGGGCCTGAGCGGCCCCGCTTTATTCCCCGGCTGACTCCGGAAAGTTCATCGCGACGGAATTGAACCCTCCGTCGACATAGGTTATCTCGCCGGTGATTCCGGCGGCGAGATCCGAACACAGGAACGCCGCGGTGTTGCCGACGTCCTCGATCGTGACATTGCGCTTGATCGGCGACACCGCCGCCACATGCGCGAGCATCTTGCGCAGCCCGGATACGCCGGCCGCGCTCAAGGTCTTGATCGGGCCCGCGGATACGCCGTTGACGCGGATGCCGCGGGGTCCTAAGTCCGCCGCCAGGAAGCGCACGTTGGCCTCGAGACTCGCCTTGGCGAGTCCCATCACGTTGTAGCCGGGCAGCGAGCGCATGGCGCCCAAGTAGCTCAGGGTCACGATGGCGCCCGCGCGCCCTTGCATGAACGGCAGCGCGGCGCGCGCGAGCGCGGTCAGGCTGTAGCTCGAAATATCGTGCGCCACGCGAAAGGCTTCGCGCGTCGTGGCCTCGATGAAGGTGCCCGCGAGCGCCTCGCGCGGCGCGAATGCCACGGCGTGCACGAGGATGTCGAAGCCTTCCCAGCGCGATTTCAGGTGCGCGAAGCCGCGCGCGATGTCCTCATCGCTCGCGACGTCCATGGGGAACGTGATGTCCGAATTGAGCGAGCGGGCCAGCGGCACGACCCGGTCGGCCATGCGCTCGATGTGCGAGAAGGCGAGCTCCGCGCCCTCGCGATGCATGGCCTGGGCGATGCCCCAGGCGATGGAACGATCCGTGGCGAGACCGACGATCAGCGCGCGTTTACCGTTGAGAAAACCCATGCTGATCCCCTTCTTATCCTTGCTGCCGGTTCGCGTCGACGTACATGACGAGCCGTTGTCCGGCTCTGATCTGATGATGCTTGTTGATGCCGTTCCAGCTCTTCAACTGGGCGACCGAGACCTGAAACTGATGCGAAATGCTGAACACGGTGTCGCCCTGGCGCACCGTATACAGCGTGCGCCGGCCGCTCACGATGCCTTCATCGCGATAGCGCCGCGTGCTCGCCTTGATGACCAGCCGCTGGCCCTTGGTCAAGGTATTGCCGAGCTGCAGATTGTTCAGGCGCGCGAGCGTGCTCACCGGCATGCCGTGGCGCCGCGCGATGCTGTTCAGGGTCTCGCCGGCGCGGACGCGGTAGACGATCTGCCGCTGCTTGCGTCCGGTGTCGGTCTCCGGCCGATCGACCCGCGCCGCGGCGAGCAGCACCTTCTCCGGGAGCTGCACGCTCACCGCCGGAATTTTCACGGTCTCTCCCGGCGGTCACGCGCCCGCCCGGCAGATCGTTGATCTTGGCGAGCACCGCGGCTCGAGGTGTCGTATTGCTTCGCGATGGAGGCGAGCGTTTCGTGCGCGGTGACCATATGCGTCTCGTAGCGCATGCGATCATCGGGCGCCAGGGTCTTGAGCGCCGCCTCGAAGGCATCGGCGTTGTCGATCGGCACCAGCATGCGGTGCGGACCGTCGGGATCGGTGGCCCAGCGGTTGAAGCCCGGATTGAGCGCCACCAGCTCATCGTAGCTCGTGCCCGCCAGCTGCGCGGCGATGGTCAGCTGCAGCTGCGACTCGGTCTCGATGACCGCGAAGTAAGGCTCGTTGGGTATCGCCGCGAAGTCGAGGCCGTAGCGCTCGGGCTCGGCCATCAGGCGCTTCATCGCCAGGAGCTTCGGCACGTAGGCCCGCGTCTCGGCCGGTAGGTTCAGGTGCCAGAAGTCGCTCGGCAGGCCGTGCGCCTTGTTGTAATCGATCGAGCGCTGCACCCACGCCTCGCCGACATTGTAGGCGGCGATGGCGAGCAGCCAGTCGCCGAATTGATCGTGCAGCGCCTGCAGGTAATCGAGCGCCGCGCGCGTCGATTCGACCACGTCGCGCCGTCCGTCGTACCACCAGTCCTCTTTCAGGCCGAAGCGAACGCCCGTGGCGGGAATGAACTGCCACAGACCCGCGGCGCGGCTCAGGGAATAGGCGAACGGTTCGTAGGCGCTTTCCACCACCGGCAGCAGGGCGAACTCGAGCGGCATGCCGCGCGCCTCGACCTCGGTGACGACGTGATAAAGATAGCGCTGCCCGCGCTGAAAGCAGCGCTCGAGATATTCGGGATTGTGCTCGAACCAGGCGAGCTGCTGATCGATCGCGGGCTCCTGCACTTCATCGAACGCGAACCCGGCCCGCATCCGATCGAACAGATCGTCGTAGTCCTCGCCGTGGTGTTGCTGCCATTCGCGCGGTAACGCGAGCGATGGCGGGGGCGCGGCCTGGGCGCTATCCGCGGGCGCTGTCGGCGCCACGACGGCAGGCGCCACGATGCGCTCCTGCGGCGCCTTGTGCGCGCAAGCGCCGAGCAGCAGCGCGCCGGCGATGCAAAGCACTCGCATGCGGCGCGCGGGCCCTCAACGGAACTGATCCTTCCAGGCGCGCAAGGTCCCGAACACCTCGGCGTCTGCCGTCAAAGGTTGGCCGGCGTGCGCCGCAGCGGCCGCACGCACCGTCCGGCACGTCGCAGCGCAAAAACGGATTGACGCGCAGCTCCAGGGACAGCGGCGAAGGCAGGCTCGGCAAGTCCGCGGCGCGCAGGCGCGCCACCCGATCGCGATATTCGGCCGCGGCGCGGTTGGCGGGCTCGACCGTCAGGGCGAAGCGCAGGTTGGCGGCGGTGTATTCGTGTCCGCAGTACATCGGGTGTCGGGCGGCAGGTCGCGCAGCCGGTTCAAGGAAGCACTCATTTGTTTAGGTGTACCTTCGAACATCCGTCCGCAGCCCGCGCTGAACAGGGTATCTCCGCAAAACAGCGCGCCATGTCCCCAAAACGCAATGTGGCTTAAGGTATGTCCGGGCACGTGCAAAATATCGAACCCAAGTCCCAAGTCTGGCAACTCGCACCGCTCGCCGTCGCCGACGGTCTCGGGTCGCACGGGAATGCGCGTGTCGTCCGGCCCGATGACGCGCACGGGACCCGCCCGCTAGGAGCTCGGCGACCCCGCCGATATGATCGGGATGATGGTGAGTGAGTAAAATGGCGGCTAAGCTCGCGCCGCTGCGCTCGAGCTCGGCTTTCACCGGAGCGGCTTCGCCCGGATCGACCGCGATCAGGCGGCTTGCCGCGGGGCCTCGATCAGCCAGATGTAGTTATCGGCGAATGCGCGGACGGCGCGCACGCCGAGCGGTGCGGATTGGTTTGACATTTTGCGGCGTATTTAACCTGTAACATATGAACTTCGCTAGTTTTTTTGCAAAGGACCGGGCTTGAAAGCGACGCCGGACAACACGCCGGCCAGTTGGTTCGACGACCCCGCTGGGCGGCCGCGTCCTGCGCGAGGAGAGCGCTGCTCGCGCGCCTGGCCCTCGACGATGTGTTCGGCTTCGAGCTGCTGCAGGTGGGCGCCTGGGGGCCGGAGCCGGCACTCTCTGGGCAGCGCCCGCACGCAGCACACGACCTGCTCGCCGCCCGAGCCCGGCGCCGGGGTGACGCTGTGTGCGCCCCTGACCTCGCTGCCCTTCGCCTCCGACTCCATCGACGCCATCCTGCTGCCCCATACGCTCGAGCTGGTGGAGGATCCCTACGCCGTGCTGCGCGAGGCGGAACGGGTGCTGTGCGCCGAGGGGTGCCTGCTGATCTGCGGCTTCAATCCCTGGAGCGGCTGGGGCGCGCGGCGGCTGTTCGGCCACTATTTCCGCCGCCCCGCCTTCCCGCCGCAAACACGCCGCTTGCTGGCCGAGCGGCGGTTGCGCGATTGGGTGGCGCTGCTCGATTTCGAGGTGGCGGACGTCTACGGCTATCTCGGACCGCTGCCGATGGCCGGCCGGTTGCGCTGATGAGCGACGGCCCGGTGCATGACCCTCGCTACCGGCCGCGGGCCGCGCTGACCGCCGGCGGGTACCTGCTCAAGGCGCGCAAGCGCGTGCAGACGCTGACCCTGGTGCGGCCGAAGCGCCGGTCGCGCCAGCGGGTCCTGGTGCCGGCGTCGGAGCCGACCAGCAAAGTGGGTTCATGACCGAAGTGGAGATCTATACCGACGGGGCCTGCCGCGGCAATCCCGGGTCCCGGAGGCTGGGCGGCGTTGCTGATCGCCGGCAAGGAGCGCAAGGAGCTGTCCGGTGCCGAAGCCGGCGACCACCAACAACCGCATGGAGCTCATGGCCGCGATCGGCGCATTGGGCGCCTTAAGCGCCGCTGCGCGGTGCAGCTCTACACCGACTCGAAGTACGTGCTGCAGGGCGTCACCGAGTGGCTGCCGCAGTGGAAGGCGCGCGGCTGGCGCACCGCCGCGCGCGAACCTGTCAAGAACCAGGATTTATGGGAGAGGCTCGACGCGGCCGCGGCGGCGCAAGATATCGAATGGCACTGGGTCAAGGGACATTCCGGCCATGAAGGCAACGAGTACGTCGATGCAGCTCGCCAATCGCGCGATCGATCTGATGCTGGCGCAGAAGCGCGCCTGAGATAGGAATCACTTGAGGGAGAGTTGTAGGCCGATGCGTCAGGTCGTTCTCGATACCGAGACCACCGGACTCGAAGTGGAGCAGCAGCATCGCATCATCGAGATCGGCTGCGTGGAGCTGGTCAATCGCCGGTTGACCGGCCGCTCGTTCCATCGCTACTTGAATCCGGAGCGCGACATCGACGAGGGCGCGCTCGAGGTGCACGGCCTGACGCGCGAGAGGCTCGCGAAGGAGCCGCGGTTCGCGGAGATCCACGCGGAGTTCCTGGAATTCGTGCGCGACGCGGAGCTCATCATCCACAACGCGGCGTTCGACGTCGCGTTCCTGAACGCCGAGCTCGCGCGGCGTCGGCGACGAGCGCGACCGAGCGCATCGGCGCGATCTGTGCCGGGTGCTCGACACGCTTGGCGCTCGCGCGCCAGATGCATCCCGGCCAGCGCAACAGCCTGGATGCGCTGTGCAAGCGCTATTCGGTCGACAATTCGCACCGCGACTATCACGGCGCGCTGCTCGATGCGCGGCTGCTCGCCGAAGTGTATCTGGCGATGACCGGCGGTCAGGCGACGCTCGTGCTTGAGCGCGGAGGCCGATCCCGTGCGCAGTCCGGGCGCGAGCGGACGCGAGCCGCGCGCTCGACGGCGTGCGCATCGTCGTGGTCGCGCGCGAGCGAGGAGGAGATGGCGGCGCACGAGCACATGCTCGCGCTGCTCGACAAGGCGTCCGGCGGCAAGACGGTGTGGCGGACCTTGTGAGGGTGCTCGTCACCGGGGCCGCGGGCTTCATCGGATTTCATACCGCGCAGGCGCTGCTCGCGCGCGGCGACGAGGTGGTCGGGCTCGACAATCTCAACGCCTACTACGATCCGAAGCTCAAGTCGGCGCGGCTCGCGCTCCTCGAGCGGCGAAGGCGGGTTTCGCTTCGCGACAAGCTCGACATCGCGGATCGGGCGGCGATGCAGGAGCTGTTCGACGGCGACAAGTTCGGCGCGTCGTGCATCTGGCGGCCCAGGCGGGCGTGCGCCATTCGATCCAGCAATCCGCACGTCTACGTGCAGAGCAACATCACCGGATTCCTGCACGTGCTCGAAGGCTGCCGCCAGCAGCGCGTCGGGCACCTGGTGTACGCCTCGACGAGCTCGGTGTACGGCGCGAATACCAACATGCCGTTCTCCGAGCGGCAAAACGTCGATCATCCGCTGACGCTGTATGCCGCGACCAAGAAAGCGAACGAGCTCGATGGCGCACAGCTACTCGTCGCTGTACGGGCTGCCGACGACCGGGCTTGCGTTTCTTCACGGTCTACGGGCCCTGGGGGCGGCCGGACATGGCGCTGTTCCTGTTCACCCAACAACATTCTCGCGGGCGAGCCCATCGATGTGTTCAACGAGGGGCATCATCAGCGCGATTTCACGTACATCGACGACATCGTTGCCGGCGTGGTCGCCGCGGTCGACCACATCGCCGCGCCCGACCCGCGCTTGGAAGCCGATGCGCCCGATCCGAGCACGAGCTACGCCCCATACAGGATCTACAACATCGGCAATCAGCGGCCGGTGACGCTGCTGCGCTACATCGAAGTGCTCGAGCACTGCCTCGGCCGCAAGGCGCGTCAAGAATCTCATGCCCATGCAGCTCGGGGACCTACCGGATACCTGGGCGGACGTCAGTGCGCTGGCGCGTGACGTGGGGTACCGGCCGAGCACGGAGCTGGAGGAGGGCGTCAAGCGATTCGTCGAATGGTATCTCGAGTACTACCGCTGATGTTTAGCGCGGGCGCCGTGGGCACGGCGCGGAGACTGCGATCGCGGCGAAATCTATAGCTAACCAACGCCGTCAATACTCTATAATTTAGCGCGTCAAACTCAGGGTGGTACGTTTTGTCAAAATCACTCCGCAAAGGGATCATTCTCGCCGGCGGTGCCGGCACCCGCCTTCACCCGATCACCTTGTCGCTGAGCAAGCAGCTCTTGCCGGTATACGACAAGCCGATGATCTACTATCCGCTGGCCACTTTGATGTCGGCGGGGATCCGCGAATTCCTGATCATCACGACGCCGCGGGATCAGACCGCGTTCCGCGACCTCCTCGGGCGCGGCGAGCAATGGGGCGTGAGCTTCGAGTATGCGGTGCAGGCACAGCCAACGGCATCGCGCAGGCGCTGATCATCGCCGAAGACTTCCTCGACGGAGCGCCCTCGGCGTTGATCCTCGGCGACAATATCTTCTACGGCGCGAATCTGTCCGAGCTCTTGCAATCGGCTTCCGCGCGCACCGACGGGCGCGACGGTGTTCGGCTATTACGTCCAGGATCCCGAGCGCTACGGCGTGGTCGAATTCGACGCCCACGGCAAGGTGACGGACTTGCTCGAAAAGCCGGCCCGACCGCCGTCGAATTACGCCGTCACCGGAATTTATTTCTACGATACCCGCGCGAGCGCCCTGGCGAAATCCTTGCAGCCCTCTGCGCGCGGGGAACTGGAGATCACGGATCTCAATCGCGTGTATCTCAGGGAGGGCGCCCTGCACGTCGAGAGGCTCGGACGAGGAACGGCGTGGCTCGATACCGGCACGCACAATTCGCTGCTCGATGCGGGCGTGTTCGTGCGCATCATCGAGGAGCGGCAGGGATTGAAGGTCGCCTGCGTGGAGGAGATCGCCTGGCGCTCAGGCTTCATCGACTGCCGAGCAATTGCTCGAGCTCGCCAAGCCGCTCGAGAAGAGCGGCTACGGCGAATATCTCGTGCGGATCGTGCGCGAGCGGGGCCAACTGTGACCGCTGATCCGCGAGAGCCGCGGTCGACGCGATGAAGTTCGTCGCGACGCCGATCGACGGCGTAGTGGTCATCGAGCCGCAGGTATTCGGCGACGCGCGCGGGTTTTTCATGGAGACCTGGCAGGCGCGAAAGTTCGCCGCCGCCGGCATCGATGCGTACGTTCGTGCAGGACAATCACTCGCGCTCGAAGCAGTGGACGCTGCGCGGCCTGCATCTGCAGGTGGCGCACACGCAGGGCAAGCTGGTGCGCGTTTCGCAGCGGCAGCGTATTCGACGTGGTGGTGGATTTGCGCCGCAGCTCGCCGAGCTTCGGCGCCTGGTGGGGGGTGGAGCTCTCCGCCGAGAACCACCGCATGCTGTGGGTGCCGCCCGGCCTCGCGCACGGCATTCTCGTGACCTCGCCGAGCGCGGATTTTCTCTACAAGTGCACGGACTTCTACAGTCCGCGCGGACGAGCGCACGCTCGCCTGGGACGATCCCGCGCTCGGCATCAAGTGGCCGCTGCCCGCGGGCGTCGCGCCGGAGCTGTCGGCCAAGGATGCGCGCGGCAAGAGCTTCGCCGACATCGAGAAATTCGAGTGAGGGTATTGGTGCTCGGCGCCGGCGGCCAGGTGGGCCGCGCGGTTGTCCGGGCGATGGCCGGCCGGCACGAGGTCATCGCCAGGGCGCGCGCGGAGCTCGATATTGCCGACGCCGCCGAGTCCGGCCGGAGCCATGGCGCGCGATCAAGCCCGACTGGGTCGTCAATGCGCGCCGCCTATACGGCGGTCGATCTTGCCGAGGACGAGCCGGCGCGTGCGGCGGCGATCAACGATGACGCCGTCGGTATCCTGGCGGACGGCCGCGGCGCGGGCCGGCAGCCGGCTGCTGCACCTGTCGACGGACTTCGTGTTCGACGGCGACGTCGAATCGCGCCTATTTGCCGAGCGATGCCGCCGCAACCCGTTGAGCGTCTACGGCGCGACCAAACTTGCCGGCGAGAAACAGGGCGCTCGAGAGCGGCTGCGCAGCGATCGTGCTGCGCACCGCGTGGGTGTATGCCGCCGCCGGCAAGAATTTCGTGCTCACCATGCTCAAGCTCATGCGCGAGCGGGAACAGGTGAGGGTGGTCGGCGATCAGATCGGCACACCGACATGGGCGACGGGACTCGCCGTGCGCGATTTGCGATCTGCTCGAGGTCGAGGCGCCGGCGGGGATCTATCACTGGACCGATCTCGGGGTGGCGAGCTGGTACGACTTCGCGGTGGCGATTCAGGACGAGGCGCTCGAGCGGGGTCTGCTGAAGCGCGCGGTTCCGATCGTGCCCATCGCGACCGCCGAGTATCCGACCCGTGCGCGGCGACCGGCATTCAGCGTGCTCGACACCAAGGCGACCCGCGCCGTGGTCGCGGCGCCGGCGCTGCATTGGCGCCACAACTTGAGGATGATGCTGGATGAGCTTCGAGCCGCATAACGTCTGCATCACCGGAGGCGCGGGCTTCATCGGCGCGAACTTCGTGCGTCATTGGCTCGAGCGCGCCGGGCGAGGGCCGCGTGGTCGTGCTGGATGCGCTCACCTATGCCGGCAATCCCGAGAATCTCGAGGGCTTGGAGCGCGATCCGCGCTATGCCTTCGTGCGCGAGGATATCTGCAACGAGGATGCCGTGCGCGAGATGCATGGAGCGGTTTCGGATCGACACGATGGTGCATTTCGCCGCCGAGTCGCACGTCGATCGCTCGATACTCGGTCCGGACGACTTCATCCGCACCAACGTCGTCGGCACGCATGCGCTGCTGAAGGCGGCCAAGACGCTCTGGCTCGATCGGCAATTGGTTGCCCGCCCATCGGTTCCATCACGTTTCGACCGACGAGGTCTACGGCTCGCTGTTGCCCGCAGATGCACCGTTCCACGAGCCGAGCCCGTATGCGCCGAATTCTCCTTACTCGGCGAGCAAGGCCGGCTCGGATCATCTGGTGCGGGCCTATCACGAGACCTACGGTCTGCAGACCACCGTCACCAACTGCTCGAACAACTACGGGCCGTACCAGTTTCCCGAGAAGCTGATTCCGCTGACGCTCATCAACATTCTCAACGGCAAGCCGCTTCCGATCTACGGGGACGGCCTCCAGGTGCGCGATTGGCTGCATGTGGGCGATCATTGCGAGGCGATCACGCTCGCGCTGACGCGGGGCCGACCGGGTGAGGTGTACAACATCGGTGGCAACAGCGAGACGACCAACATCGACGTCGTTCACACCTTGTGTGGCCTTGCGGATGACCTGCTCGGCAAAGACCCGACACTGCTTACGGCGTTTCCGCGCTCGCCGGCGGCGAAAGGGGGTCGGGCTCTCGATCTGATTACACACGTGCGCGACCGGCTTGGCCATGATCGCCGTTACGCAATCGACTACAGGAAGGCGAATCGCGATTTGGGCTATTCGCCCTCGCGCGATCTCAAACGGGGATTGCGAGAGACCCTCGAGTGGTACTTGAGTAATCGCGCTTGGTGGGAGGTGCTGATGGGCCGCGATTACGCGCGGTGGCTCGAATTGAACTATGAAGGACGAGAGAAGTCTCGTACACTCTGAGCCGCAGAGTGAATGCGCGTGGGTGGGGTCTACCCGTGTTTTGCCATGTGGGCGCCGCGCGCTTATGATGCGCCGCCATGCCGGGATAGCCGGCCTGTAGCCTGAAGAGCAGTCGGAGTCCGGTAGTCAATGTCATTCGTCCATGAGAAATAGGATCCTCGGCGTCTTCGCCGTCATGTTTGCGGCCGCATTGACGGCCTCCGCGCAGACCAACGATCCGGTTCAGGCACTCAAAGACACTCTGGGCGGCGACCAGCAGGGCGGGACGCTGCAGGACCTCCTCGGCGGACAAGGCCAGAATTCCGACAAAAAGACCGATAAAAAGCTCGAGCAGCCTCAGGCCGTGCCGCCCGCCCAGAGTCAAAAGGACATCATCGAGAAGGACATCAAGACGCGCGACGGCCGCACCTTGCGTCAGTTCAACGAGGATCCGGAGTTGCGTCCCGACGACTCGGTGACGATCGAGACTGCGACCGGTCGACGAAATATGCGTGCGGTACAACCTGGGGCCTGAAGCCCTGCAAAATGCCGCGAATAACCAGAACAATCCGCCGGGTGGCCCGATTCAGTCCCAAGGCGGGGGCGGAGGCAATCCGTTGAGTGCCCTCACCGCCGCCGCAGGTGCTGCGAGCGCCGCTGGGGGCGCCGCTGGTGCAAGCTCCCTCACCGGGTTGAGTGGTAGTACAAACGGCATCGGCGGGATCACCGGCGCCAATCAAAACAACATTCCCAATACAACCGCGAGC
Source organism: uncultured Gammaproteobacteria bacterium (assembly GCA_963766915.1). Classification (GTDB taxonomy): domain Bacteria; phylum Pseudomonadota; class Gammaproteobacteria; order Steroidobacterales; family Steroidobacteraceae; genus Bog-1198. Next base: position 70,604 of record CAVYCL010000011.1, read on the forward strand.
GCCAATTGGTTCGATCTGACCCGATGTCCGTTGTCGACGGATAAGCTGAAGACGGAGGACGAAAAGTCGGAGGAACGGAGATTCGAGCAGAGGGTTCTGGACGGTAACCCTTACAAGCTCAATAAATTCGGGGTGCTAGAGGTGCCCGGCTTACCGGCAATGCCGCTCTCTGGCATGACGGCGGCCGAAGCAACCAAGCGACTGGGCACAGACCCGGACCTTAGTAATTATTTCGTGAGACTGTCGCTGCTGCGGCTGACCGCCTACGACGAGGAGGCGCTTAAGCCTTTCGGTTACGATTTGTTCGAGGGTGCTCCCAGCACGTTTGCGCCGGTGTCCGACATCCAAGTGCCTACGGACTACATCATCGGTCCGGGAGATACTCTAGTCGTACAACTCTACGGCAACGAGCCGCGTACTTACGAGCTCACCGTCGAGCGCGACGGACGAATCAACTTCCCCAAGGTGGGCCCCATCGAGGTCAGCAGCATGACATTCGATGCTGCTCGAGCGGATATCGAAGCACATGTGGAAAAGCAGCTCATCGGCACGCGCGTCAGCGTGACCATGGGCGCGCTGAGATCCATTCGAGTCTTTGTGCTCGGTGAGGCAGACAAGCCGGGTTCGTATACGGTAAGTGGCCTGTCCACGATGACGAACGCACTTTTCGTCAGCGGAGGAGTTAAGAAGATCGGCTCACTGCGTAACATCCAGTTGAAGCGAGATGGGCGTTTGATCACGACGCTCGACTTGTACAATCTATTACTGCATGGTGATACGAGTAACGACCGTCACTTATTACCCGGTGACGTCATCTTCATCCCTCCGGTCGGACCGACCGTCGCAGTTTATGGTGCGGTTCGCCGACCTGCGATATACGAGCTGAAGACCGAGACCACCGTTGCGCAGGCCATCGACCTCGCCGGGGGAATGCTGCCGGACGCCGACTCGACACTTGGGCAGCTCGAGAAAATTCTGCCGTCGCGGCAGCGTCAGATGGTCAATGTCGATCTCACCTCTGCCGCCGGCCGCTTGACGGAACTCAGCAACGGTGACAAGTTGCGCGTCCCCTCGATCCGGCCGACTCTCGAAAATTCGGTCAAACTCTCGGGCTATGTGTTTCGGCCCGGTGCTTTTGCCTATCAATCGGGCCTGCGGCTGACGGACGTGCTACACAGTTTCGGCGAAGTCAAACCCGAGGCGGATCTGCACTACATAATGATTCGTCGCATAGCTCCGCCCGAGCTCAAGACCGAAGTAATTTCCGCCGACCTAACGCGCGCGCTGGCCAAGCCTCATTCCGCGGCCGATCCCGAGTTGCGCCCCCGCGATGAGATCATCGTATTCAATCTATCCTCGAGCCGCGCTCGCGTCCTCGCGCCGATCCTCCGGGATATCGAGTTGCAGGCCACGCCAGACAAGCCGGAGCAAACCGTCAACATCGATGGAAGGGTCAAGGTACCGGGCAAGTATCCGCTCGAGCCTCGGATGCGTGTGAGCGATCTCATCCGCGCAGGTGGAAGCCTGCAAGACGCGGCTTTCACCGGCCAGGCTGAACTGACACGCTACGCGGTGGTCGACGGCAACGTGCGGCGCACCGACTTGATCACTGTGGATCTCGGCGCTATCAGACGCGGTGATCCGACGGCGGATGTCGAGTTGCGGCCCTACGATGCATTGGTGATCAAGCCGATTGCGATGTGGATGGAGCCCGGCGTCATTGAAGTCGCCGGGGAAGTGCGGTTTCCCGGCAAGTATCCCATTCATCAGGGCGAGACTTTGCATTCGGTGCTGGTAAGAGCCGGCGGGTTTGACGACCTCGCCTTTCCGGAAGGGACGGTATTTACACGCGAGGAGTTGAGGAAGCGCGAAAAGGATGAGCTCGACATGTATTCCAACCGTTTGCAGAGCGATCTGGCGGCCCTGTCGCTCCAGGTTGTCGCCGGCAGCGCCATCCTCGCGAACGGAGGCGGAGGCGGCTCCGCGGCCCAGGGACTTCTGATCGGCCAACAGCTGCTATGGCAGCTGCGCCAGACTAAGCCCGTGGGGCGGCTTGTAATCAATGCGGAGGGCGCCTACAAAGGGCCTACTAATGGCCCCTACGATGTTCTATTGAAGGACGGCGACAAGCTGATAGTTCCGAAGCGGACGCAGGACGTCACGATTCTAGGTGAGGTGCAAAGTCCCACCTCGCATGTCTTCGCGCCCGGACTCACGCGCGACGATTACATCCGGAAGAGCGGCGGAGGCACGCAGCACGCGGATCTAAAGCGCATCTACGTGGTGCGCGCGAATGGCGATGTCGTATCGGGCTATCGGTCAGGTTGGTTCAGACGCTCCCAGAACACAGATATCCATCCAGGAGATACCATCGTCGTGCCCATGAACACGCAGAAGGTACCCTGGCTGCCGCTTCTCGCTGCCATCACGACCATCGTTTACAATTTGGCAATTGGCTACATTCTGGTCCACCAGGATTTGTGACCGGCCGAGCTCCAGTTAGCGACCGGCACCCCAGCGCAATGATCGACCGCGCAGACCAATGAACGACACGGCCACTGCAACGCCGCCAGACGTCAAGCTCAAGAGCCTTGGCGAGATTGTGTCGCGCGATCGCAAGCTCATTATCATCGTGACTCTCATCATCACGATCATCACGGCCATCGGCGCAGTCATCTCGAAAAAGCAATACAAGGGAACGGTGCAGTTTTTGGTCGTCACGCAGGATCAAAAAGGTGCCGCGGGTGGGCTGATGTCGTCCTTCGGCGCGCTCGCTAGCCTGGCCGGTGTTTCGGTTAGCGGAGAGAGCGAAAAATTCGAGGCCATCGCTCTACTGCAATCGCGATTTCTCACCGAGATGTATATTGAGCAAAACAATTTGTTGCCAATCTTGTTCCCAAAGCTATGGGACGCCCAAGCCGGGCGCTGGAAGAACCCTGCCGCCGCTCCCACGCTATGGAAGGGTGACGCTCAGCTCAAAAAGATTCGCGCGGTGGTTACGGATCCGAAAACAGGCTTGGTTACGGTCAGCATCACATGGCCCGACCCAGTGCTCGCCGCGAGGTGGGCGAACGGGTTGGTTGCGCTGACTAACAAGCAAATGCGCGAAAGAGCCATGCGCGAATCGGACAAGCACATCGTGTATCTGCGCGAGCAAGCCGCACAGGCGGAACTAGTTCCCGTGCGGGAGGCGCTGAGCACGCTCATGGAGAACGAGTACAAACAGTCGATGCTCGCGGGTGGTACTGAGGAGTATTCCCTCAAGGTTATCGACCCCGCTTTCGTTGCGGAGGAACCGTCTTCGCTGCGCAGAAGCATCATAACTTTGATCGGTCTCCTCGGTGGGCTTTTCATTTCGATCGTTTTCGTGTTCGTCCGCGCTTCGTGGCGCGGTGAGCGCTGATCGATGCATTCCGCTGGCGCCCTGACGCCGCAACATGATCGAGAATTTCTCGGGCGAGCCGTGGCCTTTGTGGTTCTCGGAATTGCGTGCGCGGAATTTTTTTTGCAACCGCTGGCGCTATTCTTGGTTGTTTGTCTATTCGCGGTAGTAAGCCCAACCAAAGATTTCAAATGGCTCTTTCTGCTGTCGGCGTGCATTCTAATCACGCTTTTGAATATTCCCAAGCAGCTCGATGACGACTTGTCCAACTATATCGTTCTGCAGGACTACACTTCGGCGAAGCCTTTCTTTGTGCTGTTCAATAAGGACGAGTTGAGGGAGATAAGCGGGACCTATCGTGTGACGGAGATAGGATTCTATGCGCCGCTTTGGTTGTTGGCCCAGGTGATCCCCGACAGCAGCGCCGATCTGGCCATCATAGCGACCGTGGGCATATACGTACCTGTCTTCCTGGCGCTGACGCTCATCGGAGAGGAGGAGAAATGGAGCAAGGGCCTCGTTCTCATGGTGGCGTGCTTTACATTTTTCGCCGGACTGAATTTCGTGCAAAGCACGCACTTGATTCGGCAATACATTTCGGCCTCGCTCCTGTTTCTGGCGTTTGCCCTCTATCTCTGCAATCGCCACGGGTGGTCGATGATTGTCGTTCTGTACGCATGCACCGTACATAACGGTACCGCGCCCCTCGTGCCTGCAGTGGGCGCAGCGTGCTGGTTGTTCCGTTATCGACAGGGCCGGAAATTCGGAATGGGAGGGATCCTGGTACGGTTTTTCGCCATGCTGCTGGTGATCGCGGGCATGATTGCGGCAGTCCCGTTCCTGTATGGTTTCTCCTTGAAGGAGGATGTCCCAAACATACATGCGGGGCACTTCATCGCCGTCGGAACCTTGTTCATTGTCGCTCACATCGCCATACAGATGCGGCACCTGCACCTCAAGTCGCTTTACTATGCGCGTATCGCATTCATTGCCGTCTATGTGCTTAGCCTGGGTTTTTTCGTTCTAGGCCTGCCGTTATTTGCTCTGCGGTATTTCGCCTATCTCGAATGGCTGTACGGGCTGCTAGTCGGCGCGATCATGTTCAAGATGTTCGATAGTAAGCCGCGGGTGCAAGTGATCGCGCGGCTCACGGTGGCGATCGCAGCCGCCGGTATTCTGATTACGAGAATAGCTCTTTCTGAGTTCAGCTATGGCGCGGGCGACAATTACTTCCTAAGCTGGAACTTTTTCGAGGTCATGCAGTCATTTGCCCGCTAACTGGTTTGAAGTTCGCGTGGCCGGCGTCCGTGTAGCTGACGCATTTTTGAGGATGTCGATAAGTCCAATGACGGCGAGCGACCTCGAACTGCTCGGTTGGGCGGATGCGCAGAGGGAGCCGCTATGCGCCGCCTGATTGCAGCGCTCCGTGTCGGAGTGCTCACGATTCGCGCAGTCGTCCTGCTGCCGGTCGGGTTGCTCACCTACTGGATTACTGGTCGCACCCCCGGGTTCGCCCATCAGGCGCTCATTTGGCTGTTTTGCGTGACCCAAGGGCGCTCCAACGACTTCCTCTCGAAGATGATTGCGCGCTTTCGTCCTAAGATCGTGCTCGACTCTGCGGTCGGCGTCCTGGGTGATTTTCGCGCAGGCGTCTTGACCGGTTACCGGGACAAGCTGCATTCCGACGGCTTCATCGTTTTCGAGCGTGCGCTACCCGTAGAGATGTGCGATCGCTTGACTCGTTTTGCACTTGAGACCCCGGCGCGGTTGCGTCTCATGGACGGCGAAAGCGACGTCGTACACGGCGATGCAGTGTTTGATCCAGGTAGTCCGGCGGGGGTGCGATACGACTACTCGGCGAGCGTGTTGCTGGGCAATCCAGACGTCCAGTTTCTGCTCGCCGATAAGTCAATCCTGGCGCTGGCACAGGAATACTTGGGTGCGCCGCCCGTGGCCGACGTACTCAATATGTGGTGGCACACTAACTATAGCCAGCATCCCGACGCACAGGCAGCGCAGTTCTTTCACTTCGATATGGATAGAATTAAGTGGCTCAAGGTCTTCGTCTACCTGTCGGACGTCGGCCCGGACAACGGTCCGCATAGCTTCGTCAAAGGCTCACATCGCACGGGGGGCATTCCTTTGAGCCTTCTGCTGCGCGGATATGAGCGGCTCACTGACCGCGAGGTCGAGGACAATTACCCAATTGACGCCTTCATGGAATTCTCAGCTCCGCGGGGCACCATAATCGTCGAGGATACCCGGGGCCTGCATAAGGGAGCGCATGTGCGCGGCGGTCCGAGGCTGATCCTTCAGCTCCAGTTCAGCAACGGATTGTTCGGTGCCAAGTCTCCGCGGGCGCGCATCAGCCGTTTGCTCGATCCGTCTTTGCGAAGCATGGTGAAGACCGCGCCCGGGATCTATCGACAATACATTTGAGTCCGCTCAATATGGAATCTCAACTCACTCTAGAACCACGATCGCAGCATGTGTGCACCCGCTATTCATCGTGGCCATACGTAGTCGCTTAGCCATGCAGCTTCGCGCGGGTCGCTTGGTACGAGGAGTCACGGGGCTGCTTAGGCACGGTGGACTCATCGGAATTCACGGGTCGGCAAGAGTGTCGGTGCAGGGAACGTTCACCTTCGGAAAGCGTGTGTCGATCGGCAGAAACAGCATAATCCAGGTGCCGCTGAATTCCAGGCTCAGCTTAGGCAACGGTGTGTATATCGGCCGTGAAGTTGAAGTGACTCCTGGAGCGGAGATCTCGATCGGTAATTTCACGTCTATACAGGACCGATGCAACGTCCTCGGCGAGGTCCGGATAGGCGCGAATTGCGTCTTTGCGCCGAATGTCTTCATGTCGTCACGGACCCACCAGTTCAGAGAGCGCCCCGCGTGGCTGATCCGGGACCAGGATGCACTCGTTGCTGACCCCAGCTACGAGTCTGTCTGCCCTCGCACCCTGCCGATTGAGATACACGACGACTGTTGGATCGGCATAAACGCGGTCATCATGCGCGGTGTGGCCGTTGGTCGAGGCTGCGTCGTTGGAGCGAATTCCGTGGTTACCAGATCCGTGGAACCTTACTGTGTCGTCGCGGGAAATCCCGCGCGATCGATTTCCCGGCGCCTCGAATTCGAGCCGCCGATTTCGATCTCGAGTGAGAATCCTGGCCATTTGCCGTATTTCTATTCGGGCTTCGATTTGCGCCAGCAGACAATCGCTGCGTCTCCACTCGGACACAGGGCTCATGGACGATTTCGGCTGGCCCTCGACTATCGCGGTGCGGGCGGTATCCAGATCGAATTTGATGCGAGGCAGCCGCTCAGTCTTAAGTGTCTGCAGCACAAAGAAACGTTCGCGGCCGGCCGGCACAGCGTGACATTTCGGTTACCAGAGCCTCCGGTCGACGGTTTGGTATCGATAGAAGCGCGCGATGCTCGAGGGCGTCCATGCGAGGTATCGATCCGAAACGCCACGGCACAGAGCTAATTCGATGCGGCTTCTGCGATATCTATTCAACGTACTCGGATTCGCGGCCACCACGTCGCGTTGGGTATCTGCAGTATTGCTGTTGGCAGTATTCGGTACATTGGTGGAGTTCGCCGGCTTGAGCGTCTTGGCGCCCCTCGCACAAAGCATCAACCACTCACCTATGTCCATCGTATCTCGGGCATGGAATTCACTGCTGCTTGGAATCGGCATACCTCCGGACATAAAGATCTGGTTCGTACTGTTTCTATCGTTGATTCTCACCCGAGTTCTCATGTTGTTTGCATACTCGGCTCTCACGTCGCGCATCTCCCGGGATGTCGCATATAAGATCTCCGCTGGGGCCTTCCGAAGATTCATCGTCGAGACGTCCTTGCTGGAGATTCAGCGCCACAAGATTGGTCATTTCATCGCGATAGCCGGGGACGAGGCGATGCGGGCGGGGCAGATATTTCTGTATTTCAGCCAAATGCTGGTGTCCGCCTTGGCGGTCGCGGTGACGATAGCGGCGATGATCGTTTTTTCCGTGAATCTGGCGATCGGAGTGACTGTATTCGTGCTGATCACCGGATTGACCATTCTGCAGAGCACGCGGCGCGTGTATCGCCTGGGAGCGGTGGTAAAAAGTGAATCTCGCGTCGCAACTTCCACGTTCTTGGACGGATTGAATGGCCTGCGCTCCGTGCGCTCCATCGGCGGAGAAGATTACGTGGTAGATCAGTACACGGATCAAATCATCAAGTATAACGACACGCTATTCAAGGTGGATTTTACTACTCACGCGCAGAAGATTTTGCCGCTGATGATTCTCCTGGTGCTTGTACTGGCCGTGATCGTGTTCTTGCCGTCCAGCAGCCTGTTGCATTTCGATATGGCCTCGACGCTCGCGGCGATGATTCTACTCATGCGCTTCTTCCCCGCTGCAGGGGCAAGCTTGAGCAACGGCATGAAGATGCTTTCGGATCTGCGCGCGGCCCACGATGTGGTTTCCGTGGTCAGCACGCCGGGAGCGCGGGCTAGCGAGGGTCGCGCGTCATTCAAGCAGAAGATACGCGAGATCGAGCTGGTGGACTTGAGCTATCGATACGAGCCGGGTGCCGCGTGCGTGCTAGAGGGGTTGTCATACATCTTTAGGGCAGGCAGCAGCTACGCTATTTGCGGTCCGTCTGGAAGCGGCAAATCGACGCTCGTCGACTTGGTTCTGGGGCTGATTCCGAGCGGTTCGGCGAATGTGCGAATCAACGGCATGCCGTTGGAGCAGTTGAATCAGGATTTTCGTAAACGAGTCGTGCTGGTGGAGCAGCAGTCCCGCATCTTCAACGACACGGTGCGCAACAACATTGTTTTCGGTTTGGCCGCATCAGAGAACGAAATACAAAGAGCGGTGCGACTCGCGGGTTTCGATTCGGTGGTGTCCGCGCTGCCCAATGGCCTCGACACCATGCTCGACTATCAGGGCACGAATCTCTCGGGCGGACAGCGGCAACGCCTGGGCATTGCGCGCGCGCTCTTGAGAGATCCGGATGTGCTGGTGCTCGATGAGAGCACGAGTGCGTTGGACGCACCGACGCGTGATCTGGTCCTGGACAATATCCTGGAGCATTTTCGCGACCGTATCCTGATGGTGGTTACACACGACCCAGCGGTGATATCGCGGATGCAACAAACCTTGCACCTGCAGGTCCGACAGTCGAACGCAGTTAGGTCGAAGGACGATTACGATCCGGACTCCGGTCGCGACTACGCCGACCCATCACTGGCGATTTCGCCTTCGACCTGAGTCGGGCGGCAGGACTTTAATATGTGTGGTATCGCCGGCTTCCGATCGTACCGTCCCATCGATCAGAGCGCACTGGAACGAATGCTCGAGGCCCTGCGCCATCGTGGGCCGGACGAGGCGGGGTATCATCGAGATGGCCCTTTTAGCGGCGGAATGCGGCGCCTCTCGATCAATGACGTCGCGGGCGGTCACCAGCCGCTGTTCAACGCCGACCGCAGCGTCGCGCTGCTGTACAACGGTGAGATTTACAATTATCCGCAGCTGCGACGAGAGCTCGAGCTAAAGGGCCATGTTTTTCGGACCCGGTCGGACGGGGAGGTAATCTGCCATCTCTACGAGCACTATCGCGAGGAGTTATTCGAGAGACTGGACGGCATGTTTGCGGCAGCTCTATGGATTGCTCCCGAGCGAAAACTGATCCTGGCGCGCGACATTCCTGGCGAGAAGCCGCTCTACTACAGTCAATTGCCCAATGGCACGATCGCCTTTGCGTCGGAAATAACGGCGCTCGCGCTTTGTCCCGGCCTCGATCGAGCGCTCAACCACCAGGCAATCTGGGATTTCCCGACGTTCTTGTGGATACCCGAGCCGGCCACCGTTTACAGTCATGTTTCAGCGCTGCCACGCGGCCACATACTCGTCGTTGACGACCACGGCATGCGGCTGCGCGCCTATCGCAATCGGTTTGAAAGCGAGCCGTTGCCGAGTCACGAACTGCCGGTCGTGGTTGCCGAGACACGCCGCGTCGTAGAAGAGGCCGTCAAAAGCCGCCTGCTGTCTGACGTGCCGGTTGGCAGCTTTCTCAGTGGTGGACTGGACAGTTCTATCGTCGCCACGATAGCGGCACGTGAGCTGGCGTCGCTGGATACCTTCAGCGTCGGCTTTGAGGACGTCGCCGATCCGCAGCATGGACGCGCAGACGAGTCGGAGGCGGCGGCGGCCACCGCGCGGCGCATCGGGTCGCGTCACCACGCCATCCACGTAACGGCCCAAAGTTTTCGCAGTGAGCTGGACAGATTTAGTCGTCACGGCGACCAGCCGTTCGCCGTGTCATCCGGCCTCGGCATCTTGGCGGTTGCCAAGGCGGCGCGCGAAGCGGGTATTAAGGTGCTGCTATCGGGCGATGGCGCCGATGAGTGTTTCGGAGGATACAGCTGGTACGCGTCTCTGACGGCCCGCGCAAGCCGTCAGCCGGCAGTACCTGAAGGGATCGTGTCGTTCCAGAATTTCGGTATGCCGCTTGCGCAGCGCGTTGCGGCGATCACCGCGTTGCCATCGGAGGCACGCGCGTGGGCGTGGCACTACTACGCTCACGAGGACGAGAAGGCCACGTTGTTCGATCCGGAATTCAGGACCGGGCTCGAATCCTCGCTGCGCCATTTCCGCGGGTTTCGTGCCGAACCCTGGCGGCCGGTCGATTTCGTTGCACAGGACCGAGATTTCTACTTCCCGAACGAGATGCTGAGGAAAGTCGATCGGATGGGCATGGCGTACTCGGTGGAAGCGCGGGTACCGTTCGCGGCGCCCGCTGTCTTGTCGCACGCTGACAAGCTCGAGTTTAACGAGATGGTGGGCGCTGACGGCACTTTGAAATGCGTGCTGCGGCGTGCGTTTGCGGATGTCCTTTCAGAAGACGTTGTCGCCCGCCCAAAACACGGGTTCAACGTTCCGATCGACCATTGGCTAAAGGGAGAATGGGCCGATCTGGTGGACGATGCATTCGCCGCCGACTCCGCGCTATGTCGAATGGGCATCGTCGCGCCGGGTGCGGGAGACACCGCCCGCGCCATGCTGAATGACACTGTGCGCCTCAACGGCCACACTATATTCTGTATGATCATGCTGAATGCATGGCTGGAACGGAGCGCAATTGGAAATCATCGCAGAGATCGGCCAGAACCATAACGGCGACATGACGCTCGCCCGGCGTCTGATCGCGGAGGCCAAGGCCGCTGGGGCTTCGGTCGCGAAATTCCAGGTGTACGATGCGCGAGCCTTGTTCCCCAAAGAAGGCAACGAGTGGTTCGACTATAACTGCCGCACGGAGTTGAGCCGCGCCGACGTAAGTATGCTCGCGACGGAATGCGCACGCGTCGGAATTGAATTCATGGCGTCGGCATTCGATGTCGAGCGGGTTCGGTGGTTGGAGCAGGTCGGCATGCGGCGCTACAAGATCGCGTCGCGTTCCGTCAGGGATCGGGCGCTGATCGACGCGTGCGCATCGACCGGACGGGGCTTGATCGTGTCGCTCGGGATGTGGGCCGACGACGGCTTTCCGGAGGTCCGCGCCGCGGGCGGAGTCGACTTTCTCTATTGCATCTCGAAATATCCGACCCCCCTGTCGGACGTCAAGCTCGGCAAGGTCGACTTCACGCGCTATGCGGGCTTCAGTGACCACACCGTTGGCATCGAGGCTTCGATGGCAGCGCTCGCGCGCGGCGCGCGGATCATCGAGAAACATTTCACGCTCGACAAGACCCTGTACGGCCCGGACCACGCGTGCAGCATGACGCCGAAGGAGTTGGCGAATCTGGTGCGCTTCCGCGACCAGCTGGCCGAAGTCTTGTAGCATGAGTGATATAAGATCATCGGCCGAGTACGCAGCTTGGGGAACAGGAGAGCCGCGCTTCACGGTCTACATCCCGTGCCGCAACTACGGAAGATTCCTTAGCGAAGCGATCGAGAGCGTGTTGCGGCAAACGGTCGATGACTGGGAGCTCATCGTTGTCGACGACGGTTCGACGGATGAGACGGCATCAGTGATGGGGCTGTACCGCGGTCACCCATCAATTTCGTTGCATCGAACTGAGAGTATCGGCCTGCCGTCGGTCGGCAACTTCGCACTCGCGCGCGCGCGGGGCCGCTACCTCATACGTCTCGACGGCGACGACGTCTTCGACGAGAACATTCTGCTCGTCCTCGGAAATCTACTCGACCGACGCACCGATCTGGCTCTGGTGTTCCCGGACTATTTCCTGGTCGATGCCTTCGGCCAGGTGTTCGCTCACGAGCGCCGCAAGAGGCTTTACGAGTCGAATCACATGGTTGACCTGCCGCCGAATGGTGCGTGCGCACTGGTGCGAACAGCCGTGCTGCGCGACCTCGGAGGCTATCGCGAAGACCTCGGAGCACAGGATGGGCTTGACCTATGGACCAAGCTCGCGTCTCGGCACAAGTGCGCTAACGTAAACCTGCCTTTGTTCTACTACAGACGCCATGGGACCAATCTGACGACCAACATCTCACGCATCGTCTCGGCGCGGCGCCAGATAAAAAAGGACGCGGTCAAAGGAGCAGCTGGCCGCACTGCGCCCGATCATTGCGGTGATCCCATGCCGCAGGAACTTCGATTTCGTTCCTGACTTGTGGAAGCAGGCGCTGGGAGACCAGTCGCTGCTCGAGCGCGATATCGCTGTAAGCCTTTCATCGCCGCTATTCGATCACGTCGTGGTCACTTGCGATAACGAAGAAGCGGCTGTGCCGGCAAGACAGCGCGAAGACCCACGGCTCAGTTTCGTACTGCGCGATGCTCGCAGCACAATCCGCTCGTCAAGCATCGTGCCGACGCTGGAACGAATCGCGCGAGACCTGGACCCGTCGATGAACGGCGTGACTGTCCTGCGGTACATACAGACTCCGTTCGTTACCAGCGATACACTCGAGGAGGCGGTCTGCACGCTGGCGATCAGCGACGCCGACTCGGCGAGCGCGGTCGAGGAGATTCGCAGCCGGGTATTCCGCCGCTCGCCCCATGGACTTGAGCTCGTCGGCAGCCGCGGCGAACTCAGCTCGGACTTTGACTCGCTATATCGCGACTCCCAGACCTGCATCGCGACGCGCAACCGAAATCTGGCGACCGGCTCACTTACCGGCCGATCGATCTCGAGCTTCGTTGTTTCTGCGGCCGAGAGCTTCTTCATCGATTCGGAGCACGCGATCCAGCTGGCGCGTCACATGGTGACCCAGCTCAAATGAGCCTCGGTAGAGTCGGCATCGTGGTCGCCGCGCGCAGCGGTTCTCAGCGGCTTCCAGGCAAGGCTCTTTTGCCCCTGCGCGGCATTCCAATGCTCACGTTTCTGCTCAGAAGGCTGAGATCGGCGCGCCGCGCGGCTGTCTTCTTGGCGACAACCGATTTGCCCGCAGACGACGTGCTCGAGGCTGTCTCAATCCAAGAGGGCGTACCGGTATTTCGCGGAGCGGATGCTGACGTGGTCGCGCGTTACGTCGCCGCCGCAGAGCAATTTTCCCTGGACACGGTCGTGCGCGTGACTGCAGATTGCCCGTTCGTAGACGCCGAACTGGTCGACTTCTGTCTCGAGCAAGTAGAGCGGATCGAGGCGTTCGATCTTGCGACGACCAAGACCCGTTTTCCGCCTGGGCTCGACGCCGAGATTTACAGGGCCGATGCAATGGCGAAACTGCATCAGAGCGGTCGACTCGATGCGAGCGAGCGCGAGCACCTGACGCTGCACTACTACAATTACAGCGAACGATATCGCATACAATACATCGATCCCATGGCGTCATGGCCTTCAGTGGGGCGGCACTTGACAGTCGATACCGCAGACGACTATGCGTTCGCCGCGCGGTTGGCTGCTGCTCTGCCCGCGGGCGATCTGTCAATCAGCGCCGTACTGCGGACCGCGGCCGGGCTCATGGTGACGATTTAAGCTTGATAGGGCGTCGGGAGGGCGTTGTGAATCGACAGACAATTGATCATCTTTTGGACGAATGCTTGCCTGCCATGGCGCAGCTGCCCCTGGAGGGCGGCGGCGCATATGCTCGCGTGGAGGCCACGCTCGATGTGCTGCTAGCGCTCGATCGGATTTTCCGGAATGCGAATGACGACCCGTATCCCACGCTCGCAGCGGCTATCGGCAGAGTGGCAGCCATGGCTGAGGCCGCTAGCATCCGCGCTCGCGAAATGGCGCCGGGCGAATCGAAGGAGAGTGCCGCCGACCGCCAGTCAGTAGCGCAGCTATACGCACGAGCGTGGACGACATACGGCGAGGCCACCTACGATCACTCGGTGACTCTTATCGAGCAGCGGCTCGAACGAAGCGGCTTCGACGAAGCGTTCTTCAGGGGCAAGGTATGCATCGATGGCGGCTGCGGAACCGGACGCGCCTCGATCGCCATGGCGAAAGCGGGTGCGCGGCGCGTCGTGGCGGTAGATGTGTCGGAGGCGTCGCTCGACTATCTGCGGCGTACAGCGGCGCGCTACCAGCTGAGCAATATCGAAGTCGTCCAGCAGGATGTGACCGATCTTGCCCGCTTCGACACGGGCTCATTCGATTTCGTGTTCTCGAACGGTGTGCTCCACCACACGTCGGCGCCCGAGCGCGGTCTGGCCGAGCACTTTCGCGTACTGAGGCCGGGCGGGAAGCTCTGGCTATACTTATATGGCGCGGGAGGGCTTTATTGGCATGTATACGACCGCTTGCGGCCGATAGTAACTGGTCTCGACGTCGACGAGAACTACCGAATTCTTCGGGAACTCCGCGTGCGGGAGGGCTTGATCTACACCTTCCTCGATAATCTCAGGGCGCCCCGTCAGTACTATCTCCTCGACCAAGTGTTGGCCCTGCTGGGTCAGTCAGGCGAGTTCACGTATGAATACGCCCGCGGAACGTCTGTCATCGACGATACGCAGATGTTGCTCGCTTCAAAGTGGGGCCCGACGATTCTCGGCCCGCAGGGAGAGGTCAGGATCGTAGTGACCAAGCGCTAGAGGGCTCCCTTCGCGGCGACAGATTTCGTAGTTACGCAATGTATCTCTGAGCAGAAATGATTCCTATCGAAGACTGCCTGGAGGTCGTCTGTCTTCGTGGCGAAACCCTGGTCTAGCTTTTCTATCAGCTGTGATGAGACTCGATTCTTGCGCAGCAATGTGAGCACGCTGCGATACAGATCGGTCACATCGGTGCCGAAACGCCATTCGGCGACTGGTGTCACCCCAATGAGAGAGTTCATTCGCCGCACCGAGTCTTCGGTAAACAAATGCGTGTGCCCGCCGGATAGCTGGCGTGGAAAAATACCCGGGAAAATATTCTCCAGGATCACGGAGAAGGAGAACATCGGCACTGAGTAGTATAGATACGAGGCCCCACTGCGGGCGAAAGCCTCGAAGAATTTGTGCGGCTTTCTCAGGTGCTCGATTACGCCGATCGCCGAGATGATATCCGCCTCGGACGCCACTATTGACTCATAGAATGCTTTCTCAGCCACGTGGGTGAGCGGCGCGGCGTTGGCAAAGTGCGAGATCTGGCGGTTGCCAAAATCGATCATGGAGCTGCCGACGTCGATTCCGTTGGCGGGCAATTGCCGCAGCAATGCGGCGTACACCAAGTAGCCGCCGCCGCAGCCGACATCGAGTAGTCGATGCTCGCCGGGTGGAAGGCTTTCCAGCAGAAAGTCGATCTTAGGGATATAGATGTCTCGGGTTCGACGCACAAAATCGCCGTCAATGTAGTTACCGGAGTACTCCGAGCCCGCATCGACGATATACAGTTGCTCAATGAAGGCCTTGGTATCCTCGAACTCGCCGTTCAGGTGGGAACAATCGGTGCAAAAGACGAAGCCCACTCCATGCGAGGTGAAATCTGTCTCTTGCGAAAGGGGGGTGTTGCACAACTTACAACGCGTTCGCGCGGGTTGCGCCGCGTAGAGCTTGCTCTGCTTGGACGTTCGTTCCAGCAAACTGTCGTTGTCCGAGAAGAAACTCTTCTTGGTCCCCAGATAGAACGCCGAGGATTTGGAATACCTGTACCTGACCCGCGACGCAACGTCGTTCGGCATTTGTGCTTCATCCAGTTCGTTAAGTCGGTGTGCGCAGCCGTGCCGAATATAGGGCACCGTTCCCGGGAAATGTCGACGAATCAGCAGGAAATCAGCCTAGCCGATGGCAGGCAGATTCACAAGCGTACATGTCGGGTTCGATGGACCGGTGCGGCGGCGGTGCAATATACTGAAACAAATGACTGCAAACAAAATAATCAAGTGCTCGCCTTTTTGACGACGCTGACGCGCTTGCGCAAGTGGCTGCTTTCGCTGATCGATCGCTACAGGATCACCGCAGCGGAGCGCGCCTTTCTTCAGAACATGCACGATCCCGTCACGCGGTCCGATCATGAGAGCTCCGTCGTCCTTTTGGAGGCCGTCGAAGATCATTACAATCTGCTGCTGTTCGCTTGCATTGTCTCTCGACTGGCAGCCGAACATCCGATCCAGACCCATCAATTCCTGCCGCGAAGTCTCCGGCCCGGGTCCAGCCGTTCATGGCTTCACGCCCTAAAAAGCCTGGCGTACTACAATCGGCTCACGGATCTGAAATGGATGCGGCTCTATTCGTCGTTTTGCGCACGCGTGGCCTACAAGGCGTCTGCGCCCTTCTGGTCGCGCAGCTCCATTGCCGACCTCGTCGAGGCCCGGCGTATTTGGAAAAGACTGGAATCCAAGGAAATGCTGGAGGATTTGACGATCGCGGGGATTAAGGTGGGAGACCTCGTTTACGACTCCTACCTGCGCTTTAAGCCCGCCGCGACCGTCGATCTGCGCAGCCCCTATCTGTGGATCATCATTTGGCAGACATTGCGCGACCTGCGGCAAGCGCGCGCCTATATGCTCGGCGTGAAACCCAGAATGTTTCTCGCGACGTTTAGCACCTATATTCAGCACGGCGTCGCAGTGCGCGTGGCTCTGGCTGCCGGTGTGGATGTGTTCACATTTGGGAACCACTACGAATTCTACAAGCAACTGAAGTTGACGGACTGGGCTCATACGCGAAATCCCGACGGGTATCGTTCTGGATTTGCGCGACTCGAGGATCAGGCGCCAAAACTCAAGGAGGCCGAACGAGCCCTCTCGGCCCGGCTCGCGGGCGGTATCGACTCGGCGACTGCGTATATGAGGCGGTCGGCCTATGCTGGTACGGCAGAACTGCCCGAAGGTATCGAGGGCTCGCTGTTGGTGTTTCTACACGACTTCTTTGATAGCCCTCATTGTTATCGAGGCATGATCTTCCCGGATTTTTGGGAGTGGGCGACGTTTACACTCAATCTCGCGAGACATGAGGGTATCAAAGTGTTCGTCAAACCCCATCCTAATCAGATAGAAAGCAGTAAAGCTGTCGTTAAGCAATTGATAGCGGAGTATCCGGAAGCAACTTTCTTATCGACCGACACATCAAATGCGCAATTGGCCAAGGCGGGAGTCGCATGCGCCGTGACCGTCTACGGCACGATCTCTCACGAAATGGCGTATTTGGGCGTTCCTTCGATAGCCGCTGGACACAATCCGCATGTCAGCTTTTCGTTCTGTCATACGGCCCGCAATCGGGATGAGTACGCTCGATTAATCTTGGGCCATCGAAGTTTGCCGCGGTCTCCTGAAAACCTGCGCCGCGAAAGTTTGGAATTTTATTATATGCACAATTTAAGGATCGCAGAAGAAGAGGCCAAGCTTCGAGACGCGCTCATTCGGTTTCGCACGCGGCTAATCAGCGAAGGTGGCTCGCTGAACAATGGTGCGGAATTCTTATCCTTCGCAAGCGAGATCGATGCACTGCCGGCATTTCGCAGGGCGTGCGCAGATTTGGCGGCACACCTGACCGATCGCGACGGCGCGTTGCGCGATCCCAGGCCCCTGGTACGCGAGCCTGTCTCGGCTGCATAGACATGCAAAGGGCTGGGTCGGGCGAAGCTTTACCGGGCTCCCCGCCAACGTCCAAATCCAAGGGTTGCTGCGTCAGGTTTTATAAACTCGCGGGCGGGGCGCCCGTCGCACAACTGTCTACCCGAGTGTCTGATGAGAGATCCGGCGGACTCATCTCGCGCGCTGCTCGATCATGCCGAAGCGCTGTCGCTACCTTCGCGCCTGCCGGCGCCGCAGCCGAGAGCGAGGGCGACCAGGGGCGCGAGCGCTGCGGCGGTCAGCACGGGTGCGTGAGCGCGATGCTCTGCGGCGGCCCACGCCCACGGAAACAACCAGCCTGCGTCGATGGCGATGACGGTGACCGTCACCGGCAAGTGCGCATTCCAGCGGCGCGCAAGCCGCTGATAGGCGTGCGCTCGATGGGCTTCATACCAGCGATCACCACGCAGCATGCGACGCAACAGTGTGAAACTTGCATCAACCAGGAACACGCCGCCCAATATCACACAGACTTCGATCGGTATCGCACCCCGTGCGCTCGCGGCGATGCCGAGGCCGGCTAGAGTGAATCCGAGAAATCCGCTGCCGACGTCACCCATGAAAATCTTCGCAGGTGGCCAGTTCCAAATCAAAAAGCCCGCGGTCGCGCCAGCGAGAGCGAGCATTGCGAGGGTGAGACCTGCCTCGGCGCCGTGCCGCCAACCGATGAAAGCTCCCGCGCAGGCGATGAATATCGCTTCGCTTGCTGCAATCCCGTCGATACCGTCCATGAAATTGAAGAGATTTGTCATCCAGGCGATTGCCAAGATGGCTAGGACGCTGCCGACAAGAAGGCCATGGAGCCCGAATGAGCGCAGCCAGGCGTCCGCGAACCCGCCGAGAAATGCGACGATCCAGGCGGCTGCCATCACGTGCACCACGAATCGCACTCGTGCGGGTAGTGCGTGGCGGTCATCCATGTATCCCACTGTCGCGATCAGGAGGCCGCCGCCGCCCAGCGACGCGGCTATCGCCGCGTCGAGCAGCCCGACGAGCCAAAGAAGCAGCAGGATCGCGAGGTAGACCACGACGATTGCGAGCCCGCCGCCCCGCGCTATCGGGATCGCATGCGAGCTGCGCGAATTGGGAATATCGAGCATGGCATGACGGAGCGCATACCGACGCACCACTCCGGTGAGCACCCACGCTGCCAGTACCGTCAATGCCAGCGCGAACAGCAGATCGAAGCCTTGAATCACGGCGCGTTGCCCTTCGACACGTACCATCGCGCGGTGCGCCCGAGAGCCTCATCCACCGAAAGAGGCGGGCTCCACCCCAACTCGCGGCAGGTAGTGGAGATGTCGACCGTCAGGGAATCGCACAGTCGTTCGAATTCTTCCCGTCGTCCCGCGATCGTCGCCGCGGCACGCAGGGCCGTGACCGGCACGGGTAGCAGCCTGGCCGGGCGACGCATCGCGCTGCCCATTCGCCGCAACAACTCCGGCGTAGACAGATCCTCTCCATCTGAAACCATGAATACAGCTTTCGGGGGGATGACGCCTCGCAGCAACCGCTCGATCAGGTCGCAGAGATTCCACACGCTCACGAGACTCCTCGAATTGCTGACCAACGCCAGCGGCAGCGGAATTCGACGCTCTACCAGATTCATGAGCCGCAGGAAATTGGCGCGGACGCGCGGGCCGTATACCAGCGGCGACCGCACCACTGCAGTCTCCATGGAGGATGCGCCCGCGACCGCCTCGAGCCGAATTTCGCCGGCCCACTTGGATTCCCCGTATGGACCCGCGGGCTGTGGCTCATCCGCGCAAGAGTAGGGCAGGCCGGTGGTCCTCTCGCCGTTCACTTTGACACTGCTCAGGTAAACGAATCTGCGTACTCCGGCGACGACGCTCGCTCGTGCAAGCTGCTCTGTCCCGTACGCGTTGGTCTCCATGTATCGGTCATCGTCGCCTATGCTGTCGCTCATGACGTGGGCGCGCGCCGCACAGTGCACCACGAGTTCCACTTGCTCCAGCGCAGCCTTCCAATCGGTGAGGCGATCGATATTCCCGACCACCACCTGTTCCAGCGCGCCACCGGGGATGTCGACACCCGTGCGAAGCGCGGCTCGCACTGTATAGCCCCGGGCTGACAGCACTTCGCAGAGCTGCCTACCCACGAAGCCCGAGGCTCCCGTCACAAGAACGCGGGTCATGCGCTATTCAGCCGAATGTCCCTGAGGTGGGCCACCACCGCGGCATTTCCAGGTAAAATTGCTAATCGTGAGCAGATTCAAGCGCGTTGACATTCTGGGCTATTCGGTTTTGGACGAACCGGCCCCGCTGGTGGCCGCCGCGGTCTGCGACGATCTAGAGGGCGATGGCCGAGAATCGTTCGTCTTCTTGAATCCTCACTCGGTGGTCATAGCGGAACACGAGTCCGCGTTTCGTTCCGCAATTGTAAACGCAGACGGCGTGTTCTGCGACGGCGTGGGTCTGTCGATGGCGGCACTCGTGCTCAATCGCCGGCGCGTGGTAAGAGTCTACGGCTTTGAGTTCTTTTCGGCGTTGAGCCGGGAACTATCCGCCCGCAGACTGGGACGCGTGTTCTTTCTGGGCGGCACCGAGGAGGTTCTCGATCAGCTGATGCGCAGGTACCGATCCGATTTCCCCGGTGTAGCGGACGTGGGCGGGTTTGCGCCCCCCTTTAAAGCCGAGTTCGGCGACGCCGACATCGAGGAAATGGCGCGCCGGGTCGCGGCGTTCGAACCGCATGTGCTTTGGTTGGGGCTCGGTTCCCCAAAGCAGGAGAAGGTGTTAATGGAGCTTATGCGACAGTGCGATGTGCGCTGCGCAGCGGCGGTCGGCGCCGTATTTGATTTCTACACCGAACGCATTCCGCATGCGCCGGTCTGGATTCGTCGCGCTGGGCTGCAGTGGGTGCATCGGCTGATTCTCGAGCCTCGGCGGCTTTGGAGGCGTACCTTGGTTTCGACCCCACGGTTTCTGTGGCTCGTTGTTCGACAATTACTGTCATCCCCCGGGGGGGGCCGCTGAGACCAGTCGAGGCGCGCCGCCGAGAACCTGCCGGCGGCGTGCCAGCGCGGTTGCATAGATTTCCATGAGTCGCCGATGATTTATCTCTTCTGTGTAATTCGCCTCGAAACTAGTCCTTGCTCCGGCGGAAATCCTCGCTGACAAGGCGTCGTCGCTCCAGACGCGCCGCATGAGCTCGGCAATGGCCGTGGCATTGCGCGCTTCGAACACCAGGCCGTTTTTGCCATCTTTCACCAGGCTCGAAAGGGCGCCGATATCCGAGACTGCGCAGGGGGTTCCGGCGGCAAAAGCCTCCTGCAACACGATCGGAAACCCCTCGAACCAGATGGACGGTATGAAAAGAAGCTTAGCTTCTGCCACTTCTCGCACCGCCACTTCCGACGCGACGGCGCCTAAGAACTCGATGTTCGCGGATCCGCGCGATTTCGCTAATGCCTCGAGAGACGCGCGCAACGGACCGTCGCCGACGATGCGCAAGGGGGGCGCGTCCTCCAACTCGAGCCAAGCCCGGATCAAATACTCGACGCCTTTTTCACTGGTCAATCGTCCAACGAAGAGCGCGGCCTCGCGCCGCTCGCCCCAGGAGATGACGCTCGGATTTCCGGCGAAGAAATTGGGCTTCACGTGCACTCGTTCGCCGGGCAGGCCGGCAGCGACCAACGTATCGCGCTGAAATTCAGTAAGCGCGATAAAAGCGTCGACTCGCGACCGCCAGGTGCCGATCGAGCGATGTAGAGCAATGCTATGCGCCACCGGCAGCGTAGCAATCCGGCTATGCCGGTAGCAGCCGTAGCGAAGCGCAGGAATGACCGAAGCTTCGTCCAAGCAACGGGTGCATACCGCGCCATCGCGGAGCAACAGCCCGGACGAGCAGAATAAGCGGTAGTTGTGCGCCGTGAGCACGCTCGCGGCGAAATCGCGGATGGCCCAGAAGATGCCGGGAGAGATCAGTGGGAATGTATTGTGCACGTGCACAATGTCGGGTTTCACGGCTTGCATGAACTTCTTTAAGCGTGATACCTCGAGCGGATTCCAAGGGAAAGTAAACCCGCCGTGCATCAAGCCGCGAAGCCCGTTGTCGCGGATCTCATCGCTCTCGCGACTAAATATGTGCACATCGTGACCGTAGCGCCGCAACATAGAGATCTCGGCATTGACCGCATTGTTCTCTCCCGACGGCGCCGAGGAACCGTAGTAGTTGTGAACCACGATCACACGAAGCTTGGTCCGGGCCCCGAGTTGTTTAGGCCGCGGGGCACTCGAGCCGTTGCAGCTGGTCCCGGAAGTTGCGGTCGCGGCTCCTCTCGCGACGATGAATTCGCCGGTAAATATCGCCAGGGCATACTTCGCCGGCTTCTTGAGCCAGCCGGCCAACCGCTCACCGAAGCCCATGCCCTTGCTGGCATACCGCGCAAGCGTCTTCGCTGGAGCGACGAAATAAGTTGCCGTCTCGCTGACGACCGCCTCTAAAACTTGGATATAGGGTCGATAAATGCGTCCTATTATCAGTCCGTTGAACGGTGCGTGGTACCTGAAATGATCCGGTAGGTAGAAGCCCTTACCGACGCGCTTCAACCCATGGAAGTGAAAGAAAATTAGTGGCCATTGCGCGTCGACAACGACTCCGCTGTCTTTCAGCGTCAGCTGATGGCTGCCCAAATTCCATGGTGCGAGATTCGCGCCGCGGTGGCTCAGCACGACGACGCCGTCGAAATCCGTGGCTATCCGGTCGAGATATTTCTGATCAGCGAATCGATCTCCGTCCAATATGTCATAACACCACTCGTTGCAACGATCCTGCCACCACATCGCAACCGCTCGGCCTCGCGGGTCGTTGCGAAAACTCATCCACCCCACGTTAAAGAGGCCGAATTTCTCCAAGTGGTGCAGCCGCGGAGGAAACCGATGGGGAATGATGCTCACGGAGTTCTGTCCGAGCTCCGCGAACAGAGGTTCGGGATCCGAAAAGAAATACAGGTCTCCATCGACGTAGGTGACTACCGCTCCTTCCCCGGTCTGCGAGAGGACGAAGCGCACGAGCGATGGCGTACACGTGAAGTAGAACTCGATGGTGCTCCTATTCTTGCGAGCCTCGCCGAGCGCCGGATACGTCTTCTGTAGATCATCGACCTGTATCAGATTGACGCCCGGCTCCGCTAGCTCGGAAAGAGCTTGAAAGCATTCATCGCTCAGGCACAGCACCCAAACGACCGCAGACGGATCCCAACGTCTCAGCGAGCGGATCATCGCGACACCGCGCGGAAGATAGCGGTGATCGAAATAGCAGCAATAATTTAAAGTCATTGCCGCCATGTCAACGAGCGCTAGCCCAATCTTTCACGACCTCGACGACTCGATCTACGTCCTGCGCCTTCAGGAAAGGATGCATCGGGAGACTGAGGATCTCGCCTGCCAACGCCTCCGTGACAGCGAGGCCCCCGAGTCCCTGTGGAATGCGATCGCGGTATGCAGGCTGCAGATGCACCGGTACTGGGTAGTGAATGCCGGAGCCGATGCCGGCAATCTGCAGAGAAGTCCGCAGCGCATCGCGGTTGGCACAGCGGATGACATACAGATGATAGGCATGCTCGGATCCTGCCGACACGCGCGGCGTCTCGACCACTTCCGCGAGGCCCTCGTCGTAGGCCCTCGCGACTTCCCGGCGTTTGGCAATCTCGCCGTCCAGGTGCGCCAGCTTCACGCTCAATACGGCTGCCTGAAACTCATCCAGACGGCTATTGATGCCCGAAAACTCGCTGATATAACGAGACGTCCAGCCATACTCGCGTATCGCCCGGCAGCGGGCCGCCGCCGCGGAATCCCGAAACACCACGGCGCCCGCGTCGCCGAACGCGCCGAGATTTTTGGTGGGATAAAAGCTAAATGCCGCGGCGTCCCCAAAGGAGCCGGCCCGCGCGCCGGCGAAGGTTGTGCCATGCGCCTGGGCGCAGTCCTCGATCAGGTGCATACCGCTGTTCAGGCAAATGCTCCGCAATGCGCTCATATCGCACGATTGCCCGTACAAATGTACCGCGACCACCGCCTTCGGCCGCAACTTGTCGGAAATCTTCGAAAAACTGCGTACAGACTCGGACAATTTGCCGATGTCGATGTTTCGGCTGGAGGCATCCACATCGATGACCACGGGCGTAGCACCGCTCATCTCGATGGCCGCGACCGTCGCCACCGCCGTGTGGGACACCGTGAATACCGCGTCGCCCGCCCCGACTCCAAGCGAGCGCAACGCTAGATTGATTGCGTCGGTGCCATTCGCGACACCAACGACATTATCGACCCTTAGCCAATCGGCGAACTCCCTTTCAAACCGAGCCACCTCTTCGCCCAGAATGTACCAGCCGCTGGTGAGGACGCGGTTGATCCGAGAATCAAGCTCCCCACGATACTCCCGGTAACCGGCGGCCAAATCGATGATCGGGATGGACATCAGAGCGCCTCCTGCGCACAACCGGCGAGCTTATCAGTCTTGATCTTCATGCTTCCTCAAAGATTAGAGAATAATTCCGTCATTGCCGAGGTTCGGCGTGTATACGAATGGTCAGTGAGTGTTCGTCTCTGTCCGGCGGCGGCGATTTCGGCGCGTTCCGCATCGTCCGACAGCATTCTCTCAACCGCTTCAACACACTCGTCATTCGATGAATAGGTAACGACTTCTTTCTCCGGCACGAAGATCTCGCCGAGGTTGCGGCCGCGGTCGACGATCATGAGAGCCGCGCACCCGGTCGCCTCATAGAGGCGCATGTTGTTGCAGTAGCCTTCTGCAAGATCGATGTGATGGTTTATCGTTATCCGCGATCTCGCCAGCACCTTATACATCTCCGCGCCCCACGCCTCGCCCCTGAAACATGCGCGTACCCGCGATGAACCCGGCAACTCATCGACGCCATTGCCCCATACCTGGAGAGGTACGCGCCCCGCCAGCATTTCGAGTAAGGCAACGCGCCCGCGATGGTCGGCGGACAAACTGCCGACGAACGACACCGGGATGTCGCGTGTCGCCGGCAACTCTATTTGCGCCAAGACTCGCGGGTCGAACGCCAAGGCGCTCAAGGACGCGCGCACCCCGCGCCCCCGGAAGTACTCGACCAGGTTGGGAAGGGAGGAGACAACCAGGTCGTAGCGGGCGTAGTCCTCGCCTATCGGCAATACCGAGGCGATTTGGCCGACGATTTTCGTCGTCCGCGGGACCATGCGGGCAAGATGCGAGGTGCGGATGTAGCTCATTTCCTGATTGAGAATGACGTCGGGACTCGTGGATTCGATCTGCGCCGCGAGAATTCGTTCTTCGTCTTTCTGCAGCTGGCGCGACAGGAAGCGCCTGGCGACGGGTTGAAATCTTCGCCGGGCGCTACCGATGGCCAGAGATATCAGCGAAGGCGTGGCGCGCCGGCCCGGGGGCGCCGCGGACGTGGCGCCGACCACCGCCTTCATCCCGTTCTCGCGAGCCCAGGCCGACTGCAACCAGTTGTTGTTGACATGAATTTCGCGCGCTGCGTGACCCGCGGCCGCGAAGCCGTAGGAATAGAAATCAGCCACGCCGAAAAGCGTGGCGTTGCGGGCCGCAAGTTGCTCCGTGTAGCTCGCAGCGCACAATTCTGGCCTGGCCGAATACATATCTAGGAGGAACCGGGGATAGTCCCGGTTCAGGATCAGAATCTTCATCAGGATGCGAAGGCGTCGCGCTGCGTCGCCAACCGGGTGTATTCCGAGTAATCCTTCACGTAATCAGCTTCTGTATACACTTCCGAGGTCAGAACCAGACAGATTGCTCCTGCCGAAAAGCATTCCATATCGAGCCACATGAGTGGCGGCACATACAGGGCTAGACGCGGAGAGTCCAGCACGACCTGAGAGCGATGAGCGCCATCATCGATCGACACGATGCAGACTGCCGGACAGCAAGATGAGGCATTGGTGCTGGGCCCGGTGGGCATGTCCGGCGCGAGAGGCCCCTTCAGGCACATCGTAAATGTAGAAGATGCGCCTGACCGGAAAGGGTATATGGTCACCCTCCTGGGCGAATACCAGATTGCCGCGCGGATCGCCGCGCAACGGCAATTCGATCAATTTGTAGCCCGTCATCGGATCAAGGGTCCGACTTGGACGCGGGAATCTCCAAACACCGCAGGATCCCGCGCTTCAGATTCTCCACCATGTTCTCAATTGTATAGTGGTCGGCGGAGGCGTGTGCCCCTTGTTTCATTTTATTCAGCAGCGCGGGATCCCGCAAAGTCCGGCTGACCGCCGCCGCGAACTCATGGCTGTCGCCGTTGACTCGAAGGCCATTCTCTCCGTCCACCAGGTAAGCGACTTCGGGACTGTGCTTGGCATCCGCCGTCGTGATAATGGGCAGGCCGGCAGCAAAGCTGTCCAGAATTCCTAGGCCTACCAGCCCAGGATTCAGTAGCACGTCGGCCATTCGGAAATATACAGCCCTCTCACGACCGAAGGCGGGTCCCACAGGAACGATGTATTCGTACTGTTCGCTCGCCCGACGCACCAGGTCAGATTGCGGGCCGGCGCCGACGATGATCAAGCGAAAACCGGGAATATCCCCGGCAATCCGGGCCGCCGCGCTCATCAGATAGTCGAGCCGCTTTTCCCGATAGAGGGAACCACAAAACAGGCCTATCGGAGAACCGCTTCCGATTCGCAGTGCAGCCCGCGTCGAGACTACTTCCTGCTCGCTTACCGAGTGCAACAGGTCCCGAAATCCGCGAGTGTCGATTGCATTCTCAACCGCTGTAATCTTGCTGGGCGCGATGCCGATGGATTCCAGGTAGCGCTTCGTCTCATAAGTGTAGGTGAACCACCAATCGCTGGCGTTCGCGAGTCTGCGCTTCATCCACTCGGAGAACGACTTCGGGTCGCCCTGGTGATTCCACCCATGCCCCCAGAACGCGATGCGCTTCAGGCGCAGCGCCGACAGTAATAGGAGCGGGTAATTGAGCAGATAGCCCGTCGCTTGGACAATGATGATGAGGTCCGCCGCGAAAATGTCGGCGGGACGCGGAAATTGTAGCAGTAGCCTGCCCTGCAAGAAGAACAAGCGTGGCACTTTGCGTCCAAGAGGAAGCGGCAAGTCTATGTTATCGCCCTTGCTGGCCTCGAGCGCGCTCGGAGCGCTGTATAGCACCGTGAGTTCTACGCCATGGGGCGCCAGCACCTCACGCAGCATCGGATAGAGCTCCCTCCGATACTGCTTCACGTTGGCAACCATTACGACGACACGGAGGGACCGTTTTTTTGGGCTATCACTCACTTGATCGATTCACGGTGCTCGGCTTCTAGTGAGAAAATGAGCGTCGAAGGGTCCAATCAGTGCCGGCGCATTTGATCCCCGTACCGTAGTTTCATCGACTTCCCGCCAAAAGACTAGGGGCGGCCGGGACGTCCTTCCTTCGTCACCTCCTCTCCGTGAGATTGCTTATCGCCAATGTCCCTATACACTCCCAACTCCGTCTGTGCATTAGCACTTCTGTGGCGATTAGGGTGCGTTGACGAATTCGCGTATCCAACATCTGGGATCAGCAGAGATTCATCTGGTATTCATGAATGAGTAAATTAACGACGACAGTAGCCAGAACGCCGCTAATCGGTCCCGCAGCGCTGGTGGTTTATAGGGCGAAAATCGCCCTTGCCTATTTTTGGAGGCCATTGTCCAGCTTGGCCAAGTGGACGGTGAAATCGAAGGAGACTGCCAACTTTACCTATGACCTCGAGGAAGACAATAAGCGCTACTTGGCTTCTATGATCGCCGATGTTTTGAATTTACAGTTTACTGCGGTTATGAGTTACTTCAAGGAAATAGAAGAGGATGCGGAATTCAAGAAACATATTGCCGACAGTACGGAAAAGAGCGATTGGAGTTTCATTGCGGACAAAGAAGTTCGCTTAGGAAGGAGAATCGGCTGGTACGCAATTGCAAGAGCGATTAAGCCGAAAATTATAATAGAGTCCGGCGTGGACAAGGGGCTGGGCTCATGTGTATTGACTGCCGCGCTCAAGAAGAATGCGCTAGAAGGCCATACAGGACGGTACTACGGCTTGGATATAAACCCTAAGGCCGGATACTTACTCTCAGATTATTTTTCTGATTACGGCAGCATCCTGTACGGAGATGCGATCGAGTCGATAACTAAGTTGGATGGTATCGTTGATCTATATATCAATGATAGCGATCATTCGGCGGAGTACGAGTCTAGAGAGTATGCGACGATCGCGAACAAGCTTTCCGATCGCGCGATTATTCTGGGCGATAATGCCCATGTGTCAGCCAAATTGCTTGAGTTTTCTTTGGCGGAGAATAGGAAATTTGTCTTCTTTCAGGAGAGGCCACTCGAGCACTGGTATCCAGGAGGCGGTATCGGTATTTCCTTCAGACGCTGAAGCGGCTGACCTTTGCTGTGCCGACTTCATCAGCTGGTGCACAATCCCTGAAAGAATACTTCCACCGTGACCTGCGCGATTGCAGGATTCTTCAGGAACTGAAGCTTTACGCCGCCGCGTTCTCCGTCCTCGGCGAGCGACAGAGGCAACGCGGATGCGCCTACGTCTGTCCCACGGCCGAGCCTCTGCAGCATCACCAACGAGGAGAACTTTGGACCGCCGGAAGCTGATCCGATCCAGCATTCGTAAATCGTTTGGTTGGTGCCGTCGCCCTTATCTTTGGCTACGATCTCGAAGCGTCCCGCAATCGATCCGCGGATGGCCTCTCCGGCGACGCTCAGGAATCGATAGACATCCTGCGCGGCGTTCGCGTTAATCAAAGTCGTCTGACGGTTGAATCGAACGGCGCCGAGCGAGACGCTCTCCGGGGAGCAGTCACGATACTGCACACCATTGATCGTGGTGTTGCGCAGCGTGATATTGGCGACGGCAAGCGAATTGCCGGACGCGGGCCAAGAACAGTCCTGCATGTGGACTTGCTGCGTGCCATCCCCGCCGCTGAACACGTCGCTGGCCGTCATGGTGAGAACTGTCTTGAGCTCGAGGCGGGTGTTCTTCCCGATTTTGATTCCTCCGGTTCCGTTCAGATAGGCGCCGTCGATGCTTGCGACGCAGTCATCTAGCACGAGGGCGGGAATATTCTGTGCGGCCTCCAAATAGATCTGGATGAATTTCAAAGGCGAGCATCGGGTGAAGGTCGCCTGACAAGAGTTTCCGGTAGCGGCCTCAATCGCACCACCAACAAAGGTTATGGTGCGGAAAGCGTATCGGATGGTGGGGGAATAGAAGACGTTTCGGCCATTCTGCGCGTAGTAGCAATTCAAATGCAGGTGAGATGTGGCGTAACCGTTTCCCTCGCCACCGTCGGGAGCGCAATAAAAGCCTTCGTTGCCCATCGCAGAGCGCACTTGGTCGAAGGTCATCTCAAAATTGTTGTCGCAACGAATGTTGTAGTCGAATCCGAGCACCCATAGGCGAGTGAGGCGGGCGTGACCTGTGAATTGGCCGCTGTCGGCCGGCGCCAACCTAACGCCCGTACCGACCTTGGGTCCGGTGGCCTTAATCAATAGGTCACGCATCTCGGTCGATCCCACGATGCGAAAAAACTCACCGCTAAATTTCGAGGTATCGCACAGGATGAATGTCTCGTGTGCCCCTTCGCCCAGCCATGAGACGCCAATATTCATCGTGGCCGTCGGAGCATAATGGTACTGACCGGAAGGAATGCGGAGCGAGCCGCCGCCGTGTGTCGCAACGGCGTTCGCGTCCAGGAACGCCTGCGTGGAATCGCGCACCCCGGACGGATCGGCGCCATAGCGGCATACATCGCCCGGCGCGAACTGCAGGCTGGTAGGCGTAACTGATGCGGCGCGCTCCGCCGCGGAGACGGGCCACCCGCCGACGCCTGATTGTCCCGGGGACTGTGCCGAACTAGCGACTGGAGGCGCCGCGATTGCGCCCGCCGCAAGCGAGGACAGTCGCAAAAGGAGGTCGCGTCTTAGATGGCTATCCATAAGTTCCTCTGGTTCTTATATTGCAGTGATGTAGGCGTTTCTGGATCTATTACTTCGGGGAGCCAGATGATAACCGCCGGTCGAGAGCACCGCGCGGGCCGATCCTAGCGCTCGCCGCACGGGTTGCCGCGGCTTGCTTGCTGGCTTGGCCGGGGTGGCACAGAATCGTAACCAGGCGAGGTCGTTGGTCGGTAACGGCAGCGACACCCGTCCCGTTGATCTACGCTTATACTCGCACCCCAGAGCTACATGCGACGGCGAGGAGAGCATGAATGGCTGAACTAGTCAGCACGCATTACGACGATAAGTATTTCGATTGGCAGTCATCCATCGGTGCCTTTGGCGGATGGGCGAACCAGAGCAAGTTTAGTGGTTACATATCGAGCGAAAGCCAAGTGCTGGATTTCGGGTGTGGCGGCGGATTCTTGCTGAAAAATCTGAATTGCCGGAAGCGAGTCGGTGTCGAGGTGAACCCCGCCGCGTTCGAGACCGCGAAGCAGAACGGCATCGAGGTTTTTGCCCGGGTCGATGAGGTTCCGGATGATTATGTCGATGTCATCATCTCGAACAACGCTCTCGAACATACCTTGCAGCCCTTGCAAGAGCTGAAATCCCTGCACCGCAAATTGCGCCCTGGCGGCAGAATTATTTTTGTGGTTCCGTGCGAATCCATCAGCTACCGATACATTCCGAGCGACGTCAATCATCACCTTTATAGTTGGAGTCCGATGTGTATTGGCAATCTTTTCTCGGAGGCTGGATTTTCGGTCATCGAGTCGAAGGCCTACATTCACAAGTGGCCGCCGATGTACAGGTACATTGCCACCTTGGGAAGGAGGCCACTTTTCGAATTGGCCTGTCGCATCTATGGCCGCCTGGCGCGGTCATGGTTCCAAGTGAGGGTCGTGGCGGAGAAAACTTAACGCAGTCGCCTGCAGAGATCCGGCGCGGAGAATCTTTTTGGCCCATACCAAGACTGCCCTGATTACTGGCATAACAGGACAAGACGGCGCTTATCTCGCCGAGCTTCTGTTGTCGAAGGGCTATTACGTGCACGGCGTCAAGCGCCGCGCCTCATCGTTCAATACCGATCGGATCGACCACCTGTATCAGGATCCCCACGAACGCGATGTGCGGCTCAAACTGCACTACGGTGATCTCACCGACTCGACCAACCTGATCCGTATCATTCAAGAGGTGCAGCCGGACGAGATTTACAATCTCGCGGCGCAAAGCCACGTGGCCGTCTCGTTCGAGACACCCGAATACACCGCCAACGCGGATGCCGTCGGCACGTTGCGTTTGCTCGAGGCGATCCGCATCTTAGGCCTACAGAAAAAGACCCGCTTCTACCAAGCCTCGACATCGGAGATGTTCGGCAAGGTCCAGGAGATTCCCCAGCGGGAGACGACGCCCTTCTATCCCGCGCTCGCCCTACGGCGTGGCGAAGGTTTACGCCTATTGGATCACGGTGAATTATCGCGAGGCCTACGGGATGTTCGCCTGCAACGGCATACTGTTCAATCACGAATCGCCAGTGCGTGGCGAGACGTTTGTGTCGCGCAAGATCACGCGCGCGCTGGCGCGCATTCACGTCGGGCTGCAGGAGACGCTTCACCTCGGCAATCTCGATTCGCGGCGCGACTGGGGGCATGCGCGGGATTACGTGCGTGCGCAGTGGCTCATGCTGCAGCAGGACGAGCCCGAGGATTTCGTGATTGCGACGGGCAAGCAGTATTCGGTGCGCGACTTCGTGATCGCCGCCGGGCTCTGCATCGGACATGAAGATCGAGTGGCACGGCGAGGGCGTGGACGAGGTGGGCATCGACTCTGTGACGCGGACGGACCCTCGTTCGGGTGGACCCGCGATATTTCCGGTCCGACCGAGGTGGAAACCTTGCTGGGGGACCCGAGCAAGGCCGCGAAAAGCTCGGCTGGCAGCGCGGAGATCAGACTTTCGCGAGCTGGTTGCGGAGATGGTCAGCGAGGATTTGGAGCAGGCGAAGCGCGACGCGATGATCGCGAAAGAGGGCTAAAGAGTCTATAGCCGCCACGAGTAGCACGTGATGCCAGTCACCAAGCGACTCGCGGATCTACGTCGCGGGGCATCGAGGCCTGGTCGGCTCGGCGCTGGTGCGCGCGCTCAATCTCGCGGGCTATGAGCGAATCTGGTGCTGCGGTCCCGCGCCGAGCTCGATCTTACCGATCAGGAGGCGGTGCGCCGCTTCTTCGACAGCGAGCGGCCCGAGGCGGTGATCATGGCCGCGGCCCGCGTCGGCGGGATTCATGCCAACAACTCGCATCCCGGCGCGAGTTCATCCGCGACAATCTGCTGATCCAGGACAATGTCATCGACTGCCGCGCTACCGAGCCGGCGTCGACAAATTCGTGTTCCTGGGGTCGAGCTGCATCTACCCGAAGCTCGCCCCGCAGCCGATCAAGGAGGACATACCTGCTCACCGGTCCGCTGGAGCCGACCAACGAGTGGTACGCCATCGCCAAGATCGCGGGTGTGAAGTTGTGTCAAGCATTCCGCCGCGAGTACGGCTTCAACGCGATCTCGCTGATGCCGACCAACCTGTACGGTCCCGGCGACAATTTCGATCTGCAGCAACTTCCCACGTGCTTGCCGGCGCTGATCCGCCGGATCCACGAGGCCAAAGCTGCGAGGCGATCGAGCGTGACCGTGTGGGGACCGGCACCCCGCGCCGCGAGTTCCTGCACGTCGATGACCTCGCCGATGCGGTGCTGTACCTTTTACACGCGCTATGACGACGAGCCCATCGTCAACATCGGATGGGGAAAGGACGTCACCATACGGGAGCTCGCGGAGCTTATGGTGTCGGTGATTGACTACAAGGGCCGCTGATTTTCGACAGCTGCGCAAGCCGGACGGCACGCCTCGTAAGCTTCTCGATACTGCGCCGGCTGGCAGCGACTTGGGTGGCGCCGAGAATATCGCTCGAGCAGAGGCGTCGAGAGCACTTACGCATGGTTCACGGAACATTTAGCCGAAGCGAGGCTCTAGAATCTGCAGCGCTCCATGGCGACGTACGGTCAACGGGATGCGCGAGGCGCGTTGGATGCATTAACTCGAAGTAAATATTCGTTCGCGGGGATTTCTGTACACTGGGGCCGAAGGGATCGAGCTTCTTCGCTCCAATGAGATGTAACGAAATGCAACTGAGGGGCGGAGCCGGAGGCTGGAGTCATGGAGGCTCGCGTTGGGAGTCGAACGATCGTAAACCGGCAGCTGACTATCTACGGCGCACGGTCGAGTTGCCGCGTCCGACCAAACGCATAATCTCGGTCTGCGCCGATACGTTGATGATGCCGCTCGCCCTGTGGTCTGCGATGAGCCTGAAGGCGGGCCACCCGCTGCTCCAGATCTGGCCGACTGGCCTGCCTATGCTCGCGGTGGTCGCGGTCAGCATTCCGACCTTCGTGCGTTTCGGCCTGTATCGCGCGGTGATCCGCTTCCTGGCCACAAGGCGGTGTTCGCGGTCGCGTTCGCCGTCGGCGCTGAGCGGCATCTTGCTGGGCATCCTGGGCGCGCTGGTCTGCATCTGCCGGCGCTGTCGTGGAGCGTGGTCGCGATCTATTCCTGCCTGGCGCTTCTGTATGTCGCGGGGTCGCGGCTTCGTGGTGCGCTACTATCTGCTGACCCGTCACATCCAGCCGACCGTGGCGCGCGTCGCGATTTATGGAGCCGGCGAGGCCGGCGCGAGATTGTCCACGGTGCTATCCACGACCCGCGCGTTCGATCCGCTGGTGTTCATCGACGACAACCGAAGCCTGCACGGCCGCATGGTCAATGGGATCAAGGTCCATCCCCCCGAGGAGCTTCCGGCGCTCATCAAGGATCGAAATATCGACCGCATCCTGCTGGCGCTGCCCTCGCTGACCCGCCGGCG
Source organism: uncultured Gammaproteobacteria bacterium (assembly GCA_963766915.1). Classification (GTDB taxonomy): domain Bacteria; phylum Pseudomonadota; class Gammaproteobacteria; order Steroidobacterales; family Steroidobacteraceae; genus Bog-1198. Next base: position 103,844 of record CAVYCL010000011.1, read on the forward strand.
CCGGCGCGAGATCTTGAGCTCGCTCGAGCCGTTGGGCGTGCACGTGCAGACGGTGCCCGAATTCGAACAGCTGGTTACCGGCAAGGCGAACGTCGAGGACATTCGCGAAGTCGACGTGTGCGATCTTCTGGGCCGCGATTCGGTACCCCCGAAGGCGGGCCTCTTCGAGGCGTGCATTCGCGATCAGGTGGTGATGGTGACGGGCGCGGGAGGCTCGATCGGCTCGGAGCTCTGCCGGCAGATCATCGGTCTCGGGCCCGAAGCGGCTGGTGCTGTTCGAGATGTCGGAGCTCGCGCTCTACAACATCGAGCGCGAGCTGCGCACGTTCGCCGAGCAGAATTCGCTGCAGGTCGAGCTGGTCGGCCTCATCGGCAACGGTCATCACAAGCAGCGCATGCGCGAGATCTTCCTCGCCTACCGGGTCCAGACGGTCTATCACGCGGCGCGCCTACAAGCACGTGCCGATCGTCGAGCAGAACGTCATCGAAGGGCATTTACAACAATGTGATCTCGACCTGGAACACGGCCGAGGCCGCGCACGAGACCGAGGTCGAGACCTTCGTGCTGGTGTCGACCGACAAGGCGGTCAATCCCGACCAACGTCATGGGCGCGACCAAGCGTTTCGCGGAGATGGTGCTGCAGGGCTTGCACCGCCGCGGCACCAAGACGCGATTCTGCATGGTGCGCTTCGGCAACGTGCTCGCCTCATCGGGCTCGGTGGTGCCGTTGTTCAACGAGCAGATCAAGGCGGGCGGTCCGGTGACCGTCACCCATCCCGAGGTGATCCGCTATTTCATGACCATCCCCGAGGCGGCGCAGCTCGTCATCCAGGCCGGATCGATGGCGGATGGCGGCGAGGTGTTCGTGCTCGACATGGGCAAGCCCGTGCGCATCTGCGATCTGGCGAGGCGCATGATCCATCTGATGGGCATGACGGTGCGCGACGAGCAGCATCCGGACGGCGACATCGAGATCGCGTTCACGGGGCTGCGGCCGGCGGAGAAGCTCTACGAGGAGCTGTTGATCGGCAACAACGTCACCGGCACGCAGCACCCGATGATTCTGCGCGCCATCGAGCATTCCCTGCCCTGGGAGCGGATCCAAGGCGATGCTGGATGAGATACTGACCGCGATGGGCCGCTTCGATTGCCCGCGCGCGCTGCAGCTGCTGAGCGAGGTGGTGGTGGAGTACAAGCCCGCGCCCGAATCGCACGATCTCGTCTGGGCACGGCAAGCGGCGCTACCGGCGGATGATCGCAAGGTGACGAGCCTCAAAGTGCGGCGCGTCGTGCGCAACAACAGCGGTCCGGGCACCACGGGGCCGACCGACACCGCTCGACCGTAGTCGCGCGAGTTGGTCTCCTTGTCCCAGCGTACTATCCTGGTCACCGGCGGTGCCGGCTATATCGGCAGCCATGTCGTGCGCCAGCTGCTCGAGCGGGGCGAGCGCGTTGTCGTTCTGGACAATCTCGGCAAGGGTTTCCGGCAGGCCGTCTGCGGGTGCCGAGCTGGTGGTGGGCGATGTGGGCGATCAGCCGCTGGTCGCGCGCCTGATGGCCGAAACCCAAGTCGACACGGTAATGCACTTCGCGGCCCACACCATCGTGCCCGAGTCCGTGGCGCTGCCGCTCAAGTACTACGGGAATAACACCTGCTCGACGCGCGCCTTGCTGCAGGCCGCGATCGATCAGGGGGTCCAGAACTTCGTCTTTTCCTCGACCGCGGCGGTCTACGGGATGCCCGAGGACGGCTACGCCGGGGAGGATTCGCCGACCCGGCCCATCAATGCCTACGGCACCTCGAAGCTCATGACCGAATGGATGCTGCGCGACGTCGCGGCCGTGAATCCGCTGCGTTACGTGGCGTTGCGCTACTTCAACGTGGCGGGGTCCGACCCGGGCGGGCGCATCGGGCAGGCGACCCCCGGCGCAACTTTGCTGACCAAAGTGGCCTGCGAGGCGATGGTGGGCAAGCGCAGCCACGTATCCATCTTCGGCACCGACTATCCGACCCCCGATGGAACGGGCGTACGCGACTACCTGCACGTCGAGGATCTGGCCGCGGCCCATCTCCGGGCTCTCGATTATCTGCGCTCCAGCGGCCGCTCCGTGACCTTGAACGTGGGCTATGGGCATGGGTACTCGGTGCGCGAGGTGCTCGCGATGGTGGAAAGCGTCGGCGGCAAGCCCCTCGTGATTCGCGAGGAGCCGCGCCGTGCGGGCGATCCGGCCTATCTCGTGGCACGGGCGGACCGGATCCGGACCGAGCTCGGCTGGCAGCCGCGCTACGATGACTTGCGCGCCATCGTCTCGAGCTCGCTTGCCTGGGAGGAGAAGCTACTCCGCGCGCCCTGGACGTAAGCGCCAAAAAACGCTACGCCTATACGCCCATTTTTCTCTGCTAAATCAGACTATTACGAATGCGAATTACCATCTTCGGCTCCGGCTACGTGGGCCTGGTGACGGGCGCCTGCCTGGCTGATGCCGGCAATCACGTCGTATGCGTCGATGTGGACCACCGCAAGGTCGAGATGCTGGCGGCCGGCGAGGTGCCGATCCACGAGCCCGGGCTCGACGTCATCGTCAAGCGTAACTTCGCGGCCGGACGACTGCGCTTCACCACCGATGCGGAGGAAGGGGTCGAGCACGGTCAGTTTCAACTGATCGCCGTCGGCACGCCCCCGGATGAAGACGGCTCGGCGGACCTGCGATCGGTGCTGGCCGTCGCGCGCACCATCGGCCGGCACATGAGCGAGTACAAGGTGGTGATCACCAAGTCCACCGTGCCGGTGGGCACGGCCGACAAGGTGCGCGAGGCCGTCGGCGCCGCACTCGCCGAGCGCGGCGCGGCACTCGAATTCGACACGGTCTCGAACCCCGAATTCTTGAAGGAGGGCGCCGCGGTCGAAGACTTCATGAAGCCCGACCGCGTGGTCATCGGCACCTCGAGTGCGCGAGCGACCGAGTGGCTGCGGGCGCTCTATGAGCCGTTCACGCGCAACCGCGACCGCATGATCGTCATGGATGTGCGCTCGGCCGAGCTCACCAAGTACGCGGCGAATGCCATGCTCGCGACCAAGATCAGCTTCATGAACGAGCTTGCGAACCTCGCGGAACGATGCGGCGCCGACATCGAGGCGGTGCGCATCGGGATCGGCTCCGACCCGCGCATCGGTCACGCCTTCATCTACCCGGGCGTGGGCTACGGCGGGTCCTGTTTCCCGAAGGACGTCAAGGCACTGCGGCACTCGGCGGCCGAAGTGGGGTACGAGGAAAGCATCCTCGCCGCGGTGGAGAGCGTCAACGATCGCCAAAAGACGGTTCTCTTCCAGAAAATCAAGCGCCATTTCGGGTCGCTCAAGGGCCGGACCCTCGCGCTCTGGGGACTGGCCTTCAAACCCAACACCGACGACATGCGCGAGGCTCCGAGCCGGGTGCTGATGGAGGCGCTGTGGAAGGAGGGCGCCTCGGTGCGGGCCTACGATCCGGTCGCGATGCCGGAATGCGCCCGGATCTACGGCTCCCGGTCTGATCTCACCCTCTGCAAGTCGAGCGAGGAGACGCTCACCGGGGCGGACGGTTTGGCCATCGTCACCGAGTGGCGGGAGTTCCGAAGCCCGGATTTCGACCACATCAAGGCGACGCTCAAGACGCCCGTGATCTTCGACGGGCGCAACCTCTACGACCCGGCCCATCTGGCGCGGAACGGCTTCAGTTATTATGCGATCGGCCGCGGTAAGCGGTCAGATTGAGCATGGAAATGACGCTGATTCCCGTGATCTTGTCCGGCGGTGCGGGCACGCGCCTATGGCCGCTGTCGAGGGAGCTGTACCCGAAACAGCTGCTGGCCCTCACCGGCAGGCAGACCATGCTGCAGGAAACGGCCGTGCGCCTCGCCGGCATCGAGGGCGCGCGCGACCCCATCGTCGTGTGCAACGAGGCGCACCGCTTCACGGTGGCCGAGCAGTTGCGGACCTTGGGGCTGCACGCGGGCGCGATTCTGCTCGAGCCGGTTGGCCGCAACACCGCCCCGGCGGTCGCGCTGGCCGCCCTTCAGGCGCTGACGATCGATCCCGAGGCGATTTTGGTGGTGGCGCCCGCCGATCACGTGGTGCGGGACGTCCACCCGTTTCAGCAGGCCGCGGCCCTCGCGGCCGGGCTCGCGGCCGACGGCAAGCTCGTGACCTTCGGCATCGTCGCGCACGCACCGGAGACGGGCTACGGCTACATCCGCCGCGGCGAGGGGCCGGGCCCCGCCTATCCGGTGGCGCAGTTCACCGAAAAGCCCGCCCTGGATGTGGCGCGTCAGTTCGTCGCGAGCGGCGATTACTACTGGAACAGCGGCATGTTCGTGTTCAGGGCGCGCGACTACCTCGCCGAGCTGCAAAAATTTGCGCCCGATATCCTCGAGGCCAGCAAGAGCGCCTTCGAGGCGGCCAAGACGGACTTCGACTTCGTGCGCATCGACAAGACCGCCTTCGAGCGCTGCCGGAGCGACTCGATCGACTATGCGGTCATGGAAAAGACCCGCTCCGCCGTGGTCGCTGCCGCTCGATGCGGGTTGGAGCGATGTCGGATCGTGGGCCTCGCTGTTCGATGCGTTGCCGGCCGACGAAGACGGCAATGTGCTCAAGGGCGACGTGCTGGTGCACGACACGCGCGATTGCTACGTGCACTCGACCAGCCGCTTGGTCGCCGCGGTCGGCATGGAAGATCACGTGATCGTCGAGACCAAGGATGCGGTGCTGGTCGCGCCGAAGGAACGGGTCCAGGACGTGAAGGAGCTGGTGGCCAAGCTGAAGAAATCCGGCCGCAGCGAATCCTCCCTGCACCGCGAAGTCTTCAGGCCCTGGGGGAGCTACGACAGCCTGGATGCGGGCGAGCGCTTCCAGGTCAAGCGCCTGTCGGTCAAGCCGGGCGGGCAGCTCTCCTCGCAGATGCATCATCACCGCGCCGAGCACTGGATCGTGGTGCAGGGCACGGCGCGCATCACCTGCGGCGATAAAACGTTCCTCTTGTCCGAGAACGAGTCCACCTACATCCCCATCGGGGCGACGCATCGCATCGAGAATCCGGGCAAGGTCCCGCTGCACATCGTCGAGGTGCAGTCCGGCTCCTATCTCGGCGAGGATGACATCGTGCGCTTCGATGACATCTACGGGCGCCAGGGAACCAACACTTGAGCGCTATCCGCTGCTTCAAGGCCTATGACCTGCGCGGCCGAATTCCCGATGAGTTGAACGAAGACGTCGCCTACCGCGTGGGACGCGGCTATGCCGAGTTCGTGGCGCCGAAGCGGGTGGTGGTCGGGCGCGATATCCGGCTCTCGAGTCCGGGACTCACCGATGCGCTCTGCCGGGGTCTTAACGATTCGGGCGTCGATGTCGACGACATCGGCGTGTGCGGCACCGAGGGTGTGTATTTCGCGACGTTCAACGGCGGCTACGACGGCGGCATCATGGTGACCGCCAGCCACAATCCGCCGGACTACAACGGCATGAAATTCGTGCGCGAAGAATCGAAGCCCATCAGCGCGGACACCGGGCTCAAAGAGATCCAGGCCGCCGCCGAGCGCGGCAAGTTTCGCGACGCCGCGAAGCCGGGGGTGCGCCGGAGCGTCGATGTCACCGCCGCCTACATCGCAGCACTTGCTCTCTTACGTCGACGTGAAGAAGCTCGATCGCCTGAAAATCGTGGTGAACGCGGGCAATGGCGCCGCCGGCTTGGCACTCGATCGCCTCGAGCCGCACTTGCCGTTCGAGTTCATCAAGATCCACCATGAGCCGGACGGGCGCTTTCCGAACGGGGTGCCGAACCCCATGCTCGAGGACAATCGTGCGCCCACCGTCGCGGCGATTCGCGCGCACGGGGCGGATCTCGGGCTTGCGTGGGACGGGGACTTCGACCGCTGCTTTTTTTTCGACGAGCTGGGGCGTTTCGTCGAGGGCTACTACATCGTGGGGCTTCTGGCCTCGGTCCTGCTTGCGCGCCGAGCCGCGGGGCGGCCGTATCGTGCACGATCCGCGGCTCACCTGGAACACGCAAGAGATCGTCGCGGCCGCAGGCGGGCAGAGCGTCTTGTCGAAATCCGGTCATGCCTTCATCAAGCAGCGCATGCGCGAGGTCGATGGGGTGTACGGCGGGGAGATGAGTGCGCATCATTATTTCCGGCGCTTCGCCTATTGCGACAGCGGCATGATTCCGTGGCTCTTGATCACCCAGATCATCAGCGAATCCAAGAAGCCGCTCTCGAAACTCGTCGGCGAGCGCATCGCCAGGTTTCCGGCGAGCGGCGAGCTCAATTACCGCGTGCCGGACGCGGCGGCGGCGATGGCGGCGGTGCAGGCGCGCTACGCGGCGGCGGCGCTCTCGAGCGACCGCACCGACGGCCTATCCTTCGAATTTGCGGACTGGCGCTTCAATTTGCGCTCCTCGAACACCGAGCCCTTGATTCGCCTCAACGTCGAGGCACGGGGATCGGAAGATCTCATGCGCTCGCGGACGGCGGAGCTTCTCGGCGTGCTGAAGTCGCAGGGCGCCGTAGCAGCCGACACTTGAGGTAAGCGCGCTCGACATGGCCGCCGCCACTCCCAAATTGAGCATCGTCATTCCCGTGTACAACGAGGAACAGGTGCTGCCGACGCTGTTCGCGCGGCTTTATCCGGCGCTCGACGCGCTCGGCATCGCCTACGAGTGCGTGTTCATCAACGACGGCAGCAAGGACCGCTCCGCGGCGCTCCTGCGCCAGCAGTTTCAGCAGCGGCCGCGCGAGACCCGGGTGGTGCTGTTTCACGCGAATTTCGGGCAGCACTCGGCGGTGATGGCGGGACTCGCCTACGCGCGCGGCGAGTACGTCGTCACGCTCGATGCGGATCTGCAGAATCCGCCCGAGGAGATCCGCAAGCTGGTGGAGAAGCTCGATCAGGGCTACGACTACGTCGGCACCATCCGCCAGCAGCGGCAGGATCGTCTGTGGCGCCGCTCGCTCTCGAAGGGGGTCAACAAGCTGCGCGAGTGGATCACGCCGGTGCGCATCACCGATCAGGGCTGCATGATGCGCGGCTACTCGCGCTTCGTGGTGGAGGCGCTCAATCAGACGCGCGAGGTCAACACCTTCATTCCGGCGCTCGCCTCGCTCTATGCGATGAATCCCATCGAGGTGCCGATCGCCCACGAGGAGCGGCACGCGGGGCAGTCGAAGTACTCGCTGTACAGCCTGATCCGCCTGAATTTCGATTTGATCACCGGGTTCTCGGTCGTGCCGTTGCAGCTTTTCTCCATGGTGGGCATGGCGGTGTCGCTCCTGTCCGCGGCGCTGATGATCGTCCTGCTCGCGCGTCGTCTCATCTTGGGTTCCGAGGCGGAAGGGTTGTTCACCCTGTTCGCGATCATGTTCTTCTTCATCGGGCTGGCGCTGTTCGGCATCGGCCTCCTGGGCGAGTACGTCGGGCGCATTTACACCCAGGTGCGCGAACGGCCGCGATACGTGGTCGAGGCGGTGCTCGAGGACGATGAGCGAGCGCGGCTCGCCCTGGCGTGCGTGCCGGAGCCGATCGGGCAGTGACGCGTGCCGTGGTGTTTGCGTACAGCGAGGTGGGGGTGCGGTGCTTGCGGGAGCTCCTCGATCAAGAGATTCGTGTGCCGCTGGTTTTTACGCATCCGGACGACCCGGGCGAGAGCCATTGGTTCGGCAAGCGTCAAGGAGCTTGCCGAGAGACGCGGCGTCAAGGTCGTCATGCCCGAGGATCCCAACTCGATCGAGTGGCTGGCGGAGGGCCGGCGCGCGCGGCCGGATTTCGTGTTCTCGTTCTACTACCGGCATATGCTGAGCGCCGCGTGGCTCAACTTACCGAAGCGCGGCGCGCTGAACATGCACGGCTCGTTGCTGCCGAAGTATCGCGGCCGCGCTCCCGTGCACTGGGCGATCATCCGCGGCGAGACGGTCACGGGCGCAAGCCTGCACTATATGCTGGAGAAGCCCGATGCCGGAGCGCTCGTGGATCAGCAGCCCGTGCCCATCGGCGAGAACGACACGGCGCTCGAGGTCTCGCAGCGGGTGGCTGAGGCGGCGCAAACGGTGCTGCACGCGGAGCCTGCCGAAGCTGATCGCGGGCAGTGCCGCGGCGCGGCCGTTGGATCTTTCGCAGGGCTCGTATTTCGGGCGCCGCCGTCCGGAGGACGGGCGCATCGACTGGCGGGCCGGCGCGCGCGCCATCCACGATCTGGTGCGCGCGGTCGCGCCGCCGTTTCCGGGCGCGTTCACCGAAGTGAACGGGCAACGGCTCGAGGTATGGGAAACGCGCATCGATGCCGCAGGCGCAGCGGTACTCCGGGCGGGCGCCTTGCTTGTACGCGGAGGAGGGGCGCTGGTACGTCGATTGCGCGGACGGGCGAGCGGTTGGAGATCGTCAAGCTCGCCATCGGCGGCAGATCCGGTCGCGCCGGGCGAGGCGCCCGCGGCGCTTTCGGACCTGCCCGTGGCATTGAATTAATTCTGAAGGAATCATCGTGAAAAACGTACTCATTCTCGGCGTCAACGGCTTCATCGGCCACCACCTGAGCAAGTACATCCTTGCGCACACGGACTGGCATATCTACGGCATGGACCTGCAGTCCGAGCGGGTGAGCGGCATGCTCGAGCACGAGCGCTTCCACTTCGTGGAGGGCGACATCACCATCAACAAGGAGTGGGTCGAATATCACGTGCGCAAGTGCGACGTGATCCTGCCACTCGTGGCCATCGCGACGCCCGCGACGTACGTACGCGAGCCGCTGCGCGTGTTCGAGCTCGATTTCGAGGCGAACCTGCCGATCATCCGCCACTGCGTCAAGTACAAGAAGCGGGTGGTGTTTCCCTCGACCTCCGAGGTCTATGGTGCGTCTCGTGATCGCGAATTCGATCCGGAGACCTCCGAGCTCGTGCTCGGGCCCATCCACAAGCAGCGCTGGATCTACTCCTGCGTGAAACAGCTCCTCGACCGCATCATCTGGGCTTACGGGCAACAGGGCCTGCAGTTCACGCTGTTCCGTCCCTTCAACTGGGTGGGCTCGGGGCTCGACAGCATGGACGACCCGAAGGAAGGCAGCTCGCGGGTGCTGACGCAGTTCCTCGGCCACATCGTGCGCGGCGAGCCGATCAAGCTGGTCGACGGGGGCAGTCAAACCCGCGCGTTCACCTTCATCGACGATGCGGTGGATTGTCTCACCCGCATCATCGACAACCCGGGCGGCATCGCCGACGGCAAGATCTACAACATCGGCAATCCGGCGAACCTCTACTCGATCCGCCAGCTTGCCGAGATGATGCTCGAGATCGCTCTGGCGCGCCGCGAGTATGCACCGACCGCCCGCAACACCCGGCTGGTCGACATCTCGGCCCTCGAGTACTACGGCAAAGGCTACGCCGACATTCCGGCGCGGCTCCCGTCCATCAAAAATACGACCGCGGAACTCGGCTGGACGCCGAGCACCGATATGCGCAAGGCGTTGATGGCGATCTTCGACTCCTACGCCCACAGCCTCCCCAGCGCTTCCGCGCTGCTGTCGAGTCATGCTTGACGGCGCAAGCATCGGCCTCAAGGTCGATGTCGATACCTTGCGGGGCACGCCGCGAGGGCGTTCCAAGGCTCGCGGCGCTGTTCAAGAAGCATGCAGTCCCCGCGACCTTCTATTTCTCGGTAGGTCCCGACCACACCGGGCGCGCGATGCGCCGCGTGTTTCGCAAGGGGTTTGCCAAGAAGGTTGCGCGCACCTCGGTACTCAAGCATTACGGCTTGAAGACCCTGATGTACGGCGTGCTGCTGCCGGGGCCGGACATCGGCCGGCACGCGCGCGAGGCGATGCGCCGGGTGCACGATGCCGGCTTCGAGGTGGGTCTGCACACCTACGATCACGTGCGTTGGCAGGACCACGTGGCCGCTGCCGATGCGCCGTGGACGCGCACCGAGCTCGAGCGCGGCGTCAAGGCCTTCGAGCGCGTGTTCGGATTCCCGCCGCAATCGCACGCCGCGGCCGGCTGGCAGATCAATCAGCACGCCCTCGAGCTCGAGCGCGAGTTCGGCTTCAAGTACGCGAGCGATACGCGCGGGGCGGAGGCATTCTTTCCGCTGCTGGCGGCGGGCCCGAGCCCTTGCGTGCAAATCCCGACGACGCTGCCGACGTTCGATGAGCTGCTCGGCCGTGACGGGACCTCGAGAGTCGAACATCGCGGAGGCGGTGTTTCGGTTGTCGGCGGCGAGGCGCGAGCCGCGGGCGGTGCAGGTGTTCACGCTGCATGCGGAGCTCGAGGGCGGATGTGCTGCACGACGCGTTCGAGTCCCTGCTCGTGAAATGGCGCGATGCGGGCGCCGCATCTCGCCTGCATGGCGCGATATCCATTCGCGGCTCTCGAACGCCTCACTCCCGACGCGCTCGGTGATCATGGGCGAGATTCCCGGTCGTTCGGGGACGCTCGCGGTGGCGGCCACCGGCGGGGCATTTTGAGCGAAGCCAGCACCCCGCCAAGATCGGACCTCATCGTTTACGGCGCGCTTGCGCTGTTCGCGGCGGTGCTGTGGTTCGCGACCTTGTCGTCGCGGCCCTTGTTCAATCCCGACGAGGGCCGCTACGCGGAAATTCCGCGCGAGATGCTGGCGAGCGGCTCCTGGGCGGTCCCGCATCTCAACGGGCTCGCGTATTTCGAGAAGCCGCCGCTGCAATACTGGGCGACCGCCGTGAGTCTCGCCGCTCTTTGGGCAGAACGAGTTCGGGGCACGGTTCTATACGGCACTCTGTGCGCTCGGCGCCGTCCTGGCGGCGGCGCTCGCGGCGCGGAGCCTGTGGGGGCCGAGGGCGGCGATTCGCACCGCCGCGCTCCTGTCGAGCATGCTGCTCTTTTTGATCATGGGGCAGCTCCTCACGCTCGACATGAGCTTGACGGCCTATATGACGGTTGCGCTCGCGGCATTTCTCGCGCGCGCAGACGGCCTCGCCACGCCACGAGCGACTCCTCATGCTCGCCGCCTGGGCGGCCACCGCACTCGGCGTACTCACCAAGGGGCCGGTCGCGGCCGCGGTCCCGGCCGCCGTGCTCGTGCTGTACAGTCTCTGGTCACGCGATTTCTCGCCGTGGCGGCGGCTGCACGCCGCCGCCGGTGTTGCGTTGTTCGCTCGCCATCGCAGTGCCCTGGTATGCGATCGCGGCGCATCGCGTGCCCGGCTTTCTCGAGTTCTTTTTCATTCACGAGCACCTCGCCCGTTACTTGACGCCGAGCGCCAATCGCGAAGAGGTCTGGTGGTTCTTCGCGCCGGTGCTGCTGCTCGGCAGCCTGCCCTGGACGCTGTCCGCGCTCCGCGTGCTCGGCAGCGGCTGGCGCCGCCGCGCGCAAGGCTTCGATGCGGCGCTGTTCCTGCGCTTGTGGGTCCTGTTCGCGCTGGTGTTTTTCTCGGTCTCGGACTCGAAGCTCATACCGTACATTCTGCCCGCGTTGCCGGCGCTCGCGCTGCTCATCGCGGCGCTGCCCGAGGAGATTCTCGAGCGCGACGTCGCGCGGACCGCGCTCATGACCTTAGGCTGTAGCGCTCGGCCTCGGCATCGCCTGCTGGGTCGCGCCCGCGCGCATGGCGCCGTCGATCCGCAGCGACTACTTCTTGACCCTCACTCGAGCCGCTCGCGCAAGTCGCGGCGCTTCTCGCCGTGTCCGGGCTGTATGTGCTCGCGCAGCGGCGGCGGGGCATCACCCGCGCGGTGGTGTTTTTAGGCGTGGGCTGGTGCCTGGCGGCGTTGCTGCTGGTGCGCGCCGCCGCGGCACTCGCGCCGATCTATTCGGGAGTGGCGCTTTATCGTGCGCTGCCGCAGATTCCGCCGGATGCGCCGATCTACAGCGTCGCGACGTACGATCAGAGCTTGCCGTTCTACTGGCAGCGCACGCTCAAGCTGGTGGCCTATCGCGGCGAGCTCGATTTCGGCCTCGGGCGCGATCCGGCGGCCGAAGAACCGGACATCGATCGCTTCATCGACCGCTGGCAGACGCGAAGCGGACGCTTATGCGGTCATGGACCGGAAGACCTTTGCCATGCTCGCCGAGCGGCGCCTGCCGATGCGCGAGCTTGGGCAAGATATCAATCGGGTGCTGGTGTCGCGCCGCTGACCGTTCGGGAGTTTCATATGCAGCCTTTCCTGCCTTTCACGCGTCCTTCGATCGATGAGCAGAGCATCGCGGCCGTTGCCGACGTGTTTCGCTCCGGCCAGCTGGCGAGCGGTCCGAAGGTGCAGGCGTTCGAGGCCGCGCTCGCCGCGTATCTCGGCGCGGACCGTCACGTGCGGGTCATGACGTCGGCCACGGCGGGGCTCGAGATGGCGCTCGAGGTCGCGGGCATCGGGGCGGGCGATGAGGTCATTGTCCCGGCGATGAGCTTCGCAGCGAGCGCGAACGTCGTGGCCCGCGTCCGCGCGAAGCCCGTGTTCGTCGACATCGAACTTAAGTCGCGCAATCTCAATGTCGATCTCATCGAGCGCGCGATCACGCCGCGCACCCGCGCCATCATGCCGGTGCATTTCTCGGGACTGCCCGTGGATTCGGACCGTCTCTACGAGATTGCCGGCAAACACGGTCTGCGCGTGGTCGAGGATGCGGCGCACGCCATCGGCTCGAGCTACCGCGGCCGGCGGATCGGCAGCTTCGGCGATCTGGTGGTGTTCAGCTTTCATCCCAACAAGAACATGACCTGCATCGAGGGCGGCGCCATTGCAACCGCCGACGCCGAGGCCGCGGCGCTTTTCGAGCAATATCGCTTTCATGGCATCAAGCGCAACCCGCAGGGCGAGATCGATGTCATGTTCCCGGGCGCAAAGAGCAACCTGAGCGATGTCGCGGCGCAGATCGGGATCGATCAACTGCGGCCGTCTCGAGGGCTTCAACGCGCGCCGGCGCGAACTCGCCGCACGGTACTTCGCCGAGCTCGAAGGCTTCCGCGGCGCCGTGCTGCCGGCGCGCGGCGATGCGGGCCATAGCTGGCACATGTTTCAGCTGTTGATCGACTTTCGGGCGCGCGGCCTCGAGCGCCCGGCGTTTCAGAAGATCATGGCGGAGCGCGGCATCGGCATCGGGGTTCACTATCCGTGCATTCCGGCGCTCGCGTATTACCAACGAGAAGGCTATCGCGCCGAGGATACCCCGGTGGCCGCCCGTGTCGGCCGTGAGACCGTGACGCTGCCCCTGTTTCCTGCCATGCAGGATGAGGATGTGACCCGGGTGTGTCGCGCGCTGCGCGAGGTGCTGGCGTGACTCGCACGCTACGGATCTAAGGGACTCGGCCTACCCACGCGTTCCTCCATGGGTCCGCGTGGATAGGCTCGAGAGAAGGCGATTTAGAGATGCTCGTCGCGCAGCCGGCCACCGAGCGCCGCCGACACGCTCGCGATGAACGCGCCGACCAACAGGGCGAGTGCCGTGAAGATCGAAGCCTCGGCCGCCGCCTTGCGCGCCGCATCCACCGCGGCTCGCGCTTTGTTCTCGGCGTTGGTCGTGGCGGTCACGAAGTCGTCGACGCGCTTCTGTGCTTCCGCGGGAGAGACGCCGGTCTGAGCCTGCACGAGCTGCGCGAGATACGCGCGGTCATCCGCCGAGACGCCCTCATTCGGATTGGCGGCGGCATGGAAGGCGATGTACACCGCCTCGACACGCGGATCGCTGCTCATGTCCATGCCGGGAGCCGGAGATCCGGCACCGTTCGAGGCCGCGCCTGCGCCGGGCGCCGCCGGGGCGGCACCGCCCGAGCCTGCGCGAAACAGCTTGTCGATGTCGTAGGTCATCGCTGCAGAAGGGCCGCCGCCCGGCATACCGCCAGGAGGGTTCGCCGCGGCACCGCTCGCCGCGCCCTGAAGGCCGGCCGACGCCGCGCCGCCGACGGCATGCAACGCCCCGCCGACCCCGGACGTGACCGAGCCGCCCAGCAACGCCGCAACGACCACCGTTGCAACCGACCAGGTGACGAGGCCATGCGCCGTGTCCCGGAAGAACACTTCGTGCGTATGGGTACCGACCCATTTGGTACGCAGCCGTCCGGCAATATAGCCGCCGAGCGCGGCCGACAGCCACTGCGACACGATCAGCCAGATGGCTGCATTGACGGTGAATGCCGTTGCCGATGCCCCATGACCCGGCCACGGCGAGACCATGGCGAAGCCTAAGCCCGCGCCGAATGCGAGAAGAATGGCGGAGGCAGCGATGGCGACGAATGCACCGGCGAGAATTGCCGGCCACGACGCCGCTGATTTACTGCCGGCACCGCCTGCGAGCGGATCTAAGGGATCCGAGGCCCGCAAGCCCGGCGAGGAGCCGATTATTGTTGACACGGTGCGCCCTACCGGTGAGAGCACATGGCGAGCAACAGGATGATCGGGAGAGGAACGCCTAACAACCAAAGAAGAATGCCGCGGCCCATATAAAACCCCTTATCTCGTTATTTTGAGTGACGAGACACTACAAGGCGGTCGCGAGCAAATCTGTCCGCTTCTAAATAGACTCGCTGTCAGGCGTGTCTTACGCAGGCTAGACGGCGCCCCCGCGCGCTACCATGGCCGGATGAGGCAAGCAGGTTGGGTCGGTTTTGCGGCACTCGTCGCGGCGTTGTCGGGATGCGTGCACGAACCTGCGCCGCGAGCGCCCGTGCCGAATCCATCGGGTCGGGCGCTCATCGAGCGCGCGCTCCCGCGCGACGTGTCCGACCGCGCCGGTTGGAGCGAGGACATGGACGCGGCATTCAAGGCGCTCGAACTGACGCCGACGCAAGAGAGTGTCTGCGCGGTGGTCGCCGTCACTCAACAAGAATCGGGGTTTCATGTCGATCCGGTCATCCCCAATCTCGGTGCGATCGCCTGGGGGGAGATCGAGCGGCGGGCCGCGCACGATGCGATTCCCGCAAGCCTGGTGCACCAGGTGCTCGAGATCAGATCGCCGAACGGGCATAGCTACGCCGAACGCATCGATCACGCCCGCACCGAAAAGGAGCTCAGCGACATCTTCGAGGACTTCACGGGTTCGATCCCGCTCGGCAGATCGTTGTTCGCGAGTTGGAACCCAATCCGCACGCGCGGGCCGATGCAGGTCAACGTCGCCTTCGCAGAACAGTTCGCCGCCGCGCACCCGTACCCTTATCCGGTCAAGCAGAGTATCGCCGATGAGGTCTTCACGCGCCGCGGGAGCTTGTACTTCGGCATCGCCCACCTGCTCGACTACCAGGCGCCGTATGACCGCTATCTCTATCGGTTCGCCGATTTCAACGCGGGCCAGTACGCGAGCCGCAACGCGGCATTCCAGCGCGCCGTCAGCGCGGCCTCAGGCGAGCCCTTGGATGCGGACGGTGCGCTCCTGCCGCACGCGGGCACAGGCCCGACGGGACACACCGAGCTCGCGGTGCGCGCGCTCGGCGCACGGCTCCATCTGGACGAGGCGGCGATCCATGCCGCCCTCGAGCAAGGCAAGACCGAAGAATTCGAGCGCACGACGCTCTATCGCGCGGTGTTCGCACTCGCGGGCCAGGCCACGGGCAGATCCTTGCCCCGCGCCGTCGTGCCGCAAATCCGTTTGGAGGGGCCGAAGATCAGCCGCAATCTCAGCACCGAATGGTACGCGCGGCGCGTCGACGAGCGCTTCCATCGGTGCCTCGCGCATTAAACAGGGGTTAGGGCTCAGGGCGGCCGGTAGTGCTTGCGCTTGAACACGATGTATTTCAACGCGACGAAATTCACCACCGTCGCGGCACCGATGCCGCCGAGCGAGGCGAGCTGCGGGATCAGCCCCGGTATGCGGGCGAGCAGCGTGAGCGCGATGCCGTAATTGACCAACGAGCCGACCGAGACCGACACCAGATAGGCGAGGAACTGGGTGGGCATGTGGCCGCTGCGAGAATGCGAGAAAGTGAAACGGCGGTTCAAGAAGAAGTTGCTGCAGATGGACGCAGCGATGCCGCCCGCGATCCCTAAGGATGCGCTGAGTCCGGCACGCAACAGCCCCGTCACGACGCCCAGATTCACCAGCACGCCGCTCGCGCCGACGACGATGAACTGCATCACTTCGCTCGACGTGCCGTAGCGGTAAACGAACAGGCGCCGCAGGTGCCGCAGGTAGCGCAGCTGTTCGCGCAAACTGAGCTTGCTCTTGCCGTGGAGGCGATCGGCGAAAGCAATCGGCACCTCCGCGATCCGGCTGCAGCGGCATTTGACCAGAAGCTCGAGACCGATCTTGTAGCCGATCGGGTTAAGCGCATCGGCGTGCGCGAAAGTTTCGCGTCGTAGAGCGAAAAAGCCGCTCATCGGGTCTTTGATGGAGGTGAACGGCCTGGCGAGGAAGGTCGCCAGGCGGCTGTTGAGCCAGCGCAGGAATCCCCAATCATCGTGAGTCACGCCGCCCTCGACGTAGCGCGAGCCGACCACGAAGTCGCTGCCGTTGCCGAGCTCCTCGAGCATGCGGGGGATGGCTTCGGGCGGATGACTCAAGTCGGCATCCATGACGACGATGAACTCACCCTTCGTCTGCTTGATCCCCTCGAGCACCGAGGCGCTCAATCCGCGATCCGCGGTGCGTACGATGAGTCGAACCCACGGTAGTGCGAGGCCCTCGATGGTCTCGATCGTGCCATCGCGGCTGTCGTCATCGACGAGGGTCAATTGCAGCGGCCGGGGATACGCCCGTCGCAGGGTCGCAAGCCGCTCGATCAGCGGAGGGAGATTGGCGACTTCTTTGTAGGTCGGAACGATCACGTCGACCGCGGTCTCGGCCGCGGCCACAGCCTGACGCTTTGCGCTGAAATCGAGCACGGGTGCGCAGTCTAGCCGCGCCGGCGCGGCAAGAGAAGCGCCTCACACGGGGTCACCCGGGGATCATTTCACCGACCGGTAAAGCACCGCGGCCGCGACGGCGGCCATGCACATGACCCCTGCCATGGCGCGCGGCGTGCCGTCATAGAGCGCGCCCACGGCAGTACCGGCCAAGCCTGCGAACAAGAACTGCAGGGTGCCGAACAGCGCGGAGGCGGTGCCCGCGGCATTGCCGAATTGGGCGAGCGCGAGCGCAAAGCCGTTGGAGAAATTGAACCCGAGCAGGGCGACGAACAGGCCCTGCGGGATCGCCATGCCCCAGAACCCGCCGAAGCCGCCGAGCGCCACCGCAAACAGCACGACGCCGAGCGCAGCGGTCACGATCAGCGCGCGCCGGAAGATCAATTCGGGACCGAGCCGCCCGACGATATGTGCGTTGATGCGTCCGGCGATCATGAGGCCGATCGCGTTGATGCCGAACATCAAGGCGAATTGCAGCGGGCTCAATTTGAAATGGTCGATGTACACGAACGATGCGCCGGCGATATAGGCAAAGACGCTCGACTGCATGAGGTTCGCCGCGAGTGCGTAACGGACATAACGCCGATCGGTCAACAAATGCAGCCAGAGTCGCGGACCCATGACGCTCGAGCGCTGCGTCGGAATGGACTCCTGCAGCATCGCGTAGGCGATGCAAAGGCAGGCGAGCCCCAAGGCCGTCAGCAGCCAAAATTCCGTTCGCCAGCCCGTTACGAGCAGGATCGCGCCGCCCAATTGCGGCGCAAGGATGGGGCCGAAGCCCGTGATGAGGCCGAGCAACGAGAGCGCGCGCGCCGTATGCGCGACATCGAAGCGGTCGCGAATCACCGCGCGCGGAATCACGCTCGCGCTGCCCACGCCGAGCGCCTGCACCGTGCGCCAGAGGGTGAGGGCGTGTACGCCGCCGCTCAACGCACACCCCGTGGAACCGACCACCGCCAGCGCAAGGCCGCAGAGCAGCGGCGGTCGTCGGCCGAGATGATCCGCGAGGGTGCCGAACAAGAGCTGGCTCACCGCGAGGCCGGCGAAGAAGGCGGGCAGGGTCAGCTGCACGGCGCCCGCGCTCGCCTGCAGGTCGGCGGCGATGGCAGGCAGCGCCGGCAGGTACATATCGAGCGAGAAGGGGGTCAGAATCGAGATGGCGCCAAGCAGCAAAAGCAGTTTCGAGAATCCGGGCGATTTCTGCATGTCTTCGGTAGAATAGCGGTTTGCCTAGACGCATGGTGATGGATGGTTTTGCGAGACGGCGGCAAGGCCGCGTTGATTTGCGGCTCTGTAGCCTATGACACCATCTTGCTGTTTCCCGACCGGTTCAAGCAGCACATCCTTCCCGACAAACTCCACATTCTGAATGTCGCGTTCCTGGTGCCCGAGATGCGGCGCGAATTCGGCGGCTGCGCCGCCAACATCGCCTATACCTTGCAGCTCCTCGGCGATACGGCGGTGCCCATGGCGGCTGCCGGCCACGACTTCGGGCCGTACCGCGAACGGCTCGCGGCGCGCGGCATCAGCGTCGAGCACATCAAGGTCATCGATGAGGCTTTTACGGCGCAGGCGTTCATCACCACCGATCTGGATGACAACCAGATCACCGCGTTCCATCCGGGCGCGATGCAGTACGCGCACCTGAACCGTGTCGGCGACGCCGGCGGCCAGATCGCGCTCGGCATCGTGGCGCCGGACGGGCGGCAGGCCATGATCGAGCATGCGGCGCAGTTCGCCGCCGCCGGCATTCCGTTCATTTTCGACCCGGGCCAGGGGCTGCCCATGTTCTCGGGGAGCGAGCTCGAGACCTTCATCGGGCAGGCGAGCTGGGTGGCCGTGAACGACTATGAATGGGGCATGCTGGCGCAGAAGACGGGGCTGACGACCGCGGAGGTCGCCGGCCGCGTCGAGGCGCTGATCGTGACCAAGGGCGTCGAGGGCTCGGTCATTTATGCCGGGGGCCGAAGCTTAGAGATCCCCTGCGCCAAGCCGCGGAGCCTGGTCGATCCCACCGGTTGCGGAGATGCCTATCGCGCTGGTTTAATTCACGGCCTGCTGCACTCCCTGGATTGGCAAGCGAGCGGCCGCCTGGCATCGCTGTTGGGGGCGATCAAGATCGAGTCGCGCGGTCCGCAGAATCACGCCTTCACGCGTGAGCAGCTTTTGCGGCGCTACAGCGAGAATTTCGGCCAAGCACCTGAAGGTATTTGACATTATGAGCAACAGTTTCTCGTTTACGTCCGAATCGGTGTCCGAGGGTCATCCCGACAAGGTGGCGGACCAGATCTCGGACGCCGTGCTCGATGCCATCATCGCGGTCGATCCGCGCGGCCGAGTCGCCTGCGAGACCCTGGTCAAGACCGGCGTCGTCATCGTCGCGGGCGAGGTCACGACCAGCGCCTGGGTGGATGTCGAGGCGCTGGTGCGCAAGACCGTCCTCGACATCGGCTACGACCACTCGGACATGGGTTTCGACGGCGCGAGCTGCGGCGTCGTCAACATCATCGGCAAGCAATCCGCGGACATCGCGCAGGGCGTGGACCGCAAAGACGAGCGCAAGCAAGGCGCGGGCGACCAAGGCTTGATGTTCGGCTATGCCACCAACGAGACCGACGTGCTCATGCCGGCTCCGATCAGCCTCGCGCACCGCCTGGTCAAGCGCCAGGCGCAGGTACGCAAGAACGGCAAGCTGCCGTGGCTGCGTCCGGATGCAAAGAGTCAGGTGACATTGCGTTACGAGAACGACGTGCCGGTCGGCGTCGAGGCGGTGGTGCTGTCGACGCAGCACTCGGACGATGTCTCCACCAAGCATCTGCGCGAGGCCGTGATGGAGGAGATCTTGAAGCCGGTGCTGCCGGCCAAATGGATCGACAAGCGCACCAAGTACCACATCAATCCCACCGGCCGATTCGTCATTGGCGGGCCGGTCGGCGACTGCGGCCTCACGGGCCGAAAGATCATCGTCGACACCTACGGCGGATTCGCCCGCCACGGCGGCGGCGCATTCTCCGGCAAGGACCCTTCCAAGGTGGACCGCTCGGCGGCTTATGCCGCGCGCTACGTCGCGAAGAACATCGTCGCCGCAGGCCTCGCGGCGCGTTGCGAAGTCCAGGTCTCCTATGCGATCGGCGTCGCGGAGCCCACCTCGATCATGATCCAGACTTTCGGCACGGGCAAACTGCCCGACGAGCGCCTCACCCAGATCGTGCGTGCGCACTTCGATCTCACGCCCTACGGGTTGCGCGAAATGCTCGATCTTGCGCGTCCGATCTATCAGAAAACGGCCTCTTACGGACATTTCGGACGTAAGGAAGAAGAGTTCACCTGGGAGCGTACCGACAAGGCCGACGCGCTCGCGGCCGAGCTCAAAGCGACCCGCGCCGCTTAAAGCGCGATCCTAAGGAGTCAGCGATGAATGCAGCCATGAAAGTCACCACCGAATCGCACGTCAAGGATCTGGGCCTCGCCGATTGGGGCCGCAAGGAAATCAAGATCGCCGAGACCGAGATGCCCGGACTCATGGCGATCCGCCGCGAGTTCGCCTCGGCGCAGCCGCTGCGCGGCGCGCGCATCGCAGGGTCGCTCCACATGACCATCCAGACCGCGGTGCTGATCGAGACCTTGAACGCGCTCGGCGCGCAAGTGCGCTGGGCCTCGTGCAATATTTATTCGACTCAGGATCACGCCGCCGCGGCCATCGCCGCCGGCGGCACGCCGGTGTTCGCCGTCAAGGGCGAGACGCTCGGCGAGTACTGGGATTACACGCATCGCATTTTCGAGTGGCCGGACGGCACGCACGCCAACATGATTCTGGACGACGGCGGCGATGCGACGCTGCTGCTGCATCTCGGCGCGCGCGCCGAGCAGGACGCTCTCGATCCTGAACTCGCCCGCGAACGAGGAAGAGCAGCACCTGTTCGCGGCCATCAAGGCAAAGCTCAAGCTCGATCCGAAGTGGTACTCGACGCGACTCGCCAAGATCAAGGGCGTCACCGAGGAGACCACCACCGGCGTCAAGCGGCTGTATCAGATGGCGCAAGGAGGGGCGGCTCGCCTTCCCCGCATTCAACGTGAACGATTCGGTCACCAAATCGAAGTTCGACAATCTCTATGGGTGCCGCGAGTCGCTGGTCGATGCCATCAAGCGCGCCACCGACGTCATGATCGCCGGCAAGGTCGCCGTGGTGGTGGGCTACGGCGATGTCGGCAAGGGCTCGGCGCAGGCGCTTGCGCGCGCTGTCTGCGCAAGTCTGGGTCACCGAGATCGATCCGATCTGCGCGCTGCAGGCCGCGATGGAAGGCTATCGCGTGGTGACCATGGATTACGCCGCCGACAAGGGCGATATCTTCGTCTCGGCGACCGGCAATTTCCACGTCATCACGCACGAGCACATGAAGCGCATGAAGGATCAGGCGATCGTGTGCAACATCGGCCACTTCGACAACGAGATCGAAGTGGCGGCGCTGCGCCGGTATACGTGGGACAACATCAAGCCGCAGGTCGACCACATCGTGTTCCCCGACGGCAAGCGCATCATCCTGCTCGCCGAGGGCCGCTTGGTGAATTTGGGCTGCGGCACCGGACACCCGTCCTATGTCATGAGCTCCTCGTTCGCGAATCAAGTGCTCGCGCAGATCGAGCTGTTTGCGCACACGCAGAAGTATCCGGTGGGCGTGTACGTGCTGCCGAAGCATCTCGATGAGAAAGTGGCGCGGCTGCAGCTGTCGAAGCTCGGCGCCGAGCTCACCGAGCTCACCGATGCGCAGGCGAAATACATCGGTGTCTCGAAGGCAGGGGCCGTACAAGCCGGAGCAATACCGGTACTAGCGACAGGCGGCGGCGCGGCGGAGGGAGGCGTAGATGACGAAGTCGGCGGGCACGAAGGTCTATCCGGATGCGCAAAGCGCGCTCGCGGGTGTGGTCAAGGACGGCATGATGCTCATGTGCGGCGGCTTCGGCCTGTGCGGCATTCCCGAACGCTTGATCGCCGCGCTGCACGATTCGGGCGTGCAAGAACCTGACCGTGGTGTCGAACAACGCGGGCGTCGATGGCGCCGGGCTCGGTCTTTTGCTCAAGAGCCGGCAGATCAAGAAAGATGATTTCCTCCTACGTGGGCGAGAACAAGGAATTCGAGCGCCAGTATCTCGCCGGCGAGCTCGAGCTCGAATTCAATCCGCAGGGCACCATGGCCGAGCGCATCCGCGCGGGCGGCGCCGGCATCTACGGCTTCTTCACCAAGACGGGCGCGGGCACCGTGGTGGCCGAGGGCAAGGAGCAGCGCGTGGTCGACGGCGAGACCTACGTGCTCGAGACCGGCCTCGTGGCCGATGTCTCGTTGGTCAAGGCCTGGAAGGGCGATACCGAGGGCAATCTCATCTATCGCAAGACGGCGCGCAATTTCAACCCGAACATGGCCACCGCCGGGCGCGTCACGGTCGCCGAGGTCGAGATGCTGGTCGAGGCGGGCGAGCTCGATCCGGATCAGATCCATACGCCCGGCATTTTCGTGCAAACGCATCATCAACGGCAGCCCGTATCAGAAGCTGATCGAGAAGCGCACGGTGCAGCAAGCGCACGGAGGGTTCCCATGCCGTGGTCGCGTGAGGATCTGGCGGCGCGCGCGGCGCGCGAGCTGCAGGACGGTTTCTACGTCAACCTCGGCATCGGCATCCCGACGCTGGTCGCGAACTACATCGCGCCGGGGCTCAAGGTGGTGCTGCAGTCCGAGAACGGCATGCTCGGCATCGGTCCGTTTCCCTATGAGGGCGAGGAGGATCCGGATCTCATCAACGCCGGCAAGCAGACCGTCACCGCGCTTGCCCATGAGCTCGTATTTCTCCTCCGCCGACAGCTTCGCCATGATTCGCGGCGGCCACATCGACATGGCCGTGCTCGGCGCCATGGAAGTCGCGCGAGAACGGCGATCTCGCCAACTGGATGGTGCCGGGCAAAGTGGTCAAGGGCATGGGCGGGGCCATGGATCTGGTCGCGGGCGTCACGCCGGATCGTGGTGGTCATGGAGCACACCTCGAAGGACGGCGAGTCCAAATTCAAGCCGCGCTGCGAGCTGCCGCTGACCGGCGTCAACGTGGTCGACATGCTGATCACCGATCTTGCGGTCTTCAGCCGGGCGAGCCGCCAGGAGCGGTTCAAGCTGATCGAAACGGCCCCGGGGGTCACGCGCGAGCAGGTTCGCCGCAGCACCACCGCCGAATATCTCGAGTGACCGGCGCTTAAGCGCCGGCGGGTCCTCTCACCATTCGATCTTGAGGGCCGCTCTCTGTGCGTCCGGCCATTGCCGGATGTAGCTGGCCTGCTCGGCGGTCTGCGGCACTTTCGGCCATTGCACCGAGCGCGCGCTTTGCTTCCAGAGGCGGTTTAGGCGTTTCACGGCCGATTTGCCGCTCGGCTCCTCCTCGGCCAAAAAGCACCCAACGATGAGCCCGGTGCGCCCAATGCCCGCCCGACAGTGCAGGTAGATGCCCCGGTCGCGGCCGAGTGCCATGCGCAGTCCCAAGAGCAGGTCCATGGTGCGCGACACCTGGTAGGGGACGCCCATGTCAGGGATCTCGAACCGGACGTACTCATCCTGGGGCCGCAGCAGGTGGGTGTATTCGGTCATCTCCCCTTCTTCTGTCAAATCAATGAAGCAGTCGATGCCGGCCTGCCACAAGATCGCCAACCGGGCCTGCGTTTCAGCCTCATCGGCGCCCGCCGGGTGCTCTCCGGCGAGCAGGGACCCCGGGATCACCCAATAGGAATTGGGCAGCGGTCGATCGAGGAGTGGGCTCAAGGGGTCCTGGGTGATCACGATCAAATGTTAGCAGCGAACCGTCGCAGGCACGCAGCGCCATGCACGCTGGGTGGTACTATCTCGACCCTAGCGAACGGGGGCTCGTCCGACGATTAGAATGTCTTAATATTTTGCATAAGCCTTCGGCCGTTGGGATATGACTTAACAAGATATTTTCGTCTGCAAGGAAGCCGCCGCCGAGGTAAGATCCGATCGTGTTAATAGCAAAGAATTTGAAGTCGCTGGGTGCGCTGTTCGGGCTCTTGTTGAGTTGTTGGTTGCTCGCACCAGCGACTCGCGCGCTTGCGGCCGATCCCGCTCCGCCTGTCACTCCCGCTCCCGTGTCACCCGATTATCGGATCGGACCCGGCGACACGTTGCATATATTCGTTTTCGAAAATGAGCAGCTGTCTGTAACGGTTCCAGTACGTCCTGACGGTAAAATCTCCACGCCTTTGGTGGAGGATATGGTCGCCGTCGGCAAGACGCCGTCACAACTGGCTCGTGATATCGAGGTTGCGCTCGGCAAGTACGTCCGATCGCCGAAGGTGAACGTGGTCGTCATGACCGCGCTCAGCGTCTACAGCGAAGTGAAGGTCATCGGTCAAGTGAAGGAACCGCAGGCTCTGCCTTATCACGAGGGGATGACCGTGCTGGATGCGCTATTGAGTTGCAAAGGACTGACGCAGTTCGCGGCGGGCAATCGTGCACGCGTGATGCGTAAGGTGAATGGCAAGGATCAGGAGATCAAAGTGAAGCTCGAGTCATTGGTGAACTCCGGGGATCTCAAACAGAACATTCTTCTCCAGCCCGGCGACGTGCTGGTCGTTCCGGAAACAAGGTTTTAGCGCCCCCGTGACACCGGAGCTGAACCAGTTCTTCGATGCCGCGCGTGGCGCGTGGCGCTTCCGCTGGGCCGCGCTCGCCGCGGCATTCGCCTTGGCCATCATCGGCTGGGCGGTCGTGTTCTCGCTGCCCGACCGCTACGCGGCTGACGCACGCGTGTTCGTCGATACCCGCACCGCGCTGAAGCCGGCGTTGCAGGGGCTCACGACCGACCAGAACGTCGATGCCCAGATCAATTTCGTGCATCAGTCGCTGCTCGAGGGCCCGCAACTCGAGCACATCGCCACCGAAACCGGGGTGCTGCCGGCATCGGTCACCGACCCCCGCGAGCGCAGCGATATCCTGAAAATGTTCAGCAACAGCATCGTGCTGACGGTCGCGAACGCAGGCAACCAGGGCGATGAACGCGCCACGGCGGGCACCATCTACGGCTTCCACTTCGTCGACCCGAGCCGCGAACGCGCGCTCATTGTCGTGAAGACGTTGCTCGATACCTTCGTGGTGCAAACGCTGGGCGGAAAGCGGCAAGGATCCGAGGAGGCGCAAAAGTTCCTCGAAGCGCAGATCAAGGACTACGAACAGCGTTTGAGCGTCGCGGAGGACAAGCTCGCGACGTTCAAGAAGAAAAACGTCGGCTTGATGCCGAGCGAGCAGGGCGGTTACTTCGCGCAGTTGCAGACCGAGACGGACGCCGAGAAGAAGGCGGAAGTCGATCTATCGGTCGCGATGAGCCGGCGCGAAGAGCTGGTCAAGCAACTGCATGGCGATGAGGCCGTATCCGCGGCCGGTGGCGGGCTCACCGCCGGGTTGGGCGCCCATGGCGTGACCGGGGGTGGCGACACCTTGAGCCGCATTCAGGACACCCAGGCGAAGCTCGATGAGCTGCTCCTCAAGTACACCGATCAGCATCCGGACGTGATCGCGACGCGCGCGACGCTTGAGGATCTCAAGAAACGGCGCGCGCTCGAGCTCGAGAGCTTGCGTCGCGGCGACGCCGCCGCAGTCGCTGCCAGCGGTGCGGCCAATAACCCCGTCTACCAGAGCATGCAACTCGAGCTCAACAAGGTGGATGTCGAGATCGCAGCGCTGCGCCGCGAGTTGGCCCAGCACCAGAGCACGGTGGGCGATCTCCGGCAGCGCCTCAACACGGCGCCGCAAGTCGAAGCCGAATACCAGCAACTCAATCGCGACTACGACGTCAACAAGGCTCAGTACACGGCGCTCCTCGAGAACTATCAAAAGGCGCGGCTTGGGGAACGGGCGGACAATGCAGGGTCGGTGCGTTTCGAGGTGGTGCTGCCGCCGACCTCGCCGGTCAGCCCGGCATGGCCCAATCGCACGCTTTGGTTGTCTGCGATCTGGTTCGCCTCGATCGTCGCCGGTGCGGGGCTGGCCTACTTACTGCACACCTTGAAGCCCGTCGTGAGCTCCGTGCGTGCGGTGAACGAAGTCACGAGCTTTCCGGTGCTCGGCGTCGTCAGCGCAGCCTTTCCCACACGTCATCGAGCACAGTCACGGTTCTATTTGCTGCGCTTCACGGCCGCGGCGCTTTGCTTGATGGCGGCCTTTGGGTTCGTCCTGGCCCTTAACTGGTCGGGGGCGAGGCTGACCCTGCATTCAATCCACCAGATGGTGAGTTCCACATGAGCTTGGTCGAGCAGACAATCGCGCGGCTGAAGCGACAGCAGGCGAAGGACAGCGCAAATCTCGACGTCGTCGATCGGTCGCCGCACGTCCATGCGCCCGGCATTCCTGCCGAACGCCTGGAGGAGACGGATACCCTCGGCCGGCGCATCACCGTGGACAATGCGGCCCTGCGCGCCGGCGGCTACTTTCCGGAGCGCGAGAAGGATCGGCAGTTTGCGGATCAATATCGCCGCATCAAGCGACCGCTCATCGACAAGGCCCTGCGGGAAGCGGCGACGCGCAGCGAGTCCCGCATCATCATGGTGAGCAGCGCGCTGCCCGGAGACGGCAAGACGTTCACCAGCATCAATCTCGCGCTGAGCATGGCGCTGGAACGCGACATGTCGGTGTTGCTGATCGATGCGGACGTGGCCAAGAGGCATATCAGCACGATGTTCGGTCTGGCGGAGCAGCCAGGTCTTTTGGATGCTCTCGTCAATGAAGAGACGGAGGTCGAATCGGCCATCGTGCCGACAACCACGCGCGGCTTCTCCATTCTGCCTGCCGGCACGCCGGTGACGGGCACCGAGGAGCTGTTGAGCAGCAACCGCATGCGCAGAATCATGGCGAGTCTGTGCTCGCACAATCCGCGGCGCCTGCTGTTGCTGGACTCGCCGCCCTTGCTGGTGAGCAATGAGGGCCGCGCCTTGCTGAAGGTCGCCGGCCAGGTGGTTTTGGTGGTGCGCGCGGAGGTGACACCCCGCGATGCAATCCAGGCGTCGGTGGCTTTGTTCGACCCGCAACACGCCGGCGGTTTGGTCCTCAACGAGATGCAATCGAGAGGGGCCCACCGGTATTACGAATACGGCGCGTATGGCGGGGATTCCAGTCAGACTTAATCTCATGGTGAGGCGCGTCTTGTTGGCTGCCATGAGTTCGGGCGTCGTGTTCGTGACGGCGGCGCACGCGCAGGCGCCGGCGGACGAAGCCAATAACGAATTCGTGGGCGTGGGCAACTTCGGAATGGGGGGAGCGCTGCCCACGGGCAAGACACCTCTCCTAACCTACGGGGCCGACGTGGGGCTCGGAGAGACGGACAACGTCTATTTGACGCCGTCGAACAAGGTCACCCAAACCATCGCGACGGCTGATGCCGATTTCGTCGTCAACGAGCCGGGACGCCTGCTCGACGTGCGCGCGGTGGGCGCGTTCAGCGATCTCTCCTACCTCGAGGGCGCCTACGGCAACGAATTCATCGGGCGTTTCGACGGCCAAGTGCAATATGCGCTGATTCCGGAGCGCTTGACGTGGGTGCTGCGGGACGATTTCGGACAAGCCACCCTCGATGCGTTTACCCCGGTGACGCCGAACAATCTGCAAGACATCAATTATCTGAGCACGGGACCGGACTTGAATCTGCGGCTGGGAGGCACCGGGTTTCTGAAGGCGGGTGCGCGCTACGCCAATGCGTACTATCAGACCAGTCCCTTCGACAGCAGCCGCTACCTCGCGACGCTCGCTGCCGGCCTGCAGCTCTCTGCTCGCTCGACCGTATCGCTGAACGGCGGGGCCGAGCGGGTTCTGTTCCAGAACACCGCGGTCAACAACGATTTTGACCGCTACACCGCGTTCGCCCGCTACGAGGCGCAAGGGGCGCGTACCAATTTCGCCGTGGACCTCGGCGGCACGAGGATCGAGCAAAAGGGCAATGCGACGGGCGTGACGACGGTGACGGAGCCTGGCACGGGCGGAACCACCGTGACCGAGCCCAGCACCCCCGTGACCGTTGTCGCGGCGACAGGCGCACCGCACGACACCGCCACCACGGAGCCGCTGGCAAAGCTCGAGCTGGGACGCGCCATTTCGCCCTCGATGCGGTTGAGCTTCACCGCAGCCCGCGAACTCACGGATGCGAGCAGCAGCTTTACCACGGCACAGGCCGGGTCGATCGGCACGATCACCTACGCGCCGAGTCCGCTGACCTCGGATGTCTATACGGCGACCTCTGTCTCGGGCAGTTGGCAATACGTGCGGAATCGAACCACGATCAGCGTCGCTGGACGCTGGGAGCGAGACCGCTATCCCGGTGCGTCGGAATTCGATCTCAACAACAACTCCGTGCAAGTCAGCGTCCAACGCCGGCTGACTTCGGCCTTGAGCGCAAGCCTGATCGGAAATTACTACAAGACGAATTATCTGAATATCGCCTTGGATCCGCTGCTTGGCAGCCCCGAGAGCGAGACCAAGTTGATCGGCGCGCTGGTCGCTTGGCGCCAGGGCCGCTGGCTCCAGGTCAGCTTGCGCTACGATCATTCCTCCTATTCCGTCGAGCAGGGCGCAGCCGGGTATGGCGAGAACCGGATTTTCTTGTTGGTAGGTTACCGTCCGCGGACAACGGCGGAACCTGGGCCCGGGGCTGCGGAAGCGCCTTAGCCATTTGCCGATTGGCGTAAATCAATGGGCGCGCGGCAAGTTCGATTGTTGATGGCGGTGCTGGCTGTGTCCGCCTGTGTCGCCATCGCTCCCCATCGCGGTTCTGCGAGCGCCGCCGGCGCCGACCTTATTCAGCGCCCCTCGTATAACACCGGCATCGGTTTTTTCGTCAAAGACGGAAAACTGTACGACGCCAAGGGCAGTGAATTTCGAATCCGCGGAGTGAATCGAGTGCATTGGGACTCCGATTCGGCCGCCGGATTGGTCAAAAGCCGCTCGAACACGGTACGCTGGGATATCGACTTCACACGCCCGGCCGCGGTGAATGCAGCCATGGTGAAGCAGCAATCGATCGACAACGGCATCGTTCCCATCGTCGGCAACTGGACCGGGACCTGTAATTCCGATCCTTCGAAATTATCCGCCATCGTTTCGACTTGGGTGGCGCAAGCACCCGACTGGACGAAGCTCGACAAATATCTGATTGTCAACATCGCCAACGAATGGGGGCCGTCAAACAGCACCGTATGGCGGGATTCGTATATCGATGCGATCGCTCGCCTGCGCGCCGCCCGGTACACGGGACCGATTTTGATCGATTCGGGAGGCTGCGGACAGGACGATGTGGATCTGCTCCAGTATTCGCAAGCCGTCTTCGAGAGCGATCCGCAGCGTAACGTTCTGTTCGCCTCGCATCTCTATGGAGGCACGAACACGTACTCCGCCTCGATTCAGAGCGTCCGCAAGGGAAACCCCACGGTCATTACGCTCGCGGGCGATTCAACGACGCACCCGTTCGCGCCTCACTATAACGGCAGCAACAACTCCTACTCGGGCCTCACTGCGTATCATATCGACGGAGCCCAGGGCATGACCCAGCTCAACGGCAATCAGGTGGCTCTGCAAAACGTAGGGGGTGTGCCCGGGGCCTGGACGGTGACGCTATCGGTCGACAGTAGCCACTGGGACGATTACAGCGGCGGCGGCAAGGTGGTGGACAGCGGCAATTTCAGCTTCCGGATTGGCCAATTGGCCGCGTTGAGCCAGCGCACCGGGGCGGTGTATATCATCGGTGAATTCGGGCCCGGCAAGAACATAGGACCCAGCCCAACGCTGGTGACGCCCGGTCAGATCATCACGGCGGCGGAGGCTAATGGGATCGGCTGGCTGGCGTGGGCTTGGGACGACAATAATCTCTCAGGATGTGCCTCCGACGACAAATGGTTCAGCATGACGACCCTTTGCGGCCACTACACTCAGCCGTCGGATCTGACCGAATTCGGTAAAGACGTCGAGCTCGATCCGAGCTACGGTATCGCGGTGCTTGCGAAACGAGCCTCGATATTCTCTCGTTAGGCGTGCCGAGTCCCTTGCAGGCAGGCGGTCGATACGCGACGCCATGCGTAAGTTCTCCATCTAAAGAATAGCCGTGCGACTGATTCCACCCCGTGTGAACCTGAAGGGCGAGCTGTTCTCGTCGACCTTCACCTATGGCGCGACCGCTCTCATAAAGCTGAGCAGCAGTCTGGTTCTCACACGGCTGCTCGCCCCGCAGGCCTATGGCATTTTCGGGATCCTGCTCTCGATCGTCTACATCGTCAATCTCGTCTCCGACGTCGGCACTTATGCCTTTGTGATTCGCCATCCCCGCGGCGGCGAAGCGAAATTCATTCATGCCGTATGGACCATAAGGTTCCTGCGCTGTGTACTGAACTTCAGCATCGTTTTCTTGGGCGCCCCTGTCATTGCGGAAATCTACAGCACCCCGGTCCTGACGACCGCGTTGCGGTTATTCAGCTTTCAGTTTTTGATTGCCGGATTCGAGTCGATGTCCTTCATCCTGGCGAACCGCGATCAGAAAGCGCGCATCAGTAATTACGCCGACATGATATCGAACGCGGTCATGACCATCTTCGTGATCGTCGTCGCAAGCATTCTGAGGAGCTATCTCGCTCTCATTTATGGGGTTTTACTGCAACAGACTCTGATGACGATCGGCAGTCACTTTCTCTACAGAAATATCGGCATCCGCTTCGCTTACGATCGCGAGGTCGCTGCCGAGCAATTCAAATTCGCCCGCTTCGTGCTGCCTTCCAGTCTGCTGACCATGGTGCTGTCGCAGTACGACAAGCTCATTCTCCTGAAGCTGTTCGACTTGACCCTGGTCGGAGTTTATAGCGTGGCGGGGAACATGCTCGGGCCCATCACCGGTGTCATCGCCCATAATGCGCGTGTCGTCCTCTATGCGCGCTGCTCCCAATATTTTCGTGACGACAGGGGGACTGCCCGCGCACGCTATTACGGCGAGAACCAACGCCTGTTGATGATCGGTGTGATGCTTCCCGCCCTCGTTGCCGGCTTCGCGCCGCTGTTCATCTCGACGCTCTACGATCGGCGATATGCGATGGCGGGATCCATTCTGACGGTGATGGGTCTCGGCGCCGTGATGAGTGCTTTTCAGGCCTCATCCGAGAACGTATTGGTGGCTTCCGGTCGGACCCACATGGTGCTGGTCGCGAACATCGTCAGACTTTTCACGGTCATTCCGGCGTCGATTCTCGGCTACTATCTCTTCGGCTTCTACGGATTTCTGTGGTTCGGTCAGGTGGCGACCGTGGTTCTCGTGCTCTATTTCTTTCGCCAGCAGAGCCGCTACGAGCTTCTGGATCTCTCGAAGGAATTGAGACTCATGGGCCTTGCGGCGTTGGTGTTTGTAGTATGCTTCTCGACGAGCCATTTGCTTCTGGCGTTCATCCCCGCAGATTCGTTGCATCTGCTGTTCCGAAGACACTGACGCTTCCAGAGAAACTAGACAGCCTTTATGCACATTGCATTCTGGTCCCCTGCGTGGCCCATTGAAAAATTCAATAACGGAATAATCACCTACGTTCATTGGATGAAGCTCGAAATGGAGCGTCAGGGGCATCGGGTCTCCGTGCTCACCAGAGAATTGGATGGTTCGGTTCGAGACGCTTCCGTCTACCATGTCGATGGTCGCCGCTTTTGGGATCCGGTGCTGCGCCGGATTTCGGGCAAACCCTTTTCGTTCGAACAGGCGGTGTTCAATTTTTCCTCATCGATCGCCGCGAAACTCCGCCAGATTCATCGCCGACATCCCATCGACATCGTCGAAATGGAAGAGTCGTTCGGCTGGTTTGCAGGTGTTGCCGCTCACACGGCGCTTCCGGTGGTGGTCAAGCTGCACGGGCCCGCCTTTCTGTCGTTGGTCGAGGGTGAACTCACCTCATCCTTCGGAAAGGAGAAAGTGCAGCGTGAGGGCCGGGCATTGCGGGACTCCACCTCGGCCATCATCTCTCCGAGTCAACGGACGCTGGAGCAGACCATAGAGCGGTACGGACTTACCCCGGCGCACCAGCGACATATCGTCAATCCCTTGACCATGGAAAGCGATACTCCCTTGTGGAGCTTGCGCAGCTGCGATCGCAATACGATCTTGTTCGTCGGGCGCTTCGATCTGAGAAAGGGCGCGGACATCGCATTGAAGGCGTTTTTACTGGCATTGCAGGACCGTCCGCAGCTCAAGCTGATCTTCGTAGGTCCCGACAGTGGTTTGCCGATGCCGGACGGAAGGCAACTGAACTTCAACGCCTATTGTGACGGGCTTTTCCCGAAGTCTCTTCGCGACCGCGTCGAGTATCGCGGGCGATTGAGCAACCGCGAAATCGCGGAATTACGGCCGAAGACCCTGTTGACCCTGGTCGCATCCCGCTGGGAGAACCAGGGCTACACCATGCTCGAAGCCATGTATCAAGGATGTCCCGTCGTCAGTACGGATGCGGGTGGGTGCCCCGAGAGCGTCGTCAACGGGGTTACCGGCCGACTCGCTCGGTCTGAGGATCCGGAGGACTTTGCTCGCCAAATCAATGCCATGCTCGAAGACCCGGAAGCCGCTGAGGCACTCGGCCGGGCCGCACGTCAGCATGTGATTGAACATCACGCGGCGGAGAAAGTGGCGGCGCAGACGCTCGACATGTACCGAGAGGTTCTCTGAAGCGCGACGTCGGCCGCTAACGAGTCGCGCGATTCGCGGCGCGGGACGCGGCCATCACACCCTCCCGGACGAGCTCCTGGAAGCGGCTTTTCGAATAGTGCGTGCGTGCAACCTGTTGGCCAGCCCGGCCAATCTCATCGCCGCGCTCCGGGTTCTTGAGTAGCTCGATGCAGGCGGATGCATACTCATCGTCGGACGGCGCACATATCATGCCCGTGGCGCTACCGAAGTGCTCCTTGAAGGCACCGAACGTGTAGGGCGAGACCACGCAGGGCACGCCATAGCCCAAAGATTCGACCGCTTTGATATTTGAGCCGCCGCCCCATTCGACCGGACAAACCGACAGAGCGGCTCCCTGAAAATACGGAATCAATGACGGCACCGCGCCGGTGATGACGACGCCTTCGACCCGCTCCCACTGCGCGCGGACTTCGGCCATAGGTGCAGGGCCGATCGCGAGCAGTCGTGCATTCGGGCAGGCTGCGCGAACGCGCGGCCACACTCGCTCGATGAATCGGCTCAATCCGTCTGAATTCGGCAGATAGGTCAGATTTCCAACGAACAGGATGTCGCCACGGCCACCCGATTGCGCCGATCTTTCCGGCGCATTGTCCACGAACGGTATGTTGGGCAGCACCGAGACGGACTTTCCGGCAATTCGGGCGACATCGCTCGTCTTCGCGACCCAGATATGGTCGTAGGCGGCGGCCTCGGTCAGGCTGGTCTTGGTAAGTTTGCGTAACGTCAGGAATTTCGCTGCGAGGCCGCCGATCCCGGTCCAGGGGCTTACGTCGATTTGCGATTCCAACTTGAGGTGATCCAGGTCATCCCAGTCGAGCAGCGTCGGAACATCCTCGAGGTGTGCGAGATCGCCGACCGCACCCGGCCAGAGGAAGCGACTCACCACGGCGTCGTAGCCCGCATCGCGTACGGTCTTTTTGAGCCACGCCGAAAACTCCGCATCGACCTCGTATCTCGCAAGATACCGGTGGACGGTGCGAAAGGGCCTGCCGATCAGCGGCAGTTTCGAGAGCAGTCCCGTGGACTGACCGCGGTCGTCGGGAACGTGGAAGATGCCGGCGATGCTTTCTGACTGTGCACCCGCTTGCCGCGCCAACTCCACCGATTCCTTGGACCAGCTGACGAAGGCGATCTCCACGTCCGAGAACTGCCGCAGCGCCTCGAGCAGCAGCGCAGTCCGTTGGGCACCACCATGCACTTCCATTGGCCAGGGAAGATTCGATGTCAGCAAGAGCAGTCTCAACCGGATAATCTCCTTGACCTGAGAACCGAGCAACGCCGGCTATTCGCCGCTATATCTCGGAGGTAGCAGCGTCCATGCAGGCGAGATCGGGACGGAACTCTCTGCGTGCTCGGATAGGCGAACGTGCGAGTAGGCGACAGCCAAGGCGAGAAGCGCCCAGAGTACGCTCGGGTCCGGACCGCCCAATGCCCACAAGAATAAAGTGCCCAATATGCAAGATGCCAAGCTGGCGCCCGCCATGCCGAAGCGCTGATCAATCAAGGTGAGCGCCTTCCTCGCGCGCCAAACTTTCCGCAGGGCCCCTAGTACGACAAAAAGAAACAGAGTGAGGCCGACGAAGCCCGTGGCGAGAAGCTCCGCCAAATAGCCATTGACGAAGTCGACAATGCCTTGACCCTGCCGCAGGTCTTCCATCCTCGCCAACGCGTACTGATCCCCGAATACCGGATTGTCCCGAACAATCTCCCATCCCCGCGTCCACAGGCGGTCCCGGTAGTCGATGTTTGTGTAGTCTATGGTGCCGCCCATGAACGGCAGGACGGCGGAGATCTTCTTGGCCAAAGGCGTGAGGCTGATTGCACCCAAGGCAAACAGAGCGCCCACAATCGATTTCAAGATTCCGGAAACGGCACGGGGCTTCTGCAACACGTAAACCAGATAAATGCCGAGCGCGCATGCCCAGGGGCCGCGGGAATAACTCGCAATCAGACCTAACCCGAGCGTTGCGCTTACAATCCATCGCGTCAGCCGGGATTTCACATAGCCCTCGAGCGATAGCCACAGGCCAAAGGCGATGGCGAGCTCATAGCCGAGCGCCAACGGGTGGCCCGTGGAGGCCATGGCACGCAAGCTCGAACCGCGCACCAAGTAGGTGGTAAAGGTACCCGCAAGCCCCCAGCGCGGTGCGATTTCGTCGTACAACAACCATCCGCGCAGGCCCTCGAAGATCGCAACCACAGCCATGACGACGCACGGCACTGTGAATGCCGCAAGACTGTCCAGAATGAGTGGACGATCACGTGTCGTCCGGCTGATGACGAAGTAGGGTGCAACCACCGCGATCAAGAATGTCAGTGTTCTTCGCAAGGTGTCGGAGAACGTTGAGGGATAGAAGGTCCCGTCTGGCGCAAGTAGGTGTATGTATAAAATCGATGTCATGACGCCGTAAGCCAGCAAGCACCAGTCCATGGCTTTGAAGCGGCGAAGGTCACGGTCGTTGTCCGACCGACGCAAGCGTCGCATCGCCGGGACCATCACGCAGAGCGAAAGAAGAATCTGGTTGCTCACGTCTATCAGCTTCGCGCCCCCGGGGAGTGGGATCGGCGTGGCGACCGGCGGCACGACGTGCAGCAAGAACAGATACAAGGCGGCAGGGTTCGAGTCCTTCCGTCCGCTGACCAAGAGGAACGGCGCGGCAATGAGTATGTAAAGCCAGATGTTTGGACTTAAGAAGGCGGCCACCGTCAGGACGTACCAGAGGTTGCGCCGGCGCGAAAAGTCTTGCTCGCTGCTGAAGAGCAAAGCGATGGGTTTCGCGAACTTGAATACGACCGAAGAGAGCACCAATACGGCGATCAGGTCCCTCAGATTAAGTGGCATGGGGGCACTCTAATGCACTTCTGAAATAGCATGAAGGACGCCATTCACTCGAGCGGCTTGAATGTCGAGGGGACGTGGTCAGCGCCAGCGCTTGGCGTGCCGGAGCGCCGTTTCAGGCGTGATCGTCTGAGCATGGTTTGTGCGGTGAGCGTCCTGTCTTAAGAAGGGGTCACCGCCGGATGACACCGACAAATGGTACAGTAGGAGATAACCGAACATTTGGCAAGTTTAGCAATTGCAGAGTTGATATCCTAAATCTACTCTGACGCGCGACTCGTCATCCTACGGTGGAAGCATGCGATCACTTAACGATTTGACCATTGAGTCTTTCCTGCCGCTGGCGCGGATGAACGCGCTGAAGGAAGACGCCCACGCTTCCTATCTCGCTGCGAAGCCGTTTCCCCATGTGGTCTTTGATAACTTTTTCGATCCAGAGCTGCTTGAACTTATTCTGGGGGAATTTCCGAAGCCGGGCGAGATCCGCTGGCAGCGCTTCGACAACGCGCACGAGATAAAGCTCGCATCCGCGGCCGAGGCGTCCTTCGGGCCGGCCACCCGATTGCTTCTTTATCATCTGAACTCTGCGACGTTCCTCGAGTTTTTGAGCGCCGTCACGGGAATCAACAATCTGATCCCGGACCCGGGCTTCGCGGGAGGCGGTTTGCATCAGATCGTGCCCGGCGGCAAGCTGGGCATTCACGTGGATTTCAACAAGCACCAGGATTCCGGCCTCGACCGGCGCCTGAACCTCTTGCTGTATCTGAACAAGGACTGGAGAGAAGAGTACGGCGGTCATTTGGAGCTGTGGGACCGCGGCATGGCACAGTGCGAAGCGAAGGTGCTACCCGTGTTCAATCGCGTGATGATCTTCGGCACAACCGATTTTACTTACCACGGTCATCCGGACCCGCTGCGCTGCCCGGAGAATATGACACGTAAGTCGCTCGCTCTGTATTATTTCAGCAACGGCCGGCCCGCAGAGGAGATCACGGGCGAGCATTCCACTTTGTTTCAGGCTAGAAACGAGCGCGAGTTCGAGCTCACGTTCAATCAACGCTTGCGAAATCTGGCTAGAGACTTCCTGCCGCCGATTGTGGCCCGTCAGTTGCGAAAAGACCGGTGAGCCAGACTCCTCTGCCGACCTTCCCAGCGCTGTTCTGATAATCGTCGGGCGTATCGTCGCCGATCTTAAACGGGTGGAACCAGCTTCGAGCCGTGCGCGGCGCCTGCGGCGCGTGCCCGTATAATGTTGGATCCATGCGAAGCGTTTTGAACCTGGATGATTATGGCCTCGATGAGACTTTGAAGATCGTCTCAGCGTTCGGCAGCGATCGCTATGGCTATGTGGTCACCCCCAATGTGGATCATGTGATCCGCTATTACGGGCATAGCCAGTTTCGCGCCCTGTACGAGGATGCCGCCTATGTGCTCCTGGACAGCCGCTTCCTCGCGCTCCTCGTGAGGTTCTTCCAAGGCCGGGTGCTTCGAGTCTGCCCCGGCAGCGATCTTACCGCCGGCATCTTCGACTCGGTTCTTAAGCCCGACGATGTGACCATCATGGTGGGAGGAAGCCAGGAGCAAGCGCAGTTCCTGAGGCAGCGATTCGGGTTGCGAGCGCTGCATCACGTCCAGCCGCCGATGAATTTCATTCGAGATCCCGTGGCGGTCGAGACCTGCGTCCGGCAAGTTGAATCCTTGAGCCCGTTCAGATTTTGTTTTCTGGCCGTGGGATCGCCGCAGCAGGAGATCGTTGCGCAGCAACTCAAGGCGCGAGGCATTGCCCGGGGTCTCGCTTTGTGTGTCGGTGCGTCCATCAATTTCGTAACGGGCATCGAGAGGCGTGCTCCCCCCTGGATGCGCCGCATCGGATGCGAGTGGCTGTATCGCCTGTCACGAAATCCGAAACGCCTGGCCTATCGGTATCTCGTGCGTGGACCGCGGATATTCTTCCTGCTTTGGCGCATCGAATTGCGCGCGAAGCCCCTGGCCGTCCCGCGCGAAAGCGCTTAACGCGAAAGGCCCCGGCGAGCGAGTCGCCGGGGGTGTTCCCCGTCACTCGAAGATAGAAGCGGGCTTGGCGAGCACCGACAATCCATAATTCGAATTCAGCACGACCTCAGACCCAAAGGGCGTGAGGTTCGAGCGATTGACGTAGACGCCCGGTCCGGTCGCGGTCATCGAGAACCAGTCATCGTTGGACTTGCCGCCGGACAAGTCATTGTCGTCCCAGGCCCACGCCAACCAACCCACGCTGCTGCTTTCGGCCGTGCTGATCACTTCGGCCGCAGTCACCATGGTCGGGCTCGGGCCTATATCCTCGCCCGGGCCGAATTCGGTGATCGCCACCATGATGTTCTGCGAGGCAAGCGCACCGAAGCGCGGGATCCGCATCTGGTAATTACCCCAGTCATAGACCGTCGAGCCGGATGGCACCTCGGGCACGTCTTCGGTGGCCGTGATGGTCCATGCGCCGCGCTCACCACCCACGTTCTGCATGACCGGGACGGTGGTCAGCTCGCCCGATGGGCTTCGAATCACGACTTTCGTGATGCCCGAGTAACTGTTATTCGAGCCGTCGAATCCCGTTGTGAAGGGGTGTGTTGCAGCCGAGCTCGACAGCGTAATGACCTTGCCGCTGACACTGGCGAGCGGCGCCTCGATGGTCGTGGTGCCGCCATACAAGTGAAACGCAAAAATCAGATTCTTCTGCGGATCCGATGCGAGGACCGCGGGGCCATAGGTGCTGATATCGGCCTCGTCCTGGCCGCTGCCGCCGGCATCGATTAGGAGGGGCCCGAGATAACCGGCAGCACGCAGGCGACCGACGGCGTCGATATAGGCATCTCGCCACACGGTGCTGTTTGACGGGCCCCACTCGTTGGCAATGTTGACAATGAGATACTTGTTGAGCGGCGTGAAGGTGCCCGCATGCGCCACCCACCAGGCAACTCCGGCCGACAATTCACTGGTGCTCTGATTGCCGCTGCTGGTGGTGCCGTCCGGGAACTGTGGCATCGATAGAATCGGCACCTCGTTGTAAGCGATATGCTGCGTTTTGATGACCTCCGCGTAGGTGTCGGCACCGTACGACAGCTTGTACATGAACACCCGCACGGCATTCGCGTGCGAGTTGCTGATGCCGGGCTGAGAATTGGAATCGAAGTGACAGCGATTGACGCCGCGCAGGCGAAACTCGTTGCCATTGGGGTCATAGAGTTTGCCGTCGTAGACGAAGAAGCCGTTGCCGGTATTGTACGAAGGCCTTTGGACTTGACCGTCGGTAGGCGCTCCCGACACCGAGACGGTCACGCTCTGTGACGCAGAGACGCTGCCGCCCGTGCAATTCAAGGCATAGGTCTGCGGTGCGTACAGCGCTCCGGTAGGCTTGGAGCCGCTTGCCGGCATGGTGCCGGACCAGCCACCCGAAGCCGTGCACGAGGTGCCGGCAGGCGCCGTCCAAGTGAGAGTTGCGCCGCCGCCGTTCGCTACGGCAGCGGGAGTCGCTTTGAGTGAGACCGCAGAGGCGGAACTGTCGGCACTGTCGCCGCCGCAAGCACTAAGGATTGACAAAGCCAAAAAAACCAGGGGACCACGCAGCTTCATCATCAGGCCGCGCCAATGCAGCTCGAATGCGCCGCGACTGGATAAACTCATTAACGTTCCTCTCGTCATCTATGCCGAAGACAACATCTCCTCGGGTGGCGACATGATTGGTGAACTCAAGAGTGATGCCAACGTGTCGCAATTCACATACGGCAACTGTGTTCTTGTGTCGCTCGCGTATGTGAGATGGCGCAATGTTCAAGAAAAAAAATTGAGAGACAAGTCGCGTTTCCCGCTGTGCATAGGGTTTCGAGCGATTTGTTTTTTTGGTCTAGTGCGAATGCGCGCGCGCGCTTAGGTGATCTCGAATCTGCAATCGACGGGCGCGATACCTCCGCGCAATTCGTCGCGACGCGGCCGTCAGCTCGAGTTCGAGCGTGAACCTTGGGTCGAGGTGAGCGTGCAGCCGCTGCCGCGCAAAGACGGCGGCGAACCCGCGAAATCCGAATGAATGGAGCTCGGGAGTACTTGCCGCAGGGACGTCGTTGTATACTGAAAAAAGGGGACCTAGGCGAAACGCGGCCAGCAATTTGCGGAGGTCGGATGTGATGACTCAGTCCGAAAGCGCCAACCCCTTATGAAACTTCCAGAAGCCGTCCGATATCTTCGCTTTAGGGTGTTTCAAGCGCTGCTCGCGCCTTTTTCCCGATGGGCTCGCCGGCGGCGGATGCAGGCGATGCTTGGACTCATGGGGCTGCGCGCGGGAACCTCGGTTCTCGATTTGGGTGGCGACCCTCGTACCTGGGATCACGAGTTCCTGCCGCCCTTGCACATCAAGATCCTGAATCTCCCCGCGGTGGTGGAGAAGACCGCGCATTTTCAGCATAGCGTTGAGTACATCGACGGTGATGGCTGCAACGTCGATTTCCTCGCGGCCCAAAGCATGGACTTTGTATTCAGCAATAGTGTGATTGAGCATGTCGGCGGAGCGGACAGACGCGCCCAGTTTGCCCGGGAGGTCCGCCGCATCGGCAAAGTCTATTGGGTGCAGACCCCGTCCATCTGGTTTCCGATTGAAGCTCACAGCGGCATGCCGCTGTGGTGGTGCTATCCGGCAGGAATGCGCAACTGGATCTTGCGTCGCTGGCGTGAAAAGCTGCCTGCATGGACGGACATGATCGAAGGCACGACCGTGGTCAAGCTGGCCGAATTCCGCAAGCTCTTTCCGGACGCGAAAATCAGGGTGGAGCGGGTGCTCGGGATACCAAAATCCTACATCGCGTTCAAGACAGCGCCCTAAGCCTCGGAGCGGCGCGCCTTCAACCTTCGTCCGCTTCCCGCTTCGATCGAATCCATTTGACCTGACGCGCCACCAGGAATTTCAAATACAGCGGAATTTTAAAAAAAGCATGCAGCATGGCGAGAGCGAGATTGGCGAGTGAAACGATGTGACGCGCATACGCCCGCCAGGACACGAGTACCGCGAGCGCCAGCAAGGCGACCGGGACGCTTGCCGCGGCAAGCGGAACGTAGCTTCTCTCCACGATGAAGAACAGCGCCGCCGCCGACCAGACGGCCAAGACCAGCAAGGTCAATAACGACAGCGGCGGTACGGCAAGGTCGAGCGCCATCGCCAGCGCGGGAAAGTTCAACGTGGCGAGAGAGCCAAAAAACAGTTGCGGCGCATCGCTCAGAATGACGCTGAGGTGGCCGTGCTCCCAGCGCGTACGCTGACTTCGAACGCCCTCGGTGGAGGAGGGAAACTCGCTCGTCACGAGCGCTTCGGGACAAAACAAGGGGGGAGTTCCCCGCCGCGTCAGCTCGATTCCGAGTGTCAGGTCCTCGACGATATGGCCGGTCGCCAGGTTGGCGGAGCGGATGCAAGCCCATGGAAAAGCCATTCCCGTGCCCATCAATTGACAGGGCAATCCCAGCCGGTGCAATCCCAGGGGTCGGACTTGGTTCTTGATGATCCAGGCAAATTCCGCAATGTGCATTTTGAGACTCGAGCCCTCGGGCGCTTGCATGAGATAGAGCGCCTGAACCGGGCGGCCCGACACGCGCGAGAGGCGGGCCAGTCGATCGATTGCCAAAGGGCTCAGCCGGCAGTCGGCATCGACGACGAGGACGGTTTCAGGCGGGTCAGACTCGAGATGGCGGATGCCGTAATCGAGGGCGTAGCCCTTGCCTCGCCGCATCAGGTCACGTCGCTCCAGCACCTCCGCTCCTAGAGCGGCCGCGAGCGCAGCGGTTTCGTCGCTGCAATTATCCGCCACCACGACCAGTCGGTCGCCCGGTGCCAGCTGCGAAAGGATGCTACGGAGCGTCGCGCTGATGATCAGCGCTTCATCGTGCGCGGGCACGAGGACGGTCACGCGGGGGCGATCGCCCGCCAGCAATGCGTCGCGTCCGCGGCGCATAACGGCCGCGAACACCTCCACCAAGAGAACCAAGACCGGCACCATCAGCAACAGTGCGGCCCCTGCGATCAGAGTCTCGAGCAGCGCTCTCATGCGGGGTCGTGTGCACGGAAAAGCTCCGCGAGCTTTTCCGCCTCTGTATCTACGGAATGGCGGACGAGAACGCGGCTTCGCGCCGCATCGCCCATTCTCCTCAGATCATCCACCGAGCTCGCGAGGCACGCTTGCATCGCCGCTGCGAGCTCGCCGACCGAGCCTGCCGGGAAAAGCCAGCCCTCTTGGCCGTGCCTGACGAGTTCCGGGATGCCCGCCACGTAGGTGCTGAGTACCGGCCGGCGCAGCGCCATCGCCTCCATGATGACGACGGGCAGTCCCTCCGCGAAGCTCGGTAAGACGAGCGCGCGCGCCGCCAGAATCTCCTCTCGAACCTGGCCGCTCGCGATCCAACCCGTGATGCGCACCCGCTCGGTCAGTCCGTAGGTTTGGATGAGCGTTTCGATTTCCCTGCGCATCGGACCGTCTCCGGCCAGCACCAGCTCGAAGGAGATGCCTTTGCCGGCGAGCAGGGCGGCCGCCTCGATCAACAGCAGCTGTCCCTTCGCCTCGCAAAGGCGGCCGACGCAAATGAGCCGCGGCGGCCCGAGTGTCGGGGAAGCGGCCTCATAAAACGATTTCTCCAAACCACAATGGACGATTTTGATCTTCGCCCAATCAGCGTGCGCTGAGCGCAGAAACAGCTGACTGCGTCCGAAACTACTGATCGCCACGGCAAAGGCGGAGCGGTGAATTTTCTCAGGCAGACCCATCGGTCTTAGGAATTCGTCGGGGCCGTGGACGGTAAAGCTGTAAGGAGGGCCTCCCAAGACACGGACGAGCATGGCCACTTCAGCGGAATTGGTGCCGAAATGAGCATGCAGCCGGACACTGCCGAAAGCTCCCATCCACTCGAGAATACGGCAGGCTTCGGCAAGGTAAATCAAGTGATAAGGCAGTGGCCGCTCGGAGTCTTTGGACATTTTTACCGCGAGCGCGGCGGCCGAGAAGAAGCGCGACGGCGTGCGCAGCATCGCCCGGACCAGGGGCGCGAAGAGCCCCAGAAGGCCGCCGCGCAAGACATAATGCGTGCGCGTCTGCTCCTGGCGGTCCTCTTCGTCGGGCAGGGAGTCTTGCCAGCCCCGCAGCGCGATGCGTTGAACGATAAACCCCTGACGCTCCAAGGCGAGAATTTCCCGCCTTACGAAGCTATGGCTCACCTTGGGATAATGGTTGATGAAATACGCGATTCGCAATGCTTGGCACTGTCTCGGTTAGAAGGCGCCAATTGTATTCGTTGCGTTGCCCGAATCCCTGGGTTTCCGTCACCGACGTAGCACTTTTGGGGCCTAAATTCAGCGTCCTTGACCAATACGCCGGATGGAGCCCTCCACGGTCGCTTGACCGCGGTCGGCCGTTACCGTGGGTAGGAGCGCCTTCGCCAGCGATTCGACGAAAGGCTCTTGAAGCATGCTCGAGTGGCCGCCCTTTACATCAATCACGGCAAGGTCCTTCGAGACCGACCGCCATTCCAACGTTTCATCCGCATACACGTCTCGATAGGGCCGGTCATCGCCCTCGCCGGATTGGGCGCGCAACAGCACGACGCCGGCATCCGACAAGGCTTTAGGGGAATAGTCCGCTTCGGCGGAATCGTAGATTTCCCTCACCGTCAGTTCCGCAACCGTGGACGGCCAGGGACGCCCCTGCTCCAGGAGTCTTCGCAATACGCGGAATCGGACTCGTGTGTTCAGGCGCTTCGCGCGCGATGAGACTTCCCAGACCAATGCGTTCATGAGCTTGGCGGACGCTTTTTTGATCGATGCGTAAAGGCGGATGGCCGATATGCCGTGTTCGCCGCGAACACCTGCGAACACCGTCTCGAGCCTTCTGACTCGTTGTTTCGAGATTTGTCCGATTCGTTTGCGCGCTCGGGGCTTGGCCGCATCGAACAGGGCGACCAGTTGAACGGTCTCGCCGGCGGCTGTGAGCTGCGAGGCCATTTCGTAGGCAATCACGCCT
This sequence comes from uncultured Gammaproteobacteria bacterium, assembly GCA_963766915.1. Classification (GTDB taxonomy): domain Bacteria; phylum Pseudomonadota; class Gammaproteobacteria; order Steroidobacterales; family Steroidobacteraceae; genus Bog-1198. The sequence goes on from CAVYCL010000011.1 coordinate 147,260, forward strand.
CCGGCGCACAGGCCGCCGAGCAAATAAGGGCCAGCGGGCTGTTTGTTTCGCATCTCCTCGATGTAGAACTTCGCCATGTCCTCGATCCGCGTGTGCGCCAACGGAATTCCCGTCAGTCGACGAGGTTCGATGCCAAATACGGAAACCTCATCCGGCATGCGGCGCGCCAAGTTCCGGTAAAGCAGCGTTTCTCCGTCGCCGTCATGGATGAGAAAAAAATACCGCTCGCCGCCGGGCTTTAACTCGATGAGCACGTCGGAGCGCACTCCGCGATCGGATGGCCTCGTGCGCTCCGCCTCGATGGCACGCGCGAGCGCCCGGATATTGGGACTGTCGAGAATCGTCGTGAGCGGCAGCTTGACGTCAAGACGTTTGCGGATCTCGGCAAACATCTGCGCGGCAACCAGTGACGTGCCGCCGAGTGCAAAGTAGTCGTCTTGGACTCCCAGCTCTTCGACGTTCAGCAATTCCCGCCACAAAGCGACCAGCGTTCGCTCCGTATCCGTCGAGGGCTGTTCCAGGCGGTTCGCCAGAGTGCGAGCGTGCAGCTGTTTTGCGCGAACGGCCTCTAAGATCGCGCCTCCGGATCGAAGGTCGCATGCAAGTCTTGCATAGCGCTCTGAGCGGTTCGCCAGGGATGATTCCGACGCAGCCTTCGTGGGCTCTTTCGTGTCCCCCGAGCCGCGGGCTTTGATGACCGCTTCGGGGTCATGTCCCGGCCGATGACTGATCCCTGAGGCGAATTCGGCGGGAATTCTGTACAAAACCCGCGTCTCATCTTCGACGCCGAACGCGGCGGCGACGCTGGCGGCGAACGCCCGGGCAGGCTCATTTTTTGCCGTCGGGATGACCGGCAGTTCCACGTGCGACAGATTTCGAGCCGCGGCGATTTCCCCGAGTCGGCGCAGCATGGCGTGCTCGACGCCGCGGCCGAGCACCCGACAGCTGAGAAGCAATGTATCCACCAGCAAGCTGCGACCTTCCGTCTTGGCCACCACCACACCGACGAGGCCATAATCCCCAAAGCGATCCCGCACGTTCACACGAAGGACCAGCGATTCGGCCTGCGAGGCCGCCGTACGCATCTCGGATTCAGTGCGCCGCAAGGTCGTAAAGTTGAATTGATTCGTGCGCTGAGTAAGCTGCGCCACCCGCGGCCATTCCTCTTCGGCCGGTGGGGCGATATCCACCACCAAACCGAGCGAGGCGATGAAATCCCCGATGTCGGTGGTGGAGGCTTCGAGCGACTGGCGAGCTGCGTTTTCGCGGTACATTTCCGTGCGGCGGGCATCTTCGGCGGTCACGGAGACCTTGTCGAAGACCCACAATCGGGCGAGGAACTGTTCAACCTCAGATTCCGGAAGCTGCAGAGTGACCACTTGCGGCAGGGCGGCTCGTACTTGCGCGCACTCGACCGGGTTATCGTCGATGAAGACGAAGGAGTCGAGACCCAAATTGAGTTCGGCGGCGAGCGAGGCGATATTTTCCGATTTGGATGTCCAGTTGATCCGGTGCGCGACGACGTGCCGGGCTTTGAGCACCATCTCGGGACGCTTCTCGAAAACGTCGAGCACATCCTGCTCGGTATTCTTGCTGGCGAGGCACACCAACGTTCCCTGGGATTGGGCTTCGACCGCGAAACGTTGCAGCTCGAGCATACCCCGCGGAAAAGAGATGCCGTCCACGCCGTCTTCGCCCACGACGCCGGCCCACAACGTATTGTCGCAGTCGAGGACGAGCACTTTGTGCGCGGGCGTGCGCAATGCATGGGCTCTTCTCGCGAGCGCGAGCGCGAGCGAGGCATAGAACTCTTCGGTGAACGGTATGTGCGCGAGCTCATCTCGCACGCTGTCATACCCTCCCGGGGTCTCATCGACAGTCAGCAGACTGATGCCCTTGAGCCCTCGTGCGCGCTCCTCGAGCCGGCTCGCGGCTTCTAGCAGTTGGGGAAGGAGCTCGACGGGGGCTCGCGGTGAGGGTCCCAATACGACCACAGTCGTCGGCGACTTCGCTTGCGCACCGAAGCGCGTCAGCGCATCCGTGAACTCGAGTGCCGTGCTCTTTAGCAAAACTCCCGCGGCGTTCGCGTCGGGTACGTCGCGGACGAAATCCTCGAAACGGACCAGGATGACATTGACTCCCTGTGCATTGCCCGCGAGCAAACTCGTGGGCGACAACAGTTCCTGGAACAACTGGTTATAAGGCGCGAACTGCACCTCGAGATTCACCCCGGCCTCATCCAGCAGAAAGCGCAGGGCCGGCTCTAAAGGCTCGGCCGTGAAACTAGCTGCAATCGCGAGGGTGGGTCGAGAAGAGGCGGGTGAGTCGGACATGCATTTCGATTCTAGCAATACATCGCGCATTGTAAGCCAGCGTCGATGGTTACCGACGCTTAACGGGCCGGGCCCGAGAATTGTAGGAATTTCACATATGCATTCGAGTGCGACACCTGAGGATGAAAACGCCGCAAACGGTTTGCTCAGCCCCCGGGGTGGGCAGGAAACCGCCGATTCCGCGGCCAGAGGACGCTGTGCCGGATCAAATCGCGGATGAAGTAGGGCACGCTCGGCCTGCGCAGCAGCAGGCGCTTCATCAGACCCAAGCCGCTGGCCAGCACCGCGACCAAGTCGATGGCCGTGGCGTGGAATACTCCGAAAGTCACGGCGAAGTAGCGTCTTCGAGATTCGAACCAATACGCCGGGAACCTTTGCAAGGTGATTTTCTCATCGGTCACCTTGGTGCTCTGTCCCATGATGTGCATGACACGGCTTTCGGGGACGTACCAGGTGCTATACCCCGCTTGCCTTGCCCGGTTGCAAAAATCGGTCTCTTCGAAGTACAGAAAATAGTTCTCGTCGAACCCTCCGATTCGATCGAAAGCCGCAGGGCGGATCATCATGGCGGCGCCGCAGATCCAATCGGTCGGTTGCGTGAGTTGGGTCATGGGACGCGCCACGGTCCACCGCTGCAACAAACGGGAGACGATTCCCATCTGCAGCCCGTGCGAGAGTTCGCTGCAAATCGTCGGGAAGCGAAAGGCGATCGGCCAGAGTCTTCCGTCCAGATGTTCGAAGCTGCCGCCGGCGATTCCTGCTTGAGGCGAGACTTCAAGAAAGCGAACCAAAGAGGCGATCGCGCCTGCTCGTACCTCGGTATCGGGATTCAGTAGGTAAATATAATCCGGGGGCTTTTCTGCGTAGGCATGTCGAACCCCCAGATTGTTGCCGTACGCGAATCCGCCGTTGACAGGTGCCTCGATCAACGTGACCCAAGATTGCCATCCCTCGGCCTCGAGAGCGGCTCGGATCACTGCAGCATCGCCGGACGCGTTGTCGACGACGACGGCGCGCACGGCGATCTCTTTGGACGCATGGCGCTCTGCTTGCACCGAACGCAGGCACGCGATGGTCAGTTCCGCCGTCCGGTAGGTGACGATTACGACGGCGACGTCAAGACTGCGCATGGGCCGATACCTTGTTTACCGATTCCAAGACAAGCCAACTGCCGAATAGATCCCGTTTTCGACATCCGGTCTGGAAGTCGCCCCAGTCAGGCGCTTTTCGCACGCAAAGCCTTTACAATCATTTGCCTGATATGTCCCTGGAGTCTTGGATGTCTGTAAGATCGGCCGTTGTGTCGCAGTTCGAACAGGTTGCGATCGAACAGAAAAAGACACTGGCGCGGTTGTCCGACGATAGAAGACTGCTTGACGTGGGGCTAGACTCACTCAGTCTAGCTCTGATAGTCGTGCGCTTGGAAGAGGTGCTCGGTTTTGATCCATTCGAGTCCGCTGAGGATATTCAATTTCCCGTGACTTTCGGTGAGTTTGTCAGATTGTACGAAAATCGTACGAAGTAGATCGCGATGCTCCGCCCCCCCGACGTGCGCTCCGCTAACAGCGAGATCGCGAACCCGCTGGAAACCACGAGTCTTGGCTTGGTGATCATCGGCCGGAACGAAGGCGAGCGCTTGGCGCAATGTCTCGCATCGGTGAGCGGCATTGCGAACCGGGTGTATGTCGACTCCGGATCGACCGACGGCAGCGTCGCTCTTGCACGGCAAAATGGCACTGCCGTGGTCGAACTCTCGATGCCCCCGCAATTCACGGCGGCGCGCGCGCGTAACGCGGGACTGGCCCGACTTCTCGCCGCGAATCCCGATCTCGAGTTCGTCCAGATGGTCGACGGCGACTGCGAAGTGCACCCGGGCTGGATCCCCACCGCGCTCAATGCGCTCAGGGCCGAACCTGATCTCGCGTTGGTGTTCGGGCTTCGCCGGGAACGTTACCCGGAGCGATCCATTTACAACGCCCTGTGCGAAGTCGAGTGGGATTCGCCGGTCGGTGAGTCGCCCGGATGTGGCGGCGATGTGCTGTTTCGCGTCGCAGCGCTACGCCAAGTCGATTTCTACAATCCGGCGATGATCGCGGGAGAGGACACGGAACTCTCCATGCGGTTGCGCAAGAAAGGCTGGCGGCTTCGGCGCATCGAACCAGAAATGACCTTGCATGATGCCGACATCACCCGCTTCGGCCAGTGGTGGCGCCGGATCCGCCGCTCGGGGCACGGCTATGGTGAAATGGCCTTCCTGCATCCGGATGCCCGCAATCCCAATTGGCCCCGGACGGTTCGCAGCATCATTGCCTGGGGCGGTGTGATGCCCGCGATGTTGCTGATCGTATTGCTGCTGGCGCTTTTCCTGAATCCGCTTTGGTGGATCGGAGTCGTGTTGCTCCTCGTGCCCTGGCCGCTGCGCATGATCCAATTGGCCCGGCGGCAGCGCCGCCAAGGTTTGAGTGCGAAGCTCGCTTGGGCCTCGGGGGTCTTGATGATGATCGGCAAGCTTCCCCAATTCCTGGGGCTGGTCGGTTTTCATTTTGATCGTTTGTCGGGGCGTGCATCGCGACTGATCGAATATAAGCATCGGGGAGCCGCATGAGACAGGTCGTTAGCCGGCACAAGGAAGCGCCCCTTGAGTGAAAGGACCAAGGTCGGATTATTGGGTGCGGGCTATATTCTCGATGCCCATGCCCAAGCCTTGACGGCGATTCCCGATGTCGCCCTGCACGCCGTGTGCGATGTCTCGCGAGGCCGCGCCGCAAAGGCGGCGGCCAAGTACCGCATCCCGCATATATTTGATTCCATCGACGCCCTGGCTGCATCGGACTGCGACGTCGTTCATGTGCTGCTGCCGCCCGCGCTGCACATCGGACCGGCGACGTCGCTGGTTGCTGCCGGCAAATCGGTATTTCTCGAAAAGCCGATGGGGCTGGACAGCGCTGCTTGTACGGAGCTGTGCGCGCGTGCGGCCGAGAAGGGCGTTGCGGTCGGTGTGAACCACAATTTCCTGTTCTCCCCGAGATATGAGGCGCTGCGGGCCAACATAAAAAGCGGAGAACTCGGGCGTATAGACCAACTGACGGTGAGTTGGCATTTTGCGCAGCCGATTCTGCAGTTCGGGCCGTTCGACAGTTGGATGCTGAACGCACCGGCCAATATGCTGTTCGAGGTCGGACCGCATTTGGGCGCTTTTGTACTGGATCTGGTCGGCCTGCCGGAAATCGTTTCGGCGGTCGCGGGCGATCCCATCGAACTGCCCGGTGAACAAACCGTGTTCCGGCAATGGACGGTGGTGGGTCGCGTGGGCGCGACCACCGTGCTCCTGTCCATCTCAATTTCGCCGGGCCATGCCGATCGCATCCTGCGCGTTCGCGGCCGCGGTGGCAGCGCTCGACTCGATTTCGGTCGCGATATCGGTTGGCGCGACACCAATGACTCCGAAAACCCGATTTTCGACGCCTATTCGACGGCCGAGGTGGCCGCTCGCCAACTGCACAAGCAGGCGAGGCGTGATCGCTTTCGTCGGCTGAAGTCGGCTCTTTTCAAACGGCCCGATGCCAATCCGTTCGAGGAGAGCGTTTTCCGGAGCGTGAAGGCGTTTTATGCCAACGGCCTCAGCAAGGTCGATTCTCGTCACGACGGGCATTTCGGCGCTGGGGTCGTTCGCCTATGCGAGGCGGTTGCGGCTGCCGCGAACATCGGAGCGGCGAGCCGTGGCGCGATCGCAGTTCCCCGACCGGCCGCGAAATTGAAACCTCGGGTGCTGGTGGTGGGCGGCACCGGATTCATTGGACGTCGCTTGGTGAAGATGCTGGTCGATCGCGGTCACAGCGTTCGCGTGCTCACTCGAAATCCGCGGGCTGCCGCGCTCGAGCTCGACGGAGAGGCCGTCGAATTGTTCGCAGGGTCCCATGGCGATCCCAAATCTGCGCGCGAGGCTCTGGACGGTATATCCGTCGTTTACCATCTCGCCAAGTGCGATGGGAAACAATGGCAAGACTATGTGGATGGCGACATAGGTCCGACCCGCGTGCTTGCCGAGGCCGCGCTCTCTGCCGGCGTAGATCGTTTCATCTATACCGGTACGATCGCCTCCTATGCGTCCAGCAACGCTCATGATGTCATCAACAATGACACCCCGGTGGACCCGGCGATTGCCCGGCGAGATCACTACGCCCGATCCAAGGCGGCCTGCGAGAGCTTGCTGCAAGCCATGCACCGCGATGCCGGGCTGCCGCTCGTGATTCTTCGGCCGGGTATCGTCGTCGGGCCGGGCAGTCCTCCGGCTCATCCGGGTGTGGGCCGCTTCTTGAGCGAAACGAGGGTCGACTATTGGGGAGACGGCCGGAACGCGCTGCCTTTGGTCGTGGTGGACGATGTCGCCCTGGCACTCGTGCTGTCGTTGGACGCCCCGGGAGTCGTGGGGAAGACTTTACTGGTCACGGGGCCGCCGCTCATGTCCGCAAGAGATTATGTAAGCGCCGTAGAGGCGCACATGCGGGCCCGGATTGATGCGCGGCCCCGCTCGGCACTTCGCTATTGGGCGGCCGATATGATCAAAGAGCTCGCGAAGAACGCCGTCCGGCATCCCAACCGTCGCTGGCCGAGCCTACATGACTGGCAATGTACGTCTCACCGCGCCCGTTACGACAGCAGCATGACCGAGCAGGTGTTGAACTGGCATCCGATCAAGGATCGTCAGGAACTGGAGTCGCGCGGGATCGCTCAGGCGGTTGAGTGGTTCATGCGTTGATCCGGGTTATCGGCTGTCGAGAGGCCGGGATCAAATGGCCGGCCGCCGCCAGTCGAATACCAGGGGGTAGTGGGCCGGCGACACGAGTCGCATGAGCGCGGGCTTTAAAGTCTCCGCCGGGAAATGGGACATCGCCAGCTGCATTCCCTTCGGTCGCCGCGAGGAATATCCGATCATCGCCACCGTGCGACTGCGGTCAACCTGCAGCGACTCATGATGAAATACCTTGGCCGAGTCCGCCAGGATCACGGTCCCCATGGGTCCGAAGCAGCGCTTCCACGCTGATTCCGGCATCACTGACCGCATTCGCTCATCGGTTATGCCGCCGATCCCGGAAAATGCCTTATACGAAAGTCCGCGGTTTCGGGGCACGTATTCGAACGGGCCACCCCCCGGTCTCACATCGCACATGTAGATGACGACTCGCAGCACATGGAAGTCCTCCGAATCCATATGCCACAACCGGGGCCCGACTTGATGTCCGTTGGTGAACGATTGACGCAGCGCAACGCCATGGTAGGCCACCGGCAGACCGAAATAGTGCTCGGCCAGTTCAATGATGCTGGGATTCAACCCCAACATATAAAGGTCCGGAAATGATTTGAGCAGTTCGTCCGGCAGCAGGTCGGTGGAGGCGGCCAAGCGTCTCACGGAGGGCGACTCCGCGCGCTCGCACTCAGCCGCGACATACGAGGCTGCGCGTGCCAAGGAATCCAGGATTCTGGGACCCATCTCGGGGAAGAGGCGTTCCACGGAGGTCACATGAACTCCGTCGCTCGACAGATCGGAGATGATCTCTGCGTGGTATGCGGAGGGGGCCTTGAGCGACCTTCTATGCACTTTCGCTTGTGCCCAGTGGTTCATGCGCAAGAGGCCGGAGCTCACCTTCTCGCCGACGCGGTCGAGCGTGATGGCTTTGTCATGAAGGACGAGTCTCATAACGAATCGTCTCGCCGGGACCGCCGAGCGCGCGCGGGGCCCAGAGAATCGGGAATGTCGTTTACCGCTACGGTCACTTGGCGCGACTTAGCGGCTTATTATGAATTGCAACATATGCTTACCAACTCCCGCTGCCAATTATCACCGATCTCAAATCGAAAACCCTAATCCTTCAGGGAAAGGTTCGGGCGGATGTTGCCCAAGGGCGACAGATATCGAGTTCAACGTACGGGCAGCGTAGTTGTACTTAGGGCTCCGGCTTATTTGGAGCACGTGCTTCTCAAATATGGGTAAAGCAGTGTCAAGGATCGCGATCACGCGTTCGAAGGGTCCGCCCCTCGGCCACGAAACACCTCCATAACAACGGACAGCCGCGCGTTGGATCTCGCGGCCCTCAAAGAGTTTCAATCTTCGCCGACTTCGACGGGAGCGCGCCCGCTCTCCGTCCGTCGAGACGGGCGCAGGCGCTCTCCCTATCACCGTTTCGCCTTTAAATTATGTCGCAAGACATTGATTATGCGGGTATATATATCTGGGTAAGATTTGGACTGACGGCCAATCGCGCCAAATCAGAACTCCATTACTTATGAATCAGTTACCGATTTAGGCCGCTGTTTGCAGCTACACTTAGATCCTGGAGCTGGTAGGTTTCGGAAGAATACAATTCGCGGGTCGTCCCCATCGTTAACCGTTTTATGAGCGCTACACAGCGCATTGCATCCTCTCGTTTGCCATCGACTGCTGCCGCAGACGCCCTATATTTCGATTCCGCCGGCCGCCGACTTTTTGGGTGGCTCCACAAGCCGATGGCAGGAATTGACGCCAAGGTCGGACTCATCGTCTGTGGCCCTTTCGGCTACGAGGCCATCTGCGCGCACCGCGCCCTACGGGCTTTCGCCGAATCGACCGCGGCGCTTGGCCTGCCGACGCTGCGATTTGATTATGCCGGGACCGGCGACTCCTCGGACATAGACCCTGAGGCCGATCAGCTGGACATCTGGGTGGCGGACGTCGTGGCGGCTGTTGCCGAGCTGCAGCGGCGGACCGGCGTGCAGAGCGTTTGCCTGCTCGGCGTTCGACTCGGCGCGCTGCTGGCGACCCTCGCTGCCCGCCAGTGTCCCGCGGTGAAATTTCTGGCCCTGATCGCGCCCGTCATTTCCGGTAGGCGCTATCAAAAAGAACTCCGCACGACGCGCTTGGCGTCGTTACGCGCGGAGCAGGAGCCGAACGGTCCTGTTGGCTCCGCGGTTGGCGGGTCAATGGAAGTCAGCGGCTTTACGTTGTCGGCGGCCACCCTTGCAGCACTCGCGAAGATCGATTTAACCGCCTCGCCGCCCCCACCGGTTCGCGAACTGCTCGTCATTGGCGATGCCAGCCTGCCGGCTTCACGAGTCTGGGCCGAGCAGCTGTTTGCACACGGGCTTCGGACCAGTTACGTCGATTCACTGGAAGTGGTCGAATTGATCATGACCGCCCCTCAGTTTTCCAATATCCCGCAAGGGATGATCGCGGCGACGCGTGACTGGCTGCTGCAGTCTGCGTTGAAGCAATCCGTGCCGCCCGACGATGGCGGCGACCTCGATTCGGATTCCGCGGCGCCCCTGAGCGTGATGACTCTGCGGGAGGGCGTGCCTTCGCAGCATGCACCGCTGACTGAGCGCCCGGTATTTTTCATGTCCAAGGCGGTGCTATTCGGCATCGTCACGGAGCCGCGGCAAGGCGAGACGCGACGTCGCGCGGTCATTCTGCTGAACGCGGGCGCGGACCATCACATCGGCGCGAATGGCATGTACGTGGATCTGGCAAGGAACTGGGCGGGCCGAGGTTATATTGCGCTGCGCATGGACCTGTCCGGACTCGGAGACAGCGGTACGGCACCGGACCAGCCCGAGAATGACGTGTTTCCTCCCTCCGCGCTCGATGACATACAAGCGGCGATCGAATTCATTCGCGAGCGCTACGGGTCGCGTGACATCACCCTGTTCGGCGTGTGTTCGGGCGCCTATCACGCGCTGCGGGCGGCGGCTGCCGGTGTGCAGGTGAACCGCATCCTCATGGTGAATCCACAAAACTATTACTGGAAGCAGGGGGCCACCCTGCAGGATCTGCAACTGGCGGAAGTAGCCCACAATCCGGGCATTTATCGCCGACGGATCTTTTCGATGGAGGCTTGGAAGAGATTGTTCGCCGGCCGAGTCAATCTCTGGCGAATCCTCAAGATCTACTTTCACCGTCCCTTCATGGCCGTCGAGTCCGCGTTACGGGATCTCACCCGCTACGTGCATGTGCGCCTACCGCACGATCTTGGGTGGGAACTCCAGGAGATTGCCGCGCGGGGCGTGCGGATCGTCTTCGTGTTCGCGCGCGGCGAGCCGGGTCTTGACCTTCTGAAAATCGAGGCGGGGTCGGTTGTCCGGCGGATGGGCGAGCGCTGCCGCGTTCACATCGTTGACGGGGGCGACCACATCTTCAGTCAGAATGGACCGAGAGCGGCGATGAAGCAGATCCTGAACGAGGAATTGTCCACGCGTGCCTATCGCGGTCCAGGTCCCATCAGACAGGACCTTCCCAACCCACTTTGAATTTGGCGAGATGTTTAGATGCCCATCGTAAGTTCTGTCCAACCTCAAGTAGAAAAAATCGCCTTGGAACCGTCGCCGATTACTCGGGATTGGATCCTCGAAGGGGACCCGCGTGCGCGCGCGGTGTTGTTGTCGAGCAGTGCGGACGGTACTGCAAGTACCTTCATATGGGATTGCACCGCAGGGCGATTCAACTGGTTTTACGGCATGGATGAGACCATCTACGTGCTCGAGGGCGGCATGACGATCAAGGATGCGGGTGGTACGCATCAATTGAAGGCGGGGGACAGCATCTACTTTCCCGCCGGCTCGAACGCCGAATGGATTGTCGAATCGTACGTGCGAAAGATCGCCTTTGTGCGGACCCAACTGCCACGATCATTGGCAGCCGTCAGGCGATTCATTCAGCGCTTGAAGCGAGCCGCACACATCGGCGGCGGAGCACCGGCAGGTGGCCTCGGTTAGCCGTTGACCAATAGCGCGCATCGTTCGTGCGAGGCGGCCGCCACGCGACATCAAGGTGCCCACTCGACCGACACGGTTGGTCGCCGGGATTTCATAGCGGGACTTATCGGGCTGTGCGCAGCGGCCTTGGGTTGCGCATCGATGGGTCGTGGCGAGGTAGGCTCGGCTTCGGGGGCTCTCGGCGACTGGGTCCGTGACTCGGGCGGCCTTTTTCCGGATTCGACCGCAATTCGTCGGCTCGGCGCCCTCTATCTTGCCGCGCATCCCGCGGAACGCTCCCAGGGCCTGCTATCGCAGCTGCTGATCGGCGGCGGTGAAGGCACGGTTCCATCGCGACTTTTTTGTGCCGTTGCCCGGGATTGGTCCGTCCACGACGTTGTCGTGGTGGACGGCTGGATCCTGGCGCGCACCGAGGCCCGTCTCTGTGCGTTTCTCCATCTCGAGGAGGGCGCGCGTGATTGAAGATCTTCGCGACCATCCTGGCAGGCTCGCGGTTCAGGCGGATGTCTGCCTGATCGGGGCGGGTGCTGCCGGAATTACCATCGCGCGGGAACTTGCGGGAACGAGTTTGCGGGTCTGCCTCGTCGAAGGCGGCGGGATGCACTATGAATATGCGGAATCGCAGGCGCTCTACGCCGGTACCAACGTGGGTCTTCCCATGTCGCTGGAGGGTGGACGCCTGCGATTTTTCGGCGGCACGACCAATCATTGGGCGGGCCGATGCGCGCCGCTCAGCGAGATCGATTTCCGGCAACGACCCTGGATTGCCCATAGCGGCTGGCCACTCGATCGTGCCGAGCTCGATCCCTACTATCAGCGCGCGCACGAGGTTGCCGGTTTTGGATCGAAGTGGCGTTCGGATGCGGAAACGCTGGCGCTCCTCAAGGCGCCGCTCCCTTCACTGAATCCGGAATGGCTTAGACCCTTCGTCTGGAACTATGCCCCCGCGATGAAGGATGCCGCAACGTGGCGATGGGCGAACGCCTACGGCGCTCTGCTCGCGGAGGCGGACAACATCCGCACGCTCCTGCATGCGAACTTCGCGGAGTTTTCGCTCTCCAGGAACCGCGCCCGGGTGGCGAGCCTGACCGTGAGGACTCTGAACGGAGTCGCCGCAACGATCGAAGCCGAGAAGTATGTGCTGTGCTGCGGCGGGATCGAGAACGCGCGATTATTGCTGCTCGAATCGCAGCGCAACTCCGGCGGCTTCGGTAACGACCACGATCGGGTGGGCCGCTATTTCATGCAGCATTTGCGCGGTACCGCGGGATTGATCGTGAGCACGGAGCCCGTCATGGCGCAGGTTCAGAACCAGCTCAACGTTCTGCGAGGTCCGGGCGGCGTGCAGGTCGAGGTGGGGCTCACCTTGACGCCCGAGATCATGGAGCACGAAGGATTGCTCAACTGCAGCAGCATTCTGCAGTATGAACCGGACCCCGAATCGGGCGTGACCGCCGCCCAGGACATCTGGCGCGCGCTCCAGACGGGGCATTGGCCGCCGGAGGTGGGTGAGAAAGGTCGGCCTGATTGCAGAGGATATCCGTCAAGTGGCCGGAGTTGTCGGGCAGCACCTCGCTTCGAAACAGACGCTCGCGAGTGGCGGGGTGCCCTCGAAGTCGGCAATGCTGCTGGTCGATCTGGAACCCAAGCCCGATCCGGAGAGCCGCATATTGCTGGCGGATGACCGAGACGCGCTGGGCCTGCGTCGAGTGAAAGCCGATTGGAAGCACGGGGACCTGGAGCGTCGAACGGCGGCGCGCTTGGCGAGCCTGGTCGCCGCGGAGTTCGCCCGTGTCGGCATCGGCCGGACCCGCCTTGAGCCGTGGCTCCGCGATGAGCAGGTGCCGGTCGCCGATGCGCTCGCAGGGCTCCCTCACTATATCGGCACCACCCGGATGTCGGACGATCCCGGGGAAGGGGTCGTCGACCGCAACTGCGCCGTGCATGGGATGGAGAATCTCTACGTGGCCGGGAGCTCGGTCTTTCCCACCGCGGGGCAAACCAATCCGACCTTGACGATCGTCGCGCTCGCCTTGCGACTCGCGAAGCAGTTGAGGGGCTAGCGAGGTCAGTAGCGCGGGAAGAGCCGATGGACGAGGAGGGGGAGCAGGAGCCAAAGAGCGATGCCGAAGGCCGCAGCGGTCACGCCGTAGATCCAGCGGATTTTCCTCGATTCCGGATAGAACCTTGAGGCTGCGCGGTAGCAGGGATACAGCAAGCCCATGCTGATCGATGCGAACGTCAGCGTGATGATGATCCAGCCGAGCAGCCGAGTCATCGATCGGCAGCCGAATCGTTGCGCAATTGCGGCCGCATGATGAGGTGATCTCGGCTGAGCAGATTCACCCCCGCGACGATTTGCGCAGGTTCTTCCACGGTATTGGACAGAGACAGCGTGTCGATGACCGAGGCTAAGTGGACCTGCATTTCGACTCTCGCGAAGTACTCTCCGATGCAGTTTCGCGGCCCCGCGCCGAACGGACACATCGACAGGGAATCATAATTCTGCGTGTTGCCGGGCTCGAATCTCTCCGGATCAAATCGCTTGGGTTCCTGCCACAGACGAGGGTGCCTTTGCAGCAAGTACGGGGAGATGTATATCTCCGTGCCGCTCGGAACGCGGTATTCACCCAACAGGTCGGCCTTGATCGCCTTTCGCGTCATGAGCCATAGAGGCGGGTACAAGCGCAACGCCTCCTCGATGACACTTCCCGTGTAGATCAGTTGCTCGAGCGTGCGCATCGAAAGCCCTTCCGTCGCCTTGGAATCGCGCACCTCGGCCGCCACTCGCGATTGAATATCCGGGTGCTCGGCCAACAGGTACCAGATCCAATTCAAAATGCTCGCGGTCGTCTCGTGCCCTGCGATCACCAAGGTCAGTGTTTCGCGTGCCAACTGCGCGTCCGGCATCGGCGATCCCCGCCGATCGCGCGCCGCCATCATTCGGCCGAGGATGTCAGGGTCATCGCTCTGTCGCTCGCGACGCGCTTGAATGATGGTGACGATCAGTGACCCCAGTTTTGAACAGATATGCGCAAATTCGAGATCGCGGCTCTCGTCGGCGATGATTTGAAATTCTGCCGCGACCGAGTCGTAGTCGCGGCCGAAGAGGGCGCGGAGCGTGACTTCGAGAACGGTGAGACTGAGATCCTGTGTGACATCCAAATTCTCATCGGCCGCGGCCGCGGCCGCTCGCCGCCATCTGAGGCAAAGGGATTGGTTGGGAACGCAGATGGCATCGAATAGCGCGCCGACCGATTCGCGGGTGAAGGCGGGCTGAATCATGCGTCTCTGCGACGCCCAGCGCTCACCATTGGTGGATATCAAACCGGGGCCGAGGCTGAATGCGATGCGCTTTACCGCGTGGCCCTTGCGCAGATAATTTTCCCAGTTCTTCAAAAGGACATGCTCGGCCATTTGCGGTGCGTTGATGACATAGACGTTGGCGCCGAAGATTTTGGCGCTGTAGATGTCGCCGAATTTCTCGAAGTTCAGCCGCATCCACTCGAGCAGGTCCGTGCTCGGATCGTATACATCGGCAGGTCCTGGTGGAGTTTTTACAATTGACATTTATTTCAGTGAGTTAGATCTCGGTTGCCCGAGATTTCTGCATCATAAGCGGAATTGCCTTGATGGACAGCGACCGCTGCCACGAATCGCCAAACACAATAGCAAACTGCATCGTCATGTGGCCTCGTCCGTTTTCCCGCACTGCGTCGTCCACAGGAAGGCTCGCTAGGACGGCGAGGTTCGCCGCGCCCGCGAACTAATGAATCCCTTGCCGATCTTTATGAAGGGGCGCTCGATTAAGTAGTAGCTCGCCGCCGCCAACAACAGAGCACATCCGAAGTTTTGCGGAACACTTTGCAATGCGCTCAACTCAGGGACGTGAGCCATCCGCCATACGATGAACATCTGTTGCCATAGATATAGGCTATAGGAGAGCCGTCCGAGCCAACGAAGCGCAGCGCACTCGAGGATCCGGCCTAAGCATTTTGTCGGCCGTTGCGCCGTCCCCAAGAAGAGCAAAGGCGCCGTCATGGCCGCCGCGGACGCAACGAGCTGACTCATTTTCCAGTCCATTTGGATGAACGGGCCCGCGGCCGAAAGCGCAATTAGCGGCAGGGCGACCAGGTTCAAGCCGGGCGCCGAGAGGCGTTGCAGCGCGCGGGCTCCGATGTCGTGGGAGCCGGCTACCGCCGCAACGCATCCCCACAACAGCCATTCGGCTTGGATGTCTGTTCTCACAGGATAGTTCCAAGACGTCGCGATCTGAAATTTAAAGCTGAGGACACGCCATAAGACGTCCAGAGCCGCCATCGTTAGCACGACTTTCAGCCTCTGATTCTTTTTGGCCATCACGAAAACCATGGGCCAGATCAGGTAAAACTGTTCCTCGACCGCGAGCGACCAGTAGTGACCGGTGTACCAGGTCTGCGAGGATGCGACTAAATTGGCAAACCCCAGCAAGGCACCGATCCAACCTAAGGGGTTGACTGGGATGACTCCTACGGCACCCAGCACCGCAACCGCGAGCAGCACTGCGACCGAGGCCGGCTGGATGCGGAATAGCCGTCTGACATAAAAGCCCTTCACGCTCACCGAGCCGCGTGTCGATTCTTCGGTGAGCAGGTTCCTCGTAATCAAGTAGCCGCTCAAGGAGAAAAAGATGTGAACCCCTGCGCTGCCGATGAGTTCCTTCAGAAGTTCAAAGGAATTATCGATCGAAGCCAAACCGACGCCCGCGGCGATCAGCAGAGGCCGTAGTACGAAGTCGCCGCTGTGATCGACCAAAACCAGCAGGATGGCTATCGAGCGCCACCCATCCAGGGTCGGGATGTAGCTCTGATTAAGGGCTCCGCGATTTCGCTCCATCAGTTGGGCTGATGCGATGACGGCGAGAGCTGAGAAGGTCCAAGGGGTGTCACTCGAGGTTTGATGTCCCTCGGACACCTGGGTTCATGTGTGCCGGAATGGACCGTCCTTGGATGGTGGGCGGTACAGGGATTGAACCTGTGACCCCTGCCGTGTGAAAGCAGTGCTCTACCGCTGAGCTAACCGCCCTAGGATAAGCCCGCAAATTATGACATTGCGAAGGTTGTAAAACAAACCTTCGCCGACGAATGCCATCGAGGGCTCAAGTACCGAAGCACGGCGGGATCGCGATTGCCGCCGCCCTCGCCGCGGCTTATTTCAACTGGGCGTAGTAAATGCGCGTGGTGTAGGGGACATCGATCGTCTCCGGCAGGGGCGCCAAGTACTTCGAGATTTCCGCAATGATCTTGTCGAACACCGCATCGCTCCCTGCTTGACGCCGCAAGGTCGCATGCGATTTCCACGCCACGATGATGTCCGATTTCGGCATGTGCCAGACGAAATCGCCCGAGATGGATTTTGCCGGCGAAAAAAGGCCGCTCGAATCGATGACGCCCGTCGGATCCTCGCGCCGCAACCCGTAGGAGTAGGACGGAATGGACGACTGGATGATGGACTCGATTTTCTTTTGAACGGGATCGCTCAGATTGCGGTGGTTCCACATGCAGCCGAACCAGCCGCGCGGCGTGAGGACTCGCTTGACCTCGGCCAAGGTGGCTTTCTGGTCGACGACGTTGAAGGAGCTGCCGAAGAACACCGCGTGGGCGCTGCCGCTCGGCAATCCGGTTGCCTCCCCCGTGCCCACCGACCAGGTGACGGACCGGCCCTGCGTGTTTTTGATGCCGATCGTGCGCATGGCCTCATTCGGCTCCACGGACTTGACCGTCAAGCCATGCTTGAGTAATTCCTTGGTGAGCTTTCCCGTGCCGGCACCCACTTCGGCGACCGGCGTTAAAGGGGTGCATCCGGTGACGGTCAGCAGTTGCTTGATGGCATCGTAGGAGTAATCCGCCCGCTTATCGTAGTGCTCGGCGTGCTCGGTGTAGTCCCAGTTAACCTTGGGCGAAGTTTGGCTCATAGTATTCATCTCTCACTTGTCGTTGATAGCAATGCTCGTTTTTCCGGAGGCGCCGGGCTTATGCTCATGCGCCCAGAGGCGTCTCCAGCGTGAGCTCGCCCGCTTGGATCATGCTCTGATAGAGCTCGACATCTCCGGGGTTGTCGATCTCGCCCCATCCGCCGTCGATGCCGAAGGTGCTGATGGCGATCGACTTGGCGGCCAGGAGCCGTCGCAGTAAGCCGGTCATGTCGAGCCGGTCGCGACTGGGTGCATCGAGCGTCGCGAGAATCTCCTCGACGGCGTTCCACGCCACCGGCGTGAATTTCAGGAGGCCCATGTATTGGCCCTCGATCTCCTCGATGGTGCGCGTGCGGCCCCCGATCTCGAGCAGCTCTCCGGCGCCATCGATCCGGAAGGTCTCGGCATCGGACAAGGGGTCGGCAAAGCGCCGCGACCAGAGCTTGCGCCACGATCGATCGAAGCTGATGACGAGCGCGCCCGGCGCCTTGGCGAGGCCGCGCACCACGTCGCCTCGATAGAAAATGTCGGCATAACTGACGATGACCGGTCCGGCTCTGCAGCCAGCTCGCCGCGGCGGTGAGCGACATCACCATGTTGGTCTGCGACCAGCGCGGGTTGTCGAAATAGGCAAGGCCGGAGAAATTCAAGGTCTCGGCCCGGTAGCCGCGCACGATTCCGATCTCCTCGACACCGCCGCGCTTGAGAGCGGCAATCTGCCGGTCGAGGAGCGGCCGGCCCTCGAGCTCGACCATGCATTTCGGCCGGTCGTCGCCCAAGGTCCCCATGCGACTGCCGCGCCCGGCCGCCAAAATGAGTCCGCGCATCAGCCGACCTCGAAGACATCGCGGAACAGTGCGATGTCGCGCGCCGCAAACGGCGCATTGCGCTCGGGGTGCCACATGATGCCGGTCATGGGCTTCTCCGAGTGCCGGATCGCCTTGATGATGCCATCGCGCGCGTGCGGCCCATGCGCTGAGCGGCGCGGGCGACTCGCTGGCCCCGAAATTGTGATAGCTGTTGACTTCAGTCGCCTTCCCCTCGATGTCGATCGTCTGCCGCGGCATCACGTGCCCTCGAACCCGCTTGCAGCGGCACGGCATGGCGTTGCTGGATGAGCTGCATACCGCGGCACACGCCCATCACCGGCAGGCGGCGCGATTCCGCCGCATCGAGCAGCGCGTTTTCAGTGGCGTCGCGCTCCGGCGCATCGCCGCCAACAGCCGCCAGATCATTGCCCCCGGTCAGCAACAGTCCCGCCACCTCGGCGCGGCCGAACAGGGCAAGCGCCACATCGACGACATTCGGCAAGGGCAGCGGCAACAGACCGCAAGCCGCGATGAAACGGGCCCACGCCTGATCCAGGCAATCGCGGCGCTCGCCATACTCCGGAACGATCGCGACTCGTTGCGTGACCGCGATGATCTTCACGCGATCAGCGAGACTTTCTGGTTGCTGCAGTCGAGGCACAGCTTATCCGCAGCCTGCCAGCGTTGGTACAGCGCTTCGCCGGCGCCGATGACGGCCGGGAATGCCGAGCTCGCCGGCGCGAATCGCCATGTGCGAGTTGGCGCCGCCGAACTGCGTGACGAAGCCACTGATGCCGCGCGTGAAAATCCAGTCGAATCCCGGATCGGCGCTCGGCACGAACAGAATGCAGCCCGGCGAAACTGCTCCGGCGGATCGGTGACCGAGGCAACCGGCGGCGGTGATGCTCTTGCGGGTGATGAAATTCGGCTGGCTGGGCGGCAGGTGAAACGCGAATACCTCCTCGGGCGAGGCGATGACCGGCGGCAGCACCAGATTGCGCGTGAGCGCATGACGCTCGCGGCCTCGCGCGATGCTCTCGCGCAGCCGTGCGCGCACCGAACCGCTCTCGCTGTAGAGGGTGCGGATGGCGTCGTAGTCGAGATAGGCGCAATCCTCGGCGGACAGGCCGTATTCCTCGCCCAGCTGCCGGATGAGGACGAGCGCATCGCTCAGGCTGCGCGTGAACACGAACTTCGCGTATTCGCGTCCCTCGATGCCGGCCTTGATGAACTCGATCAGACTCAGCACGTCGATATCGAGCTCATGCTCCTTCAGCAGCTGCTCGATGTGCCGCAACTGCTCGATGGAGAGCGCGAAGCGCGGCTGTGCGCCGGAGCTTCGCGCGCGCGGCCGACCAGTCGAAATACAGATCCGGCGCCTCGTCGTAGCGAGGTGACAGGATGTCGTAGGTGCCCGGCCGCAGGTGGCCGTAGCGCGCCAGGAATTCGGCCTTGGTCAGGTGCGCGAAATCGTGCCCGATGCGCGATCCGACCGTGTCGACGCTCGCCATGAAGGTCGCGTGCTCCTCTGCACTGATGACACCGGCCGACGACGAAGGATTGCAGCAGCTGCACGGCGATGAATCCCGCGCGCGCCAGACCCGCAAAGGGCAGCGTGCCATAGCGCTTGCAATCCTCGATCAGCCAGTAGATGCGGCTGATCTTGTCGATCTTCGCATTCGCAGATCATCGGCAGGCGCTGCGCGAGCAGATCGATTTTCGCGCGGTCGCGCCGCCACAGAGCGCGTCTCGCCGTGAATGATCCGGTTGGTCAGCCGACGCAGCGCGCCCGAGAGCTCCGGTGATGTCCGCTTGCGAGAAGCCGCTCTCCGCGAGCCGGCTCATGCGCTGCGGCAGATCGAGCGTATAGCACGAGAAGATGATCTCGAATTCCACCTTGTCGTGCAGCTGCGGCTCTGCGAGCAGACGGTCGATGTAGTAGTTGACGAGGCGCCCGGCAAGATCGTTCGGCACGTCGCGCGGCACGAAGGAATTGAAGCTGACGCGCACGTCGATGTAGGGCAGGCCGTGGAAGCTCACCAGCAGCGGGAAGCTGCGCAGGTTCTGGTAGCCGTAGTTGTCGCGCTGATACGCCCAGATGGCATCGGTGACGAGCTCGCGATACAGCGAGAGCGACAGCGGCCAGGGCCGCAGGCCGATGATCTCCGCGGGATTCCAGTCGGGCATGACGCCGAAAATCGAGCGGCTGCCATGCAGGAAGGGGTGCGGGCGGCTGAGCAGCTCGACCTTTGCGGGCAACGGCTGTCAGGGCATCGTCGACCTGCTGGTCGGATATGCCGTCCGCGGGTTCGACGGCGAGGCTCCGCACCTGAAGCAGATAGAGTCTTGCCGTCACCATCGATGGCAAACTCGACATCGATCGCGTCGCAGCCGAACAGCGCCTCGAGCTCGCCACGAGCGGCAAGCACGGGCGCGAGCTCGGGCGGGCAGAGCAGGGCGCGGGACTTGAGACAGAGGAATGTCTCCAGATTGTCTCCCGTGCCGCCGGTGACGGCGTCCGTGCGCCCGGAGCGATCGTCATAATTGACGATGAAATAGGGTCCGTCGCCGCTGGGCGGGCGCGAGAAGGCGACCCCCGCCATCGCCACGCGCTCGAGCATGGGCTGCACGAAAATCTGATCGCTCGCGGAGCCTTCGAGCGCCGAACGAGGCGATGACCTGCTCGACGGCCTGCGCGATCTGCTCAGTGCCGCGCACGCCCAATACGGAATCGTAGCGACCTGCCTGGGAGCTGATCGGACCGTCCTCGTTCTGTGCGCTGCTGCGGACGATCAAGGGGCCCGCGCCCCAGCGCTGCCTGGGCGATGGCCTCGAGCACGGCGGCGCTCCCGGCGCGCCACGCCGCGACCGAAAATCGGATTTGCGGCAAGATTTCGCGCGCTTCGCAATCGCGGTGCCAGCTGCTCGAGCGTTTCGGCCTTGGTTCCAAAGAAACGTTCGCCGGCGCCGCGCGCCGCGCGCGTCGGGTCCCGCAGCACGCATTCTTTCCAGATCCGGTCCACAGCGCTCGAGCTCTCGAGTGAGCCGAAGTTGTCCAGCACGAGATCGGGCGCCTCCGGCAGCTCGGCCGGCACGTCGAGTCCGACCACATCGCGCATGTCGCCGCGGTCTGCGGCCGCGTAGATGCCCTTGGAGTCGCGTCGCCGCAGCTCCTCCATCGGAACGCGCAGGTAGATTTCGCAGTAGCCCGGGATGTTGCGGCGATTCCAACGCTGCACGTCGTGAAACAGCGAGATGGTGGGGCAGACGACATCGGTGCCCTGGCTCGCGAGCATCCGGCACAAGCGCGCGTTGCGCATGGCGGAGGTGCGTCGATTCGTGAGGCTGTGGCCGAGATCCTCGGCAATCACCTCGCGAAGGGCATCGCCGTCGAGAAAGATCGCGGAGCGGCCCGCGGTCCGCAAACGGCGCCACAGCTCCCGACCGACCGTGGTTTTGCCCGCGCCCGAAAGGCCGGTGATCCAATACACGCGCCCGGCGGGGTCTGATGCCTTGCAGAGCGTCAAATCCGTCTGCTTCCCCAACGTTTGCTGCGTCAGCATCGTTATCCGCCCTTCCGAAGGCCAGCCCCAACGGTCGTCACTTTACTCTTATGGCTCGATTTTCCAGCCACTTGTAACATAAAAGCAAGATTTGACGTGTATGCTCGCCGAACGGCGAGTTTTTCCTGTTGTCGCCAAACAACGGTTTGCCTGCCCCGGCCGTAAGGGGTCTCTGCTACACTCACCGCCCGTTTTTTCCAGTTTCCGAAGCCGATGATGGTCCGTACGCGCTTTGCTCCGAGTCCCACCGGCTTCCTGCACATCGGCGGACTTCGAACCGCACTTTTTTCTTGGTTGTATGCGCGCCGCCAGGCGGGCCAGTTTGTGCTGCGCATCGAAGACACCGATCTCGAGCGCTCGACGCCTGCCGCGATCCAACAGATATTGGAAGGCCTGGAGTGGGCCGGCCTCAAGGCCGATGAAGGTCCCTTCTACCAAACTCAACGCTTCGATCGCTACAAGCAGGTCCTCGACGAGTTATTGTCGAACGGCCATGCCTACCGCTGCTACTGCACCAAAGAAGAGCTCGCGGAATTAAGGGCCGGCCAGATGGCGCGCGGCGAGAAGCCGCGCTATGACGGCCGGTGGCGCGATCGAACGGACGAGCGCCCCGGTGTCGCGCCGGTGGTGCGCTTCAAGAATCCGCTCGCCGGCGAAGTGGTGGTCGATGATGTGGTGCATGGCAGAGTCGTCTTTCAGAACGCGGAGCTCGACGATCTGATCATTGCGCGCTCGGACGGCTCGCCTACCTACAACTTTTGTGTGGTCGTGGACGACATGGATATGCGGATCACCCACGTCATCCGCGGCGATGACCACCTGAACAACACGCCACGGCAAATCAACATGCTGCTGGCGCTCGGGCAGACACCGCCGGTGTATGCGCACCTGCCCATGATCTTGGGTGCCGATGGCGCCAAACTGTCGAAGCGTCACGGGGCCGTTAGCGTGTTGCAGTATCGGGATGAGGGTTTTTTGCCGGAAGCCGTGCTCAATTATCTGGTTCGCCTCGGCTGGTCGCACGGCGATCAGGAGTACTTCACGATCGAGGACATGGTGCGATTGTTCGACATTGCGGAGGTCAACAAGTCCGCGTCGGCTTTCAATGTGGAAAAGCTCACCTGGCTCAATCAGCAACATATGATGCGGGCGCCTCCCGAGAGCCTCGTGCCGGCCCTGCGTTGGCAATTGGATCGCGAGGGGATTCAGGCGGGCGATGATGCGCAGCTCGAGCAAATCGTGCTGGCGCAGCGTGAGCGAGCCAAGACGCTGCGCGAGATGGCGGTCAACAGCGTGTTCTTTTTTCGCGACCCGACGGCGTACGACGACAAGGGCGTGCGTAAGCACGTCACGGCGGAAACACTGCCGCTGTTCAGCGAAGCCGCGGATGCCCTCGCCGAACTGGAAGACTGGACGGCGCCCGCGATTCATGAAGTCATCAGCGCGGTCGTCGCCCGGCACGCGAGTTCGCTCGGCAAGCTGGCGCAGCCGCTGCGCCTCGCGGTCTGCGGCAGCACCATCTCGCCGCCGATCGATATGACGCTGGCAATCCTCGGGAAACAGGTGTCGTTGCAGCGCCTGGCGCGGGCGAGAGCACTTTGGGCGGCGTAGCCCATTCATTTTCTTGACGAAAAGGAGTGCGTCAGGTAACGTCCGGCGCCTCCATGTGGGGCCATAGCTCAGCTGGGAGAGCGCTTGCATGGCATGCAAGAGGTCGGCGGTTCGATCCCGCCTGGCTCCACCAGTTCGTTCGATGATTTCGATTGTAGGTCCGCGTCCCCATCGTCTAGAGGCCTAGGACACATCCCTTTCACGGATGCGACGGGGGTTCGAATCCCCCTGGGGACGCCAATTAATCAATCACTTGCCGGCGGAGCCTTCCGCATCCGGCTGCATCGACGGCGTGGACTCGCGGAACATGATGCAATCCATTTCCAGAAGGCGCGGAAAATAGCCGTAATTGTTCGGAACGAAGGCGCTCAAGGTAAAGCCGTGGCTTGCGTAGTAATCGAGTGCCTCCCGGTAAGTGGGCGAACCCGCATAGAGCTGAACGATCGCAAGTTCGCTTTGTAGTCCGACGAATGTTTTCAGCTCCTCGCCCGCGCCGACCGCGACCGCCAGGTCGTGGCCCTGCGTGTCCATTTTCAAGAAAGGGCGGCGGAAGCCGAGCTTTGCCCGGTACTTTGCGATCTCGCCGGCGAGCGTCGCGGTGCGCACCTCGACGCGTCGCTCGAGCTGACTGTCGGCGGGGAATTGTTCCGCGCCGGCCGCCGAGAGCGGGTGCAGGGAGCTGAATTGATCCGACGCATAGACGTTGAACAGGGCCGTGCTTGCCGCATCGCCAAGTGCCAGTTCCTCGATGAACCAGGCGGGATCCGACTTGGCCGCGGTCCTCAGTAGGGCTGCCAACTCCGGGATCGGCTCATAGGAAATGATGGTCCCTTCATAGCCCGCCCGCTGCCGCAACATCTGTGCGTACTGGCCGGCATTCGCGCCCACGTCGAACACGCAGTCGACCTTGAAATGAGCGAGGAAATGGCGCAGATGCTCGCGCTCGAAGACAAACGCGGCGTGCCCATACGGAATTACCTGAACGCCGAATACTCGCTCGACGAACCGTCGCGCAATGTTAAGCACGCCCCTGAGCGCCTTCGGACGAGATCGATTCCTCATACGCCCAGCTTAGGTGGGGTGGCACCCTGCAGTGTGGAACGACAATGCTCGACACAGTGCTGCCCGCACCGGTGAACGTCAATCACTGAAACATGGTACTCCCGGGCGCAAGAGCCAACCCGCCCGTACCTCGATCTTGCAGATCCTATAGAATTTTGTCGTTGCAGATAGCGCAACGGTGGTTCCGGGCAGGCCTAGCAATGCAAACAGTGCGCCGCGTTTTACGATCCCTGAAATGGGGTCTGCGGAGTGTCCCGCGTATCATCGGACCTAAATCGCACGCCCCCAGGGAGCTGGAGCCACCACGATCCCGGATACTGACCCTCGGCGTGTGCATGACGAAGAAGCGAAACTCGTTCGCCCACGCCCGGGCTGAGCTCGGACGCTCGCAACGCCATCAAGTCAATCAACGATGGGTGCTCATTGATCCGTCGTGCACGCCCACCGAGCGTCGATCAGAGCAGGTGTACGAAAGGCTGCAGAACAAGAAGGCTCCTCGACCGGAGCTCATCAATTCCTTGCTTCAAGATCAGGATTACGGTTCCTTCGACCATATCATGCTGGTGGATGATGACATTGCGCTACCGCGCGGCTTCATCGATGACTACATCGCGATGCATCGCCGGTTGGGTTTCTCGTTGTCACAGCCGGCTCGCACGTTCAACAGCTACATCAATTTTCCGATTACCAAGAGGGTGCCTGGGCTGCTCGGCCGACAGACTCATTTCGTGGAAGGGGGCCCTGTCGTCTGCATCAGCAAAGAGTTGTTCAAGGACTTGCTGCCGCTCGATGAGGCCGCTCCCAATAGTTACGGCGCCGATTTGACGTGGCCTCCGATCGTCCAAGCCCGTGGCCTCACGATGGGAGTCGTCGACTGCGTGCCCGTCGATCACAGCTTGCGGCCTGCGGCGACCACCTACGACCTTCAGCCGACCATCGAGGCGATGGGTCGCTACTTGTCGACGCGCGCCCATGTGCGGGAAAGCGACATGGCGGTGAATATCCGCTCATTCACGGAATGAGCTGGCAGACGAGCATCAGAGCACCGCACTCACCTCGCCGTGGGTCGTCGTGGACCAAGGTCCAGTAACGCTCGGCTCCGTGCATGTTATTGTCTGAAATTCCGCAACCGTCGCACCGGAGTTTCAAACATGTTGGGTATCGGGATCAGTTTTCTGCGGATGAAGAGCGCTTCAGTAGGGGCCGGCGCGCTGATTCTGGGCATGGCGGGGCTTGTCGGATGCTCTGGAAATTCCGTCAAGAGCGCCTGGCAGCAGCCGGGTGCGCAGACCTCCCAGT
The DNA here is from genome assembly GCA_963766915.1 of uncultured Gammaproteobacteria bacterium. GTDB lineage: Bacteria > Pseudomonadota > Gammaproteobacteria > Steroidobacterales > Steroidobacteraceae > Bog-1198. The sequence continues at coordinate 172,635 of CAVYCL010000011.1, forward strand.
TCTCGAGAATACTCATCGTCGGTATCAGCACGGACTTCACCCAGCGTTGCAACTTCGAGTACTCGTTGGCGTCGCAATTTCAGGGCAGCTCGACCATACCGATCGCGAGCTGTGACACGATGAGGCCGAAGGAAGCACTGACGCGCGCGAACATCGAGCGCGTCGTCGCGGCGACGCATGCCGACGCCGTGCTGACCAGCACGGTCGTCACCCTGCAGATGGGTTCCGAGCACGGCAACTCCCGCGATACTCGGGGCACCAGCTACTACCAGGTTACCGGCGTCGGCTATGTCACGGGCGATTTGGGGTACTACGGGGTACCGGTCGCCTTCGTGCAGTTGGATACGACGAAGTCGATCCCGCAAATCACCGGTTCCGTGCACGTCCTGACGAAGCTATTCTCCGCCAACGATGCGAAGCTCCTCTACACGTTGGATTCCAAAACGACGTCGGACGATATCCAGTCGACGTCATCCTCCATCGAGACCATCACCGGTGAGATAGGCGCCAAGTTACATCGGGACGGCATCATCCACTAGAGTCGATGCGCCAGCACCGATTCAGATGATCTGCATCGGTCGAGTCTTACCGATCGCGCGAGCCGCGGCCGCGCTCACGAACAGCTGGATCATGCGGAGCCTGCGTATCAGCAGCACGCAGGGTGAGAGAAGAGCGCGGGCGTAGCGGCGCTTGCCGAGCGCCGCGGCAGCCTGCAGACGGATGACGTTGCGGATGTTGACCCATTCCATCTTGGTCGGAATCAAAAGGCCCGCGAATACCACGGCGGCTCGTGCCAACCGATGGCGCAGCAAGCGAGGATAGGGATAGCCCCAGGTCGCGAAGTTGCCGTGCAGCACCGAGAACACCATCAGCTGGTCCAACGCATTCAAGTTCTTGGAACGGCGCCGGGCATTTTTGGGATTAGGGCCCACCCAGCTGCGTCCGCCCGCCTCGACGACATACGGCCGGCCGTTCAGCGTGCTGTCGAGCAGGCAGGGTCGATACGCCACCCCGAGCCACTCGGCCAATCGCCTGATCGTGCGTTCGGGTGCCAGGTGCATGTCCTCGAATCGAATGGCGCGTGTTCGCTCTTCGAGTCCGCGATGCCCCGCGTCCCAGGACAAAAGATCGCGAAGCGCATCGAACGCCGGGTACCGATAGCCGGATGACAGGTCCGCATCCTTGCCGAATTGCCAGGTGAAGTGGCGTTCGAGCCAGGAGTCGACGGCCGAAATCGGGTCGCGGATGGTGTGCAGAAACCGCGCATCCGGAAAGTCCTCGACGAAGGCCCGCGCGAGCTCACCGTTGATCCAGTGTTGGGCGGAGATCATCAAAGGCCGCGGATGGGTCGCAGGGCGATCGAGCGCGCCTGCGTAGGCAACATGCAAAAACTGAAAGAATCTGCGCCGTGCCTCAAGACCGATGAGCGGATTGTCGCCATGGAGCGCGAACAAGGCCTGCACGGAGGCGAAGTAGTGGGCCGGCTCGACGGCGAAATCGCCGTCGGGGTTGTTCTTCAGGAACAGATCCCCGGCGTTGCCTTTCCTGATTTGCGAATAAGCAGGGTAGGCGATGAGCTTTTCCCAAATCGACAGCGACTGATAGTCCCCGCAAAAGGGGTAGGCATACTCGCTCGTCTGGTTGGGCAACGTGATGACGTCATCGTGGCCATCGAAGTAGCTCGCGAGCAGCACCGATCCGCTTCGGCCCCAATGGCAGATGGTCGCGGCACGGTCCATACCGAAGGCATCGTAATCCCGCAGAAGCGCCATTTTGCCGGCGAGCAGGGCCCCGGCTGCGGCCTGATGCTCGCGGTACATGCGCGCCGCCAGCTGCAAAATCTCATCCGGGCTGGTGTCGAACCCGATCGGAATGGCCGGTCGGGCGAGAGCCTGCAAGGCCCCCGACAGGGGGCTGAGATAGGGCCGCGCTTCGCCGCGCCGCGCCTCCGCCACGTCTGCCACGGCCGGCTCACCGAACCGATCCGCCTCGCGCCTGTTTTGTAACTGGATGGTAATACGGCTGTCATCTTGTGATGCTAGTCACGGATTCTTCGCCCAAAAGTGTGAAACTACAACAAGTTGTTTGACATAAGGGAGGGTGGCTCTGAAGTCGGCCGCCCGCGCCCCGGACGGCAGCCGCAACGACCCCTGTCCCGCCCGTGATACCGTGGCGACCCATGACGGGAATCCCCCCAACCGACGCAAAGTTTGCGCGTGAGGCCTGGATCCGGGCCCTCGCGCGGACCGCCGCCATGGAGGCGGATCCGTACCTGACGTTGCCCGTGCTCATCGAGCAGCAGGCGCGCAAGATGGGTACTGCGCCGGCGCTCGCCTCGCGCGAGGGTTCGCTCAACTACGCCGAGCTCGCCGCGCGCAGCAACCAGTACGCGCATTGGGGGTTATCGCTCGGCTTACGCGCCGGGCAGGTGGCGGCGTTGTTCATGCCCAACTGCCTCGAGTATGTGGCGGTCTGGCTCGGCCTCAGCCGCATCGGAGTGCGAGTCGCGCTGGTCAATGCCCACCTCGCCGGGGAGGCGCTCGGGCACGCGCTCAAGGTCGTCGCCCCGCGAGTGGTCTTGGTGGGGGCCGAGCTTGCGCCCCGCTTGGCCGCGATACCGCTCGAGGCGGATCGCGAGGTCTGGGTGTACGGCGAGGCCGCCCAAGATTTCAGGCCGCTGGGTCCTGCGCTCGATGCTTCTCCGGGCGAGCCGCCCGCTGCCGTGGCCTACACGGCGCCGACGCTCGATGCGACGGCACTATATATCTACACCTCCGGCACCACGGGGCTGCCCAAGGCGGCGCACGTCAGCCACTACCGGCTGATGCGCTGGAGCCAGTGGTTCGCCGGCTTGATGGATACCCGCCCCGAGGATCGGATGTACGACTGCCTGCCGCTCTATCACAGCGTGGGCGGGGTGGTGGCGATCGGGGCGCTGTTGGTGAGCGGCGGGTCGGTCGTGATCCGCCCAAAGTTCTCGGCCTCGGATTTTTGGCGCGATGTCAGGGACGAGCGCTGCACGCTGTTCCAATACATCGGTGAGCTGTGTCGTTACCTGGTCAATGCGCCGGCTCAACCTCGGGAAGACGAGCATGCGCTGCGGCTCGCGTGCGGCAACGGCCTGCGTCCGGAGGTGTGGGAGGTCTTCCAGGCGCGATTTCGCATTCCGCGGATTCTCGAGTATTACGCCTCGACCGAGGGGAACTTCTCGCTCTACAACTGCGAAGGCAAGCCTGGCTCCATCGGACGCATTCCCTCTTTTCTCTCGCACCGACTTCCGGTTGCGCTGTTGCGCGTGGCGCCCGATACCGGCGAGCCGCTGCGCGGCGCCGGTGGCTTCTGCGAGAGTTCTGGCGTCGACGAGGCCGGCGAGGCGGTGGGACTCATTCCGCCGGAGGACAGCGCGCGGGTCGGCCGCTTCGAAGGCTACGCCGACGCCGAGGCATCGAGAAGCAAAGTGCTGCGCGATGTCTTCAAGCCGGGGGATGCTTGGTATCGCACCGGCGATCTTATGCGGCGCGATGCCGCCGGTTATTACTATTTCGTGGACCGCCTGGGCGAGAGCTACCGCTGGAAGGGCGAGAACGTCTCGACGGCGGAGGTGCTGGGTGCGTTGACGGGCGCGCCGCACGTGCTCGACGGCGTCGTCTACGGGGTTCCCGTGCCCGGGACCGAGGGTCGAGCCGGCATGGCCGCGCTGGTGGTCGACGAGCATTTCGACCTGGATGTGTTCCGTACCCACGTCGTGGCACAACTGCCTGGCTACGCACGACCGGTGTTTGTGCGGCTCGTGCCGGTGCTCGAGGTCACCGGAACGTTCAAGCCGCGAAAGCTCGAGCTCGCGCGTCAAGCCTATGACCCGGCACAGGTTTCGGATCCGCTGTACGTCGATGACGCGTCCTCGGGTCGCTATGTGCCGCTCGATCGAGCCGTCCATGCCGCCATCGTGGCGGGCCGGATGCGTCTGTAGAGACTGCGGCGCGCGCCCGTGCGATGCACGCCCGCAGTTAACTTATCACTTTCGAAGATGAGCGCGCCCTCACTGCTCCTCAGCGATCGAGTTTCTGGCATGGGCACATCCGCGCTAAGATAAATCAAGGCACGACGTGCTTAGCGATGGACGAGCCATCACCTCGACCAAATCACTTGGTTGGAGGACCGCAAATAAAGGGGATGCGTCAATGAGGAGAGTTCTGTGTGCAATTGCGCTCGCCGCACAGGCGTTTGCACTCGAGAATGCGGTGCATGCCCAGCCGCCAGTCCCCCAGCCGGTCTTGCAACGCGGCTATGATCCCGGGCTTTCCGGCGCGAATCTCACCGAGACCACGCTCACCCCATCGACCGTCACCCCGACGACCTTCGGACTGCTGTTCAAGCTGCCGGTAGACGACAAGGTCTACGCCCAGCCGCTCTATGTGCCGCAGGTCAACTTAGGCGGCCTCGGGGTCCACAACGTCCTCTACGTCGCGACGATGAGCGACACGCTGTATGCCTTCGACGCCGATGTGGGAGGTAACCCGCTGTGGTCGGTCAATTTCGCGACCAGCGTCAGCGCCCTCCCTGTGGCGTTCGCCAGCTTCACGTTCGGCGGCAACACCAACATCAACGGCAACCTCGGCATCTTGAGCACGCCGGTCATCGACCCTTCGACCAACATCCTGTATCTGGTCGCCTGCACGCTGGAAGCGGGCACCATGGTCTATCGACTGCACGCCGTGAATATCGCGAACGGCACGGAGCCCTACCCCAACGTCATCATCTCCGGAACTTACAACGGGGTGACGTTCATCCCGACACACCAGACGCAACGCGCGTCCTTGACGCTTTCCGGAAACGAGGTCGTCTTCGGATTCGCCGCCGTGGAAGCGGAAACCGACGACGAAGGCGGGTACTCAGGCTGGGTGATGGCTTACAACAAAGCGACGCTCGTGCAGAACGGCATCTTCGCCACCACCACCGCGGGGGCCACCCACGGCGGCGGTGTCTGGCAGTCCGGTCGTCCCCCCGTGGTCGATGCCGGCGGTTTCGTCTATGTGTTCACGGGCAACGGTTACCAAGGCGGCTACGACGGCGTGAGCAACTTCAGCGAGAGCGCGCTGCGGCTCGATCCCGACGACGGCCTGGCACTGGTCGACTGGTTCACGCCCAGCAACTGGGGCACGCTGGATTACGACGATCTCGACTTGGCGAGTTCCGGTCCGCTTTTGGTCCCGAACACCACCCCGAGCTTACTTGCCGGCGGCGGTAAGCAGGGCGTTCTCTACCTGCTCAACACGACCGATCTTGGGCAATACAACACCACCGACAAGGTCGTCCAAGAGCAAACCATCTCCGCAGCCTCCTTGCGCGGCGGACCGGTGTACTGGCAACGATCCGCGGCGAACGGAGGCCCCTTGCTCTTCAACTGGGGCGAGCGCGACCCGGTCAAGTCATGGGCGTTCACCGGAACGATGTTCGCTTCTACTCCCACCACCCAGGGAACGGGCAGCCAGATCTATCCGGGTGGCATTCTTACGCTGTCCGCCAACGGCCAGCAACAAGGCTCGGGCATCGTGTGGGCGACGGTAGCGACGAGCGGCAATGTCTATAACGACGCGACCGATCCGGGTGAGCTGTACGCCTTCAATGCCGACAGCCTCTCCACGACCTTGTGGACCTCGGCCATGAACTCGACGCGCGACAATTTCGGCACCTTCGCGAAGTTCGTGCCGCCGACGGTCGCGAACGGCAAAGTGTATGTGGCGACGTTCTCCGATCAGGTCGCCGTCTATGGACTCCTGCCCGCAGCCACGCCGACGTTCTCGCCGGTCGGCGGTACCTACAGCAGCGCGCAATCGGTGACGATTTCCGATGCGACCGCCGGGGCAACGATTTACTACACCACCAACGGCTCGAAGCCGACGACGGCATCCGCGGTGTATTCGGCACCGATCCCGGTGAGCGTGAGCGAGACGCTGCAAGCGATCGCCGTGGCCAGCAGTTCTTCGGCGAGCGCCGTCGGCTCGGCGGCGTACACGATCCCATTGCCCGCGGCCACGCCGACGTTCTCGCCGGCGGCAGGGACCTATAACGGCGCGCAGTCGGTGACGATTGCCGATGCGGCCGCCGGGGCGACGATTTACTACACCACCGACGGCTCGATGCCGACGACCGGATCCACGGTGTATTCGGTGCCGGTCGTGGTGAGCGCGAGCGAGACGCTACGCGCGATCGCCGTGGCCGCCGGCGCTACGACGAGCGCGGTCGGCTCGGCGGTCTATACGATCGTCAATTCGACCACCGTGATCAGCGATCCCACCGGATTCACGAGTTCCGCCGGCCTCACCTTCGTGGGGGCGACCCTGACGGCCGGGACCTTGGAGCTGACCAACAACACGGGCTATAACGCCCATGCAGTCTGGTCGGGCGCTCCCGTCAACATCCAGAATTTCACCACCAGCTTTAATTTCCAGATAACTCCGGCGATCGCCAACAGCGCCGACGGCTTTACCTTCACCATTCAGAATGCGGGTCCGAACGCGGTCGGTGGCCAAGGCGGCGACCTAGGCTACGCAGGGATCGGCTCGAGTGTCGCAGTCAAATTCGACCTCTACAACAATGGCGGCGAAGGCGTTGACTCGACCGGTTTTTACACCAACGGCGCCGAGCCGACCGTGCCCGCCCTGGACATGACCGCCTCCGGTGTGAACTTGCACAGCGGTGACATTCTGCGGGCGACCCTTGCGTACAACGGCACCACCTTGACGCTCACTGTCACGGATACCGTCACCAACGCGAGCTACAGCGCGTCGACGGTCATCAACATTCCCGCAACGGTCGGCGCCAATACGGCCTATGTGGGATTCACCGCGGCTACCGGCGGTTATTCTGCAACCCAGCAGATTTTGAACTGGACGTACTCCGTGAACGGTGTGGCGCCACCGGCGGCCACGCCGACGTTCTCGCCGGCGGCCGGTGCCTATAGCAGCGCGCAAACGGTGACGATTGCCGATGCGACTTCCGGCGCAACGATTTACTACACCACCAACGGTTCGACGCCGACGACGGGGTCCGCGGTGTATTCGGCGCCCATCATCGTGAGCGCGAGCGAGACGCTGCGAGCCATCGCCGCGGCCAGCGGCTATTCGGCGAGCCCGGTCGGCTCGGCGGTCTATCAGATCGGCAATTCAACCGCCGTGATCAGCGACCCTTCAGGCTTCAGCAGTTCGGCCGGGTTTAACTTCGTGGGCGCCTCCCTCACCGGCGGCACACTGGAGCTGACCAATGGCACGAGCGATGCGGCCCGCGCCGTCTGGTATGCGACTCCCGTCAACATACAGAGTTTCACCACGAGCTTCAGTTTCCAGATATCCCCGGCGGGCGCCAACATCGCCGATGGCTTGACGTTCACCATTCAGAATGCCGGGCCGAATGTCGTCGGTGGCGAAGGGGGCGAGCTCGGCTACGCAGGAATCGGCTCGAGCGTCGCGGTCAAATTCGACCTCTATAGCAATTCAGGCGAAGGCGTCGACTCGACCGGCTTCTACACGAACGGAGCCGACCCGACGGTACCTGCGCTCGACATGACCGCTTCCGGCGTGAACTTGCACAGCGGCGACATCATGCAGGCGACCATCGCCTACGACGGCACCACCCTGACCCTCATTGTCAGGGATACCGTCACCAACGCGAGCTATAGCGCCTCGAAGGCGATCAACATCCCCGTCACGGTCGGCGCGAATACGGCCTATGTGGGCTTCACCGCGGGAACCGGAGGCGAGTCTGCGACTCAGCAGATTTTGAACTGGACCTACAACGTGAATGCGGTGGCGCCGACGGCGGCCACGCCGACGTTCTCGCCGGCGGCCGGTGCCTACAGCAGTGCACAGTCGGTAACGATTGCCGATGCGACCTCGGGCGCAACGATCTACTACACCACCGACGGCTCGACGCCGACGACGGGATCCGCCGTGTATTCGGCGCCCATCGCGGTGAGCGCGAGCGGGACCCTGCGAGCGCTCGCCGTGGCCAGCGGCTTTACGGCAAGCGCGGTAGGGTCGGCAGCCTATACGATCGGTGGCGTAGTCCCCGTGATCAGCGACCCCGCCGGCTTCACCAGTTCGGCCGGCTTTGATTTCGTCGGGGCCTCACTCGTCGACGGAACCCTGGAGCTCACCAATGGCACGGACTACACCGCTCGTGCGGTGTGGTATGCAACTCCCGTCAACATCCAGAATTTCACCACGAGTTTCAATTTCCAGATATCGCCGACGGGCGCCAACGTCGCCGACGGCTTCACCTTCACCTTGCAGAATGCGGGTCCGAATGCCCTCGGCCAGGAAGGCGTTGGGCTCGGCTACCAGGGGATCGGCTCGAGCGTCGCGGTCAAATTCGATCTTTACAACAATTCAGGCGAAGGCGTTGACTCCACCGGCTTCTACACGAACGGAGCCACGCCGACCGTGCCCGCACTCGACATGACCGCCTCCGGCGTGAGCTTGCACAGCGGGGATGTTTTGCAGGCGACCATCGCCTACAACGGTACGACCTTGACGCTCACGGTCACGGACACGGTCACCAACGCGAGCTACGTCGCTTCGACGGTGATCAACATTCCCGCAACGGTCGGTGCCAATACGGCCTACGTGGGATTCACCGCGGCCACCGGCGGGTATTCTGCAACCCAGCAGATCTTGAACTGGACCTATCTGAATCTGAACTGAGAAATCGACGCGGCGCAGTTACGCCGTATTGCCGGCATCGACGGTGAGCACCGTGCCCGTGATGTTGCGGCCGGATTCGCCGAACAGGAATTCGACGCTGCGCGCGACGTCGACGGCCTCGGCCATGCGCCCGAGAGCACTGCGCCGCGAGATCTGCCCGCGCTGCGCGGGGGTGAGCTCGTGGGTCATGTCGGTGTCGATGAAGCCGGGGGCGATGGCATTGACGGTGATGCCGAGCCCGCCGACCTCACGCGCGAGCGAGCGTGTGAAGCCGAGCAGCGAGGACTTGGTGGCGCTGTACACCGAGAGGCCGGTGTAGCCGGTCGCCGCGACGATCGATGAGATGCTCACGATGCGGCCTTGGCGCTCGCTCATCATCGAGCGCAGCACGTACTTGGTCAGCAAAATCGGCGAGAGCGTGTTGAGACGGATCAACCGCTCGATGTCTGCATCGCGCATGGTGCCGAGCACGCCGGCGGTGCCGATGCCGGCATTGTTCACGAGTCCGTAGATCGGGCCGAAGTCGGCGCGCACCTCGCGCACGAAGGGGCCGATGCGTTCGAGGTCGGTCAAATCGCAGGCCCGATACTCGATCGAGCCACGGCCAGCCTCGCTCGCGGCGCGGCTCGCGGCCGTGAGCGCCGCACTCGCGCTGCGCGCAATCCCGATGACCCGATAGCCCTGGGAGGCGAGGCCGCTCGCGATCGTGAGACCCAAGCCGCGGCTTGCCCCCGAGACGATGACGTTAAGCACCGGGACGCACCAGTTTACCGGCGGCGGTGAGCTCGAGCGCCGGCACGAGCCGCAGCATGGCGGGCACCTTGTGGGCGGGCAGGGCACGGCGGCAGGCCTGCAGGAGCTCGCTCTTGATGTCCTCGGCCGAGCGCTCCGCCGCGTCGTGGTCGTTGAGCACCACATCGGCGACGACCACCGCGCCCATGATGGCATTGCGCCGCGCACGCACCAGCGACATGCGCACGCGCGGATCGGCGTTCAGCACCGACTCGACCTCTTCGGGGTAGACCTTCAGGCCCCCCACGTTGATGACGCCGCCCTTGCGGCCGCGAAAATAGTACCGACCGCCTTGCAGCTCGACGAGGTCGCCCGTGTCCACGTAGCCATCCTGTCCCGACAGGTCGGCGGGCGCCGCGCCGAGATAGCCTCCGGCGATCCGCTGCGAGCGAATGCGCAGCGTGCCGTCCTCGACCTTCATATCGACCCCGCGCGCACCCCCGTTCAAGAACTCGGCCGGAAAGCCTGCGAGCCCGTCGTCGACCTCGAAGGCGACGCCTGCCTCGGTGGAGGCGAAGGCATGACCGATACGAGCGCCCGGAAAGGTCGCGCGCAGTTGATCGAGCACCACTTGATCGGCGACCTCGCCGGAGAGCCGCACGTATTTGGGGTTGATTCGGCCGGCCGCGCCGCTCATGAGCGCACGCCGCCAGTGCGAGGGGGTGCCGGAGATATGCGTGACGCCCTGCGCGCCGGCGCGCGCCAGGAAGTCCTCGGTGGGCTCCGCCGCGCTCGACAGTACCAAGGGGCATCCCGACAGCATCGCGCGCAGGTAGATTTGCAGGCCGCCGTAGCGGCGGATGTCGTAAAAGGTGCTCCAGACCGAGCCCTTCTCCGGCGGCTGGCGGGGCAAGAATCCCGCAAGGCTCGCAAGGCTGTGGGCGACCAGCTTGGGAGCCCCCGTCGTGCCCGAGGTCAGCAAAATCCACTCGCTCGTTCCGCCGGCGGGCCGCTCGCTCGGGGCGTGCGCCGGGCGAAGGCGCCCGAGGCGCTGGATGGGCCCGTACTCGCCGGGAAGCTCGAGCTCGCCGTCCGCGAGGGTGACATCCGTTTGCGCGCTCGCGGCGACTTCTGCCAGGCGCTCGGCACTCAGCTCCGGCGTACACAGCACCAGGCGGCGCGCGATGCCGTCGAGCTCGATGAGCGCGAGCGCCGTGCTCATTTGCTCGCGCAACGCCAGCAGCACGGAGCGGCCTCGGAAGGACTCGCGTTCGATGTCGAGGCAGGAGCCGGTCTCGAGCTCGGCGAGCGCCACCGAGCCGTTGGCTCCGTGCAAAGCCCCCTCAAGGCGAGTCCCCGTGCGTGCGACGGAATCCCATAAGGATGTCATCATGCGAGCTTAGCCATTTCGGCTGTGTTAGCAAAGGAAACGGGTGCCGATCGAGTCCGGGTCTTTGCACCCTCTGCCGCGGTGAGTGAGCCGATCCTGTCGACGATGTTCGCCGCCCTGTTCCCCGACGGCACGGTGGCCGCGGAGCTGCGCGGGGCCGGGGATGCCTCACGCCTCAAACCGGAGGAGGCGCGGAGCGTCGAGCGCGCCGTGCCGAAGCGCATGTCAGAGTTTGCGGCCGGGCGCCAATGCGCGCGGCGTGCCCTGGCCGAGCTTGGCCTGGGTGATGCGCCGATTACCGTCGCACCCGATCGACAGCCGCTGTGGCCGCCCGGCGTGGTCGGCAGCATCACCCATACGGCCGGGCTTTGCGCCGCAGTGGTGGCCGAAAGCTCGCGCCTGGCGGCGCTCGGAGTCGATACGGAGCGCGCCGGCGCGGTCAAGCCCGAGCTCTGGCAAACCATCTGCATCGCCGAGGAGAGTGCGTGGATCGGTGCGTTGGCGCCGGGCGAGCGGGCCGCGGCCGTCACCTTGCTTTTCTCCGCCAAGGAAGCGTTCTACAAATGCCAGTACCCGCTGCTCGGCGAGCGCTTCGGCTTCAGCGACGTGTTCGTGACGGTGCTCGAATGGGGTCAAGGCCACGGGGCGTTCAGCGTGCGGCCGGTGCGCCCGCACGCGCGCCTCGGCGCACTGCGCGGCTCGTACCGCTTTCACGAGGAGTTCGTGTCCGCGGGCGTGTGCCTGCCGAACGCGGCGGCGGGCACCTCCGGACGCGGCGCCTAATAGGCCTTATCGTCGTCGCGGAACAGCTTGACGACGGTCAGCAGGATGATCTTGATGTCGAGCATCGGCGACCAGTGGCGCAGATAATCGAGATCGTAATTCACCCGCGCCTCCATCTCCTCGAGCCTCGCAGTTTCGCCGCGGCAGCCGTTCACCTGCGCAAGTCCGGTGATGCCCGGCAGCACCTTGTGCCGGATCATGTAGCCCTTGATGAGCTTGCGATATTCCTCGTTGTGCGCGATGGCGTGCGGCCGCGGTCCGACCAGGCTCATGCGTCCCTGCAGCACGTTGATGAGCTGCGGCAGCTCGTCGAGCGAGGAGCGGCGCAACAGCGCCCCCATCGGGGTAATTCGCTCGTCCGACTTCGACGCCTGGCGGATGTGCTCGCCATCTTCGGTCACGCGCATGGTGCGGAATTTGTAGACGGCGATCTCGCGGCCGTCGAGCCCGTAGCGGCGTTGCTTGAAGATGATCGGCCCCGGGGAGGAGTACTTGACCGCGAGCGCAATGGTCGCAAGCAGCGGCAGCAGCAGCAACAGGATCGCGACGGACAGCATGATGTCGGTGAGCCGCTTGGTGACTCCGCGGTAGCCGTAGAAGGGTGTCTCGCACATGGCGACGACCGGGATGCCCTGGATCTCTCCCGATCGGGCCTGGATCAGGTCGAACACGAAGATGTCGGGTACGTAGTAAATCGACGCCGTCGTATCGCGCAGGTCGTCGAGCAGATTCATGACGCGCTGGAGGTGCCGGATGGGCAACGCGATGAAGATCACGTCGGTGCGATGCGTGCGTACGTAGTGACCCAAGTCGGCGAGCGGTCCGAGGAGCGGCGCATCGCATTCCATGGCCAGACGGTCGGTGCTGCGATCGTCGAAGAAACCCGTGACCTCGAGCCGCATGCCGGGGTTTTTCACCAGGCGCCGGCAAAGCTCCAGGCTCGAGGTGTTGTAGCCGGCGACCACGGCGCTGCGGGCATCGAATGCGGTCATGAGGAAACGCCTCATGAATTCCTGCATGGCGAGGGTCGCAACGATCAGCACGGCGGGCGTGACCGCCGCCCAGGTCATGAACACCCGCCGGGGATAGCCCTCCAACGGCGACTTGGTGATGTAGGCGATGCCGAGCAGCGCGGCGAGAATCAGCGCCCAGCGGAAGATCACATCGAGGACGGCGGACACACGCGGCGAGGTGAGCTGCGTGGTGACCTCGCGCGGTGGCTGGACCAGCACCAGGCACACGACCGCCACCACGGCGATGCCGGACGACAACGGATCGAAGCCGCTGTTGAATGCAAAGATGGTGACGTACAGCGAAGCGACGGCGACGAAGGCAGGCAAGATAGCCTGCGCAGCCATCATGGTGGCGATTAGAATGCTCTGCTTGAACTGAACGGGTTGGGTCATGTATTCCGTAGGTCGGCCGTCGCTAAATCGCGACAACGCTAGTCCACATTATCGAGCAATTCCATCGATCAGTGTGCAAGCGGCATGGACAGATGTTAAATGCCTGAGTACCGAATGCTATTCTAGTCACCGATGATCCACGTTCCATTACTCGATCTTAAGGCGCAATATGCAACATTGCGTTCCGAGGTGCTCGGCGCCATCGAAAGTGTGTGCGCCAGCCAACACTTTATCCTGGGCGAGAACGTGCGCGCGTTCGAGTCGCAGATTGCCGAGTACTGCGGTGCGGCCCATGCCATCGGGGTTTCCTCCGGCACCGATGCGCTGCTGCTCGCGCTCATGGCGCTCGGCATCGGCCCGGGCGATGAGGTCATCACCTCGCCGTTCACATTTTTCGCCACCGCGGGGACGATCGCCCGCACCGGCGCGCGGCCTGCGTTCTGCGACATCGAGCCCGGCACATTTAACTTATCGCCCGCCGCCCTAGAACGCTTCATCGACGAGTCGTGCGTGGCGAGCGCCGAGGGCCTCGTCCGCCGCAGCACGGGCGGCCGCGTACGAGCCCTGATGCCGGTGCACCTGTACGGACAGTCGGTCGAGATGGGTGCGCTGACCGCGTTGGCACGTCGCTACGGCCTCGCCATCATCGAGGATGCGGCACAGGCCATCGGTACCGAGTCGGCCGACGGCGCGCGGGTGGGATCGCTCGGCGACATCGGGTGTTTCTCCTTCTTTCCCAGCAAGAATCTCGGCGCGTTCGGCGACGCCGGGCTATGCACGACCCAGGACGCCGCCTTGGCGGAGCGCATGCGCGTGCTGCGCGTGCACGGCGGCCAACCGAAATATTTTCACGCCCTCATCGGCGGCAATTTCCGCATCGACGAGCTGCAGGCGGCGGTGCTGCGCGTCAAGCTCAAATACCTCGACGACTGGACGAAGGGCAGGCAGCGCAATGCGGCGTTCTACGACGAGGCGTTCAAAGAGCCTTCGCTCGCCGCGCGGATCACGGCGCCGAAAAAGCCCGCACGCGGCCGCCATATCTACAACCAGTACGTCGTGCGCGCGGAGCGCCGGGATGCGCTGCGCGCGTTCTTGGCCGAGCGGCACATCGGGACCGAGATCTACTACCCGGTGCCGCTGCACCTGCAGGAATGTTTCGCCTATCTTGGCTATGTGCAGGGTGATTTCCCGCATTCCGAGCGCGCGGCCACCGAGACGCTGGCGTTGCCGGTCTATCCGGAGCTCGCGCGCGAACAGCTGGGCGCCGTCGTCGCTGCGATCGGCGAGTTCTACGCCCGCTGATCAGGACTTCTTGAAGTCGTCGGGTTGCAGCTGGTGACGGGACAGGAGTTTGTAGAAATCGGTGCGGTTGCGTTTGGCGAGCCGCGCGGCCTGGCTCACGTTGCCGGTCGTGATCTGTAGAATCTGCGACAGGTAGTTGCGCGTGAATTCATCGCGCGCCTCATCGAAGGACGGCAGACGCGTCGGATTGCCGCCGAGGCATTGCTGCACCAACTCCGCGGTGATGATCGCGCCCTGCGACAACGCCACGTTCTGCCTGACCACGTTGTAGAGCTGGCGCACGTTGCCCGGCCACTCGGCGGTCGCGAGCAGCTCGACGGCCTCGGGAGCGTAGATCTTGCGCTGTCCCGTCTCCTTGGCGATCTGCTCGAGGAAATGCGCGACCAGGAGCGGTATGTCCTCGCGCCGGCGACCGAGCGCGGGCACCTCGATGTGCACCACGTTCAAGCGGTAGTACAGATCCTCGCGGAACTGTCCCGCGACCATGAGCTGATGCAGATCGTGGCGCGTCGCCGAGATGACGCGCACGCTGATCGCGACCGCTTCGGTGCCGCCGACGGGACGGATCTGGTTCTCCTGCAGTATGCGCAGCAGCCTCACTTGGACTCGCATGGGCATGTCGCCGACTTCGTCGAGCAGCAAGGTGCCGCCGTCGAGCGTCTCGAAGAGGCCCTTCTGCGCGCGTGCGGCACCGATCTGATCGTGACCGAACAGCTCGGCCTCGAGCGTGTCTTCGGCCGTGACGCTGCAATTGATGACCGCGAACGGCTTGTTACGGCGCGGGCTCGCCTCGTGAATGGCGCGCGCGATCAATTCCTTGCCGGTGCCGCTCTCACCCGTGATCAGCACCCGTGCGTCGGTGCCGGCCACCATGTTCGCCTGCGCCAGCTTGTCTTCCATGAGTTGGCTGCGCGTGATGATGGCGGCGCGCCAGTCTTCATCGACGTGCGCGAACCCCGAGACTTTCAAGGCCCTCTGCACGTGGTCGAGCAGGTCCTGCTTGTCGACGGGCTTGGTAAGAAAACCGAAAGCGCCGCTCTGCGTGGCGTGCACCGCATCGGGAATCGTGCCGTGCGCCGTCAGGATGATCACCTTGAGACCGGGCCAGCGACTCTGCAATTCTTTCAGTAATCCAATCCCATCCATCTGATCCATGCGCAGGTCCGTGATCACGAGGTCGGGACGGAAACGCGTGCAAGCGGCGAGCGCCGCGGCCGCGCTCTCCACCGCCTCGACTTCGTAGTTCTCGGCGCGCAGGCGGATGGTCAGGAGGCGGAGCAACCCCGGGTCGTCATCCACCACCAAAATCCTCGCGCGGCGCTTTTGCGGCGAGGCCGTTTCGCGGCTGGACGGCTGGATGCCGAATCCCAAGGGGGTCGTTGAGGCGAGCGGTGTCGTCGGAGCGAGCGAGTAAGCGTTCAAGGGAAGTTTCTCCGGAGGCTGCTTCATCTAAGGAGTATGCGGTTCGGTGGTTCCACGATCGTTGATGGAACGCTCTATGTGCGTGACGGCATCGAGCTTCGCTCGTGCCTCGTCCAAGGCCTTGCGCAACCGTGCGTTCTCATCCGATTCTGCCGCCAGGCGCTTGTTGAGCGCCTGCAGCTTGTCCCGCGAATTTTGCGAGTCCTCGTTTCGCAAGCGCTTATTCTCGGCTTGCAGTACCAGCCGCTGATCGACGTCCTGCAGCTCCTCCATGGCCAGTAAGCGCTCGTCGGGCAATAAAGTCTCGGGCCTGGCTAACAATTCCGCCAGCTGTCGCTGCGCGGCGACGGGATCGGAGCCGCTGTGACCGGGGACCGCCAGCGCCAGGGCATATCGCAGGCGGTTCGTGGTGGTCGGGGAGAGCGATGCCGCGTCTTTGGCCGACTGAAATAACTCGGCTTGGCGCGCCGGATCACCCTGCGGCAAGGCCGTCATCATTTCGAGCAACGGCTCGACGGTGCCACTCGCCTTCGGCTGGCCCACGGGCTGCGGCGGCGCCTGGTTCTTGACGTCCGATCCGGCGCCGCCCGTCAAGGCGCAACCGCCCAGGGTGCCGAACACGAAAAGGCACACGGCTGCGATCGATCGCTTATGCAGCATGAGCCTTTTCACGTGAGGCGGGCGCGGCGTGACGCAGCGGCAGACGGACCCGGAAATGCGCACCGCCCGCGGCGGCTTCGAGGATCTCGATGCTCCCGCCGTGCGCATTCACGAACTCTGTGACCACCGACAAGCCGATCCCGGTTCCCTTGACGTGTCCTCCTTGAGGCGTCTTGCCCTGATAGAACGCCTCGAATATCCGGTTGCGCTCCTCCGGCGGGATGCCCGGCCCCGAATCGATGACGTCGATGACGAGCTGTTCGCGCTCGCGGCGGGCGAGTATCGAGATGTTGCCGCCGCGCGGTGTGAACTTGATCGCATTCGAGAGCAGGTTGTCGAGGATGAGGCGCACCTTGGCCCGATCCGCGAGCGGCGTGAGGTCCTCGACCTGCACATCGAGGCGCACGCGCTGAGCCACCAGCGTGAGCTGCTGGTTCTCCAGGACCGACTTGATCAGCGGCCGCAGCTTGAACTCCGAGACCTCGAGGCCCACGCTCTTCGCCTGCCATGCACTGAAGGACAGCAGGTTCTCGATCAAGCGCTGCAGTTTCATTCCGTTTTCGCGCAATATCGCAGTGACCTCTCGTTGAGCGCTCTGCAGTTCACCGACTGCCCCATCCATTAACAGTTCGGTTCCCTCCCGAATATTCGCCAGTGGCGTCTTCAGTTCATGCGACATGTGTCGCAAGAATCGATTCTTCTCTTGCGCAAGTTCGAGTAATCGGACCCGCAGCCACTCGAGCTGAGCCGCGAGCCGCTCCAGGTCCGCCGGGCCTCGAATGGCGATCGGTCGCGAGAACGTGCCGCGGCCGAGCTCGTTGATGGAGCGATCGATGGCGCGGATCGGACGACCAAAGAGGTACGTGAACACACCCACCACGGCGAGGGTCATGGGGACGAGCAGCAGCGTCTGCCAAAACAGGTTTTGCTGGGCGAGCTGTGTCGCCTCCTGCAGCGCCGTGAGCTCATGATCGATCTGTCCGCTCACGTGATTGGAGATCTTCGAGGCGAGATCGGACATCTGCGTATAAGAGTTCACGAGCTCCGCCATACGCGCCGAGTTGGCGGGCGCGGCGCGCAGCTCCGCCGCGCGCCGTTCCGCCTCCGTCTTGAGGGCGCGGATGTCGGTCTGTGCCTGCACGCTTAAGGGCAAGGTGAGGAGCTCGTTGAGCGTATTTTCCAGCCGGTCGTGATTGCGCGCATAAACCTCGAGCAAATCGCTGTTCGGCAGGATTTGATAGAGGCGCGCGGTGCGCTCGAGGGCGGCAATTTCCACGAACATGCGCTGGTTGTCGCCGCTCCCCTGCATGCCGCGCACCACCAGTTGTTCGCTGCTGTTCGACAGCCGATTCATCTGTACGGCCGCGTTCACGATCGCGAACAGGAGCGGTGCGGCCACGATGGTGAAGCCGATCAACATGAGGCCGCTTAAGGATCTGGGGCGGGGCAATCGCATGGGGCGCATTCTATCGTAAGGCTTACCCGCGGGAGAGGCTCCTCTGCGCGTAGAATTCCCGAGATGAGCACCCAAGCACCTTACGCGCAGCTCTCTCCGGAAGCGGTTCTCGACGCGCTCGAAGCCGTTGGATTTCAGAGCGACGGACGCATCCTGGAGCTCAACAGCTACGAGAATCGGGTCTACCAGATCGGCATCGAGGACGGCTCACCGGTGGTCGCAAAATTCTACCGCCCGGGGCGCTGGGAGGATGCGGCCATTCGCGAAGAGCATGCCTTTGCGGGCGAGCTCGCTGCGCAGGAGATCCCGGTGGTCGCCCCGTTGGGCCGCGACGGCGAGACGCTCCACTTCCATAACGGCTTTCGCTACGCGGTCTTCCCGCGACGCGGGGGACGCTGGCCGGAACTCGGCACGACAGAGGAGCGGGCGTGGGTGGGCAGGTTTCTGGGCAGAATCCACGCGGTGGGGCGCAGCGTCGCGTTCCGCCATCGCGCACGACTGGACGTCGAGGAGCTCGGAATGAAGTCCCGGGATTTCGTGCTCGACGAAGGCTGGCTGCCGGATTATCTCGCGCCGAAGTACGAGGCGGTCACCGATGAGCTTTTGCGCGAGGTCGGCCGGCGAACCCGCAACTGGCGAGGCGCCGCGCAGGGTCGGATCCTCGGAGACTGCCATCGGGGCAACATCCTATGGACCGAGCAAGGTCCGCACTTCGTCGATCTCGATGACTGCGTCACGGGACCGGCGATTCAGGACCTCTGGATGCTGCTGGCGGGGAGCCCGGCGGAGATGCGCACGCAGCTCACCGACGTGCTCGAGGGGTACGAGCAGTTCCTGCCCTTCGACCGGCGCGAGCTCGCATTGATCGAGTCGCTGCGGGCGTTGCGCATGATCCATTACTCCGCCTGGTTGGCGCGGCGCTGGGACGATCCCGCTTTCCCGCGTGCATTTCCCTGGTTTGCGGAGCCGCGCTATTGGGAACAGCACTACCGCTCGCTCGATGAGCAGCTCGCCGCCGTGCTCGAGCCGCCGCTCGAGTTGTGAACCGCGTCGTATTTCTGGATCATGCCAGTTCGGGATCATAGGGCCTTCATGAAGCTGCGAGTCATCATCCTGCTTGCGATCGCCGGCACCGCGGCCTGCCACCGAGATGCGGGCAACGCGCCCGCGGCCCCGGTGCAGCCGAAGGCCGGATCCCAGGCAGGGGCGCAGAACCCGCGCGGGTCGAACCCCCAGGAATTGACCGCCGGAATGGTCGAGGCGGTGTCGCAGGGCAGGGCCCAAGTGCCCGTCAATCTCAAGTTCGACTTGCTCCAGCGCCCCGTTCAGGGGCAGCCCCTCGAGGTGGCCGTTGCGCTCTTGCCGCAGACGGCCGCGGAGTCTGCGACGGTCGCGGTGACCGGCTCGGACGGCTTGAAAGTCGAGGCCGGAGAGCAGCAGTTCGCATTTTCCGCGATCGAGGCCGCCCAGGTGTATCGCCACAGCATCAAGGTGACGCCCACCGGCGAGGGGTTCTACCTGCTCACGTTGTCGGTGAGCTTGCAGCACGACCAAACCACAGACTCACGCGTGTTCTCGGTGCCGATCCTGGTCGGCAGCGCCACCGGCGCCGCCTCCGCACCCCCGGGCGGAGCACCTGGCGCTGCGCAACAGGCCGCTGCGGCCCATCGAGGATCTTAGGGTCCTGAAGAGAATTGCGCTCAAGGGCGCAAAAGGACGTTGAACCCAAGCGAATCGGTCCCATTCAGCCTACAATGGGCGGTTTCGTCTCGAGGTTCCTGTGACTTCTCAACTTCGCAACATTGCCATTATCGCGCACGTCGACCACGGAAAGACCACCCTGGTCGACCAGCTGCTACGTCAGTCGGGCACGCTCGACGCCCGCAAGGACTTGCAGGAGCGGGTCATGGACTCGAACGTGCTCGAGCGCGAGCGCGGCATCACCATTCTTGCCAAGAATACGGCGATCACCTGGGGCGATTACCGGATCAACATCGTCGACACTCCCGGACACGCGGACTTCGGCGGTGAGGTCGAGCGGGTGCTCGCCATGGTCGACTGCGTGCTGTTGCTGGTGGACGCGGTCGACGGCCCGATGCCCCAGACCCGATTCGTCACCCAGAAAGCGTTCAAGCACGGCCTCTCGCCCATCGTGGTCATCAACAAGATCGATCGCGACGAGGCTCGCCCGGGTTGGGTGCTCGACCA
The DNA here is from genome assembly GCA_963766915.1 of uncultured Gammaproteobacteria bacterium. Taxonomy (GTDB): domain Bacteria; phylum Pseudomonadota; class Gammaproteobacteria; order Steroidobacterales; family Steroidobacteraceae; genus Bog-1198. Next base: position 192,696 of record CAVYCL010000011.1, read on the forward strand.
GACCTTCGACCTGTTCGATCGCTTGGGTGCCACGGACGCACAGCTCGATTTCCCCGTGGTCTATGCCTCGGCCCTGCGCGGCTTCGCGGGCCTCGAGCCTACGGTGCGCGATGGCGACATGCAGCCGCTCTTCAAGACCATCGTCGAGCACTGTCCGCCGCCCGACGTGGATGAGGCCGGACCGCTGCAACTGCAAGTGACGCTGCTCGATTACTCGAGCTATGTGGGCGCCATCGGCATCGGCCGCATCAAGCGCGGCACCTTGAAGCGCGGAATGCCCGTGACCGTGGTGGCCCGGGACGGCAAGCAGCGCCCGGAGCGCATCACCCAGATCTTGGGGTTCCACGGCCTGACTCGCGTCGAGGTGGAGTCGGCCGGAGCCGGGGACATCGTCGCCTTTGCCGGCATACCGGAACCGAAGGTCTCCGACACCCTGTGCGACCCCGCGCATGTCGAGCCGCTGCCGAGCCTCACCGTGGACGAGCCGACGATCAGCATGACGTTCGAGGTCAATACCTCGCCGTTCTTGGGGCGCGACGGCAAATTCGTCACCAGCCGGCAGATTCGCGAGCGCTTGGACCGCGAGTCCATTCACAACGTCGCGTTGCGCGTCGAGCCGACCGCCGACCCCGACAAGTTCGTGGTCTACGGCCGCGGCGAATTGCACCTGGGCGTGCTGCTCGAGAACATGCGCCGCGAGGGTTACGAGCTCGCCGTCTCGAGACCCCGCGTGGTCATCAAGCAGATCGACGGCGTCGCGCACGAGCCGTACGAGCAGGTCACCGTGGATGCCGACAGCGAGCGCCAGGGTGATGTCATGACGGCGCTCGGCAGCCGCGGCGCCGAGCTCAAGGACATGCAGTCGGACGGGCGCGGCCGGGTGCGCCTCGATTACATGATTCCCTCGCGCGGCTTGATCGGATTCCAGACCGAGTTTCGCACCATGACCCGCGGCACGGGCCTCTTGCACCACGTGTTCGACCATTTCGGGCCCGTCGTGCCCCGCCAGCTCGGTCAGAGGCCGCAGGGAGTGTTGATCGCCAACGGCCAGGGACCCGCCCTGGCGTACTCGCTGTTCAGCCTGCAGGAGCGCGGACGGCTGTGCATCGGGCCCGGCGAGGAAGTGTACGAGGGGATGATCATCGGCTTGCACAGCCGCGACAACGATTTGGTCGTGAACCCGCTGAAGGGCAAGAAATTGACCAACATGCGAGCGGCCGGCAAGGACGAGAACGTCGTGCTGACGCCCCCCATCCGCTTCTCCCTCGAGCAAGCCATGGAGTTCATCGACGACGACGAGCTCATCGAGATCACGCCGGGATCCATCCGCTTGCGTAAGCGGAACCTGCGCGAAACCGACCGCAAGCGCTCCGAGCGGGAGACCGTCGACGAGAGTTGACGGTCGGTTCCGGCCGAGTTAACCGATTATTGGATGAACCGAGACGCGCGTCACGGCTTTGGCGCGCCATCCCCCTAACATTCGAACATTATGGTGCCGGTGCGCATGAGGCGCGCGGGCGCGGTCGATTGTGCGCGGGAGATCTCTTTACTTGTCACGCGATATCGCGGCCGCCCTCTTAAGCGATGAAGCGCCCACGGAGGCCGGCCTTAACCGCTTGCTCGAGCGACAGTTAGCCGAGGCCCGTGCCGGCGACGGTGAGCTCGATGTGCGCGCGCTCCTGAAGACGGTGAGCGACCACTACGACCGTATCGACGCGGAGCGCCGCGGGATCGTGCGCTCCATGCGGCTGATGTCGGATGAGGCACAGGCGCTGACCCGGGAAATACGCGAGGAGACCGCCTCGCACCTGCAGGCCATTCTCGACAACGTGAAGGACGCAATCCTCACGGTCGATGAAAGCGGCCACATCGAGACCTGCAATCCGACCGGCGAGCGCATATTCGGCTATGCGCTCGCCGAGATTTACGGCCGCACCTTGAGCTATCTGCTGCCCGAGCTTGCGCCCCGCAGCACCATCGAGTTTCTCGAGCACTGCGCGGCCCAGATCGACGATACCCATGTCGATCTCGCGGCGCACGATGCGTGGGGCCTCACCAAGGACCGGACGCGCGTCGCCCTGGAGATTGCCGTGAGCAAGGCGCCGCTCAACCGGCGCGACGGTTATATCGTCTGTATCCGCGACATCACCGAGCGCCGCCTCGCCGAGCAGTCCATGCGCGAGAGCGAGGCGCGCTACCGGACGTTGGTCGAGCATGCGCCGGAAGTCATCGTGGTGTTCGACGTCGATCGCGGCACGTTCGTCGACGTCAACGACAATGCCTGCCGGTTCTTCAAGATGGAGCGGGCCACTCTGCTCGCCTGCGGTCCGGAGAAAATCACCCCGCCCATGCAACCCGATGGGACGCCCTCGTTCGGCCTCGCGCGCGGCCTCATCGACGGCGCGCTCGCAGGCGAGGCGCCGGTGTTCGAGTGGGTGCATTGCGACTCCGCCGGTCACGCGATGCCCTGCGAGGTGCGCTTCGTACGCTTGCCGAGCTCGAATCGCCGCCTGATCCGCGCGAGCATCACCGACATCACCGAGCGCAAGCGGAACGATGCGATCGCGGCGGGCGAGCGCCGGGTATTCGAGAAAATCGCGGCGAATGCCGCATTGCCCGCGGCTTTGGGTGCCATCTGTGAGGCGATCGAGCGCGTCATGACCGCAAGCTTTTGCGGGATCAGTCTGCTCGATGCGGAGCGCCAGGCCCTAAGCTACGGGGTCGCGCCGAGCCTGCCGCGGGAGTTCGTCACGGCGATGGACCTCTCGCCGGTGGGGATTCGCTTCGGCTCGTGCTCCGCGGCCGTGTACCTCTCCCGTCCCATCACCGTCGCCGACATCGAGACGGATGCTTTCTGGGAATATCGCCGTGAGGCCGCCGGCCAGGCGGGCCTGCGCAGTGCCTGGTCGGCACCGATCCACGCCTCGGACGGCCAGGTCGTCGGCACGATCGCCGTCTATCGGTGCCAGCCGGGACTGCCCTCGCCGCGCGATCAGGATCTCATGTCGCGCATGGGTCAGATCGCCGGAATCGCGATCGAGCGCCGGCGCGGCGAGGACGCTCTGCGGGAAAGCGAGGCCAAGTTCCGCAGTTTGTTCGAGAGCGTCATGGACGGCGTGTATCGCACGACGCGCGACGGCCGGCTGCTGGTGGTCAATCCCGCCTTCGTGCAAATGCTCGGTTATTCCTCGGCGGAGGAGATGTATGCGCTGTCGGCGGGATCGCTCTACTGGTATCCCAGCGATCGGGACACCTATGTGCGGCGGATGGAAAGCGACGGCGAGGTGCGCGACGAGGAATACGTCTTGCGCCGCAAGGACGGCAGCATGCTCGTGGTGGTCGACAATGGCCGCGCGGTGCGCGACCAGGAAGGCCGCCTGATCGGCTTCGAGGGGGCGATCGCGGATATCACGCTGCGCAAAAAGGCGGAGACGGCGGTGTTCCAGGCGAAGGAGCGCGCGCAGGTCACGCTGCAGTCGATCGGCGATGCGGTCATCACCACCGATTCCGAGGGCCGGATCGATTACATGAACCCGGTCGCGGAGAGCTTGACGGGATGGGAGAACCGCGAGGCGCAATCGCAGCTCATCGGCAATATCTTGACCGTGGTGGACGAAACCACGCGGGAAGCCTCCGAGAGCCCCATCGTGCGCTGCCTGCGTGAAGGCCAGATGCTGGGTCTCGCCGAGCATACGGTGCTCGTGACGCGCCGCGGCCACGTGATTGCCATCCAGGACTCCGCCTCGCCGATACGCGATCGCGCGGGAAACTTGATCGGTGCCGTCATGGTGTTCCACGACGTCAGCAAGGAGCGCCGCATGCACCGGGCGCTGCACTATCAGGCGAGCCACGACGCGCTGACCGGCTTGATCAACCGGCGGGAATTCGAGAACCGCTTGACGCGCGCGGTCGAGAGCGTGCGGCAGGACGCCGCCTGCCGGCAGGTGCTCCTCTATCTCGATCTCGATCAGTTCAAGCTGGTCAACGATACCTGCGGCCACCCTGCGGGGGATCAGCTGCTGCGGCAGATCACCGGCGTGTTGCAGTCGCGCGTGCGCTCGGGCGATGCCCTGGCCCGGCTGGGGGGCGATGAGTTCGGGGTGCTGCTCGCCGATTGCTCGCTCGAGCAGGCGCTGCGCATCGCCGACACGCTGCGCCAGGCGATCCGCGACTACCGCTTCATCTGGCAGGGCGGCGTGCTCGCGGTCGGCGTGAGCATCGGCATCGTCGAAATCACCGTCGATACCCCGACGGTCGCCAGTGTCATGAGCGCCGCCGACGTCGCCTGCTATGCCGCGAAGGACCAGGGACGCAACCGCGTGCAGCTCTACAAGCCGGATAACGTGCCCGAGCGGCATCGAGAGATGCACTGGGTGTCGAGGCTCACGCGGGCGTGCGATGAGGGGCGCTTCGAGCTTTTCTACCAGCCGATCGTGCCGATCGGTGCGCGCCTCGCGGAGCCCGAGCATTTCGAGCTGTTGCTGCGTCTGCGCGACGAGAGCGGCGCGCTGGTCGCGCCGGCCGAGTTCATCCCCGCCGCGGAACGCTACAACGTGATGCCCTCCATCGATCGCTGGGTGGTGCGCGAGGCGCTCGATCGCGTCGTGCACCGCATCGACTCCGGCATCAAACCGTACACCATCGCGGTCAATCTCTCCGGCACCTCGCTCAACGACGAGCGCTTCCTCGAGTATGTGATTGCACAGCTGAGCGGCCATGATCTCGCGCCGGGAGCCATGTGCTTCGAGATCACCGAAACCGCCGCCATCGCAAATCTCGGCAACGTCGCGCATTTCATGCGCGAGCTGAAGACCCGCGGCTGCTATTTCGCGCTCGACGATTTCGGCAGCGGGCTGTCTTCGTTCATGTACCTGAAGAACCTGCCGGTCGACTACTTGAAGATCGACGGGCAGTTCATCGAGAACGTGACGCGCGATCCGGTGGATCGCAGCATGGTCGAGGCGATCAGCCAGGTCGGCAAGTCGATGGGCATCCAAACCATCGCGGAGCGGGTCGAATCGGCGGCGGTGCTCGCCGAGTTGGGTCGCCTCGGCATCGCCTTTGCGCAGGGCTTCCACGTCGCGATGCCGCAATCGACCGCGAGCTTTCCCTACTTGAGAGACCCCTAGAGGCAGCGACCCCGGTTCAGGGAACGACGTGCGAGGTGCCGAGGTCCTTCCACTCGTAGCGCGGCACCTGAACCCATTGCCCGTCTTTGAGCTCGGGCACCTTGTGCACCTTCGTCTGATCGACACTCATGGTGCCGTTCTTGTCGGTCACCCAGAAATCGATGTCGTAAATCTCATTCTTGGTGCCGACCACGCGAAAATCCGTGCAGGCGAAATAATGGCCGTCCGCGTCGAGCTGTCGACCGGCTGATGCGTGTCCACGAACTCGAGCTCGAGCTCCTTGCCGGTCTTGTCGTCCTTGAACTTGAACACGCCGTGATTCTGGGCGCTCACGTGCATGGCGTTTTGTTCGACGGCGGACATGACTTCCCAGCCGCGTTTGGTCGCGAGGTGCCCCGGATGCTCGGAGGCGGGGATCCACCACCAGGGAACGGGCTGGCGCGCCATGGTGGTCCATTGTCCATCGACCAACAGCGGGTCCTTGTAGATGCGGGTCTCCTGGATCGCGAGCTGCCCGCCCACGGGAACCACCCAGAAATCGATCAGGTACTTCTTGCGCGGATCCGCGGGGTCGTGGAATTTGACGTCGGGAAAGAAACCGTAGCCGTCGATCGTGCGGGTGAAGTCGATATCATCGAACGCGAGCTTCAACTGGTCGCCGTTGCGCGCATCGTCCAGCGGAAAGAGGCCCGCGTTCGCTTTGAGCTTCGCGTCGATGGCACTGCGCACCGTCGCTTCCGCATCGCTCGAGGTGAACGACTGCATGGCGGTCTCGGTCGATTCCACGGTGCTCGCCGCCATGAATTCGCGGGCCCGCGCGAGCTTCTCGCCGGGGTTCGAGAGGAAGGAAGTCTTCGCGGCCTGCGTGCTGAAGCAAAAGAGTTTGCCGTCCTTGTCGGTCCAGGTCACCGAACAATCGGTCATGACGTGCTGACCTTCGGCGAGCGCCTCGGGGCATTGTCCGCCGAATTCGGCCTGCGAGCTCGACACCGGGCTTGCCGCGGGCGGGGTCGCCGCACCGGCACTTAAAGCCCACGCGATGAGCGTTGAGGCAATCAGGCCTCGCACCACCATTCGGGTCGGGTTGCGAGCGCAATGTCCGCTGGGTTTCACGTCGACCTCCCTCGGGGGCGCATTGTGACACGAAGTGCGTGCTTGCGGCATCATAGGCCCATGCAGCGCGAGGCGCCGAAGTCAATTCCAGGCAAACGTAATGCGCGGCGCGATGCGCTTGCGATCATCGTCGTTTCGCTCGCCGCAGCGATCACCTGCGTGCGCTTGAATCTGAGCGAGGCGACCGTCGGCTGGATGCGCCGGCACGAGAATCTGCAGGTCGATGAGCTGCCGGGAATATTGCTGGTGATCGCAATCTGCTTGATCTGGTTCTCGACGCGGCGCTATTTCGAGGCGAAGGGGGAGCTTACGCTGCGGCGCGCGACCGAAGCGAAGCTCGCGGAGGCGCTCGCCGAGAACCAGCGCCTCGCGCAGCAATATGCCGATAGGCAGGAGCATGAGCGCAAGGCGCTGGCTCGCGATCTACACGATGAGCTCGGCCAGACCTTGAACGCGATCAAGCTCGATGCGGTGTCGGTTCGCGAGGTCATTCCGCCGGCCGAGCACGCCGCGCGCCAGGCCCTCGGTGCCATGATCGAGAATATCGACCGCGTATATGCCGTGGTGGCCGGGTTGATCCGTCAGCTGCGGCCCGTGGCCTTCGACGAGCTTGGTGTCGCCGCGGCACTCGAGCATTGCGTGGGCGATTGGCGCCACCGCCTGCCGTCGACTCGCATCCAACTGCTCGTCGAATGCGACCTGTCGAGATTGGATGCGGCGCGCGCGCTTGCTCTTTTCCGTCTGGTGCAGGAGTCGCTGACCAACATCGCTCGGCACGCGCAAGCACGCCGCGTCGACATTCGCATCGCTGCGACGCGTGCCGCGGGGACGATGGAGTGTATCGAGGCGACGATCGGCGATGATGGACGCGGCGCCGAACTCGGCATCCCCGGGCGGGGCCTCGGCCTCGTTGGAATGCGCGAGCGCGTGGCGGCTTTCGGCGGCTCGCTGCTGCTGTCGAGCGCTCCCGGCGCAGGGTTCCAGGTCTGCGCGACGCTTCCCATCGCCACCCCCTCGTCCGACGGCCCGCTCGTTTGAGCAGCGTTCTGCCGCCGCCGACCGCGCGCGGATCGCCGGTGCGCGCCTGCTTGCTGATGATGTGCCTAATCACAGGCGCGTTGCCGCAGCGCGCGGCCGCCGCGGCGCTCGCGGAGTCGTCGACGGCGCCGGAGCAGGTCGTCATGTATCTCGTGCGGCGCAGCTGGCATATCGATGTGGGATTCGCCGCGCAGGATCTCGACCCTGAGCTCAGCGTCATCGCACGACGCTTTCCAGATGCCAAGTTCTTGTTCTTCGGGTTTGGCGATCGGCACTATTTGCTGTCGAAGGGCAAGGGCACCTCGACACTGGCGGGTGCTCTGTTTCCCGGCCCCGGGCTGATCCTGGTCACCGCGATCGAGAATTCGCCGGCGCAAGCCTTTGGCGGCCCGCACGTGCTCGAGTTCGTCTTGCCTGCGCCGCAGGCGGCGGCTGCGCAGCGCTTCGTGCGGCGTGCGCTCTCGACCGATCCCCTCGCGGTGCACGACGGAAACGCTGAATTTCCCGCGATAGCGGAGGGTCCCTATGACCAAAGCGCTTATTACAGTGCGACTGCACGGTACTCCGCGCTACACACGTGTAATACCTGGGCCGCGGAAGCGCTTCAAGCCGCCGGCTTGGCAGTGCACACGCATTTCGTCGTATTTGCCGGCCAAACCTGGAATCGGGCGCGCAGAGCCCAAGAACGGGCGTGCGCACGCGCGGCAGTGGCGGAGGGCGTCCTTGCCCCCGACCCGATCAACCTCAATCGCAGGGAGGCGGGTTGCCGTTCTGACAGACCACTGTCGTCGTCGATCCCTGCGGTACGACCACCGTGGTCTTTTGCGGGGGAGGTGGGCTCGAGCTGCTGATGCAACCCGCCAGCAAGCATGCCGCCGCCATGGCGCTTAATAGTGTTTTCATTGTCCACTCCTGTACTACAGAGCGAGCATTTTGGAGGGACGTCGTGAAACCGGGCAGGAGCGGAGCCCGCATCCCAACGTCCTCGTGCGTCCTACCATCTGCCGCTGCCTTCCTACAGTCGTGGGACCGCTTCGCGGACAGCGCGATCACCCCTGCGCGGGCTCCGCGGTGCTGCGAGCAGACTTAACATTTGCACCTATGAAGAAGCGCTTCGCGGCCTGCCGGGGGAGGCATTAGCCGTGGCTTTGCCCAAAGTGCCCGCGCCCGCGCCGGGAGAATCGCCGGCCAATTGTCATCGGTGCGATTTGTGGAAGCGAGCTACGCAAGCGGTGGCCGGAGAAGGCTCGCGCCCCGCCGGACTGATGTTGGTCGGCGAGCAGCCGGGCGATGAGGAGGATCTGCGCGGCCATCCGTTCATCGGGCCGGCTGGGCGCTTGCTCGATGAGGCAATGACCGAGGCGGGCTTCAGTCGCAATTCCGTCTACATCACCAATGCCGTGAAGCACTTCAAGTGGGAGCCGCGCGGCAAACGGCGTTTGCACAAGAAACCGGGATTGCGCGAGATCAACGCCTGCAACGTCTGGCTCGACCAGGAGATCACCGAGATTGCTCCCGGGATTATCGTGGCCCTCGGCAGCACCGCGCTGCGCGCGCTGACCGGCACCACCTTGACGATTGCCGTGGCGCGCGGCGCAGAGCTCGTGCACGCGAGCGGCGCGCGACTCATCGCGAGCTACCATCCCTCCGCAATCTTGCGCGCCGAAGGCGAGCACGCGCGCGAGCTGCGCAACGCGCTGATCGGCGATCTGCGCCGCGCCTGCACGCTCACCCAGACCCGCTCACCGCTCATTGGCCGCGCCATACAGTAGTCCTCGCTCCCGATCACTGGATTTACCGCGCCGCCCCGGGCGCGTAGAGTTTTGCCCATGTCGTCGAAATTCTTGGGTCATCAAACGTTCAAGGGCAGGGGTGCGGCCTCGAATCCGACCGGCCGCTTCGATTCGGTGTCCGTCGAGCAAGTCGATGATGGGTGGTATCGCGACGCAACGCCCGACAGCGTCGCCGAGACGGTGCTGCCCGACAGCGCCCGCGGGGTGATCACGACGAACAATTCGCCCGATGTCGGATTCGAGCAGTCGATCAATCCCTATCGCGGCTGCAGCCACGGATGCGTGTATTGCTTCGCGCGACCGAGCCATGCGTATCTTGGCCTGTCCCCGGGCCTCGATTTCGAGACCAAGCTCTTCTACAAAGCCGACGCCGTGAAAATGCTCGAGTCCGAGCTCGCCAAACGCTCCTATGTTTGCAAGCCGATTGCGCTCGGCATCAACACCGACGGCTATCAGCCGCTCGAGAAAAAGCTCGAAGTGACGCGCGGCATCCTCGCGGTCCTCGCCCGCTGCCGCCACCCGGTTACCATCGTCACCAAGAGCGCGCTCATCTTGCGCGATCTCGATTTGCTCGCGGATCTTGCGCAAGATCGCCTGGTCTCCGTGATGCTGAGCATCACCTCGCTCTCTGACGACATCAAGCGCACGCTCGAGCCGCGCACCGCCTCTCCGCTCGCCCGTCTGCGGGTGATCCGCGAGCTCTCGGAGGCGGGAATCCCTGCCGGCGTGCTCGTCGCCCCCGTGATTCCGGCCATCACGGATCACGAGCTCGAGGCCATTCTCGAGCGGGCGAAAGAGGCGGGCGCGAGCTCAGCGGGTTATGTGCTCTTGCGCTTGCCGCACGAGCTCAAGATCCTGTTTCGCGAGTGGCTCTCCGACCACTACCCGGATCGGGCGGCGCACGTAATGTCGCTCATCAACCAGGCGCGCGGCGGCAAGGACTACGATTCACAGTTCGGAGTGCGGATGAAGGGCACCGGCGCCTATGCGGAGCTTTTGCGCGCGCGCTTCGACTTGGCGAAACGCAAACTCGGGCTGAGCCATGCGGATGAGCGCTACGAGCTCGATACCTCGTTGTTCCGGCCGCCCGCGGCGGCTTCGCCGCAGCTCTCGCTCGGCTTTTAACGGGGAACGAAGAACTCGTTGTAGCTGCGAATGCGATTGTCCGAGAGCTCGATGAGATCGACGAGCTCGGTCGGAACGGTCACACCCGTGACCTTGGAGAAAATGTTTACCCGCCAGTGCGCGGCAATCCGCGGCCCCTCGATCACCAGCGAGATCAAATGGTAATCGCTCAAGCGAAACACCTTGGTCATCATCGCGAGCCAGGGCTTGAACTCCGCCAGGCCGTGCGCCCGGATGGCGATCGGCTTATCCGCACTGGCCCCGGCGATCTCGAAGCGGCCGTCGTCCGCGAACAGACTGCAAAGGCCCACCAGATCGCCGTTGACGCGGGCTTTGTGCAGTTCCCGCACGATGCGCTCTGCCGCGGCCCGCTCCGTCACTCGCAACTCCTCGGGTTCAAGCCAATGCCGCCCGGATCTCGCGCCCGATGGATTCGAGAGCGCCGCGGGCATACGGTATTACGGCACCCAATCCATAGAAGAGGTGAATCATTCCCACATGGCAAGTATAGGACAGGCCCAATCCGGTGTGGGTAAGACGCTCGAAATAATCTCGGCCCTCGTCGCGCAGCGGATCGAATTCCGCGGTGTGAACGATGGTCCGCGGCACCCCGGATAGGTCCTTTGCGAGGAGCGGCGACAAGCGCGGGTCCGAAGGGTCGGCGCCGCCGGCCACGCAATGGCGCAGGTCGTGATCGAGGGTCGCCTGATCCAAGAGATATCCGCTGGCGAATTCGGCACGGGAGCCCGTGCGGCGGCTGTAATCGAGAATGGGGCAGATCAGCACCTGCAGGGCGAGCGGCGGCTCCTGGGCCTGCGCCGCGACCTGGCAAGCCGCGGCGGCAAGCGTGCCGCCGGCGGAGTCGCCGCAGATGGCGAGCCGCGCCCCGTCGATCCCATAGTCCTCGGCGCGCGCGCGCAGAATGTTGACGGCGGCACGCGCATCGTCCAGCGCGGCGGGGAATGGGTGCTCCGGCGCCAGGCGATAGTCGAGGGCGAGCACGCGGCACGCCGCGAAGTGCGCGAGCGACTGCGCGATGGTCGCGTGCGTGTCGAGGCTTCCGCCGACGAGGCCGCCGCCATGCAGATAGAGGATTCCCGGCAGCAAACCGGATCGAGCCTCGATGGGTGAATACAGCCGGCGCATCCAAGGGCCCCGCGGGGCCCGGGAGCGAGAGCGCCTCAGCGCGACCGATCGGCGGCGCGGGGCCGCCGAGCTTCATGAGCTCGGCAATTTGTTCGCGTCGCTCGGCAACGCTCGGCTCGAGCGGTCGGGCGGAGTTGCCCGCCGCCAGTACTTCCAGGAATCGCTTGACGCGCGGATCGAGCGGCAAAATCGCTCCGGCTCGAGCTCAGACGCCGAGAGCCCGCCGGGTGACCGCGGGCCAGCGCGCCGGATCGACGCCATGATTGGCGAACAACGCGACCACCAACCGGTCGATGCCGAACGCCACACAGCTCGTGTGCGCGGGCTCGCCGTGCTCGTCGTTCATGTTCCACACCGCGCCGAAATGCTCGCGGTGATAATTGAAGCTCATGCAGGCGGTCGGCACGGCGGTGGCGTGGTACGGAATCAATAGCTCGAACTTCAACGCTTGCTGGCGCTGGCTGACGGCCATGATTTGCCCCACACGGCCGAAGAACGGATCGTTGGCCACATCGAGGGTGTGAGGCAAGGACAGGTCGGCGGCGATTTGCGGCGCGCGGGACAGCCAACGCTCGCGGTACGCGACGATCTCCTGCGGCGAGCCGATCCTCACGAATTCGCGCATGCGAAAGGACTGCAATCGGTCGAGGCTTTGTGAGGGCTCGTGCCGGAACACGTCCGCCTCGATGTCGAATTGCCAGCCCCCGGGCGGCAGTGCACCGCGCGCTGCGGCGATCGGGTAAACGGGGTAGCACGCTGCGGGTGAGAGCACCAGATCCGACGCGGACAGCGCTTGGGTCCAGTCTTCACCTTGATCCAAACGATCGGCGGCCGCGCGGATCACGGGCTCGCTGCCGTGCAAGGCGCAGACGCAGCCGAGCAAGTTGGGAAAGCTCTTGAGGTATCCGGATTTCTCGAGCTGCTTGCGGCTCATCACCGGCGGGAAGCGCATGATCTCGACGCCCGGCTCGCGCAGGCTCGTGATATAGGTCTCGAGGCCCTCGCAGATCCGTACATAAAGCGCGCTGCGCGCATAGACGCCATCGACGCCCATCGGCATGAAGAGGGCAGGGGCGATGTGAGCCAACGGATCGCTGGCCGCGACGGCGGCTTGGGGTGCATTCATGGGAAGGCCGCCTTTTTCAACCACTGATCGAAGTCGGGAGCGAGGTCATCACGGAAGTCATCGCGAGATTGGCGAGGATGCGATCGTTGTTGATCATGAGCGGGGCCGAGAGAATGTCGCGAAGATGCCGGCCGATGCTGAACTCGCTGTCGTTGCGGTAGCCGGACAAACCGCAGGCGCGCAGCGCCGCGAGCACCGTGGCGGCCGCGAGTTCGGAGGCCTGCACCTTGGTGAGCGTGATCATCGTTTGAAATTCGAGAGACGCAACCGCCTTCTCGTCGGTCATCACCGACTGATAGCTGCGCAGCGCCGAGTTCAGCACGCCGCGCAGCGTCCGCAAGGACGACGCGGCCTGGGTGAAATGCGCCGCACCCGGCGGCATCTGTCCGCCGGAGGCGCGCAACGCATTGCGCACGAAGGCCTGCGCCTTGGAGGTGGCGGCCGCGGCGATTCCCGCCCACACCGAACCCCACAGCAAATGCGCGTGCGGCACCATGGTCTGCGGGTGGATCTTCTCATAAGGGTCGGGAAGGATCTGCTGCGCGGGCGCGCGGGCGCGCAACGTGAACCCCTCGCTGTGGGTTCCGCGCATGCCGAGAGTGTCCCACGCCTGCAGCCGCTCGAGCGTGTAGTCCTTCTTGAGAAGCACCAGCAGCACTTGGTCGGAGGCGCTCGCATCCGGCGCCCGACGCGCGGTGGTGACGATGCCGTCCGCCTCCATCGCGTAGGAGATGACCGTGGCCTTGCGCTCGAGCGTCACTTCCTCGCCGACGCGCTCGACCGGGGCCTCGCTCGAGCGCACGTTGCCGCCGGCCTGTCCTTCGGTCGTCGAGGAGGCGAGCAACAACTGTTCGGCGACAACCTGGCGGAGGATCCCCTCGAGCGCCGCGTTGCCCTTCGCATGCCGGATGACGCACGCCATTTTAATTTGGTGCATTGCGAAAATCAGCGCGCTCGAGGCGCACCCCTGGCCGAGAATGAAGCACACGTCGGCGAGCTCGGCGACGGTTGCACCTTCGCCGCCCAGCGCCTGCGGCACCATCACGCCGAGCAGACGCTGCTTTTTCAGTTCGGCGAACGCCTCGCTCGGGAAGCGGGCACCCGCATCGACCGAGGGCGCATGCAGCAACGCGGCCTCCGCCGCGAGGCGTGCGCGCGCGCTGTAGGTCGTGCCGCACGAGTTCAAAATCTGTACGCCGGAATTTGCGGTTCGTTGCGCTTCCATGGCCTCTCGATTCGTTGCGGAAGGGGCGCGGGCATTATGAGTCAGAGGTGCCGATGTCGACCAGATAAGTTAATGGGAAATTCCTCGCTTGGTGACGCAGTACGCGCTCTGTAGAGCATATGTCAAGCTTCGACGGCGTTGCTGCTACACGGTATCATCGAAAATTCGACTTTGGAGGCTTAATCGGGTGGAAGTACGTGCGGAGGAGGTGTCCAACCGTTTGATCTTGCTGGTCAAGCAAGTTAGCGGTTCCGCCGCGGCGTTTCCGAGCCCGTTTCCGGTCGAAACCCAGCTGAGCGATCTGGGGGTGACCTCGTTGAAAATGGTCAACTTGATGCTCGCCGTCGAGTTGGAGTTCGATATCGCCATCCCGCAGTCCGATATCACGCCGGAGAACTTCCGCTCGCTCGGCGCCATTCAATCGCTGGTGGAGAGGATACTCAGCCTGCGGCGGCCGTGAGCGTCTGCACCAGTTCTTCGACGTCAGTCGGCGAAGTCTCACCGTGAGTCGCGCAAATCCGCACCACGTCGCGACCCTCGAACATCGCCGGCGCGACCCACGCGCGTCCCGACTCGACCACGCGCCGCACCAGCGGCGCGGACGTCGCGAGCGCCGGGCGGCAAGACATCGAGCACTGCGAGCGGCGAGTCGTTGGCGACCGTCCAGCCGAGCGCGACCAGCCGCTCTCGCACCTTCTCGATCACCGCGACGCTGCGCTCCACGTGCGCACCGAGTCCCGTCCAGCCGGCCGCGGCCAACGAAAGAAACAGCCGCAGGCCGAGGAATCGGCGTGACCACTGCACGCTATTGAGGTAGGGGTCGACGCCCGCGACGCTCGAGGGCATGAAGCTCGTGGAGGCGTGAAAGGCCTCCGACAGGATTGCGCCGCGCGTCGTGATGTAAATCGCGCAGCCCATGGTCGTCGCAAGCCATTTGTGCGCATCGATCGTGACCGAGTCGGCGCGTTCCATACCCTCGAGCAAGCCACGCATGCGCAGCGAGGCGATGGCCGCTCCGCCCCAGGCGGCATCGACGTGATACCAAAGGCCTTCGCGCCGCGCGATATCCGCACAGGCGTGCAGCGGATCGATCATGCCGCCGCCGGTTGTGCCGGCGGTGGCCACCAGCATGACCGGAACGGCGCCTGCGGCGCGATCGGCACGGATCGCGAGGTCAAGCGCGCGCGGGTCCATCCGGCCCGTGCCGTCGGTCGCGATGAGTCGCAACGAGCTGCGTCCGACGCCCGCCTGATGCGCGACCTTGAGCCAGGCGATATGGCATTCACGCGAGGTGTAGAACACCGGCGCACCGGGGAAGGCGCGGGCGCCCTCAGCTGCGAAGCGCGGGTGGGCAGCGGTCAGCGCGCACACCAGGGCGGTGTAATTGGCCTCCGAACCACCCGTGGCGAAATGACCCGTGGCCCCGACGCCGAATCCCGCGCGGGCCGCGACGGCGCGGATGACATGGCTCTCGAGCGCGACCGGAACGGGTGATGAGGCGGAGCTCGCGAGCTGCGGATTGAAGACGCTCGCGATGCGGTCGGCGCATTGCGAGGGAAAATTCGCGCCCGGATTGAACAAGCCGAAGTAACGCGGATTCGTCATCTGCACGATCCCGTGCTCCATGCGCTCGAGGGTCCATTCGAGAAGCTGCTCGAGCGGCTGCGGATGGTCGAAGTTCATCGCGGCGAGCTCTTCGGCAAAGCGTGCCATGTCCAGGGTCGGAGTCACGGGCCCCAGGCGCACGCGGCCGAGTGCCTCGATCAGCGCTTGGGTGAGCCAATCGTCGAGCCGCGCGCGCTCGGCAGCGTCCGGGAAAAGCGCGGCGACGGCAGCCGGTAAGGAAGGCTCGGGCACTAAAGGTTCCCCGGCGCTAGCCCGCGGGCGCGCCGGCGGCCGCCGCCGCGAGCGCTTGATCCAAATCGGCGAGGATGTCGTCGATGTGCTCGATCCCGACGCTCAAGCGGATGCTCCCCGGGCCGACGCCCGCCGCGAGTTGCTCCTGCGGGCTCATCTGGCGATGGGTGGTGGATGCGGGATGGCAGGCGAGCGATTTCGCGTCGCCCAAATTGACGAGCCTCTTGAAGAGCTTCAAGGCGTCATAGAAACGCACGCCGGCCGGCAGTCCGCCGCGCACGTCGAAGGTGAGCAGCGAGCACGCCCGGCCGCCCAGATATTTGTTGACGAGCGCGTGATACGGACTGTCGGCAAAACCTGCGTAGTTCACGGTCGCAACGCGCGCGTCTTCGCGCAGGAACTCGGCGACTTTGCGGGCGTTCTCCACATGGCGCTCGACACGCAGCGCCACTGTCTCGATTCCCTGCAGCAGCAGGAAGGCGTTCATCGGGGCGAGCACGGCGCCCATGGTGCGCTGGTGGACGCTGCGGCAGCGGCCGACGAAGGCTGCTTTGCCATAGTGCTCGGTGTACACCAGCCCGTGATACGACTCGTCCGGCTGGGTGAACATCGGATAGCGTGCCGCGTGCTTTGCCCAGGGAAAGGTGCCGCAGTCGACCACGATGCCGCCGAGCGTGGTGCCGTGTCCGCCCATGAACTTGGTGAGCGAATGGATCACGACGTCGGCGCCGTGCTCGACCGGGCGCACCAGGATGGGAGTGGCCACGGTATTGTCGACGATGAGGGGCATGGCGTTGCGATGCGCGACGTCCGCGAGCGCGCCGAGATCGCAGACGTTGCCGGCCGGATTGCCCACGGTCTCGCAGAACACCGCGCGCGTGTTCTCATCGATCAGCGCCTCGATGTCCGCGGCGCGATCCGACTTCGCGAATCGCACCGTCACCCCGAGGCTCGGCAGGATATGCGCGAACAGCGTGTAGGTGGTGCCGTAGAGCTGCGGCACGGAGACGATGTTGCGGCCCATCTGCGTCACATTGAGTGCCGCGTAATAAAGCGCCGTCTGTCCCGAGGCGACACTCGAGCGCGCCCACGCCGCCCTCGAGCTCGGCCACGCGCTGCTCGAGGACCGATGTGGTCGGGTTGGCGATGCGCGTGTACCTGAAGCCCTCGACCTCCAGATTGAACAGCGCGGCGCCATGCGCGGCGCTGTCGAAGGAGTAGGCGGCGGTTTGATAGATCGGTACGGCGACCGCTTTGGTGGCGGGGTCGCAGTCGAATCCCCCGTGTATCGCGATGGTCTCTCGCTTCATGTCGGATGCCTTGAGGAAAGAGCGACAGTGTAGCGCAAACACCTCGCGCGGCAGTAAGCCGCTGCGGCGGGCACGCGGCGGCGACGATATGTCAGCTCGGATTCACTTGATTTTATAAACGAGCCAAGCGAGCGCGGTTATTTGTTCGTGGCTTTCCGTCACCGGACTGTGATCGGCATCACCGTGCAGGCGCGCGATGTACCCCGATGCGCCGATGCTCCAGCGCGAAGAGATCGCGTAGGTGACGACGGCGTTGAGATGAAAGTCATCGATGCCGGCCCGGGCAACATAAGTGTGAAACGGTGAGACGGCGGCCTGCTCCGGGGTGATGCCGAAAAAGGTCGACATGTACTCATTGTCGGCCCAGGTCAACCCGGGTCCGACGCTGAACACCCATTTGGGGACGAACGGTATCGTCACCCAAAGATTTGCCTGTGCCAGTGTGCCTTGGCTGTGGCCGCCGATGTCCGTTGCGACATTGAAATCCGCGGTCACGATGCCGATCGTTTTGTCGGCGAACAGTTTGAAGCGGGGAGTGGCTTTGATGTCGTGCAGATAACGAAAGCTCGGACTGTCTGAATTCAAGCGTTCCGTGAAATCGTACTGCAGGGCGGCCCCGACCGCATCGCCGACGGTCTTGTAGGCGTACACGCCGAAGAGGTCCGATGCATTCGTATAAAGCCGGCCGGCATACTCGGCATCGATGTACGGCAGTAAAAAGCCGCGCGAACTGCTCGAGCCCGGGTAGGTCGGTGTGACGTATTCGCCGGGACCCACCGAGAGATTGGTGTTGCTTTGCAGGGGCGGGTCCGCGGCCCGAACCGAAGAAGATAGGGCCAGCCCAAACAAAGTGACACACGTTGCCCAAAATCTCGACGATTGACTCCGCATCAATTCCATCAACTAGATGGCGGCCTGCTTGAGCGAGGCCTTGGCGCGGCTCTTGTAGGCGTTCCATCCCGCCTGCACCAGCAGCAGCCAACCCACATCCGGCGGATGCACGACGCTTTTGAGCGCTCGCGCGTAGTCGAGCGTCAAGCCTGGGGTCCATGCCATGGTGTCGGCGCGCTCATAGAGCTCCGCGGCAATCCAGAGCTCCGGACTGTGGAGCATTCGAAAGAAGGTCCACCACGGACGAGGACGCCGCCCGACGACGCCCTCGAGCGCCGTCTCGAGCGCGTGAGTCACGGTGCTCGAGCAATTGCGGTTCGTCAGGTTATAGGTCGTGTCTTGCCGGTAGGCATCCCAGAATGCCCGCAAGCGATTCAAGTCGTATTCACGAAAAACCACCTTCTCGGTGGACTCGCACCAGCCCGCCGCCTCTTCGCGGTAGCTCGGTTGAAATTTACCGGGGATGTCGTTCTCGCCCGTCGCCTTCAGCGTGTGCATGAACTGATCCGGCGAGCGTTCGATCTCGGTGCCGGGATAGTGACTGATGTAGATGTCCGGCTCGACCTCGAGCGCCGCATGGCCGGTGGAAATCACCCCGTGGGCATCGACTGCTGCCACGTATCGGTCGATGATCGGGCGCCGCATCGCCCCTTCCGCCGAGCCTACCGGCGTCCAGACATGCACCGTGAGGTCGGTCGGCGCCTCGGCGGTCGTTTGAGCGCGCGCCATGACCAACGGCGAAAAGGTCTCATTGCCGTGCCGGCCCGTGAGCAGCGAGACGCTCGCGTACGGCGGCAGGCGCCGCAACCGCAAGCCGACATGCAGCAGCCCATAACCGCTGAGCGCGAGCCCCAATCCGACTGCCGCGGGCACCGTCGCCGCCCACGTCAGGGGCCACGGCGAGAAAACCAGCGCCGCGAAAATCAATTCCAATATGCCGGCGATCTGACCGCCTCGCCATCGGGAAAAACGCACGACATAGGCGCCGGAGAGCCGCAACAGCCCACCGATGGTAAAAATGATTCCCATCAACATGGAGATGATGAAAGTGCCGTCCGGGTACGGATCGAACAACAGCAACGCGACGAGGATGAACAGAGCCCCTTTGATCAGTCGGATTCTGTTTCGACGTTGCGAGTCGAGGCCGCCGATCGTGACTGCGATCGACACCAACCCCTCGATCAGCAAAACCGCTGCGAACACGTGAAGGGGAAAATACGTGACCCCATCCAGCGCATCGATGATGATCAAAACGCCGATAGCGCCCCACAGGGCGCCCAACAGGGCAAGCCAGCGCCAGCGCCGGCGGACGAAATCGATCCCCATCAGCATCAAGATCAGCCGAAACATGGGTCTAAATCGCGGGGTCGCCTACCGGCACTCGCAAACGGCTGATTTGAGACATGTCGTGGAGCCACCGGGCCATTCTTCACCCGGAGTGCAGGCAGCTTGTTTTTGGCCACAACTCACGGAGCATCCAGAGCACGTGCCGTTCGGCGAAGACGGAGGCGCCTGACACGCGTTGTTTCGCGATGCGGCTGGCGCCGGCGCGATCAGTATCGCCCCGACCCCCGTGGGTGCGGCGGGCTGATTCTTTTGAGCTTCGGCGTACGCATTGGCGCCTTGGCTGATGCACTGCACGTAGGCACTCGAGCCAGGCGTCAGCCCGAACTGCTGACACTTGTTCTGGTTGTACTGGTCCTGTTGCTTGGACATTTCCGCGAGCGAGCTGCAGGCGACCAGATTGCCGGCAAATACCAGCGCCGTGAAAACGCGGATCATCCGGGCGAAAGCCTTGTTCATGCCGTCCTTGCTCCCTGATTTTTTTTGATTTATAGCACAGAAAATTCGAGAACTAATATTTTTATGCCGCGTGTTCGCGCGTCGAACGACGCAAGATTTTCGCGCAGAGCGACGCGGTGCTGTGCCAACTTCGTGCACGTCGCGAGGATCAAGTTCGATAATAGAGCGCGGCGCCTCAAGCGTTGCGACG
Source organism: uncultured Gammaproteobacteria bacterium (assembly GCA_963766915.1). Taxonomy (GTDB): domain Bacteria; phylum Pseudomonadota; class Gammaproteobacteria; order Steroidobacterales; family Steroidobacteraceae; genus Bog-1198. The sequence continues at coordinate 212,442 of CAVYCL010000011.1, forward strand.
GGCGCTTGCGGGGGTGGTTGTGGTAGCATAAGTATATGAATTTGCTGGATAGAAGGCTCTGCGTCGCGCCGATGATGGATTGGACCGACCGTCACTGCCGGTATCTGCATCGCCTGTATTCTCCCCATGCGCTTCTCTATACCGAGATGATCGTGTCCGCCGCGATCGTGCGCGGCAATGCCGCTCGCTTGCTGGCACACGATACGGCCGAGCATCCCGTGGCACTGCAACTGGGCGGCGCCGATCCGCTCGAGCTCGCCGCGGCGGCGCGCATTGGCGAGGCGGCAGGGTTCGATGAGATCAACCTGAACGTCGGATGTCCGAGTGACCGGGTGAAGAGCGGCTCCTTCGGCGCCTGTCTCATGCTGCGCCCCGCGCTGGTGGCCGAGTGCGTCGAGCGGATGCGCGAGAGCACGCAGCTCCCCGTGACGGTGAAGTGCCGCATCGGTGTCGATGCGCGCGATGACTATGAATTTTTCTCGGACTTCGCGGCCGTCGTGGCGCGTGCGGGAGTGGCGGCGCTTATCGTGCATGCGCGCGCCGCGATCCTCGCGGGCCTCTCGCCGAAGGAGAACCGGGAGATTCCGCCGCTGAAGTACGACTACGTGTATCGCTTGAAGCGCGATCATCCCGATCTGCCGATCGTGATCAATGGCGGCGTGGCGGAGGTCAGCGCGGCAAGCGCGCATCTCGCGGCCGGCCTGGACGGGGTCATGCTGGGGCGAGGGGCCTACCACCGGCCGGCGCTCATGGCCGAGCTCGAGCGGGCGCTCATCGATCCTGCCTGGTGTGTGCCGGCGCCGTGGCAGGTGGTGGAGCGCCTCGTGCCCTACGCGCGCGCCCAGCTGCAGCGAGGTGTGCGCCTGCATTCGATCACGCGGCACTTGCACGGCTTGATGGTCGGATGCGCCGGCGCGCGCGCTTGGCGTCGATTTTTGTCCGACGTCGCTTCGCGGCCCGACGCGCCCCCGGAAACGTTGTTTTCGGCGCTATCATCGCTTGAGAAAGGGGTGGCTGCCTAAAGCGCCCGAGCAGCGGCAGCCCGGTTAAGTATAATTCGCCGGGAGACATGGGAAAGGAAGTCGAACTCGCCATCGTGTTCGCCGACGTCGTCGGCAGTACCAAGCTGTATGAGCTGCTTGGGGATTTGCGCGCGCGCGACATGGTGGGGATCTGCATCGAGGTGATGCGCGGGGCGACCGAGCAGAACGGCGGCACGGTCATCAAGACCATGGGCGATGAAGTCATGGCGACCTTCACCACCGCGGACGATGCCCTGAACGCCGCCGCCCAGATGCAAAAACAAATCACCCTGCACCCCGGGCTCAAAGTCGAGGAGCAGGCGGTGGCCATCCGCATCGGCTGCAACTTCGGCCCGGTGGTACGCGAGAACCGCGATATCTTCGGCTCCGCCGTGCATACCGCCAACCGCATGACCAGCCAGGCCAAGGCGGGGCAGATCATCACCACGCAGACCATGGTGGACCACCTGTCGAGCGAGTGGCGCGCCTCCGTGCGCCAGATCGACATCGCGACCCTCAAGGGACGCTCGAGCGAGGTCGCGTTGTACGAAGTCCTGTGGCAGCCCGAGGACATCACCAGCATGGTGCCGGCGATCGCCATGAACTCACGCGAGCGCTCCGGCAAGGGTAACCGCATGCGCCTGCGCTATCAGGGTCAGGAGATCTTGGTCGAGGACGGCCGCACCAACATTTCCATGGGCCGTGCCGAGGAGAACGATCTCGTGGTAAAGGGAAATTTGATTTCCCGGCTGCACGCGCGGGTCGAGCTCAACCGCAACAAGTTCATGCTGATCGATCAGAGCACCAACGGCACGTTCGTCATCGGCAAGGACGGCGAGGAAGCCTTCGTGCGTCGCGACTCGATGCAGATTCGGGGCGAGGGGCTGATCGGTCTCGGCAAGGCCCCGGACAGCAACTCCTCGCAGGTGATCCGCTACATCTGCGAAGAGTGAATCAGGCGACCGTGCGCTTGAGCGCGTCGCCGAGCTCCGCCCGCAACGCCGGCGGCACCCGCTCGCCCACTTCCGATAAGTAGGCTCCGATTTGCTCAAATTCGCGGTGCCAGTCCGCCGGCGACACGGCGAGTAATTCCTCGAGCGCGGCGGGCGCAACATCCAAATCGCGCGTGTCGAGGTCTGAGGCGCGCGGCAGGAAGCCGATGGCGGTTTCGCGCGCCGGCACGTTCCCCTTGCTGCGATCGATGATCCAGCGCAGTACGCGCAGATTATCGCCGTAGCCCGGCCACAAGAATTTGCCCGCGGCGTCCTGGCGGAACCAGTTGACATGAAAGATCGCCGGCGGCGAGGTGAGTTTCGCGCCGACGTTGAGCCAGTGCGCCCAGTAGTCGCCGAAGTCGTAACCCGCGAACGGCTTCATGGCCATCGGATCACGTCGCACGACGCCCACGGCACCGGTGGCCGCCGCCGTCGTCTCGGAAGCCAACCCGGCGCCCACCAACACGCCGTGTTGCCAGTTGCGCGCCTGATAGACGAGCGGCGCGAGCGAGCGGCGCCGGCCGCCGAATACGATGGCCGAGATCGGTACGCCGCCGGGTGCGTCCGCGAGCTTCGAGTACGCCGGGTTCTGACGCGCTTGCACCGTGAAGCGCGAGTTCGGATGGGCGGCCGGGCCGTTGGCCGGATCGTACGGCCGTCCCTGCCAGTCGATGGCGGGGCGGCCTTCCTGGAGCCCTTCCCACCACGGTTCATTGTCCGCCGTGAGCGCGACGTTGGTGAAAATCGTATTGCGACGGATGGTCTCGTAGGCGTTGCGGTTGGTCTTCGCGTTGGTGCCCGGGACGACGCCGAAATAGCCGGACTCGGGATTGATGGCGTACAGGCGCCCGTCCTTCCCGGGATGCAGCCAGGCGATGTCATCGCCCAACGTCCACACTTTCCAGCCTTTGTAACTCGACGGCGGAATCAGCATGGCGAGATTGGTCTTGCCGCACGCCGACGGGAACGCGCAGGCGAGATAACTCGTTTCGCCCTGCGGGTTCTCGATGCCGACGATCAGCATGTGCTCGGCGAGCCAGCCCTCATCGCGCGCCTGCCAGCTGGCGATGCGCAGGGCGTGGCACTTCTTGCCGAGCAGGGCGTTGCCGCCATACCCTGAGCCGAAGCTCTTGATCGACAGCTCCTCGGGAAAATGCATGATGAAACGCCGATTCGGATCGAGTTCGCCGGTGGAATGCAGACCCTTCACGAACTTGCCCTCGCGGGCGATTCGCTCGAGCGCGGGGCGGCCGGCACGAGTCATGAGAACCATGTTGAGCACGACGTAGGCGCTGTCCGTGATCTCCACACCGCAGCGCGAGTAGGGCGAGTCGATCGGTCCCATGCAGTAGGGCACCACGTACATCGTGCGCCCCTTCATGCATCCGTCGAAAAGCGCGTCCATCTTGGCATGCGCCTCGGCGGGCGCCATCCAATGGTTGTTCTGGCCGGCATCGGCGCGTTTCTGCGTGCACACGAAAGTCAGGTGCTCGACGCGCGCAACGTCCGAGGGATGCGAGCGATGCAGATAGCAGCCGGGAAAGCTCGCCTGATTCAAGGGGAGCAACTCTTTCTTGGACACGAGCTCGCGCTCGAGCGATTGGTACTCCGTCGCGCTGCCGTCGCACCACTGAATGCGGTCCGGTTGCGTGAGCCGTGCGACCTCCTCGACCCAGGCCGCGACGTCTCGGTCCAACGATCCAAGCGATGCGACGTGCTGGGCGGCGGTGGCCATAGAAACTTCCTCGAAAGCGTTCTTCAAAAAGGAAGGATGACAGATGGCTCGATAGGCGCCAACCCCTCGGGCGGCGCCGCCCAAGACGTAAGGGCCGCTGCGCCAATACCTTCTGTAATATGGTAGAAGTCGACTCTAACCGCATGATTTAACGCGAGGTGTATACTCAAAACTATGCAGGCGAGGAACGCTCACAGGCGCCGGGTTCGCAGCTTCTGGTGGATCGCGCTGGCATGTCTTGCCGGACCGATCGGTGCAGCGGACGGCGCGCGCCCGTCCGCGCTCGAGGTCAAGGCGACGGCCGCGGTGCGACAGGGCGAGGCCCTGGTTCCGGCCGATCGAGTGGTGCCCGGCGATGAGGTGTTCTACACGCTCGAGATCCGCAATACGGGCCCGCTGCCGCTGCCGCCGCCGACGGTCGATTTCGCAATCCCGGAACACATGCGCTACGTCGCGAACTCCGCCGTGGGTGCCGGCGCCGAGGTCAGCTATTCCGTCGATGGCGGCCAGACTTTCGACCGGCCCGAGAACCTGACGATCGTGGTCGTGGGCGCGGATCCGCGCCCCGCGGCGCCCGCCGACTACACGCACATCCGCTGGCGCTTGAAGCATCCCCTGCAGGCGAAGGCCATGGCGCTCGCGCGCTTTCGCGCGGTCGTCAAATAGTTCGTGGCCGCGATCTTGGGTCATATCGAACGCGACGCGCGCGCCCGGGCGTCGTAGGCTAGCGCCCTGGGCTCGAGCGGCCTGGAGGGTTACATCGACAGCGACTACAAACAGGTATTCGGTCCACACGGCCCCTTGGCCCGTGCCATTCCCGGCTATGCCTATCGCCCGGAGCAATCCGCTATGGCCGCCGCGGTCGGACGAGCGCTTGCGTTCGATGAGCCTCTGATCGTCGAGGCGGGCACGGGGACCGGCAAGACATTCGCGTATCTCGTGCCGGCGCTCTTGTCCGGGCGCAGCGTGATCATATCGACGGGGACGCGCACCCTGCAGGACCAGCTGTTTCGCCGCGACGTGCCGATGCTCGCGCGGGCGCTCGGCGCTCCCGTCAAAATGGCGCTATTAAAAGGCCGCGCCAATTATTTGTGCAGGCACCGGCTCGACCTCACCTTGCAGCAGCGCTCGCGGGACGGGGGCGGCCTGTTCGAGCCCACGCGCGGCACGGGGCGCATGCTTGGGCGAATTTCGCGCTGGGCGGCCGTGACCCAGACCGGCGACCTCGCGGAGCTCACGGACCTGCCGGAGCAGTCGCCCGTGTGGCCGACGATCACCTCGACGCGCGAGAATTGCCTCGGTCAGGAGTGCGCGCAATACGCCCGCTGCCATGTGGTCGAGGCGCGCCGCGCCGCGCAGGCCGCCGACGTCGTCGTCGTGAACCATCATCTGCTGCTCGCCGATCTCGCGCTCAAGGACGAGGGATTCGCGGATCTGTTGCCGGGAGCCGATGCCGTGATTCTGGACGAAGCGCATCAAATTCCGGACATCGCGGCGCAGTTTTTCGGACAGAGCTGGGCCGCGCGCGCCGCGCAGTATCTGCTGAAGGAGACGGCCGTAGAAATGGAGGCGGCGGGCGCTGCGCTCGCCCGCCCTCGCCGAGCTGCTCGCCGGCTTGTCGGAGCTGCTGGATCAGCTGCGCGACAGCTTGGGAGGCGGCGCGGGACGTTACGAGTGGGAGCAGCTGTCGGATGCGTTCCTCGAGTCGCTGCCCGCGATCGAGGCCGCGCTGCACGCCTTGAGCGATGAGCTCGAGGGTCTCGGTGCGGGTGCCGGCACCGCCAACTGCGGACGGCGGGCGGGCGCGCTCGCGGCACAGCTCTCGCAGCTCGCGAACACGGCGCCCGAGTCCGGCATCCGCTGGGTCGATGCCAATGCGTCCGGGCTCACCTTGCAATTCACGCCGTTCGAGATCGCGGAACGTTTGCGCCAATTCGTCGAGGCGCGACCCTGCGCCTGGGTGTTCACCTCCGCGACCCTCGCAATCGGCGATGACTTCGGCCATTTTGCCGCGCGCATCGGATTACCCGAGGCGCGCACGCTGAGGATCGAGAGTCCCTTCGACTACCAGAATCAAGCGCGCCTTTATCTACCGCGCGGCATGCCCGACCCGCAGCACCCCTCGCACGCGCGCAAGTTCATCGAGGCGTGCGCGCCGCTCATCGAGGCGAGCGGCGGCCGCGCTTTCCTGCTGTTCACCAGTTATCGCGCGCTCGCCGAAGGGGTGGCCGCGCTCGAGGCATGCTTTCCCGATCCGCCGTTTCCCGTCATGGTGCAAGGTCAAGCGCCGCGCGAAGCGCTGCTCGAGCGGTTCCGCGAACTGGGCAACGCCGTGTTGCTCGCGACCGGCAGCTTCTGGGAGGGGGTCGATGTGAAGGGCGAGGCGCTTGCCATCGTGGCCATCGACAAGCTGCCGTTCGCCTCGCCCGACGATCCGCTGCTGCGCGCACGCCTCGAGGGCATCCGGCGTCTGGGCGGCAATCCCTTCATGCAATACCAGCTGCCGCAGGCGGTCCTTGCCCTGAAGCAAGGTGTCGGTCGCCTGATCCGCGATTTCGATGATTTCGGCGTGATCGTGCTCGGCGATCCCCGCCTGAGGACCAAGGCTTACGGACAGGTATTTCTGAAGGCCCTGCCGCCGAGCCCGCTGCTCGAGGATGGTGCGGCCGGCGCCGCCTTTTTAACGGACCGCTTGGGGCGCAAGCGCGCGCCGACGGCCGTCTCCGGCTGAGCGGGGCATCGAGCCATGCGCGTGCTGGCCATCGATACCTCGACCGAGGCGCTGAGCGTCGCGCTCCGCGACGGCGAGAGCACGATCGAACGAGGCCTGGAAACGGCGCGCGGACATGCCGAGCAAATCTTGTCCCTGATCGACGCCGTGCTCGGCGAGGCGGGCGTGAGTCTGTCGCAGCTCGACGGGATTGCCGCGGGCGTCGGCCCCGGCTCGTTCACCGGGGTGCGCATCAGCGTGGCCGTCGCGCAGGGCTTGAGCTACGGCGCAGGAGTGCCCGTGGTCCCGGTCACGAGCCTCGAGGCGTTGGCATTTGCCGCCATCGAGAGCGGCGCGGATCGTGTCATCGCCTGTCTCGATGCGCGCATGGGTGAAATCTATTGGGGCTGCTTCGCTGCGGAGCCGGAGCGGGGACTGCGAGCGCTCGGGTCCCTCGAGGTTTCGGTCGCCGGGCTCGTGCGCTTGCCGAGCGCGGATCGTTACCGGGGCGTGGGACGAGGCTTCACGGCGTATCCTGAGCTCGCGGGCCTGCTCGGTGTGGATGTCGATGCGCGCGCCGCGGCCGCGCTGCCGAATGCGGCAGAGATGGCGAGTCTCGGCGCGCGCCGGTTGGCGGCGGGCGGGGGGCTGGATCCTGCCGACTTGAAGCCGGAATATGTACGCGACAAAGTAGCCCTGACCGAGGCGGAGCGTCGTCTGGCGAAGGGCGCGAAATAGCACCAGTCATGGAACTGTCATATGTGCGCGCTGTAATACGAAGCTGAAGAATCAAGGGACTAAGCGATCCGATGACTGCCAAGCGTATTCTCATCATCGAGGATGAAAAGCCGATTCGCGACTTGATCGCCTTCGGGCTGCGCCGTGCCGGCTATGACGTGAAAGAGGCGGAGGATTGCCGCGAGGCGCGCGCCCGCATCGCCGACGCACGCCCCGATCTCATGCTGGTCGATTGGATGCTGCCGGACATGAGCGGCCTCGAGCTCACCCGCTCGCTGAAGCGCACCAAGGACACCGAGGAGATTCCGATCATCATGCTCACGGCTCGAGCCGAGGAGCAGGACAAGGTGGGAGGTTTGGAGGGGGGCGCCGATGACTACATCACCAAGCCCTTCTCGCCCCGGGAGTTGCTGGCCCGCATCCAGGCGGTACTGCGGCGTGCCGCGCCGGCGGGGTCCGCCGATGTGATCGAGGTTCAGGGGCTGAAGACTCGATGACTCCAGTCATCGGGTGAGCGCCGGCGAGCGCGAGATTGCGCTCGGGCCGACCGAATACCGGTTGCTGCATTTTTTCATGGGCCACCCGGAACGGGTTTTCAGTCGCGGTCAGTTGCTCGATCGAGTCTGGGGGGGCAATACTTACGTCGAAGAGCGTACCGTGGACGTGCACATTCGCCGGCTGCGCAAGGCGCTCGAGCCGTATACGCTGGAAGGCCTGGTTCAGACGGTGCGCGGCGCCGGCTATCGCTTCTCGACCCGAGACTCATAAGCGGAGGCAACTCTCCGGACCATGGCAGCCATGTGGACGTTCGCGCTCGCGCGTCTCGCGGGCATCTTGCTGGCGGGGCTCTGCGTCGGCCTTCTCATCCCGCCCGTGTGGCTGTGGGTGTTGCTCGCCGCCTGTCTGTACGTCTGCTGGCAGTTGCACAATCTCTATCGCCTGGACCGCTGGCTGCGGCTGCGCTCGCAGCTCGATCCGCCCGCGATCGGCGGGATCTGGGGCGACATCATCGGGCAAGTCGTGCGCCTGCATCGGCGCAAGCAATTCCACAAGCAGCGCCTGGTGCAGATCTTCCGCGAGCTGCGGCGCTCGACGGCGGCGCTGCCGGACGGTGTCATCGTCCTGAGCAGCCAGAACGAGATCATCTGGTTCAATCGCCAGGCCGCGCGGCTGCTTGGGTTGCGGCGTCCGGTCGACATCGGTCTGCGGGTCGATAACCTGATCCGTTCGCCCGAGTTCGTGCGCTATCTGCACGGCGATGACTTCTCGATGCCGCTCGTCATCCGTCCGCCGCTCGAGACCGACCTGTATCTGGCGCTGCAGGTCGTTCCCTACGGCGCCGGCCAGTTTCTGCTCCTGGCGCGAGATGTCACCCGCCAGATGCGCTTGGAGGCCATGCGCAAGGATTTCGTGGCCAACGCCTCGCACGAGCTGCGCACGCCGCTCACCGTGATTTCGGGCTATCTGGACACGCTCGCCGATGATCCCGCCATCGATCAGGCCTGGGCGGGACCCATCCGCGACATGCGCACTCAAGCGCTGCGCATGAATGCCATCATCACCGACCTGCTCGGAATTGTCGAGACTCGAGTCGACGGACGGGGAAGCGCCGCGCGAGCCGATCGACGTACCGCGCATGCTCGAGCGCTTGCACCGGGATGCCCTGGCGAAGAGTGATCGCCCGCGGCACGTGCTGCTCGACCTCGAGTGCGAGGACGGGCTGTTCGGCGCCGCGCACGAGATCGAGTCGGCGTTCACCAACCTCTTGGTGAACGCCCTCAAGTACACCTTGTCCGATGGGACGGTGCGGATGCGCTGGTGGAGCGACGAGCAGGGCGCGTACTTCGCGGTGACCGACACCGGCATCGGCATCCCCGCCGAGCACATCCCGCGCCTGACCGAGCGCTTCTACCGAGTCGACGCGGGACGCTCGCGCGGCGAGGGCGGCTCGGGGCTAGGGCTTGCGATCGTCAAGCATGCGTTGCAGCGCCATGGCGGCCGTCTCGAGGTGCGCAGCGTCGAAGGCAAGGGCAGCACCTTCACCTGCCACTTTCCCGCGCTTCGCATCTGTCGCCTGGACGTGGCCGCGAGCGCCTGAGGCGCAAATCGCAAAACCCCTCGAATTGGTTGACGTGCGGGACGATCGGATGTACACGCACGTGTGTGTTCATCTTGTGATTGCCTGTTTCGCATCAAGGTAGTTGTCATGGAAAAGGCCGACCTCAGTCACCACATCTCGCGCAGGTTCAACGAGGACCTGGAAAAGGTGCGTAACCAGGTGTTGCAGATGGGCGGCTTCGTCGAGCAACAGCTCCACAAGGCCATCCGGGCGCTGGTCGAGGGCGACAGCCGTCTCGGCGAGTCGGTGGCCACCGACGACTACAAGGTGAACGGCATGGAGGTGTCGATCGACGAGGAGTGCAGCCGCATCCTCGCGCTGCGGGCGCCGGCCGCCGGCGATCTGCGAGTGATCGTCGCCATCATCAAGACCATCACCGACCTGGAGCGCATCGGCGATGAGGGCGAGAAAATCGGCTACATCGCCTCGCGCTTGGCGACGATGGAGCGTCCGGCCGACAAGTACCGCGAGGTGAAGCACTTCGGCCGCCAAGTCGCGCAGATGGTGCACGATGCGCTCGATGCCTTCGCGCGCATGGACTCGGTGGCGGCGCTGCGGACGGCGCAGGACGACAAGATTGTCGACGAGGAGTACGAGTCCATCCAGCGCCAGTGCATCACGTTCATGATGGAAGACCCGCGCAGCATCCGTCGTGCGCTCGAGATCATGTGGATCGTGCGCGCGCTCGAGCGGATCGGCGATCATGCCAAGAACATCTGCGAGTACGTGATCTACATGGTGCATGGCAAGGATATCCGCCATACTTCGCTCGATGATGTCGCCAAGCAAATCGACGCCGCGAACCGCGGGCGCATGCCGCTCATGACGGCCGCTGATGACGGCACGCGCCGCGAATAGCCTCGGCTTCCTGGCCTGTGCCGCACTCTTGGGGTATGCGTACTACGCGCAGTACGTCATGCACCTGGAGCCGTGTCCGCTGTGCATCTTTCAGCGCATCGGCGTGTTCACCATCGGCATCGCCTTCGCGCTCGCCGCCGCGATCGATCCGGTGAGCTGGGGCCGCAGGCTCTACGCCGCCGCGATCGCGCTCGCGGCGCTCGCCACCGTGGGCATCGCCGGGCGGCATCTCTACATTCAAAGCCTGCCGCCCGACAGCGTGCCCGCCTGCGGCGCCTCGCTCGACTGGATGCTCAAGGTCTCACCGCTCCCGCAGGTCATCGTCAAGGTGCTGAGCGGTTCGGGTGAATGCGCCAAGATCAACTGGCGCTTGTTCGGTCTTTCGATGCCCGGTTGGGTGTTGATCGCTGCGCTTTGCCTCATGCTGTGGGGCCTGTGGGCGAACCTGCGGCGACGTCCGCCGGTCCTTCGCTTCTGATGCCTGATTCGCTCGCGCTGACATGTGACTTGATGTCGCGCCCGTCGGTCAGCCCGGCCGACGGCGGCTGTCAGGCGCTCATGGCAGAGCGGCTGCGTGCGCTTGGATTCAAAGTCGAGAATTTGCGCTTCGGCGAAGTCGAGAACTTGTGGGCGCGGCGCGGCGATTCAGGGCCGCTGTTCTGTTTCGCCGGGCACACCGATGTCGTGCCTCCCGGTCCGCTCGAGGAGTGGCAGAGCGACCCCTTCGCGCCGACGGTCCGCGATGGATTTCTCTACGGGCGCGGCGCGGCCGACATGAAGAGCGGCCTCGCCGCCATGCTGCTCGCCTGCGAGGAGTTCCTCGGCAGCTGTCCCGCTCCACGCGGCAGCATTGCTTTCTTGATCACGAGCGATGAGGAGGGGCCTTCGGTCGACGGCACCCGGCGCGTGATCGAGGTGTTGCGCGAGCGCAAGGAAAGCATCGATTGGTGTCTGGTGGGGGAGCCCTCGAGCGAGCACGCGCTCGGCGACACGCTCAAGATCGGGCGGCGGGGGAGCTTGAGCGGCCGGCTCACCGTGCATGGCGTGCAAGGGCACATCGCCTATCCCCAGTTCGCCGACAATCCTATTCACGCTCTTGCGCCCGCTTTGGCCGAGCTCGCCTCCCGCACCTGGGACTCGGGCAACGCGCATTTTCAACCGACGAGTTTCCAGGTATCGAACATCGCCGCCGGCACGGGGGCGCCGAACGTCATTCCGGGCGAGCTCAAGGCGCGCTTCAACCTGCGGTTCTCGACCGAGCAGACCATCGAGTCCCTGCAGGCGACCGTGGAGCGCATCTTGCGCGAGCACGGCGTGCGCTATTCGCTCGATTGGTTCATCTCGGGGTATCCGTTTCTCACCACGCCCGGAACCCTCTCCGAGGCCGCCACGCGAGCGGTGCAAGAGGAGCTCGGCGTGACGCCCAAGCTATCGACGGGCGGGGGTACTTCCGACGGGCGCTTCATCGCGCCGACCGGGGCTCAGGTCATTGAGCTGGGCGTGGTCAACTCGACCATTCACAAAGCCAACGAGTGCGTGCGCGTCGATGACATCGAGCGCTTGCGGCGCACCTATCGCCGCATCTTGGAAATTCTGCTCGGCTAGCGGCCGGCTCGGGAGAGGCGACCGCTGCCTCAACGGCAGCGGTCGCGATGCCAGCTAATTGACGGAGTAACCGCGACCTTCGAGGCATGCGGCCTGCGCGCGCATGTAGTCGTTGCGCTTGTTCGCCGGTGCTGCGGACCCCTGGGTGGGATCGAAGCCCGTCTGGCCCGCCGCCCACTGATGGCATTCGAACTTGTCTTTGGCCTGCTGATCCGCGCTCTGTCCGTTCTTCGGATAGGCGATGATGTCGGAAGGCGCGCCTTCGCCTGCCGCCGCTGCCTGATCCTGAACACCCTGCGGAGGCGCGACCGTCTGATATTGCTTCGAGCTGGGGTCGTATATGTAGTAGGTGTTGTCCGAGTAGTAATACGGGACTCCGCCCCAGTAGTACGTGTTGTAGTACAGCGGCAGGGAGGCGAAATAGAGGCCGACCCCGAGGCCGCCCCAACCCCAACCCCAACCGCAGCAGCCCCAGCCGCCGTGCCAGCCGTAGCCGCCCCAGCCGTAACCGCCGTGCCAGCCGCCGTAACCGTAACCACCGTGATAGCCGCCGTATCCATAGCCGCCATGGTAGCCGCCGTACCCATAGCCGCCGCCATGGTATCCGCCATAGGCACCGCCGCCGCCGTGGTAGCCACCCCCTGCCACCGCGTGGGCGCCGCCACCACCACCGGCGTGCCCGCCGCCACCGCCACCCCCGTGCCCACCGCCACCGCCGCCCCCGCCGTGCTGGGCGAAAGCGCTGGTCGAGAGCACGACGGCACTCAATAGGCCACCGAGCAGGAGGGAGAACTTGTTGACTGGCGTACGACTTTGCATAACTTCACCGATTGCGTAGGATCAAAAACTTAACTGAATCGGGGCCCACTCGAAAGGGTCCCGGTCACTCTTTATAGACTTCAATCAAAGCCCGCAGTTCAAACGCCGCGCCGCATCGCTCCACTCGGTTGCGGTAGGCATTACCTGACCGGGGTCACGGCCACATGAACCGCCGCTCGATCGGCCGCGCTCACTTCGAGCGTCCACTCCTTGCCGCCCTGAAGATCGAACACGACCACCTTACGCGGCGCGCTGCATTCGTGCAGGCCCTCGTAGTCGAGCACCGGCGCGAGAGCCGCACCGCCGGCGACGTCGATCCACAAGGGCACGTCGACGGAAATCCGATATTTGCCGGGCGCAGGTACCGAGAGGGCGATGAGGCCGGCGAAGCTGCCGGAGGTGGGCGCCCGGCCGGGTGTCACCGGGAACGACACCTCGCTCAACGGGTGAAGCGTCACCGTGTACAGTTGATTCGCGGTCACGGGCGTCGCCGATGCGCGGTCCTTGCCGGCCGCAACCGCCTTGGGCGAGGCCGCGAACAGCGCCCGCTCCGCGCTCACATCCCACTTGTACGCGCCGCACGGATCGGCTTGCACCGGCGTCTGCGCAGCCGAAAATCGCGCCGCGCCGAGAATCAGCATCGCCGTGGCAACCGACGAAAGTACAACGCGCATCGAGGCTGCGCTCCGCTGTGAGAAACTATGACAATGCATGACGGCATTACAGCACCTCGTTAGGAGCCTGCCTACAGAGACAACGCGCGAAGCGGCATTGTGGTTGACACGCCGGTGGAGTGTGATGAGTGCGTTGCCGAGGTGTGCCCGGCCGCGAAAAGGAGAGTGCTTATGTCAATCGGGAAACTGGTGATCTGCGCAACGGCGGCGAGCGCCGCGGCGCTGCCCCTGCTGATGGGCGGATGCGTCTCGACCTCCGGCGATGTGCAGAGCGCGCGCCTCAGCAACAACGTCCAGGTTTATGCGCCCTTCGATAACGAGCGGGATTCGGGCCCGAGTTACCTGGTCGGAGCTCCCGGCCACCCAGGCGACGCGCCGCAGGTAGACGACACCCGGTCGGTTCCGAAAAATTCGGGTGCGAGCCCGGCCGATCCGAAGGGCCCGCCTTTGACCACGCCGCCGGCACCCCCGCAACCCCTGCCTTGAATCGTCACGTCGGGCGCCGTCTTCGCGGCAGCGTTTGTACGCTGCTGCTGACGGCCGCCCTGCTCGCATGTGCAGGCCTTCCGGCGCCCGATGCGCGCGATGCCCGAATCACGGCTGACGTGAACGCGCGGCTTTCGCAGTATTCGGAGTTGCAAGCGCCCAACTCCCTCGATGTGCAGACCTTCGACGGGGTGGTGTACTTACGGGGCGTGATGGATACCCCGTTTCAGATTCAGCTCGCTTCCTCCGTGGCAGGCGACGTGGCGGGCGTGCGGCGAGTCGAGAATCTGATCGGCCTCGCGAACAGCCGTTAAACATAATCCAGTCGGACACCACGCCGCGGTCCCGGAGGCGAGCGGCTGCCGTTGGCTGATGCGTGCCTTGCTTTTCCCGCAATTGTAGCGATATGCCAACGTTTGTCATTAAACTGTAACATTCGTTGGCCATCATATCGTTCTCAGATTTGAGCGTGGTGGAAACGCGTCGCCTCGGCGCGGGACTCAAAAAGTCGCGTAACTCGCAAAAATAGCAGAACTAAATGGTCGAGAAAGGCTCTTATTCGGCTTAGAACCCGTGCCCGGTGCGCGGGCATGTCGGGCTTGATGTTGCAAGAAAAATACATCGGCTCGGTGAACCAAGTGGCCTGGGGCCGGTTGTTGGTTCATTGCAACAAACTTACATAACTATGGAGTGACATCTGTGCGCAATCAGAAACGAACCACCGCCTCGTCTTCGGCGGATCACAGCAAGAACAAGCGCGCGTGGCGCCCCTGGGCGACCGGCGGACTCGCCGTGGCGCTGCTCGGTGCCAGCACGGCGGTCCTGGCCCAAACCGTCTCCCCGACGAGTCTGCCGACGCCGGTCGAAGACGGGGGTTTGACCTGGAAGGGCATCACGCTTTACGGCATTATCGATGCTGCGGTGCAGTACGAGACCCATGGCGCGCCGTTCAACGACTACTGGTTCGCGGGCGGCACAGACATCGTTCAGAAGAGCAGCAACAACTCCGTCTCCGGCATCGTGTCCGAACGGCCTGAGCCAGTCGCGGGTCGGGTTGCAGGGCAATGAGCCGTTGCACTTTCTGGATTTTTCGGGCGTCTTCAAGCTCGAGACTTTCTTCAATCCGGCGTCGGGCAAGATCTCCGATGCGCTCAAATCGTTGACGCAGAACAACGGCCGGACGCCGACCGAGCAGAGCGCCAACATCGACTCGAGCATCGCCGGGCAGATGTTCGAGCAAGCCTTCGTCGGCATCAGCTCGCCGACCTACGGCACGCTCACGTTCGGCCGGCAGAACTCGACGCTCGCGGACCTGTTCGCGAAATACGATCCCCAGCAATTGGCGTACGCGTTCTCGCTGATCGGCTTGTCGGGCACGCCCGGCGGGCGGCGGCGATACCCAGGATCGACGTCTCGATGACTCGATCAAGTACTCCGCCAAGTTCTTCAACATGGTGCACTTCGGCCTGCAGTACAAGTTCCAAGGCTCGAGCGCCGAGAACTACTCACGCGCAGGCAGCGGTGAGGCCTTCACCGCGACCGAGGTTTCGCTCGGCGCGGATTACGCGGGCGCATCGCTCGATGCGTTCTACACCAAGGTGAGGGATGCGGTATCGGTCGGCGCGCTGAGCAGCGCGCAAGTGCTGGGATTGCCGGCGTTGGGCTACGCGCTCGACAACTCGCTGGCCGGCACGATCTCGGACAACGCCTCCTACGGTGTCATGGGCTCGTACGCCTTCGGTCCGGCGACCTTCTTCGCCGCCTACCAGCACATCACCTACATGAATCCCTCGATCAAGCTGGCTCCGGGATTCGACGACATCGGCGGCTACATGCTCGCCTACGTGAACAACACCGCCTATGCCAAGGCCGACAAGACCCTGGACGTGTACTGGGTGGGCGTGCGCTATAACGTCAACGCGAACTTGACGGCTGCCGTTGCCTACTACGGCGAGAAGCAGTTCGCCTACGCGACCGGAGCGGACTCCAATTGCTCGAACACCATCAGCGGCTCGTGCAGCGGCAACTTGAACGTGGCCTCCGTCTCGCTCGTCTACCACTTCACCAAGCGCTTCGATTCCTATGCAGGCGCCATGTGGTCGAACGTGTCGCACGGCCTCGCCAACGGTTATACCAACACCACGATGATCGATCCCACGATCGGTCTGCGGTATTCCTTCTAGTCGAGCTGCCATCGAGAGCAAAGGGTCTCGGGGTTTCGTGCCCTGAGACCCTTTCGTTTTTGGGGCGAACACCGCGATCGCTGGCAAGCGAATCAATATCCGTATACATTCACTCGATGCCCGCAGAGAACGGTGCGCCAAGCAAACGCCGCAAGTGGAGTTGGTGGTACCTACTCTTCGTCGTGCAGTTTCTCGTGGTTCTCTGGCCGCCTCTTTATAACAAGGCGGAGCCGACGCTGTTCGGCATCCCTTTCTTCTACTGGTTTCAGCTTGCCTGGGTGCTCGTGAGCGCGGTGTTCACCGCCGTGGTCTATCTCATGACCCGGGAATCCCCATAAAGCGCGCGGGAGTTCGAGGGAGAATGTCGTGCCGCAGGTGAACGGGATTGCATTGGTCGTCTTCGTCCTGCTGTTCGGCTTCATCACCTGGCTCGGCTTCGCGGCGGCCCGCTGGCGCCGGGGCGATTTAGAACAGCTGCACGAGTGGGGTCTCGGCGGCAGACGCTTCGGAACCCTCGTCACCTGGTTCTTGGTCGGCGGCGACATCTATACCGCGTACACTTTCATCGCCGTTCCGGCGCTCGCGTTCGGCGCCGGGGCGGTGGCATTTTTCGCGGTGCCCTACACGGTTCTCATCTACCCGCTGCTGTTCCTCATTTTTCCGCGGCTGTGGAATGTCTGCCACAAGCGCGGCTACATCACGGCCGCCGATTTCGTGCGCGGTCGCTTCGGCAACCGCTGGCTGGCACTCGCCGTGACGCTTACCGGAATCATCGCGACGCTGCCGTACATCGCGCTGCAGCTCGTCGGCATCCAGGTGGTCGTCGGAGCGCTCGGCGTCACAGGCACCGGCATCGCGGGCGATCTGCCCCTCATCATCGCGTTCGCGGTATTGGCCGCATTCACCTATTCGAGCGGACTGCGCGCGCCGGCGTCGATCGCCATCGTGAAGGACACCCTGATCTACGTCGCGACCTTCGCGATCATCATCGTCGCGCCGATGAAGTTGGGCGGCTTCGGGAAAATCTTCGCCGCGGTGCCTGCGCAGAAGCTCCTGCTTGCGGTCCCCGGACCGCAGACCACCGGGGCCTACAGCTCCTACGCCACCTTGGCCCTCGGCTCGGCGCTCGCCCTGTTTCTCTATCCGCATTCGATGACGGCGATATTGAGTGCGAACAGCAGCCGCGCCATTCGCCGCAACGCGGCGATACTGCCGGGCTATTCGTTCATGCTGGGGCTTCTGGCGATGGTCGGCCTGTTCGTCATCGCCGCGGGCATTGCCGATTTGCCCGAGTACGCCTGGGGGTTCAAGACCTTCGGAAAAAACTACGCCGTGCCGGCGCTCATCCTGCATCTGTTCCCGTCCTGGTTCGTCGGGGTCGTGTTCGCCGCCATCGCGATCGGTGCGCTGGTGCCCGCGGCCATCATGTCCATCGCGGTGGCGAATCTGTACACGCGCAACATCCATCGCGAGTTCATCAACCGCAATCCGACGCACAAGCAAGAGTCGCAGATGGCGAAGAATGTGTCGTTGATCGCCAAGGTGGGCGCGCTCGTTTTCATCATCTTCGTGCCCACGAAATACGCCATCGAGTTGCAACTGCTCGGCGGTATCTGGATCATTCAAACGCTTCCCGCCGTGATGCTCGGCGCCTACACGCGCTGGTTCAATTCCTGGGCGTTGCTCGCGGGCTGGGCGGTTGGCATATTCGCCGGCACTTGGATGGCCGTTGCCTCGAACCTCGCCAGTACCTACACCCTCGCGTTGGCCGGCTATAGCTTTCCGGGTTATTCCGCCCTGTACACGGTGATTCTGAATCTCGTTCTGGTGGTCGTGCTGACACCGGTGTTCAACGCGCTCGGCGGGCCGCGTAAAGCGCTCGACGAGACGGTGCCGGCCGATTACGCGGCTTGAGCTATGGGGCCAATCGGCCCGCATTTTCGCGCTCGAGACCGTCACAATAGATTCATATAACCCACCAATAATGGAAAGTTAGCTATCCTGCCTGTCCGTAAGGGCAGCCCCACCCCAACCATTTCGGGAGCAATCGATCGATGAACGTAGGTCAACGCATCGCCGTAGCGGCAATCGGCGTCTGTTTCGGCATGGCCGCGCACGCGGCGGACATCTCGGGTGCAGGTGCAACATTTCCCTACCCGATCTATGCCAAGTGGGCGGACGCATACAAGAAACTCACCGGAGTCGGCTTGAATTATCAGTCCATCGGATCCGGCGGCGGCATCAAACAGATCAAGGCGAAGACGGTCACGTTCGGCGCCTCCGACATGCCCCTCAAGCCCGACGATCTCAAGGCCGCCGGCCTGCTGCAATTCCCCATGATCATCGGTGGCGTGGTGCCCGTGGTGAATCTCAAGGGGATCGCGCCCGGTCAATTGCATCTCGACGGTGCGACCATTGCCTCCATCTACTTGGGTGAGATTGCCAAGTGGGACGACCCGCGCATCAAGAAGCTGAATCCGACTGTCACTCTGCCGGCGACCGCCATTGCGCCGGTCTACCGGTCGGACGGCTCCGGGACGAATTTCCTGTTCTCCGACTACTTGTCGAAGGAGAGTCCCAAGTTCGCTTCCAGCATCGGCGCCAATACCGCGGTGGAGTGGCCGAAGGGCATCGGTGCCAAGGGCAACGAGGGCGTGGCCAACATGACCAGCCAAACCGACGGTGCCATCGGCTACGTCGAGTACGCGTATGCCAAACAGAACAAGATGACCTACGCGCTGCTCACCAACAAGGCGGGCGCGGCAGTTGCCCCGGGCGCCGAGGCGTTCCAGGCCGCGGCCGCGAATGCCGACTGGGCGAAAGCGGATTCCTACTACTTGATCCTGACCGATCAGGCCGGCGAGAAGAGCTGGCCTATCACGGGCGCGAGCTTCATTCTGCTCTACAAGAATCCCCCCGATCCCGCGGCGGTGAAGGAGGCTCTTAAGTTCTTCGCGTGGGCTTACAAGGATGGCGCGCAGATGGCTGCGGAGCTCGACTATGTACCGTTGCCGGCGAGCCTCATTGCGCAAGTGAAGAAGACTTGGGCCACCGAGGTCGTGTCGGGCGGACAGCCGGTATGGGCGGGTCCCTGAGAGGGCCGGCCCGAGCGGCGACACTTCGTTCACCGTGGCGCTCATTGATCCAAAGCACGCGTCCAGGCAGCGTGTCTATGAGAGGATTTTTCGCGCCGCCACGCTGAGCGCGGCGATTCTGGTGCTGGTCATCCTCGGCGGGGTGGCCTTATCGCTTGTGATCGGCTCCTGGCCGGCGCTCAAGACGTTCGGGTTCTCGTTCGTCACTCGCGAAGTCTGGAATCCGGTCACCGACAAGTTCGGCGCGCTGGCGGCGATCTACGGCACGGTGGTGACCTCGGTGATCGCGATGGCGATCGCCGTGCCCACGGGCTTCGGCATCGCGCTGTTTCTGACCGAGCTCTGTCCGCCGATGCTGAAGCGCCCGATTGGCGTGGCGGTCGAGTTGCTTGCCGCCGTGCCGAGCATCATCTTCGGCATTTGGGGCTTGTTCGTGCTGGCGCCCGTGCTGCAGCGGCACGTGCAACCCTGGCTGATCGAGCACGCGGGCGCGATACCGGGAATCGGCGGCCTGTTTGCGGGGCCTCCCTACGGCATCGGCATTCTCACGGCGGGACTGGTGCTCGCCATCATGGTCTTGCCGTTCATCGCGGCGACCACGCGTGATGTATTCGATACCGTGCCCGCGATGCTCAAGGAATCCGGTTACGGGCTCGGCGCGACCACCTGGGAGGTCATCTGGAACGTCGTGGTGCCGCATTCGCGGGCCGGCATCATGGGCGGGGTGATGCTCGGGCTTGGACGTGCCCTCGGCGAGACCATGGCGGTGACCTTCGTCATCGGCAACGCCCACCGGATCTCCTCATCGCTGTTGGCGCCGGGCACGACGATCTCCTCGGCGATCGCCAACGAGTTCACCGAAGCGGTGGGCGACCTTTACACCTCATCGCTCGTGGCGCTCGGGCTGTTGCTGTTCCTGATCACGTTCTCGGTGATCGCCGCGGCGCAGGCGATGCTGCGGCGACTCGAGCGGCGCGCCTTGTCTTCGGTATGATCGCAACGTGAATCGGCGTTTCCTTCGCAAGCTCAAGAACTGGGCGTTCCTCGGGCTCTCGATGCTCGCGACCCTGGCGGGGCTCGCCTGCCTCGCCGCCATTCTCTGGACGTTGATTTCCCGCGGCGTTGCAGGGATGTCATTGCGGATCTTCACCGAGATGACGCCGCCGCCGGGCAGCGCCGGGGGACTGCTCAACGCGCTCTACGGCAGTGCCGCCATGACGGTGCTCGGCATCGTGGTCGGCTCACCGATCGGCGTGCTCGCAGGCACCTATCTGTCCCAGTACGGTCAAAATTCGCGACTCGCCACCGCCGTCCGCTTCATCAACGATGTGCTGTTGAGCGCCCCGTCGATCATCATCGGCTTGTTCATCTATGAAATCATCGTGGTGCGCATGGGCCATTTCTCGGCGCTTGCGGGGGCGCTTTCGCTGGCGGTGATCGCGATTCCGATCACGCTGCGCACCACCGAGGACATGCTGAGTCTGGTGCCCGCCGGCATGAAGGACTCGTCGGCCGCGATGGGCGCGTATCCGTGGCGCACCACCGTCAGCATCCTCTATCCGGCGGCGCGCAGCGGCATCGTCACGGGGCTCTTGTTGGCCGTCGCCCGCATCAGCGGCGAGACGGCGCCGTTGCTGTTCACCGCGCTCAACAACCAATTCTGGAGCAGCAACTTGAATGCGCCCATGGCGAATCTGCCGGTGGTGATTTTTCAATTTGCCTTGAGCCCCTACAAGGATTGGCAGGACCTCGCTTGGGCGGGCGCATTGATCATCACCGCAACCATCTTGCTGTTGAGCGTCACGGCCAGGGTATTGCTGGCACTGCTGCAGTCGAGGGGCGGGGGCGGTCCCACGCAATGATTCCCTCATCGAAGCTGCCGCGGCATCTGAAGACGCGCGTTCCCTATCCGCGCGCGGCGCCGGCGCCCGCCGACACCGGGCCGCCGAAAATCGAGATCCGCAAGCTCGATTTCTACTACGGCACCTCGCAAGCGCTGCGCAATATCAATCTGGCGCTGGCCGACCGCTCCATCGCGGCGTTCATCGGTCCCTCGGGCTGCGGCAAGTCGACCTTGCTCCGCGTCTTGAATCGCATGTACGCGCTTTATCCGCAGCAGCGCGCCGTGGGCGAGGTGCTCATCGGCGGGCGCGACATTCTCGGGCCGAGCGTCGACGTCGCGGAACTGCGCTACCGGGTCGGCATGGTGTTTCAGAAGCCGACTCCGTTTCCCATGTCGGTGTTCGACAATGTCGCCTTCGGCTTGAAGCTCGCGGGCGAGGTTCGAGGTTCCGAGCTCGCCGCACGGGTCGAGTCTGCGCTGAAGGACGCGGCGATCTGGGACGAGGTCAAGGACAAGCTGCACGCCGACGGGCGGAGCCTCTCCGGCGGGCAGCAGCAGCGCGTGTGCATCGCCCGGACCATCGCCGTTCAGCCCGAGGTCCTGCTGCTCGATGAGCCGACCGCGGCGCTCGATCCCATCTCCACGTTGAAAGTGGAGGAGACGCTGCAGGCGCTGCGGGAGAAATACTGTATCGTGATCGTGACCCACAACCTGCAGCAAGCCGCGCGCGTATCGAATGTCACCGGCTTCATGTACATGGGAGAGCTGGTGGAAATCGGGCCATCCAACGAGCTGTTCACGACCCCGAAGAGTCGCCGGACCGACGACTACATCACCGGTCGATTCGGCTGAGCGGGGAGCCTGCCGACGTGAACCGCACACCGCCGGCGCGCGACTCCGTCTACGATCCTGTGATGACGGCGCGCGGGGTCAACGTGTACTACGCCGACAAGCATGCGGTGCGCAACGTGAGCCTCGATATGGGCCGCGACCAGGTGCTCGCCTTGATCGGACCGTCGGGCTGCGGCAAGTCCACGTTTCTGCGCTGCTTGAATCGCATGAACGACACGATCGGAAGTGCCCGCGTCACCGGTGAGATCACCCTCGACGGCCAGGACATTTACGATCGTGCGCAGGACGTCGCGCAGCTGCGTGCCCGCGTCGGCATCGTGTCTCAGAAACCGACCCCGTTTCCGCATTCGATCTATGCGAACGTCGCGTACGGGCCGAGGATCCATGGCCTGACCAAGAGCCGGGCGGATCTCGACGAGCTGGTCGCGACCAGCTTGCAGCGTGCCGGCCTCTGGGACGAGGTGAAGGAGCGCCTGTCGCAGCCCGGTACGAGCCTGTCGGGCGGCCAGCAGCAGCGGCTCTGCATTGCGCGCACCATCGCGGTCAACCCCGAGGTGATCTTGATGGACGAGCCCACCTCGGCGCTCGATCCGATCGCAAGCGCGAGAATCGAGGATTTGATCGATGAGCTGCGTGCGAATTACGCCATCATCATCGTCACGCACAACATGCAGCAGGCCGCCCGCGTATCGCAGCGCACGGCCTACTTTCACCTGGGAGATCTGGTCGAGATCGGACCCACGGATCTGCTGTTCACCAATCCCCAGCAACGGCTCACCGAGGACTACATCACGGGGCGGTTCGGCTGAGCGTCGTCAGTCGCTGTTGCGCAAAAGGTCGTTGATGGAGGTCTTGGCGCGCGTCTGCTCATCCACGCGCTTGACGATCACCGCACACGCCAGCGAGTACTTGCCGTTCGCCGCCGGCAGGCTGCCGGGTACGACGACGGCGCCCGCGGGCACGCGGCCGTAGAGGATCTGGTCGCGTTCGCGGTCGTAGATGCGGGTGCTTTGGCCGATGAACACGCCCATCGAGATCACCGCGCCGGTCTCGACGATGACACCCTCGACGATTTCCGAGCGCGCGCCGATGAAGCAGTTGTCCTCGATGATGGTGGGATTCGCCTGCAGCGGCTCGAGCACACCGCCGATGCCGACGCCGCCGGACAAATGCACGTTCTTGCCGATCTGGGCGCACGATCCGACCGTCGCCCAGGTGTCGACCATGGTGCCCGAATCGACGTAGGCGCCGATGTTCACGTAGCTCGGCATGAGCACGGCGTTACGCGCGACGAAGGCGCCGCGCCGCACCGTCGCCGGCGGCACCACGCGCACACCCGCCGCCGCGAACTGCGCTTCGTTCCAGCGCGGAGAATTTGAGCGGCACCTTGTCGTAGAACTGGATCGGGCCTGCGCTCGCGGGCGCGTTGGGGGCGATGCGGAAGGAGAGCAGCACGGCCTTCTTCAGCCACTGGTTGACGTGCCAGGCGCCGTCGCGCTTCTCGGCGACCCGCAGCCGGCCGGCGTCGAGCAGCCTCGATCGAGGTCTCGACGGCGCCGCGCAGCTCGCGCGAGGCGCTCTCGGGCGAGAGCGCCGCTCGCTCCTCGTAGGCGCTCTCGATGAGCGCCTGGAGCCTCTCGAGATCGCTCATGGCCGCCCCGACTCGCGGCGATCGAGTGCCCGCACCAGGGCTTCTTGGACACGTCCGCTGGTCTCTTCGTCGAGCACCCGTCCGTCCATATCCGTGATGTAGAAGACGTCCTCGGCGCGCTCGCCGACGGTCATGATCTTGGCGCCGTTGATGTCGACGCCCTCGGCCTTGAACACCTTGCCGACCTCGGACAGCAGACCCGGGCGGTCGGCCGCGATCAGCTCGAGGATGGTGCGATGGTTGCGGGTGTCCAAGCTGAAGTTGACGTGGGTCGGGGTCGAGAACATCCGCACCTGCCGCGGCGCTCGCCGCGTCACGGTGAGCGGTGCGTCCTGCGACTGCTGCAGGGCGCGCGCCAAACCGCGCTCGATCTCGCGGATGCGGGCGGAGTCGGCGATCACCGCGCCGTTGTCCTCGAGCACCACGTAAGTCTCCAAGGTGAAGCCGTTGGCGCTGGTGATGAGGCGCGCATCGACGATGTTGAGGCCCATCTGATCGAGCACCGCGGTGGTGCGCGCGAAGCTATGGGCGAGCCGCCGGGTGTAGGTGAGCACCGCGGTGCCGCCGCGCTCGGCGAGCTGCCGTACGGCGACCAGCGGCGAGTCGTCGTCGGTACGCCGCTCGGCGAGGAGGGCGGTCTGCCAGGCGATTTCCTCGGGCGTGTACCTGCAGGAAATAGGCCTCCGTCCACTGCGACCAGACTTGCGAGATCTGCTCGGGCTCGAGCGCCGGAATCTTCTCGCGCGCACTCGCCTGAGTCTCGCGGATCAATTCGTCCTGATCGACCGGGGTCTCGAGACCCCGGCGCAGCGCCCGCTTGGTGCGCTCGTAGAACTCCTCGAACAGCCGCGCCTTCCAGGCGTTCCAGAGCTTCGGGTTGGTGCCGCGGACATCCGCGACGGTGAGCACGTACAGATAGTCGAGATGCGCCTGATCGCCCACCCGGCGCGCGAAATCGTGAATGATGTCCGGGTCGCTGATGTCTTTTTTCTGCGAGGTGATGGACAGGATCAAGTGATTGCGCACCAGCCACGCCACCAGGCGCGCCTCGTAGCGTCCGAGCCCCTGCTCGAGGCAAAAGGCCTCGGCATCGACCGCGCCGAGATCGGAGTGATCCCCGCCGCGGCCTTTCGCGATGTCATGAAACAGCGCGGCGAGATAGGCGAGCTCCTGGCGCGGCAGGGATTGCATGAGCTGGCTCAGCACCGGGAATTCGTGGTTGTACTTCGGCATCGCCAGGCGCCGCAGGTTGCTCACCACGAACAGCGTGTGGGCATCGACGGTGTAGGCGTGAAACAGGTCGTACTGCATGCGCCCGACCACGCGGCCGAATGCCGGAATGTAGCGGCCGAGCACGCCGTACAGGTTCATGCGCCGCAGCTCATGGGTGACCCCGACCGGTGCGCACAGGATCTCCATGAACAGCCGGTGATGGCGCGGGTTCTGGCGGAACTCCTCGTCGATCAGCGTTGAGGGCCAAGCCGATGAGACGGATGGTCTCGGCGCGCACGCCGCGCAGCTCCGGATGCTGCTGCAGCAGCACGAACAACTCCAACAGCGCGGAGGGATTGCGTTCGAACACCTCGGGATGGGTGACCTCGAGATAGTCGTTGCGGATCTGGAAGCGTGCATTGAGCGGGATCGGCGGGTT
Source organism: uncultured Gammaproteobacteria bacterium (assembly GCA_963766915.1). GTDB lineage: Bacteria > Pseudomonadota > Gammaproteobacteria > Steroidobacterales > Steroidobacteraceae > Bog-1198. Next base: position 237,478 of record CAVYCL010000011.1, read on the forward strand.
GCTCTGGGTCAGTATCGCCTCGCGAAACAGCTGCAGCAGCATTTCGTTGAGCAGGCTCACGTCCATCACGGTGCGGTAGTACTTCTGCATGAGCTGCTCGACCGCCAAGCGTGAAGCTCGCATCCTCGTAGCCGAACAGTTTCGCGAGCTTGATCTGGTAGTCGAACAGCAGCCGGTCCTCGCGGCGGCCGGTGAGCACGTGCAGCCCGAAGCGCACCTTCCAGAGGAACGCCTGGCCGGCCTTCAGCTTGCGCAGCTCCTCACGCGTCAGAAAACCGTGCGCGACCAGCTCATCGAGCGTGTCGGTGCCGAAATGACGCTTCGCGACCCAGCCGATGGTCTGGATGTCGCGCAAGCCCCCCGGGCTCGATTTCACGTTGGGCTCTAAGTTGTAGGCGGTATCGAAGTAGCGGTGATGGCGCTCGGACTGCTCCTTGACCTTGGCTTCGAAGAAGTCCTGCGAGGACCAGAGACGGTCGGGCGCGAGCGCACGCCGCATGCCGGCGAACAGGGGCTCGGGCCCCGCGAGCAGGCGCGCCTCGAACAGCGTGGTCGCAACGCCGATGTCGGCGAGACTCTCGCGCTGGCAATCGTCGATGGAGCGCACGCTGTGCCCGACCTCGAGGCCGATGTCCCAGAGAAAGGTGAGGAAGCGTTCGATGTCCGGCTGCCAGTCGGCGGAATCGCTCTTCGGCAAGAGCACCATGATGTCGATGTCGGAGCAGGGGTGCAGCTCGCCCCGGCCATAGCCGCCCACCGCCACGAGCGCAAGATCCCCGGCGTGGCGGCCGGTGTGCTGCGTCCAAGCCGCACGCAGCGCCATATCGACCAGCCGGGCGCGGTCGCGCACCAGGTCTTCCACCGCCTCGCCGGCGGCGAAGCGCTCGCGCAACAGATCGGTCCCGCCGTCGAGCACCTGGCGGAACACGGCGGGCAGGAACCCGCCGTTGCGCAACGCCTCGGGGACGGCCGACAAATAGGCCCAGTCAGCGGTGTGATCGAGGAACTTGGCCCCGGCGCTCAAGAAGCGACCGCGGCGCCGGACTCGGCCGCTTGCGGCGCCCAGGGTGAGCACCTCGTAGCCCGAGGGGGTGACCAGAATGGTGTGCTCCCACTGCGCGGAGAGGGATTGGTCGCGCGTGACGACGGTCCAGCCGTCGTTCAGGAGGCGCACCTCGCGCCGTCCCGGCATTGATCATCGGTTCGATGGTAAAGGTCATGCCCGCCACCAGCTCGAGACCCGTCCCCGGTTTGCCGTAGTGCAGCACCTGCGGATCCTCATGATACACGCGGCCGATGCCGTGTCCGCAGTATTCGCGCACCACGGAGAAGCCGTTGCTCTCGGCAAAGGTCTGGATGGCATGGCCGATGTCGCCCAGATGGGCGCCCGGCTTGACCACCTCGATACCCTGCCACATGGCCTCGTAGCAGGCCCGGGTGAGCCGCCGGGCGAGCACGCTCGGCGGCCCCGACCAGGTACATCCGGCTGGTATCGCCGTGGAAGCCCTCGCGGATCACGGTCACGTCGATATTGATGATGTCGCCGCTCTTCAGGCGCTTCTCGCCCGGGATGCCGTGGCAGACCACGTTGTTGACCGAGGTGCAGATGGTCTTCGGGAAGCCCCGGTAGTTGAGATTCGCGGGGATGGATTTGAGCTCCTCCACGATGAAGTCGTGGCAGCGCTTGTCGAGCTCGTCGGTGGTCACGCCGGGCTGCACGTAGGGCTCGATCATGTCGAGCACGCTCGCCGCCAGGCGCCCGGCGGTGCGCATTTTTTCCTGTTCTTCCGGGGTCTTGACGGTCACGTTCATGAGGCAGCTCGAGCTTGGTTTTCGATGAGGGTTCATGGTATAAAGCGCGGCTATTTTTAACAACCCCGCACGCGTGTCGTCACGATCGGCTGGGTGCCCGAACAGCTCCTTGGAAGTGCAGGCGTAGGCCCGCGTTTCAAGGGGCTCCGGGTTGCCGATCGGGACACGCGGAGGCTCAACCCGACCAAGGAGTGATTATGACCAGCGTGTCTATGCGACAGATGCTGGAAGCGGGTGTCCATTTCGGACACCAGACCCGCTTCTGGAACCCGAAAATGGCCCCGTTCATTTTCGGCGAACGAAACAAGATCCACATCATCAACCTCGAGAAGACCCAGCCGCTGTATTCGCAGGCGGCGGCCTTCATCAAGAGCGTGGCGGCCGAGGGCGGCAAGATCCTGTTCGTCGGCACCAAGCGCTCGGCGCGCGATGCCGTGCAGAAGGAGGCCACGCGATGCAGCATGCCCTATGTCAACCAGCGCTGGCTGGGCGGCATGCTCACCAATTTCAAGACCATCCGCCAATCGATCAAGCGCCTGAACGAGCTCGACGAGATGGCGCAGAACGGCACGCTCGAGCGGCGCGGCAAGAAAGAGGCGCAGATGCTGCGCCGGGAAATGGACAAGCTGCTGCGCAGCCTCGGCGGCATCCGCGACATGACCGCGCTGCCCGATGCGCTGTTCGTGATCGACGTCGGTCACGAGGAGATCGCCATCCACGAGGCGAGGAAGCTCGGCATTCCGGTGGTCGCGGTGGTCGACACCAATTGCTCGCCCGACGGCATCGACTACGTCATTCCGGGCAACGATGACGCCATGCGCGCCATTCTGCTGTACGCCGGCGGCGTCGCCGACTCGGTGCTCGAGGGCAAGGCCTCGCTCCCGGAAGTGCCGGTCGGCGAGGACGAGTTCGTCGAGCTCGACGAGGAGGGCAATCCGAAGAAGCGCACGGCCGCCCGCCGCCCGCCGCCCGCCGCGGCACGAGGCAAGAAGCCGCCGCCGCGCCGCAAGGTGCCGGTCACGGTCATTCCGGGAGTCGCCGCGGCCGCCGGCGCGCCGGTCGAGGAGGTGGAAGCGGAAGTCGACGAGGTCGACGCCCCCGACACGCCGCCGGCCGAGACGCGCCCGGCGAGCGCTCCGCGGCGTCGGCCCGCCGGGCCGGCGCACCCGCGCGCGCGGCGGCATGCTTCCAGGGAGCGGCCGTATGAACATCTACGGCAGATACGGTCAAGCAACTGCGCGAGCGCACCGGCGCCGGCATGATGGAGTGCAAGAAGGCGCTGGTCGAGACCAAGGGCGATCTGGATGCGGCCGCGGAGCTCATGCGCAAGACCGGTCTTGCGAAGGCCGACAAGAAGGCGGCGCGAGTTGCCGCCGAAGGCACCATCGCCGTCGCAGCGCTCAGGCGCGAGCGCGGCCATGGTCGAGGTGAACTGCGAGACGGATTTCGTCGCGCGGAGCGATGAGTTCCAGGCGTTCGCGCGCGACGTCGCAAAGGCCGCGCTCGAGCATCCCGCGCGCGAGCGTCGAGGCGCTGGTGCAGCTCAGCGTGGGCGGCGCGACGCTCGAGGAGCAGCGGCGCGCGCTGATCGCGAAGATCGGCGAGAACATCGCGGTGCGCCGCTTCGTGCGCGTGAGCGCCCCGGGCGCGCTCGGGGACTTACCTGCACGGCACGCGCATCGGCAGCCTGGTGGCGCTCGAGGGCGGCAACGAGGCGCTGGCGCGCGATCTCGCCATGCACGTGGCGGCCATCAATCCCGCCTACGTGGATGCGAGCGCGGTGCCCGCCGACGATGCTCGACAAGGAGCGCGAAATTCTCACCGAGCAGACCAAGGGCGAGAAGAAGCCGCCGGAGATCATCGCCAAGATGGTCGAGGGGCGGCTGCGCAAGTATCCTCGCGGAGATCACGCTGCTCGGTCAGCCGTTCGTCAAGGATCCGGACATCACCGTGGAGAAGCTGCTGAAGCAAGTCGGGCGCGCGGGTGCGTCGAGTTCGTGCGCTACGAGGTCGGGGCGGGCATCGAGAAGAAACAGGATGACTTCGTCGGCGAGGTGATGGCGCAGGTAAAGAAGCAGCACTAGCCTCATCGCACTGAATCGAAAGACCCCGCCCCGGCGGGGTCTTTTATAGTAGGGTACGAGATCATGACGGACGCAACGCCCACCGCACGCTACCACAGAATCCTGGTGAAACTGTCCGGCGAGGCGCTGCTCGGCGACGAGGACTACGGCATCGATCCCAGCATGCTGAAGCGCATCGCCGGGCGAGATCCGCGACCTCTCTCAGATGGGCGTGCAAGTGGCGGTGGTGCTCGGCGGCGGCAACATTTTTCGCGGCGCCGGTCTCGCGCGCGCCGGCATGGACCGGGTGACCGCCGATCACATGGGCATGCTCGCCACGGTGATGAATGCGCTCGCTCTGCAGGACGCGCTCGAGGCGCAGGGCACCTATGCTCGGGTGATGTCGGCGATGCGCATCAACGAGGTCTGCGAGGACTATATCCGGCGGCGCGCCGTGCGCCATCTCGAGAAGGGCCGGGTGGTGATCTTCGGCGCCGGTACCGGCAACCCGTTCTTCACCACGGATACCGCCGCGAGCCTGCGGGCGATCGAGATCAACGCCGAGATCCTGCTGAAGGCGACCAAGGTGAACGGAGTCTACGACGCCGATCCGATCAAGCATCCCGAGGCGCGGCGCTACACGCATTTGACCTACGACAAGGTGCTGAGCGATCGTCTGAACGTGATGGATGCCACGGCGATCGTCATGTGCCGCGAGAACAACTTGCCGTTGCAGGTGTTCAATCTGTTCAACGCCGGGGACCTCGTGCGCATCGTGCGCGGCGAGAATGTGGGCACCGTGGTCTCCGCCGAGCCGCTAGAGGAAAAGCTATGATCGAGGACCTCAAGAAGGACGCGACCCTGCGCATGCAAAAATGCGTGGTGGCTTTTCGGGATCAACTGAAGAAGCTGCGCACCGGCCGCGCGCATACCAGCTTCATCGAGCACATCAAGGTGGATTACTACGGCTCCGAGATGCCGCTCAATCAGGTTGCCAACATCGCCACCGAGGATGCGCGCACGCTCACCGTCACGCCGTGGGAGAAGACCATGGTGTCGGTGATCGAGAAGGCCATCTACAAGTCGGATCTGGGACTGACCCCGAACACCGCCGGCACGCTGATCCGCATCTCGATGCCTGCGCTCACCGAGGAACGCCGCCGGGACATCACCAAGGTCGTGCGCTCGGAGGCGGAGAGCGCGCGCGTCTCGGTGCGCAACGTGCGCCGCGAGGTGATGACCGAGCTGAAGGAAATGCTCAAGGAGAAGCTGATCGCCCAGGACGAGGACCGGCGCGCGCAGGAGGAGATCCAGAAGCTCACCGACAAGCACGTTGCCGAGATCGATCATGCGATGGCGGAAAAAGAGAAGGAGTTGATGCAGGTCTAGAGCGACCCGCATTGAGCTTCGATCGACGATGGCCGATACGCCGCAACACGTCGCAATCATCATGGACGGCAACGGCCGCTGGGCGCGCTCGCGCGGCATGCCGCGGCCCGCCGGCCATCGCGCGAGCCTCAAGGTCGTGCGCCGGGTGGTCGAGGAGTGCAGCCGCCGCAAGATCCCTTACCTCACCTTGTTCGCGTTCTCGAGCGAGAACTGGCGGCGTCCGCCCGATGAGGTCGGCTTGCTCATGAAGCTGTTCCTCGAGTCCATGGCGCGCGAGGTGTCGGACCTGCACAAGAATGGCGTGCGCCTGCGGTTCATCGGCGATCGCGGCGTGCTCGGCACCGAGATCACGCGCACCATGCAGGAGGCCGAAGCGCTCACGGCGCGCAACTTAGGGCTCGGGCTCTGCGTCGCGTTCGCCTACGGCGGCCGCTGGGATATCGCCCAGGCATGCCGCTCGCTCGCCGCGCGACGTCGCCGCGGGCACCTTGCGGCCGGAAGAGATCGACGAGGCGCATATCGCCGCGCGCTTGGCGCTCGCCGGCATACCGGACCCGGATCTGCTCATCCGCACCGGCGGGGAATTGCGCATCAGCAATTTCCTGCTGTGGAATTTCGCCTACGCCGAGCTGTATTTCACCGAGGTGCTGTTTCCCGACTTCGGTGCGGCGGAGTTGGACGCGGCGCTGCGTTTCTTCGAGCAGCGTGAGCGGCGGTTCGGCAAGACCTCGGCGCAGATCGGCGCGACAAGCCGATGCTTAAGGTGCGCATCGTCACCGCCTGCATTCTGGGCTGCCTGCTGCTCGCCGGCCTGTTCCTGCTCGATCCTGACTGGACGGCGTTCGGCTTCGGCATCGTGCTGACGGCCGGTGCGTGGGAGTGGGCGGGCTTCGGCGGGCTGCAATCACGTGCGGGACGCGCCGGCTACGCGTTCCTCATCGCCGTGCTGCTCGCGCTTGGCTGGCGCTGGACTTCAGACCCCGCGCATTTGCTGGCGCTGCTCGCGCTCGCCGCTATCTGGTGGGTGGCGGCTTTCCTCTGGCTCGTGCTCGCCCCGGTGAAGCATCAGCCGCGGCTCGCGCTCCTCTGCGGCATCCCGGTGCTGGTGCCGGCGTTCGTGGCGCTCGCCCGGCTCGACCGGGCAAGCGGCGAGTCGCTGCGCGGGCCGGCGATCGTGCTGTGGCTCGTGCTGTTGGTCATCGCCGCAGACGTCGGGGCGTTCTTCGTGGGACGAAGTCTCGGCAAGCACAAGCTCGCGCCGCAGGTAAGCCCCGGCAAAACCTGGGAAGGGGCGCTCGGCGGCTTGGCGGCGGTCGCGCTGGTGGCCTGGGGCGGCGCGGTGTACTTCGGCTTGCCCGTGCCACGATGCATCGCGTTCGGCTGCGCGGTGGGCATTTTTTCAGTGATCGGCGATCTGACGGAGAGCATGTTCAAGCGGGCCGCCGGCCTCAAGGACTCGGGTGTCTTGCTGCCGGGACACGGCGGCATCCTCGACCGCATCGACAGCGTGACGGCCGCCGCGCCGCTGTATGCGTTGGGATTGTTCGGATCGGGAGTCATCGCATGAGTGCGCCGCAAGGCATCGCCATTCTCGGGGCCACCGGCAGCATCGGACGCTCGACGCTCGCGGTCATCGCCTTGCATCCGGAGCGTTTTCGGGTGGCGGCGCTCTGCGCAAACCGCAACTGGCAGATCGTGGTCGAGCAGGCCCGGCAGTTCAAGCCGGATGTGGTGGTGCTCGCGGACCCGGAGGCCGCGCTGCAGGCGCGTGCCGCGCTCAAGGCGATGGGCGAGAGCACCCGGGTCGAGAGCGGCGCGGAGGCGCTCGCCGCCGAGATCACCGGCGACAACGTTCAGGTGGTGATGGCGGCGATCGTCGGGGCGGCCGGGCTCATGCCGACGCTTGCCGCGGTGCGCGCCGGCAAGCGGGTGCTGCTCGCCAACAAGGAGGCGCTGGTCATGACCGGCCGGCTTCTCATGGAGGAAGCAAAGCGCGCCCATACCGAGATCATCCCGATCGACAGCGAGCACAACGCGATCTTCCAGTGCATGCCCGCGGGCTACCTTCCCGGCGAGGCGGCGCGCGGCGTGCAGCGGGTGATTTTGACCGCCTCCGGCGGACCCTTCCGGTTGACCGAGCTCGCGCGTCTTGCCGACGTCACGCCCGACGAAGCCTGCGATCATCCGCGTTGGAAGATGGGTCGCAAGATCTCTGTCGACTCCGCGACACTCATGAACAAGGGGCTCGAAGTGATCGAGGCGACGCTGTTGTTCGGCCTGCCCGAGTCGCACGTCAGCGTCGTGGTGCATCCGCAGAGCCTGGTGCATTCACTGGTCGAATACGCGGACGGCTCGTTCCTTGCCCAACTCGGTGCTCCCGATATGAGAACGCCGATCGCGCATGCGCTCGCCTGGCCGGATAGAGTGGCTTCCGGTGTACAATCGCTCGATTTGGCGCTCATTGGACGTTTGGACTTCGAGCCGCCTGATCACACCCGCTTTCCGAGCCTCGGGCTCGCGCGAGCCGCGGCGCGTGCCGGGGGCACTGCGCCCGCGGTTCTCAATGCGGCGAACGAAGTGGCGGTGCAGGCGTTTCTCGAGCAGCGCTTGAACTTTACGGGGATTTGCACGGTCATTGACAAAGTATTGCAGCGCCTCGATGCCCGCCCGGTCCGAGCGCTGGGAGACGTCTTGGACGCCGACGCCGCCGCGCGGCGCCTGGCGAGCAGTTTGATTGGGCATGGTGCTGGAGCTCACGCATGAGAATTGTGATTTTCATCGCCGCCTTCCTGGTTGCGATCGGGATATTGGTTGCGGTCCACGAATTCGGGCACTACTGGGTCGCCAAAAAACTCGGCTTCAAGGTGTTGCGGTTCAGCATCGGCTTCGGCAAGCCGCTCTTGAAGCGAGTCGGACACGATCGCGATCGCACGGAATATTGTCTGGCGGCGATACCGCTCGGCGGCTATGTGAAGCTCCTCGACGAGCGCGAGGGGGATGTCGATCCCGCGGAGTTGCATCGCTCCTTCACGCGCCGTCCGGTCGCACACCGCATCGCGGTACTGCTCGCGGGCCCGGCCATGAATCTGATCTTTGCCGCGCTCCTGTACGCAATTCTCGCCATGGCCGGCACCGAGGTGGTCAGGCCGTTCGTCGGGCAGGTGCGCCTCGACAGTCCGGCCGCCGCGGCGGGGATCAAGAGTGACGATGAGATCGTGCGGGTCGCTAACTACGCGGTCGCCGATACCGAGGAGCTGCAGATCGACTTGCTGCGGGCCGTATCCGCCAATGCGGCCATTCCGATCGTGGTGCGCCGCGCGGGCGCCGATGTCCCGCTGACCATTCAGCTGACCTCGGACTCGCGGGAACTCACCGAGCCCGGCCGCCTGCTGCCGGGCTTGGGGCTCGATCTGGCGACCTGGCGGGGGGATACCCTGGTGCAGGCAGCGCCCCCGGGCAGCGCCGGCGAACATGCCGGGCTGCGCGCCGGCGACCGGCTGGTGTCGGTCGACGGGCAGCGACTCAGCAACATCTCGCAGTTCATCGCGGCGGTCGGCGCCGCGGCGGACAAGACGCTGTCGATCGGCGTCGAGCGCGGCGGCCAGGCGCTCACGCTCGCGGTGCCGGTGCCGCGCGTCATGGATCAGGGCCGCGCCATCGGACGATTGGGGATCACGCTTGCCGAAGGCCAGCGCGTCTGGCCGGCGGGCTATGTGCAGACGCACCGCTCCGGTCCGCTCGAGGCGGTGGGCGTCGGCGTACGCAAGACCTGGGAGATGTCCGCCCTCACCGTGCAGATGCTCTGGCGCATCCTCACCGGCGAGGTATCGGCCAAGAACATCTCCGGTCCGATCAGCATCGCGGAGTTCGCGGGCTACAGCGCCTCGTTGGGGCTGCTGGCTTTCCTCGCGTTTTTGGCGATCATCAGTGTGAGCTTGGGAGTGCTCAATCTTGTGCCGGTCCCGCTACTGGATGGTGGGCAAGTGGTTTATCAACTGGTGGAAGCCGTGAAAGGCAGCCCACTGTCCGAGCGGGCTCAAAATTTCGGCCAGCAGGTCGGAATCGCCTTGCTGGTCGTGTTGATGAGCCTCGCTTTCTATAACGATATTTCCAGACATTTGAATTAACGGGACATCATGACCTACGTCGAGTTTGCGCCGCCGGGGCGGCGCGCCGCTGCCCATCGAGATTGCATGCGGTCGTCGCGTGCGGATTAAAACCCGGCTGATCTGCCTGGTGGCGATCGCCATCCAGCCCTTGGGGGCTCCACTGCGCTCGCAGCCCGCGCCTGCCGCGCCGGGGCCCGCATCCGCCGCGCAAGGGCCGGTGCCTGCCGAACAAGGACCGGCGCCCGCCCAACAGGCGCCCGCGCCGGCTGCGCCGCAGCCGGCCGGTGAGTCGACCTTCGTCGTCGGCGACATCCGCGTCGAGGGCTTGCAGCGCATCTCCGAAGGCACGGTTTTCAATTATCTCCCCGTGAACATCGGCGATCATCTCGATCAGCAGCGCATCGGCGAGTCGATGCGCGCCTTGTATGCGACCGGATTCTTCCGCGATGTCGAGTTGCGCCGCGAGGGCAACACGCTGCTGGTGGTGGTGGTGGAGCGGCCGTCGATCGCGAAGTTCGAGGTCAAGGGCAACAAGGACATCAAGACCGAGGATCTCACCAAGAGCCTGCGCAACGTCGGCCTCGCCCAGGGCAAGACCTTCGATCGATCGGTGCTCGACGAGGTGAAGCAGTACCTCACCGATCAGTACTTCAGCCGCGGCAAGTACGCGGTGCGCGTCGATACCAAGGTCACGGATCTGCCCGGCAACAAAGTCGACGTCTTGGTCGACATCAAGGAAGGCAAGCGCGCCAAGATCGAGATGATCAACCTGGTGGGCAACACCAAGTTCAACGACAAGGAGGTTCTCGCCACCTTCGAGCTGCACACGCCGAACCTTTTGTCCTGGTACAAGCAGGATGACCGCTATTCGCGTGAATCCTTGACGGGCGATTTGGAGAAGCTGCGCTCCTACTACATGGACCGCGGCTACGCCAACTTTCAGATCGAGTCGACGCAGGTGACGATCGCGCCTGAAAAAGACGACATGTACATCACCATCAACATCAACCCGGGCGAGGTGTTCAAGGTCTCCGACATCAAGCTCGCGGGCACGATGGTGGTTCCGGAGGCGCAGCTGCGCAAGCTCTTGCTGATTCACCCGGGCGATGTGTTCTCGCGCAAGCTCGTGACCAGCTCGCAGGAGCTCATGAGCTACCGGCTCGGTGCCGACGGTTACGCCTTCTCCAAGATCGATCCCGTGCCGACGACCGACAACGACAAGAAGCTGGTGTCGCTCACGTTCTTCATCGAGCCCGGCAACCGGGTCTACGTGCGGCACATCAATTTCAACAACACCACCGCCATCAACGACGAGACGCTGCGCCGCGAAATGCGCCAGCTCGAGGGCGGCTGGCTGTCGAACTCCGCCGTCGAGCGCTCGAAGGAGCGTCTGCAGCGTTTGCCGTACATCGAGAAGGTGGAGTTCGAGACCAAGCCGGTGGCCGGCAGCGCCGATCTCGTCGACGTCGACTACAACATCAAAGAGGGCCTGCCGGGACAGTTCGGCGGCGGCATCGGCTATTCGGAAGCGCAGAAGTTCAGCATCAACGGCAACTTCGTGCACAGCAACTTCATGGGCTCGGGCGATCGCGTTGCGCTCGAGGTGAACGCGGGCAAGTACAGCAAGACCTACACGCTCGCGCAGACCGACCCTTACGTGACCGTCGACGGCATTGCGCGCACCGTGTCGCTGACCTACCGCGACATCACGCAGTTCGTCGCGGCTGCCTCGAAGTTCTCGACCAAGCAGTTGACGCTGGCGAACAGCTATTCCTATCCCATCACCGAGTACCAGTATCTGCAGGCCGGCATTTCCGCCAACAAGAACGAGCTGGTGGTCTCGCAGGGTTACAGCTCGCAGCAGTCGATCGACTGGGTGCAGCACAACGGCAGCACTTTTACGCGCTACCTGGACGATACCAACGGCGACAACATCATCAACTCGCTCGACAATCCCTACACGATCTACGGCAGCAACTTCTACACCTTCGAGCTGAGCGGGGGCTGGAATTACGATACCCGCAATCGAGCGATCTTCGCCGACCGCGGCACGCATGTCTCTGCTCTCGGCCCGTTATGCGCTGCCGTTCAGCCAGGTCAGGTACTACGCGACGAACCTGCAGTTCCTGCAGTACATACCCGTGTACAAGAAATGGCTGATTTCCTACAACGCGAGCATCGACTACGCGGAGTCGGTCGGTAAAACCACCTTCCTGCCGCCGTACTTGAACTACTTCGCCGGCGGCCCGGACAGCGTGCGCGGTTACCGCGAGAGCACCTTGGGCCCTCGCGACAACATCGGCATCGGCAACCCGTTCGGCGGCAATTTCCGGGTGATCAGCCGTTTCGAGCTGTTGTTTCCGGTGCCCGACAAGTGGAAGAGTGCCGCGCGAATCAGCTGGTTTTACGACGTGGGGAACGTGTTTTACACGGGTAACAAGGTCAAATTCCTGGGCGAGGACGACATTACCCCGGTCAATTACCACTTCGCTTATGATAATCTGAAGAAATCGACCGGGATCGCGGTACAGTGGCTCGCGCCCCTGGGACTGTTCCGCTTCTCGTACGGGATTCCGCTGAACGCATTTCCCGGCAACACGGTCACGTTCAACGACGAAACGGAGCGTTTTCAGTTCTCAATCGGTCAGGCGTTTTGACCTACCATCACTCGAGGTCCATAAAAGCAAACATGTCGACTTTCAATCGTACTATCGCACTCTTGGCTGTCACTTTCTGCGGCCTGTTGGCCGCCGGCCAGGCTGGCGCGGAAATCAAACTCGGTTACGTCAACTTCCAAAAGCTGCTCGAAGACGCGCCGCAGACCAAGGCTGCGCTGCAGGCGCTCGACAACGAGTTCGGACCCCGGCGCCGCGAGCTGATGACCATGCAGACCGATCTGAAGGCCAAGGAAGACAGGCTGCAGAAGGAGGCCGCGGTCATGGCCGAAGCCGACCGTGCCAATGCCGAGAAGACCTTCCGCGACCAGCAGCGCGAATTTTCTCGCAAGGCGAGCGAGTTCCAGGACGATGCCTCGACCCGCAAGAACGAGGAGCTCGGCAAGGTACAGCGCTTTCTCTTCGGCGAGGTCCAGACGTATGCGAACGCGCAGGGTTACGATCTGGTGATGGGCGACGGCGTGTTGTTCGCCAAGCCGCCGCTCGACATCACCGCCGCCGTGCTCGCGCAGCTGCAGTCGAAGCCCGCCACGCTTCCCGCGGGCCCGTCGAAGACACAGCCCTCGGGATCGGCGCCGAAGCCGACCGGCAACAACAAATAACCCGCTGAATCCTTACGCACGGGGATGTGCGCCAGTGCAAGAGGATTTCAGCCTGGGTGAATTGGCGGTGCGTTTCGGGCTGGAGTTGCACGGCAGTCCGGACACGCGGGTCTCGCAGGTAGCGACGCTGCGAGACGCTGCGCCGGGGTCGCTCAGTTTCCTCGCCGATTCGCGCCACCGGCGCGAGCTCGCAACGACACGGGCGAGCGCCGTGGTGCTGGCGGCCGCCGATGCGCCGGCCTGTCCGGCGGCGGCGCTCGTCAGCGACAACCCGCGGCTTGCTTTCGCGCGCATGGCGGCGCTCTTGCATCCGGAGCCCGAGCGCAGGCCCGGCGTCCACCCCACCGCGGTGCTCGCCCCCGGCGTACGCGTGCCCGCATCGGCCACGGTGGGTGCGCTCGCGGTGATCGAGGAAGAGGTCACGCTCGGTGAGGGTTGCTGGGTGGGTCCGGGCTGCATTCTGCAGCGCGGTGCCCGCGTGGGGGAGGAGACGCGGCTCGTCGCACGGGTGAATCTCTATCCGGGCGTTGAGCTGGGCGCGCGCTGCCTGGTGCACGCGGGAGCGGTGATCGGCGCCGATGGCTTCGGCCTGGCTGCGGACCGCGGTACCTGGGTCAAAATCCCGCAGGTGGGGAGCGTGCGTATCGGCGATGACGTCGAGATCGGTGCCAACACGACCGTGGATCGCGGCGCGATCGGCGATACCGTGATCGGCGAGGGTGCCAAGCTGGACAATCAGATCCAGGTGGGTCACAACGTGATCATCGGAGCGCATACGGCCATCGCCGCGTGCACCGGAATATCGGGCTCGACGACGATTGGCAAGCGCTGCATGGTGGGCGGCATGGTGGGTTTCGCGGGACACCTGACCGTGGCGGACGATGTGGTGATCACCGGCTACAGCCTGGTGAGCGCCTCGATCCGCGAGCCGGGCAGCTACTCGAGCGGGATGCCGACGGTGCCGACGCGTGTCTGGCGGCGGATGGTGGCACACTTACGCCGTTTCGGCGAAAAGGAGCGATGATGGCGGAGCGGAGCGGTTTGGATATCGAAGCGATCATGCACCAGTTGCCGCATCGGTATCCGTTCTTGCTCGTCGACCGGGTCATCGACTGCCAGGCGGGTCAGTTCGTGCACGCCATCAAGAACGTGACCTACAACGAGCCGTTTTTTCCGGGCCATTTCCCGCACCGCCCCGTGATGCCCGGAGTCATGATCATCGAGGCGCTCGCGCAAGCCTGCGGCATCCTCGCCTTCAAGACGGTCGAGGTCGTGCCGGATTCCGATACGCGGTTCTATTTCGTCGCCATCGACAACGCCCGCTTCAGGCGCCCCGTCGAGCCGGGCGATCAGCTCATGCTGAAGTGCACGCTGAAGCGCGCCTTCAAGGGCATCTGGAAGTTCGATTGCCTCGCCGAGGTCGACGGCACCGAGGTCGCCTCCGCCGAGATCATGGTGGCGCCCGAGACCAAGGCTCCGGCCGCCAAGGCCAAAGGCGCCGCGGACAGCACCAAGACGGGGGTTGCGGGAGAGACCGGATGATCGATGCGCGCGCGGTCGTCGCGCCCGAGGCGAAGATCGCCCCGGACGTGGAGATCGGCCCTTTCAGCGTCATTGGTCGCGACGTCGAGATCGGTCCGGGCACCTGGATCGGTCCGCACGTCGTCATCAAGGGTCCGACGCGCTTGGGAGCGCACAACAAGGTCTATCAATTTGCCTCGATCGGCGATGACCCGCAGGACAAGAAATACAAGGGCGAGGTGACGCGCCTCGAGATCGGCGATCGCAATGTGTTCCGCGAATGCGTGACCGTGAACCGCGGCACCGTGACCGGCGGGGGCGTGACCACCATCGGCAGCGATAACCTCTTCATGGCCTACTCTCACGTCGCGCACGATTGCCGTCTCGGCAATCAAATCATTCTCGCCAATTGCGCGGCGCTGGGCGGGCACGTGGATATCGGCGATTGGGCAATCCTCGGGGGGCTGTCGGCCGCGCATCAATTCACCAAGATTGGGATGCACGCGTTCATCGCCAACAACACCATGGTGACGCGCGACGTGCCGCCGTATGTCATGGCCGTCGGCAGTCCGGCGGTTCCTCACAGCATCAACGTCGAGGGTCTCAACCGGCGCGGTTTCAGCGCGGCGCAGATCCGCAACATCCGCCGCGCGTACAGCGTGCTGTATCGGTCCGGTCTCAAGCTCCACGAGGCGCTCGAGCGACTCGAGCGCTCGGCCGAGTCCGAGGCCGAGCTGCGGCCGTTCGTCGAGTTCATCCACGCAAGCTCGCGCAGTCTGGTTCGATAGGCGCCTGATGTCGGGTCCGCTGCGGGTGGCACTGGTCGCGGGAGAGGCGTCGGGCGATACGCTGGGCGCCGGACTCATTCACGCGCTGCGTCGGCGCGTGCCGGATGCCGAATTCTTCGGCGTCGCGGGACCGAAGATGCGCGCCGCCGGCTGCGAGGTGTGGGAACCGGCGGAGTCGCTCGCCGTCATGGGGCTCTACGACGTGTTGCGCGAGTTGCCGCGCCTGTGGCGTCTCATCTCGAAACTGCGTGCAGCCTTCATCGCCGCCCGTCCCGACGTATTCGTCGGGATCGATGCGCCCGACACCAATCTGCGTCTCGCCCGGAGCCTGCATCGGGCGGGTATTCCGACCGTGCAATACGTGAGTCCGCAGGTCTGGGCTTGGCGACAGCGCCGCGTGCACACGATCCACGAATCGGTGGACCTGGTGTTGTGCCTGCTGCCGTTCGAGCGGAAGTTTTACGCGAATCAGGGTGTCGCCGCGGAGTTCGTGGGGCACCCGCTCGCCGATGCAATCCCGCTCAGCGTCGACCGCGCGGCGGCGCGCGAGCGCTTGGGCCTCCCGGCCGCGGGCGATATCGTGGCCCTCCTGCCCGGCAGCCGGCGTGGCGAAGTGACGCGGCTGGCGGCGGACTTTGCGAAGACGGCGCTCTGGCTCGCGCAGCACAGGCCCGGCATACGCTTCATAGCACCGATGGCGAGCGACAGCGTGCGGGATATTTTTTCGCGCACGCTCAACGCCATAGCGCCGCAACTTGAAGTGAAGATGATCGACGGCGAGGCGCAGAGCGCGCTGATCGCCGCGGACGTCGCGCTGATTGCCTCGGGCACCGCGACCCTCGAGGCGGCGCTCTGCAAGCGGCCGATGGTGGTGGTCTACCGCACCGGTCCCGTGACCGCCTTCGTGTTGCGCAAGCTGAATCTGGTCAAAGCCAAGTTTTTCGCGCAGCCGAATCTACTTGCGGATCGGCGCGTCGTCGGCGAGTATTTTCAGGAACAAGTCGACCCACCGGTGCTCGGGGCGGAGCTTTCGATGTGGCTCGACGATGCGGGGCGACGCGCCGAGCTGGAGCAGGAGTTCGTGAGGCTACACGTCGATCTCAAGCGGGACGCGAGCGAGCGCGCGGCGCAAGCGGTCATCGAGCTGTTGCAGCGGCGCGCCGCTGCGGACAAGCCATGAGATCCCTGATCGCGGGCGTGGACGAGGCGGGGCGAGGCCCCTTGGCCGGCCCCGTCGTCGCCGCGGCGGTGGTGTTGCGCCCGGGCCGGGGCATCCCCGGACTCGCGGATTCGAAACTGCTCAGTGCCGAAACGCGAGCCCGGCTCGCCCTCGAGATCCGCCGCCGGGCCGTTTGTTTCGGTATCGGCTGGGCGGAGCCGGCGGAAATCGACGCGCTCAACATTCTGCACGCAACGTTCCTCGCCATGCGCCGCGCCGTGCTCGCCATGCACCGCTGTCCGCACAAGCTCATCGTGGACGGCAATCGCCTGCCGCGCCTGTCGGGCCTCGGCGCCAGCGTCACGGCGCGTGCCATCATCGGCGGCGACGCGACCGAGCCGGCGATCAGCGCCGCCTCGATCCTCGCGAAAACGGCGCGCGACGAGCACATGCATCAGATGGACGCTCTGTATCCGCAGTATGCGTTCGCGAGCCACAAAGGCTATGCGACTCGCGAGCACCGACGGCGGCTCACCGAGCATGGTCCGTGCCGCCTGCACCGTCGCAGCTTCACGCCCGTGCTCGCGCTGCTCGGCAACCTGGCCGATGCCGAGGAGTGGGACCCGGATCTTTCCTGGGTGCCGGATGTCGACGACGATCCTGAGCTTGCGTACCTGGAGCGGTGAAAGCATTGGGTCAGTTCGTACATCTGCGTTTGCACACCGAATACTCGCTGGTCGATGGGATCGTGCGCGTACCCGAGCTCATGGCGGCGGTCGCGGCGGCGCGCATGCCGGCCATCGCACTCACCGATCAGTGCAACCTGTTCGCGATGGTCAAATTCTACAAGGAGGCGCTCGCCGCGGGCGTGAAGCCGTTGATCGGCGTCGATGCCTGGATACGCGAGCCGGGCGAACGCACGCCGCCCTCGCGCATCGTTTTCCTGTGCCAGAACCTCGCCGGTTACCGGCATCTCACGCAGCTCGTGACGCGCTCGTTTCTCGAAGGCCAACAGCGCAGCGCGCCGATGCTCGAGCGCGCATGGCTCGAGCCCGCGACGCTCGAAGGCCTGATCGTGCTGTCGGGTGGCGCCGAGGGCGACATCGGCCAAGCGCTCGCCCGCGGTAACGCGGAGGAGGCGACACGCTGCCTCGTTCGCTGGCAGTCTTTATGCGGCGATCGCTTCTATCTGGAAGTTCAGCGCGCGGGCCGGGACGGCGAGGCGCTCTATGGCGAGGCGGTGCTCGAGCTCGCATCGGCACGCGGTGTGCCCGCCGTCGCCACCCACGACGTGCGCTTCCTGACGCGTGCGGAGTTCGAGGCGCACGAGGCGCGGGTGTGCATCCGCGAAGGGGCGCAGCTTGAATGACGCCAGCCGCCGGCGGCGTTACTCCGAGGAGCAATACCTGAAGACGCCCGAGGAAATGGCGGCGCTGTTCGCCGATTTCCCCGCACTCATCGAGAACAGCGTCGAGATCGCCAAGCGCTGCTCGCTCGAAATCAAGCTCGGCGCCTCCATGCTGCCGGCCTATCCGGTACCGGCCGGCAGCACCACCGAGGAGTTCCTGCGCGATGAGGCGCGTGACGGCCTCGGGCGGCGGCTCGAGGAAGTGCCATCGCTCCGCACCACCGAGGCGCGCGACCGCGAGCAATATGCCGCGCGCCTCGAGCTCGAGCTCGGCGTCATCTGCAGCATGGGCTTTGCGGGCTATTTCTTGATCGTCGCGGACTTCATCCGCTGGGCGCGCGAGAACGGCGTTCCGGTGGGGCCCGGCCGCGGCTCCGGTGCCGGGTCACTGGTGGCCTACGTGCTCGGCATCACCGACCTCGATCCGATCGAGCACGACCTGCTGTTCGAGCGATTCTTGAATCCCGAGCGCGTCTCGATGCCGGACTTCGACGTGGACTTCTGCATGGACGGCCGCGATCGCGTGATCGAATACGTCGCCAAGAAGTTCGGACGCGAGCGCGTCTCGCAGATCATCACCTACGGCACGCTGGCGGCGAAGGCGGTCATCCGCGACGTCGGCCGCGTGCTCGGCCACAACTACGGCTACGTCGACAAGATCGCCAAGCTCGTGCCCTTCGAGATCGGCATCACGCTCGACAAGGCGCTCGAGCAGGAAGAGGAGCTGAAGCGTCTCTACACGAACGATGCGGACGTACGCGAGCTCATCGATCTCGCGCGAGCCCTCGAGGGGCTCGCCCGCAACGCCGGCACGCACGCGGGCGGCGTCGTCATCGCGCCCTCCGTGCTCACCGATTTCACGCCGCTCTACTGCGAAGAGGGCGGACACTCCGGTCACGCAATTCGACAAGGACGACGTCGAGGCGGCGGGCCTGGTAAAGTTCGACTTCCTCGGGCTGCGCACGCTCACCGTCATCGACTGGGCGGTGCGCGACATCAACGCCCTGCGTGCGGGCGCGCGGCGAGCCGCCGCTCGACATGCGCACGCTCCCCGTGGACGATGCCCCGACCTATCAGCTGTTGAAGAGCTGCAAGACCACGGCGGTGTTCCAGCTCGAATCGCGCGGCATGAAGGATCTGATCCGCCGGCTGCAGCCCGATCGCTTCGGCGACATCGTCGCGCTGGTGGCGCTGTTCCGCCCCGGTCCGCTGCAGTCCGGCATGGTGGAGGACTTCATCGCGCGCAAGCACGACACCACCGGCGCGACCATCGACTATCTGCACCCTGAGCTGAAGCCGGTGCTGGAGGCGACTTACGGCGTGATCCTGTATCAGGAACAGGTCATGCAAATCGCGCAGATCCTCGCCGGCTATACGCTCGGCGGCGCGGATCTTCTGCGCCGCGCGATGGGCAAGAAGAAGCCCGAAGAGATGGCGAAGCAGCGCTCGGTGTTCGTCGACGGGGCGCTGGCGCGCGGGGTGCGCGAATCGCAGGCGACGCTCATCTTCGATTTGATGGAGAAGTTCGCCGGCTACGGCTTCAACAAGTCGCACTCCGCAGCCTACGCGGTGCTCTCCTATCAAACGGCCTGGCTGAAGGCGCACTATCCGGCGGCTTTCATGGCGGCCGTGCTGTCCGCCGACATGGACAAGACCGACAAGATCGTCACGCTCATCGACGAATGCGCGAGCATGACCCTGACCGTGCATCCGCCGGACGTGAACGAATCGGTGTACGCATTCAAGGTCGCGGGACCCATGAGCATCCGCTTCGGGCTCGGCGCCATCAAGGGCGTCGGCGCTTCGGCGGTGCAGGCGATCGTCGAGGAGCGCGATGCCCGGGGCGCGTATCAAAGTCTGCCGGAGCTGTGCCGGCGCATCGATCTGCAGCGGGTCAATCGGCGCGTGCTCGAGGCGCTGATCAAGTCGGGGAGCCTCGATCCGCTGGGCCCGAATCGCGCCACGCTCTCCGCCGAGCTCGACCGCGCGATGCATCTCGGCGAGCAGAACTCGCGCGCCATGAGCGTCGGACAGGTGGATCTGTTCGGCTCTCGAGCGCGGCCGAGCACGGCAAGGTCGCGGACTGGACCGAGGCGCAGCGACTCGCGGGCGAGCGCGAGACGCTGGGGCTGTTCTTGAGCGGGCATCCGATCACGCCCTACGAGCCCGACCTGAAGTTTCTGGTGAGCGCGCGTCTGGTCGACGTCGGCGGCCCCAAGCCCGTGACGGCGCCCGGGCGAGCGCGGCTGGAGCCATGGCAAGCCGGCGACGGTGGCGGGACTCGTGCTCGAGATCCGCCGCCGTCCGAATCGGGTGACGCTGATCCTGGACGATCGCAGCGCGCGGCTCGAGGTGAGCCTGTACGAGGAGACCTTCCAGCAGTACCGCGACATCATCGTCAAGGATGCGATCCTGATCGTCGAGGGGACGCTGCGCTTCGACGACTTCATCGAGGCGTGGCGCCTGCAGGCGAAGAGCGTGATGGACATCGACCGGGCGCGCGAGCGCTTCGCGCGGCGTCTGTGGCTGCGCTGGCCGGCGGAGCTCGACGGGCCGCAGGGCATGAGCCGCTTCGAGGAGCTCCTGAAACCGTATCTCAAGGGCCCGTGCGCCGTCGGCGTGGCGGTCAACCGCGCCGAGTACTCGGGACGGCTGCACCTGGCGGACAGCTGGTCGGTGCGCCCGTCGCGCGAGCTTCTGGATAAACTGTCGGCGCTGGTGGGCCGCGAGGGCTGGTATTTGGTGTATGGTCCGCGCAATGATATTCGCGGCGAGGAAACTTCTTCATGGCGCTGAATTTTCTGGAATTTGAACAACCGATCGCCGAGCTGGAGGCGAAGATCGAGGAGCTGAAGTTCCTGGGCTCCGATGCGAGCATCAATATCGCCGAGGAGGTCAAGCGGCTGCAGATCGAAGAGCCGGGCGCTCACCAACAGCATCTTCGCGAATCTCTCTCCCTGGCAGATCACCCAGCTCGCGCGCCATCCGCAGCGGCCCTACACGCTCGACTACGTGTCGCTGATTTTCACCGACTGGCACGAGCTGCACGGCGATCGCATGTACAGCGACGATCTCGCCATCGTCGGCGGCCTCGCGCGCCTCGAGGGCTTGCCGGTGATGGTGATCGGCCATCAGAAAGGCCGCGACACCAAGGAGCGCGTGCGGCGCAACTACGGCATGCCGAAGCCCGAAGGCTACCGCAAGGCGCTGCGGCTCATGAAAATGGCGGAGCGCTTCCGCATTCCCATCATCACGCTGATCGACACGCCGGGCGCGTATCCGGGCATCGGCTCCGAGGAGCGCGGCCAGAGCGAGGCCATCGCGCGGAACCTGTTCGAGATGTCGAATCTGGCCGCGCCCATTCTGTCGGTGGTGATCGGCGAGGGCGGCTCCGGCGGCGCGCTCGCCATCGGCGTCTGCGATCGGCTGGTCATGCTGCAGTTCAGCGTCTACACCGGTGATCTCGCCGGAGAGCTGCGCCTCGATCCTGTGGAAGAGCACGGACAAGAAGGAGATCGCCGCCGATGCCATGGGCGGCACCGCCGAGCGGCTGAAGAAGCTCGGCCTGGTCGATGAGGTGCTGAAGGAGCCGAACGGCGCGGCGCATCGCGATCCGCAGGCCATGGCCGAGACCGTGAAGCAAAGCATGATCAAGCACTTGGCCGAGCTTTCCAAACAACCCATCACGTCGCTCCTGGATGCCCGGCAGGCGCGGTTGCGTGGATTCGGCGTGTTTCGCGGCGGATAGCGCATGGGCTTCAGCGCGGAACTGCTGTGGGCCGTGCTCGAGGACAACTTGCCGGCCGGCACGACCGGTCTGCTCGCGGCGCTCTGCGGCGGCCTGGATTCCTCTTGCCTCGTGGCCGCGCTCGGCGCGCGCCCGTCGCGCTCGCGCGGACAGCTGCCGCTGCGCGCCGTACACGTCGATCACGGCCTGCAGGCGGCATCCGGCGCGATGCGCGAGGCGGCCGCCGCGCTCTGCCGCCGGCTTCGAGATTCCCTCTCGAGGTGGTCCGGGTCGACGGTCGATGCGCGGGCGGCGTCTCGCTCGAGGCCGCGGCGCGCGCCGCGCGCTATCGCGCGTTCGCAGAGCGTCTTGAAGCCCGGGGAATGTCTGCTGACCGCGCACCACGCGCTCGACCAGGCCGAGACGTTGCTGCTGCAGCTGCTGCGCGGCGCCGGGCTCAAGGGCCTGTCCGCGATGCCCCTGTGCCGCCCCTTCGCGCACGGCTGGCACCTGCGTCCGCTGCTCGACGTCGCGCCCGCGCGAGCTGCATGAGTTCGGCAAGGCGCTCGCGCTCGAGGCGGTGCGAGGACCCGATGAATCGCGATCCGCGCTTCGACCGCGCGTATCTGCGGCGCGAGGTTTGGCCGCGCATCGAGGCGCGCTGGCCGGCCGCGGCCGCATCGCTCGCGCGCGCGGCCCAGCATCTCGGCGATGCGCAGGCCTCGCTCGACGTCGCCGACACGGTCGATCGGTGGAGCGACTGCGCGACGGCGAGGCGCTGTCGGTGCCGGGCTTGCGCGCGCTCGCCGGCCGCGAGCGCCTGCATGTGGTGCGCCACTGGCTTTGCCAAGCCGGGGTCGAGCCGCCGTCCACCGCTGCGCCTGGACGAGGCGTTGCGCCAGATCTTCACGGCGAAGGCCGACCACGAGCCCGCCGTGCAATGGGGCGAGCACGCCCTGCGCCGCTATCGGGACCGGCTTGTTCCTGACCGCCGGGGTGCTGCCCGCGATGGGCGAGCCGCTCGATTGGCGCAGGTGGCGCCCGAGTCGCGCGCTCGCGCTCGGCGCGGGCCTCGGGCGCGCTGCGCTGGGCCGCTGCGCGTGGGAGGGCTCGATCCCAACGCGGCTCCCGGCGAGGGTGAGCGTGCGCCGGCGCCGGGGCGGGGAGACGCTGAAGCCCGCTGCGCGCGCGCGCACGCAAAGCGTGCAGCACCTATGTCAACGTGGGCGTGCTGCCCTGGCTGCGCGACGCGCTGCCCCTGATGTATGCCGGGGAAACGCTGATCGCGGTCGGCGATCTCTGGCAGGAGGCGCGCGCGAGCGTCGCGCCCGGCACGGTGGGCTCGGCTGCGAGTGGGAGGAGCGGCCGCCGCTGACGTGAGCGCTCGCAAATTTTGGCGCCGCGATTGTCGGCGGCGGGAGCTCTATCTGGTAATCTGAACTCCCGTCGAATTTAATAATTCCTTTGGCAATCTCCGCGCCCGCGCGCTCTTCGTTGACGCGGCTCGCGATTATTATTTGGCGGTGACTCATGACTCGATTCGTTTTCGTCACCGGCGGCGTGGTGTCCTCCCTCGGCAAGGGCATCGCCTCGGCCTCCCTCGGCGCGATCCTCGAGGCGCGCGGCCTCAAGATCAGCATGGTGAAGCTCGATCCCTACATCAACGTGGATCCGGGCACCATGAGTCCCTTCCAGCACGGCGAGGTATTCGTCACCGCGGACGGCACCGAGACCGATCTCGATCTCGGCCATTACGAGCGCTTCGTGCGCACGACCACCGGCCGCAACAGCAATTTCACCACCGGGCGCATCTACGAGCGGGTCATCGCCAAGGAGCGCCGCGGCGATTATCTCGGCGCCACGGTGCAGGTGATCCCGCACATCACCGATGAGATCAAGTACCGCATCCGCATGGGCGCGGGCGATGCCGATGTCTGCATGGTCGAGATCGGCGGCACGGTCGGCGACATCGAGTCGCTGCCGTTCCTCGAGGCCATCCGCCAGATGGGCGTCGAACTCGGGCGCAACCACGTGCTGTACATGCATCTGACGCTGGTGCCGATCGTCGGCGGCTCGGGCGAGATCAAGACCAAGCCGACGCAGCACTCGGTCAAGGAGCTGCGCGGCATCGGCATCCAGCCGGACATTCTGCTGTGCCGCTGCCTGCAGCCGTTGCCGGACGAGCAGCGCCGCAAGATCGCCCTGTTCACCAACGTCGAGGAGCGCGCGGTGATCTCGGCGGTGGACGCGGACGACATCTACAAGATTCCGATGCTGCTGCACGAGCAGGATCTCGACGACATCGTGATCGACAAGCTGCGCCTGGACGCGCCCGCCACGGATCTGTCCGAATGGCGCGCGGTGGTGGCGGCGAAGCAGAATCCCGAGGCCGTGGTCGACATCGGCATGGTCGGCAAGTACGTGCAGATCCGCGACTCGTACATCTCGTTGAACGAGGCGTTGATGCACGGCGGCATCAAGACCCGCACGCGCGTCAACATCCATTACTTCGAGTCGCAGGACATCGAGCGCTCGGGAGCCTCGGTGCTCGCCAACATGGACGCGATCCTGGTGCCGGGCGGCTTCGGCGACCGCGGCATCGAGGGCAAGATCCAGGCGATCCGCTATGCGCGCGAGAACCGCATTCCGTACCTCGGCATCTGCCTGGGGATGCAGCTCGCGATCATCGAGTATGCGCGCAAGGTGCCGGCCTCAAGGGCGCGAACAGCACCGAGTTCGATCGCGCCACCAATCATCCGGTGATCGCGCTCATCACCGAATGGCAGGATCTCGCGCGCGGCCAGCAGGTGCGCGACGAGAAATCCGATCTGGGCGGCAGCATGCGCCTGGGCGCGCAGGAGGCGCGCCTCAAGCCCGGCTCGCTGGTGCATTCGCTGTACGGCAAGGAGTCGATTTTCGAGCGCCACCGCCATCGCTACGAGTTCAACAACAACTATCTCGAGGAGCTGGCCGCGGCCGGCATGACGTTCTCGGGATTCTCCGCCGACGGGCTGGTGGAGTTCATCGAGCTCGACTCCCATCCCTGGTTCGTCGCGAGCCAGTTCCATCCGGAGTTCACCTCGACGCCGCGCGACGGCCATCCGCTGTTCGCGGGCTTCGTGCGTGCGGCGCGCGCCTATCGCGCGTCGCTGCAGCCGGGTCGCGCCACGGCATGAAGCTGGCCTCGTTCGAGGTCGGCGCCGATCGGCCGTTCTTCCTGATCGCCGGGCCTTGCGTCATCGAGAGCGAGGCGCTGGTCATCGAGGTGGCGGGGCGGCTGCGCGACATCACCGAGACTCTCGGCATTCCCGTTCATTTTCAAGGCGTCTTTCGACAAGGCCAACCGCTCCTCGCGCAAGAGCTTCCGCGGACCCGGGATCGAGAAGGGCCTCAAGGCGCTCGCGCGCGTGCGCAAGCAGATCGGCGTGCCCGTGCTCACCGACGTGCACGAGGACACGCCGCTCGCGGAAGTGGCCGAGGTGGTCGACGTGCTGCAGACGCCGGCGTTTCTGTGCCGCCAGACCAACTTCATCGTCGCGGCCTGCTCGCAGGGCAAACCGGTCAACATCAAGAAGGGCCAGTTCTTGAGTCCCTGGGAAATGCAGAACGTGGTCGACAAGGCACGCTCCACCGGCAACGCCCAGATCATGGTGTGCGAGCGCGGCTTCTCCTTCGGCTACAACAACCTGGTCTCGGACATGCGCTCGCTCGCGGTGATGCGCGCGACCGGCTGCCCGGTGGTATTCGATGCCACGCACTCCGTGCAATTGCCGGGGGGCAAGGGCGACGCCTCGGGCGGGCAGCGCGAATTCGTTCCGGTGCTCGCGCGTGCGGCCGTGGCCGCGGGCGTCGCGGGCCTGTTCATGGAGACCCATCCGGACCCGGCGAAAGCGCTCTCGGACGGCCCCAACGCCTGGCCGCTGGATCGCATGGGCTCGTTGCTCTCGACCCTCGTGGAGCTCGATCTGGCCGTCAAAAAGAAACCCTTCGAGGAGTCATCCTTATGAGTCGTATCGTCGAAATTCGCGGCCGCGAAATCATCGATTCGCGCGGCAATCCCACGGTCGAAGCCGACGTCGTGCTCGACTCGGGTGCACAGGGGCGCGCGGCGGTTCCCTCCGGCGCCTCCACCGGCTCGCGCGAGGCGGTGGAGCTGCGCGACGGCGATGCGAAGCGCTTTCTCGGCAAGGGCGTCTTAAGGGCGGTGGAGCACGTCAATGGCGAGATTCGTCGCGTCGTCCTAGGGCTCGATCCGCAGGATCAACGCGGACTCGATGCGAAACTCATCGAGGCGGACGGCACCGACAACAAATCCAAGCTCGGTGCGAACGCGATTCTCGCGGTATCGCTCGCCGCTGCGCATGCCGCGGCGCGCGACCGCAAGATTCCCCTGTACCGTCACCTCGCCCGCGACACGAAGCCGGTCATGCCGGTGCCGATGATGAACATCATCAATGGCGGCGCGCACGCCGACAACAGCGTCGATATCCAGGAATTCATGATCCTGCCGCTGGGCGCGCCGTCGCTCTCGGAGGCGGTGCGCTACGGTGCGGAGGTTTTCCATTCGCTGAAGAAAGTGCTGCACGCGCAGAAGCTCAACACGGCCGTCGGCGACGAGGGCGGCTTCGCGCCGGACTTGCCTTCGAACGAGGCGGCGCTCGGTGTGATCCTCGAAGCCATCGACAAGGCCGGCTATCGCGCGGGCAAGGATATCTACCTCGGGTTGGACGTCGCGAGCACGGAGTTCTACAAGGACGGCGTGTACGATCTCGCCTCCGAGGGACGCAAGTTCGACTCGAGCGAGTTCGCCGATTATCTCGCGGCGCTGGTGGCGAAGTATCCCATCGTCACCATCGAGGACGGCATGAGCGAGGGCGATTGGGACGGCTGGGTCGGCCTCACCAAGAAGCTTGGGCAGAAGGTGCAGCTGGTGGGCGACGATGTGTTCGTGACCAACACCAAGATTTTTGCCGAGGGCATCGCCAAGAAGGTCGGGAACGCGATCCTCATCAAGCCGAATCAGATCGGCACGCTGACCGAGACCCTCGCGGCGATCGACATGGCGGCGAAGGCCAAATACGCGGCGATCGTCTCGCACCGCTCGGGAGAGACCGAGGATGCCACCATCGCGGACATCGCGGTCGCCACCGCCGCAACGCAGATCAAGACCGGCTCCATGTCCCGTTCCGACCGGGTTGCCAAGTACAACCAGCTGCTGCGCATCGAAGGGGAGCTCGGCGCCGAAGCGGTTTTTGCGGGGAAGAACGCACTGGCGGTTCCAGTTCGTTAAGAGTCCGTGCTAAGCTACTGACCCCATGAGGATTTTCGCGATCATTTTAGGCGTTTGCCTGGTCTTACTGCAGTATCGCCTGTGGGTGTCGGATCGGGGCATGCGCGAGATCTGGCGTCTGGATCAAGCGGTCGAGGCGCAGAAAGCGGCCAATGGGGAGCAGCGCGATCGCAATCGCCAATTGCTCGCCGAGGTGACCGACCTCAAGGTCGGGCTCGCCGCACTCGAGGAGCGCGCCCGGAGCGAACTCGGGATGGTGGGCAACAACGAGACTTTTTATCAGATCGTGACGCCCGCGACGCAGGCACCTGCGGCGCCGCCCACCGCCATCACCGCCCGCGCCGAGTGACCGCGCCGAAGGAAGCGCGGCGCATCTGGGCCGTAGTCCCGGCCGCCGGACGCGGCGAACGATTCGAGAAATCCGCCGGTGCATCGCACCCACCCAAACAATACGCACCGCTCGCGGGCGCAACCGTGCTCGAGTGCTCGCTGCGTCCGTTGCTCGCGGAGCCGCGCATCGAGCGCGTGGTGGTGGTCATCGCCGCCGACGATGCGCACTGGCGCGAACACGCCCCGCGCTCAGGCAAGCTCCTGACGGCGCTCGGCGGTGCGAGCCGGCAGGACTCCGTGCTGGCGGGCCTCAAGGCGCTGCGCGAACACGCCTCACCCGAGGACTGGGTGCTGGTGCACGATGCCGCGCGCCCGTGTCTCGAGTCGGCCGACGTGCTGGCGCTGATCGCGGCGCTCGAGGCGGGCGCAAGCGGCGCCGTGCTGGCCGCGCCGGTCGTCGATACGGTGAAGCGCGAGCGCGACGGGGCGGTCTGCGAAACAGTCGATCGCAGCGGCCTGTGGCGCGCGTTGACGCCGCAGGCCTTTGCGCTGGGTGAGCTCGAGAGCGCGCTCGAGGAAGCCGCGCGCTCGGCAGTTGCCGTCACCGACGAGTCGCAGGCGATGGAGCGCAAGGGCGTGCGTCCGGTGCTGGTGCAAGGCTCGCCGTTCAATATCAAAGTCACCCGCGCCGCGGACCTGCAAGCCGCGGCGCGCATATTGCAAAGCGCGGAGAAGCGAACGATGTCGGGCAAGATGCGAATTGGACAGGGGTTCGATGTGCACACCTTCGGTGACGGCGATCACGTCGTGCTCGGCGGCGTGCGCATTGCCCACGATCGCGGAGTCGTCGCGCATTCCGATGGCGATGTGGTGATTCACGCGCTCTGCGACGCGCTGCTCGGCGCGCTCGGCCAAGGCGACATCGGCCGCCATTTTCCGGACACCGATCCGCGCTATCGGGGCGCCGACAGCCGGTTGTTCTTGCGCACCGTCGCCGCCCTGGTGCGCGAGGCCGGCTACGGTCTCGTCAACGCCGACGTGACCGTGCTCGCCGAGGCACCGCGCATCGCCGCGCATCGCGCCGCCATGGCGGCGAATCTCGCCGCGGACTTAAACGTCGCTCCCGAACTCATCAACATCAAGGCGACCACCACCGAGCGCATGGGGTTCGTGGGTCGCGGCGAAGGCCTCGCCGCCCAGGCGGCGGTTCTGCTCGAGGGCGCGTGAGCATCCGCGGCCGGCGTGCGGAAGCATGGACGCGCGCCGCCTTGTCGCCGCCGCGCGCGCACGGCGCACCGCTCTCCGCCGCACGCATTAAAGCAGAGCCCGAGGACTTTCGAGTCGAGGAGGAGCTCTCGTTCGTCCCGTCGGGGGAGGGCCCGCATCGCCTGCTGCGAGTGGAGAAGCGCTCGGCCAATACCCGCTGGGTGGCGGCCGAGCTCGCACGCCTCGCGGAAGTATCGGTCGCGGATGTGGGTTACGCGGGGCTCAAGGACCGGCACGCCATCGGCGTGCAATGGTTCAGCGTGCCCGCGGCTCGCGGGACCGAGGAATTCTGGAGCACCGTGCACAAGGACGAGTTCCGCGTGCTCGAGTCGCAGCTCAATGCGCGCAAGCTCCGGCGCGGCGCGCTGCGCGGCAACCGCTTTCGCATCCGGCTGCGCCAGCTCGACTGGCCGCGCGATGCCCTGGAGGAGAAGCTCGACGGCCCTGCGCACGCGGGGGGCGCCGAATTATTTCGGCGCGCAGCGTTTCGGCCGCGACGGTTTCAATCTCGACCGGGTGGCCGACTGGTTGCAAAGCGGCAAGCGGCCGCCAGGCAGAGCCGAGCGCGGCTTTACGCTCTCCGCCGCGCGCTCGCTGATCTTCAATGCGGTGCTCGCCCGCCGGGTGCAGAGCGCCGAGTGGTCACGGCTCGCGCCCGGCGATCTTGCGAGTCTCGACGGCAGCGGCAGCCATTTTCGCGTCGATGCCGTGGACCCGGAGCTCGAGCGGCGTCTCGATGCGTTCGACATCCACCCATCGGGACCTCTCTGGGGGCGCGGCGATCCGGGCACGGCCGGCCGTGCCCTCGAGACCGAGCTCGAGGTCGCGCGCGAGTTCGCTCCGGTCGCCGAGCTCCTCGCGCGGGAGGGTCTCGAGCAAGAGCGCCGCGCGCTACGCTGCGCAATCCGTGATCTCACCGTCGAGTCGGAGGCCGCGACGGTGACCTTGAGCTTCACGCTCGGCAAAGGCCAATTCGCGACCGCGGTACTGCGCGAGATTTGCGAGCTCGCGGAGCCCGCGCTGATCGACGACTCCGAGGCCGATTAACGCAGCAGCACGTACACGGCCCCGGTGCCGCCGTCGATGACCCGCGCCGAGGCGAACGCCAGGACATCGGCATGACGTCTGAGCCAGGTGTTGACGGCAATCTTGAGCACGGGACCGCGGGCGCCCGAGCGATAGCCCTTGCCGTGCACGATGCGCACGCAACGCAGTCCCGCGTGCCGGCTCGCCGCGATGAAATCGGCAAGGTAGTCGCGGGCCGCGGCTTGACTCAAACCGTGCAGATCCAGCTCATCTTCGACCGGGTAGCGTCCGCGCTTCAAGTGGCGGAGCGTCTGATCGCGCACGCCCGGCCGCCGGAACGAAAGCGCATCCGCCGCGCCCGGCGGAGCGATGTCCGGCAGATCGTCCGGCACATCGAAGCCCGGCGGCTCCGGCTCGACGAGCGCCGCGCGCCGCCGCACACGGGGTCGGGGGAGCGAGGCGGCCTTGGGCAGGTCGGCGGCGATCGCCAAAGGCGTCACGTCGCGCACTGCGGCGCGAAATAGATTCGCCTCCTCGGTATCTCCGTTCCGGTTCGGGTCCGCCGTCGCGCGGCCGTGCCGGGAGCGTGGTTTTGTCATAGTGCACGCGACCTGACTTTCGCCGGGTCGGCTATCCGGGTGTGGAGCGTTACAGTATAGTCCGCAAGGCTCAGGCCGCCATCATCCGGTTCCAGTTCATCTTAGTGAAAATCCTACTTTCCAACGACGACGGATATCGCGCTGAGGGCTTGCAGGCACTGAGAGAGGCGATCAAGCCGCTGGCAGCAGTCACCGTGGTGGCACCCGACCGCAACCGCAGCGGCGCGAGTAATTCGCTCACCCTGGATGTACCGATACGCGCAGCGCGTTACGATGCGGACTGCTACTACGTGAACGGCACGCCCACCGACTGCGTGCACCTCGCCATCTCCGGCCTGTTCGATTTCGAGTACGACCTGGTGGTCTCGGGCGTCAACGACGGGGCGAATCTCGGCGACGACACGCTCTACTCGGGCACGGTGGCGGCCGCGGTCGAAGGACGCTTTCTCGGCCTGCCGTCGATTGCGGTATCGTTGTGCGTGGAGCCCGGCAGCCCGCGGAATTTCGCCGGCGCCGCGCGCGTCGCGGCGAGCTTGGTTCAGCGTCTCTCAGTCGCACCGTTGCAAGGACCCGTGGTGCTCAACGTGAATGTGCCGGATCTGCCCGACGATCAGCTGCTCGGCGTCCGAGTCACCCGGCTCGGTGCGCGACATCGCAGCAAGCCGATCGTGCGTGCCCAGGATCCGCGGGGGCGCGATGTGTATTGGGTGGGTAACGCGGGAGAAGGGCAGGACGCCGGCCCGGGCACCGATTTTCACGCCGTCGCAAACGGCTTTGCCTCGGTGACGCCGCTGCAGATCGACTTCACGCGTCACGCCGCTCTGCCCGAGCTCGAGCGCTGGTTGTCGACGTGAGCACCTTCATCCAGGGCCCGCGTCTCTCGGGCATCGGCATGACGTCGGCGCGCACCCGCGAGCGGCTGGTGCAACGGTTGCAGGAGCAAGGTATCGCGGACGCGCGCGTGCTCGATCGCATCCGCAACGTGCCGCGGCACCTGTTCATGGACGAGGCGCTGGCATCGCGTGCCTACGAGGACACGGCGCTTCCCATCGGCTTCGGACAGACCATTTCTCAGCCGTATGTGGTTGCGCGCATGAGTGAGGCGCTGCTGGCCGCGGGACCTGCGCCGAAGGTACTCGAGATCGGCACCGGTTGCGGCTATCAGACCGCGGTGCTCTCGCCGCTGGTGCAGGAGATTTACACCATCGAGCGCATCGGCAGCCTCGTTGCGCGCGCGCGGCGCTCGCTCCGCGAGCTCAAGATCCGCAACGTGCACTTCCGCCACGATGACGGCAACGTCGGCTGGCCGGGCCGCGCGCCCTTCGATGGCATCCTCTTGACCGCCGCGCCGCATAAAGTGCCGCCGGCTCTTTTCGACCAACTGGCCATCGGCGGCCGCCTGATTGCCCCGGTCGGCCCCGACGGACGCCAGGAGCTCATCCGTTACACGAAGAGCGAGGCGCGCGTGAAGCAGGAGGTGCTGGGGGCAGTGAGCTTCGTGCCGTTGCTCTCGGGACTGCAGCGCTAGGGGCGCATCTGCGTTTCGCCCGAGCGGTCGGCGTCATCGGGATCTACTGCCTCGCCGGATGTGCGGTGCTCGGCGGCTATCAGCCGGTCGACGCCCCGCAGCGCAACTCATCGCGGGCGACGCACGCGCGGCGCGTCGCCGCGGACCTATGTCGTACAGCCGCAGGACACGCTCTACAGCATCGCGTGGCGCCACGATCTGGATTACCGCGCGCTCGCGCGCTGGAACGGTATCGGTCCGGACTATCGCATCTCGGTGGGCCAGGTCCTTAGCTTGGGGCCCGCAACGCCGGCCATCGAGACCCCCTCAAGCCAGCGCGGGCCGTCGGCGGTTGCGCCGCCGCCGGCCACCGCGACGCCGCCGCCCGCTCCGCCATCACCGTCCGTGCAGCCGGCCGCCGGTCGCTGGACGTGGCCGACCTCTGCCCTCGAGGTCCCGCATGCGGTAGCCGGGGGCGGAATTTTGTTGGCGGGGGTCCTCGGCGAGCCGGTGCGTGCGGCAGCGGGCGGGCACATCGTCTATGTCGGCAGCGGGATGCGTGGCTACGGCAATCTCATCATCATCAAGCACGACGAGAATTTTCTCTCCGCTTATGCGCACACGCAGGGCGTCGCGGTGCGCGAGGGTCAGGAAGTGCTCCGCGGCCAAGTCATTGCGCAGATGGGGGTCGGCCCGCATCAGATCCCGGCGCTCTATTTCGAGATTCGTTTGAACGGCAAGCCCGTCGATCCGCTGCCCTATCTGCGCGGCGAGAAATGACGCTCGACTCGAGTTGACGCTGCAGGGGACCTCGGCGTATGTTCCAACCCGAGTCGTTGGGGAAATGTCCACTCGCGGGGCGTGGCGGTACGATCCGGTCCAGAGAAAAAAATAGAATAAAATCAATAAGAAATAAAACGATTCTCGATACCAACTTAACTCACGTCACGCCCCGCCTTTCTTTCTATTGGATCTAGACCAAGAGCAGCGCGACCACGCGCCGCTGCTCGGTGACCAGCACGTTGAACGTGCGGCAAGCCGCGCCCGTATCCATGACTTCGAAACCAATACCTGCGCGCAAAAACTGTGCGCCGAATTCCGCGGCCGGAAATACCTGGCGGATCCCGGTACCTAAGAGCACGAGCTCCGGCGCGAGCTTCAAGATATCGACCGTGTGCGCCACCGTGAGCTCTGCCGGCGTCGCCGATCGCGGGACCGGGCGCGATCGAGGAGGGGCCGACGATCACGGGATGGCGGAAGGTTTCCGCATTGATCTTGATCTCCCCGGGCGAGTAGGAGCGGATCAAGTTTTGGGCGGCGTGTGTGTCCTGAGTGAATCTCATAAACCGGTAAGATACCCCCCCTTCGCACAGGATCGCCGTTGTCCAAGCTGTATTTTCGCATCGCCGCGCGCGGCGCGCACCCGCACACGCGGGCGCCGTCACTCGAGCGCCTGTTGGCACGTGCCGACGGCCCCACCGATGCCGCTGATTGGCGAGCACAGGCCTTTCGCCTGATCGCGCCCGACGGTGCGCGCGTGCCGGCCGTCGCCACCTCGGCGCTCGCGCCGGGCGCGAGCCGCCTCGCCGGCTCGTGGCTGTGCCTCGCAACACCCGTTCACTTGCTGGCCGGCATGAGCAGCATCGGCATGGCCGCCGACGGCGTTCTCGAGATCGAGCCGGCCGAGGCCGATGCGCTCGCGGCGGATTTCAACCGGGTGTTCGCGGGCGGCGGCGTGAGCCTGGAGCGCGGACGCGATGCGCTCCTGCTATGCCGCTTCGATACGCCGCTGCGCGTAACCACCAGCGCGCCCGAGGAGGCGGCCGGTCACGACCTCTGGGCTTATCTGCCGCGAGGCGAGGATGCCTCGCGCTTGCGCAGTCTCTCGAGTGAAATCGAGATGTGGCTCTTCGATCACGACGTGAACCGCCGCCGCCGTGAGGGGGAGCGAGCTGATATCAACGCGCTGTGGCTGTGGGGCGAGGGCGCAGCCGACGCCGGCATGCCGGTCATCAACGGCTGGACGGCGGGCGAGGATCCGCTGTTCGGCTCGTTTGCGCCGACCTCGCGTTATCCGGGCGCGTCGCGCTCGGGGGTGCTCGTGGTGCACGACTGGCCGGGCTCGCCCTCCTGGCAGAACGTCGAGGCGGCATGGCTCACGCCCGCGCTCGCGGATCTTCGCGCCGGGCGGCTGTCGAGCATCGAGCTCTCCGCACGCCACCGCGGCGTGCGGCTCAGCGCGCGCGCCTTGAGGCGCTTCTGGCGTCGGGCGCGGCCCTGGTGGGAGATATTGATCGATGGCGACTGAGATCCGCCGGCGTCCGCCAGGTCCCGCGCTCGACTTTGCTCCCGATCTTCATCCGGTGCTGCGGCGGGTGTACGCCGCCCGCGGCATCGCGCAGGCGCGAGGATCTCGATCTGTCGCTCGATCGGTTGCTGCCGGTGCGCGGACTCGAACACGTCGAGCGTGCGGCGGAGTTGCTCGCGGCGCATCGCTCGGGCCGAGTGCTCATTGTCGGCGACTTCGATGCCGACGGGGCGACCGGCAGCGCGCTCCTCGTGCGCGGCTTGCGGGCGCTCAAATTCGCGCACGTCGACTTCCTCGTGCCGAACCGATTCCAGTTCGGCTACGGCTTGACGCCGGGGATCGTGGCGCTCGCCGCGGAACGGGCTCCTTCTCTCATCGTCACCGTGGACAACGGCGTCTCGAGCATCGAGGGCGTGGAGGCTGCACGAGCATTCGGCATTCCGGTCCTCATCACCGACCATCATTTGCCGGGCGCTACGCTGCCGGCCGCCGAAGTGATCGTGAATCCCAATCTCGAGGATTCCAGCTTCGCGAGCCGGGCTCTCGCGGGGGTGGGCGTTGCGTTCTACGTGATCGCCGCCTTGGCGCACACCCTCGGGGAGAAGACCTGGAAGGCTTCGGATCTCTTGGACTTGGTGGCCTTGGGCACCGTCGCCGATCTGGTGCCGCTCGATCACAATAACCGGGTGCTGGTTGCGCAAGGATTGCGGCGCATCCGCGCCGGGCGCTGCGTGCCCGGCATCCGGGCGTTGGTGGAATCGGCGGGACGGCGGCTCGATCAGCTGAGCGCGGCGGATCTCGGTTACCTGATCGCGCCGCGATTGAATGCCGCCGGGACGTCTCACCGACATGAGCATCGGCATCGCCTGCCTGCTCGCGGACGAGCCGGACCGGGCCGCGGCGCTCGCCGCTGCAGCTGACCAGGCTCAACGATGAGCGGCGCGAGATCGAGCAGCGCATGCAAACCGAGGCGATCGAGCTCGCCTCGGCGGTGCGCTTCGATGAATCGGGAGGCGAGAGTCTCGGGGTCTGTCTGTTCGACGAGAGCTGGCATCAGGGCGTCGTCGGCCTGGTGGCGGGGCGGATCAAGGACCGCTTGCATCGCCCGGTGATCGCCTTTGCGCGCGCCGACGGCGGGATGCTGCGCGGCTCTGCGCGCTCGGTCGCCGGCATTCACATCCGCGACGTCCTCGACGGCATCGCCACACGCCACCCCGGGCTCATCGAGAAGTTCGGCGGCCACGCGATGGCGGCGGGCATGAGCTTGCCCGAGACGAATCTCGAGCACTTCCGCTCAGCCTTCGCCGCCGAGATGGCGGCGCGCGCCGGTGGGGATCTTCTGCGCGGGGTCATCCACAGCGACGGTGCATTGCTGCCGGCGGAGATGTGCATCGCGACGGCGCGCGCCCTGAAGCAGGCCGGGCCGTGGGGTCAGGGGTTTCCGGAGCCGGTGTTCGACGGCGGCTTCATCGTCGCCGACGCGCGCGTCGTCGGCGGCAGGCACTTGAAGCTCTTGCTGCGCGAGGCGCAGGGCGAAGGCGATCGCCGCGCCGGGGAGCCGCGCTGCTCGACGCCATCGCGTTCGGCCATGCGGACCCCGCCGCGAGCCCCGCGACGCAGATCCGAGCAGGCGTCGCGGTCGAGCTCGCCTATCGCCTGGAGATCAACGAGTACAACGGCACGGAGAGCGTGCAGCTCAATTGCCAGCACCTGGCTGCGCGATGAGTGATAAAATGAAGCGCTATGGAAATCAATCAGCTCAAACGATTCATCAAAGATCTCGAGGAGCGCACGCTGTCCTTGAGGAGGTATCTTTGATTACGACAACAAGAACGAGCGCCTGCAGGAAGTAACTCGCGAGCTCGAGCAGCCGGACATCTGGAACGATGCCGAGCGGGCGCAGGAGCTCGGCAAGGAACGCGCCAAGCTCGAGGACGTCGTCGACGATCTCGATCGCCTGACGCGCGGTTTGCGCGACGCGGGCGAGCTCCTGGAGGTGGCGGCCGACGAGGCCGATGTCGGCGCCGCCGCGGAGATCGAGCGCGATGCGCTGAAGCTCGCCACCGACGTCGAGCGGCTCGAGTTCCAGCGCATGTTCCCCGGCAAGATGGACTCGCACAACGCCTTTCTCGACATCCAGGCCGGCGCGGGCGGCACCGAGGCGCAGGACTGGGCCGCGATGCTGCTGCGCATGTACTTGAAGTGGGCCGACCGGCACGGCATCAAGACCGAGATCATCGATCAGAGCGCCGGCGAGGTCGCCGGCATCAAGGGCGCGACCATCAGCATGACCGGCGACTATGCCTATGGCTGGCTGCGCACCGAGACGGGCGTGCACCGCCTGGTGCGCAAATCCCCGTTCGATTCGGGCAACCGGCGGCACACCTCGTTCGCCTCGGTGTTCGTCTCCCCCGAGGTGGACGATGACATCGACATCGAGATCAATCCGGCGGATCTGCGCACCGATGTGTATCGCTCGAGCGGCGCGGGCGGCCAGCACGTGAACAAGACCGAGTCGGCCGTGCGCATCACGCACGTTCCGAGCGGCATCGTGGTCGCCTGTCAGAGCGAGCGCAGCCAGCACAAGAACCGCTCCACCGCCATGAAGATGCTGAAGGCCAAGCTCTACGAGCTCGAGTTCAACAAGCGCAACGCCGCGGCCAAGGTGCTCGAGGATTCGAAGTCGGACGTGAGCTGGGGCAACCAGATCCGCAGCTACGTCCTCGACCAATCCCGCATCAAGGATCTGCGCACCGGCGTCGAGATCGGCAACACGACGGCGGTGCTCGACGGCGATCTCGACGAATTCATGCAGGCCAGCCTGAAGCAAGGCTTATGAGCGACGACGACGAGAACCATTTGATCGCGGAACGGCGCGCCAAGCTCGCGCAAGCTGCGCGAGCGCGGCATCGCCTTTCCGAACGAGTTCCGCCGCAACGCGCTGGCGGCCGACCTGTTGACGGCTTACGAGCGCCAAGAGCGCCGAGTTGCTCGAGAGCGAGCCGCTCCGGGTGAGCGTCGCGGGCCGGATGCGCGCCAAACGCGTCATGGGCAAGGCGAGCTTCGCGAAGCTCGAGGACTGCGAGCGGCGCGATCCAGATCTTCCTGCAGCAGCAGGCGCTCGGCGAGGCGTACGAGGAGTTCAAGACCTGGGACGTCGGCGACATCGTCGGCGCCGAGGGGACGTTGTTTCGCACCAAGACGGGCGAGCTGTCGGTGCGCGCCGAGCGCATCGTGCTGCTCACCAAGTCGCTGCGGCCGCTGCCGGACAAGTGGCACGGCATCGCGGACACCGAGCTGCGCTACCGCCGCCGCTACGTCGATCTGATCGTGAACGAGGACAGCCGCCGCGTGTTCGAGACTGCGCTCGGCCATCGTGCGCTACCTGCGCGCCTTCCTCGATTCGCGCGGCTTCCTCGAAGTGGAGACGCCGATGCTGCATCCCATCCCGGGCGGTGCGGCGGCGCGTCCTTTCAAGACGCACCACAACGCGCTCGACGTGGACATGTACCTGCGCATCGCGCCCGAGCTGTATTTGAAGCGGCTCACCGTCGGCGGCTTCGAGCGCGTCTACGAGATCAACCGCAACTTCCGCAACGAGGGCGTCTCGACGCAGCACAATCCCGAATTCACGATGCTCGAGCTGTACCAGGCGTACGCCGACTACCGCGACCTCATGGAAATGATCGAGGCGCTGTTCCAGGGCCTCGCCGACACGCCTCAAGGGCACGCGCAAGATCCACTATCAGGGCACCGAGATCGATCTGTCGAAGAGCTTCGCGCGCATGACCATCGAGGAGATCCTGCTCGCGAACAATCCGGACCTCGATCCGATGTCGCTGCGCGACGTGGCCTACCTGCGCCGCGTCTGCGATGCCATGAAGATTCCCTACAAGCGCGGCGATGGGGCGGGGAAGCTGCAGATCGAGCTGTTCGAGAAGACCGGCGAGCACACGCTCATCCAGCCGACCTTCGCCTATGCCTATCCGGCGGAGGTCTCGCCGCTGTCGCGGCGCAACGACGAGGATCCGTTCATCACCGATCGCTGGGAGTTCTTCATCGGCGGCCGCGAGCTCGCGAACGGCTTCTCGGAGTTGAACGATCCCGAGGATCAGGCGCAGCGCTTCAAGGATCAAGTCGAGCGCAAGGCGACCGGCGACGAGGAGGCGATGTACTACGATGCGGACTACGTCCGCGCGCTCGAGTACGGCATGCCGCCCACCGCCGGGCTGGGATTGGGCGTCGACCGGACGGTGATGCTGTTCGCCGACGCGCCTCGATCCGCGACGTGCTGCTGTTCCCGCACATGCGTCCGGAGCTCTAAGCGATTCCGGGCGTCGCTACGCCGTCCGCAGCGCCCATCGGCGTGTTCGATTCGGGCGTCGGCGGCCTCACCGTGCTGCGCGAGCTGACCGCGGCGTTGCCCGGGCAAGATTTCATTTACCTGGGCGATACGGCGCGGTTGCCGTACGGCACGAAGAGCGCAGACACCGTCTCGCGCTACTCGCTGCAGTGCGCGGAGGCGTTGGTCGAGCGCGGCATCGCGAGCCTCGTGGTGGCTTGCAACACCGCTTCCGCCTCTGCGCTCGGCGCGCTCGCGTGCGCGCTATCCGGCGCTTCCCGTCGTCGGCGTCATCGAGCCGGGCGCGGCCGCGGCGGTCGCGGCTTCCCGGTCGCAGCACATCGCCGTGATCGGGACGGAAGGCACCATCAACGGCGGCGCCTATCAGGCCGCAGATCCATCGGCGCAACCCGGCTGCGCGGATTTCGGCGCGCGCCTGCTCGATGTTCGTGGCGCTGGCCGAAGAGGGCTGGACCCACGGCCCCGTCGCCGAGGCGGTCGCGCATCGCTATCTCGATCCCTTGTTCGCCGCCGACGATAGGCCCGACACGCTGGTGCTCGGCTGCACCCATTTTCCGATCCTCGCCGACGTCCTACGCTCGGTCTTGCCGCCGCAGGTGCGTATCGTCGATTCGGCCGCGACCACTGCGCAAGCGCTGGTCGCGCGCATGGCGCCGCAACCGCCCGCCACCGGTCCCGGCACAGTGCGTTGGCTGGCGACGGACGATGCCGAGCGTTTCGCGCGCGTCGGCGGCCGATTCTTCGGCGCGGAATTAAGTGTCGGCGCCGTGGAGATCATCGACCTCTGAGTTCAGGGGTACGAGCTCGTTGCCGCTCACTCCGTCCGATAGGGCAGCGGCAGCTCCTCGGCCGGTACCGCCTCGCCGGCGGCGGTGTCGGCATCGCCCGCGCCGGTCGCATCGCGCAGGCTCAGCACCGCGAGCGCCTCGAATCCTTCGCCGACCCGCGCGACCTCGGTGAGACGACCTGTGCGGCCGTCGACGAGCCGCAGAGGCTGACCGATCGACCAAGAACCGGACGGCAACTTAAGTCGCGACAAGCGGCGCTTGATTCTGCCCAAGTGCTGAGTACGGGCAATGATCTCCTGGCCGGTATAACAACCCTTGGTGAAGCTGATGGCATCCAAGAGATCGAGATTCAGCATCTGGGCGACGAACTGTTCGGACGTCGCGGCGTACACCTGCGGCATGCCGGCGCGGATGTCCGCGAGCCGCCACGCGATATCCGCGCCCTCGTCGGCGGCGGCGCGACCCTCGAGGTCGTTCGCGCGTTGCCGCACCACCCAGTAGCGCGGAGGCGCGTGTTGCGCGCCGTCCGCCACGCGCGCGACGGCAATTCCATCGCGCTCCACATACGCCGCTCCGACCGCGGGCGGATCCGCGAGCTCGAGAGCTGCCGCATCGGGTGCGCCCGCGACGCTGTATCGATCGCTCAGGTCTTCGATCTTGACCTTCGATCGCAGCACGAACTTCGACAAGCGCGCAAGCGTCGGCGCCGCGAGCTCGCGCGGCAGGATCGCCATGACTCCGCTCGAATGCGGCAACAGGTGCAGCACGGCGACCACGCGTCCCTGCGCGGACGAGTAGGCCGACAGCAGCGGCACACCGTCCGCCAGGCGGCGGGTATCGTTCGACACCTGGCCCTGCAGAAACGCGAGGGCGTCCGTTCCCGAGAACCGCAATACGGAGAGAGACGCTAGCTCGAGTGCCTGATTGCTCACCTCCAATCAATGAGGCCGGCAAGGCGACCTGTCAACCCCCACCTATCGCCCCCCGTTTTCTGGCACAATTTCACTGTGTTGCCGAACGACGATAATCAGAACGACATCTCCGAGCTGCCGACGTCCCCGCCCGCGCAGCCGGCGCCGCCGCCCCGTGAAGTGGGTGGCCGGGAAGGACCTGAGCCGACGCGCTTCGGCGATTGGGAGCTGCGGGGCCGCTGTATCGACTTTTGACGAACCCATCGCGCTAAAACCATGTCCGCACGCACCCGGCCGCTGTCGCCGCATTTAGGGGTCTATCGCTGGCAAATCGGCAATTCGTTGTCGATCCTGCACCGGCTCACCGGCGTCGCCTTGGGGCTGGGGTTCCTGGCGCTTACCTTCTGGCTGACATCGCTCGCGGGCGGCGAGGAAAGCTACCGGACGGCCGCGCGGCTTTTCGCAAGCCCGCCGGGCATCGTGTGCCTGATCGGCTGGACTTTCTCGTTTTTGTTTCACCTGTTCAACGGCGTGCGCCATTTGTGCTGGGACGTCGGGCTCGGTTTCGAGCGCACGCAGCGCCACGCGAGCGGCTGGATCGCCGTCATCGCCGCGTTGTTCGCGACGCTCGCCGTTTGGGCGTTGCTGTGGCAGGGCGGGCGCCTGTGAGTCTGCGAAGTCCGCTCGGCAAAGTTTTGGGGGCGGGCTCCGCCCGGGACGGCACGGCTCACTGGTGGGCGCAGCGGGTGAGCGCGGTTGCGCTGATTCCGCTCACCCTCTGGTTTTTCTGGTCGCTGCTGCTATTGCCGAGCCTCGATTATGCGACGGTGCGCACCTGGCTCTCGGTCCCGTTGAGCGCGCTGCTCGCCGTGCTGTTGGTGGCGGTCACCGCCTACCACTCCTATCTCGGAACGAACGTCGTCGTCGAGGACTACGTGCACGCACACGCGGCCAAGCTGTTCCTGGTGGTGTTGCTGCGTTTCGTCTACGTGTTGTGCGCGGGCGCGGGCATTTTCGCGATCCTGCGCATCGCATTCTTACCGTAAGGATCCCATGAGCGAGTACAAGTTCATCGATCACACCTATGACGTGGTGGTGGTCGGGGCCGGCGGTGCGGGTTTGCGCGCGACCTTCGGTCTCGCGCAGGCCGGGCTCGCCACCGCCTGCTTGACCAAGGTCTTTCCGACGCGCAGCCATACGGTTGCCGCACAGGGCGGCATTTCCGCCGCTCTTGGCAACATGGGCGAGGACGACTGGCGCTGGCACATGTATGACACCGTGAAGGGCTCCGACTGGCTCGGCGATCAGGATGCCATCGAGTTCATGTGCAAGGTGGCGCCTGCCGCGGTCATCGAGCTCGAGCACTACGGCGTCCCGTTCTCGCGCACCGAGCAGGGCAAGATCTATCAGCGTCCCTTCGGCGGCATGACCACCCACTTCGGCAAGGGCATCGCGCAGCGCACCTGCGCGGCGGCCGACCGCACCGGCCACGCGATGCTGCATACGCTGTATCAGCAATCTTTGAAGCACGACGCCGAGTTCTTCATCGAGTACTTCGCCCTCGACCTCATTATGGAAAATGGCGAGTGCCGCGGCGTGATCGCGCTCGACATGTCCGAGGGTACGCTGCACCGGTTTCGCGCGCACCAGGTGATCCTGGCGACCGGCGGTTATGGACGCGCGTATTTCTCCTGCACCTCCGCGCACACCTGTACGGGTGATGGCGGCGGGATGGTGCTGCGCGCGGGTTTGCCGCTCCAGGACATGGAGTTCGTGCAGTTTCACCCCACCGGCATTTACGGCGCCGGCTGCCTCATCACGGAAGGCTCGCGCGGCGAGGGCGGCTACCTCACCAACTCCGCGGGCGAGCGCTTCATGGAGCGCTATGCGCCGAACGCCAAGGACCTGGCCTCGCGCGACGTGGTGAGCCGCTCGATGACCATCGAAATCCGCGAGGGACGCGGGGTCGGCAAGCTCAATGACCACATCCACTTGCATCTCGAGCACTTGGGCCCGGCGGTGATCAAGGAACGCCTGCCCGGGATCGCCGAGACCGCGAGAATATTCGCCAACGTCGATGTGACCAAGGCGCCGATTCCGGTGCTGCCCACGGTCCACTACAACATGGGCGGCGTACCCTGCAACGTGCACGGCGAGGTCACGTATCGTCGCGACGGCGCGGATATCCTCGTTCCGGGCTTGATGGCCGTCGGTGAAGCGGCGTGCGTGTCGGTGCATGGCGCGAACCGCCTGGGATCGAACTCGCTGCTCGACCTGGTGGTGTTCGGGCGGGAGGCGGCACGGCATTGCGCCGCTGTGGTGAAGCCCGGTGCCCCGCAGCGCCCGCTCGCGCCGAATTGCGCCGAGGCGGCACTGCAACGGTTCGATGGCCTGCGATACGCAAAAGGCGCGCGGCGCACGGCCGATATCCGTCTCGACATGCAGCGCATCATGCAGGAAGACGCTGCCGTATTCCGCACGGCGGAGACGTTGAACAACGGCAAGCGGCGCCTGGGCGCCGTATTCGAGTCGTTCCGCGACGTGCAGGTGAGCGATCGCTCGCTCATCTGGAATACCGACCTGATCGAGACCCTGGAGCTCGACAATCTGCTCGGCCAGGCGGTGGCCACGCTGCATTCGGCGGAGAACCGCAAGGAGAGCCGCGGCGCTCAGGCGCGCGAGGACTTTCCGAACCGCGATGACGAGAACTGGATGAAACATTCCTTGTGCTGGGTGGATGCTCGAGGCGCGACCACCTTCGACTATCGGCCGGTCCACATGAACACCTTGACCGACGACGTCGAGCCCATTCCGCCCAAAGCGCGTACCTATTGAGGAGCATGATCGATGGCCGAGTTCACTCTTCCCCGTAATTCCGTCGTGCGCAAGGACGGCCGGGTCTTCAAGGCACCCGCCGGCGCGACGCACGTGCAGGTGTTCAAGATCTATCGCTACGACCCGGACTCGAGCGAGAACCCTCGGCTCGACACCTACGAACTCGACATGGACAGCTGTGGACCGATGGTCCTGGACGCCCTGATCAAGATCAAGAACGAGGTCGATCCCACCTTGAGTTTTCGCCGCTCCTGCCGCGAGGGCATCTGCGGGTCGTGCGCCATGAACATCGACGGCAAGAACGGCCTGGCTTGCATCAGCGCCTGTGCGGACGTCAAGAGCGACGTCAAGATCTATCCGCTGCCGCACATGTCCATCATCAAGGACTTGGTGCCGGATCTGACCAATTTCTATGCGCAGTACGCGGCGATGCAGCCGTGGCTGCAGAGCCGTACGCCCGCGCCCCCGGATGGCGAGCGCCTGCAATCGAAAGAGGACCAGGAAAAGGTCGACCGGCCGTCGGCGTGCATCTTGTGCGCCTGCTGTTCGACCAGTTGCCCGAGCTACTGGTGGAACAGCGAGCGCTACCTGGGGCCCGCCGCCTT
The DNA here is from genome assembly GCA_963766915.1 of uncultured Gammaproteobacteria bacterium. Lineage (GTDB taxonomy): Bacteria > Pseudomonadota > Gammaproteobacteria > Steroidobacterales > Steroidobacteraceae > Bog-1198. The sequence goes on from CAVYCL010000011.1 coordinate 280,559, forward strand.
GCTGGCCGCCTATCGCTGGATCGTCGACAGCCGCGATGAGGCGCAGGGCGAGCGGCTCGACCAGCTCGAGGATCCGTTCCGGCTGTATCGCTGCCATACCATCATGAATTGCACCGAAGCATGCCCCAAGGACTTGAACCCCGCCAAGGCGATCGGCGAGATCAAGCAGATGCTGGCGCAGCGGCGCCTGTAAGTTGGCCGCCGAGGTACCGCAGGAGCTCGGTCGGCTGCGCTGGCGCTGCCGGCGCGGGATGCGGGAGCTCGACGTGCTGCTGCGGCGTTACGTCGATGAGCGCTATGCCGCCGCCTCCGGCGAGCACCAGGAGGCCTTTCGGCGGCTGCTCGACGCCCCCGACCCTCTGATACATGCCTACTGCCTGGGGCTCGAGGCGCCGCCCACCCCCATCCTCGCCTCGCTGATCGGACTCATCACGGCAGCGGACCCCCGCGATTAGCCGTGGCGGCCGAGTGCCGCTGCTAGAATTCAACCTGTGCACAAGATCACGCTTGCAGCCGCAACCTCGGAAAACCATCACCCAATCCCGGCAACCCGCCGAACTTTTCCCGGGCCGGTCGGTCTACCGCGACAGGCTGGTTTGCGCTTGCCTGTCGGGGCTCTCGATGACCGTTGAAGAGAGCGACCTGAAACTGGTCGAGCGCGTCCAGCGCGGTGAGCGCGCGGCGTTCGATCTGTTGGTTCTGCGATACCAGCACAAGGTGCTGAAGCTGATCATGCGTTACGTGCACGATGCGACCGAGGCCGAGGACATTGCACAGGAGGCTTTCGTGAAGGCGTATCGCGCGCTGCAATCGTTTCGTGGCGATAGCGCCTTCTATACCTGGCTGTATAGAATCGCCATCAACACCGCCAAGAATGCTCTCGTTGCGACCAAACGCCGGCCCATGGACTACGATCTCGACTTGCAGGATCCCGAACAGTACGACATGCATTCGCGTCTGGCCGAGTCCGAAACCCCGGAAGCCTTGCTGCTCACCGATGAGATACGCGACACCGTCAATCGCGCCATCGAGAACCTCCCCGAGGATTTGCGTACGGCCATCGTGCTGCGGGAGCTCGAGGGTTTGAGTTACGAGGATATTGCACAGACCATGGATTGCCCGGTCGGCACGGTGCGTTCGCGGATCTTTCGCGCGCGCGAGGCGATAGACAAGAAGCTTCGACCCATTTTCGAGGGCGGCCTGGGTAGGCCCGAGGACACATGAGCGAACAAATTCGTGAACAGGTTTCGGCGTTTCTCGATGGCGAGCTTCCGAGCTCCGAGACCGAGCTTTTGCTCAAGCGTCTGACACGCGATCCGGAGCTGCGCCAGAGCTTCGGCCGCTATGCGCTGATCGGCGAGAGCCTGCGCGGTGTCGGCGGTGCCTCCTTAAGCGTTGGCTTCGCGGCACGCGTCAATCGCAGCATCGACGGCGAGCCTGCAGCGCCCGCATCGCCGGCCGCCCGCGCACGTCCCCTGCGCTGGTGGAAGCCGATCGCGAGTATGGCGGTGGCGGCCGGAGTCGCGGGCGTCGCCTTGGTTGCCCTGCAACAGCGCGCCGTGGCGCCGGGGGTGTCGGCCTCCCGCATCGTGGCGCAGAACGTGCGCCTGCCCGCGGTGGCGAAAGAGCCCCTCTCTTACACGGTGCCTGCGCCGGTTGCGGCGCCGGCGATGATGGCATCGGCGCGGCTCACGAACTATGTATTCGCACACAGCAAGTACTCCGTGGGTCTTGGCCAGGGCAGTCTCCTGTCGACGCTGCTGAGCGGGGACTCGGAGGGTGCCCAGAGCGCCGCCGCGGCGGACGGGGCGAACAGCAACACGCCGCGTGTGGAGCCGGCCGTATCCCGTGCAACGCAGACTGCTCCATGAGGCCAGGGTCTCGGTCTCGGGCTCACTGGTTGATTCCCTATGCCGCGGCCGGCGTGCTGAGCTTGGGGCTGGCGCAACGCTCGGGGGCCGCCGACGATGCGCGTGCGTGGCTCGAGAAAATGAACCAGGCGCTCGCCACCCGCAATTACGATGGCACGTTCTTTCACTTGAGCGAGGGCCGCGTCGAGACCATGCGCATCGTGCACCGGGTCAAGGCGGGTCGCGTCACCGAGCGGCTGCAATCCCTCGACGGCTCGGGTCGGGAGTTCGTGCGCAACAACGACGAGCTCACGTGTTTTCTGCCGGATCAGCACACGGTGCTGGTCGAACCGCGCCAGGACCGGGGCCCTTTCCTGGGCTCGCTGCCGAGGTTCGGCGCCGACGTCGATGAGTTCTACGTCATCCAGGCGCTTCCCGCCTCACGCGTGCTCGGCCGCGCCGGCTCGGGTGATCGCCGTCAATCCCAAGGACCAGTACCGGTTCGGCTACCGTCTTTGGCTCGACGAGAACACCGCCATGCCGCTGAAGACCCAGCTGTGCGACGCGCGCGGCCAGGTGATCGAGCAAATTCTGTTTGCGCGACTCGAAATGCCCGAGACCATCGCCGATGCGGACTTGACGCCGGCGGTGCGCACGGAGGGCATGCGCTGGGTGCGCCAAGGGCCGACCAGCGAGCCGGCCGCTGCGGCGCTGTCCGCCTATCGGGCGAGCGAGCTGCCTCCGGGGTTTCACTTGACGGTGTCGGGCGCGCAAACCTTGGGCGGCGCCTCGGTCCCCGCCGAGCACCTCGTGTACTCGGACGGTCTTGCGACGGTGTCCGTGTTCGTGGAGCCCGATGCGGCGGCGCAGGCGAATACCACCGCCGCGCCGAGCGCGCCGGAACCGCCGATGGAGGGTCTCGCGCGGGTGGGATCCGGCTTCGCGTTTTCCACCATGGTCCAGGGGCATCAGGTGACGGCCGTGGGCGAAGTCCCGGCACAGACGGTCGAGTTCATCGCGCACTCGGTCAAGTCATTCCCGTCTTCGCCGCACTGATCGGTGCGTTTCTTGCTCTACTCGCGGCCGGGCTGCGGGCTCTGCGAGGAGATGCACGCCGCGCTCGAGCGGCTGCCCGCGGCCCACGGCTACCCGCTCGAGGTACGCGATGTGGACCTAGATCCGGACACCCGCGCCCGCTACGGCCACAAGATTCCCGTGTTGTTGTTTGCCGGGGAACTCGTGTGTCACGGTCGGTTGGACGCCGAAGAAGTGCTCAAGGCGCTCGCATACCACCGTTGACCGGTATAATCGGCGGTTTGTCCAACCCCAGGCCTTGATGAAGAATATCCGCAACTTCTCGATCATCGCGCATGTTGATCACGGCAAATCGACCTTGGCGGACCGCTTCATTCAGGAGTGCGGGGGCCTCGATGCCCGCGAAATGCAGGCGCAGGTGCTCGACTCGATGGATCTCGAGCGCGAGCGCGGCATCACCATCAAGGCCGCGAGCGTCACGCTCGGCTACAAATCGCTGAGCGGCGAGATCTATCAGCTCAACTTCATCGACACGCCGGGGCACGTCGATTTCTCCTACGAGGTCTCGCGCTCGCTGGCGGCGTGCGAAGGTGCGCTGCTCGTGGTCGATGCCGCCCAGGGAGTCGAGGCGCAGAGCGTTGCCAACTGCTACACCGCCTTGGAGCAGGGCCTGGAAGTCCTGCCGGTCATCAACAAGATCGATCTGCCCTCCGCCGATCCCGCCAAGGTGATCCACGAAATCGAGGAGATCATCGGCATTCCGGCGGACGATGCGGCGTTGGTGAGCGCCAAGACCGGCTTGGGGATCCCGGAACTGCTCGAGCACCTGGTCAAGCGCATCCCGGCGCCGAAAGGCGACCCGGACGCACCGCTCCAGGCGCTCATCATCGACTCGTGGTTCGACAACTATGTGGGCGTGGTATCGCTGGTCCGGGTCATGAATGGTGCGCTGCAGTCGGGCAGCAAGATCCGGGTCATGTCGACCGGCCGCAGCCATGTCGTCGACCGGATCGGCCGCTATCAGCCGAAGCCCGTGACGCTGGCGGCTCTCAACACCGGCGAGGTGGGATTCGTCGTCGCGGGGATCAAGGAAATCGACGGCGCACCGGTGGGCGATACCATCACGCTCGAGGCCAACCCCGCCAAGGAGGCGTTGGCCGGCTTCAAGCAGGTGCAGCCGCGCGTCTTCGCGGGGCTCTTCCCCGTGAGCTCCGATGACTACGAACAGTTTCGCGACGCGCTGAAAAAGCTCAAGCTCAACGACTCCGCGCTGCACTTCGAGCCCGAGGTGTCGACCGCCCTGGGGTTCGGGTTTCGCTGCGGATTCTTGGGACTTTTGCACATGGACATCGTGCAGGAGCGGCTCGAGCGCGAGTACGACCTCGATCTGATCACGAGTGCCCCAACCGTGATCTACGAAGTGCTGCTGACCGACGGCTCGGTGGTGAGCGTCGACAACCCGACCAAGCTGCCGCCGCAGGACCGAATCGCGGAGCTGCGCGAGCCCATCATCACCGCCAACATCCTGGTGCCTCCGGACTACGTGGGCGCGGTACTCACGCTCTGCAGCGAGAAGCGCGGCGTGCAGAAAAAGATGCTGTTCCTCGGCAGCCAGGTGTCGCTCCAGTACGAGCTGCCGCTGGCGGAGGTGGTGCTCGATTTTTTCGACCGGCTCAAGTCGGCGAGCCGCGGCTACGCCTCCTTCGACTACGATTTCAATTGCTTCAAGACCGCACCGCTGGTCAAGCTCGACGTGCTCATCAACGGCGAACCGGTGGATGCGTTGTCGCTCATCGTGCACAAGGACAACGCCTACACGCGCGGCCGCGAGCTCGTCGACAAGATGCAGGAGCTCATTCCGCGGCAGATGTTCGAGGTGGCGGTGCAGGCCGCGATCGGCAGTCACATCATCGCGCGCGCGAGCGTGAAAGCGATGCGCAAGAATGTGCTCGCGAAGTGCTATGGCGGCGATATCTCGCGCAAGCGCAAGCTTCTGGAAAAGCAGAAAGCCGGCAAGAAGCGCATGAAGCAAGTCGGCCAAGTGGAAATACCGCAGGAGGCGTTTCTCGCCGTTTTGCAGGTCGGCAAGAAAGCCAATTGAGTCTTAGGAACAGCGTTTTGGGGGGTTCTTCGTGAATGACGGCGACAGCCTGTTTGTAGCTCTTCTGTGCGGAGGCATAGCCTGCGTTCTGGTGATACTCATCGACGGCTGGTTCGTGCGCCCGCGGCGCGATCCCGGTGCGAGCAGCTCCTCGGAGCCGATGGTGCCGCGCATCGCGGGCTACGTGCTGGTCGCGCTCGCCCTCGCGATGCTGTGGCGCCTGTTCCGCTACGAAGCGGTCGACTTCAGTTTCATGCTGGTGCTGGTGGGCGCCATCTCCGGCGCCATCTGGGGGCTGGATGCGGCGTTCTTCGCCCGGCGCCGCAAGCAGACGGCCGCCGCCGCAGGCACGCCGCCCGAGCGCGTGCGCGAGCCGATCGCCGTCGAGTACGCGCGCTCGTTCTTTCCCGTGATCGTGCTGGTGCTGGTGATCCGCTCGTTTTTGTTCGAGCCCTTTCGGATTCCTTCCGACTCCATGATGCCGACGCTGTTCGACGGCGATTTCATCTTCGTGAGCAAATATTCCTACGGGTTGCGCCTGCCGGTGAGCAATACGCTGGTGATTCCCACCGGCACCCCGCAGCGCGGCGACGTGATCGTGTTCCGGCTGCCGCCGAATCCCAAGATCAACTACATCAAGCGACTGGTCGGCTTGCCCGGCGACCGCATACGGGTCGACGAGAGGAATCAGGTGTACGTCAACGGAGTGCTGCAGCCGCAGTCTCCCGGCCCCCTCTATACGGGGCCCAAGCAGAACGCCTGGAACTACGTCGGCGTGCCGACGGCGTGGGAGCAGCTGGGCGCCAAGCGCCATCAGATCATGTTCGCGCGCGGCAGCGTAAAAAGCGGGGAATGGCTGGTGCCGGCCGGTCACTATTTCTTCATGGGCGACAACCGCGACAACAGCAAAGACAGCCGCTGGACCGACGAATCGGACGCCCCGGGCTTCGTTCCGGCGGAAAATCTGGTGGGTAAGGCGGTGCGGATCTGGCTTAATCTCGATACTCGTGACGGACCTCTCTGGAATCGGATCGGTAATGCGATTCAATAAGGGACCCAAGGAGGAGCGAATTTATGCTTAAGCGCCAACAGGGCATGACCATGATCGGGGTACTGTTCGTCCTCGCATTGGTCGGGGTCATCGGCTATGCGGGCATGCGCATTACGCCCCTTTACCTGAATTACATGAAGGTTGCACGCAGCATGGAGGCCACCGCCTCCGAGTTCAAAGGCGATGCCGTGGATCAGGCGGCGCTGCGTCGCACGCTCGAGAAGCACTGGCAGATCGAGGACATCGACAGCGTGGATGCCAAGCAAGTGGAGATCATCGAAGGACGACAGCGGCACGGTGATGCACGTCGCCTACGACGATGCCGCCCCGTACTTCGCGAATGTTTCCCTCCTGGTGCATTTCGACAAGACCACGAAGGTGCAGTGAGCCCAGACGCTGCGGAGTCTCTCGCCTGGACCGAACGCGCGTTCGGCCATGCCTTCAAGAATGCCGCCTTGTGCCGAGCCGCCCTCACGCACCGCAGTGCCGGAGGGGATCACAACGAGCGCCTCGAGTTTCTCGGCGACGCAGTTCTCAATTGCAGTGTGGCGCGCTTGCTATACGATGCGCATCCGGACGCCGACGAAGGTGCGCTGTCCCGGCTGCGTGCGAGTCTGGTGAGCGGCGAGACCCTGGCGCAGATCGCGGGCGATCTGAAGATGGGCGAGCATTTGCGGCTCGGCGCCGGCGAATTGAGATCAGGGGGCTATCGTAGGGCCTCGATCCTGGCGGATGCCCTGGAGGCGATGGTGGGAGCGATTTATTTGGATTCGGACTTCGAGACGGCGGCCGCGACCGTGGCAGGCGCTGGTGGGCGGGCGGCTTCAGAAACTGCCCTCGGCTGAAAGCCTGAAAGATGCGAAAACACGTTTGCAGGAGATCCTGCAGGGGCGCGGCCTCGGCTTGCCGGTGTACGTCCTGACCGCTGCGGCGGGCGAGCCCCACGCGCAGTCGTTCACGGTCACCTGCGAGGTCCCCACGTTCGGGCTGGTCGCGGTGGGCGAGGGCGCCAGCCGGCGACGCGCCGAGCAGCTGGCGGCGCAGCAAGGTGCTGGATCAACTGCCCCCCGAAATGCGCAAATCCCCATGAGCGGCAACATCCCTTTCCGGGCAGGCATGGTCGCCATCGTCGGCCGTCCCAACGTCGGCAAATCGACGCTGGTGAATGCCCTGGTCGGGCGCAAGGTCACCATCGTGAGCGCCAAGCCGCAGACCACCCGTCATCGCATCCTCGGGGTGGTGAATCGCCCGGACGCGCAGCTGGTGCTGGTCGATACCCCGGGATTGCACGAATCGACCCGGCGGGTGATGAATCAATACATGAATCGGGTCGCCATATCCTCCTCACGCGATGCGGACGTCCTCCTGTTCGTCATCGAAGCCATGAAATTCACCGAGGAAGACCTGTGGGTTTGGGAGCGGGTTCGCGGCCTCAAACAGCCGCTGTTTCTGGTGATCAACAAAGTCGACCGGGTGATGCCGAAAGATCGGCTGCTGCCCTTTCTCGACGAGATGACGCGGCGCGTGCCGGCGTCCGAGATCGTGCCCGTGTCGGCACTCGAGAGCGACAACCTCGATCGGTTGGCCGACGTCGTCGGTTCGCGGCTGCCCGTGGCGCCTCCCTTGTTCGCTCCCGACGTGCACACCGATCGCGACGAGCCTTTTCAGGCGGCGGAAATCGTGCGCGAGAAGCTCACCTTGAAGCTTCGCGAGGAGCTCCCGTACGGCATCAACGTGCAGATCGAGCGCTTCGCCGACGAGGACGGGCGCATCATCATCAACGCGGTGATTTGGGTGGAGCGGGCCGGGCAGAAGGCCATCGTCATCGGGCAGGGCGGTGAACGCCTGAAGGAAATCGGGCGTCTGGCGCGCATCGAGCTCAACGACCTGTGGCAGCGTTCGGTGCACCTCGAGCTCTGGGTCAAGGTCAAGGAGAACTGGGCGGACAACGAGATGGCCCTGCGCCAGTTCGGGTACGACGCGTTGTGAACCGGCGCGCGTCCGGCCGCCGCGTGTGGCTCGCCCCGGGCTACGTCCTGCATCAGCACGCTTATCGGGACACGAGTCGCATCGTCGAGGTTTTCACGGCCGAGCACGGCCGGCTCACCCTGTTCGCGCGCGGCGCGAATGGCGCGAAATCGACCCTGCGGGGCGTGCTGCGGCCGTTCCAGCGGTTGCTCCTGTCCTGGTCCGGGCGAACCGAAGCCTGTCAGATGGTGAGCGCGGAGATCGACGGGTCGCTCACCACGCTCGCCAAGGAGCGGCTGATGAGCGGCTTTTACTTGAACGAACTGCTGTTGAAGCTGACCGAGCGCTGCGACCCGCACCCCGAGGTGTTCACCGCCTATGCGGCCTGCATCGAGGGCCTCGCCGGCGGCGAGCCCGAGGAGGCGAGTCTGCGGCGCTTCGAGAAGCGCCTGCTCGACAACCTGGGCTACGGACTGGATCTCTCGCAGACGGCGGACGGCGAGCCGATATCCGCCGATGCTTATTACCGCTTCGCCGCCGAGCGCGGCGCGCAGCGCTGCGTCGCCGAAACGCCGGGCGCCGTGCACGGCCGATCCTTGAACGATCTCGAGGGCGATTCGTTCGTCGATGCGCGCTCGCTCCGGGACGCCAAGCGCGTGCTGCGGGCGGCGCTCGAGGTGTGCCTCGACGGCCGGGAATTGAAGTCGCGCGAAGTGATGCGCGCCATGCGCCGCCGCGAGCAGGATGCGCCTCCGCCGGAGCAGTCGTGAGCGCATCGACCGGCATCGCGCTCGGCGTGAACATCGATCACGTGGCGACGCTTCGGCAGGCCCGGCGTATCGACTACCCGGACCCCGTCCACGCGGCGCTGCTCGCCGAGCAGTCGGGCGCCGACAGCATCACGCTGCATCTGCGCGAGGATCGCCGCCACATCCAGGACCGCGACGTCACGGTGTTGCGCCGTCTCCTCAAGACACGCATGAACCTCGAGATGGCCGTGACCGCGGAGATGATCCGCATCGCAGGCGAGGTGCGGCCGCAGGATTGCTGCCTGGTGCCCGAATCGCGCGAGGAGGTGACCACCGAGGGCGGCCTCGAGGTGCACGCGCAGGAGGCGCGGATCGCGGACGCCTGTGAGGCGCTGGCTGCGGCCGGCGTGCGGGTCTCGCTGTTCATCGATCCAGACACGGCGCAGATCGAAGCCGCCCGGCGCGTCGGCGCTCCGGTCATCGAATTGCATACCGGAACCTATGCGAATGCGTCGGGCAGGGCGCGCGCCGACGAGCTCGAACGAGTCCGCGCGGCCGCCTCACTCGGCGCCTCGCTCGGTCTCGTCGTGAACGCAGGTCACGGCCTGAACTATCACAATGTCGAGCCGATCGCGGCCATCCGAGAGATCGTGGAATTGAACATCGGCCATGCCATTATCGCGCGCGCGATATTCGACGGATTGCCGAAGGCCGTCCGCGACATGAAAGACCTGATGCGCGCGGCGCGATGATCTACGGCATCGGCATCGACGTGCTCAAAGCCGAGCGCGTGCAGCGCGTTTTCGAGAAGTACGGGGAGCGGTTCGTCGAGCACCTGCTCATGCCCGAGGAGCGCGTGCAACTCGAACGCACCGCGCGTCCCGGGCGCTTCCTCGCCATGCACTTCGCCGCCAAGGAGGCCATCGTCAAGGCCATGGGCACGGGCTTCGCCCACGGCGTGTGGATCCGCGACGTGGGGATGGTGCAGAACGAATGGGGCCGGCCGGAAGTGGTTTATTCGGCGCGGGGCGCCAAGGTGCGCGACGGGCTCGGGATCGGCGAGGGACATGTGACGCTCACCGACGAGGCCGGACTGGTGGTGGCCGTCGCCGTGCTCATGCGCCGCGGCCGAGAGAGCGGTTAGGCGACTGCAATGAATACCCTGGTGTTCGACATCGAGACCGTACCGGACACGGATTTCGGGCGGCGCTTGTTCGGACTTTCCGGTCTCACCGACGAGCAGATCGGCACCATCATGATGACCAAGCGCCGCCAGGATTCGGGGAGCGAGTTCTTGCCGCCGGAGCAGCATCGGGTGGTCGCGATCTCCGCGGTCATGCGCTCGCGCGATTCGCTCAAGGTGTGGAGCGTCGGGCGAAGAGGGCTCGTCGGAGAAGGACCTGATCGAACGATTCTTCGACGGACTCGAGCGCTACACGCCGGATCTCGTGTCTTGGAACGGCGCGGGGTTCGATCTGCCGGTGCTGCATTATCGGAGCCTGCTGCACGGGGTTTCGGCGGCGCGCTATTGGGAGACGGGTGATAGCGATGCGAGCTTTCGCTACAGCAATTATTTGAGCCGGTTTCATTGGCGGCACATGGACCTCATGGACATCCTGTCGGGGTTTCAGGGGCGCGGCCGCGCGAGCCTGAGCGCCATCGCGTGCCTGCTCGGCCTGCCGGGCAAGCTCGGTATGGACGGCAGTCAGGTGTGGGACGAGTTCCGCGCGGGCGGCATCCGACGCATCCGCGATTATTGCGAGACCGACGTGCTCAACACTTATCTGATCTATCTGCGCTTCGAGCTGCTGCGCGGGCGGCTGAGCGGACCCGAGCACGCCCAAGAGCTCGGCCGCGTGCGTCAATTGCTGCAAAGTTCGCCTGCGGCTCACCTGCAAGAATTTCTCGCGGCGTGGCCCGAGAGCTGAAGGCCGGCGAGCCGCTCGAGGCCGACGTCGTCGATCTCGCGCACGACGGGCGCGGCATCGCGCGCCTCGATGGCAAGGCGGTGTTCATCGAGGGCGCCCTGCCGGGAGAGCGTGTCCGCTTCCGCGTGACCAAGCGCAGGCGGCGGCTCGAAGAGGCCGTGCTGCTCGAAATCGTCACGGCCTCGCCCGACCGGGTCGTGCCGCGCTGTGCGCACTTCGGGATCTGCGGCGGCTGTTCCCTGCAGCACCTCGCGCCCGAGGCGCAGCTCGCCGCCAAGCAACGGCAGCTGCTCGACAACCTCGAGCGCATCGGCGGCGTTCGACCGCAGCACGTGATCGAGGCGCTGAAGGGCCCCGCGTTTGCCTATCGACGCCGCGCCCGCCTGGGCGTCAAGTACGTGCACAAGAAAGGCCGCGTGCTCGCGGGCTTTCGCGAGCGCGACAAGCCTTACCTCGCGGACCTGCGCCGCTGCGAGATACTGCTCGAGCGCTTCGCGACGCTTCCCGAGGAGCTCGCGGCACTGGTCGAGACCTTGAGCATCCGCGAGCACATCCCGCAGGTGGAGGTCGCGGCGGGCGATGCGACGGCGGCGTTCGTGTTTCGCATCATGGCGCCCTTGTCGGCCGACGATGAGGCCGCGCTCGCTGCGCTTCGGGGCGCGTCTCGGCGTGCAGATCCATGTGCAGCCGGGCGGTCTCGACACCATCCGCCCCCTGCTACCGGAGGTCCCGCCGCTCGAGTACGCCGTCGATGAGGGGCGGGTCACACTCGAATTCGGTCCGTCGGACTTCGTGCAGATCAATCGCGACGTGAACTTGGCCATGGTCGATGCCGCGCAGCGGCTGCTCGCGCCCGAGCCTGCCGATAGGGTTCTCGACCTGTTCTGCGGGTTGGGGAATTTCACCTTGCCCTTGAGCCGGCGGGCCGCCGCCGTGGTGGGGGTGGAGGGCGATGCGGGGCTGGTGCAGAAGGCCCGCCGCAATGCGCTCCGCAACGGCATCGGCAATGCGGAGTTCTTCACGGACAACCTGTTCGAGCCCCAAGGGCTCGGAGCCTTGGGCCGAGCGAGCCTACGACCTCGTGCTGCTCGATCCGCCGCGTGCCGGCGCCATTGAAATCATGGAACGTATGGCACAGTGGCGGCCGCGGAGGGTCGTGTATATTTCCTGCCATCCGGGGAGCCTGGCACGAGATGCCGGAATCTTGGTGGGCCGCCAAGGATATCGGCTGATGGGGGCAGGGGTGATGGACATGTTTCCGCATACCACGCATGTCGAATCGATTGCCGTGTTCGAGCACGGAGAGTGACCTTGGGCCCTCTCATGATCGACGTGGAGGGGACGTTTTTGAGCCCCGAAGACGTCGACGTGCTGTCCCATCCGCTCGTCGGGAGCGTGCTGCTCTACACTCGTAACTATCGGAATCCCAAGCAGATTTCTGAGCTGTGCGCGGCCATTCGCGCGCTCCGGACGCCACATTTGCTGATCGCTACGGATCATGAGGGCGGGCGGGTGCAGCGCTTTCGCGAGGGCTTCACCGCGTTGCCCGCGGCGCGTCTCATCGGTCGGCGGTTCGATGAGGACCGGCAGGAGGGGTTGCGCTGTGCGCATTCGGTCGGCTGGCTCCTCGCCGCCGAGCTGCGCGCGGTCGGGGTCGACTTCAGCTTCGCGCCCTGCGTGGATCTCGACTGGGGCTTGAGCGAGGTCATCGGCGATCGGGCGTTCCATCGCGACGCCGATGCGGTGGCGGCCTTGGCAGCGGCTTGCCTTGCGGGAATGCGCGAAGCGGGCATGGCTGCGGTGGCAAAGCACTTTCCCGGACACGGCGCGGTGCGCGCGGATTCGCACGTGGCGTTGCCCATCGACAGGCGCTCGCTTGCGGACATGGAACCCGACATCAAGCCGTATCGGCTGCTCATCGAAAATCAACTGCCGGGCGTCATGACGGCGCACGTCGAATATCCGGCGGTCGACACATTGCCGGCGAGTCTCTCGCGACGCTGGATCACCGAGATCCTGCGGGGAGAGCTCGGCTTTCACGGCTGCGTCTTCGCGGACGATTTGAGCATGGCGGGCGTCGCCGGCTCGGGCGACGTCCTTGCCCGTGCCCGACTCGCGCTCGCCGCCGGATGCGACGTGCTGCCCATACTCAACGATCGCAGCGCCGTGCAGCAGGTGCTCGCGAGCTTCAAACCGGAGGTGGCGCTGCCGGTCTCGCAGGCGCGGCTGGTGCGGATGCGTGCGCGCGGCGCGCCGCCGAGCGATCTTGCGGGCGATCCACGCTGGCAGGCGGCGGTGCGCGCCGTCGAGGAGCTGAGTGCCGCTCCACCGCTCGTCTTGACCGAGGGACACGTATGACGTTGGATGCCGAACTCCTGCGACGCCTGCTCGAGAGCTCGCCCGACGGGGTCGCGCTGATCGATGCGCAGGCACAGGATCAGCCGGTGATTTACGTGAATGCAGGCTTCGTCGCCCTGACGGGCTACCCGGCCGCCGAGCTCATGGGCCGCAACCTGCGGCTTCTGCAGGGAGAGGATCGGGAGCAGGACGGTCGGCATCGATTGCGCGAGGCGCTGCGGCTCGGCGAGACGCTGCCGCGTGCTGCTGCGCAATTACCGTAAGGACGGGACGCTGTTCTGGAACGACATGACCGTGCTGCCGCTCAAAGAGCCGGATGGGCGGGTGACGCACCTCGTGGCCTATTATCGGGACGCCGGCGATCGGCTGCGCCTCGATCCGAAGCTCTCGCGCGATTCCTTGAGCGGCGCGCAGCAGCCGAGCGCAGTGGCGGTGCGCGACGACCGATTGACGGGCCTGTACACGCTCGCTTATTTGCAGGAGTTGTTGAAGCGCGACTGGGCGGTTGCTCAGCGCGAGCAGCGCAGTATCGCGGTGTTCGCGATCGATATCGATGCGCTCGACATCTACAACGCGACCTTTGGCCGGGCCGCGGGCGATTCGGCCATCCGCCGAGTCTCGCATTGCGTGTCGGGGTGCCTGCGCCGCTCGAGCGATGTCACCGCGCGCATCGAGGGCGGCAGTCTCATGGCCTTTGCGCCCGGCGTGGACTTGGATCGGGCGCGCGCGGTCGCGGAGACCATGGCCGAACGCGTGCGCGAGCTGCGCATCCACAATCCGCGCTCCGGCGTGCTGCGTTACATGAGCGTGAGCGTCGGCGTGTGCGCGGTGGTGCCGGCTGCCGAGGCCAGTCCCGAAACGCTGGTCGAGAAATCCGAATTGCAGCTGAAGATCGCCAAGCAATTGGGCCGCAACCGCGCGGCTTGAGCCGGCCGACGCGCGCGTTCGGCGACCCGACCGACGTCTTCGGAAATTCAACATAAGCGATTCCATTCTGTCGTTCAGGGCAAGCGTCCGGCGTATACAAACATAGGCCGAACGTGAACCAGTTCGCGTCCGCGACACGCCGGATGTGACGCCGTTCAACGGCTCGCGAATTGCCATTCGGGGCGCAGATTTAAGCAGAACTGCGCAACATCACAAATATGGCGATTTCTGATACGAAGAGACCATGAATATCAGGGTCAAGGTCATCTCGTTGCTCGCGCTGCTGTTCGCGGCCCTGATAGGCATCGATGTCGGGATCCAGCGGCAGATCCTGTTGCCGAGCTTCGCCGAACTCGAGCGCGAGGATGCGAAGGTGTCGATGAAGCGGATCAAGTACGCGCTCGATCTGTCGCTCGACACACTCGCACTGACGGCGGCCGACTGGGGCAACTGGGAGGACGCCTACCGTTACGTGCAGGCGCCCAACTCCGAGTTCGTGCGCGCGAACATCACGCCCTCGGCCCTGAAGCAGCTGCAGGTCAACGCATTGATGATCGTCGACTTGCAGGGCGATATCGTGCTCTCGAGCGCCGAGGACTTCGTCACCGGCAAACCACTCGACATCGACTTCGCGGCAGGCAAGGCGCTGCCGGCGGATTTCCCGTGGCGACGGAATCTCGCCAGCGGAAGATCCGCGCGCGGTCTGATCCGCACCAACCAGGGGATCATGATGATCGCCTCGGCGCCCGTGCTCGACGGCAGCGGCGGCGGAGCGCCCTTGGGCTTCGTGATCATGGGACAGCTGCTCGACGCACCGCACGTGCGCGCGCTGGGTGCGCACGCCCAGGCCGCTCTGTCGATGCTGTCGGCGACCCCGCAGCCATCCGTCGGCGAGCAAATGACCGAGACCGATGAGGTCACGCGCATCGATCGCTCCTTTGCCGACGTCTATGGCCGGCCCCTGCTGACGCTGCGGGTGGAAGTGCCGCGCCGGATCACCGCCCAGGGGCGCGCCGCGGTGACTTACGCGTCGGTCTATCTCGTGGGCGCCGCCGTGGCGGCGCTGTTCGCCTTGCTCATCGTGCTCAACCGGGTGGTGCTCGAGCCTCTTGCGCGGGTCACGCGCCACGCGATCATGGTGGGCGAGGGCTCGGATCTCGGCGCCCGATTGAACTTGCAGAGCCGCGACGAGATCGGCCGGCTGGCGCACGAGTTCGATTGCATGGTGGCGCGGGTGGAGCAGTCTCGGCGCCAACTCGTCGATCAGTCGTTTCTCGCGGGATTTGCCGAGCTCGCCAAGGGCGTGCTGCACAACCTCGGCAATGCAATGACACCCTTGGGGGTGCGCGTCGCCAAGTTGGGCGAGCGGCTGCGGGCGCGCACCGGTCGAGGATCTGATCCGGGCCTCCGCGGAGCTCGAGCGCGCCGATGCCCCCGCGGAGCGTTCGCAAGATCTCAAGACGTTCATGCACCTCGGCTGCCGCGAGATGGCCGCGTGCATGCAGGAATCGCGCAATGACCTCGAGGTGATCCAGCGGCAGGCGACGCTCGTGCAGAGCGCGCTCACGGAGCTCATGCAATCCACGCGCAACGAGCAGGTGATCGAGACCGTGCGTCTGCCGGATCTCGTGAGCCAGACCCTGGAGATCGTCCCGGATGCGTGCCGGCAGCGTCTGCAGGTCGATACCGACGAGTCGCTGCGGCGAATAGGCGCGGTGTGCGTGGCGCGCACGGTACTGCGGCTGGTTCTGCAGAATCTCATCATCAACGCCGCCGACGCCGTGCGTGATGCCGGCCACGAGCGCGGGGTCCTGCGTCTCGGCGCCGAGATCGTGCGCGAGAACGAGCGCGAGCAGCTGTATCTGCATTGCGAGGACAACGGTGTCGGCATCGCCTCCGGCGATCTCGAGCGCGTGTTCGACAAGGGCTACTCCACCAAGTCGAAGGACACGAACTACGGCATCGGTCTGCACTGGTGCGCGAACGCGATCGCGGCCTTGGGCGGCCGGATTTGGGCGGCAAGCGAAGGCCCGGGACTCGGGGCGTCGCTGCATTTGATGGTCCCGTTAATGGCACGAGAAAACTGAGGAATAAGCCGTGACGAACAGCGAGCGAGCGCCGATACGAGTATTGATCGCGGATGACGAGGCCGACGTCCGCGACGCGTACCGCCAAATCCTCACGGAGGCGGACATGAGCGGCGAGACCGCCGTGTTCCACAATTTGCGCGACCGGTTGTTTTCCCGCCCGCCGACCGATATCCCGCGCAATATCGGACGCAACACGACATTCGCCCCGACGTTTTGCGAGGGCGCCGAAGCAGCGGTTAGAGCGGTGCGCGACGCGATCGCGGCGGATTCGCCGTTCGCGGTGGCGTTTCTCGACATGCGCATGCCGCCGGGTCCCGATGGGGTGTGGGCCGCGGCCCGCATCCGCGAGCTCGATCCCGCCATCGAGATCGTGCTGTGCACCGCCTACTCGGACGTCGACCCCGCGCAAATCGGCCACTTGGTGCCGCCGGAGGAAAAGCTCTCCTATCTGCAGAAGCCCTTTCATCCGCACGAGATCCGGCAGATGACCATTTCGCTCGCCAGCAAGTGGCGCGCGGAGCACCGCATCGTGAAGCTTGCCTACTTCGACCCGCTCACGGGCCTGCCGAACCGCGAACAATCGCGAAATCGCCTCGCCAGCGCCGTCAACCTGGCCAGGGAGCACGATCGGATGCTCGCGGTGCTGTATCTCGATCTCGACAACTTCAAGCGTGTGAACGACACCTTGGGGCATGCCGTGGGCGATGAGCTCCTGTGCATGGTGGCTTCCCGGATGCGCAATTCGCTGCGCGCGGACGAGGGCGCCGCCGCCGATGCACATCCCGCGCCGCGCACCAATCACATCGCCAGGCTCGGAGGCGATGAGTTCATCGTGGTCCTGCCGGGGATACGGAGCCCGGCGGACGCGGCGACCGTGGCACGCCGTCTCATCGCCGAATTGCAGCAGCCGCTGAAGCTCGCGGCCAACACGCTGGTGGTCACCCCGAGCATCGGCATCTCTCTCTATCCGACCAACGGCGAGGACGTCGATACCCTGCTGCGCAACGCGGATCTCGCGATGTACTTCGCGAAGCGCAAGGCGCCGGGCATGTTCGCGTTCTTCGATCCGTCCATGAACGATATCGCGCTGCATCGCTTCACGCTGGAAGCGCGTTTGCGCGGTGCGCTCGAGCGCGGCGAATTCACGCTGCATTACCAGCCGCAGTTCGACGTCGCCTCGGGCACCGTATCCGGGATGGAGGCGCTGCTTGCGCTGGACCAACGAGCACCTGGGCGAGGTGCCGCCCTCGGAGTTCATTCCGGTGGCGGAGGAGACCGGACTCGTCCTGCCGATCGGCGAATGGGCCTTGAGGACGGCTTGCCGGCAGGCAAAAATCTGGCGCGACGAGGGCCTGCCGATCCATCGCATGGCCGTCAACGTCGCCGGACCGCAGTTCGCCCTCAAGGAATTTCCGGCGTTGGTGGCGAGCATCATCGCCGAGACCGGAATCGAGCCGGGGATGCTCGAGCTCGAGATCACCGAATCGGTCGTGATGAAGGACGAGACCTGGGCGGAGCAGGCGCTCGCCCAATTGAAGGAGCTCGGCATCCTCCTCGCGATCGATGATTTCGGCACCGGCTATTCGAGCTTCGGGCGGTTGCGTCACTACGCCGTCGACCGGCTCAAGATCGATCAGTCGTTCATGACCAGCCTGGTGGACTGCAGCGATGACCGTGCGATCGCCGCCGCCATCATCGCCATGTCGCGCTCATTGCGCATCAACGTGACGGCGGAGGGCGTCGAGAATTTTCCGCAGCTCCTGTTCTTGCAGGAACACGCCTGTCAGGAAGCACAGGGGTTTCTCTTCAGCAGGCCGCTGCCGGCCGAGGAAGCCCGCGTGTTGCTGCGCCGCGCCGCGGATACGACCTCGGGCACACGCACCCAGCGCCTGCGGTCACTGATCGGCTAAGGCTTCCAGCGCTGCAGGAACTTAGTGACAGCGCTCGATTCCATGTGGCGCATGTCCTCGAACTCGCCCTCGGTCTGACTGTAAAGCAGCTTGCCGTGCGATGAGAGCACCGCGACGGCAGGTACGCCTTTTTTCAGATTAATGCCGTAGCGCTCGGCCATATCCAGGTTCTGGTCGATGCGCCCCACGTTGACATGCACCACCAGGAAGTTGGCTTCGATCAGAGGCTGGTTGGTCGAATCGTGCAGGTAGTTATCGAGGACATGACAGTCGGTACACCAGTTGCCCCCGAAATCGACGATCACGCGCCGATGCTTCACGACCGCCTGCTTGAGCGCTTCGTTAAGGTCGGCCTGCGCCTGCTCCGGCGGCGGATAGATGTCCGGCAGGGCGAAGGCGGGCAGCGCGACGGCGAGCGCGAGCAGGGCGCCCAAGCCGGCCAGGATTTGACGATAGCGTTTATTCATGACGATACTATTGCGCAGCCTGCGCTCGATCTCGCAACTGCCGTCAGCGTGAACCTACAGCCCAATGCGGCGCGGGGCGGTGGAGACGGAGCGCGCCTCTCGCTACCGTCGCCCCATGCCCAACCGGAAAACCTTCGATCCCCGCGAAAAATACGACCATAGCGGTCGGCCGGTCGAGCATGCCCAAGCGAATGACTTGAAAGCGGACATCAGCGAAGAGGCGTCCGCACCCCCGGCCCGGGCGGGAGCCCCGATCCGCCCGATTCGTCGGGCACGCACGCAGCGCCGCGGCACCAAGCCATCGATCGGACGCTAGCCGTTTGTCTTGCGCGCGAGGCTGCCGGCGCCGGTATGGTTCAAGACTGTTCGCCCCGCTTCGAGCACTATCATTCAAGCCAACATTTCAACAGGAGCAACCATGGCCACCGCCGCAACTACCGCATCACCCCTCACGCTTCCACCGCTGCCCTATGCCGAAAATGCGCTCGAGCCGGTGATTTCCGCCAAGACGTTGAGCTTTCACTATGGCAAGCATCATAAGACCTACGTCGAGACCACCAACAAACTGATTGCGGGCACCGAGCTTGCGGACTTGCCGCTCGAGCAAATCGTGACTGCGACGGCCGGCAAGCCCGAGCGCGCGAGCATCTTCAACAACGCGGCGCAGGCCTGGAACCACGCTTTCTATTGGCGATGCCTGAAGCCCCAGGGCGGCGGCGAGCCGCCGGCGGCCCTGAAGGAAAAGATGGAGGAGGCTTTCGGCAGCGTGGAGGCCTGCAAGAAAGAGCTCTCGACCGCGGCGGTGGGGCAGTTCGGCAGCGGTTGGGCGTGGCTGGTCCTCGAGGGCACCCAGCTCAAGGTGCTGAAGACCGCCAATGCCGACACGCCGATCACCCAGGGCGTCCGTCCGCTGCTGACCCTCGATGTCTGGGAGCACGCCTACTATCTTGACTACCAGAACCGCCGCGTCGATCACGTGAACGCCGTGCTCGACAAGCTGGCGAACTGGGAATTCGCCGCGCAGAATCTCTCCAAATAGCGGTAGAAGGCGGCGCGCGGCGCGGTTCCGCGCCGTGCGCCGCCCTGATCGGGGAGTTTCCACGGATGTGGGAATTCTCTTGGAGCAGGTAGGCGAGCGATCCTACAGACCCTCAGGCTCACCTCGCCTAATGTGCGCAGCATGAAAAACATGATGCGTGTCTTGATCACCTGCGCCGCCCTGTCGGCATCCTTTACCACAGCTCGGGCGGACTCGGACCCGGTAAAGACGGAGAACGCGGTCTCGCTGTTCCGGCATGCCGGAAAAAGCGCCTGGTTCTTTCATCACAGCTACGGCTACGCGATTTTTCCGACCATCGGCGAAGGTGCCTTCGTGGTCGGCGGTGCGGGAGGCAAGGGCCAGGTGTTCATCCACGGCCGCCAGGTGGGAGAGGCATCGCTTGCGCAAGTGAGCGTCGGTTTCCAGGCGGGCGGACAGGCCTACAGCGAAATCATTTTCTTCGCGGACAAGCGCGCGGCGGATGAGTTCATGTCCGGCAACTTCGAGTTCGGCGCGGATGCGCAAGTGGTCGCCATCACCGCCGAAGCAGGCGCGTCGACCGCCACCAACGGTTCCGGGGCCGGCGTGAGCGGCGGCGAGAAAGATGCTCGAACGATCGGCAACTACTACAAAGGTATGGCCGTGTTCACGATCGCCAAGGGCGGACTCATGTATCAGGCGGCCGTCAACGGTCAGAAGTTCACGTACAAGCCGCTGGCCGCAAGCTGATTGCCGCGCCGCCGGAACGATGACGATCTAAGCAAAAGAGGAGAATAACGTTATGAAGAAACTCGTACTGTTAGGCATCGTCGCGGCGGGTGCCGCCTGCATGCCGCTCGCCTTCGGCGACGATGGCAGCGATCATCACTTCGTCAAGGACTCGGTGGTCACGACCAAGGTGAAGACCAAGCTCCTCGCCAAGCACATGTCGACGCTCGACCACGTGAAAGTCGATACCGACCAGGGTGGCGTTGTGTGGCTGAGCGGCACCGTGCCGACCAGCGATGCGAAGGACGTTGCCGTCATGATCGCGAAGGACACGGACGGCGTGAAAGCCGTGCAGGACAACATTACGGTCGTACCCCGCTAATACGCGCCGGGCGATCGAGTGATCCACGGCTCCGCGGCCGAAGTGCCGCGGAGCCGTTCTCGTTTCAGGGCCGGATCAATGCGGCTCTTTGATGAACTTCAGCAACCGATTGAATGCGGGCAGATCGTGATCCTCGACGAGCTCGAGTCCATAAGAAGCCGCGAGCTCCCGGACGGCATTCACATCCCGGAGTCCCGAGCGCGGATCGCGCTCCTGAAGCATGTGGTCGAACGCCCGGTTGCTGTCCGAGGTGTACTCGCCGGCATAGCGGAACGGGCCGTAGATGCACAACACGCCGCCCGGCGCGAGCACTTCGCCGATGCCTCGATAGGTCGCGACGACTTCCGGCCATGACATGATGTGCAGCGTGTTGGCGGTGAATACGCCCTCAACCGACTGTACCGGCCAGACGCTCTGGCGCACATCCAGAACCGTCGGCGCGCTCAAATTGGGAGTTCCTTCGCGCTGCGCCCGGGCCGAGAGATCGGACAGATAGCTCAGCTGCTCGGTGGGGTGCCAGGTCAAGTGCGACAGATGTCGCGCGAAATAAACCGCATGTTGCCCGGTGCCACTGCCGATCTCGAGCACGTCGCGGCACTCGGCAAATGAGGTGCGCAGGACCGCAAGAATCGGCTCCTTGTTGCGCTCGCAGGCCTCGGAAACGGGCAGCATCCCGATATTCAATTCCAACGCGTCAAAAACCGCAAGAAGGGTGCGCTCTCGGCGGCGCGTCGGCCAACGTTACCCTGCCGCATGCGCTAGAGTAGCGCCCTTGTCGAAAACCGGGGGTATACCATGGCGCTGTCTCTTTTCGATGTCTCGATCCCAGTCCTCGTGCGCGGCCTCAACAACCTGTCGACCCTGATCGACAAGGCGGCCGCTCACAGCGAGGCCAAAAAACTCGATCCCACGGCCCTTGCGCAGGTGCGCTTGTTTCCGGACATGTTCCCGCTCAGCCGGCAGGTGCAGATCGCGTGCGATACCGCCAAGGGCGGGGCCGGACGCTTGGCCGGTGTCGAGATTCCGAAGCACGAGGATACCGAGACGACGCTCCCGGAGCTCAAGCAGCGCATCGCCAAGACGTTGGACTTCGTCAAGGGCATCAAGGCGAGCCAGCTCGAGGGCGCAGAAACGCGCTCGATCGAGCTCAAGGGTCCGAACCGCACCTTGAGCTTCACCGGGCTCAGCTACGTCAATCATTTCGTCCTGCCGAATTTTTACTTTCACGAGAGCATCACGTACGCGATCCTGCGGACGAACGGCGTCGAGGTCGGCAAGTCGGATTACTTGGGCGAGATCTAAGCGAGCAGTTCGACCAGCATCTCGATGCGCATGAACAACTGTTCTTCGGTGCGCGCGTCGTGCGTGAAGCGCAGCCTCAAGGGATTGTCGAGTCGATAATCCTTGGGTCGGCTCTGGATCAGCTTCACCACGCGCGCTGCATCGATCTTGTTGCTCTCGTCGAAGGCGATGTAGCCACCGGTCGCACCGGCGTCGATCTTGCGGATGCCGAGCTCGGCGGCGCGCAGCTTGATCTGGGTCATGCGGAACAGCGACTGCGCGTACGGCGGTAGCGGACCGAAGCGATCGATCAGCTCGACCTTGAGGTCGTCGAGCTCTTCGCGCGATTCGGCCCCCGCGATGCGCTTGTAGAGCACCAGACGCAGATGCACATCCGGCACGTAATCGTCCGGGATGAGCGCCGGCAAGTGCAGCTCCACCTCCGGCCGCGAATCGAGCGGACGCTCGAGGTCCGCCTGTTTGCCGGCCTTGAGCCCGGCGACCGCACGCTCCAGCAGCTCCATGTACAGGTTGTAGCCGATCTCCTGAATCTGTCCGCTTTGCTCATCGCCCAAGAGCTCGCCGGCGCCGCGGATCTCGAGATCGTGGGTGGCCAGCGTAAAGCCCGCGCCGAGCTCCTCGAGCGACTCGAGCGCCTCGAGGCGCTTGATGGCATCGGCCGTCATGGCTTTGCGGGGCGGCGTGATCAGGTAGGCGTAGGCGCGATGATGGGAGCGCCCCACGCGGCCGCGCAGCTGATGGATCTGCGCGAGACCGAAGCGGTCGGCCCGATCGATGATGATGGTGTTCGCCGTGGGCACATCGATGCCGCTCTCGATGATGGTCGTACACACCAACACGTTGAAGCGGCGATGATAGAAATCGAGCATGAGCTGCTCGAGCTCGCGCTCGCGCATCTGTCCGTGGCCCACGGTGACCATCGCCTCGGGCACGAGCTCGCGCACCGCCTGCGCCGTCTTCTCGATGGTTTCGATGGTGTTATGCACGAAGTAGATCTGGCCGCCGCGGCGAATCTCGCGCCGCAGGGCTTCGCGCAAGATGGTCTCGTTCCACTCGAGCACGAAGGTCTTCACGGCGAGCCGCTCGGCCGGCGGCGTGGTGATCAAGGACAGATCGCGAAGGCCCCCCATGGCCATGTTGAGCGTGCGGGGGATCGGCGTCGCGGTGAGTGTCAGCACGTCCACCTCGGCGCGCAATGCCTTGAGCTTTTCCTTGTCGCGCACGCCGAAGCGGTGCTCCTCGTCGATCACCACGAGACCCAGGTTCTTGAAGCGCACGTTGCCATGCAGCAGGCGATGCGTCGCGATCACGATGTCCACCGAGCCCTCGGCGACGCCTGAGATCACGGCGGAGGCCTCTTTTGCCGTGCGAAAGCGCGACAGGCTCTCGATGCGCACCGGCCAATCGGCGAAGCGATCGACGAACGTCGTATAGTGCTGCTGGGCGAGGAGCGTCGTCGGTACGAGCACGCCCACCTGCTTGCCGGCGGCCACGGCCACGAAGGCGGCGCGCAACGCCACCTCCGTCTTGCCGAATCCCACATCGCCGCAGATGACCCGGTCCATGGGTTTTCCGGACTTCATGTCGGCGAGCACCTGGTCGATGGCCGCCGCCTGATCCGCGGTTTCCTCGAAACGAAATCCCGCCTGGAAGCCGCGATAGTCCGGCTCGGCCGCCGCCATCGAGGTCCCTTCGCGGGCGGCCCGGCGCGAATACAAGTCGAGCAGCTCGGCAGCCACGTCGCGAATGCGTTGCGCGGCCTTGCGGCGCGCCTTCTGCCACTCCGCCCCGCCGAGCTTGTGCAGCGGCGCGGTCTCGGCCGGCGCACCGGTGTAGCGCGATATGAGGCGCAGCGCCTGCACGGGCACGTACAGCTTGTCGCCATCGGCGTACTCGAGCACCAGAAACTCACCCGTGTAGCCCGCGACGTCCATGGTCTGAAGGCCGACGTAGCGGCCGACGCCGTACGCCTCGTGCACCACCGGCGCTCCCACGCGCAGGTCCGAAAGCTCCTTGAGGATCTTGGCGGGATCGCGCTCCGACCGGCGCCGGCGCCGCTCCTGGCGGGCGCGATCGCCGAACAGCAACGCCTCGGTGAGAATCTCGAGCGGCGGGGTTTCGAGCCGCAGCCCCGAGACCACGGACGACACCGTGATCCCGAGTTTCAAGTCGCTTGCGAGGAACGCCGCGAAATCCTCGAAGATTTTCGGTTGGACGCTCTGTGCGCGCAACAGCTCGAGCAGCAGCTCGCGTCTTCCGGCGGATTCCGCCGCGAGCAACACCCGGCCGGGCGCCGACTCGATGTGCGCCGCGAGCTCCGCGGCAGGCTGCTCGGCGCGCGGATCGACGCGTACCGCGGCCGGGGCGAGGCTCGGGAAGTTTTGCCACGTCCCGTCCGTCTCCGGAGGCCATTCAAAAGAACGCAGCTCGATCCGCGGCCGATCGGCGAACAGCGCGCGGAACTCCGCCGGCGCCAGATAGACTTCCTCGGGATCGAGAATCGGGCGCTGGCGATCGTGGCGCAATTGCTCATGTCGCTCGACGATGCCGCTCCAGAGCTTGTCAACACCGGCGCTCGCCTCCTGCAGGTCGATCAGGATGCTGGCGGGCGGCAGGTATTCGAGCAGATGCGAGGTGCGCTCGAAGAACAGTGGCAAATAGAACTCGATGCCGCCGGGTGCCTGTCCGGCGCTCACGTCTCGATACACCGCTTGCTCGGTCAGATCGCCGGGAAACCGCAGACGGTAACGTCGCCGGAATTCTCTCACCGCCTCGGGACTCAGCGGCGTCTCGCGCGCGGCCAGCAACTGGATCCGCTCGAGCTTGTCGCCCGAGCGCTGGGTGTCGGGGTCGAACAGGCGGATGCTGTCGATATCGCGGTCGAGCAAATCGATGCGGAACGGGCTGTCCGAGCCCATCGGGAATACATCGAGGAGCGAGCCGCGCACCGCGAATTCGCCATGCGCGACCACCTGCGTCACGGCCGCATAGCCTGCGAGGGTCAGCCGCTCGCGCAGGGCCTCGAGGTCGAGCCGTTCGCCGACATGGACCTTGAGCGAGTGCGCCTCGATGTAGCTGCGCGGCGCCAACCGCTGCAGCAGCGTCTCGATCGCGACCACCCACACCCCCGCACGCGCGCGCGGCAGCTCCGCGAGTGTTTTCAGGCGCGACGAGGTGATGTCCGGGTGCGCCGAGAAGCTGTCGTAGGGCAGGGTTTCCAGGTCGGGAAACAGATGCACGGTGGTGCGGCCGCCTAAGAAGAAACCGATCTCCTCGGTAAGGGCCTCCGCATCGCGGGTACTCGGCGCGATGACCAAGAGCGGCGCCGTGGCCTTGGCCGCAGCCTCGGCGATCGCCAGGGGCGCGGCAGCTCCGTACAGCTTCCCCCACTTGACGATCGTGGCGGGAGCGACGGGAAGAATGGGATCCAATAGCGGCATCGGCGACCAAAAACAAAAAAAAGCAAACCCGCCGCGACCTTGAGTCGCGGTGGGTTAAGCCAAGGGAACGCGATCTTACGCGATCTTAGGGCTGCGGAGACTCTTCCGAGTCGGCAGGCGCCGTTTGGGCGGCGGCAGCGCCCGGGACAGGGGCGCCCGAGACGGCAGCGGCAGGCGCTTGTTCAGGGGCGGTCGCGGGGGCAGCCGTCGGGACCGGGGCGGCGGACACTGAGGCGGCCGACGCGGAGGCGACGGACGCCCGGGTCGTGGGCTCGACCAGCGCCGCGACCGGGGCAGGCGCAGGCTCAGGAGCGATAACCGGGGCGGCAGTGGGGGCAGACGTCGGGGCGGGGGCCTCGACCGCCGGTGCTGAGGCGGAGCCTGACGAGCTCGGCGGCGCCGATTCGGAAACCACCGCGTGGATGACGTGATCACGCTCGAAGTACACCACGAAACCTGAGTATTCCCAGCGAGAGATGGGCGGATTGCCGACGGCCGCCACTTTGCTGGCCGGGTCGCCGAATTTGCTCGCGACCTGAGACATGGTCATGCCGCGCGCCGGGGCCGCGACACCGGCGTCCCGTACGGCAATACCCTGGTCGGAGGCCACAATGTCCGCACGGCAGACAGGGGCCCAACCCACAACTCCGGCGGCGAGAGCCGCGCTCACCGTGAAGGCTCGATAGTCCATGGTAATACCTCGCTCTTTCGCCGCTCCTCACTATAACAAGCCGGCGGTGGCCAGAACTTGAACCACTTAACACTCTGATTGCGCTCTGGATTGAGAAGGCTCCCGTCCGGGGGCCGGAAAGCCGTCCCGAGGGGGGCGCGGCTGTGGTTTAATGCGCCGCGAAATGTTTCAGCCCGTCCCGGTGTTCGTGGGCCTGCGCTACTCCCTGGCCCGCGAACACAGCTTTTTCGTCTCCTTCATCACCTGGGTGTCCTTGCTCGGGGTTGCCTTGGGCGTGCTCGCCCTGATCACCGTGATCTCGGTGATGAACGGCTTCGAAAGTGAGCTGCGGGGGCGTCTTTTGAGCCTGTCGGCGCACGCGACCGTCACCGCGGCCGGCGGTAATGCGTTGAACGATTGGCAGCAGCGCGTCCACGAGCTCGACGGCACGCCCGGGCTCATCGGCGCCGCACCCTTTCTCGATACGGATGCCATGCTCAGCCGACCGCCCGCCATGGGCGGCGCCATCGTGCGCGGTATCGATCCGGCGCTCGAAGGCCAGGTCTCGACCATTGCCAATGCCATGCGCGAGGGCAAGTTGACCGACCTGCAGCCCGGCATGAACCGCATCGTGCTCGGACGCATGCTCGCCTATCAGCTCGAAGTGGGGGTGGGGGACACCGTGACGGTCATGATTCCCGACAGCGCCTCGGCCGGCGGGGCCATCGTGCCGCGGCTGGCAGAATTTCGAGGTGGTCGGGATCTTCGAGGTGGGACTGCAGGAGCACGACAGCGTGCTCGCGCTCATCAATCTCGCGGACGCCGAGGCGCTGCGCGGTCTCGCCGGCCCGACCGGAATCCGGCTCAAGTTTCAAGACGTGCTGAAGGCGCCCGAGCTCGCCCGCGCCGCGCTCGCGCGGCTCCCCGCCGGCTATCAGGTGCGCGATTGGACGCAGGAGAACGAGGCGTACTTCCGCGCGATCCGCATCGAGAAAACCATGATGGGATTGATTCTGATGCTGATCGTCGCGGTGGCGGCGTTCAACATCGTCGCGACGCTGGTGATGGTGGTCAGCGACAAGCGCACCGACATCGCCATCCTGCGCACCCTCGGCATGACTCCGCGCGGCATTCTCGCCGTGTTCATGACGCAAGGCGTGCTGATCGGCTGGATCGGTACGGCGATCGGCGTGGTGGCAGGCGTGGCACTCGCCCTCAACGTCGATGTCGTCGTGCCGTTCATCGAGAGCCTGCTCCACGTGCACATCATGGATGACCCGGATGTCTATTACATCGCGGGGCTGCCGAGCGAGACGCATGCGGCCGACGTGATCCGCATCGCCGTGGCCGCCATGGTGCTGACGCTGCTCGCCACGATCTACCCGGCCTTTCAGGCCGCCAAGACGCAACCCGCCGAGGCGCTGCGATACGAATGACACGCTACTGGTACGAGGGTTTTCTCGGTCTGCGGTATCTGCGCGCATCGCCGAAGCGCGGCTTCGTGTCGCTCATTGCCGGCATCGCGATCGTCGGCCTCGCGCTCGGCGTCGCCGTGCTCATCGTGGTGCTGTCGGTGATGAACGGCTTCGAGCAGGAGCTGCGCACGCGCATCTTGAGCCTCACCGCGCATGCGACCATTTCGGGTCTCGAGAACCGCATCCCGGATTGGCGCCCGCAAGTCGAGAAGGTCGCGCATTTCCCCGGTGTGCTGGCCGCGGCGCCGTACATCGAGGAGCAGGCGATGATGACGCACGCCGGCAAGTCCGCCGGCGTGCTGATGCGCGGTGTGCTGCCGCAGGACGAGGCGCGCGTCGTCGATCTGGCGCCGCATCTTCTGTCGGGCCACTTGAGCGATCTGACGCCGGGTTCCTACCGGGTGATTCTCGGCTCGGCGCTGGCGGAGAGCCTTGTCGGCGCACGTCGGCGACCGAGTGGTCCTCATGGTGCCCGAGGGCGACGTCACGCCGATCGGCGTGCTGCCGCGCATGCGCGCCTTCCGGGTGGACGGCATCCTGCCGGTCGGCATGTACGAGTACGACCGGCGCATCGCGCATCGTCGCGATGCAGGATGCCGCGACGCTGCTGCGCATGGGCGATGACGTCACCGGCATCCGTCTGAACCTCGCCGATCCGTACGCGGCGCCGCGCATCGTGCGCGCCGCGGCCGTCGCGCTCGGCGGCGGATTCGAGGTGGACGACTGGACCGGCCAGCACGTCAATTTCTTCCGCTCGATCGAGATCACCAAGCGCATGCTGTTCGTGATCCTGTCGCTGGTGGTCGCGGTCGCCGCCTTCAACATCGTGTCGACCATGGTGATGGTGGTCAAGGACAAGCGGCGCGACATCGCGATCCTGCGCACCTTCGGCTCCTCGCCGCGCAGCATCCTGTCGGTGTTCGTGGTGCAGGGCAGTCTCATCGGCCTGCTCGGCATCGTGGGCGGCCTGCTGCTTGGGGGTTCTCATCGCCGTGAACCTGCAGCAGCTCGTGCACGGCCTCGAGCACATCGTCGGATTCAAGTTTCTGGATGCGCGCGTGTACTTCATGAGCGATCTGCCGGCGCACGTCGAGCTCGAAGGACCTGGTGCCGCATCTGCGGCGTCGCGTTCGTGCTCGCCTGTTTATCGACGCTTTATCCGGCCTGGCGCGCGGCCCGGCTGTTGCCGGCCGAATCCTTGCGAAACGATTGAAGGATTTCCCGCAACATGATGAACTCCAACGACATCGTGCTCGAGGGCGAGGATCTCGCCAAGGATTTCGTGCAAGGCGGCGTGACGCTGCAAGTGCTTCGAGGCGCGGCGATCCGCGTGCGGGCCGGCGAGCGCATCGCCATCGTCGGCGCCTCGGGCTCGGGCAAGACGACGCTCCTGCAGCTGCTCGGCGGGCTCGACCTGCCGACCCGCGGGCACGGTGTCGCATCGCCGGATCCGCGATGAACCGATTGAGCGATACCGAGCGCGGATGGCTGCGCAACCGCGCCGTCGGCTTCGTCTATCAGTTCCATCATTTGCTGCCCGAGTTCACGGCGCTCGAGAACGTCGCCATGCCGCTCCTGGTCAGGCGCACCGAGCCGAAGCTCGCCCGCGCGCAGGCCGCCGAGATCCTGGGGCGCGTGGGCCTCGCGGAGCGTCTCGAGCACCGGCCCTCGCAGCTCTCCGGCGGCGAGCGGCAGCGCGCGGCGGTGGCGCGCGCCCTGGTGACGCGCCCCCAGCTGGTGCTCGCGGACGAGCCGACCGGCAATCTCGACGGCGCCAATGCGGCGCAGGTGTTTGAGCTCATGCTCGAGCTGAACCGCGAGCTCGGTACCAGCCTGGTGATCGTCACCCACGATGAGCGCCTGGCGGCGCGGCTCGATCGGGTGCTCACCCTGGTCGATGGCACCCTGGTCGAGCGCGCCGCCGGCGGTTCCGCGGCTTAAGTCTTGATCCAGTTCACATTCGGCGGGTAGCGACGGTACTTAAACCTGAGGCGGTCAAGTATCATGCCGCCTGCTCTTTTGACTTAATGAGGACACGATGTGGGAGATCATCCGCGCGGGCGGCGGCTTCATGTGGCCGATCATCCTGTGCTCGGTCGCCTCGGTGGCGATCATTCTGGAGCGGCTCTGGACCCTGCAGTCGAGCCGTGTCATTCCGCGTGATCTGTCGCAGAAGGTCTGGAACTGGATCGAGGCGGACCAGCTGAGCGAGAAGCTGGTGGTCGCGCTCGAGCAAAACTCGCCCCTGGGCAAGCTGCTCGCCATCGGATCGTGAACCGCAACAAGCCGCGCGCGCTCATGGTCGAGCGGCTCGAGGATGGCGGCCGGCACGTGGTCCACGAGCTCGAGCGCTTTCTCAACACGCTGGGCACGATCGCCGCGATTGCGCCGCTCCTCGGGCTCTTGGGCACCGTGGCCGGCATCATCCACGCCTTCAACGCCATCACCGCCAATGGGCTCGGCGATCCGCGAACGCTCTCCGGGGGCATCGGCGAGGCGCTGATCACGACCGCCGCGGGCCTCACCGTGGCCATTCCCTCGCTGATCGCCTACCGGTTCTTGCGCGGTAAGGTCGAACGGCTGGTGATCCGCATGGAGAAGGAAGCGATGAAGCTGGTCGATGCGCTGGATGAGCGCGGCGGCCACGCCGCGAGGGCTTGAGCTCGTGAATCTGCGTCAACAGAGCCGACGGGAAGATCCCGAGATCAACCTGATTAACTTCATCGATGTGCTCTTGGTGCTGCTCATATTCTTCATGGTCTCGACCACCTTCAATCAGGAAGGCCGGGTCAAGGTCCAACTGCCGCAGGCGAGCGCAATCCCGCAGCCGCGCGGCACCCACGAACCCATGGTCATCACGGTGACCGCCGAGGGCGGCTATCGGGTCAACGAGCGTCCGCTGATCAACGCGAGTCCCGATACCTTGCGGGCGGCGCTGGTGAAGGAATCGGGCTCGGACCGGGGGCCGCTCACCATTCGCGCCGACGCGCGCAGCACGCACCAGGCAGTGGTCACCGCCATGGACGTCGCCGGCCGGCTCGGTTTCGCGCAGCTCAACATCGCGACCGTGCACGAGGAAGGATCGCCTTGAGCACGGTTGCCGCCGGGGTCGACCCGCACGCCCAGGCCGACGGCAACTACTGGTCGATCTATTTCCGGCTGCTGCGCTACGCAAAACCGTACATCGGCGCGTTCATGATCGGTGTGCTCGGCATGATCCTGTTCGCGGCGACGCAGTGGGGGCTCGTCTACCTGGTCCAAACCTTCCTGAAGGGCGCCTTCGTCAATAAAGACCCCCGGGTCGAGTGGGCCGTGCCGATCGGCGTCGTGGTGCTGTTCGCGCTGCGCGGACTCGGCGACTACATCGGCAATTATTATCCGAGCTGGGTCGGGCGGCAGGTCATCAAGGGCCTGCGGCGCGATGTGTTCTCGCACTATCTGCGGCTTCCCACGGCGTATCTCGACGGCCAGCAATCGGGCGTGCTGCTCTCCAAGCTCACCTACAACATCGAGCAGGTGGCGGGGGCGGCGACCGGCGCGGCGATCTCGCTGATCAGCGACACGCTGACCATCCTGGGCTTGGTTGCTTACTTGTTCTACTTGAACTGGCGCCTGGCGTGCTTTTGCATCATCGCCGTGCCTCCGATCGCCTGGCTGATGCAAATCGCCAATCGCAGCTTTCGCCGCTACAGCAAGCGCATCCAGAACTCGATGGGCGACATCACGCGGGTCGCGAAGGAGGCCATCGACGCGCATCGCGTCTGATCAAGATATTCAATGCCGAGGACCATCAGACCGAGCGCTTCGAGATCGCCAACGAACTGAATCGCGCCTCGAACATGAAGCTTGCGCGCGCCAAATCGATGAGCAACCCCGTCGTCGGCTGCATCGCCTCGGTGGCGCTCGCGTGCGCTGCTTTACGTCGCGATCCGGCTGGTGTTCGCGAACGACATGCGGGTCGATCAGTTCTGGGCCTTCTTGACCGCGCTGATGCTCATTCCTTCCTCGCTCCGCAGCCTGGTCAACATCGGCGGCCCGTTGCAACAGGGCGTCGCCGCGGGGCAGAGCGTGTTCGAGATATTGGACATGCCGACCGAAGGCGAGGGCGGCGCGCGGCCGCTCGCGCGGGCGCGCGGCGCAGGTCGAGTTTCGCAACGTGTCGTTCGAATACGGGAGCGAGAAGGGCGGCGTACTGCACGATGTGAGCTTTCGGGTCGAACCCGGCGAGACCGTGGCCATCGTGGGCCGCTCGGGCAGCGGCAAGACCACGCTGGTGGGCCTGGTGCCGCGCTTCTACGACGTGCAGCAGGGCTCGGTGCTGCTCGACGGCGTCGACGTGCGCGAGTATCGGCTGAAGGATCTGCGCTCGCAGGTGAGCCTGGTCAGCCAGGACGTGGTGCTGTTCAACGACACCATCCGCAACAACATCGCCTTCAACGCCGTCGAGAAGACCGACGCCGAAGTCGAGGCGGCGGCGCGCGCCGCGAACGTCATGGAGTTCGTCGCCCAGCAGCCGCAGGGCTTCGATGCACCGCTGGCCGATCGGGGACAGAATCTCTCCGGAGGGCAGCGCCAGCGCATTTCCATCGCGCGCGCGCTGCTCAAGGATTCGCCGCTGTTGATTCTCGACGAGGCGACGGCGGCGCTCGACAACGAATCGGAGCGGCGCGTGCAGCAGGAGCTCGGCACCCTGATGCGCGGCCGCACGACGCTCGTCATCGCGCATCGCCTTTCCACCGTCGAGAACGCCGACCGGATCATCGTCTTGGATCGCGGACGAATCGTCGAGATGGGCAACCACCGAGAGCTCTTGGCGCTCGGCGGCTTGTATGCGACGCTGCACGGAATGCAATTCGCCGATTGAATGCGGATGACCGCTGAATCCTGGCTCAATCGGGTCTGGTACGAGCGAGCGGCGCCGCCCTGGTGGCTGGTGCCGCTGTCGCTCCTGTACGGCGCCGTGTCGGGTTCGCGGCGCTTCGTGTACGCCAAGCGGCTGCGCCGCTCGACCCGCCTCGCGCGACCCGTGATCATCGTCGGCAATCTCACCGTCGGCGGCACCGGCAAGACGCCGCTGGTGTGCTGGCTCGTGGCGCGACTCGGCGAGTTGGGGTTCCATCCCGGCGTGGTGTCCCGCGGCTACGGCGGCTCCGCCAACACCGTGCGGCTCATCCAATCATCCGACGATCCGCGCGTGGTCGGCGATGAGCCGCTGCTGCTGGCGCGCCGAACCCAAGTCCCGGTCGCGATCGGCGGCGATCGGCCGGCCGCCGCGCAATTACTCGTCGGCCACGGCTGCGATGTGATCGTCAGCGATGACGGTCTGCAGCACTATGCGCTCGCGCGCGATTGCGAGGTGGTGGTGATCGACGGCGACCGCCGTTTCGGCAACGGCTGGCTGCTGCCCGCAGGACCCTTGCGCGAGACGCGCTCACGCCTCGCGGTGGCGGATGCGGTCGTGGTCAACGGCGGCCGCGCGATGCTCGAGGGGGCGTTGAGCATGCGGCTCGAGGCGCGCAGCGCCGTGGCCCTGGTCGGCGGGCGCGTCGCGCCCTTGGACACCTTCGCCGGAATGGCCGTGCACGCGGTCGCCGGCATCGGCAACCCGGAGCGTTTCTTCAACATGCTGCGGGCGCACGGCATCGAGGTGGAGGGACACGCGCTCGCGGACCATGCGCGCATCGAGCGCGAGGACGTGGTCTTCGGCGATGAACGCCCCGTGCTCATGACCGAGAAAGATGCCGTAAAATGCGCCGCTGTCGCCGACGAGCGGCATTGGTACGTGCCCGTGAACGCGTGTTTCGACGGCGGGCGAATCACATACACTGCTGAACGTCATCATGCACCGTATAGCCAACCGCGAGTCGCCGCGGCGGGGGAACCTGGATGGATAAGCGCCTGCTCGAGCTGCTCGTGTGCCCGATCTGCAAGGGGCCGCTGCGCACCGCGGGGAGCGGCACAACGCTCGAGCTCGTGTGCCGTCCCGATCGTCTTGCGTACGCGGTCCGCGACGGCATTCCGATGATGTTGCCCGAAGAGGCGCGGGTGCTTGGAGCGGACGATCCGCTGCTGAACCGCTAGTGCCGATCGTGAGCACCGCTTTCCACGTGATCATTCCGGCGCGGTTCGCCTCGAGCCGCCTGCCGGGCAAGCCGCTGCTCGACGTCGCCGGCAGACCCTTGATCCAGTGGGTTTGGGACTGTGCGCGGGCGAGCGGCGCGGCATCGGTGATCGTCGCGACCGATGATGCGCGCATCCGCTCGGTTGCCGCCGGATTCGGCGCGGACGTGGCGATGACCTCGGCGGCACACGTGTCCGGCACCGATCGCATCGCCGAGGTGGTGCGCGCGCGGGGCTTCTCGCCGCAGGCGATCGTGGTCAACCTGCAGGGCGATGAGCCGCTCATGCCGCCCGCGGTGCCGGCCCGCGTCGCAGCCGCGCTCGATCGAGCACCCCGAGTGCGGCATCGCCACGGCGGCCGCCCCGATCTTGAGCCTCGCCGAGTTTCTCGATCCGAGCTGCGTCAAGGCGCTGCGCAGCTTGCAGGGCGAGGCGCTTTATTTCAGCCGGGCCCGCGTGCCCTGGCCTCGCGATGCGGCTGCCGCCGGCCGGCCGAGTGATTTCAGCCACGCGCTCCGCCACATCGGGATTTATGCCTATCGGGTGAGGAGCCTGCTCGAGTTCGCCGGCTGGCCGCCGACGCCGCTCGAGATGCGAGAGAAGCTGGAACAGCTGCGCGCCCTCGAGCACGGCATGCGCATCCATGTGGTCGCGTTGCAGGAGTCCCCGCCCGCGGGGGTCGATACGCCGGAGGATCTCGACGTGGTACGCGCGAGGCTCGGCGCGCGCTGAAGCGGAGCTGAGGTCAGGCCGCGGGCGTGTGCTGGGCGATGGAGGTATCGATGGTGATACCGGACGTGAGCGCGAGCGTGATCGGCGTTTTGCCCGCGATCTCCAGAAGCCGCAGCGATTGTTCGTCGGTGAGCGGCTTCGCGAAGGAGAGCCGCCGGTCGATGTGGGCCTTGCGGCCGTCCGCGGCGGGCGTGTAACGCAGTCCCACCGTGATCTTGCCGAGCTCCCAGCTCTTGCGCCCTGCGTACATGCGCAGCGTAATCGAGGTGCAGGCGCCGAGACTTCCGAGCAGCAGCTCGGTGGGCGAGGGCCCGGTATCGCTGCCGCCGCGAGCCTGCGGCTCATCGGCCGTCACGCGATGGTGTCCCGCAACGATTTGCTGCGCGAAGTGAAATTCACTGATGACGGTGACGTGAGCCATGGAGCCTCCCTGGGGGCCGTCTAAGAGCGGCCGCCGAATACAGGGATCCTACTCGAAAGAGCGCTGCCCGAGGACACTCCTGCGGCAACTCGCCGCCGCAGGGGTGTTAGAGCAACGTGCGGAACAGCCAGTACAGCCCGCCCGCGAGCGCGATCGAGACGGGCAGGGTCAAGACCCAGGCCATCAACAGGTTGCGCACGGTGGCCCACTGCAGACCCGAGCGGTTCGCCACCATGGTGCCGGCGACCCCTGAGGAGAGCACGTGCGTTGTGCTCACGGGCAGTCCGTACATGTCCGCCGCGCCGATGGTGAGCATCGCCACGAGCTCGGCGGAGGCGCCCTGGGCGTAGGTCAGGTGGGTCTTGCCGATGCGCTCACCCACGGTCACCACGATGCGTTTCCAACCGATCATGGTGCCGAGCCCCAAGGCGATGGCGACCGCCACCTTGACCCAGGTCGGGATGAACTTGGTGGAATTGTCGAGCTGCGACTTATAGTCCGCGAGCGTCGCTTTGTCCGCAGCCGAGACCTGGATCGACTTCGATTTGCCGAGAAAGCGCAGCCCTTCGCTCACCAGATACATCTCGTTGCGGATGTTGACCATCTCCCCGGACGGCACGTTGGCCAGGGAGTGCGCAGCGTCCACTTGCTGCTGAATGGTGGCGGACAGTGCCTCGAGCGCAGGCAACGTCTCCGGCGAGATCGATCGAGAGCGCACGATCTCGATCGCAGCCTGATGCGGATCGGCGGGTGCGGGTCCTTTCGCATAGCGGCCGAGCGCAGCCTGCGCCTGCGTCGACACCGCGACGAACTTGTCCACGTCTTGTTCGTGCATGGTGCGGTTGAGCGCGTAAGCCGTGGGTACGGTGCCGATCAATATGAGCATGATGAGCCCCATGCCCTTTTGCCCATCGTTCGAGCCGTGCGCGAAGCTCACGCCGGTGCAGGTGAGCACGAGAAGACCTCGTATCCACAGCGGCGGCGGCTTGTTGCCTTGCGGCTCCTTGTAAAGCGCCGGAATGCGAATGAGCGATTTCGCAACCAACAGCAAGAGCGCCGCCAGGCTGAAGCCGATGAGCGGCGAGAACAGCAGCGATTCACCGATCTTCGTGGCCTGCGCCCAATCGACGCCGCTCGTGCCGTTGGCATTTGCCGCCATCAGCTGATTCATGAGTCCAACGCCCATGATCGATCCGATGAGGGTATGCGAGCTCGAGGACGGCAGGCCGAAATACCACGTGCCGAGATTCCAGATGATCGCCGCAATGAGAAGCGCGAACACCATCGCGAAACCCGCACCGCTCCCGACTTGCAGGATCAGCTCCACCGGCAAGAGCGAGACGATACCGAACGCGACCGCGCCGCTCGAGACCAAAACGCCCAGAAAATTAAACGCGCCCGACCAGACGACCGCGAAATTCGGCGATAACGAGTGCGTATAGATGACGGTGGCGACCGCATTCGCGGTGTCGTGAAAGCCGTTCACAAATTCAAAGCCCAAGGCGATGAACAATGCGATGCCGAGCAGGATGAACGGAAAGACGTGCGTATCGCGCACCACGGACAGGTCTTCGGCGAGGTGGTAGCCAGCATATATGATGCCGGTGAGGACGACGACGCCCGCCAGAACGTTGAACCACGGGTTCGACCGATGCGCGCTGAGGGGCGAGGACTTAGAAGCGGGGACCGATGGCGTTGCGTGTATTACATCGACATTGGACATGGGGCTTCTCGATGACGGCTTGGTGAGCGCGCGATTATTCTTGTCGAATGTGACAACCAGATGACAATCCCAGGTTATTGATGCCATTTACAATTTCGCACGCTGCCGCCGTCTTGCCCTGGGCCCGCCCGCTGGCCCGCTGGCGGCTGCTGTCGGCCGCCGTCATCGGCAGCATGGTCCCCGACTTCGGCTGGTTCCTGCCCTGGCGGCCGGCACGGTTCGAGACCCACAGCGCGGACGCGCTGCTGACCTTCTGCCTACCCGTAGGCCTTGCCACCTATTGGGCATTTCAACTGCTCATGCGTACGCCGATCATGGAAGTGCTGCCGCCGGGCGCGTATGCGCGCTGGCACGGGTCCAAGGTCCCGGCGAATTATAGAAGCGTGAAGCAATGGATCTTGGCCGCCTGCGGCCTGCTTGCCGGGGCGATCACGCATCTTGTCTGGGACGCTTTCACCCATGAAGGCGGCCGAGGCGTGCGCTTGCTGCCCATCCTCGAGGAGCCGGTTGCCTATATCGACGGGCACCGGGTCAAAGGCCTGCAGCTCGTACAGGATCTGAACTCCCTGATCGGGCTGATCGCGGTCGTCCTGGTGATCATGTACGGCCTGCGGCCCGGGAAAGCCGCCGACAGGGCATGGCCGCGCCGGCTGTCGGCCCGCGAGCGCTACGCCTGGATCGCGGCGTATGTGCTGACCGCCGCGGCGTTGAGCGGCGCCTTGCTGCTCCTGCGGCACCGGCCGGGCCGAAGCTCCCTTCCGATGCTGGTCGTGCCGTTAAGCTCGGCGGCAATTGCCGTCCTGCGCGGGCTGGCTGCCGCGCTGGTCGCGGTCAGCATCGCCCTCACGGTCCGTCTGCGCTATGCGGGACGAGACCCGCATAGCGGGTCTGTCGCCAGCCAGCCCTCGCCCGGTTCCTAACGATCGTCCGGACCACCCCGGGGAGCCTCGGCGGATCCCGACCAGACCACATATTTCTCCTGAGCGGGAGGACGCGGGGCCTCGGGTGCCGAGGAGACCATCGGCGCAGGCGCCGCCGGAGGCGGCGGGGGGGACGGGCTTGAGGTCACCGGCGAGAAGCCGGCACTGGAGGGTTCCGGTGCCGCGGGCTGGTACGAACCCTCGTCGGCTCGCGGCCCATCGACACGGGGTACGGGCGAGTCGGCTCCGCGCCCGTTCGATTCGGCGTTGCTCTGCTGTCCATTGCCGGTGTTCTCGCCGCCGTCGCGGCGTCCGCGGCCACGGCGCCGGCGTCCACGGCCGCCGCGCTCTGAAGTTCGCTCGCCGCCGGCGGCACCCCGATCGCCCGGTTCACCCGTGCGCGGTGCATCGGCGCCATTGCGGCTCTCGTTGCGTGGCGGTGACTCGGTGCGCTCGCCGCGGCCGGCATCGCTGCGCGGGCCGTCGGTACGCGGGCCCTCGTTGCGCGGCGCCTCCGCACGTGCCCCTTCGGCGCGCGGCCCATCGGCACGCGGCTCGGCGCGGCGTGGGTCGCCGCGATGTTCGCCACGCCCATTGTCGCGATTGTCGCGACCGTCGCCGCGCGGCCGGCCATCACGGCGCGGCTCGCGGGCGCCTTCGCGCGGCGCTCCGTCGCGCGCCGCCTCGCGCCGCGGCTCGCGGTCACGATCTCGGCCACGGTCGCGCGATCGGTCCCGTTCGCGGAAACGATCCGAGCGAACTTCACGATGTGCGGGGCGCTCGCGCGGCGCCGGCGTCGCCGTCGCAGCGGGCTCGCTTGCCGCGGGCACGGCGGGTGCGCCGAATAGAAAGCGCCACATGCGTACGAAGATGCCGAGCTGCGGCGCGGCGGCCGCCACGGCGGCGACCGGAGCCGCGGCCGGCGGTGCGCTCGGCGGTGGTGGCGGCGGAAGCGGCGTGGCCTCGACCGGTACGATGCTCGGCACGAGAGGCGCCTCGGTTTGCGGCTTCTTGTCGCGATTGCCGATGTTGGAATCGTCGAGCGTCGGCTGTTCGGGAATCTCGTAGCTCGCCGCAGTGTTCTCCGGGAGCTCCTTCTCGTCGTCGCGCACGCGTCGCAAGCTGTAGGCCGGCGTTTGCAGGTGCGGATTCGGCACGATGACCAGCGAGACTCGATCTCGCGATTCGATCTCGTGCAGCCAGTCGCGCTTTTCGTTCATGAGATACGTGGCGACATCCACCGGAACCTGCGCGATGACGCGGCCGGTACGCTCCTTGCGCGCCTCCTCGCCGATCAGCCGCAACAGCGCGAGCGACATCGACTCGACGCTGCGGATGGTGCCCATCCCGCTGCAGCGAGGGCAATGGATGTGCGTCGTCTCGCTCAGAGCCGGCCGCAACCGCTGCCGCGAAAGCTCGAGCAAGCCGAACCGCGACAACCGCCCCAGCTGAATGCGTGCGCGGTCCATCTTGACGGCGTCCCGCAGCATGTCCTCGACCGCGCGTTGGTTGGCGGTGGATTCCATGTCGATGAAATCGATCACGATCAAGCCGCCGATGTCGCGCAGCCTGAGTTGGCGGGCGATTTCCTCGGCCGCCTCGAGATTGGTGTTGCGCGCGGTCGCCTCGATGTCACCGCCGCGCGTCGAGCGCGCCGAGTTGATGTCGATCGAGACCAACGCCTCGGTGTGATCGATCACCAGGCTCCCGCCGGAGGGCAGGGTGACTTTGTGCGAGTACGCCGACTCGATCTGACTCTCGATCTGGTAGCGCGTGAACAGCGGAACCGGATCCTGATACAACTTGAGCTTGCGCTGTGCCTCGGGCGGCATGAAGCGCTGCATGTACTCCTGAGCTTTCTGAAACGCGTCCGGTTGATCGATCAGGATCTCGCCGACGTCGTCCGAAAAGTAATCGCGCAAGCCGCGTGTCACGGCGTCGCTTTCCTGGAAGATGAGGAACGGGGCGGGGCGGCCGTCGTTGGCCTGCTCGATCGCGTCCCAGGCCGCCTTGAGATTGTTCAGATCCCACTGCAGCTCGTCGGCCGATCGGCCGACTCCCGCGGTGCGCACGATCGCGCCCATGCCGTCGGGAATCTGCAGCTCGCTCATCGCTTCGCGCATCTGGTCGCGATCCTCGCCTTCGATGCGTCGCGACACGCCGCCGGCGCGGGGATTGTTCGGCATCAGCACGAGGAAGCGGCCGGCGAGGCTGATGAACGTGGTGAGCGCGGCACCCTTGTTACCGCGTTCCTCTTTCTCGACCTGCACGATCAGCTCTTGGCCTTCCTGCAGAAGGTCCTTGATATTGAGCCGTCCGCCGGGTCCGGGTTGCGAGCGGAAGTACTCCTTGGAGACTTCCTTGAGAGGTAGAAAGCCGTGGCGCTGCGCGCCGTATTCTACGAACGCCGCTTCGAGACTCGGCTCGACGCGGGTGATCCGGCCTTTATAGATATTGGATTTTTTCTGTTCCCGGGACGGGATCTCAATCGATAAGTCGTAGAGTTTCTGACCGTCGACGAGTGCGACTCGCAGTTCTTCTTCTTGAACTGCGTTGACGAGCATTCTTTTCATTTGCCCCAACGTATATGGTGGAGGCCGAGGAGGGCGCGAGAATAGAAGCCCGGGCCGCGACACTTGAGGTCGCGGCAAAGAAAAGGGAAGCGCCGAACGCGAGCCAAGCGAGCGGCATCGATTCAACCCAATTCTGCCAATTTGTATACAGCAAGCCCGGGGCCTTGTTCTCGGTTAACCGCTAGTCAGACGTTCTGAGCCTCCTGCGGAGGTGCTTGGGTCTGTTTTCATCGGCCGAGCGATGGTCTGGACATCCAGAACCAACTAATATGCGGCGCTCCCTTGCAGGGGAACGCCGCCGAAACCGGTGTCCGCCTGGCGCTTCCCGGCTGAAAATAATTTCAGTGGAGGTCAGCATTTCAAGCATTGCTTGTACTCTCAATGCAGAGTAAAGCACCCGACACGGTTTTGAAACATTATCACAACAGCGTGGCAGGGTCAATGTAATCAATGTCTTAGAACATGGATTACCGTAGAATCGCACAAATGAAAGCCGAAACCGAGCAAACTCGCGAGCCTGCAGCGCCCTTGAGGGGACCGAAGACTCCGGTGGAGCTGCGCACCATCTCCGCGGAGGAGGCGGGCCAGCGCATCGACAACTTCCTCATGCGCCACTTCAGCCGGGTACCGCGCAGCCGCGTCTACCGGTTGTTGCGCAAGGGCGAGGTGCGCGTCAACCGCAAGCGCGTGGACGCCGAGTATCGAATTGCCGCGGGCGATGAGGTACGGCTGCCCCCCGTGCATATCGACCATTCCGAGGAACCGGGCCGCCCGTCGAGCCGGCTGCAAGAGCTCATCGAGCGCTCAATGATCTTCCAGGACAAGCATCTGCTGGTGATCGACAAGCCGGCCGGGGTGGCCGTGCACGGCGGCAGCGGTATGAGCTTCGGCGTCATCGAGGCGTTGCGCGCCTCGCGCCCGCGCGAGACGCTCGAGCTCGTGCATCGCCTCGACCGCGACACGAGCGGGTGTCTGTGCGTGGCACGCGATCGGGCGACACTCGTCGCGCTGCATGCCTTGATACGCGACGGCGGCATGCACAAGACCTATCTGGCGCTGGTGTCGGGCGACTGGCAGCTCGGCACGAAACGCATCGATGCGCCGCTTGGCGACCGACGAGCGTCGTCAAGGAGAGCGGCACGTGCGCGTTGCCGCCGCGGGCAAGGATTCGGTGAGCATCTTCAAGCCGGTGCAGTTCTTCGGCAAGCTCGCAACGTTGATGCAGGTGGACATTCCCACCGGCCGCACGCACCAGATCCGCGTGCATGCCGCCTACGCGGAGCACCCGCTGCTTGGGCGACGACAAGTATGGCGACCGCGAGCGCAACGCCGAGCTCAAGGGCGCGGGCCTCAAGCGGATATTTCTACACGCCCAGTCGATCGCATTCGATTGGCCGGGGAGCGGCGTGCCGTTTCACGCGAGCGCCCGCTTGCCCGCGGATCTCTCGGCGGTCCTCGATGCGATCACGCAGAAAAAGCGGCCGGCCGGCGCCGCACGCAGCGGCCGCGCGCGCCGCAGCCGTGAAGTGCCGTCAGGGAATGAGGTAGCCGACCCGCCGCGAGCACGTCGCAAAGCCGGATCAGCGGCAGGCCGATGAGGGCGCTCGGATCCTCGCTCTCGATCGTCTCGCAGAGCGAAATCCCCAGCCCCTCGCTTTTGAAGCCGCCCGCGCAATCCAACGGAGATTCGCGCGCGATGTAGCGCGCGATCGTCGCCTCATCGAGCGGGCGGAACCTGACCCGGGTGGTATCGACGAATTGGTGGACGCCGCCCTCGCTCGCGCGCACCACTGCGACCCCGGTGCAGTAGGCGAGCGTCGCGCCCGAACAGCGGCGCAAGGTGTCGGCGCAGCGCTCGGCCGTGCCCGGCTTTCCGAGCACGATTTCCGCCCCGTCGCCGCTCTTCAGCACAGCCGCTTGATCGGAGCCGATCACCCACGCGTCGGGGTGGCGAGCGGCCACGGCGCGGGCCTTCTCGAGCGCAAGGCGCGCCACCAGCGAAAGCGCGCTTTCGCGCTCGCGGCGAGTCTCATCGACGCCGGGCGCCTCGCACCTGAACGACTCGAACACGCGTGCCAGGAGCGCGCGTCGGTAGCTCGAGGTCGATGCTAGAATAAGCTCAGGCGGAGACTTCAAAAACAACGACTTGCACCGAATGTACTTTTGACAGGGGGGGGATCGGGCCCTATTATACGCGGCCCATGGCAGCGGGCTTGCCGGACCTTGTTGATTGCGCGCGCCTGGCTCTGGAAGCGCGCGGTGCTTACGCGCACGTACGAGCTGCGCGAGTTGCCCAGGCTCAAGGAGTTTCTGGCCGAGCCCGAAGGGGCCGTCGATGCGAGCTTCGCGTTCTCGAGGCTGGCCTCGGGTCGACCGGGGGCGCGCGTCGAGGTGCGCGCCGCGCCGATGCTGATCTGTCAGCGGTGC
Source organism: uncultured Gammaproteobacteria bacterium (assembly GCA_963766915.1). GTDB lineage: Bacteria > Pseudomonadota > Gammaproteobacteria > Steroidobacterales > Steroidobacteraceae > Bog-1198. The sequence goes on from CAVYCL010000011.1 coordinate 322,925, forward strand.
ATGCAGGGGTTCGCCTTCGCGGTGCAGGGCGGTAGCGATGTGGAGTTCGCCGACGACGAGGCGGCCGTCGCCACGGATTCGGAGCGCGAGCTCTTCGGTATGCGCGGCGGTCTGGTATCGCTGCGCGAGTTGACGGAGGAGGAATTGCTGCTGGCGCTGCCCATCGCACCGGCTTGCAGTACGCCCTCGACGTGCGGCAACGCGCTTGAGCCGGTCGTCGATGCGGCCGCGCCGCAAGGCTCGGTGGAAACGCGCAGACCGTTCAGCGTTCTTTCGGATTTGTTGAAGAAAAGGTAACAGGACACAGCACTCATGGCAGTTCAAAAAAGCAGGAAGACTCCTTCGAAGCGTGGCATGCATCGCTCGCATTCGGCGCTCGCGGCACCCGCCGTGTCGATCGAGCCGAAGAGCGGCGAGACGCACTCGCGGCATCGCATCTCGCGCGATGGCTTCTACCGAGGCAAGAAGGTGCTTCAGACCAAGGCGGACGCGGAAGCCACTGAAGAGTAGCTCCTGATCACCGCGTCGGCCGATCCGCCGCTCCAATCCTCGAGACGCAGTCCCTTGTCGGCGCTCCAAATTGCCATCGACGTCATGAGCGGCGATGGCGGCCCCTCGGTTTGCGTCCCCGCCGCGTTGGCCGCGGCGCGCGAATTTCCGGATGTCCGCTTCACGTTGATCGGCCTGCAATCGGAGCTCGAGGGTCGAGTCGCCGCTGCGCACCTCGCGAACGCCGACTGCCTCTTCACCACCCAGGTGGTGGAAATGACCGACCATCCGCGTGAGGCCCTGCGGCGCAAGCGGGACTCCTCGATGCGTCGCGCCCTCGATCTGGTCAAGTCGCACGAGGCGCATGCCTGCGTGAGCGCGGGCAACACCGGGGCGCTCATGGCGATGGCGCATTTCGTGCTGAAGATGTTGCCGGGGGTCGAGCGGCCCGCCATCGTATCGCTCATACCCTCGCGCGCGGGACATACCTATATGCTCGATCTCGGCGCGAACGCCTCCTGCACGCCCGAGCAGCTTCGCCAGTTCGCGGTCATGGGCTCGGTGCTGGCGGCGGATCTCGAGGGCGCGCACGAGCGTCCGCGGGTCGGGCTTCTCAACATCGGCGAGGAAGAGATCAAAGGCAACGAGACGGTGCAGACCGCGCACACGCTGATCGCCGAGAGCGGCGTCAACTATGTCGGATTCGTCGAGGGGCACGACATTTTCACGGGCAAGGTCGATGTCGTGGTGACCGACGGTTTCACGGGCAACGTGGCCTTGAAAACCATGGAAGGGGTGGCGCGGCTCATCACCGATGCGCTTCGCGAAGAATTCACCCGCAACCCCCTGCGCAAGCTCGGCGCGCTGGCCGCGCGCTCGAGTCTTTCGGCTCTGCGCACCCGACTCGATCCGAGGCGATACAATGGCGCCACCATGGTGGGTTTGAACGGCATCGTCATCAAGAGCCACGGAGGAGCCGACTTGTTCGGATTTCAACGCGCCATCGAGGTGGCGGTGATCGAGGCGCGAAACGGCGTGCCCGAGAAAATCGTAGAACGCCTTGGCACGCCGCCCCACGGGGTAACGGCTTCCTAGAGGGATCGCGCAATGTTCTCACGCATCGCCGGCACCGGCAGTTACCTGCCGGAGAAGATCTTGACCAACGCGGATCTGGCGAAGCTGGTCGACACCAGCGATGAGTGGATTCGCTCGCGCACGGGAATCGAGCGCCGTCATGTGGTGGTTCCCGGCGAGACCACGACCGACCTCGCAGAACACGCGGCGCGCCGCGCGATGGAGGCGGCCGGCGTAGGTCCGGAGGATATCGATCTCATCTGCGTAGGAACCACCACGCCGGACCTCGTGTTCCCGAACGTCGGCACGCTGCTGCAGGATCGCCTCGGTATTCGCAACGCCTGCCCGGCCTTCAGCTTAGAGGCGGCCTGCACAGGGTTCATGTACGCGCTCAGCGTCGCCGACAAGTTCGTGCGCCTGGGCGATGCAAAATGCGCGCTCGTCGTGGGAGCGGAGACCCTCACCCGCATCACCGACTGGAGCGACCGCGGGACCTGCGTGCTGTTTGCCGACGGCGCCGGCGCCGTGGTCCTCAAGCCCTCAGCGGAGCCGGGGATCATCAGTACCCGCTTGCATTCGGACGGACGATACAAGGACCTGCTGATGTATCCGGATGGCGTGTCCAAGGGCTTCGACTTGGTGCGCAAGGGCAACGTCGGCGTGCAGATGAAAGGCAACGAGGTCTACAAAGTTGCGGTGAATACGCTCGGGCAGCTGGTGACCGAAACCTTGAGCGCCAATGACATTCCTAAGTCGCAACTCGACTGGCTCATTCCGCACCAGGCGAATCTGCGCATCATCGAGGCCATTGCGCGACGCTTGGATCTGCCCATGGAGCGGGTCATCGTCACCATCGCGGAGCAGGGCAACACCTCGGCCGCCTCCGTGCCGCTCGCGCTCGATACGGGCATTCGCGACGGGCGCGTGAAGCGGGGTCAGCTGTTGCTGCTCGAGGCGTTCGGCGGGGGCTTCACCTGGGGGTCGGCCCTCATTCGCTATTGACGAGTTGCACCGGGTCGGTGCGCAGGCCGTCGTGTTGAGCGGCCGCGCAAAAAAAACGCCGCGGGGTCTCCGCGGCGTTTTGTTCTCTAATCGGTCTCGAATTACTTCGAAACGGACTTCTTGAACATGCGATCGATCTTCTCGTTGATCTGCTCGATGGCCTGCGAGTTCTGCTGAGCCGTCGACAGAGCCTGATTCGCCGTGCTCTGCGCACCCGAGGCGGCCGAGGAGGCACCCTGGGCGGCGCTCATGGCGGCGTTGGCATCGCTCTGCGCCTTGGCGGTGTCGCTCTGCAGCTTCGCAACTTGCGACTTCAGATCGTCAATCTGTGCTTGGATGGGTTTCAGATCCGTGCATCCTGCGAAGGCAATAACGCATGCCGCGGCAACTGAGGCCTTGAGTGTCGTGGAAAATGTCATAGAAAGTCCCCTAGGGTTGTTAATTCATTCGTTTCGGAACATCCGACGTGTTCTCGCACACACGAGTCCATTCCTGTTCGTGCCTGGCTCGAATGCGTTGCAACACAGTCATACATGAAGCCAAATCCGCGCATCGATTGCAACTGAAAGCGAGTTAATGTCGTTAATACGAGACTATTTTACGACGATTTTACCCACTTTGGTCGCGCATATTAACCCATCGTAAGAAATCTGCTTTGTCCGCCGAGGAAAACGCGGAACACGCGCGGGGCGCTGTAAGTTTTACCACGGCGCTCAGCCGCTCTTGCTGCCGAGCAGCTCCGCTACCGCCCGCTGGCCCTGATCGATCGCCATGTCCGTGTACGCGCCGCCCCCGGAGTCCGAATTCGCGATGGTGATTCGTCCGAATGGCGCCCGCCCGATGACCTGCGGCTGCTGCGATTCGGGCAGCTCGGGATCGAACAGCGGGTTGTATTCAGGCGCGTAGCCGTGCGGCCAGCGGTTCACGGTGATGGCCGTGATGTCGCGCGCCGGATCGAAGCCGCCCGGGGCGAGCGTGCGGCCCAGTTGGTCGCGGATATTGCGCTCGAAAGTCTCGAACGAGGTGCGCAACAGCTCGGCGCGTCCCAGACGATTTTGTTCGCGTTCCGGGAGTCCTTCCCGGCAAGGCGTGCGCACCATGTGCAAAAGCACCGGATCCTCGGGCGTGAGCGCGCCTCGATAGGTGCCGATGGTGACATGCGGATTCAGCCGCAAGGAGACGTGATAGCTGCCGGGCGCGTAGACGTGGTTCACCTTCAACCGATCGAACGCCAGCCAATTGCGCAACGCCACGGTGGTGTAGACCAGCGGGGTCTTCACCAGGCTATGCAAGGCCTTCTGTTGCTCCGCCGGCAGCTCGGGACAAAGATACGGAATCATCATGTTGTAGCCGGCGAGCACGACGCCACGCGCGCGCGCCGCGTAGCCGCGGCCTGCGCGCACGTAAGCCACCTCCACCTCGGCGGCGGAGCGCGGATCGCCGAGGTGGCGTACCCGAACGGCGGTGCTGTTCAAGCGCAGGCGCACCGGCTGCGCGGCGCTGTCGAGCTGCGCATAATCGATGCGTGCGGTGACGATATCCTCGGCCGCGCTGCGTGCATCGGCTACGCCCTGCACGGCTTGCGGCAGCAGGTCGCGCACCAGCAATCGCGCGATGGTCGCGTTGCCGTCGGGAAAGTGCAGACGATACGATCCGCCCGTGTCCTCGTAGCCCTTGGGCGTGAATCCCATGCGCGCGATGGAGCCCTTGGCGAGATGCATGCCCTGAAAGCCGGGCAGATCGAATGCCCAGCAGTCGAGCGCCGACTGCGCATCGATGCCGACTCCTTGCTCGTCCATGGTTCTGCCGTAGTAATACTTGAGCACGGCGGGTTCGACGCGCACCACCTCGCGCAGAAAGGCCTGATAGCTCATGCGCGAGAGGCGCTGCTTTTTCTCGTCGGAAGAGAGCCCGGGCAGGTAATCGACCGTACCCGTCTCCAACTCGATGATCTGATCGCGCGCCTTTGCAGACAGGGGCGCCTGCGCGAGTGCTTGCGCGAGATGCGCCTTGTCGGTGCCGACGATGAGCCGGTCGGTGCCGAACGTCTCGCGATCGAAGAAGATGCCGGGCTTCAGCCCGCGCTGATCGTAGAACTGCAGATGTTGGGTCTTTTTCACAAGACTCGGGACATCGATCCCCAGAGTCTTCAAAAGTCCCGCGGCTGCCGGCCCGTAGGGCCGGGGGCTGTCGATTTCCAGAGTGCCGCCGTTCATGAGGTGCAGTCGCCCGCCGAGATGAAATTCGTTGCGCTTGGCGTGGCCGCCGAAATCATCGTGGTTGTCGAGCAGCAGGATGCGGCTGTCCGGTCCGCGCTGCGCACGGTAGAAATGCGCGGCAGCGAGCCCGCTGATGCCGGCGCCGACGACGATCAGATCGTAGCGCTCGCCGGTGTCTTCGGGCGCGGGCGGCTCGAGGCCGTCGCGCAGCGCATGGGCCGCCTCGAAAGAACCGGGGTGACTGCCGCGCATACCGGTGAGGAGCGGCGGGTAGTAGCCGGGCGCATCTTGAGTGGGCGCCTCGGCGTGCGCAGCTGCGTCCGCGGCGCCCGGTCCCGGATCGACGCCGGCCGCGGTCAGTGCCTCGGGATACACCCACGCGGCCGTGCCAATGGCCATGCCGTTGAGGAAGTCGCGGCGCGTAATAGGTCGGTCGAGTCCCAGAGAACGGTCTCGAGACTTATCTTCCTTCTTCATGATTTCCCTAAAATTATAGCCGCTTAGCGGGTGAGGCGAGGTGCCGCAAAATAACCTGCGCGCAAATCACTTGCCAGTCCTCGTGAGCTGGATATAATGACAGTTACTGGCTACATATACAGGTGCTCGCCATGACTGACCTCACGCCTCGCCAAACTCAAATTCTGCGACTCATACAGACCGCGATTGCGGAGAACGGCATGCCGCCCACCCGTGCGGAGATCGCCCGCACCTTTGGCTTCAAGTCGCCCAATGCCGCCGAGGAGCACCTGCGCGCCCTGCAACGCAAGGGGGTCATCGATTTGATTCCCGGTGCATCGCGCGGCATTCAGCTGAAAGATATTTTGCGCGAACAACTGGGACTGCCGCTCATCGGGCGCGTGGCTGCGGGACGTCCCATCCTCGCCGAAGAGCACATCGAAAGGCATTATCAAATCGATCCCCAATTGTTCCAGCCGCAGCCGCACTATCTTTTGAAAGTGCAGGGCATGAGCATGAAGAACGCCGGCATCCTGCACGGCGATCTGGTTGCCGTGCATCGCACGCCCGAGGTGCGTAACCGCCAGATCGTCGTTGCCCGTCTGGAAAACGAAGTCACCGTCAAACGCTATCGCCAGGAAGGCTCGATCGTGTGGCTTTTGCCCGAAAATGCCGACTTCGAGCCCATCCGGGTCGATTTGAAACATGAGCCCATGATGATCGAAGGCGTCGTGGTGGGCGTGCTTCGTCGCGGTAAAGACGTGGATGCCGCTTGAGGCATCATCGCTTGCGGATCTATTGGCCGATGCACGCGTCTTCAAGATAAAGGACGTCTCGGCCGGTCAGCCCCTATCGTCGCGTCCGGCATGGTCCACCGGTCGACGCGCACTGGATGCCCGCTTACCGGGCGGAGGCTGGCCGACAGCCTCGCTCGTCGAGGTACTGATCGATGCATCGGGCTTGGGTGAGATCCAGCTTTTTTTGCCGGCTCTGGTGCAATCTCAGCGCAAACGCGACGGAGATGCTCCCTGGATTGTTTGGATCGCCCCGCCGCACGAGCCTTTTGCCCCCGCCTTGGCGCAACAGGGTATCGAACTCAACCGCTTCATCGTCGTGCGGCCTGCAAGCGCCATGGAAGCCTTGTGGGCTGCCGAGCAGGCCTTGAGCTCCGGCGTCTGCGCCGCCGTTTTGCTCTGGCTGAAAGGCACCGATGATCGCTGGCTGAGACGCTTGAAGCTGGCGGCCGAGGAGGGGGGCGCGCTCGGCGTATTGTTTCGCCCCGAGCGGCATCGATTTGAATCCTCGCCCGCGGTGTTGCGCTTGTTGCTGTCGCAGGGACAGAGCGAGCCGAGTCTTTCGCTTCTGAAGGTGCAGGGCGGCCGCCCGGGTCCCATCGAGCCCGAGCCCAGCCCTCTCGACCTCAACCTCTTCCAGCCCAGCGTCTTCGAACAAGGCGCCTGACATGCCTTCGCGAGCGCTCGAATCCGTCACGGCGGATTTATTCGCGACAGCCCCGTGTCACGCCTCCGCCGAGGCCGCGCCTGCGCCTGCGCCCCTGCGTCCTGCGCCCCCGAGGGCACCTGGTCTCACTCTGCGCCGTGCTCAACCGCTCTGGTATGCGGCGGTATTCCCGCAGCTCGAGTCGTCCCGGGCCGCTGCGATGCTTGCGCGGCTCTGTCTGCACGCGCTCCGATTCACCCCGCGGGTGAGCATCGAGATGCCGAATGCCTTGCTCCTCGAGATCCGGGGGAGCGTCAAGCTCTTCGGCTCGCTCGAGACGCTGCATGCAGGGATCGATGCAGCCTGGCGTCATCTGAAGCTCGAGGTCTCGAGCGCCACGGCTCCCTCGACGCTGGCCGCGCTATGGCTGGCACGCGCCGGCCGTCGCGAGCTCATCGAGGATCCCGGCTTGCTCGCGGGGCGGCTTTCGGAGTTGCCGGTCGGCTGCACCGCCTGGGACGGCGAGCGCTTGCGGGCACTGCGTGCGCTCGGCGTGAGCCGGGTGGGCGAGCTGTTGCGCCTGCCGCGGGCGGGGATGGCGCGACGCTTCGGCGCCGCCGCGGTGCTCGAGCTCGACATCGCCTTGCTGCGGCAGGCCGCACCGCGCCGCTCGTTCGTGCCGCGCGAGCGTTTCCGCGAGCGCTTCGATTTCGAGATGGACGTGGAGACGGTCGACTATCTGCAAAAAGCGCTCGAGCCCGTGGTCGGGCGTTGTGCCCGCTTTCTGCGCGAACGGCAAGCCGGGGTGCAGACGCTGGAATTGAGGCTCACGCATCGCGTACACGCGCTGACGCGCGTGCGCCTCGGGCTCGCAAGCACCACCAGCGAACAGCATCGCTTGCTCTGCGTGCTGTCGCAGAAACTATCGCAGCTCGAGCTCGCGGCGCCTGCCACCCGCATGGAGTTGGTCTCCGGTCCCCTGCAGCCGCTCTCGGCCGTGTCGCTCGATGTTTTCGCGCGGCAGGGAGGCGCCGGCGGCGGCAGCGACACGGCGCCCCAGTTGGTGGAGCGTTTGCGCGCCCGCCTCGGCGATGAGGCGGTGTACGGGGTCCGTTCGGTCGCCGAGCACCGGCCCGAGGCCGCCTGGCAGCGGGTTCAAGAGCTGCGTCTTGGCGCCGTGTTACCGACCGGCCGGCCGTCTCACGAAATCCCTTCCGAGAGGCCGCGGCCCGTCTGGTTGCTGGCTGAGCCCGCGCAACTCGAGGAGCCGGAGGTCGTCGAGGAAGGTCCCGAGCGCATCGAGAGCGGCTGGTGGGACGGCAAGGGGATTGCCCGCGACTATTACATCGTGCGCCGGACGGATGGCGCGCGACTGTGGGTTTTTCAGGAGCGGCGGTCGCGGCGTTGGTATTTGCACGGTGTGTTCGCTTGAGGCCGCTGCTTGTACGCCGAGCTTCATGCACTCAGCAATTTCTCTTTCCTGCGCGGCGCCTCGCACCCCGAGGAACTCGTCGCGCAGGCCAAGCACCTCAACTATCGAGCGCTCGCGCTCACCGATGAGTGCTCGCTCGCGGGTGTGGTGCGTGCGCACGTCGCGGCCCGGCAGTGCGAGCTGCCGCTCATCATCGGGGCAGAGCTCAACTGTGCCGACGCGCTCAAGCTCGTCGCGCTCGCGACCGACCGTGCAAGCTATGGCGCGCTCTCCCGGCTGATCACTTGCGCGCGGCGCGGCGCGGCCAAGGGCCACTATGTCCTCGAGCGCCGGGATCTCGAGAATGCCCTCGAGGGCTGCGTGATTATCTGGCTGCCGCAGACCGGCAGGGCGCTTTTGCCGCACCAGGCCGCGGACGGTCGCTGGTTGCGAGAGCGCTTCGCCGGGCGCCTTTGGCTCGGCGTCGAGCTCTTGACCGGCGGCGCCGATGCGAAGCGCCTCGCCCTCTTGCAGACGCTCGGCAGGGCACTCGAGCTGCCGCAGGTGGCCGCGGGCGATGTGCACTTGCATCGCCGCGGCCGGCGCGCCCTGCAGGATGTGCTCACGGCCATTCGACTCGGACTTCCTTTGCACCAGGCGGGCGTTCGCTTGTTTGCGAACGGCGAGCGGTGCCTGCGGCCCCTCGAGAGATTGCGCGAGCTCTATCCCGCAGCACTGCTCGCGCAGACGCTCGCGATCGCCGAGCGCTGCACATTCAACCTCGAGGAATTGCGCTATGAGTACCCCGAGGAAATCGTTCCCGCAGGGGAGACCCCGACCAGCCATTTGCGCGCCTTGACCCGGGCGGGCTGCGCCAAGCGCTGGCCGCAAGGCGCGCCAGCCGCCGTGCAGAAGGGTCTCGAGCACGAGCTGCGCCTGATCGCGGAGCTCAAGTTCGAGCCTTTTTTCCTCACCGTGCACGATGTCGTTCAATATGCCCGCTCGCAGGGCATTCTCTGCCAGGGCCGCGGCTCGGCCGCGAACTCCATCGTCTGCTATTGCCTGCAGATCACGGAAGTCGATCCCTCGCGCATGTCCATGCTGTTCGAGCGGTTCATTTCCAAGGAGCGCAACGAGCCGCCGGATATCGACGTCGATTTCGAGCACGAGCGGCGCGAGGAGGTCATCCAGTACCTCTACGGCAAGTACGGCCGCGAACGCGCGGCGCTCGCGGCTACCGTCATCTGCTATCGCCCGCGCAGCGCATTGCGCGATGTCGGCAAGGCGCTCGGCTTCGAGTTGGCGGAAGTCGATCGGCTCGCGAGCAGCATGCAGTGGTGGGACGGTCAGCGCATCGATCCGGAGCGCATCCGCGCCTCGGGGTTCGATCCGGGCGATGTCAGAGTACGCCGTCTCATGGCGCTCGCCGCGGAAATTCTCGGTTTCCCGCGCCATCTGTCGCAGCACGTCGGCGGCTTCGTCATCGCGCGCGGGCGTCTCGATGAGCTCGTGCCCATCGAGAATGCCGCCATGCCGGAGCGCACGGTCATCGAGTGGGACAAAGATGACCTCGACGCCTTGGGGTTGCTCAAGGTCGATGTCCTTGCCTTAGGCATGTTGAGCGCCATTCGCCGGGCGTTCGGACTGATCAATGACTTCGGCGGAACGCCGCGTGCGAACGCCGGGCGTCACGGGCGAGCTCACCATGGCCACGGTGCCGAGCGAGGATGCCGCCGTGTACGACATGATCTGCCGCGCCGACACGGTCGGGGTGTTTCAGATCGAGTCGCGCGCTCAGATGTCGATGCTGCCGCGCCTCAAGCCGCGCAATTTCTACGACCTCGTGATCGAAGTGGCGATCGTGCGGCCGGGCCCGATCCAAGGCGAGATGGTGCATCCTTACTTGCGGCGACGCAGTGGCGAGGAAGCAGTCGATTATCCGAGCAAGGAAGTCGAGGAGGTGCTGAGCCGCACGCTCGGCGTGCCGATTTTCCAAGAGCAAGTGATGCAGCTCGCAATTGTCGCGGCCGGCTTCTCGCCCGGCGAGGCGGACGGGTTGCGCCGTGCCATGGCGGCCTGGAAGCGCAAAGGCGGCCTCGAGCCGTTCCAGAGAAAACTGATCGACGGTATGCGCGCGAAGGGGTATGCGGAGAGTTTCGCGAATCAGATTTTCAATCAGATATTGGGGTTCGGTGAGTATGGCTTCCCGGAATGTGTCGTTGGGGATACCCGGGTCATCGATGCCGATACGGGCAGATGGGTAACGATCGAGGATGTTTTCCGTGGAAAAGCACGTCTTGAGAATACCTTGGCGTGCGATCCGGAGCAGAAGCTGCGCTCCCGGAAAGTATTGCGAGTCATCCAAAGCGGCATCAAGCGCGTATGGCGGATGCGCAGCGCCTTGGGTCACGAAATTTGCGCCACCGCCGAACATCCCTTCATGACGGGGTCCGGGTGGCGAAGTCTCAAGGAATTAAGGATGAGCGATCAGGTGGCGACGGCAGGTTCCCTGCCTTTGGCCGGCGCCGACATCTATTGGGACACCATCGTCTCGATCGAGCCGGTCGGGGACCAAGAAACCTATGATCTCAAAATCGAGGGGGATCATAACTTTGTCGCCAATCATTTCGTTGTCCACAACTCGCACAGCGCCAGCTTCGCCCTGTTGGTCTACACCTCCGCCTGGATCAAGCATTACGAGCCCGCGGCCTTTTGCGCGGCCCTTCTCAACAGTCAGCCGATGGGTTTTTACGCACCGTCACAGCTGGTACGCGACGCGCGTGAGCACGGCGTCGAGGTGCGTGCGGCGGCGGCCGAGTCGAGCGGCTGGGATTGCACGCTCGAACGGCGTGAGGACGGGCGCCCGGCGTTGCGGTTAGGCCTGCGCTTGGTGAAGCGCTTGTCGGAGGAGGGCGCGCGGCGGCTGATTGCGGCCCGCACGGTGCGACCGTTCGCCGATATCGCGGATCTGGCCGAGCGCGCGGCTCTCGATCGCCGCGATCTCGAGGCGCTCGCCGCGAGCGATGCACTGGCCGGGATCGTCGGCCACCGCTACCGGGCCTTCTGGCAAGTCAGCGGCGTGGAGCGCGCCCTGCCGCTGCTCGGCGCCGATACGGCGGTCCCGGAGGGCGTACCGCTCCTGCGCGCGCCCCGCGAAGGCCATGACATCGTCGCCGATTACGGCAGCCTCGGGCTGTCCCTGCGACGTCATCCCCTGGCGCTCTTGCGCCAAGCGGCTCGAGGCGCGCGGCATCGTCCCGACCGAAGCGTTGTGGGATTTGCCGACCGGCCGCCGGGTCACGACCGCCGGCATGGTGATCACGCGGCAACGTCCGGGCAGCGCCAGCGGTGTGACGTTCGTCACGATGGAGGATGAGACGGGGCACGTGAATCTGATCGTCTGGAAGCGCGTTGCCGAGGAGCAGCGCGCCGCGTTGCTCGGCTCGCGCTTGCTCGAGGTGCGGGGAACCTTGCAGCGCGAGGGCGATGTGCTGCACGTGATTGCCCAACGCCTTACCGATCTCTCGATGCTCTT
>CAVYCL010000012.1:0-206098 GCA_963766915.1 uncultured Gammaproteobacteria bacterium
CTCGTCTCCAGCGTCCCGGACTCTCGCCGACAAATCGTTTGAACACGGTCGAGAAGTGGGCCTGTGTCTGAAATCCTACGTTCAGTGCGATGTCCGCGAGTTCGCGCGAGGACTGCAGAAGGAGCCGTTCAGCGGCCCCGATCCTTTGCAGAAGAATGAAGTCATGAGGCTTGCAGCTGGTCGCAAGACGGAACTGCGCTGTAAAATGCGCACGGGATAATCCAGCCGCCACCGCTAGATCAGTTAGCGATATGGCCTCGCAGGTATGAGCCGCGATATAGTCGACGACACGCTTCAGCCGCCACTTCGGCAGGGGCGAGATCCGAACGCACCGTTGGCGGATCTGCGCCGCGCGCACTACGATCGCCCGCGCCAACGTCTCGATGTCGCTATCATCCGCGCCGTCCTCTGCCCTCTGAACCGCTCGTGCGAGTAGACCGATTAGGGCATCGCGCGAAAGCATTGTCGCCCGCGGGGATCGGCCATCCTCGTCTGCGTTCAGTTCCGCGTGTTGTTGGGCGTGAATCGAACTACCGGGAATATAGAGGTGCAAGATGTCCGCTGGACCCGCAAACTCCGCGTGCAAGGTTTTGGATGGGCGGCAGACGTAGGTCATGCCGGGGGCCATTAAGCGGTCGAAGATCATGTTCCGGCCACTGAGCAACCGGACGCGTGTCGTCCTTAGAGCGACCCCCAACACGAACTGGCCATCAGGCACCACGACCGCCGCTCGCCGATCTTCCGTACGCGTGTCGGTCCAGCGCGCCACGATGATTTCATCAGCACCGCGAGGAACTCCGCAAGGCACGCCGACGTAGCACTCCGTTTGAGTTTTGAGCATCGTCATTTCTTGAGGCCTTCCATAATCAAACTGATCGGCGCCGACAACCTGCGCGATGGCGCTAACGGGCAGTCGACAGGATCAAGCTAGCAGAGGCGCCGGTGTAAGGCGCGTCACCCCTTGTCACGCCCGGTTAAGCGTTGTCATGTGCCGTCAATGCGGTGGCCAGGTAACGTTCAAGGCGGCGCCAGTTTGTGGAGCGCACCGACTTCCTGCGACCTGCACACGCCTAGCGACGATGCGTCTGTGTACCGATGTCACTATGAGATGACAAGAGGATCGTCGGCCGGCCGGTATGCATGCTCACAAATCGAAGATGAACCTCGCAAGCGTTTTCGTCCGAACCGCCCGACCTTTGGGTTAACTGATCTGCGACCGTGTACCCGCCCTTGAAACTCTCCCTAGTCGTTCTTTTACGCAGAACCGAATCGATCTCGAAAGCAAAGATCTCGCGTTGCCACCATCCTATGCCGTGCCGTGCCAAACGGACGGCTATCTCTGAACGCCTGGAGGATGACATGACGCAATTTGGTACCGCGAACCATGAAATCGCTACTCTGGAGACCGCTCCTACCCGCTACGTTGAGGGAAGCGGAATCCGCTTTGCCTATCGCGAGCTCGGCACGTCGACCGGGATACCGCTGGTTCTGCTGCAGCACTTTTCGGGCAACATCGACGCCTGGGACCCCGCCGTCGTGGATGCGCTGGCACTCGATCGTCCCGTGATCGCCTTCGACAATGCCGGCGTCGGCCGCTCGACAGGCCAAACTCCCGACAACATTGCGGCCATGGCTCACGACGCCGTCACGTTCATCAAGCTGCTTGGCTTCTCCAAGGTCGACCTTCTGGGCTATTCGCTCGGTGGCTGCGTCGCCCAGCAGATAGCGGTCGAACATGGGCAGTTGGTCCGCAAGCTGATCCTAGTTGGCACTGCGCCGCGGGGCGGTGAAGAGCACCTGCTGGCGGTCCTCAAGGAGGCCTTCTCCCAGACCGAAGCGCCGGATCCGCGGCTTCCACTGTTCTTCACCCAATCGGCAGCTAGCCAAGACGCCGGCAAGGCCTTTCTAAAGCGCGTCTACGCACGCAAGAAAGATCGCGACACCGATACCAGCAGTGAAGTGACCGATCCTCAGGCCAAGGCGCTGATCAGCTGGTGCGCCACGCCCGATCCCGACCACACTCTGCTGCGCGCCATCTCCCAGCCCGCCCTCGTAGTCAGCGGCAGCGATGACACCATGCTGCCGGCAGTCAACGCCTACGCGATGTTCAAGGCTTTGAGCAACGCGCAGCTGATCCTCTATCCTGATTCCGGCCACGGGGCCCTGTTTCAATACCACGAGACGTTCGTCAATCACGCCCGGACTTTCCTGAATGCGTAAGGTATTTCACAAACCGCTCCTTCCCGCGACCGAGTGGTGCGGTCCTGGCTCAAGTCACGAGCCGAGCCGGCGATCACTCGCGACCGTGGGCTTTGATTTTATCCTGGCCGCATCTCAGAAAATTCGCCAGAAACTCTAGCAAAGAAGGATTTCCGATCATGCTGATGAACAGACGCGCATTTTCGGCCGCTCTGGTTACAGGAGTCGGCGTGTCGCTGATTTCCCCCCGCGGCACGGCCGCCATCCCCGCGCCTGTCAAGGCGCGCAACGTCGTCCTGGTGCACGGCCTATTCGCCGACGGATCATGCTGGTCCGAGGTGATCGCTCGATTGCAGGCGGCGGGACTCAACGCCACGGCCGTGCAGAACCCTCTAACGACCCTGCCGGAAGCCATCGCCGCCACTCAGCTCGTGCTGGATCGGCAGGACGGCCCAACCGTGTTGGTCGGGCATTCGTTCGCGGGCATGATCGTCACCGAGGTAGGCGCGCATCCCAAAGTGTCGTCTCTGGTGTATGTGGCGGCGCGGGCGCCCGATGCGGGGGAGGACTACACCGCTTTGGCTAAGACCTATCCCACGCCGCCGGCCTCCGCCGGTATCGTATTTGACGGTGATGAAGGACGCCTCACGGAGGCCGTGTTTATTCGCGACTTCGGCGGCGATCTGCCGGAAGGGAAGGCCAAGGTGCTCTACGCTGTCCAAGAGCCATTCCACCGAGCTTTGCTGACCGGCAAGACCACGCAGGCCGCCTGTCGCTCGAAGCCGAGTTTCTATACGGTCTCCACTGAGGATCGAACGATCAACCCGGACCTGGAGCGCTTCATGGCCAAGCGGATGGGCGCAAAGACGATCGAAGTTAATGCCAGTCATCTGTCGCTGATCTCCCGTCCCGACGAGATCACCCACCTCATCCTGGACGCTGCCGGACAACACGTCTAGCAGCGGAGGCGGAGACTCGGTCGATCCTGTACTAGCTCCCGCCGCCGCAACGAAAAGACGAAGCACCAGAAACGTGTGGAACTCGTTACCTGGAGCGGCAATCTGTGCGACGAAACGAGCGCTTCTGCTCGCTGGAAGCCAATCGTCTCCATCAATTGAAATGCATGAATATTCAACACGCGGAGATTGCAAATCTCCGGATTGAGAGACGTGGGTCCGTGCGCCGATCTCTTTATAACGATTGACATCTCTTTACTTGTCGCTGCGCCCTGGGGCGCGCAATGTGCCGACCCGCGAAGCACACGCGTCAAGAAAAGCGCCGAGCGTGAGGCGGCGCATGACACGAACCTTCGCGGGAAGAACCCCGAAGACAACTAAACAACCATTGGAGCCGCTATGAAATCTCTGCTAATTCCTGCCGCGCTCTCAGCCGCCTTCACCATCTCGATTGCTCCGGCCATCGCAGCGACCACGTTGCCGGCCGGGACAGTCAAGAACATCGTGCTCGTTCACGGCGCCTGGGCCGACGCAAGCAGCTGGAACAACGTCGCACATGTCTTGCGACGCAAGGGCTATCACGTAACGGCGGTCAACATTCCGTTAACATCGCTCGCCGCCGATGCCGCTGCGACGAAGACAGTCATCGATGCTCAGGACGGGCCGACAGTGCTGGTTGGGCACTCGTGGGCGGGGTTCGTCATCGGTGAGGTCGGCGACGACGCGAAAGTGAAAGCGCTTGTCTATGTCTCGGCTTTTGCGCCCGAGAAAGGCGAGAGCGTTACGTCGCTGAGCGCCAGCGGACCGCCCTCTAAAGGCGTGCAGGCGATTCGGCCCGACGACAAGGGATATCTCTACCTCGACAAAGCAGCGTTCCCTTCGGTGTTTGGCGAGGATCTGCCCGCGAGAGAAGCGGAATCTCTCGCCAATGCGCAGTTGCCAATCAATCATACGGCCTTTGAGGAGCCGGCTACGATGGCCGCGTGGCATGAAAAGCCATCATGGTATGTCGTATCCGACAAGGATCTTATCCTTGATCCCAGCGCCCAAAAGTTCTTCGCGAATCGAATCAAGGCCACGACGACGATCGTAGAGGGCGGCCATGACACCTTGATCGCCTTTCCAAAACAGGTCGCCGCGGCGATCGAAGCTGCTTCGCGCGGCGCGAACCCATGAATACTGCGGCCATGATCAATATCAACCGACCGAAAGGAGATTCCAACGTGCAAAGACAAAACAAGCTGAAATCGGTGATGGCACCGATGGCGTTGAGCATGCTGGCACTTCTCGCTGCAAATTTGTCCGTGGCGGGAGACGTCCCGGCTTTGAAAACAGAAGGACGTCATCCTCGTCCACGGAGCATGGGCCGACGGCTCAAGCTGGTCCAAGGTAATTGCGTTGCTGCAACGAAGGGGATTCCATGTGACGGCGGTGCAGCTTTCAATGACATCCGTGGCGCGCGATGTCGAAACGCTGAAGCGAGCCCTGGAATTGGAGACAGGTCCGGTACTGCTCGTGGGCCACTCTTACGCCGGAGTGGTGATTACAGAGGCCGGGAATGACCCAAAAGTGAATGGGCTGGTCTACATCGCGGCGTACGCACCAGACACAGAGCAAACGGTTTTCTTCTTGAATACATTGGCCCCACCGACCCCGATCAATCAAGAAATCATATTGAATGCGGGCTTTCTGAGCCTCACCGAGAAAGGTGTCAGCACCGATTTTGCGCCGGATTTGCCGGAGTCAGAAAAGCAAATCTTAGCGGCCACCCAGGGACCCGTCGCAGCAACCGCATTCGACACTGCGGTGATTCACCCGCTTGGCACAGAAAGCCATCCTGGTACATGGTCGCCAGCGAAGATCGAGTCATCTCTCCTCAGCTTGAGGCAATGATGGCGCAAACGATCAGCGCCGAAACAATCACGGTGCGGTCGAGCCACGTCATCATGCTGTCGAAACCAGAGGCCGTAGCCGACTTCATTGAACATGCGGCGCACGGACGTGACTGATAGCGAGCTGTCCAGATGCGGCGAGGCGGGATCCCACCGCCTTGTCGCGCTGTACGGAGCGCGCGCTGCGCTCATAGGCCCAACTCTCGAATCGGAGAACCATCATTACCACATCCATTCTGACCAAAATGCCAACTCATTCTTCGGTGCTGATATTCGCAGCTATCCTGCTGTACGCCAACCACGGGCTTGCCGCAGATTCGGGTGGCGATGCTCAAATGCAGGCGAGAGACCTTCTCTCCGGTGCTGTCCACGGACGAGCCAGGACCTTTGATGCATCGCCCGCAAATCCCGCTGGCGGTCATTGGGAGCCGAATGTTGATCCGCAGGAGCAAGCGCGCCGGCTCGTCTTGGGTAAGCCGACCGTAGGCGTCGTCATTTCCCTGAGGGCCGCTGTCCAAAAGGCAAAGGGTTCGCCAGTGGTATCTACAGGTGGCAAGCGTCAGGGATATTCGGATCCTCAGAAATCAGCGCAGCGAATGATCCTAGGCAACAGACCATTAGCGTGAAATCACAGGAGGTGCCGGAACGGCATGGTTGAGAAGGCTGCGGCACTCTCCTTCTCCTCTACTAATTCTCTCTCGGATGATCGTGGGGGTATGACAATCTGACAATCGTCGGGCGGGGCAACTTCAACGATGCGCTCTGCGGCTTTTCTTCTGTAGAGCGAGCTCTAGCTTGCTGGCTACCATGACCTCAAGAAATGAAATGCGCCTCCGGCCGACACGATGGGGCCGAACGCAAAGAAGCCATGACGCAGCAATTGGTCTTCCATCAAATGCCGGACTGATTGCGCAGAATTATGAGTTGAACGATTTTGTTGTCGTAGGACGAGAAATAAAATGCAAGCACAAGTGGGTCGGGGAGCCCGCGCTTATCGAACAGTCCGCCCACATGGGCGGTTACGATGGAGTGCCCGTAGTGCTGCACGTTCTTTACCACCTTGAGAGTCAATCGCTCGCCGATGATGTCGCGAGCGGCCCAGGCGGCGATCGCCTCCTTGCCCCAGTAGTCTGTAAGCTGATCGTTGACGAGTGCGTCATCGACGAACGTCGCCAACAACGCGTCAAGATCGGCAAGGTTGGTCGCTCTGATATAGGCTGCCACCGATGCTGGCAGACCAGTGGTGACTTCTTCAGCAGGGGTCGAATCTGCGCCGGGATTTAGTTGCTTTTCCAAATCAGACATGTCAGACACCGCCTAGACGCATTTCAACTCTGCACAATGGTGCCAGAGAAGATGGAGGAGGGTGCGTCATGCGGTGTTAAATGCCGTCATCGCCCCCGCCGAGTCAGACGGATCCGCTTGCCAGCTCAAGAGGAATATCGGACTGGCCAAACTCCGCCAGGAGTTGGTCTGCAACCTTCAAGTCCGTCGTTTGAAAGCCCTCTCCAAATCGCCGATAGCTGGTCTCGAGCAGGTCGGCAGCGGCCGACGCTTTACCTTGGTTGGCCCACAATCGCGAGAGACTGATGGCCGACCGAAGCTCAAGACTAAGCACCGATTGCTCTTTGGCTTGTTGGAGGGAGAGTTGAAACAACCGTTCCGCCGCTGCGGGGTCCGCCGGCGTTGTTTGGAGCCATACCTCCCCTCGGATTCGAAGCAGTTCAGGTACATTCAAGGTTTCGCCAAACGCCTCACTAAGGGCCAACCCTGTCTCGACCGCTGCCCCGGCCTCATCGGCCTTCCCCGCCTTCATGAGGCCCTCGGCCAGCGCTACATGAAAGGCCGGTAATAGGGCGTGATGCTTCGCTGTCTGCAACACTTCGAGGGCACGCTGCAAAAGCGCAACGCCTTCCGACGGATTGCCGCGCGCAATGGATAGTTCGCCGCTCAGTGCAATACCGATGGTATGGCAGGGGCCCAGTGAATGTAGCGCTGCGTGAGCAATGAGGCGTTGGATAAGGTCCTCTGCCTCATCCAGGTCGCCTCGCCAAAGAAACACGGTGGCCGTAAAAATCAAGGTCATACACAAATTGAAAGGGTGGTCTCGCTGGGTCGCGACGGCGATCGCCCGCCGCGCGGTCTTGGCGGCACGATCCGGAAACCCGATCAGCCAGTAACTGCGTGCAAGCATCATCATCGCGCGGATCTCATGATCAAAACCAAAGAAGGCGACCATCTCGGTTCCCGCAGCCTCGACTTTTTTCAGGCCGCGTTCGCAGTGGTGGCGAGCCTCCTTTTGGTCTCCTATAAAGTGGTGGGCCACGCCCAATACCGACTCTCCCGCGGCGATTACGCCAGGCGAGCCGATCGATTGGGTGATTGTGATGCTGCGTTGAGCGAGGGCGAGGGCGCCTCGGAAGTCGCCGATGCGGCTCAGGAATATACATAGACCGACTATGAGATGCGTCTGATACTCTTGATCGCCTCGCGCGTCAGCCAACGCCAGCGCATCCTCGATACCTTTCCGCACTCTGTCGCTATTGCCGCGCGTGAGCATCATTGATGCGGCCAGAAACGCCTGCAGCGTCAGGTGCTTCGCGCTTCCGTGGTCACTTTCTCGCAATCCAGCCAGGCCTCTCTCGCACCAACGAACGCATTCGATGAACAAGGAAAGATCGTAGAATAAGGGGGCCGCCGCCGATGCCAGCGTTACGCCGACTGCTGCCTCGCCAGCCACGGAAAAGCTGGACTCGAGGGCCGCGCGAATATTGCCCAAATACGGTGCGGCAAACGCCACGTCTTCAGGGGTGATTGCAACCCCGTTGCCAGCGCGGTTGGACAGAGATTCCGCGTAGTAGCGAGCGTGTTGCCTGGCAACGGTGTTCTCCTCGGGCATTTGCGCAAGTTTTTGGGCCGCATACGTCAGGGTCGGGTCGAGCAACCGGTAGTGTGCAACTCCGTCGATTGATATCACCGAGATCAATGACTTGTTAACTAAGCTGGCGATCGCGTCCGCGACCTCTGTTACATCGATTTGATGGTCCCTCGCCACGGCCTGGGCTGCCTCAAGCGTGAATAGACCGACGAATATCGCCAATCGGCCGAGCACGCTTCGGTCCCGGTCGGACAAGAGGTTGAAGCTCCAATCCATCATCGCTGCCATGGTTTGATGCCGAGGTAGGGCGGTTCGGCGACCCTGCCAAAGGAGTTTGAATCGATTGTCCAGCAGGTGGGCCGTACCCTTAAGCCCATAGGCGCCGACTCGGCTGCCTGCCATTTCGATCGCGAGCGCTATTCCATCCAGTCGGCCGCAGATCGCCGCCACCGTCGGCGCATCGTCATCCGTCAGTTCCGAGGTGTAGCCGCTGGCGAATGCGCGTTCCATGAACAATTGCACCGCCGGTGTAGCGAGCGCTTCGGCAGCAGTCAGTGCTGCCGTTGCCGTCGGATAATTGAGCGGCACCAAATAGTGTACATGCTCGCCTTCGACGCGCAGCGCCTCCCGGCTGGTCGTGAGGATGTGAATCCGCGGCGCCTCGCGGTGGAGACACTCTGCGAGCGAGGCCGCTGCGTCGATGAGGTGCTCGCAGTTGTCGAGAACCAGCAAAAGTCGCCGCCCCGAAAGAATTGCGACGAGACCGGCCAGAGAATCTTGCGTTTGTCCGGAGACGCCTATCGCTGCGGCCACAGCACTGGCAATCAGCGTCTCGTCGGTGACGGTGCCAAGATCGACGAAATACACGGCATCGCCGAACTCGTCGAGCAGGGCGTGAGCGACGGACACGGCCACCGTCGTCTTGCCCATTCCACCCGGCCCCACCACGCTCACGAAACGCCGTGCGGTGAGCATCATTGACAACGCCTTGACGGCGTCACTGCGCCCGACCATGCGGGTCAGCCGCGCCGGAAGTCTGTGGGTTAGGACAGGGCGGGGTTCGAAGACAACGGGAAGCGGCGTCGATGCCAATGGCGACGCTGTCGAGCGATCGACATGCGCGACAAAACAGTAACCTCGTCCTGCGACGGTCGCGATGTATCGCATGCCGTCCGGGCCATCGCCAAGCGCTTTGCGAAGGCCGCCAATCGCCACCCTAAGGCTGCCGTTACCCACCACGACATTGGGCCACGCTCGACGCATCAACTCACGCTGTCCAACGACCTCACCTGCGGACTCGACAAGTGCGATCAGGACATCTAGCGCTCGGCTACCGACGTCGATCGCCCTCCCATTTTTCCATAGTCGCCGCTCCGCCGGGATCAGGCTATACGGTCCGAACGAAATGATCTCGCCAGAAGTCATAAGGTCCTGCGCATTAATGAGTGTCACAATCCGCCTATGCGTAGGAGGTCGCACCGGCTGCGCGCTCTGGGCTTACCTGTCGAAGTCAGGCAGCTACGCCGCTTGCGATTCCCGCCAACGCGAAGTTCGGCATCTAACTCGATGGCTTCGGCGAATACATCATCGGGTTTGAGCCGGCTCACTAGGTACTTGGGCAGAACATACGCCCGTCGCGCCTTCCCGGACGCCGCCTGCTACATCACGACTCATGGGGCCTTTCCTCAATTTCCTGGAGAGTGTCTAGCTGATATATGTGTAGATACGCCCATATACGCGTATATACGCTTTTATGCTATAATGTCAAGATGAAGCTCATGATTGCCGCCCCTCCTCCCGAGTTCTGCTCCTGCCTTGCGATTCGCCAGGCAGCACGGCACGTGAGCCAGTTCTATGACCAGCATCTAGCCTCCTGCGGGCTGCGCACAACGCAGTTTTCGATCCTCGCTAAGTTAAAGAGCGAAGGGCGTCCGTTGACGATCAATCGCCTTGCCGAGCTGATCGTGATGGACCGAACCACACTTGGGCGGAATATTCTGCCTCTGCAGCGAGAGGGTCTCATCGCCGTCACTCAAAAAACTGTCGATCGACGAAGCAAGGAACTTTCCCTTACGGATGTTGGGTTAAAACGACTGAAGGTCGCCTGGACTTATTGGGAGCGGGCTCAGGCTGGATTCGACGCTGCTTTCGGCAGCGCCAAAGATTTCAAATTGCGGGCGCTCATGCGAGATGTAACGTCAACCGAGTTACTGGCGACGGCGATCAAGCGTTGAGCAGGCCTCAGGCGGACAGGCAAGTAAAGGTGCTGGGAGCTATGCCGGCGTGAATATCGGATTTGAGCGAGGCAAGATCCGCCGATTCAGCATGGATCTGCTGGTGGCACGCGGGGCTCAGACCCAAACTGAAATTGGCGGGGTGAGCCCATCGGTCCGTCCAGGGACAGCCACGATTGCTTGGGGGTCATTCGTGGGGGCATCAGCGAAATTCCGATAGTGTAATCGTTTATAAAACAACGAGATATGCCGAGAGTTTGGTAGCTACACGGCCCACCATTTTCCCGAGCCGCACCAGGCACTTATAGCGCTCCTCTTTGGTCACGAAAATCGTCGTTGTGCCACAGAAGCGCGCGGCATTCGCTCGCGAATCGCGGTCCACAAGCTGCCTAGCGCGCATGGTGCTGCGGCTCGTGGTAGCCGAGGGCCATGATAAGACGCGTGGAAATATCCTCGGCCGCAGCTCTTAGCTCGGCGAGTTCAGCGTCGTCTATGTAATTGTCTGTCGTCTGCGATGCAATCACCTGCTCGAACAATACCTCGCCCGTCTTGCTCTGCTCCCATACCTGAACCCGCATAGGGCTGTGCGCCACGGTGTTTCGCTTGTCGGCGAGACGAAGGGACTGCACCAGCAAGTCGACTACCTGCTCGTGACGGATCATGTTGACGCCTAATTTCACCGTGCGCAGCTCCTATTCCCAAAAATGGAACCCTAAATTCCATTTTATGGAATTGTCGAGTAAGATCCGGGTCCAATGATAGTCATTGGTACGGACCTGGCGGAGGCCTACTTTGCCAGCAACAAAGGAAGCAAAGGCCTGAAGGCCGCTCGGGCACAGTTTGATGCCTGGCGGGCGATTGCAGAAAAGGCCAATTGGCGGTCGCCCCAGGATGTGAAGCAGTCGCATCCAAAGGCGAGCATTCTAAAGGGCGGTAGGGTCGTCTTTAACATTAAAGGCAACGACTATCGATTAGTGACGCTGGTGAGGTACCAAAACGGCATTCTGATGATTCGATTCTTCGGCTCCCACGAGGAATATGATCAGATTGATGCGGAGAAAGTGTAATGAAAGCAACGTTAGTGATCGTTGAGAATGATCGGGATCACCAGCAAGCCAAAGCGCTGGTGGAGAAGCTGATGGATTCTACCGATCCATCGGATCAAGCGCGCCTCATTGCTCAGGCGAGGCTGATCGAAGCTTACGAGCAGAGCCGTTGGCCTCGTCGGACGCCTACGCTTCCACAGCTTCTGAGCTATCTGATGGACCAGCACGGTCTCACGCGCGCTCAACTCGCGGAGTTCTTGGGGACCCCCAGTCGGGTGAGCGAGATCATGACGGGGAAACGAGAGCTCAGCATGTCCATGGTGCGTAAGGTTCGGGATCGCTTTCATGTATCCGCGGACGTGCTGATCGGCCCGCCGAGGTTGCGGAAAGGTCTAGCGGCCTGATACGCCCGTAGGTTGCCGATCGGACTCGACGGCGAGGCGTCTGCTCTGAAACCTCGATTTACTCGAAACCTAATCGCCCGTGTCTCGAGATCTGCTCGTTCTGGCAGGTACGGGCGTGGGATCGATTCGCCGGCAGCGATCCTTGCCCAGTACCCACGGGGCGGCGAAGGAATGTCGGACCGTCGGCACACCTTCGCAAGTCCAACGTCGGATATCCCGAATCGTTGAGCGAGCGCCGTAATAGGCTCCGATCAGATCAAATCATAGAGATCCTTTCGCGAAATTCGATACGCGCGGACGCAGACTGGTTTTCGCATCTTGTGAGCCGCTAGCGGCAGGGCGGTCAGACCGGATATGCAGATACTTGTATAATTATGTAATTTCGTGCATAGTAGCACTCGATGAAACCGGTTATTGGGATGGGAAACAGCAAGGCAGATTTAGTTGTTTTCCCGGAAGCGGTTCGGCTCGAAATTGGCTATCAACTCGAGCATGTTCAGGAAGGCATTGACCCCGACGATTGGAAGCCCATGCCTACCGTAGGCGCCGGGGTGCGCGAAATTCGCGTCCGAGAATCGTAGGCGCTTTTCGCTGCATTTATCTGGCAACGCGGCCGGAGGGGATTTACGTCCTGCACTGTTTCCAAAAGAAGACCCAGAAAACTCGTCAGCAAGATTTGGATTTGGCTCATAAGCGATTCAAGTCAATACAGGTGAAGTCATGAAGACTAAGAAAGTGAGGCGCGAACGCGATGAACACGGCCCTCGCCATGTGACGCCGGCCGGCCGCAGTGTGTTCTACGATCTGTTTCCGAAGGCAGAAGCCGACGAACTGGTCATGCGTTCCACGTTGCTCAGAGGACTTGAACAATGGCTGAAAGAAAGCGGCCTGACTCAGACTCAAGCAGCAAAGCTGCTGGGTATCACACAGGCTCGGGTGTCTGACATAAAGCGCGGTAAATTCGGTCAATTCAGCTTGGACATGTTAGTTCGATTGGCATCGAGGGCCGGACTCAAGCCAAGACTGAAATTGGCGGCGTGAGAAACGAGGGCACGATGTCTAACAACGACCGGAGACAGCCATTCTTTGCGAAGGCAGACCGTGACAGAGACGCTCGAACGGCGATTCATTTCACGACGCGAGTGAAATGCCAGGAACATATATGGGAGCGTAAAATCTCGCCACCATCACAAAAGGCCGCAAGGGAAGTCTCGAAGGCCAACACTCATCGATGAATTGACTCTTTTTTGTTCAACCTGCGGTAAGGCACGAGGCCGGAAAGGCGCTTCAATCTAGCAATGCGGAATGGCCATTGTTAGCAGCCGCGAGGCGCGTTTCGGCCGCCTCGACCATCGCTTGGTATCTCGGGTCGGTACGGAGGGGCTCGAGGTCCGGATCCGCTTTGGCGTGGTTCAACCAGGCAATGGCCATCGTTTCGAAGACAGGTCCGAGCAGTTCCAGCGCCGCGTCCGGCTCTTTGAGGTAAGTCGTCAGGCTGCAGGCAAAATTGTATCGCGCATTCATATTATCCGGATCGATCAGCAGCGCCCGGCTGATCCAATCCTTGGCGCGTTCCGCCTCCCCTAAACTTGCCAGAGAAATGGCACCGTAGGCCATCGCCGTGCCGTTGTTCGGATCCTGCGCCAGCGTCTTTTCGGTTCGGGCGAGTGTGAGCTGCGCGATGCGCAGCGCCGCCTGGGAATTGCCCATGGCCGTATAGCAGGTAAGCAGCATGGAACCGGAATTCAGGTCTGTCGCCATGAGAGACATGGATTTCTCATAGTAGCGAACCGCCTCGTCCAGTCGTTCTTGCCTGAATCTCAGATAGGCGGCCGCTCTGTTCACCTCGTATGACTCGGGGTCGAGGCGCAGCGCGACATCGATTTCGTCGGTCGCCTCATCGTGACGTCCGTGCTGGGAGAGGATTCTGGCCTTGACGGCGTGGGCCTCGGCCAGGTTGGCGTCGAGCGCGAGCGCCCGTTCAGCGGATTCGAATCCATCCTCGCCCGATCTGCCATTCACGAAGCGCAGGTTCATCTGGCCGATCGCCAAGAGCGCCCAGGCGCGTGAATACCCGGCATCGATTTCGATGGCTCTCCTGCACAGGCGGATGATGGTTTCCGTGCGGCGGGCATCCGCTTCATGGCTCGTGACGTAGGACTGTCGCGCCATAAGAAAAAGGTTGTAGGCCTCGACGTTCTCCGTACCGCGTTGCTCGATCGCCTTTTTCTCCTCGGGCACCAACTTTAGTTTCAGTGCCTTGACAATCGCTTCGGAAATCTCCGCCTGCAGCGCGAAAATATCGTTCAAGTCGCGGTCGTAGCGCTCAGCCCAGACGTGTTCGTTGGTCGAGCCATCTACCAGCTGGGCGGTTATGCGCACACGGCCACCTGCTTTACGCACGCTTCCGTCCAGCACATGTCCGACGTTGAGATCTCGCGCGAGCTTAGGGACATCAACATGCTTGCCCTTGTACATAAAGGCACTGTTGCGTGAGACCACGGACAGGGCGGAGACCTTGCTCAGGTCGGTGATGATGTCCTCCGTGATGCCGTCGCTGAAGTATTCCTGCTCCTGGTCGCCGCTCATATTGGCGAAGGGCAGGACGCAAATCGAGACACGCGGCGCGGCCATAGCGGCCACGGCTTGCGCGGCACCAGCAGCCGACTTCACGGCTTGACGCTCCCGTTGCCGCTTGATGATGGCCCCGAGCGAACGAATAAGATCTTGAAACGGTGCGCTGGCGGAATTCTCGCCCCACCTGTCGAGGTCGGTGGTTTGAATGGCGCGGACATCGATAGGCAAGCGGGCTCCGTCGAATCGGACCGGGACCAAGATGTCGCGTTCCGCGGCATCGCGTGCCTCGCCACGCACCCAGCGGGACGCGACGGAAGTCGGTGTCCAAACCACGACAACGGCGTTGGCCGCCTGAAGTTCGGCGTCGATCTGGTCGTCGAACTGTTGACCCGCCTCAATTGCCGGGTCCCACCAGACCGACCAGCCGTTGGCTTTGATCGCGGCCACGAGCGGCGCGACGCGTGCCTTGTCGCTGCGAGAATAGGAAACAAAGACATCGGCCATGCCTGCTGACCTCAACGGCGGTTAATAGTGGCAATGATGCGGCGCGGATAGCTTAACTCAGCGCCCTGAAGTCGCACCATCGTATGCAACGTGGCTCGAGTCGCGGATTTGAGGCTTGTCGCACACGGAACTTATTGCTAGAGAAATCAGCTTTACTTGCGCGTCTCGAGTGAAAAGGAGAGAACTGCAAGCAATTGATTTTCATATTCTTTCTTGCCTATCGTGAGACTATCGTCAGCCGAATCCGGCGAAGGCATCGGCGTCCGCGTTGCGCGGCTGCTCGGAGAAAGGCGGTTAGTTCAAAATCGAACTGCGGCATTGGCGACCGTGTGCTTGCCCGCCGCGATATCAATGCTGGCCGCTGAATTTGCCGGTGGTTAACGAGGCGTGGGTTTCGCAACTGCGCTTTCGTCGAGCGCGGCGATGTATTTGGAGACATATCGGTTGTTCCGCATTGCTGTTACTGCGGCGTGGATCTCGATGAGCCCGTAGGCAGCGCCGCGGGCACCGGAGCCTCAACGATTCGGGATTACGGTGCACCACACACTCGCAAGCCTTGCGATGGGCTCGGCCCTAGTCAGGCCGGGCTTTGCGTTCCTTCTCGATCGCGACGCGGTGCCTACCGCCGGTTGGATGAGGCATCCCGAGACGGGCGTCGCCTCATGGCCGACTGCCAGGTGACACAGGCAAAGCTGCTAGAATTGCCGCCCGTTCAGCGGCCATCCCTACGAGAGTGGGTGTGGTTGGCTACCGTAGCGAGTTGGATTTCATGACGTTTTCAGATCTTTCGCTGCCACCCGAACTCATCGCTGCGCTCTCGAAACAACAGATAGTAGACCCCAGCCCCATTCAAATCGCAGCAATCCCTCCGCTCGTCGCCGGGAAGGACGCGTATCTGCGCGCGGAGACGGGCACCGGAAAGACACTCGCTTACCTTCTGCCGCTCTTTATGCGCATCGATCCCGCGCAGGCTGCGACCCAGGTCGTGATCGTGGCGCCGACCCACGAATTGGCCATACAGATTCACCGTCAATCCTGTGAACTTGCGCTAAACGCAGCGCTCGCCATTCGCTCGGTGCTGCTCATCGGAGGCACACCGACCGACCGACAGATCGACAAGCTCAAGACCAAGCCGCACATCGTGGTGGGCTCGCCGGGCCGAATCGCGGAACTGATCGAACGGACCAAACTGAAGATGGCGCACATCCGTGCCGTCGTCATGGACGAGGCAGACCGACTGCTGAACGAGGAAAGTCTGCATTGGATTCAGACTATCGTCAGCGCGGCGCCGGCTAATCGGCAGTTGATCTTCGCATCTGCAACGATTGAGCAGCAGACTCGTCGGGTCTTGGAAACATTCGCTCCTGAAGTCGCGATGCTTCGCGGGGGTACGGCGGCAGTCAGCAAGGGAATCGAACATCTGTATCTGATCTGTGAGGACCGAGACAAACCGGACGTGTTACGCAAGCTGCTGCACGCGTTCGATGTGCCGCGCTCCATCGTATTCGTACATCGCAACGATGTGGCGGAAGAGGTCGCTGCGAAGCTGACCCATCACAAACTGGCCGTTGCGGACCTGAATTCCGAGCTATCCAAGATGGACCGCAAGCGGGCCATGGACGGGATTCGCAGCGGCGCAATCCGCATCATGATTGCATCCGATCTGGCGGCCCGCGGACTCAATATCCCCGACGTTACTCACATCTTCAATCTCGATGTACCGACGATGAGCAAGGCCTACCTGCACAGAGTCGGTCGCACGGCGCGCGCCGGCGCGAAGGGCACGGCGGTATCACTGGTGACGGAAACCGAGGCCCGCCTCATACGTCGATATGAACAGGACCTGGGCATCTCACTGCAATGCATACGAGTTCTTAACGGCGAAATCACATCGCGCGGGATCCGGTAAATTTGGCGCGTCACGTAGCCTTCTGTGCGAGGGTGCATTTCCGAGCCGGGCTGGTGATGCCTCAAGTATGATTCGCCCCATGGCCGATTACTTCTACGCTTTTCAGGCATCCACTTCGCAACCCGGCTTCTTGCGCGCGCCCAGTTTGGAGGCTCGCCCAGAAGCCCCGTTCGTGGTGGCCGGAGTGCCGTGGGACGGAGCGACCACGAACCGACCCGGTGCGCGGCACGGGCCGACCGAAATTCGGCGCGCCAGCCATATGCTTTGCGATGCCATTCATCCTTTGTTCGAGATATCGCCCGTATCCGAGATGGCAGATGTCGGAGACCTCAATCTGCCGAATACTTCGCTGGAACGAATGCGCGCCGCGCTCGAACCTTTGGCGGCCGAGCTCATTGGCAAGTACCACGTGGTTTGGCTGGGAGGGGATCACTCGATTACCCTTTCTCTGCTACGCGCTTATCGCAGTAAGTTCGGCCGGCCTTTGGGACTGGTGCATTTCGACGCGCACTGCGACACCTGGAGCAGCCATTTCGACGAGCCCTCCGGGCACGGCACTTGGGTGTACGAAGCGCTCAACGAGGAGCTGATCGACCCCAAGTGCAGTGTTCAAATCGGCATCCGATCCGCGGCCGCCCGCGATACCACGCGTTTCGTGGCCGATCGGGGTGGCCTGTTGTACACGGCACGGGACCTGCGGGGACTGACCAGTGGTGAGCAGCTAAGACATGTGACAGCGGCAATACGGGAGCGGCTGGCCGTGCCAGCCGTCCCCGTCTATCTCTCATTGGACATCGATTGTCTGGATCCTGCCTTCGCACCGGGCACTGGAACTCCGGAACCCGGCGGCCTCAGCACCTCCCAGGTACTGACCCTGCTCGAGGAATGTGCCGATTTGAATTGGCAGGGCATGGATCTCTGTGAAGTGGCACCGGCCTACGATCATGCGGAGATTACGAGCAATGCGGCCGCGAATTTTGTCTGGACTTACTTGAGTCACCGCGCACGTCGGCATCGTGAAGGCACGATTTAGAACTTTCGCCCTTACACGGCGGTCATCGAGTTGATCGAAAGTGCGTGATTTACCGCGCGCTGGAGGCGAGCCGCCGCTAGCCTCGCGAAGCAACGCGAGACTTGAATGCGTGGAGGAGTGACGGCACATCCGATTTCCATTCGGCCAGCATAAAGGAGATCGCCAACCCTTCAGCATCGGCGAAAATGCCTACGTAGAGTGGCAGGGCGACCCAAGCGCCCGTGTAACCGAAGACCAGCAGCGCGTAGAAGGCAGCAAACAGGACGATGCCCCACAGCTTGGACGACCACATGTGATAGCTCGTCTCGCGGCGGAACTTCATCAGATCGAAGACGTAGCGGCCGAGCTCCAGTGCTCCGAGCAGGAGCGCGGCGCGGTAGTGGTCGAGGATGACCTGCGGATAGAGATGCCAAGCCGCGAACGTGACACCTATGTAGAAAAGCGTGTCAGCGCCGCTGTCGAGCCGTCGCAGGGCCGGCGTGGCGATGCCGAGCTTGCGCGCAACGATGCCATCGAAAACGTCGGAGAGAAAGCCAATAACGAGACAAACACCGAAAGCACGCGGGTCGGGGTCAAGCCAAGCGAGGGCGACCATCACGGGCGCCAACAGGGCACGTAGCGCCGTAAGTGACAGCGGAACGGCGTTAATGATGCGCCCGCGCATCACGCAGACACTCGGCATATTCCAATAGTATCCGCCATTGTCCTTGACTTATCCGCGCAATCGACCATCTGTCGACTGCCTCGAGCATTGCACGTTCAACTGACCGTGAGCATGCAAACCCATCACGCCCTATCGGCGCGTTGGCCCGAAGAGCCGTGATGGGGATCACAGCGGGTGTCTTGCTGCCTTTCTGCCGGCCCTTTGCACCAAAGTCGCCCCCAAATGGTCGCCGCGCTCGCTAGAGCTGGGTGAGGCCTCCGTCGGCAACCAGGTCGATTCCCGTGCTGAAGCTGCTGTCCTCGGACGCCAGGAACAACGCGGCGGTGGCCATCTCATCGGCACGGCCGATTCGTCCCAACGGTGTCATTTGCGCGAACATCGATCTCGCCCCATCCGCTTCGGCCTTGGTCTTGAATTGCCCATCGATGATCGGCGTGTCAATCGCACCCGGACTCAAGGTGTTCACCCGAATGCCGCGATCCTTGAGTTCCGCGGCCCACGTACGGGAGAAAGAACGTATCGCGGCTTTGGTCGCCGAATAGGTGCCGTGTAGCGGAAGCCCTTTTAGATGCAGCCCGGAGGCCACCAGGACGATGGAGCCCCCCTTCTTCATGAGGGGGAGCGCTTTTTGCACCGTGAAAAACGTGCCGCGTGCATTGATGTTGAAGGTTTTGTCGAAGTGCTCGGGCGTCGCGCTATCGATCGGTGCGTGTTCGATGAATCCCGCGCTCGCGACGACGATGTCCACCTGACCCTTTTGTTCGGCGACTGTCCGATACAGTCGATCGAGATCGGCGAGATTCGCAACATCGCCCGCGACCGCAGTCACGCTCGTGCCGATGGCAGTCTTGGCCAAATCCAATTCGCTTTGCCGTCGCCCGGTGATGAACACGTACGCGCCCTCGGCGACGAATCGTTTCGCGGTTGCCAACCCGATCCCACTGCTGCCGCCCGTGATGACGGCGACTTTTCCTTGAAGCTTGCCCATAGCGTCTCTCCAATTATGGTTTGTGCGGGCGAAGTGTCGTCGCTTGCCCCGGTAACGATAAGTCGGTCAAAAAGGATATGATTCATGTCTAAAATGCATGAATATGACCTGGGAGACCCCCGATGGACCGACTCTTGTTGATGGAATACTTCGTGCGGGCGGTCGAAACCGGCAGTTTCTCGGCCGTCGCCCGCGAATTCGGGACCGGCCAACCGAATGTCAGCCGCTATATCGCGGCTCTTGAACGGAGGCTCGGCGCCCGCCTCCTGCATCGATCCACCCGTAAATTGACACTGACGCCGGAAGGCGAACGCTATCTCGCGGACGTCAAACGGGTGCTCGACGCCGTTGCCGAGGCCGATTCCCGTGCGCGTGGCGAAGACGAACCCAGCGGCTTGCTGCGCATTGCCTGCCCCACGTCCTTGGGCCGCGACTACGTGCTGCCGGTCATCAAATCATTCCTCGATCGCTATCCACAGGTCGATATCGATGTGCAGATCAGCGATCGATTCATCGATCTCGTGGAGGAGGGAGTCGATGCTGCGATCCGCATCGGCACGCTCAAAGACAGCGCCCTGCGGGCGCGACGCATCGGGACTGCCGAACGCGCGTGTGTCGCGAGCCCGGCGTACCTCGCCCGACATCCGGCGCCGCGCGTTCCGCAAGACCTCGAAAATCACGAGTGTGTGATCTATACGCTGCTGTCATCGGGCCGCACCTGGACTTTTCGCCACACCCAAGTCGAGGTCCGCGGCCGCTTTCTCGCGGATACCCCCGATGGCATTTATCGCGGAGTACTCGACGGTTTCGGCATCGCCTATGCGCCGGTATGGCTCTTCGAGCAGGCCGTGCTCGACGGACGGCTGCAACTCCTTTTATTGGATCACCTAGGTCCCCCGGCGCCCATCCACGTCATTTACTCGGGACAGCGGTTGGTGTCAGGTCGGGCGAGCGCCTTCATGAACTTCATCGCCGAGGAAGTGGGGCGTATGCCCTCGCTGAACGAGGGCGCTCTGCCTCGCCTCGTGGCTCGCGCTGCCGGACGTAACGGCACGAATCGCTGATCGGCCCGACTAAGGCTCTTTCAACAGGGATTCAAGATGTGCGGCAAGCTGTGCGGGCTCGTAGGGTTCGACAACTATGCGGTGATTGCCCGGAGCCGATATCGGCGCATCGACGGCGATCTTCGAAGTCATGAGGCGTGTAAGTTCCGGATGATGCTCTTCGAGCCATTCCGCCAAGGAGCGAGTGTCTGATGCGTCTCGAGAAGACAGGTCGAAAATGACGATATCCACACGCGTGCCGGACGCGATCAGTGCCATCGCATCGGATGCGTCCGTGGCTTCGATGATGAAGTAGCCGCGCTCGCGCAAGAAGTCGGCGGTTTTCCAGCGTGACATAAAGTCCTGATCCACGATCAGGACCGCCGGCGGGGTCGCTGCGCTAGGGTGCGGCGATGCGGACTCAGACTCCATGACACGGCCTCGAGTAAGTCCAGGTCTATTTCGATCGACGGCGTGCCCGGAGGCGTTGGATCCGTGCTAGCAGGTCCGTCGGATGGTAAGGCTTTCCGATCGGACCTTCATCGCAAAGCTCCTTCGACTTCTCCACAGCGCCAGTCACTGTGGCGGTCAAAATAACATCGATATCTGGGTGTGTCTGTCGGACCCGACTGGCGAGTGAGAAGCCGTCGATCTCACCGGGGAGCTGTACTTCGCTGAACACAACATCGACTCGGGTCTGCGTCTCGAGCGCCCTCAGCACATCGTCGGCCGCGGTGCCTTCGATAACTTTATGACCGCATTCGCGCAGGTATTGCGCAATCGTCGTGCGGACCAATGCATCCGGTTCCACGACCAAGATCGTGAGCGAGCCCTCGACACTCTCCATCCCTTACTCCGAGCGATTATTGTTTGTAGCCGTGTTTATTATGCGCAGATCGGCACGACCTCCACCACACGGTTTCCACGCAACAGCCGCCTCAAGCGCGACTGCGATTGTAAGTTTTACTCTCGCGCCCGATCGACTTCGCATTCCAAGGCGCGATACTTCCGGCGGGACGCGAGACCTGCGAAAATCGCGGCAAAGGACAAGAATCGGTGCTTGGTGAAGCCGCATAAGTGCTCGTCCTCGGGCACTTTGCCGCTATAGGTTGAGGCTGCCAACATTTGGGATGCGTCGTATGAAGCAGATCGACGAGGAAGCGACTCGCCAGAGTGTGCCGGCGCGCGCGATTGAGATTCCGCGACCCGGCGTCCTGTTGGTCGACGACCAGCCGGCTCGGTTACTCACCTACGAAGCCATCCTCGAGGGAGTAGGGGTGGACTGTGTGCGGGCACTGTCGGGCAGGGAAGCTCTGAACCGGCTGCTGCGCCAAAGTTTCGCGCTCATCTTGCTCGATGTCAGCATGCCCGAGATGGACGGCTTCGAGACCGCGCGCTTGATTCGCGAACATCCACGTTTCGAGCGCACGCCCATCATCTTCGTCACCGGGGTTCACGTGTCGCAACTCGATAGCCTCAGAGGCTACGAGGTGGGTGCCATCGATTACATTTCGGTCCCTGTCGTTCCTGAGATTTTGCGCAGCAAAGTAGCGCTGTTGGTTGAGCTGTACCGACGTCGCGCGGAACTCGAGTTGTTGAATCGGGAGCTGGAAAGCACCCGCGCGCGGCTCGAAGCCGAGCGCGCCGAAGCGGCTGCCTCCAATCAGGCGCAATTGCATGAAAGTGAGCGACGCTATCGGGCCATCTTCGAACATCCCATGGCCGTCACGGTCGTTTTGAAAGCGGTGCGCTCGGAGGACGGCGATATCGTCGACTGGCGCTATGTGGATGCCAATGCGAACGCTCTGAAGCTCTCGAATCATTCGCGAGACGCGTTGCTCGGTATGCGATTGAGTGACGCGGAGCCGGACCGTGCGGAGTTCCTCAAGTCGCTCATCGGACGAGTGCTCACAGATCGCTTGCCGCAGCGTTATGAGATGCGATTGGACGAAGCCGACTACCTCATGTGTCTCTTTCCCATGGGGTCCGATGAGATTATTCGTTCGGGCGTGGACATCACCGAGCGGGTGCGTGACGAGCGCGAAACTCAGCGACTCATGGACGCAGGCCAGGCAGAGAAAGAAGGGCTGCGCGACGCGGGTCACCGTAAGGATGAATTTATTGCGATGTTGGCCCATGAGCTGCGCAACCCGCTGGTCCCCATCCGGACAGGCATCGAACTACTGAAGAAGGCGCGGGATCGGATCGACATCGTCGACACGGTCCGGCCCATGATGGAGCGGCAAATCGGTCACATGGTGCGACTCATCGATGATCTGCTCGATGTTTCACGGATCACATCCGGCAAACTCGTGTTGCAGCGCCGTCCGGTGACGCTCTCGAGCCTCATCGGCAATGCCATCGAGCCGCATCGGGAGGCGATCAGCACGAAGAATCTGAAGTTTTCCGTGAACCTGCCGGAGCCGCGATGGATATTGAATGTTGACCCGACGCGGCTGTCGCAAGCGATATCGAACCTGTTGGAGAACGCCGTAAAGTTCACGCCCGCCGAAGGTAAAGTGACCTTGGATGCCGTCATCAGCTCAACGGAGGGCGACTCAGCATCCGAACTCGTGTTGAAGGTGATCGATTCGGGCGAGGGCGTGTCGGCTGAGATATTGCCGCAAATATTCGATCCGTTCGGTCCTTGGAGTGCCACCAGTCATGCGGGGCGGTCCGGGTTGGGCTTGGGACTGACCCGGCGGCTCGTTGAGATGCACGGCGGCACCATTGAAGCGAGGAGCTCCGGTCCCGACCAGGGAAGTGAATTCACCATTCGACTCCCCGCTCCCCGTGACCTACAGCCGCAGCATGCGTCCCGCGGTGGCGCTGATCAGGGACTCGAGGGACTTCGCGTCCTGGTCATCGACGATAACGCGGACGCGGCCGATGTCATCGGATTGCTGGTGGAGGACATGGGCGGCACCGTTCGAGTCGTCAAAGATGGCGCGTCAGGGCTCGCCGCGCTCCCGGACTTCCGCCCTGAGGTGGTACTGCTCGATATCGGCATGCCGGGTATGGACGGGTATGAAACGTGCCGGCGCATGCGCGCGACGGGCTCACGCATCGGTATCGTCGCGATCACCGGGTGGGGCCAGGAGCATGACAAACGACTCGCCGTGGAGGCGGGGTTTGACGCTCACATTACAAAGCCTGCTGATCCGACAAAAATCCGCGACGTCATCCGCGAGGTGCATCGAGCCGCCTCACCCCAGGGTGAATCCGACACTTGCTGATGGGCCGAGAACTAGGCTCGTCGATCGTCGGATGGCTCGCTTTTGGCCGTGTCACGCGCCCGCTGCCTGACGAATTGCAGCTGCGCATCGGACAGGTGCTCGATGATCACATGGGAAGCGACGTTCACACCGATGCCTGCGAGAAGTGCGGGCAGCACGTAGAGACCGACGGTGATTTCGGAATCGAATATGACATCGTCTGCCGTTGACGCTGTCTCCCGGGAGCGGCGCTGCAGGGCTTGGAGCAGGTATATATCCAGTCCGGCAATCGCGACCATCAGCAACCCCACGGCGAGGACGTGGTTGCGGGAGACCTTCCGGATGTTGAGGCACATCCAGATGATGGCCGTCGGTATGACGATCGAGAACACGACCAGCAGCCAAAACTCGAACTCGACGAAAACGGACTGGTTCATGAGCGAGCTATCTCCCCGTAAGTTTTAGCGCGAATGCCAAGGCGAGAGGGCGAGTCTCAGGGAACAAACTGAATTTCCTGGGTATTCGGAATATCGCTCGAGACCTTGGCCGCACTGACGAGCTCATTCAAAAGTGACAGCGCCTGAAGGCTGTGGTCTTGCGGCGCATTCGGCTCGCGCTCGGTGTCGGCGTGGATCGTGTAACTCGTACCCCGGTATGCGACCTCGGCGAATCCCGCGTGTGAATCCGTCGAGAGCCGAAACAACGTGTGCGACTCGCTCGCGCCGCTTGCATCGACGTCGGTCCAACGAGCGGACTCTGAATTGCGGGCTCGCAGCAATGCACCGAGGTAGTTGATCACCTCGGCGATCGAGCGCCATTCGACGTGACTGTACGTGCCCGATTCCATGGCGTTCTGCTCTTCGGTGTAGGCCGGCAACACCAACTCGTTTTGCCCGCACGCTCCGATGGGCAGAATGGCGGCCACACGGTCGACCTTGAGGTTGGACGCTAACGAGCCGGCCGGCTGTGGATGGAAGCCCAAACTCCCATTTGAACCGGCACCCGTACCCCCGCCGCTATTGGACGGGTTCGGCTCGGGGGTCTTTCCGGCGCCACCCTTGGCTGCCGCCTTGAGCGCGAGCGCGTAGTGGCTGAGCGCCGCCTCTTCCTCCTGATCATCACCCAAGGGGGTGGCGGAGGCGGATGAGGCGAGCGGTTCAATGCCGAGCTTGCTGCGCGGAACGCATAGAACCACCTGCTGCGGATACTCGCGATACAGCTGCAGGCGAAGCGACCCGTCGGGAGTCAACGGAGCGGCGTTGCCGACATAGAACGATCCGCCGCCCAGCGGCATCAGATATTCATAAGCCCCGATCAGCGAGGCGTTGGCGGGGTTGGCGACGTCCGTCTTCTCGATGCGAGTGGAGCGTACGGATTTCGAGCCCCCCTCCGAGGTCGTGCTGAGGGAGGTTACGGTCGAGGGGTCCAGGGTGGGTCCGAGCGGCTCGAGCACGGTGAGTGCCCGCATGCTGACCGCCGGGAGCCAGGAACGGAGCTTCTCCGAAAAAGCCGCCATCGCCACGGGGGAATTGGGGTCATTGAGGTATTCGTGATAGCCGTTCGATTCCTTGAGGTTGATGGACTTGATGAAAAGCCGCAGCAGAAACTCCCGATCCAGCCCCGTACTCCATTTACTCACGATGTACATCGGCGAAATGGGCTGAATGATGCCGAGAGTGAAGCCCTGAGTGTTCAGCGAGGCCATGCTCCACGTGGGTGAAGAACTCGCCTGAACACCGGGTGTGACGCTGGCGGCAAACTTCGTACCGGGGACCGTTTGATAGCCCGTCGTGGCCCCGAGCGAACCCTGCAATGAGACGGCACCGTTGATCGTGCTGAGTGCGAGGAGATTGATGGGCGCATCATCCCGGGCACGAAGAATGGTGTAGATCAGCATCTGATCGTTGTAGTTGGCAACGCCTGCGTTGTAGTCGAGCGCATCGCGCTGAATCGAGGCCGCCATCGAGCAAGCGGACAGCGCCGCCACCAAGGCGGCGAGCGTCGCGGCGCGACGTACTTTTGGCTGAATCATCATGCCCCTTTCCACCCCAACCGTTGCGACACGCCTACAGCGCCTGAAGCAGGTGAATGGCAAACAGCCGTTCGGGATCTTGCCAGAAGCCGGCCGAACCCCAGCCGGCGGTTGCCGCGATCGACAGGAACCGCTCTTTTCCATATTTGTAGCTGACGCCCATCTGAATCCTTTCGCCTGCGGCAAAGCGGATCGAACGCCCCCCGATCTGTGCGCTCTGCGCGCAGCGACTCTCGAGGTACATTTCCACTCGCTCCTCTTCAGGATTCCAGAGCACCTTGCGCTCGAAGTTGTCCAGATGCAGGTCGGATTGGGCCAGATGGTTAAGATGCGACAAGATGTTCAGATTGAACGCTCGGCTGACGCCGGCGGAATCGTCATAGGCGGCCAACACGCGTGCGGGGTCCCTGCATTGGTCGGTGCCGATGACAAAGGCGGGCCGGGTCGCTCCGGTGAGTCCGCGATCGGACGTTCTCCAGGAACTGAACGACGGCGGCAGGCCAGAGTTGGCCGATGGTGCTTCCCGGCAGGAACCCGACCATTTGCATTTCGCGGAAGGTAGCCGGAATCGCCAACGGCTGCAAAAAGTCGGCGAGCAGTGTTTCCACCTGGATCTGCGGATGACTCACCTGCATGCGCATGCGCAAGGGTTCAAGGACGCTTGGGGAGATGTCGATGGCCAAATAGGCGGAAAAATGACTGCCCGCGGCATCGAGCAGGGAGACTGCCTTGCGCTCATCGCTGGCCCCGAATTCCACCAATGCGCGCTCACGACCCGGCTCGGCAGGCACCGAAGCGACAATGTCGACCGCGCGCGCCCCGAGCAGCCTTTTCTCGGTTCGCGTCAGATAGTACTCGGGGAGCTCCGTGATGCGTTGGAACAGCTCGGAGCCGGCCGCGTCGTACAAGAGCTTCGACGGCAGCGTCTTTTTCTCGCCGCTGAGCCCCAGCAGAATTTCGTTCAGCAAACCGGCATCGGCGGTTGGATGATCGATCACCGTCCGGTCAGGAGGATGGCTCATTTACGACTCCCGTTGAGGCGTAGCGATGCTCGAGGCGGCGGCCATGACTGCTTGCACACGTTGAACAATATCGAGAGCGCTGTGCTTACTCAAGGCAGGCCGGAGATCCTCTTCTAAGGTAGGGGGGGCTAAAATTACACAGTTGTCTCATTAGCATATGAGCTAATATCGGATGCATATGCTGGCGGATAAGATCTTCGAAGCCGTGGCGTCCGGTCCTCGCCGGCAGATATTGGCGTACCTGTCGAAGGCGGGATTGACCACCTCGGAGCTCGCGGCGAAGCTCCAAATGACGGCGCCGTCCACGTCCCGCCATTTGTCGGTGCTCGAAAATGCGGGATTGGTGACCGGCCAACGGCAGGGGCAGCGGGTCATCTATAAGCTGATACCCGACAGCCTGGTCAGCACCCTGACGGGGTTTGCCCTAGAGGTCTGTCCGCTCGCCGGTTCCTTGAAGCGCGAGACACGCCCAATCGCCAAGCGAAAGTCCGCAGGATCCGCGGGGGGTATTTAACAGTTGCGCTTGCAACCAAAACCTTCCGCCTCGGTAACTAAGATGACGACTGAGTTACATCTGAAAAAAGGCGGCTTTTTCTTACATACAAGCCACGGCGACTCGGGACATGCTAGCGTCGTGCTCGGTCTAACCGGAACACAGCGGCGGGCTCATGAAGCTTCAATTCGCATATGACGGCCGCGAGACTCGGGACGAAACGTATGTCTGACATCGTGAGTGAACAAACGATCGACTTGGACCCGGCGGGAGCCGATCTGCGCCCGCCGATTGCTGACTCCCTGCCCCGGCTGGCCATCGGCCAAGTCCTGCGCGACCGATACGTCCTCGAGGCAGCACTTAGGGACCGGCGGCAAAGGATCCGTGTACAAGGCGCTCGATCGCTTTCGGGCGACGCTGCCCGATACGCAACAATACGTCGCCTTGAAGGTATTGAACGCCGGCGATTGCTCGGAAGAGACACTCGCGAATTTGCGTCGCGAGTTTCACTGCGGCCAAGTGCTGTCCCATCCAAACATCGTGAATGTTTATGAGTTGGACTGCGACGCGGATGTGGTCTTTTTCACCATGGAGCTGCTCGACGGCGAGCCGCTCAGCAACGTGATTGAACGCTTCAGTCCCCGAGCGATGCGCAAAACGCAGGCCTGGCAGCTCATCCAGCAGCTGGGCGAGGGATTGGCGCATGCTCACGAGCGCGGTGTCGTGCATGGCGATTTGAAGCCGCGCAACATTTTCGTCACCCGCGAGGGTGAGCTGCGCATCTTAGACTTCGGCTCTGCGCATGGATTCAAGCCGTCGAAGTCGCGGGCGGAGCACGCCGAGCAGATTCCCACGTCCGGGACGCCTGCTTACGCGAGCTGTGAGCAATTGGAAGGACGGCCTGCGGATCCGCGGGACGATCTGTATGCGCTCGCCTGCATCTGCTATGAGCTCCTCGCGGGAGCGCATCCTTTCGGATCTCGGCCCGCCACGCTCGCGCGGGATTACCGCGTGAGCTTGGCACGACCTCAAGGAATCACCCTTCGGCAGTGGCGAGCCTTGCAGAAAGGGCTGTCCTGGCACCGCGCGGCGCGCTCCATCAGCGTGCGTGCTTGGATGCATCGGTTGACGA
The DNA here is from genome assembly GCA_963766915.1 of uncultured Gammaproteobacteria bacterium. Classification (GTDB taxonomy): domain Bacteria; phylum Pseudomonadota; class Gammaproteobacteria; order Steroidobacterales; family Steroidobacteraceae; genus Bog-1198. Next base: position 28,222 of record CAVYCL010000012.1, read on the forward strand.
AGGAGGACGGCGGGGAGCATTCGGTCACCCCGTTGCAGGACCTGGCGCAGCCGAACCGGTCGGAATCCAGGATACCCTGGGGTATCGCCGCGCTATTTTTGATGGCGGCCCTGACCACCGCCGCTCGTGTTGGCGCAGCATAAATCGACTTTTGTAGCGAGGACGGGTGAGGCGCCTTCACCGGACCCTTCCGGCAGCGGCGACTCCCGAGGCCGCCTCCGCCTCGACCGATGAATCGCCGGCGACGAATCCGAGCGTGGCGCAGGCCAGCGATTCTCCGAAAGACGACAGTGCGAATCGCGCGCCGCAAGCCACCCCGCAGGTCAAGGCGGTGGCGAGGGCTGTGCCTGCTTTCATCTCCGTTGAATCCTCGCAAGTGAGATCGGACGATCATTTCGCCGAGATTCGACTGCATCGCAACTCGCTGAAAAATGGCTCGTTCACCTGGTGGACCGAGCCTGCCACCGCGAAGGCCGATGTCGACTACGTGCCCGAGGCCGTGGCGGTCCAAACCTTCCCGGACGGTTATCACACGGCACGCCTGTACGTCAGGCTATTGCCCCAGCCATTGCGCTCGCAGCGATCCTATTTCTACATCGCGATCTCCCAGCCCGGCCTTTATCAGGGCCCGGGTACCGTGATCCGACGGCAGGTCTGGCTTCCAACCTCATCGAGTCTTCAGGCTCAACGTTAGGCGGGTCGCCGCCATCGGCCGGCTTGCTTTTCACGGCGCGTGGCGGCAAGTTGTCCCCCAGGCGGGCTGATGGGCGGCCCTGGGAGAGACCATCATGCAGATCGATAGAAGCTGGGTCTAGCTTGAGCGTCGCCGCGATCTTGAGCTTCGCAGCATTCCTTACCCACGCCGACGAGACCTGCAATTCGCCCTACATGTCCGGGCTGATCAAGGGCCAGGAGGACTTCGTCCATGTGTGGACGCTCGGCGTGCCCGGCTTGGGAGATGGATCCGACAAGCTCGTCACCATCGATGCGAATCCCTCGTCCAAAACCTACGGCAAAGTCATTCACAAGATTTCCGTAGGCGGTCGCGGCGAAGCCCACCACATGGGATTCACGGACGACCGCAAATATCTCTGGGCCGGCGGCCTCGACGACAGCAAGATCTACGTATTCGATGTGGGCACCGATCCCGCCCATCCCAAACTCATCAAGACTATCGATGATCTGCCGGCGAAGACCGGTTACTCGGGACCGCACACGTTTTATGCGCTGCCCGGTCGCATGCTGATCGGCAACTTGTCGAACGTGGCGGATAAGGGCGGCGTGACCGGCATGGCGGTGTACAACAACAAGGGTGAATATGTCGCCAAGTACCCCATGCCCACCGGGACGATCGACCAGGTCAAAGGCGACGGTTACGGTTACGACATCGCGGTCAATCCCGCCAAGAATGCGCTGTTGACCTCGAGTTTCGCAGGCTGGAAAACTACATGCGCGCTCTCGGCGAGGTGGTCAAGGACCCGGAGGCCATGAAGCACTTCGGCAAGACCATGGTGATGTGGAATCTGAAGACCATGCAGCCGGAGCAGATTTTCACCGTACCGGGGGCGCCGCTCGAGATCCGCTGGGCCCTGCCGGAAGGCCAGAATTGGGCGATCACCGCCACCGCGCTGACCTCGCAGCTGTGGCTCGTCAAGCGCGATGCTCGCGGGGTGTGGGCCGCGAAGGACGTCGCCACGATCGGCGATCCGGCCAAGATACCCCTGCCGGTGGATATTTCGATCACGGCGGATGCGAAGGGCTTGTGGGTGAATACCTTCATGGACGGCACCACGCATTACTTCGATCTGACGGATCCGGACCATCCGCATGAGACCTACAGCAAGCACACCGGCAGCCAGGTGAACATGGTGTCGCAGAGCTGGGACGGCCGCCGTGTTTACATCACCTCGAGCTTGCTGTCGAAGTGGGACAAGCAGGGCAAGGACAACGAACAGTTCCTGCGCGCATTCAACTGGGACGGCAAAGAGCTGACGCCGGCGTTCGAGATGGACTTCACCAAAGAGCAACTCGGCCGCCCGCATCACATGAAGTTCACCGCCAAGCCGCAGCGCATGGCATCGCTCGCGGATGCCTCTGTGCATTGATGCGCGTGCTCGACACGCCGGCAGGCAGCATGCTGGCGCTGGCACTCGCAATCATCCCCCGTCTGGGGAACGCCACCTCGGATCCCGGTGTGGCGACCGCACCTCGCATGGAGTTCGCGCCGCCGCCCCCTGGCACCTATCGGTTGCAGAATATCCAGCGCGTCACGGACGCCGTGCTGCTCGATAGTACGGGCCGTCCCGTCAGGCTCTCGGCTGTCACACAGGGCAAGATCACGCTGCTGACATTTTTCTACACCTATTGTGTCGATCCTCTGGGTTGTCCGTTTGCGCACACGACGCTCGCTAATTTGCGCGATCGGGTGCGAGAGGACCGCGCGCTCACGGGGCATGTTCGTTTTGTCAGCGTCAGCTTGGACCCCACCCATGACACACCCGATGCGATTGCGAGTTACGGGCAGGAATTTACGATCGACCCAAAGTTCGAATGGCTTTTCTTGACGGCGCGACGCGTACGCGATCTTCTTCCCGTCCTCGACGATTTCGGCCAGGACGTGAGCGTGGATGTCGACGAGACGGGGCGCGCCACGCGCACCCTGCATCACATGTTGAAGATGTTTCTGATCGATGCACGCGGCGAAGTCAGGGAAATCTATTCGCTCGCCTTCCTGCAGCCGCAAGTGATGTTCAACGACATCAAGACCCTGGCGCTGGAGGCCGGCGCCGGATCCTGAAGCCAAATCCACCCGGCGCTTACGGTCCCGCCGCCGAAGCTTCGCAGATGACTTGTACCGTCTCGATCTCTGCGCTCACCGCGCCGCTGCCGTGCACGATCTGACAAGCTTGGGATTCGGGCTCCGCTTTAATGGCTACCGTGTAATCGCTGCCGTACGCGAGAGCCTTCGGCATGGAGAACCGTGTGGCGTTGGCCGACACCGAAAGATCGTCCGTACCGTCGGTGAGTACCAGCCCCGTGGTTCTCAATCCGGAGATTGATCCCCCCAGCGTGAAGCTGCTGGAGTCGCATGTCACGTCGATGTCGTTGATCGCGCCCGCGGATAAGGTGCCGGTGCCGCGACTGATCGTGCAAGTCAACCCGGCGGGCTGCGAGACAATGCTCACGGCGTAGCTGCTGCCGGAGGCGACTCTTCCAGGCATCGTGAAATGGGTGGCAGCGGCCGGGACACTCACGGTGTCGTCGCCGTCCGTCAGCACGAGGCCGGCGCCGGTGAGCCCGGCGATCGTTCCGCCGAGACTGTAGGCCTCGTCCGAACAGGTAATCGCGATATCCGTGACACTGTGCGTTGGGATCGTTCCAAACCCTCGACTGGCGGAGCAGGTCAGCCCGGTCGGCTGAGATTGCACGCGCACGGCATAGGTGCCGCCGGAGGGTTCTGCCGTGTCGAGCGCAAAGCGGGTGGCGTCCGCCGGCACGGCGTAAGTGTCCGCACCGTTCGCGAGGACCAGGCCCGTGGCGTGGCCGAGGCCGCTGATGCTGCCGCCCACGGCCGGAGACGCACCGGTGCAAGCGACGGCGATATTGGTCACCGGGCCCGTAACCGTTCCCGCGCCATTGGTCACGTCACAGGTGAGGCCGGTCGGTTGTGCGGTCACGCTGACGCTGTAGCTGCTGGCGTTCGCGACCGCGGTGGGCATCGTGAACGAAGTCGCGCCGGCGGGCACGCTGAGCGCGTCGCTGCCGTTGGTCAGCACCAGTCCCGCGGCGGTGAGTCCGCTGATCGTGCCGCCGACGTTGAAGGTCTTGTTCGAGCAAGTGACGACGACGTTGGTGATATTGGCCGACTGTGCCTCGCCGGTGCCGTTGGTCACGGTACAAAGCTGTCCGGCGGGTTGGCCGGGCGCGGTGACGTCGTAGACGACCCCCGTGGTGAGGATCGCGCCGAAGGTGAAAGTTGTGGCTCCCGAAGCAACGGGGAGGTTCACGCCGAGGGTCGTCAAGGATAGTCCAGTGGTGGTCAAACCGCTCACGGTGCCCGAAAGAGTCAGGGGCGGTCCGCTCGAGTCTCCGCCGCACGCCGCCACTGCCAGCACGCTTGCCGCAATCGCGCATCGCACGGCTGAAACGATTAAGAGGGGCGAACTGGGTACTTGTCGTTGCACTTGAATACTTCCTGGCTTGTCTAGAAATTAAGAGACGGAACTCCGCGATCTCTCGCGCCGCAATGCTGTCACAAAAAGGGGGCCGTCCTGTAGGACGCACGCCGAGATCGAAGGTTCGGCCGGCTAGCGGGTAATTCTGACACGGTGCTTGGTAGTTTACCGGACCCGACAGCTCCGGAACCAATTAGTCACCCCTGCCTCAGTCGCGTGGGCCTTGGGGCCGGGCTTGCAGGCCGCGCGCGCTCCCCGCCGGCACCTTGCTACGGCAGGCGGGAAAAGCAATTGCGCATCTCTTCAACGAACAAGAGCGGCTGTTCGAACGCGGCGAAGTGTCCGCCGCGCTCGAGCCGGTTCCAATAGACGAGGTTCCGATAGTACTTTTCCGCCCAGCGGCGCGCGGCGGGAATGATTTCCTTTGGAAAGATGCTGCAACCCACCGGCAGCTCGAGCACCGCGGGAGCGAATGCCGTTCGGAGACTTTCCCAATAGAGTCTTGCGGACGAGGCGCCGGTGCCCGGCAGCCAGTACAGCATGATGTTGTCCAGCAGCGCGTCGGTCGTGAACAGCCCGTCCGGATCGCCCCCGCAGTCCGACCAGAAATAGAATTTTTCGTAAATCCACGCGGCTTGCGCAATCGGCGAGTCGACCAGTCCGTAGCCTAGGGTTTGCGGACGCGTCGCCTGCAGACGAGCGTAGGCGTTTTCTTCCCGACGATAGAAATCCAGCGCTTTCAACGCGGACCGCTGTTCCTCGTCGGGCTCGCCTCGCTCCGAGGCGGGCGGAATGACCGGCGGCATATTGAGATGAATTCCGGCCAACTCAGGAGGCGCGAGCTTGGCCATTGCAACGGTTACGGCCGCGCCCCAGTCACCGCCTTGGGCCACGTATCGCTCGTATCCCAGCCTCGCCATCAAGGTGACCCACGCTCGTGCGATCCGCTCGACGGTCCAACCCGGACCTGTCGGCTTCTGGGAGAAGCCGTAGCCGGGCAGGCAGGGAATCACCAGGTCGAACGCGACATGCTCGGGCCCCCCCGTCACGAGAGGCTCGATCACCCGGTGGAATTCGATGATCGAGCCCGGCCAGCCATGAGTCAGCAGCAGCGGCAGCGCATTCGGCCGACTCGAGCGGACGTGCAGGAAGTGAATGAGCAGACCATCGATCTCCGTGGCGTAGAGTCCGAATTGGTTCAGCATCCGTTCGCAGCGGCGCCAATCATAAGCGCCCGCCCAACGCTCGACGAGAGCCCGCATTCGCGCGACAGGAACGCCCTGCGACCAATCGCTGACGGTCTCTGCCTCCGGCCACCTCGCGTCTCTGAGTCGACGTTTTAAGGCATCGAGTTCTTCTTCAGGAACGGACAGGTGGACTTTTTGAATGCTGCTCATCGAATGATGCTCGGAACAACCGGGGCAATTCACTATAGCAGGCTGAGCACCGGCCTCGATCGCGGCTGGCCGAGCGGGGAGACGGGCAGCGCCATTCGACGGCCGCTGCGCTGCTGCTAGACTGACGAGATGACCCCCGAACCCGAACTGCCGCCTGCTTTTTTCGATCGACAGGACGAAGCCGACGACGCGCACTTCTACTCCACCCCACGCTTTGTGGTGCACATCGATGCGGAAACGATCGGCGCGCTGACGCAGGTCTACCGCGAGCTCCTCCCGCAGCGGGGCGCAATTCTCGACCTCATGTCCTCTTGGGTCTCCCATCTGCCCGAAGACAAAGAGTACGCGCGGGTCGCGGGACTCGGCATGAATGCCCTGGAGCTCGCCAAGAATCCGCGGCTCACGGACTATGTGGTTCAGGATCTCAATCAACACCCTGAGCTTCCCTACGAAACGGCGAGCTTCGACGCCGTCGTGAATGCCGTATCCATTCAGTATTTGACGCACCCCGTGGAGGTATTTCGATCCTGCGCGCGAGTCCTGCGGCCGGGCGGCTTGCACCTGGTCGCGCTATCGCATCGGTGCTTCCCTACCAAGGCCGTACGAGCCTGGCACATCCTGCCGGCGAGGCAGCGCCTCGGGATCGTGCAAACGTATTTCAGCAACGCCGGCGGCTATGAGGCGGCCGGCGTGTTGGATCGTTCGCCGGCCGACGCGGACCCGCTGTGGATTGTCTGGGCGCGCCGGACGGCGTGACCGTCAGGAACAACGGAAATGGGTGGGCGGTACGGTGAGACCGGCCACGTCGGCCCGCGCACGGTACAGACTCGCGGACCGCGGCGGAAGGCGCCCGCTCATGAGGGAGTCGAGCCCCTCATCGCCGCCGGTGGTCACATAGATGTCGCGCCCGTCAGCGCCGCCGAAGCACAGGCTCGTCACGTTCTTCACCGGCAAGGCCTCGCGACGATCGAGCCTGCCGTCCGGCAGCACGCGGATGATCGAGCCCGACGAGAAGCATGCGATCCATATGCCGCCTTCGCAATCGACGGCCAGGCCGTCGCAGTCTTCTTGCGCCGAGAGCGGGGCGCGATTGCTGAGCGCTCCCTCGCTCGACACATCGTAGGCGAAGGTGCCGAGCCAGCTCTCGTTAAGGTAGAGCCGCCGCCCGTCGGGACTCAGTCCGATGCCGTTTGCGACGTGCAATCCGTCCTTCAGAAGCGTGACACGTCCTTCCGCGTCGAGACGATACAGCTCAGTCGTTTGGGCGGGTTCTCCCGGTGCCTGCGCCGCGAGGTGCGAGGTCCCGAAATAGAGGCCGCCTTTGCCGTCGGGAAAGATGTCGTTGACGGCCGGGATAGGCTCGCCGTCGATGTTGTCGAGCAGCATGCCGGAGCCGCCCGTCGCGGCGTTCAGCCATCCGATCCCGCCCGCGCCGCTGAAGATGACGGCTCCATCCGCGTTGATGGCGGCGCCACCGATGCGCTTCCTGTCAGGGAGGAATGCCTCGATGCGCCCGTCGGGCCACAAGCGACTCAAGCCGCCGAGCACCGGATCGCTGAACCATACGGCGTTGCCTTGCGCGCGCGGCGCCTCCAGAAAGCAATAACCCCCGGCAACCGCCCTAAAATTCGAGATCACTACCGTCGCGAGAACTTTAAGGGGAGCCGCTGCATCGTCAGAGTGGCAACGGTGGGCACGTAGCGAATGTCCTCGGCCGGTATCGCGAGTCGGATGTCCTTGAGGCGTTTCGCGATCTGCATGCCGGCGATGCGCAGCTCCATGCGTGCGAGCGTTATGCCGAGGCACAGGTGAGCACCCGCGCCGAATGACAATTGCCTTGCGAGATTGGGGCGGTCCATGTCGAAGGTGCGGGGACAGCTGAAGACCGCTTCATCGTCATTGGCGGAGGCATACAGGACCAGGAGGTGTGCTCCCTCGGGCAACAGCGTGCCGCCGAGCTCGACCGCCTTCGTGGTCATACGGGAAAGTGCTCGAACCGGCGGTTCGAGCCGCAGAATCTCCTCGACAAACCGACCCATGCGCGCATCATCGTCCGCGGCCTCGTAGAATCGAGCCGCGATCGCAGGGTCGGTTGCCACCTTGAACAGCATGTTCGTCAACGCTGTGGAAATGGAATCGTGCGCGCCGATCAACATCGCGCGTCCCGTTGCCACGAGCTCGTGAAAACTGAGCGCCGGGTCCGCATCGTCGATGCGGGCGTCGATGACATCGGAGAGCATGTCCTCATCGCGCCGAGCTTGGCGCTTGCGCACGAGGGCGATGACATAATTTTGCAGCTCGCAGATTTTGCCTGCGTTCTCCAGAAATTGCTCCCGCGTCTGCATCAGGCTGTACTGTGCGTTATAGGCATTGGCCCAGCGCCTGATGGTTTCGGCGTCGAGGTCGGCGACCTTGAGCTTCTTGATGATGAAGCTGATCGACATCGGCAATGCGATTTCAAACAGACCGTCCGCCTCGCCCTTGTCCGCCAGCTTGTCGATCATCTCCCCGACCAGCGCCTCGAACTCGGGCTCGAGCAGTTTGATCCGCCGCCTCGAGAAAGCCTGCTCCGTCAGCCGGCGCGCGCGCCGGTGGCGCGGCGGATCGATGTTGACGACGTCGGGGATGAAACCGCCGCCCTCGCGTTCGAGAATTCCCTTGAGCTCATCGAGGTAGCCGTAGGCCCATTGCTTGTAGTAGCCGCGCTCTTGCGAGAAGGTGATCGGGTCGCGAAGTACGATGTCGATCTCTTTGTAGCGTGACACGAGATACATGCCGAGGGCTTCGTCATAGTGAATCGGGTCGCCTTCGCGCAAAGCCTGATAGAAACTATTCGGCTGAGCCTGGACCGCGAGGTCGGTGAAGTTCAAATTCGCGAGAGCGGGGCTGGCCTCGTGCTTGTGAGGACAAGCGGACGTCCCGCTGACCGGGTTGCTCGGCGACATATCTCAGCCCTCCCATTCTTGCGGGTCATTGTAGGGAGGGCGCTTCACGGTGTCGATGGACTTGGGCTTGCGCCTCCGGCGTGCGTGAAAGATCTAAAAGCGCGCACGAGCTATCGAGACTGCTATATTGATCCTATGCTTTATTGGCCCTCTTTGTGCTCGTGAAACGCTCTGACGAATGCCGTTCGCGATGACCGCGGACCTCAGAGCCGGGGAGTGTCGATGAGAGTGAATCTAGGGGTCTTCGCGCACAACTCCGAGGATTGGGATCGCTTCCAGAGCAGGAACCTCGACCACCCGCCCGCCACGCCCGATTACGAGTGCGTCGAGGCGGGACTGGCGATCGGTGACTTGGCCGAGCCGCTGGGTTTTGACGGCATCTGGGCGCCCGAGCATCAAGGCACGCCGTACGGGATGACGCCCAATCCCCTTCAGGTGCTGTCGTATTTCGCAGGCCGCACCCAGCGCGTCACTCTGGGAACGATGGTCGCCGTCGCGCCCTGGTGGCATCCCGTGCGTCTTGCGCACCAGATCGCATATCTCGACATTCTCTCGAACGGGCGTTACACCACGATCGGCTTAGGGCGCGGTGTCGCGAAATCGGAATTCGATGCCGTTGGAGTGCCGCGCGAGGAGAGTCGGCAGCGCTTCGACGAAACCCTCGACATCTTGCGCCTCGCATTCTCCCAAGAGCGCTTTTCCTACGAAGGCAAGATATTCAAGATCCCCGAGACATCGCTTCGACCCGCGCCCAAGAGTCGCGACCTATTCTCACGCATCCACGGATCCTCCGCGACGCGCGATTCCCTCGAGATACTCACACGCCGTGGAATGGTGCCGCTGTTCGTCGGCAACAAACCGATCGAGGAGGCCGGCAAAGAAGTGCAATTCGTGAACACCATTCGCCAGAGTATCGGACTGCCGCCCTGTCAGCCGAAGAACGTCCTCTTCATGTACTGCACCCCCACGATGGATGAGGCCAAGAAGGCCGAGGAGTACATTCTCACGGCGAACCGGGATGTCGCGTTGCACTACGGGTTTGCGGATTCCTCGAATTTCGTCGGAGTCAAAGGCTACGAGGCCTACGCGGCTCGGGAGGCATCCGCCACGGCAGTGCTCGCCGCGGCATCGAGTCAGGAGCCCGCCGGAAAATCCAAGACACCCGGCTATCATGCCTCGAATCTGATGATCGGAACGCCGGAGGAGGTCATCAAACGGATCACGGCGGCCCAAAAGGCTTGCTCGTTCTCGGAGATCACGATCGTTTCGCAGTTCGGCACCATGCCGCACGCCGAGGCGCTGCAGAGCACGAAATTGTTCGCCCGGGAGGTTTTGCCCGTCGTGCATCAGATGGAAGCACCGCTTCACACAGCGGCGCTTCCGGCCGGTAAACTGGGTCCGGCAGTCGCCGATCGTTGAGATCGATCGCCGCGCGCACGAAGGCGCCCGTTACCGAGAGGCAAATCGAATGAAAATCGGCGTCATCTATCCGCAGACGGAGCTCTACGGCGACCCCGCGGCCGTACATCGCATCGGGCTCGCCACGGAGGAGCTCGGCTATGATCATCTGCTCACCTACGACCACGTGCTCGGCGCCACCCACGATCGCGAACCGAAGCTTTCGGGCCCCTACACCGATAAGCATCCCTTCCATGACCCCTTCGTGATGTTTGCGTATCTTGCGGCAATCACTAAACGCATCGAGTTGGTCACCGGTATTCTGATCCTGCCCCAGCGCCAAACGGTGCTGGTTGCGCGACAGGCGGCAGATCTCGATCTGTTGTCGGGGGAGCGGTTCCGGCTTGGCATCGGCCTCGGCTGGAACTATGTCGAGTACGACGCTCTCGGTCAGGATTTCCACGTTCGAGGCAAGCGCGTGGCGGAGCAAGTCGATTTGTTGCGCCGTCTTTGGACGGAGCCGCTCGTGAACTTCGTCGGCACGTTCGACCGCGTCGATCGTGCCGCCTTGAACCCGCGGCCGCGCCGCTCGATTCCGATTTGGCTGAGCGGCTTTGCCGACATCGCGCTTCGCCGTGCCGCCGCCTTGGCGGACGGCTTTATCTTCGCAGACGGCGCCGCCGACGCTTTCGAACAGGTGCTGAAATTGCGCGAGTATCTGAAGGAGGCAGCCCGGCCGATCAAGGAGTTCGGACTACATTGCAACATGTTGCGGGCGAAGAACCCCGCGGATGTCGTCGGAACGGTCTCCCGCTGGCGCGATGTCGGCGGTACTCACGCCTCGGTGTCGACGATGGGGCTCGGCTTCACCACGGCGGAGCAGCACGTCGACTATATGAAGCGAGTCTCTGAGGCTTTGCGCGCAGCGGGCAGGTAGTCGATCACTCGAGGGCGACCTGTTCCGCGGGCGCCGGCCGACGCTCGGCTTTGCGGAGTAGAAACACCAGCGGAATCACCGCAATGGAGAGCACCATCAGCAGCTTGAAGTCGTCGTTGTAGGCAACCATTGCCGCCTGCTGGGTGACCGTCGCATTCAATTGGGCCAATACGCGCGCGCTCGGAGCGGCTCCCGCAAGTTGCGTGCGCAGCGCGGTACTGAAATGATTGACGTGCTCCGCGAGCGTTGCGTGCATGATTTGAGTATTGCGCGTGAGCAGAGTCTCCACCGCCGAGATGCCGATGCTGCTGCCGAGATTGCGCAACAGGGCGAATATTGCGGTGCCTTCATTGCGCAGTGCCGGACGTAGCGTCGCGAAGGTCGCCGCCGACAAGGGCGCGAAGACCATGCCGGATCCGACGCCTTGCAGGAAACCGGACCAGACCACGGACGAGGTGCCCATCTGCAGATCGAAGTGGGTCATTTGCCAGAGCGCCGAGGCGGTGATTGCAAAGCCCGCGGCAATGACCAGGCGTCCGTCGACCTTGTCCCCGATGCGCCCGAGGGCAAGAATCGCGATCAGCCCGCCGATGCCTCGGGGAGCCGTCACGAGGCCGGCGGTGATCACGGGATAATTCAGCAGGCTTTGCAGCAACGGAGGCTGCAGCGCGAGCGAGGAGAAAAGCGCTGCGCCCGTGACAAAAATGAAGAGGTTGCCTGCGATGAAATTCCAGTCGGTAAAGAGTGCCGGACTCACGAAGCGCTGCCGCCTGCCGGTCAACATGTGCACGATAAATAGGTACAACGCGAGTCCGGCGACCGCAGCCTCGATGCAAATCTCGGTCGATGTAAACCAATCCTTGATTTGCCCCCGGTCGAGCATCAGCTGGGTCGAGCCGACCGCGACGCTCAAGGTAGTGAAACCAAAGAAGTCGAAACGCGATTGGTGAGTCGGGTTCTCCGGCATGGAGCTCAGAACGCCCAAGAATGCGAGCACGCCGAACGGGACGTTGATGTAGAACACCCAACGCCAGTTGTGACTCTCCGTCAACCATCCGCCGAGTGCCGGACCGAGTATCGGACCCACGGTGACGCCCATGACCCAAACGGCCATCGCACGCGCGTGCCGTGACGGAGGATTGATGTCGAGGAGCGTTGCCTGCGACAGGGGGACGAGTGCCGCTCCGCAGATGCCCTGCAGCAGCCGCGCCAATACGATTTGCGAGAGTGATTGCGCCAGCCCGCAGAGCATGGAGGCCACGGTGAAGCCGGCGACCGAGAACAGGAACACGCGCTTGCGTCCGATCTTGCCCGCGAGCCAACCGCTCAAGGGTGTCATGATGGCGACGGCGATGATGTACGAAGTAAGCACCCACGATATCTGGTCCTGGGTCGCGGAAACTGCGCCTTGAATGTGCGGCAGCGCTACGTTGGCGATCGTGTTGTCGAGCGACTGCATGAGCGAAGCGAGCATGATCGAAGCCGTGATGAGGGTGCGACGCGGCCCATCGATCACGGCGGAGGGTGCAACCTCAGGTCGTTCGATTGCCGTGTTCCTTCGAGATTCCGGTGATCGGCGCCGCGCTCTCGATGCGGGCCTGACGGATCATCGCGATGCGGGTGCGCGGCGGCGGCTCGAGCGGAATGACCGGCAGCGATTGACCGCGCCGTTGGGCCTCATATTCCAGCCGCGCCCGAGCTTTCGCCAGCGTATCGGCGCTCGGCTGCAGCACCTGCTTGGTGTCGAGCGTCGAAGGATGCTGGGGTAGCGACCGCTCGACCCGCAGAAGGATCGCCTCATGTACCGGCACGGCGTGGCCGACAAAGGTGCGAAAGCCTGCGAAGGTGAGCGACGCTTTGCCTTCGAGCGTCCAGGGAACGCCCGCTGGCAGGGTCAGCCGGAAACCTTCGCTCTCCAGGCTGAAAGAGCGCACCCGCATCGGCAGGGGGTAGCCGTCCGGATCGAGCACGGAGAGATGCGATGCCGCGCCGCTTTCCACCGCATCGTGGGCGACATCCTGCCAAGGGCGCACGGGCCAAGCGGACGGCTGCATCTTGCCCGACGGCGGCGGGTCGGACGCCGGATAGGCGGTTCCGGGCGCCGCATTCCAGACCTTCGGCGGTCCCTCGAGCGCCGCCAGATTGTCCCACCAATAGATCCTCTCCGGCTTGTTCTCGACGATGATCCGAGACCAATACGTGACGGCCGTTCGTGCCTTTTCCCACGTTATTCCATGGCTGATCCCTCGATAGCCCGTCTCGGCGAGGTAGCGAAGGGCATTCGACTGGATATCGCTGTCGCGTACGGCGGCGTGCGCACGCACCACCGCAATGGGCTCGTCCGGGGTCCCTTCGATGAGCAGGCCCACTTTCGGATTGCGCCGCGCACGCTCGGCCTTCGCCGGGTTGGGCAGACCCGTCGCAAGGTCGAGAGTCTCCATGTCATCGCTCGGGAAGTAGTAGGTCGGCGTATCGATCGGGACACCGGCTTGAGAGACCGTCGAGAATTCGGCGACCACGCCCGACTCGATCAGCCGAAAGACTCTTTCCGGAAGCTCATGCAGACCGCTCATGGACGGGTCTTGGGCGCCGGCACCCAGTCGTAGAGGATTCCTTCCGGACCCACCGGCGAATCATGTTCCTCGACCAGGCAAATCGGATTGGCGTGCGTGGCGAACAGCTTCTTTTCGTCTTCGATGGTATAAGGCAGTCGCTTGGGATCACTGATCAGCCGCTGCGAATTTTCGAAGTCCTCTCGGCTCTTCCACCAGATTTCCATGATGCAATCGTAGCCCGGATCATGGATCTCTCCGGTGACCGGATTCTTGACCGGGGTGAGGTAGCGCCGCACGTACCGCAGGGCATTGGGGATGCCCGGCTTGCCGATTTTCTTGGACAGTTGCGTGTGCTGATTCTCGTAGTAGTCCATGAATTGCTCCATGGTCATGTCCGGTCGCTTTTTGAAAAAGCAGATCTGTTTGAGCATTGGTTTACCTCATGAGATGTCGAGGGAGGCGGAACGTTTCTAACGGCCGGGTTGCAACGCATCGATCAGGGCCCGCGAACGTGTGGCGGCGTCACGGGCGAATTCAAGGGCGGAGGGCCCCCCGGCCTTGCGTCGATCGCTCGGGATTTTGACCTCGATCGGCGTGACATCGGGCAGTGCGCCTAAAATTTCCGGTAACGGGAAATCCCCTCGGCCCGGCAGCTCGCGATCGTGCACTTCGGCGAAATAGTCGGACGATTTGTGTAAGCCGATACCGTCGTTGATTTGTCCGTTCGCGAAATAGCGGGCGTCCAAGGACGCCATGTCGGCCGCGGTTCCCCCGCTGCGGATGAGATGCAGGGGACAGATGTTGATGCCGACATGGGCTCGACCGACTTGTTCGACGAACCACGCGGCATCGTGGATTGATGGGCAGCCTGGCGTGAGCTGGCAGAACTCAATACAGACCTTGAGCCCCTGCGCCGCGGCCAGATCGGAGAAGATCCCCAGCGTCTCGACGGCCCGCACCCGGTCGCGATCGAAGATGTGGGTCACCGCATGCACCGCGCCGAGCTCGCGGCCGAGCGCGAGTCCCGCGACATAGCTCGAGAGGTCGGCGTCCGACGTCATGAGGAAGAATTCGGCGCCGACGACACCGAGACCGCTCGCGTCGAGGCGCTGCAACATTTCCCGCTTCATCTCGGCCGTTACAGTCGGGAAGGCGAACATGTTCTCGCGACCGGCGTGCGGCACGTGCGGTATATGCGTGAAGAGGCTGACTTGGTCGTAGCCGCTCGCCCCCGCGACCTCGACGAAATCGAAAGGATCGAGTTCCTTGAGGGTGAGATGGTGAAGCCCCAGCCGTCTTTGCACGCCGTCCTCCGCGGTCAGCTTAATCGACGAATCGCATCTTTGCCGTCCCAATCCTTGGCTGCCGCGTGCATCTTGGCGAATATGGCCTCCGCCGCAGGGTTGGCCTCGATCAGCTGAATCATGAACCCGATGCTGGAACGGGTGTCGATCCAGCAGGCTCGAAAGCCATTCCTATGACCTTCGAAGGCGACCTCGGCGCCGCCTTTCGTGTAGGCGGCCTTTTCCGCGTCGTAGTCCTTGCACCAGAGCGCCGCATCGTGAAAGCCCCACACGCCCTTCGGCACGGTGTCGCGCCAGAAGGAGGGACGGTCGTTGTCTTGAGCCACGAGCTCGATTTGCACCTCGCCGGCGTAGGCGATGGCGGCCTTGATCTCGGGGAACGGCGCCGGCTCGCCGCGATAGACGCCCCCATCGAAGGTCACGCTGTCGAACCAAAAGAAGGGTCCAACGCCACACGTCCGCACCCAACCGTCGATGGCAACCCGAAGATCCGGAACGACCCAGCATAGCTGCATGAACTTTTGATCCAAGAAGGGCGGTCGAATCATGGGTTCGTCCTGAGACCTTGGCGAGCCAGAGCATTTAGGAAAGTCACGCGGCCGGCGGCGGCTTCGTCTTTCAGGGTACAGTGCTGTAAATCGACCGTGATTCCCGGGACAGTCTGCATGACCCGTGGATTGCCGTTCGACCAAAAGGTCCGGGTCGTCCGCTGTTTGATGAGCCAACCGGCGGATTTTCTCTCGAGCACGTCATCGTACCAGCCGGCCGCTTCGAAGAAATCGCCGCCCTCGGGGACATCGCGGATGAACATCGCCCGAACATAGCTCAGGCAATAGCCGTACTCGCCATCGAGCAGCACCCGATGATTGCTCGTCGCGTGCTGAGTAGCCCTAAAGGGCGCATGGACCGTGACGAAATCGCGCTTGAAAGAGTCACGATCGTGCCATTGAGCCGGGCCACCGAAGTCCGCCCGGATGTCGATCGTGAAGGTCCGGTCGAATAGGTCCCAGGTCTGCGAGTCGACGGCGACCGTATAGAGATTGACCGTATTGATGATCTCGGCAACAGATTCGCTGGTCATTCGATTCGCTCCCTTGTGCACGCCCGGCTGTCGCTCACGCGAGCGCGAAGCCGCCGCTGGCCTCGATGATCTGACCGGTCACCCAACGCCCCGCCGGCGACGCCAGCGCATGGACGATGTCCGCAATGTCGCCCGGTTCTCCGAACCGCCCGAACAGGGTCATGTCCTCGATCCGTTTGCGCGCGACCGCATCAGAGGTCAACCCCGCGTTGGTTTCCGTGGCGTTGAAGCCGGGTGCAATCGCGTTCACCGTGATTTTGCGGTGACCGACCTCCTTGGCGAGTACTTTCGTGAACGTATCAAGTGCCGCCTTGGCCATGCTGTAGGCAACGAAATCGACGCCGGCCAGGCGCGGCGCGGCCGAGGAAATATTGATGACCCGTCCGCCGTCGGTCAGCCGGGAGAGCAGAGCCTGTGTCAGAAAAAACGGTGCCCGCACATTGTTTTCGAACACCTGGTCGTAGAGCTCGGGGGCAGTCGTGGCCACTGATCCGTAGGTGCCGCCGCCGATATTGTTGATGAGGATGTCGAGCCTTTTGCCCCCGGTGCGACGCGTGAATTCCTCATCCAACGCCGCGAGCAAATGCTCGTTGGCGCCGGGCGCGCCGATTTTAGCCTTCGCCGTGAACGCCGTACCGCCATGGCGCTCGATCGTCGCGAGAGTCTCCTGCGCAGCGGCATCGTTGCTCGCATAGTTGAGCGCCACGATGGCGCCGGCTCGAGCCAGGCGTTCTGCGATGCCGCGACCCAGGCCGCGCACACCTCCCGTCACCAGGGCAGTCTTGCCTTCAAGGTCTTTCGTCATTTTGTTCGCTCCCCGCCGTGGGCCTGTGTTGCCCGCTTATACGGTGACCACGATTTTCCCGATCTGCTCGTTTCCGAGTAGGTGCCTGTACGCTTCGACGATCTCCGACAAGGCGAATGTCCGGTCGATGACCGGCCGGAGTCGTCCATCCGCCAGCCCTTCGCGGATATGCGCGATCGCCTCGCGCCGCAAGTTCGGGTGGGCCACGAGATGATGCGCACTGTAACCGCGGATCGTGAGCTCGAGGAACTCGACGTAGGGCGCAGAGAATTGGGTCGGCTCGCCACCCAGGGCGCCGTAGAGGATGGCGACGCCGCCGGCGGCCAAGGCACCTAAGATCGAGGGAAATGAAGGCCCCGCGACCGCGTCGAAGGCGAGCGCTGCACCGCGGCCGGCGGTGATCTCGCGCACCGCCTGGGCCACATCCTGCTCGTCGCTGACGATCACGTGCGGCGCCCCATGACGCTTCAATGCCTCGACCTTGCGCCGGCCGCGCGTCACCGCGATCGGCACTCCGCCGTCCGCATTCACCAATTGGATCGCCGCCAAGCCGACGGAGGATGATGCGGCGGTAATGATCACGGCGTCGCCGGGTTCGATCCGGCGATACGCACGCACTGCGTAAGCAGTCACGAACTGCATCCAGGTGGCCGCCGCCTCCACATCCGACTGGCCGTCGGGCGTTTTCACCAATAGATCGGCGGGACAGAGGACCGTCTCGGCGCACGCGCCGTACTCCATGGGCAAGCCCGGCAGTATCGCCACGTGATCTCCGACCCTGAAGCTCTTTACGTCGGCGCCGATGGATCGGATGACGCCGGCGCATTCGTAGCCGATAGGGGAGGGCAAAGGCCTCTTGCTGAATGCGCCGCAGAGGATCATGGTCTCGGCACGATTGAGACCGATGGCGCCGACCGCGATCTGCACTTCGCCCGGTCCGGGGTCGCGCACGGTGATCTCGTCCAACGACAAGACTTCCGGGCCGCCGAACGCATGCATTCTCGCGACTCGAGCCATGGCTCCGCTAGTCCCTGAGCGCCGAGGCGCGTGCGTCCATGATTTCAGCGATTTGACTGCGGACCGCGCCGGTCGCCGATCCGCCGTCGACCGACAACACTTGACCGGTAATCTGTAGCGACCGATCGCCGCCCAAAAATACAGCGGCTTGCGCGATGTCGTTCGGCTGACCCTGTCGCTGCAACGGTTGGTGCGTCATTCTGACCGCCCGCACCGCTTTTTGTATTCGATCGCCGTCACTCTGCGTCTTTCCCGGTGGGGGAGCGACAAATGTCCCCATATCCGTTGGAATATTCCCGGGGCAGAGGCAGTTCACCCTGATCAAATCCACCCCGAGCTCGATGGCCGCCGACTTCGAAAAATGGATGACACCTGCTTTGGATGCCCGGTAACAGGAGACTCCGTGCCCGGCCTGAACGCCGGCAATAGAGGCCACGTTGATGATCGAGCCGCCGCCGTGCGCCGCCATGTGCCGCGCGGCCAGCTGAGTGCCGAGCATCACACCGAGCACGTTGACGCGCATGACCCGATCGAAGTGAAGGAACTCATCGTCCAGCAAAGCGCCGTAGGCCGAATCGGTCACGCCGGCATTGTTCAACATAATATGCAGACCGCCGAATTCGGCGATGGCAAAGTTCACGAGTGCCTGGACATCCTCGCGCTTCGAAACATCCGCGTACTTGAAGCGCGCCGCATGCCCCAGCGTTGCGCTCAGCGATCGGCCGCGCTCTTCGTCGACATCGGCGATGACGACGTTCGCTCCTTCTTCCACGAACAGCTCCGCGGTGCCCCGTCCGATTCCGGCGGCGCCGCCCGTGATGATGGCCACTTTTCCCGAAAGTTCCTTGCTCATTGCAGTACTCGCTCTTATCTACGGCCGCACAAGTCGATAGGTGCCTGGATTTGTCGAATTCACTTTATCCCGTTACGTCCCCTGCTTCCAGGAGAGTCGAGATTCCTTCCCCGTACCTCGAGACGCCCGGTGTGATTCGCGGTCAAACGATGTTGACGTACGAGTTTCGGCGGGCGCATGCTGAATCGGGGCGAGCGGCATGTTGTCCGCCAGAGACGTTCGAACGATGAGCGAACACAATAAGAAGGTCGTCCTCGAATTCATCGAGGCATTCAGTCGCGGCGACGGGGAGGCCACCAAGGCCTGCCTGGCGCCCGGTGCGTGCGCCGTGGCCAAGGGCTTCGGCAAACTCTCGAGCACCCGTTCCTACGACGACATGGTTGCAAATGCCGCAGCGTTCAAAGAGCTCATACCGACGGGCCTGCGTCCCCGCATCAAGTCGGTCATTGCCGAGGGCGATCGCGTGGCGGTTGAGTTCGAAGGCGATGCGACCCTCGCCAACGGTGAGCGCTACTGCAATGAATATTGCTTTGTGTTCGCGCTGCAAGCGGGCAAGATCAAGGTCTTGCACGAGTACTTCTGCACGATTCTCGCCGACCAGAAGATCGGTCCTCTGCTGACCGCCGTGGAAGCGCAGCGCAAGAGCGCTGAGTAAGGAACATCACCATGCTGCGAAACCTTCCCGCGAAATGGGACCTCGAGACGGGACTGGTCGCGATCGGCTCAGGCATAGGCGGCTTGTCCGCTGCGATCACGGCCCAGGATCATGGGGCGAACACCGTGGTGCTGGAGCGATCCGAGCAGGTGGGCGGAGTCACGGCGCTCTCGATGGGAGAAGTGTGGGTCGCCGGCAATCACTTGGGCGCCGCGCTCGGACTCGAGGATTCGGTGGAGAGCGGCTTTCGCTACCTGAAGCGCCTCTCCATGGGCTACGGGAGCGACCTCGCCATTTTGAACACGGTCGTCCATGCGCGTCATGCGCTTCGCTATTTCGAAGACCGGATCGGCCTCAAGATGGAAGTGATCCGTAATTGTCCCGATTACTATTATCGCGCGACTCACGACAGTGTCGCCGAGGGCCGCATGCTCGAGGTTGTGCCGTTCCCCGGCGCGACGCTCGGCGAGTGGCAGCCAAAGACGCGCCTGTCGCCGCAGATGCCCTACGGGCTCACCCATCACGACATGTTCGCGCGAGGCGGCGTTGCGAACCTCATGAAGTGGGACTTTGCGCTGATGGGCGACCGCCTGAGCAAGGACGAACGCTGTCTCGGTCCGGGCTTGGCGGCTTACTTTGTCAAGGGTGCGCTGGACCGCCGTATTCCCCTGATGACCGGCGCAAGGGTGGAAGAGCTGATCGGCGATGGTGAACGTATCGTCGGCGTGCGCGTGCGAAAGGACGGCAAGGACCTTTTCGTGAAGGCCAGCCGCGCGGTCGTCATCGCAGCCAGCAGCTATGAGCGCAACCAGGACTACAACAAGACGCTGAGCCAACAGCTCGAGCTCGGGTCGATGGTGTTCTCGACCATCGATGGCTCGAACTTCCGGCTCGCGGCGCCGTTCGGCGCGCGCACCGCGCGGGTACCCGACATCACCTCGCTCGGCTTCAATGTGCCCGGCGAGGAGGATGAGGAAGGTAAGCCGCTGTGGCGCAGTGCGCTGCCGGTGATCGGCCAGCCTCATACCATCGTCGTCAACCGCAAGGGCAAGCGCTTCGGCAACGAGGCTTTTTACCGCTCCTTTTATTACACGATCGACATCATCGACGGCGGCGATCAGACCCACCCGAACTTCCCGTGTTGGGCCGTCATCGACAGTCAGGTGCGCGAGAAATATCCGTTCGGTCCGATCACGCCCGGCCAGGATTGGCCCGAGGGGCTCGGAGCGATTGCCGGAACGATCAGCGAGCTCGCACAAAAGATCGGCGTCGATGCCAAGCAGCTCGAGGCAACGATCGCCTCCTTCAACAGCCACGCCGACAAGGGCGAAGACCCTGAATTCGGCCGCGGGACCCATCCCTGGAGCACTTGGATGTGCGGCGACCCCTTCCACAAGCCGAACCCTAACTTAGGCTCGCTGATCAAGCCGCCTTTTTATGCGGTTGAGCTCAAGCGGATGGGCGGCACCGCCATCCCCTCGGCCGGGTTGCTGACCGATCAACATTCCCGCGTGATGGGTTGGGACGATAAGCCGATTGCCGGCCTGTACGCCGCGGGCAACTCCGTGGCGCGCATGGAGACGGGCGCCGTCATGCAAAGCGGCATATCGAATGCACGCGGTATGACCCATGGTTGGCTCGCCGCTCGTCATGCCACCGGTGACCCAAGCGCTTTGCTGCAAGAAGAAGTCAAACGGCTGGGATTGTGAGTCGGCCCGCGTGATCGAAGTAGAACGATCCTTCCTGATCAATGTCGGGATCGACGCCGTGTGGCGGTACGTCAAAGACATGCAACGCTGGGCGGTGTTGATGCCCGGATACCGGGAATGCACCGTGATCGATGCGAATGACTCGCGCTGGACGCTCAAGGTGGGCGTCGGCGGCCTGGTCAGGACCGTGAAAGTCCTGGTCCATGTCGATGAGTGGGATGAGCCGGCGCGTGTGAATTTCTCCTACACGTTGGAAGGGGATCCGGTTCAGGGGACCGGGTGGTACACGGCCTTGTCAAAGGGCGCCGACGAGACCGAAGTCGCATTGCGAGTAACGGTTGCCGGCAGCGGACCGATGGCGCCCATGTGGGAGGCGATGAGTAGGCCCCTGCTGCCGAAACTCGCAAAGTCCTTTGCCGAGAAGCTGAAGACGGAGATCGAGAGCACACCGCCCGTCTCTGAATCCGCAGCCGTCGCCTCGATCGATCGCATTTAATCGGAGACGTCATGCGGGCACTCTCAGGCAAGGTCGTGGTCGTCACCGGTGCCAGCCGCGGGATGGGCAAGGGCATCGCGTTGGCGCTCGCCTCAGAGGGCGCCACGGTTTATGTGACCGGTCGAACGGTGTCGCCGGATACGTCGCCGCTCCCGGGCACGGTGGGCGAAACGGCGGCCGAAGTCGATCGGCGCGGCGGCAAAGGGATCGCCGTGCAAGTGGATCTTGCAAACGATCGGGAGGTCGCTGCGCTCTTCGAGCAGGTCAAGCGAGAGCAGGGACGCCTGGACGTGCTGGTGAACAGCGCAATTTCCCTGCCCGCCGAGCTGACCCAGCCCGGTTCGTTCTGGGAGAAGCCGCTCTCCAATTGGGAGATGATCGATGTCGGCCTGCGGTCCTACTTCGTGGCCGCATGGCATGCGGCGCAAATCATGGTGCCGCGAAAATCCGGATTGATCGTGGGCATCTCGGGCTATGTCGGCGTCACGTATACGTACGGGGTGATTTTTGGCACCTGCAAGACGGCCGGAGACCGAATGGCTCGCGACATGGCCGTCGAGCTCAAGCCTCACAACGTCGCCTCGATCTCGCTGTGGCAGGGATTTACCTACACCGAGCGGGCCCAGCAGAATCTCAAGAGCGTGCCCGGCATGGCCGCGCAGCTGAAAAGTGCGGCCGGATCATCCGTTGAATTTCCCGGACGAGTCATTGCGGCGCTCGCAAAAGACCCAGAGGTCCTGCGGCGGAGCGGCGGCACGTTCATCAACGCGGAGCTCGCTCAGGAATATGGCATCACCGATCTCGACGGGCGCGTGATCCCCTCGCTCCGGGCCGAGCGGGGCGCGCCGATCTGGCAGCCCATTTAAGGAGTTGTGAATGACCGAGCTCTACGTCGCCGATAGCGGAATCCGCCAGCTCTACGCCCGCTATATCGATGCCGTCTGGCGCAAGGACGCCGATGCATTCGGCAGGTGCTTCGCCGAGAACGGCGAATGGAAAATTGCGGGCATGCACATGCGCGGGCGCACGGAGATCACCGGCACCATCGCGCGCTTGTTGGGCGGCTACGAACGCCTGTTGATGAGCTTCAGTCCGCCCGTTCTCGAGGTCGGCGCGGGGACCGCGGTCGGCAGGGTGCATTGTCTGGAGCACGCCAAATTCGCGGACGGTACCGCGGTCACGACCATCGGCGTCTATTACGACCGCTACGTCGAGGAAGGCGGCCATTGGCGCTTCCAGTGGCGCCACTGGGCGGTGCACTACCGGGGCCCGGCGGACTTGTCGGCACCGTTCATCCCCAGCCCGGACTATGGTCCATTCCCGCATATGCCGGGCCCCGACGAGCCTACGTATGCGCGCAAGGCCTAGCGCCTCGCTCAAAGAGATGGATTTGCCGTTGCTGCCGGTCGAACAGCCGGCGTTCGCGGCTGACCCCACACCTTATGTCGAGGCCGCGCGTCGTGAGCATCCGTGGCTTGCGAGGAGCAGCGTGGGGGGTTACGTGATCCACGGACATCAAGCCGTGAAGGACATTCTTTATATGGACGAGAAGCTCCGTCCATATTTCGGCGGCGTTGCGGAGTTTTACGGCGCGGTCGAGACCCCCTGGGGTCGATTCATGTCGGAAATGATGATTGCGCGCCATGGGCCGGATCACGCGCGCCTGCGCGGCAGCGCCCAAGCGGCTTTCACGCCCCGCAATGTCAATCGCTATCGCGAACTGATGCGCCGGGTGATTTCCGATCTTCTCGACGAGTGGGCGCCCCAGGGCAAATTCGACTTCGCCGAATTTGCCTCGTATTTTCCGATCACCGTCTTTTGCGGGATTCTCGGGGTATCGGCTGAGATCATTCCTCGCATCCGCGATGCGCTCGAAACGCAGGCCGCGTCGACCAGCTTCAACCGCGACGTGCTGCCGGCGATGCTCAAGGGGTTCGACGTACTCTGGCGCTTCGCCGACGCGGCGGTGCTCGAGCGGGAGCGGCGCGGCATCGGCAACGAGGGTCTCCTCGATGCGATGATCGCCGCGAAGGCCGCAGGTAACATCGACGATACCGAGATCCGCCAAAATCTCATCATGTTCGTGACCGCGGGCTACGACACCTCGAAGAACATGCTCGGCTTGATCATGTATCTCATGCTGCGGCATCCGGATCACTGGGAGCGGTGTGCCGGGGACTTGAGTTTTTGCGGCAAGGTGGTGCAAGAAGCGCTGCGCCACAGCAGTATCGCCAGTGTCTATCGAGCGGTGACAAAGGATTTCGAGTACGGAGATGTCTTGTTCCCGGAGGGTACGCTGCTCTTCTTTATGATGGGGCTGGCCGGGCGGGATCCCACGGTCTTCTCCGATCCCATGGAGTTTCGCCCGGATCGGACCAATGTTCATCAGCACATGGCCTTTGGCCGCGGGGCTCACTTTTGCATCGGCATGCATCTAGCCCGCGCTCAACTCGAGGAGGCCGTGCACCTGATTGCCCAGCGGCTTCGCAGACCGCGCGTCACCGGTGAGGTCACCTGGCGGCCCTATCTCGGCATTTGGGGTCTGCGCACGCTTCCGATCGAATTCGAGCCCGCAGCGCGCTCCAGTTGAGCGCATCACCGGCGCTGTGTCCTACCGTAGCCATCCTCAAACGTCTTAGCCCTGACGGACGCATGGGGCGTTCGCGTTGTTTCATAGGGTGAGTTCCAAGGAGTCGTCATGGCGAAGTTCGTCTATGTATTTCGAGGGGGAGCCTTTCTGGAAAAGGGGCTGTCGGCGGGGGCAATGCAGGACCATCTGAAGCTCTGGGGCGCATGGATGGGCGAGCTGGCCAAACAGGGCCATGAGCCTGCCGGCGCTGCCGTGCAATCGGGCGGGCGCACCATCCGCGGGAAATCGAAGGTGGTGACCGACGGCCCGTATGCCGAGCTGAAGGATCTGGTCACGGGCAACCTCGCGATCGAGGCCGAGTCGCTCGACGAAGCGGCGAAACTCGCGCTGGGTTGCCCGATCTACATCTACGATGGATCGGTCGAAGTACGTCCCGTGGCGCAAATCTGATGAGCGGGGCCGCCGAAAGCGGCATGCCCGCGGCGCTGGTCGCGAGCCTGTTCCGACATGAGTCGGGCAGGCTCGTGGCGGGCCTGACCCGCCTGTTCGGTCCGCACAATCTGCAGCTGGCCGAGGATGTGGTGCAGGAGGCGCTGGAAACAGCGCTGCAGGCATGGAAGTTCCGGGTGCCGGACAATCCGCGCGCCTGGTTGAGCAAAGTGGCGCGCAATCGCGCGCTCGACGTCATTCGCCGCGGCGCGATCGAGCGGCGTTTCGCCGACGAGCATCGTGACCAACTCGCCTCGGAGTGGTCTCTCGCGGCCACGGTGGACGAGTCGCTGGCGGAGGCCCATACCGCCGAGAACCAATTGCGCATGATGCTGACCCTTTGTCAGCCGCAACTGTCCGATGAAACTCAGGTCACGCTCATTCTCAAGTTCTTGTGCGGATTCGCATCCAGTGAGATCGCCGCAGCCTTTCTCTGCACCGAGGAGACCATCGATAAACGGCTGCAAAGGGGCCGGGTGGTGCTGCGGCAATTGGGTTCGCTGGTTCCGGCCGAATTAGCCGATCAGGACGATTCGCGCTTGGGCGTGGTATTGCGCGCACTCTATCTCCTCTTCAATGAGGGCTATCACGGCAGCCACCCGTCGATGCCGACGCGCGTCGTGTTGTGCGAAGAAGCCATGCGGTTGTGTGCGTTCATGACGGAAGACATGGACGGGGGCTCGCCGCAGGCGCACGCATTGATGGCGCTGATGTGCTTTCATTTTTCGCGCGTGCCCGGACGCGTCGATTCGGACGGCATCTATCTGCCGCTGGCGCAGCAGGATCGAGCCGTTTGGGATCGAGGGTTCATGGAACGCGGTCTTGCCCATCTAAACCATTCAGCCCGCGGATCGGAACTCAGCGCACTGCATCTGGAAGCGGGAATTGCCTGTCAGCACTGTTTGGCGCCGACACTGGCGGCAACCGACTGGAAGGCGATTTTGGGGCTGTACGATTTATTGTATGAGCGCAATCCCAGCCCGGTGATCGCGATCAACCGAGCGCTCGCACGAGCCTACGCCGGCGATCCGCAGAGCGCCTTGAGCCATGCCGTCGATTTGGCAGAAGACCCCGCGCTTGCGCGTTACCCGTTCTATTGGGCCGCGCGGGGTGAGATTCACGCCCGGGCTAATCAGTGCGACGAGGCGTACGACTGCTACAGAAGGGCGGCGATCCTCGCGCGAAATCCGGCGGAGGAGCGCGCCTTCCTGCGCAATGCGGCGGTTCATAGAAACTAGACACCGGCCCGGTAAATCCCGGTGAGGACCGTCAGGACGACTGCCAGCCAGGCGCCCCACAAAATCTTCAGTGCACGCGGCGCACGGCGGATGTCCATGTAGTTGAACACCACCGCCGCCACTTTGCCGAAAGCGATGATGAGAACGACCTGGGTCGCTGCGGCCCGTCGCCCGGACGTAATCACCCCATCGCCGCCGCCGATACTTGCGGACAGTAGCGTTGCCGCGATCAGTATCAGCCATACGATGACCAGCCGGTCGCGCAGAAGCCCACGCATTGATTCACTCCACCAGGTAGAGCAACGCGAAGATGATAATCCACAAGGCGTCCACCAGATGCCAGAAGCATCCCCCACTTTCGATGAGCGCAAAGCGCTTGGGTTCGGCCGATGGTGTACGCGTTGCGAGTGCAAGGGCGATGAGCACTCCCGAACCGATAAAAACATGGCCGAGATGAAGCGCGGTCAGGCCGAAGTAGAAGCCGAAATAGGTGTTGCTGCTGACGGTGAGGCCGCGCGCAAACAAAGCGTGATACTCGAAGGCCTTGAGCACGATGAAGCCGGCTGCACAGGCCAGGCCTGCGATATAGAGGCGCGGTGCCGCGATCGTTCTCAGGCGCACCGTGGCCCGGACGGCCAATGCGACGAACAGGGAGCTCGTCAGCAAAAGCAGCGTATTGAGAAGCCCGACCGTTTTGCTGAGTTGCGCTTGCGATGCGGCGAAGCCGCCGACATCCCGGCCGCGATAGTAAAGAAACGCCGCAAACAGGGCTGAAAAGAAGCTCATCTCGCCGAAGATGAGAATCCAGACGCCGGCTTCGCCGGGTACCCGGTCAGGGTACGGTTGGGATGGCATGTACAGCGTGTTGCTGGTGACGTAGCGCGCGGAAGAGAGTGAACGTCAGAGCGCCAAACCACACGCCGAACAGGCCGAGCGGCAGCCAGAACGGAATCAGTCCGCTCCACGAAAAGATGCCGGACTTGAAGAGCAGCGCGATCGGACCCCCGAACGATTGCACCGCCTGCCACGCCGACAGATACCCGAGCCAGCGCGGGAATGCCGAGTGGCGGTCATCCTCGTCTTTAGTGAAGCACACCACGATGATCGCCAGCATGTTCAACGGAAAGCATGTCAGAGGCGTGATGAAGGAGAGCCAACCGAGTTCATGCATCAACAGTGTCAACTGCGGCGCACGGTCGATCGAAAACGCGGCGACGCCCCAGACGAGGACGGGACCCCAGATGTACATGGCGTTGATCAGGCCGCACATCAACTGCAGGATCGCCCAGATCGGGACGCCTTTCTCCAGCCTCGCCATCTGCATCGAGACCACCAACGAGTAGGGCATCATGTAGGCCCCCGATATCAGCGCAAGCACCACGCCGATGCGAAAGCGGATAATGTGTTCGCTGTAAAGCGCCACCACCTGGTCCGCCGATAGCGAAGGCGACGGTGGCGGGAAGAATCCCATCATCCAGCCCCAGCCGAAGAAGAACATGCCCGCCGAGACGAGTGACAGCCAAAGCAGAAACCGCTGCGCCCGTAGGGTCGTAGAGAAATCCCGCGACATCGTTCCCCTCCCAGTGTTTGTTCTATCCGGTGATCGAAGCGGAGTTTACTCGATGACGACCGGGGCAATAAGCTAAGCGCAACCGGGGGGACTTCGAATGCGGGCATTCTCGCGCCAAGCCTTGTTGGCAGCGGCACCCTTAGGCGTGTTGACGTTTTGGTGCGGCCTGTGGATCGCCGGAGCGCTTTACCCTTCCGATTATGACTGGCGCTACATGACGATCTCGAGCTTGCTCTACCCTGAACGCAATCCCGACGGATATCGCTTTGCGTGGGGCGGCGTCGCTCTCTGCGGGCTGGGAGGCTTGTGCTGGGTGTCGGCGGTGTTTCGGAGCCGCCGACTCGCACACACCGCCGGCTGGCCGCTCGGCTTCTGGGCGCTGGGACTCGGCTATAGCTGCATGGTGTTCTGCGCGTTGTTGCCCGCGCGATTTCTTCACATTCAGAGAAGCCACGACATCCTGGCCTTGTCGGCCTTCATCGGTGTGTGCATCGGAACCGTGTACCTGACCTATCATCGGGTCGTTCGAGGTTTGCAGCGGCGGGCGCGCAGCTTCTCCGGACGGGCGTGGATCTATGGCTGCGTGATCGCCGGCGCGGCGCTGCTCCCCCTCCTGCTGGTGAGCATCACCCAGGCCTATGTCTCGCGCGCGCTGCCGCAGCTGCCGTGGGTCGGTCTGGAATGGCGTGAACGGCGCATTCCCGTCTGCTTGAGTTTTGCGTTCTGGGAGTGGATCACTTGCGCGGTTTTCTCCGTGTACACGAGCGCCCTGTCGATCCTTGAACTTATCGGGTGGACACGCTAGATTCGATCGGGCTGGCACGTCTTTGACGCCGAGTGAGCAGAATTCACGCCACTCGAGCAAGCGGGGAGAACATATGAGCGGCGAATTCGTGTTCGGTCTCGAACGCGCGCTGAATGCCCGGCCCTCGGCGGGTCACATCCAAACACGCTATCTCCGCGGGTTCAATTCGCTTGTCTGCAACATGGGCGTCGATCCACGTCCGATACTCGAGCGGCACGGCATAAATCCCTCGACGTTCCTGGATCCCGACAATCAAGTCGACTGCATGTCGGCCGCCACCATGATGGAGTACTGCGGATCTCGTCTCGATGATTCGATGTTCGGGCTGCGGCTCGCGGAGTTGCAGAGTCCGGATGTCTTCGGACCGGTGGGGGTCCTCGCACGCGCGGCACCGAGCTTCAGACAAGGCTTGCAATGCCTCGCCGACTATCTCCCCGTATTACATTCGCCGGAGGGGAGGGTGGAGATACTGGAGAGCCGCGATACCATCGAAGTGCGCTGGGTGGCGAATGGCGATCTCGAAGCCATTCAACAACCGCTGTTGCATGGCTACATGCTGATGTTGAAAACGCTGCGCATGTTGGCAGGTTCCTACTTCTCTCCGCTCTACCTGCAGGTCGCGTTCGAGCCGGGCCGGCGAGGCGCGCAGGCGCTCGAAAAGGCGGCCGGCTGCAGAATCGTCCGCGCCCGGGTGAACGCAATCGTGCTGAGCCGCGAAAATCTCGAGCGGCCGATGGCCTCGTCCAATAGCCTGATATACGAGCTCTTGGGCGGGTACTTCTCGCGCGTGCGACAGGCCACCGCGCCCACGTTGAAGGCACGGATCGAAGCCTATGTCGGCACCGCGTTGCAGTCTGGAAATTGCTCCGTCGACCATTGCGCGGCTCGGCTCGGCTTGTCGAGCCGCAGCCTACAAAAGCGCCTGACGGAGCTGGGCCTCAGCTTCTCGAACGTCGTCGACGAGCAGCGCGTGATCTTGGCGAAGCAGGCGCTGCGGCAGAGCGAGGGGACGCTCGACCAAATCGCCCTATCCCTCGGATATTCCGATCAGACCTGTTTCGGCCGCGCATTCAAGCGCTGGACGGGACTGACGCCCCGGGCATGGCGAGGCTCCGACGGCAGATGAGGGGGCGCGCGATGCAGAGCGGCGGGTTGCGAAAAGCCCTCTAATTGTCGGCCATGTTTTAGGGTCTTCGGGAGAGCCGATGGTTGCAGGCAAGACTGGGCAGATCGTCGTCGTCGCGGGAACCACCGGCAGCGGTAAAACGACAACTTGCCGCACCTTTCTTGCCAGAGCCGATGACATCTGGCTGCACTTCGGCGTCGACCTGTACTTGGGGACCATGCTGAGCCGGAAATTCGTCGATGGCGGGGCCCGCTCCCATGAATGCCTGCACATGG
Organism: uncultured Gammaproteobacteria bacterium; assembly: GCA_963766915.1. GTDB lineage: Bacteria > Pseudomonadota > Gammaproteobacteria > Steroidobacterales > Steroidobacteraceae > Bog-1198. Next base: position 57,642 of record CAVYCL010000012.1, read on the forward strand.
CGCCTCTCGATCCCGCCAACGCGGCCGGGCCGGCCGAGATGAGACTCGGCGAGTCGGGATTACCGCTGATCGACACGATGCACCAAATGGCGGCGGCCGCGGCGAAGAATGGCCACAACGTGGTGATGGATCACGTGCCGACCTCAAGTCCGCCGCTGCTGCGAAGCTGCGTCCGGGCGCTGAAGGATCTGCCGTTGCTGTTCGTCGCGCTGAAGCCGCCGCGAGACGTGCTGATGAAGCGCATCGACGATCGGCTGCCCGAAGTGGTCGCCGTCTTGGGGCCGGAGCACGGGCGCATCACCAATGAAGGCTGCAAGCAAGCGTCCGACTTCATTTACCGGGAAATTTTCACCCACCGGCACTTCGATCTGATTCTCGATACCGCCGTCATGTCACCGGAAGATACGGCGGACCGGATCATCGCCCGTTTGCGGGAGGGGCCGGGCACTGCGTTTGCGGCCCTGGCGCGAGAATTAGGCGTCTAACCGCGCAGGAGGTCTCGGCCATGAGCGATGAGTTGGCGTTCGGCGGCGCGAAGATCCTCATCGTCGGCGGATCGAGCGGGATCGGCAATGCCGTTGCGGTCGCCTTTCGCGATCGCGGAGCCGATGTGTGCATCACCGGAACCCGGCCGTCCGCGGAGCGCTATGCCGGAGAGGGCGCGGTCTTCGACGGCATGCATTACCGGTGCCTCGACGCAGCCGATGCGTCGGCCGTCGCGGCCTTGAGTCTGCCGTTTGAGGGCCTTTCGGTGCTCGTGAACAGCCAAGGATTGGCGCAGACCCGCCGCCAGCGGGGTGAGATCGATATCGTCGAGTTCCAGCGCGAGATAGACGTCAACCTCATGTCCGTCGCCTATCTTTGCGCCCGGTTCCGCGTCCCGCTTGCCGCCTCACGCGGGTCGGTCGTGACGGTCGGGTCGGCGGCCTGTTTCGTGGCCGCGCCTCATCGACTCGGTTATAGCGCCGCGAAGGGCGGCCTCGTGACATTGACCAGGAGCCTCGCGTCGGCATGGGCGAAAGATGGCGTGCGCGTCAATGCCGTCGCCCCCGGCTACGTGACCACCCGCATGACGACGTCGAGTCGCCAAGACGCGGCCTATTACCCGGCGACCCTGCAGCGCATACCGATGGGACGCTGGGGCCATCCGCAGGAAATCGCCGGCGTCGTGCTGTTCCTCGCCTCGCCGCTCGCGTCCTATCTGACCGGACAGGTGGTCACCGTCGATGGCGGACTGACGCTCTGAGGCATTGCCGGCAGATGCCGGGGCGTCCGAAGCAGAGCGGCAATTGACGAGACTCGCTAAAACGAGAGTAGAGTTTCTCGGACCGATTTGATTCGATCAGTGTAGGGAGAGCGAAATTGCCCGTTACCGCAGAAGTCTTGGACCATCTGAATCTCAAGAAGGATAGCGACCCCTATTGGAGCGACAGCTCCTGGTTCTCCTGGGGCATTCCCGAGCGGGGGATCTGCGGCATCTTCTACAATCATTTCCGGCCCAACATGAATTGCTTTTTGGGCGGTCCCGCCATGTGGGACGAGTCGGGGCACTACCAGTGGGACATGCGCTATTACGACTGGCAGGCGATGCGCCTGCTGCCGCGCGGCGAGTATGGAGTCGACTACGACAAGTACGACTTCGAGGCTCCGTGCTCGATGTCCATCCGGACCTTGGAGCCGCTGAAGCGCTATCGCCTGGGCTACGATCGCAACGGTTTCAAGCTCGATCTCGAATTCGAGGCGATCGGCGAGCCGAACCTCATTGGAGTGCACTCCGAGGGCGGCTACGACAACGCCTACCGGCTCCACTTCGAGCAGCCGGGTCACATCAAGGGCGTCGTCGAGCTCGACGGTGAGACCTACAAGGTCGACTGCTTTTCGATCCGTGATGGATCGCATGGCCGCAGACATCTGGATAAAGTGCCGGCCGGCGGCTATACCTGGTCCACCGCCGATGCGAAAACCGGCTGGCATGCGATGGCCGTCGAGCTCGACGGCACGCGAGAGTCCAGAGTCATGGGCGGCTACATCCTGCGGGACGGGCAGATCTCATCGGTCGTCTCCGGCGTACGACGCGTACTCGAGCGCGAGGGCCCGCGTCCGATCAAGCTCGAAGTCGAGCTGCAGGACAAGCTCGGGCGCAAACTGCACGCGGTCGGCCGGGAGAGGACTTGGGCGGAGTTCACACTGTTTTCGGACCATGGACAGTACTGGTCGCTATTCGACTGGGAGTACGATGGTTTCAAGAGCGCCATCGGTGAGGATCAGGAATACAAGGCTCTCGATGATTGGCGCCGCTGGCACCGTGCCGGAGCTGAGACCTGGAATACGCGTTAGACGAGGAGGGTGTCCCTAATGCCGGCTGTCCGCGCTCTCCTCGCTGCCGCGTTCGTCTGGCTGTCGGTGCATTCGGCCGCCACAGCCGCGATCTCCATGGCTCGAGTAGAACGCGTCACGCCGGACACGCTCCGCGTGACCTGGTCGAGCGCGGATCCGATCGACGTCTACGAAGGGGTGAGCCCGGAGGTTTCGCCCGCGAACGGGCAGCGAGTCGCGCACGGCTCGCACGCGGGCGCCTACACCGTCGAGAACGCCGGCCACACGCGGCTTTACTTTGTACTCTCGGATGAACACGACCACCAATTCGTTCGCGTTGCCGAGCGCCTAATACCGCTTGAGCAGGGTTCGAACTTCCGCGACCTCGGCGGCTATTCGGCCGCGGGCGGCAAACATCTGCGCTGGGGCCTGATTTACCGGTCGGGTGCCCAACCGATGCTGACTGCCGAGGATCTCGCCCAAGTCCGCTCGCTCGGTCTCGCGCAACTGGTGGACTTGAGATCCAATGAGGAGCGCGCCCTTGCGCCCACGACCATCAACGGCGTGCCGTATACCGCGATCGGCTATTCGATGGCCGACCTCGCGGGTCCGCCCGGTCTTACCCAGATGCATAACGGCGTCGATGTCTATCGCCGATTCCCGCACGCGTTCGCACCGCAACTGAAGGTGATCTTTGCTTCTCTGCTGAGCGACCATGCGCCTCTCGTGTACAACTGCTCTGCCGGCCAGGACCGCACCGGCTTCGCGACCGCCATGATCCTCTCGGCGTTGGGTGTGCCTCGCGAGGAGATCTACGCGGATTACAATCTCTCTACGGTTTATCGTAGACCTGAGTTCGAGATGCCAAAGATCGATCTTGCTGCTCACCCGAACGATCCCGTCGCGCAGCGCTATGCGAAGCTTCAGAGCGATCCGTCCGCGCTCAAGCCACAGCCTTTGATGGACGGCGCCGGCCAACCGTTCCTCAGCGGCGCATTCGAGGAGATCGATGCCCGCTGGGGCTCGGTCGAGGCGTATCTACGCGAGGAGGTCGGGCTTTCCGACGCCGACCGAACCCATCTTCAAAATCGCTACCTCGAGTAGCCACACGAATCAGGCGACAACACCGCCGAGCAAGTCACATTTTCCTGCATTCCTCGGATGAGGAATTTCATGCGGGGCGCAAGTCTTTGTCGCGTGACATGTCGCCGCGGCTCCGTATTATGCAATGTGCATTCTCATGGAGAGGGAAGCGACGCGATGCGCACACCGCTCAAACGGTATCTTCTGGCTTCGGATTTCGACCAGACGCTCAGTTTCAAAGACTCCGGCATGGTGCTGGCCGAACTGCTCGGCATCGAGGGATTCGAGGAACGGGTCGCCGGGCTCGCCCGAATCAATCTCGTGCAGCAGGGAGGAGAGCTCGCCTATTTGATCCGCCATGATCCGGAGTTTCGCAGCGTGCGCCGCGAGCACTTGCAAGAGACCGGCCGGCGGCTTCGACTGAAGCACGCGATCCCCGCGCTGGTCGATTTCACCACACGGCGAGCGGCCGGCTGTCAGTTCGAGTTCTTCGTGATTTCGGCGGCGCCGCGCGAGATCGTCATCTCGGCGCTCGAGGGAATTCTGCCCGCCGACCATATCTATGGCACCGAACTGGAATTCGATCCACACTCCGGCGAGGTTCGTTCGATTCAGCGCGTACCCGCCGGCTACGGCAAAGTGGCGGTCATCGAGGAGCTCGAGCACCGACTTCAAGTGGCGCCCGAACGAGTGGTTTACGTGGGCGACGGAAGCTCCGACGTGCATGTGATGTTGCATGTGAACAATCACGGCGGTTTCACAATTGCCGTGTCTGAGAATCGACAGCTGGCGCGGATCGCTAAGAGCACGGTGATCAGCGATAACGCCTTCAGCATCCTGGTGCCGGTCCTCGACCAGGTGCTCGACTGGGAACCGCGTCACATACGGGACTTGTTCGAGTCCTATGGCCTGACGCTGGCCGGCTGGGAGCGAGACCGTACGGATCGCGTGCGCATCAGCGAGATGTTCGGCGAATGGGAACGCACGGAAGCCGTTGCCCAATGAGCTCCTCCTGGATCAGCGCGCTGGGTTGGACTGCGACAGCGATCTTCGTGGGTTCCTATTTCTTTTCGCGTCCCTCGCTGTTGCGCGCCGCTCAGATGGCGGGCGCTGTCTTGTGGGTCACTTACGGGCTGCTGATCGGCGCCTCACCGGTGATCGTCGCCAACCTCCTGGTGTTCGCCGCGGCTGCCTGGACCATGTTCCGCCGCTCCTCTGCTCGCGATACATGAACTCTGCATCCTATGAATCAAACGACATGACTTGGTAAACCTACGTTAGCGGATATCACCTGCCGGTAAGAAATGCTCACTTGTCTAACGGCCGATGCGCCTCATAGTGTGTGCGTGGAGTTCGACGCCGCTCCGTTTGCGCATCGTGCGCACTTCAGGCGATGACCCGAAACAGGAGTTTCCGTGATGAAGTTAAGTTCCATGTTACTCATGACTGCGATGGCAGCCAGTGGCACTCGCGCGGCTCTTGCCATTCCGCCTGAAGCGGCGGTGCTGGTCACCGGCGACCCGGTGGTGATGCGCTTGAACAAGGACGAATTCCGAATCGTGTTCGGCCTCGAAGGCAAAAGCTGCGCCCCGCATGGTTGCAGCGGCTCGGTGCGTTATTGGGTGGATTGGAAGGCATCGGACGGCACGGCTCGCTCGGAGCAGAAAGAGGTGAGCTACATCGTCTCGCCCGACGCCGCGCGCACCATCGCGGTGGATCGCCAGTACCTCGACACCGCTGAGGGCGCCCACACGGTCGACATCATCAAGGTGCGAGTCGACAGCATCACGCAGCGCGAATAGGCCGGGCGCGCGATCATTCCTCGTCGGCGTCCGCCTGCGGCACCTTGGAGTTCACTTCGCTGGCGACCGTCGGGAGATCGGCGTTTATCGGATAGGTTTGGGTCCATAACACCGAGCCTTTTTTGACCTCGACTACGGAGACGGACAGCGTCGCTCCGGTCGGCGCGGTGCTGACGGCACCATAGACGACGAAGAGGGCGCCATGCGCCCGCGCGCTTTGCAGCGCCGCCGCCGGATTGCTCGACGCCGCGGTGTCCTCGGCAAGGTCGATATGCCCATGGCGCGACAAGGCGAGCCGCGCGTAGGTCTGGGCGAACGCGGCGTCAGCAAACTTTCCTGCCGCTGCGTCGCCGGGCGGTGCGCCAAAGGGTACGGCAAGAATGGTGTTGGGGGCCGCGCGCTCTTCTGAGGAGTCATCCGAAAACTCGCGTGCGATTTGTGCGCCGAGCTTCGCGGCGTCGGCGGGGTTCTTGCTGGCCTGATATTGCTCGGCGATGGCCTTGAGCTTTCGCGCATCATCGCTCGAGTGTGTCGGAGAGGCGTGATGCCCGCTGCACAGAGAGAGGAGCGCGATGCTCGCCCAGATATAGACGAGAATCCGGACCCACCGGGGCAGACGCTGAAAAAATGTCCAGGCCGAGCTGAATAGCCAACCGATCACTAAGAATCCGTGGTGCAGCCGCTGGCCCGGTTCCGCGCGGGGAAAGGGCGCATAGGCGTGTGCGGGAAGAACGGCCGATCTTTGAACTCGAACTGTCGATGACTTGGAGGGCTGCGTATCGACGATGGCGCCCGATGCGATCCGACGGCTCAGTGCCTCGAGTGCCTGAGTAGGCCGGCCCTCGGGAAGGCGCAGCCATTGGACCGTGAGAAACTTCTCCGGGACACGCGCCTTGGCCTCATTGGTATCGTCGATCACCAGCGGAAGCAGAAACAAGTGATCGTCCGCCATGTCGAGCGTGCGCTCGACCGCCAGGCGCCACTCGCGGCGGAAATAACCTTCGAGGCGCGCCTCGGTCCGCGCCGAGATGATCGGCATGAAGTAGTCGCATTCGCGGATTTGCTTGCGGATCTTCTGATCCCAGGCGTCGCCGCCCCCGAGCTCGCTCTGGTCGAGCCAGACATCGAGACCGTAGCTGGTCAATGCATCGCCGATGGATCGGGCGGCCTCGCGATCGTCCGAGGCGTAGCTTACAAAAACCGAAACAGTCACTACCGTATCCCCAAGTCGTCGCCGATCAAAGTAGCGGCATCAGCCGGTTTTCTCCCGCTGTCGCTGCTCCTCTTCGGTATACAACGCCTCCGGAAAAGCCCGCAGGCGCTCGACAGGAATGGGTTTGCCGCTTGCAGCGGATAAACCGTAGGTGCCCGCTTCGATCCGTTGCAGCGCACTCTCGATGCTGGTCAAGCGTGCGTCGTCGTGAACGACCAGGTTGTCTTGCAGTTCGACCGCTGCAAGCCTCTGCGCATCGTCCTCGTAATCGCGGGCCTGACCGCTCAGCTCGGTGTTGACGCTCTTTTGTTCGCCTTGCTGTCGCTGCCTGTTGGATAGGATTTCTCCTCGCAACGCCGTCAGGCGACGCTTCTGTTGTTCCAGAAAGGTCGGATCGAGTTTCGGTGTGCTGACCATGGGGCGCCTTGGGTTTTGGGTTGACGGCAGGCTTCATCATACATCCGCGCGTCGCGGCCCGGTTATCGCGGCGCCAAGAGGGCGAGCAGACGCTCATCCGGAAGCGATGTGGGACCCACGGCTTGAACGCAGACATGATCCGCGCCCGCCTGCCAATGCGCCTCAATGCGGGCTCGAATCGCCTTCTCGTCGCCCCAGGCGATGACGGCATCGATCAGCCGATCAGATCCGCCGCCGCCGAAGTCGGGATCGGAGAAGCCCAGCCGTTTCCAATTGTCGACATAGTTCGGAAGGGTCAGATAAATGGCGAGAAACTTGCGCGCGATCGCGCGGGCAGCGGCTGCGTTCGTCTCCAGAATCGCAGCTTGCTCGACGCAGAGAAGTTTGCCGGCGCCCAGGATGCTGCGCGCCTGGCGGGTGTGCTCGGGCGGCACGTTGTACGGATGCGCTCCGTCGGCGAGTTCGGCCGAGAGCTCCAGCATCTTCGGGCCGAGCGCGGCCAACACAGTCTTTGGCGCAGCCGGCGGGGGTGGTGCGCCATAGGCCGCCTCGGCCATGCCCTGCAAATAGGCGCGCATGGTGGCGAGCGGTTTGCCGTACGAGTGCTTGCGCATCTCCACGAGCGGTACGTGCGAGACGCCGAGGCCCAGCAGGAACCTCCCGTCGGATTGCTCGTTGAGTCCCTTTTGCGCCGACGCGCTCGACAGCGGGTCTCGGGCATAGATGTTCGCGATCCCGCTCGCCAGGATCAAGGTCTTGGTATTGGCCAGAAGCCACGCGGAAGCGGAAAACAGTTCCCGCCCCAAACCTTCCGGTATCCATAAAGCTCCGTAACCCCAGGCTTCGACCTGGCGCGCGAACTCGGCAGCCTTCGACGCCGAGAGGTTATCGGTTGCCGCCCAGACGCCGAGCTTCGTTATATGCATCGCCATTGCTCCAGGTGACAGACCAGATGCCGGGTATCTACACGAATTATAGTGCCATCCTCGTCAGACGGGCCTGAAGATTGCCTGTCGTCGGCGGCATCGTCGAGTGCAGCTGCCGAGGGCAACTGCGGGTGGGGGGGCTATCGCAGGGCGTTCATCATTCGGCCCTGTGATTCTAAGGGCGGGAAAAGCTCCGCTCGCCGCGATCGCCTTGCGGGGCGACCTCACGCAGGCGTCTCGACTCGTCGAGCCTAAGTTGCTCCAACATTTCCGTGTGCACGAAGACGGGTTCGTTGGCCGAGGAGTTCTCCAGGTCGATTTGCCGGCAAGTCTCCTGCATCTCTTCGGACCAACCGGCTTCGAGATATTCGTGCAACAGGAAGATCTCCCTCTGGCTGGCTTCCCAACTCACGACGTGACACGTGGCATACAGCCGGATTTCACCGGTTCGAAGCCCATCGGCCACGACCGAGATGCGAAAGCCCGTCAACGCTTCTTGCGCGCAAATCGGACACTCCACTGGGAACAGGATTTCTGCTTCGGTCATGATAGGACTGCTCCGGCGATCCTGTGGCGTGAACTTCAGGATGAGCGGCCGGTGGTCACCGCGGCGCGCGCTTCCTCAGCAGGCGGAGCGGACGGCTGGGATAATTTCCGGCGCATGTCCTCGGGGAAGCCGGCGACGCGTTGCCTCACGGCATTCAACTCCTGTTCCTCGATCACCCGGGCACCGCCGGGCTGACGCATCGCGCTTTCCAACTCTGCTTGCCGCATGAACAGTTTCAACAATTCGTTGACCGATTTCATCTCATCCTCACAATCTGCTTCATAAGCTCAGTGGCTTGGGTGAACGGCACTATGAAGCGGCGAGCCCGGCATGCAGTGTGATCTGGCTCGCGATAAAATCGCGGCCGTTCTTTTGTAAAACGGGGTTGTCGCCGGCCGCCGACGGGCAGGTTATCGATCAATTGCGCGCCGGCTCTTCAGAGTCAGCAGGTGACGAAAAGTGTCAGTGACGGCGCCAATGGGTGCGTCCGCAATGGGAAGCAGGTCTCATGACGAAATTTGTTGCATTCTTGCGTGCAGTCAACGTTGGTGGCACCGGTAAGCTTGCAATGGCCGACTTGAAGTCGATGTGCGCCGACGCGGGCTTCCATCAAATTGAGACTTACATCGCGAGCGGCAATGTCGTCTTCGAAAGCAAGAGATCGGCGAGTCGGGTGCAATCCGAACTCGAGTCGCGGCTCCGCGATCATGGGCAACGCCCGATCCAGACTTTCGTGCGCACCGCCCTCGAGTTGCAGGAGGTGCTTCGTCGCAATCCATTTCCGAAGGCGGAACCTAAGCTAACTTATGTCTTTTTTCTCAAGGACGAGCCGCCGCCGGATGCAGCGACCAACGTGCTGCGCCGGGCGGACGAGCAGATAGGCGTAGGGAAGCGGGAGATATACGTCCACTATCCCTCGGGAATGGGCGAATCTAAGCTTGTAATTCCGGCAGCAAAGAACGGAACCGCGCGAAACATGAACACCGTTGCAAAGCTCGTGGCAATGAGCTCGTAACGACTCCGCGGTGCTGTTATCTCATCGCGAGGGATATTCCCTCGATGTGGGCCTTCCAGCGGACAGCGGGTTCAGTGCGATGTAGTTGGCGAGCGATCACGGACGCCTTGCGTCGCCCCGCCAGCGCCTTCAATTGCTTCAGGTCGGCCGTCGTCCAGCGCTGCCGCTTGCTTCGCTTCTTCTGTGTTGTCTTTTTTCGACGGACCATTGATTTCTCCAAGGACAGATCTTTCGGATTCTAACGCAAATTCTCACATACCCCTACTATTCTAACTTAAAGCCTGCAATCGCCAACAAAGATTCGGAGTGCCGCGGCTCTGCATCATTTTGATATCGCATGATTGATCTTTCTAATCTCGATCGCATGATCAACAAGCGATCGTCGATGAAATGTTCATCGCGGTTTCGGCCAAGAATGCCGACGTGATCCCGCAGCTCATCTGCCTGGCGGAGACCGTGCGCCTATGCTGACTGGTCTCAGCGCCGTATAGTTGCGGCGATGTCCGACGACGCATTGTGGCCACCGCTTCCCTATCCGGCCTGGCAGCCGACGTGCGAGACCCTGCGTCTGTGGGTCCAGGTCGTCGGCAAGATTCGGCTTGAGCTGACTCCCTGGCTCAACCACAGTTGGCATGTGCCGCTTTACGTCACCGCTCGAGGGCTGTCGACCTCCGTCATACCTTATAGAGGTGAGGACTTCGAGATTCGGTTCGACTTCATCGACCACGTGCTCGACATCGAGACGAGCGCGGGACTACGCCGGCGCATCGGACTGGTGCCGCAGCCGGTCTGCGATTTTTACGCAGCCGTCATGAAAGCTCTCGTCGATCTCGGCATCGAGGTGCGGATCACCGAACTGCCCTGTGAAATCCCCGGCGCGATCCCATTTGGCGCCGACCGCCAACATGCCTCCTACGATGCAGATGCCGCGCACCGTTTTTGGCGGGCGCTCCTGCAAGCGGATCGCGTGTTCAAGAAATTCCGCGCGGGGTTCATCGGCAAGGCGAGCCCCGTACATTTTTTTTGGGGAAGTTTCGATCTGGCGGTCACCCGCTTCTCCGGCCGGACCGCTCCGCCCTTCACGGCCAAAGTCCCCGGGCTTTCCACCGCCGTCATGGTGGACGCGTATTCCCACGAGGTGAGCAGCGCGGGATTCTGGCCCGGTGGGGGCGGGATCGACTATCCCGCCTTTTATTCTTATGCCTACCCGGCACCCGAGGGATTCAAGAAAGTTCCGGTGTCGCCCAAAGGTGCGTTCTTCAGCGAACCGCTGGGTGAATTCTTGTTGCCCTACGATGAGGTTCGAAACGCGCCGGATCCGGAGGCGTCGCTTCTGGCATTTCTGCAAAGCACCTACGAAGCTGCCGCCGAAACAGCCCATTGGGACCGGGCGAGCCTCGAGAAGGCCAGTGGCCTTTAGTCTCACCCGCATCGCGAATATTTCTGCTTTGTGAAATTTGACCGGGCCGGAGGGCTACTCGAACTCGGAGCGCTGCGATTACCGATCGGCCTTTGCTAGTATCGCTAGGGTAGAGATCAGCCACGGCGGCACCGAGGGGAATTTTCGTGCTGCGATTCTTCCGGACGACAATTGCGCGCATCCTGCTCGGCGTGGCCGTGCTCGTCGGTCTATACGCCTTGGCCGGCTTCGTGATCGCGCCCAAGGTGCTTCGCAGCAAGCTGTTGGAGGAGATCCCCAAGACGCTGAATGTCATCCCGACCGTGGGCGACATCCACATCAATCCGTTTCTCTTCCGACTCGATCTCAAGAATTTCGCGTTGGCGACGCCCGACGGCAAGAAGTTGCTGGGATTCGACCGCTTGTTCGTCGATTTCGATCTCTCGTCCCTGTGGCACCGAGCGTATACCTTCGGCCGGATCGATATCGACGCTCCCGTCCTCAATGCATCGGTCGCTCCCAATGGCGACATCAACCTTCTGGCGCTCAAGCCGAAGCCCTCCCCGACACCGAGTCCTCCGCCCAAGAACGAGCCCTTACCCGCAGTGCGCATCGCGTCATTCAAGGTGACGAGCGGATCGGTGAGCTATGAGGACAAGAGCCGCCCATCCGCCTTTGCGGCGCGACTCGAGCCCATCAACTTTGAGCTCAAGGACTTCACCACCGGCGTCGCCGGCGGTCTGTTCACGTTCACCGGCGCCTCGAAGCTCGGCGAACGCATCGAATGGCACGGACATGTCTCGGTTCAGCCGGTGGCCTCGGATGGTGAGCTGCACATCGAGGCCCTGCAGGCGCACACCCTCTGGGCGTATCTCGAGGATCAACTCAATTTTGTGGTGGCTTCGGGGGCCATCGATGTGCAGTCGAACTATAAGTTCTCGTTGACGGATCAGGTCAATCTGTCGCTCAACGTCGCGAAGGCGACCGTGTCGAATCTCGCCGTGCGCCCGAAGGACTCCGACGCGGACTGGGTGAGCCTTCCGGGGCTCGACATGAGCGGCGCCGCGATCGATCTTGGGCAGCATTCCGGCAGCATCGATTCGTTGACACTGACGGGTCTCAAAGTGCTTGCCTGGCTCGAGCCCGACGGCGCGATCAATCTGCTGAAGCTCTCTGCGCCCGCGGCGCAGCCGGCCGCCACTTCCCCCGCCCCCGCAGGCGGCGCCGTGGTCACGACCACCGCGCCCGTTGCCGCATCCCCCTGGAAAATCGATCTTCACGAGTTCGCGCTGCGCGATGCGAGCATCTCCGCCGAAGATCGCACCGTCCGCCCGGCCGCCAAAGTCCTGCTCGCGCCCCTGTCGCTCACCGTGAAGGAGGCGAGTCTCGATTTGGCGAAGCCCGTGAAAGTGTCGCTCGATACCAAGATCAATGAGAGCGGCTCGCTTTCCGTGGACGGCGAGCTCACACCCCGGCCACTCGCGGCCCACGTCAAAGTGAAACTGGCCGGCATCGACCTCACGGCGGCGCAGCCCTATGTCGCGCAGCGCACTGCCATGATTCTGCGCAGCGGCAAGTTGGGCGGCGCGCTCGACATCAGCTATGGCACCGCCAAGCCTGCGGTCAAGCTCTTGGGCGATCTCTATGTCGAGAAACTGCACACCGTGGACGCCGCGCTGCAGGAGGACCTCATCAATTGGGAGCGCTTGGACGTCAAGGGTCTCAACGTTCAGCAGGGTCCGGACCGCTTGGAGATTGCGGAAATCTCAGCCCGCAAACCCTATGCCCGAGTGATCATCGAGTCGGATGCGAATTTGAACGTGGCCAAGGTGCTCAAGTCGCCCGGCGGCGCCGGTCCGACCCCCGCGAGCGCCGCTGGATCTGCGCCCGCCGAGGCGGCCGCAACACCGGCCGTGGCCAAACCGGCGGCGTCCCGGCGCGGCGCTAAAACGGTCACCGTCAAGACGGTGGCGGTGAAGCCTCCCGCCGCCGCCGGCCCTGCATTGCCGATGAGCATCAAGAAGATCCAGCTGCAGTCGGGGCGGCTCGACTTCTCGGATCTCTCCATCCAGCCGCATTTCGCCGCGGGCATCATCAATCTGCGGGGATCCATCCTCGGACTTTCCTCAGAGCCGAGCTCGCGTGCCAAGGTCGACCTGCACGGCGAATTGGACCAATTCTCGCCCGTATCGATCAACGGCGAGGTCAACGTCTTGAGCGCCGCGCTCTATACCGATATCACCATGAGTTTCAAGAACATCGAGCTCAGCATCTTCAATCCCTACTCGGGACGATGGGCGGGCTACAACATCGCCAAGGGCAAGCTGTCGACGGACATGCACTACAAGGTCGTCGATCGCAAGCTCGACGCCGAGCACCATATCGTCATCGATCAACTCGAGTTCGGCGAGAAGACCGCAAGCAAGGACGCGGTCTCGTTGCCGGTGAAACTCGCCGTGGCGCTGCTCAAGGATCGCAACGGGGTCATCGATCTGCCGCTGCCCATCACCGGCTCGCTCGACGACCCGAAGTTCCGCCTGGCTCCCATCATCTGGAAAGTGCTGCTCAATCTCCTCGAAAAGGCCGTGACCGCACCGTTTGCCCTGCTGGGCTCGCTGTTCGGCTCAGGCCCTGAGCTGCAGTTCATCGATTTTCAGCCGGGCTCGAACGCGCTCGCGCCCGCGCAATCCGACAAGGTCAAGGCGTTGGTCAAAGCGCTCAGCGATCGGCCGCAGCTCAAGCTCGAGGTGCCAATCGCCGCCGTGCCCGATCTCGACCGGCCTGCGCTCGCCGCTGCGGCCTTCCAGACGCAGATCGACGAGGTGCAAGCGGACACGACTCAGAAAGGCGGGCGAAAGGGCGCAGCCGCGCCCGCACCGTCCTCTCTCGATCAGCTCGATCCGGCCGCGAAGCTCGAGTTGCTCACTCGACTCTATGCGCGAGACTTCGGCGGCGAGCCCAAGTATCCGGAGGCCGTGACGGCCATCAAGCAGAAGCCCGAGCTCACTGCCGCCAAGATCGATTTCCTGAGCAAGGCATTGCACGAGCACATTGCCGTCGGCGATGATCAACTGACGGCACTTGGCCAGCAACGCGCGCTCGCAATCCAGCAGGCGCTCTTGACCGATACCGGTATCGATCCGTCGCGCATCTTCCTGGTCGTCAGCGACAAGGCAAAAGAGAAGGATGGTACGGTGCGCATGGAGCTCTCGCTCCGTTGATTGCCTGGGATGAGCACCTATGACGGTAGACACGCGAGCGCGCGCCGTCGCGACCAAGACTGTGGCGCTGTTGCTGGCGCTGGGTTTGTCCGCGGCCACGAGCGCTTCAGCGCGGCCGGTAACCGTTGCAGATCTCTTGGCGGGATCTCCCGCAAAGGACTGGCGCGTGCCCGATCCCGACAACACGTTATACCTCGAGCTTTCCAGTGGTCGGGTCGTGATCGAGCTCGCGCCGTTGGTGGCGCCCTTGCACGTCGCGAACATCAAGACGCTCGCGCGGGCGCACTATTTCGATGGCCTGGCCGTTGTCCGCGTGCAGGACAACTACGTCGTCCAATGGGCCGACCCCGACTCCGACCATCATCGCGCCATTCCGGCGGGTGTGCACGAGGTGGCGGCCGAGTTCGACGCGGCGTCGGGCGCGGGCCAGCGTTTCCAGCCGCTGCCGGACCTCGATGCCTACGCGCCGCAAGTGGGATTTCTCGACGGCTTTCCGGCGGCGCGTGATCAGCGCACGGGACGCGTTTGGCTGGCGCATTGCTATGGCATGGTCGGGGTGGGGCGCGATGATCCGCCGGAGAGCGACGGCACCGAGTTGTATGCGGTGATCGGCCATGCGCCGCGCCAGCTCGACCGCAACGTGGCGCTCGTCGGGCGGGTGTTGAAAGGCGTGGAACTGCTCTCGAGCCTGCCGCGCGGGAGCGGTGAGATGGGGTTCTATGCAGGGGCCGAGCGGCCGATTCCGATCGTGTCGATACGCGTCGCCGCGGATCTGCCGGCGGCCGAGCGCACGCCGCTCGAAGTGCTGCGCACCGACAGTCCGACGTTTCACACCGTTCTCGACCAGCGCCGCAATCGGCGCGAGACTTGGTTCAAGTACAACCCCGCACGCATCGAGCTTTGCAACGTGCCGTTGCCGGTGCGCCCGATCGCAACGCTGAGCCACTAGGACGGATATTGATATGCAACAGCGAACCCTGGGAAAGAGCGGCTTGGAGGTCTCTGCGCTCGGCCTCGGCTGCATGGGCATGAGCTTTGGCTTGGGGCCGGCGGGCGACAAGCAGGAAATGATCGCCGTGATCCGGGCAGCGGTCGCCCGGGGGGTGACCTTCTTCGACACGGCGGAGGTCTATGGCCCGTTCGCGAACGAAGAGCTGGTGGGCGAGGCGCTCGCGCCGTACCGTGGCCAAGTGGCGATCGCCACGAAGTTCGGCTTCCGGATCGTCGATGGCAAGCAGGCAGGCGGACTGGACAGCCGGCCGGAGCGCATTCGGGAGGTCGCGGAGGCTTCGTTGAAGCGGCTCAAGATCGATTGCATCGATCTTTTTTATCAGCACCGCGTCGATGCCGAGGTGCCCATCGAGGATGTCGCGGGCACCGTGAAGGATTTGATTCGCGCGGGCAAGGTCAAGCACTTCGGGCTCTCCGAGGCGGGCGTGCAGACGATCCGACGTGCGCACGCCGTGCAGCCCGTGACGGCGCTGCAAAGCGAATACTCGCTCTGGTGGCGGGAGCCCGAAACAGAAGTCATTCCGACGCTCGAGGAGCTCGGCATCGGCTTGGTGCCGTTCAGCCCGCTCGGCAAGGGCTTTCTCACGGGCAAGATCGATGAGGGAACCTCATTCGCCAGCACGGATTTTCGCAACACCGTCCCGCGCTTCTCGCCCGAGGCCCGCAAGGCCAACAAGGCACTGGTCGATCTGCTCATCGCCATCGCCGCGCGCCAGCACGTGACGCCGGCGCAGCTCGCGCTCGCGTGGCTGCTGGCGCAGAAACCTTGGATCGTTCCGATCCCCGGCACCACCAAGCTCCATCGCCTCGAGGAAAATCTCGGTGCAGCGTCCGTCGAGTTGAGTGCGGAGGATCTGCGCGAAGTCACGAACGCGGCCTCGAAGATCGAGGTCCAAGGCGCCCGCTATCCCGATCATCTGCAGCGCCTGGTCGGACGCTAAAGGGTACGCGTGACGCTCGCAGGGGTTGCTGCCATGATGCAGGGCGAGTGACCGCAGCCATCCCCGCCAAGCCTTCGAACGTCGTTGAGAATACATCGGTCGCGGAGCAGGTTTCCGATCCGGGCCTGCACCGAGTCTTGGGGCTGCGCGATCTCGTCCCGATGCAAATCTTGATTGTGCTCGGCGTATCGTGGACCGGCACCGCAGCTCATCAATCGGGAACTCAAGTCGCGTTCTGGGTGATGGGTGCGCTCACGCTGTTCTTGCCCGTCGCCGCGGTGATTCAGTATTGCGTTCGCATCTGGCCCTACGAGGGCGGCGTGTATCAGTGGACGAAGCACGCATTCGGTCCGTTCGCCGGGTTCTTGAGCGCCTGGAATCTCGGCGCCTGGGTGCTCCTGCTGGGCTCGAGCATCGGCGTTCAAACGGCGAGCGGCCTCTCTTACGCGCTCGGACCGGACGCCGCGTGGATGGCCGAGAGTCGCCCGTTCATCCTGATGCTCAACCTCCTCATTTTCGCGTCGATATTCCTGGTGAGCGTTTTCGGGCTGCGCATCGGACGCTGGGTATCCCACCTGGGGACTGCGGCCGCCTTGCTCGTCGTGGCGGTCCTCGTTCTTTTGCTGATCGTGCATCCGCACACCGCTCCAGGAGCTCCGCACGTCGCCCCGCAACGCCCATTCTCGATGGGTCTGCCCATACTCTCGCTGATGAGCCTCAATTTGTTCAGCAAAATTGCCTTCAACGGCTTCACCGCGCTCGAACAGGTGGCGGTATTCGCGGGCGAGACCCGCGATGCGGCGCGCTCGATCCTGCGCTCGGCGTGGATCGCGGCGCCCATCATCGCCGCCATCTATATTTTGATGACGGGCTCCATCCTCACTTACACGCCGGCGGCGCAGGTCGATCTCGTCAATCCGGCCGCGCAGGCGATTGCCGCGGCTTTTGGTGCCGGGTCCGCATCGACCGGGCCGGATTGGGGCCAGCTGCTCGCGCGCGGCGCCATCCTCGCACTGGCGTTCGCGCTTTGTGCCCAGTCCGCGGTCTACATCGCGGAGATCAGCCGCCTGCCCATGGTCGCCGCGTGGGATCATCTGTTGCCGCCCTGGTTCACCCGCTTGCATCCGCGCTATGGCACGCCGACTCGGTCGCTGGCTGTCATCGTGCTGACGGCGGTCCTGATGGCAGTGCTGGCCTCGTACGGTGCGGGAGCGGCAGAAGCCTTTCAGCTGCTGGTGACCTGCGCTTTCCTTTGTTATGGCGTGAACTATTTGTTGATGTTCGCCGTTCCACTGCTGCTCGGCACGCGGTTTAGCCTGCGGCCCGATATTCGGGCACCGCTCGCCGTGCGTCTGGCATGCCTGTGCGGCGCCTCGGTGACCCTGCTGGCGATGGTCTTCAATCTCGTGCCCATCGTGGATGTGACGAGTCCCGGCCTGTTCGCTCTCAAGGTGGGAAGCGCGACGATGTTGCTGAATCTGCTCGGCGGATTCGTCTATTGGACGGGCACGCGCCGCGCCGCCGCGTGATCATCCGCGATCCGATTCAGCACGCTCAACGCCTCGCTCGGCAGCTTGAGCGTGGCCGCCGCCAGATTCTCATGCAAATGGACAATGGACGAGGTTCCGGGGATCAATAAAATATTCGGTGCGCGTTGCAGTAGCCAGGCGAGCGCGACCTGCATCGGCGCGACACCGAGACTCTGGGCGACCTTCGAGAGCGCGGTGGACTGCAGGGGTGTGAATCCGCCGAGCGGGAAGAAGGGCACATAGGCGATGTTCGCGGCCGCGAGGTGCTCGATCAAGGCGTCGTCCTCGCGATGCGCGACGTTGTATTGATTCTGAACGCAGACGATGTCCGTGATGGCGCGTCCTTCGTCGATCTGCCGACGCGTTACGTTGCTGAGACCGATGTGACGGACGAGGCCCTTGCGCTTGAGCTCGGCTAGCGCGCTGAGCGGTTCCTCGATCGGGCCCTCACCGGGACCGTGGATGCCGAACATCAGGCGCAGATTGACGACGGGCATCGCATCCAATTTCAGACGTCGCAGGTTGTCATGCACGGCGTTCTGCAACTCGGCCGCGGAGAAGGCCGGAAGCCACGAGCCGTCCGTTCCGCGCTTGGCGCCGACCTTGGTGACGATCACCAGATTGTCGGCATAGGGATGGAGCGCTTCACGGATGATTTCATTGGTGATGTGGGGGCCGTAGAAATCGCTCGTGTCGATGTGGTCGACGCCGTGCGCGACCGCGTCCCGCAGCACCGCGAGCGCGGCGGCATGATCCTTTGGCGGCCCGAAGACCCCGGGACCCGCGAGCTGCATGGCGCCGTAGCCCACCCGCTTTACGGTACGAGATCCGAGCCTGTAGGTGCCGGCGCTGCTGATATTGATCATAGGAATGCTCCTCAAATGGATGTGATGTAGCGTACAGCCGGCTGCTCCGTGCGATAATAGGGTGCAATCGGCACGGGCTGTGCGAAAAGGCGAACAATGGCGGGAAACCTGTCGGACCTGACGGCATTCGTCGGGGTGGTTCGCTCCGGCGGCTTCCGCGAAGCCTCGCGCGCCACCGGCTCGAGCGCTTCGAGCTTGAGCGAGGCGGTCCGCAGGCTCGAGGCCCGGCTCGGCGTTCGTCTGCTGAACCGCTCGACCCGCAGCGTCGTGCCGACCGAGGCGGGCGCCCGACTTTTTGAGCGACTGTCGTTGGCGCTGGGGCAAGTCGAGGCCTCGCTCGATGTCGTCAACAGTTTCCGCGATCGGCCCGCAGGGACCTTACGACTCAACGTTCCGGTGAGTGCGGCGCGGCTCGTGCTGCCTCGCATCGTGCCGCCTTTCCTCGCCGCCTATCCGGACATCTGTCTTGACGTGATCGCCGAGGACAGCTTTGTGGACATGCTGGCGGAGGGGTGCGATGCGGGGATCCGCTATGACGAACGTCTCGAGCGCGACATGGTGGCCATCCCCATCGGGCCGCGCACGCAGCGCTTCGCCACGGCAGCATCGAGGGCCTATCTCGACGCCCATGGCCGTCCCGAGCATCCCCGTGAGCTGCTCGGGCATGCCTGCTTGCGCGGCCGGTTCGCGAGCGGCGCCATGACACTCTGGGAATTCGAACGCGACGGAACCGTCGTGAAGGTCGAGCCCAGCGGCCCGCTCATCGTCCGGGTGGGCGCCGCCACTGACCTCGCGGTCGATGCGGCGATCGCCGGCAGCGGCGTCGTTCACCTCTTTGAGGATTGGCTGCGCCCGCATTTCGACAGCGGCGCCTTGGAGCCCGTGCTGGAACCCTGGTGGCAGCGCTTCTCGGGACCTTTTCTATATTATCCGGGGCGCCGTCACCTTCCCGCACCGCTCCGTGCTTTCATCGACTTCACCCGCTCACTATCGGCATGAACGAGCGGGCGCATTCAGCGCGGCGCGAGCTCCTTGAACCCGTCGCGCAATTCACGCTTCAACACCTTGCCGCTCGCGGACTTGGGTAAAGAGTCCATGAACACGACCCGCTTGGGCGTTTTGAAGCCCGCCATCGATGAGCGACAGTGCGTGATCACTTCATGTTCGGAGAGGGCGGCGCCCGTCTTGATCACGACCATGGCGGTAACCGCTTCGATCCAGACGGGATCCGACACCCCGACGACCGCCACCTCCGCGACTTGCGGCAATCGGTAGATCGTTTCTTCGACTTCCCGGCTCGAGACGTTCTCGCCGCCCGTCTTGATGACATCCTTCTTACGGTCGACGACATAGAGGTAGCCCTCGGAATCGATGCGACCCAGGTCGCCGCTATGAAACCAGCCTCCCGCAAACGCTTCGGCCGTGCGCGCCTCATGATTGAAATAGCCGCTGAGCAGGTGTGGCGAGCGATGCACGATCTCACCGATTTCGCCGATCTCAACGTCGAGCCCCTGCTCGTTGACGATACGGGTCTCGACGTTCAACGCGGCCCGCCCCGCCGAGCCCGCCTTGCGAAGCTGATCCTCGGGCTTCAGCACCGTCGCGAGCGGCGCCATTTCAGTTTGTCCGTAAAAATTCCACAGACGCGTATGCGGCAGCCGGGCCCGCATTTCCTCAAGAACGGCGACGGGCATGATGGACGCGCCGTAATAGCCCTTGCGCAGGGACGATAGGTCAGTCCGATCGAACAAGGGCGACCGAAGCAACGAGATCCAGATGGTGGGCGGCGCGAAGAAGGACGTGACGCGATGCGCCTCGAGCAACCGCAGCAAGCACTCGGCCCGGGTATCGGACGTGATGATGTTTTCACCCCCGACGTAAATCGACGGTCCGAGAAAGACGTCGAGCTGAGCACAATGAAAAAGCGGCATGGCATGCAGCATCACATCGCCTTCGACGATCTCTCCTTCGATCAGGCAGCTGACGTACTGCGAGATGACCGCCTCGTGCGTCAACATGACACCCTTCGGCAACGATTCGGTTCCGCTGGTGTAGAGGATCTGCAGAAGCGCGCGCGCGTCGACGGGTGCGGGAGGTCCCGGTGCGGCAGCTGCCAATGCGCCGACGGATTTCATATCTTGCGAAGGCGGGTCTTCGTCGTGCATCCAGACGAGGGCCTCGATCGCCCCGGCTTGTGCCGCGGCCTGTCTGCCGACGGTCGCGAACTCTCGATCGACGCACAGCACTCGTGCGCCGCAGTCTCGCAAGATGAACCCGATATCCTCCGCGCGCAGCATGCAGTTGATGGGGACGAGAACGAAGCCGCGCGCAGCCAGCGCGTAGCGGACACAGGCAAATATCGGGCTGTTGCGGGCGATCACCGCGACCCGATCCCCGGCCTGTAATCCGAGGTCGGCGAAACCGCGCGCCACCCGAACCGACAACGAGTGGAATTCTCGATAGTTCCACGTCGTGCCGTCGGCGCGCACGGCGATCTTGTCCGGCAGACGCAGTGCGGTTCTTCGCAGCAGATCGGCAACACCCTGGGTGCGCGCCGAGGATACGAGGGATGCGCCGGTGCTCATGCCCATCTTAGGCCCGCGGCCGTGGATCAGCGCTTCGCCCGGACATGAGGGGCGATGGCGTTGAGATAGCCCACGCGTCCCGCGTCGCCTTCGCGCCGTAAGACGCTCGACTCGAGTTTGAACCTGACGCCGGGAATCGTTTCCTGCGCCAGCGGATTACCGTCCCACCAGACGATTCGGCAAGTGCGCCGTTTGATCAGCCAGCGCTCCTTCGACCGGAGCAATTCGTCGTCGTACCAACCCGTGCCCTCCCAGAAATCGCGCCCCTCGATGCCTTTTCGAATCAAGCGCCATGAGCCGTAGGTGAAAGCCTGGGCAACATCGCCGTCGACATTGACCAAATGGTTCATCATGGCGTGCTGGGTGCTGTCGAACGGATCGTGGAAGGCGGCGAAATCACGCTTGAAGCTCGCGAGGTCCTGCCAATGGGAAGTTCCGAAGTCGGCATCGACGTCGGCGGTGAAGATGCGATCAAATAGCTCCCAGCGTTGAGTGTCCACGGCCAAGCCGTATAGATTCACGAGGTGCGTGATCGCGAGGACATCGTGGTCGGACATCGTCATTCCTCATTCGCTATCGGCAGCCGCCGGCTCGTCTGACGTTACTGCAGGTGAGCAGATACGGCAACGCTTAAGCGCCGGGCGCGGTGTGCAGATAGGTCGGCGCGAGATGTTGAACGGCTGCTCGGTGGCGCTTTTAAGATCCAAGACTGTCTTACGTGTCGCTGTTGATCAAGGAGGGTGCCATGCCCCAGCCGTCAGTCCGTATCCCGCCGCTCCCGGTCAAGGAATTCACCGCTGAACAAAAAGCGCTGGTCGGTGAATGGCATCATCTGCACTTCTCCCGCGTCCTCGTGCAGCACCCGGGGATGTACCGCGCCTTCCTCCCGTTCATCGACCAGGTGATCCGAGGCTCCAAACTGCCGCCGAGGGACCGTGAGATTTTGATTCTTAGAACCCTCGCACTCGGCAACGATGTCTACGAAACTCACCACCATGTCACGATCGCTCGCAAGGCCGGAATGACGGACGCCGAAATCGAAGCGGTGCAGACGGGCGGTGCGGGGCTTGCGCCCTTCGACCAATGCCTCGTGAGGGCGGCCGAGGAGATCGTTCGGCAGCAATTCGTGACCGACCCGACCTGGTCCTGCCTCGCGGAGCGCTACTCACGGGAACAGCTGATGGACGCTGTATTCGCCGTCGGCTGTTACGCCATCATGGCGACGATCACGCGAAGCTTCGGGATGGAAGTCGAAACGGACGCGGAGACGGAAGAGCGGCTCGCGAAGCTGCGCGAATACACCTAGCGTCTGCGCGAATTCTCAATTCGAAACCGGCCGTCCGCCGTGCGAGAGCTTGCGCGCAGCTTTGCTCACCATGGCGCCGATCTTCAAGTGCGTGGAGGGAGGCATCCGGCCCGAGGGCGCCGAGACGGCGACGGCGGCCGAGGGACGTCCATCCACTTCGAGGATCGGCGCCGCGATGGTCGTCGCACCGGTGCTGACCTCGCCGTCACTCACCGAGAAACCGCGCTTGCGGGTGAGCGCAAATTCCTCGAGCAATTCCGTATCGGGCGCGCTGCCGAGGAGCTGTACCTGCCGCTCCTCGGTCATGAACGGCATCATGGCGCGGGCGGTCGCGCTGCCGCGAGCCGGGACTGCCATGCCGATATGCGGCACCGTGCGCAGCATGTGCCGGCTTTCGATCGCCTCGATCACGACGAATCCCAGCATATCCTGCACGGTCAAGAGCACCGTCTCACCGCACTCGTCACGCAGCGATTCGAGAGTGCGGCGGGCGCGCTGGCGCAAATCGTCGCCGCTGTGCCCCATATGGGCGACGGTGAGGATGCGCGCCGTCAGCTGCCACCGGGTGGGAAGGCCCGCGGCGGGGTGGATCCAGCCGCTGTCGGCGAGCGTCATGATCGCCCGTTGCACCGCACTCTTATCGGTGGCCAATTCCCGCGCGAGGGTGCTGACGCCGACCGGCTGATGGCGGGCGATGGTCTCCAGCACCGCGAGAACTCGCGAGCCGCTACGGCTTCGCTTGACCGTCATGACGCTCCTCCCTACCATGTTATCTAAGAATACTGCGTGTCACTATGTAACACGCAGCAGCCGCTGGACTCAAGACGAGGAGTTGGACCGCCATGAGCTCGATCACCGTAAAACCGTTAAGCGAAGGACTTTCATTCGGGGCCCGGGTGGCGGGCGCCACGCAATCTCTGTTGCAGGAGGAGCCGGTCCGCCGACAACTCAACGATCTGTTTCAGGATCGGGGCCTGATCGTGTTCGAGGATGTCGAGCCCACACCGCAAATGCATCTGGCGATCAGCAACGTGTTCGGTCCCCTCAAGGATCATCCCGTCGCCGCGGTTCCGCGCGCCGATCAGGAGAACATGCCGGGCGTCATCGACATGCGCTGCGAACCCAACAGCGCGGGCGTCGTGGAGATCGACAACAAGCGGCTTTCACAGTGGCTTCCCTGGCACTTCGATCATTGCTACAACAACGAATTGAATCGGGCGGGCGTGCTGCGCGCCTTGGAGATCCCGCCGGAGGGTGGGATGACCGGATTTGCCGATTGCCTCGCGCTCTACGAGGCCGTCTCGCCGGACATCCTCAAGAAGATCGAGGGACGCAACATCGTCTACACGCTCGATCTCGCCTACTGCAACATGCGCTTCGGCAAGCCACGGACGTTCCGCGAAATCCTGCCGCACCCGGGTCATCACAAGATGACGGAGCTCGCGAAGACGATGCCCCGTGCGATCCACCCGGCCGTCTGGACCCGCCCCACCGGCGAGAAGGTTCTGCATGTGTCGCCGTGGATGGCGGTCGCCATCGAAGGCCAGGAGGATGCCGAGGGCGATGCGCTGCTCGCCACGGTGTGCAACGAGATTCTCGACAAAGTGAAGCCGTACTTCCATAAGTGGAAGCCGACGGACATGCTCATCTGGGACAACTGGCGAGTGCTCCACTCCGTGAGCGGACACGACCCGAAATACGGCCGCCGCATGCAGCGCACCACCATCAAAGGCGATTACGGGCTCGGCTATTTCGAGAACAATCGGGCGGGCGACAAGCTCTTGGAAATGACGGTCTAAAGACTCGAGCATTCGCGCTGCCGCGACTTAGGCAGCGCGAACCCCGCTCAGCTCCAGCTCAAGTCGTGGCTGCGAAACGGCGTCGTGCGCAGGCGTTTGCCCGTCGCCTGAAAGATCGCGTTGCCGATCGCGGGTCCAATGGGGCCCACGGGCGCTTCGCCGATGATGTCGAAACGATCGTGATTCGAGAGCGCGTCGAAATGGACGTTGATCGCCGGCAGCCGATCGTTCATCCGAAGCAGCCGATACTCATTGAAGTTGCGCTCGGCGACGACGCTGTCCTTGACGGTGAGCTGCTCGTTCAAGGTCATGTTCATGCCGAAGAGCGTGCCGCCTTCGATCTGTGCGCGCACCGCATTGCGGTTCGCGACGCGGCCGCACTCGAACGCCACGTCGACTTGTTCGACGGTGAGCTCGCCCTCGCGGCTCACCCGGACGCGAGCCGCGGCGCACATGATCGTGCCGGCATCGTGCATCGCGGCCTGCGGCCAGCTGGTGATGGCAATTCCTCGGCCCTCGCCTCTGGGCAACGGCCGGCCCCAACCCGCCTTGTCGGCGGCGACACGCAGGCAATCCGACCAGGGCTTGTCCCAGCGGGATACCAGCTTCAGCCGGTATTCGAGCGGATCGATGCCGGCTGCCACGGCGCATTCGTCGATGAATGATTCGACGAAAAAGGAATGCGAGTTGAAACAGGGGCCCCGATAGGCGCCGTTCAAGACATGCACGGGAAGATTCGTGCTGGAAATGTGGACGTTCGGAATGATGCCGCTGGTGAAGTAGGGCATGTCGTCGTAGCCGAGTGGCAGCCGATACAGCGGTCGGGTGCCCACGTAGCTGGCGCGCGAGGTCACTGCGAGCGGATAGCCGTCGCTCCCCAATGCGGCCTTGAAGCGTGTGGTGATCGGTGTTCGATAACGCCCCTGCTGGAAGCATTGTTCGCGCGACCAGATGGTTTTGACGGGTACGCCGGGAAATTCCCGGGCAACGGCCACCACCATGCGCACATCGTCCGCCATGGTCCGGCGGCCGAACGCGCCGCCGATATAGGCTTCGTGAATCTTGACCTTCTCGGGCGCGAGCCCGGTCTCGTCGATGACGACCCAGAACGCCTGCAACAGGTCCTGCGTCGGACACCAGACTTCGGCGCCGTGCTCGTTCACGAGCGCCGTGCCGTTCAAGGGCTCGAGCTGCGCGTTCTCGCAATAGGGCGTCGAGTAGACGGCTTCGACCACCTTGTCGCTTTTCACGGTCGCGACGTCACCGGACTTGCGGAGCACCGTACCGCCGCCTGTATCGAGGAGTTCGCGCGCGGCCGCATAGATTTGATCGCTGCTCTTCCACTCGACACCCGGCCCTGAGTCCCATTCGACGGGAAGGGCATCGAGTGCCCGCTTGGCCTGCCAGTAATGGTCCGCGATGACGGCGATGCCGCTCTGCACCTGGTTGTCGCCGAATCCCCAGGTGGATTTTTGCGGGACGGGTGAGCCTTTGGTCTTCGCCGGATCGACCACCACCACCGCGCGTACCCCGGGCATGCCCAGCACGGCTTCGGGCCGGTGGCTTTTCAGCTTGCCGCCGTGCACCGGAGATTGCATCAAGGCCGCGTGCACCATCCCGGGCACTTGCACGTCGATGCCGAAGATTGCGCTGCCATCGACGACCTGCGGGGCGTGGAGCTTTCCGGGAGATGCCTTGCCCAGGAAGGTCCACTCGCTTTGTGGCTTCAGCGCAGGTTCCACCGGCAATTTTACTTTTGCCGCCGCGGCGGCGACCTCGCCGTAGCGCAACCGCCTACCGCTCGGTACATGCGTGAGAATGCTGTTCTTGGCGTCGATTTCCGCAACGGAAACATGCCAATGCGATGCGGCCGCGGCTTTCAGCCGTTCGCGCGCACTGGCGCCGATTTGCAGCGCCCGCGTCATCCGCACCTTATCGGTGCCGTGTCCGGCAAAGAAAGGCAGAAAGCCCGAGTTGTACACCCCGTTCTCTAAATAGTCGCGCTGAATGGAGCAGAACTCGACCTTGACTCGCGACCAATCGCAGGCGAGCTCTTCGGTCACGTTCATGGCGACCTGGGTCATCGCGCCGTTACCCACTTCGGGAGTCGGCAGGTGCATCGTCACCGTGTCGTCTTTGGCGATCTCGATCCACGGCGAGAGCTCGCCGCCTTCGATGGCGTCGGGACTCCAAGGACCCGCGGGGGAGGCACTTGCCGCGGCCTTGACCGAAACGATTCCGAGGGCCAGGCCACCGGCGGCGAGAGACGCCGAAACGATGAACTGGCGACGATCCGGGTCGATCTCTCTTTTGCTGGCTAATGCTCGCATTCGAAATTACCTAACCTCCACGCCTGCGCGGCGAGTCAATCATAGGCCGCCGGCCCAAGTCCCGATAGTTCACGCCGCCCCGTCCATAGTTCGCGCCTGCCGCCTCGCGACTCTCGCCGTTGCTGGACCCGCTCATTCTAATTGTGATACAGAACCCTCGTCGCAGCAGATGTGTGTTTTACCAAGACCGTGGAAGTTCAGGGCGGGAGGCGTCGATGAGTGCAACAGGTGTTTCAAATCCGGCCGAACGCTGTCCGATGGGGGCAGGCGCGAAATCTCCCCTCGATGGCGAGTCGTTGACCGAACCCGGCAATATCGCGCACCCCCACGATTTCTATCGCAAGATGCGCACCCAGGATCCCGTCTACTTCGACGAGAAACTCAAGATGTACCTCGTCTCGAGGTATGAGGACATCTACACGGTGCTGAAGGATCCCATTTCGTACTCCTTCAGAAAGGGCTACGAGGACACCTACGCCCACGGTCACTTCGAGGAATTCAAGCAGATCCTCGAGCGCGACGGCCAGGGCTTCTTTCCCGACGCCATCATGGAGGATCCTCCCGCGCACACGCGCGTGCGCAAGCTGACGGAAAAGGCGTTCACCGCGCATCGCGTCGCGCTCTTGGAGCCGCACATCACGGCGATCGCGGTCGATCTCATCGAGTCGATCGCCGGCCGGTGCGAAAAAGGCGAGACGATCGACGGGGTGAGTCATTTTGCCGCCCCGTTCACGATCCGCGTGATCTGCGAGCAACTCGGCATCCGCGATTTCCGGGCGGAGGAGATTCAGCGCTGGTCGCTCGCGGTCGTGGCGCAGATCTCCCGCATGCAGAGCCGCGAGTCCATGATCGCGAACGCGAAGCAGATCTGTGAGCTGCAGAACTTCATCATCGCCGAAATGAAGTCGCGCGAGGCCGAGCCCCGCGAGGACATGATTTCGGACATCGTGCACGCCAAGCTGGAGGACGGCACCACGCTCACCTTCAAGGAGGCCGTGTCCATCATCCGCGCTTTGATCATCGGCGGGAACGAGACGACGGCAACGGCCCTCGCCAATCTGCTGTTCCTCCTCGCCACCCGGCCCGAGGTGGGCGAGCGGCTCCGCGAATGCGCCGACGACGACAAGCGTCTGACCCGGTTCGTCGAGGAGTTGTTGAGGCTGGCGCCGCCGAGCCGCGCGCTCTCGCGCACGACCACGTGCGACGTCGAGCTCGGTGGCAAGTTCATGCCGAAAGGCACGCAGCTGCTGGTGGTGTTCGAGTCCGGCAACGACGATGAGACGGAATTCGCCTGTCCGCGCGATTTCGACCCGGAACGCAAGAACCTCGCGAAGCACGTCTCGTTCGGTGCCGGCGTCCACCGCTGCATCGGCTCCTCGCTCGCGCGGATGGAAATCAAGGTCGCTGCCCGCGAGTTGTCGAAGCGCCTCAGCGATTTCAAGTTGACCATTCCCGCGCAAAGCGTGGAGTACTTGCAAACCGTGGCGACGCATTCCATCAAGGCGCTGCCCTTGATCGTCACACGTCGAGTCTGACATGGCACAGGAACTCGCAGGGAAAGTGGCGATCGTGACGGGCGCGGCGAGCGGCATCGGTCGTGCCATGGCCGAGCTCTTCGTCTCGGAAGGCGCGAAGGTGCTGATCGCCGACATCAACGAGGAACAGGGCGCCGCCGTTGCCGCCGAATTAGGTGGCAACGCGGCTTTCCGCAAGACCGATGTGTCGCAGCGCGAACAAGTGCAGGCAGCGGTCGATTTCGCGGTGCAACGCTTCGGCGGCCTGCACGTGATGTGCAACAACGCGGGATTTCCCGGACGGCCCGTCGCGCGGTTTCTGGAGGACGACCTGCAAGAGTACGAACGCATTCTGGCGATCAACTACTTGAGCACGGTCTACGGCAGCCACTCGGCCGGCCGTCATATGGCGAAGAACGGCGGCGGCTCGATCGTCAATACGGCGTCCATTGCCGGCGTGATGCCGGGCTTTGCCTTCATCTGCTATCGGGCGTCGAAGGCCGCGATCATCAATTTCACCAAGTCGACCGCGATCGACCTCGCCGAATATGGCATTCGGGTGAATGCCTTGGCGCCCGGCAGCATCAAGACGCCGGCCACCGACTATCGCAAGCCCGGCATGAGCGATGAAGCCTTTCGACGCATCCGGGCCGAGAGCGACCGCGTGATGATGTCCTACAAGCCGCTGAAGACGCAGGGTCTCCCGGTCGACGTCGCACAGGCGGCGTTATTCCTCGCGAGCGACCGCGCTCGGCAAATCACGGGCATCCTGATGCCGGTCGACGGCGGCATCTCGGCCGGCGACACCGTCAATCATGCGGGTGAGCTCATGGCGGCCCACGAACAGATTCTCCGGCAGCTGAACGCCGAGCCCGGCTGAGTGCCTCGAGATGGCGAGGAAAACCGAGATCGGGTCGGCGAGCGTATGGCAGGTCGAGGAGATCATCCAGCAGAAGCCCTTGTCGGCGATGACGACGGACGCCGAACTGATTGCCCGTCTGCCGAGTTGGTTGTTCCCGAGGTTCATCGACGCCGAAGGGCTGGTCGACATCGTCTCGCAGAGCTGGATCGTGATCATCGACGGCCGGGTGGTGGTGGTCGATCCTTGCACCGGCAACGGCCGCAGCTTCCCGGATTTTCCGCCGGCGCACATGCTCGATACGCCCTACCTGGAGCGGTTCGCCGCCACCGGCGTGCGCCCCGAGGATGTGGACATCGTCTTTTGCACGCATCTTCACATGGATCATTGCGGTTGGAACACGATGCTGCGGGCGGGAAACTATGTGCCCACGTTTCCGAACGCGCGCTATCTGATGGTGCAACGGGAATTCGACCGTTGGGACAGCCGTCGGCCGGATCACGTGCCGGTCCCCGCCAATGCAGGAACGTTCGAGAACAGCGTCCTACCGGTGCTCGAGGCCGGGCTTGCCGAATTGGTATCGGACACGTTTGCGATCTCGGCGGGTCTTAAGATCGAGCCGGCACCCGGCCACACCGTCGGCCACTCGCTGCTCCATCTTGACAGCGGATCGGGTGAAGCCTATTTCGTGGGCGATGCCTTTCATCATCCGATCGAAATGATTCATCCGGATCTCGACAGCGGCACCTGCGAGAACTTTCCGCTGGCCAGTAAGACCCGCCATCGGATCATCGAGCGTTGCCTCGGGAGCGATGCGATCGTCATCCCGGCGCACTTTCCCTGCGCTTTCGGCGGCCAGCTCGTCCGAAAAGAAGGCGGTCTGGTCTTCGCGCCCTACAACGATCCTATCGCCGCCCCATAGACCGGTCCGCATGCGTGCCGCCTATTTCAACGGCCCCAACCGGCCGATCACCATCGAGAACGTCGCGGATCCGCATCCGGGTCCGGGTGAGTTGCTGGTCAAGGTCTGCCGTTGCGGCATTTGCGGCAGCGATATCTCGATGACCGGGGATGCGCCCCTGACCCTGCCCCTAGGTCGCTTTGGTCATGAATACTCGGGCGAAGTCGTCGAGGTGGGCGGCGAGGTCGACACGTTCCGTCGCGGCGATCGAATATCCGCGCTGCCGGTCGCTCCTTGCGGCACTTGCGAAGGGTGTCGTAGCGGAAATCCCCTGTTTTGCATGCGAGGGACCTTTCTGGTCGGCGGATTCGGCGAATTCATGGTCATTCCTCCCGCTGCGGCGCGACCGTTGCCGAAAACCCTCAGCTTCGCCGACGGGGCGCTGATCGAGCCGATGGCCTGCGGTCTGCATGCGCTGCGTTGGGCGCAGATGCCTGCGGGCGCTCGAGTGCTCGTGATCGGCGCAGGTTCGATCGCACTCTCGGTGACCTACTGGGCGCGCTTGCTCGGCGCCGGCAAGATCGCCGTGCTGTCACGCTCGGATCATCGCCGGGATATCGCCATGACCCTGGGTGCCGATGCGGTGCTGGGCTTCGGTGCGGAGGACCGGC
Source organism: uncultured Gammaproteobacteria bacterium (assembly GCA_963766915.1). GTDB lineage: Bacteria > Pseudomonadota > Gammaproteobacteria > Steroidobacterales > Steroidobacteraceae > Bog-1198. The sequence continues at coordinate 87,893 of CAVYCL010000012.1, forward strand.
AGCGGATCGTCGAGTGCCTCGGCGGCCCACCGGACATCGTCGCCGAGTGCGTGGGCAAAACCGGCATGCTCGAACTCGCGACGCAGCACGTCCGGCGGCAGGGAACCGTGCTGTCGTTGGGGATGTGCGGCTACGATGATCCCGTGGTCCCGGCGCGCTGCACCGCCAAGGAAATCCAACTCCTGTTTCCCCACGCCTATACGGTGGCGGAGATCGCGGAGACCGCGAACGCGTTCGACAGCGGCAAAATTCGGCCGGATCTCATGGTGAGCGATGTCATTTCGCTCGAGGAGTTGCCCGCAACGATGGACGCGCTGCGCTCCGGGCAGCAGAAGAGCTTGAAGGTTCACGTCGATCCTGCCCTGCGGGCGCCGTCCCGCACCTCGGGCGCGCCATGCAGATGAAGTGGCGCAGAATGTTGAGCGTCCGGCACCTTGCGCTGATAGGTTCGTGCGTCTACGGTCAGAACGGGGCAATGTCATGATCTCCTTACCTTTTGCAGACCGGAATTTCATGCAGTTTTGCTGGCTGGTGCCCGATCTGGACGAGGCCATGGCGACATGGACCCGCACCGCCGGCCTCGGCCCTTTCTTCCGCTTCGATCAAGTCGCCTATGACAAGCCGCAATACCGGGGCAAGCCGGGAGGCAATGCCCAAATCACCGCCGCGATCGCGCAGGCCGGCGATGTACAGATCGAAGTTGTCTGCGTGCATGACAAGCAGCCCTCGATTTGGCAGGAAGGCCCGACCGCCGGCAAGTCGGGGTTTCATCACGCCGCGATTTATTGCCGCGACTACGATGCGACCGTGGATGCCTACGTCAAGGGTGGTTCCGAGCTCATATTCTCGGGCTTGATGATGGGATTTCGCGTCGGCTGGATCGACACCGTGCGCACCCTCGGCTTCTTCACGGAATTGATCGACGCCAACCCCGTAGCGGATGGGGTGTTTGCCAAATTCCGTGACGCCGCGAAGAACTGGGACGGAAAGGATCCCGTCCGCCGATTGTCCTAGCCTCGGCGCGCCTCGAGCGGCAACTTCGAGCCGATCATGTTCTCGGCCGCGGTCCAAAGGGCCGCGGCATTATCACGGTCGAGCGCATAGCGCATGACGCCCCGCGTATAGAGTGGCGTGTCCAGGACTTCGGCAACGCGGCAGTCATGAAGATAAGCCGCGGGCTGGTTACGCAAGCTGGGCTCGGTGGCCGCCCAGACGGTCGTGGCCGCGCCCTGCGGAATCGTCTTCACCTGGACTTTGGAGGTATCAAATTTGTAACGGCTCGAGAGCACCGCGGCCACATCGCCGGTCACGTGCTTCATGAGTCCGGTGAAGACACCGCCCGGATGCACGGCATGCGCCGTAACGCCATGGGGTCCGAGCTCATTCCATACTTTCACCGCCAACAGCGCATTGGCGGTTTTCGATTGCCCATAAGCTTCCCAGGGATCGTAGGCGCGACGTTCGAAATTGATGTCGCTGAAAACGACGGGCGACATCTGATGCGCGCTCGAGCTGAGCGAGACGACTCGCGGCTCCGCCGCCGCGAGAAGTGCCGGCACGAGTTTGCTGGTGAGCAGCGCGTGACCTACGAAATTGGTCGCGAGCTGCGACTCGATGCCCGCGGCGCTGCGCGCAAGCGGCGCCGCCATGATGCCTGCGTTCAGGATCAAAAAATCGAGCGGCCGGCCTAGCGAGATAACCCAGTCCGCAAATTGGCCGACGCTGTCCAAGGACAATAAATCGAGCTCTCGGGCCATCGCTGTTCCCGAAGACGAGAGGTCTTTGGCGGCAGCCTGGATCGCGGCCTGATTTCGCCCGCCGATGATGACGTGCGCCCCGCGGGAGGCCAGTGCTTTCGCGGTCTCTTTGCCGATACCTGCCGCGCCTCCGGTGATGACGGCCAGTTTGCCGGAGAGATCGAGGCCCGCAACGACATCGTCGGCCGTCGAGTTCAAGTCGAATCTCGTCTGAATGGCATCCGGCATTCGCAGTTTCCTTAATAGAGAAACGTGTGTATCAAAAGGCGCCCATTAGATTGTGCATCGTGGCGACGGCCCAGCTGCGATATGAGCAGCGCGCTGCGTGCGAGCTTTTTAGCACGAATCTGCGATCCATTGCAGGTAGGATGCGCGAGAGCGAACAATCGATTGCGAAAGAAGGAGAGTTGGCGATGCAACAGATCAGCGAATTGGCTTTGCCGGAATTACCGATCGAGCATCCTCAGTTCGGCGAAGATCCGTTCTCCAAATTCGGCTGCGGCACGGACGCAGCATCCCTGGCTCGCGCGATGCGCCTACGGCTATGTGGTCACCGGCTACACCGCGATCCGGGATCTTCTCTTGATGGACGACAAGATGCGCGGACCCTACGACATGGTGTTCGACTTGATGAATGCCCGGGGATCGCGTTGGGCGCGCTTTCAGGAAGAGTCGGTGCTTGCGCTGTGGGGCGCGCCGCACAAGCGCATTCGTGATGTGCTCGCGCCGATGTTTACGCCGCGCGCTGCCAATCTGCGGCGCGACTTGATGCGTCAGGTGATTGCGAAGCTGCTCGATGAGTGGGCCCCTAAAGGTGCCTTCGACTTCGAGGAGTTCGCGTCCTATTTTCCGATCACCGTGATGTGCAGCCTGATCGGCGCCTCGGCGGACGTGATTCCCGAGATGCGCGCCTCGCTCGAGACGCTCGGCCTCAGCATGAATTTGATTCCGAATTTCCTCCCGAAGCTCGAGCAGGCGGTGGAGTTCATGGAGACCTACCTCGATCGGCTGGTCGCCGAGCGACGCGCCGGCAAGCGCCTCAAGCAGGAGTCCGATCTGCTCGATACCTTGATCGGCGCGCGGGATGCGGGCGGGCTCAGCGATCAGGAGATGAACAGCTTTCTGATCTTCCTATTCGTCGCCGGATACGACACCTCGAAAAACGTCCTGACGATGATGATGGATCAGCTCATTCCGCGGCCGGAGATCTACAATCGCTGTGCCGTCGATCAGGAATACTGCCGCAAGGTGGTGGAGGAGAGCCTGCGCTACCGCAATCCCGGTAACAGTGCGCGCCTGGTCAATGAGGAGTTCGTGTATCGCGATGTCGTGTTCCCGAAGGACACGATGCTCTTTCTGCCGAACAGCATTTCCGGGCGCGATCCCGACGCCGTGGACGATCCCGAACGCTTCGATCCGGAACGCACGCAGCAAAATCGCCATCTGGCCTTTGGGCGTGGCATGCACATGTGCCTCGGCCAATACATTGCGCGGGCTCAGATCGAGGAAGGTTTTCATTTGATTGCGCAACGCCTGAAGAATCCGAAACTGGTCGGCAAGAGCGGTGCGCGCCCGTTTCCGGGCACGTGGGGCCTGAAGGGGCTGCCGATCGAGTTCACCCCGGCGCCTTGGCCGGGCTGACGCCGCTCTGCGGCGCCGCGTGAGCGCCGTGCGCGCAATGTTCATAAAGGGACGCGCAATGTCAGGAGGATTCCCCCACTTCGGTGTATAGATATTTTGTTGCGCAGCGATGTTGCCTGGAGATTGGCTGGCTTCAGTGCGTGACTCGATAACGACTCGTCAAAAAGGGGTGGGGGAAACATGCGTTTTAAATCTAGGCTGCTGGCGACCGTGGGCATCATCTCGCTCTTGGCGCCGCCGGCGATGACCTTCGCGCAAAGCGCGAGTCCGCAGCAAGGCCAAGCGCCGCAGCAAGAGCAGCAGAATCAAACCGGGCAGCTCGATGAAATCATCGTGACGGCGGAAAAGCGCCAGCAAAGCTTCCTGGACGTCCCGATCACCGAGAACGTTCTCTCGCAGGCACAGCTGCAGACGTTCCAGGTGCAAAACCTCACTGATATGGCCGCGCAGGTGCCTGGCCTTAAACTGTCGACGGCGACGAATAGCGTCGGCACGCAGGTCACCTTGCGCGGTGTGGGCACCAACACCCTGGACGCCGGCATCGATCAGTCGGTGGCCCTCTACCTCGACGGCCAGCAGATCACGCAAGGCTTGGCCTACGGCAGCGCGATGTTCGATACCTCGCAGGTGGAAGTGCTGAAGGGGCCGCAAGCGCTCTTCTACGGCAAGAACAGCCCCGGCGGCGTGATTTCGGTTCGCACCAACGATCCTACGGATCAGTACGAAGCCAACGTCTCCTATGGCCGCGAGTTCGAATCCAACGAGAACGATATCCAGGCGATCTTGTCAGGGCCGATCTGGGGCGACATGCTCTCGGCCCGGCTGGCGGGACAATTCACGGATCAAGACGGTTGGCTGAATTTGGTCGGCCATGGCGATCCGGCACTGGGCGGCATGACGCCGCCCGACAACTCGGGGCCCCACGATAATAATTACATCGTGCGCGGCACCCTGCTCTTCAAGCCCTCTAGCATGTTCGACGCACGTTTAAAGACCACGGTGACCCACGACCATTCCTGGGAATCGGGCGAAGAGACCAACATCTCCTGTCCCGGCGGGAACGGTGTCGGAATTGCCGGCGTTCCCTTTCTCCCCGGCGGTCCCTGCCAGAGAAGCTACGATCTGTACCAACCTGATTTGAACCCAGCGGCCTATCCGGGACTCTGGTTCGGCGGCATTCCGACTCAGGAAACCGATTTGACTTACGGCACCCTCGAGATGAACTACCGGCCCTCGTCCGTGATCACGGTCACCTCGGACACGGGCTACTACGATTCCGCATTCAAGGGGACCTTGGCGTCGCCCTTTGGCAATGGACCGTCCGGCAGCGGCATCGGCCTCGACAATGGCTACGGCTATCGCGAGTGGAGCGAAGAGGCGCGGATCAACTCGGATTTTGCCGCCCCGGTGAATTTCACCGCGGGCGTCTACTATCAGGATGCGCGGGTTCGCGACTCGACTGATCTGATCTTCAACAACAATATTCCCTCGATCGGCGTTTCGGATGAGTGGTATCTGAACGATATGACGATCAGGACCTGGTCGGGCTTCGGCCAGGCCCGCTGGAACATCACATCGCAGGTGGAGCTCGATCTGGGCGGCCGCTACACCAGCGAGAAGCGCTCCGACGTCGGCTATCAGACACTCTCGTTCGCTCCCGGGTCGCCCGGCATCCCGCCCGGCCCGAATGTGCCCCCCGGGTTTGGCCCGGGATTCGCGTACCTGGCCCAAGGCCCGGTATTCCTGCCGAACCTCGTTGCCCACAACTTCTCGCCCGAAGGAACGCTTTCCTATAAGCCGAAGGAAGAGATGAATTACTACCTCACGGCCAAGAAGGGATTCAAGTCCGGCTCCTACGACATCACCGCCTCTCCGCTCAATTCGAACGGTAGTCCGGCCTCGCCGTATGGGGATGAAAATGTCTGGGGCGTGGAGATGGGGATGAAGTCCTTGTTGCTCGACCACACGCTCGCCTTGGATGTCGCGACCTACTGGTACCGCTACACCGGCCTGCAAGTCGGTGCCACCGAGAACACCGCCGGCGGCGTTCCGGTCGTCTCGACCTTCAATGCCGCGAGCGCCACCATCAACGGCGTCGACTTGGACGCCAATTGGAAGTCACCGATCCGCGGCCTGCAGTGGCGCGGCGCTCTCGAGCTGAACCGCGCGCATTTCACGTCCTTCAACAGTGCGCCCTGCTGGGGCGGGCAAACCCTGTCGGAGGGCTGCAACTCCATCTACAGCGCGGCCTCCAATGGCGGGGCCGGTGGTTACACCGCGCAGGACCTGGGCGGTCAGCCTCTGCAGCGCGCGCCGCTCTGGCAGATCTCGGCAGGCCCGAGCTATACCGTGCCGGTTGGCGACATGTCCGTGACCATCGCCAGCAATACCGAGTTCTCCTCGCGCTATCTGATGCTGCTCGGCGAGCGTCCGGATTTCTGGCAGGGCTCTTACGCGAAAACGGACTTGAGCGTTGCACTCAATGGGCCCGACAATCGCTGGCAGGTGGCCTTCATCGGCAGAAACCTGAGCAACACCATCACCACCGGCGCCTGCAGCAGCTACAACAACATCAACGGGCTCTACGGCGGCCAGTACCAGGGCAACAATGCGCTCGGCCATGGGCCCTCGGGCGTCGATTCGCTGTCGTGCTTCATCGATCGCGGTCGCGAGCTCTGGTTGCGGCTGACTTATAAGGCGTTCTGAATGTCGGCGCCGCGGGACGTGAGATGATGAACAGCACTCTGCGTCCCGCGGCCGAAGACATCGTTCTTTACGACAAGAACGTCGCGACGAAGATCGCGACGATCACCATCGATCGGCCCGACAAGCACAACGCCATCACCACGGAGGCCCGGCACCGCTTCTCGGATCTCGTGCATCGCGCCAATGTCGATGACGATGTGAAGGTACTCATCATCCGCGGTACCGGAGATCACTTCGGCACGGGCGATGAGCTGCCGGAAATGGCCGATCTATTCTCCGACAAGGCGGATGTGTCCTGGCTGCACGACTTCAGGATCGGCGAGGGAGCGGGCGTCAAGTATCCGCCGACCGGCTCCTACCGCCATTTGGCATCCGTCTGCCAGCTCTATGCACGGCCGAACCAGGGGATGCGCGATCTGCAGGATTTCAAGAAGATCAGCATCGTGGAGGTGAAAGGCTATTGCTACGGCTGGCACTTCTATCTCGCGGGAGATGCCGATCTCGTGATTGCATCGGAGGACGCCCTGTTCGGACACCCGTCGTTTCGCTATGTCGGCTGGGCCGCGCGCATGTGGCAATGGGCGCTCATGATGGGGCTGCGTCGGTTTCAGGAGATGGTGTTCACCGGCCGTCCCTTCACGGCGCAGGAGATGTACGAGTGCCGCTTCGTGAACAGCGTGGTGCCGCGCGCGCGGCTCGAAGCGGAAGTCCGCAAGTACGCAAGCGCCTGCTCGGCCGAGCATTCGGCCGATGCGATCTTCATGCACAAGACCTTTGCCGAAGCCGTGAAGCAACGCCAGGGCGAGTATATGGGCAGCATCCTAAGCGGCTGGCTGGAGTCGATGATGCCCGCGGTGAAATCGGACGGCGAGTTGGGTCTCGGCGCCGATACCTTCGAGAAGGGGCTGCCCGGCGCCGTGAAGGACAACGACAAATTGTTTCCGCCCGATTGGCGGCTCAGCTATTCGGGCCGTAAGGCCACCCTGGGGAGGTAGTGCGATGACTGCCGACGCGATGCAAATGGCGGAAGACCCGCCGAAGTTTTTCAACTACTCCAATCGCAACGCTCACCGGCTCCCGCGTGGGCAAGTCGAGGAAATGCAACTCGCGGTGTTGCAACGCCGCTTCGCGGACCTGCGCGATCGGTTGCCGGTGCTGAAGGCGGCAGCTATCGAGCAGGGGATCGAGGCAATAGCCAATCTCGATGCCGGATCCAACCTGCTTTTCCCCGACTCGATCTACAAGTCGTATCCGGTTTCGTTGCTCGAGAAGAACCGCTTCGATCAGCTCACCAAGTGGCTCGGTCGTCTCACGACCACCGACTTGAGCCGAGCTGACGTCAGCCGTTGCGACGGCATCGATTCCTGGCTGCGGGCCCTGGAGGATGCGACCGGAATTCAAGTCGTGAATTCGTCGGGCACCAGCGGCACGATGACGTTCCTGCCCCGCACCCGGAACGACTACCGGATCGTCAGCGAGATCTTCGGCATGACGAGCCGCGACTTCAATGACATAGAGTCTCTCCCCGACCTGCGAAATGATCCCTGGCACAGCTTCTATCTGGGGTTTCGCGGCGGTCGGAGCCATGCGGGTCGGGCGGCGACCTGGGTGGTCGACAATTTTTCAGGATCGAGAGATTACCTCTATCCTCTATACGACATGGACATGAGCTCGGACGTCATGTTCACGGCGGCCCGCATTCGCCGCGCCGAAGCCCGGGGCGAGATGGATCGTCTCGAGATCGATCCGAAATTGAAGGCGCGCCAGGCGGAATTCGAAACCATTCAAAAGAGCACCGCGCAGGCGATGGATCGGATATTCGACAAGCTCATATCGCTCGAGGGCAAGAAGGTCTATCTCGCGGGCATGACGGGCGCGTTGACCGATCTATCCCAACGCGGGCTCGAGCGCGGCCATCGGAACATGTTCGGCTCGCGCTGCATCGTGCAATGCGGCGGCGGCGGCAAGGGCGGCAAGCTCCCCGACAATTGGGAGGAGATCGTGCTCGAGTTCACCGGCGCGAAGCGTATCGGCCAGTATTACGGCATGACCGAAGTGACCATGATCACCTCGAAATGCAGCGAGGGTCACTACCACGTGCCGCCCTGGGTGGTTCCCTATGTGCTCGATCCGGAGACGGGCGCTCAGCTGCCGCGGGCGGGCGTGCAGACCGGCCGCGCGGCGTTTTTCGATCTCGTTCCCCAGACCTATTGGGGCGGCATGGCCACGGGCGACGAAGTGACCGTCGACTGGAATCCATGTCCCTGCGGGCGCACGACCATCCATATCCACCCAACCATCCGGCGTTTCAGCGAAAAGACGGGCGCCGACGACAAAATCACCTGCGCCGCGGCCGACGATGCGCACGCGGCAGCGATCGACTTTCTCGCCACCGCGAGATAAGGAGGGGCCATGACGACCATGATTGCACCGAGCGCCATCCGTGGGCAGCTGATTTCCGATGATCTCGTGAGCTTCGGCGGACGGGGAGGGGACACGCAGTTCCTGGCTCCTGACCCCATGACGATCGTGAATCGTCTGCCGTTGCGCAATCCCGGTGAGATGCGCAGGCTCTACGCGCTCAAGATCGAGGAGATCATCGATTATCTGGTCGAGCTCGGCAAAGTGCTCGATCTCTCCAAGAACGAGTTCATGCAGGAGGCGCTCGAGCACTCCTACGCCGTCACCGATCTCACCCCGCCGATCTTGAGATGGCAGTACTCGCTGATCAATCACTTTCTCAGCCGTGACATGGTCAGGGACTACATCGAAGTCCCGATCGGCATCCGCTATGTGGAGGGCTGGGTAAAGACCACCCTGTCGGACGGCCGCGTGGTTTCGATCCGGGCCATGGGTGCGCGGGCGCTGCACATCGTCGCCGGCAACAGTCCCATCACCTCGATCATCTCCGTCGCGCGTAACGCCCTGACACGGAGCGATGCGATCATCAAGTCGCCGTCGAATGATCCGTTCACCGCGCTCGCCGTGGCGCGCTCGATGATCAAAATGGCTCCGGACCATCCTGTCACCCAGCACCTCTCGGTCGCCTATTGGAAGGGCGGCAGCGAGGAATTCGAGCAGAAGCTCTACCAGCCCAAGAATCTGGAGAAAATCATCGCCTGGGGCGGTTTCGCCTCCGTGAAGCACGTCAGCCGCTACATTCAGCCCGGCCTCGAGCTGATCTCGCTCGACCCGAAGCGCAGTGCGACCATCATCGGCCGCCAGACCTTTGCCGATGAAGCGACGATGCGCGACGCTGCGCTGAGAGCCGCCACCGACATCGGCGCATCGAATCAAACGGGCTGCTCGTCGGCGCGCGTGATCCTGGTCGAGAGCGGCACCGATGAGGCGGGACTTTCGAGGCTCCGCCGATTGGGGGAGATGATCTATGAGGCGATGCTGAAGCTTCCGGACAATCTCAGCACCAAGCCCAAGCGCTTCGACCCCGAACTGCGAAACGATATCCAGGCGCTGCGATCGGCCACGGATTTCTACGATGTGATCGGCGGCCGGGAGGATGAGGGCGCGATCATCGTGTCGAAGCTCGACGAAGTGGTGGATTTCTATCCGCGGCTCTCGGGACGCGTCGCCAACCTCGTGCCGATCGACGATGTCGCGGACGCCTCGAGGTTCGTCAATGCGTATACCCAAACGATCGGCATCTACCCTGAGTCTTTGAAGCTCAAGCTGCGCGACGAGTTACCGCTGTACGGTGCGCAGCGGTTCGTCACCTTGGGCTATGCGATGACCGCAAATCCGGGGCTGCCGCAGGACGCCATCGAGCCCACCCGCCGCATGGTGAAGTGGATCGTCGATGAGAGCTGCGCGGTCGAGGCGTGCACGCCGTTATGGAAGCATTCGCTGCGGAGTCAGGACGCTGCGTAGAGAAGCGATATGCCCGTCGTAACCGAGATGCAATTGCCGGTGCTGCCGGTCGAGAAGCCCGAGTTCGCGGCAAACCCCATGCCGTATGTGGATGCCGCGCGGCGCACGCACCCGTGGCTGGCCACGTTCCATGCCGGTTACGTCGTGCATGGCTACCAGGCGACCAAGGATCTGCTCTACCTGGATGACAAGATGCGCGTCAATTTTGACGGCATCGTGGAGTATTTCGGCGCCCAAGGAACGGGGTGGGCGCGTTTCATGGAAAGCATGCTGCCGACTCAATCCGGCCCCAAGCACACGCGGCTGCGCGCGAGCGTCGCCGAGGCGTTCACACCGCGGCGCGCGAACCAGACTCGCCCGCTGATGCGCACCGTGATAGCCGAACTGCTCGACGAGTGGGCACCGCGCGGCGAGTTCGACTTCGCCGAATTTGCATCCTATTTTCCGGTGGCCGTGATGTGCGGGCTGCTCGGCGTCTCCGCCGAGCCGATACCGAGCATCCGCGAGGCGCTCGAGACCCAGGTGGCCGCGATGACCTTGAACCGCGATTTGCTGCCTCGCTTGGTGGCCGGCTACGACGTTCTGTGGAGCTTCGCCGATAGGCTGGTGATCGAGCGCGAGAAGCGCGGAGCGGCGGACGACGGCTCATTGATCGATTCCCTGATTGCTTGCAAGAATGCAGGCAGCCTCGACGAGACCGAATTGCGGTTCATGTTGATGGTGCTGCTGCTCGCCGGGTACGACACCTCGAAGAATGTGCTCACGCTCACCATGCACACGCTCTTGCAGCATCCGCACATGTGGGAGCGGTGCGCGGCGGATCAGCCCTATTGCAGCAAGGTGGTGGACGAGATCCTGAGGCATTCCGCCATCACAACCCCGTATCGCCTGCTGACCGAGGATGTCGAATACGAAGGAATATTGTTTCCGAAGGGGACGCTGCTGTGCTTCGCGACGCCGCTCACGGGTCGCGACCCGGCGGTCTTTCCGGACGCGATGGCGTTTGAGCCCGAGCGTCCCCGGGCGACGAGGCACTTAGCCTTCGGGCGCGGCATGCACATCTGCCTGGGCCAGTACCTCGCGAGAGCGCAACTCGAGGAAGGGTTGCATCTGATCGCGCAACGCCTGAGGCACCCGCGGCTCGCCGGCGAGGCGACCTGGCGGCCGTTCCTCGGCGCGTGGGGCCTGCGCACGCTCCCCATCGCGTTCGAGCCGACCGCCGCGAAACAACCGTTTCATTGAGCCCGGGTCAACCGGGGTCAATGGCGGGTCAATTGCTCAAGGCCAGATCTCGAGTCGCCTCGGCTTTGCGCTTCGTGACGGCCGGCAGCCGATCGATGAGGAAAACGCCGTCGCGAATGACGGCCTTCAATGCCTGCTCGGGTTTCGCCAGCAACGTGAGATCGGCCAACGGATCGCCGTCGATGACGATGAGATCGGCCTGGGCGCCGCTTTCGATGACGCCGACCTTGCCCGGTTCGTCCATCAGCAACTGACCGGCGTTCTTGGTGCCCCAGGCGAGTACATCCGCCGGGGTGAGCCCGGCCATTCCGCCATAGAAGGCAAACTCGCGGCCGTAACAGCCGACCTGATGATCGAGCGGGTCATCCTTCACCACATCCCGAAACACACCGCTGTAGTCATCGCCGATGAGAATCTTCACGCCCGCTTTTTGTGCGATCGGCAGCGTCTTGCGGACATGGTCGTAGGCGCGCTGCATGACGCCCGGGCCATCGACATCGCCCCAACCGAGTTCGAGCAGCATGCGCGGGTAGGTGAGGCTGGGAACCCAGAAGGTGCCCTTTTTCACCATGATCTCGATGCATTCCTCGTCCACTTCGTCGCCGTGATCGAGGACATCTACGCCCGCCGCCAGGCATTCGAGAATCATCCCTTTGTCGGCGACGTGGGCACGCACTCTCACCCCGCGCTCATGGGCGGCGGTGACGATGGCCCGTAGCTCATCGTTCGCCATGTTGCGCGCCGTGCGGCTCGGAAATCCGTGCCCCCGGCTCGCAAATATCTTGATGGTCTCGGCGCCTCGCCGGATTTCTTCGCGCACGACCTTGCGCAAGTCCTCCGGGCCGTCGACGAACAGATCCGTTCCCGGCGTTTGCTGACGCCGCCACCACTTCTTGCTGTCATTGAGGTCCGCAGTCGTTCCGATATGGCGGCTGCAGGCGCGGATACGCGGGCCGGGGACGATGCCCTCCGCGATGGCGATTTTCAGCTGGGCATCGACGTCATTGCTGCAGGAGGCACCTACATATCCGGTGAAGCCGCTTTCCAGCAGAACGCGGCAGGTCCTGATGCCCATCGCCATCATCACGCCGGGCGGAAATTCCTTGCCGAGCGGATCGCCGGCCATGCCCTGCGACAAGGTGAATTTGTAGAAATCGGGGTGCAAATGCGAGGTGATCAAGCCCGGCAGCAGCGTCATGCCGCCGATATCGACGATTTTTTCCGAAGCCGGGGCCGGATGCGATCCGACCGCCGTGATCCTATCGGCGTCAATCGTTACACTGCGCTTTCCCGGCAGCAGAGCGCTGCCGTCGAAGATCCTCGCATTGGTCAAAGTCAGCATGACTCTCGCCTCCGAACCTGGATGTCGTACCGCCAGTTTACGCCCGCGCCTCGATACTTTGCCGCAAAATGCCCATAAAAATGCCGCCGGGCGCACGCGGTTGTCGGATGGCGGGGAGTGCAGATAGAGAGGCGCAAGATGTTGAGCAAGCGGGGCGAGCGGGCTGATAGCCTGACCCGATGGCCTTGAGGGAAGTGGCCCCGAAAACACGAGAACGGCAGGAATGATGCAAGAGAGCGAGCCCGCGACCACCGTGCCCAAGCTGTTGGCGAATCTCGTAGCCACTCGCGGCAAGCACGATGCCATCGCAACCCTAGCGGAAACGCTGAGCTACGAAGAGCTGGAGCGGCGCACCTCCACCATGGCGCGGGCATTGCTTGCGCAGGGTGCGGGCAAGGGCACCCGGATCGCGCTGCTGGCGCCGGGCGGGATCCTCTGGCTCACGGCCTTATTGGCGGGGTTACGGATCGGCGCCTTGGTATCGCTCGTCAGCACCCTGTGCACCCCGCCCGAATTGGCTCACATGTTGCGCAGCGGCGATGCCCAGATACTGCTCGGCGTGCGTCGTTTCCTGCGCCACGATTATGGAAAAACGCTGGCGGCGGCTTTACCCGGCTTGAGCGAAGGGACGCCGCAGGCGCTGCGAATTCCAAACGCGCCGTACTTGCGATCCGTCTGGCTGGATGATGCGTCCGACTTGAGCTGGGCGCGGTCGATCGAGGATCTCTTGGCCTACGCCGAGGGACCGCAGGCCCCTGACGCGGCACTGCTCGCCGCGATCGAGCGGGAAGTCACTCCCAGCGAAGATGCCCTCATCGTGTACACGTCCGGCAGCACCTCGCTCCCGAAGGCCGTGGTGCATACGCAATGGAATGTGGCCCGCTTTCCGCGCGACCTGACCCGACACTTCTTGCTGAAGCCCGACGATCGCATGTTGCCGCACTTGCCGACGTTCTGGCTCGGCGGACTCGGAATGACCATGCAGGTCTTGAGCATCGGCGCGACGCTCGTCTATTCGGCCTCGCCCGAAATCGATGTGGTTCTCGATACGATCGAGCACTGCAAAGTCAATCGCCTGAATAGCTGGGGCGATGTGATGATGAAGCTGCGCGAAGGCGCGGTCGCCCGCGGCATCGATGTCGACAAAATCGTGGGTCTCGGGCCCTTTCGCGACAAGGCGGGCGACATCATTCCGCCGCGTCTGCAGGCGAACATGCTCGGAATGAGCGAGACCTTCACCACGCACAGCTCGGAGCCGCTCGATACGCGGTTGCCCGAGGACAAGGCCGGATCCTCGGGGCGGGGCGTCGGCAGCTACGAGCGGCGCATCGTCAACCCGGAGAGCGGCGAGGAGCTGCCGCTGGGCCAGGTCGGCGAGCTGCAAGTGCGGGGCGGCGGCTTGATGTCGGGATTTTACAAGATGAGCCGGAACCAGGTCTTCACGCGCGATGGCTTCTATCCGACCGGCGATCTGGCACGGCTGGATGCCGACGGTCATATCTATTTCGTGGGCCGGCGCGGCGACATGATCAAAACCCGGGCCGCGAACGTCTCGCGATTGGAAGTGGAAGCGGCCATGCGCGGCGTGCCGGGGATCGAATTGCCGATCGTCGTCGGCCTGCCCGATCCCGAGCTCGGCCAACGTGTCGTGGCGGCGGTCGTGCCCGCGAAAGGTGCCGCACCGACCGACGAATCGATCAGGAGCGCCTTGCGGGCGGTGCTGTCGAGCTACAAGATCCCCCGCGAAATCGTCTTCATCACCCATGACGATGTCCCGAGAACCACGACGGGGAAGATCAAGCTGTTCGAGTTGGCCGGCATGGTCGCGGCGCGAATCGAAGCCGGCAAATAGTTCATAGCCACAGAAATAGGAATAGGAGCACTCGCATGTCCGGAAAAAAACCCGATGCGGCGCGTAAAGCGTTCGGCCATATCGCCCCCAAGTTCGCAGAAATCACGGACGAGGTTTTGTTCGGCGACGTGTGGGAGAGGTCCGAGCTGTCGCCTCGCGATCGAAGCCTGATCACGGTCACGACACTGATCGCGCTCTACCGAACCAATGAGATGCCCTATCACATGAAGCGGGCGCTGCAGAACGGCCTGAAACGAGAGGAGCTGATCGAGGCGATCACTCACATCGCCTTCTACGCCGGCTGGCCGGTAGCCAATACCGCCATCGCAACCGCGCAGCGTGTATTTGACGAACTCGATAAATCCTAACGGCGCGCACCGCCCGGGAGTTGATTCGATGAATTTCAAGTCAGTCGCGGCACCGTATCTTTTTCTGGAGGCGCCGCGCTCGGACGGCGATGTCCTCTGGTTCACCGACTTATTGCTCGGCGGTCTGTATCGTCTGTCGCCCGGGGGCAAAGTCGACGTGTTCCTCAAGGACTCCAAGCACATCGGCGGCGTCGTGATCAACGAGGACGGTGCGATCATCTGCGGCGGCACGTCCGGGCTTTCTTGGCTCAAGCCCGCGACCGGCGAGTCGGGAAAATTGCTCGGCACCGTGGGCGGCCGGACTTTTTCCGGCGCCAACGATATGTATCCCGATGGTCAAGGGGGTCTGTATTTCGGGACCTTGAGTCAGGCGGGAGAATACGGCAAGCCGCCGTCGCTGACCGCCCTCTATAGGATGGCGGCGGACGGCAGCGTCACGCTGCTGCGCGAGGGCGTGAAGTTCTCGAACGGCATCGGGTTGAGTCCGGACGGCCGGCGCCTGTATCACAACGAAAGCCTCTTGGGCAGCTTCGTCTATGAGGTGCGGGCGGACGGCAGCTTGGGATCTCGGACCCTGTTCTCCTCGCAGGAGGATTGCGATGGTCTCGCGGTGGATGCGGAAGGGGGCGTGTGGATTGCCTACTTCGCCTCCGGCGAGATCACCCGCTATCGCCCGGATGGCAGCATCGATCGGCATGTGGCCATTCCGCACAAGGTGGCGAGCAGCCTGTGCTTTGGCGGCGCGGACGGCCGCGATCTCTATGTCACCACGGCCGGGAACGAAGGGATCGACGCGCTCATGAAGGGCATTCACCCGCCGCGCGAGGCCGCCGTGTTTCATGCCCGGATCGATGTGCCGGGTCAGCCCGTGCCGCGCACGCGCTTCCGTCTCGAGGATTATTCGACATGACGGTCGTGCGTCCGTCCGCACCCCGTGTCCCCTTGGTGGCGCGCGACGCCTACACGCCGGATCAGGCAGCACTCGCCAGCGGCCGCGACATGTACAACATGACCCGCGTGCTGGTGAATCATCCCGATTTTTATCGGGTGTTCGTCCCCTACGTCGACAAGTTGATGAGCCAGTCGATGTTGCCGCACCGCGACCGCGAGATTCTCATCCTGCGCACCTTGGTGCTATGCGATGAATCCTACGAGGAACATCATCACGTGCGCATCGCGGAGGCGCTCGGGATGTCGGCAGGGCTGGTGCAGTCCGTAAAGGCCGGACAGAGTGCGGGCTTAAGCGAGTTCGATCGGATATTGGTGAGAGCCGCGGAGGAGCTCGTCAATGACCGGTGCTTGAGTGACGCGGTCTGGGGCGCGCTGGCGAAGAGCTACGACGTCGCCCAGATGATCGAGGTCGTGTTTCTCGTCGGCACCTTCACCATGTTGTCCATGGCGACCAACAGCCTCGGCATCCCCCTGGATGGGACCCGCTAGGATGAACCACCGCCCTTTGCCGGTCACGCCCGAGGAGATCACCCGAGAGTGGCTGACGGCCGCCTTGAGCTCGCAATCGCCGGGCGTTGAAGTGCGGGACTTCAAGATCGTCGACATCATCCGCGGCACCAGCACCAAAATTCGGGTGCGCCTCGATCTGAATGATGCGGGCCGGCGGGCAGGCATTCCCGAGCTCGTCATTCTCAAGGGAGGCTTCGAGGAGCACGGCCGCGAAGTGGGCCATCTGGGTGAAATGCATCGGCGGGAAGTTCGCGGCTATCGCGAGGTGCTTCCCGTGTTGAAGCTCCCCTCGCCAAAGGCTTATTTCGCCGATTACGAGCCCGAGCGGCAGCAGGGCATCATCATCATGGAAGACCTGGTAGCACGCGGTGTCACCTTTTGCAGCGCCTTGAAGCCGCAAACCCACGCGCAAGTCGCGCGCCGGCTCAGCGCACTCGCGCAATTTCACGCTCAGACTTGGGCCGCACCCGATGCGCGCCAGTTCCAGCCCGGAGGCCGATGGGGCGAGTTCCCCGATTTTCTGGAAGTTTGCCGCCCCTTCTTCGATAAGTACACGGAGCACGAGCGTTGGTACCGGTTCGTTGCCTCGCCGCGGGGTGCGTCGGTGTCGGTGCGCTACCACGATCGCGAATGGATGATCGATGCCTTCGATCGCATGATGCAATTTTCAGGGCAATTGCCGCACTGCATCCTTCACGGCGACATTCACCTCGGGAATCTCTACATCGACCCGGACGGTACTCCCGGCTTCTTCGATACCCTCGCAGCACGGGGTCCGGGAATGCTCGAAGTCTCCTATCACATTTCCGCATCGATCGACGTCGCTGATCGGCCGCGCTGGGAACGCCCGCTCGTCCAGCACTACTTGGATGAGCTCGGTCGAAACGGCATCGACGCGCCGCCCTTCGACGAGGCCATGCGCCAGTACGGCATATTTCTCGTGTACGGCTATTTCATCTGGATGACGACGGAATCTCAGTTCCAGACCGAGTCGACCAATACGGCAAACGCGTCGCGGGTCTCGGCGGCGATGCTCGAGCACGATATCGTCAATTTGCTGAAGACGATCGAACGCGATCAATTGTAGGTTACGACCGGCTCATTCGAGCAAATGCGCTCGAACCCGGTCGATCTCGGCGGTGCCTAAGCTCAAGACCTCGTGCAGGTAGCCCGTGATCGATCCGGATCGCGCGACGAGAGCGTCCAAGGCGGCCTCGAGATACTCCGGATGCGCTCCGGACATTGCGTCGAGACTCGCCGGCGGGGCGAGCGTCTGGATCTCGTGCCCCTTGAACTTGGCTTTGAGATCGAAACGATTGGTCTCTTGATAGTCCTCGAGGATGGCTTCGCGGGGCACCTCCAACGCTGCCAGCAAGAGCGCTGCGCCAACCCCCGTGCGGTCCTTGCCCGCCGCACAATGAAACAACAGCGGCGTTCGCTCCTCGGCCAATCGTGAGAATAGCGTTCGATAGCCTTCCCGTTGGGTGAACGGCAATTCGCGGTAAAGTGCCAGCATCCGCTCGCGCACGAGGCTGGGTTGCGACAGGCAATCCCGCATGCTGATGAGGAGATTGGCCGCGCTGCTCGCATGATCTTGAAACCAATAGTCCTCACAGCCCATCTCGGCCCAAGGCGTAGGATGCGCCTCGCGCTCTTTGTTGGCGCGCAGGTCGACGATGGTGGCGATGCCGAGCGCGGCGAGCTGCGCGATGATATCGGGCGAGTCGGACGCCAGATTGGCCGAGCGGTATACCCGGCCTCGCCGCAACACCTTGCCGCCCGCACCGACGTGGCCCCCCAGGTCGCGAAGGTTCGCGAACGACGCAAGGGTGGGCGTTTCCACGAGGTGCCCTACGCCTGCCGGAGCGGCCGGCCGAGAAGATCGATCAGCGTGCGATTGAATTCCTCCGGCCGCTCATACATCACCCAGTGTCCGGCGTCCGGGATCACTCGAAAGTCGAGCTCGGGTTCATACCGACGAAGCACCGCGTCTTGCACGGGGGGATTGGGATGCGGCCGGTCGAGCCCGCCCCAGATCGCGTCGATTTGCGCGCCGATCTGCGGTAACGCGCTCATGAGTTTGTCCGGCAGCACCAGCGGCGTGGGATCGAGCCTTGCGCGGGCCCCGTTGAGTTCATGGATCTGCAAGGCCAACTCGTCGACGCTCTGCGGATGATGCAGCATGAGGGCCAGCAGATTCGAGCGATGGGCCGCGCGGCGCTCCTCTCCCGTGAGTGAACGAACGCGCCGCATCTCGATATGCCCCATCGGGGTATCGAGGCCCCCGGTCGCCACCAGTATCAGGCGGCGAACCAGCTCGGGATAAAGCGCGGCGAAGTAGGCGCCGACCACGCCGCCGAACGAGAAGCCGATGAAATCCACGGGCAGCTCGGGCGGAATCAGCCGGCGCAGCCCCGAGGCGAGGGCGGAGGCGATCGCCGCATGATCCGGGCTCGGCGGCATCGCCGAATCTCCGTAGCCCGGCAAATCGGGAATCCAGAGCGTCCGCACTCGCGCCAAGGCCTCGATGTTGCGGATCCAGTGCGACCAGCCGCCGTGTGATCCGTGCGCGAGCAGCGCGGGGGGCCCGCTCCCCCATGACCGCCAAACCAACGAGCCCTCGCCGCAGGGGGTCTCGAATCGGCGGGCGCCGGCTTCGAGTGCTGCGAGGGTGGCGGCGGGATCCGGAGCGCTAGGACGACTGCTGGGGTTCGGCATCGAGGATCAGCGTCTTCGTCTCAAGATACGGCATGAGCCCTTCCGCCCCGCCTTCGCGGCCGATTCCCGACTGCTTGAACCCGCCAAAGGCGATCGAGTAATCCGCCCTGAAGGCATTCTGCGCAACCGTCCCCGAACGCAGCTCGCGGGCGATGTGGTAAGCGCGGTCCGCATCGTGCGTGAACACGGAGGCGTTGAGGCCGAACGGCGAATCGTTCGCGATGGTCACCGCGTCGGCTTCGTTTTTCGCCGGAATCACGCAGAGCACCGGGCCGAAAATCTCTTCGCGGGCGATGGTCATCTCGTTGCCGACGTGGCCGAAGACCGTCGGCTGGATGTAGAAGCCGCGTCCGAGATGAGGCGGGCGCCCGCCGCCGGTGGCGACTTGTGCTCCCTGCTTCACACCCGAGGCGATGTAGCCCTCGACGCGATCGCGCTGACGAGCCATCGCAAGCGGTCCCATGGCGGTGTCCTTTGCGAACGGATCGCCCACCTTGACCGAGCCGAAGCGCGCGGCCAAGGCGTCGACCAGCCGATCGTGCCGATGTTTGGAAACGATGACCCGGGTGAGTGCGGCACAGACCTGTCCGGTGACGAGCGGGGTCACCGAGGAAAGCGTGTCGGCGGCCGTGTCGAGATCGTAGTCGTCCAATACCACGGCAGCCGACTTGCCGCCGAGCTCGAGCGTGCAACGCGCGATTCGCTCACCGCAGATCGCACCGATTTTCTTACCCGCCGCGACCGAACCGGTGAAGCTCACCTTGTCGACGCCCGGATGCCGGACCAGCAATTCCGAGACCTCACGCTCTGCCGTCAGAACGTTGAAGACACCGGGTGGCAGCCCCACCTCTTGAGCGATCTCGCCCATGACGTAGCCCGACGTCGGCGCCTCGGGCGAGAGCTTGAGAACGATGCTGCAGCCGGCGAGCAGGGCGGGCGCGATCTTATGCACCGCCAGCAGGAGCGGGAAATTCCAGGGGACGATCGCTGCCACGACGCCCACGGGTTCGCGCACCAAATAGCCGACATTGCCGCCCATTTGCGGCGTCCGGCGTTCCTGGAAGGGAAAGCGGTCGGCGAGCGCTGCGTAGGATTCGAAGGCACTCGGGGCGCTCGCCAGAAAAGCGCCCGCGAGTCCGCGCACGATGCCGACCTCACCGGTCCAGAGATCCGCGAGCCGATCGGCGTGCACGGTCAGGCGTTTGGCAATCTCACGCAGATATCCCGCCCGCTGCTGGTGGCTCATGCGGGGCCACGGTCCCCGATCGAACGCTGCGCGAGCGGCGCTCACGGCACGCTCTACGTCCGCCGCACGGGCCTCCGCGACTTGGATGAAAACCTCTTCCGTTGCCGGGTTGACGACCGTGATCCGGGCGTCGCTCGAGGGCGCGACCCAGTCGCCGTCGATGAAGAAGCGGTCCGCGTGCGGGATCGTGGCCGCGGTCATAGCGGCTCGGCAAGTGTCGGGAAGCGATCCTCCGGAAGCGGTTGGTTGATCTGCATGCCGGTGGTGTCGAACGCCTCGGCCGGCGCGCCGATCCAACACGCATCCGCGGGCTGAACCAGCATCAGATACGCCCAGCGCGGCCGGTTGGTGAGATTCGCGCCGGCGCCGTGCACCGTCATGTGAGAGTGCACCGTCACATCGCCGGCGGCATAGGACATCGGCTCGGATATCGTCTGCTCGTTGCGCAGATTCGGATAAATGTCGAGCAAGTCCTCGCCTTTGCGATAGGTGCGGTAATTGCCGAGCACGCCGAGGCGGTGCGAGCCGTTGACGAAGGTCATCGTGCCGAACTCCGGGCCATAGTCCTCGAGCGACAGCCAGAACGTCATGCCCCCCGAACGATCGACCGAGAAATTGATGAAGTCCTGATGAAAGCTCGTCGGGCCGTTACCGCCGTGTTTCGCCTGTTTCGAGGACGGCAGTTTCGGCGCGTAGAAATCGGAGAAGTATTTCACTCCCACGGACCTCGAGCGGCTCATCAGCGCCTGTCCGTTCTTGCCGACATGCTCGATCAGCGAGCGGACCGGCGGATTCTCGAGGCCTCCGCCGTACTCGGCGTTGAAATAGGCGATTTTCTTTTCGACGCCGGGTCCGATGATTTCGATGACCGCGTTGCTGTCGGCATCCTCGCCCATGCGCTCGAGAGCACTCCGCAGTATCAGCTTGACCACATCGGCGCGCACGAAGCCCTTGAGCTTGACCCAGCCGAACTCCTGATAATGAGCGACCTCATCAGGCGTCACGCGGCGGCACGGGGCGTCTTCGACGCGGACTGTTTCTTTTGGATTCGCACTCTGCATAAGTCCTCTCTCTTTGAATCGTGCTAGATGCGGGCTGGCGCGGGCTCGAACTCGATCGGCAGGCCGCGAATGCCCCAGACACCCGGGAACGGGCGCCAGCCGAGCGGTCCCTGCGACTTCGGCTTGGTGATGCGCTGGGCGATAAGATGCAATCCCTCCTCGAGCTGTGCGCGCGCAATGAACTGGCCGAGGCACATGTGTGCGCCCAGCCCGAATCCCAAATGCGGGCTGACTTGGTCGCGATCCGGGTTGAACTCGTCCGCGTCTGAAACCGCGGCAGGGTCGCGCGCGGCGATGGCCCAGGGGAACCAGAGCGAGGTGTTCTTGGGCAAGAGCACGTCGCGATAGACGATATCTTCGGTGACGAGCCGGTTGGTGGTGGTCACGCTGTGATAGCGCATCGTCTCCTCGATGACCTTGCGGCAGAAGCCCACATCCGCGGCGCACCGCTCATAGATGTCGGGGCGATCCAGCATTTCGTACATGGTCAGGGTGAGCACGTTCTTCGAGGTGTCGAAGCCCGCCACGAACAGGAAAATCAAGAGATCAGCGAGCTCACGCTCGGTCAGCTTATCCGCCGTCTTTGCCTCGAGCAGAATATCCAGAAGGTCCCGAACCTCACTCAGCCTCTGGCCCCGTTCGCGATCGGCCATGAGCTTATGGACGAAGTCATCGAGCACCACGGTGGCCTTCTGAATCGCCTCCATGAATTTCTTCTCGAGGCTGACGCTCAAGCCCATGGCCTCCATGGACGAGCGCAGCGTCGGAATCGAATCCGGCGAAGCACCCAGCAAGTTGCAGGTGACGGTGATGGGAAAGTAGGACGCGAACTCCTCGAAGTCGAACGCGCCCTTCGGCGCCCATTGATCGAGCAATTTGGCGATGACGCTGCGCATCAGCGGCCGATGCAGGTTGGCCTGGCGTGGGGTGAAGGCCGGTGCCAGGATGTCCCGCATCCGTTTATGGGCGGCGCCGGAATGACTCAAGATGTGGCCCTCTTGAAAGCGCCCCCAAGGCGTTCCCTCCGCCGACATGATCTTCACCAATTGATCGTAGGGCATGCGCATCTTGTCCGGCTCCATCCGGATCAGATCTCGGACGGCCTGGTACTGCGTCACGATGGGCCCGAATTTCCAGGTCGCGAGCCACGGATGATGCTGTCGCGCTTCGGCGAAGTAGGAGGCGGGATCCTGGGCAAGCTTCGGATCTTCCAAAGCTAGAACAGGAAGATCCAAGTCGGTGACTGATTTCGCGGCCGGATGTAGCATTCGGGAGGGTCCCTCAGTGTTCGTAGTATAAGTGCGCCCGTTTGGACCGTCCTGGCATCTTGCGCCTGGACATGAGCAATTTGCGCCGTCAGCGCCTGGGTATCGCCCGGGCCACCAAGGTGCGCGCCCGGTCCACGGCACGGCACGCATGCTCGAGCGGGCTTACGCCGGCTCGTATGCGTTGCGCGGAAGGCACCTCGACTTCGAGCGCAACCGCAGCGGGGAGCGCCCGGATAATCGCCTCCAACGGGAAGTCCCCATCGCCCGGGAGCTGCCGATCGTGCGACTCGGTCATGTAGTCCGAGGACATCGCAAGCCCGAACCCGTCGCAGATTTGTGCATAGCTGAAATACCGCGAGTCGAGCCCCTCGAGATCGTCGACGGTCGCGCCGCTGCGGACGAGGTGCAGGCAGTCGACACCGATGCCAAAGTTGGATCGCTTTATTTGGTCGACGAACCAGGCGGCGCGCTGAATTGAAGCGCAGCCGCGGGTGAGCGAGGTGAATTCCAGGCCGACGGTAAGCTCTTCCTTCGCGGCCAAATCGCAAAGCGCGCCCAACTTGTCGGCGGCGCGCGCGCTGTCGATGTCGTGCACGTGCGTGACTGCGCGCGTGGCGCCGAGCGAGCGGCCCAATGACAACCCCGCGACATAATCGGCAGGATCAGCCTCCGCGGTGATGGGGAAGTACTCGACGCCCGTCACGGCGACCTCGTGGGCGGCGAGACGCTGTCGCATGTCGCGTTGCATCTCGCCGGTCACGGTCGGGAATAGCAGGCGTGACTTCTGGCCGGGGAGCACGGGCTTCGGCAAGAAGGTGAAAACACTGATCCGGTCGCAGCCCGCGGCAGCCGCGATCTCGACGAGCTGCAACGGATCGACATCCATCACAGTGACCTGATGAAGCCCGATGGGCCGGGCCGCGCTGGGCCGTGACATGGGAGGACGCTAAAGCGCCTCGAGTGGCCGGAAGGCGGTCATTTTCCGGCGCCGGCCTGCCCGAAGACCTCGATGACCGGCAGTGGATTGAAGTATTCCACGTGCTCGACGACCTTGCCATTTTTGAGCCGCGTCAGGATCACGTAGTTGTTCGCATAATGCTGCCCGGATACCAGCACGGCTTCCGATCGCGCCGTGGTGACGAACAGCTCCGGCTCGTCGGTCCCCCGGATCACCACATCGTGCCAAGCGAAGCTTTTCTTCGCCTTCCAAAGATCGCTGAGCGCCTTGATCGCGTGAGCCCTGCCGCGCAGCTCGTTCGCCACACCAGGCGGTGCAAACGGCAAGCGGATGACGAGATCCTCATCGGCGTACGCCGGCCAGCGCTCGGCCGGTCCCGACGAGACCAAATCGAGCCACTCCCGGATGAGTTTAAGCACGAGGCCAGCCTACG
Source organism: uncultured Gammaproteobacteria bacterium (assembly GCA_963766915.1). Lineage (GTDB taxonomy): Bacteria > Pseudomonadota > Gammaproteobacteria > Steroidobacterales > Steroidobacteraceae > Bog-1198. Next base: position 111,831 of record CAVYCL010000012.1, read on the forward strand.
AGTGCTGGCTTGCCGGCATGTTCACCACGAGTCCGTCGAGCTCTTCTGTCACTCGGATCTGGCAGGACAGCCGGCTGTTGGGTTGCGGATTATTGGCAATGTCGAGCATGGAGGCCTCGAGATCCCCTTGCTCGCCCGTCTTTGCCCTCCAACTGGGGTCGACATACACATGGCAGGTGGCGCAGGCGCAGGCGCCGCCGCACTCCGCATCGATCCCCGGCACGTTGTTCTTCACCGCGCCTTCCATGACGGACATACCCGCCTGCACGTCGATCACGTGCTTGGTGCCGTTGAACTCGATATACGTAATCTTGGCCATATCAGGCGACGCTCCCATCCTCTACCAATACAGCGGCTTCCTTCGCGGGCCGTGGCGCGGGCGTGAACTCGATCGGCAGACCCTTGAGACCCCAGACCCCGGGGAACGGCCGATAGCCGTAGCTGCCGGTGAGCTTGGGGTTCTTGATGCGCTGGGCGATCTGATGCAAGCCTTCCTCGATCTGGGCGCGGGCGATGAATTGACCGAGACAGAGGTGCATCCCGCGTCCGAAGCCGATGTGCCGGTTCGTCTGCGGCCGGTCGGGATCGAACTTGTCGGGGTCGGGAAATGCCGAAGGATCGCGGCCTGCGATGCCGTTCGGCAGAAACAGCATGCTGTCTTTCGGAATCATCACCTCGCGGTACTCGAGGTCGACATTGGTGAGTCGGGCGCTCGTGCCCGGGCTTCGAAAGCGCAAGCTCTCTTCGACCACCTTGTGGCAGTAAGCAGAATCCGTCGCGCAGCGCGCATACATCTCGGGCCGCTCGAGCATCTCGTGCATGATGAAGGTGAGGACATTCTTCGAGGTGTCGTAGCCGGCCACGAAGAGGAAAATGAGGAGGCTTTTCAGCTCGCCTTCGCTGATGCCGCCCGAGTCGTGCGCCTCGAGCAGCGGGTCGAGAAGATCCGGCTCGGCATTCAGGCGCCGGCCTGCTCGACGCTCGGCGATGAGATCCGCCAGTGCGTCCTCCAGCACCTCACAGGCTTTCTCGAGCTGCGGAAGAAAGCCCGGGATCATGTTGAAGCTCAATCCGAGCGCCTCGAGGGAGGAGCGTAAACCCGGGACGATCGAGGGCGATGCGCCGAGCAGGCTGCACATCACCGTGATGGGGAAGTAGGAGGCGAACTCCTCGAAGTCGAAACGGCCTTTCGGGGTCCACTCGTCGAGCACGCGCGTGATCACCTGGCGCATCAGCGCCCGGTGTTGATTGGCGGCACGCGGCGTGAACATGGGCGCAACGACGTCCCGAATGCGCTTGTGGTCCTCGTTGTGGATCGCGAGCAGCGATTCCATCTGGAATCGCTCCCAGCGCGAACCCTTTGCGTTCATTGCGCCGATGATGAGCTCGTGCGGAGGGCGCATCTTCGCATCCATCCCGAGGAGCTCCTTGATGGCCGCGTACTCGGTGATCACGTAGCCATAGTCGGTCTTCGCGAGCCAGGGATGCAGCGCGCGGGCTTCGTTGAACCGCGAAATCGGATCCTCGGCAAACTCGGGACTCCCGAGGGGCAGATAAGGCAGGGACAGATCCGAGACCGATTGCATAAGAGATTCCTCGTCCGCGAAATTCCAGGTAAACGATTGTTGCTAGGCAAATCGTCGTTGCGTACTCTAGCTCCAAGCGCATGCGCGCTGCGAGGAAATTTTCGGTGAAACGAGCGTTTCCCGAATGGAGGGTTGAAAACGCCCATTTCCTCGCGAACGCAGACCTCGCGCATCGACGTATCTAACTTATGCTGACAGTTTGACGCCCGGCAGCAGCATCGCGACCTGCTCGGTCAGCGCGGAGCGAATTTTCTCGGCGGGCCAGCGCTCCGGATCGACGAGCGACTGGAGCGAGATCCCTTGGACCAGGGCATTCAGCAATAAACTGATGCGCTCCACGTCCGTGCCGGCCGGGTCGAGCGCGCGAACGATGTTGCCGAGCAGCTTCAGCGTCATATCCATGTGGATGCGCTGGATTCGAGCGAACTCGGGATCTCGAGTGGCCCGGTCCCAGAATGCGACGTACACGCGCCAGCGCAGAATGCTCTTCTCGTCCGCCGTGGTCATGGCCATGAGACTCTCGATGATGTCGGCGGAGCCGCGCGACACCTTCTCGTAGTACAACTCGGCCATGTGCTCCCACGTGAAGCGCAGCAGCTCCTGCTTATCCGAGAAATAATAGGTGATGATCTTGGTGGGTCCGCCGAGCTCTGCGGAAATGCGCCGGATGGTCGCCGCATCGAGCCCCTCCCGCGCGATGACCTCGGCGGTCACTTCGGCGATCCTCAGACGGCGCGCGGCGTGATCGACTGTCATCGAAAACCGCTACGGCCTACGAAGGCCGTGCTTTCGCGGGCGCCAGCAACTCGAAGATTCTTTGGTCCTCCGGCCCCAAGCTCATTCCCTCGCGGGGCAGGCTTTGAATGCAAACATGGTCGGCGCCGGCATCCCAGTGCGCTTGAATGCGAGCGCGAATGGCGTCCTCATCGCCCCAGGCGATGATCGAGTCGATCAGCCTGTCCGAGCCGCCGCCTTGCAGGTCCTCCTCGCCAAAGCCCATGCGCAAAAAGCTGTTGCGGTAATTGGGCAGCGGCAGGGAGTAGCCCAAGACGCGGCGGCCGACGGACCGCGCCGTCGCGGGGTCGGTCTCGAGGAATACCTTTTGCTCCGCACAAAGCAGTTTTTGCGGACCGAGAATTACGCGAGCCAGCGCCGTGTGATCGGGATTCACATTGTAAGTATGCGCCCCATCGGCGAGATCTGCAGCCAGGCGCAGCATCTGCGGCCCGAGGGCGGCGAGCACCGTTTTCGGCTTCTCGGCGGGCGGCGCCCCCAGGTACTGCACCTTCGCCATGGCCTCGAGATACGTCCGCATGGCGGCTAAGGGCTTTTGGTAGGCGTGTCCTCGCACTTGTTCCACAAAGGCTTGGTGCGAGACGCCGAGACCCAAGAGGAAACGACCGTTCGACTGCTCGGCCAGGCCGTACTGGGCGTTCACCGAGGCGACGCTGTCGCGCGCATAGATGTTCGCGATGCCGGTCGCGACGCAGAGTTTCTTGGTGCTCGCCAAGGCGAAGGACGATGCGACCAGCAGGTCGCGGCCGAAGGCCTCGGGCAGCCACAACGTACCGTAGCCCCAGTCTTCGGCGGTGCGCGCGAGCGCGGCAAAGGCGTTCGCGTTCAGATGACTGAAAAGGCCCCATAGGCCGAGTTTCCCGAGCTTCGGAAATCCCGGCCCCACCCGAATCGTCAAGCGCGCCGCGTGAAGGTGAGCGGCAGGCGTTCGAGCGTTTGGGTGGCGAGCGAGGGCAGGTAGGTCAGCTCTTCCACGGGTACCGCGAGGCGGATATTGTCGAGCCGCTTGATGATCTCCTGCGCCGCGACCTTGATTTCCATGCGAGCAAGCGCCGCACCGATGCAAAGATGAATGCCGGCGCCGAAGGTGATGTGCTTGGTGATGTTCGGACGGGTCACGTCGAGAGTTCGCGGGCACGCAAATTGCGCATCGTCGTCATTCGCCGACGCGAACAGTATGCAGACCTGGGCGTGCGCAGGCAGGCGCGTGCCGCCGAGCACCACTTCCTTCATGGTCGTGCGGTAAAGTCCGTGGGCGGGCGGCTCGAGCCGCAGGACTTCTTCGACGAAACGCGTCACCAGGCGGTCATCCTCGCGGCCCTCGTAGAGCTGCTGCGCGAGTTGCGGCTGGGTCGCGAGAATCATCATGAGATTGGCCAGGGCGGCGGCGGTGGTGTCGTTCCCTGCGATCAGGAACGCACGCACACAGGAGACCTTCTCCTGAAAAGACAGGGTCGGATTCTTGTCATCGTCCAGGCGCGCGTGAACGAGGTCCGACATCATGTCCTCACGCGGCTCCGTCTCGCGGGCGCGAATGTGCGGGATGATGTAGTTCTGCAGCTCGCACATTTGCCGTGCGTTCTCGAGCATCTGCTCGCGCGTCTGCATCCTGCCGATCTGCGCCAGCAGCGCAGTCGTCCAGCGGGCGATTTTCTCGGTCCCGACCTCGTCGAAATCGAAGCCCAGCTGCTCGCAGATGATTCGAGCGGTCAGCGGTGCGCCGATGTCCTTCATGCCGTCGCATTGACCTTTATCCGCCAGCGGCTCGATCAGCTCGATGACCATCTGCCGGATGCGGGGCTCTAAGGTCTTGACCCGGTGGGCGGTAAAGGCGTTCTCGATCAACTTTCTCAGCCGAGTGTGCGCGGGTGGATCGGCCGCGATGATGTCTCGAATGAACCCGCCGCCGTCGCGATTCATGATCTCCGCGAGCTCGTCGACGAAGCCGTTGGCGTAGCGATCCTGATAACCGTGCTCGAGCGAGTAGGTGATCGGATCGCGCAGCACCGTTTGAGCATCCTCGTAGCGGGTGACGAGGTAGGTATCGAGCTTCGGGTCGTAGTAGACCGGTTGCTGCTTGCGGAGCGCGCGATAGAACGGGAACGGGTTGTTTCGGATCAGGGGATCTAAGCGCGATTCGCCGCCCTTGAGCTCCAAGGTCCCGCCTGTCACCGGGCATGTCGACGAAGCAGTCTGTGACTCAATTGCGCCCATTGTTCCGGTCTCCGCGCACGCGCGCACGCCTATCGGCCCGCGAGGTGCGGCACGCAGTATAAAGGGAGGTGCTCCCTGGGGGTTCTACCAGCTTGCAATGTACCCATCGGCAAACCGAGCGGTCTCGACACTTTACGCCTTAGCTTCCATAGTTTGCGCCTTCACCGAAGGCTCGCAGCACCGCGTGGCCCTGCGCCGGGACGGGTGGAACATAACGCCAAACTTCGCTGCCGGAGCCCTCCTCGCGCCCGGCGGAACCTGAGGTAAGTAGAGGCTGCGCCTTGGGTTTTTGCCGCCTTGCGCTGCGCGCCCGATATGAATAAGCTACAGAATAATCAAGACTTTCGGTGACACGCCGAAAGCCCTGTCGCGCATGGCGGAGTGAAGCTCTCTTCTTCCTGGGGTGCCGACAAGGGAAGGAGAATTAGTGCGAGCCGAGCAAGTCGAGCGGGTCGAGAATACCTTCGTGCTGAACGTCGATGGAGCTTTCGACGTTCTCCCATCGCACGGCACCATCCAAAACGGATACCTTCGCGGCCTCGTGGGCCTGATGCGCAGCCGCGGTTGCGACCCGCGACAGGTGCTGGAGCGCAACGACATCGATTCGCAGACGTTCGAGGATCCGGACCAGCACACCAAATGCGCAAGCGCCGTGAGCCTCCTGGAGTCGTGCAGCGGGCTGCTGCACGATCCGTTGTTCGGGGTGCGGCTCGCGGAATTGCAGGGGCCGGACGCCTTTGGCTGCGCCGCGACTCTCGCGCGCGCGGCACCGACCCTGCGCATCGCATTGCAAAGCCTGGTCGATTACGTGCCCGTTTCCGCCTCGCCCGAGTGCGAGGTCGAGATGGTGACGGGGCGGGAGGTCGCGGAACTGCGCTGGCGCACGGACACCGGACTCGGCGATTGCGAACAGGTCAATTATCAGGGCCTGTTTTTGTTCGCAAAGACACTGCAAATGCTCGCAGGACCGCATTTCCGCCCGCGCTACGCGACCCTCACGTTCGATATCGCGCGACCGAATCTGCAATCGATACAGGACCGGCTCGGCTGCAAGGTGAGCGGCAACGCGGCGGCGCACGCCATCGCGTTCCCGGTCGAGATCCTGGATCAGCCGATCGCGACGTCCAATAAAATGCTGTTCAGTCTACTCGGCGGTTACCTCTCGCAGATGCGCTCGGCGTCCCGATCGAGCTTCGTCGAACAGGTTGAAAGCTATGTGCGCCGAGCGCTGGCGAGCGGCAACTGCTCGGTGAACGGCTGCGCCGCGAAGCTCGGCACCTCGTCGCGCACGTTGCAGAAGCGCCTCACGAAGATGGACGTCAAGTTCTCCAATATCGTGCAAAGCGAGCGCATCAAGCTCGCCAAGCATGCGCTGTCGCATGGCGATGCCACGCTCGATGAAATCGCTCTGCAATTGGGATATTCCGAACAGACCAGCTTCGGGCGCGCGTTCAAGCGCTCCACCGGCATGACGCCGCAAGCCTTCCGATCGACCGAGGATCGCGGGCGCCTCCTGAGTTAAGTATGCCCGGCGCAGATCAACGCAAAGTGGCGCTCGTCACGGGCGCGAGCTCCGGTATCGGCCGCGCGACGGCCGAGGCGTTCGTCGCGCGAGGGTTTGCCACGGCGCTGCTCGATCACGACGCCGCTGGCGGTCGAGGGGTCGAGACGCAGCTTCGCAAGTCCGGCGAGTGCCTCTTCATTCGTTGCGACGTGGCCGATGATGCGGCCGTGCGCGATGCCGTCGCGCGAGTGGTCGATGCCTATGGTCGTCTGGACGCGGCCTTCAATGCGGCTGGCATCGACGGTGAGGTGGGCAAAGCGACCGCCGATTGCAGCATGGAAAACTGGAATCGGGTGATTGCCACCGATCTCACTGGCGTTTGGTCGTGCATGCGCTATGAGATTCCGCAGATGCTCAAAACGGGCGGCGGAACCATCGTGAACTGTGCTTCCGTCGCGGGTCTGCTCGGCGCTCCGACGCTGCCTGCCTACGTTGCCGCCAAGCATGGCGTGGTCGGTCTGACCAAGGCCGCTGCGCTCGAATATGCCCGGCAGGGAATCCGTGTGAATGCCGTTTGCCCGGGCTTGATCGACACCCCCTTGTTGCGTAAGGGGTTGACACCGGAATACGCCGCAGAACTGATGGAGGAGAGCCCCATCGGTCGTTTCGGTGAGCCGGCCGAAATCGCCGCGGCTGTCGTGTGGCTCTGCGACCCGAGTTGCGGCTTCCTCACCGGTCAGGCCATCGCGGTGGACGGCGCCTGGACCTCTCGCTGACACACCCTTCCGGCGCGGGCGGGGCATGCAGATAAATAGGCGTAAGATGTTGAGGCGAAGACTCGTTTGGCTGATAGCTTAACCCTCGGCGCTCCCTTGAGAATTCGGTAGCGGAACGCGCACGAGCGAGGGGGCGTGATTGAGCATCCGTTACGAGCAAATCCGCGCAAAGCTGATGGAGCACCCAAGGAAAGCGACATGGCGCTCGCCAAGCTAGAGCCCGGCGAATTGCGCTTCGACGGGCGAACCGCCATCGTCACGGGAGCGGGCGGCAACCCGAGCCTCGGCCGGGCTCATGCGCTCCTGTTGGGCGCGCGCGGGGCCAATGTCGTCGTCAACGACATCGGGCGCGACCCCGAAACTCCCGGTTATTCCGGCACCGCCTCGGCAGAGGCCGTGGCCGAAGAGATTCGCGCGCTCGGCGGAAAGGCCGTCGCGGACCAGCATTCGGTGGCGACCGAAGACGGTGCCGCCGCAATCATTCAAACGGCGCTCGATGCATTCGGCGGCGTCGACATTCTGGTCAACAATGCCGGCATTTCCATCGCGGCGGCCTTCGACGAAATGTCCTTGCGGGATTTTCGCCGTCACATCGACATCAACTTGATGGGACCGATCTGGACCTGCCGGGCCGCGTGGCCTCACATGCGTGCGAAGGGCTATGGACGCATCGTGAACACCACCTCGGGGGCGCTCGCGGGCTTCACCTGGCTCGCCGCCTATGGCGCGAGCAAGGGGGGCCTTTGGTCGCTGACGCGCTCGCTCGCGGCCGAAGGGGCGAGCCTCGGCATCAAGGCCAACGCAGTCAGTCCGGGCGCCTTCACTCGCATGCTGGCGGCGCAGCAGGAACCGACATCGCCCATGTTCAGGCATGCGAGCGAGAATTTGCCGCCTGAGCTCGTCTCGCCCGTCGTCGCTTTTCTGGCTCACGAAGCATGCCCGGTGACGGGCGAATGCATCGATGCGGTGGGCGGGGAGGTGCGCCGCACGTATGTGGCCCAGACCCCGGGATTCACCGATCGCAACTTGAGCCTGGAGGAGGTCGCGGCGCGCTGGCCTGAGGTCATGGCCGGCAGCGCCGAGGGGCTCCTGGCCCATGGCACCTTTGATCCCACCCAGTGGGACATCAAACCCTATCGCGCGAAGCCCTCCGACCGCGCAACGTGACAGGAGATTCGTATGCTCGAGGAACACAAGACATTCGAAAGCCGGGTCGCAGCGGACGCCGGAATGATCGTGGACCGCGAACCGCAGCGGGTCCGCGAGGCGAAATTGCCGAAGGGGCTCACCGTCGTCTCCGCCGACAACCATGTCGAGCTGACCGAGGATATTTTTTACGAGAACTTTCCGGCCCGATTGCGCGCTGCCGCGCCGCGTGTCTGGTTTGATAAATACTGGCGTGTCGGCTTCAAAGAGACCATGGAGGCCTACCCCACCGGCAGCAATATCGACGCCGCACTGACACGCTCGGTTTTGAACGACGGCTTCAATTTCGACATTCGCAACCGGCATCTCGACACGGAGGGGATCGCGAAGGAAATCGTCTATCCCCAAAGCCTGCTGGCGTTCATTCGCCACCCGGATCAGGAGCTGCAACAGCTCATGTACAGCACCTACAACGAATGGATCGCGAAGCTCGGGGCCGAGAACGCCGGTCGGTTCTACGGAGTCGGCATCTGCAACAACTGGTGGGACCCGAAAAAGGCCGAGTCTGCGATCCGGCAAATCGTCGACTTGGGACTCAAGAGTTTCATCCTGCCCTTCAGTCCGGGCAAAGACGTCGACGGCCAAATCATCAATTACGCCAGTCCCGAGATGGATGGGTTGTGGGCGGCAGCCGAGGAGGCGGGCCTCCCCGTGAGCTTTCATATCGGTGAAGTGCCGTCGCAAGGCGGTAGGGGCGCTTTCGGCACGTTTTTCATCGTCCAAGCCACGCCATTCCGGCGCGTGCTGGGCAACCTGATCTTCGGCGGCATCCTCGATCGCCACCCGAAGCTCAAGATCGTTTTTGCGGAAGGCGGCATCAACTGGGTGGCCGGAGCTTTGCAAGACGCAGAGCTCACTTACGGCGCGCATCGCGAGCTCTATGATTGGCCCCTGAAGCATCGTCCGAGCTTTTACTGGCATAACAACTGCTATGCCACGTTCCAGACCGACCCGATCGGGTTCAAGCTGATCGAGGACATCGGCGCAGACCGGGTGATGTGGGCTCAGGATTACCCGCATAGCGAAGGGACCTTCGGCTATACGGCCGATGCGTTGGCCGAGATTACGGACCTCGTATCCGAGGCCGATGCTAGAAAGATCCTCGGCGGGACCGCGCTCGAGATTTACAAGCTGAATTGAAACGGTATCCGAATGACAGATGAAGCACTGCCCCCGCCGGAAGAGATCGTCCTCTACGACAAGGATCCGCGTACCAAGATCGCGACCATCACCCTCAATCGTCCGGAGCGACACAACGCCCCCACCATCGCCTCGCGGCACCGCTTCGCCGAGCTCGTGCATCGTGCCAATGTCGACGACGAGGTAAAGGTCCTGGTCCTGCGCGGGGCGGGGAAGCATTTCGGCACGGGCGCGGATCTCCCCGAAATGGCCGGGATGTTTTCCGATACGCCCAGCAAGTCGCTGCTCCACGAGTTCAAGATCGGCGACGACGAGGGCGTCAAGTATCCGCCGAAGGATTCTTACCGCTACCTGGCATCGCTCACGCAGCTCTATGCCAACCCCAACTTCGGGCTGCGAAGCCTTCAGGATTTCAAGAAGATCAGCATCGTCGAGGCCAAGGGCTATTGCTACGGCTGGCATTTTTATCAGGCGGCCGACGCGGATTTGGTCATCTCATCGGACGACGCGCTGTTCGGCCACGCTTCTTTCCGCTACGCCGGCTGGGCGGCGCGCCAATGGCAATGGACCTTGATGATGGGCCTGCGTAAATTCCAGGAGATGGTCTTCACCGGGCGGCCGTTCACTGCCAAGGAAATGTACGATTGCAGCTTCGTCAACAGCGTCGTGCCGCGTGACAAGCTCGAGGACGAGGTGCAGAAGTACGCACTCGCTTGCTCGCGAACCCGTCCGACCGACACCGTGATGATGCAGAAGACGTTTTTCGAGGTTTTCAAACAACACCAAGGCGAGTATTTGGGCAGCGTACTGTCCGGATGGCTTGAATCGATGCTGCCGCTGGTCAAGTCCGATGGCGGGGAACTCGAGCTCGGGGACGAGACCTTCGGCAAGGGTTTGGCGAATGCCGTCAAGGACAATGACGACTTGTACCCGCCCGACTGGCGCTTAAGTTACGGCGCGCGCAGCAAGCCGGCCGAACATCCGGATCTTGAGGTCTTGCGCAAACAAATTGAGCAGTTACAGCAGCAAGTACGCGACCTCGAGCGCAAGGTCCCAAGTCCATGATCGCCGGCCCAGCGATGTCGAGGACTCATCCCCAAGGAGCGACTAATGGATAAAAGGCTACAAGACCTGCTGGATCATCACGAGATCGCACAGACCCTCAAGGAATACTGTCACGGCTGCGACCGCGGTGATGAGGACCGGATGGCGAGCGTCTATCTCGAGGACAGCTTCGATGACCACGGGCTCTTCAAGGCGCCCGGCAAGGACTTCGCCAAGCTCATGATGGAGCGCATCCTCGCCACCACCGACAGCCTGTTTCACATGCTGGGACAGTCTTTGATTCGTGTGGAGGGCGATGAGGCCGGCGCGGAGACTTATTTCTTCGCGGTCTCGCGCACCAAGCGCGAGGACGGTGCCGAGATGTGCAACCAGCTGGGGGGCCGCTTCGTCGACAAGCTGCGGCGCGAGAACGGCCGTTGGCTCATCAAGCATCGCGTGGTCGTGCGCGATTGGGGGATCAGCATGCCCGTGGAAGCCGACTGGACGGCCGAGGCCGGACTCAAGGACGGTCAGCGATCGGGCGCCGATCCGTCGTTCGCGGCCCTGGGGCTCGTTCACCGCGGCGCGGGCGCAGGCCGGGCATCGGCGCAAGGGTGAGGTGAAGCAAATGACGGAAACGCTCTTTGCCTTCGACCAGCGCAACTACCTCGATTGCCAGACCTCTTTTCGAGGCAACGGCAATCAGGAATATTATCTGGGCGATTTCTCGATCGAGGCGGGATCGGCCATCGAAGTGCGCGCCGACAAAAAGGCCGCCGGCGGCTGCTCCATCATCCGTCTGCGATCCAACACGCGCCTGAACTTCAGGCGCTCCTGGTCACACATCAGGGAGGATTCGACGGATGTCACCGTGCTTTGGTTCGTCAGGCGCGGATCAATCTGCGTGTCCCATCAACGCGGCCACACGACGGCGGCGGCCGGTGATTTCCTGGTCACCAAATCGACGACGCCCTTTTTCATCGAATGCCAGGTGGATCAGGAGTCGGTGCATGAAGTCCTGCATGTCGTTGTCCCGACCCATCTCTTGACGAGCTATATTCCTCACGGGTTGACCACGGGATTTTCCGTGTTGGCAACAGGCTGCCAGTTCACCGTCGCACATCACATTCTCACGGACATTTACGAGGAGAAGGGCGAGCTCTCGGCGAACGCCGCGCAACTCCTCGTAGAGACCGCTCTGTCGGTGATCAGTCAGGCGATCGGCACGGCTCCGGTATCGGGGTGCGCACACCAGTCGCTCTCGAGCAAGCGGCTGCACGATGTTCTAAGATACATCGAGCTGCATCTTTCCGATCCCAAACTGAGCATTGCCACGGTGGCGAAGGGCTGCGGAATATCGCCGCGTTACGTCTCGATCCTGCTGAAGCTGCACGGCAGCCCGTTCTCGACGCTGGTGTGGGAACAGCGGCTCAAGATCGCGAGCCGTTTGCTGTCCTCTTCGCGGTCCAACGATCTCTCGATCAGCAAAGTCGCTTACGGGATGGGCTTCAAGAGCCTCGCCCACTTCAGCCGAAAATTCAAATCCGCTTTCAACGTGAGTCCGAGCGAATATCGCTCCATGAGCCGAATGGACGCGGCGCGTCAGAATCTCGAGCTGGCCGCGGCGCGGCGGATTTCGCTGCAATGAGCCTATTTTTAGAGGTTGAGATGAGATTAGTGCATGAGTGATTTCAAGGTGACCTGTGTTCAAGCGGATGGTGTCGTCAAGGTGCTCGAGAAAATAGAGGTCGGACACTCGCTGATGGAGGCCGCGCGAGCGAACAACGTGGCCGGCATATACGGTGATTGCGGTGGGACCTGCGCGTGCGCCACCTGCCACGTCTATGTCGATCCCGCCTGGGTGGCGGCCACGGGCTCGCCCGACGACATCGAGGATGCGTTGCTGGATATGGTCGATTCGAGGCAGAGCAACAGCCGTTTATCCTGCCAGATCAAATTGAGCCCCGAGCTCGACGGTTTGAAGGTCACCGTCGGTCCGAGTTCGTAGCCGAAGACTCAGGCCATGTAACGGCCGGAGTTGACGTGCAGGGAAATGCCCGTCACCGGCTTGGACAGGTCCGAGAGCAGGTAGAGCACGCTCCCCATGTATTCCTCGGGGGTGGCGATGAAGCCTAATGGGGCCAGCGCCGCGATCCGCTCGTACTCTTGCTCCTTCGTCGTCCCATTCTGAGCGGCCAGGAACTCGAGGTTGTTCCAGAGTCCATCGTTCAGGATGGCGCCGCAGTGCAGGCCGTTCACGCGGATCTTGTGCGCGCCGTACTCGAGTGCGAGCGCACGTGCGGCGGCCGCCAACGCGGCCTTCGAGGATGAGTAGGGGAGAACACCCGGCCACGGCAGATTCGCCGTCATCGAGTTGATGAGCACGATGCTGCCGCCGCTCTTCTGGCGGATCATCTGTGCGATGACCGCTTTCACGAGCTGCAGGGTGCCGAAGAAATTGGTGTCCATGATCGGACGCCAGTTGGACAGATCATCCGCACTTTCGGTGAGGGTCTTGTTATCTTCCGCGCGGTGTCCAATGGATACGAGACCATCGACCCGGCCGAAGCGCGCCACGGTCTCGGCCACCAGCCGCTTGCAGTCCTCGGCCTTGTTCATATCGGTCTTTTGCGCGAGCGAGGTTCCCGTCTTCGCAGCCACTTCACGGGCGACGCTGTCGAGGGTCTCGCGCGTGCGGGCCGCGAGCGCCACCGCGGCGCCTTCCTCGGCACACATGAGCGCCGTTGCGCGTCCCATTGAGGGACCCACGCCCATCACGATGATCACGCGCCCCTCGAGCATTTTGCGCATGGATGTCTCCGGTTTCAGGGTTTGGCAGACGTGCCTGCGCCGTCCGCGTCCCGGCGGGGCAGGGCAAAGGCGATCACGGATCCCGCGATAGGCGGCCCGGGAATGCCGTAGTGGCCGCCCGAGGCGATGACCACATACTGTCGGCCGGTCGTCGGCGATACATAGCTCATCGGCGTCGCAGCCGCGACCGCCGGCAGCTGCGCGTGCCAGAGCTCGCGCCCGCTGCCGATATCGTATGCGCGCAGCATGCGATCTTGAGCCGCGGCGATGAACACCAATCCGCCGGCGGTCACGATCGAGCCGCCCATGTTGGGCACGCCCATCCGGATCGGCAGCTTGCTCGGAATGTTAAAGGGCCCCGACTCCCTCGCGGTTCCGAAAGACTTGCTCCAGACGACTTTGCGCGTATTCAAGTTGAGCACCGCGATCGTCCCATAAGGCGGACGCATGCACGGCACATGCAACGGGGACATGAACAGGGTTTGCTCGAAGACATACGGCGTCCCGGCCATCGGGAACGTCACCACACCGCCTTCGCCTCCGCTTGAGGTGCGAGCGTCCTCCCGCGGAACGAGGCGGCCGAAATTGGCGAAGCGTAATGCGTTGACGGCCACGAGCCCTCGTTGCGGGTCGACGGACACGCTCCCCCAGTCGATGCCGCCGGCGGTGCCCGGATAGAAAAGCGTATTGCGCGTCGTTTCGGTGGGAGTGAAGGGCCCCTCGTAGCGCGCTTGCTTGAAGCGAATACGGCACCAGAGCTCATCGAGCGGTGTCAGACCCCACATGTCCTGTTCGTGCAGTGTGGGGCCGGCGAAGGAGGGAAAACCTGTCGTGAAGGGCTGGGTCGGCGAGGTCCAATCGCCCGCGACATCACCCTGCGGCACAGGCTTCTCGACCACGGGATCGATCGGCTGGCCGGTCCGCCGATCGAGCACGAAGATCTCGCCGACCTTCGTCGCCGCGAGCAGCGCCGGCGTCACGCCGTCGGGGCCCTGGAGCTCCACCGCGACCGGCTGGGCCCCGACGTCGTAGTCCCACAAGTCATGGTGCACGGTCTGAAAAGTCCAGCGCACTTTGCCCGTCTGCACATCGATGGCCACGATCGCCGACGAGACCGGTTCCGCAAACTTCCAGCGCATGCCGCCGAAATAATCGGGCAGGCTGTTGCCCGTCGGCACGAAGACGAGGCCGAGCGTCTCATCGCCGCTCAATACGCCCCACGCGTTCGGTGTATCCGCGGTATAGGTCTCCCCCGGCTGCAATAGCGTCTGCTCGGGTCGGCCCGCGTCCCACGCCCATCGCAGCGCGCCGGTCTCTGCGTCATAGCCGCGGACGACGCCGGGAGGCGCGTCGAGGGAGCCCAAGTCGCTCACCGATTGCCCGACGACGGCGACGCCATTGACGAGGGCCGGTGGCGAGGAGGGCGCGGCGAGAATGCCCCCGGTGGGTGATCGCACGTTGCCCATGCCCACACTGAGATCGACGGCGCCCTCTTGACCGAAGGAGCGGCAGCGCCGTCCGGTGGCCGCATCGACGGCCATCAAGAAGCCGTCGCCGGTCGAGAAAAGAATGCGCTTCGGACAATCGGCGCTCGGATGCGGCACTTCGTAATAGGAAACACCGCGACAGCGGCCGCCGAAGAGGGGCATGAAGTCGAGCTTTTCGAAACCCGGCGTCGTGTAGCGCCAGATCTCGCGCCCGGTGTCCTGATCGACCGCGGACACGATGCCCGGCTGCAGACAGAGATACAGCCGCCCGTCGGCCGCCAGCGGCGTCGTTTCGAAACTCGAGATGGGTTGCGAGGGCCGATTCGAATCGTACCGCCAGGCCACCTCGAGTCGGTCGACGTTGTCCGTGTTGATCTGACTGACCGGCGCGTAGCGTGTTCCGCCGATCGTATTTCCCCAATGGCGCCACTCGAAAGGGCCCGGGGGCGTGGACGTGAACGCGGTTCTCGGTTGCGGCAAATAATCGGGATAGACGGCAAGACCGGCCGACAGGCCCATGACGACGGCGATCGCGAGCACGGGGCCTGCGATCCACCAGCGTCGCGACGCGCCGCATCGGCGTCGGACGGCGGGCGCGAGAAAGAGAAGACCCACGACCGCGGGGCCGAGCAGTCGTGGAGCGAGCGCCCAGCCGTCGAGACCGACTTCCCACAAGCTCCAAACGAGCGTCGCCATCAGGAAGCCTGCGTAGATGACGACGGCGGTGCCCCTGCGTCTTGCGAGCGCGGCGGCGGAGGCCAGCACGGTGAGTCCCGCGAGCAGGTAATAAGGGCTGCCGCCTGCGGCGATCAGGAGCGTACCGCCGCCGAGGAGTACGACTCCCACCCCGGCTAATATGACGATCAGCGCCCAGGCCATCGCGCGCTCGGCTCAACCCGCGCTGCGGAAGTTGCGCAAGAAGGTCCGAAATTCTCCGACCATGGCGTCGGGTTGTTCGGAGATGCCGAAATGACCGCCGCGCGGCATCACGGTCCAGCGATGCAGGTTGGTCATTTTTGCGGCGATCGAACGCGGCACCAGCATGACGTCCTTCGGATGCACCGCGAATCCGCACGGCACCTCGATCACGGGCAGGCGATCGTGTAGCGGCTTGATGGGCATGCCTGAACGAAAGTGCTCCCAATAGCTGCGCATCGAGGTACCGATCGAGCGCGTCAGATAGTAGATGGATGCGAGCGTGCAGAGGAAATCCCGATCGTGCACGGTGAGCAGATCGCCGTCGCAATCGCTCCACGCGCGCCGCCGCTCCCAAACCCAAGCCGCCGTTCCCACCGGCGAGTCCACCAGGGCATAGGCGAGGGTCTGCGGATCGTTGCTGTGGACCGCGACGTGACTCGCGCTCAAGGTTCCGGTGGCCGCGCGGTGCTCGATCATCCACGCCTCGTCCGCCGCATGATCCTCGCGTGTGATCGAAAAGAAGTCGAGCGCGGGGAACAGCGGAATGGTGGTGAGCAGCGCGATGACGTTCTCTGGATGAGCATGGGCGATCTGCCCGCAGAGCACCGCTCCCCAGTCCCCGCCCCCGACGGCGAAGCGCGAATACCCGAGCACGTCGGTCATCAGCTTGGCGAACAGCTCGGCGCTTCGCGGCACGTCGAGGCCGGTCTGCGTCAGCGGCATTGAAAAGCCGAAACCCGGCAGCGAGGGAATGATCAGATCGAACGAATCGGACGGATCACCGCCGTGCGCGGCGGGATCCGTCAAGGGCCCGATCAAGGCGTGAAAGTCCATGAACGTCCACGGCCAGCCGTGCAGCAGCAAAAGCGGCATGGGATTCTTGCCCTTGCCGCGCACGTGCGCGAAGTGCAGCGGCACACCTTCGATCGTGACCTTGAAATTACCCAGTCGATTGATCTCGCGTTCCGTGGCGCGCCAGTCGTAGTGGTCGTGCCAGTACCCGACCATGTCTTTGAGCCAGGCTCGCTCGACTCCGTATCGCCAGTCCGCGTTGCCGAGGTCATCCGCCCAACGCGTGTGCGCCAAGCGTTTGCGCATGTCGTCGAGCTCCGCGTCGGGCACGGCGATCTGGAAGGGTTCGGGCTTCATCGTTGGCATCAGCCGATGAGGGGAAAACGAGCGTCGTCGAAAGTTTGAAACGGCCGCCAGCCCGTGGTGTCGTACGCTTCGGGCGGCGCGCCGGTCCAGTGGATGTCGGCCGGCTGTACGACGACCACATAGGCCCAGCGCGGCCTGTCCGTGAGATTCGCTCCGGCGCCATGAGACGTCAGATGGGAATGCACGGTCACATCGCCGGCCGCGTAGGTCATCGGTTCCGATAAGCCCAGCTTGCGAAATTCCGGGTAGACACTGAACAGGTCGCTCTCCTGTGTGAAAGTCCGGTAGTTGCCGACCACGCCGTGCCGGTGGGACCGGTTGACGAAGGACATGGTGCCGAACTGTGGGCCGTAGTCCTCGAGGGCGAGCCAAAAATTCATCCCGCCGGAGCGATCGACCGCATAATTGGGAAAGTCCTGGTGGAAGTCCGTGGGACCATTCCCGGCATTCCGCGTCTTTTTGGAAGAGGGCAATTTCGGCGCGAAAAAGTCCAAGAGATATCTCACGCCGACAGCCGATTCGCGCCCCATCAGCACTTTGGCGTTCTTGCCGACCGAGTCGATGTAGGTTCGCATCCACGGGACGCTGAGTCCCGCGCCCCGCTCGGCATTGAAGTAGTTGATATTCCGGCCGTAAGGCGCGTTGCCGTCGCCGTCTTCGCCCATGCGTTCGCGCGCGGCTCGAAGAAGCCCCTGAACGAGCTCCGGGCGGGCGAAGCCTGCGAGCTTGACCCAGCCATATTCTCGGTAGTGTTCGCACTCCGCGGCCGTCACTGGCCGGCCGGCGGAAAACTGTGGTTCGCTCGCGGCGTTCAAAGGTCCCCCTTAAGCGGCCGCGCGCTACACGCCGCCGGCCCTCACTATAGCGGCAAACACCGCGATTTCCCGAAGCTCGGGTGGGGAGTTCTATGCCAGGCAAGAAATTTGGCGCGGGCGTCAATTTTCGAAGCCCTGAGCAGATGTCGAAAGCATAATAATGAGCTCGACCGTCGGCTCTTATAATTAAAATCAAGGATCAATTGGGGAGTGGAATGCCTAAACATGTGGTGACCGGCGTCGGTGCGGACGGCCGTTCGAGAGTGGTTTCGCAAGAAGAGAAGATCCTGGGCGCGGCGCACGCCGCCGGACTCAAGACGGACGACTCGAGCGTCCGCGAAGGCGAGCACAGCGCTTCGCTGCGCATCGCCAAACTTTGCGAGCTCGAGCCCACGCCGCACATCCCGCGTCCTCGCAAAGGTGTGGTGTTGCCCGTTGCCATGCCGCCGGGTGCCGTGGCCTGGTTTGAGATGAAATTCGACGGGGCGACGCTGCAGCAGCGGCATCGCACCGACAGCATCGATTTCCATTACATCCTGAGCGGCGAGGTGGACCTGCTGCTCGAAGCGGGCGCGGTGCGCCTCTCGGTCGGAGATAGCGTCGTCATTCCGGGCATCGTCCATGGCTGGGAGAGCGAGCGCGGCTGGTCGTCGTGTTTGTTCGTCGTCGGCCTCGAGTCGGCTTGAGGTCCTAGCGCTGCGAGTCCCGCAGCTTCGCGGTGCGGCTGCGGATGTATTGCCGCAGCGCCTTGAGATCGTCGTCCGAAAGATCCGTCATCTTGGGCATGCCGTTGACGGCGAGCGCCCCGCCGCGAACGACCGAGTTGAACGCTTCAGCCGATAGCGGGACTTGCGAGCCGCGCAGGTCCGGCGCCGCCCCGCCGCTGATCGCTTCGCCGCCATGGCAGAGATAACAAGTCCGCGTGAATAGGTGCGCTCCCTGGGCTTCGAGCGCTGCATCCGCGTGATAGTCAGGATCCGCCACGGCCTTCACCACAAAAGGAGGAGGGGCAGGCGGTAATTCGGCGTGCCCGTCGAGCGCGAACGTCAGCACGCGCTTTCGCTGCGTCCGGTAATCCACGATGATGCCGTCGTAGCTGAACGGCGTGGTTCCGGCACCTCCACCGATTCCGACCATGACCGTCACATACTGCTTGCCTGCCGCGGTGTAACTGATGGGCGCCGCGATGATCGGGGCCTGAGCGGCGAACTTCCAAAGTTCTTTTCCGTCGCGTGCCGTATAGGCGCTGAAACGGCCGTCGATCTGGCCTTGGAACACCAGATTGCCGGCGGTTGCGAGAATGCCGCCGTTGATCCCGCTGCGCGTTTTTACCTGCCAGGCGGCCTGCTGCGTCGATGGATTCCAGGCCAGCAACGCGCTGGTGTTTTGCAACGGATTCGGCTTCGGCGGTCCGAAATTCACGGTCCAATAGCTGTCCGGGGTCACGCCGCGATCGTTCACGGTGAAGCCCATCTCGATCTTCGGGATGTAGAGGAGCTTGGTCTGCGGGCTGTACGCCATGGGCATGGTGCTGTGCGCGCCGCGCGAAGACGGCCACATTTCGAAATCCTGGCCGTTGGGAAAGTGGTCCGCGGGATCCTCGACGGGCCTGCCGGTGGCGAGATCGATGCGGCTCGCCCAGGTGACCTTGGCGATCTTCTCGGCCGAGATCAGTTTCCCGTCGGTCCTGTCGATGACGTAGAGGAAACCGTTTTTCGGCGCAGACATCGCCACTTTGCGCAGCTTCCCGTCGATCACGAGGTCGGCGAGCTCGATGTCCATGGCGCCGTTGTAGTCCCAGCTCTCGGCGGGATTGAACTGGTAGTGCCACTTGTATTCGCCGGTATCGGCGTCCAAGGCGATCAGCGAGCACAAGAATAGATTGTCGCCCCCGCCCGGCGAGCGAAACTTCGTGTTCCACGGGTAACCATTGCCCGTGCCGATCATCACCGTATGCGTCTCGGGATCGTAGGCGAAGGCGTTCCAGGGTTCACCGCCGCCGCCGAATTTCCACCACTCGCCGGTCCAGGTCTTGGCGGCCATCTCCATGGCCTTGTTCTCGAATCCCTTCGCCGGATCGCCCGGCACCGTGTAAAAGCGCCAAAGCTGACGGCCGGTCTCCGCGTCGTAGGCGGTCGCGTAGCCGCGCGTGGCGCTGACGTCGCCGCCCGCCTGCCCGATGATGATCTTGCCATCGAAGGCACGGGGCGCCCCGGTAATGTATTGGCCGCTGGTGCGATCGGTGGTTTGCGCGCTCCAGACGAGCTTTCCCGTCTTTGCGTCGAGCGCAACCAGCCGTCCGTCGCCCGTGCTGGTATAGACCTTGCCATTCCACCACGCGATGCCGCGCGTGCCCCAGAACCAGTAGAGCTCCTTGCCGCCGTGCTTCGCGACTTCCGGGTCGTAACGCCAAAGGAGTTTTCCAGTCTGCGCATCGACCGCATGGACGATGCTCATGCCCTGCGAATAATAGACCACGCCGTTCATGGCAATGGGTTGCGTGTAGGGACTCGCGGGACCTAAGTCCCGGAACCAAGCGAGTCCCAGCCGCCCGACATTGCGGTCGTCGAGCTGCGCGAGAGGACTGAAATGCTGTTCGCCGAAGGTGCGGCCGTAGCCGGGCCAGTCGCCGCCCGGGTCGGAGTCGAGGAGCGGGCTCGAAGGGCTACCCGCAAAGGCGGCGCCCGCAATCAGCATCATCGTTAAATTGAGCCAACGAACCTGGCCGTTGCGCTTGGGGTGTTTGTTCAGAAAACTCTCCGAGGGCGTTTCGGTGATAATAGCGATCTAACGTTCGCGTCGCGACCCGGATGCGGCGCTCATTGAGACGAGGTTCGACCCATGCATACGACCGCTCCCCGCATCGCGCCCATTCCGCCGAGTGACTTCACGCCCGAGCAGCGCACGCTCGCGCGGGTCGGTACGGGCCGCGAGAACCTCAACCTCGTTCGGACCATGGTCAATCATCCCGGTGTCTACGAGAAATTCATCTCGTTCGCGGAAGAGCTGGTCTTCAATTCCCACCTGACGGTGCGCGATCGAGAAATCCTCATTCTCAAGACCCTTGCAGTGTGCCGGGGCGAATACGAAGGGCCCATCCATGATGCCGTCGCAAAAAAACTCGGCCTTTCTGCAGCCGAGGTGGCCGCGGCTCGGGAGGACGGCGCGGGTCTGCCCGGCGTTGAGCAGGCCCTGGTTCGGGCGGCACATGAACTGATTCATGACCACTTCGTATCGGACGCCACCTGGGCTGTCCTCGCGGAGCGTTATTCGACGCTTCAGTTGATGGAGATCGTCTTCATTGTCGGCAACTACACCATGCTGGTGATGGCGACGAACAGCTTCGGGGTCCAGCCCGAGAAGAACGTCGCGGAGAGCTGGAAGCCTTATTGACGCTGCTCGCGCCGGCTGCGCTTTCGGCCTGAATAAAGATCGAATACTTCGAGCGCCGTGCCGCCGAGTATCAGTCTCGCCTCATCGGGCGTGGTGATGTCGAGCACGTGCCGGATGACATCCCAGCTGAAGCCATAGCTGCTTTCCTGGTGAGGGAAATCTGCGCTCCACATCGCCCGGTCGGCGCCGATGGTTTTCAGCATCGATAACCCGGCGGGATCGTGGATGAAGCTCGCGTAGCAATTCTCGGCCCAATATTCACGGGGATGGCGCTTGATCTTGGGCTCGAGGAAGGGCATGAAGCACTCGTACAGCATGGACGCCGTCTGCAGCGCGCCCGGCACCCAGTTCAATTCCGCTTCGACGAACACGACTTTGAGGCTCGGGTGGCGATCGAAAATGCCGCCGAAGATCAATTCGCCGAGCGTTTTGCGGAACGGCCCCAGACTGATCATGACCGAGGTCCCGAAGCCCCCGGGGCCGTCTCTGAAGAACTCGCCGATGTGGAAACAGACGGGAAGACCTGCTTCTTCGATTGCCTCCCACAGGGGTGCCATTTCCGGGGTGCAATAGTTGAGCTCGACGCCGCCGACGCCCTTCGGATGAATCGGCAGCAGAAAAGTCTTCAAGCCCAGCGCTTTTAATTCCGCGATCGACTCTCGGGTCTTCGACATGTCCCAGTAATTGATGAAGCCGCAACCGTAGAAACGGCCGGGCGCGCGAGCCTGCATGTCGGCCAGATGCCGGTTGTAGATCCGAAACACCCACTCCCGCACTTCGAGGTCGGGAAACGCCAGGAAGAGAGTAATACCGTTGCCGAAGACGATCTCTTTCTGAACGCCCTCGGTGTCGAGATAGCGCACTCGCTCCTCGATGTCGGTGGCGCCCGGCACGCCTTCGAACGCAGTGAACGACTTGCGCACGGCGTCCGGCAGAAAGCCCTTGCCCTCGACATACCACTCGATGAAGAAGTCAGGCGTGCCTTGCGCCCTTGATGACGGGGCGGGGCGCCTTGTGCTTCAGGTGCGGCGGAAACGCGTCATAGAAGATGTCCTCGTAGGCAGACCAATGACTGTCGACCGATACGATGACCGTGTTCGACGGCAGCTCGAGATTCGGACGCTTCTGGGGGCGTCGATCGCGAGGCAGCGCTATGCCCTCGATGAGCTTATCGAACGATTTCGCGATCTCTCGATCAACCGCCATTGCGCATCTCCCGAATTACTTCTGTGCCGTTCCGGTCATCTCGATCGCCAACTGTGCACCGGCCATCGCACTGCCATAGGACGCGTGCAAGCCGAGCGGCATGAGCCTCGCGGCCTGTTCACGCAATTTCTGAACCAATACCGAGCGGGTATGCCTGAGCATGATGCCGTCATGGCGCGCGAGATCTTGGGCGAGTGCCTGTGCGCGCGGCATGAGCTTCGCGCGCGGCATGACCTCGGCCACGATGCCCAGCCGTTTCGCCTCCTCGGCGTGAATCTTCTCGCCCGTCAGCAAGAAGTAGCGGCCGCGGTTCATGCCGAGAAGCTCCGGCCAGAGGATGTGCACGCCGTCGCCCGGGGTAATGCCGTTCGGAAAGTGAGCCGTGTCCGCGAAGTAGGCGTCGTCGGCGCAGATGACAATGTCGCATAGCACGGCGAGCTCGGCATGTATTCCCGCCGGCCCGTTCACCACGCCGATCATGGGCACTTCCACGTCGAGGTGGTTCTGAATCAGGCGATATCCCACCGCCATGTGGTGGGAACAGAAATCCTTGAACGTCGGCTTGAACATGGCCGCCATGTCTGCGACGGCCTCGAATTCGTCTAAGAACACCTCACCCGTGCCGGTGATGATGACCACCTTGTTCTCGCGATCGCGGGAGATCTGCAGCAGACAGTCGGCGACTTCCTCGTGCTGCGGAAACCCCCACAGGAACTTTCCTTCGCGATAATGAAACCGGACGGTCAGGATGCCGTTCGCATCACGCGACAGCTCGATGTATTGATAGCGGCCCTGGTAATCAGACAGCGTGGTCAATACGGCTCTCCTGAATCGGCCTCGCGGCAGGTGGCAAATGCGCACGCTCGGACCGCGTTGCGGCCCCGCGGCGCGCTAGAATCATCTCAGTAGAATTTGATACATCGGTTTCAATTTCCGCGGGCGAGTTGCGCAGCCGCCGGGATCATAAGTCCGGCGGGCACGCCGTAACAAGACGACGCGCGCAGGCACCAAACCGATTGGGCCTTTGTAAATCGGTAACATATTTCGCCTCGAGAGTCCCTTGGACCCCCGCGCGGCTAGCAGGTCGGCCGGGTCGATTCGAGGAATTGCGCCATAGTCATGCCCTCGGGATAGTGTCACTATTCGATCCAGTATTGGCGTTGGGGGGAGTAATGCAGACGTTGTACGCGTATTCGGGACGCGACGTGGCCGAGCTGCGCCGCGGTCTTGCGGTCATGGTGAACGACGAGTTCACCGATGGGGAGCTGGACGTCGCGCTACGCCCCCGCGAGGTGCGATCTGTCATACGAACAGGACTCAACGGGCCTGTCACCTTCATGCACTCGCTCAACGGCGCCGACATTTCCTTCAGGCGCTCCTGGCATCACATCCGCGCGCGCCAGGCGGCCGTCCGGCTGCTCTACTTCGTTCTCCAAGGAGAGATGCAGGTAACCAGCCCTGCGGGTTCCTACACCGTGGCGCCGGGCCGTTGCGCGGTCATCAATGCGGACGAGCCTTTTTATACGCAATGCTCGGTGCCCGAGAGCGGTAGTTTCGAATGTGCGTTGGCCGTCGTGCCGGAGCATTTGATCCTGTCGCGCATGCCCTGGGCCAAGCATTTGACCACTTGTTTCGAAGTCGATACGGGGCACCGTCAGGTCGTGACGAGTCTGCTCGAGATTCTCTGTTTCGAGGGCGATCGATTGAGCCGGCGTGCCGCCGATCCGCTGGCCGAGTCATTTCTCGAGGCCCTGTCGGACAGTGTCGGCGACACGATCTCGGGAGCATCTCCGCCCTGCAGCCTGGTCGACAGGCGGTTTGCGGATATTCGGGAATGCATCGAAAAATATGTCACGTGCCCCGATCTCACCAGCGAGTGGGTCGCGCAGTACTGCGGTATTTCGCCGCGCTACCTTTGCTATGTGCTCAAGGCAAACGATACGTGTTTTTCGGAGCTGTTATGGACCGAGCGCTTGCCGAGGGCCCGCGACTGGCTGTTGTGCGACGCATTCCGGCACTATCCCATTCACAAAATCGCCTGCATGGCCGGCTTCAAGAGTGCCGCCCATTTCAGCCGAATGTTCAAGTCCACCTACGGGGTGTCGCCGAAGGACTATCGCGCGACGCCCCGGGTTGATCGGATTGCGAAGTCAATGGTTGCGTGACACGCGCTGCATGAGGTCAGCGCGAGTGGCTTGAACCACGACCGGGAAACGCGACCCCTGGTCTTAAATCGAGGATGCGAGAGTATGGCGAAGAAATACAAGATGGTCGTATTCACCAATGCGGTCGAGGGTAAGGACAAAGAGTTCAACGATTGGTATCAGAACACGCATTTAAAGGACATTGTGAGCATCAAATCGTTCGTGCAAGCGCAGCGATTTCGGTTCCACGCCAATCTCGTTCCAGGCGGTACCAATCCCGCGCGATACATGGCGATCTACGACATCGAGACCGACGACATCAATGCGGCGCTCGCGGCGATGAACGAGCGCGCCATCGAGCGGGCGCATGCCGCTGTCGGAGTCGATGGGCTCAGCCCATCGTCGGTGCGGTCTACGAGGATTTCGGCGAGGCCGTGAAGGCTCGCTGATCAAGCCGCGAGCGGCTCTGTCTGCGCCGATTCGAACGCCTGCACGAGCGAGGGGAGTTCTTCTTCGTAGGCCTTCCGTGCCGCGTCTTTGACCGGACCGTAGCCGGCAATTCGTCCGGCGGCGGCGGCAAGCTCGATGGCTGCCGCGAGGTTCGAAGAGTCGATCTCGTCGCTGATGCGATCGATGAGGGCTCGATAGTCCGCGATGAGCCGCCGCTCCATGCGGCGCTCCGCGGTGTAGCCGAACGGGTCGAATGCGGTGCCGCGCAGTCCTTTGAGGGCCGCCAGCAGTTTGAACAAGGCAAGCGTCCCGGACCCAAAGCGGCGCTTTTTCGGCCGACCGCTGTCATCGCGCCCGGGAAGAAACGGCGGCGCCAAATGAAACGTGAGCTCGAAGTCGCCCGCGAATTGCTCGCGCAACCGCTGCATGAACTTGGGATCGGTGTAGAGGCGCGCGACTTCGTACTCGTCCTTGTAGGCCATGAGGCGGGCTAAGGTGAGAGCGACTTGCCGCACGTAGGCTTGGGCTCCGCGCACGTGGCGTGCCTCGAGGCGCCGCGCCACCTCGAGCACAAACTGGCGGTACGTCTCTGCGTAGCGGGCATCCTGGTAGGAGGTGAGCAGGCGAGTGCGGCTCTCGAGGACATCCTCGACGCTCGCGAGCGGAGCGGCATCCGGCTTGTCGCCGAGCGCGCGCGCGAGCGTGTCCGGGGAATGCGCGGCCAGCCGGCCGACCGCGAGGGCTCGCAGGTTCGAATCGACCGCGGTCGCATTCAGTCGGATGGCCTGCTCGATCGCAGCGAGCGATACGGGCAGCAAGCCCTGCTGAAGGGCATAGCCCAGCATCAGCACGTTGGTTGCAATGCTGTCGCCCGTCAATTCCACGGCGAGCTTGCTCGCCGGCAACGTAAACAAGCGGCCGCCATCGAGCGCGGCCTCGATCGCTGCGCGCATCGGCGCATCCCCCAAGTCCATGTCATTGCGCGACTGAAACTCGCCGGTCGGCGACACGTCGGTGTTGACGATCGCCGCGGTGCGCGCCGGGCGCAGCGTTTTCAGTACCGCGGGTCCCGAACCCACGATCATGTCGCACGCGATCAGCAGGTCCGCCATCCCCTCGCTCAGACGCGAGGTGTAGATCCTCGCCGGATCGGCGCCGATGCGGATGTGGCTGGTTACCGAGCCGCCTTTCTGCGCCATACCCGTCATGTCGAGAATGCTGCAGCCCTTGCCGTCCAGATGCGCCGCCATGCCGATCAGAGCGCCGATGGTGAGCACGCCGGTTCCACCGATCCCGCCGACAAGAATGTTGTATCCCTTCTCGTCCAGCGGAGCGATGCGCGGCTGCGGCAATGCCGCGATCATCCGGTCGAGGTCTCCGGAGTCGGCCGCCGCACGTTTGGCAATCTTTGCACCGCTCACCGTGACGAACGACGGACAGAAACCGTTGGCGCAGCTGTAATCCTTGTTGCAGGTCGATTGATCGATCTTGCGCTTCCTGCCGAACTCGGTTTCGAGCGGCTGCACGCTGATGCAATTCGACTGCACCGAGCAGTCGCCGCAGCCTTCGCAGACGTCGGGATTGATGAAGACACGCTGTTGCGGATCGTCCATCAGTCCGCGCTTGCGGCGGCGGCGTTTTTCGGCGGCGCACGTCTGCTCATAGACGATGGCGGATACGCCCGGCACTTCGCGCAGCTCACGCTGGATGCGCTCGAGCTCATCGCGGTGGTGCACGCTGACCGTTGCGGGCAATTGTGCCTTCGTGAATTGCTCCGGGTGGTCGGACACCAGCCGCACCGGCTTGACGCCTTCGGACAAGAGCTGCTGCACCATGTCGATCGGTGTCATCTGCAATTCCACCGGCTGCCCGCCGGTCATCGCGACGGCATCGTTATAGAGCAGCTTGTAGGTGATGTTGGCCTTGGCCGCCACCGCTGCTCGAATGGCGAGAATGCCCGAGTGCGAGTAAGTCCCATCTCCCATATTCGCAAACACATGCGGCGTGTCGACCAGCGGTCCGACCGATGTCCAGTTCGAGCCCTCATGACCCATGGGCATGAACTGCAGCGTATTGCGGTCCATGACCACCGCGACCAACCCGTGGCAGCCGATGCCGCCGAGCGCGAGTGAGCCGTCGGGAATGTTGGTACTGGTATTGTGGGGACAGCCCGAGCAGAAATAAGCGGGACGAATGCGGGCGGCGCCGACGCTCGCCGCGCGGGTCTCGAGTTCTTGGAACGTGGCAGCCGCGCGCTCGAGGTCCGGGTCCGCGATGCCGATCTGCTCGCAGATGAGCCGGATGGCGCGGCGCACCTGCGCCACCGTGAGTTCGCCGCTCGCCGCAAGCAACGAAGCTCCCTTCAGATCGCGTTTCCCGGCGAGCGCCGGCCGCCGGTCCGCGCCCAGCGCATACAGATGACGGGCGATCTGATCCTCCATCACGGGGCGCTTTTCCTCGACCACGAGCAACGCCTCGCTGCCGGAGGCGAACTCCACCAAACGCTCCCGATCCATGGGCCAGATGAGACCGGGCTTGTAGAGGCGGATACCGAGGCGGCGGCAGGCGGCCTCGTCGAGGCCGAGATCCGACAGGGCTTGGCGTGTGTCGAGGTAGGCCTTGCCCGCGCTCACGATGGACAAGCGGCGCCGTTCGCCGTCGATCACCGTTCGATCGATGCCGTTGGCACGCGCGAACGCCGTCGCCGCGGGCAAACGCCAGTTGACCAGGCGATCCTCTTCCACCAGCGGCGGCTGGTTTTGCCGGAGATTCAGACCCCCGGGCGGCAGCTCGACGTCCGTCGGGATCGTGTAGAGGCGATGGACATCGGGAAGCTCGACCGCCGCCGTGAGATCGAGCGTGTCGGTGATGCACTTGAGCGCCACGTAGCACCCGCTGTAACGCGACATGGCCCAGCCGAACAATCCGAATTCCAGGATCTCGCCGATGGTCGCCGGATAAAGTACCGGCAGAAATGCCGCGATCAGCGTCTGTTCGGACTGATGCGCGCTGTCGGAGGATTTGCCGCCGTGATCATCGCCGGCGATGGCCAGAAAGCCGCCCTTGGCTGCGGTACCCTCGAAATTGCCGAGTTTGAGCGACTCGCACGCCCGGTCCACGCCGATGCCTTTGCCGTACCAGAGGCCAAAGACGCCGTCCAAGCCGGATTTGCCGAACCAATCCAGCTCCTGGGTGCCGCGGATCGCGCTGACCGCGAGCTCCTCGTTGAGACCGGGAACAAAACGGATTGCGTGGGCATCGAGCAGTTTTTGCGCGGCCCACAACGAGGAGTCGTAGACGCCCAAGGGCGAGCCGCGATAGCCCGATATGTAACCGGCCGTCTTGAGCCCGGCCGCGCGATCGCGCCGAGCCTGGTCCAGCGGCAACCGGGTGAGTGCCTGGTTGGAGGACATGAAGACCCGGCCCGCCGGCTGCAGGTATTTATCGTCGAGGGTGGTTGCGGACTTCGTCATTTCGCCAGTGGCCGTAGGAACGAGCGGAGAATTTCGGGCATAGCCCGCTCCGCGAGAATCTATGTGGGGATTCTCGGCAGTTTGTCCAGCCGGAAGTCGCAATGACCCGCCGTTTGCTGGATCTCGATCACATTGCCTTCCGGATCGCGTCCATAGACGGATTTCACGTGGCCTGCGTCCATGGGATGGGGAGCTCCGAACGTCATCCCCAGCGTCTTCAAGCGCTCGTACTCTTGCTCGATATCCGTGACATCGACACAGAAATGGGTGTAACCCTTGTCGAACGGCCGCAACGGCCGGGTTGAAATTGGCTCAGGTGCGCTGAATTGGAAGAGCTCCATGTAGCAACTTCCGGCGCGGAGCATCGCCCCCCGCGCTGCAGATCCGGGCACGTCCAGAAGTTCATCCAGCATCGGGGTGTCGCGCCAGCTGAATTCCTCGCCGACCAACTCGAAGCCGAACGCGTCCCGATAGAACTTAATCATCCGGTCCAAGTCCCGGACGTGAACGGCAACGTGATGTATGCCTCTAATCATGACTTCCTACTGTAAATGGCTTGCTGCTATAGGAATCATGAGGCCGTCGATGAGCGCTAGGCAAGGTTGATCGACCGCGATAAGCCTCTCTCACGGGCCGGCCGGACGCTGTGCGCCTGGGGACAAGGCGGTATGCAACCCAGATCATTTCGTACCCCGGCGTGATCCTGCACGCCGTCGCCGATCGCGCAGGTGACTTTTGCGCGGCACGTAGGTACTCTTTGGTGCACCTCACCATCTGGATTTCGCCGCACAAGGCGCCGATTTTCCCCCAAGGCTCGCCTTACCGCATGATCTCCCCAAATGCCGCGCGTAAGCGCTCCCAGGCTTCCGGTGAAATAGTCTCCCTGCGCGATCAGCACAAGGAATTGACCAAGAATCGATTGGTCACCGCCGCTCTGGAGCTGTTTGCCGAGCATGGCTACCGGGCGACCAGCGTAGGGGACATCGCAAAAGCCGCGGGAACCACGCCGACGACCTTCTATCGCTATTTCACCGGCAAGTCGGATTTGGCCCGTTTGCTGCAAGCTGAAGTCAACGTCGAGGTCGGCAAGTCGCTGCAGCGTCTCGATGAAGTTAAGCGACCGACCCGCCAAGCAATTCGCAACTGGGTCGATCAATACGGCGATATGTGGCACCGGATGCATGTCCTATGCGACGCATACTGGGAGGCGACGAGTACGGATCCCAAGCTCGCAGCCGAGCTGGTGCCGGTGACCTTCAAGCTGACCGAATCGATGAAGATGATGTCTTCATTGTCCGACGGCGAGCCGAGAGCGAAATTTCAGACTCGGCTGGTGCTGTTGTACTTGCTCATGGACAGGCTTCTGTATCTCGTGAATATCCAGGGCCGCAATGCAACGGCCATCAAGATGCTGGATGAGTTCTCTGAGATTTTTCGCCTCTCGCTGTTTCCCGACAAATAATTACGCTGTCCCGAACGGCGGCGTTTGAGCGGCGGATCGGCTGCGCAGTTGCCGAGGCGAGGCGGAAAACCAGCGCACGCAGCTGCGCGATAGGACGGAAGCCTCCGAATACCCCAAAAGTTCGGCGACCCGCGTCAGCGGCACGTCGGACTGTGAGAGATAGCGCAGCGCGATGTCGCGGCGCACGCTGTCCTTGATGCTCTCGAACGACTCGCCTTCTTCGCTCAACCGCCGCAACAGCGTGCGCGGATGCATATCGAGCGCCGCGGCGACCCGGTCATTGGTGCATTGGCCCACCGCGAGAAGACGCGCCGTGAGGGTTCTGACGCGCGTGCTCAGGGTGAGGCGCACCGACGGGAAATGGCTATCGATATAGCTCGTGGCCAGCTCATAGAGCTGAGGGTCGGCTTCCGTCAGCGGGCAGTCCAGGTCGCGGTCCGAGAAGAACAATCCGTTGAACGGCATGCCGAAGCGGACAGTCGCATCGAAGTAGTTCCGGTACGTCGAGTGCGGCATGAGCGGTCCATGTGACAACCAGATTTCCTGCGCTTGCGCGTGGCCTCGGGTCAGCGCGTGAGCGGCGTGCTGCGTCAGGAGGAGCGCGTGCTCGACGACTTGTCGCTGATACGGCAGCCGGCTCAAGAGCACTTCGAAACGCATGAAGGTTCGCCGGTCCTTGTCGTCCCTTTCCAGGCCGATTTGGGTCGCCGAGCTGTAGGCCTGAATGTGAGCCGCGCAGTAGCGAAATGCATCGCCGAGCGAGTTCGAATTCGCCATCGCGACCTGGACCGGTCCGAGTACCTTGGCGCCTTCCTGAGCGGCGGCCAAGCGCAAGCCGAAGTCCGGGCAGCCCAGTTCGCTGGCGACGCGCTCGAGCAGGTACGCCATCCGTCGGTACGCGATCGCCGCGTGTCGATCCTCGAGCAACTCGGGTTCGATCTGGGATTTCACGAGCAGCTCATCCGGATCGCCGCGCAGACCCTCTACGACGCTTCGAAAATTGCGTAACGCATCGATCCGCACCAAGTCGGCGGTGCTGTCGAACGCGATCGTATCCGTCGAACCAGCCCGATTGGGTTCTAGGGTTATCACAATTCGTCTCCCCGTCGCTGAAAACCGCCGCCGCGCCGGCGGCGTGGCTATCGCGGGATCGGTCAGCGATGCCTGCTTGCCGTGGCCGTCATAATAGCGCGATGTACGGGATTTCGACGAATGCGCGCCCGGCCCTCGATCAGCGGGGATTTTCCGGTCCGAGCGCATCGTCGGCGTGCGGATCTTGCATGAAACGCCGTAACACGCGGTGGAAATTGGAAATAGCGCGCTCCTGCATGGGACTCGGCCGCGCCCCTTTGAAGCCGCGCGAGTGCATGCCCTTCTGGACCTTGGGGATATTGGTGAAATCCTGGCTGTAAATCAGCGGCCACTTGCCTTCCCGCCAATCCTCGTAGAACTCACGCTTGACCTCGGGTGCTTGGCCCTCGGGGAAACGCTCGAGCGACCAGATATCCATGAGGCATTTCTCCGGGTCCTCAGCGTGCGGGCGCACGCGATACCAGAGAACGGCCTCGACCGCGGGATGCAGAAAGACGGTATTGGGGAACACATGCCAGTCGAAGCCGGACTCCGCCATGTATTCTGGGGTGAGGCCGGCGGGCCAACCCGCTCCCGATTTCACGGCCGCCTCGTAGACGAACTCGCCCCATTTGGTGATCACTTCCATCGGCTCGGCGTCGGCCGATACTTCCGTGCGCAGCCGTTGGGCGGCGCCGTAGGCCCGCTCGGTCTGCATCGCGTTCAGATCGTTCTTGAACTGCTCCGCGTATTCGAGGATGTAGTTGCGAAAATCGGCTTCCTTCTTCGGAGGCAAGCGCGGCGAACGGCCGATCGGCAGACCCGTGCCGGACGAATACGAAATCCAGCCATGCCGTCCCATACCGCGGCTGGTCGAGTAGTCATTGGTGTAAACCAGCATCTGCCGGTGCGTGGTCTGTACGTGATAGAACTCCGTGAAGGCCTCGACCGTGGTCTTCCAGTTGGCGTCAACGACCGTCGACCGATACCAGGCGAAGCGCAGCTTCTCGAACTCGTATTTGTCACACCGCGAGCTCATCGGCTCGAGAAACTCTTCGAAAGATTGGCAATTCGGGTCCATGTTGATGAACACCCAGCCGCCCCAGACTCCCGTCCGCACTTCTTCCAAACCTACGGTGCGGGTCGAGAGGCAATCGCCCCAGTCCTGTTCATCGACGACCTTGACGGCCCGCCCGTCGAGGTCGAAGCGCCAGCCGTGAAAAGAGCAGACAAACTGCCGGGTGCGGCCGCACCCTTGCGTCAGCTGATTGCCGCGATGCGGACACACGTTATGGAACGCTTTGACGGCATCCTCGGAGGTGCGGACGACGATGATCGAATCCTTGAGGATGTCATAGGTGACGTAGCTGCCGACGCTCGGCAGTTCTTCCAGGCGACAGGCGAGTTGCCACACCTTCGGCCAGAGGTGCTCGGCTTCGGCGCGGGCGAAATCAGGATCCAGGTAATCTGCCTTCGGCACGAAGTCGTCGCGGACTTCTTCCGGTGGGAATTCGCGCGATTGACTCATAGCTGGATCTCCCCTCTCATCGGTTCACGTCCTGATAGAACTCTCGATTCGGCTCCAAGAATAGATCGCAGTTCAAGAGCCGTCTTGATAATGGCCGACAACAGCGCGCGCAGGCGGTTCAGCCGCGGTCGGCGGCCTTGCCCGCGCGCTCGTCCAGGCCATTGACTTGCGTGGCACCCGGTCATAAAGTCCCTGCGCGATAGACCCTGTAATGTTGATTATAGAGGGTGACGCGTCGCGATCAGTGCGATACAGAAAAGTTACATAGCTTGCCGAATGATCCTGGGAGTTCGGCCTGAGCTTTCAGACGGGGAAGGGGAGTGCCGTGTGCTCCGGGGGTAATCCCCGAGCGTCACGCGAGGATGCCGAATGAGCAATGTTTCATCGATCAGCCGCGATATCCAGCATGCGATCTATCGCAAGATGTATCTATTGAAGGCGAACGATGAGCGGGTGCGCAAGCTGTTGCGTACCGGCCGGATCGTCGCGACTTATTACAGCTATCGGGGGCAGGAGGTCATCCCCGCCGCGCTCTCCGTGAATCTCACGGACGAGGACTATCTCTGCACGATCTATCGTGGCATTCACGACATGCTCGCCAAGGGACTGCCGCTCAAGGACCTGTGGGCCGAGATCGCCGGGACGGGTCGACGGCACCTGCAAGGGCAAGGGCGGTCCGATGCATCTCACGTACCCGTCGAAGGGCATCATGGTGACGACCGGCGTCGTCGGAAGCTCGATGCCGATCGCCAACGGCTTGGCCTGGGCCGCGCAACTCGAAAAAAAGGGGCGTGTCTCCGTGGCCAACTTCGGCGACGGCGCCGCCAACATCGGCGCATTCCACGAGTCGCTCAATCTGGCGGCGCTGTGGCGGCTGCCGGTCATCTTCGTATGCCAGAACAATCGCTACGCCGAGCACACGGCTTACGCCAAGGGCACCGCCGGCGCCCGGATCTCGGATCGAGCGGCGGGCTATGCGATGGCCGGTGTGCATGTGGACGGCAACGACGTCGGGGCCATGTACGCCGCGGCCCGGGAGGCCGGTGAGCGCGCACGCGCGGGGGACGGTCCCACGTTGATCGAGGCCATGACCTACCGATTTCAAGGCCATGTCTTCGGCGATTCGGACGCCTACATGTCCAAGGAGGAAAAGGCCGCTGCGATGGCGGCGGACCCGGTTCCCCGATATCGCGCGGCGTTGCTGAAGGCGGGCGGCGGCGCGGAGCAATGGCTCGCCGACATGGAGCAGGAGATCGAGAGCAGAGATCGATGAGGCGGTCGAATTCGCCCTGGCATCGCCTTACCCGCCTTTGAGCGAGCTCACGCGCGATGTGTTCGCCGAGGAGAGTGTCTCGTGAGCGCGAAGCCGAACAGTCAGGACAAGCAGATGACGATTCTCGAGCGCGATCAATAGCGCGCTTGCCGACGCGATGGAAGCGGACGAGCGCGTCCTCCTGCTGGGCGAGGACGTGGCGGATCCGGAGGACGGCGGAGTCGTCGGCGTCACCAAAGGGCTCTCCTCGACGGTTCGGCGATCACCGCGTTCGCTCCACGCCGATCTCCGAGCAGGCGATCGTCGGTGCGGCGATCGGCGCGAGCCTGGTCGGCTGGAAGCCGGTCGCCGAGATCATGCTGATGAACTTCACCGACGGTCGCCATGGACATGATCGTGAACCATGCCGCCAAGCTCCGTTACATGTCCGGCGGACAGACCCACGTGCCGATCACGATACGCACCATGACGGGCGCGGGAATCGGCAATGGCGGGCAGCACTCGGATTATCTCGAAGCCTGGTTCGCGCACACGGCCGGAATCAAAGTCATCGCGCCGTCCAATCCGGCGGACGCGTACGGGCTTCTGCGCTCCTGCATCGATGATCCGGACCCGTGCCTCTTCATCGAGAATCTGCCGGGCTACTGGGCGCCGGGCGAAGCGCCCGCTGAAGGGTCATCGAGTTCCGCTCGGCAAGGCCAAGATCGTCCGCGAGGGGTCGGACGTGACCGTCATCAGCTACTCGAGGATGATGGTCGAGGCGATCAACGCCCTCGAAGCTCGCGGACCAGAATGGCATATCGGTGGAGCTCATCGACCTGCGCTCGATCTCCCCGTGGGATCAGACGGCGGTCGTCAATTCCGCCGCCAAGACGGGGCGCGTGCTGATCGTCCACGAGGCCGTGACTCGCTTCGGGGTCGGGGCCGAAATCGCGAGCACGCTATCCGAGGCGTTGTTCGGCCGGCTCAAGAAGCCCGTGATGCGTCTCGGCGCCGCGTATTCGCCGGTGCCTTTCTCGAAACCTCTGGAAGCGGCGCATGCGCCCAATGCGGAGCGGATCGCCTCGGCGATTCAAGCGCTCGTCGACGACTGAGCGTGACGGAGTCGTCTTGACTCACAGGAGTGCAAACAATAGATTCGAACACGCGTCGATAGACGATGTAACGCATCGGTAGGCCATGTCTCGTACGGGCAACAGATGGTTCCTGTAGAGGCAAGGAAATAAATATATAAGGCTGGGCTTAACCGGCCGAGTTATCCGCTGAAGGGGGTTGGATGGCTGGTTCGTTTCTTCTTTTACGGCTTGCGCCACATCGTTGGGCGCTCGATCGCAACGGGCCCGTTCACACGGCAATGCCGTGCGCCATCCCTTCATTTTATTTGTTGATGTCACAGGAGAAATGAATGAACGTCGCCTCCAGAATCCTCATAGCAGCTTCGCTGCTGATGGGCCTCGCCTCGATTGCCGACGCGCAGGCGCCGTCCGCGACGGCAACGAACACTGCGCCGGCGGTCATCGCAACCCAGCCGAGCGGAGCGCTCGACGAGATCATCGTCACCGCACAAAAGCGCAGCGAGCGACTTCAGGACGTGCCGGTGACCATTACGGCGCTGTCGCCTGACTATCTGCAGAAAACCGGCGTCGAGCGCATGGCCGATCTGCCCACGGCCGTGCCGGGTCTCGTCTGGTCGAATCAGGGCGCGTGGATCGAGCCCAACATCCGCGGCGTCTACACCAACGTCGCGGCCATCGGTTCAGGCTCACCGATCGCGATTTATCTCGACGGGATCTATCAGCCTTCGCAGTCCGGCACCATTTTCAATCTTCCGGACGTCAGAGATGTCGAGGTTCTAAAAGGGCCGCAAGGTACGTTGTTCGGGCGAAATGCGACGGGCGGTGCGATTGCCATCTATACCCGCGATCCCTCGTTCACTCCTACCGGTGACATCAACGTGAGCGCCGGCGCTTACTCGGGTGATTCGGTGAAGACCGCGGGGCACTATGCGGTAGACGGCTACGTGAGCGGCCCGCTGAGTGACACGGTGGCGGCGGGGCTGTCCGCTGCGTTCGACACGACCGAGGGGTTTACGACGGACGATGTAGACGGCTCGCGCCAGGGCAAGATCCAGGCCTCGGTCGTTCGCGGCAAGGTGCTGTGGAAACCGTCCGACAGCCTGCAGATCCTCGGTACGGCCTTCTATAGCCAGAGCGAGGATCAAGTCGGGGAGGAAGCCGTGCCGCAGAACGGCGTGACCGCCGCCAGTCTGTACCCCGGGTCCATTTTGCCGAGCTCGCAGCCGTGGCATTTCACCTTTCAGGGGGAGGTGCCCGGCGCTTGGAGCAACATCAAGGGCGGAAGCCTCAAGGCGACCATGGACTTCTCCGCCGGCACGCTCACCTCATTGACTGGGTTCACCCAGTCGAACGTGTATGTCAGCGTGCCCATCGGGGCGGCCTACGCGCCCGGGTGCGCCGCCGCTTTTGTTTGCATCAATGGCATCGTGATACCGCGGGACCAGGCCGTCAGTCAGGAATTCGACTTCGCCTCGAAGAAGTACGGCGGCTTCAGCTACATCGCGGGGGTCTTCGGGCTCTATGACAATCAACGCGAGCACGACTCCTACAATGAAGGATTATTCTCCGACGATTCAACCATCGTCACACATGCGGCAGCGCTTTTTGGCGAGGCTACCTACGAGTTTACGGATCAATTTTCCGCCATCGCCGGCGTGCGCCTCAGCCGCGATTCGCTGAATGCGAAAGGACGCGATGGCGGACCCTATGGCGGATACCCGGGACCCCCGCTTACGCCGATCGCTGGGGAATTCGTTCAGTACGGCGACAGATCTTGGAACTCGGCAACACCGCGTGCCTCGCTGCAGTACAAGTTCACCCCGAACCTCAACGCCTACTTTACCTATAGCCAAGGGTTCAAGGCCGGTGTGGTTTCCGGCCAGCTGCCGCATCCTGCGCCGGGTGACCCTTACCCTCAGCCGGCGGATCCCGAGAAAATCTCGGCGTACGAGGTCGGCATGAAGGCGGCGAACGACACCTACTCGGCCAATCTGGCAGCCTTCTACTACGACTACAAAGACCTGCAGGTCGAGATCTTCAATACTCAAACCTTCACGACCATCCCTGAAAACGCCACGACAGCGGAGATCTATGGACTCGATTTCGACGGCACCGCGAAGCTCAACGAACGGTTTCAGCTGAGGCTCTCGGGCACTTGGCTGCCGACCGCGAAGTACAAGGAATTCGAGCAGGCAGTTGCCTTCGTTCCCCCGTTGACAGACAAGGGACTCACGACCGACGAGGACTATAATGCGAGCAACTCCCGCATGCTGGTCACGCCCAAATTCACCGGTACCATCGCGGGGACCTATGGGCAGAACTTCGAGGCGGGACGGTTTGAGGCGACGACCAACCTTTACTACTCCACCGGATACCGTTGGGAGTACACCGACACGGTCACGACCGGTCCGTATGCGCTGCTCGGGGCCAACTTGACGTTCTCGCCGAGCGCCAATCGCTTCAAGTACACACTCTACGGAAAGAACATCACCAACCGGGCCTATGTGCAGGGCGCGTTGCCGACATCCGCCGCTAGCATCATTTATTGGAACCTGGCGCGCGAAATCGGTGTGAAGGTGGGCTACTCCTTCTAACCGGCGTTCCTCGAGGCGAGTCTGGCGCAGCGCACACTGCGCTGCGCCAGACTCAGCGTCAGGCTACCTGCGAGCGGCTGGACGTCTTGGATGCGGTGTGGTTCGCCTCGACGACCGGCGAGCATTGCTCGTAGAGCCCGAGGCTCGCGCCTTCCAGGTCGAGCGCTTCGCTCAGGATCATTGCCGGCGTACCGCTACGTCGCAATAATTCGTCCATCACGCCCTTCGGATCATCGCTCTCGATCTCGTAGATGGCGAGGTAACGGTGATTGTGAGTCGACCCCAGCGGGTCTGCGAGCTTGAAGCGCTGCGCCGAGACGAAGCCCGGAACCGTGACCACGTCGGCCAAGTGTTGATTGGTGTACCAGTCGTTGAATTCCTGGTCGCGCCCATCTTTCGGGTTCGTGAGCACCAACAGCTTGAATTTTTTCATCAATCGTTTCTCCCGTAACGACGCAGAGGACTTACTGCATTTAGTAAAAGAACAAACGGGCCGGAAAGCTCGGCGCTAAAACAGTATGCGCCGTCGCGCGCGAGCTTGTCTTGACCCGGCGCGCCATGCCGAAGCGGCTGCTATTTAGGCGTCTGTCGTCTGGCATCAAGAAGTGTCCTCGAAAGCGCAGTATCGTGAGGGCTCGACGCGGCGCGCGTCGGAGGGGAGGGGTATGCAATACGACGAGAGCTTCGATCTGGTGATCGTGGGAGCGGCGCCGGGTCGGTTCCCGCCGCGCTTGCCGCCAAGTCGCTCGGGCGTTCTGCGCTGATCATCGAAAAGCAGACGGTATTCGGCGGATCGACCGCTTATTCGGGCGGGGTCGCCTGGATACCGAACAGCCCGCTGCATGGCTCGAAGGACAGCGAGGAGGCGGGACGGACGTATCTCAACGGGCTGATCGGAGCCGATGGCGGCAAGGCCTCGCCCCCCGCCAAGCGCGAGAAGTTCATCAAGGAGGGGCCCGAAGTCGATCAAGTTCCTCATGCGACCAAGGGATCAAGTTCATCTGGGTGCACTGGCCCGACTACTACTCGAACGCTCCCGGCGGCCACGAATACGGCCGCTCGCTGATGTGCGAGCTTTTCGACATCAACGAGCTCGGCGAGTGGAAGGACAAAGTCGGGAGCTTCTACGGCTTTCCACCCATGCCGGTCAACTCCTGGGAATTCGTGAACTTGACGCTCGCGAAGCGCACCTGGAAAGGAAAGGCGGCGGCGCTGCGGCTCGCGGCCGCGGATGGCAGTCGACAAGATGACGGGGAAACGCCGAGTCGGATCGGGCAACGCAATGCAGGGACGCATGCTGCAGGCCGCGCTGCGCGAAAAGATCCCGATCCGCATGGCGACTGCAATGACGGGCCTGATCGTTGAAGGCGGACGTGTCACCGGCGTCAAGTGTCGCGGGTCCCGACGGCGAGAAGAAGATCGAGGCACGCATGGGGTCCTGCTCGACACGGGCGGCTTTCTCGCATAACCTCGCGATGCGCCAAGCTCATCAGCCCGCTCCGGCCTCGGTTGATTGGACCATGGCGAATCCCGGGCGACACCGGCGAGGCGATACAGATGGCCCAGAAGCTCGGCGCCGATGTCGATCTGATGCGCGAGGCGTGGTGGACGCCGGGTTCGCTGCTTCCCAACGGCCGCTACGCCGGGTTTCACGTGCCGGGTGAATCGGGCAAGCCGCACATCATCATCGTCGACAAGAATGGGCGCCGCGTCGGGAATGAGGCGGGCGCCTACATGGAATTCGGACAAAAGATGTTCGCCGCAGGCGCGGTGCCTTCCTACGCCATCCTCGAAAGCCGCGCGCTCGCGCATTACACCTGGGGACCGATTCTGAGGGGCGCGCAGATACAACCGTTCATCGACAACGGCTATCTCAAGACGAGCGAGCACTTTGCGCGAGCTCGCCCAGCGCATGCGGCATCGATCCCGCAAGGGCTCGAGGCCGAGGTCGCGAAGTTCAACGGCTTCGCCGAAGAGGGGGTCGATGCGGATTTCGGCCGCGGCGCAGCGCGCATAACCGCGTTGATGGGCGACCCGACCGTCAAACCCAACCCCTCACTCGGCAGGATCGAGAAGGCCCCGTTCTACGCGGTGACCATTTGGCCGATGGATGTCGGAACTTCGGGCGGGCTCGTCACCGACGAATATGCCCGGGTGTTGCGGTCGACGGCAGCGTCATCCGCGGACTGTACGCGTCGGGAAATGCCACGGCCCCGGTGGTCGGTGCTTGTTATCCCGGCGCGGGTGCGAGTATCGGCGCGAGTCTCACCTTCGGCTACATCGCCGCTCGACATGCGCTCGGCGATCTCCATGAGGAGCGACCGAATGCCGGCGTGTCGAAGCGGCCCCTCGAAGTGGCATCGGCATAGTCATGCTGAAGCAGGTAGTCCTCCTCAAACGACGCGACGGCATGAGCATGGACGAGTTCATCGACTACTACGAGAACCACCATTCGAAACTGGGCGAGCGGTTTATGCCTTTGGCCCGACGCTACGTGCGGCGCTATGTGAGGCCTGAGAAAAATCCCATTACGGGAGAGATCGTCGAGCTCGATTTCGATGTCGTGATGGAAATCTGGTGGAACACGAGGCGAGACTTCGAAGAAACGATGAAACAGATCGGGATAGGCGAAGCTCACCGGTTGTTTCACGACGACGAAGAGAAGATTTTCAATTCCCACAACAACCGCGTATTCACCGTCGACGAATATGAGTCCGACATGCCCGCGGGGAGAGACACAGCCTGATCAGGCACTGCGCCAGATCTCCTGGAAGAAGCCGCCCGTTATGCGCGCGGGGTCCAGGAAGTTCGGCATGTCGGGAAATTGTTCGTGCTGCATCTGGTAGGACTGCCACGATTCGCGATATTCCTCGAGGTTGTTCCAGGACAGCTCGGCCACGCCGTCGAAATCCGGCATCCCGGCGCCGCAGTGGCGTTCGCTGACATGGTATTGAATGTAACGGACCATCGAGGGCGTGCGCGGGACGAGAGGCGCGTGTTTGTGGCGCCAATGATCTTGAAAGGCTTCCAGCGACATCCCCGGCTTGCGGCACACCACCCAGAGCGCGCGCAGAATCTTCTTCAGGTCGATGTGGGCGGGGCCCCATTGCACGATGTTCTCGACCCCGCTCAGTACGACGATGTGTTCGAGGTCCATGAAGCGCGAGGATTCGGCGTAAATCTTCTCGGGCGAGGACAATGCGCGCTGCAGATCCGCAGCGCTTTGCTCGAGGTCCCAGGCTTCGACCACACCATTGAAGAATCGGGGCGAGTCATCGACCTTGTCCGCGAGCATGAGGCTTTGCGACATGCCGGCGGCATTTGCCAACGCACCGGAGCGTCGCGGTCTCACCTCGCACCAATAGGCGGCGAACTCGTCGTCGCTCACTCCCTGTTTTTTCGGAATGAAGGCGAACGATCGCACGCCTGTGGGCTGCAGGGTGATGGACATCTCGATTCTCCTGTCGGTGTAGCATAGTTGTACCAATGCAAGGGGGCGCCATGAGTAAGGAAACAGTCGTCATCACCGAGATCGAGCGGTCGAGGCGTGACTGGTTGACCGAGCATCTGC
This sequence comes from uncultured Gammaproteobacteria bacterium, assembly GCA_963766915.1. Classification (GTDB taxonomy): domain Bacteria; phylum Pseudomonadota; class Gammaproteobacteria; order Steroidobacterales; family Steroidobacteraceae; genus Bog-1198. The sequence goes on from CAVYCL010000012.1 coordinate 152,526, forward strand.
AAAACTACCTTCGATCGGGCGGCGCACGCGGCCACATCGTCGATCTTCGACCGATCGGCGGACATGCCTTTACGACGACGCTGTTGCTGCGGACGAAGGGCCGCAAGAGCGGCGCAGACCCGGATCGCTCCTTTGATCTACGGCAGCATCGGCGGCGAAGTCATCGTCGTCGCCTCAAAAGGCGGCGCTGACGTTCACCCGGCCTGGTATCTGAATCTCAAGGGTGGTCCGAAAGCCTCCTTTCAAATCGCGTGCGAAGCATTTCAGGCCACCTGGCGCGAGCCGCAGGGTGCGGAGCGGGACGCCATTTGGGCCTTCATGGAGAAAGTGTACCCGCCGTATCGCGACTATCAGGCCGCGACGGCTCGCACCATACCGCTGGTGATGCTGACGCCCGTGGCACCCGCCGAGGCATTCCACGAGTAAGCGAATGCAGAGCGCGGCGACCGATGCCTCTAATCATCATTCCCCCTGTAAAATGGGGTGAGATTGGTACGATCATGAGGCCGCGGGCAGGCGCCGCAACCGGCCCGTTAGCGCCTGTAACTGCCTGATTTGTCAGGCTTCAATCCTGGGCCCTGCTTCTGTGCGGCCAGGGACAAGGCGCTGTGCAAGCAAGGTCATTCCTGATCGTGCAGGGCGCCCGCGATCGATCGTAACGTATGCATGGGCGGATATTTGCGTTCGCGGAGGGTGGCTGAAATGAGTAAAACCATGATCGTCGGGGCGCGAATCTGGGACGCGGGCGGCGGCGCCCCGTTCGAGGGCGATGTGCTCATCGAGGGCAACCGGGTGCGCGCGGTGTCCAAGGGTTCCGGTCAAATGCCGCAGGCAGGCTGTCAGGTGATCGATGCCGCGGGACTGTTCCTCATGCCCGGTATGGTGGAAGGCCACGGGCACCTGTCGTTCGAATCCGTCACCTCGACGGAGGATTTGATCACGCCGCCACCGGAGGAGCACACGTTGCTCACGGCGCGCATCGCAAAAATTCTGCTCGATCAGGGATTCACGAGCGTTCACGGCGCCGCCGAGGCGAAGCTGCGACTGGGGGTCGCCGTTCGAAACGAGGTCGATGCCGGGAGGCTCCCCGGACCCCGCATCCGTGCCGGATCTCTCGAGATCACGGTCACCGGTGGCTTGGGCGATGAGAGCAAGCTGCACAACCCGCGCCAAGCGCCTTCGATCGTCGTCGACGGTCCGGAAGAAATGCGTAAGGCGGTGCGCCTCTGCTGCCGCGAAGGGTGCGACAACATCAAGCTCGATGTCTCGGGCGACCCGTTCTATCCCGCGATTCCCTCGCACGCGACGCCCATGGCGTTCGAGGAAATCCGCATGGCGGTGGAGACCGCCCACAACTTGGGACGCCTGGTGAACGCGCATGCGCGCTCGATCGGCTCGATCCAGAACTGCGTCCGCGCCGGTGTCGATGTGCTCTATCATTGTGAATATACCGACGAGAAGACCCTCGACATGCTCGAGGAGGCGAAGGACCGCATCTTCGTGGCGCCCACCATCAGCTTGTTCCACACCATGCTGCACGAGGCCTCGCCCTGGGTTACGCCGGAGATCGCACGGGCCATGGGGATCGACAAGCTCATCGAGGAATCGCGCAAGACGCACACCGAGTTGCGCAAGCGCGGCATCCGCCATGTGATCGGCGGCGATTACGGCTTCGCCTGGAGTAAGAACGGCACCAATGCGCGGGATGTGGGTTTCTTCGTCGAGTATTATGGATACTCACCCGCGGAAGCGCTGCGCTGCGCGACGCGCAATGGCGGTGCGCTCATGACGATGGTGAGCGGCGACAAGCTCGGCGAGGTGCGCGAAGGGTACCTCGCGGATCTTTTGCTCGTGGACGGCGATCCGCTCGCGGATGTGTCCATTCTCACCAAGGCGGATCGTCTCGCGCTGATCATGAAAGACGGACAGATCCACAAGCATGCAAGCGGCCATGCGCAACGTCGCGCAGCGGCTTGAACGACTCAATCGATTTTTTCGGAGAACACCATGGCAGTTGAAGCGAAAGAACTGAAAGGCGCTCGGAAAGGCACCCAGAAAGGTGATCCAAAAGGCGAGGCGCGCTGTCCGGGCGCTCCGACCACGCAGGAGATCATCGCCGGCGACAAGGTGGGCGCACCCCAGTGGGTCCGCTCGGAGTCGTACGAGTTCTTGGGCGATGAGGACATTTCCACCGATCGCTACATCGAGCCCTCGTTCGCGAAGGAAGAGCTCGACAAGCTATGGACCCGCACCTGGCAATTCGCCTGCCGCGAAGAGAACATTCCCAAGATCGGCGACTATCAGGTCTACGACCTCGGCCCCTACTCGTTCATCATCACCCGGGTCGGCACGAATGACATTCGTGCGTACTACAACGCCTGCCTGCACCGGGGCACGAAGCTCCGTGCTTCCGGCAGCGAGGGCTGCGCGAGCGAGTTCCAGTGCAGTTTTCATGGCTGGAGCTGGAACATCGACGGCACGAACAAGAACGTCGTCTGCGATTGGGACTTCCCGCACGTCGATCGCAAGAAGCTCTCGCTCCCCGAGGCGAAGGTCGAGGTGCTGGGCGGCTTCGTGTTCATCAATATGGACCCGGCCGCTCCCGCGTTGGCCGAGTACTTGGGGCCGCAGTTCAAGGCCCATTTCGATGCTTGGAAGCTCGAGGAGCGATATGTTTATTTGCATGTCTCCAAGCGGCTGCCGTGCAATTGGAAGCTGGCGATCGAGGCGTTCCTCGAGGCCTATCACGTCATCAACACCCACCCGCAAGTCGCGGTGTCGAACGCCGACGCCAATTCGCAATACGATGTGTACGGCGAACACGTCAACCGCTTCATTTCGACATTGGGCGTGCTGAGTCCGCATCTGTATGGCAAGCACACGGAACAGGACATTCTCGATCAATTCACTTTGGGCGACTCAGGCGCGCTCGGCGGCTCATCGAAGCCCACCGTCAGCGAGGGCGGCTCCGCGCGTCAGGTCATGGCGGAGATGTTCCGTGGCATGTTCGAGAAGGCCACCAACACCGATTTGAGCGCAGTCTCGGATTCGGAGCTCCTCGACTGCTTCTCTTATACGATTTTCCCGAATTTCTTCGTCTTTCCGGGCATCTCCCTGCCGATGATCTATCGTTTCCGTCCGGATCCCCGCGATCACCGCAAATGCCTGTACGAGGTTTTGTTCATGCGGCCGGTGCCGCTCGATGGCAAGCGACCGGAGCCGGTCGAGCCCATTCATTTGCGCGACGATCAGTCGTTCAAGGAAGCCGCGGGCATGGATCCGGGGTTCGGCGCCATTCTCGATCAGGACACGGACAACCTGTTCTTGCAGCAGGAAGGGCTCGAGGCGAGCGCGAAGCACGGGCTGACGCTCGGCAACTACCAGGAAGTGCGCGTCCGCCATTTCGAGAAGGCGGTCGAGAAGTACCTGGCCATGGAGCCGAAGAAGCCGGACATCAAGCGACTGCCGTCGCGTTGAGCGCCGACGCGTTGACACAAGAGGCTGTGGGGAGCGCGTTCGCTCGCGTGTTGAATGTAGCGGAGCTGCCGCCGGGGGCCAAGAAAGCGGTCGACGTCAACGGCGTGCCCGTGCTCGTTTGCAACACCAACGATCGGCTCTACGCCGTTTCCAACATCTGCTCGCACGCACACGAGAAACTCGAGTGCGGACGCATGTCGAGAGGTTGGATCGGATGTCCGGTGCACGGCGCGCGTTTCGATCTGGCGACGGGTCGCGCGATGAACCCGCCCGCGAAGGAGCCCATCGCGACGTATGAGGTCCGCGTCGTCGATGATTTCATCGAAGTCGCTGTCGGCGGTCAGCGAGTCAGCGCCTCATAACTCAAGAATTTGGTGGTCGACCAGCCGCCATCGAGCGCCAGCGTCTGGCCGTTGATGAAGCTGCCCTCCTCGGAGGCCAGGAAATACACCGCGTTGGCCACATCCGCGATGGTGCCCTCGCGATTCATCGGCGTCATCTCCTGGTTGACCCTGCGAAACGGCGGAGCGTCCCAGTAGTCCTTGGTCATGTCGGTCTTAATGACGCTCGGCGCCACGAGATTCGAGCGGATGCCGTTCGCGCCGTATTGCACCGCCAAAGCCTGCGTCAGGCCAATCAAACCCGCCTTGGCCGCGCAGTAGACCCCGCCGTTCAATCCCCCGTGAATCCCAAAAACTGAGCCGACGCTGATGATGGAGGCACCGGATTTCATCACCCCGAGCGCTTCGCGGGCGAAGCGGAACGGGGCCTTGAGACTGATGTCGATCACCTCGTTGAGCGTGGCATCGTCGGTTTCGTGCACCGGTGCCCACTTGCCGGACCCGGCATTATTCACCAGGCAGTCGAGTCGTCCGAAGGACTTCATGGCGAGCCCAATGGCCTGCGCCGGAGCATCCGTGGCCGTGACGTCGGCTGCGAGGAACACGATGTCGGTCTCTCGGGAGAGCTCCCGGGCGAGGGCGTCCAGGCGCTCCTTGCGTCGGGCGACCGCTACGATCCGATAACCGCCGGTGGCAAAGCGCCGCGCGATGCCATCGCCGATACCGGAGCTTGCGCCGGTGACCAGCAAGACGGGCTTTTCTTTCGAACTGGGTGAGTTGCTCATGTTGGGTTACCAATAATGGCCGACGCGAACGCGTCTGTGCGCCGCGACCTGGCGTTGATGTTTTTGAGTTTTAGCGGCGCTAAAAACGCATAGTATAGCCAGACAGGGGGCCGACGGGCGGCTGCACGAGCGGTGCGCAGCGAGGCGGCGACGGCATTGCAGTCTGAGGCAACACGTGGCGCGCGTATAGGCTAGCGGATGGCAGCCCGAAGGAGTCGCGGCGTAGACGCCGCGCCGGGATTGGATGAACATCTATCCTACATATTAGGACGGGCGGAGTTACACAATGAAGACGCAAGCTTACGATGTGGTCGTGGTTGGATCCGGGTCGGCCGGAGCAACGGCGGCGCTGCGTGCGCGCGAGTTGGGCCTCTCGGTGCTCATCATCGAGAAGGCGCACAAGTACGGCGGCACCTCGGCAACGTCGGGTGGTGTCCTCTGGATTCCGAACCACGGCCTCACGAAAGGCGGCGACAGCCGCGAGCAGGCGCTCCAGTATCTCAATAGTTTGGTCGCCGGCAACATCCAGCGCGATCGGTTGGAAGCGTTCGTCGATCAGGGGCCCGAGATGGTCCGATTCCTTCAGTCCCTCGGCATCACCGTGATGGCGGCGACGTGGCCGGATTACTTCCCCGACAAGCCGGGCGCGCGGGCGGATCGTTCCATCATCTGCCCGGTCTTCGATGGCCGCGAGCTCGGCGACAAATTCACGCTGATGCGCGAGCAATACACGCGCTTCAAGCTGCTCAATCGCTACGCGATGGATCTGTCCGAGTTCTTCTCTCTGTCGGCGCGCGCCAAGGGCTGGCGGCGCGTGCTCCTCAAGATCTTGTTGCGCTATTGGACGGATTTCAGCACCCGCGGGATCAGCCGGCGCGATCGGCGCTTCACCTCCGGCGCGGCCCTCATGGGCCAGATCTACAAACGAATCTTCGAGCGTGGTATCGAAGTGCGGTTGGAGACGAAACTGACCGAGTTGCTGCTCACCGAGGGCAAGGTGAGCGGCGTTCGGGTCAATAGTTACGGCCGCTCCTATGACATTTCCGCCCGGCAAGCCGTGGTGATCTCCGCCGGCGGATTCGAATGGAATCAGGAGCTGCGAGATCGGTTCTTTCCGGTGCCCGGGCTCACGCGTCACAGCAGCTCACCGGAGGATGCGAACCGCGGCGAGGCGTTGCTCGCGGGCATGAAGATCGGTGCCGCCACCGAGCACACCGAGGCCGGTTGGTGGATTCCGACCATGCATATGCCCATGCCGACCACGTCGAACTTCGAGGAAATTCATCAGGCGGCCTTCGATGTCGGGCGGCCGCACAGCGTCTGCGTCAATCGCCAGGGCGTGCGCTTCGTGGATGAAGCCTGCGGTTACGACGATTTCGGCAAGGCAATGGTGGTCGATCAGCTGAAGACCGGCGGCAACTGTCCTTGCTGGCTGATTTTCGATGCGCACTTCCGAGCCAAGTTCACGGCGGGCGGCTTCATGCCGACGGCGGTGATGTCGGATCGCAAGATTCCCGTCGACTACTGGGATCACTATATCTTCAAGGCGGCCACCATCGAGGAGCTTGCAGCCAAGATCGAAGTTCCGGTCGATGCGCTCCGGGCGACGGTTCAGAAGATGAATGAGTATGCCCGGGCCGGCAAGGATCCCGAGTTCGGCCGAGGCGGCAACGACTATGATCGGTTCTTCGGCGATCCGACCTCCAAGCCCAATCCATCGCTCGGCACCATCGAGGCGGCACCGTTTTACGCGGTGCCGATGCACCTCGGCGACTTGGGGACCAAGGGCGGTCTCAAGGCCGACGCGCATGCCCGGGTTCTGGACGGCGCCGGGCGCCCGATTCCCAATCTATATGCCGCCGGCAATGCGTGCGGCAGCCCGTTCGGCAACTGTTACCCCGGAGCGGGCGGCACCATTGGGCCGGCCATGACCTTCGGCTATGTGGCCGCCAACGAGATCGCGGCGCGCGCCAAGCAGGTACAGCCGCAGGATCGCGTTGCCGTTGCCGTTGCGGTCGCGGTCTGAGGGGGAGAGAAGGAAAGGAGAAGAGTCGACATGTCATTCGAGCTCAACAAGTCACTGGCTGCCAAACGTCCGCCGCTCAAGACGTCGGCCAAGATCGACCCGGTCACGGCCGGTATCATCCGCGGCGCGTTCGAGACCGTATGCTTCGAGGCAGCGACTCACCTGGGGCGCGCCGCTTCGTCGCCCATCATCAATCAATCCAACGAGCGTAACGGCAGCGTGATCGATGCTCACGGGCGTCTCGCCGCGGTCTCCATCGGCACGCCGCACCTGGTGTTCATCTCGCAGCTGACCGCACGCTATGGCCTCGAGCACTTCGAGGACTACGAATGGGGTCCGGGCGATGTGTTTCTCGGCAACGATCCGGACTATGGCGGCGGTCATTTGCCCGATTACAACGTATACGCGCCGGTGTTCGACGCCAAGGGCGAGCTCATCTTGATTCAAGCCCTGCAGGCGCACCAAGGCGACACGGGCGGCAAAGATCCCGGCGGCTTCACGCTCGAGGCCACCGATATTTTCACCGAGGGGTTGGCCATTCCCTGCCTGAAGCTCTTGCACCGCGGCGAGATACGGCGCGACGTCATCAAGCTTCTCGAGCGCAACAATCGCTTCGCAAGCTTCGCCGGCGATCTCGCCGCCATGATCGGAGCCGTGCAGCATTGCGTCAAACTGCTCGAGGCCGTGATTGCGAAGTGGGGCTCCGAGGTCGTCAAGGCGGCCGTCAACTACAACATCGATCACACGGAGAAGCTGTTTCGAGAAGAGATCGCCCGTTGGCCCGACGGTAAATACGAAGCGGACGTCTTCATCGATCACGACACGCTCGGCACCAAGGACGTGAAAATACACGTTGCCTGCGTGGTGCAGGGAGACCAGCTCACGGTCGACCTCGCGGGCACCGACGCCCGTCCGGAATTGGTCGGCGTTTGGAATACGTTCGCCAACAGCCGCGGCTACGTGATGACGCAGATCGCCTCGGCCATCGATCCGGGCATCGTGAAGAACGAGGGGCTCTTCAACGCGGTGGAGATCATCATCCCCGAGAACAGCATCGCTCACCCGCCGCCCAACAAGCCGGCGGCGCTCGGCTCGTTTCACCCGGCCTGCGAGATCACCGAAGCGGTGTGCGTGGCGTTGTCGCAGATCGCGCCGGAGCGCTCCGCGCCGCAGGTCTATAAGATCGGCATGCCGAATGCGGTCATCGGCTTCAAGAACGGACAGATGTGGATGGATCAGGGTGTCGATACACGCACCATGGATGTGTCCGCCGTGCAAGGCATCGACGGCTGGGGCTCGTGTCCGGTGGCGCTCGGCAATTTGCTGTTGTCGGAAGCCGAAGACGGCGAAAGCCGCTTTCCGGTCATCAACATCAGCCGCGAAATGACCATCGATTCGGAGGGGGCGGGACGCTGGCGCGGCCAGCCCGGCAGCCTCAATGTAAAGCAGGTTCTGGAGCCCACGATGGCGATGGCCTGGATGGTGTCGGCGGCGCATCCGCTCCGAGGGATGTGCGGCGGCGACGATGCGAGTCCCTATGCGAATCATTTCGAGGTGGGCACACCCAATGAGTTCGAGGTCTCGCTGACGGCGCGCGCCCAGCTGCCGGCGGGGGCCGTGATCGCTTATCAGCATGGGGGCGGTGCGGGCTTCGAGTCCCCCTTGCTGCGCGATCCGGAGAAGGTCAAGGAGGATGTTCTCGACGAAATCGTGAGCTTCGGGCGGGCGCGGGAAAAATACGGTGTCGTGTTGACCGGTTCGTTGGAGGAATACGACATCCAAGTCGATCTTGCCGCAACGCTTGATCTCAGGAAGAAGATGTCGGAAGCAAGCGGGCGGGTGAATGAGCTATCGAATCGGCATTGATATCGGCGGTACGTTCACTGACTTTGCGGTCCTGACAGGCTCGGAGCTCATCCTCCACAAGAATTTGAGCACGCCGGCGGATCGGTCCATCGGCGTCATGACGGGTCTTTCCATCGTCGCCGAGCGCCAAGGCTTGAAGCTGGGTGAGTTCTTAGGGCAGTGCGATGCCATCGTGCACGCCACCACCATCGCCGACAATACCTTGATCGAGATGAACGGCGCGCTCACGGGATTGATCACGACCGAGGGCTTCCGCGACGAAATGGAGTATCGGCGCGGCTTCAAGGAAAGTATCTGGGACGTACGGCTCGAGCCACCGCCGCAGATCACTCCGCGACGGCGGCGGCTGACCGTGCCCGAGCGTATTCTTTTCGACGGCAGCATCCACAAGCCGCTCGACGAGAATGCCGTCCGCGAAGTCTGCCGCAGACTCAAGAAGCAGAACGTGGAGTCGGTCGCGATCTCTTATTTGTTCTCCTTCGTCAATCCGAGCCACGAAAAGCGCACGGCCGAGATCGTTGCCGAAGAAATGCCGGGCGTGCACATCTCCTGCTCGCATCAGGTACTGCCGCGCGCCCCCGATTACGATCGCACCAGCACCACGGTGGTCAACGCCTACATAGCGCCTCGCGTCACCTCCTACCTCGAAACCCTGGTCTCGCGGCTCAAGGAGGCCGGATATCGAAATCAACTCATGGTCATGCAGGCGAGCGGCGGGGTGATGACCAAGGAGTACATCGAAGGCTCGCCCATTCGCGTTCTGTCTTCGGGGCCGGCCGGCGGGGTGATGGGCTCGGCGCATGTGGGGAAGGCGAAGGGCTACCCCGATTTGCTGTGCGTCGACATGGGCGGCACCTCCTACGACGTGTCGGTCGTGCTGGACGGCGCGGCCCCCGCCGATGCGGCTTGGAACATGCATCATCGCTATTTGATCGGCGTCCCCATGGTGAAGGTGGAGACGCTCGGCGCCGGCGGCGGTTCGATCTGCCACGTCAACAAGGGCGCCCTGGAAGTGGGACCGGCCTCCGCCGGCGCGGAGCCGGGGCCGATTTGTTACGGACGGGGCGGCGAGCGGCCGACCATCACCGATGCATTGGTGATGCTCGGCATCCTCTCTGCGGAGTCGGAGTTCGCGGGCGGCAGTTTTTCCCTTCGCACGGCGGGTATCCACGAGGCATTCGCACGCATCGGCGCGCAGATGGGTTACGGGGCCGAGGAGGCCGCCTTCGACTCATGGCGCGTGGTGAATGCCAACATGACCCAGGCGGTCAGGCGCTCAACGGCGGAGAAGGGCATCGATCCGACCCGGATGGTCATGCTGGCCTACGGCGGCAACGGGCCGGTATTCGCGGCCGTGCAGGCGCAGGATCTTGGAATCGACCGGGTCCTCGTGCCGAAGGCATCGCCCGCATTTTCCGCATTGGGCGCGCTGGTGGCCAATCCCAGCATCGACGAGGAACGCTCCTACATCGCATCGGCAACCGCGCTCGATGTGGGCAAGCTGCGCGCCTTGTGGCGGGAGCTCGACCAGCGTGCGGAGAGATACTTCCGCGAAGCCAATTTCTCGAGGCATCAGGTGTTCGCCAAGTATCAGATGAAAATGCGCTACCCGGGGCAGAACTGGTCGCTGACCTTCGACATCAAGACAAACCAAGGCGCCGAGGATCTGTCCTTCGTGGATGACTCCCTCGGTGCGCGCGCCATCGAAGCGTTCAACAAACGCCACATGGAAGAGTACGGCCACGTGCGCGAAGGCGAAATTCCCGAGGTCGTGGGCGTGCGCCTGTCAACGTATGCGGAAACGCCGGCGCCGCGGACGGCCGGCGGATTCACGGCGCCGAAAGTCGCAGCTCCGGTCGCCAAGTCGCGCCGCGCGAATTTAGGCGAGGGTTATCAAACGACGAACGTGTATCGCGGCGCGGATCTGAAACCGGGGCACCAAATCGCCGCGCCGGCCATTATCGAAGAGACCTTCACCACCATCGTCGTCTACCCCGGATGGAGCGCGCAGGTGGACGATGCGGGCGACTATCAGCTGACGAAGCTCGAATCTCGACCTTGAGTTCGTTGCTCAGCGTTTGCGCTGCGCGAAACTCTCAATGCGCGCTTGCATATCCGGCCCGGTGCCGCGGGTGCGAAACACTTCGTGGGCCAAGCCGGCTCTGAGCGTCATCCCTTCGGTCTCGAGCAGCAGTCGTTTGTTTTCGCGCAGGCTGAACCAGGAATTTGCGAGAACGCCGCGCGCAAAAGCTTCGACGTCCGCCTCGAAAGTCGCGTCCGCGAAGCACGCGTTCGCAAGTCCCATCTGAGCCGCCTCGGCGCCCGTATAGGTGCGGCAGCCGAACATCATCTCCGATGCTTTGGACGCACCCACGCGCCGCGGCAATCGTTGGCTCAATCCCCACACAGGCGTCAGCGCCCACTTCGCATGCGTGTCCGCGAAGCGCGCATTCTCCGAGGCAAGGATGATATCGGCGGCGAGCGCGAGCTCGAGCGCCCCGGTGTAGCAATGACCGTGAACCGCGGCGATGAGCGGCTGCGGCAGATTGGCGAGACGCTCGACGACCTTGGCCTGAAAAGCGGGTTCGGCGGGGTTTTCGGCACTCAAGGTCCCGAGGTCGTGTCCGGCCGAAAAGCTCCGGCCGTTGCCGCGCAGGATCACGCAGCCGATGGACTCGGTCGATGCCTCGAGATGCTCGATGTGCGCCAACAGTTCCTCGAACACCGGTGTGCTCAAGCTGTTGAGCTTTTCGGGCATGTTGAGGGTGAGCGTCGCGAGGCCGTCGCGCTCGCTGTAGGAGATTTTGGCGGTGTCCATTGTCGTACTCGTCCTCGGCTGTCAGATTCGGCCCCGCAGTGAATCGCTGGTGGCCGCGAGCCCCGCGATGCGATTGAGAGATATGATAAGCGGGCCCGCGGGGCATTGCTCGCTCAGGCAAGCGCAGGTGCGAATTCAGTCATGTCGTTATTTCGCCGCGCTTCGGAGTAATATCCACCAAAATATTCATTCGTTGTGAGGCTGGCGTGGCGACTCGGCACGAATTGGTAGCCTGAATGGCAAAGGTGCAATTCGTCACGCGCGATCAGGCGGCACCGACCGAAGCTCCGGTGTGCGGCCGCGGCCGGATTCAATCGCGGGCCTATTTTGCCAAGGAAGCGGATCCGCTTCATTTGCAAATCCATGAGCTCGCTCCCGAAACGGTGTTGAACGTTGCCAGTGCCGGGACCGAGACGCTCATCTATGTCTGGATCGGCGCGGTGTCCGTGCAGGGCATCCGCCTGGACGAGCGATCGAGCCTGATCGTGGAGAGCGGCGCTTTCGCCGAGATCAGCGCCGTCGATGCGGCCGCGACGCTTCTGTTCTTCACTCCGAAGACGCAGCGAGCGGGGGAGCGGAGCACACCAGGCCTTCGGCTGCTTCCGAGCGAGCGCGTCCCACGCAATCGCGACCTCGGCGGTCAAGGACTTGCGGGCGGTGCGCTGCATGCGGACGCGAGCCCTTCTTCCTGCCACCTGTGGTTGCATGAAAACGATTTCTATGTGGGCGGGAACCCCGTGGCCGTGCATTCACATTCCGAGGACGAGATCATCTTCGTGCGCGACGGCGAACTCCGGGTGGGCAACCGCGCCTATGGCCGCGGGGCGGCGTTGGCCATCGAGGCGAATACGAAATATGGTTTTGAGGTGGGCCCCGCCGGGCTCAGCTTCGTGAATTTTCGCGCATCAGCGCCCACCTACACCTCTTCCGACGGCACGCATTCGATGGACGAAGCCGAGTTCTGGAGATCGCAGACCGGCCGACCCGAATACCTCGAACTGCCGCCCGGCTGAACATGGACGCAGAGACCCGCGAGGAATGGCGTAGCGGCTGGAAACTCGTGCTGGCTTCCGCGCTCGGCGCTAGCATGATGAGCATTGCGCTGAGCTCCTTGGGCGCATTCTTCGCTCCGCTGCAGCAGGCATTTGGTTGGGGCCGCGCGGAAATCTCCTCCGCTCTTTGGGTCTATTCCGCTTCCGGCGTGCTTCTCGCTCCGGTGTTCGGTGCCCTGCTCGATCGCTGGGGACCGCGCAGATTCGGCGTGCCGGGCGTTCTGTTGGCCGGCGGGGCGTTTGCGCTCTTCGGCACCGCGACAGGGTCCATCGTGCAGTGGTTCGGACTCTGGGTGCTGTATTCCCTGGTGGCTCAGGTACCGAGGCCGCTGATGTGGTCGGCGGCGATCTCGAGCGAGTTCAAGGCGAGCCGCGGCGTGGCGCTCGGCGTCGTATGGGCCGGAGGCGGTCTCGGGGGACTGGTGGCCCCCATTCTCGCAGGCCGCCTCATCAATGCCTTCGGCTGGCGTCTTGCTTACACCGTCATGGGTCTCGGGTGGGGAAGCCTCGTCTGCGTCGTATGTTACTTATTCTTTTACGGCCGCAGCGACAGGCTGCGGATTGCGCCGGGCAGCGCGCAGCGTTCCGCCGGAGTCTTAACCGGCGTTTCAGCGCGCGCGGGCGTGACCTCGGCCACGTTCGTCAAGATTGCCATCGCCACATTGCTGGCCAATTCGTTGATTGTGGGCCTTCTCGTACACATGATTCCCCTGCTGAGCGGCACGGGTCTCGCCCGCGGCGATGCGACCTGGGTGGCCGGCTTGGTGGGCGTCGCCGGCATCACGGGACAGCTCATTTGCGGCGCTCTCGCAGATCGTCTGCCGGGCAACCGGTTGCTGGCTTTTTTTCTAGCGTTGCTGATCGTGCCTTGCTGTTTGCTCCTGATGCCGAGCAGTTCGCCGGCGTTGCGGGTGATTCCCGTCGTGCTGTTCGGCATGAGCGGCGGCGCCGAGCCGCACATGCTGTCGTACCTCATCTCGCGCTACTTTGGAATGCGCGCCTTCGGCAAGATATTCGGCGCCCTGAGCAGCGTTATCGCCGTCTCGGTGGGCTTGGGGCCGGTCGTCGCGGGATATATCTACGACCGGACGCATAGCTACCGGGTTTTTTTGCTGGGCGGCATTCCCGTGGCGTTGCTGGCTGCGCTCCTGATTCTGTCGCTGCGTGCGTATGCCGAGGATCCCGGTAAACTCACACTCGGTGAGCAGGGGGAGCCATGACACAGACATTCAATGCGGAAGAATTGATCGATGCGGCCCGTAAAGCGACGGGCCTTGAGCGGTTCGACAGCGAGAGCTTCCGCGAGGGTCTCGGCGTCCTGTTGGCGGACGCCAATAAAGTCAGTTATCCCGAGATGGGAGTTCAGCGCTTCCGCGGCGCGCTCTTAGGCGCACTCTCCACCCGGCTGAAAACGACCGCCTACCTCGAGCAGCGCCCGGAGTTGCTCGAGCGCCCCATCGAGCGGCCGCTGTTCGTCTTCGGTATCCCCCGCACCGGCACGACGCTCCTCAGTAACCTGCTGGCCGCCGATCCGGCACGGCGCTCGCCCCTCACCTGGGAAATCGAGGATCCGGTACCGCCTCCCACGACCGCGACGTTGTACAACGATCCGCGGGCGCTTGCGCGGCTCGATCAGGAGCGCAAGCTCCTCGCCGCGCGGCCGGAGATGGGAAAATACTATCGATTCTCGGCCATCTATCCGAACGAATGCATGTTCTTCATCCAGAGTGATTTCAAGGCGCTGATGTGGGAAGGGCGCGGCAAGCTGCCGAATTACCGCGACTGGCTGTTTCAAGATGCCGACCTGACTTCGACGTACGCGTATCACAAGCGCTTTCTACAATTGCTGCAGGCAGACGCACCGGGCGTGTGGAGCCTCAAGCAGCCCTCCCATGGGCTGTGGATCGAGACGCTCCTCAAGGTCTATCCGGATGCGCGCCTGGTGTGGGCCCATCGGGATCCGATCGCGGCCACGGGGTCCTTCTGCAGTCTCATGCGGATGGGCAACAGCGCGTTCGGTCTTAAGCCCGATATGGCGTGGTTGGCCGAGAACTATCCGTGGCAGGCGGTCGAGCACGCGAATCGAATCATGGATTCGCGCGAGAGGTTGGGTCACGATCGCTTCGTCGACGTGCACTACGCTGACCTCATGCGCGATCCGATTCCGACGATGCGCAAGCTCTACCAATCGCTGGGCGACGCTTTCACCCCGCAGGCGGAACATGCCATGCGCACGTGGCTCGCCGACAACCCTCAGGGCAAGTTCGGCAAGCATGAGTACGCGCTCGATGAGTTTGGATTGACCCCCGACCAGGTGCGGTCGATGTTCGAACGATATCTGTCGCGCTACGAGGTCGAAGCCGAGGGCTGACATGGATCTCGAAAATCACTATCAAAACGCCTACGTCACCCGCGATCTGGACGGCGCACTCGAGATCTTTCGCACTCGGTACGGGTTCGACAAGTTTCGTCGCATGGAAGTGAGCTACGAGCTCACCACCCGGGCGGGACGCGGGACCGCGAGCGTCAAGCTCGCGCTCGGTTGGCTAGGAAATGTCCAGTACGAGATCATTGAGCCGGTGTCGGGACTCATCGAGGTCTACCAGGACGGGCTGAGCGATGACTCTCCGCTGCATTTTCACCACGTCTGCATGCGAGTCCCCGACTGGACGGAATTTCGCGCGCGCGTCGATCGGGAGAGATGGCCGGTCGCGATGGAGGGCGGTACGCCCGGACATTTGTTGTGGCTCTATTTGGACGCTCGCGACACCCTCGGCCATTACCTCGAATATTGCTGGATGACGCCCGAACGCTGGACGATGATCAGGGGACTGTAGCTAACGCGGTTGCGGACGGCGCTAAGGCACGAAACGTTCCCACTCATGAGGAACGAGCGTATGAAAGGGCGCTGCGAATAGAGGCTCGAGCGCGCTGCTCGCCCACCGCTCCTCGAGCACCGGGCGGAGCTTGGCGCCGGTGTCCGCCGGATGCTCATCGAGGAAGCAATAGCTGATCTGGAGTCCGTCATTGGGCGCGGTCGCGTATTGCGCGCCCAATGGCGACGAACGACCCCACCAGATTCCGCCCACGCCGGGCGTATCGATGAGCGCGGCGGGTGATTGCTCGCCGCGCTCGATGAGTACATACATCCCCTGAGCAGGCCACCACGGCAAGACGTCCGCGCCGGCTTTGAGTCGGGACGAAGCGAGCTTGCCGTTCAGCCGATAGACTGAGCGCTCGACCACGGGCAAGAGGTACGGTACGCGTCCCGCCTGCGCCAACGCCGTGCTCAGCTCGCCGAATCCTTTCAGTCCATCGCTATCCTTGAACAGGTAGGTCATCAAATGGTCGGTCGCGTCGAATCGATCGTGCCTGACCGCTCGGGCTGCCCGGCACGCGGGAGTCGATACCAGCCGAAACGAGGCGCGCAGCGCGGCGAGCCGATGCTGCTCGGGGCGGTGATCGAGCGAATGCCAGGCCAAATAGTCCGCGTCGCGACCCTCCGGGTGGCGGGCCGACATCGACACGAACAGGGTCGTGATATCGGCGCCGCCGGTGGCGAGGATCGCCGGTGCGTTGTCGGAAGGCGTTCCAGCGAGGATTGACATGGCAGGATGTTCGCACCTTAATGCGATCAGCTGCAATGGCGGTCGACGGGCGGCAAAGTCGCGGGGGAGGAACGGGTGATGGACGGCGAGAAAATACTCATCACGGGGGCCACCGGCAAAATTGCCTTCCCGATTGCGCGTGAACTTGCGAAGCGCAACGAGGTGTGGGGAGCGGCGCGACTCGGTAAACCGGGAGATGCCGAGCGGCTCGCGGCGGTCGGTGTGCGGGCGCTGCCGCTCGATCTGTCGGAGGGCGACCTCTCGGCGGTACCCGACGACTTTACTTATGTTTTCCATGCCGCCGTGGACCCCGGGGCGGGCGATTGGCGCCGCTGCGTTCAAACGAATGCGGATAGCTCCGGCACGCTGATGTACCACTGCCGCAAGGCGAAGGGATTTGTATATTGCTCGACGGGCTCGATCTACAAGTATCAGGGCCATCGACCGCTCACCGAGTCGGACGGCCCGGGCGTACCGGACCGGGCGAACTACAGCTTCTCGAAAATCGCCGGCGAGGCGGTGTGTACTTGGGTCGCCGAGCACTTCAAGGTTCCGCTCACCATCATTCGCATCTGCTCGACCTACGGTCCTTTGGGCGGCGCGCCTGCCGATCGGCTGGAGCTGATATTGCAGCGCAAGCCGATACCGCTGCACCCCGACAAGCCGAGCAACTTCAATCCCATCTACGAGGACGACTATGTCGATCTCGGCATCCGAGCCCTGCAGGTGGCGGCGCTTCCGCCGATTGTCGTCAACTGGGCGGGCAGTGAGACCGTGAGCGCGGAGGATTATTGTGCCTATCTGGGCAAGCTCGTGGGGATCGAGCCGATTTTCGAGTACACGCCGGCGGCGCATACCGCGCTATGGCCGGACGTCACCTATATGCATGAAGATCTTGGGCCGCACTCGCGTGCATTGGCGCGACGGCTTTCGGCGCATGGTCGAGGCCCGGCATCCGGAGTTACTCAAAGCCAGTGCGGCACGCTGACGACGAGCCGCGGTCTCGTTCGCGCACCGTCAGCGTGGCCGTGCGCCATCGAGAAAGAGTCGCACGCAGAAACGAATGCGCTCCTCCATAGCGGCCGGGTCGATCGCCTTGCCCCATACCACGGCGCGCAGCGGGCCGCCGACCACCATGCTGAGAAACGCCGTGGCCGCGATCTCCGGCTTTGCCACGCTCACGGTGCCCGCCTGCCGATGCCGGCGCAGCAAGTCCGCGAGGAAGTCGATGGTCGGTCGCGTGCCTTGCTCGAATGCCTGCGTGAAAATCTCCGGAAAACGATACGACTCCGTGTTGACGATACGCTGCAGGCGCAGGCCGGCGGGCGTGGTGGCATTCGCCATGCGGATCCGCGCCACCGCCGTCAAGGTGGCTTCCAGATCATCGCTTTCTGCCTGGCGCAATGTCTCGACGGGCACGGTCCACTGTTCGATGGCACGTTGTACCGATGCCTTGAACAGGGCCGCCTTGTTCGGGTAGCGCGCATAGACCGAGCGCTTTGCCATGCCGACCGCGGCGGCGATCGCCGCAATCGTCGTGACCTCGAAGCCCTTCCTAAGGAACAGCTCGAGCGCGCGGTCGAGCAGCTCCTCATGACGCAGCTCCGCCTGTTCGCGGGTCGGCCGGCCGGCACCGGGCCGCTTCGTAGGGCGTCGTGGCTTGTTCGCCGGTCTTTGTCCCAACTTCGATGCAGGCGGCGCTACGACCTCGCCCATCCCGTTCTCCCGGCGTTAATCCCCATGGCCTATAATGACATCGCGGGCGGGCGCGAGGAATGCCCGATCCACGAGAGCTTGGAACATGACGAAAGAAGGCCGCGTCGCGGTGATCACGGGTGCCAGCTCCGGCGTGGGGCAGGCGGCCGCTCGGGCACTCGCGGCGCGCGGCTGGCATGTGATCGCACTGGGACGCGACGCCGAGCGATCGGCGGCCGCCGCCGCCGACATTCGCGCATCGGCCGCACCGGGTGTACGAGTCGAGGTGATCCGCGGCGATCTCGCGCTCCTGTCCGACACCGCGCGCATGGCGGAGGAAATCGCCGCGCTGACGGATCGCGTGGATGTGCTCATCAATAATGCGGGCGGTGTACGCGCGGAACGGGTGATCACGGCGGAGGGGAACGAAGCGACGTTTGCCGGCAATCATCTCGGCCATTTCCTGCTCACCCAGCGGTTGATGCCGCTCCTGCGCGCCGCCGTTTCGAGCGCCGCACCGGGAACCGTGCGGGTCGTGAGCGTGTCATCGAAAGCGCACGAAAGCTCGTCCGGCATCGACTGGAGCGACTTGCAGCTGACCCGTGAATGGAGTTCGGGCAAGTCGTACGTACTCGCCAAGCTCTGTAATGTCTTGTTCACTCGCGAGCTCGCGCGGCGTGCCGCGACCGACGGCATCATCGCCCTGGTCATGCATCCCGGTGTGGTTGCCAGCAACTTCTCGAGTCATGCAGAGCCGCGCATGCGAAGCTACCTCGCGACGCTCAAATCGCTTTCTCCCGAGGATGCCGCCGATACCGTGGTTTGGCTGGCGACGGCGCCCGAAGCGGCCTCGATGACCGGTGGGTATTTTCAGAACCGGCAGCTGCTCGAGCCCTCGCCCGCGGCGCGAGACGATGCCACGGCCGCCCGACTCTGGGCCGAGAGCGAGGCATTGGTCGCACGCGTCGGAGCCAAGCTCAGCTGAACCGCGGGCCGGGCGAGCGCGGTCAGCAAATCACTAAAGGCGGCACGCATGGATTTCAGCGTCGATCCCGACTTTCAGCCAAAGCTCGAGTGGATGAGACAATTCGTCCGCGACGAAATCGAGCCGCTCGATCTGCTGTTCCCGACCGCCGGCGCCATGTACGACACGAGCAATCAAAAGGCGCGCGCCCTGATAGCGCCCCTGCGCGAGCAGGTGAAGGCGCAGGGGCTCTGGGCGTGCCACCTCCCGCCTGAGCTCGGCGGCAAAGGGTTTGGGCAGCAGAAGCTCGCGCTCATGAACGAAATCATCGGACGCTGCTCGTGGGCGCCGACGGTGTTCGGTTGCGCCGCGCCGGACACGGGGAATGCTGAAATCCTGGCGCTGTACGGCACGGCCGGGCAAAAGAAGCGCTACCTGCAACCGCTGCTCGACGGCGAGATCGTGTCGTGTTTTTCCATGACCGAGCCGCAGGCAGGCGCGGATCCCAAGGAGTTCACCTGCAAGGCATGGCGTGAAGGGGACGAGTGGGTAATCGAGGGCGAGAAGTGGTACTCCTCGAACGCCCGCTACGCATCGTTCCTCATCGTGATGGCCGTGACCCATCCGGATAACGCCCCGCATGAGCGCATGTCGATGTTCATCGTGCCGGCGGAGACCTCCGGCATCGTGATCAAGCGCAACGTCCCGGGGATGAACGATGCGGAGGACGACGGCACTCAAGCCTACATTCACTATGACCGCGTCCGCGTGCCGGCGGATGCCATGCTCGGCCAACCCGGCGAGGCGTTTAAGGTTGCCCAGGCGCGGCTCGGCGGCGGTCGCATCCACCACGCCATGCGCACGGTCGGTGTCTGCAATCGAGCGCTGGAGATGATGCTCGAGCGCGCCGTGTCGCGCCGTACGCAAGGGCGCTTGCTGGCCGATCATCAGTTCGTCAAGGGCATGATTGCCCAATCCGCCATCGAGCTCGAGCAATTTCGATTGCTGGTGCTGAAGACCGCCTGGATCATCGACAACGAGCCGCACGGTGCCGCGCGCACGCATATCGGCATGGCCAAGGTGGCGATGGCCAAGGTGTATCACGACATCATCGAGCGTGCGGTACATCTGCACGGGGCCCTCGGCACTTCGCGTGACACCCCGCTCGCCAAGATGTGGATGGGCGTGCCCATGCTGGCGGTCGCCGACGGCCCGACGGAGGTGCATCTGGTGCAGGTGGCGAATGCGCTCTTGAAGAACGCGACACCGGCGCCGGGGCTGTTCCCGAGCGAGCACATTCCGACCCGTCGCGAAGCGGCCCGCGCCCGCTTCGGGATTCATGAGTAGATCCGCTCACGAATTGGCGCGCGAGTTCTTGGCGCACTTATCCCGCGGCGATTTGCCTGAGGAGTTGTTCACCGACGATGTCGCCGTCTGGACCAATAGTTCGGGCGTATCCACGATGGCGAGATACCAGAGCGGCGTGAAGCTCCTGCAATCGCTGTTTCCGCGGGGACTCGCCTACCGGGTCGACTCGCTCACGGCGGAGGACGATCGGGTGGCCGCCGAAGTGCAGGGCTACGGCAAGCTGAAGGGCGGTGAGGATTATCTCAACACCTACGTGTTCATGTTCCGCATACGCGAAGGCCGGATCGCCGCCATTGCGGAACACTGTAACTCGATCCTGGTGCGCGAGAAGCTGCTGCCTTTGCTGCAAGCGGCCATGAAACCCTAGCGCCATCGATGGCTGCCCCGCATCACTCGCCGCGCCGGACGATGGGCACAGATGCGCGCATGGTGCGCACCCGGACCGCGTTGCGGCATGCGATGCTGCGATTGCTCGAGCTCAAGCATTTCGATCAAATCACGGTGCGCGACATCGCCGCCGAAGCCAAGATCGGTTACGCGACGTTCTTTCGCCACTACGAATCGAAATCCGAATTGCTCGAGGACCTGGCCGAGGAGCAGATCCGCAATCTCATGGCGCTCGCCTTGCCGCTGTTGGTCGCGGCGGACACGCGCGGCTCCTGCCGCGCCCTGTGTCGATACGTGGACGAGCATCGGGCGATCTGGTCGGCCCTGCTGACCGGCGGGGCGGCCGGTGCGATGCGCGAGGAGTTTCTTCGCCAAGCGATGCAGCTGGGATCCGTCCAAGTGCAGAGAAGCAGCTGGCTACCGGTCGAGTTGGGGGCAATTTATGGCGTCGGCGCGACCGTCGAGATCCTCGCCTGGTGGCTGCGGCAGCCGCGCGACTTCACCTTGGAACGCATCGCCGAAATCATCGATCGGCTGGTCGTGACGCCGGCGGTCGGCAGGAACAAGCCGCGCGTCGAGCCGCGGCAGCGACCGCGGCGTCCTCGCCCTCGGAAGAGCGGCCGTCAACGATGAGCTCAGAAGTCGATGACGATTTTGCCCATATGCCGGCCGCCCTCGAGGCGCCGCAGCGCCGCGGGTAGCTGCGCGAACTCGAAGCGGCTGTCGATGACCGGACGCACCTGGTGAAACGCGATGGCGCGGTTCATGGCCTCGAAATCCTGCCGGCTCCCCACGGCCACCGGGTACATTTCCGCATAGGATGAGCCCAGGGAGATGACGCTGGCGCGCCCGCCGAGCCGGCCGACCAGGGCGACTCGGCCCAACATCCGCGTCGCCGCCAGCGATCGCTCGATCGTATCGGCACCGCCGATATCGATGGTGAGATCCACACCGCCGCCGGTGAGCTCTCGGACCGCGGTGCTCCAGTCGGGATGTGCACGATAGTCGATGGTCTCGTCGGCCCCGAGGCTTTTCAGCCGGGCGCAGCGCTCCGGGCTGGAAGAGACATGAATGACGCGCGCTCCGAATAGCTTGGCGAATTGCAGGGCGAACAGCGACACGCCGCCTCCGCCCTGCAGCAGCACCGTCATGCCCGGCAGCAACGCCCTGCCTGCGCACAGGGCATGCCATGCCGTCACCGCCGCGCAAGGCAGCGTCGCTCCCTCCGCGAAACTCAAATGCGCGGGAATGAGCACGGCTTCTTGTTGATGGACGACGATTTCCTGTCGCATGACCCCCTGAATGCCGCCGCCCCTGCCGGTCCCGCCTCGCGAGGGCTCCCAGGGACCGCCGATCCAGTCGGGATTGAAGGTGAGCGCCACGCGATCACCGACCTTCACCCGGCCTGCATCCGGAGCAACCTCCACGACTTCGCCGGCGCCATCGGAGCACGGGATCAGCTCGGGCAGCGTCACCGAGGCGAGCGCGCCCGACAAGACCAGCAGGTCGCGATAGTTGATCGAGGCGGCGCGCAGGGCGATACGAACCTGTCCCGGCCCGAGAGGCCCCGGTGAAGGCATCTCCTCCAGGACGAGGGAGTCGATGCCGCTCAGCGTGCGCGAAACGAAAACCTTCATTCGCAAGTGCCGGAGAGGCAGGCGCCCGAGAGCATCACAGGCCCTGCACGATCGACGTCCGATAGTTCGCGCCTTTTTTGCCGATGCGGCACTGCCGCCCGAAGCGCCGGATTGGCGTACCCGTCCTGGGCATCCTTCATCGCCGACGGATTGCGAGTCTGTCCTTCACGGACGAAAAGCTCATCAGCGGGCATCGACACACTCCTTCGTTGATCGGCGCAATTCGGCGTGTTGATAGGATACACGCCCGCCATCTAACATAACCTGGCGCAAAGCCTAGGACCAGCGCCGCCGCCTGGCGAGCGCGCCTTGAATCGCGTCTTGTTCAGACGATGCCACAAGCATAATCTTACTCATCACCGTAGCTCTGAAGGGAGGGCAACGCGGTGTTCCCAGTCAGGTTGCTTGCGATCATCACCTTGATGCTCTCCATCGGGCACGTTGCCTTTGGCGATGCCGTGCGTCTCGACAGCACCGCTGGCGAATTGTTCGCCGTTCCGGTCCTCGTCAATGGGAAGACCGTGCTGCGCTTCACCATCGACAGCGCGTCCTCGGACGTTTCGATCTCTGAGAACGTTTTCACGACGCTCATGCGCAGCGGTGGCCTCAATCCTGAGGACATGATCGATACACAGAATTATCGATTGGCCAATGGCACCGAGCAGAAGTCGCCGCGGTTTCGTTTCCGATCGTTGCGGGTCGGGAACGTCGAGGTTCACGATGTCATCGGGTCGATCGTCACTCGAAGATGGAGATCTGCTGCTGGGACAGAGCTTTCTGTCGAAACTCAAGTCATGGTCGATCGACAACCAGCGGCACGTGCTATTGCTCAACGACTCGGACAGCTCTCAGCGGCTGGCCGACAGCTCCGTGATCGACCGCGGCTCGAGTGGTCACGGTGATGCCGGACAGGCGGGCGGTCTCTTCCGTGAATCCGTCGCGTATTTGCTGACGGGCGATGACTTGGGAAGCGTGCGGGTCGTGAATGGCGCGCAATGTACCGTCGAGGTTCGCCATCGCGTCTGGCCGGATGCACCGGAGCTCGTGAGCGTCATTCATCTCAACAATGTGGATCGGAACCTCTCGAGCATTCAGTCATTCCCGGACGTGCCGCACAATCGCGTGGATATCACGCTCCGGGGAAACACCGTGATTGATTACCTGGCGAGACCCGCCTACACCCACGGCTCGCAAAAATTGCCGGCGACGCAAGCGCACTCGTCGCCCGAGGCGACGATCACACTGTACACAGACGATGTTTCCCGAGTGCAGAGCGCCTGGGATTACATCTATTCGCACGGCTGCAAAGGAACCGATTCGTTGCGGTCGGCGGGGACTGCCAAAGCATTCTGACAGTCCGCGATTCGCGCCTGCGGCAACAGGCGCCGATAACCTAGGTCTTGTGCTTCCAGGGTCCGGTGGTCATCGGCGTGGAACGAGCGTCGCAGTCATCCGCGATCTTGGTAAACGCGAGCCCGGTCAAGGTTGTCTCCCAATGGTAGCTTCCAGTCCGCTTGCCTTTGGGGCAGGTCCAGGGCCCTCGTTTGTCCGTCAGGTCGATCTCATCGCCTGTTACCGTGTACGTGCCGGACACCTTGAAGATTCCGCCCTGGGTAAGGGTGTAATGGCCGTTGGCATCGAATGTCACGGCGATATCGCTCGCTTCATAGGTCCCTGGCGGAAAATCAGCGGCAACAGCAACGTCACAAACCGCCATCACGACGACGACCGCGGCGGTGGTGAATAGCGGCCCAAGGGAGTGAAGCTTCAACATGGTAGAGGTCCCCCGCAGAATTTACTTTTAAAAGCAGCTGTGAGGATACCCGAGAACCGGCGATAGCCGGGAAATACCTTCTGCGCTATTTCCCTCCGATCGCTCGTTCGCGCATGTGTCAGGCCAAACCCCGCATTCGAACCACGGTGGAGCTACCGCAGGTAATCGCGGCTTTTTAGCCTCACCAGCAGAGCGGTACGGATTTCGGCCCGACGACCCCACCGGGCCAGTACTCGATCTTGGTCCCTTCCTTCAGACTGAATTCGGGGATGCGGCGCAAGAATTCCTCGATGCAGATTTTCATCTCGAGCCGCGCGAGGTGAGCTCCCATGCAGCTGTGCACACCGCCCGCAAACGCCAGGTTCGGTTTGCGCTTGCGGCGGAAATTCACTTCCCTGGGATTTTCGAAGGCCGCCGGATCGTAGTTGGCCGACGGCAGGATGGAGGTGATCTTGTCACCTTTCTTCATGCGCACGCCGCGCAGCTCATAGTCCTGAGTCAGGGTGCGTCCCGAGAATGTGACGGAGAAAACGCGTAGCAACTCCTCGACCGTCGCATCGATATTTTCGGGGTTCGCGATCACTTCGCGGCGTCGATCGGGATTCAGCGCGAACCACACGAACACGTTGTTCAGCGTCGCGAACACGGTATCCAGGCCCGCGATGAACAGGAAGAAGGTGAAGCCGAAAACCTCCTGCGGACTCAGCGGTTCGCCTGCCGCGTTGCCGTGCACGATCTGGCTCAATACGCTGTCGTCGGGCTTCAGCTTCTTCTCCGCGATCGCCTGCTTGAGATACGCAACGGCCTCGCGCATGCAGATTCCGGCCACGTTGCGGTCCTGGGCGTGCAGCAGGCCCATGGCCCAGCCGACGAAGGTATCGCGCATGTCTTGAGGCAGGCCCATGACGCCCAGAAATACCGATACCGGCAAGGGTCTGCCGAAGTCGGTCGTGAATTCGCACCCGCCCTTGTCGATGAATCGGTCGATGAGCTGATTGGCCAGCGTGCGGATAGACCCCTCCATGGTCGCCACGGTTCGCGGTGAGATCATCGGATCGATCATGGCGCGGTATTTTCGGTGGTGCGGCGGGTCGATCTCGAGAGGAATCATGTAGAAGTAATCGTTCGGGTCGCGGGGAAACGGCGTGGCCCCGGCGGTGGTGAAGATCTCGGGATGTCTCAGCACGAAGAACACATCCTCGTACTTGATGAGCAACCACGCATTGCTCGCGTGCTTGCTGGTGCTGAAAAAAGATGGGCGGGTGCGTATCGTGCAGTCCTGCCATGAAATCGTGCGGCGCCGCGAGAAACTCCGGGCCCTCGGTGAGACCGATAGGCCGCACCAGCTCCGGCGGTATGTGATCCGGCACGGTGGGACTCTGGGAATCTTGGACGGCTGCCACCTCGAGCTCTCCTTATGCGGCGCTGCGTGCGCCGCGCAAATGATTCACAAGCGCCGGCACCTCCGCAAGAGCACGCAGCGCATCGTTCAAGTGGGTACAGCCGAGCGTACCCGGCAGCTGGTCGAGCACCGTCTGGCGCAGCAGTAGCAGCTCGCTGCCCAGCAGCCGGGAGATGTTCCTCACCGCTCCCGGGCACTCGCCGAAAGGCAGCACCCGGGGGATCGCGTCGATGGACAGCAAGCGCAGCGAGCTCGGGTCCGCGGTGGCCATGAGGTCGTACTCATGCAACGCGGCGCGCGTGCCGTCGGGCTTCGCGGCGCTGTCCTGAAACGCGGCCTCAATGTAGATCTCCTTGCCCACCCTCACGTCGATGCGCCGAGCGCGTCGCATGCCGACCGTATTTTGCAGGGTAAACGCGTGCCACCCGTCGGGATCGTCGGGATGGCGTAGGTCCGACGTCGGGGTGCCGTCCTCGGACTGTCCCGCCAGCCGCTCAGGATCCAGGCTGCTCGAGCCGGGAGCGAACCCGGTGCAGATCCCTTCCATGTCCTGAATCATTCGGTCAAGTTGCGGCCGTGTCATACCCCCTGGCGACTCCAGCCAATCCTTCTGCCATTGTGACCAGGCCCACGGAGCGACGAGGCTCGCGCCCGAGATATCGTCCAGGATCAGGTACAGGGGTGTCGCGTGGCGTCGCTCCTCCGGCACGAAGTGCTCGAGCGCGTGCCGCAGCCGTCCGCCGCCCCGGGTCCCAATCAACTGCGCGAGTTTCGGCCGCGGCGGATCGGATTCGAGCGCCACGATCGTGCGATCGGGTTTGAGCACGGCCTCGAACGAATCTTCGGCGCAGAGTATCGGAGAGCCGCCGCTCGGCGGAGTGACGACGTCGCGCGCGCGCCCGATGAGCCGCATGTTGCCCGCACGGCCCTCGGGCCACGAGGTGTCGATGCTCGAGGTTCGCCGCGCCGAGCCGGGGGAGCGCAGCGGTGCGGCGCCTGCCGAAGTTCGCGGTGCCGGCGGTGGGGTTTGCTTCACCTACCCATCATAGGTCAGCCGGCGCGACCGTGTATACTGACGCCGCTAATGTACAACAGTGTTGCTCGGAAGCCGGGGGGAATAATATGACTGGTGGCGGCCTTGACTGCTCGGATATCGACCGTTTCCTCGGCAAGCCCATGCAACCCGCGCGCTTGAAAGAGCCGTTGGCCAACAACGACATTCGACGCTGGGCTCAGGCGATGCACTATCCCAACCAGCTGCACTATGACGATGAATTTGCAGAGCAGAGCCGTTATGGCCGGATCGTCGCGCCGCAATCCTTTGCCGTGTGCACCGACGACGGACACGGCGCCGGACCTGCTTGCGTAGGTACCATTCCCGATTCGCATTTGCTGTTCGGCGGTGACGAGTGGTGGTTCCACGGCCCGCGTATCGTGGCCGGCGACTTGATCCATAACGAGCGCGTTCCGTTCGATTATGTCGTGAAGCAAACGAAATTCGCCGGACCGACGTGCTTTCAACGGGGAGACAATCACTATCACAACGCCAAGGGCGAGAAGATAGCGACACAGCGATCCACCAGCATCCGCTATCGGGCCGACCTCGCGCGCGACGCGGCCTCGGCGGCCGCTTCCGCCGCACCCGATTCGGATCCGGAGTGGTCCGACGAGCAAATAGCGGAGTTGGAAGAGCAGAAGCTCGAGTACATCGATGCGCTTCACGCGCTCGGTCACGGAAGGCGCTACTGGGACGAGGTCAAGGTAGGCGACAAACTCCCGACGCGGGTATTCGGTCCGCATAGCGTGGCCAGCTTTGCGACCGAGTGGCGCGCGTATATCTTCACGACATGGGGCGGTATGCATCGGCGCACCGATCTGGACCTCGCAGCTCTCGGCTTCACCGCCGACATGGCGGGCCACGAGGGCGATCCCATCGTAGAGAAGCAGAATCCCGAACTCACCGACGGAGCCTATTACGGTCCTTCGCGCGGCCATCTATTCCCGCGCTGGGCCCGTTACATCGGCATGCCGCGTGCGTACGGCTACGGTGCATCGATGGGCGCCTGGATCATCGACTATCTCGCGGGCTGGGCAGGCGAGTGGGGACGGGTGGTTCACTCCAACTGTAACTATCGCGGACCCGCCTTCAGCGGCGACGTCACGATCATGAATGCGAGTGTGGTCGACAGGCTCACCGATGATCAGAACCGCTCCGTCGTCCAGATCGACTGCAAAATGACCAATCAGCTGGGTACGACGTTGGCTACTGCAAAGGCAGAAATCGAGCTGCCGAAAAAATAGCCTCGGCCAAAAAGCTACGCATCGCCGTTCGAAACGAATGCCAACCGCGCCGCGCTCTCAGGATTTCACATTCCAGGTCTTGAGTTTTTTTGCAGCCGTGCCGAACGGTCCGAGCTGGTAGACCGCAGCGCCCGCAGGCGAGAAGTTGAAGGTCGCGAAGGGTTCGGCAAGCATCTTGTCGAGGTAAGCCAGCGGCGCGACGCCGGTACTTACGTGCGGGTTGAACCGCTCACCGGTTTGCTGCGGGACGAACGTCGAGACGTACTTGATGAGCAATCCATCGGTCGCCGGATCGCCGTGCCCGGCAGTGAACGCACCGATCGGTCCGGTTTCCACCGTCAGTGGAGCGACGGCGGCAATCAACGACTGTTGCAACGCCAGCAGTGCAGGCGTCGGCCGCGCGACGATGCCCGCCACGCCAACACCGGGTCCGGGCGTGTAATAGCATTTGAAGGCTTCCAGCTGCATGCGGGTGATATTGGCACCGGCGAAATCTCAGATCCTCGACTTTGTCGCGTACGTGACGCGGCAAGGCGGACCAGATTTCGTGCCACCCGCGGAGCGACAAAATGCTCGCCGGGCCCTTTGCCGACTTCACGCTCTCGCCGGCGGGCGCGGCTGTCTATCATCTCGGCGAGTACGGCACGGCCTCGAAAAAGCTCACGGATTTGAATCTGAAGCCGTGAGCTTCGCTACCGTGCCTGTGGCTCAAAAAGCCTTGGCGACCTCCGTGGCTTCGGGGCCGAAGCCCGGCGCATCGCGGCGCTGCGTGACCAGGATCGCATCGCCCTGATTTCCGCGAAAGAAAGCGGCGACGACTATCGGATGCCGCAATTCTCTCCAGGGAATTGGCCGTTGTGCGGCGTCAATCCAGGAACGTCAGGGTAATGGGCGGCTGGCGCCGCAGTTGATAGCGCCGCGATCGACCCCCTTTTCGCCCGGCGTGACGGTGAGTTTTGGGGTGGAGAAACTGCCGATGCGGATCCAAGGATTGCCCCGCGCTTCTTTCTCGCAACGAACTCAAGGGCTCGCTGCATCCGTCGAAACGCGGCACGTAACCGGGCGTAGCAAATCAGTGCGGAAGGCCTATACTCGGCGCGGCTGCCGCTATGAAATGAATCAATAAAGCGTGCACCAGGGGAGTTTTGCACACCGCGTCGCACCAAAAGGAGGAGGGCTCGCGACACCCGCACCGGTTAGATCATTTACAGCCATGTCGATTGGGGAAGTACCTGCCAACTTCCTGTACCGCTCTTTAAGACTACGACCAGGAAGTTGACTTTGGGTCCGAAGCTCCGGGAAGGAGCTGCCAAAACAATCACTTCATTTCTTAAGGAGAACGACAATGAAGAAAGTCGCGCTAACGGCCATCCTGGCCGCCGTGCTTCTGATCGCTGGATCAACCGCCTTCGCGGACAACGATGGTTGGCGTAATGACTCGTACTACAAGGATCTCTATGAGCTGCGGCAGCTCCACACCAAATTCCACCAGGCCGTGTCGCACGCCGGAATCAACGCGACTACCAAGGCCAAGGCGCTCGATGAGGTGCTTGCGCTCTGGGCGGACGATGGTGTGATTGTATCGGCCGGTGTGACCTACACCGGTAAGGGGACACCCAACACGGCCAGCTGTGACGCCGGTGCGCTCACTCTGTGCGACTTTTACGCCAATCACGCTGGCGGTCTGGTGTTGGGTCACGACTGGGTCTCGCTGACGCCGATATTTACTGAGTCCATCACCTTGCTTGATCGCGACCACGCGTCTATCTATTTTCAATGCATTTACTTTGACGTCGCGAATAACGACATCATCAAGTCCAACGCGACTTTCGGACTTCCCACTGCACCGGACACGGCCCGGGCAAAGAAAGTTCATGGCCACTGGTGGTTCTCGTACGGCGAGTTCTCATCGATCGCTCCGCCCACCCTCGATGTTTATCAACAATAAGCAACGAGTGCCCTCAAAAGCGCAGACCGGGTCCTCGCGATAGAGGGCGGTTATTGCCCTGGGCATGAGTGTCCACGCTCATGCCCAGGGTACCGCGGAGGGAGTGCGGGGCGAGCCGTCCCACCAGCCAAATCAGTTCGAGGTTGCGGCGCGCTTCCTGTTCCAGCCGGCGCGAGGACTGGATCCTGTTCAGATATCCATACAGATAGATTTTGAGCATCGTTGCAGGGTGATAACCCGACCGGCCTGTCGGCTTCGGCTTCATCCCTTCAAAACCAAACTTCGCTAGGTCAAGCTCGCCGATAAACGCGTCTATGACGCGTACCGGGTTCTCTTCGGAGACATACTCCTCGACCCGCTCCGGCAGCAATGTGCTTTGGTTTCGATCCGCCTCATCGATGAATCCGCTCATGCGCAGTCCTCGATCACGAACCCAGACTTATTTTACGATCTTCGTGAGAGTTTTCACACAGCCTCGGCCGTCTGCTACCGAGCGGCCCCCATTCCCGCAACTGGGCATAGATCTACCATGGCTCGTCGCAGAGGAAGGCGCCAGAGTTACCATCGTCCTTCATCAGGATCGGCGCACAGATGACGCTCTAACATGAACAGTTCAGGAGAGAATCGGTGTACGAAGCCCTTCAGTTCGCATGCATCGCATTATTCGGGCTGGCAGTGCCCCTGTTGCTCGTGGCCCGTGTGCGTTCCAATGTGCCGTGGTGGTTTGTCATCGCGTCAGCGACAGCCGTGGGTTGGCTTTTTGCGTAAGAGGAGGCGAGACCGTGATCGACAATCCGTGCGGACTTGGTGATTGGATCATGGATCGCTACAAACCCTTTGTAGGTCTGCTTTACGGTCCTGTCTATCTGCTCTGCTGTTCACTACCGTACTGGCTGATAGTCCGTCGGCGGCGCTCCTTGCGCTCCGCCTAGTTCGCCTACGGCAAGCCGGAAACGGCAGCTAATAACTAACGAATTCAAGATGCATAACTTGCCTTTTGCCGATTTCTGGCGTCTGAGTCTTCGCATGTCCAGAGCCCTGGTGTCGGGTCAGCGGCATCACCGGCTCGCCCGAGGTCTCCCCAGGACGGGATGCTGGCGACAAGGCGCATGGCCGTTTAGGTCCTTGCGCAGATCGCGCCGGCATCTGCAGGGTGACAATCCAACCTTCGCAGTGAGCAGCGCTAACAGCGACGCCGCCTGCGCATAATCGCCGTCCTTATTCGCGCGCCTTAGAAGCTGGATTGAGCGCTTCCGATCGCCGTTATCTGCATGGGCTACTGCCAGGTTATAAAGAGCTTCTTCACGGCCATACTGCGACGTGTTCCCTCGCAAAGCCCGCCAGAACAAACGGCGCGCCATCGCCACATCTCGCCGTACCCCGATTCCGTAGCGATAGTTGTACCCCGCCGTGACGGCAGCATCGCCGTCTCCCATCTCCATGGCGCGCAGTGCCCAGCGATGGGCGGCTCTCAGATCGCCCCGATCCCGGTAGACCGTCGAGATATTGGAAGCAGCGCTACTATCGCCGTGTCGAACGGCGCGGCGATACCACTCCAGAGCAAGAGCCTTATTACGCCGTATCCCCTTACCCACGTCATAAGCGTAACCGAGCGAACCCGCAGCGTTTTCATCACCGCTCTCGACTGCCCGCCGCAAGAGGCGAACCGAATAGGGCGCGTTGCGTCGGACGAGGACACGGCCGTTTCCATCACGGATTCCGTCGTTGATGGTGATCCCGAGCTCAGTCATGGCCGCGGCGTCTCCCGCAGCCACGCGTTGCCGCAGGCGTGCCATCACGTGTCCCCAGCTAGAATTCCTGAGTTGGCCCACCATTGCACTCCCGCCAAACGACCGCCTCTGGCGAATTAGATCGCCGACTGGCCTTGAGCTCCCCAAATGCAAACCCTCGACCCCTACGTCCGCGGTCGTTCCTTGCTCGTGCATTGTGCTTCTTCCGTCAACAATCTCTTGGTTCCTAAATCTGCCCCCGACCGAGCCGCTGGCTGCCAATGACCGGTGTCGGGAAGTTCAACTGCGCGCGGAAGCTTAAAGTCGATGAGCCGGAACCATGATGCGGCAGTCTGGTTCATCTTTCGACCGACCGCGGGCGTCGTGCGCCGCCTCCATACCGTTCCTTCCTCGTCTTCGACGCACGGCGCTGCCCGAGCCTAGGAGGGTCCATGAGACTAGGGGACCTTCCTAAGTCTTCAGTTCCTTCGCACGAGAGACATTCAGTGCCGAAGCTTGATAGTATAATGTGACGAAAGCGGGATAGAACCGGGCAGGGAAGACCGAATGAAAGTGATACGACACGTAGCAGTGATGCTCGTAACAGGGGTTGCGCTAAACGCGGGTGCCAGAGCTGCGTCGGGCGTGACCGTTTCTAGGGAATACCTATTTGTCGATACGTACTTCAACACCACGCTAATTCCCGGCGGCGCGTTTAGTAACGCACCACCGGTCTACGGGAGCGACGAACAGAGCTTTAGTGGCTCCAGTCCCGGTTTGCCAGCATCTTGGTCGAACACCGCCTACGCTTCAGCTTCCTCTGTTTCCGGATCCGAGTACTTAGATACCTCCGGCTACACGTCACTAAGTCGTACGATCGAGCCGAATGGATCGATTCAAGTCAGCGAATCAATGTCGGTCACAGCGCAGATGTCGCCAATCTCCTACGCATATACGAACGGATGGAACATAGCTTCATGGCAGGAGTTCATCCAGATAGACTCGCCTGAATCCATATCGCTGCACTACAATTTGCAGGGATTGGAGCCACTGATGGTGGGCTCGATAGCGCTGTACGCTGAGACCCTGGCGGGCGGAGATTCACTAATCTTCCAAACCGCTCTGCCTACCTCGTCCGGTCTGTACACGGCGATACTAGAACCCGGCGAGTATCGGCTTCTCGCTGGCCAAGACGGGGGCCTGGGAAGCGCTCTCGGCCCCTTCACCGATACCAACTCATTGAATCTCACCGTCGGATTCGCTGCCGCCCCCGAAATCGATCCTGCGTCCGCCATTGGCGGCCTCACGCTGTTGTTCGGCGGGCTCGCCATGGCGTTAGGCGCTCGCCCTTCACGGTCTCCCAAACGCATCGCGCCCTGATGTGGCCCACCGACCGCTTTGCGGAATCAGACGAGCGAACGCTTACGTGAATATCAAACCCTTCTTGTCGAAGGGACCTCGGAAATTTTCCGCTGATATGTAACGAAAGCCCACCCCTAAGCTCCGCGGTGGAAGTCCAAGGATATTGATAAGTCTCGCGTGTCGCTGGGTCTGAAATACAAAGGGAGTCAAGAACGCTAGAACCAGCGCAATGCGTGAAGCGCGGGGATTTGTGAAGCGGCGCAACAGCAATATAGAGCCACGCAATGAGAATGGCGTATGCCCGACCAACAGTTCACCGGCGAAGTTATCGTCGTCAAAATATCTAAAGACGAGCAAGTCGTCGTCATGATTAATCAGCGCAACGACTGAGCATTTTAGACGGACGCTGACCGTCAACGCGAGGCTGTCGATAACATCGATGTCTTGGTCTTCGGACTGCTTGTCGCATATCACCGATACTTCGCCCTCAGCCGGTATGACAAGCGCGGTCCGTTTCAATTCGCGCAGGAGATCCGCGCATTGTTCGGCGTCGGCACCGCGCACCAGCAACTGAGTGTAAAAAGCACCCATATTTGCGCTACCTAAAGCGATCGTTTTGACTAGAGGTATTATCCAAAGGCACTGCCCGCTGCTTGCCGTCCGGGGGGTCCCACAACTTACGAGCAAGGTCTACCGCACCCCGCCAACGCCGCTTCGAGACGTGGGCTCTGAGTGGCTCAATGACCGGTCACGCGGTCTGTGACGATGGCCCCGCAGGTCTCGGCTTGGAGTCTCTCATTCGACTCCAAGTTGCCGAAGGCAGCCGACTCAGAAGGCACCGGTCGTATAACATCCCGGCGCGGTATGAAACACCGACGCGCCTTGCATGACATCTCCATCCGAATTGCAATGAATAGCGACGCGGCCGGGATAAGTCGTCTACTTCGGTCGCTGAGTCATACATACATCGTGTCGCCCGATCATCCGGAGATCGATGAGTTCTACGCCACCCTCACGGAAGATGCAATTTCGACCTTTATTGGCAGACGCGATGTCGTATATATCGTTGCGGCGAGATCTGTAGCAGAGTTGGTGGGTGCCGCTTCGTTAAGCGGCGAAGAGAGGATCGAGCATTTATTCGTCGATCCGGCTTATCAAGGCATCGGTCTCGGCCGACGACTTTGGGAGCACCTTCGCGATCATGCGCTTCGGTCCGGCAACCCCGGTTTATTCAAAGTGAATTCCAGCATCAACGCCGTCCCGGTCTATGAGCGCTTCGGTTTTATTCTCGCGGCTCCGAGAGTCGAACGATACGGCGGCGTTTATGTACCGATGATTCTCAGACTGGCCAGGTCCATTTGATACGCCTCGAGCTAGTAGCGGCGCGTGATCCACAGGCGCCTTCGGCCTCACCGGACGCTTCGCGGCACCGAAATCCACGTTAGGGGTGGCGCGATTGAATCGGGTCACGACTATCTATCTGCTCGAACCGCAGCATCGAGTAGCTCATCTCGGCCGGCGCGGACGCCCTCGACAGTACGCTCGACTGACGGGTAAGAGGCTCAGGGCGAGTCTAACGCACGCCGGGAAGGGCAGGTAAAGGAGCAAGTTCCTTAGGACTACGGCCGACCGGAAGTGGCCGGTTGAGGCCTTTCGCATATGCGTCATTTGATTTAAAGCCGAATCGGAACCCAAACCGTTCTCCAGCGGCGACCCGGCATTTGCCCTCGGCCTCGCGGGCGCATCAAGTGAGCCGCATCGCCGATAGCTACTCGATACTCACAGCCCGACAAATCAATTGATGATTGGCCTTACGCGCTTCTGCGGAG
The DNA here is from genome assembly GCA_963766915.1 of uncultured Gammaproteobacteria bacterium. GTDB lineage: Bacteria > Pseudomonadota > Gammaproteobacteria > Steroidobacterales > Steroidobacteraceae > Bog-1198. The sequence continues at coordinate 186,896 of CAVYCL010000012.1, forward strand.
ATGAGTTCAGCGATGCGTACTGATTCGTCAAAGGAGTCCATGGGGACCAACATTCCGCCTTTCCCGTGAATCTCGAGCATGGTGTTTACGGCATCATTCTTATCCATGCCGAGGCGACTCTGCAGCATTGAAACCACAAACTCCATCGGGGTCGCGTTGTCGTTCAGGATCTCTATGCCACATTGGAATCCGGCCGGTAGGAAACCGTCCATCTTGATTAATGAGGCCTCCGGAGAAAGGATGGCCGATGGTGCATGTCTGAGGCGTGAGGCCCGACGAGCTCTGGTGCAAAAACGACCCAACAAGCCGAAACCAATCGCTACCGATATGAGCAGGTAACCGCCTCTCGAAACTGCGGCGGCGAATGCAGCTACGCACATCGCGTAAGACGAGATTGCAAGGATAGTCCAACCGACCGGCGGCATCGTCGAGCCTCTCCATTAACTCCGTGGCGTCGACCGTCCCCGCTTCTTGAGCAACGCCAAGCGCTCTGTTCTCACCGGTTCTGCGCTCACAATGTTCAGCTGGGATACTTCCGCTTCATAAATTCGTACATCACCGCCGCAACGCCAAAACCGCCCGCCACTGATATAGCGATTGACGCGAGGGCGGTGCCGAATGTCAATGCGCCAAACTTCCAGAATAATGCGCAAAGGAAAACGCTCATGGGTGCGGCCCAGATGGCGGCCCCGTAACGATGATGCGCTTTCGGGATTTCCGTAGTGACGGCGCCGGAATGCCGGCCAACCGACGACGGCGAATCTGCTGAACCTTAAAATAAAGCAGCGTGCCGAAAACCGAGGGTCCAAGGACGAAGCCAATAAAGAACCATCGCCACGGCGGATCGATCGGACCACCGAAAAAGCGGTGGATGCCGAAACCCACTCCTAGGAGGAGGAGCCACGGCACCGGATGTACCACAGTCGCAAGGATTAGCGGCCCGCGCTGTACCGGCGCCACTATCGTGCGCGGGTGCGCAGGGTCCCGACCCAGCGCGGCCAATACCAGCTGCAGCCAGTGACCTATTCTTCCCACGGCGAAGCAGCCGGCAACTACGCCAGGCATCAGTGTCCAAAAAGACGGCAGGCCGTTCATTGGGGTCCGCCCGCCATGTCCTCAATGTGACATGATCCACTCATGGCCGGTCAATGGGTGGCCGGCAAGGACAACACCAACGGCTGACCGAACATGCGTGGAAGCACGAACGTTAACAAGAAAATAAGCGCCACCACGAGGACAAGAAATCCCAACGACACCGCGAAAACGCGCCACCACGAATATTGAACCCAGCCCGATTGTTGGCGCTCCGCGATCGGTCCCTCAAACGCCTGCTTCGCGTACCATCGATACATTCCAGCGACACCGGCTGCAATCCCAATCCTGCCGGAATGCGCCGGCAGTGCGTAACCCAGTCCAATAGTGCAGATTAAAATGCCAACGGACCAGGCCAGAGCGGCCTTTGCCTTCTTTGGAAGCCCAATTAGCGAATAGTTACGGGAGAGTAAGTACCCCCCGGCAAGCGGACCCGCTAGTAAGGTTGCCAGCAACACCTGCCCGGGTGTGTAGTAACGCTGCACGGGGGAATCCGCCACCGGGGATTTGGGGGCCGCATAGGGGTTTGCAACTTCCATGTTCTGAACCTATTTATTATGTTGAAGCGCGCCAGTCCACAGGCAGTGTGAACGCGATGTCGGATTCAATGTAGCCGAATTGGTCATTAACGCCAACCGGTGACGCAGCACACTGTTAAGACCCGGCATCGCCGCCGTGGCCGCCATCGCCAGTTCCTCCTCCATGTCCATGGTGGTGGGCGCTGGTATCCCCTGACTCTGGGCCCATTCCCGGAAGCCACCCGCTACTCGAGGCGTTGGTACCGCCGCCGTCCCTCTCGACAGCAAGTACTTCCCTCAGCAGCGCAATGACCATGATCGCTCCAAAGAACGGAACGAGCCAAATGAATATGATTTGCAGCGTCTTCTGAAGTGTAGTCGCGACATCGGAACGAACGAGCAGCGCCGTAGCCACGACATCCAGGACGACCGCGGATCCGAGGACCGCCGACGCCATGACGCTCGACATGGTCACGATTCCCTACTGCCATCGCCGGCCACTCTCGCTTTGTTTTTCAACTCTTGCATTTTCTTACTCGAATAAAACACCGCTGCGCCGCCAGTGTCGTGCGCGACGTCGACCGAGCGCTCCAGCCAGACCTGGCCAACGACGCGGCCCTGATATGACAGCGTGTACTTGTCTTTCTGGGACTTCGTATCCTGTTCACCGACCTCTTCCCGTAGGCCAAATGTCTTGCTTAATGACGCAACGATCGGGACCGGCTCGAAATCCAGCGTGATCATCACAAACAACACACCGTTGTCAGCGTCACCGCCGATCGTTTCGATACCAGGGGTGAATCCGGGACCGCAATTGGCATAGGACGTGATTCATCCCGTTCCAGCTTTTTCTAAGCGCGCCTTCGCGGCGTATGCGTCGATGGCTCGGACCGTTGGCCGCTCCAACGCTGCGCGTATGAGATTGGCGAACATTGGCGCTACCTCCGCCGGAACCGGGGAGGAGTAGTCGCGACATGGCAGCGTGTCTCCAAAGGCGCTAACGCAAGGTAGCAACGCGATGCGCGCGAGCACTGCGCCAATTGTCTGGCAGGCCATCGATGTCCTCCTTGATCTTCCTCTAGCCCGATCAAGCTGTGAGGTCGACCGGCACTTTGCGCATCGGCAAGCTGATCTCTCTTCCCTTTCCTCGCGGCTTCGATCTCTATCAAGTCTAGCTCAGGTCTGCGGTTCGATCTCGCTGTCCGGAAGCCTCAGGCATTTCCAAGACTCGCCAAAATTCCCGAGATTCTCCTCATGACAGTCCGGGCAAACCCAAGAGGGTCCAGTGACATCTTCCAATTTTACGTCCACGTCATCGGTCGATGGTCTGGCCGCCTCCACCAACGCTTCGACTGCCTGTCTCAACGACGGAAACAGCACGATGCGCCGCTTTCGGTCGGGCCAAGAGATTTCGAGCGTCGGCGTGCTGCGCTCGCGCATGTAGCGCACTCCCACGATGCCCGTCAGATCCTCTGACCACCTTAACCCCCAGGTGTTATAGGCACTAACGGTGCCTTGCCCGAACATGTACTTGAGCCGCAACTCACGTAGCACAACCCACGTTCCAACCGCCATGATCGCTGCCTTGCCCAATTGAAGCTCGGCGGTGACCGTCCAACCGAACTGTCGGTACGTCTTCAAGGCAACGCCCGTTGCGAGCCACAAGGCAATCGGCAAGACGGTCGCCGCGGCCCAGCCCGCGACCTGCAGACTTGTGGCGGGCCGAAAATCGCCCTGTATGCCGAGCAGAGCCGTGCGCCACTCGGCATCAGCCAGGGGAGGGGCAGAAGTCACTGTACGACCCCGAACATCGGCCCCAAATCCCGCCCGTCGTCCTCCCGTCGAACCTCTGGCGCATACAAACTCGAAATCGAACCATCAAGGTACAGCGCCTCGCGGCAGCCCACCTCTTCCAGAAAGAACTTGCCAAAGGCATGGAAAGTGACCGGTGCATCGGAGAGGACAAAGACCGCGATGTCGGGGGAGGGCGCACAGACGCCGTTCCGGATTTTCATCGATGTGGAATTGGGATTCATGACCGGCGAGTCCGTGAGGGCGCCCCGATGAACCAGCAACGGCCCGGACTGGGTCGCCAGCCGAGAGTGCGGCGGGTGGGTCGCGTAGTCCTCGGTCGTGATCACCTGCGCACCGCTGGCGTCGACCGAAAATACACCATTCGGCGGCTGATAGAAGTTCCCGAACCCCGATCGGCGGTTGAGCGGCCTGAGCTCCCGGCCATCGACCACAAAGAGACCGAGCGGCGAGAGATCCTCTTCATAGATACCGGCGTTCATCCCGAAGATCAGCCTCCTGCCCTGGCTCCGCCAACGAGTCACGTAAGCGCGTCAGGCGGGCATAAGGCTTACCATGGTCATCGCGCCAGTACAGCTGCAGCCGGTCGCTCCGGAAATTCACGCGACACGTGGTGAACTCGACGGCCTCAAAGGTTTGGACTTTGCACTCGACCGCCTGCGCAACGCCGACGACCAGCGAGCACGCGGCAAAAGCGAGGGCCATACCTGCTCGAATCGTCACGCCGTTCACTCCCCGTACACCGCGTGGCAGATCGTCTCCGTTACCGGCTATCCGCTCACCCGAGGTTTTTGGCATTTCCAACATTCCTCGAAATTATCAGGATTCACTTCTCCGCATCCGGAGCACACCCATGTGAGGACGGACTCCTTTAGGACGGGGGATTCGCTCGGGGATACCGACTCGGTTTGGACCGATCGCATACCGACGAGACTTCTAACTGCAACGACTATGCAAATCGTGGTCAGAAGCGCCAGTGGTACTAAGCGGTCAAACGATGTTTCGTATAGACGATCCCGCCATGTGAAGGGCAGGTGGTCCGGCAGGAAGTGTACGCGGCCCGGATCGAAACTCCGAAAGAGCAGATAGCCGAAAAGAACCGCCAAGGCGCCGAATAACCCCGCGCTTATCGCCTTGCCTCTCACGACCGGCGAGCATCTGGATCCAGGCCGAACAAGGCCCGATCATCGGCCCGGGTCAATTCCCAATCCATCCATCTCTTCAAAATCTCCTCATTGAATTCCTTCACCTCGACCTTCGCCAGCACCACGGCGCCCACCAAAATCTTGCGCCGCAATTCCTCGTGCCGCGCTCGGTGCGTCGCCACGGTCCGCGCCCGCGCCTCTTTGCGCTGCTGCTGCACCTTCAGTTGTTTGAGTTTCGCCTCGAGCGCCTCAATCCGTTCATCGACTTTCGGCATGGTTGCTCCGCTTTGAAAGGATGCGCTCGGTACCTAACCCACCACCACCCAGAGGCTCCAAGAAGACACAGGCTCTTTACCGTCATTTCCGACCGCCGGAACGGTGAACGCCGGATCGACATCGTCCAGGTAGGCCAACTCGGTGCCACTTTCGCGATTGACCCTGACTCGAATGGGATGAAGGCCCAACGGCAGTCTACTTCCCCGACGCGGATCCATCACCTCCCCGGTCGCGCAGTCGCAAAGCGCCGATGCTGGGTCCTGATAGGTCGCGATGGCCCGAATGGCGAGCTCGCGAGCGTGTTCTAGGGAAACGTCCTTGTCGAAGCTGAGCTCGATCGTTCGCGGCTTACCACCGATGGATTCGGACAGCCGGATCATCTGCTTGAACTCCGCCGGATTGCAATGCCACCCGACGGAGGCCTCGCGACTGCACTCGCGCGTCCACCATTGATGCATTCCGTCCTCTCGGGTCGTCTTACGGGTCTCAATCTCCGCATCGGCGTTGTCCGAATTCAAACAAGCGCCGGCGACCCACACCTGCACGGAGCGGGGAAGTCCTGCACGCGCTGCGATCGCCGCCGCCGCCGCGTCGTCGCGGCTCAGCGAGTGACTGGCACACTTACGAACCTGCGCGACACCGCTGCGGGGGCAGCGCGACACTCGTGAAAAGGACCAGCATGACGATTCGCGGATCGATTCTCGGCATCCCGCCATCCTTGTACCTCGGGGGTAGATGGCCCCCCCTCCAAGGCGCAGCATAAGTCGCTTCCGCCGATTCGAGCTCAGGACATTGCGAGCGGAAGATCCATTTTCTCCTGGTTCGGCTTCGCCAAGGTAGGTACCGCTAACTACCGCCGACTCAGCAAATACCCCGCAAACCAACGCGTCAAGAAAAAGCCCGCACCGATCCCCAACAGTAAGACCACCGTAAGAATAAGAATCAGCATGACTTCGTGGCGCGGATGCGTGCCGTGGTTCATCGCCAGACGGCCCACGAAAACGGTATCCACGGCGAGTGCCGCACACAGCAGTGCCCAGGCGAGCTGGTATCGGGCAGCGTTCCCAATCGTCTTCGGGCTCTCCCGCTGCAACCAGCGGGGTGACAACGCGCCGGACCTCACAAGCCCCACCAAGAAAACCAAAACGCCGCTCAGAATGAGAGCCGCGCCCAGAGTGGGGTATCCCGCGACATAGAGCAGCATCGCTAGAGTGACCGCGCCGGTTGCAGCGAGCACTTGATACGATGTTTTTGTTTTGGGCGGTGGCTCGAGGCTCATCGATTTCCCGATCAGACGACGACGTACCTGATATTGCACCCTAACGCCGACCCGGTTACAAACTGCCCATGCTTACCTTGATCGGCTACTGGGCGAAAACCCAATTTCTGTAGGCGCCCGTTCGCCGAATCGAACCTGGGGCTGGCTGCGTGATCCGAAAGGCCGTTCCCACTTGGCGCCGTCGCTTGCCCGCTCTAGCGGACGTACGCCTCGAGCAAGGCCACCTTGGCCGATTTATCGTCCGAATAGGCGACGTGGACCTCGGTGCCCGGAGCCAGTTGATTGACCAGCCAGTCGTTCTGACATGAGGCGATACCTTCACGCTTCGGTTCCCCAGCGTTGCTGAATGCGATGTAGACCTGGGATGCGCTATTGAAGGCCATACCCGGCCAGTAGCCCGTCGCGCGCTTCTTGACGAAGACCACTTTACCGTTGGCGAGCCGGCCGCTCCTAAAAAGGCGTCGCGCGCGCAAGAGCTCACGAATGGAGGGCCAGAAAATTGCTCCGAATAGTGCTAGGAAGAAGAATGGCATGAACATGAAGAAGATCAACGGCGGTGGCTCTTGCTGCCGCTCGCTGGCGAGAGCACTCAGAGTGGGATCGCTTTTCAGGTACCGCACTTCGATCGGTTCTCCTGGGTTGACTGAATAGTCGGGCGACTGCTCGCACAAGGTGGTGGCGCCTCGGTATTCACGACCCGGTGGGATCGAAAACGAGTAGGTCACGCGATGCGACGCTTCGCCCCGGCACGCGGAAGCGTTTTTATTCGATATGACCCGGCCTTGGGCCGACTCGGTCGGCCCCATGGCCAGCCGCATCGCCGGATCCGCATGCATGAGCGACAACGGCATCATCATGAAGATGCCGATGAAGAGAAGCGGCAATAGGATGGCGATCGTCGGTATCGATCCCCGCAGCCGCAATCCCGGTAGGCTTTCCAGGCGGCGAGGTGGTTCGATTGCCAGCTTCGCGAATTCTTCTTCGAACATCGATAGTCTCCCTGTGCCGCCGACCCAGCACCAGCCACACAAGCACAAGTCTACGGCCCAGGCGTCCTGAGTGCCGGGCGCTATTCACAGAAGGCGCCGCCTCGGCTCACTCCTAATCTTTAGGTGGGTCTATTTCCTCTACCCGCCCTGGTCGCTCCCTCTGTCTGTCCCACCGGAGCAGGCTCCCTCGCCAGACCCTCCCGGCGGCACCACCCGGGCGCGCGCCCAGCGGAAGCGACGTCGGCTGCTTGCTCTTGCTTCCCATGCTTGCAGGCTGGAACTAGGCGACGGTTAAGTCATTGAAACGGTTCTGCCTTCGCACTTTCTCGGTACGTCTGGAAACTGAGGTGTGGGCGGTGGTCGCAGGGTCGGAGAAGCCCGAACAGGCGAAGATCAATCGCGCCGCCGTGACTTAGGTCCCATTGAGTGCGACCATTTTCTCACTGACTATGCTATCCGCACCCACGCACTTGGTGTTTGGGCGCAGTTCAGCGCCGCGCTCGGCTGGCGCTGGGGCGCGCGACTAAAGAGGATCAGGTCATGACCATTCTCGCCCTACTGCTCGCGGTCAACGCTGTATTGCATGTGCTGATCATTTCCCGATTCGGGCTGAAGGGGAACATCGCGTTCTTGGTCTATGCGGTCATTGACGCGGCGTTGGCTGTAGGCGTCTTCCTTGGTTTGGCCCACGTCCTTTGGGTGACGCTAGTTCTGACCGCGATCGGATTTGTCGGGCAACTGGTAACGTTGCAGCGACTCACGCGGGACAAGACGATTGATTGGGCGGTTGCCGCCGCAGACGCCGCAACCCTGGTTTGTACGCTTTATCTTTTGTTCGAAAAATAGCGAGCCTCGCAGGCGCGCGGCCGCTGGCGGACCGTGGGCATCTCGCGCTACCACACAGTAGGCGAACAATGTCAGCGACATTTTTGAAACGCCTCCAAATCCGCCTTAGATATTGAACCTTTCGCTCGACCCGAGGGATCGTCCTTTAGCACCGTTGAAACTCTATGCCGCCGTTGCGCCGGGATGGCAGTGGACCTTGGTCCCGAACGGCAGCAAGCCGAGTCGTCTAGGCAAGAAAATACCAAGATGTCCGTGCCTCGATTCGCGCTGCGCGTCGTCCTTAGTTACTATCTATGTCGTCTAATTCTGTCACTGCACCATTAAGGTTTTGAATCGGACAGCATCAAAGGCCAATCCACGACAATCCAGATGAGGCCTCACTATGAATTCCAACATTTATTTTCGACCCGTTCACCGCGACAGTCGCCGGGCGCTCTTGAGATCCACCCTAGGTATCGCCACCGCGTGCCTGGTCGGCGTTCCCTTGCTTGGAGTATCGGAGCAAGCGGCCGCGGCCGCCCTGACCAAGGAACTGCGCGACCAGCTTACGCCCGATCAAATCATCGACTTGATGAAGCAGGGCAACGAGCGCTTCCGCGCCGGTAAGATGGCTCCCCATGATTATCTCGCGCAAAAGCGAGCAACCGTGGCCGGGCAATATCCAGCGGCGGTGATTCTCAGCTGTATCGACTCACGCGCGCCTGCCGAAATAATCTTCGACCTTGGTATCGGTGACACGTTCAATGCGCGCGTAGCAGGCAATATCGCTACTGACGATTTGCTAGGAAGCCTGGAGTTTGCCTGCGCGGTAGCCGGCGCCAAGGTGGTCTTGGTCATGGGACATACGGCGTGCGGGGCGATCAAGGGCGCGATCGATGGTGCTGTGCTCGGAAACCTCACCGGCCTGTTGAACAAGATCAAGCCGGCGGTGAACGCGACGCATTACGAGGGCGAGCGCACGAGCAAGAACGGTGAGTTTGTTGACGAAGTGGCCAAGACCAATGTGCGGCTGACCGTTGCAGCAATACGTGAGCACAGCGACGTGCTCGCCGGCTTAGAAAAGGACGGTAAGATCAGGATCGTTGGTTCAATGTATCGCCTGACCGGAGGCAGTGTCGACTTCTTCACTTGAACCGGCGCTCGATCGTCCGCCGCCACTTATCCGGTCAGTCGCCAACGGAAGCGACCATGCAGCGCGATGGTGCGGCCCGAGGCAAAGCGTGATCGTTGACATGCTCGGTGACGCTCGAAGACAGCCGGTTCCGCGATCGCGACGGTCAAGGCACATGGTCAGTGTGGATGAACAAGAGACGTATGTATGACGCGGCATCAAGCGCAAAATGAAAAGGTCCTTGATCAATTCACCAAGCAGGCAGAGTCCTATGCGAAACTGACCGCACGAAGTCGCGGCGCATCGCCCTCACCATTTCTGGACGCCCTCGGTCCGTTGGGAACGGACCGCGTATTGGATGTCGCTTGTGGCAATGGGCGACTCACTTTGATGCTGGCGAAGCTGACGCATCACGTTACAGGCATCGACCTGACCGCGGCAATGATCGAGCAAGGTCGCGCGCTGCAGGCTGAAGCACGCATTACGAACGTCGAGTGGCAGGTCGGAGACATCCTTCCGCTGTCGTTCCCGGACGGCGCGTTTTCGTTGGTCGTGTCGCAAGCAGCGTTTCATCACCTTGCCGACCCCCGTGCAGTATTCGCGGAGATGGTGCGCGTATGTGCGCGCGATGGCCGGATCGCAATCAATGATTTGTCCCCGGAACTCGAAAAGGCGGATGCCTTCAATCGAATCGAAAAACTGAGGGACCCCTCCCACACGCGCGCAATGCCGCCGGCTGAGCTTCGCGCACTGGGAACGGCGATCGGACTCGAGGAGATGTCGACATTATCCTATTACACGCCAAAATTGCCGCTCGAGGCTGTTCTCAAAACGTCATTCCCCAATCCCGGGGACCTTGAGAAGGTCCGTGAACTGTACCGTGGCGATGCGCGGAACGGCGTCGACACCTTGGGCTTGAGGGCGGCGTTCTCAGACGACGAGATCATGATTCAATACCCGATGACCTTAGTCGTTTGGCGGCACTCAACGCTCGCCGAGTGACCCGGCCGTAGCCGATGTCCGGTTCGCCGCGGCGTGTTGCGGCCGGGTACCGAAAGTAGATCAAACCCGCAAAGAACGAGCGCGCAAGTCGCTACGACGTGCAGGGTTCGCACGATTGAGGCTAAGTCGGTTTAGAGACGGCAATGGACTTTATTTTGAGATTACTGGATTGTCCGAACGCGACTCGGGTCACTTCTTGAGCTTCGGCCCTTGAAACGCGACGCCAGCGCCGCCGCCCGTCGGGTATCGAGGCCACAGGAGTCTCTAAGCGACATACGGCCGTAACCTTCGTGGGTTACCGTGCAGTTAGGCGGCGCCATCGGGTGCAATCCGAGCGAGTTCCCTCAACCCCCCGCCTGACCTTCCGGCCGCTATCGGAGAAGATTCATGGACACCCAAGCCCACGTTCCCCCGAGACCTTTCATTTATATACCGTCGGAATCACTGGCACTCGCGGCGCGCGAAGACGCGCGTAGAGCGGACGCCGACATCGCGCACTCAGAGAAAAACATTTTGCGGTGGATGACGTACTTGCCCGAGGATTGCATTAGAACGATGGTTTTGATGGGTTGGGATATCAACACCTGATAATCGTTCCATCCCAGATTTCGGTCGTCGAGCTGGCCGCCTCTGTCGATCAATTCAGCAAGCGCTAGTCAGCCATTGCCCAATGAGCGGGAACGTACGTCAACTCAATCACGTCCTCGCCAACGAGATCGTTGCCGATAAAGCGGGCGGCGGCCGAGGGCTCTCAAGGTTGGCCAACACGCTGATGTCGCCGCGGGATTTTTAAACGCCGTTTCGTGCTTTGTCCTCAGAAGCTCCACGCACCAAGGAGTCCCCAGGTGCGCGGAGTCAGTGTGTACGCGTAAGCCGGCAACGAGCCCGGCGCATCGGAAGAGGACTGCAGCAGCGGATGAGCGTCCAATGCGTTGTTCACGAAAAGCTGCAAGTCCAATTTCGACCAGATCAGCCCCAGCTTGAGATTTAGTACGCTGGTGGCAGGATCGGCGGTAAGTCTTGGATCGTAGCCAATGGCCCTGGGGTCAAGCTCGGTGAAAGGTCCTGGATTATGGCTATGAACGATCTCCTCGATTCGAGCGCTGCCCGAGATCTCCCGAGTGATCGGCCATTTGTAGCGTACGTTGGCGGCACCGATCCACGGCGACGGCACGGAGGGCAGGCCGCCTACGACGGCGTCGCGATCCACGAGCACCTCTCCGGCAGGGTTCAGGATGGTTTGCGTGTAGTGGACGTTGTCGTAGCCCAGGGAAAAACTGAAGCTCAGTGCCTGGAGCGGAAACACATTGACGACCAGATCAAACCCGGTGCTTTTCGCAGCCCCGGCATTCGCGACATAGTTGAAGCCACAGTCCAGAGTGAAATTGGTCTGCACTCTGCTCCAATCGACCTCGAAGACGCTCCCCGCAACTTGCACGCGGCCGTCGAAAAGCAGATTTTTGGCGCCTATCTCGTGGCTCCACACTGTATCCGACGTATACGAGGGGGGCACTACAGTCTGGCAGCTTGGGGGAATTTGCGTATTGAGTCCGCCGATTCGAAACCCCTTGGCGACCGTCGCGTAGAAGAAATTGGTCTCATTGGGTTTGTACGAGAGACCAAATTGTGGGGTCAGAGGTGTCTCGTATGTGATTCCGTGGGTAACCGGCAACAGGCCGGGATAGGCGAATCCGCCAGCGTACGTGGTCTCTTCGCTTCGGGTGCGATCGACGCGGACCCCGGCGCTCAGTGTCCAGTAGCGCCACATGCGAGCACTCGCGTGGGCGAAGACCGCCACAATCGTATCGGTCGTGTGATCGCTATTGTAGTAGCCGGGGTTCCCCGGCGTGGCTATTTCGTAGATGTCCTCTGTGTAGATCTGGCGGGCCATCGAATAAAATTCACCCGCGACCCACTGGATTGGCGCCTCCGGGTTGGCCGAGGTCAGGCGCAGCTCCTGTGATTGCTGGCTCTGATGCAAGGTCAGCATGTCCGGCACGGCGTCCGCATAGGAAGCCGGAAATCCAGGCCCCAAGGGGTTGCCGTAACCTCCGAAGAAGAAGATGCCAGCCTCATTGGTGGCATCGAAGGTCGCCTGTGCGTGTCGATCAAAATAAGACGTGACCGCCGTGAGCGTGGCGAAGCGGAATTGTTGTTCGAGCTTGAGGGAGGCGAGGGTAAAACTGTCCGTGGAGGGCTGCCGCAACAGCTTGCCGTTGTCGAACACCCCGGCGTTTAGGTTCGAAAGGTAGGGGTAGAAGATTGGGCTGTCATGGCGTCCCACAGACTGGTAAGAGATTGTTGGCGTGATGCGCAGCGACTCTGTTGGGACAAAGGCCACGGCTGCGCGCAGTGCCCGGCTCGACGACCGATTGGCCTCACTATCGACCGTCGCACCGGTGAACGGATCGACCCTATCGACGTAGCCCCCGTCGTCGCGATACCAGGCGCTAATGCGCAGGCCCACACGGCCGTCAACGAGGGGACCTCCCGCGGCAGCGCCGGTTTCATAACTCGGTCCCCCATACTCGGTCTGCGATACCACGGCGCGGTACTGGCCAGTGGCCTCCGTCAAACTCGGCTCAGTCGTAATGAATCGAACGGAGCCCCCTTCGGCCCCGGCACCAAACAAGGTTCCTTGTGGACCACGCAGCACCTCGACTCGGGTCAGATCGAAGGTGACTGGGTAGGCATTGGCAAATCCTGATTGACGAGATTGAATCGGCACGTCGTCGACATAGACGCCGGTCGTCGAGGCCCCGACGTCCGATTTGATGCCACGAATGGCCAGTCTCGTTAAAATCCCAGGCCCGAACTGCGTGTCGTAGTCATATTCGACGCCTGGAATCACTGCCGCGATATCACTGATGTCCTTGATGCCCGCCGCGTTCATGTCGGCAGACGTCAGTACATTGGCGCTGATCGGTACGACGTTTAGGGATTCCTCGCGCTTCTGGGCCGTGACGATCACTTCTTGCAGAGATTGGCGTTCAGGAATCTGGGTGACGGCCTGTTTCGGAGGACCCACGACCGCGGCGAGGATGCGGATGCTACTCGGCGTCAGGTATTCGAACTGCAGTCCGGTTCCCTCCAGCAGTCGACCGAGTGCATTCGGAGCACTCAGACCCGCAGATACGGCGCGCGATCGCTGGTCATGTACCACGGCGGAAACATAGACGATTCGCAGACCGGTCTGACTTGCAAATGCCTCGAGCGCCCGTGCGAGAGGTTGCGCGGGTATATCGGCCGTGAGCGCGGGCATTTCTCTGACTTGGTTTTGTGGTGCCTGCGTCTGTGCAAAAGCGAACGGCGCAGAGATCGATAGAGCCCCCAGCACCGCAGACACGAGTGCTCGGGTGCCGATTGACCGGCCGCGCCCTCGACGCCTCATTCGCTTCCTATGCGGATATGCTAGGCATTCTTAACTGAAGTATATCCCAAGGACGCAAATTCACTTCGATGCCATCACAGCACCTAATCGATATGGGCCATGGGATCACCAGGTGACGTTTGTCGTCGTACACGCCAGCCATGGACGGCATAGTCAACCCACACGATTCGCAGATGCCGGGGCTTGCTGAGGAATCTGAGCTCTCTTCTCAACCGCGCGGGCTGTCGCTGCTTGGCCGCTTGCGGAGTCGACTATCTCGCTCATGGGCGATCATGCCGTTGTCCTTCCCAAAGTCCTCAAAGCTCTTCGTCAGGAGAAAGCGCGAAACAACGGCAAGTACCCGGCTTTTGGATTACTCCGTTAATCCCGGTGATATCGAATGTGGCCGGCTTTAGCTCATAGCCTCGCCTCAGCTACTGAGTGCGGCAAGCACTGGGGCAATCAATGCAAGGGGCACTTGCCGAGTCATCAACGTCTGGTTTATCGGACCGGTGCTACCGGATTTCCTTCATCACGGTCTTAGATTTTACGAGACTGGTCGCGTCTGCGGGCGTGCCTTCTACAAGCGCAGAATCGGGTAGCCATCGAATGACTCCTCGGCGCATGAGAAGAATCCCATCGGGATAACGTACAGAGCGAGGGTATGCTTGCCACCCCCACTTCCCCTCCGCATTGCGTCCGCTCGAGACAATCGACTCTTTCGATACCGTAACGGTCGCCTCCGCTCCGAAATCCCCACGTCGCTTGAACCGCAGCAGAATGCTGATCTTCGTCAGGGCGACCAGGCTCACCACCAGGACGACGACGACGAGCAGGCCGACTCCCACCGCGGTGCGCGTCCACAAACCCATGAAGCCGAGAAAAGCGCCGACGATGGCCAAAGAGAGAATGCCGTATTGCATCGGCAGCCGGAGAAGGGCAGGACGCTGCCCGTAGTACCGGTCAATGACCGTCCTGTAGTAGGCCGCATCGCCGCGGAATCGGTACATGAGGCGTGGCACGCTATTAGTCATAAACATTACATCGGCCATAGTCCGTTTGAAGCCCATTGACGCTCCCTGGCATGCCAATTTGGGAACGAGGACACCTACTGCGGAAGCATTCCAATCGTCCCCAGCCATTTCTCCACCAATTGCGGCCACCCAGAGACGGGCAGCTTCGACGGCCTAAGACCGAACGCATGACCGCCTTGCGCATATGCGTGCAACTCCACGGGTACGTTGGCTGCCTTCAGCCCCATGTAATAGCTCAGCACGTCCTCGATTCTGTCAACATGATCGTCCTCGTTCTGCAAGAGGAATGTCGGCGGTGTCTGGGCGGTAATGTGACTTTTAATATTGGGATTCAGCTCGATGCTGTTCTCGGCTAAGGAAAGGTGGCCGGGATAAATGGCAATGGCAAAATCTGGGCGGCTGCTTTCATGGTCTGCCGGGTCGATGGGAGTATAGAGATCAGTATTAAAGTAGGTGCTCACTTCCGCGACCAGATACCCACCCGCGGAAAATCCGAGCACCCCTATCTTGTGTGGATCAATGTGCCATTGCGCAGCGCGAGAGCGAACCAGCCTCAAGGTTCTCTGTGCGTCCTCCAGCGACTGCGTCGATATTGACTTATTGTGCGGGCGGCAATTGCATTGCCAAACATAGGGCGTACTCGGCACACGATATTTCAGCAATACGCAAGTGATGCCTTTCGACGTCAGCCAATCGCAAACTTCCGTGCCTTCGAAATCTATCGCGAGCCCCACAAAACCCCCGCCGGGGAACACGACGACCGCCGTGCCGGTGTTCTTCCCGCTGGGTGAAAAGATTGTCATGGTGGGCCGTGTCACGTTGGTCACGTCCCCGTCGGCGCTTGTTTCCGTTCCCGGGACGGATTGCACATCGGGGGCCACGCCTGGCCAGATCGGGATCTGGCTATGACCTGGCGATGGCTGCCAGCCGGCCGGCTCCGCGCTTTGAGCGGTCTCCCGACAGACCGACGCAATCAGGAGTACGGCCAACGGCACGGCTCGATAAAACCTCATGATGCCCACAACTCCTCCGAGACCCAGGTAAAAAGGGCTAGCGCGCGACCGGCCCGACTTAGACGTGCCGAGCACGGGCGCCATCGCGGCGCCCATATTTTCCAGTGCCCTGGGCCCGACGCTCACCGTCGTAATCGTCTTCCTCCTGGCAGTCAATTGTGGCGCCGTTATCGGGGGAGCGGTATCCATCAAGAGGAATGATTGAACGCTTTGGCTGTCGAAAGTAAAGAGCATTGCGAGAATCGAGATGACGATTATGCATATCAGCAGAACCGTCCATTTCCGCCAGCGGCAATGCGGATGTCGGCCTCGGAATCAAAGGCCAAGTGGGCGGTCCGCCGTGTCGTCCCCAGGACTGTCAAGAACGAGCCGCGGCTTACCGACCTCCTCGATCGGCGGCTACATCGAAACCGCCGACCGCGTCATACGCCGGACGCTCGGGCAAGCCATGCCTTTATGGCCTGACATGTCTCCATTGCCCGCTTATAGGCTTCGCGTTCACCGGTCCGTGCCATGTAGGTCCGCTCTGCCTCGCCGAGGTCCACGCCGCCACCTCTTTGAGCCAACAGCAGGGCATAGGTTACCGAAATGTCGGCAGCTGTGAACCTCTCGCCGGCAAGATAGGGCGAGTGTGCAAGCTGTCGCGTCACCAACCTAAGCCGGCTCTCAAATGTTCTCAATGCGTTTCGGGCGCTCCAATTTTGCCTCTCATCGTCTGGTGCGAAATTTCGGGCAGATGCAACGTAGTTAATGGGTACTGCAAGGCCGGCTTCCCCGAGATGAAGGAATTGTTGATAGGCGGGGAAAGCGGGATCGTGAGGGTCCGGAGCCAGCGGCGTCGGCCCGTAGCGGGCCATCAGATACTCCATGATGGCAATCGACTCGACCATCGTGACGTCGCCATCCTGGATGGCGGGTATGAACCCGCCGGGATTGATGCCCAGAAATTCCGGGTCTTTCTCGACGCCGGCCAAGAGGTCCACCGACCTTAGCCGGTATGTAAGTCCCATTTCTTCCAGCAGCCAAATGACGCGGAAACCTCTCCCCTCGCCGAAGACGGTGATCATCGACCGCCGTCCTGGGTCGATACGGCGGTGTCGAAATCGAGTGACGGTGTGTGTTTGTCAGGGGAGTGAGTAGCTACCGAGTTCTTCATTGGCTTCTCCTATAACGATCTTGGGGCTATCTGCAGGCCCCGCCTTCGACATCGACGAACGGCACGACTGGAATTCGACAAATCGCCCAGCATAAATGTTCGCCAGCGCTTCTCGGCCGCCGACCGGCCGCACTCGGGGCAGAGAAAGGTGAAGGGAAGGGCCCACCGCCGTCACGGCGCGATATCAAATCCGGATTTGATGTGAGCGCCAATACGAACCGCCAATAGCCATCGGCGCCATCAACAGTAAGGCGGACCATTGGGACCAAGTCGCAGCGGCGCCTGAAAACATTAGCGAGGCAACGGCGCCTGTCGCGATTACGCCGGCCAATAAGCCCCCGTGCTTGACAGGCTGTCAAGCGACATCCGGATTTGACCCCCTCGCGACATGAGGAATTGACCCCCTCCATGGTTTAGCTCGTCGCCTTGCTGGGTTCTTGATTTGACTTGATTAGTCCAGAGCGTCGTTTCTCTCTAAGTCGATAACTCTCTCCTCGGATCGTGATCACGTGACTGTGGTGCAGTAGTCGATCCAAAATGGCGGTTGCGGCGACCGGATCGCCGAAGACCTCGCCCCATTCGCTCACGGTGCGATTGCTGGTGATGAGGATGCTGCCCTTCTCGTAACGACGTGAGACGAGCTGAAAGACCAGGTGAGCGGCATTGGCTTCGAAGGGCAAGTAGCCGAGTTCGTCGATAATGAGCAACTTGGGCTTGGAGAAATGAAGGAGCCGCTCTTCCAAGCGCCCCTCTTGGTGAGCCCTCGCGAGGGCTGCGACCATGGCGGTGGCCGAGGTGAACAGAACCGAGTAGCCGCGCTGGATCGCTTCGCGCCCGAGTGCGATGGCCAGATGACTTTTACCGACGCCCGGTGGTCCGAGAAGAGCAAGGTATCGCCGTTACCGACCCAGCGGGCGGTGGCGAGCTCGCGGATCTGCTTCGCGTCGATCGAAGGCTGTGCCTCGAAGTCAAATGCCTCGAGCGTGCGTTGCGATGGGAACTTCGCGATCGAGAGGCCCATCTGGATACGTCGTTCATCTTTGCGGGCGACTTCCGCGGCACAGAAGAACTCCAGAGACTCGCGCAGGCTCAGCTCTCGTCGCCCGGCCTCATCGAGCAGGGTATCGAGCCGATCGCGGATCGCCGTGAGCTTAAGGCGACCGAGCATGCGATCAAGATCGATGGTATCGATGCTCACCACGCACCTCCAACGATCGCCTCGTACTCCTTCAAGGGGCGTAACAAGGCGCTCTCTGCAGGGAACTCGGCGACCTCGGTGCGCTGAGCCTGGACATCAGGCCAAGACCCGTCCAATGCTCGCGGTCGATGATGCGGCTGCGAGGCCGAGTGGCGCGAACGTGGCGAGCGATGCGTTCGGCGCCGACATAGACGGCAACGTGTTCACCGTCTACTTCGGCGCGGACGGTCTCGCCAATCAGGCGCCATGGAACGCTGTAAAATGAGCTCTCAACCTCAACACAGGCATCGCTCTGGACGCGTCGGACGAGCAGCCGGCTCGGGTTGAAGGAGGGGCGATCGGCGAGCGGTGCGAGCGCGGCGCGCTCCTCGCAAAGGAACCGCTCCATCGGTACCTCGCCTGTCGTGCCGTGGATACGAAGATCGGCGATCTCGCGCTGCCAGCGACTCAAGTGTGCATGCAGCGCCTCCCACGACTCAAACTCGTGGCCGGCGAGCGCGTTGTGCTTGACGTAGCCGACGCCGCGCTCGTCCTTGCCCTTGGTGCGGGCTCGGTAGGGGGCACAGGCGCGCGGCGTGAAGTTCCAGTGCCGCGCAAAGGCGCGCAACCGCTCATTAAAACGTACCTCGCGCGTCATCGAGTCATGAAAATCGACGATCGCCCGGGCGTTGTCGAAGAGAACCTCGCGTGTCACGCCACCAAAGTGGTGAAAAGTCGCTTCCAGCCCCTCGAGCCACGCCGACTGGCGTTCATGATCGAAGGCCGCGACGTGCAGTCGACGCGAGTAGCCTAAGGTGGCGACAAACACATGCACGGCCTGGGCTTGTGCGCCGATGACGACCCTCCGTGTGCCGAAATCCACCTGCAGCTGCGCACCCGGTGCGGTCTCAAAACGCACGGTGGCACGCGCTGCGGCGTTCAACCGTCGTCGTAAGGGCCGCACCGCACGCTGCACAGTGCGCAGGCTCGTCGCGATCCCGTGCTCGCGCGCGAGCGCCTGGCGAACCACATCCGCGTTGCCATGATGCCGCAGAAAAGATCGCTCGAGCGCGGCCTTCACCGCATCGAGCTTGAACGGCCGCTGCGGTTGCCGATAGCGGATCGCTCCGCCGGCGCGCAAATACCGCCGTATCGTGTTGCGGGCGCACCCCAGCTCAGCAGCAATGCGCTTGGTTCCCCATCCGCGTGCGCGCATCTCGAGCATCCGCTCGATCTCCTCCGGCTTGACCATCACCTCGTCTCCCAGGATCTCGTGCCCGGATACAAGGTGGCCTAATCGTCGCTCGAACATGCTGACCTCCTTACATAATCTAAGGGGGTCAAATCCTCATGTCGCCAAAGGGGTCAAATTACACCGTCGCC
>CAVYCL010000013.1:0-52907 GCA_963766915.1 uncultured Gammaproteobacteria bacterium
GTTCGCCAGCGCTTCTCGGCCGCCGACCGGCCGCACTCGGCCCACCGCCGTCACGGCGCGATATCAAATCCGGATTTGATGTGAGCGCCAATACGAACCGCCAATAGCCATCGGCGCCATCAACAGTAAGGCGGACCATTGGGACCAAGTCGCAGCGGCGCCTGAAAACATTAGCGAGGCAACGGCGCCTGTCGCGATTACGCCGGCCAATAAGCCGCCGTGCTTGACAGGCTGTCTGCCTGCAAACCACGCAGTCACCCAACCGCCTACCGCAGCAAGGAACATACCGTACGCAGCCGTTGCAGCTTTGAAGGGCAGCGAGGCCTCAGCATGAGGTCTGTGTCCCGAGACTTGAAACCAAAGCACAGCCGAGCCCGCAAAAATGACGTAACCAAGTAATACCGCGATGATAGAGCGAGTGACTGCCATAGGTGGACTCAACGTCGCCGAACGAGTTGGATGCTTGGGTAACCCCATGAGGAGACAAGCGCGGCATTCCGGCTGCAGAGCCGCATCGGGATTTTAACACGCGAGTTTAACGACCGGATTGCGGCGGTGAATCCATCCAAACCAATGTCTCGGTGGTCAAATGCTGCCCGATGCGGTCCGTTCCGGCATAAGGACGCCCCGAGGGAGCCACCCGCCGATGGCGGCTTTGTGGCAACGCGCTTAGCCGACTATCATGCCGTTTCATCGCACATAGACGGCAACGGCCAATGAGCGGGACCTTCCCATGCGCACTGCGCTGCCTCGGCTTAATGTTTTTTGTCAGCCGCCGATCAGCAAGCAACCAATCCGCTGTCAGAGGAAGGATGATTGGGCGGAGACGGCGCTATTTCATCCGTTCGGGCGGGGAGCATCGCATACTACCGAGCTGTCGCTTGGTGCCCGCCCCATCCCCGGTGTCCGCGGTCACTTAGGACTGGTGTTAGGAGAGCTTAGAAGATGCATCAATTGACGCGATTCGTTGAGGATTTCGTAGGCCGCCTCGATGGGCCGCTACATTTTCGATTTATTTTCCAGCCGTTGATGGCTGCGTTTTTTGCGATCCGCGACGGGAGAAGGGACGCCCGTGAAGGACGGGCCCCTTATCGGCTGTTCACCCGGCCGGAACAGCGCTCCGAGGTGCTCCAGAGCAGTTGGAAGTCATTGGGCAAGGTATTCATCTTCGCTCTGATTCTTGATGCGATCTACCAGTATCTTGAACTCCGGTGGTTCTACCCGGGCGAGGCGTTGCTCGTGGCACTGATACTCGCGGTGCTCCCGTACTTCCTGCTTCGGGGAACCGTCAACCACTTCTTGAGCCGGAAACGCAATCTGCATCGCTAGTCGGCGGCCGCCAATGCGGGTGTCAGCCGATTCGAGAGAATCGCTGGCGGTACTGAGATCGCGTCGGGCCCATGATTTTTCAGAACACGCGTCGAAAGCCGCCCACGTCGTCGTAGCCCACGGCAGCGGCAATCTCATCGACGCTCTTGCGCGAGAATTCGAGCATCTCCCGCGCGCGCGTGATGCGAAGTCTTTGCTGGTATTCGGCGGGTTTCATTCCCGTCGCTTTCACAAACCGACGCAGGAATGTCCGAGGCTCCAAGCGGGCATATCGTGCAATGTCTGATACACCTATGCGATTCTCGCGTTGAGCGGACAGCCGTTGCTGGGCCCCGAGGGTCGCGCCATCGCCATGTTTTGTTTTCGGAACGAAGTCGCTATAGAACTGCTGTTCTCGTCCGGGTGGTTCGATATTCATGAAGCGGGCCGTGCCCAACATGACCGTGGGCCCACGGAGAGGATGATCAAATTTGTCCGTTCCCGACGACCGGCGCACGGTCGGTCAAATTGCTGAAGCGGGGCACGCTGAAATCCTATCCGGGCTTACCGCACGGCATGCCCACGACTCATGCGGAGCAGATCAACGCCGACCTACTTGCCTTCATCAAAACGGGCTAGCGGAAATACGCGGGCTGCTGCGATGTCCTTCTGCATGAACACACTCAGCGGGTCGTCCGCGTACTCGCCAAACCGTTCTCGGCGATGGTAACCGGCGGAGGCATACAGGGCCAGTGCCTCGGGTTGGTACGGCCCGGTTTCGAGCTGGAGCAAGTTACAGCCGCACTCGAGTGCCTGTGATTCGAGCGCCGACAGAAGCTTCTTGGCGACGCCTCGCCCTCTGGCGCGGGGGCTGACATACATACGCTTCAGTTCGCCAAACCCGGCGAAGAGGACTATCGCCCCGCAGCCGACGGCGTCGCCCGCATGATCCCTTGCAACGGCAAATAGAACGTTGGGTCGCTTCAGCGAGGCCATATCGAACACATGCCTGCTCTCGGGCGGATACAACGTGTCCTGATAAGCGTCCAGTTCTGCGATGAGAGCAATGACTTCGGGCTGATCGGGCGATTCGAAGGAAATATTCATGGATGGATCGAAGGCTATCCTAGCCCTGCAGCCGCAGCGGAAAATGACTGAACGAGAACACGAACGAACTCGGTCTTTGCGTCGGGGGGTGCGAGGTATCTCGCCGCATCCGCGGAAAGCGTCGAAACAATTCGCCCAACGCCACTTTCGCCTCCAGGCGCGCGAGCGATGCGCCGAGACACAGATGAATCCCGTGTCCAAAGCCCAGGTGCCGATTGGGTGAACGGTGGATGTCGAAGCGGTCCGGATCGGGAAATTGGGAGCCGTCCCGATTGGCCGCCGCAAAAACCGGCAATACCAGCTCGCCCTCCTTCAGATCGTGCCCCAGGAATTTCATGTCCCGCCTGACCACTCTCGGCAACCAGTGAAGGACCGAGCGAAATCGGAGCACCTCCTCGATCGCGGTCGGGAGAGCCTCGGGCCGCACTAAGATTTCAGCCTGAGCATCGAGGTGTTCGTCGAAGCACCACAACGCGTTGCCGATCAACGTGGTCGTCGTCTCGTGGCCGGCCACGAGTAACACGAGGCAGGTGCCGACGACGTCCGCCTTGCTCAGTCTCTCGCCCTCAATATTCGCAACCAGGAGTTCGGAAATTAGATCCTCACCGGGATTGCGCATACGCTCGGTAACGACGGCATCGAAATAGGCTCCCATCTTTCCAAAGCCTTGCATTTTGAGGTCGTAGTCGGTGCCGACCATGTCGCTGGTCCAACTGCGGAACTGTTCTCGGTCGGCCGTCGGAATCCCGAGAAGCTCCGCGATCACCATGACGGGCAGCGGGAATGCGAGGCCGTCGACGATGTCGACGCTTGGCTCATCCTTTATGCGATCGAGCAAGCTCGTCGTCAGGGCCAAGATTCGTGGCTCCAGGGCCGACACCCGCTTTTGCGTAAAGGCTTGCGCCACCAGGGAACGCAACTGCCGATGTCGCGGTGGGTCCAAGCCGAGCATACCGGCCCCTCCGATCTCATCGACGCTGCCGTCGGGTTTCAGGGTTCTTTCGGAAGAGAAGCTCTCGGTATCGAGCATCACCTGCTGGACCTCGGCGTAGCCGAAGACCATCCATGAGCTGCGTTGTTCGTCGTAGCGCATGCGACACACGTCGAGCTGCTGGCGATACCAAGAATAGATGTCCGGCGTTAGCAGGGTAGCCGTTTCTTGTTTGCGGCTCGCGACGAGGCGCGCCCGCGCCGAGGGGGACATCGTCATTGGCGAATCTCCTGGCTGCGCTGAACGGTAGCCTTGAGGAATATACCTGTCGGAAGTCCGATCGCAATAGAGCGGCTTGATATCGGACGGGTCAAATCCTTGGACGCTCGGCATCGGCTGGAGCGTGCGGTCCCAAGCTTAATGCGTAGCTTGCTTCGGAAGATAGAAGGCTGCGACCCCGTGGGCGATCACGTCCGGTTTTGCATCGGCGAGGTTGGTGAGGACGACGACGGTGAGCTCGTCGTCGACGTATCGGGAAATCTGAGTTTCAAAACCTTGCCACTGGCCTTCATGCTCGATCAGACGGTGACCGTTCTGGACTTCGACGAACCAGCCGTAGCCGTAATGACCGGCATTCGGTTGTCCGTTCCGAAGCGAGGCGACGGTCCACATCTGTGCCAAGCTCGATTTCTTCAAGAGCTTCTCGGTGTAGAGAGCGGCGTCCCACTTGGCGAGGTCCAGAATCGAGAAATACAGGCTGCCGTCGGCAGTTGTATTGAGGGACGGGGAAACCCATTCCTGGTTTTTCACTTCGCCATTGACCAGTTGGTATCCGGCGGAGCGATTGGGGATGATGTCCGCCTCGCTGATAATGCGCGTCGTCGTCATCTGAAGCGGCCGGAAGATCTTTTGCTGCAGGAAGTCTCCATAGAACTCGCCGGTAACCCGGTGAATGAGAATGCCGAGCGTCAGATAGCCTAGGTTGCTGTAGCTCCAGCTCGTACCGGGCGGATAGGCGAGCGGTATCGCTTCGACGATCTTGAGAAGCTCAGCCTCCGTGTAGTTCTTTTGTTCGTCGAAACTCTTCGGATAGTCGGTGAAGCCGGCGGTGTGACTCAAGAGCTCGCGCACCGTCACTTGCTTCCAGGATGAAGGCGCTTCGGGAAAATACCGGGTGATCGGAGCTTCCAATTCGACTTTGCCGGACTCGACCAGCATCATCACGGCGGTTGCAGTGAACTGCTTGCCCACGGACCCCGATTGAAAAATCGTTTCCGGCTTGGCGGCAACGTTCAATTCCAGATTCGACACTCCGTACCCTTCGGTTCGAACCGGTTTGCCGCTTTTTGATACCAGTAGTGTCAGGCCTGGGATGTGTTGCTTCTCCATTTCCGTATGAACAAACGCGCCTACGGGATCGATCGCGGGATCGGCGGCAAACAGTGGCGTGGAAAGCAACATGCCGGAAACGAGCGCTACGACTTTGAGATACATCGATGGCAGCGTCTCGGGGGTGCGGTGGGCGTCGCTAGCCGGGCGGAATGTGTGCTTTACGCCGATTGGACAGCGGTCGCTGATAGGAAGGGTCGTCCTTGCTGCGCGCCGCCGCGCCGTTGAGATTAATGTCCGGCACGTTGGCGAACGGGATGGGAAGCGTCGGTACCAGCCCGCACCATTCGATGGCGTTGGTGCGCAAGGCGATTTTCCACGAGCCGTCGCGTCGCTCGAGCCGGTCGATGTACCGGCCGCCGGCCATCCAATTGGTGTCGTCGCGATTGCGGCCGACAAAAAGATAATACGTCTCCGTATGCGCGACATCACCGTCGATGTCGCAGCTATGATTCAAGAGGTTATGGTGCGTGCCCGATTGCCCGGCGTCGTGCAGCCGGCGGGCCCAGTCGTACAGAGCCACCGGACCGCCGACGAATTCACCGGCGGCGATGGTGGCGTCCGCATGAAAAGCCGATAGGAAAATATCCCGATCGAATCGATCCATGCCGCGGCTGAAGCGTATCAGACAATCGAGAATGTCCTGCCGGTCCAGCAGTTGCGCGAGTCGCACGGTTTCCGTAGGAGTCCCCGTCTTGTCCATGCTAGATGGGCTGCCAGATCGGGGCGCCGCGCTGGGCGCGCAGCGAGGGCGGCGCGTTACCGTCGATGTCGGTGACGCCATATTCGCGCGCGAGCTCGGCGGCTATGAAGGTCCCGCCCGAACGACGCATGATGTTCGGATCCTTGGCCATGGCGGCGATGACGCGCCCGGGAAACTCGACCGACGAGCCCGCTTGAGGGTTGGTCACGATCTGCGCCTTCATCGCAGGGTTTCTGTCGAGATTGCGATGCGCCCGCTCGGTGAACGTCAGCCCACACCACATGGCGAGCGAGGCGGTGTTGTACGGCTTGAGCTCGACGGCCATGTCGCGTGCCATGCGGTCGACGGCGGATTTGCAGGTGCCGAACACCACGCCATAGGTGTACGTCACACCCACATATCCGGAGATCGCGACGATGAGGCCGGATTTTTGCGGCACGAAAAATTTTGACGCGTGCCAGGCGGCAACGAAATTAGAGCGCACGCCCACGTCGACCATTTCCCAGTTGGAGATGGGTTTCTCCCAGAAGGGCTGAGGCTCGGTCAGGTCCTCGGGCAGAGAGAAGGCATTGTTGACGAGCAAGTCCAGCCGGCCTTGCTCGCGCCGCACTTGATCGAAGAGCGCCGCAACCTGATCATCCTGCGCGTGGTCGACTTGCACCGCGATGCCCTTGCCTCCACGGCGGTCGACTTCGGCGGCAGTCTCACCCACGGTGCCGGGCAGGGAATACGAGCCCGGCGTCACGGTCCGCCCGGTGACGTAGACCGTCGCGCCTTCGGCGGCGAGCGCGATCGCGATTCCCCTGCCGATGCCTCGGCTGGCGCCGGTAACCACGGCGACTTTACCCGACAGTGCACCCATGATGACCTCTTGCTAAATCGCCATGCGGCGCGTCAACGATTCACATCGACGACGATGCGGCCACGAACTTTGCCCGAGACGATCTCTGGTGCAGCCCCAACGACCTCGCCCAGACCGATGGTCTTGCTGATGCGCTCGAGAGCGGTCGGATCGAGGTCCCGTGCCAGACGATTCCACGCCGGCTCGCGCAGCTCGCGCGGCGCCATGACGCTGTCGACGCCGAGCAGCGAGACGCCGCGCAGGATGAAGGGCGCGACACTCGCCGGAAAGTCCATTCCCTGAGCGAGTCCGCAGGCGGCGACCAGCCCACGATAACGGGTCTGCGCGCAGGCGTTTGCGAGGGTGTGACTGCCGACCGAGTCGACGACCGCCGCCCAGCGCTCCTTTTGCAGGGGCTTGCCGGGCTGGGACAGCTCGTTCCGATCGATGATCTGACTCGCACCGAGGGACTTGAGATAGTCGCTCTCGCTCGCCTTGCCGGTCGATGCGACGACGTTGAAGCCGGCGCGAGCCAGCAGGGCGATTGCGACACTCCCGACACCGCCGGATGCACCGGTCACGAGCACCTCACCGCGCTCCGCCGTGAGTCCCTGCTTCACCAGCGCTTCAACGCACAGAGCCGCGGTGTAGCCCGCAGTGCCGATCGCCATCGCTTGCTGCGCGCTGAAACGCTCGGGCAGGCGCTGCAACCAGGCCGGGTTGACCCGCGCTTTCTGTGCCAAGCCGCCCCAGTGACCCTCGCCGACGCCCCAACCGTTCAACAACACGCGATCACCGGTGCGCCAGGCATCGCTGGTGCTCGATTCGACGACGCCGGCGAAATCGATTCCGGGGACCATCGGGAATTTGCGCACGACCGGCGATTTGCCGGTGATCGCAAGTCCGTCTTTGTAGTTAATGGTGGAGTACTCGACGCGCACGGTCACGGGGCCTTCGGGCAGCTGCCCGTCCTCGAGATCGGCGACCCGCACGGACTGCACGCCATCCTGTTTATCGATCAAAATCGCTTTGAACACTTGAGCTCCTCGAGAATTGGATTCAAATCATTAGGGACCGGGCGCGACGCGCCTCGAGCCTTAAGCGTGTGCGAAGGCGAGAATTTGTGGTGCGAGCAGCGGCCAGCGCGCGAACAGGCCCTCACCCGCCGCTTGCGCTTGCAGGCGGTCCAGCCACTCTCGGTCCCCCCACGGCGGTTCGGCGATTTGCGATCCCGGAATCAACGCGTGAACCCCCTCGCTGGTCAGGCGGGGGTGATGAAAGTCCGATTCTCCGCTACGCAATATCATGGTCGGTATCTTGAGCGCCCGCATTTGCGCCGCAGCGGTACCCGGGACCGGCGAGTCCGCAGAGGGAATGAACCCTTCGGCCCAAGTTTTCATCGTCTGGATGAAAGTGCCCGTGTCCTGTCCGAGCAATCTATCGCGATTTCCCGGATTTCGAGTGAGCGGCTCCTTGAAGGCCGGCAGCTCCGCGACGGCGGCCATCCCTCCCATAGCCGCCGCGGCCAACGGATCGTGGCAGTAGTGATAGGCGAGCGTCGCGAGTCCAACCGCACCGCCGCTGATCCAAAGCAGGAACATACGTTCTGCAACGCCCGGATCGCGCAGGGCGGTGAGCAGCGATACGCGCGAGCCCGCCGAGCCGCCGATCAGCAACGCAGGCGCGAGCTCGAGCTTGCGCAAGAGGCCGGCGAGCGCATCGGCATTCAGGATCGATTCGCTCTTGCCGCGGAACGAAAGATCGGACTCGCCGCAGTTGGGGCGATCCCAGATCAAGACGCGCAGTCCGCCCTCCGCCAACT
The DNA here is from genome assembly GCA_963766915.1 of uncultured Gammaproteobacteria bacterium. Classification (GTDB taxonomy): domain Bacteria; phylum Pseudomonadota; class Gammaproteobacteria; order Steroidobacterales; family Steroidobacteraceae; genus Bog-1198. Next base: position 8,102 of record CAVYCL010000013.1, read on the forward strand.
TCTGCGCGAGCTCCCGGACGCCGGGCGTGTCTTTGGAAAATCGGCCGCCCGGCGTGATGACGGCCGTCTTTTTTCCGTCGCCGATGAGGTCATACGCGACACCGATTCCGCCGACATCGACGATTGGCATGTTGCTCTCGCTGGGAGGAGATTGGAGACGAATAATAGTGATATCCGCTCAGCTAATCAACAGCAGTGTTGATTTGCCGGGCGAGGTTCCCTACAATCGTAACCCGGATAAACGAGTAACCTCGCCACGTACGCACCCACACAATTGTACGGCACAACACCGCCTCATCTCGAGCCGCAGATCGCTCCGCAGGAGGTGATCGTTCGCTGGGGCGGACGCGTCCACCGCTTGCAATACACCCGCGGCGACACGCTGCTCGAGACCATGCGCAGGGGAGGGTTGTGGGCTCCCTCGAATTGCGAACAGGGTGTCTGCGGTACGTGCATGGTGAGGCGACTCAAGGGAAACGTGACGCTTCGTCAGAACCACGTGCTGAGCGATCAGGACTTGGCGGCGGGGCTCACGCTGGCTTGTCAGGGTGTGCCGAGCGACAGCGTCTGCGAAATTGAGCTCGAAGGTTGAAGCCCATCAAAAGAAGTGCCGGTAAAATGAGTACTCCTGCTGCGAATGGGCGCTCTGCACCGCCGACTGCGACCAAACGCCCGCGGCGCAAACGTGATCCGCAAAGTACGCGCGAGGCGATTCTCGAGGCCGCTCGACAGCAACTGTCTCAGGACGGCAAGGAGGGTGTCAGTGTCGCGCAGGTGGCGCAGCGCGCAGGCGTCAACCGCGGCACGGCCTACCAACACTTTCAGACCCGCGAGCAACTGATCGAAGCCACGGCGGCCTGGGTGAGCGACAAGCTCTATCGATCGGTATTCGGCGACCCGGCGGTTGCGGCCGAACTGCCGCTGGACTCCGGCAACGTCAGAGGCGTCACCGAGCACCTCGCGGAATTCGCGATGGAAAACCCGGAAATCGGGCGCGTGTGGCTGTTCGAGCTGCTGAGTTCGCGTCGACCCACCAACGACCCGTTCTGGCAGCAATACGTGTCGAATTTCGAGCACTTTGCGAAGTCTCCTCTCGCTCAACCGGGCATCGACGCCGAAGTCATGTCGGTGCTGTTGCTCGCGGGCGCATTCCTCTGGCCGGTGTGGGCGCGCGCCCATGCGAGAAGCGCCAAGGAGCGCCAGCAGATGTCGAAACGTTTCTCTCGCGAAGTGTTGCGGCTATGTCTCCATGGAACTCTCAAGCCCGAAAAGTACGCCGATCTCGAGGATTTGGTGGGGCAGGGCAACGGCGTGGCGAATGCTCGCCTGACTTGATTCGAATCGCAGTCCGGGTGCTGACGAAGCAACCGACTAACCCTAGGTTAACAATTCAAGAGGGCACCTTATGCCACTGGCAGGAAAAAACGCGATCGTGACGGGCGGGGCTTCGGGAATCGGGCTCGCCACCTGTCGGCGCTTGGCGCGGGATGGCGTCGGCATCGGCGTCTGGGATATCGACTATGCCGGCGCGCAGCGTGCCGCCGCGGAGCTCGTCGCCTCGGGCGCTCGAGCCGTTGCCTGCAATGTCGATGTGTCGGCGCGCGCTCAGATCGATGCGGGCGTCGAACGGGTTCACGCCGAGCTCGGTAAGGTGCAGATTCTCGTCAACAACGCCGGCATGACTTCCTTCAGACCTTTTCTCGAGGTCACGGAAGCGGAGTGGGAGAAGATCATGTTCGTGAATTTGAAGAGCATGTTCATTTGTACGCAGGCGGTGCTGCCCGACATGCTCGCGGCCGGCTGGGGACGCATCATCAACATATCCTCATCGAGCGCACAAACAGGCAGTGCGCGCATGACGACGTACGCCTCCTCGAAGGGTGGCGTGATCGCGTTCACCAAATCCCTCGCGCTCGAGCTCGCGCCCACGGGGGTCACGGTCAACAATGTCCCGCCGGGATTTGTCGACACGCCGATGCTGCAGGCGGCGACCTCGAACATCGCCGGCGGTATCGCAGGCCAGACGGCCAACTCGCCGATGAAGCGAGCCGGACGTCCGGAGGACATCGCGGCGGCCTGTGCATTCCTTGCCTCGGAGGAGGCCGGCTACATCACGGGCCATACGTTGAGCGTCAACGGCGGGCGCCACGCCGCATGAAGGTGGTCATCACAGGCGCCGCGGGTGTGTTGGGCGCGGCCGTTGCACGGGCGTTCCTGTCGGCGGGCGCGAGCCTTGCGCTCCTCGATCGCGCCGCGGCGTCGCACGATCCTCTAAAAGATTCGGCGGAGCCCCACGAGTTTCTCGAGGGCATCGATCTCACGGATCTCGGCCAGGCGCAGCGTGCGATGGACACGGCGGCATCGAAGCTTGGCGGGATCGACGTGCTGGTCAACATCGCCGGCGGCTTTCGCTGGGAGACGATTGCCGATGGCAGTCTCGAGACCTGGGATTTTCTATACGCCATCAATCTCAAGACGGCGTTGTGCGCCTGCAAGGCGGCACTGCGCTATCTGCCCGCGGACGACGGCCGCATCGTCAATGTCGGCGCGGCTGCGACCGCCAAGGCCGGCACGGGAATGGGGGCCTATACGGCCTCGAAAGCCGGTGTCGCCAAGCTCACCGAGGCGCTGGCCGAGGAGTTGAAGGACAAAGGGATCAACGTCAACGCGGTCCTGCCGACCATCATCGATACACCTGCCAATCGAGCCGACATGCCGAAAGCGGACTTCTCACGTTGGGTCGCTCCGCAAGCGCTCGCGGACGTCATCGTGTTTCTTTCATCCCACGCCGCCCGCGCCATCACCGGCGCGTCGATCTTGGTTTCCGGCAGAGTCTGAGCCTCAGCGCAGCGTCCGCGCGACATAATCCTGAATCCCGCCGCAGAACAGCGGGCGAGCCCGCACGGGCCGCCGCGTGACGCGGGGAAATGGACGCCCACGCGCGCTTGCCCATTGGGTCAACGCCGCTTGCAGCCCTTGCGGATCCTCGTGCCTCGCGGCGGCAAGACAGCGCGCCACCACCTGACTCATGGCCAGCTCCAGCCGAGCGCCCCGACCTGAAATCCAGGCCTCCCACGCGGCGAGCGCGGCGAATATTCCCGTGAGCGGATCGGCGAGCGCGTCGCCGACGAAACCCGTGTGGCCGGTCGCGCTGCGCAAGGCGGCGCTTAAGCCCCCCGAGACACTGCAGTCATCCCCGAATCCCACCCAGCCGGCCGCCTCGCCGGTGGTGCCATGGGCGGTAATGCTGACCCACACCAGGCCGGGCGTGGCGCGCGCGATGCTCAAGGCATCGATGCCGAACTGCTTGAGTGCCCGCGGCCTTGCGGCCTCGATGACGATGTCGGATGCGGCGATCAGTGACAGCAGCGCTGCTCGTTCGCCGCCGTCCGCAAGATCGACGGCAACCGTTGTCTTCCCCTGATTGATGAGCGCGTAGAAATCCCCTTCGGCGTCCCGCATGGCATCCGGGCGCGAGCGGCTCTCGACTTTCACGACCTCGGCGCCTGCAAGCCAGAGTAGATGCGCGGTAAGCGGTCCCGCCCATAACGCGGAGAGATCGACAACACGCGGACCCGTGCGCACGGACACCGGTGAGTCGCGCGTCGCCACGCCGGGCGTCGCCACGCCGGGCGTCGCCACGCCGCTCCGCCCGAATAGCGGCGCATGTTCGAGCGCCGGCCGGTGCTCGTGCTCCGCCGCGATCGCCAAGCCCATCAGACGGCCGCGCGCCACCAGGGCGTGCGCATCGGATCGGGCGATGCACGCGGCGATCGCCGCATCGTCGCTCGCATCCAGTTGATCGTTCTCGAAGAGCGCCGGCAGCAATTCCCGATCGGCGGGTCGCGCAAGATTCAGCGCGATCGTGTCGCCGAGCGCATCGAGCAAGCGGCATCCGCCGCCCGCCGACGTTCGGCCTGGAACCGTCCAGTTCGCGCACATTGCCCGCTCGCCGAGGAGGGTCGCGCCATCGACCGTTCGAAGCGCAGCCGACCCGCTCGCGGCGGCGAGCCGCGTCAATGCTTGATGAGCAATCGAGGCGAGTGGAATGGAATTGCCCGGATCCATGGTGTCATGAGAGTCTACAATGCTCCGCGATTTCAGAATGACAGGGGCAAGAAATGAAGATCGATTCATCGTTGGCTGCCGTGGTGACCGGGGGTGCTTCAGGCCTGGGATTGGCGACGGTGAAGGCACTGCGGGCGGCCGGCGCGGCCGTCGCGATCTTCGACCGCAATCCCGAGACCGGCGCCAAGGCGGCTGCCGAGACCGGCGCGACGTTCTGCGTCTGCGATGTACTGTCGGATGAGAGCGTCGATCAGGCGTTTGCCGCTGCCCGTGCCGCCCAGGGACAGGAGCGGGCGCTCGTCTGTTGCGCCGGCGGCGGCAACGCCATCCTCACCGCGCGGCGCGACAAGAAGACCGGCGAGATCAACGTGTTTCCCTCGGACCAGTTCGAATGGGTTCTGCGCCTCAACACCGTCGGCACGTTCCGCTGCATCACGCGCGCAGCGGCGGGCATGATGACCTTGGAACCCATCGAGGGAGAGCGGGGTGTGATGGTCAACACCGCCTCCGCGGCGGCCACCGACGGACAGATCGGGCAAGCGGCGTACGCCGCCGCCAAAGCGGCAATCGTCGGCATGACCCTGCCCATCGCTCGCGACCTCTCACGCGAGGCGATACGGGTCGTGACGATACAGCCCGGTATCTTTCATACGCCCGCCATGGCGGGCGCCACGCCGCAGATGCTCGAATCGTTGAGCGCCATGGTGCCGTTCCCCAAACGGCTGGGTCATCCCGAGGAATACGCGAGCCTGGCTCTGGAAATGATCCGCAACGGCTACCTGAACGGCGAGACCGTGCGGCTGGATGGGGCTATTCGAATGCAGCCGCGCTAAGCGGAGCGCCGGCGCGCGGATTTGCCTCGATCGGGCATAACGTCGGCGTTGCGCGATCCGTCGGTTCTGAGCAGTGGTGCGCACGTCAAGTCTTGACAGTGCCCCCGATTAAATACTACCGTTGCTTAGGGAGATACTAACGTTGCTTAGTAATTTTATCGATTCGGCGAGGCTCCCATCGCCGCAGAGAGGAGAGAGATCGTGAGGACATCGTGGCTTGTTGCTTTGACCTGCACCCTGGCGACGTTTGGCGCTGTGGCACAGAATTCCTCGAGCGCGGGCGCGGCGGCCGCGGTCGCCGAGAAGGGCAAGATGCTGGTGTCCTCGAACGGCTCGCGCCTCGGCACGATCAATAAAGTGGCTCCCGACGGTGCGGCCGAGATCATCATCGATGGCAAACTCGTGAGCGTGCCTGCGGCGACGCTGTCGAACGTCGGCGGCAAGCTGACGACCTCGCTGAGCAAGAGCGAGATCCTCGCCCTACATTGAGGGTCTGGGCTGCCGCGGCTCGGTGTGGGGTTGTTCGCGACCCTAGGCCGCGTTGAACTCGAGGTGCAGCGCCGACAGGCCGCGCAACAGGTACGTGGGCACATAGTCATAGCGCCGCGCCGCTTCCGGGCCATGCTCGGCGGTGTTGATGCGAATGTCCCGCATCCGCTCGAGAAATCGCTCCAACGTAATACGAGTTTCCGCGCGCGCGAGTGGCGCGCCGGGGCAGGCATGCGCGCCGCGACTGAAGGCCAAATGGTCGCGTACATTCGCTCGATCGACGTTGAGCTCATCCGGTGCCTCGAACTGGCGTGGATCGCGATCTGCCGCACCCAGGGCCAGCGTAACAATGGTACCTGCCGCGATGGGCACGCCGCCGATCGATGTCGTGGTCCGGGTCAGGCGCGACAGCGTTTTGACGGGGCTCTCCAATCGCAACGTCTCTTCGATGAAATCCGGAATCCGCTGGCGTTCCGCGCGCAGGCGCTGTTGAAGCTGCGAAGACTCGCCCAGTAGTCGAAAGCACGAGGCCATGAGCCGCGCCGAAGTGTCCTGTCCGGCGCCGAACAAAAACTTTGCCAGGCGGACCGGGATATCCAAGGCCGGCTCGGAACCGTCCTTGAACCGAGCATTGGCCAGATCCGACATCATGTCGCCGCGCGGATTGCTGCGACGCTCCTCGAGGTAACCGGTGAACCGACTGTCCAGAAAGGCCAGCGGGTCCCGCGTGCTTTTGTGCTCCGGATCGCCGGCGATCTGGGTCGGAGGCTCCCCGAGCAACTGCAGCAGCTCCTCTCGGTCCTCCTCGGGAACACCCAGAAGGTCCGCGATCACCAGCGTGGAGAGGGCATTCGCATACTCCGATACGAACTCGCACCGACCCTTGGCAATGAATCCGTCGATCAGACGGTCGCATAACTGCTGCACGTACTCTTCGTTTTTCTTCAGCCGCGTATGCGTGAGCAAGCTGTTGAGAATGTTGCGCAGCACACCGTGTGCCTGACCGTCCAAGGTCACGAGGTAGGCCGACCACGGCATGTCGCCCTGATGTTTCGAGATCTGCTCGCTGACGTCGTCACCTTGCGGCGTGAACGGTAACGGCGGAATGGGCCCGGTCACTGCCACGCACGAGGAAAAGACATCACGCTGTTTGAAGACTTCGAGCGCTTCGGCGTAGCCCGTCACCATCATGGCGCCATGGTGGGGCTCGCGGAGCACGGGACATTTCGATCTTAGCTGATGAAAAAAGGGGCTCGGATCGCTGACGAGGGAGATGTCCGTGAAAAAGTCCTTGGACTCGAGCCCGCTCGTTGTCGAGTTCTCCGCCAACGCCTATTTCTCCGCCGCTCGGACGCTGCGGGCGGCCGACAGATTGCGGGCGATGGCCTCGAGCAGTTCGTCCAATTTGTCGAGATCCGCGTTGCTGAAACCTGCGAATATCTCGGCCTCGTGGCCTTTCGCGACTTCATCGAGCTTGTCGAGCACCGGCTGAGCGCCGCTCGCCAAGTGCACCCGGTAGGCGCGCCGATCGGTCGGACTCTCGGTCCGCTTCAGATAGCCCTCCTCGCAGAGGCGGTCGATCAGGCGCCCGGCGGTGATCTCGCTCACCTCCAACGCCTGGGCGATCGTGCGCTGCGTGGCGCCCGGATTTTGTGAGACCGCCGCGATCAGCGTCCACTTGGCGCGTGTCAGACCCCGAAGCTTCGTGCTTTGATCGAAGTTCAGTCGCAGTTGGCGGGCGATGACCGACAACTTGAGCCCAACAGATCTTCTCTTGTTCTTCGTACCAGCGAATATCGCTTCCATTGATTAACCGCAGGCCGCAACATGCGGCGTTTCTTATATTCGCTCGATGATGATCGCGGGGGCCATGCCGCCCGCTGCGCACATCGTGATGAGCCCACGCTTGAGCTCGCGGCGCTCGAGCTCGTCGAGCACGGTGCCGATCAAAACGGCGCCCGTCGCGCCGATGGGATGACCGAGTGCGATCGCTCCGCCGTTCACATTGACCTTCTCGCGATCGAGGCGCAGATCTCGTATGAATTTCTCGACCACCACCGCAAATGCCTCGTTGACCTCCCACAGGTCGATGTCCTCTGCGCGCAGCCCGGCTCTCGCCAGCACTTTGCGCGCAGCCGGGACGGGCGCATTCAGCATGAGCGTCGGGTCATCGCCGATGTTCGCGGTGGCGACGATGCGGGCACGCGGCTTGTAGCCGCGCTTGCTCGCGTAATCCTTGGAGGTAAGGAGCAGAGCGGCCGCGCCGTCTACGATCCCCGAGGAGCTGCCCGCATGGTGCACGTGCTCGATTTTCAGGTCCGGATAGCGCCGGTTGATGAGTTGCCGAAACGTGACGCCACTGCCATCGGGCGAGTAGTCCGCCACTTGCGCGAAGCTCGGCTTGAGCGCGGCCAGATCCTCTTTCGTCGTCTGCGGCCGGGGATATTCGTCCCGGGCGAGCGCCAGAGTGCCGTCGTCATTGAGCACGGGAACGAGCGAGCGCTCGAACCGGCCCTCCTGGATCGCCCGGGCGGCCCGCTGCTGACTCGCCAAGGAGAACGCATCGAGCGCTTGCCGATCGATATGCTCCATCGAGGCGATGGCATCCGCGCACAGGCCCTGATGCGATTGCGGATGCCGCTCCTGCAGCCGCTTGTTGCCCGAGCCGATCCCCGGCGATTTCAAGCCCGCGGCCATCTCTTCCTGGCCGCTGCTCGTGATGTACGACATCATCTCGGTGCCGCCGGCGATGACCAGATCCTCCATGCCCGAGCGGATCTGCGCCGCCGCCATGCTGACCGCGGTCAGACCGCTGCCGCAGAAGCGGTCCAGCGTCACGCCGCTCGCGCGCACGTCGTAACCGGCATCGAGCGCGGCCATGCGGGCGAGGTCGCCGCCTTGCTTGCCCTTCTGTGCGCTCGTTCCCCACACGATGTCGTCGACTTCCGCGGTGTCGATATGGTTGCGTTCCTGCAGGGCCTTCAGCACCGTAGCCGCCAGATGCTGCGGGTGCAGGTGGGTGAGGGCGCCCTTGCCGACCTTGCCGATTCCGCGGGGCGTGCGGACGGCGTCGATGATATAGGCTTCGGTCATCGCGACTTTCTCTTCACGCCGTCTTGCGATGGCGGTTGTACATCTCCATGACATCGCCCGAGGTGATGGGCCGCGCCTTCTCGCCCGGCAGGAGCGGTGCCGCTCCGCCGTAGGAATGCACGCTGATGTCCACGCCGGCGGCCTTCTTCCGCAATGCGCCGACGGTGAGCTCCTCGCGCTTGAAATGCTTCAACGGATCGAAGCGGAAGAAGCGCATCGCGTTGCCGTGGGTGACCTTGTCGATCTGCGCCTCGGTCAAATGCTTGACGCTGTCCCACAGCGTTTCCGGTGCTTTCGGCCAGAGCGAATCCGAATGCGGGTAATCGCACTCGTAGGCGACCATGTCCTCGCCGACCGCCTGCAGGTTTTGCAGACCGAAGGCGTCATCGATGAAGCAGGTCAGGAAATGCTTGTGGAACACTTCGCTCGGCTTGGTGCCCTCGAACCGAGAATGGGTCCAGGCCTTGTGCCGCTCGTGGCTGAAGTCGCTGCGTTCCAGGAAGTAGGGGATCCAGCCGATGCCGCCCTCGGAGAGCGCGATTTTCATGGACGAGTAGCGCTCGAGCGCCTCGAGATGCAGCCAGTCGGCCGCACCCACCACGATGGAAATAGGCATGGTCGAGATCCACGCCTCGATCGGCGTCTCCATCGAGGCATGCGGCGCGGGGTTGCCGGCTCCGATGTGCAGGCACATCACGATGTCGTGTTCGACGACGGCCTTCCACAGCGGCTCCCAGTACGCGTTGTGAATGCTCGGCAGCTTTTGCACGGTGGGATTTTCGTTGAGCGATACCGCCGTGCATCCTTTGGCCGCAATGCGCTTGACCTCCTCCACCATGGCTTTCTGATCCCAGGTCGGCAGGAGCGCGCACGGGATGAAGCGGCCGGGGTGGGCGCCGCACCACTCATCGATGTGCCAGTCGTTATAGGCGCGCAGATGCACGAGCGCCTTGGCCTTGTCGGGAACCTTGTGAAAAACCCCGCCATCGAAGCCCACGCAGCTCGCGAAGTTCAAGGATGCGGCGATGCCGTTGACGTTCATGTCGTCGACGCGGGCGTCCACTTGGTAGACCCCTTTGCGCAGCTGATCGAGCGAGGTCGGCTCCATGCCGTACTCTTCCGGCACGCGCCCGACCACGGCGTTGAGACCGACCTGGGGCATTTTCATACCCTGGTATTCCCAGTAATTCGTGCCTGCGGCGGTGGTACGCATTTTCGGCGCGCTCGCAAGCGCATCGCCCGACAAATGCTTGTCGAACATATCGGGGGGTTCGCTCACATGGTCGTCGACGCTGATGACCATCATATCGTTCATCTTCATGGTGTCCTCCTTCCGGCAAAACTACGCGACCCGTGATCGCGCGTGACATGAAACAGATCCGAGTCCTGTGGTGCGGGCTTTGCAGGCCGATGCTCCAGCGGCCGCGCCGCACCGCGGCTGAAATCGAGTATCGCCCCAACGTGCTTGGCTTCGCCCGCCTTGTGCGGCTGAAAGGTGAAACACCGGCTGCCACTTGCCATATTGCCGGTCCCGGATGCCCAATCCGCCGGCAAGGTTCGTCCGTGTGCCACCATGGTTCCCCAGCGCAGCAACCTTGCCGCCTCCTGGGACTTAGGATCCAGGGATTCGATCCAATTACGCATGTTGTCGAGGTCGAGGCCAGCCAGCGGTGCGGGCGCGATAATCCGGCCCTTCACCAGACTCCAGTCTAGCACCGCGATGCCGTCGCGGCGCAGTTCGGCTTCGCTCCGGCCTGCGACGGGATCGGAGACGAGAATGTCGTACACCGTGGGTGTCGCATCGTATGCGTGAGCGGCGGCGAGGACCGCAAGGTCGTGCAGATGGGTGCAGTTGGCGCGCTTGCCGCCGCGCGCCGCGAAGTCCTTCAGGGCGATTCCCACGAAGGTCTGTTCTAGTACCTCAACGGCGCCCGGACAGATATTCCACGGAGCGCGATCCATGACGGGATCGACCGCGGCCGCGATGCCTCCGTCGTGATGGATCGTCACCGCCATGCAGTGGTAGTCGTCCTCGAGCTCGGCGAGCACGCGGTCGTTCGAAGGTGTCACCCGCAGGCGCCGTCGGTAGCCCGGCAGTTCGTCAATGGAGTTGGCTGACATCGGCGTCAATCCCGCGCCAACAGCAAGGCCGTTGCCAGCGGGCCGCCGCCCGACGCGGCGACGGCGACCGTCGGGTTGCCCGCGATCTGGCGCTTGCCGCCAAGTCCGCGCAGCTGCACCACGGCTTCGTGAGCGAAACCAAAGCCGTGAAGTCGTCCTGCGCCGAGTTGGCCGCCGAAGGTGTTGAGCGGCAGCTCGCCGTCGAGCGCGATGCGCTTGCCCCCTTCAACGTATCGACCGCCTTCGCCGACTGCACAAAAGCCGAGCGCCTCGAGCCAGGCAATCGCCTGGAAACTGAATCCGTCATAGAGCTGCGCCGTGTCGACATCGGCGGGCTTGTAGTCGGTGCTCTTCCACAAATCGGCGCCGGTCGGGTAGCAGGCCATCCACTCGGCCTGATCCCAGCTGTGGCGCTCGACCGTGCCCGCCATGGCGGCGATGCGGATGGGCGTGCACTTGACTTCGTCGATCGCATCGCCCGCCGACACGATCAGCACGGTCGATGCATCGGTGTAGCGATCGCAATCATAGAGGCACAAGGGCGTCGAGATCATGCGGGCGGCGAGGTATTGCTCCATCGTCAGCGGCTCGCGAACGAGCGCGCGCGGATTGAGCAGCGCATGGACGCGATCGGTCAGCGCGATTTGCGCGAGCTGCTCGCGGGTCAGACCGAAGCGCTTCACGTGGCGCATCGCGTATTGCGCGGTCCAGTTGGCCGCCGAGTAGGCGTTGAAGGGCGTGAGCCACTGCGAATATCCGTCCACCCGGTCACGGCGGAGCGGCGGATACTCCTCCGGCCGCGACATCGCGGCCGCCTCGTAAACGGTTCGAAAGCAGATGACATGTCGCGCCTGCCCGGTGCGCACCGCCATGGCGGCGGCGGCCACGGCGCCTAACTGCGAGCTGATTTCGAGCGCCCCCAGCTGCCATCGGGCGCGAATGCCGAGCGCGTCGATCAGCTCGTCGGCACCCAAGGGCGAGAACCCCAGATAGGCGGAGGATCGGCCGGGATAGGTCGAGACGCCGTCGATCTGTCCGATCGTAAGGCCCGCTTCGGTCAAGGCCTCGCGAATCGCATCGACCGTCAACAAGAGCGGCGGGCGCTGCAATCGGACCCCGACCTCGGACTGGCCAATACCGGTGATATAGGCGTCCGCGGCGCTCATATCAGGTGATCTTCTCGAACAGCGGCAAGTAGACATCGCCCTGCTGCTCGAACTTCACGCGCACCCGATCGCCGATCTCGACGGCGTCGACCGCGACAGCCGACGATGTTGGTGGTGAGAAAGACACCCGGCGCTCCGTCGATCGCGACCCGCGCGATCACATAAGGGACTTCGAGATCGGGCCGCCAGGCCTGATAGTTGATGGTGTACGTGTCGATGGTGCCGGTGCCGGCAACGGCTTCCGGCGCGACCTTCTCCGAGAGGCACCGGCGGCACACGGGGCGCGGCGGGTGGATGAAGGCCGAGCACGCCTGGCAGCGCAGGAAACGCAATTGGCCCTCGGCGCCCGCCGTCCAGAAGAAGCGGTTCTCGCTGTCCAGCCGTGGCAGGACACGCGGCGCGCTCATTACACGTCCCACACCAGCGCGAGCGAGTCCACGCCGATGACCGGGCCGCCATGAAACTTCGGCGGATGCTTTGGATCGAGACGAAATTCCGGCAGACGCTCGAGCATTTGCTCGTAGAGGGTTTGCAGCTCCACCCGCGCCAGGTGCGATCCGAGGCAGCGATGCGGCCCGGCATTGAACGCGATGTGCGGCTTCTCGCGCCGGATGTCGAGGCGGTCTGAGTCGGGAAACTCCTTTGGATCGAGATCCGCGGCCGGCAGGAACAGCATCACGCGCTCGCCTTCGCGCATCTGCACGCCCTCGAAGACGGCGTCCTTGCGCACTTTCCTGACCGGCACCGTGAACGTGTAGCGGCGCAGCAATTCCTCCGCGGCAACCGGGATCTTGCGAGGATCGGCGCGCAATTCGCGCTGCAGGACGGGATCTTGAGCGAGGTGACGCACGCCGAACCCCATGCCATTCATGACCGTGTCGAGCCCGGCGATGAACAGCAGCACGGCATAGTTTTCCATATCCTCGAGAGTCGTCGGCCTGCCGTCGATCTCGGATTTCCACAACATGCTGAGCATGTCGTCACGCGGCTGGTCGCGACGCTCGAGGATCGTGTCGCGCATGATGGTGGTGACCTGGATCAGGTTCATCATGCTCTTCTTGGCATCGTGTTCGGTGTTCGCAAGCTGCGCCCTGACAATGGCGCGATACTCGCTCTGGCGCTCGAGCGGCAGCCCGAGGAGTTTCAAAAAAACCTGCACCGGCAGCGGCTCGGCGATGTCCACCATGAAATCGCAGTGACCGTGGTCGATGACTTTGTCGATGAGTTCGTTGGCAAGGGCGCGGATGCTGTCTTTGAGCGCGAGCATGGTCTTGGGTGAAAAGGCCTTTTGCAGCGGCGCCCGGTACTTGGTGTGCTCGGGAGGGTCGAGATTGATGGGCACGGCCAACGGGATGCGCGGCATACCGGGAGGGAGCTGTGCGACGAAGGCCTTCATCTGCTCCTCGGTCACGAACTGGCTGGAAAAGGTCTCCGTGTCGCGCGAGGCTTTGAAATTGGCCTCGTGGCTTAAAAACATCCAATGGCCGCCATTTCGGGGGGTCCAAAACATCGGCGGGGCCGACCGGACGAGGTCCAAAATGCGCTTGTGTGGATCGGCCAAGTAGGCCGGATCTCGAAAGAAATCGAAGTCATATATCACCGAACCTGGGATATGCTCCGGCTTCGGGACGGCCGCGCTTAGGGGGGCGACGTCACTCATCGAAGTCTCCTGCTATCGTTCGAAAGATTATGTTGTTCTGCTGCGACATACTTTACTTTGCATGCCCGCCTGACAAATACTAAGCAACCACAGTGTAGTACACATACGCTATTTGTGTCTTGAGGTTGGCTACCCTTCAAGGGTCGCGGGGAAGTGATGACGGACTACGTAACATACAAAGATAAGCGAGTCGTCGTGAGCGGTTGTTTCTCCGGCATGGGAGAGGCCACCGCGAAATTATTGCTCGAGCTCGGCGCCGAAGTGCACGGTCTCGACTACAAGCCGAGCACCCTCAAGCTCGCGTCGTTCACTCAAATGGATCTGCGCGATCCCAAGTCGATCGATGCCGCCGTCGCCAAAATCGGAGGCAGGGTCGATGCGCTTTTCAACTGCGCGGGACTGGCGCAGACCTCTCCGCCGATCGACGTCATGAAGGTCAACTACATCGGTGCAAGACACCTGACCGAGGCGTTGCTGCCGAGCCATGTCGCCGGGGAGTGCCGTCGCCAGCATCTCATCGACGGCGGGGCTCGGCTGGAGCCGCAGGCTCCCGGCGGTGATGGAGCTGATCAAGAACGAGAGCTTCGCGCAAGCCGCGGACTGGTGCGAGCGCAACGCCACGGAGACGGTGCGCGAGGGCTATACCTTTTCCAAAGAGGTCATCGTCGTTTGGACGATGATGTTTGCGACGCGCACCATCAAGCGCGGAATTCGCATGAATTGCACCATGCCCGGTCCCACCCAGACTCCGATGATGGCCGATTTCGAGTCGGCCACCAAAGCGTCGGTGATCGAGGCCGCGACGCAGCCGATCAATCGGCGTTCGAGTCCCGCGGAGCAGGCCGGACCGCTCGTATTCCTGAACAGTGATGCGGCGAGCTACATCAATGGCGTGGCGCTTGCCGTCGATGGCGGATTTTTGGGTGGTATTGCCACGGGTCAGATCGATCCGAGGTCGCTGATGGGAGCCTAGGCTCAGAAGATTCGATGGCTGGAGTTCTCTCACTGGGGGTTGAATGAAATATCAAGAACAGAGTGCGGATGCGGCCATGAGTGTGGGGCCCACGAATCATAATTTTAGAGGGGAGAGATTAATGAACGCCAAGTGTTGTGGACTATCGATGGCGGCGTTGCTCGGACTCGCGATGTCGCAATTCGCAAGCGCGCAGACGGAGACGCCGACTCCGACGGCCTCGGCGGGAGACTTGACCGAGATCATCGTGACCGCGCGGCGCGTCGAGGAGCGGTTGCAGGACGTGCCGATCTCGATCCAGGTTTTCAGCCAGGGGCAATTGGACCGCCACGACATCACCAATGCGGCCGATCTCGCCCAGTACACGCCGTCGCTGTCGGCCAACACGAACTTTGGCAACGAAGAGACGACCTTCGCCATCCGTGGCTTCAATCAGGACGGCGGCTCGCCACCCTCGGTTGGAGTCTACTTCGCCGACGTGGTCGCGCCGCGTGGCAACGGCAACGGCATCCCGATCGGCGATGGAACGAATCACGGCGACTTCTTCGATCTCGCCAACGTCCAGGTGCTCAAAGGGCCTCAGGGAACTCTCTTCGGGTTGAATACCACCGGCGGCGATATTTTGTTCGTGCCGCAGAAACCGACCAGCGAGTTCGGCGGCTACGGCGAGCTCTCCTACGGTAACTACGCCATGCACCGCGAGCAGGGAGTGCTGAATTTGCCCATCAGCGATACGGTTCGCTTCCGACTCGCGGTCGACCAAATGTACCGTTCCGGCTGGCTGAACAACGATAGCGGCATTGGGCCTGCACGTCTCGAGGACACGAATTATACCGCCGCACGTGCGAGCCTTGTGGTCGACATCACGCCGAACCTCGAGAATTACACCATCGCCTCGTTCAACCGATCAGACGTCAGCGGTGGCGTTCAAAAATTGATCACCTGCGATCCTACGAGCGGCACAGGCTTCGCGTTTGCGTGCCCGCAGCTGGCGAGAGCGCAGGGCCAAGGCTTCTATACCGTGCAGCAAGACCTGCCGGCACCTGAAACGTTGACCTATGACTATCAACTGATCAACACCACGACCTGGCATGCGAGCGATTCGTTCACGCTGAAGAACATTGCGAGCTACTCGCAGCTGATGGAGCGGGTGAACAACGCGTTGTTCGGTACGAATTTCCCGGTAGGTCCGACTCTTCCCCCCATCGTTTTCTCGACGATTCAATCGGCGCCCGGAACTTGGACTTCCGCCGAATTCACCTTTACCGATGAGCTGCAGGCGCAAGGTACGGTATTGAACGATCGCCTGACCTACCAGGGCGGCCTGTATGTCGAGGGCAGCGATCCGATCAGTGCCGGCGGCAACCAGAGCCCGGTGTTCGCCTCCTGCACCAACGCAGCGGCTTTGCAGTGCACGGATCCCGTCGGTATCGCCACCTCCGAAATATATGGATTTCCGGTCCACGTAGGTTCCGTGAACTACACGGTTGGAGAGACTTGGTATCGCGATTACGGCATTTACGAGCAATCGACCTATACGATCAATGATCAGCTGAAGGCGACCGGCGGCGCTCGCTTCACCTACGACCAATCGAGCAATACCAGCCAGCGAATCACCTACCAGTTTCCGGTGGAACCACCGTTTACCCAAGGCCCGAACAGCTTCTGCACGGATCTCACCAGCACGCCGAACAATTGCTATCAGTCGACTTCGGAGACCTCGCACGCACCGACTTGGATGTTCGATCTCGAGTACAAACCCATCGAGAATGTGTTGGTGTACGGCAAGTATTCCCGCGGCTATCGAGCCGGCGGCGTGTATGGCAATGCGCCGGAGAACTACCGTACGTTCCAGCCTGAGAAGCTCGACTCCTACGAGACCGGCTTCAAGACCAGCTACAACGGCGCGGTGCGCGCGACCTTCAACGCGACCGCCTTCTACAACAACTTTCGCAACCAGCAGTTGCAGGCCTCGTTCGACGCGGCGCCCGGCGCCGCCGTCTCGCCGACGACCGGCATCGTCAATGCCGGAAAATCGAAGATCTGGGGCGGTGAAATCGAAGCCTCGTTGACGCCTGTCACAGGCCTCACCTTCAGCGCCTACTACACTTACCTCCGGACCGAGATCACGGCCATTTCACCGGTCGTGTCCACGGACCCGAACTACATCGTCGGTCAGAATATTACGGTGGGCTCGCCGCTGGAACTGTCCCCGGAGAACAAGGCGGTGGTGTCGATCGATTACACGCTGCCGCTGCCGCAGTCGATCGGCAAAATCACCCTCGGCGTAACGGGTACGCATATCGGCACGCAGCTCGCCAACTACACCTATACTGGAGATCCCGCCAACATCACGGAGGAAGGCGGCAATTTCAGCTGGTTGAAGGCGGAAAATCTGCTGGATGCGAATGCCTCGTGGAGCTCCATCATGGGCTCCCGGTTTGATCTCTCGCTCTTCGGAACGAACCTGACCAACTATCATTACTATGCCTACATCCCCGGCCTCGGCACGCCCGCGGTCGGATTCGAAACCGCCGTGCTGGGCGAGCCGAAAATGTTGGGTGTGCGGGTTAAATATCGCTTCGGCGGAGGCTGAACGGAGGACGACTTCAGCTCGGGGTGCACACCGGTGCGAGGCTGTGGTGCCCCCGGGCTCTGACGCCCTCGGGCGGTGGCGCCCCCGCGTATCCGGGAGCGCGCCGGGCGATTGCATCGAGGGTGCGCGTTTATGAATCTGGATCTGTCCCAAGATCAGGAAATGATGCGCGAGACGTTCGCGCGTTTCTTGAACGAGAACAGCAGCCCGGCGCGCGTGCGCGCCGCGCTGCCGGGCGGATTTGATCGGTCGCTCTGGACGGGGTTGGCCGAGCTCGGCGCGTTCTCGCTGCGGGTCCCGGCGAGCCATGGCGGTTTAGGTCTTTCGCTCCTCGACGCGGCGGTCCTCATGGAAGAGGCCGGCCGTACCTTGGTCTCGGGTCCGCTCGCGGAGACGCTGATCGTTGCGCGATTGCTGGCGATCCTGGGCGATGGGGCCGATGGCGCGCTGCTCGAGCGAGTGCTCGCCGGTAAGGCGGTCGTCGGCATCGCCGCCACGGACATTGTCCGCGCACCCGTTCAGTGGGTCGCGGGAGGCGCGGTGGCCGAGGCGGTGATCGCCCGCCAAGCCGATCACATCGTGCTGCTCGCGATACCGGAAGGCGCGCGCAACAGCGGGCCGAACCTGGCCTCCACGCCCCTTGCGCAGCTGCATTTGGGCGATGCGCGGGGTAGCACGCTCTCGAGCAGGCCCGACGGTCTCGAGGCTTTCGCGCAGGCCCTGGAGGAGTGGAAGCTCCTCATGGCCGCGGCGCTCGCAGGTCTTGCGCACGAGGCAATCCGCTTGGCCGCAGCCTATGCCCGGGAACGGGTCGCCTTCGGGCAGCCTATCGGAACTTACCAGGGCATCTCACATCCACTCGCCGACCTCATCTGCGATGTGGACGGCGGCAAATATCTGACCTGGAAGGCGATCCGGGATATCGCGGACCACGCCTCGCACGCGGGCGCGCAAATCTCTCTCGCAGCCTGGTGGAATGCCGATAGCGCAAGCCGCGCCGTCGCGCAGGCGCTGCACACCTTTGGCGGCTACGGCCTGACCACGGACTACGACATCCATCTCTACAACCTGCGCGCAAAGGCTTGGCCGCTGGTCTTCGGCGACCCGGCGCGCTTTCTCGAGGAGGCCGGACGCCGGCTTTATGCCGGCGAGCGAGTCGACTTGCCGGAACCGGGCGATGTGACGATCGACTTCGACATCGGCGAGGAGGCACGTCGGTTGGCCGACGAGGTCGACGCGTTCTTCAGGCAGAACCTGACGCCCGAGCTCAAGGCGAAGGCGCATTATTCCTGGGACGGCCACGATGCCGGCATTCACAAGAGGCTCGCCGAGGCGCGGCTCTTGTTTCTCGGCTGGCCCGAGGAGCTGGGGGGCCGCGCCGCGCCCGCTTACGCGCGCCACGCAGCCTACGATGTGTGGCAGGAGCACGGTTGGACCACCGCGCCGATGAGCGTCGCCGGGATGGTCGGAACCATCATCCAGCGATTCGGGAGCGAGGAGCTGAAACGCGACGTGCTCGCGAAGGTGGCCCGGGGCGAGGCGCTCTGCAGCCTCGGCTACTCCGAGCCGAGCGCCGGCTCGGATGTGTTCGCGGCGCGTACTCGGGCCGTCCGGGAGGGCGATTCCTGGCGGATCGACGGCCAGAAGATGTTCACCAGCGGCTCGAACTTCACCGATTTCGTGCTGCTGCTCGCCCGCACCGACCCCGAGGCCCCGAAACACCAGGGCCTCACCATGTTCATCGTGCCGTTGAAGGCCAAGGGCGTGGAAATCAAGCCGGTCTTCACTTTTCAGGACGAACGCACGAATATCAGCTATTACGACGGGGTGACGATTCCCGATAGCTATCGACTCGGCGAGGTGAACAAAGGCGTGAAGGTCATGTCCGCGAGTCTCGAGCTCGAGCATGGCGGCGGCTTCGCACCCGTGCAAAAGCGCATGGTGCGTGCGGCCGAAGAGTGCAGCCGGGCGCTGCACCGCGATGGCGAAGCGCTCATCGAGAAAGCCTCCGTGCAGGTGCGGCTCGCTCGAGCGAGCGCGCATACGCTCATCGCGGAGCTCATTTCGCTGCGCGCGCTGTGGGCGGGCGTCAACAAGAAGCCGAACTTGGCCTACGGGCCGATGGCAAAGCTGTTCTCTTCCGAGAAGTTCTTGAAAGACTCCTCCGATCTACTCGATCTGACCGCACCCGATTCGCTCGCCAGCGGCGAGGGCCCCGCAGGATTTCTCAACCAGTGTTACCGGCATGCCCAGGGCACGACCATCTACGGCGGCACCAGCGAGATTCACCGCAGCTTGATCGCCGAGCGAGCGCTCGGCATGCCTCGCAGCCGCGGCTGAAGGAACGAGGATGTCTGAAGCTGCGCATCTGCTCACCGAGGACGACGGCGCGATTCTCATCGCGACGCTCAATAGGCCGGACAAGCTCAATGCCTTGAGCGGCGACACCATGAGGCTGTTCGAGGCCGCACTGCACCGCTTTCGTGATACGCCCGCGTTGAAGGTGATGCTGGTGCGCGCGAAGGGCCGCTACTTCTGCGCGGGCGCCGATCTGCGCGGGGGAGAGGACGGCAGCGGGCTCGCCACGACGGCGTCGGGCATTCGCGAGTCGCATCGCCTGAAGCTCAACGGGATGCATCGCATCTATGATGAGATGGAGGCGATGGAGAAGCCGCTCGTGGTGGCGCACCACGCGGCTTGTGTGGGCGGCGGGCTCGAGCTGTCGCTGTCCTGCGATTTTCGGCTGGCGGCAAAAAGCGCGAGCTATGCGTTTCCGGAAGGCAAGTTCGGCGTGCTGCCTGCCTCCAACGGCGTCAGCCGCCTCACGCGAATCGTCGGCACCCATTGGGCCCGGTACCTGATCATGGGGAATTTGCCGGTGACGGCGGACAAGGCGTTGATCATGGGGCTCGTGCACGAAGTATGGCCGGACGAGACTTTCGACGCGGAAGTCATGCGCTTCTGCCGCCACCTCGCCCAGCAAAATGCCGAGCAGATGGGCGCGGCCAAGCTCGCCATCGAGATGGCCCGCGATATGGGTTTGGCGCAAGCCCGCAATGTCGAGCGCATGGCGAATTCCGCTCTCATGCTGAATCCGGAATATCGCGCCGGCATCGAGAAGTATATCCAAGGCATCGGCGGCAAAGGGCCGGGCAAGGACAAGGGGAGCACCTGACATGGCGCTCTACGCCACGCTGCATTTGCACAACGTGCCCGCAGGTCGCGAGCCGGAGTACGCCGCGTGGTTCGAGGGCTCGCATGCCAAGTCGCTCCGCGCGCTTCGTGGCTTCAAGAGCGCGGACCGCTACGAGGTGACGCCGCAGCAGATCATGGCCGATATCGCCCAGCCGTGGCGGTTCATGAGTGTTTACGATTTCGATTTGCCCACCCCCTCGATCGACATCCCGGCGCTTGGGCCGCTGATTGCCGAGGCGCGGGATGCGGGACTGGTGGCGGACGATGACACCGAGCGGCTCTACACTTACAAGCTTTATTCCGACTGGAAGGGGAGCCCCAACTGGCGCCAATCCGAGCCTTTGTCGGGGGTGAGTATCATCCTCGCCAACTATGTTGCGGGCCGGTATGCCGAATACATGAAGTGGTACGACGACGTGCACAGCGGCGAGGTGACCAACGTTCCCGGGCATGTCGCGATGAAGCGCGGCGAGCTCGCCGCGACTCAAATCGAGCCGCGCCGTTATTGTCCCGGTGACCAACTGGTTCTGTGTGCGCAGCAGACCGACGATCTGGCATTCACCATCAAGGATTTCAGCGCCCGCGCTCAAGGCAAGAGCCCGAGCGGCATTGCCATGCAGCCGCGCTCGACATCCGGCTCGTTTGCGCGCACGGTGCATTACTTTCGCAAAGTCAGCGGCTCGTCGTTCTGGCGCGGCGGTATCGCCTATGCCGGCGATCTGTCCGTCTATCCCGGTAAGGGGTGAGCGCTCTCGACGCGGCGCTCCACCGATCGAAGAGGCTAGGATTCATGTCGAAAACCATTGTCATCACGGGCGCGGGCGCAGGACTCGGCCGTGCGCTCGCGCGGCGCCTGGCGGCCGACGGTGACGAGGTCGTGCTGCTCGGGCGCACGCCGGCGAAAGTCGAGAAATTGGCGGCCGAGATCGGCCCGAGCGCGATGGCCGTCGGTTGCGATGTGGCTTCTCCGTCCTCGGTCGCCACGGCGTTCAAAGCGATCGCGACGCGCCACCCGCGGATCGACGTGCTCATCAACAACGCCGCCATCTACGAGCCCTTCCTGGTCGCCGAGGCGACCGACGAGCAGATTCTCAACATCATTGCGACCAATCTCACCGGACCGATCCTGTGCGTCCGCGCGGCGATTCCGCTCATGAGTCCCGGCGGACACATCATCAATCTGAGCAGCGAGTCGGTGCACCTGCCGTTCCCGCATCTGAGCCTGTACCAGAGCTCCAAGGCGGGACTGGAGCGGTTCTCGCAAGCGCTCGATCAGGAGCTCGCGCCCCAAGGGATACGCGTCACCACGGTGCGCGCCGGCCAGATGATGGATGCCGACAAGGTTTGGGACGTCGATCCGAAGGCCGCGGCGCGGTTCGGAGCGGCCGCGATGGCCGCGGGACTGAACCTTCGCGAGCGGCCGATCTCTCAATTCACATCGGTGACTCACATTTTTCGCGCGCTGATCGACCTGCCGCCCGACCTGCATGCAGGGAACGTCGTGCTGCGCGCTCGTAAACCTTGAAGAGGAAGGACGAACTCATGATGCTGCCCGAAGCGAAGCTCTACATCGACGGCATGATCCGACCCGCGGCGGGAGGACGGACTTACGACAAAATCGGTCCCTGGACCGGTGAAGTGGTGGGTAAAGCGGCCGAGGCCTCACGGGAAGATGTGGAGGCTGCCATCGTCGCCGCGCGCCGCGCGTTCGACACGACCGACTGGTCGACCCAGCACGCTCACCGCCACGAATTGGTGAAGCGCTTTCGAGACCTCTTGAAGGAGAATCGGCAGAAGCTCGTGGAAATTGCGCGGCACGAGGCGGGATCGGCGCTCGGCGCCGCCTTCGGCGCGCAGGTCGACGGAGCACTCGAGGGTGCCAACGTGCTCATCGAGATTTTTCCGAACATCCAATGGGAAGTCGATCGAGGCACGCGCCGCCAATATGGCTTCGATACGGCGAGGCAGGTGATGCGCGAGCCCGTCGGCGTCGCGGCGGCGATTACACCTTGGAACGTGCCGTTCTATGTGAATCTGGCGAAGGTGGTGTCGGGACTTCTGGCCGGCTGTACGATCATTTTGAAGCCGGCGCCGGAGACCCCGCTCGCCGGTGCCATCCTGGGCGAACTGGCGCAACAAGCCGGATTTCCGCCCGGCGTGTTCAATGTCATCACCTCGAGCGATCCTGCGATGGCGGGCGAGATGCTGGTCACCGACCCGCGGGTGGATCTGATCACGTTTACGGGCTCGACGGCCGTCGGCAAGCGCATCATGGAAAAGGGTGCGCCGACTCTCAAGCGGGTGTTCCTGGAGCTCGGTGGCAAATCGGCGACCATTGTCCTCGACGATGCACCCGATTTCGCCGCGAGCGTCATGCGCTCGATGGTCTGTTTTCACGCAGGGCAGGGCTGCGCCATCGCAACGCGACTCCTGGTGCCTCGCAAGCGTTATGAGGAAGCGATCGCGGCATTGCAGAAAGGCTATGCCGGATACGCCGCCAAATGGGGAGATTTCAACGATCCCGCGCAGGTGATGGGTCCGGTCATCTCCAAGCGTCAGCTGGATCGCGTGATGGGCTATATCGAGCTCGGTCAGAAGGAGGGCGCAAGACTCCTCGCCGGCGGTCATGTCCGCACCGACAAGGGCGGCGGGTTTTTCGTGGAGCCGACCTGCTTCGTCGATGTCACCAACGACATGAGAATCGCGCGCGAGGAGATATTCGGCCCCGTGTTGGTCGTCATTCCTTACGAGAATGACGAGGACGCCATTCGAATCGCCAACGACAGCGATTACGGGCTGTGCGGCGTCGTCATCTCGGCCGACAAGGAGCGCGCGATGCGCGTGGCGCGGCGGATTCGTGCCGGCTCGGTGTCGATCAACGGCGGTATGTGCATCGCGCCCGACCTGCCGTTCGGCGGCTACAAGAGCAGCGGCATCGGCCGCGAGTGGGGACTCGAGGGGATCGAGGAGTATCTCGAGACCAAGGCGATCGGAGTCGCGGCCTGACGCCGTCGCGCACCCATGGAACAGCGCGGCGCTGAAGGGATGACGGTGATGACGATCGAGGCGGAGCTGCGCGTTCCCGCGGCGACTGCGCAGCTCGTCCAATTCACCATCACCGAGCCCGCCGACAACGTGCTGCGCGCGGCCGAGTCTTACTGGTTGGACCTGTGCCTGACGCCGCGGCCGCGCAATGCCCGCGCCTGCTACGGCGATCATTGGGCTTCCCACCGCTTCGAGAGAATCGGTGAGATCTTCATGGTGCCTCCGGGCGAGAACATGCGTGCGATGAGCGACGGCGGCCGCCCCCAGTCCTCCATCCTGTGTCATCTGCGCCGCGACGCCATGCGAGCCTGGTTCGGCGGCGACCTGCAATGGACCGACCGGCGACTGAAAGCGGGTCTCGATATCGAGAATGTGTACATTCGGGGTCTCCTGCGGCGGTTGGCCGAGGAAGTGCGGCATCCGGGCTTCGCAAGCGAAGTGCTGGTCGAGCTGATTGCCGGGCAGCTCGCCATCGAGCTGGGCCGCTACTGCGCGGAGATCACGGATGCGGCGGCCACCGGGGGTCTTGCACCGTGGCGCCTGCGGCTCATCGACGAACGGCTCAACGAGATCAGCCAGGCGCCCACGCTCACCGAGCTCGCGGCACTGTGCAAGCTCTCGATTCGGCAGCTGACGCGCGGCTTCCGCAAGAGCCGCGGTTGCTCGATCGGCGAGCACGTGGCGCGAAGCCGCCTCAAAAACGCGCAGCAGCTCCTCGCCACGGATCAGAGCGTCAAGTCGATCGCGTACTCGCTCGGATTCGCTTCGCCTTCCAGCTTCTCTTATGCGTTTCGCCGCGCAGTGGGGGAGACGCCGCGGGAGTTCCGCCAGCGCGAGCTGCGCGGTTGATACAAGAGCGTGGCGGCAGCTCCCGCTGACCTTGAGGATTTGCTGATCGAGCTGTCTGCGATCGGTGCGGTGTCGGATTGGGCCGGGGAATGGCAGCCGCTCGGATTCATCGACCTGCAGGCCTGCACGACCGACATCCGGATCGGTGCGCTGCCACCGTTTCCTCTGATCGGGTTGGGCGATGCGACCCATCCGCTCGCGTCCGCGCTCGACGCGGTCGTCGAGAGCCCGGTCTCCGTCGATGCGCTGGTGCGCCAAGTCGGCAGAGCGCCGCATGCCGCGGCCGTTGCCGCGCAACTGTTGCGCAGCCTCGACGGGCTGCCGACCGATCGGGCCCTGCAGTTCGAGTCCTTGTGTTACGGGATGCTTCAGGGGAGCTCGGAGCATGCGCGCTGGCTCGCCACGCGCGCACGCGCCGGCGGGCTTTCTACACGGTCCTCTGCCGCAGGCAGGATCATCCTCGAGCGACGCGGCGCGGAGCTGCAGATCGTTCTCGATCGGCCTTTGTCGCGAAACGCCATCGATCGCGCCATGCGGGACCAGCTCGTGGAAGCCTTCTCGGTCGCGGCGGCGGATCCCGAGGTGCGCTCGATCAAGCTGCGCGCGCTCGGTGCGACCTTCAGCGTGGGCGGGGATCTCGAGGAGTTCGGTACGACTCGCGATCCGGCGACCGCCCATCTCATCCGCAGCCGCTCCTTGCCGGCGCTCGCGATCGGAGCCCGCGCCGACAGGCTCGACGCGCATGTGCGGGGGGCCTGTATCGGCGCGGGTCTCGAGATGGCCGCGTTCGCCACCCGATTGACCGCCTCGTCCGAGGCCTGGTTTCAGCTCCCCGAGCTTTCGATGGGCTTGATCCCGGGCGCGGGTGGATGTGTGTCGGTGCCGAGGCGCATCGGTCGGCAGCGCACGCTGCTTATGATTTTGTCGGGAAGGCGAATCAACGCGCAGACGGCGCTCGAGTGGGGACTGATCGATGCGATCACGGATTAGCAGGAGTATCACGCCATGTTGACGTCCGAGAGACCGGGACCCTACGAGATGCTTGGCGCGGTGCAAGCGCCCGGTATGCGGGCCGATGTACGTCTGTTTCGCCGTACCCCCGCGAGTCAGAGCACTTGGACCGCGCCCTCGAACGTTCTTACCTTCCGGTATTCGCCCGGGAACACCGTATGGACGCGGCCCGTCTCACAGCCGACACGCTTCATACCGGATGGGCCGTTGACCTTCCGACCCCGGGCGGCAAGCTGGGAAAGCAAAACCAATGGCTTGCCGTTTCGTTGTGTCATCGCGTTCTTTGATACCCCGTTGCCGTGCGAGGAAGACTTCCTCGCCAAGGCCTGCAGTATCGAGGATCTCTCGATGATCCAGATGATGCAGTTGTTGCACGACGAGATCCGCACGCCCGGGTTTGCCAGCGCCGCCCTGGTCGAATCGATCAGCGAGATGCTTCGCATCAAACTCGCCCGGTTGATGAGGCAGCCGGACGAGGGGGCGGGTGAAGCGCCTCCGCTGGGCAAACTCGATGTGGCCCTCGTTCACGACTATATCCAGGCGCAAAAGGGGCGTTCGCCGTCGGTGACGGAGCTTGCCACGCTCTTCAATATGAGTCGGCGCAACTTGCTCCGATGCTTTAGACGTTCGACGTCCATGACGGTTGCCGACTACATCACGCAGGTACAACTCGCCAAAGCCAAGCGCCTGCTGGCGACGACCGACCGGCTCGTCAAACAGATTGCGGTTGAATCGGGCTTCAAGAGCCCGAGTCACTTCGCAGCCGCCTTCGAGCGCAACGTCGGGCTCACGCCGACGAAATATCGCCATGCAGCCGGCGGGAGCTCGCGCATGCGAGCTGAGGAGTAATCGGCTCTCCAGGGCGAGGGACTCACCTCGCCGTTGGCTTTCCGCCGCCCGATTCGATTTGACGGGCGTTACCGGCCGCCGACCAGCCGTCGTTCGATTCAGGCATCCAGACGATGAGGCCGCGTTTTACCGCAGGCCGTTCGGCGATGCGGGCGTGCCAGGCGGCAATGTGCGGGAACATCGCCAAGCCGCCGATGTGGTCCTTGTATTGGTCGACCCAGGTCCAGGATGCGATATCGGCAATGCTATAGAGGTCGCAAATGTAGCTGCGACCTTCCAGCTGCCGCTCCAGCACGCCATAGAGTCGGGATACTTCTTTGCGGTAGCGGCGAATGGCATAAGCATAGTCGCGCTCGTCCCGGCCAGGCAGGTTCGACACGCGCAGGAACCAGCTCAGCTGCCCCGCCATAGGACCGAGACCCGCCATCTGCCAGAAGAGCCAAGCGTCGACCGTGCAGCGTGCCGATTCTTCGAGCGGGTAGAGTAAGCCGCTCTTGCGACCGAGATATTGAAGGATCGCGCCGGACTCGAAGAGTGTGATTTGCGTGCGGTCCGCGGTCCAGTCGATGAGCGCGGGGATCCGGCCATTCGGGCTGATACGAAGAAACTCCGGTCGTTCCTGCTCGCCGCGAAGAATGTTCACGGGCACTATGTCGTAGGCGAGCCCCATTTCCTCGAGTGCAATGCTCACCTTCCGCCCGTTCGGCGTTGGGAAATAATAGACCTGCATGCTCGTACTCACCGCTTGATCGGCTTGAAGCTTATCTCCACACGCGGCTTGGCCTCGAAGCCGGCGTCGGGGAAGGTCGAGACGTCCCACAAATCACGTCCGCCGACGTCAAAGAACACGGCAGGCTTGTCGCTGCGATTCTGTAAGTGATGCGCATCGGGATCGTTCATCCGAAACGCGACGCAGTCGCCGGCGACAAGCCGTTCCTCACCCGCGTTGCTCACGAGCACGAGCTCGCCTGAGACCACGACCACAACCTCGTCGTTTGTTCTGTGCCAGTGCCGCTGTGTCGACCACGAGCCCGGACTCAATTCCACTCGATTGACGCCGAATTGAGTGAGTCCAAATTGCTTCGTCAAGGGCCAAGTCTTGCGGCCCCGGCAGGGTTCATCGTGGGGTGGCGGATAACTTGCACCCTGCACCGCCTTATCTGGCTCGAATTGCGCCTTCTTCATGAGCATCCGTCCTTCGAGGTTTAGAGCTAGCGGACCGCCATCCGTCGCCCTTAGTCCCCAATCGATCGTGTCAAGGATTATCCGTAGTGTGATTGAGACAGAAATCGTCGAGACGGGGCGAACGCCGACGAAACTGGCCACCGACAACCAACCCCTGCCCGCCACCTTTTTCCATTCTGTACCCGGATGCCTGGCCAGAGCTACACTGAATCGGGCCGGGGAAGATGAGCGCTGAAAAAATATTATAGGAGTCGTGGATGGATGACGACCTTTGGACTGCCGGGCTGCCGTCTGCGCTCGACTATATGCTCCCCGAGAAGCCGCTCGATCCGGAGATGCGTGAGAGCGCTTCGATTTGGCTTTTTGAGGAGAGCGGCGCCTTCGGTTTTCCGCGCAATGGGCTGGAGGCGGTAGGCAAGGTTTGGGAAAATCACCGTATCGATTGCAACTTCTCCTTCGCGGACGGCCGGGTGCTTCGCGAAAGTGCGCGCGTGCAAACACGGCCCTCGATAGGACCTGACGGTCGGTCCAATTTGTTGGGCGCGGGACCCCTCGTGTTTCGCTGTATCGAGCCCTTTCGCCGGTGGGCGGTCAGCTACCAGGGCGAGGCGTTCGAGGGATCGGTCCAGCAGCAAATCGCGCGCGAGTTCGCCGTGTACGCCGATGCCGGACCTTACAGCTTTCCGCGCACTCCGCTCGCGTACGAAGTCGAGCTGACCATGGTCACGCCGGCGTGGGTGCAGGACTATCGGACAGAAAGACTGGATGCCATGAGCGACAAGGAAAGGGTCGACGCTGGCCTCATGGGTTACGGCTATCGGATCGAGCAGCTTTTTCGCGCCGAGGGTGTGCTCTCGATCGATGGAGTCAAACGGGACTTCAAAGCCTTGGGCTCCCGCATCCATCGCCAAAGCGTACGCCCGATGGCCGCCTTTCGCGGGCATTGCTGGCAATCCGCCGTTTTTCCCGACGGCCGCGCGTTTGGCTATATCGCCTATCCTCTTCGGCCCGAGGAGAGCGAGGAAGAACGCTACAACATCGGCTACATTTATCAGAACGGAAAGATGTATCCGGCTCGTGCCAGAAACATCCCTTTCTTGCGCAAAATCGTGCCGCGGGGAGACGATGTCGCGGTCGAGCTGATCAGCGAGCTCGGCGTGACGAAGATCGGCGGAACCACGGAGTTGTCGACCTTTCATCTCGGCAATCAAGCGGTGAACGGCTTCAACAACCAACAAGGCGGAGTGCGCTATCGACTCGATGGGATGACGGCCTTCGGCATGATCGAGCGATCTTCCCCCGCGGATCTTTGTACGATCGAGGCAGACGGCGGCACGCCGGCGGCTTCGGTGGCGTAGGGCTCATGAAACGAGCGGACGCGCTTTTGGAGCGTGCCCGGAAGGAAACCGGGCTCGAGGATTTCGGCAGCGAGAATTTTCGCGAGGGACTCGAGCGTCTGGTTCATGCCGCCGATACCGAGGCACGGCTCAATCAGTTGGGCACGACGGTCTTCGATCTGTCGGTGCTGGATCTCTTGAAGCAGCGCTTGACGATCGAGGATTGGTTTGCCCGCCATCCGGAGATCGACGAGCAGGAAATTACCGCTCCCCTGATCGGCCTCGGCCTGCCGCGTACCGGATCGACCGCATTGGCCTGCATGCTGGCAGAAGATCCTGCGGTGCGCGTCATGCGCAACTGGGAACAGATGCAGGTCTGCCCGCCTCCGGAGCGCGCCACGTATGAAACCGATCCTCGCATCGAGCTCGGGCACGAAAAGATTCGGATTCGAAATGAGCGCTTCCCGCGCATGAAGCAAATGGTGCCGAGCAGTGCCACCTCTCCGGCCGAGTGCCAGAATTTAATGGGCATGGATTTTCGGTCACAAATCTTCCAGGCCATGTTCCGCGTCCCGAGCTACGTCCGCTGGTTGTTTCACGAGGCGAACCTGGTCGGTACCTACCGCTTCGTCAAGCGCGTGCTCAAGCTTCTGCAATGGCGCTGTCCGCCCACCCGCTGGCGGCTCAAGAATCCCTCGCACATCTTGTTCATAAACGATCTGAACGAGGTCTTCCCCGACGCGCGCTTCTGGATGACTCACCGTGACATCGGCGCAGTCGTGCCTTCCGCCGCGGATCTGTATTTCGAGCTGCACAAGGCTTTCGCCGAGGAGGTCGACCGCAGTTGGATCGGCGCGATCAATGTCGAGTTCTGCGAATTGGGGATGCGGCGGGTGATCGCGTTCCGCGATGCCGGGCAGGATCATCGATTCTTCGACATCCAATTTGCTGATTTTCAGCGCGACCCGTTTTCTTGGATCGAGAAGCTCTACGGATTCTTAGGCGAGGAGTTGAGCGATACCGCCCGCGTCCGGATGGCGGCATGGCGCGATGCGACTCCTCGCGACAAGCATGGTCTGCGCAGTTTGAACCCGGCCGATTACGATCTCGATTGCGAGGCGTTGCGCTCGCGTTTCATGTTTTATCGAAAGCGATTCGGATTCGACTGAGCTCAACCCATGGGTTTCCAGGCATCCGGCAACAGATCGAACGTGACCGTGTCGCGGTATGCGAAATGATTGCCGGGCAGTGTCTCGACCGGGGTCAGCATGTGCCAGATGCGGTCATCGTCGAATACGTAACACTCCCCGGTTTCACGCAGGGTCAATCGATCCATCTCGAGTTTGTCATTGTCGGTTATCACCACCTCGCCGCCTTGTGTTCCGCAACGGGCGAGCAGGTGAGTTGCCAGATACTTTTCACCGTCCTTGTGTAAGCCGGGCGGACTCGTATCACAGGGCCGAGAGGGGGTGGCGGCGAATCGAATGACGTGCATGTTGACCGCATAAGTTGCGCCAACCGTCGAAAGAGGCAGGTATCCAAGATGGTGAGCAATCATCTTGCGAACGCCGGCAGTGTCGGCGATGGCCTTAGGAAGCGGCGCGTACTGTCGCGGCCGACCTCCGAGCGTCGTATTGTATTTCTCGAGCTGCACATAGGGTTCCGTCTCATCGCAGGGCCATATGCGAACCCCACCCGTAACGATTTCAGCCCTGAACCGATTGAGTGACCGATATCGGTCGCCCCCGTCGTAGTAGCGATCCTTGGGCACGGACCAAGCCGCCTGGGCCAACTCACTCAGTGCGCGCGCGACATCCACATCAACCCGCAAGGGCCGCCGGGTGAACCCCCGTTCGAGGATGTCCATTCGAGCTCGCGTGTCAGCGACAACCGGAACGACAGCATCTTCACGCATAGGCCACTCTCATTTGTGTGCTGGCGACAACCGGTTCGGTGAACGGCTTAGTCAGCTTACTTTGTCGATCGGACGGCGGCATCGCAGCGCGCAGCACCTTGTGTCAAGCGCGGATCGGCCGTTGCGCTTGCTGCACCGCGGGCATCACTTCACGCACGAAGAGACTCCGACCGGCGGGTTCTGCCTCGGGATGATGTCCCGGTCCGACGATGACGAAACGCTCGATGCCGAGGCTGGCGAGTTCCAACAATCGCTGGATGCAATGATCGGGCGGCCCGACGATCGCGAAACGCTGCACGAAGTCCCAGCCGAGCGTCGGTCCCTTTGATCTTGTCGTGGGACAGCCCGCCATGTTGGGTCATGTCATAGCCCGTTCGGATGGCGGCGAAGTTCTCTTGATCGCTACCGCTCTTGGGGCCGGCGGCATCGCCCTGAATGACCTGGAAGCGAGCGAGCGGCGCGACCATGCTGGTCGCCGCGCCGCGTACCGCCTCGCGATCCGGATGGCACACGAGGATAATTTGCGCGCCGTAACTGATACCGTTTTCCGCAAGCCCCTGCTTGCGGCGCGCCGCGCGCGCGAGCTCAAGCGCCCAGCTCATGCGCTCCGGGATCGCGCCGACGCTGAAGGTCACGCGTTCGGCGATCGCTGCGCTCTGCTCGATCACCTTCGGTCCCGTGGCGGCGACGTCGAGCGGCACCTTGGGCAGACCGGGTGGAAGCCATTTGAGCCGGCAAGCGGTCGGTCGGCCGCCGAGCGACAGCGTGTCGAGCGAGCTGGCGACACAGTCGTCGGCGCCGAACGCGACCTCGCCGCCGCTTAGAAGCGTTTGCAGATCGCTCAGCGCTCGACGGAACACTGCAAGGCTCGCGGGCGCGTGTCCTAGATAGGCCAGAGCGGAATCCCCTCGGCCAATACCCAGCACGGCGCGTCCGCCGGAGATCGACTGCAGCGTCGCCGCGGCGGCCGCGGTGACTGCGGGATGACGGGTCAGCGGATTGGTCACGCCGGTCGAGAGCTTGAGCCGCTGGGTCGCCGCGGCCCAGACGCCCATCCTCACATAAGGATCGGCGCAGAGCGACTGCGAGTCCATGAACATCTGACCATCCCAGCCGTCGGCTTCGACGCTCCGAGCGGCGTCCAGGGAGGCGGTGGTTTCCGAGCCGCCGGCTCGCCAGAATTCGATCATGGGAACCTCTTTCTCTTAAGCCTTTAGGGCGCATCCTTCTTGCCGCTGCCCGCGGGCAGCGCCGCCGTGGCGGGAAGTCCGATCTCGTCCAACACCGCCTGCGTGTCGGCACCGAGCATGGGAGCCGCGTTGGCGATGCGGCCCGGCGTACGCGAGAACCATGTCGGGACGCCGGGAAATCGCACGGGTCCCTGCGGAGAATCCACGGTCTCGAAAAAACCGACGGCGTTCAGATGCGCATTGCTCATGAGCTCATCGGGCGTGCGCAGCGGCGCCGCGGGAATGTCGAGCGATCGGAACAACGTGAGCCACTCCTCCGTGGTGCGTTCCTTGAACGTATCGGCGAGCAGCCGGTATACGGTGTCGATCTTGCGCGCCCGCAGTTCGAGCGTCGCATAGCTGGGATCGCTGGCCCAGGGCGGTCGGACGGCCTCGACGAACGTGGACCATTGCTTGTCGTTGTAGATGAGCGCCGAGATAAGCCCGTCACGGGTACGGTAGGGTTTGCGGTTGGGCGCCACGGCGCGCGGATAGAACGCGGGACCGAGCGGTGGCGTGAACATGGCGCCGTTAGCATGCTCGACCAGCATGAACGAGGCCATGGTCTCGAACATCGAGACTTCCACCTCCTGTCCCTCGCCGGTGCGCTCGCGATGGAACAGCGCCATCATGGTCGCGTAGACCGCGGTCATCCCGGAGACTTTGTCGGCGAGGATCGTACCCACGTAGTTCGCTTCGCCCGTCAACATCTGCTGAACCGCCGGCAAGCCGCATTCGGCCTGTATCGTGTCATCGTATGCGGTCAAGTCCTTGTCCGGGCCGCGTCGGCTGTACCCATAGCAGTTCGTGTAGACGATCGCGGGGTTGATGGCGGCAACATCCGCGTAGCTGAAGCCGAGCTTGGCGATCGCCTTGGCGCGCATCGAGTGGATGAAGACATCCGCCTCGCTCACGAGCTTGCGCAGGGCGGCCTTGCCGGCCTCGGACCGCAGGTCGAGCACGACGCTGCGCTTGCCGCGATTCACATTGACGAAAATGCCGCTCATTCCGGACACCGGGCCCACCGAGATGTAGCGGGTTCCGTCTCCTTCGGGAGGCTCGATCTTGATCACCTCGGCACCCATGTCGGCCAAGATCTGGGTGCAATAGGGCCCCATGACCATCACGGTCAAATCGATCACGCGCACGCCGGCGAGCGGGCCTGAGCCTTTCGCGCGATTGTTCATAATGCTCTCCCCGTACTCTCTGCACTCGTAGCCCGATTCTGCCACGAGTGGCGCTCAAGGTTCGCGTCGACCCGATATCAAAACGGTGCGCTGCTATAATGAAAGCCGATCGCTGCCGCCTCGGCAGCTCCTCTGGCAGCCGATAACAATGGATTTCTCACTCACTCCCGATCAGCAGAATATCCGGGAAGCCGTTCTGAAGCATTGCGCTCAGTTTCCCGACGAGTACTGGCTCGAGCGCGACCGGGACGGGGTGTTTCCGCACGAATTCTACAAGTCGATGGTCGAGGCCGGTTGGTTGGGTATTGCAACGCCCGTCGAGCTCGGCGGGGCGGGCCTCGGCATTACCGAAGCCGCCGTGATGATGCAGGCGGTCGCCGAGTCCGGCGCCGGTATGGGAGGCGCCTCGAGCATACACCTGCCGGTGTTCGGCCTGCAGCCCGTGGTGTTGTTCGGTACGCAGGCGCAAAAAGAGCGCATTCTGCCGCCGATCATTCGCGGCGAAGACAAGGTTTGCTTTGCCGTCACCGAGCCGAACGTGGGGCTCAACACGACGGAGCTGAAGACGCGCGCGGAGCGCCGCGACGGCGGCTATCTCGTGAATGGCGAGAAGATCTGGATCTCGACGGCGCAGGTCGCGAACAAAATGCTGCTGCTCGCGCGGACCACTCCGCTCGATGAGGTTAAGCGCAAGACCGAGGGGTTGTCGCTGTTCTACACCGATCTTGATCGAAGCAAGATCGAGGTGCGGCTGATCCACAAGATGGGACGGCACGCGGTGGATTCGAACATGCTGTTCATCCAGGATCTGTGGATTCCCGAGGAGGACAGAATCGGCCGGGAAGGCGAGGGCTTCAAGCTCATCCTGCACGGTCTCAATCCGGAGCGGATACTCATCGGCGCCGAGGCCGTCGGCATCGGCCGCGTCGCGATCGCACGGGCCGCGCGCTATGCGCGCGAGCGCATCGTGTTCAACCGTCCGATCGGCATGAACCAAGGCATTCAGCATCCGCTCGCCAAATGCTGGGCCCAGCTCGAGGCGGCCAATCTCATGGTGATGAAGGCCGCGACCTTGTTCGACAAGGGGGAGGATTGCGGGGTGGAGGCGAATGCGGGCAAGTACCTGGCCGGCGAGTTCGGGTTCGAGGCGTGCCATACCGCCATGCTGACGTTGGGCGGCATGGGCTATGCGCAGGAATATCATGTCGAGCGCTATCTGCGCGAGGTGCTCATTCCGAGGACCGCGCCCATCAGCCCGCACATGATTTTGAACTTTCTGGCCGAAAAGGTCTTGGGTTTGCCCAAATCGTATTGATCTTCAGACACCGGCGAGGTTTTGAGGAATGGCGGACAAGACGACAGGCAGCAACGCGCGCTCATGGCTTTTCGCACCGGGCGACAGCGAGCGCAAGATGGAAAAGGCGACCAGCGGCACGGCCGATATCGTCATCTTCGACCTCGAAGATGCGGTCGCCGAGGCAGAGAAGCCCAAGGCGCGATCGATGGTGTCGGCCTTCTTGACCGCCCATGCGCAGGAGCGGCGGCGCCTTTGGGTGCGGATCAATCCCATTCAGGGTCCGCACGGACTCGCCGATCTCGTTGCCATCGCCGGCAGCCGACCGGGCGGCATCATGCTGCCCAAGTCTCGCGGGCGCGCCGATGCCGAGTTGCTGGATCATTATCTGACGGCGTTGGAGGCGGCGGCCGGAACGGAGTGCGGCACCACAGAGGTCATCGTGCTCGTCACCGAAACCGCCGACGCCATGTTCACGACCGGGAGCTATGCCGGCGCACCGCGAGTGGTCGCGATGACCTGGGGCGCGGAGGATCTGGCCGATGCGCTCGGCGCGAGCGCAAACCGGAACGAGGACGGCAGCTACGGGTTCACCTACCAGCTCGCGCGAAGTCTCTGCCTGATCGGCGCCGCGGCCGCCGGCGTGTCGGCCGTCGAGACGATCCACGGCGACTTCCGCGACGAGGCGGGCCTTCGCAAACGCGCCGCGGAAGTACGACGCGCGGGATTCCGCGGCATGCTCGCCATCCACCCGGCGCAGGTCGACGTGATCAACGAGGCGTTCACGCCGAGCGCGGAAGAGCTCGCGGCGGCACGAGAGATCGTCGATCTTTTCGCGGCCAATCCGGGAGCCGGCGCGATCGGTCACAAGGGAGCCATGCTCGATCGACCGCATCTGGCGCGTGCGCAGATGCTCTTGGCCCAAGCGGCGCGTCGATGATGTCGGCGCTCTGCCCGTGACTCTCCTGACGGATGCAGGCGGGCTCGATCTGCGGGCGCATCTGCGCCCCGGCGATCGCATCGTCTGGGGGCAGGCCTGCGGCGAGCCGACGACGCTCGTCGAGGCGCTGATCGCGCAAGCCGACAGCATCGGCGACCTCTCTGCCTTCGCGGCCACCAGCTTTTCCGGGTTGTTGAGCGCCGAGGCCGCATCGAAGTTCAATCTCTCGAGCATGGGTGCCATCGGCGCGCTGCGCACCGTGGCCGCGGCCGGCCGGCTCGGCATCGTGCCCTGTCACGTCAGTCAAATCAGCACCGATGATCGAGCAGGGCCTGATCGGCTGCGACGTCGCCTTCGTGCAAGTCAGTCCGCCCGACGCCGACGGCAATCACAGCTACGGCCTGATCGGCGATTTCGTGCAGGCGGCCGTCGCGAAAGCGCGCGTGGTCATCGCCGAGGTGAACGAACAGGTGCCGTTCACGCTGGGCGATGCGGTGCTGCCGGCAGCGCGCATCGATTGCGCGGTACGCGTCGCGCGCGTTCCGGTCGAAGTGCCGCAGGCGCAGATCGGCGAGACCGATCAATCCATCGCCCGCATCGCGGCCGGCTACATCGAGAACGGTGCGGTGATTCAGGTCGGTGTCGGCGCGGTGCCGGACGCGATTCTGCGATTGCTCGGCGATCGCCGTGATCTCGGCGTGCATTCGGGCATGATCGGCGACGGCCTCGTCGATCTGGTGGAGGCGGGCGTGATCACCAACGCCATGCAAGCCGATCGATGCGGGCGTGTCCATCACCGGCGCGCTCATCGGCACGCGGCGCCTGTATGATTTCGCCCACCGTAATCCAAAGATCGGCATGCGCCGCTCGGCCTACACGCATGCCGAGGCGACGCTCGTCGCGGCTCGATCGCCTGGTGACGATCAACTCGGCGGTGGAAGTCGATTTGACGGGTCAGGTGAATGCGGAGCAAAGCGGCAGCCACTATTTCGGCGGCACCGGCGGCCAGGTCGATTATGTCCGCGCCGGCAGCCGCTCACGCGGCGGTCGCTCCATCATCGCCTTGCCCGCGACGGCGAAGGGCGGCAAGGTCAGCCGCATCACGCTCGCGTTGTCCGGACCGGTGACCACGGCGCGAAGCGATGTGGATGTGATCGTCACCGAATTCGGCGCCGCCGAGCTCAAAGGTCAGACGCTCGCCGAGCGCGCGCGGCGCCTGGTCGGCATCGCGCATCCCGATTTTCAAGAGGAGCTGAATCGTGGCGCCGAGGCCATTCAGCGCAGGGGGTTCTAAATGAGCGATGCTGTGCTGTTCGATGCGCGCCCTGACGGTGTCGCGATCATCACCTTGAATCGGCCCGATGCGCGCAACGCACTCGGCAAGGACATCCGCGAGGGTTTGTTTGCCGCCTGGGACCGATTCGAGCGGGATCCCGCGCTGCGCGTCGCCATCCTGACGGGATCGGGCGAGAAGGCCTTCTGCGCCGGCGGTGACTTGAAGGAGATGGTGGAGCGGCAGCTCGCGGTGCCGCCGCGAGATATGTTCCCGGTGCCGGGAGATAACATCGAGCTCACCAAGCCGACCATCGCCGCGGTGAACGGGGTCGCCTTTGCCGGCGGCTGGATGATCGCGCAGGCCTGCGACTTGTGCGTCGCCAGCACCCGAGCGCAGTTCGCGATCACCGAGGTCAAGGTGGGCCGCAGCTCGCCGTGGGCGGCGCCGCTGATTCACATGATCCCGCAGCGGATCATGATGGAGATCCTGCTCACCGGTAAGCCGATCAGCGCGCAGCGCGCCTATGAGGTCGGCCTCGTCAACCGGCTCGCCGAGCCCGATCAGTTGATGCCCGCCGCGCTCGAGTTGGCGAATGAGATTCTCGAGGGTGCGCCGTTGTCGGTGCGGGCGGCACGGGACACGGTGCTGTTGTCGACTGAAATGGGCCGCTCCGCGGCGTTGAAAGCCGCGAGGCACGCCTCGGAAGTCGCCTACCGAAGCGAGGATGCACAGGAAGGCCCGCGGGCGTTCGCCGAGAAGCGGCGCCCGCGCTGGAAGAAGACTTAAGTCCGGGTCGCCATACCGAAACTGTAGCGAATGTGATCGACGTGCCCGGAGGGCACGACCGGGAACACGATGGGCGCATCCGTTTTCCGGATGGCCCCCATTTCCCGTGCCACATCCTCGATCGACCAACTATTGCGATAAACACCCGGCGATTCGGCGACAAACGCTCGAGCGACGCGTCCGGCGATGGAGACCAACATCTCTGCCGTAATCGAGCAGGACTCGTGCGCCAGCCAGCCGACGACGGGCGCCACCAATTCCGGGGTCATGGGTGGGTAGGCGCTGATGTCGATGCCTTCGGCCATCCGCGTCACGGCCGCCGGAACGATGACATTGCATTTGACGCCTTCCGCGGCGCCTTCGATGGCGACCACGTTCGACAATCCGATCAGCCCCGCTTTCGCCACGCCGTAGTTCGCGACGTTGTGATTGCCATACAGACCGCCGATGGACGAGGTCAACACGATGCGGCCGTAGCCCGCCTTGCACATCAGCGGGAACGCGGGGCGCACGACGTGAAAGGCACCGCGCAAGTGGACATCGAGCACCGCATCGAAGTCCGCGTGCGTCATTTCCTTCAACGAGGCCGGGCGGACATTCCCGGCATTGTGGATGAGCACATCAATGCGGCCGAACTGATCCAGAGCGGTTTGAATAATGGCGTTGCCGCCCTCGGCGGTCGCCACGGATGCGGTGCAGGCGATGGCTTGCCCGCCGAGTGCTCGGATCTCGCGCGCGACGTCCTCCGCCGGACCGCTATTGACGCCGTCTCCCTGAAGGCTCCCGCCCGGATCGTCCACGACGACCTTGGCGCCCCGCGAGGCCAGCAGCAACGCGTAGCTGCGCCCAAGTCCCCGGCCGCCGCCGGTGATTACCGCCACTCGATCATCGAATCTGAGCTCTGCCATTTGCCTCTCCCCAAGCCCTAATATGCGCGACACTAGCACATGTCGTGACCGCGTTAGTAGACAACACCGTTGATTATGCCTATGATTGTGGATACCGATTTTGAGGGGAGTGGATATGCGCTGCGCGCCGACCCGGACGCCTGACATCGTTGACATCGCGGAGCTACAGAAAAAGTATCTCCGGGAGCGGGACAAGCGTCTTCGCCCCGAAGGCCAGACCCAGTACGCACGACCCGTGGGCGGTCCTGCGGGCAGCTTCGCAGACGATCCCCACATGCCGACGCGCGCGCGCGCGCCCGTTTCAGAAGACATCGACGTCGTCATTCTCGGCGCCGGCTGGGGCGGCCTCATGGCCGCCTATCACCTGACCCAGGCGGGGGTGACCAATTTCCGGAACGTCGATACCGCGGGGGATTTCGGCGGCGTGTGGTACTGGAACCGCTATCCCGGTATCCAGTGCGACAACGAGTCGTATGTTTATTTGCCGCTGCTCGAGGAGATGGGGTTCCTGCCGTCGAAGAAATTCGCCGACGGTTGGGAAATCTACGAGTACGCGAGATCCATTGCGCAGCGCTTCGGTTTCGCCGACCGGGCGCTGTTCCACACTTTGATCAACCAACTCCGTTGGGACGAGGACCTCAAGCGCTGGCATGTCGGCACGAATCGCGGCGACGACATTCGCGCCCGCTTCGTGATCTTGGCCTGCGGCGTCCTCAACATGCCGAAGCTTCCCCGCATCGCCGGGATCGAGCAGTTCAAGGGAAAGATCTTTCACACCGCGCGCTGGGATTACGACTATACGGGGGGCAGCTATCGCAAGCCGGTCCTCGATAAATTGGCGGACAAGCGCGTGGCCATCGTCGGCACCGGTGCGACCTCCATTCAGGCCGTCCCGCATCTCGCCAAGTACGCCAAGGAACTTTACGTCGTCCAGCGCACGCCCTCGAGCGTGGACGAGCGCCCGAACCCGCCGACCGACCCCGCGTGGGTGCAATCGTTGAAGCCCGGTTGGCAGAAGGCGCGGCAGGAGAATTTCCATCATGCCGCGATGGAAGGGCTCGGGCGCGGCGAGCCGGATCTGGTGTGCGACATCTGGACGGAGATCAGCCGGAACCTCGCCGCCGAGCTCGAGGCCGAGGGCTGGCCGGAG
The DNA here is from genome assembly GCA_963766915.1 of uncultured Gammaproteobacteria bacterium. Lineage (GTDB taxonomy): Bacteria > Pseudomonadota > Gammaproteobacteria > Steroidobacterales > Steroidobacteraceae > Bog-1198. The sequence goes on from CAVYCL010000013.1 coordinate 47,257, forward strand.
CTCACGTTCGAACAAATCGCGGCGCGACGGGAAGCGATCGATTATGGCGTCATGGAGCGCCTGCGGCGCCGCGTCGACGAGAGCGTGAAGGACAAGGCGACGGCGGAGGCGTTGAAGCCTTACTACCGTTTCTTGTGCAAGCGTCCCTTGTCGAGCGATGAGTATTATCCGGCCTTCTGCCGTCCCAATGTCGAGCTGATCGACGTCTCGGACACGAAAGGCCTGGAGCGCATCACCGAACACGGCTTCGTCGCCCACGGCCAGGAATACGAAGTCGACTGCATCATTTTCGCGAGCGGCTTCGAGGTGACCAGCGATCTTAATCGCCGCTGGGGGATCGATGTGGTCCAAGGTCGGGAAGGCCGGTCGATTTATGATCACTGGGGGGGCGGGCCGAAGACACTGCACGGCACGATGACGCACGGTTTTCCCAACCAGTTCTACATCGGCTACATCCAAGGCGGTCTCAATGCCTCGGTCACCGAGCAATTCGGGCAACAGGGCTACCACATCGCTTATGTCATCAGCGAGGCGCTGAAACGCGGCCTCACTGTAGTCGAGCCCACGCAGGAGGCCCAAGACGCTTACGTGCGCCACTTCGAGGAAATCGAGGTCGATCTTTCGAGCTTCTTGCGGCAGTGCCCACCGAGCTATTTCACTAATGAAGGGGAAGAGAAGCCAAAATGGTTCCTGTTCCGGGCCTACGGCCACGGCTGGAGCGCGTTTCAGAAGCTCCTGCAGGACTGGCGCGACAAGGGCGAGCTGCAAGGCCTCAGCCTCGAGCGATGAGCCGTTTCCCTCGAGTTAGGGATCTGAGATGCTAGGCGACTGGGCTCAGGAGTTGGAGGACCTATGGACACTTTGAGCAACGTCAGCGTCGAAGATCTCGAAGAACCCGTGACCTACCCGGTCGAAGCCTTCGTTTCACCGGATTATGCCCGCGCCGAAGCCGATCGCCTCTGGTCGAAGGTCTGGCAACACGCCGGCCGTGTCGAGGAAATACCCAAGCCCGGCGACTACATCACCTATGAAGTCGGCGAGGACTCGATCCTGATCGTGCGCACCGCCACCGGGGCCCTCAAGGCTTACCACAATGTGTGCCCGCATCGCGGGCGCCGGCTGATCGATACACCGCCCGGCGAGAATCGCGCCTGCGGCAACAAGAAGGCGTTCGTTTGCGGGTTCCATGGCTGGACCTACAATCTGGACGGCAAGAACACGTACGTCCTCGACAAAGACGATTGGAAGGGCGTGCTCGATGAGAAGCGCACCTCGCTCTGCGAGGTCAAGGTCGACACCTGGGGCGGCTGGCTGTTCATCAACATGGATCCGAACGCCATCTCCTTGCGCGAGTATCTCGAGCCGGCCGCGGGGTTTCTCGACCCCTTCGAGTTCGACAAAATGCGTTACAAGTGGCGGCAGTGGGTGATTTTCGACTGCAACTGGAAGACGGCCCTCGAGGCATTCATGGAGCCGTATCACGTCGCAGGGACGCATCCGCAATTGCTCAAGTACGGTCAGTACTACGCCTACAGCGCGGCGCACGGATTGCATGGGGTGAGCGGTTTCGACGAGCGCGACCCGAGCTTGAAAATGAAGCAGAGCAGCACGATCACGCGCGCAGGTTTGGGGGCCGATGCCCGCCTCTCGACCTATGAGCTGCAGAACGAGGTTTACACCACGGTCAACAATGCGAGCACGACCGAGACACTCGTCAATGCCGCGAAGCGTCTGGTCGACGAGCTTCCCGAAGGCACACCTCCCGATCAGGTGATCAAGCACTGGCTCGCCTCGGCCCGAGCGGACGATGCGGCTCGCGGCGTCACCTGGCCGACCATCACCCCGCAGCAGATGTCGGATGCGGGGCTTGCCTGGCATGTGTTTCCGAACATGTCGATTCTGCAAGGCATCACTTTTGCGCTCTGCTATCGCGCGCGGCCTTACAACGGCGATCCCCACAAGTGCATTTTCGAATCCTATGCGATCGAGCGCTTTCCGGAGGGTCAGGAACCGAAGACGAACTGGGTTTACGCGGAGCCGACCGGGGAGAAATGGGGTGCGGTGCTCGCGCAGGATTTCTCGAACATGGCGGCGGTGCAGAAGGGCATGCGATCGCGTGCGTTCGCAGGTCCGCAGCCCAATCCGCACCAGGAGCGGAAGGTCACGAATTTCCACCGCAATCTCGCGAAGTACATGGGCACCGGGGCGCCCCGAGTCATCAAATAGGTCGGCGCGATCCGGCCGTCGCCGGGCCGATGCCCGGTGAAGAAACTAAGAAACGAAGGTAAGAGAGTCCATCATGACAGTCAAAGTCTACGAACGCATCCTGCAACTGTTTGAAGCCGAAGGTATCAAGACGCTGTTCGGAATTCCCGATCCGAATTTCGTCCACATGTTCATCACGGCAGAACAGCGCGGCTGGAAGGTCGTCGCTCCTCATCATGAGGAGTGTGCCGGCTTCATGGCGGATGCGGCATCCCGCATGACGGGAAGGCCCGGTCTTTGCATCGGCACGCTCGGCCCCGGCATCGCCAATCTGGCCGGAGCCATGATGTGCGCGAAAGTGGAGAACTCACCGGTCATTTTCTTGGGCGGTCAGCGAGCCCGCATCACCGAGCAGCGAGTGCGTCGCGGGCGCATCCAGTTCGTCAAGCAGTCGGCGCTCGTAGAACCCTCGGTGAAGTATTGCGCGAGCATCGAATACGCGAACCAGACGGACGAGATCATTCGCGAGGGGCTGCGCGTCGCGCAGACGGGTACGCCCGGGCCGGTTTACATCGAGTATCCGCAGCATGTGATTCTCGAGGACCTCGACGTGCCGGAGCCGTTACGGCCCGAGGAATATCGCCTGGTTCAACAGGGCGCGAGCGCGCAGATGATTGCCAAGGCGGTTCAGCTCATCAAAGCGGCGAAGCAGCCCATTCTTCTCGTCGGTCACGGCGCGCATTGCGCGCGCGCTGCCGAGCCGATCAAGGCGCTCGCCAAGCTCATGAACTGCCCGGTCATTCAAACCTCTGGCGGCACCGCGTTCATCGAGGGCTTGGAAGATCGCACGTTCCCGTATGGCTTCTCGGCCGCAGCCGTCGAGGCGGTGGTGAAATCAGACCTCTGCTTGGCCGTCGGCACCGAGCTCGGCGAGCCGGTTCATTTTGGCAAATGGCGTCACTGGGTCGAGAACAGCGCCAATCGCAAGTGGATCTATGTGCAGCTCGATCCCACCGCGATCGGCGTGAATCGGCCGATCGATGTGCCGCTGGTGGGCGACTTGCGGGCAATCGTTCCGCAACTGGTCGAGGCGCTCAAGGGCTCCGAGCGCGCCGCCTCGCCGGAGCTTGCCGGCTGGATCAAAAAAGACGCGGATCAATTGAAGGAACTGGCGGAATCTGCTCCGTCCGGGAAGACGCCGATGCATACGGCGCGTTGGGTGGTCGAAGCGACCCAGGCATTTCCGAAAAACGGCATCATGATCCGCGATGGCGGCGCCACGGTCATCTTCCAGTGGACTTACTCGCAGGCCAAGCCGCACGACGTCATTTGGAACCAGAATTTCGGCCATTTAGGAACGGGGCTGCCGTACGCGATCGGCGCGATGGTCGCCGAAGGCGGCAAGCGGCCGGGGATGCTGCTGACCAGCGACTCCTCGTTCCTGTTCCATATCTCGGAGCTGGAGACGGCCGCTCGGCTGAAATTGCCTCTCGTCTGCGTCGTCGGGGTCGATCACCAGTGGGGCCTCGAAGTAGGCGTCTACAAGCGCACCTTCGGCAAAGGCTCGGCTGAAACCGGCGTGCATTGGAGCAAAGACGTGCGCTTCGACAAAATCGCCGAAGGTTTCGGGTGTTACGCCGAATACGTCGAGCGGGCGGAGGACATCGGCCCGGCCATCAAGCGCGCGTACGCCAGCGGCAAGACGGCCGTCCTGCACGTGCCGATCGATCCGATCGCGAATTCTGAAGAAATGCCGAACTACGGCGAATTCAGGACCTGGTACGCGGAAGGACAGCAGTAGAGCGGTTGCCGGAACCTTTGGCACTCAAGCGAGTCGAGTTCTTACTATGCGCGAATACCTGAAGTTCTATATCGGCGGTCAGTGGGTCGCTCCGGCGGAGCTCAAAACGCTGGACGTCATCAACCCGGCAACCGAACAGGTGAGCGGCAAAATCGCGCTCGGCTCGGCGGCCGATGTCGATCGGGCCGTCAAGGCGGCTCGCAAGGCCTTCGCGACCTGGTCGCTGACCAGCCGCGAGGAACGTCTCGCCGTACTGCAGCGCGTGCTCGAGCACTACCAAAAGCGCATCGGGGATCTCGGCGCGGCGATCACCGAAGAGATGGGCGCCCCGAAAGCGCTCGCCAATGGCTTCCAAGTCGGGTTGGGGGCCGGACACCTCAACACAGTCATCGAAGTGCTGAAGAATTTCCGCTTCGAGGAGGCGCGCGGCGCGACGATGATCGTAAAGGAGCCCATCGGAGTCTGCGGCCTGATCACGCCTTGGAACTGGCCGATGAACCAGATCGCCGTCAAGGTGTTCCCGGCGCTCGCGACCGGTTGCACGGTCGTTCTCAAGCCCTCCGAAGTTTCGCCATTCTCGGCCCAAATATTTGCCGAGATCATGGATGCCGCGGATGTGCCCGCCGGCGTGTTCAATCTCATTCAAGGCGACGGCCCGGGCGTCGGCGCGGCCCTCGCCCGCCATCCCGATGTCGACTTGATTTCGTTCACGGGCTCGACGCGCGCCGGCGTGGACATCGCGAAGAACGCGGCGGCCACGGTAAAGCGCGTATGCCAGGAGCTCGGCGGCAAGAGCCCCAATATCATTTTCGACGATGCGCAGTTCGCCAAGCACGTCGCGACCGGTGTGGCATCCATGATGGGGAACTCCGGTCAGACCTGTAGCGCCCCCTCGCGCATGCTCGTCCCCAAGGCGCGGATGGACGAAGCCATCCGCATCGCGCGAGAGGCTGCGTCCAAGGTGACGGTCGGCGATCCCAGCGGCGATTTTGGGATCGGCCCGGTGGTGTCGAAGGCGCAGTTCGAGAAGATCCAGACGCTGATCAAAAAGGGCGTCGACGAAGGTGCCACGCTCGTGGCGGGCGGCCCCGGCCGACCCGAGGGTCTCAACAAGGGCTTCTACGTAAAGCCCACGGTCTTCGCCAACGTCACCAACGACATGACGATAGCCCGCGATGAGATCTTCGGCCCGGTGCTCACGATTTTGGGCTACGACAATCTCGACCAAGCCGTCGAGATCGCCAATGACACCGAGTACGGCCTTGCCGGCTATGTCGCGGCTGCCGATCTCGACAAGGCGCGTGCCGTGGCGCGCAAGCTCCGCGCGGGGTGGGTGTCCATCAACGACGGATTCGACTTCAACGCGCCGTTCGGCGGCTACAAGAAGAGCGGCAACGGCCGCGAATGGGGCGAGTTCGGCTTCAACGAATATCTCGAAATCAAGGGAATGCTCGGCTACTCGCCGTAGCCTCGAACTCCTCCTGCACTGCCCGCTCAGGCGGGCCTCAAGGTATCGACGACGCACCCGCCTGCGTTGCTCTGCCCCTTGCCGCTGATCAAGCGCGCCGCATATTGATCGAAATCACCCCTTCGTCCCGCCGGCCTTTGTGGCGTGAGCGCCAAAGGAAATGCTTTATTTGCGCAA
>CAVYCL010000014.1:0-428327 GCA_963766915.1 uncultured Gammaproteobacteria bacterium
GACGGCGTAATTTGACCCCTTTGGCGACATGAGGATTTGACCCCCTTAGATTATGTAAGGAGGTCAGCATGTTCGAGCGACGATTAGGCCACCTTGTATCCGGGCACGAGATCCTGGGAGACGAGGTGATGGTCAAGCCGGAGGAGATCGAGCGGATGCTCGAGATGCGCGCACGCGGATGGGGAACCAAGCGCATTGCTGCTGAGCTGGGGTGCGCCCGCAACACGATACGGCGGTATTTGCGCGCCGGCGGAGCGATCCGCTACCGGCAACCGCAGCGGCCGTTCAAGCTCGATGCGGTGAAGGCCGAGCTCGAGCGATCTTTTCTGCGGCATCATGGTAACGCGGATGTGGTCCGCCAGGAGCTCGCGCGCGAGCACGGGATCGCGACGAGCCTGCGCACTGTGCAGCGTGCGGTGAGGCCCTTGCGACGACGGTTGAACGCCGCAGCGCGCGCCACCGTGCGCTTTGAGACCGCACCGGGTGCACAGCTGCAGGTGGATTTCGGCACACGGCGGGTCGTCATCGGCGCACAAGCCCAGGCCGTGCATGTGTTTGTCGCCACCTTAGGCTACTCGCGTCGACTGCACGTCGCGGCCTTCGATCATGAACGCCAGTCGGCGTGGCTCGAGGGGCTGGAAGCAACTTTTCACCACTTTGGTGGCGTGACACGCGAGGTTCTCTTCGACAACGCCCGGGCGATCGTCGATTTCCATGACTCGATGACGCGTGAGGTTCGCTTTAATGAGCGGTTACGCGCCTTTGCACGGCACTGGAACTTCACGCCGCGCGCCTGCGCCCCCTACCGGGCCTGTACCAAGGGCAAGGACGAGCGCGGCGTCGGCTACGTCAAGCACAACGCGCTCGCCGGCCACGAGTTCGAGTCGTGGGAGGCACTGCACGCACATTTGAGTCGCTGGCAGCGCGAGATCGCCGATCTTCGTATCCACGGCACGACAGGCGAGGTACCGATGGAGCGATTCGTCCGTGAGGAGCGCGCTGCACTCGCACCGCTCGCTGATCGCCCCTCCTTCAACCCGAGCCGGCTGCTCGTCCGACGCGTCCAGAGCGATGCCTGTGTTGAGGTTGAGAGCTCATTTTACAGCGTTCCATGGCGCCTGATTGGCGAGACCGTCCGCGCTGAAGTGGACGGTGAACACGTTGCCGTCTATGTCGGCGCCGAACGCATCGCTCGACACCTGCGCGCCACTCGGCCTCGCAGCCGCATCATAGACCGCGAGCATTGGGCAGGCCTTGGCCTGATGTCCAGAGCTCAGCGCACCGAGCTCGCCGAGTTCCCTGCAGAGAGTGCCTTGTACGCCCCTTGAAGGAGTACGAGGCGATCGTTGGGGGTGCGTGGTGAGTATCGATACCATCGATCTTGACCGCATGCTCGGTCGCCTCAAGCTCACGGCGATCCGCGATCGGCTCGATACCCTGCTCGATGAGGCGGGGCGACGAGAGCTGAGCCTGCGCGAGTCTCTGGAGTTCTTCTGTGCCGCAGAAGTCGCCCGCAAAGATGAACGACGTATCCAGATGGGCCTCTCGATCGCGAAGTTCCCATCGCAACGCACGCTCGAGGCATTTGACTTCGAGGCACAGCCTTCGATCGACGCGAAGCAGATCCGCGATCTCGCCACCGCCCGCTGGGTCGGTAACGGCGATAGCTTGCTGCTTCTCGGACCACCGGGCGTCGGTAAAAGTCATCTGGCCATCGCACTCGGGCGCGAAGCGATCCAGCGCGGCTACTCGGCTCTGTTCACCTCGGCCACCGCCATGGTCGCGGCCCTCGCGAGGGCTCACCAAGAGGGGCGCTTGGAAGAGCGGCTCCTTCATTTCTCCAAGCCCAAGTTGCTCATTATCGACGAACTCGGCTACTTGCCCTTCGAAGCCAATGCCGCTCACCTGGTCTTTCAGCTCGTCTCACGTCGTTACGAGAAAGGCAGCATCCTCATCACCAGCAATCGCACCGTGAGCGAATGGGGCGAGGTCTTCGGCGATCCGGTCGCGGCCACTGCCATCTTGGATCGACTACTGCACCACAGTCACGTGATCACGATCCGAGGAGAAAGTTATCGACTCAGAGAGAAACGACGCTCTGGACTAATCAAGTCAAATCAAGAACCCAGCAAGGCGACGAACTAAACCATGGAGGGGGTCAATTCCTCATGTCGCGAGGGGGTTAAATCCGGATGTCGCTTGACAGCTGGGATCTGTATTGTCGGATCCACCGGCATGCCAGAAGTGCTCTGGCCGCGTATAGAAGCTTCTTGATCGAGATCTGGTTTTCGGAAGTTAGGTTAGATAGAGCCTGTTTCGCCATGCTTCTGTAGTGGTGCGTGGCGCGCGTCGGATTGAAAAACATCGGAATTAACGCGCGTAGTTCGGACCGGAATTCCGACTTTTCACAATAGACCACGGGGGAGCCAAGCCACTCATTTAGAGCAAGATTGCACTTGGAGAAGAGTCGAAGGCTTTTGCGCAAGTCCCAGCCCGAGACATCCAGCTCGCCCGGCAGCATCTTCTCGATCACGTCCCGAGACTCGAATACAGTTAGATACCACGCGGGCTCATGCACATAGACGAACCGCACATCATAGTCACTATCTGGCGATGCAAAACCCCAGGCACGGCTCCCCGACTCTACCGCCAAGAGAACTCGCACCTGCGCCTCAGCTTCGATTGAGCGCAGAGCAGCCAGAATCTCGTCTCTCATGCGAACCTGTTCTCCCACGCATGAGTGATCTCGACTAACAGCTTGTCTGCGGCGACTCGATCGCATTCATTCGGAAGTGGGGCTATGTTCTTCAGGCGATCACATTCGGCCAGCAAATCATTGGCGACGTTCATAATCTGTTCAAATCCAAGCTTGCCCCCGCGGATGTCAAGAAGAAGACTAAGATCCTTTCCCTCGAATCTGACCATTGGTTCGCCGCGTTCGAGGATAGACCGGCCACTCATTAGCAATCTCACGGTGTGCATCATATTTTTCGCGTCATAATCCAGCTGCCCTGCCTCTTGCTGCTCCCAACGCGCATCGTTGCGGTTCTTTCTCCAGCCCCAATAGTTTTGGTGTTCCGTGAAAGACTGCTTCCAGGCTTGCTCGTTGAAGATCAAAAGGCCGGCAAAACGACTAGCCTCGTCCGGCTCTGGAATCGACTCGCATACCAGTACATCCCCTCGAAACGTACCGCGAGCGTTGCTGCCGTAGTAATAAAGCCGGTAGGTATCCGGAACATGCTCCAGTCGTGCTGCGTGATACTGCGTTAATTCCCAGCCAATTTGATTCAATGGCACCGGGCGGCACGGCGGCGCGTCCGATAGCGCAAGACGTGCTTTCGGGATCACATAACAGAAGTCTTCTTTTCGGGGCGCCGCCTTTGGCTTTGGATTGTTGATCCATTTGTTCTGGCCGCGCGCTTTCTTTATTTGCGACATTGCATATCCGATATGCGTGTCGCCGCACTGACGTGTTACAAAAATGCTTCGGGCGAGAATAAGTTGTTCCATCTCTTTCGAGACAATTTGAACGCAGTCCTCGGGCGAAAATAGCAGTTCTAGAACATTTGGATTCGCTTCGGCTAGCAGTTCAATGCATCGGCGCAGGCTGTAGTAGACCGTGTTGTTGCGGTCATCTGAAAGCTGGACCGGTTCTTGCTCAATGGGCAAATAGGCGGCCGATGGCACCATGTAAATCCCGCGTATGTCCTCATCACTTCCTGGAACTTGAGTACCGTAGGCGCGACTTCCTGCGACGCAGCTGAAAATGATCCGTTCATTGCCGACTGTCAGTAATTGGTTGAGCGTATTCACAACAGTATTTGGGTCAGAGCGAGTTAGCATGTCCCGATGACGGTAACAAATTCGATAATCCGACGACGGCTATTAATTCGGTAACGCAGAGTACGAAATCGAATTGAGATCCGGGAAGACGAATTAGAGAGGATTACATGCGGTTTTCGCGCTGATTTTACTGATCAAACGGCGCATTACGGGGGTAACTCCAACAGGACACCTAAAGTTACCCCCAAAGTTACCCCGAAAATGTCCGGCTGCCCCCGATCCTCGGCGATCGTTAGCGACCATCGTTTGTAGGCCAATTCGAGTCCGATACACCTGTTTTTCCGGTGTTTTGACCCGAATGCCGTCCCTCCCCGATCGTTACCGACCGTCCCCGAACATCGCGAATTAGTGGGCCCGCTCGGACTCGAACCGAGGACCAAGGGATTCACTCTACCCCGCCGTTTCCGGTGGGAGCGGACTATCTCTTCACCCTCGTGGGGTGCGGGACGCTCGTGCCTGTCATTAAGCGCAACTGAAGCGCTCAGGTAGTCTCTGCACCTTCCGGCGGTGTACCGCCGGCTTGGCTCAGGGTTGCCATCGGCATTGCTCCGTTAAGGTTTCCCTGAATTCATCCCGTCCACTTCACACCTTGCGATGTGAAGGCACCATTTACTGATGAGTCCCCTGCTCTAACCAACTGAGCTACAGGCCCGACGGTCGCGATTTTATCACGAGGCGCGGGCGCGCGCCGGGGAGCCCATTCGCGGCTGGTATCTTAGCGGCCATGATTCGGCCCAACCTTCCGGCACTGCCGATCGGCGAGGCGCTCCCGGCGCTCGCGGCAGCGCTGGCGGCACACCGCAAGGTCCTCCTGCAGGCGCCACCGGGCGCGGGCAAGAGCACCATCGTCCCGCTCGCGCTCCTCGGAAGCGGCTGGCTCGGCGAGCGCACCTTGCTGATGCTCGAGCCGCGCCGCATTGCGGCGCGCGCGGTGGCAGAGCGAATGGCGCATCTCATCGGCGAAACGGTGGGCCAAACCGTCGGTATTCGCACCCGGCTCGAGACGCGCGTGAGTCGCGCCACCCGGATCGAAGTCGTGACCGAGGGAATCCTGACCCGCATGCTGCAGTCCGACCCGGCGCTCGAGCACATCGGCTGCGTGGTTTTCGACGAATTTCACGAGCGCAGCCTGAATGCCGATTTGGGCCTCGCGCTCTGTCTCGAGAGCCAGGAAACGCTGCGCGAGGATCTACGCGTGCTGGTGATGTCGGCGACGCTCGAGACACGCCCGCTCGCGCGCCTCCTCGACGATGCGCCCATTATCGAGGCGCATGCGCGAAGCTACGAGGTGACGACGCACTACGTCCCGCGACGGGCCGAGCTCTCGCTCGAGCTGCAGACGGCGCAGGTGTTGCGGCGCGCGCTCGCCGACGAGCCGGGAGACATCCTGTGCTTTTTGCCGGGTGCCGCGGAAATCGGCCGAGTACAGCGCAACCTGCGGGAGGTTTCGCTGGACCCTTCGGTGGACGTGCAGCCCCTCTACGGCGAACTCGACCCGACGGCCCAGGACGCGGCGATCCGTGCGAGTCCCCCGGGCCGGCGCAAAATCGTCCTCGCCACCAGCATCGCGGAGACGAGTCTCACGATCGAAGGCGTGCGCGTGGTCGTCGACTCGGGTCTGCGTCGCTACGCAAAGTTCGATCCCGCGACGGGAATGAGCCGCCTGGAGACGGAGAAGTTGTCGCAGGCCGCGGCCGATCAGCGCCGCGGACGCGCGGGGCGGCTGAGCACAGGCGCCTGCTATCGCCTGTGGTCCGAGGGCGTGCAGGCGACACTCGCTCGCGCAGACTCCGCCCGAGATCCTGCACGCGGACTTAGCGCCGCTCGCCCTCGAGCTCGCCTGCTGGGGCGCTCTCGACCCCGCGCGGTTGCGCTGGCTCGATCCGCCGCCGCCCGCGCCGCTCGCGCAAGCGCGGGACCTGCTGCGGCTGCTCGGGGCGATCGACGCGGCCGGGCGTATCACGCCGCACGGCCGTTCGCTCGCCGCCATGGGCGCTCATCCGCGCCTCGCGCACATGCTGGTCAAGGGCCGCGCCATGCGGGCACCGCGGCTCGCGAGCGAAATCGCCGCCGTGCTCGGTGAGCGCGACATCCTGCGTTCGGCGCCGGGCTCGCGCGATGCCGACCTGCGCTTGCGCGTCGGCGCCCTGCGCGGCGTACGCGACGCATTGCCCGGCGGCCTCACCGTCGACGCGCGCGCCTTGCGGCAGGCGCAGCGGGCGGCGGCCGACTGGCAGCGCGAGCTCGGCGGCCGGGAGGAAATCGCGGATCCGGACGCGTTCGTCGGCGTGCTCACCGCGCTCGCTTACCCGGATCGGGTCGGTCATGCGCGGGATGGCTCTGGCCGCTACCTGCTGGCGAACGGACGCGGAGCCCGCTTCGCGGAGCCGCAGGCGCTCGCGAAATCCGAGTTCATCGTGGCGGCCGAACTCGACGGCGCGGATCGCGACGCGCGCATTTTCTTCGCCGCCCCGCTCGAGCGCGAAGATATCGAGCGACTCTTCAAGGAGCAGATCGAAGAGCGCAGCGAGATCGTCTGGGACGAGCGCGAGGAGGTGGTGCGAGCCCGCAAGCAGCGCCGGCTCGGCGCGCTGGTCCTGCGCTCGGAAGATCTGCGAGATGCCGACCCCGAGGCGATCGCCCAGGCCGCGCTCGTCGGGCTCCGGCGCCTGGGGCTCGACGCCCTGCCGTGGACGCCGTCGCTTCGGCAATGGCAGGCGCGCGTGCTGTTGATGGGCAAATTCGCGGTGCCTGCGGCGGAGCCCTGGCCGGACGTGAGCGACGCTGCCCTCTCAGCGACGCTCGAGGACTGGGCGCCGCCGTGGATGACGGGCCTCGTGCGGCGCGAGCACTTCGCGCGTTTCGACTTGAACCAACGCGTTGCGCTCGCGGCTCTCCTACGCCCAGGGCAGCGTGCTCGAGCGCGAGGCGCCTACTCACTTCATGGCGCCGAGCGGCTCGAGCCTCCCCATCGACTATGTCGACGGTGAGGTTCCGACGCGTCTCGGTTCGCCTCCAGGAGATGTTCGGGCTGCGCGAAACGCCGGCCGTCGCCGCGGGACGGCTGCCGCTGTTGCTGAAGCTGCTCTCGCCGGCGGGGCGTCCGGTGCAGATTACGCGCGATCTGGTGAGCTTCTGGGAGCGCGGCTATCACGAAGTAAGAAAGGATTTAAAAGGCCGTTATCCGAAGCACTATTGGCCGGACGATCCGCACGCCGCGCAACCGACGCGGCGCGTACGGCCGCGCGGCTAGCACCCCTGGTCGCAGCGACCGCGCTCGATCTGAAGAGTCGCGTGATCGATGCGGAATCTCTTCTTGAGCGCGGGTGTCAGGGAGCCCAAGAGAGACTCATCGGAGCTCCCGTCAGGCACCACCAGATGCGCGGTGAGCGCGACGGTCGTGGTCGACAAGGCCCAGATGTGCAGATCGTGAACGTCCGTCACGCCGCGCTGATCCGCAAGATAGGTGAACACCGCGCTCGAGTTGACGCTTGCGGGGACGCCGTCCAACGAGAGGTGCAGCGAGTCGCGCAAGAGTCCCCAGGTGCTCACCAGGATCACCGCCACGATCAGCAAGCTCACCGCCGGGTCGAGCCAGCTCCAGCCGGTGACCAGGATCAGCGCGCCCGAGATCAACACTCCGGCCGACACCGCGGCGTCGCCCAGCATATGCAGGAAGGCGCTGCGGCGGTTCAAATCGCCGTGACTGCCGGCATGCAGCAACCAGGCGCTGACGCCGTTCAGCACAATGCCGACGGCAGCGACGGCAGCGACCGTGCCGCCCGCGACGGGCGGCGGCGCCGCGATGCGCCCGAACGCCTCCCAGGCGATGGCTCCGCAGGCCAGCAGCAACAGCACGGCATTCGTAAGAGCCGCGAGCACGGACGAGCGACCCAGCCCGTAGGTGAACCGGCCGCCCGGTGGGCGGCGCGAAAGAAACACGGCGGCACAGGCGCATGCGAGTCCGAGGACATCGCCCAGGTTGTGTCCGGCATCGGCGATGAGCGCCACCGAATTCGACAGAAAGCCGAACGACGCCTCGATCACCACGAAGCAAAGATTGAGTCCGATGGCGATCCCCATGCGGGTGGTGACTCCCTCGGAGCCGATGGCATGAGCGTGGCCGTGAGAATGCGAATGGCCGCCCTGATCATGACCATGATCATGGTCATCGTCGGGGCTGCCATGGTCGTGATGATCGTGCGGGCCCTCATGATCATGCGGGTGGTCATGATCGTGGTCATGATCATGGCCGCCCTGATCGCCAGAATCTTGAGTGTTACTCATCCGCCCGATGTTCCTTCAGTTGCTCGAAGCTGTGCAGGCGCCGCAAAACCGGGAAAAACACTCCCGCCCAGAGCGCCGCCACCAGCAATGTTACTCCTCCGCCCAGCACGATCGCAGGGACCAGTCCGAACCAGGCGGCGGTGAATCCGGACTCGAATTCGCCCAGCTCGTTGGAGGCCCCGATGAATACCGAATTCACGGCACTCACCCGCCCGCGGATCGCATCCGGGGTCTCGAGCTGCACCAAAAGACCGCGGGTATAGACACTCGCCATATCGCCAACGCCCAACAGCACCAGAGCCCCCAGGGCCACCCAGAACCGGTCCGTCAGCCCGAAAACGATGGTACATACCCCAAATAGGGCCACTCCGCCGAACATAAAGAGGCCGACGCGGCGCCGCACGGGGCGAAAGGTCAGCCACAGGGCCATCACCACGGCCCCGACCCCCGGCGCGGCGCGCAGACAGCCGAAAACCTCAGGTCCTGCGTGCAGGACGTCCTTGGTAAAGGCCGGCAGCAGCGCCGTGGCGCCGCCGAACAGGACCGCGAAGAGATCGAGCGAAATGGCCCCGAGCACCGTCTTGCGGCGCCAGATAAAACGCAGTCCCTCGAGCAGTTGGTCCCAGCTGGCCGCGGGGGCCCCCCGGGTGATCTTGCGGTTCTTCAGCAACGACAAAAGTCCGACGCCGACGGCGAGCAAGGCCGCGGCCGTGCCGAACACCCATTGCGCTCCGATGTTGGCCGCGTGCGAGGACTGCCCGAGCGCATAGATGAGGCCGCCGATGCTGGGGCCTGCGATGGTGGCGACTTGATTGGCCGAGGAGTTGATGGCGATCGCATTTCCAAGCACCGGCAGGGGCACGATGTTCGGCACGAAAGACTGTGCCGCCGGCGACAGGAACGCGCGCGCCACACCCAGGATGGCCAGCACACCGAAAATGGGCCACACGCGCGCGACCGACAGGTGCGCGAAACAAAACAGCAGCAGCGCGCAGACCAGGAACGCCGTCAGGCAGAGCCTGATGATCGCGCGTCGCTCGTAGACGTCGGCGGCGTGTCCGGCGAACAAGGCGAGACACAGGAACGGCAAGAACTGCGAGAGCCCGATGAGCCCGAGGTCGATCACCCGGCCGGTGAGGTGATAGACCTGCCAGCCGACGGCGATCACCATCATCTGCACGGCGACTTGCGCGAAGAAACGTGCGGTCAGATAGAGAGTGAAATCGCGTTCCCGGAAAACGGCGAATCCCCGGGTAACGGGAGCGGCGGTCAACGGCTGGGAGCCCCGCGCCGACTCACAAGCCGAGGGCGCTCAAAGACGGGTGATCGTCGGGACGGCGGCCGGGCGGCCAGCGGTACTTGCGGTCCGATTCCGCCAGCGCCAGGTCATTGATGCTCGCGATGCGCAGCCGCATCAGACCGTGCTCGTCGAATTCCCAGTTCTCGTTTCCGTAGCTGCGAAACCACTGGCCGCCGGCGTCGTGCCATTCGTAGGCAAATCGCACGGCGATGCGATTATCGCGGAACGCCCACAGCTCCTTGATGAGGCGATACTCGAGCTCGCGCGCCCACTTGCGGGTCAGGAATGCCTGGATCGCCTCGCGGCCTTCGATGAATTCCGCGCGGTTTCGCCACCGGCTGTCCGTCGTGTAAGCGAGAGATACCCGTGCCGGGTCGCGGCTGTTCCAGGCGTCCTCGGCCAGACGCACTTTCTGCGCGGCAGTGTCGACGTCGAAGGGCGGCAGGGGCGGTCGGTCCATACGCAGCTCGAAGGGTTTGGTCGGACGCCATTGTAGCGCGCGAGCGTGTCGCTCCTCACGCCGGCAGATATTTATTGACGAGATCGACCATGCGCTCCGGAGCCGTGAAGAACGGGTCCTGAGCCAGGTCCGGCAGGTCGACATAGACCGCATCCGGCTTCAACAAGAGCTTGACGCGCGCCGTCTGCTCGAAAGTATCGTCGTGGGGAGCCAAGACGGTGAGCGATGCCCGCAGCGCCTTCAGCCGCTTGTCGATCGGATAGCTGCCGGCGGCCTTGAGCGCGGCGCCCGGATTGGCCGCGAGCAAGTGCTCGACGAAGCGCCGGTGGGCATCGGCAAGATCATAGGGCGGCTGGCGAAACGCGAACGATCCGCGCCACGCGCCGAGTACGTGTCCGCCTTCGACGGCCGGCCGCAAAGGCTGCTCACTGTACTTCTCCATTTGGCGCTGCTGCTCCTCGGCCGTGAACAGCGGCATGCCGACGGCGAGCACGCGCCGCACCCGGTGCGCATGCGCGTGTGCGATCTCGATCGCCTCGAGCGAACCCACGTGAACCCCGAGCACATCGAACGCGCCCTGGACGCCCGCCGCCTCGAGGGCGTCCGCGGTGCACTGCGCGTATTGTTCGAGCGACAGCGCCCAGGGCGGTGCATCCGAGAAACCGTACCCCAGCCGGTCGGGCGCCAGGGTGGGTCGGGTCAGGCGCTCCTGCAGCGTCTCCCACATCTGCCCGGACCGCGGCGAGGGGTGCAGCAGCAGGAGCGGCACGCCCTTGCCCTCGTGGCTGCGCACGTGCAGCTGTCCGTAACGGGTGGGATAAATTCGCCGGGTGATCATGCGCTTCCTTCCGTGCGTGTTCGAAGTCAGTGGCTGCTCGAGAACCGCTCGATGATCGGAGCGATCGCCTCGGGTTGCTCGATGTGCAGCATATGGCCGGCGCCGGAAACGTGCGCAATCTCGACGTTCGGGATGATGGAGCGCATCGTGCCCTCGGCGCCATCGGCTCCTAGGCGCGGCAGATAATCCGAATGCTCCCCGACCATCATGAGCACGGGCGCGGTGATGAGGCGCCAGCAGGCCGCGGCGTCGTCACGCTGGTAGAGCGTGGGATTGACCCAGCGATGCCGCGAATCGCCGAGCAGATGCACCCGTCCATCCGCCTCGAGCCGGCCCCACGCGTGCGCCACGAATCGCGCCCGGGCCTCGCCGAAGCGAGGATAGCGGTAGCGAATGATGGAGGTGAGCTGCTCGAATGATTCGTAGTCCTTGAGCGGCGGTATCGACTTGACCTCATCCAGCCACTTGGCGAGCTGGACGGGCGCTCGCTCCGGCGAGCTGCGCGGCATCCCGAAACCCTCGAGATTGACCAGCGAGCGCACCCGCTTTGGACGCACCCCGGCATACAGGCTCGCGATGTTGCCGCCCATGCTGTGGCCGATGAGACGCACCGGCTCTGTGCCGCTCAGAAGATCGAGGAGCGCGTCGAAATCCGCGAGATAGTCGTGGAACCAGTAGCCGTCCTGCGACCAGCCGCTACGGCCGAAACCGCGCCAATCGAGCGCCGTCAGCGGCCAGTCGCGCTCGAAGGCGTCCACCAGGAACTGGAACGTGTCGCCCGTGTCCTGATAGCCGTGCAGCAGCAGCCAGCGCGGTTCATCTTGACTCGGCGGCGGACCCCAGCTGCGCAGGTGCATCTCGAGACCGCGGATGCGCACCGTCTCGTGCCGCGCCTCGCGCAGCACGCGGTAGACGCTCTGCGTGCTCGGCTTGGGCTCCACCATCACCGGCAGAGAAACGTACGGTAGGCCGGGTTGTCGGTTTCCTCCGTATACGGGTACTGCAGCTCGTTGATGTGCAGCAGAAAGTCCGTGACCGTGTCGGGAGGCACCTGGATGCCGGCCAGCACGCGGCCCTGCTCCGAGCCGTGATTGCGATAGTGGAACAGGCTCACGTTCCACTGCGTTCCGATCGCGCGCAGGAAATTGAGCAGCGCGCCGGGGCGCTCGGGAAACTCGAACCGGTACAGACGCTCGTGCTCGAGGTTGCCGGGGTGACCGCCCACCATGTAGCGCACGTGCAGCTTCGCCGTTTCGTCGTCGGTCATGTCGCGAACCGCGAAACCCGCGTCGCGCAGACTCTGGATGAGCGCGCTGCGCATCGCGAGTCCCGGGGCGATGGACAGGCCGACGAACAGCTGCGCCGTCTTCGCATCGCTGTAGCGGTAGTTGAATTCGGTGACGCTGCGATTGCCGAGCAATTCGCAGAGCCGCAGAAACGAGCCGGGCACCTCGGGAATCTCCACCGCCAAGAGCGCCTCGCGCTGCGCGCCCACGTCCGCTCGCTCCGCGACGTACCGCAGCCGGTCGAAGTTCATGTTCGCCCCGCCGTTGATCGCGATCAGGGTGCGGGCCGCGCACGCCTCGCGCGCCACGTACTTTTTGATTCCCGCGACCGCAAGCGCCCCCGCCGGCTCCGCGATCGAGCGCGTGTCCTCGAAGATGTCCTGGATGGCGGCGCAGATCTGGTCGGTGGTGACGAGCAGAATCTCATCGACGTACTGTTTGGCGAGTCGAAAGGTTTCCTCGCCGACGCGGCGCACCGCGACGCCATCGGCAAAGATGCCCACCCGCGGCAGCGTGACGCGCTTGCCGGCGCGCAGCGACTCGAACATGCTCGGCGGCATCCTCGGGCTCGACGCCGATGATCTTGATGCGCGGATAGAGCGACTTCACGTAGGCGGCGATGCCGGCGATCAAGCCGCCGCCGCCGATGGGGACGAAGATCGCCTCGATGCCGTCGCCGTGCCATTGGCGCAGGATCTCCATGGCGATCGTGCCCTGGCCGGCGATGACGTCGGGATCGTCGAACGGGTGCACGAACACCAGATTGCGATCGCGTGCGACGCCGATCGCGTGATCGTTCGCGGCGTCGTAGTCATCACCGTGCAGCACGATCTCGGCGCCCAGGTCGGCGACGGCCTGCACCTTGATGTCCGGCGTGGTGACCGGCATCACCACGACCGCGCGGATGCCGCGCGTGCGCGCGGCGAGCGCCACGCCCTGCGCGTGATTGCCGGCCGAGGCGCAAATCACGCCGCGCTGCGCTGCCGTGGCCGAGAGCTGCGCGATCTTGTTGTAGGCGCCGCGAATTTTGAACGAAAACACCGGCTGAAGGTCTTCACGCTTGAACAGCACACGATTGTCGAGACGACCCGACAGTCGCGGCGCCGGTTCGAGCGGGGTCTCGACGGCGACGTCGTACACCTTGGCCTTGAGGATTCGCTCGAGGTAGTTGTCTTGCATGGGTCTAAAGGCTCGTAACATTAGCTCAAGTGCCCCTCAAAGGGCACGTTCGACGCAAACTGTGAGGCGCTGCACAGACGAAGCCCGTTCCCACCGGCCTTCGCCGCAGGCGAATTGGATAACATACACGTATGCGTAACTTGAAGTGGTGGCTCTTGGGCCTCGCCTTGTTCGCGCCGGCCGCCTACCCGCTGACCGGCGGCACGGTCGCGACCGACAATGTGAAGGCGCAGCTGAAGAGCGAGCAGGATTCGATCGCCCCCGGCCAGTCGATCTGGGTCGCGCTCGAGCTCGACATCCGCGACGGTTGGCACACCTACTGGCGCAATCCGGGCGATTCCGGACAGGCGACGCAAATCGCCTGGAATTTGCCGCCGGGCCTCACCGCGGGCGACATCGAGTGGACCACGCCGCACCGTTTCGTGGTCGCGCCGCTGGTCAATTACGGCTATGCGAAGCACGCGTTGCATCTGGTGAAGATCACTGCGTCCCCCGACCTGAAATCGGCGACGCCCCTCGACCTCAAGGCGAAGGCAAGCTGGCTCGTGTGCGCGGATGTGTGCATTCCGGAAAGTGCAGATCTTGCCTTGAAGCTCCCCGTGACCCAGGCGGGCGGACCCAAAGATCCGGCGGTGGCGGCGCTGTTCGACGCGGCGCGCGCCGAGTTGCCGGGGGCCGCGCCGGCGGTAAGCAGCGCCAAGATCGTTGACGGGCAACTCGTGATCACGCTCGGCAAGGAATGGGGCGAGACGCTGACGCGCATCAAGTCGCTCGCGTTCTATCCGTTCGACGACGGCGTGATCGAGTACGCGGCGCCACAAACGCTGAGCCGGCGCGACGGCGCCATCGACTTGCCGTCAAGCTCGGCTATCAACCGCCGCGCTCCGGCAACATCCGCGGCATTCTGATTGCCACCGAGGATGCGGGCGCCGCCGGACAGAAGGGCACGGAGGCCATCGAGGTGCCGATCGAGATCGCGGCGGTCTTCAGCGGCGCGCCTGCGCCCGCATCGGCCGCGGCTCCCCGCTTCGCGCCTGCGTCCTGCCGTGGCGCCGAGCCGGACCCCGGGACTGTTAACACTCATGCTGCTCGCGGTCTTGGGCGGGCTGATCCTGAATCTGATGCCGTGCGTGTTTCCGGTGCTGTCCATCAAGGCGATCAGCCTGGTCGCGCAAGCCAAGACGCATCCGGCGGCCGTGCGGGCCAAGGGCCTGATGTTCGCCGCGGGCGTCATCGCCTCGATGCTCACCTTGGCGGGCGTGCTCCTCGGTTTGCGGGCGGGCGGCGAACAGATCGGCTGGGGCTTCCAGCTGCAATCGCCCCTGTTCGTCACCTTCATGGTTTACCTGCTGCTCGCCGTGGGACTTAACCTGTCAGGCGTGTTCGAAGTGGGCGGCGGTCTCTCGGGAGTCGGCGACACGCTCACTCACGGCGACGGCCTGCGCGCATCGTTCTTCACGGGCGTGTTGACCACGCTCGTGGCGACCCCCTGCACCGCGCCTTTCATGGCGGCGGCTGTCGGGGCCGCCCTGACGCAATCACCGGTGATGGCGCTGTGCATTTTCGCAGCGCTCGGCGTGGGCCTCTCGCTGCCGTATCTGGCTCTGTCCTTCGCACCCTGGCTGCGGCGGGCGCTGCCGAAGCCCGGGGCATGGATGGACACGATGAAGCAGATGTTTGCGTTCCCGATGTATGCCTCGGCCGCGTGGTTGCTGTGGGTGCTCGCGCAGCAGACCTCCTCGCTCGGTCTCGGCGCAGCGCTCGCCGGTGCTTTGCTCGTTGCATTCGCCGCCTGGGCGTATCAGAAATCCAAGGGCAGCACGGCCGCCGGGAGACTGACCGCGAGCCTCACCGCCGCCGCAGCGGTCCTCCTCGCGATTGCGTTGCCCGTGCGCTTGGCGAGCGTCGCCAACGCTGCGCCTTCTGGAGCCGGGGCCGGAGCCACGTCGGTCGCGGCGGCCGCCTCCTCCGGCGCCGAGAGCTGGCAGCCCTATGATGCCGCGCGCGTGCAGGCGCTCGAGGCCAGCGGCGCGCCGCTTTTGGTCAACTTCACGGCGAGCTGGTGTCTTACCTGCCTGGTGAATGAGCGCAACGCGTTCGCCGATCCGGCCGTCCGCGAGGTCTTCCGCCAGAAAGGCGTCACGCTGATGAAGGGCGATTGGACCAATCGGGATACCGGCGATCACGGAGGCGCTTGCCCACTTCGGCCGTGCCGGAGTGCCCCTGTACGTCGTTTATAACGGCAAGCCCGGCTCGACCGCGCCGGTCGTGCTGCCGCAGCTGCTCAGCGCCGGAGTCGTTGAGAGCGCGTTCGCAGCTCTGCCGGATCGCGATTCAAAATAGCGCCCGATTGGGGCATGCTGCAGGAATGGTCCCGGACAACACCGGCAGCGTGTCGGTCATCGATTTCCGCCGTCAGCGAGTGGTACTGCAGTGGCACGTATTGGGGGGCACCTGGACGGCGTGCGACCTGCCACCGGCCCTCGTCCACGGCATCGCGTTGATCCGTCCCTCACAACCCAACATCTGTATCTACGGCCACGGCGGCCGGCTGCGACTGCAAGTCGGACCCGAACAGTTCGCGCTCGCGGAGAACTCACCGCGCATTCGCTGCAGCCGCGGCGTGGCAAGCTTCGGCTTGCGCCGCCGCTTCAACGTCGTATCGAGCACCGACGGTGTGCTGTTCAGCCATGCCTATTGGACGGGTCAGGGCGAGGATTTCTTCCGTTGGCTGGCCGCGCGCGCTCAGGATCCCGACTGGCGTATGACGATGGGACGGCGCTGGTCGGAGGGAGTTCCGGCGACCACGCTGCGCGCCGCCTAGGGCGCGAGCAGACCCGCGACCTCGGCATCGCTCAAATACCGCCACTCGCCGGCGCGCAGTGCGCCGACATGAATGTTGATGATGCGCACCCGTTGCAATCGCCGCACGCGATAGCCGAGCGCCGAGCACATGCGGCGTATTTGCCGGTTGAGTCCTTGGGTCAGCACCATGCGAAAGGTCTCGGCATCGACGCGCTCGACCTTGCAGGGCTTGGTGGTCACTCCCATGATCTTGACGCCGCTGGCGAGCATCTTTAGCGACAGATCGGTGATCGGCCGGTTCACGGACACCACATATTCCTTCTCGTGCTCGTTCTCGGATCGCAGGATCTCGTTGACGATGTCGCCGTCGTTGGTGAGCAGGATCAGGCCTTCCGAATCCTTGTCGAGCCGGCCTACCGGGAAGATCCGCTCGCTATGGCCCACGAAATGGACGATGTTGTCCTCGATGTGCGCCTCGGTGGTGCAGGTGATCCCGACCGGCTTGTTGAGCGCAATGTAGATCGCCTTCTTCTTGGCGCCGATGAGCGTGCCGTCGATGCGCACCTCGTCGCCCGGAGCGACCTTGTGGCCGAGGGTCGCGGGCGCGCCGTTCAGCGTGACCCGGCCCGCCTCGATCCATTTGTCCGCCTCGCGCCGCGAGCAGACACCGGTCTCGCTGATGTATTTGTTGAGGCGCACAGCTTTCTCAGGGGCGCTCATTCCCCGTCTCGTCTAGTGGTTGAGAAAGGCGCTGATTTGCTGGGCGAGCGCTTGCGGCTCCGCGCTCGAAAGGATCCGCTGCCGCGCCCGGCAACTCCGCGATCCGCGCGGCGGACAGCACAGCCGGGTTCCAGCGGCCCTCGCTCACATCCGTCTTGACTCTGCATGCACGAGGCTCGGCTGCTTGACGGGCGGGCACGCGGTCCATCGGGGGAGTGCCTATCAGCACGAGACGGCGAACGAGCTCAGGCTGGCTCGCCGCGAGCTCGAGGGCAACGGCGGCGCCGAATCCGACGCCGAGCACGTCCACCTGGCGCAGCCGCAAATCGCCGGCGAGGTCGACCACGGCACGCGCGCCGTCCGCGAACGTGGCGCTCGGCGCAGGATCGGACTCACCGAATCCCGGCAGATCGGGTGCATACACCGAGCGCGCCGCGGCAATTTCGGGCAGGAACCGCTCGAAGCTGCGGCTCGAGCCCTCGCGCGAATGCAGGCAGATGAGGGTGACCTGCTCATCGAACCCGCCGGTGCCGGGGAAAGCGGTGCGCACGTGGAGCTGCCCGAATTTGAAGTCGAAGTAGGCGCGTCGCGTCCGAACCGTGGTCTGCGGCAGAACCGATGAGCTTCGGATAGCTTGGCCAATCGAAAAATCTCCGAATCAATGTCAAGATGCAAGCATACTCGATCGGCGGCGCGACCTTCAGCGCGGCGCCGTCAACCCGCCAGTCGATTCGCCGCCCCGCGCTCCGCCGACACCCTTAAGCCGCCGATTGTTGCTTTACAGTCACAATTATTTTTTGCATTTCTTTACAAGAAGACTAGCTTCGCGAGCGGCGCGAAGCTAGAGTGTTGCAGGAACGCAATAGGATTGGGGAAGTAAAACAGACCGAACATCGCCAGCGCGCGAACAATAAGCGCCGCGAGAGGCATGGGGATTTAAAAGCCGGGCTTAGGCCCGGCTTTTTTATTGCCCTGAGGTCGACGAGGACACGGGCGGGGTGGGCGTTGCGCGATTCCATACGCGCGTCGCGGAAAAGCCGTCGGAGCGGCCTCCTTTGAAGAGGACGACTTCCACCAGTCGCCGACCATCCGGCGAGAGGCTGAAGCGCTGCTCGTAGGGCGGGTGATCCTCCTCCGGCTCCCCCGATTGCACCACCAGGGTCCCCTGGTCCCAGCCGCAGCGCGGAGGCGGCGCATCGCCGCGCCCGCGGGTTGGCGCCGAGTGCGCCGGTGCCTTGGCCGGCTTCAGCTGGCAATCGCGGACGCTCCCGCCGCTCGCGAACGTGATCACGGTTCCCGACTGCTTGATGGATACGTCTTTGCCGGGCCAGCGTAGGCCGTCATCGAGCACCAACAAGGGCGGCATGACCGGCCCCATGGCGGCCGTCGGGCCCACCGCTGCACGCCGGCCCGAGGTCTGACCGCTGCCGCTCGCGTTCTGCGTCGCGGCCTTCAGCTGACTCTGCAGGAGCCGCTGCGCATCGTCGCTGTCCGCCTCATCGAGCGTCCAATGCCCGCTCAAGTCGACGCCTGACGGCGGCGCGGGGGCAAGCCCGTCGCATCGCGCACGCCGCCAGAATGCACGCCCCCGCTAGCATGGCAATCCGCATGCCGTACCTCTGGTGAAATTCGCGAGAGCTTACAACGAAGCGCGCGGGCGCGGGCAGGTCAGACCGCGGATCGGCTCGCGCCGGGGGCGCCCAAGCTGCTGGGACCGCAGACCCAGACGCGGCCCTCGAAGGGCTGAAAGCAGACCCGCAGCGGCTCGGTTCTGCGTATGGTCTGCGATCCGCAGTAGATCTTGCGAGTCGGCGAGATCGGCCTGGATGAGATCGACCAGCGAGGCGGTCGGCTCGACGCGCCGTGGGCGGCAGGGCATGCGCGAGGATGCGGGCCTGGATGTCGTCGCGCTTCGAAGCGCATTGCCGAGCACACCGCGCTTGAATCGATCGAGCACCGCGAGCACGGAGCTCAAGGTGTTGTCGGTCACATCGCTCGGACGGCCCGTCCCGCCCATGAACTTCAGGTGCAGAAGTCCGCCCACCCCGCGGCCCTCGTCGTGCAGGCAGAGTCCGAGCGCTCCGTGCAATTCGGCGACGAGCAGCATGGGTTCGGGGGAGACGTGGTAAGTGTCGGGCGCGACCACCACTTCCACCAGATCCTTTGCTACCGGAGGTCTTTTTGACACTGTTCGAACCTTATGTAACCGGTAGGATGCTGCCCGCAACCGCGCTTTTGCTCTGCCGAGCGATTCACGCTTTTGCGTGACCGGCTCCGAAAGGGCCGCTGCGTCGCGAACTGCATCAAGGAAACGGGATATGAGTTCATACCCTGGCGGTTATTACCCCGGCCGCGCGGCAGGAGCATTAAAGTAGTGTGATGTACCGCTACGATGTCATCGACAAGACGCTGGTCGACGAGCGTGTCGCGCAGTTTCGCGACCAGACCCGGCGTTTTCTCGCCGGCGAGCTGTCCGAGGACGAGTTCCGTCATCTGCGGCTGCGCAATGGGCTCTATATCCAGCGCCACGCGCCCATGCTGCGGGTCGCGATTCCGTACGGGCTGCTGTCCTCGACGCAGCTGCGCACGCTCGCATCGATCGCGCGCCGCTACGACCGCGGCTACGGTCATTTCACCACGCGCCAGAACATCCAGTACAACTGGCCGCGCTCGAGGACGTGCCGGACATTCTCGCCGAGCTCGCGACCGTGGAGATGCACGCCATCCAGACGAGCGGCAACTGCATCCGCAACATCACCTCGGATCCCCTTGCCGGCGTCGCGCACCGGACGAGCTCGAGGATCCGCGGCCCTGGTGCGAGATCATCCGGCAATGGTCGACCTTTCATCCCGAGTTCACCTACCTGCCGCGCAAGTTCAAGATCGCGGTCACCGGCGTCGCCGCGCGATCGCGCCGCCTCGCAGCTGCACGACATCGGCGTGCACATCGTGCGCGGGCCGAACGGCGAGCCGGGCTTCGAGATCCTCGCCGGCGGCGGCCTCGGCCGCACGCCGATCATCGGCCAGGTGGTGCGCGATTTCCTGCCGCGCGAGCATCTGCTGTCCTATCTCGAGGCGATCCTGCGCGTCTATAACCGCGAAGGCCGGCGCGACAACATCCACAAGGCGCGCATCAAGATCCTGGTGAAGTCGCTCGGCATCGAGGAGTTTCGCCGCCGCGTGGAGGCGGAGTGGGAGGCGTTCAAGGAGCACGGCGCACGCACGCCGCTCGAGGAGGTCGAGCGAGTGCGCGCTTTCTTCAACCCGCCCGCCTATCGGGCGCTCGAGGACACCGATCCCGAGCGCGGGCCAGGAGGCGGCATTTCGCGCCTGGTACCGCTACAACACGCACGACGCACAAGATGCCCGGCTATCGCATCGTGTTCATATCGCTGAAGAAGCCCGACGTGGCGCCCGGCGATGCGACCGATGCGCAGATGGAACTCATCGCGGATCTCGCCGATCGCTACAGCTTCGGCGAGGTGCGCGTCACGCATGCGCAGAATCTGGTGCTCGGCGACGTCGAGCAGGACAAGGCGCTCGAGCTGTGGCGCGTCCTCGCAGGGGCGGGACTCGCGACGCCCAACATCGGCACGCTGACCGACATGATCTGCTGCCCGGGCCTCGATTTCTGCAGCCTCGCCAACGCCGGCTCCATCGAGGTGGCGAAGCTCATCAACGAGCGCTTCGACGACTACGACTACTTGTACGACTTGGGCGAGATCGATCTGAAGATGTCGGGCTGCATGAACGCCTGCGGCCATCACCACGTGGGCGACATCGGCATTCTCGGCGTCGACAAGGGCGGCGAGGAGTGGTACCAGATCACCATCGGCGGCGCGGCCGGGAGCGATGCCTCGCTCGGGCAGCGTGATCGGCCCTTCGGTCGCCAAGCGCGACGTGGCGGAGACGCTCGCGCGGCTGCTCGAGGTCTATGTACGGGAGCGCCATCCGGACGAGCGCTTCCTCGACACGGTGCGCCGTCTCGGCGTGAAGCCGTTCAAGGAAAGGGTGTATGCCGCGCCGGCTGCTGCGTGACGGCGCGATCGTCGTCGACGAGTGGCGCACGGCGGCCGACGGCGCGGTCGCCGACGACGGCGCGTTGCTGCTCGCGTCTGTCGGAATTTCGCGAAGGACGCGAGCGCTGGCTCGCGCGATCGGGACCGCTCGGCGTCATTCTCGCACCGGCCGACGACGAACAAGACCTGGTGCCTGATCTCGCGCGCCTGGCGCTCGTGGCGGCGGAGTTCCCGACGGCGAGCGAAGGGCGCGGTTACACGCAGGGGAGGCTGCTGCGCGAGCGCTGGGGTTTCACGGGCGAGCTGCGCGCGCGCGGCGCTGTCCGCCGCGACCAGGTGTTCTTGCTGGCGCGTTGCGGCTTCAATAGCTTCGAGCTGCCGGAAGACGAGTTCGAGGGGGCCGTGGCGGCGCTGCGGCACCTTTTCGGCCGCCTATCAGTCCAGCAACGATCGCGGTCTCGCCGCGGCGCTCCGACACCGCTAGCGCACCCGAGGCGCGGGCGGCATTGCGCCGCGCTTACTCGCGCAGCGGCAGGGGGAGCGCGCCTAAGATGCGGCTCGACGTCCTCCTGCGTGTCGGCTTTCTCGGCCTCGCGCACGAGCTTGCGCGGCAGGTGCGGCGCGAGCAATTCAATGAACTCGTACATGTAGGCGCGCAGCAGGGCGCCGCGGCGAAATCCGATCCAGGTGGTGTGTCCCTCGAACAGATGCGCGGCATCGAGCACCGCGAGGTCCTTGTCGGCGACCGGATCGATGGCGAGCCGCGCCAGGATGCCGACACCCAAGCCGATGCGCACATAGGTCTTGACCACGTCCGAATCGCGCGCCGTGAGCGCCACATCGAGCGACAGTCCCGCCGTCTCGAACAGCGCCGGGAGCGAGGAGCGGCCCGAAAAGCTGAACACGTAGGTGACGATGGGATAGCCCGCCAGCTTCTTCAGCGTGAGCTTGCCCGCCGATTCGAGCGGATGGCCCTTGGGCACCACCACGGCGCGATGCCAGCGGTACACCGGCAGGCGCACGAGATGAGGGAACAGCTCTTCCGAGCCGGTGGCGATCGCAAAATCGACCCGGTCGCGCGCCACCATTTCCGCGATCTGCTCCGAGGTTCCCTGATGCAAATGCAGGCGCACCTTCGGATATTTGATTCGAAAGGCACGAATCACCGGCGGCAATACGTAGCGGGCCTGCGTGTGGGTGGTGGCGATGGACAGCGTGCCGCCGTCCGCCTTGCGCAATTCCGCGGACGTGCGGCGGATGTTTTGCATCTCGCGCAGGATGCTGCCGGCGCGCGAGATGATCTCCTCGCCGGCGGCGGTGGTGCGGGTGAGCGCCCGGCCTTCGCGCTCGAACAGCTGGAAGCCGAGCTCCTCCTCGAGCAGCTTCAGTTGCCGGCTGACGCCGGGCTGGGAGGTGTGCAGCTGCCGGGCGGCGGCCGTGATATTGAGGCCGTTCTCGTGGACCGCCACGAGGTAGCGCAGTTGCTGAAACTTCATGGTCCTAGGATATAAGAATTCTACAGGGCGATCAGCTTGATGCCGACCAACAGCAGTATCGCGCCCAGGATCCAGCGCAGCAGCGTTTCGGGAATTCGCCCCGCGAAATGGCTGCCGAGGTAAATTCCCGGCAAAGAGCCGACCAGCAGCGACAGCAACAGATGAAAGTCGACGCTGCCGAACATCCAATGTCCGAGGCCTGCGATCAACGTGAGCGGCACGGCATGCGCCAGATCCGAGGCCACGATGCGCGAGGTCTTGAGCTGGGGATAGAGCAGGAAGAGCGCGGTGACTCCGAGAGCACCCGCTCCCACCGAGGAGATGGTGACGACGAAGCCCAAGACCACGCCGGCGGCCGCCGTCAGCAGCGGCCGCCGCGGTACCGGCACATCGTCCGGGCGTGGCTGCCGGATCAGATAGGAACGCAGCGGCAGCGCGCACGCGGTGAGCACGAGCGCGCAGCCGAGCACCAGGGTGATGGTGCGCGACGCACCGAGGCCGCCGCCCAGATGCTGCAGGGCGAAGACGGTGAGAATGGCGGCGGGGATGCTGCCGGCTGCGAGAAATCCCGTGATGTGCCAGTCGACGCGCCCGTAACGGGCGTGAACGTAGGTGCCTCCGGCCTTGGTGACGGCGGCATGCAGCAGATCCGTGCCGACGGCGGTTGCCGGGTGAATGCCGAACATGAGCACGAGCAGCGGAGTCATCAGCGCTCCGCCGCCGACGCCGGTGAGCCCGACCACGATGCCGACGACGAAACCGGAAATGGATTGAGCGGGATCGATCATCCCCGCACTATAAGTGGCAGCCGGGGCCCTTGTCGGGACCGCTTCCGACTGCGGCCTAGCACCAAATCGCATGTGCTCATAAGCGATTGTTTGCAGGGTTAGCCGGACGTGCCGTTCCGGCGTAAGCTCGTGTCTCGGTATTTCCCGCAATTCGACCCATCCCATTCGACAGTAGCCGCTTGCAGTACTTTCCGCTCTTCTTCGATCTGCGCTCGCAGAAGGTCCTCATCGTCGGCGGCGGTGAGGTGGCACTGCGCAAGGCGGCGTTGCTGGCGCGAGCGGGTGCGGCCATCACGGTCGTCGCCCCGCGCCTCGTTGCCGAGCTCGAGCACCGGGCCGCGGCAGGCACTCTCGCCGCCGTGCGGCGCGAATTCGTTCCCGAGGATCTCGACGGCGTACGCCTCGCGATCGTCGCCACCGGACGCCGCGCCACGAACCGCTGGATCGCCTCCCTGTGTGAGGCGCGCGCGATTCCCGTCAATGTGGTCGATGACCGCGAAGCGTCCCGGGTCATCGTGCCGGCGATCGTCGACCGCGATCCGGTGCTCATCGCGATATCGAGCGCAGGGGCCTCGCCGGTGCTCGCGCGCCGCTGGCGCGAACGGCTCGAGGCGTTCGTCCCCGCGCGCATCGGCGAGTTGGCGCTGTGGCTGCGCGATCTTAGGGCGGCGAGCCGCCGCCGGCTTCGCGGCACGGCCGAACGGCGCCGTTATTTCGAGACGCTCGTCGACGGACCGGCCGCTGAGCGCTTCGTCGCCGGCGATGTGCGTGGGGCCGAGCAGCTCGCTCAGCGGCTGCTTGCGGCGGATGCCGCAATGCCGCCCCAAATCGGCGACGTCGTCTTAGTGGGTGCGGGACCGGGCGACCCTGAGCTTTTGACCTTGAAGGCGCTGCGCGCGCTGACCGACGCGGACGTCATTCTGCACGACCGGCTCGTGGGCGAAGGGGTCCTCGATCTGGCGCGGCGCGACGCGACGAGAATCTGCGTCGGCAAGTCCCCCGGTGGCGCCGGAACGTCCCAGGAATGGATCAACGAGCAGCTCATCGCGCACGCCCGCGCGGGTCGGCGGGTCGTGCGGCTGAAAGGGGGCGATCCGTTCGTGTTCGGCCGCGGCGGCGAGGAACTCGAGGCGCTTGCGCGCGCAGGCATCGCCTACTCGGTCATTCCGGGCATCACCGCCGCCAGTGCCTGCGCGGCTTATGCCGGCATTCCGCTCACGCATCGCGACCACTGCGCAGAGCGTGACCCTCGTCACCGGCCACGCCGGGGAGGGCGGTGCCGAGCCCGACTGGCGTTCGCTCGCGGCAGAGCGGGCCACGGTGGTGTTCTACATGGGGCTCGCAGGGCTCGAGCGCATCGTCGCAGCGCTCATCCATCACGGTGCACCGGCCGATCGGCCGGCGGCGCTCATCGCCCAGGGCACCTTGCCCGATCAGCGGGTGGTGCTGGGAACATTGACAAGCATCGCCGCCGCGGCGCGCTCGCACGGCATCGCCTCGCCCGCGCTCCTGATCGTCGGCGAGGTGGCGGCCCTGCACGCCAAGCTCGCCTGGTTCGGCCGCGACACGGCGGCAAGCGCCTCCGAAAGCGCCTAACCGGGGACGGCCTAGCGGATTGCCTCGCCGAAGCCGCGCTCGGCGATCCACGCCTTGTTGAACAGCCGCGACTGGTACTTCGCGCCGCCATCGCACAGCACCGTGACAATGGTGTGCCCCGGACCGAGCTCGCGGGCAATCCTCACGGCAGCGGCGACGTTGATGCCCGCCGTGCTTCCGAGCAGCAAGCCTTCCTCGCGCAGCAGCCGATAGACGAAGTGCACCGTCTCGGCATCGGAAATGCGCAGGGCGTCATCGATGGGCGCGCCTTCGAGATTGGCGGTGACCCGGCCGGTGCCGATGCCCTCGGTGATCGAGGAGCCTCCGTCGGAGCGCAGCTCGCCATCCTTCACATAGTGGTAGAGCGCGCTGCCCGGCGGATCGACCAGCACGATGCGAATCGCCGGGGACATCGACTTGAGGTATGCCGCCACCCCGGCGAGCGTGCCGCCCGTGCCGGTGGCGGCGCAAAATGCGTCGATCTTTCCGGCGGTGTCGTTCCAGATCTCAGGCCCGGTGGATTCGAAGTGCGCGAGCCGGTTGGCGGTGTTGTCGAACTGGTTGGCCCAGATCGCATCGGGCAGTTCCGCCGCCAGTCGTCCCGCTACTTTTTGGTATTGGTTCGGGTTGCTGTAGGGAACCGCCGGAACCTTGCGCAGCTCCGCGCCCAAGGCCTCGATGATTTGATACTTCTCCGGGGCTTGATTGTCCGGCATGACGATGACGCATTTGTAGCCGCGCGCGTTGCACACATGGGCGAGGCCGATGCCGGTGTTGCCGGCGGTGCCCTCCACGATCGTACCTTTGGGCTTGAGCACGCCGCGGCGCTCGGCATCGAGCACGATCCACTTGGCGGCGCGGTCCTTCACCGAACCGCCCGGATTCATGAACTCGGCCTTGCCGAGAATCTCGCAGCCCGTCTCCTCGCTTAAGGACCTGAGCCGAATGAGCGGTGTGCCGCCGACCGCTCCCGTAAAGCCGTCTGTCACTGCCATCTTGGAATCCTCAGATAGACGGCCCCGTCACGTCGCCGAGGGCGTCGCGCGGGGTCCAGATAAAAGTATCCCCGGACGAGCCGGGGAGATAGGGGAACAGGTGCTGAGTAAAAACCCGGCACGTCCGTAAGCGGAAGATACGCGGCACAAGAGTGCCTGCGCTCGACCTTCTTGGAGTGAGGCATCTGTTGCAATTAAGTTACTAAAGACAACAGCGCTACGACTCTGCTGACCAGGAGCGTATCACCGATACCAGGTAAATCAAGGGAAATGAGCTTAAAAAGCATACAACGATGCGCTATGTAAAGCCATTGTCACATTTGTGACACGACAGCAACAACTGGAGGCCGTGCAGAGGGTAAAAAGTGCCCCATGGTCTAATTGCCGCACTCATTGCCATGTGTTTGCCCGCCGCTCGAAATCCCCCTTCCTCGCACTCACCACACAGAATCGCTGGCCGGTCGGCGCTTCCATCACCCACCAGCCGTGCACCTGTTGGACTTTTTTGGCGCCGAGCGCCTCGAGTCTCCCGACCTCGGCGGCGATATCGTCGGTCTCGATGTCGAGGTGAACACGGCTCGGGTGATCCACCTTCTGCACCTCGATGTCGAGTCCGTGT
Organism: uncultured Gammaproteobacteria bacterium; assembly: GCA_963766915.1. Taxonomy (GTDB): domain Bacteria; phylum Pseudomonadota; class Gammaproteobacteria; order Steroidobacterales; family Steroidobacteraceae; genus Bog-1198. Next base: position 26,231 of record CAVYCL010000014.1, read on the forward strand.
TGCGCATCGGTAAGCCCTCGGTAGGCGTCGTTCTCACTTCCCTTGAGCTCGTGAATCGGCATCCCGAGGGCGCGGCTCCAGAAGCTCGCGGCCGCCTCCAGGTCGTCCGTTTGACAGTCGATGATGAAGCCGCTGAGTTTGCTTTTATGCATGGATTGCTCCAGATTCGCGTCCAGATTCCCGTTCGCGAGTTTGCCATGAAGTATCTGCATACGATGGTCCGAGTGACCGACATCGAGCACTCGTTGCGCTTCTACCGGGACGCGCTCGGCCTCACCGAATTGTCGCGCCGCGACTATCCTCAAGGGCGATATACGCTGGTCTTCCTGTCCGCCCCGGGCGATGAGAGCGCACAGGTCGAGCTCACCCACAACTGGGATCCCGAGATCTACGAGGGCGGCCGCAACTTCGGCCATCTCGCCTACGCCGTCGAGGACATCTACGCGACCTGCGAGCGACTGAGAGAGCACGGCGTGACCATCAATCGCCCGCCGCGCGACGGGCGCATGGCGTTCGTCCGCTCGCCCGACGGCATCTCGGTGGAGCTGCTGCAGCACGGGCCGTCCTTGAAGCCTGCCGAGCCGTGGCTCAGCATGCCGAATACCGGCGTCTGGTAGCTAAAACATCTTCGAGGCGTCGGGCGGCTTGATCTCGACCTCGGTGCGCGAGGCGATGTGCTCACCCGTGATCATCTCGTCGTAGGCCTGTCCCGGGCCCACCATCGGATAGACCCCCGCCTCCTGATCGATCATCACCTCGAGGAATGCCGGGCCGGGAAAGCTCACGAACTCGGCAATCACGCGCGGCACGTCGGCCTTCTTGTCGAGGCGCACCGCATATTTGAATCCATCGGCAAACGCCGCCTTGACGAAATCCTTGGTGTGCAGACTCTTGTCGCTCGCGCTCAGGCGGCCCTTGAAGAAGAGCTTCTGCCACTGCTTCACCATGCCGTCGCCGCAATTGTTGAGCACCACCACCTTGATCGGCAGATCGTAGGTGGTGACGGTCTCGAGCTCCCCTAAGTTCATGCGGATGCTGGCATCGCCGTCGATGTCGATCACCAGCCGCGAGCGCTGCGCGAACTGCGCGCCGACCGCCGCCGGCAAGCCGAACCCCATCGTCCCCATGCTGCCCGAGGTGAGCCACAACCGCGGGCTCGTGAAATCAAAGTACTGCGCGGCCCACATCTGGTGCTGGCCCACGCCGGTGGTGATGATCGCCTCGCCGCGGGTGAGTCTATTGATCTCCTCGATCACGTAATAAGGCTGGATCAGCGGACTCTCGCGGTCATAGTTCATCGCGTACCTGCGCCTGAGCTCGTCGCAGCGAGCGCGCCATTCTGGCCATTGGTGCTTGATGTTCTTGCGCTTGGCATAGTCGATGAGCGATACGAGCGCTTCGTTGAGCTCGCCCACGTGGCTCCAATCGACGCGCTTGACCTTGTTGATCTCCGAGGCGTCGATGTCCAGATGCGCGATGAACTCCGCGCGGCTCGCGAACTTCGGCGGATTGCCGGCCACGCGATCGTCGAAGCGCGCGCCGACGGCCATCAGGAAATCGCAATCCTCGACCGCGTAGTTCGCGAACGCGGCGCCGTGCATGCCGAGCATGCGCATCGACAGCGGGTGGGCGGTGTCGACCGCGCCGATGCCCATCAGCGTGGTCACCACCGGGATCTGATGATCTTGGGCGAACTCGCGCAGCGCCCCCGCGGCGCCGGCGTTGATCACGCCGCCGCCTGCGTAGATCAGCGGGCGTTTCGCGGCGGCCAGCGCCGCGAAAAACACGGCGCACGCGCCGTCCGGCAGCTTGTTCGCCTGCAGCCGGTTCATGCGCTGCCGATAGCCTGGAATCGGCAGCCGGCCGGAGCCGTGAAATACGCCCTTCCAGTTCTGCACATCCTTCGGGATGTCGAGCACCACCGGGCCGGGGCGGCCGGTGCGCGCGATCTCGAATGCGGTGCGCACGGTCGCCTCGAGCTTGGTCGGGTCGGTGACTAAGAACACGTGCTTGGCGACCGCACCCATGATGCTCGGCACCGGCGCCTCCTGGAACGCGTCCGTGCCGATGGCGGTCGTCGCCACCTGGCCGCAGATGACCACGATGGGCACCGAGTCGGCCTGGCAATCGCGCACCGGCGTGACCGTGTTGGTCGCGCCGGGGCCGGAGGTGACCAGCGCGACGCCGACTCGCCCGCTCGCGCGCGCATAGCCCGCGGCCATGAATCCGGCGCCCTGCTCGTTCGCAGGCACGATCAGCGGCATCGGCGAGCCATGCTCCTGGTTGTAGCGGAAAACCGCGTCGTAGATCGGCAAAATCGCGCCGCCGCTGTAGCCGAAAATCGTGTCGACGCCCTCGTCCGCCAGCACCTGGACGAGCATGTCCGCTCCCGTCATGCCGGCTCCGGCCAGCGGATGAGCGTCGTTATTCAGCATGTCGATGCGGTCTTTCACGTCAAAAGCCTAGCAGTTCTCGCCCTGGCGCCCAAGTGCCGCCCTCCCGTATCCTTCGCGCATGCGGCATCTCATCGCGTTACTGTTGCAAAACGAGGCGGGCGCGCTCACCCGCGTCACCGGCCTGATTTCGAGCCGCGGCTACAACATCGAGTCCCTCTCGGTTGCGCCCACCACCGATCCCACCGTGTCGCGCGTCACCCTGGTCACCAGCGGCTCGGACGCCGTCATCAGCCAGATCAACGCCCAGCTCCTGAAGCTGGTCGACGTGGTATCGGTCGAGGACATGACCAGCGGCGATCATCTGGCGCGCGAGCTGATGCTGATCAAGCTGCAGTCTGAAGGCGGCGGACGTCGAGGCGGTCGGCGCGCTGCTGCGCCGCGCCGGCGGCAAGGTGCTCTCGACCAGTCCGTCGAGCTTCATCATGGAGCTCGCGGGCACCGAGGTCGAAATCGGCGAGTTCATCGCCAACGTGTCGGCGTTCGGCGAGATCGTGGAAGTCGTGCGCAGCGGTGCGCTCGGCATCTCCCGCTCGAATCCGCGCCTGCACGCCGTCAAATAAGATCGAGAACAGAGGTTCCCTTAAGTCCATGACTGAAATCGAAGTGACGCCGGAACACGCCGCCGATCCCAAGACCCGCGTCGTGGGAATCCTCGTCGGCGTGATCGGAATATTTCTCTCGGTGGTGACGATCGCCTCGCACCGCGCCCACACCCAGGCGGTCATCGAACGCACCGGGGCCAACGACGCGTGGGCTTTTTATCAGGCAAAGAAGATTCGCGCGAACGTGAGCGATGCCGCCCTCGCGGTCCTTCAGACCCTCGCCCCCGATGCGGCCAAGGCCGCGGACGCGGAGAACAAGCTGAAGGCGAGTCGCGACAAGGAGCTCGGCGATACCAAGCAACTGGAGGCCGAAGCCCGGGCGGCCGAGGCGAAGACCGAGCTCGAGGAAAGACGCGCGCTGAGGTTCGACATCGGCGAGGGTCTGCTCGAGCTCGGCCTGGTGCTGACCTCGCTGTTCTTCCTCGCGCGCAAGGACTTCTTTCCGATTCTCGGCGTGCTCTGTGCGATCGGCGGAATCATCGTGGGTGTCCTGGGTTGGGTGCTGTAAAGGAAGGGCCCGCGCGGCGCGGCCCGGGTACGCGCGCGTGGATCTGCCTGATCGCCTTAGCAGCCGGATGGGCTTGCGCCCAGTCCGCCGAGCCGGGCCAGCCGGAGGCCAACGCTGCCGTCACCGCGCGCGTCGAGGCGCGCTCCGCGCAGCTGCTCGCGGTGGGTACCGTGCGCGGCGAGCACATGACCATTCATTTGAGCCGTCTCGAGGACAATGCGCCGGTGCGCGACGCCGAGGTCGCCCTGGCGCTGCGCGGTGCGACGCACCCCGCGACGGCACTGGCCGACGGGGGTTACGCGATCGCAACCCCGGATCTCGCACTCCCGGGTTCGGCGGCGGTACGGATCGAAGTTACCGCGAACGGGACGCGGCAGGATCTCGAAGGCACACTAAAACCGGCAGCGGCTCCCGAGCCGGCCGACGATAAGGGCAGCTCGCGTCAGCTCGGCTGGTGGGTGCTCAATTTCGCGGTCTGTATCGGCTTTTTGTGGTTGTGGCAGCGGCGCAAGCGCCACGATCCCGACGAGGAAGCGCAAGGCTGACGCCTCGTCTGCCCGAGTCGCATCCCCTTCTTCAGGGGGCGGCGCTAAAGCGCGGCGTTATCGGTCTCGCCGGTCCGGATGCGCAGCACCCGGAGGATGTCCGTGACGAAGATCTTGCCGTCGCCGACTTTGCCCGTCTTGGAGGCTCCCACGATCGCCTCGATGACTTGGTCGACCAGCTCGTTCTTGACCGCCACCTCGATTCGCGTCTTCGGCACGAAATCGACGACATATTCCGCCCCGCGGTAGAGCTCCGTGTGGCCGCGCTGGCGGCCGAACCCCTTGACCTCCGTGACCGTCATTCCCGACACGCCGATCTCGGATAGGGCCGCGCGCACATCGTCCAGCTTGAAGGGCTTGATAATGGCAGTGATCAGTTTCATTGCGGACTCCGCTCCCGTTGGTCGTGGATAATCCTATTACGATTCCGGCCGCCAGGCACGACCATCTGCGCCGGCCGGGACCCCTCGGCTTAACGGGCGGGCGCGGACCGGCTATAAAGGAGCGCGCCGATCGGCCGGTAGATTCCAAGGAATTCCATGATCTCGACGATTCTCATTCTCGGCGGCGGTCAGGCCGGCGCCCAGGCCATCGACACCCTGCGCCGCGAGGGCTTTGCCGGACGCCTGGTGCTGATCGGCGACGAGCCCCACCTGCCCTATCAACGGCCGCCGCTCTCGAAGCAATACCTGGCCGGCGAATTGAGCGACGATCGCCTGCCGTTCCGGCATCAGGCGTTCTACGACCAGCATCGCGTCGAGCTCAAGCTCGGTCGGCGCGCGACGCGCATCGATGCCGCCGCGCGCCAAGTCACCTTGTCGGACGGCGAGACTCTCGCCTACGACCGGCTGATGCTCTGCACGGGCGCACGGTCGCGCCTCCTGACCTGCCCGGGCGCGCGACCTGGCCGGGCGTGCATTATCTGCGCGGCATCGCGGATGTGCAGGCCATGCGGCCGGGCCTGAAGGCCGGCGCCCGGGTGGTCATCATCGGCGGCGGCTACATCGGTCTCGAGACCGCCGCCACCGCCCGCAAGCTCGGCTGCACGGTCACGGTGCTCGAAATGGCGGACCGGGTGATGAATCGCGTGGTGGCCTCGAGCGTCTCGGAATACTTCGCGCACGAGCATCGCGCGCACGGCGTCAAGCTCGTCTGCAATACCCGGGTGGTGCGGCTCGAGGGCACGGAGCGCGTCGAGCGCGTGGTGTGCGCCGACGGCAGCTCCTACGAGGCCGACTTGCTGGTGGTCGGGGTCGGCGCCGTGCCCAACTCCGAGCTCGCCGCCGAGGCCGGGCCTCGCCTGCGACAACGGCATCGTGGTCGATGAGTATTGCCGCACCAGCGATGCGGCCATCTTCGCCGCCGGCGACTGCACCAACCATCCCTCGCTGCGCTTCGGCATGCGCGTGCGGCTCGAATCGGTCGACAATGCGTTCGAGCAGGCCAAGACGGCCGCGCTCAACATGCTCGGCCGGCCGACGGTGCACGACCGCGTGCCGTGGTTCTGGTCGGATCAATTCGACAACAAGCTGCTCATCGTCGGACTGTCTCAGGGCTTCGACCAGCAGGTACTGCGCGGCGATCCGGCCTCGCGCAGCTTCAGCGTCTGCTACCTGCAAGGGCGGCGAACTGCTCGCCGTCGAGGCCATCAACAATCCGAAGGACTACATGGCCGCGCGCAAGCTCATCGCCGAGCGCGCCCGCCCGGATCTCGACAAGCTCGCCGACCCGGCATGGCATTGAAAGATGCCGTCTGATGCCGATGATCGTGTTCATCGAGCGCGGCGGCGCGCGGCGCGAGGTGCGCGCGCCGGCTGGGCGTCACGCTGATGGAGGTGGCGCGCCAGCACGGCATCGACGGCATCGTCGCGCAATGCGGCGGGGCCTGCGCCTGCGCGACCTGCCACGTCTATGTCGCGCCGCAGTGGCTCGGCAAGCTCGAGCCGCGCGAGGACATGGAGGAAGGCATGCTCGAGAGCGCATGGGAGCCGCGCGCCAACAGCCGCCTCAGCTGCCAGATTCACGTCACCGCCGCGCTCGACGGGCTCGAGGTCACGGTGCCCGAGCGGCAGAACCTAATGCGAAGACGACCAGTAGATCCTTGGCGTCGACCGCCATGCCGGGTTTGGCGAGCACTTCCTTGATCGTCGCCGTCCTGCTCCGCGCGCACCGTGGTCTCCATTTTCATCGCTTCGAGCGTGATCAGCACATCGCCGCGCGCGACCTTCGCGCCGGGACGCACCGCGACCGTGCCGATCGTTCCGGGCATGGGCGCACCGACGTGCTTCAAGTTGCCGGGCTCGACCTTGCGCGGCGGCGGCCGCTTCGCCACCTGGCTGCGATCCGGCACGCGCAGCGGCCGCGGCTGGCCGTTCAGCTCGAAGAACACCGTGCGCGTGCCGTCCTCGTGCGCATCGCTCGTGGTGACGTAGCGCACGATCAGGGTCTTGCCGCGCTCGAGATCGATGTTGATCTCCTGGCCCGGCTCCATGCCGTAGAAGAACACCGACGTCGGCAGGGTGCCGACGTCGCCGTAGGTCGGCGCGCTCGGCCGCATAGTCCGCGAACACCTTCGGATACATGAGATGCGAGGCGAGATCGGCGTCCGTGATCGCGCGGCCGATCTTCGTCTCCACCGCCGCCGCGCTCGGCCGCGAGATCCACGGCCGGCAGCAGCTCGCCGGGACGCGCGGTGAGGGGGGGCCTGCCCGCGAGCACCTTGCTCTGCAGCTCGCGCGGAAAGCCGCCGACCGGCTGGCCGAGCTCGCCGCGGAACAGTTGCACCACCGACTCGGGGAACGCGACGTCGACGCGCCGGATCGAGCACGGCCTCGCGCGTGAGCCCGCCGGTGACCATCATGAGCGCCATGTCGCCCACCACCTTGGAGGTCGGCGTCACCTTGATGATGTCGCCGAACATCTCGTTGACCTGCGAGTAGGCGCCCGCCACCTCCGACCAGCGATGGTCCTCGATCCCGAGCGAGCGCGCCTGCTCCTTCAAGATTGGTGTACTGCCCGCCCGGCATGCCGTGCACGTAGACCTCGGAAGCGCCCGACGCGGATGTCGCTCTCGAACGCCACATAGCCGCGCCGCACCTGCTCCCAGTAGGCGGAGATCAGGCGCAGCCGGTCGGGGTCGAGCTGCGAATCGCGCTCTCCGAAGCGCAGCGCCTCGACGATCGAGCCCAAGTTGGGCTGGGAGGTGAGACCGGACACGGCGTCGATCGCGGCGTCCACCGCGTCGGCGCCGGCCGCCACCGCCGCGAGCACGCTCGCCGCAGCGATGCCGCTGGTGTCGTGCGTGTGGAAGTGAACCGGCAGGCCGATCTCCTCCTTGAGCGCCTTCACCAGATCGAACGCCGCCCGCGGCTGGCACAGCCCCGCCATGTCCTTGATGGCGATGACGTGCGCGCCCAAGCCCTTCAGCCGTCGCGCGATGTCGAGGTAATACGCGAGGTCGTATTTGCTCTCCCGCGGATTCGAGAGGTTGCCGCTGTAGCAAATCGCCGCCTCGCACAGCTTTCCCGAGTTCACGACGGCCTCGATGGCCACCTGCATGTTGTCGACCCAGTTCAGGCAGTCGAACACTCGGAAGACATCGATGCCCGCGCCGCGCCGCCTGCTCGACGAAGTAGCGCACGACGTTGTCGGGATAATTGGCGTAGCCGACGGCGTTCGCGGAACGCAGCAGCATCTGCAGCAACAGGTTCGGCATGGCCTCGCGGAAGCGCGCCAGCCGCTCCCAGGGATCTTCCTTGAGGAAGCGCATGGCGACATCGAAGGTGGCCCCGCCCCAGCATTCCACCGAGAACAGCTGCGGCAGCAGGCTCGCGTAGTAGGGCGCGATCAGCGCCATGTCGAGCGTGCGAAAGCGCGTCGCGAGGAGCGACTGGTGAGCGTCGCGCATGGCGGTGTCGGTGACCAGCACGCGCTTTTCATCGAGCATCCAGCGGGCGAACGCCGCAGGCCCGAACTCGTCGAGCTTCTGCTTCGTGCCGGGGGGCGGCGCGGGCAGCGACGATGCGCGGCGCCCGCGGAAACACCGGCGCCTTGGGCTTTTGCCGGCCGCGCACTTCCGGATTGCCGTTGACGATCACATCGCCGATGAATTTGAGCAGCCGGGTCGCGCGATCGCGCTTTCGCGGGATGACGAACAGCTCCGGCGTGCGGTCGATGAACTGGGTCGTGTAATCGCCGGCCACGAAGCGCGGGTTGGTGATCAGCTGATCGAGAAAGCGCAGGTTCGTCACGACGCCGCGAATGCGGAATTCCCAGAGCGCGCGATGCATGCGCGCGACGGTTTCCTCGGGGGTCGGCGACCAAGCCGTGACCTTCACCAGGAGCGAGTCGTAGAAGCGGGTGATGATCGCGCCCGCATAGGCGGTGCCGGCATCGAGCCGGATGCCATATCCGGCGGGACTGCGATACGCGGTCATCGTGCCGTAGTCGGGCACGAAGTGATTCTCGGGGTCCTCGGTGGTCACGCGGCATTGCAACGCATGGCCGGTGACGCGGATGTCCTCCTGCCGCGGCACGCCGCTTTGCGGCGTGCCGATCTCGGCGCCGGCGGCGATGCGGATCTGCGCCTTCACCAGGTCGACCCCGGTCACGCATTCGGTGATCGTGTGCTCGACCTGGATGCGCGGATTCACCTCGATGAAGTAGAACTTGCCGGTGTCGGCGTCCTGCAGGAATTCGACCGTCCCCGCCGCCCGGTAGCGCACCGCGCGCCCGATCTTGAGCGCGGCCTCGCAGAGCGCCGTGCGCTCCGCGTCCGACAGGAACACCGCAGGCGCCCGCTCCACGACCTTCTGGTTGCGACGCTGCAGCGAGCAGTCGCGTTCGTAGAGATGCACGAGGTTGCCGTGCGCGTCGCCGAGAATCTGCACTTCCACGTGCCGGGCGCGGACGATGAGCTTCTCGAGATACACCTCGTCTTTGCCGAACGCGGCTTTCGCCTCGCGGCGCGCGGCGGCCACGGCCTCCGCGAGGCCGCGCTCGTCCTCGACGATCCGCATGCCGCGCCCGCCTCCGCCCCAGCTCGCCTTCAGCATCACCGGAAAGCCCACCTCGCGCGCGAGCTCGAGGGTGCGCTGCTCGTCGTCCGGCAGCGGCGGCGTCGCCGGCATCACCGGCACACCCGCGCCCTCTGCAAGATTGCGCGCGGCGACCTTGTTGCCCAGCCGTCGCATGGTGTCGGGCAAGGGTCCCACGAAAATGATGCCCGCCGCCTCGCACGCCTCGGCGAACTCGGGACTTTCGGACAAGAAGCCGTAGCCGGGATGTATGGCGTCGACGCGCGCCTCGAGCGCGATGCGGACGATATCGTCGATGTCGAGGTACGCCTCGATCGGCCCTTTGCCCTCGCCGACGAGATAGCTCTCGTCGGCCTTGGTCCGATGCAGCGAGAAGCGGTCCTCGCGGGAGTGAATTGCAATGGTGCGGATGCCGAGCTCGGTGGCGGCGCGCATCACGCGAATGGCGATCTCGCCGCGATTCGCGATGAGCAGGCTCTTGATCGGGACGAGCTGTGGGAATGGCTTCATCTGCGAATGATGATAGCCTCTGGGACGCCGCAGCGGCCAGAGGAGGCCTCGATGTTTGGATTGGCGATTCACGGCGGGGCGGGCACGCTGCCGCGCGCGGAAATGACCGCCGAGAACGAGGCGCGCTACCGCGCCGGGCTGTCCGCAGCGCTCGCCGCCGGGTACGCGGTGCTCGAATCCGGCGGCTCGAGCCTCGAGGCGGTGACGCGCGCCGTGGTCGCGCTCGAGGATTTTCCACTCTTTAACGCGGGCCGCGGCGCCGTATTCACCCACGACGGGCAGAACGAGCTCGACGCCTCCATCATGGAGGGAGCGACCCGCAAGGCCGGGGCGGTTTGCGGCCTGGCTCACGTGAAGAACCCCATCGAGCTCGCGCGCGCCGTGATGGAGCATTCCGAATACGTCATGCTCTCGGGCGCCGGCGCGGAGGAGTTCGCCCTCACGCGCGGCGTCGCGCTCGTGCCGCGCAGCTACTTTTATACCGAGGCGCGCTGGCGCCAGCTCGAGCGGATGCGCTCCGGCGAATCCGGGCTCTCGCCGCTCACCATCTCGCACGTCGGCACCGTCGGTGCCGTGGCCGCGGACGCTAACGGGCATTTGGCCGCGGCCACCTCCACCGGCGGGATGACCGGCAAGCGTTTCGGGCGCATCGGCGATTCGCCCATCATCGGCGCGGGCACTTATGCGGACGATCGCGCCTGCGCCGTATCGGCGACCGGGCACGGCGAGGTGTTCATCCGTCTAAGCGTCGCCCACGAAATTTGCGCGCGCGTCCGGCTGGGGGCCGTCACCCTCGCCGAGGCCGTGCGCAGCGTTGTCCTCGAAGAGCTGCCCGCCGAGGGCGGTGAGGGTGGCGTGATCGCCATCGACCGCGACGGACGCATCGTCATGGAGTTCAACAGCGAGGGAATGTTTCGCGCCTGCCGCGTCGCGGGTGGCGAACCGGTGATCGAGGTCTATCGGAGCTAGCGACGGCTGGCGCAACGACGGCTGGCGATCACTCCGCCAGGTAGTGGGCGAGATAGGTGTCGAAGTCGACCTTGTCGCTCGCTTCGATGCGAGCCTGCTCTTCGAGCGAGTGCTCGGCCGCGTCCGCGAACTCCGCAAGCCGGGTCTCGTTGGGCGGATACAGGTCCAGGAAGTAATCCTTGTGCATGCGCGACATGCGCTGCGCGAGCTGGAAGAAGGTCTCCCCGCTGCCGCGCATTTCCGCGAGCAGCCGCGCGGAGGGAGTCCGTTCGACCTCGTCGATCTTGGCGCGTTGCTGCGCGAGGGCGGCCTGATAGGGCCGCGAGGACTCGCCCTGGTCCAGCAGCTCGCACAGGCCCTGCATCGCATCCAGGAGCTCGCGCGCCCATTGCACCATCGGCACGTCGCGCCCATCCCGGCTCAAGGTGAGTCCCGGCTCGCGGCCGCGCCGAGCCACCTTCAAATGGTTCGCATCGAGCTTCTCCTGCTCGCTGGCGCCGATGGGATCGGAATCGCTCAGCACGCAGAGCGCCAGGAACGCTTCGAGAAAGCGCAGCTTGTTCTGATTGACGCCGACCGGATCGAACGCGCTCACATCGAGCGCGCGCACCTCGACGTATTCGACGCCGGCACGCCGCAGCGCCTTGGTGGGCCGCTCGCCGGAGGTCGCGACCCGCTTGGGGCGGATGTAGCTGTAATACTCGTTCTCGATCTGCAGGATATTGGCATTCAGCTGGCGCCACTCCCCGCCCACCTTGACCCCGAGCTTCTCGTACGGCGGGTAGGGCGTGCCGATCGCCTTGGATAGATCCCGCACGTACTCATCCACGCCGTTGATCGAGACGCTCACCGTCGCCTGGTTTTTGTTGCGGTAGCCGATGTCGCTCATGCGCAGCGACGTGCCGTAGGGCTCGTACACCGTGTCGGCGTCGAGTTCGGGCAGGCTGATCTCCCGTCCGGCGAAAAAGCCCTTCGACACCGCGGGCGAGGTGCCGAACAGATACAACACCAGCCAGCCGAAGCGGCGGTAATTGCGCAGCACCCCGAAGTACTGCGCCGAAACGAAGTCTTGGCGCGGCGCCTTCGATTCGTTGATAGCCTCGAGCGCTTCCCAGAAATCAGTGGGAAACGAATAGTTGAAATGCACGCCCGAAATGGCCTGCATGGTCCGCCCGTAGCGCATACCCAGCCCGTGTCGATACACCGTCTTCATCTTGCCGACGTTCGAGCGCCCGAACTGCGCGAGCGGAATGCTTGCATCGCCGGCGAACGCGGCCGGCATGCTCGTCGACCACAGCAACTGGTCGTCCAGGTGTCGGTAGACGAACTGGTGGATGTCGCACAGGTACTGCAGGAGCTCCCAGGATTCGCGAAACGGCGGAGTCACCAGCTCGATGAGGGCCTCGGAAAAATCCGTGGTGATGTGCTCGTTGGTGAGCGGCGCACCGAGCGCCCGCGGATGCGGGGCCTGCGAGATCTCCCCCTCCGGCGTCACCCGCAGGGACTCCTTCTCCACGCCCTTTTTGCCCCCACGCAGCACGCCCCGCTGGCCGGAATTGACGAGACCTGCCAAACGGCGCTCGAACTTTCTGTCGATGAGGCTACGACTCATGGGAACAAGGATACCAGCACCGCCGCTCAGGGCAGCTCGGCGACGACTTCGACCTCCACCAGGAAGCCCGGATCGAGGAGCCGACGCACCTCCACCCAGGAGACGGCGGGCAAGTGATCCTTCGCGTAATACTCGAAGCGCAGATCGGAGACCTTCAGCAGAGCGTTCATGTCCGTGGTGTAGATGGTCTCTTTGACGATGCTGTCAAAGCCCACACCGTTCGCGGCAAGGGTGCGCTTGAGGGCCGCGTAGACGGCGCGCAGTTGACCCGCCATGTCGTTCGGCGCGACCAATCGACCGTCGGCGTCCGCCGCGACGATGCCCGAGACGTAGAGGGTTTTGTCGATCAGCACCGCCTGCGAGTACCCGAAGTCCTTTTCGTAAGCATTCAAATGGAAATCCTGCCGCACCCGCTCCGGCGCGGCCGGGGGCGGCTCGCGCTCGCATCCGGCGACGGCGAGAGCGGCGAGCGCCGCGAGGGCCGCCGTGCTGGGGCGCGCGGCCCGCGGGGCTCGGCTCATTTAGGGGGCCCTACCGAGGATTCGGCGCGGGTACGCAACGTTCGCATCATCTTGGGCAGGTCGTGCTTCAAGGCAATTCTCACCAACCAGCGCGGGATCCAGAATCCGGGAGTGACTTCGAACGAATAATGCAGCACCGTGAACTCCCCGTCGGCCTCGAGATACCACGCGGCCTTGAGCGTCCTCAAGTCACCCGAATCCCGTTCGATCAATATGCGACTGGGATAGTCATACGTGTCCCGCAATACGTAGGTGAGCTTCGGAACATACCAGGAATAGTCCATGACCTGCCTGATCAACTGCCACGAGCCGTCGGGCGCGGTATCGAGCACCTGGCATTGCTGCAGCCCCGGCACGAGCTCGAGCGCCGTCGCGCAATCCGTGAGCAGCGCCCACACAGTTTCACGCCGCGCATGGACCCGGAAGGTCGCGCTCGTTTGCACGAACGCGACGTCGGTGTCGTCACCCTGCGCTGCCCCGGGCGGCAGCGCGGCGGAACTCGCGGTGTGCAGCCATCCGGCGAGAGGCAGTGCGAACAGCAGAAAAGTAGCGAGACGCACTTAAGGTTAGTGCCGGGCGTCCAACCAAAGGTTCGCGGCGGACTCGAGGATGTCGAGCGGCATGGCGCCGTCGTCGATGAGCTCCGCGTGAAAGTCGCGCAGGTCGAAACGGGCACCGAGCACTTGCTGTGCGTGAGCACGCAGACCCTTGAAGGCCCGCACCCCCATGCCGCAATCCAATGCCTCGGCCGGCAGCGCGATGATGCGATCGATGGTCTCGTTCGCCGCTTCCTCACTCGTCGGCACCTGCGAGCGCCAATAGTCGAGGGCTTGCTGGCGGCTCCAGCCGAGTCCGTGCACGCCCGTGTCCACCACGAGACCTGCGGCACAGGCCAGCTGATCGTTCAGGCTCGCGAATTTCGCCTCGGTGTCGCCGTACAGTCCCAGGTCCTCGCCGAGAGTTTCGGCATACAGCCCCCACCCCTCCACGAAACCCGGATCGCCTCCGAAGCGGCGGAATTTCGGCAAGCCGGAGCGCTCCTCCTGAATGGTGAGCTGCCAGTGGATACCCGGCAGAGCCTCGCGCAAAAATTCCGCTGGGCGCGGAATCAGCGGCTGCCGAGCGGTATCGACGAATAGCACCGGCGCCGCGGTGCGATTCGCGCCTCTTTCATAGAACAACGCGGGGGTGCCGCCCCCGTTGAACGGCTCGACGGCGCGGATGAGAAAATCGGTCTGCGGAGATTCCGCGAACTCGGCGGCTAGCGCCGCCGCCGTCGACACCTTGAGCTGCGCATAGAAGTCGAGCAACTCCTCCGGCGTCTTGTACGCGACGCGAGGCTCGCTCTGCGCGGCGGTAAAGTAGGCCTGCGCATTGCCGGCGAATCCCGCCTCCGCGAGCACACTCTGCAACCGACCGTGCAACCTCTCCGTCTCCGCGACGCCGAGTGCGTGGATGTCGGCCGGCGTGAGCCGCGAAGCGGTTTCGCGGTGCACGAGATGGGCGTACCACGCCGGGCCCAACGGCAGCGCCGACAGTGCGATGCTCTGCCGCGCGGCGGGCAGATATTCATCGCGCATGAAGTCATGCAGGCGTCGGTACGCCGGCAAGACATCGTTCTTGACCGCAGCGGTCATCCCCTCGGAAATGCGTTGGCGCTCCTCGCTCCGCAGGGTCGATGGGATCGCGCCGAGCGGGCGGTAGAACACGTTGGCGGGCGTGTCCGCGGCGAGCGCCGCAAGCTCCGGCAGCAGTCGCACCACGAGAACCCGTGGCAGCACGTAACCGCGACGCCGCCCCTCGCGCATGTTCGCGATCGCTTGTGCGGTCCAGCGCACATAGTCCGCCGCTCGCGCGCGCCAGCTCTGGTAATCGTTGCTGCTCAGAATCGCATAGGATCCAACCCCTGCACCGGCGCGCGCGAACTCGAGCGGTACGCAGCGGAACGGATTCACCGGCATGAGCTCGGACGGATAGGTGTAGCCCTCGATCGCCACTTCCCGCTCGCGCTTGAATATGTCGTAAGTGAGCTGCGACTCGGCGTCCAGCACCTGGCGCGGCACCGCCGCGAGCGCGTCCTGATAGCGGCGCTCCAGGGCGAGCGAATCAGCGAGAAACTGCGGCGTGATGTCGTACCCGGCGGCGGGCTCGAAGCGCACGACGGCGCTGCGCGAATGCGGGTTGAGGCGCTGGCTTTCGTCCCAATATTGATCCACCAGCCGACTGAGCTGCGTGACGGGCGGCACGGCGCTCGGGCGCGCGACCGGTGGCGGCACGGCACTCTGGCTGCAGGCGAGTAGAGCGGTAGCGGCGAGGGCTACCAGGGCGGCGAGCAAAAAACGGAGCATCGATCGATTATAGCGGGGGCTCGGTTCATATAGCGGGCGGCTCGGTCCATAATGGCTGGGTCACGCGGGAGGTGCTGGATGTTGGTGGGTACAAGTGCGCGGCGGGTCGCGATCATCGGCGGGGTGAGGATTCCATTCGCACGCGGCAACGGCGCGTACGCAAGCGTCGGCAACCAGGAGATGCTCACCACGGTATTGCGCGGCGTGGCGGAGCGCCACGGGCTTCTCGGCCAGCGGCTCGACGAGGTCGCGGCCGGCGCGGTGATGAAGCACTCGAGTCAATGGAATCTCACGCGTGAGTCGGTGCTCGGCAGCGGGCTTGCCGCGGAAACACCGGGCCTCGATGTGCAACGCGCCTGCGGGACCAGTCTCGAGGCGGCCATCCTGATGGGCAACAAAATCGCCCTGGGCCAGATCGATTGCGCCATCGCAGCGGGCGTGGACACCGTCAGCGATCCGCCGGTGGTCTTTCCGCGCGGCTTTCAGCAGCTCCTGCTCAAGAGTTACCGCGGCAAGAGCGCCGCCGGCCGGATCGCGCCGTGGCTTGGGATAAGACCCAAGCTCTTTCGGCCGGTGCTCCCCGGGATCGCCGAGCCGCGTACCGGCTTGAGCATGGGCGAGAGCACCGAGCTCATGGTCAAGACCTGGGACATCGGCCGCGCGGAGCAGGACCAACTCGCGCTCGAAAGCCATCAGAAAGCCGCCGCGGCCTACGCCGCGGGGTTCTACAAGGGTTTGGTGATGGAGTACCTCGGACTCTCACAGGACGACAACATACGCACCGACACGAGTCTCGAGAGGCTGGCCAAACTGAAGCCGGTCTTCGACCGCTCCGCCACCGGCACGCTCACCGCGGGCAACTCGACGCCGATGACCGACGGCGCCTCGGCGGTACTGCTCGCCTCCGAGCAGTGGGCGCGCGAGCGCAATTTGCCCGTGCTGGCCTTTCTCACTTACGGCAAGGTCGCTGCGGTCGACTACGTGACGAAGAAGGAAGGCCTATTGATGGCGCCTGCATTCGCGGTGCCGCGGATGCTGAAAGACGCGAACCTGACCCTCGCCGACTTCGACTTCTACGAGATTCACGAAGCGTTCGCGGGCCAGGTGCTGTGCACGCTCAAGGCGTGGAACGATCCGGGCTTCTGCCGGGAAAAGCTCGGACTGCCGGGGGTTCTCGGCACCATCGACCGCGCGAAACTCAACGTCAAGGGAGGCAGTCTTGCCTTGGGTCATCCTTTCGCTGCGACCGGCACGCGCATCGTGGCGAGCCTCGCGAAGATTCTCGATGAGGCCAAGGCGAAGCGCGGTCTCATCTCCGTGTGCACCGCGGGCGGCATGGGTGTGACGGCGATACTGGAGCGCTGACCGGCGCCCGGACGCCGCCGGGCGCTGTGTGTTGAGCGCATTCGCCGATCGGGGCTATGCTTGTCGGCCCTCCCAAGATTTCAGGATTCGCCATGGCACATTCCTTCGAACGCAGCGCAGCCGACCCTTCGGGCCGGGCCTCCTTTCAGCTGAAGGATCGGGAGCTCTTCCGCGAGCAATGCCTGATCGACGGCCGCTGGCTGGGCGCGGACGAGGGGGGCACCGTGCCCGTGCGCAATCCCGCGACATCCGCAGAGCTCGGCACCATCCCGAACATGGGCACCGCCGAGACGCGGCGGGCGATCGAGGCGGCCGCTCGCGCGCTGCCCGCCTGGGGCGCACGCACGGCCAAGGATCGCGCCACCCTGTTGCGCCGCTGGTTCGATCTCATCACGCAGAACGAGCAGGACCTCGCCACGCTGATGACGGCCGAGCAAGGCAAGCCGCTGGCCGAAGCAAAGGGCGAGATCGCTTATGCCGCCTCGTTCATCGAATGGTTTGCCGAGGAGGGCAAGCGGCTCTATGGGGATCTGATTCCCGGTCATCAGCCCGACAAGCGCATCATGGTGTTGCGCCAGCCGGTGGGCGTGGTCGCAGCCATCACACCTTGGAATTTCCCGGCGGCGATGATCACGCGCAAGGCCGGCCCGGCGCTTGCGGCCGGCTGCACCATGGTGCTGAAGCCCGCCACGCAAACGCCGTTCTCCGCACTCGCGCTCGCAGAGCTCGCACAGCGGGCCGGCATTCCGCCCGGGGTCTTCAATGTGATCACCGGCTCTGCCGCCGCCATCGGCGGCGAAATGACGAGCAATCCGACGGTGCGCAAGCTCACGTTCACGGGATCCACGGAAATCGGCAAGAAGCTCATGGCGCAATGCGCTGGAACGGTCAAAAAACTTTCCCTGGAGCTCGGCGGCAATGCGCCCTTCATCGTGTTCGACGATGCCGATCTGGACGCGGCGGTGCAAGGCGCGATCGCGAGCAAGTATCGCAACACGGGGCAAACCTGCGTGTGCGCCAATCGGCTGCTCGTGCAGGATGGCGTGTACGAGGAGTTCGCCCGCAAGCTCGCCGAGGCGGTCGGCAAGCTGCGCGTCGGCGATGGACTGAAGGGCGTCACCGATCAAGGGCCGCTCATCGATTCCAAGGCGGTCGCGAAAGTCGAGGAGCACGTGGCGGACGCGGTGAGCAAGGGGGCCAAGATCCTGGCGGGCGGCAAGCGTCACGCGCTCGGCGGCACGTTCTTCGAGCCGACCATTCTCACCGGCGTGACCTCGCAGATGGCGGTGGCGCGCGAAGAGACCTTTGGCCCGGTGGCTCCGCTGTTCAGATTCAAGACCGAGGCGGAAGCCATCGCCATGGCGAATGCCACCGAGTTCGGGCTGGCCGCTTATGTGTACACCCGCGACCTCGCCCGCAGCTGGCGGGTCTGCGAGGCCATCGAATACGGCATCGTGGGCCTCAATACCGGAATCATTTCCACCGAGGTGGCTCCCTTCGGCGGCGTGAAGGAATCGGGCAGCGGCCGGGAGGGATCGAAGTACGGCATTCTCGACTACACCGAGATGAAGTACGTGTGCGTGGGCGGTGTGAGCTGAGGTGCTCGGGCGATTTCTCGAATATTCGATCCCGACCCCGGATATTCGAGCCTCGCTCGATTTCTACACCAAGCTCGGATTCTCGCAGGCGCAGGTCGGCGAGACCTGGCCGCATCCCTACGCGGTGGTCACCGACGGACGCCTGCATCTCGGCCTGCATCAGCTCGCGACAGCCGTACCTGCGCTCACCTTCGTCAAGCCCGACGTGTTGGGGCAACTCGGTGCCCTGGAAAGCCGAGGGGTGGTTTTCGAGTATCGCAAGCTCGGCAACGATGTATTCAACGAGGTCGGCTGGCTCGAGCCGACCGGCCACCTGGTACGGCTCGTCGAGGCGCGCACCTTCAGCCCGGTGAAACAGCCGCGCGGCTCGCTGTGCGGATATTTCCTGGAGATCGGCCTGCCGGCGCCCGATCGCGAAATCGCGAAGCAGTACTGGGAAGGGCTCGGCTTCGTCGGCCTGGACGAACCCGAGGCCCCGCTCCCGCACGTCTCCTGTACGAGCGATTCGATCGATATCGGCTTGTATGATTCGGCGCAGTTGCGCCAGCCGGCACTCATGTTCGACACCGACGATGTCAAAGAGACCCTGGCTCGTTTGGGCGTAGCCGGCATCGCCCCGGCGGGACCACCGCCCGCGCCGCTGCGTCATCAGCCGGCGGCGATGCTCATAGCGCCCGAGGGGACGCCGATCCTGCTCGCAAGCGTCTGACGCACTCTAGTCGCGCGTGGCGACGAGATCGAGCTTCACGCGCAGTTGGTCTTCGACGCGCAGCGCGCCCAACAGCGCGCTGAAGGGGGTGAGCCCGAGAGCGGTCTGCCGCACGGTGAACGCAGCCTGAGCGTGCAGCCCGGCTGCGGACATTTCCACCGTGAAGGGCTCGACGAGGCTCGACTCATGGCCCGCCACGGAGATGCGCATCGTCGCCCGCGCACCGTCCGGCGCCGCTTCGATCGAGACGCTTTGCACGGTGATCGAAGCGTGGCTCTCGGCATCGAGAAGCGCCGGGCTCAGCATGTTGTGCAACGTACCGGCTTTGGCGTCCTCGCCGATCTCTTCGGAGAAATCCGCGCCCTCTTGCGCGCGCGCCGCCGCCTCGTCGACCACGAAACCGGACGTGGGAATGCTCAGGAAGAAGGCGGCGCCGGCCGGCGACCCGGCGGCCGCCGCGCCGGCCGGACTCACCCATCCCTCGAGTGAGCGATTGACGATGACATGATCGTGACCCAAGGCGGCCATGACCCCGGCTCGGTACACCAGCAGGCGCAGCTCGGAGCGCGACGGGTCGATGCGATACGACGTTCCGTGTGCCGCGGGCGGCGGCGAGGAGGGGTGTGTGGCGGGCGGACGCGCCGGCGGGGCGCCGCACGCGGCGAGCGGCAGTGCGAGAGCGACGGCGATTCGGTGTTTGCGCAATGTTTGAAATCCGCACTTGCTAGACTCAGGGTCTCGGCAGTGTGACCGTGGAGGCCTTCGATGCCAACTCGAGCGACGCGCTATTCCCCCCTGGCGCAAATCTTTCACTGGGTGATCGCCGGCCTGATCGTCGTCCAGTTCACGCTCGCGCGCTTGGCCGAGCCGCTGCCGCTCGGCGTGCACAAACTCGCGCTCTTGGCGCGGCACAAGAGCGTCGGCATGACGATACTCATGCTGGCGGTGCTGCGACTCCTGTGGCGTCTGTGGCACCCCGCCCCGCCGTTGCCGCCGGGCATGACGCGCTTCGAGCGCGGCGCGGCCCGCGGCACGCACGTCGCGTTCTATGTGCTGCTGTTCGCCATGCCGCTCAGCGGCTGGACCATGTCGTCCGCCAAGAATTACTCGGTGAGCTGGTTCGGCCTGTTCACCTGGCCGAACCTCATCGGCAAGGATGAGGCTGCTTTCGCGCTCCTGCGAAACACGCACGACACGCTCGAGCGACCTGCTGTTCGCGGTTGCCGTGTTGCACATACTCGCCGCGCTCAAGCATCATTTCTGGGACAAAGACGATGTGTTGGTACGCATGTTGCCGTTCACTAAAGGTGCGAGACGATCATGACCAGAACTCCGATGCGACTTGCGGCCCGAGCGTTCGCCGCGGCTTGTCTTGCGGCCGCGCTGATCCCAACGCTCGCCTCGGCCGCAACCTACTCCGCCGATGCCACCAGCCGGCTCGAGTTCACCGGCGTACAGGCGGGTGCCGCTTTCAAGGGTGTGTTCCACCAATTCACCGCCGCGGTCGATTTCGATCCGGCCTCGCTCGCGGGCGCGCGCATCGAGGTGACCATCGACATGAATTCTGAGGATTCCGGCGACAAGGACCGCGACGGCACCATGCGCGGCGCGGACATCTTCGATGTGGCCCATTTCCCGACCGCGCACTACGTGACGCGCAGCGTGACCCGCACGGCCGCGGGTTACAGCGCCGTCGGCGCGCTGACCCTGCGCGGCGTCACCAAGGATGTGCCGATCGAGTTCAAGTTCACCCCCGGCGCCGCGCGGCGCCGGCTTGAGCGGCACCGCCGAGCTGAAGCGGCTGGATTTCGGCGTCGGCCGAGGCGACTGGAAGAGCACCGAGTGGGTCGCCGACGCCGTGAAAGTCGCCTTCACGCTGAATCTCAAGCCGAAGACTTAAGCGCCGCGGCTTTCAGGAGCGAATCGGCAGCTCGCGCGACTTCTGCACGGTGCGCAGCGCGAAGCTCGACTGCACGCGGGCGACATTCGGCAGCCGCGTGAGGTGCTGGCTGTGCAGGCGCTCGAAGTCGGCGGTGTCGGCCAGCACCACGCGCAACAGATAGTCGTACTCGCCCGACATCAGATAGCACTCCATCACCTCCGGCACCTTGCGCGCCGCCTCCTCGAACGCATGCAGATGCGCCTGCTCCTGCCGGTCGAGCGTGATGTTGACGAACACGTTCACCGGGCAGCCGGCCTTTTGCTGATTGATGAGCGCCGCATAGCCCTCGATGAAGCCGGACTCCTCGAGCGCACGCACCCGGCGCAGGCACGCCGATTCGGACAGGCTGACCGTCTCGGCCAAGCTGGCTGTTGGTGATGCGGCCATCGAGCTGCAGCGCGTGCACGATGGCGCGGTCGTAGCGGTCGAGCTTCATGGCGGACGTCCGGTTGTGGTTCGCATTTTATTGCGCGAGATCTCTCATATACAGCATATTCTGCCACAACACGGCGCCGATCTCGCTGAGTTTTTGCAAGGTTCTGGCGGCACGCGCGGCGTACTCTTGTCGGTCTCGAAAACCCGAACTCGCGGAGCGATGCCATGAAAATCGGCGTGCCCAAGGAGATCAAGGTTCACGAGTATCGGGTGGGATTGGTACCCGCCGGGGTTCGCGAGCTGGTCGACGCCGGGCATCAGGTGCTGGTGCAGAGCGGTGCCGGCGCCGGCATCGGCTTCGAGGATTCGCACTATCAAGCCGCCGGCGCCACGATCGCGGCGCAGGCGGCCGACGTGTTCGCGCGCCGCCGAGCTCATCGTCAAGGTCAAGGAGCCGCAGCTCGCCGAGTGCAAGATGCTGCGCACCGGACAGACTCTGTTCACCTACCTGCATCTCGCGGCCGACGGCGACAAGCCGAAGCGCTGCTGGCCTCCGGCGCGACCGCCATCGCCTACGAGACCGTGACCGCGGCGGACGGCTCGCTGCCGCTGCTCACGCCGATGAGCGAAGTGGCCGGCCGCATGTCGGTGCAGGTCGGCGCCAATTGCCTGCAGAAGGCGAACGGCGGCTTCGGCGTGCTGCTCGGCGGCGTGCCGGGCGTGCCGCCGGCCAAGGTCGTGATTCTGGGCGGCGGCGTCTCCGGCACGCATGCGGCCGAGATGGCGGTCGGCCTGCGCGCCGACGTCACCGTCGTCGACCGCTCGGTGAAGCGGCTGCGCGAGCTGTCCACGATGTTCTCGAGCCAGCTGAAGACCGTGTACTCGACCGCGCATGCCATCGAGGAGCTGGTGCGCGATGCCGATCTCGTCATCGGCGCCGTGCTCATCGCCGGGCGCGGCCGCGCCGAAGCTCGTCACGCGCGCCATGGTGAAGACCATGAAGCCGGGCGCGGTGCTGGTCGACATCGCCATCGACCAAGGCGGCTGCTTCGAGACCAGCCGGCCGACCACGCATGCCGAGCCCACCTACGTGCTCGACGGGGTCATCCACTACTGCGTGACCAACATGCCGGGCGCCGTGCCCCGCACCTCCACGTTCGCGCTGACCAACGCCACGCTGCCTTACGTCAAGGCGCATCGCCGATCAGGGCTGGCGGCAGGCGCTCGCGAGCGATGCGGGCCTCGCGCGCGGTCTGAACGTGCACGCGGGCCAGTTGACGCACGAGGCCGTCGCCGCGCGCTCTCGGCTTCGATTTCCGCGCCTTCCGCGCCGCGTAGGCACGCGCCCGATGGCGCGCGGCCGTGCTTGCCGGCGTCTTGCGGGCGCGGATTGCTACTAAACGATCGATCAATTACTCTCTGCGGCGTTTCCGAGCCTGGACCTACATGTATACGCGAGCCGGCGGTATGGGGTTTGCGGCGCATGCTATAACGCGCGAAAACATCGCCACGAGACAATCAGAATGACAACGAAACCGGGCCTGCCTAAATTCCGCCGGGCCGCACCGGCCGTGCGCCGCGAGGCGCTGGTCGATGCGACCTTGCGGTGTCTCAAACAATATGGGCACGAAGGCGTCTCGGTCCGCCGTATCAGCGCGACGGCGGGGGTCTCGATCGGACTCGATCAATCATCACTTCCCGAGCAAGTCCGGGCTTGATCGCGGTGACTTACGAGACCCTGGCGCTGTCGCTGCAGGAGTCGATTCGGACTCAAGCGCAGAACAAGGCGGCCTCGCCGCGCGACCGGCTGAGCGGATTTTTCCGCGCCTCGTTCGCTCCCGAGATCATCGATCCGCAGCTGTTCAATGTCTGGCTGGTCTTCTGGAGCATGGTGGCGCATTCGCCCGAGATACGCGCCGTCCACGACAAGACCTACGGAAAGTACCGCGCCATGCTGGAGTCGATGCTGGGCCAACTCGCCGACTCCGGCGACGCACCGCCCTTCAAGCTGCGGCAGGCGGCGATCGCCTTGTCGGCGCTGCTCGACGGGCTGTGGGTCGAACTGAGCTTGAGCCCCACGACGTTCAAGCCGCGCGAGGCCATCGCGCTCTGCGAGGACTGGGTGAATGGGCTCTGCAACGGCGCGTTCCCGCGCCTGCTCACCAAAAGAAAGACTCGTGGCTGAGCACGCGACCGCGCGACGCGCTGATCGTCGGCGGCGGGCACAACGGCTTGGTCTGCGCCGCGTATCTCGCGGCCGCCGGCCTCAAGGTGACGGTCCTCGAGGCTCGCCCGGTGGTGGGCGGCGCTGCGGTCACCGAGGAATTTCATCCCGGATTTCGCAATTCCGTCGCCGCCTACACGGTCTCGCTCTTGAATCCGAAAATCATTCGCGAGCTCGAGCTGGCGCGCCACGGCTTGCGCGTGGTGGAGCGCGGGCTGTCGAACTTTCTGCCGCTCGAGGACGGCCGCTTTCTCAAGATCGGCGCGGGACGCACGCAGCGCGAGGTCGCGAAATTCTCGGCGACGCGACGCACAACGCCTCGCCGCCTTACGCCGAGCGTCTCGATGCGATCGCCGACGTGATGCGCGAAGTGGTTCTCGAGACGCCGCCGAATGTGACCGACGGCGGCTGGCTCGAGGCTTTGCCGCAACTGCTGCGCGGTGCGCGGCTCGGCCGGCGCATGGCCGGGCTCGACATGACCCTGCGCCGCGAGCTGCTCGACCTGTTCGTGAAGTCCGCGGGCGATTATCTCGACGGCTGGTTCGAGAGCGCGCCGATCAAGGCCGCCTATGGGTTCGACGGAATCGTCGGTAATTATGCGAGCCCGTACACGCCAGGATCGGCGTATGTGCTGCTGCACCACGTGTTCGGCGAAGTGAACGGCAAGAAAGGAGTGTGGGGCCATGCGATCGGCGGCATGGGCGCCATTACCCAGGCGATGGCGCGGGCGGCGGAGTCGCGCGGCGTCGAGGTGCGCACGGCGACTCCGGTGCGCGAGATCCTCGTCGAGGCCGGACGCGCCGTGGGCGTGGTGACCGAGCGCGGCGAGAGCCTGCGCGCCCGCAGCGTCGTGTCGAACCTCAATCCGAAACTCTTGTACGAGAAGCTGCTCGATCCCGCCGTGCTGCCGCCCGAATTCCTGGAACGCATCCACCGCTGGCGCTGCGGCTCGGGCACCTTTCGCATGAACGTCGCGCTCGCGGAGCTGCCGGATTTCACCGTGCTGCCGGGCCGTAACGCGGCCGAGCATCACACCGCCGGCATCATCATGGCGCCGAGTCTTCAGTACATGGATCAAGCCTATCTCGACGCCAAGGCGGGCGGATGGTCGCGGCGGCCGATCGTCGAGATGCTGATTCCGTCGACGCTGGATGACAGCCTCGCGCCGCCGGGGCAGCACGTGGCGAGCTTGTTTTGCCAGCACGTGGCCCCCGTGCTGCCCGACGGAGCCTCGTGGGACGCGCATCGCGAACAGGTTGCGGACGTCATGATCGATCTGGTCAACCAGCATGCTCCGAACTTCAGGGCGTCGATCCTGGGCCGGCAGATCTTGAGCCCGCTCGATCTCGAGCGTACCTTCGGTCTGGTGGGCGGCGACATCTTCCACGGCGCACTCAGCCTCGATCAGCTGTTCTCGGCGCGGCCGATGCTCGGCCACGGAGACTACCGCGGACCCCTCAAGGGCTTGTACATGTGCGGCTCGGGAACCCATCCCGGCGGCGGCGTCACCGGCGTGCCCGGGCACAACGCCGCGCGCGAGATCATCGCGGATTTCCGGCGCCGCCGATGAGCGCGGCAAACCGCGCGGCATCGACGTTGCCGCCGCTCAGAATGATGCCGACACGCCGGCCGGCGAGTTCTGCGCGCCGCGAGCGCACGGCGGCCAGGCCGAGGCAGCCCGTGGGCTCGACGACGATTTTCATGCGCTCCGCCAGGAACCGCATGCAATCGATCAGTTCCTCATCCGTGGCAGTGAAAACATCCGCGGCACGCTCGCGGATGATCTCGAACGTCAAGCTGCCCAAACTCTGAGTTTGCGCACCGTCCGCGATGGTGCGCGGTACGTCGATGCGCACGATCGAGCCTTGCCTGAACGACCGTTGACCGTCGTTGCCGGCTGCAGGCTCGACGCCGTACACCTTGCACGCGGGCGACAAGGCCTGGGTGGCGAGCAGCGAGCCGGCAAGCAGTCCCCCGCCCCCCAGCGGCACGAACAGGCAATCGAGCGACCCGCTCTCGGCGATGAGCTCGGCCGCGGCCGTTCCCTGTCCCGCGATCACGTCGGGATGATCGAAAGGCGGGATCACCGTGCCGCCGCTTTCCGCCGCCAGCCGTTGCGCGATCGCTTCCCGGCTCTCGGTGTAGCGGTCGTACAGGACGACCTGTCCGCCATAGCCCCGGGTGGCCTCGAGCTTGGCGGCGGGTGCATCGCGCGGCATCACGATGGTGGCGCTGATGCCGAGCAGTCGGGCGGCAAGCGCCACGGCCTGCGCGTGGTTTCCCGAAGAGAATGCGATGACCCCGCGGGCGCGCGATGTCTCATCGAGACTCGAGAGTGCGTTGAAGGCGCCGCGGAACTTGAACGCGCCCATGCGCTGAAAGTTCTCGCACTTGAGAAATACGGTGGCGCCCGTGCTCGAGTCGAGGCTCCGCGAGGTCAGTACCGGCGTCGCGGTGCGCGTGGCCCTGCAGGCGCCGCGCGGCGGCCTCCACGTCCGCGTAGGTGGGAAGCTTCACCCCGGGCTGAGCGGTGAGACACCGAACAGGCGCAGGTGCGCCCAGCCGATGAAAAGGACGTAGAGCGCAAGCCCGAGCAGCAGGGCGATGAGGTCGTTGAAGCGCCCCGGCGGTGCCGCGGGCACGGCCTGTACGCGGCGCTTGAGCGAGATGCGGTCGACGACGGCCCAGCCGAGGAAGCCGCCGAACAAGAGCACGTCCGCGAGCATTCCGTTCGACAGCAAATGCGCCAACGCCCAGAACTTCACCGCGGCCAATAACGGATGCTTCATCGCCGTCTTGATGCGCCCGGGCAGATACGCCGCAATCACCAGCGGAAATACCGGCAGCATCAACGGCCAGCGTGAGGTAGCGCATCCAGCCGGGAGGCGAGTACAGCGCCACGGGGGATTCGCGGGCCAAGTGGAAGCCGTAAACGATCAGCACGAACCCTACGACGGCGACGAGCGAGTAGATTCCCTTCCAAGCGCCCTCGCCGATGCGCGCGATGCGCGCCCGTGCGAACTGCCGGCGCGGCGAGCGCAACGGAGTGCACGCCCAGGAAAATCACGAGTCCGATGATCAACACCGCCATGCGGGGCCTCGAAGGAGTTAGCGGCGCGCCGCCACCGTGGCCATTATACGATGCGCCTGCTGCCGCAGGATGTTGCCGAATCCATGATCGTCGAAGAAGCTCTTGAGGCCCGCGCCGTCCGGCGGGCGGCGCTTGAGGTCATCGACGTGCGCCTGCAGAGGAATGTCGCACAGGATGCCGGTCAAGCGCCGCGCGAGGTACGCCGCGTCCTTGTGCGCGAGAAGCTTCGCGGCGATGCCGCCCGCGCCCCGCAATTTGAGGCCGGCCACCCGCTCGAGATTGGCATAGAGCTCATCCAGTGAGCCGAACACGGCGAACAACTCGGCGGCCGTTTTCTTGCCGATGCCCGGCACACCGGGGATGTTGTCGACCGAGTCGCCGGTGAGCGCCAAAAAATCCGCAATCAGCTCAGGCGCCGCGCCGAAGCGCGCGCCGATCTCGTGATACTGATAGCGGGCGTTGCCGGTGTAGTCCCAGTACACATCGCCCGCGCGGATGAGCTGCGATAGGTCCTTGTCGCGCGTCACCAGCACGTTCCTGAGCCCGGCGGCGCGCGTGCGTGTGGCGAGCGTGCCGATGATGTCGTCGGCCTCGTACTGCGTGCTCGCGAACTCCGCGAGGCCCAAGTGTCGGCAGAACTCGCGGCACAGCGAGAACTGCCGCTTCAGATCCGCGGGCGGCTGCTCGCGGTTCGCCTTGTAGGCCGGAAAGATGGCGCAGCGAAAGGAAGTCTCGCCGCGCAGGCTTTCGTCGAATGCGACGACGATGCGCGACGGGTTGACCCGCTCGAGAAAATCGCAGAGGAACCGTGCGAAACCGTAGAGGGCATGCGTCGCGTTGCCGTCGCGATCCACCATATCCGGCGGCATCGAGTGGTAGGCGCGGAACACGAAGTAGCTCGCGTCGATGTGGTAGACCACGCCGGGCGTCGCCACGCCGGGCGTCGCCACGCCGGGCGGCGTGTCGCCCGGTGGACCGGAGACGGCATCGCCAGCGCACCGCCGGCCAACCTCAACGCCTCGGTCACATCGGCCAGCGTTGCATGCGTTCGTGCAGCGGGCTCGAGCGGGGGAAGTGCGCGATCAGATACTCCATCTGATCCGCGAGCACGCGCCGGCCCTTGAGGAAGATGTACTCCGCATAGGTCGGCGTGAAAGGCACCGCCAGCAGCTGCATGCCTGCCTGCTCCGGGGTGCGCGAGGCCTTGGCGTTGTTGCAGCGGCGGCAGGCCGACACGACGTTGCGCCAGGTGTCCTTGCCGCCGCGGCTGAACGGCGTCACGTGATCGCGCGACAACAGGCTGTACGGAAAGCGCGCGCCGCAGTACAGGCAAAGGTAGGCATCGCGCCGGAACAAAGTCTGATTGTTGAGCGGCGGCGTGTAAGCCGCGCCGCGAAGGTTCCCCGGATTTCCCGTGTGACCGAAGGTGGCGATGATGGAGTTGACGTCGACCACCGTGCGCAAGCCGGTCCGCGCGCAGGTTCCGCCGTACAACCGGTACAAGAGCGTGCCGCAGGTGTAGGCGACCTGGTCGGTGTGATAAAGGCCGGCCGCCTCGCGATAATCGATCCACTCGAGCGGCATGCCGGACACATCGGTACGCAGGATCTGCTGAGTCAGAGGATAGTTGCGGGCCAGGAGCGTGACTTCGTCGCGCACCTCGAGCTCCGGCAATTTGTCTTGCAGAGTCCGATTCATGACATACTAAAGATAGACGAGTCCTGTGGAACAATTCAACGTTTTAGGGGAGAACTGGGACATGGGTGTGGTCGTGGGGGTCCTCAAGGAGACCGCCGCCAACGAGACACGCGTCGCGCTGATTCCGGAGATCGCCACCAAGCTGAAAGGGCTGGGCGCGACCGTACGCATCGAGCGCGGTGCGGGGTTGGCTGCGCACTTCGCCGACCAGGCCTACGCCGACGCGGAAGTCAGCGACGCCGCGAGCATTTTGTCGAGCGCGGATGTGCTCCTGTGCGTGCAGCCGCCGTCCATCGACATCGTCAATCGCCTGAAGGAAGGCGCGCTGGTCGTGGGTTACATGCAGGCCTACGCGCGGCCCGATCTCGTGCGTGCACTCGCGAGCCGGCGCATTGCGAGTCTCGCCATGGAGCTCGTACCGCGCATCTCGCGCGCCCAGTCCATGGATGCACTGTCGTCGCAGGCCTCCGTGGCCGGCTACAAGGCTGCCTTGATCGCCGCCAACACTCTGGAGAAATTTCTCCCCATGCTGACCACCGCCGCCGGCACGATCCGCCCGGCCGCGGTCCTCGTGATCGGCGCCGGCGTCGCGGGCCTGCAGGCGATCGCCACCGCGAAGCGCCTCGGAGCGGTCGTCGAGGCGTACGACGTGCGTAGCGCGACCAAGGATCAGGTGAAGTCACTGGGTGCGAAGTTCGTCGAGACCGGCGTATCGGCCGAGGGCGCGGGCGGCTACGCGCGCGAGCTCACGCCCGAGGAGCGCCAGAAGCAGCAGGAAGTGCTCGATGCGCGCATCGCCGCGAGCGATGCGGTCATCAGCACCGCGTCGGTCCCCGGGCGCGCGGCGCCGCGCATCATCTCGCGCGCGGCGGTCGAGCGCATGCGGCCGGGCTCGGTCATCGTCGACATCGCGGCGGAGCAGGGCGGCAATTGCGAGCTCACGCGCGCGGGCGAGACGGTCCTGCACAACGGCGTGAAGGTGATCGGCCCGGTCAACCTCGCGGCGACGCTCCCCTACCATGCGAGCGAGATGTACGCGCGCAACTTGTTCAATCTTCTGAAGCCCGCGATCGTCAAAGGCGAGCTCGCCATCGACTGGCAGGACGAGGTGTTCGCAGGTTCGGCGCTCACGCGTGACGGCACCATCGTGCACGAGGCGACGCGCAAATCCCTGGAGACGCAGGTACCCGGAGTAACAGGCAAATGATCGACGGCGTCATCGCGCTTTACATCTTCATGCTGGCGGCTTTCACGGGCTACGAAGTCATCTCGCGCGTGCCCGTGATCCTGCACACCCCGCTCATGTCCGGGTCGAACTTCGTGCACGGCATCGTGCTCGTGGGCGCCATGGTCGCGCTCGCGGCCGCCGACACGACGCTTTTGCGGGTCATCGGCTTCATCGGCGTGGTGCTCGCCGCGGGCAATGCCGTCGGCGGCTATGTGGTCACCGAGCGCATGCTGAAGATGTTCGTCCTGGCGGGCAGGAAAAGAGAACCAAAGGAACGCTAGCGCATGCCGTTCTTCTCGATCGCGATGTTGACGCAGCTGTCCTATCTGGTGGCGGCGGCCCTGTTCATCCTCGGCTTGAAGCGCATGAGCTCGCCCGTCACGGCGGTGAGCGGCGTGCGCTGGGCGGGTGTCGGCATGCTGCTCGCCACCGTGGCGACGCTCGCGTTCGTCTCGGGTGCGCCGCAGTTGAACATCATGCTGGTGCTCGCCGCGATCGCCGTCGGCGGCATCATCGCGTGGGTCAGCGGCAAGCGCGTCGCCATGACGGACATGCCGCAGATGATTGCGCTGTACAACGGCATGGGCGGCGGCGCTGCCGCGGCCATTGCCGCGGTCGAGCTGTATCGGGGCGCCGAGCAGAACATGGTGCATCTGGCGATGGCCACGATCGGCGGATTCATCGGCTCGGTGTCCTTCAGCGGCAGTCTCATCGCGTTCGGCAAGCTGCAGGGTCTGATCACGAAGTCGGTGCGCTTCAGCGGCCAGAAGATCGTGAATCTTCTCATTCTGCTGGCGGCCGTCGTGTTCGGCGTCATGATCGTCGCGGGCTACGACTCGGGCCTGCCTGCCGTCACGCTGTTCTTCGCGTGCGCTCTGCTGCTCGGCATCGCCATGACCCTGCCGATCGGCGGCGCCGACATGCCGGTGGTGATCTCGCTCTACAACGCGCTCACCGGCTTAGCCGTCGGCTTCGAGGGCTTCGTGCTCGACAACGCCGCCATGATCATCGCCGGCACGGTCGTCGGCTCCGCCGGCACCTTGCTCACGCAACTCATGGCGAAGGCCATGAACCGCTCGCTCGGCAATGTGCTGTTCTCGAACTTCGGCGAGACCTCATCGGGCGGCGGCACCGTCGCCGGCACGCAGAAGCCGATCGAGGCCTCCGATGCCGGCGTGATGATGGCGTATGCGCAGAAAGTCATCGTGGTGCCCGGCTACGGCCTCGCGGTCGCGCAGGCGCAGCACAAGGTGTGGGAGCTCGCGCAGCTGCTCATCGATCATGGCGTGCAGGTGCGCTTCGCCATCCACCCGGTCGCCGGCCGCATGCCGGGCCACATGAACGTGCTGCTCGCCGAAGCCGGCGTCCCCTACGACCTGATTTCCGACTTGGACGAGATCAACGCCGAGTTCGAGACGGCCGACGTGGCGGTGGTGATCGGCGCCAACGACGTCGTCAATCCCGACGCACGCACCAACAAGGGCAGCCCCATCTACGGCATGCCGATCTTGAATGCCGACAAGGCGAAGAACGTCATCGTGATCAAGCGCGGTCAGGGCCAGGGATTTTCCGGCATCGACAACGCGCTGTTCGGTCTCGACCAGACCCGCATGCTGTACGGCGATGCACAGGCCGCGGTCGGACAGTTGATCCAGGCGGTGAAAGCGGCAGGTTGAGGCTCGCGCGCGGAACGCGCGCTCACTCTCGCGCGCGGATGATCGCGATGCCGTGCCGGTTGATCTTTCTATAAAGCGTATTGCGGCTGATGCCGAGCTTCGCGGCGACGCGGGTCATGTTCCAGCCCTGCGCCTGCATGGCCTCGAGCAGCGCCTGACGCTCGGCGCTCTCGAGCAATCCCGCACCGTCCGCCCGAGCCGCTTCGGCGGCTCGCGGATCCCTGCCGTATCGCCGGATCTCCTCGGGCAGGTCGCCCACGCGAATGACACGCTCTGTGCATAGCGCGAGCGCGGTGCGCATCGTGTTCTTGAGCTCGCGGATGTTGCCGGGCCACGGATAGGCGAGCAGCCGTTCGAGCGCGGCACGCTCGATCGAGGCACTCTCACCGCCCGACGATTCGTGCGCGATGCACTGGCGCACCAGCGCCTCCTGGTCGCTGCGGCTGCGCAGGGGCGGCAGCTCGAGGGTCATGCCGTTCAACCGGTAGTACAGGTCCTCGCGGAACTCGCCGCGCGCGACCATCTCGCGCAGATTCCGGTGCGAGGCGCACATCACGCGCAGGTTCACCTTGATCGCCGACTCGCTGCCGAGCGGGGTGACCTCCTGTTCTTCCAGCACCCGCAGGAGCCGGGTCTGCATGAGCAGCGGCATGTCGCCGATCTCGTCTAGAAACAGGCTCCCGCCGGAGGACTGCGTGATGCGGCCGCGCAGTCCCTCGCGGCGCGCGCCCGTGAACGCCCCGGGCACGTGACCGAACAGCTCGCTCTCGATCAACGTCTCCGGGATGGCCGCGCAGTTGATCGCGACGAACGGCTGCCGTGCCCGCTTGCTCGCAAGATGCAACGCCCTCGCGAACACTTCCTTGCCGGACCCCGACGGACCCAGGATGAGCACCGAGATCGAGCTGTCCGCGATCCGCGTGGCGCTCCAGGCGATGCGCAGCATCTGCGGATCCTCGCCTGCGAGGTCCTGCAGCGTCATGGCGGCGACCGGGTCCTGCGATCTCACGTGCACGACCGCGTGCGCCGAGACTGCCGCGGCGGTCGGCGTCCGCGGCCTGTCCGTCTTCACCAAGCTCGCGAAGTAGCGCCGGCCGTGCTGATGATCGCGCAGCTCCCACATCGAGCGCCGCCCGGGCGGCGCCGCCGCGAGCAGCTCCTCGTAGCTCGCATCGAAGATGTCGTCGATCGATCGCCCGACCAGCTCGCTGCGGTCGGACGCGCCCAGCAACTTCATGCCGGTCATGTCGCTCGCGACGATGGTTCCGTCGGCTGCCACCGCGATCGCGCCGTCATGCAGCAGGTCGACGAATTCCGGCCGATGATGGAATCGCAGCATCGAGTCGGCCCGGTGACGCCGCAGGAACAGGCACTTCTCGATCACGCGCGCCGAGTTCTGACACGAGCGCGACCGTGTGCATCTGCGACTCGCGGTCGCCATGCGCATTGACGCACGAGGCATCGAGAACCGCGACCACGGCGCCCGCGCGGAATCGCGGATCGGCGCCGCCGAGCACGACAGGCCCACGTGACGGCAGCGGAAATGATCGGTCTGGTGAATGGTGATGGGATGCGCTTCGCGCGCGCAGGTGCCGATGCCGTTGGTGCCCTCGCGCCGCTCGCTCCACTCCGCGCCCGCGATCAAACCCGCGCGAGCGAACATCTCTCTCAGCGCCGGGTCGACCTTCTCACAGAGGATGACGCCCGCCGTGTCCGCGAGCAGCAGTGCGTAACCTGAGCCCGCAATCTGCTCGTACAGCGAATCCATCTCGGCGCGTCGCGATCTGCACGAGATCCTCGTGCTCGCTCCTGCAGATCCCGCAAATGTCGCGGGATCGAGCACGGTCGGCTGCATAGTCGCGCGCCGGGTCGAGCTTGAACTCGTTGCAGGCATCGCCGCCACGAAACGTCGACCCCCGGCGCCGAGCCGCACGGCGGCCGCCAGGGATGCCGGAGACCCGCGACGCTCAACACTCGATCGGCATGCTGATCGCGCCATGGAAATGCCCCCCCCAAGCACCCACCGTTACACCGCTCCGCCGCGACTGTGTCAAGTGTGGCGATGACAGCTGTCACGGATATGACACGCGTCCCTCGGCAAGTTCCGCCGGCCGGGGCTCTGGCACGCCCCGATGCGGCTGGCACGGCACTTGCTCCCTCTCCTCAATCCAGCCGCCTATCAGGAGACACCCATGTCCGCTCAAGTCCGCCCTTCCTCCAAGCCGAACGGTGCTCCCATCCATGAAAGTGGCTCCTTTGCGGCGCACATGAAGACGCTGGAGAGGAAGATTCCGCTGCACGCGCGCTACGGCAATTTCATCGGCGGCGAATGGGTTGCGCCGGCGAAGGGCGGCTACTTCGACAATATCTCGCCGACCACCGGGCAGGTGATCTGCCAGATACCGCGCTCCCAGGCCGAGGATGTCGAGCGCGCCATCGACGCGGCGCACGCGGCGGCGCCGAAGTGGGGCCGCACCGCGGTGGCCGAGCGCGCCCGCGTCTTGAATCGCCGTGGCCGACCGCATGCAGGAATACCTGCCCTTCCTCGCGGCCGTCGAGACCTATGACAACGGCAAGCCCATCCGCGAGACCAACCTCGCGGACCTGCCGCTCGCCGTCGATCACTTCCGCTACTTCGCGAGCTGCGTGCGCGCGCAGGAAGGCTCCTTGGGCGAGCTCGACGAGGACACGGTCGCGTACCACTATCACGAGCCGCTCGGCGTCGTGGGGCAGATCATCCCCTGGAATTTTCCGATCCTGATGGCCGCCTGGAAACTCGCGCCCGCGATCGCCGCCGGCAACTGCCGTGGTGATCAAGCCCGCGGAACAGACGCCGCTGTCGCTGCTGGTGCTGGCCGAGCTGGTCCAGGACATCCTGCCGCCCGGCGTGCATGAACATCGTGAACGGCTTCGGCGTCGAAGCGGGCAAACCGCTGGCCTCGAATCCGCGCATCGCCAAGATCGCGTTCACCGGCGAGACCACCACTGGGCGGCTCATCATGCAGTACGCGTCCGAGAACATCATTCCGGTCACTTTGGAGCTCGGCGGCAAATCGCCGAACATCTTCTTCGACGACGTGATGCGCGAGGACGACGATTTCGTCGACAAGGCGCTCGAGGGATTCGCGATGTTCGCGCTTGAACCAGGGCGAGGTATGCACCTGCCCCTCGCGCGCGCTGGTGCAGAAGTCGATCTACGAGCGGTTCATGGAGCGCGCCGTGAAGCGCGTCGAGAAGATTCGCCAGGCCGATCCCTACGAGATGACGACCCAGATCGGCGCGCAGGCCTCGAACGATCAATACGAGAAAATCCTCTCCTACATCGACATCGGCAAGAAGGAAGGCGCCAAGGTGCTCGCCGGCGGCGTCGCCAACAAGCTCTCCGGGGATCTGTCGGGCGGGTTCTACATCAAGCCGACGGTATTCGAGGGCCATAACAAGATGCGCATCTTCCAGGAGGAGATCTTCGGACCGGTGGTGTCGGTGACGACCTTCGACACGCCCGGAGGAGGCGCTCGAGATCGCGAACGACACGCTGTACGGGCTCGGTGCCGGCATCTGGACCCGCGACATCAACCGCGCCTACCGCTTCGGCCGAGGCATCAAGGCAGGACGCGTGTGGACCAATTGCTACCATGCCTATCCCGCGCACGCGGCGTTCGGCGGCTACAAGAAGTCCGGCATCGGGCGCGAGACGCACAAGATGATGCTCGATCACTATCAGCAGACCAAGAACGTGCTGGTGAGCTACAGCACGAAGGCGTTGGGCTTTTTTTGAACGCAGCAAAGGCCATGACGGAGCGAGTCGGCGTCTCGGATGCGGCGCGCGAACTGATCGAGCAGCTGAAGGCACAGCATGGGCCGATCATGTTTCATCTCTCGGGCGGTTGCTGCGACGGCAGCGCGCCCATGTGCTTTCAGGTGGGCGAGTTCAGGCTCGGCGGGGTCGACGAGAAGGTCGGCGAGATCGCGGGCTGCGAGTTCTGGATGGACCGCGATCAATTCAAGCGCTGGGCGCACACGCAATGGGTGGTCGACGTGGTTCCGGGCCGAGGCGCGAGCTTCTCGCTCGAGGCGCCGCTGAACAAGCGCTTCCTGATCCGCTCCTCGCTCTGCGCGGTCTGAAGATCAGTGGCTGAAGTGCCGCGGCGCGGGCCGTGAGGCCGGGTGGCCGCCGGGGTGGCCGGCCGGCACGCGCGCGGCATGCCGCTCATGCCGTGCTCCATTGCCCCGCGGCGCTCCTCGGGCGACATGTTGCGCCACTGATTGCGCAATGCCTGCTGCCGTTCCGGGGACATTTGCCGGAAATTGTTGAATTGCTGCCGGATCTGCTGCTGCCGCTCCGGGGGCAGCGCCTTGAACTGGTGCCAGCGCTCGCGTAGCTGCTGACGCTGGTCGGGCGGCAGGGCGCGCCACGTCTTGAAGCGCTCCTGGGCACCGGAACGCTCCTCCGGCGTCATGTGGATCCAGCGGTCGCTGCCGCGCGTCAGAGCCTGCTGCTTATCCGCCGGCAAGCTGTCCCAATTGCCCTGAAAATTGTGCAGGAGTTGCTGCTGCTGGGGCGAAAGCGACTGCCAGGAACGCGGCGTCGCGGGCTCGGCCGGCGGCTCTTGCGCACGCACGGGAGCACCCGCAAGCAGCAACAGAGCGACGAGGAGCAACGCCCTCATGACTGCTTCGTGCCTTGCGGCGGCGTGGGGTTTTGCGCCCCATGCTGCGCCCGTTTTAAGAACTCCGACCAAGCGGCATCTCCGTGATCGTCCTCGCCCAAAAACTCGATGAACTCCTCATCGGGCTGCTCCTGCGATGCCGGCGGCGCCGCAGTCTGCGGATGCCCCGCAGGTGCCTGCGCCGGCGCTTGGGCAGGCGGTTGTGCCCGGACCGCGGCCGCCCACAGCAGCGCTCCGAGAACCAGCCGGTAGCAGGGCTCCCTCAATGTCCATTCATCCTACGCAGCAGGTTCCGCGCTCGCCGTCTTCTCGGCCCAGGCGTAAAAATCCAGGTCATCCTGCAGCATCTCCACGTTGTCCTGGGAATTGTCGCTCGCGGCGACGATATCCAGATCCTCGAAGTTGGCGGTGTCGGCCGGCGTCGCGCCATGATGGACGGCCGGCGCGTGCACCCACAGCGACACGCCCAAGCACCATCGCGGCCGCCACCGTAGCCGCCGAGGTGAGCACCGGCATGCGCATGAACCAAGCGCGGGGCCGCGCACGCTCGGCCGCCTCGAGCGCCGCGTGACGTGCCTGTGTGAGACGCGAGCGCGTGCGCATGTCGATGCGCTCGACGCTGTCCTGGAAGAGCGCCCGGCTGCGCTCTTCCAGCGCCGTCAGCGGTATGCCGAAATCTTGCTCACTCATCACCAGACCTCGCCCAGTTGATCGCGCAAGGTATGCACCGCGCGCGAATAATGCGTCTTGACGCTGCCCTGCGAACACCCCATGGCCGCCGCTGTCTCGGCGACGTCGAGCCCTTCGAAATTTCTCAACATGAACGCCTCGCGCTGCCGGGCCGGCAACTCGCGGAGCGAACTTTCGAGCTTCTGCATCGCCTGATCCTGCATCAACACGTCCGGCACGGCGGGCGCGTTGTCCGCAACGTTCTCGAGCGGGTCCTGAGCCTCGTGGTCAGGATCCTCTTTCGGGCCCGGCAACCAGGCCATGAAGCGTTTGCGCACCGTGCGCCGCCGCTGCAGGTCGCGCACGCCGTTCTCGAGGATGCGATAGAACAACGGTCGCCATTCCTCGCTCGGTCGCGTGGCATAATTGCGCGCGAGTTTCAGCATCGCATCCTGCACGGCGTCCATCGCGTCGTCGGGATCGCGAAGCGCCATTTGGGCCATGCGAAAGGCGCGACGCTCCACCTCAGCCAGGAATTTATCAAGTGCGCGCGTCTGCTCCAGAACCACTCCCCTGGTCGCCGGCGCGGGACTATCCGCTACCATCCAAGCTGCCGTGAGGGTACCAAAGCTCGACATGCGTCGTCCTCGTGCGCTTAGGGCCGATTGCCTGCGCTATGGGTACAACGCCGGGGCGGCCCTGCGGTTGACGGTGCCTGCGCCGGATCAGCAACTTACGCACATGGCATGTGACGGGCGCTGCAAAATTTGCAAGCGGTGTCATGCGGCGCTTCTAGAGGATGTCGTAACCACTTGATTCGACAGGATTGTTTGCGAATTCGCGCAGTTTTTGGCCAATTTGAATATGTATCGAAACGGAACGGGCACTTAAGTCGCATGATCCCGCTTTCTCAACAGACTTATCCACAATTTTTGTGGACAAGGTCGTGATCCTCCAAATCGCTCTCGATACGCCGCTGCGACGCGTTTTCGACTACCTTCCCCCCGTCCAGCCACTGCCCGCGTCCCTGCAGCCCGGCGTGCGCGTGCGCGTGCCCTTCGGCCGCCGCCAGCTCGTCGGCGTGCTCATCGCGATTGCGAGCGACTCGACGCTCGACCCGGCGAAGCTCAAACGCTCGCTGGAGGTGCTCGACGAGGCGCCGGTGTTCGATGCGGTGACCTTCGATCTGCTGCGCTGGGCGTCCGATTACTATCACCATCCGATCGGCGAGGTGCTGGCGGCCGCCCTGCCTGCAGCCTTGCGCGACGGCGAGACCGCGGCGCCGAAGGCCATCGAGCGCTGGAGCCTGACCTCGGCGGGCCGGCTTGCGCTCGAGAGCGAGGGCGGCCGGCGAGCGCCCCGCCGACAGGCGCTGCTCACGCGGCTGGCACAGGGTGCCGCCTCGACGGAGGACTTGGGCGCCGGCGCACGAGCGCAGCTCAAGTCTCTCGCAGAGCGCGGCTGGGCCGAGGCCGAGCGCAAGGTCACAGGTCCCGCACGCATTGAGCCGCGGCCGAGCGATGTGGTGCTCACCGAAGCGCAGGTCGCGGCGCTCGGCGCGATCCGCGCATCGCTCGGACGATTCGCGGCGCTATCTGCTGTACGGCGTCACGGGCAGCGGCAAGACCGAGGTGTATCTACAGGCCATCACGGCGGCGCTCGCCGCGGACGAGTCGAGCGGCGCGCCCGGGCAGGCGCTGGTGCTGGTGCCCGAGATCGCGCTCACGCCGCAGCTCGTCGAGCGCTTCGAGCGGCGCTTCGGCGCCGGCATCGTCGTGCTGCACTCGGGCCTGGCCGCAAGCGAGCGCCGCGAGGCCTGGCGCGCCGCGCACAGCGGTCAGGCGCGCATCGTCATCGGCACGCGCTCGGCGGTGTTCACCTCGCTCCCGGCGCTGCGCCTGATCGTGGTGGACGAGGAGCACGACGCGTCCTACAAGCAGCAGGAGGGATTTCGTTACTCTGCCCGCGACCTCGCCGTATTGCGCGCGCAACGGGCGGCTGTGCCTCTGATCTTAGGCTCGGCCACGCCCTCGCTCGAGACCTTGGAGAACGTGACCTCCGGGCGCTACGCCGAGCTCGAGCTACCGCAGCGCCCGGGCGCCGCGCGGCCGCCGCGGATGAACCTCGTCGACCTGCGCAAGCACCCGAGCGAGCAGGGAATCTCGCAACCCGCGATCCAGGCGATCGGCCGGCATCTGCAAGCCGGTGGCCAGGTGATCATGTTCCTGAACCGCCGCGGCTATGCGCCGAGTCTGTTCTGTTCGAGCTGCGGCTGGGCCGCGCAGTGCACGCATTGCGACGCCCGCATGACCCTGCACCAGCGCGCCGGCGAGCTGCGCTGTCACCACTGCGGAGCGCGCGCGCCGGTACCCAAGGTCTGCGGCAAGTGCGGCCGGCCGGTGCTGCCGGTGGGTCAGGGAACCGAGCGCATCGAGGAGACCCTGCTGCGGCTCTTTCCGCACGCGCCGCTGGCGCGGCTCGACCGCGACACGGCGGGTGCGCACGGCGCCATGCAAGCCGTCCTCGAACGCGTCCACAGCGGTGAGGCGCGGATCCTCATCGGCACGCAGATGCTGACCAAGGGACATCATTTTCCCGAGGTGAGCCTGGTGGTCGTTCTGGATGCGGATCAGGGGCTGTTCGCCAGCGACTTTCGCGCCACCGAGCGTCTGGCACAAACCATTACCCAGGTTGCCGGCCGCGCGGGCCGCGCCGCACGCTTGGGCGAGGTGATGGTGCAGACCTCCTTTCCCGAGCATCCGCTGCTCACCCGTTTGATCGCCGCCGGCTACCCCGCCTTTGCCGCCACCGCGCTCGAGGAGCGCCGCGCCGCGCACTGGCCGCCGTACTCGCGTCTCGCACTGCTGCGCGCCGAGGCGAAGGACATCGTGCGACTCAACCGCTTTCTCGAGGACGCTGCCGCCTGCGCGCGGCCTACGCCGTCGCAGGTGAGCGTGCTCGGCCCTGCCACGGCGATGATCGCCCGCCGCGCCGATCACTTCCGCGCCCACCTGCTGCTCGAGAGCCCGCAGCGAGCGCCGCTGCAACGGTTTCTCGGACGTTGGCTGCCCCGGGTCGAGCAGCTGACGGGGCCGCCGGGTTTGCGCTGGTCGATCGACGTCGATCCGCTGGAGGTGGACTAGGGGCCTTGTGTGCCCGGGGGTTAGGATAAACTGCCGACCCTTCGATAAGACGCCAGAGACCGACTTGAAGACCTTGATCGACTCCTTGCTGCGCCGGGCACTCGACGCACTGCCCGAATCTTTGCTATCTCCCGCAGCGCGCAGCGTCGCGATCGAAGT
Source organism: uncultured Gammaproteobacteria bacterium (assembly GCA_963766915.1). Lineage (GTDB taxonomy): Bacteria > Pseudomonadota > Gammaproteobacteria > Steroidobacterales > Steroidobacteraceae > Bog-1198. The sequence continues at coordinate 65,885 of CAVYCL010000014.1, forward strand.
GGAGCGCACGAAAGATGCGCAGCACGGCGACTTCGCGAGCAACCTGGCCATGCGCCTCGCCAAGAGCGCGCGTCAGAATCCGCGCAAGCTCGCCGAGGCGCTGGTGGCCGCGCTGCCGCCGGACCCGGCGGTCGCCAAGGTCGAGATCGCCGGCGCAGGCTTCATCAATTTCTTCCTGAAGAATGAGGCCTATCACGCCGAGATCGGGCGAGCGCTGGCGCGGGGCGCCGACTACGGCACATCCGACATGGGCGCCGGCCGTCGCGTGGTGGTGGAGTTCGTGTCGGCGAATCCCACCGGCCCGCTGCATGTCGGTCATGGTCGTCACGCGGCCTATGGCGCGAGCCTCGCGAACCTGCTCCAGGCGGCAGGCTTCCGGGTGTCCCGCGAGTACTACGTCAACGATGCCGGCCGACAGATGGAGATTCTCGCGGCGAGCACCTGGCTGCGCTACCTCGAGGCCCGCGGCGAGCGATTCACCTTTCCGGCCAACGGCTACCGGGGCGAATACCTGCTCGCCGTCGCCGCCGAGCTCGACCGGCAGTACGCCGGCTCGCTGCTGCGTCCCGCCGCGGCGGTGTTCGCGGACTTGCCGCCGGACGAGCCCGAGGGCGGCGACAAGGACCTGTACATCGATGCGGTCATCGCGCGTGCGCACGCCCTGTTGGGTGCGGAGGACTTCCGGCGCGTGCTCGACGTGGTGCTCGGATCGATTCTCAGCGACATCCGCGAAGACCTCGAGGAGTTCGGGGTTACTTTCGATTCCTGGTTCAGCGAGCGCTCATTGAGCGACTCCGGCGAGATCGACCGCGCCATCGGTGCGCTCGAGGCGGCAGGTCAGATCTACGTCAAAGACGGTGCACGCTGGTTCAAGACGACGGCCTTCGGCGACGAGAAGGACCGCGTGATCGTGCGCGAGAACGGCATCAAGACTTATTTTGCTTCCGATATCGCCTTCATCTTCAACAAGCTCGCGCGCGGCTTCGAGCATCTCATTTATGTGTGGGGCGCGGATCACCACGGCTACATGGCGCGCCTGCGCGCGGGACTCTTGGCCCTCGGCGGGCCGCCCGACTGCCTGGAGATCCGCCTGGTGCAATTCGTCTCGCTGTTCCGCGGCGGGCAGAAGGCGCAGATGTCGACCCGCTCCGGCGAGTTCGTGACGCTGCGCGCGCTGCGCGAAGAGGTCGGCAACGATGCCGCCCGCCTGTTCTACGTCATGCGCTCGAACGACCAACACCTCGATTTCGACTTGGAGCTCGCAAAGGCGCGTTCCAACGACAATCCGGTGTACTACATCCAGTATGCCCACGCGCGCGTCTCGAGCGTGCGCCGCCAGATGGAGGAGCGCGGCATCGTGCACGATCCGGCGCGTGGCCTCGCCGCCTTGGGGCTGGCGGCGGAGCCGCAGGAACAGCGGCTGATCCGGCGCATTTGCGCGTTTCCGGAAATCATCGAGCACGCCGCCGTGAACCGCGCGCCGCATACCTTGGTGGTGTACCTGCGGGATCTCGCGAACGACTTCCACACCTACTACAGCGCGCACCAGTTCCTGATCGAGGATGCGGCGCTCCGGGATGCGCGCGTGACTCTCGCGTTCGCCGCGCAGGTCGTGATTCGCAACGGTTTGGGCCTTCTGGGCGTTTCCGCGCCCGACACGATGTAGCCCGGAATGGCGCGGGACTACAAGCCGCGGCGCAAGCCGAAGGGCGCCTTCTCCGGATGGATCGGCGTCGTGCTCGGCTTGGGCGCAGGGTTGGCGGTGGCCGGCTGGGTGTACGTCAAGGACCACAAGCCGGCCGTGCCGGCCGCGCAGCCTGCGAAGGCCGATAAAAAAAGATCGCACAACAGCGAACAGCCGCCGGATCCGGACGGCGCCGATGCGGCGGCGGATGAGTCGCGGACGTCCTATGACTTCTACTCGAACCTGCCGAAGTTCGAGGTGGTGGTGCCGGAAAAAGAGAAGGACATCCGCCCGGACGTCCGCGCCGTGCCGGAGACTCGCCGCGGCACGTACGTGCTGCAAGCGGGCTCGTACAAGAATTTCGCCGATGCCGATCGGGTGCGCGCCAAGCTCGCCCTGCAGGGCGTCGAGTCCAAGGTGCAGAAGGTCTCGGTGGACAACGACACCTGGCACCGGATCCGCATCGGACCGATCTCGGACTTGGATCAGCTCAATCGTTTACGCACCATCCTGCGCAAGGCCGATGTCGACGTGCTGGTGATCCGAGTCGGCGATTAGCCGACGATTGCGCCTATTCCTCGCCTAATTGGCGAAAATCGACGCCCAATGCCCGAAGTTTGCGGTAAAGATGGGTGCGTTCCATGCCCACCCGCTTGGCCAGCTGTCCGACCTTGCCGTTGCAGAGGAGCAATTGCTGCTGCAGATAGGCACGTTCGAACTGCTCGCGGGCCTCGCGCAGCGGTAAGGCCAGGAGGTCCTGCTTCACCAGCGGCTCATCGAGGCCGGTCTTGACCGCGAGCTCGCGCTCGATCTCCTCGAGCCGGATCTCCTCGCCGGCGCCGAGCACGAGGACGCGTTGCACGAGGTTGCGCAGCTCGCCTAAATTGCCCGGCCAGGGATAATTTCGCAGCCGATTCTGCGCTGCCACGCTGAAGCGCCGCAGCGGCAGATGCTGATCGTCGACCAGCCGGTCGACGTAGTAGCGCAGCAAGTCGGGCACATCCTCGGCGTAGTCGCGCAGCGGAGGCACCCGCAGCGTGATGACGTTCAGATGCGCGATGAGATCGCGGCGGAAAGGCTCGGGCGAGGCGCGGCCCTCGAACTCCTCTTGCGCCGAACTCACCCAACGCACGTTGAGCGGCAGCCGCTCGCGGCCGCCGACACGCGTGTAGCTGCTTTGCTCGATGGCGCCGATCAAGGCGCGCTGCGCCTGGCTCGGCAGATCGTCGAGTGCGTTGAGGAACAGGGTTCCGCCCGCGGCCTGCTCGAGCGCGCCGGGCACGACCTTGCCTTCGCGCTCGCTGCCGAACAGTGCCACGGCCGGGTCGGGCCCCAAGCTCGCCGCAACCACCATGTGGAAAGGCTTCGATGAACGCGCCGACAGCGAATGCAGATGGCGCGCATAGGCCTCGCGCCCCGATCCGAGCTCGCCGACGAACAGCACGGACGAGGAGCTGGTTGCCGCTTGTTGCACGAGCTCGCGCAGATTCTGGGTGAGCTTGCTCTTGCCGATGGGCAGCGCGAGACCTGAACCTTGCGCGCGCTCGGACAGCCGCTTGCGCCGTCCCGCATCGAGCGCCCGCTCGACGGTGCGCAAAAGCTTGGTGAGCGACAGCGGCTTCTCGACGAAGTCGAATGCGCCGAGCCGCGTCGCCTCGACGGCCGTCTCGACCGTGCCGTGCCCGGACATCATGACCACCGGGCAGTCGTAGCCGTCGGTGACCGACCACTCGCGCAACAGCGTGATGCCGTCGGTGTCCGGCATCCAGATGTCGAGCAGCACGAGGTCCGGCAATTGCGCGGCGCGCGAGCTGCGCGCTTGCGTCGCGTCGGCGGCGACTTCCACCTCGTAGCCTTCCTCGGCCAGGATCTCCTTGAGGAGCCCGCGGATATCCGCCTCATCGTCCACCACTAGAATCCTCGAAGCGGTCATACCCGTTCTCTCCTGTGTTCGCTTTTGCGCGGCTCGCGCCCGCTGGGGCCGCGCGCCGCCTCGCTCAACGGCAGCAAAATACGCACGCGGGCGCCGCCGGTGCGGGGATTATCCGCCTCAATGCGCCCGCCGTGTTCTTCCACGATTTTTTTCACGATCGCGAGCCCCAATCCGGTGCCTTTCGGCTTGCTTGTGACATAAGGGTCGAACACGGTGCCGATCAGGTCCCGCTGGAAGCCCGGCCCATTGTCCGACACGGTGATCGCCGCCATATGCTTGGGACCATCGTCGACGGCCTGAGTTTCGATGTCGACGCGACCGCCGACCCTGCCCTCGAGCGCCTCGAGGGAATTTGTCACGAGATTGTTGAGTATCTGGCGGATACGGACCCGATCTGCGGAGATTTGCGGCAAATTCGGGTCGAGCAGCAGCTTGAGCTCGGCAGTGTTCTCCTGCGCGCGGTATAGATCCACCACCTCGGTGATCAGCTGGTTGAGGTCGAAGCGCGCCATGTGCATGTCCGGTGCCCGCGCGTATTCGCTGAACGCGTTGACCATCTGCTTCATCGCCTCCACCTGCGCGACGATGGTGTGGGTCGCCCGCTGCAGCACCTGCGCGTCCTCGGCGTTCATGCTGTCCTGGAACTTGCGCTGCATGCGCTCCGCCGCCAGCTGGATGGGGGTCAAGGGATTCTTGATCTCGTGCGCGAGACGCCGCGCCACCTCGCCCCAGGCCGCATCGCGCTGTGCCTGCAGGAGTGTCGTGATGTCGTCGAACACGAGCACCACGCCGGGAGCGCCGCCCAAGTCGTTCGGCAGCGCGGTGCAGGCGCACATCAGCACGCGCTTGCCGGACTCCGAGGGCAGCTCGATCTGCTCGCGCCAGTCGAGCTGATCCTCCTCGAGCCGCGACTTCACGGCGGCAAGGAAGTCGGTGAACAACGTGCCGTCGTTGATCGATTCGTCGAGGCGCGCGCCGACCGCCGCTTCGAGATCGACGCCCAAGATTGCGCTCGCCGCCTGATTGGCGGTGCGTATGACGAGCTCCGGCGTGAGCGACACCACGCCGGTCGACAACCGCGCCAAGATCACGGCGAGGCCGGCGCGCTCCGCCTCGACCGCCTGTTGGCTGCGCCGCGTCTCCTCGCGCGCCCGCCCGAGCCGCTTGGTCATATCGTTGAACGACGTCACGAGAAAGCCGAGCTCATCGCGCGACGGCAGCGGCAGGCGCGTGTCGTAGTTGCCCTTGGCGACGGCGCGCGTGCCGGCGATCAGATCCTGCACCGGCTGCACCAGGCGTTGCGCGGCGAAGAACGCGCCATATACCGCGGCGATCAACGACATCAGCACGACGAACGTCAGAATCAGCACGAACGTGGATTCGAGCGGACGGCGCAACTGCACGAGATTGGCGTACTGCGTGTAGGAGCGCTGCACCGTGTCCGCGAGCTGCGAAAGCTGTTGCGGGACGGGATAGAGTGCGATCAACACATGCGAGGGCGCATTCGATCCGGCGTCGAGCGGTGCGGCGGCGCGAATCACGTAGCCCCCGGTCGCATCCGTGTCGAGACTCACGTACGGCCGGCCGCGCCGGACCTGCAGCATCATCTCGTCCGTGGCCGGCGCGGGGAGCGTATCCATGGGGCGATCGGAGCTGGTCGCGATGATCTGCGTCGGAGCGCCGACCACCGTGAATTCCAGCGCGCCGCTGTCGCGCCGCTCGCGCTCGAGCGTCGAGAACAAATTGAAATCCTTGAGTCCCGAAAGCTCGTGCGCGACCACCTCGGTGTGCTGCAAGAACTCGCGGACGCGCACTTCGAGCGCCGCATGCGACAGCTCGCGCGTATCCTTCAGGCCCTGGCTCACCTCGATCTCGAACCAGCTGTCGATGCCGCGGCTCAAGAACTGCAGAGCGAAGTAATAGACGACCAGAATCGGGGCGACGGCGAGCACGCTGAATATCGCGACGGTGCGGCCCTTCAGGCGCGAGCCCGGGACGTTCCGGCGGAAATCCTTGACGAGCTGATAGAGCTTGCCCGCGAGCAGCACGAGCAGCGTCAGCATGCCCGCGATGTTGACCAGCAGGATCCCGGGCAACCAGCGCTCGAAGGCCTGCGAGTTCTGCGCGGCCGACGCGAGCAGATACAGCGCCACCAGCCACAGCCCCACGCCGAGCGACGCGAGCACGGTGGAACCGTATTTGCGCGTTAAGGCTGCAGCGTCCATGTGTACCAGTCGCTCTCCCGGTGCCACTCGTTGACCCAGAACATCAGCAGGCGCAGCGTCACCGGCACCCGCCCATAATCGATCCTTGCCCGGACGCTCGCCTCGTAGCGGCGACCGGGGTCCAAGAGCGCCTTGTCCAGCACGGGGAGGCTGCGTAAGTCCGACAACTGCTCGAGCGCGGCATCGACGGTGGGGAGCGACTGCTGCTGGCCGCTGTTCTCGTTGCGCAGGATGTAGCGTGCGCTCACTGCGTTGTATTGCAAGTTGTAGCGCTGGGTGAGTTCCGCGACGCGCGAATTGGGCAAGAGCTGGCGCACCCGCTCCACGTCCAGATCGACCTCCAGGATGAGCGGCACGCCCTCGCTCAAGCCGCGGCGCACCGCATCGCTGATCGGCAGCGCCATGCGCGCGTTCAAGTGGTAGACGCCGCCGGCGAGCTCGAGGTCCGCCGAGCGCATCTCGAAACGGCCCTCGAGCCCCTCCGCGCGGCAGGGCGTCACGCTCGCCGCCACGAGCGCGAGGGCCAGGAGCAGCAGGGTCGAAAATGTCGCCGAGAATCTCATCGTTTGGTCAAGGCAGCATAATAGAAGCCGTCGGCACCCGCCTCACCCGGGAGGATCTGCCGCCCGAAGGGGTCCGGCCGGCCGAGGCCCGGCCAGCCGGCCCAGTCCTCGACGGGCACGCTGGCGGCATCGGCGGTACGCTCGAGAAAGCCCCCGATCAGCGCGCCGTTCTCGCGCCGGGTGAGCGTGCAGGTCGCATACACCAACCGGCCGCCGCGCGCGAGCATGCCGAATGCGGCGGCCAGCAGGCGCAGCTGCTGCGCGGGCATTTTGGCGAGCTCCTGCGGCGAGCGGCGCAGGCGAATGTCCGGATGCCTGCGGATGACGCCGAGCGCGGAGCACGGTGCATCGAGCAGAATGCGATCGAACGGCACGCCGTCCCACCAGCCCTCGGGCGCCGCGGCATCGCCGTGCAGGAGGTCGGCCTCGAGCCGGCCGCGCTCGAGGTTCTCGCGTACGCGCTTCAATCGCCTGCCATCGACGTCGACGGCGACCAGCCGCGCCAGGCCGGGCTCGCGCTCCGCCATGAGCGCCGTCTTGCCGCCGGGCGCCGCACAGGCATCGAGAACCCGCTGGCCCGGCTCGAGCTTCAAGGGGAACGCGACGCACTGCGCGCCCAAGTCCTGTACCGACACCACCCCGTCGGCGAATCCCGGCACCTCGCCCACATCGCGCGGCGTGGTCAGGAGCACCGCCTGCGGCACGCGCGGCTCCGCGACCGCCTCGATGCCGGCCTGGCGAAGCGTCGCGACATAATCGTCGGCCGTGCCATGCCGTGGATTCACCCGCAGCCACATCGGCGCTTGTGCATCGGAGGCGGCCAGAATGTCCGTCCCAGCACTCCGGCCAGTCCTCGCGCAGCCGCGCCGCGAGCCAGTCCGGAGCGGCGTAACGGGCGGCGGGACTTCGGGCGATATCGGCCTCGAGCGCCTCGCGCTCGCGCAGATACCGCCGCAGCAGCGCATTGATGAGCCCCGGCGGGCGGCCGGCGGCTTTGGCCGTGCCCACCGCCGCATCGACCACGGCATAGTCGGGTGTGCGCGCATCCTCGAGCTCGAACAGCGCCACCGACAGGATGGCGCGAACCAGCGGCTCGAGCGACTTTCCGGGCTGCGTGAGCAGGCGGCGCAGGATGGCCTCGTGCCGATAGAAGCCGCGCACGGCACCGAAGGAGAGCGAGCGCGCCGCCGGTACCATCGCGCGGGGTGCCTCGGCGAGTGCCGCGTCGAGCGCGGCCTCGAGCGTGACCTGCTCGCGTAACACGCGGGCGGTGACCTGGGCCGCTACGCTGCGCGCGTCGAGAGAAGCGCTGCTCATGGGCTCGAGAAGCGGGCGCCCGCGAGCGGCTGCGAGTTCAGGATGTCGGCCGCGGTCATGGGCTTGCGGCCGGCGAGCTGCAAGCGCGTCACGCGCAGCACGCCGCGGCCGCAACGCACCTCGATGCCGCTTGCGCCCGCCCCGATCACCGTGCCGGGGGGCGCCGCCGCGTGCGCAGTCGCCGGCGGACGCGAGCTCGGCATCCCAGATGCGGACCTGCTGCTCACGCCAGCGAGTCTGCGCGACCGGGGTCGGGATTGAACGCCCGCACCTTGCGCAGCGCCTCCTCCGCATCCACCCGCCAGTCGATCTCCGCCTCGGCCTTCGAGATTTTCTGTGCGTAGGTCACTCCGACCTCGGGCTGCGGCGTCTCCGGCACCGGACCACGCGCGAGCGCGTCGAGAGTCTCACGCAACAGCTCCGCGCCGAGCACCGCCAGCCGATCGTGGAGCGAGCCGCCGGTGTCGCCTGCGCCGATGTCGATGGCGCGCACCGCGAGCATGGGACCGGTGTCGAGCCCGCTCTCCATGCGCATGATGGTGACGCCCGTGACCGCATCGCCTGAGAGCAGTGCGCGCTGGATGGGCGCGGCGCCCCGCCAGCGCGGCAGCAGCGAGGCGTGGATGTTGAAGCAGCCGAGGCGCGGCGCCTCGAGCGCGGCCGGCGGCAGAATGTGCCCGTACGCCACGACCACCAGCGCGTCGAGATCGAGCGCGCGGAGCGTCTCGAGAGTCTCGGGCGATTTGAAAGTGGCGGGCTCGAACACCGTCAGGCCGAGCTCCAGAGCCCGCTGCTTGACGGCACTCATCTGCACCTGCCGGCCGCGGCCGGCAGGCCGGTCGGGCTTGGTGAACACCGCTCGAAGGTCATGCCCCGAGCCGGCGAGGGCTTCGAGCGCCGGCACCGAGAAGTTGGGTGTACCGGCGAAGCCCAGTCGCAACGCGCGTTGTGCCAAGGAGGCTAGAGAGCCGGAACGGGCGTGCGGGCTTCGGCCGGGGAGCGCTGCTTGCGCTCCTTTTGCAAGCGACGCCGGATCAATTGACGCTTGAGCTCGGACAGATAGTCGACGAACAGCTTGCCCTCGAGGTGATCCATCTCGTGCTGGATGCATACCGCGAGCATGCCCTCGGCCTCGAGTTCGAAGCGCACGCCGTTGCGGTCGAGCGCACGCACCTTGATGCGCAGGGCGCGCTCGAGCTTGTCGTAGATTCCGGGGAGCGAGAGGCAGCCTTCCTCACCCGGAGCGCGGCCCTCGGCAGCCACGATCTCGGGGTTGATGAGCACCAGGGGCTGATCGCGCGTATCGCTCACGTCGAGCACCAACAGCCGGCGATGCACATCGACCTGGCTGGCGGCGAGCCCCACGCCCTTCGCGGCGTACATGGTTTCGAGCATGTCGTCGGCCAACTGCCGCACCGCATCATCCACGATGGCGATGGGCTCGGCCGTGGTGCGCAGGCGCGGATCGGGATACTCGAGAATTGCCAACTTTGTCATGAGAGTAATGCGATGGATATCGTGTTTTTGGCCGAGGTTAGTTGCTAAAGTTCCGCCGCTGCTTAACTTAATGGCGCGTTTGCGGCGGTCCGCAGAGCGTCGCCATTGCTGGACGAGGCCGAAAACGGGCGATACGTCCCAGTCCTTGGAGGCAGGCCGGCAGTATACCAGCCGTCCCGGCACCATATGACAGGCGACTATGGGAGCGAACTTAGAATGCAACGTCATCAGACACTAGCCTTGGTACTCGCAATCGCCGCGGTGACGGCTTGCCGCAGCGAGCCCCCACCTCGGGCACCTCAGCCCGTGGCGCAGGATGACGGCGGGGTGCAGGGCACTGTCGTCGGTGATCCTCGGACTGCGATGGAGGCGGCCGTCGACTCGGGCGCCGGCGCAACCACATCGGCCCTTCCGCCGGAAGCCGCGACACGAGGGGCTGCAGCTCGCGCCGGGGGCGCCCGACAGCTATACCGTCAAGCACGGCGACACCCTCTGGGGTATCGCGAAGGTATTCCTCAAAGATCCCTGGTACTGGCCGGAGATCTGGCAAGTGAATCCCCAGGTGCAAAATCCGCACTTGATCTATCCCGGCGACACCCTGCATCTGGTGTACATCGAGGGTAAGCCGAGAATCGTGCTGCAGCCGGGCAGTTTCGAGCGCGGCAATGGCGCGCGAGTCCTGGCGCGGGTACGCAGCCAGCCGCTCGAGGCGGCGGTGACGACCATTCCTTACGAGACCGTCGCGGCGTTCATGTCCAAGCCCTCGGTGCTCGAGGAGAAGCAGATCAAGACGGCCGCTTACGTGCTCTCCACGCGCGATTCGCACGTGATCATGTCCGAGGGCAACACGGTCTACGCGCGCGGTTTCACGACGCCCGTCGAGCTCGGCGCGCACTATAATCTGGTGCGCGTGGGCGAGGCGCTGCGCGATCCGGACGACAACCGCATCTTGGGCTACAACGGCGTGTACACGGGCACCGGCCACGTCACCCGCGGCGGCGATCCGGCGACTCTCATCATGACCGCGTCGACGCGCGAGACCTATCCCGGCGACAAAGTCCTGCCGGGCGATGTCGACGTGCCGCTCGACTTCCTGCCGAGCCCGCCGAAGACCAATCTCAAGGGCCGCATCATGGCCGTGCAGGACGGCGTGACCGTCATCGGCCAATACGAGGTCGTGGTCATCAATCGCGGCATTCGCGACGGCTTGCAGCCGGGCAACGTGCTCGCGGTCTATTCGGGCAGCCCTCCGGTCGAAGACGACTCCCGAAAGGGCTTCTTGAGCCCGCATACCGTGTTCGCGAAGAAAGTGAACCTCCCCGACGAGCGCACCGGCACGTTCATGGTGTTCAAGACTTTCGATCGCATGAGCTTCGGGCTCATCATGGAAGCGACCGACATCATCCGCGTCGCCGACTACGTTCAATCGCCCTAAGATTCAGTCCCCTTGAAGCGGCCAGCCCGGCGTAAGCGCCGGGCCGGTCTCACTCCCGGCGCGTCCGCGCGAATCTAGGCGTTCACGCACCCAGCCGACAGTTGCCGCGCGTCGCTATGGCCGATACTGGGCGCATGCCGATCTTCGGGAAATTATGCGCTTGGGTAGAGCTCGCGCGCAGGTCCGCACTCGACGCCGCAACGCTTGAGGCGGCCCTCGAGCATCAGGGCTCCCCGCCTTAAGTGAAACCATTATGTTCGACGGCGCCCGGGTGAGCTCCTTTCTCATTGGCGGCCGCCCCGGCGCGCGAACTTTCCTCGGCGGAATCAAGTCATCGCCGCCTCAAGTGTCGGCGCCTCGTGATCGAGGCTGCCGCGCAACGCCTCGGCCGGCCCGTGCTCGCCGTTCCCTGCTCGATGCGTCAAGGCGGGTGTCCCTCCGGTCGAAAGCGCCGATGACGTGTTGAGCCGGCTCGATTTTTCCGCCCTTTTTGCGCGACGGCCGCGGGCCGTTAATGCGCTGCAAACGTCGGCGCCCGTCCGGGCGGGCATGGACAAGGAACACAAAATCTTGTTAGATGCGCTCGGCTTTGATCCCGCGGACCTCGATAGGCTGATCGTTCGCACCGGACTCAAACCAGACGCCGTGTCCTCGATGATGCTGATCCTCGAGCTCGAAGGCCACGTTCAGGCCGCCCCCGGGGGCCGCTACTCCCGAGTCGCCAACAGGAGAGCCGGAGGTGAAAGATAACGTTCTCGATCTGCTGATCTATCTTTTCGAGAATTACATGGGTGCGGACGATGAGCCCCGTCCCGACCGCGCCACCCTCAAAGTCGAGCTGGACAAGGCGGGATTTGCCGAGGGCGACGTCGATCGGGCCCTCGAATGGCTCGACGGCCTGTCGGGCGAGCAGCTCGGCAAGGTCGCGGAAGCGACCGCGCGCGCCGTGCGTATTTTCAGCGGACAGGAGCTGTTGCGCCTGGACACCGACGTACGCGGCTACCTCCTTTATCTGGAGAACGTGCGCATCCTCTCCAGCACGCAGCGCGAGCTCGTCATCGACCGCTTGATGGCGCTGGAGGCCGACGAAATCGACATCGACCAGGTCAAATGGGTCGTGCTCATGGTGTTGTTCAATCAGCCGGGCCAGGAATCCGCCTATGCGCAAATGGAAGATCTGGTCTTCGAAGAGCGCTCCGACGCCCTGCATTAGACGACCCTAGTACAATATTTTGAGCAACAACCTCGTTATCGTGGAGTCGCCTGCGAAGGCGAAGACCATCAAGAAGTACCTCGGCAAGGACTTCGAGGTGCTGGCCTCTTACGGCCACGTCCGGGACCTGGTGCCGAAAGAGGGCGCCGTCGACCCGAAACACGACTTCGCGATGAAGTATCAGCCCGTCGAGCGCAATCGCAAGCACGTCGATGCCATCGCCCGTGCCCTGAAGAAAGCGAAAGCGCTGTATCTCGCGACCGATCCGGACCGCGAGGGCGAGGCGATCTCCTGGCATCTGCAGGAGCTGTTGAAGGAACAGGGCGCGCTCGAGGGCAAGGACGTGCAGCGCGTGGTGTTCTACGAGATCACCAAGAACGCGGTGCGCGAGGCGATGGAGCATCCGCGCGGGATCTCGGTCGACCTGGTGAACGCGCAGCAGGCGCGTCGCGCGCTCGATTTTCTCGTCGGCTTCAACCTCTCGCCGCTGCTCTGGAAGAAGGTCCGTCCGAATCTCTCCGCGGGGCGCGTGCAGAGCCCGGCGCTGCGCATGATCTGCGAGCGCGAAGATGCGATCGATGCCTTCCGGCCGCAGGAATACTGGACCATCGATTCCGAGCTCCTGCACTCCGCGCAGAAGTTCCCGGCAAAGCTGGTCGAGTACCGCGGCGCCAAGGTCGAGCAGTTCAGCTTCACCAGCGAGAGCATGGCCCGCGAAGCCGTGAGCACGCTCGAGAAGGCGGCGCAAGGCGAGCTCAGCGTCATGGCCGTCGAGCGCAAGCAGCGGCGGCGCAACCCCGCGCCGCCCTTCACGACCTCGACGCTGCAGCAGGAAGCCTCTCGCAAGCTCGGCTTCAGCGCGCAGAAAACCATGCGCGTCGCCCAGCAGCTGTACGAAGGCATCGACATCGGCGAAGGCTCGGTGGGCCTCATCACCTACATGCGCACGGACTCGCTCAACCTCGCGCAGGAAGCCGTCGCGCAAATCCGCGAGGTCATCGTCGAGCTCTACGGGCCGGAGGCGCTCGCCGAGGAAGTGCGCGTCTATCGCACCAAATCGGCCAACGCGCAGGAAGCTCACGAGGCGATCCGTCCGACCGATGCGCGCATCGTGCCCGCCGACATCGAGCGCAACCTCGATGCGGACCAGTTCCGGCTGTACTCGCTCATCTGGAAGCGCACCATGGCGTGCCAGATGGCGCCCGCGGTGTTCGACACCGTCGCAGTCGAGCTCCTGGCCGGCGCCGACGGCGCGGAACGCACCGTACTGCGGGCCAACGGCTCGACCCTCGTGAAGCCGGGGTACATATCGGTTTATCAGGAAGGCGCGGACGACGTCGTGCAGGACGATTCGGATCACGTGCTGCCGCCCATGAGCGAGGGCGATCGCGTCAAGCTCACGGCCGTGGTTCCGTCGCAGCATTTCACCGAGCCGCCGCCGCGGTTCACCGAAGCCTCGCTCGTGAAGGCCCTCGAGGAATACGGCATCGGCCGCCCCTCGACCTATGCCTCCATCATCTCGACCTTGCGCGATCGGGAATACGTGCTCATCGAGAACCGGCGCTTCACCGCGACCGACATCGGCAAAATCGTCAGCCGCTTCCTCACGCAGTACTTCACCATCTACGTCGACTACGACTTCACCGCCAAGATGGAGAACGCGCTCGACGGCGTCGCCACCGGCGAGCAAGAGTGGGTGCCGTTGCTCGACCGGTTCTGGAAGCCGTTCATCAAGCTGGTGAAGCACACGGAGACTTCCGTGAGCCGCGAGGAAGTGGCGATGGCGCGCGACCTCGGCACCGATCCCACGAGCGGCAAGCCCATGAGCGTGCGCATGGGGCGCTTCGGGCCCTTCGTGCAAATCGGCACCAAGGACGACGAGGAGAAGCCGCGGTTCGCGGGCCTGCGGCCCGGTCAGAAGATGGACTCCATCACGCGCGAGGAAGCGCTGTTCCTGTTTCAGCTGCCGCGCAAGCTCGGGGCGACCGCCGCCGGCGAGGAAATCCTCGCCAACACCGGGCGGTTCGGACCGTACGTCAAGTATGGGTCGAAGTACGTCTCGTTGAAGACGGACGATCCTTACACCGTCACGCACGAGCGCGCGCTCGAAGTGATTCGCGAGAAGGAGATCGCGGACGCCAATCGCCTGATCCAGGACTTTCCGGACGCCGGCATCCAAGTGCTCAACGGTCGCTACGGGCCCTACATCAAGGACAAGACCCGCAACGCCAAGATTCCGAAGGACCGCGATCCGAAGAGCCTGACGCTCGAGGACTGCCACACGCTGTTGGCGGCCGCGCCCGTACGCGGGTTCGGCAAGTGGGGACGCAAAGGAGCCAAGGCCGGAGCGGGCGCCAAAGCCAACGGCTCTGCGAAGGGAGCTGAACCGGCCGTCGCGGCCAAAGTCCCCCGGGCACGCAAGAAGACCTCTTCGCCCGCCGCCGCTGCGGCTGGCGCGGCTGCGGCCGCACGCCCGGCTGCGCGGCTCGCCGCGAAGGGATCGAAGGCGGCTGCCAAGAAGCGGGCCCCCACGGAAGCAGCGGCGGCGGCCCCGCCCGCTGCCAAGACGAAACGCCGGAAGACTTAAGCGCGTGGGCGGCACCTCGGCAACGCCGACGGCTCCGTCCGAACCGGATGCGGCGGCGGTGCGCCGCTACCTGAAGGATCTGCACGAGCGCATCACCACCGCCGTCGAGTCGCTCGACACGGCGCGGTTCCGGCGCGATGTCTGGCAACGCCCCGGCGGCGGCGGCGGCGAGAGCCGCGTGCTCAGCGGCGGGAGCGTGTTCGAGCGTGCCGGCGTTTCCTTCTCGCATGTGATGGGCGACAAGCTGCCGCAATCCGCCTCGAACGCGCGTCCGGAAATGGCCGGCGCATCGTTCGAGGCGCTCGGGCTTTCGCTGGTGTTCCACCCGCACAATCCCTTCGTGCCCACCACGCATTGCAACGTGCGCTTCCTGCAGGCGTCCCCGCCGGGCCGGCCGGCGATCTGGTGGTTCGGGGGCGGCTTCGATCTCACCCCGTATTACCCGTTCGAGGAAGACGTCGTGCACTGGCACCGCACGGCGCGCGCCGCCTGCGATCCCTTCGGCGCCGACCTCTATCCGAAGTACAAGGACTGGTGCGACCGCTATTTCTTTCTGCCTCATCGCGACGAGACCCGCGGCATCGGCGGCTTGTTCTTCGACGATTTGAACGAGGGAGGCTTCGAGCGCTCTTTCGCCTTCATGCAGAGCGTGGGCGATCACTTTCTGCCCGCCTTCCTGCCGATCGTCGAGCGCCGCAAGGCCGAACTGTGGGGCGAGCGCGAGCGCGCATTTCAACTGTACCGGCGCGGCCGGTATGCGGAATTCAATCTGCTCTATGACCGCGGCACGCTGTTCGGTTTGCAGTCGCGCGGCAGAACCGAATCGATCCTGATGTCCATGCCGCCGCTCGCCCGCTGGGACTACGACTGGCAGCCCGAGGCCGGATCCGCGGAAGCGCGCCTGTACGAGTTCCTGCGGCCGCGCGATTATCTCGAACGCCGTGATTCACACCGCCGGGGCGCGCAGATCCTCGACGACGACCGCCATCTCCCGCATCTCGGCCTCGTGCGGTGCGTCGCGGAAGGTCTCGGCGATCGCGGCCGAGTACCAGTCACGCATCGCCGGAACCTCGAGCAGGCGCTTCGCGTACGCCGCCGCGGCGGGGCTTAGCTCAAGGCCATAGGTTTGCACCCGGTAGGCGACCGGCGCGAAGAACGCGTCCACCGCGGTAAAGGACTTTGCGGCGAGAAACGGGCCGCCGAAGCGGTCGAGTCCGTCGCTCCATAGCGTCTCGAGTCGCGCTAAATCGCTTTTCAGCGCGGCCGTCGTCTCCTTCAGCCGCAGGCGCACTCCGCAGCTCATGGAGCAGCGGTTGCGCAGCTCCGAGAAACCCGAGTGCATTTCCGCCGCGGCGCTGCGCGCCCAGGCACGCGCCTCGGCTCGTTGCGGCCAGACGCCGGGATGCCGCTCGGCGAGGTACTCGGCGATGGCGAGCGAGTCCCAGACCAGCGTCGAGCCGTCGATGAGACACGGTACCTTGCCGCTCGGCGAGATCTTGAGGAACTCTTCCCAGGCGGGCGCTCCGAACGGGATCAAATGCTCCGTGAACTCGATGCCGGCCACGCGCATCAGCACCCAGGGCCGCAACGACCAGGACGAGTAATTCTTGTTGGCAATGTAGAGCTCGTACATCGATCCTCTCCCGGAAGTGCTCAAGCGCCCCACACCTCGCGTGCATAGCGCAGGAAATTCTGCCCCATGATCTTCTCGATGCGCTGCGCGCGAATAGCCGCGCCTGGCGAGGCGCGCGGCGAGATCGTGGAATTGATTCGCGCCGCGCAGATCGACGACGAACGGCAGCGTATCCGGACGCTCGCCGGCCGCGCTCACGCCGGCCTTGCGGCGCGCCGCGCACCTCCGCCGCGAGCACGCTCTTGTAGGCCTCGAGATCGTCGATCGGGGTCGTCGTGCCGTCGGTGCCGATGCCGACGTGATCCTCGCCGCAGACATTCACGGCGTGATCGATGTGGGCCACGACATCCTCCGGCCGTCGCATGGCCGTCGGAATTCAGGAACGGCATGAAGTAGATGCCGACGAAGCCGCCCTTCGAGGCCACCAAGCGCAAGCTCCTCGTCGGTCTTGTTGCGCGGTACGTCGTTGAGCGCGCGGCAGCCGGTGTGGTTGATGGAGACCGGCTGCTTCGAGACTTGCGCGGCCTCGAGACAGGTACGCTGGCCGCTGTGCGACAGATCGACCATCACGCGCTGCGCATTGAGGCGTGCGACCACCTCGCGACCGAACGGCGTCAGACCCCGGTTCTCCGGCGCCATCGAGCCGTCGCCCAAGGCGTTCGCCGGGTTGTAGGTGAGCTGAATGACGCGCACCCCGAGGTTCGCGAATAAATCCACCCGGGTGACGTCGCTCCCCAGCATGGTTGCATTTTGGAATCCGTAAATGATGCCGATGCGGCCGTCGGCGTGGGCGCGCCGGATGTCTTCTGCGGTGTAGATCTTGATGAGGTCGCGCGCACCCTCGCGCACCCAGCTATCCATCTGGGCGCAGTCGCGCACGCTCTGCTCGAAAGGATCCGCATCGCCCGACACGTATCCCAGCGTGACGTTGACCGCGCTGAGGCCGGAGTCGTGCGCATCGCGTAGCACCCGCGGCTCGAGCACGCTGCCGGTGGCATCCTTGAGATTCGGGTCCTCGAGTCCGCCGAGCGCGTTGACGATGAGCATGCGGGAAAGCCCCGGGTCGCGGCCGGCCGTTTCGGTGCCGGCCTGGGCGGCCTTCGGCCGGGATGCGGCCAGAGCCGCGGTGGCGGCCGCCAGAAAGACGCGGCGTGGAAGGGTAAGCATCGGGGGCGGCATTCTCCCTGCCGCCCGCGCGCGGGTCAATGCACAATGCGGCCATGAACTACAGGCACATCTATCACGCCGGTAACTTCGCCGACGTGGCCAAGCACGTGGGCCTCGTCTATTGCCTCGAGGCCATGAAACGCAAGGACGCGGCGTTCTTCGTGCTCGATACCCACGCCGGGCGCGGCTATTACGACTTGCACGGCGCGGAAGCCCAGAAATCGGGCGAGGCCGAGCGCGGCATTCAGCGCCTGCTGCGCGCCGCCGCGCCCGCATCGCTCGCGCCGCTCGCATCGTATCTGCAGGCACTGGGCGCCCGGCCCGGCGAGCGCCTGGCGCGCTATCCCGGATCCCCCGCGCTCATCGCCGCAGCGCTGCGCCCGCAGGATCGCGCGGTCTGCAACGAGCTCATGGCGGCGGAGGCCCGGGCCGCCGAGCGCGAGCTTTATTCGTCCGGGCGCTTGCGCATCGAGGTGGGCGACGGCTACGCGGCACTGCGGTCGCAGCTGCCGCCGGCGGAGCGGCGCGGGCTGGTCCTCATCGACCCGCCGTACGAGGATGCCGATGAGCTCGCGGCATTGTCCGCGGCGCTCGCCGATGCCCACCGCCGCTGGCCAACCGGTACCTTCGTCGCGTGGTACCCGATCCTAAGCGCCGCGCAGCGACGCCGCGTGCATGCGCGCTTCGCCGGCTTGGCGCTGCCGAAAATGCTGCTGGCCGACTTGGCCGTTCATCCCGACGACGCCTCGGTGGGGCTCGCGGGCGGCGGGCTGTTGCTCGTCAATCCGCCGTACGGCGCCGATGAATTCCTGCGCGTTGCTTATCAGGCGATCCATCAAGGCCTCGCCGAGCCCGGGCGGGGCTATGTGGAAGTGGCGCGCCTCACGGGCGAGCGAATGGCACAATGAGGCCCGGGCCGCTGGCGGCCGCTGTGGAGCAAGGCACATGGATCCCGAGAATCTGCGCGATGAGCTCAATAAACTGCACGAGGAGCTGCACAGCGCCCGTCCCGATGATCCGCACACCGATCGGCTGCGCGGCGAGGTGCTCGAGGACGTCAAGCGGGTGTTGCAGACACCGGGCGGGGCCGACGAATCGTTCGCCGAACGGTTGGAGCGGGCGGCAGTCGAGTTCGAGGCGAATCACCCGACTCTTGCGGCGAGCTCGCGGCGCCTGATCGACCTGCTGGGCAAGGCGGGAATGTAGCCGTGCAGCCGATTGCGGAACTGACGCTGCCGCACTTGATGACGCAGGATCCGACGTTCGCGGAAAATCCCTATCCGCGATTCGCGGCGGCACGCGAGCAGCACCCCTGGCTCGCGAAGAGCGATTTCGGCTACTTCATCACCGAGTACGCCGCCATCCGGGATCTGCTCGGCATGGACGACAAGCTGCGGGTCGCCCACGAGGGCGTGATCGATCTCATGAACGCGCGCGGCTCGGCGTGGGGCGACTTCCAGCTCAACTCGATTTTTGGATTGAGCAGCGAACGCCACAAGAAGGTCCGCGAGGTACTTGCGCCGATGTTCACGCCGCGGGCGGCGAATCAACACCGCGCGCTCATGCGGGACGTGCTCTCGCGGCTGCTCGACGAGTGGGCGCCCAAGGCCCAGTTCGATTTCGAGGAATTCGCTTCGCTACTTCCCGGTGACCGTCATCTGCAGTCTGATCGGTGCCCCGTCCGACGCCCTGCCGACGCTGCGCTCCTCGCTCGAGACCTTGGGCCTGAGCTTCAATCTCATCCCCGGCTTTCTGCCGCGGCTCAACCAGGCGGTCGAGGTGATGAACCGGTTCGTGACTCAACTGGTCGCCGAGCGGCGCGCGGGTCAGCGGCCGAATGCACAGCCCGACCTCTTGGATGCGCTGATAGCCGCCCAGGATTCGGGCGGGCTCTCGACCCTCGAGATGGACAACCTTCTCATCTTTTTGTTCGTCGCGGGCTACGACACCTCGAAAAACGTGCTGACGCTGATCATGTCCGAGTTGTTGAGCCGGCCCGCGCTTTACCATCGTTGCGCGGCGGATCCCGGCTACTGCCGCAAAGTGGTCGAGGAGGGCCTGCGTTTCCAGAACCCGGCGACTATTCCGCGGCTGGTCAATGAGGATTTCGTCTACCGTGATGTGTTGATCCCGAAGGACAGCATGCTGTTCCTTCCGGTGAGCGTGGCGACACGTGACCCGTCCGCCGTCGCCCATCCGGCGGAGTTCGATCCCGAGCGTGTGCAAGACAATCGCCACTTGGCGTTCGGACGCGGGATCCACATGTGCTTGGGTCAGTTCATCGCGCGTGCACAGATCGAGGAAGGGCTGCACCTGATCGCACGACGCATCACCCATCCGCGGCTTGCGGGCCGGCCCGGGCACCGGCCCTTCATGGGGGTCTGGGGCTTACGCGGGTTGCCGATCGAATTCACGCCGGCGCCCGCGTCCGCTTAGCCTACCCCGTCCAGACGATGGCGTCCTTGACGCGCGCGGCGACACTCTCGACCTGGGCCAGATCGCCCTGGTCGCCTTTGACGAGCACCGCGATGCTGCCGTGACCCGGCACCGGCACGATGGTGCCGCGATAGCCGCCTTCATCGAACATCCGCGCGGCCGGGACGTTCTCGTGCACGAGCACCATCACCGTGACCGGCCCCATGTCGGTCTGCACGACGAGATGCGGCACGTGGTGGCCGCGAAACTGGCAACTCTGTGCGTAGCTCACCATCCCCGCGTCCGGCCGCAGCCGCATGTGCGCCGCGGCGAGCACCGGATCGAGATCGGTGGCGGGCACCGGCACGTCGGTGCGTGCCCAGGCGTCGGGTTCTCCCGCCATGTGCGCGACGACATCCGCCGCGAGGCTCGTGTGCGGCACGCCGAGCCAGAGCGTGCCGACCACCAGCGCGAGCGCGAGGCTCGCCGCCATCGCAAGCCAGCCGCTGCGTCGCACCCGCATCGGTGGAACCCATGCGGGTGCCTGCACGACCGGCGCATCGATCGAGAGTGCGCGCGTCAGCCGCCCTTCGAAGCCGAGCAGGTGCTCGCGGTACGCCGGACACTCGGGGCAGTGTGCGAGATGCTCCGCGAGCTCCGGGCTCGCGGCATGCGGGTCCGCGAGCACCGTCCGGCGGTATTGCGCGCAGTCGATCACGGGGCGTCCTCGGGATCCATCGAGACGTCCTCGCCGCACAGCGCACGCAGGCTGCTTGCGGGCGCGGAACAAGCGGGTCAGCACCGCGCCCGTCGACAGGCCGAGCTCGGCGGCGATCTCCGCCGTCGAGTAACCCATGAGCACTTGCAGCACCAGGGGCTCGCGGTATTCCTCGGGCAGTTTGAACACGGCGGCGCGCAGCTCCGCGAGATCCTGCTCGTGCGCGGCCGCGAGCATGGGCTCCTCACGCGGCAATCAGCTCGTCGACGTCGACCGTCGCGAGCCGCTTGCGCTCGAAGGTGCGCGCGTACTCGCGCCGTATGATGGTCAGCAGCCAGGGCTTCGCGGCCGATTCGCTCTTCAGCGAGTCCCGCGCCTTCCAGGCGCGCAGCATCGTCTCCTGCACCACGTCTTCCGCCAGTGCGCGGTCGCGGGACAGCCAGAATGCGAAGCGCAGCAGATCGGGGCGCAACGCTTGACATAGCGCCTGGAATCGGGCCCTCCCGACATTTCCGCCCGCGTCGTCCTTCATGTATAAATCAGCTGCTGGCACGTGGTACCCCGGACGCGATAGTAGCGCGTCGCGGTGCGGGCCGCGCGGCAGCCGCAAGGATCCAGGATGCCATCAGGAGTCATAGAGAAGATGACCGGAAGTCGCGGCGATTCATTTCCAGCCACGCGCCTGCGGCGCATGCGCCGCGACGAGTTCTCGCGCCGCCTGATGCGCGAGACCCAGCTCACCGCCGATGCGCTGATCTACCCGATGTTCGTCGTCGAGGGCTCGAAGCAGCGGCAGCCGGTCGCCTCCATGCCCGGCGTCGAGCGGCTGTCGGTCGACGAGCTGCTGCGCGAGTGCGCCGAGATCGTGCGGCTCGCCATTCCGGCGATCGCCTTGTTCCCCGTCGTTCCGGCGGAAAAGAAGAGCCTGGATGCGCGCGAGTCGTGGAACCCGGAGGGCATCGCGCAGCGCGCGGTGCGCGCCGTGAAGAAGGAGTTTCCGTCACTCGGCGTCATCACGGACGTCGCTCTGGACCCATTCACGACGCACGGTCAGGACGGGCTGATCGACGACGCCGGCTACGTGCAGAACGACCTCACCGTCGAGACGCTGGTGCGCCAGGCGCGCTCGCACGCGGATGCCGGCGCGGACGTGGTCGCACCCTCGGACATGATGGACGGCCGCATCGGCGCCATTCGCACCTCGTTCGAGACGGCCGGTCTGGTCCATACCCGCATACTGGCCTACGCGGCCAAGTACGCCTCGAGCTTCTACGGTCCGTTCCGCGAGGCCGTGGGCTCGGCCAAGCAGCTGGGCGGCGGCGGCAAGCACACCTATCAGATGGATCCGGCCAACGCCGATGAGGCGCTGCGCGAGGTCGCGCTCGACATCGCGGAAGGCGCCGACATGGTCATGATCAAGCCGGGGCTTCCCTATCTCGACATCGTCCGCCGGGTGAAGGACCGCTTCGGAATGCCGACGTTCGTCTATCAGGTGAGCGGCGAGTACTCGATGATCATGGCCGCAGCCGCCAACGGCTGGCTCGACGAGCGCGCGGTCGCGCTCGAAGCGCTCACCGCCATGAAGCGCGCCGGCGCCGACGGGATCCTCACCTATTTCGCGAAGCGCGCGGCAGGCTGGCTCAAGCCGTGAGTTTGCCGCACGAAGCCGGGCCGGCTGATCAATACGGCCTGGTGGGACATCCGGTCGCGCACAGCTGGTCGCCGTTCATTCATGGGATGTTCGCGAAAGCGGCGGCGCAGAACCTCGTCTACCGCTTGTTCGACATCCACCCCGACGATTTCCGGCGCGAGACGCTGCGGCTGCTCACCGGCGGCGTGCGCGGACTGAACGTCACCTTGCCGCACAAGCAGGCGGCGGCGGAGCTGGTCAACGAGCTGACGCCGCGCGCCGCGCGCGCGCAGGCGGTCAACACCATCGCATTTTTCGAGGATGCGACGCTCCTCGGCGACAACACCGACGGCGTCGGGCTGATTCGCGACCTCGAGCACAACCTCGGCATCGAGCTCGCCGACAAGCGCGTGCTGATCCTGGGCGCGGGCGGCGCGGCGCGCGGCGCGATCGGCCCGCTGTGCGAGCGCGAGCTGCGCTCGCTCACGATCGCCAACCGCACGCCCTACAAGGCCCGCAAGCTCGCCCAGGAATTCTCCGACATGGGCGACATCGAGGGCTGCACGTTCGGCGAGATCGAGCGCCCTGCGTACGATCTCATCATCAACGCCACCGCGGCGAGCTTGCAGGGCGTGATGCCGGAGTTGCCGAGCGGCCTCGTGAGCGAAGACACGGTTTGCTACGACATGGCCTACGGCCGCGGCGCACACGCCCTTCACGCGCTGGGCCGCCGGCCTCAAGGCCGGCCGGATCAGCAAGGGCTGGGGCATGCTGGTCGAGCAGGCGGCCGAATCCTTTCTGCTCTGGCGCGGCATCCGGCCGAGCACGCAGCTCGTGCTCGCGGCACTGAATCAGGACGAATAGCGCACCGACGGCGCCTCAGCGCATGGTGACGAGCTCTTCGGCGCTGGTCGGATGAACGGCCACGGTGTCGTCGAAATCGCGCTTGGTCGCGCCCATGCGAATCGCGACGGCGAATCCCTGCAGCATTTCGTCGGCGCCGGCGCCGAAGACGTGGCAGCCGACGATCTTCTCCTCCGGGCCGACGCAGACCAGCTTCATGTCGGTGTGCGCCTTGCGCGTCGTGAGCGCGTGATACATGGGCGTGAAATCCGCGACGTACACCTTGACCGCATCGCCGTACTTGGCGCGCGCTTCGCTCTCGGTCAGCCCCACCGTGCCGATCGGCGGGTGGGTGAACACGACCGTCGGGATCAACTCGTAGGACAGATGCCGCTCGCGCTTGCCGCCGAATAGCCGGTCGCTGAGCCGCCTGCCGGCCGCGATCGCCACCGGCGTGAGCGCCGCGCGACCGGTCACATCGCCGATGGCATAGACGCCCGCGACTTGGGTGTTCTGAAAGTCGTCGGTCGCCACGAATCCGGCCGCATCGACGGCAACGCCCGCGGCCCGCAGATCGAGCCCGGCGACGTTCGCCGACCGCCCGATGGCCCAGAGCACGCAATCGTAGCCGGCGAACTCGCGCCCGTCGGCCGCCACCAACGTCTTGCGACCGGAGTGTTCGACAAGAGCACTCGCCACGACACCCGTGTGGATCGCGAGCCCGTCGGCGAGCATTTCGCGCATCAACGATTTGCCGAGCATCACGTCGAAGTGCGTCAGCAGGTGATCCTTGCGGATGAGCAGTTCCGTCTCGCTGCCGAGCGAATGGAAGGCCGAGGCGAGCTCGCAGGCGATGTAGCCGCTGCCGACCACCGCCACGCGCTGCGGGCGGGTTTCGAGTTCGAAGAAGCCGTCCGAGGTGATGCCGAGCTCGGCACCCGGCAGCCGCGGCACGTCCGCGTAGCCGCCGGTGGCGATCACGATATGCGCCGCCGTCAGCCGCGCGCCGTTGACCTCCACGGTGTGGGCATCCAGGAACTTGGCCCGGCCCGCGACGTACGCGACGCCCTTGGCCGCGAGATTGCGCTGCGTAGATGGCGTTGAGGCGCGCGACGTAGGCATCGCGCTTGTTCTTCAGGGCCAACCAATCGTTGCCGCCCGCCGCGGCGGCCGAACCGATCGCGAAGCCGTAGTCGCCTGCGTCCTCGAGAGCGGTCGCGATGCTCGCCGCATTCCACATCACCTTCTTCGGAACGCAGCCGACATTCACGCAAGTGCCGCCGAGCCGTCCCGATTCGATGACCGCGGTCTTGGCGCCGTACTCGGCCGCCCGCTGCGCGCAGGCGAGGCCGCCGCTGCCGCCGCCGATGCTGATGAGATCGAAGACATCGCTGGACACAGTGAACTCCGTCACGACACGAGAACCTAATGCAGAATGATATACCCCTTGAGGGATGGCCCTTCCCGCGACATGCGCCGGGCCGCCGTCGACCGCGCGGCGCGGCGGCTCTGTTAGAATTCTGCAGTGGAAAAGGAACCCATGGAAAATCCCCTCCTCGAGATCGACTCCCTGCCCGCGTTCGACCGCATCACGGCGGCCCACGCGCGGCCGGCGCTCGAGCGGGTGCTTGCCGAGAATCGCGCGCGGCTCGCCGAGCTGACGGCGCAGCCCTCGCCGACCTTCGCCTCGCTGGTCGTGCCCGTCGAGGAGCTCAGCTACCGGTTGAGCCGGGTGTGGAGTCCGATCGGACACTTGAACGCCGTCGCCAACTCCGAGCCGATGCGCGAGGCCTACAACGAGTGCGTGCCGCTGCTCACCGCCTACTCGTCCGAGCTCGGCCAGAACGAGGCGTTGTATGCGGCCTACGCGCAGGTGCAGCGGACCGAGGGCGCGCGCCTCGATCCGGCCCAGCGCAAGTTGCTCGAGAACTCGCTGCGCGATTTTCGGCTCGCCGGCGTCGACCTGCCGAGCGATCGCAAGGAGCGCTACCGTGAAGTGATGCAGCGCCTCGCGCATCTCGCGACCAAGTTCTCCGAGAACGTGCTCGATGCCGCGCGCGCCTTCACCCGGCACGTCACCGACGAATCCGAGCTCGCGGGCCTGCCGGCGAACGCCGTCGATCGTGCGGCGCAAAGTGCGCGTGAGGCAGGGCGCAACGGCTGGCTGTTCAAGCTCGATCAGCCGACCTACATGACGGTCATGACCAGCGCGCAGAGCGAGCAGCTGCGGCGGGACATCTACGAGGCCTGGGTCACGCGCGCCTCCGAGCTCGGCCCCTGCGCCGGTCGCTTCGACAACAACCCGATCATCGCCGAGATCCTGCCGCTGCGGCACGAGCTCGCCCAGCTCCTCGGCTTTGCGAGCTTCGCCGACTACGCGCTCGCGACTCGAATGGCGAAGAGCGGCAAGCAGGTGCTCGCGTTCCTGGACGATCTGGCGCGGCGCTGCCGGCCGGCGGCGCGCCGCGAATTCGTCGACCTCGAGGAGTTCGCCGGCCGCAAGCTCGAGGCCTGGGACCTCGCCTACTTCAGCGAGCGCCTGCAGGAGAGCCGCTTCAAGGTGTCGCAGGAAGCGCTGCGCCCTTATTTTCCGCTGCCGAAAGTGCTTTCCGGCCTGTTCACGGTGACCGAGCGGCTGTACGGCATCACGGTTCGCGAGCGGCCGGGCGTCGGCGTCTGGCATCCGAGCGTGCGCTACTACGATCTGGCGGATCGCGACGGGCGAATCCTCGCCGGCTTCTATCTGGACCCGTACTCGCGGACCGAGAAGCGCAGCGGCGCGTGGATGGACGAGTGCGTCGTCGCCAAGTCGCTGCCGTCCGGCAAGGCCCTGCCGGTGGCGCAGCTGGTGTGCAACTTCACCGCGCCGGTCGGCTCGGCGCCCTCGCTCCTGACGCACGACGAAGTGACCACGCTGTTCCACGAGTTCGGTCACGGCCTGCATCACATGCTCACGCGCGTGCCTTACCCGAGCATCGCCGGCATCAACGGCGTCGCCTGGGACGCGGTCGAGCTGCCGAGCCAGTTCATGGAGAACTTCGTGTGGCGCGCCGAGGTGCTGCCGCTCATATCCGCGCACGTGGTGACCGGCGAGCCGCTCGGCACGGACATGCTGAAGCGCCTGCTCGGCACGCGCACGTTCAATGCGGCGCTCGACACCTTGCGGCAGATCGAGCTCGCGAGCTTCGATTTCGAGCTGCACGCGAGCTTCGATCCGAGCTTGGGCGCGCAGGTCGCGCGAGACGCTCGAGGCCGTGCGGCGGCGGGTGGCGGTCGCGCCG
The DNA here is from genome assembly GCA_963766915.1 of uncultured Gammaproteobacteria bacterium. Lineage (GTDB taxonomy): Bacteria > Pseudomonadota > Gammaproteobacteria > Steroidobacterales > Steroidobacteraceae > Bog-1198. The sequence continues at coordinate 92,026 of CAVYCL010000014.1, forward strand.
ACCGCGCCGTTCAATCGCATGCCGGCGAGCTTCTCGCATATCTTTGCCGGCGGCTATGCCGCGGGCTACTACAGCTACAAGTGGGCCGAGGTGCTCGCCGCCGACGCCTTCGAGGCGTTCGAGCAGGCGGGCGTGTTCGACTCCGCCACGGCCGCCCGCTTCCTCGACACCGATCCTGGCGCGCGGCGGGAGCCTGGACGCGATGGATGCGTTCGTGCGCTTTCGCGGCCGGCAGCCCGACGTGCGGCCGCTCCTCAAGCAGACCGGCATCGCCGCGTGATGCGCGGCGCGGCGCCGGCCCTCATCCTGGCTGTCGCGTCGCTCGTCTCTGCCGTCTCCCCGGTCCGGGCCGAGACCGCCTACGTGAGCGACGAGCTGGTGCTCAACGTCTATTCCGAGCAGAACCAGCAAGGCCAGCGCCTCGCGACCCTGCACTCCGGGCGCCGCTTCGAAACGCTCGCCACCAACGCCGATTTCACCCAGGTGCGCCTGCCGGACGGCACCACCGGCTGGGTGAAGAGCTCCTACCTGACGACCGACGAGCCTGCGGCGGTGCGCCTCAAGCAGCTGCAGGAGGAGCTCGACCGCACCCGGGCGACGACGCCCGCGCTCGCGGAGGCCGCGGCCAAAAGCGAGCTGGAGCGTCGCGAGCGCGAGCTCGCGCAGAAGCAGACGCAGCTTCGGACCTGCAGGCCGAACTGGACGCGGCGCAGGCGGCCCATGCGCCCGCGACGGGCGAGGCACCCCCGGTGCGGGCGCACCCGCTCGGCGCGGCACTGTGGCTCGGCACCGCGCGTCGCGGCCGGCGCGCTCGGATTCTGGGGGGGCTATGCCACGCTCGCGCGGCGCGTGCGGCGCAAGTTCGGCGGCCTGAAAGTTTATTGAGCCGCCTTTGACATATGCTGCGAGATGAGAACTACGCACGTGGCGGCGGGGGGCACACAGGCTTAGACTTCCGCGATGTACGACCTACGCCGTAACGACTTCGACGTTACGAATTCCGTCCAGGTCAGCGCCACGCCGGCGGTAGCCCACGCGGTGCGCGAACTTTTCGCGACCGCCTGGCCCGGGGAGCCGTTCGACCGCGTCGCGGTCGCCTTCGAGGAATTCGAGCGCCTGTTCTCCGGCCGCATGCCGGGTTATCACGGCGTCGACACCATTTATCACGATCGCCAGCATTCGCTCGACATGACGCTCGCCATGGCGCGGCTCTTGGTCGGCTACGAGCTCACGGTCGATGCGCCGCGGCGCTTCGGCGCCGAGCGGGCGATCATGGCGCTGGTCACCTCGCTGTTCCACGACGCCGGCTACATCCGCGAGTTCGACGACCGCGTGCATCACAACGGCGCCGAGTTCACGCTGTATCACGTGACCCGCAGCGCCAAGTTCCTCGCGCGCTTCCTGCCGACCATCGGCATGGAAGCATGGGTGCCGGTATCCACCCGGATCGTGCATTTCACCGGCTACGAGATCAAGCTGAGCCAGATTCAGCTGCGCCGACAGCCGCGACCGCAAGTGCGGACATTTGCTCGGCACCGCGGATCTGATCGCGCAGATGGCGGACCGCTGCTACCTCGAGAAGTGCCGCGATCGGCTCTACCCGGAGTTCGTGCTCGGCGGCGTGGCCGCAGCGCCTGCGAGCGACGGCACCATGCAGGTGCGCTACAGCTCCGGGCTCGATCTTTTGCGCCAGACGCCGGGATTCGTGCGCGAGACGCGCACCAACCGGCTCGACGGCGAGTTCGAGCAGGCTTATCGGTATCTGCGAGCCGCTGTTCGGCGGCAGCAATCCCTACCTCGATGCGATCGATCGCAACATGGATTACCTGCAGCGCATCCTGCGTGCCGAGCGTTGGCGGTTACTGCGGCGTAACCCGCCGCTGTTCACGAGCCCCGGCGCCGAGCTCGGGCAGGTGCGCGGCCTGATGGTGGATCGCCTCAAGACGATGTGGGCCTAAGGCCAGTCGATGCGCGCCACGTAGCGCTCGTGCAGCTCCTCGAGCCGCTCGAGCACCGAGTCCTTGCCGGCAAGCGGCGCGTCCTGCAACGCGGCGCGCAAGTCGGCAACACGCAGCGCCCGCCGGGCAGGCTCCGCCAGCGGCGCAAAGCTGAAATGCCAGGCCTCCGCCTGAACCCCCGATAGCACGCCTCGATACGGCCGGAAGAATCCGAAGCGCGCGGCATTCGCCTCGAGCCAGGCACTCAAGGGGCCGAAGGGTCCGGCGGGCGCGTATTCCTCGGCAACGAGCTGGACTCGATATCCGGGTGCCAGGGCCGCACGGTCGATGAGATCGAGGTCGGTCCCCCAGTGATGGCGGCTCGCACCGGGCAGCGCCGACCAGACCAGAATCGCCTCGATACGCTGCGCGGGCGAGAGCGCGAGCGCCTCGACGGGGCGGCCCGAGACATCGTTGACGGGTGCCTCGCCGTTGAATTTCGCGTTCCAGATCGCGAGCTGGCGATCGAAATCGCGAAACGAGCTCTGCGGGGCGAGATCGAATCCCGCCTGCGCGGCGGCGGCGCGTAATCTCAAGAAGGGCGCGACCGCCTGCCGATGCAGCATGCAGCGCGGCGAATCGAGCTCCTCGATGTGGCCGCGGGCGCGGCCCGTGAGCTCGGCCGGCGTCACGAGGCCAGTTCGCGGCTGGCGGCGAGCTCCACGACCTGATCGATGACGCGCACGAAAGCCTCGACTTCCTGCGCCCCCGACACCGAGTATTGCCGGTCGAAAATGAAGGCGGGCACTCCCGAGATGCCGAGCACGCTGGCATGCCGCTCGGCGGCCACGATGCCGTCCTGGCCTTCGCGCAGCACCACGGCGGCGCGGGTCTCGCGCTCCGACAGGCCCGCTTCGACCCCGAGGCGCACGAGCTCCTCGGTGTCGCCGATATCCCGGCCCTCCTCGAAGTAGGCCTGCATGACGCGTTCCGTGACCTCGGCGGCGAGGTTGTTCCGTCCCGCATGCGCGATCAGCAAGTGCGAGCGGCGCGTGTTCGGCAAGCGCTCGATGAGATCGAATCGGAACTGCAGCCCCACGGCCTCGCCGTGGCGCACGAGCGCGGCCTGGGCGTCGGCGATCTGGGTGGGGTCGCCGACTTTGGCCGCGATGTAGCCGGCGCGCTCGACCCCGTCCCAGGGCAGATCCGGATTCAGCTCGAAGGGCCGAAAGTTGATGAACGGCTCGTATTGCGGCCGCGCAGCCAGGGCCAGCTCAAAACGCCGCTTGCCGACGTAGCACCACGGACAGACCGTATCCAGGTAGAGGTCGATGCGGAACTGCGTGCTCATGGGGGCGCTGATTGTACCCACCCCTTATAGGGAGTGGTGTGAACGAGTATCATCCCAAAATGACACGGAGTCTCAAATCTAAGTATTTGCTGCTCGCGCTGGGCTTGGGGGCGGGGCTCGCGTTGCTCCTCGGCGGGTTCGCCTATTACGAGCACCGCATCGACAGCGCCGACATCGCCCGTCTCACTTACGCGACAGTCCAGCAGAAGCTCGAGGGGGATCTCGAAGCACGCGGCAAGAGCGTGGTCAATGTGACCAGCGCGCTGCTGGTCTCCGCGTTGGTTGCGCACAACAGCGCGGCCGTGGCCTCGATCGCCGGACGCCTGCTCGAGGAGGACGACATCGAGCGGGTGGAAGTCACGGATGCCCGCGGTGTGGTGTTGTTCAGCGCCAGCAACCCGCAGAACGAGCCGGCGCGTACCGATGCCGCCTTGCGCAGCGCCCTGCTCGACCCGCTGGTCGTCACCAACACCGTCCCGCCCGGCATTGCCGCACCTGCACAACGCACCGGCACGCTCAAGATCTGGGTGAGCCGGGCGCAGATGCAGGCCACCCTCGCGAAACTCGAAGAGCAGCTCGAGCTCCAGCAAGGCAACCAGATCAAGCGCATGCGCGCCATGCTCATGGGCGTGACCCTGCCGGTGATCGTGCTGGTGTTGATCGGCGCCTGGTTCTTCGCGCGCCGCTTCCAGCGGCCGATATGGGCGCTCATCCGCTCCGCCGACCGCATCGGCGAGGGCGATTACACCCGTCCGTTCGACGTCGCCCGCCGCGACGAGCTGGGCGAGCTGCAACACGCGCTCGAGCGCATGCGGCAAAAGCTCTCCGAGACCACCATCACCAAGAATTACCTCGACACGGTGCTCAACAGCTTAAGCGATGCGGTGATCGTCACCTCGCCGGACGGCGTGATCAAGAGCTGCAACGAGGCGACGCAGGGCCTGCTCGGCTACAGCGATGCGGACCTCGTGGGCAAGTCGCTCGACAGCTTCGTCGACGAGGCGCATCGCGGCGCCTTTGACTTGGGCGGCGCCGCGCCCGAGGCTCGCGAGACCGTGTTGCGCACCAAGTCCGGACAGACCATTCCGGTCTCCATGGCGTCCTCGAGCATCGCCTCGCTCGACCCGCAGTTCGAGGGCAACATCTACGTCGCGCGCAACATCACCGAGCGCAAGCGCGCCGAGCGGCGCATTCGCTATCTCGCGCGCTACGACACCTTGACCAAGATGCCGAACCGCATGCAGTTCCAGCACCTGCTGCAGCAGGCCATCGCGCGCTCGCGCCGCAGCCAGCACTCGCTCGCCCTCCTCTATCTCGATCTCGATCATTTCAAGGACGTCAACGACACCTTCGGCCATTCCGCCGGCGATCGCACGCTCGAGATCCTGAGCGAGCGGCTGACCCGCGTGCTCAGCAAAGAGACCGTGATCGGACGCCTGGCAGGCGATGAGTTCGCGATGTTCGTGGACGAGCTGCCCGCGGATCTCGACAACCGTCCGAGTCTCGGGGCCCTGGCCCGCACACTGCTCGACGAGATCAGCCGCGCGTTCTACGTGAACGAGCAGGAGGTCTACCTCACCGCGAGCGTCGGCATCGCCATCTGTCCGTACGATGCGGATAACACCATCGACTTGATTCGTAACGCCGACGCCGCGATGTATCACTCGAAGCAGAACGGCGGCAACACCTGGGCGTTCTACGTGCCGCACATGAACGCGGCGGCCGTCGAGCGGCTCATGCTGAAGAGCAAGCTGCGCCGCGCACTCGAGCGCGACGAGCTCGTCCTCCTGTATCAGGCCAAGGTGGACCTGCGCAATGGCCGCGTGGTCGGCGCCGAGGCCTTGCTGCGCTGGCGGCTGCCGGGGCACGGCGACATCTCGCCGACGCAGTTCATTCCGCTCGCCGAGGAGAGCAGCCTCATCCTCGACATCGGCGAATGGGTCCTCGACCGCGTGTGCTCGGACTACAAGAGCTGGCAGAACACGGTCCGCGAGCCGGGGCGCATTGCCATGAACCTCTCGCTCCGTCAGCTCAAGCAATCGAGCTTCCTGGCACGCTGCCGAAACGCCTTCCGCAAGCACGGCGTGTCGGCGACCTGCTTCGAGCTCGAGGTCACCGAGACCACCCTCATGACGGATCCGAAACGCACCATCGGGCTGCTGAACGAGCTGCATGCGCTCGGGCTTCACCTCGCCATCGACGATTTCGGCACCGGCTATTCCTCACTGTCGGCTTTGCAGCAGTTTCCGATCGGCACCTTGAAGATCGATCAGTCGTTCGTCCGCGATTTGGCGGTCGACTCGAACGATGCCGCGCTGGTGCGCACCATCATCGACATGGGCAAGAGTCTCGAGCTCGAGGTGATCGCCGAGGGCGTGGAGACCTCTGAGCAGTTGGAGTTCCTGCGTAAACACGGCTGCTTCTACGCCCAGGGGCGGTTGTTCGGCGAGCCCATGGAGGCGAACCGGCTGCTCGCCATTCTTGCCAGCCAGGCGGCGGGCAGCCCGCATTACGCGGCGCTTTGTGCGCCGACCGCCCGCCACGTCAAGATCCGTCATTAGAGCGGCCGCAGCCGTTCCGCGGACGTGAGTGAAAGCACCGACTTTGCAGGTCGCGGCAGCTGGCACACTGGCGCGCCTATGTCGGACACTGACTCAGCGGCGACATACTCCATCAAGGCAGTCGCGGAGGCCACCGGGCTCACCGTCGAGACGCTGCGGGCATGGGAACGGCGCTACGGGGTGATCGAGCCGAAGCGCGGACCCGGCGGGCATCGCTTGTACACGAGCCATGACGTATTGCGACTGCGTCGGCTGCGCGAGACCACGGCCCGCGGCCACCCCATCGGCAAGATCGCGCATTTATCGAATGAGGCGCTCAGCCGGCTGATCTCGGATCGGCCCGCGAGCCGCGACGACGTGGCGGCGCAAGCACTCATCGAGCGCATCCTCGCCGCCGTGGACGGCTACCAGCCGGCGGAGTGCGACCAGGCGATGACCATGGCATTCGCGTTGCTGTCTCCGCTCGTCGCCGTGCGCAGCGTGCTCTCCCCCGCGCTGCGCGAAGTCGGTGAGCGCTGGCATCGGGGCGAGATGTGCATCGCTCAGGAACGCATCGCCTCGAATTGCGTGCGGCGGCAACTCATCTCGCTTCTCTACACCTTCAACAGCGTCGCCGAGGGCGCGGCCGTCGTCTTCGCCACCTTGAGCGGCGAGCGCCACGAGCTCGGCATCCTCATGTACGCGACCATCGCGGCGAGCCTCAAGGTGCGGACGTTTTATTTGGGTCCCGATCTGCCCGTGGAGGAAATGGCGCGCTGCGCGCTCGAGATCGGCGCGACCGCGGTCGCCATCAGCCTGGTCAATCGTGACCAGACCGAGGCGACCCTCGCGCAGCTCCACGCCTTGCGCCGCGGGCTGCCCGACAACACGGAAATCTGGCTCGGTGGTCCGGCGCTCATCGAGATTGACGAGTCGACATTGCCCACGCGCAGCGTCCGCATGCTCGAGCCCGGCGATTTCGAGCAGCGCGTCGGGCTCTTGGGGGCGGCGCGCTAGATGCCTCGCGGCCGAACGCTGCTGTTGATCGCCGTCCTCGCCTGGGCGGGGGTCGCGGCCTGGAATGCGCTGAAGCCGCTCCCCCCGGGGACTCACGTGGCCTCGCTCGCGACGCGGCTGAGCGAGTCGCAAGTGCAGGTGATCTCGGCCTCGGCCGCGAGCGGCGAGATCGAGGCCCGCGAGCTCGCCGCCATCGACCACGCCAGCGAGCTGATCGTGATCGACGCCGCACCGCTGTCGCGCGCCGTGGGCCAGGGGCTGCTGCTGCAGCGGATCAAGCGGCCGAACATCAAAATCGTGCTCGTTTCCGATCCGCGCAGCGAAGCCTACGGCGGAACCCCGGTCGAGTACCTCGAGTCGCTCGAGCGTGCAGGCGTGATCGTCGCGCGGGTGCGCCTCGATCGCTTGCGCGACTGCATCCCGCCGTACTCGGCGCTGTGGCGGCTTACCGTCGGGTGGTGGAGCGAGCCGTTCGACGAGCACCCCGCCGAGGCGGGACTGCGCGCGTCGCTCCGCGCGCGAAACCGCAAGTTCGATCGGCGGCGGCTGCTCGTTGCCGACGACGGCGCCGGCGGCTGGTCAAGCCTTGTTGTCGGCGGCCCCGGATCTGGCCGTGCAGATCACGGGCGGTCTCGCGCGCGACATCGCCGCGAGCGAGCTTGCGATCGCCGCCTGGTCGAGCGGCGATGACCGCCTGCCCGTGCCGCCGCGCGCCGCCCTGCGCGGGCCCGGCTCCATCGATGCCCGGTTCCTCACCGAAGGCGCGATTCGCGGTGCGATGATTGATGCGCTGGGCGCCGCCGGCTCAGGCGACGAGGTCGCATTGTCCGCCGCGCGCTTGAGCGACCGAGGCGTCATCGGCGCGGTGCTCCGCGCCGCCGGGCGAGGCGCGCATGTGCGCGTCTTGTTGGATGCGGGAGCCGCACCGAATTTCCCGGTGGCCGCGGAGCTTAGCGCGCGGCGGCGGCAACCTCGAGCTGCACTGGCGCGTGCCGCCGGCGCCGGGCGTCGGCCTCCCTCGCGTTGGTCACGCACCGCGGCGAGCTCTGCCGCGAGCGTCGGTGCGAGCGATTTCACTCGTCCGAGTCTGGACGACATCAATCTCGAGTCCGCCATCGAGCTGCGCCTGCCCGGGCGCGCGGCCGCCGCGCAGGCGCTCGAGAGCCGCTTCGCCGAAGAGTGGTCGGCCGGCGCCGCCTACGCGCGATATGCCGTCGACTCGCAGGCCGACTACTGGCGCTACCGATTCGAGCAGGCAGCCGGGCTCGCGGCGTTCTAAGGCGTCGTCGCGGGAAGTGCCGCGAGCGTCTGGGTCGAGCGCTCGACGAGATCGTCGAGCGCTCGTTGGACCGCGATCTCGTAGGCGGCGACCACCGTCGCCAGGCGGTTCTCCGCGGCCGCTTGGCGCGCATCCGCCACGAACTCGCCGAGCACGCGCCGATCGCCCCCGTTACCCACGCGGGCACGCAGATGCACGTGCGCCGTCGGCAGCGAATTCGCCGCCGAGCCGGTGTACTCGGCTTGGAAGTCGACGACGTCGATTTCCAGCCAGTAGCCTCCGTTGAAGGCGGAGGTGTCGGTGCCGACGTTGCGAAAGCGGCCGTGAAAGGCCTGCTGCGCGAGGTCCTGCACGACCTCGTCGAGCGGGCCGCTCCAGCGCGCAGCGGCGAAGTAATCGAGCCGCCGATCCGGATATAGGGCGGCGATGCGATCATTGTTGAGGCCGGTTCGCACGTGCGGCATGAGCACCGTGAGGTCGGCGGGGATCGCAACGGCGCCGGCCTGCACATCGGGCGTCACCGACAACAGGTAAGTCGAGGTCGGCGGCGCGCTGCTCTTGAAGAACGAGCCGGAGCAGGCCCCCAAGGCGGCGGCGAGCACGGCGCCGAGCAGCACGGCGAGGCAGGTTCTCATCGCGGCACCTCGACGCCGTGGTAATTGGATTCGTACAGGAGCTCGCCGGGATTCTGCTTCAGCGAGCGCGACAGATCGCGGATGTCGCGCACCGCCGCGCGGCTCTCGTGCAGCAGCCGTTCGAGCTCCGGCAATCCCTGGCCGGTGAAGCGCGACAGCGCCGGCTCGTTTTGCGTCACGAACTCGATTCAATCGATCCGACGCGCTCGCGAGGCTGTCGCTGATGCGCCGGATGTTGGCGAGGGTCGTCTTGATGTCGGCATCGGTCGTGACGCGATCGAAATCGGCGGCGGCAATGTCCACTTCGTCCGAGGTGTGCCTGAGGTTCGCGACGAGATCCTCGATCTCGATGCAGCAGCGCCGGCGCTTGCTCGCTGGCCACGCGGCGTGTTCGCAAGCACCGCCTTGAAGTTCTTGACGTTCTCGTCGCTGAACACCTGGTCCATGTGGTCGACGAGATCGATGGCGTGGTTCGCGAGCGCCGGGAGGCTGCGCAGCAGCACGTCGAGATCGGACGGCGCGGAGCGGATCACCGGATAGCGCTCGCCCATGCGGCAGAGGCCCGCTGCTGGTCGCCTTGGGATCTTCCTCGAGATCGATGAACAGCAAGTCCGGTCACGCCCTGCAGGCTCAGCAAGGCGAGCGTGCGCGTATCGATCGGCGCGGTCGTCCTCGATGTCGGCGATCACCTCGACGCGCTTGCGGTTCTTCGGATCGAGCATGATGCGCGCCACTTTGCCGACGTCGACGCCGAGATAGCGCACCGGGCTGCCCGCGGTGAGGCCGCTCACCGTGCCGTCGTAGTAGATCTCGTAGCGCTGGTAGGTGCGCTTGTCCTTCTGATCGGTGTACCAGTACACGAACGACACCGCCATGCCGATGACCAGCAGCACGAACGCGCCGACCACGACATAGTTGGTGTCTCTATCCATGCGGCGCCTCCGGGACGGGTGCACCGGCGGCCGCCTGCTCCGCCGCGCGCGCCCGCGGGCCGTGGAAAGTATTCGTGTATCCAAGGATTCGTGTTGGCGAGAATTCCCGGGAGCGTATCGGTCACCATGCGACCGTCGACGATGACGCTGACGCGGTCGCAGGTTCGGAACAGGCTGTCGAGGTCGTGCGTGATCATGACCACCGTGAGCTTGAGCTCGCCGTGAAGGTACAACAGTAACGCATCGAAGTCCGCCGCGGAAATCGGATCGAGCCCCGAGGTCGGCTCGTCCAGGAACAGGAGCTTCGGCTCGAGGCTCAGCGCACGCGCGAGCGCCGCGCGCTTGACCATGCCGCCGGAGAGCTGCGAGGGATATTTCTCGGCGGCGTCCGGCGCGAGTCCCACGAGGCTCAGATTGAGCTGCACCAGCTCATCGAGCACGCTCCTCCGGCAGCGAATAGGCTTCGCGCAGCGGCAGCTGGATGTTCTCCGCCACGGTCAGCGAGCTGATCAGCGCGCCGCTCTGAAACGTGACGCCGTAGGCTGCGCGCCATGGCGAGGCGCTCCGCCGGCGAGAGCTCGGTGATGTTCCGGCCGAAGACCTCGACGGTTCCCGCCTGCGGCTCGGCGCAGGCCGAGGATGGTGCGCAGCAGTACCGACTTGCCGGCTCCCGAGCCGCCGACGATGCCCATGATCTCGTTGCGCCGCACCTCGAACGACAGGCCGTCGTGCACGACCTGCGTGCCGAAGCGGTTCACCAGGCCCGACACGCGCACGACGAGCTCATCGTCCGGAGGTTTCTCAGACGGCGCGCGCGTTCCATCTCAGAAATCGATCTGCTCGAACAGGACGGCGAAAAACGCGTCCGCGAGGATCACCAGGAAAATCGACTGCACCACCGCCATGGTGGTCAGGCGGCCGAGCTCGCGCGCCGAATCGCGCACCTGCATGCCGCGGTAGGCGCCGACCATGCCGATGAGCAGCGCGAACACCGGCGCCTTGACCATTCCCGCCCAGAACGTCGTCGGCGAGAGCGCCTCGCGCAGCCGGATGGTGAACTGCGCGGGCGGAATGTGCAGCTGGACCAGCGACAGCAGCCCGCCGCCGGCGAGCCCCATGGCGTCGGCGATGACGGTGAGGCAGGGCAGCGCGATGACCAGCCCGATCACGCGCGGCACGACCAGGAGCTCGATCGGGTTCATGCCCATGGCGCGCAGCGCATCGATCTCCTCGTTGAGCTGCATGACGCCGATCTCCGCGGCAAAGGCGCTGCCGGAGCGGCCGGCGACGATGATGGCGGTGAGCAGCACGCCCATCTCGCGCAGCACCGCGATGGTGACCAGGTCGACCACGAAAATCGTCGCGCCGAACCGCGCGAGCTGCTGCGCGCCGAGATAGGCGACCACCACGCTGATGAGAAAGGCGATCAGCGACACGATGGGGATGGCGGTCACGCCGGTCTCCTGAACGTGCCGCACGATCGATGACAGCCGCAGAACCCGCGGATGCGAGAAGCTCTGGCCGAGCACCGCGGCGATACGCCCGAAAAACCCGAGCAGATGGCCGCCCTCCGTTCCCTGCAGCACCGTCCATCGTCCGAGCTTTTCGACGAATCCTTCGTGGTTGGGCACCGCGGTGGCGCGCTTGCCGTGCGCGGTGCAGAGCTCGCGCTGCAGCTTTTGCAGCAGCTGCACGGTGTGCGGCGGATTGCCCTCGTGCCGGACGGCGAGCTGCCGTTCGCTGCCGAGATCGGACAGCCGCGTGAGCAGCGCCCATACCGGGGCGATGCCGGGATGCTCGACCCGCCGACCAATCGCAGAGCAGGGTCCCGCTCATGGCGGCGGGCAGCGCCGCGAGCTCGGCGTCGATGCGCGGCAGAGCCTCGAGCGACCAATCGCCGCGCAGGTCGATTCGCCAACCCTCGCCGTCCCGTTGCAGCGCCAACGCATCCATCGCTATATGCTACGAGAATGCACACGGATCCGCTGCTGCAGATTTTGATCCTGCTGGCCGCCTCGGTCTTCGTCGTGGCCGGCGTGCGCAAGCTTGCCCTGCCGGCGATCTTGGGCTACCTCGCCGTCGGCATGCTGCTCGGCCCGCACGCGCTCGCGCTGATCGTCGACAACGATACGACGCATCTGCTCGCCGATTTCGGCGTCGCATTCCTCGTGTTCACGCTCGGGCTGGAATTCTCGCTGCCGCGCCTGCTCGCCATGCGCTGCGACGTGCTCGGCGTCGGCGGCGCGCAAGTGCTGCGTGACCACGGCGATCGTCGCGCTCGCGGCGGCGGGGCTCTTCGGGGTCGCGCCGACCGCCGCGGTGGTGGTCGGCGGTGCGGTGGCGATGTCATCGACCGCCATCATCATCGCCCAGCTGACCGAGCAATCGGAGAACACGCGCACCCACGGCCGGCTGGCGGTGGCGATTTGTCTGTTCCAGGACTTGAGCTTCCCGTTGTTTCTCGGCCTGCTGTCGCCGCTCGCGGCAGCCGGCCCCGGCACGCCGGCGCCGCACGTCGCCGATCGCGATCGCGATCGCCGCGGCGGCGCTCTTGCTCGTTCTCGCGACCGGACGCTGGCTGCTGCGGCCGTTGTTCATGCTGATCGCGGGGGTACGCTCGAGCGAGCTGTTCTCGCTCGCCGTGTTGCTCGCGGTGCTCGCCTCGGCGTGGGCGACGCAGGCCGCCGGGCTGTCGCTCGCCCTCGGCGCATTCCTCGCCGGAATGGTGCCTCGCGGAGACCGAGTTCCGCCATCAGATCGAGGCGACCATCCGCTCGTACCGCGAGGTGCTGCTCGGCGTGTTCTTCATCACGCTCGGCATGCTGCTCGACGTGCCGCTGCTGCTGCGTCACCTCGCGCTGGTGAGCGTGATCGTTCTCGGCATGACGATGCTGAAGACGGCGGTGGTCGCGGTGGCTGCCAAGCCCGTCGACCGGCAGCTGGTTCAAGTCGCTGCGCACCGGCGTGGTCGTGAGCCAGGGCGGGGAGTTCGGCTTCGCGCTGCTGACGCTGCTGCTGCGCCGCGAGCTGGCCGATCCCGCCATCGTCCAGCCGCTGCTCGCGGCGACCGCACTCAGCATGATCATCTCGCCCTTCGTGATCCGCCATAACCGGCGCATCACGCGCGCGCTGGTGCGCCAGTCGGGTCCGCCGCGAACCGAGGCGATGCGCGAGGCGCGCGTGACGCTCGCCGTCGCGGAGCGCGATCACGTGGTGATCTGCGGATTCGGGCGCGTCGGACAGAACATCGCACGCGTGCTCGAGCAGACGGGCTTCGAGTACATCGCGCTCGATCTCGACACCTATCGCATGCGCGAGGGGCGGCAGGCAGGCGATCCGGTGATGTACGGCGATGCCGGCCAGCTCGAGGTGCTGCAGAACGTCGGCCTCGCGCGGGCGCGCTGCGTCGTCATCACGTTCGCGAACCCCGCCGTGTCGCTTGCGGATCCTGCGCGCGGTGCGCGGCTTGCGGGGCGATGTTCCCGTGCTGGTGCGCACGCAGGACGACTTGCGGCTCGAGGAGCTGCAGGCGGCGGGCGCCACCGAGGTGGTGCCGGAGACCTTCGAGGCGAGCCTCATGCTGCTCTCGCATCTGCTGCTGTTGCTCAAGTTGCCGATGCCGCAGGTCATCCGCACGGTGAACGACATCCGCAGTCATCGCTACGTCATGCTGCGCCAGTACTTCCGCAAGGCCGGCGCCGAATTCTTGGATGACAATCACGCATTTCGTGAAGAGCTTCACAGCGTCGTACTGCCGCCGCATGCTTGGGCGGTGGGCAAGAGCATCGCCGAGCTCGCCAATCGGGGCTCGCAGGCCTCGGTGAGCGCCGTGCGGCGCGATGGAATCGTCGGACGCGACCCGTCGGCGGACACTGTTTTCAAGGAAGGCGACGTCGTCGTGGTGTGCGGACCGCCGGAAGCGGTCGAGCACGCCGAGACATTGCTCCTGATGGGATAAAATAGCTTTACTTATCCCCTCACCTGCTCGCATAGTATAGGTGCTGTTCAAGGGCAAACCCGCCGAAAGGTGGGGACGCAAAACCACCGGTCTAAGGGGCTTCCTCGGAAGCTCGACGATAGCGGGGTCGCCAGTTTCCAGAATGCGCCGTAGAGCGCATTGCGCGTCCTCTCCCCGGTATTTTTCCCTTGATCTGCGACGGCTTTCAAAGACCGTCTCCTAGGGATCGTTCGAAGATTATCGGGGGCACCATGGTAGTCAAAGTACAGAATCGTTCGCGCGGTCCGGACACCGCCGCCTCCGGTCTATATCGTCGGCCGCGACTCGTCATGCAGGCGAAGCGCGCCGAGGAAATTCCGGCGATCCTCGCCAACACCAAGAACTATCCGACGCCCGTGCGCTTCGTCGGCGGCGGACTATTCGCAGACCCGCTGCGTCGGCGGCGACGGCGGCACCACCGTGAACCTGAGCCAGCTCGGCAAGATCGTCGAGTTCGGCGAGGACGAGGTGCGGTGCCAGGCCGGCGTACGCGTAGGCGCGCTGGTGCGGGGCCTCGCCGAGCGCGGTCAGGAGCTGCCGCTCACTCCGGAGATGGGACAAATGACGGTGGGCGCCGTGGCCGTGACCACGCTCCCGCAGCCCTCGGAGGCGGGAGGTCCGGCGCAGATGTCGGCGCTGGTGAAAGAGCTGAAGCTGGTCACGCCGCAGGGCAAGCTGATGACCGTGACCGAGCGCAACGCGGACCTCATGCGCGTGCTCTGCTCGAGCTTCGGGCTGTTGGGCGTGGTGCACGAGGTGGTGCTGCAAAGTTCAGCCGCTCATTCCCGTCAGAATCGATTACCAGGTGCTGACGCTCAAGGAGTTCGCGGCGCGCTATTCGCGGATCGTCGCCTCGACCGCGGCACTGCGCCTGCACATCTCGCCGTTCCACGACCAGATCACGGTGGAGAGCCGCACCCGCGACGAGAGCGCGGCCGCCAGCCGCTCCGGCATATGGCAGATCAAGAAGTCCGTGATGCGCAATGTGCTGCCGGCGTTCGGCTCGACCGTCGGCAGCGCGCTCGCCGCGCCCGGCGTCGCGGGAGCCGTCGTCTCCGGCGTGCAGCGCGCGCTGCGCGCGACGCTGCCGCGACGCGCAGCGTCGTCATGCACGCGCACGAATGGATCCGAGACTTTCCGCAGGAAGCCTGGCGATCGCGCTACACCTACACGTTGTGGGGCTTCCCGCAGGCCGGCTTTCCGAAGCTGCTCGCCGAGTACTTCGCGTTCTGCCGTTCCTACTACAAGCAGCACGGCTATCGCTGCAACGTCGTGAACGGCGCGAGCCGCCTGCATCAGGACCGCTCGTCGCTCTTCAGCGTGAGTTTCCAGGGACCCATGATCACGCTCGAGCCCTCCTCGACGGGCGATCGCGGCTGGGATGAGTTCCTGATCGACTTCAACGATTTCGCGTCTGCGCTCGGCGGGGTGCCGACTTTCAACCAGTCGCGGGCGTTGAAACCCGAGCACGTCGCCAAGGCCTTCGGCGAGCGCGTCAAGCTGTTCCGGGCGCTGCGCCAGCGCACCGATCCGCTCAACCGGCTCTGCAACAGCTACTTCGCGCACCTGCTCGAGACGTAGCCGGCGCCCGCCGGCGCAATCCAGTCGCCGCCTTCAGGCCTTGTCCTGCAGGTGCGCCTCGAGAAACCAGAGATACTTGTCGATCTCGCGCGACATGCTGCGTGAACAGGTCGGCGGTGTCCGCATCGCCCAATTCGGCGGTCGGCGTCGATCGCGCCGCGCACCGACTTGCCGTAGACCGACAGCTGGGTCGATAAATAAAGCAGGTGGTCCTTGCCCGAGGTGATGCTCAACGGATAGTTCTTGAGCTTGCTGCGCCTCGCGGCCACCGCCACGGTCCCTTCGGCGGTTCCCCCGAGGCTCGTGATGCGCTCCGCGATCTCGTCGATCTGCTCCAGCATGGCGTCCGAGATCTTGTCGAACAACTCGTGCAGCGCGATGAAATGCGGTCCCTTGACGTTCCAATGCGCCTGCTTGACCTGGCTCTGCAAGTCGATCGCATCGCTCAATCGATCGTTGAGTATGACAATGACGTTGCGGCGAGTCTTTTCGGAAAGATCGATCTTGGTCTTGTACATTCAGCGCTCCTGGCGACCCGGGCGCTATTCTGCACTGCTTGTCGAGGAAGCAAAAGCTGCGCTACGCGTCCGTGCGCCGCTTGCGCAACTGCACGGCGCCCGCAATGCAGGCGGCGCCGACGAGCACCCCGATCCAAACTTCCGCGCTCGAGAGAAAGCCGACAGGATCCGGTAGTTGCCACACGCCCGGCGTCATCTCGCCTCGCTGCAGCGACCAGTCGATCGGATGATGGAGCGCTGCATACGTGCCGCCGAGGAGCCGGTCTCTGAAGAGCGCGGCCGCGGCGTGAGTGCCGAGGAAGAGGTGCTCGGCGAGCACGATCGCGAGCGGCGGCAGGATTGCGTGCAGAATGACCGCGCGTTTGGCCCAGGCCGACACCAGCAGCAGCCAGCCGACGACGGGCAGGTACCAGAGAATGCCGGTCGCGATCACATACAGCCACAGCACTTGCTGCTGCGCCCAGAGCTCCGGGCGCCAGAGGATGTTGCCGAAGACCAGTCGTGCCCGCACCGAGACGACGAACGCCATCAACAGGGCGGAGACGTCGGCGGCGGCGAAGTAGACCAGCGGAACGGCGACGAGCGCGACGAACAGCTTCGAGAACACCGTCAGCGAGTCGCTCAGAGGGCAGCGACTTGAAGAACAGGACGCTGCGGTCCTTGCGATCGGCGTACAGGCAGTCGAGCAGGTACCAGACGGAGTAGATGCTCATCGCCGCAAAGAACACGCCGCCGATCGCGACCAGGAACAAAACGCCCGGCAGCTCGCTGTGCTGATCGCTCGCGCCCAGCATGGCGATCTCCACCTTGCCGAACAGGCCCGCCACCACCATCAGGGCGCCGATGCAGGCCGGCATCACCCAGATGGCCTTGTTCTCCCAGAACTCCCGGCGAACCAACCAGATGAAGTCGTTCATGTCGCACGCTCCGCCGAAACCTTGGCGACGAACAGGTCGGCGACGCTCGGTACGCCGACTTCGCCGAGACTCTTGAGCTTCTCCCGGTCCGCCGCCTCGAAATACAGCAGCGTCTTGCCGAGCGCACGGCGCTCGTAGAAGGGCCGCTGCTCGCGGGCGGCCGCGATGCGGTCGTCGGCGACCTCGACGGCGGCGTAGCGGCTGCCGATGTCCTCGACCGAGCAATCGAGCACAATGCGTCCCTTGTCGATGAACAGCACGTCGGTCAGCAAGTTCTCGACCTCTTCGACTTGATGGGTGGTGATCACGATGGTGCGCGTCTCGTCCATGTAGTCGTTCACCAGCGCATCGTAGAAGCCGCGCCGCGCGATGATGTCGAGGCCGAGCGTCGGCTCGTCGAGCACGAGCAGGCGGGCGTCGATGGCCATGGTGAGCGCCAGATGCACCATGGTCTTCATGCCCTTCGACAGCTCGCCGATGCGCCGTCGCATGCCGATGTCGGTCTTGGCGAGCAGCGCCACGGCGCGTTCTCGCGCGAAAACGCGGATGCACGCCGGCGACGAAATCGATGGCTTGCTGCACGCGCAGCCACGCAGGCAGCACGGCGACGTCCGCGATGAAGCTCGCCTCCTGCATCAGCAGCGCGCGCTCGGCGAACGGCTCGCGGCCGAGTACGCTCAACTTGCCCTCGTAGGTCGTGAGCCCGAGCACCGCCCGCAGCGCCGTGGTCTTGCCCGCGCCGTTCGGTCCGATGAGGCCGACGATGCGCCCCGGCTGCACGACGAAGTCCGCGCGATCGAGGGCGACGAACGAGCCGTATCGCTTGGACAGGCCGCGTGCTTCGATGAGGGGGGGTGCGGAGGACATTGTCGGCTACTCCTTGTCGCGCCGCGCGCGGCGCGGGGTGCGTGAGCGCAGGGGTCTGTGCGAACAGCTCCTAGGCGGAGAATCCCAGCCGATGGATGACCGCGAGGATCTGCGGCCATTCCTCGTTGAGGAATCGCTCGCGCTCGCCCGCGAGCAGCAACACCCGCGCGCCCTCGCTCACGTACATGCCGCGCCCGCGGCGCTTCTCGACCAACCCCTCGTCCACCAGCTGCTGATAGCCCTTGAGCACCGTGAGGGGATTCAGCCGATAGTCGGCGGCCACCGTACGCACCGAGGGCAGCGGGTCGCCTTCCTTGAGTGCCCCTTCCAGAATCAGGGCTACCATTCGATCGCGCAGCTGGCGATAAATGGGCTGGTTGTCATTCCAATTCGGATCCATGCCGCTCTCGACGTCCAGGCTAGGTGGAGGGGCCATGTAGCACGCTAATCTAGCAGAACGCCCAGACGGGGGCGGCTTACGCCGCCACCAGGGTGATACCGGCCGCGGCGGCACGCTCTGCGCTGAACAGGAAGGCCACGCCGCCGAAGACGGTGCCGTTGACGAGCAATGCCAGGGCGAGGGCGGCGACTTTCGAGGCGATGAGAGTGTTCATGATGATCTCCTGTGGTGACCGGCCGTGCCGGGGTGTTTCGCTAATCTGGTGATATAGTAATGTACATCACTAGTACATGCAAGCCTTGTTCAAATTTATTGGGCGGCCGGTTGCGCGAGCCCTGTCGGCGCCTTTTAGGTCGGACGGCCGGGCGCTGGGACGCTCCCAAACCCCGGCCACCGTTGAAAAAACCGTTGCGCTCGGGGCGCCGGCCCGCTCTTCGGCTACTATTTCTGGCTTTTGACCGTCCGTTCGCCGAGGATTCCGCCATGAAAAAGCCAGTCACCGTCACCATCACCGGCGCCGCCGGAAACATCGGGTATGCGCTCGCGTTTCGCATCGCCGCCGGGCAGATGCTCGGGGCCGACCAGCCCATCAACCTCAATCTGCTGGAGATCCCGGCAGCGCTCGGCGCCGTGCAGGGCGTCGTCATGGAGCTGAACGACTGCGCCTTCCTGACGCTCAACAAGGTGTCGGCGACCGACGATGCGCGGGTCGCCTTCAAGGACTGCGATGTCGCCATGCTGGTCGGCGCGCGGCCGCGCGGTCCGGGCATGGAGCGCAAGGATCTCTTGCTCGAGAACGCCAAGATCTTCTCCGCGCAGGGCAAGGCGCTCGATGCGGTCGCGAGCCGCGACGTGCGGGTGCTCGTGGTCGGCAATCCGGCGAACACCAATGCGCTGATCGCCCAGCGCAACGCGCCCTCGCTCTCGCCCGATCGCTTCACGGCGATGACGCGTCTCGATCACAACCGCGCCCTCGCACAAGTGAGCGAGAAGACGGGCGCCGCCGCTCGCGAACATCAAGAAGGCCATCATCTGGGGCAATCATTCGGCGACGCAGTACCCGGACCTCAATCATGCGACCGTCGACGGCAAGCCCGCGGTCGCGGAGGTGGGCGAGAGCTGGTTCAAGCAGACTTTCATTCCGACCGTGCAGCAGCGCGGGGCGGCGGTCATCAAGGCACGCGGATCATCCTCCGCCGCATCGGCCGCATCGGCCGCCATCGACCACATGCACGACTGGGTGCTCGGCAGCCGCGACGCGGACTGGGTCAGCATGGCCGTGCCCTCGGACGGCAGCTACGATATCCCGGAGGGCGTCATTTATTCCTATCCCGTCACCTGCAAGGGCGGCAAGTACGCCATCGTGCAGGGACTGAAAATCGACGCGTTCAGTCGCGAGAAAATGCAGCTCACGCACCGCGAGCTGAGCGAGGAGCGCGACGGCGTCAAGGATCTGATCTGACCGCAACAGGGGAATTTCCATGAATCGCTTCATATTAGGTGTCGCATGTTCCGCGCTGGCGGTGGCCGCCTTCGCGCAGCCCCGCGCCAGCGCGCCGGCCGGCGCAAAGGTCTATTTCATCATCGCCGAAGAACGGCGCCACGGTGCAGAACCCCGTGGTCGTGAAGTTCGGCTTGAAGGGCATGACGATCGCGCCCGCCGGCACCCAGGCGGACAACACCGGGCACCATCATTTGCTCGTCGATACGGACCTGAGCGAGCTCAATCTGACCGCTCCGATGCCGGCGACCGACAAGGTGCTGCACTTCGGCAAGGGACAGACCGAGACCACGCTCACGCTGCCGCCCGGCAAGCACACGCTCGAGCTGGTGTTCGCCGACTACGAGCACATGTCCTTCGATCCGCCGCTGCACTCGAAGAAAATCACCATCACCGTGCAGTAGGGTCCCGGTGCGGACCATCCTGCACGTGGACATGGACGCGTTCTACGCGTCGGTCGAGGAGCGCGATCGTCCGGAGCTCAAAGGCAAGCCGCTGATCGTCGGCGGTACGACCGGCCGCGGCGTGGTTGCCGCGGCGAGCTATGCCGTGCGCCGTTTCGGCGTGCGCTCGGCCATGCCGATGAGCTGAAGCGCTGCGGCTTTGCCCGCACGCCATCTGCGTGGCGCCGCGCATGGCTCGCTACAAGGAAGTATCGGCCCAGGTGTTTGCGATATTCCGCGAGTTCACGCCCCTGGTCGAAGGGCTGTCGCTCGACGAGGCGTTTCTGGACCTCACCGGCAGCGAGCGCCTGTTCGGGGAGGCGGTGGTCGTCGGAGCCGAGATCCGGCGCCGCATTCGCGCCGCGACCGAACTGACGGCCTCGGTCGGAATCGCACCGAATAAGCTGCTCGCCAAGATCGCTTCGGATCTGAACAAGCCGGACGGCCTGTTCTGCATCGGGCAGCACAACCTGCACGAGGTGCTCGATCGCTTGGGTATCGAGAGGCTGTTCGGCATCGGCGCGAAATCACTCCCCGCCGTCCAGGCGTGCGGGCTCAAGACCTTCGGCGATGTCGCGCGCGCGAGCGATGAGTGCTTGTGGCGCGCCTTCGGCAAGCACGGCAAGGCCATGCGGGCGCGCGCCGCCGGCTTCGACGAGCGGCCGGTGGTACCCGATCGGGACGAGAAATCCATCAGTGCGGAGGAGACCTTTGACAAGGACATTCGCGACCCCGCGGTGCTCGAGCGGCGCTTGACGGCGCTCGCCGACCGAGCCGCCGCGCGCCTGCGCGCCGCGGGCTTGTCCGCCGGGCGGGTGACCGTGAAGATCCGGCGCGCCGATTTCACGACCTACACCCGCCAGTGCGTCCTCGAGCCGCCGACCCAGGACACCGCCGCCGTGTGCGCAGGCGCGCAGCGGCTGCTGCGGACCTGGCTCGCCGGCCAGCGCGGTGTCGCGTTGCGATTGCTCGGCGTCGGAACCGGCGAGCTGTCGGCCGTGCGCCAGACGGACTTGTTCGCCGCGGGGCCCGCGCGCGACTCGCGGCTCGACTCCGCCATCGATGGCATCCGCGACCGCTTCGGCTCGCAGGTGCTGACGCGTGCGAGCCTCCTGCCGCGCTCTTCGGACGGCGCAGGTCCGCGCCGCGGCTGAGCTTGGTATCATCGCAACGCCATGTACACGAGCTTTTTCGGTCTCATCGAAAAGCCCTTCGCGATCACCCCGGACCCGCGCTATCTGTACTTGAGCGAGCGCCACGCGGAGGCGCTGGCTCATCTGCTCTACGGTATCAACGAGGCCGGGGGCTTCATTCAGCTGACGGGCGAGGTGGGAACCGGCAAGACCACGATCGTGCGCACGCTCCTGTCGCGCATCCCGCAGCACGCCGACGTCGCGGTGATCCTCAATCCGCGCGTGACCGCCACCGAATTCCTGCTCACCATCTGCGAGGAGCTCGGGCTCGGCTTGGACGAGGCGGACCGGAGCAGCACGAAAGAGATGGTCGACGCGCTCAACCGGCGGCTGCTCGCCGCGCACAGCGAGGGCCGGCGCGTCATCGTCATCGTTGACGAGGCGCAAAACCTGTCTGCGGACGTGCTCGAGCAAGTCCGTTTGCTGACCAACCTCGAGACCGCCACGCAGAAGCTCCTGCAGATCATTCTCATCGGCCAGCCGGAGCTGCGCGAGCTGTTGGACCGCACCGACTTGCGCCAGCTCGCCCAGCGCATCACCGGACGCTATCACTTGAGTCCGCTGTCGAAACAGGAGACGCAGGAATACGTGCGCCATCGCCTGCGCGTTGCCGGCGCGGGCGGGGAGATCTTCACACCCGCGGCGCTGCGCGAAGTGTATCGGTTGTCGACCGGCATCCCGCGCGTCGTCAATGTGTGCTGCGATCGGGCCTTGCTCGGCGCCTACACGCTGGAGACTCGCGAGGTCACGCCCGCGCTGGTGCGGCGCGCGGCGAGCGAGGTTTACGGTCGTCGCTTCGCGCCGCTGTGGCTCGGCTGGGTCGCCGCGGCGATCACGCTCGCGGGCGTCGCCGTGATTGGGTACGCGGGCATCATGGTCTGGCGCAATCCGCCGCGGGGACTCCTGTCGGCGAACAAGACCCCCGTCCTCACACCGGTGGCGGCGGCGCACGCCGAGCATCCGCCGGCGCTGGCGGCACCCACGGGCACGACACCGGCCACCACCGCCGGCGTGGCCGCGGGCGGGGCGACGGCCGCGCCTGCCGAGAAGCCGCTGGCGCTGCAGGCACTGCTGGCGTCGAACACGGCCGACACCACCGATGCGGCAGCCTTCAGGCGGCTGCTATCGCTGTGGGGCACGGCGATGGCGGACGATCGCGATCCGTGCGGTCAGGCGCAGAAGGCCGGGCTCGCCTGCCTCGATCAGCGCGGCTCATGGGCGCAGGTACGCGCCCTCAATCGCCCCGCGATCCTCACCTTGAGCGACGATCGCGGCGAGCGCTACCGCGTCGTTCTGTCCGCGCTCGACGAGTCATACGCAACGCTCGACTTGGGCGAGCACAACGTGCGCGTGCCGATCGATGAGCTGTCGCGCGATTGGTTCGGTGACTTCACCCTGATTTGGAAGCCGAAGACACCGCGTACCCGCCAGCTCTCGCTCGGCATGCGCGGCGACGAGGTTCGATGGCTGCGGCGCAGCCTCAACGCCCTGCATGGCGCCGCCGCCGATCCGGACTCGGACGATGTGTACGACCAGGATCTTGCCATCGCGGTCCAGAACTTCCAGCGTGAGCACCGCCTGAACGTCGACGGAATCGCGGGCCTGCAGACCCAGGTGGTGCTCGATACGGCACTCGCCGAGCCCGGCTCCCCGCTTCTCATGCAAGCCGCCCCGCGCAGTTAGGACCCCCATGTCATTCATTCTCGATGCATTGAAGAAGTCCGAGGTCGAGCGCCAGCGTCAAGCCATTCCCGGCTTGATGGACTCGCGCCCCCTGCCGCGGCGAACGAAATTTCCGGTTTGGGCCGCCGCCCTGATCGCACTGCTCGCCATCAATCTGGTGATTCTCGCCGTGGTCTTGACCCGCGGCGCGCTGCTCAAGAGCGCCGGCGGCTCGAGCCCGGCGGTGGCGCCGGCCACCGTTCAGGCACCTGCGGCACCGGTGGCAACTGCACCGCCGGCTGCATCGGGAACAGCCGCGACCCCCTCGCAGGCCGTCCCCGCAGGCGCGGCGTCCGATCACTTCAGTCCAATGGATGCAGCGGCTCCTGTTTACGCGCCCGAGATCCCGCCCGCGCCGGATTATTCGACGCCGGCCCGCCGCGCCGCCCGCACGGGCTTAAGCAGCGACGCTTCGCCGCATCCCGCGCCGCGCACGCCCGATCCGGTGCTGAGCGAGACGAGCGATCCGTCCGACGCCGAGGTGTTGCCCTCGATCAACGAAATCAACGTCGCCGGTCAGCCGGCGCTCGCCGACCTGCACCTCGACGTCCATGTGTACGCGACCAAGCCGTCCGAGCGCTTCGTCTATATCAACATGCGCAAGTACAAGGAGGGCGCGACCCTCGCCGAAGGCCCGGTGCTGGAGCGCATACGCCGCGACGGGGTGGTGCTCAACTACCAAGGCCTGCGATTCGTACTGCCGCGCCAGCAATAGCAGTCTCATCGTTTATGATGGGCGCATGAGAAAAATCCTCACGCTCTTCATGAGCGGACTTGTGACGGTGCTGCCGCTCGCGCTCACCATTTACGTCATCTGGTGGCTGGTGCACACCGTCGAAGGCTGGCTGCGCCGCGCGCTCATCGCTCTCGGCATCGTGAGTCCCGAGCATTACTGGCCGGGTCTCGGACTGATCGCCGGATTCGTGCTACTGCTGGTCGTCGGCAGCCTCGTCAACGCCTATGCCGGCAAGCTTCTGTTGAAGTACTGGGACGACTTCCTCGGACGCATTCCATTCGTGAAAACCCTGTACGGCGGTTTTCGCGACGTGGTGAGCCTGCTGCCTTCGGGGAGCGGCGAGAAGCGCGATTTGCAGCGGGTCGTTCTCGCGCGCTTCGCGAACGTGCACGCGATCGGCTTCGTCACGCGCGAAGACGCTCCGGCGGTGCTCGAGGCACATGGCGGGCGCGAACTCGTCACGGTGTACTTTCCAATGAGCTATGCATTCGGCGGCTATACCGTCTATCTGCCGCGCGAGATCCTCCAACCGCTCGACATTTCGGTGGAAGACGCCATGCGCCTCGCGATCACGGCGGGTCTCACCGCGAGCAGCCGCGCCAGGATCCCGTAGGTCCGCGTTCGGAAGCCCCACCATGATCAAGCGAGGCTTGCAGGCCCTGGCGCTGGTGTGGATGCATTCGGCGCTCGCGCTCGGCGGAGGTGCTCCGGAATGCGCGGCCGCCCCGGGCGCGGGAAAGTACCCCGCCTGGCGAGCCGACGCGGCGCAGACGCTCGCGCGCCGCGGCGATGCGCGCTCGCTCGCGACGGCGGCGGCATTGTGCTTCGTCGCGTCGGGCTCGAGGACTCGTGCGGAGCCCGCGGCGGGCCGGGTCGCCGTGGACCTCGCCGCGCGCGCGAGCGAGCTCGACCCGCAGAGTGCGAGCATCGCCTGGCTCCGGCTGCAGCTCTGCGCGAGCTCCGCCGGGTGCGACATCCGCGAAGCGGCGACGACACTGCGTTGGGTGGATGCGGATAACGCCGCGGTCTGGCTGCCGACGCTGGCGGCTGCGCTGAAGGACAGCGATTTGGAGGAAACGGACCGCGTCCTCTCCGACATGGCCGAGGGTTCGCGCTTCGACTTCTACTGGAATCCGACGGTCGTGCTGCTTTTCGATGCATTGAAGCACGCGAGCAACGAGCTGCCGGCGCGCTATGTGGATTCGGATCTCGCCCGCCTGAGCGAGGCGACGCTGGTGGCCGGCGCCGAAATCACGCCACCGCTCAGCCCGGTAACGACTGCCTGCCGCGATCCGGCGAGCGCGGAGCGGCGCGACATCTGCATCAAGCTCGCCCGCGTCATGCAGAAAGCGGATACCGTCGCGGCGCAGGTGGCAGGGCTGCATCTCGAGAAGCATCTGTTGCCCGCGGACGGCAAGGAGGCACGCACGCTCGCCGAGCGACGTCGCGTGCTCGAGTGGCGCGAGACGAGCGCGACCTTGGACGACGGGCTGCCCTGGCGGCGCAACGCCATGGCGCGCGAGCGCGTCGCCGAGATGCGGGCCGCGCCGCGCGAGGAGGAGGTCGACATCGCGTTTCTGCGAAAGCATAGACTGCCTCTCGACCCACCCGAGGAACGACCATGATCGACCTGTACTACTGGCCGACACCGAACGGACACAAGGTCACGATGTTCCTGGAGGAGGCCGGGCTCCCGTATCGCATTGTCCCGGTGAACATCCGCGCCGGAGAGCAGTTCAAGGCGGAATTCCTGGCCATCTCGCCGAACAATCGGATGCCCGCGATCGTCGATCACACCCCAACCGACGGCGGCAATCCGCTCTCCGTGTTCGAGTCGGGGGCAATTCTCGTTTATCTGGCCGAAAAGGCGGAGCAGTTCATTCCGCAGGATGCGCGCGATCACGCCGAAGTGCTCGAGTGGCTTTTTTGGCAGGTCGGTGGCCTCGGTCCGATGGCGGGGCAGAACCATCACTTCTCACGCCATGCGCCGGAAAAAATTCCCTATGCGCTCGAACGCTACGTCAAGGAGACCAACCGCCTATACGGCGTGCTCGACCGGCGCCTCTCCGGCCGCGAGTTCGTCGCCGGTGCGTATTCCATCGCGGACATGGCCGCCTATCCGTGGATCGTGCCGCACGAGGCGCAGGGCCAGAGGCTCGCCGATTTTCCGAATCTCAACCGCTGGTTCGACGCGATCCGCTGCCGCCCGGCGACGGCTCGCGCGTACGAGGTCGGCAAAGCCTACGAGGGCAACCCGACTCTGACCGAAGAGCAACGCAAGATCCTGTTCGGTCAGACAGCCCGCAGCTGATGGCGCGCGGCGCCGCGCGATTCAACCGGCGCGCTTGGTGACCCAGCAATTGCGTTGATGTTCGTCGACGATCCCCACGGCCTGCATGAACGCATAACAAATGGTCGAGCCGACGAACCGAAAACCGCGGCGCTTCAGCTCCTTGCTCATCGCCTCGCTCAAGGGCGTGGTGGCCGCGATCGCGCTCGAATCCAACGGCCGGCGGCGCAGCACCCGGCCGTCGGTAAAGTTCCAGATATAGGCGGCAAAGGCGCCGGGCCGGTCGGCAATCTCGAGGAACACCCGGGCGTTTGTGATGAAGGCATCGATCTTCAGGCGGTTGCGTACGATGCCGGCATCTTTCAACAAGCGTCGGCGCTCGGCGGCGCCGTAACGCGCCATCGCTAGGGGATCGAAGTTGTCGAAGGCGCGCCGGTAGGCGTCCCGCTTGCGCAAGATCGTGAGCCAGCTCAAGCCCGCCTGCGCACCCTCCAGGCAGAGCATCTCGAACAACCGCCGATCATCGTGCAGCGGCACTCCCCATTCTTGATCGTGATAGTCGATGTACAGCGGATCGGCCGTGCACCAAGCACAGCGCAGCTTGCCGTCGGTGCCGCGTTGCGCCCGCGTCACGAGATCAAACGTGCAGACGGACGGGGTGGCGGTTCTTGTACACCAGCTCGATGCGATCCACGCTCTGCGCCAGGCGCGCGGCGCTGCGGACTTCGTGCATCAGCTTGAGCAGCACCCGCGTATTCATCTCGGCCGTCGCGGACGTGCGCGGCTGGACGCCGAGATGCAGGACCACGAAACGGTCGCCCGCCGAGCGGACGAACACCGCGACACCGATCGGTCGCCCGGTCTCGGTCACTGCGAAAATCGTCTGCACGCCCTCGATGTCGCCGACGCGTACCGACAGAACGCCGTCGTGCTCGTCGATTTCGGGCACACCATAGGTCTCGATGGACTGCTGAATGCCCACCCGTACACGGTGCTGGTTGGAATTGAAGAACAGAAGCTGTTCCAGCGCGACTCGTTGATCGAGCGCCAGAGTGCTGCGTAAACCGATAGATTCGCTCAGCATTGTTGTGCCATCACGCCACGTCCCCCGAATGTGTGCCAGGTCACAGAAAATGCCTAACGCAGTGCAGCATAGGTTGCCTGCGGCGCTAGAGGCCGTATCGTATAGCGTCGCCCGCGCAATGACACTAGCCGCGCCCAATCAGGAGCCTGAATGCGGCGGCGCCGGCGCCGATCGGAAACTCCAGCCTCAGGATATGCGATGCAAGGACAGATCCGGTGCTAGCGTCCGAGGATGAGAGCCGTGCGCTGGCCGCGCTGCGCTTCAGCCTCGCGAGCGACATCGTCGAACTGGTCGTACTGACCACCGACGAGGCGTTCCTGCAAACCTTGCGCGAAGGGGTGGGGGCTTCGCGCCGGCTCTGGCACGTTCTTTCCCCGGACAAAATCAGCGATCTGTTGGTCGCCGGGGGCGTGGGGATTCTGGTGCTCGACGTCCAGGCGCTCAATGAGGCGGCCGCGCGTTTCGTCGCCGACATCAAGCGCCAATTTCCGGATCTCGTGGTCGTCGTGGCCGGCAATCGCGAATCGGAGACCCAGCTCGCCCGGCTGATCAGCGACGGCTCCATCTATCGATTCATCCACAAGCCCTTGTCGCCGGCGCGGGCCCGGCTGTTCGCCGATGCCGCCGTCAAGCGCTTCGACGACCAGCGGCGCCGGACCGTCGAGGTCGTCGCACCCACGGCCGGCGCGCCCCGTCTGCCCGCGCGAATGCTGATTGGCGGAACCTCTGCAGCCGTTGCGGTACTGCTCATCGCCGGTTGGCTGCTGCTCCGCCGGAACGTCGAGCACGCCGAGGTCGGCACGGCGTCCGCGCCGCCGGCCGCCGCCGCAGCGCCGCCCGTGCCCGGGCAGCCGCTTCCCGCGGTGAAAAGTGTGCTCATGGAGGCACAGGAGCGCTTGCTCGCCCGCGCCCGCGCGGCGCTCGATCAGCAACGGCTGGAGGATGCGGCCGCGACCATCGAGGCGGCCCGCAAGGCCGGAATCGCAACCGAGCGTGTCGCCCAACTGGCCACTGAGCTCGCTCGGACGCGAGAACAGGCAAAGGCGACGTCGTCTTCCCGCGCAGCCTCAGCGCCGCCGGTGAACCCGGCGCCCGCAGCGCCCGCCGCACCGGCCCCAGCGGCTCCCGATACCAGCCCCCCGTCGGTGGCCGCCTCGGTGCCCGCCCCTACCACGGCGCCTGCGACAGCGCCCGCCAATGCCATTGCGCCAAGCGTTCCGCCCGCCGCGGTCGCGACCGACGCGGCGGCGCTCGAGCTCCTGAAGTCCGCACGCCAAAGCCTCGCCAGGGACCGTTTGGTGGAACCGGAGAGCGACAACGCCCAATATTATCTGCTCGCGTTGCGCAAGCTCGATGCGCAGTACACGGGACTCCCGGCGCTCACCGAGGATCTCGGCGCCCGGCTCGTTGCCAAGGGCGCGGCGAGCCTGAATGCGCAGCAATACGACGCCGCGCGCGACTGGCTCGAGCATGCGGCCGCCATCGGCTACGCCTCGCCCCAGGAAGATACCGTGCGGCATGATCTCGACGCCGCGATCGCGCGACGGGCCTTCATGGCCAATGTCATCGCGGCCAATCAGCTCCCGCTGGTCAAGTCGGTGAACCCGGAGTATCCGCCGAAGGCCGAGAAGAGCGGGGTCGAGGGGTGGGTCGAGCTCGACTTCACCGTGACCGACACCGGCGCCGTCCAAGATGTGGCCGTGCATGCGGCCAAGCCGGCGGACGTCTTCGAAGCGGCTGCAACCGCAGCTCTATTGCAGTGGCGATTCAAGCCGCTGGTGCGCGATGCAAAACCCATCGCCACGCGTGCGCGTGTGCGGATTCGCTTCACCCTCGCGCATTGATCAAGCGGCCGAGCTATGCGCCGCCCGCGCCGCCACGGAGCTCTCCGCGGCGAGCGCTCCGATCTCCGCACCGATGCGCAGATCCTCGGCGGGACCGAAGGCGTGCTTGCGGATCACCCCCTGCCGATCGATCAGCACGAGGCTCGGCGTACCGCGCATGTTGTAGCGGTCCATGGTCTGGGGAATCGGGCCTGCAGTATTGGCGCTGTCGAGCGCGATGGGAAACTTCAGGCGATATTCCTGGATAAAGGCCTTGAGCATCGCGTGACTGTAAGCCTCGTGATGCTCGAACGTTGCGTGCAACCCGATCACGGAAATATCACTGGGCTCGAATGTCTCGTGAATGCGCCTGGCCTGCGGGATGGCGGCCGCGACCGACTGGGGACATAACGCTTGGAAGGCGAACAATGCCACCACGCGGCCCCGCAAACCGGCCAGAGTGAGGGGACGATCGGTGTTGAACCAGCAGTTAACCGCGAGCTCAGGTGCTTCGAGAGCCGTTGCCGTCATCGTGTCCTTGGGCTGCGCGCGTTGCGGGGGCCAAAGCCGGCTCGCGCTTCGAATAGTCCCAAGTCTAGCGGGAACCCCGGATCTTGCAACCCTGCGAGCACGTCGCGGCGGGCGGTTACGATGCTACGTGTCGGCGCTGTCGCGGCGAGCTGTCTTCGGGGCGGGGGATAGCGTGACTTTCGGCGCAACGGGCTTCGCGTCCGCGCCGCCGGCGAGCGCCTCACGATCGCGACGTTTGCGTTCCGCGATCTCCTCGCGATCTACGGCGATGTCCCGGGGTGCGTTGATTCCGATGCGCACCTGTGAGCCGTTCACCGCCATCACGGTCACCTCGATGTCATCGCCGATCCGCAATGCTTCACCCGCGCGTCGAGTCAGAATCAACATGGAAGCCTCGTGTGCTTGGTCGGAAACAGACCTCGCACCTATTCGGCCACCATCGGCGCGGCTTACCAAGGGCGATTCGGTACGAGTGCGTGTAGGAGCTTGGACGACAACCCGGTAGGCGGGCGTCAGGAGGCGAGTACGGGAATCGGGGCCTCGATCGGGAGCCGCGTGCGCCGACGCGGCGCCATCCCAATCGTTCACGGTGGCCTCGAACACGGCGAGTTCTTCGAGCAGTTGCTCGAGCGGCTGGTGCTTGCCCATCGCGAATCCCTGCCCGTAATCGACGCCTAAGTCGGCCATGCGCGCCCGCAAGCGGGTCCGTCTCCACATATTCCGCCACGGTCTCGATGCACATCACCTTCGCGAGTTGCGCGATGGCCTTGATCATCGACTCGCTGCGCGTGTTGATGATCGAGTCGCGCACGAAGCTGCCGTCGATCTTCAGATAGTTGACCGACAAATCCTTGAGATAGGCGAGCGAACTCACCCCCGTGCCGAAATCGTCCAGCGCGAACTGGCAACCTAAGTCCTGCAGCGACCGCAGGAAGCTTTGTGCGCGCTCGAGGTTCCCCACCGTGGCCGTCTCGGTCAATTCGAAGCACAGCACGCTCGGCGAAACACCCGAATTCTTGATCGCATCCACGACGAACGGCAGGAACGTCTCGTCCTGCAGCGACTGTCCCGACAGGTTGATCGCGAAGCGCGCGATGTCCTCGCCGACTGCGGCGGCGTGGTTACTCAACAGCTCGCAAGCGCGATTCACGACCCAACGGTCGACGGTCGGCATGAGCTGATAACGCTCCGCCGCCGAAAGAAATTTGCCGGGAGGGATCACCTCGCCGCGATCGCCCAGCATCCGGATCAGCAGCTCGAAGCGCGGCCTACCGTAGTTGCCGCGCAGCGGCAGGATGGGCTGGGCATCGAGCCGGAAGCTGTCGTGGACCAGAGCCTCCCGCAGCTTGCCGACGATGAGGATGTCGGTGTGCCGCCGGATGATGCTTTGGTCGGAGTCCTGGAAGACCTCGACCCGGTTGCGGCCGCGGTCCTTGGCAGCTTTGCATGCAATCTCCGCCGTCGCGAGCGCGTGCGCGAGCGCGTTCTCGGAGCGTCCCACCGGAGCCACCCCGATGCACGCCGAGACCTCGAACGATCCCTGGCCGGCGCGCGGCACGACGGCGGCAGCCGCCGCCCGGATGTTCTCCGCGATGGCGGTGGCCGCCGCGATACCCACGTTCGGAATGAGCGCGGCGAGCCGGTCGCCGGAGATGCGTGCCGACAGGGCGGGCGGCACCACGCAGCGCGCCACGCACTCGGCCACGCTCGCGATCACATCATCGCCCACGTGCATGCCGAAGGTCTCGTTGACGACGTGCAGCCGATCGATGTCGAGGTACAAAATGCAGTGCTGCTCCGACTCGCCGGCCGAGCCGAGCAAAGAGGCGGCCTGGCGCTCGAATGCGTGGCGGGTCATGAGACCGGTGCTCGCATCGTACTGCGCCTGGATGATGACGGTGACCTTCTTCGCCAGAAGCTCCGCGAGCCGCGTCTGATACGAATCGAAGTCATGCGCACTCGGTGGATTGAACAGCGCCAGCACGCCCATCACGCGCTCTGACGGGTGGCGCACGGGGCATGCGAGGATCTTGAAGGGTGCCGCGGCTTCGCCCGCCACTTTCGATGTCTGATTGACGATGATCGTGCGCTGCTGCAGCTGGATCCAGGCCATGAGGTGCTGTTTCGCACGCAGCAGCGATTCCTCCGACATCGGATGTCCGCTGCGGGTCAAAGACATGCCGATGTTCTTGTCGGGCACCCACAGCGCCGCGAGCGCGCAGCCCATGTGCTCGAGGGCGGTCTTCAAGATGAGATCGAACTCGTCGGCATCGCCGGTCGCGGTCTGATTCGAGGACATTTCGAGCATCAGCGACAGGTCGCGCTCGCGCACGCCCAAATCGCGCTCGCTCGAGCCGAGCTGCGCGCGCAAGCAAAGCTCGCGCCGCAGGCACTCGAATGCAGGCTGCAGAATCTGCCGCACATAGGAAAGCGGCCGAGCCTCGGTGCGCGCGCCTGTCAGGTGAGTCTGTAGCGAGACGACGCCGAACAGCTCCACTTGTTCCGAGCGCACCGCAAACGAATACAGCGCCCGATCGGCGTCGATGCGCACGACGCCCGGAAACTCCGCCGGATCGGTGATGGCGTGGGCGATCGCATCTTTCACCAGTTCGGCCTTGTCGTCGAAATCCCAATCATCCGACGCCCACAAAGTCTCGCCGAAGCCATCGTGCAGCACCATGCCCTTCAGGCTCGGCATGAGCATGCGGAACAATCGGCCGTAATGATCGAATGTGGTGACAGTCCTATCGGACACGATGGCGACAGATTTTGCGTCCAGCACAGAGATGCCCTTCCAGGGTACTGACCAGCCAAGGAATTCTTAGGTGAATTTGGGGCAAACGGGCCCGACGAGCCTTGATGGGCGTCGCACTTCATGTCTTACTTATTGCGAATTTGTAGGACGGGTGCCCGCTTGTTGACAATAACCCTGCGCGCCCGTGATGCAGGTCCCGACCGGCCGCCTAGCGTCCCCGGGTGCGCTGCGCGATCCAGCCGAGCACGCGACGGGCGCCGGGGACGCGCGAGATGAAAAACACGCGACGCCAGAACCGTCTGGCCGTGGCATCGAGCACCACCAGCGGCAGTCCCTGGTAGAGCTGCGGGCGCGGCTCGTGGATCGTCGCCGTGCGCGCTTTGAATTGCATGCTTGCACGCGGCGAGATCAGCGTGACGGTGGTGTCGGCGGCCGACCAACTCACGGTGACCGCACTCGGCGCCGCGCCTTCGAGCGCCGTGAACGCATCGCTGTCGACGCCGGACAAATAGATTTCAGCCGAGGGCGCGGCACCGGTCGTCAACTGCCAACGGTCCGCACCCAGACGAGCGGTACGGAATGCTCCGCTCAGCGTGCGCTCGATCTTGGTATCCATAGCTGCCATTGCATTTCTTCGGCGAGTTGTTCATCTCTGTCATCGAAGCCGGTAACCTCGACTGTTCGCCTGCGAGGATACCCGTGTTGGATGCGCCCCATACCCTGCTGCCTGGTCAGCGCACGAGTGCGAGCGGACAACTCCAGCTCGATTACCTTGCGGTGATCCGGCTCGCGTTTCCGTTCATGCTGAACAGTGCGGTGCAAGCCGTGCTGAACGCGACCGACACCTGGTTCGTGGGCCGCATATCGCCCGCCGCGACTTCGGCCATGGGCGCAGTTTACTGGCCGGTTCTGGTTTTCATACTGCTATTCGGGGGCGTCGCCCTGTCAGTGCAGACCCTCGTCGCCCACGCCTACGGCGCGGGGCGCTATGCGCGAGCCTCGCAGGCCACCTGGACCGGCTTGTGGGGCGCGCTGCTTACGGTGCCTATTTTCGCCGTTCTCGCGGCGAGCGGGCGAGCGCTGTTCTCGCCGTTCGGCTTGCCGTCCGCCACGCTCGATCTCGTCCGTTGCCTACTGGTTTCCGCGAATGCTCGGCGCGCCGCTCGGCATTGCGCTCTACGCCATTCTCGGATTTTTCAACGGCATCGGCCGGCCGACCATCACGCTGCGCGTCACGCTGGTGGTGGCGGTCGCGAACGCGCTCCTCAACCAGCTGTTCATTTTCGGACTCGGCCTGGGGGTCGCGGGTTCGGCCTGGGCCACCGGCGCTGCGCAGCTATGCGGGGTCGCGATCGGTGTCGCGTGGTTCTTCGGCCCGGCGAGTCGCCGGCGCTATCGCTCGCACCTCACCGGCCGATTCGCGCTGCTCCCGCTGCTTCGCCAGATGTCGCTGGGATTTCCCATGGGACTTCTGGTGGCCGCCGACATTCTCGGGTTCTCCCTGTTCCAGCTCATGCAGGTGCGGCTCGGCAACGTCGATGGCGCCTCGACCCAGATCGTGCTCATGCTCACCTCTTTTTGCTACATGCCCGCGGTGGGTGTCGCCATGGCGGGAACGACCCTCGTGGGTCAGGCGATCGGCGCCAAAGCTCCCGACTGGGCGCGAACCGCGGGCAACGGCATCATCGTCCTCGCCGTGCTCTACATGGGAATCGTCGGCGTGGGTCTCGCCGCCCTGGGGCCCTGGTTTCTCCCCTGGTTCACTCAGATGTCGGATGCGCAGGGCCCGCAGGTCGTGGCGCAAAGCGTGGTGCTCCTGTGGATCGCGGCCGGATACCAGCTCTTCGACGGACTGAACATTTCGAGCGGTGCGTGTTTGCGAGGCGCGGGCGATGTACGCTTGCCGTCTTTGATGGTGCTGGGCCTGTCGTGGTCGCTGTTCGTGCCGCTCGCGCATGCACTTTCGTTCAAGCCGGGGGCGGGATGGGTCGATTGGCTGCCACAATATGGGCTGGGTGCGGTCGGAGGCTGGTTCGCAGCGCTCATCTACATCTGCTGTCTGGGAAGCATGCTGTTCTTGCGCTGGAATTCGGGTGCGTGGCGCCGCGTGGTGATCCGATGAATACCAGGCCCGCTGTTGCGCTCGCCTGCTGCCTGTTGCTTGTGATGAGTCGGCTCGCAGTCGCCGCTCCGCCGACGCCGGTCGCGGAGGCGATCGCAAACGAGCACATCGCTGCGCCGGCGGTGAGCTTCGTGGTGCTCGATGTCGAGTCCGGACAGGTCGCAGCCAGCTTCAATCCGAGCACACCGCGCAGCCCCGCCTCCACCATCAAAGTGGTGACGACCTTCGCCGCCCTCGATTCGCTGGGACCGGCCTACACCTGGCACACGCAGGCGCTCATACAAGGTGGGATCGAGGACGGCGTGCTCGACGGGGACCTCATCTTGAAGGGCGGGGGCGATCCCTACATGACGCTCGATCGCTGGTGGAGCTTCGTGCGAGAGCTCCGAGCGAGGGGGCTCCGCACCCTGCGCGGCGACATCGTCATCGACGATACCGCCTTCGCGCTTCCCGCCGAGGATCCTGCGGCGTTCGATGGGCGGCCGCATCAGGCGTACAACGCGGAGCCCTCGGCGATCATGGTGAACTTCCAGTCCGTCGAGTTCCGCCTCGTGCCGAATCCGAGCGCGCACCGCGTGGACATCGCCGCGACGCCCTCACCGATCAATCTCGCGATCGATAACCGCATCGACCTTTTGGCGGGACCGTGCAGCGGCCGGGCCGCGCGGGTGGCATTCGAGGTTCCTTCGGTCGACTGGGATCGCGTCGAGTTCACGGGCTCGTTGTCGCCCCAGTGCGATGCACGCAGCATCACACGGGTGTTGTTGTCCGCGCCGAGCTACGCATTCGGCACGTTCGCGCAGCTGTGGCGCGAATCCGGCGGAACCTTCGAGGGCAAATGGCGCGTCGCGGCGGCGCCGGCGACCGCCACACCGTTCCTGAGCTTCGATTCCTTGACGCTCGCGGAGGTGGTGCGGCTCACCAACAAGTTCAGCAACAACTTGATGGCGCGTCATCTGCTGTTGACGCTCGGCGCGGAGAAATTCGGCTCGCCGGCGACTCCCGACAAGGGCGTTCGTGCCATGTCGGCCTGGGCGCAGGAACGCGGCTTGCCGCTGTCCGATATGGAAATCGACAACGGCTCGGGGCTGTCGCGCACCACGCGCATTTCGGTGCTCGAGATGGCGGCGGTGCTGCGCGCTGCCTATCACAGCCGGTACGCGCCCGAATTCATCGCCTCCTTGCCCCTCGCCGGCATCGACGGCACGTTGCGGTCGCGCATGCGAAGCTCGCAGCCCGGAACCGCGCGCTTGAAGACAGGGCATCTCGACGGTGTGAGCGGTATCGCCGGCTACGTGACGGGCGCGTCCGGCAAGGTCTACGTCGTGGTGTCCCTCGTCAATGACGCGCGGGTGGGCGCCGGGGTCGGCGATAGCGTGCACAACGCCCTCGTGGGCTGGACGCAAGCGACGCTGTGAGGCGCCGACTTCAGCCGCTGCAGCGCTCCAGATCCCAGAGCAGCGCCCGCTCGCCCTTGCGGACCCAGACGCCGAATCCGAGATAGGAGAACTGGCGCCGCAATCGCCGCCGGTACCACTCTCCCGATCGCAGATGCACGGCTCGATCGGTGAGCTTGCGATCACAGTTCTCGCGCCAGTCCTCGCGCGTCAGCGCGGAGAAATACAGCACACTGCGCGAGAGCCGGCCGAGATTGGCCAGCGCACGTCCGGCGGCGCGATCGTCCAGGTACTGTAGGACGTCGTAGCACACGACCAGATCGCTCGGCGCGCGCGGTGCGTAGTCGACCACCGACCCTTGCGTCCAGCCGTACCGCGAGCACAGATACTCACTCGTATCGATCCCGGTGTAGCGGACGCGCGGCCATAGCTCCGCGAACGGCTTGCGCAGGAGTCCGATGCCGCAGCCGGCGTCGAGAATGTGGCGCACGGGGATCGACGCCTGCGCGAGGATGGCGGCGATCAGCCGCGCGCGCGTGCGCATCTCGGCGGCCGACACGACGCGCGTCGTCGACGAGAGATAGAACTTGCGGAAATAGGCTGCGCCGAACTTCTCCGCCCTGGATCGGGAGGTGGGGTGTTTAGCATTGAGTCGCACTGGTTTCTGGCCAATCCACCGACGCGGCGAGCGATCGAGACAATATAGCCCTTCCAGAGCTTATGATCGCCTCATGATGAAGAAGCCGGGCAAGAAGGCCAGGGTGCGCAACCCGGCGCAGACTCGCGCGAAGCTCCTGAGGGCGACCATCGACCTGCTCGCGCACCGCGGCGCCGATGGCTTGTCGATGAAGGAGGTCGCGCGCGCGGCGAATGTCAGCCGCGCGGTGGCGTATCAGCATTTCGCGGACCGCGATGAGCTGTTGCGGGAAGCGAAGATCTGGCTTTCGGATCGTCTGCTCGACTCCGTAAAGGATCTCGATGCCTCGTCCATGGAGGCGCAGGTGAACTCGGTGTCGAAGGTCGTCCTCCGCAATCGCGAGGCGTACCGCGTGCTGATCGCCGATGCGCTCGCCGGCAAGGATGTCGACGCCGAACATCCCTTGCACAAGGTGGTCAGCCGGATGCTCGAGCACTCCAAGGCGAGCGGCGATGCCCGGGACGACATCGATGTCGAGATCCTCTCGTTCATCATGATCGGATCCATTGCGACGCTGGTGATGCTCAGCTGGCGGAGCGCAGAGGCCGGCGTCGATGAGCTTGCGGAGCGCTTCACCGGCGAGTGGGGCCGGATTCTGCGCCAAGGAATCTTCATGAAGGCCAAGCGGCCCCCGCGAAAGCGGCTCGCAAGTCCGGCTGCATCGCCGCAGCGGGCGCGGCGGCGGTCTTAATAGACACGCGTGTAAACTATTAATAAGATGGCCGCCGGGGTGGACGGGGAGTCGCCCGCTTGGCGAAGCCTGCGGAGGTGCACGAGTGATTACACGGGATCGAGGGTTGTCGCGGGATCGTTTGCCGCCGGCGCTCGGGGCGCTCTGCACGCTGGCGCTCACCTTCGGGGTTCTGGCCCTCTCGCCCGCATACGGCGCCGAGGAGATCCAGAGTCAACGCCAGATGGGCGTGAAGTTCTCGCCTCTCAAACAGATCAATCAGAGCACCGTCGTGGATTTGCAGCTCGCCTGGGAATATCACACCGGCGAAGTCAACCATATGCGCAACGTCCTCGACGCCTTCGAGGACGAGCCGACCTTGATCGAGGGCAACCTCGTGGTGTGCACGACATCGCGCCGTCTCATTGCTCTCGACCCTGCGACGGGTCAGCAGCGTTGGATCTACGATCCGAAACAAGTCAGCGCGGGCATGAGGAAATGCCGCGGCGTATCGACTTGGACCGACGGCGCCGCGGCGGCGGACTCGATGTGCAAGACACGAATCCTTATGGGGACGGTGGATTATCGTTTGATCGCCGTGGACGCGAAGTCCGGTAAGCCCTGCCCGGACTTCGGCAATCACGGCGAAGTGCAGATGCCGCGGAGCAAGCCCGAGATTTTTCCGGGGGAAGTCTCCGCGGGCTCCCGGCCCGCCATCGTCAATGGCGTCGTGGTGGTGGGATCGAGCGTCGCCGACGATCAGCGCTTTGATGCGCCGAGCGGGCGCGTGCTCGCGTTCGACGCGCGCACCGGCAAGCCGCTCTGGGAATTCGATCCCTTACCGCGAAGCCCCGCCGATCCTGCAATGGCCACCTGGTTGAAGGGCACCGTCGGCGAAGAAGGCGCCGGCAACGTGTGGTCGGAAATGGCCGTCGACGATGCCCTCGATCTTGTGTATCTGCCGACCAGCAGCCCATCGGTCGATTTCTACGGCGGCTTGCGGCCGGGTGCGAATGAGTACGCCGATTCGATCGTCGCGCTGAAAGGATCGACCGGCCAGGTCGTCTGGCACTTCCAGTTCACACATCACAACGTGTGGGATTACGACACCCCGTCGCAGCCCTTGCTGATCGACCTGCCCTACAACGGCAAGACGGTGCCCGCGCTGGTGCAGACTCTCAAGACGGGGATGATTTTCATCTTCGATCGCAGGACGGGCGAGCCGCTGGTGCCGTACGTCGAGCGCCCCGTACCGCAGCAGGGCGCGGCTCCGGGCGAATGGCTGTCACCGACTCAGCCGTTTCCGGTGGGTATGCCGCTGCTTGCGCCCCAGGGCATCACGCCTGAAGACGCGTGGGGCTTCACGCCCATCGATCGGCGGCTGTGCAAGCAGCGCATTGCCGAGCTCAATTACGGCCCGATCTACACGCCGCCCAGCGAGAAGGGCACGGCCTTGGTGCCCGGCGCCGCCGGCGGTCCGAATTGGGGAGGCGGGGCCTATGACCCGGCATCGCACCTGCTGGTGGTGCCTTCCAACCGGGTGGCCATGATCGTCACACTCGTGCCCCGCGATCAAATCACGCTCAGCAAAGACCAGGCCATCGAGACGGGCAAGCCCATGGTGTTTCCGAGCGCGGGAACGCCGTACGTGACCAAGATCGAGCCCTTGCTGTCGCCGATCGGCACCCCTTGCATTGCGCCGCCGTGGGCAGAGCTCACCGCCGTCGATCTGGTCGCCGGTTCGATTCGCTGGCAAGTGCCGCTCGGCAGCATCGAGAAGCTCGCGCACTTACCGTTCTCCTGGGAATTGGGAACGCCTGGAGCCGGCGGCCCGCTCGTGACCGCCGGGGGCCTGGTTTTCATCGGCTACACCTTGGACGACGAATTTCGGGCCTTCGATCTGCGCAGCGGTGCGACGCTCTGGAAGACTCCGCTGCCGGCGGCCGGGATGGCGACGCCGGTCAGTTACGAGGTGAACGGGGAGCAGTTCGTCGTGCTGACGGCCGGCGGCCACAGCATGTATGGATCCACCAAAGGCGATTCAGTGGTGGCGTACAAGCTGAAGCATTGACAGAAAAGCGGCCGAGCGGGTGTTATCGCGGCGGGTTCTCACCGTTGCCGCGATGGTAGCGCTCGATGAGCTTGAACTTTTGCACTTTGCCCGTGGGTGTGCGCGGGAGCGGATCGACCAGCGTATGGACCTCGCGCGGAATCTTGAAGCCGGCGATCCGCGCGCGACAGAACTCGCGCACGCTATCGAGGCAGACCGATGCCGGCTCGTCGACGACGATCACCGCGACCACACGCTCACCCCAGGTGCTATCCGGCAACCCGATGACCGCACACTCTTTGACTCCGGGGATTTTGAGCAGTGTCGATTCGATTTCGGCCGAATGGATGTTTTGCCCGCCGCTTATGATCATGTCCTTGATGCGGCCGCAGAGGTAGATGAACCCCTCCTCGTCACGGCGTCCTAAATCACCGGAATGGAACCAGCCGTTGCGGAATGCCTCGGCGGAGCGCGCAGGACTCTGAAAGTACGTTGTCGCACCGGACGGAGAGCGCGATATGATTTCGCCGATCTCGCCGGGAGGGAGGCTCGCACCGGCGGCGTCGACGATCTTCACGTCTGCGAACAACACCGGCCGTCCGATCGAATCGGGCTTGCGCGCGCGGTCGGCGGCCGTGCTGACCGTCAGCCAGCCGGCCTCCTGCAGGCCGTAACCTTCGTAGAGATTGGGGCAAAGGCGAGCGATCGACTGATCGCGGATCGTCTCCGGTAGAGCCGACCCCGCATAGGCGACCACACGGAGCGAGGCGAGGCTGCGGCGCGAAAGCTCGGGGGACGCAAGCAGCATCGCGCCCATCGTCGGCACCAGCATGGTGTAGGTCACCCGCTCGGACTCGATCAGGCGCAGCACCTCCTCGGCCTGAAAGTCCGCCAGCACGACCCTCAGCCCGCGCGCCAGCGCCGTTGCGATCCACACGAATCCGACGCGGCCGAATGCAGGGAACACGGTCAGTATCACGTCCTCGGCCGCGATATCGAAGGCAAACATCGAGCCGAAGAACGTCGCGGAGCTGTAGTGGGATATGACGTACGCCTTCGGCAGGCCGGTCGTCCCCGAGGTCAGGTTGAAATAATATGGATCGCTCTCCGCAATCTCGACGTCGGGCTCGCTGCAGGGCGCAGCCGCCAGCAACGCCTCGTACGACAGGCATTGTGGCGGCGGCGAGTCGCCGATCCAGATGACATCTGCGAGCGCCGGCACCTCGCGGCGTAGCAGCTCGAGCACGCCGCCGAAACGAGCGTCGCAGATGAGGCCGATCGCACCCATCGCGGCGAGCAGCGCGGCCATCTCGGACGGCGCCAGCCGATAGTTGAGGGGCAGGCCGACGATGCCGGTCTTCGCGAGCGCAAAGTAGATTTCGACGATCTCGGCGCGGTTCGAGCACAGAAAGCCGACCACGTCGCCCTTCCGCAAGCCGCGCGCGGTCAACGAGTTGGCCAACCGGTTGCTGCGCACATTGAGCTCGCGAAACGTCAATCGCCGGCCGGTTCCGCCGCAGTAAAGGGCTTCGCGGTCGGCGTAGCGGAGGGCTCCCGTCGTCAGCACGCTCGAAATGAGCTGCTGTCCAAGTCCGCGGTCGGCGGTCGGATTCATAGTCGCTCCCTGCGCTGACTCGGAAATCGGCGCGGCATCGAAGAAGGCACGGACGTTCGTGAGTGAGACGGTTTCGAACTCCGCGCATTGTAGCGCCACTGTGCGACTCGCGGGCAGCGCGCCGCGGTCAGCGTCGCTCGCTGAGACCTCAAGCCGATTGACAGGGCGACAAGGCGGAGCGTAGAACTCGACAAAACTGAAAAGGAAAATCATGGGACTTGAGTGTGCGATTGAGGCCCTGTCTCGCCCTTAGCGTGGAGTCGTCGCGCGCTGCTCTGCTGATTTTCGCCGCGCTGACGTTCGCGGCTGCGCATACGACCGCAGCCGCCCAGCGTATTGGCGATGCGGAGCTGCTTGCGTCCACGTGGTCCGGCGGAGTGATCGCCAACAGCGCATTCATACCGGGTTCCGATGCGGTCGCGGAGCACGCGCCGTTTTTGGGAACGTTGCGATTGACCGAGACGGAGATGACCACAACGCCTGCGGTATTTTCGCCGCCGTCAGTTCTCGGTCGGGATCCGAATTTGTTTCCGG
Source organism: uncultured Gammaproteobacteria bacterium (assembly GCA_963766915.1). Lineage (GTDB taxonomy): Bacteria > Pseudomonadota > Gammaproteobacteria > Steroidobacterales > Steroidobacteraceae > Bog-1198. The sequence continues at coordinate 133,160 of CAVYCL010000014.1, forward strand.
GCGTCGCCATCTCCTTCTTCACCGACAAGGGCGATCTCGTTCCCTTTACGCAAGACGTGATTCGATACGCTTCCAACAATCAAGGGCGCAGCTACTGGGACATCATCGTGCAGCCCGGCCGGGTTTGGTCTCAGCCTGACGATGGCGGCTGGTCGCGCGCCGGGTTCCCGTTTGCGCTCGTGAATTCCATCGAGGGCGAGACGCACAATGGTTTGGCGACATTCCTTTACAAGGACGGTCGAGTATCGAATTTGCGCTTTCAGATCGTGCAACAAACGGCGCCGTTCTACATCAAGGATGACTTCGTCGCCGCCGGTCTCGTTCCGGCAACCTTTGCGCCCGTGGCGACCGACCAACTGAGTTCCCTAAAGCGAGGGTACGAGGCCGATCGCGCCGATGCGGTTCCGATTGCCGGCTGGGACGAACTCGCGGCAAAGGTCGGCGGTGCCAAGCTCGCCGATTTCGACGGCCCGATGCGAGCGAGCGACATCGTACTGTCCGGGACTCGACTATCAAGGCACCTTCTACCTGAAGGAATGCCCGAGCGCCGGCGGTCAGTTGCCGTGGTGCGATCGCGCGCGCTTCGGCGTCTGGTCCGCCACCAAGGCATTGGCGAACGAAACGGCCCTGTTGAGGCTCGCCCAGAAGTACGGCCCGGCCGTGTTCGAACTTGAGAATTGCAGACTATGTGCCGGAGGCGGCCCGCTATCGCGGGTGGCGCGACGTGCGGTTTGAAGACGCCATCAACATGGCGACGGGAATCGGCAACGGCAGTACGAAGCGCCAGCCGAATGACACCAGTGACGGGTATCTCGACGCCAGTTACTCGAGATGGTACGAGGCCCGCTCGACTCAAGAGAAGGTGGCCGCGCTGCTCGAAGACGGCGGCGTGTATCCGTGGGGGCCCGGCCAGGTCACGCGCTACCGCGATCAGGATATGTTCATTCTCGGTGTCGCGATGGACCGCTTTCTCAAATCGAAGGAGGGACCCGGCGGCCGACATCTGGTCGATGTTGCGGCAAGAAGTGTTTGCGCCCATCGGCATTCATCAGGCGCCGACCAACCGCACCATCGAAGCGGATGGCAGCGCCGGGCATCCGCTCATGGCCTACGGCTACTACCCGACCATCAGCGACATGGTGTTGATCGCACGGCTCTACCAAAACGAAGGCAAGCACGGCGGCCAGCAGATCTTGTACGCGCCGCGCATACGGGAGTTGCTGGCCGGCCCGAATCCGCGGGGATTTCCGACGGGCGAGAAGCTGCCGACAGGTGAGACCACGTACATCAATGCGTTCTGGGTCACCTCGTACGCCGCATCGCCTGACTGTCGCGTGTTTTATCCCCGAATGATCGGCTGGGGCGGCAATATCGTGGCTTTGATGCCCGGAGGCTTGACGGGCATCCGCCTCGCCAAGAGCGGCGAGACGCAAGATAACGCCGAAGTCGACACCAGCGGGATGGCGCACGTGGCGAACGCCTTGTCGAAGTTCTGCCACTGACCGCTCACAGCGTGTCGTCCGAGCGGCTCACAACGAGGCTGCCGCGATCGGCACCGCCGGCGTGGATCAATCCCGCAGGGCGGTGGTCCGCGGTCCGAGAATCGAGCGCGTTGCGTACCATTCGTTGAAAGTAGGCGACGGACTGCTCGTGCCGCGGGCTCAAGGGGCCGGGCGTATACCCGCCGGAAGCGTAATTCTTCTGCGTATGCTCGCAGATGCCGAAGTCCTCGCGGACGATTCCGCAATTGGTATCGATGGTGCTCCGTCGGGATGATTCGCTCGCGGCCGAGGTATCCGCGAAACAGAAGTTGTATATTAGCTCGGTGGTGTCGACGGAGAGCGGATTGATGCGGCTTAAGTTCATGCCGCCGGGAAATACCGACAGCGTCCAATTGGGCCACATCCACAGCCATTTTCCGCTGTAAATCGAGCCGCTCCGCTGCGGGGCCGTCATGCGCACCATGCCGTTTCGCGCAATGGTCTCGAATTGCGCAAATTCGATGACTTTCATGAACCCCGGATGAATGCCGGGTATGTGGTAGCCCTCGACGAAGTTGTCGGTATAGGTCTTCCAGTTGCTGCGCATGGTGAAGCGATGCTCCTCCACGCTGCCGTAGGATTCGATCGGCGAGTCCTTGACCTCCTCGGGCAGATCGCCCAACTGGTCCATCAGACTGTGTTCCGGGTCGATGCAGATAAAGAGGAGCCCGCGCCATTGGGCGATGGCCGCCGAATGCAGGGGCCAGTCCTCCGCATTGAATTGCGGATCTTCGCCGAACCACGGCGCTTGGCGTAGCGCTCCGTTGTGATCGTAAATCCATTGATGGTAGGGGCATCGCAGCCGATCGCAGCGCCCCGTCCCATCGGCCAACAGGCGAGCACCGCGATGACGGCAGACGTTGTGGAACCCGCGCAGCACGCCGTCGCGGCCCTGCAGCGCGAACAGTTTCCAACCGGCCACATCGACCGCGAGATAGTCGCCGGAGTCCTTGAGCTGGGAAACCGGGCCGAGCATCTGCCAATGGCGCCTGAATATTCTTTGGCGCTCCGCCTCAAATACACCGGCGTCGACGTAATAGCGCGAATCCAGGTTGGTGAGTGTCGACATGGGATTGGCCTTCGATGCGGCGATTGAATCGATTCTATCGTTATGAACGACGCATCCGGAATACTCCTGCGGCGGATATTTGACCCCTTACGGTCGGCGGAGGGGTGTTGGGGCGGTTTGGCGCCCGGTCGAGGCGCGGGCTAAGATCGCCCATTAGATTGAGATGAACTTTGCAGGAGCCGCCGCATGAGTCGCGCAGACGTAGAAATCAAGACCAAAGACGGCGTCTGCCGTACGGCCTTGTTTCGCCCGTCGTCAGGCGCGGGGCCGTGGCCGGCGGTCATCTTTTACATGGACGGCGTCGCCATTCGCCCTACGCTCTACGATATGGGCCAGCGTTTGGCCGATTTTGGCTATCTGGTGCTGCTGCCGGATATGTTCTATCGCATCGGGCCGTACGAACCCTTCGACGGCAAGACGCTTTTCACCGATCCAGTGCAGCGCGACAAGCTCATGTCCATGGTGCGCTCCGCCACCAGCAAACAGTTGGCGATTGAAGACACAGGTTACTTTCTGACTTATCTCGACAGCCTGCCGGACGTTAAAGGGAACAAGGTCGGTGCGACGGGATATTGCATGGGCGGTGGCTTCGCGTTGACGGTCGCGGCCGCATATCCGGATCGCTTCGCTGCCGCCGCAAGTTTCCATGGCGGGAACTTGGCGACGGATGAACCCGACAGCCCGCATCGAGTCTTCGACAAGATCAAGGCGCGCGTGCTGATTATCGGCGCCGATCAGGATCAGCACTATCTGCCGGACCAGGAGGCGCGAGTCAAAGCGGCGCTCGATGCGGCGCACGCCGACTATCGCGCCGAAATTTGGCCGGGCGCGCTACATGGTTGGACGATGGCGGATCTTCCCATCTACAAGCAGGACGCGGCGGAGCGGCATTTTGATGAACTGCGGATTTTGTTCAGCGCGGTTTTGAAAGGGTAGTCGTCGGCTGCGGGGCCGCCCCTGTCGGGGTTCAACGCGTCGGTGCAAAAAGTGGGCCGTTTGCGCCAGCGGCCGCATCGTGCGAGGGTATGTGAAACCCTGGTGTCGGTTGTAAAATGAGTCGACGCGTTGGAGACGAGCATGCGGAGGACATCTTGGAAACCATAGGTCCAGCGGGCGAGAAATGCCCGTTCGAATTCAATTTCGATCCGGAGACATTCAAGCCGGGAGATCTCGTCTCCTATCGCATTCCGGAGCGATTCGCGGAGATGCCCTTTGTGGGAACGATCTTGGCCGTGTTCGAGGACCACGTCGAAATCTCTCCGAATGACCCCTCCGATCCTGATCGCCGGATGCGCGGCACGCGCGAGAGTCGACCCGTGGTGAGCGCCGCGTCGGCGCTTGATTGAGGCTTATTTCGACTCAGAAGTGGCCATGTCGGCGGAGCGCATCGCGCGCCCCCGGAACTATCCGAGATAAGCCCGGCTATTGGTCGTAAACGCTTCCGCCGGCAGAAGCTCGAAGGGAGAGCCCATATGAACGATAAGCACCACGAGTTTGAAAAGTACGATTTCTTCCGCAGCGACCGGTTCGTGAACGATCCGTACTCCTATTTTGATTATCTGCGAGAGCAGTCCCCGGTACTGCGTGAGCCGCACCAGGGCATCGTCATGGTCACGGGCTACGAAGAAGCCCTCGAGGTCTACAACGATCCCGATCGCTTTTCCTCCTGCATGTCGACCACCGGGCCGTTTGCGGGCTGTCCCATTCCCTTGAAGGGACACGAAAACGAGGACGTCTCCGAGCTGATTGAAGCCTACCGCGACCAAACGCCCTTCAGCGATCAGCTCCCGACCCTCGATCCGCCGAAGCACACCGCCCATCGGTCGTTGCTGATGGCGCTGATCACCCCAAAGCGCCTCAAGGAAAATGAGGACTTCATGTGGAAGCTGGCCGAACAGCAGATCGACACGTTCATCTCCCGTGGCGAGTGCGAGTTCATGAACGATTTCGCCCAGCCGTTCGCTGTGCTCGTCGTCTCCGATCTGTTGGGCGTGCCACCCGAAGATCGAGTGCAGTTCCGGAAGAAACTTATACGCCAGGAACAGGAGCGTGGCGGAGCCGGCGTAGGCGGCGTGAAGGAGAGCCAGGTCGAGCACTCGCCGCTCGCGTGGCTTTACGATACTTTCTCGGCGTATATCGCGGACCGTCGGCGGAACCCGAAAGGCGATATTCTCTCGAAGCTCGCGGCAGCTACCTTTCCCGATGGCTCGGTGCCGGAGCCTCTCGATGTCGCCCGGGTTGCCGCCAACCTGTTTGCCGCCGGGCAGGAAACCACCGTGCGACTGCTCAGCTACGCTTTCCAAGTGGTCGGCGAGCGCGCCGACCTCCAGCAACGCCTTCGCAAGGATCGCAGCCTCATCCCCAACTTCGTCGAGGAATGCCTGCGGATAGAGGGCCCCGTCAAGGGCGACTTCCGATTGGCCAAGAGGCCTACCAAGGTCGGCGGCGTCGATATTCCGGCCGGCACTTTCCTGTATATCGCCAATAGCGCCGCCAACCGGGATTCTCGCAAGTTCGAAAACCCGGGGGAATTCCAGATAGAGAGAGGGAACGCCCGGTTGCATGTGGCATTCGGCCGCGGCAGTCACGCTTGTCCCGGCGCCCCCCTCGCGCGGGCGGAGACGGTCGTCAGCCTCAACCGGATGTTTGACCGAACCAGCGACATTCGCATCTCCGAGAAAGTCCATGGGCCGCCGGGCGCACGACGCTACAGTTACCTGCCAACCTTCATATTGCGCGGATTGACCCACATCAACTTGGAGTTCGATCCGGCGCTCGGGGGGTCAAAATGAAAGTGCATGTCGACGCGAACGTATGCGCCGGTTTCGGGGTGTGCGTGGGGCTCTGCCCGGAGGTGTTCGAGTTGCACGACGATGGCTACGCCGTCGTGGTGGTCAACGAGGTGCCGCCGGAATTCGAGAGTGCGGTACGGGAAGCCGTCAGCCAATGCCCAGCGAGGGCGATTTCCCTCAGTGAAGACCCGTCGTAGCCCGCCGGAGGCCACGGCACCATAGAGCTGGCGGAGCAATGAGTCCGCCCGAATCCGGACAGGTTTAATCGCTTTCCCATCCTGGTGAGCAAGCTAGAGTGCCGCCGATGAGTGGCGACTGGCAGCGATTCCGACGAGATCGCAGTTGGCTCGTACCGACAAAATTCGCCGTCACACTCTGAGCGTCCGGTACGGAGAGGCCCGTCTTGGCACGCAAACACCAGACGCTCGACTCAGAGCAAGTCAATGCTCGCTCATCGTCGATGACTCAGAATGGCAGCTCCTGCAAGTCCGGCTCGACCCATGCCTTTCGGGCAGCAACCGAGAACAACACCGTCTTCGACCAGTAGGCAAGCAGCCAATCCGGACGCCCGTACTCGGACGCGAGCAACTGCCGCAGTGCCTCGTATAGCGCCATGCCGGGCCGGCTCGCCAACCACGCGCGGGCGGCCCGCAACGAGCCGAGCGTGATAGTTTCGTGATAGCCGCTCGAGTCCGTATTCGGCACGCCAGTGGCCTCGTTGTATGCACGAATCATCCTCGGCATGTCGCGATCAGCGTGCATTTCCGGCTGCCTCAGTAGCCACAGCGCGGCGGCGAAGTGCGCAGCGTGGGTCCACTCGACCTTTGGCAACGAGCGGTCGAGCAGGCCTCGGCCGATACGCTCGATCTCGGCGTCGGATAAGAAAAGCGGCATCGTTGAGCTCCTTCGGTACACAGTCCCGGCGAAGCTCAGTCCAAGCCCCGCCGACGACGGCGGGATTTGTTGAGAGAAGTTCCTTGGATTTTCGGACCGTTAGGTCTCAGTTCCGGAATGCACGCATACAAATACCGCCTTTGAAACGGCATTGTTGTTGTAATTTGCGCGTCACGATCCAGAACATCGGATGAATGTAGCGTCGCACTTTATGCAGGTCAAGGCGCGCGTCATTTGTGCCGTTGAGTTACTTGCCCCGTGAGTGACCGGCCCAATCACGGGGGCCTGTTCGCCGATCTTAAAAGTTGGTTCGGCGGCACGCAGACCAGCGAATGCCGCCAGTCCAACCGAGATAGTCGTCGGTCAGAATCCTGCCAGTGCGTTGGTCCTCACGTGGGCTCCCCTGAGATGACTGTGACAAACCAAGGGCTGCGAGATTCTATTGGACATCACCACGAGCTGGGACGCGACTGCCGAAGTCTGATAGGTGTTGTCCTCCATTTTCACGACGTCATAAGTCATCGCGTGCTGCCGCACCGGCATCCGGTATCACCTGTAGCAACGGATCGGGTCCGACTGACATTTGCCCGATGAATGGCCGATCGTGAGAAGCAATCAGCAGCACGCACGCGGCGACACCCGAAGCAAAGATCCCTAATGAGATTGCGGAGGCGAGCCGCTCACCGCTGTGAACCAACGCGATTGCGACCAGAGCGCAGATCGCCTGCACGAACAGGCATGACCACTTGACCCAATTGACTTGCGATCGGCTGACCATAATGCGCTGCCGGCGCGCATCGAGTGTGTTCTCAAGAGCGGTGGCGATCTCTCTCTGCGCGATTTGTTGGCCTTGGCTGACGGGTGTTATAGCAAGGATCAATTTCAGCGCCTCAGCGAGCGAGCGTGGTGTGATCCTCAGGGTCGCGGTTTGCTGGGCCATTGTCTGCCATTCCTGGGTTGCAGCTCTCTCGATGTAGTCACGGACTAAGGCGCGTAGACGCGCTTCGGGCTCCCCCGGGAAGCTGGCGGCAAAAACCACGACGGATCTTAGCGCGCTAGCTTCACGGTTAACCGCCGCGTTGGCTCGCTCGGTATCGTCCCACACCTGCGCAGCGGTGAACGCCACGAAAAGCCCGAAGATGATGCACAGCGGCGGCAGCATAGCCGGCGAAACGGCCTTGAATGAGCGTTCACGCTCGCCCATAGCGAGGATCGCAACCACGGCGTAAGTTGCCGCTGCGACGAGGTACGTAACTCCGAAGATGATCAGTGCCATCCACACGACAGGGAGATTGTGCAGCCAGTTATTCATGTTGGGTCCCTCGCAGCAGTCGCAGATCTCAGTCGGCTCTCAGGTCATGCGAGCTTAGTCCCGACCCTCGCTTTCCGTCTTGTTGTGGAGATTCGGGGCGCAATCCCTGATCTTTGACCCTCTTGTTCTTCGGCCATGGTCGACTATGGGCTTGCCCTTGGCAACCAACGTCAGCCAAATGCCGGCGATTTCAGCACCCGGACCGACGAGTTGTGGCCGACTACCGCGCGATTCAGTTGTGCTTCCGGTGTCGACCCCAGCGGTCTCCCACGACCGGCAGCTTTCCGGCCATCGTCTAGTGGCACGTTAGAGCAGACGTATCCATGTGGTTGCGGAGGCAGAATCTCACACCCCCTTCAAACGTGATCCCCAATTCGCGGGCGGAGTGCGAAGATGCGTTAAATACAGCGGCTACGATCTTGCGGCCGCGAAGTCTCTCCGCGAACTCCGGCTCTACAAGGCGGTACTCGGACTGGTCGTCGCTAGGTGCCACGACGGGCGGGGCCACCTTCCAGAAAAACACTCCGGCGTCAAAGAAGAAGCGTAAGCAATTTCCGGTTTCGAGAGACATAAAGATGACATTGGCTTCATCGTGGACGTACCCACGGAAGTGATATTCCTGGACGACAATACCGGTGCATGTTTGATTGAGTGCTGCTGCGACAAACCCTGATTCTGTAGTCATATTTTTGCTGTTATCGCTTCTACCGATTTATTGCGCTCGAACCCCTGTCAGCTTCCGACCCGCAGCTGCCGGCGGTGAGCGGCCGCTTCGAGGAACCAAAACCTACGAGTTTCCCCGCTCATTAGGCTAGCATTGGTCGCGAAGTGTCTTGGGGAAGGAAACCGGAGATATGATACGGACGTTGCGCGCGGTAATTGCATTTGCTGGGCTGTTGGCGAGTCCATTCTATTGGGAAGCCGCCCAGACCATAACGCAGAGGTCTCTCGATTGGCCGACTGGCATCCTTCCGTCAGTTCCTGAGCAGAGATTACGACTGCTGGTTGGCTTGGCGTTGAGCATGGCGCTTTACGGGTTGGCTGTTTCGTTTTGGCGCGGTTTTGATGACCGGCTACGAAACCGGACATCAAGGTGAGCGACTGCCTGCCGACTGCTTGTTCTGGTACGGGCCGCTTCCGACCCCGCGGCGACAGCCCGCAGCGCCCGCTCCTCAGGTATCTCACTCACTCGGTTGGCCTCGGCTGCCTTACTGCAATCACCCAGAACGCAGCACCTGCAACCGCCGCATAGAGCGCCCCGATCACCATATAACCGCCTGAATACTTCCACAGCGAGAGGGCGCGGACGTTGTCGGGTGACCACATCCACGCGACTATGGTTTGTATCACCGTGACGACCGCGACGCTGGTCATTCCGGCCGCGGCACCAATTCCGGCGTAAGAGCCGAGACCTCTCACTCCGCGTTTTCTGAGCGAGAGATGGATCGGAAGACCCAGGATTAGCGCCGAAGCGTAAGCGGGAACTGCAAGCAGCAGGGGGCCTACGACCGCAGCGTCGCCGTAACCCTTTAGGCGACCAAAAAGGTAAAGCAAGATAGCGGGTACTCCCGGCGCGACGAGGAAGCCAACCCAAGCGCGATGCGTGCGTGTCATGGCACTAAGGGTACTGGACGCCGTCGACGGCAGCTTTGGATCGGTTATCTAATTGAGAACGGGCGCCCGCTTTTGGGCCGGGAGTCGCCGGCGGTAGCACTTCTTCCGGTGTCGACCCTCTACAGCCGGTGTCGAACGGCAGCTCTGGAGCAAGGGAAACGCGATATCGCAACTACGGGCCCGATCCAAGGCACTTAGGTATTGCCCTGGCCCCCGGATCCGCGACGGCGCTTGACGACCGAGCAGGCCATGACGACTAGAGTGGCCGCCCCCAATAGCAAAAGCACAATCCCACACAGCCCGAGCGCCATTAAGCCTTGGCAGGTAGTGCTGTCTTGCGCGGCGTTATGAATGCGATGCTCAATCCGACAGGGTGCGAATACCGGCAACCACTGAGCTAGAGCGAAGCATGCGGCGCCAAGTGTGAAAAGACCCGCGCACGCCTGTGAGGCGACGCTTGCGTTGCGGCTCATAAGCCAATTCCAGAGATTCTCTCTTGCGGTGGGAACCTTCGGTATTGGCAATCCACGCTCGCGGATGTCTGCTTCCGTAGCCGCAAGCAACTGCCGTCTTGCGCGCCTGCGCGCGAGGTAGCCACCCAGCACCCAGTGTCCAGCTCCCCGGCCTCCGCCGCCCATCAGCGATTCATCCGATGAGTCTCCTCAAATTCGATGCTGTCGTGGACAGTCCGTTGCAATGGTGGCCTGACGATCAATGTGTCAAGACCTTCGTTATAAAAAAAGGATGCCGGAGACGATTGCGACAGCAGCGAAAACGACAACAGTTGTAACGGGAGTTCGCATCGCGGGCGATCTTACCTCGTACTCCGAACGGCGGCTTCCTCGTACTCAATCTAATGTGACGAAGTACCGCTCTTGGGCCGGGAGTCGCCGGCGGTACCACTTCTTCCGGTGTCGACCCCTTGCTGTCTTCCACCACTGTCGGCTATCGGCAGGCTCAACGACCCCGGATTTACTCGTCTGTCATTCTGATTTCCGCCAGCAATTCTCCGGTTTTCGTCCTCTTGTATTGAGCATGTACCGGATCTTCAGCGACTACGACAACGTCAATCGATTCCGTTGGATCGAGCTTGGTGAGCTTTTCGATCAATTCCTTCGTCGCAGTTACAACTGCGGGATGCGGATGGGTGATCCCTTTTATTTGCATGTCATGCCGAATAGTCATTATCCGCAACAAGGATTCTGCACTGGTTCCACTCATAATCCGTTCAATGGCCCGCTTCCTGCCGTCAGCTTTCTTCCTTTCATTTGGAGTCCAGCCGGGATTGCCGCCGTTGCGCTATATTCTCCATTTCCTTGCGCTGCTCGCGAAGCGCTTCCTCCCACGTCACCAAAGGGACAGAGTGCCTGTCATTTGCCTCGCGAAGCGCCTCAAGGTATTGCGGCGACCCATATGGCGGGCATTCCTGGACGGCTTGCACGAACTCCGCCGGTGGGGCATATGAGTGGACCATGAGGTAGTGGACAATCCCTGCGGGACAAACCAACACCGCTCGCCTCCAAGGAATAAAGAGATTCAAGTGTGAACCGGTGAGGCGAGCTTCCGCACTGCCCTTCTCGCAAAGGGTGCAGTCGTGTAGACCTCGAAAATGGTACTGCTGGAAGGATTGTACGGAACTTTCGATGAGCTTTTTGAGCTGCTCAATGACGTGCCCTGGCGAAGATCCGCGGCTGTACGGATGGCCACGTTCAAGCCACCCGATCGCACGCAAGGGAACATGCCAGTTATCGGAATTAAACGGGCCGTTGTGGTACCGGCACAGCTCGAGATCTTCGTAAAACATCAACTTCCTTGGAGGTCAAAACCGATCGGCAACCTTGAACATTCCCCTGGCCACCGAGTGGCTGCTTTGGTCCCGGCAATTATATATGGCGACCGTCAGCAATTGGGCCGGCGGCAACCACTCGCCGCCGCGATTATTGTCGCCGACTCGTCGCGACCCGAAGCCGTCCGTCGTCAATGACCGCTTCGAGGAAGCCCACTCAAAATTTCGAGAGTGCGCTGCCCCACTGAATCAAGGCTTCTGCACCTATTCGTATCGCTTCATCGCAAAGCGTTCGGCGCTCTTTATCCGACGTACCTTCTCGACCAATACACAAACGGATCGAGGCGATGGTCGCCCGGCAACAGCGCCAGTCGGCATTCCTTCCAGATACGGTAACCGCCGTCGTATGGAGACACGGAACCGGCCAGAATCTCCTCCGCGATATCTTTCGCCATCTGGATACTTGCTGGTGACATGTTTATTCACCTCAGCTTTTCATCAGACGCCCTCGACCCACTATCGCCAGTGGTCTACGTCGGCTTTGCGGCATCATTCCCCAATCCAATCGCAGACGGGACATTTCTCGCGGCCCAAAAGCGTCGCGAGCCAAGAGGAGGCACTAGATTTACTCACGGCGAGCCACACCCAGCGGGCTCCGCATTTCGGGCAGCGGATAGAGATTGCTCCGTATATCCCCGCTCCTAGGGCAACAAATATGCCAGCAACTGCTAATGTGAATTGGATTTCCGCCGAACCCGAGACCCAGCCCGATGACCCCATCATTATCAGTAGTCCACCCCCTAGGAACAGAACGAGCGAAATAGTTGCCTTTACCAATTGCCCTGAGGTTGCGAGGAGGGATCGTTCAAACATGTTGGTCACTAGTGCCGGATGAGATCTCTACCGCCGTCGATACGTCAGACGAGTCAACAGACGCCTTCGCCGCCCGAATCGCAGCAATCGCTTTCTCTAGTACTTTTCGGTCGAAGTTCATTTCGTCCTCGTAAGAGTCAAAAGGCGTATGAAATGTAATTGCGCCAGCCTTCCGACTGATCCTTAGCCCTGGACGGAGATGGTTGCTAATGGCCTCAACCCCGAGGACATCGTCGAGCGCAATTCGTCTCCAACCGACCATGAGCCACCAACTGCGTCGGTAGAGATAAATAGTGGTGCTGGTTATGACAAGACCGTAATGCAGGAAACGATGGAATGTTGGATGGTATCCGTACCATAGGACTTCCTCACCAGGAGCAATCTTCAGATGTGTGAACGGGAAAGCCTTGGGGAGATCCACGGAGGACGCTCTTGGCTACGCTGTAGGCTCTTTAAGCATCGGGCGTCAGATTACCGCACGCCGCGAATGACTGGTTACCGGCCCACATTCCAATGTGCGCTAGTTCCGCTTTTGGCCGGGAGGCGCCAGTGGTGGCACTTCTTCCGGTGTCGACCCCGAGGACACGTTCGCCGAGCGGCCGCTTGCAGGTTGCCAAGCCGGGGCCTTAGCGGACTCTTACGTGGTGGGGAACTTCAACTGACGTTCGATCGCCTGAAAACGCGGCTCCTTGCGTAAAGGGTCCAATAGCGGGTCGGTCTTCGTGTATATCAATCCCGGATCGCGGAGCTGCATCGCCTTCTCCAGCCAATCCAGAGCAGTATTGTGGTCGCCCCACTGGGCGAAGATTTCCGCGTACTGATAGGCGGCCGCATCGCCACCCAATTTTGTGATTCGTGCCAACGCCGCTGACGCATCCCCGTGACGGCCGACTCTGTCATAGACCACTGCCCGACATACCTCGTTCCGGAAAGTGTCTGGATTCGCCTCGCACGAAGATTGGGCCGAAGGCAAATCACCTGACAGGTAATACGCCAAACCGCGCCTGGCACCAGCGTCGGCCGAGTGCTCGGGATCCGCTGCTATGGAAGCCTGATAGGCGACGATCGCATCTCCGTAGTCCCGCGTGTGTCGAAGCGTGTCACCAAGCGCGCGATGGCTCAGCGGATTGAGAGGGTCGAGTGCGACGGCACGCCGAGCATTGGAGATCGCTGCGTCAGCGTGTCCCAGGTAAGCCGACAGAAGACTGCACTCATACAGAACTTGAACGTTCCCTGGACCGAGAGCAAGGGCGCGGGCGCATGCGTGATCGGCCGATTCAAAATCGAGCGATCCCTGCTCAAGCCGACTCAAGGCGAGGTATCCCTCCGCCAAGCCCGGCGCTAGCTCAATGGCTCGCTCAGCGTCGGCGCGGGCGGCCTGCTCTTTTGGCTGCTGCAGCCAGCCTCGGCTGTTACCCGAACACTCATCGATTGCAAATGCGCGGCTCGCGTATGCCAGAGCAAATTTGTCATCGAGTGCAATTGCGTCGCTGAAAGCTTGTATAGGGGTCTCGCACTGCATCGGAGTTACGGCGGCAGCCAAACGGAGAAGCTTCACGCCGCGCAGATACGCATCGAAAGCGGCCGGGTTGCTCGTCCCGCCGAGTTCAATTCGGGACGCCGTATCACCCAGAAGAGTCACCTGTAAAGCGTTCGCCACCGAGGTTGCAATATCGGTCTGAAGTTTCAATACATCCCCCGAATCCCGATCATACGTCTTCGACCACAGGTGAAAGCCCGTGACGGCATTGATGAGCTGAGCGGTGACGCGGATGGTGTGCGAGGAGCGCCGTACGCTGCCCTCAAGGACGGCGCCTACGTTCAATTTGCGCGCCACCGTAGCGATATCCGTATTTGTGCCCTTGAACGAGAATGCGGAGGTGCGAGCGGCGACCTGCAGCCCGTTGATGTCGGAGAGCGCGTTGAGCAGTTCCTCCGTTAGCCCGTCGGAGAAGTACTCCTGGTCCTTGTCGCCGCTCATGTTCGCGAATGGCAGCACAGCCACCGAGTGCGGCGGCGGATTGAAGGTCCCAGCAGCAGCGGGGTCGACTGAAGGTTGAGACCCCGACTTGCGCTGCGAGAGGACCCACCGGTTGACCGAGAAAGTCCCAATTGCGAGGAGGATCACGACGCTCATTGCGATCAGCGCCAACTTTGGACGTGCGGATGCCGGGGCGAGTGTCGCAGTAGCAGGGTGGGTGGGAGTGGCTGATGCCGGGGGCATTGCCGTGGCGGCGGGCACGGTTTCGACAGATTCCACCCTTAGCAGTCGCTCAATACGTTCGGCAAATGTCGGCGGCGTCTCACCACTGGGCAATCGCGTCCATTGCACCTCACGAAAGCGGTCCGGAACCCTCGCGGTCCGGTCAGCCGTATCGTCGATTACGACGGGCAGCAGAAACGCTTGGTCTGCGGCCATGAGATGCGATCGATCAACGGCGAGTTTCCACTCAAGTCGGAAGTAACCTTCCCCACGCGCCTGGGTGTTATGCGAAATCACCGGCAGGAACAGCGAGCAGGCCTTGATCTGCTGCCGGATTGCCGCATCCCACGCATCTCCACCGCGCAGCTCGCTTTTGTCGAACCAGACTTCGATGTCCGCTGCACGCAAGGCAGCACAGATCCTCTGCGCCGCCAACGTGTCTTCCGAGGCGTAGCTCAGGAATACCGCCTTTTTCGAGTCGCTCACGGTGCCGTTCCTACGGCAATTCGCTCAAGGTGATCTGGTACTGCGCCGCAAGCCAATCAAGGTCCCCTAGTTTGGTCTCCGCTAGCCTACCGGAAGAGACGAGCATCCGCTCTCCGGCGGCTATCTGGGATAGCCGAATGACTGCAAACAGCACAGCGTATTGGCACTGCGAACACCCGCTGTTGGCCGGATTGAACCAATCGATGACTCTGGCGCTCATCGGCGGGTCACGAACCGCGAGGCGGCCGGTCATGAGCGGTAGCTACCGGGAAGCAATATCGTCGTCCCTAGCTACGCGACCGTAAGACGGACTACGGGATCAGGAGCAACCTCGTGCCCGCGTTCAGTCCTGAGCATAGAACGACACATCGCATCTCGCGCGAAAGTTGACGATGCGCAGCCCCTCTGCACCCGCTGTGAAACTGTAATACGTATTCCCGGGGACGTAGACGGACGATCCGGCGCTTAGCACCTTATTGCCGAACCGCATTTCTCCTCGGACCACGTAAATGATTTCGTCGTCATCGTGCTTGTGCATGACGGCTTCAGCGCCTGGAACGTACTCCAGCTCCGCAAGCTGCAGCCCCTTATCAGTGCCGAACTCGTGAAACGCCATCGATGAGTCGAGCTCGGAATCCGCCAATTGACTAAACACCTTGGGAGGCGGATCGCCGGCCCGGTCACGAATCCTCGTCCATCGAATATCCTCTACAGCGTGGATACGTACTTTCTTCATGAGATCTGTCCCCTATCTTAATGCGTGGTACGTAGCACTCCCTTCCGATGACAGCGAGTTGCCTTTCAGTTGTTCGAGGTTCCCGTCCCGCATCTGCGAGGATTTCTCAAGATCGTCGGGTCAGCGCAACACTCCGGATGTAGTCTGACGCAAAGAGGTGATCGCCATGAGACAGGGACGCGATCGGATGTTCACGTCAGGCTACTGCACCCGTGCGGCGCTCGCTCGCGAACAGATTCGCCGCTGCGGCGGCAACCTGTACGTTGGGACGGCTCGTTGCCGCTACCGAGACGTATTCAGCGCCTCAATCAAATTGGCATCGAAGACGATGTCTTCTACCAGTTTCTCGAGGCTCGCATCCATCACCTGCGTCCAAGTTGCCTCAAGACCACCGCCTGTCTTGTCTGTATAAGTCCCGCTGTAGCGTGACTTATAGACGGTCGTGCCATTTCGGGTCGATACGAATTCGAGATCGCACTCCACGTTGCCAGTGAACTCGACGGTCCAGAAATTTGGCTTTACTTCGAACCAGAAGCGCGTCACTGATCCCGAGACCTTAATATTCGCCGGAGCCGATGCGGTTTGTCCGTTTTGCTGCAGACCGGTGCGTATCGCCTCTGCTACAAGTTCCGTGACAGGCCGCGTGGTGACGATATCGGCGGTATTCTTCCCGTACCCGTTTTTCTTCCACCCAATACGCGCCTTGTCGGAACGATCATCCTCGAGAGGCATAACGTCAAAACTCAGCGGTGCAACCTGCGATAGCGGACCTCTGAAGTTGGTGCTGGGTCGCACAGCAACGTTGAGACGTGCTGTCCCGAAAGCGCAGCCCTGCACCAAGGCGAACACCGCCGCAAGTAAAAGTACTCTCATCGGATTTCCCCTATCTTTTATAAATTATCTTATCCGCAGCTCGCACACCGGCTCGGGTGAGGGCATCCGCCAGTTCCGCTTGTGCGAGCCCGGGTTGGTCTAGGAGATCATCAAAGCTGTAGCGATTGCGACCGCTGACTTGAATCTTTTCGCTCCAGGCAGCGGTTGCCGCAGGTTTAACCTTAAGCGTAAGGTACACATACGACGAAAACTGGTTGGCCGTGGTGTCGGCCAAGTGAAAGCCGCATTCGTCTATTGCAAGGTCTACCGTCGCGACACCCTTGACCGGGGCACCCTCGATAGAAAACGTTCCGTCCGCGCGAACTCGGCCATCGAAGGCATCAAGGAGAGGCTGACTGCAAGAGGCGTCTGGAACTCGCTGCAGCAACTCCTTCTTCATCTTGTCGTCTTCCGAGGACTCGATGCCGGTCTGTATCGCGGCGCCGATCAGGCCGGCGGCTGCCACACCGGCACCGACAGGCTGCATCCGATGCGATACCACTCCGAAAACGCCGGGTTTGCTATTAGTGACGCCAAGCGGCTGGCCGGGCGGGTCTGCGATTGCGTCGGTCGAGGTGACAAACAGGTACAACGCCGCCGCAAAACGCCACGCGTTCGACCATTTCATTGAGCATCCCTGTCTTTATTTGTTGTTGTCGTACAGCCGCCGACAAGCATCAGGGAATCAGGAATCGCTGTCAATCTACGTCCGTCGATGCGCCCCCGGCCGCAGTCAGCCGACATTCGCATCCAGTCGGCGGTAGCATAAGACTTGCTGTTTTGAACACCGCCGCTCCCAGATGTACTGGAACTATTCGCTTGACCAGGAAAGCAAACCGGGCTGAGTACTCGGCGCGCATGCACCGCGTACTCGAGTACATCGACAGACACCTCGATCAGGAACTCGATTTAAAGGTCCTGGCGCGCGTCGCGCATTTCTCCTCCTTTCATTTTCACAGGGTCTTCTTCTCCTGGACCGGTGAGACGTTCGGCGACTATCTGCGTCGACGGCGGCTCGAAATTGCCGCCGCGCGGCTGGCAGGCGCAACCGAAACTGTCGATATTCAACGTCGCCAGCTCGGTGGGATTCGGTTCGACCGAAGCGTTTTCGAGAGCATTCAAAGTCCGCTTCGGCTGCACCGCGTCGGCATGGAGGGCCACTGCGCAACAGCGCAATCCTGGTCAGGAACTCGGCAATCCAGATCAGAGACGTGAGGGGTCTCGCGCCGACAATGACGGCAACCTTACAAGAGGGACTGCCATGAAAGTCAAAGTCATTGATAGAAAGCCGGTCAAAGTCACTTACTTGCGTCACGTGGGACCGTACGGCCGACCGCTCTCCGAGTTCTGGCGGCTAACCGTGTATCCGTGGATGGCGGCGAACGATCTGCTGGGCCAACCTCGTTATGGGATCAGTCTGGATGACCCGACGATTACGGCGCCGGACAAATGTCGATACGACGCCGGGGTGGAAGCGCGCCGCGAGATCGTGGTACCCGGTGACTCGCAAACTACGACGATTCCCGGGGGCCGGTATGCGGTAACGGCGTTTTGCGGCACGGCAGATCAAATCGCCGGCGTCTGGGAAGCCATGTTGCGCCGATGGTTGCCCCATAGCGGCATGCAGCTCGATGCGCGACCGTTCTTCGAGTACTACCCGACGGACGCCACATTCGATCCGAAGAGTGGCATGTTTACTTGTGACATCGCGATACCCGTCGCGCCGCTTGGGCCGCGCTGAGCCAAGATCAAGGAGGCGTCGGCAGAGAGACCGCTCGACGGCTCCGAGAACGAGCCGCGTTATATATAGTAGGCCTGCCGGCGGTGTGCGAAGCTCCTGCTAGCGCGGTGCCTCACCGTCCATCGATGTTGGGAGCCTAACGGAAACTGTGAACGTCGGCGAACGCGCGATCGACTGGTGAGAGGCGAGGAGTTGCGTGGGGCGCTGATACACCGGCGGCACGAATCTCAGAATTGCATGTGCAGACGCAGCGCCCAGATTGATACCGACCCGCGGTCGCGGTTGTAGGCCGGATTTCTCACGTACTGGTAGTCGGCGGTCAGCTGCGCCCATGGGACGAGACCCACGCTGTAGTAGGTTTCGGCCACCTGTTCCGGGCCCGGATGCGGCAGCTTGCCATCGCCCACTAGGATGCCGAGGCCGCCGAGATTCAGATAATCTTCGCGCTCGGCTGAGATGCCGTCGTCGAGAAATACGAGACCGAGCGTATCGCCCGGCCGGAACCAGTGGGTCCCTTTGAGCGACATGCCGATCGCTTTCGAGCGGTCGATGTCCGTGAACTCGTAGACCTCGACGTTGCCCTGTGCTTTCCCGAAGCGGGCGAACAGCCCGAGATCATCGGTCACCGGCTGTTCCAGGTTGAAGCTGCCGCCGATGCGGCTGCGATACTGGCGCACCAGGGCGGGATTCGGCACAGTATCCGTGGCGAGACCGAGGGCGATCGCCTGATCCAGCAGACCCATGCGTGCGCGGGTGTCCCAGGCCGTGAAGAGAATGCGCCCGGTCTTGCCGAACAAGGGATAGCGCTTCTCGACCTCGGCATTCATCTGGAACTCGTGAAATCCCGGCTCGAGATGCGGGCTGTTCGGGACCTCGGACAAATCGAAAACACCCGCCCGAAACGTCCACGACCCGATATAGCGCTCCGCCGCCGCCCCCACCGTGTATCCCCAGGCGTCGGCCGCGTAATCGTAAGTGCCGGCGTCGACGGCCGCCCAGTTCAAAAAATCACTCCGTGGGTCATGCGCGTATTGATTCGTGTCGAACACGTCGGTCACCGAGAACTTGCCGACGGTGAACACCCAGCGGTCCGTGCTGCGCGATCCGGCGAGCTGATTGGCGGCGCCCTCCACGTTCTCGCGCTCTTGGCCCGTATCGATGGTCTGACGCACGTACAGGCGCGGCAGCCGCAGATACGGCGCGTTCGCGCCGACCTTATAAGCCTCGCCGCTCGAGAACGCCGCGAGACCCAGCGTGTCGTCGAGGCCGCGCCCTTGATCGAGCTCGGGGGAGATCCAAAGCTCCGCGCCCCTCCAGAGCCGCGCGCCCAGATAAAGGGTCAGGTCCGAGGTCTGACGGCCCATGTCGGGCGAGAGACTATTCTGCCCGCGGTAAGGCGCGCGAAAATCGTTGGTGTCCTGTTCCACGTAGGTCGCCTGGCCGTGGACGGCGAAACGCTCGTCCGGCGTCGGGCTCGCGTCCGCGGCCTCCGCGGCCGGGTCGCCCGCATCGGCGGTCGGAACGGTCGGTCCGGCATGCACCTGCCCGCACGCCACCATGCAGACCGCCGCGAGGAGGAGGGACACGGATGCGAGCAGGCGCGTGCGCGTCGCGAAAAGACGCCGACGGCTTCGCATCGCTATCTCAGGAAATAGAGCGCCATGATCAGCAAACAGAAGCAGAGAACCGATGCGCCCCACACGAACGCCAGGGCTTCGGCTGCGGCGCCTCTCATCCGCGCCGCGCGACCCGCGACTCGAAAGCCGAAATTCGTCATGTTGGTCTTCCTTCAGTCGCGCCGCCCGCGCCCGATGAGTTCGGCGCTTGGACCAGCCGCTCGATTCTCGGACAATCCTGTTACGAATCGATTGCCCGGCTCGCAGATACGCCGATGATGTGTGATAATATACCCTACCAGGGTATAGTTCGCAAGGAATCCGTCCGATGGGCCATGTGGCGCGTGAGAAGACCAAACTATTGAACCGCGTGAAGCGCATGCGGGGGCAGCTCGAAGCCATCGAGCGCGCAGTGGACGCGGACGACGAGTGTACGACCGTACTGCAGCAGGCGACTGCCTGCCGCGGCGCCCTCGACGGTTTCATCGCGGAGGTGATCGAGGATCACATTCGCGAGCACATGATGAGCCCGCGCACTGAGCCCGATGCACGCTCGGCCGCGGCCGAGGAGCTGATCGAGATCGTGCATCAGTACTTGAAGAAATAACGTCGAGAGCGACGACGCGTACCCGACGTGCCTTGCGGACCCCTCGCCTCGGCCGGACTCTAATCTAATAGCCGAATTTGTAATTGACCTGCGCATAGATCTGCCGTGGGTCATTCCAGTGAAATCCGCCGAAGGTCAGGCTGTTGTCGATCAGCAGGTGCCGGTTGGTCACGTTGAGTACGGTCAGCGACGCGGAGAAACTCTGCCCCCACGCTTTGCCGGCGCTCAAGTTCAACTCGGCGTGGCCCGGCAAATGACTCGGGGGGAAACCGCTGCCGTTGGAGAAGCCGGAGCCGATGGAGACATCGGCGGAGGCAAACGACTGCGCGCGGCAGGTTCGCATTGAGCCCGACATTCGCCGTATTGCGCTGATCGTGATCGAGCGCGAAGGACCCCGCGGGCGGACTGAAATCGGTGAGCCCGCCGTTGATCGCGCCATAGCCATCCGCCGTTTGATTCGAATAGGTCAGGTGGGCTTGACCCACACTCCAGAACTTGGGGGATCGAATGGTGAGCTCGTTCCCCTGAATCAACGCGCCATCGATCGTTAGGGGGAAGAAGGCGTTCGAGTTGCCGATGTTATTGTGATCGAAATAGTTCTGGGCCTGGGTGTGGAAGTGATCGACATCGATCACCCAGCCGTGCACGGGAATCGTGACGCCGACTTGGTATTCCTCGTCGCGCTCGCCGCGCAGCGGCAAGAAGCCCAAGTTGCTGTTTTGCGCGTACTCGAGCAGAGGGCCGCTGAGCGTCGTCAGCGGCGGCGGCTGGTAGTACTTCCCCCAAAATCCGCGCAGGATCCAACTGAATCCGGGGAGCCGTACGGCGGCGCCGATCCGCGGACTCGTGGCGTTCTCGACGATCGCGCCATCGAAATGCGTTTGCCGGACACCTATGGGAAATTGCAGCCAGTCGGTCGGCTTGAATGTGTCCTGGAGGTAGGCCGCGACCAGCGAGCCGGTCGGGCGTAGCGTCTGATTGACGGGTGCATTGCTGCCATCGTTGAAGAGCAGGTCGAAGGTTTCGTGGTCTTGCTGGCGCCAGCCGATCGCGCCGATCTGGATATCGTTCCGCGTCACGTGCCAGCGCAGCGCCTCCTGGCCCCCGACATAGCTCGAGGAGCGCTGATCGGTGGTGCTGATGGGATAATCGTTCGGCGCGCCGTCGAGGTCGGCCTCGTTTTGATGATAGAAGAATGAGGTCGTCAGAGCGGCATCCGCGCTCAGCTTTCGCACCCAGGACAGAATCGCAAAGACGTCGGTCTCCCGCTGGACATCGTCGGCGAGTTGCCCGGGGGCGTTCGGGATATCGTAGTTGTCATGCCTTGCGGACAAGACCAATCGAAACTGGTCGTCGGGCGTCGCGTTGAAAATCAGGGTGCTGAAGCCGCCGTAGCCGTTCTGCGCATCGTGAATGATCTCCGCCACCGGCGTTTGGATCCCCAGATCGCTTCTATTGCCGTTGACGCTCGCATAATAGGCGAATCGCTCGTCGTGGCTGCCGATGCTCACATAGTCGTTGGTTTGACCGAAATTTCCGCCGCTCGCGATCAGCTCGGCTTGATTGTCGCGTTCGAAGCCGGTGCGCGGCACCACGTTGAACACACCATAGGTGCGATCTCCGAGATCTGCAGCATAGCTGCCCCGCTGGATCTCGAGATAATCGACATCTTTCGGATCGATCTGCGGTCCCAAGTTGCTCGCGATGTTGGTGTTTGGAACTTCGACACCGTCCACGGCCCACGTGGTCTGGTGGCCGCCGCGGACATGCAGTTGGTCGTGCACGACATAAGCTCCGGGGACGAAGTCGGTGATCATGGCAAGGCTGTTCGTCTGCTCCGCGCCGGGCGTGCGCACGATGTCTTCGCGGCTGACGACCGTCGTCGGGGTGGCCGTGACCGGCACGGCGGTGTCCACGGGGGCGGTCACGGTGACGGCAGGAAGCGAGGGTCCTGGCGCGAGTTGCACATGGGCCACGGGCGAGAAGCCCGCAGTGACGGTGACGATCTGCGACTTCGTCTCAAAATCGGCCTGCCTGACGGTTAAGTCATAATCGCCGATCGGGACCGAGATGAAGGCGAACTCGCCTCGCGAATCCGTGGTCGCGGTCTGCGACCAGTCGGAGGTTGCGGACTTGAGCACGACTTCGGCTTTCTCGATCGGCAGATGTTTTGCGTCATGCACGACGCCGCGGACGCTGCCCATATCAGCGGCGTAACCCGCCGTCGGCCGAATGAGGATCGCAAGTAAGACCATTGCGCTTGGAACGAACCGCAGCGACACGAGACGCGAACGAGCCTGTCGAAGGCCCCTGATGGCGGATGACATGGCACTCTCCCCGAAGAAACCCGAGTGGAATCGGAGCACGCGCGGAATTCATCTTCCGCGCGCACTTCGGCGCTCAATTGCGATCAGGCTGGCGAGGGAGGTCCGCGAGGTGGGTGCGACCGCAGCCGTCGCATCACCAAGAGTTGGGGTTCGGAGGCAAAGGCCTCGAGGAAGGGGGCTGGTTCCGGGGGATGGAAAACTAGGAGATCAGAAACGGGTCCTTGAGCGGGGGCACTGCCGAAGGGGCAATTTTGCAGATCCGCGTGATGTGGTGAGCCGTGGTGATGCAGATGCTGCGCGGGGACACCCATTCCGGAGGCAGGACAGAATTCCACCCGAAACGGCGCGCCGTCGGCCGGCATGAAGCCTGCGGGAATATAGGCACGAAACAACAGCGCAACCAGCACGACGAGCGCCGGCATGCAAAACCGCTTGTCGCTCGATCGCTTCAACGCTTTTTGGCCGGGTCGGGATCGGCGCTCGCCGCCGGCTCGCTGAAGCTGCGTTCCACTTTGGCCGCGCGCTCCTCGGCGGAAAGCTTGCGCGGCCGGTTCCAGTTAGAGGATGTGACCTGCGGCGCGCGCGTCAACGTGAGTTTGCCCGGCGGCGCATTCGCGCCGAGGGTCGATCCGGCGCCGATGGTTGCACCGGCGCCGATGCGCACCGGTGCGACGAGCATGCTGCCGGAGCCGATGAAGGCGCCGTCGCCGATCTCGGTGGGCCATTTGTTGGCGCCGTCGTAATTGCACGTGATCGTGCCGGCGCCCACGTTGACACCGCTCCCGACCCGTGCATCGCCCACATAGCTCAGATGATTCGCCTTGCTGTCGGCGCCGATCTCGCTGTTCTTCACCTCGACGAAGTTGCCGATGTGCACGCCGCGCCCGAGCACGCTGTGCGGCCGCAGCCGAGCGAACGGGCCGACGCGGCAATGCTCGCCGGTCTGCGCGTCTTCGATGACGCAGTTCGCAAAGACTTCGGTATCCGCGCCGATGCTCGCATCCTTGATGAGGCAGTTGGGTCCGATTCTCACCCGTGCCCCGAGATGCACTTTGCCGACGAATACGACATTCACGTCGATGAACACGTCGCGTTCGACGGTGACCTCGCCGCCGCGGATATCGATGCGCGCCGGGTCGGCGAGCGTGGCGCCGGCGGTCATCAGCTCGCGCGCGCGCTGCAGGCGCAAGCACGTCTCGACCTCCGCAAGCTGGACGCGATCGTTGACGCCGAGCACCTCGGTGGCGCTCGGCGCCAGCACCGCCTCGACACGGTCTTGGGATTTCACCGCGAGACCGACCACGTCGGTGAGGTAATACTCGCGCTGGGAATTGTCCGTGCCGAGCCCAAGGAGCCAGCCCCGCAGTCGCCCGGCCGGGGCGGCCATCAGTCCGGAGTTGGCCTCGGTGATTTTCAGCTCATCGGCGTTCGCGTCCTTGTGCTCGACGATGGCGCGCACGAGGCCGCGCGGGTCGCGCACGATGCGGCCGTAGCCGGTCGCCTGATCGAGGCTGACCGACAGGATGGCGAGCGCTCCCGAGTGGGCGGCCGCGGTCAGCGCCTGCAGCGTCGCGGCACGTATCAGGGGAACATCGCCGTAGAGCACGAGAACGGTATGGTCGTCGGGAATGGCGGCCATGGCCTGCATGACCGCATGCCCGGTGCCAAGCTGCTCCGCCTGCAGCACCCAGTCGAGCTCCTCGTGGTCGAACGCCGCACGCACCTGCGCACCGCCATGGCCATACACCACGTACACATTGGCCGGATTGAGGGCGCGGGCGGTTCGGATCACATGTTGCAGCAGCGGCTGCCCTGCAAGCGGCTGCAGCACCTTGGGCAGGTCCGAGTTCATGCGCTTGCCCTGTCCCGCGGCAAGAATTACGACGGAAAGCGGCATGACAGCTCCTCGAGCCGGCGGGGCCGGGTGTCAGCGTTTGTTGCGCAGTCGCTCGATGGTCTTCAATTGAGCAGCGGCGCGCAACAGCTCGGCGTGCGCCTCCGCCAGTTCTCTCTTATCCGTGCGGGTGCGCACCAGTTCCTCTGCGCGCTGCTTGGCCTGCTGCGCCTCGGCCTCGTCGAGATCCTTGGCGCGCACGGCCGTGTCGGCGAGCACCGTGACTCGGTTCGGCTGCACCTCGAGTGCCCCCCCGCCCACGTAAAAGATTTGCTCTTCTTGCCCGTCGGCCTGAATACGTACGTAGCCGGGCTTCAACGTAGTGAGGAGCGGTGCGTGCCGAGGATGGATGCCGAGCTCGCCGAGCGCGCCCGGCGCGATCACCAGCCCGGCCTCGCCCGAGAACAGCTCGCCCTCGGCGCTCACAATATCGACGTGAATGGTGTCGGCCATGATCGCCCTATGACAGCGTCTTCGCTTTCTCGACCGCTTCTTCGATGCCGCCGATCATGTAGAACGCCTGCTCGGGCAGGTGGTCGTATTCGCCGGCGATGATCGCCTTGAAGCCGCGGATCGTATCCTTCAGCGGGACGATCTTGCCGTCCTGGCCGGTGAACACTTTTGCGACGTTGAAAGGCTGCGACAGGAAGCGCTGGATCTTGCGCGCGCGATACACGGACAGCTTGTCCTCTTCCGAGAGCTCGTCCATGCCGAGAATCGCGATGATGTCCTGCAGCTCCTTGTAACGCTGCAGCACCTGCTGCACACCGCGGGCCGTGTCGTAGTGCTCCTCGCCCACCACCAGCGGATCGAGCTGGCGGCTGGTGGAGTCGAGCGGGTCCACGGCCGGATAGATGCCGAGCGAGGCAATCTGACGCGACAGCACCACGGTCGCATCCAAGTGCGCGAAGGTGGTCGCGGGCGACGGATCGGTCAAGTCGTCGGCCGGTACGTAGACCGCCTGAATAGAAGTGATCGAGCCGGTCTTGGTCGAGGTGATGCGTTCCTGCAGCACGCCCATCTCTTCCGCGAGCGTCGGCTGGTAACCCACCGCCGAAGGCATGCGGCCGAGCAGCGCCGACACCTCGGTGCCCGCGAGCGTGTAGCGGTAGATGTTGTCGACGAAGAACAAGACGTCGCGGCCCTTGCCGGAGGCCTGCTTCTCGTCGCGGAAGTATTCCGCCATCGTGAGGCCGGTGAGCGCCACGCGCAACCGGTTGCCTGGCGGCTCGTTCATCTGACCGTACACCATGGCGACCTTGGAATTGCCCAGGTTGTCCTTGTCGATGACGCCCGACTCGATCATCTCGTGATAGAAGTCGTTGCCTTCGCGAGTTCGCTCGCCGACGCCGGCGAACACCGACAGGCCGCTGTATTGCTTCGCGATGTTGTTGATCAGCTCGAGCATGTTCACGGTCTTGCCGACGCCCGCGCCGCCGAACAGGCCCACCTTGCCGCCCTTGGCGAATGGCACCAACAGGTCGATGACCTTGATGCCCGTGACCAAAAGATCCTGACCGCCCGCCTGCTCGTCGTACGCCGGCGCGGGACGGTGAATGGGCAGGGTCTCGGTTGCGTTCACCGGGACCGCGCTCGTCCTGCGGCTTGCCGAGCACGTCCATGATGCGGCCGAGCGTCGCTTGGCCCACCGGCACGCTGATGCCCTTGCCGGTGCCCGTGACGGTGAGGCCGCGGCGTAGGCCCTCCGAGGGACCCATGGCGATGGTACGCACGACGCCGTCGCCGAGCTGCTGCTGTACCTCGAGAGTCAGATCCACCTCATCGAGCTTGAGCGCGTCGTATATCTCGGGAATCTGATCGCGCGGAAATTCCACATCGATGACTGCGCCGATGATTTGTACGATTTTGCCGCTGGATTTGCCGCTGGACATATTGAAACCTCTTGCCTAAACCGCTGCCGCGCCGCCGACGATCTCCGAAAGCTCTTTGGTGATCGCGGCCTGGCGGGCCTTGTTGTAAATGAGTTGCAGCTCGTCGATGAGCGTACCTGCGTTGTCGGACGCGCTCTTCATCGCCACCATGCGTGCCGCCATCTCGGAGGCCACGTTCTCCACGGCCGCTTGGAAGACCTGGGATTCGATGTATCGCATCAGGAGGCCGTCGAGGATCTCGGCGGCGTCCGGCTCGTAGATGTAGTCCCAGCGCTCCTGCAGCTCGCTCTTGTCGATGGTCTGCAAGGGCAGCAGCTGCGACACCGTGCCTTTCTGGCTCATGGTGTTCACGAACACGTTGTTGACGAGCAGCAGGCGGTCGATCTTCGCCTCCCGGTACAGGTCCAGCATCACCTTGATGGGCCCGATCAGGTCCTTGATGTTCGGCCGATCGCCCAAGTGCGTCGCGGTGGCGGCCAGCTCGATGCCGGAAAGACGCCGGAAGAATTGCACGCCCTTCAGACCGATCGCGCACACGTACACCTTGGCGTTGCCGCCCTGGGCTTCCTTGATGCTCACGAGCGCGGCCTTGAGCAGGTTCAAGTTGAGCGCACCGGCGAGACCCCGATCCGTGCTGACCACGATCACGCCCACGGCCTGCACCGGCCGCTCGATGGTGAAGGGGTGCTTGTAGTCCAGGTTCACCTGCCGCAGATGACCGACGATGCGGCGAATCTTCTCGGCATAGGGGCGGGCGGCGCGCATGCGGTCCTGCGCCTTGCGCATCTTGCTCGCCGCGACCATCTCCATGGCCTTGGTGATCTTCTGCGTGTTTTTGATACTCGCGATCTTGCCGCGAATTTCTTTAGCGCCTGCCATTCGTGTCCTTTAGAGCCATTTCCTTATTTAGAGCGATGCGAAAAATTCGTCGCAGCACTTCTTGAGCGACGCCTCGACTTCCTTGCTGAGGTCCGGCTTCTCATTGATGCCTTTGATCAGATCCGCGTAGGAGCCGCGCGCGAACACCTGCAACGCGGCCTCGGTTTCCACGACTTTGCGCCGGTCGACCTTGTCGAAGTAGCCGTTGTTGCCGGCATAGAGCGTAAGCGCCATTTCCGCAACGGACATCGGCGCGTACTGCTTCTGCTTCATGAGCTCGGTCACGCGCACGCCGCGCTCGAGCTGTCGGCGGGTCGCCTCGTCGAGGTCGGATGCGAACTGGGAGAAGGCTGCGAGCTCGCGGTACTGAGCGAGCGCCAGGCGGACGCCGCCGCCCAGCTTCTTGATGATGTTGGTCTGCGCGGCGCCGCCGACGCGCGATACCGATATGCCCGCGTTGATCGCCGGTCGCATACCCGCGTTGAACAGGTCGGTCTCGAGGAAGATCTGCCCGTCGGTGATCGAGATCACGTTGGTCGGTACGAACGCCGTGACATCGCCCGCCTGCGTCTCGATGATCGGCAGTCCCGTGAGCGAGCCCGTCTTGCCCTTGATGCGCCCCTTGCTCAGCTCCTCGACATACTGCTCGTTGACGCGCGCCGAGCGCTCGAGCAGGCGCGAGTGAAGATAGAACACATCGCCGGGGTAAGCCTCGCGGCCGGGCGGACGGCGCAGCAGCAGCGAGATCTGGCGATAGGCGACAGCCTGCTTGGACAGATCGTCGTACACGATGAGCGCGTCCTCGCCGTTGTCCATGAAGTACTCGCCCATCGCGCAGCCGCCGTACGGAGCGAGGTACTGCATGGCGGCCGGCGTCGAGGCGGACGCGGCGACGACGATGGTGTGCGCCATGGCGCCGTGCTCTTCGAGCTTGCGCACGACATTCGCGATCGAGCTCTGCTTCTGGCCGATGGCGACATAGACGCACTTAACGCCGGAGCTCTTCTGGTTGATGATGGTGTCGATGGCCACCGCGGTCTTGCCGGTCTGGCGGTCGCCGATGATGAGCTCGCGCTGTCCGCGGCCGATCGGCACCATGGCGTCGATGGCCTTGAGTCCGGTCTGCACCGGCTGCGACACGCTTTTGCGGAAGATCACGCCCGGCGCAACGCGCTCCAAGGGCGATGTCAGCTTAGAGTTGATCGGCCCCTTGCCGTCGATGGGCGTGCCGAGCGCGTCCACCACCCGTCCCAGGAGCTCGGGGCCCACCGGGACCTCGAGAATGCGGCCGGTGGTCTTGACCTCCTGGCCCTCGGAAATATGCGTGTAGTCGCCGAGCACGACGGCGCCGACCGAATCCCGCTCGAGATTCAGCGCGAGACCGAAGGTGTTGTCCTTGAATTCCAGCATCTCGCCGTAACGCGCGTCGGCGAGGCCATGCACGCGCACGATGCCGTCGGTGACGCTGACCACCGTGCCGACGTTCCGCGCCTCGGAGGCTGACTGAAACTTCTCGATGCGAGCCTTGATGAGATCGCTGATTTCCGATGCCTTGATGGACATATCGATCCTCTATGCGGCGCCTTCGCGGCGGCCGCCGTACTTTGGTTTAGCTAGTCAGTTCCGTTCGCAGACGCTGCAATCGGCCCTTCAGGGAACCGTCGATCACCAGATCGCCCGCATGAATCACCGCGCCCCCGATGAGCGAGGCATCGACGCTGTTGCGCATGTTCACCCGGCGCTTGAGTCTCGTGCTGAGCGCTCCCGCAAGCTTGTCGGTCTGCGCCGCATCGAGCTTCACGGCCGAGATCACCTCGACGTCCACGGTGTTCTCGACGTCCGCGCGCATCACCTCGTAGTGCGCGAGAATCTCGGGCAGGAATGCGCAGCCGGTGATTCTCGGCGAGCACACGCACGAAGTTCTGCATGTGCGCATCGAGCTTGCCGCCCGCGACGCCGATGATGAAATCCGCGATGTCGGCAGCGGGCAGTTCGGGATTTGCAACGAGCCCTGCCACGCGCGGATCGGCAACGATCTCGGCGGCGACGGTGAGGCCGGCGGACCATTCTGCGAAAGCGCGCGCGGGCATGGCGGTCTCGAACGCCGCTTTCGCGTAGGGCCGTGCGATGGTGGCGCGCTCAGCCACGCGCAACCTCGGCCGACAGCTTGTCGAGCAGGTCGGCATGCGTCCGCGGATCGATCTCGCGCCCGAGCAAGCGCGATGCGCCTTCGACGGCGAGCTCGCCCACTTCGCGCCGCAAGGACTCGCGGGCACGCGTGGCCTCAAGCGACACTTCCTCGTGCGCACTCGCCACCAAGCGCTGCGCTTCGGAAGAGGCGGTGCCCTTGGCCTCCTCGATCATCTCGTTCGAGCGCTTGCTCGCCTGATCGACGATCAACGCCGCACGCTCGCGCGCCTCGCGGATGATCTCCTTCGATCGCGCCTCGGCCTCGTTCAAGTCCTTCTCGCTCTTTGCGGCCGCCGCCAGACCCTCGGCGATCACCTTCTGTCGAGTCTCGATCTTCACCAGAAGGACCGGCCACAGGAACTTCATCACCAACCAGGCGACGAAGAAAAACACGAACCCCTGAATGACA
The DNA here is from genome assembly GCA_963766915.1 of uncultured Gammaproteobacteria bacterium. Lineage (GTDB taxonomy): Bacteria > Pseudomonadota > Gammaproteobacteria > Steroidobacterales > Steroidobacteraceae > Bog-1198. Next base: position 162,894 of record CAVYCL010000014.1, read on the forward strand.
AGCGTAATGGCTATGTTCATGCCCTGCTCCCGGCGATCGGCGTCCCGCAAGGACGCACGATGCGTCGTCTCAGATTACTTCCCGCCCAAAAGGCCGAGGAACGGGTTCGAGTAGAGCAGCAGGAAGCCCACGGCCACGCCGATGATGGGCACTGCGTCCAACAGACCGGCGACGATGAACATCTTGGTCTGCAGCATCGGGGTCAGTTCCGGCTGCCGCGCGGAGCTCTCCAGGAACTTGCCACCGAGCAAGCCGAAGCCGATGGCGGCGCCGGCGCCTCCGAGCCCAATCACGAGGCCGGCTGCGATCACGGTGGCGCTCAGGAATTGAGCGAGTTGGGTCAAATTTTCCATTATCTTCTCTCCGTCGGTCTTGGGTGTCTCGAAAACGTCGAACTAATGCTTCTCGGCGGCGATGCCCACATAGACGATGGTCAGCACCATGAAAATGAACGCCTGCAGCCAGATGATCAGGTAGTGAAAGGCGGTCCAAACAGTGTCGGCGAGGATCTGGGTCAGGCCGAGCGCATAGGTCGACCAGTGATCGAGCGCCGCGTTGAGCGTGAAGCACGCGATCAAAAGGAATATGAGCTCGCCGGCGTACATGTTGCCGAACAACCGCAGCGACAGGGAGAGCGGCCGCACCCCCTCCTCGATGACGCGCAGGATGAGATTGATGGGCGCCAGCGCTACCGCGCCGATGCCGTGCGCATGAAACGGAGCGGTGAACCATTCCTTGAAGAAGAGGCCAACGCCCTTGTGCTTGATGCCTATCCATTGAATGAGAAAGAACACCCCGATCGCCATGCCGATGGTCGTGTTCACGTCCGCGGTCGCCACCGTTCGCAGGTGCTCGACCCCGAGCGCCTTGCCCGACCGACGGCAGCGCATCGACCGGCAGAATGTCCATGAAGTTGTCGAGAATGACCAGGCAGAAGATCGTCAGGGCCAGGGGCCCGATGAACTTGCTCTCGCCATGGAAGGCATCCTTGACGAGCCCGTTCACCCAATCGAGCATGACCTCGGCGAATGCCTGGAATTTGCCCGGGACGCCGCTGGTTGCCCGGTGAGCCGCAAAATAGGCGATGCCGAGAAAGATCAGCGCGATCGCAAGGTTGAAAATGACGCTGTCGAGATGCAACGCCCAGAAGCCGCCTTGCGGCTTCAAGTTCACGGTGAGATGCGTAAGGTGGTGCTGGATGTACTCGGTCACCCCTCCGCCCGCAGCTTCCTCGACCATCATTCCGAAATGCATAGTCACTATTCCCGATCCCGAGCATTCATCATCTGAGCCGAAACAACGCCGCCCAATATCCAAATTGGGCCGTAAACAGCCCAATCAATAGAGGCGCCGGCTCGAGCTTCAGGTGACCGAAAGCCACATAAAGCGCGAGCACGTACCAAACCCACTGCAGCAATTTGCCCGTGTACATGGCGCGATTCAGAACGGCGCCGCCGGCGACGCCCGGCGCAAACGCTCGCCAGCCGAACAACGCGGTGCCGGTAGCCACGATCAATCCACCCGTCAGTGCTGCAAGTCCTGACGAGGGGCCCTTGAAGGCGAAAAACAGAGACGCGACCAGCAGCGTGCATCCCAACTGTAGGAGCACGACGCGAATGACCAGCCGGTAACCACGAACCGGCACGCCACTCATCGCGGAAAGAGCCGGATTGCATCCGGCGAACGACGGCCCGCTAATCCCGATTTACCCATATCAGCCGTCGCCCATCAAAAGAGCGGGCGAATTATAGAGAGGCTGCCCTACTGCTTCAAGGTGAATTCAGGTGATGTGGGCCAAAATGCCCTCGAGCTCATCGAGACTGTTGTAGGTCACGACCAGCTTGCCCTTGCCCGAGGCCGTGTGTTGAAACATAACGCGGGCACCCAGCTTGTCCGCGAGCTCGAGCTCGAGCCGGTGGATGTCGGGATCCCCGCTGGGGCTCAGTGTGCCCGCAGATCCGCCGCTCGCCGCCGGCGCCGTGAGACGCCGCACCAGCGCTTCGGTATCGCGCACCGACAGGGCTTTCTTGGCGACCAGGCCCGCGACTTCGATCTGCTGCCGCCGCGACGTCAAGGACAACAGCGCGCGCGCGTGACCCATCTCGATGCTGCGCTGCTCCAAAAGCTGCTTGACCTCGTCGGCGAGCTCCATCAGCCGCAGCAAGTTGCTCACCGCCGCCCGCGACCGGCCGACCGCCTCGGCGGCTGACTGATGGGTGAGGCCGAATTCCTCGATCAGACGCGACAGCGCGCGCGCCTCCTCCAGCGGATTCAAGTCCTCGCGCTGGATGTTCTCGATCAGGGCCATCGCGACCGCCGCCTCGTCGGGCACCTCGCGGATGATCGAGGGAATCTCCGCGAGCCCCGCCATCTGCGCCGCGCGCCAGCGCCGCTCGCCCGCGATGATCTCGTAGCGCTGCGATTCGCCGGGTGTGCGGCCGGACAGCGGCCGCACGACGATCGGCTGCATCACGCCTTGCGCCTTGATCGATTGCGCCAGCTCGTTCAACGTCTCGGGCCGCATGTCGAGGCGCGGCTGATATTTGCCTCGCTGCAGCAAATCGAGCGGCAGGTTGGCGATCCGATCACCGACCGGCTCGCGGGGTTCCGGCTCGAGCGTCGCGGCTTTGCGCGCCATCAAGGGCGAGAGCTCCGCGAGGCCGCGGCCGAGAGACGGCTTTTTGCCGGTCATTCTTGAGATTCCGGGGGACGGGGCGAGCGGATTCTAAAGGAGCCGGCGGCAATTCGTCGCGCCGGATCATTTCCCCGGCGAGCGCGAGGTAGGCCAAGGCGCCGCGCGATTCCTTGTCGTGGAACAGAGCGGGCTTGCCGAAGCTCGGCGCTTCGGCGAGCCGGATGTTGCGCGGAATCAAGGTGCGGAAGACCTTGTCGCCGAAGTGCTCGACCAGCTGCGCGGACACCTCGTTCGACAGGTTATTGCGCGGATCGAACATGGTGCGCAGCAGCCCCTCGATCTCGAGCTCGGGATTGATGCTGCCCTTGATCTGATCGATGGTCTGTACCAGGGCGCTCAAGCCCTCGAGCGCGTAATACTCGCACTGCATGGGCACCATCACGGAATCGGCCGCGACCAGCGCGTTCAAGGTCAGCATGTTGAGCGAGGGCGGGCAGTCGATGAGGATCACATCGTAGTCCTCGCGAACGGGCTTCAAGGCATTGCGCAGCTTGAATTCCCGGCCGGCCATCATGGTGAGGAGCCGCACCTCGGCCGCGGTCAGGTCCTGGTTGCCCGGCATGAGCGCAAAGCCGCCGTATTCCACCGCGACCAGCGCATCGGCGGCGGCGCAGTCGCCGAGCAACACGTCGCAGCTGGTGCGGGTCAGCGAGTTCTTCTCGATGCCGCAGCCCATCGTGGCGTTGCCCTGCGGATCGAGGTCGATGAGCAGCACGCGGCGCTTCGTCGCCGTCAGCGAGGCAGCGAGATTCACGGCAGTCGTGGTCTTGCCGACTCCGCCTTTCTGGTTCGCGATGGCAATGACTCGCTTCATCTGGTGCTCGCCTTTGGCTTCATCGCAGATCCCCGTCCCGCCGGGGAGAGTTCCACAATATGACGCTCGTCGTCCAGCCCCGGGAGTTTGATCCGGTGCACCGCAACCACGCGGAAAGATTTCGGCAGCGCCCAGATCTCCTCGTCCGGCCGCTTGCCCTTCATGGCCAGCAGCCGGCCGTCCGGGGCGCACAGATGGCCCGCATAGGCGACGAAATCCGACAGCGACGACAGGGCCCGCGCGAGGATGGTGTCGAAAGGCTCCAGCGGCCGGTACCGCTCGGCGCGCTCATTGACGACCTCGACGTTGCCGAGAGCCAGTCGCTCGACGGTGCGCTCGACGAAGCGCGCCTTTTTGCCGGTCGCCTCGATGAGCGAGAACCGCCGCTCGGGATTGACGACGGCGAGCGGCAGGCCGGGGAAACCGGCGCCCGTGCCCACATCGGCGATCCGCGTGCCCTTGAGGTACGGCTGCAGGCTCAGGCTGTCGAGCACGTGCTTGCGCAGCATCCCCGGCCGGTCGCGGATGGCGGTCAAGTTGAATTGAGCGTTGGCGATTTCCAGCTGGTCGACCAGATCGAGCAGCGTATCGGCGCGCGCTCGATTGATTTTCAGATCGAGCTCGGCGCCGCCGTCGATGAGGAGCTCGCGCTCGGTGTCTCGATTCACGGCGGTGGGACAGCTTCGAGCGTGATCGAGAGGGTGGCCGTGGCGGGATCGGCGCCGTCCGTGCGGTGTGCGCTGAAGGCGATATCCCCTCGGTGCCCCTCGCATGCGTCGGGCGCGAGCGCGAGCGCCGCATTGCCTCGCCGCCAATCGGCGCAGGCCGCCGCGAACAACGCGGGCGCATCGGCGGCCGGCAGCACGACCGACGCGTCGATTCGCTTCAGGCGATCGTGATCGAAGCACAACAGATGGTCCGCCGGCGCGCGGCCGAGAAACGAGACCACCACGTTGGGCCGGAAGCAGTCGGCATCGTCATTGGTGCGCCGTGCATCGGGTTGGTGGAAGACGAGAACCTCGGTCAGCGGCACCGGCACTTCCTTGAAGTTGGTGCCGAAGGGGGCGAGCACGAGCGCAGCGAAGTCATAGGATACGGCCGGGGCGGCGGCGGGCGGTGTCGCCGGGAGCGAGCGGCGTGCGGGCGCCGACGCCGCGCAACCTCCGAGCCCGGCAGCGCCTGCGACGATCGCGGCCGCGACGGCGGCGGAAAAGAGCGAGTGACTCAAGCTGCGCGCCTGAGCCATACATCGAGTCCGCCGGCGTTCAGCACCACGTCGGGATCCAGCAGGTCATGCCGCAGCGTCTCGTCGCCTTGGAAGCCGTGCTTTTGTAAACGGCGGGAGAGATGCTCGAACAACTCGCGCTCGATGCGATGCAGCCGATCAGGTGCCGAGGCACACGCGCGTGCGATGCGCGCAAAGACCTCGATATCGGCATCGAGATCGCGAGCGAGCTTGGGCAGCGAGTCGACGCGCCCGTAATGCGTCAAGTAGGCGCATGGCGGGTCGAGAGCGGCGAGACGCGCCACCGAGGCGCGCAGCTGCTCGGGGTCGAACTGAGAAGGTGTCGTGGTTGGAAATATGAAGGGTCCCGCGGCGGTATCGAATTCCCGATAACTGAGGCCGAAGGTATCGCCCGTGAACAGCTCGCGAGTGTCGCGGTCAAGGATGCAGACATGATGCAAGGCGTGGCCGGGCGTGTGCAGAAATTCGAGGGTGCGCGTGCCGAACGCGAGGCGCTCGCCGTCCGCCACCGTCACGATGCGCTCCGCCGGGATCGGAACGGCCTCGCCGAACTGCCGGGCGAAGACTTCTTCTCCGTAGACCGTTCTGGCTGCGGCGAACAGCTTGGTAGGATCGGCGAGGTGCGGCGCCCCGCGGGGATGCACGACGGCGCGCGCCCGCGGGAGCGAGGCCATGAGCGCGCCCGCCCCGCCGGCATGATCCAAGTGCACATGCGTCAGGAGCACGTAATCGACCTGCTCGACGTCGATATCGAGTGCCTCGAGTGCCGCCAGCAAATTAGGTACGGACCGGCGGGTCCCCGTGTCCACGAAGGCGGCGTGGCCGCCGTCGACGATCAGATAGCTCGCATCGGCCTGCGGGCGGACGTGCTCGGTATCGACCGCGAACACGCCGTCCCCCAGCCGTTGCGGGATCTGCTTCATTTACGCCGGGGCCAGGCGCTGCGTGAGCTCGGACAACGCCGCCGCCGCGTCCGCATCGCGCGGCTTCGAGGTCTCCTGCGCGCGGCGCAAGGCGAGCACCGCAAGGGTCTGCATCTGCCCGCAGGCGGGCGCGTAGTGCAGTCTCCAGTCGGCGATCAGCTCGGGCTCGAGCCCGGCGTAATCGCGGTGATTGACGATGGCATCGAGCACCATGGCACAGAGCGCGAGCTGCTGGACTCGCGTCCACGACAAGCTCGGCGCGGAGCATCCTTCCGCGAAACACCGACGCAGATAGGCCGGGGGATCGGCGCTCGCGATCTCGTCGAGCGTGTCGCCCACGTCAAATGAATCCAGTAAGTGCTCGAAGCCGGCCATCTTATCCATTATCCTCGCCGGCCATTATCCTCGCCGTTGTGGAACATAGGAACAATGAGTCGGAGTTTTCTCAGAGCGCTGCTGGCGGCGCCCTTGCTGGCGACCGGGCTCGCGTGGTCCGCGCCCTTGGTCGTGCGCGGCAACCTCATTCTGGACGGACTCCCGGAGCCCTCGGCACTCTCCGCCGATCAGACGGCCAAGCTCGATGCCTACTTGAGCGCGCACGGCGTACGTCCGCAGGGATTCACCGCCAAGGGACAGGTGCTCATCGCCAGCCGCTTCGGCGACGTCGACGAGCTGCACCTCATCGATCAACCGCAAGGTGCACTCCGGCAGATCACGTTCGTACGCGAGCCGGTTCTGCACGGAGCGTTCTCGCCCGATCCGGGCCGGAACGCCTTCTTCTACGCCGCCGACGCGGGCGGCGACGGGAATCCGCAGCTCTACTACCAGCGTGTCGGTGAGCCGACGGCACGCCGGATCACCGACGGCAAGTCGATCACCGGCGCAGCGCTCTGGTCCTCCTCGGGCCACGAGATCGCGTTTTCCCTGATTACGCGCGACACCGGCTACTGCGACATCGACATCCTCGATCCCGACAGCGGCGCGCTGCCGCGCCTGGCGGCGGGCAATGAATGCGCGGAGCCGCTCGATTGGTCGCCGGACGACCGCAAGCTGCTGTTGCGCCGGCGCGTGTCGGCGTACGAGGATTCTCTCTATGTCCTCGATCTCGGCTCGGGACAGAAACGCGAGGTCGAGCCCTCCGCCGCGAAGGGTGTCATTGCGAACGCGAAGTTCTCGCGCGACGGCACCGGCGTGTACTTCATCTCGAATCGCGACGGCGAGCGCGCGCGCCTGCGTTACGTGAACCTGTTCACCGCCGAGAAGAACGACCTCTCCAGCCGCGCCGACCTCGACGTCGAGCAATTCGCGCTCTCCAGAGACGGCCACTACCTGGCGTACGTCATGGACGAGGGCGGTGCGGACAAGCTGAGTCTCATCGATCTGCGAGCCCGCCAGGATCTCGTCTCGCCGCAATTGCCGGCGCCCGGCGTGGTGGACGCCTTGAGCTTCGATCCCGACGGCAAGCGTCTGCTCTTCGGCCTGGCCACGGCGTACCAGCCGCGCGACGCGTACGTGCTCGACGTCGCCGCGAACCGGCATCGAGGCTTGGACCGCGAGCGGGGCAGGGCCGCTCGACCGCACCAAATTCGTGGTGCCGCGCCTCACGCAGTTCCCGACCTTCGACCGGCTGGACGGTAAATCTCGCGAGCTGCCTCTTTATATCTATGAGCCGGCGAGCCCGGGACCGCATCCCGTGCTCATCGTGCTGCACGACGGGCCGGACGCGCGCTTCCGGCCGACGTTCGACCCCTGGATCCAATACGTGGTCAACGAGCTCGGCTTTGCCGTGCTGGCGCCGAACGTGCGCGGCTCCTCCGGCTACGGCAAGAGCTTCGGCGCGCTCGCGCGCGGCGAGCAGCGCGAGGATGCGATCAAGGACGTGGGTGCGTTGCTCGTCTGGCTCGCGCTCGACAACCGCTTCGACAAGACCCACGTGATCGTGTCCGGTACCGGCTACGGCGGCTACATGGCGCTCGCCGCCCTGGTGAACTACGGCGAGCGGCTGCGCGGCGCGGTCGCCGTGGCGCCCATCACGGACTTCATCGGATTCGTCGGCGGCACGGCGCCCGAGACGCGCGGCGCGGTGCGCGAGGAATACGGCGATGAGCGCGATGCGGACGGCCGGTTGTTCTTACGGCGTATCTCGCCCTTGATCAATGCGGAGCGCATCACGCGTCCGACGCTGATCGTGCAAGGCAAGAACGACCGCGGCGTGCCGGCCGCGCAGACGGATCAGTTCGTTTACCGGCTGCGCGCGCGCAATCAGACCGTCTGGTATCTCAAGGCGACGGATGAAAGCGGCAGCTTCGCGCGCTGGCAGAACCGCGCGGCGTACTACCGCGCCTTCGCCGAGTTCTTGAGCTCGGTGCGCTAGCCCGGCGCCGCGGCCGCTACTTGCTTTCCGTCGTCGCCGTCTTGAGAGGCGAGGGCTGGTGCGCGAAGTATTCTGCGACGATCCGGATGTCCTCTTCCGTGGCGAGGAGCTGCGCCATGCCGTTCATGACCACGTTCTTGCGGCGCTTGTTGCGATAAGACTTGAGCGCTTCGACGAGGTAGTCGGCGTGCTGTCCGGCGAGTATCGGCGGCTTCGGATCGAGCGGTGCATGCGACGCCGAGTCCGTTGACGCCGTGGCAGGCGACGCACGCGGTGGCCTGCTGCGGCGGCGTGCCGGTCGGTGCGGGCGGCTTCACCGGCTCGGGACCCTGCAGGTAGGCGGCGATGTCCTCGATGTCTTGATCGGAGAGCGAGGAAGCCTGCGCGTGCATGGTCGGATGCGGCCGTTGCCCGGACTTGTATTCATGGAGCGCGGAGATGATGATACGCCGCGTTCTGATGACGCAGCTCGGGCACGCTGTAGTCGGGATACGCGTTCTTGTAGTTTCCACCCCGTGGCAGCCGTAGCAGGTGTAGAACTTCTTCTGTCCGGCGACGGGGTCGCCGGCGGCATGCGCCGTTTGCGCGACGCTCAAGCCCAAGGCCGTTGCAGCTGCAACCCATGCGAGAACATTCGATCGACGAAACATTCAATTCTCCGAGCGGGAGGGCTCCCTTGGGAGCGCTGATGTTAAAGATTGAGAGGCGAAAATGCCACTCGGGCCGCGGGCCGGTGCCCTCAGGCGGCGCGATCGCGCTTCTTGAGATGCACCAGCAGCAGCGATACGGCGGCGGGCGTGAGGCCGGGAATGCGCGCCGCCTGTCCGAGCGTTTGCGGCCGCACCGCCTGCAAGCACTGGCGCGCTTCGTTCGACAAGCCGCTCACCGCCCCGTAGTCGATGTCCGCCGGCAAGGCCAGATCCTCGTGGCGCTGCTGGCGGTCGATCTCCTCGGTCTGGCGCTTGAGGTACCCGGAGTACTTGGCCTGCACGTCGACTTGCAGCTTCACTTGCTCGGCCAGGCGCTCCTCGCCCAGCCAGTCGGCGGCGGCCGCACCGGAAGGCGCGGCGCCCTCGAGATCGTCGTAGGCGAGTTCGGGCCGGCGCAGGAGCTCGAAGCGCATGCGACTCGCGCGACAGCGGTTGCCCGAGCTTCGCAAGCAGCGCGGCATCCACGTCCCCGGGGCGCACCAGCGCCGTCGACAGGCGCGCGAGCTTCGCCGCGACACGGCATCGCGCTTGCGCGCGAAGAAGTCCCAGCGCTCCTCGTCGATGAGCCCCAGCTCGCGGCCGAGCGTCGTCAGACGCAGATCCGCATTGTCCTCGCGCAGCGAGAGGCGATACTCGGCGCGGCTGGTGAACATGCGGTAGGGCTCGGGCGCGCCGCGCGTGACCAGATCATCGACCAGCACGCCGAGGTAGGCGTCGCTCCGCTTGGGACACCACGGCTCCCGCTCGGCGCTTGCGAGCGCGGCATTGATGCCCGCCAACAGACCCTGCGCCGCCGCCTCTTCGTAGCCGGTGGTGCCGTTGATCTGGCCGGCGAAAAACAAGCCGCCGATGAACTTGCTCTCGAGGCTCGCCTTGAGGCCCGCGCGGATCGAAGAAGTCGTATTCGATGGCGTAGCCGGGGCGCGTGATGTGGGCGTGCTCGAAGCCGCGAATGGTGCGCACGAAGTCGATCTGCACGTCGAACGGCAGGCTGGTCGAGATGCCGTTCGGATACACCTCGTGCGTGTCGAGGCCTTCGGGCTCGATGAAGATCTGATGCGCGGTCCGGTCCGCGAAGCGCGCCACCTTGTCTTCGACCGAGGGACAATAGCGCGGTCCCACGCCCTCGATGAGCCCGGTGAACATCGGCGAGCGCGCACTCGCGCCGCGGATGATGTCGTGGGTGCGCTCGTTGGTCGCCGTGATGTGGCAGGGGATCTGCCGCGGATGCTGCGCGCGCGTGCCGAGGTAGGAGAATACCGGCCGCGGATCGTCGCTGTGCTGCTCGCGCAGCCCCGCGTAGTCGATGCTGCGGCCGTCGATGCGCGGCGGCGTGCCGGTCTTCAGCCGCCCGACCTTGAGCGGCAGCTCGCGCAGCCGCGCGGCGAGCGCGAGCGAGGGCGGATCGCCGGCGCGGCCGCCGGCGTGGCTCTCGAGTCCGACGTGAATGCGGCCGCCGAGGAACGTGCCCACGGTGAGCACCACGTTGCGCGCGGCAAACTCGATGCCGCTCAAGGTGACGCAGCCGACGACGCGGTCTCCCTCGAGCGCGCAGGTCCGCGACTTCCTGCTGGAAGAGCCAGAGGTTCGGCTGCGTCTCGAGTCGGCGGCGGATCGCGCGCTTGTAGAGCTGGCGGTCGGCCTGCGCGCGCGTCGCACGCACCGCCGGTCCCTTGCTGGCGTTCAGGGTGCGAAACTGGATGCCCGCGGCATCCGCCGCGAGCGCCATGGCGCCGCCGAGCGCGTCGATTTCCTTGACCAGGTGGCCCTTGCCGATGCCGCCGATGGCCGGGTTGCAGCTCATCTGGCCCAGGGTCTCGATGTTGTGCGTGAGGAGCAGCGTGCGCCGTCCCATGCGGGCGGCCGCAAGCGCGGCCTCGGTGCCGGCATGGCCGCCGCCGATCACGATCACGTCGAACTCGGTCTGAAAGCGCATCACTCTGAATCCAAAGGGGTTTCTGGGCCACGGGCGTCTGCTAACGAGGCGCGTACTCTAAACCTCGCACCGGGAAACCGCCAGGACGGCGCTCGGGCCGTGCGGGCGGGGCCTTAAGGCCTGCGTGTTTCAGGAAAGCAGGGAACCAACGAGGCTGCCGGACGCACTAATCGGCGCATGCGCTCCCTTCATGTCGAACGACTCGCGGCCTTCTCGCTGTTGGGGATTTTTCTCGCGGGAGCCGCCGCGCCCGCCGCCGATGAACCGGCAGGTGGGTCAACCGGCCCCCGATTTCAGCACCCTCGACAGCCAGGGCCACATGCGCCATCTCGCCGACTACCGCGGCAAGGTGGTGGTGCTCGAGTGGACCAACGCGGACTGCCCCTTCACCCGCAAGCACTACGAGAGCGGCAACATGCAGAGCCTGCAATCCCTCGCACGCGACAAGGGCGTCGTCTGGCTGTCGGTGATCTCCTCCGCGCCCGGCAAGCAAGGCTATGTGGACGGGTCGGCCGCCGATCAACTCAGCAGGACCCGCCACGCCGTTCCCACCGCCGTGCTGCTCGACCCGTCCGGGAACGTCGGTCGGCTCTACCATGCGAAGACCACGCCGCATATGTTCGTGATCGACGCCCAAGGCGAGCTGCGCTACATGGGCGGCATCGACAGCATCGCCACGGCGGAGGTGGCGGACATTCCGAAAGCGGAGCCGTACTTGAAAGAAGCGATGCTGGCCGTCGCCGACAATCAGCCGGTCGCGCATCCGGTGACGCGGCCTTACGGCTGCAGCGTCAAGTACTAGCGCGTCATCGCCCGCCGGCAACCGTCACCGGGATGCCCGCAAACTTGCCGCGATACGCCGGCGGCCCGGTGTCGTGCACCGACTCGCCCTCGGAGCTCACGGCCACGGTCACCGGCATGTCGCGCACGTCGAATTCGTACACCGCTTCCATGCCGAGTTCGGGAAAGCCGACCACGCGGCTTGCGCGGATCGCCTGCGAGACCAGGAACGCCGCGCCGCCCACCGCGATCAGATAAGCCGAGCGGTGGCGGCGAATGGATTCGATGGTCGCAGGTCCGCGCTCGGCCTTGCCCACCATGGCGAGCAAGCCCGCCTTGCCGAGCATCGTATCGGTGAAGCGATCCATGCGATTGGCCGTGGTCGGTCCCGCCGGTCCCACCACCTCTGCACCGACCGGATCGACCGGTCCGACGTAATAGATCACCCGATCGCGGAAATCGAGGCCGTCGGGCAACGGCTTTCCCGCGTCGAGCAATGCGCAAATGCGCTTGTGGGCGGCATCGCGGCCGGTCAAGAGCTTGCCCGACAACAGCAACCGTTCGCCCGCCTTCCACGTGGCGATTTCGGCGCGGGTCAAACCGTCGAGCGACACGCGCCGCGCGCCCGCATCGGGCTGCCACGTGACCTTGGGCCATTGCGCCAGATCCGGCGGCACGAGCACGGCGGGCCCGGTCCCATCCAGCGTGAAATGCACGTGACGTGTGGCCGCGCAGTTCGGGATGACGGCCACCGGCAGTGAGGCCGCGTGCGTCGGGTAGTCGAGCACCTTCACGTCGAGCACGGTGGTGAGTCCGCCGAGTCCTTGCGCGCCGATGCCGAGGTCGTTGACGCGCCGGTAGATCTCCACGCGCAACTCCTCGAGGCGGTTCGCGGGTCCGCGCGCGAGCAACTCGGGCATGTCGATGGGATCCATGAGCGACTTCTTGGCGAGCAGCATCGCCTTCTCCGCGCTGCCGCCGATGCCGACGCCGAGCATCCCGGGAGGACACCAGCCCGCGCCCATGTCGGGAACGACCTCGACCACCCAGTCGGCCACGGAATCGGACGGGTTCAGCATCGCGAACATCGACTTGTTCTCGGAGCCGCCGCCCTTCGCGGCCACCGTGATCTCGACGGTCTCGCCCGGCACGAGCTCGGTATGAATCACCGCGGGCGTGTTGTCGCGCGTGCCGGTGCGCTTGCCGGCGGGATCGGCGACGATGGAGGCCCGCAACTTGTTCTCGGGATCGAGATAGGCGCGCCGCACGCCCTCGTTGATCATGGCCTCGAGATCGCGCGAGGCATCCCAGCGCACCCCCATGCCCACTTTGACGAACACCACGACGATGCCGGTGTCCTGGCAGATCGGCCGGTGACCTTCGGCGCAGAGGCGCGAATTGGTCAGAATCTGTGCGATGGCGTCGCGGGCCGGCGCGCTTTGCTCGAGCTCGTACGCACGGCCCATCGCCGCGATGAAATCCGGCGTGTGGTAATAGGAAATGTACTGAAGCGCGTCGGCGACGCTCGCGATGAGATCATCTTCTCGAACCAGGGACATGGCGGTTTTTCGCATTCCTAAAGACGAACTGGGCCGCAAATCTACCAAGTCGCGGGCGGCCGTGGATAGCGACTCGCTACACTACTGCAATGCGGCGGCTCGTCTGGACGGCTTTCCTGATTTGCGCGTTCTGCCCGCTTCGGCCGGCGGCAGCCGGCAACGGCACCTTGGCGCTCGAGGACTGCCGTCTCGAGCACCCCCTGAAGATCGCCTCGGTGGCCGCCCGCTGCGGTGTGCTGCAAGTGGCCGAGAACCCGGCGGAGCCTGCCGGCCGCCGCATCGGATTGCACGTTGCGGTGGTGCCGGCGCTCAATCGCCGTGCGCATGCCGCGCCGCTGTTCCTGCTGGCGGGCGGCCCGGGCCAGTCGGCAAGCGATCTTTACGTGAGCTACGCCGGCGCCTTTGCGCGCGTCAATCGCAATCACGACATCGTGCTCCTCGACCAGCGCGGCACCGGTAGGTCGGAACCTCTCTTCTGCGACTATCCGGAGGACTGGCGCGCGACTCGCGATGAGCTGCCCGTGTTGCGGCAGGCGACCCTCGCCTGCCTCGCGCGCTACGGCGAGCGCGTGCGCTACTACACCTCGAGTGTGGCCGCGCTCGATCTCGAGCGGGTGCGCGAGGCGCTCGGCTACCCGCAAATCGATCTCTACGGCGCCTCGTATGGGACGCGCATGGCGGAGCTGTACCTGCGGCACCACGCCGATCGGGTGCAGGCCGTGGTCCTCGACGGCGTCACCTATCCCGAGCAGGCGATCGGTCCCGATACGCCCCTCGACGGCGAACGCGCCCTCGATCTCATCCTCGGGCGGTGCCGGGGCTCGCCGGATTGCGCCGCCGCCTATCCCGACTTGCGCGGAGACTTCGGCGCCTTGCGCGCGAAGTTCGGTGCGGGCTCGGCGTCCTTGACCCTGCCGGACCCTTCCACGGGCGAGCCCCTCGAGCTCGAGTTCAATCGCAGCGTCTTGGGCTCGGCATTGCGCTTGCTGTCGTACAACGCCACCCAGGCATCACTCCTGCCCACACTGATCCACCAGGCCGCCTCGGGCCGCCTCGCGCCGCTCGCGGCGCAGACCGTGATGATGGCCCGCGAGATCCAGGGGCAACTCGCGAGCGGCATGCAGAACAGCGTCGTCTGCAGCGAGGATGTGCCGTTCTTCGGCGCCATCGATCGGCAGCAACTCGATGCGACCTATCTGGGCACCGAGCAGCTCGATGCGCTCGCGGAGATCTGCAAGCTCTGGCCGAAGGGTCCGGTGGATGCGGATCTGCACGCCCCGTTGCACAGCGACGTGCCGACCTTGCTCCTGTCGGGCGAGGCCGATCCGGTGACGCCGCCCGCGAATGCCGAGCGGCTCGCGCGCGGGCTCGCGCAACATCGGCTGCTGGTGCTGCCCGGCGAGGGCCACGGGCAGCTGGCAACGGGCTGCATGCCGCGGCTCGTGGCCGCCTTTCTCGATGCGCGCGATCCGCAAGGCGCTCGATGCGGCGTGTCTCGAAGAGCATCGTCCCGCGCCGTTCTTCGTCGGCTTCCACGGGCCCCGCGCCATGATCGAGGCGTCCGCGCTCTGCAAACGATTCGGTGCGATCGAAGCGGTCCGCAACGTGTCGTTTCGCGCGGCCGACGGCGAAATCACCGGGCTCCTCGGGCCGAACGGCGCCGGCAAGTCGACCACCCTGCGCATGCTGTATGGCGTGCTCGCGCCCGACGGCGGGAGCGCGCGCATCGACGGCATCGACATCCGCGGCGAGACTTCCGCCGCGCGCGGCCGTCTCGGCGTTCTGCCGCATGCACCCGGGCTCTACGGCAATCTCACGGCCCGCGAGAACATCGAGTATTTCGGCGCGCTGCACGGCCTGCCCAAAGAGCTCATGCAGGCGCGCACCGCGGAGTTGGGCCGCGCGCTCGGCATGGAAGGCTTCATGGATCGCCGCGCCAAGGGGTTCTCGCAGGGACAGCGCATCAAGGTCGCGGTGGCGCGCGCGCTCATCCACGATCCGTCGAACCTCGTGCTGGATGAGCCGACCAACGGTCTCGATGTCATGGCGATTCGCAACTTGCGCGAGATTTTGCGCGAATCTGAAATCGCAAGGACGCTGCATCCTGTTCTCCTCGCACGTCATGCAGGAGGTCGCGGCGCTGTGCGATCGGGTGGTCATCATCGGGCAAGGACGCGTGCTCGCGGAGGGACCGCTCGAGGCGATGCGCTCGCGGCTCGGCGCGGCCTCGCTCGAGGAGGCGTTCCTCAAGGTGCTCGGCGAGGCCGAAGGCCACGCTCCGGGCGGGGCGCTTTAGCATGCGCGCGCTGCTCACGGTGTTTCGCAAGGAGTTCCTGGAGAACCTGCGCGATCGCCGCACGCTGTTCTCGGCGTTGCTGTTCGGTCCGTTGTTCGGCCCGATTCTGTTCGGCGCCATGGTGTCGAGAATGCTCAATCAGAGCGTGCTCGAATCGGACGAGCCGCTGCGTGTCACCGTGTCGGGAGGCGAGCACGCGCCCAATCTCGTGCGCTTCCTCACATCGCAAGGCGTGCGGCTCACGTTCAGCGCCTGTCCGAGGCCGATGCGCGCGGTGCGGTGAAGCGCGGCGCCGCGGCGGTGGTGCTGATCGTGCCGGACGACTTTGCGCCGCGCTTCACGGCGGCGCTGCCCGCGCCTGTGTTCGTGGTCGCGGACAGCTCGGATTCGCAGACCCGCAAGAGCGCGGACCGCCTGCGGGCACTCGTCGGCGCCTATGGCAGCGGCATCGCGCAGCTGCGGTCGCAGATCCGCGGCGTGAGCCCGCTGCTCGCCGTGCCCATCGCGGTCAACGAGATCGACGTCACGACGCCGACCGGCCGCGCCGTGGTGGTGCTCGGGTTCATGACGTACTTCGTGCTGTTCTCGGTGCTGATGGGCGGGCTGTATCTCGCCATCGACTCGACCGCCGGCGAGCGCGAGCGCGGCTCGCTCGAGGCGCTGCTCAGCCTGCCGGTGGCGCGCAGTGCGCTGGTCGGCGGCAAGATCCTCGCCACCTGCGCCTACATGTGCCTGTCGCTCGCGATCAATCTGGCCGCGTTCGTGGTCGTATTCCAGTTCGTGCCGCTCGAGCGCCTGGGCATGAGCGCGAACGTCGGCGTCCTCACCGCGCTCGAGTTCTTCGCCATCTGCCTGCCCTTCGTGCCGCTCGGCGCCGCCTTGATGATGCTGGTCGCATCCTTCACGCGCAGCTACCGGGAAGCGCAGACCTACTTGACCAGCGTGCTGCTGGTGCCGACCTTGCCCATCGCCTTCGCGAGCATTTATTCCTTGAAGACGCACAGCGCGCTGATGCTCGTCCCCTCGCTGAGCCAGCACTTGCTGATGACCAGCGTGCTCAAGGACGAGCCGATCGCGACCCTCGACCTCGCGGTGTCGGCGGTCTCGGCGCTCGGCCTCGCGGCCGTGCTGATTGCCGCAACCGCCAGGCATTGGCGCCGCGAGACCATGCTCGGCTGAGAATCCCCCCTGTCGCCTATTGCCGACAAGGCCGTTTGGGGATGCCAATTGGGTCTTAAATCGTGTTTTTGCTTATAGGAGTTTTTGTTAAGAGCGGGTATAACGCTATCGGGGTTAACCGAAAGGGCATTCGGGGAAAGGCTGGCATGAAAAACTCGGCAATTGCGCGGGCGAATTACGCCATCTTATTGGCGGTATTGACCTTGTCCGGCGTCACCATGATCTGGCTCTTCTGGCATCACCCGATCAAGACGCTGATCGGCACCGTCGCGGTCCTGATGGCGCTCGGCGTATCGGCTCGCCTTGCACGGGCCATCGAGGCCGAAGCGGCCAGCGCAAGCGATCTCGACCACCGCGAACAGGGCGTTTAGCCGCTTACTGCTTGGGTTCGATCGACCCAGGCCCCATGCCATTTTTCGATGAGGCCAGCGAGAAACGCCGCTAGCCGCTCGCGTGCCGCGAATCTCATTTGCCGATGCAGAAGCCAGCGAAGATTGCGCCGAGCAAGTCCTCGCTGGTCACTTCACCCGTAATTTCCCCAAGCGCCGCTTGAGCGAGCCGCAGGTCCTCGGCAAACAATTCGAGGCCCCGTGATTCTCCGCTCGCCCGGGCTGCGCTGTCGATCAGCGTCCGCGCCCGCTGCAAGGCGTCGAGGTGGCGCCGCCTCGCCGCGAACACGCCGTTTTCGGCGCCCAGATAACCGGCGCGGGACTTAAGATGCGCCCGCAGTAAATCCACGCCCGCACCGCTCCGTGCGCTGAGATAAATCCGCGGCGGATGGGCTTGCTCGTCGGCGCGGGGCGCGGCGCCGGTCAGATCGATTTTGTTGTGAATCACGGTCACGGGTACGCCGTCCGGCAGATCTTGAGCCGCCGGCGCATCGCCCGCGCCGGGATCGCTCGCCATCGACGACGTAGCAGATCCGGTCCGCGCGCCGCATCTCGGCGTGTGCGCGGCGAATGCCCTCCACTTCCGCCGCATCGCCGGCGCTGCGCAACCCCGCGGTATCGACCAGGTTGAGCGGCAGTCCGTCCAGATGCAGCTGCTGGCGCAGCACGTCGCGGGTCGTGCCCGGTGCGGGCGTGACGATGGCGACCTCCTCGCCCGCAAGCGCATTGAGCAGGCTCGACTTGCCGGCGTTCGGTTTGCCCGCGATCACGACGGTGAGGCCCTCTCGAAGCAGCGCGCCCTGACGCGCCGCCGCCTGGATCGAGTCGAACGCCGCGAGCACCTGCGCGAGGCGCGAGGTGATGGCGGGGGCCGCGAGGAAATCGATGTCCTCGTCCGGAAAATCGATCGCCGCCTCGACGTGAACCCGCAGATCCGTGATCAATGCCCCGAGTGCGGTGATCCGCGATGAGAACTCGCCCTGCATCGACCGCACGGCAGCGCGCGCGGCGGCTTCCGTGCCCGCCTCGATCAAGTCGGCGACCGCCTCGGCCTGCGCGATATCCATCTTGCCGTTCAGAAAGGCGCGCTCGCTGAACTCCCCTGCCCGCGCCATGCGCGCGCCGAGCTCGAGCAGCCGGCGCAGCAGCAGATCCATGACCAACACGCCGCCGTGGCACTGCAGCTCGAGGACGTCCTCGCCGGTGAAGGAAGCCGGGGCCGGAAAGTAGAGCGCGAGCCCCGCGTCGATGCTCGCGCCCTCGGCATCGCGAAAGCGCGAAAGATGAGCGTGCCGCGCTCGCGGCAATGCACCGAGCACCGCGCGTGCGATGCGCGGCACGTCGGGTCCGGAGAGCCGCAGCACGCCGACGGCACCGCGGCCGGGAGCGCTTGCGATCGCGGCAATGGTATCGAGGGGCTTCACGCCGTTAGTGTACGAGACTCGCCGCCGGCGCAGGGCGCACGACGCGCGGCGCCTTCAAGAACTGGGCTTCGGCGCCGCTTGAATCACCTGGTTGATGCGCCACTGCTGCAAAATCGACAGCACCGTGTTGGTGAGCCAGTAGAGCACGAGGCCGGACGGAAACCACGCCATCATGCCGGTCATCACCAGCGGCATGAACTGCATGATCTTGGCCTGCATCGGATCCGGCGGCGCGGGATTCAACTTGAACTGCGCAAACATCGCGGCGCCCATCAGCAAAGGCAGCACGAAGAAACGATCGTGCGAGGACAGATCGTTGATCCACATCATGAACGGCGCCTGCCGCATCTCGACGCTCTCGACCAGCACCCAGTAGAACGAGATGAACACCGGGATCTGCACCACCATCGGCAGACAGCCCGCCAGCGGATTGATTTTCTCGCGCTTGTACAAATCCATCATGGCGCGGCCGAGTTTTTCGCGATCGTCCTTGAAGGTGTCCTGAATCTGCTTCATGCGCGGCGCGACGGCGCGCATCTTCGCCATCGAACGTCCGCTCGCCTGGCTCAAGGGATAGAAGATCAGTTTGATCAGCACCGTGACCAGGATGATCGCCCAGCCCCAGTTGCCGGTGACGCCGTGCACCCAGTTGAGCGCAACGAACAGCGGGTGCGAAATTACGGTGAGCAGCGGGCCGTAGTCGGCGGCGAGATCGAGGCGGGGACCGGTGGCGGCGAGCTGCGATTGGAGCTTCGGCCCGATGAACACCTTCTCGCTGAATTGCGCGGTACCGCCCGCGGCGATCTGCTTGAAAGGCCCGGTCGCGCTCAGCAGATACTGGTGATCCTCGACCTGCAGCCGGTAGCGATACGGCTGGTTCTCGGGCGGCACGATCGCGGAGACGAAATGGTGCTGCAAGGACGCGAGCCAGCCGTTCGTGACGGTCTCGCTGAACTTGCTTTCCGAGTCGCTCTCGACATTGAGGTGGTGGGACTTGGTGCCGTCGAACACCTCGGGGCCCTTGAACGAATAGGTCTCGACGTCGAAGTAGGAGCGCGACGCATGCTCCCAATGACGCAAAATCTGGGCGTAGGAGGCGAGCGAGCGCGGCGTCTCCGATTCGTTGCGCGCGTCGTAGAGCAAATCGATGTTGTAGAGCCCGCGCTTGAAGACGAAGGTCTTCGTCACCGTCAGGCCGTGGCCGTCCGTCCAAGTGAGCGGGACGCGCAGTTCCGCCGCCCCGTCGGCAAGCCGGTAGCTCGTCTCCGCCGCGGTGAACGTCGCAAGGTGCGACGGAGCGGCCTCATCGTTGGCCCCCGTGAGTCCGGTCTGCACGACGTACAAAGAGGCCGGGTCGTCGTTCTCGAGACGCACGGGGACATTGGGAGTGTCCTTGTGCAGCGGATACTGCGAGAGGTCCGCCCGGTCGATCTGCCCGCCGCGCAAGCTGATGTCGAGATCCAGCACGTCGGTGACCACGTGCACTTTGGCGGCGGCGGATTCGGGCGCCGTCCCGAGCGCACCGGGCGGCGTGGCGGGATGCGGCCGGCGGCGCAGCCGCTCCGGAGGGCGCCGTGGCCGCGCTCGCCGCAGCCCCTTCGGGGGTTGGTACGGAATTGCCGAGCGAGCCGCGAGTGCCGGCCGCGGCGGCGCTCGTAAGCTGCGGCAGCGGCCGGTAATCCTGTTGCCAGGCCAAGTAGTTGTAGTAGAGGACGGCCCCGAGCACGAGCCACAGCGTGAAGCGGATATTAGGCATTGCGTAATCCCGTCCGCTGATCCGGCACGGGATCGTAGCCGCCCGCGCAGAGAGGATGGCAGCGCGCAAGTCGCTTCGCGGCGAGCCACGTGCCTACTAGCGCGCCGTGGCGCTCGAGAGCCTCGTGGGCATAGCAGGAACAGCTTGGGTAAAAACGGCAGCGCGCGCCCAGCATCGGGCTCAAGGTCCACTGATATACGCGGATGAGGATCATCAACACTCGGCGCATACCGTTACCATTGCCGTGTAATGCTCTTCCAATGCTTCTCGAGGCTCGCGCGCAGCGCGCTCGCCGGAGCCAGCTTCGCCGCATCGCGCGCCGCCACCATCACGTCGACGCTCGGCAGCGAATGCTGATGGTGGCGAAACGATTCTCGCGTCAGACGCTTCAAGTAATTGCGCACGACCGCCGTCCCGCACGTGCGCGTTGCGATCGCGAGTCCCAAGCGCGCATGCGCGTGCTGATTGGCCAACACGGACAAGCTGAAGTACGCGTCCGCCACTCGTTTGCCCTTCATGCCGTACCGCGCGAAATTCGGCCGGCTGGTGCAAGCGCTTGCGCGGCTCGAACGTCAATTTGGTTGAACGCGTCGTCGACCCATTGCCTTCAAATAAAAAAGGCGGTCAAGGACAGAGGCGCTTGCGGCCCTTCGCGCGGCGCCGAGCAAGCAGCGTGACGACCGCTCTTGGTCGCCATTCGCGCGCGAAATCCGTGCGTACGGGCACGATGCAAATTACTCGGATTGAAGGTACGTTTCATGAGGCACTTTCAGGAAAAACAATGGGGCAAATCAACGAACTGGGCGATTTGCGAGAGGCGGCAAGGGTACTGACCGAGCATGGAAGTGTCAATAGACGCACTGCCCGGTTGGAGCTAGACTCCGCTCCCCTTTCGTCGATTGTCCCATTGCCGCCATAGGAGAGCGCTCTTGCCGGAGACGCTGTGGAACCGCTGTCTGCGCGTGCTCGAGAGTGAACTGCCCATGCAGCAGTTCAACACTTGGGTACGGCCGCTGCAGGTGGTCGAGCGGGACGGCGAGATCCGGCTGCTGGCTCCGAACCGTTATGTCGTCGAGTGGCTGGGGGACAACTCGCTCCAGCGAATCAAGGAGTTGATCCGCGAATTCGCCAGCGGGGCGACGCCCGCGACGTGGTGCTCGATGTGGGCACCCGCGCAGGCGCCCTGCCCGAGGCGGCGAACGCACCGAGCGCCGCATGAAAACGGCGGCGGCTTAGGCTCGCAGCCGAGCAAGCCGCGGCGCGGCGCTCCCACGGTGATCGGCGGCCGCATCGCCCCGGAATTCACGTTCGACAGCTTCGTCGAGGGCAAGAGCAACCAGCTCGCGAAGGCCGCCGCGATCCAGGTCGCCGGCAATCCCGGCAAGGCCTATAACCCGCTGTTCATTTACGGCGGCGTCGGTCTCGGCAAGACGCACCTGATGCACGCGGTCGCGAACAAGATCAAGGAGCGCAATGCCGATGCGCGCATCGCCTACGTGCACAGCGAGCGCTTCGTCAGCGACATGGTGAAGGCGCTTCAGCACAACACCATCAACGACTTCAAGACTGCGTATCGAACACTCGATGCGCTGATGATCGACGACATCCAGTTCTTTGCGGGCAAAGATCGATCGCAGGAAGAGTTTTTTCACACCTTCAACGCGCTTGCTGGAAAGTCAGCAGCAAGTGATCCTCACTTGCGACCGCTATCCGAAGGAAGTGGACGGGCTCGAGGAGCGGCTGAAATCGCGCTTCGGCTGGGGATTGACCGTGGCGATCGAGCCGCCCGAGCTCGAGACCTGCGTCGCGATCCTCATGAGCAAGGCGGCGATCGCGAACGTCGACCTGCCCGAGGAAGTCGCGTTCTTCGTCGCGAAGCGCATCCGCTCGAACGTGCGCGAGCTCGAGGGCGCGCTTGAAGCGCATGGTCGCGACCTCGCATTTCACCGGCCGCCCGATCACGCTCGAATTCGCGAAAGAGGCGCTGCGCGATCTTGCTCGCGCTTCAAGAGAAGCTCGTCACCGTGGAGAATATCCAGAAGACGGTCGCCGAGTACTACAAGATCCGCATCGCCGATTTGCTCTCGAAGCGCCGCAGCCGTTCGATCGCGCGGCCGCGGCAGGTGGCGATGGCGCTCGCGAAGGAACTCACCAATTACAGTTTGCCGGAAATCGGCGATGCTTTCGGCGGCCGCGATCATACGACCGTGTTGCATGCCTGCCGGCGCGTGAAGGAGTTGCGCGAGTCGGAACGGCGCATCGGCGAGGACTATTTGAACCTGTTGAGAACTCTGGCTGGGTAAGCTGCTAATCCTGTGGATGAGATGTGCACGAAAGATATCCCCAGATCCGGCCACAGGATCACAACCGGTGTCGGACGATTCCTACACGGGGTTTGGGGTCACGGAACATTATTGATTTAAAAGCTGATTTCTGGGTTATCCACGCAAATTCGATCGCTTCATAATTACAGTAATAATGCTCTATCAAGAATTTAGATATTAAGAATTATCGGATGGGTGATCGCATGAAATTGACGGCTGAACGGGAGAAATTGCTTGGCGCCTTTGCAGGCGGTCATCGGCGTCGTGGAGCGTCGTCAGACCATGCCGGTGCTCGCGAACGTCCTCCTCGGAGTAGCGGAGGGAAGCTTGTCGATCACGGCGACGGATCTCGAGGTCGAGCTGGTCGCGGCGACCGAAGTCAGCGTTCAGCAGCCCGGGCGACATCACCGTACCCGGGCGCAAGTTTCTCGACATCCTGCGCGCGTTGCCCGAGAAATCGAGCGTATTCCATGTCCACCGAGGGCGAGAAAGTCGTGATCAAGCGCGGCTCGCAGCCGGTTCACCCTGTCGACCCTGCCGGCGGCGGAATTTCCGGTGATCGACGACATCAACGCGCAGCAGACCGTGCAGATTCCGCGCAAGGAGCTCGGCGCGGTTGCTCGAGAAGACGCATTTCTCGATGGCGCAGCAGGACGTGCGCTATTACTTGAACGGCATGCTGCTCGAGATCGACGGCGCGATGCTTGCGTGCCGTGGCGACCGACGGCCATCGGCTGGCGCTGTGCGAAGCCGCGCTCGAGACCAAGGCGAAGACCTCGCAACAGGTGATCGTGCCGCGCAAGGGCGTGCTCGAGCTGCAGCGGGTGCTGACCGACGGAAGGCACGGCGGCGGTGGCGATCGGCACCAATCACGTTCGTGCGCAGATCGGCGACGTTCGATTCACTTCGAAGCTCATTGACGGCAGATTCCCCGAGTATTCTCGGGTCATCCCGGCCGCACCGAGCGCTGCCATCCGCGCCGATCGGGATGTTTTGCGCCAGGCGCTGCAGCGCACGGCCATCCTGTCGAACGAGAAGTATCGCGGCATCCGGATCAACGTGAAAAACAACGCCATCACCGTCCAGGCCCATAACCCGGAACAGGAAGAGGCCGAGGAAGAGATCGAGGTCAGCTACTACGGGCGATGAACTCGAGGTCGGATTCAACGTCAATTACCTGCTCGATGCGCTCGCCGCCATCGATGGACAGGAAGTCGAGCTCGGCCTCACGGACAGCAACAGCAGCTGTCTCATTCGCTCCCCGGGCAACGCGAGCGCACGCTACGTCGTCATGCCCATGAGGCTCTGATCGGATGACGCTGCGGCGGGTGCAAGTGACGGATTTCCGCTGCTTGCACCACGCCGATCTCGAGCTCGATCCCCGCTTTACGCTCATCAGCGGACCGAACGCCTCGGGCAAGACCAGCTTGCTCGAGGCGGTCTACGTGCTCGGCCGCGGACGTTCCTTTCGAACCCGCCGCCTGGAGCAGCTGATCCGATCGGGTGCCGAGCGAATGATGGTGGTGGGCGAGGCGGAACTCCCGGAGCGCCGCGTGACCCTCGGCATCGAGGGGTCGCCGGACGGCCTGCGCGCCCGGGTCGGCGGCGAGCGCGTCGCGTCCCTCGCGGAGCTCGCCTGGGTGCTGCCGGTGCAAATCATCGATCCCGAGATCCATCGATTGATCGAGGAGGGGCCCAATCGCCGGCGTCGCTTTCTCGACTGGGGAGTGTTCCACGTGGAACACTCGTTCGTGGAGCACTGGCAGCGCTATCAGCAAGCGCTGCGCCAACGGAACGCGGCGCTTGAAGGCCCGACAGGGTCGCCCCGCGGTCACGGCGTGGGATGCTGAGCTCGTACGCTACGGCGGGTTGATCACGGAGGCGCGTCCCCGATACGTCGAGCAGCTGGCGCCGGTTGCCGCCGCGCGTGGCCGCCCGGCTTCTGGATCTCGAGCTGTACTTGGCCTATCGGCCGGGATGGGCCGCCGGCGACCGATCTGCGCGAGGCGCTCGAGGGCAGCTTTACGAAGGACCAGGACCTGGGGGCCACCCAAGTAGGTCCGCATCGCGCCGATCTGGCCATTCGGCTGCAGGGCGCCACCGTTCGCGATCGAGTCTCGAGGGGTCAGCAGAAGCTGCTGGCGGCGGTTCTGTTGCTCTCGCAGATCAAGCTGTTCCCGACGAATTCACGCGCCCAGCCGACGCTGCTCCTGGATGATCCCGCCGCCGAGCTCGACAGTGAGCATTTGACGGCACTCCTGGACGAGGTCCGTTCGCAGCCACTGCAGCTGGTGGTGACGACGTTGCAGGCGACGAGCGCCGAGCTTGGGGTGTTCGGGGCGCCGGGACGGCGATTTGAGGTCGTGGCGGGGGACGTGCGGGCCATCTGAGGATGTTCCACGTGGAACATCTGCTTCGGCCGCGTCATAAGAATTCGGCCCGAAGGCTCCCTTCGGCGCATCAGATGGCGTGAGGATTTCTCGGGGTGGGCCGCCGGAGCGCCCGGTACAGTCCAGCGCGTGCCAATTAAAACGTCAGCTGATCTGCGCCAGTCGCGTGCGAATGAAGCGGCGGTCGCCGGATGCAGGATGACCTGTAGCGCGGCATAAGCGCCTCGGAGGCGGACGGAGGAGCGCCCCGTCAGGGCTTCGCCGGACTCTCACACGATTCGACATTTGCCCGGGGTCTCTCGAGCGCATCCAACACGGGGTGCCGGATGCGGGCCGGGTGCGATTTCATTCGTCCAAGAGTGCTCGGCTTCCATCGTCCGCGCGTGGCGTCGATCGCTGAGCGATAACACATTGATCTTGATAGCATTTAATTACCTCATTTGACTCGTTATCGACGTCCAAAACTGCTACAATGCGGCATGGAAAATCAGGACCCGACGATGCGCCCGAAACGACGCCTACGATTCCAGTAAAATCAAAGTCTTAAAGGGCCTCGACGCGGTCCGAAAACGTCCCGGAATGTACATCGGCGACACCGATGACGGCAGCGGCCTGCATCACATGGTTTTCGAGGTGGTCGACAACGCCATCGACGAGGCACTTGGCAGGCCATTGTGACCGCGTGGTGGTCACTATTCATGCCGACGAGTCGGTCACGGTGTCGGACAACGGCCGCGGCATTCCGGTCGACATTCACCGCGAAGAGGGCGTCTCCGCAGCCGAAGTCATCATGACCGTGCTGCATTCGGGCGGAAAGTTCGACGACAGCTCCTACAAGGTTTCCGGCGGGCTGCACGGGGTCGGCGTGTCCGTCGTGAACGCGCTTGTCCGATTTTCTCGAGCTCAACATCCGCCGCGACGGCAAATTGCATCGTCAGGAGTATCGGCTCGGTGAGCCCGTGGCGCCGCTCGCCGTCGTCGGCGACACGACCGAGCGCGGCACGACGCTCAAGTTCAGGCCGAGCGCACAGATCTTCACCAACATCTCGTTCAACTACGACACGCTCGCCAAGCGGTTACGCGAATTGTCGTTCTTGAATTCCGGCGTGCGCATCGAGCTCATCGATGAGCGCGACGAGAAATCCGAAGTATTCCAGCACGAGGGCGGACTCTCTGCCTTCGTGACCTATTTGAATCGCAGCAAGACTGCGGTGCATCCGTCGGTGTTGTGGTTTCAAACTCGCGACGGCAATACGCAGGTCGAAGTCGCCATGCAATGGAACGACTCGTACCAAGAAAGCATGTATTGCTACACGAACAACATTCCGCAGAAGGATGGCGGCACGCACTTGGCCGGCTATCGCGCGGCACTCACTCGCACGCTCAACAAATACATCGAGAAAGAGCTCGCGAACAAAAAAGAAAAAATCCTCACCACCGGCGATGACGCGCGCGAGGGACTCACGGCGATTTTGTCGGTGAAGCTTCCCGATCCGAAGTTCTCCTCGCAGACGAAAGACAAGCTCGTCTCCTCCGAGGTGAAGGGCGTGGTCGAATCGGCGGTCGCGCAGCGCCTCGAGGAATTTTTGCTCGAGCATCCGCAAGAAGCGCGCGCAATCGTCAACAAAATTCTCGAGGCTGCGTATGCGCGCGAGGCCGCGCGCAAAGCGCGCGAGATGACTCGCCGCAAAGGCGCGCTCGACATCGCGGGTCTGCCGGGCAAGCTCGCCGACTGTCAGGAAAAAGATCCTGCGCTGTCCGAAATGTTTCTGGTCGAGGGTGACTCGGCCGGCGGATCCGCGAAGCAGGGTCGAGACCGGCGCACCCAGGCAATCCTGCCGCTCAAGGGAAAGATCCTGAACGTCGAGAAAGCGCGCTTCGACAAGATGCTCGCTTCGGTCGAAGTGGGCACCCTGATCACGGCACTCGGATGCGGCATCGGGCGAGACGACTTCAACGTCGATAAATTGCGTTATCACCGCATCATCATCATGAGCGTGGACGGCGATGATCATGTGTTCGTGCGCGACCAGCAGCGCGGCGTTCGCATGGTGCGCATCGGTAATTTCATCGACAAGGCCCTCGGGTCACAGCCTGCCAGCGGCGGGGTCGATAAGCTGACCGGCGCCCCTCTCGGCGAGGTTCTCTGTTTCGGGCTCAATAATCACGCTGTGCGTTTTCGCCCGATCAAGAGCGTCATCCGCCATCCGCTCGACGAGAAGCTTTTCAAAGTGCGTACCGCCTATGGTCGCTCCGTTCGAGTGACCTCGAGTCACAGCGTCTTCGTTTCCGAGAATGACGGTGTGAAGCTGAAGCGCGGCGACGAATTGAAAGTTGGCGATCGTTTGGTGGCCCCGGCGCGGATCCGCTTGCCATCCGACGCGCCCGACAGAATCGATTTGATGCGAGCTCTGCACGCCGCGCCCGAAGCCGCGAAGCAGATCTGGGTGCGCGGTCCTGCCGTTGAGGCCTGGTTCAAAGCGCGCGTGATGGAGCGGCACGCCGGTCACGCGCAGTTAACGTCGCCGCGCGTCGATATCCCGAGCGAGGTTCGCCACGAGCTGGCGCAGCAGCGCCGCGTGAGCGGCATTTCCAATCGCGTTTTGTGCGAGACCGTGGGCATCAGACAGCCGATCACGTTCTACGGTTGGGAGAAAGGAACGCTCCGCCCGACGCTGACCCATTTCGAAGCCTACATGCGTGCGATCGGCGCGGATCCATCTGCGACGTTGCCGAGGGCAAATATCGGTCCGAGCCGGCTGGAGCGGATATGGGAAGAACAATATAAGGGCTCTGGAAGCAACGCGGTCCGCGACTACGTTCGCTTATCGGCTCTCGAACTCGATGACCTGGATTGGTTCGCAGATCGAGAAGATCTACAGATGACGCCGGAGCATTATCGCCGGAATGGGATTCCGCGATTCGTCCCCGTCAACGAAGATCTCATGGTGCTTTTGGGCTTTTACCTGGCGGAGGGTTCCTGCTCCGACCGCGGCGGAATTCGTTTATCCATCGGCAAGGGCAACTCGCGTTTTGTCGGAGAAATGGCTGAGAGAATCGCTCGGCTATTCGGACTCTCAGCCGTCAACTACTCCTCGCCCGATCGTTGCTCTGAGCTCAAGCTCGTAAACCGAGTTGCGGCGCTTGCGTGGCAGCATGTGTTCGGCTTCGCCAATGTGGATTCGCTCACCAAGCGAATTCCCGATATCGTTTTTAACGTCACCGAGCCCATGCGGCTTGCGTTTCTGCGAGGCTACTTCCTCGGCGACGGCACGGTCGGACGCGGCCGTATCGCCTTCTCTACGTCCTCGTACGACATCGCGAGCGGGATTGTCTATTGCTTGAGTTCCCTGGGCGTGGTTCCTTCGACCTCCGAGCGGGAGCCGGATGGTGTGGTTCGCGAGGTCAACGGCGCTCCCTGTGAGACGAAGCACCGCCACTGGACTATCAGCGTCTGCGCCAAAGACGATCTGCGCAAAATCGAAGCCGTTTGGCAGGATCACTCGGGCGCCGCGAATCTACAGAAGTTGCTCGAGTCCCCGCGCGGATCGGTGAACCGAGATTTCCACATCATCGGTGGTGACCTCATGTCACTCCCGGTCGTGGCGATCGACGAAGTATCGGCAAGCAACGGCTACGTCTATGACTTCTCGGTCGAAGGCGATGAGAATTTTATCGCTGGCATGGGCGGTGTTGCAGTGCACAATACAGATGCTGATGTTGACGGAAGTCATATCCGCACGTTGCTGCTCACATTCTTCTACCGGCAAATGCCGGTGCTCATCGAGCGCGGCCATATCTACATCGCGCAGCCGCCGCTTTACAAAGTGAAGAAGGGCAAGCAGGAGCACTACGTCAAGGACGATCTCGAGCTGAATGCTTTGCTGCTCGGCACCGCCATCGATGGCGCCGCGCTGCATGTGAACGCGGAGGCGCCGCCGCTGTCGGGTCTCGGGCTCGAATCCCTCGCGCAGAAATATCAAGAGGTGCAGAGCATCGTGCGTCGCTGGGCACGCCGCTACGACGAGCGTTTCCTGGAGCAACTCCTGTATGTTCCGCGGCTGACCACGGAGTCATTCGATCGCATCGATACGCTGAGGGATTGGTGCCGCAATCTCGAGACACGGCTCAATTCACTCGACGATGTATCCCGAAGATATCGCGTGACGGTCGAGTCTTTGGCGGCGGGCGGCCATCGCATCGCCTTGAAAAGACTCGAGCACGGCTTGAGCTCCGAGAAGCACATCCCTCGCGAGTTCTTCGAATCGGCGGAATACGTGCGCATCGCAGAGCTCGGACAGACGTTGAGCGATCTGCTCGGCACCGGCGCCTACATTCAGCGCGGCGAGGCGCGTAAGGATATCGCGAGCTTCAAAGCCGCGATGATCTGGCTGTTTGAGGAGGCCAAGAAAGGTCAGAGCATTCAGCGCTACAAGGGACTCGGCGAGATGAATCCCGAGCAACTCTGGGACACGACCATCAATCCGGAGACGCGACGCCTGATGCAAGTGCGCATCGAGGACGCCGTTGCCGCGGATGACATCTTCACCACGCTGATGGGCGATGCGGTGGAACCGCGCCGCGAGTTCATCGAAAAGAACGCGCTGCAGGTGTCGAACCTGGACATCTGATCGCACGAGGACTTCTGATCACAGAAAGGATTTCGGCCAACATCAAAGGATTGATCATGATCATTGCTCTTCAAATCGGCCGCTTGGCCATGGTTGCGTGGATTCTGTACTCGCTGTTCCGGCTGTTCGCTCCGCACTATCTGCACCAGCCGCCCAATGACGTCGTCGCCTCCGTCAACGCCCTGGGCGCGTTCGTGTTGGGAAATCTGATGGATCGCGCGCTCGGCGCATTGCGGCGGCGAAAAATGGCAGCGACCGACGTCGAGGCGGCCGATTCGAGCGGCATCTAGCTAGCGCGTGCCGGCGGACTCGCTTTCGATTCTCGCCAGCCCCGACTCGATGACGGTGCGGATTTCCTCATTGAGGTCGCGCGGGTTTTTGCCCTCGGCGCTCACGGGCTCGCCGATGATCACCCGGATGGTGCCCGGCTTCTTCACGATGCCGCGTCGGGGCCAGAAGGAGCCGGCGTTGTGTGACACGGGCAGAACGAGCCTGCCCGTCTCCGTCGCGAGCAACGCGCCGCTCACGCCGTACTTGCGGTTCACACCCACCGGAACCCGCGTGCCTTCGGGAAAGATCACGACCCACAATCCCTCCGCGAGCCGCTCCTTACCCTGATCGATGACTTGATTCACCGCGCGGTGGCCCGCGCCGCGATCGATCGCGATCGGGTGCAGCCGCTTTAAGCCCCAGCCCATGAAAGGGATCCACAAGAGCTCACGCTTGAGCACCCACACGTGGGGTGGGAATATGACGAACAGCGCGATGGTCTCCCAGGCCGAGGTGTGCTTGCACATCACGATGTGATTGCCGGCCGGAATGCGCTCGCGGCCCTCCACCCGGTAACTCAAGCCGCAGACTCGCTCGAGCATCCACAGCATGCAGCGCGCCCAGCCGCGGGCCATCGCGAACTGCGTGCGATCGGATAGAAAAAAGCACAGCGCCATGATGAAGCCCCAGACGCAGGCCGAGAGCATCAGGAAGGCCGTGAACAGCAGGGAGCGGATGGCTTGCATCGGGCTAGCCGGGAAGGCGCGATAAATCCGCCACGGTGCCAAGCAGGCGCTGCGCATCGCGCAACAGCGCGAGGCGGTTCGTGCGGCGCTCCAGATTTTCGTCCATGACCATGATGCGCTCGAAGAAATCGGCCACCGGCGCAGCCAACGCGATGAGTCCCGCGAGACTTTCACCGTAGCGGCGTTCCGCGGCCGCAGCGCTCACGCGCCGCTCCACCTCGAGGAGCGCGCCGTGCAACCGCCGCTCGGCATCCTCCGTCAATGCAGCGCTCTCGACCGAGGCCTCCGCCGGCAGCTGAGCCTTGCGCAGGATGTTACCGATGCGCTTGTTGAGGGCGGTGAGCGTCGGCGCCTCGGCCAAGCGCAGGAACTCCTTGAGCGCCTGGAGCCGCTCGTCCGCATCGAGCGGCGAGGCGGGTCGTGCCGCCAGCACGGCATCGATCATCTCGAGGGTCGTGCCGTCCGCCCGCTCGCTGAACAAGCCGCGCAACCGTTCGGCGATGTAATCGAACACTTCCTGCGCGACGCCGGCCCTCTGCACCGGTTGCGCCGCTGCCGAAGCCTCGAGCAGCCATTTGACATCCAGGTCCAGCCGGCACTCGATGAGGATGCGCAGCACGCCGAGCGCGGCGCGGCGCAGGCCGAACGGATCCTTCGCCCCCGTCGGCCGTTCGCCGATCGCGAAGATGCCGACCAGCGTGTCGATCTTGTCGGCGAGCGCGAGCGCTTGGCCCGTTTTGGTGGCCGGCAGCGCATCGCCCGCGAAGCGCGGGCGATAGTGTTCCTCGATCGCGCGCGCCACTTCGTCCGGGTAGCCTTCGGCGCGGGCGTAGTAGCGACCCATGACGCCCTGCAGCTCCGGGAACTCGCCGACCATGGCCGTCAACAGGTCGGCCTTGGCGAGCTCGGCGGCGACGGCGACGTCGGGTCCCGCCGATATGCGCTCGCCGATCAAGCCTGCCAGGGATTTGAGGCGCGCGGATTTGTCCGCGTAGCTGCCGAGCTTTGCCTGGTAGGTGACATCGCGCAGCTCCTGCGCGCGCACCGCCAGAGGAACTCGGCGGTCCTGGTCCCAGAAGAAGGCCGCATCGGAAAGCCGCGGGCGCACCACCCGTTCGTTGCCCTCGCGCACCTTCGTCGGATCGCGGCTTTCGATGTTGCTCACGGTGATGAATCCGCCGGTCAGCCGGCCGTCCTCACCCTCGACCGCAAAGTATCGCTGGTGGTCCTGAATCGTCGCGATCACCACTTCGCGCGGCAGCTCGAGAAAGCGCGGCTCGAAGCGGCCCGCAATCGGCACGGGCCATTCGACCAGCGCGGTGACTTCATCGAGCAAGCCCTTCTCGATCAACGCGCGCCCGCCGGCCGCCTCGGCCGCTGCCGTTACGCCGGCGCGCACCACCTCGCGGCGCTTGTCGAAGTCGGCGATCACTTTGGCGCTCGCCAGCCGCTTCTCGTAGCTGCGCGCCGATTTGAGCACGAGGGGCTTCGGCGCATGGAAGCGGTGGCCGCGGGTGGTGCGCCCCGTCTCGAGACCCAGCACCGTCGCCGGCACCACGTCATCGCCGTGCAGCAGCACGACGCCATGCACCGGCCTCACGAACTCGGCGCTGCGCGCGCCCCAACGCATGCGCCGCGCGATCGGCAGCGCCGCGATCGCCTGGTCGATCAATCCAGGCAGCAGAGATGCAGTAGCCGTACCGCGCTCGAGGCCGCGGAACACCAGCCAGGCACCCTTCTCGGTGGTGAGGCGCTCGAGCTGGGTTACATCCACGCCGTTATTGCGCGCAAAGGCGAGCGCGGCCTGCGTCGGCGCGCCCGCGGCGTCGAAGGAATTGCTCACCGGTGGACCGCGCCGCTCGACATTGCGATCCGGCGTCGCCTCGGCGCATGCTGCCACGAGCACCGCAAGCCGGCGCGGCGTCGCGAAGCCGCGAGCCGGTCCGTGCGCCACGCCGGCCGTGTCCAATCCTTTGACGATGCCGTCGGTGAGCGCTTTCGAGAGGTTCGCGAGCGTGCGCGGTGGCAACTCCTCCGTCAGCAGCTCGAAGAGCAAATCGCGCCCGCTCATCGGTCGGTCGCCGCGGCCGCGGCGTGCTTGAGGAGCGGAAAGCCCAGTGCTTCGCGACTCGCCCGATAGGCCTCAGCGACGCCGCGCGCCAAGGTGCGCACCCGCAGAATGAAGCGTTGCCGCTCGGTGACCGACACGGCCCGCCGCGCGTCCAGGAGATTGAAGGCGTGCGATGCCTTGACCATCTGCTCGTAGGCGGGCAGCACCAGCTTGTCTTCGAGGAGCTTGCGGCACGCCGCTTCATGCGTGTCGAACTCGCGCAGCAGCTCCGCGGTATCGGCCTTTTCGAAGTTGTAGGTCGACTGCTCCACCTCGTTCTGGTGAAACACATCGCCGTAGGTGACCGTGCCGGAAGGACCTTCGGTCCAGACGATATCGAAAATGCTTTCCTTGCCTTGGATGTACATCCCCAGGCGCTCGAGGCCGTAGGTGATCTCGCCCATCACCGGCTTGCAATCGAGGCCGCCGACCTGCTGGAAATAGGTGAACTGGGAGACTTCCATGCCGTTCAACCAGACTTCCCAGCCGAGTCCCCACGCACCCAAGGTCGGGGACTCCCAGTTGTCCTCGACGAAGCGGATGTCGTGCACCAGGGGATCGAAACCGAGCGCCCGGAGCGAGCCCAAGTACAGCTCCTGAAAATCGTCCGGCGAGGGTTTGATGGCGACCTGGAACTGGTAGTAATGCTGCAGGCGAAACGGATTCTCGCCATAGCGGCCATCGGTGGGGCGCCGCGAGGGCTGGACATAGGCGGCGCGCCAGGGCTCAGGACCGACGGCGCGCAAGAAGGTCGCCGTGTGAAAAGTCCCCGCTCCCATCTGCATGTCATAGGGCTGGAGGATCACGCAGCCCTGATCCGACCAGTAGGACTGCAGCTGGAATATCAGGTCTTGGAACGTGCGGGGCGGCACGGAGTGGGTTCGTGTCATGCAGAGGCTCGGATACGCGACCGGCGAGTATACGACGAGGCTCGCGGCCGGGTCCTCAAGGATTGGCGCTCCTCTCGCCGCTCGGAGACTTGCACCGCTTTTGCTCGCGGCGGTTCCGAACGCTTCATTCAAGCGCTTCTCTGGCGTGATGATCCCCAGCGAGCGCACCAAAACGATACAAGCCCAGGGCCCAAATGCTTTATCTTGGTGCGAAGTAGTGTGCCTTCGGTCGCAAGTTCTTGATCCGTCTATGCACAACTTTGGCACACAAACTGCACTGCTTCAGAACCCCGGCGTTGACCGGGAATAGCCATCCACTTTGAGAGGCCGAAAATGACTCCCGCCGATGTTATTAAACTAATCAACGAAAAAGAAGCGAAATTCGCCGATCTCCGCTTTACGGACACGTTGGGCAAGGAACAGCACGTCACCATTCCGACGCGCCTCGTGGACGCAGGGTTTTTTGGCGACGGCAAGATGTTCGATGGCTCATCGATCGCCGGCTGGAAGGGCATCAACGAGTCCGACATGATCCTCATGCCCGATCCCGCGACCGCCGTGATCGATCCTTTCTACGAAGAGACCACGGTCAGCCTGCGCTGCGATGTGATCGAGCCGATGACCATGCAGGGCTACGAGCGCGACCCGCGCTCGCTCGCCAAGCGCGCCGAGGCTTATCTCAAGTCCTCCGGCATTGCCGATTCGGCGCTGTTCGGCCCCGAGAACGAATTCTTCATTTTCGACAACGTGCATGTGAACGTGAACATGAACGGCTGCTCGTACGAGGTCGACTCGTACGAGGGCGCCTGGAATTCCGGCAAGGCTTACGAGGACGGCAACAAGGGCCACCGGCCCGGGCGTCAAAGGCGGGTACTTCCCGGTGCCGCCCGTGGACTCGCAACAGGACATCCGCACCGCCATGTCGCTCGCCTGCGAGGAGATGGGGCTCAAGTTCGAGGTGCACCACCACGAGGTCGCCACCGCCGGCCAGGGCGAGATCAACGTCGCCGCGAACACCCTGACCAAGAAGGCCGACGAGGTGCAGATCCTCAAATATGCGCTGCAGAACGTCGCGCACGGCTACGGCAAGACGCTCACCTTCATGCCGAAGCCCATCGTCGGCGACAACGGCAGCGGCATGCACGTGCACCAGTCGCTGCAGAAGGACGGCAAGGCGCTGTTCGCCGGCGACAAGTACGGCGGCCTGTCGGAAACCGCTCTTTATTACATCGGCGGCATCATCAAGCACGCCCGCGCCATCAACGCGTTCACCAATGCGAGCACCAATAGCTACAAGCGGCTGGTGCCCGGATTCGAGGCGCCGGTCAAACTCGCGTACTCCGCGCGCAACCGCTCGGCTTCCATTCGCATTCCCTGGGTCCCGAACCCGAAGGGCCGCCGCATCGAGGTGCGCTTCCCGGACGCGACCGCCAATCCTTACTTTGCGTTCGCCTCCATGCTGCTCGCGGGTCTCGACGGCATCCAGAACAAGATTCACCCCGGCGATCCTTCCGACAAGGATCTCTACGATCTCGAGCCCGAGGAAGACAAGAAGATTCCGACGGTCTGCCACTCGCTCGACATGGCGCTCGACTACCTCGATCGCGATCGGGAGTTTCTCAAGGCGGGCGGTGTGTTCACCGACGACCTGATCGATGCGTACATCGAGCTCAAGATGAAGGAAGTCACGCGATTGCGCATGACCACCCATCCCATCGAGATCGAGATGTACTACAGCTTGTAGGTCATCCGGCCGCAAAGGGTGACGGCGGTCACGCTGCCGTCACCCGGTTTTGAGGCCGGGTGGGGGATAGGACTATGCTCTGGAATCATGCACCCATGCCGCTCTTGGATCCTTGTCGGCGCGTGCGCATCCTGGCTGGTACCGTTCGCGACCCAGGCCCTCGTCGTCTACAAATGGACCGATGCGCAGGGCGTGGTGCATTTCTCGGATCAGCCCGTTCCGGGAGCGGAGAAGATATACACCTCGGGGGCGCCCGGGCGTGCCGGGATCCTGGGGCCGGGCGGAAACACCACGACCGCGTCGCCCGCCCCGTCGAAAACCGACAAAGGCCTGTCGACGGCAAAGATCACCATCGCCTCTCCAGCCCCCGAACAGACTTTTACCGGCGGGCAGTCGGTGCCGGTGTCTTTGACATCGGATGGCGATCTCAAGCCGAGCTGGACCGTCGTCTGGACTCTGAACGGAGCCCAGGTTCAGGGTCAGCCGCCGAATGCGACGCAGTTCACACTCACCGATCTCGCGCGCGGCGTCTACACGATCGAGGCGACCGTAACCGATATCAGCACCGGCGAATCGAAGACGGCGGATGCGGTCACCTTCAACATCATGCGCCCGAGTCTTTTGTCACCGCAGCACAAGTAGCTGCATTGTCCAGCGCCGCTGCAGGCGTGGCGTTTATCCCGGTTGCCTCGGAGTTTGCGGGCGCATCGCATGGCCGCTGAGCTCAAGATGCATCCACAACCTCTCGCGGCCCTCGAGCTGCTCGACTCCCTGGTCACGAGCGTCTTCGTGCTCGACCGCGAGTTGCACATCACTTACCTGAACGCGGCGGCACAAACGCTGCTCGCAATCTCGCCCAATCAAGTGCTCGGGCGCCGCATCACCGATACGGTGCGCGGAGCCGACTCGCTGCTGCCGCTGTTCGAGCGCGCGCGCGAGGGCGGCGAGGGCGTGGTGCAGCGTGAACTGGCGTGGCCCGCACCGGGCGGCGTCGACCGGATTCTCGATTGCGCGATCACCGAGGTGGCGCTCGGCGGTCAAGCGAGCGGCCTCTTGCTCGAGATCGAGGACATCACGCAGCATCGGCGGCTGACGCGCGAGAATGCGCTGCTCGCGCAGTTGGGCGGCAGCCGTCTCATGGTTCGACAACTCGCGCACGAGATCAAGAATCCGCTCGGCGGACTGCGCGGCGCCGCCCAATTGCTCGAGCGCGAGCTCCTCGATCCGGCGCTGCGCGAGTACACGCGCGTCATCATCAGTGAAGCCGATCGGCTCACCAACCTGCTCGACTGCATGCTGGGTCCCGGCCGCCCGCCGGCGAAGCAGCTCGTGAACATGCACGAGCTCCTCGAGCGGGTGTATCGGCTGTTGCGCGGCGAGGCGCACGAAGAGGTCGCGATCGAGCGCGACTACGACCCGAGCTTGCCGGCCATCGAGGTCGATCCCAACCACATCATCCAGGCCATGCTGAACCTCGGCCGCAATGCCATTCAGGCGCTGTCGGGCGATCGTGAGAAATTCCCCGGCCGGAGCGAGCCGCCGCGGCTCACCCTGCGGACCCGCGTCGCGACCAATGTCGGTATCGGCGGCCGGCGCCATCGGCTGGTGGCCTCGATCCAGTTCGAGGACAACGGTCCCGGCGTGCCCGTGGACATTCGCGACACGATTTTCTATCCGCTCGTCTCGGGCCGCTCCGAAGGCACAGGACTGGGGCTCGGTATCGCGCAGGACCTCGTGAGCCGCCACGGCGGCTTGATCGAGTTCGACAGCGCGCCCGGCCGAACCATCTTTGTCATTTATCTCCCCATGGACACCGTATGAGCGCGAAGCCTTTGCAGGTCTGGCTGGTCGACGACGATGCGTCCATCCGCTGGGTGCTCGAGAAGGCGCTGAAAGGCAGCGGGCATGGTCGCGCGCTGTTTCGATCAGGCGGACAGCGCGTTGACGGCGCTGCGCGGCGAAGCGCCCGACGTGCTGATGACGGACATCCGCATGCCGGGGCGCAGCGGTCTCGATCTGCTCAAGGACATCCAGGGCTCCCGCCCCGGCTTGCCCGTGATCGTCATGACGGCGCACTCCGACCTGGATGCCGCGGTCGCGGCCTACCAGGGCGGCGCGTTCGAGTATTTGCCGAAGCCCTTCGACATCGACAAGGCGGTGGATCTCGTGCGCCGCGCCGCGCAGCAGGCGACCGTGCCCATCGATGTCGAGGCCGCGCGCCGCAGTATCCCGGAGCTGCTCGGCCAGGCGGCGGCGATGCAGCAGGTGTTTCGCGCGGTGGGACGGCTGTCGCGCTCGAGCATGACGGTGCTCATCACCGGCGAATCGGGCACGGGCAAGGAGCTGGTGGCGCGCGCGCTGCATCGGCACAGCCCGCGCTCGAGCAAGGCGTTCGTCGCGCTCAACACCGCGGCCTTTACCGCCGATCTGCTCGAGTCCGAGCTGTTCGGCCACGAGAAGGGCGCGTTCACCGGCGCGGATTCGCTGCGCCGCGGGCGCTTCGAGCAGGCGGACGGCGGCACCTTGTTCCTGGACGAGATCGGCGACATGTCTCCGGCGCTGCAGACGCGGCTGCTGCGCGTGCTCGCGGAGGGCGAGTTCTACCGGGTCGGCGGCCAGACGCCGGTGCGGGTCGACGTGCGCGTCATCGCCGCCACTCACCAGGATCTCGAGATGCGCGTGAAGTCGGCGCACTTTCGCGAGGATCTGCTGCATCGGCTGAACGTGATCCGCATCGAAATTCCGCCGCTGCGCGATCGGCGCGAGGACATCCCGGAACTTTTGCATCACTACCTGACCGTCGCCGGACAGGAGCTGGGCGTCGAGCCCAAGTTGCTCACGCCGCCCGCGGAGAGTGCGCTGGTCACGTTCGATTGGCCGGGCAACGTGCGTCAGCTGGTGAATGCCTGCCGCCGGCTCACCGTCACCGCGCCGGGCCGCGAGATTCGTCCCGAGGACATTCCGGCGGATCTCGGCGGCGCGCCCGTGGGGCGCTCGGCCAACCACGACTGGATGGCGAAGCTCTCGCACTGGGCCGAACGCGAGCTCGATGCCGGTACGCGGCGCCTGCTCGATCAGGCGGTGCCCGAGGTCGAGCGCATCCTGATCCGCGTGGCGCTGCGCAAGGCCGAGGGCCTGAAACAAGATGCCGCGAAGCTGCTCGGCTGGGGCCGCAACACCCTGTCGCGCAAAATGAAGGAGCTCGGCATGGAGGACGTGGTCTAGCAGGCGCGCAGGACGCGCGGTCCCCGGCGGCTATAATCCCGCCATCATGGCCGACTGTCTGCAACACACCTTGGGGCTCTCCGAGCACCTGTTCTACGGCAACTCCCTCGCCGACTGGGCGGTGGCGGCGTTCGTCGCCGTATCCGACGTGGCTCGGCCTGTCGATCGTGCGGCGCCTCATCGTCGCGCGCTCGAAGCGTTCCGCGACCTCGGGCCGCCCGGCGCCGGTGCGCCTGATCTTCCATCTGCTCGCGCACACCAAGCAGTTTCTCCTCCTCGCGCTCGCGGTGTACGTCGGCGCAGGAAGACCTCGTCTTTCCGCCGAAGCTGCAGCACATCATCGACAACGCGGTGGTGATGGCGATCCTGCTGCAACTGGGGCTGTGGGCGGTGCGCGCGCTCAAGTTCTATCTGCAGCTCAAGGAGCTCGAGCGCGGGCCGGACCGCGGTTTCGCGGGCTCGCTCGACATCATCAACTTCGTCGCGCAAATGCTGATCTGGTCGCTGCTCGTGCCTCGTCGCGCTCGAGAATCTCGGCATCAACATCACCGCGCTGCTCGCGGGCTTAGGGCGTCGGCGGCGTCGCCGTCGCGCTGGCCCTGCAGAACGTGCTCGGCGATTTGTTCGCCTCGTTGTCCATTGCGCTCGACAAGCCGTTCGTGGTCGGCGACCGCCTGGTCATCGACGCCTTCGCGGGCGTGGTCGAGCGCATCGGCATCAAGACCACCCGCCTGCGCAGCGATACCGGCGAGCAGATCATCCTGTCGAACGCGGATATCCTGAAGAGCCGGGTGCGCAACTACGGCCGCGCCCCGGAGCAGCGCGCGCTCGCCACCATCCGGGTGCCCTACGCCACGCCGCGCGAGACGCTGCACGCCATTCCGAAACTCCTGGAGGGCATCGTGCGCGAGCAGCCGAACGCGCGCTTCGAGCGCTGCCATTTGCGCGGTCTCGAGAGCGCGCTGGCTCGAGTTCGAGCTGTCGTTCTTCGTGCAGCAGCCGCGGATCAATTCGCTGCTCGATCTGCAGCAGGCGGTGAACTTTCGCATCATCGACGAGTTCCGCCGCCTGGGCGTGGAGTTCGCCTATCCGACGCAGCGCGTCGTGGTCGATGCGGCGGGATTCCCAGCGCCACTCGGCCGAGACCGCATCGCCGGCGGTCGCGAGTTGGAACAGCGGCTCCTGAAGGGCCGCCGCCGGCGCGCATGCTGCACATGGTGCTGTTCGAGCCGGAGATCCCGCCGAATACCGGCAACGTCATCCGCCTGTGCGCGAATACCGGGGCGACGCCTGCACCTGATCAAGCCGCTCGGCTTTCGGCTCGACGACAAGAGCCTGAAGCGCTCCGGCCTCGATTATCACGATCTCGCGCGCGTGACGGTGCACGCCGATCTCGAGGCGTGCATGAGCGCGCTCGGCCGGCGCGCGCTGGGTGGCGGTGGAGACCTCGGGCGAGCGCTGCTACTGCCGATTTTCGATTCCGCGGGACCGATGCGCTGCTGTTCGGGCCGGAGACGCGCGGATTGCCGCCGGCGGTGCGCGAGCGGATCGGCGCGGAGAATTCGGTGTTTCTTCCGATGCGGCCCGGCAGCCGCAGCCTCAATCTGTCGAATGCCGTGGCCGTGGTCGCCTACGAAGGCGTGGCGGCAGACTCGGCTCGCTTCACTCCGTCTCCGAGCGAACCTCCCGGCCCATGAGCGCCTGCAGCGCGGTCGCGCACCGGGCGGCCCTCGTGCATCACGCGATGCACCTCCAAGCAGATCGGCATTTCGACGCCGACGCGCTCGGCGACCTTGCGCACCGCGGACGCGGCGGTGACGCCCTCCACCACCTGACCGATCTCGCGCAGGGCCTCCTCGGGCGACTGACCGCGGCCGAGCGCGAGCCCCAAGCCGCCGATTGCGCGATTGATCGTCGGTGCAGGTCAGGACCAGATCGCCGAGCGCCGCGAGACCCATGAACGTGTCGCGCTGCGCGCCGAGGCGCACGCCCAGGCGCAGTCATCTCCGCGAGACCGCGGGTGATCAGCGCGACGCGCGTGTTGGCGCCGAAGCCCATGCCGTCGGCGATCGCCGGAGCCGATGGCGATCACGTTCTTGACCGCGCCCCCGACCTCCACGCCGACGATGTCGGATTGCGTGTAGGCGCGAAACTCGGTCCCGACAGCCGCAACGCCAGCTCCTTGCGCGAAGTCCGCATCGCGCGAGGCCACGGTCATCGCGGTCGGCAGTCCCGCGCCGACCTCGCGCGCGAACGTCGGGCCCGACAGCACCGCGCCGGGCGCGCGACCGAACACCTCGCGCGCCACCTCGTGCGGCAAGAGGCCGCTGCTCATCTCGAAGCCCTTGCTGGCCCAGGCAATCCGCGCG
Source organism: uncultured Gammaproteobacteria bacterium (assembly GCA_963766915.1). Lineage (GTDB taxonomy): Bacteria > Pseudomonadota > Gammaproteobacteria > Steroidobacterales > Steroidobacteraceae > Bog-1198. The sequence goes on from CAVYCL010000014.1 coordinate 203,674, forward strand.
TCGTCGTCGAGCAGACGGCTCGATGCGCGAGGAGCGTCGCGCGAAAGGCGTGCGAGGGCACCGCGACCAGCACATCGCGCACACCCGCGAGCGCCTGCGGCGAGATCCGCCACCGGCTCCAGAGCTCGGCGGAAATTCGGCGTCGGGCAGGTAGCGCGCGATTGCGCCGGGCGCGGCGCATCGATGTCGATCAGCGCGGCATCGCGCCCCCACAGCCGCGTCGGATGGCCGGCGCGCGCGCACTGGATGGCGAGCGCCGTGCCCCAGGAGCCGGCGCCGATGACCGCCATCGGAGTGAGCAGCGGGCTCTGCACGGCGAGCGCCTCGCGCGCTAGTTGACCAGCCCGGGTTGCGGCGACTCCGAGGCCTGCGCGAACAGCGCGTCGAAGTTGACCAGCGGCAGCAGGAAGTTCGGAAAGCCGCCTCTCATGACCAGCGTCGAGATCACCTCGCGCGCGAACGGGAACGAGCACGCTCGGGCAGAAGCTGCCGATCAGCCGCTTGAGGTCGTCCGTGCGATGCTCCCGAGATCGCGAACACGCCCGCCTGTTTGACCTCGACGAGATACAGCGTCGCATCGCCCTGCTTGGCCTCGAGCGTGATGGTGAGCAGCACCTCGCGCACCTCGGGAGCGAGCTCCTCGGCGGTCGTGTTCATGTTGAGCTGAAATTTCGGCTCGTACGCCTGGTTGTTCGGCAGCCGCGGTCCGTTCGGCGACTCGTAGGAGCAGTCCTTGAGATACACGCTCTGCAGCTCACTTGCACGCCGCCGACCGCCGGCGCCGGACGGCTCGGTTCTGGTTTCGTTCATCAATCCCCCTGAATTAATCGATCGAGCTCGCCCTGGCCGTCGAGCGCGAACAGATCGTCGCAACCGCCGACGTGCTTCTCGCCGATGAAGACCTGCGGGACGGTGCGCCGGCCGCTGCGCGCGATCATCTCCTCGCGCAGCTTCGGATCCTCGTCGACGTCGATCTCGCGAAACTCGAGGCCTTTCTTCGACGAGCAGCCGCGCGCCCGCTGACAGTACGGACACCATCCGGTGACGTAGATGACGACGTCGGGCTGGCTCATTTCGAGCCGGGCTTGCGAAGTCGATCCCTTGTTCGATCCCGCGAGCGGCATGTTGTCCTTGATCCAGGCGTTCAATCCGCCCGTCGAGGTTGAACACCTTGGTGAAGCCGAGCTTGGTCAGCGTGCGCGCGGCTCCGGCGCCGCTCGCGCCGCTGTCGCAGTAAGTGATCACGGTCTTGCTCGCGCCATTTCTTCAGCGAGTCGGCCGATGCCGGCGAGCTCCGCCGCGGGCACGTTGCGCGCATCGGCGATGTGGCCCGCCTCGAAGGCTTCCTTCGGCCGCAGATCGAGCACCAGCGCGCCCTGATTCATGAGCCGCACCGCCTGCATGGAGGACAGTGCGGCGAATCCCGGACAGGCGCTCCCTGAGCTCCGCCACGAGCACCGCGAGGGCCGCAATCACGGCCGCGCCCGCGAGGTAGGGGTGATGGCCGATGTATTCCAACAGTCGTTGCATGCGAGAAATTCAGGCTTTTTCGGGCGGGCAAGTATAGCAGCGGGCACAAGGCTTGTATGCTTGCGGCGAGGTAAGCGATTTTCGGAGGTCTGCGCCATCAAACACCGGCGATCATTGGCCGTGCTGACGCTGTGCGTTTGCACCGGGGCGTCTGGCACTGCGGCGCGCTGCGGCGCCCGCCGCCACCGACGACCCCCGAGCGCCGCGCAGGCGAAGGCCAAGCTCGCCGCGGTGCGCGAGCGCATCGCCGAGCTCACCGGCCGGCTCGGGACCCGAGCTCAAGCAACGCGATGCCTTGAGCTCGCGTCTGCGCGATGCGGATCTCGCCATCACGGCGCGAGCGCCGCAGGCTCGAGTCGCTCGCTGCGGCGCGAGCGGCCGTCGAGCGCCAGCGCAACGAGCTGCGACGCCGAGGCAGCGCGCAATCGCGCGGCGCTCGACGCCGAGCGCGCCTCGCTCGCGGCGCAGGTGCGCGCGCAATACATGATCGGCCGCGCCGATGAGCTGCGTCTGTTGCTGAGCCAGACCAATCCCGGCCGAGGCGGGCCGGATGCTGCAGTATTACGGCTATTTCGCGCGCCTGCGCGCGGCGCGGATCGAGGAGATCGACTCCGCGCGAGACGCGCATCGCCGAACTGCAGGCGGACATCGAGCACACGGAAGCGAAGCTCAAGTCGCTGCAGGACGAGGCGAGCCGCGAGGTCGCGGACCTGGTGCGCGCCCGCGAGCAGCGCCAGGGCGCCATCGCTCGCGCTCGAGTGAGCAGGTGCAGAGCGGCAACGAGGAGCTCGCGCGGCTGCAAACAGGAGGAGCAGGCGGTCGAATCGCTGGTCGCCGATCTCGCGCGCGTGCTCAAGGATTTTCCGGTGGACTCCTCGCAGAGCTTCGAGCAGTTGCGCGGCAAGCTCCCCTGGCCGGTGCAGCGGCAAGATGACCGTGCGCTATCAGGAGACGCGCGACCAACGGCGCGCCGAGCGCGGTGCGCTTGAACGGCGTGATGATCGAGACCGCGCGCGGCGCCAAGGTGCGCGCGCCCTGCGCCGGCCGCGTGGTGTATGCCGACTGGCTGCAAGGCATGGGATTGCTCATGATCATCGCCCACAGCGGGAATTTCCTGACGCTCTACGGGCATGCCGAAGTGCTCTACAAATCGGTCGGGCGATGCGGTGGCGCCGGGCGATGTGATCGGCGCCGTGAGCGATGCCGGCGGTGCGCCGCCGCAGCTGTATTTCGAGATCCGCGAGGGACGCAAGCCCGTCGATCCGAAGGCCTGGCTCAAGTCCGAGTCCGTGAATCAGTTCGCTCGGCAAAAGCACGAAACTGGCGGCCAAACGCGGCCGCACGTATGCTGCCGCCGATGAGCACGAAATGGCGCAATGCGACGCTCGTGGCGGCGGGTATCGTGGTCGGCCTGTCGCTCTCGCTGGCGCGCGGAGTGCTCGCCGACAAGCCCGCGGCGCTCGGGCAGAACGTGCCCTGGCAGGATGCCCAGCTGCTCGCCGAAGTGATGAGCAGGTCGAGCGCGAGTACGTCGAGCCGGTGGACGATCATCGGCTGTTGCAGGCCGCCATCCGCGGCATGGTGTCCTCGCTCGATCCCTATTCGGCCTATCTCGACGGCGACGAATACGACGACATCAAGATCTCGAGCTCGGGCGAGTACTCCGGCGTCGGCATCGAGGTCTCGATGGAGGACGGGCAGGTCGTGGTGGTGGCGCCGCTCGACGGCTCGTCGGCGGCCGAGGCGGGAATTCGCGCCGGCGACGTGATCGCCACCATCGACAACGTGCCCGTGAACACCACCGCGCTCGCCGACACCATCGGACGGATGCGCGGCAAGGAAGGCACGACGGTCAAGGTCGGCATTGTGCGTGAGGGCACCCCGGAGCCGTTGCAGTTCACCTTGAAGCGCTCGCGCGTGCAACTGCACAGCGTCACCTCCGAGCTGGCCGAGCCCGGCTTCGGCTATGTGCGCATCTCGGAGTTCAGCGAGACGACCGGGCGGGAGCTCGACGCCGCGCTCGCCGAGCTGCATAAGAAGAACGGCACACCGCTCAAGGGATTGGTGCTCGACTTGCGCAACAATCCGGGCGGCGTTCTGGAGGCGGCGGTGGCGGTGGCGGATGCAGTTTCTCGATTCGGGTGTGATCGTGAGCGCCAAGGGCCGCACGCCCGAATCGAAATTCGAAATGAGCGCGACGCCGGGTGATGAGCTCAACGGCGCGCCGATCGTCGTGCTGGTGGACGGCGGCTCGGCCTCGGCCGCGGAGATCGTCGCCGGCGCCCTCAAGGACAATCACCGCGCGACGCTCATGGGCCGCACCACCTTCGGCAAGGGCTCGGTGCAGACGGTGATGCCGCTGGGCGAGGACCGCGCCCTGAAGCTCACCACCTCGCTCTATTACACGCCCTCCGGCATATCCATCAACCATCGCGGCATCGCCCCCGACATCGAGCTCGAGCGCGATACCAAGGCGCCGACGCCCGCACCCGGGCCCGATGCGCCGCTCACCGAGCGCGATCCCGAGGTCAAGCGCGCCATCCAGGAGCTCAAGGCGCCGACCGTGAACGGTCGCGGCGCGCTCTCCGCCTCCCGGGGCTGACGCCGTGCGCAGCACCCAATCCATCGAAATCCTCTGCCTGGCGCTGGCCGCCCTGGTGCTGGTCTGGTCGGGCGCGCTGGTCGCGGAACCCTGGGCGGCGCTGCCGTTGGTCGCCTTCGCCGCTGGCCATCGTCACGTTTCGGGCGCGGCGCTTCTTTCCCGGGCGCACGCGCACGCGGCTCTCGATCGAATCCTGGTCGATGGTGGTGTTCGTCACCGCCGTGCTCTGGTTCACCGACAAGAGCTCGAGCCCGCTGTTCAACCTCTATCTGTTGCCCATCATCCTGAGCGCCCTCACCTTCGGGCGCCTGGTGACCCTGCTGCAGGTGGCGGTGATCGCGTTATGTCATCTGCTGCTCGCCTCCGCCTCCCCCGAGACCGACGTGCTGTCGCTTGCCTACGCGAGCCAGGTCGTGGGGCAGATTGCGCCCTTCCTGCTGGTCGCCTTTCTCACCACCACGCTGTCGGCGGACATCACCGAGGCGCGCGAGCGCATCGAGAACCTCGCGCAGACCGATGCGCTCACCGGTCTTTATAACCCCCGCATGTTCAACGAGATCTGGCAGCGGGAGCACAAGGGCTGCGAGGGCGGCGGGCACCTATGCCCTGCTCATGATCGACATCGACCGGCTCAAGGACATCAACGAAACCTTCGGTCACGAGGCGGGCAATAGCGCCATCACCCTGGTCGCCCAATGTCTGCAGCGGAGCATCCGGGGCACGGATACCGCCGGTCGCTTCGGCGGCGATGAGTTCGCGGTGTTGCTGCCGGGCGCCTCGCCGGAGATCGCCGAATCGGTGGTGAAACGCGTGCGACATAACGTCTACAAGACCACGCTCGATCTGCGCTCGCGCATGATCCGCTGCCGCGTGAGCATCGGCGTGGTGAGTTACCCGAGGGACGGCCGCGACATGCGCGAGCTCTTGAGCGCGGTCGAGCACAAGATGTACCGCGACAAGGAGCTGCGGCGCGCGCCGGGCGCCGAGACCGGCGCCTGAAGCCAGACTATGGAAAATCGCCGCGAGCTCGCGGCAATCGCGCGCGTCCATGAAAACCGTTTGGACTTTCGCGGGAATGATGGCAAAGTTAGCGATGGATCACGCCGGGGCGTGATTTACATATGTTTACCTTCACTACTTGAAGTAAAACCGACACAGGAACGCAATGGATTCGACCAATCGAGGGCGGGCTGCCAAAGTGGCGGCGCTCGCCGGGATGCTGTGCGGCGCGCTTGCGGCTACCGCCAACGCCGGCACCAAGACGGCCCTGATCCCCAAGCTCAAATCGAGCTCGGTGCTGATCATCGACCAGAGCGACTCCTCGGTCCTGTATTCCCGCAACTCGGATGTCGCCGCGCCGATCGCCTCGATCACCAAGCTCATGACCGCGCTGGTGGTGCTCGACGCGAAGCAGCCCATGGATGAGCCGCTCGAGATCACCGAGGCCGAGCTCGATCTGCCGAAGCAGAACGTTTCCCGCCTGTCCGTGGGCACCGTGCTGACGCGCGGCGACCTCATGCACCTGGCGCTGATGTCCTCGGAGAACCGCGCGGCGCATGCGCTCGGCGCCAACTATCCGGGCGGACTGCACGCCTTCGTGACCGCCATGAACGCGAAGGCGGCCGCGCTCGGCATGCGCACCGCGCATTTCGCCGATCCGACGGGTCTGTCGAGCGAGAACGTCGCGAGCCCCGAGGATCTGTCCAAGCTCGTGATCGCCGCTTCCCGCAACGCCACCATCCGCGACTATTCCACCGACCCGAGCTACACCGTGCGGGTGCACCGGCATCTGGTGGAGTTCCGCAACACCGACAATCTGGTCGAGAATCCCTCCTGGAACATCATCGTGCAGAAGACCGGCTACATCGCCGAGGCCGGCAAGTGCCTGGTGATGGATGCGGTGATTGAAGGGCGCAAGCGTCGTGATCGTGCTGCTCGACTCGCTCGGCAAGTACACGCGCGTCGCCGATGCGCAGCGGGTCAAGACCTGGATGGAATCGGTGTCGGCACGGCGCGTGGTGTCGATGCGCTGAGGCGGGCCGCCGCGCTCTAGCTTCCGGCGCCCTGAGGCGCCTTGAGATCGGAGGTGCCGGATGCGTACTCGTCTCGCTCTTGCCTTGGGTCTCGCCGTCTCGCTGACCGTCCCCGCCGCACGCTCCGCCGATCCGACCGGCCGAACCCTGGCCGTGACCATTTACGCCGGTGATCTCGCGCTGATCCAGGATCGTCGCGACATCGACGTCAAAGGCGGCCGGCAACGCATCGTGTTCGAGGACGTCTCGGCGCAAATCCGGCCCGAAACCGTCTCGCTCAAAGCCGCCGACATCGGGATCGTCGAGCAGAACTTCGATTTCGACCTGCTCACGCCCGCCAAGCTCATGGAAAAGGCCGTCGGCCACGTGGTCACCATCGTTCGCGTGAATCCCGCCACCGGCGCCGAGACGCGTGAGCAGGCACAGGTCCTCGCCACCAACGGCGGCGTCGTGCTGAAAATCGGCGAGCGCATCGAGGTGTTGCGGGACGACGGGCTGCCCGTGCGGGTGATTTTCGACAAGGTCCCGGACAACCTGCGTGCGCGCCCTACCCTGTCGGTCACCATCACGGCCAGCCGCCCCGGCACCCGGCCCGCCGCCTTGAGCTACCTCACCCCGGGTCTCGGCTGGCGGGCGGACTATGTCGCGCTCTACGACGAGAACGACAGCAAGATCGACGTGCAGGGTTGGGTGACTCTGACGAATTCCAGCGGGACCACCTACGAGAACGCGCAGACCCTGCTCGTGGCGGGATCGCCGCAGCTCGCGGGCACGGCGCAAACGACGGGCGCACCGGCGCGATGGCGCGCGCCGGGCAGGCCGACCCTTCAACAAGCCGGAACGGAGAGCGGCACCCGCGAGCAGCTCGGCGACTTTTATCTCTATCCGCTTGCCGAGCGCACCACCATCGCCAATCAGCAGACCAAGCAGGTGAGCTTTCTGGACGTGCAGGGCGTGCCTGCCGAGCATGGCTACGAGTATCGGAACGGCTGGCTCGCGACTTCCGAGACGCCCGTCAGCGCGAAGAGCGTCTATCGATTCTCGACCAGCGCGCATGCCGGACTGGGCGATCAGCTGCCGGCGGGCGTGCTGCGGTTCTACATCCGGGACAAGCGCGGCGATCCGCAGTTCATCGGCGAGAGCGCCATCGAGCACACGCCGATGGGTTCGACCCTGTCGCTGGTCACCGGCGATGCCTTCGACGTGAAGGTGCATACGGTGGTCGTCAAGCGCACCAAGATGACGGACCGCGACTGGCAAACCGACATGAGCTACGAGCTCAGCAATGCGATGCCGCATCCGGTCACCGTGGATTTGCTGCAAGCCGGCCTCTGGGGCGACTCGCGAATCACGGCGGAAAGCCAGAAGAGCACACGCCGCAGCGCCGACACCGCCGAGTGGCAGGTGACGGTCCCTGCATCCGGCAAGACCGTGCTCACCGCCAGCTTCGATACCAAGTATTAGGTCTCCGCGCCGTGCGTTCGGGCGGATCGATGCTTTTGATCGCCTGCGCAGCCACTGCCGGTGCTCCGGCTGCCGCGAGCCCCGACCGCTCCGCCGATGTGGCGGCGGATGCCCCGTCGGCGCTCGCGGTGACGGTGTATCGCGCTCCGCACCGTCAATCGGGCTCGATCGATCTCGATCGGCTCGAAGGATTTGCGCTCGTGAGCGAAACGCGCACGGTGCACCTGCCTGCCGGCGAGAGCCGCCTGCGCTTCGAGGGTGTGGCGGACGGCATCGAGCCCGCGAGCGCCATCGTCACGGGCTTGGGCAAGGGCGTGCTCGAGAAAAATCGAGACGCTGCGCTCCTGAGTCCGGCGACGCTCGTGGCGGCGGCGCTGGGCCGACCGGTCGAGCTCATTCGCACCAACCCGAAGACCGGCAAGCCGGAGCGCCGGGATGCCACCATCCTGGCGGCGGCCGACCCCCGGGTCAGCGGTTCGGAGGGCGTCGTCGTACAGACCGCCGATGGGATAGAGGCGCTGCGCTGTTCGGGTTTGCCCGAGACCTTGAGCTTTGAGAACCCTGAGGGACTCGCCTCGCGGCCCACGCTGTCGGTGCGGGTTCGAACCGCCGTTCCCGTGACCGTCCCGGTGACACTCTCTTATCTCAGCCGCGGGTTCGATTGGGCCGCGGACTACACCGCGACGCTGGCCGCGGACGGCAAGCAGATCGACTTGGGCGCCTGGGTGACGCTCGCGAACGGCAACGGTGTTGGATTTCGCGAGGCGCACACGCAAGTCGTTGCCGGCCGGGTGAACCACGAGCAGGGGACGGTCGAGCCGATCGAGATGGGCGGACCGATCGTGGCGACCTGCTGGCCGCGGGGCTCGACCAGCGATTCGCCGGAGATTCTCCAGCTGAAAAGCGCCACGCCGTACGGCCTTGCACAGGCCGAGGTGAGTGACGCCCTGAACGCGCCCATGGCGGCCATGATGGCCGGGGCGCGGTTTCGCGAGGCGCAGCCGGTCATCCAGGAGCAGCTCGGGGATTTGAAGCTTTATCGTGTCCCCGAAGCGACCACCGTGGCCAGCCGGCAATCCAAGCAAGTGCGGCTCTTGGATCGCAGCGCCATCCCCGTCCAGGCGGTCTACGGTGCGGAACTCTCGACCTCCAATCCAAGCGGGCCTCAGCCCGCATCCTGGTTGTTGCGCACCAAGAACAGCGAGGCGAATCATCTCGGTCTGCCGTTACCCTCCGGGCGCGTCGCGGTATTCCTGCAGCACGGCGACGAACGGTTGCTCGCGCACGAGTCCGACGTCCGCGATCTCGCCATCGACGAGGACGTGGAGATCGGCATGGGCAGTGCGCCCGACGTGCAAGTGACGGCGAGCCATGAGGTCGACTCGTACCGCGTCGACATCGCGAACGCGCGCCCCGCCGCCATCGCGTTCGAGCTCACGCTGCATTTCTACGATGACCGGGTGCACGTCCTAAACGCCGATCGTCCCATGGGCACCAAGAACGGGCGCCCGATTTTCCGGCTGAGTGTTCCTGCGAACTCGACGCTGACCGTGCACTATCAGACGACGAAGAGCGGCACCGGTTCCTCGGACCGTCCTAAAACCAAGCCCGTTCAAAAGTGGTAAGTGAAGTGCACGCCCCAGTTGCGTGGCTCGCCGAGCTGCGTGTAGGTCGCGTTGGCGAAGTTCGGCGGCTGATCGCCGAAGTAGAAGCCGCGCACGGTGTAGTCTTTGTCGAGCAAGTTGCGGCCCCATAGATACACCTCGTAGCGCTCGCGCTGCCAGCCGATCTTGCCGTTCACGACGCCATAGGCATGCGAGCGCGTCCAGTTGGGCGGCATGTCGTAGAAGAAAGCGCCCATGCCGGTCACGTCCACGCGCGCGAACAGTCCCCGTGGATCGTGCCAGGCGGCATCGAGCGCCGCAGTCCAGGGCGGCGCGTGCGGCAGCGCGCGGTCCGGAAGCTCGACGCCGTTTTGAACGAATCCGCGATACAGCGTCTGCAACAGCCCGAGCGAGCCGCCGAGCTCGAGCCGCCGGGTCGCGAGCCAGGTGAAGGTGGACTCGAGTCCGTAGTTGTAACCGGAGCGGGCATTGCCCGTGTAGAAGATGAACGTATCCGGGTTGTCGGGATCGGTCTGCTCGCCGGTGAGCAGCTGCTCGTAGTGGCGCTGCATGTAGAAAATCGAGGTGTCGATGCGCAGCGTGTTGTCGGCGAGCCGCGCCTTTTGCCCGACCTCGTAGTTCAAGTCCCACTCGGGGCCGAACAGCAGCTGACTCGCCGGCAATCCGGGGCTTAAGTTGAAACCGCCCGCCTTGTAGCCGCGCGAGACCAGCGCGTAGATCTGCTCGCCCTGCGCAATGTTGTAATCGATCGAGATGTGGCCGCCCCACAGATTGTTCTCGGGATCGAAGTTGTTGTAAGTCGTGGGCTCGTCCAAGTTGGTGGTCGAGTCATCGTAGTGCGTCGTGCGCCGCTCGCCGCGAAGTCCCAAGGACCAACGCGCGCGGGCGCCGAGATCGCCGGCGAGCTGGCCGTAGACCGCGCTGTTGGTCGCCCGGTAACTCGAGCGCACCACACTGTCGTAGCTCGAATTTTGAGTCGCGTCGTACGGATCGACATAAACGCCCGTGCTGGTGTCATCCAGACCTTCTTTCAGTTGCTGGACATACACGCCGAACAGCCACGAGAAGCCCTGTTGGGCATTGTCCGCGAGGCGAAGCTCGAGGCTCCGCGTCGAGCGATGGCGTACCTGAATCTCCCAATAATCGTAGGTATACGGGGACCAGAATGCGTTGTTGCCCCAGTCACCGTCGTACGAGTAGTTGACGGTCGTGTCCGCATACGTTGCGATGGTGATCAAGGTCAACGGGTCGATGCCGGTGTAGGTCGTGCGCGCGGCGAGGCCGGTCGAGTACTGGCGGTCCACCCCCGGCTGATTCGAGTAGGTCGTGCGCGTGTTGTTATAGATCGACCACGCATCGTAGCCGTTGTCGATTTGCACGCGCAGTGCCGTGAGATCGACGTCCAGCACGTCGCTCGGCTGGTAGCGCCACTTGCCGCGCAACGTGAGCTCGTTGCGGTTGTCCGTGTCCCGGTCGAGATAGATGTTGTGATAGAAACCATCGCTCAAGTACTGCTGAGCCGAGAGTCGGAACGAGGAGTCCAGCGAGGGCACGGGGCCGGTCACCACTGCACCGATGGAGCGCTCGTCATAGTTTCCGCCGTCGAGCTCGACGCGGCCGCCGAAGGTGTCCGCAGGCTCGGCGCTGCGCATGTAGATGAGCCCGCCGAGCGCGTTGGCACCATAGATCGTGCTCTGCGGCCCGTGCAGCACCTCGATCTGATCGATGTCGAACAGGGTGCCGGCCGTGCCGAGTCCGCTGAAATCGATGTCGTCGATGAGGAAACCGACCGAGGGATTGGGCGCGCCTTGGTACTGCTGCAGCTCGCCGATACCGCGGATCTGGAAGTATCGGGGGAGCGAGGTGTCGCCGGCCCAATTGAGATTGGGCACGAGCGCCAAGACGTCCTCGAAATTCTGCTGCCCTGCCTCGCGCAGCGTCTTCGCGTCGAGGACGGTGACGCTCCCCGGAAGCTCCTGATCGGGAACCGCCATGAGCGTCGCGGTGACGACGATCTCTTGGAGCTGCGTGGCGGAAGCCGCGGCGTCGCTCGTATCGCTCCCCCAGGCTGGAAGGCCCCAGAGTCCCGCGATCGCGACGGACAAACAGACGGCGATGCCCCAGGCCAAGCCTGGGACGCCGGTGCGCTCGAGATGAATTGCCACGCTCCCTCCGCCGGTACTAACCGGATCAGGTTCAATGGGTTCATCGGTGCGCGTCCTCGTCGAGGGGACGCAGCCGATGTCTCAGGCCTTTAAGGCCACCCCAGCAATAGTCGGTGAGTTACTTTAAGCGCTTGGCGCGCGAAATCAATGCCCGGCGAGGCGCATGACCGCGCCGACCAATCCTGCCAGGAGCAGGATCAACGTCGGCAGCGCGCTCAGAGCGTAGCCGGCGCTGCGGGTCTTCGGATCCTTGACGTAGCTCATGGAATAGAGCTGGCGTCCTACAAGATAGAGGACGCCGAGACCCGCGCCCCACAGCGGATTGAAGTAATGAGCGAAGAGGTACAGCCCCGGAACGAGGCCGATGAGCAGCTCCAAGGTGTTTTGCTGAACCCGGAAATGCCGTTCGAAAATCTCGTTGCCGGTCACCGCCGGCGCGTGCACGCCGTACTTGCCGCGGGCCTGAGCGACTTGCATCCCGAACCACACGAACTGCAGAAGTGCGAGCGCAGTCACGATATCCGTATAAGGCATGACATCCCTCCCCAGGTTGTTGAATTCTAGCATTCCGAGCCCGGCACAGATTGCGTAAGCTCCGGTTGTTTCCTATTCGAGCCTTCCGAGGACGCGATGAGCCAACCCCGCAAATCCACCCGATCCGGCACCCGCGGCTATGCGCACCTGGTCGAGGTGAAGGTGCCGGTTGCGCGCGTTTGGCGCGCCCTGACCGATCCGGCGCTGGTGCGCATCTGGACGGGGCTGGAAGCCGAAATCGACGCACGCGAGGGCGGGATGTACCGCATCGGCAAGCGCCAGGCCGGGGGACGCGAAGCGCACATCGACATCTTCGACGTCAACCGGCGCCTGCGGCTCATCTACATGCACACGCCGGAGCTGCCCTCGAGCGAAAGCGCGGTGGTCGATGACTTTCTGCTCGATGTCCGTGCGGGAGACGGGACCACGTCGCTGCGCCTGTTGGGCTCGGGCGTGCCGGAGGCCGCGAGCTGGGACTCGACGTACGTCAAGCTTCGCATGGGCTGGGAGCGCTACATGGCGCGCATCAAAGTGGCGCTCGAGAGTCCGCCGAAGCCCAAGGTCGAAAAGAAGCCCGAGCCGCCCAAGGATCCACCGCTGCCGGGGCTGGATTACTGACAGGAGTTTCGGATGGCCACGAACCTCTATGCGCCGCCGAAATCCGCAGTAGCGGACATCGTCCAAGGCGAGGTTGCGCCGGCGCTTTGGAATCCCGGCGCCGCGGCAAGTTGGAGTCTTTTGTTCAGCCCGGCCTTCGGGGCGTACCTGCATATGAAGAACTGGGAGGCTCTCGGGGAACCCGGCAAGGCAGCGGCCTCCAAAAGATGGGTCGCGATCTACGTCGTGATCATTATCGGATTATCCGTGGCGGCCGCATTCCTGCCCTACAACAAGACGTTCCCTGGGCTGCTTCGTCTGTGCGGTCTTTGTCTGCTCCTCGGTTGGTACTTCGCGAGCGGCAAGCCGCAAGTGGACTTGGTGAAATCACGCTACGGCAAGGCTTACCCCAAAAAGGGATGGGGCCAACCCATCCTGATCGCGTTTGCGGCGATTATCGGCTTCGTTTTCTTCGTCGGGGGCGTGGCCGCATTCGCTGCCGTGATGCTGAGGCGCGGCTGAGGCTGCATCGAGCGCACAAACAGGCTGCGCTTGAAATTTGCGCGCCCGATGGGCATAACCCAGGGGGTTACGGAAGTCCCCGGAGGTCCTCGTGATCGGCTTCTTTGCTCGCGCCATCATCGCCGCGCTGGGCCTGTGGCTGGCGACGGCCTGGGTGCACGGCGTGTACATCGATACGCCGACCACGCTGATTCTGGCCGGCGTACTCCTGGGGGTCGTCAACTCCGTGGTTCGGCCCATCGCCATCCTGCTCACCTTGCCCATGACCCTCGTGACGCTCGGCTTCTTCTTGCTGGTGATCAACGCGGCCATGGTCGCGCTGGTGGCGTGGATCCTGCCGGGCATGCATCTCGACGGCTTCCGGTCGGCGTTCTGGTGCGCCGTCGTGGTCAGTCTCACGAGCATGGTCGGCTCGTGGTTCATCGGACCCAAGGGCAAGGTCGAGGTGATTGTCCGCCGCCGCTAACTCGCATCGGCGCCGCTCGCGCTATTGGCTCTTGGGCTCCTCGAGCGTCTTGGGATCGGTGAGCGTGCCCCCGGGCAGCGTCAAAATGACCACGGCCAGGATGATGGTCACCATGCCGACGAGCTGCATGGCCGAGAGATGTTCGTTCAGAAACTGCCAGCCGAGATAGGCGGCGATCGCGGGATTCACGTAGCCATAGGTGCCGGTGAGCGCCGGCGGGGCGTGCAAGCTGAGCCAGCCGTAGGCGGTGTACGCGAGGCACGAACTGAAGAAGGTCAAGTATCCGAGGGCGAGCAGCCCCGGGCCGTTGAACGTCCAACGCGCGGCATCGCCGTGGGCGAGAGCGACGGCGAGCAGCATGAGTCCCCCCATACACATCTGCAGCGCCATGAACATGAGCGAACTCAAGGCTGTGTCGATGCTCCGGTAATACAGGGTACCGAGCGCCCACGCGAAGCACGCGACCAGTGCTCCGGCCTCGGCCAAGAGGCTGCTCGTGCGCAATCCTCCTTTGGGAATGAGCATGAGCGCAGTGCCCGCGAAACCGATGATCATGCCGAGCACCGCCCAGCGCGTCAGGGGATGCCCGCGCTTGCCGAACACACCGAGCCCCGCGATCCAGAAGGCCGCGGTGCCGTTCAAGAGCGCGGACAGATTGCTCGGGATGTAGGAGATCGCCCAGATGTTGAGGCCGTTGCTGGCGAACACCATGAAGAATCCCGTAATGCACACGTGGCGCCACTCGAGGGCACGGCGTGGAAACGCATGACCGCCCACGAAGTGCGCGAGCGAGGCGAGGACCACACCCGCCGTCAGGAACCGGACCGCCGAGAAGAGCGCGGGCGGCAGGTGAGTCACGGCGATCTTGGAGAACAGAAAGCTCGATCCCCACACGAGGTAGATGGTGATGAGGGACAGCGTGAGCTTCGCCGAGTAGCGGGCATCGCGAATCGGCGCGGTGTCTCGGACGGCGAGGGGCGCGAGGCCGGCCTCGACACGTATCGAAGGCCCGCTCACTGCGCAGCCGACCTCGAGACCGTGGTCATGGTGCGACGGTACAGCAGGCCGATGAGGGCGAAGAAGAGGATGGCGCCGCCGATCAGCGCCGCGGTGGCAAACCCATCTCCCACCAGAGCGAACGGCGCGCTCCGGCCGGATGCCACGACGATGCCGGCGTACACCACGCCGAACAAGCTCTCGCCCACGATCATGCCGGTCGCCATCAACACGCCCATGCGTCGTGCGAACGCCGGCCGAGATCCGCGATCGGCCCAGCGATCGTAGTAGTAGCCTGCGAGCGCTCCGATCACGACCGGCAAGGTCGCGCCCATGGGCAGGTAAATGCCGAGCCCGATCGCAAGCGGCGGCAGCCGCAGGCGGCCGGCGCGGCCGAGCATCGCATCGAGGCCGATGAGCAATGCACCCGCCAGCACGCCGTACTCGATCATCTTGAGGTTGAGGTGGCCGCCGAGCATGCCTTGCGCCAGCGCCGCAATCAGCGCCGCCTGCGGCGCGGGCAACGCGTCCGGTCCCGAGCCCGGTGTGCCCGCGAATCCGTACGCCGTATTGAGCAGACCGAGAACCGGCGGAATGATTGCCGCCCCGAATATCACCCCGAATACCAAAGCCACCTGCTGGCGCCAGGGCGTCGCGCCGACGAGTTGACCGGTCTTCAGATCCTGCAGGTTGTCGTTCGAGATGGTTGCGATTCCGAACACGATGCCGGTCGCGAACAACGCATACGCGACCAGGGCGCTGGATTGATGCGGATCGGTGCTGCGGCCGACGACCGCGATCAGCATGAGCGCCGCGCCGATCACACCGAGAATGCCCACGCCCGACACCGGGCTGTTCGACGCGCCGATGAGCCCCGCCATGTAACCGGTGATGGATGCGATCACGAGTCCGGCCAGCAGCACGAATAGCAACGTCGCGGCGATCAGGGCGGGCGCGTGTGCAGCGAGCGGGCCGCCGGCGATGAACTGCCACAGCAGAAGACCAATCAGAACGAGCGCTACGACGACGACGGCGCCGACCGCCTTGATCGGCAGATCGCGCTCCACCAGCGGCACCTCATGGCCGTGAATTCCCCTCGCGGCGGATGCGGCCATCGCCGCGCGCAGACCCGCAATGATGGGTCCGAGAATGCGTGAGAAAGTCCACACGGCGGCGACGCCGATCACGCCCGCGCCAAAAAATCGAATGTCGGTGCGAAATACCCCAAGCGCCACGTGCTGCGCGGAGTCCACCGCCGGCAGGGCCGCGGTGAGAAGGGGCACCAGAATTCCCCAGGAGATGATGATGCCTGCGAACATCGCCATGCCGACCGAAATGCCCACCAGATGTCCGACGCCGAACAGCGCCATGGACAAGCTCGAGGAGACGCCGGTGCTGCTCGCACCGATGCGGAAGTAGACGGCGGCCTCATCCACCACCAGACGAGTTTGGCTCAGCGCAAAAAAAGCGGCGGACGCGATGGCATTGATGGTGATGGCGGCCAACCCCTGGCGGCTCTCCTCGTTGCCGTCGCGCGAATGAGCGCCCACCAGCAGCACTTCCGCCGCGGCGCGACCTTCCGGGTAGGGCAGATCGCCGTTGACGACGAGCGCGCGCCGCAACGGCACGGAAAACATGACGCCGAGAATGCCGCCGAGCCCGGTCGCCGCCATGGTGATCCAGTACGGAAACCCATGCCACCAGCCGACGATGACCAGTCCCGGAAATACGAAGATGATCGCCGACAGCGTGCCGGCGGCGCTCGCCACCGTCTGGACGATGTTGTTCTCGAAAATGTTCGACGACTTGAACAACCGCAGCACCGCCATCGAGATGACCGCGGCCGGAATCGATGTGGCGAACGTCAGTCCCACTTTGAGCCCGAGGTACACGTTGGCGGCGGTGAAGCCTAGGGTGATCAGCCCGCCGAGAAAAATCGCGCGGAGCGTGAGCTCCGGCAGCCCGCGCTCGTTCGAGGCGTTCAACACGCGCTCATCGCAGGTCGCCCATCAGTTTCTTCACGGGCCGGCTGAGTGCCAGCAGCACGGCGCCCAAGCCCACGGCGAAATAGACGATGTGCATGTATTGCCCCGGCATGGCGGCGACGTTGTTGGCATCGAATTCGCCCGCGATCAGCCCGGCCGCTAGATTACCGAGCGACAGCGACAGAAACCACATGCCCATCATCTGGCCGACCAGGCGTTTGGGGGACAGCTTGGTCGTGTAGGAGAGGCCGACGGGACTCAAGCACAGCTCGCCGAGCGTGTGCAGCAGATAGGTCGCGATGAGCCAGTACGGCAGCACCTTCGAGCCGTGCGCCACGATCGATGCGGCGACGGCCATCACGACGAAGCCCGATCCCATCAAGATCACGCCGATCGCGAAGCTTGCCGGCGCCGACGGATTGAGGTGGCGCCGGGCGAGCGCGATCCACAGCCACGCGACCAGCGGCGCGAAGGCGATGACGAAGGCGGGGTTGAGCGACTGGAACCAGCTCGCCGGAATGACAAAGGAGCCGAGCGCGCGGTCGGTGTAACGCTCCGCGAACAGGTTGAGCGAGGATCCCGCCTGCTCGTAGCCCGACCAAAAAAGAACGCTGCCGAGGAACAACACCACGATCACCAATACGCGCCGCTTCTCCAGGGCGGAGAGATTGCCGGCGATGAACAAGTACCCGAAGTAGAGCACCGCCGTTGCGGCGATCACGAGCGCGCTCGCATGCGCGAGCCCCACGGCGTTTATGGGAACCCAGCCGAAGCTCAAGGCTGCGACTGCGAGCGTCGATGCGGCGAGCGCGATCCACAGACTTCGCCAGGGCTTGCGGGCGGCCGCGACGAATTGACCGGCGGTGCCCAGATGGCGTCGCGTAAAATGGTACTGCAGTACACCGGCCGCCATGAAAACCGCTGCCACGCCGAATCCGGCACGCGGGCCGATGAGGGTCTGCGCCTCGCCGACGACCACCGGACCTAAAGTCGCTCCCAGGTTGATGCCCATGTAGAACACGGTGAAGCCGGCATCGAGCCGCGCGCCTCCTTCGGGATAGAGCTCGCCCACCATGGCGCTCACATTCGGCTTCAACAGCCCGACGCCGAGGACGATCACGAGGAGGCCGAGATAAAACCCGCGAGGTGCCGTCGACACGGCGAGCAGGGCATTGCCGAGCGCGATCAAGCCGCCGCCCAAATACACCGCTCGCCGTGCGCCGATCAGCCGGTCCGCGATCCAGCCGCCGGGCAATGCGGCGAGGTAAACGCCGGCGGTATAGAGCCCATAGATCGCCGCTGCGGTCTTGTCGTCGATGCCGAAGCCGCCCGAGGACACGGCGCCGACCAAGAACAGCACCAACACGGCCCGCATGCCGTAGTACGAGAAGCGTTCCCACATCTCGGTGAAGAACAGAGTCGCCAGCCCGCGTGGATGCCCGAAAAACGTCGCGCTCACGAAGCTCCGGCCTCGCGCTCAGCTTCCTCTGCCTTGGCGCGCGCGGCGATCTTGTCCTTCAGCAGGAGCCCCGCCATGATGATCCCGATCTCGTACAGAAGGTACATGGGGATGGCCATGGCGCTCTGCGAGACCGCATCCGGCGGCGTGACGAAGGCTGCGAAAATGAATATCCCCAGAAGCACCAAGCCTCGGTTCTTCCGCAGCGTGCTTATTTTGACGAAGCCGGTCCAGACCAATAGCACGGTCGCCACCGGCACTTCGAAGGCCGCGCCGAAGGCGAGCAAGAGGACCATCACGAAGTCGAGGTAACTTCCCATGTCGGTCATCATCTGCACGCCGTTCGGCATGGTCGATACGAAGAAGCTGAGCATGACCGGCGATACGACGTAGTACGCGAAGGCCGCGCCGAGATAGAACAGCAGAATGCTCGAGACGAGCAGCGGCACCGCGAGCTTCTTTTCATGGCGATAGAGGCCCGGCGCCACGAACGCCCACGCCTGGTAGAGCACGAACGGCATCGCCAAGCCGATGGCGAGCACGATCGCGAGCTTGAAGGGCACGGTGAAAGGCGCGACCACGCTCGTTGCGATCAAGGTGGCGCCCGCGGGGAGCTTCTTCTTCAACGGCTCCGCGACGAAGGTGAACAGCCGGTTCATGTAGGCCGCGCAGGGAATGAAACAAATGCCGACCGCCAGCATCGCCTTCAAAAGGCGATCCCGCAGCTCGAGCAGGTGAGAGATCAGCGTTCCTTCGGCGAGCCCCGCGGGATCGCTTTCCGGCTCGCTCATTGGGTCGATTGCTGCGGCGTAGGCGTGGTTGGCGCGGGCGTCGTCGGCGGTTCCGCGACGGGGGGCGCGTTGGCGAGCAGCCGCTCCTTGGCGTGCATCATTTCCGGTGAATTCGGATGCGGGGCGCGGCGAGGCCGGGCAATGACCGGCCTCCGGAGCGGATCCCGCGACGGCCGCTTCGGGCGGCGGGGCATCGAGAGCGGCGGGCGCAGTGGCCTCAGTCGGTGCGAGCGCGACGGGTGGTGCAAGCGATCGCCGGCGGCACGGGTGGCGTCGCCGGGAGCGAGCTGCGCGTCTGCTGCTTGAGGAATTCCTCGGCGTTGACCTCGCGCTCGAGCTGCTCGGAGAGCTGCCGAGCCATCAGCCGCGCACGTCCCATCCAATTGCCGACTTGGCGGGCGACCTTCGGCAGCTTCTCCGGGCCGAGCACCACCAAGGCGATCGCCGAAGTCAGCAGGATTTCAGAAAATCCAAAATCGAGCATGCCGAATCAAGCGTTGGTTTTCGGCGGGACCTTGACCTCAGCCTCGCGCGGCGCGGCGGCGGCCGCCTCGAAATCGGCGTCCTGCTTCAGCTGCCGCATCTTTTCTTCGGACTCTCCGTCGTTCATGGCTTGCTTGAAGCCCTTCACGGCGGCGCCCAGATCCGAGCCGATCGTCCGCAATCGCTTCGTGCCGAAAATCACGAGCGCAATCGCGAGAATGACCAGTAACATTTTTGAGTCGAACATGTAGCTACTCCGAACCCAGGGGATGAGCCTCGGCGTCGATAATACGCCGAAGAACATTATGACATTTCGACACCGGGATTCGATGCGTGTTCGGTCGCATTTAGTCTGAAACGAGCAGTGCGCACGGCAAACTAGCTTTCGAGCCAGAACGTCACCGGACCGTCGTTGATCAGGGACACCTGCATATTGGCGCCGAAGACGCCGCTCTGCACCACCGGGTGGCTGGCGACGGCCGATTGCACCAGGAAATCGAACAGCCGGCGTCCCTGTTCGGGAGGTGCCGCCCGCGAGAATCCGGGGCGCAACCCGTGGCGCGTATCCGCGGCTAAGGTAAATTGCGGCACGAGCAGGAGATCTCCGTCGATTTGGCGCAAACTCAAGTTCATCTTGCCGGCTTCATCGTCGAAAACACGGTAATTGAGCAGTCGCTCCAGGAGTTTCGCGGCGCCGGGCTCGTCGTCCTCGGGCTTCACCCCGATGAGCACGAGCAGACCCCGGCCGATCGAGGCATGGGGCTGGCCGGCGATTTCGACGCCGGCACGGCTAACGCGTTGCAGGAGTGCGAGCACCTGCTAGCCCACCGATTTCCATCTCGGTACAAACCACGGGCTCGTTTGGAAGAGGTATTACCACGATGATACGACACCTATATATAAAAATCTGGGTCATATATCCCACAAAATAACCTAATCAGGCCATAGAGTAGTGAAGTGGGAAAATAGCCATGAAACGTGTCCAATTCAATACCGTCAGGGATCTGAGTTACGGTCAGAGGCGATCATTTTCTCCACAAGGTGGGAGTAAATAGCACCAGCAGCGTGAAAACCTCGAGTCTCCCCAGCAGCATGGCCGCCGAGCACACCCAGGTCTGAAAGGTAGTCAAGACACCGTAATTGCTGCCCGGGCCCACCGCGCCGAGACCGGGGCCTGCATTGTTGATGCACGCGATGATCGCGGAGAACGCGGTAATGAAATCGAGGCCGCTCGCAAGCTGCACGAAAATGAGCGTCACGACGCTCATGAAATAGAGGAACACGAAGGCGAGCACTGCGAACACCACTCGATTGGCGATCACGGTGCCGCCCACCTTCAAGGGGCGGACCATGTTCGGGTGCACGAGTTGTGTCAGCTCGCGATGCGCCTGTTTGGCGAGCACCAGGGTGCGGATCATCTTGATGCCGCCGCCGGTGGATCCGGAGCTCGCGACGATGCAGCTCAGGAATAACATCCACATCGGCGCAAAAATCGGCCACAGCGAGTAGTCCTGCGTGTGCAAGCCGCTGTCCGTCGCAATGGATACGACGTTGAACGTGGCGTAGCGCAGCGCCGTCGGAAAATCCGTGTACGTGCCCTTCACGCACAAGAACACGGCGACTCCCACACAGCTGACGGCGAGCACGGCGAGTATCGCCTTTGCCTCGGCATCGCGGAAATACGCCCGCACCCCGCGCTGACTCCACGCCAGATAATGGGTCGCGAAGTTGAGCGCCGCGAGCACGGTGAAGACGATCAATACCAGCTCGATGGAGAGTGAGTTGAAATGCCCGATGCTCGCGTCGTAGGTGGAAAACCCGCCGAGCGACAGCGTCGAAAAACCATGGCAGAGGGCATCGAACCAGTTCATGCCGGCCCAGCGCAACGCGAGGATGCACACGCCGGTGAGGCCGGCGTAGACGGCCCAGAGCAATTTCGCCGTCTGGCCGATGCGCGGCGTGAGCTTGGCATCCTTCATCGGTCCGGGCATCTCGGCGCGGTAGATCTGCATCCCGCCCACGCCGAGCAACGGCAGGATGGCGACCGCGAGCACGATGATGCCCATGCCGCCCAGCCAGCTCAGCAAGTGCCGCCAGAGGTTGATCGAGTGCGGCAGATACTCGAGGCCCGACAAGACGGTGCCCCCCGTGGTGGTGAGTCCGGAGGCCGCCTCGAAATAGCTTTGAGTGAAATTGAGCGGCAGATAGATGAGGAGCGGCATGGCCGCGACGGCGGGCAGCGCCACCCAGGTCAGCGCCACCAGCATGAGGCCGTCGCGCGTCTTGAGCTCGCGCCGGTAGCCGCGCGTCGCGAGCCATAAGAGTCCGCCCAGCACGAACGTCGCAAATCCCGCGATGACGAACGACCACATCGCCGCGTCGGCCTGCCAGAACGCGAGCAGGAGCGGCGCAAGCATGATCGCGCTGAACACCACCGTGACCATGGCAAAGACGTGCGCGACCGGCAGCAGGGTGTCTTTCACAGAAACGAAGCGGAGCCTTGAAAGAGCTTTTCCACGGCCTCGATATGCCGTCGGTCGGTGAGAAACAGGATCAGGTGATCGTCCGCCTGAATGGTGGTGTCGTGGTGGGCGATGATGACGTCCTCGCCGCGCACCACCGCGCCGAGCGTGGTTCCCTGTGGCAACGCGATGTCCTCGACGCGACGTCCGATCACCTTCGAGCTGTCCGTGTCGCCGTGGATGACCACTTCGATGGCTTCGGCAGCGCCGCGCCTCAGCGAGTGGACGCGCACGACGTCGCCGCGGCGCACGTGCGCCAGCAGCGAGCCGATGGTGACCGTCTGCGGCGATATGGCGATGTCGATCGAGCCGCTCTCGATGAGCTCCGCGTAAGAAGGCTTGTTGATGAGCGCCATCACCTTGTGCGCGCCGAGACGCTTCGCGAGCATGGCCGAGAGGATGTTGGCCTCCTCGGAATTGGTGAGCGATGCGAATACGTCGACGCTGTCGATGTTTTCCTCGAGCAGCAGCTCCTCGTCGGCGGCATCGCCCAGCAATACCGTGGTCCGGTTCAGGAGTTCCGACACGCGGCGGGCCCGCTTGCTGTCGCGCTCGATGAGCTTGACCTGGTTCTTGTCCTCGAGCTCGCTCGCGAGCCGGAAGCCGATGTTGCCGCCGCCGGCGATCACCACCCGCCGCGCCGGCGCCTCCTCCTTGCGCAGCTCGCTCATGACCAGCCGGATGTCCTTGCGCGCCGCAAGGAAAAAGACCTCGTCGCCATCCTCGATGACGGTGTCGCCCTCGGGTTGAATGCTCCTGCCGGCACGATAAATCGCGGCGACGCGCGCGTCCGCGCCGGGAATGTGCTCGCGCAGCGTGCGCAGCGCCTGCCCCACCAGCGGCCCTCCTTGCAGCGCGCGGACGCCGACCAGCCGCACGCGCCCGTCCGCGAAGTCGAGCACTTGCAGCGCACCCGGGTAGCGAATGAGACGGGCGACGTACTCGGTGACGAGCTGCTCGGGGCTGATCCACACATCGACCGCGACCGCGTTCTCGCCGAACAGAGCCTCGCGCTCCGTGAAGGCCGCGGAGCGCACCCGCGCGATCTTCTTCGGCGTCCTATAGAGCGTCCAGGCAATGTGACAGGCCAGCATGTTGACCTCGTCACTGTTGGTGAGCGCCACCAGAATGTCCGTGCCGGCGATGCCGGCGGCCTCGAGAATGCGCGGGCTGGCCGCGTTGCCGCTCACGGTGCGAATATCGAGCCGGTCCTGCAGATCGCGCAGGATGTCCTCATCCGTATCGACGACCGTGACGTCGTTGGCCTCTTCCCGCGAGAGGTGATAGGCCGCGGTGCGGCCGACTTGCCCGGCGCCCAGAATGATGATTTTCACAGCGGCTTAACTCTACACGACCTCGAGATTGGCGTAGGAAATCATCAACCACTTCGTTCCCTGGCGCTCGAAATTCACCTGGATCCGGGCCTGCGGACCGTTGCCCTCGAAATTCAACACCACGCCGTCGCCGAACTTCGCGTGCCGCACGCGGCTGCCGAGGCGCATGGCGCTCGACGGCGTCTCCTCGAGATTTGCGCGCCGCGTGAAAGCCGGGCGGGATACCTGAACGCGCGGGCGGATCTCCTCCACGAGCTCCGCCGGCAGCTCGTTGATGAAGCGCGAGGGCTGGCCGTATTGGTCGACCCCGTAGAGCCGGCGCTGCTCGGCGTAGGTGATGTAGAGATGCCGCATGGCGCGCGTGGCGCCGACGTAGCAGAGCCGCCGCTCCTCTTCGAGCGCCGTGACGTCCGCCGCGGAGCGCTGGTGCGGGAACAAGCCTTCCTCGACACCCGCCAGAAACACGACGGGAAATTCCAAACCCTTGGCGGAGTGCAGCGTCATCATCTGCACACAATCCGCATACGGGTCGGCCTGGCCCTCGCCCGACTCGAGCACGGCATGCGCGAGGAAGGACTCGAGCGGCTGCATGTCGGTCTCGCCTTCGGGCGAGAAGCCGCGCGCCGCGCTCACGAGCTCGAGAAGGTTCTCGATGCGCCCCTCGCCGCGCTCGCCTTTCTCCTTCTTGTAGTGCTCGATCAGGCCGCTCGACTGCACGACGTGATCGACCTGCTCGTACAGCTCGAGACCGCGAACCTCGTCTGCGAGCTTGTCGATGGTCTGTATGAATGCGGCAAGCGCCTGACCCGCCCGCTGCGCGAGCTCGCTCTCGATGCACGACGCGGCCGCCATCCAGAGCGAGGTGCCCTTGGCGCGCGCCGTCTCGCGCAATTGCTCGAGGGTGCGCGCGCCGATGCCGCGCGTCGGCAGGTTAACGACGCGTTCGAACGAGGTGTCGTCCGCGCGGCTTGCGATCAGCCGCAGATAGGCGAGCGCATCCTTGATTTCGGCGCGCTCGAAGAACCGGAGGCCTCCGTACACCCGGTAGGGCATGCGCGCATTCAAGAACGCCTCTTCGAAGACGCGCGACTGTGCGTTCGAGCGGTACAGCACCGCGACCTCGCTGCGCGCGCCGCCGCGCTCGACCCAGTCGCGGATGCGGTTCACGACGAAGTCCGCCTCGTCGCGCTCGTTGAACGCGGCATACAGCTTGACCCGCTCGCCATCGGCGCCGCTGGTCCAGAGATTCTTGCCGAGGCGCCCCGAGTTGTTCGAGATGAGCGCGTTGGCCGCCTTCAGGATGGTGCCGGTCGAACGGTAGTTCTGCTCGAGCTTGACCAGCTGCGCCAGCGGATAGTCGCGGCGGAACTGGTGCAGATTCTCGACGCGTGCGCCGCGCCAGCGATAGATGGAATTGTGGGTAACGACGCCGCCCGCGATGAAATTATGGGTCCGCTCGACATTGATGTCGTAGACCTCGCTGTCATGGGTCTCGTGCTCGATGCGCTCGACGACGTCGAACCGGCCCGAATCGACCGCCATCACCATACCGGTCCGGATGCTGGCAGCCGTGATGAAGGGCAGTGACCTATCCAGCATGTGCCCCTGCAGGATGAAGCGGCCGTCCATGCGCTCGCGTATCGACCGCGCAATCGACATGAGTTCGCCGAAGTCCGCGCGGACTGTTTCGTAACGCCAGCTGCCGCCATGAGCCTTTGCGGCGCGGACGCTGAGTCCCAGCGTTTCAAGCAGAGCGCGATCCTGGCACGGACGCCCGCGACGGAGATGCGATGCATCGGCGTCGCCCCGCGCTTGTCGCCGCACAGGGTGATGACGATGTTACGCCGATTGGAGTTACGGCCTTGCGGCCGATGGTGCGGCCGGTCAATGTCCAGGCCCACCTCTTCCAGCAGCCGTTCGGCGGCAGGCAGCGTGTCGAGCGGGCTCGGATACCGTCGCAAATGAGTGGCATCGTGAACGAAGCCGTTGACGCCTTTACCCTTCCGCGGGACGAAGGGACAGGTCGGTAAGCCGAAGCGTAGCGAGGTCTGCACCTCATCGAGTGCGTGCCTCGTTCTCGCTCGTGTGCGTGCGGATGATCCAGAGCGCATCGGCTCGCTCCTGCAGGACCCGTTGCTCAAATCCCAACATGGGCTTCGCTTGGCCCTGGGTGTACACCTGCGATGTGCCCAGCCGGAAACCTAACCCTTCTTTGTGCATGAGATACAGGAAGAAGGTCTGGGGCGTCTCGCCCAACACGTAGCCGGCAAAGTGCACGTGCTCGGGCGTACTCTTGATCACCGCGCCGGAGCGCAGGTGAAGGCAGACGAGCGCTCCCTGACGACGCTTCGCGAAGCACTCGGTGACGCGCGCCGGACGCAGCTCGCCGCCGCCGTAATTCGACAGCACGAAATCGCCGGGAACGATCGACTCGATGCCGCGCTTCACGCCGTCGCCCATCGTCACCTGGGTTCCGGCCGCAAGGCATTGATCGTCATCGCCTACGACAAACGGCAGCCCCGTCTGGCCGGCGAGCAGCGTGAGCCACTTGTACTGGATGGCGTTGGTATCCTGAAACTCGTCCACCAGCACGTGGCGGAAACGCGTGCGGTAGTGCTCGAGGAGCGAAGGATTTTCCTTCCAGATCTCGTAGGCGCGCAGCAGCAGCTCGGCGAAATCCACGACGCCGCCGCGCCGGCACGCCTCCTCGTAGGCGTGGTAGATCTGGATCAGCTGACGGCGCGTCGGATCGCCGTCGTCCTTCAAGTGCTTGGATCGCAGACCCTCGTCTTTTTGCGCGTTGATGAACCAGAGGATTTCGCGCGGAACCCAGCGGGTCTCGTCGAGCTCGAGCGCCTTCAACACTTTGCGCAGCAGGCGTGCCTGATCCTCGGCGTCGAGAATCTGAAAGCTTTGCGGCAGGCCGGCCTCGCGCCAATGCAGGCGCAGCAAGCGGTGGGCGAGACCGTGAAAGGTGCCGATCCAGAGCGACCCGCCCGGGTGCCCGAGCAACCCCTCGATGCGGCGGCGCATTTCCGCGGCGGCCTTGTTGGTGAAGGTGACCGCGAGGATGCTGTGCGGCGAGACACCCTCCACCTGGATGAGCCATGCCACGCGGTGCACCAGCACGCGGGTCTTGCCGCTGCCCGCACCGGCCAGCACCAGCGCCGAGCCGAGCGGCGCGGCCACCGCCTGGCGCTGCGCATCGTTCAATCCGTCAAGTAAATGAGATACGTCCATCGGGCCGTGGATTCTACTTCAGAGTGCCCGCTCGGTGAGCGTCTATGCGCGGCGTTGCGGTTCGGCGGGCTCTTCGGCGAATTCGATCAGTGCCAGCACCAGCGAGAGGATCACGGGGCCGACGACGATGCCGATCGCGCCGAAGGCCGGAATGCCGCCGAGCACGCCCACGAAAATGGCGAGCGCGGAAATCCGTGCACGGCCGGAGATGAGGAAGGGCCGCAGCACGCTCTCGACGCCGGTGAGCATGAGCCCCCAGAGCAGCATGAAAATGGCGAATCCCCAATGGCCCTGGTAGAGCAGCCAGCCGATGGCCGGGACCCAGACGATGGCGGCACCGCCCACCGGCAGCATCGACAGCAGCGCCGCCAGCACGCCGAACACGACCGGCGAGGGCAGAGAGGAGATGGCGAAGCCGATGCCCACGAGCGCGCCTTGCACGAGCGCGGTCAGGGTGACGCCCAAGACGATGGCGCGGGTGACGCCCGATAGGCGCCTGAAAAGTCGCTCCTTGCGCGCGTCGTCGAGCGGGATGAGCGCGATGCCCCGAGCGCACATCCCGTCGCCGTCGCGCAGAAAGAAAAACAGCAGGCCGAGCATGATCGACAAAGGCGACGACCGATCCCACGGCCCCGAGCACGAAGGAGCCCGAGACGCCCGCCGCCCGCTGCAACAACTGCTGGCTCCCCGAAACGATCCAGGCCTGGACATGGTCGGCGGTGATGCCGGTACGCTCCTGCAGCCAGTTGTTGGCGCGCGAGATCCAGGGAAACTGCTGCAAGTCCGAGAAGGACTTGATGTCGAGCTCCTGCGCCCGCTTTTGCATCACGCGCACCAGCGAGGCCACCTGCGCGACGAACTCTACCGAGACCGCCGCCAGCGGCAGCAGGATGACGAGCGGGGTGAGCACGGTCAGAAGACCCGCGGCGCGCGCGCGGCCGTGCAAGCGCCTTCGCAGACGCAGATTGACGGGATACAGCAGAAACGCGAGGAATATGGCCCAGCTGAGGGCATCGAAGAAGGGCGCGAAGATCTCGAACAGGGCGTAGCCCAGCAGAGCGGCGACCGCCAGGGCAAATACGCGCGAATAAAAAGTCGACCAGGTGGCCATGAGCCCATCCTATCACCCGCCCGCAGCGGCGTTCCGGCTACAATCTCGATCGTTTGTACAGCATTAGATCTCGAGGGAGACGACGCCGATGGCCCAGATATCCGTGAACGGTCGCATGATCGACGTCGATGCCGCGCCGGACACCCCGCTTTTGTGGGTCCTGCGCGATCATCTCGCGATGACCGGCACGAAGTACGGCTGCGGCATGGCGCTGTGCGGTGCCTGCACGGTGCACATCGACGGCACTGCGACGCGCTCCTGCGTGCTGCCGTTGAGCGCCGTCGCCGGCAAGCGAGTGACGACGATCGAGGGATTGTCCACGGATCGCAGCCACGCCGTGCAACGCGCCTGGATCGAGCTCGACGTGCCCCAATGCGGCTACTGTCAATCGGGACAGATCATGTCGGCGGCGGCGCTGCTCGCGGTCAAGCCGGATCCGAGCGATGCGGAGATCGACGCCGCGATGGCCGGGAACCTTTGCCGGTGCGGCACCTATCCGCGCATCCGCAAGGCGATTCACCGAGCCGCAAAGCTACTGACACCGGCCGGAGATTCCTGAAGGTGCCGAAGCTCGATCGCAGGCGTGCGCGGCGCGCGACCTTCGGGAAAGAGGCGACGGGCGACCCCGCGGCGGGCGCCGCCGCTCCTGCCGATGCGGGCCGCCGCGATTTCTGCAGGCGCACCGCGCGGCTCGGCGGCGGGTTGCTGCTTGCGATGACCGTCCCCGCCTTGGGAGGCCGCCCCATGGCGCGAGCCGCCGGCGGTCAGGGCGCCGGTGCTCCGGGCGCTCGAGCGTCAACCGAGCTCAATGCCTGGCTCAAGATCGCGCCCGACGACTCGATCACCGTCCTGGTCGATCGATCGGAGATGGGACAGGGTGTGTATACCGCGTTGCCGATGCTGCTCGCCGAGGAGCTCGAGGTCGACTTCGCGGCGATTCGGATCGTCGCCGCGCCCGTCGGTGATGCCTATGTCAACGCCGGCAACGGCGGCCAGATCACCGGCACCAGCAACAGCGTGACCGATGCCTGGGAGAGACTGCGCACCGCGGGTGCGCAAGCGCGCACGCTGTTGATCACCGCCGCCGCCGACAAATGGCACATCTCGCCGGAGCGTTGCCGGGCGCACCGCGCCCGCATCGAGAACGATCGCGGTCAGAGCTTCTCCTATGGACAGCTCGTGCAGGCGGCTGCGAAGCTCGAGGTGCCGAAGGACATCAAGCTCAAGCCCCGCGAAGACTACACGCTCATTGGAACCTCGCAGCGTCGCCTCGATACGCCCGGCAAGGTAGACGGCAGCGCCGAGTTCGGACTGGACGTGAAGCTCCCGGGGATGCTGTACGCGGCGATCGCGCAGTGCCCGGTGCTGGGCGGGCGACCGCAGAGCGTCGACTCGCGTACCGCGGCGGCGATGCCCGGCGTCCGCCGCGTGCTGGACGTTCCGGGCGGTGTCGTGGTGGTGGCCGATCACTTCTGGCAGGCGTTGAAGGCGCGCGATGCCCTCGAGATCGTCTGGGACGACGGGACGAACGCGAACCTCGACAACGCGTCCATCAAGCTCCTCTTGGACCGCGCCTCCGCGAGCCCGGGCCTTGCGACCAAGCAGGTTGGGGATGCGGGCGCTGTCATCAATTCCGCCGCGAAGAGTTTCGCCGCCGTCTACGAGCTGCCGATGCTCGCGCATGCCACGATGGAGCCCATGAATTGCACGGCGGACGTTCGCGCGGATCGCTGCGATGTGTACGTCGGCACGCAAGTGCAACAGATGGCGCAGGCAGCGGCGGCCGAGGCAGCGGGCCTGCCGCCGGCTCAGGTCAACGTGATTACCACCCTGCTCGGCGGCGGCTTTGGGCGCCGGCTGGAAGTGGATTTCATTCCGGCCGCCGTGCTCGCCTCCAAGGCGGTCGGCGTGCCGGTGAAGCTCGTCTGGACCCGCGAAGACGACATGACCCACGACTATTACCGGCCTCCGGCACGCGAAGAGGTCCGCGCGGCGCTCGATGCCCACGGTAAGCTGATCGCGTGGCGATTGCATATCACCGGTCCGTCGATCACCGCGCGCTTCGACCCCACCAACAAGGACCCGTTCGATTCGGTCATCGAGTACGTGCAGAACTATCCGTACGATGTGCCGAACTTCGGCCTTCACTACACGCGCCAGGAAATCGGCGTCAACGTGGGCTATCTGCGCTCCGTGAGTCATGCCCCCAATTGCTTCGCCGTGGAGAGCTCCCTGGATGAGCTCGCGGCCGCGGCCTCGAAGAATCCGCTCGATTTTCGGCTCGAGCTACTTG
The DNA here is from genome assembly GCA_963766915.1 of uncultured Gammaproteobacteria bacterium. GTDB lineage: Bacteria > Pseudomonadota > Gammaproteobacteria > Steroidobacterales > Steroidobacteraceae > Bog-1198. The sequence goes on from CAVYCL010000014.1 coordinate 233,426, forward strand.
CATCGAAACCGCGTCACACGCATGTGCTCAAGCTCGCGGCGGAGCGCAGCGGCTGGGGCCGAGCGCGCCCGGGACGCCATCTCGGGCATCGCCTTCATGGAGGGCTACACCTCGGTGGTCGCGCAGGTTGCGGAAATCGCCGTAAACGGCGGCAAGCTCGAGGTTCACAAGATCACTTGCGTCGTCGACTGCGGCCAGATGGTGAATCCGCGCATCGTCGAGTCGCAGATCGAAAGCGGCATCGTGTTCGGCCTGTCCGCGGCGCTCTGGGGCGGCATCACGGTGGCCGCGGGCCGCGTGCGCGAGACCAACTTCAATACGTATCGTCTGCTGCGGGCGAACGAGATGCCGGAGCTCGACGTACTGCTGGTCTCTAGCGATGTGACGCCCGGCGGCATCGGCGAGCTCGCGGTGGGACCGGTGGCGCCGGCAATCTGCAATGCGCTCTACGCGGCCACGGGAAAGCGTGTGAGGTCGTTACCGTTGAGCGCGCACGGACTCGTGTGAAGGCCGGTATTTTCGGTCTGTAGCCGCCACTCGTATCGGTATGGCGCGGGTTCGCGGAGCCAAGCCGGCGCTCAGCAACGCGCCAAGCTGATTATCCCGCAGATGCCTGTACGCCTTGACTCCCGAGGCCGCGAACGACATCGCCAGAACACCGAATCCATCCAGCAGGTTGAGTCCGACGCAAAGTGCGATCACCGCCAGCTGAAACGCGCTGATAGGGTCCTATTGCTCTAGGCTAACGGGAATGCAAGGATGCGGAGCCTCAGACATTGGGTCGAGCGGCACACTGGGTACGAGAAGTGCGACGGCTGTGAACATAGTTGATTCGACGGTTGCTGGCTTTCAGAAAGACGGGGTCGCGATCCTGCGCGGCGCGTTTCGAGATTGGGTCGAACCGCTGTCTCAAGGCGTCGCGGAGGTCATGGCGCATCCCAGCCCTCGGGAGCGCTCATACCAGCCAAAGGATGGATCGGCACCCTTCTTTCAGGACCTCTGTAACTGGCAGCGAATCCCCGCATTTCGCGCCTTTGTCTTTGAGTCACCCGCGGGCGAAATTGCTGCGCGCTTGATGGGATCGCCCACCTCACGGTTCTTTCACGACCATATACTTGTCAAGCGTCCTGGCAACAGCACCATCACACCGTGGCATCAAGATCAGCCTTATTACTGCGTCGCGGGTGATCGCACCGTTAGTTTTTGGACACCTCTAGACCCGATCTCGCGCAGCGTTAGTCTCGAATGTGTAGCTGGTTCGCATCGGTGGAATACCGCGGGTTACCGGCCGAAGCGCTTCGACGGGACGCCACTCTACGCGAGCGACAACTTCGAAGACGTACCGGACATTGACGCCCAGCGAGATCAGTTCGTCATTCGTGGCTGGGACATGGCGCCGGGAGACGCGATTGCATTCGACTTTCGCACCATTCACGGCGCACCGGCGAATGAGTCGAGTGTCACTCGCCGTGTTTTTTCATCCCGGTGGGTCGGTTCGGATGCGCGCTTCGTGCGGCGCGGTGCATCGGGTTCGCCGGCATTTCCTCATTTGACCCTGGAAGACGGCGCACCATTTGACGCCCCCGACTTTCCAGTGGTCTACGGCCGATGATGGAAGGGCCAGTGGTTTTCGGTGACTTCAGAAGAATTATTAGAACGGAGACCGGCGATTCTTGGTGGAGTTCTGGGGCAAATTGGATCTGCAACACGAGCCTTAGCCGCCTCTTACTTCGCCGTATCAGCCCGAGGTATGGATACCGTGTTCCTGCACTGCAATCCCTGGTTGTCCTGACGCAAAGAATTCGTCGAATATCTGTCAGGCCGACGCACATCCACGAAACAGGTGATCGCCATGCCCGCTGAGACTGACAAGACTTCCAAGAAGCCGGCCACGACTCTGCCGGAGTCCATGGCGACCGGCAAGGCAAGCTCCGCGAAGGCTGCGGTCGGCGACAAGCCGGTCTTCGCATACATCGCCAGTCTGCCGCAGCCGCAACGCGGTATCGCGGAACGCGTCGATGCGCTTGCAGCCAAGACGCTTCCCGGCCTGCAGCGCTCTGTGAAATGGGGCATTTCGTACTATGGCGTTGGTGACGGCTGGTGCTTCTGTTGCGGCGGATTCGCCGACCACGTCAAGCTCATGTTCATAAACGGTGCAGCGCTCAAGCCGGTACCGCCGGTGACGCCGGTAGCGATGGGCAAATCTACTCGGGGCGTGGAGGTTAAATCAGCGGACGACCTCGACGAACGCCAAATCGCGGCATGGATGACTCAGGTCGCGGCTGTGCCAGGTGTCGGGGGGAAGAAGGGGTAGGTTCCGAGAATGAATGTCGATTGCGTTGGTGTTAGGCGGCGGCCTAACACCAGCATTCGCGAAGGGCGCGTCGCGCCACAACCGAAGCGGCCGCATGAACGAAACGCCCCAAGGCGTGCATGCGCATCGGATTGTCCTAGGCGGAAAGCGCGCTCCTGTGATCCTTGTCCGACGAGAGTCGGACAAATGTGAATTGATCGCCTTTTTTCGGCCGCATCGGCACATAGACTCAACCGTTTCCCGGATGGATAATGACGATGAGCGCCACAACGGAAGCCATCGACGACTCTGCAAGCGACGCGGTTCAGGCACCATCCGAACGCAGCGGTGCAGCCGGCGCCGTGCATTCCCGCATCATCCCGCTGTTCGTCGTGTCCGGCGCCGCGGCTCTGATCTACCAGGTCTGCTGGCAGCGCATGCTGTTCGAGGGATTCGGTGTGGATATCGAATCCGTCACCATCATCGTGTCGGCGTTCATGTTGGGGCTCGGTCTCGGATCGCTTGCGGGCGGCGAGCTGGCCGACCGCTATCCGCGGCGATTGATCGCTTTGTTCGCCGTCATCGAGCTATGCACCGCTGCGTTCGGTTTCAGCAGTCCCAATCTCATCCATGCGGCCGGCCGCTTTGCGGTGAACCACTCGCTTTTCGAGATCGGGTTGCTCAATTTCGCGCTGCTGCTCGTTCCCACCACGTTGATGGGTGCGACGCTGCCGATTCTGGTGGCGCACGCCGTGGGCGTGTACCGGAACGTCGGCGTATCGGTGGGCGCCTTGTATTTCGCCAACACGCTGGGTGCCGCACTCGGTGCGGCGTTCACCGGATTCGTGGCGCTGTTTTATCTGGGTCTCACCTCGACCATCTATATGGCCGCGTTCCTGAATATCGGTGTGAGTGCGGCGGTCTGGCGATCCTTGCGCAGCGAGCATGTTTAGCTTCGCCTGGTGGTTGTCCTTCACGGTCGGCTTCCTCAGCTTGAGCGAGGAGATCGTCTGGGTGCGCGTCATGGGCTTCGCTTACCAGGGACAACCGGGCGCGTTCGCCTTCGTGCTGACGTGTTATCTCATCGGCATCGCCGGCGGCGCGGCGTACGGCAAGCGCGTATGCGGACGCAGCGGCGATCTGTATGGCGCGGCAGCCATGATCCTTGCCGTCGCTTGCTTTGACGATATGCTGACTCCGTTCGTGGTCGGTCATATGATTGCCCCGGCCTCGGGCCTTTTCGTGCCGGGCTTGGCGATCGTCCTGACCGCGGGCATCAAGAGCGTCCTGTTCCCCATCGTGCACCACTTGGGCTCGCAGGCGCAGGGGCCGCGCGTCGGCCGGTCCGTTTCCAGGATTTATTTCGGCAACATACTCGGCGCGACGCTCGGTCCTCTCGTCACCGGCTTCGTGGCTCTCGACCGTCTGAGCGTCGATGAATGCTTCGCCGCGTCCGCGGGGATCTGCGCGCTGGCCTCGATTGCATGCGCGCTGAAGAGCACGCGGCGCGCTCTGCTGAGAAAGGCCCTGACCGCCGCCGGCGCGACGCTGATCATCGCGATGCTGACCATACGGCCGGGTGCGGGCTCGCTTGCTCAGCTTGCCGCCGAAGGGCCCGGCGCCATGATTTATTTTTCAGCCAACCGTCACGGCATCATCCATACCGCGAAAGCGCTGCGCGGTGAAACCATCTTCGGCGGCAACGTTTACGACGGCCTGACGACCGTCGACGCCGACCTCAACGGCAATCGACTGGACCGGCTGTACATGCTGGGGCTGGTCGCGCCGAGCCCGAGACATGTGCTCGTCGTCGGGCTCTCCGGCGGTGCTTGGCTCAAGGCACTCATGGGCTTTCCGGGCGTCGAGGATGTGGACGTGGTCGAGATCAATCCGGCCTACCTCGATCTCATCCGGCAACGTTCCGCAGTGTCCGAGCTGCTGAACGACCCGAGAGTTCATATTCACATCGACGACGGCCGCCGCTGGCTGACGCGCCATCCCGAGGCGAAGTTCGACGCCATTGTCGAGAACATGACCTTTCACTGGCGCGCCAACGCGGGCAATCTTCTGTCACGCGAATATCTGTCGTTGTGCAAGGACCATTTGAATCCGGGCGGCGTGATGCTGCTCAACACCACCGGGTCATTCGATGTGGCCGCCACGGTCCGGGCGGTCTTTCCGTACGCCTACCGCTACGTGAACTTTGTATATGCCTCGGATCGGCCTCTCACGGTCGCGCTCGACAGACTGTGGGCCATTCGACGCCCGGATGGAGCGCTGTTCAGCGCCGATGGCGCCCTGCGGAATAGCGTCGTGACGCGGCTAACGGCCGCACGCCTCGAGCCGGTCGATGAGCTGCTCGTGCGCTACGGCGTCGACGCGGAGATCATCACCGACGATAACCTCATCAGCGAATACAAGCACGGAATCCAATTTGGCCCCGCTATCCTGCGGGCGCTGCAACCGGCGCCGCCGCCGCCGATGCCATCAGAGGGACTTTGATCCGCCGCCGCCTGTCAGACGGCGAACAGCAAATAGTGATCGACGATGAGCGCCGCGAACAGCAGCATCAGATACGTGATTGAGAAGCGGAACGTGCGCATGGGCAGCTGCGGCCGCGGCTCGCGCTCGCGGTTGAGCTTGAGCACGAAGTAAAGAAAGCGCGCGTTGAGCACGATCGCCACCACCAGGTATATGAGCCCGCTCATGCCGGACAGCACCGGCAGCATCGTCGCGACGCCGAGCAAAATCGTGTAGAGCACGATGTTCAAGCGCGTGAACGGGATGCCGTGGGTTACCGGCAGCATGGGAATCCCGGCCTTCGCGTAGTCATCGCGCCGCGCGATCGCGAGCGCCCAGAAGTGCGGCGGCGTCCAGGTGAATACGATCACGAACAAGAGCAGCGCATGCGGATCGATGGTGTTGGTGACGGCCGCCCAGCCGAGCACGGGCGGCGCGGCGCCTGCGGCGCCGCCGATCACGATGTTCTGCGGCGTCGCGCGCTTCAGCCACAGCGTGTAGACGATGGCATAGCCGATGAGCGAGAAAAAGGTGAGCAGCGCCGTGAGCTCGCCGACCGTCGGCCAAAGCACCAGCGTGGATGCAAGCCCGAGGAGGCTTGCGAACACCACCGCCTGGTTGGTCGCGAGGTGCCCGGTCGGGAGCGGTCGTCCGCGGGTGCGCGCCATGCGCTCATCGATGTGGCGATCGAGCACGTGGTTGAAGGCGGCAGCCGACCCAGAGGCGAGCGCGATCCCCAGGGTGCCGAAGATCAGCGCGTTCAGCGGCACCATGCCGGGCGAGGCGAGCACCATGCCGACGATGGCCGTGAACACGATCAGGAGACTCACCTTCGGCTTGGTGAGTTCGAGATACTCGCGCCAGCGTAAGCCGGGGATGCCGGAAGCGGCGAGCGGTGGGTTATCGGGGAGCGTCGACACGGCGCAAGGGTACCATGCCGGCCGCGGACGCCGGCGCCCGGACCGGGGCGGCTTCCAGGGTTCGCGGCCAGAGCGTGCGCAGCAAGCTCACCATGACAATGACCAGGAAAGCGGCGCCGCCGTTGTGCAGCGTGGCGAGGGGCAGCGGCAGATGGAAATGCACCATCGCGACGCCGATGGAGATCTGCAGCAATACCGCGAATATCAGCAAGCCGCCCAGGCGGCGCAGCGGCGGCCACGCGGAGCGCATGACGACCAGGAGCCCCACGACGATCACGATAGTGCCCGCGATGACCGCGCCCAGCCGATGCGTGAAATGGATGGCGACTCGCGCCGGGCTCGCGAGCACACCCCCCTCGTAGTCGACACCGAGGCCGCGCCACAGGACAAAGGCATTCCGGAAATCCATGTTGGGCCACCAAGAGCGCTGGCAGGTCGGAAGGTCCGGGCAGGCGATGGCGGCGTAGTTGCTGCTGGTCCAGCCGCCGAGCGCGATCTGCAGGGCGAGCGCGGCGCTGCCGAGCAGGGCGAACTTGCGTAAGCTGAGCTCGGGAGCGGTCAGCGGGCGGCGCCGGGGCTCGATCGACAGCCACCACAGAAGTGCGAGTGTGCTGAGGCCGCCGAGCAAGTGCGAGGTGACGATCAAAGGCTGCAGGAGCAACGTCACCGTTTTCATGCCGAGCGTTCCCTGCAGGCAGACCAAAAGGAAGAGGAGCGCCACGGCAACGAGCGGCTGTGCCCTTCCGCGGCGATTCAGCCACGCAAAAACGAGCAGGGCGACGATGATGGCACCCAAGGTGCTCGCGAAATAACGATGCACCATTTCATGCACCGCCTCCGCGAAATGATGGGCGTTTTGGGGAAACAGGTGGCCGTAGCACCCCGGCCAATCCGGACAGCCGAGCCCCGCATTGGTCAGACGCACCCAGGCACCGAGCACCACCACGCCCGCCGCGAGCACCGCCCCGGCGCGCGCGAGACGCCTGAACCAGAGTAAGCGCCGCTCGTCCGTCATCTTTGGCACTCAGCCCACGTGCGACAGGCGCAGCAACTTCTTGAGGTCTTCGAGCATTCCCTTGGGCCTCGCATCGACGGCATAGAACATCATCAGGTTCCCGAGCGGATCGATGAGGTACACGCGATCGGGCGTCGGAGGCCGGCGGCCGGCGTGCTCCAGGATCGCCTCGAGCGGGGCGGCCGAGGCGTTCGCCTGCACCGTGACGAGATCGGGCTGCTGCGCATGCAGCCACTCGGTATCGCAGCACGAGCCCTCGGCAAGGAACACACGCTGCACGCGCTCGCGGTCCGGGCCCAAGGCGGCACGCACCTGCCGCGTGTTGTACAAATCCGTCCGGCAACCGTCCGAGCAGCCGCCGGCACCCAGATATAGAAGCGTCCATTTACCCTTGAGCAGGCTCCGAGGTGCGTCGACCGCAGCCGCAGGCACCGCCGCGCTCGCGGCGTCTTTGGGGCTGTCGGCCGGGGGTAGCGCGAGGTCGGGCAGCGGCACCGGCGGCTCTATCAGCTCGCCGTTATTCACGCGTGAGCCCGGACTCCAGCCGATCCCGTAGTAAAGAATGAAGGCAACCGCCAGCGGGGCGAAGAACAGGAACATCAGCATGAGGAGAACGCGCCGCGGGTGCCCCGCGCGCCGGGGAGCAGGCGGGTTCATACGGGCTTCCTCTCTGCGCGCCGCAAATTCGTTGCGAGATAAATCACCACCAGGCCGGCCGCCAGAGCAAACCATTGCACGGCGTAGGCAATGTGCCGAATCGGTGGAAACCCCGGCGGCTGCCACTGTCGCAGATACCCATCCGGCTCGCTCGGGTCGAGCAGCAGGAGATTGGCGGCGGGCGCCCACGCGCTCTCGCCCAAGAGCGCCGCGATCTCCGTATGCGTGGGGAAACTCGCGACCACGGGATAGGGAGGCGCAAGTGGCAGGCGCGTGCCCAGCTGCATCCCGGCCCGCGGCAGCTCATCCGCACGCCCCGTGATCTCGCGCTCCTGGGTCGACACCGCCACCTCGGGCTTTGCCGCCCGGCTCGCTCCGACGGGGACCCAGCCACGGTTGACCAGGATCCAGCCGCCGCCGTGCAGCGCGAACGGCGTGATCACGAAATAACCCGCGCGTCCTTGGGCGTTGCTCATGTTGTCGATCAGGATTTGACGCGCCGAGTCGTAAGCCCCGAGGGCTTGCGCGTGCTGGTAACGTGGCAAACGCGGCGTTGCCGCATCGACGGCCCGGGTCGCATCCTTCCCTAAGTCGAACAGCGTGTAGAGCGCCTGCTTTTCGTCCGCACGGTGCAGCTGCCAGCGGCCGAGCGCCACCAGCGCCGCGACCAGGGTAAGCGCGAGCAGCGTCGTGAACGCTCGCGGCTCGAACACGCGGGAACCGAATCTTATCGTCACGATATACTGCGCGCTTCGTTACAGGGGCCGTCGCCAGTGATCTTCAAATACCTGATTGTCCTGATGCTGCTGCTGATCATCGGAAGTCTCGGCAAGGCTCTTTATCACCTGTCGCAGCGGACTCCGGGCGACAGCCGCAAGATGGTCAAGGCGCTCACCTGGAGAATCGGCCTCTCGGTCGGGCTGTTCGTCCTGTTGATGATCGCCTACTACAACGGTTGGATCACACCGCAAGCCGGACATTGATCATCGTCACGCCGGTCGCCGCCGGCGCGGGGCGTCATAGCCAGTAGACGAAGCAAAACAAGCCGAGCCAAACCACGTCCACGAAGTGCCAGTACCACGCGACCGCCTCGAACGCGAAGTGCCGCTTGGGCGTGAAGTGGCCGTTCATGACGCGGAACCAGATCACCGTCAGCATAATGGCGCCGATGGTGACGTGCAGGCCGTGGAATCCGGTCAGCATGAAGAACGTGGAGCCGTACACGCCGGTGCCGAGCGTCAAGCCGAGCTCGGAGTAGGCCTCGTGGTACTCGTGCGCCTGCAGGCCGACGAACGTGAAGCCGAGGAGGAACGTCAGGGCGAGGAATATTTTCAGGCGCGTGCGGTTGCCGGCGATCAACGCGTGGTGTGCGATGGTCACGGTCACGCTGCTCGTGAGCAGGATCGCGGTGTTGATCGCGGGCAGCCCGAACGCCGGAATGGTCTCGAAGGTGCCGTTCGCGCGCGGACCGATCGACGCCGGGCCGTTGGTCGGCCACACCCCGTCGTAGTTCTTCCAGAGCAAGATGCCGTTCAGGGGCTTGGTGCCGTGACCGGCGAGCCAGGGCGCCGCAAGGTGCCGGGCGTAGAACAGGGCGCCGAAGAAGGCGGCGAAGAACATGACCTCGGAGAAGATGAACCACATCATTCCCATGCGGAACGAGCGGTCCACGGCCATGTTGTACACGCCGTGCTGATTCTCGCTGATGACCGAGCCGAACCAGCAGAAGAACATGATCACGAGCAGCACGAATCCCGGCGCGAGCGACCAGACGGGGAGCCAGTTGTTGAGATAGGAGATGGCCCCCGCCATGACGGTGAACAGCGAGACGGCCGCGAAGATCGGCCAGGGGCTGCCATGGGGGATGTAGTACTTGTCCGCGTCGGTCGCGTGCGCTTGCGCCATGTTCAACTCTCTAAGCGATGTGGAAATTCATTCTAGCCGGTCTAGGGAGCCGCCGCTTCGGTCCTGTCGTAGAAGGTATACGCGAGCGTGATCTTGTCGACGTTGTCCGGCAGATTCGGATCGACGATGAAGCGCACCGGCATATCGCGCCCCTCGCCGACGCCGAAGCGCTGGGGACTGAAGCAGAAGCATTGGGTCTTGTGGAAGTACTGCGCGGCGACGGTCGGCGAGATGCTCGGCACGGCCTGCGCGACCGAGCGTCCTCCCGTCAGGTTCTTCGCATAGAACTGAGTGTCGTAGAGCTTGCCCGGGTGCACGCGCATGGAGGCCGTTTCCGGCCGGAACTCGAAGCTGCCCACGGTCGCGGGGTCGGCGATGAACTCGACCGTCACTTCGCGATTCGTATCGACGGCCTCGCGCGCGGTTTCGACGCCCGTCTTGGCCTGAGCGTTGCCGATACCCGCGACCTTGCAGAACACGTCATACAGCGGCACGAGCGCCCAGCCGAACGCGAAGCTGCCCGCCGTCATGATCAGGAGACTACGGGTCAGGCGCCGATTGGCGCGCTTGCGTTCGCTGACATCGGGCTTTGAATCCGGCTCCACGCGGTCCTCAGTGATGACGGAAGATCGCCACGGCGATGAACCCGAAATAGAAAGCGAGGGCGACCGACATCAATATCAGTGCACGGCTCCGGATGAGGCGCCGCCGCGTCGGCATCTCCATCGAGCTCATTTGATCTCCGGAGCGACCGTGAAGCTATGGAACGGCGGCGGCGAGGACAGCGTCCACTCGAGCCCGGTCGGCATCGCGCCGTCCCACACCGCATCGGTCGCTTTCCGACCGCCGCGCACGCACTGCACGATCAGAATCACGAACAGGATCTGCGAGGCGCCGAAGGCGAAGCCGCCGATGGAGGACACCATGTTCCAGTCGGTGAATTGCACCGCATAGTCGGGGATGCGGCGCGGCATGCCGGCGAGCCCCAGAAAATGCTGCGGGAAGAACAGCACATTCACGAAAATCGCCGACAGCCAGAAGTGCGTCTTGGCGAGCGTCATGTTGTACATGTGCCCGGTCCACTTCGGCAGCCAGTAATACACCGCGGCCATGACGGCGAAAATCGCGCCGGGCACCAACACGTAGTGAAAGTGTGCGACCACGAAGTAGGTGTTGTTGTACTGGAAGTCGACCGGGGTCAACGCCAGCATCAGCCCCGAGAACCCGCCGATCGAGAACAGGAACAGGAATGCGATGGCGAACAGCATGGGAGGCTCGAACGAGAGCGAGCCCCGCCACATGGTCGCTGTCCAGTTGAACACCTTCACGCCGGTGGGAACCGCGATCAGCATGGTCGACATCATGAAGAACAGCTGCGCCGCCATCGGCATACCGTCCACGAACATGTGGTGGCCCCAGACGATGAAGGAGAGGAACGCGATCGAAGCGATGGCGTAGATCATGGAAGTGGCGCCGAACAAGGGCTTGCGCGAGAACGTCGGCAGGATCTCCGAGATGATGCCGAAGGCCGGCAAGATCATGATGTAGACCTCGGGATGCCCGAAGAACCAGAACACGTGCTCGAACATGAGCGGATCGCCGCCGCCCGCCGGGTTGAAGAAGCTCGTGCCGAAGAAGTGATCGGTGAGGAGCATGGTCACCGCGCCCGCGAGCACCGGCATGACGGCGATCAGCAGGTAGGCGGTGATCAGCCAGGACCAGCAGAACAGCGGCATCTTCAGCAGGTTCATGCCCGGAGCGCGCATGTTCATGATGGTCACGACGATGTTGATGGCGCCCATGATCGAGGAGGCGCCCATCAGGTGCACCGCGAAAATCAGCATGGGCAGGGAGTCGCCGCTCTGCAGGACCAGCGGCGGATACATCGTCCAGCCGGCCGCCGGCGCGCCGCCCGGCATGAAGAGCGTGAGCAGCAGCAGCGTGAAGGCAAACGGCAGTATCCAGAAGCTCAGGTTGTTCATGCGCGGCAGCGCCATGTCGGGCGCGCCGATCTGCAGCGGCACCATCCAGTTGGCGAGGCCGACGAAGGAGGGCATGACGGCGCCGAAGATCATGATCAGCGCGTGCATGGTCGTCATCTGGTTGAAGCGCTCGGGATCGACCAGCTGCAAGCCCGGCTTGAACAGCTCGGCGCGGATGACCATCGCCATCGAGCCTCCGATGAAGAACATGATGAGGCTGAATATCAGGTACATCGTCCCGATATCCTTGTGATTGGTCGAGAACAACCAGCGCTTGATGCCGGTGGGCGCGTGATCGTGATCGTCGTGATGATCGTGGGCGGTGTCGTGCGCGAGATCTTGGGCCATGTGCGATGTCTCTTTAAAGGGTCTCTAGAGGGTCGTTAGTTCAATGCCTGGGCCGAGCGGGGCGCGGCAGCGGCCGCTGTGTCGGCGCCCGACATGGCGACGCCCGGCGCGGCGGCGCCCGGCGCGGCGGCGCCCGGCTCAGCGGTCGCGGGTGCGGCCGCCTGCTTGATCTGCGCCTTCTGCTCCTCGACCCACTTCTTGAAGTCGTCGGGAGTTCTGACGTCGACCACCACGGGCATGAATCCATGATCGCGGCCGCAAAGTGCCGCGCATTGGCCGCGGTAGATGCCTTCCTTGCCCGGATCGACCTTGAACCATAATTCGTTGATGAAGCCCGGGACCGCCGAGCGCTTCAGCGCGAAATCGGGCACGTACCAGGCATGGATCACATCGCCCGAGGTGAGGATGATGCGCACCTTGGTGCCGCTCGGCACCACCAGGGGATGGTCCACGTCGAGCAGGTAGTTCGGCACCGTATTCGGATCGACGCCCGAGTTCAGCTCGCGCGCGAAGTTGGAGTCCTGCTTCAAGGTGGAGAAGAAATCGATCCCGGCGCCGGCATCCATGTACTGGTATTCCCATTTCCACTGATAACCGGTCACACGGACGGAGAGCTCGGAGTTACGCATGTCCTCCATCTTCAAGATGAGCTCCGCGGCGGGAATCGCCATCACCACGAGGATTACCACCGGCACGATGGTCCAGATGATCTCCACCTTGGTGCTGTGGAGCATGGTGGTGTCCGGGACCGCGCCCTGCGACGCCCGGAACTTCACCAGCGAATAGATCATCGCGCCGAACACCACGATCGCGATGACCACGCAGATCCAGAACGCCTCCATGTGCAGGCCGTAGATGTCCCGGCTCATTTGGGTGACGCCGACGGGTAAGTTGTAGCCGTTCGATGTGTTGGCGACCGCCGCGGCGGAAAGGGCGCAAGCAGCAAGGGCGGCGGCAGCCTTCGATAGACGGCCATGGAGAAGCCCGTGGGGCCTGCGAATGTCGCTTGCGGGTGCAGTCATTCTCGTCGGATCCTCTTTTTAACTATCAAGCCAAGCGGCGGCGATTCGTTCATCCCGCCCACCAAGCCCCGCAAACGCCGGGCAAGCCGGCACCTCTCCTCTTCGGTGAGAAAGCTGCCAACCTCACATGCTCGGCCCCGACTCTCGATCGTCAGCCGGCTGGGGTGCTAGGCGCCTTCGCGGACTGCGCAGTCTAACCTTCGTCCAATGCCGCGCAAACTCCTGTTTTGCTTCGCCACGCCGCGAGCGCGTCACGAGACTGACCCGCGAATCGGTGATGAGCAGCGTCTGGGTGTAGAACCGCCGCCGCATGCTGGCGTGCAGGGCGAGGCCGAGCGCGCCCATCTCGAGCCCCCAGAAAGGCAGCACGGGCCAGAAGCCCTGCACCACGAAAACCATCGCAAAAGCCAGAGAAAACAAGCACGTACCAACGAAAAACCGGCGAGCGGTCGTGGGTGTGAGGGAGCAATTCGGCGAGAGCTCGATGCGCTCTTCCATGGCGCCGAAGCATAACTCAACTCACGCAAGGGCAAGAGATCCGAGACGCGCCGCATCGGGGTTAACCGCAAGGCGTCAAGTGCCGCGCCGGGTTGCGAGTTGCTTGCGCAGCGACTCGAGCGACACGCCCTGCGTCGAGGGAGCGCGCGTCCGCGTCTCGACGGGCGCCCACGCCTGCGCGAAGACGACTTCGCACGTGGCCGTCAAGCGCCCCGCGTCGCGCTGCGCTTCGTAGGCGCTTTGCATGGCCGCGAATTTCCGCGGCGAGGTCAGGCCCTTCAGGCGCCCGGAGGCGCCGTTGCGTGCGCCCGTCGCCTTGAGGTCGGCCGCGAGGGCCTTCACGTCGGTGTAGCGCAGGGTGTAGCGTTCGACATCGAGCACCGGCGCGGCAAACCCGGCGCGCACCAGCGCATCGCCCACGTCGTGCATGTCGAGGAAATCACCCACGTGGACTCGACCGTCCACCGTGGCCCAGGCGGCGCGCAGCTCCTTGAGCGTGTCGGGCCCCAATCCGGTGAGGGTCAGAAGACCGCGCGGCGCGAGCACGCGGCGCAATTCCGCGAACAGCGCCTCGGGATCGCACCACGGCAGCAGCAGATTGCTGAACGCCACATCGACGCTCGCGTCGGCGAGCGGCAGCCGCGTCGCATCGGCGCAGAGCAGCGCAAAAGGCCTAAACCAGCCGCGCCGGCCGGCCGCCCTGCGCAGCATCCCCGCGGATGAGTCGACGGCAATTACCCGCGCGGCCGGATAGCGCCGCTTGAGGGCGCGCGCGCCCTGCCCCGTCGCCGCGCCGACATCGAGCACGACGCGCGGCTCGAGCCGCGTCAAGTCGAGCCGCTCCAGCAGCGAGTCCCGGACTTGCGCCTGCAGCACCGCCGCCGCGTCGTAGGTTGCAGCGGCCCGGTCGAAGGAGCGCCGCATCCAGCGGGCGTCGAGGGGGCTTAAGCTCAAGGACGGAATTGGTAGGTGAGGAGGATGCCGATGAACATCGACAGGCCGAAGTAGTTGTTGTTGAGGAATGCCCGGAAGCAGGCATCGCGGTCGCGGTTGCGAATCAGCCAGAGCTGGTAGATAAAAAAGAGCGCCCCGCCGATGAGCCCGGCGTAATACCAGCCCGTCATGTGCAACGTGCGCCCCGCGAGGTAAAGCGTCACGAGCGTCATCGCCTGCAACGCCGCGATGATGTGCCGGTCGGAGTCGCCGAACAGGATCGCGGTGGAGCGCACGCCGATCTTGAGGTCATCGTCGCGATCGACCATGGCGTAGAGCGTGTCGTAGACGGTCACCCACATGCACGTTCGCGAGCACGAACAGCCAAACGACATGCGGCATGTATTCCACCTGCGCCTCGAACGCCATGGGGATACCCCAGCTGAAGGCGATGCCGAGATACATCTGCGGCACGCTGAGGAAGCGCTTGACGAACGGATAGGTCACCGCCAGAAAAGCGCCGGGCAAGGCCCACAACAGCGTCATTCGATTGAGCTGCAGCACCAGCATCAGCGCGAGCAGCGACAGCACCGCGAACAGGATGAGCGCCTCGAGGGTGGTGATGCGGCCCGCCGCGAGCGGCCGCGCCTTGGTGCGCTCGACCTGCGGGTCGAAACTGCGGTCGGCGTAGTCGTTGATCGCGCAGCCGGCTGAGCGCATGAGCACCACGCCCATGACGAAGATCAGGAATACATGAGGATCGGGCTTGCCGCGGCCGGCGATCCACACGGCCCAGAGCGTCGGCCAGAGCAGCAGGTAGATGCCGATCGGGCGGTCGAGCCGCATGAGCCGAATGTAGTCATGCAGCGTGCCGAGGATTCGCGGCAGCTCGTTCGTCGTCCACGGGTGGAATTGAACCCGGTACGCGAACCATCGCCAGCGCTGGCCGATGCGTTCCAGCAACTCCGGCCCTGAGCGGGGCAAAGGCACGCCGCGAGCCCTTAAGTGCGGCCCATAGACGGCAAGAAAGCTTCCTGCACGAGGAGCGGCGCTCCGCGCAAGAGGACGCGCGAGCGCCGCGCCCACAGCCCCTGGGGCGCGACGTCGGCGCCGCGCAAAGCCCGGGCGCTCAACGCATCGTCCGCGTGCAGCCAGGCGTATTCATAGGAGCTGCGCTCGACGCCGGACAGCGTCGCGAGCAGCTCGCCCAGCGAGCAGTCGCCGAGCTCGGCGAGCCAGGGGTGCGCACACAATGTCTGGTCGGGGATCACGGACTGCGAGAATACCCAGACCTGATCGGCGCAGCTCAGCTCGACTTCGCGAAACAGCGCGGCCGTGTCGCCCACCTTCAGGCACGTCTTGAGCTCGCTCGACACGAGTCCGGTCCATTGCTCGACCAGGCGCGCCGCATAGCGCTCGCCGCAGGCTTCCTTCATGCGCAGACTGATGAGGCCCTTGCCGATGAGCCAGGGCCGCATGCGCGGGTCGACGTTGAGCTGTCCCAGTCGCTCCGCGGGCAGCCATTGGGTGCCATCGGGCTTGCGTGCATCGCTCGGTCGAGCTCTCGGGTTCGATTTCATGGCGGCATTCTAACCGACGCGCCCGTATTGCTCCGCATGTCCGACCCAGCGCCGGATCAGCGGCGCGGCGTGCTCGGGCCACTCCCGCAGCAACCTCTCCGCCGCGATCTGCACTCGGGGCAGCAGGTCGGCGTCGCGCGCGAGATCGGCGACCCGCATCTGGGCGAGCCCGGTCTGTCGCGTGCCGAGCACTTCGCCCGGCCCGCGCAGCTCGAGGTCGCGGCGCGCCACCTCGAAGCCGTCGTTGGTGTTGCGCATGACGGCGAGCCGCTCGCGCGCCATGGGCGAAAGGGGCCCTCGATACAGCAGCAGGCAAGAGCTCGCATGCTGTCCTCGGCCGACGCGTCCGCGCAGCTGGTGCAGCTGCGCGAGGCCCATGCGCTCGGCGTTCTCGATCACCATCAGGGTCGCGTTCGGTACATCCACGCCCACCTCGATGACCGTGGTCGCCACCAGCAGCTGAATCTCGCCGTCCTTGAAGCGGCGCATGGTGAGCTCCTTGGCGGCTCCGGGCATGCGTCCATGCACCACGGCCACGCTGAACTCGGGCAGCGCCGCGGCGAGCGCCGCCGCCGTCTCTTCCGCGGCCTGGAACGGCATCTCCTCGGATTCGTCGATCAGCGGACACACCCAGTACGCTTGACGACCGGCGAGACACGCCGCCCGGATGCGCGCCACCACCTCGTCGCGCCGCGCCTCGGCGAGCGCGGCGGTGGCCACCGGGGTGCGCCCCGGCGGCAGCTCGTCGATGATCGACACGTCGAGATCCGCGTAGGCGGTCATCGCCAGGGTGCGCGGTATCGGCGTCGCCGTCATGATCAACTGATGCGGCTGCCGCCCGGCGCGGGCGCCTTTCTCGCGCAGGCTCATGCGCTGATGCACGCCGAAGCGGTGCTGTTCGTCGACGATGGCGAGGCCGAGCGAGGCGAACTCCACGCCCTCCTGAAACAGCGCGTGAGTGCCGATCACGAGCGGCGGCGCGGCCCTCGCGCAGCTTGCTGCGCACCTCCTCGCGCGCCTTGCCGGTTTGCCGGCCCGTGGCGAGCGCGACCTCGACTCCCAGCGGCTCGAACCAGCGGCGGAAGTTGCGGCGCGTGCTGGTCGGCCAGGAGCTCCGTCGGCGCCATCAGCGCGACCTGATGACCCGTCTCGATGGCGCGCGTCGCGGCCAGCGCCGCCACCAGCGTCTTGCCGCAGCCGACATCGCCTTGCACCAGGCGCAGCATCGGCTTCGCGAGCGAGAGATCCGTCTCGATCTCCGCGAGCACGCGCGATTGGGCACGCGTCGGCCGAAACGGCAGCGACTCGAGAAGCCTGCGCCTTCAGCGCGCCATCGCCCGCGAGCGGCCAGCCGGGGTCTTGCTGGATACGCCGGCGCAGCAGCTTCAAGGAGAGCTGATGCGCGAGGAGCTCCTCGAACGCGAGCCGCCGCTGCGCCGGGTGGCGCCGATCGAAGAGCAAGATCGACGGGCGCGTCGGCGGGAGGCCGATGCACGTATTGCAGGGCTTGCCGCAATCCCGGCAGCTGCGAGCCCTCGAGCAGTGCCGGCGGGCAGCCAGTCCGCGAGATCCTGCGCGCTCGTCTGCTCGAGCGCCGCCCCGACCAGCTGACGGAGCCTGCCTTGGGTGAGACCCTCGGTTGCGGGATAGATCGGGGTCAGGTGCTCATCGGCGCCGGCCGCGGCCGCCGCGTCGGCGCGCCGATACTCGGGGTGCACCATCTCGAGGCCCGAAGGTCCGCGGCGCACTTCGCCGAAGCAGCGGACGCGGACGCCGCGCGCCAGGCTGTCACGCTGCCCCGCCGTGAAATGAAAGAACCGCAGCGTGAGAAAGCCCGAGCCGTCGGCGATTCTCGACAGCATCTGGCGCCGGCCGCGAAAAGCGACTTCGGTGAGCAGCACTTCGCCCTCGACCACGGCGCGCTGGCCCTGGGCGATCTCGCCCAGCGCAACCACGCGGGTCCTGTCCTCGTAGCGCAGCGGCAGCAGGAACAGCAGGTCCTGCGTGGTCTCGACGCCGAGCGCGCGCAGGCGCTCCGCTTGCCGCTCGCCGACGCCGCGCAGCGCCGTCACGGGCTTGGCGTCGATCACACGGACTCATCCCGGAGCAGCCGGCGGCTCACAGAGCGACGATGCACTCCACTTCCACCTGTGCGTTCTTCGGGAGCGAGGCGACGCCGACGGCCGCCCGCGCGGGGTAGGGCTCGCGGAAATACTCCGCCATGATCTGGTTCACCAGCGCGAAATGCGACAGATCGGTGAGAAATACCGTGGCCTTGACCACGTCGTCGAAGGTCGCGCCGGCCGCTTTCACGATGGCCTCGAGGTTCTTGAACACCTGGTGAATCTGCGCCTCGATGCCGCCGCCGACCAGCTCCTTGGTCTTCGGATCCAGGGGGATTTGCCCCGACACCCACACGGTGTTGCCGACCCGCACGGCCTGGGAATAGATGCCGATGGCGGCGGGCGCGTCGCGCGGTGGAGATGATCTGCTTTGGCATACGAACGGGCTCCTCTTAAGCGAGCGTGCGGAATACGCGCTGCACGTCCGGCATGCGGCGAATGGTGCGCATGACGCGCGCCAGATGTTTGCGGTCGCGAACCTGCAGCTGGAAGCGCAGCGCGGAGCTGTTCGTGTCGCGCTCCTCCAGCGAAACCTGATCGATGTTCGTCTCCGTGCCCGCGATGGCCGATGCCACCGCCGCGAGAACGCCCACGCGATTGTTGATGTCGAGCTGGATCTCGGAGGCGAACATGCGTCCCTCCGTCGCCTGCGCCTCCCAGGCGACCGACAGCCATTTTTCCGGCTGCTTGCGGTATTCGGCGAGATTACCGCAATTCTGCCGGTGGATCATCACGCCGCGGCCGGCGGAGAGATACGCCATGATGGGATCGTTCGGGATCGGGAAGCAGCAGCGCGCGTAGGTGACCAGCAGCCCCTCGGTGCCCGCGATCATCAAAGGTCCGCTGCTCGCGCTCGCCGCGCCGTCGCGCGCGGGCTGCAGGTGGCGCGCGACCAGCGCCGCGAGCCGTTCGCCCAGTCCGATTTTCTCGAACAGCTCGTCGGCATCCTTGAGGTTCAGCTCCTTCACCACCGCCTCGATGTCGGCCGCGGGTATCTTCTTCAAGTTGAGCGACAGCTCCTCGAGCGCAAGGCCGAGCAGGCGCCGGCCGAGCTCGACCGCCTCGCCGCGCTTCAAGTTCTTGAGGTACTGGCGGATGGCGGCGCGCGCCTTGGCCGTGACCAGGAAGCTCGACCAGGAGGGATTGGGCGTCGCACCCTTGGCGGTGATGATCTCGACGGTCTGGCCGTTGCGCAGCGGCGTGCGCAGCGGCACGAGACGGCGGTCGACCTTGGCGGCGACGCAGCGGTTGCCGACGTCGGTGTGGATGGCGTAGGCGAAATCGACCGCCGTCGCGCCGGTCGGAAGCCGCAGGATCTTGCCCTTCGGCGTGAAGACGTACACCTTGTCCGGGAACAGGTCGACCTTGACGCTTTCCAGGAACTCCTCGGAGCTGCCGCCTTCCTGGATCTGCACCAGGCCCGCGAGCCACTCGCGCGCGCGGTCGTGCTCGATGCCGCCGAACGAGTCGCCGCCCGACTTGTACTTCCAGTGAGCGGCGATGCCCGACTCGGCCACCCGGTGCATTTGCTCGGAGCGGATCTGCACCTCGATCGGCACGCCGTTCGGCCCGAACAGCGTCGTGTGCAGCGATTGATAGCCGTTGATCCGCGGGATGGCGATGTAATCCTTGAATCGCCCCGGCATTGGCCGGTACACCCCGTGCACGAGGCCGAGCACGCGGTAGCAGGTGTCGACGCTGTCGACGATGATGCGAAAGCCGTACACATCCACCATCTCGTTGAGCGAGATGTGCTTGTTCTCCATCTTCTTGTAGATGCTGTAGAGATGCTTCTCGCGGCCCTCGACGTGCGCGCTGATTTCGGCTTTGGCGAGGGCGGCCTTCAAGGTCTCCTCGATTTTGCTGACGAACTGCTTCTGATTGCCGCGCGCGCGCTTCAGCTCGCGCTCGAGCACCCGGTAGCGGTAGGGATACAGCGCGCGAAAGCCCAGGTCCTCGAGCTCGAGCTTCACCGCATACAGGCCGAGGCGCTCGGCGATGGGCGCGTAGATCTCGAGCGTCTCGCGCGCGATGCGCCGCCGCTTCATGGGCGGCATCACGCCGAGCGTGCGCATGTTGTGCATGCGATCGGCGAGCTTCACCATGATGACGCGGATGTCGCGCACCATGGCGAACAGCATCTTGCGGAAGCTCTCGGCCTGCGCCTCCTGGCGATTCTTGAACTGGATCTGATCGAGCTTGCTGACGCCGTCGACGAGATCGGCGACCACCTGGCCGAATATCGACACGATTTCCGCCTTGGCGGTCGGCGTGTCCTCGATCACATCGTGCAGGATCGCGGCGACCAGGGTGTCGGCGTCGAGCTTCAGATCGGCGAGGATGTCGGCGACCGCGACCGGATGGGTGATGTAGGGCTCACCCGAGACGCGCTTCTGACCTTGGTGGCGCTCGGCGCCGAAATCGTAGGCCTCGCGCACGCGCTCGACTTGCGCGGGGGGCAAATAGCCTTCGAGCTTATCTAGGAGCTGGCTGATCCCCGTGGTACGTCTTCCACCGGGTAAGAATCCGAGTATGGAAGACGCATAATCCATCGGTGCCTGGGGGTGTGTTTAGTCCCCTAAGCCAAGCTGCGGAGCGCGGAAGTCCGACGGAATCTCCATATCGTTCGTCGGCTGCTGCACCGGCTCTTCGGGTTCCTCGAGCATCTCGAGCGTGATGTTGCCCGCCGCGATTTCGCGCAGTGCAACCACGGTCGCCTTGTCGTTTTCCCATTCGACGGTCGCTTCCGCGCCGTTCGCCAGGCGCCGTGCGCGCTTGGCCGCGAGCAGCACCAGATTGAAAAGATTCGGCTCGTTCTGCAAACAATCCTCGACGGTAATCCGCGCCATGGCTCTTCGGGGTTCGTTAAATGGATTGCCAGCATAGCAGAGAACCCACCCCTCCGCCCAGCGGCGGGGCGGCCGGTGCTGGGGCCGGGCCGCCGGCTTAACCCAGCAATTCCACGGCCAGCCGGGCCACCTGGGGGCGGCTGCCCCGCAGCGCCTCGCCCTTCTCGCGGACGATGGCCTGAAAATCGGTCACCGCCTGCTCGAAGCCGTCGTTGATCACCACGTAGTCGAATTCTATCCAGTGGGCGATGTCGCGCTGCGCGTCCTGGAGGCGGCGCCGGATCACGTCCGGGGAGTCGGTGCTGCGCGCCGTGAGGCGCTCCTCGAGGGCGCGACGCGTCGGCGGCAAGATGAAGATGCTGTGTGCCGTCGGCATGCTTGCGCGCACCTGCCGCGCGCCCTGCCAGTCGATCTCGAGCAGCAACAGCTTCCCCGCCGCCAGCGCCTCGCGCACGGTCGCGCTCGCCGTGCCATAGAAGTTGTCAAACACCTGCGCGTGCTCGAGGAACTCGCCCCGCTCGACCATCCGCTGAAACTCGTCCGGGGTGATGAAATGATAATCGCGGCCCTCGACCTCGTTGGTCCGCGGCGCGCGTGTCGTGTAGGAGACGGAAAAGCGCAGCTCCGGCTCGCGCGCCATCAAAGCCTTCACGAGACTGGTCTTGCCGGCCCCGGATGGCGCAGAAACGACGTAGAGCCGTCCGTGAGACTGCATACCCATGCGATTACGCTATCCGAGGTTCACTTTGTTCGGGCCACTACGGCGCCCGCAAGTGTAGCCTCGTCCCGCGCGACAGACCACCTTGCGATCGAGGAAAAATGCGGGTCACGGAGCGGCCGCTACCTGCCCGCGGTAAACTGCGAGCCGCTAAGACGGACAGATCACAATTATGCGGGATGCACGGATCGCGCTTCATATGGAGCCTCGTCTGCAAGGCGTCAGTGGGCGCTCTCATTGCTATCCGCGGCGGCGGGGTGTGCCACGCACTCGCATAAATAGCGGTGAATGAGCTAGTTAAGAGAGCGGCATCTTGTGGCGCAAGGAATTGATTCTTCTATGGTGCACCGGCGCCGATGCTCGTATTAGGAAAGTTTGCGAATTGATTCTCGGAAGCGGTCGGTAATATCCGGTGCTTGGGGTCGCTCTGATTATCCGCCATCCGCGCGAACGGTGTAGGGTACTGATGATGAGCCCGCACGATGTTGAGCATCACACATCGCCAGAGCTTCTCTCACGCGTGGACCACCTCGTCTACGCGGCTGGCGACCTCTGTCGAGGCATCGCCGAGATCGAGCAGTTACTCGGAATCCGCGCGAGTTTAGGTGGACGACACCGCATCTGGGGTACGCAAAACGCGTTAGTAGGCTTGGGGTCGAGGTGCTATCTGGAGATAATCGCCCCGGATCCTGAGTATTCGCCCAGCGCGAGAGCGCGTCCATTTAATCTGGATCAGGATGCGCCCTCTCGTCTGGTCGCCTGGGCCGCAAATGCGACCGAACTCGAACTACTACGGGCCGCCGCTTTTCGGTCCGGAGTGACGCTTGGCGATGTGCAGTCTGGCAGCCGGCAACGGCCGGACGGTATCGTATTGCGCTGGACGCTAACGGATCTGTGCTGCGTTGTCGCTGACGGAATCATTCCGTTCTTCATTGATTGGGGGCCGTCATTCCATCCTGCGCCTACCGCAGCTGCTGGTGCGGCACTCGCAAGTCTGCGCGCGCAGCATCCCAATGCTGGCCAAGTAAGCGAGATGCTTCGCGCACTCGCGCTGCCGCTTTCCGTAACGATCGGGCGTGGACCGGCCTTGATCGTTGAAATCGATTCTCCGAAGGGCCGAGTGCTGCTCTCGTAGATGCTGCCCGTACGGGCTACCCCGATTGTACGAAGGGCCTACAGACGTTCGCGGGGGAGTTGAGGAGAATTCGCCCAACGCTGTTGGAATTGCTCTTTACGGCGTATCGCTCCCCCCGAGCCGTCTACAAAGCGCCTCGGGGGGAGTTTTCGACTCGCGCAGCAGCATGCCGCAATGCCCTTCTACTGCAGGCGGTCGTCCGCGTTCTCTCAGCAGCCCATCTTGAGCGGAGTGGTACATGATCGGCGTATTCGTGACGTTTCGCTACGCGGACAAGTTCGACGAGCAAGCCGTGCGGAAGATCGCTGAGACCACACGCGTAAAGTTTGAAGGAATGCCGGGCCTACGCTCAAAGGCATTCACACTCAATTCCGGAGAGCGTGAGGCCGCGAACTTCTACGTTTGGGATTCAGAGGACGCAGCAAAAGCGTTCTTCACGGATCAGTTGCTCGAGCGCGTGGCCGGTCTCTACGGAGTGCGCCCTAGCGTCGAGTTCGTACAAATTGCGGCACTCGTGGAGAACCGGGAACACGAGCGAGGGCCCCGGCGGATCCCACCGGCTTAGGACGCTACTCGATGTGCCGCACGCGCGAAGTGCGCTTTCGCGAGACCGTTTCGCGATTGCAAAATAATTTAGGAGGAGCGTCTGGCGAGCTCGGCATCGGGCAGCACACGTTGGCCGCGAAGCACGCGGACGGCGCCGGCGATCTGTTCGGGAGCGATTGGTTGCGCATGGGAGTTCCCAAGCTCCGGGGTTACGAGTCGGAGCGGCGCGATCGCAAGGGCGTAACCATTTTCTCGCCGCGCTCGATTTCCAGCAGCCTCGTGCACGTTTCGAGCGCGGTTTTGCGCTCCGCAAAATAATCGTGCGTGTTGTACACGCCCTAAAGGCCGGGGAGTTGTCGTCGAGGCAACGCTCGGCCACCTCGCTGCGAATGTAGCTACGCGCCCAGATGGCGCGGCAGGTCCTCGAAGTCCATGGACGCTGTTCGTCAATAATTGCCTGGTTTATAGAGAAATGCGAGCGATGGCGCGGCGGGCGCAAACAGCTCTGGAAGCTACTCGATGTTCTGCACCTGTTCGTGGGTACCGTTCATAGCTGTTGATCGTACACCGATCGAGGTTTGCTGCGCATAGCTGCGGCCTAGCCACGCGGGCTGGAGGCCTTCGGCGTCGACCGCAGCCTGCCGGCGGCACTCTAGCGGCTCTGCACTTTCTCCTGCAGCCATACCTTGATCAGCGACTGATACGGAACGTCCCTCGCATTGGCGGCCACCTTGATCGCGTCCAGCAAGTGCTGCGGTAGCCGCAGAGAAATGGTCTTCGTCGACGGCTTGAGGTTGGGGAAGGCCGCGGGTCGTGCCTTTCCCCAGTCGAGATACTCCGTGGAATCGTTCACCTCCCAAAACTTTCTCTCAGCCGCTTCGCTTGAGAATTTAGGAATGGTCTTTTGGCGCTTGCTCATAAACTACCCTTTCCTTCCTCGACATGTCCCGAGCCGATATCACTCGGATTGCGGTGCCCTCACGCCGCAGCGTGAATGTCAGATGCAGACGCCTACCGGCTGCCGTGACACCGAGCGCATGGTACCGAGGCTCCTCCTGGCTGTGAGGTTCATCATCGAGCAGCAGGAGCGGTGTGGAGAAAAACACCTCCTCTGCCTCGCCCGCAGAAACCCCATGACGCTCGTTCTTGCGGGCATTCCCCGCGTCCCAGTCGAACTCAGTGATCTTCGATAAGTCGATCAAGGCTGTATATTACCGTAATATACCGGCACGGCAAACCGCTCGGGGATGGAGGGCCGGAAACCCAGGGCGCACGTCAGAGGAGGATCGGAAAGGTCATCTCTTTAGTGGGTCATTAACCGAGGATCTAACCTCATCCCATGACATAACGTCCGTCGGATCGGTCTCATGGTCAGCTAAGCGCCGATCCAGTTCGCGCTGCGGCTCCGTCAGCGAAACGGCCTCACCATGCGCCGCCATGCTGACCCAAAGCTCCTCGGCAAGTGACAGCCGCTCTTCGAGCCTAAGTCGATCTAGTCCAAGCGACTTTATTGAAATTGCCATATTTCCAACCTGCACCCACCCCCACCGCGCATGCAAACCGAGAACATAGCGCGCACGTCCAACGTCCAAGTTGAGCGGGACGAGGCCGCGTGTCCGCTCTAACGCAAGTTAGACACCTGCCATGTTTGACGCATCCAACACACGCGGCCGCAACGATATGCCAAAGCTCTCGCACAAGCCGCGTAGCTAGAAAATCTAGCTACGCATTTAGCTACGCAACCAGCCACGACAGTAGCCCCGACAAGGGAAAACGTCCAGAGACAATAACTATCGCAAAACCCTAGTTTTGCAGGGGTTTCGCCCACTTTCGCAGGACAACCCGCGACACCCCCACGACAGCGGAAAACGCTATTCGATGTTCTGCACCTGCTCACGCATCTGCTCGATCAACACTTTCATGTCGACGGCAGCGCGGGTCGTCTCGATGTCCTGCGACTTGGATGACAGGGTGTTCGCCTCGCGATTCAGCTCCTGCATGAGGAAGTCGAGGCGCCGGCCCGCAGGCTCCTGGCCGGAGAACGCTTTGCGCACCTCGGCGACGTGACCGCGCAGCCGGTCGATTTCCTCGTCGACGTCGAGACGTTGCGCGAGGATGGCGAGCTCCTGCTCCAGCCGGTCGTGATCGACATCCGCCGTGAGCTGAGCGATGCGGTCGAGCAGCTTGGCGCGCATCCGGGCACGCACTTCCGGCAAGCGCTCCGCCACGCGGCCTGCAAATTCCATGAGCCCGGCGCAGCGCAGCTCGAGCGCCTCGCGCAGCCGGCCGCCCTCGCTGTCGCGGAACCGTGAGAGGTCAACGAGCGCTTCGCCGAGCAGCGCCTGCGCCGCCGCGATGAGCGCGGCGGAATCGCGGGTTTGATCGCGCACCACGCCCGGCCAGCGCAACAGGTCGAGGACCTCGATGCGTGCCGCCGGGCCGGCCTGTCTCGGCGAGCTTGAGCGCCCGCTGCGTGAGGGCCCCGAG
Source organism: uncultured Gammaproteobacteria bacterium (assembly GCA_963766915.1). Classification (GTDB taxonomy): domain Bacteria; phylum Pseudomonadota; class Gammaproteobacteria; order Steroidobacterales; family Steroidobacteraceae; genus Bog-1198. The sequence continues at coordinate 258,957 of CAVYCL010000014.1, forward strand.
CACCTCGGCGTCGATCTCGAGCGCGCCCGTGACCGTTGCCGGACGAAAATGCAGCGAGCACTCCACCTTGCCGCGCCGAACTGCGCTCGAGATGGCCTGCCGGAAATCGGCCTCGGCGGCCCGGAACTCCTCAGGCAGCCGGCAGCCAACTTCGAGATAACGATGGTTGACGGTCTTCAATTCCCATGCGAGCTGACCCCACGGATATTGGCGTTCGCGCCGCGCAAAGCCGGTCATGCTACGAATCATAGGGGTCTCGAGCCGAAATCGGCCATAATTCGGGGCGAGTCTATCGGAGCCCGTAGGAGCTGTCATTGCAGATCGAGACCGCGGATGTGAGCTTGATCGGCCATCGCGAAGAGAACCAAGATCGCGTCGCGGTGGCGGCGGGAGAGCATGCCGTGCTGCTTGCGGTCATCGACGGTATGGGCGGTCATGCCGAAGGAGCGCGCGCCGCGGAGACCTCGCTCGCGACCCTGATCGAGGCGTTCTGGCAGACGCCTCATCCGATATTCGATCCGCTCGGGTTCCTGCATCTGTCGCTCGGCCGGGCGCACGAGGAAGTCGTGAAGCTCGGCGTCGGCCTCGAGCGTCGAGGCGCGTCCGCGCGCCACGTGCGCCGTGTGCCTGGTACAGGACTCGGCGGCCTATTGGGCGCACGTCGGTGACAGCCGGGTTTATCAGCTGCGTCAATCCAGGGTGCTGGAGCGCACCCGCGATCATAGTCATGTGGAGGTGCTTTTGCGCGAAGGACTGATTACCGAGGCCGAAGTGCAGGGACACCCCATGCGCAACTACGTCGAATGCTGCCTGGGCGGCGATGCCGCACTGCCGGAGATGAGCATCTCCTCGCGGCGGCGCCTCAAGTCCGGCGACGTGCTCCTGCTCTGCACCGACGGGATGTGGGCCAACTTGAAAGATCAGGATTTCGTGCGCTTCGCGCAAACGTCCGGCAAGCCCTTGCGCGACTCGCTCACGGATCTCGGCACGCAGGCGGTCGCCGCCTCCGCGCCCTACAGCGACAACACCAGCGCCGCCGCGCTGCGCTTCAAGGCCGCATGAGCGTGCGACCGAGCGGTCGCGCGCCCGACGAGCTGCGGCCCTTGAGCTTCGTGCGCGGATACACGGCGCACGCCGAAGGCTCGGTGCTCGTGGGATTCGGCGGGACCCGCGTGCTGTGCACGGCGAGCGTCGAGGACGGCGTGCCGCCGTTCCTGCGGGGCAAGGGGCAGGGCTGGGTAACCGCCGAGTACGGCATGCTGCCGCGCGCGACGCACACGCGCAGCGCGCGCGAGGCGGCCCGCGGCAAGCAGAGCGGCCGGACGCAGGAAATTCAGCGCCTGATCGGCCGCGCGCTGCGCGCGGTGGTCGATCTCAAGGCCTTGGGCGAGCGCACCGTCACGCTGGACTGCGACGTGCTGCAGGCGGACGGCGGAACGCGCACCGCCGCGATCACCGGCGGATTCGTCGCGCTCGCCGATGCCATCGACACGTTGATCAAGCGGCGCGCGTTGAGCGCGAATCCGATCCACGGACAGGTCGCCGCGATCTCCGTGGGGATCTATCGCGGCATCCCGGTTCTCGACCTCGATTACGCCGAGGACTCGAACGCCGAGACCGACATGAATGTCGTGATGAACTCGGGCGGCGCCTTCGTCGAGGTGCAGGGTACGGCCGAGGGACATGCGTTTCGCCGGCATGAGCTCGATCAATTGCTCGACCTCGCCACGCAGGGCATTGCGCGGTTGCATGAAGCACAGCAGAGCGCCCGCACCGCTTAAAGATCTGGTGATCGCCACCGCCAATCCCGGGAAGCTGCGCGAGTTCCAGGCGCTGCTTGCGGGCTTGCCGTTCGTGCCGGTTGCGCAGCGGGCCCTTGGTCTTGACGACTCCCGCGGAGACCGGTATCACGTTCGCCGAGAATGCACTGCTCAAGGCGCGTCACGCCGCGGCCGCGAGCGGTGCGGCCGCGATCGCCGATGACTCGGGGCTCGAGGTCGATGCGCTCGGCGGCGCACCGGGCATCTACTCGGCCCGCTACGCGGGCGAGGCCGCGGGGGATGCGGCCGCCGTGGATGCGGCCAATAACGCGAAGCTCCTGGCCGCCTTGCAGGGCGTGCCGTTCGCATCGCGCCGCGCCCGCTACCGCTGCGCGCTCGTCTACGTGGACGGCCCCGGTGAGGTCGCGCCGCTGCATGCCGAGGGCGTGTGGGAGGGCTACATCCTCGAGGCGCCGCGCGGCTCCGGTGGATTCGGTTACGACCCTTACTTCTGGCTGCCCGAGCTCGAGATGACGGCGGCGGAGCTCGACCCCGAGCGCAAGAATCGCCTGAGTCACCGCGGCACGGCGCTCAAGGCGCTGCGGCGCGCGCTCGCCGAGCGTCTGCGATGAGCGTGGGGCACCTGCCATGAGCGCCGAGTCGCTGCCGCTCACGCTGTACGTGCACATGCCGTGGTGCGTGCGCAAATGCCCGTACTGCGATTTCAATTCGCATCAGCTCAAGTCCGCCGCTCCGTCCGGCGACTACATCGACGCCTTGATCCGCGACTTCGAGGCGGAGCTTGCGGATATCGGCGCTCGCCCGATCGAGTCCATTTTCTTCGGCGGCGGCACACCGAGCCTGTTCGCGCCCGAGGCCTTTGCGCGGTTGCTGCAGGCATTCGCCTCGCGCAGCCGCGTCGCCGCCGATGCCGAGGTGACGCTCGAGGCCAACCCCGGCACCATCGAGCGCGGCCGCTTCGCCGGCTACCGCGACGCCGGCATCAATCGTGTGTCGCTCGGCGCGCAGACTTTCGCCGCGGCTGCGCTCGAGCGGCTCGGCCGCATCCATAGCCCCGAGGACACGCTACCGCGCCGTGGAGGAGCTGCGCGCGGCCGGGCTCGACAATTTCAACCTCGATCTCATGTACGCGCTGCCGGAGCAGACGCTCGAGCAAGCGCTCGAGGACGTGCGCCGCGCCTGCGCGCTGGCGCCCGCGCACATCTCGCATTACCAGCTCACGCTCGAGCCGGGCACGGTGTTTCACAGTCGTCCCCCGCCGCTTGCCGGACGAGGACATCGCGTTGCGGATGCAGACCGAATCCCAGGCGCTGCTCGCCCAAGAGGGCTTCGAGCAATACGAGGTATCCGCCTACGCGCGTGAGGGCGCGCGTTGCCGGCACAACCTCAATTACTGGCGGTTCGGCGACTACGTGGGCATCGGCGCGGGCGCCCACGGCAAAATCACGGCGAGCCTGCCGCACGGGGTCCAGCGAACGGAAAAAGCCAAGCAGCCCCGCGACCTACCTCGAGCAGCTCGGCGCAGCGCCGGGCAGAGGCTCCAACGGGGAGCGAAAAGCGGTGGCCGCGGGCGATCTTCCCTTCGAATTCATGCTGAACGCGCTGCGACTCAACGAGGGTTTCGCGCTCGCGGACTTCGAGTCGCGCACCGGACTCGATGCGAGCGCCGTCGAGCCCGGGTTGCGCGCGGCGCTGGCACGCGGCCTGATCGAGTTCGCCGAGCCCCGATGGCGGGCGAGCGGGCTCGGGCGGCGCTTCCTAAACGATTTGCAGGCCGGTTTCCTGCCATGAGCTTATGCACACCGGCCGCCGTGCCCCGCGCAAAGGGGTACCTACAGCACATTGCGTCTGCAATAGGTCAGGTGCATCTCGTAAGTGATTGATAAAATTAGGCAAAACTGCTTGTCTATTTTTTGACCAAGTTAACATTTAGTCGTATTTCATGCAGATGAACGCCGCATGACAACAGCCGTCCACAGACTTATCCACAGATTTTGTGGACAAAGAAGGCGCCGGGGCGGGGCGCCGGAGCCCATCCGGGGGCGTTGCGAGAAATGCTTGTTGGTGGGGGCGCTTTGAGCTAAGGTACGCGGCCCTCGATTTCGAGGGACCCGGCGTGGCGGTGCGCTTCCTTGAAAAAGCACGTTCAAGGACCCATCGATTCTGCCTAAACACGAGTCGAGGTTCACATGAAAGCCGCCATCCATCCCGAATATCAAGAGATCAACGTGACCTGCACCTGCGGGAACGCGTTCAAGACCCGCTCGACCATCGGTCATGACCTGCAGGTCGAGGTCTGCTCCAACTGCCATCCTTTTTACACCGGCAAGCAGAAGGTCGTCGACACCGGCGGTCGCGTGGACAAGTTCCGCAAGAAGTACGCCGCGCAGCAGGCCAAGGCGTAGCCGATCCCGCCCGCGCCTCACCGAGGCGCGATCGTTCCTCGAGCCCGAGACGCCGCGCCCGGCGCGGCGTCCTCGTCGATTCGCGCGTGCGCTGGGATGCGCGTGCTTGATTCATTCCATCGGCCGTGCAAGGCTTCCGGGCCACATCAATAGGGCAAGCCGGTAGCGAGTGTATGGGCACGAAATACGAGTTGAAGAATCTTTCCTCCGGCAAGACGGCCTCGCTGAACGCGTTGGCCGGCACCATCGGCCCGGAATGCCTGGATATTTCGCACGTCACCCGCGACCTCGGCATATTCACCTTCGATCCCGGGTTCATGGCCACCGCGAGCACGGAAAGCAAGATCACCTACATCGACGGCGATGAGGGCGTACTGCTCTACCGCGGCTATCCGGTGGAGCAGCTGGCGGAGAAATCCTGTTTCCTGGAAGTCGCGTACCTGCTGATCAACGGCAGCTTGCCCGACAAGGCGCAGCTGCAGGCGTTCAACTCCTCGATCACGCGCCACACCATGGTGAACGAGCAGCTGCTCAGCTTCTTCGAGGGCTTCCATCACGACGCCCATCCGATGGCGATGGTTTCGGCGGTGGTCGCGTCCATGGCGGCGTTCTACCAGGACAGCACGGACATCAACGATCCGCGCCACCGGGAGATCTTCGCCCATCGCATCATCGCCAAGCTGCCGACCATCGCAGCCGCCGCCTACAAGCACACGCTCGGCCAGCCGTTCATCTATCCGCGCAACGATCTGCGTTATTGCGCGAATATGCTCAACATGTTCTTCGCGGTGCCGTGCGAGCCGTACGCGATCGACCCGGTGGCGGCGGAAGCCATGGATCTGTTGTTCATCCTGCACGCCGACCACGAGCAGAACGCGAGCACCTCGACGGTGCGCCTCGCCGGAAGCACGGGGGCGAATCCGTATGCCGCGATCTCTGCCGGCGTATCCGCGCTGTGGGGGCCGGCGCACGGCGGTGCCAACGAGGCCGTGCTCAACATGCTGGACGGCATCGGCTCGGCGGCTCAAATCGACAAGTTCCTGGCGCGCGTCAAGGACAAGTCGGACAGCGTCCGGCTGATGGGATTCGGCCACCGCGTATACAAGAACTTCGATCCGCGCGCGAAGATCATCCGCGAAATGTGCTACCGCGTGCTCGAGAAGCTCGGCAAGGGCGACAATCCGCTGTTCGATCTGGCACTCAAGCTCGAGGAGATTGCGCTCAAGGACGAGTACTTCGTGTCGCGCAAGCTCTATCCGAACGTGGACTTCTATTCCGGCATCATCTACAGCGCGCTCGGCATACCGAGATCGATGTTCACCGTGCTGTTCGCCATTGCACGCACCGCGGGCTGGGTGGCGCATTGGCAGGAAATGGTCTCCGATCCCCACATGCGTATCGGACGGCCGCGGCAGCTCTACACCGGCCCCACACAGCGGGACTATCGCTCGATCGACAAGCGCTGATGCCGTTGCGCGACATGGTGCGGCGGCCGGCGTGCGCGACCCGTGCGGCAGCACGCGTGGCCGTGGCTGCGGCAGGGATGCTGCTCGGCATCGCGGCGGCGCTCGCCGCACCGGCTGCGCCCGACGAGCCGCCGGCAAGCGCGCCGTCCGCGGCGCCAGCGCGCACGTATTGCGCGGACAAGGACACCCCCATCGCGCTCGGCAGCGCCCAGTGGAACGGCTGGGGCCACGGTCCCGACAACACGCGCTACCAGCCCGAGCCCGCCATCCGGGCGACCGATGTTCCGAAGCTCGCGCTCAAGTGGGCCTTCGGCTATGCGGGCAGCGCGGGCGGTGGGCAGCCCACCCTGGTCGACGGACGGCTGTTCGTCGCGAGCGCCGCCGGCCGCATCTATTCCCTCGATGCGAAGAGCGCATGCATCTATTGGACCTATGACGCGGGCGCCGGGGTGCACACCGGCATCTCCATCGCGGAGCTGTCCGCGCCGCGCCACGGTGCGCCTTCCAAACAAACGAAGATGGGCAAGCACAAGATGACCAACGCGCACCTCGAGGTCATCAAGGCGCCGTGCGCGGCCTTGTTCGGCGACGACAAGGGCGCGGTGTACGCGCTCGATGCGCAGACCGGGGCGTTGCTGTGGAAGACCCAGGTCGAGTCGCACCCGCTCGCGCGCATCGAAGGGTCGACGCTCCATCTCGCCCGTCTGTACGTGGCGGTGGGCTCGAGCGAAACCGAGGCGGCCCGCAATCCGGGGTACGGCTGCTGCACGTTTCGCGGCAGTGTCGCGGCGCTCGACGTCGCGAACGGCCGTATCGAATGGAAGAGCTATCTGGTGCGCGAGGAGCCGCAGGCGGTGAGCAGCGCCGGCGGCGCCGCGCGCTTCGCGCCGGCCGGAGTCCCGGCGGAGGGGGCGCCCACCGTGGATGTGACGAGGAGCCTCTTATACGTAGCCACGGGAGATTCTGCCGACCCGGCGCGACCGCAGCCGTTGGCGGATGCGGTGGTCGCGTTAGGTCTCGCGGATGGCAAGGTGCAGTGGTCGCGGCAGCTCCCCTCGCCGCAAGCCGGCCTCGAACGCCTCGAGGGCCCGGCCGTGCTGCGCACGCCCGCGACCGGTCGGGAGACGATCCTCGCGAGCCAGCGCTCCGGCATGGTCTACGCCCTCGATCCGGAGCGCGCGGGCGAGGTGCTCTGGCAACTGCAGGCGGCCGCCCCGGACGCGCCGGGCGGCAGCAGCGCCGGGCGCGGCTGCGGATCATCGCAGTATCTACGTCCCGATCTCGGGACTCGAAGCACAGCCGCCCAATGAGGCGGGGAGCCTCACCGCCGTCGACATCAAGGCCGGAACGAAGCGCTGGCACATGCCTTCGCCCGTGCCGGCGTGCAGCTGGGGAGCGGCGAGCGCCTGCGCGCACGCGCAAGCACAACCGGTCACGGTGATTCCCGGCGCCGCGTTCTCGGGCTCGATGGATGGGCACCTGCGGGCCTATTCGACCATCGACGGCAAGATTCTCTGGGATTACGACACGGCCAAGGACTATCGCACCGCGAATCAGGTCAATGCCACCGGCGGATCGTTGCAGGCGGGCGGCGCGATCATCGTGAATGGCGTCGTGTACGTGAATTCCGGCGCCGCTGACCCGGGGCAGCCGGGCAACGTGCTTCTCGCTTTCTCGGTCGACGGAAAATAAGGATGAAACCGATGCGTCTTCTCTCGCGGCTGGTAGGTCTCGGACTGTGCATGCTCGCGATCGGCGTGCCGCTGTCGGTGCGCGCCGCAGAGAAGCATGCCGCAAGCGAGCCGCCCGCCATCGAGAACTCCGTGGTCAAGATCTTCGCCACCATGCGCTATCCGGATCCGTTCAAGCCTTGGACCAAACAGGCGCCCACGGAGGTGAGTGCCTCCGGGGTGGTCATCGAGGGCAAGCGCATACTGACCAACGCGCACGTCGTGCTCTACGCGACGCAGGTGCAGGTCCAGGCCAATGCCACGGGCGACAAACTGTCGGCGACCGTCGTGGCCGTCGCGCCGGGCATCGATCTCGCCGTCCTGCAACTCGACGACGCCGGCTTCTTCGACACGCATCCGGCGCTGGCGCGCGCGAGCGAGCTGCCGCGCATCAAGGACGCAGTGCTCGCCTACGGCTTTCCGACCGGAGGCACCTCGCTTTCCATCACCAAGGGCATCGTGTCGCGCATCGAGTTCGTCTCCTACAACTTCCCGGTGTCGGGGCTGCGCATTCAAGTCGATGCCGCGATCAATCCGGGCAACAGCGGCGGTCCGGCGATCGCCGGCGACAAGATGATCGGTCTCGCCTTCTCGAAGCTCGGCGGCGACACGCAGAACATCGGCTACATCATTCCCAATGAAGAGGTGGAGCTGTTCCTGAAGGACATCGCCGACGGCCACTACGACGGCAAGCCGGCGATGTACGACGACCTGCAGACGCTCGAGAATCCGGCGCTGCGCGAGTATCTGAAGCTCGACAAATCGGTCGAGGGCATGATCGTGCACCGGCCCTACAAAGAGACCGCCGACTATCCTCTCAAGGAGTGGGACGTGATCACGCACATCGGCGACACGCCCATCGACAACCAGGGAATGATCAAGCTCGACAAGGATTTGCGCGTGCACTTCGCCTACAAGGTCCAGCATGTCGCCAAGAACGGCGCACTGCCGCTGACCGTGGTGCGCGCCGGCAAGGTGATGAAGATCGAGCTTCCCGTCTCGAGCGAGCGGCCGACGCTGGTCGGCGATCTGCATGGCACCTATCCGCCTTACTTCATCTACGGACCCATGGTGTTCTCGACCGCCACGTGGCAGTTCATCTCCGGCTTGCAGGGTAGCGGCGCTGGCGCCGCGCGCGCGCTCGGTTTCATGAAGAGTCCGCTGGTCACGCGCGCGTTCGATCCGCCCGACGCGGAAAATCAGGAGCTGGTGGTGGTCTCATCGCCGTTCTTTCCCAACAAGCTGGTGAACGGTTACTCGAGCCCCGCCGGCTCGGTGGTGAGTTCCGTCAACGGCACGCACATCAAGAGCCTTGCGCACCTGGTGGCGGTGCTGCGCGACCTGAAAGATCCGTTCGTCACCTTCGAGTTCGACCAAAGAGGCGGCGAGGGGTTGGTGTTCTCGCGCGCTGCGATGGCGGCGTCCACGGACGACATCCTCACCGACAACGGCGTGCGCGCGCAGGGCTCGCCCGACATGCTCGCCATCTGGCAGGGCAAGGCGCCGAACTAACCGAGCGCTTCGACCGCCCCGATGATCGCGCCGTACACCCGCTCGAGATCGTCCGCCGTGACGCAGTACGGCGGCAGCACGTAGAGGGTGTTGCCGAGAGGTCGCAGCAGCACTTCGCCCGGCTGCAACGATGCCGCGAGCCGCGGCCCGATCGCGGCGAAATAGCCCGGGTCGGGCGAGCGCACGTCCAGGGCCGTGATGGTGCCCGTCTGGCGCACGCGCTCGAAGCGCGCATCGTCGCGGAACCGCTCGAGGTGCCGGGCTTGCATCGCCTCGAGCGCCGCGATGCGCGCGAGCACGGGCTCGGACTCCCAGATCTCGAGGTTGGCGAGCGCCGCGGCGCAGGCGATCGGATTGGCCGTGAACGAGCTCGAGTGAAAAAAGGTGCGCCGCCGGTCGGGGGCATAGTGGGCGGCGAAAATCTCACGGCGACAGAGCGTCACCGCGAGCGGCAACGAGCCGCCGGTGAGGCCCTTGGAATAGCAGGCGATGTCGGGCGAGATGCCGGCCTGCTCGCAGGCGAACATGGTGCCGGTGCGGCCCCAGCCGGTCATCACCTCGTCGGCGATGAAAAGCACGCCGTGGCGCGCGCAGATGTCGCGGAGCTCCGCGAGCACCGCCGGCGGATACATGAGCATGCCGCCGGCCCCGAGCACCAGAGGCTCGACGATGAGCGCGGCGGCTTGGCCGGACCTGCACTCGGCCTCGAGCGCGTCGAACGTGACGGCCTCGCGTCCCGCCGCCGGAAACGGAATGCGTCCGACGTCGAACAACAGCGGCTCGTACGCCTCGGTGAACGGGCCGCGCTCGCCCACCGACATGGTGCCGACCGTGTCGCCGTGATAGCTGTGCTCCATCACGAGGATCCGCTGGCGCGGCTCGCCGCTGTGGCGCCAAAACCCAAGCGCCATCTTCAGCGCGACTTCGACGCTGGTCGAGCCGCTGTCGGAGAAAAAGACATGGGCGAGGCCGGGCGGTGCCACCGCGAGCAGCTTCGCGGCCAGCCTCTCGGCCGGTTCGTGGGTGTACTCGGCGAAGATCACCTGGTCGAGCGTCTCGGCGGCGGCGCGAATGGCGGCGATGATGCGTGGGTGCCGATGCCCGTGAGTGATCACCCACCAGGACGAGATGGCGTCGACGATGCGCCGGCCGTCGGCGGTGAAGATATAGGCGCCCTCGGTGCGCACCGCCTCGGGAAATCCCGCTCGCAGCGCATGCTGAGTGAACGGGTGCCAGATCATCGGGCCGGCATCGCCCTTCGAGGGGGTCACCGCCGTGCGTCGCTGCGTGAGGCAGGACTCGAGAACGCCTGCCGGTCGAACGCTCGCTCGAACGCGGCGGCGAGCGCCCGCGGCGTCAGCGGATCGAGATGCGGCAAGCGGCCGAGCACGGGCACCGCGCCCATTGTCCCGATGATGCGCTCGTTCTCCGGATGCGCGTCGCCGATGAAGGCGACGCCAAGCAAGGGGATCGCGCGCCGGCGCAGTGCCTCGATCGACAGGAGCGTGTGATTGATCGTGCCGAGGCGCGTGCGCGCGCACAGCACCACGGGGGCGCCCCAGCGGGCGATGACGTCGATCACGAGCGTGCGCCGCGTGAGGGGCACCATCAGTCCGCCCGCGCCCTCGACCACGAGGCATCGGTCCGAGGCGGGCAGGACCAGCGCGTCCGGGTCGATCTCGACGCCGTCGATGTCGGCGGCCAAGTGCGGCGAGGCGGGCGTGCGCAACGACCAAGCCTCCGGCAGCACGCGCTCGGCGGGGAGATCCGCAAGGCGGCGTACGGTCTGCGAATCGGTCTCGCCGGCAAGGCCGGCCTGCACCGGCTTCCAGTAGGTCGCGTCGAGGAATCGTGTGAGTCCCGCGCAGAACACCGTCTTGCCGACGTCGGTGTCCGTGCCGGTGACGACGAGCGCCGCGCTCATGCCGCGCGCACGCCCCGCTCTTCCGTGAGCGCCGCGAACAACGCCTCTACGGCTTGCTCCTCGACATTGAGCGTGATCGAGATGCGCAGGCGCGCCGTGCCCTCCGGCACGGTCGGCGGACGTACGGCGCGGACATCGAACCCACGCCGCTGCAGCCGAGCGGCCAGTGCAACGGCCGCCCGATCCTCGCCGACGATGACGGGGAGAATCTGCGAGCCGGTCGGCGCCGCCGCGCCGCTTGCGAGCGCGGCGCGCCCGGCCACCGAGATCAAGTGCGCGAGCCGTTGGCGGCGTTCGGGTTCCTCTCTCAGAATCTCGAGCGCCTCGAGCGCGGCGACCGCCATCAGCGGCGAGGGTGCGGTCGCGTAGATGAAGGGCCTGCAGCGGTTGAGCAGAAACTCGCAGAGCACCCGCGGTGCGCAGATGAGCGCTCCGGCGCCCCCCAAGGCCTTGCCGCAGGTATGCAGCGTAATCACGTTGTCGCGGCCCTCGAGGCCCGCGGCGAGGCCGCGGCCGTCGGGTCCCCAAACGCCCGTGGCATGCGCCTCGTCGATGAGCAGCATGGCATCGTGCCGCTCGGCCACCGCGACGAGCTCATCGAGCGGCGCGCGATCGCCGTCCATGCTGTAGAGGCTCTCGACCGCCAGCCAAACACGTCCTCGGCCGCCGCCGTCCCGCCAGGCGCGCACCGCGTCATCGAATGCGTCGGCATCATTGTGGGCGGCCCGCGTGAACTGCGCGCGCCCGGCACGCGCGCCCTCGCGGGCGCTCGCGTGCGCGAGCGCGTCGAGGACCAGAAGATCGTCGGATTGCGGCAGCGTCGACGAGCAGGGCGTAGTTCGCGACGTAGCCGCTGCCGAAGAACAGCGCCCGCTCGGCGTTAAAGAACGCCGCGGCGCGCGTCTCGAGGACCTCGTGCTCGGGCGCGTTGCCCCGCAACAATCTCGAGCCGCCCGCGCCCACGGGCGTGCCGCGCGCGATCGCGGCGGTCAGCGCGCGGCCGAGACGCGGCGAGGCCGCAAGCCCCAAGTAGTCGTTCGAGGTGAAGTCGAGCCCCTCGCGCGGAGCGAGCGAGCGCAGACGGCTCGATTCCGCGAGACCCTCGAGCGCCGCCCGATAGAGCTCGAGACCGGAGGCGGTCACGGCAATGGCGGTTCCAGCGGCTTCAGCCCCAAACGCTTGAATAACGCGCCATCGTGATCCTCGCTCGGATTGTCCGCGGTGAGCAGCGTATCGCCGACGAAAATGGAATTCGCGCCCGCAAAGAAGCACAGCGCCTGCAGCTCATCGCTCATGGCGGTGCGTCCGGCGGACAGCCGCACCATCGAGGTCGGCATGAGGATGCGGGCGAGCGCGATGGTGCGCACGAACTCGATCGGGTCGAGCGGCGGTGCCGCGGCGAGCGGCGTCCCCGGAATCGGGATCAGGCGGTTGATCGGCACGCTTTCCGGCGGCTCGGGAAGGTTGGCGAGCGCCACCAGGAACGCGACGCGATCGACCGCCTCCTCGCCCATGCCGACGATGCCGCCGCAGCAGACTTTCATGCCCGACTCGCGCACGTGCTTCAAGGTGTCGAGACGGTCCGCCCAGGTGCGCGTCGTCGCGATCTGGCTGTAATAGCGCTCCGAGGTGTCGATGTTGTGGTTGTAGTAGTCGAGGCCGGCCTGCGCCAAGCGCTCCGCATCGTTCGGCGTCAGCATGCCGAGCGTCATGCAAGTCTCGAGCCCCAAGGACTTGACCGCGCCGACCATGGCGGTGAGCCGGCCCATATCGCGTTCCTTCGGGCCGCGCCACGCGGCGCCCATGCAGTAGCGCGTCGCGCCCGCATCGCGCGCCTTGCGCGCCTCTGCGACCACCTCGTCGATTTCCATGAGCTTGGTGGCGCCGACGCCGCCGTCGTGGCGCGCGGATTGACTGCAGTAGCCGCAATCCTCCGGGCAGCCGCCGGTCTTGATGCTGAGCAGACGGCTGCGCTGTACGGCATTCGGATCGAAGTGCAGGCGATGCACGCCGTGCGCGCGGAACAAGAGGTCCGCGAACGGCGCCTCGTAAAGGGCCTGGGCGTCGGCCATCGACCAGCGCGCCGGCGCGCCGGCAGGAGGTGCGGCTGAAATCCCGTCAGAGAGGGTGGTACCGATCAATTGAGGAAACCTCCTTAAGCGTCGATGAGATCCGAGACTTCGCGCGCGTCGGCCCGCTTCATGGGGCGGCCGTCGACGGGCGAATACGGTGCCTGGCGGATCCCGTCGATCGGGAACACGGTCGCGTCGACGGTGCGGCCGCCCGCCTCGAAGCGCAGCGCAGGGTAATTGATGCTGCGCTCGGCATCCATCTTGACGCGCCGCTCGTAGAACTGGTGCGGAACGCTCGATCTCGATGAGCCGTATCGCCACCGACTCCGAGCGGTCGGCAAACAGATGCAGGTTGATGTCGCTGTAGTCGGTGGCCGTGCCGGTGAGCACCGAGCCGACGAGGCGCGGCTGGAACTCCGCCAGCAGCCGCATGGTATCCAAGGCGATGCGCCGTTGCTCCTTGAGCGTATGACCGTGCGAGTCGCCGCCGAACAGGCGCTGATGGGCGCGCAGCGCCGCCTCGATCTCGACGTTCGACGGCAGCACCGACACCTCGTGCACGCCGAGCCGATCGGCGGCCTTGCGCTTCGCCTGCAGGAAGTCCTCGATGCCGTGCTCGGCCATGATGCGCGCAGCCTCTTGGGCCAGCGCGCGCCGCAGATCTTCGGCGCGCTGCGAATATCTCTTGGGCATGTTCCTAAAAGAGCGGTTTGTCGCCATCGTTCGGGTTTTGATTGTTCTGCCCTTCCGGGCTTCCCGGCTTGGGCAACGTACCATCGATGAATTTCTCCATGATGCCGTTCGGATCGTCCGCACTCGCGAGCAATCCGGTGTCGGGCGAAATGCGCACGGTCACGATGCCGTCGGGCACCGGCACCTTGTGACGCGGCACGCCGCTGAGCGCCTCGTGCATGAAGAATATCCAGCTCGGCAGCGCGGCGCGCGAGCCCTGCTCGAGTTCGCCGAGCGAGCGATCCTGATCGAAGCCGGTCCAGACGGTGGCCACGATGTCGGCATTGAAGCCGGAAAACCAGGCATCGTGAGCGTCGTTGGTGGTGCCCGTCTTGCCGGCGATGTCGTCGCGGCCGAGCACCAGGGCCTTCATGCCGGTGCCATGCCGGATGACGTCCGCCATCATGTCCGAGAGCAGATACGCCACTTGCGGGCGGATGATCTGCGGCGCGAGATCCTTGGCCGGGATCAGCGATTTGCCGTCATGCACCCCCACATCGAGGAGGCTCTCGCGCGCGCCGGCGCCGCGCTGCGGCAGGTGCGCACCGCCGGCGTTGTGATCGGCGCCGGTCGCGGCGGCGGCCGCGATGAGCCCTGCGCCCGCAGGCGGTCGGCCCGTCGCCAGCGCCGCGTTCGCCCCGCTCGTCGGGTCGGCGGCCGCGGCGCACTGCGCGCAGGCGATCAGCGGCTCCGCCTGATAGATCGTCTTGCCGTTCGCATCGAGGATGCGGTCAATGAAATAGGGGTTCACGCGAAAGCCGCCGTTCGCGAACGCCGAATAGCCGGTGACGACCTGCAGCGGGCTGAGCTCGGCCGTGCCGAGCGCCATGGTCAGATCGTCGGGCACGTGGGCCTTGTCGAAGCCGAATCGGGTCACGTAGTCGCGGGTGTATTCGACGCCGATGTCGCGCACCAGGCGCACGGAGACGAGATTGCGCGAATGGGCGAGCGCCTCGCGCAGCCGCACCGGACCGAAGAATTCGCCCTCCATCTCTTTCGGCCGCCAGCCGACATCGTTCCCCGCCGTATCGATCACGATCGGCGCATCGACCACCACGCTCGCCGGCGTGTAGCCCTTGTCGAAGGCCGCCGCATAGACGAAGGGCTTGAATCCCGAGCCGGGCTGGCGCCGCGCCTGCGTCACCCGATTGAACTTGCTCTGGAAGAAGTCGAAGCCGCCGACCAGCGCGACCATCGCGCCGTCCTTCGGGTCCATCGCGATCAGGCGCGCTCTGCGCCTCCGGCACTTGCACGAACTGCAGCGTCTGCGGACTGTTGCCGACCGTGTAGATCACATCGCCGCGGCTCAGGATCTCCGAGGCTTGAGTCGGCGACCGATCGGTCTTCTCTTCCGGCAGCTCGCGCCGCGCCCAGGACAATTTCGTCCAGGGCAGCGTCACGGATCCCATGTCCTTCACGTATATCTTGGCGCTCTTGTCTTCCACCGACTCGACGATCGCGGGCCGCAGGCCGCCGATCGCGGGCCGCTGATCGAGCTCGGCTTCGAGGTCGGCATCGCTCGCGCCCTTCGACAAATCGACTTCGTCGGTCGCGCCACGCCAGCCGTGGCGCCGATCGTATTCGAGCAGGCCCGTGCGCAGCGCCACGGTGCCGGCCGCCTCGCAGCCGCGAGTCGATGGTGGTGAAGACCTGATAGCCGGCGGTATAGACACCGTCGCCGAATTTCGCCTGCAGATCGTTGCGCACCATCTCGGCGACGTACGGCGCATCCACTTCGATGGAGGCGCCGTGCATGCGGCTTTCCATGGGGCTCGCCTTCGCGGCATCGTATTCGGGCTGGGTGATGTAGCCCAAGTCGCGCATGCGTCCGAGCACGTGACCGCGCCGCACCGTCGCCGCGTCGGGATTCGCGACCGGGTTGAGCGCCGAAGGCGCTGCGGGAATACCTGCAAGCGTCGCCATCTCCGCGATGTTCAGCTGATCCAGGGTCTTGCCGAAGTACACCTCGGCGGCCGCGGCGACTCCATAGGCGCGCTGACCGAGGAAGATCTTGTTCACGTAGAGCGAGAAGATCTCCTCCTTCGTGAACTCGGTTTCCATGAGGAGCGAGATGTAGACCTCGCTCATCTTGCGCTTCATGTCGCGCCGCGGGGTGAGGAACATGTCGCGCGCCACCTGCATGGTGATGGTGCTCGCGCCCTGGCTGATGCGGCCCGCGCGGGCATTCGCGAGCGCGGCGCGCAAGATCCCTTCCCAGTCGACGCCGTGATGGCGGAAGAAGCGGTCGTCCTCGGTGGCGAGAAACGCCTCGATCAACTTCGGCGGCAGATCCGTATAGCGCACGGGAATGCGGCGCTGCTCGCCGATCGAGGCCATGAGGCGCCCGTCGCGCGTGTAGACCCGCAGCGGAACCTGCAGCTGCACGTCGCGCAGGGTGTCCACCTGCGGCAGCGCAGGACGCAAATAGACATAAGCGCACACATTTGCGAACGCGATTAGCAAGATCGCTGCAATCAGGCACACGCAAATTCGGGATATGAGAACCAGGTAACGTTTGGCCACAGCAAACCGCTCTAACTTATTGCGCCAGCATAGACAAGGCTGGCATATTACCGCGGCTTACAAAGGCATACTCATCGAAAGATGAGGACGCAAAGCCACCGGTCTAACGGTTAGAAGCCTAAGACAGCGGGGTTGCCAGACCAAGCTTTCCACTCGCCTAGGATGATAGGCGACCAGAGGTCTGAATGAACGGTTTGAAGAATTTCTCGCGCGCGCTACGAAATCCTCGTAGTTCTCAATTTTGCGACATTCCCTCCTCTCGCGGTCATTACCGTGAGTAGCTTCACGTTCTCATTTAACAGTTTCCTGCTAACTTTGCCGAGCATGGTAAGCACCCTGCATCGCCCTCCAACGTACTGAGCGAAAAGGAAATTCTAGTGTTCGCGCTTGGCAAAAGATACCGTCCGCTGTTGGGCTTGGACATCACGACCTCGTCGGTGAAGCTGATCGAGCTCACGATGTCGGGTGGACAATACCGTGTTGAGTCTTACGCGGCGGAGCCCACGCCGCACAACGCCATCAACGAGAAGGCCATCGTCGACGCAGAAGCGGTCGGCGAGGCAATCCGACGAGCCGTGAAACGCTCCGGTGCGAAGAGCCGCTTGGCGGCGATCGCGATCTCCGGCGATGCCGCCATCACCAAAGTGATCCAGATGCCGAAGAGCCTCGGCGAGCACGAGCTCGAGGGTCAGGTGGAAATGCAGGCAGACCAGTACATCCCCTTCCCGATGGAGGAAGTGAGCTACGACTTCCAGGTCGTGGGTCCGTCGGACAAGGATCCCGACATGCTCGACGTGCTGCTCGTCGCGACGCGCACCGAGAACGTGGAGCAGCGCCAGGCGGCCGTGCAGGCCTCGGGCCTGACCGCGCAGATCGTCGATGTCGAGGCGTTCGCCCTCGAGAACGCCTGCGCGCTGATGCGCCACCAGATGCCCGACGGCGGCATGGACCGCACCATCGCGGTGGTCGATTTCGGCGCGAGCTCGACGACGTTCAGCGTGCTGCGCGACCTGAAGGTCATCTATACCCGCGACTTCGCCTTCGGCGGACAGCAGCTCACCGAAGAGATCATGCGCACCTACGGGCTGTCCATGGAGGAAGCCGGCCGCGCCAAGAAGGAAGGCGGCCTGCCCAGCAATTACCAGCCCGAAGTGCTCGATCCGTTCATCGACGACATGACTCAGCAAGTGAGCCGATCGCTGCAGTTCTACCTGGCTTCGGGCAGCGGCCGCTCGCAGCCCGACCAGATCCTGATCTGCGGCGGCTGCGCCAACATCCCCGGCGTCGCCGAGGTCATCTCGAGCCGCGTGGGCGTGGCTGCCGACAAAGGCGACCCGCTCGGCAATATGAAAGTGTCGTCGAAAGCCAAAGCGCAGGCCGTCGGCCGCGACGCGACGGCGTTGTTAACCGCCTGCGGCCTCGCGCTGCGAAGCTTCGACTGAGGGCCGCCATGCCACGCATAAACCTACTTCCTCACCGCGAACAAGAACGCAAGCGACGCCGCCGCGAGTTCGGCGCGTTTACGATCGCGGCGCTCCTGGCAGGCGCGGTCGTCGCCGGCGGTGCGAAGGTCGTCTATTCCGGATGGATCGACGCGCAGAACGAGACGAACAATCTCCTGAAGAAGGAGATCGTCAAGCTCGACGCCGAGATCGCGGACATCCAGGATCTCGAGAACCGCAAGCAGCGTCTGGTCGCCCGCATGGAGATCATCGAGAAGCTGCAGCGCAAGCGTCCCGAGATCGTGCACCAGTTCGACGAGCTGGTGCATACCATCCCCGACGGCGTGTACCTGACCTCGATCAAGCAGACCGGCAACAAGCTCGAGCTCAAGGGCGTCGCTCAGTCGAGCACGCGCGTGTCGACCTTCATGCGCAACATCGACACCTCGACCTGGATGGACAATCCCGAGCTGAGCGTGGTCGAGACGGCCAAGGACTCGCCTACCGGCGGATCGAACTTCACGGTGTTTGCGAGCACGGTGGGCGTCAATCTTGAAGGGGGCGGCGAAACCACGGTGAAGAAGGCTGCCAAATGAACTTCCTCGACGAACTTAAATCGCTCGATCACAAAGATCCCGGCCGCTGGCCCCTGGCGGTTCGCGGTTTCTTCGTGCTGTTGGTTTTCGCGCTCTGCACGGCGATGTTCTCCTACCTGTTCGTATGGACGGTGGACCGGCCGGTTCTGCAGAAAGCCGAGGCCGACGAGCTCGATCTACGCACGCAGTTCGAGAACAAGCAGCAGCGCGCGGCGAATCTCGATGCCTACAAGCAGCAGCTCGGCGAAATGGAGCGCGGTTTCGGCGCCATGCTGCGGCAGTTGCCCGGCAAGACCGAAGTGCCGAACCTGTTGGTGGATATCTCCCAGACCGGCCTCGCGGCGGGCTTGAGCGAGAAGCTCTTCCAGCCGGGACCTGAGAAAAGCAACGGCTTCTATGCGGAGCTGCCGATCAAGATCCGGCTGGTGGGCTCCTATCATCAGTTCGGCGCTTTCGTGAGCGGGATCGCGGCGTTGCCGCGCATCGTCACCCTGCACGACATCGAAATCACGCCGGTTTGCGAACGGCGCCGGCGGTTACGACAATCTGACCATGGATGTCACCGCGAAGACGTATCGCTACATCGAAGACGAGGGCCCCAAGCCCGCCGCTAAGAAAAAGACAGGAGGCGAGACGTGACAATCAGGATCGGGGATCCCAGCCGTGCTCGGCTGATTTCCGGCGCGCGCGTCGTGTGTGCGCTCGCGCTCGTCGGATTCGTGACCTCCGCCTGCTCGGGCGGCCAGTCCGATCTGCAGCGCTGGATCGCGGAGACCAAGAAAAAGCCGGGCGGGCGCATCCAGCCGCTGCCCGAGGTCAAGCCTTACGAGAGCTTCGTGTACAGCGCGAGCAACATGCGCTCGCCGTTCCAGCCCGCGAGCCCGAATCTCGCCAACGGCGCGGGCGTGCGTCCGACCGTGCGCCGCAATCGCGAGTTCCTCGAGGGCGTTCTCCCTCGACACCCTCAAGATGGTGGGCACGTTCAAGGTCGGCAACAATTTTTACGGTCTCGTTCAATCCAAGGACGGCCTGGTGCACAAGGTGCAGCCCGGCAATTACTTGGGTCAGAACGACGGAAAGGTTACTGAGATTACGGGCAGCAAAATAAGCCTGGTCGAGATCATCCCGGATGGTCTCGGCGGCTATATCGAGCGACCGGCCTCATTGGCATTGCAAGATTGATGGGGCCACAGGGAGAGCAAAGCATGACCAGATTTAAGATACGAATGGCGATGATCGGAGCGATGGCGCTCGCATTGTCGGCATTCACTTTCAAGACCCAGGCCCAAGGCGCCGATGCGCTCAAGCTCGAGTCCGTCGACGTGCAGACGCTGTCCAGCAATCAGGTACAGCTCAAGCTGCACCTGAGCGGACCGGCTCCCGAGCCGCTGCCCTTCACCATCGACAAGCCGGCGCGCATCGCGTTCGACCTGCCGAACACCTCGCTCGCGCTCCCCTCGCGCCGCATCGACGTGCGCTCGGGCGGTGTCGACTCCGTGCTCGCCGCCGAGGCGAACGGCCGCTCGCGCCTGGTGATCAACGTCGATCAGCTGCTGCCCTATACGACCAAGGTCGACGGCAACACCATCGTCGTCACCTTGGGCCGCCAGCCGGGCGATGCCCTGGCGAACGCGGTGACCCGCGGCGGCGGCAGCGCGTCCACGGCGCCGGTCGAGCGCTCGATCAAGACCATCGACTTCCGCCGCGGCTCCGACGGCACCGGCCGCGTCATCGTGCAGCTCTCCGATCCGCGCACGCCGGTCAACGTGCGCCAGGAAGGCAATCAGGTCGTCGTCGATTTCGCGGGCACTTTGATGCCCAAGAACCTCATGCGCCGCTACGACGTCATGGATTTCGCGACGCCGGTGCAGACCGTCGACGCGATCCGCGTCGAGGGCAGCTCGCGCCTCGTGATCAGCGCGCAAGGCGACTTCGAGCAGCTCGCCTACCAGTCGGACAATCAGTACACGGTCGAGATCAAGCCCTCCTTGAAGCACAACGCCGCCGAGGAGAAGAAGGAATACACCGGCGAGCGCCTGACCCTCAACTTCCAGGACATCGACGTGCGCTCGGTGCTGCAGCTGCTTGCGGACACCAGCGGCCAGAACATCGTGGTGAGCGACTCGGTGACCGGCAACCTGACGCTGCGTCTGCAGAACGTTCCTTGGGACCAGGCCCTCGACATCGTGCTGCGCACCAAGGGACTCGACAAGCGCCGTCAGGACAACGTCATCATCATCGGACCGACCGAGGAGCTCGCGACGCGCGAAAAGGCGGAGCTCGAGGCGCACAAGGAAGTCCAGGAGCTCTCGCCGATCCGCTCCGAGTTCATGCAGGCCAACTACGCCAAGGTGGCAGATCTTGCGAAAATGATCCGCCCCACGGCCGGTGGTGCGGCGGGCGGCGGCCGCAACTCCATGCTGTCCAACCGCGGCAGCATCTCGATCGACGAGCGCACCAACACCTTGATGGTGCAGGACACGGCCGAGAACCTCGCGGAGATCCGCCGGCTGGTGCAGGCGCTCGACGTGCCGGTGCGGCAGGTGCTCATCGAGGCGCGCATCGTCGTGGTCAGCGACACCTTCGAGCGCGACTTGGGCGCCCAGTTCGGCGTGACCTCCGCGCAGCAGAACGGCAACAACGGCTTGCTGGCGGTCACGGGCACCGGCACCGGTGCGGACACCATGATCCAGTCGGCCTTGACCAACTTGAGCTCCGGCTTGCCGGTGGCGCCGGTGGCGACGCCCGCGCTCGCCAATCGCTACATGGTGAATACGCCCGCGGCGAACACCAACGGCAGCATCGGCATCTCGCTTGCTCGGCGGCAGCTACCTGGTCGATCTCGCGCTGTCGGCGGCCGAGAACGAGGGCAAGAGCGAGACCATCTCCTCGCCCCGCGTGATCACCGCGAACCAGAAACAAGCGACCATCATGCAAGGTGTCGAGATTCCGTATCAGGAATCGGCCTCGAGCGGCGCGACCACGACGCAGTTCAAGAACGCCGTGCTGTCGCTCAAGGTGACGCCGCTGATCACGCCGGACAACCGCGTCATCCTGGATCTCGACGTGAGCGACGACACGGTCGGCCAGCAGGTCACCAGCGCCACCGGCGGCAGCGTGCCCTCGATCGACACGCGCCAGATTCAAACCCAGGTTCTGGTCGGCGACGGCCAGACCGTGGTGCTCGGCGGCATCCTCGAGACCACCAAGTCCTATGCCGCGAACAAGGTGCCCTGGCTCGGCGACATCCCGATCCTCGGGAACCTCTTCAAGAGCACCACCAACATCAACAACAAGACCGAACTCTTGATCTTCATCACGCCGAAGATCTTGCGCGAAGGGTCAAATCTCTACTGACGCCGACATGGATCGAGCGAGGAACAGAGACATGCGTAGTTTAATTATCACGGCAGTCGCGGCGCTGGCGCTGCTGGCCGGCTGCGGCGGCGATCAGCTCGGCGCGGAGGCGGCGGCAGCAGCACGGGCGGCACCGGACAGGCACGGGTGGCACGGTGGCACGGGACCGGCACGGGCGGCACCACAGACCTATTCGATGGGCAACGGCAGCGGCTCGAGCTTCCAGTCGGGCATGATCGGACTGTCGAGCGCCAACGTCTCCGCCGGCGGCACGACGAGCCTCACGCTCACCGTCGTCGACCAGAACGGCGTCCTCTACACGGCGGCCCCGGTCGTCGTCTCCTACAGCTCCACGTGCATCAGCAGCGGCCTTGCCATCGATCGCGCCCTCGGGTACCAGCACGGCCGGCACCACCGCGGATACGATCACGAGCACGACCGGCACCATCGATGCCACCTACACGGCGAAGGGTTGCAGCGGCCAGGACGTCATCACCGCGACCGCGGCGGTCGGCAGCACGAACCTGACGGCGATCGGGCACGGTCACCGTGGCGGCGGCGGCCATCGGCTCGATCCAGTTCGTATCGGCCACACCCGGCCTCGATCGGCCTCAAGGGCACCGGGCTTGAACGAGACCTCCACGGTGATCTTCAAGGTCGTCGACTCGACCGGCGGACCGCGGCCCGGCGTCACCGTCAATTTCACCCTGAACACGAACGCGGCGGAATCAGTCTCTCGCCCTCGACGGCGGTCTCGGCCGCCGACGGCACGGTGCAGACCGTCGTGAGCTCGGGTACCGAGCATACCGTCGGTTCGCGTGACCGCCGCGATCACCTCACCCGCGGCCTCAGCACGCAGTCGAGCGCGCTCACCGTCACCACCGGCCTGCCGACGTCCGGAGCGCTTCTCGATTGCGGTCGGCGCGCCGCAAGCTACGGCTTAACGACACTCGCCTGCCCGAACGTGGAGGCTACGGCATCGACTTCGTTACGGTTCCCGTCACCGTGCAGCTTGCCGATCGATACAACAACCCGGCGCCCGACGACACCGCAGTCACATTCACGACAAACGGCGGCGGCATCGCCGGCAGCTGCACGACGCCGGGCTCGCGACGCCCGGCAACGGTCAATGCACGGTCAACTGGACCAGCTCCGCGCCAATCCCGCGGCCGAGCACGACGAGCAGCACTCCGGCGGTCTACAGAAACGGGCGCGCGCAGATTCTGGCGACGGCCATCGGCGAGGAGTCCTTCGACGACGCGAACAGCAGCGGGCTTCTACCAAGCCGGCGACCCGTTCTCGGATCTGGGCGAGCCGTATCTCGACGCCAACGAGAGCGGCGCCTACATGCAAGGGCGATCACTTCGACAATTACTACAACACGGGCTCTTATGTGGGTCCGAGCGGAAGTTTCATCGGCATCACCTGCACATCCACGTCATGCACCGAGGCCACGCTCGGCATCGGGGTCGAGCATTTGATGGTCATGTCGACTTCCGGCGCCGTAGCGCTCATGACTGTCTCGCCGCCATTCTCGACCGCCATATAGCCCATTCTCGGCCCTAACCGGAGTGACTCTCGCTGCGGGCACGACGGGAACGTTTGTTGTTCTCATAGCGGACCAGAACGGCAATGCAATGGCGGCCGGCACGACCATCGCCGTGGCCTCGACCATTGGCACAGTCAGCTGCCGGCGTGGGAGCGTACTTATACAGTCGGCTGCAACGGCAGCGGCGGTCCGGGGATTCTAAGCCCCTATACCGTCCCGTCAGGCGTCTTTCCAGCCGTGCTCACGGGAGGAAGCAACACCACCTCAGGAGGTGACCCCGTTCCTATCAGCCTGACCACAACCACGGCCGGTACCGGCTCCCTCACCATCACGGTGACATCGCCTGAAACGAAGTCGATCACTCAGTTCTCGATTCCGGTCAAGGTTCAATAGTCACGCTGATTTAGAGCCGGCGTTCGGGCCGGTTTGATTCGCACGGCCGCCCTCGGGCGGCCGTGCTCTTTCCGGGCGCTCGGTTTCTGTATCCTTCCCATCCATGCTCTCCCAGCCCAACGTCTTCCTCATCGGCCCCATGGGCTCCGGCAAGTCCGCCGTAGGCCGGCATCTCGCCCGGCTGTTGCGATTCTCGTTCTACGACAGCGACGCCGACATCGAGGCGCGGACCGGGGTCGACATCGCCTTCATATTCGAGAAAGAGGGCGAGGCGGGGTTCCGGCTGCGCGAAAAGGAGTCCATCGAGCGGCTCACGGGCCTCCAAGGCGTGGTGATCGCCACCGGCGGCGGAGCGATCATCGACGCCGATAATCGGCGCATGCTCGCCGAGCGCGGGGCCGTCGCCTATCTGGAGACCTCGGTCGGCCAGCAGCTCGAGCGGACCCGTCACGGGCGCCACCGTCCCCTGCTGAATGACACCGACCCGGAGGAGAAGCTCGCCGAGCTGATGCGCCACCGCGCAGAGCTCTATGCGGAAATCGCCGATATCACGGTGGCAACGGACGGGCGCCGCGTCCAAGCTGTGGCCGAGGAGATCCATCGCCAGCTTCAGCGGGCACGAGGAGCGCAAGCTTCGTATAATCCTTGAAGTGCAAACCCTCAAGGTAGACGTCGGCCACTCCCCCTATCTCATCACGATCGGCGCGGGACTCTTAGGCAACCCCGCGCTGGTCGAATCGCAGATCCCGGGCAAGGACCTCATGATCGTGACCGACACCACCGTGGCGCGGCTGTACCTGCCGGTGCTGCGGGCGGCGCTCGGCGAGCGGCGCAGCATCCAGGAGTGCATCCTCGCGGAGGGCGAGCAGCAAAAGAACCTGCAGACGGTGAGCTGGATTTTCGATGCCCTGGTCGGGCAGCGGTTCAACCGCGATGCCGTGGTGCTCGCGTTCGGCGGCGGAGTCGTCGGCGATATCGCAGGCTTCGCCGCGGCTTGCTACCAGCGCGGCGTCCGCTACGTGCAGATCCCGACGACGCTGCTCGCGCAAGTGGACTCCTCGGTCGGCGGCAAGACCGGGGTCAATCACAGCGGCGGCAAGAACCTCATCGGCGCGTTTCACCAGCCTATCGCCGTGATCGCCGACACCGGCACCCTCGACAGCCTGCCCGAGCGCGAGGTCTCCGCCGGGATCGCCGAGGTGATCAAGTACGGCTGCATCTGGGATCTCGAGCTGCTCGGCTGGCTCGACAACAACATGTCGCGGCTCCGCGCGCGCGAGCCCGAGGCCCTCACCCATGCGATCTACCGCTCGTGCTCCATCAAAGCGGCGGTGGTCGCCCAGGACGAGCGCGAGGAAGGCATCCGGGCGGTCCTGAATTTCGGCCACACCTTCGGTCACGCCATCGAGGCAGCCACCGGCTACGAGGTGTATCTGCACGGCGAGGCGGTCGGGCTCGGCATGCTCATGGCGGCGGATCTGTCGCGCCGGTTGGGGCTGATCGACACGCCCGCCCGCAATCTGATTCACACGCTGGTGCGCCGCGCGGGGTTGCCCATCGAGGCGCCGCGCATCGGGGTCGCCCGCGCCATCGAGCTCATGAAAATGGACAAGAAGGTGCTTGCCGGAGCCGTGCGCCTGGTGCTGCTCGAGCGGCTGGGTAACGCCACCGTGCTCTCGAAGTACGACCAGAGCGCGCTCGATGCGACACTACAGGAGCATTTTGCATGAGCGCGCTGGCCGCGTACGCGGCGCGGGAAAGCGAGTCGCGCGGCCGGCGTCACCCCGAGGCCGCTCCCGCCTATCGCTCGGAGTATCAGCGCGACCGCGACCGTATCGTTCACTCCACCGCCTTTCGCAGGCTGGTCTACAAGACGCAGGTGTTCGTCAATCACGAGGGCGATCTGTATCGCACCCGTCTCACGCATTCTTTGGAGGTCGCGCAGATCGCGCGCGCCATCGCCGGTGCGCTCGCCCTGAACGAGGTGCTGTCGGAGGCGATCTGCCTGGCGCACGATCTGGGTCACACGCCCTTCGGGCATGCGGGCCAGGATGCGCTGCACGAGTGCATGCGCGATTTCGGCGGCTTCGAGCACAATCTGCAGTCGCTGCGGGTCGTCGACGAGCTCGAGGAGCAATACGCCGAATTCGACGGCCTCAACCTCACGTTCGAGTGCCGCGAGGGCATCCTGAAACATTGCTCGGCCGCAAACGCGAGGCAGCTCGGGGAGCTGGGCGAGCGGTTCCTTTCGCGGACGCAGCCCGGGCTCGAGGCGCAACTCGCGAATTTCGCGGACGAGATCGCCTACAACAACCACGACGTCGACGACGGCATCCGCGCCGGCCTCGTCACGGTCGAGGAGCTTGCGCAGATTCCCTTGTTCGCCCGCTACCACGAGGTGGTGCGCCGTCAGTACGCCGCGCTCGCCGGCCGGCGATTGGTCAACGAGATCCTGCGCCGCATGATCAATCACCTGGTGAGCGATCTCATCGGCACGTCCGCGGCGCGCCTGCGTGCCGCGGGCGTGACCTCGGCCGCGGAGGTGCGGGCGCTGTCGGCGCCGCTCATCGGCTTCAGCGATGAGACCCAGGAGCTCAATCAGTCGCTCAAGAGCTTCCTGCGCGACCGCGTCTACAAGCACTATAAAGTACGGCGCATGACCTCAAAGGCAAGGCGGGTGGTGAGCGCGCTGTTCGAGGCGTTCCTCGGCGACCCCGGGCTCATGCCCGAGGATCACGCCGCAAACGCCGTGCGGCTCGGTGCCGCGCACGGCGAGTCCGGCCGAGCCCGTGCCGTGGCCGACTACATCGCAGGCATGACGGACCGTTACGCGATCCTCGAGCACCGGCGGCTCTTCGAGCCGGGTGAAAGAACCTGAAGCAGGCTCCGCGGGGGCCAACAAGGCGCATATGACCGATGCACTCAAGAACGATCTCCTGCTGCGCGCCTTGCTGCGCCAGCCGACGCCGCGCCGGCCGATCTGGCTCATGCGCCAGGCAGGCCGCTACCTGCCGGAATATCGCGCGACGCGGGCGCGAGCCGGCAGCTTTCTCGCCTTGTGCACGAATCCTGAGCTCGCGTGCGAGGTGACACTGCAACCCGTCGACCGGTATGCGCTCGACGGCGCGATCCTGTTCTCCGACATACTCACCATTCCGCATGCCATGAACCTGGGATTGAGCTTCGAGACCGGGGCCGGCGGTCCCACCTTCGAGCGGCCCGTGCGCTCGGCCGCCGACGTGGCCAAGCTCGGCGTGCCGGACCCGCACGTCGAGCTCAAGTACGTGATCGACGCGGTGGCGCTCATTCGCCGCGAGCTCAAAGGGCGCATTCCCCTGATCGGATTCGCGGGCAGTCCCTGGACGGTTGCGACTTACATGGTGGAGGGCGGCGGCAGCAAGGATTTTCAGCGCATCAAGCGCATGATGTACGAAAGCCCCGCGACGCTGCACCAGCTGCTGGAGCTCCTCGCGCGTGCGACGACTTCGTATCTGAACGCGCAGATCGCGGCGGGCGCGCAGGCGGTGATGCTGTTCGACACCTGGGGCGGCGTGCTCACGCCCGCGCAATACCAGGAGTTCTCCCTGGCCTACATGGCGCAGATCGTGGCCTCGCTCACCCGTGAAGCCCAAGGCCGGCGGGTGCCGAGCATCGTATTCACCAAGGGCGGCGGCCCGTGGCTCGCCTCGATTGCCGCGATCGGCTGCGACGCCGTGGGCGTCGACTGGACCACCGACTTGGGGACGGCTCGGCTCGCCGTCCAAGACCGCGTCGCCCTGCAGGGCAATCTCGACCCTTCAGCGCTGTTCGCGCCCGCGGAGACGCTGCGCGCGGCGGCGCGGGGCGTGCTCGAGAGCTTCGGCAAAGGCCCGGGACACGTGTTCAACTTGGGTCACGGGATTACGCCGGGCGTCGACCCGGAGCGCGTGGAAACGCTCGTCCAGACGGTGCGCGACTACCCGGTTTAAGCGGCCGGTGTCGGGGGAGTGCCCGGCGTGGGAACCTCCGGCGTGGCGACGCCCGGCTCTTGGCGACCGCGCAGCTCATCGCGCAACGAGCGCCGCAAGATCTTGCCGACATTGGTCTTCGGCAGCTCGCTGCGGAAATACACGTGCTTGGGCACTTTGTATCCCGTGAGTTTGGCGCGGCAAAATTCGATCAACGCCTCGGCGGTGAGGCTTGGATCCTTCTTGACGACGAACAGGGCCACCGATTCGCCCGAGTTCTCGTCCGACTGTGCCACCGCCGCGACTTCGAGCACCCCGGGATGCTCCGCCGCGACGGCCTCGATCTCGTTGGGATAAACGTTGAATCCGGAGACGAGGATCATGTCCTTCTTGCGGTCCTCGATGAACACGAATCCCTGTTCGTCCATGCGCCCGATGTCGCCCGTGCGCAGCCAGTCGCCGAACATGACCTGCTCCGTCTCGTCCGGACGGTTCCAATAGTCGCGCATCAGCTGCGGGCCGAACACGCAGATCTCGCCCACCTCGTTGGTGCCCATTTCCACGCCGGCATCGTTGCGGATGGAAATATCCGTGGAGGAGATCGGCAGCCCGATCGATCCATTGAAGTCGAGGCCCATCGGGTTGATGCAAGCGGCGGGCGAGGTCTCGGTCAATCCCCAGGCCTGCGTGAGCACGTTGCCCGTGACTTTCTTCCAGCGCGCGGCGACCACCGCCTGTACCGCCATGCCCCCGCCGAGCGAGATCTTGAGCGCCGAGAAGTCGAGCGTCTCGAAGCCGGGCGTGTGCAGCAGCGCGTTGAACAATGTGTTCACGCCGCTGATGAAGAAGAACTTGTGCTTGCGCAGCTCGGCGACGAAGGCCGGAAAATCGCGCGGGTTGGTGATGAGCACGTTTTTTGCGCCGAGGCGCGCGAACAAGAGGCAGTTCGCCGTGAGCGAGAAGATGTGATAGAGCGGCAGCGCCGTGATGATGGTTCGTTGCGGCCCGGGCGCAAGCGCGGGCCGGATCCAGGCGCTTGCCTGCAGCACGTTGGCCACCATGTTGCGGTGGGTGAGCACTGCTGCCTTGGCGACGCCGGTCGTGCCGCCCGTGTACTGCAGGAAGGCGATGCTCTGCGGACCCACCTCGGCGGGCTCGAGCTTGATGCCGAGTCCCCCGCCGAGCGCGCTCTTGAGCGTGATCGCTCCGGGCATGCTCCAGGCGGGCACCTGCTTGCGCAAGCGCAGGACGAGATTCACGAGTGCGCCGCGCGGAAATCCCAGTAGATCGCCGATGCGTGTCACGAGGACCTGTTTGAGCTCGGTGTGCGGCAACACCTGCTGCAGGATGTGCGCAAAATTCTCGACGATGACGATGGCTTTCGCGCCCGAGTCCTTCAGCTGATGCTCGAGCTCGCGGGCGGTGTACAGCGGATTGACGTTCACCACCACCATGCCCGCGCGCAAGATGCCGAACAGCGCGACCGGATACTGCATCACGTTCGGCATCATCAAGGCCACGCGATCGCCCGCTTGCAGGCCCGACTTCTTCTGCAGCCACGCGGCGAATGCGCGGCTCAGGGCCTCCAGCTGGGCGTAGCTGAGCACGGTGCCGAAATTCTGATAGGCGGGCAGGTTGCCGTAGGCCGCGCACGCCTCCTCGAACATCGCGTTCAGCGAGGCGTACTGATCCGGGTCGATGTCGGTTGGCACACCGGGCGGGTAATGGTTCAGCCAAACGCGTTGCACTGGGCTGCGGCTCCTGATTTTTTGTTTCGCGTGTATAGCACCGGACGAAGACCGCAGCAACGTCGCGGCACGACGGAGTATGCTTGCGGGGTCAAAATGCGGGCGCCCCGCGGGCGCTTTCGGGAGCAATTCTGATTGGAGACGGAATGATAGGTTGGCGTTCGATGGTCATTGGAATTTCCTTTGCGGCCGCAGGCTGCGTGCATGGCTACGGCGGCTGTCTGTGGACCCAGCCGGTCAAGCACACCCTGTCGGGGCGGGTGCATTTTCGTTCCTATCCGACCTCCGACGGCGTGGATAGCGTGCCCGTGCTCACACTCGATCATGAGATCTACGTTTACTCCCCGGCGCAGAGCTTCATGTGCCAGTCCACCGGTCAGCTGCAGCTCGTCGGCATTTCCGAGTTTCCGGAGAACGTGGTGGAGGATTCCCACGTCTCGGTTGAGGGAAGGCTGTATGCCGGTACATCCTCGCACGACCACACGAGCTTTCTCATGAACGTGATCACATTGCTGCCGGACAGCGTGGCTCCCCGCACCGCCCAGCCCTAGCGCTTGAGCAACGGTGCGAGCGCCGGCCAGACGGTCGCGAGCAGCAGCGGCTGTGCCGCCTCCACCGGATGCACGCCGTCGGCCTGCATAAGGTCCGGATGCAGGGCGACGTCGTTCAGCAGGAAGGGCACGAGCGGGACGTGCTGTTCGCGGGCGAGATCGGTGTACACCGCGCCGAACTGCGCGGTGTATTGCGGGCCGTAGTTCGGCGGTATCCGCATGCCCAAGAGCAACACTTTCGCGCCCGCGCTCTTTGCCAGATCGATCATGCGCGCAAGGTTCGCGCGCATCTGTTCGATCGGCAGCGCCCGCAAACCGTCGTTGCCGCCGAGCTCGAGCACGACGACCGCAGGATGGTGCAGTTCGAGAGCGCGCGGCAGGCGCGCGAGGCCGCCCGCGGTGGTCTCGCCGCTGACGCTGGCGTTGACGACCTCATCACCGTACCCTTCGGTCTTGAGCTTCGCCTGCAGCAGTGCAACCCAGCCCCGATCGATCCGCGGCAGGCCGTAGCCGGCGCTGATGCTGTCGCCGAACACGAGTATCGCGGACGTTGCAGCGTACGCCGGGGCCACCGCCACCCATAGCAACAAAAGGACGACTATCCGGCTCACGGACTCTCCATGATGCAAAACCAAACCGCACTCGAGGCCAGGCACCTGACCAAGACCGTTTCGAGCCCCGAGGGCCCTCTCACCATTCTCTCCGATGTGAGCCTCGCTGTGCGATCGGGCGAAACTCTCGCCGTGGTAGGCGCATCCGGTGCCGGCAAATCGACGCTGCTTGCGCTCTTGGCGGGACTCGATTCGCCCACCGCGGGTGAGGTGCTGATCGCGGGGGTGGAGCTCACGCGGCTCGACGAGGACGGCCGCGCGCGTCTGCGCGGGCAATACGTCGGTTTCGTGTTTCAGTCCTTTCACTTGATTCCCGCCCTGACGGCGCTCGAGAACGTCATGTTGCCGCTCGAGCTTAGGGCTCGCCGCGATGCGCGGGCGGCCGCCGCCGCCGCCCTCGCGCAGGTCGGTCTCGCCGCGCGCGCCGCGCATTATCCGAAGCAGCTGTCGGGCGGCGAGCAGCAGCGGGTCGCGATCGCCCGCGCGTTCGTCACCCAGCCCGCCGTCCTGTTCGCAGACGAGCCGACCGGCAATCTCGACACCCACACCGGCCAGCGGATCACGGATCTGTTGTTCGAGCTGAATCGCAGCATCGGCAGCACCCTGGTGCTGGTGACCCACGACCGGAGCCTCGCGCAACGCTGTGCGCGCGTGCTCGAGCTCGACGCCGGCCGGGCGTTGAGCCCGGCGGCCGGCTGATGCAAGTGCTGCGCTTCGCCTTGCGGAATCTCTGGCGGGACTTCAAGTCCGGCGAGCTGTCGGTGCTGTTGCTTGCCCTGTGCGTCGCCGTGCTGTCGCTGACGGCCGTGGGGTTCTTCACCAATCGCATCTCGCAAGGCGTGCAGCGCGCAGGCGGCGGAAGTGCTGGCCGCGGATCTGCGGCTCGAGGCGCCCACGCCCTTCCCCGAGGGCTATTTTGCGAAGGCCCGCGCTTTGGGGCTCGCCGGCGCGCAGCTCCTCGAGTTCCCGACGGCGATATTCAACGGCGAGCTGAGCCAGCTCGCGGCGCTCAACGCGGTGACGGCCCACTATCCGCTGCGCGGTCACGTGCGGATCGCGGATACGCCGTTCGGCGCGGCGCGCGCCACCGAGTCGATACCGGGGAGCGGCGAGGCCTGGGTCGACGCGCGCATCATGGCGCAGCTCGACATCCATATCGGCGGATCGATCCGCATCGGCGCAGCCACGTTCAAGGTGACGCAGGTGCTCGATTACCGGCCCGACCAGGGCACGGGTTTCGTGAACTTGGCTCCCGCGGTGCTGTTGAACTACGACGACGTCGCGGCGACCCAGCTGATTCAACCCGGCAGCCGCGTCACCTACGCGGCGCTGTTCGCGGGCGCGCCGGCCGCGCGTCGCCGAGTTCCGCGACTATCTGCTCGCGAACAAGGGAGCGGGCGAGCGGCTGCGCGAGGTGGATGAGTCCAGCCGGCAGCTCAATTCCGCCATCGATCGGGCGAGCCGCTTCTTGAACCTCGCGAGCCTCGCCTCGGTGCTGCTCGCGGCGGTGGCGGTGGCGATGGGCGCGCGCCGCTACGCCTCGCGCCACATCGACGCGGTCGCGCTGATGAAGTGCATGGGCGCCTCGCAGCGCTTCGTGCTCGCGATTTCCGTCATCGAGCTCACGATGCTCGCGCTCCTCGCCGTGGCCGCGGGCGCGCTCATGGGATATGGCGCGCAATGGGGGCTCGCGTGGCTGCTGCGCGATCTGATCCGCATCGCGCTGCCGCCCGCATCGCTCGCGCCGCTCGCCGTCGCGTTGGTCACGGTGAACGCGATGCTGATCGGATTCGCGCTGCCGGCGCTCCTGCACTTGAAGAACACGCCGCCCGCGCGCGTGCTGCGGCGGACCATGACGGCGCCGCCGCTGCGCTTCGGCCTGGTGTACGTGCTCGCCGTCGGCGCGCTGGTCGCGATTCTCTGGAGTCTGGTGCGCGATACGGAGCTGGTGGTGGGCGTGCTCGCGGGCGTGCTCGGCGTGGGCGCCGTGCTCGCGGCGGCCGGCTACGGGCTGGTGCGGCTCACCGGCCGACTGCGCGGCGGCGTCGGCGTCGCGTGGCGCTACGGACTCGCCAACGTCTCGAGGCGCGGCACCGGCAGCGTGCTGCAGATCGTCGCCTTCGGCCTGGGGCTGATGGTGCTGCTGCTGCTCGCGGTGGTGCGCGGCGATCTGCTCACCGACTGGCGGCGCAGCCTGCCGAACGATGTGCCCAACAATTTCCTGATCAACATCCGTCCCGAGGAACGCGCGCCGCTCGAGGAATTCCTGCAGTCGCACGGCTTCGGCGCGCCGCAGATGTATCCGATGGTGCGCGCGCGCATGACCGCCATCAACGGCGTGCCCGCCGAGTCGCTCAAGGTGCAGGGGGACCGCGCGCGCGGCTTCGTCGAGCGCGAGCAGAATCTCACCTGGTCCGCCGAGCTTCTGGAGGACAACCAGCTCATCGCCGGTCACTGGTGGACGCCCGACGAGTTCGGCAAGCCGCTGGTGTCGATCTCCTCGGAGTACCAGGAGGCGCTCGGTCTCAAGCTCGGCGACACCTTGAGCTTCGACGTCGCCGGCGAGAGCCTCACCGCGCGCGTCGCGAGCATCCGCAAGGTGCGCTGGGACAGCTTCCGGCCGAATTTCTTTCTGGTGTTTCCGCCGGGGCTGCTGGACGGCGCGGCCGGCACTTACATGACCAGCATCTATCTCACGCCCGCGCAGCGGCCGGCGCTGGTCGATCTGGTGCGACAGTTTCCGACGATTTCGGTGTTCGACGTGGATGCCATCCTGAAGCAGATCCGCGAGATCATGGATCGCGCCTCGCTCGCCGTGCAGTACGTGTTTCTGTTCACCCTGGCGGCGGGCGTCGTCGTGCTGCTCGCCGCAGTGCAAGTCGACGCGCGACGAGCGCCGCTACGAAAGCGCCATGCTGCGCA
Source organism: uncultured Gammaproteobacteria bacterium (assembly GCA_963766915.1). Taxonomy (GTDB): domain Bacteria; phylum Pseudomonadota; class Gammaproteobacteria; order Steroidobacterales; family Steroidobacteraceae; genus Bog-1198. Next base: position 292,218 of record CAVYCL010000014.1, read on the forward strand.
CGCTGGGCGCGAGCCGCGGCACGGTGCTGCGCGGCGTCGCCGCGGAGTTCTCGGCGCTGGGATTTCTGTCGGGGACGCTCGGCGGCGTGCGGCGCGAGCGCCGTCGGATGGTTACTGGCGCGCCGCCTGTTCTCGCTCGAGTTCAGCTTCGATCCGTGGGTGTGGGTGATCGGGCTGGTGTGCGGCACGGTGCTCGTGGGGGTGAGCGGCACGCTCGCGACGCGGCGCGTGGTCAATACGCCGCCCATCGTCACGCTCGCGCGACCAGGCTCAATCCTGAACCTTCAATGCACCTCGAGCGTCAGCCAGCCGTCGGGGATGGGGTCGCCGCGGGGCGGCAGCGCCTCGATGCGGACCGTGTAAATTCCCGCCGATAGTCCCGTGGTATTGAACGTCAGGCGCAAGTCGTTGTTCGAGTCCTTGAGCAGGTTGTTGAGGATCAGCGCCCGGCCCTGATCCTGCTTGTCGACGATGATGCGAAACAGATTGAGCTTCTGCGTATAGGTCATGTCGAGATGCAGGTCGATGAGCTGCGGCGCGGCCGTGCTGCTCACAGGATGCGGGCGCCGTCGATGCCGGGCGCGTGATCGGGCGAGATGTGCTGCTCGGTCTGCACGGCCGGCTGCACCAGCGTGCCTTGCTTCGCGCGCAGCTTCGTATCCTCGAGCTCGCTCGCGCAGCAGGCTGAACTTGCCCACCAGGGTCCAGCGCCATCGCGAGGCTCAGAAAAGTGACGGCGGCCAATCCGATCAGCACGTACGGCGATTTCCACCACGGCTGCTCGCGGCTCGCCGAGATCAACCGAGTGGCCGCTCGCCTCCAGCAGCTTCAGGCTCGCCTGAGCGCGTTCCGAGAGCTTGAGCTTGTCGAGATATTCGGGATGCGCGCGGCACCAGTTCTCGAGATCGACCGCGCCTCGGAGCGGCAGCTTGTTGTCGAGATAGCGCTCGATGAGCTTGTGCTCTTCGATGAACTTGGCATCGAAGCGCGGCGGGGCGGCCACGGCTTTCGCTTGACCTGCGGGAACAGTTCGGGCGTTCATGGCTGCAATCCTTGGGAATCTGATATTGCCGTGCGCTGCGGCGGCGATATGTGAAATATTCGGCAGAACCCGGGCCGGGCACGGGAAGTACATCGCATTTGCGAGGAAATACCGGCTTTTGAGCCGTTGCGCGCCTGCTGCGGACCCGGCCGGCCGGGGTCGCGGGCCTTGCGCCGGTCCTCAGGCGAGCGAAGCGGCCGAGCCGGGCGTGGCCTCTTCCGGCCCGTCGAGGTCGGCCATCACCGCCTCCCGCTGCGCCGAGTCGAGTCGGCGCCAGTCGATCTTCGCGGCATCCGCCGCACGCAGCTGCACGTCGTCGATGCGCTGCTCGGGGACCGGCTTCGGCGCGCAACGCGCGGCGAGCCCGCGGGTGGTTCCGGAGCGGATCAAGTCCACGATCGCCTCGATGACGCGCGGGCTGCTCGCGAGGTTGCCGTGGGATTCCTCCACATAGAAAGTCTCGAGCCCCGGCACCTGCGCCATCGCGAGCGGTACGGTGCCATCGCCGTGCGGCGTCGAGCCATACTCGAAACCCGCCGACGTGCGGCGCACGCTCACCACCGTCTGGCGATTGACGCCGACGATCTGCACCATGCGCGAATCCGGCTCGGCCATGCCGGCGCGCGCTGGCCGCACGCGCGCGAGCAGCTCCGGCCTCGGCCTCACCCCATCGCGGGGCCACGATGCGGCATCCAACAGATCCACGGCCGAGTTCGGATCCCGCTGCGGCGGCAGCATGTGATAGAGCCCGGGAAAACCCGAGAACACTTCGGCCGCCAGATAGTCCGGCGAATGCTTGAGGTCGAGCCGCGAGAGCTTCTGCACGAACGGGTACGTGCCGCGCAGCGCGAGCACGGGCGCGAGCGAGCCGCCGTTCGGCGCTCCCAGCATGATGAGCCGGCGTACCAAACGCTTCGGCAAGTTGCTTGATCGCGATGCGCGCGACCAGTGCGCCCATGCTGTGGGCGATGAGCACCGCGGGCTTGCCGGCGGCGGCGATGGCCGCCGCGAGCGCGGCGCCGATCTCGTCGATCCCCAGCCGCCAGTCGTAAGCGAAGAACCGTGCGTCCAGTCCCTCGATGGCGAGGCGCAGCTTCAGGCGCGCGTAAGAAGACAAGAGCACGCCCCGCGGGCGAATCGTGCGCGGCGACGGCAGGGCCAGGTCCGTGAGTCGGCCGCCGGCAATCGATACGGGATCGATCCACAGCATCCGGCCGCGCCCGCGCGCGGTGCTTGCCCGCGGACATATCGCACAGGCGCGATCCCATCATGCCGGGAATCACCAGCACGCGCTGGCCGCCCGAGGTCCTGATCCGGCGGGCGGCGCGGGCGAGAATCGACAGCTCTTCACAGGCGGCGGTGCCGAAGAATTCGCGCAAGCTGTCGCCGTGGCGTGTGCCGCGCCAGGGCCTCGAACACGGCGGAGTTGGCGGCGTGAAAGGCCCAGTCCGCCCGGTGGCCGGACGGGACGCGCCTGCGGCCCGAGGGCCTGGTCTTCGCGGAGTGCGCCATGGCAACCGGTCAGCTCTTGGCGGCCAGCGTGCCGGCGATCGTTTCGCACACCGCCTCGATGGCTGCGACGCGCGTGGTCGACTTGCGCCATACCGCACCGACGGTACGCGCCGGCGCCGGCTTGCTGAACTGACGGATGACGAGCCCGCGCTGCGATCCGAAGGGTGATTCCACGGCGAGTTCGGGCAGCAGCGTGACGCCGAAGCCCGCGACCACCATGTGCCGCAAGGTCTCGAGACTGGTGGCGCGAAAATCCTCGGCTTCGCGCACGTCGATGCGGCTGCACACCTCGAGCGCCTGGTCGCGCAAGCAATGTCCGTCCTCCAGCAGGAGCAGCGTCTGGCCCTTGAGGTCGCTGCGCCTTGATCGAGGTCTTCTGCGACGAGGGGATGATCGCTCGGCAGCGCAACCGTGAACTCCTCGCGATACAGGCGGCGCGATTCCAGGCCTTCCTGATCGAGGGGCAGGGCGAGGATCCCCAAATCGATCTCCCCATCGCGCAGGCGCTTCAGCAGCTCCTGGGTCTGGTGCTCGTAGAGCATGAGACCGAGCTGCGGCAACGCCTTGCGCAGCTTCTGCATGACGCGCGGCAACAAATAAGGTCCGATCGTGGGAATGAGCGCGACCTTGAGTTTGCCGGACAGAGGGTCGGTGTTGTTGCGCGCGAGCGCGACGATCTCGTCGCCTTCGTTCAGCATGCGGCGCGCGCGTGCCACGATCTGCCTTGCCGACCTCCGTCAGCTGGACGTTCTTCGGATGGCGTTCGACCAGCTTCACGCCGAGATATTCCTCGAGCTTTTTCAGTTGCGCGGACAGGGTCGGCTGGCTGACGAACGTGCGCTGCGCCGCGCGGCCGAAATGACCGGTATCGGCCAGCGCCACCAAGTACTTGAGGTCCTTGAGATTCATCGCTTCGCACCCATCTCGTCATAGACGTAGTCTATCAAACCTATCTATTTAATCAATTTCACTAATCGCTGACGCGGCAGTGCATCCTGAGCACATCGACGATTCAACCAAGGAAATTCTCATGTCGCTGATCAATACCGAAATCAAGCCGTTCAAGGCCACCGCATACCACCAGGGCGAGTTCGTGCAGATCACGAACGAGGACCTGAAGGGCAAGTGGTCCGTGTTCGTGTTCTATCCCGCCGATTTCACGTTCGTGTGCCCGACCGAGCTCGGCGACCTCGCGGACCACTACGCGGCATTCAAGAAGATGGGCGTGGAGATCTACGGCATCTCGACCGATACCCATTTTACCCACAAGGCGTGGCACGACACCTCCGACACCATCGGCAAGGTGACCGTATCCGCTGATCGGCGATCCGACCCAGACGCTCGCCGCAACTTCGGCGTGCTGATCGAGGAAGAGGGGCTCGCCTACCGCGGCACCTTCGTCATCGACCCGTCGGGCAAGATCAAGGTCGTCGAGATCAACGACAACGGCATCGGCCGCGATGCCAAGGAGCTGCTGCGCAAGGTGCAGGCGGCGCAGTACGTCGCCTCCCATCCGGGCGAGGTGTGTCCGGCGAAATGGACTCCCGGCAGCAAGACGCTGTCGCCCTCCCTCGACCTCGTCGGCAAGATCTGAGTCATGCTCGACGACGGCCTCAAGACGCAGTTGAAAGGCTATCTGGAGCGGCTGCAGCAGCCGGTGGAGATCCTCGCCTCGCTCGATGAGAGCGAGGGGTCGCGGGAGATGCTCGAGCTGCTCCAGGACATCGCGGCGCTGTCGCCGCGGGTGTCGCTCGAGGTGCGGCGCGACGATGCGGAGGTCAAGCCCTCCTTCGCGCTGCTGCCGGGCGGGCGAGGAGCCGCGCGTGCGCTTCGCCGGCGTGCCGATGGGCCACGAGTTCACTTCGCTCGTGCTCGCGCTGCTGCAGGTCGGCGGCCACCCGCCGAAGGCGGAGGCGAGGACGCTCGATCAGGTGCGCTCGCTCGACGGCGATTTGCGATTCGAGACGTTCGTGTCGCTGAGCTGCCAGAGCTGCCCCGACGTGGTGCAGGCGCTCAATCTCATGTCGGTGGTGAATCCGCGGGTGCGTCACACCATGATCGACGGCGCGCTGTTTCAGGCGGAGGTCGAGCGCCGCGGCGTGATGGCGGTGCCGAGCGTGTTTCTGAACGGCGAACCGTTCGGTCAGGGCCGTATGCTGCTCGCGGAGATCATCGCGAAGCTCGACGCCGATGCCCCGCGCCGTGACGCCGAGAGCCTGGACAGCCGTGCGCCCTACGATGTGCTGGTGGTGGGCGGTGGGCCGGCCGGCGCCGCCGCCGCCGTCTACGCGGCGCGCAAGGGCATCCGCACCGGCATCGCGGCCGAGCGCATGGGCGGCCAGCTGCTCGACACCGTCGGCATCGAGAATTTCATTTCGGTGAAGGAGACCGAGGGCCACAAGCTCGCCGCGGGTCTCGATGAGCACGTCGGCGCCTACGAAGTCGACGTGATGAACTTGCAGCGGGCGGCGGCGCTCGTTCCGGGCGAGCTGATCGGCGTCAAGCTCGCGAGCGGGGCCGTGCTCAAGCGCGAAATCGGTGGTCCTCGCCACCGGCGCCCGCTGGCGCGAGGTCAACGTTCCCGGCGAGCGCGAATACCGCAATCGGGGCGTCGCCTATTGCCCGCATTGCGACGGCCCGCTGTTCAAGGGCAAGCGCGTCGCCGTCATCGGCGGCGGCAACTCGGGCGTCGAGGCCGCGATCGACCTGGCCGGCCTCACGAGCCACGTCACCTTGATCGAGTACGAGCAGGAGCTGCGCGCCGATGCCGTGCTCCAGCGCAAGCTCGCGAGCCTGCCCAACGTCGCGGTGATCACCGGCGCGCAGACCACCGAGATCACGGGCGACGGCGAGCGGGTCACCGGCCTGTCCTACAAGGATCGCCGCGACGGCACGCTGCATTCGCTCGAGCTCGCCGGGGTGTTCGTGCAAATCGGCCTCGTGCCGAACACGGATTGGCTGAAGGGTGTGGTGAAGCTGTCGCCGCGCGGCGAGATCGAGATCAATGCCCGCGGCGAAACCTCGGTGCCGGGCGTGTTCGCGGCCGGCGATTGCACGGTCGTGCCCTACAAGCAGATCGTGATTGCCATGGGCGAGGGCGCGAAAGCCAGCTTGAGCGCGTTCGACTATCTGATCCGCGCGCCCTTATCCGCCGCTGCCTGAGGAGTACAATGCCCGTGTGTGATTTCCGAGCGCACGGGGAATGCAGCCAGTTGCATCGAACAAGAGACTTTCCGCCGGCGTGGTGATCGTGAGCACGGTCCCGCGCAAGCTGAAATTCTTGCTGCTGCGGGCCTACCGGAACTGGGACTTCCCGAAAGGACTGGTCGAGGCGGGCGAGGAGCCCATCGATGCCGCGGTCCGCGAGGTGCGCGAGGAGACCAACCTCGACGACATCTCGTTCGACTGGGGCTTGGTGTTCATGGAGACCGGTCCCTACAACAAGGGCAAGATTTCCCGTTACTACATCGCCCGCAGCAAGGAAACGCACATCATCCTGCCGGTGAGCCCGGAGCTCGGAGTTCCCGAGCACCACGAGGCGCGATGGGCCGACTATCAGCGAGCTCTGGCTATGGTATCGCCGCGCCTGACGCCGGTCCTTGATTGGGCCTACCGCATCATCAACCACGGACTCGTGCCGGCGGCGGATGCTTCGGCCGCGAATCCTCCCGGCTGAGCGCGGTTCTCAGGACGATTTCGCTAGAGCGAGACGCTCCCCCGGCCGATCTCGATCACATCGCCGCCTACGCGGATGCGGCGCGCCTCGGTCACCTCGAGATAGAGCGACGACGGGCGTGCCACGAGCTCGCCCTGCGCTATCTCGATCCGTGCCGGCAGCGGGCGGTTCATCGCGAGCCACCAGCCGCCGAAGTTGGCGGCGGCGGAACCCGTCGCAGGGTCCTCGAGCAGCGCCGTGCCGCTCGGAAAAAAGAACCGCGCAAGCGTCGCGCCGGGTCTTCTTTCGGCGAATACATAGGCCATGCTCGCGCCGTCTTCGCTGCGCAGGGCGGCAAAGGCGTCGGCTTGCGGGGTGGCGCGGCGCACGGCTTCGAGCGAGTTCAAAGGGACGATGAGCTGCTCCTTGCCTGCTTTGACCCACAGCGGCCGCTCGCCGAAGTCCGATTCCGCGAGCCCGAGGGCTGCGGCCAGCGCGGCGCGCGAGGTGTCCACTTCGCGAAATGTCGAGTAGGGCGCCGTGAGCGTCCAGCGATCGTTTTGCGCGGCGACCTCGATGAGCCCCGCTTGCATGTCCAGACGGAGCACGTCGCCGCCGAGTCCGAGCGCCCTGCAAACATGGGCTGTGCCGAGGGTCGGATGGCCGGCGAAAGGCATCTCATAGCTCGGCGTGAAAATCCGCACCGCCGCCGCGCCTCGCGAGGAGGGGAGGATGAAGGTCGTTTCGGATAAATTGAACTGACGCGCCAGCGCCTGCATGGTCGGCGTGTCGAGGCCGGCGCCGTCCTCGAACACACAAAGCGGATTGCCCGAGAGCCGCCGCTGGTCGTGCGTGAAGACGTTGATCAGACGGTACGCGCGGCTTTGGGGCATCGGTTAAGTATAGTGCGGCCGGCTGCGCCGGCCGCACGCTCTGCCCTCATCGAGGCTCAAGGCCGCACGACCACCACGGGGGCCGGCGCAACCACCGCCACGCGCGGGCCGTACCAGTAAGGCCGCGGCGGCCCATAGGGCGCAACCACGCAGCCGGCCATGCCTAGAAAACTCAATGGAATCAATAACATAAATAGGCGTTTCATGGGCGTCTCCTGGAAATTTTGCTCTCCAGGAATGAAACGTCGCAGGCGCCTTCGGGATGACAGGATGAACGCGGCTTAAGGCGCCGTGAGCGGCGGGATTCGCCCTACGGCGCCTGGCCGGACTGTGGTTAGGCGAGGGTGTGGAATACCTTCTGCACGTCATCGTCCTGCTCGAGCTTGTCGATCAACGCGAGCACCTCGGCGGCCTGGTCCTCGGGGAGCTCCGTCGGCACGGAACAGATGTACTCGTGCTCTGCGGAGAGCGGCGTGATGTGCCGCGCCTCGAGCGCCTCCTGCAACTTGCCGAAATCGCCGAACGCGCAGCGGATCACGAGCTGCGGCTCGCCCTTCTCGCCCGTGCTCTCGCCCATCTCCTCGAGCCCGTAGTCGATGAGATCGAGCTCCAACTCGTCCTGGTCCTTCACGGCGGACGGATCGAGCCGGAAAACGCCCATTTTCTTGAACAGGAAGCCGACGCTCCCCGTGGTCCCCAAGTTCCCTGCGTTGCGCGTGAACACATTGCGCACGTTGCCGACGGTGCGCGTGGGGTTGTCGGTGGCGCATTCGACCAACAGCGCGACGCCGTGCGGCGCATAGCCTTCGTACAGAATTTCGTGATAGTTGGAGGCATCCTTGCCCATGGCGCGGCGGATCGCCGCATCGGTCTTGTCCTTGGGCATGTTGACGGCGCGTGCGTTCTGCAGCACGCGTCGCAAGGTGCTGTTGGAGGCGGGATCCGGGCCGCCTGAATGCACGGCGATGCTGATGTCCTTGGCCACCCGGGTGAATTGCTTGGCCATCCGGTTCCAGCGCGCGAACATCGCATGCTTTCTGACTTCGAAAATGCGTCCCATGGTGAGCGTCCTAGGCAGTCGGCCTCGTTGTCCGGACGCGAATGGTAGCAATACCCGGCCAAACCGCTAGACTTGCGCGTGGCCGACAGGCGCGGCGGTCCGCCGACGGCGCGCCACTCGGAGGTATACATGACTGAAGTGCACGCGGACGACACCGCTAGCTTCCCCACTTTTCGCGATCTGGGGCTCTCCGAGGCCGTGCTTCGGGGGCTCGAGGGAGTCGGCTACGAGTCGCCCTCGCCGATTCAGGCCGCCACCATCCCCGTGTTGCTCTCGGGTGCCGACATGCTGGGACAGGCCCAGACCGGCACCGGCAAGACGGCCGCATTCGCCTTGCCGGCGTTGTCGCGGCTGGATCCCAACGGCCGCGATCCGCAGGTGCTGGTGCTGGTGCCGACCCGCGAGCTCGCTTTGCAGGTGGCGGAGGCGTTTCAGCGCTATGCGGCGCATCTCCCCGGATTCCACGTCCTGCCCATCTACGGCGGGCAGAGCTATCAGCCGCAGCTGAATGCCCTGCGGCGCGGCGTGCACGTCGTGGTGGGAACACCCGGGCGCGTGATCGACCACATGAACCGCGGGACGTTGAACCTCGCCAAGCTGACGATGCTGGTGCTCGACGAAGCGGACGAGATGCTGCAGATGGGCTTCATCGACGCCGTCGAGTCGATACTCGAGCAGACCCCGCCCGGCCGGCAGGTCGCGCTCTTCTCCGCGACGCTGGCGCCGGCCATCCGCCGCATCGCGCAGCGGCACCTGCGGACGCCCGTCGAAGTGACCATCAAATCGAAGACCGGCACCTCGACCCGCATCCGGCAACGCTGCTGGATGGTGAGCGGACTGCACAAGCTCGACGCGCTCACGCGGATTCTCGAGACCGAGACTTTCGACGGCATGCTGATTTTCACGCGCACCAAGCAATCCACGGTGGAGCTCGCCGAGAAGCTCGAAGCGCGTGGCTTTTCGGCGGTCGCGCTCAACGGCGATATTCCGCAAGCGCAGCGCGAGCGCACCGTCGCACGCCTGCGCGCCGGGGAGATCGACATCGTGGTCGCCACCGACGTGGCGGCACGGGGTCTCGACGTCGAGCGTATCAGCCACGTGGTCAACTACGACGCGCCGTACGACGGCGAATCGTACGTGCATCGCATCGGCCGCACCGGCCGCGCCGGCCGCAGCGGCGAGGCGATCCTGTTCATCGCGCCGCGCGAGGGATCGTTGCTGCGGGCAATCGAGCGGGCGACGCGCCAGAAAATCGAGACCATGGATCTTCCCACCGTCGCGGCGGTGAATGCCTCGCGCGTCGCGAAGTTCAAGGTGCGCATCTCGGAGACCGTCGCCAAGGGCCGGGCCGCTGAATTTCGCCCCATCCTGCGCGAGCTCGAAACGGAGACGGGAATGCCGCTGATCGATATCGCCGCGGCGCTCGCAAGTTTAGGGCAGGGCGAATCGCCGCTACTGCTCAAGGGAGCGGAAAGTTTCCGCTCGGACGAGCGGTCGGCAGGAGAGGCACGGCCGACCCGAGGAACGAAGCCCGCACGGGGGATCAAGCCCGCGCGGGGAATGCATCCGGTCCGCGACTCCGCGCAGGGCGGCGGAAACCCCAAGTTCCGGAGACGTGCGCGGCCTTGAGTCTCCGGGGAATGACGTCGACGCAACATAGAGGAGCACGCGATGAGCAAGGGCATGGAACGAAAGAAAGAGGGCAAGAAGAAACCCACCAAGACGCTGGAAGAGAAGCGCGCCGCGAAAAAGGCCAAGCGCGAATCGCGCGGCTGATCGACGGCGCCGCCGCCCGCGCAACGCGGGCCTGACGGCATGACGTGACGGCCCGGGGGCGGGCGCTCAGACCACCCGCCCCCGCCGGCCGCCGCGCCGAAAATCCACGATGTTCGCGGCCATCTCGTCGATACAGCGCTGCCGCGCTTCACGTGCCGCCCAGGCGATGTGGGGCGTGACGATCAGGTTTGGAATGTCGGATGCGAGCAACGGATCGCCGTCCGTCGGCGGCTCCTGAGCCAGCACGTCGATACCCGCTCCGCCCAGCCGCCCGGCGCGGAGCGCCTGCGCAAGCGCCGTGCTATCCACCAGCGCGCCCCGTGCGGTGTTGATGAGCAAGGCATCCGTCTTCATGAGCTCAAGTTCGCGCGCCCCGATGAGGCCGCGGGTCGCCGGTGTCGAGGGACAGTGCAAGGACACGATGTCGGCCGTTGCCAGCAGCTCATCGAGGCTCACCCGACCGCGCTCCGGCGGCGCGCCGGGACGGTTGCAGACGATCGTGCGCATGCCGAACGACTCGCCCACCGCCGCCACGCCGCGGCCGAGCGTGCCCCACCCGACGATGCCGAGCACGCGGCCCGACAGCTCCCGGATCGGATGCGCGAGCACGGCGTATTCTTCGTTCTCGACCCAGGAGCCGTCCGTCGCGAGTCGCGCGTACTCGCGCAGATGCTGAGTGAGACCTAAGATGAGCGCCCAGGCCTGCTGCACCACCGACGCCGTGCAGTAGCCGCGCACGTTGCATACGGCGATGCCGCGCTCCTCTGCGGCGGCGAGATCGACGCCGTCCGTTCCCGTGCCGGCGACCGCGATCAGCTTGAGCTCGCGCGCGCTCTCGAGAAGCTCGCGCGTGAGCCCGATCTTGTTGAGGAGCACGATCTGCACGTCCGCGAGACGCAGGGCGAGCTGCGATTCAGTCGTCGAGGCATAGAAGCGGATTCCGGGCGCCGCCTGTTCGAGACTCGCGGTGTCGAGGTCGCCGTTGGAAACCGTCTCGTAATCGAGGAATGCCGTATGCATGGCGCTACAATGGCCGTTCCGTCATGAAAATCTCCGCCGTTATCGTCCTCATCGCCGCGAATGTCGCGGTGTACCTCGTCGAGAAGTGGATCGGTGAACCGTTCATGACGCTCTTCGCGCTGTGGCCGCTTCAACCGATCGAGGGCCAATCTTACTTTCATTTCTGGCAGATCGTTACTTACGCCTTTCTGCACGATCCCCTCAACCTAGCGCACATCGGCTTCAACATGCTGGCCTTATACATGTTCGGCACCGAGATCGAGCGCTATGCGGGGCCCTGGCGGTTGCTTGCGTGCTACTTAGCGGGAGTGATCACTGCCGCTCTCGCGCAGCTTCTCGTGCAGTCTCTGCCTGGCGCGGCGTTCGACAGCACGGTCGGCGCATCGGGCGGCGTTTTTGGCCTGCTGTTTGCGTTCGCGATGATGTTCCCGCATCGCAAAGTGATTCCTCTGATACCGCCGATCCCCATGCCGGCTTGGCTGTTTGCAACCCTCTACGCGGGCGCCGAGCTTCTGTTCGGCGTCACCGGGACTCTGCCGGGCATTGCGCATTTCGCACATCTCGGCGGCATCGTCGGCAGCGCCTTGGTGGTGCTGAGCTGGCGGCGGGCGCGCGCATCGCGCTGAGCGCGGCTTGCCGGCCCGTCGCCGTACCCATCGGTGCGCGAAACCGCTAGGCTACGCGCCATGAAAACCATCTTAAGATCGATCGCCTGCGTCGCTGCGCTCTGGTGTGCCGCATCGCCCGCGCACGCCGAGTGGGTTCGCCGCATCAGCGACGGCATCATGGGCACGCGCATCACGGTGGAGCTGTGGGCCGAGGATCGCGCCCAGGGTGAGCATGGCGATCGATGCGGTGCTCGACGAGATGCGGCACATCGACGAGACGATGAGTACGTACAAGCCGACCAGCGAGGTTTCGCAGGTCAACGACAAAGCCGCCGATGGCCCCATGCACATCAGCAAGGAGCTGTTCGACCTGCTCGTCACCGCACGCCAGTACTCGGAGATCACCGACGGCGCGTTCGACATCACCTATGCGAGCGTCGGCTACATGTACGACTTCCGCAAGCACGTGCGGCCGGATGACACGCAGATCGCCAAGGCGCTGCCCGCCGTCAATTACCGCCATGTGATTCTCGATCCGGCGAACCAGACGGTGCGGTTCACGCAGAAAGGCGTGCGCATCGATCTCGGCGGCATCGCCAAGGGCTACTCGGTGGATCGCGGCATCGAGGTGTTGAAGGGACTCGGCTTCACACGCGCCTTCATCGGCGCGGGCGGCGACAGCCGCATCATCGGCGACCGGTTCGGCAAACCTTGGATCGTGGGCGTGCGCGACCCGATGAAGGGCGAGGGCAACGTGATCGCACGCATTCCGCTGGAAAATGCGGCCATCTCGACGTCGGGCGACTACGAGCGGTTCTTCGACGAGGGCGGCGTGCGCTACCACCACATCATCGATCCGAAGACCGGTCACTCGGCAAGCAAGGTGCGCAGCGCCACGGTCATCGGTCCGTCGGCGACCCGCACCGACGGCCTCTCCAAGACCGCCTTCGTGCTCGGGCCCGACAAGGCGCTCGAAATCTACAACAGGCTGGATGACATCGACGCCATCATCGTCAAGCTCGACGGTACCGTGGTGCATTCCAAGGGCATGAGCCACGCCCCGCCGCACCCTGACGCGCCGGGCGTCGCCACGCCGGGCGACGCCGCCGCCGCCTAATCCCTGAAATTATTGAATTGCAGCGGCACTTCGAAGGTGCCCTTGCGAAGGAGCGCGATGGCCTCCTGCAGGTCGTCGCGCTTCTTGCCGGTGACGCGCACCTTCTCGCCCTGAATCTGCGCCTGCACCTTGAGCTTCGAGTCCTTGAGCAGCCGCGTCACTTTCTTGCCGGTCTCCTGATCGATGCCGTGCCGGAGTATCACGTCTTGCTTGGCGGTCGCGAGATTCACCAAGGGGTCCTTCTCCTCGAGGCAGGCGACGTCGATGCCGCGTTTGGCGACCTTGAGCTTCAGGATCTCGAGCATCTGCTTCAGCTGGAACTCGGCCGGGGCCTTCATGGTGACGGTGAGCTCGTCGAGCTCGAACTGCGCGCCGGTCTCCTTGAAGTCGAAACGCTGGGCGAGCTCGCGGCTCGCCTGGTCGACGGCATTGGTCAACTCGTGGCTGTCGATTTCCGAGACGACGTCGAACGATGGCATGGCTCAACGATACCCGCGCGCTTGCAGCGTGAAAAGCTTTGCGTAGCGGCCGTCCGCGGCAACCAGCGAATCATGGCTGCCGCGTTCGACGATGCGTCCTTCGGCCAGCACCAGGATCTGATCGGCCATGCGCACCGTCGAGAAGCGGTGCGAAATGACGATGGCGATGCGGTTGCGGGTGAGCTCGCGGAAGTGCTCGAACACCTCGGCCTCGGCCGCCGCATCGATGGCGGCCGTGGGCTCGTCGAGCACCAGGATGTCCGCCTCGTTGCGCATGAAGGCACGCGCCAGCGCGATTTTCTGCCACTGGCCGCCCGAGAGCTCGCGGCCGTCCTTGAACCACTTGCCGAGTTGCGTGCGGTAGCCGGAAGGCAGCGCTTCGACGAATTCGGAGGCGAGCCCCTGCAGGGCGGCACTGCGCCAGCGCGCCTCGTCATCGAAAGCACGCACGTCGCCCGCGCCGATGTTCTCGCCCACCAGCATCTGGTAGCGGGCGAAATCCTGGAAGATCACGCCGATGCGCTGTCGCAGCACGGTCTCGTCCCACTCCTGCAGGTCGAGCCCGTCCAAAAGAATGCGGCCGCGCGTGGGCTTGTACAGCCGGGTGAGCAGCTTGATCAGCGTGGTCTTGCCCGAGCCGTTCTCGCCGACGAGCGCGAGGCTCTCGCCCGGCCGCACATGCAGGTCGATGTGCGCGAGCGCCGGCTGCGCCGCGCCCGGGTAGACGAAGTCGACGTCCTCGAAGCGGATGCCGTCGCCGGGCTGCGGGCCCGTGGTGCGCGATCCCGTCGAGCCCCCCACCGGCTGCTCCAGGTACTCGAACAAGGTCGATAGATACAAGTTGTCCTCGTACAGCCCGCTGACGGCGGTGAGCGCCGCGCTGACCGCGGACTGTCCCTGCCGCAGCAGCATGAGGTACATGGTCATCTGGCCGACGGTCATCGCGCCGAGTACGGTTTCCGCAGCAATCCAGCCATAACCGCCATACAAGGCACCCGTCCCCAGAAGCCCGAGGCCGAATCCCCAGGAGTCGCGGCGCACGGTGAGATCGCGATCCTCCTTGTAGAGCCGCGTGAAAATGTCGCGGTAGCGATCGAGGAACCGCGGGCCCAGCCCGAACAGCTTCACTTCCTTGGCGGTCTCGTCGCGCGCGAGCACCGATTCGAGATAGATCTGCATGCGCGATTCAGGGGCGCGCCAGCGGAACAAGCGGAACGCCTCGCCCGAGAATTTCGCCTCGGCGAGAAACGCCGGCAACCCGGCGAGCACCAGGAGCACCACGGCCCAGGGGGAGAACCGCACCAACAGGCCGCCGAAGGACACGAGTGAAACGGCGTTCTGCAAGAGCCCGAACGTGCGCATGACGAGGCTCAAGGGGCGGCTCGACGCCTCCCGCCGGGCGCGCGTCAACTTGTCGTAGAACTCGGAATCCTCGAACTGCACGATGTCGAGGGTCAGGGCCTTCTCGAGAATCATGACGTTGACGCGCTGGCCGAGTTGCGCGCGCAACAGCGACTGCGCGAGCGAGAGCCCGCGCTGTGCAAACGCGATGGCCGCGATCAGCGCCGCCTCGCACGCCACCCAGATCATGACGGGGCGCAGCGTCACGGCGCCGGTGCGTCGGTGGAGCTCCGCCGCGTGGATGACGGCGTCGACGATCTGCGCCCCGATCCAGGCGACCCCGGCCGGCAGGATGCCGGCAAGCAAGGTGAGGGCCCCTAAGACGATGGAGAGCGTTCGATTGGTGGTCCAAACCAGAATGAGCGCGCGCCGGCTGTACTCGAACAGCCCGGCAAGTCCGCGTCTCCAGGACGCGCCGCTCGCGTTGCGCTCCGCCTCGCTGGCGGGCAGGGGATGCGGCGCGGTCAAGCGCACGTCACGGGCACACCATCATCGGTCACTGCTAACTCGCGTCTACGGCTTATAATTGTAGCCTCGGTCTTTCGCACTCAGGTCACGTATGGCGGAGCAATCGTGAAATTCAAGGCCCTGCTCGATCACTGGAAGAAGGACCCGCCGCCGGTGCGCACGGCCCGAGAATACGCCATGCGGCTGCCGCTCGAGGACGCGGCGCGGCTGCAGGCGCTCGCGGAGTTGTTCCCCGGCCGAACCGTGGAGACGCTGATCACGGACCTCCTGCACGCCGCGCTCGATGAAATCGTCGCCGCCATGCCCTACGAGGCCGGCCCGCAGATCATTTCGCGCGACGACCAGGGCGACCCGGTCTACGAGGATGTCGGGCTCACGCCGCGCTTCGCCGAGCTCACCCGCAAGCTCAAAAAAAGCCTGCAGGCGGGGCCGTAGCGGCTTGACGATGCCCGCTCGGCGCGGCGATACTCCCCCTGAATGTTACTAAGCGCTATGCATGTCGGTTGGTGGCGCGCTTCCTCACGGGAGAGGGCGCTGGCCGCGTAAGTTTTTTCGATTCGATACACCAGAAATCCCATCCCCGCCCTTAAAGACGGTGATGGGTTTTTTTTTGGCTTGAGCAAAGGGTTCCTGCGATGAAAGCGCCTTTCGACATTGCCGCGGATCTGGATACGCCCGTCTCGGCGTACCTGAAGCTCGCGCCGTTTCGGCCGCGCTTTTTGCTGGAGAGCGTCGAAGGCGGCGAGCGCCTCGCCCGGTATTCGTTCATCGGCTTCGGCGAGTGCCTGGAGGTGCGGCTCGATGCCGCGGGTCTCACGGTCGGAAACGAGCGCACGCCCCGTCCGCAGACGCGGCAGGAGCTTCTGGACGCGCTGCGCGCGGCGCTCGAACGGGCGCCGCGTCCGCAGCCGGAGATTCCCGGAGTACCCCTGTCGGGGGGGCTCGTGGGCTATACCGCCTACGATGCCGTGCGCTATTTCGAGCACTTGCCCGGCCGCAGCCTGGCCTCAACCGTCACCCCCCACGCGCATTACGTGGCGCCGCGCTCGCTCCTGGTGTTCGACCATCTGACGAGGAGCGCCGCGCTGCTGCACGACGGTCCCGAGCCTGAGCGGGAGGCGCTCCGCCGCGACATCATGCGCGCCCTGCGCGGCGCGGTGCCGACGGTGCTCGTCCCCGGGCGGTTCTCACCCGCGACCCCGTCGCTCTCGGAAGGTGAGCACGCAGAGCTCGTGAAGCGCGCGCAAGCCTACATCGCCTCCGGGGATGTCTATCAGCTGGTGCTCGCTTCGCGATTCGAGGGGCGGCACTCGCTTGCGCCCTTCGAGGTCTATCGTGCGCTGCGCCTGTTGAATCCTTCCCCGTATATGTTCTTCTGCGAGCTGGGCGACATCACGGTGGTGGGATCCTCGCCCGAGGCGCTGGTCAAGTCGCACGGCGGCCACGCGCAGCTGCGCCCGATCGCAGGCTCGCGGCCGCGCGGCGAAGATGTTGATCGCGATCTCGAGCTCGAGCGGGATTTGCTCGCCGATCCCAAGGAGAACTCCGAGCACGTGATGCTGGTGGATCTCGCCCGCAACGATCTCGGCCGGGTGGCCAAGGCCGGCACGGTGCGCGTCGACCCCTACCGTGTGATCGAACGCTACAGCCACATCATGCACATCGTGAGCGGCGTGCATGGCGAAGTGGCGCCGCAGCACGATGTCTTCGATCTGTTCGCGGCGACGTTCCCCGCCGGCACGCTGGTCGGCGCGCCGAAAGTGCGCGCCATGCAGATCATCGATGAGCTCGAGCCCGTCGGACGGCAGCTGTACGGGGGCACGGTGGGTTATTTCGGCCGGCAGGGTGACATGGATCAGGCCATCACCATCCGCACGCTGGTGTTCAGCGGCGATCAATACAGCTATCAGGCAGGCGGCGGCATCGTCGCCGACAGCTCGCCGCGCGCGGAGTACGCGGAGCTGCTGGCGAAGAGCGCGGTGCTGCGCCGGGCGCTCGGCATCGCGGCGGAGGGCTTATGAGCGCGCGGCCCCGCATCCTGCTGATCGACAACTACGATTCCTTTACCTACAACCTCGTGCAGGCGTTCCTGGTCTTGGGCGCGGAAGTCGACGTTCATCGCAACGACGCCATCACGGTCGATGCCGCGCTCGCCGCTACGCACTCGCATCTCGTGATCTCGCCGGGACCCGGAACGCCGCGCGACGCCGGTGTGTCCATGGCCATGATTCGTGCCTTCGCGGGACGCATTCCCATTTTCGGCGTCTGCCTCGGCCATCAGTCGCTCGTGGAAGTATTCGGCGGTCAGGTGGTGCGGGCCTCGCGCCTCATGCACGGCAAGGTCTCGCCCGTGAGTCACGACGGCAAGGGCCTCTTCAGCGGTCTGCCGCCGCAAATCACCGCCGGGCGTTATCACTCACTCATCGCCGAGCCGGAGAGCATTCCCGCGGTGCTCGAAGTGACGGCGCGCACGCCGGAAGGCGAGATCATGGGCGTACGCCATCGCTCCTTGCCCGTCGAGGGCGTGCAGTTTCACCCCGAAAGCGTGCTGACGCCCGAGGGACCGGATCTCATGGCCAATTTCCTGAAGTTTTGAGCGCCGTCATGCACCCTCTGCAGCAAACGCTCGAGCATCTCCTGTCCGGCGTGGCGCTGAGCGAGGCCGAGGCGGCGCGGCTGCTCGAGCAGCTCACCGCCCCGGATCTTGCGCCCGCGCTCGCCGGCGCGCTGCTCGCGGCGGTGCGCGCGAAGGGGGTGGTCGCGGCAGAGCTGCGCGGTTTCGCGGGCGCGATGCGTTCGCTCGCGCGCAAGCCCGCGCTGCCGGCCGATCTCGACGCCATCGACATCGTGGGCACGGGCGGGGATTTTTCCGGCAGCTTGAATCTGTCCACCGGCGCCGCGCTGCTGGCCGCGTCTTGCGGCTTGCCGGTCGTCAAGCACGGTAACCGCTCGGTCACCAGCCGAAGCGGCAGTGCGGATCTCATCGAGCAGCTCGGCCTCGCCCTGCCGCTCGATGAGCAGCGCGCGGCGCAATGCCTGGCGAGCACCGGGTTCACGTTTTTGTTCGCGCCGTATTTTCATCCGGCGATGAAGGCGCTTGCGCCGGTGCGGGCGGCTCTCGGCGTGCGCACGGTGCTGAATTTGCTCGGGCCGCTCACGAATCCGGCGGCACCGCGCTACCGGTTGATCGGCGCCTACGACGAGGCCAGCGCTCAATTGATCGCCGACGCGTTGGCCGGGATGCCGATTGCGCGCGCGTGGGTGGTGCACGGTGCGAACGGCTGGGACGAGGCGACACCGGTCGGCGCGTTCGTCGCGTTCGACGTGACACCGGGCGCGGTGTCGCGCCGGGTTTTCGATCCAGCCGAGTTCGGCGTGCAACCCTGTACGTCCGAGGAGCTCATGGGCGGTGATGCCGCTCACAATTGCCGCGCGATGCGGGCGGTGTTCGCGGGGCGCGATAGCGGACCGCATCGCGGTGCGCTCGTGCTTCAGTGCGGGCTCGCGCTGCACATCGCCGGCCGCAGCGCCTCGGTGGCCTCCGGCGTCCGGACTGCCGAGGAGGCGCTCGACAGCGGCCGCGCGCGCGCCTGGCTCGAGCGGTTCGAGCAGTACTGTGCCGAGCGCGCGGCTGTCGCGCCGGCGGGCGGTGCGAGGTGAGCGACTTCCTCGCCGCCATGGCGCGCTCGAGCGCCGCCCGCGCGGCCGAAGCCGCGCGCCGCGTGCCCATCGCCGACCTTCGGCGCCGCGCGCTCGCGACGCCGGCCGCTCCGCCGCTGCGCTTCTCGCCGTTGGGATTCGACATCGTCGCCGAGATCAAACTGCGTTCGCCGGCGGTGGGCGCCTTGCAGGATCCGGCGCACGACCGTCTCGGCCGTATCGAAGCGTATGCGCGGGGCGGCGCCGCCGCCGTGTCCGTGCTCACGGAGCCCTCGCGGTTCGACGGCAGCCTCGAGCATTTGCAGGAAGCGGCCGCGGTGCTCGCGCCACTGGGAGTGCCGGCGATGCGCAAGGATTTCCTGGTCGATCCTTATCAGGTACTCGAGGCGCGTGCCGCCGGTGCGGGCGGAGTGCTGCTGATTCTTCGCATGCTGCCTCGCGAACGACTCGCCGAGATGCTGACGACCGCCTCCGAGCTGGGCTTGTTCGTCCTGCTGGAGGCCTTCGATGAGCGCGATCTCGAGCTGGCCGGCGAGCTGCTCAGCGCGACGGCGCGCCGCGACACCGTGATGATCGGCATCAATTGCCGCGATCTCACGAGCCTCGCCGTCGTGCCGGAGCGTTTCGCGGAGCTGGCCGCGCGCGTGCCGCCTGGCGTCCCCTCGGTGGCCGAGAGCGGTGTCGCGACGCCGGCCGATGCGCGCTCGGGTGCGCGGCCTCGGCTATCGTCTGGCCCTGGTCGGCACGGCGCTCATGGCCCGCGGAGAATGCCGGCGGTCTCCTCGCCGAAATGCTTGCGGCGGCACGGACAGTGCCAGTCTAAATGGCTACACTCGCGCCCATGTTCATCAAGATTTGCGGTATCACGAGTGCCGATGCCGTGAGCGCCGCGGCAACGGCCCAGGTCGACGCCATCGGTTTCGTATTCGCTCCGAGCCCGCGGCAAGTGACGCCGGGGCAGGCCGCGCAGCTGGCAGCGCTCGCACCGCCGGGCATTCTGCGCATCGCGGTCGCGCAGCACCCGCTGCAGATGAAGGTCGACGAGATCTGCCGCGTGCTGAAGCCCGACTATTTTCAGACCGACGTCGAGGATTTGCGCGAGCTGAAGATTCCCGCGCACATCAAGGTGCTGCCGGTATTGCGTTTCGGCCGCAAGACCCCGAGCCCCTTGCCGCATCGGGTGGTCTTCGAGGGCCCGACGAGCGGCATCGGCGAGCTGGCGGACTGGGGGCGGGCGGCGGAGCTCGCCCGCCAGACCGAGCTGATCCTGGCCGGCGGCCTGAATGCCCAGAACGTCACCGAGGCGGTGCAGGTCGTGCGACCTTTCGGGGTCGACGTGAGCAGCGGTGTCGAGCACGATCACGGTGTGAAGGATCCCGAAAAAATCTACGAGTTCGTGCGCGCCGTCCGCGCCGCGGCCGCCAACTTGGGGCGTGACGCTTGAGCGCCGCCGGCCGTCCCGCGGCGCGTGTCGCCGGCCCCGACGCCAAGGGCCGCTACGGCGCGTTCGGTGGCCGCTACGTCCCGGAGACCTTGGTGCCCGCGCTCGACCGTCTGCAGGCGGGTGTCGACCTCCATCTACACCGCGAGGATTTTCAGGCGGAGCTCCACCACGAGCTCGATACCTGGGTGGGCCGTCCCACCGCCCTCACGCACGCGCCGACCTTGAGCGCGCGCTGGGGCGCGGAGGTGTGGCTCAAGCGCGAAGACCTCGCGCACACCGGTGCGCACAAGATCAACAACGCACTGGGACAGACGCTGCTCGCCAAGCGGCTGGGTGCCCGCCGCATCGTCGCCGAGACGGGCGCAGGCCAGCATGGCGTCGCGAGTGCGGCCGCGGCCGCGCGCCTGGGGTTGCCGTGCGTCGTCTATATGGGCGCGGTGGACGTCGAGCGGCAGGCGCCGAACGTCGGCCGCATGCGGCTCCTGGGCGCGACGGTCGTGCCGGTCACGTCGGGCGATCGCACGCTGCGCGCCGCCATCGACGAGGCACTGCGCGATTGGGTGTCCGATCCGGACGGCACTTTTTATTGCCTGGGCTCCGCCGTCGGGCCGCATCCCTACCCGTATCTGGTGCGGGAGCTGCAATCGGTGATCGGGCGCGAGGCGCGCGCGCAGATGCTCGCGGCAGCCGGTGCATTGCCGGACGTCGCCGTCGCCTGCGTGGGCGGCGGCTCGAATGCCATCGGATTGTTCCATCCGTTCGTCGACGACGCCCAAGTGAAGCTGTTGGGTGTGGAGGCGGGGGGGCGAGGGCCGGGACTCGGCGACAACGCGGCCTCGCTCACCTTCGGAACGCCCGGCGTATTGCAAGGCAGCTACACCTTGATCCTGCAGGATGACTTCGGCCAGATACGCGAGACGCATTCGGTATCCGCCGGACTCGATTACTCGGGAGTGGGCCCGGAGCATGCGTATCTCAAGGAATGCGGCCGCGTGAGCTACGAGAGCGCGACCGACGAGGAGGCGCTCGATGCGCTCGCCGAGTGCGCGCGCTACGAGGGCATCTTGCCCGCGATCGAGACTGCGCACGCGATTTTCGGCGCGCGAAAATACGCGCGCGCTTACCCGGGCTCGCGGATCTTGATCGGCTGTTCGGGCCGGGGCGACAAGGACATGAGCATTCTGGAGCGAACGCTGCTCGCCCAGGCACCCCATGCACGCGCGTGACCGCATTTCCGCCGCGATCAGCGCCGCGACCGCGCAGGGCCGCCCGGCGCTGGTCGGGTTCCTGACGGCCGGATTTCCGACGCGCGAAGACTTCAAGCGAGACCTGGCCCAGGTCGCATCGGTCTGCGACGTGGTGGAGATCGGTGTGCCGTTCTCCGACCCGATGGCCGACGGCTCGACCATTCAGCGCGCGAGTTTCGCGGCGCTCGGCAACGGCGTGACCTTGCGCTGGATCCTGGAGGAGCTCAGCGCGGTCAGCGAGCGTTCGGTCCCCTTGTTGCTCATGAGCTATTTGAATCCGTTGCTCGCCTTCGGGCTCGACCGGTTGCCGGCCGCCGCCGCCGCCGCGGGTGTGGCGGGCTTCATCGTCCCGGATCTGCCGTTCGAGGAAAGCGACGACCTCAAGTCGGCGCTCGACCGGGAAGGACTCGCGCTCGTACAAATGGTCTCGCCGGTGACGCCGCCTAAGCGGCTGGCGATGCTCTGCGAGTCCGCGCAGGGCTTCGTGTATGCCGTGACCATGACCGGCACCACGGGCAAGTCCGCAGAGGTTCCCGACACGGTCCTCGACTACATGGATCGCGTCAAGCGCTGCTCGCGCGTGCCGGTGTGCGCGGGATTCGGCATTCGATCGCGCGCGCAAGTGGAGCGCTTCGCATCGCATGTCGACGGCGTCGTGGTCGGCTCGGCCCTCGTCGAGGCGCTCGAGCGCGGCGCCGACGTGCCCGCATTCCTCAGGTCGTTGCGCTAGCGGAGCGGTGCGTGAAGCGGGTCTACCGGGCCGCATCGCTTCTGCAGGTGGCGCACGCGCGCAACATTCTCCTCATGGCCGGCGTCGAATGCGAGCTGCGCAATGTCCACCTGGCCGGCGCGCTGGGTGATCTGCCCATGATGGAGACCTGGCCGCAGCTCTACGTGCAGGATTCGGACGAGCGCTACGCGCTCGGCGCGCTGGCGCGCGCCGCCGCAGTACAGCCCGGCGCTTCGTGGATTTGCGAGGCGTGCGCCGAAGAGCTCGAGCCGCAGTTCACTTCGTGCTGGCACTGCGGCCGCGACAAGCCGCCTTGAGCCGAGTTGCAGGTGCATACGGCTGTGCCATGTGCGGCCTCGGCGCTCTTTCCGGTGCCGCTACGTCCCCCTGGCACCTGCATATGATCCTGAATTAAAAGGATTTTTAGCCTGCTTGTCGGACAAACTCCTACATAAATTAGCGCAAAGTCCGAGACTCGATTCAGCAGTGCACCATGGCGACGCCACCCTGCACAGGTTACAAATTAACCCATGCCGCATGTAACGATTACACGGCGGTGCCAGTGGAGGATTTCGCGGTCATGAATGCAGCCATTAACAGCGCTCCGTCGCAAACGATGCCCTTATCGGGGGCTGGCGCGCTGGTCGGTGTGTCCCCGGCCATGCAAGAGGTCTTTCGGCTGATCGAGCGGGTGGGCCCGACGGGCGCGAGCGTCCTCCTCACCGGCGAGAGCGGCTCGGGAAAGGAGCTGGCGGCCCGATCGATCCACGATGCCAGCCCGCGACGTCACGGGCCGTTCGTTGCCATCAATTGCGGCGCCATCCCGGCAGGGCTGATCGAAGCCGAGCTGTTCGGCTTCGAGAAGGGCAGCTTCACGGGCGCGGTCCGCGGCCCACGCGGGTGTGTTCGAGCGCGCCGAGGGCGGTACGCTGCTTCTCGACGAGATCACAGAAATGCCGCTCGACATGCAGACCCGGCTGCTGCGGGTGCTGGAGACGAAAAAATTCTATCGAGTGGGCGCGAACACCGAACTGTCGACGGACGTCCGCGTCATCGCGGCGACCAATCGCTGCCCGCTGCAGGCGGTGCAGAGCGGTCAGCTGCGCGAGGATCTCCTGTACCGGCTGGCCGTGTTCCCGGTGCACATGCCGCCGCTGCGCGAGCGGGGCAACGATGTCGATATCCTGGCCGACCGCTTCCTGGACGAGCTCAACGCGCAAGGCGCGACACAGAAGCGCCTGACCCCGCTGTCGCGGATGACGTTGCGGCAGCACAGCTGGCCCGGCAACGTACGCGAGCTCAAGAACTGCATCGAGCGCGCCTTCATCATGGGCGATCAGTGGGTGGAGTTGGCTCCCCTCATCCAGAAAGCGAGCGCCGACAACGGCGGGTCGGCGGATGATCGCGACCGTCTCGATATTAGAGTAGGCTCGCGGATCTACGACATGGAGCGGTCGCTGATCGAGGCCACCCTCGAGTATTTCCAGGGCAACAAGCGTCGTGCTGCCGACGCGTTAGGATGCAGTCTGAAAACTTTGTACAACAAGCTCAACGGATACGCGCAACGGCGGGCCACCGGCTTCACGCAGAGCCGCGTCAAGCCGCAAAGCCAAGAATGCGCAAGCATATAAACCCGGTGAGAGGGAGAGGGTAGATAAAGTGTCACGAGTACTGATCGCCGACGATCATGCGGTTGTCCGGGCGGGCTTCAAGCAATTTCTGGAGGCGGATCCCACCATCAATGCCGTGGGCGAGGCCGCGAGCGGCAATGAGACGCTCGATCTGCTGCGCAAGCAGGATTGGGACCTGGTGCTGCTCGACATACACATGCCGGACCGCAGCGGTCTCGACATCTTGCGGCACATACAGACCGGTCATCCGGGCGTGCGTGTGCTCGTCATGAGCGGCTTGCCCGAGCAGCAGTATGCGGTGAACGTCTTGCGCGCCGGCGCGAGCGGCTATCTCTCCAAGGACAGTCCGCCCGAGGAACTGATGAAGGCCGTGCGCACGGTGCTCTCCGGCAGGCGCTACGTGAGCGCCGCGCTCGCGGAGATTCTGGTGGCGGATCTCGACGGCGATCCCGACAAGCCGCTGCACGCGCGCCTGTCCACGCGAGAATTCCAGATATTCTGCAAGCTCGCCGCAGGCCGCGGCGTGTCCGACATCGCGAACGAGCTGAGTCTCAGCGTGAAAACGGTGAGCACGTACCGCAGCAGAATCCTCGAGAAGATGAGCTTCAACGCGAACGCAGACATCACCTCGTATGCGCTGCGAAACGGTCTGATCCAGTAAGCTCGCCGCCGTGAGAATCAGCCTACATCACGACAGGCCGGCTGGCCTACTTTGGCGCGCTTCGCAGCGCTAGCATGCCGTGGACATGTCTTCGAACCCGCAAAGGACGACGAGTGCGAAAGGGCTGAGAGTCTTGCTCGTTGAAGACTCGAAAGTACTGACGGAACGTTTGACGGAAGCAATCCGGCAGATTCCCGACGTCGAGCTCATCGGCACTGCTGATACCGAAGCGGCCGCGCTCGCGGCCGTCAAGCGCGACGCTATCGACGTGATCATTCTCGACCTGCACTTGAAACAGGGAACGGGCTTCGGCGTGATGCGCGCGTTGGCTACCACGCAGCCGAAGCCGCGCATCATCGTGCTCACCAACTACGATCTACCCGAATACAAGAACGCCGCGATCGCGCTCGGCGCGACGCATTTTCTCGACAAGGCCCGAGACTACGGCCGGCTTCCCGAAGTGCTGCACGAGATCTGCGAAGCGCACGGCGCGAAGCACTGAACGCGCGTCAGCGCGCGCCGACATGCGCGCGGGACACACAAGAAAAACCTCGTAATGTCTACGCTCGCTCCGGAAATTTCTACATGAGTTCATGGGTCGCATCCGCGAAATTCGGCCCTTTTCCTCGGTAATTCGCGTTTCGCGTGTTGGCACGCACCTTGCTCTACTACTGGTAACGGCCGGCTTCGTGCGGGCTGCGGCAGCGGGCCGCGGTCGCTATGGACGGCAATTTAGGAGGATTTCACGATGACGACTCAACGAATAATCTGCAGCAGCGCCTGCGCCGCGGTGATCGCCGCACTCGCGGCTTGCGCCTCGGGCCCTGTTCCTCTCGAACAGCTCGCGGTGGCAAAGCAATCGGTGCAGCGCGCGGAGCAGGCCGGAGCGACCGAGCTCGCCCCGGTCGAGATGTCGACGGCGCGCGATAAGCTGCAACGCGCGGAGCAGGCGGCGCAGAATCATCAGGGGCAGGTTGCAACACGGCTCGCCGATCAGGCGAATGTGGATGCCGAACTCGCCGAAGCGACGGCCCGCGAGCACAAGTCGCATCAGGCCGAGATGGAACTGCAGGCGAGCTTGGTGGCGCTGCGGCAGGAGTCGGTGCATGACCCGGCGCCTGCGCCGACCATCGTGACCGTGCCTGCGCAACCCCCGACTCAATAATCAAAAGGTGACAATCATGAGCCAGAAATATTTGATGGCCGCCGCGATTGCGCTCGCACTCGGTGCGTGCGCCTCGGCGCCCCAACCGAACGCAGCGCTCGAGACGGCGCGGGCCCAAGTTTCGGCGGCGAATGCCGACCCGAACGTCGCGCAATACGCTCCCCTCGACCTGCAGGCCGCACGCCAGGACCTCAGCGCCGCCGAGGCCGCCAATACCAATCACGACGAGGCGCAGACCGACCAGATGGCCTACATCGCGGCGCAGACCGCGCGACTCGCGCAGGAGCGTGCCGCGCAGAAGGCGGACGATGCGCGTATCGCGCAAGGCACGGCCGAGCGCGACCGCATCCAGGCGGCGGCCCGTTCGCACGAGGCCAATGTGGCCGTGGCGCAGCGTAATGCGGCGATGGAGCAGTCAGCCCAGCTGCAGGCCGAGGTCGAGGCGCTCAAAGCCAAGCAGACGGAGCGCGGCATTGTCCTCACCTTGGGCGATGTGCTCTTCGATACTGGCCAAGCGAGCTTGAGTCCCGGTGCCGCCATGAAGCTGGATCGCCTGGCCGCATTTCTGAACGAGCATCCGGACCGGCGCGTGCAGATCGAAGGGTTCACCGACAGCGTGGGCGGCGATGCTTACAATCTGGATCTCTCGGAGCGACGCGCAGGCGCGGTCAAGGCGGCTCTCACGATGCGGGGCATCGATCCGTCGCGTATCGCGACGGAGGGCTACGGCAAGGCGTACCCTGTCGCGAGCAACAGCGATTCAGGCGGGCGTCAGCTCAACCGTCGTGTGGAGGTCGTGATCGGCAATGCGAACACCCCGATCACGCCGCGCAGCGCGGGCGCTTACTCGGGGGGCTAAACGGGGGCGATGAGCCGCGGCGACGCGCCGCGGTTACGAGTTCCCGCGTTTCATGCAAGAATAGCTCGGCCGGGCAAACCGGCCGAGTTTCCAATTAACGAGAACGAGACAGTTCCAGGAGACTTAAGATGGCAACGACATTCGATCCCTATGGGGGTGGCGAGGATCTCGGCGCGAGGTCACGCCGCGAGCCACATCACGAGCGTCGCGGGCGAGGAAGTGAAGAATCTGATCGCCGACGTGGAAGACCTCGTCGCGCGGCTCGCCGATCTCAACGATGCCGACATCGCCAGCTTGCGCAACAAGGTGATGTCCACCGTGGGAGCCGCGAAGGAGCGGCTCGCGGAAAGTGCCGATACGGTCAAGCAAGGCGCGTCTCGTGCCTTCAGCACGGCGGACGGTTACGTGCACGAAAGTCCCTGGGTTGCGATCGGACTCGCGGCCGTGGTGGGCGCGGTCGCGGGTATCCTGGTCGCGCGGCGCTCCTAGGCACGGTCATGCGGGTGCTGTGGTTACTGCCCAAGGCGGCACCTGCGCTTCTGCGACACATCGGTGCGTATGTCGAGCTCGTGGCGCTCGAACTCGAGCAGTCGCGCCGCGACTTGACCGCCAACATCGTCGCCGCAATGATTGCTGGCGTGTGCGTGTTCTTCGCAGTGCTCATGGGCTGCGTGGTGATCGTCGCGCTCACCTGGGACACGCCCTACCGGGTCCCTGCCGTCGCCTGGACCGGCGGTGGCTTCTTGATCTTAGCCGTGGTGGCGCTGATCTACCGATCCAAGATCGCCAAAGGCCAACAGCCGTTTCTTGCTTCGGTGAAGCGGGAGTGGCAGGAAGACGCCGTGGTCCTAGAAAGTATTCTCGCGGAACCCGAACAGCCGGAAGCGCAGTCATGAGGGCGGCACCATGACGCCGGGCGAGGAGCTCCAACGTAAGGCGATTCTCGCGAAGCTTGCGGAATCGCGCGCCGAGATCAAACGGCTCTTGGAGCCGCGCACGGAGGAAACCGGCGGCGCGGGTGACGGACGACGGCAGCGGGTTTCCGCGCAGCCGCACCATGCGTGCCCTCATGAGCGGCCGCGGGCTCGGCGCGGTGGGGGCCACGGCCGCGGGATTGCTCATGGCGCGCCCCGCGCTCGCCTGGCGGTTGATCCGCATGCTGCCCACCGGCGCACTGCTGCGCATGGGAATGGCACGAGTCTTGGGCGGCCTCGGCCGGCAATCGCCCAAGCGTTGATTGTCAGCCGAGCGTGATTTTCGCGTAATGATACGAGCCGTCGTCCGCGAGCGCGAGATCGCACGGGGACACGGAGATGTCGTGGCCGTCTAGCGATGCGCGGATGATGCCGCGACACACCGCATGCGGGTTCTCGACGGCGATGCGGTAGCGCGACGAGCCGTGCTTATAGGTCACCTCGAAGGACGGCCAGTTGCGCGGAATGCACGGATTGACGCGCAGCACCGATCCCCGCAGGGTGATGCCGAGAATGCCTTCGATGGCGGTGCGGTACATCCAGCCGGCCGAGCCCGTATACCAGGTCCAGCCGCCGCGCCCGATGTGCGCCGGCGCCGAGTAGACGTCCGCGCACACCACGTAGGGCTCGACCTTGTAGCGGTGGATGGCGGCACGGGTGCTCGCGTGATTGACCGGATTGAGCAGCGAGAACAACTCGCCGGCCCGGTCGCCGTCGCCCAGCAGGGCGAATGCGAGCGTGCACCACATGGCCGCGTGCGTGTACTGGCCGCCGTTCTCGCGCAGCCCGGGCGGATAGGCCTTGATGTAGCCCGGATCGTGCGGAGTGCGGTCGAACGGCGGCGTGAACAGCTGCACCAAGCCCTCGCTGCGGCTCACGAGCTGCGCATTGACGGCCGACATGGCGCGCGCCGCGCGCGCTGCGCGGCGCGCCGCCCGAAATCACCGCCCAGGATTGCGCGATCGAATCGATCCGGCATTCATCGCTCGACACCGAGCCGAGCGGCGTGCCGTCGTCGAAATAGCCGCGCCGGTACCAGTCGCCGTCCCAGGCCTCGCGCTCGATGGCCTGCTGCAGGGCGAAGGCGTGCTTGCGCCAGAGCGCGGCCTTGTCGGCATCGCCGCGGCGCTCGGCGATCGGCGCGAATCGCATAAGCGTCGCATGCAGGAACCACGCGAGCCAGACGCTCTCGCCGCGGCCCTCGGCGCCGACGCGATTCATGCCGTCGTTCCAATCGCCGGTGCCGAACAGCGGCAGGCCGTGCGAGCCGATGGCGAGGCTCGAATCGAGCGCGAGCGCGCAGTGCTCGTACAGCGGCTCGGAAGCCGTCGGCTTCGGGCGCGCCGAACAGCTCCTGCTGGCCGGCGGCGAGCGGTCCGCCCTCGAGGAAGGCGACCGGCTCGTCGAGAACGGCGAAGTCCTCCGTCACCTCGAGATAGTGCGCGACCACGTACGGCAGCCAGACCCGATCGTCGGATACGCGCGTCTTGATGCCTTGGTCCGTGACCGGCAGCCACCAATGCTGCACGTCGCCCGCCCGGAACTGGCGCGCCGCGGCGCGCAGGATGTGCTCGCGCGCGACGGCCGGCCGCGCCACACAGAGCGCCATGACGTCCTGCAGTTGATCGCGATAGCCCCACGCGCCGCTCGACTGATAGAAGCCGGTGCGCGCCCACACGCGGCACGCGAGCGTTTGATAGAGCAGCCAGCCGTTCAACAGCACGTCCATGGACCGATCGGGCGTCTTCACCTGGATGGCGCCGAGCGTCTGTCCCCAGAAGTCCGCGACCTCCTTGAACGTGGCGTCGAGGTCCGCGCCGCGGTAGCGCGCGATCAATCGCAGCGCCTCCGTTCTCGAGGCCTCCTGGCCGAGCAGCAACACGATCTCGGTCTCTTCGCCCGGCTCGAGACGCACGCGGGTCTGCAGGGCGCCGCAGGGATCGAGCCCGCACCCGCACGATTCGACAAAGGGTCGGCGCTTGAGCAGCGCCGCGGGCTCGGCCAGCGAGCCGTGCTCGCCGAGAAATTCCGCACGGTCGCCGCACGCGGCCTGCTGCCGCCCGCCCATGTCCATGAAGGCGACACGCGCCGGAAAATCGATGCTCCAGGGATTGCGCGCGAGCAGCGCGGAGGTCTCGCGGTCGATCTCGGTGATGATGAACGGCGCGCTGCGCGCCCGCTGATTGCCGAGCACCCATTCGAGGTAATGGGTGATGGAAAGATTGCGCACCGTGTCCCCGCGGTTCACGATTTTCAGGCGTGCGATCTTGATCGGATCCGCAAGCGGCACGAACTGCAGCAGCTCGAGTGCAATGCCGCGCGAGGAATATTGGAAGCGCGTATAGCCGAAGCCGTGGCTCACCACGAACGCGGAGCCGGCCTCGCGGATGGGCAGGGGCGTCGCGCTCCACAGATCACCGCTGTCCTGGTCGCGGATGTACACGACCTCCGCGGGGGCATTGCTCACCGGATCGTTGGACCAGGGAGTGAGCTGATTCTGCTGCGCGTTGATCGAGTAGGTGCTGCCGGTGCCGTCGGCGGAGACCAGAAATCCGAAGTCGGGATTCGCGATGACGTTGCTCCACGGAGCGGGCGTCCACTCGCGCTCCTTGAGCACCGTGACGTACTCGCGCCCCTCGGCCGCAAAGCCGCCGAGGCCGTTGAAGAGCTCGAGCGGCGGGACGTTACGCATCGCATCGAACGAGGGATCCGCCTTGTTGGTGAGCCGCGGACGCAGGCCCGGGCTCGGCTCGCGGGCAGAGCGGCTCGCGAGCTGTGCGGCGAGCGCACCCTCAGACTCGCGAAACACCGCGCGGGCGGCGGTCTGCAGGAGCTCGCGGGTGCCCGCCGCCAGGGTCTCGCCGCGCAAGGAGAAGACGCCGCCGCGCAGCTCACCCGCGGCCGCAGTCCCCGGCGAGGCGTGGGCGGATTGCTCGAGGGCCTGCGCCAGTCCGGCCAGCGCGGCGGGAGCCTCATCCAGGATCACGAGATCGACCGCCAGGCGCTTGCGCCGCCAATACGCGCGCGCGCGCATCAGCTGCTTCACCACGTCCACACCGGCCGAGGTCTCGATCTGCACCAGCACGATCGGCAGATCGCCCGATATGCCGCACGCCCAGAGAACCGTGGGGCCCGCTTCGTTCGCGGCGAGCACCGACTGCACCGCGCGCAGCGAGCGGTCGGGGTAGAGCACGTGCCCGGCAACGCGCTGAAACAGTCGCGCCTCGTCGGCGTCGATCCCGAACTCGTCGAGCTCCGCGCCTGCCTGCTCGGCCGCTGCCGCCGAGATACGCTCGAACGCGCCGGCGTCGCGATATTTGGCGGCCGCGGCAAGCGCCGTGCGCGCGGCTCCCGGCGACGCCGGTCCAGAAGTCGACGCGCGCGGTGCCACCGGGCGCGATGCGCACCCGCCGCCGCAGCGCGAGCACCGGATCGAGCACGGTGCCTGCGGTGTCGGACAGCGGCAAGCGCATCGAGGATCGAGACCGCGCAGCGTGCGTCACCGCCCCCGCCCGAGGAAACGCGCACGATCGGTCTCGAACTGCAGCGCGCCGACCGCTTCGCCCTCGAGCACCGCGCTGTGAAACATCCAGAGCGGCGCCTCGGCGGGCTCGCGGTGGCGGCGCGTCGCGAGCAACGTACCGCCGCCGTCGGCCACGAACTCGGTCTGC
Organism: uncultured Gammaproteobacteria bacterium; assembly: GCA_963766915.1. GTDB lineage: Bacteria > Pseudomonadota > Gammaproteobacteria > Steroidobacterales > Steroidobacteraceae > Bog-1198. Next base: position 323,291 of record CAVYCL010000014.1, read on the forward strand.
ACGAACATCTTGGAGAACGCCGGGTGGGCGAAGTCGGCCGCCGGATCGGCGAGCACCACTTCGGCATAGCTCGTGAGCTCGATCTCGCGCGTGCTGCGGCCGGTGTTGGTCAAGTGCACCCGGCGCACTTCGGTGTCGTCCTCCGGCGAGATCAAGATCTGCGTGGTCGTGAGGATCGGGCCGTCGACGCGCTCGATCTGCGCGCGCTCCTCGGTGAAGGAGACCTCGTAGCGCTCGGGCTCGCGGCCGACCGGTTGATAGCCGGCGGACCACACCCGCCCGTTCGCGACATCCTTGAGGTACACGAAGAATCCCTGCGCATCGCAGCGTGGGATCCTCCCGCCAGCGCGTCAGCGCGACGTCGCGCCAGCGGCTGTATCCCGATCCCGCGGCGGTGATCATCACCGAATACTCGCCGCTCGCGAGCACGTGGGTGAGCGGGGAGTGCTCTTCGCGGGGGGTCTCGAAGCTCATTGGTTGAGCCGCCAGATGCTGAAATTCAGCGCCATCGCATAGGTCGACCCAGACGAAATACGGCACGAGCAGCCAGGCGGCGGCGGCGCGCACGGCCGCGAATGCGCGCAGGGTCCAGCGCACGGCGAGCCACAACGCGACCATCATCGAACAGCCCCGCGCCGATGTTCCTCGTCCCGAAAAACAGCGGCGCCCACGCTGCATTGAGCACGAGCTGCAGCACATAGGCCGCGAGCGCCGCGCGCGCTTCTCGTGATAGCGCTCGCGCGACACGAGCCACGCCGCCGTGCCCATGAGGCAATAGAGCGCCGTCCATACCGGACGCGAACCAACGGCTCCGGCGGCGATCCAAGGCGGCTTCGCAAGCCCGTGCATACCAATGCGCGGCGGCCGGCGAGTGGGCCGGCGAGAACAGAAAGCCGATCGGCCCCGGCGGCGAGCGCGAGTCCGACGAACAGCGACCAGGGCGAGCCAGTTGGGGCGGGCATTGCGCCCCGGTACGATGGTCCGGTTATCGATGGGAATTCTCATGGCCGGACCGCCGCGGCTTGGACCGCTTCGAACCACAGACACGATCCGGCCGCCGCGATGAGCTGCAGCCAGCCGAGCCAGCGCTCATGCTCGGCCGTCGGCAAGCCAGACGAAGCCCGAAAGCCAGAGCACCGCCGCCGCGAGCGCGACGTCGCGCCGCAGGCGCGTTGGCGCGCAGCTCGACGGCGCAGCGCCTCGAGCTGCCGGACTCTGGACCTGCCAGCGCAGGCGGCCCTTCCGACGCCTCGCGCACGGCGGTGTTGAACAGCTGCGGCAGCTGCTTCAGCGCCTCGACGGTGTCGGGCAGCTGCGCGCGCGCTTGCTTCGACGAGCGTCCGCGGGCTCATGCGCTCGCGCATCCAGCGTTGCAGGATCGGCTGCGCCGTCTTCCACAGATCGAGCTCCGGGATACAGCTCGCCGCCCGAGGCCCTCGATGTTGAGCAGCGTCTTTTGCAGCAGGACCAGCTGCGGCTGAACCTGCATGTCGAAGCGCCGCGCGGTCTCGAACAGGCGCAGCAGCACCTGCGCGAAGGAGATCTCCTTGAGCGGCTTGTTGAAGATCGGCTCGCACACGGTGCGCACCGCGGATTCGAGCTCGTCCACCCGCGCCGACCGGGGCACCCAGCCCGATTCGATGTGCAGCGCCGCGACGCGGCGCGTAGTCGCGATCGAAGAAGGCCAGGAAATTCTCCGCGAGATAGTGCTGATCGCGCGGCTGCAGCGTGCCGACGATGCCGAAATCCACCGCGGCATAGCGCGGATTCTCCGGATCGTCGATCTGCACGAAGATGTTGCCCGGGATGCATGTCGGCATGGAAGAAATTGTGCCGGAACACCTGCGTGAAGAAGATCTCGACGCCGTTCTCGGCGAGCTTCGCGATGTTGGTGCCGCGCGCGCGCAGCTCCTCGATGCGGCTCACGATGATGCCGTGGATGCGCTCCATGACCATGACGTTGGTGCGGCAATAGTCCCAGTACACCGCGGGCACGTAGAGCAGCGTCGAGCCCGCGAAATTGCGCTTCAGCTGCGCGGCGTTGCCCGCCTCGCGCATCAGGTCGAGCTCGTCGAGGATGGTCTTGCGGTATTCGCTCACCAGCTCGAGCGGCCGCAGCCGGCGCGCGTCCTCCCAGTACTCGTCCGCGAGCGCGGCGAGCGTGGCGCAGCACCTCCAGATCGCGCTCGATGACCTCGTGCATCCCGGGCCGCAGGATCTTGACCACCACCTCCTCGCCGCTCTTCAGCGTCGCCGCATGCACCTGCGCGATCGAGGCGGCCGCGAGCGGCGTGCGCCTCGAAGCTCGCGAAAATGTCCGCGAGCGGCCGGCCGAAGGCCTGCTCGATGGTCGCCACGGCGACCGCGCTGTCGAACGGCGGCACGCGGTCCTGGAGCTTCGCGAGTTCGTCGGCGATGTCGACCGGGCAGCAGGTCGCGGCGCGTCGACAGCGCCTGGCCGAACTTCACGAAGATCGGTCCGAGCTCCTCGAGCGCGAGCCGCAGCCGCTCGCCGCGGGTCGCCCCGGCGCTGCGCTGAAACCAGGTCCAGGGCGACAGATAGAACAGGAAGCGAAACGGGCGGTACAGATGCGTGGCGCGCACGAAATCGTCGAGCCCATGCCGCACCAGCGCGCGCTGGATCTCGAGCAGCCGCGCGGCGACGCGCAGCCGCATCAGCGAGCCCTCGAGCGCGCGGCGGCCGTCGAGCCGCCGCTCGAGGCGGGCGAGGCGCGCCTCGACGCGGTCGGCGGTCTCGCGCAGCACATCGACGCTGGGCCAGAAACTCCTCGAGCTCGGGCTTGCTCACGAGATCGCGGCTCTCCTCCTGCAGATATTCGGCAACGTTCTCCCGAGCGGTGCGCGCGAAGCTGCGCGCCCAGGAGAGCGCCGCCCTGCGCCGCGAGCGAGAGGCGCCGCGCCGGCAGGTCGCCGACGAGCCGCGACAGCTCCTCTTCCCAGTCGGGGCGCGCGAGCTCGAAGAGCTCGCGATAGCGGGCGGCAATCTCCGCATCGCCGCTGATATGCGCGCGCTCGGCGCCGCGCGGTGCCGCTGCTGTCCGCGCGCCGCGCGAACAGGTCGAGCAGCGCGAGCGGCGGACCTGCGATGACGGCATCGGCGCCGGGATCGCCCGCCGCCGGCCGCGAGCGCGAGGCGGCCCGCGAGACGGCTGCGATGCGGATGGGCGCGAATCCCTCGATGCGCAGCTCCAGCGAGGTGCCGTTCAACCGCGCGGCCGCCGCCGCGTGCCTGCAGCGGACTGATCGATGCCGCGGTTGAGCAGGGATTCGACCGCCGCCAGCCAAACGGGGGTTGCCGGCATGTCAGATCTTGTACCCGCGGTGCACGGCGACGATGCCGCCCGTGAGATTGTGATAGCGGGTCTGCGCCGAATCCGGCCTCGTCGAGCATGCGCGAGCAGCGTCTCCTGGTCGGGATGCATGCGGATCGACTCCGCCAGATAGCGATAGCTCGCCGCGTCCTTGGCCACCCATTCGCCGAGGCGCGGCAGCACGTTGAACGAATAGGCGTCGTAGAGCGGCTTGAGCCCGGGCGCCACGGGCGTCGAGAATTCCAGCACCAGCAGCTGGCCGCCCGGCTTCAATACGCGGTGCATGGAGCGCAAGGCGGCGGCCTTGTCGGTCACGTTGCGCAAGCCGAACCCGATGGTGACGCAATCGAAGGAGTCGTCGGCGAACGGCAACCGCTCGGCGTCGGCGAGCACGCATTCGACGTTGCCGGCGAAGCCGGCATCGAGCAGCCGGTCGCGGCCGGCGGCGAGCATGTCCGGGTTGATGTCCGAGAGCACGACCTGCCCGGTCTTGCCCACCTGGCGCGCAAGCCCCACCGCGAGGTCGCCGGTGCCGCCGGCGACGTCGAGCGCACGCTGGCCGGCCTTGAGACCGGTGAGCGAGAGCGTGAAGTGCTTCCACAGCCGATGCACGCCGAAGGACATCAAGTCGTTCATCACGGTCGTACTTGCCCGCCACCGAGCTGAACACGGCGCGCACGCGTTCGGCCTTTTGCGCCCACGGCACTTTCTCGAATCCGAAGTCGACCGGGCGGTCGGAGGTTGTCATGGCGCTCCCTGGCGCGAGCCCTGTTGAAGGCGTTACCGAACCCGAGATCTTAACGCGCGATCACTGCCCGCGCTTGACTCCGGCCTCGGCGCAGCGCTCGAGATACCGCGCCCACTTGGCGGGCTGCTGCGCGCCGAGCTCGTGCAGCAGGCTCCACGAATAGAGCCCCGTGTTGTGGCCGTCGTCGAAATGCAGCCGCAGCGCGTAATTGCCCACGGGCTCGATGCGCTCGATCGCGACGGCCTCTTTCCCGGTCTGCAGCACGCCCTCGCCGCCGCCGTGGCCGGTGACCTCGGCGGAGGGCGAGAACACCCGCAGGTACTCGAAAGGCAGCTCGAAACGCGCACCGTCGTCGAACGAGACCTCCAGGACCCGCGATCGCGTGCGTAGCTTGATGTCGTCGGTTGCGGCATGTCGCGGCTCGAGGCTACAGGATGTAGCGCGACAGATCCTGATCGCGCGACAGCTCGCCGAGATTGCCCTCGACGTAGGCTCGATCGATGACGATGCGCGAACCGCTGCGGTCCGCGGCATCGAAGGACACGGCCTCGAGCAGGCGCTCCATGACCGTGTGCAGGCGGCGGGCGCCGATGTTCTCGGTGGTCTCGTTCACCTCGAACGCGACCTCCGCGAGGCGCCGCACGCCCGACTCCTCGAATTTGATCTCGACGCCCTCGGTCGCCAGCAGCGCCGAGTATTGCCGGCAGAGCGAAGCGTCGGGCTCGGTCAGAATCCGCACGAAGTCCTCCACTTTGAGCGGCTCGAGCTCGACGCGGATGGGCAGGCGCCCCTGCAGCTCCGGGATGAGGTCCGAGGGCTTGGACATGTGAAAGGCGCCCGAGGCGATGAACAGCACGTGATCGGTCTTGACCGTGCCGTACTTGGTGTTGACGGTGCAGCCCTCGACCAGCGGCAAGAGGTCGCGCTGCACGCCCTCGCGCGAGACGTCCGCACCGGCGGTCTCCTGGCGGCGGGCGATCTTGTCGATCTCGTCGATGAACACGATGCCGTTCTGCTTCGGCGTTGCTGACGGCGCGCAGCTTCAGCTCCTCCTCGTTGATCATCTTCGCGGCCTCCTCGTCGACGAGGAGCTTCAGGGCCTCGCGGATCTTGAGCTTGCGCGAACGAGTCTTGCCGCCGCCCAGGCTCTGGAACATGCCCTGCAGCTGCTGGGTCATCTCTTCCATGCCCGGCGGGGCCATGATCTCGACCCCCACGGGCGTCGACTTGAGCTCGATCTCGATCTCGCGGTCATCGAGCTCGTGCTCGCGCAGCATCTTGCGGAAGCGCTGCCGGGTGTCGGTGTCGCGCGGCGCGCTGTCGGGGACGAAGCCCGCCTGGGCGCGCGGCAAGAGCGCGTCGAGGACGCGATCCTCGGCCGCATCGGCGGCGCGGTGGCGCACCTTGCCATCTCCTCCTCGCGGGTCATTTTGACGGAGATCTCTACAAGATCGCGGACGATCGAGTCCACTTCCCGGCCAACATAGCCCACTTCCGTGAACTTGGTGGCCTCCACCTTGATAAACGGCGCCTTGGCGAGCCGCGCCAGGCGCCGCGCAATCTCGGTCTTGCCCACGCCCGTGGGGCCGATCATCAGTATGTTCTTGGGGGTGATTTCCGCACGCAGGCCTTCCGCCACCTGGCCCCGCCGCCAGCGGTTGCGCAAGGCGATCGCGACCGCCCGCTTCGCCGCCTTCTGGCCGACGATGTGCTTGTCGAGCTCCTCGACGATCTCGCGCGGGGTCATTTGCGACATCGAATCAAAGCTCCTCGATGGTGAGGTTGCGATTGGTGTAGATGCAGATGTCCGCCGCGATGTTCAGCGAGCGCTCGACGATGTCCCGCGCGGGGAGCTCGGTCGCCTGCATCAGGGCCTGCGCCGCGGCCTGCGCGAAGCCGCCGCCCGAGCCGATGGCGATGAGGTCGTGCTCGGGCTCGATCACATCGCCGGTGCCCGATATGACATACATGCTGGTGCCATCGGCAACGCACAGCAGCGCCTCGAGGCGGCGCAGGCTCCGATCGCTGCGCCAGTCCTTTGCCAGCTCGATGGCCGCGCGGGTGAGATTGCCGAATTTCTCGAGCTTGCCTTCGAAGCGCTCGAACAGCGTGAAGGCATCCGCCGTTCCGCCGGCGAACCCGGCGAGCACCTTGCCGCCGTACAGCCGGCGCACCTTGCGCGCGTTACCCTTCATCACGCTTTGGCCGAGCGTGACCTGGCCGTCTCCGCCCACCGCCACGTGGCCGCCCCGCCGCACGGCGAGGATGGTGGTACCGTAAATTCTGTCGGGGTCGTGCTGCATGAAGCCCCAGTCACTGGGGGCGCGCGGGCGAGGTTTCAAGCTCAGGCGCGGCGGCGGCGGGCTCGCGGATGGGCCGCGTCGTAGACCTTCGCCAGATGCTGGAAATCGAGGTGGGTGTACACCTGGGTGGTGGCGATGTCGGCGTGTCCGAGCAGCTCCTGGACGCCGCGCAGATTGCCGCTCGACTCGAGCAGATGCGTCGCAAAGGAGTGGCGGAACATGTGCGGGTGAACGTGCACGCCGAGCCCCTGACGGCGCGCCCACAGATCGACGCGCAACTGCACCGCGCGCGCCGACAGCCGCCGGCCGCCGCGGCCGACGAAGACCGGCCCCGCATGCGCGCCCGCCGGGGTCCGCGCGAACAGCAGCGCGCGCTCCGCGAGCCAGCGCTCGAGCGCCGCAATGGCGTACCGGCCGATCGGCAGCACACGCGACTTGGCGCCCTTGCCCATCACCCGCACCGTGCGGTCCTTCAGATCGATCGACGCGACGTCCAGGCTCACGAGCTCCGCGAGGCGCAATCCCGAGGAGTAGAAGAGCTCCATGACGGCCTTGTCGCGCGAGGACAGGGTGTCGTCGGCGCGGAAGGCGAGCAGGCGCCCCATCTGGTCCGCATCGAGCGTCGTCGGCAGGCGCTTCTTTTGCTTCGGCGCCCGCACCTCGATCGCGGGATTGCGCGTGCTCGCGCCCTCGCGCATGAGGAACTCGAAAAATGTCCGCAGTGCCGAGAGCCGCCGCTGAATGCTGCGCGCGGCGAGGCCCCGCGCGTGAGTCGTGGCCGCGAAGGTGCGTACCTGCAACGCGTCGATGCCGTTGAAGCGCTCGATCTTGCGCGCGTCGCAGAACGCGGCGAGCTGCGCGATATCCGCGAGGTAGGCGGCGACCGTGTGAGCGCTCAGGCGCCGCTCGTGCTTCAGGTGCGAGGCGAAGCGCAGGATCCACTCGCTCTCGTTCGAATGCACGGCGGGCTCGCGTTCTCAGCGCGTCAAGGCATTCGCGAGCAGCTCGCCGATGCGGGTCAGGAACTCCGTGCTCATGGCCGGGTGAAACCGGTCCGCATCGCTCGCGCCGATCGCCAGCAGGCCGAGAGCGCCCTTGGCGCCGAGCGGCGCGAGTGCGACGGAGCCGATCTCGATGGAATCCTTGCCGAAAAGGAAGTCGCGCTGTACGTCGCGAATCTGCCCGCAGCGGGGTTTGCCCGATTGCAGGAGCGATTCGAACGTCTTGATCACATCGTCGGTGGGATCCGCCGTCTTGAGGAAGCGGCCGGCCGCAGCCTCCAAGTCCCGGGCCTGCTCCATGAACAAGAGCAACACCGAGTTACGCGCATCGAAATCCTCGCGCAGGCTGGTCTCGACGGCGTTGATGACTTCGAGGAGCGTGCGCCCGCGGATCAGTCGCTGCGACAGGCAATGGATGCGATTCGCCAGCGCGTCGTTCGCGCGCGCGACATCGAGCAGCTCCGCAAGCTTGCGCTCGAGGGACTGATTGCGATCGCGCAGCACCTCGACCTGACGCTCGACCAGGCTCACGGTCGCACTCGACTCTCGCAGATGCGGCAGGCGGAGCTTGGCGAGCAGGCCGACGTTGCGTTCGAAGAAATCCGGATAGGTCTCTAGATACTGGGTGACGCTGCCGTCGTTGATCGCGTCCTGTTTGATGCCCCGTGCCTGACTTGTCATTGCTATAAGCTCCCCATGATGACCCGTTAGATGTCCACTATGCCACTGAATACCGTGATCGCGGGTCCGGTCAGCCACGCGTGCTCACCGCTACCTCCCCAAGAAACCTCCGCGGTTCCGCCCGGCAGATCGACGCGCACGTCCGGTGCGAGCAGACCCTGACGGCGGCCCACCGCGACGGCCGCGCAGGCGCCGGTTCCGCAAGCGCGGGTTTCACCGACGCCGCGCTCGAACACCCGCAGTGCGATGTGTCCTGCGTCGAGGACCTGCATGAAGCCCACGTTGGCCCGCCGCGGAAAGATCGGATGGCGCTCGATGGCGGAGCCGAGCCGCGCGACCGGCGCGCTCTGCACATCGTCGACACGCAGCACCGCGTGCGGATTGCCCATCGAGACTGCGCCGAACTCCACGGTCTCGCCGCCAACCTCGAGCGAATAGCGCAGGCATTCGGCCGGCGCATCGAGCGGAATCGCGGCCGGAGCGAACGCGGGTTCTCCCATGTCCACGGACACCGACCCGTCCGGTCGCACGCAGCGCATGGACCGGGCCGGCCTTGCTCTCCATCACGAGCTCGCGGCCGCGCTGCGGGGCACGCGCATACAGCAGGGCCGCGACACAGCGCGCACCGTTGCCGCATTGCTCCACCTCGCCGCCGTCGGCGTTGAAGATCCGATAGAACACGCGATTGCCCGGGTCGCGCGGCGCCTCGAGCATGAGGGCCTGATCGAAGCCGACGCCGGTGTGCCGATCCGCCAGCGCGCGCATCCGGCCGGGATCGATGGCTGCGCCGGCGAGCCCGGCGGGCGCGTCGAAGACGAGAAAATCGTTGGAGAGCCCCTGCATCTTCACGAACTCGATGCGCATGCGCGCGAGCATAGCCGATGCGATCAATCGCCGCGAGCCGCTGCCGCCGCGCCGGGCGCCGCCGCGCCGGGCGCCGCCGCGCCGAAGCGGCGCGCGAGGCAGGCTCGTATTAGGATAAGCACCGAGGAGTCGGTGTTGCGCGTCAAGCTGTTCAGATCCACCCGCGAGTTCGAGACCGCCGCCGACGAGACGGTGCTCGATGCGGCCCTGCGCGCGCGGCTCGATGTGCCGCATCGCTGCCTCGGCGGTAACTGCGGAGCCTGCCGGGCGCGATTGCTCGACGGCGAGGTGGCCTACCCGTACGGCCGGCCGCTCGGTCTGTCGGACGACGAGACGGCCGACGGGCTCGTGCTGCTGTGTCGGGCGCACGCACGCAGCGATCTTCTCCTCGAGATCTTCGAGCCCGGCACAGCGGGGGCGCTCCCCCTCAAGCGCCTGCCGTGCCGCGTCGAGCGTGTCGAGCGGCTCGCGCACGATGTGATGGGTGTTTATCTGCGGCTGCCGCCCGCCGAGAGTTTCGATTTCAAGCCCGGACAGTACATCGATGTGCTGCTGCCGAAGGGTCGGCGGCGCAGCTTCTCCATCGCCTCGCCGCCGCACGATTCGCGGCCGCTCGAGCTGCACGTGCGCCGGGCTCCCGGCGGCGAATTCTCGGAGCAGGTCTTTGCGGAGGAGATGCGAGGCACCGTGCTGCAGCTCGAAGGACCTCTGGGGAACAGCGTCTATCGCGAGATCGCCGACGTCGAAGCGCCGGGAGGTGCTGCGCCGGGCGCCGCCGCGCCGCTGCTGCTCGTCGGCGGCGGCACGGGCCTCGCGCCGCTCAAGAGCATTCTGCGCCACGTTCTCGAAAAGGGCTTGCCTCGGCACGTGACGCTGTACTGGGGGGTGCGGGCGGAGCGCGATCTGTATGCGCACGCCTTTCTCGAGGAGACGGCGCGTCACGATCCTCGCTTGCGCTACATTCCGGTTCTCTCCGAGCCATCGCCCGCCTGGGAAGGACGGCGCGGATTCGTGCACGAGGCGGTGCTCGCCGAGGTCGAGGGACTCGCGCATCACGAGATCTACGCGAGCGGTCCCCCGCAAATGGTCGGGGCCATGCACCGCGCCTTTACGGCGCACGGTGTGCCCGAGTCGGCGATGTCCTTCGACTCCTTCGATTACGCGCCCGATTCGCCCGCGCGCCAGTCGATCAAGGCGGAGACCAAGTCTTGATCCTCGGCCGAGCGGGCGAGTAGCGAGGGAGCCTTTACACCGCCCTCGCGCAGGCTTTGCGCCACGCGTGCGCTCGGCACCACCCAGTGCACCTCGTCGAACGCGCGGCGCAGCCGCGGCGTTGCGAGCGCGAGCAGATTCGCGGCGATCTCGACGCTCGTGGCCGTGACGGCGTGGAGGTCGTGTGCCGCGAAGCGCGCTTCCAGCGCGCTCACCTCCGCTGGGCTCGGCCGCGGACATTCGCGCCGGTAGACTTCGGCCACCGCGAGCTCCGCGCCGCGGCGGGTGAGCTCCTGTTCCAATAGCTCGCGGCCCTGTCTTCCTTTGATCAGCAGCACGCGTTCGCCGGCGACGGCGTTGAGCTTCGGATGCCGCAGCAGACTCTCCGAGTCGGCACCTTCGTGCGATTGCACCGATACGCGGTAGCCGGCCTGATTGAGCGCGCGCGCCGTGGCCGGACCGATGGCGGCGAGCGGCAGATCGCGCCGTTGCTCGAGCAGCATCGCGCCATATCTCACCGCGTTGGCGCTCGTGAAGATGATGAGGCCGAATCGACCGAGGTCGCCGAGCCGCCGCGCCCACTCGCGGCGCTCGTCGATCGGTTCGATCTCGATGGCGGCGAACAGCTCGACGTCCGCGCCTTGCGCCTCGAGCAGTCGGCAAAGCGTAGCGGCTTGCTGCCGCGGGCGGGTGACGAGGACGCCGATGCCGTGCAGCGGGAGCATGCGATCAGGCGCCGCGCAGCCGCTCCAGCAAATCGCGGGCGCCGGCCTCGAGCAGCCGCTCCGCGAGCTCCTCCCCCAATGCCTCGGCTTGGGTGCAGCTGCCGGATACGCTGTCGCGCAGCAGCCGCGATCCGTCGGGCTCCGCAACCAGACCCTGCAGCGTCAGACGATCTGTCTCGATGCGGGCGAGTGCGGCGATCGGCGATTGACAGCTTCCGCCCAAGGTTCGGGCGAAGGTGCGCTCCGCCGCGAGCGCGGTGTGGGTGGCCGCATCATCGAGTGCGGCCACGAGCGCGCGCGTGCGCGTATCCTCGCTCCGGCACTCGATGCCGATCGCTCCCTGGCCCACCGCCGGCAGCATCGTCCCGGCGCCAAGGCGGGTGGTAATGCGCGACTCGAGTCCGAGGCGGACGAGGCCGGCACATGCGAGGACGATCGCGTCCAGGGCGCCGTTCTCGAGGCGCGCGAGGCGCGTCTCGACGTTGCCGCGCAACGGCTCGATGGAGATGTCGGGCCGCGCGGCCAGGATCTGCGCGCTGCGCCGCAGGCTCGAGGTGCCGAGCTTCGCGCCTCTCGGCAGATCGGTGAGGCTCTTCCCGCGACGGCAGAGCAATGCATCGCGCGGATCGGCGCGCGCAAGAAACGCGGCGATGACGAAGCCCTCCGGCATCTCCGCCGGCACGTCTTTCATCGAATGGACCGCGATGTCGGCGCGTCGCTCGGCAAGCGCAATCTCGAGCTCCTTGATGAACAGACCCTTGCCGCCGATGGCCGCAAGGCTCCGGTCCTGAATTCGATCGCCTTGCGTCGACATCGGTACGAGCTGGACGTCGAGACCGGCGTGCGCTGCGCGCAGCAGTGTCGCCACGTGCTCGGCCTGCCACAGAGCCAGGGGGCTCTTGCGCGTCGCGATCCGCAGCACGGAGCCGGCGGAGGTTGCGCTCATGGCGTTGCGGGGTTCGCGTCGGGGAAGAGTTTCGATTTCAGCCGATAAATGGCGGAAATGTCCTCATCGCCGAAGCCCTCGACCACGAGCGCGGCGTATTCTTTGAGCGTCGATTCGACAATGGGCAGCCGCGCCCCGTGCTGTGCCGCCATCTCGCGGCAGATGCGCAGATCCTTCGCGTGCAGCCGGACTTTGAACCCCGCAGGGTAGCTTTGCTTCGCCATGAACGGCGCCCGATTGACGAAGTACCAGCTCGAGCCCGCACCCTTGCCGAGGATCTCGATGACCCGCTCGAGCGGCAGGCCCTCGGCATGGGCGAACGCCATCGCCTCACCCACGGCTTGAATGATGCCCGGCGCACATGATCTGGTTGGTCGCCTTGGTCGCCTGGCCGGCGCCGCTCGGACCCATGTGCGCGATGGTCTTGCCCATCTTCTCGAGCACGGGCGCCGCGCGCGAATAGTCCTCCTCATCACCCCCTACCATGATCGCGAGGCTGCCGGCGCGCGCACCTTCGACGCCGCCGCTCACCGGGCAATCGAGAAACCCGACGCCCAAGGGCGCGAGCTGCGCGTGCATGTCGCGCGCCGTGGCCGCGCCCACCGTCGAGCAATCCATCACGATCATGCGCGGGCTCAAGGCGGGTTCGAGCCCGGCGACCACCGAGCGCACGTCCTCGTCGGCCGACACGCAAATCACCACCGCCTCGCTGTTCGCGGCGAGCTCGGCGAGATCGACGAAGGCGTGACACTTGAGCTCCGCCGCGAGCGCGGTCGCCTTCTCGGCCGTTCGATTCCACACCCCCCGCAGGAGGCCCGCCTGGGCGAGATTGCGCGCCATGTGACTGCCCATTGCGCCCAAACCGACGAAGCCGATTTGCATAGAACGTGATCCTTGAGGTGAACGGCTGCGCCTAGCCTAAGGCTTTGCGCCCGGGTCGGCAAAATCGGCGGAGCGCGGAGTCGCGCGGGACGAGGCAGCTTGCGCGCCGGATGCGGCGCTCAGCGAAGGACGAGGGTGTCAGCTCGGGCTGATGCAGACGTCGTCGATTTCCTTCTTGGCGTTGAGGCGCTCGTCATCGAGTTCCTGCGAAGTCAGGTAGACGCGCTCGCCATTGTCGCCGGTCTTGTAGAGGTGGCGGCCTTCGATCAGCTTCTTGTAGCGTTCCTGTGCATCCGTGCATTGCTTCTCACGGGCGGCGGAAACATCGTTCTGGACGGACTTCTTGAGATCGCTCGACGCCACGGCGGCGGTCGGCGCGTTGACCACGGGCGCGGGTGCGGCTACCGGGCGGGAAGGACCATGTCCCAGACCCTCGACCACCTCGGCATGCACGCCGTCCGGCGGACGATCGCCGTACTGGATCTTGCCTTGGGCGTCGACCCACTTGTAGACCACGGCCGATGCGAGAGTCGACCATGCCATCAGCACCGCGCAGAAGATAACGCGTTTCACTTTCAGCCAACCTCGCTGCTACAGCGCGCGCGAACCGACCTCTCCCGTGCGGATGCGCACCGCTTGACCAAGTTCCGAGACAAAAATCTTGCCGTCGCCGATTTTCCCCGTGCGCGCCGCTTCGATGATGGCTTCTACGACCCGCTCGACCTGATCGTCATCGACGGCCAGTTCGAGCTTTACCTTGGGCAGGAAGTCCACCACATATTCAGCTCCACGATAGAGCTCAGTGTGACCCTTTTGCCGGCCGAAACCCTTGACCTCCGTCACGGTAATGCCCTGTATCCCCACTTCGGCGAGGGCGGCGCGCACGTCGTCGAGCTTGAAAGGCTTGATGATGGCTACGACCATTTTCATGGAACAGAAACTCCTATGGGCAAAAAGCTCTGACGATTCACGGTGGGGGCGCAGCTAGTTATTTTGCAGTGCAGCACAACAACCCAAATGTTTTTGTAATGTATAACGCGCGGCAACCGCGCGCCGACAACGTCTTAAAAAAATACGGCGCGGGCTCCTTGTGAGGAACCCGCGCCGGCGGGATATCGCACCGACGGGGGAGTTGGCTGGCTTGCCGGCGCGAGATGCTCCTAAATCGTCCGAATTCTGATCAAAAGAAACCGTCAGGGGAGGCGGGCTATCCGGGCCTCGGCTAGATGGCGTCCGGACCGGTCTCGCCGGTGCGCACGCGCAAGGCCTGCTCCAGCTCGACTATCCAAACTTTGCCGTCGCCGGCTTTGCCTGTCCTAGCCACGTTACAAACTGCCTCCAACACTTGTTCCGCAATCGAATCATCCACCGCGAGCTCGACCTTGGTCGTGGGCAGAAAGTCCACCCGTTGCTCTGTCGCCCGATACCTTTCCACCTGACCGAGCTGTCGTCCGTATCCTTGAACCTCGGTGACCGTCACCCCTTGGATACCGATGTCGGCCACCGCCTGTCGCACCTCGTCCAACTTGAACGGCTTGATCACGGCGGTGATCAGCTTCATGCATGTATCCCCAGATGCGGCGGCGAATCGGGCAATCCCGGGTCCAGTTCCGCGTACTATGGCTTCTAGCAATGCAGCTTCCATGCCAGATGCCGAATGTCGGCACATCAAGGAGTTGCGAGCCGCCCGGTCCGTCACGTGCATCCCTTTGGCGCGCGTGCGCGCTGCTGGTGCGTTATCGAGGGGCGGCCAAGATTTCGGAGGTATGAAATGAGCTTCATAGGTTCCACCGGGCTTGACGATCTGGCGCGCAAGCTCGCGGAGGCGGTACCGGAATCCCTTCGCGGCATGGGCCGCGATCTAGAAACGAACTTCAAGGCCGTCCTGCAGGCGCAGCTGGCGAAGCTCGATCTCGTGAGCCGGACCGAGTTCGACGTGCAGGCGGCTTTGCTCAAGCGCACGCAGACCGCTCTTGCCGCGATGGAGCAGCGGCTCAAGGACCTCGAGGCCAAGATCGGCGGCTCTTAAGCAACCGTCCGCAGACGGCCCAAGTCAGCGGTTCACCGCCAGCGTGCGCTCGGGATTGCGGCAGCGGCCACGGGGTGCGCATGCCATCGACGATAAGCTCCGACCGACCTGTCTGACCAAAACGGTCGGTGCCGATTTTTCCGTCCGCAGAGTCGAAGAATTCTTCGGTAGCGACATACAGCCTGAATGTCATTGTTGGTCTTCGCGTTTAATCCTACTATTTGAGGACAGCGCGCCCGCGCAGATCATAAGGAACCAGGCTAATGTCTAGCGTTCCCCAGACGGAAGTTCGGTCCACCCCGTTCGTCCGGCCCAAACATGTCGTATTCGCGGTCATCTGGCTGATGTTCGCGTATGTGCTTTATCACAACGAACGATTTCTTATTAATCCCTCCGATGCCTCATGGCCACACTACCGCGATTTGAGTTGGCGCCTGCTCGTACACGGAATATTTGGCGCGACGGCGCTTTTGCTGATTTTTATGCAGTTCAACGATCGGCTGCGAGGGCGCTTTCTTAGGCTTCACCGCATTTGCGGGCGCATTTACACAGGCGCCGTGTTCGTCGCCGCTCCGTTGGGCGTTTACCTTGCTCAGCTCGACAAGTCGATCGGATACACGTTCTCCTTCACACTCGTGACGGCCGTTTTTGCGAGCTTGTGGATGTTCGCCACGGCCATGGCTTTATGGTGTATTCGCACACGACGAGTCGAGCAGCACCGTCAGTGGATGACGCGAAGTGTGGCAATGGCACTCGTGTTTTTAGAAGTCCGAGTTTTTGAAGGTGTGACGGGGTGGGGCAGCTCCCCTGACGGCGATACGTTGGTTGCTTGGACATGCGTCGCACTCGGCTACCCGCTGGCCGACGCGGTGCTTCAGATTGAGGATTTTCTGCGCTCCGGCAGATCACACCGCGCCGGGATCTGAGACAAGCTGAAGGCCGATCTTTGGACCGATTTCCGGCAGCAACTCCTGTCGGCCCGGAGAGCTATCGCTCGCGCTCGCTAGGCCGCGAATCGAGCGGCTCGGCTTGCCGGTGAGATCGGGTGCCCAAGCTCGTGCGCAGTTGCGCGGATCCGGCGACGGAGCCGCTGATCCGACGGAGCGACATTTCCGCAGCGATTGGATAGCGAGCGCTGGATCGCGCCCGGCAACTCTACTTGGCGAGCGAAACCATGTAGTCGACGGTCATGCGGATCGTGGCATCCGGCCAGGTGGTGCCCCCCTTGGGCGGCATCAGGCCCTTGCCGGAAATCGCATCCTTGTAGAGCGTGTCCTTGCCTTGCGCGATGCGCGGCGCCCAGGCCGCCTTGTCGCCGGCCTTGGGTGCGCCATTGAGACCGGTGCCGTGGCAGGCGGAGCACACTTGCTTGAAAGCTTCCTCGCCGGTGGCGGGGACGGCCGCGGCCGAGCCCGACGCACCGCCCGCGGGGGCCGGGGTAATGGCGAGCGCACTGTTGTCCTGCCCGGCGATCGCCTCGTGGGCGAACGGCGCCGTATCCTGCGCGGCTTGCTGCTTCACGAGAGGATCGTCGCGGACGTCACGCAATTGATAGTCGCGCCCGAGCCCGCGCGCGAACGCGAACAGGCAGATGGTGAAGGCAATCAGGATCCCGAGGACCACGCTGAAGGAGTTGAAGAAATGGGTATCGGAGGATTCGGGCTGGGACACGGCGGCTGGAAACCCATTGAAAAAGAAGGCGGCAAGTATAGCTGCACCGCGGGGATCGCGGAATAGCTGCCGGGGCGGGCCGTTCTGCTTTCATCCGTCGTGCGAAATGGCGCATGATGCGCGGTCATTTTCCCGGGAGCCTCACCGTGCAGTCTTCCACGATCGCATTCGATGCGGCCGAGCTCGAGGACGCGGTCGTTCTGGTGCACGCCGTCGTTCCGCCGACGCCCCAGTACGCGTGGCCGAAGCTCGCTCGCCGCGCCGGCTGCACCGTCTGGGTCAAGCACGAGAATCACACCCCCACCGGTGCCTTCAAGGTTCGCGGCGGGCTCGTCTATCTGGATCGGCTGCGCCGCTCCGAGCCGCATGTGCGGGGTGTCGTTACCGCGACCCGCGGTAATCACGGCCAGTCGATCGCCTTCGCCGCGGCACGCGTCGGCCTGGCGGTGCGCGTCTACGTGCCCCGCGGCAACTCACCCGATCAGAATTCCGCGATCGCCTCGCTTGGCGGGAATCTCGTCGAGTTCGGCCGCGACTTCGACGAGGCGAAGCACGAAGCGGGTCGCGTTGCCGAGCAGGAGGGACTGCATTTCGTCCCGTCTTTTCACAGGAATTTGGTGCTGGGCGTTGCGACCTATGCGTGGGAGTTGCTGCGCTCGGGTCCTCTCGATGCCGTCTACGTGGGCGTCGGGATGGGATCCGGCATCAGCGGACTGATCGCCGTGCGCGATCTGCTGGGGCTTTCCACCGAAATCATCGCGGTGGGCGCCGCCTTTGCGCCGGCGACGGCTCTCTCGTTCGCCGCCGGCCGCGCAATCGCCGCGCCGTCCGCCAAAACATTCGCCGACGGACTCGCCACCCGCGAACCGCATGCCGAGGCGATCGCGACCTTATGCCGCGGGGCCGCGCGCATGGTGGAAGTGAGCGAGGATGCCATCGCCGAGGCAATCCGCATCTATTACGATGACACCCACCAGGTTGCGGAGGGCGCGGGCGCTGCGCCCCTCGCTGCGCTGCTCGAGGAGCGTTCGCGGATGGCGGGCAAGACCGTCGCGGTCGTACTCAGCGGTGGAAACATCGAGCGTGCGCGATTTCAGCGCATCCTAGCGGGCGAGACGCCGTCGGCGGACTAGCGGGCGTGCGGCGAGGCGGCGCAGCCGGTTGGATTGTGTACGCGTTGCGTGGACGCCGGATGGCGGGTGAGCGCTGCCTCCGGACGCCTCGGCCTCACGACCAACTCCCCGCCGCAGTTCGGGCAATGTCCGCCCAGCCGTCCGTCAGCGCAAGCCGCGCAGAACGTGCATTCGAAGGAGCATATCCGGGCCTGAGTAGACTCGGCCGGCAGCGGGACATCGCAGCATTCGCAACTCGGTCTCAGCTCAAGCAAGGGATTCTCCTGATGCCTAGGTTTCGATGTTAGCGCAGGCGCCGCACGTCGAGCCATGGCTCAACTGTCGGCGCCATGCGGTGCTACTTACGGCGGTGATCCTCGGGACTGGCTTGGCGAGATTCTGGGGCCCTCCTGCGCCGATCGCCCTGGCGTTTGCCTGCTATGGCGCAGTGCACGGCGCGGCCGTGGCCGGCGGTCTGCGTCCGCGGCCGGGTTGGGTTCGGGCGATCGCGTTCGTGGCGGCCGCCGCCTCCACAGCGGCTCGCTGGCTCGCCTCGGCCTGCGGCTCGCGCCGCTGCTTGCCGGAGTTGAGGTGGAGAGGGCGGCATTGCTCGTGGTGGCGGTGAGCGCCTTCGCCGGTGCGCTCGGCTACGGTGCGCTGTTGCGGTGGTTGCTCCGCTATCGTGTCGCGCCGCGACCGCTCGTGACGATTGCGTTCGCCTGCGCCGTGGCCGCGTCCGCGGCGCTGTGCTGATGCGCCAATTCCCGCGGGGCGGCAGTGCCTGGCTCGCGATTTTGTGGTGGCTCGCGTTCTCGGGAGGCCTTTGCGCCGCGGCCGGGCGGCGGCACCGCTCCGCCCCCGAGGCGTCCCGACGCACGGAGCAACGAATGCCTTAAAATCCGGCAGAAGCGCCGTTGGCTAGGAGGAACGTAGTGAGACATCGCAGAAGCAGCCGATGGCGGATGCACTTGTCGTTTCGTGCGCTACCGGATGTCGGGGCCGCCCATGATCGTGCACTGCTGCCATTGCCGCTGGTGCCAGCGCGAGAGCGGTGCGGCGTTCGCGTTGAATGCGATGATCGAGGCGGACCGGGTGAGCCTCATCGAAGGCGAGGTCGAGGTGGTCGATGACGCCGAGCGCGAGCGGCAAGGGCCAGCGGATCTCCCGTTGTCCGCGATGCCGCGTCGCCGTGTGGAGCAATTACGCGGGCTGCGGGCGATGCCATCCACTTCGTGCGCGTCGGGACGCTGGACGAGCCCGACCGGCTACCGCCGGATGTGCACATCTTCACCGCTTCCAAGCAGCCCTGGGTGGTGCTGCCGCCGCACGTTCCGGCCGTGCCCGAGTACTACAAGGCTGCGGAGATCTGGTCGGCGGCGAGCCTCGAGCGCCGCGAACGCGTGCGTGCCCGACGCGGGCAAACGCAGTAACATGTATTCCGTGGCCGATCTCGCATCCGATTCATCATGACGGAGATGCTCCTCGCATGAAAACGCTGTTGCTGATCGTCGCGTGGTGCCTGTTGTTCGTGCTGTGCTGGCCGCTCGCCCTGGCGGCGCTCGTGCTGTGGCCGTTGCTTGTGGCTGCTGTCGCTGCCGTTTCGCATCGTCGGCGTGGTCGTCGAGGCGCTCATCGCCTTCTTGAAGGCCGTGCTCCTGTTGCCGGCGCGCATCTTGCGAGGCGGCCCGACTGCCCGGCCGCAGCTCCCTAGTCGCGCTATGATACCGGCGCGGGAAGCGCTCGCGCTGCTGCGGGAAGGGAACCGCCGTTTCGTCGCCGATCTTCGAAGCCCGGAATCGCTGCCATGCGCGCCGCATCGAGCTCGCCGCGGGCCAGGCTCCGTTCGCCGCCATTCTCGGCTGTTCCGATTCGCAGAGTGCCGGTCGAGATCGTCTTCGATCAGGGTCTCGGCGATCTATTCGTGATTCGCGTCGCGGGCAACATCGTCGCGCCCTCGCAGATCGGCAGCATCGAGTTTGCCGCGGACAGATTCGGCACGCGCCTGGTGGTGGTGCTCGGCCATTCGAATTGCGGCGCCGTCGAAACTACGCTGCAGCAGCTGCAACAGTCCGCGGGAGAATCAATCCCGCAACTTGCGCTCCATCGTCGATCTGGTCCGGCCGTCCGTCGAGAGCCTGCTGGCACGCCGATCTCAAGCATGATCTGCCCGCGCTGATGCACGAGGCGGTGCGCGCCAACATCCGCGCCTCGGTGAGAAATCTGCGGCACGGCTCCGACATCATCGAGCACTTGATCCAGAACGACGGATTGCTGGTGGTCGGCGCGGAGTATTCGCTCGACACGGGCGAGGTGGAATTTTTCGACGAGATCGAGGAGGGCGAGCGCTCATGATTCCCAGATCTGGCCGCGTTCAACGAGCGCGGCGAAGGCAAATTGCCCGGCGTACCTCGGCATCGTGTTCACCCAGAGCGAGCGCGACGCGCTGTGCGCGGAGCTCGAGCTCAAGGACTTCCACATGGCGCCGAACGGATTCCTGCACGCGGGCAGCATCGTCACTCTGGCCGATACCACCTGCGGCTACGGCTGCTTCGCGAACCTGCCGGAGGGCGCGACCGGCTTCACCACCATCGAGCTCAAGTCCAATCACCTGGGCACAGCGCGCGAAGGCACGATCGTGAGCCGCGCCACGCCGGTGCATCTCGGCAAGACCACGCAGGTCTGGGATGCCGTGGTGACTCACAAGGAGACCGGCCGGACCATCGCCCTGTTCCGCTGCACGCAGCTGGTGCTATACCCGAAATACGCCGCCGGCCTCGCGGCTGCTGGACGCCGCGGAGCGGCGGCGGGTAGTATCGCGCCCCCGAGCATGCGCCCGTAGCTCAGCTGGATAGAGTGTCGGCCTCCGAAGCCGAAGGTCACTGGTTCGAATCCAGTCGGGCGCGCCACCTACCAGGGCCTAACCAGCGCTTAATACTGTCCGTACCTGCCAGCAACCGATTGCAACAGCTTCGCGGAATCGAATCCGACCCCGTCTTTGAAGACGATCTCCGCATTCTCGATATCCGCAATGCGTTGGGTCGGATCGCCCTTGACGACGATCAGGTCGGCGTTTTTTCCGATTTCGAGCGACCCGATGCTCGCTTGCTTCCCCTCGAACAAAGCGCCGTTCAGAGTCGCGATGCGAATGGCCTCGATCGGCGTGAACCCCGCCTCGACCAGCAATTCGATCTCGCGCTGATCACCGAAGCCGGGGAGTATGCTCCCGTTGCCCGTCGGGTCGGGCCCCGCTATCAGCAACCCGCCTGCAGCAACGAAGTTGCGCTCCATTTTCATTTCATGAGTCAACCGTGTCGGCCCATCCGCAGACGGCTTTTCAAAGCGGTAATTGCGCTTGTATAGGTAGGCATCCCTTACTTCGGGTGACATGGCATCGAGCATGCGGGGTTGTAGCGGCGGCCGCCCAGCCACATCGCCTTCGAATACCGGCAGGGTGGACGTGACGGCGACGTGATGTGACACGAGAAGTGCAATCAACTTCGCGGCATCGGCTCCGTCGGGATCCATGACTTTGATAGTCTCCTCGCCCGCCGCCTCGGGGCATTCATCCGGCTTCTTGCCTGGGGTCAGTTGTGTGTTGACCCAAAAGCCGTGCTCGAGATTGTCGATTCCGAGCTCCGCCGCTTCAGGGTAGGTGACCGAGCACAGGTGGCCCGTAACCTTGATCCCGTGTTGGTGAGCGGAGTCGATGGCCGCCTTCAGCTCGGCCCGTGTGATGTGCATGTAGGCCTTGAACGAAGTAACACCGACGCTCGCCCAGTACTCGACAAATCGTTTTGCCTCCGCCGGGCTTTCGAGTTGATGCATCTGTATGAAGCGCGAATTCTTTCCCTCCAGATACGGCGCAGTCACATCGATATGCGGTCCCGGGAGCAAGCCGGCGTTGATTTGATCGCGTAGGTTCAGATCCGCGTAGGGTTCGACGCTGCCGGTGGTGCGCATGGTCGTAACGCCGGCCGCCAGATACAGGCGCGGCGCCGAGAAAGTCATCTGCGGTAGGAGGAGCGGCGCGTCCCATAACGGCGTACGGCCCGCTTCAAAATTGGGGGTGGCGATATAGTAGAGATGGTTGTGCATGCCGACGATTCCGGGCAATACGGAATAGCCCTTCAGGTCGAGGACCGTCGTGTCGGCGCCCGCAGATGCTTGCCCGCCGGGCTCTATTCTCGAGATCCTGCCGTTCTCGATCACCACGTTTTGATCGTCGACGGCCGGCCTGCCGTTGCCGTCTATGATCCGCACATGCTCCAAAACGACGATCGGCGCCTGCACGCGGACCAGCGTCTGCACTTGGGGTGACAGGGTGGGTGATTCGGCGGAAGCCACTCCTGCGCCGGCTAGCAGAATCATCGGCACGAGATGCTGAGCAAGAAGCGCCACGATTTCTCCCGGATAGCATGAACGGACAGCGCGAACGAAGAGCTAATTCGCGCTCGAAATTATATACGCCCGCTAGCGCAATCCCAGCCGGCCGCTTGCCGTGCATAAGTTCCTGCCGGAAGACGCGGGCCATTCGGCGTTGCGCGAACGCGCGGCGCGCTAACAAGGCGGTGTCTACATTTCCGGGAGGTGACGGCCGTGTGCAGGAGTATCAAGGTGACTCACAAGGAGATCGGCCGCACCATCCCCTGTCCGCTACACGCAGATGGTGCTCAACCCGAAATAGCCCGGGGGGATGCTGGTGCCGGACTGGATAGAGCGTCGGCCTCCGAAGGTCACCGGTTAGAATCCAGTCGGGCGCGCCAATCTAGGACTGTAAGTCTTCAGGATCTGGGTGGCAGACTGGCATGCCATGTCGCGCGTGGGCGATCTCACCGCCTCGTCAGGGGTTTAGGCCGGCTGCCCGAGGATGAAGAAAATACATCGGCAGCGGCCGACGCTCCGATTGGCTCATTGGGATCTCGGAAATGCGACCGGCGAGAGCGGCAGCGACACGAGTACCGTCGTGCCTTGATTGCGTACGCTCTCGATGCGCACTTCGGCGCCGATGAGGTCCGCCTGCTCGCGAATGCCGACGATGCCGAAGTGGTCGGGCAGCACGGCTTTGGGGTCGAAAGCCGATCCATTATCCTCGATCAGCAACTGCAGGTGGGTGCCGCTCGCAATTCGCAGCCTCGACGCTCACGCGCGTCGCCATCGCGTGCTTCTCGATGTTGCGCAAGGCCTCGAGCGCGATCCGCAAGAAAGCCTCGCCGCGCTCGTCGCCGAATCGGGCGGCTTCCTCTTCGGCGCTGAAATCACCGGACAATCCCGTCCGATCGACGAATTTGTCGAATGCGCCCGCAAGCGCAGGACCCAACCCCATTTCGCGAACCGCGCTGACGCGCATTTGCGAAATGGCGCTGCGCGCCTCGGCGAGGCCCTCATGAGCGACAGCCTCGGCACGCTCGAGCTCGGCGGCGAGCGCCGCCGGCTCCCTTGCGTGCAGCCGGCGAAGCAACCGAATCTCGCTCAATATCGCCATCATGGAATGCGCGAGCGTATCGTGCAGATCCCGCGCGATCTTGAGGCGTTCGCGAACCACCGCCGCGTAGCGCGATTCTTCGGCGAGCCGCTCGACCTCGCGCGTCCTGACGGCGACACGGCGCTCGAGTTCGCGGCGTTCCTCGCGAAGATCCCCGAGAATCTGCGCGAATGCACGCCCGAGCTGCGCCACCTCATCGACGCCGCCGGGAACCTCGATGTCCGTTTCGCCATGACCCACCTTGCTGACCGACAGGGCGAGGCTCTTGAGCCGCCGCGTTAGATGCCGGGCGCCGAGGATGCCGATGAGTGCGGTGAGGATGCCGAGGCCTAGGGAGACCCAAAAAATCCGAAGCGCAACCGCATCGGCGCGCTGGTAGACCCGCTCATTGGGCTCACAAAGCTGCACTTGCCACCCGGTCGCCGATACTTCGTTGCTGGCACTGAGCGCAGAGCGCGCGACCAGCACCTGCCGCCCTGAGGCAAGCTGCTCGAATTGCGGTGCGCCGGCCGGCGCGCCGAGCGCATCGAGCGCTTGGCCGAGGTGTCCCGGCGAATCCGCGGGAACGCCGCTCCAGGGCTTGCCCAAGAACTCCCTCGGTCCGACGAGAACGACGCGATCGCGGTCGAGCACGAACGCCTGAGTGGCGATTTTCTTGTCGGCCTCGTCGGTCAAACGCTGCGGGTGGTCAGCCGAGCGCCTCCAGCTCAAACGCGCGGCGACGACGCCGACGACCTGCCCGGCGTCGTCGCGCACCGGGACGGCCAGATCTCCGAGCTCTGAAGCCGTCGAACCCGAAGTGTCGCCCGCGCTCTCGATGGTGCCGAGCCAAGGAGCACGAAGTCCCGCTCTGAACCATGGCATCTGCTCGACGGTGCGGCCCTTTTGCAGCGCGCCAAGCGCATCGACCAGGACACCGCGGGAATCGGCCATCGCAATCCAGTCGAGTTGCGGATAGGAGGTCGATAATTCGTCGAACACACCTTTGATATCGCGCCGGCCGCCACCGAGCTCGTTTTCACCGAACATCCGGGCGGCTGCACGCACAGCTGCGATTCGCGCGTCGATCGCTTCACCGACATCGGCGCTCAATTGATCGGTTTCTAGCGACAATCGGCGAACGTGTTGCTCCAATAGGTTTTGCCGGGCGATAGCGCCGACCCAAATGGCGGCGGCGATCGAAAAGGTGGCCGCGAGCGCGATGATCAGCCACACCGCGCCGATCACGAGACTGCGCCTTGGGTCGATGATCCAAAGCAGCGGTTTGCGATCGGCAGTGGCGGCCGAATTGGCCATGGGATCTCATCATGTCGTGACCAACGTCACTTCCAAATGATGGTACACGAGCCGCATGATCGCACTAGAGGGAACCGGATATGAGCGTCTCAGCGTGACCGACAGCGAGGGCAATCAGGTCCCCGTGATTCGCATCGTGATTGCGGAGGATCAAGCGCACGTGCGCCGGGGCGCCGCACACTTGCTCTCGTTGGAGCCGGATATGGAAGTCGTCGGTCAGGCTTGTAACGGCGCCGAGGCTGTCGAGTTGGCGCGAGTCCTCGAGCCCGACGTGATTTTGATGGACCTGCACATGCCCGTCAAAGGCGGCGTGGCGGCGACCCGCGAGATCATTCAAATGCTGCCCGCGACCCAGATCCTCGTATTGACGACGCTGCACGACGATGAAACCGTATTCGAAGCCGTGCGCGCGGGCGCGCACGGCTACCTGCTCAAGGATGCCGCCGAAGACGAACTGCTTGAGACCATCCGTGCGCTCAAGCGCGGCGAGTCTCACTTGACGCCGCAAATCGCGCGCAAAGTCATGGACCAGTTTGCGCGTCTCGCGGCCGTCTCTTCGCTGGCGCCAAACCGCGAAGCGCCTGCGGTGCCGTCGTCGCCGCAGAAGGGTGGTCGGCGAACCGGGCGAGGATCGTACCGAGATACTCAATGACAAGGAACAGAGAGTCTTGCAGCTGATCTCGGAGGGCTTGAGCAATCGCCAAATAGCCGACGCCATGTACCTCGCCGAGGGCACGATCAAAAACTACGTGAGTCGGATCATGGAGAAGTTGCACGCAAATACCCGAATCGCGCTCGCATTGATCTCCAAGGGGCAGCAGCGGCAAAAGTAGCGCCCAGCGGATCCCGGCACCTTCCAAGAAGTGACTTCAGTCACTGTCAATCGTGACCAGCGGCTCCTGCTGAGCCGGTCTGGCTCGTCTAGATTGTGGACTTCGCCGAGCGAGTGAGGATTCTGCATGTCCGTCGTCGAAACAGCGCTGAAGCGGCCCTACACCGTCGTGGCTGTCCTCATCCTGGTTTCGCTCATGGGTATCGGCGCCGCATCGCGAATGCCCGTCGATATATTCCCCGAAATCGATATTCCGGTCGTCGCGGTCGTCTGGACTTACAACGGCATGAGCGCGCAGGACATTCAAAACAGAATCCTGACGTTGCATCAGCGCCAGCTCGCCTCCCTCGTCGATGACATTTCGCGTATCGAAGCGGTGAGCTATCAGGGCGTAGGGGTGGAGAAGATTTACCTGCACGAGGGTGCGGATGTCACCCGGGCAGTGTCGCAATTGGCGAGCAGCGCCTTGGTGGTGCTCAAGTACATGCCGCCCAACATCACGCCGCCGCTGGTTCTGCGCTATGGCGCGACCGACGTACCCATCATCCAGCTCAGCCTGTCGAGCAAGTCACTGCCCGATACCAAGCTCAATGACCTGGGCCAAAACATCATCCGCCCCGCCCTGGCCGTGGTGCATGGCGCGGAGGTGCCGTATCCCTACGGCGGTAAGCCGCGAGTCATCATGGCGGATTTGGATATGCAGGCCCTGCAGGCACGGGGACTGTCGCCCTCCGATGTCAGTGCCGCCCTGCAGCATCAAAACGTGATCCTGCCGGCGGGCGACGTCAAGATCGGCGACAAGGACTACACCCTGGCGATGAATAACTCGCCGGATGTCATCGAAACGATCAACGCGTTCCCCATCAAGCAAATTGACGGGCGAACGGTGTTCATGCGCGATGTGGCGCATGTGCACGATGGCTTCCAAGTGCAGACCAATTCGGTGTCGGTGAACGGCACGCCGGGCGCGTTGATGACGATCAGAAAAACGGGGGGCGTGTCGACGCTGGCCGTGATCGACGGGGTTCGATCCGCGCTAAACGAGATCGCAAAAGTCCTGCCGCCGGGGGTATCGGTCAAGGCGCTGTTCGATCAATCGATCTTCGTGCGTGCCGCTCTGCATTCCGTGTTACTGAGTGCCGGCATGGCGGCCGGCCTCACGGCGCTCGTGATCATCATGTTTCTCGGCAACGTGCGCCTGTCGATCATCATTCTCGCGGCGATACCGCTCTCCATCATAACTGCCGTGCTTTTCATCAAGCTCGCGGGTCAGACGCTCAACACCATGACGTTGGGCGGATTTGCACTCGCAATCGGCATCCTCGTCGATAACGGTACGGTCGTGATCGAAAACATCGAGCGCCACGTCGGCATGCGTGAGCCCTTGCATCAATCGATCGTCGTTGGAGCGAGCGAAGTCGCTGTACCGACTTTCCTCTCGACGCTGTGTATTTGCATTGTTTTCGTGCCGGTGTTCTTGCTCGAAGGCACCGCAAAGTATCTCTTCTCGCCGCTGTCGCTCTCCGTGATCGGGTCGCTGCTCGCAAGTCTCGCACTCTCCTTCACGATGGTGCCGGTGCTGTTCAATTTTTTGATGCGCGGATCCGTGCAGGAATTCCTAGAAGAAGCGGGGGCCGGCCAGCCGCCGACAGAAGCAGCTTCGCAGGGCGTGCTGGTGCGCTTTCAAGCGGGCTTCGAGCGTGGCTTCGAAAGGTTTCGCGAGGGTTACCGTGAGACGGTGTCGTGGACGCTCTCGCAGCCACGCCTCACGGTGGCCGTCTTCGTGGGCTTGATCATCGTCTCGGCGGCATTGTTTCCGTTTCTGGGGCGCGATTTCTTCCCGCAGGTCGACGCGGGACAGATGCGCCTGCACGTACGGGCGCCCGCCGGGACTCGCCTGGAGAAGACGCAGCAGTATTTCGCGGAGGTTGAAACGCAAATCAGGGCGCTCGTCGGCAACGATCAAATCGATGTGATGCTCGATAACATCGGGTTGCCGTATAGCGGCATCAATATTGCCCTGAGTGACTCGGCCACCGTGGGCCCGATGGACGGGGAGATCCTGATATCGCTCACCGCAAAGCACGAACCCACGGCGAAAGTCACCGCCATGTTGCGCCAACAACTGCCCAAGCGCTTTGCCGGGTTGCAGTTCTTTTTCCAGCCCGCCGACATCGTCGATCAGGTTCTCAACTTCGGACAACCCGCCCCCATCGATGTCCGAATCTCCGGCCCGGACCCGGATGAAGCGTTCGCGCTCGCCTCCAAAATCGCCGGTTCCCTGACCCAAGTAGCCGGAGTGGTCGACTCGCACGTCTTTCAGGTCCCCAACGCTCCGGCGCTGACGGTCGATATGGATCGTGCTTTGGCGACCCAGACAGGAGTTACGCAGCAGGAGGCGGCGAATAACGTGTTGGTGGCGACCAACTCGAGTGCGCAGACGGCGCCCAATTTCTGGGTGGATCCCCGCAACAGCGTGAGCTATCCGCTGGTGGTACAGGTACCCACCTATCGCATCGATTCTTCCCAAGACCTGCAAACGCTCCCGGTGACATCGAGTGCCGGCGCCGCGTCGGGCCAGCTTTTGTTGAATCTGGCCTCCTTCGGCCGCGAATCGCTGCCGTTGGTGACCTCACAGCTCAATATCCGACCGGTGTTTGACGTGCATGCGGATGTTCAAGGTCGAGATCTGTATTCGGCGGCCACGGATATCGACAAGGTGCTCAAAGAGAATCGCCCGGATGCCGCCAAGGCGCTCACGGTAACCTTGAGCGGCCAGGTAGAAACCATGCGGGAGAGCTACGCGGGCCTTTTCACCGGAATCGCGCTGGCTATCGTTCTGGTGTACCTGTTCTTGGTCATGAACTTTCAGAGCTGGATTGATCCGCTGATCGTTCTCATGGCCGTGCCGTTTGCCCTGAGCGGCGTCCTCTGGATGCTGTTTCTGTCGCAGACGCCAATGAGTGTGCCCGCGCTCATGGGCACGCTCATGTGTATTGGGCTTACCACCGCCAACAGCATCTTGGTGGTGAGCTTCGCCAATCAGCGCATGGCGGCGGGCGACGATCCCTTGCATGCGGCGATCTCCGCCGGATACACGCGCTTGCGCCCCGTACTCATGACGGCGGCGGCGATGATATTGGGCATGGTTCCGATGGCGTTGGGCATTGGCGAGGGCGGTGAGCAAAACGCGCCCCTGGGGAGAGCGGTCATCGGCGGGCTGCTGTTCGCCACGCTGGCCACGTTGATCTTCGTCCCCCTCATGTACCGGCTGCTGCGCCGTCAGCCGAGTCCCGTCGCCGCACACGCTGAAGGTGGTGTCCATGCAACCGCATGACCCGAAGGATCACGAGATTTCCTCCTCAAGTCACCACTCCGGACACGGTGAATATCCGGACCAAGTCTCGCGCGACGAAGGCCGCGCGCAAGCTGAGGAGGTCTCAACGGGCTTTTCCCCGCAAACCGGCCGGCGCACCAAACGCGCCGTCGTCATCGGTGCGATCGTGCTCGCGCTCTGCTGTGTCGTTGTCACGGTTGCTCGCCTCATGCATGCGCGCTCGGTAGCCCGTGCGGGCCAAACCGCCTATGCAACGCCGCCGCCGGTCGATGTCGTCATCGCGCATCCGGCGAGCGTCGGTCAGGACCTGGTGCTGCCGGGGGAGACCGCGGCTTGGTATGAATCCACGATCTACGCGCGCGTGAACGGTTATGTGTCGAAATGGCTGGTGGATATTGGTGATCACGTCAAAAAGGGGCAAACGCTTGCGATTATCGAGACCCCGGAACTCGACGCAGAACTCGCAGCGGCGCGCGCTCAGCTAAAGGCATCGCAAGCCCAGCTGAGTGCGCGCAAGGCCGAGGCCGAATTCAGCAAGACCACCAACGAGCGATGGCGCGATTCCCCCAAGGGGGTCGTATCGGAACAGGAGCGTGCGTCGAAGAAGGCGGACTTCGAATCCTCAGAGGCGCGCCTGCATGCGGCCAATGCGCAGGTCAGCCTCGACAAATCCAAGGTCGACCAGTATGCGGCGTTGGCGGAGTTCAAGCAGGTGAAGGCGCCGTTCGATGGCACGATCACGGAGCGTAAGATCGATGTCGGCAATTTGGTGACCGCCGGCAGCGGCTCGACCACGACCCCGATGTATCGGATGGCGCAAACGGATCCACTGCGAATTTTCGTTGACGTTCCACAAAGCGCGGCAGGGGAACTGATGAACAGCGGCGTGCCCGCCGAAATTCATGCCGCCGGCACGGTAGGCGGGGTCTTTTCGGGGAAAATTGCAAGGTCCGCGCAATCGATCAACCCTCAGGCGCGCACGATGCGGGTCGAGGTCGATATGCCGAATGAGACCCATAAGCTCGTCCCCGGAATGTACGTCAATGTGGCCTTTGACCTTCCGCCTCGAGGATTGGTGGAAGTGCCGGCCGCGGCGTTGATTTTTCGTTCGACCGGAACCCAAGTAGCGCATGTGGGCGATGACGGGAAAATCCAATTCGAGACGGTCACCATCGCGCGCGACAACGGAAGTCTGGTGGAACTGGCTTCCGGCGTGAAGCCCGGCGATCGGTTGGTCCTCAACATCAGCAGCCAGATCGCCGCGGGGCAGACGGTTGCCGTCACCGAGCCGCAGGCGGTCGAGCAGCCGCTAGGCGCCAAGCGTTGAGCCAAGGCTCTTCATGAATCGCCGCCTCTCGATTCTCCTCGGGTCCATCGTCGCCCTGTCCGCCTGCGCGGCGGGTCCTACCTACCGCACTCCTAAGCCCGATGCACCTCCGCAATTCACGGCGCAAGTGAGCCCGCTGAACGCCAGCGCGTCGCATGCAGCAAGCGCGGCGCCGGTGGAGTTGTCGACCTGGTGGCGCTCGCTGAACGACGCAGAGTTGAATTCCTTGGTGGACCGCGCGGTGAAGTCCAATCTCGACGTCGAGATCGCGCTCGACCGCTTGCAGCAGGCCCGCTCCTACGAAGCGGTGGTGGTGGGCCATGCGCTGCCAGAAGTGGACGCGAGCGGTGCGGCCGGCCGTGGCACCGGCAGCGACTTGACGAAGGGGCGTGCGGCGCAGGTTTTGCGTTCCGCCGACGATGGCGCAGGGCTGCAGCAGATCAACACCATCGTCGGCTTTGATGCCGTGTGGGAGATTGACCTGTTTGGAAAATTCCGCCGTGAGTTTCAGGCCGTGCGCGCCGAGACCGATGCGGCGCGCGCGGCCCGTTACGACGTCTTGACGGCCGTGATCGGCGACGTCGTGCGCGCCTATGTCGATCTGCGCGGCTTCCAGATCCGCGCCGGTATATTGCATCAGGCGAGTGACGTGCTACGGGAGTCGTTGCGCATCGTGAACATCCGATATGAGCGCGGAATTACCAATGAGCTCGATGTAGCGCTCGCCACCCGGGAGCTTGCCACGTTAGAGGGACAAATCGCGCCGGTGGAGGCCGAGGTCAAGGCGGCGCAGTACGCCCTCGCGGTCCTCGTCGGCGAGTATCCGGAGAACATGGTTGCGGAGCTGTCCAAGCCTGACCTGATCCCCACCATGCCGGCCGGCGGCGGCGCCGGGCGTACCGCTCGATTTGCTGAAACGCCGACCGGACATCCAACAGGCGGAACGCGAATTGGCGGCGGCCACTGCGCGCATCGGCGTGGCAACCGCCAACTTGTTTCCAGACGTGACCGTGAGCGCCTCAATCGGCAGCCAGAGCCAGGGCTGGGGAACGCTACCGAATGTGAGCAAGCACATCTGGTCCTTCGGACCGGGTGCCATTTGGCCGCTGCTCGATTTCGGCGCGTTGGACGCGCAAATCGAGGTGGCCGATTTTGCGGCAAAGGCGAGCCTCGCCCATTATCGAAAGACGATTTTATACGCTGTTCAACAGGTCGACTCGTCGCTCGATGCTTATGAGGCACAAGAGTTGCGCATGGCGAAACTTAATGTCGCGATGACGGCAGGCCAACGCGCGGTTGATCTCGCGACGGCCCGCTATAATCGTGGCCTCACGGACTTTTTGAACGTAGTTGATGCAGAGCGGCAATTTTATGATCTGCAGGAACAATACGCGGATGCACAGGTGAGCCAAGGGGAACAGTTTGTGCAACTTTATAAGAGCCTTGGCGGAGGGTGGCAGGACTATCAATCGGTGCCAAAAATCCGGCTGCCGCAGCCGGCGATTGTCGCCGCGTTTCGCCGTGTGATCTCCGCGAGTGCACCATGAGCGCGGGTGGTAGATCGGCACGAGGTGGCCCATCATGACCGTGTTCAGCGTTGCGCGCGAACGCCTGTCGCGCTGAAAAACGCGTGTTTGATGTGGTAGGAGGTAACGCCCGTGTGCAGGAATATCAAGACGCTCTTCAATTTCACGCCGCCCGCGACGGAGCAGGAGATCCGCGATGCGTCGTTGCAATTCGTCAGGAAACTGAGCGGATTTACGAGTCCATCAAAAGCCAACCGCGCCGCTTTCGATCAGGCGGTCGATCAAGTGGCCGCTTCAGCGCGAACGCTCATCGACGCCCTGATCACGACGGCAGAGCCCCGCGACCGTGAGGTGGAGGCGGAGCGCGCGCGGGCGAGAAACGCGGCGCGATTCGGGATCAAAGCCTAAGCCCGCCGATGCGGCGAGCAATGTCTCTCAGGGCGGCGGCGAGCTGCCGAATCGCAGCGAGCTCAAGGCACCCGAGACTCGCGAGGGCTGCGAGGTGGGGGAACGAGTGATGTGCGTCGCGCCGCCGAATACCGAGACCGGGAACAATCGATCGAGCAGTCCTTGCGTGGCGCCGCCCTTGTTGAACAAGCGGCTGGTCCACTGGAGCGAGGGATCGCCCTTGTGATCGGTCTGGATGGAAATGTTGCTCGCGCCGGTATCCCACAACGTGAGCACGCGCAGACGATCACGAGTCCGGTACTCGTTCAAACGTTGGAGCAGATCTTTGTTGATACCGAGATTGCCCCCGGGGGCGCTCAGTCGCGGATCGGCGTCGAAGATCGAGTGTCCCCGCGGCCGAAACTCCGTCGCGGAATAGGATTTCGTTTCCGGCATCGCAGATAGCCGATATTCACTCGGCGCGCTGAGCAGCGGATCCGACAGCGTGTAGTGTTTGGTGAATTCGGGAAGCGCCGTCGTCTTGATGGAAGTGCGCGCTTCGTGGTTTTGCTCGAGCTGCGCTTGAGCCGCAGGATCCGCAGCACAAGCAACCCCCGCGCGCATCAGCGCGAGGACCGCCACGCTGAGCAGACAGCGCTCGCTCATTGCGTTACGCAGCGCTGTCACGACGCTCTTCGGCGTGTCTCCATGTGCAACGGAGTAAGACATGTAGGCATACTACTTGGGAGTTCGGATCGTACGCGATCAGCATCACCCAAATCTGCGCGAGGCCCGCGAGATCCGCGTCACATTCTCAAAGTTAAAGCCGCACCCGGTTGAACATAAGGTGCGCGCAACGCTTGATTATGTTTGTTTGTTGTGCGAAGCCGACAGCAGCCGCTGCGGTGCGGCGCCGATACGCGGCGAAATCCGCCGCGTGTTAGATGTTCCGTTCAGGTCTCTTGCCAGGCGGCGCGAGCAGCGTCCCAGTTGCGGCCGTCGAACGGAAACACGGTGATCGATTCAACGTCGACGTCTTGCAGACAGCGCGCGTTGACACTCACGCCGTCCGGGTGCGAGCGGGGAATGTAGAAGGACTTCACCCCGCAGTGCTTGCAGAAGTAATGCTGCGCGATCCCAGTGTTGAATGTGTACGTGGTGAGATCGTCGCGCCCGGCGAGCAGTCGAAAGCGGTCGGCCGGTACGATCAAATGTAGATAACCCACCTTCGCGCAAATCGAGCAGTTGCACTGCGCGACCTCGATCTGTGCGGGTGCCTCGACCTCGAATCGCACACGCCCACAATGACATCCGCCCGCGTACTTGAGGATTGCGGCGGACGTATTGCTCATGCGAGACGGAACTAGTGCTTGTGCTCGAGCGCGACCAAGTCGCCGACCAGCGACATCAGGCGCTCGTGGCTGCCGGCCAAGCGCGCGTCGGTGAGGTACTTGCCGTTGACCACGAACGTGGGCACGCCGTCGATCCGGTAGCGCTGTACCAGCGAATCGGCCTTCTGCACGTCCGCGTCCACGGCGAAGGAGTGATAGGCCTTCTGGAACGCATCCTCCGAGATGCCTTCCTTTTTCGCGAACGCCATCTGAATGCGCTCGGTGGCGGCCTCGTCGCCGTCCTCGGCAACGAGCGGGTTGCCGGCCACGTGAATCTCCTTGAACACCTCGCCGTGCAACTGATCGAGCTTGCCCAGGGCTTGGAGCGTATAGAACAGGCGTGCGAGTTCGCGATGCCCCGGGCTCCAGGTGACCGGCACGCGCCTGAAGGTGACATACGCGGGTTTGGTCTTCCGCCATGCCTCGACCAGGCCGTCGAGGTCGTAGCAATGCGGGCAGGCATACCAGAAAAACTCCAGCACCTCGATCTGACCCGCCGCCACCTGGGTGGGCTGCGCGGGCACGATGAGTGTGTAGTTCACGCCCGGTTGCCACAGCGTGGGCCCGACCGGCTGCGCGGCGGCCGTCGGTGTGGCCGCGGCGATCGTCGAGGCAACCGCCGCAAGCAGGGCGTTGTGCGTGCCGTTATCTCCCGCGCTCTCCTCCATCGTCTCCGACCCGTCCTGATTCGGGCGCAGCGTTTTGGAATTTGCAGCGGTACTCGGTGCCGCCGAGGGATTGGCGGGCACGGCGGACGCTCCGGCCGGGGACCCGGTGGCCGGCGGCCGCGCCTTAGACACTCCGCCGATGCGCTCGCTCGTCGATTGATGCTTGCCGCAGGCGGCGAGGAGGAGGGTCAGCGAAAGGAAAACGACCGGGCGCGGAACGCGCATCGTCAGCGCAGTCCCTGCACGTACGAGGCGACGTTACGGATGTCTTCCGGCGACAATCGCTTTGCAATGACCGGCATGATGCCGCCGGGCCCCGCCGGGCGCGCGCCCGAGGCGTAGTCGTTCAGCTGCTTCACCACGTATTCCGAGTGCTGGCCGCGCAGGGCCGGGAATTTCGCGGGTTCGTTGCCGGCACCGGTAGGACCGTGGCACGCCTCGCAGGCCGGAACGCCCCGATCTTTGTCGCCACCGCGGTAAAGCTTCTGGCCGGCCTGCCAGTAACTGGGATCGGCCTCGAGACCGGTGTTTACCAGCGTGTCGAAGTAAGCCCCCAAGTCCGCCATGTCCTGTGGGCTCAAAGCGCTGGCGAGCGGCATCATGATGGGGTTGTTGCGCTTGCCGTCCTTGAAATTCTGGAGCTGCTCGACGATGTAGCCGGCTCCGATGCCTGCCAGGCTCGGCCATTGGCCATTCGCACTGTTGCCGTTCGCGCCGTGACAGGCCTGACACACCGTCGCCTTGCTTGCGCCCGCTTGTGCATCCCCCGGGTGAACCTCGCCTGCGGGCAGCGCTGCCCCGCTCACGATCATGCCGGAGATCGCCGCCGCAAAGACCGAAAACCGATTCATATACCCTGTGACCCCATCTTCCGAACTGCTCCCAGCCGCAAATTGTACACTACGCTCGAGATTTAGCCTCCAAGCGATCCATGGCGTTCTATCCCAATGTGACGTTCCTGACGAGCGCGGCCGAGCCGCACCAGCTCGCGCCCGACAGTGGGCGCGAGATTGCCTTTGCGGGTCGCTCGAACGCGGGCAAGTCGAGCGCCATCAACGCCATCACGGAACGCAATGCGCTCGCGCGCGTGAGCCGAACGCCCGGCAGGACGCAGCTGATCAATTTTTTCGAGCTCGGTCACGAGCGCCGTCTCGTCGACCTGCCGGGTTACGGTTTCGCGAAAGTACCGGAGCGGGTGCGCGCGCACTGGCTCGAGCTCATGGAGCATTACTTCAACGTGCGCGAGTCACTGGTCGGTCTCGTGCTGATCGTCGACAGCCGCCGCGGGCTCGGCGCTCAGGACACCGTCATGCTCGAATGGATGCTCGCGCGCGGCCGGCATTCGCACATCTTGCTCACGAAATCCGACAAGCTGAATCGCCGCGACGCGCAGCGCGTGCTCAAAGAGACTCAAGCGGCGTGCAGCGACACCGCGGTTACCGCGCAATTGTTTTCCGCGTATGAACGCACGGGTCTCGATGCCGCGCGGGGAGTGATGCAGCGCTGGCTCGGCGAGGACGAATCCGCAAACAGCTGAGGCGGAATTTTCGGCGATCAAACGAGGGTGGATAAAAAAAGGCCCCGGTGGTGCTTTCGCAGCCACCGAGGCAGACCAACCCGGCATGGGGATGACAAACCGGGTCTGCCCGCTCAGGGAGAAGAGCGGGGAGCGTGTTTAACGCTCAAGGGATTAGATGGGGGTGCCCTATGAAAGTTCCAGCCCCGCATCGGGGAAATGTTTCAGTTGAAATCACCGCCGCGTCCCACCCGGGCCGTGGATACACCGGCCGGAGTAAAACGCTTTGAAAACCCATACTTACTACACACTGCCCGTCATTTCTTAGCAATGAGTCTTTCGTCCCCTTGTATTGCTCCGCTCGGGTGCCGGGCGGGTGCAGTGCACCGGGGTGTCAGTGCGCCTCGTCCCAATTAAGGCCTATGCCTACATCGACCTTCAGCGGCACCGTCAGTTCGGCAGCTTGCATCATATGTTGACGCAGCGCGCCGACGGCGGTCTGCACCGCATCCTCCGCCACTTCGAGCACGAGCTCGTCGTGCACCTGCATGATGAGTCGCGCGGCCGTGTGCGTCTGCTCGAGCCATGAGTCCACCGTGATCATCGCGCGCTTGATGATGTCGGCGGCGGTTCCCTGCATGGGGGCGTTGATGGCGCTGCGCTCGGCGTACTGCCGCAAGGCGGCGTTTCGCGAGCGGATGTCGGGCAGATAGAGCCGCCGCCCGTACACCGTCTCGACATAGCCGAGCTCGCGCGCCTGGTTGCGCGTCTCCTCCATGTAGCGGCGCACGCCCGGATAGCGCTCGAAGTATCGGTCCACGTAGCGCTGTGCCTCGCCGCGACCGATGCCGAGCTGGCGCGCAAGGCCAAAGGCGGACATGCCGTAGATCAAGCCGAAGTTGACCGCCTTCGCCGAACGTCGCTGATCCGCGGTCACCTCCGCGAGCGGCACGCCGAGAACCTCTGCGGCCGTGGCCTGATGCACGTCGCGATCTTCCGTGAAGGCCGCGACCAGCGCTCGGATCGCCGGACAGATGCGCCATGATGCGCAGCTCGATTTGCGAATAATCCGCGGCGACCAGCCGGTAGCCCGGCGCCGCGACGAACGCCTGACGTATGCGCCGGCCTTCCGCCGTGCGGATCGGGATGTTCTGCAGGTTGGGATCCGATGAGGACAGCCGGCCGGTGGCGGCGACCCCTTGCTGATAGGTCGTATGAATGCGCCCGGTGACCTCGTCGATCTGTCCCGGAAGCTTGTCGGTATAAGTCGATTTGAGCTTGGTGACGCCGCGGTATTCGAGAATCATTCGCGGCAGCTCATACGAAATGGCGAGCTCCTCGAGCACGTCCTCCGCGGTCGAAGGCTGGCCGGTCGGGCGTCTTGCGAACCACCGGCAGCCCGAGCTTGCCGAACAGCATTTCCTGCAGCTGCTTGGGCGAGTCGAGATTGAACACGCCGCCGGCTGCCGCGTGCGCCTGCGCTTGCAGCTCGAGCATGCGCGCCGCGAGCTCCGTGCTCTGTGCCTTGAGCAGCGCCCGGTCGACGAGCACTCCGGCGTGCTCCATGCGATACAGCACCGGCGCGAGCGGCTGCTCGATGGTCTCGTACAAATTCTTGAGCGTCGGCACCGCCTCGAGCTGCGGCCAGATCGCCTGATGCAGGCGCAGCGTCACGTCGGCATGCTGCGCGCCGTACTCGGCGGCGCGGTCGACGTCGACCTGGCTCAAGGGCAGCTGCTTCGCGCCCTTGCCGGCGATGTCCTCGAGACGCACGGTCTTCAGCCGCAGATATTTCTCCGCGATCGAGTCCATATCGTGGCCGGTCGCGACGCTGTCGAGCACATAGGACTCGAGCATGGAATCGTAGCGTTGTCCGCGCAGCGCGATGCCGTGGGCTGCGAGAATGTGCGCATCGAGCTTGAGCTGATGCCCGAGCTTGGGCAGCGCTTCGTTCTCGAGCAACGGCTTCAACGCCTGCAGCGTGCGGTCCCGATCGAGCTGCTCGGGCGCCCCCGGGTAGTCGTGCCCGAGCGGCACGTAGGCCGCCTCGCCCGGCGCAATTGCAAACGAGAGGCCGATCAGGCGGCCGCGAATGACATCGGGGCGGTCGGTCTCCGTGCCGAAGCAGACGAGAGGCGCCGCGGCGAGCCGCTCGATCCAAGCGTCGAGCGCGTCGCGCGTCAGGATTTTCGCGTAATTGCGCGGCTGCGGCGGCGCGAGCGAGGAGAACGCCGTGCCGGAGGCGCCGGTGACATCGACCGCGGCGGCCGAGACATCGGTTTCGACGACGGCGACCCGCGCCGCCTCGGCAGAGGGGAGCGTGGACTCCAGCGACTTGAGGAGCGCTCGCAGCTCGAGGCGGGTGTAGAGCTCGCGCAAGCGCGCATGGTCGGGCACGCCGGGCACCAAGTCTTCCGGGGTCATGTCGAGCGTGAGGCGCGTGTCGAGCGTCGCGAGCTTGCGCGACAGCTCGAGCGCGGGGAGCTCGTTGCGCAGGTTCTCGCCGACCTTGCCGGTGATGTCCGCGGCGTGCGCGATGAGCGCATCCAGCTTCTGGTACTGATTGAGCCACTTCGCCGCGGTCTTCGGCCCGACGCCGGTGACTCCGGGAATATTGTCGGAGCTGTCGCCCACCAGCGCGAGATAGTCGACGATCTGCTCGGGATAGACGTCGAACTTCGTCTTCACGCCGGCGCGATCGAGCCGGGTATTGCTCATGGTGTTGACCAGAGTGATGCGCGGCCCGACGAGCTGCGCCATGTCCTTGTCGCCGGTCGAGATGAGCACGTCGAACTCGCTTTCGGCGCCGCGCAGCGCGAGCGTGCCGATGACATCGTCCGCCTCCACGCCCTCGATGCGCAGCAGCGGCAGCCCCGAGGCGCTCACGGCATCGAGCAGCGGCGCGAGCTGCGAGCGCAGATCGTCGGGCATGGGCACGCGATGCGCCTTGTACTGATCGAACAAGTCGTCGCGGAACGTGCGGCCGGGAGCGTCGAACACCACCGCGACGCGGTCCGGCGACTCCTCCTTGATCAGCTTGTTCAGCATGTTGAGCACGCCGAGCACCGCGCCGGTCGGCTCGCCGCGCGAGCTCGACA
Source organism: uncultured Gammaproteobacteria bacterium (assembly GCA_963766915.1). Lineage (GTDB taxonomy): Bacteria > Pseudomonadota > Gammaproteobacteria > Steroidobacterales > Steroidobacteraceae > Bog-1198. The sequence goes on from CAVYCL010000014.1 coordinate 361,657, forward strand.
GCGGCGGCAACGCGTGGAAGGCGCGGTACAAGTACGACGAGCCGTCCACCAGGAGCAATTTGCGCGCAGTCATGGAAGGGCGCGGATCTCTAAGGCTGCGAGCCGGGACTCGGCGTCGAATTCGTTTCGGGAGCGGGAGCGGAACCCGGGGCGTCGGGCGTTGCGGGCGCATCAGGCGTCGCCGGAATCGCCGCGGGCGGTTTCGGCGCGGCGGGGAGCTTCACCTTCTTGCGCGGATGCTGCGCATCGGGCAGCACCAGTGGGCCCTTCTGACCGCACGCCGCAGCGACGGCCGCGAGGGCAAGCAGGAGCAAAACGCGCAGGATTGTCATAACGCCAATTATACCCCGCCGCGCGCGTGCGCCTGCGCCTTGGAACTTCTCCGACGGCCTGCCTGTCCGAGAGTGCAGGAATCAGAACGGAGATCGTCGATGAATCGTTCGTCATCTTGGTGTGCCTTGCTCGCCGTGGGCTGCGGTCTGCGCCTCCACCGCAGCCCTCGCCGACAACCCTCTCGGCGTCTACGTCGGCGCCGGCGTCGGCGCCTCGAACGTCGGCAGCAGCTATGACTACAACTATGGCTATTACGGCGGCTACCACGACGACGATGTGGCCTGGAAGGCGATCGTCGGCATTCGGCCGATTCCCTTCGTCGGCGCGGAGGCCGAGTGGATCGATTTCGGCAGCGGTCACGGCGACAGCGGCTATTACGGCTTCGGCGACTACTACGCGAACTCGACCTCGCATCCCAAGGCAGCGGTGCTGTACGCGCGTCGGTTATCTGCCGATGCCCGTGCCGTTCCTCGATGTGTACGGCAAGGCGGGCGTCGCCCGGCTGCAGACGCGATCTCACCACCTACCAGTACACGAGCGGCGGCTACTGTCCGCCGCCCTATACGGCCTGCCCCGCGCCGGTGGCCTATCGCATCGATCAGTGGAACACGAAGTTTGCCTGGGGCGCGGGCGTTGGAACGCACTGGCAGGATTTCGGCTTTCGTGCCGAGTACGAGCGCATCCACTCCGCAGTACGGCAACCCCTCCGCGGTCACGGTCAACGCCACCTGGACAGTTCTGACGATCATCGAGCCGATGCACCGCGCCGGAGCTATACTGGCGCGGTGATCACCGCCGCTCTTCGACGCTCCTGTAAGCTTGCTGCGTGCGAGTGCGCTTTGCGCCGGTGCGCTCGCGTGCGCGTGCTCGACGCACGGCCCCGCGCCCGCGGTACGCGCCGCCTCCGCGGGGGAGGGTGATGCGACCACGCGAGCTTTGCGCGCCAAGGTCTCGACCATCGTCGTGATCTATGCCGAGAACCGCGCCTTCGACAATCTCTACGGCAATTTCCCCGGAGCCGTGGGACTCGGCGAGGTGCTCGATCGCGACGGACATCCGCGTCCCGCCTATGTCCCGCAGCGCGACCGCGACGGCACGCGTGCTGCCGGTCCTGCCGCCGACCTGGCGCGGCGTGACGGCCACGGGCTATCAGCCCGTGGTGACGCAAGCGCAGAGCATGGGCCTGCCAAACGCGCCTTTCTCCATCGAGCACGCGTTCACGGCGCAGTCCGGAGTCACGCTCACGCACCGCGGCGGTCACGCGCGATCTGGTGCACCGCTTCTTCGAGCATCAGATGCAGATCGACGGCGGCAAGAACGACGGCTACGCCGCCTGGAGCGATGCGGGCGGCCTGGCGATGGGCTATTGGGATACGAGCGGCTCGGCGCTTTATGCGCTCGCCCGCGAGTACGTCCTCGCCGATCATTTCTTCCAGGGCGCGTTCGGCGGATCGTTCCTCAATCACCAGTACCTCATTTGCGCGTGCGCGCCGGAGTATCCGTCCGCCGACACGGCGCCTGCGCATCCCTCGATCGCGATCCTCGAGAAGGATGCGGCGGGTCACTACTCTGCCGCGGCTCAAGACCGCCGCCGAAGTCGCCGCGCCTCGGCTCTGGATGGACCCCGTGTTCGCCGCGAGCGGCAATATCACGCCCGCGAATTATTTCGGCGACGGCAAGTTCTACGCCGTCAACACCATGCAGCCGCCCTATCAGCCGAGCGGCAATCCGCCCGCCGCCGCTGATGCGAACGACCTCTATGCCGATCCCTCCAACGCGACGACGTTGCCGGCGCAGAGCGCCGCCGACCATCGGCGACCGGCTCGACGCGAAGCACGTACCGTGGGCCTGGTACGCGGGCGCCTGGAATGCGGCGCTCGCCGACGGCCGGCAGCCGCCGGACAAGGTGCGGCGCGCGATTTACGCGCCGGAGACTCCGGCCGGCAGCCCGGATTTTCAGCCGCATCATCAGCCGTTCAACTATTACGCGAAGTTCGACCCGGGACGGGTGCCGCCGCGCGCGCGGCTCATCTCAAGGATTACGACGCGCTGATCGCCGACGCCGCCGCGGGCCGCTTGCCCGCCGTGGCCTTCTACAAGCCGCAGGGCAACCTCAATCAGCACGCGGGTTACGCCTCGATTGCGGACGGCGATGCGCACATCGCGGACCTCGTCGCGAAGCTGCGCGCGAGTCCGCAGTGGAGCGGCATGGTGATCGTCATCACCTACGATGAGTTCGGCGGCGCGTGGGATCAGGTCGCCCCGCCGCGCGGCGATTTGTTGGGGCCCGGGGCACGCATTCCCGCGATCGTGATTTCGCCGCTCGCCAAGCACGCGACGGTGGATCACACCCCCTACGACACCGCCTCGGTGCTGCGCCTGATCATTCGGCGCTTCGAGCTCGAGAGCTTGCCCGGTATCGTCCGCCGCGACCGCGCAATCGCCGAGCACGGCGAGCCGCCGCTCGGCGATCTCACCAACGCGCTCGACTTGGCGCGCTGAGGGCGCGAGCCGTTACTGCGGCTGCGCCGTCGATGACCTCGGCGTGAAGTTTCCAGGTGCACCGGGCGCCTGCGCCGCGCCGGCGGGCTTGGGCTTCGCGCTCAGCACTTCGACGTCGAAGATCAAAGCCGAATTCGCCGGAATGTTGGGCCGCGGTGCCGGTCCGTAGGCGAGTTCGGGCGGGATGTACAGCTCCCAGTGGTCGCCCGGCCGCATCATGACCAGCGCTTCCTGCCAGCCCTTGATCACGCCGTTGGCCGGAAAGGTGGCGGGCTGGTTGCGTGAGTAGGAGCTGTCGAACTCGGTGCCGTCGATCAGCTTGCCGCGGTAGTTGACGGTCACTTCGTCGGTCGCGGTGATGAGCGGCGCCTTGCTGTCGCCCGCCTTGATGACTTTGTACTCCAGTCCCGAGGCGGTGGTCTGCACGCCCTTCTCCTTGCCGTTCTTGGCGAGGAACTCCGTGGCCGCGGCCTTGTTGCGCGCCGCCGAGGCGAGCACCGCAGTGCGGGCATATTCGTTCAGCTGTTGCCGCTCTGCGGCGGTGGATTTCTTGCCCGCCATCGCGTCCTTGACGCCGCGCGACACCGCATCGAGTCTGCACGTCGGAGATGCCGATGCCGTGCAGCTGCTCCCCCAAGGTGAGGCCGAACAGATAGCTCGCCTGATCACCGGTGAGTGCCGGAGCGGGCGGTGGCGTCGGGGCGCCCTGCGCCTGTGGCGCGGCCGAGGGCGGCGGAGAGGAGGTGTTCTGCGCGAGGACCAGCGGCGCGAACGAGACCAGGACGGCGCCCGCAGAGGCGCGGCGGAGCATGCGATGGGTGGTGTTTTTCATGGCCCCGAACGATACTCACTCGGGTTTGCAATTGCCAGTGACTTTTCCCGGACAGCGCCCTTTGAGGACGCCTAATCGCCCGCCGGCTGCGGCCGCTCGACGACGGCCATGGTCAGGCGCGAAATGCAGATGAGCGCCCCCGCCTCGTTCGTGATCTCGATGCCCCACACCTGGCTGCGCCCGCCGATATGCACGGGCCGGGCCGTACCGATCACCCGTCCGCTCTTTGCCGAGCGCAGATGATTGGCGTTGATCTCTTGGCCCACGCAAAAGAATCGCCCGGCGTCGACGCACAGGTTCGCGCCGGTGCTGCCCAGGGTCTCGGCGAGGGTGACCGAGGCGCCGCCGTGCAGCAGCCCGTACGGCTGCCGGGTGCGTTCGTCCACCGGCATCGCCGCGCGGAGGAAATCCTCGCCCACCTCGGTGAACACGATGCCGAGCGGCCGCATCATCGTGCCTGCGGTGGCGGCATTGAGCTGCTCGAGCGAAGGCGTATGCAGCCAGATGCTCACTTCGGTTCTTTCAGTTTGGCCGCCACCTGCCGGTACGCGTCACGAAACGGGATGTCGCGTTCGGCGACCAGCGCATTCGCCTCCCCGGCGGCGTGAACGCTCGGATCCAAGCGGATGCGCTCGGGCCGGAAGCGCACGCCGGCGAGGGCCGCGGGCAAGATGGCGAGAGTCTGTCGGCACGAGTCGATGCCGCGGAACAGCGGCGGCTTGATGAGCTGCAGATCGCGATGATAGCCGGAGGAGAGCTTCTGGGTGATGCCGAGCACTTCGACGAGCGCCGCCTGGGCGACGGCGCTGCGTCCGCGCATCAGCTCGAACACGTCGGGATTGCGCTTTTGCGGCATGATGGATGAGCCCGTGGTGAACTCATCGCTCAGCGCGACGAAACCGAACTCCTGGGTATAGAAAAGCAACAGGTCCGCGGCGAGCCGGCCGATGTCTTGCGTGAGCAGCGTGATCTCGAACAAAAGATGCGCTTCGGCCTTGCCGCGGGAAAGCTGCACGGCGGTCACCGGCTCGTGCGTCGCCGCGAAGCCGAGACTCGAACGCGTCGCCTCCCGGTCGATGTCGAGGTTCGGGGTGCCGTAGCCGGCGGCCGAGCCCAGCGGATTCTTGCCGGAGCGCCGCGCGGCGAGCCGCAGGCCCTCGGCGTCGTCGCGAATCTCGGCCGCGAAGCCGAGCGCCCAGAGCGCCACGCTGCTCGGCATGGCCTGCTGCATATGCGTATAACCCGGCAGCGCCACGCCGCCGTCGCGGGCGGCGAGGGCCTCGAGCGCCTCGGCCACGCCGAGCGCCGCGGCATGCAGCTCGTGCGACACATCGCGCGCGTACAAGCGCAGCGCCGCGAGCACCTGATCGTTGCGCGAGCGGCCCGCATGCAGCCGCCCGCCGGCTGCACCGATACGCTCCGTCAGCCGGTTCTCGATGGCGGTTTGAGCAGTCTTCCTCGGCAAGCGAGAGGCGCCAGCGGCCCTGCGCGTGCTCCTCGCCGATGGCTTGCAAGGCCGTCCCGGATCGCCGCGTGATCGTCGCGCGACAAAAGGTCCGATCCGGCGAGCATGTCGGCGTGCGCGATCGAGGCCGCGATGTCGTAGCGCACGAGGCGCTCGTCGAGGAGATGATCCTCGCCGGCGGTGTAGGCGAGCACGCGTGCATCGAGCGGCGCTCCTTTGTCCCACAGCCGGCTCATGCGGCGGTCGGACTCTGTTGCTCGGCGGGACTCAGCGCGGTCAAGTCCGGCACGACCAGGGTTCCCGGTGCCTTCGTTGGTGAAGATCTCGGCCAGCAGGCTGTCGGGCGATTTGTAGGTGATCACGTGCACGCGGCGCACACCGCCGCGAATCGCGGCCTCGATCGCCGCGGCCTTCGGCAGCATGCCGTCCGTGAGGCTGCCCGCATCACGCAGGCGTGCGAGGCCCTTGATGTCCGTGTAGGAGATGAGCGAGCTCGTATCGGTGGAGCGCTCGAGAATGCCCGGCGCGCCGGTACACAGCACCAGCTTCTCCGCCGACAGGGCGCCGCCGATTGCCGCGGCTACGGTGTCGGCATTGATGTTGAGCAACGTGCCGCTCGAGTCCGCGCTCAAGGGGCTCACGACCGGCATCAAGCCGTTCTGCAGCAACGTCTCGATCACCGCGCCGTTGACCGAGTCGATGTCGCCGACAAAGCCGTAGTCGACCGTCTCCTGCGAGCCGGACGCGACCGGTACCGGCCCGCGCCGATGCGCGCGGATGAGGCCGGCATCGACGCCCGACAGACCGATGGCCTCGATGTCGAGCGCGCGGCAAATCGCGAGGATGCGGGTGTTGATGAGTCCGTTCAGCACCATCGCGGTGACGTCGATGGACTTCTGGTCGGTGACCCGGCGGCCGCTCACCATCCGCGTCTCGAGCCCGAGCATGGCTTGCACGTGATCGAGCTGCGGGCCGCCGCCGTGCACCAGCACGGTCTTGATGCCGACCTGGTGCAGGATCGCGACTTGCTCGATGAGGGCGCGCGTCGAGGCATCGTCGGCGAACACCGCGCCGCCGGCCTTGATGACGAACACCTTGTTCTTGTACATGCGGATGTAGGGCGCCGCGCTTTTCAGCGCGCGCACGGCGATCGAAGGATCGGGACGGTTCAGCATCATCGAAAGTACTCCGCTGCTTTATGGGCTCAAAGGGAACGCGCAAGCATGCGGTAGAGCACCGCCGTCTGCACCGTCAATCGATTCAGCGCCTCGCGCAGCACGGCGCTGCGCGGGCCGTCGAGCACTTCGTCCGCGACCGACACGTTGCGCCTCACGGGCAGGCAATGCATGAGTTTGGCGCGCGGCGCCGCGGCGGCGAACCAATCCTCGCGCACGCACCAGTCGGAAAGACCGGCCCGCGCGCGTGCATCGGCCTCCGTGTCGCCGTAATGCGCCGTGCTGCCCCACTCCTTGGCGTAAACGACGTGCGCGCCCTTGAGCGCGGCGCCGCGATCGGCGGTCTCGGTGACCGAGCCGCCGGCGGCGCGCGCGGCGGCGAGTGCCTTGTCCATGACGGCGCCCGGCAATGCGAAGCCCTCGGGACGAGCCACCACCACTTCCATGCCGCGCATCGCCGCCATGTGCACGATGGCCGAGGGGACCGCGAGGGGAAGGGCGCGCGGGTGGTAGCTCCAGGAGAGGACGAATTTTCCACGCTGAGGCACCTCGAGCTCGTCGAGCGTGCGCCAATCGGCGAGTGCCTGGCACGGATGGTTCATCGCAGATTCGAGGTTGATCAGCGGCGCTTCGCAGAGCGCATCGATCGCGCGGAACACGCGCTCGTCGAGATCCTCGCGAAGGTTCTTGCCCTCTGCAAAGGCGCGCACGCCGAGTGCGTCGCAATACGAGGCGAGCACCGGAATGCCTTCGCGGATGTGCTCGGCCGCGGTGCCGTTCATGACGGTGTTCGGCCGTGTCTCGAGCTGCCAAGTTCCCTGGCCCGGCGTGATCACGAACGTGGTGCCGCCGAGCCGGCCCATGGCCGTCTGGAACGAGGCGAGCGTGCGCAGCGAGGGATTCAAGAACACGAGGCCGAGCACCTTGCCCGCGAGCACCGGCCCCGGCGGGTGTTCCGCCAGGGACTGTGCGAGCGCGAGCAGATCGAGGATTTCGGCGCGATCGAAATCGGCGAGGTCCAAGAAACGTTTCACGCGGGGATCTTCGACAGGGCGTCGCACAGGATGTCGACGTGCCCCTCGTTCAAAATGTAGGCGGGAAGGAGTCGCAGGACGTTGGGGTCCGCGCTCGTGCCCGCGAGGATGCCGCGCTCGAGCAGCGCCGTTTGCACCTCTTTGGCGGGCCGCGAGGTCTTGAGTCCGAATAGGAACCCGGCCCCCTGCACGCCGGTCACGGGTCCGATTACGCAATGCGCGCGAATGTAGGCCGACACCTGGCGCACGTTCGCGAGCAGCGACTCCGCCTCCATGGCTTCGATCACGGCCTCGACCGCGGCGCATGCCATCGGCCCGCCGCCGAAGGTCGTGCCCATATCGTCGTATTTGATCTGCGCCGCGACGGCCGGCGACAGCATCAGCGCGGACACCGGGAAGCCGTTGCCGAGCGCCTTTGCGCAGGTGAGCATGTCGGGCGTCACGCCGTGATAGTTCGCGGCGAACGGTGCGCCGGTGCGTCCCACGCCGCATTGCACCTCGTCGAACACCAATAAAGCCCCCACCTTGTCGCAGCGCTCGCGCAGCGCCTTGAGCATCGGCTTGCCGACATCGTAGGCGCCGCCCAGCCCCTGCACGGGCTCGACGATGACCACGGCGGTGTGCCGGTCGATGTGCTGCTCGAGCGCCGCGGGATCGTTGCGGGGCGCGAAAGTCACGTCGAACGGCCGGCGCGGAAATCCATACCACTTCTCGAGCGCGCCCCAGGTCACCGCGGCCGCCGCCGCGGTCCTGCCGTGCCAACCGTGCTCCAGCGCGACGGCGTTGCTGCGTCCGGTGATCTTGAACGCGAGCTTGAGCGCGTTCTCGTTGGCCTCCGCACCTGAATTGATGAAGAAGACCGTATCGAGGCCGAGATTTGCGAACTTCACCAGTCGCGCAGCGGCGCGCGCGCGTACCGCGAGCGGCAGCGCATTGGTCTGAAAGCTCATCTGCCGCGCCTGGCGCTCGAGCGCCGCTACCCAGCGCGGGTGGCCGTAACCCAAGCCGGCGACGGCGTGTCCGCCGTAGAAATCGAGAATCTTGCGACCGTCGCGCGTGTGCAGCCACACACCCTCGCCGTGCGCGACCTCGATCGGGAATTGCGCGAAGACCTGGGCCAGATGGCTTTTCATCGCGGTCCCGGCGGCCGTGCCCGGACCGGCCGTGGCGGACGTTGCGGTGACATCGGGTCGAATGCGTGTATTCATGGCTTCATTCCAGCGATCGTTTAGGTCCAGCCCGGCGCCGCGGCGGTGAGGCCGCAGGTTTCCTCGAAGCCGAGCAGGCGATTCATCCATTGCATGCCGCCGCCGGCGGCGCCCTTGTTCAGATTGTCGAGCACGCAGAGGACGGCGAGGGAGGTGCCGTCGGCGACGGCGTGCAAATGCGCGTAGTTGCTGGTGGCGACATCCTTCACCCGCGGCGGCGCGGCGACCACGCGCACGAACGGACGGTCGCGGTAGTATTCGGCGAGGGCCGCCTGCACCTCGACGCTCGAGCGCGGCTTCTGCATCGCAGCTTGCACCGTGACATGAATGCCGCGGGCGAAAGGGCCCGAATGGGGCACGAAGTGAATCTCCGCCGCGACCCCGCTCGCCTGCTCGGCACAGGCCGCGATCTCCGGTGCGTGCCGATGGGCGAGCGCCGCGTAGGCGTACAGGTCGCCGTGACGCAGCGGATGGTGGGTTCCCTCGACCGGCTTGCGTCCCGAGCCGGTGCTGCCGGTGACGCCGGCGATGAAGAGTCGCGGCTCGGCGAGCCCCAAGGCCAGGATCGGCACGGCCGCGAGCAATGCGGCGGTCGCGAAGCACCCCGGATGCGCCACGTGCGGCGTGGGTGCGTGGTCGAGATGCTCGGGAACGGCGCAGGTGAACTCGCGGATGCGCGCCGGTGCCCCGTGAGCATGCTTATAGACCGCCTGGTAGGCGTCGGCGTCCGCGTAGCGATAATCGGCGGAGATGTCGACGCAGTGCGTCTTGACGCCGCCCGCCGCGGCCGCGGTGAGCAACCGGTCGATCAGCGCCGCGGCAGCGCCGTGCGGTGCCGCGCAGAAAAGCGCCGAGCGCGGCGTGCGTCGGATGCGCGACTCGAGCTCGCCCAAGTCGGCGAATTCGAGCGACGGATAGGCGCTCGCTAAGTGCGGAAAGGCCGCCGCCACCCGCGTGCCGGGTTGACCGTCGGACATCACCGCGGCCACGTCGAGCCGCGGATGTTGCGCGATGAGCCGCAGCAACTCGCCGGCGACGTAGCCGGTGCCGCCGAGCACGAACGCCGGGATGCGCTCGCTCACGCGCCCACCACCTTCGATTCGCCCACGTTGCGCAGCGGCAGCCGGGATATCAAATAGTCGCCGAGATCGGCAGGCGAGCTGACCGCGTTGAACGCCTCGACGCCGAGCTGCTGGCGGATGATCTCGACGCCCACCAGGTTGTCGGTGGCGGGCCCAGTCACCACGGCGGGCTCGATGCCGAATCGCTCGCGCAACAGCTTCACACCGCCCCAGGCGGCGACCGGATCATTGGCGGACAGCACCACGGCGGTCAACGCCGCCTTGATGTCGGGCTCGCGCAGAATCGATTCGACGCCGTAGGTGCCGAGGAGGCCGTCGCCGAGCTCGAACACGATGACGTCCGGCGTGCCGGCGGCCATTTCGTTGAGCATGGTACGGGTCAGCGCCGGGCCGCAGCGCTCGGTGGTCGTGACGATGCCGAGATCGGTGAAGATCATGGTGCGTCGTGCGCCCGAATCCTCGAAGGCGAGGATGTCGCGGCGCAATGACACGCCGGTCGCCTTGAAGGCATCGACGACCAGGCCCCGATGGCGCATGCGCGCGATGATGGCGCACGCGGCCGCCGTCTTGCCGGCTTCCATGCAAGTCCCCGCGAGCGCAACCACGGGCACGCCGCGGGCATCCAGCACGGCGTCGTAATCGAGCGGCTTGTAGCCGGTCTTTGCCGTGACGCCGATGCGCTCGCCGAGATAGGGAAACGTCAGCACCGAGCCGAGCACCTTGCAGTCGAAGGGTTTGCCCTTGTCGGGCGTCGCGGAGTCGCAGATCCCGAGAACACCGCCGATGTTCAGCATCTGGATCACATCGCCCGCCTGCAAGGATTCGGGAATGTGGCCGGAATACCCGAACAGCGCCTTGCGGTGGCCGAGCGCACCCACCACGATGTCGCCGCGCGCGACCTTGGCCATGCGCCCGCTGGTGAGCTCGAGGGTATTGTAGGTGGACTTGTTGTTGAGAATCTCGACCACGATCACCACGCCCTCCTCGCAGGGGATCTCGGGGGCGATGCGGATCTCGTGGGTGAGACTCAAGGCTTGCGTGACCGAGGCGATCTTGTCGACGACCACGGTGCGCATGGCGCTCGTCATGGTTGCTCCACGCGCGGCGCGGCGCCCGCGGTCGCTGCGGCATCGCCGGCACGGTGGTAGAAGATGCCTGTGAGCGCCAGCATCTTGGAGTAGCCGAGCGCATCCGCCGGCGTCCATTCGCCTGCGGCCTCGCCGTAGACCCCCTTGGAAGCGGCCATCAGGGAGTGCCTCGAGGTGACGCCCTCGATGAACGCGGCGCCCGGACGCAGCAGCACACGGACCTCTCCGGTCACCCGCGCCTGCGAGGACGAAAGCAGGGCCTCGATATCGCGGCACACGGGGTCGAGATGCTGTCCCTCGTGAACCAGATCTCCGTAGGGCTGGGCGACGGACTCCTTGATGCGCGCCTGCTTGCCGGTGAGCACGAGCTTCTCGAGCTCGCGATGCGCCGTGAGCAGGAGCTCCGCCGCCGGGGCCTCGAAAGCGACGCGACCCTTCGTGCCGATGACGGTGTCGCCCAGATGAATGCCGCGCCCGATCCCGAAGGGGCCGGCGAGCGCCTCCAGCGTCTCGATGAGGGCGACCGGGGACAGCTGCTCGCCGTCCAGGCTCGCGGGGACGCCGGCCACGAAGCCGAGCACATGGCGCTCGGGCGCGCGGGGATGCGTAAAGGCGTCCTTGGACAGCACCCAGGCGCTTTCCGGCAGGCCGCCGGCGGAGGTGAGTGTCTCCTGACCCCCGATGGTGACTCCCCACAGGCCGCGATTGACCGAGTAGGCGGCGCCGAACGCCGGAATCGGCAGGCGGTGATCCTTGAGGTATTGCAGCTGCTCGGGACGTTTGAAGGCCCGGTCGCGCACCGGCGCTAGGATGGTGAGCTCCGGGGCGAGGGTGCGCAGAGCCACCTCGAAGCGCACTTGGTCGTTACCCGCCGCCGTGCAGCCGTGCGCCACCACGGGTGTCTTCAGCGACAACGCCATCTGCGCGATGGTCTGCGCCTGTAGGACCCGTTCGGCGCCCACGCACAAGGGGTAGGTACCGCCGCGGCGCACGTTGCCCATGATCAGGTACTTGAGCACCTGGTCGAAATAGGCGGCGCGGGCATCGATGAGATGGTGCTCGAGCGCGCCGAGCTCGGCCGAGCGCGCGGCAAGCGCCTGCCGCGAGTCGGCATCGAGTCCGCCGGTGTCGACGGTGACCGTGATGACCGGCCGCCCGTAGGTCTCCTTCAGCCAGGGGACGCAGAACGAGGTGTCCAGGCCGCCGGAAAATGCCAGCAAAATGGGCGCAGCGCCCGGATCGAATGTGGATGTCATAGGGGTTTAGATTCCAAACAGCGCGCCCAGCCGCTCGCTCAGCTTTTGCTGCTCGCGCGCCCCGGCGGTGGCAATGAATATCGTGTCGTCGCCCGAGATGGTGCCGATGACCTCGCTCCAACGAGCCGTATCGATGGCCACCGCGACGCTTTGCGCGGCGCCGACGGCGGTCTTCAACACCGTGAGGTTCGTGCCCGCGGTCTGCAGCGAGCGCACGAACTGCTTGAGCGTCGAGAAGTCTTCCTTGGGCGGCGGGCCGTCCTCCGGAAGCACATAGCGATCGCCGAGCTTCGCGACGCCGAGCTCGCGCAAGTCGCGGCTGACGCTCGATTGCGTTGCGATATGACCATGCTTGCGCAACATGGCCACCAGCTCCGACTGACGCCCCACGGCTTGCTCGCGAATGATCTTGGCAAGCACCAAACGGCGCGCCGGCGCTCCGGAATTGTCGAATTGGGGGTGCATAAAGTTGCGCGCATTTTGCATAAACATGCATGCTTCGTCAACTACAACCCCTCGGCGGGTGCGGATTGGGTAGGCTAGGCCCCTATGTTGGAAACCATCGAAATCGAGACAGCCCCGCTGCCGAACGCGGCCATCATCTGGATGCACGGCCTGGGAGCCGACGGCCACGACTTTGAGCCGCTGGTACCGGAGATCGTCCGCCGCGGCGAGCGGGCGTGGCGCTTCGTCTTCCCGCACGCACCGGTCCGGCCGGTCAGCATCAACAACGGCATGAACATGCGCGCCTGGTACGACATCTTGGGATTCGACGGCCAGAGCACCGAGGATGCGGCTGGATTTCGCGCGACGAACAATGAGGTGAGCGCACTGATCGGACGGGAACTGGAGCGCGGCATCGCGCCCGAGCGCCTGGTGCTCGCCGGTTTCTCCCAGGGCGGCGCCGTGACTTTATATACCGGGCTGCGCTATCCGCAGCGGCTCGCGGGCCTGGTGGTGCTCTCGAGCTATCTGCCCCTGCGCCAGACCCTGCAGCTCGAGCGCGCGCCGGCCAACGAGGGCGTGCCAATTTTCATGGCGCATGGAATCGACGATCCGGTGCTGCCGATGGACATGGGACTTAAGTCGCGCGACTTCTTGAAATCGCAGGGATTCGACGTCGAATGGCATCAATATCGCATGCCGCACTCCGTGAGCGAGCCCGAGATCGCCGACATCCGTCATTTCCTGCTTCGCGTTCTGCCCTGACCAGCGCTAAGCTTGGCCTCAGAATCGAAGCGGAGCGCATCATGGCGAGCAAGCAATCGAGTGCCGGACGAGTCAAGAGTACTGCGGCGAGTCGGCGTCTCGCGGCAGCGGCGCAGCAGGCCGTGGAGCGCGCCGCGGAGGCGAAGAAACGCGTGCGCGACGCGAAGGCCGAGCTCAAGTCGTTGCGCAAGCTGGCGAAAGTGGCCAAGAAGGCGGCCAAGGTCGCGCTGAAGAAGGCGAAGGTGCAGACCGCGAAGCCCGCGGCGCCGGTGCGTGCGGTTCCGGCTCGCTCCGCGGCGGCTCGCACGGCGAGGTCGGCCGTTGCGTCCGCGCCGAAGTCCCGCAAGCGCACGACGCCCAAAACACCCGCACGGCGACCGCAGCCGGCTGACGTGGCCCGCTCCGTGATCCGGCGAATGCAGAAGGACGACTCGGCAGAGTCCGCGCCATCGCAGACCGAATCGGCGGACAATCGCGAGACCGAGGCGCCGACCGCGGCGGTCTGACCCCGCGGACGATGTGAGCTACGACGACCCGACCAGGGTCGCCGCCAGGACATAGACGAACAGGATCGCGAGCACCGCGACGACCTGACCTAAGACCCAGGTACCGAAGGCTTTGGCGTTCGAGACCGCCAGCACCTCGCTGAACCCCATGACCTGCAGCAGCACGCTCCAGATCAACAGCAATACGTAGCTCAGAAACTGTATCCCGAGCAACACATTGACGAAGTCATCGACGTCCTTCGGCGCTTGCACGAAGGTGACCTCACCGGCGATGAGCGCGGTCAACAGCCAGATGCCGAGCGATGCCACCGTGGGCAAGCCGCCATAGGCCAGCACATGCACAGCCTGGCGGCGCGTCGTCAGCCGACCTACGCGGCTGCCGAGGCGCGCGTAAATCGCGGCCATGATGTGCAAGCTCGCGATGCCGACCACTGCGCCGGTCACAGCGGCGGTGAAGAAAATCTCGCCGAGACTGAATTTCGCGCCGAAATCCTTTGCGCGGCAGTACCCGAGCATGCTCACGATGCCCTGCCCCGCGCCGAGCACGTGGTCGACGAGGCCGATGGGATGCGAGGCCAGCTCTCGAAAGACGCGCCGCGGTCGCAACCAAACATCGTGCAACGGACGGATCGGTTCGTTGGGGATCACCGATCGAGCGTACGCAATCCTCATCATCGACTCCAGCATCAAGCGAGATGACAGCAGACTTTTTCGGGGCTACTCTCACGAGCAGCCCTATGACCGCGAGGAGATGACTGACCATGGCAAAGAAGAAAGCAAAGGGGAAGAAACGTCCGGCAGCGAAGGCGAAGCGCGCAGCTGCAAAGAAGGGCGTCGCCAAGAAAGTCGCCAAGAAGAAAGCAAAGAAGGCGAGCAAGGCGAAGGTAGTAACAAAGGCGAAGAAGGCCAAGAAGGCCGCGCCGAAAAAGGCCGCTGCAAAAAAGGCCGCTCCAAAGAAGAAGGCGCCCGCGAAAGCGGCACCGCCGGCAAAGGCTGCGGCGGCTCCGAAGAGTCCGATGGCACGGCCGAAGCCGGTAGCTCCGGTCGCACCGCCCGCAGCGCCGGCGCCGGAAGTCACGCCGAGCAGCGACTTCGATCACGAGCCGCCGCCGACGTCGACCAGCACGGATCCGTTCGCCTAAGCGAAGGTTGCCGAGCCGGGGGTCGTTAGAGACCACGATCGGCGAGTGAGCGTCGCGCGCATCAACCAGGAGGGATGCGCGCGACGTTGCCGTAGGTTGACCGCGGCCCAAGTGTCATTCCTGGACAATCCTTAACCTTTCGCAGCGCAACGCGCGCGCGTCGGCACGGTCTTACATAGTGTCGGCTTTCTCCCCGATGTCGGCGGAGCTCCCTCCGGGACATAATCAACGTATTGAATGCATTGATATTATGTCAGATGCGGGTAACACCATGACCGACTGGCGAAAAGACGAGGTCGAGCACTCTGCCGCGACGCCGCTGATGGCCCCGGCGCGTCGCGCAGCGGTACCCGCGAAGGGCGATGCGTCTGATCCGATGGCGGTCCAACTCGCCACCTTGCGGTCGATCAATGCGCGGCTGCTGCGGGAAATTGACGTCCTCAAGCAGCGCGAAGCGCACGCCTTACGGCTCGCGGATCGGGACGGACTCACCGGCTTGTACAACCGACGGCGCATGTCCGAACTCATCGACGCGGCGATCGATGAGGCGGCGCGCAGCGGCCATCGGCTCGGGATCTTGTTTGTCGACCTCGATGGATTCAAGCGCATCAACGATCACTACGGTCACGCGGCGGGCGATGCGTTGCTGACCACCGTGGCGGGGCGGATCGCGAGCCGGGCACGCACCGGGGGTGACTTGGTTTGTCGCTACGGTGGCGATGAGTTCCTCATTTTGCTGCCGAGAATTCCCGGGCGCGCCGCGGCGCTCGACGTGGCGGCGACACTCGGTGCCCGGGTCGCGTTGCCTTGCCGGGTTGCCGGCGAGGAGTTGCGGGTGACGGCGGCCATCGGCGTGTCGGTCTTTCCAGACGACGGGCGCACGGCCGCGGAGCTGCTGCGGCGAGCGGATGCGGAGATGTATCGCGTGAAAGGCGCCGAGCCGGACGCGGCGGCCGCCGTAATGGCGGGGCAGCGGCGGCGGAGCGAGGACAAAACCAAGCCGCCGTGGTGAGCGCGCCGCCGCGGCGCTATGCTTGAGCATGCACCGCATTCGACGATTTTCTCTAACAGCCCTCGCCGTGTTTGCCTGGGTGCTGACCGGCTGCGCCGTCCCACCGGACCAAGGGCACGTCGTCGACGGCGTGGTGATGGTTGCGCCCCCCGCTCCGCAGATAGACATCATTCCGCCGCCGCCGCAGCCCGATTACGTGTGGATCGGCGGCTACTGGAACTGGGTGGGCGACCACCATGCCTGGGTGCCGGGACACTGGACCGCGCCGCATCCGGGGCATCACTGGGTGGCTTACCAGTGGGTGCGGCAAGGCGACGGCTGGCGGTTGCGGCCGGGACACTGGTCGCGTAGCTAGCGGCTCAACGCGGTTACGCTGCAAATCCTCAGCGGCGCGGCTGCGCCCACGCCGCCGGCGCATGGAGCTTGCGCAGCGGGACGGCTGATGCCGCGTCGAACCAGTGCTCGATCAAGCGGAACGAGATCGAGACGTTGGGCGGCAAGTACGGCGTGCCGGCTACGATGTCTTCGCGGGTGAACCAGCGGGCATCCTCGAGTTCCAGATCACGCAGGTCGATGTCTTGCGATGCCGCGCGTGCGATGAACCCCAGCATGAGCGAGCTCGGAAAGGGCCACGGCTGAGAGGAGTGATACTCGATCTCGTCCACGAAGATGCCGGTCTCCTCGTGCACCTCCCGCGACACGGCATCCTCGAGCGATTCGCCCGGTTCGACGAAGCCCGCAATCGTGGAGTAACGGCCGGCCGGCCACGACGCTTGCCGGCCGAGCAGCACCCGATCGCCATCGATCACCAGCACGATGATCGCCGGGTCGAGACGCGGAAATTGTTCGTGCCGGCAGACCGGATTGGTGCAGACGAGCACGTGCCCGGCCTTCGCCGCGCGCGTCGTCGCGCCGCATCGCCCGCAATGCCGGTGCGTGCGCCGCCAGCCGATCATCGCTCGCGCATAGCTCAGAAGACCCGCCTCTTCCTCGGGGAGGAGCGGGGCCACGTTACGCAGCTCTACAAAACGGGTTCCTTGCGGGACTGCCGGAGCCTCGGCCGACTCGATCTCGTAGGCAAAAAAATCCGTCTCTTCCCGACGCCCGAGAAGCACCAGATCGGCACGTCGCTCGCGTGCGATGTCGTCGATGCCGAGAAACGCCGCACGCAACGCGGGGTCGCCCGAGGCGCCGCTCGGCCGTGCGCCGCCGGACGAGGCGGCCGCGGCGGGCGCGTCCTCGACCAAATTGAGCGAATCCCACACCGGCAGCACGCGGCTGCGCGGGTCGGCGAGGGCCCCTTCGAGCCACGCCGGATCGGCGCGCAGGTGACCGGCCCGGTCGAGATACGGGCCCGCGAAAACGTTCCTCTCCTGCATGTCCGCGATTCTAGCAGGGCTCAGGACCTCCTTCGGCCGGGAGCGCGGGCGCGAGGCCCGGTGTGGCGCAGCTCGCGCAGCCGCTGCGGCGCCTCGACAGCAGATCCTTGAGGCGCACGCCGCCGCAGACCGCGCAGGGCGCGATGCCGAGCTCGTCACCGCGCGCCAGCGCCAGCAGCAAGAACCAAGCGTGCTCGAAGGAGATCGCGGCGGGAGCGTGCAGATCGGTGTACGCCTCGTACGCCCTGCAAAAGAGCGCCCCGGAGTCCAGCGAGCCGATGCGATAGCGCGGCTCGATGCCGAGCGCCGTCCGGCCGAGCAAACCGTGCAGCACCAGCAGGCTCGAGAGCTGCGCCGCCTGGAAGCTCACCTCGGGGTTGCGAAAGAAGAAGGCCGCCTGCCGCGGCGACTTCCCCCGATGGCGCAAAACGCCGCTCGGCGCATCGCTCATGACGTAACTGCGGTAGAGCTTGCGGATGCGATCGTCGCTGAGGCCGGTCCATTGGCGGATGGTGAAGGTGCGGGCCTCGTGGTGAATCAGGCGTAGCGCCAGATCGAAGCGCTCGCGGTCGCGGGTGTAGCGGTCATCAGAGACTCTCATGGGCGGCTCCTGGGTGCGGGTGATTCGGGGTAAACGGGTGCCAAAAGAATTTGACAGAAATTAATCACAAAGTTAGCGTCTCTGCCAACCGGTTTTTTCAACCATAGGGCGCGCATTTGTACGGAAATGCGCGGCCGCTCCAACGAGTGGTGGGAGACGGACATGCAAGATGCCTTTCTGTGGGCGCGTCAGGCGAGCTTCCCGGCGCAAACGCTCGCCTCGCTGCGCGAGCTGAATCACCGGTTCTTGGATCTCGCCGCAGCGCACAGCGGGAGCCCCGGCGACCTCAAGATGCCGAACGCCACGGCGGCTCCCATCGCGGAACTGTCGCAGGAGGCACGCGCGGCGGCGGCGGATTGTCCGTATGCGCTGTTCGATCTTCGCTTCCACGACGATGCGCACTGGCGGCTGCGCCTCGGCGAATCCTGGCGCATCGCCGATGAGCCGGCGGTGGCGGACGACGTCGCGGCCTTCACGCGACTCGCGCTCTTTTACGCGTGGCACCTCGCCTCGAGCCCGAAGCTCGGTGCGCAGCTGTGGCTCGGCATGGCCGAGTCGACCGCCGCGGCCTTTCGCGAGGCGAGCCTCGATCGCATGCCTGCGCTCGCCGCGGGCGAGGCCGTCAATTTGTCGGCGCGCTGGAGCACCAGCACCTTTTATTGGCAGGCGCTCACCTCGGCGGCGGCGCGCGGCGATGCACGGCGCCTGCGTCGGGTGCAGCTGTTCGGTCTGCAGATCGGCGCCGCGCGTCTTCTGCCCTGACTTAGGCAGGGCGGACGGCACCAAGTTGCGGGCCCCGATCCCGCAGTTTAGTCTACGCGGCTCTTATGCACGCTCTTGTCCTACGCCAGCTCACCAAAGTCTACAAAAACGGCATCAAGGCTCTGAAGGGCATCGATCTGGAAGTCGACGAGGGAGACTTCTTCGCCCTGCTCGGGCCGAACGGCGCAGGCAAGACGACCATCATCGGGATCGTCACATCGCTCGTCACCAAGACGAGCGGCGAGGTCGAGGTGTTCGGCCACGACATCGACCGCGATCTCGAGCGGGCGAAGTCCTGCATCGGCATCGTGCCTCAGGAGATCAACTTCAACATGTTCGAGTCCCTGTTCACGATCCTCGTGAACCAGGCGGGGTTCTACGGCATTCCGCGGCGCCTCGCCAAACAGCGCGCGGAGAAATACCTGAAGCAGCTGCAGCTGTGGGACCGACGCAACTCGATCGCGCGCTCCTTGTCGGGCGGAATGAAGCGCCGGCTCATGATCGCGCGCGCGCTGATGCACGAGCCGAAGCTCCTCATCCTCGACGAGCCGACGGCCGGCGTCGACATCGAGATTCGGCGCTCGATGTGGGAATTTCTGCGCAACATCAACGATGCGGGAACCACGATCATCCTCACCACGCACTATCTCGAGGAGGCCGAGAACCTGTGCCGCAACGTCGCCATCATCGAGGGCGGCCGCATCATCGAACGCGACACCATGGCCAACGTGCTGCGCAAGCTGCAGACCGAGATGTTCGTCTTTAATTTGAGCGAGCCCGTGGGCGCGCCGCCCACCCTGCCGGGGTTCAGGAACGAGATGACCGACGATCACACCCTCGAGGTCGAGGTCTCGCGCGGCCAGAGCCTGAACGACATCTTCTCGCAGCTGAGCGCCCAGGGCGTGCAGGTGAACAGCATGCGCAACAAGGTCAATCGGCTCGAGGAGCTGTTCATGCGCCTCGTCGACAACAGCGTCCGCGCGGCGGACAAGGGAGCCTGAGGGTGCGCGAGTCCTTGGCGCGAGCGCAGTGGGTGGGATTTTCCACCATGGTGATTCGCGAGTTCAACCGCATCATCCGCATCTGGGGACAAACCATCGTGCCGCCCGTGGTGACGGCCACGCTGTACTTCGTCATCTTCGGCAGTCTCATCGGCAGTCGGGTGGGTCAGGTGGGCGGTTACGGCTACATGCAGTTCATCGCGCCCGGACTGATCATGATGACGGTCATCACGAACTCCTACGGCAATGTGGTCTCATCGTTCTTCGGAGCGAAGTTCGGCAAGCATCTGGAAGAGCTTTTGGTCTCGCCGCTGCCGAACTGGCTGATCCTGTCGGGCTACATCGCGGGCGGCATGGTGCGCGGCCTCGCGGTCGGGTTCGTGGTCACCATCGTCGCCCTCTTTTTCACGCACCTGTCGGTTCACCACCCGTTCGCCATCATCTCCGCGGTGCTGTTGACGAGCGTGGTGTTCTCCCTGGGCGGCTTCATCAATGCCTTGTTCGCGAAGAACTTCGATCACATCACCTGGTTTCCGACGTTCGTACTGCAGCCGCTCACATACTTGGGAGGCGTCTTCTATTCGGTGACCATGCTGCCCGGCTGGGCCCAAGCCCTCTCGCATGCCAATCCCATCCTGTACATGGTCAGCGCGTTCCGCTACGGCTTTCTAGGCGAGTCCGACGTCGACCTAAAGCTCGCTTATGGGATCATGATCAGCGCAGCCGTGGTGATGTTTACGCTCGCCTTGGCCCTGCTGAATCGAGGCATCGGCACCCGCGAGTAAGGTCCTGGCCGTCCGGCCCTCGCTGGGCCGAGGCGCGCCGGCCCCGGGTTCCTCATCGGCGCCGTTGTCGTGTATCGTGCCCGCTCAGGGTTTACACCAAATTAAGGAGTTGAACGATGAACGAAGAAAAGCAGCAAAAGTTCACCGCCAAGGTGCGTCGCGGGCTGGTGTGGGTGCACAACATCGCGAGCGCCGAGCTTGCCAAGAAGAAAGCGGAAGCGACGGGCGTCCGGATCGAGGGATTCACCGCCAGTGAGCTCGCCGACGTTGAGTCCGCGCTGACCTGGATCAGCCAGAACAAGGAAGAAAGCGGCGCGCCCGCCGCTTGATGCGGGCGGCGAGGCTTCGAAACAGAGTGCGCTAAACTAGCGCCATGGGGCAAAAGCGTGCGCTGGTAGTCGACGATTCAAAGTCGGCCCGAGTGATCTTGAGCAGAATGCTCGAGAAGTACGATATCGAAGTCGACATGGCGGAGTCGGCCGAGCAAGCCATTGAATACTTGAAGCACGGTCGGCCGGACGCCATTTTCATGGACCATCTCATGCCGGGGATGGACGGTCTGCAGGCCGTAAAGGCGATCAAGAGCAATCCGCATACGGCGACCATCCCGATCATGATGTACACCTCTCAGGAAGGAGAGCTGTACGTCGGGCAGGCGCGCGCACTCGGCGCGATGGGGGTGCTGCCGAAGCAAGTCAGGCCCGTCGACGTGTCGAAAGTTCTCTACGAGCTGCATCTCTTGCCGGATCGGCGCGAGGGCGATGAACCGGCGCTCGTCCCCGTGGAGATCGGGCCCGGCGGTCAAGTCGAACGCCCGGCGGCGGCCGGGCCCTCGTCCGATGTCGGCCGTCGCATCGAAGCCGCGGTCAAGCAGCAGTCCGTCGACCTGCGCCGCTTCATCATTGCGAGCTTGGATGGCCTCGCGAGCCGGCTCGAGGCCGATCAGCTGCGCGCCGTGCCCTCATCCGGACCGCCTCCGGAGCCGGCGCCTCCCGCGCGCGCGGCGGAGGCCCGATGGTTGTGGGCCCTTGCGGCCCTCGCCGTGTGCCTGCTCGGCGGCATGGGTGCGCTCCTCTGGATCTCGCACGCCGATTTGAAAGCCACTCGACAAGAACTCCTCGCCTTGCGCTCATCCAACGTCGACCTCAAGCAGGCGAGCGAGCAGATGGCGGCCACCCTCAAGGATCTCGCCGCTGCGGTGGCGGCGAATGCGGCACCGAAGGCGGGCGATGCCGCCGTCGGTGGCGCGGCGGCGGACACCTCGCCGGCAGCGGACGCTGCGGCAGCGGAGGCGACCGCGCGGGCCGGCGCCGCGCCGCGGACGGAGGGCGCTGTCGGGACTGCCCCGAACCGAGGTCGTGCCCTATGGGGAGCTGCCTTTCGACCACAGCCGGGTCGAGGTGCTGCGTGATGTCTTGAGCAAGCTCGAAGCGCAGGGTTTTCGAGGCGTGGTGAAGGTCACGAGCTCACCGGGTATCTTCTGTCTCACGGGCAATGCTGCGGACGGCTTCGCGCCGGCCGCGGCCACTTTGCCGCTGAGCAAATGCGATCTCGTCGGTAATCCGTTCGAGGATTCCTTGTCCGGTCAGCAGCGCCAATCGCTGTCGTTTGCCAATCTCGTGGCCGGAGTACGTCAGCGGACCGGCGGCGCCATCAACGTCGTCACGGAAAACGCCGCTTCACCGCGCACCGCGGTGGCCTATCCGCCACACAGCGATGCGCTCACCGCCGGCGAATGGAATCGCGTCGCATCAGCCAACAACCGCGTGGAATATTCCGTCGAGCCCGCCTCCTGACGGCGGTCAGAACGAGACCCTCACGAACGCGAGCGGCCCCTTGGTGTCGAAGTCGAACAATCCCGAGTTGGAGACCTTGGTCGAGTCGACGTGCGTCTTGACCTCGGTGTAGCCGAGGCCGAGTGCGACGTTCGGATGCAGACGATAGATCGCGTCGATTTCCCCGAGTGTCAGCGACCCCGAGACATCGCTGATGTGCAGGTTCAGATATTGCACGCGGCCGTCGAGATAGAAGTGCTTGGCTATGGACCAGGTCGCCGCGAAGCCGGGTGTGGGGTAGGGGCCCGCGGCGGTCTCCGTCTCATTGATGTGCACCACCTCGGTCGCGACCTTGGCCCGGGCATCGATTTGCACGGAGCTGACTCCGATGGTCGCGGCGAGCTCGAGTTTCTCGCTGCGCCAGAATGAATAACCGTAGGTGATGGTGAGGATCCGCAGATCGAGCTCCGACTGCAGCGGGTCGCCGGTCTGCAGCACGGCGTCGCGGAACACGATCGGATCTTGCACGATCGTGCTGCCGTCGCGATCCAACGTGAAGTAGTTGAACCACAAGCGGTTGCGCGTCCCGGCGCGCAGCATGACCTCGAACACCGGCTCGACGTCCGATTTGTCCAATCCGAATTGGTTCTCGCCGTTGATGACCGTTCCTGCAACCCCCGTGGTGCTGTCCGCGCGCAGGGTGGTCGAGGAGGACACGTGCATGGCGCCCAAGGACACCCGGAAGCGATCGTCGGACGGGCTGCTGTATTCGCTGTCCGCGTGGGCGAGCGGGGCGAGCAGCGCGAGTCCAAGCGCCGCGCTGCCGAGTGTCGCCCTGCCAGATCTAGTCATTGTGCTCTCCTCAACACCAGCTGGTCCGTCGAGGCTCGCCGCCGGCCCTCTCCGAGCGAGGGCTGGATGCGCTCGAGCACATGCTCGGCCGCCGCGCGCCAACCTGTGAGTTTGCCCCCGTAGATTCCGAGCACGCGCGGATACGGGTCACGGTCGGTGGTAAAAATCGTCTCCCGGGACCGGTCGAAAGCCTTTTGCGACGCGGCGGGCAGGACCCGCAGGCCGGCAAAGCGGCGCACGATGTCGTTGCGGGTGAAGCCGCTCGCTGCGGAGAAATAATGCCGCGCGACCCCGAGCAGGTATTCCTCCTCCTCCGGAAGCGGCATGACCTGGTCAGGGTCTCCGTGAAAGGGCGTCTCGGTGGTGCCCACCAGGGTTTGGCCGTGCCAGGGCATGACGAATACGGCACGGCCGTCGCTCGGACTCTCCACGTAATAGATGCCCTGCTGCACGCGCATGGGCAGGACGATGTGCGTGCCTTGGACCAGATCGACGTCGGGGACGTAGATTGCCGGCTGTATCGCCCGCGCGACGTGCGGTGCCCAGGGACCGGCGGCGTTCACGAGCACGCGTGCCCGGCATTCCGTGATCTGATCGCCGCTCTGGTAGGTCACTCGCACGCCGTCCTCGGCGAGCGTGGCGCCCAAGAACCGCGCCGGCACGGCGGTCTCCCCGCCGAGGGCACACGCGGACTCGACCACGGCGCGGGTCAGCTGCGCATCGTCGGTCTGGGCGTCGTAATAGCGGATGACTGCATCGAGATCGCGCGTCTTCAGACCGTCGAGCCCGGGCCATTCGCGCCTCGCGACGCTGCCAAAGCGCATGCTCGCCTGGAATCCGCCGAGGAGCGCATACATCGCGAGGCCGAGTTTGAGCTGCCACGGGCGGCGGCGTGTTTCCTTGTACACCGGGATGAAGAAAGGTTTGAGCTCAACCAGGTCGGGCGCGATGCGCAGGTGCACCGAGCGCTCGTGCAGGCTTTCGCGCACCAGCGAGAACTGGCCCGACTCGAGATAGCGCAGTCCGCCGTGGATCAATTTGCTCGAGCGGCTCGACGTGCCGCTCGCGAGGGCGTCCTTCTCTATGAGGAGCGCGCTATGTCCGGCCGCGACGGCGGCCTGCAGCACACCCGCTCCGTGGATACCTCCGCCGACGACGACTACGTCAAATTCTCGCATCTACCCTTGAATGCCCCTTAAGACCGAGGGGCTTGCGCCAAAAAGTGCCTAGGATGAGCGAATACGCGCCAACACACAAAGACTGCCTCGATGTCGCCATTCGCGCACAGCGGCGATGCGCGGCTCATTCGCCGCGCTTTTCCTCGAATTCCTGGACCGGGGCCTCGGAGGTGACTTCGATTTCGCCGTCGATGATGGCGCCCTTGGCGATTGCAATGGTGCTCGCGCTGACTTTGCCGTGAATCACGGCCGTATAGCCGATCTCCAGTTTCCCCTGCACCTTCAGGCCGCCCGTGATCTTGCCGGCGATGACCGCTTGCTCCGCTTGAATGTATCCGTTCCACACGCCGGTGACGGCCAGATTCAAACTGCCCGCGATCTCGCCGTCGCCATGCACCTCGCCGGAAACCACGAACTGCCCCGTGCCGCGGATGTCGCCGACCATGACGGATTCGGCACCGATGACGGTGGGAGTCGGCAACCCGAGATCAAAGTCGAAGAATCGCCGCTTCGGCTCTCTCATCCGCCCCTTGTAACGCAACTCCCCGGGTGGCTGATGTGACGAGCTTGGCGTCGCCGACAGAGTCCATAAATCTCAGTAGAATGGCGCGTCCAAAAAATCATTCGGTCGTCTCGAGAAGGGAAAATGCTCAGAAAACAATTCGTAGTTGCGTGCTGCATCACACTGGCAATGGCGTTCTCCGGCTGCAGTCGGCAGCAGAGCGACTGGCAAAAAACCCGGGAAACCAATACACCCGAGGCCTACGAGCAGTTCGTGAAGAAATATCCGAGCGGGGAATTCACGCCACAGGCGCAAGCGAGACTCAAAGAGCTCTATGACGACCGCGACTGGCAGAAGGCTCGCGACGCCGACACCCCGGAGGCCTATCAGGCGTACCTGAATCAATATCCCGACGGGCAATCCGCGACCGAAGCGCGCAATCGGCTCGAGAATTTCAACATGGCGCAGTCTCCCGCCGGGACCCCGGCCGCGCCCGAGGCTCCTGCCGCCACGGCCGGCGCCGCCGCGAGCGGCGAAGAAACGTCCCCGATCCCGCCGCCTGCCGCCCCGAGCGGCGCAGCGCCTTATCAGGGGCCGGTGCCGCACAAAGCACCTGCCCTCGCTGCCGCGACGGGCGCGACGCACACGCATCACGCGGCATCCGACGGAAAGGAAGCCGGCGGGGACTATGCGTTGCAGTTGGGTGCCTTCCGCTCCGGCAGCGCCGCAGCGAACAAGCGCTGGGAGCATTTGCAAAAGGAATACCCGAGCTTGCTCGCCGGGCTTAGTTCCAAGGTCGTGCCGAAAAAAACCGCGAGCGGCACGCTCTATCGACTGCAGACAGCGGGGCTGACCGAGAGTCACGCGCGCAAGATCTGCAAGGATCTCAAGGCCAAATCGCAGCCCTGCATCATCGTGCACGAACGGGGATGAACGCTCCCGCCTAGAGCGGGCGTTTTACTTAACGGCGCGTCGCGGACGCGTTGCGTCACTTCACTGACAATTCTTGTCACTCAAGGGCCGGACGCGGGCACATAACTTATTGATCCGCCGAGGTTCTCCTTCTGGCACGGCGTTTGCTAGTCATATGTCATCGAGTCTCGAGCCAGAGGTCAGCGGAATGCAGTCGAGGATCGTCGCGATGTTGATGCCGGCAGGCAGCCCCGGGGCCGCTTTGTTGGTACGACGCTCGGACGGCCAGTTTGCATTCGAGAGAATCGACGCGCGGGTGGCTTTCGCCGCACGCGCCGCTGCCCGGTGGTCCGGTCCGGAAACTTCCGGCGCGGATCGCAACGGCTCGTCGCTCATTGCCTCAAAGTGTTTTGATTGATGTCGATGGATTGACGTTTATTGCGTTCTCCCCTTTGGTAGGAACTCAGGCGCCGCGATTTAAGCTTCCCCGCTCGCGGCGCCTTTTTTTTACTCGCGTATGCCGACCTGCATAGCCAGGAACGCGTATTCCATCGCCGTCTCCCGGTAGCGCTCGAAGCGACCCGATTTGCCGCCGTGACCGGCCTCCATCTCGACGTGCAGGAGCAGCGGATTGTCGTCCGTCTTGTAGCGGCGCAGCTTCGCCACCCACTTGACGGGCTCGTAATACTGCACCTGGCTGTCCCATAGCCCGCAGGTGACGAGTATCGACGGGTAGCGCTGCGCACTGCACGTTGTCGTAGGGAGAATAGGACAGGAGGTAATCGTAGAACCTGCGCTCGTTCGGATTGCCCCACTCGTCGAACTCGTTCGTGGTGAGCGGAATGCTCTCATCCAGCATGGTCGTGACCACGTCGACGAACGGCACTTGAGCGACGATGGCGCGGTATTGCGACGGGCTCATGTTGGCAATGGCCCCCATCAGAAGCCCGCCCGCGCTTCCTCCCATGGCGCAAACCTTGGTGGGGTCCGCGTAGCCCTGACTCACCAGCTGCCGGGTCACATCGATGAAGTCGTGAAACGAATTTTTCTTGTGCAACAGCCGCCCGTCGTCATACCACGCGCGGCCGAGCTCCTGGCCGCCGCGCACGTGCGCGATGGCGAACACGAAGCCGCGATCCAGCAGACTCAGGCGCGCCGACGAAAAATACGGCTCCATCGAGAGGCCGTAGGCGCCGTAGCCGTATTGCAGGAGCGGCGCGCTGCCGTCGCGCGCCACGCCGCGGCGGTACACCAGGGACACCGGTATCTGCCTGCCGTCGCGCGCGGGCGACCCAAAGAAACTCCGTCTGGTAGTCGGCGGGATCGAACGAGCCGAGCACCGGGTCGCGCTTCAGCAACTGACGCGCGCCGGTACGCACGTCGAAATCGTAGATGCTGGTCGGCGTGGTCAGCGAGGCGTAGCTGTAGCGCAGCACGTCGGTGTCGATCTGCGGGTTCATGCCGAGCGCCATCGCATAGGCGGGCTCTTCGCTCGCGACGAAGAACTCGGGCGCGCCGGCCGCATCGCCCTCGAGCCCGAGCGGCTGGATGCTGATTTTCTGCAGGCCGCCCGACCGGATGGAGAGGGCGATGAACCGCTCGAACACATCGAAATCCTGGAGAAAGGTGTCGTCGCGGTGCGCGACCACCTCCTGCCAGCCCGAGCGATCGCCCGGCGTGCGCTACACTGGCGCGCATCAGGCGGAAATTGTTCGCACGCCAGTTGGTGCGGATGATGAAATCACGCCCAAGATGCTCGATCTGGTATTCGTGATCGCGTTCGTGCGGCAGGAAGACCTTGAATTCGAGCGCCGGATCGTCCGCATCGGCGTAGTGCCACTCGGAGGACACCGTGCTCTCCATGGAGATGAAGATGTAGCGCTCCGATTTGGACTTCGCGACGCCGGTGTAGAAGCTCGTGTCGCGCTGCGTGAATACGACCGGATCGAGCGCGGGGTTCGCACCGAGCGTGTGTTTCTTCACATGCAGTCCGAGGAGCGTTTCCGGATCCTTCTCGACGTACAGCACGGTGGCGTTGTCGTTCGCCCAGGCGAGGTCGGATTCGACGTTCTCGATCAGGTCCTCGAACGTCTCGTGCGTGCGCAGGTTCTTGAAGCGCAGCTCGTACTGGCGCCGGCCGACGAAGTCCTCGCAGAAGGCCAGCCACTCCCCGCTCAGGGACACCTCGGCGGCGCCCAGCTGATAGTACTCGCGACCCATTGCGCGGCCGAAGGCCGCGCGCTCGTTGCCGTCGATGACGATTTCCTCGGGTGCGTCGAGCGTCGTGGCGCGGCGCGCGAAGATCGGGTGCTCCTTGCCGGTCTCGAAGCGCGTGTAATACCAATACCCATCCTTGAAGTACGGAACGCTCGCATCGTCCTGCTTCAGGCGCGCGAGAATCTCGCCGTAAATCGTCTCGCGCAAGGGTCCCGCGAGGTGCCGTTCCTTGTAGGCATTCTCGGCCTCGAGATAGGCGAGCACCGCCGGGTCTCGCCGCTCGTCGTCGCGCAGCCAGTAATAAGGATCGATCCGGTCGCCATGCGGCGAGGCGACCCGGTGCGGGCGGACATCGGCCTGGGGCGGGGTGTCGGGGGTGTTGTCCTCGCGGTTCATGGGGTCACTTGTCCTGGGATGAGGCCGGAGTATAGTCATTCGAGACGAGCCCGATTTGCCTCGGGCCGGGGGTCGTCGCGGGCCGGGAGGTCGGGGGGTTGCATGCAGACCGTCAGTCATTTACTGCGTCAGAAAGGCAACGATTTTTTTTGGGTCGCGCCCGCCGACTCGGTACGCAAGGCAATCGAGCTCATGGCCACCCATCATGTGGGTGCGCTCTTGGTGATGACGCCCGGATCGAATGCCGGCGCGCCGCCCGGACCCCTCGTCGGCATCATTTCGGAGCGCGACTACGCCCGCAAGGTGATCCTCAAGAACCGCTCGTCCCAGGATACCCCGGTGAGCGAGATCATGACGGCGCCGGCGCTCACCGTGACTCTGACCGATACCGTACGGCATTGCATGGAGATCATGACCCAGCATCGCTTCCGGCATCTGCCGGTGGTCGATGGGCCGGCCGGGTGCTCGGTATCCTCTCGATCGGCGATCTGGTCAAGGCGGTGATCGAGGAGCAGACCGCCCAAATCGAGCAGTTGGAGCGTTACATCGCCGGTTGACGGCACTCGCCGCCCCGGTATCATGACCCCATACTTGGCGCGCTTGCACGGCGTTTGCCCGACGCGGCGGGTCCCCATTGTGACGGGGACGCCCCGAACCGAGCGCCCGGAACCGATTTAATTTGTTTTTGCGGCTAATCTTAAGCGTCGTGGCGCTTGAGGTGCGGCTGCGCACGGGCGTCTACCATGTCAAAGCAACCCAATCCGGCCGTCCCGCCGGCGCACGCGGAGGATCCCCGGGCAACCGATTGGGGTCTTTATCGCACGCGCTACGAGCGCGACTCCTGCGGGTTTGGCTTGATCGCGAGTCTGGACGATCTGCCGAGCCATTGGGTCGTGCAGACCGCCATCAGCTCGCTGAATCGCCTCACGCATCGCGGCGCGATCGCAACCGACGGCAAAACGGGCGATGGCTGCGGCCTGCTCATCAAGATGCCCCGCCTGTTCTTGCGCGCGGTCGCGCGCGAGGCGCAAATCAAACTCGCGCCGCAGTTCGCGGCCGGCCTCGTATTCCTCGACCCCGATCCTGCCAAGGCGGATGCCGCGCGCCGCGTGCTCACCGAGCAGATCGAGCGCGAGTCCTTGAGCGTCGCCGGCTTTCGCCCGCTGCGCGTCGACCCATCGGCCTGCGGAGAGGAGGCGCTGCGCACGCTCCCGCACATCGAGCAGCTGTTCGTGAACGCCGGATTCGACATCGATGAGGCCACGTTCAACCGGCGGCTCTACATGGCCCGGCGGCGCGCCGAGAAAATCCTCGAGACGAGCGACCCTGCGTTCTACATTCCGTCACTGTCTGCGAGCACCATCGTCTACAAGGGCATGGTCATGCCCCAGCACCTTGCGCAGTTCTACCCCGATCTCGAGGATCCGCGCATGGAGGCCTCGGTCGTGGTGTTCCACCAGCGCTTCTCCACCAATACCCTGCCGCAGTGGCGGCTCGCGCACCCCTACCGCTATCTCGCGCACAACGGCGAGATCAACACCGTGCAGGGCAACCGCTCCTGGGCGGTGGCGCGCGGACCGCTTTTCCGCTCGCCGGTCCTCCCGGACTTGAGCGAGGTGTTGCCCGTGGTATCGCTCACCGGCTCCGACTCTCAATCGCTCGACAACATGCTCGAGCTCCTCCTGGTGGGCGGCCTCGATCCGATGCACGCGATGCGCATCCTGATACCGCCGGCCTGGCAATCGGTGGACATGATCGATCCGGACTTGAAGGCGTTCTACGAGTACTACTCGACTCACATGGAGCCCTGGGACGGACCGGCCGGGATCGTCCTCACGGACGGACGCTATGCCTGCTGTGCGCTCGACCGCAACGGCCTGCGGCCCGCCCGCTGGGTGATCACCAAGAACCGCCACATCACCATCGCCTCCGAGGCGGGCGTGTGGGACTACCTCCCCGAGAACGTGGTGCGCAAGGGCAAGCTCGGACCGGGCGAGATCCTGGCGCTCGACTTGCAGACCTCCGAGCTCATGGACTCGAAGCAAGTGGACGATCTCCTGAAGAGCCGCCATCCCTACAAGGTGTGGCTCAAGAAAGGCGTGCGCTACCTGCAGACCGATCTGATCGATCCGCGGCTCGCCGCCGAGCCGTTCGATCGCGACACGCTCGCCGTCTTTCAGAAGATGTACAACGTCTCGGCGGAGGAGCGCGACGACATCATCCGCGTGCTCGCCGAGGACGAGAGCGAGGCGGTGGGCTCGATGGGCGACGATACGCCGATGCCGGTGCTGTCGACCAAGGTGCGCTCGCTCTACGATTATTTCCGCCAGCAGTTCGCGCAAGTCACCAACCCGCCGATCGACAGCCTGCGCGAGAGCATCGTCATGTCGCTGCAGACGCAGATCGGGCCCGAGTGCAACATCTTCGTGCCCGCCGCGCAGCACGCCGAGCAGATCGTGCTGAGCTCTCCGGTCCTGTCGCAGCGCAAGCTCCGCCAGATCATGGGTCTCGAGGACGCGGGGGTTCCGCACGCCTTCATCGACCTGCAGTCCGACGACGCCGTGGATCTGCAGGCCGCGATTCTCAAGGTTTGCGACCAGGCGGAGGCGGCGGTGCGCGGCGGCAAGCTGGTGCTGCTGCTGTCCGACCGCTACCTCGTGAAGGGCAAGACACCCATTCATGCGCTGCTCGCCACGGGCGCCGTGCATCACCGCCTCGTGAAGACGGGGCTGCGCTGCCGCTGCAACATTCTGGTGGAGACGGGCACGGCGCGCGATGCGCATCACTTTGCCTGTCTCATCGGTTACGGGGCGACGGCGGTGTACCCCTATCTCGCCTACCAAACCCTGTTCGATCTCATGCGCAAGGGCGCGCTCACCGATGCCGATTCGCGCCAGGAGCTCGGCCGCAGCTACCGGCGCGGCATCCGCAAGGGGCTCTTCAAGATCATGTCCAAGATGGGCATCTCGACCATCGCGAGCTATCGCAGCGCGCAGCTCTTTGAGATCGTGGGCCTGTCCTCCGCGGTGGTCGATCTGTGCTTCGAGGGGTCCGAGAGCCGCATCGAGGGCGCGGACTTCGAGGATCTGCGGGCGGACGCCGATTACCTGGCGCGTCGCGCGTGGGATCCGAGCGTCAACGTGAGCCAGGGGGGACTCCTCAAGTACATGCACGAGGGGGAGTACCACATGTACAACCCCGACGTGATCGCGACCCTGCAAGCCGCCGTCACGACGGGCGACTACGATCAATATCGGCAGTACGCCGCGCTGGTCAACGAGCGGCCCGTGTCATGCCTGCGCGATTTGCTCAAGCTCAAGACGGGCGCCGCGATTCCCATCGAGCAGGTGGAGCCCGTGTCCGCGATCCTGGCGCGCTTCGACAGCGCCGGCATGTCCTTGGGGGCGCTTTCGCCCGAGGCGCATGAAGCGCTCGCGATCGCCATGAACCGCCTCGGTGCGCGCTCGAACTCAGGGGAAGGCGGGGAAGACCCGGCGCGCTACGGCACGGAGAAGAACTCCAAGATCAAGCAGGTCGCCTCGGGCCGGTTCGGCGTGACGCCCCACTATCTGATCAATGCCGAGGTCCTGCAGATCAAGATCGCGCAGGGCGCGAAGCCCGGCGAGGGCGGCCAGCTGCCGGGTCACAAGGTGAACGAGATGATTGCGCGCCTGCGGTTTGCGCGCCCGGGCGTCGGACTCATCTCGCCGCCGCCGCACCATGACATCTATTCGATCGAGGACCTCTCGCAGCTGATCTTCGATCTGAAGCAGATCAATCCGCAGGCGCTCGTCTCGGTGAAGCTCGTCGCCGAGCCCGGCGTCGGCACCGTGGCCGCGGGCGTCGCCAAGGCCTACGCCGACCTCATCACCGTCTCGGGCTACGACGGCGGCACCGGCGCGAGCCCCCTGTCCTCGATCAAATATGCGGGGACGCCGTGGGAGCTCGGGGTCGCCGAGACGCATCAGACCTTGCGCGCCAACGATCTGCGGCATCGCGTGCGGCTGCAGACCGACGGCGGATTGAAGACCGGACTCGACGTCATCAAGGCCGCGATCATCGGCGCGGAAAGCTTCGGCTTCGGCACCGCGCCGATGGTGGCGCTCGGTTGCAAGTACCTGCGCATCTGCCATCTCAACAATTGCGCGACCGGCGTCGCCACGCAACACAACGTGCTGCGCACCCGCTATTTCATCGGACTGCCCGAGATGGTCATGAACTACTTCAAGTTCGTGGCGCAGGAATGCCGCGAGATCATGGCGAGCTTGGGCGTGCGGAGCCTCGCCGAGCTCATCGGTGCGACCGACCGGCTCGAGATCCTGCCGGGCGAGACGTCAAAGCAGCGCAAGCTCGACTTGAAGCCGTTGCTCGCCAACGGCGCGCTCGTGTCGGACGCTCCGCAGTACTGCACCGAAGCGCGCAACGCGCCCTTCGACAAGGGGGTGCTCAACGAGCAGATGCTCACCGACATGCGCGAGAGCATTCACGGCCGCCTCGGCGGTCAATTCGCGTACGCCGTCAGCAATTTTCATCGCTCCATCGGCGCGCGCGTGTCGGGCGAGATCGCCAGGCGCTGGGGCAACAACGGCATGGCTGAATCGCCGTTGGTCGTGACGCTCAAGGGCTCGGCGGGCCAGAGCTTCGGCGTCTGGAACGCGGGCGGCCTGCATCTGCATCTCGAAGGCGAGGCGAACGACTACGTGGGCAAGGGCATGGCCGGCGGCAAGATCGTCCTGAAACCGCCGGCGGCGGCCTCGTTCAGCGCGCGCGAGACGGTCATCATGGGGAACACCTGCCTGTACGGTGCGACCGGCGGCGAGCTCTATGCCGCGGGTACGGCGGGCGAGCGCTTCGCGGTGCGAAATTCCGGCGCGCTCGCGGTGGTCGAGGGCACGGGAGATCACTGCTGCGAGTACATGACCGGCGGCGTCGTGTGCGTGCTCGGGCGCACCGGCGTGAACTTCGGCGCGGGCTTCACGGGCGGATTTGCCTACGTGCTCGACCAGGAGCGCGATTTCGTCGATCGCTACAACCACGAGCTGATCGACATTCACCGCGTCTCGCCCGAGGGCATGGGTACTCATGTGCAGCATCTGCGCGGGCTCATCGAGCAGCACGTCGAGGCGACGGGGAGCGTCTGGGGTCAACAACTGCTCAACGACTTCCGCACTTACATCGGAAAATTCTGGGTGGTGAAGCCGAAAGCGGCCGCCATCGCCTCGCTCCTCGTCAATCTGCGACGCGCGGCCTGACCGGCCGCAGAGCGCCCATCACATGGCCGACAACTACCTGCAGTTTCTGGACATCCCGCGGCGCGACCCCGACAAGCTCGACGTCGAGGCGCGCACCCGGCATTTTCGCGAGATCTATTCGCAATACGACGCGTGAGGCCGCCTCACAGCAGGCCGGCCGGTGCCTGTCTTGCGGCAATCCGTTTTGCGAATGGAAATGCCCGGTCCACAACTACATTCCGAATTGGCTCGCGCTGGTCAACGCCGGCAAGCTGTTCGAGGCGGCGGAGCTTTCGCATCAGACCAATTCCCTGCCCGAGGTGTGCGGCAGGATCTGCCCGCAGGATCGATTGTGCGAGGGCGCGTGCACCTTGAACGACGGTCTCGGCGCGGTGAGCATCGGCGCGATCGAGAAGTACATCACCGACGAGGCGTTCAAGCAGGGCTGGAAGCCGGACCTGTCGCGCGTGCGTGCGCACCGACAAGCGCGTCGCCATCATAGGGGCGGGTCCCGCCGGACTCGGCTGTGCCGACATCCTGGTACGCAACGGCGTCACACCGGTCGTGTTCGACCGTTATTCGAAGGTCGGCGGACTCCTCACCTTCGGCATTCCACCCTTCAAGCTCGAGAAGGACATCGTCGAGAAGCGCCGCGAGATCATGGAGGAAATGGGCGTCGAGTTTCGCTTAGGGGTGGACATCGGGAGCGACCTCGCCTTCGACGATCTGCTGCGGGAATTCGACGCGGTGTTCTTAGGCATGGGCACTTACTCCTACGTGAAGGGCGGATTCGCCGGCGAGGATCTGCCGGGCGTGCACGAGGCATTGCCCTACCTCGTGTCCAACATCAATCGGGAGCTGGGGCTATCGAACGCCGGCACCGGCTTCATCGACATGCGCGACAAGCACGTCGTCGTCTTGGGGGGAGGCGATACCGGCATGGATTGCAACCGGACCGCCATCCGCCAGGGTGCGCTCAGCGTGACCTGCACCTACCGGCGCGACGAAGCCAACATGCCGGGCTCGAGGCGCGACTACAAGAACAGCAAGGAGGAGGGCGTCACCTTTTTGTTCAACCGCCAGCCCGTCGAGATCGTCGGATCCGAGCGCGTCGAAGGGGTGAAGCTGGTGCAGACGCGTCTCGGGCCGCCGGGTCCGCGCGGCCGACGCGTCGCCGAGGTCGTTCCCGGAACGGAGGAGACCATTCCGGCGGACGCGGTGATCGTGGCCTTCGGTTTCAATCCGAGCCCGCCGGGCTGGTTCGACGACCATGGAATTGCCCTGCACGGCAACGGCCGCGTACGCGTATCAGGAACCGCACCGCGCAAGTTTCAAACCACGAATCCTAAAGTATTCGCGGGCGGCGACATGGTGCGCGGCTCCGATCTCGTGGTCACCGCGGTGTTCGAGGGTCGCGAGGCCGCCGGCGGAATCTTGCGCTACCTGGGACTTTGAGCGCGGCGCTCGTCGAGGATTTCGCAACGCAGCAAGTTCCCTCCGAGCGATGGTGGCGAGCTCGTTTTTATGTAGACTAGATTGTGTTTGCGAGCATCGCCGCAACGCTCACGCGGATTCTCGCTTTCGTTGAGATCACAATTTCAATTGCGGGGATCATTCATGTTTTCACGCATCGCAAATTCGCTGCTGGCAAGCGTGCTCTCGTTCGGAATCGCGGCGGCTCAAGCTCCCGCGGATGCTCCGGCCGGATCGACCGGCCTCTGCAAGGACGGATCCTACTCGGCCAGCGCGACTAAAAAAGGCGCCTGCAGCGGCCACAAAGGAATACAGACTTGGTATGGCGCGGCCAGCGCAGCCGCTCCTGCGCCGGCCGCCGCAGCAACCCCGGCGCCGGCGGCCGCCCCTGCGCCCGCGCCTGCCGCGGCAGTTCCTAAAGAGACCTCCAAACCCGTCGCGACGCAAGCGGCCGGCGGCGGCCCCGGCCTCGTATGGGTCAACACCAAGAGCAACGTTTATCACTGCCCATCCGATCCCTATTACGGCAAAACGAAAAGCGGCGCGTACATGTCCGAGTCTGCCGCCATTGCCAAGGGAGCCCACGCGGATCACGGCAAGGCTTGCAAGTAGGGCGCTCGTTGGAGACCCTTGATCGCGCTTACTCGATCCATTCACGACGGAGGAACTCAACATGGGACTATTCGACGGAGTATTGGGCGGTGTCGTTGGCGCTGAAATGGCGTCCGTGGTGTCGGGCCTGATCGAGAAGCACGGCGGTGTGCAGGGCATCGTCGCGCAGATGGAACAGCAGGGGTTGGGCGCCACGGTCAAATCCTGGGTGGGCACGGGCAGCAACCTGCCGATCTCCGCCGATCAGGTGCATGCCGCTTTCGGATCCGACGTGGTCAAGAATCTGGCGGCGAAATTCGGTGTGAATCCGGATGAGCTCGCGCAAAAATTGGCGCAGGCATTGCCGCAAGCGGTTGACAAGCTCACTCCGGCCGGGGTTGTGCAGCACAGCTGAGGTTTACAACGCCGACACGCGGTAGCGATGCGCGCCTACAACGCGCGCAATCCCGCTGTCATCTTCCGATGCGATGGTTCCGGGATGCTGACTCATCTCGACCCGGCTTCCGCGCTCGCCGTGGCGCTGTTGATTTTCTGCTTCGTGATGGTGGTCTTATTCGAAGCCACCAACGGATTTCACGACGCGGCCAATGCCGTCGCCACCGTGATCTACACGAAATCGCTCAAACCGGGACAGGCCGTGGTGCTGTCGGGATTTCTCAATTTCCTCGGCGTGCTTCTCGGCGGCATCACGGTGGCCTATGCGTTGGTCGAGCTCATCCCCGCCGAGGTGCTTACCCCGCCGGATGGCGGTCCCGCGGTCGGCATGCTGGTTGCGCTGTTCACCGCGGCGCTCTTCTGGAACATCGGCACCTGGTGGCTGGCGCTCCCCAACTCGAGCTCGCACTGCCTCATCGGCTCGCTGATCGGCGTGGCCGTCGGCAATGCGTTTGCCCGTTCGCGAAGCCTCGCCGACGGCGTGCATTGGGCGCAGCTGTGGAAGGTGCTCGAGGCGCTCGCGCTGTCGCCGATCATCGGATTCGTGCTCGCCGGGCTTCTGTATTTCGTCTGCCGCAAGACCCTGCACGACGAGAACCTCTACAAGCCCGCCGGCGACAAGCCGCCGGTCTGGTGGATGCGCGGCATCCTGATTTTGACCTGCAGCGGCGTGAGCTTCGCCCACGGTACGAACGACGGGCAGAAGAGCATCGGACTCATCATGCTCACCATCATCGGCCTGTTTCCCGCGACTTATGCACTGAACCCGCAAGCGCTCGCATTCGCTCGACCAGTTGCCAGCGATCCTGCAGCAGGCAGAGCCGCTCGATCACTAAGTACGGCGACGACGAGAAACAGTCGGCGCTCGATGCCGCGCATTCCATCGAGCAACGGCGTGGCAGATCCCCCGGCGGCGGAGCCGCTGAGGGAGCCGCACCACCGGACGCGTCTGCCGCAAATTCCGGATCACCGGCCGCGGCGCAAGCGCAGACCAAGCAGCAGAAGTCCAACGTGCGCGACGATGTGTATCGCGTGATCTCGCAGCTCAAGCACGCGGAGGAATCAAAATCGATCAGCGCGCCCGAGAAAAAGGAGGCGCAAGGCCTGAGCAAGGAGCTGGGCCAGCTACGTCGAATACGCGCCGCTCTGGGTGCGTATGCTGTCCGCGCTGTGCCTCGGCATCGGCACGATGATCGGCTACAAGCGCATCGTCACGACCCTGGGCGAGCGGCTCGGCAATGTGCACTTGACTCCCGCGCAGGGCGCCTCGGCCGAGTTAGTGTCCGCCGTCGCTGATCGGAACGGCGGGCTTCACGGGATTCCCGGTAAGCACCACGCACATCGTTACTTCAGGCATCGGCGGCACGATGGTGGCCTCGGGCGCCGGATTGCGCTACGCCATCATCCGGCGCATCGTCCTCGCCTGGGTCCTCACGTTGCCGGTGACCATTCTCATCGCGGGCGGATTGTACTATCTGCTGGCGAGCCCGAAGTTCTAGCCGGGCAGACTCTGCAACCCGCGCGCAGCGTCAGTCGCGAAGAACACGGCGCCCACCGGCAGGTCGGCACCCACGGCCGATGTAACCGAGGCGAGACCCGCCCCACCAAACGCCCCGCACAGTTCGATCAGCTTGACTCCCTGCGCAGCAAGCTTTCGCGCCTCGCCTGCCGCATCCTCGAGGCGAGGGACGCCGACACACACTAAAGTTCCGATGACATCGACGCGCGTCGTCGCCGAGCCATCATCGAGCGCATAGATGAACGCCCATTTGTACATTGCGTTTCCCCTCCTGCTGGGCGGTGAGTTCTACCAGCGACGCTCAGGGAGAGAGCTGCAATATCCAAACGATCAGCCTCTTGAGGTCGTTGTCCGAAATATCAATTGCCGGCATTGCATTGTTTCCCCAAGTTCCGCTGCTGCCGTTGACGACGCTGGTCTCGAGGTCGCCGACCGCCTGCGGATCGCTCGCATACTTCTTTGCGATTGCAGTGAAGGAAGGACCCTGTAGCGACGGGTCGCCGAGCGTGTGACAAGTCTGGCAGCCATATTTGGCCAACAGCGTTTTTGCCTTGGCGTTGCTGATCACTTCATCTGCGCTCGCAACCGAGACGGCACCCAGCGCCAAGACGAACATTAGAATTATTTTCATGGTGAGCTCCCGCCAGTCGATTGACTGGCTTCAACCTACAATCAACGCATTGGCGTGGCGTCACGGCAATTGGTACAAAGTCCATCCGTGCGTTCGAGTAAACATATTTAGGTCGGAATCGCAGCGCCAGGCGTGTTACCGCACCACCACCCTCGCACGCCCGATGTTCTGAATCCGGCCGTACGCCGTAAGCATGTCGCCTTGCCGCTGCGCGGTCGCGCGAATCACGGGAAAGTATGTCCCCGGTGTCGTGTACGAAAATGTCGCCGACAGACTGACCCGCTGTTGCGGCCTATCGATGCGCGCATCGACCGGATAGTCGCCGACGCCTTCGAAATCCCATTCGGCCGCGACCACCTGACCGGCGCCCGGCGGCACCTCGACCGTGGCGGTGAACGTGACGGGCTCGTCGACCGAGACTTGGGCACAGATGCCGCCGTTGGCCTGAAGCGCGACGACCGGCTGAACGCCGCCGCGGTCTTCCGCCTTGTCGGGAATTTCTATCTGCGTGTGCACGACGCGGTATCGAGTGGACGCGGGCTTCGTACCCTTCTCGACCCAGGCGCTCAAGTCGCGCAGCCCCTGTTGCAGCGCGCCCTCGAAGCTCACGGTGCGGGCCCGTGCGGCCGCGCTCGACGGATTGTCGTGTTGCGCGTGGTCGATGAACCAGAGAGCGAAATGGTCCTCGAAGTCCGCCCCCAACGCATCCTTCACCTTGGATCGATACCAATCGGCCTGCCACGCCATCGCGTCGATATCCATGAGCGACTCGAGCACCAGCATCTTGCCGGCGATCTGTCCGTTGGGAACGGATCCGGCGGTGCCGGCGGCGGCGATCGGGCCGATCAGAAGCTCGCGCTGCGGGTATAGGGGCTCGCCGTCGCCATCCCGGTATTGGTTCCAACCGTAGAGATCGGGCGCCGGGACCTGGTGACGCTGATAGGTCTGCAGCGCCAACGGCCACGCGTTATCGATGCGCACTCGATCGCCGGGGCGGATGAGATTGAGTGCCGAGTGATCCGCAGCGAACGCAAATCCCACCGTTCGGCCGTCGATGGAAGCAATGGGCACGCTCTTGCCCGCGGCGGCGCCGGCGAGGATCACCAAATGAGCATCCGAAAAATCCCGTTCGGGGACGCCGGCGAGTACGAGCCCAATCGGAAAACCATCGACCACGGAGGCGACCGTCGAGTCGAAGTGAAAGCGCTGGGCGCGAATCGTGGACGTGGGATCCGTGCCCAGATATCCGGGCTGGGCCCAAAAGTCATCGACATAGGTGGGATCGAGCATCGGTATGAGCGGCGCGACGTTGTTGAAATATCCGCTCGTCAGCGTTGCGTGGTTCCACCAGCCGCGAAGCGGGAAACCGAGCAGGCTCGCCTCCTTGAGCGCCGCTTGCTCTTCCTCGTTCAGCTCGGCAAACGGGTCGCCGCTGCCGCCGGGGTCGACGGCATCCATGATGGCGGCCAATTTGTGCCGCTGTCTCAAGATCCGCAGTGCGTGCATGCGCACGGTAAACAGGCTGGGAATGGCGTTTGGCGTTGCCATGACATACGGAAGGAATCCGTCCCATACCCCGCGCGTATTCTCGGCACTGCCGATCGTTTGGTATGAGCCGCCGCTGCCGCCGAACAAATAGCCGTACGGACGATGTTCACCGTAGAGCTCCGCGGCCAGCACGCGCGAATATTTCGCGGCCGCCGCATTGACCCGATAGGCGGCGATGGCGGGATCGGCCGGCGGCATGCGATCGGCACCGCCTAGGTTCGTTTGCACGTAATAGGCGCCGCTATCCATCGTGAAGGCCAAATTTCCGATGGCAACGTCGAATTGAATCGGAAAGGGGCCGATGTCGGAGCTGGTCGCGAGCGGATAGGTATTGTGGAAGAAACGTCCTTGGTACTGGTCCTTGGGTGGAAAGTAGAACGAAAAGCGCGCGTCGGTATCCTTGAATCCGCCGCTCACGTAGCGATGGGGCACGGGCAGCTGCCGCCATTCGTTGATCTCGGTATACGGCCGGTTGAACTGCGGATCGATCGATTCGGCATCGACAGGTTGAGATGCCGGGTCGTCGTCCGCCCCGATCGCCGCGGGCGCATCGTTGGCGATGCGGATCCCGGTCATTTTCGCCTTGCCGAAAATACCGAGCTTGGCGGTACCGCTCAGCGTGTCATCGTGAACGGCCACATCGCAAGTGACCTTGATCCGCATCGGCTTCTTGACGTCCATGACCCAGTGCAAGCGGTTCTCGTCGGCGGTGCCGGCGATGTTCATATCGCCCATCGCGCTCTCGATGACGCCGGTGAAGTCCCTGCTCTGGGTCAGGATGCGCAGCAGCATCTCCTGGGTCGCCATCGGCGCGACCAGGGTTACTTTCCAGCTGCCGACGGCGCTCATCTAGGGGTTCTTGAAGTTCAATTCGAGCAGCACGCCGTGCGGATCCTTGACGAGCACCAGCGTGCGGTCCGGCGGGAGATCGAAAACGGAATATTCGAAGCCGCGCGAGGTCAAGCGCTCGACTATCGTCGATTGTCCCTCGCAATCCAGCGCGACGTGATCGATCGAGCCCGTCGAGCCCGAGTCGACCTCGGCGTCTCTAAGATGGATGATCGGCCGGTTGTTGCCGTCGAACAGCCAATTCGCCTGACCTGCGCCCATCGGGATGCTGCGGAACTCGAAGTCGAACACCTCGACGTAGAACCGCGCAGAGGCCGCGATGTCGGTGGTGCGGATGTTGATGTGATTGATGCCATGCACGGACATAGTTATTTGGCCTTGAACAAGTTGTTGGACGCCGCCTCGATTTTCAAGATGCGCTCCCTGCGAGCCGCCGCCGAAAGCGGGGCGAAGCCCGGTTGATCGTCCGCCGCGCCCCAGTTTTGCACCGGTCCGTGAGGCAGCCGCTCGAGACCGAGCTTGGCGACTTCGTCGGGTTCGGCAGCACCTTCGCCGACGGTTAATCCGCGCTTTTCCATGAAGGCGCGAAACATCGGCGTGTTCGTGCGGCCGAGAATGAGGTTCAGAACGTGGACGCCGTGCGGCCGAAGCTCCGCCCACAAGCCCTCGCCGAAACACAGATCGAAAGCTTTAGTGCCGGCATAGACGGCCATTCCCGTCGCACCGCCGTAGCAGGCGCCCGATCCGACCAGGATGATGCCGCCGTGCCCGCGCTCGCGCATCGGCTTTGCAAAATGGTAGCTCATCCGCAGGGGTGTCATGACGTTGCGCTCGGCGAGCGCCTCCCAATTATCGATCTCGCCGTCGAGGAACTTCGAGTCGTTGGTGTCACTGCCCGCATTGTTGATGTAGAGGCCGATTTCGCGCTCGCCGGTGACGGCGAGGACCTCGCTCAAGGCATCTCGCGCGGCGAGATCGACCGAGGCAGTGACGCATTCGACCCCGTGCCGCGCGCGTAGCTCATGGGCCAGATCATCGAGCGGACCCAAGCGTCGCGCGAGCAAAATGCAATGGATGCCGCGCGCCGCCAATTCGCCGGCGAAGGATCGTCCCGTCCCCTCAGAAGCACCGGCAATGACGGCCCATGGGCCATAACGCTCAGTAAAGTTCACAGAACTCTTCTCCCCCCTGTATTCAGCCCACCGCTTAGCTTCATCCGGGAGCTTCCCGCATGCAAGCATTGCCCCCGCGCCCGGCGCCGATATCCATGTCCGAAAACGGCGAGTATCTACTCCCGACTGGGGGTAATCTACGTCCCATGTTGTTCGACCCGGAAGCTTGTTTTCGTGCGGTGCGTGCCCGTGACCGGCGCTTCGACGGCCGCTTTTTCACGGCCGTCTCGTCCACCGGCATCTATTGCCGGCCGATCTGTCCGGCAAGACCCCCTAAGCGGGAGAACATGCGATTTTTCTCGAGCGCCGCGGCCGCGGAGGGTGCGGGCTACCGGCCTTGCCTGCGCTGCCGGCCGGAGCGCGCACCGGGACTCGCAAGCGTCGATGCCGCGAGCCGGCTCGCGGGGGCCGCGATCGCCGGCATCGAAGAGCACGCGGTAACGAATGCTCGGGTCGGCGATCTCGCTGCATCGCTCGGCGTGAGCGACCGGCATCTGCGACGGGTCACCGAGGCCGAACTCGGCGTGTCGCCGATCGAGCTTGCACAAACGCAGAAGCTGCTGCTCGCGAAGCGGCTCCTCGGTGAGACTTCGCTGAAGCTGACCGACATCGCGTTTGCCGCAGGCTTCGGCAGCGTGAGGCGCTTCAACGCACTGTTTAAGTCGCGTTACGCGTTGAACCCAGGCAGCATGCGCCGCACGGGCGATGCCAGCCGAGGTCTCAAGTGCCTGCTCGACTTCCGCCCACCGCTCGCGTGGGAGAGCCTGCTCGCGTATTTGCGCTTGCGGGCCATTCCGGGCGTGGAGTCGGTCGATGAGACGCATTACCGGCGCACCGTTGCGATCGGCGAGCATCAGGGATTTATCGCGGTGTCGCTCGCCGCGAGCGGAACCGCGCTCGAGGTCGAGGTCTCGCCCGGTCTTGCGCCCGTGATCGGCGCAGTGATCG
This sequence comes from uncultured Gammaproteobacteria bacterium, assembly GCA_963766915.1. Classification (GTDB taxonomy): domain Bacteria; phylum Pseudomonadota; class Gammaproteobacteria; order Steroidobacterales; family Steroidobacteraceae; genus Bog-1198. Next base: position 404,279 of record CAVYCL010000014.1, read on the forward strand.
TCCGGGTCAAGAATCTGTTCGATCTCGGCGCCACACCCGACGCCGTGGCGGAGGTCTTGTCGCAGGATTCGATGTTGGCCGGAATCGTACGCCGAATCCCGGGGCTGCGGGTCGCGGGGGCATTCGACGGGTTCGAGCTCGCGGTGCGGGCGGTGCTCGGTCAGCAGGTCTCCGTGCGCGGCGCGACCACGCTCGCCGGTCGCTGGGCGGCCGCATTCGGCACCCCCATCGCGACACCGACTCCGCATGCGCAGCTCTCGCTTCTCGCGCCGACTGCCGCGCGCATGTGCAGCGTCGCTGCCGACGAAATCGCGGCGCTCGGGGTGGTGGGCGCGCGGGCGCGCTGCCTGGTCGCGCTCGCCCGTGCCGCCGCGGAGCGCCGAATCGTACTCGGCCTTGCGGCGAACGTCGAAGAGCAGGTCGAGCGCCTGATGGCACTCCCCGGCATCGGTCCGTGGACCGCGCAGTACATCGCGATGCGCGCGTTGCGCTGGCCGGATGCGTTCCCGGCGGAAGATCTCATCCTGCTGCGGGCCGCAGGCCTCGGCAAGAAAGAATTGCGGGCGCGTGCGGAAGGCTGGCGACCGTGGCGCGCCTACGCGACGCATTATCTATGGCAATCTTTAGGAGTCGTTACATGATCTGCTACAGCGAAGTCGACAGTCCCGTGGGCCTTCTGATCCTGAAGAGCGAAGGCGAGGCGCTGACGGGCATCTACATGAGCGGACCCTACCTGGATGTGCCGAGTCACACCCCGCCCGATCTGCACCGCTGGGCGCTCGACCCGACCGCGGAGCCGTTGCGCGAGACCGCGCGGCAGCTCGAGCAATACTTCAAGGGCGAGCGGCGCGATTTCGATTTGCCGCTGCGTCTCGAGGGCACGGAGTTCCAAAGGCGCGCCTGGCACAACTTGCTGGAGATTCCCTACGGCAAGACGCGGTCCTACGGCGAGCAAGCGCAGCGCATCGGCAATCCGAAGGCATCGCGCGCGGTGGGCCTCGCCAATGGCCGCAATCCCATTCCGATCGTGGTGCCCTGTCATCGGGTGATCGGAGCGAACGGCTCGCTCACCGGATTCGGCGGCGGAATCGCGCGCAAGCGCTGGCTGCTCGCGCACGAGCTGCGCTTCATGAGCCGCAGTACCGCGTCGGTGGGACAGAGCCTCGAATTGCTGGCGTAACGCGCAGCGCTTAGGCGCCGGGCTGCGTTCGCGGTATCAGATCATGGGCAGGGAGACTCTGAATGCCGCGCCGTTGCCCTCCGGGCGATTGACCGCGAGCGCGTTGCCGTCATGAAACTCGGCGATCAGCCGCACGATGTACAGACCGAGTCCGAAGTGCGGCTTGTCGTCGCTCCCCTCACGATGCTCGAACAGCGACTCGAATAGCCGGCCGAGCATCGCGTCCGGGATCGAAGGCCCGTCGTTCTCGACGCTGAGCTCGTAGTTGCCGTCCGCGCGCGTCACTTTAACGGCGATGGTTCCTCCGGGCGGCGTGAAATCGACGGCATTCTCGACCAGCTTGTCCAACATCTGCGCGATGAGCTCGGGCGCGCCGGACAGAAGACACTCATCGGCCGGCGCATCGAGCACGAAACGCGCATCCGGGAATGCGTCGCGGTAGCCCGCCACCGCCGCGCGCGCGAGCTCCGCAAGGTCGAAACTCACGCGCTCCGCTTGCTGGATGCTCTCCTCCACCCGGCTCGCGGCACCGAGGGCGCTTAAAATAGACTGCAGCCGTACGCTGCCCTCGCGTGCCCGGCTGAGATAGCCGCGTTGGTCGCCGCGCACTCCCTCGGATTCCAGATTGTCGAGCGAGGAACGCACGATGGTGAGCGGCGTGCGCAGCTCGTGCGACAGCTTGCCGCCGAGGGTGCGCAAATAGCGCGCGTGCTCGTCGAGGCGCGCGAGCAATCGCTCGAACGCGCGCGCCAGTGCGCCGATCTCATCGGTGCTGCGCGACTCCGGCATGTCCAGCCGGATCCCGCCGTCGTTGCCGACGGCTGAATCGGCGGCGGCGCGCAGCCGCCCGATGCGCACGCTGATGAAGGTCGCGAGGCTGAAGGCGAACACGACCGCGAGTGCGGTCGCGAGCAAGGTGAGATCAAAAAGGCGCGAAAGCGCGCGGTCGCGCAGGCCAAGGAGCTGGTCGCCCGATTGCTCCAGCACCACGGCGCCGCGGGTTCGGCCGTCCACCACGATCGGCGCCGCCGCGAGCAGCAAAAGATCCTGTGCGCCGCCGCCGGCGCGCAGCCACTCGGCGGCCGGGCGGCCGGCCAGAGCGGCGGTGATGCTTTTGCCCGTGATCCGGTCGGGGAGCGAGGCCTGCAGAGGCCACGAAGAGGTATCGACGGTCAGGAAGCGCCGATACCAGGTGCCGCCGGTATCGTCCTCGGGATCGGCGGCGCGCGGCGTGCCCGCGGCACCCAGCTTGAGGCCGTTCGTGTCGACGACGGTTGCGCGGGTGCCGGGGCGGATGAACGTCGCGAGCAGGTCGCCGAGACCGGACGTCGCCATGAACAGGCGCCCGCCTTGAGCCGCATCGGCGGTGAAGCCCGCCGTGCGGCCGCTCGCCTCGCGCGCTTCGACCCAGAGCCGGCTGCCGACGAGGGCGAGCGGCACGCGCGCCTCGAGATGATAGCCGCCGGTGGTCTCGAGCCAGTAGGCCTGGATGCGCGGCTCGCTGGCGACGCGCGCTTTGCCGTCGTCTTGGATGACCGTTTTCTGCGCCTCGATGAGTCCGGGAGCGCCGGTGGCGAAGAAATAGGACTCGAGCGAGCCATCGGGCTGCTCGAGAGTCATGTCGACGCGGTCGAACCGTTGGTTGTCGACATCGGGATTGGCGGGCTCGGGGACAAAGTGAGCCTCGTCGACCGCGACATAGAGGAACAAATAGCGGTCCGTGGATCCTAACTGCAGGCGGGCGTCGTAGCCCTCCGCGCTCGGCAGGCGTTTCGGATCCGCCGCGACGCCCCAGTCGTCCCGATAGCCATCGAGCAACGGCGCGCTATGCAGGGCGAACACGTACGAGTCTCCCTGCTCTTCGGCATAGGCCCTGAAGTCCTCGGTGCCATGGAAGATGCGTGCGGGCTGCGCCGAGAGTGCGAGCGCGATGGTGTCGGCGGTCGACTCGAGTGCGCCTTCCTGCGAGACTCGCAAGGCGTTCTCGAGCTCGCGAGCATACTGACAACCCGCCCACGGCAAAATCAAAGTGGTCAGCGCGACGATCAGCAGTTGTAAGCGGATGCTCACTCGACCCAGCGATAGCCCATTCCGTAAACGGTCTGAACGGCATCGAATGCGGGATCGAGTTCGAGGAACTTGCGGCGCAGGCGCTTGATGTGCGAGGTGATGGTGCTGTCGTCCAGCACCACGTTAGCGGCATCCATGAGCTGTTGCCGATTCTTGACGTGCCCGGGGTTCAGGGCAAGCGCGTGCACGATCCAGAATTCCGTCAACGACAACGTCACGGGCTTGCCGTTCCAGGTGGTCTGCATCTTGCCGGCGTCCAAGACGAGCGCGCCCCGGCGCACCATGTCGGCGGCATTTTGCGGCAGCCGCAGGGCATCGATCCGGCGGAACAGCGCCGCGACACGCGCCGCCAGATGGGGCAGGCTCACGTCCTTGGTGAGAAAGTCATCCGCCCCGAGCCGCAGGCCCGAGACCGCGTCGAGCTCGCTGTCACGGGCCGTCAGGAAGATCATGGGCAGCTCGGCGGACATCGCGCGAAGCTCGCGGCACAGATCGAAGCCGCCCTCGGCCTCATCCTCGAGAGAGATGTCGATGATGGCGAGATCGGGCAGACGCGCGGTGAAGGCCTGCAAGGCGGTCCTGCGGTTCGCGTAGGTCTTGACCTGATAGCCGTGCCGGGCGAGCGCGGCCGCGTAATTTTCGCGCAACGCCGGCTCGTCCTCGACGATCGCAATGCTCTTTTTCACGGCCGGATCATAGCCCAATGCGGCCGATCGAGGACGTGCGCCGGACCGCGAAATGCCTCATGCCACAATTCGCCAGAATCTGCCTTGGGGCTGCCTCGACCTCGGCCGGGCCTGCGAATTCTCACACCCGACACTGGCTTCTCGGACCAACCAACGAGGACCGGAAGCATGCGTGAAGCGAACTCGAGAAAGGGATACGGCCTGCCGGATCAGTTCTGGTCACAGCGCCGCGAGGCGGCGCTCAACTGGCTGGCGTTCGGTCTGCTGCTCGCGGCATGGAACGCGGCGGATGACGGCGAAGCGGCGAAGCGGCGGCCCGAATCACTGCGCGGCTATTCGCAGGTCTCGGTAAGGGCAATCGCCCGCGCAGGGGACTTGCCGCGTTGATTTGCGGGTCGCCCTGTCACAAAAGCGTCAACGGAATGTAAGGCGCAGGCTTTACTAATGGTCGGCGTGTATGACAGCGGCGACACGAAGCGGGTTCTGATCGTCGATCGCGAGATCGCGGCGGCGGAGGCAATTCGGCAAATGTTGTCGGACGGTGGCTTCATCGTGAGCACGATGACGGATCCGCTCGCGGTCCTCGCCGCCATCGACGAACGCCCGCCCGACCTCATCCTGATCGACTGGGACATGCCGGGGGTTGCGGCTCTCGGTCTCTTGCAAGCCATACGCCACGCGCGGACGGATCGCGCCATTCGGTTGATCATTCTGTCTGCGCATGCATCGGAGCAGGATGTGGTTCGCGGCCTGGCACTCGGCGCTGACGATTTTATTGCCAAGCCCTACTCGCCGCGCGAGGTCTTGGCGCGGAGCCGCGCGGTGCTTCGACTGCGCGGTCAGCAACGCGAGACCGAGCCGCTCAGCTGCGATCAGTTGGTGCTCGATTCCGTCACGAAGCGCGTGACGGCCCGCGGTCGCCCCGTCGGCCTGCGTCGGATCGAATATCGACTGCTGGAATTCCTCATGTCGAACCCGGGACGGACTTTCAACCGCAGGCAGTTGCTCGAGCATGTGTGGGGCGACGACACCGACGTCGACGAGCGTACGGTCGATGTGAACGTTCAGCGCTTGCGTAGCGTGCTGGGCGAGCCCGAGACCGGCTATGGAGGCTATCTGCGGACGGTTCGCGGGCTCGGCTATTGTTTTGGGAGCCCGATAGAAAAATGAAGGCTGCATTTGGAGAGAAATGTGAGCTTGCGCACGTAACCTGCTACGCAGTAAAGAAATCTTATCTGCATGGTCATCGAAACGTCATCTGGAACCCCGATCCTGATCTCCCGAAGGAGTCACCTTCGGAGGACCATCGTGGAGCGCAACACCCCGCCACCGCTCAAGCTGCGAACCGTATTCATTTCCGACATCCACTTAGGGTTCAAGGGTTGCAGCGCTGAGCTGCTCCTCGATTTCCTGCATCACGTCGAGATGGACCACCTCTTTCTGGTGGGTGACATCATCGATGTGTGGAGCATGAAGAAAACCATGTTCTGGCCGCAAGCCCATAACAACGTGCTGCGGACGATTCTGGGAAAGGCCAAGCGTGGCACCAAGGTGATTTTCGTGCCCGGTAACCACGACGAGGTGTTCCGGGAGTTCGACGGCGCGACGTTCGGCAATCTGGAGATTCACCGCGAGTACGTTCACGAGGGGGTCGACGGTCGGCGCATGCTGGTGCTGCACGGCGATGAGTTCGACAGCGTGGTGAAGTGCAGCCCCTGGCTCGCGAAACTCGGCAGCGATATTTACGACGTGCTGCTCGCCGCGAATCCGTACATAAATTGGGCGCGGCGCCTCTTTGACCTGCCTCACTGGTCTTTATCGGCCTATCTCAAGAGCAAAGCCAAGACCGCTGTGCAGTACATCGGCAGCTTCGAGGATGCGGTGGCGCAGGCGGCTCGCAAGCGCGGTGTCGACACGGTGGTCTGCGGTCACATTCACCGGGCCGAGATGCGTGAGATCAACGGTGTGCTTTACTGCAACGACGGCGATTGGGTCGAGAGCTGCTCCGCATTGGTCGAGGACCTGAACGGACACCTTCGCTTGATCGACTGGCCGAAGCACAAGGCCCAGATGGACGGGCTCGCGCTGGCGCTGCCGCTCGGGCAGGCAGCCTGAATTCGCTCATGAGGCGGCGCGGCACGCAAGCCGCGAGGGCCTTGCTATAGTGGGCGCCCAGCCGCGCCGAGTTCCGCATGAAGTGTGTCTACCATCCGGCCTATCAGGTCGCATTACCGGCAGGCCATCCCTTTCCGATCTCGAAATATCCGTTGCTCAAGGACTTGATTTCGGCGGAAGGCTTGATTGCGGACGGAGATCTGCTGGCTCCCGAGCCGCTCGGCCTCGATACCGCGGCGCTGGTGCACACCCCGGAATACCTCGCCCAGCTTGATGGTCCGGGATTATCGGCCGCGGAACAGAGACGCCTCGGGATGCCGTGGTCGCAGGCCCTCTGGGCGCGTTCACGACTCGCCGCGGGCGGCACGCTCCTGGCAGCGCGCACGGCGCTCATCGAAGGGACGGCGGCGAATCTCGCGGGCGGCACGCATCACGCTTTTCCCGACCACGGCGAGGGGTTCTGCGTGTTGAACGACATTGCCGTGGCGATTGCCGAATTGCGCAAGGAGGGATCGATCTTGCGCGCCGCGGTCGTCGATCTCGACGTGCATCAAGGCAACGGCACCGCGGCCATCTTCGAGAACGTGGACGAGGTGTTCACCTTCTCGATGCACGGGGCGCGCAATTATCCCTTGCAGAAAATGCGCTCCACTCTCGACGTGGCGCTCAACGACGGCGTGGCTGACGAGGAATATCTCGAGGCGCTGGCCGCGCACTTGCCGTCGGTGCTCGAGCGTTCGCACCCGGACATCGTGTTTTATCTTGCGGGCGTGGACGTCGCGGCCGGCGATCGTTACGGCAAACTCGCTCTCAGCGATGAAGGTATTCGCAGGCGCGAGCAGTACGTGATCGAGACGGTGCGAGGTCGCGCGCTGCCGCTGGTCATCGTGCTCGGCGGCGGCTACGCGCCCACTCGCGCGAGAACCGCGCTGCTGCATGCGCACGCGATCCGCGAGGCGATCGCCTACGAGCGGCGCGGGCACGCTGCGTTCAGTAACGAATGCCGGCGCGCCGATACAGCGCCGCAAGCAACCAGATCGGCCCGATGAGCAGGAACTGCAGGTCCTTGAAGAACGAGGGCCGTTGGCCTTCGATGGCGTGACCCACGAACTGGCCGAGCCAGGCGAGGACGAACACCGCCGCTGATACCGCCCACAGCGGCACCCGCGCGAGCTGGCTCAGCGCGTCGACCGAGAGCAGCATGGCGGCGAGCACCGGGAGCACGCCGAGGGCGAGAGGCATCGAGAGCGCCGCATAGTAGAGCACCGCGGCCGCAACGGCGTAGCTCGCCCAGTTCGCGTACTCGAGCTGCCCACGGCCCGGTGCCGGGAGCGACCACAAGAGCCCGATCAAAGACCAAACGATGAGCGGCACGCAGATCCAATGCAGCGTCTTGTTGAGCGGGTTTCGATGGCTCGCGGAGTATTCGTCGAACCAGTATGCGGTCCCTCGCACGATGCTTATCCGTCAGCGTCCGTAGAGCGCGGTGACGCTTGTCGCGGCCAGCGCATTCGCTTTGGCCGCCGCCCCCACCTCGCGGGCCGCGGCACCCGGCGGCAGGCCGAGGTGCTCGGTCGCGAGCGCGTAGAGGGTGAGCACGTAGTGATGTGGCTTGTCGTGCGCCGGCGGGCACGGGCCGCCGTAGGCGGCGAAGCCGAAATCCGAGCGCCCCTGCGCGGCGCCGTGAGGCAGTTCACCGCCAGGGTTTCCCGCACCGGGCGGCAACGCCGTGACCGCAGCTGGAATGTCGTAGATGGCCCAGTGCCACCAGCCCGAACCGCCGGGGGCATCCGGGTCGTACATCGTGAGGGCGAAGCTTTTCGCGCCCTTAGGTGCGCCGCTCCAGCGGAGCGGCGGAGATACATTTCCACCCTGGCAACCGAAGTCGTTGTAGATCTGCTCGGCCGCGAAAGAACCGCTGGCGACGACCGCCGTGCTCTCGAGTTTGAAGAGGGTATCACCGAACGCGCGGCTGCCCAGACAGGTCGGGGCAGCCGCGAGGACGATGGGGATCAAAAGAGCAGGCCGACGATGCCGAGCAGCCACCGGCCCGCTCGCAACGATCAGGCAGGCACCGCCATCAGGCCTTTCAGCTTGCTGATGGCATTCGTCTCGACCTGACGCACGCGTTCGGCGGAAATGCCGTATTCGTCCGCCAGCTCATGCAAGGTCGCCTTGTCGTCGGTCATCCAGCGACGCTTCAAAATGTTGCGGCTGCGCTCATCGAGCTTCTCGAGCGCGACACTCAAGCGATCGCTCGAATCTTCTTCCCACTCTTCGCGCTCGACCTCGATCGCCGGATCGGAGTTGCTCGCCGGCAAATACATCGCCGGAGAGTAGCTCTCTTCCTCGTCGGTATCGGGCGCGGGATCGAAGGACATGTCGCGCGCGGACAGCCGCTGCTCCATTTCGCGCACGTCTTTCTCGTCGACCCCAAGGTCCTTGGCGACGGCCCGGGTTTCCTCCTCCGAGAGCCATGCGAGATTCTTCTTCATGCGACGCAGGTTGAAGAACAGCTTGCGCTGCGACTTGGTGGTCGCCACTTTGACGAGCCGCCAGTTGCGCAGCACGTACTCGTGAATCTCGGCGCGGATCCAGTGAACGGCGAACGACACCAGTCGCACGCCCACGCCCGGATCGAAGCGCTTCACCGCTTTCATCAGGCCGACATTGCCTTCTTGCACCAGGTCGCCCATGGGCAGACCATAGCCGAGATAACCCCGGGCGATGTGCACGACAAAGCGCAGGTGCGAGAGCACCAGCTGGCGTGCGGCCTCCAGGTCACCTTCGGAACGAAACCGCGTCGCCAACGCCACCTCGTCCTCCTTGGACAACACGGCGATTTGCGAGACGCGATCAATATAGGCGTCCAGGCTCCCGACGGGGCCTGCGAACACCAATCCGGTTTGTTTAGCGATCAGGGCAGAACTCATGCGGCCTCCAATCATTCCTCGACTCAATGGTATCACTCCTCGTGTAGCACTCCCAAGCTGAGAGTGCTAAACATTAGAGTGTGCTTTTACTGTAAAGTTCGGGACTATAAATTGAGCCCCAACAAGGACTTAGGGTTCGACGTCACGTATGTGTCGCGTCGCAGCAATCCAAGAGCCTACCCATCCCAGGGCCATCGATACCCCTAAGATGAGTGCGGCCGTCCCGAATCTCAAGCCCTTGAGCTGGAACTGGCTGCCATAGAGTCCGATGAGCCGCTGGATCGGCTTGGCGAGGAGCGCGGTGGCCACCGCCACCACGAGCACGGCCCCGACACCGCCGCCCAGCCCATACCAGACCCCGCTATACAGAAACGGGCGCCGCGCAAAGCTGTCGGTGGCACCGACCAGTTTCATGACCTCGATTTCGGAGCGGCGGTTCAAAATGTCGAGGCGAATGGTGTTGCCCACCACCAGCACGACCGAGAGCGCCAAGAGCGCCCCGGTCAGCCCGATCACGCGCCGCACGACATCGAGAAGCGCGTTCAGCCGCTGCACCCACTCGGTATCGAGCTCGACCGTCTCGACGTCCGCGAGCGATGCGATGTGGACCTTGAGCGCCTGAGTGCCGTCCGCCGTGCTCGCGGCGAGCGACGGCGTCACCACCAGCGCATTCGGCAGCGGGTTGGTGTCGAGCAGATCGAGCGCCTTGCCGAAGCCCGAGGATTCGCGAAACTCGACCAGCGCCTGTTCGGCGGTGATCACGCGCACACGCGCGACGTCGGGCCGAGCGCGGAGCTGCTTGGCGAGCGCCTCGGCACGATCGGTGCCCGCCTTCTTGGCGAGATACACCGAGAGCTCGAAGGCCTGATTCCAGTCCGCCGTGGCCGCCCGCGTGTTGTGCAGAAGCACGTTGAAGAAAAGCGGCAGTGCGAGCGCAAGCGCGATGACCGCCATGGTCATGGCGGTCGCGACCGGATGCTGCACGATGCGTCCGAGCGAGCCCATCAAGGTCTGGGCGTGGCGCGCGAGCCAGGTGTTGAGGGCCGTCGGCATCAGCCCGCCGCCGCGCGCGCGGTCGCTCCCGGCTGCGGCGCATCGCCTCCCGCGACGCGTCCATCCTCGAGCACGATGCGCCGGGCGCCCAGCCGATCGATGAGGTGCACGTCGTGACTGGCGATGACCACCGTCACGCCGACGTCTTGAAGCGCTTGAAGAGCTGCATGATCTCGAGCGCAAGGTCAGGATCGAGATTACCGGTGGGCTCATCGGCAATGAGGAGCGGCGGCTTGCCGATGATGGCGCGGGCGATCCCGACGCGCTGTTGCTCGCCGGTCGACAGCTCGAGCGGGCGGTTGCGCTCCTTGCCGAGAAGCCCGACCTGATCGAGCGCCGCGCGCATGCGCTTGTCGATCTCGCGCCTCGGCACGCCCGCGACGATGAGCGGCAGGGCGACGTTGTCGGCGACCGGCCGATCGAGCAGCAGCTTGTGATCCTGGAATACGACGCCCAGGTTTCTGCGGAACTGCGGAATGCTGCGTGCCTTGATCGCCGCGGTATTCTGGTGATTGATGAACAGCTGGCCGCGCGTCGGGCGCTCGATGAGCGCGATCAGCTTGAGGATGCTGCTCTTGCCCGCGCCCGAATGGCCCGTGAGGAACACGAGCTCGCCGGGCTCGATGCGAAACGACACACCCGCGAGCGCCTCGCGGCCGTTGGGGTAACGCTTGTACACCTGGTCGAAGTGAATCACGACACGCCGTCGTCCCCGGTCTTCAGAAGCGCGGACACGAACTCGGAGGCGTTGAAGACGCCGAAGTCCTCGGTGTCCTCGCCCACGCCGACGAAACGGATGGGAATGCCGAGCCGCTGCGCGATGGCAAGCACCACGCCGCCCTTGGCCGTGCCGTCGAGCTTGGTGACGACGAGCCCCGTGACCCCGAGGCCCTTGTGGAACTCCGCCGCCTGCGCCACCGCGTTCTGGCCGATGGTTCCGTCCAGGATCAGCAGCACCTCGTGCGGTGCGGTCGGGTCCAAGCGCGCGAGCACGCGCTTGACCTTCTTCAGCTCGTCCATGAGGTGGGTCTGGGTGTGGAGCCGCCCGGCGGTATCGGCGATCAGCACATCGATGTTCCTGCGCCCGCGCGGCTTGCAGGCCGTCGAATATGACCGCCGCCGGCTCGGCGCCGGATTGCTGCGCGATGATCGGCACGCCATTGCGCTCCGCCCAGATCGTCAGCTGCTCGCGCGCCGCGGCCCGAAAGGTATCGCCCGCGGCGAGCATGACGCTGCGGCCCTCGGCGAGCAGCCGATGGGCCAGCTTGCCGATGGTGGTGGTCTTGCCGGCGCCGTTGATCCCCACGACCAGAATGACGTAAGGCTTGATCGCCGCGATCGATGACCAGCGGACGCTCGACCGGCGCGAGGATGTCCACCATGGCCTTGCGCAGCGCGGCGAGCAGGGCGTCCACGTCGCCGAGCTCCTTGCGGGCGACCTGCCGGCGCAGATCATCGAGGATCCGCCGGGTCGCCTCCGTGCCCACATCCGCGGTGATGAGCCGCGTCTCGAGTTCGTCGAGAATCTCGGCATCGATCTTGCGGCCCGGGATCAGCTCCTTGATGTCGGTGGTGAGCCACGCCGGACCCACGTTCATCTTGGCGCGCAGGCGCTTGAAGAAGCCGCGCACGCCGGGCTTGTCGGCTTCGTTCGTCATGGCGCAAAGCTTAGCAGAGGAGCCCGGCGCGACGGGTCGCCCGGGCGGTGCAGAGCGCAGGCCCGGCCTGCGATATCATAGCCGGCGTGACCTCCCCGAAGTCCCACAAGCCGGCGCCCGGCAAGCGCAATTCCTTGCGCATCATCGGCGGCGGGTGGCGCGGCCGGCGCGTGCATTTTCCCGATTCGCCCGGGCTGCGGCCGACGCCCGATCGCGTCCGCGAGACGTTGTTCAACTGGCTGCAATTTTCGCTCGCCGGCAGCGCGCTGTCTGGACCTGTTCGCAGGTTCGGGGGCGCTCGGGTTCGAGGCCTTGTCGCGCGGCGCCCGCGAGGTGGTGTTCGTCGACGAAGTGACGCCGGTGATCGAGTCGCTGCGCGAGGAGCTCGAGCGCTTGGACGGCACGGCGCGTGCCCGCGTGGTGCAAACGACCGCGGCGCGCTATCTCGGGCAGCCGGGCGAGCCGTTCGATGTGATTTTTCTCGATCCGCCCTTCGCCGAGAACGCCCTCGCCGAGCCGATCGCTCGCATCGAGGCGGGCGGCTGGATCAAGCCCGGCGGCTGGGTGTACCTGGAATCCGCGCGCCAAGACGGGACACCGCTCCTGCCGGCGGGATGGGAATTGGTTAAATCGAAGTCGGCGGGCGAGGTGGGGTATCATTTGGCCCGCGTCAGGGCGCGGTTGGAACAATGAATAAAAGGACCGCTGTATATCCGGGGACCTTCGATCCCATCACCAACGGTCACCACGATCTCGTGCGCCGTGCGGCGAGCATTTTCGACAAGGTGGTCGTCGCCATCGCCGCGAATCCGAACAAGGCGCCCATGTTCACCCTGGAACAGCGGGTCGACATGGCGCGCCGCGTGCTCGCCGACGTGCACAATGTCGAAGTGCGGGGCTATGTGGGCCTGACGGTCGACTTCGCGCGTCAGAACGGCCTGTCGGTGATCGTGCGCGGGCTGCGTGCGGTGTCGGACTTCGAATTCGAGTTTCAATTGGCCAACATGAGCCGGCATCTGTCCCCGGAGATCGAATCGGTCTTCATGACGCCGCAAGAGCAATACACCTTCATTTCCTCGACGCTGGTGCGCGAAATCGCCGTGCTGGGCGGCAACGTGTCCGAGTTCGTCCACCCCGTGGTAGAAGTCGAGCTGAAACGGCACCGTCAAGCTTGAGGACGTCCGGCGCGCAACCCACTGCGGCTCGGCCCGCGCCGCGGACCCTCTTGTGTTTGCTGGCTCGCTGCCGCCTGGCTTGACGTTGTCGTCCGCGCCGGCGCATGCCGATCAAGCGTCTCCGATTCCGACGCGTTCTCACCCGATGCTTCCCCGGCCGCGCGCGGCCGAGGCGGCAGCCGTCGCGCACAAAGGCGCGGTGGCGAGCGCCCATCCGCTCGCGAGCGCGGCCGGTCAGGAGATGCTCGCGCACGGCGGCAATGCATTCGACGCAGCCATCGCCGTCGCGGCCGCGCTCGCCGTGGTCGAGCCCACCAGCTCCGGCATCGGCGGCGGCGGGTTCTTTCTCCTGCACCGCTCGGCGGACGGCCTCGATACCATGGTCGATGCGCGCGAGAAGGCACCCGGCGCGGCCAGCCGTGACATGTATCTCGACCGCCAAGGCAACCCGATCGAGCACGCATCGACCGCGGGTGCGTTGGCCGCGGCGATTCCCGGAGAGCCCGCGGCTTTCGAGTATCTCGCCCGGCATTACGGCAAACTGCCGTTGACGGTGAGCCTCGCTCCCGCGATACGCTTGGCGCGCGAGGGGTTCCCGCTCTACGAGAAGCTCCGCGGCGCGATCGAGTTCAAGCGCGCGGGGCTTGCTGCACTCGCCCGATGCGGCCCGCGTGTTCTTGACTGCGAGCGGTGAGGTGCCGCCGCTCGGCGCGCTGATCAAGCAGCCCGAGCTCGCCAACACGCTCGAGGCCATCGCCCGGCAGGGGTCCGCGGGATTCTATACGGGACCCATCGCGCGCGACCTCGTGGACGGTGTGCGTGCCGGCGGCGGGATATGGACGCTCGAGGACCTCGCCGCCTATCGGGTGGTCGAGCGCAAACCGCTGATCGGCGAGTACCGGGGCGCGCGAATCGTATCCGCCTCGCCGCCGTCCTCGGGCGGAGTCGCCTTGCTCGATGCGCTCGATATTCTGTCGGGCTACGATCTCAAAGCCGTCGATTCGGCGACGCGTAAGCACCTCGTGATTGAGGCGATGCAGCGCGCGTATCGCGATCGCGCGGTGTATCTAGGCGATCCCGATTTCGTCACCATGCCGCTCGCGCAGCTCACGAGCCAAGACTACGCCGCCGGGCAGCGCGCCAGCATTCGAGCGGACAAGGCCATGCCGAGCGACTTTCTGCCCGGTATCGAGAGTGCGCCCGTCGGCAAGGACACCACGCATTTTTCCGTGCTCGACGCGCAAGGCAATCGCGTTGCGGCCACCATCACCATCAACTTGTTCTTCGGCTCAGGCGACATCGTCCCGAAGACCGGCGTGCTGCTCAACGATGAAATGGATGATTTCTCCATCAAGCCCGGAACACCGAATGCCTTCGGCTTGGTCGGCAACGCCGAGAATGCCATTGCGCCGAACAAGCGCCCGCTCTCCAGCATGACGCCGAGCTTCATCGAGACGCCCCGCGGCCTCATGATCATCGGCTCGCCCGGCGGCAGCTACATCATCAGCATGGTGATCTTGGGCACGCTCAATTATCTCGACGGCATGAGCGCGGAACAGATCGTGGCGGAGCCGCGCTATCACCATCAATATCTTCCCGACGTCGTCGAGTACGAGAAGGGCGCGTTCACGGAGAGCGAGATTGCGCGCCTTCAGGCCATGGGCCACAAGCTCGAGGAGGGCGGCCGGCCGTGGGGCAACATGGAAGTGATCACCTGGGATTTCGCGAGCGGCAAAGTCGAGGCGGCATCCGATCCGAGGGGCGCGGGCGCGGGGCTCGGTCTACTAGCGGCGCGGGATCCTCAACGCTGGCAGGTCGGGCACCAGTAGGTGGAGCGCTGGCCTTGCGGACCCGTTGTTTGATCGGCGATTTGCACACGCGGCAAGGCTGCTTGCGCGCGTTCGTACACGAAGAGCTTCTGCGCGAAGTATCCGGGCGTGCCTTCCGCATTGACGTAGTCGCGCAAGGTCGTGCCGCCGATCTCGATGGCTTCGGCAAGCACGCGCTTGATGGCGCGTCGCGAGCGCTTGCGACTCGGCGCGCGTCAGCCGCCCTGCCGCGCGGCGCGGCGAGATTCCGGCGCGAAACAGCGCCTCGCTCGCGTAGATGTTGCCCACCCCGACGACCATCTGGGAGTTCATGATGAGCTGCTTGATGGCGACCGAGCGCTTGCGCGTCGCGCGGTACAGATAGTCGCCGTCGAAGTCGGCGGACAGCGGCTCGGGGCCGAGCTTCGCAAGCAGCGGATGCTCGAGCGGATCGCCGGTCGCAAAGTGGAGGCTGCCGAAACGCCGCGGATCGTGAAAGCGCAGCACCTTGCCCGAGTCGATCACCAGGTCCCAGTGATCGTGCGGGCGAGGCGGTGCATCCGGTGCGACGATGCGCAGACTCCCCGACATGCCGAGATGCACGATGAGCGTGCCGGCATCGGAGCCGATCAGCAGATATTTTGCCCGGCGATCGACGCGGCGCACGCGCCGGCCGCGAACCGCATTCTCGATCTTTGCATCGATCGGCCAGCGCAAGCGGCGATCGCGCACGCGCAATGCGCCGATGCGCTTGCCGACGAGGGCGGGAGCAATGCCCCGCCGGGTGGTTTCTACTTCAGGCAGCTCGGGCAGGAGCTACTTGATCTTCGATTCTTTGTAGGCGACGTGCTTGCGCACGACGGGATCGAATTTCTTGGTCTCCATCTTGTCGGGATGCAGACGCTTGTTCTTGGTGGTGGTGTAGTAATGGCCGGTGCCCGCAGAGGAAACCAGCTTGATCTTGTCGCGCATGGAGGATGCTCCTTTGGACCTTAGACCTTCATGCCCTTGGCGCGAAGATCGGCGACGACCACCTCGATGCCGCGCTTCTCGATGGTGCGCAGGCCGCGGGTGGAGACTCGCAAACTGACGAAACGCCGTTCCGTCTCCAGCCAGAAACGCTGGGTGTGCAAGTTCGGCAGGAAGCGCCGGCGCTTGCGGTTGTTCGCGTGGGACACCGTGTTACCGGTTTTGGGGCCTTTGCCCGTGACTTGGCAGACTCGCGACATGATCACACACCTGGATGCTGGAAAGAAAAAGCAGCCGCGCTTTATACCAGGGGCCGCGAGGTGAGGCAACCGTCGTACCTAACCGCTATCCCAGCTGATTGAATCTACTAGCATTTATCTGAATACCACGCGTCACCCGGGGCATGCGCCGCGCCGTTGCAGCCTCGGTACGCCGCAACGCGTCGTCAAGTCCGCAGGCACTTCCTTCTCCTAAAGATTTAGTTGACAGGGCCATCCTTCGGCATACCATCTACTAAGGATTTAGTAGGTAGGGCGATGGGCGACCAATTAACAGACCGCGAAGCCGATATCATGCGGGTGCTTTGGGAGCACGGCCCCTCTTCAGTGGCCGAAGTGCGAGCGGCGCTCAAGAGCGGGCTCGCTCATACCACGGTTCAAACCATGCTTCGGATTCTGGAGTCGAAGGGGTTTGCCGGCCATGAGGAGGAAGGCCGACAGCACCGCTTCTACGCGGCTGTTCCCGAGACGGCGGCGCGACAGAACGCCCTGAAGCATCTACTGACCAAGCTGTTTCGCGGGTCGTCCGAGTTGCTATTCATGCAGCTGGTATCCGACCAGAAGCTCACCCCGGACCAGATCCGGCGCATGCGGAAGCTCTTATCCCAACAGGATGATAAAGGGTAGCTCTATGCTCCAGTGGGTACTGTATGTACTCATCATCTCGGCGGTGCTATCGGCGGCCGGGTGGCTCACCGAACAAGCGCTTCGGCAACGAAGATCGCAGACTCGTTGGGCCTGGATGACGGTAATGACCCTCACCGCTCTGCTCGCCTATTTCTCATTACTGCCGGTGATGCCGGGGCCGCCCCGGGGCACATCGCCCGCGATCGCCTGGGCGAACATTCAGCACGTGGCGCCCATGAAGTTGCCGATACTCATCGCGTCCGATTCGACGCCGGCCTTTCATGCCGCCACTCTGCAGCGGAACGCGGTGATGGCGAGGTCGTGGCGGCTGC
Source organism: uncultured Gammaproteobacteria bacterium (assembly GCA_963766915.1). GTDB lineage: Bacteria > Pseudomonadota > Gammaproteobacteria > Steroidobacterales > Steroidobacteraceae > Bog-1198. Next base: position 421,163 of record CAVYCL010000014.1, read on the forward strand.
TCTCGGCACTGATGTTGATGGCCGTCGCGACCAGCGGCATCCACGTTGTTTGGCGACGCCGCGGTTGGCCCATGCGGCTCATCGGCTCGCACTGTGTCGGGATCACCCCCGACATCGGCCCGGCGGTGGTGGGGCTCATCTACCCGACGATTGCCATACCTCAGTGGGTGCTTGGACGACCCGCCGCGGAGCAGGAGCTGATTCTTGCCCACGAGGCGTCCCATCTTCGGGCACGCGATCCGCTCATGCTCACGAGCGCATTGATCGTTTTGGTCCTGATGCCCTGGAACGTCCTTCTCTGGTGGCAATGGCATCGCCTGCGACACGCGATCGAGGTTGACTGCGACGCACGCGTGCTGCGCGCGGGGCACGACACGCGTGCCTACGGCGAGGCACTCATCGACGTCGGACAGCAGCGCAGCCGCTTTGTGGGGATAGTCGCTGCAATGTCCGAGACCCGAACGCTTTTGGAAAAGAGAGTGGAAATCATGACCGCACGAGCTCGCAAACCATCGACCTGCGCGTTTGCCGTGCTGGGTTTGCTTGCGGCAGCGGTCGCAGCGGCGGCGACCCAGATCGTTGCGCCGGAAAATCCCGGTACTCGACAGGAGGTCAGCGTAGATCTCCCCACACTGGATCGCTATGTCGGCAAGTATCAGCTCAGATCCTATTTTGTCTTGACGGTCACGCGAGACGGATCCCAGCTGTACGCTCAGATTACAGGTCAGCCCAAGTTGCCCGTCTATGCCGAGACGCCGAACAAGTTCTTCTGGAAAGTGGTCGATGCCGAGGTGACCTTCGCGGACAGCGGCAGCGGTCCGGCCGCGAGCGCGACACTTCACCAGAACGGCCACGACAACGAGTGGCTGCGGGTTGATGAGGCGACGGCCCAGGCGCTCGAGCAACAGCTCGCGGACAGGGTGAGCCGGCAGCAGCCGCAAACCGGTTCCGAGGCGGCAGTGCGAAAGTCTTTCGCCGCGATCGCGGCCGGAGTGCCCAATTACGGCGATATGACCACCGCTTTACAGGAAGCAACGCGGAAGCAGCTTCCCGTCCTCGAGGGTTCGTTCAAGGGATACGGACCGATTACGTCGGTGGAGTTTCGGGGTGTCAACGACGGGGGGTCGGACAAATATCTCGTCACCCATCAGAGCGGCAAACAATCAGAGTGGATCGTGAACCTCGATGCGGATGGCAAGATTTCGGGATTGTTGGTGCGCCCCGCGTTTTGAGAAAACTGAGCCCCGGACTTCAGGGCGTTTCAACTACTTTGCCCTGCACGGAGGCGTAGCGCGGATGAAGCTCGAGCACGGTCGCCCATTCTCCGGGGCCTTCGGCCGACTCGCGAAATTCACCGATGATCTCGATTTCGCGAGTTCGGCACTGATCGGAGTTCGGCACCTGGAAGGTCAGGCTCTTGACGTAATGGAGCGCTTCCTCCTGATCCTGTCGATCGTCGATGCTTCCGCCGACGGTGAACGCCTTGGTCACGAACCCGTCACCGTTCACCCAGAAGCGCACCTTGAGCGACACCGCTGATGGCTTCGGGTATCGGCTGACGTCTAACTTCGGCACGGAGCCGGCATTCGGACTCAGGTCCGGATGGCACTCGGCGAGAATCATGTGCTCACTCGTGCGCGGAATCGCGCGGTGATCCGCCGGCAGGACGGCAGGCGACGCCTCCGCGTCGGCGTGCGTCGCCGGGTCGCTCGCGGAACGCGCTGCGATTGGCCGGCTCAGCCATACGAAAAAACACACCACGGCCACAACACCGAGTGCATATACGGCGCCACGCAGAACGGGGTTATCGCTCCAGAGGTCCATCATCATATCTCCACTAGAGCGGGCGGCATCGCGAGCCTACAACGGCGGTAAGCGCTGCTCTGAGCGACAACGGTTCTGGATCGCTTTGAGCGCTGCGGCCTGCGCGTTGTAATCCATCGATGAGTGTCGGGCATTCTGATACAGATTGTCCTCGCGCTGCTCGCAAGCGATGGCCATCCCCTCGGGCGATCCAGCCGCGTTGATCGTCACTTGCGCCGCCTGAGTGATTGCAACGGTGCGGCCGCGGATGACGATGGTCGTGCGAGCTGTCGACTTGCGGGGCGGCCCATAGACCGCGCGCCAGCGAAGAAAGTACTTGTCGATTTCCATCTCCGCAAAATCTGTCGTCGCAGTGCTGGAAAGCGCCATGTAGGTTCTGACCGCCGGCTCGAGTGCGCGAAAAAGCTTCTTCGCAGTCGGGGAATCGTTGAACGCGCGAAATTGGGGCAAGTAGGACTCGTAGTCGTCCCCCAGGGCGTCGAGGGCCAATCCGTCGTGCCGGGCGGAGTATTCGCTGACTGCAGCGGCGCCGACTGCGAGATCGACAGGAGGCGGTCCCCCGCCGTCACGCGCGATCCGATAATCGAGATTCAACGACAGGACTTCGTGCCGCCGTCTCAAGGTGGCCTCGCTCGGCGGCGCCTCAGCGGGCATCGGTTCTTGCGCGAGGAGCGAGCTGAGCGCGTCGTAGCGAATCTGGCGGACCTGGCTCTGCAGCGCGATATACCGTGGGCCGTCCGCGCTGCCCAGAAATTTCAGTACCGCATCGAGATCCGACTCCTCCGCACGGGAGGCGAACTGCTGAGCCGTGACCTGGGCGATCTCAGCCGTGGAACGCCGCAGTGCCGTTTGGACGTCGCGGCGCAGGTCCGCCTTTACGAATTCTAGAACGGAGTGCCACTTCGGATTGGCCGGCGTCCAAGTGAAGTTGTCGGGATCGAGCGCGAGCACCAGATCCGGTGCGGCGGCGTCCACGGTCTGTTGCAACACGAAGCTCTCCGGTTCGGATGGAGCGATCCGCAGAAGATCGAGTATTCGCGCGGCTTTTCTTGTCTTGACGGTGTTGAGCGGCTGCGCGGAGTCGGCTGGGTCTAACGAGCTGGATTGTCCCGACCGCTCGGCCACTGTGGGTGCGCAAGGCCGGTCGGAGTAGGTATTAGCGCCATTCGCATCGACGCAACGAAACATCGCTGCGCGCCCTCCGGCGCAAACCAAGAGGCCAACGAGCGTCGAAAGTATCAGCCGGTGTCGCCCGCGAGTAATCCTCGCATTGTCGGTTCTTCTACGCATGTCCATTGCCGGAATCGGGCGCTTGCCTCTCCTCCTTCCATCGTAGCCATCCTCTGGCGCCGCGAACGTGCATATGCCACAAATTGCAAGGCTCCGCTCGAGCGGCCGCCCTCGCGCCCCCGGTGGAATGAACCCGGTCTCGCTTCCGACGAGACTTGGCAGGTGCCGTCTGAAGAGGCGGTGCTCGAATCTCAGGGCTGTCAAGGTTGCTCGACGCCTGCCTCACCCCTCAGCGCACGAGCAATCCTCAACGAGAGTCGCCTCGCGGACCACTGCCGCCGGTCACGAGCGACTCATTCGGGGGTCGTTAATAGTTGAGGTGACAAAACGACGCACACCGACATGGATGCGATACGAATGTGACGCCGGTCCTATTTTGTCTCGTCTTTCGGATCTGACCGGCCCGCTGCAGCTGCGTCCAGAGCCTGCAAAAGCACCCAGCAAGCAACGCCAAACCCTCGTGGATCGCGTCAGGCGGCGTTGATTGCAATGAACCGAACAGATTGATCACGCAGCCAGCCACGTTGGTTATTTTCATGGTGTAAGTTCGCAGGTAAGCCTATCTCTCACTTTCGCGTTGTCTCGTTCCGGCGGCGCCAATCGACCCTCTGTCGCCGGTCACGACAGGCGGCTTTCGGGCCGTTCGTCAATGGAGCGGTTGGGAGCGGCTAGATGGACATCACTCGTTCGTGGATCGCCACGCAATGGCGCACGAGGTTTTGCCGCGAGGAAATGAAGTGCTTCAGCGGCGTGTCGATATCGAAAAAATGGATGTTGGCGACGAAGCCGTAGATGCCCGCATCGACGCTCGTCGGGGTTGCACCATGCACGTATCCGTTGGCTGGTACGAGGTCGGCGAGGACGCCGAGATCGGCGAGGCCCCGCGCATAAGCAGCCTCCGGCTCATACCGGCCGATCCCCTGAAAATGATAACGCTGAAAATTGAATTCGCGCGCTTTGGCCAGTCCCTCCTCGCTGAGGCTCGCGTGCTCTCGCATGAGCGCTGAACGGAACGCAGGCCAGTAACGCTCGTCCTTCCAGCGTGAATAGGACATAACCCAGTAGAGATCATCGAGCAGTCGGGTGACGAGTAGGCTCAGGTCGCGCTCACGGACGCCGAGCGCCGCATCGATCGTTAACCGGTACTTATCGACGAGATGGGTAATGATGGTCTCGCTGTCGCCGAACGTATCTCCGTCATCAATGATGTAGGGAAGCTGCCCGCGCGGCGCCGTCGATGCGTCGAAAATGTGTTCATGCACGAACGGCAAGCCAACGAGTCGCATGAAAGCAAAGACCTTCAGCCCGTAGCCGTTGTTGTCGGCTACGCCGAAAAGACTCGGGTAAGAGTAAAGCGTGATCATATGCGCATGATTTTACGCCAACCCCGAGCGTCCGAGGAGTTGCGGCTTTCCCGCGGCGCCGGTGGTGAACGGCGGCTTTCGGGCAAGGAGGCCGTGAATTCTCCCAAGAACGAGTATCGGCGCCGGTGTGCGATCGGAGATCCAAGCGCTTGTAAAGCACGCCTGCCAGGGAAGTATCTCTGGCGTCTACTCCCCCTACAGACGCACCAACGCTGCGACCTTGCCCTGAAGAGACGTTCCACAATGAAGTGAAAAAAAAAAAAAAAAAAAAAAAAAAAAAAAAAAAAAAAAAAAAAAAAAAAAAAAAAAAAAAAAAAAAAAAAAAAAAAAAAAAAAAAAAAAAAAAAAAAAAAAAAAAAAAAAAAAAAAAAAAAAAAAAAAAAAAAAAAAAAAAAAAAAAAAAAAAAAAAAAAAAAAAAAAAAAAAAAAAAAAAAAAAAAAAAAAAAAAAAAAAAAAAAAAAAAAAAAAAAAAAAAAAAAAAAAAAAAAAAAAAAAAAAAAAAAAAAAAAAAAAAAAAAAAAAAAAAAAAAAAAAAAAAAAAAAAAAAAAAAAAAAAAAAAAAAAAAAAAAAAAAAAAAAAAAAAAAAAAAAAAAAAAAAAAAAAAAAAAAAAAAAAAAAAAAAAAAAAAAAAAAAAAAAAAAAAAAAAAAAAAAAAAAAAAAAAAGGTGGTGAACGGCGGCTTTCGGGCAAGGAGGCCGTGAATTCTCCCAAGAACGAGTATCGGCGCCGGTGTGCGATCGGAGATTCAAGCGTTGTAAGGCACGCCTGCCAGGGAAGTATCTCTGGCGTTTACTCCCCCTACAGACGCACCAACGCTGCGACCTTGCCCTGAGGGATCTGTTGCTTAGCCCAACAAAATTGAAGTCATGGACGCAAATGGCTGCAATCGACACACTCGTGCTCTAGCGTGTGCTCAGTTCGTGTTACGGAGATCAACAATTCTCCGCGACCGCTGGTTTGGGCTACAGTTTTAAACTCTGATTGCGCAGGAGGAATTCGCGAATGGGTAAATCGATACCGATGGTGATTTGCGCATTAACAACGCTCACTTTGCTAGGTTCGACGCCTGCGCTGGCGAGTTACGCGATTTACGTCGGACGCAATTTGACCGCTGACGGCAGCACCCTGCTCGGCGGAACTGGGGACGAGCCGTCAAGCCATTGGCTGGACATTGTTTCGAGGCGCACTCACCCTGCTGGAGAAACCATCAAGGTGGGAGTTACCGAATCGGCCACTTATCCTGGCGAACTGATCGATATCCCACAGGCCCCTCTCACCGCGGGCTACATCACGATGAATTACTCCGAATATGAGGGATTTCCAGCGCCACTGACCAACGGAGGCCTCAATGAATACGGGGTCGCGGTCCGAGATGTCTGGTCGCCGTCACGCGAGGAGCTGCTCAAAATGACGCCACGGCCGCAACGCGGCGTCAATTACAGCGATCTGTCACGCATCGCCATGGAGCGCGCCCATTCCGCGCGCGAGGCCGTGGAGATCGTCGGCGATCTCATCGATCGCCACGGCTATGCGACTTACGGTGGCAATTCGCATTTTTTTGCAGATGCGGATGAGGGCTGGGTGCTCATCGACTTTGCGGGCGGCAAGGGTCTGTGGATCGCCGAGCGTGTCGGCCCCGACGAGATTCGCATGTCCTACCCCGGATACATCCTCGAGATCCCCGTCGATTTCGCAAAGCATCCAGACCGATATCGAGGTTCCAAAAACTTCATCTCTTTTGCGATCGAGCAGGGCTGGTACGACCCCAAAGTCGGGAGACCGTTCAACGTGAATGACGTGTATCAGAACGGCCGGGGCCGATCACCCGCGGTAAAAGTCATCGAGCAGCGCCTCAAGCAAAAGGTCGCCGCAGCCAAGGTGAGCTTGCGGGAGTTCATGGATGTGGTGCGCGATCCATTGATTTCCGGGGATCAGAACGGCTACGGAGAGGTCGCTGAGTTACGATCGGGGGTCGACCGCCCCGAGTTGCACTTGCTTTGGGTCGCCGCGACAGGATCGATCACAGCTCCGTTCGTGCCCTATTGGACCGGAAATGAGCGGGTGCTGCCCGAGTACGGTAAGCACCGATACCTGAGCACGCACGAATCCGAACGATTCGTGACCAAAGATTTTCAGATCCAGGAGGCTTCGCAATTCGCCTACGTCATATTCAAACGTCTCATGTACTACGTCTGCGATAAGCCCACTAAATTTCTGCCTGAAGTGACCGAGGCGCTTACGGCCTTTGAGAACCAAAGTATCGCCGAGTCCAGTGCTGTAGAGAGGCGCGCCAACGCCCTATTTGCCGTGGGGGAACCGGAGTCGGCGCGCGATGAACTCACCGACTACAGCAATCGGCGCGCGATGGATGCGTTACATCTCGGCGAGGCGCTTCTCGGGAGCATCGAGACTCGCCATCGCTTGTTGTACGGCTTTCGGGAACCAAAGCACGAGCAGATGAGCGGTTCGGACGATGATCGCGAGGCGGTCGTCGGTTGTGGAAAGGTGCTTCCGTGGGAATGAGTGCGCAAACATCCTTTGCGGCTAAGAAAGTAAGCTTTCTCGCCTTCGGTTCATCGGAAGCACAGGCGGCGCGGCCACCAGCCCGTCCACTGACCGTAGCGGACGCATTTTGGCAAGGTATTGACCGGTGGGGCTGTCGGCGAAACGAGCCAGGACCGCTCG
>CAVYCL010000015.1:0-35005 GCA_963766915.1 uncultured Gammaproteobacteria bacterium
CACAAGGAAAGGCAGGGCGGCTCAAATCCAGATCGGTAAGTTATCAGGGAGACGGGTTAGTTCCAAGGGTGTCGCGTTGACACCGCTCGGCGAGAGGGATCTACTCGCAACGGTATGCCGCTAACAGCGCTCCCATGGGGCCTGGGCGGCGGGACTTCCTCGTTATCAGACACTTAGAGGTGATTAGGCGATGGCTACGGTAACGGATGATTGGGTTATTGTTGCCGAATATCCGAACGCATCATCCGCAGAGGTGGCGGCGGGGCTGCTATCGAGCCTGGGTATACAAAGCGAAATCCTACCCGTGGCAGACTCGCTGACCTCCGGCGGCGAATGCTGTCTATCAGTGCCGCCCGAGCTCGCCGATGAGGCGAAGCGGATACTTTCGGAGAGTTCCGTTTCCGACAGCGAGCTGACGGAACTCGCCCTGAAGGATCCGCCGCCGGATGATGCGTAGCGAGGTCGGGCCGGGTGTGCCGAGCCTGATTTCTCAATTCAAGCGGATCTTTCCGCGAAGGTATTTCGCAAGACACCGATACCATCGATCACCACCTCTACGGTAGAGCCTGGACGGAGAGTCTTCACGCCAAGTGACGTCCCGCAGGCAATCACATCCCCGGGCATCAGCGTCATCTCGCGCGAGAGTTGGCTCACGATCCGGGGCGGCGACAAAATCATGTCCGCGGCCGGGTAGTTCTGTAGCTCAACACCATCGACAAGCGTGCGAATCCGCAGCTGCCCCCAATCCAGGTCTGTCGCAATCACAGGGCCTATGGGACCAAATCCGTCGAAGCTTTTCGCGCGGGTCCACTGCATGAACGAAGCGTCTCGATTCAACAGATCGATCGCGGTGAGATCATTGACGCAGGTATAGCCAAAGATGGCGCTCTGCGCTCCGGCTTCATCGACGTCGTAACAACGCTGACCGATAACGATGCCGAGCTCGCCCTCGTAGACGATTCTTCCTTCGTAAGAAGCCGGTTTATAGAAGTTTGACTCCGGATCCAAATAGCTGTTCGAGGCCTTGAGGAAGCACAGGGGCTCGGTCGGAGCAGCATTTCCGAGCTTCGCGGCGAGCGCATGAAAATTGTTCCACAAGGCAATGAACTTGCCAGGTCGCACGGGAGCGACCACCCGAACATTCGAAAGCTCCGTCGACTCTCCTTGGGGGAGGGGGCTCTGAAATAGGCCGCCCGAATAAACCTCGATTGTCGATCCTTTGAGCGTTCCAAAATGCTCTGCGGCGCCTTGTCGGAATCTGACCCAGATTGTCACAATGTAGCTAGGATCATGCTTGATCCACTCCGGTGTTGCGGCTGATCAACAATAACCTGCGAATTTCGCAGATCCGAGCGGAGAGAGTATCCACAGCTTGATGCTGATTGGAAGCTGGACGATCCGACTGTCGGCCCGAAGGAAAGGAAGACAGCTCGCCGCTCGAGCGGAGCTCATTCTCCGCATAAACGTCTTGAGCGTTGCGAGCTCTCAGCCCGTCCCACTGCCGGTCGAGCGACGGATGGCGCGAAACATACCGCTGCGATCGGATTGCCATCGGCGCCGCCCAACGATTGAGAAGAGCGTCTTGGCGCTTCGAGGCTCGATGCGTGCAATGTGAGAGACGGAATCGAACGCCAAGGGTTCACCCAGCAAGCGGCCCGCTTCGGCGGACGCCACCGCCTCAAACCCCATGATCCAGTCGGGGAATTCGCGTTCCGCAACCGGCTCGCGAAGGATGGCGCGCATGTCGCGTTTCGGGGCAATGATCTCCTGGAACGCCGCATCGACGTTGTGCGCTTCTCCTTCCAACAGCAATAAGAGGCAGCCGCCCACGTAGAGCATCATTCCAGAGACGTCATTCTTGCGATTCGTCTTGCGTGCCTCCTTCAATAATTCAGCCGTGTCGTGCTCTGAAATCTCGGCCGCAGCCGCACCGACGTAGATGACGTGGATCAGATCTTCCATGGACACACCTCGGTTCTGGGTGGCCCTAGATTAGAGATATCGGGGCGCGGCGTGCAGCCAGGCTTGACGTTTTGAGACGTGCATAGCGGTCATTGCAGAGGACCCAGGTGATTCCGGCGACCGGAAATTAGGGGTTCACCCTACAATGACGACGCAATCCCAATCAGCGGCGCGTTGCCGCTGCGCGTCGGCGGCCGATAGGTTTAAGATCGGACTTATAAAATACGTTCAAAGACAGTTAGTTAATTGATACAATACGATAGTTACATTACTACATTAATATGATTGGCAGCCAATGATGAGGGCTACGAGTCATTGTCGATGGCCCGGACATTTGCGCGCGAACGAAGGAAAGACAGAAGCAAAACCTTCGAGTAGTCCGCGTACGCGCTGATCGCTACCGCTAGCAAACCGCCGCAGCGCGGTGACGGCAGACGGGTTCCCTGATACTGTGGGTTTAGCGCTCAAGCTGGTTGTCGGCTGTCTTACGTGCGCTGTGGACTGTCATTTCTCTTTCATCAAGTTGTCAAGGCTCAAGATGACGTGGAGGTTCGCCGTGAGATGCAAAGTCCTAGGTGTGTTGTCGCTCGTGTTGACGGTGACCCCCAGTTTCGCCGCATTGAAGCAAGGCGACACCGCGCCTGATTTCAAAACCCAGGCCTCTCTCGCAGGCAAGGCATTTACCTACTCGCTCCGCGACGCGCTCAAGTCGGGTCCGGTCGTCGTGTACTTCTATCCCGCCGCCTTTACCGGTGGCTGCAATCTCCAGGCGCATACATTTGCGGAGAATCACGACAAGTTCGCCGCCGCGGGCGCCTCCGTCATCGGCGTTTCGCTCGATAGTATTTCTCGCTTGAACGAGTTCTCGGCCGATCCCCGTTATTGCGCCGGCAAGCTGCCGGTGGCCTCGGATGAGAAAGGCGAGATCGCGAAGTCCTACGATATTCAAATCACCGATAGCTACAAGGGACAGCCCGTCGCCACGATGAAAGATTCCCGTGGCAATGAGATCGGCCATAGCACGGCGGAACGTACCACCTTCATCGTCGCATCGGATGGCAAGATTGTTGCGACGATCGGTGGGGTTGCCGGCGATGCCAATGCCGAGCAGGCGCTCGTGATCGTTCAGAAGCTGGCGGCGAAAAGCTCCCCGAAGAGTTGAGCGGTGCTCGGGCGATCCGACGCCCGATAAAACGAAAGCAGCAGCAACCCACCGCGGCGTCTCGGCTATGCCTCATGGCGTTGCGGTGCTGGCTTTGATGGCCGGAGGAGGGGAATGAATAACGTAGGAATAGGTGGCTGATACCGCGTCGAACGTCGGTCAGATCGCCCCATCGTGCGTTGCCCGGCGCAAAGGCCTGGCCCATCACCAGACTGAGTCGCTCGTCGCCATACTCGCGGCCGGCGATTTGCGGGGCCAAGGTCAGGAATTGCTCGTCCACGAGCCTGCTGTGCGTAGAATTCCCCGAGCAATTGCGGGCCGCCTTCGATGAGTATCCGTTTGCCGGCATTCAGCCGGCCGACCGCATCAAGGATGGCCCTTGGCGGGATCATGCCGCGATAGCGGGGAATGGCATGGATGGTGAGCCACGGCGGGGTCTTGCGCCTCGCCAAGTGTTTTGCGCCCGCGGTCGTTGTTATGACGAGCGTTTGCACTTGGCCGGACGTGAAGACCGGCAAATGCAGATCGATCTTGCCACTGCCGCTGACAAGTACGTTCAACGGCACAGCGGGTTTGCGAAGAGATCTGCGCAGCGCCCGGTAATCATCGGTCAGATCCGGACAAATGCTGTCAGGCGTCCATACGTGATGAGGATCCGCCTCGAGTGTGCCCGTGCCGACGATTACGACATCGGCAACGGCACGTAGCAGGCCCATCACCATCCTGTCTTGGATATTGAAGCCGCTGATGTCACCACCGCCCGCGTGGCCACGTGTCTTTAGCGAGACCACACCATCCAACGTGGACACAAAATTGCTGACAACATGCTGGCGAGAACGTGCTTGAGGCATGCGCAGGTTCCCGTACAAGCGGGTCAGATTCGGCGTCAGCCTTATCACACGTGCCGTGTTCGGATTCGAGGAGTGTCTCGAGCGCCGTGATCACTGCCAGCGATCAGTCTGCGTACGCACCGATCAGGGCGCGCGCGGCCTTGGCAGCGCCTTGCACCGGTCCATGCTGACCCAAGGTAAGGCGGGCGAGATAGCTGCCTTCCCACAAGAGCATCAGCGCATCACCGAGACAGTTCGGTTCGCGGGCGCCCATCTCACGCGCCAGTCGGCGAAATCTTCGGCGCATCTCGGCCTTGTACTGCTCGATGATCGGGCGCGCCGGATGATCCGGTTCCGTAATTTCGACGGCGGCGTTGGCGAGCGGGCAACCCCTCGAGCCGTCCTGGCATGCGTTGCTGACCAGCACATCGAATATTGCCTCGACCTGCGCCCGGGGATTTCCCGCGTGCGCCGCGCACGTGGCGTCCCAACATTGCCAGCCTTGCTTTTCCTCGCCCCGCAGATATTCCGCCACGAGTTCGTCCTTCGAGGCGAAGCTGCGGTAAAAGCTCATCTTGTTGGTGCCGGCTGCAATCGCGATCGCATCGACGCCCACGGCACGAATGCCTCGCTGGTAGAACAATTCGCACGCGGTGCGCAAGATACGTTCGCGTACGCGCGGCTTCACGGCCGCTTCGAGATCGCTCCCCGCCGGAACTAGAACTGCTTTCGCCTTGCTCATAACGGAATGTCTCTTGACAGGTGTCTGAGCAGTCACTAACTTATCAGTGTGACTGACCGGTAACACACCCCCATTCTCCTACGGTTGGCCCCAGGGGTCAAAGTTTTATGTAGCGAGTGTGCCGCGGATGGACCCAGGCACGCGGCTGCCAGCAGAAGGAACCCATCATGTCTTCAAGTATTTCAAACCTCAAGCTTGGGGTCACCGCCGCGCTATCGATGCTCTTGTTCGGCCTATACGGCTGTGGGCGCGCCCAGTCGAGCGGCCTCCCGGCCGCAGTGCCGGCACCGCCGGTAACCGTGGCGGCGGCAGTCGCGGGCAAGGTAAAGGACTGGGACGAGTTCACCGGACGCTTCGAGGCGATTCAGCATGTCCAGCTGCGGCCGCGGGTGTCAGGCTACGTCGAGCGCGTCGCGTTCGTGGAGGGCAGCGAGGTGCACAAGGGTGAGCTGCTGTTCGCGATCGACCCGCGCCCCTATCAGGCGACGCTTGAGCACGCCCAAGCAGAGCTGGCGCTCGCCAAGGCGCGCTCCGAACTCGCCGTCAGTCAATCCGCTCGTGCGCAGCGCCTGCTGACGGCGCATGCAATCAGCCAGGAGGAGCACGACCAGCGGGTGAGTGAGGTGAGTCAAGCGACTGCCAATGTCGCTGCCGCGCAAGCAGCGCTCGATACGGCACGGCTGAATCTCGAATTCACGCGGGTCACTTCACCCATCGACGGACGCGTATCCCGAGCGATCGTGACCGCCGGCAATTACGTGACGGCGGGCGAAACGACCCTCACCTCTGTCGTATCACTCGATCCCATTTATGTTTCCTTCGACGGCGACGAGCAGCGCTATCTGCATTACCAGCAAAGGGCGATCGGTGCGGGGCACGATCCCACGGGGGTACAAGTCGGACTCGACGGCGAGAGCGGATTCCCGCACCAAGGTCGCGTCGATTTCGTTGATAACGCTGTGGATCCGGCCACCGGCACCATCCATTTGCGCGCGGTCCTGGAGAATTCCGATCGGCGCCTGGTGCCCGGGTTGATGGCGCGTGTCCGTTTGCCGGGCAGTGCCGACTACGCGGCCGTGCTGGTGCCGGATGCCGCGGTGGCGACCGACCAGGACCGGCGCTATGTGCTGGTGGTCGGCGGCGATGGGACGGTCGAATATCGCTCGGTGGAACTTGGGGCGGTTAGCGACGGACTGCGTGTGGTACGCAGCGGCCTGAAGGTTGGCGAGCGGGTGATCGTCAGCGGACTGGCGCGTGCGCGCCCGGGAAGCAAAGTGACACCGCAGGAGTCCCCGGCGGCCGCAGCGACAGCCGCGGAGCATCCGTTCAACAAAACCGCCGGCTGATTACGCTCCCCCCTTTCTGGATCTCGCTCAATGAAGCTCACTCATTTCTTTATCGATCGCCCGGTGTTCGCCGGCGTGCTTTCCATGCTGGTGCTGATCGCTGGCGCGGTGTCGGCGCTGGTGCTGCCGATTTCCGAATATCCTGAAGTCTCGCCACCGACCATCGTCGTGACAGCGCAGTATCCGGGCGCCAACCCGGAGGTCATCGCGGAAACGGTGTCATCGCCGCTCGAGCAGGAAATCACCGGCGTCGAGGACATGATCTACATGAACTCGATGGCGCAGCAGGACGGCACGCTGCAGCTGAGTGTGGTGTTCCGGCAGGGCACCGACGTCGATCGCGCCCAAGTGCAGGTTCAGAACCGCGTGTCGCAGGCGCTGCCCAGGCTGCCGGAGGAGGTGCGTAACTACGGTGTCACGACGCGCAAGAGCTCGCCCGATCTGACCATGGTGGTGCATCTGTTTTCGCCGGATCAGCGCTACGACGGCCTGTATTTGCGCAATTATGCGCTGCTGCATGTTCGCGACGCACTCGCCCGATTGCCCGGCGCGGGCGATGTGCAATTGTTCGGCGCCGGCGATTACGCCATGCGCCTTTGGCTCGATCCACAGAAGCTTGCTGCGCGCAATCTGACCGCCGGTGATGTGATCGACGCCGTGCGCGAGCAGAACGTCCAGGTGGCGGCCGGCAGCATCGGCGGCCAGCCCATCAGCGATTCAGTACAGTTTCAGCTGGCTATCAACGCGCAGGGGCGCTTGCGTTCGGAGCAGGACTTTCGCGACATCGTCATTAAAATCGGTGCTGATGGTGAAGTCGTGCGTCTCGGCGAAGTGGGACGCGTACAGATGGGGGCCGGTGAATACGCGCTGCGGAGCCTCCTGGATAACCGATCGGCGGTCGCGGTGCCGGTATTCTTGCAGCCCGGATCGAATGCCTTGGACCTTGCACAAAGCGTGCGTGCCACCATGGCCACGCTCAAGGAGAGTTTCCCGCAGGGGATCGACTACTCGATCGTCTACGACCCGACGGTGTTCGTCAGGGAGTCGATTCATAAGGTGATCGAGACTTTGCTCGAAGCAACCCTTCTCGTGGTGCTGGTCGTGATGCTTTTCCTGCAGAAGTGGCGCGCTGCCATCATCCCGATCATTGCCGTGCCGGTGTCGATCATTGGCACCCTCGCGGCATTCAAGGCATTTGGCTACTCGCTCAACACCCTGACGCTGTTTGGGCTCGTGCTGGCGGTGGGCATCGTGGTCGACGATGCGATCGTCGTTGTCGAGAACGTGGAGCGTAATGTCGCCGAAGGTTTGCCGCCTCGTGAGGCTGCGCACCGCTCCATGGATGAAGTGGGCGGAGCCATCATCGCCATTTCATTGGTGTTGTGCGCGGTGTTCATCCCGCCGGCGTTGGTTCCGGGATTTACCGGGCAATTCTACCGTCAGTTCGCGCTGACCATTGCGTTTGCTTCGGTCATTTCGGCATTCAACTCTCTCACCTTGTCGCCGGCGCTGGCGGGGCTGCTGTTGCAAGGTCATCATGAGCGACCCGATCGCGTGCAGCGGGTCATCGATGCCGGTTTCGGCTGGCTGTTTCGGCCGTTCAACCGCGCCTTCACCGCTGTCGGTGAGCGTTACCGGCATTGGACCGGGCGTCTGCTGCGGATGCTCACGATCGGTACGGTGGCCTACTTGGTCCTCGTATCGTTGGCAGGAGGCCTGTTCCTCAAGGCGCCCAGCGGTTTCGTGCCGGCGCAGGACAAGGGCTATATCATCACCATCGTTCAGCTACCACCGTCCGCCTCTATCGAGCGGACCGAAAGGGTGGTACGCGAGATCGCCGACATTGGGATGCGGCAACCCGGCGTTATCCACGCGGTACAGTTCCCGGGCCTTTCCATCAATGGCTTCACACGCTGCTCGAACGCAGCGATCGTATTTTTCACCCTTGCGCCATTTGACGATCGGCGCGCCGCCGCGCAGAGCGCCCCGGAGATCACGCGGGCGCTCAATCAAAAGTTCGCATCCATCGATCAAGCAATGATTTTCACTCTGGCGCCGCCGCCGATTCAGGGGTTCGGCCCGGCGGGCGGATTCAAGTTGCAGATCGAAGATCGAACCAATGCCGGCACGGATGCGCTCAACGCGATGGCACAGGATCTGATCGCCAAAGCGCGGACCGATCCCAGATTCGTCAATGTCTTCACCGACTATGAGATCAACGCACCTCAGCTCTATGCCGATGTCGATCGCGTCCAGGCGAAACGCCTCGGCGTGCCGCTGGCCGGGGTCTTCCAGACCATGCAGACCTATTTGGGCTCGTACTACATCAACGATTTCAACCGCTTTGGCCGTACCTATCGCGTCATTGCCCAGGCGGAAGAGAGCTTCCGAGATCGTCCCGAGGACATGATGCTGCTGAAGACGCGTAACGCAGCCGGCGCCATGGTGCCGCTGGGTTCGGTGCTCACTTTGCGCAACAGCTACGGCCCGACCACGGTGCAGCGCTACAACGGGTATCCTTCCGCCGATATCGCGGGCACCCCGGCTCCCGGCGTGAGCTCGGGCCAGGCGGTGGCCGCGATGACTCAACTGGCGCGTGAAACACTGCCGCCGGGTGTCGGTTTCAATTGGACCGAGATCACCTACCAGCAGGTTCAAGGGAGTGTGCTTGGCTACGTGTTCCCCTTGTGCGTGCTGCTGGTATTTTTGGTACTCGCGGCTCAATACGAGAGCGTGGCGCTGCCCTTTGCCGTGATTCTGATCGTGCCCATGTGCCTGCTGTCCGCCTCGCTCGGCGTCATGCTGATGCATTCCGAGATCAATATCTTCACGCAGATCGGCCTGTTCGTGCTTGTGGGTCTGGCCGCGAAGAACTCAATCCTCATCGTCGAATTCGCACGCGACAAGCAAGCCGAGGGGTTGAGCGCGATCGAAGCGGCGCTCGAGGCGTGTCGCCTGCGCCTGCGCCCGATCGTGATGACCAGCTTTGCTTTCATCTTGGGTGTGCTGCCGTTGGTGCTTGCCAGCGGCGCCGGAGCCGAGATTCAGAAAGCCATGGGCAGCGCGGTATTCTTTGGCATGATCGGCGTCACCTCGTTTGGGCTGTTCTTTACGCCGCTCTTCTACGTGGTGCTGCGTCACCGTTCCACGCCTCGTCCGGCCTCGCAGCCGGTCGCAGCCACTGTGCCGGTGGCGGCACCTTGAAACCGACCATGCATTGGACCGTACTCTGCATTGCGCTCGGGCTGTCGGCGTGCGCCGTGGGCCCCGATTACCGCCAACCGACTACCGCACCGGCCTCACTCTCGAACGCACAGGCTCCCGGAGTCGTCGAGCAGGATCCGGAAGGGGTCTGGTGGCAGCAATTCGAGGACCCTGAACTGAATTCTCTCGTGCGGCGCGGCTTGGTGCAGAGTCTGGACTTACGCATCGCCTATGACCGGGTTCGCGAAGCACGCGCCGTTTTCGTCGGCAACGAGCTCGATCTCGCGCCGCATGTGCCGCTGCAGGCGGCGTACGCCCGCAGTGATGAACAAGAGCCGGGTTTCGGTACTCAGCGCCTCAACATAACCACTTACAGCCTGGGTTTCGATGCGAGCTGGGAGATTGATTTGTTCGGACATGTGCGCCGCTCGATCGAAGTCGCACGCGCGGATCTGGGTGCGCAACAAGAGGACTTGCGCGACGCTCAGGTGGCGATCGCCGCGGAAATCGCCCGTAACTACTACGAGCTGCGCGGCGCGCAGCGCCGTTTGAAGGTCGCACAGGACAATCTCGACAGTGCCCGCCAAACCCTCGACTTGACCCGGACGCGCTACGACGCAGGCCGCGTAGGCGAGATCGACGTGCAGCGGGCGCTTGCTCGTGAAGCCGCCACGCTCGCAAGTATCCCGCCTCTCGAGTTGGCGGAGCAGCGGGCGGCCTACCGCTTGGCGGTGCTGCTTGGACAACGCCCGGGGACGTTGGACAATGAGTTGAAGCCGGTTCAGGTGCCAACCTACGCGAAGGCGCTGCCGATCGGCGATCCCGCCGAGCTCTTGCGACGTCGTCCTGACGTGCGGGCCGCGGAACGGCAGCTTGCCGCCGCGGTGGCGCGAGTCGGTGTGGCAACGTCGAATATGTTCCCGCGCGTCAACGTCAACGGCTTCGTCGGATTTCTGTCCGGCGACTTCAGTCATATGTTCAGCACCTCGACCGGTACTGATGCGCGCGCGTGGTCCGTGACGCCCACTTTGAGTTGGGCCGCCTTCGATATGGGCTCTGTCCGGGCACAGTTGCGCGCCAGCAAGGCGCGGAGCGATGAAGCTGCGGCGAACTACGAGAAGGTCGTGCTCGCGGCACTGGAAGACGCCGAAATCAGCTTGGTCGCCTACGGCCGTGCACAGACTCAGCTGAAGAGTCTGGGAGAGCAGGCCGAGGCCTCACAACGAGCGGCCGCCTTGGCCGAGCTGCAATATCGGGAAGGTCTCGTGGATTTTCTGACCTTGCTCGATGCGCAGCGTACCCAGCTCGAGGCAGAAGATGCGCAAGCGCAGGCGCAGACTCAGGTTAACGTCGATGTGGTTGCGGTTTACAAGGCCATGGGCGGGGTGGGGCAGCCTGCGTCCGAGCCGTTGCGTACGGCCAGTAACGATTGACTTGCAGACTCCGCGTTTTTAGCATTTGGCCAAATTTGCGGGTGCGAGATCGGGTGAACCCATTGTGAATAAACGCATGCCATGAATCGACCAAATCTCATCAGAGAGTGGGGAGTGATAGGACTGTGCGTCGCATCGCTGTGGGTCGGCGCCTGCCAGAAGAGCCAGTCACCACCCCCGCAGGATGCACATCCGGCGCGTTCCTCAGAAACCATGGAGATACCCGAACAGTGGCTTGGACGATGGGATGGGCCCGAAGGCACTTTCCTGGAAATCTTGAAGATGACCGACCACTATGGGGTCCTGATCCAAGACTTGGATGGCCCCCGGACATTTAGGGGAACCCCGGACCGTAAAGGTATTCGCTTTGAGCGGGATGGTAAGGTTGAATTCATTTATGCGGGCGACGGGCAAGCCTCTGGAATGAAATGGCTCGCCGATAAGAGGCACTGTTTGATGACCCGCCCGGGAGAGGGCTGGTGTCGAGATTAGTACATTCAGAGCGATCGCACTTACGGTTCCCGCCGGCGACGAGCGCTCTCAATCGGTCGATCGCGGCCTTTGGGTCGAGATCATCCGCGTTGCTTCGGCTCCACCATTCGCCGAGACTGATTCGTCCTCAACGCGCGTACTTTTGATGAGTCGCCGGCTCACCGATGCGCTGGGTTCGCTGCTTGCAGTGTTGTCGGGAGCAGGTTATGTGCTATTCACCTTCACACGAGCGTGGGAGAACGACGACTCCGCGGGCTTTGAAATGACGTGGGTGGTTGAGTCCGTCACGGTCATCGCTCTGGTGATGACGCTGTTGATGATGTTCCTTCGGCCGCGCCGGCCGTGGATGTACCCGCTGATGTTTTCACTCCCCGGCATAGCGGCGGCGCTTGTGGGCCTACGGGACCCGGCGGGCCCCAGCTACCTCTGGCTGTCGTTTTCCGCTTTTACAATCCTCGTCTCATTCACAGTCGCCTATCTCTCGCGCTACAGCCTCTCTCGAGTTGCTCGCTCTCACCAGAAGCGCTGATCTGCTTCAGATGAGCGATCCGTCCTTTTCCAATCGGGACGTAACAAGTTTTGCCGGGGTGTTGCAGTGACGGGATTCCAAGTCGCTCCAGCGGCTGCACTTAGCTATCATGAGCCGGACGTTTGAACCGACCGCACCCGAGGACCAAGCCGGGGTCGGTGCCAGTACGTCGCTTTGGCGGACTGTTTCGGGAATCGGCCTCAACTACAGAAATAGGATCGGGATGAATCGACGCAACTTTCTCGGTGCCACCGGGGCTTTGGCGGCTGGATGGCGCGCGACGGCAAGCGCTGCCACCGACCCCGATACGAACGCGCTCATCACGCTGGATGAAGCCTCCGCCGCCATGAAGACCGGGCGGCTGACGGCGCTCGACCTGACCCAGAGGTACCTTGCGCGGATTGACGCGCTCGATCGCCGCGGTCCGGAGCTGCGCGCGGTGCTGGAGGTCAACCCCCGCGCGCTCGAGATTGCGGCGGACCTCGATCGCGAGCGGCGCGCACAAGGACCGCGCGGGCCGTTACACGGGATCCCGCTGCTGATCAAGGACAATGTCGAGACCCAAGATCACATGATGACCACCGCAGGGTCCTTGGCCCTCGAGGGGTGGTATGCGCCGACGGACGCACCGCTCGTGGCCCAATTGCGCGCACGCGGTGCCGTCATCCTCGGAAAGACCAATTTGAGCGAATGGGCTAACTTTCGTTCAACCCACTCCTCCAGCGGCTGGAGCGGGCGTGGCGGGCAAACGCGTAATCCCTATGCGCTCAACCGTACTCCGTCCGGCTCGAGCTCGGGATCAGCCGTCGCCGTCGCCGCCGGGCTTTGCGTCGCCGCCGTGGGCTCCGAGACGGACGGATCCATCGTAAGTCCCGGCTCGATCAACGGTATCGTGGGATTGAAGCCTACCGTCGGGCTCGTGAGCCGTCGCGGGATCGTGCCGATCTCGCACAGCCAGGACACGGCGGGTCCGTTGACCCGATCGGTGCGTGATGCGGCAATCGTGTTAAGTGCCATAGCCGATCCCGACGCGAAGGATCCGGCGAGCGCCGCGCGCGGCCGCGTCGAGTCCGACTACGTGCGCTATCTCAATGTCGATGGTCTGCGCGGGGCGCGCCTTGGCATCGCGCGGCGATTCTTTGCCGACAACGCGCCCCTTAACAGCTACCTCGATCGTTGCGCATCGCTCCTCGCGCAAGCAGGAGCGATTCTGGTCGACCCCGCCGATTTGCCTATGCACGGTGATTGGGTGGCGCCAGAGCTCGAGGTACTGCTGTACGAGTTCAAGGCGGATTTGAATGCCTATCTCACGCGCATTCCCGCAGCGCTTCCCGTACACAGTCTCTCGGAGCTCATCCGTTTCAACTCCGAGCATTCCGCGCGCGAGATGGCGCTGTTCGATCAGGAGCTCTTGAGGCAGGCGGATGCCAAGGGGGACCTCAACAGCGCGGCATACCGCAAGGCACGCGAGACCTGTCTCAAAGCGACTCGTACGAACGGCATCGATGCCGTGCTCGCGGAACATAGACTCGACGCGATGGTGACCTTGACGTCGGGACCGGCGTGGCTGATCGACCCGGTGAACGGCGATACGGATACGGGCGGCTGTTCCTCGCCTGCAGCCATCGCCGGTTATCCCCATATCACGGTGCCGACGGGTCTTTACCGAGGGCTACCGATTGGGCTCTCGTTCTTCGGCGCGGCATGGAGCGAGCCCACACTCTTGCGCCTCGCATCCGGCTTCGAACACATCGCACAGCCTCGACCGACGCCGCAATTCGCAGCGGCCGTGTGATCGACGTCAGAACGGCTATAGGACCGGATCAGCCCTCAACGGTTGTTTTCGGACGATCGGTGCCGCTGTCCACCTCGTTGTGCCAGCGTCCCTTCTCGTCCTCGTAGGAGATCTGTGTGGTTTCGCCGGGCGCTGCCTGCTCGCTCGCCGCCAGTTTCGCGGCCTTGCGAGCGGCATCGCGGGTCGGAAACGGTTCGGAAAACGTACCGTTCGCCTCGTAGGCCCATCCGCCGTCGTGCTTGATAACTTTATAAGTGATAGTGCTCATGTTCGTTACTCCAAATATTGCCGGTGAGTCTGAGAGCGGATGAATCCACCCAGGCTGGCAGTCGCGAAGAAGATGTATGGAGTCCGCCAATAGATTCTATCTCATTTGGGCGAGGGATGACGCAGGACCAGCCGCACCTACCGGGACTCGACGTGTCGTGAGTGGGCGAATGCGGGTATATCGTGCCCGTCGGAGATCGTGAGAAGGCTCTGCAAATGCGCGAATGCCGCATTCGGTTCATCGACGAACGTGAATAAATCTAGGTCTTGTCGACTGATAACCTCGTGGCGCACCAGCGCTTCAAAATTGATGATCTCGTTCCAGTAGCTCTCGCCATATAAGAGGATAGGAATCTTGCGCTCGAGCTTCTGGGTTTGCGCGAGTGTGAGGATTTCCATCAGTTCATCGAGCGTGCCAAAGCCGCCTGGAAAAACGACCAATGCCTTCGCCAAGTGGGCGAACCATAATTTTCGCATGAAGAAGTAGTGAAACTCGAACGCCAACCCCGATGTGATGTAGGGATTGGGGCGTTGCTCATGGGGCAGACTGATATTGAGGCCGATGCTGCGGCCACCGCCATCGGTTGCCCCTCGATTGGCCGCCTCCATGATGCCGCCTCCACCGCCAGAGCAGATGACGTAATGGCGGCTCGACGCGGGCAGACTCGTGGACCATTCGGTGATGAGGCGAGCAAGCATCCGCGCTTCCGCGTAGTAACGCCCCAGGGGCCCTGCCTCGTGGAGCCGAGCGGATCCGAAGAACACGATGGTGTCCTTGATCCGTTCGCGCTGGAACGCTTCCAGGGGCTCGAGGTACTCGGCAAGTATCCGCAGTGGCCGAGCCGCCTCGCTTGTGATGAAGCCCTTGTCCAGATAGGCAATGTCTGACGTGGATGTCGATGTCCGCATGCTCAGTTGACTCCAGCAAAATCGATAAACCCGCGGGCAACGTCGACGTGCACAAGCTGCACACGAACGTGATTGCCCACATCCAGCCCGCGAAAGTTCTTTACCACCCGGCCTTCCGCTGAAGGATCGGCGATTCGGACCCAGGTGCCCTTGTCGGACGCCCCGGTTACGATCCCCTCGAACGTCGAACCCACACGTGATCCCAGCAGCATGGCGGCAGCCGATTTCTCGATCTGTCGTTCGACTTTCTTGGCGTTCCCCTCCTGCTCTGTGCAGTGGGAGGCAAGCGCGGGCAGTTCGGCATCGGAGTAGGGGGGCGGCCGGCTCTGCAACACCGCTTTGAGGAGCCGCTGCGTGATCAGGTCCGGGAAACGGCGGTTGGGCGCCGTCGAATGCGTATAGTCGCGCACCGCCAATCCGAAATGACCCTCTGGCGCTTGTCCCGGACCCACCGCGACATACTCGCCGGCTCCCAGGCACTTGATGACCGCAAGCGAAAGATCCGCGAAGTGGGACGGATCGATTTGCCGCCGTTTGTTGAGGAACGCGTTTAGCGCAATGGCGTCCGGCGTCTCGGGTAATGTCTCGTCCGCATCCTTCGCGAGCTGCACGATTCGATCCCAGCGCTTCGGCACCCGCAAGATCCGTCGCAGCGAGCTGCGCCCGCGCTGCTGTAAAAAACGCGCCGTCACGCCATTCGCGGCGATCATGAATTCCTCAATGAGTTCCTGTGCGCGATTCTTCGGGTCCGGCTGCAGGTCGATCAATACACCGTCTCGGTATACCGCTCGATTCTCGAGCGTATCGAATTCCAGAGCGCCCTTGCTTTGCCGGCTGCCTTTCAGCGCTTGAGCGATCGTATCCTGCAAGTGCAATTGCTCTTCGAGTCCTTCGACGGCGGCGATGCGCGCGGGCATGGCTGCAGTGCCCTGCAGCCATGCGGCCACGCTTCGGTAGGCAAGCTTCGCGCGATTGCGCACTCGGGCGCGGTAGATCGATGAGCCGACCAGCGCGCCGCCCGCCTCGACGGTCATCTCGATCACCAGGCAGAGTCGTTCCTCGTCTTGTGCCAGCGAAGTTAAGTTGGTCGATAATCGCTCGGGGAGCATGGGGAAGATCGACGCGGCCGTATAAACCGACGTCGTGTTGATGCGCGCGTGCTGATCGACGGCGCTGTCGGCTTTCACCACGCTGTCGACGTCGGCGATTCCCACCCTCAATTTGCACTGACCGCCCTCCATCGCCTCGGCAACCTCGATCTGATCGAGGTCCAACGAGTCATCGTTGTCGATAGATGACCAGAGAAGGCTCCGCAGATCGCGAATTTCGGGGCCCGACTCAGTCGCAGGGATTGCGGCGTCGGCCTGGGCCAGCGCGGCAGGCGGCAAATCGGGCGCGAGGTCATGAGCCCTCATCGCATCACTGGCCAAACGCTTGAGCTCGTCGCTTTGTGCAGCAGTAAGTGTCATTTCTTATGATAGCCGCTTCGCGCGGGCTTGCACGCTAAAGACGGCCGATCAACGACGCTGCCCAACGAGGTTTGCGGCGGTCGCGATCCGAGGCCACGCGCGGAGGAGAAGCGCGCGAGCCGACTTACATCGACGGACGCAGGGGAACCGATGCCAGGTGATCCATTCGAAGGTCCAGCTCAGTTTGCAGGGAGAGTTGCTCCAACTCAGACGCCAAATGCGAAATAAGCGTCTTGGCGCGGCGGCCTAATTGTTGGGCGCGAAGCGGGGCCCGCCCGGACTTCAGCAATTCGGCGATACCCGAAAGCAGATCCAGCTCCTGACGGATGGCAGGTCCGCTCTTGCACATCGCGAAATGCAGCCGCGCGCAATTGACCTCGAGGTCGTTGAGCTCGGTGAGCATCCCCCGTAATAGATTGGTGGCCATATCGATGTCCTCGATCTGGGGCTCGATGGCGTCGTTGGTGGATTCTTGCAGCATGATTGCGATTCTTGCCCGCTAACCTTTAGTCTGAAGAATGAATCCGAGGTTTCCGGAAATCTTGTACGTTTATGCCACCGGGCGCCGGGGTCGTGAGTGCCTCGATCTCGGCCTGCAGGCGGCGAACCTTGATGAGAATGGCCGCCTTTGAGGCGGCGGGGCCGGAGCGTAGCGGCGTCACGGTGGAGTCCAGATGCAATGCGCCCGCGGGCGCCGAGAGTTCGCGGGTGGTTGGAACCGCGCGTTGCCGAGCGTGCTCGGTCGGGAATGCCACGACGACGTCCGATTGCTGCTTGCGTGGTGCATGCATGTCTTGCTCCTCACGTACCCGCCGCGGTCACGGAGCCGCTCGCCCAGGTCCACAGGCCCGTTGATGGCGTGAACTGCCACAAATCGCTGAGCGTTCCGAGGGTGCCGGTCGAGTCGACGCCGTAGCCGCCGAAGAGCCAGACGGTTCCGGCAGGATCGACCCAGGCGATGGCGTTCGCTCGGCCACCGGGAAGACTGTCGGCGCCGGAAACTCCTGCGAGTCCATATACACCGGGCGTGTTCTTCCGGGCGGAGCCGCCTACTCGAGTCCACCGACCGGTCGATACGGAGAATCTCCACAAATCATTGAGCAAGGCGGCACCGTTGGCGTCGTGACCTTGTCCGCCGAAGAGCCAGAGATCTCCGTTCGCGTCGGTCCAAGAGTTGGCGTAGGCGCGGGCCGATGGCGCGGATCCTGGAGCCTGGATCAAGTTCCAGCCGTTCGCCTCCGGACTCAAACGCCAAAGGTCACCGAAGGTTACCGATGCGCCTTGCGCGTCACGGCCGTTCCCGCCGAACATCCACAGCCGGCCGCCCGGATCGGTCCAAGAAGAGGCGCCTTGCCGTGCTTGTGGAGCTGCGTGGAAGGTTGTGCTCCTCATTGCAAGGGGTGTTGCGGAAGCGGTGCTCGCCGATTGCGTAGACGCTCGAGGGACGCAGGTGAGGGTGATGTTTGGGGGCACCGTGCTGCCGATCGTTCCAGAGGCATTACTGGCCGCGCAAACTTCATCCGGTGGTTGAATGGTGACCGCGAATGAGTAGCTGGATCCGACCGTTAGTTGGGTATCGATGCCCGGGACGGACACCTCACCGTTCGCATCGATGATGCCCCAACTTCCCGTCATACCGTTGACGCTGAATTGAACCGAGGTGCCGCTATCGAGGCCTGAGACGAGAACGTTTACGCCTACGTACGAATGGCCAGGGGCCGCCGGGCTGGACGATGAGCTCTGGGAAGAACCTGTGCCGGTGCTATACGAGCTGGACGCTAGCGTCAGGTCGTCGTCACAGGCGCAAAGGGCTGCACTGCCGATGATGACCGAGAGGACACGAGTGAGTTCCCTGAACGCCGGATTCGATGCCCGATGGCGTGAGCGTTCGGTCGGCGCTCTCCGCGCCGCGATCCAATTCCCCAAAGGAGGCAGGTACGCCGGCCGGCAAGAATAGCGCCGCGAGATCGGGAGATGGGTAGCTGTATGGGCACTCACATTTGCTGACCGGCGTGACGGAAACATTACGCCAGGGAAACCGGCGGGTCATTGGACTTCGGTCCAATAGGTGGGCGTCCCGATGTTGCGGGGCGATTATTCGGCTCTCACCCAGATAAACACCGTCGAGCTCTGTTTTCCGGTCAGGGGGCTCTTGCCAGGCCCCGTCCTTATGTAGAGCGAGTTTCCATCGATGCTGAATTGAATGACCTGGGTCGTGCCCGTCCAGGCTTGGTTCCATGAGGTCTGTATATGATGGGTGATCTTGTACCCGTCGATCGTGTAGTTACCGGCGTACGCAATCATCCCCCGGTAAAGCTCGATACCCTCCGGGTCCGTCGCGACCAACCCGACCGGTCCTTCGCGGCTCTCCTTGACCAGGAGGGCGGACATGCGACAGTCGGCTCCGTAGGTCAGATAACCGCCGGGGTGCACGCCGAGCAGATTTTGCTTTTGGCCCGTCTCCATATCCTCAGTCTCCATCGACAAGAGCACCCACGTACCGAGTTGGGGACCCGCGCACGTCGGGTGCGGTTGAGCGATGGACCTGGCACTGCAAAGAAGAAGCGCACAACAAGCGATGGCACATAGAGACTTCATGGCTGCGTTCCCCATGCGTGATAGCGGATGGCTCATCTTCCGTTACCGGCCGCCTCCCGGCAAATTTGGCCCCTGCTCCTGAAATACGTTACGCTTCATCGAGATCTGCACGGATCTACCGTTCGTGGCTTGGATGGACTATGCAAGACCTGCTGGATCTCGACAGATACCCCATCGATCGTGCGGACGCCATCGCGGAACTTGCCGAGCGATGCCGATGTGATCTGGCCGCCACCGGCATGTTCAACCTGGAAGGATTTGTCCGGCCCGCGGCCATTCGACGAGCACTCGAGGAGATCGTTCCTCTCGCCTCGGACGCTGCGTTCACGCATCAGCGCTCGCATAACGTCTATTTTCTGAAGGAGGTACCGGGCGTTCATCAGGACCATCCGGCACTGACACGTTTTCAGACGATCAATCACACGTTGTGCGGCGATCAGCTCTCGGGCTCGATCGTAGAGCGCATCTACGAGTGGCCGCCGTTCGTCGATTTCATTGCGCGTGTGCTCGAGATACCTAAGCTCTATCTGATGGACGATCCGCTTGCCCGCATCAATATTCTGGAATATCGGCCGGGTGAGGCACTGAACTGGCATTTTGATCGGTCGCGCTACACGACCACCCTGCTGATTCGGGCCGCGGAGCAGGGCGGCTTGTTCCAATATCGCAGCAACCTTCGCTCGGATGATGAGCCGAACTACGAGGGTGTCGGCAAACTGTTACAGGGCGAGGATGCCGCAATCCGCGTCAATCCGCTCGAGGCGGGAACGCTCAACATTTTCGCGGGCAAGAACACGCTCCATCGCGTCTCGACTGTCCGTGGCGCTTGCTCGCGGCTCGTCGCGGTCCTCTCTTACTATGACCGGCCCGGTGTCACGTTCAGTGAGAAGGAGCGCCTCGGCTTCTACGGGCGGTCGGAACCGCTCAGGCGTGAAGCGAACCCAGGACTGTCGTAGCCTCGAGTGCGCTGCGCGCATGGTCATGTCCAAAGTCGATAATCACGGCATAGTTCAGCCACAGATCGTTGGCAGCAGTCTGTGTCTTGGCGGTCCCCCGCTGCATATTGAAACGCCGCTCCTGCAATCTCGCCCCTTGTCGGCGGCGTCCCGCAAGTCAGTCTGGTTGAAGATGGAGGCCTTGCAGCCGACCGGCTCGTTCAAGATCCGCGGCGTTGGGCTTGCGTGCGCGGAATACGCCCGCCGTGGAGCTACGCGTTTCATCTCGTCCTCCGGTGGAAACGCAGGCATTGCCGTAGCCTACGCAGGTCGTCAATTGCGAATCCCCGTCACCATCGTCGTGCCGGAAACCACCTCTGAACACGCGAAGTCATTGATACGCCTGGAACGCGGCGAGGTCATCGTCCATGGGGCGTCGTGGCAGGAAGCCAACACGCTCGCTCAATCAATGATCGACGAACGCGCCGCCTTCATTCATCCCTTCGATGATCCGCTGCTGTGGCGCGGGCATGCCAGCATGATCGAGGAAGTCACTCGTGCCGGCGTGAAACCCGATGCCATCGTGCTATCGGTCGGGGGAGGCGGCTTGCTCTGCGGCGTCGTCGAAGGACTGCGTCGCAGCGGGATGGAGAATGTGCCGGTCATCGCCGTCGAGACCGCGGGGGCTGATTCTTTTGCCCAGTCGCTCGCCGCCGGCCAGCGGATATCGCTCGCCGGCATCACCAGCATCGCCACCTCGCTTGGCGCGCGGCAGGTTTGCGAGCAGGCGTTTCGATGGCCGATGGCACATCCGGTGAGCAGCGCGGTGGTTTCCGATGAGGCATCCGTGTTTGCCTGCAGGCGCTTTCTGGATGAACATCGCGTGCTCGTAGAACCTGCCTGCGGCGCCTCGCTGGCATTCGTCTACGAGCGGGGTGCGCAATTAGAATCGGTCGGCACGCTGTTGGTGATCGTTTGTGGGGGTGCTACGGCAACGCACGATCAGTTGCAGGCTTGGTCGACTCAGTTCCTATCAAGGGGCCATTCCTAATTAATTCGCCGAATCGGAACAGCCGAGATGTCAATGCTTCGGCTTCTTCTGCATCAGCCATGTGGAGACCCAGAACACGGCGATGCTGGCGCCAAGAATCACATAAAATATCGTTGGGTTCAGTGTGATGGCGAAGGCCGTGATCGCTGCGGCAAATCCCCAATACCAGAATTCTGCGGCGAAACCTCCGCGCCAGTTGGGCGGCCGAGCTGCCGCCGCAATCGGACGCAGTGATGGCCAGAGCCGCGGAACCCTGCTGCGGTAGCGCGAATAGGTCTCGCCCTGGCCGGCCTGCAGATCCGATTCTTCCCGCAGAATCAATCGAAAGCAGAACACGAGCATGAGGATCACCGCCACGATGCAGCCCGTCCGGCTCATCATCGCCCCCATGCTGAGGGCCAACAACACGTTGGCGAAATACAGCGGATTGCGCACGAAGCGGTAAGGTCCATCCGCTACCAGGGATTCAGTCTTTACATCGGCGGCATAGACGACGCCGGCCTGCAAATACGCCGACGCCCATGTTCTAATGCCCGCGGCCCCGATGAGCACGACAGCCGCGCAGGCAAAGAACAGATGTGCCAGGTGATCTGCGCTCCACCCGAACTTCACGCTCAGTCGCTCCGCTACCGCGGCGGTTACGTTCTGGTGGTCTACCGAATAGAGGAAAAAGGCAAAAGCAAAGATCAATCCGAAGATCATCGCCCGGTTCCGAAATTCCCAATTGCTGGCTTTCATGACGTCGCCCCGCGAAACCCAGGTGATCTCTGCAGCGTCGCATGATGCCATCCTCCCGAGGACGTCGCCTATTTTCTTATCCCCAGTGGGGAGACTCCGAGTGTCCTCTCGTCCGACTCGCCATTGGCGCCCGGTCCTCAGACAAACCGGCGCCAGGGCGACCGAGCGACGCGATGGACACTCGCACGCGTCCGGGAATATAGTTAAACCTTCGGCGAACTCATCGAACATCGGAGTGTGACCCTGGGGCTTGCTGCTTCTGGCAATGCTCGTGGTCGTTGAATCTGCAGGGAGAATAAGATGTCGAGCCAACAAAGACTTTTGCGGGCGCTCGCGGCGCTCTTACCCGGAGGCGCATTCGGCGCATCTGTCTTACTGGCGCTCACCTCCAATCCGAGCGAGGCGAAATCCTCCCCACCCGTGGATCCGGCGTCGCCGCCAAGCGTCGCCGAGCGCTTGACCGCCATCAGAGCCGCGGTTTCCAACATCAGTCCCACCGTGGCAGGGGCGCCCCAATCCTCGGGATCGGCTGAATTCCCGCAGTCGGATGGCGCGCGAGCGCAACCGACTTGGTGGGGTAACGGAGGATGGGGGCGCTGGCATTTCGGTTGGGGAAACCACGGACCGGGTTGGCCGAACTGGCCCAACTGGCACAACTGGGGCAACGGCGGCTGGGGGAACGGCGGTTGGGGAAACGGGGGCTGGCACAACTACTGGCATAATGGGTAGGTGCTGCCTTCATGACATCGCGCGTCGGACACGCCGACCATCGGCATGGTCGTCCTACAGCCCACACCCTTCTGCAATATCAATTGCAGTTATTGCTACTTGCCACAGCGAAGCGACCGGACCGTCATGGAGGACGCGACCGTCCAAGCGGCATTCGAACGGGTGTTCGGATCAGGCTGGGCTAGCGATGACCTTTCTGTGGTTTGGCACGCCGGTGAGCCTCTCGTGGTGCCGCGCGCATTCTACGAGCGCGCGTTCCGGGCGATCGATGCACTGCGCCCCAAATCGGTGCGCATCCGCCATTCGATGCAAACCAACGGCATGTTGATATCCCGAGAGTGGTGCGAGCTCTTCAAGTCCTGGGGGGTCGGTGTCGGTGTGAGCATCGACGGCCCGAGGCAATTCAACGACGCACATCGAGTCACGCGTACCGGCAGGAGCACCTTTGACCAAGCGCTCGCCGGGATTCGGCTGCTGCGGGAGGAGGGAGTGCCTTTCCATGTCATCTCCGTGCTCTCGGAACGGAGTTTGGACGCGGCCGAAGAGATGCTCGCCTTTTACGAGTCCGAGGGGATTGCAGATATCTGCTTCAATGTCGAGGAATCCGAAGGCGCTCACGTCTCGGAACTTTTCTCCAGTGAGGGGTTGCAAGCCCGCTTTGCACGCTTCCTCGGGATATTTTGGCGGGCGCGCCAGAGACGGCCGGCGCATCCGCTTCATCCGCGAGATCGACGGCATGCTACCGAGAGTGTTTCGCCCCGAAAGCGAGACCATCAGAAACATTCAAGTCGAGCCGTTCGGCATGTTGAATATCGACTGCCAGGGCAACGTATCCACATTCTCACCGGAGCTTTTGGGGCTCAAGAATGCGCGGTATCTGGATTTCATCATCGGCAACGTGCACGCCTCATCGCTCGAGGAGATGCGCGAGAGCGATGCGATGCGCGCGATGGCGCGCGATATCGCGTCCGGCGTCGAGACCTGCCGGGGAAGCTGCGAATACTTCTCGGTCTGCGGCGGCGGCGCGCCGGTGAACAAGTTATTCGAAAACGGTAGCTTTGCGAGCGGCCGCACCTCGTTCTGCGATCTTACCCAAAAGGTTCCGATCGACCTGATTCTGGACGCGTTCGGGCGGCTGGAGGGCGGCATCGAGGGGGCCGACCTCAACGCGCTCGCGCAGCGCGCATTAGATGGGGCGCGCGGCATGGCGATGAATTCGTGATTTCAAGTTACGGGAGAGCTCTATGAGGACACCACTGAAGGCTTTGCTGGTCACGGCCGCTCTGGTTTCGGGTGCAATGGCGCAGAGCCCAGAGCAGGGCAAGAGCGTCGGCAACGTGCCATACGGCGCGCAGTCCGCCGGCGCAACCGTCAACACAACGACCAGCGGGGAAGACCGTTCGGTGAGTGCGCCGGTGCTGCACATCAAGAGCGTCGAGATCATGCGCAGCGCTCATCCGCCCTTCCTCGATATCATCCGGGTACGGGGCGTTGCGAGCAGTTCGGGTTGGGAGGAGGCGGAGCTCATTCCGCTCAGCCGGGGGATCCCCGTCGACGGGGTGCTCGAGCTGATCATGGTCGCCCGTGCACCCGGGGATGCGGCGGACGCAAAAGGGTTCGAGGAAGTCGAGGCGATCTTCCCGCTCGAAACGAGCCATCCGTTCAAAGGGGTCAATGTCCATAGCGCCTCGGACTCCGTCAGCGTGACTCAGCTTCCGGGCTATGCGGAGGGTAAGGCGCTGCCCGAGGATTGCAGCAAGTGCGTCGGCAAGACATTCGTGGCGAAGGGTACCCAGGCGCCGGCGGGAAAGTCGGCAGCCGAGGTGGTACGCGAGGAACAGCTGCCTGTGAGCACGCGCATCGTGCGTCCCGCCGAAGGCATCTCGAACGCCGATTCGAATCCGAACCGCCTGACGTTGATACTCAATAAAGAAGGCAAGATCACTGCCGCGGTCTGGGATTGATGTTCGCTCCCCGAAACGCCGTCATGAAAGCTCGGCTGGTGGGCGCCGTCGGCGCGGTATTGTCGCTGGTCGCCTGCACCAGCCAGATCGTGAACAACGCCAGCAATCAATGCGCCAATCTTCCTTGGCACGGATATCCCATCGATGGGACGCCGGTGCGGCTCATTCCCTGCGTTGGCCGGCCCGGCGAGGCGTGGAACGTAAAGAACGGCCAGATCACCGGGGTGGGCGGAAGCTGCATGGACGTGCAGGGCAGCAATGCGCTCGATGGCGCCCGCGTCATCGGGGTGACCTGCAATGGAAGCCCCAGCCAGAACTGGACCGTAGCCAACGGCCAGATCACGGGTGTCGGCGGAAAATGCCTGGACGTCGCCGGCGGCGAACAGAGCGGTTCTCCGCCTCTCGTCATCGCGTCCTGCAACGGTGCGCCGAGTCAGCAATGGTCAGTTCACTAAAAGAAGCGACGTTGCGCGCATGAGCGAGCCGCGTTGTGCTCACAGGAGGGTCTCGATTCGATGGAGATCATTATATTGATCAGAAGGTACGCCGGCGCGGCCGTCGCACTGGCCGCGCTGATGGTCGGGTGGACGCGGGCGGACGCTGCGCAGATCGTCATCGCGAACAGCGTCGAATGCATCGATATCCCGCGCCAGCAGACCGAGGATGGTACGCCGCTGTCGCTGTTCAATTGCCACGGCAGCCCGAATCAGCAATGGACCATCACGGGCGGCCAAATCACCGGCATGACGGGCGTGTGCCTGGACATCATGGGCAGCGCTCCGAAAGACGGCGCGCAGATCATCATCGTCCATTGCAATGGACGAGACAGCGAGAAGTGGACGCTCGCGAACGGGCAGATTGTCGGCATCGGCGGTAAGTGCATCGATCTGGCCGGGGGCAGCATCCAAGATCATGCGGCGTTGATCATCGCCCCGTGCACGTCCTCGCCCAGTCAGCAGTGGTCGGTGCAGTAGGCCAGGGGTTGTGCGCAAGCGGTCGCTGCGGCGTACGATCAGAACCTCTTACGCGCCGTCAGACCCACTTCGCGTGGATTCTCCAGAAAGCGCTGGTAGCTTGCGTCAGCGATGAGATTGGCCACAGCGTCCTCGCTGATCACGATTTGGTCGAAGGCATTATTCACAAACAGCGATACGTCAAAGCCGTTATCGAAGCGCAAGCCGAGTCTTAGATTGACGAGCGAGTAGGCGCTTTGGACGTTGCGTGGGTCCAGGTTGGTATTGGTGTGATACTGCGAGGACCACTGCCAGTCCGCCCGGCCGTAAAGCTCGCCCAACTGCGTGGCCTGTTCGTACTGCAGTCCCACGGCGGTGCGCCAATCCGGCGCAAAGGGCAGCGTGCTGCCGGAAAGATTGCAGGCCGTGTAGGTGCCCGTGTCGTTCGGCAGGCTGTCCGGAGCTCGTCCGTAATAGCAGGCTCCTCCGAGGTACGTATCGTATTTGGCGCGTAGATAAGTCATCGCCGTATTGAGCGTGAGACCTCGCATCGGCGCGATCGTCGCTTCGGCTTCGAATCCATTGACCGTGACGTTGTCCGCATTGTTGACCAAGAATTGCAAGCCGACGAAGCCGGCATTCTGGAATTGATCGTACCGGGTGTGAAAGGCGGCGAGCGCGACACGCATGCGCTGATCGGCGAGACTGAATTTGGCGCCGGCCTCGACATTGTCGACGGTCTCGTCGGCGAAGGGTCGGTTCTGCGGCAAAGCATTGCCGAAGCCGATATTGGTGCCGCCGGCTTTGCCGCCGTGCGCGTAGGTCAGGTAGATCGCGCCGCTCTCCATGGGCTTGTAGTCGGCAGTCGCCGAATAGTTCCAGTTGTCGGTGTCGTGGCGGTAGATGCCGTTCCCGGCCGGCGAGGACAATACGCTCGTGATGAGATTTAGATATTCGAACGGGGTACCCGCATAGGCGGGGTTCGGGTTTGCTGCAACGTGAGAGGTGGCATCGACGGAATCGTGCTGGCGCTCATCTTGTCGGCGAAGACCACCCGAGAGCGAGAAGGGCTCGGACAGATGCCAGGTGGCTTGCGCGAACAGCGCCCCATAATCCGAATAGGCCTGTGAATTCTGGTAACCGACATCCCCGTCCTGACCGATCACGATGTCGGCGGGAAGCCTAGGACTGAGCGGTATGTAAGGTGCCGCCGGCCCGAGCACGAAAGCTGCGGTCCGGCCGAGGTTTCCCCACTCGAACGACGTGTGAAGATAATAAGCCCCGGTAAGCCACTCCAGGGTCGTGTCATTCGGCGAGGTGACGCGCAATTCTTGGCTGAAGGTTTCGCCTTTTTGGTCAGCGTTGTAGAGAGCCAGGATAGGCGCTTGCACTTGATTGATGTCCCGGATGAGGTTGTCCGAGAGGTAGTCTGTCCATGCCGTGATGGACGTCAGGGTGTTGCTGCCGATGGGAGTTGTCAGCGTCGCGGCCGCGACGTCCGTGTGGGCAGTGACGGTATACGGAGTGGGAGTGCAGATCACTCGGGCGTCGGGATTGTTGACCGGGCAGGGCTTAAGTCCAAACAACGGCCCGAGCGCTTTCCCTAGGGCGAGTGCGGTCGAGCCGTAGTACACGTCCGGATTGAAGCTATAGCTTGTCGGTATCTGTCCGCGCGTGTAAGCGAGGCGCAAAAGACTGCCTTGGGCGACGTCGATATCCAGCAGTCCGCGCGCCGTGTAGCGTTTCATGTCGTTGGCGTTCCGCGCCCCGGGATCGAGGTTCTCGACGCTCGCCCCTTGGTCGTACCATGCCCCCGTCAGCCGTCCACGCACATGCTCGCTCAAGGGCCCTGAAATGGTCGCGCTCAGCCGATTGGCGGGCGCATCGATGCTGCCATCGAGCGCCGAGAGCGTATCCTCGGCGGATGCTTCGAAGAAATAGGAAGGCGATTTGGTGACAATGTTGACGACACCCGCGGTAACGCTCTTGCCATACAAAGTCGATTGCGGACCCTTGAGCACCTCAATGCGATCGATATCGGCGAGCTCACCGATGCCGAGTCCGCTGCGCACGATATAGACGCCATCAATAAAGACTCCTACGTCGGGCTCGAAGGTCGGTATATTCGCGTCCGATCCGACCCCTCGAATTCTGTACGCCGTGTTGATCGGGCTGTTGTTCGACACGACCTGCAGGGACGGCACGAGACCCGCGACGCCTTGCATGGAAACCACGCCGGCATCTCGGAGCAAGGACGCCGGCAGGGCCGATACGGCGATGGGTACGTCCTGCAACGGCTCGGCCCTTTTCTCTGCCGTGACGACGATTTCCTCGAGTTGAGAAGCAGCAGCAAGAAGGGTGGATTGCTGGGCGGGGGCCTGCAGGCCTAGGGTCGTCAATCCGGTCGCCAGCAGGAATTGCCGTTTGCGCGGTCCTTTCAATGACGAGTTATCCCTGGGCGCTTCGCAGAGGAACCCGGACGGCAGGAAGAACGCGTAGGCATCGAAGCCGGGATCCCCTATAGATTTCATGGGCTCGCATCAAATCGATCGCTATGTTAGCGGAGCCGAGAGGCTAGTTGTTGCTGAAACTATAGGAGAAGCGAATTCCGATCGTTCGAGGACGATTCGTGGTGACGGCCTTGTAACCCTCCGCGTAGTTCGCAAAGAGCTGGGCACGAGTGTCGGTCAGATTTTCTCCATAGAGCTGCGTCAGCCATCCGCTTTGCTGGACCCCTAGCGCCGCATCGTAGGTCGTGAAGGAAGGCAGCTCGTAAGCGACCGAATTGCCCTGCATATCCAGTGTGAGTCGATCGGTGGTGGAGAGCGAATCGGATTGATGAGTGACACCGACCTGCGCGAACGCCCGATACGTGCCCAGGGGCACGTCGTAACGCGCTCGCATATTTCCCTGAAAGGTCGGCGCACCGGCGAGGGGGCTTCCGAGCGCACCTGCGGGATTGGCGAGTCTCGGCCCACTCGGCGAGGCCTGCAGCGTGCTGAAATTGATCGGGGTGCCATCAGCCCAGTAGAACGGCGCCTGTTTCACGAGTGCGCTGTGATTCCAGGCGACGGTGCTTTCGAGAGCTAAGTTGCCGGCGCGGGTGTCGATAGACGTCGACAGCCCTCGTACCCGGTAATTGCCGCCGTTGATGGTGGCACCCGGTAACACGTGGCTCGCGAACGCGTCTATTTGGGCGTGCTCCCATTCCTCCTGATAGAGCGCGCCATTCCACTGCAAGCGCTTGTCCAGCCACGTCGTCTTCCACCCGATCTCGTTGTTGATCAGCTTGTCGGGTGCGTAGGCCACGGGGGCACTCCAACCCCCATGAATATTGGCCTCCTCCTGATAGGGAGGGGGTTTGGCGACATACGCCAACGGCGAAACATCGGGAACCTGGAAGCTCCGATTGAAGCCGCCGGCACGAAATCCCTGCGACCAGGTGTAATAAAGAAGTGCGTCCTCGGCCGGCTTCCAGCTCAAGTTCATCCGGCTTCTAAACCCCGAGTAGGTTCGATTGAGGTCCTGCGCATTCAGGTTGACGAAATAACGATTGATGCAAGGATTCGGCGGATCGGAGGCGCGCTCGCAACCGAAGCTGCCGACAATCGATCCGAGCTCGGTGGGATTCGTGACGGAGTAGCGTGTGCCGGCGGTCAGCGTCAAAACCCGAGGCACCAGGTCGAAGTCGATCGACTCATAGGCTGCCTTTTGTCGGTACCCGCGGGTGATGTCGTTGAAAAATGCGTCCCCGAGCGGTCGTGTATCGGGATTGTTCGAGGTCACCGGACTCGCTACGAATGTGCCGAGGGTATTGCAGCCGCAAACTACGTGGCCGTTGTACGAGTAGTAGCCCGTGGGCGGAGCGATGGGATTGAAATACGGAAGCGCCGTTAGATAAAACCAATCGCCTTGGTCCTGTATCTTGTAGTCTTCGTAAAATAGTCCGCCAATGCTCCGAATACGCTTGTCGCCAGGCGTATTTAACCGGAGCTCTTGGGTGAGATGGGTGTTGCGTTCCACATCGCGCCAGTACGAGCTCGGCGTAAAGCATTTGGCCGACGACGGCGGACCCGGGATGACACACTGATAGTAATCCGCGTAGAACCCGCTATGAGCGTAGGCCGTGTAATCTTGGACCTGCTCGACGTTGCGCACCAAGTATGAGCCTGCGTAGAGGAGCTTCATATTCGCCACCGTGCCCTCGACGGTGAGTGCGGTATTTTCGAATCGGTCGTTGTCGTAAGACGGGTTATATAGCTGCACGGTGAGATCGGGCTGAGGGTTGCCGAGAGAATTCGTCGCCGCTTCGGCGAAGACGCCGTTCGCCTGCATGTTCTGAAACGACTGTGAGAGGAGGGCGCTCCAGTCGGCGCTCATTTGATACAACGCCTCGACACGCAAGCCGGTATAGGTGACCGGATTGAAAGCCTGGGCTACGTCGGCCGAATTGTTGATGACGACGCTATTGGCGGGAACCGAACCACCCGCGTAGGAAATGCTTCGGTCCTGATCGGTACGCACAAACGTCGCCGGGATGTTGTTGATGTACCCACCGCGCGTTTCATCGTAGATCACGGCGCGCGCCGCGAGCCGGTCGGCGATGATCGGAAGATTGATCATCGCTTGGACAGCGGAGCTGGGATCGCCGTGTGCCGTCGAGGCATAGGCCGCGCTCACGTTCGATTCGGTGGTATTGAGCTTGGGCTTATTGGTGATGTAACGCAGCACCCCCGCTTCCGCGCCCGCACCGAACAAGGTTCCTTGAGGGCCTTCGAGGACCTCGATGCGATCGAGGTCCGCGGCATAAACATCGAGATTACGTCCCGGAAGCTGCGCGGATTGCTCGTCGAGATAAATGGCGACATTGGGAAAGCTGCCATTCGATCCGGCGGCCTGATTGCCGTAATCGCCGGTGCCGAGTCCCCGTATGTACACATTATTTTGACTGGGCCCGATACCGTGCGCGGTGACGCCGGGCAGATTACCCAGTAGATCCTCGAAAGTCGTGATATTGAGACGGGAAAGGGTCTCGTTGGTGAGGACTTGAATCGTGATGGGGACATCCTGGAGATTTTCCAGGCGGCGATTGGCGGTCACCGTGATTTCCGAGAGTTGATCGCCAGGATGTGATTTGGAAAAAATCCTGGACGAGTCGGGCTCTGCGAGGATCCGCACGCTGTGCGGCGTCAGGTATTCGAACTCGAGCCCCGTACCCCGGAGTAGTTGCTTGAGTGCTTCCTCGGCGCCCAAACCGGCGGATACCGCATGCGACGTCTGATGGCGCACGACGCCTGAGACATACACGAGCTGCAGACCGGTTTGACGGGCGAACGCTTCGAGCGCACGGGCCAGAGATTGCGCCGGAATCGCGGCAGCGATCGATGGCGGCTCGCTGGCCGCTGCCGTTGATCCATGAACGGTGGCAATGGCTGCCGGCGCGCAGACCGCCAACGTACGGAGGACTGCGGAGATTGCAATCGCAAGATCCCTCGAGCGGTCCCGCATCCCGATAGGACTCGTTTATGTTTATGTTTTCAAGGGAGCCAGTGTAGCCCCCGGAGCGGTTCTAGTCTCGTGTCACGCGGATGCGGGTGGTGGTGACGTCGACGTGCACGCCGGCAAGGCTGCGTAAGAACGCGACAAACGCATCGACGTCGTCTGTCGCGAATACGCCGCTGATTTCCATCTCTCCAAGACCGGGCGTGTCGATCTCGATCGGTTTGGACGTGTAGCGATTGAATTCCTTTGCAACCTGCGCGAGCGGCTCATGATCGAACGAGATCTGCCGCCGCAGCCACGAGGCGGTACGCTGCGAATCGACCGCGATCGGCGCGGCCGGCCAGGCGCCTTGCGCCACGCGAATCTGCTGGTTGGTGGAAAGCTCGACGAACTGTGCAGGCCGGCCTGAGCCGCTGCGCTCGTCCGACGGAGCCAAGCCGATCGCCACCTTGCCTTCGAGCACGGTGATCAGCGTCGATCCAGGCTCTAGACGGACGTCGAATTGGGTGCCCATGTCGACCGCTTCCGCGGCTCCCGCGAACACCCGAAATGGGCGTTGGAGCTCGTGTGCGGCGTCGAATTCGGCTTCGCCGGACGTCAGTATGACGATGCGCTCGGAGTGGGTGAAGCTGACGGTCGCGGCGCTGTCCGTGTTGAGGTGTAAGAGCGAGCCGTCCGCAAGACGATGCGTCTGCTGTTCGCCGTGCTGCGTCGCAAAGTGCAGCGTCGCTGCCACTTCGGGCGTCGGCCCGTCGCGCGATGGTTGGGCGCGCCACCATGCCAGCAGTCCGAGACTCAGTAATCCGAACACCGCCAGCGCGGCACCGGCCGAACGCCAGTGAAACGCCGGTCGATTCGGGGTCGCTTCCGGAATTCGAGGCCAGAGCGCCGGGATCTGCAACGGGACCGGCGGGTCCTCAGCCGCACGTGCCGCGGACACCAGGGAGTCGACGGAACCGGCCCACTCGGCACAGACTTCCCGCAAATCCCGCGACATTACAGCGAGTGCCAGGTATTCCTCGACGTGCACGGGGGAGGCTCTCAGCCAGGCGGCGAACTCTTCGCGCTCAGGGCCGGCAAGCTCCACGCGATTCGCCAAAAACCAATTTGCGGCCTGCTCGGCTATGAGGTCGCGCAGAGCTTTATCGTTCGATCTCATTGTTCGCCGCCCATCCGGCTCATTCGGCGTCGACAATGCATCAATGCCTGGCCGAGATACTTCTTGACCATATTCGCGGAGACCCCAAGCTTGAGTCCGATCTCTTCATAGCTCAGGCCGTGCCAATACTGTAGCACCACGGCGGCGCGACATTTCGGCGACAACTGATCCAAGACCTCGCGCAGCCTTTTAATTCGCTGAACACGATCGAGATCGCCTCCATAGGTGGGCAGCTCCGCCAATTGCGCCTGGACCATCGGATCATCGATATCGAGAACCCGGGAACCCGGCGGCGCGCGTCGGGCGTGTTCCTTGGCGAGGTTACTGGCAACTGCGTAGAGATACGCCTCTGGATTACGCACGGTGCTCATGTCCGGGATCCGCAGCATTCGCACATAGACTTCTTGAGCGAGCTCCGCGGCATCCGAAGATTTGCGGACACGTCGGTGCAAGAACGCATGGAGCGCAGCGCCATGATCCGTGAACAGCCGTTCCACGAGGGTTTTCTTGGATTCAGCCATCATTACCCATGTGGATCCGGCCTTGTTGACTCGCTTCAATACCTAAGGAGTGTTCGCGCGGCAGTTCGGGTACCTGAGACTTCCAACAAATAACGGTACCCGGACGGACGGGAGTGCACTCTTACTTAACCGTACCAAGAGCGAATAGCTCGTACACCCCGTCAACGTACGAGCGATGCGACTCAGAATCCAGCCAACTCCACCAGAGGACCTTGAAAAGGGGAAGGAAATCATGAAACTAACCACAATATCGCCCACTCTTTTAATTGCAGCCGCCACGCTGACGATTGCCGCGATACCGGCACACGCACAAGAACCCAGCGGATTCAAAGTCTACGCCACTGGACTCGACGCGCCGCGCGGATTGCGATTTGGTCCCGATGGATATCTCTATGTCGCGGAAGCGGGAACAGGTGGAACGACCAGTACCGCCGGCCACTGCCCGCAGGTACCAGGTCCAGTCGGTCCCTATACGGGGGGCACCACAGGCAGAATCTCCAAAGTCAGCAGCAGCGGCCAGGTAACAACCGTGGCGAGCGGCTTCCCTTCCACGCAAGACGCCCAGGGAGATCTCATCGGCGTGGCTGACGTCGCTTTCCTCGATGACACGCTGTACGCATTGGTGGCCGGCGGCGGCTGCTCCCATGGTCATTTGAGTTATACGACCGGTATCGCCACCGTCAATCGAACCACCGGCGCCTGGAGCATGATCGCCAACGTCGGGCAATGGCTCAAGACCCACCCGGCCAAGGTCGAGAATCCGGGCGACTTCGAACCGGACGGAACGCTGTACAGCATGATTCCGGTCGGGGAGGCTCTCTATGCCGTGGAACCGAACCACGGGCAAGTCGTATCCGTGAGTAAGTCGGGTGCCATTTCCCAGGTGATCGATGTCTCGGCGTCGGAAGGCCACATCGTTCCAACCTCGATCGCCGAATGGTACGGCCAGTTCTACGTCGGCAACCTTTTTCTGTTTGCGATCAATCCCGGCAACTCGCGCGTCATGACAATCGCCCAGGGAAATGATGAAAGCGAGCTCGCCCCCGGGTTCGGTCCGCAAAGCGGATACCACATCGTAGATTCCAAGGCGGGGTTCACGACAGTCGTGGCGGTGGATATTGGCCCTGATGGCTTGCTCTATGCGCTTGAGATGTCCACTGCGTCCGGTTATCCCGCGCTGGGGGAGGGTAAAGTGGTGCGCGTGACGCACTCCGGTGCGATTCAAAATGTAGTCACGGGACTCAATGTGCCGACCGGCATGACGTTCGGGCCGGACCAACGCCTGTACATCTCCGATTTTGGTGCCGTACCCGCGCCGAATTTCGGACTCGGCCGGATATTGCGATTCGACGTCGCGCCGGGCTATTGATAGTCGACCTCCCTGATCGCGGCGACACCGCGGTCGGGGAGGGCGATCATTCTCGCACGGTCACGGCGACCCCTTAGATCGCTGTGCTCGTGTGGGTGAGTTAGGGCAAACGACCCCTACCGGGTAGAATTGCATCGAACCCAAAGCCGGCTGGCGGCCAGGTTGCTGCCGCGGCTGCGACAGCGAAACCCGCGCCGCGAGCGCGCAAACCGAGGTGAACTTAACGAGTGGCGCAGTCCTGTGATGAGTTCAACCCGGTTGCTGCGAGCGGCCTCAACCCCGGCGCCTCCGTCGGTCCTTATGAGTTGATCCGCCTTCTCGGAGCCGGCGGAATGGCGGAGGTCTGGTTGGCGCGGCGCGCGGACGGTGCGTTCAAGCGCGACGTGGCGCTCAAGCTTCCGCTCTTGAGCCATCGACGCAGGGATCTCGAGCAGCGCTTCGTGCATGAGCGCGACATTCTGGCGAGCCTCGAGCATCCCAACATCGCACGCTTCTACGATGCCGGGATCGACACCGAAGGGTTGCCGTATCTCTCGATGGAATACGTGCAGGGGCGAACCCTGGTGACCTGGTGCGACACACAGGCGCTTGCCGTTCCGGCCCGCTTGACGTTGTTCCTGCAGGTGGCAGACGCGGTGAAATATGCGCATGAGAAGCACGTCATTCACCGCGATCTGAAACCTTCCAATATTCTGGTCACTGAGCTGGGCCAAGTTCGCTTGCTCGATTTCGGCGTTGCCAAGCTTCTTCAGGATGAGGACGGGGAGGGCCAAACACAGCTTTCCCGGGTCTATGGCCAAGCGCTCACGCCCGAGTATGCAAGCCCAGAGCTGCTGAGCGGCGAAAGCGTCGATGCGCGGAGCGATGTGTACTCCTTGGGTATGGTGCTCTACGAATTGCTGACCGGAGTTCGACCCTACCGTCTGAATTCCCGAGCTTCGCTTGCTGCCCTTAAGCAGTCCATGGCCGAAGTCGAGGTCAAGAATCCAAGCTCGCAACTCACGGCAGAGGCAAGTGCGTCTCGCGCTACGACGCTCGATCAGCTGACGCGCACGTTGCGGGGCGATCTGGATGCCATCGTGCTCAAGGCCTTGGCCAAGGTTCCGGCCGAACGGTACGACAGTGCCGCGAGCCTCGCCGAAGACCTGCAACGCTACGTGCACGGCGCTCCGGTCAAGGCGCGGCGAAGTCCCGTTGTTTATCCCGTCGCCAAGTTCTTGCAGAGGAATCGAGCCGCGGTTTGGTTTGCGGCGGTGTCGGTAGTCGCGATTCTCGCAGCCGTCGGAGTCGATCGTCTGCTCCTCACGAGGCGTGCCGATGACGCAGCACCTGCTGCGTTCGCGTTC
>CAVYCL010000016.1:0-30144 GCA_963766915.1 uncultured Gammaproteobacteria bacterium
GAGATCTACCTGAACATCATCGAATGGGGACCGGACCTGCGTGGCCTGCGGCCCGCGGCCCGCCGCTATTTTGGTCGCGAACCGCGCGAGCTGACGCCGGCCGAGATGGCCTTCCTGGTCGCGATCATCCCCGGGCCGATCAAATACCAGAGTTCATTCGCGCACGGCACGCCGGGGCCTGGGTTGCGTTCGCTGATCGACGAGTTGCTGGCGAAGCTGCGGTCGGTGGGTGCGATCAGCGAGGAGGAATATCAGCGAGCACTCGACGAACCCATCGTCGTTGCCGGCGGCAGGCCGTCCGGATAATCGGTAGCGAATGGAAAACAGCCGGAAAGGCTCGACGAATCGATCGGCGATGAATCGCAAAAATCAGTCGCAGACTGCACGCGCGCTAAAACAAGCGCGAAGGGTCCATTGAGGAGATTCGGCATTCGATTGGCCACTGGGCTGCAAGCTCCCAAGGCTCAATTGACTTAAATCTTAGCGAAATTGAAGTGGCGGAGAGGGTGGGATTCGAACCCACGTGCCGGAAT
This sequence comes from uncultured Gammaproteobacteria bacterium, assembly GCA_963766915.1. Taxonomy (GTDB): domain Bacteria; phylum Pseudomonadota; class Gammaproteobacteria; order Steroidobacterales; family Steroidobacteraceae; genus Bog-1198. Next base: position 534 of record CAVYCL010000016.1, read on the forward strand.
TACCCGACCATCCGATTTCGAGTCGGCGCCGTTATGACCACTTCGGTACCTCTCCGTTTGACTCAAAAATTTGCGCAATTTTAATGCGCGCATTAACTTAAGCTTACAAGCACGTTAACTTAAGCGTTTTTCCGCATTAACTTAACCAGTCCCCGTCGTGTGAAGCCCTTAGCGGCTCGAGCAGAAATCGATTTGTCAAGAGCCCATTAGCGCCCGATAAAGGATTATTCTATCGCATCGGCAATGGGCATGCCTCTAGGACGGAACCAGCCCCGCCTCACGGGGATCAAAAGTCTACGACCGTGCGTAACTTAAACATCCAAATAATCTGGCTCCGGTGGTCAAAACTCAGCATCGCGGCATCTGCCGTCGTGCTGTTGAACACTTGTTCACCCTTCCCGAGCTTGATCGATCAGATCAAGACTCTCGGCGAGCTGCGCGTGGCAACGCGGAGCGGCCCTCTGTCGTATTACCTGGCGGACGGACGGCACGCCGCAGGGCCCCGAGTACGACCTCGCGCGCAGCTTCGCCGATGAGCTCGGCGTCAAGCTCAAGATCACCCCGATGCGCAGCTACGGCGAAATCTACGCGGCCTTGAACTCGGGCCGCGCACATCTGGCGGCAGCCGGACTCAAGGTGCCGTCGCGGTCGATTCGCCGGCATCGAGTTCGGGCCCGACCTATCAGCGCGTGCGCGAGCACCTGATCTACCGGCGCGGCGCGACGCGCCCGGGCTCTCTCGCCGACATCGGCAACGGCGATCTCGAGATCGCGGCCGGCAGCTCGCATGCCAAGGCGCTGAGCGCGGCGCGCGAGCAGCTTGCCGGAACTGGTGTGGGTCGAGGACGCCACCACCAATTCGCAGGCGCTGCTCGAAGGCGTCGCGGACGGCACCATCGACTACACGATCGCGGATTCGACCGAATTTGCGTTCGCCCACGATGCGCATCCGGATCTGCGCATTGCGTTCGATTTTCCGGGCAGCCAGTCCCTTGCCTGGGCGGCGAGCGACCGCTATCCCGAGTTCCGCCGAGCCATGGGTGAGTATTTCGCGAACCTGAACCAGAGCGGCGAGCTGGCGGCGATCGTCAATCGCTACTACGGCCGCTCCGAGGATGCCGAGTTCGCCGAGGCGCCGGTCTTCATGCGCCATCTGCAAAGCCGGCTGCCGCTCTACAAGAAGTGGTTCGAGGAAGCGGCGCGACCAAAGCAGCCAGGATTGGCGCCTGCTCGCGGCGATCGGCTACCAGGAATCGAAATGGAATCCGACGCGCCGCCTCCGGCTCCGGCGCGCTCGGCCTCATGCAATTGACGATGCAATCGGCGACCGCGCGTCAAGGTCGCGAATCCGACCGATCCGCGCCAGAGCATTTTCGGCGGCGCGCGCTATTTCCGGCAGGTGTACGAGAAGATTCCCGTCGCACGTGCCCGAGCCCGATCGCACCTGGTTCGCGCTCGCGGCCTACAACATCGGCTATGGCCATGTCGAGGATGCGCGCGTCCTCGCGCAGAAAGCCGGCCGCGATCCGGACTCCTGGGAGGACGTGCGCGAATTCCTGCCGCTGCTCGCGCAGGAACAATGGTACACGCAGACCGAAAACGGCTATCGCGCGCGGCTCGGAGCCCGTGCGCTACGTCGACAACGTCCGCGGCTACGTCGACCTGCTCGAGTGGGCCGGCACGCGGCAGCGCCGCCGGCCGCAACGGCCCCGCGTTCAACTGAGCGCCGATCTAGCGCCGCGCTTCGAAGAAGCGCCGCAATAGCGCCCGGCACTCCTCGGCGCACACGCCGCCGAACACATCCACCCGATGCGTGACGCGCGGCTCGCGCGTCAAATCGAACAGACGCTTCCGCAGGCGCCCGCCTTCGGATCCCAGGCGCCGAACACCACTCGCGCGATACGCGCGTTGAGCGCCGCGCCGATGCACATGGCGCACGGCTCGAGCGTCACGTACAGCGTCGCCGATTCGAGCCGGTAATTGCGCGCGCGCGGCCGCGGCGGCCCGCAGCGCGACGATCTCGGCGTGCGCCGTCGGATCGTGCGCCGCGACGGCTGATTCCAGCCCTCGCCGATCACCTCGTCCGCCATCACGACCACGCGCGCCCACGGGCACTTCGTTCTGACTCCGCCGCCCGCTCGGCGAGCGCGAGCGCCCGCTGCATCAGCATCGACATCGCGAGAAGGACCTGCGGCGGCCATGCTCAGCTCGACCGCAGATACCGCGCCGGCAAGCACCAGCGCATAGACCGCGAGCAGCGCTGCGGCGCTCTAGGCCAGGGAATTGTGGATGCCGATGCGGGCGCCGAGCAGCCCCACCGACAGGCCGCTGAAGGTTCGCAGGCCATTCGCCGACATGGAGAACACGCCGATCACCCGACCGCGGATCTCGCCCGGGCGCGTTGATTTGCACCAGGGCTTGCGCCATGGAGTTGAAGGCGAGCTCGACGAATCCCGCGACGAACAGCAGCGCGAGGCGAGCGCGATAGCCGTGCGCGCGGGCGAAGCCGAACAGCGCGACGCACCAGATCATCGCCAGCACAAACGCCGTGCGCGGCTCGCGGCTGCAGCCAGCCCCGCGTCTCCAGGATCAGGCCGCCGAGCAAGCCCGCCGGCGGCGTCGGCGCCGAGCAGCACGCCGTAGGTGAAGTCCGCCCGCCCATGCCGCAGATCGCGCGCAAACTCGGGCATTTGCGCCTGATAGGCATTGCCGACGAAAAACGAGGCGGCGCCCACCAGCACGGTCATGGACAAAAGCACGCGGCTGCGCAAGACCACGCGCCATGGTCGACCAGATGTCGGCGAAGCTGCCGACGGCGGCCCGGGCTGCCCGCCGCTCCTTGGCCGCCGCTCCGTACGGCGCGCTGATCAGCCAGATCAACAGCGGGCGTGTAGATCAACGCATTGACGAAGATGCCGTCGCGCCGGACCGAGTCCGCACCAAGAGCGCCGCGCCGAGCAGCGGCCCCACCAGGAAGCCGAGGTAGCGGCCCGTGGCGTTGAGCCGCACCGCGCTCGGCAATTGAGCAGGCCCGACGATTTGGTGAATCAGCACCTGCGCGGCCGGCATCCAAATCACGCCGGCAAGGCCATGAACGATGAGCAACAGCATCGCCATCCCGAGCGTGACCGAGTCGGTCGAGAACATGACCCCCCAGCTGACGGAGACGCCGATGAACAGCAGCATCCCCACCTGGATGAGCCTGCGGATGTCGAAGCGGTCGGCGAGAGCCGCCGGTGAATCCGGCCAGCAAGAGATACGGCACCCAGTGCGAGATCACCGCGAAACCGCCGAGCGCGGGAGAATGGAACTGGTCGAACATCACCTTGTAGCAGATGACGTGCTCGATGTTGTCGGCCATCATCGCGGCGGTGCCGCCCAAGACATAGATGCGAAAATCGCGGTTGGCGAAAGACGCGAAGGCTCGATGCTCGGGTGCGGCCGGGACGCCGGCGCGGGTATCTGGATTCAAGGGATTCCGGAGAGGATCAGGATTGACCTGAAGTGCGCGCAATTGTAGCGGTTGGAGGCGCCGCACAAGCTGTAGAATCGACCAAGGCTGGGAGGAGCAAGATTTTGCGGAAAATAGCAACGATGATGCGTGCGCATGGGGTTGATGCTGGCGATCGCGGTGCCCGCGACCGGCGCACGGCGACGAGGGCATGTGGACCTTCGACCACTTTCCCGCCGATGCGGTGAAGCAAATCGTACGGCGTCGAGATCACGCCCGCGTGGCTCGATCACGTGCGCCTCTCCACGGTGCGCTTGACCAATTGCACCGCCTCGTTCGTCTCCCCGGACGGACTGATGATCACCAATCATCACTGCTTGGAATCCTGTCTGGGTGAGCTGTCCTCGAAGGACGACAGCTTGATGGAGCGCGGATTCATGGCCGCGGAGCGCGCCGCGGAGCGGCGCTGCGCCACCCAGCTCGGCGATGTGCTGGTGGCGACGGAGAACATCACCGCGGCCGTCGCCAAGGCGGGCGCGGGACTCGAGCGATCACGCGGCCAACGCGGCGCGCAAGAAGGCCCTCACCGCGCTGGAGCAATCCTGCGAGCAGGCGAGCGCCAAGAGCCGCTCCGGCAAGCTCAAGTGCCAAGCGGTCTCGCTCTACGAGGGCGGCCAGTACTTTCTATACAAGTACAAGCGCTACGACGACGTGCGCCTGGTGTTCACCCCGGAGACGGACATCGCCGCCTTCGGCGGGGATCCGGACAATTTTCAATTTCCGCGCTGGAGCCTCGATTTCGCGATGCTGCGCGCCTACGAGAACGGCAAGCCCGCCGAAGACGCCGAACTACCTGCGGATCGACTTTGCGGGGCCGCAGCGCGAATCGAGCTGGTGTTCGTGTCCGGGCATCCCGGCTCGACCTCGCGGCTGGAAACCCGGGCGCAGCTCGAGTTCGAGCGCGACGTCTCCTTGCCGCCGACGCTGCTGCGCACCTCGGAGCTGCGCGGCGGCTACATCCAGTTCGGCCGCGCCAACCAGGCCGACATGCAGCTGATCGAGGGTCCCCTGAACAGTCTCGAGAACTGCATCAAGGTCCGGCGCAAGCTCCTCGATGCCTTGCACGACGATGACCTGATGGCGCGCAAGAAAGCCGACGAGGACACCTTGCGTGCCGCTCGCAAACCGGCCGGCGCTCGATCCCTGGGAGCAAATCGAATCGGCGGTGGCGCGCGAGCGCGCGCATGTACCTGCCCTACACCTTCATCGAGGGCGGCGCGGGATTCAACACGCATTCTGTTCCGCTATGCGCGGCTGCTGCTGCGCGCGAGCCGACGAGCGCGCCAAGCCGAACGACGCGCGACTGCGCGAATATACCGACTCCATCGCTGCCGCGCATCGAACAGCAGCTCTACGCGCGCGTGCCCATCTATTGCGGAAGTCGAGACCCTGACCCTGTCCTTCTCCCTGCAGCGCATGCGCGAATGGCTCGGACCGGACTATCCGCTGGTCCGCCGTCTGCTCGCCCGGGAATCGCCCGGAATCGCTCGCGACCCGGGTCGTCGCGGAGACGAAGCTCGACGATGCCGGCGAGCGCAAGCAGCTCTGGGAAGGCGGCAAGGCCGCCATCGCCGCCTCGCGCGATCCCATGATCGAGCTGGCGCGCTCGATCGACGACGACGCCCGCGCCTTGCGCAAGCAATTCGACGACGAGGTGGAAGCGCCGATCATCGCCGCGATCGGCCGCGATCGCCGACCGAGCGCTTCAAGGCGTTCGGCACCCAGGTGTACCCGGACGCCAACTTCACCCTGCGGCTGAACTACGGTACCGTCACCGGGTGGACGCGGGACGGAGCTGCGGTCGAGCCGTTCACCTATCTCGGCCGCGCGTTCGAGCGCGCAACCGGCGCTGGCGCCGTTCAAGATTCCCGACAGCTGGATCAAGTAAAGGATCACCTGGACATGCGCACGCCGTTCTGCATCTCGACGAACAACGACATCGTCGGCGGCAATTCGGGCAGCCCGCTCATCGATGCCGAGGGCCGCATGGTCGGCCTGATGTTCGACGGCAACATCGATTCGATCGCGGGCACCTACTGGTTCGATGCGGCGAAGAATCGCGCCGTGGCGGTCCATCCCGCGATCATTCGCGAGGCGCTCGAACAGGTCTACGGCGCCAAGGCGCTGCTGGCGGAGCTCGGCGCTTCATGAGCTTCGCCGGAGTCAGCGAAGATCGGCGGCTTGAGCGAGCCGGGTGAATACGACGAGAGCATGCTCGCGCTCCTGCAGATCATCTGGGGCGATGGCTTCTTATCGCCCGGCGGGCGCGAGGAGATCGCCCGGTTGCTGGAAGGCAGCTCCATTGCCGGCTGCAACGTGCTCGACATCGGCTGCGGCTTGGGCGCAATCGATGAGCTGCTGGTGCGCGAGCACGGCGCGAGCTCGGTGGTCGGGGTGGATATCGACCCGGAGCTCGTCGAACGCATGCAGTCACGCATGGCGCGCGCCGGACTCGGTGATCGCATCGAGGGCCGCCGCGTCGACGGCGGCCCGCTGCCTTTCGAGGCCGCAAGCTTCGATGTCGTGTTCTCGAAAGACTCGTTGGTGCAGATTCCGGACAAGGCGGCCATTTTCGCCGAGGTTCTGCGGGTGCTGCGCCCCGGCGGTCGCTTCATCGCGAGCGACTGGCTGCGCGGCGGATCGGGGGCCTATTCCCCGGAAATGATGGAGTTCTTTCGCCTCGAAGGCATCGCTTACAACATGGCCTCGCTCGAGGAAAGCGCCGCCGCATTGCGCGCGGCCGGCTTTCGCGACGTCCAGATCCGCGACCGGCACGCCTGGTACCTGCCGCTCGCGCAGCGTGAGCTCAAGTCCATGGAAGGCCCGCAGGGCGCCTTGATCGTGAGCCGTATCGGCGAGGCGCGGGCGCGGCACTTCATCGATAACTGGCGTCAGATGGTGCTCGTGCTCGAGCGCGGCGAGCTGCGTCCCGGGCACTTGAAAGCCGTGAAGCCCGGCTGAAGCGGAACTCACCGGCTCACGCAGTGACCCTGCCGGCGCAGCTTCCGAATCCGATGCTCGCAAACCCCGGCGCGCTGGCCTGTGCCGAGAAGGAGATCTCGTCACCGTCCTCGAGAAAGGCAGCGGGTCTCGCCGGAGGGCAGCGTGATCGGCCGCCGCCCGCCTTCGGTAATCTCAAGGAGGCTCCCGAAGCCCGCGGGATCCTGCTCGGATATCGTTCCGGTTCCCAAGAGATCTCCCGGCCGCAGATTGCAGCCGTTCGAGGTGTGATGCGCGATCATCTGCGCCATCGTCCAGTAGAGCGCGGTGGATGAGGCTCGGCTCAACCGATACGCGCCCGCGCCGCGTTCACGCATGGCGGCGCTGCGAATCGAGGCCTCGAGCGTGATCGCATAGGCGCCGCGCGCCTGGTCCTCCGCGCTCCACAGATAATCGAGCGGCTTGGGATCGCCGGGAGGCCGGGCCGGTTGCGGCACTCGAAACGGCGCGAGCGCTTCGGCGGTGATGATCCAAGGCGACACCGTGGTCATGAAGCTCTTCGAGAGGAAGGGACCGAGCGGCTGGTATTCCCACGCCTGGATGTCGCGCGCGGACCAATCGTTCAACAAACTCAACCCCGCGATGTGCGCGTGGGCCTCTGCGATGCCGATCGGCTCACGAAGCGCGTTACCGCCGCCGATCCACACGCCGAGCTCCACCTCATAGTCCAGCCGGCGCGTCGGCCCGAAGACGGGCGGCGCGTCGAGAGGCTTGATCTGCCCGTGCGGCCTGCGAACGGCGGCTCCCGAGGCCTGTACCGAGGAGCTGCGGCCGTGATACCCGATCGGTATGTATTTGTAGTTGGGCAACAGCGGGTTGTCGGGCCGGAACTGGCGCCCGACGTTGGTGGCATGGTGAATGCCGACATAGAAATCCGTGTAGTCGCCGATCCGCGCCGGCAGATGCAGCGTGCACTCCGAGCTGTCGTGCAGATGCGGCTCGATTGTCGGCCGATGCGCCGACTCGCAGAGGAGCGAGGACAGCGTACGCCGCAAGTCCGCGCGCGCCGCGGGCGCGAGCGCCAAGAGATCGTTGAGCGCATCGCCCGCGAGCGTCGGCTCGATCTCGCGGGGCAGGAGGCCGGCGATGGCGGGTAAATCGAGAACGCGGTCGCCGATCGCGACGCCGGGGCGCGGCTTCTCGCCCGATCGCGAGAAAATCCCGAGCGGCAGATTCTGGATCGGAAACTCGCCATGGCCGGCGGCGGACTCCACCCAACTCCGGAGCTCAGGATCGTGCGTCGAGTCGATGCCGGCCATCTAAGGAACTCTCGCGCGTGCGAATCCGGACCACACCCGGCCGTAATCCGGCTTGCCGCAGCGGCGTCTCCATGGCCCAGCGCGTGGGCCTGATCACGTGCCGGGTCTCGAACATGAACGCCATGGTGTCCACGATCTTCTCGGGCTTGAGCTCGCGGCTGACCGCGCGCGCGTAGGTCGCGGCGTCGGGACCATGCCCGTTCATGCAATTGTGCAGGGACGCGCCCGCCGGGATTGAATCCGCCCTGCTTCGCATCGTAGGTGCCCTCGATGAGTCCCATGAACTCGCTCATCACGTTGCGATGAAACCAGGGCGGACGGAAAGTATCCTCGGCCACCATCCAGCGGGGCGGAAAAATCACGAAATCGCAGTTCGCCGTGCCCGGCCACTTCGGACGGACTCGTCAGTACGGTGAAAATCGAAGGATCCGGATGATCGAAACTCACGGTATTGAGGGTGTTGAAACGCTTGAGGTCATAGCGGTAGGGCGCGAGGTTGCCGTGCCACGCGACGACATCGAGAGGCGAATGCTCGAGCTCGGTCGTCCACAACCGTCCGGCGAACTTCTGCACCACCTCGCAGCGCCCGGCTCGATCCTCGAACTGCGCCGCCGGCATCTCGAAGTCGCGCGGGGCCGCAAGGCCGTTGGCGCCGATGGGCCCGAGCTCCGGAAGCCGGAACAGGCTCCCGTAATTCTCCAGCACATAGCCGCGCGCCACGGGCTCGGCGAGCTCGACCCGAAAGCGCACGCCGCGCGGGATCACGGCGATTTCGAGCGGCGACACGTCCAAGCAGCCGAGCTCGGTGACGATGCGAAGCTTGCCTTCCTGCGGCACCATCAAGAGCTCACCGTCCGAGGAGGAGAACACGCGCGCCTGCATGGAACGGTTCACGGCATAGAGGTGAATGGCGCAGCCGCCGCCGGTCAGGTGCGCCGTTGCCGCCGTAGGTCATCAAGCCATCGATGAAATCCAGCGGCTCGCTGGGATAAGGCGGCGGATCCCAGCGCAAGCGATTGGGACCCGGGGGTACCTCCTCGAACGGACCGGAGCGCAGGAGCGTCGGCCTCGCATACGGTTCGAACGGCGGGTGGTCCGCGCTCGGCTGCAGCCGATACAGCCAGCTGCGGCGGTTCTCGTGACGTGGCGCGGTGAACGCCGTCCCGGAGAGCTGCTCGGCGTAGAGTCCGAACGGCACTTTCTGCGGACTGTTGCGGCCGATCGGCAGCGCGCCGGGAACCGCTTCGGTGGCGACGTACGATCCGAACCCGTGGAACATCGTCCCGTCGGGCGGTGCCTCATCGAGCCGCGGGGTGGGAGACATGGCGCCGCTCCATTGGTAACATTTGATACTAGTATGGGCGCCGCCCGTAAAAGGTGTCAAATGTTACCAACCAGGCCGAAGAGCGGGTCGCCCAAGCCTATCCGCGTGCCGGGAGCGGCGCACGATGCGCGCGACGCGTCGAGTCGCCTGGCGCTCGAACGTTTCATGCCCTACCGGCTGTCGTACTCCGCCAATCTCGTCAGCGAGGCGATCGCGCAGCACTACAGCGTCATCTTCAACCTGACCATACCGGAGTGGCGTGTGGTTGCGCATGTCGCCGAGGAGTCGGGAATCACTCAGCAGGAGATCGGGCTCCGCACGCGCATGGACAAGGTCACCGTCAGCCGCGCCACCATCGCCCTCGCAGCGCGCGGCCTCGTCTCGCGGAGCAATAACCCGGCCGACCGCCGATCCCGCCTGCTCGATTTGACCGCGGCGGGACGGCGGCTGTATGCCGCGATCGCGCCCAAGGCACTCGAGCTCGAGCGCGCCGTCTTCGGTCAGTTTTCCGCCGCGGAGATCGCGGCGTTCAGAAAATTCCTGCAACGCATCGATGCGGCGGCGGCAGCGGCGATGACCGCCGATTCCGAGGTCGTCGCGTCCTCTTGAGGAGTTCGATCATGTCCGACTATTCCGCCGACATCTCCTGGCAGCGCGCCCCCGGCGAGGCGTTCGTCGACTCACGTTACAGCCGCGCGCACGAGTGGCGCTTCGACGGCGGGATCGTGGTGCCGGCATCGAGTGCCGTCGCATCCGTGCCGCTCCCCTACTCGAAAAGCGAGAACGTCGATCCGGAGGAGGCGCTGGTCGCGGCCGCCGCCTCCTGTCACATGCTCTCTTTTCTGTACGTCGCGGCGCGGTCGCGCTTCGTCGTCGATGCCTACGAGGACCACGCGCTCGGCACGATGAGCGCCGACGAGCGCGGCAGAAAGTCCATCACGCGCATCGTGCTGCATCCCAAGGTGCGCTTCGCGGGTTCACGCGCGCCGGAGGCGGCCGACGTCGAGCGCATGCACCATGAAGCGCACGAGCAATGCTATATCGCAAACTCCTTGCGCTCGGAGATCACCGTGGCCGGCGAGTGGAGCTACACGGCGGCCTGAGCCGGCCGCGTTCATTGCCGCGCGATCGCGCTGTGGCGGCCGCGCAGGACGTACTTTTGGATCTTGCCCGTGGCGGTTTTCGGCAGCTCGGGCACCAGACGGAACGCCGTGGGCACTTTGAAGTGCGCCAGCCGGGCGCGCATAAACTGTGCGAGCTCCTCTTCGGTGGCGCGCGCGTCGGATCTGAGCACCACGAAGGCATGCGGTGTCTCGCCCCACTTCTCGTGCGGCATGCCGACGACCGCCGCCTCGAGCACCGCCTCGTGCCGCAGCAGCATCGCCTCGACCTCGATGGAGGAGATGTTCTCGCCGCCGCTGATGATGACGTCCTTGAATCGGTCGCGGATCTCGACGTATCCGTCGGGATGCACCACCGCCGCGTCGCCGGAGTGGAACCATCCGCCTGCGAATGCCGCCGCGGTGGCCTCCGGGTCGTTGTAGTAGCCGCGCATCACCACGTTGCCGCGCGCGACGATCTCGCCCAGGGTCGCGCCGTCGCGGGGAACATCGCGCATCTGCTCGTCCACCACGCGCAACTCCCCCGAGGTGATGAGCTCGACGCCTTGCCGCGCCTTGATCACGGCTCGGTCCGCCGCGCGCCAGCCCGCCGTGCTCCGGCAGCGGCTCGCAGATCGAGATGAACGGCGCGGTTTCGGTGAGCCCGTAGACATGCGTGATATCCCAGCCGAGCTCGCGTTCCAGGCGCTCGATGGTGGCCGCCGCCGGCGGCGCCCCCGCGGTGAGGAGCTTCACGCCGCGACGCAGCCGGCAGCGCGCCGCCTCCGGCCCGTTGGCGATCCCGATGAGCACGGTGGGAGCCGCGCACAGATGGGTGATGTGCTCGGCCTCGATCGAGTGCGTAGACGTCGGCCGCATCCGCCTTGCGCATGCAGACGTGCGCGGCGCCCGCGGCCGTCACCGTCCAGGTGAACGTCCAGCCGTTGGCGTGGAACATCGGCAGCGTCCATAGATATCGATCGCCCGGCGTCATGGGCCAATGCGTCAGCGTGCCGATCGAGTTCATCCAGGCGTTGCGATGGGTGATCATCACGCCCTTCGGGCGCGACGTGGTGCCGCTCGTGTAGTTGATCGCGAGCAAATCCGTCTCGGCGACGGGATCGCGGTTCAACGCGTCCGGTGCCGGCTTCGCCCAGCTGCGGCGCGAGCAGCGCTTCGTACTCGAGCCATCCGGGGTGCGACCCTCCAGGGCGACGAAGTGACGCACGCCGGGCATGCGCGAGCGCACGCCGTCGATCAATGCGAGGTAGTCGGCATGCACGCAGAGCACCGTCGCGCCGCTGTGATTCGCCATGTAGACGAAATCATCCGCGGCCAGCCGATAATTCATCGGCACGATGACCGCGCCGCGTTGCGGAATCGCGTAGAACTGTTCGAGATGCTGATGGGTATTGGGCGCGATGGTCGCGACCCGATCGCCCTTGCCGACGCCGAGCGCGGCGAGAGCGGCGGCCCAGGCGTCACAGCGGTCGCAAAACTGCGCGTAGGTGAAACGCAGCGGCCCATCGACCACCGCTTCGCGGGCGCCGTGGATCTTGCGGGCACGGCGCGCAAATTCCAGGGGCGTTAAGGGCGTCTCCATTCGCGACCTGCCAGCCGAAAAAACTTGTTGTCTCCGGAGTGTGCTGCGGCTCCGGCGCTTTGTCGAGGGCCGCTTACAGAGCGGCGTCGCGTTCGATCGGCGCCGGTTGGCGGATGGCCCGCAGGTACGCGTTGATCTGCGCGCTCCATTCCTCGCCGGCTCTCGAATCCTGCTCGGACAGCTGCGCCACCCAGGCATCGGCCCGCGCGTGAAGCGCCGTGCGCTCGTACGTCACGGCCACGTGGGTGTGCTCGCCGCGCGGCGTGAGCTGCAACGTGATCAGCGTGGTCATGGCGTTCTCGAGGACGTAGGCGTATTGCACACGGCCCGCCTGCAAGTCGAAGCAGGTATTGATCCAGATCGCGGTTCCGTGCGAGCCGGAGACCGAGAACACCATGCCGGGCCGGTCTTCGGCGCATGCCGGCCAGATGAAGCGCGGATCCCATTGCGGCGCCCAAGCCCGCTCTTTGTGGGCCCCGAACAGCGGCGCGACCTCGGGCAGCGGCGCCTCGGCGAGAAACTCGAAGCTGCGCTCGGCGTGCGCGCGCTCGCGCCCGTGAGCGCTCGCGGCGGGTGCCGTCACTCGGGACTTCACCCTCATTTCTCCTTCAACCGATGGCTGTCGATCGCGCGCAAGGACAGACCGTAGATCTTCTTGAGCTCGACGATCTGCGCCAGGGTCTCCTTGGCGAAGGCCGGCTTTCCCTCGAATGCATGCAAGACGATGCCCTCGAGCAGATCGCCGAGCGAAAGATCCTTGAGCTCGGCGACTCCTTTAAGAACCTTCAGCAGCCGCTTCTCCATACGCACGCCGGTTTGCACGCGCTCGATTTCAATCATGTTGGTGCGTCTTTGGTATGTTGTTACCATGGTACCAATCTCTTCGGCGTCTCGGCAAGCGAGGACCCGCTCGAGGGCTTTGAGCGTGTTACACGGTCGGTGGGCTCTAAGCCCGTGCTGCTATAGGGCGGTGCCCGGCGTACGCGGCTCGGCGGGCAGGGGAATGAATTCCTGGTTGTCGAGATCCGGGAGCTTCATCCGCCCGGCGCGCCAGTCCGCCTTCGCCTCCTCGATGCGATCCTTGGAGGACGAGACGAAATTCCACTCGATGAAACGCTCACCGATCGGCTCGCCCCCGAGCAGCATGACGACTGCGGGTTCGCGCGCGAGGACGGGAACCGGGTTGCCCGGCGCGAACATCAGCATTTGACCCGCCCCGAAGCGCCGGCCCTCGACCTCGATCGAGCCCGAGGCGATATAGGCCGCTCGTTCCGGATACTCCGCGGGGAGCTGTCCCCGAGCGCCCGCATCGAGTCGCCAATGCGCATAGAACAAAGGTGACGATGTTTTCACGGGGGCCCGCGCGCCGAACGCCTCACCGGCGATCAGCCGCGCCCAAAGTCCGCCCTCTTCATAGGTCGGCAATTCCGCCGCGGCATGGTGGTGAAAGGCGGGTTCTGTCTCCTCGAGCTCCTTCGGCAGCGCGACCCAGGCCTGGATGCCATGCAATTGGCCGCCCTCGGCGCGCGCGCGCTCGAATCGCTCCGAATGGGTGATACCGCGCCCCGCCGTCATCCAATTGACCTCGCCCGGCCGGATGGCCTGCTCGGATGCGACGCTATCGCGATGCATGATCTCGCCGTCGAACAAATAGGTGACGGTCGAGAGTCCGATATGCGGATGCGGCCGAACGTCGACGGAACGCGGGATGCCGGGCGGAAAATGGGTGGGCCCCATGTGATCGAAAAAAACGAATGGTCCCACCATGCGCCGTTGTGCGGCCGGCAACACGCGGCCGACCTCGAATCCGCCGAGATCGCGGCGTCGTTGCTCGATGACGAGATCGATCATCGACATGGGGAAAACCTCCGGAGGACGATCGTGCGCGGTTTCGACGGCCGGCGCAATGTCGTTCAGCCGTGCTCGAGGCGCAACAAGCTCTCGGCCGTGGCCATGATCGCATCCTCGTTTGATCGCGGCGTCCAACCGAGCATCCTCGAGGCCTTCTCGTGACTGCCGTTCCGGGTCTTGCCGAGCTCGGGCAACAACTCGCGCACGGTCGGGTTGAACAGCGCCGCGGCGCGCAGCACCCAGTTGGGCAACGAGCGCGTCGGTGCCCGTTTTGCCGCCGCGCCGAGCCGGGCCCTCAGCACCTGGGATATTTCCAGCAGCGACATGAAGTCCCCGGCGGCCGCAAGAAAGCGCTCGCCGTTGGCGGCGGGATTCGTCATGGCGCGCAGGTGCAGATCCGCGACGTCGCGCACGTCGACGACACCGAACATGAGATGCGGCGCCCCCGGCATCCCGCCGGCGAGCATGCGACGGACGATCTCGATCGAGGTCGAGAAATCCCCACCCAGCACCGGGCCGAGCACGGCGACCGGGTTGACGACGGCGAGCTGCAGCGTGCCGCCCTCCTGGGCGATGAAATCCCACGCGGCGCGTTCCGCGAGCGTCTTCGATTTCACGTAAGCGGCGGATGTCCCCGCGACGTTCGACCAGTACGTTTCATCGAAGGGCGCCTGCTGCGGCGGATGACCATAGCCAATCGCCGCAAACGAAGACGTGATGACCACGCGCTTGACGCCCGAATCCCGTGCGGCGCGCAAAACGCGCAGTGTCCCTTCGCGCGCGGGCACGATGAGCTCGTCCTCGTGGGCAGGACTTCTCGGAGGAAAGGGCGAGGCCACGTGCAGCACGTACTCGTTGCCGGCCACGGCCTCGTGCCAACCCTCATCGCGTTCGAGATTGGCGGCGGCGAAGGAGAGGTCCGCATTCCGACCCGCCTCCTCGAGTACCTTGCGGACCTCGGCGGCGCGCTCCAAGCTGCGTACCGTCGCACGCACGCGATGACCTGCCGCCAGTAATGCGAGAATGCAATGGCTGCCGATGAAGCCGGAACCGCCGGTCACCAGCACCTTACTCATTGCCCGGCTCGTAAGAAGCCGTCGAGGCGTGCGTAGCTCGCTTCCATCCCGCGGTCCATGCCACTTTTCAGCATGTGGCTGCGGGTGTCGCTCTCGGGAAGCGTCATGCGCAGGGTCATCAGGGTACCCTTCGCGTCCTCGATGAACGTCGTCACGATGTGATTGTCGGGGGTGGGATCCGGCAAATGCATCCGCTCGACATGCACGATCTTTGTGTACGGAACGAGCTCGATGAATTCACCGGTGATGAAAAACCCCCCGCCCTCGTTGTTCCTCCATTCATAGCGGAGCTTACCTTGCGGCCGCGGCTCGCAGATACAGACCGGCATGGTCCAGCCGTCGGGCCCCAGCAGCCACTGTTGAATCAACTCGGGTTCGGTGTGGGCTCGATACAGAGCCTTGGCCGTCGCCGCAAAGCGCCGGGTCACCACGATCACGCTGTCGCCTTCAATCTCGAGCTTCATCACGATTTCTCTCCTCGTTGGTTCGTGTCCAGGGCGGCCAGTACCGCATCGAGCCGCTCGTAGTTCTTCGACAGGGCCTTGCGCAGCAGGTCGAGCCAGCGATCGATCGAATCGATGCCAGGCGGTGCCAGGCGGCATGGGCGGCGCGTGCCATCGACGCGCCGCTCGATCAACCGCGCCCGTTCCAGCACCTTGAGGTGGCGCGAAACGGCCGGTTGCGACATCTGGAACGGCTTGGCGAGCTCCATGACCGTTGCCTCGCCCTGGGACAGGCGCTGCAGGATCGCGCGGCGCGTGGGATCGGCGAGCGCGCCAAAGACTTGATCGAGTGTTTGCACAGGCAATCCTCTATGTAACACTAATGTTATATAATCTATAAGTTATATTCAAGAGTGTCTTGCAGATTGAATAGGTAACCTAATGGTTCCATAATATTCACATGGACAACGATGGCGTATTCCGCGCCTTGGCTGATGGGAGCCGCCGCGGGCTCCTGGACCGACTTCATGCGAGGAATGGCCAGACCCTCGGGGCGCTATGCCAGGGGCTCGACATGACGCGGCAGGCGGTGGCGAAGCATCTCAAGATTCTTGCGGAAGCAAATCTCGTCTCTTGGAAGCGCCAAGGCCGCGAAAAACTCCATTTCATCAATCCGGTGCCCATCAACGAGATTGCGGAGCGCTGGATCGGCAAGTTCGAGCGGCCGCAGCCTGGCCGCGCTATCGCATCTCAAACATAAACTCGAGGGAAACACCGATGAATGACCGCAGCGGAAGCCAGTTCGTCTACGTCACCTTCATCCGCACGACACCGGAGAGGCTCTGGCGCGCACTTACCACGCCGGAGTTCATGAAGCAGTACTGGTTCGGCATGCACTGCGAATCGGAATGGAAAGCGGGCTCGTCGTGGCAGCTCAAGTTTCCGGATGGCCGCCTCGCCGATGCCGGCGAGATCGTCGAGGCCGAAGCACCCAAGCGTCTGGTCATCAAATGGCGCAACGAATTCAAGCCCGAGTTGAAGGCCGAGGGATATTCGCGATGCACGTTCGATCTCGAGCCGCGGGACGGGGCGGTGAAGCTGACCGTCACCCACGCGATGGAGATGCCCGGCACCCGATTCATCGAGTCGGTTTCGGGAGGCTGGCCCCTGATCCTGTCGAACCTCAAATCGCTTCTGGAGACCGGCGAGATCGCGATGAAAGAGAAGATTCGCTGACGGTCTGCGGCCCGCCGCGCTCGCCGTTGAGACTGGCGACTAAGCTATGATTCGTAGCCGGCGGGCGGCTTGCACTTAAAGAGAGGAGACATCGTGAGCACCAACACCTATCTCGCCATATTCCTTGGCAGCAAAAGCAGTCCGCGACGAGCTGCCTGGGATGCTCTTTCCGAGGGCGACCGACGCGCAAAAGAACGGGAAGGCATAGCCGCCTGGACGGCATGGGTCGAGAAACATCGTGCTGACATTGTCGGCATGGGCGGCCCTTTGGGGAGCACCAAGAAAGTGTCGCCCCGCGGGATCGAGGATACGAGCAACGACCTGGCTGCTTTTACGATCGTACGCGCCGACTCGCACGAGGCTGCCGCCAAGCTATTCGAGAAGCATCCGCATTTCGCCATTTTTCCGGGAGACTCGGTCGAGATCATGCCCGTACTGCCCATACCTGCCGGCGCTTAACGCGCCGCTAATGCATGTCCATGGACGCGGTCGTGCCGTCGGACCATCGGCCGAGCACCACGAAGAACACGGTAGTTTCATTGGGAGCTCCCTCCTGGCCGAGCACGGGAGAACCCGGAAGACCGGCTCCCCACGCGGACAGCGCCGTGTGCGGCTGATACAGCATCAAATGTGGGTGCCAGTGGCCGGCTGCATCATTCAGGTGCCCCTGCTTGGACATCATGTAGCCCATTGAGCCCGGCGCGGGCGCTTGATTCGCACTCGTCGAGGATTGGGTGCGTGCGATCATTTCCGCTTTCGAAACTCCGGCCAGCACCCACTGCGTTTTCTGCAAATCGGCGGGAAGTACGCTGCCCGCGGCGGCCGCGTTGAGACAAATCGGCGCGCGATTTTTGGGGTTCCAGAACTCGGGATCGTCGAAGGAGGCAAACCAAGAGCGCTCCACGAGGCAAACAAAGCCGTTCTTTCCCTTCACGGCCGGCTCATAGCCGCGATCGCCCAATACCAGCACATCGGCATCGCTCGAGATCGGCGCAGGCGCGGCGCTACGCGCCAGGGCAATTTCATCGGATCGGCTCCTCATCCGATACTGTTCGACGGGAGCCATGCTGGGGAATAGATCCTTCTTCTCCTCCTGCGCAGCGACCGGTCCGATCGCTCCGAACAAAAAGACCGGGGCGCAGACTGCCGCTAGCCGCTACAAGTCTGCACCGGACAAAGCGGGCTCGATGCAGCGTCCACGATCGAAGCCTTCTCGTTTCTCGTGCGCGCATCGGATACCCTCGCCTCTCAATAGTTCACCTGATGGTGAACTGTATGTGCAGCGCCCGGGGGTGTCAACTCGGCGATGCCTGCCGGGCGCGCGAGGCGACCGCCAGGCGATGGGCTGCCAATATCCCCCTCAGGGTTCCAGATCATCGAACTCAGCCGGCACCTCTTCACCGTCGAGACCGGCGAACGGTTTTAGCCCGGATTCGAAGCGCTCGCGCGCACCGGGCTGCGAGAGAGCGGCATCGAGTGCGCCATTGAGTTCGTACACATTCACATCGTAGCCCGCGCGGTGCATCGCGATGCTGACCGCCTCGACGTGCGCGCCGCCCGCCTGATATACGCCCGGCGCAAAATCCGGGTCGATGTCCAGATTTTCAGGCTCTTCGTACGATTGACGGCAGCCGGCGACGTTCGTCGCGTGATAGTTGCGGCACGATTGCGGGCGGGTCTCATAAACGGTACATCGGCCTTCATTCAGCAATGGGCACTTGAGGTTGCGCGTGACTCGCTCGCCCTCCTCCAGCTTCCCGAGCGTCACGCTGTTCGCGCGCACCTCCGCATAGACGCGGGCCTTCTCCTCGGGCGTGAACGACCGCTCGACGAAATCCAAGATGCTGAAGACCTCGGCGGCGCGGACATCCACGGTGAAGTGGCAGCACCACGTACAACCGGCTCGACACGCCAGCGTGCCGACATCCGGGGCCGCTGCGATTCGAGCGTCATGGCGCTGTTGAGAGTGGGCGAACGCTCGAATGACGCCCAAGTCTCGGATCTCCTCGCGTGCCAGCGCCTGTTCCTGCTCGAGAATGCGGCGAAGGAAGGCGACGTCGAGGGTGAACTCCATCGCCCGATCTTAATCCCAATCCTGCGGGGCGGCCCAGCGCGATATACTTTCTCCCATGACCGAGGTGCGCATTCTGTCGATCATTCCGCCGATGACGCAGCTCAACACGCCGTATCCGTCTACGGCGTATCTCACAGGGTTCCTGCGCTCGCGCGGCTTCAAAGCAGAGCAGACAGACCTCTCCATCGCCTTGGCGCTCAAGTTGCTGTCGGTGGAGGGCGTGCAGGCCATCCACGGCCACGTGAGCGCGCTGTCCCGCAAACAGCACACGATGGCCACGGGCTTTTTCGTCGAGCATGTCGAGTCTTACCGCGCGACAATTTCGCCGGTCATTCGATTTCTGCAAGGTCGTGATCCCAGCCTCGCGCATCGCATCGCATCGCGACTTTATCTGCCCGAAGGCCCGCGGTTCGCATCGCTCCGAGCACGACCTCGACGACGCGCAGCACGATGGCGACGCACTCGACTGGGCGTTCGGTGCGCTCGGACTGCAGGATCGCGCCAAACACATCGCCACGCTTTATCTCAATGATCTCGCGGACGTCATCCGCGATGCCATCGACCCGCGCTTCGAATTCGTGCGCTACGCCGAATCGCTGGCCGCGAGCCAACCGACGTTCGATCAGCT
Source organism: uncultured Gammaproteobacteria bacterium (assembly GCA_963766915.1). Classification (GTDB taxonomy): domain Bacteria; phylum Pseudomonadota; class Gammaproteobacteria; order Steroidobacterales; family Steroidobacteraceae; genus Bog-1198. The sequence goes on from CAVYCL010000016.1 coordinate 19,638, forward strand.
GCAAACTGCGCTCAGTGCGCCGCACAACCTGGTGGATGCATTCTTGCATGCACTGACGCTCGAGGCGCTGGCGCACCATCAGCCGACCCTGGTGCTCGTCACCGCGCCTTTTCCGGGCAACGTCTACGGCGCCTTTCGCATCGCGCAGGCCATCAAGCTCGCTCACCCGGCCACCGTCACGGTATTGGGCGGCGGCTATTGCAATACCGAACTGCGTGCCCTGAACGAGCCGCGAGTTTTCGACTACTTCGATTTCGTCACGCTCGACGCGGGCGAGCGCCCGCTGCTGGCACTCATCGAGCATCTTCAGGACAAGCGGCCGCTCGAGATCGGTTGGTGCGCACCTACACCCGCGAGCATTACGTCGACTTCAAAGAGCCCGATATCGCTTTTTCCGAAAGCGGCACGCCTACCTATGCGGGCCTGCCACTGCAGGATTACCTGTCGCTCCTCGACATGCTCAATCCCATGCATCGTCTCTGGTCGGACGGCCGCTGGAACAAGCTGACGGTGGCGCACGGCTGCTATTGGAAGAAATGCAGCTTCTGCGATGTCAACCTCGATTACATTTCGCGCTACGACGTCGCGACCACCGATGTGCTGATCGATCGAATCGAAGCGCTGATCGCGCGAAACCGGCCAGACTGGATTTCACTTTGTCGACGAAGCGGCGCCGCCCAAGGCGCTCAAGTCGCTCGCCAACGCACTGCTGCAACGAAAGCTCGCCATCTCATGGTGGGGCAACATTCGTTTCGAGAAGTCATTCGACGCGGGCCTGTGCCGGCTGCTGGCGGAGAGCGGCTGCATCGCCGTCACCGGCGGATTGGAAGTGGCCTCCGACCGGCTGCTCAAGCTCATGAAGAAGGGCGTGTCGATCGAGCAAGTGGCCCGGGTCACGCGTGCCTTTGCCGACGCGGGAATCTTGGTCCACGCCTATCTGATGTACGGCTTTCCGACGCAAACCGCCCAAGACACCGTCGATGCCTTGGAATACGTTCGCCAGTTGTTCGCAGCCGGTTGCATCCAGTCGGCGTTCTTCCATCGATTCACCTGCACCGTCCATTCGCCGGTGGGCAAACATCCGGAACAGTACGGCGTAACTCTATTTCCGCCGTCCGCCGCCACCTTCGCCAACAACGACGTCAATTTCACGGACCTCACCGGCATCAACCACGATGTCTTTGGCGGCGCACTCAAGAAGGCGCTATACAACTACATGCTCGGCGTCGGACTCGACATCGACGTACGCGAATGGTTCGCGCAAGACTCGCCTGCTCGAGGCGGCCGCAAGACGGTCCGTCGCCGCATCATGCACTCTGTCCCCCGCACAATCGTGCCTCCGGATCTGATCGAGCGGGCGCTTGCCTGAGCGCGAGTGCTCCTCGCCTTCAACAAGCCTTTCGGTGTCGCGTGCAAATTCAGCCCGGAGCCGGGCCGCAAGACGCTCGCGGATTACATCGACGTAAAAGGCGTCTATCCCGCCGGCCGTCTCGATACCGATAGCGAGGGATTGCTGCTGCTCACCGACGACGGCGTTTTGCAGGCGCGCATCGCGGAGCCGAAGCACGAGATAGAAAAGATCTACTGGGCGCAGGTGGAAGGCTCGCCGTCGGAGGCGGCGCTCGAACCGCTGCGCCGAGGCGTGTCTCTGGGCGATTTCACGGCGCAGCCTGCGACCGCGAGTCTCATCGAGGAACCGCCAGGACTCTGGCCCCGAGATCCGCCGATCCGCTACCGTGCGCGAATTCCGACCGCGTGGATCGAGCTTGCAATACGTGAAGGAAAGAACCGCCAAGTGCGGCGCATGACGGCCAAGGTGGGATTTCCGACGCTCCGGCTGATACGCGCCGCGATCGGTCAGGTGAGCGTACGCGGGCTGGCGTTGGGGACGTGGCGCGAAATCACTCCGGACACTCCGTGGAGCGGCGAGGGATAAGGGCGCGTCATTCACGGGCCCGTGCAGGGAACCGCAAAGGCGTAGTCGAGATCAAGGCGGCTTCGAGGTCCCGGCGATACCCGCAGCGGATGCCGAAGCGCCGAAGTAAGCCTGATACTCATCATTCAGGGCATGCACGACGAATATGGTTGATTGCTCTGGTTCAGTACGTGGATGGAGTTTTGACAATCCGTTTTTTCGGATCGCATGAGGAATATCTCGGCATTGATGCGGCGACAGTGTGTGATGAAAACGATCTTGATTGTGATTTCAAGATGAAGCGGACCACGCTGTCACTGAGAAGCTTATCGAGAAGTTGATGGGGTCGATCGATCCCAACGACCATGCAGGCAGGGTAGCCCAGCGCAGCCCGCGCAGCCGCTACTGTAGTGAGTACCACGTAGAGCGACCTCCCCCGTGGCGCACGAGCAAACGCTTCTCAACCAGGCTCCCGAACGTTGACTTGAGCGTATTTGGGCTTGCGCCGTGTTCGCGCACCATTTCACGCGTCGTAACCCGGCCGTGGTCCTTGGCGTAGTCAAGAATCTTCACGGCCAGGGCAGTTAACGTGATCGCGAATTTCTCGCGCTCGACCTTCGCGGCTAGACGACGTTTCTGCTGCTGCAACGCGCGAAGGAAAAACAGCAGCCATGGCTGCCAATCGGGTGCGTCGCTGTTCAGCGTGCTCTGCGTCTGACGCAGGGCAACGTAGTAGGCGTCCTTGCTGTTCTCGATCACGCTCTCTAGGGAACTGTAGGGCACATACGCATAGCCTGACTGAAGCAGCAGTAATGTCGTCAGTATCCGGCTAAGCCGGCCATTGCCATCTTGAAACGGATGAATCGCCAAGAACACGGCTGTAAACACCGCGACGATCAGCAGTGGGTGCTGTGTCGTGTTTGCCTGCACATCCTCGAGCCACGCCAGTAGCTCCGACATCCGCCTCGGCGTGTCGAAATTGTCTCCGGCACGTATAAACACTTGAAAGTACAAGAGTTCCCTTTCGGGCTACGGCGCAGTTACCGTCACATCTACCGCCAAAAACTTCCGCTTGAGGGCGATAGACGGCGATAGATCCCGATGGGTCACCACTGGAAAACGCGAATCTAGGCGCTCTCATCGCATATGGGCGCAATTCTGATGTCTTTTTTGATGCTATAATACATCTTTTATGATGCTATGGAGAAGACCGTGAGAACCACCGTGACCATCGACGATGAGCTCTTTCAGCGCGCCTTGGAGGTTGCCGACCCCGGGACTGACAAGGCCGACCTGTTTCGGGAGGCTATGAAGGTATTTGTTCGCGTCCAGGCAGGCAAACGCCTGGCCGCACTGGGCGGAAAGGCGCCGCGGATGAAATCAGTCCCGCGCCGCAGGCCACTCTAGGATTCACGTCCAATGAGCCTCGTGCTGGCGGATACCTCGGTTTGGATCGCACATTTCCGCAAGCCCAATCCAGTCCTGCAGGCTCTGCTGTCGGCCGACCAAGTGCTTTGCCATCCCATGGTCTTGATTGAAATCGCGTGCGGCACGCCGCCGGCACCGCGGGAACGTACATTGAGCGACTTGAGGCAGCTGCGCTCCGCTACCGTCGCCAACACGGATGAAACGCTCGCATTGATCGAGCGAGAGCAACTTCAGGATTCGGGCTGCGGTGCCATCGATCTACTACTGCTTGGGTCAGTGCTTCTGACTTCCGACGCCGTGCTTTGGACCCTTGACAAGAATCTCCGAGCTCTCGCTGCGCGCTTCGGTATCTTATTCGACTGAATCCGCTCGCGAGGGTCTGCACATCTGTCTTGGAAGTAAGCGGTGTGAACCTGCTTACTTGTCTTGAAAATCACAGTGCCCGGTGTAATTAAAGGTCGGGTTCGCATCGGCATCTTTCCCCGTTCCGATGACCTGCAACATGCACTTCCCCCACGGGCCGGCGATATGATCGACCAGTTGTACGGATCCGGTGTCGGCGGCAAATGTTTGAAATGGATCAGTCGAACTCGATGGCGCGCCTGTTTTTCGCTTGGGTTCTGATCCTCAATCGCCGACACGGCGACGTGGGCACGCTGCTCCAGGCTTTTCCTCCCGATCAGCGTGACTCCCTCCCGGGGCGGCTCTCGTTCTTTCTGGCACACGCTGCAACAGGTCGATTCCGCGAAGCGGAGGCCGAGCTAACTCCGCAAATCGAAACGATTGCGCGCGCCACTGACGTATTTCCGCGCTTTCTCGCGGAAGGCTTTGCGTTGGCTGGCAAGCGGGAGTTGGCAATCCAGTGGTTGCGAATCGCAGTTGACCGGGGCTTCGTCAATTATCCCTTTCTGGCTCAACATGATCCCGCATTCGCCTCGCTACGTGGTGATTCCGCCTTCGAGACGCTGCTTGATAGCACAAGGCATCGGTGGGACCAATTCGAGTCTTAATGGGACTTCGGCGGCAGTTGTTCCAGGCTGCTCCGCGCGCGGCGAATGGCGGCGAGTTTTTACCAGTTTTGCCCAGAAACTCAGGGTTCACTACCGCGGCCGACCGTGCCAAAATGCGGTAGCTCCTGGTCACTCCCACTCAATTGTCTCCGGTACCTGTAAATGCCCGAAATCACGAGGTTTTTTATCAGGCGATCCCGGACTTACCGTCAGAAACACCGTCGAAAAATCTCGCTTGAAGGCGATAGACGGCGATAGATGCCGAAAGCAATTGCCTCAAGTCGAAGAATCTCACCGGATCGCGCAGGAAAACTTCCGACATATGTTCCATAAAATGGAATCCGTAGTTCCACTTTTGGGAAGCCGGAGTTATGCTTCGACGCCGTGATCGTCATCGGCACAGATATCGTAGAAGCTTATTTCCGGTCACGGGCAGGCCATAGGGGAATCAAGGCCGCGCGATCCCAATATGAAGCCTGGCTGGCGATCGTGGGCGCAGCGGACTGGAAGACGCCGGAGGATGTAAAGAAGGCACATCCGAAGGCGAGCATCTTGAAGGGCGGTCGTGTGGTTTTTAATATCAAAGCCAATGATTATCGCTTGATTGCGTTGGTTCAGTACGTGGATAGCGTTTTGATGATCCGATTTTTCGGATCGCATGAGGAATATGACGGCATCGATGCGGAGACAGTGTGATGAAAACTACCTTGATTGTGATTCAAGATGAAGCGGACCACGCTGACGCCAAGAAGCTTATCGAGAAGCTAATGGGATCGAGCGAGCCGAACGACCGGGCACGGATGGTAGCCCAGTCCCGCCTGGTAGAGGCTTACGAGCGCTCGGAGTGGCCGCGTACAGCGCCGACACTTCCGGTGCTTCTCGCCTACATCATGGATCAGCATGGCCTTTCGCGCGCCGATCTCGTGCCGTTACTTGGTACGGCCAGCCGCGTGAGCGAGGTCCTCAGCGGAAAGCGGGACTTGAGCATGACGATGGTGCGCCGGCTCCGCGAGCGCTTTCATATCTCAGCAGATTTGCTCGTTTCGCGGGGTCGATCGCGAAGCAAAATTGCTGCGTAGCCTGGACAGCACACTAGGCCTGCCACGATGACGCTGCGCACGCCGCCTCCGCCAGTGCTTGCCAGCGCCCGCGCTGTCGCCTACGCATACGTCGATGACGTGCCGTACAAGAAATGGGGCGCACTTTACGCCGGCGACACGCTCGTTGAGGCAGTGCCCCACCTTGCGATCGCACTTAACCTTGGAAAGGACGTCGACGCGCTGCTGTTCCATTGTGACTCGGAGTGGGAAGTACTCGGGACTTCTGGCGGGCCGACAATCGACGAAGCGAAGCTGCGGGCGGAACGTATCTATCCCGGAGTGGCAAAGCGCTGGATTGATCTCAATACCGCGATTGACGAAGCGCTTCGGTACTACGACGAGACGTCCGGCGCACTTCGGTGCTCATTTTGCGGTAAGCGTTCGTTCGAGATCACCGGCCTCGTCGAAGGAAATGGTGTGGCGATCTGCCGCGGCTACATGGAGGATTTTTACCAGGGCTTCCATGACCCTGGCGGTCCCTAAACACAACGATACGTTGGGGCGAGCCGAAGCGCACCTTAGATCGCCACACTGCAGGAGGATGCCGGGTGTGCCGGGAATCCGGGGGTTTTTGCCAGTTTTGCCCCCATTTACGGGCTTACGGACTGACCGCGAACCGTGGCAAGATCAATCCGGCAGGCCCCAAAGGGGCGGGGTTCTCAAATTCCAGAGACAACTACCGTTGGCTAGCCCATTCCGATATTCTTTTAGTCGGCGCTTGCAGCCTTTGGTAAAAAATTGCCAGTATCATGAGCGCGATCCACCTGAGCAACGCCAGTCGCAGCCTACTGAGGATGGGTTGCGGTCGCCGATGCGCGTGAAATCGGACTCTCCTTTTGAGACGGAACACTCGGCGTACACCAACGCCGACGTCGCCCAGCTTTGCGTTGATGACGGCTACATCCTATCACGCCGTCTCCTGCCTGCCGGCCAGGATAGCGAGCTCTTCCTAGTCACGGATGGGACAACGCGTCGAGCATCGGCGCTTGACCAGCTAAACAACGAACTGCGGCTGACGAGCGGTGTCGACGACCCGAGTGTTGTGCGGGCCGTCGCCCTCGGCGATTACGGCGGCCAGCCCGCGCTACGCCTCGAAGACCCCGGTGGCGACCCGCTGTCGCGAGCAGTTCCTGAAACCTTGTCCGTAGAATCGTTCTTGCGCAAATCGATCCCGATCTCTGCAGCGGTTGGCCGGGTGCACGCGCTGTCCCTTCTTCATCGCGCCTTGCGGCCAGCAAACATCCTCGTAAATCAAGACGGGCGCGTGGCCATCACTGGTTTTCGACAGGCCGCACGACTCGGCTCTACGACCCAGGTCGTGGCGCTTGCATTTGATGCCGGCGCCGACGCTATGCCCTACATATCGCCGGAATTGACAGGGCGGCTAGACACCCCAGTCGACGCTCGCAGCGATCTCTACTCGCTCGGCGTTATCCTCTACGAGTTAATGACGGGACATCGCCCGATTGAAGCGTCAAGCCCCGCTGAATGGGTCCACGCCCATATCGCCCGCAAGCCCACGATTCCCGGTCACTGGGCGCCGCGCTTCCCCAATGTGGTCGCGGCCATTGTTATGAAGCTGCTCGCGAAGTCGCCAGAGGAGCGCTATCAGACCGCAGTCGGCCTTGTCGCCGACCTTGATCGATGTCTCGACGATTGGAAACGTCACGGAAGAATTGAGCCTTTCCCACTCGGTGGATACGACGTCCGCGAGCACCTTTCTTTACCTTCGCAGCTTTACGGGCGGGAGAGAGAGGTCGCGGCGATCGGCGATGCGCTAGATGCTGTACGTCGTGGAGGCCGCTCGCGTTTTGCGTTCGTGTCAGGACAGTCCGGCATCGGTAAGACGGCACTCATCGAAGCGGCGCTGCGTACGGCGCCATTTCGCTCGGCCATTATTGCGGCGGCCAAATTCGACCAGCTCAACCTCGACATCCCATTTGCAATGCTCGCTCAAGCTTTTGACGCACCATTGCGTACCATTCTTGCCGGTGGCGAGTCGGTACGGCTGGATTGGCGCAATCGGCTTCAGCTGGCGGTCGGCCCGAATGGCCGATTGATCTGCGACCTCATTCCCGCGCTTGCGGCCCTGCTTGGTCAACAGGCTCCCGTGCCGGACATGCGTGCAATGGATGCGCAGACGCACTTCCGCACGACACCACCGCTTGAAGCGCAGCTGCGCTTTCGCCTGGCGCTTGAACGCTTCATTGCTGAATTCGCAACGCCCGAGCACCCGCTCGTGCTGTTTCTTGACAACGTCCAGTGGATCGACCGAGGGACCCTCGACTTTTTGCATCGCTTGATGCGTGAGGCCCCATCGATGGCGCTGCTCGTGATCGCGGCCTGCCGGAGCGACGAGCTTAGGGATACCCCTCTGGCAGATGCGCTCGCGATCCTGCGAGCCAATGGTGATGATATGGTTGATGTCTCACTTCAACCTCTTGATCGGTCAGCGTTGACTCGACTCGTTGGCGACGCCCTCGGGACGGCACAATCCGAAGCACAGGAGATAGCCGACCTCGTCGGCGATCGTACCGCCGGCAATCCGCTGTTTGCCCTGCAACTTCTCAATACGTTTGTTGAGTCCGGCGCGCTTACCTTTAACCGTTCGGCACGCGGATGGCGGCTCGACGAGAACCGCGCGGCCGGCTCAGGGATCGGGGACATAAACGATCTGGTGGGCGCTCGCCTCGCCCGGTTGCCCGAAGAGGTACGCGCGGACCTCGCAAGGTTCGCATGCCTAGGCAACAGCGCCGAGTCGAGCCTGATTGGCGCCGCGCTCGGGTGTCCAAAAAGCGAGGTGGCGGAGCGGTTGTCGGCAGCCATTGGGGCGGGCCTGATCGTGAGCCGCCGAGGCAGCTTCGCCTTCGTCCATGACCGGGTTCAGGAGGCGGCCTACGACCTTGTACCCGCCCAGGCCGGCCCCGGGCGCACCTTGCTCTTGGCCGTCAACTCCTTGCGGCGCTTCCTTCAGAGGAGCGTCACACGGCGGTCTTTGAGGTGGCGGCTGAGTTCAACCGCGGCGCCTCGCTGCTAGTTGCAGCCGATGAACGCGAGCGTATAGCGGCCTTGCATCTGGAGGCGGGCGTTCGCGCTGCCTCAACCGCGGCGCACGTCACCGCAATCGCATACCTGGATGCCGGTCTGTCGATCCTGGGGAGCGGCGAGAATGGCGAGCTGGAGTTCGAATTGCGCTTCCGCCGAGCCGAATCGCTCTTCCTGAGTGGGGATCTAGCTGCCGCGCAGTCGGGCTTTGCGGCGCTTGCCGCTGGCCCGCTTCCAGGTGACAGACGAGCACGTGTGGCCACACAGCAAATCACCCTCGCAACAGCCCAGGCGCAAAACCATGAAGCGGTTGCGTTTTGCCTCGATTACATGCGAAGGTCGGCCACGACTGGCCGGCCCATCCGAGCATCGAAAGGGTCCGCGCCGAATTCGCTCCGATCTTCGAGGAAATTCTCGCCAAGCGCATCGAGGACCGACTCACACTGCCCGACCTCGTCGACGGTCCAAATCCGACAATGCTCGTCCTCGTGGCCAGATCGCCGGCTGCATTTCTCGTCGATATCAATCTCCTTGCGCTGGTCCTCGGGCGCATGGTGAACCAGGCGCGAGAGCTCAACTGCGCGGCGTCTGCTCTGGCGTACTCCACGATCGGAATTGTCCTCGGGCCGCTGTTTGGTGACTATGCGGCGAGCTATCGGTTCGGCCGTGTCGGGATGGAGCTGGTCGAACGTCCGCATCTTGACCATTTTCGAGCGCGCGCGACGATGACGTTCGCATACCACGTTCATCCCTACGCGCGACCGTTGCATACTGCCCGCGAACTACACCGACGTGCGTATGAGCTCGCAGCCAAGCGCGACGACGTTACCTATACTGGCTTCAGCCTCTGCACGTTGATTTCAAATCTCCTAGCCTCGGGTGAACCGTTGGCCTCGGTCGAGCGGCAAGCCGAAAAAATGCTAGCGATCATGCGTCGCGCCAAGTTTGGGCTGATCGTAGACATGCTGACGAGCCAACTCATGTTGGTACGTCAGCTAAGAGGCAGCACGCTTGGTCCCTTGACGTTCGACGACGGTGACTTCGACGAGGCTTCGTTCGTGGCGGATTTCGAGGCGAGGCTTGAATCCGATCGCATCTTCCAGATGGCCGCGTGCTGGCACGATATCCGCAAGATAGAAGCAACCGTATTCGCGGGCGATTTCCGCGCGGCGATTGCTGCGAGCGAGCGCACCGAGCCGCTTCTGTGGACCTCACTCTTTCACTTGGAACTGGTCGAGTATCATCTCTATACGGCAATCGCGCGGGCCGCCCTCGCAAATGAAGAGCCATCGTACGCAGCGGCCCTCGAACGGCATCATGCCGCTCTTGAAGTGTTCGCACGTAACGCACCGGAGAACTGGCAGCACCACGCCGATCTCGTTGCCGCCGAGCGGGCGCGTCTGTCGGGCTCTGCCATCGACGCGCTGCGCCTCTTCGAGGCTGCGATCGCGTCGGCTCGTGCGAACGGGTTTCACCAGGTCGAGGCGCTTTCTCACGAGCGAGCGGCCCTGTTCTGCGCTGAGATCGGGCTCGCCGCTATGGCTGAGGCGCACCGTGAGCGTGCCTACGCGGCCTATTGTGCGTGGGGTGCAGACGGCAAAGCGCGCGCCATGGCGGGCTTGTATCCCGCGCTGGGGAAGGAGAGCATTGGCGTCACTGGTCCAGGCGCTTCCGGGGTTGCAGACATTGACCTTGCGACGGTCATCCGATCATCGCAGGCGGTGACTGACGAGATTGCATTTGGCCGCCTGCTGCCCACCCTAATGCGCATCGCGCTGGAAAATGCCTGCGCGTCGCGCGGTCTTCTGCTCATTCCCCGTGGCTACGGCCTCTGGATCGAGGCAGAATCCGAGGTCCGCGCGGACGACATCAGCGTAACGCTGCGGCAGAGCGTCCCCACGACCAGGGATGCATCGCTCGAGCTATTGGCCGAAGTGGTGAGGACCCAGGCACCGGTTGTTGTTGGAGACGCCATCGGCGATCCCCGACTGCGCAACGAGTTATCAGCT
>CAVYCL010000017.1:0-44628 GCA_963766915.1 uncultured Gammaproteobacteria bacterium
TGTCGCAACTTATCAGACCGGTCCACTCGGCGAAGTCGATGCGGACGACGACTTGCGGCTTGACCCAGATACAGGACTTCATCTTTTCAGCCGTCAACCCTTGGCCCCATCGACCTGGCTCTTTCTCCGGCAGATTGGCAAACGGACATCGGGCAATATTCCAGCCTTTGAGCCGGGTGAACACTTCGCGGCGGGTACTCGGGACGAACCCGGCGCGAATCCTGCCGGCAAACATGAAGTCCTTGCCTCGATAGAATCCGGCAATCAGCGCGTCGAACGGGTTACCGGGCGTATAACCGCCGACGACGAACTCCTGCCCGAGATTGACCCGACACTTGCTCCATAGTCCGCTGCGCTTGCCCGGCTCATACGGGCTATCAGCCCGCTTCGCAACGATGCCCTCGAGGCCATGCTCCTTGACGAAGCGAAGCATCTGAGCGGCCGAACTGCCGACCGCGGAAATGCTGATATGGTCATTCCGCGGAAGTATTTTTGCGAGGACTTCGCGCCGCTCGGCAAGTGGGTGACTTACGCAGGAGCTTTCCTTTGTGCATCAGCACATCGAAAGCGTAATAGTGGATCTTCGACTCGGCCGACTTGAAGTTCTGCAGCAAGTTGAAGTCCGCATGACCGGCCTCGTCCATCGCGGTGCGGGCTTCTCCATCGAGTACGGTCTCGTCGGGCAGCTTCTCGAGCGCCTCCGCGATGTATCCGAATTTGCGGTTAAGTACGTTGTGACGGCGCGAATAGACCGTGACGTGACCCTGGGTCTTTACGGCTTCGAGACGATAGCCGTCGAGCTTCAGCTCGTAGGTCCACTGCAGACCTTGCGGTACCGTCGATACCGGGAGGCAGTCCATGGTTTCTATGAAACGCGCGACCGCTCGAGGTGTCACCTTCTTGGCTGGCATATTCCGGCGTTGTCTCGTACAGCTGTTGCGTACGCAGAATACTGTACGAGTTATCCCGTGGATACTCACAGCCGATCGGCGTTAACGTGCAGGGATGCGCCGCGGATTCAAAATCGAAAAGCTCTCCGATCAATTCGGACAGTACGATTGATCCTAAAATGCGCGGCCTGCGGTCACGAACGCCGGATCGTCCCGAATCGCTGGCTAACGTGTGCGGGTGGGATACGAAGATCGAGGAGATAACACGCCGGCTACGATGCTCGAAATGCGGCGAGCGCCGTTGCGCATCGAAGCCGCTGCCTTTATCGGCGCCTCGTGGATACAAAGCCACTGAACCGCCAGGCGCTAACCGGCGGCGGCCGCCGCTCGCCAGGTCATTGCGATTCCACCAGCCGCCGCCCAGCGCCTGAAACAGCGTCACGGTGTCGGTGAAACGGCTCGACAAGGCGCGCACATAAGCGATGCGCGCCTGCTGATAGGCCTGCTGCGCCGTCAGCAAGCGTCACGTAGTTCACCGCGCCGGCCTCATACTGGCGCTGGATCAGCTCGATGCCGGCGTTGGCGCGAGCTGACCGCATCGTTCTGCGCCTTGAGCGCCTGCGCGTCGTTGTCGAGCGCGGTGAGCGTGTCCGCGACGTTTTGAAATGCGTTCGAGCACCACCAGCCGGTATTGCGCGCTGGCCTGGTCATAGAGATCCAGCGCCGCACGGCGCTTGGCCCGCAGGGTCCCGCCCTCGAAGATGGGCTGGGTCAAGCCGCCGGCAATGCTCCACACGCTCGAGCTGCCCTGGAGCAGGCTGCTCCATACCAGACTCTCGTCGCCGACGGAGCCGGTCAGCGTCAGCTGAGGCAGCATGTTGGCCGTGGCCACACCGATGGCGGCGCTCGCCTGATGCACCAGCGCCGCCTGCGCCTGGATGTCGGGGCGCTGCGCGACCAAGGCCGAGGGCAGGCTGACCGGGATTTCCTCGGGCAATTTCAGGTCCGACAGCTTGAGCTCGACGTGCGCGGCATCATGCGGAAACTGCCCGGTCAGCACCGCGAGCGCATGCTCGTAGCCGGCCAACTGCTGCTGCAGCGCCGGCAGCGTCGCGCGCACCGAGGCCAGGTTCGACTGCTGCTGCAGCACATCCGCACGCGTGCGCACGCCCGACTCGTACTGGCGCTCGATCATGTGCAGCTGCTGCTCTTCGACCGCGATGATCTGATGAGTGACCTCGATCTGCTCGCGCGTCGCGGCCAATCCGATGGCGCTGGTCGCGACGTTGGAGGTCAGCGTCAGGACGCTGGCCTCCAGTTGGTAGGTTTGATTGTCCGCCTGCGCGCGCAGGCCTTCGAGCGTGCGGCGCTCGCCGCCGAACACGTCGAAGGTGTAGGAGACGTTGACGTTGGCCTGATAGAGGCTGGTGGTGAAACTCGGAAATCCCGGCGAAATCGAAGCGCCGCTGATCTTCGCGCGTTGCTCGATTTGCCGCGCCCTGCACTTGGGGCGCGAAAACGCCCTGCTCGGCGCGCACATTCTCGCGCGCCGCACGCAGCGCCGCCTGCTGCGCGGAAATGTCCGGATAGTGCTTCAGGGCCTGCGCGATCAGCGCATCGAGCTCCTGGGATCCGAACAGCGTCCACCATTGTCCCGGCAAATCGCTGCCGAACGCAAAGCGCTGCGCCTCGCCGCCGGTGACCGGCGGTGGCCTCGGTCGCGCCGGGCAGACGCGTCGGCCGTGTAACCCTGCGTCTTCGGCGCCGCCGGCGCGTGATAGTTGGGACCCACCGCGCAGCCCGCCAGCAGCGCCGGCGGCAGGCCGGCGGCCGCCCACATCACGCCGCGGCGACGGTGCGCGGCGCTCATGCGCGCGGCATCCGGCAGGGGCGCCGGGCACCGATCGCCGCCGGCATGCCGGCCTGCGGCGCCGCCGCGGCGTCGACTCGTCGGCGGCCGCGTCCTCGGGCTGTTGATCCAGCGATGGCCGATCTTGCGGCTGACCCAGCGCTCCAGATCATCGATCCAGGTGAATGTCGCCGGCACCATGACCAGCGTGAGGCCGGTCGAGGTCACCAATCCGCCGATGACCGCGACGGCCATCTGCGCCTGAAACGCGGCGCTCGAGACCAGCGCCACCGGAAGCATGCCCGCGATCATCGCCACCGACGTCATGACGATCGGCCGCGCGCGCTTGTGTCCCGCTTCGAGCAACGCCGTCAGGCGGTCCTTGCCGCCGCGCATCTCCTCGATCGCGAAGTCCACCAGCAGAATGGAATTCTTCGCCACGATGCCCATCAACATCAAAATGCCCAGCACGGTGGACAGCGAGAATGGGCTGTGCGTCACGACCAGCGCCAGCACCGCGCCGCCGATGGAGAGCGGCAGCGCCGACAGGATCGTGATGGGTTGGAACAGGCGCACGAATAACAGCACCAGCACCGCGAACACCAGCATCACCCCGGCAATCATCGCCAGCACGAAGCTCGTGAACAGCTCCTGCATGTACTGCGCGGCGCCGATCTCGACGATTTGCACGCCGGCGGGCAAATGCTTGTACACCGGCAGCGCCCGGATCTTGTCCAGCGCCGTGCCGAGCTGCGCATTGTTCAAATCGGCTTCGAGCGAAACGCGCCGGCTCTGGTTGTAGCGGCGCACCTTCGAGGGTCCCTGGCCAAAGCCGATGTCCGCGACCGCCTTGAGCGGCACCGTGGCGCCGCCGCTGGTGCGCACCGGCAGATTCTCGATCGTCGCCAGATTGGAGCGCGCCGATTCGATGAGACTGACGCGAATCGGGATTTGCCGGTCGGGCAGCGAGAACTTGGCGTTGTTCTGCGGCAGATCGCCCAAGGTCGCCAGACGCACGGTCTCGGAGATGCTCGCCACCGTGACGCCCAGTTGCGCGGCTTTGTCCAGATTGGGCCGCACCTCCAATTCCGGCCGCGCCATGTCGCCATTGATGCGCGGATCGCGCAGCTCCTTGAGCCCGCGCATCTCCTCGATGGCTTCGCGGGCGGTCTGCTCGACCAGCTGCGGATTGCTGCCGACCACGTACAGCGTCAAATCACGGCCCTCGCCGTCCGACTGGCTCTGAAAGGTGATGCGCGCATCCGGAATGCTGTGCAGCGTCCTTGATCGCCTGCGCCTCCCACTGCTTCTGCGTGAGCTTGCGCTGCGACGGCGGCACCAGCTGAATGTAGAGATTGCCGGAGCGCACCTCGCCGTCCTCGTTCTCGCCGAGCGACTCCACCACATTGGCGACCTCGGGATAGCGCTTGCAGGATCTGAGTACGCCTGGGCGGACGCCGCGGCGGTCTGCGACAGCAGCACGCCCGGCGGCAGCTCGATCCGCAGCGTGGAGGAGGCAAAATCCGCCTCGGGCGTGAAGGTCTTCGGGATCAGCGCCAAGCCCGCCACCGACACCACGAAAATCGCCAATCCGGCCAGCAAGGTCTTGACCCGGTGCTCGACCGACCAGCGCAGCGCGCGCAAATACCAGTCCATGATCTTGCCGTCGGCGCTGCGCAGCTCCGCATGCGGCTTGAGCGTGTAGGCCGCCAGCAGCGGGACTGATCAGGCGCGCCACCAGCAACGACATGAATACGGCGACCGCGACGGTGAATCCGAACTGGATGAAGAACTGGCCGACCAGGCCGCCCAGAAAGCTGACCGGCAGGAATACCGCAATGATGGCGCCCGAGCACGCCACGACCGCGAGGCCGATCTCATCGGCCGCGTCCATCGCGGCGCGATACGCGCTCTTGCCCATCTTCATGTGCCGCGTGATGTTCTCGACTTCGACGATCGCATCGTCCACCAGCACGCCGGTGATCAGCGACAGCGCGAGCAGCGTCATCTGATTGAGCGTGAAGCCGAACCATTGCATGAAGGCGAAGGTCGGCAGCGCCGCCAGCGGAATCGCCAGCGCCGCGATCACCGTGGCACGCCAGTCGCGCAGGAACAGCATGACGATCACGACCGCGAGCAACGCGCCTTCGACCAGCGCTTCGATCGAGGACTTGTATTGCTGCTGCGTGAAATCGACCGTGGTGAAGACCTGCTTGAGCGTGATGCTCGGCGCTTCCTTGCTGATCTTGGCGAGCTCCTCCTGCACCCGATGCAGCGTGGTCACATCCGAGGCGCCCTTGGCCTTGAACACGGCAAACGTGGTGGCCGGCCGGCCATTCAAGCGCGAGATGCTGCGCACCTCCTCGACGCCATCGCGCACGTCGGCAATATCGCTGAGTCGCGCGACCCGGCCATCGGGCATGGTCAGGCGCACCTCACCGAGCTGCGAGGCGCTGTGCGCACCGCCGAGCACGCGGATCGACTGCTCGGAGCCGCCCACCTGGGCGCGGCCCGCCGGCGGCATCGACATTCACCAGCCGCAGCTGCTGATTGACTTCGCCGGCCGTGATGCCGTAGGACTCCATGCGCGCCGGATCGAGATCGACCCGAATCTCGCGACTCACGCCGCCGGAGCGGCTGACCTGCGCCACGCCGGAGATCGCCAGCAGCCGCTTGCTGATCGTGTCATCCACGAACCAGGACAGCTGCTCCTCGCTCATGCCCGTGGTGCTGATGGCGAAGTACACGATCGGGCCGCCGTCCGCATCCAAGCGCTGCACCTGCGGCTCGAGGATTCCCTGCGGCAGATCGGCGCGGACGCGGGCCACGGCATCGCGCACGTCGGTGGTGGCGCGATCCACCGGCGTGCGAATCTGAAATTCGATCATCGTCTGTGCCGAGCCCTTCGGTCGCCGTGGAGGTGATGTTCTTGACGTTGCCGATGTTGGCGACCGCGCCCTCGACCTTCTGCAGTATCTGCGTCTCGAGCTCCGCCGGCGCCGCGCCCGGCTCATTGATCGTGACTTGTACGAAGGGAGCCGAGATATCCGGGTTGAGCGTGATCGGCAGGCGGATGAACGCCACGATGCCGAACACGCGTCAGCACCGCGAACATCACCAGCGGGAACACCGGGATGCGTGATCGCCCAGGCGGACATGCGTCTCATGGTCAGCTCGCTTTGCCGGCGATGGCCACGGTCTCGCCGGTGCGCAGGAACGCGCCGGCAATCGCGACCACGCGCTCGCTGCCGTCGAGACCCTGGCTCACCAGCAAGCCCTCGGAGCGCGCGCCGGCCACGGTCACCGCGCGCCGCTCGAGCTTGTTGTCGCTGCCGACGATCAGGACGTAGTTGCCGTGCTCATCGCTGAGCACGGCGGTCTGCGGCAGCAACACACCCGTGGTGCTGCCCACATCGATATCGGCGCGCGCAAAGGAGCCCGGCCGCAGATTCTGGTCCGCCGGCAGGCCGATGCGCACGGTGCCCTGGCGCGTGCCGGCATCGATGATCGCGCCGATCTGCCAGATCGTGCCGGTGAAGGTCTTGGCCACGCCGTCCAGGCGCACCGTCGGCGGTCTGCCCGAGCGCCAATCGCGGCACATCCTGCTCGGCCACCTGTCCGCGCATCTCGATCTGGGCATCGCGCGCGAGGTGAAACAGCACCGTGGAACCCGGCACGGCGATTTGACCCACTTCGGCGCTGCGCGTGAGCACGATACCGTCCGTGGGCGCCACGATGAGGGTGTGCGCCAGCTTGTTGCGCGCGTCCCTGACCTGGGCCTCGGCCGCCTTCACCTTGGCCTGGGCGGTCAGCGCGGTGGTGCGGCGCCGCTCGTTTTCCTCCTTCGAAAAGATATCGCCGCCCTGCTGCGGCGCGTGCCCATTCGCTTTGCGCCACCGCCGCGTTGGCCCGCACTTCATCGAGCGATGCTTCAGCGCTGTCGAGCTGCGACTGCGCCGCGATCGGGTTCAAGCGTGCCAGGACCTGGCCCTTGCGGACCCGATCGCCGGCCTCGACGAGCACCTCGGAGATGCGGCCGGCATCCCCCTCGTTGCCGATGGGCATGTCGTTGCGGGCACTGATCAGCCCGGTCAATGAAACCTTGGATGGGACGGCGCCGAGCGCGGGCACCACCACCGTCACCAACGGCGGCGCGGTGATGTCCTTATCCGAGACCGCGGCGCCCGCATGCGGCCGTACCAGCATCCAGGCCACCGCCGCCAACACGAGCACGGCACCGCCGCCCGCGAAGCGCCACCGCCATCCTAGCCAACCCTTGGACGCAACCAATTGATTCATAGCAGTAAAATCCCCAACCTGCCGCCAGTTGGGCAGTGAAATCAACACCCTGTCGGCGGTACCCGGCGTGCACCGTATCCTCGCCGCATCTCCTGACCTAAAGAACACCGCCGAGCGGCCAAGGTTGCAACTATTTCCGCGTTTCACGCAACCCGCCGGTTCTGCAAGCGATCCGCTTGCGCGCGATCAGGATGCGTTGTCCTATGCCTGTCACTCGAAGCCTGGAATGGCGCAATGAAACTCTTCGGCAGTTTCGACTACATCCTCGTCGGCGCCGGCACCGCCGGCTGCGTGCTCGCCAACCGACTTTCGCAGGATCCGGAGGTTTCGGTGCTATTGCTCGAAGCGGGCGGCAAGGACAACTCCATCCTGATCCATGTCCCCGTGGGGTATCTGTATTGCATCGGCAACCCGCGCACCGACTGGTGCTTTCGCACCGAAATAGAGCCGGGGCTCGGCGATCGTTCGATCGACTATGCGCGCGGCCGGGTGCTGGGCGGCTGCTCCTCGATCAACGGCATGATCTACATGCGCGGCCAGACTCGCGACTATGACGAGTGGGCCCGACTCACCGGCGATGCATCCTGGCGTTGGGACCAAGTTCTACCCTTATTTAAGCGCAGCGAAGACCACTGGCGCGGCGGTGATCCCCATCACGGCCGCGGCGGCGAGTTGCGCATCGAACAGCAACGTCTGAGCTGGGATGTTCTCGACCGGTTCGCCGATGCGGCCGAGGAAGCGGGCATCCCACGAACCCTCGACTTCAATACGGGAGACAATTTCGGCTCGGGCAAATTCGAGGTCACGCAGAGGCGGGGTATGCGCTTGAATGCGGCAAAGGCTTTCCTGAGGCCGGTCATCCGGCGATCCAACTTGCGCGTCGTGACCCATGCCTCGATCGACCGATTGAGCGTCGCAGGCCGGCGCGTCACGGGGGTCGAGTTCTCCTTAGGCGGCGAAACGCTGCATGCCTCGGCCCGGGTGGAAACCATCTTGTCGGCCGGCGCGATCGGCTCGCCCGCGATCATGCAGCGCTCTGGCCTTGGCCATGCGCACGACCTCGCCGAGCTCGGCATCGAATCGATCGCCCATCTCCCCGGGGTGGGCGCCAATTTGCAGGACCATTTGCAGCTGCGTTCGATTTATCAGGTCGAGGGTCTTCGCTCCCTCAACAAGCTGGCCAACAGTCGCCTCGGCCGGATGCGGATGGGATTGGAATACGTGTTACGTCGCCGCGGACCTTTGAGCATGGCGCCGAGTCAGCTCGGCGTGTTCGCGAAATCGAACGATCGCGAGGCCACATCGAACCTCGAGTATCACGTGCAGCCGTTGTCGCTGGACAAGTTCGGCGAGCCTTTGCACAGCTTCCCGGCGTTCACGGCGAGTGTCTGTAACCTGCGTCCAACATCGCGCGGCTTCGTCAAGCTCGCCTCGCGTGACCCGGCCGTGGCGCCCCGCATTGCGCCTCGCTATCTCTCGACCGAAGCGGATCGCACGGTCGCCGCGGAATCGTTGAGGCTCACGCGGCGCATCGCCTCCATGCCGGCGCTCTCGCCCTATCGACCCAATGAATTCTTGCCCGGGAGAGAGTACCAAAGCGATCCCGATCTCGCGGCGGCCGCCGGCTTGGTCGGCACCACGATCTTCCATCCCGTCGGCACCTGCAAAATGGGCCGAGAGGATGATCCCGATGCCGTCGTCGACCCGCGCCTTCGGGTGCGCGGCGTGAGCGGCCTGCGCGTGATCGATGCCTCGGTCATGCCGACGATCACCTCGGGAAACACCAATGCGCCCACGGTGATGATCGCCGAGAAGGGCGCCGAGATGCTACGCGAGGATCGGCGGTGATCTGCGCGAGGTTCTCTTACCGAAGGGGACCGCAGCGGACGATGTCAATATGGGTGGCGGCCCCGATCGAGGCTTTGTACACGGCCACGAAGGAGAGATTCACGGTGAGTTTGATGCCATCAAGCGCGAGGTACGCGCGCTCATAATCTCCGTCATTGCGCAGATCGGTTTCACTGGCGCTCGAGAGCGCTCGGCGGTACCAGTTCTCGACCGTCCCAAGAGAATCCACGCTTCGGGCAGATAGGTGCATGCACCATCGGCCGAGATCATCGGTTCTCATTCGATCATCGAGCCTGGCGTTGTCTATGTTCGGGTACACGGGCAGTCCCGTGGGATTGCGCAGGACGGTCACGTCGGCGAACGAGGCCTGAGGCATCAAGAGCAAGGTATAAATCACCGCCGCGATCCCTCTGAGATGCGTCAGTGTCACAGGGTCGCCCGACTCGGAAGGAAGCACATCGGCTTGTAATCGACCGCTCGGTCAGATTCTTTAGCCGGTCATTGTTTGACGGGCAGAACTCGAGTCGCCGTGTTGTGGTTGGGTTTCGAGGGGGTGCTGGCAGCCGGTGCATTGGCGGCCGTCGCCGGCCTGTCGACCTTCGCAGGCCTGTCAACCTTCATGGGCGCGGGCGGGACTTCGTTGGTTCGCTCGACGGTCGTTTTCGTCTGCGTCTTGTTGCTGACTCGCACCGCCGATTGGACCCCTCGCGAACCCGGCGCGGAGACGGACTCTGCGTATACATGATGGGCAACGGCGGGATCCACATGATTTACGCGGGTGTTGTAGGCGAATGCATTGCCAATCCAATGGCCGCCGGCGTAGCCGGCGCCAAAGTAGCCATGTCCGTAATTGACCCCACCGTAGTACCCGACCGTCGGGCCCCAGTGACCCGGATGAAAGACATAGACCGTGCCGGCAAATCCCCAATAGGCGGGAGTCCATAGAAGGCCCGCCTGGGGCGGTCGCATCCAGGCACCGGGAACCCAGCGGTAGGTTTGATCCCGCCAATACCAATAGCCCGGCGTCCATAGGTAGCCGTCTTGAGACAGCGTGGGTTGATCCTCCGCGGGCAAGGGCGGCGGTGCCGCAGTGCTGCTCACCGTATCCTCGGACGATGACCCGAGATTCGCGTTGGCCATCGCATCGCGCTCGGCATTGTTGCCCGGCAGCGTAGAGAGCGCCGTGCTCCAGGACGCCTCGATCCCGTTGACGGGTTTACCGTTGACCGTGACGTCGATCAGCCGGTCGTTGGCTACATGGCCCGCGTACACCACGTCTTCACTGTATCCGTTCCAAGCAACGGGCGGATCATGGCGGTGCAGGACGATGGCATCCGCGGAGAAGGTTTCCACGGTCCAACTCTCATCGGTCCCGTCGGCGCGACGATACACGCCATTGTCGAGAACCAGGGTGAAGCAGTTGGTCCAGCAAAAATGCAATTGGCCCGGCAGGGAGCGCGACTCTTCGAGCTGCACCACGGTTGTCTGCGACAGCGACGGATCGACATGATCCGAGTACACGACTTTGCCGTCTGCATCGATTGATTTGTAGACCTCGCCCGCCTGCACCGCGCCTGCCGCGATGGTCAGATAGAGGAGGGCCGCGCAAACTGGCCGCGGAACCGCGTCGCTTCGGCGCATGAGGCAATGTAGCCTCGATGGCGGACGGTTTGGTCGACGCCGGTCACAATCCCGCTCGGCCAGATTCCGTTAAATTCGGCGCCGCGAACCCTTTCTTGACGCACCGCCCTGTCGTGAGGTCCCGGCCTAAAAGCTATTTGCCTTACGGAATTGCTGCGCGCGGTCCACCGCCTCCAGGCGATCGGCGCTCTGGAAAGGCAACATCCACCCCGGATACTCCGGCGGCAGAGCGCTGACCTCATCCAACCGCTTGAGCTCGTCCTCGGTGAGTTTGAGTTCGACCGCGGCGAGGTTGTCCTCGAGCTGATCGAGGCGTTTCGCGCCGATGATGACCGAGGTCACCACCGGCTTCGCCAACAGCCACGCGAGCGAGACACGTGCGGGACTGCACTTATGTGCGTTCGCGATCGGTGCCATCGCCTCCAGGATCTTCCAAGTCCGCTCTTTATCGACGATAGGGAAGTCGAAGTCGCTGCGTCGCGAGTCCGCGGGTTTCTGGCTGGTCCGGCTGTACTTGCCGGATAACAGACCTCCCGCGAGCGGGCTCCACACCAAGAGACCGATCTTCTCGGATTGCAGTAGCGGAACGAGCTCCCGTTCCAGATCGCGACCGGCAATCGAGTAATAGGCCTGGAGCGTGTCAAATTTTGCGAGGTTCTTCAGTTCGCAGAAGCCCAAAGACTTGGCGATCTTCCAGGCGGGCCAGTTGGAGCAGCCGATGTAGCGCACCTTGCCCTGCTGGACCAATGTCTCCAGGGCGCGAAGAGTCTCCTCCATAGGGGTGACTACGTCATTGCCGTGGATTTGATAGAGATCGATGTGGTCCGTCTGCAAGCGGCGCAAACTCGCCTCGACAGCGTCCATGATGTGGCCGCGAGACGCGCCGGCATCATTCCGTCCCGGACCCACGCGCCCGTACACTTTGGTCGCTATCACGACATGCGGCCGCGCGATCTTCAGGTTCTTCAGCGACTGGCCGAGGATCTTTTCGCTCTCGCCCTCCGTGTAAACATCCGCGGTGTCAAAGAAGTTGATCCCGCCTTCGATCGATGTCTTGACGAGCTTATCGGCGGCCTCCTGACCGACAGCACCGATGGCTTTGAACATTCCTCTACCGTCCCCGAAGGTCATGGTCCCGAAGCACAATCTCGAGACTTGGAGCCCGGTATTGCCGAGGGTTACGTATTGCATGGCGGTCTGCTCCTTTTGGGAGTCCGAACTATAACGCTACCGGGGAAGTCAGGGGCGCTCAATACAGGTGCGCCGGAGTTCAGGCTCGGGTCGAGCGATGCGGCGTCACAGGGGGCTCGCCGTGGGTGCGCGCGACGACCCGATGGTTCCGGGTCAGCACGACGAGTTCGATTCGGTGGATTCCCTGAACCTCCATAGTAGAATTAATTCTACCGAGGTAGATATGACCTTAAACATCAAAGACCCCGAGGCGCACAAACTTGCCCGGGCTCTCGCAGACCAAACAGGCGAGTCGATGACTCGCGCCGTCACCGAAGCATTGCGAGAGCGCCTTGCCCGGGTGAGCCGCGCAAGAAAGTCGGAAACTGCGGCCGACGAACTGCTTGCCATTGGGCGCCGTTGCGCCGCTACCCAAAAGGGGAAGCCCGCGGACCACGGAGCTTTGCTCTATGACGACCGCGGACTGCCAAAATGATCATCGACACTTCGGCGATCATCGCGATTCTTTTCGACCAGGATGACGCGGAGACCTATGCCTGTTCAAAGGAAAGGACTTCACCAAGACGGATTTGAGTGTCGCCCGATTAGGTCTAATTGCTAGAGTCCAGGTTACATTACGCCGGCGAGACATGGCACCGCCCCGCCGCCATCCTTACTGCCGAATCCTGGCCCCTCGTCGAATCACATTAGCCCAGAAGCGGCGAAGATTCTCGATGCCGCCGGCTGTGGAACTGAACATGGTCGTGTCGCATACCAATAGATGTCCTGCGAACGTATTCGGCCGCGATTGCAGCAGCGCGTCGAAGCTCGATCGGCCTCCTTGCGTAAACGGATGAGGCGGCGCCGTCGGATCAATCATCTGGCGAGCAAGCACGTCCATCCGCTCTGTCGATGGGCCAATTCGCTCGAGTTGCGGCAGGTGCGGATGCAGGTGAAAGGCTTCGACGCCCTCGAGCAGCCCAAGCTCGTCCAGCGCACGCTCAATCTCGACGGGAGCCGGTGCCCCATCCGCCGTCACCGCCGGCCGCAGACCGAAGCGATTGTGAACGGGTACGCCGAGCCCCGCCAGCAAGGTGCGCGCGAAACCGCCAAAACCTTGCCGGGGCGGAATGCCGTGGTCGCCATGATGCCGATATTCGGCAAGCTGGCGTTCAAGACGCCCCTCTTCCGCCGAACCCGTGGCTTCTCCGATGTCATGATGCGGACAAACGAAAATCAGATGATCAGGGTCATCGAGGAAATGTCTGATGGCCTCGACTTCCGCCGGGCTCGCCGCTTGGCCGGTGCGCAGAGAATCGAAGCTGATGACGACAACGCTGTCGACGCCGTCGAGCGCGCCCACGAGCGGCGTCATTGCGCCGTCGTCATTGATGCGTTCGATCTGAATGACCTTGCGGCCCGTCAGCGCTTCGCTCTGTTCGGCGAACGCCTGGAAATTGGGCTTCTGAACGTGGTCTAGAAAACCCGCGATCCCTTGATCGATCGTGTCGCGATTCGACAAGGGTTCAAATCTTGGGAAAAAGAGCCTGCGCAACTCAAAAATCGCTGGAAAGCGATCGTCGATGACCTCGAGCGGCGCGGCGGTCTCCGCTGGGCGGCTCCAGGCGAAATAAAGAAGCACCTTGCGATCGGCCAACGACGCCTCAGGCACCCGAAGTATCATGCCTTTTCACCTTCCTCTGTAGCCGCCGGCCGCTCGACGATGCCCATCGGATGCTCATCGAGATCGCCAATTTCCGCCGTTTGCTCAACTTCGGGGGGTCGTGCAACCGGATTGAATCCACCCGACTGCCTGCGCCACAACTCCGCGTAAAGGCCTCCCTGACTCAGAAGCTCGGCGTGCGATCCGTCGGCGACGATGGCTCCTCGGTCCAACACGATGAGTCGGTCCATATCCATCACGGTGCTCAGGCGATGCGCGATGGCAATCACGGTCTTGCCAGCCATCGCTTCGCGCATCGCCGCCTGGATGATGTGCTCGCTGTGACTATCGAGCGCGCTGGTGGCTTCGTCCAGCAGGAGAATCGGGGCATCTTTGAGAATCGCCCGCGCGATCGCTATTCGCTGCCGCTGTCCGCCGGAGAGCTTGATGCCGCGCTCGCCAACCAGGGTGTGGTAGCCGTGATCGAGCTCTACGATGAACTCGTGCGCATGCGCCCGCCGGGCTGCCGACTCGACTTCTTCATCCGTCGCCCCCGGCCTGCCGTAGCGGATGTTTTCCAGAAGTCCGCGGTGAAACAGGTTGGTGTCTTGCGGGATGAGTGCGATCGACCGTCGCAGGCTCTCCTGCGTGACTTCGCGGATGTCCTGGCCATCGATACGGATGGCGCCTTCGGCCACATCGTGCATGCGCAGTAACAGGCCCATCAGCGTGGTTTTTCCCGCGCCGCTCGGTCCCACCAGGCCGACACGCTGCCCCGCCGGGATGGTCAACTCAAAGGCCTTGACGACGTTTCGAGCCTGCCGCGCCTTGTCCTTGGAAGGAGCGGCGTACGAAAAGGCGATGCGCTCGAAATGAATGGTGCCCTGCGTCACCTTGAGCGCCGGCGCGCCGGGTTTGTCCACAATGGTAGCGGGCACGATCAGCGTATCGATGCTCTCGCGGGCCGAGCCGAGTTGATCGTAGAACTCGGGGATCCGCTGGCCGATGTTGTATGCCGTCTGTAGGAGGGAGCTTGTGAGCGCCGTGATCATGACAAAGTCGCCCGCGCCGATCAGGCGATGCACCCAGGCATACAGCGCACCGCCGACGAAGATGATCCACATCGCAATATCCATCACGTATTGCACGGAGCGCAGCCGTACGACCGCGCGATAGGAGGCGCGCCGCCGGTCGCGCTCCTCACCGGTGTAGCGCTTGAGTTCTTGGTCTTCGAGCGGTTGGTTGGCAAAGAAGAAGACGTTTCGGATGTTGGTGAGCACGTCGACCACGCGGCCGGTGACAGCCGCCCTCGCCTCGTTGTTGGCGATGGCGCGCCGGGTGCATTCGCGACCGACCAGCAGACTGACGGTGAAATACACGAGGATCGCCGCAACGGCCATTGCGCAGAACTGGGGACTCGCGACGTAGAAATAGGCCGCGACGAACACGAAGAAGCAGGCCCCAGGGACGAAGTCGAACACGGTCATGTCGAATATCGCGAGCACCTGGTCGGGCAGGAGCACGGCGCGATGCGCGATCTTTCCGGAGAGGGTGTTTTCGAAATAGGCGCTCGACAGGCGCTGCGCGTACGCGAAGACCTCCTCCTTGATCCGGACCAACAGGGGCGAGCGAGTATGGTAAGAACAGAACCACATCGAGGCGTCCATCGCGAAGCGGGCCACGACGAGCGCAACGAACAGCATGAACGGATCGAGGAGCTTGCTCACTTCGGCGGCGGGATCGTGCATCGCCAGGACGGTGTCGGTCAGGCGTTTCGTCGCGTAGGCAATCGAGGCGAACACCGCGCGGCCGAGCACCGAGAAGACAAGAAGTCCCAGACAGCCCCAGAAGAACTGTCGGAAGAAGTGCAGCGCGAACGGCAACAGACGATTGGGCAAGGGCGGAGAATTCATGCGACTACATCGACAGCAGCGTATAACGCTCAGTTCCGTACCGCCCGTGTCGTCAGTGCAAACGGTCGATGAGCGAGGTGTCAGACTCTGAGGTTAGCCTATTCGCTCCGAGCGATGCTGGCAACCGGGGGTCGCGAGGAGGCGAAATGAACCGACGAAAGCGGCTGACCTTTTGGGGGGCCGATGAAAACGACGACAGTCTCGCGCGCAGCGTCATGGAGGGTCGCAAGACCGTCACCGCGGACACGGTTGCGGCGTACTTCGAGCCTTACGGCGAATACGGCGACGGAGGCTACGCGCCGGGCGATATCATCGAAGTTTACGATTTGAAGCGACGCCTGCGATGCATCATCAAGGCAACCAAGGTGTACACCATTGAATTCGGGAGCGTTCCGGAAGAAGTCTGGCGGGGCGAAGCTTTCGAAAGCGCCGAGGAGTTCCGGCAGTGCCATATTCGTTGCCTGCCGCACTTAGATCTGCATGACCACTTCGAATTCGTGACGCTGCATTTCGAATTGGTCGAGATCATCGCGCGCGAAGTCATCGACTGATGCCATCGGCGCCCGCCTAACGCCCGAAGCTAACGCTGTTTGGCATCGAGCGGATACACTAAAGGACATGAGCAACCCGCTGCCGTTCGATCTCGCTACCGAGAAATACGTGAGCCTTGCCACCTATCGCCGCAATGGCGTCGAAGTGAAGACCCCGGTGTGGATCGCGAAGCTGGGCGAGCGTTACTACGTATTCAGCGCAGGGGATGCGGGCAAGGTCAAAAGAATTCGCGCGTCATCCAAAGTGCGACTTGCCGCATGTGACGTTCGGGGCAATGTACGGAGCACCTGGATGGAAGCCCGTGCCAAGATCGTCGCGGACCCGGCCTTGATCACGGAAGTTCGCAAGGCGCTGGTCAGCAAATATGGTCTGATGATGCGTCTCATCGACGCCATGGCCGGCATGACGGGGCGACTGCATCGACGCGCCTATATCGAAATCGAACTGGTGAATTCGTAATTACGGTCCCACCGCGCCCTTCGGAGCTAGACATGCCTCGATTCGTCCGTATCGCGGTCTATGCCACTTGCGGGCTACTCCAACTGTTCGCGACGCTCCCCTCCATGGGCGCAAGCGCGAACTCTCCCCTGGCCATGGAAATCAGCGCAATTAAAGAAGAGCCCTCCACCGACATGAGAACCGAGGATGCACGTCGATTGGCGGATCAAGTCCGTCGGCATGAGCTGGTGGCGAGTGATGCAGACATCAAGCTGCTCGCCGAGATGCTTTCCGATCGGGACGACTCGGTACGGTATTGGATTGCCATGACGCTGGGATATATCGGCCCCCGCGCTCAGGAGGCGGTGCCTGCGCTCAGGAAAGCGCTACAGGAGATCCAGTGCGTTCATGGGGATAAGACATCAGCGAGCGCCCTGAGAATGGCACTTGCAAAGGTCGGAGCGGCTCAGCTGCATCAGGATTGCAGCTAAGCAACCAGCACGTTGGCTTGGTCGAGCCGCTCAGGTCCGCCGTGTCGCCTCATCCCGCGGGCTTCACGCGCCTTCGAGCGGCCGTCGGCGGCTTGGCAACCTCATCGCCCGCCGCCCCCTGCTTCAATGCGACCGTACCCGGTAGGTATTGTTTTCCCCAACGCACAAACGCAAGCAACACCTCGCCGAGTGCCTTGCCCTTTGGGGTCAGCGTGTAGGCGTGCCGCACCGGGCGGTCTTGGTAGGGAGCGCTGCTAACGATGCCGGCAGCTTCCAGACGTTTGAGGCGATCGGCAAGGATGTTGGTGGGAATCCTCTCGGGCGAATCCGCCAGCTCGCCGTAGGTGCGCTTGCCGTGCAGCAAGTCGCGCACCACGAGGAGCGACCACTTGTCACCCAGGATGTCGAGCGAGTTGGCAATCGCACAGTCGGAACGCGCGAAGAGTTTGATGGTATTCATGTTTTGGCCGGCTTCTCCAGAGCTCGAGGAGTGACTTGCAGATTGCAAGTCATTATGATACGTTCCCCACACACTTGCAAAATGCAAGTCACTAAGGAGAGCGCCATGACCGCGATAGTCTTTTCTCATCCGACCGATTCCCGGCCGAGCCGAGACGGCGGCCTTCGCCTTGCCGTCCCGATCGCATTGGGCGTCTGGCTCTTGCTCGTCGTCGCGCTCGGAGCCGCCGACGCCTTCGTTGGCCCTCCCGGGAGGCCTCCCCTCGCCATCGCGATTGGCGTGACAGCGCCGCTGGTGATCTTTTTCGCGTGCCTCCGGGTCTCGCAATCCTTCCGCACTTTCGTGCTCTCGCTCGATCTTCGGCTCATTGCAGGAATGCAGGCTTGGCGATGGGCCGGATTGGGCTTCCTCGCCCTCTATGCGCACCGGATCCTCCCGGCTGCGTTCGCCTTGCCCGCGGGTCTCGGCGACATGGCCATCGGATTCACGGCCCCATGGATCATTCTGGCTCTGGTGCGGCGGCCTGACTTCGCTGCGCGCCCCACATTCATTCTCTGGAACGTCCTCGGGATACTGGACCTGGTCAGCGCTATCACCCTTGGGACGGCAGGTACTCTCACCGCGACCGGAGCTGTTGGCGAGATCAGCACCGCGCCGATGGCGACATTGCCGCTGCTCGTGATCCCGGCATTCCTCGTGCCGCTGTTTCTTATGCTGCACGCGGCAGCTCTGATGCAGAGCCGAGAACTCGTTCGCCGTCGGGGATAAGGCAGGAGGTACAGGCGAGCGGACTGCAGAGCCCGGGATGGGCTCTGCCTTCTCCCTTCGATCTATTGCTTTCGAGTTTCCCGGCTCTCGAGAAGCCCTTGAATTCGCAACAGCGAGTCCATGTAGACCGCGGTGAGTTCTTGACTCTCCTTTTCTTCTAGGCCTTCAGCCAGGACATTGGCGAGCGTATCGACCGCGACGCGGACCGTCATCGATTCCGCATCGCTGAGTTTCACGCCATTAATGGTAATGACCGCTTCGTCCTGCATCGCAACTCCGAGGTGCCCAAGGATTGCAGCCACGGTACACGAAATTGAGCAGACTGATAAAAAATGGGGTTCCGGCGTCGTGCGTGCCTCTCGCCCGGCGATTGCGATCGGGTTAGAATCACCGCTCCACGTCAGGTGCTTGTTTACCCAAAGTTGTATTCATTTCGACCTCGCCTCACGATAATTTTTTGTGCGCTGCTTTGGCGGCCCTTGTTGCCCTACACCAACCCCACCACGAGTCTATGAGCGATTCCAACCCTACATCTCCCCGCCCCACTCTCAAGTTAAAGGTCGCGCCGCGAGCAATCCCCAGCAAGACCCCGCCGACCCCGCAGACAACCACTAACGCGACCCCCTCCGCGAAACAGAGACCGGGCGCCCATTGGTCGGACGAGTACAAAGAGCGCATGCAAGCGGACATGGACAAGCTGGTTCGATAGCGGTCTTCCGGGCACTCTGCCCGGGTCCGGCCACTGAGTCAGCGGCGTGATGCCGCTGGGCTTCCGAGGCCGTTGCCCCCATGCGGGGGCTCCTCATGCCACCGGGAATCCCGGTACCGTGGTCATCGCGAAGATGCCGAAGGCGATCAGATAAAATGCCAGGGCTACCCACATCGGCCAACCGTCCATGACGGTGCCGTGAGCGCGAATCAGATTGGTATTCATGCCTATCTCCCGTGTCCTGTAACTCCAAAACACGGCATTGACTAGAAAGTTGCAGGGGGTCAAGCCGCCGAGCGGCGGAGTCCGCTAGCGACGGCATCTCAAGGTTGCGTGTAAGATTCACCGCATCGCGTTACGCAGGGATGCATCGATGAGCCGTTGGATACGCGGGCTGGCAGCTCGCCTCTCGTTCCTGACTGTTACTGCGACCGCGCTGGCTGTTACAACGACCGGATGGGCCGCCTCCTCCGGCCCCGCCGTCGGATCGATGGCGCCCGACTTCGACGCCCGCAATCTTCTGACCGGCGAGAAGATCCCGCTCAGCAGTCAGCGCGGCAAGGTCGTGATCGTGACATTCTGGGCCTCCTGGTGCGGCCCTTGTCGCCGCGAGCTGCCGATTCTCGAGAAAGCGCAAGAAGTGGTCGGCAAAGATCGGCTCACGGTGTTTGCAGTGAGCTATCGCGAGAATTCCCAAGCGACGCGACAGATTAAAAAGCTGGCTGCCGATTGGCAGATCAACGTGATCGAAGATCCTTGGGAATCGATTGCCCGTCATTACGACATTTCGAGCATTCCCCACCTGTTCATTATCGGCCGCGACGGTAAGGTGCTCGCAAACCACTTGGGCTACGGCGACCGCTCCCTTGAGGAGCTCATCGAGGACATCAACCACGCCCTCGCGGGGGCGTCGCCGGCGGAACAGGAGCCGCCGCCCGCCGCACCGGGCTCTACCTAATCAGAATTTCGTCGTGGGCGCCTAGATGGTGACGCAGCGGTCGAAGCTTGCGAAAATGCGTCGATGACGGACGTGACGATCTACCACAACCCCGCCTGCGGCACGTCCCGTAACACGCTCGCGCTCATTCGAAACACCGGCGTCGAGCCTCAAGTGATCGAGTACTTGAAGTCACCGCCCGATCGGGCGACGCTCGAATCGCTGCTTGCACGAATGAGCTTCAGACCCCGCCAGTTGCTGCGCGACAAAGGTACGCTTTACGCAGAACTCGGCCTGGCCGATGAGCGTTTGTCCGACGCCGACTTGCTCGACGCCATGCTCGCACATCCGCTTCTCATCAATCGACCGATCGTCGTCACACCGTGGGGCGTCAAACTCTGCCGGCCTTGCGAAGCCCTGCTCGATATCTTGCCCCTGCCCCAACGCGGTGCGTTCACCAAGGAAGATGGGATGCCGGTTATCGATGAACACGGGGCTCGGATTCGGGCGGGCAGATAGGACGCATGGTTTCCCGCGAATGATGGCGATGCGGTCGCTGGGGCGACAGTTCAGTTGGCTCTGGGCGGCGTATGCGGTCAGCGCGTTCGGGACTTGGCTCGCGTTCGACGCATTTGCCTTGATCGCCATCATCGTCTTGCACTCGGGACCGGCCGCGGTGGCAGCGTTGGCAGCCGCGGGGCGGATGGTGGGGGCGGCTGTGG
Organism: uncultured Gammaproteobacteria bacterium; assembly: GCA_963766915.1. Lineage (GTDB taxonomy): Bacteria > Pseudomonadota > Gammaproteobacteria > Steroidobacterales > Steroidobacteraceae > Bog-1198. The sequence continues at coordinate 20,351 of CAVYCL010000017.1, forward strand.
CGCTGCCGCTGGGTCCCTGGGTGGAGTTCCGTCAGAAGCGGCCGGTGATGGTCGCGATGGATCTCCTTCGGTTCGTGGCCGTGATGAGCATCCCTGCCGCTTTCGCATTCGGCTGGCTCAGCTTCGTCCAGCTCCTGATCGTATCGGTCATCGTGGGCGCAGCCGACATCGCTTTCAGGGCGGCGAGCGGTGCGTACCTCAAGGCGCTGGTGCCGCCGGAGGACTTACTCGTAGCAAACGGTCGGTTCGAGGCCACGACTTGGACCGCGACAGCGCTCGGGCCGCCGCTTGGCGGTGCGGCGATGTCGATGTTCGGCCCGGTGACGACCGTCGTCGTCGATGCGGCCAGCTACCTGTTCTCGGCGATCGGGATCGGCGCGATCCGCGGGCAAGAGACGCCGCCGACACCTGCGGCCGCATCGCGGCTCCGATGGGGCGACCTACTCGAGGGCTGGCGATACCTATTGACTCACCGGGCGCTGCGTCCGCTCTTCTTTAATACGACACTGGTCAATGGCCTGATCATGGCGACCTTACCTCTGATCGCTGTCTTGATGCTCGGCCACCTGGGGTTCAAGCCCTGGCAGTACGGGCTCGCTTTCGGCCTGCCGTGTATCGGTGGCCTCGTCGGCTCACGACTGGCGCGCCCGCTCGTCGCTCGGTTCGGACAGCACCAGGTTATGTTCACTGCCGGCGCGCTGCGCGCGTGCTGGTCGGTCGGTTTGGCCTTCATTCACCCGGGCGTCGCCGGGCTCGTACTCGTCGCTGCCCTCCAGTTTGGGCTGGTCACCTGCATCGGAGTGTTCAATCCCATTTTCGTCACCTATCGGCTCGAGTGTACCGAGACCAATCGGATCGCCCGCACGCTTTCTGCGTGGTCGATCACCAGCAATGTCACCATTGCGATTCTAACGGCGCTGTGGGGCCTGCTCGCCGGTATCATTGGCCTGCGCTCGGCGATCGCGATCGCCGGCGTATTGTTACTGGCCACCCCGCTCTTGCTTCCTCGACGCTCCGCCGCGTCGCGGTGGAAGATGCAAATGGCCTCGCATCAATCCTAAGGTATGAACTCGCATAGTATGAAACGCATGAGGATTTTCAAGCTGATTGGGACTTCGTTGGCGGTTACCGGAATAGTGGCCTGCGCCGGCGCAGCTTTTGCGGGAAACCTGGACGTACTTCTCGGCGACTGGGATCTCAACGTCGCGAAGTCGAAGTTTGAGCCCAGCCCACCCATGAAAAAGTACACCATGAAGGTGATCGATGCCGGCGCCAATCATTTGCTCATCAAGAGCGACTGGATCGATGCTGACGGAACTGTGGGTCATGTGGAATATGCCACGGCATTTGACGGCAAACCCATAACGGTTCTCGACTACCCGATCGCGGATTGCGTGACTGACACCATGATCAACTCGACGACATGGGAATCGGTCTGGACAAAGAACGGCAAAATCGTTGAACGCGAGCTGGAGACGATCTCCGCCGACGGAAAGATCTTCAACGAAATTGACCAAGGGACGGATGAAAGCGGCAAGCGATACAAGAATCACTTGGTTTTCGAACGCCCCTAATCGACCCTTAGGAGATTACCGGATGCGCCAGTCGACAGGCTTGCTCGCCACGATGCTGGTTATCGGCACCTGGGGATGGAATGCGGCAGCGACAGCCAAAGAACTGCCGCCCGACCTGATTCTATTCAACGGCAAGATCTTCACGAGTGACCCGAATCATCCCTACGTTCAGGCGTTGGCGATCCGCCGAGAGCGAATCATCGCCCTGGGAGATTCAGACAAGATCATCGCCCTGGGGAGCGCGGACTCGCGCCGGATCGATCTCGGCGGGCGAACTGTGATTCCCGGCATCAATGATGCGCACAATCACATCGACGTGCATCCGGAGAATCTGGTCGAGGTCGAGTCGAAAGCGCGGAGTCCAGCCAGTCTGCGCGAAGAACTGACCGCCGCCGCAGCAAAAGCGCCGAAGGGCGCCCTGCTCCAAGCCACCATCAGTCCGGCCATCTTTTACGACACCACGGTCAACCGCGATTTCCTCGACGCCTTATTGCCGAACAATCCGGTCGAGTTGGTCACGATCACCGGCCATGGATTCATCCTGAACACGGCGGGACTTCGCGCTTACGGTGTCGCCGAGGATCAGCCAGACCCGCTCGGAGGCCGCTTTGAGCGGGACGCTACAGGCCGTCTGACCGGGGTGGCGCGTGAATATGCCGGCCTCAACATGGCACGGGTGGCGGCGGATGCAGTACCAGAAGCGGCGGCGGTCCAGCAACTGCGTGAAACCCTGGACGAAGCAAAAGCCTTCGGGATCACTACGATCCAGGACATGTCGAATGCCATGGCTCCGGCGCGCGCAGTGGCGCTGTTTGAGAAAGTGCCGACACCTATAAGGTTGCGCGTCATGCGCATGCCCGGCACCACGCCGGGAGGCCGGAACATCGGTGAAGGCGTAGGCGTTCCCCGCCATCCGAGTCCCCTGATCACCGTCAGCGGCACCAAGTGGATGATCGACGGCGTACCGATCGAGGCGACATTCACTCCGCGCGATGCGGTGCAGATGCCGCCCGCGCCCCCGTTTGATCTGATATTTCGCGAGCTGCCGCTGACCTTTCCCGTGGCAGAGATTGCCGCGATGCTGCGGGAATCGGTCGCGAACAACGATCAACTGCTCGTGCACGTATCAGGCTACCTGGGCGCCAAAGCCATGCTCGACGCCATGGACGCCTCGGGCGGTCCCGCGTTCTGGCGCGCTCGGCGGGTGCGCTTCGAGCACGGCGACGGCATTTTCCCCGACCTTTATGCACGCGTGAAGGACTACGGGGTGGTCGTCGTGCAAAACCCCTCGCATTTCATGGCACTCGGCCGGCCCGGCCGCTCGGTGTTCGACGTGTCGCAGCCATTGAAGTCGTTGCTCGCAGCGGGGATTCCGGTGGCACTCGGCTCGGATGGACCGACCAACCCCTTTCTAAACATTCTGTTCGCGACCCTGCATGCGGACCACCCGTCCGAGGCCATCACGCGCGAACAGGCCGTCATTGCCTACACCCTGACCTCGGCCTATGCGGAATTCGCAGAGAACGACAAAGGCAGCATCAGGGTCGGTAAACTCGCAGACCTCGCCGTGCTGTCACAGGACATCTTTACGGTGCCGCCGCCGGAGTTGCCGAAGACGCGCGCGGTGCTCACTCTGGTGGGGGGAAAGATCGTAGTCGATACCCATGTCTTGGCTCTGACACCGGGTCACGGCGCCACCACCGGCGCTAACCTCCAGTCTCAATGATTTGATTCAGGGTATGACGCCGTCGTCATCGGCAATCCGATCACAATCCCCGTTCGCGCGTTAAGGTCTCGCGGGGAGCCGAGTGAGTATTGGGCAGCAACGCACGCCCCCGCATCACGACGACGGGTTGTTTAGAGGTGCGTCCGGCAGGATGCCGGACGCATGATGCTCAATTGCCCGCGCTACCCGCCCGGCCACTCCATCACCAGATTATAGGCATTCACCGAGCCTATGCCGCTTGGAAAGTCCCAACCGACATTAGTGATATATGCCGGATCCGAGCTTTTGTCGGACGTCGACGAAATCCCGTACTTATCGCCCTTCTCCAGCAAGCAGTCATAGGCCGTGCCGTGGAACTTCTTGCAGGCGCCGACGATATCGCCCTGTGTCACGTCGTAGAAGATACAGCTGTTGCCGGTCTTCGGTACCGTGGTGGAATTGCACGCCGCTGACCCTTTCTTGCCGTACTCGCTTTTCGCCAAAGCGTAGTACACCGTGTTGGGATTGCCCCAGCGGCTCTTGGTCTTTTGGCCCACCAGCGCTTGGATTCCCGCCATGATGGGTGACGACACCGACGTGCCCCCGAAGCCGGCCCAAGTGCTCGGCGCGCCGGTGCAATCGAATCCGCCGCCCACGTTCAGATCCGGATTGGACCAGCACACGACGTAATAAGCATCGAAGATGCCGTTAGACGCGAACAACGACACATCCGGGATGTCGCGCACCCCATCGTCGGGATTTCCAAACAAACCGCTCTGCCACTTCGGCTTCGGATAGCCGACGCAGCTGCCGCCGACAACACCGGCGACCGTCGGGGAACCTAAGGCGCAGCCGCTGGGTCCACCACTACCGCCGAAGGCGTTCAAAAAGTAGTTCAGCGGATTCGTGGTGGTGGTGACTTCGGTCGAGTTGCAAAACACGGCCGGGGTCGTTCCGCCGTAGTAAGCGCTCAGCAGAGTGCTGGCGCATGACCCATTCCACGGAATCTCTTGTATATAAGAGAGCGCGGAGCTGAACGTGGGACTATTGGTCGCGCTCCAATAAACGGATGGATCCACATCCAAGGCGGTGTAGCCGAAATCCAGACCGCCCACCGAGACATTATAAGGCGTCGAGGTAAATCCGCTGACGCCGATGCCGTGTTTCGCCACGTTGCCGTTGTCGGCGCTCATCGCATCTTCATCGCCGGAGGAAACGAATACTGACACGCCCTCCGCCGCCGCTTGCTGGTAAGCAAAGTAATAGGTCAGGTTGGCGCTTTCGCCGTTGACCGCTTCGGCCTCGCCATAGCTGATGCTGACCACCGAGGGCAGCGGGCCGTTCGATCCGCCGAGCGTGTTGACCAATGCGATGAGCCCACCGAATGTCGTCGTCGTGTCTTCGCACGCGGCCAGCACGATGGCCGCGTCCGGCGCCGCCGCAGAGGCCCATTCCACGTCGATGGTGGCTTCACCGTCATCGCCGTAACCCGGATCTTTTTTCTTGCCCTGGAATCCCGGATTCGTGCAAGGGATGCCGCCCGACGGGCTGACCTGAGTCAGCGACCCCGCGGAATACTTCTTCAGACCGAACGTGTCGCGGAATACCGCCCAATCGCTGGTGGTATAGAGATACGTATCTTCCACGACCATGATCGTCTGGCCCTTGCCGGTGTATCCCGCGGCGAACAACGGCTTTAAGTTGTAAATCGTTGCGATGTCGCCGGCGACCAGCGCGTGGAAGGTGCCGTTCGTGGTGGTATAGGTATAGCCCGGCTTGGGCCGCGGCACGAGCTGCCCCTTCGGGCGAAAATCGTGCAGCGACACGACTCCCGCAACCGCAGGCGCGAGCGCCGCCGGAATTTTCGGATCACTCGGCATTCGCGATATGCGACACGCCGTCCACGAGATAGTGATGTATTTCGGTGCGAAACGCTTGAGTCACCTGAGCGGCCGTTCCGCTGAAGTCGATGAGCATGCCGCTTGGCGTCACGCCGTTCACCGTCAAGCCTTGCGATTGCAGCCAGCGCGTCACTGTGGCCGCGTCTTCGCTGGCAACGCCGTAGTGCGCCGCGAACTCTTGCGGGGTCAGCCACTGGTGGAAACTCTCCGACTGTGGGTTGTGCAAGTCGTCGATCAGTTGAGTCAGTGCGGCTTCTCGTTCGGGCGTGCGCTTCAATTGCAGCAGCATGTGCTGCATCGGCATCGAACCTTCGACCGCGCCCTGGTCATTGGCCGCATTCGCTTCGGGGCGCGTGTTGCCGCCGAGCACGGTTAGTTTCGCCTCATTGACGGCACTAACGATCGCTTGTTTCGGAAATCCGCTGGGCACCGCCAAGACGGCTGAGGCAACCAGCATCGAGCAGACGCTGGCAAACGCCAATGAGATTGACTTCATGATTCACCCCTATGGTTCTTATGACCGGCTGGCAACTGCAATCGGTACCCAATCGTATAGCGACCCCACCCGCGAGTCACGTGAGCGGACAAGACGTCGATACGGTGCTGAGTATCTGGCACGGCCCACGGTGTAGGACGATTGGGCGGGATGCCGCAATTGACATAATCCGGCGCCTTTCCTCGAGAGTGCGGTCAGCCGCCGGGCGGATAGCTTCGAGTGGGACTCGCGCGAAGTCGTCGGAGCGTTTAATTAGCTGCCGATAGCGGTCCGAGCAGCTTCTCGGTCTGTAAAGTCCAAAGGCCCGTCGGACCCACCGTGGCGCGAAGCTCCGCCAATGCATCGTCCAAGGCGGCATGGGCCTCGTCCGATTTGCCGAGCGCGAGTAAGACTTCGGCCTGCACCAGATGTGCGCGCCCCAGCCAAGCGCTGCTCGCAAAGCCGTGCAGCGCTTGCTCTGCTGCCGTGAGCAATTGCGCCGCGTCCGTGCGCGCACCGGAGGTGTCTCCAAGTTTCAGGTCGACTTCCGCCAGTAGCGCCAGTGCTCGCAGGGCATTTGGATTGCGATCGGGCGCCGTGCCGAAGATCTTGAGCGCTCGCTGCAGATGGTCGCGGGCGGCAGCGGGATCGCCCCTGTTCCAGGCGAGCTGCGCTTCCCCCGTTTCCAATGACCCGAATACGGAGTTCTCGGGCGGCAGTTGCACCGCCAGAGCCTCTTTGGCCATATTCAAATGCTCGGCGCACTCCTCCAACCTGCCGAGTGCGCAGTAAGCAGGTGCGGCCATGAGCGTGGCCATCGCCGCGTTCTTGGCATTTTTGAGATGCTTCGATACCAGCAGCGCCTCATTGAAAATGGGCATCGCCTCATCAGCTCGGCCGAGATCGATCAACAATTTCCCATAATTGCTCAACTCCGCAGGGTCAATGTCCTCACCGGCGGCGACGTCGCGGGCAATTTTGAGGGAGGATTCGTAAGCGGACGCGGCGTCAAGCCATTGCCCCGCGCGCGACAAGTATCGGCCCAACTGACCGTAGTAGGAGGCAGCGTCTTCGGATTGGCCGTGCCCCATCTGCGACATGAGTTCGAGGGCCTGACGGTACTCCCGCACTGCCGAGGCATCATCACCCAGAGTTCCCTTGGCGTCGGCCACCGCGATGCGGGCGGCAATGAGCTCGGACTTGGGAACGTCGCGAGCACTTTCCAAGAGCTTAAGCGCTGCCTGAGCATCTTCCAGCGCCGGCAACGCATCGCCGTGATCGAGGTGGACCTCGCTGCGGTCGATACGGCATTCGGCATAAACCTCCCGTTCGACGGACGGATTTGCCCGTGCGCTTTCGATTGCAGCATCGAGCGCCGAGAACGCCTTGTCGAACAGCCGCTGATCGCCCCACTCATGCGCCAGGTCGCAGTCCGCTTCTATTTGCAGCGAGCGGTCCGATGACTGATGGGCCAGGCTCTGCGCGGCGCGCTGCAGTTGCTCCGCCTTTTCTTGCTGACCAACCTGTGCGTATAGATTCGCGAGCGTCAGTAGCAACCGGGCACGCATCGCTGGATCGTCCGTGAACTGACCCCCGATGAGCCGCTCACCACGCGCGAGAAGTTCCGGGGTCGTAAAAGGCTTGTTTGAGCCCTGTTGCAGGAGAAAGCTCAGAAATTCGCTGGTGCTGCGTGCGTATCTCAGCTCTTGCAGCGCCCGTTCACGCTGTTGATCAGCTTGAATGGCCGCGCTATGGGCCCGCCGCGCCTGCCATAGGGTGCCCGTCATGCCGCCGATAACGGCTACCGCAAAGAGTAGCGCCGCGACCACGCCGCCGCGGTGGCGTCGGACGAATTTCGAGGTTCGATAGCCGAGCGTATCGGCTCTCGCCTGAACCGGCTGATGGGCTAAATGACGCCGCAGATCCTCACCAAGCGCCGCCACCGATGAGTATCGCTCGGAGGGTATCTTCTTTAAGGACTTGTGCAGTATGTTGTCGAGATCCCCTTCGAGCGCTCGACGCGGAACGCTTGCGACGCTCGCCACGGAGGACGCCGGCGGCGGCACTGCCGTTACGATCGCCTTGACAATGTCCGCCTTCGATTCCGTACTCGTTGGCACCGCATGCGTTCCGGTCAAGAGCACGTACAGCAGGTTTCCCAACGCGTACACATCGGTTGCCGTGGTCACGGGTTGTCCCAGCAACTGTTCCGGCGCGGCATATTGGGGCGTGAACATACTGACCCCCGCCAAGGTCAATTCGCCTACACCGGTATCTTTGTCCAGAAGTTTTGCGATGCCGAAATCCAGAAGCTTGACAGTTCCGTCCCGGGTCACCAGTACGTTGGAGGGCTTGAGGTCCCGATGTACGATCAAATGGCTGTGAGCGTGGGCGACGGCCTCCACAACCTTTAAAAACAAGCGCAGGCGTGCTTCGACGCCGAGCGCCTGCCGCTCGCAATAGGCATCGATCGCTTCGCCCTCGACATACTCGAGCACCAGATAAGGTTGTGTGGCGTCGAGCATTCCTGCATCCAGCAGGCGCGCGATGTTCGGGTGATCTAGACTTCCAAGCAGCGTTCCCTCGGTTCGGAATCGATCTTCGCCCGACTGCCCGACCCAGACCGCGTGCACGAACTTGATCGCCACGTTGCCCGCGTAGCGACCGTCGGCGCGATGCGCCCGCCATACGCTACCCATTCCGCCCCGACCGATCTCCGTATCGATGACGTAGGCGCCGACCGACTTCCCGACCAACGTGCCAGCGTTGAGCTCAAGGGCAACCGGCGGCAGCGGCTCGGACAGAAACTCCGTGTAGCCCGGGCGTCGCGCAACGCTCAGGGCACTGCGCAGGCGAGCAGCAAGCGCCGGAGCCTGCTCATCCAGCATGCGTAGCCACAGCCGTTGTTGCTCGTCATCCAGATCGAGCGCGTGATCAAGGTGTGTGCTGAATTCTCGCCAATCACCCTCGTCCGCCATCCGTTCGTTCTCCCTCGGCAGAATCAATCGCTGGCAGAATACCGATGTCGCCCCGGATCAGAAGGGTCAGTCAGGCTTCATCTGGTCAAACAGAAGTAACCGGGCCTTTTGCCAATCGCGCTCCACCGTCCGCGCCGAGCCGCCGCGTTGTGCCGCGATCTCCTCGAAGGTATAGCCACAAAAATACCTCAGATCAACCACTTCGGCCAGCCGCGGCTCACGTGCAGCGAGCTCATCCAGTGAGTCGGAAAGTCGCGACAGCTCAAGGTCTTTGGGTGCGGAAGCGCCGCTCTCGGTCGGTAACTGCGTGATGTGGAAGCCCGCGCCGCGCTTCAACGCACGCCGTTCGCGAACGAAATCGATAATGAGCCCGCGCATCACCCGCGCCGCATACCCTAAAAAGCGCTCCCGATCGGGAAACACGCTGTCGCGCCCGGCCATCCCGATGTAGGCCTCATGCAATAGAGTCGTGGGACTAAGCGGCTTGCCCCCGTTGCGCTTGAGTTGCCGTTCTGCCAATTCGCGAAGGTCGGCGTACAGCAAGGTGAACAGCTTGTCGCTGTCCAATCCCTGCGCGGCGCCCTCGCTCTCGGGTGATGGCTCCTCACCTTCCATACTCATCCCCTGCGTAGTGCTTCTACTGCCCGCGACGCCTGCTCTGCCCCGTGGCTCGGTATCCAGTGTGCGAGCGGGATGTGTCGAGCATATCTCGGTTCCTTCTTCTGGATCGAATGTTAGCCATGTCGCGCCACCGGTGCCGCAGTGTAAGAGGCCCTCCTCTTACTCCAGGCCGCGGTTCTGCGATAAGACGAGCCGGGTTAGTATGCTCGGGAGCCGGGTGACTGGGGAGCCTTAGATACTCGATAGATTCTTGCTTCGGATGCAGGCTGCCCAAAACGAAAAAAGGTTGGGATGTGCGACTCGCAACCCGATGGTCCGTTCGAACGCTCTGCTGGCTCTTGCTGGGCCTTCCAGCCGTGGGCGCCTTCTCGCACGGGACCAATGATCTGTCGAGCGAGATCCCAGCGCAGCCCTTACAAGAAGCCCTAATCGCCTTCGCCAATTCGACCAACCTCCACTTCGTATACGTATCGCAGCTGGCTCTCGGCAGAATCTCGCATCCCGTTCCGGCCGGTTTACCCGCAGCCGACGGCCTCTCCCGACTGCTCGAGGGCACCGGGCTTACATACGAATTTCTCGACCCCCGGACCATAAAGATCCTCGAGCGGCCCAAGGTCAAGCCGGCGGCCCGGGATGACCCGGAGGTCTCGCTCGACGAGATCGTGGTATCGGCGATGAAGCGGGACGAGTTGTTGAGCACGGTGCCCATGAGCATCAGCGTACTGTCGGCCGAGCAGTTGAACGAGTTCGGCATCAGCGACATCAGCGGAGTCGCTGCCGTCTCGGCCGGCGTCGAGTACGACTTCAGCTCGCAGTTCGGTCCGGGCATCCTGACCGACATCGCTATCCGCGGCATCAGTGCACAGAAGGGCGGCGCCACCACCGGCCTGTACATCGACGACACTCCCATCCAGATGCCGCATTCCGTGTTCAATAATCCGTATCCCCTCACATTCGATCTCGCGCGAGTCGAAGTGCTGCGCGGACCGCAGGGTGTGCTGTTCGGCCGGAGCGCGGAAGGTGGCGCCATTCAGTTCATCACCACCGAACCAAGCACGACCACGACGAGCGAGCTGTACCACTCTGAAGTGTCGGCTACGGAGCACGGCGCGCCGAGCTACGAAGCCGGCGCCGCGGCCGGTGGTCCGCTGATCGCCGAGGTTCTCGGGGCGCGGATCAGCGCCTGGTATCGGCACGACGGTGGCTATGTCGATCGCATCGATCCATTCACCGGCGCGACCGTCGATGCCGACGCGAACCATTCGGCGAGCGAATTGCTTCGCCTCAGCCTTGCATTCGAGCCCGGCGACCGCTTCCGCATCGTTCCTGGATTTACCTACCAATCAATCAGCCTTCACGATACGCCTACCTTTTATGCGAATCAGTCGGCCCCGGCGATGGGCGTCCTCAACAACGAGAAATTGCTCGACCAGCCCTCGATCGACCAGTTCAGAATGAGTTCGGTGCGGATGACTGCGCGTCTGGGCGGCGCCGAGCTGACGGTCATCACATCCTATTTCGACAGAACAGCGTCTGCGACGGTGGACCAGACGAATGCCGCGGGAGTCGACTACTTCGGCGGCTTCGGGAACCCTTTGGGCCCCGAGTTTCCCACGTCCTATTCTGATGCGATTCCGAGTGCGCTGACCCAGCATCAGATTCAGGAATCTGCCGAGATGCGCATCGCATCGGCCGGTCCTTCCGGGCCATTGACTTGGCTTGGCGGCGTCTTCTATTCCAGGCTCAACGAGAGCTCGACGCAAGACACGTACGCCATCACCGCGCCTTCGAATCCTGGAATCTTGATCGACGAGACCGACGTCACCCGTGAGATCTCGATTTTTGGGTACGGCCGGTGGTCATTCACATCGCAATGGAGCGCGGGAGCCGGCATGCGCCTCGGTTGGACGCAGACCAACGGCTGGTCGCGGAACGGAGGCTTTGCGAATGCCGGCGCGGCGACGCCTTACGCAACGAGCAGCGACCGCGAAACCCTTCCGCCGACGCCGCGGTTTGACGTTTCCTATCAACCCGACAGCCTCAATCTATTCTACGCCGCGGTCGCCCGAGGTTTCCGCAGCGGCGGCGTCAATAGCAATCGGCCGATCGAGTGCGACGGCGCCGAGGATCCCCTGACTTACGCCCCCGACTCCGTCTGGAGCTTCGAGCTTGGCGCAAAAAATCAGCTGCTCGGCGGCCGTTTGCAGCTCAATGCCAGCATCTTCGACATTCGGTGGCCGGGTATCCAGGTGTATGTTTACGATGCCTGTCGACACGGGTTGACGACCAATGCCGGAGAAGCAAGGAGCACGGGCTTCGATCTGGACATGGAAGCGCTGGTGACGGAGCGACTTCGTGTGACACTCGCGCTGGGGATGCTCGACGCCCGATACGTGCGCACTGTAAAGGCCGCCAACGGCGAGCTCATCGTCGACAAAGGTACGGTCGTGGGGGGTGTCCCGTCCGTTCCCGCGCCTTGGAACGGCACGCTGAGCGCGCGCTATGATTGGCCTCTGCTGCACGAAGCTCAGGGTTATGCGCGGATCGAAGAAATCGTGCACAGCCACAACCCGGGTCCGTTTTCGGAACTGGATCCTGACAACATTAATTACGATCCGTCCTTGCGGGCGGACCCCGCGACTTATCTGCTCAACCTGCAGTTGGGCGTGGCATGGAGAAACTCGGATATCAGGTTGTTTCTGGACAATGCCTTGGACTCACAGCCGGAGTTGCAGCGCGATGTGGATGCGCCGGGATCCCCGCTGGTTTACGCCTATACGTTCAAGCCTCGTACCGTGGGCTTGAGGGCAAACTGGCGGTATTGATGCTTGGGGACGTGACGACTACGGTGGCTACCCCGACTTATCCCAGCAGTTGCTTCAGGCGACTATGGCCCGTGCGCGAGAGCGGCACGTGGGCGCCCCCCTCCAGAAAGATGCGCCAGCTGTCTTTCGCATACGGCTCCACGCGACTGATGCGGTCAACATTCACGATGAAGGAACGGTGCACGCGCACGAAATGCGTCGGGTTTAGCTGCGTCTCCAGCTGAGCCATCGTTTGTTGCTTGCGGTAGCGCTTGCCGCCCACGACAAACTCCAAGTAGTCGTCCTGAGCCTCGATGTAATCGAGAGTGTGTACGGGCAGCACGTGAATCTGGGCCTCCTCACGGATTAGTATTCGTTCGAGCGACTGTCCGGGCGGTCGCGCCGCGGCTGCGAGCGCGGACATGTCCTGCGGCTCTCCGGGCTTGGCCCGCCGCGCGGCCGCGCGCCGCAGCGACTCGGCGAGGCGTGAGGGTTCCACGGGCTTGAGTAGGTAGTCGATCGCCTGTACTGCGAAGGCCTGCACCGCGTACTGGTCGTGGGCGGTCACAAAGACGACCGCCGGCGATCGATCGCCGAGCAACTCGACGACCTCGAGACCCGACAGGCGGGGCATTTGGACATCCAGTAGCAGCAAATCCGGGGCAAGCGCCTCCGTGAGCCGGACAGCCTCAAAGCCATTCGCCGCCTCGCCGACCACCTCCGTGTCGGGAATCTCGCACAGATGCTCGCGCAGCAGAGCGCGGGCCAAGGGTTCATCGTCGACGATCAATATGCGCATACACGCGTGTCACGGTCAGCAGGGATGGGCAGCGTCTCCGCGGGCAAGACAATCCGCACCGAGAAGTTTTCGGGAAGCGCCAACACGTCGAATCCCGCGCTGTTAGCGTAACGGGCCTCCAACCGTCCTCGCACATTCTTCAACCCGACGCCGGAGCCGAGCGAGGGCGGCCTGTCACCGGCACACGGGTTCGTCACTATAATTTCCAGTCGATCGTTGCGGCGCTGCGCGACGACGGATATTTGCCCGCCCTCGAGCAAGTGTGCAATGCCGTGGTGAACGGCATTCTCAATCAGGGGCTGGAGAAGGAGCGCGGGTACTGCCAGCGCACGCGCGTCTTCGGACAGTTGTAACCGAGATTTGAGTCGATCTCCGTAGCGCACTTGCTCGATGGCCAGAAAAGTCTCGGCCATCGCAAACTCCTGCTCGAGAGTAATTTCGGTCTCGCTGCCATGCCGAATACTCATGCGAAAGAAGTCTGCCAACAGCTGGCACATACGGCGCGCAGCGAGGGCATCGGTGCCGATCAAGGCCGTCACGGAGTTCAAGCTATTGAATAGAAAATGCGGATCTATTTGGCGCCGCAAAAAGTGCATCTCCGCATCGCGCGCCGTGATCCTCAATTGCAGGGACTGCCTTTCGATTTCGCGCGCTCGTTCCATCACAGCCACCACGTAGTGACCCGACACTCCGACGGCGAAACCGATGCAACCCATGAACAGCAACTGCCAGCTAGAGTCGGGGAGCACCGCCCGAGGTCCCTCCCAAGTCTGGATCAGCTCGGCCCAGCCCCTCGCCGCGAGCATCCACACCACCAAAGACACCACCGCGGCGCCGGCCCACATACCGGCTAGGCGGACAATTCTGGTGGTCGTGGCCGGAAGAATACGAACCAGATACCAAGACGACAACGACTGCAGGCTCATGAGCATGGCGAGCGGGGCAGTGAAGGCGAACGCCCAGCCAAACGGAACCGCTCGTTCGAAAGACCATTCAGCCGCAAACAGCGCGCCAAAAGCCAGCCACGACCCAAGGTACAGCAGCAGGCGCCCTCGATTAGCCAGAATCGGATGCACGGTCGCTCGGGCTCAGTCCTTGATTTCGCACCCGCCCATCATCGCGAAGCCACGCAAGATGAGCTGCTTGGTGGCTGGAAGCGTCGAGGGCCGGCGCTTGTCTTCGACGCCTCCCATGAAGGTAACCAGCTTGACCGTCACGTTCCAGTCGCGTGGCACGATGAGCTCGACCCCTCCCATCAGCGCAAATATGTCGACGACAGCCGTGTCGCCGGCCATGGTTGCGTTGCTGAGGTCAATTTTGGCACCTCCCATGATTGCGACGAGTTCTGCCCCTTCGAACGGTGCTTCTGGCCGCAACTCGCCGCCGCCCAGAATGGCCAAGCTACGAATGTAGGCATCCTTGGTGCCAACGATGTGAGGCTTACGAGAGAAGGCGCGCCAAACGATCGAGGCGCCGCCCAGGATGAGCAAGGTGGGGCCGAACACGGCCCAGAAATTCACATGAAGCCAGTGCTGCTCCGAGGCATAGGCCCACGAGCCCGCAAAGATGAGCGCTAGCCCCAAAAACACTTGATTGTGACGGCGAGCCAAGAGCGTCACGATTCCTACGATAATCAGCGCGAAAGGCCAAAGCTGGCGCAGCACATCGTGGAACTGCGTCAACCCTAAGTTATCGGCCAATAAAGTCAGTCCGGACACGACGACCAGCACGCCGATCACCGCGATAGCGACAGCAGCTTGCGGACGAGGACGTTCCGGAGTTTGGATCTGCATGGGTCGACTCCTTAAGATGGATAGCTTCTCGAAATGGCTTCGGCCGGGGCCTAACGGCTGAGCATCACGGTAAAGCCTGGCGCGGGTGGGCACCAGAGCCTACCGGCCAATCGCGGTGCGACGCCGGTAAGCGCCACCGACCGATGGAATCATCGCCGGTCGACTGGAGCCGTTTGGCTTGGTGGGTGCGAAGTGACCGATGGCCGGCGCGGTCGCCACAGGGCGCACCATAACTGCGCATCGATCGACAATGAAACCCCAACTCCTTGCGTCAGTGCTTCCAGGTCCACTGCCGGCTATCGGCGCGACAGCCGCCCTCGGCGAGACCGCTCCAGGCCCGGCCGCGTACGAACCGCCCGCTGGGTGCTCCGGTGGCTTCGCCGTCGCGGAGCGCCTGCACGCCATTGACCCACACAGCGTCTACGCCCGTCGCCAGCTGATGGGGATTCTCGTAAGTGGCATGGTCCTGTACGGTGGTTGGATCGAACACGACCACATCTGCAAAGTATCCGTCGCGAAGCATGCCGCGGTTCTTGAGAGACAGATTTTGCGCGGGAAATGCGCTCAGCTTGCGGATCGCTTCCTGGAGCGTGATGACCTTTTCGTCTCGGACATACTTCGCAAGCACGCGTACGAAGTTGCCGTACGCTCGGGGGTGCTCGCTCGACTGTAAGAAAACCCCTTCGGGCGCCGGCGCGTCCGCGTCGGAACCAAAGCTTACCCAAGGGAGCGCCACCTCGCGCCGGACATTGTCCTCGGACATCAAGAAGTAGGCGACTCCAACCCGCGATCCGTCCTCAATGACGAGATCCATAGCCGCCTCTTCCGGAGTGACGCCACGCATCGTCGCGACTTCATCGAGTGTCTTGCCGGCAAGCGGCTTGAGCTTGGGATTCTTGAATTCGAGCAGCAGCGCGCCCTTCGGCCCCGCCCGCTGCAAGATGTTTTCCCACGACGGTGACGGATCGTGCATATCGGCGATGACTTTCTTCCGGATCGCGGGATCCTTCAGTCGCTCGATCCACTTATCGAGCCCTCCCTCCTGGACCCAGGGCGGCATCGCGACATCGAGCCCGGTGGCACCTGCCGTGTAGGTATACATATCAGCGGTGATGCGAACGCCGGCCGCCCGCGCCGCCTCGACCTGGCTGATCACGGTATCGAGCTTGCCCCAATTCACTTGCCCCGCGGCCTTCAGGTGATAGATCTCCGCAGGCGCACCGGAGGCCTTCGCGATGTCGATGGTTTCCTGCACGGCCTCAACCAGGCGGTCGCCTTCGCTGCGCATATGCGCGATGTACATCCCACCGCACTTCCCCGACTCACTGGCCATCTCAATGAGCTCGGGAGTCTTGGCGTAAGTGAAAGGATTATAGATGAGCGCGGTGGTAACCCCGAGGGCGCCCTCTTCCATCGCCTCACGCACCAGTTTTCGCATCTGCAGCAGTTGCGCCGGACTGGGCTGTACGTCGTCCTCGCCGAGAACGTTGGTTCGCACGGTACCGGCACTTACGAATGAGGCAATGTTCGGTGAAATGCCCTTGCGCTCCAGCTTCTCGAGATACTGACCGAGAGTGGTCCAGTCAACATCGTAATGGACATCGCCCTGCTCTTTGACCATCTCCTCCTTCATCGCGGGCGTCAACGGCCCCATCGAAAGCTCACCCATCACCTCAAGTGTCACACCCTGACGTAAATCACTGAGGGCACGGCCGTCCACCAGCAGGGACTCCTCCGGATGCGCCAGCATGTTGATGAAGCCGGGTGCAACGGCTTTGCCGTGCGCATCGATTTCGGTGCGACCGCGGCCGGGAGCATGTCGGCCGACATAGGTGATTCGATCACCGTTGAATGCCACATCACCGAGGTACGGCGCTTTACCGGAGCCATCGTAGATGAGACCACCGCGAATGAGCACCTCGTAACGCTCCCCGGCGGCATCGACCGGCGCCGAGATCAGCGCCGCGATCGTAAGGGCCATCATCGCAAAAGAAACGCGCAGGCTTAGGGCGTTGGGTCGCACGATTGAGCTCCAGATGCAGGGTGATTCTAGCTTGACGAAGTTACCGGACGAGTCCCGCCCGCAGCACTGATCTCCCGCGCCCTCGCCGTCTCCATAATTCGGGTCGGTCCATCGAGCGCGTAAAGGAGCGTCGCCGCAACGACCGCTATGCTCGCCAAAACTGCAAAATACAGTGCATGGCTCATCCGACTCCAGAGCGTGCCGACCACACCGGCCGCCAGGCTACCGCTGAAGATTGCCATGAACCAGATCGCTATCGTGGTCGCGCCGAAGCCTGCAGGCGCCAGGCGGGCAAAAAGTCCGAGTCCGGTGGGCAGGATATAAAGCTCGCCCAAGGTGAAGAACACGAAAAACAAAGTGAGCCAGAGCCAGTCGGCGCGGTTCGTCCCCGCTTCGAAGGCGACAACGGCGAGTAACAGATACGCTGCCGCGACGAGCAAAGCGCCCACCGTCATCTTCTGCAAGGACGACTGTTCGTTGCCGGCGGCGGCGCGGCGTCGCCAAACGGCGAGCAGCGCCGGCGTCATCAGGAAGACCAGCAAAGGATTCAACGATTGAAACCAAGTCATCGGAATCGTTTTCCAGGCAGTCGTACGATCGATACCGGAATCGGCCCACAGGACCACGGTATTTCCGATCTGCTCGTAGACGCTGCGGAATACGGTAACCGCAAGCACGATTGCCCCGAGGAGCAGGAACGTCGAGCGATAGCTGCCGGAAGCGCGCGTCGGAATGATCGGAGCGGGCTGCCCGCTCGCGACAGACTCGGGCAAGTACTTGCCGCCGAGCACGTAAATCATCAGTCCCGCGAGCATTCCAACGCCCGCGGCGCCAAAACCCCAATGCCAGCCATAAAACTCGCCGAGCGTCCCGCAGACTAAGGGCGCCAGAAACCCGCCAATGTTGATGCCGACATAATAGACGTTGTAGGCGCGCCCGCGGCGGGGATCCTCGGCACGATAAAGCGAATCGATCTGACTGGGGAGGCTCGGCAGAAACAGTCCGTTGCCGAGTGCGATGGTCGCGAGGGCCGCGTAGAACCACGGCTCGAAGGTCATCATGAAATGGCCGGCGGCCATGATGCTGCCGCCGATGATCACGGCGCGCCGCCTGCCGAGCCAACGGTCGGCGATGACGCCGCCGAAGATCGGCGTGAAATACGCCATGGCGGTATAGGTGCCGTAGATGACCGAAGCTTTTTCCTGACCGATCAACAGCTGCTTCGTCATGTAGTAGACGAGCAACGCACGCATTCCGTAGTAGGAGAAGATCTCCCACATCTCGGTCAGGAACAGGATCGTCAGCCCGCGCGGCTGACCAAACCACGTCCGCTGGTCAGAATTCATGCAGGAGCCGTTTCCCCGGCTCCCCAGACTCGGTCATCGCTCCACGCCGTGCCATCGACATACTTCATGCCGGGTATGCGATCTTTCGAGAGAAACATCGGTCCATCCAGGTCGACCACATCGCAGAGTTGCCCGAGGACAAAGGCCGGTGCCATCGCCAGGCTCGAACCCACCATGTTGCCGACCATGACCCGCAAGCCGAGGCGGCGCGCCTCGCGCGCCATCGCGAGTCCCTCTGTCAATCCGCCGCACTTATCGAGTTTGATGTTCACGACCTGAAAGCGTCCGACCAGGCCAGGAAGATCAGCCAGACAGAGGGCACTCTCATCCGCCGCAATCGGAATCGTCGAGACATAGCCCGTAAGGTCGCTTTCCCGGCCGCGTTTGATTGGCTGCTCGAGCAGGGAGACCTGGGAGAGCATCAGCGCATGATTCAAAGCATCGAGCGCATCGATGCCATAACCTTGATTCGCATCGACACCGATCCAGCAATCGGGCCGCACAGCGCGAACGGCCTGCACGCGGGCAATGTCGAGGTCGAGATCACCCGTGAGCTTCAACTTCAACGACTTCGCCTGCGCATACTTCTGGGCGCCCGCCGCCATTTCTCCGGGCGAGTCCGCACCGAGCGTAAAGGTCGTGATGAGAGGTCGGGGGGTCGGTACGCCGGCGAGTTTCCATACGGGCGTACCCAAGCGCCGGGCATCGAGTTCCCACAGCGCGCAATCGACCGCGTTGCGTGCACCGCCCGCGGGCAACAGTCGCTGCAAACCGGCGCGATCGATGCCCTTCTCGATCTCGACGCGCTGCGCTTCGATCGCGGCGGTCATGGATTGCGCGGTATCGTTCAAGTAATAGACGCCGGAGGCCTCGCCTCGGCCCTGATGGGTGCCATCATCGAGCGTGACGATGACGGCGTCCTGCTCTTCAAACACGTGGCCGGAGATGTGAAACGGCGCCGCAAGCCGTAGTTTCTCCACGCCGATGTGGAGCTTGAGACGAGACATCAGTAATTTGCCCCAAAGCTGATCAAGCGAAACGCAAAGGCGACCCAGAGCACCACGAGCGCCGCCAGAGCCAGTACCACGCTCCAAAGCCGCGCCGGCCAGCGCCGCCTGCCTCTCCACACGACCACCAGATTCCAAAGCATGGCGGCGAAGCCGCCGATGAACACGATGGCGCCGAAAATCTGAGCGAGGTGGACCACGGAATCGAAGCTCGCGCTGAGCTTGCTGAGGTCCTTGAGCATTCGTATCACGGTAAACGCCCACAGGCCCACCCCAGCCAAGATGAGCACCGCCGCGAGGCGGCTGAGCTTGAACGCCCGTAGCGCGGCAAGGTCGAGAATCAGCCGCACCTTGTAGTGCCGACGCACGAGTGCAGCCAGCGGCCAGAGTAGCGCCGTGAGTGCCAAAGCACCGAGACTCGCGTAAAGCAGCGGCAAAAGCCACGCACCGTCCTGATACCAAGGCGGGCGCTCGAAAACCATGAACGGAGACAGCAGGTCGATACTAAAACGCACCACTTTGCCGTTTTCCACCTTGGCCGCGAGGCGCTCATGGCCGTCGGGATCCCGCCACAGAAACGGCGCAATCTCGACCCACTGCCGCGGCTTTTCATTCAAGCCATTGAACGGCAGCACAAGCTCACCCTTCGGTCCCAAGCTCACCTTGGTCTGACCGATGAACCCGACGATGGCCAGGAAATTCGACTGCGAACCGCGCGAATTGACCCAATGGCCCACCAACATCGCCGCGTGTGCGGCAGCGGTCTTGGCATCGACCGGCGCCGGTGCGTCGGGCGCAGGGAAGTAACGATCGGCGAAGTCGTCAAACAGGGCCGTACGGAGGCTCTCGGCAGCGCCGTCCTTGCCGAGACTGTTGAAGGAGACGTAGAAGCCGACCCCTTCCTTGAGAAACAAATGAAGCGAGGTGTGAAAGTAATCGGTGTCGCCCAGATGGCCGATGACCTCGTGACCATTGATGTTGGTCTCGAAGAATCCCAGTTGCATGCGATTGAGCGGCGGCAAGATGGTGAGCGGGCTGTTGTGCATCATTTCAGCGGTCGCCGCGCTCAAGATGCGGTTGCCGCGATATTCGCCGTTTTGTAGATGCGCGATCATGAAATGCGCCATGTCCTCCGCGGGCGAGGACATGGCCCCCGCGGGCGCGGGACCGATGATCTCAAAGGGATGCGGTGGCTCGGAAGCAACCCCGTATCCCTTCGACATGAGGGGTGCAAGGTCTGCCGGCAAGGGCTGGCGGAAGCTCGAGTGTTGCATGTCGAGGGGCTGGAAAATGTGCTTCTCCACGTAGCCGTCGAAGGATTCCCCCGAGAGCCGTTGCACGATGTATCCGGCGAGGGATGCCCCATAATTCGAATAAGCGGGCGTGCCCCCCGGCGCGAAAACGCGCAGCGGTACCCACTGCTTGAGCAAGGCCTCGTATCCGGGCGCGTGCGGATCCTCGGAGATGATGCCTTTGGCCTGTTCCTCGAAACCCGCCACATGCTGCATGAGGTTGCGCATGGTAATGGGCTTACCCTCGCGCGGCGGAATCTTGAAATCCAAGTAGCCGTTCACGTCAGCGTCGAGGTCGATCTTGCCCTGCTCGACGAGCTGCATGACCGCCGTCCACGTCACGAGCTTGGACACGGAGCCCGGGCGGAACAGCGTCAGTTTGGGATCGACCGGTGTGCGGGCTGCGACATCCGAGTAGCCGTAGCCGCGCTCACTGAGTATCTGACCGTCCTTGACCACGGCGACGACCGCGCCTGCAATATCGGCGGTGTGCAGTGCGTAGGGCAGATAGCCGTCGAGCCACGTATTCAGATCCTCGGCCGTCAAAGCGACCGCCGGATATTGTCCTGCTGTCGGCTGCGCTGGACTATTAGTTGGCGAGGCCGCCGACAGCGGCGTTGCCGTTACCGGCGGGACGGGGCCGGTTGGGGCGGTCGCGACCTTCTGGGGTGCGGCGGCGTGCGCAAGCCCCAACACAAGCAGAGTAGTAACGTCGCCGCAGCTAGCTTTATCTTTTGCATATTGATTTTCCTTGCGTCCCGGCCTGCCATCACGCGAGACATGCGTCGACTAAGCGCTCGAAGTGGGTACCCGCCCGTATAGGATCTGCGACGGGGCAGCCGAGCCGCTCACTCTCGCCGGCCAGCAGCTCGGCGGCGGCATCCGCCGTGAGGCTCGATGTATTCAAGCTCACGCCGGCGCAGCGAATCGCCGGGTTGGTGCGCGCCCCCAACATCAGATTTAACTCCACGGTCTCCCTGATGCCGGGCATGGGGTAGTCCGGATAACCGAGCATATGCGTGCGGCCTGGATCGTGGCAGACAACGATCAGGTCGGGCTGACTGCCGTGCAGCAGTCCGAGAGATACTGCAGCGTATGCCGGATGGAACAAGGAGCCTTGGCCCTCGATCACATCCCAGTGCCGCGCGGGTGCATCGGGACTCAGCAGCTCGGCGGCACCCGCCTCGAAATCCGCCACCACCGAGTCCATCGGCAGCCCACCTCCCGCAATCAATATTCCGGTTTGCCCGGTCGCTCGGAAATCGACCGGCACACCGCGCTCGGCAAATGCGCGGGCCAGGGCGAGCGCTGCATATTTCTTACCGATGGCGCAATCGGTGCCCACGGTGAACAGGCGCCTGCCCGAGCGCTTGCGCCCCGAGGCGACGGGAATGTTGGGCGGCGACGTGCGTACATCGATGAGCCGGCGGCCATGGCGATCCGCGGCCTGCTTGAGTCGAGGAATGCTGGCCAGCTTCGCGTGCATGCCGCTGATCAGGTCAAGTCCCGCCTCGAGTGCTTCGGTCAGCGCAGGGATCCACGCCTCGCTGATCACGCCGCCCGCATTGGCGACGCCGATCACCAGCGCCTTGGCGCCGAGCGCAAACGCTTCGCGGGGCGTCAATCGTTTAAGGTGCGTCGTGACGGTCGCGCCTGGGCACGACCATTCACCCAGGCAGCGCTCGGGCGCCCAATCGCGCAGCCCAAAGGCCGTCTTGGCAAAACCTCGCTCGGTCGTGTCACCGAGAAACAAGAGGTATGGAGACGGGAGATCCATGACCTTCAAGACCAGCACCTCCGGCAGGCGCAACTCGTGTCGCGCTTTGCCGCCTCAGAACTTGACGTACAGCGTCGCGCCCACGGTGCGAGGCTGGATGACCGTCACCGTCGAGTACGGTGCGCCGACGCTCTCGTAATCGGTGATGCCGCGTGCGTCGGTAAGATTCTTTCCAAATATCGTAAATCGATAATTGCCTTTGTCGACGCCGAGACGAACGGCCGTGGTGTTGTAGCTCGGCAAGACGATCTGGCCTGAGGCTGACGGGGCGGAGGAGAAATCGCTGCTCCGCGCGCCGACATAACTCCAGGTCGCGCCGACGAAGGCCTTGAGATCGCCGAACAAGGTCCAGTCGTACTCGCCGTCGAGCGAGGTGCCCCACTTCGGCGCATAGGGTAGCTCGGCGCCAGAATTCGCATCCAACGTCGGCGCGGGCGAGGTGAGCTTCGCTTCGGTATAGGCACCGGTCCATTCGAACTTCAAACCATGCAGCGGCGAATACCCGATGCTCCACTCCAGACCTTCCGTACGCGCCGTACCCCCGTTGCCGTTGATGCCGAAGCCGTCCACCTCTTCCAAGAGCTGAATGTCCTTCCAATCGACGTGATACAGGGCGACATCGAGAAACAACGCTCCATCGAGCTGTGTCGACCGGACTCCCAACTCGACATTGGTCGTTTTGTCGGCGCCATATTCTCTTTCCACCGTGGGCGGAGCGACCGGCGGGATCACATTCGGGCCGCCCGGGCGATAGCCGGTCGCGACGCGCGCGTACACCATCGTGTTCGCATCCACATGCCACTGCGGAGCCGCCGAATAAGTGACCACGTTGCCGCTCGAGTTTGCGTAGAAGACCTGCGGTGCCGGAGAGAGGGCCGGATTGTAATTGATGACCTGGGTCGCCTCTTGCTCGTTGTGCGAGTAGCGGCCGCCGATTTCCACGTCGAACTGCGGCAGAATGTGGTAGGTCAGATTGGCGAATCCGGCGGTCTCTTTATAGTCGGAATCGATGATGGGCTGCTCGATCAGACCGAGCAAGGCACCGCCGGGAATCGTGACGCCATCCAAGTACTCGTTAATTTGTCCGTATTCGTGCGTGAAATAGGCCCCGGCCGTCCATTCCAGCAACTGTGAGGCGGGTGATGAGAGCCGTATCTCTTGGGTGAATTTACGCAGATCCACGTTATCGTCGAGAAGCGCACCCGGAGAACCGCCGAAAAGCAATCCCGCGAGCCGCGTGGGGGTCCACCGTACAGCGGCGTGGCGTCATTCACCGTCTCGGAGTCCAAAATGCCGAAACTGGTGCTCGACAAGATGCGCACCGGTCCTAAGTTCCAATCGACGGTGCCGTTGTAGTTCTCGTACTTGAAGTTGCTTGGCTCGGACAAGGAACGCTCTTGAGTCAGGCCGCCGTACAGAGGCTGTAGGGTCGTGGGATTCACATCGACGGTGTTAATTCCACTGTACTTCGATTCCTGTGCGGTCGCGGTCAGGCGAATGGAAAGATTGTCCGTGGGTGCTGCCAGGAGCGATGCGCGCCCACCCTCTTTATGGCCGTCATTGAGGTCGGTTTCGTTGCGCGAAGGGTCATCGATGTAGCCCGGGACATCCTGATCGAAGCCGCTCACCCGAAGGGCCACCTTGTCGCCGAGCGGCAGATTCAGCATGGCGTGAACGACGCCGCCGTTGCCGCCATTCGCGACATTCTCGCCGGTGACTTCGCCAGCGCCCGAAAAGGTGCCGAGCTCTGGAGCGTTCGTCACGAACTTGAGAAGTCCTCCCTCGCTGTTGGCACCGTATAGGTGCCCTGAGGACCGCGCAACACCTCGATGCGCTGCATGTCCCAGGTATCAAAATCGCCGGTATCGACGGCGCCGTTGAGGAGGCCCGTGCTCGAGCCGAACGGAGACTCGTCCATATAAACGCCCACTGTGGAGCCGACGCCCCCGGCGTTCTGACCGCGCAAAGTCAGTCGCGTCAACCCCGGCTGAGCGGCATTCAGGGACAGGCCCGGCACGAGGGCCGCATAGTCAGCAAAGTCGCGCGCCTGCAGATTATCGAGGTCGCTGCCGTTCAGGGCGGTCACGCTCATCGGCACATCGATGAGCGATTCGGAGCGCTTCTGCGCGGTGACAACGATGGAATCGAGCGCCGGGTGCTGTTATCGGGGGCTGGTGCGGCGT
>CAVYCL010000018.1:0-54486 GCA_963766915.1 uncultured Gammaproteobacteria bacterium
GCGACCCGTTTCTGCCGGTGGCGAGCGACGGCTCTATGGCAGCCCAACAGCGAAGCTTGTTGGAAGCCGCGGCACGTGATCGCTCAATCCGATTGCTAGGTATCGCTTCGAATGTGACGACCATAGGCGCGGCGGTTGGCGATAAAAACAGCCGTACTGTAGACAAGGAAGCCGACGCCTAGTGGCCGTGAGATCCGCCGCGAACGCTCGAGGATGAATCGTTCGACATCATCTCGGGAGAGCTTCTTTAGCGAACGAGAACACGGGAAGCCGTTCAATAACGCGCGCAGAGTGAGCTTGTGATGACAGCGCGCGGAGGCGGACAGACCGCGAACGTCGATCAGGTACTGATCATACCGACTCAGGAGATCTTGAGTTGGTGTCAGTGCCTCGGTTATCAGCCGCCCCTGTGCACGCAGGAAGCGCGAATAAACCCTCCGCGTGCTCGCGAAGTTGGTGAACCGAGTAAGCGGGCGGCGTTCGCGGCCGAAGACGGCGACGAGATCAGCGTCGCGCAGCGTCGGCGGCGCAGTACCGGGAGAAAGCTTGGGTAGAACAAACAGAAGCCGCCTGATATGGCAATCGATGACGTAGTCGGTATATCCATCAGTGCGCAGCCACGCGATAAAGCCTTCTGCCTCACACCGATGCGCGCGACTGATCGATCATGCGGCGGGTGCGTCGTTGCGCAATATGACGTTCATGGGTTCCTCCTGCGGTTGTTAAGACGAGCAGGAGAGAAACTACGCCTTGCAGTTGACAGTACGATAATAATCGTAATATCGTATGATCCATGAAAGCGAAAGACGTGATCGAGGCCTTGGGTGCATTGGCGCATGAGCATCGCTTGGGCATCTTCCGGCTGTTGGTTGAGCGGGGCCCCGCGGGGCTGCCCGCCGGCCGGATCGCCGAGCGAGTGGGGCTGGTGCCCTCATCGTTGACCTTCCATCTGCAGAATCTGCAGCGTGGCGGGCTCATCACGCAGCGCCGCGAGGGTCGCCAGCTCATCTACTCGGCGGACTTCACGGCCATGACCTCGCTCGTTGGCTATCTGACCGATAACTGCTGTGCCGAGAGTGCAGCGGAATGCTGCCCGCCGGCGAAGCAGCCGAAGCCTGCCAAACGCACAGTAAAAGCGGCTTAAGCGCTCATGCCGGATGTAGTCATGATCCGAGAACGACCTCCGCAGTTGAGCGTCGTGGCGCTGCTCGAAGCGGAAGGACTGCCCGCGTCCGACCTGACTGAGTCGCACTTAGAGCACTTCTTCTTCACCGGTTCCGATGGTGCGCCGAGCGCGCTCGTGGGGCTTGAGATCTATGGCGAGGCTGCGTTACTACGCTCCCTGGTCGTGAGTGCTGATGCACGGACCCAGGGGTTGGGATCTGCACTCGTGCGGCATGCTGAAGGATACGCTGCGGCACGCCAGGTGCGCTCGATCTATCTCCTGACAACAACCGCAGAAGCCTACTTCGAGCATCGCGGCTATCGACGCGTCGATCGCGCGCAAGCGCCGGCCTCGATCCAATCCACGCGCGAGTTCGCGAGCCTGTGCCCGTCGAGCTCCGCCTTCATGATCAAACGACTGTAAACCCGACAGGTGCCCAATGAAACGACTCCACGTGCATGTCAGCGTCAAAGACCTTCCCGCCTCGATCCGCTTCTACCGGACCCTCTTTGGCGCTGAACCGGTCGTGACCCAGCCCGACTATGCCAAATGGATGCTGGATGACCCGCGGGTGAACTTCGCCATCTCGATGAATCGCCAACCGGTGGGCGTCAATCACTTGGGCTTCCAGGTCGAATCCGATGAGGAGCTGCGCGGCATGCGCGCGCAACTGGAAGCAGCCGATGCTCGGATGGTCGAGGAGAACGAGCAGCCCTGCTGCTATGCGAAGTCGGACAAATACTGGGTCACCGATCCCACCGGGATCGCGTGGGAAACCTTCCATACCTTGGGCCGCATCCCGGTGTATGGCGAGGATACCGCGGTGTTCAATCACGGCGAATCCAGTCACGCCGGTGGAAGCGCCGGCCGCCGGATGCTGCGTACCCGCTCAGCGCGCCCAACCTGCTGCTTGCTGCGCAAAATGAACGCAGAGCGGACTTACAACGTCCTTTTTTTATGCACCGGCAACTCGGCGCGCAGCATCTTGGCCGAGTCGTTCTTGAATCACTGGGGCAAAGGCCGGTTCCATGCCTTTAGCGCCGGGAGCTTCCCGAAAGGTCAGGTGCATCCGCTGGCGATCGATCTACTTAAGCGCACGAATCTGCCGTCCGAGGGCTTCCGGAGCAAGAGCTGGGACGAGTTCGCGGCGCCGGGGGCGCCGCCGATCGACTTCATCTTCACCGTCTGCGACAACGCGGCCGGCGAAGTATGTCCGATATGGCCCGGAAAGCCGATGACGGCGCACTGGGGCATCGCAGATCCCGCCGCGGCCGAAGGCACCGACGCCGATAAGGCCTTTGCCTTCCGAAAGGCACTCAAGGAACTCGAAACCCGGATCAAACTCTTCGTACAGTTGCCGATCGCATCCCTCGATCAAATGACGCTGCGCGAAAAACTGCGCGCGATCGGACAGCAGCCGGCCACGACGGAAGCGTAAGCGTCGTGCTTCGCCGTATCGCCGCGGAAGGCTTGGGTTCATTGCTGCTCGCGGCAACGGTGATCGGCTCCGGGATCATGGCCGAGCGGCTTGCCGCCGGGAATCTTGCCGTCGCGCTCATCGCCAATACGGGTGCCACCGTGGCGGTTCTAGCGACCCTAATCGCGCTCTTGGGGCCGGTGAGCGGTGCTCACTTCAATCCGGCCGTGTCCTTGGTCCAAGCACTTCGCGGTGCTCTGGCCTGGCGCGAAGCCGCCGCCTACGTGCTGATCCAAATCCTCGGTTGCTGCGCCGGAGCGATCCTCGCACATGCCATGTTCTCGCTGCCCCTCATCCAATCCTCGGTTCACGAGCGAACCGGCATCGCCCAGTGGATCGCCGAGTTCGTGGCGACTCTCGGTCTCTTGCTGGTCGTCCTTGGCCATCGCAAGGCCGAGGACGCACCTTGGATGGTAGCCGCCTGGATCGGAGCGGCCTACTGGTTCACCTCGTCCACTTCGTTCGCGAATCCGGCCATTACGATCGCTCGTGCCCTGTCGAACACCTTTGCGGGCATCTCACCGTCCCATGTTCCAGCCTTCATCTTGGCTCAGCTACTCGGTGCCCTTGCAGCGATCCCTGTTGCCCGCCTGCTCTTCCCCAGTACGAGACCCGAAAGCGCGCCTATCCTGTCCAAATAAAATGTGGAGTTAAACGTGCGGAAAACCGCATAAAACCCCACTACTGGCCGCTTACTCCACATATCAAAGAACTCCACGTTCCGCCAGCGACACGCTGGCGCCATCGCCCGACGATGATGTGATCGAGCAGCCGGATGTCGACCAGCGCGAGCGCTTCCTTGACGCCGTTGGGTGATCAATTCGTCGGCCTGGCTGGGCTCGGCGACGCCCGACGGATGATTGTGGGCGACGATCACGGCGGCGGCATTGCGTTGCAGCGCGAGCTTCACGATCTCGCGCGGATGCACGCTCGCGCCATCGATCGTGCCGCGGAACAGCTCCTCGAATTGAATGAGCCGATGGCGCTTGTCGAGCAGTAGCACCAAAAGATCTCGTGTTCGAGAGTGCCCAGCTTGATTGCGAGAAATTCTCGGACCGCTCGAGGCGAACTCATGGCGGTCCCTCGGTGGACCCTGCGAGTCATCGCACGTCGAGCGGCGGCAATAATTTCAGCGCTGGTCGCGGGTCGCAATTCCTCGTCGTCCCCGCGGATGAAGAGCCGGTCAGTTGGCTCCAGTTCCTCGGCGACAATTCGAAACTCCTGGCTGACATTGCTCAGCAACGCCCCGCCCAGCGGCAGGCAGCATTGGGTGGGCGCGCTCATCGGACTCGCGCCGAGCTGCGCAGACGCGCCATCAAGAAATCGCGGGTGGCTTTGGGACTTGCGAGCAAGGGCCCCGCGCGCATCGATTCGGACAGTTGCCGCCTCGACAGCTCCGCGGCCGCCTGCACCTGCGCGTAGCGGGCGAGCCCCAAGCCCGCGCACGCGCAGAATCGCGCGCGATCCGCAGCGACCAGCTGGCGGAGCGAGCCGAAGCGCTGGAGCACATCGCGCGCGACATCGAGCGCTGAACAACCCTTGCGTCCGCTGCCGAGCAGGATGGCGAGAATTTCGGCATCCGACAGCGCTGCTGCGCCCCGCTCGAGCAGTTTTTCGCGCGGCCGCTCATCGATCGGCCAGTCCCGGATGCCCATGAGTGCGAGCATGGCCGCTGGGCTGATCCCTGAGCCAGCACCATTTCCTTCGCGAGCGCACGAGATTGTCAGCCGTGGCCCGAGCTGCCGAAGCCGCCGGCGCCGCGCGCGGTGGTCGTGAATTCCTCGACCACCTCGAAGTCGACGTGCACCACCGGCACGATGACCATCTGCGCGATGCGATCGCCCGGATTGACGGTGAAGGCGGTGGACCCGCGATTCCAGCACGACACCATCAACGGGCCCTGATAGTCGGAATCGATCAGGCCGACGAGATTGCCGAGCACGATGCCGCTCTTGTGCCCGAGGCCCGAGCGCGGCAGCAGCAGGGCGGCGAGATTCGGATCCTCGACATAGATCGAAATGCCGGTGGGGATGAGTTCGGCGGCGCCCGGCTGGAGCACGAGCGGTGCCGCGAGGCAGGCGCGCAGGTCCATGCCGGCGGAGCCGGCCGTCGCGTGCTGAGGCAAGGGAAATTCGCGCCCGATGCGCGGATCGAGGATCTTGAGCTTGACGCGCCGCTCCATCAGCGGCGGGTTCGCCGGGTGCGCAGCCGGTTGCGCGGCGGCGCAGTCGTCAGGCGCCGCTTGCGTGCTCCGCGCCGCGGCGCGCCGCTCGGGGGCGGCAGGCGCTTCGCGATCAGGGCGATGAGCTCGCGCGCCACCTCCAGCTTCGGGGCGCGCGCGACCTCAGTCTTGCCGCCCGGCCAGAGCACCGTGAGCGCGTTGTCCTCGCAATCGAAGGCGAGCCCTTCGCCCACCTGGTTGGCGGCGATCATGTCGAGGTTCTTGCGCTTGAGCTTGGCGCGGGCATTTTCCTCGACGTCGTTGGTCTCCGCGGCGAAGCCGACGACCAGCGGCCGCTTCGCCATGTCCGCCACCGACTTGACGATGTCGGGCGCGGGCTCGAGATCGAGCTTGACGCAGCCGCCTTGCTTCTTGATCTTCTGCTTGGCGATCGTCGACCGGCTGAAAATCGGCGACCGCTGCGGCGGCGATGAACACATCGGCCTCGGCGATGTGGCGATGAACGGCGGCGTACATCTCGCGCGCGCTCTCGACGTTGATGCGCGTGACGCCCGCGGGCGTCGGCAGCTGCACCGGTCCCGTCACGAGCGTCACGTGCGCGCCGGCTTCGCGCGCCGCCGCCGCGACGGCAAAGCCCATTTTTCCCGAGCTGCGATTGGTGAGGTAGCGCACCGGATCGAGACGCTCGCGCGTCGGGCCCGCGGTGATCAGCACATTGAGGCCGGCCAGAAGTCCCGCATTGGCCGGCGGCTCGAGCAGGCTCGCGGCGAGCAAGTTGGGCTCCCACATGCGGCCGGCACCGACCTCGCCGCAGGCCTGATTGCCGGATGCGGGTCCGAGGAAGCGCACGCCGCGCGAGCCGAGCGTGGCGACGTTGGCCTGGGTCGCCTTGTTCGCCCACATGACCCGGTTCATGGCGGGCGCAATCACGATCGGCGCTTCGGTGGCGAGGCACAGCGTCGCAAGCAGATCGTCGGCGCGCCCTGCCGCGAGCCGCGCGATGAAGTCCGCGCTCGCCGGCGCGATGAGCACGAGTTGCGCCCAGCGCGCGAGCTCGATGTGGCCCATGGCGGCCTCCGCGCTCTCGTCCCACAGATCGGTGCGGACGGGGCGGCCGGAGACGGCCTGGAACGTCATGGGGGTCACGAATTTCTGCGCGGCCTCGGTCATGACGACCTGCACTTCGGCGCCGCGCTCGATCAGTCGGCGCACCAGGTCGGGACTCTTGTAAGCCGCGATGCCTCCGGTCACTCCCAGCAGGATTCGGGTCTTGGACGTCAATGGATGCCTTTGAGTTCTTTGAAGCGGGCGATGTCGCTCTCGAATTGCGTGACTCATGTTCGCCTGCTCGGTGCGCTTCTCCCGCAAATTCTCTTCCTGCGTGCGGATATCGCTGCCGACGCGCACCAGGTCCTCGGCCAGCTGATCGGTCATGGGCGGCGCCTTCGGATCGCTGCTGTAAGGCTTGTAGTGCGAGCTCGTGACTCTCAGCTTGCTCAGTTTGCCGTTGAGCGTGTCGAGGAACTGCTCTTTGAGCTTGATCTGATCGGCGAGCAGGCTCAAGCGTTGGTCGCGCAAATGCTCGATTTCCTGTACCGAACCGTAGGTACTCAGCAGGTTGTGGTCGCGGTTGGCGCGCTGCTCCGCATCGAGCCTTTTCTGATCTTCGGCGGCGAGCTGCTCGGGGGTCTTTTGCGCATCGGTGTGCTCGACCTCGATGCCCTGATCGTTGACGACGCCGTGCGCCTGGGCGGCATACTCGGGCGGAATTTGATCGCCGTAGTGCGTGACCCCCTGCTCATCCACCCACTTGTAGACCTTGTGGGTCGAGCTCGAGCTGGCACCCCAGGCGTCGGCTGCGAGCACCGCTGCGGCGATCAGGACCGAGGACAAAAAGCGGCTGCGATGCATAGGGATCCCCCCTTGAGGCGCGTCATTTTGGGCCCCGCGTCGAGGGTTTTCCAGGGCGTATGCCTCAAACTGTGAGCCCATAGCGCTCCCGGTAGCTCTGCATGGCGGCGAGCTCGGCGAAGCGGCCCTGGGCGCTCATGTGCTGCATCAGGTCGGTGAGGCTGATCACGGCGAGCACCGGGATCCCGAATTGCTCCCGCACCTCCTCGACCGCCGACAGCGGGCTCGCGGCGCCGCGCTCCTGGCGGTCCAAGGCGAGCAGCACGCCCGCCGGGTGCGCCCCCGCCGCGCGTATGATCTCGACGGACTCGCGGATGGCCGTTCCGGCGGTGATGACATCATCCACGATGAGCACGCGGCCCGACAGCGCCGCCCCCGACGATCGAGCCGCCCTCGCCGTGGTCCTTCGATTCTTTGCGATTAAAGGCGAAAGGCACATCGATGCCGTGGCGCTCGGCGAGTGAGGCGGCGGCCGCGGTCACCAGCGGGATGCCCTTGTAGGCCGGCCCGAACAGCATGTCGAAGGTGATGTCGGAGGCGACGATGGCATCGCCATAGGCGCGGCCCACCGCGGCGATCGCGGCGCCGGCGCTGAACAGGCCCGCGTTGAAGAAATACGGACTCTCGCGCCCGGACTTGAGCGTGAACGTTCCGAACTTCAGCACGCCCGTCCGCATGCACAAGTCGATGAACTCGGTCTGATAAGGCAAGGTCATGCGCGCGCAGTCTCGCAAGGGATACGCCGCGCCGCAAGCTCGGCCCCCTGCTATGATCGCGCGCGATGCCCTTAATACGCACCCGCGCCCTGTTTCCTTGAGCTCCACGTCTTTGGCGGCAGGCCCGAAGCCCACCCTGTTTCAAGCGCTCAGCGACAAGCGGATGGCTGCCGTCCTGTTCCTGAGCTTTGCCTCCGGTCTGCCCTTCAACCTGACGAATTTCAGCCTGCAGGCGTGGCTGGCGGACTCCGGTCTCGCCATCAAGACCATCGGATTCCTGTCGCTCGTTGCGCTGCCCTACAACTTCAAGTTTCTGTGGGCCCCGTTCCTTGACCGATATCTGCCGCCCATCCTCGGCCGACGCCGCGGCTGGATCGTGGTGTTTCAGGTGTGCCTGGCGATCTGCATCGGCGCCATGGGCTTTTGCTCCCCGACGAAAGAGCTGTATCTGTTGGCGGGCGTTGCGCTCACGGTCGCCTTTCTCTCCGCTTCCCAGGACATCGTGATCGATGCATACCGTGTCGACACCATTCCCCCGAGCGAGCGGGCGTTAGCCGCCGCGGCCAGCGCGTTCGGCTATCGGACGGCGGCCATGCTCGCGGGGACCGTGCTCGTGTCCATCGCCGGCCACTTCGGCTGGCGTCTCGCCTTTCTGTTCGTGGGCGGCACTCATGGCGGCGACCCTGTTCGCGACATTTTGGGCGCCGGAACCGCAAGTTCCCGGCAACCCGCCCCGCACCCTGGTCGATGCGGTGTGGCACCCTCTGCGGCGAGCTGCTCGGCGAGAAAATGCATGTGGGGTTTCTTGCTGTTGGTGCTGCTCTACAAGGTCGGCGATGCGCTTGCCTTGAGTCTCTACAGCACCTTCATGCTGCGCGGAGTGGGGTTTTCCTTAGATCAGCTCGCCTATCGCCGGCAAGCTCAACATGACCATCTCGACCATCATCGGCGTGACCTTCGGCGGCTGGATGTACTTGCGCTGGGGCACCTTCCGCTCGCTCATGATCTTCGGCATCGGCCAGGCGCTCACCAACCTCCTCTACATGTGGCTCGCGCTTGCGGGCAAGAAAGTGTGGCTGCTCGTGCTCGCCACCTCCATCGATACCATGGTCGGCGGCATGGGTCAGGCGGCGTTCGTGGCTTTCCTGATGTCGCTGTGCTCCGCCGATTTCAGCGCCTTCCAGTATGCGTTGCTATCGGCGCTCGCCACGTTGCCGCGCAATCTCTCAGGGGCCGCGGCGGGCGTGCTGGTTCCCGTGGTCGGATGGGCGCGCTTCTTTGTCATCACCTGTCTCGCAGCGACGCCCGGGCTGGTTTTGCTGTTCATTATGCGCCGGCCGCTCAACGAGCGTGCGGCACGCGAAGCCAGCAGCGCCTAGGCCTCCGCGCGATCGGGCAGCTCTTTAGCGAACAGCGGTGGGCGGGGCTTCAGCGACGCAGCGAGCGGTCATGCGAGCTCGACCAGACGGCTCTCGCATTGTCTTCGAAGTCGCGGTCCAGATCTTCGGCTTCCACATCGACGGCGCCCGACCAATCCTCGGGTGCGTCCGCGGCAGTCGATGAGCTCATCGAGCAGCTGCTCGTTCCAGGAGTCGAACTCCATTTCGGTGACGGTGCCGTCGAAGTATTGGACCTCGATGGTCTCATCTTGGTCGTCGATGGCGACAACCTCGAACAGCTCGTTGGTCGCGCCTCGGTACCACTGACCAACGATCGGCTTGACTACGTTCATCGCCGTCTCCTTGTCACGAGATTCAATCGGACCCCGACTCAATTCAACTCTCAATGTGCGTCGTGCGCAACGAAAAATTTTTGCGCGAAGCAGCATCGAGGATCGCCGCGACCTTCGATCAAAATTTATTCACTTGCGAGAGACGGCAAAGCCCCGGAGCTACTTGCGTTTTGAGGTAGGCCAAATCCCACACACCGTGACCCAGGCGCGCGCCGCGCCGCTCGAAGCGCGTCGCCGGGCGAAACTCCGGACGCTCGACGTAGGTGCGGTCCGGCGCTCAAGCGATTGCAAGCCGCTCGCACGCATTGCCGACGCGCAGCATCTGCTCGGCGTAGTCCTGCCAGTCGGTCGCCAGGCGCAGGAGGCCGCCGGCTTTCAGCTTCGCGGCCAGCAGCGCCACGAACGCAGCGTCGATCAGGCGGCGCTTGTTGTGGCGCTTCTTGTGCCAAGGATCGGGAAAGAAAATCAGGATCGAGTCGAACGAGTCGTCTGCGATCGAGGTCGCAAGCACCTCGACGGCGTCGTGGCAAATGATCCGCAGATTCGTGAGCGCTGCCTCGCTGCGCGTGCAGCAACAAGCCGTCCCACACCCGCCCGATGCACCTCGATGCCGACGTGATCGATCTCGGGGTGCGCCTTCGCGAGCGCGCCGATCACCTCGCCGGCGCCGAATCCGATTTCCAGACAGCGCGGCGCGCGTCGCCCGAAGAGCGCGTCGAGATCGAGCGGGGTGCCGTCGAAATCGCAGGCCGAACGACGGCCACAACTCGGTGAGCGCGCGCTCCTGCGCCGCCGTGACCCGGCCGGCGCGTAATACGAAGCTGCGAATGGGACGCCGTGCATGCATGGGCGCAAATTCTGCCTGATATGATCCCGCGATGCGCAAAACCTGGCTAGCTCTCGCGCTCACGATCCTTGCGGGCTGCGCGAGCCTGCCCGCAGCACGTCAAAAAACCTCCAAGCGCAGCCCTCAACGATCCCGCAGGACACCGACGCTCGGCCGGATCGTCGCCGCCAGCGAGGAAGGCAAGGGACGCAACCTGTCCGGCATCCGCCTGCTGTCCTCGGGCGATGAGGCCCTCGACAGCCTGATCGCCCTCGCCGATCACGCCGAGCGCACGCTCGATATCCAGTATTACATCATCCGTCAGGACGAGTCCGCGCGCGCCTTGCTTCAGCACGTCCGCAGCGCCGCGGATCGCGGCGTGCGCGTGCGCCTCCTGGTGGACGATCTCAACACCTCGGGCGAGGACCGCCGGTTCATGCACCTCGGGCAGCATCCGAACGTCGAGGTGCGCGTGTTCAACCCCTTCCCCGGCGGCCGCTCCGCCATCTGGAGCCGCATCCTCACTTCGATATCGGACATTCCGCGCATCAATCACCGCATGCACAACAAGCTGTTCGTCGCCGACAACGCTCTCGCCATCACCGGCGGCCGCAACATCGGCGATGAGTACTTCACGCTCGACAAGCACAGCAATTTCATCGACCTCGACGTGGTCGGCGCGGGACCCATCGTGCCGCAGCTGTCTGCCTCGTTCGATGCCTTCTGGAACAGCAAGTACGCCTATCCGATCGCATCGCTCGCAGGTCCGGCGCCGGCCGCGCCCGCCGAGCCGCCGCAGGTCCGCGGTGCCCTCGGCGCCGGCGACGTCGCAAGCGCAGGGTGTCGCCGAGCGAGGATGCCGATTGGCTCGCCGCGAGCTCGATGCGCATCTGCTCAAGCTCACTGGGTGCCCGCCACCGTGCTCGCGGACCGGCCGGCCAAGATTGCGAGCGATGTATCTCCCGATCAGGAAGAGACCATCGCGAACAATATCGCGACGCTGATGCGCTCCGCGCAGCAGGAGATCCTCGTGATCTCGCCCTACTTCGTGCCCGGCAAGGAAGGCCTCGCGCTGATGCGGGAGCTCATCGCGCGCGGCGTGCACATCCGCATCATCACCAATTCGCTCGCCTCGACCGACGCGCCGCTGGTGCATAACGGCTACGCGCACTATCGCGTCGCGTTGCTGAAGATGGGCGTCGAGCTTTCCGAGGTGCGGCCGCGGCTCGGCCAGAAGCGCGCCCCGTTTCCACCCGTTTCGCAGCGCCAACGCGAGCCTGCATGCGAAAGCGCTGGTCATCGATCGACGCACCGTGTTCATCGGCTCGCTCAACATGGACGAGCGCTCGAAACACTTCAATTCCGAGCTCGGCCTCGTGATGCGAAGTCCGGAGATCGCGCGCCAGGTGACCGGCCTCATCGACGACATCAGCGCCGACGGCAGCTACCGTCTGACGCTGGATGCGTCGGGTCACATCGTGTGGTCGAGCGGGGAGGGTATGGAGGAGAAGGTCTGGCATCACGAGCCCGAAACGACGGAAATGCAGCGGCTCAGCATCAAGCTGCTGGCCCCGTTTGCGCCCGAGGAGCTGCTCTAGCCGAACGGCTTTACGAGGGGGTGAGACGCATCGTGCCGAGGTAGTCCCGCACCTTGGCGCGATAGCCCTCGCTGCTGGTCACGGTGGCCCCGCCTGCGAGCACCAGAATGAAGTCCCCGCGCAGCGTGCGATTGACCTCGCGCAGATAATTCATGTTGACCAGACAGGAGCGGCTGATGCGCAGCATCGGCTGCGATCGCAGCGCCTGCTCGGCCTCGCTCAGGGTGCTGCGCGCATGGTAGGTTTCCCGCCCCACCCGAATGCTGACGTAGTTTCGATCCGCCTCGATCATCTCGACCTGCGCCACATCGATGACCTGGAGCTTGCCGTTGAACTCGGCGAGCAGCCGGCCCCGCTCCGAGGGGGCAGGCCGCGCCGCGCGCTCGAGCTGCGCGAGCAGACCCGCGAGCAATGCCTGGCGCTCCTCGGTGCCGTTCTGTGCGTGGCGCGGCCGCACCCGCGCGAGGGTCTTGCGGAAGCGCTCCTGGTCGAAGGGCTTCAGCAGATAATCCACCGCGCAGACCTCGAACGCCTCGAGGGCGTAGGCATCGTAGGCCGTCACGAACACGAGCGACGGCAGCTCCTCGGGCGCGAGCGCGCGCGCCAGATCGATGCCGTTGAGCGGGTCCATCTGGATGTCGAGAAACAGGAGCTGCGGCCGCTGCTCGCGGATGGCGGCAAGCGCCGCGGTGCCGTCGCCGAACTCGCCGACGACGTTGAGGTCGCTCTCGGCCGCGCAGAATTCCCGCAGCGTCCGCCGGCCCGCCAGCTCGTCGTCCACGATGATGACATTCAGCATGCGGGCGTCCGTCACGCCGGCATCAGCGCCGCTGCCGGCCGCGCCGTGCGGCGCTCGGGCGAGGCATGCATTTCGGGCAGCGTGATCTCGCTCACCCACTCGCACCCGGCGGGACCCGCAACGAGACTGGCGCGCCCCTCGAACTGCACGGCCAGGCGCTCACGCACGTTGTTCACGCCGATGCCCGGCGGACCCATCTGCTTGTCCGGCGCGATGGTGTTGGTCACCTTGAGGACGAGCGAGTCTTGCGCGCGGGCGACCGTGAGACGAACGATCACCGGGCCCTGGTGCCCCGCAAGGCCATGCACGACGGCGTTCTCGACCAAAGGCTGCAGAATGAGGCTTGGCACCCACGCATCGACGATGTCCTGCGGCGCCGGCAGAATCACGCTCAAGCGGTCGGAAAATCGCTTCTGCTGCAGTTCCAGGTAGAGGCGTACGAACTGCAGTTCCTCGCCGAGTCGTGAGAAGTCGCGCTCTCCCGCATTCAATAGGCGGCGCAGCAGGTCCGCGAGCTGCACCACCATGGACTGGGCGCCCTTCGGATCCCATTCGATCAAGCCGCGGATGGTGTGCAGCAAGTTGAACAGCGTGTGGGGCGAGAGCTGCATGCGCAGCGCCGCCAGGCGCGCCGCGCTCCACTCGCGCTCGAGCGCCGCGCGCGACAGCTCGGACTTGCGAAATTGCGAATACAGGGCAAGACCGGTGACCAGCGTGAGCCCGAACCCATAGGTCGGCAGGAAGCTCACGAAGCTCGCGAACCACATCGACACCACCATCGGGTCCGAGAAGGGGTTGTGTCCGTGTTCGGCGACCGATGCATGCCACATGTGATCGGCGACGGTGTATTCCCCGAGGATCAGCGCCGGATAGGCGAGGGCGGCGAACGAGAGGGCCAGGATGACCTGCAACGGCAGCGCCACGAGCAGCGGTCGCCACTGAATGCGCATCGACGCCCAATAGGACACGAAGATGAGCGGCAAGAGATACACATGCTGCAGCACCCGTGCATCCCAAGGAGAGAACAGCGGCTGGTTGGTGACCTTCGCAATGCCGGTGCGCATCCCGTACGCCCAGAGCACGTTCGACAGTGTGACGTAGGCCCAGAATAGACCCACGATCGTGAAGAACTGGCGGCGGCTCAGCGAGGAGGCGTAATGCCCCTGTAGAGCGCCGATATAGCGGTGCCAGGCGGGCCATCTCATGGAGCGCAGACTAGCGCAAAAACCCTTCGCCGCGAGCCCCCAAGGGTCGTTTCAGGGACGAATCCGTGAATTTGCGGGACGACCTCGACCCCCTGCCGCAGACGCAGGTCCCCGGGAGGGCGTTTCATAGACCCGTCGATCAAACGAACCCGCAAGGAGACTTACATGAACATCAAGATCACTCTCGCAATGCTGATGTGCGGCATCGGTGCCGTCGCCGCCGCCGGCGCGGCCAGCGCCGGCACACCCGAGTCGGACGCGCCCAGCATCGCGCTGAAGTACGATCCGGCGGCGCTCAACACTGAGGCCGGCGCACGCAAGCTCTATTCGCGCATCGAAAGTGCCGCCGTCAAGGTCTGCCCGAGCTACGGCGACTCGCTCATCGTCAGCCACGCCGCTTATGCGTGCCGCCAGCACGCGATCGAGAGCGCCGTCGAGAAGACGCACAATCCGCGGCTTGCGGCGATCTACCTCAGCAACAGCAAACGTGGCTGAGTCGACAGCGGCCGTGTCCGCGCTCCCGCTCAGGGCGCGGCCGGCCGCGATGTCGCATAGCGCTGCGCGCCGCTCGAGATTTCCTCGTGCGCGGCTGCGACATCCGACCAGCCGATGACCCGGACCCACTTGCCTGGCTCGAGGTCTTTATAGTGCTCGAAGAAATGTCGAATTTGCGAAAGACGCACCTCGGGCACGTCCGCGATCGATTTCCAGTAGGCAAATAGCGGGCAAATGTCGTCCGCGGGCACCGCCAATACCTTGGCATCGCCCCCGGCCTCGTCTTCCATGCGCAGCACGCCGAGCGGGCGGCAGCGCACCACCACCCCCGGATGCAGGGGAAACGGCGTGTGCACCAGCACATCGACCGGATCGTTGTCCGCGGCGAGGGTCCGCGGCACGTAGCCGTAGTTCGCCGGGTAGCGCATCGCAGTCGTCATGAAACGATCCACGAACAGTGCGCCCGACTCCTCGTCGACCTCGTACTTGATGGGATCGGCATTCATCGGGATTTCGATGATGACGTTGAACTCGTGCGGCAGGTTGACTCCCGCCGTGACCTTGCTGATGCTCATGTGACTCCTTGGTGGCCGCTCACCACAGCCACCAGTGGCGGAACAGCAGGACCTGCGCCGCGATCAATGCATTGGTGGTGGCGTGAGCGATGATCGATTCTCCCAGTTTGTTCGTGCGGATCGCGAGTGCGCCGTAGGCGAGCCCGGCGATGGTACCGGCGATCCAGAAGCGGCCGTGAACCACGCCGAACGCGAGAGCGCTCAACGCGAGCGCGGGCCAGCGGGCCGCCGAGAACGGCGCGGACTCGAACTCTGCCGTGGTGAGCCGGCGCAGCAGGTAGCCCCGGTACGCGAGCTCTTCGGCGAGAGGCACGGTGAGCACGGCGGCGAGCAGCCGGCAGCCGATCCACGCATCGCGCAGGCCGGGCGACAGTGCCGACAGGGCGGTGGGTTCGCCCGTAGGGGTGCTCAGCCAGGCGGCGCTTGCCGTCCATAGGGCAAACACCAGCACTCCCGTCACCGGGCCGCGCCAAGAGAACCTGAAGTCCATGCCCGCGTACGCGCGTCGGTAGACCCAAAGCACGGCGAGCGCGGCGGCAAGGCGCAACGGATACCACGACTCGAAATCGCTCGAGAGCGAGCGCGCGATCATGCCCGCCGCGAGGATTGCGAGCAGCGGCATCAAGTAGGCGGCGGTGGGATTGCTGTCGACAGCGCGCGGGCGGCCCGCAACGCGCACCGCCGCCCCCGCGGCCCCGGCGGTCAGCGCGCGGCGCGCGGCCGCCTCGCGACTCAGCCACGGATTGGTGTGCGCGAGCACGGCGATGCCGAACGCGGCGAGATTGAACGCGATCCAGCCGGCCTGCGAATGAAAGCCGACGACTGCCACGCGTTCGTAGCCGGCATTGCCGATGATCACGAGCGCGGCGATGCGCAGCGCGTTCAGCAAGAACACCGCGAGCACCCCGATGGGGATCACCACCAGCGCCCGCGGAAAGTGGTACTCCCTGCGGAAGAACCAGAGCCACGCCGCGCAGAAGGCAAGCATCAAGCCCACGCCCTCGAGGCCCGAGCACTGCTCCGCAATTTGCACCGCGAAGCGGCTGGTGCCGAGGACCCGCGCGGCGGAATCACTCTCGAGCCCTGGCAGCACGGGCTTCAGCATCAAGTTCACGAGGCGGAATGTGATCTCCGCCGCGGGCACCCACAACATCTGGCTGAGCTTGATTGCTGCGACGGCAGCCGCAGCGGGGACGATGGCGAACATCGGCAGTCCGCCGGTCTTGCGCAGCACACTGACCCATACGGCGGCGGGCGCGAACGTGGCGAACAGTGCCAGCGTCGCGGCAACCGCGATCAAATGCCACGCCACCGCCATGGCGGCAAACGGCACATAGGGGGTGTAGAGCGTCGCCGACAGGTACAGGAAAGGCACGATCAGCAACACGTGCACGAGCGCCCAGCGCGGGCGCACTGCCGCTTGATCCGCAGTGTCGAGTGCGGAGGCGAGGCGCGCACCGCGAAGCGAGGCCAGCAGCGCGAGCGACACCGCGTAGGCGATGATGAAGCGAAACAGCCAGTGCTGCACGCGGCGCAGCGCCTCGGGCGCGCCGTGCAGCGAGTCGAGCGGAATGGCCTGGACGAGGTAGGAGCCGAGGAGAATCTCGGCAGAGGCCACCATGCCGATCATCGCGAGCCGCGGCACCAGGCCGAAGCGGCTCGGCGTGGCGGCGATTCCCGGCGACGGCGTGTTCACCTCGGCAGTCTAGCCGTTCGGGACCGCTCGCGGTCGAGGCTCAGTCGATCGCGATCGACCGCGGGGCATCGCCCGCCGCAAAGGGCGATCCGGCCACTTGCGCAAGAGCGCCCGTGGTGGCGTTGATGGCGTATACCGAGATATCGGCTGAATCCTCGTTCGCGACGAAGGCGAACGTGCCCTGAGGATTGGTGACCACGCTGAGCGGGAATGTGCCGGTGCCGACCGTCGAGACGGCGGTGAGCGCGCCGCTCGCGGGCGTGATCGAATAGCTCAACAGCTGGTTGCCGGAAGTCGAGACGAGCAGGAATTTGCCTGCGGGATCGACGGCCACCGACTCGGCTTGGCTGCCGAGTGCGAGCGGAGAGCCCGACAGAGCGGCCAAGGCACCGGTCGAGTCGTTGAGCGAGTACATGGAGACCGAATGCCCGGTCTCGTTGGCGGCGTACACGAACGTGCCGGCCGGGTCGACCGTGACCGACAGCGTCCCGCTGCCCGCCGCGAAGGGCGAGCCGCCGATCGCCGCCAGTGCGCCGCCGCCCGGCTCGATCGAG
The DNA here is from genome assembly GCA_963766915.1 of uncultured Gammaproteobacteria bacterium. GTDB lineage: Bacteria > Pseudomonadota > Gammaproteobacteria > Steroidobacterales > Steroidobacteraceae > Bog-1198. Next base: position 16,932 of record CAVYCL010000018.1, read on the forward strand.
AGGACCGCGACGGCGTTCTGCATGTAGTCGGTCACGTAGAGAAAGTTGCCGCCCGGGTCGGTCGCGAGCGAGGTGGGCTCGCTGCCCACCGAGAACGGCGAGCCGCCGATGGAGGTGAGCGAGCCGCCGCTGCCGGTCTCGAACACCGCGACGTCATTGTCGGCCTTGTTGATCACGAACAGGAACTGATTGGATGGGTCGACCAGCAGCGCGAACGGACCATTCCCCGAGCTGACCGGTTGTCCGGCGGGGGATAGAGCGCCCGTGGAGGAATCGATCGCGTATACGGACACGGTGTTCGAGGCGCTGTTCGCGGCGTAGAGATACGCGCCGTTGGGATCCACCGCGACCGCGATCGGACCCGTGCCGGTGGAGGCGAACGGCGAACCGGCGATCTGCACCAGGGCGCCCGTCGACGCATTGATGGCGTACGCGGAAATGGTATTCGAGGACTCGTTCGCCACGTAGGCAAACTTGCCGGGAAGACTGCAGTTCACGATGACGTTCGAGATGTCCGCGGTCCCGATGGTGCCCGAGCCGTTGTGCACCGAGCACGTTTGGCCGCTCGGCTGAGTCCCGACCGTCACCGAATAAGCGCCGCCCTGGTCGATGCCGGAGGAGAACGTGAACGTGCCGCTCGAGGAAAATCCGACGCTGTTGCCGCCGTTCAGCAGCAGCACCAAACCTTTCCCACTCAGGCCCGTGATCGTCCCGCCCACGGTATAGCCGCCGCCGACGTGGCAGGCGGAGGCCGCGAGCCCGACAGCCAGCGCGAACCCTCCCAACTTGACCATTTTTCTCACGAAGCTACCTTTTGCCCATCCGGGGCTCGGCGATTCTAGGACCATCAACCGCGCAAATCACGCCGCGCGTGGCGTGCGATCGAGCAAAGAAGTATCAAGGTCGAGCGCCGCGGCCGGCGGGTTCGGGCCTCGGGCACCCCGCAACGGAGGGACGCGGCAGCGACTCGACGCAGTGAACCAGCGCACAGTTTGAAGATTTCCTCGCTCTTGTGCGAGCGCAATCGGTATTGGGTGAACCAAACGGAACATAATCTCTCCAAAGCTGCTGATTCGCGACACAGATGAGGTTCGAATGACTTATAGGGGACAAAAATGCGTCTGGCTGGCGGGCGCCGCGTTGATGGGCACGCTGTGGTCGTGTGTCGCATCCGCAACATTGGGCGAGGCGGAATCTTCCATAGCGGCCGAGCCGCAGCTTGCCAAGGCATCCATCAAGGAAACGATGCGCGGCAGCTATCGCGTCCACGAGATTCAACAGGCGTCGGGCACCGTGATCCGCGAATACGCGGGTCTCGACGGCAAGGTGTTCGCCGTGACCTGGCAGGGTCCGTTCTCGCCCAACTTGCGGCAGACGCTCGGGAGCTATTTCGACCAATACGTGGCGGCGGCGCCCGCCGGTCGCCAGGATCGAAATCATATGCAGGTGCGCGAGAGCAATCTCGTGGTGCAGATCGGCGGCCATATGCGGGCTTACAGCGGCCGCGCCTACCTACCCCAGGCGCTGCCCAGCGGCGTCACGGCGGGAGATCTGCAGTGACTCGTCATTTTCGAATTGCGCTCCGCGGCTGCCTAGGGTTGGTGCTTTGCGCCGGGTTGGCCTCTTGCGGCGGCGGCGGCGACAGCATGGGCTCCTCGGGCGGGGGCGCGTCGGGGAACAACGTGGTGAGCGCCACCGTATCGGGTGGCCCCAGCAACAACAGCGTCAACGTCCTCTACACGACGGTGAAGGTGTGTCTGCCGGGTACCTCGAACTGCCAGACCATCGACAACATCCAGGTCGATACGGGCTCCTATGGCCTGCGCATTCTCGCGCCCGTGTTGACTCTCACCTTTCCCGTGCTGACGCTCGCCAACGGCAGCGCGCTGGTCGAATGCACCTCGTTCGTCGATGGCTATAGCTGGGGGCCCGTGACGCTCGCCGACGTGTCGATCTCCGGCGAGAGCGCGAGCTCGGTTCCGGTGCAAATCATCGGTGACTCGCGCTATCCCACAGTGCCGGCGAATTGCTCGGATACCGGCCCAGCGGAGGACACGGTCGCAGCCTTCGGCGCCAACGGCATCATCGGCGTCGGGCCCTTCCCGAGCGATTGCGGCGACTACTGCGCCCAGAATGTGACCGAGCCCACCATCGAGTATTACGCGTGCAGCACCGAGTCCAATTGCACGGGCACCACCGTGCCCGTGGCGAGTCAGGTCCCGAATCCGGTCACCCTGTTCGCGACCGACAACAACGGCGTCATCATCACGCTGCCCAGTGCGGCGAATGCCGGCACCACCACGCTCACGGGCTCCTTGATCTTCGGCATCGACACGCAATCGAACAATGCATCCGGCACCGAGACGGTCGTGCCGATCGCGACCAGCGGATCGAACTACGGTTTTATAACCTCGGTTTTCAACGGCACGTCCATGCCGATGAGCTTCATCGACTCGGGCTCGAATGGCTATTATTTTCCGGACTCGAGCCTGACCACGTGCACGAACTCGGGCTTCACCGATTTTTATTGTCCTTCGAGTACCACCAGCCTGACCGGCGAGATGCAGCTCGCGAGCGGGACCAGCACCGTGGATTTCGTGGTGGCGAGTGCCGAGCAGATCAGCGATGCGGATTTCGTCTACCCCGGCCTCGCCGGCACCAATCCGATGACTGACAGCTTCGATTGGGGCTTGCCGTTTTTCTTCGGCCGGCGGGTTGCGGTCGCGATCTACGGAGCCACGACCTCGGCCGGTACCGGTCCCTACATCGCCTATTGAGCGGGGCTGCGGCCTCGGGTGAATCCCGAGGCCGCAGCCTACCGGCCGCGAAGGCGGCAGGATAAACTTCGGCACATGAACACCCTGGAGCTCGACTATCTGCCGATGAACCAGATCGCGGCGCGGCCGGCCGCCTGGTGGCGCAACGTCCTCGGCGTCGTCGGCTTCACCAAGCCCCCGCACATCGAGGCTCCGCGGGTGCCCGTCACGGCCAGCATGACGCCGTCGCTTGCCGCGGCGGACGATCTTTGCGAGGTCTGGCGGGTTGCGGGCGATGCGCATCTCGAGCTCGCGAACGGCACGGCAGCCGAGGCGCACCCGCACGAGCGCGTGCACTATCGCTTCTGCGAGGATGTGCTGTTCGGCTCGGTGACCATCGAAGAGGGCGCGTTCGGCGGCTCGGCGGCTCTTTCGCAGGCGACCATTGCCGCCTACACGCGCATCTTCGAGGTGCTCGAAAGAAATGAGCATCAACACCTCCTTCGCGTGTGGAATTATCTCCCCGAGATCAACCGCGAAGCCGACGGCGATGAGCGCTATCGGCATTTCAATTCCGCGCGGCAGACCGCTTTTCGCGCCTCGGGACGTCCGACCGCCGTGGGGGTGCCCGCCGCGAGCGCGCTCGGATCGCCCGCCGGCAGCCCGATATCGATCTACTTCCTGGCGACACGCGAGCCGCCGAAGATGATCGAAAATCCGCGTCAGACGAGCGCTTATCACTATCCCAAGAAGTTCGGGATCCACAGCCCCAGCTTCTCCAGAGCGTGCGTGCTGGCCGAATCGGGGGGCACGAACCTGTTCGTCTCCGGCACGGCGAGCATCGTCGGCCACGAGACCATCCATCCGGGCGATGTGATTGCGCAGACGCGGGAGACGCTTGCCAACATCGATGCCCTGCTCGAGGAGGCAAATCGGGTCGTGGGCAGTTCGCGCTACGCCCTCGACGGGCTGAAGCTCAAGGTCTACGTACGCCGGCCCGCGGATCTCGACGCGATCCGGGGCGCGCTCGCGCCCCGCCTGCGCCCCTCGACCTCGATCGTGTTCCTGCAGGCGGACGTTTGCCGGGAGGACCTCTTGGTCGAGATCGAGGCCACCGGCGAGTCGCCCCCTCTGCCGAGCTGAAAAGCGGGCCCCGGACCGAAGTTGGCGCGCCGAGGAGAGCGCGTTATGATCGGCCTTAAGCGGGCGTCGTATAATGGTAATACCCAAGCTTCCCAAGCTTGAGCCGTGGGTTCGATTCCCATCGCCCGCTCCACTTCCAGCCATCGCTGGCCAATGCGAGCCAATGATTTGCCGCTTGCAGTGCCGAGCAATAAGTTGGCGGACGTTCGCTGGCATTGGCTGTGGTTTCACACGCAGTCTTGTCCGTATGACCGGGTTCGACCCACTGCGGACCTTCATGACCGTCGGCTTTGCGGCATCAGATCCGTGATTGGTCGAACTGAGATTGCTGTGCGTCTGCTGCGTCCGCTGGAATATGAATATCTTTTGCCTTCCATCCCTCGGCGATTCGCGACGCAATTTCCGGTCGGCGATCCGCGGCCCAACTCGGAACAGTTTGCCTCCAGAGATCGTCATTTGGAATATAGAGTTCCCAGTGCCCGGGCTCGGTATTCTCGAGCGGCAACAGGAGAGCGACATCCTTGTACCCGCGGCGTTCCTCGTAAATCCAATACTTCAGATATTTTGATCCCGAGAAGTATCCACATTGTTGTAGACACCCGGTACGAGTAAAGTCCTGGCGAGTATTGCGGTAGAACCAGATGAGGCACGGAATCAGCAGTATCCAAGGCGTGGTGGCGCCAGCAATCAAGACCACAATAGAGGTTATCAATACCATGCCAACCCATCGGTTCCAGGGGTGTCGATTATAGAATGGCGCGCTTGAATTCATGATTTGAGCCTATTAATTGGGCTGCGGCGAAAGGTGATGGCATTCTGCTGTCTCTGCCGTGAGGACTTCGACGAAGGCGCGTCCCGAATTCTCCCTTAGAGTGGACCTGTCGTCTATTGCAGGGTCGAGTTCCACGGCGCAACGCGCAGTCTCGACCCCAAGGAGTCGTTGGTCAGCGTCGGCTTTGCGGCATCAGACCCGCGATATCGCTCTTTTCAATTCGTACCATGCGACCAGCGGTCCCACTACCGAGGCCACAAGCAGAGCAGCGGGAATTCGAGGATTGTCCGAATCAAAGATGCCGAAGGAAGCCAGGACAAAGGGAGGCGCGGACAGGGTCACGGTGACTACTAGGAGTATGCGCCAATACCGAGATTTGGCGGTGCGCAGCCAAGAAACGACGATTCCGCACGAGACAAGCAACCATGCAACGGCCGTTAAGAGAAGCGCAACGGGGAATGCGAGGCCCATCAATGTCCTCTAATGGTTGAAAATCGCAATGCGATAGCTTACCGCAGGCTGCGAACCAGCATCACCCGCGAACTCACACTTTCGACCCACTTCGGACTCTCGCCCTTTTCCAAAAAAAACGCTCAGATTCAAGAGAGCGGACGTTTTCATAAAGCCTGGCTGCTATGAGATACGAAGAACCAGTGTTCGTCGTACTTCGTGAATATTGGCAGAGGATCTTCATTTTCAAACGCACTCGGATCGCCGCCAATTGGCACGTAAAGAAACCCCGCATAGTTGCTCAGAATCCCTCGATAGGTATAGAAAAAGACGTACGTCCTCCCGTCGCGTTTTGCAGTTTCAATTTCGTTGCCCCCGGCGGACACATTCGGTATCTGACTGGGAAGGCTGATCATACCGACGCCGTTTGGAAAAACTCTATTTGGCGTTAACGTGCCTTCTGACACCTCGTGGACGATGCGTTCACGCTCCGCTTTCCTGGACGCGAAATTAACCCGAATCCATAGACTTGTGAATGGCACCAACGTCACGACGCCAAGGGTAACCGCGCAAGTAATGGCAGGGATCCAGCTGCGACTAATCTTTGCGTGCAGCGTGAAATGCAACAGAGACCAAGCGGCGACCACAACGAAAATCAGCCACACGATGCCTTGGAATGGCACCATTATGAATTCCGTCAACAAATCGACCAGCGACCACTGAAATGCCGTTACCAAGATCAAGCACGCCGAAACGCCAAGGGCAACGCTCTTTAAGCTAGGGATCCACCGATTGAAGGCCATTCGTTCCATCATTTCCGCGGAGAATACATTGGGACGAATGGCCGCTTAGTGGAAATCTGACGATACCCGACGAATTTCCGCTTTTGGCCGCCAGGGGCCTGTCGTCCATATCCCGAGGCTCGAAGGCCCGTGTCGACCCCTTGCCGCCTATCGTCAATGCCTGCTTCGGAGTAGTGGCCTGCATCACCGGCCAAGATGGAGTTCGCCGATACAGGAATTGCGTTCTCTAATAAGCTTGAGCATCGAGATTTGATCGTATGTCACCTTGCTAGGTTCAGACGCGCCTTGCGGACTGAGATTAATCAAAGCTCGGTAGAAACCATTTCCTATCGGAGCGTTCAGCGTCTGAAATCCAGTAGCAAGGACGCCAAAGTTTGTAGCCCTTGGTAATGGACCACTGAGGAAGAAGCAACCATTCGCCGCCGTTACCGAGGCATTGCGACTATTGATGCCGTTGTCTACGTAGGGGTACGACTGAACTATTCCATTTGGGGAGGTTATATTGCCTACGATTTCCGTACCAGTTGGATGAGACCCGAGTGCAGCCCAGCCGCCATTATTCTCGAAAATGAATAATGCGCTTTCCATGAAAGTCCAATTACTCGCCACGGCAACGACGAGAATCAACGAAAGCCCAGATAGGCCAACGAGACAATGGTTAAAATAAGTGCGGGCAGCAGGATGTCGAGCTAAAGAACGTACACACGCCCAGAGAGCCGTGAGAGCAAGGATTGCCGCCAAGAAAGTGATCGCCTTGAGAGTCGTGTATTGCCAATTCAATGTGCGATCGCGGCCTTGGCTTGTTAAAGTCGCCACAGCGACAAAGAGGGTACTGAGGCCTCCAACTAAAAAGATCGCAGACACCGCAGCCAATCGAAACGGCCATCGTCGGGTTGCTAGCTCGCCCATTTGGCGTCCTTGTGCTCCGTGTGCTGGGTTATCCACATCGCACGTCGCCGGTGAAAAAGGTTTCTGCTAGCCTACCGCTCTACCGGGACGACCGCTTCGCGGCGTGCATTCTTATGTGACGAAGTACCGTTTTTGGCCGATAGCACGCCCCGCAGAAAACTCTAACGCTTGGCGTAGTACTTGACTCCCGGCAAACTGTCGAAGTCCGAATCCTGCGTCCAAAGCGTCGCGCGATGGCGCTGCGCGGTCGCGAGCATTACGCTGTCCGCCATCGCTATCCCGTGCAGGATCGAAAGCCGCGCGGCTTCTATGGCCGTCGCCCGGTCGAGATCTACGACGCTCCCTTGTTCCATAACGGCGACGGCTCGCAACGCGTCGTCCTCACTGCGCTGCAGGGTAACCCGCTTGAACACCTCAAACAATGACAAGGACGGGACGAGAAGTGACCGCGTCGATTCGATTGGCTTTGCGAATGCTGAAGCGTTAGGGCCGTCGGAGAAGTACTCTAACCAAGCTGAGGAATCGACGACGTTCATACCCGATCAGATTCCCTCGGGACGTCGGTGTCAATTCCCTTGAGTGATCCGCGCGCAGATTTGGTCGGTCGCACCGGTACCAATTCGATCCGCCCCCGATACTCAATGGCATGCAGCTTCTCGCCCGGCTTGATCCCGAGCGCTTCACGAATCTTCGACGGAATGACGATCTGGTACTTTGAGGATACAGTTATGGTACTCATACAAATCTCCGATCGATCAAGATTACGTAAGACGATCTGTTCAGACTAGCATGCCTCGCATTCGGTGTCAGTACGATTGCATCGGCAGTGATGTGGAAGCCGCCTTTCTGGAAGGCGTTCCTCCTTTTCCACTGACCGCAGCTGGGCCCGATCAGAGACTTATTGTTGCCGGGGTTTCACGCACCGATTCATCGTCCGGGGAGTGCGCATAAGTAGTAGGCACCGTGCGGTCCTGGTGTGACGATGCGGCACATCAAAAAAAGCTGATCAGCGAAGCGCGAGTACGGAGGTGCGTCTGGAGCTGCGTCGGCAGATGCTGATGATGCGTGATGGTATTAATCGAGCACCGTTCGCTCTCTCGACGCTATCTAATCGGTGTTCGTCCCCAATGGTCGCATTGGCTGGCGTTGGCTCATATGGCACCGTTTTTCACACAAAAAATCGCACGCGGCTCCGGTCGCGCTTACAACGTCATGATTCCAAAAGGCTGGTGCGCACCAGCGGTATTTTCGATTCCCATCGCCCGCTCCATTCTCCAGATACCAATGAGGCCACCGACTTTGGAATGGCACGCAGGCTCCGATCCCCTCTTGTCATCGGGACCGCTCGCTTGCAGTGGGACCGGCCGGAATCAAGATTGGGTAGAGCAGTGCCAATGTGGTAACACGGCTTAAGCATTCGGTGGCGCTGCCCTCCCAGTCCAGATAGCCAACTGGTGTTGGCGCTACGGTAAAGCCACGCCCGCAGCGGCGACCTCACATTGGGCAAGATTCATTGACTTCGATTCGCTCAGGTAGTACTTTCTGACTACCCATAATCCTAAAGGATGCGATCAATGGCCGCGACGAGTCTTAAGCTTCCTGAAGCGCTGAAGCGGCGGATCGAGCGACTTGCCGGCGCGGCGAATAAGACTCCGCATGCCTTCATGGTTGACGTATTGAGCCAAGAGGCCGACCGTGCCGAGCTTCGCGAGCGGTTTGCGGCAGATGCGGCGGTGTCAGAAAAAGAAACGGTGGAGAGCGGCAAAGCCGTTCCGCTGGGGGCCACTTTCGACTACCTCGAGGCCCGTGTGGCAGGGAAATCTGCTCGACGCCCACGAGAGCGAGCATGGCGCGCGTCGAAGTAACGACTCGTGCGCTCGCCGATCTCGAACGGCTTTTCGATTTTCTCGCAGAACACAATCCGAAGCTCGCACGTGAGCGGGTGCTTAGCGTCAGGCGAGCCTTCGAGTTGCTCGCCGACCATCCGTTACTGGGCCGCGAAGCCGAGGACGGGCGCCGGGAGTTGATCCTGTCTCGCGGCAAGTTCGGCTACGTCGCCAAATATCGCTGGCTCCCAGGCGAAAATATCGTTCTGATTCTCGCCGTTCGACATCAGCTGGAAGCGGGCTACCAATGGGATTAGGCGGTTTGTCGATCGACGGGACAGGGTGGATTGAGCGTCGGGTTCTTGCGAGAACCCATGAGGCGTCGTCGTTCGCCAGTTCCAAGCCGAGAAAGTGCTCGTGACGATGCCAGTCGGCCTTCGATTGCTGCCAGTCAAACATGTCTTTGGAGTACGCGCATACCGGGGTCGATGGACTGGGTTGTCAAGTGAAGACATGCGCGCTGCACACGTGACAGATTCGGAAACCGGAATAGCGCTGGAACTCGAAAAGGGAGTTCGATTCCTCGACTGGTCCGCCGGAGTCGCCGCGACTCTCCTTACCACTAACCGCCCAACTTCGGATTGACCGGAGAGCGCTCATTACCAGTAGCCACGCATCCGCATCGGACAACTCGCTGCGACGGTCGTACCCGTCAACGGGTCATGATCGGTGATTCAATTGATCTCGGCAGCCGTCTACTCTGTCTTTATTAGATAGTGCACAAGTTGCACTAGTGCACATTCTGCACTACCATGCCTACGGTCAGGCGATTCAATCGTTGTCGAATCGAGATGTACTTCGGTGACCATCCGCCGCCACACTTCCACGTGATCACGCGAACCGACGAAGCGGCCGTGTTCTTGATTGAGACCCTTGCGCGTTGGGCAGGTGAGGCTGATCAGCGTGACACCGAGGAGGCGCTTGCTTGGGCAGCTCTCAACCGGCCGGAGTTGTGGGCGCGGTGGCAACAGTATTCTGAGGTGGAATCATGAACGAACGTAACGCTATCCGCATCGCGGACGTCAAGTACAAAGGTGACTACACGCTGCGCTTGCGGTGGACTAACGATAAGGCGCTTGTCGTCGACCTTCGTGAGCCCGTTTTTCGCCTCAAAGGTATGCGTGCATTGCGGGATACCACGGCGTTCGCGCTCGCTGGTGTCGGCGAGGGTGGTCATAGTGTCGTGTGGCCTGGAGAAATCGACATGGGCGCCTCGCGGCTACTTGAAATGGCGCTTGAGCAGAATGGGCGGACCGATGCGGTCGAGTTCATTCGATGGCGCTGGAAGCATAGTTTGAGTTTGACGGATGCGGCCGAAGCGCTCGGGCTCTCACGCCGACAAGTCGCGTATTACGCGAGCGGCGAGCACGAGGTGCCGCGCACCGTCCTGCTGGCATGCAAGGGATGGGAAGTGGAACGCCAGGCCGCGGCGTAAGGGGCCGCAGAGCGCGTCAACTGGCCTCGGCCCAGAGTCGTGCCCGAATCGCGACCGACGCATCCTTACGTTGCCCCATATACCGTCTAGCTTGCGAGTGGCTCCCGCGCAGCGACAATGCCAAATGGGCTGGCCGGCGCGCGACATAATCGCGGATCACACGTCAATCACATGCAGCCGCTCGTGGAGCGCAGAAGTAAAGAACCGGTGTGGTCGCGCTTGGGTTCGATTCCCATCGCCCGCTCCACTTCCTGCCATCGCCGGCCAATGCCAGTCAACTTGATTTCTAACTCGCATCGGGCGGGGCGTGGGTGGACGTTGGCTAGCGCTGGCTGTGCATTCACACGCAGTCCTGTGCGTATGACCGGCTCTGACCATGAAGCAGTACTTCCTGATGAAACACTACTTACTGAGTGTCTGTTACCCCGCCGGCAGCAGTCAGCCTCCACCGGTTGCACTAAACAAGATAATGAGCGCCGTGGCGGCGCTGCGCAGGAAATGCACAGGCGACCCTGCGCGATTCAATTACGGAGACAAGTCGGCATGGATGCAGCGAACAGAGCAAACTAAAGGCAAGATCACTTCAGTACGCGCATCGAAGGGTCGCCTCCCTCCGGCACCCCAATCAAGATCCGTTCTTATGATCCGCCTGCCACTTAACGACTGCCGCCATGGTGTATTCCACGTGCTTGTCTGGATCCAACGCGGTGTACACGTAGATAATCTTGCCGGTCGGCGCAATCACGTACGACGTGCGACTAGAGTACGGGACCAAGAAGATTTTGGCATCGTAGGCCCTTGATATCCTCAAGTCCGCGTCAGAGGCGACCGCGAATTTATTACGGCACTCGCTCGTTGAGAATTTATTCAGCGTATCGATGGAGTCATGTGATACACCAATCACCGTGGCACCGAGCGACTTGAACTTATCAGTCGCCTCCGCGAAATCATGAGCTTCGACCGTGCAGCCACGAGTAAACGCCGCGGGATAAAAATACAGCACGACCGGACCCGATTTGAGCGCAGTCGCCAGTGAAAAGGTAAACGGCGTTCCCGCCAGCGATGCCTGCGTCGTGAAATCCGGCGCCACTGCACCCGGTTTCAGATCTGCATATAGCGGGGAAGCGAATGCGCAACAGGCGACCCCAGCAATTATCAGCCGTTTCATAGTAGCGACCCCCTTACTGGCCGGCGTTGAGATGGATGTTGAGTTTCTGGCCGTCCATCCTGCCGGGTCCATCCCTGCAATCCGGGATGGCGACGTTACAACGGTTCAGTCGATTGGGATTATGGAGTACCTGATGGCCCGCTACGGGCCAACGCCACTCGCGCCGGATTCGTTCGATCCCGCCTTCCCCGCGAACCAACAGTTCCTCCACCTCGGCGAAGCCGGCCTCGCAGGCTCCCTTTATGGCTCGCCGCAGCGCCCGGTCAATGACCGCTCTTCTGGGGCCACGCATTAGGGTGTCGAGGGTGGCGGTGGATTGGGCAAGCTGATCATGGCGCGATCAGGGACACAGTCGGGAAATAGGTGCGGTAGCGACCTACGTCGCGCGTCAGCACGGTCCATTGCATGACCGCGGCGTGCGCGCCGATGTAGAAATCTGGCAATACGCTGCGTTGGGTTCCACGGCCGCCGCGGTATCGTAGAAACGCCTTGCCCGCGAGAAAGAGGGCCTCCCGAGGGATGTCCTCGATGGCCAATGACGCCTCCTTGATGACCGCTTCCAGCTCTTCAAAAGCACCAAGTCGCCGCCCACCACCCGTGCCCGGCGCCGCGCATCGATCAGCAGCATCAGAGCAAGCAACGCGCTTCGCAATGGAGGCGGGGACAAGGCTGGTCCTTGCGCTTTAAGCGCACCGCCGAATATGTAAAATTGCAAGGCGATTTGAACGGACCACAATTGCGATATAGGCTGTATATGAACCAATAATTCAGCCGTGTAGATAAAAGAGCAAGGAGAAGCTCAATGGAGGGAATCATCTTCGGATTGATTACGGCGGGTCTGCTCGCGGGACCAATTGCCGCAAACGCTACGCCCAGCTATGCGCCCGTTGATTTTTTGGGAACACTTGATGTCACCTGTGTGGGCTACGGGCCAAATTGTGGAACCGGCGGAGCCGTCCCCCTCTTTGGATCGCTGTCCTCGAGTGGGATGGTTGACCTAGGCGTCGCCGGGGATCCGAATCTATTTGCGGGCACCCTATCGGGCAATACGATAACCGGAGTCGCTACGAGTCTCGACGGCGACGTGTACGACTGGACGTTCACTCGCACGACGGCGCCCGCCACGAGTCCAATCTTCGGGGACTGGTCTGGGACTGGGACTCCGGTGGTAGTTGGCGGCGGCAATGGTGCCAAGCAGCTAGCTGACGTCGTGATCGAAAGCGCGGCCAAGGCCCCCGAGATCGATCCCGCCTCTGCCGCCGGTGGTTTGGCGATGCTGGTTGGCGGCTTGATCGTGCTGCGCGGTCGCAAGCAGCAACGCATCGCGGCTTAAGTTCGCGACTGTCCGTAGGGGCTCCGCTTCCTGTCGGCGGTCACCGGCATGTTTGCGGCGTCGCCTCGGCAGTCACGGCCCGGTATCTGAGACTCGAGGCGGCCGGTGAGCCTGCACCGCGGCCCTCACCAGTGCTGCCATTTTGACCGCATGCTGCTCGTGCGTTCCGGGTACATATCCATCCTGACAATTCACGTGTGCCACGCCACCAAAGCGCATGCCGAGATAATCGAACGTATCACGGAAGGCGTCCAAGAATGCGGTGGATGGCTGCTCGCTGATCGATGTGCACACGATGTACGCATTCTTCCCCCGCAGCCGGCGTCCCTCTGACAGCAGGTCCGGCAACTCGAGAAAATCCGAAATCCGATCGAGGAAAACTTTCATCATCGGGCTCACCGAGTACCAATAGACCGGCGTGGCAAAGATGATCTGATCGTGCTCCAACACATGCGTCATGAGAGGTTCGAAATCATCGTGTCGGTTAAGGTGCTGGTAGTCATAAGCGGAAATGCGCCGACTACCGAGATCGACGACTTCGATATTTAGATCGAGCGCAATGCGATCAATTAGTTGGCCCGTATTCCCGCACCGGCGGGAACTGGAAAACAACGCTATCGTACTGAGCATGATTTGCGATCCGCTGCGGCCAATGCGCGCTCAGAGCTTCCCGTCATACGGCCTCGCTAGCTTTTTCGACATCCCTTGCATCCCGATGCAGGACCGACTTGATCCCAGATGATGAGCATCGTAAAACCTCAACTGCACTTGAGGTCAAGAGGATGCTTGTATGGTGAGAACTGCTGCGAAGGTGCTCGATCGCCCACTGACGGCCGGGCAGGTGGCCGACCGCAGCGGCGTTGCGGTATCGACCGTCCACTTCTATGAGGCGAAGGGGCTGGTCAAGAGCTGGCGCAGCGGCGGAAATCAGCGCCGCTATGGTCGAGACGTTCTCCGCCGGGTTGCGATCATAAAGGTTGCCCAGCGCCTGGGGCTGCCATTGTCCATGATCAAGCGGGCGATCGATTCGCTGCCCAACGGGCGCACGCCGACCGCCAGAGACTGGAAACGACTGTCGGCGGAATGGCGAAAGGAGTTGGATCGGAGGATCGAATTATTGCAGAAGCTTCGCGGGCAGCTCGATAGCTGCATCGGTTGTGGGTGCTTGTCGCTAAGCGTATGCCACCTGCGAAATCCCGGAGATGCGCTGTCGGAACAAGGAACAGGGCCGCGATTGATGCAGGACGGCTCGGACCGAGAATTTGAACGACCGACAACGCGCGGCAATCAGGATGATACGACCGCTATCCGCTCACGGCCGGGCCGTGGTCCGTTGAGTCTAAAAGCTGAGTTAGCTGACACTCCGGTCAAAACGAGGCAAGCGACTCGAAAAGCCTACCGCACGTAACGGGTAGTGTTCGAGGGGAGCTGTACCCGCAATGGGTTACTTCTGCTCCACCGCCGCCTCGGCGCTGGCTTTCGCATCCGCGCGCGCCGCCTGATAGTCGGCTTCCGCCTGATCCTTGCACGCCTTTTGCGCAGAGCCGCTCTGCGATTCGCAAGTCGCGAGGGCTACTTTGCGGTTGCCGTCGGCTTTTGCGATGGCCACATTGTAGGTTTGATGTGCGGCATCGTTGTTGAATTTGATTTCCTGGTCATTGACCTTCTCGTACGATTTATCCAACGCGTTCTTCGCTCGTTCTTCGCTCTTCGCCACCTCGTTGTCCGCCTTCTGCTCGGCCGTGGCTACATCCTTCGAAACCTCTTCCGGCGATTTCGACTTGTTGCAGCCGGCTGCGATTAGACACGCGACCGCGAAAATCGGCATCAGGTATTCACGCATACAATTTCCTCTTGTTATTAGACGGCAGATTGGTGACCGGCTTGTGCTCGGCTCAGGACTACTTTTTAGGAGGCGGTACATTCGTCGAGAACATGTCGCGGAGCAGCTTCCACTTGCCGTCCTCCTGCCGCCAGACCACGATGTACTTGCCATGGTCGAGTACCTTGCCTGCCTTGTCGCGCAGCTCATACGCGCCGACCTCGGTAGCCGTTGGTCCGTGACCGAAGACCTCGATGGTCTTGAGGCCGATGGCGGCAATCCCCGAATCGAGCGCTCCTTGCCAAAATTTCTGGATCGCCTCTGCGCCTCGAATGGGATCGCTGCCGGCCGGCATCACCTGTCCATCCGGCGAGTACAGCGCCGCCAGGGCTGCTCCGTCCCCCTTGGCCGCTGCCGAGGAGAACTGCACGTTCGCCGCCTCTATCGCAGATTTGACGCTGTCGGCTTGCGCCGCCGGTGTCGCACACACGCCCGCTAAAAAAACGACAGTACAAAATAGGCCCGTGATTTTCACGATTCCCCCTTTTTCATTGTGCGCCAATAGAGAACGAAGCGGCGCGTTGACATCCCAGCATGAAGTTTGCACCCGTTGCCGGCGGCCGGTCAAAACTTAATCGGCTGAAAGCCGGGCCGCGAAAGCGACGTTCAGCTCGTTCCCTCGCGTTCAAACTCGTGGGGTAAAACATGAACGTTCAGGTTCGGAACGTCTCCGGCAGTTTAAACATCGCCCACAGGCCGAGTGCACTGCTCAAAATCACGTAGTAAGCGGGGGAGAGTCTATCGCCGGTCGTACCGATCAACCAGGCAACGACGAACTGCGTGGTGCCTCCGAAGAGGCTGACGGAAACCGCGTAGCAAATAGACAGGGCGGAACTTCGAACCGCGTTCGGGAAGACTTCGGTCAACGCCGTCAGCGCGGCCGCGCCGCTCAGGACCTGCAGCACGGTCAGCGAGGCCGTCACGAGCATGAGAACACTGGTCGTCTTGAAGCTGACGAGGAGCAGAAAGGCCGGATAGATCGAGACGATCAGAGCAATTCTCGGCCAAATCATGATTGGCTTGCGGCCAAAACGGTCAGACAACCAACCGCCCCAGACTGCTCCAGCAGCCATGACGGCGCCCTGCGCAATCGTGGCCAACATGGCTTTGGATGCCGGCATACCCAGAGTGGCGAGTGCATACGTCGTCATATAGTTGTTTACGTACGTGGAAATCGTCACGCACATGAGGACCAAGACTCCGAGCGCCAAGAGCTTGCGGTGCTCCCGCCAGAGCAGGCCCAAAACGTCGGCGCTTCCGCGGGTGCCCGGTGCCTCGAGCGTTTCGGGCAGGCGACGGCGAATATAGATTCCGACCGGAACGATCGCGAGCCCCAGCGCGAAGGGAATGCGCCAGCCCCACGCCGCGAGCTGCTCCTTGTCCAAGATCATCGCGATTACCAGACCGACCGAGCCGGCCGCCAAGATCGCGACCCCTTGGCTGGCGCTTTGCCAGCTGACAAACCGGCCGCGCGCACCTGACGGGGCACATTCGAGCAGCATCGCCGTCGAAGGGCCTACTTCTCCGCCGAGCGCCAACCCCTGGATCAAGCGCGCAACGATCAAAATCAGCGGTGCGAACAGACCGATCGAGGCGTAGGACGGCGTCAACACGAGGCCAAGCGTGCCAATCGTCATCAGGCTGATGGTCAGCACCATGGCCGGCCGCCGCCCCGCCCGATCGGCATAGGCGCCGATCAACAACCCGCCCAAGGGTCGCGTAAAAAAGCCAACGCCGAACGTTGCCAGCGACAGTAACAAACTCGTCAATGCGTTGCCGCTTGGAAAAAAGGCTTGGCCGATATACATCGCGAAGGTCGAGTACGTCAGGAAGTCATAGAACTCGAGTGCGTTGCCGGCCACGATCGCCGCGACGGCCCAGCTATCGAGTACGGGGCGAGTCTCGCCAGGCGATGCGCGCGAAGGCACCGCGTGTGGACCGGCAGGCACCGGGACGGGAATACTTTGCATAGGCACCTGCCTCACGACGTGAATCCATTCTGGAAGACGCTGAAGCGTCGGCTATCACCCCATACCCAGCCTACCTCAGGTATCCCGAGTTATCACCAGTTGGACAGGTCGACTCTGCTCCGCCAAGCGTCGATCGCGTTGCCGCCGCCCCCATCGGACCGATGACTCGATATGACGAGGCGCGTAGCATCAACCTTCCATCCACTCGGGGGATCTCCAAAATGAACAAGGTCGCCGCCCTCAGCTTGTCGTTGCTGCTATTTTCTTGCCCAGTGGTGTTCGGGCAGGATGCCATGAAATATGGTCTGAAGCATTTGACGGTGCTGGCCGAGGATCAGAAAGTTCGAGTATTGCGGTACGCGCCGTCCAAGGGAGACAAGACTCCGATGCATTCCCATCCATCCGTGGTGGTATATGTGCTCAAAGGAGGCAGGGTCAAATATTCGATGCCCGACGGCAGCACAAAGATTACCGAATTGAAGACCGGTGAGGCACTGATACGGCCGCCTGTCACGCACGCGGATGAAGCACTCGATGATGTCGAAGCGATCTTGGTAGAAATCAAGCAGTAAGTACTGATGCCGACCCAATTCGCGACGACCGGCGCTTGGACCGTCTCCCATACTGCGGGCGCGGACGAAAGTAGACGGTGCATCATTTTCTGCGGAACGGACCAAAGGTTCGAAGAAGGGAACACGATGAACACAGATAATCCCCGGTACTGGTTTCGCGCGAAACGCTATGGATTGGGCTGGGGCATGCCTCTCGCATGGCAGGGATGGATGTTTACTCTCTCATGGCTGCTGATTGTTGCCTTGGGCATCCGGTTTCTGACGCCGGGCAGCAGGTCGATGCGGCTGGCTTTCATAGCCGCTATGGTCGTCTTTTTGGTTGTGATTTGTTTCTGGAAAGGCGAACCGTCGGGACGGCGATGGAACCGTGGGGACGGCAGCTGAGAGAGGCCGCTAGAGGCAGATCGCATTCGGGTGAAAGCGGCAGTGCGACCGCAGGTTAATGCGGCTCCTTAAGCGATAAAAAATAGATGCCGGGCGCGCCGTGCGTCCGCGCAGATCGTCAGTGAGCGCTCACCTCGCCAAGGATCTCGTGACACATCGCACGCACTTGCTTCGTCGTCATGGCAGCGAACACGCCATTCCAGGCGGAAGACTTGGTGTCATAGGTTTTCGTGGCCCAGGTGTCTCCGGTCTTCAGGTCCCGAAATCCAACTTGGGCATTGATGAACGCATTCCCTGTCATTATCCCGAACGCGACCCGAGCTCCAATCGAGACATAGCGGTAGTCCACCACATTGACGACGACCAAAGCACCGTCTGAACCCGTGGGCTGGGGAGCCCCGTCCTGCATCGAAAACTCCGCCCCGGCTTCGTGGAATTCATCCGTGCATTCGTCGTGCCAGATTCCTTTGAACCCATTCCAGTCTTTGGCGGACGTCGTAACGTCGCTACCGGTCAGGTTGAGGACAACGTGGCTGCCGGGAGCCTTGGTGCCCACGGGCACCGGCGCGCCCCCGTCCTGCTTCTGGACAGTCGCCGCACAGCCCGTCATTAGCAATACCAGACTCAACGGCCAGATCAGTCGCTTGTGATACATGACCTCTCCAAAACTTCCTGCGAGCCTTGGGACCAGCCCCGGCTTCGATTCTGCTCATGTCGTCCCGAGATCGGCGGCTCTCACTTCGAGCGCAGGCCAGGCGCAGAATGGCTCGATCATGACCCAGAAGCGGCCCGTCGGCTGTGAAGTGGTCCTCGATGTTATTCCACGCGTGCTGGTCAGGTCGGTTACCGCCCGCCGCTCACGATGGCACCAACGCATAACTCATCGCGTGATGCGCCAAGAGATGCCCGTCGGCGTCGCGGCATTCCGCCGTACCGTAAGATGTTCGTTTACCAAGTTTCAGGAGCCGTGCACTGCAGTGGATGTCAGTCTCGCGCGCGCTACGTAAAAAGGCGGATCGTCATGTTGGTCGTGACCCAACGTTCAGCCGTGCCACGCCGGCTCATGATTGCCAGCCACATTGCAACGTCCGCGACGCCCATGATCATCATGCCGTTGACGATTCCACCGGGCCGGTCCAATGAGGGAGAGTAGGGCACAACGACCGTGCATTCGCCCGGCCCGTAAGAGCTAACCCGGAGACTGTAGGGTTTTATAAACGCGGCAGTCGCCAGGACCTCGGTCAGCTCTTCGAGAGTACAGGCGAGTTCAGCGTTCATCGTCATCCCCTGCGGCCCGAGATAGGAATGTGTGGTTAGCGCCAGGACTTGTGGTGAGCCACGAAGAAGGGCGGTGGCGACGCCGCCAACGATAGGGATCGCCGCAAGGACCCACATGACCAAGGCTTCCTTTCTGAAGTGATTTTTCATCCGACGTTCCCGGCGATGCGGTGCACTGGCCGATTGGTGTTCGTTGAGTCTACAGCGTCCTGCGAATGCCAACTATTCGGAGGGGCGGTCGCGTGCCGCGGACGCCGCGTCATGGGGAGAACCGCGGTTCAAGGCGCTCGCGACCGAGCGTCAAGGACAACGGATGTCACGGCACGCTCTTACGCCTTCGCGGCGATAGTAGATTCCGCGAGGCATGTCACAAAAGCGACGGGACGACCTAAGGCACACTGGGCCGAGGTTTGCACACCAGTTGAGACACCTATGAGTGCTTTTCCGCAGTTTGACGAATTGCTCAAAACTGTCGCTGAGATCGAGAGACTCGGCAAAAGGTCCATGAAGGCAAGCCAAGGCGCCAAAGAGCCTTGCGGGTGTTCTTGTCATACCGACGCGGGCATCGTTCATATTGGTCCGTTGTGTTGTGAGAAAGTGCTCGAGGATTGACGCCAAAAGAGCCGACGACGTGTACGCGCGCGCCGCGCACCATCGCAGCTAGACGTCAAATAGAGCAGCGGCTATTCGCCTTTCGACTGCGAGCGCGGCCAACCTCAGATCTGAATCCTACGCGTGCCCGCCAGACCGGGCGGCTGTGACCCCGCGGACGACGAAGTCGGATACTCGCGGATAAGGTGATGTCCAGGCCAAGGTCACGCGCGCCACTCAGTGTTCGCTTGCAACCCCATAATCCGTAAGGGATATCCGCAAGCGACCGGTATTCGACCTCGATCGCCCGCAGCAATCGAGATTCCGACATCACGGCGCTTCGACGAAACACGATTGTCGCTCGAATGGATTCCGCCGCGAGTCTCTGGCTTAATCCGGAATCCACCAAAAAGTTTACCCGCCCGGCCAATATGGTGATTTCGGGCGGCGCGGAGATTCGATGACCGCTGTGACTATGGATCGGGTGCAGCGTGCGTCGGGCAGCCACACTCGCTGGGTGCGGTTATCGCACTGGATTCTTGCCGCGAGCGTTCTGACGCTCGCTGTTTCGGGTTTCATCATCCTGATGGCGCATCCTCGTCTGTACTGGGGCGCGGTCGGCAACGATCTGACACCGGCTCTCTTTGAGCTCCCGATCAGCCGCAACTACAAGCATGGCGGATGGGCAGCGCCGGTTACGTTCTTTCCTGGAGAGCACCCGATCGTCAGTCGGGCGCGCACCTACGATATCTTCAACGACAACGGCTGGGCGCGCAGCTTGCACTTTCTGGCAGCCTGGTTCTTGGTCGTGACCGGTCTTGTTTATATCGCGAGAGGCTTCATCAGCGGGCACCTGCGACGCAATCTGATGCCTCGGACCCGAGAGCTGTCGCCGCGGGTGCTTTGGCGGGATGTTTTGGAGCACCTTCGATTGCCGATGCCACGGGCCGCCGGCGGCCCGCCGTACGGACCGCTGCAGAAGCTTGCCTACTTCGGCGTAGTTGTCTTGACGCTGCCGCTGATCGTGATGACCGGGCTCACGATGTCTCCGGCTGTGACGGCCGCGTATCCGGCGCTGCTCGATTTCTTCCATGGCTCACAATCGGCGCGGACGATCCATTTTTTTGCATTCGCCGGGCTGGTTTTGTTTTTGGTCGTGCACGTGGCGATGGTCCTGCTGACCGGGTTCAAGCGCCAGATGCGCACGATGATCCTCGGAGAGTGACATGAAGAAAGACGGGCTCATCCTAAGTCGTCGAAAAATGTTTACAGGTCTCGCGTCGGCGGGCGGGTTGCTGCTCGCCGGGTGCTCGTCGAAGGAGCTTCCCCCGACGTACGGGAACGTCCTCCGGATGGGCGACCTGTTGACTTACCGCAGCTTTCGAATGTTGCTGCCGGCGCAGTCGCCGGTGCGCGAGTACACGCACCGCGATATTTCGTCGACTCCCGCCGTCGGTACGACCAACCCGGGCGACTCCAAAGAACCCACATTCAATGCCGAGCGCGGTCCGCTCTACGATCGGCTGCGTGCGGGCGACTTCTCGGATTGGCGCCTTCGCGTCGAAGGCCGGGTTGCGCGGCCGGTGAGTTTTTCGCTTGCGGATTTGAAGCGCATGCCTTCTCGGACGCAGATCACGAAGCACACGTGCGAGGAAGGCTGGTCGTCGATCGCCGAGTGGACGGGCGTACCGCTGCGAGTCGTGCTCGAGGCCGCGGGCATCCAGTCGACGGCGCGGTTCGTGAACTACTACGCTTACGATGATTCGGCGGAGGGTATCGACATGCTCGATGCGCTACATCCGCAAACGATACTCGCCTACGGTATGAATGGTCGCGATCTGCCGCTGGCTCACGGCGCCCCATTGCGCATGCGGGTAGAAACACAGCTCGGCTACAAGAGCGTCAAATTTCTGGAGCGAATCGTGGTGGCCGACGAGTTCGACGATCTCGGGAAGATCGGCTCGCTGCAAAACGGATGGGCTTGGTATGTGGGCATCTAAGAGCCCGGGGCGCTTGAGGGAAATCGCATTCAAGTAAAGACCGTGGGCAAGGGTTGGGTTACTGGGGAGATCTTCGGCTTCGAGATTCCGGCGGATGCTGCGACGCTGCTCGCGGGCGGCGCCGACTTTCTGACGAAGGCTTTTCGCGCTTCCGGCGCGCTCGCGGCGGATAACAGGGTTGGTCGCATTGCCGGGGCGGAGGAGTTTTTCGGGGGCGGCACCGGCAAGAAGCTATTGCTTACCTTGGAATACGAATCGCCCGCGCCGGCCTTACCGGAGCGGCTGTTTATCAAATTCTCGCGCAACTTCGACAATGAGCTGTGGGACAGGGCGCGCTTTACGATGATCTCCGAAGCGAACTTTGCGGTGCTCTCCAGATCCCCCGACTTCCCCGTCACCGTACCCGCCTGTCTGTTCGCCGACGTTGAGCCGCAGTCCGGCACCGGGCTCATCGTTACCGAACGCATCAGCCTACGGCCGCAACGGCGTCGAAGTGCTTTACCCCAAGTGCATGGATTACACCGTTCCGGAGCCGCTGGAGCACTACAAAGCCATCCTGAAGGGCCTGGCCAAGTTGGCGGGAGCCCATCGAGCCGGCAGATTATCGCCGGAGTTTGATCGAAAGTTTCCGTACAACCCGAATCAGGCCTCCGCAGTATTCGCGATCGGCGTCCCGGAGGAGAAATTAATTCAGCGCGCGAACCGGATGTTCGATTTCATCGAACGCTACCCGAAACTGTTTCCGGAAAACGTGCGCGCACCCGGGCTCCGCCGGCAATTCATCGGTGACATTCCCGATTTGGTCGCGGCAAACGATCGGATAAGGGAGGTTCTATACGGCAATCCTGACTTCATCGCCTTCGCCCATTGGAATGCGAATATCGATAATTGCTGGTTTTGGCGGGACGCGAAGGGCGGATTGCAATGCGGCTTCATGGACTGGGCGAACGTCGGTCAGATCAGCGTCGCCCAGTCCGTCAGCGGCGCGATCAGCGGCGCCGAGCCCTTTATCTGGAACGTAGCACCTGGACGAGCTGTTGACGGTGTTCATCGAGGAATATGCGGCCCAGGGCGGTCCGCGGCTGAGCCTCGACGACATGCGGCTTCACAATTTGTTGATTGTGGCGGTCTCCGGTGTGGCTCACTCGATGGGAGCCCCCATCGCCATAGGGCGGGACATTCACGAGGTCGGCGCGCTCGAAAGCTATCAGGACGAGTGCTTTCGTGAGCACGAGAATGCACGAATTCAGCTGCACATGATGACGAAGATGCTCAACGTATGGCAGACGCGAAGACTGGGCGACGTGGTCCGGAAGCTCTAAGGTTGATTGAGCGGCGAGCCCGTTGGTGCGTTCAGTTGGCGGGTTCCAGCCGCAACACGCGTCCGTCCGCCTCGTCGGTGCAGACATACAGATAACCATCCGGTGCCGCCCGTACATCGCGGATGCGCCAGTGGAGGTCATTCAGCAGTTCTTCTTGCCCCGCCACCTCTCCATTCGCATCGAGATGGACCCGTCGCAGATGCGTGAACGCCAAAGCCCCGACGAACAGGTCGCCCCTCCACGCCGGAAATTTGTCGCCGCGATAGATCGCAAGTCCCGACGGTGCAATCGAAGGCGTCCAGTAGATCACCGGCTGCTCGAGCCCTGGACGCTCTGTGTACGGGGAGACATAGGCGCCTGAATAATCCATGCCATAGGTGATCACAGGCCAGCCGTAATTTTTGTGTGCCACGATGATGTTCAGTTCATCGCCCCCACGCGGACCGTGCTCGGTTTCGTAGAGTCGCCCGCTTTGCGCATCGAAGGCGAGGCCCTGCGGGTTGCGATGACCCCAGGTATAGATTTCAGGGCGAACCGAGGCCTCTCCGAGAAATGGATTGTTTTTCGGCACACTGCCGTCCTCGTTCAGGCGCACCAGTTTGCCGAGATCGGAAGTTAAATCTTGTGCCTTCTCGCGGTACTCGAACCCCTCCCCGATGGTCAGCACGAACGTGCCGTCGGGAAGGAACGCCATGCGCCCACCGTAGTGGTTGTCCGTATCCTTCAAGGGCATTGCCTTGAAGATGACCTGGGGATCCCGGAGTGTGCCGCCATCGAGGCGAGCCCGCATGACTTGCGTGCCGTTGGCCGAAGCCGTCCCCGCTGCATAGGTCAGGTAGAGAAGATTATTCTGCGCGAAATTCGGATGTAGGACGACGTCGAATAAACCCGCCTGGCTGCCGGTATGCACGGCCGGGACCCCGGCGATCGGCTGCGGCTGCAATGAGCCGCCTTTGATGAGGCGTAATCGGCCCACGCGCTCGGTCACGAGCATCGACCCATCCGGCAAGAACGCCATGGACCACGGGTGATCGAGTCCCTTGGCGATCTCGGTAACCTTGTATCCGGTGCTCACCACGCGGGCCTGCTCAGGCGCAGGCGGTGCGCGACGCACGGGCTCAGGCGCCGACTCGGCGATCGCCGGAATCGTAATCGGCGCCGACAGCACGGCAAACAGAATTGAAACGATGCGCATCCGAATCTTCTGCGGGGAACGATCATCCGTTAGGATGTGGCAGATGCTACGCCGGATAGTCGCATTTGTCGTTGCTGCCGCGGTGATGGTCGTGTTGGGTTCGGCGGCTCACTCGTTTTTCGTGCAGCTCGCGTGGTCCACGGCCGCGGGCCTTTCCGGCGCAGTGCCCCCCGTCGGGATCCCGCTCGCCGATCGCGTGTCGTGGGCCGTACACGATCTCTTCGGCATGCTGCGAGGCTACGCCGCGCTCACCTCGGTCACCCTCCTCATTGCATTCCTCGCCGCAGGGGCGCTGACCCGCCTCAGCGGTCATCGGGTGGTCGTCTTCGGCTTGGCCGGCGCGGTTGCGATTCTCGTGCTGTTCACGGCACTTAGGATGTTCTTGGGAACAGTCGGAATCTTTGGCGCGCGTGGCCCAGTGGGTCTCGCCGCGCAAATGGCGGTCGGACTGCTTGCGGGTGTGCTGTTTGCGAAGCTGTCGGCACCGGCCAAACAACAGCGGTAAACCGCGCTTACCCCTGATAGCGCGTAACGCCCTCGACGACCGTGCGTATCACTTTGATATCTTTGATCTTGCCAGGATCGATGGTGTGCAAGTCTTCCGCCAACATCACGTAGTCGGCGAATTTGCCGGGCGTGATCGATCCCTTAATCCGTTCCTCGCGTGTCGCATAGGCGCCGTTCAGTGTGTTCACCTGCAAAGCCTCGGCGACGCTGATGCGCTGATTCGCTCCCCATACCTCGCCATTCCAACCGGTGCGCGTCACCATGCCTTGAATGCCCATGAGCGGTGAAAACGGCCCCGGATCGAAATCCGATCCCGCCGCAGCGGGCACTCCGGCGTCGATCAATGTGCGAAACGCCATGCAGCGTTGCATGAGTTCTTGACCATAGAAATGGAACTTGTCGGGATTGTAGTACGCGTAGGATGTAAACAACGCAGGCACCGCCCCTAGGGCCTTAATTCGCCGCACCAAGTCGTCACTGATGAGGGTGCAGTGCGTGATCTTCGGACGTGCATCCGGTTGCGGCACCAATCGCAACGCGCGCTCATAGGCGGTCAGTACGTGATCGATGGCGACATCGCCGTTGGCGTGGCAATTCATCTGGATGCCGGCTCTATGTACACGTTCACACCAAGCATTCAGAACGTCTTGCCCTTCGGTCAAATTTCCCTTGTAGCCCGCGTTGCTGCCCGGATACGGCACGCTCATGGCCATGGTGCGTTCCGAGAACGATCCGTCAACGCCATGCTCGTAGGTCGCACCGAGTCGCAACCACTCATCACCGAGGCCCGTGGCCATGCCGCCGGAGATCATGGCCTCCAATTCCGGCCCATCCGCCTCATAGCTCACGCGATGTAGGAGCTCGCCGCGTTCGCGGAGCTGCTGGAGCGCGTGCAGGTTGCCGCCTTCATGACACACGCTCGTGAGACCGAATCTCACGAATTGCTTGGAGATATAGGCGAGACCCTCACGGTCGCGCCGCAGCGCCTCCTCTCCAGAATATTGGCGATGCTTGCCCACCGAGTCGATGGCCGCGCGTGCATTGTCGGTCACCCGCCCCGTCAGTTCTCCGTTGGAATCTCGATCGTAGGTGCCGCCCGGCGGATTCGGCGTCGATTTGCCGATGCCGGCCATTTCGAATGCCTTGCTGTTGTAGAACGCCGTATGACCGCCGCGATGAATCACGACAACCGGCAGGTCCTTGGACACCAGATCCAGATCGTGCACCGTCAGGGCACGCCCGTCTTTCGACTTGGTGTCGTCGTAGAAATATCCTGCCACCCAGGTGTCGACCGGAGTGCTTGCCGCCCGTTCGCGAAGCTTGTCAATGATCGAGGCGATACTGACGGATTCGACGTCGTATGGATTGCCGACGAGGACTTCGTACAACAGCTCATTTCCGGGAGCGTGATTATGGCTGTCGTTGAACCCCGGTACGATGGTCGTGCGCTGCGCATCGAAGATCTTCGTGTTAACACCGGCCATCGCTCGGATGTCAGCCGTATTGCCGACGGCCAAGAACCGGCCATCTTTGATCGCAAAAGCTTCGGCCGTGGGCCGGCGCGAATCCACCGTGTAGACCTTGCCGTTGAGCACGATCAAGTCGGGGTCGCGTGTCCCGATGGCGCCGGCGGCCCGCGATAGAGTTCCCCGGCCCAGGATGACAAGGCCGGCCGCGGTGAGGCCCAGAAACGACCGCCGATTGACCATCAAGCTTTTCATGAAAATATTCCGTCCGGGTCCAAGCCGACCATTATCGCCAAGGTCCGCTTCCTGTGAAGCGACTTCTTCTCATCGGTGCGTTGCGAGGGTCGGTCTTCCGGTAGCGGGGGAGCCGCATTCAATAAATGATGAAGCCGCGCGTATTGCGCGAATTTCTCGAGCGCCGCTCGCGAAGCCGCAAACACGGGGAAATTCGAGCTTTTCAAAGAAGCCGTATCCATCGAAAACGTTGATCATACCCGCTCGCTATCGACGAGACTGAAAAGACCCCCGAAGTCGGAGAAGGAACTCGAAATGTTCCGTACGGAGGCGGAGAGGGTGCGCATTTCTTATATTTAGAGCGGGACCAATACCTACGTCCAATACCGGTCGGCCTCGCGATCGGGTTGACTCTGATAAAGGCGTTTTTTTTTCGTCGATGGCTGCTTGGAAGCCACGGCCAACGTCGCACGGCGCCTGACCGCGGATTGGACTACACGGTAAGTCGAAGCCATTCATTCGTGCGATGCGGCAGACCCGTCGACTTTTACGTGATGCGGATCGACTTCGCGCTCTCATCATCCGGAATGCGAACGCCTATTAGAGAGGTCACGGTGCTAAGTGGAGTGGTATAGCAAGGTCCTGGGCCGATCGGGGAATCGCCTTTCTGTCAGGAAGGCTCACGGCCCTCGTACAGATCTGTCTCTTATCTCGGCATTTGTCGGACGACCCGCGTCGAGACGACAATGAGACCGCCCTTCAAAAGCTCGATACGGAGCGTTTTATTGCGGATGACACTGTTCACCGCGTCTGTGCTCGGTCACCCGGGCGCGAATGCCGCAGATATACAAATGGATGGTCCTGAGGAACCGTTAACGGCTGCGGCGACCCAGGGAACATTGTCGTCGAACCTCGGATCCGCCAATACCACGTCCAGTGACACGGCCCGTTCCGACGCCACGAAACATACCAGAAAGGCCGATTCCGAATCGTCGCTTGAAGAAATTGTAGTAACGGGCACCTACATTCGCGGGGTTGCGCCAGCATCGCCCGTTATAACAATTACCCGTGCCGACATTGAGAATTCCGGCGCCTCCACCACCGGCGAGGTTCTCCGGAGCCTTCCCGAGAGCTTCGCCGGCGGGCAGCAATCCACCATAGGACAACATGGGGCCGGGCCTTTTCAAAACCTCGCGAATTTCAGTTACTCAGACAGCGCGAACCTTCGGGGCTTCGGCTCCGATTCGACCCTCGTGCTTATCAATGGCCATCGCGTACCCGTCACAGGCATACAAAATTCGGTGGATATATCTGCGATCCCGCTGCCGGCGATTGATCGTGTTGAGGTGCTGACCGATGGAGCTTCTGCGCTTTATGGATCGGATGCAGTGGGAGGGGTCGTAAATTTCATCCTCAAGAAGAACTACTCCGGTGCAGAGTCGCGGGCCGAATTCGGAATCCCGACCGACGGCGGTGGCTCCGATCAAAGATACGGCCAGCTCTTCGGGACAACCTGGGAGGGCGGAAGCGCACTAGTCTCCTATCAATATCGAGACCAGAACGGGCTCTACGGAAACCAGCGGGATTGGTACACCGGGGCAAACCCTACGTCCCTGGGCGGATCGATCCACCAGAATTCTGCGTTTTTCGACACCTCACAACAAGTAAATTCGAATGTCGGCGTCTTCGCTGAGGGACTCTATAACCGAACGACATCGTTTGGGGTTGCAACCCTCACTGCCGGCCCTACCGACTTTTCCACGACGGTAGGCTACACATATAACGTCACCGTTGGGACAGATCTCACGCTTGCCCATGACTGGCGAGTCGACTTCACCGGCACGACGGGGGCAGACCGATTCGATCATTTCGACCGCGAGCCGTGCTGTCAATATATGGTTGAGATAGAACCCACCAACAGATTGTCCGTGGGCGAGGTCCTCGGTGAGGGGCCGGTACTCTCGTTACCGTCGGGCGAGGTCCGGGCGGCACTCGGCGGAGGTTATCGGACAGAGCGACTCGTTTCGGAGGCGTCGGATTCCGCCAACGCGAGCCGGCATATCGAATATGGTTTCGGCGAAGTCACAGTGCCACTGATTGGCGCGGAAACCGCTGTCCCCGGTGCGCAGGCGCTTGTTCTGACGTTGGCCGGTCGATACGAAGGTTACAGCGATGTGGGAACCCACTTCAGCCCCCTGGCAGGCCTATCGTACGAGCCGCTTGACGCGCTACGACTCCGCGGTACCTGGAACAAATCTTTCCTTGCCCCCAGTCTCTACGAAAAATACTCTTCTTATTACGCTCTACTTTACCCAGTTGAGGCCCCGTCGGGAGGTTCGACGGTAGCCATCATACCCGCCGGCGGCAACTCCGGACTTCAACCGGAGACAGCTAATTCTTTTACGCTGGGCGCCGAATATCAGCCGCCGGAACTTCAGACACTACGCATGAGTGCAACGTATTTCAACATTCGCTACAGCAATCTAATTACTCAGCCCACCTCCAATCCCACAACTGCGTTGATCGATCCTGCGCTTGCATCTCTTGTCACGCCAAATCCAAGTCCAGCTCTTCAACAAAGTGTCATTACCGGTGCGAGCGCGTTTTATAACGCCACGGGTGCACCCTACGATCCCGCTTCGGTGAGCGCGATATTCGATGATCGATTTGTAAATATCGCTGAGCAATGGGCGCGTGGTGTCGATATCAGGGTCAAGTATTCATTGAGCTCCGATCTGGGGCAATTCACGCCGTTTATCAATGGGTCATACCTGCAGCTTAGACAGAAGTTGACCGACTCGAGTCCTGAGCAAACCATATCCGGCCTTGTCTACTACCCGCCGAAATACAAGATTCAAGGTGGTCTCAATTGGTCTCGTTCGTCATGGGGGAGTACCGCGATGTTCAACTATGTCCCGCCTGAAAACGATAATCTGCTTACTACTCCCGGGAGAGTCGGTTGTTGGGCGACACTCAATCTCCAAGCCTCGTATTCGATTGTTCAGTCGAAGTCGATGCTCAGCGGGGCCTCGCTTCGCCTGGGCCTGTCGAACGTGTTCGACAAGCGACCTGCACTTTTAGCCGAGGATCCTCTCGGGTACGACACCACCCAATCATCGCCCCTTGGCCGGGTTGTCAGGATTGGATTGGTCAAGGACTGGTAAAGGGTGGCGCGAAGGCGTCGGCGTAGTAAATTAGCGGCACCGCGACAATCAACCCGCCGTGGACGGGGACGACCCTCAGCGCCGAATGTCTACCTTCTCCAGAGCACCTAGACATACCCGCGCTATTTTCGCGCTCTGCGTCCTGTTGGCGTGGTGTCCGAGGTCGTTCGCCTTGGACCCCTCCCTTGATATCGATCAATACGCGCACACCGCCTGGAAAAGCCGCGACGGTTTTTTCATCGACGGAATCAATGCGATGGTGCAATCGCCAGACGGCTATCTCTGGCTCGGCACGGAATCCGGCCTGTTTCGATTCGATGGAGTTCGAAGCGTGCCATGGCATTTTCCTGCGGGCGAGCAACTACCGAGCAGCGATATCCTGAGCCTGCTTGTCGCCCGCGACGGGACCCTGTGGATAGGCACCTTTCGCGGCCTGGTAAGTTGGAAGGACGGGGACCTGACCCAGTACCACGAGTTGGACGGACAAAGTATCACTGCTCTCCTGGAGGAGCGTAAAGGGACTGTATGGGTGGGCACGTGGATAAACCCGACGGGGAGACTCTGCGAGATTCACGCCGGTAAAGTCAGTTGTCATGGGGAGGATGGGAGTTTCGGCACGGGAGTCCTCTCATTGTTCGAAGACAGCCACGGCAACCTCTGGGCAGGCGCAGCGACGGGACTGTGGCGATGGGCGCCTGGTCCGCCGAAATCCTACTTCATGACGGAGAACGTGGAGATCCGGAGCCTGATCGACGCTGCCAATGGCGAGATTGTGATGTCAACGTCCGAAGGACTCAAGCAACTCCGGGACGGCAACATCGAGCCGTATCCGCTTTCCGCCGACTGGCCCAAGTTCAAGCCACTATGCCTGCTCCGTGACCGCGATGGCGGCCTATGGATCGGAACCCAAGGCGGGGGTCTCTTGCACCTGCACCAGGGAAGGCTCGATGCGTTCTCGCAGACCGATGGTCTGTCCGGCGATAGAGTCTCCAGATATCCTTTAGAGGACCGAGAAGGCTCTATCTGGGTGCCTACCGCCACTGGCCTCGATCGCTTTCGCAACTTCACCGCCGCTACGATTTCTCGCGGGCAAGGTCTATCTGCGGCAATTGTCGGGTCTGTTCTGGCAACCACGGACGGTAGCGTGTGGGTTGGCACCTCGACTGGTGTGTACCGGTTTAACAACGGGCAAATTACTGTCTACCGCAAACACGGCGGTCCCCTAAAACACACCATTGAGCCCAACTCAGTGCGCGAGGTGGTCGATACCGGGGTGCCGGATGATGTAGGGTCCCTTTTTCAGGACGATCAAGGACGAATTTGGGTTTTCTCGCGAAGCAGTGCTGCTTACTTCGAGACTGACCGGTTCATCTCAGTAAGCTCTCTACCCGGCGGTTTTGTGCACTCCGTCGCTGGCGATAAGGCGGGGAATCTCTGGATCAGCGACCAGAACCATGGGCTTTATCATTTGTTGAGTCAGAAACTCATCGAACATATTCCGTGGACTCAGTTCGTGCGCTCGGACTTCGCTTATGCGCTGGCCGCGGACCCCATACGGGGCGGCGTATGGTTGGGCTTTTATCATGGGGGTCTTGCGTATCTCAGGGACGGTCAAGTCCAGACGTCGTATCAAGTCGCCGATGGGCTCGGCAAAGGCACCGTCAACGACATTCGACTCGATGCTGACGGTACACTTTGGGCCGCGACCGAGGGCGGACTCAGCCGGGTGCGGAACGGTCATGTAGTCACGCTCAGCAGCTTGAACGGCTTGCCCTGTGATGCTGTTCAGTGGGCCATTGAGGATGACTCGCATGCCTTGTGGCTGTGCATGCCCTGCGGGCTGGCGCGGATCGGTCAATCGGACCTGCAGGCGTGGGACACCGACCCCAAGCGTAAAGTCGAAGCCGCTGTGTTCGGTAGCTCGGACGGCGTGAGTGTTCGAGCGCTACGTGGTCCCCCGAGCCCGCAAGTCACCAAGACCGCGGATGGAAAAT
Organism: uncultured Gammaproteobacteria bacterium; assembly: GCA_963766915.1. Taxonomy (GTDB): domain Bacteria; phylum Pseudomonadota; class Gammaproteobacteria; order Steroidobacterales; family Steroidobacteraceae; genus Bog-1198. The sequence continues at coordinate 48,146 of CAVYCL010000018.1, forward strand.
TGTGGTTCGCACGCGGTGACAGCGTCACCGTGATCGATCCGAGTCATCTTCTTCGTAACCCCTCCCGCCGCCTGTGCGTGTCGAACAAATCACCGCCGATCGGAAGACATACGACACCTATGCCGATGTAAACCGGCACTTGCGCTTTCCCCCCACGTTCTCGATCTCGAGATCGACTACACCGCACTCAGCCTGGTAGCGCCGGAGAAGAATCAGTTCCGCTACAAGCTCGACGGCAGAGATCGCGATTGGCAGAGCGTCGGCAATCGCCGCCAGGCCTTCTACAACGATCTGCCCCCGGGCAACTATCGCTTCCGGGTCATCGCCAGCAATAACAGCGGCGTATGGAACGAGACAGGGCGCGGCACTCGATTTCTCCATTGCACCCGCCTACTGGCAGACCCAATGGTTCCGTGCGGCATGCGTGGCGGTCGCCCTGCTCGTGCTCTGGGCGCTGTATCAGCTGCGTTTGCGTCAGATCGCGAGTGGATTCAATGCGCGTCTGGAGGAGCGCGTCGCTGAGCGCACACGCATCGCGCGCGATTTGCATGACACGCTGCTGCAGAGCTTTCAAGGTCTGCTGCTCCGATTCCAGACGGCACGACGAGCTGCTCCGACATGCGACCTGCGGAGGCTGAGGAGCTCCTCGAGAGCGCGATTGATCAGACGGCGCAGGCGATCACCGAGGGGCGGGAGGCCGTGCAGGGACTTGCGTGCCTCGAGGTCGAGAGTAACGACTTGGCCCGGGCCATCACGACTCTCGGAGAACAGCTCGCGGCCGAAGCAGCTAGCGCCAATCCGATCGGATTGCATGTGCAGGTGGAAGGCACGCCGCGGACCCTCCACTCGATCATGCGTGACGAGATCTATCGGATCGCGAGTGAGGCGTTGCGCAATGCATTCCGACATGCCGAGGCGGGCCAGATCGAGGTGGAGTTCCGCTATGATGACAAACAGATTCGATTGCGGATCCGAGACGATGGCAAGGGCATCGATGCCGCGTTCCTGACGACAGAGGGGCGGACAGGACACTTCGGACTCCATGGAATGCGCGAGCGCGCTAAGCTGATGGGCGGCAAGCTGACCATCTGGACGGCGGCAGAGTCTGGTACGGAGATCGAGCTCATTGTTCCGGCGGCCCGTGCCTACGCCGCATCTCCGCGCCGCTCGTGGTTTGCTGAGAAGTTCTCGGGAAAAATCGAGCAGAGGCGGCTATGAGCAGCGATCGCAGCCCAATTCGGATTCTGTCGGTCGATGATCACCCGCTCATCCGCCAAGGTATTGCCGGCCTCATTGCAGTTCAACCGGATATGAGTCTGATCGCGGAAGCCGCAAATGGGCGAGAAGCCATCCAGCAGTTTCGTCAGCATCGTCCGGATATCGCGCTGATGGATTTGCAGATGCCGGAAATGGGCGGTCTCGATGCGATCATCGCGATACACGGAGAGTTTCCCGAGGCCCGCATCATTGTTTTAACTACCTACGCTGGGGACGTGCAAGCGTTGCGGGCACTCAAAGCAGGTGCGCGGGCGTATCTGCTCAAGGACAGTTTGCACCGGGAGCTGCTCGACACTATTCGAGCCGTGCAGGCAGGTCGAAAGTCCATGTCCCCCGAAGTCTCCTTTCAGCTCGCAGAGCATGCCACCGGCGATGCGCTGACCCCGGCGGAGGTGCGTGTCTTGCGTCTTATCGCCCAAGGGAATGCCAACAAAGAGATCGCGGCTCAGCTCTCGACCAGCGAGGACACGGTGAAGGGCCAAGTCCGGAACATCCTATCCAAACTCGATGCGAAGGACCGAACCCACGCCGCCATGATCGGGGTCAAGCGCGGGATCATCGAGTTCTGACCGCCCGAAAGGGTCGTTAGAATCATCCTATCGGGTGTTCCGCGTGAACTGCCTAGGCTCTAATGTCATGGAGCTGTGCGCCGACTATTCTCGACATTCACCCACGGGCCGCCCGGCGTCGGACTCTTGCTCATGCGCCTATCGGCCGGGCTGGCGGTGGTCGTCCAAGGGGTCTCGGCGCTACTGGCGGGACCGCCGCTGGGAGCCCTCTTATTTCAGGCACTCTCGATCGGGTTGGGGCTGCTTCTGCTCGTGGGGCTATGGACGCCGTTGGCAGGCGCGCTGGTGGCAATCGAGGCGCTGAGGCATGTCTTCTCGTCCGAACAACCGTGGCGTTGGATCATGCTGGTAACCTTGGGCGCCGCCCTCGCGTTGATCGGGCCGGGCGGGTGGTCTCTCGATGCACGCCTCTTCGGTTGGAAGCGACTCGATATCCGAGATCCCAAGAGTGACGACTCCCCTCCGTGAGGTGTCACTTACGCCCTCAAGTGCATTTCTTGGTCCCAACGAAGGGCATTGCAGGCTCAACAGAGGTGACCAGTCAACCCGATATGGCCGGAACATCACCCGAATTAGGGCTGCGCTCCGATAGCCGTTCGTTCCAGGATGTACACCGGACGACGAGCGTAAACAACCGGAAGACGGGGTCTCAGGATGATCAACGCAACTGCAAAGGAATTCACTTCGCCTCGACCCGTCAAGGCCAACGAGCGTCCTTGGCTCGGTCGGGTCGTTTCGGAGTCCGAGCGAATTCGGCTGAACTCGGAACAATCCTCCGGAATACCAAGAAAATCACGATTTGATAGCGACGCAGGCCGGACTACGGCTGATATCACATCAGATGAGGTGCGCTCGGTGATACACGCCTGGAACTCGGTCAGCGCCAATGTTCATGAATCGAAGCCATTAATCGAGCGGCTCCTGCGAATCGCGGCAGAGCATGCCGGCGCGGAGCGGGGTTTGCTCATTTTGATTCGAGGCAATGAGCCGTGGATCGCAGCCGAGGCTGTTACAAGCCACGGCGGCATCGAAATCGTCGTCCGAAAAGCCGTCGTGACGCCGTCTGATTTGCCGCAATCCGCGTTGCATCACGTGATGCGGACACAAGCGAGCGTGCTCCTCGATGATGCTTCTGCCGATCTTCTGTATTCACAAGACGAATACGTCTCGCAGAAACGCTGCAAATCCATTCTGTTTCTGCCTTTTCTCAGACAATCTCAGCTTGTCGGCGCGCTGTACCTGGAGAATGTGCGAAAGCCGAACCTCTTCACACCGGACCGGGTTTCCGTGCTTCAGCTGATCGCTTCGCAAGCGGCAATTTCACTCGAGAATGCCGGCCTTCGTTCCGATCTGGCGGCCCTGTATTCCGATCTGCAGCGTAGCGAAACTTTTCTCGCCGATGGGCAGAGGATTAGCAAGACGGGAAGTTTCGGCTGGAGCGTCTCCACCGGCGAGCTTTATTGCTCGGAGGAGACCTACAACATCCTTGAATGTGATCGAGCCGCCAAACCCACGCTCGATCTGGTCTGTCGACTGGTTCATCCCGACGATGGAGCGTTCGTGCGGCAGACCATCGACCGCGCTACCAAAGAAGGGACGGATTTCGATATTAAGCATCGTTTATTGATGCCGGATGGCAGGGTCAAGCATGTGCATATCATCGGCCGGACGGTGAGCGCCGACAGCCTAGACTTCGTCGGTGCAGTTAGCGATATCACAGAACGCGCGGGCGTTGAACAGGCCTTGCGCCACGCGCAGGACGATCTCGCGCGCAGCAACCGGGTGACAACCATGGGAGAGTTGACCGCAGCCCTGGCTCATGAACTTCTTCAACCCATCAGTGGCACCATTACCAACGCCGAGGTTTGTCTGCGAAAGCTCGGGCACGATAAACCCGATCTCGACGGCATGCGCCCGGCTCTCACCAGAATTGTGCGAGACGCGCGACGTGCCGCCGACATCATCGGCAGGATCCGCTCGCAATTCAGAAAGGACGCACCGACTCGCGAGGTTGTCGATATAAACGAGATTATCCGCGAAACCACCGCCCTCCTGCGCAACCAGGCGGCTCATTACAACATTTCGGTCCGGACCAAGCTCGCCGTCGACCTTCCTACAATTGTCGGTGACCGCGTTCAATTGCAACAGGTCGCGATGAACCTAATCATCAATAGCATCGAAGCGATGAAGGAGGTTGACGGAATACGAGAGTTGGTGCTCAAGTCGCAGCGCGGCGAAAGCGAACAGATATTTGTGACGGTGAGTGATACCGGGATAGGGTTTCCGCCGCAACGCGCGGAGCAGATATTCGAGCCGTTCTTCACGACCAAACCGCATGGCACCGGCATGGGGCTTCGTATCAGCCGGTCGATGATTGAATCTCATGGTGGGCGATTGTGGGCGGTCGGTGCGCCAGGACACGGCGCAACGTTTCACTTGAGCGTGCCCGCTCCCCGGAATGTTCCTGCGAAGCCCGACCAGTAAACCCTGCTGAATGCTGGCGGTGAGCCGGAAAGGCGCGGGGTGCCGAACGGAAATTCTACAATCGCTGGTGAAATCACGAGGCGCTTCGTAACCCTTTCTCGATCACTGCACGGCGGGCCACCCGGCCGGGGACGCCGTCGGTTACTTACGAGTCAGCACAGGAGAACAGGGACGCAGCGGATTGGAACTCGCTGCGCAATGCCGCGACATTGAGGTCTTCGGCGCGAAAAGTAGGGCTCTCCGTCAAATCGGAGCATCAGGACATTCAGGCCCGGGCCGGTAGGGATGTGCCTCTCATGCGACTCGGGCTCGCGACAGCGCTCAAGGGCACCGGAGGACGCCACCCGGATGTCGGCACACCGCACAATCGTACCACTGCGAGCTTCCCGGACAAGCCACCCACACACCTTACATTATTCAAGTCTCTTGGAGTGTGCAGAGCACTGCTGTCGCGGAGAATCTGGCAGTGTTTCCCTTCGTTTCATCCAGATGAGGTATGTGTTATGCCGAGCGTGGAAACTCTCAACCGATTCGTGGCTCGAGTGGAAGCCAACGCTCATATAGAGGCTGTCGAGGAGTTTTATGCCGAGGACTCTTGGGTGCGCGAGAACCAAGCTGAACCCCGAGTCGGACGTGACTTACACATAGCGAACGAGCGCCGCTTCCTGTCGCGCCTCAAGTCGCTAACATCGAAATGCGTCCGTCCGATCTTCGTGAACGGCGATCTGGTCGTGATCCGCTGGAACTTCACCTTCGAGTTACATGACGGCGGGCTTGTGGTGATGGATGAGCTGACCTACCAGCGTTGGGAGGGCGAGCGCATCGCGGAAGAGACGTTTTTCTTCGACCCCGCGCAGCGCGTGCCGAAGTCGCGCACCGGGTGACAGGCGACATTAAGGAGCTGCCATGACCACGACACAGACGACCGCCCCGAGGCGAACCGGCTACGAGCTGCTGCGCGATTCTTGCTTCATTGAGCGATCACCTTCAGAAGTATCTCTCTATCGGATCTGCTGATGCGTAACGAGACAAAGAAAATAGCCGAGTACCTCGAGCGCTCCCTCATGTCGGTGACGGCGTTGAGCCCCGTGATCGGCTGCGACCGAGGCGTCCGCGATCGCCCACAAGGCCTATGAGGTGGATCTGACCCTAAAAGGGTCGACCCTGACCTCCGGCGTCGACGAGCTGCAATCCGACATGCTCGTCACCCCTCGCAAGATGCTCGGCGGCGAAGTATTGGGCCGTTGAGGTTAGGCTGCTACTTGAAAATCGTCATAGCGCACTATCGCTCGGTGGCGTCCACTTCCACGCCTTCCCGTTGAAGTTTGGAAAATATAAAGGAGCCCGCCCACTTGCATGAAACGCCGACCCCGATACCAGTTACGGTATCGAGAAAGCGCAGAAGCGGTTGATGCCAAGCGTGCTCAGGACTCATGATCGCTACGACCATGACGACAATAGTAGTAATCGCAGTTGTGACAATGTCTTCGCTCCGCCTCGACGCTATCATCGCCAGCGTGCCCGCGGCCACGAGAATGGGGATGCCGACCGCCGACGGCGAGACGAATGACAAGTAGAGCAAACAGATCGCAAAACTGACGGAGGTGGCACTAAGCCGAGCGATGCCAGCCGATAGGCTATGCGCCCGCGTGTCTCGGAAAACGAACGCCGCTGCTACGGCGGCCCACATCCCTCCAAGAAGGTCATCGTCGCGAGAGGTCGACGAGACCAATATGAATGTCATGGTTGCGTAGGCGATCAGGCAGGCAATTCCCATATTTATGGAATAGACCACGTCCCATGCGGACGCATGTTTGAGGTATTGCTCTCTCATTATGTCAGTAGAATATCAATCGATCCTCGCATCGGATTGTCTCGGTGTGCCTTTAGCCAGCGTCGAGATGGCATGGCAATCGTACGAAATGCCTTGAGCAGTGTTCTGCGGAGTCTATGCGGCCTCGGCGCGACCGCGACGCATGCCGTCGCGCATGCTCACCTGGTGACGGAGAG
>CAVYCL010000019.1:0-384658 GCA_963766915.1 uncultured Gammaproteobacteria bacterium
GAGCCGACCCCGCCGCCGGATTGAAGCTTATCGAATGAGACTGACGCGCGGCTGGATCGGTCCTCCGTACGCACCGGACGTGGGCCTTCCGTAAAGTCCATGCGTCTATTGCGCCTTCCGCAAGTCATGCCGCAGACGGGAGGGAGATTTCCGATGCGAATTCAAATCACGTCGATGCGAGACTTAGCACCGCGCGAAAATCGGCAATTGCGGCACGGCTCGTGCCTATGACATCCCCAGCCAAACGGACAAGGCGCGTCCGACTCGAGTCATGAGGGTATTGCCCAGGTGGCCCACCCGCTTGCCAATCTTTTCGCGTGGCAACGTCAGCACTTTATCGACCATAATCTGTGACACTCGATTGAGGCCATTTTGCCGACTCGGATCGAGAGTGATGCGAAACAGCGGCGCATCGATAATCGTACTGGTCAGTGGCACGACCGTAATACTATTGTGGATATCGTTGAAGACATCCGCTTGAATGATTAGGGCCGGACGAGGTTTCCCGTAGTCGCCGGGCGCCGCTATCGTCACGATGTCGCCGCGCTTCAAGTCCAACCTTCCACGGATCCCGCGGCAACGTTGAGCAAATCGTCCAACTCCGCCGATTGATCGGCCGCACTCGCCAGGCGCGATTGACGCCGACACTCCTTGCGAAACTTCGGCGACTTGGTGTCCGGAACCCAAATGCTGATTTGCCGAAACCCCTGTTGCTTCATCTTCGCCCGATAAATCCGCACACTTTCATGAGCTGCACTACGCTTAACAGCCATAATACGCCAGTCCAGTTTCCGTAATAATAACTAGTAATATAACACGGTAATGGATAAAGGTGCCGCACGACCTCGAACCTTGGCAGCGAATTAGCACGGCTGGCGAAGTGATGCGAATGCATGCGCGAACAAGTGGAGAGCTCGATGCGACCCGCAAGCTCGTCCAGTTCATCGGATTGCATCAATACCGTCGAGCCGCCTAACCCCCGCCCTTCCCCACTTTTACGGTCGGACGGGCAGCGCGACTGAGGTAATCGGTTTACCCCGACCATTCACTACAGGTCCAGCGGCCGGCACGCCACCCGAAACGTCAGAGACTTCGAGAGTTGCGGCGTTGAACTCGTCGATCCATGGTCGGGCTGGCAGCCGCTATCAGCGCGTCCTAACCGGACACGTTGCTACTTAGGTGCCGAAGAGCCGTGACTGCGCCGGTACGGTTACCGCCGCTGCGCGTACCCTCTGCCCTCCACGACGGCCGTACAGTCCATAGATCAAAAAGCCGATCGCCGTCCAAGCGGCGAGGCGTATCCAGGTATCCCGGGGCAACGCCAGAATCATGCCCGCGCAGGCCAGCGCCCCGACAATGCAGGTAAACCGGGGCCAGGGAACCTTGAACGGCCGTGGCAGGTCCGGCCGCGTTCTGCGCAGGACCAGTATTCCGATACAGACGGCGATGAAGGCGAGCAGCGTGCCGATCGACACCAGCTCGCCGAGAATCCGCACAGGAAATAGTCCGCCGACGATCGCTGCCGCGAGACCGGTGACCCAGGTCCCGTTCGCCGGTGTCTTGAATCTCGGATGCACGCGCGAAAACCACGGTGGCAGCAGCCCGTCCGCCCCCATGGACATGAAAATCCTCGCCTGCCCCACCGTCATGACGAGCATCGTCGACGTCATACCCAAAATCGCACCGAGCTTCACCAGCGCGCCGAGCCAACGCAGCGCCGGGTACCGATCGATCGCAAGCGCCACGGGTGCCGCGACATTCAGGTCGTGGTACGAGACCATTCCTGTCAGCACCGCGACAGTCGCCATGTAGAGCACCGAACAGATGGCGAGGCTCGCGAGAATGCTGATCGGCAGATCGCGGTCCGGACGCTTGGCCTCTTGGGCGCAGGTCGAGATCGCATCGAACCCTATGTAGGAGAAGACGATCACCCCGGCTCCGGCGATGATGCCACTCCAGCCGAACTGCCCGAAATGGCCGTTATTCGGCGGAATGAAGGGATGCCAGTTGGCGGGATGTACATGGCTCATCCCGGCGAGGATGAAAAGTACGATGACCGCGATCTTCAGTGCGACCATGATGGTGTTCGCGGTCGACGATTCGCGGATCCCGACGTAGCAGAGGGCCGTGATCGCGGCGACGATGAGCACCGCGGGAATATTCACCAGAGCGCCGGTGGTGATGATCTCGAAGCTGCCGGTCCCGCGATCGAACGGCGCCTGCGTCAGCGCGGACGGTAAATGGAGGCCAAACTGCGCGAGCAGACTCGTCACGTAGCCCGACCATCCGACTGAGACGGTCGCGACCGAAAACGTGTATTCCAGCACCAGATTCCAGCCGATGAACCACGCGATGCGACTCGCCGAAGGCCACGTGCGCATAGGAGTAAGCGCTGCCCGACACGGGGATCATCGCGGCGAACTCCGCGTAACACAAAGCCACGAGCGCGCAGGCGCTCCCGGCGATCACGAACGAGAGCATCAAAGCGGGACCCGCTTGGTTGGCGGCGGCGGTGCCCGTCAGCACGAAGATTCCCGTGCCGATGATGGAGCCTATTCCGAAAGCGGTCAGGCCCACCACGCGAGAGCGAACGTCGAAGGCCCGGCTGAGAGTGGACGGTGCTGGACATGGATCGCTACGGAACGAGCACTATCTGACCGACGGTCGTTCGCGACTCCATTCGCGTGTGCGCATCCGCCGCGTGAGACAGCGGCAGGCGTCAACCCGATCTGCGGCCGAATGACGCCCTTCTCCATGGCCCCGAAGCTCTCTTTGGCCACGGATTCCAGTGCGACTCGATCGCGAATGTAATGGAACAGCACCGGCCGCACCAGCGTGTTGGACTTGGCCGCCAGCCGCGAGACGGCGAATGGCGGCACCGAGCCGGACGATTGGCCGAAGTTGACCAGCGTCCCTAGGTAACCGAGGCACTCGAGCGAGCCTGAAAAGGTATCGGCGCCGACGGAATCGTAGACGACATCGACCCCTTGACCCGACGTGATTTGCGCGACGCGCTCCACGAAGTTTTCCTGACGGTACAGAATGACGTGGTCGGCACCGCAGTCGCGCGCCGTTGCGGCTTTTTCCTCGGATCCCACCGTCGCGATCACAGTCGCTCCCAGATGCTTGGCCCACCGCACCAGCGGCTGGCCCACGCCGCCCGCGGCGGCGTGAATCAACAGCGTTTCGCCCGAGCGTACCGGGTGAACCTGTCGAAGCAGCATACATGCGGTGAAGCCCTTGATGGTGAGGCTCGCGGCCGCCTCGTCCGTCACGTTGTCCGGCAGACGCAGCGCGAGGCTAGCCGAGAGAAGGCGCCTCTGCGAATACGCGCCATAAGAGGTGTCGATGTAGGCGATCCGGTCGCCGATCGCGAAGCCGCTCACTCCGGGTCCCAGTTTCTCGACGACGGCTGCGCCCTCCAATCCCGGAATCCCCGGCAGCTTCAACGTGTTGTAGAGTCCGGAGCGCACATAGGCGTCGTGAAAATTGACGCCGATCACCGTGTGGCGAATGAGGATCTGACCGGGTCCTGGATCGGCGACCTCGACGGCCTCGTAGCGAAGCTTGTCCGGGCCGCCGCTCTCTCGAAGTACTATCGCGTGGTTCATGTGCTCGACCGTACAGTCGACGGATCAGCCGAGAGCGAGCTCTCGTGTCCAGCCGAACGGGTCCGGTGCGCGCCGCTCCTGAATGGCCAGAAGCGCCTCGCGCAGACGCTTCGCGACCACATCGGTTTGCCGCAGCTTGTATTCGCGGCCATCGCCTTCCGCCAGCACGGCAATCGGGCTGACGATGGCGGCCGTACCGCAGGCAAACATCTCATCGCACCGACCGCTGCCGATGCCCTCGAGCAGTTCGTCGAGTGATATCCGGCGCTCGTGATTTTGTAGCCGAGGCTGCTCGCCAGAGCGAGCAGCGAGTCGCGGGTGATCCCCGGCAGGATCGCGCCGTCGAGCTCCGGTGTATGCAGCTCTCCGTCCAGGACGAGCAAAGATGTTCATGCCCGAGAGCTCCTGCAGATAGCGATGCTCGTTACCGTCGAGCCACAAGGCTACCGTACGGCCCCGCTCCACCGCCGCGTTGGACGCACGCAATGAAGCCGCGTAGTTCGCCGCCGCTTTCGCCTCGCCGATGCCTCCAACGGCCGCGCGCACTTCGGCACGCTCGATGACGACCTGCATCGGGCCGGATGCATAGGATTCCACCGGATTGCCGATGACCATGAAGCGGAAGGTGCGCGAATTTCGCAGCATGTAGCCGCTTTCGGTGCCGAACAGGAACGGCCGCAGGTACAAGGACCGTCCCGATTGCGTCGGCATGATGGCGCTGCACGCGTGCGCCACGGCGCTGATGCCCTGGAAGAAAAGTGCCTCGGGCACCACGGGCATGGACAGCCGGGTCGCCGACCGTTGCAGGCGCCTGCAGTTCGCATCGGGCCGAAAAAGATTGGGCCGGCTCTGTCCCACCCGATAGGCTTTCATGCCCTCGAAGACCAACTCGGCGTACTGCAGGGCACGCGCTCCCGGCCACAGCTCGATCGGGCCATAGGGCAGCAGGCGCCCCCTTCCCCACCGCCCGTCGCGCCACTCGCGCCTCGAACATCACCGGTGCGTCGACCAGGCCGAAGCCGAGGCTCTCGGGCAGCTTGAAGCGCTCGATCGCCTCGGACACTCCCGGGTCGATGTCGTAATCGTTCATTCAGCCTCGAAGATAAGCGTCGGTACCCGCAAGCCAATCCTGGCGCGGGGGACAGAACACGTCGACGTCCAGAGTATCCTCGAGCGCCACCGCGCGATGCGGCAGATTGGAAGGAATCACCACCACCTCGCCGGCGCGCACGATGATTTCCTGCTCAGCGCCTTCGTTGTCGAACCAGAAGTGCAGCGCACCGCTCAGGATGTAGGTGAGCTGCTCGTTGTCGTGGCTGTGCCGGGGGACTTCTTCTCCCTTCTTGAAATACACGTGCGCAATCATCATGCGCTCGCCGGTGATCAGCTTGCGGCTCAGGCCCTTCTTGAGCTGCTCCTCGGGCATGGCGTCCCAGCGGTAATGAGGGACCAGTGATGGGTGCTCGATTTCACGAAGGTGTCCTCCACGTTCTCAGCTCAGAAGCGGTAACTCGCCTGCGTTCCGATGGTCATGGGCGGCAGCGTCGAGATACGGGTCAACGGCCCGATGTTGAAGCTGAAGCTCGTATTGTTCGCGGAAACCCAGGGTATTTTGTTGGTGAGATTGTTCACGAACAGCGCCGCGGTCCAGCGGTCCGCGCTGACTCCGATGCGGAAGTTCGCCATGCCATAGCCGGGAAGCTGGATGACCGAGTAGGACTCGTCCCAGGACGAACCCGTGTACGAGCCGTCAAGCCGCGCCTTCAGGGTCAGATTGCCGATCGGTTGCGAGTACTCGATCGCGGCGCTGGCCGTCTCCTTCGGTACATTGAGGATGGGGACGCTGCTGCAGTGGCCGGCGCCGCTGCAATCGGGGAAGGCGTACCCCGAGTTTCCAAGCGATGCCGACGTAGGCGGGGTTCACACTGGTGATATTCGCCTTGGTCTATGTCCCCGCCAGGGTGAGCGTCCAGCGATCGGTAATCTTCGCCGCAATCTCGAGCTCCGGCCCGTAGCTGCTGCCATCGCCTGCGTTGGTGGTGTACTGGGTGCCGCACGAGAGCAAGGCGGTCTGTTGGACCTTGTCCCATTTGATGTAGTAGACATCGGCATTCACCCGGATCCGATTGTCGGCGAGCAGCGCCTTCTCGCCGGCCTCGTAGTCCCAGACGGTATCGGGATCGAATGAGGCAGGGCCGCCTTCGGGGCAGGCCGTCAGCGGAATCGTCATGTTCGCCCCACCGGGGCGGAAGCCCTTGGAGGCCGAAACATACGTCGTGAGATTTTGGTTCGGTATCCAGGCCACGTCGGCGCGCGGGATCACGCCGCTCGCGGATCGCGAAGTTGCCCGGCGGATTCGCGAGCGGTCGCCGCTTGCGGGGTGAAGAAGTAACCCCACTCGATTGTTGAAGGCGGACGTGTCGTAGCGGAAATAGCGCAGACCGCCCTCGACCTTGAACGTCGGGGCAAACTGCCAGGAGGCGTCGGCGAACACCGCTTTCTGGGTGATCTCATACAGATTGTCGATGCCGAAGGTCAGCCCCGTCGGATTGTTCATGGGCGGGGTCAGGAATTGCGACAGCTGCGGCGATGTAGGGCGCGTTCTGCTGCTCGATGAAGGCGGAATTCAGCCGGCTGTAGAAAAGGCCCGTGGCCCAGTGAAGCGTGTCGCTATTGGAGGAATTCAAGCGCAGCTCCTCGGTCCACTGATGCTCCGGCTCCGCTTCATAGATGGGCGTTTGGATGTACGTGGGCATGCCGATCGCGGCCATTTCCTCGGGGGTTACCAGAAACGACTCCAAGGTCCAGGAAGTCGCCTCCGAGGCGTCCTGGCTCTGCTCCATGTGGCGGTTGAAATAGCCCGTCGCGTTCGTCAGCTTGGCGAAACCGAGATCCGCCTCCACGGTCGCGGAGAACAGGTCCACACGATCGTCTATCGATTCCCCGACCGGGTACGGCTGAAAGTGCGTCAGGTACTCAGGTCCGGGGGGCAAATCGAACTCGTCGTAGCCGCCCTGGGTCGAGTGCTGGCTGAGCGCGAGCAGGTTGATATGCAATGCATCACTCGGCTGGATGAGCAGTTCCACGCGCCCGGAATACGTATGCGCGTCGTTCACGTCGGGGATGATCTGCGTTGCCGGCGTACCGGCCACATTGCCGCGCGTGTAAGGCGGCCCATCGGGCGCGAGCACGTCTGCCGGGAACGGGTTCACCACCGTCCGGCTGATCCAACCGCTCCGATAGTCGTACGAGCCTACCGCGCGGACCGCCCAGTAGTCGCTGGTGGAGTAGTTGACCATGAAGTCGGCGCCGCCGTTGGCACGCCCGCCGTCGGTGTGCGAAAGCGTCCCATCGGTGGAGCCCGTGATGGTGTTGAGCTGCGGGGCATTGGGAATCAGCTTGATGGTACCGCCCATCGAGCTCGCTCCGTAGAGCGTTCCTTGCGGTCCACGCAGCACTTCGACGCGGTCGAGATCGTACAGATTCGGGTCGATCACCACCTTGCCGATCTGCCCCATGGCGGGGGGAGAAAGCGGAATATCCCCCAGATAGAAGCCCACGGTCGGCGAGTTGCCGCCGTTCGAGGCGATACCGCGAGCCTCGAACTCGGTCTGGTTCGGACCGGAGCTGCGCATGGAGAGTCCGGGGACGTCCCGTGCGACTTGCTCGAGTGAGGTGATGCCGGCGCTCTCGAGCTGGCTGCCGGAGAGAGCGGAAATACTGATGGGCGTGCTCTGCGCCGTGGACTTGTAGGTCTCGGCGGTCACCACGACCTCGTCGAGGGTGTTGCTGTCCGCCGGACCCTGTGGCGACCCCTGCTGCGGACCCCCATCCGCGGTGTCGCCGGCCGCCACCGAGGCGGCACCCGAGAGCCAGATCAAAGCACGGAAAGAGCACCCAGCAGCGAGCCGCCGATCCGCTTGTTCTTCGACATTGGCATTAGATCTCTCCCAAAGGGCTCGCACTGCATCCCCGTCAGCAAGACGCGGCCCGACGCTTCGATATTAGTGCGCTGCCGACCGAATGTGCTTTCAAAGGCGTGACATGGCCATCGCTTTTATGAAAGAATCTTCTGCCGTTTCCAGATTTTTTAGCAGATACTTCTGGCATCGACCACCACCAAAATCGAGGCATATGAACAGCTCCACCCTCCCTGCCGCCGGCGCAGCGATCCGGCTCGATGACCTCGACCATCGGATCCTGGACGAGCTTTCCCGCGACGGAAGGCTCTCGAATACCGACCTGGCGCACCGCATCGGACTCTCTCCGTCGGCGTGCTGGACGCGCGTGCGCGCTCTGGAAGAGAACGGGGTGATCAAGGGCTATACGGCGATCATCGATCGCGCCGCCGTCGGCCTGCCCGAGACGATCGTTGTCGAAGTGACGCTCGAGAAGCAGAGACACACCGGGAATGTCCTGGATGCTTTCGAGAAGGCGATAGCCAACTTGCCCCAGGTTATCGAGGCCGCGCTGGTGGCGGGAGATTTCGATTACTACCTGCGGGTCGCCGCCTCGAGCACGACCGACTACGAGCGCTTCCTGAGGGAGAAACTCTATCGCATTCCCGGCGTGCGGCAGGCGCGCTCAATCTTCATTTTGCGGGAGATGCGCGGACATCCCTACAAGATGTGAGCCGAGCAACCGGCAATCACGCACTCACCCGCCGATCAGGGAGCGATGGCGATGACGCGCGCCGGGAATCCGGTGCCTCCCTCCTGCTTCGGCCACGCGACGATGATGATCGCACCGGCTTCCGGAACCTGGTCCAAGTTCGTGAGCATTTCGATCTGGTAGTGATTGAGTCCGAGGATGTAACTCTCGAGGGAATAATCATCCTTGGTGGTGGCGAGACCCGGATCCGTATCCGTGGTCTCATGCCCGGACGCGGTGATGCCGCGGTCCTCGTACAGGAGCTTGAGCACGGGCTTGCTCCAACCCGGGTAATGCGCCACGCCGGCCGCGTCGCGATTTTGCATGGCGTCCTGATCAGGCCAGCGCTTGGACCAATCGGTGCGCATCGCGACGAACGCATGCGGCGGAATGCGGCCGTGCTTCGCCTCCCACGCCGCGACGTCCTCGAGGGTCACCGTGTAATCCGGGTTCTTGGCGACCTTGTCATGCACGTCGAGCACGACGAGCGGCAGTACCATTTCCGTCGGCGGGATCTGGTCGACGGTGCGCAGCCCTTCGTGGAAATGGGCGGGCGGATCGATGTGCGTACCCCATTGTCCGACGTGAGTGAATTGCTGCACCTTGAAGCCGTCCTTCTTGATCGTATAGAGCGTGGTGACGTTCTCCTCGCCGAAGCCCTTCCAGTGCGGCGTGTTCGGGCCGAAGGTGTGGGTGAGGTCGACGAATCGCTTCGACGCCAGCACCGCGTACGTGTCATTCAGGCTCGGCGTCGCAGCCGGATCGGAAACGGCTGCCGTCGCAGAAAGTAGCGCGGACGATAAAATGATCCCAGCGGCTCGTATGTTCTTCACTTCACTCTCCCATCCCTTCTGTTGACGGCCGCTTCCCACCCGGTTATTCGATCGGCAGTGCGCGGCCCACTCTGCCTCCGGTTCTGCGGAGAATCAAATCGACTGTAGCAAACCGCCGTCGCACGCGATGGCCTGACCGGTGATATATCCGGCCTGATCGGAGGCGAGAAAGGCCGCGAGAGCGGCAAAGTCCTTTGAACGGCCCAATCGGCGCGCCGGAATTTGCGCGGCCAGCTTGACCTCATCGAGACGAAGCTCCTCGAGTCGCTCGGTGAGCGTATAGCCGGGCATCAAGGCGTTGACGGTGACCTGATCGGCAGCCACTTCCTTGCTGAGCGTATTGATGAGACCGTGAAGACCCGCGCGCAGCGAATTGGAGAGCATCAGATTCGCGACCGCCTCGCGAGCGGCGATCGAGGTGATCACGATCACCCGCCCCGAGCGTCGCGCCCGCATGTCGGGAAGAGCCGCGCGGATGGCACCCACGCTGCTCATCCATAGCTGTTCGAATGCCGTATGCCAGGCGAGGTCCGACAAATCGGCAAATTGGCCGGAGGGCGGACCGCCGGTGTTGACGACGAGCACATCCAAGTGACCCAAAAGGCTCTGCGCCTTGCGCACGAGCGTATCGGCGGCGCCCGGTACCGACAGGTCGCCGACCAGTCCCTCCACCCCGATCTCCGCGGCCGTCGCGGCCACACGTCCGGCGTCGCGCGCACAGATTGCGACTCGCGCGCCCTCCCCGGCAAGGACCTCGGCGACGGCCTTGCCGAGTCCGCGTGAACCGCCCATCACGAGCGCTCGACGCCCTGTCAATCCGAGGTCCATACGGCGTGCTCCTCAGCGCCTGAGGTATGCGTCGGTGCCGGTCAACCAGTCCTCGCGCGGCGGATCGAAAATGTCCACATCGAGCGTGTCCTCGAGGGCCAGAGCACGGTGCGGCACATGGGAGGGAATGACGACGACTTCGCCCGCTTTCACCGTGAATTCGCGCTCGCCGTTTTCGCCGAACCAAAAGTGCAGCGCGCCCTCGAGTATGTACGTGAGCTGCTCGTTGTGGTGCGAGTGCTTAGGGACGTCATCGCCTTTTTTCAGATACACATGGGCAATCATCATCCGATTACCGGTGATGAGGCGCCGGGTGATCGTGCCCTTCAGCGGCTCCGCGGGGATATCGTCCCAGCGATGATGGGTCACGCTGTTGAAGTCCGAATCGCTCATTGTCCTAATGCCCTCATCGTTCGCGGGAGCCGGTCCGGGTCGGTTCAGAGAAACGCCGGATCTATAGCGACGTCGAGCGCGGTCACGAGACGGTTGGTCTCGTTCGCAAGACCGACGATGGCCAGGAGCTCGGAGTACTGCGCCTCGGTCATACCTTGCTTGCGGGCCGCAGCACCGTGGGAAGCGATGCAATAGTGGCAACCGTTCGAAACGCTCACGGCCACGTACAGAAGCTCCTTGATCAGCGGGGAGAGCGTCCCCGGTCCCATGACCTCCTTGATGTTGGCCCAGATACGTCTAAGCGTGGGTGGATCATGGGCCAGCACTTTCCAGAAGTTGTTGACCCAATCCGTCTGACGCGTTGCCATGATGTCGTCATAGACGGCGCGCACCTCGGGGCTTGCGTCCGCGTACTCAATGGGCTGCCTTTTTGCGGTCATAGGGATCCGTAGAAAATTCTGGATCGGCGGAAGCTAGCACCTATATAACATGTTGTAAACTGCGTACTAACCTGTTCAAAGTCTGATCCAACATCGCGACTGAATGCATTAGACATGTCCCGGGTTGCTTCTCGCCCCGACAAGGAATCACCGATGAGCCGCAGCGCTAGAGCCGAGGCAAACCTCGCCGATCGAGGACCGCGCACCGAGGCCGCCGGAAACCTGGGTGCGCAGGCGTACCAGCAAATTCGTAGCGAGATTCTCTTTTACCAGCTACCGCCGGGAAGCAGGATCTCCGAGGCATCGCTGACCCAGCGATTCGGTCTTCGCCAAGCGGCCGTTCGATCGGCGCTGCAGCGCCTGATGCAGGAAGGTCTGGTCGAAAAAGCGGACGAGCGCAACTTGCGCGTCGCGCCACTGACGCTGAAGGATGTGCAGGACATTTATGCGCTGCGGATCATCGTGGAGCCTAAGGCCGCCGAGCTTGCAGCAGCGGCCGGTCTCGCAACGCCGGCTCTCGAGCGGCTGCGAAGCATATCGCAGAGCCGTTACGAGCTGACGACCCACGCGCAATTCGTAGAATTTCTCTCCGCGAACCGCGAGTTCAATCTGACCATCGCGTCGGCCGCCGGCAATTCGCGTCTGCTCGCCACCATCACCGGCCTGCAGGACCTGACTCTGCGTGTTCTGTACTTGGGCATCCGCAGCCTCGACGTATCTGCGTGGTTTCAAACGATGCATTCGCAGATTGCCGATGCCATCGCGGCGCGCGACGGCGCGCTCGCGAGCAGACTGTGGATTACGGACTTAAGCTACGGTGTACGGATTATTTCTGATGCGCTGGTGACATTGCCCGAGGTGAGTAGCGTGAACTTAGGGGGCATGGCGCCCTTGCCGAAATAGGCTCGAGGAGTTCGCCGAGTCAGCGGATGGCTGGAGCGCGCCAACTGTTTCGAGGTCAATCGGTTTGCGCTTTCCCACCATTGCGCAAACGTCGTGAAACTCTACCCTGAGAGCCCACCCTCATCTCTGCAGCGACTCGGGAGATATGCAGGCGCCAGCCGATACCTGGCTGCGCGTGGAAATAAAACGCGGCGGAAAGCCACCCAGATCCGGTAGATCGATTATCACTGCGTCGCATTTGAACGCCCATCCCTTTTTACGATCTGCAACCGATCGTGCCGCTCGCTGCAATCCCCTGCAACCCAGGACACGCGAAACTTGCGGTCTGTCGCAGGCTGCCGGGCATTATGTATCAACGCTTGTCAGGATTTCCGAAGGCGACCTGTCACCCGACCATTCAATAGCTGTGAAATCCAAAATTTTTCGTGGCCTGCGGCGCTCGAAAGGAGTGGCTCGCAGCCGCGATAGAGGCTCGTGTATAGTCCGCGCGTATTAAAAAAAACGTATCGGACAGGGAGGTTACAGTGCGAACGCTACTATTACTTATGGCACTTGGCGCGACCGCGTCGGCCGCCGACCAGGGCGATAAGAAAGTTCGATCCCGCGGCGGCGTTCGGCGCCCGACCGAGCGTAAGCGACATCAGCCTCTCGCCAGATGGGGCGGGCATTGCTTTTGTCGCGCCATCCGCCGGGCGGGGCTCGGTTCTATACACCATGCGACTCGGTGCCGATTCGAAACCGCGCGCTGCGCTGACATCCGACGGCAAGCCGTTTCGCCTGCAAGGCTGCGACTGGGTCTCCAATTCGCGGCTCGTGTGCACACTATATTGGTTGGCCAAGGTGCAATCTCGAGCTCGCCCCGTTTAGTCGTGTTATCGCGGTCGATATTGACGGTCACAACGTAAAAATGCTGAGCACACAGCAGGAGGGTCATGCATTCGGCAGGCAGCTGGGCGGCGGTGAAATACTCGATCTATTGCCCGATGAGGACGGTATCGTGTTGATGTCGCGTGTGTACCTGCCCGCGGATCAAACCGCCTCGGCCACCGCCACAGCGCAGCGTGGTCTCGGCGTCGATCGAATCGACACGCGTACCTTACAAAGAACCAGCGTGGAGATGCCGGGCAAGGTTTCGACCTATATCAGCGACGGGCGCGGCAATCTGCGCGTCATGGGCGTGCAAGTTGCACGGGATTCCACCGGACAATCGAGCGGGGTCACCAAGTACCTGTATCGCACCGCAGACTCACGCGAATGGCATCCTCTCGGCGACTATGATTGGGTCAACCGGACAGGTTTCGAACCGGCGGCTGTGGATCCGGGGCTGAACGCTGTATTCGGATACAAGAAGAAGGACGGCCGCTTGGCCTTGTACAAGATCGCACTCGATGGATCGATGCGCGAAGAAGTTGTCTACGAGCGACCGGACGTCGATGTGGGTGGGCTGATTCATATCGGCCGGAGGCAACGTGTTGTCGGTGTACGTTATGCGACCGATCGCACGCAGGCGTTCTATTTCGACCCCACAATCAAGGCCATCCATGACTCGCTCGTACGGGCGGTACCGAACCAACCCATGCTCCGCATCATCGACTCGAGCGTCGATGAGAGCTAAGCTGCTCGTCTTGGCATTTAGTGACAACGATCCGGGAACGTACTATCTATTCGACCGGACTACAAAGCAGTTGAGGCCCCTGCTAGAGGTGCGCGAGGCGCTCGATGGTGTGAAGCTCGCCTCGGTCAAGCCCGTCCAATATCCGGCGGCCGACGGCACGCTGATTCCCGCCTATCTCACGCTGCCGCCGGGGCGGGAAAACGCCCGCGGCCTTCCTGGCATCGTGATGCCCCACGGCGGCCCGTCTGCTCGCGATTTCTGGGGTTTCGACTGGCTTGCACAATTCTTTGCATCGCGCGGGTATGCCGTTCTGCAGCCGAACTATCGCGGTTCCACCGGCTATGGGGATGCTTGGTTCGAGAAGAACGGCTTCCGTTCATGGCCGACCGCCATCGGCGATGTGCTCGACGCAGGCCGCTGGCTGGTGGCCGATGGCATCGCAGAGTCGGGCAAGGTCGCAATCGTTGGCTGGTCATATGGCGGGTACGCAGCACTGCAATCGGCTGCGATCGACCCTTCGGTGTTCAAGGCGGTTGTTGCTATCGCACCAGTAACCGATTTGAAAGATTTCAAAGAGGAATATCGCAACTGGAGCAACTTCGTCGTCCTGGACGATGTCGTCGGCGAAGGCTCGAATCTTCGTGACGGTTCTCCGCTACAGAATGCCGCGCGGATAAAAGTCCCGGTATTGATGTTTCACGGCACCCTGGATCGCAACGTCGGCTACCGGCAGTCCGAGCACATGGCAGCGGCGTTGAACGCAGCTCACGACCCCTGTGAGTTGGTCACCTTCGAGGATCTCGATCATCAACTCGAGGATTCCGAAGCTCGCGCGCTAATGCTGAGAAAAAGCGACGAGTTTTTGCGCAAGACGATGGGTCTATAGAAGGCTACTCCTAGTCTCGGGTGAGCCATCGCGGCAGGTGTTTGCTGCCTCGCAGCATGCGCGCATTCTGCCTTCTTTCTGTGAGCAACCGCTCAAGGCGAGTCATTGCCTGTCGATAAAGAAGGTAGCCCCAACGACACTTCTAATATGGTCCCCGACCGCCCACCGCTCGAATCCGCTGCGACCAAGTACAAGCTCTTGACGGTAACCTGGCCATCGATCGTGATCGCCGGGCTGATGCTGTCGCTTTGCATCGCCAGCTTGAGCACCCTATCGAGCATACGCGCGTTCGTTAACGGCGAGGGCTTGTGGTCCAAGGCCGAACGTCAATCGATCGCGGAGTTGCGGCATTTCGCCACCAGCGGATCATCGGTCGACTACCAACGTTTCCGTGACGAGATCGCCGTGCCACTCGCCGACCGTGTCGCAAGGATGGAGTTGCAAAGTGCTGCGCCGGACTATGCGCTTGCAGCGAATTCGTTCGTGGCGGCACGCAACCACCCCGACGATGTGCCGGGAATGATCCGCGTATTTCGAGTGTTCAAGGATTCATCGCTCCTCGCCCGGCCCATCGATGCCTGGACGCGAGCCGACGAGTTGATCTTGCAATTGGACGAGATCGGCCGACACATACACGCCATGAGAGAAGCCGGGAGCGCCGTTGGCCGCGGTGTCGACCCGTTACTGGCCGACGCCGAGAACATCCACCGGCAGGTCGCGCCGCTGGAGGATGAGTTCTCAAGCTCGCTCGGCAGTACATCACGGCGAGTGCTCCAGCTCCTATCCCTGTTTCTTGTCCTGTTCAGCATCGTCCTGGTCGGCATCGGCGCAGCCATATCCCGCAACATGATCCGCCGCAGCGAACGCATCGCTCTCGCTCTGCGTGAGGCAGAGGAGCAGGCCTTCGTCGCGCAGGCGCGATCCCACGTAACGCTGCAGTCGATCGCTGATGCGGTGATATGCACGAATCGCGCTTGCGAAGTCACTTACATGAATTCGGCGGCCGAACTATTGCTCGGTTGGCAGGCTGGCGAAGCGGTGGGTCAGCCGCTGGCGGTTATCCTGCAGATGACGCCGGAACCTGATTCCTTCTCCGTGACCGCCGATATCGAGCAGATACTCGCCGGTGAGCAGCGCACAGGACCCGCCAACGGATCTTTGCTGCGCAAGCGCGACGGCTCCACGACCCCCGTGCATGAACGCGCCGCCCCGATCCGCGATTCCCACGGCGAGGTGATCGGTATTGCGCTCGTGATGCGCGACATTACTCAGGAACGCGCGTTCGCCGCGCAGCTCCTCCACCAAGCCACGCATGACGCCTTGACCGGGCTTGGCCAATCGGCGTGAGTTCGAACAACAATCTGGGCCGGGCGATCGTGGATCAGAAGAGCACGGGCCGGGACTATGCGCTGCTCTACTTGGACCTCGATCAATTCAAAGTCGTCAATGACACCTGCGGTCACGCCGCCGGCGACGAACTGATATGCCAAGTGTCGTGGGCCGTGAAACACGAACTGTGCGCCGAGGACGTGCTGGCGCGCCTGGGCGGCGATGAATTCGGCATACTGCTCGTGAACAAGTCGCAGCATGCGGCGCTCAAGGTGGCGGAGGCCGTCCGCCGCCGCATCTCCGAGTTGCGATTCCTGTGGCAAGGCAAGGTGTTCTCGACCAATGTCAGCATCGGCGTGCTGTCGCTGACGGAGAGCCTGGCGACGGTTGGCGATGCGCTCAGCGCCGCGGACCAGGCCTGCTACCTGGCAAAGGACAACGGCCGCAATCGCGTTCAACTCTATCGCCCGGACGATCAGGTGATGCGCGCCCGGCACGGGGAAATGCGCTGGGTGGAAAGACTCAACCGGGCCATCGAGCTCGATCAGTTCGCACTCTTTGCTCAGGAGATCCGGCAGGTCGCAAGCCCAGCCGGCAATCTCTCGGCGACGCGCTTCGAAATCCTGATCCGCATGATCGATTCGGATGGCACGCTGATCGCGCCGATGGCTTTCATACCGGCCGCGGAACGTTACGGGCTCATGCCCAAAATCGACCGTTGGGTGATCGCGAACGCCTGCAAGAACTTGGCTGCGCTGCGCGAGCGTCATGGCACGATTCCGACCTGCATGATCAACTTATCCGGTGCCTCCGTGACCGATTCCGGGTTGGTGGACTTCGTACGGTCCCAATTGATGCAATTCGCTCTGCCGACACACTGCATCGGCTTTGAGCTGACGGAAACGGCGGCGATCTCCAATTTGGCGAGTGCCTCCCAACTGATGCATCGGCTCAAGGAAATCGGCTGTCCCATGGCGCTCGATGACTTCGGCAGCGGCATGGCCTCATTTGCCTACCTGCGCCGTCTTCCGATCGATTATCTAAAAATCGACGGTGAGTTCGTCCAGGACATGACCACCGATGCGGTGGATTACGAGATCGTGGAGGCGATTCATAATGTCGGGCGCGTCATGGGCATCAAGACGGTCGCGGAGTCGGTCGAGAGCGCCGATATTCTCGCCGCGCTCTTGTTGGTGGGTGTCGATTTCGCGCAGGGCTACCATATCAGCCAGCCCATGCCGATGATGGATATCCGCTATGGCGGCCGGCAAGATGCCGACAAGGAATCCGCGCAGGATCATTCATCGGATGCATCCGCCTTGTCGAGCATGATGTGAATCAGAGTAAAGGCATGACGATTCGCGAATTCATCGAACATCGCAAGGTCGCGACGAGCATGATCAGCTTCCCATTGTGGCTCGCCGGGTTCGCCCTGCTTGCTTACGGCGGAAAGCACAGTGCCTGGACCCCGGCTAACTACATCGGCGTCTGCGTGTTGCTTCGCAAGCGGCATCTTTTATCTGACCTGCATCGGCATCATTCGCTGTCCGCGATGCAAGGGGTTCATCGGGCTCACGACGGTGTCGCCGTTTCAAAATAGCCCGCCGCAGCCGGAGAGTTGCGTGCACTGCGGTCTGAGTTTCCGCGAACCGATGAGCAAGTTCGCAGGATGGTGAAGACGGCTACGCGAGCGAGCTGCTGAACACCACCAACAATCGGCTCCAAGCCTTCTCGGCCTGGGCCTGGTTGTAGACCTGTGAATCGGGCGGGCACCAGCCGTGCATCGCGCCCGCGTACACTTCAATTTCCGCGGGCAGATGCGCCTTGGCGAAGGCATCGCGCAGCACATCCTTCGCGTCCGGTTGCTTCTCATCGTCATTGGCCGCGATGGCGATCAGGAAATGCGCCTTCATCTTCGGAATCAGCAAATGCGGGCTGTCGGGCTGGTCCGTCACGAGTCCCCCGCCATGGAATGTAGCTGCCGCACCGATACGGTCCGGCAGAGCCGCGGCGGTTCGGAACACGAGAGGGCCGCCCATGCAATATCCGGTGGTCCCCAGTTTTCGCTTCTTGTCGACCGAAGGCTGGCTGTCCAGAAAAGCCACAAATGCCTTGGCGTCGGTCAGCGTGGTCTCGGGCGTCAGCGAGCGCATGAGACTCATGAGCGCGTCGCGGGTCGCGGGATCGTTGAAGTCGGGGTGATCGGGCGCGGTAGGCGCTTTCTTCGTGCGGTAGAAGGGGTTGATCACCAGCACGGCATAGCCCGATTCGGCGAGTCGGGTGGCCATTTGCCTAAAGGCCGGACGCAATCCGAAGATGTCGGGCCAGATGAGCACACCGGGCGATTTGCCTTTCACGGGATGCACGAAATAGGCATCTGCCATACCGTCCGGCGTCTTTATTTCGACGTCCGCACCTTGGGTCTCGGCGGCATTCGCAAGTCTCGGCAGGGCGGCGGCCAGACCGGCGCCCAGCGCCATGGCGCCGAACTGCCTTCGAGTGACCTCACTCGGGCGGCGCGCAAATTCATCGAG
The DNA here is from genome assembly GCA_963766915.1 of uncultured Gammaproteobacteria bacterium. Taxonomy (GTDB): domain Bacteria; phylum Pseudomonadota; class Gammaproteobacteria; order Steroidobacterales; family Steroidobacteraceae; genus Bog-1198. The sequence goes on from CAVYCL010000019.1 coordinate 18,023, forward strand.
GTCGTCTTGATCGCACATGGGCACTTCGCCGGTCGGCAAAGAACTCCATGATCTTGCCCTGATCGGGCCACAGCGTGCAATGCCAGGGCCTCACGAGCTATCTTGCCGCATCCCAATTGCGAGGCCCATGCACAATGCCGCGACTCCCCTGGTCGAATAATCTCTCCCAGGGACCACGAGAAGGCGGCCTGAGCGTGGTGCTCGCCTTCCAGGTTGTCATGATGTTCGTGCTGGCACCCCTCGCCGCCACCGGGACGTTGCCGGCCCTCACGGTGGACATCTGTCGGTTGGCGCTGGCCGCGGCGGCAGTCCTCTTGCTGGCGCGCAGTCGATGGGTCTCGATCGCCATCGCGGTGACGGTCATCGTCTCCATAGCGCTGACCATCAGTCTGCGTTCCGGCACGGCCGCGACCATCGTCGAGCTGGAGCGCTTCGCTGCGCTGACGGCATTCGATGTGGCCATCGCTTGGGCGGTCGCCAACCTGGCGTTCGGTGCAGGCAAGGTCAGCGGCCATCGCATCATGGGCGCCGTCATCCTCTATCTGTCGATCGCCTTAGTGTTTGCCAACGCCTACCGCATGTGCGCCTTGCTGCTGCACGGCGCATTTTCCGGACTCGACATGGGACAGGGGCACTTCGTGGGCAATACCCTGTATTTCAGCCTGTCGACCCTGACGACCACCGGATTCGGCGATATCGCGCCGCTCCACCCCCTGGTTCGAAGCATCGCGAATCTCGAGTCGGTGATCGGGCAGCTATTCCCGGCAACACTGCTCGCCCGGCTGGTGACGCTGCACACCGCGACCGAAGTCCTGCCGGCGGCGAAGCTGCGATCAAGAAGTGAGCTTGTCGGCTGGTGCAGTCGCTGCCGGCGAGGCTGCTGCCACGAAAACCGATGGTCGCTAAACCCCGGTCGTGGTGCGCTCAAAGCCTCACGACTTGATGAAGGCCAGAAGGTCAGCGTTGATGACGTCGGCATGGGTGGTCATCAAGCCGTGCGGGAAGCCGGGGTAGATCTTGAGCGTGCCGTGCTTGAGCAGCTTGGCCTGCAGCAATGAGGCGTCTTTGTAAGGCACGATCTGATCGTCGTCGCCCTGCATCACGAGGGTTGGCACCGTGATCGCTTTCAGATCGTCCGTTTGATCGGTCTCGGAAAAAGCCTTGATGCCTTCGTAATGCGCGAGCGCGCTGCCCATCATTCCCTGCCGCCACCAATTGTGGATGAATCCCTGCGAGGCCTTTGCGCCCGGGCCTGTTGAAGCCGTAAAACGGCCCGAAGGCGACATCGAGAAAGAACTGCGCCCGGTTGGCGGCCAGCGCCTTGCGGAAGCCGTCGAATACTTCGATCGGCGTGCCGCCGGGGTTCTTTTCGGTCTTGAGCATCAGCGGCGGAACGGAGGCGATCAGCACGGCCTTGGCGACGCGGCCTTGAGGCTCGCCGTACTTTGCGACATAGCGCGCCACTTCGCCGCCGCCCGTCGAATGGCCGATATGGACGGCATTCTTCAGGTCGAGATGCTCGGCGACTGCCGAGGCATCGGCCGCGTAGTGGTCCATGTCGTGACCGGTACCCACTTGCGAGGAGCGACCGTGACCGCGCCTGTCATGCGCGACGACGCGATAGCCGTTGGCGACGGAAAAACAGCATCTGCGTGTCCCAATCGTCCGACGAAAGCGGCCAGCCGTGGTGAAACACGATGGGCTGCGCGTCCTTCGGGCCCCAGTCCTTGTAAGAAGATTTCAACGCCATCGGTAGTCTTTACGGTTTGCGCCGCACACATCCAGGACTTGGGTAATGCGCGATAACCCGTGGAAAGGCGATGCTGACTCCCGGTGTTTCGGCCTCGCTTGAAGGACACGAAGTCTGACGCAGGCCGGTCGTCCACGTCAGCTCCATGCCTCGAATACCCCTCCATCGAAGATTGAGGCGTGGTCCCTCGAAAGGGGCATAGGCGATCGACCCAGGACGGCGTCACACTAACCCGTATCGAATCTGCGGCCTACGTGAGACCAATGACCCGAGGGTGTACGCGACCAGGCGACAGCATGGGCAGGGCTCTGCGGGGCGACCGCTGGCTCTGCTCGGTCGCGCTCGTTAGCCTCGGCGGCTGCAACGGCGCTCCCTCCAGAAACATATTGGGGTCGTATTTTCCCTCGTGGATGGTATGCGCGCTCGTGGGCATCGCAGTCGCAGGACTCGCCCGCGCGATCTTCAAGGCGACCGGCATCCTGCCGGAGGTGCCCGTACCTTTCGTCGTCTTTCTGGCCATCGGCTGCGCGGCAACCTTTGCCCTGTGGCTGCTCTGGCTCGGCTGAGGCCATGAGCGAGCAGGTCACTACTCGGGGCAAATTCATTGCCGCCTTCGCGATCATTGCTGCGCTCGTGCTGGCCGCCGCCGTCATATTTGAGATCGATCGACGCCCCAGAACCCACGATGCTCGGATCTTTGCCTATGGCGCCACGATGGCATCGGAGATCAATGGACGGATCGTAAACATCATGATCAGTAACGACCAGCCGGTGAAACGCGGTGATCCGCTGCTGCTCATTGACCCGAAGCCCTATGAATTTCAGCTGGCGCAGGCTCGGGCACAGGTGGCCGCGCTCAAGGCGCAGATCGCCCTCACCGGGCGTCAGGTGAGTGCGCAGGGCTCGGGCGCGCAGGCCGCAGAGATTCAGGTTCGCCGGGCACGCGAACAACTTGTCCTCGCCGAGGACACGCGCAAGCGTCTAGAGCCCTTGCTGAGCCCCGGATTCGTCACTCAACAGCAGCTCGACGAGGCGCGCACCAACGAGACCACCGCGCTCGCCACCTTGGACCAGCTCACCAAGAGCGCAGTCCAGGCGCACGAGGCCATCGGCGATACCTTGAGTCTGGAGGCGCAGCTCGAGGGCGCGCAGGCAGCCGAAGGGATCGCGGCCCGTAATCTCGATCTCACCACCTTTCGAGCTCCCTTCGACGGCATTGTGGTCGGACTTCAAATCGCGGAGGGCGCCTTTGCAATCTCTGGTCAGCCGCTCTTCAGTCTGATCAAGTCGAATGCCTGGTATGCGATCGCTGACTTTCGCGAGACCGAGCTGCCACGCATCGCCGTGGGTGATCGGGCCACGGTCTGGACCATGGCCGATAGCACGCGAGCCTTCGAGGGCACCGTGGAGAGTCTGGGCGCGGGCGTGCAGTCGACCGATAAAGACGGGCCCGGGCTCCCGCAAACGGGGCGGGATCTCGACTGGGTCGTCGTCGCGCAGCGCTTCCCCGTCTGGGTACGACTGGATCATCCCCCGCCGCAGGCGATGCACGTCGGCATGACCGCGTCGGTCAAGGTACACCATGCCGGGGCGCCTTGAGCCATCCAACCGCGGTTCCGACGGTTTCCTCGGATGGTTGTCCTATGAACTCGCGCCGAGAGAGGGGCGCGGATGGGCCGTCGCGCGCATGGCCGCCGCCGCCTCGATCACGGTCGCGATCGCCATGACGTTCAAGATCCCGGAACCGACGTACATGACGTACATCGTGTTTCTCATCAGCAAGGATGAGAAGGCCGCGACGCTCGTAACGGCCATCGGCGGCCTCGCGGCCGCCACGCTTGCGATCATCGCAACACTCGCGCTGTCACTCATCGATCTGTCCGAGCCCGCGCTACGGCTCCCGGCGATGGCCGCCATGACGTTTCTCGCCATGTACAGCGTCCGCGTATTCGCGCTCGGGCCGGTGACCTTCCTCACCGGATTCGTCATCGTGCTGCTGCAGTCGGTCGTCGACCAGGTGCCGAGTCCCGAGCAGCTGACTCGACTCACGCTGTGGGTTTGGGTCGTCCTGTTCGTACCGATCGCGGCCACCCTCGTGCTCAATGTTCTGTTTGGCATGAGTGTCAGGCTGCTTCGCGAGCGTGAGTTCAAGCGCATCCTCGGCGAACTCGCGCGCGACATGCGCGAAGGCGGCCCCACGCCTCAACTCGACCGCTTTCGAGAACGGATCGTCGAGATCCTCGACAAGGCGGTACATGAGGAGGCGGGGCATGCAACAGGTAAGGCGGTGACTGCGACGGCGCTACGGCATCTGTTGGATCTTTTGATACTTCTGGAGACTTCGGGGCCCGATCGTCCGGTCGGGCGCGGGTGGGCCGCTGCGCTCGATGAAATTATCGCTCTTGTCGATCGCCGGCCGGAGAATCGCCCGCTTGTCGCCTCGCACCGCGCCGTCGCGGCAGCTTCGAGCCCGGCGGATCGCGTCATCGAAGCCACCATTGCCGCAATTCGTGGCGCCGTCCAGCAACCCGAGTCTGCCGGTCCGAAGCCTAAGGCTGCTGCACGAAGGCTGCTGGCGGCAGATGCGCTGACGAACCCGTCGCACTGGCAATTCGCGTTCAAGAGCATGTTTGCGGTGATGATTTCTTACGCCATCTATTCTCTTCTCGACTGGCCTGGAATGCGCACCGCGATCGTGACCTGCTTCTTCGTTGCGCTCGGCAGCCTCGGCGAGACGGTGCACAAGCTGACGCTGCGACTCTCAGGGGCGTTGATCGGTGGCGTGTTGGCAGGGCTGTGCATCGTCTTCGTGTTGCCCCACTGCACCGATATCGGACAGTTGTGCCTGCTCATCGCGGTTGTCTCGGCGGGCGCGGCCTGGATCGCCACCAGCAGCGAGCGGCTCGCCTATGCCGGGCTGCAGATCGCCTTTGCGTTCTTTCTCGGCGTGCTCCAGGGCTATGCGCCGGCGACGGATCTCACCGTGCTACGGGATCGCGTAGCCGGCATCCTTCTGGGCAATGTAATCATCACGCTCGTGTTCAGCGTCTTCTGGCCACAATCCGCCGCGAGCCGCGTTCGTTCGGCCGTCGCACAGGCGCTACGCGCCGTGGCGGCGCTGGTCCAGTCGCCGTCGGAAGCGCCCGTCAATCGCGAAAGAGCGGCGCGCGCTCTGGTGCTCGCGGAGCATTTCGGCACGCTGCGTGGCTTCGAGCTGCAGCTCGTGCCGGGGCATGCTTCGGCCGAACGGATCGCCTCTTCGGTCCGTGATCTGGCGATTCTCGAGGGCCGGGCCTTCATCTCGAGTGAGGCGTCCCCGGGATATCGCGAGGAGGACCGGCGAGTTTTGGGAGCCTGGGCCAACGAGGCGGCCGCGGCGGTCGAATCCGAGTCCGAGTGGCCGTCGCCTCCGATCCTCGCATCCGGGGACTCGGAATCGGTCCATGATGTAGCGACCGCTGCCACCCAGGTCGCTCGATCTGCGGAGGGAGCGGGGAGTGAACGTGATCGCACGACATCGAGCGCGATCTAAACTTTGCGTGTGGCTCGCAGCTGGGGTCGCTCGGGCTGCCGGTGCTATGCGCGGCTCAAGCACCCCCTCACCCGAGCGCCCGTGGGAAATTCCGAAAAGCGCCCTTCAGCGCGCCACGGCCCTCGCCTCGCAGGAGAAAAGCACCCCGACCGAACGGCCATATGACCTTGTCCAGTTGATCGATCTCGCGGAGCGCACCAACCCGGAAACGCGGACCGCCTGGGACGAGGCTCGTGCCGCGGCCGCCGCCATCGGACTTGCGAAGCCGCCTATCTGCCGCAGCTCTCTTTCAGGCGATCGGCGGGTTCGAGCACACGCCCCTCCCTGCTCCCAAAAATCTGGTGCCGAAGGGTTACTTCGTTTCCGATACGCGCGAGATCATTCCGACGATCACGCTGAAATGGCTGCTGTTCGATTTCGGGCGACGCGACGCTGCACTCGAGGCTGCCAAGGCCGACTCCTTCGTCGCGAACGTGGCCTTCACCGGCGCTCATCAGTCGCTGATATTCGCGGTGTCCGAGGCATATTTCGATCTGAGCGCGGCTCGCGGCCGGCTGCGCGCGGCGCGGCAGGCACTCTCCACGTCCCAGACCACCGAGGATGCCGCGGTCGCGAAGCGAAACTCGGGCCTTGCGACCGTGGTGTCCGTGGCCCAAGCGCAGCGTCAAACCGCCCAAACACGCTACACGTTGGCCGCCGCGGAAGCGGCCGTGCGGACCGCACGCGCGAATCTCGTGGCATCGCTCGGGATCTCCGCCGCCACGGAGATCAAGGTCACCGATGCCAGCGAGCTCCCGCTTCCCAAGGCCCCCGAGCAATCCGTGGCGGCCGCGGTCCAGCAGGCTCTGGGCCAGCGTCCCGACATCGTCGCCGCGCTCGGTAAGGTGGATGCGGCCGAGGCGAACCTCAAGAGCGAACGACGCTCTTACTATCCGGTCTTTGAGCTCTCGGGATCGGGATTCCAGAACTTCGGCTCGGTGAGCTCCGACGGAAGCCCGTACTCGACCATCGATCGGCCGGGAGGCACCCTGCTGTTCTCATTCAGCGTGCCGATTTTCGACGGCGGCACCCGACGCAATCGCGTATCGATGGCGCGCTCGAAGCTCCATGCAGCGGAGGAGCAGCTCGCGAAAACACAAGACACCGCCTCCCAACAAGTCGTGAAAGCCTATGATGCCCTGGTCAGCGAGTTCGCCGAGTACAACGCGGCAACGGCTTATCGTGAAGCGGCCCATACCGCCTATGACGCGGCAATGCGCTCCTATCGCCAAGGCGTCGGCACTTACACGGACCTCGCCACCGAAGAAAATGCCGTCGTTCAGGCGGAGACGCAGGTCGAGGATACCCGGGCGAACGCCCACACCGCGGCCGCGGCGCTCGCATTTGCCATGGGAGCCGCCGTCGCCCTGCGACCGCGGACGCACCCTGAAGCGTCTTCAAGCGACCTACTTTGGAAAGTTCTCCCGAATCATTTCAAACACGTCGCCGGCTTGTCCATGGAGGACGGCCTTGACGGAGTACATGGCCATGCCGTAGGCGGACTCCGGGGCAATGAACGGCGGCATCACCAGCTCCATCGGCGCCACTTTGACGTTCAGCAGCGCGGGACCGCTCACCGCCAGCCATTCATCGACCGCGGACTCGAGTTCAGCGGCATCGGTGACCGTGCGGCCCCAGAGGCCCATCGCCTGCGGCGACCTTGCCGAAGTCGGGATTCTTGAGATCGGTGTAGGTCGGCAGCAGTCCCTCGCTCTTCTGTTCGAGCTCCACGAACCCGAGTTTGCCGTTGTCGTAGACGGCGATCTTGATCGGCAGCTTCTCCGAGACGATGGTGATCAGATCCCCCATCAGCATGGTGAGTCCGCCATCGCCGGCGACACACACCACCTGCCGGTCGGGCTGACAGGTCTGCAGCCCGATCGCCGTACCGAGGCCGCTCGCCATGGTGCCGTGCAGCAGACTGGCAAACATGCGCCGCTTGCCGTTCGCCGCGATGATGCGCAGCATCCACACCCCGCAGGTGCCGTCATCGGCCGCAAACAGCGCATCCTCCGCCGCCTTGCGGTTGATGATCGAGGTCAGATACTGGCCATAGATCAAGCCGCGCTTGCCCGGCGTCGCCCGCGCGGACTGCGCCTTGAGCGCCTTTTCGTGTCGCTCGACGTAGGCATCCCGGAAAGCCGAGTCATTCCGCTGCGAGATTCGCGGCAGCAGGGCCTGCAGCGTGTCCTTGATGTCGCCCACCACGCCAAGATCGACCGGATGGCGCTGGCCGATGCGCATCGGATCAATGTCGATCTGAATGATGGTGGCGTGCTTCGGATAGAACTGGGCCCAGGCGAAATTGGTCCCGAGCAGCAGCAGCGTGTCGCAATTGAGGATGGCGTGGTACCCGGACTCCATCCCGAGGACGCCCGTCATGCCGACATTGTTCGGATTGTCGTACTCGAGCACGTCTTTGCCGCGCGAGGTATGCGCCACGGGCGCGTGCAGGCGCTTCGCGAGTTGCACGACCTCATCGTGCGCACCGGCGCAGCCGGCGCCCGCGTAGATCGTGATGTTGGATCCTTTCGCCAAGAGGCTGGCGATCTCGTCCAGATCGGCGTCGCTCGGACGGATGACCGGAACATTGGTGTGAACGCGATACGGCAACTCTTCGACCGCAGCCGAATCGGCGACGTCGACCGGCAGGATCAAGACCGCCACGCCGCGCCGCGTGATCGCCGCCTGGCACGCCATCACCGTCATGCGCCGCGCCTGCTCGGGCGTCAGGATCATTTCGCAGAACACGCTGCAGCCCTTGTAAACCGCCTTGAAATCCACTTCCTGGATGAAATCGAAGCCGAGTTCGCGGCGGACGACTTGGCTCGCGATCAAGATCACCGGCGCGCGATTTCGATTGGCCTCGTACAGGCCGTTGATGAAATGCAGGCTCCCGGGGCCGCAACTACCCGCGACCGCCGTGAGCCGATTGAGCAGCAACGCTTCGCCTTGCGCCGCGAACGCGCCGGCTTCCTCGTGCCGCATGTGAACGAACTTGATTCCCGCGGGTGCGAGATTGGTGGCGAAGGCGTTCAGCGTGTCGCCGACGATGCCATAGCAGTGCTCGACGCCGGCTTCTTTCAGTGCATCGATGATGACTCGCGCGACTTTCTTACTCATGGTGAGCTCCGTTTGCGTTGGGATAGTCACGCGCCCCTCCTCAATGAGCGACCGCACCGGCGAGCAATCGCAGGCGTTTGACCTGCCCCTCATCAATTGCATCGGCCCTGTTGCCCCAGCTCGTGCGAACGAAGCTCACGACGTCGGCCACCTCCTGGTCCGACAAACGCCAGCCGAACGCGGGCATCGCAAACTGTGCCGGCGTTCTCGTGGTCCGCGGCGTCGAGGAGCCGCCGAAAACGATGGATACAACCGAAGTGGCATTCGGGCTTCGACCGCCGGATTGCCGGCGAGAGAGGGAAACACGCCCTCGTATCCCCGTCCGTCGGGACGGTGGCAGGCGGCGCAGTTGTCAAGATAGGTCATCGCGCCGCGCTGCGTCGCATCGCCGGCGCGCAACGACCGATCGGTCGCGCCGTCATAGGCAAACGTGGCAGAGGAGGAGAATTGGTGATCGATTTCAGATACCGCGCGGTCGCACGCGCATCCTCGGCCGACAAGTATTGTCCGCTGTGCACAATGACATCGCTCATCGACCCAAATGCCGCTCCGTGTCGGTTGACACCCTCGGTCAAGAACACCCGAGGTCCCCTTCGGACCAAGTCTCGAGGGTGCCCGGGCCACCGCTTCGCAGGCTCGGTGCGTACCAGTTCTCGATCACGGCCCCGAGAAACGCGCCGCCGTCCCGGGGAACGCGCCTTCAATTGAAAGGCCAGGCCACGAGGCGTGTGGCACTCGCCGCAATGGCCCAACCCCTCGACAAAATAGGCGCCCCGCGCGATCTCCGGATCGCGTGCTGGTCCTCGAAAGGCTTAGGTCTCGGTGCCCATGCCCAGCGCCATACGGTGAGCGGCCAGCGCATCGACAAGGGGAATGGAATCTCCGTCTTAACATTGGGAACTGCTGCTGGCGCTACGCCCCGCATGAAGAACGCGTAGAGCGCCTCGACATCCTCGGGCTTCGTGTTGGCATAAGATACGAACGGCATCGCGGGATAGAGCGTATGCCCTCGCGACACACCAAATCGCATTGCCCGGTCGAAATCGGCAAGGGTGAAGCCTCCGATGCCATACCTCGGATCCGGCGTGATGTTGGTGCTGAAGATCGCGCCAATCGGTGTGACCATCCGATAGCCGCCGGCGAAGGGAGCTTTCCCGGCACGCTGTGGCAGGCGGCGCAGTCGCCTAATTTCGCAAGGTACGCGCCCCTCTCGATCAGCTTTGGAGTTACCTCGCGTTTGGGAAACCTTGGCGCCCGCGGTGGAATCGGAGAGGTAGATGACGCGGCCGCGATGACCACGAGCGATCAGCCCCGAGGCCGGCCAGGCGCCGCCAAACCGTCGACATTTCATGCGTCGACCAACGGCCCGGGATTTCAAGTACGTATCGCGTATCTTCGCCGCGGAGAAATAGGCAAGGCCCGCCAGAAGCCCGGTCGGGTTATAAGAGATGTTCTGCGGGAATGCGAGGCGCCAATCACGAACAGGTTGGGCACATCCCAGCTCTGCGAGTAGCGATTGATGACGCTGTTAGAGGGATTGCTGCCCATGATCGCGCCGCCGGTGGTATGCGTGGATTGATAGATACGCGTGTCGTAGGGCTGGCCCGGTTTCATGAGGAGCGGCATATGGCTCTTCGGCTTCATCCCGCACGATTTCTTCGAGTCGCGCGGACGAGAACGCCGCGAGCTTGTACTCGTTCTCGTGCCAGTCGAAGGTCATGCGAAGCAGCGGAAGCCCATGGGAATCTTTGTAGGTGGGGTCGAGATCCAGATAGCGATCGCGATACGACATCACCGAGCCTTGGGTCGCATACGCCGCCGTATGCCGATAATGCTTCTTGGCGGCGGCTTTCCACCGTCTTCCCCAGCGCGGCACGTCGGGCGGCAGATACATCTGCGCGATCGGTCGCCCGCCCGTGCCGGCGTCTGCAAGACACGGAGCCACCGATGAATCCGTGCTTTGCGTGATCGAAGTGATCGGAGCTGAACTCATCGATCGCGCGCTGCCCCGCTGCACCTGCGCCAATGAAAGGGTTGATCTGAACGTCCTCATCAAAGAAAGCAGCCGCCCGTGATCATCTGATAGGCGTAGTTCTTGCCGACGACACCTTTGCCGGTCTTCGGGTCGTAAGGCTTGCCGATCCCGGACATCAGCAGCAGTCGCACGTTATGCATCTGAAAGGCCGAGAGCATGACGAGCGAGGCCGGTTGTTCGACCTCGGTGCCCGCTTCATCGATGTAGCGCACGCCGATGGCGCGCTTGCCCGACTTGTCGAGCAGAATGCGCGTCACGTAGGAGTTCGTGCGGACCTCCAGATTCGGCCGCGCAAGATGACGGGAAGTATCGTCGTTTGCGGTGCGGCCTTCGAGTACATGAAGCAGCCGAAGCGCTCGCAGAACCCGCACAGATTGCAGGGACCCAGCCGCACGCCGTAGGGGTTGGTATAGGCGATCGAGCTGTTGGCGGCGGGAACGGAAACGGCTTGTAGCCCAGCTGCGTGGCGGCGTTGGCGAATAGCTGCGCGCCGTAGATCGCCGGCAGCGGGGGCGTCGGAAATTCGTCGCTGCGCGCACCCTCGAAGGGATTCCCGCCGGCCTGCAGCTTGCCGCGCAGATTGCCGGCGGTGCCGGAAGTCCGCACACTTTTTCGAAGTGATCGAAGTGCGGCTCGAGCTCCTCGAAGCTCACCGGATAATCCTGGATCGTCATGTCCGGCGGAATGAACTTCTTGCCGTAGCGCTCCTCGATATGACTGCGAAAGCGCAGATCTTCGGGCGAAGCGCGCCAGAGCTGGCCGTTCCAGTGCACGCCCGCACCACCGACACCGGTACCAAGACGAAAGATCCATACTGCCGATACGGCGCCGCGGTGTCGTCGACGCCATGGCGGATGGTCACGGTCTCCTTGGCCAGGGGCTGCCACAAATCGCCGCGAATGCCGTGCCGCAATTCATCGACGATGCGCGGATACTGAAAATCGGGATTGGTATCGCGGGCCGGGCCGCGCTCCAGCGCGACAACATTCAGTCCGGCATCGGTCAAGGTCTTGGCCATGATGGCCCCGGTCCAGCCGAAGCCGATGATCACCGCATCGACCGGTTTGCGTTCTTGGCCAGCAGGCTCCTTCCTGCGACCGACACCGGCCGTAGGGATAGGGCTTGCCCGGCTGATCGATCCAGTCGGTGAAATCGGCGCGGGCGCCGGGAAAGCCGATCAGCTTCCAGCCGCCCATGTGGCGGTTGCCGCCATACATGGGATCGGCGAAGTAGCCTTCCTTCACGTTGCGCAAGAGCTGCTCGAAGAACACCTGCGCCGGTGGCCCGTCCATTGCACGGCGCCGTGCTCGAGCTGCGGTGAGGAATTCCTCCTGCTGCGACGGTCGAGCTCGAGAAAAGGCGTGAATCTTCCGGCACTCCGTCCGCCGCGGCAATCCCCAAGCGATAGAGCTCCCGCGGCGAGTAGCGCAGTTGGTAGCCGAGCTCGGCTGGCGGGATCCTTGAGAAAGGGCCCCTGCATATAGGCGAACGCGCCGTATCCGTACGGCGATTCGAGCTGGCGATCCAAGAATTCAGGCACTGCAGGCGTCCAGCCCCCCTGCCCCGCCGTAATCCGCCGGAATCAGGCGATCAACCGCCGCCTTCACGAAGGCCCATTCGGCCTTCGTGAAGAATTGGGGCGCGTAAACATCAGCCGCTCCGCCGGCTCGTCCGCCCTGCCTGCAGCAACGGGGGCAGCAGCGCAATTCCCGCCGAGTTGCCTCGAAGAAATTCCCGCCGCGTCCAGGAACCTCGTTCACTCCATCGATCCCCACCCACGAAATCATGCCGCGACGACCGATCAATTCGGGAGCAGCTCTTCTCCGTGATAAACGCCCGCCGCTCGCGCCGCCAGGCGGCCGGCGTATGCCCGGTCATCTGCCGAAAGCTATTGCAAAAATGGGCTTGATCGATGATACCGCAGGCCAGAGCGATGTCGCTCAGTGAGTCGTCGCTGACTAACATCAGAGTGGGTCGCTTTTCCATTCGCCGGCGTAGGACGTAGAGGTGCGGGCTGACCCCGAAGGTTCTTTTGAACGCACGCGAAAAATGGGCCTGGCTGCGGCTGAGCGACGGCGCTGAGGTCCGAAACCAGGATGCGACCCCCGAGGTGCGAATCGATGTGCTCGCGCACGCGCCGAATCTGCCATCCCAGCAACGAGCAATGCCCATGAGAGGAGGAGCTGCGGCCGGCGCCCTTGTGGGCTTCTATCCAGAGGAGCGAGGATGCGCGCGAGATGCAGACCCGCGCCGCCTCCCGGTTGATGTCGAGCTGCCGACTTGGCGGTGTTCAAGAGACGCGACGACACTGCAAACGAGCACCTGCAGTTCCGTACGCTCCCGGGGATTGCCGGTTATCAAAGCGGTTTGAAGGTGCATTGAATTCCTGAGAGAGCTGCGTCGGGAGGAGCCCCAGCAAAGCTAGCCCGCAATCTCAAGTGCGTAAATCACACAATGCAGGTAGCGGCGCCTCACCCTTCCGAGGCAGGCGCGAAGCCAAGCGCAGGCGTTAAGCTGCGCGCCTACTCTGAGCGGGACAGCTCGAGCGGGGCGAAACACCGTGCGATCCCATGAAGGGCGATTCCCCGCGTCAACGATCGCTCTTCTGATCCTGGGCGTTTGTTGCTTCTGGTCGAACGGCAGCCGCGCAATTCCGCACCGATCCTGCCTTGGACGTTCTGTCCCTGTATCACACGGCTTGGAGCGCCAAGGATGGCGCACCCTCCGGTGTCCAGGCGATGGCTCAATCCAAAGACGGTTTACTCTGGCTCGGAGCCCACAACGGGCTCTATAGCTTCGACGGTGTCCGTTTTGCGAGCGTTCGCCGCTTGGGCTCGACCGAGCTCCCAGGTGGCGAGGTGTACGCACTGCTCGCGTCGCGAGTCGGAGGACTTTGGGTGTCCTACCTCTTCGGCGGGGCAAGTTTTCTCGCCGACGGCAAGGCAACCAACTATTCGCGCGCCGACGGTCTGCCGCCGGGCACGATCACAGACCTCGCCGAGGCCGCAGACGGCTCAATCTGGGCCGCGAGCACCGGTGGATTGTTCCGTTGGAGCCGGGGCGCTGGGACGACATCACCGCTCGCTACGGACTTCAGAGCCGCTTCCTGCGCAGCATCTGTATCGACCCGGAGCAGACCGTCTGGATCAACACCGGAGGCTCGATTCTCTATCTCAAATCCGGCGCCTATCGGTTCGAGACCGCACCCTGGCGCATCGACAGTGTCAACAATCCGCTCATCGCCCGCTCGCGCGAGCATGTTCCTTGGATATCGACTCACATCGACGGACGCCCCGCCGCGTTGCGCCTGTCCCTTCGATCGCTCGACAAACCTCTGTCCGAAGATACCCTCTGGCTCGATAAGCCAGACGCCGCGATCGATGTGGTTGAGAACTCGGGAGCGTTATGGATCGATTCCGGCACCTCGCTCTCGCGTGCGGTTCCGGGCGTGCGGCACGCGCGCGACGCCGCTGGCGCCGGTGCTGCGAACGACTATCCGCTCGATCAAGCGAGCGGACTGGGAGTGCAGATCGGTTTCGAGGACCAGGAAGGCGATATCTGGCTCGGCACCACCGGCGGCATCGACAAGTTTCGAGATTCGCGAATCCGCAAGCTGCCACGGATCATGGGCGAGATCACCCTCGTCGCGGCCGATCGGGGCGCGCTGTGGGTGGGCCTCGATCGCTCGCCCGCGATCCCGCGAGGGCTATATAGCGTGACACTCGACGACCCACCGCGCCGGGTGCCGCACGTGCAGCGTGTCTCCGCCGGCTACCGCAGCCCGTCAGGCAGCGTATGGGTCGGTGGTGCGTCGGGTCTGTGGCATTTAGAGAGCGGGAACTGGCGATCCGTGAAGGGGCCGGAAAGTCTTCGGGGTCAAGCCGACGCGGATCTGCAGGCGATCGCCGAAGACGCCTTCGGGAATCTGTGGATCTCCGTGGTACGCAAGGGGCTTTTCAAGCGAACCGACGATGCCTGGACCGAGTACATGCCAAAGAACGTCGCGGATCGGGAATATCCCTTGGCCATGGCGGCGGAGTCCACGGGTGAGCTCTGGCTCGGCTACACGAGAAATCGGCTGACCGCGCTGACCAGGACAGGTGAACGGGTGTATTCGGCCGCCGACGGCATCGCCGTCGGCAACGTACTCGCATTGGCCAGCGTCGATGGCAAGCTTTGGGTCGGCGGCGATCAGGGGCTGTCCTATTTCGATGGCCGGCTGTTTCCATTAACATCAGCTCGCCCGTCGCGGGTGTATCCGGGATGTTGCAGTCGGCCGGTGGCGATGTTTGGCTTAACACCGGCGCCGGCGTGATCCACATCCTGGCGACGGACCTGCACGCCTGGACACAACATCCACAGCAGCCGCTAAAGGCCGAATCTCTCAATTATCTGGACGGCATGTTGGGAACCCCGACGCCGGTGCGCCCGCTGCCCACTGTGGTCGAGGGGAGCGACGGGCGGCTCTGGTCCACGACGACCAACGGCATATTCTGGAGCGATCCTGCGCGGATTGCGCGCAACCCAATCGCACCCGCGGTCCTCGTACCGCGTCGTCGCCGACGGCGCCGTCTTTGATCCGACTCAAGCCCTGCTGCTCGGCAAGGACGTCCGCAACCTCGAGATCGATTACACCGCAGTGAGCTTGGTCATTCCCGAACGGGTGATGTTCAAGTATCGCCTCGTGGGGCACGACCCCGACTGGTTGGACGTCGGCTCTCGCCGCAGCGCCTTCTATACCGATCTGAGACCCGGCCGCTACGAGTTTCGCGTCATCGCCTCTAATAACGACGGCGTCTGGAACGAGGTCGGCAAACAACTGACGCTCAATTGCCGCCCGACCTGTTCCAAACCTTCTGGTTTCGCGCGCTGTGCTCGGCGGCCGCCGCAGGGCTCCTAGTTATGCTGTTCGTGTTCCGCTTGCGGCAGATGAATCTGCGGCTCCGCCGGCTCCTCGAGCAACGTTTCGATGCACGGGTCGAGGAGCGCACGAGAATCGCGCGCGAGCTGCACGATTCGCTTCTGCAAGGTTTTCAGGGGCTGATGTTCCGGTTGCAGGCCGTCCGGCAGCTTCTGCCGGCCCGGGTCGGCGAGGCCGCTGCCGCGCTCGACCGAGCCCTCGATACAGGCGACAAGGCCATCGAGGAGGGGCGGGACGCGGTACGCGACCTTCGAGAGCTCGATCCTACCCAAGGCGACTTCAGCGAAACGCTGGCGGCGTTCGGCGAGGAGTTCACGACCCCCGCAGGCTCGCAGCGGCCGAGCTACCGGGTGTTCGTGAGGGCGAGCCACGGCCACTCGACCCGCTCATACGGGACGAGGTGTTCGCGTCGCGCGTGAAGCGATTCGCAATGCCTTCCGGCACGCGGGCGCCACTCGCATCGAAGCCGAACTGGTCTATCAATCGACTCACTTCGGCATTCGGGTACGCGACGATGGCGTCGGCATCGATCAGCACGTTCTCGCGCAGGGGCGGCGGGACGGGCATTGGGGCCTGCCGGGTATGCGCGAGCGCGTGTCGAGCTTCAAGGGCGAGCTCAATGTCTGGAGCCAGACCAGCGCCGGAACAGAGGTGGAGCTCAAAATTCCCGGACATATTGCTTATGCGGGCGGCGCATCCCCGGTGGTTGCCCCGGCGCAGATCGCGCGGTAAGGTAGCCTCGGAAGTCCGCCCTGAGCTGCTCGCCCATGACCATCCGGATCTTGTGCGTCGATGATCATCCTTTGTTTCGCGAGGGCATCGCGACGCTCGTTGCGACGCAGCCCGACATGGTGCTCGTCGCAGAAGCGTCCAGTGGTCACGAAGCGATCGAGCAATTTCGCCTCCATCGAGCCGGACGTGACGCTGATGGACGTCCAAATGGAGGGGATGAACGGCATCGAGGCCATGATCGCGATTCGCGCCGAATGGCCCGCCGCCAAGATCATCGTGCTGACCACCTATGCCGGCGACGTATTGGCGCAGCGAGCTTTAAAGGCAGGCGCCCATGCCTACGTTCTGAAGGGCTCGATCCGCAAGGAGATCCTCGACACCATTCGAGAGTCTCTCGGGGCATCAAACAGATCGAGCCCAATGTCGCGGCGGATCTCGCGAGACACCAATCGGACGCATCGTTGACCCCGCGCGAAATCGAGGTGCTGTCGCTGGTCGCCGCGGGCAACTCCAACAAATTGATCGCGGCGCGGCTCAAGATCAACGAGGAAACCGCCAAGACTCATATCAAGAGCATCCTGGCGAAGCTCGATGCCAACGACCGTACCCATGCGGTCACCTGGGATTGCAACGGGGCGTCATCGGCATCTAACCCGATAGAGGGATTTACTCCTCGACACGGAGTGCTACGGACGGTTTCGACACCCCTTGCATGAACATGCAGCGACTTTTCTCAACATTTCCCAATTCGTGGCCTGGAATGGGGCTGCTCATCCTGCGTTTCGCCCTGGCTTCCTCATGCATCGGCATCGGAATGCAGACGGCGGCCGGCCTCCGCGCCGCTGCTGCTGGCGTCCATCACCTGCGGTTGCCTGCTGATCGCCGGCCTCTGGACTCCGGTCGTCGCGCTGATTCTGGCATTCTGCTGCTGTGGTCGGGCCTCGCAGCTCGCTCCCCGGATCCGTCGCCATTCATTCTGGCGGCGGCCGCGGTGTCACTGGCGATGCTCGGACCGGGCGCATGGTCGCTGGATGCGGTGCTCTTCGGCCGCAGGAAAATCGACCTGGGCGCCGGCCGGGGATCCTAGCTATCGGATCAAGCTGGTCTTCGCGAGATCCACGAGCTCGCTGAACCGTCCGTCCAGCACCGCTTTCAGCGTAAACAGGCCGAAATGTTTGGCCTCGTCAAAGGTCGTCGTCGGCGGCATGACGAGCTCCTGGCGCGCACTCACGACGTCCACGAGCGCGGGCCCGTCATGCTCGAGCGCTCGCTCGATGCCCTCCTCCAACTGGTCGGGGCGATCGACCCGCACGCCAGAATGCCCATGGCATTGGCCATATCGGCAAAATTCGGATTCTTGAGGTCGCATTCGCTGTCGAGGAACCCGCCCGCCTTCATCTCCAGCTCGACGAATCCCAGCGTTCCATTGTTGAGCAAGATGATCTTGACGGGTAGATTCATCTGAATCAGCGTCACGAATTCGCCCATCATCATGGTAAAACCACCGTCTCCCGAGAAGGAGATCACTTGGCGTTCCGGGAAGGCGCACTGCGCGCCGATGGCATGCAGCATCGCGTTCGCCATCGAGCCGTGATTGAAGGAACCGACGATTCTTCTCCTCCCGTTGACCTGGAGATATCTCGCCGTCCAGGCGATGGGAGTTCCCACGTCGCAGGTGAATATGGCATCCTCGGCCGCCAGTTTGCTGACGAGCGTGGTGACGTATTGCGGGTGGATCTGGGTGCTGTGCGGCCGGCTCTCCGCCAACGCGTCGAGGTCCCGCCGCGCCGTTCGGTAGTCCGCAAGCGCATCGTCGAGGTGCCCGCCATCGTCCTTCGCCTCGAGCGCCGGCAGCAGCGCGGAAATCGTCTCACGGACGCCACCGAGCAATCCGAGATCCAGCGGACATCGATTGCCGAGCGCCTCCGGACGAAGGTCGATCTGGGCGATCACGGCATTCTCCGGGAAGAACTGCCGATAGGGAAAATCGGTCCCCAGGATGAGCAGGGCATCGCAGTTCTTCATCGCCTTATATCCCGAAGCGAATCCGACCAGACCGGTCATGCCGACATCGTAGGGATTGTCGTACTCGATGAATTCCTTGCCGCGAAGTGTATGGACGATGGGCGCCTTCAGTTTCTTCGCAAGCGCAAGCACCTCGCCGTGCGCTCCAGCGCAACCGGCACCGCAGAACAGGGTGACACGGTCGGCCTCGTTCAGGAGCACCGCCAATTGCCGGACGTCCTCATCGGCGGGATTGACCGCGGCGCTTGGGGGATGAGCCATGACGGGGACGGCCGCTTGCAGGCCGCAGGGCAACATCGCCCGGGATCACGACGACCGCAACGCCGCGCTTTCCGACGGCGACGCGCATGGCGCGCGCCAATACCTGATCGAGCTGCTCGGGCTGTGAAACGAGCTCCACGTAGTGGCTGCATTCCTTGAACAGCACCTCGGGGTGGGTCGCCTGGAAGTAGTCGATCCCGATCTCGGTGCTTGGAATATGCGCCGCGATGGCGAGTACCGGCACGCCGCTGCGATGACAGTCGAACAGTCCGTTGATGAGATGCAGGTTGCCCGGGCCGCAACTGCCCGCACAGACCGCCAGCTTTCCCGTGAGATGGGCTTCGGCGCCGGCCGCAAAAGCGGCGCCCTCCTCGTGGCGCACGTGTACCCATTGATTTTCTCGAGCCGCCTCAGCGCATCGGTGAATGCGTTCAGGGAATCGCCTACGACTCCGTAAATGCGCTCGACGCCTGCCTCGACTCAACAATTCCGCCATCATGTCCGCCGTCGACTTCATAAACCGACCTCTCGAAATTCAAGGATCGTTAGGGATGCTGCGGTGCATGCGGGATGGGTTCCATTTATAGGCGGCTGACCCCCTCGAAGACTTGGGGAATCCTGCGCAGATTGGTGCAAACGCGATCCGCGTTCGACTTTGCCCTCGAAATACCTGCGAATCAGTCGGACACAAACAGCCGCAGGCTTCCACAATCCGCATGCCGGCATCGGCAGTTAACGTTCGATGTAATGTCGAGTGAGGAGACTTTACGAGATGGTGAGGGAACGCAAAGAATCGCGAAAGGCGCGCGCACGCCGAGGTGTTTCGCTTCATCCGAATCAATTCTCCCGCCTATATTCGGCTGCTTCATAGCGATCTGCACGTCTTTCGGGACGAGTTCGTCCGACGCTGCGGTGGGACTCGTCGTCGGTGGCGTCGCCGGCCTGCTTTTCGTCTCGTTTTTATCGGCCGCGGTTCTGGCGAGCGCTTGGGACACCAAGCTGCGCATGACCGCGGCATGGAGGGTTACCGCGGCGTGGCTGGTGATCGCGCTCGCCGGGCTCACCTATGCCCGGCGCTCGCTACGAGCCCCTCCTCCCTTCGCAAACTTAATGCAGCTCCTGCAGCGAGGAGCCTGGCGGCCATTGAAAGGGCGGAGACGTGAGGAACGCACCCTGCGCAGCCGCGATCTGTCTGCCGGCTGCCGCTTTGCGGCGCGTGGCTTGTCAGGGTGTTCTTACGGAGTGTTGAATCCGCAGGGGCCCGTGGGCGCCAATGAGAAGCTGATCCTCGCCGATGCCACGGCCATCATGCTGTCCGTGGTCATTCCCGTGATCGTCTGCACGCTGGTTTTTGCGTGGTGGTTTCGAGCGAGAAACCCGCGCGCTCGGCGCCGTCCCGACTGGGAGTACTCGGGACGAATCGAGTTCGTCACCTGGTGCATCCCGGCGCTGATCGTGCTGTTCTTGAGCGGCATCGCCTGGATCGGATCGCATGACCTCGATCCGCCGAAGCCGCTCGCGGCGCCGGCGACGCCGTCGAAGTCGAGGTGATTTCACTCGACTGGAAATGGCTGTTCATCTACCCCGAAGAACGGGTGGCCACGGTGAATCAGCTGGTCATCCCGGTGAACACGCCGGTCCACTTCAAACTGACCTCCGGCAGCGTCATGAACAGCTTCTTCGTGCCCCAGCTCGGCAGCCAGATCTACGCCATGGCGGGGATGACCACGCAACTCAATCTGCTGGCCTCGCGCGAAGGTACTTTCAACGGTCTCTCGGCGCAGTTCAGCGGCGATGGGTTCTCCGACATGCGCTTCGACGTCCGGGCGGTTCCTGCCGAAGAATATCGCGCATGGCTCGACATCGACACATTCGAGCGCCGATCGGCTCGACATCCCGCCGCTACGCGCGGCTCGCGGAGCCGAGCCGCGGCGATCCCGCCTCTGACCTTCGGGCAGGTCACCTCGGGGCTGTTCGACAGCGTCGTGCGTAGCCACGGTGCCGCCCCAGCGAACTCGATCCGCCGTCCCCCAACCCACCGGACTCCTTGTAACGGGAGCACTTCAGATGTTTGGAAAATTGACCTGGGCGGCCATCCCGCTGAATGAGCCCATTCCCTTGCGACGGTCTGCGTGCTGATCGTGGGCATCGCGGCATCCTGGCGCTCGTCACCTGGAAAGGCTGGTGGCCCTATCTCTGGCGCGAATGGATCACCAGCACCGATCACAAGCGAATCGGCGTGATGTACGTGATTCTGGCGCTCGTGATGCTGGTTCGAGGCTTCGCCGATGCCCTCATGATGCGCTCGCAGCTGGCGCTCGCCGCGGGCCATGCAGCCGGGTATCTGCCGCCCGAGCATTACAATCAGATTTTCTCGGCCCACGGCACCATCATGATCTTCTTCGTGGGCATGGCGTTCGTGATCGGGCTCATGAATTTCGTGCTGCCGCTGCAGCTGGGCGTGCGCGATGTGGCGTTTCCGGTCCTGAATTCCGTGAGCTTCTGGCTCACCGCCGCGGGCGTGCTGCTGGTCAACGTCTCCTTGGGGGTCGGCGAGTTCGCGAAAACCGGGTGGCTCGCCTATCCGCCGCTCTCCGAGATCGCTTATTCGCCCGGTGTCGGTGTCGACTATTATCTTTGGAGCTTGCAGATCTCCGGCCTCGGCACGCTGCTGTCCGGCATCAACCTGACCACCACCATCCTCAAACTGCGCGCCCCGGGCATGGGCTATGGGCGGATGCCGGTGTTTTGCTGGACGGCGCTGGCCTCCAACCTGTTGATCGTCGCCGCGTTCCCGATCCTCACCGCGACTTTCGCCATGCTGCTGCTCGATCGCTATCTCGGCTTTCATTTCTTCACCAATGACGGCGGCGGCAATCCGATGATGTACGTCAATTTGATCTGGGGCTGGGGCCACCCCGAGGTGTATATCCTCATCCTGCCCGCATTCGGCGTGTTCTCGGAAGTGATTGCCACGTTCTCCGGCAAGCCCCTGTTCGGCTATCGATCCATGGTCATGGCCACCATGGCCATCTGCGTATTGTCCTTCATGGTGTGGCTGCATCACTTCTTCACCATGGGTGCGGGGGCCAACGTGAATGCCTTCTTCGGCATCGCGACGATGATCATCGCCGTGCCGACCGGCGTCAAAATATTCAATTGGCTGTTCACGATGTACGGCGGGAGCATCCGCTTCACGACCGCGGTGCATTGGGCGATCGGATTCATGGTCACCTTCGTCATCGGCGGCATGACCGGCGTTCTCATGGCGATCCCGCCGGCCGACTTCGTGCTGCATAACAGCCTGTTCCTCATCGCGCATTTCCACAACGTGATCATCGGCGGCGTGATCTTCGGCGCCATGGCCGGCTACACCTATTGGTTTCCCAAGGCGTTTGGCTTTCGCCTGCACGAGGGACTCGGCAAAGCGGTATTTTGGTGCTGGTTCGTCGGCTTCTACCTCGCCTTCATGCCGCTCTATGTGCTGGGGCTGATGGGTGCGACGCGCCGCATGCAGCACTACGCGGATCCCACCTGGCAGCCGCTCATGGTCGTGGCCTTCGGCGGCGCGGTCATCATCTTGATCGGCATCCTGCTCACGGTCGCCCAGCTCGTGTCAGCATTCGCACGCGTGAGCGGCGCCGCGACCTGACCGGAGATCCGTGGGACGGCGCGCACCCTCGAGTGGTCGGTGTCCTCGCCGCCCCCCGCCTGGAATTTCGCCGTGTTCCGACGTCGAGGGGGCCGACGCGTTTTGGAGCGCGAAACATCGCCCGGGCGCCGCCGTCAGCCGAGCGAGCGGCTCATTGCCCTCCGACGTTCCACGAAACACCCCGCTCGGGTTCTTCGTGGCCTTCTTCATGGTGATTCTCGGTTTCTCGTTGATCTGGCATATCTGGTGGTCGGCGATCGTCGGACTACTCGGCGCGATCGCGGTCGGCCTGCGCCACGCGTGGCGGATCGAGCTCGAGGAGCTCGTGTCTCGATCGCGACGATCGCCGAGCATGAGCGCGCACATCGATTGCGAGCGAGCGCGCGCATGAGCGCGTCGTCGACGTCGCATCGGAGGAGATCGCCGAGCGGAATTCCGCTCTCCGAACGCGGGCCCGCGCCGCGTACGGGTCGTGGCCGCCTTCGGTTTCTGGCTGTTCCTGCTTGAGCGATATCATCATTTTCGCCGCGCTTTTCGCGGCCTATGCGGTGCTCTGCGGCGAGACCAACGGCGGCCCTCCGGGAGTCGAGCTGTTCGACAAGCGCCATGTCCTCATCGAGACGGCTTGCCTGCTGGCCTCGAGTTTCACTTGCGGCATGATGATGATCGCCATGGAGCAGCGATCGGCACCGTTGACCTATTTCTGGTCTCTGGTCACGGCGGCTGCTCGGCGTCAAGTTCCTGTGGCTCGAGATCGCCGAGTTCGCCGACATGGTGCATCGCGGCGCCGGGCCGACGCGCAGCGCCTTTCTATCCTCGTTCTTTACCTTGGTCGGCACCCACGGCACCCACGTCACGGTCGGTATCGCCTGGCTCGTGATCGATGATGCTCCAGATCGCGCACGATCGGCTTCCGGCCCATGGTCATACGACGGATGTTGTGCTTCAGCCTGTTCTGGCACGCGCTCGACATCGTGTGGATCGGGGTATTTACCGTCGTTTATCTGGGGGCACATCGCATGAATGCCGATGTTCCCGGCGAGGAGACCGATCGCGCACCGGGATCTCATCGAAGCAATCGCGATCGACTGAGGAGCTATGCGCTCGGCCTGGCGTCTCGCGGTCATTGCTGACGGCGGCCTCCTTTGCCGCCTCGTCCTCGAGCCTCGTGTGGGGCCCCAGCATCCCGGTGCTGCTCGCGGTCCTCGCGATCGCACAGATGGGGGTACATCTGGTTTTCTTCCTGCACATCAGCACCGCGCCGGACTCCACGAACAATGTCCTGTCGCTCGCCTTCGGGGTGTTCGTGGTCGGGCTCGTCATCTTTGGGTCGATGATCATCATGGCGAATCTGAACCACAACATGATGCCGATGGATCAGCTCATGGATATGCATACGCAAAGGTAGCGAACGAAGAATGCGACAAACAACTCTCACCGCCCTGCCGGCGCAGCCCGCCGCAAGCGGCTTTCATGCCGCGTTCATCGTCGCCTGGGCATTTTGTCTGCTTTTCTATTTCATGGAGTACGTCGTTCGCTCTGCGCCGAGCGTGATGCTGCCGGAGCTCACCCAGGCGTTCGGCCTCACGACGGTGGGACTCAGTTCGCTGGTCGGACTGTACTATTACACCTATGCGCTGTTCGCAGTCCTCGCGGGTGCCGGCGTCGACCGTTGGGGGGCCAAATATGTAATCACCGTCGGTGTATTGATCCTCGCGATCGGCACTGCGATGTTCGGCGTGCACATCAGCTCGATTGCATCGGCTGGACGGCTCTTGCAGGGCGCCGGCGCCGCTTTCGCGTTTGTCGGCGCCGTTTATCTCGCCGCCCACGGGCTGCCATCGCGGTATCTGGCGACCGCCATCGGCTTCACGCAATGTTTCGGCATGCTCGGTGGCGCCGCAGGCCAGTTCGCCGCGGCTCCCTTGATCCACGGACCGATCGACTGGCGGCAGTTTTGGTTCTATTCGGGAATGATGATTTTGGCGATCGCGGTAGCGATGTTCCTTGCCACCCCGCGCGAGAACCCCGCGCAGGGCCCGAAAGCCGGGATCTGGAATACGTTCGCGCCTTATAAGGTCGTACTCACGAACCCGCAATCGTATTTGTGCGGCCTTTGCGCAGGCTTGCTTTTCCTGCCGACGACCGTGGGCGCCATGACCTGGGGTGTGTCGTTGCTGGAGCACGGCTGGCATGTGGACTACGTGCATGCGGTCGATCGCGCGGCATCGGTGGCCTCGGGCTGGGTATTCGGTTGCCCGATACTGGGTTACCTTGCCGACCGCATCGGGCGGCGCAAACCCGTCGTTCTCGCGGGAGCGGCCTTGATGCTGGCCGCCATGCTCGCGATCAACTACTTCCGCCCAATACTCTTCCTCCCTATGTGCTTGGATTCGTGCTCGGCTTTGGGTCCGGTGCCGCGATGATTCCCTATTCGACCATCAAGGAGGTGAACCCGGATTACGCAAAAGGCAGCGCCACGGGCGCGATGAATTTTTTGGTGTTCGTCATGAGCGCGGTGGTGGGACCCGGGTTCGGCTGGCTGCTGCAGAGGCTCGCGGGCGGCGGCGAGCTTACGTTGGATAGTTTCGCGAAGGCCGATAGCGTCTTTGTCGCCGCCATTGTGATTGCGGGCATCCTCGCCTTGTTCCTCAAGGAAACCGGCTCGGCGGTGCAGCCCGTCGACGCGGGCGCCCGCTCAATGCGGTGAAGCGGGCCTCGCGAGCCAGAGACGCTGCCTCGAGCGCCGGTAGGCGGTCTTGCCGGGTACGATCAATTCTACCTCCGTGCCGGCACCGCGTTCGCTCCATACCTCGAGCTTGGCTCCGAAACTCAAAGCCCGCTCGCGCATCCCCAAAAGGCCCCAGTGGCCTTCACGCGAGCCCCGCGCCAAGACTTGCGCGTCGATGCCTATCCCATCATCCCTGATTCGGATCGAGAAATGCGATTTATCGAACGTCACCTCGGCTTCGACGCGACTGGGACGCGCGTGCCTGAAGGCGTTTCGAATTGCCTCACGTGCGACGCGGTAGACTTCGTCGAGAATGGCCGGCTCGAGGACCCTGGGACTGCCCACGACGAGGACTTGATAGGTCGGATTCGGCTTGCGACAGCTGGTCGCAAGTTCCTCTCCCAGCGCGACCAGCGTTTCCGCCAATCCGCCCTGTCCCAAGCCGGATTCACGCAGATCGCGAACAGCCATCCTTCCTTCGAGGATCGCCTGATCGCCACTCTCGAGCGCGGCGTCGAGCATTGCAATCGCTTCGTGCGGGCGCTCGGGCAACAGCTCACGCACCGCTTGCAAGTCGGAACATGAGTCCCTGGAGTCCCTGGAATAGGGAGTCGTGCAGCTCGCGAGCGATGCTTTCCCTCTCCTCGGCGCGCGCATGAAGCGCTCCTCCAGGCCTCGCCGAAGCTGCCGCCCCCTCGGAAACAGCCGCGAACCCAGCGAAAGCAGGAGCACCGCCGCACCGACCAGCAGCGGAACCCACAGAGAACGAAAGTCGACCTCACACAATCGCAGGGAAAGCCTATGACGGACCAAGGCGTTCGATTTGCCCCTAACGGAAGTTGGGATTTGGTTAGGTGGGTGGCTAGGATCGGCGGCCGCCATGACCGACCCAGAACACGAGGCACCGATCCAGCAGGGCAAGCTTTATCCCGCCACCGGGACCCGAAGGCCGTTGCCCCGTCCCCGACTCGACTCCAGCGCCGAGGTCCTATCCGGGCGTTTCCGGTGACGCTGATCGTCGCGCCGGCCGGCTACGGTAAATCCACGCTGATGGCGCAGTGGCACGGGAAGCTCAGGGAGAGAGGCGTGTCCTGCGCCTGGTTGTCCCTGGACGAAAACGACGACGACATGGTGAGATTCATTCGCCATCTGAATGCTGCACTGCAACAGGCGAATCCGCATCTCGGCGGCATGGCCGCCCGCTACTTCAACCTTCACGATGGTGCGAAGCCGTTGTTGGAAGCGCTTGCTGACGCGACTTGCGACGACCCAAGAGCGCCTCGTGCTTTTTTTGGACGACCTGCATTTCGTACAAAATCCGGAGGTTCTCGGTATCGTGGATTGGCTGGCGAATTACGCGCCGCGCCATGTCCAGCAAATCATCGGTAGCCGGCAGACGCGTCAGCTTCGCGTGAGCGCATTGCGAATGCGCGGGCAGTTGTTCGAGCTGGATCTGCGCCAACTGCGATTCAACGGCCAAGAGGTGCCGCAGTTCCTGCGAGGGCGACTCGGCCGCGAATTGCCCGCGCGGGATATCGAGCGGCTCTTGAATAAGACCGAAGGCTGGCCCGCAGCGCTGGAGCTGGTCGCGCTCGCCATGACGACACGCGAGAATCCGACTCGGTTCATCGAGGACTTTACGGGCACCGACTGCACCCTGGTCGATTATTTAGGGGAGGTCGTGCTATCCCGGATGGACGAACGCACGCGCTCCCTGGTGTTGCGTATTTCGATGTTCGATCGCGTCAATGCCGCGCTCGCGCAGGCCGTCTGTGACACCGTGGATGCCGCCGAGCTCCTGGCAGGGCTACGTGAGGGCAACTTGTTCCTGATTCCGCTCGACCAGAGAGGTGCCTGGGTGCGCTTTCATCATCTGGTGGGCGAATTCTTCCGTGAGCGATTTCTGCGCACCGCGCCCGCGCAGGCCAAGGAGAGCCTGCAGTTGGGCGCGCACTGGCTGCGTGCCAACGGGTATGTGGAGGAGGCCGTCAATTGCATGATTCGCGCAGAGGACTGGGAACACGCCACACTGTGGGTGGCCGACAACGTCGAAAATCTCGTATTCCGCCGCGGATATCATCAGACGATTCTTCGCTGGATGCGGCTCCTTCCGGAGGGCCTGGTTGACCGCTTCCCGGTGATACGAATTCAATATGCATTCTCGCTATCGTTCTATCCACGCCAACAGGAATATGAAGCGCAGATTTACCGGCTGCGACAGCTATTGATGAACTGCGATGCGCAACCGCAGCGCGACGAGCGCATGATCGAGGAACTGCGTTGCGCCGTCGAGCTATTGATGGCGATGTCGACCGGCCTGCGCGACGAGGGCGGTCGCGGCGGTGAATTGGCCGCGGCATGGCTCGCACGCTGGCCGGAGGCGTCGCTGCAGCGAAAAGGTGTCATGGGAAATGTGCTCGCTTTCGGCCACAAGACCGCGGGTGACATCGGCAGCGGTCTCGATGTCATCGCCCAAACACGCCGGTGGCTGCAGCAAAGTGAAGGCTACTACGCATTGGCCTGGACGGCGTACCTCGAGGCGTTACTCCACCTAAAGAACGGAAGCTACCTGCAGGCTAGACTGGCCTGCATCGACGGACTCGAACTCATCGAGCGAGAGCTCAAGGCCATCCGGCGCAGGCGGGCCTGCTACACGCGGTGCTCGGAGCGGTGGCCTATGAGTTCGACGAGATCGCGCAAGCGGTCGAACACGTCGAGCTGGCGATGAGCGCCGTTTCCGAGGCCGGGCATGCCGACGCGGTGATCCTCGCCTACTCGACCCAGGCGCGGCTTCAGCGGCTACGCAACGATGAACACAGCGCGCTCGCCATTCTGAGGGAGGGGCAGGAGGTGGGCGAGAGGCGCGGTCTGAGGCGCGTGACCCTCTCGCTGGCCGCGGAAGAATGCGCCCATCTCGTGCGCGCCGGAAGATACGAGGAAGGGAGGCTGGTGGCCACTCGCTTTGATTTCGGCGAGCTGCCCCGCCCAGGGCAATATGGCGAACCTGGCCCTCGACAAGGCGGTACGCGCGGCATCGCGATACCGGATGAAGGAGTCGCCGCGCCTCGCTATCCAGGGGCTCGACGCCGCCATCGAGGGTTGCCATGGGCGCGGCCTTGCGCACAGATCAGTGGAGTTGCTGCTGCTTCGCGCCCAAGCACACAGGCAAGACGGCAATCTCGCGCAAGCATCCGCCGACCTACATCGCGCGTTGATGATCGCGGCACCGAGACGGTATTTGCGGGTCTTCCTGGACGAAGGCCAGGAGCTCTGTGCGCTGATAGACGACCTCGATTGGGAAACGCTGCGCGGCTCGGAGGCCTTGCCACTGGCTCGGCGGCTGCAGCGAGTCACTGCGTCAAGCGCGAGGGCGAAGCTCGCCCACCCGCCACGGCCGCCGGACCAGCAGCTCACCAAGCGCGAGGTGTCGATCCTCAAGCGCCTGGAATCGGGCCTCAGCAACAAGGAAATCGCCGAAGCGATTTTTGTCTCGGAGGGCACGCTCAAGTGGCACCTCCATAATGTCTACGGCAAGCTGGCCGTCAAAAACCGACCGGGAGCGGTGGCCAGAGGTAGAACGCTCGGCATTCTATAACCTGAGGGGAAGCGACTCGCGCTTGCGCGGAAACAACGCGGCGCAAAGGCGCCCAATCGGCGAGAAATGAGGACGGGGGCCTTGCGTAGGCGACACGGGCGGGGATGCGCAGTACCACCTCCGTACCCGCATTTCCCTCACTCCGGACATCGAGGTGACCTCCGAAGCTGTCGCTGCGCTCGCGCATTCCAGGAAGCCCCCAATGGCCGCGCCGCTGCCCCCGTGCGAGGACCTGGGGATCCACGCCGATACCATCATCGCGCACGCTGATGGTGAGATCGACATCGCTGAAGGTCACTTCGGTCTCGATATGGCTGGCCTTTGCATGCTGGTACGCATTGCAGACAGCCTCGCGGGCGATGCGGTAAGCCTCGTCACGAACTTCGGCAGCCAGATCGCGCCGCCTGCCCTCGACGACGACGCGGTACTCCGGCTTGATGGCACATCGATCCCCGCCTCCAGTTCGCTGCCGAGTGCACTCAACGAAGTCGCCAGATCACCGTCATCAAATGAAGTGGAGCGCAGGTCCTGGACGGCGTCGCGCCCCTCGCCGATCGCCTGGTCTCCGACCTGCATGGCAGAGTCCAGGAATTTGCGCGGCATCGCCAGGGGGGGGGAGCAGCTGCCGAACGGCCTGCAGCCGGAACATCAGGCCCTGGAAGCCCTGCAGCAGGGAGTCGTGCAGCTCCCGGGCGATCCGGCTGCGCTCGTTGAGGCGATCTTCCATGCGCTCCTCGAGCCGCCGGCGTACCTGGCGGACCCGCAGGCGGACCAGAGCCCACACGGCGGCGGCAGCTGCCCGCCACGCACAGGGCAATGAACCATCCGGTCTGAACAAAGGCCGGCGGGATTACAAATGCCAGCGAGGCGCCCGACTCGTTCCACACCCCATCGTTGTTGGCGGCAATCACGCGGAAGACATAGTGTCCCGGCCGTAAATTGGTATAGAGCGCCTGGCGGGCGGCGGTGAGTTCGCGCCAGTCGGCATCGACACCGTCCAGCCGATAGCGATAACGCACCTTCTCGGCGGCCGTGAGGCTCAGAGCCATGTAGTCGAAGCGCACCGCGGTCGTGTATGCCGGCAGGGTCAACCCGGTGCCGGCTCGATGGTGCGGCCGAGCACGTTGAGCGCGCGAATCAGTACCGGCGGCGGCACGTGGTTGTGCACCCGGCGTGCCGGGTCGATGCCATAAATGCCGCCGGAGGTGGCGAACCAGATCTTGCCATCCGCGGCTTCGACCGCGGTCGGCAGCGGTCGCAGCATCGCGCTGCTGCCGATGACACCGTCGAATGCGCCGAGCGTTTCGCCGCGCACGCGATAAGCCGGGTCGAGGCGGTTGCGCTGCAGCTCGGTCGCGGCGATATGCACAATGCCCGCGCGGCCGTTGAGCCACAGGTCGCCGTCGCCGTCTCGACGATGCCGGTGATGCCCTCGAGCGGCAGCTCCGGCGCTGACGGGATGCTATGAAAACGCTCGCCGTCGAGCCGCGCCAGCCCGAACTCGCCACCGAACCAGTGACCGATTCGGCCGGAATAAATCGCCATGACGTTGCCGATCTGCAGACCATCCGCGACACCGTAGCTGCGTACCCGATCATCATCGAGCATCGCAACGCTGCCGTCGGGATAGGAGAACCACAGACGATCGCGCCGATCGCGGGCGATCGTGATCGACCCAGCCCCGCGAGAGTGCGGCGATGCCGCCGTAGGGCGTCCACGCCCCATCCTTCAACCGAAAGAGCCCCGCAAGCCCGAGAGACGCCCAGAGGTCACCGGATTTGTCTTGGGCGAGCGCCTGCGTGATGCGGCCCACGCCCGGCGGGGCGACCGAGCTCAGGTGCCCCTGCCGCTCGCTCCACAAGGCCTTCTCGCCGCCGAACCAGACGGTGCCATCCGCGGCACGGATCAGCGTGTCGACTTCTGTGTGATGATGGGCGGGCTCATTCTCCCGTTCTGATAGCGCGCGACTGCATCGATGCCGTTGGTGACCCAGAGGCCCCCCGCATCATCGGCAGGGGCGATACCCGCCTGCGACCATCCGCGGCACGACCTTCAGGTTCTCCGCCGACTGCAGCGGGGCTTGCAGACTGGGCTCGGAAAAGCGATCCAGCCCATGAGTCGTCCCGACCCAGACATTGCCCTCGCGGTCGACCAGCAAGGAAAACACGGTTCGCGAGGTCAGTCCATCCGCGTCAAAATAGGCATCCGCGATATTGTCGATGTGTACGGCGGCCCCCAACGTTGGATGCTCGGGATGGGCGATGCGGTGCAGGCCATCCAGCGAGGCCCACAACGTGCCGTCGTGATCGAAAACGAGTCCGCCGCGCGATGATTCGCCGGGGGTCGCGGGCGCGGGATTCTGGGCGACCGGCACCACGTCGTAGCCCGCGTCCAGCCAGACGGTTCCGGTGCTGGATTCCGCCATGCTGCTGTCCGCCCACGGCGTCGGCGCGCGACCGGTTGCTTGCGAAACTGGTGCTCGCCCGGAGCGCAGGAAGAACAACGAGTTCCCGCCGCCCGCCCAGATCGTGCCTTGGCTATCGACGAACAGGATCGGATTACCGCTCGCCACGAGACCCATCTGGGAGCCGACCGCCTTCCAACGAGCTCCATCGAAGCGGGCAAGGTCAGTGGTGGTCGCGACCCAAAGCGCACCGTCGGGCGTCTCGGCAAACTGCCACGGAGATCCCGGCGGAAAGCCATCGGCGACGCTGAATACCTGCCAGCGCCCGTCTTTGAGGAACGCTACCCCCCCAAACGTGAAGCCGACCCACAAGCCGCCGCCGCGCGGAGCAAAAGCCGAAGACAGACCCAACGAGGAGAGCTTCGGGTCATGGGGCAGTTCGACGCGCTCGAACGCAATGCCATCGAATCGAAACAAGCCGCTCGGGCCCGCGATCCACAGATAGCCGTCATTGCGTCTGTGCGAGCGCGAGCGCGCCGCCCAGGGGCGCGCCCTGGCTCGGGCCCCAGGCCGTGTGGTGCAACTCCTTGATGGTCAGATCAGGACTGAGCGCGGCGGCGCAGCCGCACCAGAGCAGCGCAGCGATCGCAAGCCAGCAGCCTCTGTTTCGACGAACGAGGAATTTTTCGTTCACGGCATGCATCTTAGCGCTTGACCCATGCGCACTCACGCCCGCAAGCATCCGAGGTGCCATCCCCCTCCCGTGCCTCGACCGCGTTTTGTCAGGCGGGTAACCGCCAAGCTGCCGGCGGCGGCGTCACAGCGCGGAGACGTCAGGCATGATCTGACCCATTTCCATCGCCTGGCTGGCGGGCACTTCCTGAATTCCCAGCACGATCTCCTCATCGGGTGCTCCCGTGGACGGTCTGCAACAAGCCGACCAGAGCGCTGTCAACAGGCCCGCTTGTAGTCGTCGAGCGTCCCCGTGCGAATCAGCAGGGTCAATGGGCCGTTGTCGGAGAGGCTGCCCGGCGGTAAAGCCACTCCCCACGGCGTAGTCCTGGAAGACGACATGCACCCAGTTCGCCGGAACCCCGGCGTAATCCGAGTGCA
The DNA here is from genome assembly GCA_963766915.1 of uncultured Gammaproteobacteria bacterium. Classification (GTDB taxonomy): domain Bacteria; phylum Pseudomonadota; class Gammaproteobacteria; order Steroidobacterales; family Steroidobacteraceae; genus Bog-1198. Next base: position 49,936 of record CAVYCL010000019.1, read on the forward strand.
GGCGACGTGAGTTGCCGGCCAGATCGGCTTTCGCAGCATCGGGCATGAAGACCCCGCTTGCGTCGTCATCGTATACAGCGGCATCGAAAAGTCTCCGGTCGCGCGTGCCTTCGTCCGGCGCGAAATCCTAGGCGACGTAGTTCTTCAGGATGCGTAGGTCGGTGACCGAGTACGACATGCCCAGCCGGTAGCCTCGCCCAATCCGTTGCGGCGCGAGCGAATGCAGATCTCTCCCTTGGACTTCCGGAATCTTGAGCTCCGCCGATCCCGCCCAGACGTCGACGACGGCGAGATCGTCGGTCAGCGACAGGGTGAGCTCGTCGACGGGAGGCTTGGTCTGGCCGGCCTTCGCAAGCTGCGGAAAATATCGACGCATGGCCGTCGGCCGGTTGAATACCTTCGCCGGATCCGTGACCTTCTCCTCGAGCTGGATGCGGGCCGTGGCCAGCCGTTCGCCATGCGCGGCGACACTCGCACCGAAGCGGCTGCCCTTGGCGAGCGGGGCAGCGGCGGCACTGGGCGCCGAGAAGGTCCGCGTCTGGAAGATGCTGCCAAGCTTCTTCGGAAAGCCCTGCATCCACCCTCGAGCAATCGCCGCATCGTTATCGACGAAGATGAACGGACAGTAGTTGACCGGTATGCCTCGAAGACCGCCTCGACCAGCACGAACGCCTCGCGATACTGATAGCGCGCCGGATCGGTGATCTCGTCGTTCGAGCCCGTGAACTGCCAATCGAGAAACCAGAAGAAGGCGCGGCCCGCGGACTTTCTCATCGCGTGTCAGCGCCCGGCGGCAAGCAGCGCGGCAATGGCGGATGGGATCGGCCCAATACTCGACCACGAGACAGTCGCTCGAGTAGTGCCAGGGTGGAAGCGATGCCAGAGCGGACCGGCCCTGCGGCGTCAAAGGAACGGAAAAGCCGTGGAGCATGACAGTCAACTCCTGTCGAAGGACCGAGATCCGCATTCTGCGCCGCCGGCCACCGGATCTTCATCCCTCGATTGGGGGAGCCAAGAGTCGCGTGCACGGGGTGTCGATAGATTGGCGTGCGCTATCGAATGCCGCCTGATCGTGGCTGATATCCTAAGGTTCATGCCACACACCAAGAACCAACACGTCTCGCGGGCGATTCTGATGGCGGGTCTGCTCCTGGGTTCGACCCAGACTTTCGGGCAGCAGCAATCCGATTGGCACAAAGACCCCTCGCGCGCGAGCGACATGGTTATCGACACCGACCTGTCGAAGGAACAACCCACCTTCGCCCTGCCGCCACAGGAGGGTGATACCGATTGGCCGTATTACAACAACAGGACCGACGGCGATCGTTATCTCTCGCTCAGCGAGATCAATCGCGACAATGTCGCCGGCTTGGAGGAAGCGTGTCGCGTCCACGTGGCCGGGACCGGACCCTTCTCGGCCGGAACCATCCTGGTGCACGGCGTGATCTACACGACGGCCTGGCGCTCCACGCTGGCATTGCATCCGACCACCTGCGATGTGGTGTGGAAAGCGCTGTACGAGCCGGAACAGACGGAGGTCTACAACGCCAACCGCGGCGTTGCGTTCTGGAACGGCAAGCTGTTCCGCGGGAACCGGGGACGACAGGATGCTCGCCTACGACGCGGCCACCGGCCGCGAGCTGTGGCGGACGAAGATTGGCGATGCCAGCAGCGGCGAATACCTCGCCGCGGCACCGCTCGCATGGAACGGTAAAGTGATCATGGGCACGGCGGGCGGCGATCTGGGTGTTCCGGGGCGCTTGCTGGCGCTGGATGCCGATACCGGTAAAGTGATCTGGTCATTCGACACGGTCCAGCACCCGGGCACGAGCGGCGGAACCTGGCCTGGTAACACGTGGAAAACCGGGGGTGGCTCCACCTGGTCGACCTATACCCTCGATGCAGAGACCGGTGAACTCTTCATCACGGTCTCGAATCCGGCGCCGGCGCTGGATGCGAAAGCCCGCATGGGCGACAACCTGTACTCCGATTCGGTTCTCGATCTCGACGTCAACACCGGCAAACTGCTCTGGCACTACCAGATTCGCAAGAACGACAACCACGACTACGATGTGTCGGCGCCCGCCGTGCTGCTCACGATCGACCACAAAAAAGCCATCGCCGTGGGATCGAAGGACGGCTTTCTCTACTTGATCGATCGGACTACGCATCGCCTCTTGTGGAAGACGGCCGTCACGACCATCTTCAATGTCGATACGGATCCGACGCCCGAGGGAGTCAAGGTATGCCCCGGCGCCAAGGGGGGCGTTGCCTATAACTCGCCGGTGTATGATCCGAGCGAGCACTTGCTCGTGGTGGGAGCTGTGGACTGGTGCTACAAATTGTTCAAGACCTCGTATGCACCCTACGCACCCGGTTCGCCCTACATCGGCGGCAAGATGGTGCCTGCGGATGACTCAGGCAGCGGTTGGGTCACGGCCGTGGATGCGCGCAACGGCAAAGTCCGATGGCGCTATCACACGCTCGCGCCGGTGGTTTCTGGGATCACCGCGACGCAGGGCGGAGTGACCTTCGCGGGAGACACTTCGGGGTTGCTCTACGTCTTTCGCACCAAGGACGGCGAGCTCATCCGCAAGATCGATACCGGCGGCGCGCTCGCGGGCGGCATCATCAGCTATCAGAGCCACGGTCATCAGTACCTGGCCGTGAACTCCGGTAACGTGTCGCGCTCCTCCTGGGGAACGGCCGCGGGCACCCCGACGCTTATCGTTTATCGCTTACCGGAATCCGCCGCCGCGGAGCGAGATCCCGCGACGCTCGCTCCTCGTGCAGCAAGCGGCGCGGCGATATTCCACGCGAGCTGCGCGTCCTGCCATGGGGCTAAGGGCCAAGGCGGCGAAGGGGCGAAACTTGCGGGCATCTCATCGAGATCGACGCAGGCCGAGATCGTGCACCTCATCGTCGATCCCCGAGCGGGTATGCCGAAGCTTTACCCGGGCGCGCTGAGTGCGCAGGACGTGGCGGATGTGGCTGCGTATGTGAGGGGCCTGCCGCCCTGATACGACCGGCCCGCTCCAAGCGGGGTCTTACTTCGCCGATCGCGCCGACCTCGATGAGAGCTTTCGCATCGATTCGCGCTTCTCGCTGACCTCCGCAACGATCTGCGGCCATCGCACTTTGTGGAGGGACGATGTGGTTCGGAAATCCTCCAATGGAATGGCCTTTAGCGGATCGACGCCGTAGAGAAGGAATACCCTGACCGCGGCGGTATCACTGGCGATATCGGCGACACGCTCAAGGAGTTTGAGCCCCGCCCGCTCGTCGCGCGTGGCAACTTCCTGGCGAATGAACGCACGCGCTACATCCACGGCGAGCCGCCCCTGGGCGATGCCAGCCTCGGTACGTTTCTCGGCGAGCAAGTGCAGATTTTGGATACGACTGTCGAGCACATCGATGGGGTGAATCACTCGCAGGCGACCGACGTTCGGCATCTCCATTTCGATGGCGCGACGAATAAGGTCTTTGGTGGTAAGACCGATAACCCCGGAGAGAAAGTCCACTTGCTTGATTTGTCCGTTCTTCGTGCGGTGAGTCACCTTCCCCGTTTGGGGCGTGGAATCATCGAGCGTAGGTATCCATATTTGCCAGCCGAGACTTCTCGCAAGATCCTTGGCGAGAGCCGAATCACCGATGAAATCGGCATCCGCCGTTACCCCCGAGACGAGATTCATCGGGCGTTCGACTTGTAAATGATCGGCCCAGAAGGCTAGCGCCTGGCCGCCGACGAGCAGGCCGCGCGGCGAACAGATGCCGAGAATCTTCTGCACATCCTCGCGAGACAGCGGCGCCTCGACTTGGCGCTCTTTCTCAGTCTTCATCGAAAGTGCTTGGACGATTCAGCATTCGCGCACTGCGCGCAGATTCGGCGGGAATCATGTGCGTTTTCCCCCACGAGCCATCCTGCGCTACCGGTGCACTCGCGGCCAAAGAGGACTCGAACGCTCGTGGCGACAACACCACCGCGACCAGCCTTCCATGCTTTACGACATCCACACGCCCCAACGCCGCCACATCCTCGAGGAGGCCCCCGAAGTTATTCTTCGCGTCACTGGCGGATACTTGCTTGGACATTTGGCTAATTTAGCTAAATTACTACAAATTAGCTAGCCACCACCGAGCGTTAACCAGGATGTCTAAACCTGCAACTAATTGTTTTTTATATGCTTTCATTGCTAGAGTTGCGGATGCGGCGCCGCATCGTCCTTCGGTCGTTGGCCCAATGCCTCCCGCGCCTTGGCGCGGATATAGGCGTAGATCTCGCGGATCTGGTCATCGGTCAGCTGCTGGAAGCGCGGCATGCCTTGCTCGAGCAGCGCACCGCTCTTCAGGAGTGTCGTGAGGCTGTCGAGCTTCAAGCGCGATCGCCGACTCCCGAAGGTCGGGTCCCGGCGTGCCGGTGGCCTGCAGGCCGACGCCATGGCAGGCGGCGCACTGCACCGAAAGCGCGCGGCCGGCGGTGACGTCGGCTTCGTTCAGCTTGAGCGTCGGATCATCGAGCGCGTGGACGGTGAAATCGGGCGGTGACTTCGGCGGCAGCGTCTTGTCGCCGCCCATCGCGAAGGTCAGCAGACGACGCGGTTGCCGGCCGAACTTGTAGCCCATATCCATGAAATGGCCGTAGGCCGCGGCGGTGCCGCCATAGCCGACCAGGATCGAGACGTACTGGCGGCCCGTCGAGACTGTAGCTCATCGGCGCGCCGATGATGCCGAGCCCCGCATCGAACTTCCACATTTCCTTGCCGCTCTTCGCATCGTAAGCGACGAAGTAGCCATCCGCCGTCCCCTGAAACACGAGACCGCCCGCGGTCGCGAGCGTGCCGCCGTTCCATAAACCCGGATGCTGTACGCGCCAGACCTCTTTCTGCGTCACCGGATTCCAGGCGAGCAAATAGCCGTGGCCGTCGCCCGGGCGCTCGACGATGGGCTCGACCGAAAGGCCCATGACGTTGAAGCCATTCTCGGAGCCGCCATGGCGTGAGAAGCGCACGCCGATCTGATGAACCGGAATGTAGACGAGCCCGGTCTTCGGATCGAAGCTCATGGCCTGCCAGTTATGGCCGCCGATGCTGCCCGGCCACAGATTGGTCTCGCCGGTTTCGTAACGAATATTCGGATACTCGTTCGGGCGGCCGGTCTTCAGATCGATGTTCTTGGCCCACGTGATATCCGTCGTCTTGCCGGGTTCGTTGAGGAGCTTGCCGGTCTTGCGGTCGAGCACGTAGAAAAAGCCATTGGTCGGCGCGTGCAGCAGCACCTCCCGCGGTTGCCCGTCGATCGGAATCGTCGCCATGATGATGTTCGGCGTCGACTTGTAGTCCCAGCAGTCGCGCTGGTTTTCTTGATAATGCCAAATGTATTTTCCGGTTTTCGCATCGAGCGCGACAATGCTCACGTTGTAAAGATCATCGCCGCCGTTGGGGTCGCGCAAGTTCGGGTCGTAGGGGCCGGAATTTCCCGTTCCGATGTAGACGCGGTCGAGCTCGGGGTCGAAGGTCATGCCGTTCCACGCCGTGCCGCCGCCGCCCGTGTGCTTCCAGAAATCCGGGCTCCAGGTTTTCGCCGCGGCCTCCATCGCCGGATCGCCCTTGTTCTGCTCGGGACTGCCGGGCGTGATGAAGAAGCGCCAGAGCTGCGCGCCGGTATTTGCATCGAACGCCGTGACGAAGCCGCGCGAGCCGAAATCGGCGCCGCCGTTGCCGATGATTACCTTGCCGTTCATCACTCGCGGCGCGCCGGTGCTGACATTGAGCATGCCGGAGGGAATCGACTCGGCCACCCACAGCTCCTTGCCGGTCTTTGCATCGAACGCGAACAACCGACCGTCGAGCGCGGCGGCAAAGACCTTGCCGTTCTCGTAGGCCATCCCCCGATTGGCGCCGAAAGAGAAATGCATCTTGTCCGGATTGTGCTTCCACACCTGCGGGTCGTAGGTCCATTTGGTCACGCCGGTTTTCGCGTCGACCGCATAGACCTTGGCTTCGCTCCCGGTGAAGTAGATCATGCCGTCGACTTCGAGCGGCGTGGCCTCCAGCGAGACTTCTCCGGGAAGATCGAGTGACCAGGCGAGACCCAACTTGCCGATGTTGCCCGTGTTGATCTGATCGAGCCGCGAATAGCTGGATTCGTCCGGAGCACCGCCGACTGCCGGCCAGTCATTGCCCGCGCCGACGACTTTGGCGGATGCGGCATGCGTTGAATCGCTCGCTGCGATAAAAGCGAGTGCAGCGGCGGCGACTGCAAGCACGGTAAAGCGGTTGCGCAACATCAGATCTCTCCCCCTCGAAGTTTTTCAATCTACGACATGTTCTTGAATCGACGCAGGTGCACAGCGTAGTCGAGCAGCACGCTCGAGCGCGAGCCGAACTCGCCGCCCGAGGAAACATGCGTTTCAAGAGCTGCTGGGGTTCTTCGCGGATTTCTTCTTCGCCGGAGGATCTGCGTCGACGACCTGAAGCAGCGGTCCGGTCGTGCTCGGTGTCATCGATTGATCGGTGACGATCACGGTCACGCCCGGTGTGATCACGGAGCTCAATTCCTTGACGAAATCGGGAGGGATCTTGATCCGCGCAATCGTCGCAGGATCGGGATCACCGCCGGCTTCTCCCATGCGTCCGGGCACGCCGATTCTGAGCCAATGATATTTGGTCGCATCGGGAACATAGGGGTCGGGAAACGAGCTCGGGCCCGCCGCGAGCACCAACGCGTGCGTGGCGAACGGCTGATCGCCGGTGACCACGATTTTCGCGGCCCCGATCTCGATGCCGTTGCGATAGACGACCACGCGCTGACTCTGCCGACTGAGCACGATGCTGACAGGACCGCTCGTCGATGCCTCCGGGTCCCAGTGGTCTTGCTCGCCGGGTGTTAGAAGATCCGCCTCGACCGGTTGGCCGCCGGTGGCACTGACCGGCGCGAGATATCCAGGATGCGTGACCCAGGTGGGCTCGGACGCTGCATCGGCGATGACCACGGTCATCCCGTCGGGCGAGATGGCAAAGAGATCCTTGGCGAACTCGCTCGGCAAGTGCACGCAGCCGTGCGACTCCGGGTACCCAGGCAAGCCGCCGGCGTGCAGCGCGATCCCGCCCCAGGTGAGTCGCTGCATGTAGGGCATCGGAGCGCCGTCATAGATCGTGGAGCGGTGCTCCTTCTGCTTCTGAAGCACGGTGAATACGCCCGTCGGCGTCAAATGCCCCGGCCGGCCCGTGCTCACCGTGGTCGCGCCGATTAGAATCCCGTTGCGGTAGACGTAGGCTTTCTGCTCCGTGATGCTCACCACCATGACAATGGGTCCCGAGCTCACCGCATCGGCCATCCACAGGAATTCACCCTTTTTCAGCTGGTCGATCGGGGTGCCGGCGGCCACCGATTCCTTGGCACCCCAGAACGGCACTGAATCGGCATAGACCGGCGCCGGTATGCCGACATACGCCACCGCCATCACACCCACCAGGTAAGCAAGTATCCGAATCATCGTGCTCGAGGCTCCCTGTCGATAATTTAATTCCCGGTTGGCCTGCGAAAGGCCGGCCCCGCATGGACATAATACCGATCCGTGAGGGTTCTGAATTGAACGGCTCGGCTCCCGCGGCGTCCAATGGAGCAATCCCCGACCGCCCGGAGGTGGATGGGCCTGAACCAGGAGTCACGATTTTGCATTTCACCCGCCGAACCTTCGTGGGAGTCACCCTGGCCGGCCTCGCCGGCGCCGCCGCCGGCATGGAGCGACGCGGGCCCGAACGAGCCTCCGCGCGAGCCGTCGGCGGCCGTGCCACCCGCCCTGCTGCGCCGCGCGCTCGATGCCCTCGAGCGCCATCGCGGGAACATCGATCATCGCGACGTGATCGGCATCGCGGACTTCTCGCAACACTCGCGCGCGCCCCGCTTCCACGTGCTCAATGTCGGCGACGGCACCGTGACATCGCATCTGGTCGCGCATGGCCGGGGATCGGACCCCTCTCACACCGGCTGGCTCGAGCGCTTCTCCAACCAGCCGCGCTCCGAAGCCACTTCGGCCGGCGCTTATCGGACCGATGCGATCTACATCGGCGAGCATGGCCGCTCGATGCGACTCGACGGTCTCGATCCGACCAACGACAACGCCGCCGCGCGAGCGATCGTCGTGCACGGCGCCTGGTACGTGAGCGATGAAATCATCCGCCACTTCGGCGTGCTCGGCCGAAGCGAAGGGTGCCTCGCAGTCTCGAGCTCGAGCCTGGACGAGGTGCTGGCCCGGCTCGGGCCGGGTCGGTTGATTTACGCCGACAAGGCGTGACGGGCACCGGCCGACGCGACAACCGGGACGCGACCAGTCATGATGCGTGTTGAGGTATCGTCCGCCTGGGCGGGCGGTGCTGCGACACCTTCGAAAAACTGGCGCTGAGGGGGCGCTGTGCTTGATGCCTAGCAAGATTCCCGAGGGCGAAAAACGGGGTTGGATCGTACCGATCGGCGGTGCCGAGAATAAGGAAAACGATCGCCGCATCCTCGAACGCTTCATCCAAGTCTCCGGCGGAGACGATGCCAACATCGTCGTCATCCCAACCGCAAGCCGCATGCACGAAACCGGTCCGCGCTACGAGGGCCTGTTCAAGGATTTGGGTGCCGGGCAGGTCACGGTCATGGATTTCGACACGCGCCGCGACTGCCAGGAGCAGGGCCGGCTCAGCCGCCTCGAGGAAGCGAGCGGGATTTTCTTCACCGGCGGCAACCAACTGCGATTGACGACCCTGCTCGGCGGCACGCCGGTGGCGAAGCTCATTCGCGTGCGCAATGCGCACGGCGTCACCGTCGGCGGCACGAGTGCAGGCGCGAGCATTCTGAGCGAGCACATGATCGCCTTCGGCGACGAAGGCTCCTCGGTCATCTCGGGGAGCGTGCGGCTGGCACCGGGGCTCGGGCTCACGAACCGATTCATCATCGACCAGCACTTTCGCCAGCGTGATCGCCTCGGACGGCTGATCACCGCCCTCGCCTACAACCCGTTTGCAATCGGCATCGGTTTGGATGAGGACACTGCCGCTTTCATCGGTCCGGACGAGACCGTTGAAGTGGAGGGTAGCGGCGGCGTGACGGTGGTGGATGCTTCCGATGTCAGCTACTCGTCCATCGGCGAAGTTGCCGAAGGCCAGCCGGTGTGTATGCTCGGGCTGCGTTTGCACATTCTGGTAGCGGGTGCGACATTCAACTTGCATACACGATTGGCCGCGGCCGGCGGCCTGGTGCGACCCAAGGAATAAGCCCTTCACAAGCAGCGGAGCAGCGCCTGATGCGTATTCTCGATCGATCCGTCTATGTTGGCCCTTCGCTGTACGCGCACTTTCCGGTCATCCGCTTAGACCTCGATTTGGGTCCGCTCGAGGCCTGGCCCACCGCCCGCCTCGGCAACGAATTCATCGACGCGCTCGCCGTCGCGCTCCCGGGGCTCGCCGAGCACGGCTGCTCGTACAAGGTCCCGGGTGGTTTCCTGCGGCGCATGCGCGAAGACGACGGCACCTGGCTCGGCCACGTGCTCGAGCACGTCGCCATCGAGCTGCAGAACATGGCGGGCGAGGAAGTGACGTTCGGCAAGACGCGAAGCGCCAATGCACCCGGGGTTTACACGGTCGTCTATGAATACGCGCAGCGTGACGAGGGCATCGCCGCGGGCGAACTGGGGTTGAGGCTGCTTTCATCGCTCCTGCCCGCAGCGATCCGCCCACCCGATTCCCTGCCCGAAGGCTGGAACTGGCAGGAGGCGCGCGATGAGTTCATCCGCTTCGCGCAGCGCCGCGCGCTCGGTCCGTCGACCGCCGCATTGGTACGGGCGGCCGAAAGCCGCGGCATACCGTGGCTGCGCCTCAACGATCAATCCCTGGTTCAGCTGGGTCATGGCAAATATCAGCAGCGCATCCAGGCGACGGTCACCAGCCGCACATCGCATATCGCGGTGGAACTCGCGAGCGACAAGGAAGAAACCAACAAGATCTTGGCGATGCTCGGCCTGCCCGTGCCGAAACAGGAATTGGTGCAAAGCGAAGGCCAGGCCGTCCGCGCCGCCCGGCGCATCGGCTTCCCGGTCGTGACCAAGCCCTACAACGGCAATCACGGGCGCGGCATCTCCATCCGCCTCACGACGGATGAGGAAGTAGCGCAGGGCTTCGCGGCGGCGCGCGAGCACTCGCGCTCGGTCATCGTCGAGACTTTTTTGGAAGGCGATGACCATCGACTGCTGGTGGTGAACGGAGAGCTCGTGGCCGCAACGCGACGCACGCCGGGGCATGTCGTCGGCGATGGCGAACACACGATCAGTCAGCTGATCGAGATCGTGAATCAGGATCCGCGTCGCGGCGTGGGCCACGAAAAGGTGTTGACGCGCCTGGAGCTCGACGCGCAGGCGCAGAAAATGCTCGAGCGCGTGGAATTACGCGCCGACTCGGTGCCGGAGTCCGGTCGAGTCGTCTACCTGCGCTCGACCGCGAACCTGTCGACCGGCGGCACCGCCTGCGATGTCACCGATATCATTCATCCGGACAACCGCGAAATGGCCGAGCGCGCGGTGCGCGCCATCGGCCTCGACGTGGGCGGTGTGGATTTTCTATCGAAGAACATCACCGAAAGCTATCGCACAATCGGCGGCGGCATTTGCGAGGTCAATGCGGCACCCGGCTTTCGCATGCACGTGGCGCCGAGCGAAGGCACCCCGCGCGACGTCGCCGCACCGGTCATCGATATGCTGTTTCCTTCAGGGGTGTTGGCGCGCGTACCCATCGCAGCCGTCACCGGCACCAACGGCAAGACCACCACCGCGCGCATGCTCGCGCATGTCACGAAAATGGGCGGCCATACGCCGGGGCTGACCACCACCGACGGCGTGTACATCGACGGCCAGCGCACCGTGGCAGGCGATATGACGGGGCCGGTGTCGGCGCGCATGGTACTCGCCGATCCGCAGATCGATATCGCCGTACTCGAGACCGCCCGCGGCGGCTTGCTGCGCGCCGGCATGGGCGTTCGCGAAATCAACGTGGGCGCCGTATTGAACGTGCAAGCCGACCATTTGGGCCTCAAAGGGATCGACACGCTCGAGCAGCTGAGCGAATTGAAACGAGTGGTCGTCGAGGTGGCGACCGACTGCGCCGTGCTGAATGCCGACGATCCCCTGGTGTTGAAGATGGCGGGCCATACTGAAGCGAAGAACATCTGCTATGTGACGATGAACCCGCAACATACACTGGTTCGCGAGCACATTCGCGCCGGCGGCAGAGCCTGCGCGCTCGAGGCCGGCGTCAACGGGCAGATGATGACGCTGTACGATCGCGGCGGACACATCCCGCTTCTCTGGACGCACCTGATCCCGGCGACCCTCGAGGGACGGGCGACTCATAACGTGCAAAATGCGATGTTCGCGGCGGCGATGGCGTTCTCGCTGGGCATCAAGCTCGACGCCATCCGGCAAGGGTTACGGACCTTCGACTCGACCTTTTTTCAGGCACCCGGGCGCATGAACGTGTTCAGCGAGCATCCGTTCAAGGTGCTGTTCGACTACGGGCACAATGCCCATGCGGTCGGGATGTTGGCGGATCTCGCGCAACGTCTCGACGTCACCGGGCGGCGCATTGTGGTGCTTGCGGGCCCTGGCGACCGGCGCGACCAGGACTTGGTGGCGATCGCGATGGCCGTGGCGGGTCGCTTCGATCACTACATCTGTCGGCGGGACGACAATCTGCGGGCACGCGCGCCCGACGAGGTCCCGCGTATTCAAGCCGAGGCCTTGCGCGCCGCCGGAGTACCCGAGAGCGCGATTTCGATCATCCCCGATGAGCAAGACGCCATCGAAGCGGCCTTGCAAATGGGAGAACCGGGTGATCTCTTGTTGATATTCGCCGATGCCCTGACGCGTTCCTGGAAACAGATCACGAAGTTCAAGCCGAGCCACGCCGCCTCGGCGCGGTCCCTCTCGCAGCCTGCACCGGCGGCGAGCCCGCGGCCCAAGCCGGTCGAGGGAAAGAGCAACGGCTCAGCCGCCGGTTTCGAGCTCGGCGCCTCCGTGACCGCGCAAGCGGCGCCTGCCGATTTCAGCCTCGAAGGGCTGATCCGGGATGAGCGCGGCGTGCGGATGGCGCCGGAGAGCGACGACTGAACGCCGAGCTCGAGCTGCCGTTCGACGATTCGAGACGCCTCACCGGCAGCAACTTGTTTTTCGCGGGGACCGGAGCGGTGCTCGACGTCGTCGGCGCGGCCGTCGACGAGCCGCTGCTCCTCGCCTGGCGCGGACACATCGAGCGCGCCGCTGCGCGGCTCGGTTGGCCGCATCCGCAAACCGTGGTGCGCAGGCATTCCACGGGTACCTCGCTTGCGATCACGGCGCCGTGCGATCAGCTGTTTTTGGCGACGGAAGTCAACGAGTGGGCGCTCTGCGCTGCGCTCATGGAACAGGATCCCGGGCGGTGGCGCACGCTCGAGCAGGCGCTCGTCGCGGCCGCAATCACTGCCGCCGAGAACAGCACGAATCCAGCGGCCCATCTGAAGCCGGTCATCGAGGAGTCGGCCGCCCTCGAGCGCTTCGAACGCGCGGCGGGGTTGGAAGCCAACCCTAAGTTGCGGGCATTGCTCGATGTGGCCGCTACGCGCGAGCTGCCGTATAGCCTCGATGACTCGCAACTGACCTTGGGAGAAGGTGTGTCCGGGCGTACCTTTTCGCTCGACGCCCTGCCGCCGGTGGCCGAGGTACCCTGGGAAACGCTCCGCGGCATTCCAACCGCCCTGGTCACGGGATCGAACGGCAAGACCACCACGGTGCGGCTCCTCGCCGCCTGCGCGCGGGCGCACGGTTGGCGGGCCGGCTATAACTGCACCGACGGCGTATTTCTCGACGACGAGGCGCTTGCGCTCGGCGACTACTCCGGCCCGGCCGGCGCCCGCATGGTGCTGCGAGACGCGCGTGCCCAGGCCGCCATTCTGGAAACCGCGCGGGGCGGTATCTTGAGGCGGGGCATCGCGGTGTCGCGTGCCGATGCCGCGATCATTACCAACGTGAGCTCGGATCATTTCGGCGAGTACGGGATCGATGACTTGGAGGGACTTGCGGACGTGAAATTCGCGGTGGCCTCGGTCGTCGCGCCCCGGGGCTCACTCGTGCTAAACGCCGACGATGCGAAGCTGCGCGCGCGCGGCGAGGCCTTCGTGGGGCGGTTCGGCGACCATTCCCGAGTGGGCTGGTTTGCCCTCGACGCGGACCAAGAAACCCTGTGCGCCTATCGCTCGCGCGGCTCTCCCACCTGCGGGGTGCGCGACGGGCGGCTCCGCTTGAGCCACGGCGGGATCGATCATGACTTGGGGCTCGTGTCGGCGATGCCCTTGTCGATGGACGGCGTTGCGACCTATAACGTGGCCAACCTGGCCGGCGCGGCACTGGTCGCCTTCCAGCTCGGGATCGCTGCGCCCACCATCGCCGCGGTCCTCGGGCGTTTCGGCGCAAGACTCGAAGACAATCCCGGCCGCATGATGCGTTTCGAGGTCCGCGGAGTGAGCGTGTTGATCGATTACGCTCACAATGCCGAGGGTCTGCGCGGATTCCTGACGGTGGCCGACCATCTGCGCCGCAGCGGCGGTCGGCTCGGATTACTGCTGGGCCACGCCGGCAACCGCACCAATGCCGATATCGCGTCGTTGGCTCGTGTCGCCGTCGAGTTTCATCCCGATCTTGTGGTGGTGAAGGAGAACGAAGCCCAGTTACGCGGTCGCGCCGTCGGCGAAGTACCGCGGATCATCCGCGACGAGTTGCTGCGGCTGGGTTTTCCGGAGTCGGCCGCACCCCTTCGCGACAGCGAAGTCCTGGCGGCGCGCTATGCGCTCGACTGGTCCCGTCCCGGCGATGTGCTCGCCTTGCCGCTGCACTCGGCCGGTGCCCGCGCGGCCCTCGTGGAGATCCTGAAGAACGCCGCCTCAGTCGTCCCGATCAGCGGATGATTTGAAAGACGCACGGCCCCGCGAGGGTCTAGCGGTGACGCTCGCCGACTTCGGCTGGATGATGGCCTCCATATCCGCGACCAGACTTTGGATCAGATCGAGCGCTTCGCTGATCTTGTCGAGGCCGCCCGACACCTTTGCGGCCAGGGCGCCGTTTTCCCGTTCGTCCGCATAGTTCGCTGCCTTCATGCTCAGAAATCGCAGATCCGCTTCGATGCGCGTCAATTGATTCGCGACGACGCCGAGCGGCAACGTGATCGCGAGCTCCAGGTTCGCAGGCGCTGGCTCTGTCATTCGGCTAATCCCCCCTCCTCGCGAAGATTGGCTATCTCAGCCTCGCGCAGGTCGAGACCCCGCTCAATCCGCCGACGCGCCTCATCTTTGAGATCGCCCCGGGTATAGAGGTCATTGATGAACTCGCGCTCCGCCGTGATCAGCTGCAGCTCGACGTCGTCGAAGACATTCACCCGCTGCCTGTGTTCAGCGTCGTCTTGGCTGCGCAGCTCGATTTGCTTCAGCTGCTCACGACGGTGCGCACGCAGACGGGTACCGATTTCATCGGGTATCTGCTGTTCCGCCGCCAGTTGATCGAGGCGATCGATGACAAATGCGATGGCCCGCCGGCGGGCGGCGAATTCCGCCGCTCGTCCTTGGACGCGCTCGCGCCGTCCGGCATTGGCGAGACCGACTTTTCGGATGACCCACGGCAGCGTGAGTCCCTGACCCACGAGCGTCACCAGCACGATGACGAACGTGAGGAGCAGCACCAGATCGCGGTGCGGGAACGGCGCACCCGCATCGGTTTCCAGCGGGATCGCGAGCGCCGCGGCGAGCGAGACGATCCCACGAACACCGGTGAATGCGAGCACGAACGGGAATTGCCAGGGGGGCGAGGGGTCCTTGCGAGCCACCGCGGGGATGAGCCAGCGAGGCAGATACGTTGCCGGAAACATCCATATGAATCGAGTCGCGATCACCACGGCGCTGACGATGACGGCGGACATGATCAGCTGCGTGGCGGGATAGCTCTTGATCCCCGCAGAGAGGGTGCGCGCCTGGAGTCCCGTGAGCAGAAACACCATGCCGTTGATCAAGTAGATGAAAAAATCCCAAAAGAAAATGCCCTGGAGCCGGGTCGGAGCGCTGATCAACCGCAGACCATTCCAGCTGATATACAGCCCCACGGTGACGGTGGCCAACACGCCGGAGCCGCCCAGGTGCTGCGGCGGCCAGTACGCCAGGAAAGGCGTCATCAGGGAGAGCAAAATCTCGATGCGCGGCTCGCGGACCCAGCGGCGCAGACGCAGCATCAACCAGCCGACGGCGACGCCCCAGAGCACTTCCCCGACCACGATCGTGACGAAGGCCTCCACGGCGTGGCCGAACGAGAACACGCCGCCGAGCGCCGCCGCTATCGCGAACCGGTACAAGATGAGCGCGGTCGCATCATTCGCGAGACCCTCTCCCTCGAGAATCGCGGGGATGCGCCGTGGCAGGCACATGCGGCGAGCGATGGACAGGGGCGCCACGGCATCCGGGGGCGAGACGATGGCGCCGAGCACGAAACCCACCTGCCAAGAGAAGCCCAACAGCCAGTGGCCGGCCGCCGCGACCGCGACGGTGGTGAACACGACGCAGCCGACCGCGAGCAGGGTGATCGGGCGCAGATTGAAGCGAAACTCGCGCCAACTCATCGCCACCGCGGATGAATAAATGACGGGAGGCAGTACCAGGAGCAGCACGACATCGGGTGCGATCCGCACCGCGGGCAGCCCCGGGAGTAGCGCCAACGCGACCCCCGTGATCACCAACAGAATGGAGGACGGGATGTTGACTCGCGCGGCGACGATGGCGACCGCCGCGATGGCGATCAACAGCAAGACGAGGATCTGAATGGTCACGATCATGTGGGTCGTCCCGTACGCGCCTGGTCAGCTTTGCAAAAAAAGGCGCATTTGTACAAGCGCCCTGCGAATTAAGTGAGGATGATTCTCGTGCGGGCCAAGGCTCGCCGCAGGGCACCTCCCCCCAATCGCCCCGTGTTCTGCGCAGTTGCCGGCAGCCGGCTCGCCTGGCCGCCGGCTTCTTTTTTGTGCTCGCTCGGCGTTAGAGCGAGGTAAGCAGCTCCAACGCCTCCGCCTGGGCACTGGGCGTTGCCGCGCAGGTCAGTTTGTCATCATCGCCGGTGATCTCACTGAAGCGCTGGATTTTCTTGTCCATATAGAGTGTCGTCCGCCCGCAGGGACAGGGGGTGTAACCGACCGTGATCCGGTCACCGGTAACGATGCCGCCCCACGTGCCGTCCTGGCTCAAGTCGAAGAACGAGGCGCGTCCGGTCTGTTCGCCCTCGCGCGGCAAGGGCTGACCGCTCTCCGGGTCGAGCAACAGCGCCGTAACCCAGGGCGGGATATGCAACCGCTCGTGCTCGCAGGTGACGAGGTAGAAATTCTGCTCGGTCATGCCGTAACCGCCGCGCAGCTCGACGCCGAAGAACGTGCGGATGACTTGGTCGGTATCCTCCGGTAAGACGATGCCTTTGCCGCCACCGCCGACCATCGCCACTGATTTGGGTGCGAACTCGGCACGCATCCCCGCATCGAGCCCGGAGCGCGCGATCGCGTAGAACAGATTGGTGAGGCCGAGGGCGAAGACGCGCTGCCCCTTGAGCTTCGGCACCAACTCGCGGATGAAGGCGGCTTGCAACGCGGGCGTATCCGCGACGATCCGTTCCCATTCCGCACGGCGGGCCAAGAGCGTTTCGGGTACCTCGATGCGGCTGCTATCGCCTTTCGCCTGGGCGGCGCGGAGCCGCGCGGCGAGCCAGGCGAGATCCGCGCTCGCCTTGAACGGCAGCGCCGTGTGCAACAGCGAGGGATCGCCTTTGCAAAAAATGTCGAGAAAATACACCGGCAGCCGGGCGGTGTTGCTGAAGCCGTCGCGGTAAAACGGCGTGAGCACGTGAATGGGCTCGTCAACATCGCTCGGTGAGCCGCCGCCCTCGCCGAAACGCTGCGTCAACTGCACGCGCAGACCCGTGACCGAATTGCGGTAGTC
The DNA here is from genome assembly GCA_963766915.1 of uncultured Gammaproteobacteria bacterium. GTDB lineage: Bacteria > Pseudomonadota > Gammaproteobacteria > Steroidobacterales > Steroidobacteraceae > Bog-1198. Next base: position 66,961 of record CAVYCL010000019.1, read on the forward strand.
GCGCTTGGTCTTCGGAAAAAACGACAGGGTACCGCTGGTCCCCGACGAGGTCGCCACATCGAGCGGCGTCTGCTCGCGGAGCCGCTCGAGCCATTCGTCAATCGAGCGGCAGTCCCCCACCGGAACATGGGCGAGATCGTAGGGCGTGAGCCGATCGAGCCATTTGCTCAGCTGATCAAAACGCGATTTGGCGAGCAGCGAGGCGGGATAGCTCTTGTAGATGTCGTGCGTGAAGAAAAGCGGCGCCGCCTCCTCGAGCCGGCCGATGCGGCTGATGTCTTGTGCGCCGGCCAATTTGGCCAGCACCGGGATTTCGGCGCGCCGCTGCTCCAGGCGGATATTGATGCCGGCGAGCTGGATCGCCTCCGCCTCCTCTCGAGGGACTGAATGCATCTGCGTGTTCGAGTATCCGACGGCTTCGTACGGATCGTTCATCCAGGCAAGCGCCCGACGTTCGAGCGCGGAGTCCGTGACCGGCCGCGCGCCGACGGTCTTGAGGTTCATCGCCATGACACTGCTCCTCTCGTTAAAGCCCGCACGTATCGGGCGCGCCTCGCATCAGGTCTGTCTCACCAGCTCCTCGCTCATCGCCCAGAGTTGCTTGGCGCGCTCCGGATCGATGGAGTAGGGACGCACGCCGGCGCCCTTTGCCGATACCTTCGCCACCGCGCAGTCCTCGCAATAACGCCCGCCCACGACCTCGGCGGGCGCGGTGACCGCCGCCCACAGCGTCGTCGCGGCGCCCTGAGACACCGACTTGTACCCCCGCTGCGCCGACGAGGTATCGGTCTGCGCCATCACTTGGGCGATCATTTTGTCGATCAATTCTTTGGTCATGTGTCGCGCCAGCTCCGTCAGGATGCCGCCGGGGTGAACTGCGACCGCGCGAACCCCGCGCGCCTTGTGACGGCGATCGAACTCCACGACGAACAGATTCACGGCCGTCTTGGCACCGCCATACGCGCTGATTGGATCGTAGGGCCGATGTTCGAAGTTCGGATCGGCGAGGTCCAGATCGCCGAACTGGTGCCCCACCGAGGACACACAGACGACGCGTCCGCCCGCCGGGATGAGATCGGCCAGCCGGTTGAGCAGCAGAAAATGGCCGATATGATTGGTGCCGAACTGCGTCTCGAATCCGTCGGTCGTGCGGCCGAAGGGCGTGGCCATCACGCCCGCGTTGGCGATGATCAGGTCGAGCGGCTTGCCGGACTGCCGCAGGGCGTCGGCTGCCGCCCTGATGCTCGCAAGACTCGCAAGGTCCAGTTGCACGAGCGAGAAACGCTCTCCGTAGGCCGCGTGTATGGCAGCGGTTGCAGCGCGCGCCTTCTGCAAGTCGCGCGCCGCGCCGATCACTTCCGCGCCATGCGCTGCGAGCGCGCGAGCCGTCTCGACGCCGAGTCCTGCCGACACGCCCGTGACCAGGACGCGCTTGCCGGCGAGGTCGATCCCCTGCAGCACCTCATCGCTCGTCGACTGCCATCCAAATTCTGCCATCGTGTCCTCGCGTCGAATTGTCAGATCAACTTCAAACCCCGCGCCACGTCCTCCAGGACCTTGCGTGCGGATTCGGCGGTGAGATCGACCACACCGACAATCATTCTCTGAACACCGATCTCCTCGTACTCTGCAATCAATTCACCGGCGTTCTTCGGCTCGGCCTTTAAGCCTTTGAACGATGCGAACGCCTCGCCGACCCCGAGATTGACCGCCGGGACGAGCAGCGTGATATCGAGTTTCTTGAAGTCGCGGCCCCTCGCCTCGCACAGCTCCTTCAGGGTGTCGAGCTCCTGTCTCATTTGTGCAGGGCTCAGATAGACCGGCAACCAGCCATCGGCCACCTCCGCGACGCGCTTTAACGTCGCCAGATTATTGGTGTTCGGATTGCCCGCGCCGATGAGAATGGGCGGGTGTGGTTGCTGCAGGGGCTTCGGATATGAATATACGGGTGGGAAGGAGACGTACTCACCGCTGAAGCTCGGGGTCTCTTCGGTCCAGATCGTCTTCAGCGCCCGCACGTGTTCCATGGTTTTCGCCCAGCGCGAGCGGGACGGAACGCCCATGATTTCGGCTTCCTCTTCTATCCAGCCCGAGCCCACGCCGAGCACGAGACGGCCTGCCGAGATCCGATCCAAAGACGCCGCTTCCTTGGCCAATATCAGCGGGTTCCGCTGAGGCACCAGACAGATGTCCAAGCCGAGCTTCAAGCGGCTGGTGCTGACGGCGGCGGCCGTGAGCCAGATGAACGGATCGGGCATGTGCCGATAGCTCTCGGGCAGCAGCACGCCATGCCGCACCGGCTTCGCGACGTGTACGGGAATGACGATGTGCTCGCCCATCCACAGGGACTCGAACCCGAGCGCCTCCGCCGTCTTTGCGACGTCGATGACCGGCGCTCCGTACCAGGTGATATTGGTCGCGATTCCGATCTTCACGTCGCGGGACCTGGCCGTTCAGCCGCGCGGCCTGACTTTCACGTTGCCGAACATCATGCCCTCGGCGGGCGACTTGAGGATATCCATCGGGAACACCCGGGGCACCGCGCTCACGGCATCGAGCCGGGCGATGTGATCGGCGCTGAGCTCGACATCGAGCGCGCCGAGATTGTCCTTGAGCTGTGCGACGGTGCGCATCCCGAGCACCGGCGCGGTCACGCTCGGATGGACGAGCGTCCAAGCGATCGCGACTTGAGCCGATGTCTTGCCGAGCTCGTTGGCGATCTCGCCGACCACTTCTGCGATCGAGAGGTTGCGCTCCGATAGACGTCCGGTGACCGCATTGATGGCCTTGCGTGAGCCCAGGTTCTTCATGTCGGGCGGAACGAGATCGGCCTTCGAGTACTTGCCGGCCAGCACACCGCCGCCGAGCGGCGACCAGGGACAGACACCCATTCCCATCTCCGCCGCCATCGGGATCATTTCCCGCTCCACGGTGCGCTCGGTCAGACTGTAGGAAATCTGCAGCGCGCAGAACTGGCTCCATCCGCGAAGCTCGGCGATCGCCTGCATACGCGAGGCCTGCCAGGCCGGAACGTCGGACAGGCCGATGTAGAGGATCTTGCCCGCCCGCACCAGATCGTCAAAGGCCCGCAAGATCTCATCGACCGGCGTATGAAAATCCCACATGTGCAGGTAATAGAGATCGATGTAGTCGGTCTTCATGCGCTTCAAGCTGTCCTCGACCGAGCGCACCATGTTCTTGCGGTGATTCCCCGACGCATTCGGGTCGCCGGGAGAGGTGGTGAGCGAGTACTTGGTGGAGATCACCAGCCGGTCGCGGCGGCCGTTGATCGCTTGACCGAGCAAGACTTCCGACCGGCCCAGTTGGCCGTAGAAATTGGCGGTATCGATGAAATTGCCGCCCTGCTCGATGTACAAATCGACCAGCTGCGCGGCCTCTTGGTCGGTGCTTCCCCAGGCGCCGGGCTCGACGCCGAAGGTCATCGTGCCCAAGCAAAGCGGCGATACCCGCACGCCCGATCGGCCCAGCAGTCGATAATGATCCAGTCTCGCAGCCGCCATCAGCCTCTCCCCCGTGTCGTTGCCTTGCCTTTCTCGCGGGCGAAGCCCGCCGTCGAGAAACGGGACAATTGGCTTGCGAGCGCGGACAAATCCCCGTCCCCCTCGCCCAAGTATCGATCCATCGCAATCGCAAACAGCATGCCGAAATTGAACAGTCCGACGAGCGTCGGGTCGATTCCCTCTTTCACCAGCGGCCGCAACACCTCGCCGCGCTGGCGGATCAGCGGAGCCACCTCCTCGCGGTAGAGCTTGCGACCGAGCTCCGGATCGGAAAACAGGGCGACGGTGAGCAGCGGAAATATGTCGATCATGTCCTTCAGGTGCCGCGTGCTCGACACCTGCGCAAGTCCAGCCAGCTCTCCCGGCGTTGCGGCCGTTTCATAGGCTTCCACCCGTTCGTGCGCGCCCCGCATGGCATCGATCAGTGGTACGACGACGGCCTCGTGGAATAGCGCCTGCTTCGAGTCGAAATGTTCGAAGAGCGTCGCCTGGTTCACTTCGGCCGCCTTCGCAATATCACGGGTGCGCGCGCCCTGAAGGTTGGCGCGGGCGAATACCTGCTGAGCCGCGGCGATGATCGATTTGCGGCGCTCCGCCGCCGGCAGGTAGGTGCGGCGCGGGCGAGTTCTGGCGCGCTCGTTCTTGGGTTTTCGCGTCTTTTCCGGGGTCGCCACAGCCTTCGGCCTCCTCAAATTCCCGTCGTCCGCGCACGCTAACACAGTTGCGCGTCGAAGCAATCAACCATTTGATTGACTCTGTCGTGCCGCGAACGCATGCTCTGCCCCAAGCCGGATACAGAAGCCGGTCGTTAAGCTCCGGAGATCAGGTATGGCTGCATCGTTACCGTCCAGGGACACCACCATCGAACGCCAGGCCGAAGGCTGGATGAACGATCCCTACGAGCATTTCGGCTACCACAACACGCATATTCACTCGCTGCCGCGCGCGGAAGTCGAAGCTGTCCAGCTGACCGCGATGAACCTGCGCCTCGAGGAGCGTCGCGGCCAAATCAAGATGCTGGAGAAGTTGGCGGACGCGCAGGAAATTCACGGGCTCGATTCGCTCGACGCCATGGCGCCGCTCCTGATGCCGCACGATGTGTACAAGTCCTATCCCGTCTCGCTCCTCGCGAAACAGCATTTCGGCAAGCTGAATACCTGGCTATCGAGGCTGACGCGCTACGATCCCACCGTCGTCGATGTGTCGGCGTGCGATTCGATCGACAGCTGGCTCACCCAGCTTCGCGATCAAACGCCGCTCGATGTGGCGACATCGTCGGGCAGCACCGGCACGTGCTCGTTCTTCCCCAAGTCGAAGCGTGACTACCGGCTGTCGATGATGGGGCTGCGCGTGCAGCTCGCGCAGAAATTTGGCGAGGATCCGAAGCCCGGCGACCTCGAAGACAAGATTCACGCGATCATTCCGCTGTACCGCGACGGCCACGGCTCGACCGGCGCGTTCGCGAAATACGCCGGGGAAGTCTTTGCCAAGGGCGACCCGAACTACTGGCACACCGCCTTCAACTTCAAGATCAGCTCCGATCTGATGTGGCTGGCGGCACGGTTGCGCGCGGCAGCGGCCAAAGGGGATGCGAGCAAGGTCGACGTACCCGCCTCGCTCCTGGCCCGTCGCGAGGAGTGGGCGCGCGTACAAAAGGACATGCCGGCGCAACAGCTCGATTTCGTCAATCGTATGATCAAAGAGCTCCAGGGCCAGCGTGTCTTCGTCATGAGCACCTCCAATCTCCTCTATGCCGCGGCCAAGCGCGGTTTGGAAGAAGGACTCTCCGGCGTCTTTGCGGCCAACTCCGTGTTCATGGGCGGCGGCGGCGCCAAGGGCGTTCCGCTTCCCGACGATCTCGAGGAAGTCATCTGCAAATTCTTCAACACCCGGCGCATGATTTCGGCTTATGGCATGACCGAGATGAACAGCTTCTCGGTGCTCTGCGATCACGATCGCTATCATGTGCTGCCGTGGGTGACCGTCTTCCTGCTCGACCTCGAGTCGGGCCGGACGCTGCCACGCAAGGGCACGCAAACCGGCCGTGCCGCTTTTTTCGACATGACGCAGGACAGCACTTGGGCCGGCCTCGTGACCGGCGACCTCGTGACCGTGGACTGGGACCGGCCGTGCGAATGCGGCCGGACCTCGGTCGCACTCGAGAAAAAAATCAACCGCGTCAGCGAACTGCAAGGCGGCGACGACAAAATCACCTGCGCCGCGACGCCCCAGGCGCAGGCTGACGCCATGGACTTCTTGACGGGCTTGGGAGGCTGAAGCGATGACTGCCAACAGACCCATATCGTATGCCGTGATTCGCGGCGAAGTGATCGAGTCCGATCTGATCGAATTCGGCGGCCGCGGCGGCGACCTCACCTTCTTGGCGCCCGATCCGCACAAGATCGCCGATCGGATCCCCCTCGCGAGCCCGCGCCTGATGGAGGATCTGTACGAAATCTCCTTCGAGGATATTCTCGATTATCTCGCGGAGCTGGGCGAGCGGCTCGATATCCGCAAGAACGACTACTTGCTCGAGGCGCGCGAATATTCCTATGCCACCGCGCCGACCACCAAACCGATCATGGACAGCTTTTTCCACGACATGCCGTTCATGTTCGACAAGGAACGAATCCGCGGCATGGTCGATTTCAACATCGGCATTCCGTATCTCGAGAGCTGGGTCAGCAAGCCGATCAACGGATCGCACGTCGCCATTCGTGCCTATGGCGCGCGCACCTTGCACATAGTCGCCGGCAATGGCCCGGTGCTCGGTGCACTGACGGTGCTGCGCGGCGCGGTGACACGCGGCGACACGATCATCAAAGTGCCGTCGAACGATCCGTTTACCACCGGGGCGATCGCGCGCACGATGGTCGACATGGCGCCCGATCATCCGCTCACCAAGCATCTAGCGGTCGCTTATTGGCGCGGCGGCGATGAGGCGCTGGAATCAAAGATCTACCAGCCGCACCATATCGAGAAAATCTGTGCATGGGGCGGCTTTGCATCCGTGAAGCACGTGACCAAGTACATCCAGCCCGGCATCGAACTTATCAGTCTCGATCCCAAGCGCTCGGCCAGCATCGTGGGCGGTGAGGCGCTCAAGAGCGCGCCGATGATTCGCGAGGCCGCGAGCCGCATCGCGACCGATGTCGCCACCGGCAATCAGACGGCGTGTGCAGCCTGCCGCATGGTGTACGTGACCTGCGGCACCGATGAGGAAGGCGTTGAGAAGCTGAAGGAGCTCGGGCAACTCGTCTATGACGCCATGCTCCGCCTACCTCAGGCACTCACGACCAAACCGAAGCGCTACGACCCTGAGCTGCGCCGTCAGGTCGACTCGTTGCGCCTCTCGGATGATTTCTACACGGTCATCGGCGGCCGCAACGATGAGGGTGCGGTGCTGGTCTCGCATACCTCCGACCGCGTCGAGTTCTGGGAATATCTCGCCGACCGCACCGTCAATCTCATTCCCGTCGATACCGTCGACGAAGTGCTCGAGGTGATCGATGCCTACACGCAGACCGTGGGCATCTTCCCGGAGAGCCTGCGCGAAGTCGTCCGCCACAAAGGCGCGCTGCACGGCGGCCAGCGCTTCGTGTCGCTCGGCTATGCCTTCAATGGTCCCGGCCTCGTCGGGCCGCAGGATGGCATCGAGCCGATGCGCCGCCTCGTCAAATGGATCATTTCCGAGGAGCCCCTGCCGGGCCGTAAGCCATTTTGGGAGTGTACTGACGAAGAAGTCCGGGTCGTGGCATGATCGTGACGCGATGCCCGCGAGCACAGATGTCCGCACGCAGAGAGCCCTCGGAGCCTTGACGGTTCTATGCTTGAGCGTGGGCGGCCTCGCCCTCGTCAAGTGGATCCCCTACTACGACAAGGCCTGGCTCGCCTTCACCCATCATTCGATCGGCAACTCCATCCTCACGGGCGGAGCGGATCGACCGCCCGCGCCGTCGCTGCATGCGGCGCTCGATTACGGACTGGCCTATGGCAAGTCGACCTGGAAGGCCATGGTCTTAGGCCTCTTGGTGGGATCCGCCGTGCAAGCGCTGTTGCCGAGGCGATGGATTGCATCCGCGCTCGGCAGATCGGGACTCGGAACCGTGGTCGTCGGTGGCATTGTCTCGCTGCCGATGATGATGTGCACCTGTTGCGCCGCGCCCGTGGTCTCGGGACTGCGCGAATGCCGCGCGACGGCGGGAGCCGCCATCGCTTTCTGGCTTGGGAATACCGTTCTCAATCCGGCGACCTTAGTTTTCACGGGCTTCGTACTCGGCTGGAACTGGTCGGCCTTTCGGCTCGTCTTCGGCGTGCTCATGGTCGTAGGCTTGGGCTTTCTCGCAAATCACCTGGCGGGCTCCGAGGAGAGCGTGGCAATTCCTCGCGCGTCGGACGCCGACTGGGTCGGCGAGCCGTACGAAGTGTCCTTCAAACGCTGGTTGGCGGTGCTCTTGCGAATGTCCGTCCGCTTGATCCCCGAGTATTTGGTGCTGGTGTTGGCGTTGGGCGCGGCCCGCGCTTGGCTCTTCCCGCACATGGGCCACGAAGTCGACAATTCTCTGATTTGGATCTTGGCATTCGCGGGTGCCGGCGCTCTGTTCGTGATTCCGACGGCCGGCGAAGTTCCCATCGTGCAGGCCATGCTGGCGCTCGGCATCGCCGTGGGACCTGCTGCGGCGCTACTCATGACTCTCCCGCCAATCAGCATTCCTTCTCTCGCAATGGTGCGGAAGTCGTTCCCGCCGCGGTTACTCGTGATGGTGTCTTGCGGCGTCGTCCTTCTTGGCTCGCTCGCGGGGATCGCTGCCAAAGTACTCCTGACCTGACCCATCGCCCTATATTCGTGCCTTGACAGTTACTGCCTAGGCAAGTATCCTACTCGCAGGTGAAAATTTGAGCTCCGAACCCAAAATCTACGATCTGGAGACCTATCAGCCGGCCAACTGCGTCGGGCAGCTGCTGTATCGGGTGAAGGCCGCCCAAATGAACGCCCTCGACGAGGTGCTGGCGAAGGCCCCGGATCTCAAGCATCTCGAGATCAGCGCGGCGCAGTACATCGTCATCAGTGTGCTCGCGAAATCCGAGTGCATGGACTCGGTGGCGCAGCTTTGCAAGGACCTGCCCTATGACGCCGGGGCGATGACCCGCATGCTCGATCGCCTCGAAGCCAAGGGCTTGATCAGTCGGCGTCGATGTCCCGATGACCGGCGCGTCGTGAAGTTGGAATTGACCGAAGCGGGCCGTGCGGCCCTGCCCAAGATGCGCGAATGCTCGGTGCAGGTACTCAATCATTTCCTGCGCGGCTTCAGCCAAGCCGAAGCGCGTCAGCTCGAGAGTTTCATGGTCAGGATGCTGCAAAACACCTGAGTTTTTTTGTGTGAATGCTTGCCTAGGCATAGACAGCCAAGGCAATGGATCGAAGGATTAAGTCAATGAGCAAAGTTAACTACCTGCTGCGGAGCGCGCGCCTCGCGATACAAGAATTCGGGCCATCGATGGGGCTATTGATGTTGCCCGGTGGCTATCTCATCGCCCTCACCGGATTGATCCACCGCTACCGGCCAACGCGCTAAGCGTCTTTCTTTCGAGGAGTGCCGACATGTCCGACCGACTAGAACGTTCGCAAGAACACTTGCCCGTATCGAACTACGGCCCAGCCGTTGCACGAGCCCTCGAATGGTTGGGGGATCGCTATCTGCTGGCGAAACCCATCAACGCCGGGATACAGACCCGCACTCAGCCGCGGCGCTTGGACACGTGGCAAGAGCTTGTGAGTGACGATCGATAAAGGATTTCATATGGCGCAGTCAATTCCTTTTGGTTCCCGATCGACGGCCGATCACGTGCTGGCGGGAGTCGACCTGTCACGAAAGCGCGTGCTCATCACCGGCTGCGACTCCGCCGTCGGACTCGAAACCATGAAGGCGCTCAGCGCCAATGGGGCTCTGGTGATCGGCGTCGCGCGCTCACCGGATGATGCGAAGGCCGCGTGCGCTGCGATCGCCCACTCGACTGCCATCGGCTGCGATCCCACCGATCTGGCCTCTGTGGACGCCGCGATGGAATCACTACGACAGCTCGCAAGTCCGTTGGACGCCGTCGTCATCAATTCCTTTGAGCTGCGGTGCTTCGCGGATTACGTTGCGCAATTTGTGTTCGTCAACCGTCTCGCCGAATTCGTCCGACCTGGTACCGGACGGATCGTGATTGCAAGTAAGGATCGGAGCGCTAAGGAGCTGCCCACGGAGAACGGGGTCTTCGATGATCTCAGCGATGAGCGGATTTACGACCCCGACGCCTTTCACGGGCAGACCGAGCTGGCGGCGGCACTCTTTGTGGAAGAACTCTCGCGTCGCTTAAAGACTCGAGGCGTATCGGTCAACGCATTCCATGCAGGAGCCTCAGGCGATGAGGCACCTGGCGCTCAGCCCGCCGCGCAGCGACTGATTCGATCGCTCCTGGGATATTTCAAGAGATCGCCCGCGCAGCGCGCGGCGACCCCGGCCTTGTTGGCCGCGAGCCCGCTCGTTGTCGGCATCACGGGCGAGCACTGGTTGGACTGCCAGATATCCCGTAGCAGTCCGCCACTCAAGGACGCCGGCCTCGCGAAACGCCTATGGGACCTCTCTGCACGGATCGCGGCAATGATGTTCGGTCGTGGCAACTCGTCCTGGGCTGCCGGGCTGAGCGGCGATTCACTTTTCTCAAGCGCCGGCTAGTAAGACCCACCGCACTCCGGATTCGCCTGCCATTCAAAGAAGCGCATAAAGCGTTTATTGTCTCCATCAGGCCGGTCTTTGCCCGGTGGGTGGTCCAGACCTGATTGTCGCTGATCAACCCGCCGCGGACGGCAGCGAAGGTCCGCTATCGTGAAAGTAAATATCGTGGAGCACCGTTGCCCGTCGGAGCTGCGGTGTCCGCGTAAATTGACGGTTGACGCCAAAACACGTAGGTTCAAACGCTCAGACATCCTACAAGCAGCGCTGTTTGTAAAGGCGATGAACGTGAGCTCATTGGATGGTCAGAAATTCCTAGCTGATACGGCGGTCGTCATTGGTGCCGGGATTGGTGGCCTGACAGCCACCGCCGCGTTGGCTGATTTTTTTTCGCGAGTGATCGTGCTGGAGCGCGACGAGCTGCCCGATGAACCAGGGCATCGCGCCAGCCTCCCGCACGGTAGACATGTGCATGCCCTGCTCGGCGGCGGCCTGAATGCGCTTGAAGAACTGCTTCGAGGTTTCAGCGACGACATCGCAAAAGTTGGCGCGGTGCGCGTGGAGTCGAACGAAGTGCGAGTTGAGCGTCCGGGATTCGACCCTTTTCCGCAGCGTGACCTTCGCCAGTGTCTATATTCGTTGTCTCGGCCCTTGCTGGAATCGGAGCTGCGGAGGCGCGTCTCGCTTTTTCCCAACGTTACCTTTCGCTCGCGTTGCCGGGTGCGCGAGATCCTGGGCTCCGCGAGCGCGGGCTGCGCCCAAGGGGTGCGTTTCGAGAACCGGGATGATGGCGAAGAAACTCTGGCCGCCGACCTCGTCGTAGATGCGACGGGACGCGGTGTCATAACACTCGCCTTCCTCAAGACATTGGGCTTTCCGTTGCCGGTGGAATCCCGCATCGGGATCGACCTCAGCTACGTCAGCGCAACGTTCGTCATACCCGACGATGCGCCGTCTGATTGGAAGGCTCTACAGCTGCTCGCTGACCCACGCGGCAGCGGGCAAGGCGGAGTCATAGCGCCCATTGAGGGGGGGCGTTGGATGTTGACCGTAAGCGCCATGCACGGCGGCAAGCCGCCTCACGACTATGAGGGATTCCTCCGCTACGTAAAGCAGCTGCGTACGCCGACCATGTACGACGCCATTCGCAATGCGGAGCTTGTCGGAGGCATTGAGCGATTTGCATTTCCGGAGAATGTGCGGCGGCATTTCGAACGTCTTGAATCGTTTCCTCGAGGTCTGCTCCCCATGGCCGACGCAGCGTGCCGATTCAATCCGAAGTACGGCCAGGGCATGAGCGTCGCGGCGGCCGAGGCCTTGGCGTTGCGGCGGCAACTGGCGCTTCTGGCTGACCAAAAGGACTGGTCCGCGCAGCTGGCCTCTGCGTACTTCCAGGCGGCAACACCGATGGTGGACATGGCGTGGGGCCTCGCGAGTCTCGATTTCGCTTATCACGACGAGTCAGGGTACCTGGCTATTGATGTTCTTGTTGTTGGCGCAATCGGCTTCCGCCGATCCGACGCGAAACCTAATAGGTTCGTCGGTGCGGGGAATGAGCGCTATTGCGACTCGGATGGAAACGGCCGTCGAAATAACACAACTCCCTCGCTGCGTGGTCTCTAGCACTGAAGCGACGATTCCTGATCGACTCCTAAAATGGCTGTAAACGCGATTGAATTATTGACTTGCCCGTGCGTAATTTCACTCCGCTACTCGCTACAAGCAAAATCGAGTGCTCGAAATCGATTTCTGGTGGTGGCTGTCGCTCCGGGGTGGACGGGGCGGGTTGTTCGGGGGCCTGCGTCGGAGGACCCCATTTACCTTGGCATTCCACCACTCGAGCCATTGTGGGCAGGTCGGGGCACTTCCAACGGTGGCCGAGTTTGCGTTTGCAATCGCCGATGCCGTAACCGGGGCACACCCGTCCGGTCGTACAGTATTCGTTGGGAGTACCGACTGATTAGTTTGAATGGGATGAGATATCGGTTCGATTCGAATGGCAGCGTTGAGGCCCGCATTCTCCGCCAATCGCAGAGCGTATGCCGACGGATTCACAGGTACCGCCGATTCGTTCGCACTAGCGTGGAGATGCCTCGGTAAAGTAAACCTCGCCGCTTAAGACCTCGGCGTTGCCGTCCGGGGCCCACCAGAACCATATCGCACGCAGCGTTTCGGATCCGTTGTTGACCATTCGGTGCGGAGTGTGTGGAGCATGATAGATGGCGACGCCCGGGCGCGCTGTGAAGGTCTCCTCGCCTACGGTCCACTCAGCCTCGCCGGCAGTTACGTAGTAGAGCTCCGGAGCCGGGTGTGCGTGCGCCGGATAGTACCCACCTGCATCGAGCTCCAATATCCCCATGATCACATCCTTTTGCGGGATAGCACCGACCCAATTTGCGCCGCTGCCAACCAGCGACTTCCACCGGCATGTGCGTCGCAAGTCATCGGGGTAGTGCGCCGAGACCTGCCATTCCGCCTGATCCAACGCCGTATGGACCGGCGACCTCGGCTCTGTATTCATAGGTATTGCCCGCATGCTGTACGACAACAGGACTATACGAAATCCGGACAAGCGACGCGACATTCGCCTAGCGCCACACTTTCCGGTTGCTGCTGTCGGGCTGAAGTTGCGCCGCGGCTTGAGATATCCTCGAGGACGAAGCGCCGCTCCTTAATCCGAATACGGGGATTTAGGCATCCACTCTCATGGATGCGTGGCGGGACCCGCAGCGGCTTGGGTGGTCGGCACGGCCGGCGTCATCTCCTCCGCGGTGTTCCGCAGGAATCTAATGGTCGTGTCCAGCAGTCCCTCCATCTGACGCAGCGAACGTAGGATGGTATTGGGATCGACCGGATGATCCAGCTGTAGCTCCGTGACGGTGTCAATGAGGCGGGGCGCATCGATCAACACGGTCGAGTCGTGCAGCAGCCAATTGTTGAGCGTGCGTTCGGCCGAATAGGCAGCGGAGTATCGTTGTAGGCTCGCGCTGTCTATCCAGCCAATCGATTGATCCGCGACTGCCACGTCCCAGGCATTGGTCGTTAGCGTCGGCCAGTTGGTGTTCAGCGTGTAATCGTTCTTGCGGGCCAGGATTCTCCGGCTTATCTCCCCGGTATCGACGCCGGCCGCTAAATCCCCTGCGATCATGGCGTCAAGAGACTTAAGATTCGACAGTGACTTCTCGTTCACCTGCTCGGCCTGTTGCATGGCCTTTATCACACCACTCAATTCCTGATCCATCCGCTCGCGGGAGCGTTCCGCGGCATGGTTGTGATGTGAATGCTCAATCCATGCCTCCAGCCCCAAAGCAGTTAGGATGGACAATACGATCATCAGGTAGTGCTTGCCGAAGTCCTTGAAGGAAGCCAAGGAAGGCTTATCTACATCGACATGCATTTTAGATCCGACTCGCTCGTGGACAAAATGCAGTATATTCAGTTTTATAAGCTGCCGCTGTCGTCCGGCCGCGGCGCCACCCTCGCTCCTCCGGCTGGTACTCTCGGTCCCGCAACTCATACGGGTCCTCCACCCGCCACCAACTGGATGGACGCCCTCGCCGCGGGCTCGACAATCAGCGGATGATGCCGCCGCGTCCGCCACTCACCGTCGTCAAGCTGTCCGACCACTTCGGCCAATACGTGTTGACGCTCAAGTGCGAGTGCGGCCATACGAGAACCGCCCAGCCTCAGACGCTCGCCGCGGTCGCGGGGTGGGATGCGCTACTCGCTCACGTCGTGAAGCGATTGCGGTGTTCTCAGCGCGGCAAGCGACGATGCAGCGCCCTGGTGCGGGGCGAGAGGATACGTGATGGTTGAGCATTTCTGAAAGGCCGACCCATTGCTGACCCTCGCGAATGACCGCTCTTACGAATCGGACTGTTTTCCGTTTCTCGGACATGGTGAAGAAGGATTGGTTGACGTTGCGAAGTCTTGAGATCTTGGTCGGCCCCTCTAGGCCGGAGGTCAGTCTGTTCGTGTCACCTCAACCTTCAGCGGTGCCTTGAACCAGGCCCACTTGCGGTCAGTCAAAAGCGTTGCGATCATCAGTTGATTCACAGGCGGTGCCGTGTTTCGAGATTAAAGACCGTTGTGCAGAAGTGATCTTGATCATGAGGAGGTCGTATGGAGCTAAGACACAGGGTGGCATTTGCAGGGTGCGTTGTTTTCGCTTCGGCAATGTTGAGTGGACGGGAAGCCTGGGCGGTTGATCCGTGTTCGCTGCTGACCTCTGATCAGGCTGCGGCGGCGTTGGGTGTGCCGGATGTCAACGCCGGAGCGGCCGCAAACAGGTGTATTTGGACTCCCAAGAAATATAAACAGGGAGCGGGACAGCTTACGATTTTGCTTGAGGGCGCGAACGACGGGGCGAAGATAACGGGACAGGGGAATGCTGTGAGCGGAATAGGCGATGAGGCGATCCAGACGGTGGTAGGGAACGGAGCGGTACTGCACGTAAGGAAGGGGAATACGTGGTTTGTGGTGAATGTGCACGGAGTTCCGCCGGACCAGGCCACGCAAGTGGAGCAGACCGTGGCGAAGGCGATCGTTGGGAAACTTTGAGGTTCCGGCGATGGTAAGGGAAAATGAGGTGTCGAACGGCAGCCGGCTGAACGGCATCTGATTGACGGTGTCATGTCTTCGAGCCTTCTTCGCGCTTTCTGTTTTGGCAGTGGGCCGCCTACTGCCGGATTAGCGCGTATGCCGGTGTTGACCCGTTCCGGTCTGTCGTGACCGTCAGGTTTCGGGAAGCCAACTCATGGCAAGTCTCGCTAATCGCCCGGGAACTGCACGCTCGTGGGGGATAGCGTGTCATAAGAAGATCGCAGCTGTGAAATGACAGTGCCAGGGACCTTCGCGTACTGTCCTGACTTCGGACAAAGGAGGGGATGTCATGGGAATCACCCAAGCCGTCAGTCGTGCGGCGCAGCAGACCCCACGCGGTTGCGCGACCGTGTTCGGCGCGAGAACGCGCCGGTGGGACGAATTCGTCGAGCGCGTCGCACGCCTCGCGGGCGGGCTTCGGTCGCTCGGAGTCGAGCGTGGTGACCGCGTTGCTGTGCTCGCGCTCAATTCGGACCGCTACCTCGAAATCTACGCCGCAATACCGTGGAACGGGTGCGGTGGTGGTGCCGCTCAATACACGATGGTCGTCGCCGGAGAACATTTACGCGCTCAATGATTCGGGGGCGACAGCTCTGCTGGTCGACGACGTATTTGCGCCCATGGCAGGCGCCCTCCTGGCTGGGGCCCGCGCAGTGCGCGTCCTGGTCTACATGGGGGAAGCCACTGTGCCTGCAGGCATGACGTCGTACGAGGACCTGATCGAACACTCGTCCCCCATTCCGGACACAGGGCTGTCTGGCGGCGAGCTTGCGGGCATTTTCTACACA
Organism: uncultured Gammaproteobacteria bacterium; assembly: GCA_963766915.1. Lineage (GTDB taxonomy): Bacteria > Pseudomonadota > Gammaproteobacteria > Steroidobacterales > Steroidobacteraceae > Bog-1198. The sequence continues at coordinate 82,591 of CAVYCL010000019.1, forward strand.
GGTGGGACGACGGGTTTTCCCAAGGGGGTGATGTTGTCGCAAAGCTCGCTATGGGCGAGCGCAGCGGCTTCCGCCCTTGTGGCGCCGCCCCCGCCGGATCCCGTAATCCTGCATTGCGGGCCGTTGTTTCATCTGGCGACCCTCGGTGCGTCCCTGATTGCGCTATTAGTTGGCGGGCGGCAAGTCATCCTGCCGATGTTCGACCCCGCGCGCGTCCTCGAAGCGATCGAGCGTGAAAGGATTACTGACCTCGTGCTCGTGCCGACGATGATCCGCATGCTCGTGACGCATCCGAAGCTGCCGACGACCGATCTGGTCTCCGTGCGCCGGGTGATCTATGGCGCATCTGCGATGCCTGAGGCATTGCTGCGAGAGGCGATGCGCGTCTTCTCTGGTTGCCAATTTGTTCAGGCCTACGGGCAGACCGAACTCTCACCGGTTGCGACGATCCTGACCCCCGAGTACCACACGTTTGAAGGGCCGACTGCTGGTAAGCACGCCTCGGCCGGGCGCGCGGCTCCGTGCTGCGAGGTGCAGGTGGTCAATTCTGCAGGCGTCGAGGTGGTGCGCGGCACGGTGGGTGAGATCCGGGTACGTGGCTTGAATACGATGCTCGGCTATTGGAACAAGCCCGAAGAGACCGCGGCAGCGCTGCGCGACGGCTGGGTCTACACGGGCGATGCCGGTCGGATGGACGAGGAAGGGTTTGTGTACGTCGTAGATCGCGTCAAGGACATGATCATCAGTGGCGGCGAGAATGTCTACACGGCCGAGGTCGAGAATGCCTGCACCAGTCACACGGCCGTGTCGCAATGCGCCGTGATCGGCATCCCCGATGATAAGTGGGGCGAGACGGTACATGCGTTAGTCATCCTGAAGGATGGCGAGCACGTGTCCGCCTCTGACCTCATCGCCCATTGTCACGGAATGATCGCCGCCTATAAGTGTCCGCGGAGCATCGAGTTTCGAACTGAGCCGTTCCCGCTGTCCGGCGTCGGCAAGGTACTCAAACGCGAACTGCGCAGACCGTATTGGGAAGGCCGAAACCTCCAAGTCAACTGACGAAAATGCTTACGGGTGAGTTGCCGCCAATGGCGCTTGTCCGGGGACTCACTGTGAACTTACTACCGCGAATCCCGGTAACTCCAAAGCCTAGCGAACTGAACGGCGGCTAGTTTCCCACGATTCAGCGCGCCTCAATGTCGACTCTTGGCCCCGATCTGTGACGGCCGCGCCCCGACTCCGGGCCCGGAATCTTTCATCGACCCGTTTCTCCGTCGGCCACCGACTGCAGTCAGGAGAGTCGAGAAACGGGTCTTTATCTTCGGTACGCTACGTACGGCCCACGAAAATATTAATGGAAGACGCTGGGCATCTCTGACAAGGAGGCAATAGAAATGCTTTTTGCGATCCTAAACGCCGGCTTTTCTACGGCTTGATTTGGCTTTTTGAACGAAAGCGGCGAGAACTTCTTGAGTTCGATTTCGACAAGATTGCTGTTATCCCGCCGTTTATTTATTTTGGCCTCAGTTTACTCGTCATGGTTTTTGGGCTTGGGATTTGGGCCAGCTGGGCTGCTCTCAGCGTATTTATGATTGCGCTTTTCTGGATGCTCTGGAAGAACGCGAAATTATCTCCGGCGCGAGCGTCCGCCTATAGCTTGGCGGTATTGATATTCAATGTGGCGCTGAACACGTTACTGACATACAGATCAAGGTGACCCCTTCGAGACAGATGCTGGGTTTGGACCCACGCGGTCGGATTCGAGCGTCTGCTTCGGAGCAGTCAAATCAGGTCTTTTGCTTCGCTAGTGCCTCTCGTGCTTCCTTGAGTTGCTTCCAATTCGGAGCGTACTTCAGCGCCTCGTCGTATTTCGCGAGCGCGTCCTTGGTCGAACCCTGCTTCATCAGTACGTCGCCCCAGGCTTTCAAGGGATCAGCCCAGTGTGGTCCGCGTTGATTGGCGTCCTTGAATTTCGCCTCGGCACCGGCAAAATCCCCATGCTTCGCAAGCGCGGCGCCCCAGGAGTAGTAGGCCGCAGGCAGATCTGGCGCGAGTGCAACGGCCGCTTGATATGCCTTTTGCGCCCCGGTCCAATCGCCGCGACCATCGAGAATGTCGGCACGGAAGCGGTAGCAGTCCACGAATGTGCCTGCGGCGTTCAGTAGCGCGTCGGCCTTGCTGGAATGTCCCGCCGCTTCCTCGGCCGGAGCAACCCAGCAATGGTAGCCGGGATAGTTAGAGGAGATAGCCGGATTTGCGTAGGCCGTGCCAAAGGTCTCCAATTCCATGGCCGCTGTGGCGAAATCGCCGGCCTCAAGCGCCAGACGACCGCGCACATGATGCACGAGTGCGTTACCCGCGAGATCATCGGGGTCTTCCTTCATCGTCTTGAGTGCGAGGTCCGCGGCCGCCTGATCGTGCAGCCGCGCATCGATGTCGGCAATTCCCGCGTACGCAGAACCGAACCCCGTCCCGGCGCCGGCAGTGGCTTCGGCATCTGCCATGGTCGAAGCCAGCCACGGCGGCAGGTTCCAGGTGAGGTAGTCCCAGTTCTGGTACTGATTCTCGGGCGCCGCGCCCGGACGACCGCCCGCGATGCGCCGCATTTCCTCGCCGGCCTTCCACGCGCCCTCCTCGTCGGCCAGGATCATCAGATCATTGATGATATTGTTGTGCGCAGTCCATGTATTTGGCTGGAGTCTCACGGCCGCACGCTCGAGTTCCAGAGCCTCCCGGACGGACCCGCCTGTGTTCTCGACCGCGACCGCCCAACGCGTCAGCAGTGCGGCGCGATCCGCCGGGTCCGCACTCGCCACCGCGCTCCTCACGAACGCGATCGACTCCTCATACCTTCCGTGGGTATTCAAGTAGCTGGCCCACCGTCCCGGCTGGGACTTCGAGTAGACGTACTCGGCAGCTGCGATGGTCAACTTCCCGAGTTCTGCGGTTGTCCCGTCGAATGTCTTCGGCGGCACGCCATTGCCGCGCACCGTGAGCGAAAGTCCGCCCGCCGGCGACTCGACCAGATCGCCCTCGATGCGCACGTCGTGCCCGAATCGATTCCGCAGCAGGCGCGAGATATCGCCGAGCGATACGCCTGTTTCAGGCACGTCGAGTTTTATATCCCCGGTCCACGCACCGGTCAGGCCTCGGGCGGCAGCGCTGCTGCGAGTCACGTCCTGCAGCCGGCCGAGTTCGTCGAGCAGGCCGCTCGCCACGATTGCCCCGTCGATGCCACGTGCAGCGAGGGTAGACGGTATTCGGATTGGTTCTACCACGACCTGGCGCGAGGTAACGGCGTCCCTGACCATCACCACCAGGCCGATACCAATGGCCATTGCGAGCAGCGCGACGAAAAGCTGGAAGCCGACTCGCAGGCGCAGTCCAAAACGGCGCAGATCCACCTCGCGCGCCTGACCTCGTAGATAATGCAGGCGGGCTGCGTGCTCGTCCTTGAGGTGCTCCGCCTGAATCTCAACAAGGAGCGCTTGCTTGTCGAGGAAGTTCTCGGTCTTGCGCGCCACGCCGGGATCGCTGCCTGCGAGCTTCGCGGCCACCGCAGCGGCAAACGCATCAGCCCCGGCCAGCGTCGCCGTCGCCTCGACTTCGGGCTTCTCGTCCTCCTCACCCAAAATTCCGCCGAGTAATCCCTCCGCCATTCTCGCCTCCGTTTTTTTGTTATTCGACTATGGTCGTCTAGGCGCGTCACCTTGGCAACCAACGGCAGTTATGTGGCTGTGGTATCCGCACCGTGACCGGCCGAAGTTGGCTGCCTGCTGCCGGATTAGCGCGTACCGCCGGTGTTGACCCACTTCTGACGGTGGCCAGTGTCCGCTATACGGGATCAGAACAGCAGACCGCGTAACGGTCCATTTACGCAAGTTAGGTGCGCGGCGGGGCTTGTAGGAACGTATGCCATAGAAGGCTCAACGAGCCAACCCACAGACCCAAAACTATTCCCCAGTGCGTCACCGGCAGTGTCCAGCCAATTCGATTCATCTCTGTGGCGAAATCGCTGGATCCGCCAAATGCATAAAACCCCACGAGCGTGCCAATGATATGGCTGAGCGCAACCGAGCAGAATCCCAAGGCAATGAGCCCTGTGACGATTGTACGATGCCGCCACACGAGCGCGATGCCAACGGCCGCCAACGCCATGAAGGGAACGATTGCCACCGAGGTATGCATCAGGTAGTTCAATAACGACGTCCTACACTTAACGATCTAGTTGAGCGGCGCGCGGCGGTGCAGTCATCGACTCCCACCGAAGACGAGGCCGCGCGTCCGCACTAACCAAGTTAGTTCATTGCGCGAACTATATAAAATCCCGCCAACGTCAACCCGTACGAGAGGGCCATCACTCCCAAACTCGCCAGGGCGGCTATCATCCGCGAACCTCGCGGACGCGAGCGTGAGAAATAGAGCGGAATAAAGATAGGGGCCAGCGCAATGATCCCGGCGTTGAACAACGCCGATCGTCGATACCCGAACTGCAACTCGTCGTACCTCAACCAGATAAATACCATCGCGAAGGAGACCACTACCGACGCAAACTGCAGCGCGACCAGCGCGCCCTCACCAGCACGCGCGGCGGCGATGTAAAAGATGCCAACCGCGAGTGATGCCAACAAGAGACCGGCAACTGCAATGGACTTGGGCGTCATGGGATTTGATCTAACTTGGTTTATCCGTCCGTCTCTTGAGGGATAACGTAGCAGGTGGCGAGTCACCTAACCACTTAACCGAATCCAATTATTGACGGCGGCCTAAACTCCACCGGATGCATCGCTAGGGCGGTGGAATAAATGTGCTTCCTGGCAAGATACGCTCCGCGTCAGCCCGCATATCTATAACCTGACCGAAGCCCGGGTTTGGCGCATCATCCGATAACAGCGGTCGCAACGGCCAAAGCCACCAACGAGACCGCAAACCGTGAGGCGACTCCTCGGCGGCTATCCTTATCGTGAGTATGGGACCCAAGAACGGAACGAACCATGAAACCAAGATACGTGAGACGGAAGAGGCACGTGCCAGTGACCGATCCAGCGCGACGCACATAGTTGCGACAATGCCAAGATAGATTACCGACAGGCTCATGAGCAGAATCACAACAACCACGACTTTGGACATATGTGGATACCGTTGCGCTCGTCACCCGTTACCTGAGTTTACCTCAGCGCACGAGTGGCCGCTTACCGGCGGCCACTTCGGGACCACGAAGGACGGGTCATGGCCGCTTGCCGACCGACACGGTTCTCCGAACTTGCCATTCCGCGTGAGTAACTCGAGACCGTCGGTATCCGGCAGGTCGCGGCCCCAAGCTGACGCCCGCCAATCATCGCTCAGGAGCATTTAATGTAAGACGAGACTCGCGTTAAGGGCACGTCCATTTTGGAACTCCACCCTCACGGGGCTAATTACAATCGCTTCTGCCGCTCGACTTCGGCGCGCAGATGCTCTTCCTTCGAGCGCAGCTCGGGGGTGAGTTCCGCGCCGAAGTCCTCAGGTCCGAAGATGCGACGAAGCTCGAGCTCAGTCTCTTCGCCGGGCATCGGGTCGGGGCAGCGCCGTGCCCACTCGACGGCTTCTTCCATCGATCGCACCTGCCAGATCCAAAATCCCGCGATGAGCTCTTTAGTCTCCATGAAGGGTCCGTCAACCACAGTGCGCTTGTTACCGGAACACTTGATCCGCTTGCCTTTAGAACTCGGATGTAGACCCTCGCCCGCCAGCATGATCCCGGCCCTGACGAGCTCCTCGTTGTATTTACCCATGGCGGTAAGCAGTTTCTCGTTCGGCATCACGCCCGCTTCGCTGTTTTTTGTCGCTTTCACCACAACCATGACTTTCATCGTCGACTCCTTATCTGTGGGCGCTGCCAGCGCCAGTGAATTGTTCAGCTAAGCGACGAGTAGGTTGATAGCAGATCGACATGGCCGGTCACCATTTTTGTCGATCCTTGTTCCTCGTCTATGCTAAGGGATTGTTGCTCTCAGCCAGGGGCAACCGTGGCTAGGTAGGTGTCTGCGTACCTGAGCGCGACTTTTGGCGCCGGTGAACATCAGCTAAGTGGCGACAATTTCGGGTAGGCGACCGATAAGTTTTGGGCCGGTCGGAGCCGTTCGCGGCCGGTTCCGGCCGCCATCGATGCATACAAACCAACATTGCCGAGCAACTCCGTACCGGGCCCGAAGATGCAGGACCTCCGTAATCCAGCCGATCTGCCCGTGCGTATCCGGCGCTGACGGCGGCCGAATTGCCGCCCTCCACTTGCGCAGACGTATACCTTGTGCGGGAAAGCAGGCTCCTCTACTGTAAGTGACCGTGGACAAACTATTTATTTCCGCCAACTCGCTGCTACGAGACTCGATGGAGCTCGCTCGACTCGTCGTCAGCAGCGGCTTCAGGCCGACGTTCCTCGTCGCCATGTGGCGCGGTGGTGCGCCCATCGGCATCGCCGTACAGGAAGTGCTCGAGTATCATTCGATCATCGCCGATCACATCGCCATTCGTACCTCTTCTTATACGGGGATCGACCAGGCAGACAAGACGGTACGCGTGCACGCCATCGACTACCTGGTCTCACGCTTGTCCGCCGACGATGAGCTCCTGCTGGTCGACGATGTGTTCGACTCGGGCCGCAGTCTCGAGGCCGTGATCAGAGAGCTCAGACAGCGCTGTCGAAAAAACTGGCCGGAGAAGTGGCGCATCGCCACGGTGTATTACAAGTCGTCCCGCAATCGCAGCGCGCTCGTGCCCGACTATTTCGTCCTCGACACCGACAAATGGCTGGTTTTTCCGCACGAGCTGATTGGGTTGACCCCCGAAGAGATCCTCGAGCACAAACCGGTCGGACCCAACTTCTTCGAAAAACCGTGAACCGCCCTCTCTCTGGCGGCATGAGCCGCGCGCTCCGTGAAGTCTGTCTGCTGATTCTCATCGCGCTCGCTCCCTGCGCCTCCGCCTTCGCGCAAAAGCGCATGGTCATCATCGATCAGGATACGTCCGGCCCCGGAGGATCCAACATCATGTCGATGATGGCACTGCTCCAGTCGCCGCAGGTCGATGTTCTCGGAATCACGGTCGTGACCGGTAATGCCTGGCGGGACGACGAGGCGCGCCACGCTCTGCGGCTGCTGGAGCTGCTCGGTCGAACCGACGTGCCGGTGGCGCTCGGCGCGGTGTTTCCCCTCGTTCGAACGCAGGAGGAGACGCGCCTGATGGCACCGCTGGTCGGCAAGGTGGCCTGGCTGGGTGCCTGGGGCCAGCTCTTGAATACGCTGCCCGCGACGCCCGGATTGGTCGAGCCGCCGGCACCGGCAGCACCGCTCGGTCCCTGGGAGACTCCGCCTCTCGCCGAGGGCGAGCCGCACACCAAACCCATCGCCGAGGACGCGGCGCATTTTCTGATTCGGCAAGTCCATGCCCATCCCCACCAAGTGACCATTTACGCGGCGGGGCCCCTGACCGATATTGCGCTTGCCGTGGCGCTCGACCCGCATTTCGCCGAGCTGTCTCAAGGTCTCGTCGTCATGGGGGGAAGCCTCAATCCGCACACCGATGATCCGGAATTCTCGACCAGCCCGCGCCACGAATTCAATTTCTGGTTCGATCCGGAGGCGGCTCGCATGACGCTGCGCGCGCATTGGCCCCGCATCGACGTCACCACCGTGGACGTGTCGATCAAGGCCATGTTCACGCAAGCGATGGTCGACGCGATCGCGAAGTCACCTAATCCCGCGGCTCAATACATCGCGAAGTATTCGCAAGAGCGTTATTATTTGTGGGACGAGCTCGCCGCCTGCGCCTGGCTCGACCCCACCCTCATTACGCGGCGAGACGACCTGTACATGGATGTCGATGTGAGCCACGGCCCCAGCCTACGGCGAAACGTTGACCTGGAATGCGGCGATGAAACCGGCCGTCGACGTGCATCTCGTGCACGCTCAATTGGATCTCGACCTGGCGCGATTCACCCAGATGTTCGTCGAGCTGATGTCCGCGCCGACGCCGCACGGCGACTCGATGTCGAAGCGCTAGCTGCCCGGAATGGTATCGCGGTAGCGCGGCCAACCCGCAATCAACGCCTGAACCACCCGATTTCCTACTTGGTAGGCCGCTTCGAGCGCGGGGATGCCCTGCTCCGGATACTCCGCGGTTGCGCTCCAGGCCGCGCCTTTTCCGGGCGGGGGCATCGAGTAATTGCTCGCCGTGCGCAGCACCAGCACGCGTCTCAAGTCCGCTCGACCGACTCGCGACAGGCGCCGCAAGGCCGTGAGCGTCCCGCTATCTTCCATATTGGACATCATGAAATTCGCATCTTTGCCGGCCTGCAGTTTCACCCAGTCGTTGGCCCACTGATTCATGCGTTCCCCATGCCAATAGCGGCTCGAGGAAAGCGAGTCACCGATGGTTACGAAGGGTGGACGCAAGGCGGCGGGATAGCCCACAAATTGTTGGCGGAATCGCGCGATGCCGGGACTGTCCGCAATGGGGTGATCCTTGGTGAGCGTATACGCCCAATCCACCAGCGCCGCATTGAGCTCATAGTGAATCGTATCGACGGTCCAACCGCCGGCGATGTCGTTGGGCCTCTTGGCGCCCAACGGCAACAACCCGTACGGCCAGTCGGCCGGAATCTCGCGAGCGTCGATTTCGTAGAGCAGATCGCCGTCGACCACATGTTTCGCCCATGCCGCCGTGCCCAAAGACACATCGAGCGGGTCGCCCCCCGCGATGCCGGCGATGAGCCAATAAGCCTTGCTCAGGTCGAAGCGTGGATCGAGACCCAGGGCCATGATGGAACTGCTGGAGTTGGTGACCCCGCCGCCGGTGCAGATCAGCAGCAAACCCGCATCGTTCATGCGCAGCTCGTACTCGCCGAGCGGAAACGGCAGGACGCGGTCCAGTCCGTCCCTCTCGACCCAGAACTGCGCTTCGCCCGGCTTGTCGCCGGTCATCTTGCCAACCTCGAACATGGTGACCACCACCACTTTCACCGGAATGGGGGCAGGTTCGCTCGGCGGCGTTTGCACCGGCGGTGTCGAGCGCGCCGGTTGAGCCCACATCGCAAGCGCGACCAGAACGCCTACGATCGTGAAGCGACTAAAAGAGCCAAGGACGCTGCGCATATCCAACAATACGGCGCAACGGTTAAGATTCGCAAATGGGCAGCGTCGCCGATCATTACCGCTCGCATCTCGCACCGGTGTATTCGTGGATGTCGGGGGGCTTCGATGCCGCCATCAGCCGAGGCGATGCGGAAATCGGCGCCATCCTCCCGGATTTGGCCAACGACAGTCTTGCGGTCGATCTCGGGGCCGGCTTCGGCATGCACAGCATTCCGCTCGCGCGGCGCGGCTGTTCGGTGCTCGCCCTCGATTCCTCGGCTTACCTGTTGCAGGAGCTGAAATCACAGGCAGGGCTCCTGCCCATCACGACCATCGAGAGCGATCTGTTGACGTTTCAGCGATACCTCGACCGACCGCCCGATGTCATCTTGTGCATGGGCGACACGTTGACCCATCTACCGGACCGCGCGGCCGCCTCACAGCTGTTCACCCTTGCTTCCGCCTCCCTGCGCCCGGGAGGCCGGTTCATCGCCACCTTTCGAGACTATAGCCGGCGCCTGGTCGGCAACGATCGCTTCATTCCGGTGAAAAGCGATGCCGATCGGATACTCACCTGCTTCCTGGAATATGGCCCGGATCATGTCGATGTTCATGACATGCTGCATGAACGCGCCGCCGGCACCTGGCAACTGAAAATCGGCACTTACCGCAAGATCCTGCTGGAGCCGGAATGGGTTTCACAATCGCTTCGTGACCAGGGATTTTCGGTGCGCACCGAAGCCGGGCTCGCGGGCATGGTTCGTGTCATCGCCGCCAAGGTTTGATTCCTCTCCAGCTTCTCGCGTGTGGTATTTCTGCTTCGGCTCAATTCTGTGTACAAAGATGGAGCGGCTTGTGTACACAATTGGTGCACGAACTCGCGAGTTAGCAATTCGCGCGGCTCCTCGCAAGCCCACCTAGCCGACGTCCCCTCGACGCAGAGCTTTTCCTCATCATATTAAACGGTTAGGCGGCACACCTTCGCCGCGAGGCATGCCATTTCCGCCGGCGAACAATGGAGCGTGGGACTTTTCTGGGTATCTGGGCGACTGCGCACGATTCTTGCAGCAGGGTTTCCCATGGCGCGCGCAGGACCTACCTGCTCAAGCCATAAAAAAAGCTGGGGATAAAACAATGAGGGATGAAACAATGAAATCGTGGATCCGTGGTTTGGGTCTGGTGTCCTGCGCGATCGTCGCCGCCTACCGTCCGGCCGATGCGCAGCAAGCCGCTCAGTCGACGAGTCCCGTGACAGCTCCGGTGGGCTCATCCGACAGTCTCGACGAAATTGTCGTGAATGGCATCCGGCGCGGCGACCTGGTCATGCCCACCACCGTCACCTCCAGCTCGGCTTACGGACTCGACCTCGGCGTGATGGATACCCCGCGCAACAATACCCTGTTGTCCAAGGCGCAGCTCGACGCCCTCGATGTGCAGAATCCCGGCGGATTCTCCTCGCTGACCTCGAGCGCCTATACGGACGCTTCGTTCGGCCAGCCGAACGTACCCCGCATCCGCGGTCAGTACGCGGACATGTTCTACAACGGGATGCGGGACAGCTTCACGCTCAACGGCTACGGCGCTCCCGATCAGCTTCAACATGGTGGACTCCATCGACATCATCAAGGGACCTGCCAGCGTTCAGGGTGGCGCGGGACCGGGGGTGGGCGGCTCCATCGACATCGCCACCAAGATGCCCTCCATGACCACGTTCGTGGCCACCGCCTCGGCCGAGGTGGACACTCACCAGAAGCGCATCTTCAACCTCGATGTGGGCGGTCCGCTCGCCGAGAATGTGGCCGGGCGCCTGAGCTTCACGAGCAACGACAGCAACAGCTACTACTACGACATGTATTTCCACCAGCAGTCGGCTGTATGCCGCATTGGTCTACGAGCCGACCTCCAACTACAAGGTCTCGCTCAGCGCCGACCTAACCGATACCACCTATCGGGAGAACGACGGCATCAACCGTGTAAATCAGGGGCTCATCGACAACAGCAACTACCTCACCGGCGCTCCGCCGCTCAGCAGTGTCGTCGGCTTCGGCACGGAGGTGGATCTGACCGGCTCCACGGTGCTCAACCCCCGCACCATCATCGATGAGCCGGCCGGTACGGGAGCGCATTCGCTGCACGGCATGCTGCAGATCATCCAGACTTTCACGGTGAGCGATGATTTCTCGATTATGAACAATTCGTTCTATGACTACGTCGACCGCTACAACCAGACCATGGACTATTACGCCGACACGGCCATGGGCAGCTACACCTTCGAGAACAAGACCGACTTCAAGGTCAAGTTCCCTTTAGGTCCGGTTCGCAACGAGATCGACACCGGCTTTACCTACCGTTACGCGCACGTGCGCGACATCCAGAACTACAACAACGAACCCGTGAGCGTGTTCGACCTGTCGCAGAGTCCGAGCACTTGGGTGTTTCCGCCTTCGGCGCAGATCATCGGCGGCGCATTCCCCTACACGGGGGCGTTCGGCCATGTCCAGTACGGTTTCCCGGGAGAAGGTTCGGCCTTCGGAGAGATTCTCTATCCGAACGCCACGATCGATTCCAACCTCCAGGACGCCGCGATCTTCCTCGAGCACCGCCTGACGTTCTCGCCCCAATGGAGCGTGCTGTATGGACTGCGCGGCGACCTGGTCCAGCTGAACGATTCGGACCCCTTGTACACGGCCTCGGCGGTCCCCTACGCGTCGGCCGGAAATGTCAACGGCTACTACGTGACACCACCGGAGTCGCAGCACACCGGCTGGTACGGCCTGTACAACGGCAACATCAGCCTGGTGTGGAGTCCGACCGAGTGGGTGTCGGGCTATCTCACCTTCAACAAGGCCCAGTACGTGAATGCCATCGCCAACGACGGGGCGGTCGGCGCGCTGAACGTCGCTCCGACCAGCCAGCTGCGCCAGGGCACCAAGCTGGAAGAGGCGGGCGTAAAGTTCGACCTGCTGGGCAAGGCGCTGTTCATCTCCATCGCAGGATTCAATCAGGAGCGCGAGGTCTCCACCGGCCCGAGCTTGAACGATGAATCCTGGGCCCACATCACCGGCGCCGAATTCGAGCTCAACTATCAGCCCAGTCCGCATTTCTTTGCCACCGCCAGCTACTCCTACCTGCATACGAGGCTGGATACGCCGGCCGGGTTCTATAATTTCCCGGCACAGCCGGGCTTCAACATCGATGGCGCCGGCACGACGGTGGTGTTCAACCCCAACCAAAACTTCGAGGATCCGGGCGTGCCCGAGCACCTGATCAACTTCTTAGTCAACTATAAGCTCGACAGCGGCCTCGGGTTCCAGGCCAACCTGCAGGTGACCGGACCCGTCCAGACCACGCAGTCCGGCTACGTCAACATCGCGGCGACCGAAGCCAACCTCAACAACGATTTCGGCTATGGGACCTACTCCCAACCGATCAACAATGCCATCCCGGCATCGGTCCTGAAGTCCGGGTACTACAGTTCGCCGACCATTCCGTGGCAGTACCAGTTAAATGCCGGTGTCTTCTATACCTTCCTGCAGCATTACACCGCGAGACTGATGGTCTACAACGTCGCCAACCGGGTTAACTGGCTGAACGACAACCCCTTCTACGGCAACGACTTCATTACCCGGCAGCCGCCGCGCAGCTTCGATCTAACCCTGACCGGCAGGTTCTAAAGGCAAGCCCGCCTGCGCAGTCGCAGAGAAGTCGTGGCAATGCTGTCCGCAGCCGCGGCCCTCGGTATCGCCGCCGGGGTTCCGCGGCTATCGGCGCGGACGAAGGAGCTTGTTCCCGACGCGACCAGCGTGCTGATCGTCGTAGACGTACAGAATTGCTTCATTACCGGCGCTCTTGCCGTCCCGCATGGCGAAGAGGTCGTGGCGGTCATCAACAAAATTGCGCCGGCCTTTGAGAATGTCGTCCTGACTCAGGATTGGCATCCTGCCGGGCACGCCTCTTTTGCCTCGAGCCACCCGGGCCGCAAGCCCTTCGACACCATCAAACTTGCCTACGGCGATCAACTGCTCTGGCCGGATCACTGCGTGCAGGGAACGCCCGATGCCGCACTCCATGAGAACTTGAGAATTCCGCAGGCCGAATTGATCGTGCGCAAGGGATTTCATCGTGCCGTCGACAGCTACTCGGCGTTCGAGGAAGCAGATCGAAAAACCGGGACGGGACTGCAAGGGTACCTGCGGGAGCGGGGCATCAGGGAGGTATACGTGGCCGGCTTGGCTACCGACTTTTGCGTCGCATGGACTGCGCTCGATGCCCGCAAGTCGGCCTTCGAGACCTACGTCATCGAAGATGCCTGCCGGGGTATCGATCTACACGGATCGTTGGGTGCCGCTTGGGCGGAGATGAGGCAGCGAGGCGTCCGCCGCATTCAGTCGGCCGACATCGAGCTCGGCTAGTGCTGCGGGACCCAACCCTCGGCCGACCGCGTGAACATGGGAATTCTGCCGATGCCGCGAACGCGATCGGGCCAGTCCGGCAGAGAAGGCCGCCAGAGCGTCTTTCCACGCGGCGCCCTCGATCAATACCACGCAAAGACCGATGACCGTGGCTCCGGCACGCTGCAGAAGATGGATGGCTGCCGCCGCCGAACCCCCGGTATTGATGACATCGTCGACAATGAGGGTTCGCTTCCCGGCGATGCGCTCGATGAGCATCGGATCCAGAAACAGCTTTTTGTTCGCCCCGGGACTGGTGACGGAACGAACGGCTACGGAGTGCTCGTCGGAATACCAAAATTTCCGGGAATTTCCCAAGGCGACGTAATTGGGGAACCCCAGATCGCGCGCGACGATGCGAGCATAGTCGAGGCCTAAGGTGGGAATCCCCACGATCACTTCAGGCGAGAACTCACGGGCGGCCAGGCTCAACGAGGCTCCGAGCTCTTGCTCCACCGCAAAGTCCGTCTGGTTCGACATCAGCAAGGCGATGGCCTGCCGGCCTCCCGGAAGAGGCTGAATGGGCAGATTCAGTAACCTGCCATTGCGCAGCTCGACGGGATAGCAATCCCGGTACGGCGGCGACAAGGCCTCGTGATCCGGACAAGTCGTGATCGAGACTCGATAGTTCGTGCGCGGCATGAAGCGACTCCGATTGCGGTATCCGGAGTTGAAGCTACGCGAAAAGCGTGCACTCATCTCGCGCAAATTCAGGGTACCTAGAAATGAACGAGGAACCAGTCCTTCGCAGCAACGAAGCTGTTCGAAATCGAGCTGCGCGGGTTCGATCATATTCCCGAGGCCGAGCGCAATATGACGTTGCGCCAGATTGGCCCCTTCTGGGTCGGGAACAGTGTCAACCTGCTCTCGTTCGCTCTGGGGGCGATTGCCATCACTCTCGGCCTCAATCTGCGGCTGGCGCTGGTGGCTTGTGTGGTCGGCAGCCTTGCCTACGCCTATGTGGCGTTCGGATCGATTGTCACGGTGCGCGCCGGATTGCCGGTGAGCACCCTGGCCCGGGCCGCCTTCGGCATCCGCGGAAATCTACCGAACGCATTGTTGTCCTGGATCGTCTCGGTCGCTTTCGAGGTCATCAATACCGTTTTCGGCGTCGACGCACTGCTCGCGCTGTTCGAGGTGCTCGGCTGGAAGGACCCCTCCATCGCGGGCAAGCTGATAGCCGTCCTGCTGCAGCTCGTCCTCTGCGGCGGTATCGCGGTCCTCGGGCATGCCACCATGGTGTGGTTTCAACGGGTCTTTGCCGCGCTCGTGGGCGGCGCGCTTTTGATGGTGATCGCTTTCACGGTCGGGAAGGTCGATGGGCTGAACGCGGCGGCCCCGCATGCGCACCTCGCCACGACGACGACCGCCGCTTTTCTGACGGCTGCGGCCGTGATTGCCTCAAACCCCCTGTCTTTTCTCTTCAATGGTCCGGATTGGGTGAGGTACCTGCCGTCGGCGACGCCGGCGCGGTCGATTTTCCGCCACGTGTTCTGGGCGAGCTATCTGCCGTCACTCCTCATGACCATGATGGGCGCCTTCTGCGCCACCCTCGGCGACATGTCGGATCCGGTGGCCGGATTGAAGCCGTTCGTGCCGCCGTGGTTGTTCATCGTCTATATCCTCGCCGTCGTCGGAGGGTCGTTGGCCAACAACGTACCCACCTATTATTCGTCGGGTCTGTCGCTGCAGGCGATCGGACTCAAGTTGCATCGCTACACCGCGACCATGTTCGACGTGGTCGTTTCGATGGCGATCACTCTTTATATTCTGTTTGTCCAGGACTTCTCCACGGCGCTCGACAATTTCATTGCGCTGCTGGTGGTATGGGTTGGACCCTTCGGCGGCGTATGGATCTGCGATGGCTTCCTGCGGCGGGGAAGCTATGATGCCCGGGCGATTCACAGTAAGAACCGGGACACCGGTCGATATTGGGGCTGGCACGGTTTGAATCCCGCCGGCGGCATCGCGCTCGCGGCCGGCATGGCGATCGCCGCCCTGACGATGAGATCTCCGCTCTACGAGGGTCCGATCGCGACGGCGCTCGGCGGCGCCGACCTCAGCTGGATTTTGGGGTTCCCGGTCTCGGCGCTGTCTTATGGGCTCCTGACAGCCCTTATGGACGTCAAGACAGGTAGATGAAGCGCGCGACGAACAGCGCGGAGAGCACGTACACGAGCCAGTCCTTGCGGGTCGCCTTGCCCCGCACCAGCTTGAGGACGGCGTGACTGGTGATGCCGAAGGCGAGTCCATTCGCGATCGAGAAGCTCAAGGGGATCATGATGACCGTGAGGAACGCCGGAATGGCCTCGAGCGGATCGACCCAATCCACTTCGGCAAGCGCACCCATCATCATGCCCCCGACCAAAATCAGCGCCGGCGCGGTGGCGGCGGTCGGGATTGCCTGCACCAGCGGCGCGAAGAACAACGTACACAAGAACAGTATTCCGACGACCACACTGGTAAGACCCGTACGCCCGCCCACCGCAACACCGGCCGCGCTTTCGATGTAGCTCGATACCGGACTCGTGCCCGAGGCCGCGCCCACCATCATGGCGAGCGAATCCACGATCAAAATGCGGTTCAACCTCGGTATCGAGCCGTCGGGCGCCGTGAGTCCCGCTCGCTTGGTCACGGCCACGAGCGTGCCGACATTGTCGAATAGATCGACCAACAGGAACACGAGGACGATTTCGAGCAGCGAGAGGCCGATGCCGCCCTTGAGATTCAGGGCGCCGGGCACGTTCAGCTGCAAAGCGGCCGCCGACAAGTCGCTCAAGTTGTAAACACCGGGCGCGAAGTGGGCCATGCCCATCGCCCAGCCGATGGCGGCCGTTAGCAGAATGCCGACCAGCATGGCGCCCTTGATGCGCCACGCCTGGAGCGATGCGATCACCAACAGCCCCAGGAGTGACAGCGCCGGTGTCGCGGTGGTCAGATTGCCGAGGCCGACCAGCGTGCCGGGCTTCGCGACGATCACACCGGCGTCGACCAAGCCGATGAAGGCGATGAACAATCCCACCCCGCCCGCCACCGCCGCGAACAGCGCACGCGGCACGGCGTTCATGATCAACTGGCGCACGCCGCACAGCGTCAGAATGAGAAACGCGAAGCCCGACAGAAATACGCAGCCCAACGCGATCTGCCACGGCACACCCATGGTCTTGACCACCGTATAGGTGAAATAGGCGTTGAGACCCATGCCGGGCGCGAGCGCCAGGGGATAGTTCGACACGAGTCCCATGAGGATGCTGCCGAATGCCGCGGCGAAACAGGTTGCCGCAGCGACTCCGGCCACGGGCATGCCGGCAGCGCCCAAAATCACCGGATTCACGACGACGATATAAGCCATCGTGAGAAACGTGGTGAAACCAGCGAGCACCTCCGTGCGAACCGTGGTGCCGTGGAGGTTGAGACCAAAGAAGCGATTGAGCATTGCCATCCCTTTATTCTTCGCTGCCGTCGGTTCTACGATACCTACGCGCCGCAAACAAGTTTTATCGGCCGCGTTGTCCTCTCCGCGCAGAGCACTTTGTTGGGGCGCTGTGCGTCCTTAATGCACACCATCGGTGCGGGGCATTGTGTACAAAACTCGCAAAGGACGTGCTGTAATGCCAGAACGGCGTGGGGTGCTATGGGTAAGCTGACCACACATGTTTTGAACCTAGCGGCGGGCATTCCGGCAGCCGGCATGCGTATCGAGTTGCGCCCCGCCGGCGAGACGGTGCATGCGACCATGCCGCCGATCAGCGCTGCGCAAACCAACTCCGACGGGCGTTGCCCCACGCCGCTTCTCGAAGGCACTGCACTTCGTGTCGGCCGGTACACGTTGACGTTTCATGTGGCCGCGTACTTCCGCGCGCAGGGGCACGAGCTTCCCGACCCACCGTTTCTGGACGAAGTCGTCATCGCCTTCGGCATCGCGGATCCGCAGCGGGACTATCACGTACCGTTGCTGGTGTCTCCGTGGAGCTACTCCACTTATCGGGGCAGTTGACCTCGATGCCGCTGCGGATCGCTCGATGAGCGCCTTTGCGATCGAGTACCTGGGACTGCTCGGCCGCTGGGTGCACCTGATCACCGGGATCGCCTGGATCGGCGCCTCGTTCTATTTCGTATGGCTCGACAATCACCTGCTGCCCCCGGCGGATGAGGCCTCGGTCGCGCAAGGGCGTCGGCGGCGAGCTGTGGGCCGTGCACGGCGGCGGCTTCTACAACGCGCAAAAATATCGCCTCGCCCCGCAGGTACTGCCCGCCATCCCTGCATTGGTTCTATTGGGAGGCGTATTCGACGTTCCTTTCCGGCGTTTTCCTGCTGTGCCTTCTGTACTACGGCCAGGCCGAGATCTATCTCATCGACCCGCGCGTGGCCGCACTGACCAAGCCCGAAGCGATAGCCATCGGCATCGGGCTTCATCATCGGCGGCTGGCTGCTGTACGACGCGCTCTGCCGCAGCCCGCTCGTGCGCCGACCCGCCTGGCTCGCGGGCGTCGATCGCGCGTCCTCGCATGCGCGGCTGCCTACGGGCTGTGCCACCTCTTCAGCGGCCGCGGCGCGTTCATTCAATTCGGCGCGATGTTGGGCACCATCATGGTGGCCAACGTGTTCTTCGTCATCATTCCCGGGCCAGCGCGAGATGGTGCGGGCCAAGCAGGAGGGCCGCGAACCGGACAGCCCAGGCGGGTCTGCGCGGCAAGCTGCGCTCGGTGCACAACACCTACTTCACACTGCCCGTGCTCTTCACGATGATCAGCAACCACTACGCGCTGACCTTTGGCGCACGCCGCAACTGGCTGGTGCTCATCGCGATCTGCGCCGCGGGCGTATTGATCCGCGTGTACTTCGTGGATCGCCACAAGCGGCATCTGCGAGGCGGCAGAACCTCGCCCTGGCCCGCGCTCGCTCGGCGTGCTGGTGCTTGCCGCCGCCGCCGCCGCGCTCGCGCCGCGCGCGGCGCCTTCGGCGACCGCCGCTGTCGTCCACACCCGCGGCGGAATTCTCCGCCGTGCGGCACATCGTCGCCGAGCGCTGCGTGCCCTGCCACGCCGCATCGCCGACCGAGCCGGGATTTTCTACCGCCCCCAAGGGCTTGATGCTCGATACGCCCGAGGCGCATCCTCACGCACGTCGACGGTGATCGCTCCGCAGGTGCAGACGCAGAGCCATGCCGATCGGCAATCTCACCGGCATGACCGACGCCGAACGCAGCCGGCTGCTCGATTGGATAGGCCATGGCGCGCCTCACTGAAGCGTGCCCGACATGAGGCTTCACGACACGCTCGAGAAGCGCAAGCGCATGCCCAAAGCCGGCATCGACACGGCGCAGGTACACGAACGCATTTGGAGCGCCATCGTCGATCACAGCCTGCCGCCCGAGACCCGCTTGGTGGAAAGCGAGCTCTGCGAGATATTCGGGGTCGGCCGGACGCGCATGCGCCAGGTGTTGCAGCGCCTCGCCCATGAGCGGGTCGTGACGCTGATGCGCAATCGCGGCGCCATGGTATCCAAGCCCACGGTGCGCGAGGCCCGCGAGGTGTTCGCCGCACGGCGGCTGATCGAGACGAGCATCGTGGAGAGCGTCATCAAATCGGCGACCCGCAAGGACATCAAGCGCCTGCAGGAGCATGTCGCCCGTGAGCAGGAGGCCTGGCGCGGCAATGATCGGCGCGCCATTCTGAAGCTCTCGGGCGAGTTTCATCTGCTGCTCGCGGAGGCTGCGGACAACAACATCCTGCTCGAGGTGCTGCGCGACCTGGTCTCCCGATCCTCGCTCATCATCGCGGTCTACCAGTCTCCCGGCGCATCGCCCTGCCCGCCGGATGCGCATCGCGAGTTGACGGCGGCGCTGGAACGGCGCGAACGCGCCGCGATCAAGCTGATGATCCAGCATCTGGACCATGTGTTCGCGGACCTCATGCTCGAGGAGCGCAGCGGCGACGGTATCGAACTTGAAGACCGTTTTCGGCGGCCGGCCATGAGCGATCCGAACGCCTGCCTACCCTCGCGACCTGCGTGGCTACGGCCGCAAAGCGCCGCATCCGCGCTGGCCCAACGGCGCCCGAATCGCGCTGCAATTCGTCCTCAATCACGAGGAAGGCGGCGAGAGCTGCGTACTCGACGGCGATGCGGCGTCGGAGACGTTCCTGTCGGAGATCATCGGCGCGACGGCTTATCCCATGCGCCACATGAGCATGGAGTCCTTGTTCGAGTACGGCTCGCGCGCCGGTCTGTGGCGGGTGCTGCGCGCGTTCGAGCAGCGCCGCTTGCCCTTGACGGTGTTCGCCGTCGCACGCGCGCTGCAGCGCCACCCGGAGGCGGTGGCAGCCTATCGCGAGCTGGGCGCCGAGATTGCCGCGCATGGGCTGCGCTGGATCAGTTATCAGCAAGTCGACGAGAGCACCGAGCGCGCCCATATGGCCGAGGCCGTGGCCATTCTGAAATCGCTCACCGGCGCCGCACCGCTCGGTTGGTACACCGGACGCGACAGCCCGCAATACGCGAGGGCTGGTCGTCGAACACGGCGGCTTTCTCTACGACTCCGATTCCTACGCGGACGATTTGCCCTACTGGATTCGCGTCGGCGCTGCACCTCATCTCGTCGTGCCTTACGCGCTCGACACCAACGACATGCGGTTCGCGACCGCGCAAGGGTTCAACTCCGGAACTCAGTTCTTCGACTACCTGAAAGATTCGTTCGACATCCTGTATCGCGAGGGAGATCCGGGCGGGCTCGACTCGCCCAAGATGCTGTCGATCGGCCTGCACGCCCGGCTCTGCGGGCGTCCGGGGCGTATCGCGGCACTGGAGCGCTTTCTCGACTACGTCCTCGCGCATGAGCACGTGTGGATCTGCCGGCGCGTCGATATCGCCCGGCACTGGATCGCTACGCATCCGATGGCGCCCGGGTCCGGCGGCGCCGAAGCCGTGCCGCCGTGATCACCTTGGAGCGCCTCAACTCGGCCTCCACGCGGGACTTCGTCGCCGCCTTGGACTCGATATTCGAGCACTCTCCCTGGGTTCCCGAGCGGGTCGCCGCGTTGCGTCCCTTCGCGAGCGGCATCGCCTTGCATAAAGCGATGTGCGCAGAAGTCCTGCAAGCCGAGGAGGCACTGCAGCTCGCCTTGATCCGCTCACATCCGGAGCTCGCCGGACGCGCCGCCCTGCGGGGCGAGGTCACCTCGGCCTCGACCCGTGAGCAGCAAGGCGCGGGCCTGTCGGCGTTGACGCAATCGCAACTGACGCGTCTTTCCTCTTTGAACGCGCAGTACACCGAACGCTTCGGGTTCCCCTTCGTGCTCGCGGTCAAGGGACATACCCCCGACAGTGTGATCGCGACTCTGGCGGAGCGCGTGAGCCACGATGCGCAAACGGAACGCGACGTGGCGCTTCGGGAGATCGGCCGAATTGCCTACTTTCGTCTGACGGACTTGGTGCATGAGCCCTTGGGCGATTCCATCATCGCAATGGCGGAGGAGCTCGCAACCTTGAGCGAGGACGAAGGGGCACTGACTTGCTCCTATCTCACGCCGGCGCATCGCGCCACCGCCGCCCGGATTCGCGATTTCATGATGGCGGCCGGACTCGGTGCCCATATCGATGCCGTCGGCAATGTGGTGGGCGTGCTGGCAGGCGGTGCGGGCCCGAAGCGCGTCCTGACCGGCTCGCACTACGACACCGTCATCAATGCAGGCAAATACGACGGGCGGCTCGGCATTCTGCTACCCATCGCGGTGGCGGGATCGCTCCGCCGTGCCGGGCAAACGCTGCCTTACGCGCTCGAGATCATCGCCTTCGCCGAAGAAGAAGGCGTGCGCTTCAAATCCACCTTCTTGGGCAGCCGCGCCGTCGCCGGACGGTTCGATCTGCGCGACCTCGACAGTGTCGATGCCGCCGGCTGCGTGTTGTCCGATGCCCTGCGCGCCGCGGGCCACGACGTCGCCGCCATACCCGCCCTTGCGCGCGATGCCTCGCAGGTGGCGTGTTTCGTCGAGGTGCATATCGAGCAAGGGCCGGTGCTGCTCGAAGCGGCGGAGCCCCTGGGGGTGGTGACCGACATCGCGGGCAGCATCCGCAGCGCCGTCAGCGTCGAGGGCTTGTCGGGGCACGCAGGCACCGTGCCGATGACGCTGCGCCGGGACGCCGCCGCCGCGGCCGCCGAGATGGTGCTTGCCGTGGAAGCTCGCTGCCGCGAGCACCCGGGTCTCGTCGGCACCGTGGGTAAACTCGACGTACCGGGCGGCGCCGTCAATGTGATCCCCGGCCGATGCGAGTTCAGCATCGACATCCGTTCCGGAAACGATGCATTGCGGGACGCCGCCGCAGCGGACATCGACACCGCCCTCGGCGCGATTGCTGCGCGACGCCGCGTCAAGGTGCATCAGCGCCGGGTTCTCGAAGCGCCGAGCGTGCCGTGCGCACCGGCGCTGCAAGACGCCTGGGGAGCGAGCATCGAGCGCATCACGGGCCGCCCGGCCCTGCGCCTGCCGAGCGGCGCCGGCCATGACGCCATGATGATGGCGAGCCTCACCCAAGTCGGCATGCTGTTCGTACGCTGCGGCAATGGCGGCATCAGCCACCACCCGGATGAGGCATTGACCGCGGCCGATGCCGACCTCGCGGCGCGCGTGTTCCAGGATTTTCTGCAGCACTTCGAGGGATGGACATGAGATCGGGAACCCTTCGGCTCGTCGCCGCCCTGCTCCTCGGCCTGTATCTCGGCGGTATACAGTCCAGCCGGGCGGCCGAACGCTGGTTCGAGGAGCTCAAAGCCACGGCCACTCCCGTGCAGCTCTATCGATTTCTCTATGCCATGCCCAAGGGCGGAGATCTGCACAACCATCTCGGGGGTGCGGTGCGCTCGGAATGGTTCTGGGACGCCGCGATGGCCGCTGAGGAGCGCGGCTACGTCTATTACACGCGGGTGCGCATCATGAACTGCGCGCCGTATGGAAACAACGAGTTCGGCGCCTCGAAGGCGCTGTTGCTTTTCAAGGATATTCAGGCGAACAAATTCGAGGCGCTCGACGCCTGCGGCAAATCGGAATTCAAACGGCTTCAGGATTTGGACGCGCGCGAGAAGCAGGCCTGGCTCGACAGCATGCGGCTCGACCAGAGCTATGAAGGACGCAACGAGTTCTTCGACGCCATCTGGGACCGTCTCGACGCCCTGCTGCACAACCCCCAGTTGGTCTGCGACGTTCTCGTGCGAAGCCTGGAGGCCTTCGGACGGGAAGGCTTGGTCTACCTCGAGACTCAGCAGGGCGTGCAGGGCGCGGTCAAGGCCGACGGCTCTGCCTACACGGTCGACGAGACCGTCGCCATCTTCCGCCAATGTCTTGCATCGCCCCGGGCCAAGGCCACCGGCGTCGAGGTCCGTTTCCAGAACTCGCTGCTGCGATTCTCGCCTGACGCCGAGCAGCGGCTGCGGGAGCTGTACGCGATCACCGATCGGTATCGCGATCTGTACGTCGGCATCAACATGGTGGGCCGGGAGGATAACGGCAAGGGTTACCCGCTGCGCTTTCTGCCCGTGCTGCGCGAGATGCGCCGCAAATATCCCGACATCAATCTCTCCATCCACGCCGGCGAGGTGGACGAGCCGAACTACCATATCCGCGACACGCTCCTGCTCGGGGCGCAGCGCATCGGCCATGGCGTCAACCTCATCACGGATCCCGAGACCCTGGTCCAGTTGCGTTATGGCCCTTACATGGTCGAGATCAATCTCATCAGCAACCTGTTGCTCGAGTACGTGAGCGACTACTCGCAGCATCCTTTCCCCGAATACCTGCGCATCGGGGTGCCGGTCGCCTTGTCGACCGACGATCGCGGGATGTGGGACTCGAACATGAGCGATGAGTTCTACGTCGCCGTAAAGGAGTTCAACCTGTCGTGGGAGGAGATCGTGAAGCTCGGCCGCAATTCGCTCTACTACTCGTTTCTGGACGCGCCCACCAAGGAGCGGCTGCTGGCCGGCTACGACAAGCGCATGGCGGCGTTCGCGCAAGCCTTCCAGCGCAAGGGCTGGGATGCCCTGCGCGACACGAAGCCCGTGAGCTACGGCTTTCTGTGCCGGCATTACCAGATTTGCCTGGCGCCCTGAAGGCTCGCATCGCCATGTCCTTAGAACCTGCCTCGCAGCGAGCCTTTCTCGGCAACGCGCTGCACACGCCGACGCGCGGCCGGATCGAGCTCCTTCGCGGCGTCCTGATCGAGGTGGACGCCGGGGGAGCGATTCAGGAGATCCACCGTGAGCAAGGGCCGCAGTCGGTGGCCGCAGCCGCACGCCATCGCGCGGCGGGAAGCCTGGTGACGCTCGAAAAGCAGGAATATTTGCTTCCC
This sequence comes from uncultured Gammaproteobacteria bacterium, assembly GCA_963766915.1. GTDB lineage: Bacteria > Pseudomonadota > Gammaproteobacteria > Steroidobacterales > Steroidobacteraceae > Bog-1198. The sequence goes on from CAVYCL010000019.1 coordinate 106,497, forward strand.
GGTCTCGTCGATCTGCATATCCACGCGCCGCAGTGGCCGCAGCTCGGATTGGCGCTCGACCTTCCCCTCGAAGAATGGCTGCAGGCGTGCACGTTTCCCCTCGAGGCGCGCTTTCGGGACATCGACTATGCACGGGCGGTCTACGAATCCCTGGTCGGCGCACTGCTCGCGAACGGCACGACGACCGCCGTGTACTTCGCAAGCATTCATTTGGCGGCCACGCAGGCGCTTGCGGATATTTGCCTGCGGCGCTCTCAGCGGGCCCTGATCGGCCGTGTCGCGATGGACGATCCCGACCAATGTCCCGCCTATTATCGGGATCCCGACGCCGCCACCGCCGAAGCCGAGACCCGGGCGTTCATCGACTACGTCCGCTCGATGCCCGGCAACCCGAGCGGATTGGTTCTGCCGGTGATCACGCCGCGCTTCATTCCCTCGTGCACCGATGAGTTGCTGCGGGGACTCGGGCGTCTCGCTCGAGACACCGGCTGCCACGTGCAGACGCATTGCTCGGAGAGCGACTGGGCCCATGAGTTCGTGCTCGCCCGCTGCGGGGTGACGGACACGACCGCCCTGGAACGATTCGGATTGTTGTCGAGGCGCACCATCCTCGCGCACGGCAATTTCATCGACGGTCCGGACATCGCGACCCTTCTCGAGGCAGGCGCCGGCATCGCACATTGTCCGCTGTCGAACGTCTATTTCTCCGATGCGGTGTTTCCGCTGCGCCGCATGTTGGAGCGGGGCGTGCACGTAGGACTCGGCACCGATATCTCCGGCGGGGCCAGCCCCTCGATCTTGGAGAACGCCCGTCACGCCGTCATTGCCTCGAGGAGCCTCGAGTCGGGCGTGGATCCCAAGCTCAGCCGCAAGCTCCGGCGCTCGCCGGAGTCGCGCATCGATGCGGCCACGGCGTTTTGGCTCGCGACCGCAGGCGGCGGCATTGCGCTCGATCTTCCCATCGGCGTGTTCCAAAAGGGATATCAATTCGACGCCGTCGTGCTCGACGGTCGAACGCCTGACAGTAATTTGCTTCTCGAGGACAACGCCGCCCCCGAGGCCCTACTGCAGAAAATCGTCTACCACGCGACGCGCGCCGACATCAAAGAGGTATGGGTCGCTAACCGCCGCGTACATACGCGTCGATGGCCGACTGCCAATGGCGCTTGAGGCGGGACTCCAGAAAGGAGGCCTCGATCGAGTTTCGGGCGAGCAGCGTCAGCTGCTCCCGGGTGAGTCCCAAAGCTTCCTGTACCCCGAGATAGTTCTCCAGCAGATAGCCGCCGAAATACGCCGGATCGTCGGAATTTACCGTTACGCACAGACCGCGCTCGAGCAGACGCTTCAAATTGTGGGACTCGAGACGGTCGAACACGCGCAGCTTGACGTTCGACAGCGGGCACATCGTCAAAGGGATCTGCTCCCGCGCGAGCCGCTCCATCAGCCCCTCGTCTTCCTCGCAGCGCACGCCGTGGTCGATACGGCGCACTTTCAAGACATCCAGGGCTTCGTGAATGTAGGCGGGCGGACCCTCCTCCCCGGCATGGGCGACGGCGGGCAGGCCCGCCGCTCTCGCCCGCGCGAACACGTCGCGAAATTTCGTCGGCGGATGTCCCGACTCGGAGGAATCCAAGCCGATCGCCGCAATCGCATCCCGATGCGGCAAAACGTCCTCGAGCATACTCATCGCCTCGGCCGATCTCGAGGTGACGCAGAACGCAGGGGATGAGCCGAAACGTCATTCCCCTCGCCTGTTCCGCCTCGAGTGATGCTCGCCGTATGCCCTCGAGCACCGTATCGAAAGCGACGCCTCGCGCGCTGTGAGTCTGCGGGTCGAAGAAGATCTCGACGTGCACGGCTCCTTGCGAGTGGGCTCGGTCGAGATACGCCCGGGTCAAGCGGTAGAAGTCATCCGCGTCCCGCAGCACGTCGGCACCCGCATAGTAGATGTCCAGAAAAGACTGCAGATCGGTGAACTGGTAGGCCCGCCGCAGATCCTCGACGGTCGCGTACGGCAACCTCACCCCGTGCTTGGCCGCCAATTGAAAGGCGAGCTCGGGCTCGAGCGTGCCCTCGATATGCACGTGCAGCTCCGCTTTCGGCAGTCCTCTAATAAACTCGGTCATTGAGGTTTTCATGGGGCTCGGGGGGACATTAGCATGCGGGACTCATCGATCAGGCACTCACTCGCCTGAAGAATATTCCGTTGACACGATTTCCGACGACTGACATATTCTTCTTGATCCTTAGGTTCCTCCCGCATCACTCCATGAGCTCCATCCGAATCACCGCCGGAAACTATCGGTTCGTGGCGCTGCCCAATGCAGCGGCGCCGCGCACCGTCGCTGCGTTCACGGCGCTCCTGCCCTATCGCCAGAAAATAATCCACGTGCGCTGGAGCGGAGAGGCCTGCTGGATCCCGCTCGGTGACTTCGATCTGAAAACCGGCTTCGAGAATCACACGAGCCATCCGTCGGTGGGCGATGTCCTGTTCTATCCGGGTGGCTTCAGTGAAACCGAGATTTTGATTGCCTACGGCAGCTGCTGCTTCTCGAGCAAGCTCGGGCAGCTCGCGGGCAACCATTTCCTGACCATCGTCGAGGGCCAGGAGAATCTGCGGCCGCTCGGCGTCGAGGTGCTCTGGGGCGGCGCCAAAGATATCCTGTTCGAGCAGTTTTGATCGCGTCGCCGATCTAAAGGCGCGCGAACAACCCCTCGCGCTCGATGAATTCGATCACCGTCGCAAGCCCCACCCCGGATTTCAAGTTCGTGAAAACGAACGGCCGATCGCCGCGCATCTTGCGTGCGTCACGGTCCATCACCTCGAGTGATGCCCCGACCATCGGCGCGAGATCGATCTTGTTGATGATCAACAAGTCGGACTTGGTGATGCCCGGCCCGCCTTTGCGCGGAATCTTATCGCCCGCCGCCACGTCGATCACGTACAAGCGTCAGATCCGAGAGCTCGGGACTGAAGGTCGCCGCCAGATTATCGCCGCCGCTTTCGACGAATATCACATCGAGCGCCGGGAAGCGCAGCGACAGCCGCGATACCGCCTCGAGATTGATCGAGGCGTCTTCGCGAATGGCGGTGTGCGGACACCCGCCGGTCTCGACGCCCAGGATTCGATCGGCGGACAAGGCCTCGTTCCGAACGAGGAACTGCGCGTCCTCCTCGGTGTAGATGTCGTTGGTGACCACGGCAATTTCGTGCCGATCGCGCATCGCACGGCATAACGCCAGCGTCAGCGCTGTCTTGCCGGAGCCTACCGGGCCGCCGATGCCGACTCGCAACGGTGATATGGTCTGAAGTCATGTCAGGACCTGAAGAGCCGTGAATATTGGGTCTCGTGCTGCGAGGACAGAATCGCGAGCCCGGGACATGAAATTGGAATAATCATCGCCCGACTCCTCGCCGCTCCCGTCCCGCGGCAGGGCCGCCGCCAGATCCGCAATGCGCGACCCGGCCGCGAGCAGGACGCGCTGCCCGGCCGATTGACCGATCGGCACCGCCTTTAAGGCCACCAACACCTGGTTCTCGGCCCAGGACCAAAGATACCCGTGGCCGAGTCCCGCGGCTCGATGTCCCACGCCGTGGTCGCCGCACTCCACACGCAGGGCAAGCTCGGCTCGCGGACCGAGCGCAGCGTGTCTGCGATGTCTTTGGGGAAATCCGGCAGGACGCAGACCAACGAGCACAACGAGAATCCCATCTGCACGGCCGCCGCGCGAATCTCCGCCGACTCGCGCGTGGCCAGAAACTCCTCGTTCAAAGCCGCCAACGCCTGCGGATCACGGCGCGCCCAGGCCCGCTGCCATGGCGAGCAGGCTCGGGATCTCGAACGACTTCATGGAAAACTCGAGCACATCGCCGATCCAGCGCAGCACCGAACCCTCATCCGTCACCACCCGCTGCTCGATCGCCGCCTCGAATCCTTGCGAATGACTGTAGCCGCCGATGGGCAACGCCTGACTGCGCGAGTTGCAGCAGCCGAGCGAGGGCAAGGGGCCTCATGGCGAGCGGAAACTCGTGAATCTTCGGCTGGATCAAGGGCAGCTGGCTGCCATGAGCGTGATGGTGCCCGTACGCCCCGGCCTCCGGCTCGAACGGCGCGCGCACGGCGGCCACCTCGAGGCCCAATCCCTTGACCATCTCCCCGAGGACATGATCGTCGAGGAATCGCAGGCGGTTCGCCATCACCTGAACCGCCACATGACGATTGCCGAGATGGAAGGCCGCGCGTGCGATCGCCACCGGATCATCGCTCCGGGCCTCGAGCAATGACTCTTCCGCCGCGATGATCAGGACTTCGCGGCCATCTTGAGTCCGCACCCGATCGCCGCCGCGCAGCAGCCGACCGCGCTCGACGACCAGGGCGGCCTGCTCGCCGCTGTCCAGCCGCAGCAGCAAGCGGCTCTTGCTGCGCGCATCGAAGCTCAAATGCACGCTATCGGGTTTCGCCGTCATCGGCGCTAGAACAGGAAATAGCGCTGCGTCATCGGCAGGCTCGTTGCCGGCTGGCACGTCAACAGCTCGCCGTCCGCGCGCACCTCATAAGTTTCACTGTCGACTTCGATGTTTGGCTGGGCGGCGTTGTGGATCATGTCGGACTTTCTCACCGCCCGCGTCGCCCGCACGGCTTCGATCCGTTTGCGCAGACCGAGTGCCTTCAATTCCGGCGTTTCGAGAGCCGCACTCGACACGAAGGTCACCGATTTCTCGAGCGCGCCGCCGAACGAGCCGAACATCGGCCGGTAGTGCGAGGGCTGCGGCGTCGGGATGGAGGCATTCGGGTCGCCCATGGGCGCCATGGCGATCATGCCGCTCTTGATGACGAGGCTCGGCTTCACGCCGAAAAATGCGGGCTTCCAAAGCACGAGGTCGGCGAGCTTGCCGACCTCGACGGAGCCGACCAGATGCGCAATGCCATGCGTGATCGCGGGATTGATGGTGTATTTGGCGATGTATCGCTTGATGCGGAAGTTGTCGTTGCCGGCCGGATCACCGCTCAGGCTGCCGCGCTGCTCGCGCATTTTATGCGCGGTCTGCCAGGTTCGGATGATGACCTCCCCCACGCGGCCCATGGCCTGCGAGTCCGAGGACATCATCGAAAACGCGCCGATGTCGTGCAGGATGTCCTCGGCCGCGATCGTCTCGCGGCGGATGCGTGATTCGGCGAACGCGATGTCCTCGGCGATCGCCGGATCCAATGGTGACACACCATCAGCATGTCCAGATGCTCGTCGATGGTATTGATGGTGTAAGGGCGCGTGGGATTGGTGGAGCTCGGCAACACATTGCCGTAGGATGCCGCCTTGATGATGTCGGGCGCGTGGCCGCCTCCCGCGCCCTTCGGTGTGAAAGGTGTGGATCGTGCGGTCGGCGATGGCGGCGAGCGTCGCCTCGAGGTAGCCGGATTCATTCAGCGTGTCGGTGTGAATCGCGACCTGCACGTCCATCTCATCGGCCACTCGAAGACAATTGTCGATCGCGGCCGGCGTCGTGCCCCAATCCTCGTGCAGCTTCAAGCCGACGGCGCCGGCGCGAACTTGCTCGCGCGCGGGCTCGGGCACGCTCACATTGCCCTTGCCTAGGAATCCCAAATTCATGGGAAAAGCTTCGGCGGCCTTGAGCATGCTGCGAATGTGCCAAGGTCCCGGGCGTACAGGTGGTCGCGCTCGTGCCGGCGGCCGGCCCCGTGCCGCCGCCGATCATGGTCGTCACGCCCGGAGGTCAACGCCTCGTCGATTTGCTGCGGACATATGAAATGAATATGGGTATCGATGCCGCCGGCGGTCAAAATCAGTCCCTCGCCCGCGATGATCTCGGTCGCCGCGCCGATGGGAATGGTGACTCTGAGGCTGAGTATCGGGGTTGCCCGCCTTGCCGATCCCCCAGATGGCGCCGTTCTTCAAGCCGACGTCGGCTTTGCAAATGCCCCAATGATCGACGATGAGGGCATTCGTGATGACGGTATCGGCGACCGCATCGCTGACTCCCCTGCCCCTGCCCCATGCCGTCGCGGATGACTTTGCCGCCGCCGAATTTCACCTCCTCCCCGTACACCGTGAAATCCTTTTCCACCTCGATGAACAACGCGGTATCGGCGAGGCGCACCCGGTCGCCGACGGTCGGGCCGAACATCTCGGCATAAGCCTGCGCGTGACATCTTCAGGGCCATTTAGAGATCCCCCATGACCTTGCCCTGAAAGCCGAACACGCGCCCCAGTCCGCCGTAGCGAACCAGGCGCACGCTGCGCCCTTGTCCCGGCTCGAAGCGCACCGCCGTGCCCGCGGCAATATCCAAGCGATAGCCGCGCGTCGCGTCGCGCTCGAATCGCAGGCTCGAATTGGTTTCGAAGAAATGATAATGCGAGCCGACTTGAATCGGCCGGTCGCCGGTGTTCTCGACATGCACCTCGAGCGTCGGGCGATTCGCGTTGATCTCGATGTCCCCGGGTGTCACCAGCATTTCGCCTGGAATCATCGATCGCTCCGCTTCAGACGATCGGTTGATGCACGGTGACGAGCTTGGTCCCGTCGGGAAACGTCGCCTCGACTTGAATCTCGGGGATCATCTCGGGAATGCCCTCCATGACTTCGGCACGCGTGATGATGGTGCTGCCGATAACTCATGAGCTCCGCCACGGTCTTGCCGTCGCGCGCGCCCTCGAGGATGGCGCTCGTGATCAAGGCGACGGTCTCCGGATAATTGAGTTTCAAGCCACGCGCTCGACGACGCTCGGCGAGCAATGCGGCGGTGAAGATGAGCAGTTTGTCTTTTTCGCGCGGTGTCAATTCCATGCATCACTCGAGCAATTAGCAAGCCCAAAGTCGCGGGGCGATGGCCGCCTGATCGAGCAGGGCCGGACGCAGCAGCGTCCAGACCGACGTGAACCAATTGAACGCGTCCTGCGATGAGTGGCCGAGATAGCGCGCCAGCAAGATCTTCGGGCAGGCGCGTGACACCCACCCGTGAATCGAGCCCGCGCGGCACGACGGCGCGGCAAGCGCCGAGCAATTCGGCATCGATGTCCGAGCCTGCGGCGACCAACGTGCCGCTCACGCTGTACCCGCCGAGTCCCACGGGCGATGAGTCGAAACCGCTGCCGGCAAGGACGTTCGCGCGCTCGCACCAGAGCGCCTGTCCCGCCTGCCGGATGCGGGTGCGCAGGCGCAAAGCGCCGGAGCGCCACCCTTCGCCGGAAGCTCGGCGGCCGAAGCACAGGATGTCCCAGCCGAGGAACTGCGCGCCCGGCGAGAGCTCCACTTCGAGCTGCATGGCCGCCTTCGAGCCATCGAAGAGAATGCTCTCTCGAGGCAGCCACTCCAACGCAGCGCCCGACTCGACGGTGAAATGCAATCGCTGCTCGGCCCCGCCGCGGGGACAGCGATACCACTTCGTGGCGCCACAGGTGGTCACACAGACCCGGGATCCCGAAGCCAATCGGGCGGCAACCGCGAGTGTGTCTCCGCCCGCAACTCCGCCCGGAGGATGCAGCACCGTCACATGGCAGATTCCCGGACCCTCCGGATACAGCGCCTTCTGGATTTGCAGCGGCCCGCGATGCGACCGCGTGGCCAGCAACGTCCGATCGTCGCGACGTGCAAAAGATAGGTCGAGATGGGCTCGCCAGCGCGCATCCGTCGCCCCAATTTGGGGCATCGTTCCCTTCAGTTTTCTCGGTGCCGCCCGAATCGAGGAGTACAAGCACTGGCACCCGTACCTATGTCGTAGATCGCCCGAGTATGCCAGCGTTCGGCACAGGTCGCTGCGAAAATCAGCGCTCCGGCGGCGGCCGGCGGCGCGCTAGAATTGGCTCATGGGGAGTCTCACGATGATCCGCGCATGAAGGGCTCGGCGAGCGGCTCGCGACCGGACCAGGCGCGGCGACTGATGTCGCTGACCGATCTGACCAGCCTGAACGACTCGGACGATGCGGCCTCCGTGCGCAGCTTGTGCGGCACTCGCGCGAACGGCGCCGGTCAGACCCGCCGCCGTGTGCATCTGGGCGCGATGGATTCCCGTCGCGCTCGAGGCGCTCCAAGGCACCGGCACGCCGGTGTGCGCGGTCGCGAATTTCCCGAACGGCGCGAGCGGACACTGCCGTCGCGTCGGCGGAGACGGCCGCGGCGGTCGCCGCGGGGGCGACCGAGGTGGACGTCGTTTTTCCGTACCGGGCGCTGCTCGCGGGCGATTCGCACGTGGGCCTGCGACTGGTTCGCGCCTGCCGCGAGGCCTGCGGACCGCACGCGCGGCTCAAAGTCATTTTGGAAACCGGACAACTGGTCAACGCCGAACATATCCGCCAAGCGGCGGACATCGCCATCGACGGCGGCGCGCACTTTCTGAAGACCTCCACGGGCAAAACTCAACCCGCCGCGACGCCCGAAGCGGCAGCGATCCTGCTGGATGCGATCGCGGCGGCGGCCCGGCGGAGTCGAGCGCGTCGGCTTCAAGGCTTCCGGCGGTATCCGCACGCTTCGAAGACGCTTTGGGGTATCTCACGCTCTACGAACTGCGATTCGGCACGGGCAGCGCCTCGGCAAGTAATTTTCGGATCGGGGCGTCGGGGTTGTTCAAGGAATTGGCGGCCGCAGCGCTCGATTGAGCGTGCCCGCCACCGGAGGAATGCCATGTCACGCACACCCCGCATCGCCGTCATCGGCAGCGCCAACACCGACCTCACGACATTCACGGATGTCTTCCCGCGCCCCGGCGAGACCCTGTTCGGCAAGAACTTTGAAATGGGCTTCGGCGGCAAGGGGGCGAATCAGGCCGTGGCGGCGCGGCTCTGCGGCGCGCGAAGTGTTGATGGTCGCCAAGGTGGGCGGCGATCTGTTCGGGCGGGCCACGATCGACAACTTCGCCTCCTTCGGCATCGACACCACCCACGTGCAAATCGTCGATGACGCGCCGACCGGCGTCGCGCCCATCTTCGTCGGGCCCGACGGCCAGAATCGCATCATCGTGGTCAAGGGCGCCAACGACCGGTTGACGCCCGCCGATGTCGACGCGGCGGCCGCGGACTTGCAGGGGCGTCGATGCGATCATCTTGCAATTCGAGATCCCGCTGGCGACCGTCTATCACACCATCCGCTTTGCGCGCGCACACAACATCCGCTGCATCGTCAATCCCGCGCCGGCGGTCCCTGCGGATCTTGCGGCGCTGACGGGTGCGGATCTTTTCATCCCGAACGAGAGCGAAGCCGAACAGATCACCGGACAGCCGGTGCATTCGGAAGCCGACGCGCGCGCCTGTGCCGCGGCTCTGCTCGCCCGCGGGTTTCGACGAGTGGTGATCACCTTGGGCGCGCGGGGCTCACTGGTGGCCGATGCCGCAGGGACAAAGGCTCGTGCCGGCGTTTGCGGTCGAGTCGATCGACACGTCCGGCGCGGGCGATGCGTTCATCGGCAGTCTCGCGGTGTTTCTCGCCGAAGGGATCGTCGAGCAGGAAGCCTTGTCGCGCGCGAATCTCTACGCGGCCCTGTCGACGACCCGGGTCGGAACGCAGAAATCATTTCCGCGGCGCGCCGACTTCGAGAGAGAATGGGAACGGCGCAAGAGCGCCGATCGATCGTAACCAGGCGTAGCGCAAGGAATTCATTAATGTTCGTCGTGCACAGTTATCCGTTGGCCGTCGTGTTTTGCGTGCTCACGATGCTTTGCTGGGGGTCGTGGGCGATCACGCGCAAGCTGGCGCGCCCCGACTGGCGCTTCGAGCTCTTCTACTGGGACTACACGCTCGGCGTGGTGCTGGTCGCGCTGGCCTTCGGGATCACCTCGGGCAGCAGCGGCGACCGAAGGCCGTGCGTTCTTCGCCGACCTGTCGCAGGCCTCGACCGCCTCGATGATATCGGCGCTGCTGGGCGGGGCGGTCTTCAATCTCGCCAACATCCTGCTCGTCGCCGCCATCGAGATCGCCGGCATGGCGGTCGCCTTTCCGGTCGGTATCGGCCTCGCCTTGATCATCGGCGTGATCATGAACTACGTCGCCGCGCCGGTCGGCAATGTCGCGCTGCTGTCCGCCGGCGTCTTCTTCGTCATCCTCGCCATCATTCTGGATGCCCTGGCCTATCGCCGTCTGGCGGGCGGGCTCGAGCGGCGCAAGCGAGCGCCAAGGGGTTGCTGCTCTCGGTGGCCTGCGGCGTGTTCATGGGAATGTTCTATCGCTTCGTCGCGGCGGCGATGTATGCGGATACCGCTCACCCGACGGCCGGCAAAATGGGTTCCTACGCCGCGGTTTTCGTGTTCGCCGTGGGGATTTTGCTCAGCAGCTTCGTCTGGAACACGCTCGCGATGAAAAGGCCGTTCATCGGTCCGCCGGTCGGATTCCGCGACTACTTCGCGGGGAGCCTCAGGACGCACATGACCGGCGTGTTGGGCGGCGTGATCTGGGGCGCGGGCACCTCGCTCAACCTCATCGCCTCGGGGCGTGCCGGCTTCGCGATCTCCTACGGGCTCGGCCAGGGCGCCACGATGGTCGCGGCAATTTGGGGCGTATTCATCTGGAAGGAGTTTCGCGACGGCTCCCGCCGGCACGTCCAAGTTGCTGGCCACCATGTTCGGCAGCTTTTTGGCGGGACTCGTGCTTATTGTGCTCGCGCGCACACTTTAGAACGATCTGCCCCCACCGCGCCGGCGGCATCGGCCGGCGCTCGGACTTCGGAGTGCGGGCACGCGGCAAGCGGCGCTCGCAACGCCACCCCGGGCTCTCGCGTTTTCGAACGCTTCTCGCTAGCCCCGAGTGAGGGCACCAGAAGGGCTGCGCCGGCCAACACGAACAGAATGCCCAAACTGCGCAGGCCCAGCGTTTTGATCATACGATGCTCACGATTGCGACAATTCCCGGGCGAGGATGCTACTCCGGGAGATGCGGCAAGGCGATATCAAAACGTATTAAAAAATGCTCACTCGCTCGGCACGAAGATCCACAGCAGCACGTACACGAGCAATCCCGCTCCCGCAAAGATGAACAAGACGGCGAACAGCAGCCGCCAGACCCAGGACTCGACTCCCGTCGCGCGCGCCATGCCGCCGCACACGCCGCCGAGCATTCGGTCCGTGCGGCTGCGCCGGAAGGCATTGACGGCGGACACCGCGGGGTCCTCCGCTCGCGGGCCGCTCGCGACGCCGGGCGCATTCAACAGCCGCTCCTTGGCGCGGGCGAACTCTTCCTCCGTCAACGCGCCGCTGGCACGCAGCTCTCCCAGCTTACCCAGCTCGTCACTCAGCGACATGAAGGTCTCCTTATTAAGTCTGAGATTCGAGAACGCATTTGAGCGCCATGGTCCAAGAACACCGCAGGGCACCTCAAAGTTGCAGCTGGGATATGATGCCACGTGACCAGCACGCCAGATCGCGGCACGAGGGGGGCTAAGGAGGGTTCCAACGCTTGGGTTGGCCGTCGTCGATTTCTGCTCGGCCTGTTCGTTGTCTCCGGTTTCACCGGGCTGATCTACGAATCCATCTGGTCGCATTACCTCAAGCTCTTCTTGGGTCACGCCGCCTATGCACAATCTCTGGTGCTCGCCATTTTCATGGGCGGCATGGCGATTGGCGCCTGGATCGTGGCGCACTACTCCGTGCGCATCAGGCGGCTGTTGCTCGCCTATGCGATGGTCGAGGGCCTGATCGGCCTGCTGGGGATCGGTTTTCACCCCCTTTACGTCGCCGCCTCCGATTTCTCCTTTGCAACGGCCATCCCCGCACTTCCATCGGCCGGCTGGATTCAGGTCTACAAATGGTGCTTGGGCGCCGCTCTCATCCTGCCGCAGTCGGTACTGCTCGGAATGACGTTCCCGCTCATCAGCGGCAGCATCATCCGCCGCTGGCCGGAGCGACCCGGGGAAACGCTGGCGGCCCTGTACTTCACCAACAGCTTAGGCGCCGCGGTCGGCGTACTGGTCAGCGGTTTCGTGCTGATCGATGCGGTCGGCCTGCCGGGCACGATCCGCGTGGCGGGACTTCTCAACGTGGCGCTCGCCGTGGTGATCTTCGCCATGGTTCGCGGCAACGCGGAACCCGATGCGCAAACTGTCGCTGCCCCGGTGCGCCTGAGCAAAGACGCATGGGCACGCTGGCTCACGCTCGCCGCCTGCCTGACGGGTGCGGCCTCGTTCATGTACGAGCTCGGTTGGATCCGGATGCTGAGCCTGGTGCTCGGCAGCTCGACCCATTCGTTCGAGCTGATGCTGAGTGCGTTCATCTTAGGTCTCGCGCTGGGCGGACTCTATGTGCGGCACCGGATCGAGCGCATCGGCGATCCGGCGGCGTATCTCGCCGGTGTCATGGTGGTCATGGCGGCGCTCGCTGCGCTGACGTTGCCGGCCTACGGCCTCATGTTCGATTTTCTGGCGTGGTTCTTGCGCAGCTTCACCCGCAATGCGGGGAGCTATATCGGATTCAATCTGATCAGCCAGTTGATTGCCGCGCTCATCATGATTCCGGCGAGCTTCTGCGCAGGCATGACCCTGCCGTTGCTGACGCGCGAGCTCATGCGCCGCGGCACGGGCGAACGTGCGATCGGCTTGATCTATTCGGCAAATACCTTTGGCGCGATCCTGGGCGTGGTGCTCACGGTGCATGTGCTCATGCCGCGCATCGGGATCAAGGGGGTCATTCTCACCGGCGCCGCGATCCATCTTGGCCTCGGATTCTCGCGACTTCTCAGCCGTCCGCGTCCGCAACGCGCCGCGCGGCTGACGCTGGCGGCCGGTCTCGGGGTGTTCGCAGCGGTGCTGTTCGCAGTCCGTCTCGATCCGTTGCGGATGACCTCCGGGGTGTTCCGCACCGGATCGGCGAGGGTGCCCGAAGGAGCCGTCGTCAAATACCTCCGGGATGGAAAAACCGCGACTATCAGCCTGATCGAGAAGGACGGAGTGGTGACGATCGCCACCAACGGCAAGCCCGATGCGGGCGTACAAATGGGTCCCGGCGAGCCCTCCGGTGACGAGGCCACGATGGTGCTCGCCGCCGCCATACCGCTCAGCATGCTGGCGCATCCGCGGCGTGTCGCCAACATCGGCTTCGGCTCAGGGCTCACCACGCACGCGCTCTTGGCAAGCGAGCGCATCGAGCACCTCGATTCGATCGAAATCGAACCCTTCATGGTCGAGGCGGCCCGCCAGGGCTTCGGCCCGCGGATCGCGAACGTCTTCGAGGATCGGCGCAGTCACCTCGTTTACGAGGACGCCAAGACCTTTTTTGCGAGCACGCGCGAGCCCTACGACCTGATCGTGTCCGAACCGTCGAACCCCTGGGTCAGCGGCGTCTCGACGCTGTTCTCGGACGAGTTCTACGAGCGGATCACACGTTACCTCACGCCCGACGGATATTTCGCTCAGTGGGTGCAGGTGTACGAGACCAATATCGGTGTCCTCGCTTCGATCATCAAGGCACTCGCTCCGCATTTCGGCACCTACACGCTCTACAACGTCGACGATTTCGACATCTTGATCGTCGCGACACGCGGCCCGGCGCCGGGGGTGCCGGACGAGGGGCTGCTCGATTCCCCGCTGCTCCGGTCGGAGCTCGCGCGGGTGGGTATCCGCTCCGTCGCGGACTTTCAGTCGCGCAAGATCGGTGACAACCGTACGCTCGGGCCGGTGCTCGAGGCCCTCCCCGTCCCGGCCAACTCGGATTTCTATCCCTTCGTGGACTTGCACGCGCCGCGCTCTCGCTATCTGAATGAGAACGCCAAGGAGCTGCCCGCACTGACGCTCCTGCCCATTCCGTTCCTCGAGTTGATCGGCGAGCACGGCCCGCGCGCTGCAACGGCCGAGCCTTCGCCGAGCAGCGCCGTGTTGCGGGACAACCTCGTCCAGCGAGCACTCGATGTTCGTCATGCGCTCTCGAGCGGCCACCTCGACGGCCTGAATCCCGCGAGCGCAAGGTACCTCTGGCTGGTCGGCTCGGAAGCGGCTTGTGTCGAGCCCTCCGCGCAGGCGGCCTGGGTCGATGCCGTCAGGAATTTGAGCGATCAAACGACCTCATACCTCAATTCAAGCGAGCTCGAGCCGCTGTGGGCGTCGATCTTCTCGAGCCCGTGCTACCGCGAGCTCGGCGCCGGCCCAGCTGCGTGGGTCAATTTGTTCGCGGCGATCGCGCATCGCAACGTCGAGGACATCGTGCGCTTGGGTACGGGCTTGCTTGCATCCGGCGCGCTGCATTCCGATGACGAGGCCGCCTATCTCACCACGGTCACCGCCGCCGCCTACGTCAATCTCGGCCGCGACGTTGAGGCTCATGCCCTGTTGCAGAGTCAGTGGTCGCAGTTCAATCACTCAGGTCCATTCGAATTCGCGCTACGTGAGCTTCGCGCCCTGACGGAGCCCCGGGCCTAATTTCCACTCGACCGCATGCGTTGATTGAGGGACACTGGCCGCACGACCAACACGGTTCGCCGGGGTGACGTCGGGAGCTTATCCGTGGCAGGCAAGCAATCCGTGGATGCGGCACGACGCGACGGCGGTGGCCTGCTGCGTTTCGGTACATGGCCGGCGCTCAACTGGATCCTGCTCGCGTACGCCACCATCGTGATCGGCATTGCCTGGGCCTATACCAGCTCCCGCATCCAGGGCGATTACGAGCAGACGCTCGATGAGGAGCGCACGCGGCTCCGCGCCGTCACCGCAACCCTCGAGGCGGGCACGCTGGCGATGCTCAATGACGGAGTGGGCGAGGCGATTGCAGGTGCTAATGAGCTGCAGTCGGACGGCGGGCTGATCCTTGCCAGCCGCGCCGAGATCATCACGACGCTCGGCAAACAACTCGCGGGGGGCAGCTATGTGCGGAGCCTCTTTCTCACCGACGGTGTTCATTTCGCGCTCGCGAGTCGCGAAGGTCGGTTCGGCGGGCCTCTCGTGCCGGCGTGGCTCACGGTTTCGCGGACGTCCCTGGCGAGCGCTGCCTGGGTGGGAACGCCGATCGTCGATCCCGACCGCGCCGACGCTTTGGTGATTCCGATCGCGCGGCGGGTCGCGTGGGGCAAAGACCTGACGCTGTGGGCGGGTGCATTGATCAGTTTCGACGGTTTTGACGAGCTGTATCGCAAATCCAGCGCGCAAATCACCACCATGGGCTTGATCGCCAGCGACGGCACGGTTCTCGTCCGCACCCCGAAGGTCGAACGGCGCGATCTCCCGGGCGCCGTCAATGTGGCCTCGAGCGACATCTTCCGCCGGGCGGTTGCTCAGGGGGGCAGTGAAGGCATCGTTGAAGGGTACGGACCCCTCACCCGGCAGGAAATGATCTACGGCTACGATCTCCTGAACGGCTTTCCCATTTACATCATAGACGGCCAGTCTCGCGATGCCGCGCTGCTGCCTTGGCTCAAACGGCGGCGAATGGCGGTGGGGGCGACCGCGGCGTTCAGCGCACTGGTACTCGGCATGACGGCGCTCTTGAACCACTCGCTGCGGACGCTGCGCCGCCGCGATCATCATTACCGTACGTTGTTCAACAATGCGCAGTTCAGCGTCTTTCTATTGGAAGGGGATCGGTTCGTGGACGTCAATCGCACGGCGACCCGGATGTTCGGCCTGCAGAGCGATCGCGATGCCATCGGGCTCACCCCGTGGGATCTTTCGCCGAAGTATCAGCCGGACGGGCAACGTTCCGATGAGCTCGCGCGCACGCGGATCCAAACCGCCCTGCGCGAAGGCGGCACCAGCTTCGAATGGCTGCACCGGCGGCTCGATAATGGCGAGAGCTTTCCTGCGGAAGTGGGTTTGTCGAGTATCGTCGACGGCAGCACGGTGTTGGCGCTCGCCGTCGTCCGGGATTTGACGGCGCGCAAGCGCGCCGAGCACGACTTGCAGGTGCTGTCGGCGGAATTGATGCGATCGCAGGACGAGGAGCGGCGGCGCATCGGACGCGATCTGCACGATTCGACCGGCCAGACCCTCGCCGCTTTGGAGCTTGGCCTCGCCCAGCTCATACACGATACGAGCGCGGGCGTGACGGACAGACGCAAACTCCTCGAGCACTGCGCGGAGCTGGCGACGCAGTGCTCGACGGAGATCAGGACGGCATCTTATTTGCTGCATCCGCCTTTGCTCGATGAGTTGGGCCTGCTGAGTGCGCTTCGCTGGCTGGCGGATGGGTTTCGGCAACGCACCGGCATCGAGGTGCGGCTCGAGCTGCCAGAGGCCATGGAACGACTTCCTCGAGACAACGAGCTCTGTTTGTTCAGGGTCGCACAAGAAGCGCTGACGAACGTTCACCGTCATGCCGCAAGCCCTTGGGTGACCATTCGGCTCGAAGTTCGATCCGGCAGCGTCACGCTCGAGATCGAGGATGCCGGCCGCGGAATGCGCGCAGGCGATGCCGGGACCCCGGGAAATGCACCCTCGTTGGGCGTCGGCCTCGCGGGAATGCGCGAGCGCATCCGGCAGATCGGCGGCACGCTAGCCGTCGAATCCACCAGCCGCGGAACTCGGGTCCGAACCACGCTGTATGTCGAGCATCCCACGTTCGAGATGGGAATCGGCACGAACCGCGCATGACCCCCGTGCGCATTCTCATCGCCGACGACCACGAGCTCTTGAGACGGGGACTCGTGGCGGAGTTGTCCCAAGTGCCGGGGTGGGTCGTGATTGCCGAAGTGGAAAACGGCAGAGCCGCGGTGGCTTGCGCGGCGGAGCTGAAGCCGGACCTGGTCGTGCTCGATCTCACCATGCCGGAGCTCAACGGTTTGGAGGCGGCTCGCCAAATTCTCATCCGCGGACCCGGGCACGCGCATCCTCATATTGACCGCACATGAGTCCGAACAGCTCGTGCGGGAGGTATTGAGCACCGGCGCGCGCGGCTACGTGTTGAAATCCGACGCAGGCAGGATACTGGTGGTAGCGCTGCAGGCGTTGCTCGAAGGGGGCTCGTTTTTCACCTCGAGCGTGGCACGCATGGTCATGGACGGGTATTTGCGCAACGAGCCGGGTGAGGCGAGCATGGCGAACGCGCTGACGGGCCGCGAGCGGGAGATCGTGCAGCTCCTGGCCGAAGGCAACAGCAACAAGGATGTGGCGCGAGCGCTGAAGATCAGCGTGAAGACCGCGGAGACGCACCGCAGCAACATCATGCGCAAGCTGGGCCTGGGGTCGCTCCCGGAACTCGTACGCTACGCGATCCGCAACAACATCATCGATCCTTAAGTCCGGCGCCGCCGCGCCCGCCCCCTACAGGGTTTCCCCGAGGCGGATACCCAGTCATCTCGATGTCGCCGAAGGCGGCCCGACGCTACCCTGGCCGGATGAGCTGGCAAGCTCGTATCAAGGACGCGATCGATGACTGTGCTCACAGCCAACCCTCACGCGGTGGCGCTCATGGCGGCGCTGCCGGCGAACACGCCGCCGCGCTCGCGCAGCGGCGCCTGCATCCTGCGGAGCTCCGGGGTCGCAAGGAGCATCGATCCATGACCAAGAACCTAGAGATGTCAGACGACGGGCAAAATGTCTTTGACGGCGATGATTTGCTCGATCCAGGAACATCCGGCGGCGAACGGTCGGACACCTTGGTGCGTCGCGTGTTGATCGTCGACGATCACCCGATCGTGCGCCAGGGACTGCGCCGCGTCATGGAGGGCCTCGATGATCTCGTGGTGTGCGGGGAAGCGAAGACGCTCGACGACATGCAGGCGGCGCTGGACGACTTGAGTCCCGACCTCCTGATCTGCGACATCGGCTCGAAAAGCGGCCACGGCATCGATCTCGTCCGCTACGCTCATGCGCACCATCCGCAGCTGCGGATTCTCGTGCTGTCGGCGCTGGATGAAGCCCTCTACGCCGAGCGCATGCTTTCCATCGGTGCGAACGGCTACATCGCCAAGGAATCATCGACGGATGAATTCCTGGCATCGGTGCGCTGCGTCCTCGACGGCCAGATCTACGTCTCGGAGGCCATCCGGGGCAACATGCTGCGCAAGTATGCCGGCCGGATGCTGCCCAAGTCCGCCGATCCGATCGCTCGCCTGAGCAATCGGGAGCTGCAGATTCTGCTCATGATCGGCAAGGGTATGTCCACCCGGGAGACGGCGCAGTCGCTCCACCTGAGCATCAAGACGGTGGAATCTCATCGACAGAGCATTAAGCGCAAATTAAATCTCAGCAGCGCCCCGCAACTGATGCGTTATGCGGTACTGGAACTCGCCAAACGCGGCAGCTAGTGCCGCACTGCCTTGGTGAGACCGCTATAATGCCCCCTTTTTTTCGGGAGATGGCGATGCCGCAGATGGCGAGATTCCAGGAAGCACGCCGCATTTGCGCCGTTGTGCTTGCGCTCCTCGTGTCGTGCATGGCGGCGAACCCGGCAAATGCGGCGAACGAGGCCCGGACGGGCGAGCGTGTCGTGCTGCCCGCCGAGGTAACACCCGATCATTACCGCATCGAGATCACCCCGGATGCCGCGGCGCTCAAGTTCTCAGGAACGGTGAACATCGATATCACCGTGCACGCGCCGACGAGCAGGATCGTGCTCAACGGCGCGGGGCTCGTGATCGATCGAGCCGCCCTCGCCCGCGGTCCCGCGGTGCGCGCGATCACCTATCAGGAAGGGGTGCAAACGGTGAGCTTCGCGCTCGCGAGCGAACTCGCGCCCGGCAACTACACGTTGCAGCTCGCTTATCATGGGAAGATCTTTCAGCAGGCATCCGGGCTGTTCGCGTTGGACTACCAAACGGGCAACGTCAAAGCGCGTGCCTTGTTCACCCAGTTCGAGAATTCCGACGCCCGCCGCTTCGTGCCTTGTTGGGACGAGCCCGGTCTAAAGGCGACCTTCGAGCTCACCGCCACGGTTCCCGCCGCCGAGATGGCGATCTCCAACATGCCCGTCGCGACAACCGAGAATCGCGGCAGCACCAAGACCGTACATTTTGCGGCCACCCCGAAGATGTCGTCCTATCTGCTGTTCTTCGGACTGGGCGACTTCGAGCGCGTCCATCGCCGCGTCGGCGAGGTGGATGTCGGCGTTGTGGCCAAACGGGGCGACGCCGCGATCAGCGCCTTTGCACTCGAGGCCGCTGCGCAGATCCTGCCCTACTACAACGACTACTTCGGCACGCCCTATCCCTTGCCGAAGCTCGACCTGATCGCCGCTCCCGGGACGAGCCAGTTCTTCGGCGCCATGGAGAACTGGGGCGCGATCCTCTATTTCGAGCATGATCTGTTGGTGGATCCGCGTATCTCGACCGCGCAGGACACGCAGAACGTGTACGTCGTCGTGGCGCATGAGATGGCGCACCAGTGGTTCGGCGATCTGGTCACCATGGCATGGTGGGACGACCTTTGGCTCAACGAAGGCTTCGCATCGTGGATGGAAAACCGGGTGACACAACACTTCCATCCGGAATGGAAAATTTGGTTGCAGCAGGAGGCACACGTCCAGGCCACCATGGATCGGGACGGGCGTGATGGCACGCATCCGATCATCAGGCCCATTCACGATGTGTTCCAAGCAAGCGAGGCATTCGACAATATCACCTACGTCAAGGGCGAAGCGGTCATTCGCATGCTCGAGGGCTACGCGGGTGAGGATCGGTTTCGCGCAGGGGTGCGCGCCTATATGCGGGCACACGCCTACGGCAACACCGTGAGCGATGATCTATGGAAAGAGATGGATCGCGGCTCACCGCGCCCGGTGACGCAGATTGCGCACGATTTCACCCTGCAAGCCGGCGTGCCGATGATCGATGAGCAGTCCTTGACCTGCGAAGGCGGGGTCACTCATGCAAGCTTGACTCAAGCCCATTTCGCGATCGATCCCGCATCGACGCCGGCGACTCTCTGGCATGTACCGGTGACGACGCGCGTGGGCGATGACTCCGGAACGACGGTCATCGCCGGTGGCGATGCCCAAGCGATCGAGCGCCGCGGCTGCGGGCCCCTGATTTTGAACGCGGGCCGGAGCGGCTATTTCCGCAGCCGCTATTCCGCGCAAGATCTATCGCGCCTCACCGAGCATTACGGCTCGCTCGCGCCTGAAGATCAACTCGGCCTGCTGCATGACACGTCCGCGCTCGCGTTCATGGGCGAGGAGCCGATGGCGAATCTGCTCGATCTCGTTCGACAGGTCCCGCCGGATGCCGATCCCCTCGTCGTCTTGGACATGACCCACACGCTCCTCGAGATGGACCGCCTCCTCGATGGACTGTCTTCGCGGACCGCTTTTCGGGCCTACGCCGTCGCCGCCTTGAACCCTGCGCTCGCGCGCATCGGCTGGGCTTCGAAAGCACAGGAGCCGGACAACGTGACCATCCTTCGCGCCGCGCTGATCGAGGCGCTCAGCGCGCTGGACGATCCGGCGGTCGTGGCGGAGGGCCGTCGCCGATTTGCCGACTATCTGCGAGATCCATCCACGACGCCGGCCGACATGCGGCACACCGTGTTGCGGGTCGCGGCGTTGCACGCGGACGCGCAGACCTGGGAGCAGCTACAGAGCATGGCCCAGCAGGCAAAGACCGAACTCGAGCGCCGCCAGCTGTATGAGATCCTGGGTACCCCCGAGGATCCCGGGCTCGCGCGCAGGGCACTCGATCTCGCCCTTTCCGGCACACCGCCCTCTACGGTTACGCCTCCGATCATCTCCGCGGTATCGCAGCTGCACCCCGATATGGCTTTCGATTTCGCGACGATCCATTGGGATCGCCTCGCCCCGTACATCGAGCCGGCCAGCCAGTCGCAGTTCGTACCCCGGCTCGTCGCCCACGCTTATAACCCCGCTCTGATCGGGAAACTGGATGCTTTCGCCGCGCAACACATCCCGGCAAGTGCGCGGCAGAATGTGCGTGAGGCGAAGTCCAATATTCGCTACAACGCCGATATCCGTACGAAGCGTCTGCCCGAGGTCGTCGCGTGGATCGCGCATCGGAGTCCGAACGCCTAGCCGCCCGCAGGTGCCCCCGCCGTCGAAATCGCCTACACTGCAACTCGTCCGGCACCAAAGGCCGGTTGATCGAACCTCGTCCCTGTCATCATCCACGGAGGCGCCCCATGATTCTGGGAATGTCGGTCCAGGCCTTCACGGCCCTGCACGTCGCGATCAGCCTCATCGGCCTCCTCAGCGGAGTGATCGTGGTGCTCGGCATGTTGAATGACAACAGGCTCCCACGTTGGACCGCGCTGTTCGTGATCACTACCATTGCGACGAGCGCGACCGGGTTTCTGTTCCACTCGACGAGCTTCGGGCCGCCGCAAGTGGTCGGCGTGATCTCCTTGATCGTGCTCCTCGGAACGGTGGGCGCCTTGTATGTCTATCACCTCTCGGGCCGATGGCGCTCTGTCTATGTGGTGACCGCCGTGCTCGCGCTCTACCTCGAACGCCTTCGTGGGCGTCGTGCAGGCGTTTCAGAAGATTCCTGCGCTGCATGCGCTCGCACCGACGGGCTCCGAGCCGCCCTTCCTCGCGGCGCAAGCGGTTCTCCTGGTGCTGTTCGTGCTGATCGGAATTCTCGGCGTGAAGAAATTTCACCCCTCGCTGATCGCGCCGGCACTCGCCCCGCGGACTTCTTCGTAAAGGCATCGACACTCAGGTCATCCTGCCTTCCGCTCGGACGCTTAGACTCGGGACGTCGTGAGGCCGCCTGATCGCGGCTGTAAATATACGTGGGCGTCAGGCGCCGGAGCCGTTAGAGTTAGCGCGATCAAATCACGCAAAGAATAATTCCAGCGCCATGCGAATGAGCACCATCGGTCGATCCTGGTATCTGATCCTAGCCTTCCCTGTTGCGATCCTTGCTTCGATTGCAATAGCCGCCCCGCAGCCCGGACCGGGCTACGACATCGAAATGAGCCGTATGATCCCCGTTCGAGACGGTACGCAGCTCGAGGCGTGGATCACCAAGCCGTCCGACGCCGGCACGAAACTGCCGACGATACTGACGCTGACGCAATACGATATCGATGGCGGCCGCCACAGTGATTCCGCTGGTTACTACGCCCATCGCGGCTATGCCTTCGTACAAGCGTACGTACGCGGCCGCGGCCAATCCGGCGGCGTCAAGAGCGACAACCTGGGCACCCAAATCGGCCGCGACGGCCACGACCTGGTCGAATGGATCGCCGCACAGCCTTGGAGCGACGGGCGGGTCGTGATGTTCGGCGGCTCTTTTGTCGGCATGACGCAGTGGCAAACCGCCGCGCAGCTCCCGCCGCATCTCGCCGCGATCGCTCCCTATGTTCCGATCTACCCCGGCTGGGACGTTCCGAATACGAACGGAATCCCGCAGGCATGGACCACCGTCATTCTCGGTTACGTCGCTGGTCGCTCTCTCAATACCGGCTTCATCGGCAATCAAGACTATTGGCAAGGAAAAATGCTCGAGCAATATGCCGCATATAAACCTTTCCATGAGCTGGCCAATGCGGTCGGCATCGCCGCGGACGACTGGTGGATGCTCGATGCGCAAGGCAAGAAGAAATCGATGTTCGAGGTCTGGCTGGACCACGTCGGGGACGCGGCGTTCAACCTCGCGGCAGAGCCCAAAGCCGCAAGCTACGAGCGGATGAATTTTCCGGTGCTGACCGTGACGGGATTCTACGATGACGACCAGCCGGGCGCCCTGCACTACTACCGCAATTACGTCGCGCATGCCCCGGCGGCGGCCGTCGCGCAGCTGCATCTCGTGATCGGACCTTGGGACCATTCCGGCACCCAGGCACCCACCAAGATGATCGAGGGCGTGCCCATCCCGGAGAACGCCGTCATCGACATGCGGAAACTGCACGCCGATTGGTACGACTACGCGTTGAGCCGGGGTCCCCTCCCGCCCTTGCTGCAATCGAATGTCGCCTACTTCATGTTGGGCGCGGACGAATGGCGGTATGCGAAAACCCTCGAGTCGGCCTCCTCCGGCAAGCAACTGACCCTCTATCTCGCCGAGGCTTCAGGAACGCCGAAGGATGTCTTCCGGTCCGGGCAGCTGGCTTTGAGGCCGCAAGCCAAGGAGCCGCCGGCCGAGATTGTCAGCGATCCCCACGAACTCCCAGAGCTCGCAGTGGCCCCGTATGCAGCCGAGGAGAATCTGACGAGTCAATTCCGGGCCTTTCAGAAGCGTGCAATCACTTTTCATTCCGATCCCCTCTTGCAGGATACGGAGATCGCCGGACACATGCGGCTGAACCTGGAGTGCGAAGCCGACGCACCGGATTTTGATCTCTGGGCCCAAGTGCTGATGGTGTCGCCCGATGGTTCCACCGTGCGATTGGGCGAAGACATCCGTCGCGCTCGATTCCGTGACGGCGCCTTCAAAGAGGAGCTCGTCAATCCGGGGCAGCGGATACGCATCCCCTTCGAATTCAATTGGCTGGCTCGACGCATTCCAGCCGGCGCGCGTATTCGCTTGACCGTCGCGCCTCTGAACTCGCCGAACTACCAGAAGAACTTCAACACCGGCGGGCCCATGGGCTACGAAAATATCGCGAATGCGCGGGTTGCGAACATCAAGGTATTCCATGACGCCGGACGTCCGAGCCAACTGACGCTGCCGCTCGCCGCTGCGCGCGCCGGAGGTCCTTAAGCTCGGGCTCCGGTCTTTGACATAAAACGGCCGGGCGCCGCTTGCGCGGAACGTTGTCTGATTGACCCTTAAATATTTTCCAGCGCATACTCTTTGCACACACCCGAGTCATGACTTCCAAGTGCTCGGCGTATCTGGTTTGCTAGGGGCAACACAAAATAGCGGCGAAAACGCCGTCCAGGGAGAAATCGCAATGAAGGTCTCGTCTCGAGCACGCTGTGTTCGTGCATCGTTATTGATTGCCACATCCTTGATTGCCGCAGCCGCGACTGATGCGCTGGCTGCCGGTCGTCAATCACTTCTGTCCCTTGCCGATGACCTGGGACCTGTGGATGCTTCCAGTCCGGTCAATGTCAATCTGTGGATGAAACTGCGCGATCAGGCGGGCCTCGATGCGCTGGTGGCTGCACAGCAGGCAGGTACGGCCGGCTTCCTCTCCCCCGAGCAGGCACGCGCTCAGCATGCGCCGAGCACGGCGGACGTCGCCCGAGTGACTGCGTTCCTGAAATCCCACGGATTCACCGTCAAAGGCGTCGGCCAGGATAATCTCTACGTCAGCGCATCCGCACCGGCCGCACGCGTGCAGAGCGCATTCGATGTGAGACTTGCATCGATATACCTTCCACGGCCGCACCTTCGACGCCAGCGCTCGCAGCGCGACCGTGCCGACGGAGCTCGCTCACGTCGTTGCCGCCGTGGGCGGACTGTCGGACATGGGCGCCGAGCCGCAAATGGCCCGGATTGGCCACAAGATGATGATCGGCGGTGTACATCGCCCCGCCGAGGCCGAGGGGCTGAAGGCGCGTCCGGTGCCGCTGTCCGCCAGTCAAACGGACTTGTGTTCTCGGAGCAGTGCTTTTTCCCGCCGACCCGGCTGGATTTCAGCGGTGGCGGGGCCAGCGCGACCTATCAGGGCAACGTCTACGGCGCGCCCATCAGCAACACCGCAGAGGGCAGCATTTCGCCCTGCGGCTATCAACCGTCCGACGTTTACACCGCCTACAATCTGACGGCGCTCTATGAGCAAGGCCTCAACGGCAAGGGAACTACGATTGCCATCGTGGACGCGTACGGCTCGACCACGATCGCCAATGACGTGCAGGCGTTCTCGGAGGCCATGGGGCTGCCGCCGGCGAACCTCACCATCATCGGCACGCCGACCGAGTCGAATTACTCGACGGATGCCAATGCGGGCTGGGCGGGCGAGACGACGCTCGACGTCGAATGGGTGCATGCGATCGCACCGGGCGCAAAAATCGTATTGATCGTGACGCCGACCAACAGCTTCGATGATCTGTTCGCGGGCCTCGCGAAGGCCTCCTCGGTGCCGGGCGTGGTCGCCATTTCCAACAGCTGGTCGGGATTCGATATCGGGGTTGCCGGCGACTCGGAGTTCTATCACGCGGCCGATAACTTGCTCAAATCGATCGGCGCAATCGGCCAGTCGGTGCACTTCTCGATGGGCGATTACGGCAACAACGCAAGCCAATTGGGCGGTCTTTACACCTCCACGGGTTGGCCGGGCAGTTCGCCGTACGCGACGGGCATCGGCGGTGTGAGCGCCGTGCTCGACACCCATCGGCACCTCGCTTGGCAGACGAGCTGGGGCACGAATCTCACCGAGATAGCCGACGAGGCTTCACTCGGCAGCCCGCCGATCGATCCGCCCAACAGCGAAGGCTTCGTCTTCGGCGGCACGGGCGGCGAGAGCGACGTTTATCCGCAACCGTTCTGGCAACAAGGGACGCCCGGCAACCGTCGCCAGACGCCCGACATTTCGTGGCTCGCCGACCCGTACACCGGCGTCGAGATCATCTACACAGGGGATGCGGCAGGGCGATTTGGAAATCGAAGCAATCGGTGGCACCAGTCTCGCCTGCCCGATGTTCACCGCCTTGTACGGCATCGCAACGCAGGGTGCGCATCATCTGCTCGGACAGGCAGCGCCGCGGCTGTACCGTTTACCGCCCGGTGCGATCACTGACGTGACGAACGTGTACTCGCCGAACAACGTGACCGGAACGATCCAGGACGCCGGCGGTACGAATCCGATGAACTCGTGGGAATTGGCGGCGCCGCTCTACAACCTGCCGAGCTTCATCAGCGCTCTCTATCAAAGTCCGTATTCCACGCGCTGGTTCGTCATTACCTTCGGGCTCGACACGACACTCTCCGTCGGCCCGGGTTGGGACAACTCGACCGGACTCGGAACTCCCAACCCGCCGGCCTTCGTGCGCGCCCTGAGCGGCGGTGGCTGGGGTGGCGGCGGCGGCGGCTGGTAGCGCGATTGGCGACTTCGACCCGCGCACGGGAGCGTGCGCGGGTCGGGGAGCCGGCGCCCCCGATGACTTGAGACTCGCGTCCATTCCGATCAATATCGAAGACCTTCACACGAGGGCTTCGATGATCGAGACCGGACACAATCTGCTTTTCCAGGAGGCGAATCTCGCCGACTCCGGCAACGGAGCGGAACGCCTCGGTTTCTTAAGTCGCGTACCGAGTCAGCGCAAAATAGAGGCATTCCTGCGGGCGCTGGACCGGGGTAACCCTTCACCGCGCTTTGCGGAATTCTTCGATCTTCGAATCGCCGTGTTCGTCGCCGCGGTTCCGGCAGCGCTCGGGGTGCGTGTCGTGGTGGCGGGCGTCACCAATGTGAGTCAAGAGCAATTCGACAGCGTCGCGGCCCTCATCGGGCGCGGCACCGCCCGATGGAACCGACTCGAGTTCAAGCGTTGCGTCGAATCGATTTTGGGCATTTCAATACAGGATTTTGCGCTGCCCGCTCGCTGACTTGCGCTGCTTGCGCCGCAGCACGCTCAGCCGGCTGCCACTTGCAATGCCGGCGCAGGAACTCCGCGCTTGCTTTGCAGCTTGATATTGAGGCGCAGCTCGTTGGCGGAGTCTGCGTTACGGATCGCCTCGTCGTAGCCAATCGCGCCCTCATCGTAGAGATCGAACAGCGACGCATCGAACGTCATCATCCCGAGCTCCCGCGATTTCTGCATGATGGCCTTGAGCTCGTGAAACTCCCCTTTGAGGAGCTTATCCGCGACGATCGGTGTGTTGATCAGGATTTCCATGGCGGCACGCCGTCCCTTGCCGTCCTCGGTCCGGATGAGCCGCTGCGAGACGATGGCCCGCAGGTTGCTGGAGAGATCCATGAGAAGCTGCTTGCGGCGCTCCTCGCTGAAGAAATTGATGATGCGATCGATGGTCTGATTCGCGCTGTTCGAGTGCAAGGTACCCAGGCACAAATGCCCGGTCTCGGCGAAGGCGATCGCGTGCTCCATGGTCTCGGTGTCGCGGATCTCGCCAATGAGAATGACGTCCGGCGCCTGACGGAGCGTGTTCTTGAGCGCGTTGTGCCAGGAGTGCGTATCGATCCCGACCTCGCGATGCGTAATGAGCGATTGCTGCGACTGATGCACGAACTCCACCGGGTCCTCGACGGTCACGATGTGTCCGGCCGAGGTACCGTTGCGGTGGTGGATCATTGCGGCCAGCGAGGTGGACTTGCCCGATCCCGTGGCGCCCACCACGAGCACAAGCCCGCGTTTGGTCATCACGATTTCCTGCAAGACCGGGGGGAGCGCCAGCTGCTCGAGGGTGGGAATGTCGTTGACGATGGTGCGCACCACCATGCCCACGTTCTGCTGCTGTACGAATACGTTGACCCGAAAACGCGACACGCCCGGGATGGAGATGGCGAAGTTCGCCTCGAGATCCCGTGCGAACTCTTCCCGCTGCCGATCGTTCATCAGCGCGTTCGCGAGATCGCGGGAGACCTCCGCCGAGAGCTTCTGATTGATCAGGGGCTTCATGACGCCCTGTAGTTTCATGCTCGGCGGGAAATCCTTCGAGATGAAGAGGTCCGACCCGCCCGCGCTGCTCATTGCGGTCAGCAATTTGACGATGTAGGACTTTGCCTGCTCCTCGCTGAATGCCATCGTCGCCTCGGACCGTGAATTAAGTCGCGCAAGGGTACCGAATGGGTGGCAGGTCACGTCGGTATTGGCTCTCAGGTCGTGCCAGCGGACGCATTAAGTTAATTGGCAACTTGAGGCACAATGACCGCATGGCCAAGGCACGCGGCTTCATTCTGCAGGCAACTTACCGTGTCGCCTCCGCTGCGGACGGTCGCCGCTCGCCGGTGGTGCACCTGTACGGTCGTTTGGAGAGCGGCAGCGCTTTTCTGGTGCGGGACGATCGGCAGCGGCCGCACTTCTATGTGCGCGCCGCCGATGTGTCGCGGGCAGCCGTCCTCAAGACGTTGCCGCCGCCCCAGCCGGTCGAGAAGCGCACCTTCGACGGCAGCCCCGTGTGCCGCGTCGATGTCGCCGTGCCCTCGGACGTGCCGCCGTTGCGGGACAAGCTTCACGCGGCAGATATCGACACCTTCGAAGCCGACGTGCGCTTCGCCTCGCGCTACTTGATCGAGCGCGGCATCAAGGGCGGCTGTGAAATCGAGGGAATCGCCACAGCCGGCGCCGACGGTCTGGTGTTCGAGAATCCGGATCTGCGCCCGGCCGACGTCCAGATCGCGCCGCGCGTGCTGTCGTTCGACATCGAGACCGATGCGAAGGCGGAGCGTCTCTTGGCGATATCGCTGTACGGCCTGGGGAGCGATGAGGTGCTCATCGTCGATCCAGACGACAGGCCGAGCCCCGAGCGTGCCGTGCGCTGCGCGACCGAGACCGACGCGCTCGAGGCGTTCGCCACCCGGGTGCGATCGCTCGATCCGGACGTGCTCACCGGTTGGAATCTCATCGATTTCGATCTCAGCGTGCTCGAGCGGATTGCGGCCCGTGTGGGCTACGCGCTCGAGCTCGGTCGAGGCCCGGGGGCGACGCGAATCCGCAAAGCCGAGGGCTATTTCGGCAGCGGCCAGGCGAGCATCCCGGGCCGTCTGGTGCTCGACGGCATCGACCTGCTGCGCGGCGCGTTCATCCGCATGGATGACTATTCGCTCGATGCGGTCGCGCGCGAAGTGCTCGGCGAAGGCAAGGCGGTGAGCGCGCCGGCGCGTGACCGCTTGGCGGAAATCATCCACAACTACGAGCACGATCTGCCGGCCTTCGCGCTGTATGCGCGCACGGATGCCCGACTCGCCTTCGGCATCGCGGAGAAATTGCGCCTCATCGAGCTCGCCTTCGCCCGCAGCCAGCTCACGGGCATGACCCCGGACCGCGTCGCGGCGAGCATCGCCTCCTTCGACTTCCTCTATCTGTCCGAGCTCGAGCGCGTCCACCTCGTCGCCCCGAGCGTGCGGGGCGGCGACTCGCGCGTGCATGTCGCGCAACAAGGCGGCCACGTGCTCGAGCCCGAAACGGGCCTGCACAGCAACGTCTGGGTGTTCGATTTCAAGAGCTTGTACCCGAGCATCATCCGCACCTTCAACATCGACCCCGTGAGTTACGTGCCGGCGCCTACGCCGGATCTCGATCTCATCCGCACGACCGACGGGGCCTTTCGCCGCGAGCCTGCGATCTTGCCGCGGCTGCTCGACGAGCTGTTCCCGCGGCGCGAGGCGGCGAAGCAGCGCGGCGACGACTGTCGCCGCGCACGCCATCAAGATCCTGATGAATTCCTTCTACGGCGTGCTCGGCACCTCCGCATGCCGCTTCTTCAATCCCGCGCTCGCCAACTCCATCACGGGCATGGGCAAACATCTGCTGCTCTGGTCGAAGCAATGGTTCGAGTCCGCCGGATTCAGCGTGCTCTACGGCGACACCGACAGTCTGTTCGTTCGCTCCGCCGCGAGCGAACCGGAGCGGGCGATCGCCGAGGCGGCCCGGCTCGCCGCCGAGCTCAATCGCGACCTCGCGGGGCATATCGAGGCGCGCTGGCGCGTGCCGAGCCGCCTCGAGCTCGAGTTCGAGAAGCTGTATCTGAAGCTCTTTCTGCCGCGCGCCCGCCACAGCACCCGCGGCGCGAGCAAGCGCTATGCCGGCCTCGTCTATTCGGCCGCCGCGCCGGCAGCGGTCGAGTTCGTCGGCATGGAGGTCATCCGGCGCGATGCGACGCCGCTTGCCAAGCGCGTGCAGCGCGAGCTCTACGAACGCTTGTTCTCGAATCGACCCGTGGATGCCTACCTCGCCGAGATCGTCGCCCGCGTGCGCCGCGGCGAGCTCGACGAGGAGCTGGTCTATCACAAGAATCTGCGCAAGGAGACGGGCGAGTACACGGCCACCACACCGCCGCACGTCGCCGCCGCGCGCAAGTCGCGTCTGGCGCTCGGCAGATCCATCCGCTACGTCGTAACCACAGCCGGCGCCGAACCGCTCGACAACCTGTCCCATCCCCTCGACCGCGAGCACTACGTGGAAAAACAGGTCAAGCCGGTCGCCGAGCCCGTGTTGGACACGCTCGGACTGAATTTCGAGCGCGTGATCGGCGATGCGCGGCAGTTCGAGCTCGACTGGTCGTGAACTACGGGGCCGCGGCGCTCACGCCGCTTCGATGCGTTCGAGCTCTCCCCCGCCAAATCGCAGGCGGCGCGGCTTGCCGTCGACGAAGTCCACGAATTCCGCCAGCTCGGGACTCGAAGAACCGCCCACGCGAAACAGGCGATCGCCGATGGCGGTGAGCGGATCCGTGCCGCCGATCCACAAGCGTCCCTGACGCTGCACGACGCGCGCCCAGCCGACCCACGGATCCTCGGAATAATACGCGCCCGTGTATGGGGCCAGCTCGGGCGAGGCTTCGATCGGCCGTGCATGGCCCTCGGGCCGTGCGTACCAATCCGATCCATATGCGAGCGCGACCACCGGACGAGCCGCGCCGGCGTCCGATGGGTCCGCATCGCTGCGCTCGAACACCAGCGGATACAGGTCGAAATCGCCATGATCGGCGATGAAGTTGTCCTCCTCGACATGCTGCAAGGTGATCCGCTCGTGAGCACGCTCGAGCACGAGTCGCCCACCGGCGACGGCGACCTCGAGGCGGCGCCCGTCGGCAGAGACATAGCTGCCCTGATAGCTCGCCGGATCGGCAACATACATCGATTCATCGAAAGGCGGCATCGGCGGCGGCGGATGGTCGTCATGCGCCGCACGCAGCAGCTGCAGCGCGAACCGGGCCACCGGATTGGGCCGATAGTCGAGCTGCGCGTTGATCGAGGCAAAGGCGCCCAATCCCGCATCGAGATCTAAGTGCATGGCCGACATGAATGACACCATGCCGCCCGTATGCCACAACCGGCGGTGCCCATCGAGCTCGTCGACCGCGACGCCGTATCCGTAGGACGCCTTCGGGCCGAAATCCGGCGCGGCGATGTACGGAGTCGAGAACAGCGTGAAGCCCTCCGCCGACACGATGCGCCCGCCGGGATGCACGCCGCCGTTCAAGATCATGCTCATGTAAGCGGCCATGTCCGCCGGACAGGACGCGATCGACCCGGCGGCTTGCTCGACTTCGAGATTGCCGGCGACTGCGAGCGCGCCGTGGCGCGGATAGGGCCGGTCATCGTGAAGCGGCGTATAGCTTTGGGCGATTCGGCCGCGAGAAGCGCTGGTGATCGCCGGCACGGTATTGCGCATCCCTAAGGGCTCCAAGATGCGCGCCGTGACGGCCATCGGCCAAGGCCGCCCGTCGAGCGACTCCACCAGATAGCCGAGCACGCCGTAACCCCAATTGCTGTAGTGAAACTGCGAGCCCGGCACGTACGCCTGGCGCGGGCGGCGCTCCGGGTCGCGGGGGAACACCGGCTCGTCCTCCGGCATGCCGCTCGAGTGCGTCAGCAAGTGATGCACCAGAATTTCGCCGTATGGGGTTTCGGCCGCGAGCCAGGGCAGGTAGTGCCGGATCGGCGCCTGCAGATCGAGCTTGCCTTGATCGCGAAGCTGCAGGAGCGTCAGCGCGACGAACGACTTGCTGATGGATCCGATCTCGAACAGATCCGACGTCGACACCGGCACACGCGCTTCGATATGGGTGTACCCGTAAGCGGAGACGCGGATCAACCCATCGCGATCGGCGAGGCCCAAGGTCAAGCCGGGCGCATTCATGGCCTCGCGATAGCCGACAACGAAACGATCCAAGCTGGCGAGCGCCGCCGCACGCGCGCCGCGGTTGCGGGATGTCGACGCGGCGGGCGCTGCGTCCGGCCGCCCGAACGGCAGGACGCCGGCGGCTGCCCCCACGCCGAGCGCGAGCACCTCGCGCCGTGTGATGAGGCGCGAGCCGACGCCGCGTGACGGCAAGTGCTTCCTCTGTCTCACGCGTCGAGTTCCGGATAGTGGCGGAAAATGCCCTCGTTATTGAAGCCAATGCGGCGTGGCGAGGCGAGATAAGCTGCGATGCGCGGCCGCTCCCGCACCCGCTCGTGCAATGCGAACAGCCGCCGGTGTTTACGCGCGAGCCTGGCACTTGCCTTCGGGAACGCGTAGCGCAAGCCGGCCATCACCTGGAACACCGACAGGTCCGCGTAGCAGAGTCTCGTACCGAGCAGAAAGCGCGCCTGTCTTCCGCTGCGCCTCAGAATATCGTCGAAATAGTCCAGGAACTTCGGCATGCGGCTCTTCAGGAAATCGGCGCTGCGGCGCCGCGCTTCCTTGCGCTGCTCTTGAAAGTAAAGTTCTCCGGAGATCGGATGATGGGTGTCGTGGATCTCGACCACGAAGTCTGCGACGGTGAGCTGCAACTGATGCACCCAGAGCCGCGCGCCGGCATCGCGCGGCACGAGGCCGTGCCGCGGGCCGAGAAACTGCAAGATGTTGGCCGTTTGCCCGATGATGAGTCGGCCCGCCTTGAGAAACGGCGGCGCGAACGGCGGCCGCGACAGTCCGCGCCCTCCCATCAGCTTGAGCATCGCCGGCACACCGGCTCCGCGCCCAGACTCGCGCGCGACATCGCGATAGGCAGCGCCCGCCTCCTCGAGCGCGAGGCGCACGAACTCACCGCGGCCTTGAATGGTTGGCCAGTAATAGAGCTCGTATTTCATCTAGAAGCTCGCTCTCACCCCCGCGTATGCCGATCGGCCCAGCGTGCCATATTGGTACTCCGTCTCATAGTGCTTGCCGGTGAGATTCTCCACGCGCGCATAGATCTCGAGGCTCCGCCCCAGGGCATAGGAGGCGCGGACATCGGCGAGCACATAGCCGCCGAGCTTGATGTCGTTGGCCGCATCGTCGTAGCTCGGGCCCGAGTAGCGTAGCGTCAGGCTTGTCGTGAGCGGTACGCTCCATCGATACACCGCCGATGCGTTGGCCGCATCCTCGGGCCGCCGGGGCAACTCGTTGCCGTACGTGGCGGAGCCGGGCGATCGATCCGCCGTCTCGGTCAGCGTGTAGTTCGCCGTGAACGTCCACTGATCCGTCGGCGTCCAGGCCGCCTGCAGCTCGACTCCGTGTGCGGCCGCGCGCGCAATGTTGGCGTAATAGCCTCCCGAGGGGTTCGGGCAGCCGGTGAGGTTCTCGCAAAAATAAAACGCGATGAGATCGCGGCTGTAGCGCTGAAAATAAGTCGCCGAGAGATCGAGATGTCCGCCGAGCGCATGCTGCTCGATCCCGGCGTCCCAGGTCTCGCCCGCCTCCGGGCGGAGCGTCGGGGTGCCGTAATTGCTGTAGAGCTGATAGAGCGAGGGGGCCTTGAAGCCCTGTCCGAAGCTCGCGCGCAGGATCGTCTGCGCATTGTTGAGCGCCCAGGCAGCGGCGAGCGAACCGTCCGTGTGGGAGCCGAACTCGTTCTGTCGATCGTAGCGCTCGCCGCCGGTCAAGGTGAGGCCGTGCACCACCTCGCCTTGCAGCTGCGCGTAGCCGCTGTCGATGGTCTGGGATGCATTGATCGGCATGGGACCCTCGAAATCGTACGCAGGCGAGTCGCTGTCGATGGAGGAGCGCTCGTGCTGGGCGCCGAACACCGCTTGATAGCCCGGGACGAACTGCCAGGTGCCCTGATACTCCTCGCGCTCGATGTGGCCGATGCCGTAAAAGGTTTCGGTGCTCGCAAGGCCCTCGCCGCCGGTGGCATCCGGATCGTACTCGCGCGTGTCCGTGTACACATAGTGATAGGCGATTCGGTTCGTGAGGGTGTGATCCGGTGAGTGCAGCGTCAAGCCGGCATAACCGAGCAGTTGCGAGTTCTTACCGTACTCGTTGTCGTTTCCGAAGGTGTCGTAATCGGGCGGCGTGTCGTAGCCATCGAAGTCAGTACGCGACTGCACGTAGTAGCCGCGCAGATCGAGATCGAGATCGGGCGTGATGTCGTATACCAGCCGCCCCGTTGCCCCGCCGATCTGGCTCGCGCACAACCGAGTGCCGCCGAGCCTCTCGTCGAATGCCGGGATGGCGCTGGTGCCGAGCCAGGTGCCCGAGACGTGCCACATCAACGAATCGCTCTTGCCCCCGATGGAGGCCGCCGCATCGCCCGAGTTGTGCGATCCGCCCTCGGCATTGAAGCTGCCCTCCAACGGGCTGCTCGCCGTCGCGGTGGTGATGTCGATGACGCCTCCCATCGCTTGACTGCCGTAGAGGGTCGATTGGGCACCGCGCAAGATCTCGACGCGCGTGATGTCGTTCGACAGCAGGTTCTGGAAGTCGAAATACGCGGATGTCGAGGCAGGGTCGTAGACCTGCACTCCATCGATGAGCACGACGGTCTGATCGCTGTCTGCGCCGCGGATAAAGACCGAGGTGGGCTGACCCACGCCGCCGGAGCGCGTGACGCTGAGCCCGGGAGTCTGCGCCAGCACATCGGACAGCATCGGCAGCTGACTCGCCTTGATGTCCGCATCGGTCAGCACCGTGACCGAGTTGCCCACCTTGGAGAGTGCCTCCGGTGCGCGGTTCGCCACCACGACGATTTCGTTCAGCGAGTCGTCCGAGGGCACCGGGGATGCAGGCGAGGCGTCCTGGGCGACGGCGGCTAAAGACACGGGCGCGCACAACGCGGCGGCGCAGGCATAACGCAAGATATGTTGTTTCACGAGGACTCCCTGACGACAAGCGACTTCCCCGCGCACATGCGCGGGCTTCCAGTCGCCACTCGGGAAAGTCCGTTCGCTCAGCACAACCCCGGCTGATCGAAGGGCGACAACGGCAAGCAGGTCTCCTGGCTCGCGGTTTTGAGTCCTGCATCGCCTTCCCGAATCGCGTGATTCAGTGGCCTATCGATGCGGGCGCACCGCTTACAGTTGCGGGGGCAGCCCGGGCATTGAACCCGAGTTCCCTTTCAATCCCCGTCGGGGGAACTTGTCGTGCGCGGCTACGTTGCCGGAAATTCCGTGGCGGGTCAAATACAAAGACGGGCCCGGGCAGAGCGGCGTTTGACGGAGCCTACCGTTCGCGAGCAGACTTGCGCCTGCGCGCAGGAGTCCGTCAGCCGAGCGGCGACGGGTGAAACGGGAAGTCGGTGACTCTGTGCCAACAGAGAAATCCGGCGCTGCCCCCGCAACGGTGAATGAATAGGAAGGGTCTTCGTGCCACTGCGCTTTAGCGTGGGAAGGCGACTCGGCCGATCTAGAGAGTTCATGAGCCCGTAGACCGACCTGCGACGCGGCACAAGTTGCGGTGGGCGACGTCCGTGCGGAATCAACGGCGTCGCAGCCGCTGTGCCCCGCGCGACTCCACCTCGACGTTAATCACGCACGGCGGGTGCGCGCGAGGTGGGCATGTGGGTGGATAGTCCGAAGGACGACGCGGCAGTTCTCGCCGCGGCGTATGGTCGTCGCACCGCCGCTGCACGCATCGTCGGGGCCACGATCCTGCTCGCCTCGCTGGGCGTCCAATCTGCGGCAGCATCGCCCGACGCGACCGCCGCAGCGGCGCTCGCGCCCAAGACGGATATCGTGGTACGCGATGACTCGGGACGTGAGGTGCGCCTCGCCCATCCCGCCGAGCGCGTCGTGACCATGCTTCCTTCGCTCACCGAAATAGTGTGCGCGCTCGATGCCTGCGCGCGCTTGGTCGCCACGGACCGCTACTCGGATTGGCCTCTGGCGGTGCGCTCGCTGCCCAAGGCGGGCGGCTTGGGCGATGCGCAGGTCGAGCAGCTCGTGCGCTTGCGGCCGGACGTCGTGCTGCTCAGCCGCTCGCAGCGAATCAGCGGCCGTTTGCAGGAGCTGGGTCTGCCTTCGGTGGCCCTCGACACGCAGACCTTCGCCCACATTGCGCACTCCGTCACGGTGATCGGCCAAGTGTTGGGTCTGTCCGAGCGGGCGGTGCAGCTCAACCAAGAGATCGATCGCAGTGTCCGTGCGGTGAGCGAGATGGCACGCGCGCGCCGGCACGGCTTGGGGCCGGCCGTGTACGTCGAGGTGGATAGCGCACCGTACGCAGCGGGGGCCGACTCCTTCATCGGCGAGATGCTGGTCCGACTGGGCGCGCGCAACATCGTGACACCGGACCTCGGCCCCTTTCCGAAACTCAATCCGGAGTACGTCGTGCGCCACGACCCCGACGTGATCGTGGTGACGGAGGAGGAGGTGCCGGACTTCACGGAGCGACCCGGGTGGGAGCAGATCCGCGCCGTCAAGGAGCACCGCGTGTGCTCCTTTCCCGCGGACATCCGCTACTTGATCGAACGGCCCGGTCCGAGAGTTGCGGACAGCATGCAGGCGCTCGAAGCGTGCCTCGAGCGCGCCGCGCCATGAGTGCCCCGCGCGCGCTCATGCAGCTCGGCGAGGCGCCGCGGCATCTAGCCGGCGCCGATCGGCATCGGCTGACGATTTGGCTCTTCGGCTGTGTCGCGATCACCCTGCTCCTCACCTTCGGGAGTCTCGTGATCGGCACCTCGAGTATCGAGACCTCTCTCGGCTGGATCCTCTCACCGGACGCCCAATCGAGCGTGGTGCTCTGGCAGATCCGCTTACCGCGAAGCGTCGGCGCCTGGTTGGCGGGGGCCCTGCTGGGGCTCGCGGGCGGTATCGCGCAGGGTGTGTTCAGGAACCCACTCGCCGATCCGTACCTGCTCGGTACGGCTTCGGGTGCGGCGCTCGGCGTGACCATCAGCTTGGTTGCCGCGGATGTCTCGGTCGGCGGCCTCGCGTGGGCGAGCAAGCTCGGCGTTACCGGGGCGGCCTGTCTTGGCGCGGGGGGTGCGACGCTCCTCACCATCAGTCTGTCGCGCGGCGTGCTGCAGACCCGAAGTCTGCTGCTCTCGGGCATCGTGGTCGCCTTTCTGCTGAGCGCGATCACGCAGCTCATGCTGCTCGCGAAGCCCGACATCTGGCGCAGCATGCAGAGCTTCTTGTTCGGCAGCACCGGCTTCATCAGCTGGTCCTCGGTCGGTTTGCTCGGCGCCGTATTCGCGCTGTCCATCGTACCGGCGGTGTTCCTGTCGCGTGGGCTGGATGCCCTCACGCTCGGCGAGGACACCGCGCAGTCGTTGGGTCTGTCGCTGCCGGCGCTGCGGCTCACGCTTCTCGGCGTCCTGTCGCTCGCCACGGCGACCGCGGTGGGCGAAGTGGGCGTCGTGGGCTTCGTGGGTCTGGTAGCCCCGCACCTCGTGCGCGAGACGCTCTCGGTGAATCATCGCCAGCTGCTGATCGCGGCCCCGCTCTGCGGTGGCGCGCTGCTGCAAGCGGCGGACCTCGCCAGCCGCTGGCTGATCCGGCCGGCCGAGCTGCCGGTGGGCGCCGTCACCGCCTGCGTGGGCGGCTCCTATCTCGTCTACCTGCTCTGGCGGCGAAGTCGTCATGCGTGAGGTGTCGACCCCGGCTGCGACGACGCCCGCACTGGTGTGCGAGGGTCTGCGCGTCGGTTACGGCTCGCGAGACGTGCTCGAGCACGTCTCGCTCGACATCCCGAGCGGGCACTGGACCAGCGTGGTCGGACCGAACGGCTGCGGCAAATCGACGCTGCTGCGGGCACTCGCCGGGCTGGAGCCGGCGCGCGCGGGAGCGATTTTTCTGCAGGGTCGGCGCCTGCAGGCGTGGCCGCGGCGAGAGCGGGCGCGCCGCCTGGCGTGGCTGTCGCAGAGCGCGCCTGTCACCGATCTCACCGCCGCCGAGGTGGTCGCCCTCGGCCGATTCGCACACAGCGGCTGGCTCGCGCACCGCGAAGCCGAGGATGATGCCGCCGCGCGCCGCGCGATGACGGCGACCGGCTCGCTCGGCTGGGCAACGCGGCGGCTCTCGACCTTGTCGGGCGGCGAGCGGCAGCGAGTGCATCTCGCCCGCGTGCTCGCGGTGGAAGCGTCCGTGCTCTTGCTCGACGAGCCCACCACGCATTTGGATCCTCCGCACCAAGAAGACGTGGCGCGCCTGCTGCGCGAACAGGCGCAGCGCTGCGGAGTCAGCGTGGTCAGCGCCATTCACGACCTCTCGCTCGCGCTCACCGCCGATCGCGTCATCGTGCTCGGGCATTCCGCGGCGTCGTCGGCCACGGCACGGTACGCGAAGCGCTCGCGGGCGACTGGCTGTCGGTCGGCGTTCGAGACGCGGGTGAACATCGTCGAACACCAAGGCGTGCATCTTTGGCGGCCGGCGCTCGATGTCCCGGCACAGCGAGGCATCGACCGTTGAACTCGCCGTGACGGCCCGCGCAGTGATGGTTTGCGGCACGACCAGCGGGGCCGGCAAGAGCTTTCTCACGACCGCGCTCGCTCGCTGGTATGCGCGGCAGAGGACTGAAGGTCGCGCCCTTCAAGGCGCAGAACATGAGCAACAATGCGCGCGTCGCGGCGGGCGGCGAAATGGGCAGCGCGCAATATTTTCAGGCGCTCGCGGCGCGCGCGGTACCCGACGTGCGCATGAACCCCGTCTTGCTCAAGCCCGAAAAGGACACCCATTCGCAGGTGATCGTGCTCGGCGAGCGCCGCGATGATCTGTCGCACATGGAATGGCGCGCGCGTGCGCGTCATGTCTGGCCGATGATCCGCACCTGCC
Organism: uncultured Gammaproteobacteria bacterium; assembly: GCA_963766915.1. Lineage (GTDB taxonomy): Bacteria > Pseudomonadota > Gammaproteobacteria > Steroidobacterales > Steroidobacteraceae > Bog-1198. The sequence goes on from CAVYCL010000019.1 coordinate 144,833, forward strand.
TCGATGAGCTCATGACGGAGCACGACGTCGTCGTCATCGAGGGCGCCGGCTCTCCCGCCGAGATCAACCTCGCGTCACACCGACATCGTGAACATGCGCGTCGCCGAGGCCGCGGGCGCGGCGACGCTCCTCATCTGCGATATCGACCGGGGCGGCGCGTTCGCCCACCTGTTCGGCACGGTGGAGCTGCTGCCGCCCGAGCATCGCGCCCTGATCCGCGGTTTCGTGCTCAACAAATTCCGCGGCGATGAGCGCCTGCTCGCTCCCGGCCCGCAGATGCTCGAGCAGCTGACGGGCGTGCCGACGCTCGCGGTGCTGCCCTATTGGCGCGGACCACGGGTTGCCCGAGGAGGACGGGGTCTTCGACTCAGGCCCAAGCCTCAAAGCGGCGCCGGCCGGGTCGGTCCTGTCCGTCGTCGTGGTGCCTATCCCGTATATCAGCAATCTCGACGAGTTCGCGCCGTTGCGGCGCGTACCCGGCGTCTCGCTCAGCTGGGCGCGGCGGCGGGAGACGCATCGCCGCGGCCGATATTCTGGTGTTGCCCGGATCGAAGCACGTGGCCGCTGATCTTGAGTGGCTGCGGGAACAAGGCCTCGACACGGCCATCGCCGCCCACATTCTCGCCGATAAGCCGACGCTCGCCATCTGCGGCGGCCTGCAGATGCTCGGCCGCGGAATCGAGGATCCCTGCGGCGTCGAGGGCGCGGCGCAGGGCCTCGGACTCCTGCCCCTCACGACCGAATTCTTGCCTGCGAAGCGCTATCGGAACGGCCGCTACACGCTCGAGGGCTGACGCTCTTCTGGGAGCGGTTGAACGGGATCAAGTTTTTGGGCTACGAGATTCACCACGGGGCGACGCGATTGGCCGTCGAGGGCGGGTCGGACGGTGGCGCGCCGCGCGCGGTGCTTGGCGAGGAGCGCGGGCTGGCAACGGGGCGACGCTGCTCGCAATCTACCCGCACGGACTATTCGAAAACAGCGGCGTGATCCGCGCGCTTTTCGGCGCCTTGGCTCCCACGCTCGACGATACCCTGGACGGGCTTGCGGATCTGCTCGACGCACGCTTTCCCAAGGGCGCGCTCGCTGCGCTCCTTGAGTGAGCGGGCCCCGCCCCCAAAAGCCATCTCGGCCGGAATGGCGCGTCGAGACAAGTCCATGACGCAAATTGATCAGCCGCCCTTTCGGCGCTGTACCATACTCGCGGATTGAACCCACCCGCGTCACGGGACGCTGTCAGGTCGACTGATCCGGAGCGACGATGGACGAGCAACAGACGCCCACCACTCACGCGCGCCGCCCGAGCGGCCGCGATGCCAAGCGCGCCTCGCGGGCCGCCCGGGCCGCCGCCTCGATTCCCTACATCACGCGTAAGATCCCCTACTACGAGGTGTTGAGCGAGGAAGGCCTTTCGCTCATGGAGCAAAATGCCGACACCATTCTCGAGGAGATCGGCATCGATTTTCGCGACGATCCCGAAGCGCTCGAGATCTGGAAGGCGGCCGGCGCCGACGTCCAAGGCGAGCGGGTGCATTTCCCGCGCGGCATGTGCCGCGTCGTTGGTGCAGAAGACCGCGCCGCGAGAATTCACCCAGCACGCCCGCAATCCGGCGCGCAGCGTCGTCATCGGCGGCCAGAACACCGTGTTCGCCCCGGCCTACGGCTCCCCGTTCGTGCGCAATCTCGACGAGGGGCGGCGCTACGCGCGCATCGAGGACTTCCGCAACTTCGTGAAGCTCGCCTACATGTCGAACTTCGTTGCACCATTCGGGCGGCACCATCTGCGAGCCGGTCGATCTGCCGGTGAACAAGCGCCATCTCGACATGGTGTACAGCCATCTGAAGTACAGCGACAAGGCGTTCATGGGATCGGTCACCGCGCCCGAGCGCGCGGCCGATTCGGTGGCGCTGGCGAACATCGTGTTCGGCGCAGGAACTCAACGATCCGGCCACCGGCCGGCCCAAAACCACCATCATCAATCTGATCAACGTCAATTCGCCCATGACCTATGACGCGACCATGCTCGGCGCGGCCAAGGTGTATGCGCGCGCCAATCAGGCGCTGATCATCACGCCGTTCATTCTGGCGGGCGCCATGTCGCCCGTGACCGTCGCGGGCACCGTCGCCCAGACGTTGGCCGAGGCGCTTGCGGGCCTCGCGTTCGTGCAACTGGTGAATCCCGGCGCCCCGGTGGTGCTCGGCAGCTTCGCATCCTCCATTTCCATGCAATCGGGCGCGCCGACGTTCGGAACGCCCGAGCCCGCGCTCGTGCTCTACGCCATGGCGGCACTGGCTCGCCGTCTCGGAATTCCGTTCCGCTCCGGTGGGAGCCTTTGCGCCTCGAAGATTCCGGACGCCCAGGCCGCCTTCGAATCCGCAAATACGCTCCTGCCCACGTGCCTCGCCGGCGTCAATTTCGTGCTGCACACGGCGGGATGGCTGGAAGGCGGCTTGACCATGGGATACGAGAAATTCGTGATGGATGCGGATCAGGCCGGCATGATGCATACGCTCCTTGCCGGCGTCGATCTATCCCCCAACGGCCAGGCGATCGATGCCATGCGCGAGGTTGGGCCGGGCAAGCATTTCCTCGGCTGTGCGCATACGCAGGCCAATTTCGAAAATGCGTTCTATCGATCGCCCCTGGCCGACAACAACAGCTACGAACAGTGGGAAGCGGAAGGCGCGACCAATATGTCGAAGCGCGCCAACGGCATGTGGAAAAAGCTCCTCGCGGAATACGTGCCGCCGCCCATGGATCCCGGCATCGACGAGGCGCTGCTCGAGTACATCGCGAAGCGCAAAGCGGCGTTCCCGGACTCGAACGTCTAGCGGGCGACGGGACCGATCGCAGAGCGAGCATCGCCATGCGCAAAATCCGAGGTCTGCCCGCCTTCCTCGCCAGCTTCGCAATGTTCGCGGGGTCGGCCCTCGCCGCGCCTCCCGATCCGCTCAAGACCGTCGACATCGATCGCCTGGTATCGCGCACGATGGCTGTCTACCAGGTGCCCGGCATTGCGGTCGGCATCGTCAAGGACGGCAAGCTCGTGTTCGCGAAAGGCTACGGGGTGCGCGAGCTCGGCAAGCCGGGCGCGGTCGACCCCGACACCCTGTTCGCGATCGCCTCGAACAGCAAGGCGTTCACCACGGCGGCGCTTGCGATCCTGGTCGATGAGGGCAAGATTCATTGGGACGATCACGTCATCGACTATCTGCCGGATTTTCGGCTCTACGATCCTTACGTGACCCGCGAGTTCACGATTCGAGACCTCCTCACGCATCGCAGCGGGTTGGGGCTCGGGGCCGGGGACTTGTTGTTCTTCCCGAACACGGACTTCGAGCGCAAGGATGTTCTGCACGCGCTCCAATATCTGAAGCCCGCGACGAGCTTCCGTTCGGCCTACGCCTACGACAACAACCTCTATATCGTGGCGGGCCAAATTATCCCGGCCGTGACCGGCGAGAGCTGGGAAGATTTCGTGACCCGTCGAATCCTCGAGCCGTTGCAGATGGCACCGTGTGTGGTGAGTCAGGCGCGGCTCACCGATCGTAACAACATCGCAACCCCGCATGCGCCGGTGGAGGGCCAGGTGGTGCCGATCCGGCCCGACGACACCCGGATGGCGGCCGCTGCCGGCGGCATCCAGTGCAACGTCAACGGCCTGGCCAAGTGGGAGATCACCCAGCTGGGCCACGGTCAGGCCAAGGACGGACCGCGGATCTTCAGCGAAGCGCAGGGCGCGGAGATGTGGAAGCCGCAGACGATCATTTATCCGAGCGGAAAGCGCGCCCCGCTCACTCGCACGCACTTTGCTGCCTATGGGCTCGGTTGGGTCCTCGAGGACTTCAACGGCTACAAGCGCGTCGCCCACTCGGGCGGCTTGGACGGGATGGTCACCTATCAGAGCTTGATCCCCGAGCTCAATCTGGGCGTGATCGTGCTGACCAACGCGGAGGCAGGTGAGGCGTTCACCGCCATCGCGCTGCAAATCACCGACGCCTACACGGGCGGCCCGAAACGCGACTGGGTCGCCATCACGCAAGAGGTGAAGGCACAAAAGTCCCGCGAGCAGGCGGATAGCGACAAGCAGCGCGTGCCGCCCCCCGCGGCGGGCGTGGATCTCGCGAAGCTCGACCTCGAGCCTTATTCAGGGACCTATGCCGACGCTTGGCGGGGCGAAGCGGTGATCACGCATGACCCGCAGGGCCTGACGCTCACCTTCAGTCACACGAACGAGCTCACAGGGCCGCTGACGGCGCTGCGGCCTGGGCTGTTCGTCGTGCACTGGAAGAATCGCGCAATCAACGCCGACGCCTATGTTCGCTTTCGCGAGGACTTCAGCGGAGCGGTCGAAGGGTTCACGATGCAGGCCGTCTCGGCAACGACGGACTTCAGCTTCGACTTCCAGGATCTGGACTTCCATCGCGTCCCCGCAGCGGCCGCTGCGAAGTAGCGGTCAGGATTTCGCCGGATCCGTCCGTCGCGGCCGTCGGCCGCGCGTCTCGCTCTGGCTGCTCGACTCCTTGGGCGCCGGCAGCTCGACCACCTTGCGCAGATTCGGATACGGCGCGGTCTTGTGCGGAATCGCCATGGCCTCGACGAAGTGCTGCTGGAAACGCGGCTCGATGGCCGTCTCGACCTTCTCGATGCGCCGCACCAGGTCCTCGATCACGCCGCGCGAGGTTGCATCCAGAAGCGCGATGCGCGCGCCCGTTCCGGCGGCATTGCCGGCCGAACGCACGTGGTTCAAGTCGCAGTCCGGCAGCATGCCGAGGATGGTCGCGTACTTGACGTCGATGTGGCTGCCGAAAGCGCCCGCGAGGCGGATGCGGTCGACTTGATCGATGCCGAGCCGATCCATGAGCAACGCGACGCCGGCGTACAGCGCCGCCTTTGCCAACTGAATCGCGCGCACATCGTTCTGCGTGATCTTCATCTCGACCGTATTGGTGCCGGCGACGGCGCGATGCAGAAGATAGGCGAAGGTGCGACCGTTCTCGACGATACGCGGCGAGCGCGCAGCGAGCCGCCCATCGAGCACTCCGTCCTGATTGATGATGCCGGCGAGATACATCTCGGCGATCACCTCGATGATGCCCGAGCCGCATACCCCGGTGATGCCGAGCCCTTCGATGGATTTCTCGAATCCCGGATCGTCCGACCACAAGTCCGAACCGATCACCTTGAAGCGCGGCTCGAGCGTCTCGGGGTCGATGCGCACGCGCTCGATCGCCCCCGGGGCGGCGCGTTGCCCGCAGCTGATCTGCGCGCCTTCGAAAGCCGGGCCGGTGGGGCTCGAGCAAGCGACCAGCCGATCTTTGTTGCCGAGCACGATCTCGGCATTCGTTCCGACATCCACCAGCAGCGTCATCTCAGGGCCCATGTCCGGACGCTCGGACAGGACCATCCCCGCGGCGTCCGCGCCCACGTGGCCGGCGATGCAAGGCAGCACGTAGACCCTCGCATTGCGGTGGAACTTCAAGTCGATGACGTTCGCGCGCAACGTCAGCGAGGTGTCCGTCGCGAGCGCGAACGGTGCGCCGCCGAGCTCCACCGGATCGATGCCGAGCAGCAAGTGATGCATGATCGGATTGCCGACGATGGTCGCCTCGAGGATGTCCTCGTGGGTCACGCCGGCCGCGCGCGCAACATCCACGGCGAGACCGTTCAAGGCCTCGCGCACCGCAGCCGTCATGAGCACCGCACCGCCCGGGTTCATCATCGAATACGACACGCGGCTCATCAGGTCCTCGCCGAACCGGATCTGAGGATTCATGACGCCCGCGGAGGCGACGACCTCGCCGCTCGTCAGGTCACACAGGTGCGCCGCGATGGTGGTCGAGCCGATATCGATGGCGAGGCCGAATATCGCCTCGCGCAGTCCGGGCCACACGCCGATGATTTGCTTCTCTGCATGCACCGCCACCGTGACCTGCCAAGAGCCCGCCCGCAGCACGCCCTGCAGCACTTGCAGCACGGCGAGATCGCAGACGAGATTCTTGAGATCCCATTCGCGCTCGAGCGCCTCGAACAGTCGCCGCAGATCGCCCGAAGGGTCGTGCATATCGGGCTCTTTGACCTCCACATAGTGCAGGCGCACCACGGGATTGAGCTCGATGGCGCGGGCGTCCGCCTCCTTGCGCACCACCTGGCGATGCACCTGGCTGCTTTCGGGCACGTCGATGACCACATCGGCGAGCACGCGGGTCGAGCACGACAGGCGGCGCCCGGCGGCGAGCGGGGCGCGCTTCGAGAAACGCTTCTCGGACTCGCTGAATTCCGTGAGACTGGCCGTCGAGGAGGTCACGCCGAGCTTCGCGAACTCGCCCTCCGCCACCAGCACCTGGCAGCGTCCGCAGAGCGCGCGCCCGCCGCACACCGAATCGATGTCGACGCCCAAGCTGCGCGCCGCCTGCAGCAACGGCGTGCCCTGCGCAAAGTGGCCGCGCTTGCCCGAAGGCAGGAACACGACGAGGGGATCGCGGGCGGCCAAGTCGGCTAGCCCGTGGAACGGCGCCGATGGCCGCCTTCACGGCGGCCGCGCGGCGCATCGGCCGCACCGGCAGCGCCGGGGGTGCCGGCAGCGGCACCGGACGGCGGCGGCACATCGCGAAAGCGGCGGATCCAGCGCGCGCAATCCGGATCGTGACCGAGCATCACATCGCCGCCCATCACGGCCTTGACCGTTTCGATGTGCAGCGGATTGGTGATCGCCGAGGTGAGCCCCGCGGCCATCGCCATGGTCAGGAACGCGCTGTTGATGCCGTCGCGGTTCGGCAGGCCGAAACTCACGTTCGACGCGCCGCAGGACGTGTTGACCTTGAGCTCATCGCGCAGGCGGCGCACGAGCCGCATGACCTGGACGCCCGCCTGGTTGATGGCGCCGATCGGCATCACCAGCGGATCGACCACCACATCGCACGCCGGAATGCCGTAGTCCATCGCCCGTTCCACGATTTTCTTCGCCACCGCGAAGCGCACGTCCGGATCCTCCGAAATGCCGGTCTCGTCGTTCGAGATGGCGATGACCGCGGCGCCGTACTTCTTGACCAGCGGCAGCACGACTTCCAGTCGCTCCTCCTCGCCGGTCACCGAGTTGACGAGCGCCTTGCCCTTGTAGACGGCGAGTCCCGCCTCGAGCGCCGCGACGATCGAGGAATCGATCGACAGCGGCACGTCGGTGATCGACTGCACGAGCTGGATCGCCTTGGCGAGAATGGCGGGCTCGTCCGCGAGCGGGATGCCCGCATTCACGTCGAGCATGTGCGCGCCGGCTTCCACCTGGGCGCGCGCGTCCGCCTCGACCCGGCTGAAATCGCCGTTCGTCATCTCCGCGGCGAGGATCTTGCGTCCCGTCGGGTTGATGCGCTCGCCGATGATGACAAAAGGCCGGTTGAAGCCGATGACGACTTCCTTGGTGGCCGAACTGATAACCGTATCGGTCATGATGCGTTCCTTTGAGAAGCGATGGAGGCCTCGTCGCGGCCCGGGTACCAAGGAGAGCGGCCTGCGAGGATACCGGAACGCTCGACGATCTCGGCGACGGATTCTTCCTGCCGGTAGGCCATGATGTGCACGCCGCTGATGCCGCGCATCTCGCGGATCGCCTGGATCAGCTCGATGCAGATATTGCGCCCTTCGCGCGCCTGGTCCTTGGCGCCCGCGAGACGCGCGATGAGGGCGTCCGGCACATGCATGCCAGCCACGTTCTTGCGCATCCACTCGGCCGTCTTTGCCGACCGCAGCGGGCCGACGCCGGCGAGAACGAATACCTTCTCGAGAAGGCCGAGCGCCTCGATTTGCTCCATGAACGCCGCGAGCAGCGGCAAGTCGTAGCAATACTGCGTCTGAATGAACTGCGCACCCGCGGCGACCTTCTTCGCGAGGCGTTGCGCGCGCCAGGCATGCGGCAGCGCCGAGGGGTTTTCCGCCGCCCCCAGGAACACCCGCGGCGCAAAAGTGATTTTGCGGCCGCTTTGAAAATGATGGTCATCGCGGAGCGTCTGCGCAATCTCGAGGAGCGACACGCAGTCGAGATCGAAGACGGGCTTCGCCTGCGGGTGATCGCCGGCTTGTACGCCGTCGCCCGTCAGGCACAGCATGTTGCACACCCCCATCGCGGCGCCGCCTAAGATGTCGCCCTGGATGGCGATGCGGTTCTTGTCGCGGCAGGAGATTTGCATGATGGGCGCGTAGCCCACGCGCGTGAGCAGCGCGCAGACCGCGATACTCGACATGTGACAGTTCGCGCCGCTCCCGTCGGTGGCATTGATCGCATCGACGTAGCCGTCGAACACCCGCGCGCGTTGGTAGACCTCTTCCGGATCCGCCGAATCCGGCGGCGCGAGCTCGGTCGTGACCGCGAAGCCGCCGGCCCGCAGCACGCGCTCGAATCGTCCGGGCGAGGTATGACCCGGCAGGATCGGCAGCGGATAGCCGGGGACCGGCTCGTCCTCGAATCTCACGCCGCACCGGTTTTGCGCGGCGGGGAGGCGTCCGCAGGTGTCTTCGGATTCAGTTCCCGCACCACGCGCAGCCACGAGGAGCGGCCCGCGAGGCGTTGATCGACGGCGTGCTGCACCTTCGTCATGGCGGCGACGCCGCCGGGGATGCGCTCGCTGCCGCGATAGGCCTCGACCCAGACGCATTTCATGTCGGGCTTGACCTCGCAGGTGCCGTCGTCGCGCACGCCCCCACACGGTCCGTTGCGCAAGGTCTTCGGACAGTTCATCGGGCAGGACATTCCGGTCGAGCTCAACACGCACTGTCCGCACATGCGGCAATCGAACAGAAACCCCTTGACCGTCCGCTCGACCGCGGCGACCGGCCGCTCGATGCGCTCGTAGCCCAAGAACTCGAACAGGCCGTGCATGCGATTCAAGACGCCCTCGAAGCCTCGATAGAAGGCATTCAAGCCCCGCGCATGACGCACGGACCACAATCTGACGGCGTACATCAGGACGACCCGGCGGGCGGTGTGGGCGCGGCGTCGGTCGCGGGCGAGGCCAATCCCTTCGCGCGAATCAATCGCTCGAGATCGGCATCGCTGAACTGCGCTTCGAGACGCGCCGCTTCGGCATTGGCCTCCGCCTGCAAGTCCTCGCCGCACGGCCGTGCATTGCGCTGCCAGTCGGCGAGGTAGGCATCCGAGCTGCCCTTGCCGGCACGCATGGCGGCCCGGTCGACCGCTTCTTGAAAGCGCTGCGAGAGCTGCACTTTGGCGGTCTCGCGGCCGCGCTTGACCACGACCTGAGCGGGAATGTCACGCCAAGAAATGACGATCAGCGAGGCCACTACGATACCTCCACGGGCTTCTGTAAATCAGCGCGCGGCGCTGCGTCGCGCTTCACCGCCGCGGTGAGCGAGGTCTCGAGCGTGCCGTACCCGGTTGCGCGCGATTCGAAACTCAAGCCCATGCGCACCGCAATGGCGCTTGCGCGCTCGATGGCGTCCGCGCTCGGACGCTGCGCCAGGTACACGAGCTTTCGATAGTTGCCGAAATAAGTCGGGAACAGCTCCGGGTGCTTGTCGAGACCGAGTCCCTGGATGACCAGCCGCTCGAAATGCCGCAGCAGGAAATCAGTGAGATAGAACGTTCCAATCTCGGCTTCCGCGAGCGCCGTGAACACCGGACTGGTCGCGAAGAACTCGTAGCAATGAGCGCCGGGAATCCGCTCGACGCCCTCTTCGGCAAGTACCGCATCGAGCAATCCGCCGGTACCGCAATCGGCATAGGCCACGAAGATCGAGCGGTACTGCGAGCGCGAGCCGCGGATCAGGCCGCGCACGGCTGCGGGGATGCGCTCCGGTCGATTGTGCAGATCCGCGGGTAGACAGCGCACGTCCAACTGCTCCCAGGCATTCGCCCGCTTGAGCGCGGTTATCTCGTGAGCCAACGCGCCGCACGCGATGATCAGAAGGCCCTGGCCGTTCTGCGCCACGGCGGACCCCCCGGGCTCAGTGCGCCGCCGCGGCGGCGCGCTTCTTTGCCAGCAGACCCTTCGCCGTTTCCACAGCGACCGCAGCGTCGCGGCAATAAGCGTCCGCCCCGACCGCTTTGCCGAACTCTTCGTTGAGCGGGGCGCCGCCCACCAACACGATGTAGTCGTTGCGCATGCCGCGCTCTTTCAACGTGTCGATGACGACTTTCATGTAGGGCATCGTCGTGGTGAGGAGCGCGGACATGCCCAGGATGTCGGGCTTGTGCTGCTCGAGCGCGGCGAGATATTTGTCGACCGGGTTGTTGATGCCGAGATCGATGACCTCGAATCCGGCGCCCTCCAGCATCATCGACACGAGATTCTTGCCGATGTCGTGGATGTCGCCCTTGACCGTGCCGATCACGATTTTGCCGATGGGCTCGACGCCTGTCTCGGCGAGCAGCGGTCGCAGGATCTCCATCCCGCCTTTCATCGAGTTCGCGGCGAGCAACACCTCGGGCACGAACAGGATGCCGTCGCGGAAATCGATGCCGACGATGCGCATGCCTTCCACCAGCGCATCGTTGAGCACGCGCTCCGCGGACCAGCCGCGCTTCAAGAAAATATTTGTCGCCTCTTCGACCTCAGGCTTGAGGCCGTTATAGAGATCGTCATGAACCTGCTCGACGAGCTCCTCGTCATTCAGCGTGTTCAGATCGAATTCGCCATCTGTCGGCTCGGCCATCAGGTCTCCAGCGTATTTTTGTGAGTAGCCACGGCAACTTACAGGCGCAGGTGCCCTGCCATCCAGCACGCCATGCTAAGGCGCCGGGCCTCCCTAAACTTGCAAAATTGCGACGGTGACGTGTCCATCCGCGACGTGATCCCGGAGCCGATGGCTGCGCACGGGTCTAAAATCAGGTGACGGGGGGCGCGCCGCCCTCCTCGGTGCGTCGCGTGACGTAGGCGTCGAGCGCTTCGACGACGGCCGGATCGCGCGGCGGGTTGACATAACGCTTGAGGGTCGACTGCCAGATACCGCTCGCCCGTTGGCTCGCCGTCTGGGCGCCGTCGTCCGCCCAGCTACCGTAGTTGCGCCAGTCGGAGACCAAGGGTGCATAAAAAGCGCCGCGGTAACGCTCCATGGTGTGGGCGCAACCGAAGAAATGTCCGCCCGGCCCCACCTCGGCGACCGCATCGACGGCAAGATCCGCCGTCGATGCGCCGACCGGCTGAAACACCTCGGCGAACATCTGCAGCATTTCGATGTCGAGGATGAACTTCTCGTACGAGGTGGTGAGCCCGCTCTCGAGCCATCCGGCCGCGTGCAGCACGAAGTTGCAGCCGCCGAACAGCGCGCCCCACAAGCTCATCTGCGATTCGTACACCGACTGCTCGTCGGGTGCGTTCGAGGCGGTGGCATTCGAGGAGCGCCACGGCAGGCCGAGAAACCGCGCGAGCTGGCCGGCGCCGAACGCCGCCTTCACGTATTCCGGGGTACCGAATGCCGGCGACCCCGACTTCATGTCGACGTTCGAGGTGAAGCTGCCGTAGGCGACCGGCGCGCCCGGCCGCACGATTTGCGCGAGCACGAGCCCGGCCAGAAACTCGGCATGCGCCAGCGTCAGCGCGCCCGCGACGGTAACGGGCGCCATCGCGCCCGCGAGCGTAAAGGGCGTGATGATGAGCAGCTGACCGGCAAGCGCGAAATCGATGATGCCGTCCGCCATCGGAATGTCGAGCTGCAGGGGCGAGTTGGTGTTGATGATGGTGTAGACGTACGGCCGCGAGCGAAACTCTTCCGCCGAGATGCCGTGCGCGATGCGGATGAGCTCGAAGTTGTCCGCGACCTGCGCGTGACCGCGGGAGAACATGAACGGAATCTTGTCGGTGAGCAGGAGTTGCGCGCGCGTCACGTGCAGATGCCGCACCTGCACCGGCAGATCCTGCGGCTCGGTCGCCCCGCCGAGCACGTGCATCACCTCGAAGCTTTGGCACAGCTTCATGAGGTTGCAGAAGTCCTCGAACGTGCCCGCGCGACGCCCGTGGGCGGTGTCCATGATGTTCGGCGGTCCCGAAGTCGGGCAGAAGACGACGCATCCCGGCGTCAGCGGCATGTGCCGCTCGGGGTCGACGGCATGCAACGTGATGTCATGCGGCGCGGTCGCGAGCGCTCGAGCCACGAGGCCGCGGTCGAACCGCACGATTTGCGAGGCCTCGTCGACCTGCGCGCCGCCTTGACCGTAGCGCACCAGGGCGTCGTCGGAGAGCACTTTCATGCCCTGCGTCTCGAGAATGACCAGCGCCGCATCGTGGATGGCGGCGACTTGATCGTCCGAGAAAACTCTCATCGGCTCGAAGGGATTGCGCAAATGGCGGTAGGCGCGCGTGCGATCGACGACCGCGTGACTCGTTTCCTGCCCTCCGGTGCGGCGTCTGCTGCGCCGTCCCTGCGTCTCGTCGGCTGGTTTCATCGTCGGATTATAGGGTATGCGCGGTCCGCTCGTGGCCCACGAATGGCCGACCGACCGCCGTCGAGCAGACGATCGCCTCGGCCAGGTACGCCGAGCCCGGGGCCAACTCAGCGCGGCGTTCGATCACCGAGGTGTCGACGTGCGGATCGGCTGCGCCCGCTCGACGTGCCGCGCCGAGCGCGAGTGCGCGCGAGATGCGCTCGGCGTGATCGAGCGCCGCCTTCGAGTCGGGATAATCCTGGCTGCCGGCGGGATCATGCACGCGAAACACGTTGAAGCTCGTTTGATTGACCAGAATCTCGACGCTTTGCGAGACCACGCCCGCCACCGCGCCGACCGCGTTGCAGACCGATGCATGCAGCGGAATGGACAGCGTGGCGCCGAGACGGCGCGCGACGTCGGGGTAATAAGCTTCCACCGGCGCCCCGATCGCGACGATCGGCCGTGCGAGCCCGAGGGTGGCTCGCATCCACTGCGACAGCGGCCGCCCCGCGACGGCGGCATCGAGCAACCGCTCGCCGAGCAGGCCCCAGCTCCCCGTGGCGGTCTCGAGGCCCGGGTCGTGCGCGAGTGCCGCCTCGAGTAACGCGCGAGCACTGCGGCGGACGACGAGCTCATAGGTACGCTCGCAAAGCTCGCGCGGCGGCACGCTCGCCGCGGCGGCCCGCCCGTTGCGTTCCTCGATGGCGAGAATGCGGGCGCCGCACTCGGCGGCCTCCCGGCACCAGCCGCGCTGCACGTCGAGCACGTGCATCGCATCGCTCGGCGTGAACGCCGCGAGCGTCACCAGCCCGGCATCCGCCAGCCGGCGCAAGCCCTCGAGACCGGAAGCGTTACGCACCGCGACCGACGCCCGGCGGGGTTTGAGATCGAGTGCCTTCCAGATGCGGCGCTCGAGGGGCGGCAAGTGCTCGGGCGCCTCGCGATCCGGGTTGCGGAAGGCAAACTGCGTCGCGAACTCGGGAAGATGCACAAGCTCGGCGAGTGCCCGCAGATCCTCGAGCGTTTCTGGGAAGGTATGCGCGAGCAAGCTCAGGGGCATCGCCTTGCGAGGACCGACCTTGAGCTTCAGTTGCCGATCGAAGCCCACCTCGCTGTCACCGCCCAAGCCGATGGTGCGCACGTCGATCGCCTGAACCATGGTGCGCCAGCCTCCGACGAGCGCGCCTTCCGAGCGGATCACGGGCCGTCCGCCCGACACCACGGCAATGTCCGTGGTGGTGCCGCCCATGTCCGAGACCACGAAATCGCTCTGCCCGGTCAGAAAGCCGGCGCCGACCACGCTCGCGGCGGGACCCGACAGAATGGTCTCCACCGGATAGTCGAGTGCAACGTCCGCGCGCATCAGCGAGCCGTCACCCTTCACGATCATGAGCGGCGCATCGATCGATTCCTCGACGAGCACTTGCGACAGCGCCTCGATGAGGTGCCGGATCCGGGCCGTGAGGCGTGCGTTCAGCACCGCGGTCAGCGCGCGGCGCGGCGCGTCGAGCTTCGAGCTCAGCTCGTGCGCACACGTCACGGGCCGTTGCGAGAGCCCGCGGATGAGCTGGCGGGCACGCGACTCGTGCGCGGGATTACGCACCGAGAAGCTCGCCGCGACGGCATAGGCCTCGACGCGCATATCGAACTCGGCGACCGCGGCCTTGACGGCGTTTTCATCGAGCCGCGTCCCCTCCTCACCCGTCGCGCCGTGGCCGCCGGCCACGCGCACGAGGGGGCCGCCGTGGCGCCCGATGCCGGATCGCTCGACCATCGCGTCATCGAAACCGATGAGCAGCGTGCAGACGGGGCTGAAGCGATTCTCGACCACGGCGTTGGTCGCGAGCGTCGTCGATACCGAGACCAGGCTGACATTCGAGCGCTGCGCACCGGCGGGCAGACGCTCGAGCACCTCGCGCATCGCACGGCCGATTCCGATGGCGAGGTCCCACGGGGTGGTGAGCGATTTCGCGCTCGCCACGACGCGGCGCCCGTCGGCCAGCAGAACCGCGTCGGTGAACGTGCCGCCGGTGTCGAGGCCGAGCCAATAGCCTGCCGCGTCGCTCACTCGAGCGCTCGATCGAGCAGGAACGCGAGACGCACCCCGGCCTTGCTCAACTGTTCTGCCGTCACGGCCGTTGCATCGTCCACGTAGGCTTGTGAAAGTTGGGTTCGCGAGCGGCCGCTCGCTGCAGGCAGCAGTCCGTAGGTGTGCTTTTTCGAGACGGCATAGGTGTCGAGCGCCCAATCGAGAGGCGTGCCGCTCGACCAACGGGCGCGGTCGGCCGCGCTGATCCGGGCGATGAGCGAGCGCGCAATGTCGGTGTCGCTCGCGCCCAGCCGCGCCACGAATTCAGTGTCCCAGTCATGATGCAGATTGTTGGGTGCGATGTTCGGCCCGCTCACGAATTTGCGATTTCCGCCCTGATCGTGATCATCGCTTGCGTGCAGCGGTTGGTGCAGATCGCCGACCAAGTGTAGCAGGAACTGCAGCGCCACTCGCCGCTCCGGCTCGGGTGTCCGGGGATCCTTGAGCTCGACGTAGAATTGATCGATCTTGTCGATGATGCAATCCTCGGCCGGTCCGACCGAGGCCGGCACGCCCGCGGGAAGCGGACGCCGGCCGTAACAAGCATTCGTCACGTCCATGCCGTCGATCTCGAGATCCACGAAGTGCCAGTCGCGGGTGCTCAGGTACCGGCGCTGGCTCGTATCGCGATCTGAATCGCGGAATTTGTCCGCCCAGGTGGCTTCGTGCGGCAGATCGCGTTCGACGAGCCCGGTATCGTCCTGGCGGAGTAACTCGAGCACGCGCTCCCGAACGGCGGGCTTGAGGTAGGACTCCGCGATCAGCCCGATGACTTCGTGGCCCTCATCTCCCCACGCCTCCGCCGAGCGACTGCCCCCCAAGCACAGGAGCACCGCCGAGGCGACGGCGAACAGCGCGGTGATCGCGCGGCGCAGGATCGCGGCACGGTTCACCGCTTCATGCCCCGGTATCCCTCGAGAAACAGCCGCACCACCCGGGCGGCCCAGGTGTCGAGCTCGGCCGCAGTCATGGGGGTGCCGTAACCGATGGCGCGGCGCCGAGGAATCGTCATGACCATGAAAATGAATTGAGCCGCGGCAAACTCGCGATCCTCGGCCGGGAGTTTCGAACCGGGGAGCTCGCGGGCCAACAGGTTGCCGATGAGCGTGACGGCCTCGCGGTTGCCGGCATCGCCCTCCACAGCGCGCGCGAGCTGCGGGAAGCGTCCCGCCTCCGCATGCATCAGCCGGTACAAGGCGAGGGCCTGGGGTGCGAGTGCCGCGTTCAAGATGAACTGCGCGAGACGGCGCAACATGTCGGCCAGCGAGGCGCCTTCGATCAGCGGTACCTCGGGCGGCGGGCGGATGTGCGCGATGATCTCCTGTACGGCGGCGGCGAACAGGGCGGCCTTATCCTCGAAGCGATCGTACAGCGTGCGTTTGGAGATGCGCGCGCGCGCCGCGACGGCCTCGATGGAGGTCGAACCGTAGCCCTCGGCCAAAAACAATTCCGTGGCGACCGCGAGAATGTGTTCCCGCAGCCGCAATGCATCGGCTTTCGAAGGCCGGCCGCTGCGTACGGCTCCACGCGCGCGCGGGTTGGCGGGCCTTCGCGGCATCCCTACTTATCGTTGTGCGTAACCATAGCGACCGGAGTAAGTGTAACCGTGACCGTAACCTCCCTGATAGCCTGGCCCGAAATACGCACGGGGCGCGGCGTAATGCGGGTAAGCGCGCGGATAGGCATACGCCGGCGCATAGCCTGCGTAGACGGGCGGCGGCGCCCGATAGACCGCGGCCGGTGGATAGTAGGGCGGCGGCGCATATGCAGGCGCGTAACCATACGAGGGTGCGTAGCCATACGACGGCGCCGGATCGGGCACCGCCGATGCTGCGGCCGACACGGCGGCTGCGGCCAGGGCGAACGGCAACGTCACGAGTGCGGCAGCCGCCCCGAATAAGCCTCGGCCGGCGCCCCAGCCCCCATGGGCGTGGCCATATCCGTGGCCGTGCCCACCCGCGGCGGCAGGTGCGAGCGGAGCGCAAGCGAGCGCGGTCGCTGCAAGGGCGGCAAGAACCCCCTTCTGCTTAATGGCCATGGGATCACTCCTTCGATGGCAGATGAGGCCTTCAGGATAGTCCTACCGTAAATGCAACGCAACGGTACCGTATCGTTAATGGAATCGGTATGCCGAGCGGTAGTAGAAGGCCCGGATCGGTTGCCCGTCCCGCATCAGGAATCTGCGCTGAATCGGGTCGAGACGCTCGACGTGCTCGCCTAACACCGAGTCCGACAGCGCCGCAGGATCCCAGGCGATGAGCAGCAAATCCCGCCCGCGTTGCGCCGCAACGGGAAACCACCGCTCGTACATGAGCCCGACCTGACCAAATAGATGGCCGCTGGTGGCGAGTCCCACCGCTTTGGCGCGACCCGGCCCATAGAAGGCGAGCTCGCTTGCGATGGCGTAGCGGTCCATGCCGACGAGGAGCGGGTCGTTGCCGGTGCGGCGGCGGATGTCCGCGGCAATGTCACCGACATTGTTGCCGAGCTCCCGCCAACCGACCGGCACGAGTTCCGCGTGTCGACCGTACCCCAGCCCGGGAATGCCGAGCGTCAAGTCATAAAGAGCCGACCCCGTAAAGCAGCACGAGTACGATCACCGTAGGCACCCAGGCTCGGGCAATCCATCGGCCCATGCGTTGCACGGGCTCAACGATGCCGGCCGCGAGCACCGGCAGCGAGGCAATCCACGGAGCGCCGGTCCAGTCGAGCTTGACCTCGTGACGCAGGCTGAAGAGCGCGAATACCGCGAGCGGTGCAAACACCGCGACTTGAATGAAGCGCCGGCCGCGACGTCGCTCCGCCTCGAGCGTTGCCTGCGCGTCGCCCGCCACCGCGCCTTCCCGCAGCAATGACCAGGCGACCGCAATCACGCCGGTGGGCGTCAACAGCACGAGCACCGATCCTATGAGCTTGAATAGCGCGAACTGCGGGCGATCGGCAAGTCGATGCGACGTCTGGAATGCAAACGATGCAAAATCGTTGCGCGCATTCCAGAGAATCACCGGCGAGAAAATCATCGCGGCGAGAAGCACCGCGGCATAAGGCTCGATGCGCTTGAACCAGTGGCGCGAACGCGAGTCGATGAGCATGAAAATGAGCGCTGAGAATCCGAGCAGCACGATCGTGTACTTGGACAAAAGACCGAGCCCGAGACACACGCCCACTCCCCACCATGCCCGCGCGTGGGCTCCGATCAGCGCCCGATACAAGAAATACAGCGTACCGGACCAGGCTGCCGTGAGCGGCGCATCGGGCGTCATCAAGAAGCCGGTCAAGAAGAAAAACGGCAGTGTCTGAGCGAGAGCCACGGCGACCCAGCCGCTGGTCTCGTCGAACATCTCGCGCGTCAACCGGTACGAGAAGAAACTCGCAACGGCCGCGCAACACAACGCCCCCGCGCGAACACCGAACTCCACATCGCCGAACACCGCGGTTGCCGCGGCGATCAGCCAGGCGACCATCGGTGGATGATCGAGGTAACCGATGTCCAGGTGCTGCGCGTAGTTCCAGTAGTACGCCTCTTCCGGCATCAGCTCCACCCACCCGGCATAGACGAGCCGCAGGGCCAGCACCAATACCACCACCCCGATGGACACGCCGGTGAGCCGCTTCGTCATTTTTATTCTCCTCTACCCCGCGGCCGGTAAAGATAAGTCACCGGCAGGTGCAGACGCACACACGATTGCGCAGGCGCGCTTCCCGGCAGCACGATGCGGTCCGCGAGGCCGGCAATCGATTTCACCAGGCTTCGTTCCAGCCGCCGCAGCCCCGCGCGCGCGTCGAGGCCCAGGCGATGGCGCGCCCAGGCGGGGACAATGTCGAGCGCCGCGCGAATCAGCAGGCCTTGGATCCAGCCGAGGGACCGCGGCAACAGGGGTGCCGAGCGCAGCAGATCGAGAAATTCAAACAGGATGGCCGAACCGCGCAGGCGGTCTCGCATGGAGGCGAACAGCGCCTCGACCTCGCGCATCGATCGTGGGGCATCGAGGGCGCCGTACAGGTGCGCGGCCGGCACACCCTCTTCGAAAAATGCGTCGATCTCGCGCTCGGCGAGGGCACACGCATATTCGGCGTAAGCGGTGACGAACCCATAGGAGGCCGTCGCGTGCACCCAGGTCAGCAGGACCGGATCCGCCGCCGTGTACGCCACGCCGCACGGCGTGACGCCCGAAATAGCTGCATGCATCCGCGCTACGCGCTCGATCATCTGCGTCGCAATGCTGCGCGGCGCGTACACCGTCGTCATCGCCGCCGCGCCGGTGCGCTGCAGTCGTCCGACGGGATCTGTGCGAAATCGCGAATGCTCCCATACGCCGGTGCGCACACGGGGCTCCGCCAGTTCAAGGATGACGGCGGCGACGCCGCCGATGAACATCGTCGCCGGATTCTTGAATACCCGCCACGACACGGACTGTGCCGAGACCAGCGCGGCCTCCCCCGCGGGCACGGAGAAATCGACTCGGCCGGTGCCCGTATCCGGCATGCCGCGCCAGAGCGTCTCGAGCTTGCGCTCGATGCCGGCCGGAAGGTGCAGGACGAGACTCATGGAGATGAGCCGCTGCGCAGCCGGCGGCCCTCGGCCCACTGCCAGCTGATGAGCGTCGGCAGGCCCCACGCGAGCTCGCGGATTCGCTTGACCATACCGACTGCGAGCGCCATCTCGCCGCTGATGCCGACGACGTGGCCAAACACAACGAGCCCCGCTTCCTGCACGCCGAGACCGGCCGGCACGATGAAGGCGATGTGACGAATCGCCTGCGTCATGCTTTCGAGCATGAGCGCCGCACCCACGCTCACAGGATGATCGAAGAGCCACAGGGCGAACCAGATTTCGAAGGCGCCTGACACGAGTGCGAGAAATTGCAGCGCCGCGGCGAAGACCAGAACCTTCCGCCGATGAAGCAACGCCCGGACTTCACGGTCGAGGCATTCCGTCGCCCGCGACATCGCGCCCTCGCCGACCCACGAATGGATGAGCGCCTGCACGCGCTCGAGGAACGCTCCGCTCTTAAAGAGCGCCAGCATGACCGCGGGCAGCGGCAAGCTCAGCATGAAGACGAGGAGCACCCGATGGTATTGATGGGCCTCCGCTCCATAGCCGGCGAGCAACAGGACGCCCGAGGCGGTGAAGGCATACAGCGCAACCAATGTGAGCAATATCTCCACGACGATGGTGGCTCCGGCCGTGGCGCCGGGGACGCCCCGCCAACGCAGGATCCGCACGCCGACGAGGCTGCCGCCGACGCTCGCGACGGGCAACAGCCGGTCGACCGCGTCGCGTACGGTGGTCGCCCAAAACACGTATCGCAAGCCGATCTGCCGCGCCGAGCCGCTCGATTCGAGCATCGCCATCCAACCCATGGAGTAAAGCACGAAGAATACCGCACGATAGGGTATGAGCCAGAGCACAGCCGGGCCGCCGGCGCTCAAGGTCCGCAACATCGCCGGGAAATCCGCGTGAACTGCGACGCCGATGAGCACAATCACGCCCACGGCCGCGCCCACGTAGGCCGGCGTTTTCAGGTGAGGCGACGCATCACGCCGTCCGCGTCCACGTCGAACTCGTTGCCGCGCCAGTCGACCCGCGAGGAGAAGAAGCTGCAGCACCAGACCCAGCAGAGCAACAGATCGCGCACGGGCAACAGCCAAACATCCGACAGCATCGAGCGCTGTCCGCGAATGCGAGGCACGAAATGCAGCGTGATGCGCGAGATCAGGATCACGGCGAACAAACTCCACGCGACGAGCGAGACACCCGCGGAGCTCGAGGCGAACACCATGCCGACGAGCGCGAGCGGCAGGCTGAACGTCGCGAAGATCCCGAGGAAGCTGCGCGGCCGCAGCACCCGGATGGTGCGCATCCACCGCAGCTCGTGACGGGTCATCGAAGACAGATCGGGCTCGTGATGCTCGCCGCTTAGCAGGTATGGCGACAACACGATCCGCAGATTCAATCCGCGTACCAGCTCTCCCAGCCGGTAATCCTCGGCGAGTTGATCCGCGAGTACATGGAATCCACCGATCGCCTCCAGGACGGAGCGTCGCATGCACAGCGTTTGACCGGAGACGTAGCCTTCGTAGCCGAACAGCCACGTGAGAAGAACCGAGGGTATATACCACTCATTGACGTACATCGCTCCGAGCCGCGACCATATGCCTGACGTCGGCACTCCGCGGTACAGGCAAGTGACCAATCCCACGCCGGCATCGCGCAGCGGCGCGGTGACGGCGCCTAGATAGTCCCGCCCGACGAAGGCATCGCTGTCGGCCATCACCAGGGTTTCGTGACGCGCATAGCCTAGCATGTTGATCAAATTGCTGACCTTGCGGTTGGTTCCGTAGAGCCGCGGATCGACGACGAGCCTCATGGGTAGATCCGGACGTTCGGCGATCAACCGCCGCGCCACTTCGCATGCCGGATCGTCCGCCTCGCGCGCGCCATACACGATCTCGAATTCCGGATAGTCCTGATCGCAGAACGAGCGCAGATTTTCGTACAGGCCGGGCTCTGCGCCGCACAGCGGTTTGAGCACGCTCACCGGCGGAGGGGCGAGCACGGCGCCGGCGCGCCGCCGCAGTTGCCACGCCAGCACGGCGATGACGGCAAGCACCACATAGCCGGCGGCCGCGAGCAAGCTGGCAAAACCCAGCATGACGATGACTGCGTGCAAGGCCTGCATGTTAGTGTAGCGTGTCTTTCCTGCTGTCCTGAACCTCACACTTTGTACTACAAAGTTATGGCGAGCAAATTAAAAATATCGACGGTCCATCGCCGGCGGCATGCGGCGCGGCATTGCCTGTTGGTGATCGGCCTGATGGCGGCCGCGGCCGCGAGTGCCGGGGAGCCGGCGGCGGGTCATCGCCTCGTCGATCGGTGGGCGCTCGGCGGCGAGGGGGGCTGGGACTATCCCACGGTCGACTCCGCCGCCCATCGCTTGTATCTCTCCCGCGCAAGTCACGTCGCGGTGATCGATATCCGCACGGGCGAGCCGGTCGGTAATATCCCCGACACGCCGGGCGTGCATGGCATTGCCATCGCTGCGGATCTTCACCGCGGTTACGCGAGCGCGGGCAGTGCCAATGCGGTGAAGGTCTTCGACATCGCTACCCTGCAGCCGCTCGGCAGCATCCCGGTCGGTACGCACCCCGACGCCATTCTCTACGATCCAAAGTTCCATGAGATTGTCGCGCTCAACGGCGAAGACGACAGCGCAAGCATCATCGATGCGGCCCAAGACAAGGTGATCGCTACCATCGCCCTGCCCGGGGCGCCGGAGTTTGCCCGGAGCGATGGCGCCGGTCACATCTACGTCAATATCGAAGACAAGAACGAGCTGGCGGCGCTCGATCTGGCGAGCCGGAAGGTGACGGCCGTATGGCCGTTGACCGGCTGCGTGCGGCCAACCGGTCTTGCGCTCGATGCGAAGAATCACCGCAGTTTCTCCGGATGCGGCAACGCCGTGTTGGTGGTGTCCGACACGCGCCTCGGCAAATCGATCGCGAGTCTCCCGATCGGTCAGGGCGTCGATGGAGTGGAATTCGATGCGCTGCTTGAAAACGCCTACAGCGCCAACGGGGAAGGCACGCTCACGATTGTGCACGAGAGCGCCGATGGGCGGCATTTTGCCGTTGTCGAGACGCTCGCCACCGCCCGCGGCGCGCGCACCGTCGCACTCGATGCGGCGACGCACCGGCTGTATCTGCCGACGGCACAATTCGGGCCGACGCCGCCTGCTAGCGCCGAAAATCCGCGGCCTCGGCCGCCGATTCTGCCGGGTACGTTCGAAGTGCTGGTCGTCGAGAATCAATCCGAGGCGAGCGAGCGGCCATAATCCTTCAGCAAAATCTGGATGCCGAAGTAGCCGGTGAACGTGGGGCCCCCTCCCCCGCCGCCCGTCACGCTGCGCCCCGCCATGAATAGCGCGTTGACCCCGGAGGCCAGCTTGTATCGGCCGCCGAAATCGAGAAGCGTGTAGCGCGGCGCGGCGCCGGTCGCGCGATCATCGTACAGCTCGGCATCGAGCTCGAGTCCCTCGCCGAATGAATGACCCGCGACCAGGCCGATGATGCGCTCCTTCAGCCCCTGCTTCGGGAAGTAATAGCCGCCCTCGATGTCGATATCGATGGCTCCGATCTTCCGGGCCGCCTCGACCGGCAGAAAGAAGCGCGGCCCCGGCCCGGCGATTCCCCGCTGCTGTGCAACCCCGGTGGCGCCCGTCTCGACCTGGGGAAACGTCGCTAGCTGCCAACCGTTCTCCCCCTGATCGAGGAAGCGCCATTTGACGCCCGGAAATGCATTGCTCCAACCGCTGTGATGGGGCTCTCCCGGCATCGAGGCGATCACGTACGGAACTTCGTAAGTGAGCTGCACCCGCTCGCCGACGCCGTAATTGAAATCGAATTGCGGCAGCTGGTAGGAATCGATGCCGTGCGCCAGCGTCGGCGCGGCCGCGACGTTGATTTCCCAATGGCCGTCGCCGGGAGTTCCCGGGTCGTTGGTCAGGAACGGAGGGCCGCCCTGCGCGTGAGCGGCGAGCGGCGCAAGCAGCAGCACAGGCACAATGAGCCGCAATCGGCCGTCTCAAGCGGCCATGATGATGGCGCCCGCGGTGATCAGCGCCGTACCCAGGGCGATCTTCCAGCTCAGGCGCTCCTGCAGAAAGAGCGCCGCAAAAATCACCACGAACACCACGCTCAGCTTATCGATGGGGGCGACTTTCGAGGCGGGCGCCAATTGCAGCGCGCGGTAGTAGCAAAGCCACGACAATCCCGTCGCAATCCCGGAAAGGCCGAGAGATGCCGCACCCAGCGCCGAAATGTCCCCCGGACGCTGCCATTCGCCGCGCACGCTCACGATGCAGGCGCTTACCGTCAAAATCACGATGGTGCGCAGAAACGTCGCCAGATCGGAGCTCATCGTGCTGACGCCGATCTTGCCGAAAATGGCGGTGAGGGCCGCAAAAAATGCCGAGCCCACGGCGAAGGCTTTCCAACTGGCGCTCATGCCTTTAGGATACTTGGTATCGTAAAGTAAACGCACCTGGAACCGCCGTGAGCGAACTGCACCGCGCCTTGGCCGAGATCAAGCACATTCGCTGCCAGGTGGCGCGCGACACTCAATTCCGCGGGTACGGCCCCGCCTCGGTCGCCGCGAGCGGCGTGCTTGCCCTCCTGGTCGCGGCGCTCCAGTCCCATTGGCTGCGAAATGAGACCGACTTTCGCGAGTTCGCCTGGGTGTGGATCGCGACCGCAGTTTTGTCTCTGACGATGGTGACCATCCAGACGATGTTTCGAGCGCGGCGCGTTCACTCCGGGCTCGCGACCGAGATGGTTCTGGCGGCTGCCGAGCAGTTTCTGCCGGCCCTCGTGGTTGGAACGCTCTTGACCGTCGTCGTTGTCGGCGCCGCGCCGCGAGCGGCATGGATGCTGCCGGGACTGTGGCAGCTGCTCTTCAGCCTCGGGGTGTTCGCCTCGTGCCGCTTCTTGCCGCGCCTCACTTTCGGGGTCGGCGTCTGGTACCTGATCTCCGGATTGACCACTTTGATCGTGCAAGGAGGATCGCCGACGCTCTTGCCCTGGACCATGGGCATTCCGTTCGGAATCGGACAATTACTGGTCGCTGCCGTCTTCCAGTACGGCTATGAGAGCTCCGATGAATAAGCGTAAGTCAAAGCCGGCGTCCGGACCCCGCTTTGCCTACGACGGGCTCGATCGGGTGATTCACGAGCGCGCCCGCCTCAGTTTGCTCACCTCGCTGATCACCCAACCCAAGGGGCTGTCGTTCAGCGAGTTGAAGGAGTGTTGCGCGCTGACGGACGGCAACTTGAATCGCCATTTGCAGGTGCTGGAAGAGGCGAAGCTCGTGACGGTCGCCAAGCGCCACGATAACCACCGTCCGCAAACACTTTGCAAGATCACACCCCTCGGGCGCCGCCGCTACCTGGAATACCTCGAGGTGCTCGAGCAAGTCATCCTCGACGGGTCGCGGGCGACCGAGCCCGACTCAGGCGGCCGGCGGCAGGTGAACAGCTAGCCTGTTCGGCTCGCCGCGGCGCTCCGCTTCAGGGCGGCGGCAGGGTGAATACCGGCAGTTGCCAATTGAAGGCGACGCTCGCCAAACGCAGCGCGACGATGAAGAGCATGGCGGCGATCGAGGCCCACGGCGCGCGGCAGTCCCAGTTTTTGCATCAGTAAATAAAGAAACACCCCGGCGATCGCCGCAGTCGCATAGATATCGCGCCGTAACAGCATGGGCACGATGCCGCTCAGGATGTCGCGGACCACCCCGCCGGCCACGCCGGTCATCGTCCCCATGAGGATGGTGACGATCCACGGAGGATTCCGTTCCTCGATTGTTTGCGCACCCGATATCGCGAACAGCCCGAGGCCGAGCGCATCGGCAATGAGAAACGGCGTACGTTCGCTGGATAAAAAGGAAGCCCCGAGCACGGCGACCGCGACGGCCCCCAAGATCACGTAGAGACACCGGGGATCCGCGATCCAAAACACCGGATGACGATCGGTCAACACGTCCCGAAGGGTCCCGCCGCCGATCGCCGTCACCGCAGCTAACACGATGACTCCAAAGAGGTCGAGTCCCAAGCGCATGGCCGCCAGTGCACCGCTGATCGCGAACACGGCGACGCCCAACAGGTCCAGCACGAAGAACATACGACCGGGACCTTTTGATACGGAACTTCGCATGACCTCGTCGTCCTGTTTACGCATCCTGCCAGCCTCCACCCAGCGCCTTGTATAGCTTCACGAGATCCGTGCTCTGGGTCAGCATGGCCTCGGCCAACTGCTGACGCGCCTGTATGGTCTGCAGCTGCAGCGTCAGCACCGTGATGTAGGAGATCACCCCGTGACCGTAGGCATCGAGTTGGACGTCGACCGCACGCTGATCGGCGCCCACCGTCTGCTTGAGCGCCGCGATGCGCCGCGCATCCTGGTCCAACGCGCTCAGTCCGTCTTCGACTTCTTGCAGCGCGCCGAGGACCGTCTTGCGATAGCTCAACGCCGCCTCGGTGGCCTGTGCCCGCGATAAGCGTACGTTCGCGACCAGCGCGCCTCCCTGGAAGATCGGCAGCGATACCGTCGGGCCGAAACTGTAGAAACGGCTCGCCCAGTCGAACAGATAACCCGTGGTGAGATTGCGTAACCCGTAGCTGCCGGCGAGCGATATGTCGGGAAACAGGCCCGCGACAGACACCCCGATCTCGGCCGTCGCGGCGTGCAGCACGGCCTCGGAGTTTCGGATGTCGGGCCGTCGGCGTGCGAGTACCGAGGGCACGCCGACCGGAACGTCCGCGGGCAACGGCGGCAGCTCGCCCTGCTCGCCGAAGCGGGCATCGAGCGACTCGGGCGTTTGTCCGATGAGCACGGCGAGCGCGTGACGCGAGGCGGCGATGGTCTGCTCGTAGGGCGGAAGCTGCGCCTCCAGGCTCGCAAGCTGTGCCCGCGCGGCGTCCACGTCGGGCTCGCCCGCGAGACCGTGCTCGTGCCGATTTTGCGTCAACTCGGCGATCTCGCGTTGCGCCGCGATTTCATCCAGCGTGATCTGCCGCAGAGTCTGACTCGCGCGCAGTTGAAAATAGGTCTGCACGACCTCGGCTTCGAGCGACACCAACAGATCGTTGCGCGATTCGACGGCCGCGAGACTCTGCGCGTTGGCGGCTTCCACCGAGCGGCTCACCTTGCCGAACAGATCGAGCTCCCACGAGGCATCGAATCCCAGCTGATAGATGTTCACCGGCTTCTCGAGCGAGGAGATGAGTGCCTGCGCCTCCGGGGAGGAAGCGGGCCCGGAAGCGGTGTCGAAGTGCTGGGATTTCAGGATGCCGGCAAGCCCGAGCTGATCGCGCGTATACGACACCGATGCGTCGAGGCTCGGCAGTCCTTGGGCTCGAGCCGCCTGCACCTGGATGCGGGCCTCGACGATGCGCACGTAGGCATCCTTCAGGTCGAGGTTGCCGCGACGCGCTGCCTCGACGAGGTCATCGAGTTCGGGGTCGTGAAACTCGCGCCACCAGAACGATGCGCCCGCCGAGTCGTTCGAGGGCTGCGGGGAGGGCTGCGGCGGCTGAGCGCTGAGGCCCGCGTAGTGATCGGGCACCGGCTCCTCGGGCGGCTTGAAGTTGGGGCCAACCTTGCACGCCGGCAAGAGTGCCGCCATCAGAATCAGCATCCCGCTCCGTACGCGCATCAATGCGCTCCGGGCGGGCCGCCGCCCTTCTTCACGCCCGAGAACAAGAAGGTGAGCGGCGTAAATGCAAAGGCCAGCAGTGCGCAATAGAGAAAGACATCCTTGTAAGCGAGGTAGGACGCTTGCGCGATCAGGGTCTGGTACGCCTGCCCGACAGCCTTCTGCGCGGCCACGGAAGCCGTGACGCCGAACCCCTGGATCGCCCGGCTCAGCTGTGACAAGGCGTCGCGAAAGTTCGGATTGGCGTGCGAGGTGTGGTAGCCGAGGTAGGCCATATGCACCTGGGTGCGCGAAGTCACCAGCGCCGTGGTTACGGAAATACCCACCGAGCCCAGGACGTTGCGAAACATGGTGAACAAGGCGGTGGCATCTTGCTGCAGATCGCGCGGCAACGTGCCGTAGGCGAGAATGCTCAAAGGCACAAATAAAAAGCCGATGCCGAGGGATTGGGTGATGCGCATGAACATGAGATGCCTGAAGTCGATGTCCGGCGCGAGTGTGCGCGAATACAGCATCGAGCAACCGAGCACCAGGAAGCCGAACGTCAGCACGAAGCGCGTCTGCACACGCGGCAATATCAGGTTCAGAAACGGGATCAGAAAAATCACGCACAACGCTCCCGGACTCATGACGAGGCCCGCGAGCAACGCGGTATAGCCCAAGTGCTGCTGCGCGAGCTGCGGAACCAGCACCGCGCTGCCGTACAGAAGCACCGCGAAGCTGCCGATCGCGATACAGCCGAGGGTGAAATTTCTGTCCTTGAAAACCCGCAGGTCGACGACCGGCCTGCGCGCGTAGAGCAGCCAGGCGACGGCGGTCGCCGCCCCGACGGCCGCGACGGCCGCCAATGAGCCGATGAAGGGAGAGGAGAACCAGTCATCGTCCTCGCCACGATCGAGCATGATTTGAAAGGCCGCAAAGGTGAGCGCGATCAGCCCGATGCCGACGTAGTCGGTCGACACGTGCTTCTTCGCTTTGGCCCACGGCGGATCCTCAACCAGACTCAAGACCGCGAACGTCGCGATCACGCCGATCGGGATATTGATGAAGAAGACCCAGCGCCAGCTGTAATTGTCGGTGATCCAGCCTCCGACCGTGGGTCCGAGCACCGGCGCGACCACCGTCGCAATGGCCGTGAGGCCAAAGGCCCGGCTCCGCTGGGCGGGCGGAAAAGTGTCGAGAATGATCGACTGCTGGTTTGGCTGCAGCCCGCCGCCGAAAAATCCCTGCAGCACCCGGAATACCACGAGCTCACCGAGATTGGTCGCGATGCCGCAGAGGAACGAGCACACCGTGAACGCGGCGATGCAGATGACGAAGTAGCGCTTGCGGCCGATGAGACGTCCGAAGAACGCCGAGATCGGCAGTACGATGCTGTTGGCCACAAGATAAGAGGTAAGCGTCCAGGTCGCCTCGTCGTAGCTCGCGGACAGATTCCCTGCGATGTGCGGCAGCGACACATTGACGATGGTCGTGTCCAAAAGCTCCATGAAGGCGGCCATGGTGACGACCACCGCAATCAGCCAGGGGTTGCCGGACGGCTTCCAATTGCCGTGATCCGAGTCCTGTTGCACCCTGCTGCCGTCACTCACGAAAGTGCACCACCGGACTTACGGACAACCCCAGCGGCAGCGGACGATTGGGATCGAGTCCCCGGTCGATCACAATCTTGACGGGGACGCGCTGCACGATTTTCACGAAGTTACCGGTGGCATTCTCGGCGGGGAAGGCCGAGAAGCGCGAGCCGCTTCCGTATTGAATGCTCTGCACGTGACCGGACAGCGCGTATCCCGAATAGGCATCGACCTTGATGTCGACCGCGTCTCCGGGACGCATGCGGCCGAGCTGCGACTCCTTGAAGTTGGCGGTGACCCACACTTGCGGCGTGACGATGAGGAACATGTTCGAGCCCGCCGTGACGTAGTCGCCGAGCTGCACGCTGCGCATGGTGACGAACCCATCGCTCGGCGCGCGCACCTCCGTATAGGAGACGTTGAGATCGGCTTGCACCAGCTGCGCCTGCGCTTGGGCGATCTGCGCCAGCCGTTCTTCCACGGCGGAGGAGGCCTGGCGGATTTGCTCGGGGACCAATTCGGCGACGGCGACCTGGGCTTTGGCGCTCTTCAGGTTCGCATCGGCGCTCAGCTGCTGGCTCGTGGAGGTGTCGATACTCTCCTGGGTGGTGGCGCGCCGATCAACCTCGTGCTGACGCCGGTATTGACGCTCTGCCTGATCCAGCGTCGCTGCGGCCGCCTGCTGTTGGGCTCGAGCGGAAATGAGTTGAGCCGGATACTGCACGCGGGCGATGCGAAGCGAGTCCTGCGCCGACTTCAGCTGCGCCTGCGCGAGCTCGAGGGCCGCCTGCGCTTGATGTTGCGCGGCCAGATAATCTCGCGGGTCGATCCGCAGCATCAGGTCGCCGCGGCGCACCCGCATGTTGTCGTTGATATTCAGCGCTACGACGTACCCCGATATCTTCGGAGCCATGGTGACCACGTTGCCGTCGGTGTAGGCATCGTCGGTGCGCGCCTCGTTGCGCCGCGCGAACCAGAAAAAGAATGCGATGATCGCGCCCACCACCACCACCGCGGCCACGATGAGCAGAGGCTTCTTGCTTCGCGGTTTTTCCTTTTTCGACTCCTCCCCGTCCTGCGATTCTTGACCGTCCTCGGGCTCGTCCTCGGACTCAGCCATACGCACCCCTCAAGCTTTTATCCACGACCCGGCGGCTCATCGCAGGCGGACGAAACCGTAGGCCTTGAAGGTCACATCCGCGGCGGGACTTTCGATGTAGGCCGCGAATTTCGCCGCCTCCGGCTTGGCGCTCACCGTCAGCGCGATGGGATAGACGATGGGCGCATGCGAGGTGGGCGGAAAGATATCCACCACGCGCACATGCTTGTCGATCATCGCGTCCGTTTCGTACACGATGCCGAGCGGGGCTTCGCCGCGGTCGACGAACGCCAGCGCGGAGCGAACGCTGTCGGCGCGGATGATGCGATCCGCCACTTCGTCCCATACCCCGAGACTGGTGAGAGCGGCTTGGGCATAGCGGCCCACCGGAACCGACTCCGGATCCCCGGTCGCCAGGCGTTTGTTGCCCAACGCCGTCGCCAAAGGAAAGTGCGGCTTGATCTTGAGTTCGATGGTGCTGTCGCTCGGTGCGATCAGCACCAGATGGTTGCCGACGACGTCGTGGCGCGAAGCCGGCTGAATCAAATTGCGTTTCTGCAGATAGTCCATCCAGTCGATATCGGCCGAGAAGAACACATCGGCCGGCGCCCCATTTTCGATCTGCCGAGCGAGCGCCGAGCTCGCTGCGAACGAAAACTTCACCGGAATGGACGTCTGCTTGGTGAACGCATCGCCCAGATCCTGCAGCGCGTTGGTGAGAGAGGCAGCCGCGAAAACGACGATCGCGGGCTTATCCACGGCTTCGCGCGTGCCCAGTGCCGCTCGCGAGCAGCACCGTCCACAGGAGTCCGGCTGCGGCGAGTCTATATATCCGATTCATTTCTCCGTTATCCCTGGTGCGGCCGTTATCGAACGAGGATACCTTGAATCCAATTGCCGGCGCGATGCATGCGAGGCAGGCGCCGCGCGTCGGCGTTGTGTAGGATGCCGCCGACGGGATGGAAGGATAGGCTGGGATTTGCGTCGGTCGCCGTTACCCCTAGGGTGATCGGTTGGCCTGCACCCTCGCGGGGCGAAGGAGGGCTCGTGCACGTCAGCGTCGATATGCCGTAAGGGTCCGACCGTTCAGACCCCGACACGCATTGCCCGTCGCGTATTGGTCGCGCAACTCGATCAGACCCTCGGGAGGCTGGGCAAGCGGAGCCGCTCCGATGGGGCCGTCCACGACATCCGCAAGGAGCTCAAGCGTGCCCGCGCCGCGCTCAGGATGCTTCGCGAATGTATCGGTGTCGTGCAGTACCGTCGCGACAATGCCCTGATTCGCGATGCCGCGCGCCCGCTGACTCCGAGTCGCGATGCCAAGGTGTTGCTGCAGACGCTCGCGCGGCTACAACCGAAGAAGGGCGCCGACGGCAGAGGATTCGCGCTTCGCTTGCGCAAGCTCTTCGAGGAGCGGCGCCGGCTTGCCCGACGGCAACTCCGGCCCGCCGACTTGCTGGCAGCGGCACGCGTGCTGCGTGGGATTCGGCGCCGAGCCGCTGCCCTACCCGATAGCCGGCTGCGAGCGTCGAAGTCCCGGGGCCTGGAGCACGCCTTCAAGAAGGCGCGATCCGCATTCGCCGTGGCGAAGCGGGAAGGCACGGATGACAAACTGCACGAGTGGCGCAAGCAGACCAAATATTTCGCCAATCAACTGGAAATGCTGCTCCCCTCCGGCCGGAAACTGTTCGACACGAGTCACCGGCAGGCGACGCTGTTGGCGGATTGCCTCGGCGAGGATCACGATCTCGCGATCTTGAGAGAACAGATACCCCGACGGCCCGCGGGAGCGCAGCCGCTCATCCGTGCCGTGAAGCGTCGGCGGAAAACGCTGCAGCAGCGGGCGATGAGGCTCGGACACCGCCTGTACTCCGGCAGCGCAGCACGCTATCGGACGTAGCCGAATTCGCCTTACATGGGTGTTTCCGCGGATGTTGGGCATTTCTCTTAAGTTCCGTCGGGCCTGTCCCACGAAAAGACGGCGGCCTCATCACACCGCGTAATGGGCAGGGGCGCTGACAGGTTCGGGCTGCCGTCTCGGCGATGCTGTGCGCACAGTGGCAACCTAAGGAGCAACCATGCAGACGAACTACGTATCTCGAGACACCTACGGCATGTACAAAGATTACCGGGGTGGGCCAGGGCCCTCGCTGATGGGCGCGGACACGCTGCTCGGCAACGACGTCTACAACGGCGCCGGCGAGAACTTGGGCGCCATCAAGGAGTTCATGATCGACATGACCGGCGGCAAAATTGCATACGCCGTCCTCTCCTTTGGCGGTTTTTTAGGGATGGGTGATCGCTTGTTCGCCGTTCCCTGGCAGGCGCTCAAGCTCGATACCGCCAACAAGCGCTTCACGTTGAATGTGAGCAAGGAAAAGCTCAAGAGTGCGCCGGGATTCGACAAGGATCACTGGCCGAGCATGGCGGATCCGGCGTGGGCTACCGACGTGCACACGTTCTACGGTGTGTCCAGGAGCTACGACTCGCCGACCCCGCGCACCATGTAACGTCAGCGCGCAGGCAGTCGTGTCCTGCTCACCGCCCGGTCGGTCTGTCTGGACCGACCGGGACTTCTCAGCTCTAGACACCAATCCGATCGAGCGTCCCGTTCGCCCACACCGCCGGCGCGAGAAACCAGGGCGTGCCGGCGTAATAAGGTCGCGTGGGAAAGGCGAGTCCGTCGAGTGCCGTATCGGACTCGGGCGCATCCGGCGATCTGGCGGCCGATCTTCATCCCTAAATAGGGCGCGAGCGGCACACCCTGGCCACAGTACCCCATGCAGTAAAAAATGCCGTCGTTACACCCCAAGTGCGGCATGGTATCGAATGTGTACGCGACCCAGCCCACCCACGCGTGTTCGAGCCTGACCTCACGCAGCGGGGGAAGTATCTGCGCCAGCATCGAGCGCAGCCGCGGGACGCAGGCGAGCGGATCGCGTTCCGCGAGCGCCGCCCGGCCGCCGAAAATCAGGCGCTCCCCGTCCGGGGACGGTCGGAAATACACCACCACGCGTCGCGAATCGACGATATTGCGGCCGCGCGGAATCAGCGACCGCACCCGCTCCTTGCCCAATGGCTCGGTCGCGATCTGATAGCTGCCGATGGGAATCACCCGGCGGCGATGCCAGGGCGAGAGCGGGCCCGAATAGCCATTCGTCGCGATCAAGAGCTTTCGCGCCTTGATCATGCCCTGGGACGTCAGGACTTCGAATCCGTCACGCGTGCGACGTATGGCCTGCGCCGCGCATCCGTCGAGCACCGCCGCTCCGGCGTTGCGGGCGCGATCCAAAATACCGAGCAACAACTTCATCGGATCGACCGATGCATCATCGTGGTACACGCAGCCCCCATGATAGAAGTCGCTGTCGATCTCCTGATGCTGCTCGTTTCTCGGTACTACCGAGATGCGCTGCTCGAGGCCTGTCGGTTGATTTTGCGCCTCCAATGCCATGCGCTTGAAATGTCGCGGAGTATGCGCGCCGAAGAAACATCCCGAGTCGCGCCAATCGCAATCGATCTCGCGGCTCAGGGCTCGCAGATACGCGAGCGCCTCGAATCCCTCGCGACAGATCGCAAAGGCGCGCTGCGCACCGTGCACGAACCTTAAGCTTCGCGAACGAAGGCTTGAGGCTGTAGGCGATCTGGCCGCCGTTGCGGCCCGAACAGCCGGTACCGATGGCACCCGCCTCCAGCACGTGGGTGGTGAGTCCCGCCGCGGCCGTTTCGCGAGCCGCCGACAAGCCCGTATATCCGCCTCCCACGACCAGCACGTCCGTCGCCGCCGGCAAGCTTTGCCGCGGCAGCACGGGCGGAGCGGTCTGTGACTGCCACCAGGGAAGCGGCCGAGGCGAGGGTTCCACGCTCAATGCCGTCAAGTGCCGCAGAAGGTCTGCAGCACACGCTCCGCGGGCAACGGCGGATCTCGATAGGCCTCGCGGCCGGATTGCTCCTCGTAGGGCCGCGACCATACCTCAAGCATCTCATTGAACGGCCCGAAATCGGCGTGCTCCGTGGCCGCGACGATCGCCGCCTCGACGCGATGATTGCGCGGTATGTAGGCCGGGTTCGCGCTGCGCATCGCGCGCGCACGCTCGGCCGGCGACTGCGGGTCGCGCGCGAGGCGCGAGCGCCACTCGCCGATCCATTGCGCGAACTCGATCGGCGGCGCGGCGCCGAGGATATCTTCCGCTTGCGGCATCTGGCCCGGCGTCGGCCGCGTCGCAGAGCCGCCTGAAGGTGAGCGTGAAGTCGGCCCCTGCC
Source organism: uncultured Gammaproteobacteria bacterium (assembly GCA_963766915.1). GTDB lineage: Bacteria > Pseudomonadota > Gammaproteobacteria > Steroidobacterales > Steroidobacteraceae > Bog-1198. The sequence continues at coordinate 178,442 of CAVYCL010000019.1, forward strand.
CGCCGCATGAGATCGAGCAATCGACCGACGAGCGCGGCGTCGCCCTGCTTCGTTCGTGACGAGCCCGATCTTGCGTCGCAGCCCGGCGGTCCAGCACGCTTCGAAATGCTCGCCGAACGCGTTGACCGCCGGCGTCGCCTGATCGACCGCGCGCTGCGTGTCGCGCGTCGATCAGCGTCAAGAGCGTCTCGGCGAAGCGCGCCATGTTCCACTGCGCCATCGCGGGCTGGTTGCCATAGGCGTAGCGGCCGTGGCTGTCGATGGAGCTGAACACGGTGGCGGGATCGTAGGCGTCCATGAAAGCGCAGGGACCGAAGTCGATGGTCTCTCCGGAAATCGCCGTATTGTCCGTGTTCATGACGCCGTGAATGAATCCGACGCGCATCCACCCGGCAACGAGCTCTGCCTGTCGGCGGGTCACGGCGGCCAGCAACTCGACATAGGGCCGCTCGGCGGACTTGAGCTCGGGGTAATGGCGATCGATCACGTAGTCGGCCAGGCAGCGCACCGCCTCGGTATCGCCGCGCGCCGCGAAGTATTCGAACGTGCCCACTCTCACGTGACTTGCCGCGACCCGAGTCACAACGGCGCCCGGCAAACGAGCACCGCGGAACACGGGCTCGCCCGTCGTCACCGCGGCCAGTGCCCGGGTCGTGGGAATCCCGAGCGAGTGCATCGATTCGCTCACCAGGTACTCACGCAGTACCGGCCCGAGCGCTGCGCGGCCGTCGCCACTGCGCGAAAAGGGCGTTCGCCCGCTGCCCTTCAGCTGGATGTCGCGCCGAGCGCCGTTCCGGCCTATCACCTCACCCAAGAGAATTGCCCGGCCGTCGCCGAGCTGCGGAACGAATTGCCCGAACTGGTGGCCCGCGTAAGCCGTCGCGATCGGATCCGCGCCGACCGGTACGACGTTGCCCGAGAAAATTGCCGCGAGCGGTGTCTCCTCTCGCCATTCGAGGCCGAGCTCCGCCGCCAAGGCCCCGTTGAACTTGATCAGCCGGGGGTCGGCGACGGCGACCGGGTCGAGGCGCGCGTAAAATCTCGGCGGAAGCGCCGCGTAGCTATTGGAGAACGCCCAACCCGGGATCGCGAGGCGCGGCCGCGACGGCGGCGAGGTCTCGTTTGGCCGGGATGGCAGCATCGTCGCATGTTACCAGCGAATGAGCCTGGAATTTGTCCTGCCTGCCGGTCTCGTCCGCGGTCCGGCGAAACGCCTTTGCCAGGCGCGAATACACCGAGACGTAATTCTGGGCCATTCGCCGGGCGGTGAAACGACGGTCGAATTCCGCGCGGATCCGATCGCGATCGAGGGCCAACGCTCGGCCCACCGCGGCGACCGCCTCCTGCTCATTGTGGACGATGAAACCGGTGACGCCGTCCTCCAGCACCTCGGGCACCGATCCGTTCTCGAATGCGATCACCGGAGTACCGCAAGCCATCGATTCGATCATCACCAGTCCGAAAGGCTCCCGCCAGGCGATGGGGAAGAGCAGCGCCGCGGCGTTGCCGAGAAATTCCGATTTCTGATCCTCGCGGATCTCGCCGATGAACTCGACATTCCCAAGCTTGAGGAGCGGCTCGATCGTGGTCTTGAAATATTCCTGGTCCACGCGATCGACTTTGGCCGCGATCTTGAGCGGCATGCCGGCTTGTGCCGCGATGCGGATCGCCGCATCCGGTGCCTTCTCCGGGGAGATGCGTCCCAGGAATGCGAGGTAGCCGCCCTGCCCCGCTCCCTTGGCGAGCAGGTCCTCGGGCAAGCCGTGCAGCACGGTGGCCACGTAGTTCGCTTGGGGCAACGGCTCGCGCTGCGAGTTCGAGATGGATACCACGGGAACGTCGCTGAAAAATTGGTACAGGGACGGCAACTCCGGCAAGTCGAGCCGGCCGTGCAGCGTCGTCAGACTCGGCACGTTGAGCCGCCGCAGCAGCGGATATCCGAAGTAGTCGATATGCGCATGGATCACGTCGAACTCATGCGCCCGGCGCGCCACCGTCTCGAGCTGCATGAACAGGGGCACGAACTGATCCTTCACCGTGGGATCCAGACGCAGCGACTTGGGCCACATGGGTTCGAGCTTGCCCTTGGTGAGGCTGTCGCCGGATGCGAACAGCGTGACCTCGTGGCCGAGATCCACCAATGCGTCGGTGAGATAGGCGACGACCCGTTCCGTGCCGCCATAGAGCTTCGGCGGCACCGCCTCGATCAGCGGCGCGAGTTGAGCGATTTTCATTCAGCGTTCCCCAATTCGTGACAAAACCCGGGGTATCGTATTCCGGCCGCGGGGCTGGTGTCGGCTTGCAAATTGGAACTGATCCTTGTCAGAGAACTCCTATATAGGCTCGCGCACGCGATACATGGAAAATTTTACACGCCTGGCACTTTGACTAGGGAGTGCGCGCTACGTGAACATAGGCGTACCCGCTCCAACGCATCGCCATCCCCATGAAACAAACTCGAACGAATGACGCGGATCCGAATCCGGCCTCGCACACCGTCGATGAGATGCCGACGATGCAGTACGCAATCGCGGTCAGCGACACGTTGCAACAGCGCCGCACCCGCACGCTCAAGCACGGCGACATGTTCGCGGTCTTCGATCATCGCGGCGACATGGGCGGTGAGCCCGGCAACTCGGAGGGGCTGTACTACCGCGACACGCGAATGCTGTCGCAATTTCAGCTGCTGCTCGAAGAGGCGCGGCCGCTGCTTCTGAGCTCGATGACCCAGGACGACAACGCGGTGTTCACCGCCGATCTCAGCAACCCGGACCTGCTGGTCGACGGCAAGATCGCGCTCCGCCGCGAGAACGTACACGTAAACCGCATCCGCTTCGTCTGGAGCGGCGCGTGCTATGAGCGCCTCCTGGTGCGCAATTTCAGCGACCGGCCGCTGCAGCTGCGCTTGACCTACCGTTTCGCGTCCGACTTCGCGGACTTGTTCGAGGTGCGCGGCGAGCATCGCGCGGCGCGCGGTCAGGCGCGTGCCGCGCTCGAGAGCGATCACGGCGTCGCGCTCACCTACGCCGGCCTCGACCGGATCGAGCGCAGTACCCATATCGCCTTTTCGCCCTCGCCCAAGACCTTGACCACGGCGCGCGCGGTGTACGAGTTGTTGCTCAAGCCGCGCGCGACCCGCCGCATCTTCGTCCGGTGCGCGGTCGACCGAGCGGAAGGCGAGTGGGGCGGACGGCTCTTCTACCGGCGCATGCGCGCCGCGCGTCAGGCGCTGCGCGAGTCGAGCCAGCGAGCCGCGAGCATCGAGGGATCGAATTCCGTGTTCAACGAGATCGTGCGCCGCTCGGTGTCCGATCTGTACATGCTGATCACGGACACCCCGCAAGGTCCCTATCCGTATGCGGGAATCCCCTGGTTCTCCACTCCCTTCGGACGCGACGCCATCATCACCGCGCTCATGACCCTGTGGCTCGATCCCGCGATCGCCAAGGGCGTGCTCAAGTTTCTCGCCTACACGCAGGCTACGTCGGTCGAGCCTGAGCGCGATGCGGAGCCCGGCAAGATCTTGCACGAGATGCGCCACGGCGAAATGGCGAATCTGCGCGAGGTGCCGTTCGGCCGCTATTACGGCAGCGTCGATGCGACGCCGCTGTTCGTGCTGCTGCTCGGCGAGTATTTCCGGCGCACCGGGGACCTCGAGACCGTGCAGGTCGCTGTGGCCGAATGCGCAGGCGGCGCTCGAATGGATCGATCGCTACGGCGACCGCGACGGCGACGGCTTCGTCGAATACCACCGGCAGACCAAGGAGGGGCTCGCCAATCAGGGATGGAAGGACTCCTACGACGCGATCTTCCATCAGGACGGCCGCATGGCGCAGGGGCCGATCGCGCTGTGCGAAGTCCAAGCCTACGTCTACGGCGCCAAGCGCCACGCGGCCACGATGGCGGAGGCGCTCGGCCACAGCGAGCGCGCCGACCGCGCTCGCGGCGCAGGCGGAGAAGCTGCGCCGGGATTTCGAGAAGCGCTTCTGGTGCGAGGAGCTTTCGGTCTATGCGCTCGCGCTCGACGGCGACAAGGAGCCTTGCCGCGTCGTCTCATCGAACGCGGGCCAGGTGTTGTTCACCGGCATCGCCTCCGCCGAGCGCGCGCAGCGCGTCGCGCGCACGCTCTTGGAGCCGTCGATGTTCAGCGGCTGGGGCATCCGCACGGTCGCCGCCTCGGAGGCGCGCTACAATCCGATGTCGTATCACAACGGCTCGGTCTGGCCGCACGACAACGGCCTGATTGCCATGGGCTTCGCGCGCTACGGACTGAAGCAGGCCGCCGCGCAAGTGTTCAACGGCGCTGTTCGATGCCGCAACCTATATGGATCTGCGCCGCTTGCCCGAGCTGTACTGCGGCTTCGCGCGGCTCGCGCGCAACGCCCCGACACAGTACCCGGTCGCCTGCTCGCCGCAGGCGTGGGCGAGCGCCGCACCGCTTTGCCTGCTGCAGGCCTCGCTCGGGCTCGAGCTGCTCGACCGCACCGGCGAGATCAAATTCTACCGGCCGATGTTGCCGGATTTTCTCGATCACGTGCACCTGCGCAACCTGCGCCTGAGCTCGGGCTCGGCCGACGTGCTGCTGCATCGTCACGGCGAGAACATCGCGGTGACCGTCACGCGCCGCGAGGGGGATGTGGTGGCGGTGGTGCGGTACTAGCGGCGCGGCCGGCAGCGGCCGCGTCGTCCTCCGGCTCGGGACGAGTCTCCGGCATGGCGAACACCGCGAACAGCACCGCGGCGAGGCCCACGCACGCGAGGAAGTAGAAGGCGTGCCGCATGCCGAAGTGGTCGGCGACCCAGCCGGCCGCCGAGGTGCTCAGCGTGCTGCCGATGCCGATGGCGAAGCCGACGGCGCCGAGCGAGAGATTGAAGTGGCCCGACCGCGCCGCGACATCGCTCACGACGAGCGGCACCATGATGCCGAAGCCGGCCCCCGCGATGCCGTCGAGCACCTGCACCGCGATCACCAGGGTCGGAATTCGACGTGGTCGAGAAGACCAGCGCGCGCAGCGGCAGCATGAGAAAGCCGATGATCAGCACCAGCCGGCGGCCATGACCGATCGGCGAACCGGCCGACCGCCGGCGAGGCGAGCGCCACGATGATCTGGGGCAGCACGATGCAGGCGCCGATCAGCAGGCTCGGATTGCTGCCGCTGCGCCGTGAGCGTGCCGCTGATCAGCATGAGCAGCGGCGCATTCGCGAAGGTGAACAGCATCGCGCAGCCGCAGAAGATGAGCAGCCGCCGGTCCGCCAGAACCTTCGAGCACCCGCGCCTTGGGCTGTGCGGACGCCTGCCGCTTGCGCGGCGCCGCGCGCCCTGCGAGAAGCGCCGCAGCGGCAGCAGCGTCACGAGCGCGGGCAGCGTCAGCGCCGCCGTCAGGTAGAACACGCCGCGCTCGGACACGTACTGGCCGCACGCGCCCATCAGCGCCGCGCCGACGCCGTTGCCCACCGCCGCAGTAGCGGGCGTTGCGTCCGAGGCGCACCGCCATGCCGAAACGTCCCGCGAGCGCAAGGCTCATGGCCGCGATCGCCGGCCCGAGCGTGCAGCTCGAGATGCCGTGCAGGACCTCGGCGAGGTACACCAACAGCGGGATGGGATAGATGGCGAACATGAGCGCGCTCGCGGTGAATACGAGCACGCTGAACGCGGCCACCCGCGTCTTGTTGCTGATCGCATCGACCAACGCGCCGGCGGGCACCTGGCTCGCCATCGAGCTCACGGTGCCTACGGAGAGCGCCACGCCGATGGAGGTCTGCGTCCAGCTTTGCCCGCTGAGATACACCGCGATGAAGGGGCCGAAGCCGGTTTGGACGTTGGCGACGAACAGGTTGAACCAGTCGAGTCCGCGGCTCGCCGCAGCCTCGGTGCGAACGAACCGGCGCCGCCGTCCTGCCGCCCGCGCGTCGGCGGCTCACTTCTTTGCTTGGCCGGCGTCTGCAGCATCGGGCCGCGGCCGGCGGCATGAGCACTCGCGGCTCGTTGGAGTTGTATTCCGGCGCCGACTGCAGCTTCTGTCGATCCACGCTCAGGATGAGCGGCTTGTCGTCGAGCATTCGGATCGAAGCGCAGCAGCGGCCAGTCGACGGCGATGCGCCGCGTTCCCACGCCGAGAAAGCCGCCGAAATCGATGATCGCGACCCGCACGCGGCCCTCGGCATCCGCCAGCACATCGACCACCCGTCCGAGATCCTCGCCCTTCGGACTCGTGACGTCCTTGCCGAGGATCGAGCCGAGCGAGGCGCCCACCTCGCCGACTTGCGCATCGACCACGGCGTCCGCGGGGGCGCGGCGGCGGCGGTCCGATGGCGCGGGATTCTGGCGGCGCCGTGGCCTCGCTTCGGCTTGCGGTGCTTCGGCTGCGCCCGATGGACGCGGCGTGCAGGGCGGCAGCATCTTGTCTGCGCCGCTGCGTCGCCGGAGCGTACCGCGTCGGCGGCGGCGGCGCGGCGCCGGCGTTGTCGCGGCGAGTGCGGGCTCCGTGCGAGCCGCCTGTCGCGGCCGGCGCATCCGGCGGCCGCGGCCGCGGGCGGCGTCGCCATCGGCGCTGGGCGGCGAGGCTCCGCCGGCGGCACCGCCGTGCCCGGACGCTGACCCGCACGCGCCGGTGGCGCATGCCGAGAGCGCCGCAGCGCATCCAGCGCCGTCGAGCCGTGCAGCTAGCCAGCGCACGCATCGGCCGAGCCGTCTCATGGGACGTGCTCCGGCTCGGCTCGGCTGCGCAGCTGCCGCCCGTACATCCGGCTGTAGACACCGCCCTTCGCCTGCAGCAGCCGGCGCGGCGGCCCGTCCTCGACGATGCGGCCGCGGTCGATCACCACGATGCGGTCGAACGCATCGAGCGTCGACAGGCGGTGGGCGATGGCGATCACCGTGCGTCCGCGAAACAGTCGCGCCAGGGCCTCTTGAATGGACTGCTCGGATTCGGTGTCGAGCGCCGAGGTGGCCTCGTCGAGCAGCACGATCGGCGCGTTCATCAAGAAAGCGCGCGCGATGGCCAGTCGCTGGCGCTGGCCGCCGGAGAGCTTCATGCCGCGCTCGCCGACGAGGGTGTCGTAGCCGTCCGGCAGCCGATCGATGAATTCGGTGCAGCGCGCCGCCTCGACCGCGCGGAAAACCTCCTCATCGCTCGCCTCCGGCCGGCCGTATCGCAGATTCTCGAGCAGCGAGCGATGAAACAGCGAGATATCCTGCTGCACGACCGCGATCGAGCCGCGCAGGCTCTCCTGCGTGACGTGCGCGATGACCTGGCCGTCGATGAGCACCTCGCCCGCGTCGGGGTCGTAGAGCCGCTGCAGCAGCGCGACGATGGTGGACTTGCCGGCGCCCGACCGGCCGACCAGGCCGACCTTCTGCCCGCCGGGCACGTGCAGCGTGAAGTCCTTGAGCACCGTCTGCCCGCTCGGATAGCTGAAGCTCACGTTGCGAAAATCGATCGCCCCTTCGGTCACGACCAGCGGCTTGGCATCGGGCGCGTCTTGCATCTCGTGCGGCAGGCCGAGCACCTGCACCGCCTCGCGCAGCTTCGCGAATTGCTGCACCATGTCGACCATCGCCATCGCGAAGTCGCGCGATGCATGCAGCACCGTGAATCCCGAGCGTGGTGGTGAGCACCACATCGCCCGTCGATATCTGCCCGCGGCGCCAGAGCTCGACCGACCATACCAGGACACCCGGCGGTGACGAAGAATACCGCCAGGGCGTGGAACTGGCGCAGCCGCTCGAGCGACCGCAGGCTCTGCCGCTGCGCCTGCATCTCGTCCTGGATCTTCACGCTGAGACGCTGCTGCTCGCGCTGCGTGGCGCCGAACGCGCGCACCAAGCCGATGTTGCTCACGACGTCGGTGAGATCGCCGCTCACGTGCGCGGCCTGGCCGGCGAAGTTCTGATGCAGCTCGCGCCCGCGCGATGCCCACCAGGCGATGATGGCTCCGAGCACGCTCACCACGGCGAGCAGCACCGCCGTCAAATGCCAGTTGATCGTGCCGAGCACGAAAATGCTGGCGATCACCGCGACGCCCGGCGGAATCGTGGTCCAGGTGAGCGAGCTCTCGATGAGCCACGCCGCATTGGCGGCCGCCGTGATGCGGCCGGCGAGCGCGCCGGGAAATTGGTCGACGAAGTAGCGCGTGCCGTGACCCGACAGATGGTCGAACAGCTCCATGCGGATGTCGCCGCCGACGGCGACGAAGGCGTGGGTCGAGGCCCATCCGGCAACCCGCCACAGGATGTTGTCGCCGGCCACCAGCCCCAGCAAAATCGCCGACCGCGCCCCACAGCACCGGCGGCGGCGGCTGATGCGTGCTGAGCACGTCGACCAGGTGCTTGACCGCGTACTGCGATCCGACGTTGCACAGCACCGCCGCCAGCATGGCGGCGACCACGATGAAGTGGCTGAAGAACCGCCTGCGTACGTAGCGCCCCAGAAAGCGCAGGACCCCTGCGGACGCTTGGCCTGGCAATGGCATGACTGGATCTGCGTACCTTCGAGATAGGAATCGGGGGTCCGCCCTATTCTTGGTCAATCCTGGTCGAGCGCGGGCCGGACAAAGGATGCGAACGCCTGTCAGTCTTCGCTGACAGCGCCGCCCGGCGCCTTGCGGCAGATCATCAGGATTTCATCGACATCGCCCGCGGCGATGAGGCCCGCGCCGAAGGCGAGCTTTTTCTGGAACATGAGTCCGATCGGCATGAACACCCGGTTGTACCACCAGAGCGCGCGCTCGCGCTCGTGGGTGAAGAACCACATGCCCAGGTCGAGCAGCCGCGAGGATCGCGGTTGCATGCCGTACACAGCGCTGCGCTCGATCGTCAAACCGTGGCGGCCGAGGATTTCGGTCAACAGCTCCGGCCGGTAGCGCCGCCGATGCCCCACGAAATCGTCGAACGCGTTCCACCGCTCGGGATGCAGCGGCACGGACAGAAGCACGGCGGCGCCGGGTTTCGCGACCCGCGACAACTCCTCGAGCGCCACCGCGTCGTCGTCGACATGCTCGACGATGTCGAGCGCGCAGACGAGATCGAACGATGCAGTCCGCAAAGGGCAACGAGGTGATCAGTGCGGCGACCACCGAAGCGCCGCGCTCTGCCAGCTTGGCCAGCGCCGGGGCACTCATGTCGACAAATTGCGTCCCCTCGAGCGGCAACCGGGGGCGCAGCCCCGGCGCGACTTCGAGGCATTCACCGCCGCGAGGCAGCAGCGCTTGTACCAGGGGCCAGGTGTTGAAGCGCTTGGGCTCGACCAGCTGTGCGCCGGACCAGAGCGAGTCGTAATAGAGGCGATTGGCGTCGAGGAGCTCCCGTGCGCTCAGCGCACGCGTTCCGGTTTGCTGCATCTTGGCACTCTAGCATCCGGCGCACACCGCGCGCCGCGAGACGTGCGCAGCGTCAGGCGCGCCCCGCCGCGAACGCCGCGAGCATGTCCTCTTCCTCGCCCGGACCTTGGGCATTGTTGCCGAGCAGCGCCAGGCATTGATCCGCCGGCATCGGCCGCGCGAACAGAAATCCCTGCCCGATGGTGCAGCCCAATTTTCTGAGGATCTCGGCCTGCTGATACGCCTCGATACCCTCGGCAATGACCTGAATGCGCAAGTGCCTGGCGATGGCGATGATGGCGCTGACGATGGCCAGATCGCTCGAATCCGTCACCAGGTCGCGCACGAAACTGCGGTCGATTTTGAGCGCATCGACACGCCAGTTCTTGAGATAGCTCAAGCTCGAATAGCCGGTGCCGAAATCGTCGATGGCGATCTTGATTCCGAGATCGCGCAGGCGAACCATCGTGTCTTGCCGCGCCTCGCCTGATTTTGCCTGGTTCGCATCGAACACCGCGCGCTCGGTCATTTCCAGCTGCAGCAGCTCGGCGCGCAGGCCGTGGGTCGCGAGCAGGGTCGAGATGGTGGCCTGCAGGTCGCCGCGCTGCAGCTGCGCGGGCGCGACGTTGAGCGAGACCGGCACGAGCTTCACGCCTTGGCGCTGCCATGCGCTCATGGTCTGGAAGGTCCGATGCAGCACGAAATTCCCCATCGGCACGATCAGGCCGGTCTCCTCGGCGATCGGAATGAATTGGTCCGCCGGCACCATCCCGTGCACCGGATGGCGCCAGCGAATGAGCGCCTCGAGACCAACCACCTTGCGCGTCAGAAGATTGACGAACGGCTGATAGTGCACGTCGAGCTGCTTCAACCGCAGGGCGTCGCGGAGCGACGCTTCCATGGCGACGCGCTGCTTCAGCCTGCGATTCATGATCTGGCTGAACATCTGCACGTTGTTGCGGCCGCGATCCTTGGCCTGGTACATCGCCGTGTCGGAATGCTTGAGGAGCTCGCCCATGTCCGTGCCGTCGCGCGGATACAGGCTCACGCCGACGCTGCCCGTGGTCTGCAGCGCATGCTGATCGATGATGATCGGCTTGCTCAGGCTGTCGTTGATGCGCTTGGCGCCGCTCGTGACTTCGTCGTACGACTTGACGTTCTGGAAAACGACCACGAATTCATCGCCGCCCATGCGGATGACCACGTCGCTCTCGCGCACGCACGCCTTCAGACGCAGCGCCACTTCTTGCAGCAGCTTGTCGCCGGTCTCGTGGCCGCGCGTGTCGTTGATGTGCTTGAAGCGGTCGAGGTCGAGGAAGACGACCCCGAGCATCTGGTTCGCGACGCGCGCCTCTTCGATGGCGTGCGGCAGGAAGGTGGCGAGATAATGCCGGTTCGGCAGGCCCGTCAGTTGATCGTGATGCGCCATCCGATCGAGCCGCTGCTGATTGTCGATGAGCTGCTGCTCGGCCTTGCGCCGGACCGAGACGTCGTGGGTGACGTATGCGAAACCCTCGCGGCCGTCGGTTTCCAGGCGGTTGCAGCGGACTTCGACGTCGATCTGCGCTCCGCCCTTGCAACGCAGCTGCAAGTTGAGGGCCGGCTGTCCGTCGGCGTGCTGCAGTCGTGTGAGGACGCTCTCCGGCGTCGCCTCGCCGTCGCAGAAGATATCCGCGAGGGCCAGCACGGCGGCCTCATCGTGTGTGTATCCCACCTTGTTCAGGAACGCGGGGTTGCAATACTGAATTTTATAACCGTCGGCATCGACGATGACGATGCCGTCGTTGGTCTGATCGATGAGCGCCTTGTAGCGGGAATCGACCGTCTGTCGATTGCGGAAATAGTGGCGCAGCGCGAGGACGATGCCGGTTCCGACCAGCAGCGCGACGAGTACCAGAAACGTCGCCGATGGCACACCGAGGACGCCCGGCTTCGGTGTCGCGCGCGCCGCTACCGTGCCCGCGGCCGGATCGAGACGAAATACCCAGGCCGGGCGGCCCCACGTATCGCGCAGCACGGCGTATCCGGACAGATCGTCGAACACCTTGCTGCTCAGGCCAAAAGTATTTCCAAGACGCGCACCGAGCCAGGAGCGCACCTCCGCCGGCAGCCGCTGCGTCTCGCGCATGGGGCTCGCGGTCAGCAAGCCGCCCGCCGATTCTCGCAGCCGCGCGAGCAGCGACGGCGAGAGTGTGCGCGTCACCACCAGCCAACCGACGGGGGCGGCAGAACCACGCACCATGAGGGGCTGGACCGCAATGAACTCATCATTTGCAAACCCGACGCGTGCCTCGGCATCGCCGCCCGCCGCCGCGCCGCCGGCGATGACGGAGTCGAAGTACTTGACCGCGTCGGCCCCAGGCGCGCGATCGACGAGCCGGCCATCGATGATCACCGCGCCATAACGCACGACTTGGTTCGGCGCGACGACGAATAAGCCGTCGATGCCCCGTTCTCGGACGCCGTTGACATCGACGCGCGGCGTCGGCTCTTTGACGGGGTCCTTGGAGTTCTCTTGTACCCAGTCGGCGAGACCGTCGTTCTCCGCGACGGCGCGTACCGCGGCCTGGAGCTCGTACGATTGCTGGTCGATGGATGAGGCAAGCTGCTTGATCTCGAGGCCGAGATTCTCCCGGCGCAACGCCGTCGTCCGACTCTCCATATCGTGTCGGCCCATCAAGTCGGCAATCAGCAGGGCGGCGCACGGTAACGCACAGAAGGCGAGCAGCGCCCATCGCCGATCCAGCATGCCGGCGATACGATCACGCAGCGTCACGAGAGCTCTGCTCCCCGCGCGAACCAGATGCTATGGGCCATCCTCGAGCAATGCGACATAATCGTGGTATCGGTATAACTCAAGGCCGCAGTATGTTTCATGCCCCTTCATGCCACTGATATGCGCAGCACAGTCCGATGTAGGACATTTGGAAGCCTGGACCGCAATTAAGTGACCTCTTTCATATCGCGCCATCGAAGTCCCGTGCGACTCGACACGAGCCTCGAGCTGCTGCTCGAAAGCGGCTGGAAGACTCGCTCGCCGGGCGCCCTCGCCACGGTGGTCGCCACCGCCGGCTCAACCTATCGAAAGCCGGGCGCGCGAATGCTCATCTATGCTGACGGCAGCTATCTCGGATTATTGAGCGGCGGCTGCCTCGAGGCCGACCTGCAGCTGCATGCACAAGAGGTGATTCAGCACGAGCGCACCCGCGCCGTCGAGTACGACATGCGCGGCCCGGACGATATCCTTTTTGGTATCGGCGCGGGCTGCGAGGGCGCGATGCGCGTGCTGATCGAGCCGGCCGGCGCGGGGGGCATGGCGGCCGAAGCGCTCGAGACTGCGGGCCGGATCTTGAGCACCGGCGAGCCGACTTGCCTGGTCGCCGTGCACGATGCGACCGATCTGCCTCTCGGCACGTTCAGCCTGTCGAACCTGCCGCCGCTGCTCGAGGATGCGGCCCGAGAGGCGCTCGCCGAGCAATGCTCGCGGCAGCTCGACTTAGAGCACGGATCCACGCGGCTGCGCGCCTTCGCGCAATTTCTCGCACCGCCGCCGCATCTGCTCGTGTGCGGGGCCGGTCCCGATGCGCGACCCGTCGTATCCGCGGCGCGGGCGATGGGCTGGCGCGTGACGGTGGTGGACCACCGCCCTGCTTATGCGGACGCGCGGCAATTTCCGGGCGCCGAGGTTGTGCACGTCGATCCGCGGGCACTCAACGAGGTGATCGACGTCGGCCGGTGCCAAGCGGCCGTCGTGATGAGTCATCACCTCAGTTCGGACGTCGAGTACCTGCGCGCGCTCGCACGCGCAGGTCGGCCGGACTACATCGGGCTGCTCGGGCCGGCGGCGCGGCGGCGGCGCATTGCGGAGGAGATCGGACCCCTGGCGGAAGAGTTGCAGCCGCGACTTCGCGGCCCCGTCGGCATCGACATCGGTGCCGTCATACCCGAGGCCATCGCCCTTGCGATCGTCTCCGAGGTGCACGCCTGGCTGGCCGGTCGGCTCGTAGCATGAACGCAACAGCCGCGGCCGTGGAGTAGATCTCCCGCTCAGCGTAGGATTCTTTTAAGCGACTGGCGTAGAATCCCTCGAATACGGGCTGGTATCTTCAATACAACAATAGGCTGATCGCGCGCGGCGGCGAATGCGGCGCTCGCGTGGCGGCATGGAGATGGGAATGTTCAAATCTGTAAAGGCGTCCGCAGCGGCTCTGGTGATGTCGGCATTGTGCGCTTGCGGCGGCTCGAGCTCTCAGACCGGCTCCACAAGCACCTCGACGGCGCACGGTACCCTCGCTTTGGATCCGCCGTTTCGCATCGCGTCGGTCAATGCCGCGACGTTCGCGGCGCAGCTCGAGCGCAACGAGTAGCGGCGCGCAACTGCTCGAGCTCGCGGGCACACCCACTTGCGGCGTCGACTTCTACTACATCACGTTCTGGACCATCGGCGGTGCCGGCGAGACCACCGAGTCCTCCGGCGCGCTCATGGTGCCGACCGGTGCGGCGCCCGCCTGCTCCGGCCCGCGCCCGATCGTCGAGTATGCGCACGGCACCAACCCCAACAAGGCGCTGAACATCGCCGACATCACCAATCCATCGAACACCGAGGGCGCGTTGATCGCCGCGATGTTCGCCGCTCAGGGCTACATCGTGGTGGCGCCCAACTATGCGGGATACGACATTTCGACCCTCGGCTATCACCCGTTCGTGAACGCCGAGCAGCAGTCCGGCGAAATGATGGACATCCTCGCCGCGGCGCGCACCGCGCTGCCGAACACCATGTCCTCGGCGACGCAGCGACAGCGGCGTATTGTTCCTCACCGGCTATTCGGAGGGCGGTCACGTCGCGATGGCGACGCTGCGCGCCATGCAGGCGGCCGGCGAGAAGGTGACCGCCGCCGCGCCGATGTCCGGCCCCTACGCCCTCGAGGCCTTCGGCGACGTCATATTCTTCGGCGGCGTCGATCTGGGCTCGACCGAGTTCGCCCCGCTCTTGGCCAACAGCTATCAGCACGCGTACGGCAACGTCGACAGCACAACGATGCCGCTCTTTTCCTCGATCTACCCCGACGCCGAGACCTTGCTGCCGAGCGACACGCCCATCGACACGATCTTCGCAAGAAGGTCTGCTGCCGGAGACGGCACTGTTCGAGCAGCACGACGCCGGTCGTGGCCGGTGTCGGCCGAGCTCACCGCGCTCCTCGGGGTGCCGCCGACGCCCGCGCTTCCCGCGAGCGCGCAGACGCCGATCTTCCAGCTGGGCTTCGGCAATCCTTACCTCATCAACAACGATTTTCGCGTGGCCTACGCCGAGGATGCCGCTCGCGGATCCCGACGGCGCGGTGCCGACTCCGACGCTGGGCGTGCCGCGTGCCGCGGTCGAACCGACATTCGGATTGCGCCAGGACTTCTGGGTGAACGACATGCGCACGGCATGGGCGCCCGAGTCGCCCACGCTCCTCTGCGGCGGTGATGAGGATCCGACCGTGTACTTCAGCATCGACACCGAAACCATGGCTGCGTACTGGAGCACACTGCCCGCGGGCCTCGTCACCGTGCTCGACGTCGGCGCGACTCCGTCAGGACCATTCGCGGAGGTGCAGACCGCGTTCCAAGCGAGCCAAGCGGCGCTGCTTGCCTACTATCAGACACCGGCCGGCGGCGGGCTCACGCCGCTCGAAGCGGAAGAGGCCGTCATCGAGAATTACCACAGCAACGTCGCGCCGTTCTGCACAGCAGCCGCCCGCGCGTTCTTCAGCCAGTTTTAAAGGGCAAAACAATGAAAATAACCAAATTCAGCGCTTTGCAGATGATCACTTTGCTGTCGCTCGCGGGCTTCACGACGGCATTCGCGGATGAGCCGGCGAACGATGTGCGCCTGGGGTTGTATTCGGTGTTCTATCACACGAGCGCGGACGACATTACCGGGCCGTATGTTCCCGCGGGAGTCAATCTCAACGCCGAGAACCTCGAGACGCTGTACGTCGGAATCGTGCATCACTTCCCCGATAATTTCGCCCTCGAGCTTGCGTTGGGGTATCCGCCGCTCGCGAAAATCAAGGGCAGCGGTCCGGCGACGGTCGGCTCGGTGCCCTTACAACGGACAGGTCATCTCGAGCGCGCGCTGGATCTCGCCCACGTTGCTGTTCGAGTACAACTTCCTGCCCGTGCACGGCGAAGCTGCGCCCGTACCTCGGCGTGGGCGTCAACTACACGACATTCTACGATCGTGATTCCACGGCGGCCGGCAATGCGGCGAGCGGCGGCCCGACGAGGATCTCCTTGACCGCCTCGGTGGGCCCTGCCGTGACGGGCGGGGTGACCTACCGGATCAACGATCACTGGGCCATGCACGCTTCCTATGGTTGGTCGCAGGTGAAGACCCACTTCACCGGCGACACCGACGGCTTCATCCGCACCTCGCACATCAGCTTCGCTCCGCAGGCGCTCATTATTTCCGGCGGCTATTCCTTTTAAAGGGAGAATCGATGGCTAGCGTGCCGCCGGATTGGCGCAACGAAGGCGTTCGGGTCATCAGGAGCGACCGTCTCGACACGAATACGCCGCAAACGCCGGGGATGTTGCGCGCCGCCGCCATCGATTTCCGGCGCGTCGGATCCAAGAAACTCTGGGCGGGCACGGTGCTCATTCACCCGAACGCCAAGACCGGCGCGCATCATCACGGCGCGCTGGAAAGCGTGATCTACGTGGTGCGCGGCGCGGCGCGCATGCGCTGGGGCGAGCGCCTCGAGTTCGTCGCCGAGGCGCAGGCGGGCGATTTCATTTTCGTGCCGCCCTACGTGCCCCACCAGGAGATCAACGCGCTCAAGGACACGCCGCTCGAATGCGTGCTGGTGCGCAGCGACAACGAATCGGTGGTGGTGAATCTCAATATCGATGCGGCCGAGCGGGTCGAGGAAGTGTACTGGATCGACCCCGTACACCCGCCCGGCTAACCCACCGCGGGGGCATTTCTAACCTCCTGCCAAACTCTTGATCAGCACCGACCAGTAGGTCAATGCGTCGTAAAAGGCGCCGACGCGGATGCGCTCGTTCAGGCCGTGCGCGAAATCCTCGCTGTCCATGATGAATACGCCGCCACATCCATAGGTCGGGATTCCCGCGCTCCGATACACCGCTCCGTCGGTTGCGTACGAGGCTTGCGTCGGCACGACGCGAGTGCCCGGATCGGCGGCATCGACCGCACGCGTCACGGCGGCGACGACGTCGGGACGCAGCGGCGATGCATCCGAGACGATCGCCTCTTCCGCCTGCCGGACCTCGACCTCCGGGCCGACCGCCTGCTGCAAGGTCGTCCGCACGTCCGCGGCCGACGTGCCGGGAAAGATCCGACAATTGACGGTCGCGACCGCCGATTGGGGCAGGGCGTTGTTGGCATGACCGCCCGCCAGCCGAGTCGCGACGCAAGTGGTGCGCAGCCGGCCGACGAAAGCCGGATTCTTGGAGATCTCTGCCGCTGCGTCCGCGTCCTTCGGGTTCGCCGCGAACCGCGCCATCGCTTCGCCCAAGGCACCCGGCGTGAGCGCACCCGCCGCCTTGAAATCGCCGAGCGTCCAGTCGTTCCACTGCACCGGGAACTCGAGCCGCTGCACGGCCTTGAGGGCATCGGCCAGCTCATAAATCGCGTTGTCGGGGCGGGGCACGGAGCTGTGTCCGCCGGCGTTTTGCGTCGTCAAGGTGTAGCTCACGGAGCTTTTCTCCGCGCCCTGCAGGTAGAAGATCTGCGGCTTGGCCGTACCCTCCGCCAGCACCCCGCCCCCGCCGTCGGCGTTCAGCGCGAACTCCGCGTCGACCAGATCGCGGTGAGTCGTGACGAGATCCTGCGCCGTCTTCATTTCCGTCTCCTCATCGCCGCTGAATGCGACGATGAGATCACGCGTGGGCACATAGCCGCGCGCCTTGAGCGCGAGCACCGTGGTCGTGATCAAGCGCGACTTCCTGCTTCACGTCGGAGGTGCCGCGGCCGAAGAAATAGCCGTTCTCCTCGATGAGCCGGAAGGGGTCGCGTTGCCAGTCCGCCCGGTTTGCCGTGACCACGTCCATATGCGCGATGAGGTCGATCGGGCGCCCTCCCCGGCCGCTGCCGCGATACCGGACGACCAGCGAAGCGGTCTCGCCCAATGGCAGGACGTGCACGTCGGCGGCGGGAAAACCGCCCGCGAGGAAGAGCCCTGCCAGATAGTTCGCGACCGCCGGCACGTTGCCCTTGCCCACCGAGCTTTCGATGCCCACGATGTGCTCGAAAATCTCCCGCGCCCGGGCCCGCTCGGCGCGCCGGCGCAGGCGCGGGTGCCTTCGCGAATGCGGTCGGCGCTGCCGCACCGATTACCAACCCCACGGCCAGGATCAACAGCTGTCTCATCCTCATCCCCTTGATCATTTTCCCGGAACGCATCATACCGGCGGCCGCGATCGGGCGCCCGGCTGCACCGCGCGGAGCACGGCCGTCCCGCGCGGGGTTGTGCTACCCTAAATCACGGTTTTGTTTGGTCACGGTTTTGGAGCGGGCGACAGACCCGTTGCGCGCAAATCGTCTGAGGTGAAGGATGCGACGATTCTTGATCTCTTGGATCGCCCTGGCGCTTGCGTGCGCGTGGGGTCAAGCACAGGCACAAGGCCAGAAATTGCGGATCATCACCTGGGCCGACTACGTGCCCGCGGACCTCATCGCCGCCTTCACCAAGGAGACCGGCATCGAGGTCGAGGTGACGCTCTCCAACAACGAGGAGATGATCTCGAAGCTGCGCGCGACCGGCGGCGCCGGCTACGACCTGGCCCAGCCTTCCCAGGATCGCATCAGCTCGGTGCAGCGCGATTTCGAGATCTACAAGCCGATCGACTTGAAGAGGGTCAAGCTCGAGGAGTTTCAGCCGGCGCTTGCTCGAAATCGTCAAGCGCAACGCCACCATCGACGGCAAGCTCTACGCGCTGCCTTATCTGTGGGGAACCGACGGATTGGTCGTCAACGCCAAGCACGCCGCCACGGTCTCCGACTACACCGATCTGTGCCGGCCGGACCTCAAGGGCAGGACCTCGATCCGCCTGCGCCGGCCCATCCTGATGGCGATTCGCGTTCGCCGATGGGCAAGGATCCGTTCGCGCTCTACGGCGATCACCAAGGCTTACACGCGCGCTCATGGAGCAGGTCGGCGACGACGCTGATCGCCTGCAAGGCCAACTTCAAGTTCTTCTACGACAACAAGGATCAGCTGCTGAACGGCATCCGCTCCGGCGAGGTCTGGGCGGCGGCGATGTGGGATACGGGCGGCTGGACGCTCGAATCGCGAGAATCCCGACATCCAATACATCGTGCCGCGCTCGGGCGCGCTCGGCTGGCTCGACACCTTCGCGCTGCCGGCGCGCGGCCGCAACGACGCCGCCGCCTACGCCTGGATCAACTTCACCATGCGTCCGGAGAACGCCGCACGCGTCATCAAGTCGGTCGGCAATTTCTCGGCCGCCAAGGGCACCGCGCCGTTCGTGGATCCGCGCCTCAAGGCGCAGTTCCGCGCGGCGTTTCCCGGAAGCGCAGCTCAAGAACATGCACTGGTATCCGGCGATTCCGCCGGGCCTCGAAGAGATCGAGGGCCGCGTGCTCGACCGCATCAAGGCCGCCAATTGAGCGCGCCGGACCTGGTCGCAGACGCGCGTCGTCAAGCGCTTCGCGGATCACATCGCGGTCGACTCGCTGTCGTTCAGCGTCGAGCGCGGCAGTTTCTTCTCCATTCTCGGGACCTTCGGGCTGCGGCAAGACCACGCTCCTGCGGATGATCGCGGGCTTCATCGCCCCCGACGGCGGCGACATCTTGATCGGCGGCACGAGCATGCGGGACGTCGCGCCGAACCGCCGGCCGGTCAACATGGTGTTCCAGCAGCTCGCGCTTGTTTCCCATGATGTCGGTGGGCGAGAACGTGGCGTTCGGCCTCGCGCGCCGCGGCGTGGCCCGCGCCGAACGCGTACGGCGCAGCAACGCCATGCTCGAGCGCGTGGGTCTCGGCGGCGCGGCGGACAAGACGCGTCGACGAGCTCTCGGGCGGCCAGCGCCAGCGCGTCGCCATCGCGCGCAGCCTGGTGCTCGAGCCGACGCTGCTGCTGCTCGACGAGCCGCTCGGCGCGCTCGACTTGAAGCTGCGCGAGCACATGAAGATCGAGCTCAAGCAGCTGCAGGCCGCCTTCGGCACGACGTTCGTGTACATCACGCACGACCAGTCCGAGGCGCTGGTGCTCTCGGATCACGTCGGCGTCATGAACCGCGGGCGCTTCGAGCAGCTCGGCACGCCGCAGGATCTGTACTACCGGCCGCAGACGCCGTTCGTGGCCGGCTTCGTCGGCGCCAACAATCGCATCGTCGGGACGCGTCACGGCCGTGGATGCCGGCACGTCGGTGGAGCTCGACCACGCGGATGGCTGGGCCGTGCGCGCGGCGCCGGAGGGCACGCGTGCGCGTCGGCGATGCGGTCGAGGGCTTCGTGCGGCCGGAAGTCGCGAGCCTCGGGCGCACTCCGGCGGACTTGCCGGCGGGGCAACCCGCGCACGCGGGCGAGGTGGAGAGCCTGCTGTTCGACGGCGCGAACTCCGCGGTGCTGCTGAAGGAGGCGCGCACGCGGCGTGAATTTCGCATCGCGCTGCCTCAGACCGGCCGATTCTCGGATCTTGAAGCCGGCAGGAAAAGGTGCTGTTCAGCTTCGACCCGAGCGCGCCGTGTGCTTTCCTGCGCGGCCGGGCGAGGCTGGCCACGATGCTAGCGATACGGCGCTCGAGCCCGAGTGGCGCGGCCGGCTGAGCTCGGGCCTGCTGCTGGCGCCCGCGCTTCTCTGGCTCGGTGCGCTGATCGTCCTGCCGCACGTCGATCTCGCGGTGCTTCGTTCCGCGCAACGCGTGGGGCCGCGACACTACGTTGCGAGTCTCGCCCAGTACCGGACGTTCTTCAGTCGAGCCGCTCTACTGGCATGTGTTCGTGCGCACCGCCGTCATGTCGGTCATCGCCACCTTTCTCACGCTGGTGCTGGCATTTCCGATCGCCTGGATCATCGCGAAGCTCGCGCGCGGACGTGCAAGCTCGCTCCTCTTCATGCTGTGCCTGATTCCGTTCTGGGTGAGCGAGACCGTGCGCACGCTCGGATGGATGATTCTACTGCGCGAGTCCGGCGTGCTGCCGGCCCTGCTGGTGAAGCTCGGCATCACCGCATGCGCCCGTCGAGCTCCTCTATCACGACGCGACCATCATGGTGGGCCTCGTCTATACCTCGCTCCTCTTCATGGTCATTCCGCTCGTGTCGAGCCTGGAAAGCCTGGACAACGCCCTGATCGAGGCGGCCTACGATCTCGGCGCCGGCGGCTTCACCGTGTTGCGCACCATCGTGATACCGCACGCGGCGCCCGGAATCACGGCGGGCTGCATCGTGGTATTCATGCTGACGCTCGGCAACTACCTCACCCCGATGCTGCTGGGCGGCAAGAGCTCGCAATGGTTCACCGAGCAGATCTATAACCAGTTCATCACCCGCTTCAACTGGGAACAGGGCGCGGCGCTCGGGTTTTTGTTGCTCGCGCTATCGACCGCGCTGGTGATGCTGGGATTGAGGCTCGCGGGCCAGCGGTTCGGCGATGTGATGCGACGGACATGATCCCTTCGCTCCCTCGGCCTCCTTGGATGCGAGCCGCGACGGCGCTGTATGCGGTCGCGTTTTTCGCGTTCCTGTTCTTGCCGCTGATCGTCGTGGCGGTATTCGCTTTCAACGACGCGCCCTATCCTGCGCCGCCCTGGCACGGCTTCACGCTCGACTGGTTCCTTGGCAATACGGGAAAGGGCCGCGTCGGTCTGTTCGGCGACCGCGAGATCCTGGGCAGCATCTGGACGAGCTGCGTGGTGGCGGCTTGGGTCACACTGCTCGCGGTGCTCATCGGCACCTCGAACGCCTTTCTCATCGAGCGCGGCCGCTTCTTCGGCAAGCAGGCGCTCTCCATTCTCATGCTCGCACCCTTGGTCATCCCGGGGGTGATCCTCGGAATCTCGATCCTCGCGTTTGCGAGCCGCGTCGCGCAATTCGTCGATGACACCTTCGGACTCGATTGGGACGTCCTGCGACCGGGTCTGCCGCTGGTGGTGTGCGGCCAGTTCTCGTACATCGCGACCATCGCCACACTCACCATCAGCGCGCGCTTGCGCCGGTTCGATCGCACGCTCGAGGAGGCCGCCTTGAATCTGGGAGCGAGCAAGCCGGCGGTGCTCTCGACCATTGTGCTGCCCTATCTGCGCCCGGCCCTCATCGGCTCCGCCGCCATCTCGTTTCTCATGTCGTTCGCCGATTTCAACACCACCCTCATGCTGGTGGGGGCGGATGCCCCGTTGACCGTCACCATGTATGGGCGCATGCGCGAGGGGGCGAGCCCGGTACTGAATGCCGTGAGTCTGTTTCTGATGTTGGGCTCGGCACTGCTCGCGTTCGGCATCATGCGCAGGGGCGCACGTCCCCGGCCGAGCTAGCCTGAGAATCTCACGGCGGCTTCGCCGCCGCGAGCAAGCCGGGCAGATCCGCAAGGCTCTCGACGAAGGCGTCGCAGGGGAGCAGCCGCGGATCCTCGCCTTCGTTGTAGCCGTAGGGCACACAGATCACCGGAATCCCTGCGCCGCGCGCGGCCTGCACGTCGTTGATCGAATCGCCGACCATGAGGGCGCGCGCCGCGGTGACTCCGAGTTGCTCGCAGGCGAATAGCAGCGGGGCGGGATCGGGCTTGCGGCGCGGACAGCTATCCCCGCCGACGACGTAATCCACCCAGTCGCTCAACGCCAGCGCCTTGAGGAGCCCGGTGGCGAAACGCTCGTGCTTGTTGGTGACCACGGCAATACGCGAGCCCGCCTCGTGCAGCGTGCGCAGGCACTCGGCGGCGCCCGCGTACGGCTTGGCCTTGAACTCGCCGGATTCTTCGAGAAACCCGTAGTGATGGAAGAACCGCTCGAGCAGCGCCGCTTTTGCGGCTTCATCGAGTGGGCGGCTTTGCAGCGCGGCCGCACGCTCCATCAGCATGGGCGAACCGCGGCCAATCATGCGCCGTACCTCGCTGGGATCAATCGGCGGCCAGCCGCGCTCGGCCATTGCTCGATTGAGTGCCTCCGCGATGTCCGCCGCCGTGTCCAGCAAGGTGCCGTCGAGATCGAACAGCACCGCCTCGAGCGATCGGCCGCGCCACCGCATCAGGCTAATCGCAGACTGACTGGACAATGATCGCTTCCCATCACGTCAGCATGGATGTCGGCCGCCGCCACTTTGCCGCGCAGCGCCGCGGACACGAGGAAGTAATCGATGCGCCAGCCGACGTTGCGCGCCCGGGCGTTGGTGAAATTGCTCCACCACGAGTAATGACCGTTGCCTTGCTTGAACAGACGGAACGTATCGACGAACCCGGCATCGACGAAGTTCTGAAATCCCTTGCGCTCCTCGGTCGTAAAGCCCTTCTTGCCCCGATTGGGCTTCGGGTTCGCGAGGTCGTGCTCGGTGTGCGCGACATTCAGATCGCCGCAGAAAATGACCGGCTTCTTGCGCTCAAGCCGCCGGCAATAGTCGAGAAAGGCCGGATCCCAGTGCTCGTGCCGCAACCGCAGGCGGCTGAGATCGTCCTTGGCGTTCGGGGTGTACACCGTGACCACGTAGAATTTATCGAATTCGGCGGTGATCAACCGTCCCTCATCGGCGCTGTCGCGCTCGAGCTCATCCGCGAACCGGTAGCGGCGCGCGAAAGCGCGCGGAAAACCGTTGGTCACCTGCAGCGGCTCGTGTCGGGAGAATATGGCGGTGCCGGAGTAGCCCTTCTTGGCAGCCGAATTCCAGTATTCCCGGTAGTGCGGCAAATCGATTTCGATTTGGCCGCGCTCCGCCTTCGTCTCCTGCAGACAGAGAATATCCGGCTGGTGCGCGTCCAGAAATGACCGCAACAAGCCCTTCTTATGGACGGCCCGAATGCCGTTCACATTCCAAGAATAAAGCTTCATGTACGTATATTACCAATAAAATTAGGCACTTGACCGGTCCTCGAGTGTCCCCCGTGCGCAGCGTAGCCGCGGCGCCCGAGTCAATCTTATTGACAATCATTCGCATTCGCGTTCACAATAGGTCCCATGATCGTATGCGTCTGCAAAGCCATCTCCGACCGGCACATCCGGTCCGCCGTTAGCGGCGGAGTCTCCTCGGTTACCGAGCTGAGCCGCAAGACCGGCCTCGGCACCTGCTGCGGCAAGTGCGTCCCCGAGGCGCGTGCGACCGTGGCCGGCTGCCTCGCGCAACGCGATCAGACAAGCTGCTTCTCGCCCGCTTCTTTCGCTCCGGCTTGAACCCCTCCCGGCGGCACCCTGCCGCCGTGAACGATCCCGCGCGGCCCTTTCGGGCATACAATCGCTGGTTCAACTCTCGTACGAGGATCCGCCGTGAAAGGTGACGCCAAGGTCTTGGACTTTCTCAATCAGGGGCTCAAAAACGAGCTCACCTCGATCAATCAGTATTTTCTGCACGCCCGCATGCTCGACAACTGGGGCATGAAGCGTCTCGGCAAGATCGAGTACGACGAGTCCATCGACGAGATGCGGCACGCCGACCGCCTGGTCAAGCGCATTTTGTTTCTCGAGGGTCTGCCGAATCTGCAGGATCTCGGCAAGCTGTTCATCGGCGAGAACGTCCGCGAAGTACTCGAGTGCGACCTGCGGCGCGAAATGGCCGCGCATCCGCTCTACCAGGCCGCAATCGCCCACTGCGAGTCGGTCAAGGATTACGTCACTCGCGAAATCCTCGTGCATATCCAGAAGAGCGAGGAAGAGCACATCGATTTCATCGAGGAACAGCTCGGGCTCATCGACAAGATGGGTCTCCCGAACTACATACAGAGCGCCACCGGCGAGATCAAAGACAGCGATTCGGCGGGCGACTAAAGACACACGCCCGGAGCGGCGCTGCCCCTACGCGCGCGGCGTCCCACACGCCACCCGAACCGTTTCCTCCGCCGCGCCGCGCGGATACGCCTCGAGCCGCTCGAACAGTGCTCGAACGCCCGCCTCGCTCACCACCTGGTAGGGGTCGTCGGGGTCGCGAATCTTGTTGTGCGCGGCGTAGCAAAGACTCGCGGCCAATCGCGCGCGCACCAGCCCATCGAGTGCGAGCTGTTCTGAAACCGTGAGCGGGTTGTGGCGGTGGTAGCCGCGAATCACGGCGCCCGCCGCCGCGAGCGGATCGCGTTCGCCGAGCATCGCGTACGCGAGAGCGATGGCCAGGTCGCAGACGATCGCCGAATGCACCATGTCGCCGAAATCGAGCAAGCCCGTCATCCGGTCGGTTGTCGAGAGCACGTTGTGATCGTTGGCATCGCCGTGAATCACGCCCCGACGCAGCTTCGACCAGTCGAGCCGCTGCCAGCGTTCGAATGCCGCCTGCACGCGCTCGCGCCACGGTTCGGGGAGGAGCGTCGCGTGCGCGCGAGCGATTCCGGCGTGGCGCAAGTCCCACTGCAGCACCCGCTCCATGGCCGGATGCGCGAACTCGCCGAGCGCGAGATCCACCTGCGCCATCGAGGCGCCGATCGATTCGAGCAGCGGGGCGCCGCGCGGCGTGTGCTCGGCGAGCACGGTGCCGTCGATCCAGGTGAGCACGCGCAGCCGGTGCTCCGTGCCCGTGCGGCTCGTGATCGCCTCGACGTCCGCCCCGGAAAGCGAGGGGACGATCCGCGGCACCTCGATGCCGCAGCCCCGGGCCGCCACTCGCCGCATCCCCTGATGCTGGAAGTCGAGCAGCTCCGCGGAATCGTCACGATTGGCGATCTTGAGGACGAATTTGCCACCTCGCGCGTCGACGATGAGGAAGTTCTGGTCGCGCTCGCTCGGCAAGGGCAGAGCGCTCCCCGAGAGTCCGTAGCGAGCGAGCGCGGCCTCGAGCGCGTCGTCCGCGGTGAAGCGCGGAATGCTTTCAAGCGCGATCGCCACGCCGCGGCTACCGGCTCGGCTCGAGGCTCACTCCGGCCCCGCGTGCCCAGAGTGTCCGGCCGTCGCGAACAGCTGTCGAAAGTCGCGAAACGCCTTGAACTCGAGGGCATTGCCACTCGGGTCGCGGAAAAACATCGTCGATTGCTCTCCCACCTGGCCCTTGAACCGCGTGCACGGCTCGATGACGAACTGCACCCCGAGACCTCTCAGCCTATCGGCGAGCGCGGACCATTGCGCCGGTCGAAGCACGACGCCGCAATGTGGCACGGGCACCCCGTGGCCATCCACCAGATTGAAATGACTGGCGAGCGAGCCCTCTGCGCCGAGCGCCGGGTTCAGGTGACAGACGAGTTGATGGCCGAACAGATTGAAATCCACCCACGCGATATCGCTGCGGCCCTCCGTGCATCCTAGGATATCCTTGTAGAAGGCGCGGGCCTCGGCGATATCCCTCACCTGAAGGGCGATGTGGAACGGCGTCAGCGGCTCGGCCGCAGCATCGGCTGCCGCAGCATCGGCGGACGCGTCATCATTCGAGTTCATAGGGTTTCGCATGTACCTACTCCGCCATGGGCAAAGTTTTTTCAACCTGCACTTCGACCGCACGCGCAGGGATCCGGGAATAGAAGACCCGGAGTTGACGCCGTTCGGCGTCGAGCAGGCGCGCGCAGCGGCAGCGTCTCTGGCCGCCACGCCGCTGACCCGGATCATCGTCTCGCCCTACACCCGCGCAATTCAAACCGCGCAGCCGTTCTTGCGCACGCACGCCGCGCCCCTGGTCATTATGCACGAGGTGCGCGAGCGGACCGCGTTCGCCTGCGACGTGGGCAGCACCCCCGAGCTTCTGGCCGAGCGGTTCCCGCATCACGCGTTCGACCATCTACCGCGCCAATGGTGGCATGCGGGGCTCGAACCGTTGGAATCAACGGTCGCGCGCGCCGATGCGTTCCGCGCGGCGATGGCGGCGCGCAAGGACAGTGCGACGACGCTGCTGGTCAGCCACTGGGCATTCATCCTGGCGCTCACCGGTCGCTCCCTCGAGAACGCCGAGGTCATGCAATATGATCCCACCGCGCGCGCCCCTCTCGAGATCGACTGGGACTCGTGAGGCGCCTGCACCTCCCGCTGTGCGAGGGACTGCGGCCGCTGAGCCGCGCCGGGTCCCTGCGCGACGCGCTCGCCGGCGTGAACCTGGCCTGCATCAACCTCGCCCAGGTGCTCGGCTATGCGCGCATCGCGGGCATGCCCGTGGTGACCGGGCTGTATACCTTGCTGCTGCCGCCGCTGGCGTTTGCCCTCTTCGGTTCGTCGCGTCACCTGGTGGTGGCGGCCGACTCGGCCACGGCCGCGATCCTCGCGAGCTCGGTGTCTCTGATCGCCTCGCCCTCGAGCCCGCACTACGTGGCGCTCGCGGGAGCGCTCGCGCTGATCACGGCGGCGATGTTGTTGCTGGCCCGCATTTTCAAGCTGGGATTTCTCGCGGACTTTTTGTCACGCACGGTGCTCAGCGGATTTCTCGCGGGCGTCGGCGCTCAGGTCGCCATCGCCATGCTCGGCGACATGCTGGGAGTCCTGGAGACTTCGAGAAACTCTCTGGTGCGCCTGTGGCAGGTGTTCAGCGGGTTGCCGGCCGCGGGCTCGGCGACGCTCGCGCTCTCGGCAGCCGTGACCGCCGCCATCCTGCTGGGCAAGCGCTTCCTTCCCCATTGGCCGATGCCGCTTGCCGCCATCATCGCCGCCATCGCCGCGAGCGAGGCCTACGATTTCGCCGCGCACGGCATCGCGATCATCGGCCCGCTGGCCGGCGGCCTGCCGGCGATTCAATGGCCCAAAGTAACTTGGAACGAGACCCTCACGCTCGCGCCGGTGGCCGCGTCGTGCTTCGTGACCATCATGGCCCAAAGCGCCGCGACTTCGCGCAGCTTCGCGGTGCGCTACGGCGAGCCGGTCGACACCAACGCGGACATCTTGGGGCTCGCGGCCGCCAACGCCGCCGCCGCCGTGAGCGGCACGTTCCTGGTCAACGGCAGCCCCACCCAGACCGCGGTGGCGGAGCGCGTGGGCGCGCGCAGCCAGATCGCTCAGCTGGTGATGTCGGCCGCGACGCTTCTGGTGCTCGTGCTGGGAAGCGCGCAGATCCAGTACCTGCCGCATTGCGTGCTCGCCGCCGTGGTGTTTACCATCGCCATCGGCATGATCGACGTGCGCACGCTCCGCGACATGCGGGTCGAGTCACCCGGCGAGTTCTACTTGGCCCTCGCCACCGGCGCCACGGTGGTAGCCGTCGGCGTCGAGCAGGGCATCCTGCTGGCGATCGTGCTGTCGCTGTTCCGGCACGTGCGCCACAGTTACCGTCCCCACACCCTCATGTATCAGCCCGACGCGACCGGCCGATGGGTCCCCGGCCCCGTCACGCCGGGAGCCGTCACCGAGCCCGGGCTCATCGTCTACCGCTTCGGTGCGGACCTCTTTTATGCCAACCAGCTGCGTTTCTGCGATGAGGTCCGAAGGCTCGTGGCGCACGCGCCGGGCCCCTTGAATTACTTTGTCGTCGACGCCTCCGCGATCACCGATGTCGACTATTCCGCCGCACGCTCGGTGCGCGTGCTCATCGAGGATCTGCAGCGCGACGGCGTGCACGTGATCTTCGGCCGGGTAAATGCGTATTTGCGCGCGGACATGGACAGGCATCACATCACCGAGGCGATCGGCGCGCAGAATCTGTGTCCGACGCTGCACGAAGCGCTGCAGCTCGCGGGGGCCGTGCGGCCGCCTTCGACGGCTTAGGTAGCCCGAAGCATTTCCTCGCGACGCCGTGCGAGGCAGGCCGCCAGGGTGGCGGCGATGTCCTCGGCGAACGACTCGGTGTCGATGGGTTTGGTGAAGTAGCGCTCGCATCCCGCCGCGGCAGCCTGCTCCTCGTCGCTGCGTTTGACGAACGCGGTGAGAGCCACCACGGGCACGTGCGCGAGCCGCGCATCGCCCTTGATCAGGCGCGTCAGGGTGAGGCCGTCCATACCCGGCAAGGCGATGTCGACCACGATCAAGTCGGGCACCCTTCGCCGCAACAGCACTTGCGCTTGCTCGGCATCGACCGCCGCCTCGACCTCGAAACCTTTCACGTCGAGCAACGTGGAATTGAGTTTCAAGTCGATGGGATTGTCATCGACGATGAGGATGTGACCGCGCATTTCGCTTTCCGACCGGCACCTCGTGTTTTCATCAGTGTATACATGGTGACGATCGGGGAAAGCCTCAAAAACATGCGAAAAGGCCGCGAAAACAGTGAACGCCGTCGCGGTTCCGGGCACGCGCACTGCGGGCCCGGCGCCCCCTTCCATTTTAGTGCGGCTGCACACTGCAGCGCGGCTGCCGCGGGCAGGCGCCGCTGCGCGGGCAGATCACGCTCGCGGGAGAATCCAGCGCATCGGCGATCCAGGCGATGTTGAGCACTTGCGATGCCGCGCGAATGCGCGAGGCTGCCTCCTCGGGAATCTTGCCGTCGCCGCCGCGCCGGCAGGCCTCGCCCACTTGAGCGACTACGCTCTCGCCGTCGAACCCTTGAGCGTCGAGCGCGGGCAAGAGGTCGACACCGACCGATAGGACGTGCAGCTCATCGAGCGCATCGCGGGTCAGCAATGAATGGCAGCAGTACAAGCGCGCCCGCTTGCCGTCCTGCATGACGGAGATCTGCGACTTGGGCTTCGCCGACTGCGCGTCCGCCGTCTGGTGCAGCAACCGAAACACGGCCCAGCTCGGGCAGGGGTCGGACACCAGGCTCATATTTCCCCACGGCAACGGAATGCCGTTGGCGCGGTACACGGCGCGCAGATACCCGGGTGCGTAGGCGTCAAAGAAGTGCCAATGCCGATAAGGGGACACCGCGGTCATGCGCCGCATCACGAGCGCAGGCGTCACGCCGAGCTTTTGGCAAGCCGAGACGCTGTGCGCCTCGCGGACCAGGAAACGGCGGAACGGGATACGTGGACAGAGCAGCGCACCGGCAAAGAAGCTGCACTCGAAATCGCGCCAGGCGAACAGCACGTCTTGCGCTCCCATGCCTGCGGGCGAGGCTCCCGCGTCGACATCGCTCGTGTGCACGGCGGTGTGCGGCGAGATCATGCCGTCACCGTTGTGCAGGACCTTGTGGCCGATGAAGAACGCGAGCTCGTATTTCAAGCGCTCTTCTTGATTGCGCAGGCGCTTGTTGACGAATACCGTGCCGGGCGCTTCGAAGCGCGAACGCACCAGCGCCCCGCCGGGCTTGCGGCCATCGCCGTCGAACCAGCGAATCTCGAGGCCGTGATGTTTGCAAAGACCCATGACGGCATCGAGCGTGAGCGGCATCTGCCGCTTGCCGCCTTGCTCCGCGGCGCGCTCGATGTCCGGAAAATTGTTGTGCCGTGTCTCTTGCCACACGCGGATGAGGAGCTGCGCGAACTGCCGCCCCGTGGTGCCGGTCTGCGACAGGAGCTCGGGCAACGCATTCTGCAGCAGCTCGTGCGAGAACAGGAACGCGGGCTCCAAGCGGCATCGCCTCGAGGCCGCCGCGGTCACGATTCGGCAGCGCCGCCTCGACGTCCGTGTTCTCGTCGAGAAACCAGCGGGCATCCTTGCTGAAGATTCCCGCCAGCATGCCGAGGGTCGCGGCCGACGGCGTGCGCTTGCCGGTTTCCACCATGCTCAGGTAGGAAACGGACGGCGCGCTTTGCGCGTCGATCTGCACGCAGCGCGCCGAGAGCTCGTCGAGCGTGAGCCCATTGCGCTTGCGCAAGGCGCGCAGCTTCGCGCCCAGAAAGTGCCCCTGCCGGATCAAACCGCTCATGGCGCCCTCGATTATGCAAAATTCACAAATTCGCCTTGTGAATTTCACATTGTGAAATTTCTATTGTGTAAATATGCCGTCTACACAATCTAAACTGCCCGCAACTCAGGGGCAAGCCCGAATTCATCGAGACAGGAGATTTGTATGAGCGAGCAGAAGACCACGAATGCCGGCGGCAGCAACGCCCGCGGAGGCGCCATCGAGCGCCCTTACAGCGCTGCGGATGTGGCGAAGCTGCGCGGCACGGTGCGCATCGAATATTCGCTGGCGCGCCAAGGCGCCGAGAAGTTCCGGCGCCTGCTCGAGACCGAACCCGTCGTCGGGGCGCTCGGCTGCATGACCGGCAACCAGGCGGTGCAGGCCGTGCAGGCCGGTCTCAAGGCGATTTATCTGTCCGGCTGGCAGGTGGCGGGCGATGCGAACTCGGCGGGCGAGATGTATCCCGACCAGAGCCTGTATCCCGTCGACTCCGTGCCGAAGGTGGTCGAGCGCATCAATAACGCGCTCCTGCGGACCGACCAGATCCATCACATGGAAGGCAAATCGGGCACCGACTGGATGGCGCCGATTATCGCCGATGCCGAGGCCGGCTTCGGCGGCAACTTGAACGCGTTCGAGCTCACCAAGGCATTGATCAAGGCCGGCGCGGCCGGCGTGCATTTCGAGGACCAGCTGTCCTCCGCCAAGAAGTGCGGCCATTTGGGCGGCAAGGTGCTGGTGTCGACCAGCGAGGCGATCAACAAGCTCGTCGCCGCGCGGCTCGCCGCCGACGTCATGGATGTGCCCACCCTCATCATCGCCCGCACCGATGCCGATGCGGCCAATCTGCTGCTCACCGATGTCGACCCGCGCGACAAGCCGTTCCTCACCGGCGAGCGCTCGAGCGAGGGGTTCTTCCACGTACGCAACGGCATCGAGCAGGCGATCGCGCGCGGCCTCGCCTACGCGCCCTATTCGGATCTGCTCTGGTGCGAGACCTCGAAACCGGATCTCGCCGAGGCGCGCGAGTTCGCCGCCGCCATTCACGCGAAGTTTCCGGGCAAGCTGCTGGCCTACAACTGCTCGCCGAGCTTCAACTGGCAAGCCAAATTGAACCAGTCGACGATGAAGAGCTGGCGCGAGCAGCTGGCCGCGATGGGCTACCGCTTCCAGTTCATCACGCTCGCCGGCTGGCACGCTCTGAATCTGTCCATGTTCGAGCTCGCCAGCGCCTACCGCGAGGACGGCATGCTCGGCTACTCGCAGATGCAGCAGCGCGAGTTCGGGCAGGAGCACGCCGGCTATCGCGCGACCAAGCACCAGGGCTTCGTCGGCACGGGCTATTTCGACGCCGTGCAGACCGCCATCACCGCCGGTCAGACCTCCGTCGCCGCCATGGCGGGAAGCACCGAGGAGGAGCAGTTCCACGGGGCCTCACCAGCCCCTGAGCCGAAACGTGTGGTCGCCTAAGGACCACGCGGCCGCGATCGCCGAGCAGTTCCGCGCCTATAACGACGAGTTCGGGCGGATCACTCGGCGCGCGGCGCTCAATTTTCTCGCGGAGGACTGGCACGCCGCGCAACAGGATGCGGTCGCACGCATCGAGCTCTACGAGCAGCGCGTAACGCGCTGCGTCGAGGCCCTCGCCGAACAGCTCGAGCCGCGAGCCACCGACAGCGCGCTCTGGATCGACATCAAGCGGGCCTACGAGGGGCTGGTCGCCCGGCGGCCCGACAGCGACTTCTACCGCACGTTCTTCAATTCGGTGTGCCGCGATCTGTTCGGCACCGTGGGGGTGAATCCGGAGGTCGAGTTCACCGCCACCAGCATGGGCCGCGCCTCGGGCGCCGTGCCCATCCGCGTGTACCGCGTCGGCACCTCACTCCCGACGGCGGTGCGCGAGATCATCGCCGACCTGCCGTTCGGCGCGGCGATCCGCGACCAGGACGCCGCGGTACACCGCATCAGCGCAGAGATCGGGCGGTATTTCTCGACCGGGCGCCAGCGGGCACCAGAATCCATCGAATTGATCGAGCCTGTGTTCTACCGCGGCTTGAACGCCTTCATCGTCGGCCGCCTCATCGCCGACGGCTCCATCACGCCCCTGGTCGTCGCCTTCAGCAACTCGCGCGACGGCGTCAAGGTCGACGCGGTGATGATGTCGATGGCGGATGTGGGCTCCTTGTTCGGCTACGCCCGCTCCTATTTCCACGTCGACCTGCCGGTGGTCGGTGCGGCCATCACCTTGCTGCGCTCGTTCATGCCGCGCAAGCCCGTGGACGAGCTCTACACCGTCCTCGGCCGCGCCAAGCAGGGCAAGAGCGAGCGCTACTTCAATCTGCAACGCCATCTCGACTCCTCGATCGACAGCTTCGTGCACGCGCCAGGCGATCGGGGCTTGGTGATGATCGTGTTCACGCTGCCGTCCCACGACCTCGTGTTCAAGGTGATCCGCGACCATTTCGGCGCGCCGAAGACCAACAGCCGCGCGGACGTCATGGAACGTTACCAGTTCGTGTTCCGACACGATCGCGCCGGGCGTCTGGTCGATGCCCAGGAGTTCAAGCGTCTGCGTCTGCCGCGCACGCGCTTCATGCAGGAAGTGGCGGACGAGCTGTTGCGCGAGGCGAGTGAGAGCTGTCGAATCGAGGGTGATCATCTCATCGTCGAGCATTGCTACATCGAGCGCCGGCTGCGGCCACTCAATCTGTTCCTGCGCGAGGCTGATCCCGCGGCCGCAGAGGCCGCGATCATCGACTACGGCGATGCGCTGCGCGATCTTGCCGCAAGCAACGTGTTCCCCGGCGATCTGTTGCTGAAGAACTTCGGCGTCACCAGCCACGGGCGGGTGATTTTCTACGATTACGACGAGCTATGCCTGGTGTCCGACTGCGTGTTTCGCGACTTGCCGCAGCCGCGCTGCGAAGAGGAAGAAGCCAGTGCGGAGCCGTGGTTTCAGTGCGGCCCGAACGATGTGTTCCCCGAGCAATGGCTGCAGTTCCTGGCCGTTCCCAAGGTGTTAGAGCCGGTATTTCTTGAGCGCCACGCGGAGCTTCTGACCGCGGCCTGGTGGCGCGAAATGGCCGCTCACGCCGCCGCGGACGCCCAACCCGCGGAGGCGCGCCTCGCCGGGCGGGAGTCCATCACGCAGAGCGCCCCCGCCGCCTAACAGCCGACGGAGGGGCCGGCGGCGAGCCCGGCCCCGCCCTAGGGGTCAGAATTTCTGGCCGAACTTGATTCCGAAGTTCATCGGCTTGATGGCATAGACACGGTAGTCGCTGTAGCAGACCGCTGCGGACGTGCATTCCGTGACCCGGGCCAGCTCGCCGCGCTTGTCGAAGACATTCTCGATGTACGCTTCCAGATGCCAGTTCCCCATGCCGGTCCCGCCGATAGGTCGAACGTCGTGAAGTGCGGCAGATTGCCGGTCAGGTTGTTGTGTCGGTCTGCAGCGCCGACGTGCTCGAGCTCTGGTGATTGACCACGCCCTGCACGAAGCTTTTGTAGTCGCCGACGTCGAACGTGTAGCGAGCGGTGGCGTTGGTTTTAATTCTCGGTGTGACCGGTAAGGCCGTCCCGGACGGTGCCGCCGGATCGGCGCAGTCATGCGTTACCTGTTCGGTGTTGGGATCGAGATTGCAGTAGTTTTGCGTGGTTCTCGCTTCGACGTAGGTTCCGGACGCCGACAGCGTCAAGTTGTCGATCACGAGCCAGTTCACATCCGACTCGATGCCCTTGGTGAAGGCGTTGGCGGCGTTCACGATGCTGGTGATTCCGTTGGAGCCGAACACCGACAGCTGCATGTCGTCCCAGCGCTCGAAGAACAGCGCGCCGTTGGCGCGCAGCCGATGATCGAACCACGCCGTCTTCCACCCCACCTCCATATTGGTGAGCCGGTCCGAATTGTAGGGCGCGACGCCCGGGAGGCGATTGTTGCCGCCCGGACGGAAGCCGGTCGAGTAGGTGGCATACACCATGCGGTCGGGATCGATCTGGTAGGTCAGCATTGACCCTGTGGGTCTCGCCGTTCTCCACGACCTCCTTATTGGTGTTTACGCAGGGCCAGTATCCCGGGATGATGGTCGCCGCACTGACAGGCGGGTTGCACAGCGCCTCACCGTGGCTGCTGTAGCCGTCGTTGTTGAATCCGAAAAAGCCGAACAGCGTATTTTCCACCCAGAAATAGCGGATGCCGGCGCTTAGCTTCAGGTTACTCGTCACGTCGAAGGTCATGTCGGTAAAGACGGCGTAATCTCGATCGACGCGGGTTTGCTGCGTCAGATAGACGGTATCGACCTGGCCGTCGACGGAATAGTATTGAGGCAGATCGTGCGCCGAGAAGGCGGCCCGGATGTCGTCGGTCTGCCGCTGATAGAAGGCTCCCGCGGTGCCGCGCAAACGATAATCCGCCGGCGAGGTGATGCGCAGCTCTTGGCTCAACTTGGTGTACTTGTCGTGGTTGTCCACGTACTGGGTCGGGTCGGTGAGGGGGCCGCCGGCGCCGTTGCAATTGTTCGAGGGAGTACCGGTTTTACAATCTTGATATCGGGTCGCCGAATAGGTGGCGCCCGGCTGCTGCGACAAGGCATCGTAGCCGACCGTGTAGTTCGCGTAATCGACCACGTTGTGTACGTTGCGCTCGAACCATCCGCCGGAATAGACGATATCGAAGTTCGCGACCTTGCCTTCGACCGTCAAGGCGGACTGATACCATTTGTCCTCGTTGACCCCGTCGATGAAATCCGTGACGTTCAAATCCCCCTTGCTGGGATCGTACGTGAAGTTACCGTCTGCGCGTTGGCTCTGCCATAGGACTTCCGGCAGTATCGACCAGTTGTCGTTGAGATCGATCTTCAGCGCGCCGCGGCCGCCGTAGGTATCGACGGGGTTGAAGCGTCGTCCCGAGACGTCAAGTTGCTGACGGTCAGCGGATCGTTGGGTCCGGTGAAAGCGCCGGGAGCAGTGCCCGGCACGCCGCGCTGATAGGTGTTCTCACCGACCACGTTGTTGATGTAGCCGCCCTGGTGATCGTAGAACCCGACCAATCGGACCGCCATATGGTCGGTGAGCGG
This sequence comes from uncultured Gammaproteobacteria bacterium, assembly GCA_963766915.1. Lineage (GTDB taxonomy): Bacteria > Pseudomonadota > Gammaproteobacteria > Steroidobacterales > Steroidobacteraceae > Bog-1198. The sequence goes on from CAVYCL010000019.1 coordinate 213,620, forward strand.
AACGTTGACGTAGCCCTCGATCTCCTCGCCGCCATTGCCTTTCCCGTATTTGTCGGCCTTGACATCGTAGGAGGCGGAAAAAGCAGTCGGGTCTGGCTTGTTGGTGATGATGCGCAACGTGCCCGAGAGCGAGCTCGCGCCGTAGAGCGTGCCCTGCGGTCCCGCCAGCGCCTCGACGCGTGCGATGTCATAGACATGCACGTCCAGGGTAGTTGCCGATGGTGGTGACCGGGATCTCGTCGACATAGACGCCCGTCGCCGGCAGCGAGCCGGCATGCAGGCCGTCCTCGCCGCTCGCGATGCCTCTGAAGTAGAGCTGTGATTGGCCGGGCCCGAAAGACTGAAAGCTCACGCTCGGCAGCAACTTGGCGTAGTCGTCGAAATTGCTCACCTGATGCTGCTCGAGCGTCTCGGCACTCAGCACTTCGAATGCTGATCGGAACCCTCTGCAGGTCCTCGGTGCGCTTTTGGGCCGTCACCACCACCTCCTCGAGCGTGTTGGTGTCGGTCGGTCCCTCCGGCGGCGTGCGCCGATGCCCCCGGCCAGCAACGTGGAGGCGAGCGGCATGCCGGCCCATCTGGCTCGTTGACGAGCCAGTTTTCGCTTACGGCTTCGAGTCATTTATAGCATCCCCTGATTTTTTATCGGATGCCAACCCCCTCGCTCGAATGTAGCGGAGATTCGCTCCAATTAGAAGCGTGCTGAATGCGGGTAGCGGTCGATCGCGTCCCCGAGGGCGAGCTTGAGCGGCCCAAGCCAGGGCTCGAAGTTGCGCCAGTGCTCCATTCCGTCACGGTAGATCGGCTGCCTGACCTGCTGGGCGCTCGGGCGTACGCACCGGGCGGTCATTCTCGTAGAAGCGCAGGCACTCGCTCTCGAACTCGAGGCCGCAATAGGCGAGCAGTCGACGCACCTCGGCTTCCGTGTCCTCGACCATGCGCTCGTAGATCACCCGGTGAACCTTCCCCGGGGCGATCCGATCGAAATGGGCCATCAAATCGACGTACTCGCGGTAGTAGCTGGCCAAGGTCCTCGAGACTGTAGCTGTAGCGATGGCCCTCGGCGAATTGCTGCTTGAATCCGGAGAAGCAGCAGGCCATGGGATGACGGCGGGCATCGATGATCTTGGCATGGGGCAAGATGAGCCGAATCAGGCCGATGTGCAGAAAATTGTTGGGCATCTTGTCGATGAAGAAGGGTTTCGCCGTCTTGCGCTGGATGCGAGTCTGCTCCATGTACTGAAGGCCGAGCGCCTGCGAGGCCTCGAGGCTGAGCTCGCCCAGCACCGTCGGGATAGCGTGCGGCGTCGGAGGCCTGTTTGCGCCCCGCCAAGGTCCCCGCGATCATGAGCAGATCGGGCAGTTCCATGGTGCCTTCGACTTGCGAATGGCTGGCCAAGATCTGCTCGATCAGGGTGGATCCGGCCCGTGGCAGACCGACGATGAAAATCGGATCAGGCGCGGCGATACCGAATCCTTCGCGCGCGGCAAAGAACTCGGCGGTAAGCAGCTCCTTGGACCGCCGGACGAACTCGGACATCTCGTCGCGCGTCGTAATTGACGTGTTGCAGACGCAGTCGATTGGCGCGCTGATAGTGCGCGAAGGACTCCGCATAGTTGCTCTCGTCCTCGAGTGCTTTGCCCAGCGCGAAATCGAAGTGGCAGCGCGCCTCCTCGCTCAAGTCGGCGCGTGCGAGCTGCGCCTGCATGGCCTGCTTCTCAGCCGCCGTGAAGCGAAACGTCTTCAAGTTGGCGAGGCTCCAATAGGCCTCGCCCAAGTCGGGCGCGAACCGGACGCTGTTGCGGTAGGCCGCGGTGCTGTCCTGCTCGCGACCCGCGGTCGCGAGCGCGTGACCGTAGCTCAGCCAGATTCGCGCATGCTCGGGATGAGCGGCGAGCACTTCTTCGTAGAGCTTGATCGATTCGCGATACTCGCCGATCTTCGCGAGCACGACGGCCTTGAGGTTTTGATAAGTGGAATTGCGGGGATCGGCCTTCTCCAGCCGGTCGAGCTGCGCAAGCGCCGCCGCCGACTTGTTTTGCCGTTGCAGCACGATGGCATATTGGTGACGCGCCGGATCGAAACTCGGCGCGAGCTCCAGGCAGCGCTCGAGCAAGGTCTCTGCGCTCGCAGTTGCGCCCGAGACGCGCCGCGACTTCCGCCAGCATCCGGATCGCCACCACATCGGTCGGGTATTGCTTCAGATGCGCCCGCAGAGCCGCTTCCGCCTGGGATATCCTGCCCTCGACCAGGGCCGAGGCGGCCGCCAACAGCTTCGGGTCCTGGGTCGACGCCTTGATGTGCTGTGCGTACGCCGCATCGGCGCCCGCCAAGTCGCCGCTCACCGTCAAATAATCCCCGATCGCGCGCCAGGCATCCGGCATGTTCGGCTTCAATTGCACGGCGCGCCGCAGGGCCGCGAGCGCCGCCGTGGGCTCGCGTAAATCGCCCAAGGCCAGGCCGCGCTCGTAGTGCGCGGCCGCCCAGTTGGGTTGCTGAATGCAGAGCGGCTCGAGCAACTGGAGTGCGGCCGCCGGCTCGGCGCTCCAGCGTCGGGCGCTCGCCAACAGCAAAGTCGCCAGCGGGTGATTCGGCGCGACCTTGAGGATCTCTTCCGCCTGCTCGGCCGCCAGGGCAGGATCCACGCGGAGCAGCCGCTCGGCGTGCGCGAGCGCGCGCTCAACGGTCCCGGTCGGATCCGCGCTGCTCATTCAGTCTCCGCTCGCTGGCCAGTGGGCGTTCCATTCTGGCATTCGTGATCCCAAATGGGAACCGGACGAACCGCCGGACGTGCGCCCGTTCGTCGTGGAAGGGTAAGATCGCGAGCGTCGCTCGCCGAGGAAAATCCGTGACCGCGGAACCGAGTGGGTCGCCATGTCGGCCCTGACGCTCATACTCTTGTTATTCGCCGTGGTGGCGGGCTTGCGCTTACTTGCGGACCGCACGGGCATTCCCTTGCCTACGCTGTTGGTTCTGGGGGGTTTGGGAGTCGCGCTCATGCCCGGACTGCCGCGCTTGGTGCTCGATCCGGACACCGTGTTTCTCGTTTTCATACCTCCCCTCCTCTTTTGGGCGTCCATCCGAACGTCGCTCCGCGATCTTAAGCGCAATCTGCGCGCCATCACGCTCCTGGCGGTCGCCCTCGTGCTCGCGACGATGGCCGTCGTCGCCCGGACAACGCATGCCCTGCTTCCTGAGCTTCCACTGGCAGTTTGTTTCGTGTTGGGTGCCATCGTATCGCCGCCTGACGCAGTTGCCGTGATTGCAAGCACCCGTCGACTGAAGCTGCCTCGCGACATGCTCGTGATTCTCGAAGGCGAGAGTCTTGTGAACGATGCAGCCGCACTGGTCGCCTACCAGATCGCCCTCGCCGCGGTCGTTTCCGGCACCTTCTCCATACCCCGGGCCGGTGCCGAACTGGTGTTGACCGGCGCCGGTGGAATTGCGATCGGGCTCGCGACAGGCTGGTGTGTGGGTTGGTTGCGCCTGCGTATGCCGCGCTCGAGTGTGGTCGAGAATACCGTTTCGCTGCTGAGCCCCTTTATCGCCTTCATTCCGGCCAACGCGCTCGGTTGTTCCGGTGTGCTCGCCGTGGTGGCGATGGGCCTGTACTTCGGGCGCAAGGGCCCGCGCGTGCTCACGGCACAGACCCGGCTTCAAGGCACCGCGATGTGGGAAATGCTCACGTTCATTCTCGAGGGACTGATCTTCATATTCATCGGGCTGGAATTGCCGGAGGTGGTGCATGGACTTGAGCCAGGAACATTCGGCAAGCTCATCGGCGTCTCGCTCGCCGTCGCCGCGGCGATGATCGTGACCCGTATGGTGCTGGTGTTTCCAGGCGCCTATCTGCCTCGTTGGCTCGATCGACGGCCGGGATCCGCTCGGCCGCACTATCCGCCATGGCGCCACTTGTTCTTTACAGGTTGGGCCGGGATCCGCGGCGGCGACTCCCTGATCATTGCGCTGTCCCTGCCTTTGGTGGCGTCCGCGGGATCCCCACTGCCGGGCCGAAACGAGGTCATCTTCATTACTTTCGTCGTCATCTTGGTCACTCTGGTGCTCCAAGGATTCACCTTATCGCCGCTCATCCGGCTGCTTGGCATTGTGGGCGACGATGAGGAGGATCAGAGAGCTGGCGCGGGCAAGAAGCGCGAGCGCAAGCGCCGGGGCCGCCGCACTCGATCGATTACAGTCGGCCGGAGGCGACCCTCGGCTGGTCGCGGAATTGGGTCAATTGGCCGTACTTCGCTCGGTGGCGCCCGGCAGTGCATCTTCCTCGTTGGCGCGATTGCGTTTGTCCATGATCGATACGGAACGGGAGGCGGTGATTGCCATGCGCGACCGGAACGAGATCAGCGATGACGTGATGCGCAAGTTACTCAGCGAGTTTGATCACGAAGAGCTGCTGTTGCGGCAAGGCGATTAGGACTGTCAGAGACTTTCGGGCTCCGAGTAAGAATCAACAGCACGCTCGCGGCAATGATGAGCGAGGCGAGCAGCGAGCGCAGCGTCAAGGCGTCCCCCGCCGCAAAATGACCGAGCGCCACGGCGACGAGCGGATTCACATAGGCGTGGCTCGAGACGCGCGTCGCAGAGAATCGGCCGAGCAGCCATACATAAGCCGTATAGGCGATCAGCGAGCCGAAGATCACCAAATACAGCAAGGCGAGCATCGCTTTGATGGATATGCTCGGGAAGGACTGGAACTCGCCCGTCAGCTGGGCCAGGGCAAGCAATATGAGCCCACCGAGCATCATCTGAGCGCCGGCGCTCAAGGGCCGCGATGCGGGCAAGGCCAGGCGTTTGGAGAGCACCGCGCCCAACGACCACGCCACGCCTGCAGCCAGAATGACGAGACTCGGACCGACGGCCAGATGCTGTTCACCATTGTGGATGAGGAGCATCAGCACACCGAGAAAGCCCGTGCCCACTCCCAAGACGACGCGCCACTGCAATGGCTGCGAGCGAAATACCAGGACTTCCAAAGCGACCGTGGTGATGGGGAGCGTCGCTTCGATCACCGCCGTCATGCTCGAGGTCACGTACCGCGCCGCCCAAAAGAGGGGTCCATAGGTCAGCACGAACATCAACACACCGACCGCGCCCAGATTCCGCCACTCCACCAGCGAGGGACGGGGGTTTCCGCGCAGGCGCATGAAGCCGTAAAGCAAGGCACCCGCCGCAAAAAAGCGCAGCCCCGCGGTGGCCAGCGGGGGCAGCTCGAGCACGGCGATGCGGATGGCGAGAAACGTGCCGCCCCACAACAAGTATATTGTCGCGAACGCCAACAGCTCGCGGACTGTAAGACCAGCGGCCGGCGCTTTTGTAACCATCGTAACGCTCATTGTGGGTTAGTATACGTCGGCTGCCAATTAACCTGTAAACTCTATTTAGGCAGTTAGGCTGGTAGGACGATGCCCGCAACCTTTCAACTCCTCGCCGGACACCCCGCGCTCGATTTCGTGAATACGCTCGACAACCGGTTTGTCGCGACAGGCCCCAACGAATTGCTGCTCGACTACGCCGATCTGCTGGCGTTCGCGGGCCAATCTCGGGTGCTCGATGCGAGGCAAATTGGCGGACTGCGCAGGGCAGGCGGCGGCGCGACCGCTCGCAAGGCGCTGCGGCGGGCGCGCGATCTGCGCGAGGCGCTGGCGTCGGTTTTCTATGCCAGCACGGACCACGGCCGCAAGCCCGATCCCGACGCCCTGCGAGGTCTCGAGCGGCACTTCGTCGAGGCGCAAACCCACCAGGAGCTGGTCTGGAAGCGATCCGTCGCCGACGCGGGGCCACCGCGCGCGCTATGGGACTGGGGCCGTTTCGAGACAGACCTACGGCTTCCCGTCTGGGCGATGGCGAAGTCCGCCGCGGAGCTTCTGACCTCGGCCGCCTTAGAACACGTACACGCGTGCCGGAGCCCAACCTGCCGCTGGCTGTTCCTCGACAACAGCAAAAACCACTCCCGCCGCTGGTGCGATATGAAGCTGTGCGGCAACCGAATGAAAGCCCGACGCTTCCAATCGAATCATTAGCCCTCCGCGGGGGGCTGCCGAAAAGTGGCCTCTTTCGCGTCGGACACTTCGACCCACTTCGGATCGGGCGAGGACTTGGCGTCGTAGTTATCGTGCCAGTTCCACCACTTGTAGGGCGGGGTCTGCGGGTAGCCCTCGGGCGAGTCCTCCCAATTTTCCTGCCTGCCGAGCGCAGTGATGTCGAGGTAGCTCCAGGTGGACCCCATCGCCTCGTCGCCGCGCTCGTTGACGAAGTAGGTGCGGAAAATCCGGCCGCCGTCGTGGATGAACACGTTGTGGCCATGCCATTGATCGACGCCGAAGTCCGCATCGAAGCTGTCCGTGATGGTGTACCAGGGCATGCGCCAGCCCATGTCCGCCTTCAGACGCGCGATGTCCGTCTGGCCTGCCCGCGAGGCATAGGCGAGCGTGGTCGTGCGAGCGTTCAGATGGGCGAGGTGCGCGACTTGATCGGCGCCCAAGGAACAGCCGCGGCAGGCATGCTCCGGCCAGCCGAAGACCCCCGGCTCAAAGAAGGCGCGATACACGATCAATTGACGGCGGCCCTCGAACAGGTCGAGAAGGCTCACCTTGCCCTGGGGCCCCTCGAATGCGTACGACTTTTCGACCGCCATCCAGGGCATGCGGCGTCGTTCGGCGGCCAGGGCATCTCTCGCCCGGGTATGAGCCTTCTCTTTCAAGAGCATCTCTTGGCGCGCGGCTTCCCACTCCTCCCGCGACACGATCGGCGGAGTGTGGATGTGGGGCTGCTCGCCCTTGCGGTCATTTTGCTTCATCGTAGTCATGAGCGCTCCTGTCAGGTTGGCCTGAGCGAGAGATTGGCAGGGGCCATCGATCGGCGTGAGTTACAAGTGTGGCGCGATTTGATCCCCTACAGCGCAACGCGGATCAGTTCAGCCAAGCTTCGGCATTGCAGTTTTTCCATCATCCGCGCCTTGTAGACCTCGACCGTGCGGGGGCTGATGGCAAGCCGCGCCGCAATCTCCCGCTGCGACAGCCCTTCGACCAACAGATCGAGCACCTCGCGCTCACGCGGCGTCAATCGCGCGAGCCGGGAGCGCAGGGCGTCCTCGGCGCGTTCCGTGGCGTGCCGATGGGTGTCCTCGCGGATGGCGTTCTTGAGGACGTCCAAGAGAACCTCGTCGTTGATCGGCTTCTCTAGAAAATCGTACGCGCCGCCCTTCATGGCAAGCCGCGTGGTCGCCACATCGCCATGCGCGGTCAGCACAACGACCGGCAAGCCGATGCTGCGCTCGCGCAGAGCCTGTTGAAGCTCGAGCCCGCTCATTCTCGGCATCTGCAAGTCGGTGAGAACACAGCCGCGCCATTCCGGGCGATAGGCCTCGAGAAAGTCCTCGGCGCAGGAGAACGACTGAGTCCGCACTCCCTTGAGGGACAGGATGAGATTGATCGAATCGCGGACGGATGCATCGTCGTCGATCACGAATACGGTTGCATCGTTCATGCCGCGCTCCGGGCGAGTGCGACAGGCAGCTCGACCACGAATCGTGCGCCGCCGGCCCCGAGGTCTCCACTCGCCGAAGCATCCAGGCGCAGCTCGCCGCCCTGACTTCGAAGCAGCGAGCGTGAGATCGCGAGGCCTAAGCCCATGCCATCGAATTTGTTGGTGACAAACGGCTCGAACAGCTGGCTGCGAATGTCGGGCGGCACGCCGCACCCCGTGTCCTCGACCGTCAATCTCAGTCGTTCCCCTTCCATGGAGACCGTAATGCACACGCGTCGACCACCCGGCGCAGTGTTCGCAAGCGCATCCAGCGCATTGGCCAATAAATTATGCAGCACCATCTGTAATTGAATCCTGTCGACGCATACTTCGTGAGCCACCTGAATGTTCTGCGCGAATTCCACGCCAAGCCGAGCCGCCCGATCCGAGAAAGCGGACACCACGTCCGCGATCAGGGGGCGGATCTCGATCATGACCCGATTTAGCGCTCCGCCGCGATAGAAATCGCGCAGGCGCTTGAGGATGTCGGATGCTCGGAGCGCCTCGCGCGTCGCCTTGTGGAGCGCGTCGTGGACGCGCAAGTCCCGGATCTCGAGAGGCTCTGCCAGGATCTCGACGGCTCGTAGATAGGATACGAGTGCGGTGATCGGTTGATTGAGCTCGTGCGTGAGGGCGGTGGCGAGCTCACCGGCGAGCGCGAAGCGCATGGCCCGGGCGAGCGCCGTATCGCGCTCGCGGAGTTGCGTCTGGGCGTCGTCATGTTCGGTCATGTCCCGCGCGATCAATAGATAGCCGGCGCGCGCCGGCGGATCGAGGCGCACGCAGGCAATTTCCGCAGAGAATGTCCCGCCGTCGGCGCGGCGCCCAGAGAGGCGCCGGCGCTCCAGGCGGTCCTGCGGATCCACGTCCGGCAGCCACTGCGCGAGACCCGCTCCCAGGAGCTCGCCGTCCGCGGCGCCGAAGAGCCGCTGCGCGGCGAGATTGGCCGAGGTGATCTGGCCCTCGAGATTGGTCGCGAGTACCGCGTCGGGGGCCGCTGCCAGCAATGCACGCTGTTCGGCCTCGCCGGTCGCCACTCGCGCGAGTGCGCTCGCCCGCTCCGCCAGCACCGCGCCAAGCAGAAGCGCGGTCAGCGCCAGCGTGACGAGCAGGTACTGGATCTCCACCAGCGAGCCGCCGCTCAGATGCGGCGCGGCGATGGCGAGCAAACTGATCTGAATGAAGAGCGTGGCGACCGTGGCGCCGACCACACCCCAGGTGAGCGTTATCCAGATGACAGGCGCAAACAGGATGTAGGCGAGCGGCAGATCGCCCGTGGGACGCACTCTGAACAGGAGCAGCATCAACACCGCGAGGACGCCCGCTTGGGAGGCGATGAGAAAACCATGCTCGCGCAGCGGCAGCAGCGCCCGTCGCGCGAGCGGAGCCGCCAACAGGAGCGGTGTGAGCGTCAGGATACCGTTCACATCACCCACCCAATTGCGGGCGATCGCATCGAGCGCCGAACTTGCCGGCAGCACGCCCGCCGCCACGAAGGTCGCCGCATAGCCGGCCGCAACGGCGAGCGCGGTCAACGCTGCGCCCGCACTGAATTCCAATGCCGCCCGCCGCGACGCGAGCAGGCGATCGAGTCGTCGGCGCGCCAGCACGAAGGCAAGGCCGCCGTATCCTGAGCCGATGATCACGGAGGCAGTGATCAAACCGAGCCACGGCGCCGGCGCGCCGCGTACCCAGATCTCGGCGGTCAGCGCCGCAACCGCGGCCCACGGGGTCTGCCGCCAGCCCCGAAGGAGAAGAAACGCGACGGTAAGCCCCGCGTCCGGGTTCCACGGCGTTATGCCGAGTTTCAACAGGGGTTGCACGTAGCTAAGCGCGTCGAGGGCGACGTACGCGAGCACATACCCGACGCCGAACAACCCGCTGCGCCACATCGCGCTCACTCGCACGCCTGCTTCATGGGTCGCATTGTGACGGACGAGTTTCACTCGAGAAAGAGCGCTGACGGTGCGGTGCCGCGAGATCCACGGCAGGCTTTGACTCCGTACATGGCGTGATCGGCCCTTCGCAACGCCGCCGACAACGAGTCGGGCGGCTTATCGAAGCTTGCGAACCCGATGCTCGCCGTGATCGAAAACCCGGCCGAAGCCATATTTTCAACGATCGCCGTCGACAGCTTGCAGCACAGCAACGCGCAGTCGGCCGCCGCCGTCTGCGGCATGACGATCACAAACTCATCGCCACCGATGCGAGCGGGTGAGTCGGATGCGCGGGTGCCCTTTCGAAGCACCTCGCCCAGCAGTCTCAGCGCCTGATCACCCGCATCGTGTCCTCGGCGGTCGTTCAGCTCCTTGAAGCGGTCGAGATCGAGCACTGCCAGAGAAAGCGCGCCTCCATGGCGCCTTTGGCTGGCAATCTCCGCGGTCAAGCGCGACTCGAAGCCTCTGCGGTTGTGCAGTTGAGTCAGCTCGTCGGTGATCGCCAGCGCCTCGATTCTCGCGATGTTCGTGCGCGCGGATCTTGCAAAGGCGACAATCATTGCCGCCGAGGCCAAGGCAATTGCAATGTTCAAGAGGATTGCGGGCGTGGGAATCTCATAGGCGAGGAGGGTCATCAGCTGCAGCGCAAGCGAGAGCGCGACCACACTGCCGAGCACCAGCGCTCGCTCACAATAGTAAGCGGTGGCCGCAATCGGGAACACATACAGGACATGCAACCAGACCTTCGACCCATCCGCCAAATCGAGGGCGAAAATGGAAACCATCAGGAAAATGCAACCCAAGAAGACCCCTCGCGTGGTGATGGCGAATGGTTTCGTCATAGGATCGGAACCCTTGCCTCGACCCGGACTCCATGGGGTTTCACATTGGACACCGCGAGCGTACCGCCGATGGCGTCCAGCCGTTCATTGAGTCCCAAGAGTCCCAGGCTGTCGGGTTTGACACGGGCGGCCGTGTCGATACCGCGCCCATCGTCCACGATCTCGATCCGGACCGCCTTCGGCCCATGGCGGCACTCGATCCGGACATGATTTGCGTCCGCGTGTTTCGCGACGTTGGTCAGTGCCTCCTGGACGACCTTGAGGCATAAGATTGCATAACTCGGCGGCACCAGATCCAGGGTCTCTAAGCTGATCATGTCGACCGGCAATCCCGTGCGGCGCGCGAAATCTTCGGCGCAGCGCCGGACGAGCGCCGGCAGGCCGGTCAGCTCGTGCTCCACGTCGCGAAGCGCCACGGCCTTGCGATGCACGATGCGAAGCGCACTATCGACCCCCGACCGGAGCTCGGCCGCCTCGGAGCGGACTCTTGCTTCATCGGCGGCGTGGCGAGCGAGACCGTCCAGCGCCCAGCCCACGGCAGCGAGTTCCTGAGCCAGCCCGTCGTGCAGCCAGCGAGACAGCTCGACCCGCTCGGCATTGGCGGCACGCTCTGCCGCTCCGTGAAGTTTCTCCAATTGGCTCATCGCGAGTTCGCGATCGCGGGCGGATCGGGCGTTGCGCCATACGATGAGCGCGACCAGCCCCATCAGAATCGCACCGAGGACGCGGTTGATGGGTCCCGCCCAACCGAGAGCGGTCGGCGGCGAGAAGATCGCGCCGAGCAGCATGGGCAGCAACGAGCCGAGCGCCGTATAAAGGGCCGCCTTCACCTGCGGCACCCACGCGCACGAGACCACCGCAAAGATGTAGAAAAAGCCGTCCGCGATGTCGTTCGGCGTCTCGAGATCGATCAGAAAGGCGACCGCGGCGATTCCGATTGGAAGCATCGCCCGGGGTGGGAGGAACAACCGCAAGGTGCCACGCTGATCGAACGGTGCGCGTTGAATGCGCGTTAGTAGGGCTGCCCATGTCCCGCGGCCATGACAATGCCGGCACTGCTCACGCCGTCGCGACACGGGCTGCCGATGGGCGCCGGGGGTAACGGTGCATAGTCGTGCCAACCATGAGCCTTGGGGCCGGACATGAACTGACAAATCGTGCTGACTGCGGTACCCGCTCCGCTCGGTGCAGGGCTACTCCAGGGGATCGCGGCCGCACCGCCCGGGGCTATCACGGCGGTGCCGATGGACGATGCGCCATCGGAGCAGGCACTTCCAACGGGAACCGGCCCGAACGCTTCCGCGAGGTCCGCGATTTCTCCGGCGCGGGGGCCGCTCGAGAAGTGGCACGTCGAAGTCAATGCAGCGGCATCCACCTGCATCGGCATCACGACTCCGGTGGATGAGATGCCGTCAGAGCAGGCGCTTCCGGACCGAATGGCCACCCGGTCGGTTCTTTCCGCGAGCGGCTGCGTATCCCCGGCGCGGGGACCGCCGGTGAAGCGACAAAGGTAAACCGTTCCCGGAGGCTGTGTATCGTCGGAGACCGACTGAGCCGGCGCCATCGCCGCAGGAGGGCTCACGATCAGCGCGACGCACAGGGTGTTGGCTAGACCTCGCATGCGCCGGATGTTAGCGGCGGGCCCCCGCGGCGGACATTCGGTAGACTACGTACGGGCAAGCCCGCACCGTCGCCGCTAGACCGATGAGTGCCTGCGCCGGAATACACGCGTGCCCTGCGCCGGCACCTTGGCCAGCGCCGCGCTCATTAGGCTCCGCCGCCTGCGAGTCGAGGACCCGCTCCCACTCACCCGCGGGCAAGGGGATCCGTCTCGGTACGCTCGCAAAATTGAACACCGCGAGCGCGCCGGCATACTCGAATCGCAGCCATTGCGCCTTGTCGTCGAAGCGCACCTTCGGCTTGCCGGGCGCGGCACCCCCGGCGCGGGTTTTGCGCAAGGCGATCAAGGCCCGATACCAGTCGAGCAGCTCGGCGTGCGGGGCTTTGAGCATCTCGGCCCAGTCGAGTTTGGAGCGCTCGAACGTCGTGGCGTCCTGGGGATCCGGTATCTCGCCTCCCCAGCGGAAGGCCCCGAACTCTCGCGCCCGGCCTTCGCTCACCAACCGGCCGAGCTCCGGATTTTGGTGATCAGTGAAATAAAGGAACGGCGTACGGGCGCCCCACTCCTCGCCCTGAAACAAGAGCGGCACGAAGGGCGATAGGAGCACGAGGGCCGCGATCGCCTTGAGCTTCTGCGCATCGACCAGCATCGACAGCCGTTCCCCGCGCGCGCGGTTGCCGATTTGATCGTGATTCTGCGAACACACGACGAGCTGGTCGGGCGTCACGCCGAGCGGCGCGCGGCCGTGGCGGCGCTGCCGGAAGGCGGAGTACTGGCCCTGATAGACATAGCCTTGGGCAAGCGCCGTGGCGATGTCGGGAAGCCCTCGGTAATCGGCGTAATAGCCCTCGCCCTCATCGGCGAAATAGCGATGCAGCGCGTGGTGAAAGTCATCCGCCCAGTGCGCATCGAGCCCGAAGCCGCCCCGCGCCACCGGCAGCACCAGCTGGGGATCGTTGAGGTCGCTCTCCGCGATCAGCACGAGCTCGCGGCCCTGCTCGATCGAGAGTTTGCGCACCGCCGCCGCCAGATCCTCGAGCACGTGCACGGCCTCGAAGCTGTAGATGGCGTGCACGGCGTCGAGCCGCAAGCCGTCGAACCCGTAATCGCCGAGCCACATGAGCGCGTTGTCGATGATGAACTGGCGCACCTCATCGCTCTGCGCACCGTCATAGTTGACCGCCTCACCCCACGGGGTTTTCACGCGGTCGGTGAAATAAGGACCATAGGCGCCGAGATAGTTGCCGTCGGGACCGAGATGGTTGTAGACCACGTCGAGCAGCACCGCGAGCCCGCGCTCGTGGCACGCCGCGACGAAATCCGCGAGCTCGTCCGGCGTGCCGTACGCCGGCAGCGGCGCATATAAATCCACCCCGTCGTAACCCCAGCCATGCCGTCCCGGAAAGGTCGCGAGCGGCATGAGCTCGACGTGCGTGATGCCGAGATCGACCAGATAATCGAGCCGCTCACATGCCCCGGCGTACGTTCCTGCCGGGGTGAAAGTGCCGACGTGAAGCTCGTAGATCACGGCCTCGCGCAGTGGTTTCGGCCGGAAGCTCGCAGCAGGCGCCGGCGGGCGCCGCAGCGCAGGCAGGTGCGAAGGCCCATGCACACCGTCCGGCTGCCAGCGCGAGCGCGGATCGGGCAAGGGCTCGCCGCCATCGATCGAATATTTGTACCCGGCGTGCGCCTCCGCCGCGTCGAGTTCGCCTTGCCAATACCCTTTGTCGCCGAGGGCGAGCGCGACGCGCCGCTGCGGCGTCACCAGCTCGACCGTCTTGGCGGCCGGTGCCCAGACCGAGAAGATCATGCGAGATCGCGCGCCAACAGCGCGACAGGAAAGGTCCCGAATAAATCCGCGGGGGTCACGGACCCCTGCAACCGCGCGTCCGTGAAGGCATTCACCCAGATACCCCGCGGCAGCGGTAGCAGGGTGTCTCCCCAATCGCCGTTCACGGTCATGCTGAATCGCGGCACCACGGCGATGAGGTTCTCACCGCGCTGGAACGCCAACAAATTGCCCAGATGCGCGCCCTGTGCGATGAGCGGCTGATAGCCGCTCTGCGGCAGAAAATCCTTCGGACGCCGGCGCCTCAGCGCGAGCAGTCGCGTCGTCATCCAGATTTTCGGCAAGCCGCTGTCCCAGTCCTCGACGGCATCTTCCGCCGAGAGCGAACGGCAGCGATCGAGGAGCTGGGCGCGCAGCTCGAAATCGACGGGCCGGCGATTGTCAGGATCCACGAGGCTCAGATCCCAGAGCTCCGATCCCTGGTAGAAGTCCGGCACCCCCGGCGCCACCATCTTGATGAGCGTCTGCGCGAGGGAGTTGATGCGCCCCGGAAGGATCAGCGGCGCGATGAAGGCTTCCAAGCTCTCGATGAACTCGGGCGTCGCATAGACCCCATCCACGAAACCGCGGATGTTCTCTTCGTAACTCGTGTTCGGCTCGTGCCAGGAGGTGCGGACTTTGGCCTCGCGCGAGGCCTTCAGCATGTATTGCCAGCAGCGCTCCTGCGACAGCGGCCACGCGCCGATGAGAGTCTGATAAAGAAGGTACTCGGCGTGCCGGTCCGGCGTACGGTTCTTCCACGCAGGGGCCGTGAGCTGCGGCCACAGATGCAGAACTTCCGCCCAGCGGTCCGGAATCTCGGAGAGGAGCGAGATGCGTGTGCGCACATCCTCGCTGCGCTTGTTGTCGTGGGTCGAGGTCGCGAGCAAATTGTCTGGGCCAGCGCTCGCTCAGGTTGTGGCAGAACTCGTGGAACTTCTCGGCCGAGATGCCCATGAGCGATGCTTGCGATCCGACCTCGTTGCAGGACACCAGCCGGTCGAAGCAGATAGAAGGTCGTGTCCTCGACGCCCTTCGCCATCACCGCCGGGGTGAGCTGTTGCCAGCGCGCGATGAGCTCCTCCTCGGCCGCGTCGAGTTTCGGCTTGCCGAACAGCGCGGCGAGAAAATCGAACGCACTGCCGCCGTTGTTGGCCGCGCTCATGCGCGCCCTCTGCACCGCCTCGGCCAACACCCGCTCATCGCTCGGGCTCAACTCATCGGCGGTGCGATAGGTTCGATAGACCGCCAGCGCGGTGGTGACGCTCGCCAGCGCCTCGCGCAGCCGCCGCGGGCTCAAGTCGCGGGTCCGCCAGTCGGCGCGCGCGATGCTGAGCGCGATGGCGCTCAACCGGTCGAGGTCGCCCGAAAAAGTGGACTCGACGATCTCGCGCTTCTTCTCGCGCACCAGCGCCGCGAAATTCACGGTATGGCCGGTGAAATCGGCATAGGTCGCCGGTAAACGCGTCGATCCGCCGATCGTCCATCCACAACCGGTTCACCTTGGCCAGGAACTCGTAGCCGACGGTGCCGTCGATGGGCCACTCCCCCGGCAGCCGCTCGTCGTTCTCCAGGATCTTCTCGACGTACAGCCGGCCGTCGGGCAGCAACCCCCGCAGCCGCTCGAAGTAGCCGAGCGGATCGCGCAAGCCGTCCGGATGATCGAGCCGCAGGCCGTCGAGCTGACCGTCGCGGATCATCCGTTCGACCCGTGCATGCGCCGCCTCGAATACCGGCGGCTTCTCGATCTTGAGGCCGACGAGTCCGCTCACGTCGAAGAAACGCCGATAGTTGGTGAGCTCGCCCGCCAGCTTCCAGCTATGCAGCGCAAAGAACTGCCGCCGCAGAACCGCGTCGAGCCGGGACGGATCCTCGCGGCTGCGCTCGATCGCCGCGGACAGCCCGCCGTTCTCGGCGGCCGCGGCGAGCACGGCCTCGGCGCTCTCGAGGCAGCCCCTGAAGCGCACGCGATCCGCATCCGACGGCGCGATGGCGTTCTGCAGCTCGATCAGCTCGGCGAAGCACGGATCCGGGTCTTCGAGCAGGGCGCCCCACGATGCCGCAGCGAGCGGCCAGCTGTTGTCGAAGTGCACGACCCGCGGTCGGCCGCCGCGCGACTCGACGACGAGTTCGCCCTTCTCGAGCGACTCACCATAGGCGTGCGCCAAGGTGCAGATATGCACCTTGAAGGGCTCGTGCGGCGCCGGGCGGATGTCGAAATACTCCGCGAACTCGCTGTATAGGCCCGTGCGCCAGCACATCGTCCCACCAGGCGTTGTGTTCCGAGGCGGACATGTGATTCGGCACGAAATCGAGCAGGATCGCCGAGGTGCTGCGCGCGCGCGGCTTCGACGAAGCTGTCCCACGCCGCCTCGCCGCCGAGATCCGCGCTGATGCGTGCCGGGATCGGTGACGTCGTAGCCATGCATGCTGCCCGGAAAGGCCTGCAGGCACGGCGACAGATACACGTGGCTCACGCCGAGCTCGGCGAGATAGGGAAGAATCCGCTCCGCGTCCTTGAGCGTGAATCCCGCGTGCAGCTGCAGGCGGTAAGTGCCGAT
The DNA here is from genome assembly GCA_963766915.1 of uncultured Gammaproteobacteria bacterium. Lineage (GTDB taxonomy): Bacteria > Pseudomonadota > Gammaproteobacteria > Steroidobacterales > Steroidobacteraceae > Bog-1198. The sequence continues at coordinate 229,949 of CAVYCL010000019.1, forward strand.
CCATTCAACGCTCATGGCTTAGCAGCGACGAACGAACGCTCCGTGAGATCGACGAGCCGGTTGCGCTCCGACCGATTCCTCCTCGACGGGCAGATCGGGGCGCGCGGTGTCGAAGGCGATCTTCCAGCCGGAGTGATAGAGCTCATAGGAGATGCGAAACGCCACGCGCTGCGTGATGTGCGTTCAGCAGCAGCAGAAAATCCTTGTCCTCGGCGCAATTGCCGGCGCTGTCGCGGATTTCGGGGGCCGCGCCGTTCAAGAACATGCCGAGCGTGCGCATCCAGCCGCCGTTCTCCCAATCCTTGGGGCCCATGCGCTTGCCGTCGGCGCGGAACCAGACGATGTTCTTGTCCGGGATGCGAGCGCGTCCGGATCGTTGTCGTAGAAGGCGTAGCGATGGAAGTTCGGGTGCCGCTTGCGGTACTGGACGATGCGCTGCGCGAAATCGAGAAACGCCTTGCGGCGGTCGTCGAGATCCCAGTGATACCACGAGAGCTCGCTGTCCTGGCAGTAGGCGTTGTTGTTGCCCTGCTGCGTGCGGCTGAGCTCGTCGCCGCCGGAGATCATCGGCGAGCCCTGCGCGAACATCAGCGCGCACCAGAGGTTGCGCTTCTGCCGCTCGCGCAGCTCGATGATGACGGGATCCTCGGTCGGACCTTCGACGCCGCAATTCCAGGTGTGGTTGTCGTCCGCGCCGTCGCGGTTCTCCTCGCCGTTCGCCTCGTTGTGCTTCTGCTCGTAGCTCACGAGGTCCTGCAAGCGTGAAGCCGTCGTGCGCGGTGACGAAATTGATGCTCGCCGACGGCGGCCGGCGCGTGCTTTCGTACAGGTCCGCGCTGCCGGCGAGCCGGGTGGCGATCTCCGAATGCAGCCCCATGTCGCCCTTCCAGAACTTGCGCACGGTGTCGCGGTACTTGCCGTTCCATTCCATCCACCCGAGCGGAAAGTTGCCGACCTGATAGCCGCCCTCGCCCAGGTCCCAGGGCTCGGCGATGAGCTTGGCGGGCGCGAGCGTCGGATCCTGGTAGATGGTGTCGAAGAACGCGCCGAGCTGATCGACGTCCTTGAGCTCGCGCGCGAGCGCCGAGGCGAGATCGAAGCGGAAGCCGTCGACGTGCATCTCCGTGACCCAGTAGCGCAGGCTGTCCATGAGCAGCTGGATGGAATGCGGGATGCACCATGTTGAGCGTGTTGCCGCAGCCGGTGAAATCCATGTAGTGGCGCGGATCGTCCGGCACGGTGCGGTAATAGGCCAGATTGTCGATGCCGCGGAACGACAGCGTCGGCCCGGCGTGATTGCCCTCGGCGGTGTGGTTGTACACCACATCGAGGATCACCTCGAAGCCGGCGTTGTGCAGATCCTTGACCATCTGCTTGAACTCGTGCAGCACCTCGATCGGGCTCGTCGACTTCGCGGCATAGCGCGGCTCCGGCGCGAAGAAGCCGAGCGTGTTGTAGCCCCAGTAATTGCGAGAGCCCCTTGTCGATGAGATGACGGTCGTCCAGAAAGTAATGCACCGGCATGAGCTCGATCGCGGTGACGCCGAGCGAGCGCAGGTGCGCGATCACCGGTTCCGAGGCCATCCCGGCGTAGGTGCCGCGCAGCTCCTCGGGCACCGCCGGATGCAGCATCGTCATGCCGCGTACATGCGCCTCGTAGATGATGGTCTCGTGCGGCAGGTGCGACGGGCGCTTCTCGCCGCTCCAGTCGAACGTGGGATCGATGACCGCCGCGAGCGGCGCGAACGGCGCGCTGTCGCGCTCGTCGAGCGACAAGTCGCCGTCCGGGTCGCCCAGCTGATAGCCGAACAGCTCGTCCGCCCATTGCAACGGCCGCCCGATGGCCTTGGCGTACGGGATCGAGCAGCAGCTTGTTGGGGTTGAAGCGCAGGCCCGTGTGCGGATCGTACGGCCCGTGCACCCGATAGCCGTACAGCTGGCCGGGCTTGATGTCGGGCAGATACAGGTGCCACACGCCGTTGGTTCGCTCGCGAATGCGGATGCGGTTCTCGTTCTTTCCCGCCGCGTCGAACAGGCAGAGCTCGACCGATTCCGAGCCTTCGGAAAAGAGCGAGAAATTGACGCCGCGCCCGTCCCAGGTGGCGCCCCTCGGAAAGGGCGAGCCTGCGGACTGCTGCGCCCGTTCGCGTTGCGAGGACGGCGGGTTCACTGCGGCGTACGGGCGCAGTTTTCAACTGCGCTCGGCTTTACAAGGCGACGAGCGTCATCCATGGGTGGCATCGGGTGTTCTCCTGCCCCGAGAGCCTGACGGCCGGAAAGCGGTTTTGCTGTCGGCACCGGACACATGGCCTTGTAGGACAACGACAGCGGCCGCCGCGCCGCGGTCGCAGGCGGCGCCTCAGCCGTTGCTGAGGCGCGCCGGCCACACCCAATCGCGGACTTCGGGCATGTCCTGGCCATAACGGTCGATGTAAAGCTTGTGCTCGACCAGCTTGTCCTTGAGTTGCTGTTTCAAATAGACGCCCTCGCTGCCGGTCTGCGGCAGCCGGTCGATCGCATCGATCACCAGGTGAAAGCGATCGAGGTCATTCAGCACGGTCATGTCGAAAGCCGTGGTGATGGTCCCCTCCTCCTTGTAGCCGCGCACATGAAAATTGTCGTGGTTGTGGCGCCGATAGGTGAGCCGGTGGATGAGCCACGGATAGGCGTGAAACGCGAAAATGACCGGCTTGTCGCGCGTGAACAGCGAGTCGAAATCGCTGTCGGACATGCCGTGCGGATGCTCCGACGGCGGCTGCAGCTTCATCAGGTCGACCACGTTCACCACGCGCACCTTCAGCTTCGGCAGGCTCTCGCGCAGAATCGACACCGCCGCCAAAATCTCGAGCGTGGGGACATCGCCCGCCGCGGCCATGACCACGTCCGGCTCGCCGTGCTGGTCGTTGCTCGCCCACTGCCAGATGCTCGACCCCCTCGGTGCAGTGCTTGATGGCCGCGTCCATCGACAGCCACTCCGGCGCCGGGTGCTTGCCCGCGATCACGACGTTCACGTACTGCCGGCTGCGCAGGCAATGATCCACCGTCGACAGCAGGCAATTGGAATCCGGCGGCAGATAAACGCGCACGACCTCGGCCTTTTTGTTCATCACGTGGTCGATGAAACCGGGATCCTGATGAGTGAAGCCATTGTGGTCCTGCCGCCAGACATGCGAGCTCAACAGATAGTTGAGACTGGCGATCTTCTGGCGCCACGGCAGCCCATCGGTGACCTTCAACCATTTCGCGTGCTGGTTGAACATCGAATCGACGATGTGAATGAATGCCTCGTAGCAATTGAACAATCCGTGCCGGCCGGTCAGCAGATACCCTTCGAGCCAGCCCTCGCATTGATGCTCGCTCAGCACCTCCATCACTCGGCCCTGCGGCGCGAGGAACTCATCTGCCCGCGATCGTTGCGGCTTCCCATTGGCGCGTAGTCGCCTCGAACACCGCCTCGAGGCCGTTCGACAGGGTCTCGTCGGGGCCGAACAGGCGGAAATTCCGCCGCTCCGCGTTCGTTGGCCACGACGTCCCGCAAATAGCGGCCGAGGACATGCGTCGCGCCGATGCCGCCGATGCCCGGGTTGGCGACTTCGACCGCATAGTCGGCAAAATCCGGCAAGTGCAGGTCGCGCAGGAGCTTCCCGCCGTTGGCGTGCGGATTCGCCCCCATGCGCCGCTCGCCCTTGGGCGCGAGCGCCCGCAGCTCCGGTTTGAGTCGGCCCGCGCTCGTCGAACAGCTCTTGCGGCCGATAGCTGCTGCAGCCACTCCTCGAGCTCGCGCAAGTGCGCGGGATTCGTGGCCGGATCGGTGATCGGCACCTGATGCGCCCGAAACGTGCCTTCGATTTGCTTGCCGTTCACGACTTTCGGGCCGGTCCATCCCTTGGGCGAGATGAGCACGATCATGGGCCAGCGCGGTCTTGCGACCGCGTTTGCGGAGCCGGCACCCTGGGACCGCGCCGCGCGTTGAATCGCGCCGATGCGCTCGATCGCCGTATCGAGCGTCGCGGCCATCGCCGCGTGCATTGTCATCGGCTCGTGTCCCTCGACGTAATGCGGCTCCCACCCATAGCCGCGCAGCAACTGATCGAGCTCCTCGCGCGGGATGCGCGCGAGAATGGTCGGATTCGCGATCTTGTAGCCGTTCAGATGCAGGATCGGCAGCACCGCGCCGTCGGTCGCGGGATTCAGAAACTTGTTCGAATGCCATGCGGTCGCGAGCGGTCCGGTCTCCGCCTCGCCGTCGCCGATGACGCATGCCGACCGTGAGCGAGGGATTGTCGAACACCGCGCCGAACGCATGGCTCAGCGAATAGCCGAGCTCGCCGCCCTCGTGAATCGATCCCGGACACTCGGCGGAGGCGTGGCTCGGCACGCCGCCCGGAAAGGAGAATTGGGTGAACAGCCGCTTCAAGCCGGCCTCGTCCTCGCCGATGCTCGAGTAGATCTCGCTGTACGTGCCCTCGAGATAGGTGCCGCGATCACCGCCGGGCCGCCGTGCCCGGGACCGGAGATGTAGATCATGTCGAGGTCGTACTTGTTGATGACCCGGTTCAAATGCGTGTAGATGAAGTTCTGCCCCGGCGTCGTGCCCCAATGGCCGAGCAACATGCGCTTGATGTGCGCGGGAGCGAGCGGCTCTTTGAGCAAGGGGTTGTCGCACAGATAGATCTGCGCCGCCGACAGATAGTTCGCCGCGCGGAAGTACGCGTCCATCCGCTGCAAGAGCGCCTCATCGATGGCCCATAGGTTCTCCGTCATGCGTCACTCTCCTTGGGGAGGCCGCGCCAGGGTCGCCGCCGTCATGCGTGCAATCACAGATTCTTCGTCGGTCGGGATCACCCGCACGGTCACCCGGCTCAGCTCGCTCGAGATCATGCGGCGCGTGCTCGCGATTGCGCGACGCGTCGAGCTCGAGCCCGATGAATTGCAAGCCCGCGCAGACGCGCTCGCGGATCGGCGCCGAGTTCTCGCCGATTCCGCCGGCGAACACCAGCGTATCCAGGCCGCCGAGCGCGCCCGCGAACGCCGCGATCCATTTCTTCGTCTGGTAGCAAAAGACGCTCGATCGCCTCCGCCGCCCGCACATCCTCGCGCTCGCGCGCCAACAGATCGCGCACGTCCGAGCTCGTCTCGGAAATCCCGAGCAGCCCCGATTCGTGGTTCACCATTTTCTGCAGGTCGGCCGGCTCCCGCGATTCGGACGTCGCGAGAAAGGTCAGCACGCCGGGATCGAGATCGCCCGAGCGCGTGCTCATGGGCAGGCCCGCGGCCGGCGTGAACGCCATGCTGGTGTCGATGCTGCGGCCGTCGCGCACCGCGGCGAGGCTCGCGCCGTTCCCCAGGTGCGCGAGGATGACCCGGCCGCGCTCGCAGCTGCGATCGCCCAGGCGTGCAAGCTCCTGCAGCAAGAAGGTGTAGGACAGGCCGTGGAATCCGTAGCGCCGCACGCCCTTCGACTCGTAGCGGCGGGGAATCGGCAATATCGTCGCGACTCTCGGCATGCGTGCGATGAAAGGCGGTGTCGAAGCACGCCACCTGGGCCAAGTGCGGAAAACGCCGGCCGAGACTCTCGATCAGCTCGATCTCCTGCGGCAAATGCTCCGGGTCATAGGGAATGGCCGCCTTCAGCTCCTCGAGCAAACGCGGCGTCGACCCGCGCCGGCTGCGAGTGCGACATGCCGTGCACGACGCGGTGACCTACCGCCGTCACCTCGCGCAAATCGAGGCTGCGATTCGAGCCACTTGAGCAGCGACTCGACCGCCGCCTTGAAGCTTTGCGCCTCGAGCGGAACGCTCTTGGGTTTTTCCCCCGGCCCTTTGCTCACCTGAAATGCCGCGCCGGACTCCCGATGCGCTCGATCTTGCCGTACTCGAGCTTCGCAGGGTCGGTGCCGGACCCGTAGAATGCAATGCGGATGCTCGATGAACCCGCGTTGATGGTGAGCACCGACATGCGGACAGTCTGACACAATCATGATGACAATTACCGGACAGGGACCATGGAAGCTTTTTTAGTCTCGCTGGGCACTGTGGCGGTCGCCGAGATCGGCGACCGCACGCAGCTGCTTGCTCTGTTGCTGACGGCCCGCTTCCGCCGCCCTGTGCCGATCATCGCCGGCATTTTCTGCGCGACGATCGCCAACCACGCGGCTGCGGGATTCATTGGACGCTGGTTTGGCGGGCTCATCCGTCCGCAAGTCCTCGATATCGTGGTCGGCGTGAGCATGATCGCGGTCGCGCTCTGGACCTTGAAGCCCGACAAGCTCGACGCCGACGCCGGGCCGACTGGCGCAGCCGGCGCCTTTATTGCGACGCTCAGTAGCTTCTTCGTGGCCGAGATCGGCGATAAGACGCAGATCGCGACGGTTGCGCTTGCCGCGGCCTATCCGAACCTCGCCGCGGTGATCGCGGGCACCACATTGGGCATGATGGCCGCGAACGTGCCGGTGGTGTTCTTAGGCAGAGCCTTTGCCGATCGATTGCCGCTCAAGGCGATCCACTACGGTGCATCGGCACTGTTTATCGTGTTGGGGCTCGTGTTCCTGGTGCGCGCACTCGGAACATCCGCCGTGCGGTGACCGGCACGTCTTGCCCGCGGCGAAGACCGCCCGTAACATCCCCGAGAAGCGCGCGAACGGCGCCTAAGATTCGTCCACAAGTCGTAGGAGACAGCCGTGACTATAGCGTCGGAATTCAAAGAGTTTGCGATGAAGGGCAATGTCGTCGACCTCGCCGTCGGCGTCATCATCGGCGCTGCCTTCGGCAAGATCGTGTCATCCCTGGTGGGCGATATCTTCATGCCGATCATCGGCCGGCTCGTCGGCGGATTCAATTTCTCGGACTTGGCCTTCGGATTGGGCAAAGATCCCACCGGCAAGGACGTCCTGATCAAATACGGCGCCTTCATCCAGAGCATTTTCGATTTTCTCATCATCGCGTTCGTGCTGTTCTTCACCATCAAGTTCATCAACCGCTTGAAAAAGCCAGCCGTTGAGCCGGTGGCCGAAGCTGCCGCACCGCCGCGTCAGGAAGTCCTGCTCGAGGAAATTCGCGACTTGCTCGCCAAGCGCGCCTGAGCTCCCAGCCAGGAGGCATGGTGCAGTGCCCCCGTTCGGGGCGCTGTCCCTCTCGTCCGTCACACCGTCCGCCGCGCCGCGGCGTATAGGAGGAATTTTGATTTCATATCGACGCCCCCTCATGTCTTTGATCCTCGCCGCCTCGGCGAGCACCGCCGTGTTCGCCGACGACGCTCCGCCGCCCCCGCCGCAGGACACCTGGTTCGGCAAGGGACAGGCCGGATTCCTGGAATCCAAGGGCAATAGCAATGCGGAGTCCATCAATGCCAACGTCGACGTGTCGCGCATCGACGGGGCCTGGAAGAACGAAATCGTGCTGGTCGGCCTCTACGGCAAGAACAACGGCATCGTGTCCGCGGAACGCTACGAGGCCCGCACGCAGACCGATTACAACTTCACGCCGCGGCTGTTTGCGTTCGGCGGCTTGCGCTACGAGCACGACCTGTTCGACGGTTTTCAATATCAAACAAGCGCCACCGCCGGTATGGGCTACAAATTCATCGATGACAAGAACACGACCTTGAGTGCGCAGGTCGGCGCAGGCTTTCGGCAACTGCGTCCGGAGATCCTTATAACGGCGTCCAATGGCAGTGGCGAAGTCATAGCGCGCATACCCCAGGATACGACGCGTTCGGGCATCGGCACGTTCGAACTGGATTTCATGCACAAGTTCTCCGAGTCCACGACGCTCACCGACAAGTACTACATGGAAGCCGGCGCCGGCAACACGATGCTGCAGAACAACTTGCAGCTCGCGGTGAAAATGACGACCAAGCTTGCGCTGGTGGTCGGCTACCAGGTCATCGACAACACCAATCCGGCCCCCGGCAGTGAACCGCCGCTGAAGAAGGTCGATCAGCTGACGACGGTGAACCTGCAGTACTCCTTCTGAGGCCGCCGCCGGCTGGCGAGTCGGCGGTTAGTGTCGCAGGGCGAGCGCCCAGGCGAGTGCGATCAGGGCGAGCGCCGCGGCGCCGGCGGCACGCTGCACGCCGGCGCCGCGGCTCCGCGGAACGCCGAGGCGCGAGTAGAGCCAGCCGGTCGCGACGCCGGCCGCGAAACCGAGCGCGTGGGCGAGCACGTCCACGTGCTCATCGCCCGCGCCGAGCAGCGCGAGCAGCGCCACAGCCGCCGAACAGCGGGAGCGTAGCGATATTTGAATTGCTCGCGCAGGGTGAGCCCGTGGCGCCACGCGAATCCGACGAGCAGTCCCAGCGCCGCGAACACCGCGGTGGAAGCGCCGCGGCCCGGTGGGTCGGGCGGCGAGATCAACATGTCGGCGATAGTTGGCCGCGGTCGCCGGCGGCGAGAATGCTCGCCCACGCGATCCCGGGCCCGAACGCGCGGCCCGCGAGCGCCGCCGATGGCGACGCCGAACAAGAGATTGCCGAGCAGGTGCGCCTGATCGAGGTGCAGCGTCAGCGCCGTCACGGCGCGCCACCATTCGCGCGCGCGCCGCGGCCGCGCATCCAGCGAGCCTGCGCCAGCCAATCGGCGCCGAATGCCTGGATGCCCGCGCAATACGCGACCAGCATCAGGAGCGCGGCATAGATGCCCGAGCCGAGTTCCGCACCGGCAAAGGGCGTGAACTGGCTGCGCGCGCCGTACGGGTGCGCGCTCGAGCGCATAGCGCGCGAGCTCCTCGCGCGCGGCGGCAAGCTCCCCGAGCGGCACCAGCGAGTTCGCACTCGGCGCCGAGCTCGACGGTCTCGTAGGGGATGCCTTTCGCCTCCAGCACCAGCGCCGCTTCGGCGCAGGCGCGCGCGCGAGCCGCGCAAACATCGCGACCGGGTGCGCGGGATCGTCGGCTGCGGGTAGTGGAGTCTTGCTTTCCACGGGAATCATGGCGGCTCGGTGCGCGAGTCACAGTGTAAGGCCGCGCGCTGCCGGCTGCCAGCCGCGCTTGGCCGGCTCGCGCCTAGGTACTGCGCGCTTCCCCGAGCATGCGATAGATCTTGAGCACCCGCGGCACGTAGGCCATGGTCTCGGTGAACGGAGGAATTTGGCCGCCGTTGCGATCCACCGCTTCTTCGCCCGCATTGTAGGCGGCGAGCGCGAGGCGCACATCGTGGCCGAAGCGATCCATCAAGAACTTCAAGTAGGCCGCGCCGCCGCGGATGTTCTGCATCGGATCGTAGGATTCGCGACGCCGAAGCGGGTTGCCGTGGCCGGCATGAGCTGCATGAGCCCAACCGCGCCTTTCTTGGAGACCGCGCGCGAATTGAATCCCGATTCGACCACGATGACCGCGCGCAGCAGATTCGGCTCCACCGCCGCGGAGATGGCCGCCTTCTCGATGATGGAATCGTATTGCGTGGCGCGCGCCAGCAGCGCCGGATCGTAATGATCGCCGCTCTCGGTGATGTCATGGGTCGACAGCGCCAGCAGCTTGTAACGGTTGTCGTCCGGCACATCGGTGTAATGCCGCACCCCGTCCGCGTCCAGATAAGTATAGATCTTCGCGTGTGCACCGGCGCTCGCGGCACCGAGCAACATGGCCAAGAAAATGAGCGACTTGAAGGACATGGCAGGGGCTCCCTCAAGAACAATAGACGAAGGGCCGCCGAACCTCGATGGGATGCGCATCACCGTTTGGGGCGCGCTCTACGAGACTCACGTTAAGACGTAAGGCGGCGCGGGCGGCGTTACACATAACGGACCCGGCCCGCGCGTAACGGCCGCATTCACCCAGATAACGGAGATTTAACCTCGAATAACCTAAGTGCACGCCCGCCTCCGCAAGCCCGCAGATAGAATCCAAAGAAGGCTTACGTCGGTTTTAGGGATGCCGACCCGGTCCAGTCGTTTCGCGGGTCTATTTCTGCACTGCAACATCCATAGGTTTCAGCCAACTCGATGAGCACCCCGGAAAGATTGTTATCGCAGACCCTTGCGCCGCCTGCCGTCACCGTATCCGTTCCTTGGACCCACAGCGCGCGGCGCACCGCCGTCGGCGTGCGCGCGTGGCTGCTCACCGCGTTCCTGTTTTTCTTGCCGGTGGTCACGTACTGGCCCGCCACTTTTCACGAATATGGCCTGCGCGACGATTACTCGAATCTGCGCGAGTCGCACGAGGAGCTCGGCAAGGTCGTGCAATTCTGTGCCTCGCACGCCCGTCCGATCTACGGCTGGCTTTTGCAATCGACCTACGGACAGGCCACGAGCGTGCACAACCTGCAGTGGATGCGCCTGCTCGCCTCGTTGCTGCTCGGCGCGACTGTCTCTCGTGATGTACCGGGGCCTGCGCGCGCTCGGTTGGTCATCGAACTCGAGTCTGTGCGTTGCCGTCCTCGTCTCCTTGGTGCCCGCCTCGCAAGTGATTGCCGCCTGGGCGGTCGGCTGGCCGTATGCGGCCACCACGCTCCTCGCGGTCGCCGCATTCTTCACGGTCGAAGGGGCGCTGGCGGTGCGCCGGACCGCGGGCACGGCACGATTCGTGGGCCAATGGGGGCTCGGTATCGGACTCATGGTCGTGAGCGCGCTCATCTATCAACCGAGCGCCTTGTTCTATGTGGTGCCGATGGCGGCGGCGCTCATCGCCCGTCGCGAGCGGTCACCTGCCGCAACCTTGCGCTGGGCATTGAGTCATATCGCGACCGTGTTCGCCTCGCTGGGCCTCGCTTACTGCACCATGACGGTCCTTTACTCGGCGGGCGTGTTCGTCAAATCGGGACGCATCGCCTTCGAGCATCATTGGTTCGAGAAAATCGCGTGGTTCTTGTCGGAGGCATTGCCGAACGCCTTGAGCTTCTTCGTGTTGAACGACAACAATCACCGCGACCACGCTCTGTATTTGGGTTGCGCCGCTGCGGTCGGCTTGATTCTGGTCGCGGGCGCCACCCTCGAGTGGCGGCGTCACGGGCGTCGCCGCGGCATCGTCTGGACGGCGGGTCTCGTCGGCCTGCCGGTGCTCGCCTTCGTCGTGAGCTTGGTCGCCTCCGAGCACTACGCGACTTATCGCACCGTGTTGGCCATGACCGCCGTGCTCGCGTGTTTCCTGGTCGCTTCGCTCCAAACGCTCACGGAGCGCTGGAATCCCGCCAACGTGCGGCTGATGGCGATACTCGTGTTCACCGGTGCGCTCGTGATGGCGCGCCATCACGCCTATGCCCTCATTGCGGTGCCTCAGGGCAACGAATGGGAGCTGATTGTCGAGGGAGCGAAACACGTTCGTCTCACGCCGGCCACCAAACCGCGCATTTTCGCCATCGCCTCGAGCCCGGCCGACATTTCGACGGCGACCATCTATCACGATGAGTTCGGCTCGCTGTCGTCGAACTCGGAGTGGGTGCCGAAAGAGATGTTCAAGCGCGCCATGCACGACCTGCATCCCGAGATCGCCAACATCAATAGCCGCTACGAGTTTTTGGAAGGTTATAAACTGCCCGCCGGCCAGCACTACGATTTGATCATCGACATGCGCCGGCTGCGTCAGTTCTACTCGGACAATTAGAGCCGGGCCGTAGGCACCGCAGCCCCGCGCGCGCCGCTTAGATTCCGAGGAAGTCCCGCACTCGTCCGCTCAAGATCGCCGCCTTGACCGCGAGCGGCCAGAAGGCGTGCAGCGCAATCGGTGCAAGAGGTGTGAGCGGCATGTCGAAGGGCGCGCTCGGATGCGCCATGCGGTCCGCGAGCGCCCGTCCCATCGCCGTCGCCATTGCCACACCGCGGCCGTTGTATCCCAGACAGATGAGCACACCGGGCGCCGGCTCGTGCACGTGCGGATAGTGATCGCGGGTCATCGCGAGCCGCCCTCCCCAGGCGTGCGTCCATTCGCTGCCCTCGAGCACCGGCCAAAGTTTTGCGGCGTAGCGAGTCAAATGGGGAATTGCGGCGGGCGAGTCGATCTCGCGCATCGGCCCGCGCCCGCCGATCAGCAGTCGGTGATGCGAGTCGATGCGGTAGTACACCGTGATGTTGCCGCTCTCATAAAGCACCTGACGTTCGGGAAGAATAAGCCGGCGCGCAGCGTCGGCGAGCGGCGCAGTCGCCGCAATTGCGCCGAAAAGCGGCACCACGGTACGGCGCAATTCCGGCCACAAGGAATCCGTATATCCGTTGGTCGCGAGCACCACCTGCCGCGCCGTCACCGAGGCTCTGCCGGTATCGAGCCGCCAGCCGTCGGCCGTGCGGCGGATGCCGAGCGCGCGGCTGTTTGGGTGCAGGCGCGCGCCCGCCTCGATGGCCGCCTGCGCGAGACCGCGCGCATACAAGAGCGGATTCAAATCGCCGCCGCGTCGATCGAGCAGTGCGCACGAATAGCGGTCCGTGCCCGTGGCGCGCACGAGCGCATCGCCCTCGAGCAGCTCGACCGGCGCTCCACGCCGCTCGAGCTGTGCGCACGTCTCGCGTATCGCCTGCCGCGTGGCGCGCGTGCACGGCGGCACGCAGCGTGCCGTTTTGCCGCGCATCGCAAGCGATGCCGAGCTGCTTCACCAGGTCGAAGACCAGCGCCGGAGCGCAAGCCGCCAGCGCATTCATGCGTCCGCCGAGATCGGAGCCGAAGTCGCGCTCGACGGTGTCCGGGTCGAGCTTGAGTCCGGGATTGACCTGGCCGCCGTTTCTGCCGGACGCGCCGAATCCGGGCGCTTCGGCCTCGAGTAGCACCACGGTCGCACCGGATCGCGCGGCGTGCAGCGCCGTCGAAAGTCCGGTGATGCCGCCCCCCACCACGGCCACGTCGGCGCGGACATCGGCCTCGAGCGGCGGCGCCGGAGGCGCAGGGTCTAGCGTGTCTTGATACAAGTTGGGCATTGCTTCGGCGCGTGCGCGCGGCCTACCATGCGTCAGGGACATCTCAATCTAAGGAAAAACCATGCGGTACGAGGGCTTGGGCGGAATCATCGTTCTGATCGCCGATGTCTGGGCGATCGTGAATATTCTTCAGAGCGGCGCGAGCACCGGCAACAAAGTGCTGTGGACGGTGATCGTGTTCCTGCTGCCGGTCCTCGGATTCATACTCTGGTTTTTTATGGGACCGCGGACCGGCAAGGCGTGACGAGCGCGCGCGTCCTCAGGCGCGCAGGCGCACCGGACCCAACAGCATCGCGGCTTCGTAGCAGCTGTCGCGCAGCGCCGAGTCGATGGTGGTGATCAAGCGCTCGCGGGCGCTGCGTGAATCGGCGGCGGGCGCCTTCACGGCCGTCCCGAGATGAAACACCGTCGTGTCGAGCGCCTTTTTCAAGATTACCCGCGCGATCCGTGTTGGCCGCACCGGGCTTGGTCGAAAGCACGCGCCGATCGAGCAAGCGCAGATCGTCGATCAAGGTGGTCAACTGGCGTTTGCAGCGTTCGACCACCGCCAGCGCCTGTGGATCGTCGAAGCTCGCCAAAGCGCGAACATCTTCGCGCGCACCGTTCAAGACCCTGTCGAGACGATCGAGCCACTCTATCCACGATAACGAACTTTGCATACTTCCCTTCCTGAAGGTCGTGTGCCGAGGAGACCCCGCTCAACCACGCGTCGATAAGCGCTATTATTTTGAGCGCTCAGAGTACCGATGTTGCATGCGCATCGCCACTGTCGAGGGGATTAAAATTCGGGAATTTCGCGAGGCGACTGTAAGAATATCCGGCAATCGATTGAATTGACTCACTATGATTAAGGCTAGCGAAAGAGATCCGCCCACCGCACGTCGCACGCACGAGCGTCACCGCTTGAGCGCGCTGTCGTGGCTCCGCGCGAGCGTGCTGGGCGCGAACGATGGCATCGTGTCAATCTCCAGCCTCATCTTGGGCGTGGCGGCGGCGCATGCGAGTCACGCCGACATCTTGTTGAGCGGCGTCGCCGCGCTGGTGGCGGGCGCGATGTCGATGGCCGTCGGCGAATATGTCTCGGTGCATTCGCAGGCCGATAGCGAAGCCGCGGCGCTCGCTCAGGAGCGCGCCGAGCTCGAGTCCGATCCCGTCGGCGAGCGTCACGAGCTCACCGACATCTATCGCCGGCGCGGACTCTCGGCGAGTCTCGCCCGCGAAGTCGCGGAGCAATTGACGGCACACGATGCGCTCGCCGCGCACGCCCGCGATGAGCTCGGTTTCTCCGCTCGATCGCTCGCGCGACCGCTGCAGGCCGCGCTCGCCTCCGCGGGCTGCTTCACCGTCGGCGCCTTGATCCCGCTGCTGGTCGCGCTGCTCGCGCCGCCCTCTTACGTCATACCCTTCACCGTGGCCGCATCGCTCGCGTGTCTGTTCTTTCTGGGCGCGCTCTCGGCGCAGGCCGGCGGCGCGCACATCCTGACTGCGGGGCTCCGCGTGACGGGCTGGAGCGCGCTCGCGATGGCGGTCACGGCGGGCGTCGGCGCACTGGTCGGAATTCTGACTCGAGGTTGAACATGAACAGCGTGACCAACCGTCGCATCGTGCTCGCAGGCCGACCTCGCGGGGCCGCCGACCTCGCGTGCTTTCGCCTGGAGAGCGTGCCGCTCGCAGCGCCGCGCGAAGGCGAGGTGTTGCTGCGCACTGCCTACCTGTCGCTCGACCCGTACATGCGCGGCCGGATGAGCGATGCGCCCTCTTATGCGCCACCGGTCGCCGTCGATGCCGTCATGATCGGGCAGACGGTATCGGTCGTCGCAGCCTCGCGCCATCCGGACTTCAGTCCGGGCGATCGAGTGCTCGCCCACAGCGGCTGGCAGGAATACGAAGTAAGCTCGGGCCAGTCTCTGCTCAAGCTCTCCGCGGACATCGAGCCGCCCTCCTACGCCCTCGGTGTTCTCGGCATGCCCGGCTTCACGGCGTTCGTCGGCTTGCTCGATCTCGCAGAGCCCAAGCCGGGCGAGACGCTGGTGGTCGCCGCGGCCACCGGAGCCGTAGGCTCGGTGGTTGGACAGATCGCGAAATTGCGGGGATGCCGCGTCGTCGGCATCGCGGGCGGGGCGGAAAAATGTGCCTGGGCGGTGCACGAGCTCGGGTTCGACGATTGCATCGACCATCGTTCCGCGACGCTCGACGCGCAGCTCGCCGCCGCCTGCCCCGGCGGCATCGACATCTACTATGAGAATGTCGGCGGCAAAGTGTTTCGAGCGGTGCTTCCCTTGCTCAACCCGCACGCACGCATTCCGGTGTGCGGCCTGATCTCGCAGTACAACGAAGCACCGACGCAACTGCCGGGCGATTCCGTGCCGCAGCTTATGCGCACGATTCTGGTGAAGCGTCTCGCCGTGCGCGGCTTCATCATCAGCGACGGACACGAGCATCGGCGGTCCGACTTCATGGACTCGATGGTCGGCTGGCTCAAGGCGGGCAAGATCAAATATCGGGAGCACGTCGTCCAGGGTCTCGAGAGGGCACCCGAGGCGTTTCTCGACATGTTGGCGGGTCGTAATTTCGGCAAGGTGGTGGTCGCGTTGGGGCCTGCCGGCGGGCAGGACGCGCAAGGATGAGAGGCACGGCCGCCGATCCGAGCGCGCTGCTCCGCGTCGCTCAGATGGACGAGGCCGATCGCCTGACCGTGCAAGCCGGCACGCCCGGCATCGAACTCATGCAAAACGCAGGCAGGGCGGTGACGCGCGAGATCATGCGTCGTTGGTCGCCGCGGGCAACCGTCGTCCTCTGCGGACCCGGCAATAACGGCGGCGACGGATTCGTGATCGCGACGTTGCTCGCCGCCGCCGGCTGGCCGGTTCGTCTTGCCCTGTCGGGATCGAGGGACGAGTTACGCGGCGATGCCCGCCATCACGCAGGGCTGTGGCAACGTCCCGTCGAGCCGCTCGGGATGGGCGTGCTCGAGGGCGCAGCGCTCGCGGTCGATGCGTTGTTCGGATCGGGTCTGCGCCGGCCGCTCAGCGGTGAAATCGCGCATATCCTCGAGGCTCTCGCAGAACGCGGCGTGCCGCTCGTCGCGGTCGATGTGCCAAGCGGACTGCTCGGCGACACGGGTGAATCGCTCGGCGCCGTGGCCGCGGCCCTCACGGTGACTTTCACGCGCAAAAAGCCCGGCCACGTGCTGTTGCCCGGCCGCGAGCTGTGCGGCGAGACCGTGGTCGCCGACATCGGCACGACTTCCTCCCTTCTTGAGCGCATCCCGATCGAGACCTGGGAGAACGACCCGGCGCTCTGGCGAGCGGAGCTGCCGCAGCTGCGCGCATCCGGCAACAAATACTCGCGGGGTCACGCCCTGCTTTGGGGCGGCTATCCCACCACCGGAGCCGCTCGCATGGCGGCGCGGGCCGCGGCGCGTGCGGGTGCCGGCCTCACCACGATTGCCGTGGCGCCCGAGGCGCTGCCGATCTACGCGGCTGCGCTCACCAGCATCATGGTGCGCGCCGCCGCAACGCCGGCGGATCTCGGCAATCTGCTCGCGGATAAGCGCTTGAATGCGCTCCTCATCGGACCGGGCGCCGGGGTCGATGCGGCAACCCGGGAACGCACGCTCGCGATGCTCGCCACGCGCCGCGCGGTGCTCTTAGACGCCGACGCCATCAGCGCCTTTGCCGAGGATCGCGAGACGCTCTTTGCGGCGGTGGCCGGCCCGTGCGTGCTTACACCGCACGACGGTGAGTTTGCGCGCCTGTTCGATGCCTCCGGCGACAAGCTTGCCCGCGCTCGCGCCGCGGCGCGCGAAAGCGGCGCGATCATCGTGCTGAAAGGCGCGGACACCGTGGTCGCCGCGCCCGACGGCCGCGCGGTGATCAATTCGAATGCGCCCGCCACACTCGCGACGGCCGGCTCGGGCGATGTGCTCGGCGGGATCATTCTCGGATTGCTGGCCCAGGGCATGGAGGCGTTCGCGGCCGCGGCCGCGGGTGTCTGGCTGCATGGTGCCGCGGCCGGCGACTTCGGACCCGGCTTGCTCGCAGAAGACCTTCCCGATTTATTGCCGGGCGTGCTGCGCCGGCTGCTCGCCTGATGCGATCGCCGTGACGAACTGGTTTCCGCGCATCACCCTTCACTCCCTGGCCATCATGCTGGCGCTGCTCACCTATGTGCTGACCACGCGCTTGGAGCGCGAGCGGCGGCCGCCGTCGGTCGCGATTTCCTGGGTGTTCGCCATGATCGCGCTGCCCTACCTCGCGCTGCCCCTGTATCTGTTGTTCGGACGCCGCAAGCTGTCGCGCAAAATCACCCCTTGCCTCACCGGACCTTCGAGCGCGACGCACTGGGCGGAGTCCTTGATCGAGAGCTTCGGGCTGCCGGCCCCCGCCCCCGCGCAGGTGCGCATGCACGCGGACGGTGCCGAGGCCGCGAGCGCATTGTTCGAGCTCATGGATCGCGCCGAGCGGCGGCTGGATCTGTGCACTTACATGTTGGGCGATGACGCGTTCGGCGAGGACGTGACGGCTCGCATGATCGCCTGCGTCGCGCGCGGCGTGCGGGTGCGATTTCTCATCGACGGGGTCGGGGCCATCTTTCTGCCGAGCAACTGGTTCAAGCGCATGCACGCGGGGGGCGCCGAGACGGCGACGTTCTCGCCGCTCTTGGCCCGCAAGACCCAGGGACCCCGAAACCTGCGTAACCACCGCAAGTGGGTCATCGCCGACGGCGAGCGACTGTGGACCGGCGGACGCAATCTCGCGGCTGAATATTTTTGCGGTACGCCGGGCTCACCGCCTTGGCGCGATCTCTCGTTCGACCTCGACGGGCCGGTCGCCGCCTCCGCCGCGAACCAGTTCGAGGTCGACTGGGTGGCCGCCGGCGGCAAGTCGGCGGCGCGCGCGGCGGTCGCCGCCGGGGACGATCTCGGGAATCGCGCGCAATTTCTGCCGAGCGGGCCCGATCAGAGCGAGGACACCGTGCGCGCGGTGCTGATCGATGCATGCTTTCATGCCACCGAGCGACTGCTCGCCGTCTCGCCCTACTTCGTGCCGGATGCCAGCCTCGAGACCGCGATCCGCCTCGCCGCTCGCCGGGGCGTCAAGGTGCACCTCTGCATACCCGCGAAATCGAATCACCGCCTCGCGGATTTCGTACGCAATCGCTCCCTGCGGACGCTCGCGGCCGCCGGTGTGACGATCCACCTGTTACGCTCCATGAACCATGCCAAGGCCGTGGTGTTCGACCACGGCCTGGCGCTTTGCGGCTCGCCCAATCTCGATTCGCGCAGCCTGCTCCTGAACTACGAGTCGGCCATCGTGTTCTACGGCAAGCGCGAGATCGAATGGCTGGCGAGCTGGATCACCGACCTGATGCCGGAAGCCGACCCCTTCGACGCCCGGGCTCCGGGCTTGCTGCGGGATCTGGCGGAGGGACTGGTGCTCACGCTCGCCTACCAGCTTTAGCGTAGGAAGCCGCCTACAAGTTGCACCTTGGGATGATTGGACCCACTGTCATGTACGCATAGTATTCTTGCCTGCTCTCAAGATAGGTGCCCGGTGGAATTCAAGGACTACTACAAGGTCATGGGCGTCGCGCGCGACGCGACCGAGGCCCAGATCAAGCAGGCCTATCGCAAGCTCGCGCGGAAGTACCATCCGGACGTCAGCAAGGAACCCGACGCCGAAGCCCGCTTCAAGGACTTAGGCGAGGCCTACGAGGTGCTGCGCAGTCCCGAAAAGCGCGCGGCCTATGATCAGCTCGGATCCGGACCGCGGCCCGGTCAAGATTTTCGTCCGCCCCCCGATTTCGGTGCAGGCTTCGAGTTCAGCGGTGCGCCGCCCGGCGGCGCCGGCGGCGACTACAGCGATTTTTTCGAGTCCCTGTTCGGACGGGGCGGTGCGGGCCCGGGCCGCTCAGGTCGGCGCGGCTTCGACCCCGGCCATGGCGAGGACCATCACGCCAAGGTGCTCCTCGATCTCGAGGCCTCGCTCGAAGGGGGATCGAGGAGCCTCACGCTGCGGGTTCCCGAGATCGACGCCGAGGGCCATGTCACGGCGCGCGAGCGCGTGCTCAATGTGCGCGTCCCGAAGGGCATCCTGCCCGGGCAAACCATCCGGCTCGCCGGTCAAGGGGCACCGCCGTTCGGCGCAGCCCCAGGAGAAGGCAAGCCGGGCGATCTGTACATCGAGGTGGAATTCCAGCCCCACCCTCTATACCGAATCGAGGGCCGCGACCTGTTTGTCGAGTTGCCCGTGGCGCCCTGGGAAGCGGCGCTCGGCGCCACGGTGAAGACGCCGACTCCCGGCGGAGTCGTCGATCTGAAAGTTCCCCCCGGCGCGCAAGGCGGCACCAAGCTGCGCCTGCGCGGGCGGGGTATCCCCGCCTCGCCGCCGGGAGATCTTTATGCCGTATTGCAGATCGCCCTGCCGATACCGGCCGACGACAAGGGCAAAGCCGCCTACCGCGCACTCGCGGAAGCCATGCCGTTCAATCCCCGCGCAAACCTCGGAGTGTAATCATGCCGACATCCGATGAGCATTTTTTGTCCGGCGACATTTTCGATGAAGGTATCGAAGTGAGCGTTACGGATCTGTGCCGCATGTTCGCGGTGGAGGAGCGCCACATCATCGAGCTGGTGGAGGAAGGCGTGCTCGGCACGCGCGGCGCGTTCAATGTCATCGAAATCGACAAGACCGAATGGCGCTTTCACGGCACGGAAGTGCGCCGTGCCCGCATCGCGCTGCGCCTCGAGCGCGATCTCGGGATCAACGTCCCGGGCGTCGCACTCGTGCTCGAGCTGCTCGAAGAGCTCGAACAGCTGCGCCGCGAGAGGCGAGCCCAGCCATGAGCGAGCTCGCATCCGACGCCTTCGTGTTCTTCGGTGCGACGGGCGATCTCGCCTTCAAGCAAGTCTTTCCCGCGCTCAACGCCCTGGTGAATCGCGATGGGCTCAATATTCCCATCATCGGCATGGGCCGTTCGGGGCTCACGCTCGAGAAGCTCCAGGCGCGCGCCCAGGCGAGCCTCGAGCACGCCGGCAAGTTCGACCCCGAATCGTTCGCGAAGCTCAAGGCGCAGCTGCGCTTCGTCAATGGCGATTACACCGACCCGGAAACTTATAGCAAGCTGCGCAAGGAGCTTGGGCTCGCCAAGCGCCCCATCCACTACCTCGCCATTCCGCCGAGCATGTTCGGCAGTGTGGTCCAAGGGCTCGCCAACGCGGGCTGCGCCAAGGATGCGCGCGTCATCGTCGAGAAACCCTTCGGCCGCGACCTGGCGACCGCGCAGGCGTTGAACGCGACGCTCTTGAGCGTGTTCCCCGAGGAGTCCATTTTTCGCATCGATCATTACCTCGGCAAGGAGGCGGTGCAGAATCTTCTCTACTTCCGCTTCGCGAATCGCTTTCTCGAGCCCATCTGGAACCGCGAGAACGTCGCGGACGTGCAGATCACCATGGCGGAGAGCTTCGGTGTCCAGGGCCGCGGCGCTTTCTACGAAGAGGTCGGCGCGGTGCGCGACGTGGTCCAGAATCATTTGCTGCAGGTGATCTCGCTGCTCGCCATGGATCCGCCGGCGGGCAACCACGACCCGCAGGCACGCCAGGCCGAGAAGCTGCGGCTGTTTCGCGCCATGCGGCCGCTCGATCCCAAGGAGGTCGTGCGCGGCCAGTTCCGCGGCTATCGGGACGAGAAAGGCGTCGCCAAGGACTCCCAGGTGGAGACCTTTGCGGCCTTGCGGCTGCATATCGACAGCTGGCGCTGGGCGGGCGTACCGTTCTACATCCGTACCGGCAAATGTCTGCCCATCACGGCGACGGAGGTGCGCGTGACCCTGAAAAGTCCGCCGCTCGCCGTGTTCGATGCGAGCGATACCATGCCTTGCAACTATTTTCGCTTCCGCCTGAGCCCCGAGGTCGTGATCGGCGCGGGCGCGCTGGTCAAGCGCAGCGGCGAGGAAATGCGCGGCGAGCCGGTCGAGCTCATCGCGCGCCACCACACGGAGAGCGACAAGTCCCCGTACGAGCGGCTGCTCGGCGATGCCGTGCGCGGCGACGGCTCGCTGTTCACGCATGGCGACGCCGTCGAGGCCGCCTGGCGGGTCGTCGATCCCGTGCTGCAAGATCCGCTGCCGGTGGTGCAGTACGAGCCCGGTACGTGGGGTCCGCCGGATGCGAACATCCGTGATCGAGAAGGGCGACGGTCTGGCACGACCCCAGACCCGAGGCGTCCTCGCCATGCTGAGCGGCGATACCGTGTTCTTGCTCGACGTCGACGACACCCTGCTCGACAACGACCGCTTCGGCGCCGAACTCGGCAAACGCCTCGAATCGGACTTCGGCGCCGAGGCGCGCAAGCGCTACTGGGACATTTTCGAGGAGCTGCGCGCGAAATGCGGCTTCGCGGACTATCTGGGGAGCTTGCAGCTGTTCCGCGACGGCCTCGACGACGATCCGCACCTGCTCGGCATGTCCGATTTCCTGCTCGAATACCAGTTCTCGGACCTGCTCTACCCGCAGGCGCTGCAGGCCATCGGACATCTGCGCACGCTCGGCCGGCCGGTGGTATTGTCGGACGGCGACGTGGTCTTCCAGCCGCGCAAGATCAAGCACGCGGGCATCTGGAACGCGGTGGACGGCGCGGTGCTGATCTATATTCACAAGGAGAAGGTGTTGGATCACGTTCAAAGGCGCTACCCGGCTTCGCACTACGTGGTCGTCGACGACAAGCCGAATCTGCTGGCCGCCATGAAGAGCCAGCTGAAGGAAAAACTGACCACCGTATTCGTCCGCCAGGGGCACTATGCGCTCGCGCCCGGGTCCAACACGATTCAACCCGCGCCCGACCGCGTCATCGAACGCATCGGCGAGCTACTCAACTTTCAATCATCCGACTTCGAGGTACGACCATGAGCCTGACCAAGAAATTGCACGAACTCGGGCAGAGCCTTTGGCTCGACAACATCACGCGCGGCATCCTCGATGATGGGACGCTGCAAGCGCTACATCGACGAGTATTCCGTCACCGGCCTCACCTCGAATCCCACCATCTTCGACGAGGCGATCGGCGGATCCGCGCTCTATGACGATAGCATCCGCAAGAAAGCAAAGGCCGGCGCCAAGGGCGAGGGTATTTTCGTGGACGTGGCGCTCGAGGACCTAAAGCGCGCCGCGGACCTGTTCCGTCCCGTATTCGACCGCACCGGCGGGGCCGACGGCTGGGTGTCGATGGAGGTGTCGCCGCTCCTCGCGGACGATACGAAATCGACCATCGAGGCGGCGCTCAGCATCCACAAGCTGGCCGCCCGGCCGAACTTGTACGTGAAGATCCCCGGCACACCGGCCGGCGTCCCGGCCATCGAGGAAGCGATTTTCGCCGGCGTTCCCGTGAACGTCACCCTGCTGTTCTCGCGCGAACAGTACCTGGCCGTTGCCGAGGCCTACATGCGCGGCCTCGAGCGGCGCCTCGCCGCCAAGCTCGACATACGGGCAAACAGCTCCGTCGCCTCGCTCTTCGTCAGCCGCTGGGACAAGGCGGTTGCCGACAAGGTGCCCGCGGAGCTGCGCAACCGTCTCGGCATCGCGATTGCGGCGCGCACCTACAAGGCGCACTGCGATCTGCTCAAGACCGAGCGCTGGCGCGCGCTCGCAGCCGCCGGAGCGCGCGTGCAGCGCATGCTCTGGGCAAGCACGGGCACCAAGGATCCCAAAGCCTCGCCGACGCTGTACGTCGAGGCGCTGGTGGCGCCGAACACGGTCGACACGATGCCGGAGAAAACACTCGCAGCGCTCGCTGCCAGCGAGGCGCAGTTCGCGGCCGCCGACGCTTACCGCCGATGGCGGGGACGCGGAGCAGGTGCTGGCGAGCTTCGCCAAGGCCGGCATCGACGTGGAGGCGCTTGCGAAAAAGCTTCAGCTGGAAGGCGCAGAGTCCTTCGTCAAATCCTGGAAAGAGCTCATGCAGAGCATCGCGGACAAGAGCGCGACGCTCGCGACCACGTGAGCGTGCGATCTTGAGCGAGCGCGTGGATCCGCTGGCGGGCCGGCCGGCGCCGCCCGACCGGCTGGTCGATGTGCCGCGCCTGATCACGGCTTATTACACGTTGAAGCCCGATCCGGCCATCGCCGCCCAGCGCGTCGCCTTCGGCACCTCCGGTCACCGCGGCAGCTCGTTCAGCTCGGGGTTCAACGAGAACCACGTGCTCGCCGTCACCCAGGCCATCTGCGCGTACCGGGGGCAGCGGGGCATCGACGGGCCGCTGTTCATCGGCTTCGACACCCACGCGCTGTCGGCGCCGGCGTTCGCAAGCGCACTCGAGGTGCTCGCGGCCAATGGGGTCGAAGTGATGACCGCGGCGGACGATGAGTACACACCCACGCCCGCCGTTTCTCACGCCATCCTGACCTACAATCGCGGCCGCACGAGCGGTCTCGCCGACGGCATCGTCATCACGCCCTCGCACAATCCGCCCGACAGCGGCGGCTTCAAGTACAACCCGCCGGACGGCGGTCCGGCGGACACCGAAGTCACGGGCTGGATCGAATCGCGAGCCAATGGTCTTTTGGAAGCGGGGCTCAAGGGCATCGCGCGCATGGATTTCGTGAAGGCACGTCGCGCCGCGCATGCTCACGACTACGTCGGGCAGTATGTCGCCGATCTCGGCAAGGTGATCGATCTGGACCTGATCCGCGGCGCGGGCGTCCACATGGGCGTCGATCCGCTCGGCGGCGCCGGCGTGCATTACTGGGCGCGCATCGCCGAGGCTTACAAGCTCGACTTGAGCGTCGTCAACGATGCGGTCGATCCGACGTTTCGCTTCATGACGCTCGACTGGGACGGCAAGATCCGCATGGATCCTTCCTCGCCCTACGCCATGCAGCGTCTCATCGCCCTCAAGGATTCGTACGACGTCGCCTTCGCCTGCGACACCGATCACGACCGGCACGGCATCGTCACCAAGAGCAGCGGACTGATGCCGCCCAATCATTATCTGTCGGTGGCGGTCGATTATCTGTTTCGGCAGCGTGGCGAGTGGCAGTCGAAGGCCGCGGTCGGCAAGACCGTTGTCAGCAGCGCCATGATCGATCGCGTTGCCGCGCGACTTGGCCGGCGTTTGTACGAGGTGCCGGTGGGCTTCAAGTGGTTCGTCGCCGGCCTCGTGTCCGGCGATCTCGGATTCGGCGGCGAGGAAAGTGCGGGCGCATCCTTTTTGCGCCGCGACGGCGGGGCCTGGAGCACCGACAAGGACGGCATCATCCCCGCGCTGCTGGCGGCGGAAATCACGGCTCGAACCGGCCGCGATCCGGGCGAGGCGTACCGCGCGCTCACCCGCGAGCTGGGCGAGCCGCTCTCCGATCGCGTGGATGCGCGCGCAACACCGGAACAGAAGAAAAAACTGTCCAAGCTCGACGGCTCCCAGGTGCACATCTCAGAGCTCGCCGGTGATCCGATCGATGCGGTGCTCACCCAGGCGCCGGGCAACCAGGCGCCCATCGGCGGCGTCAAGGTCGTCTCCAAGAACGGCTGGTTCGCGGCGCGCCCTTCGGGCACCGAGGACATTTACAAGATCTACGCCGAGAGCTTTCGCGACGAGCAGCACCTGCGCACGCTCCTGCAGGAGGCCCAGAGCATCGTGGACGCCGCCCTGGCCTGACGCGCGATGCCCGCGCACCCGCCGATGGATGAGCCGCCGAGCGCTGCCGCCAAGCGGTTGCTGCCCTGGCTCGTCGCCGTCGGCTTTTTCATGGAATCGCTCGACACGACGATATTGAACACCGCCGTGCCGGCGATCGCGCAGTCGCTAAAGGTCCCGCCGCTCGACATGAAGGCCGTGCTCGCGAGCTACACCTTGAGTCTCGCGGTATTCATTCCCATCAGCGGCTGGATGGCCAACCGCTTCGGCACTCGCCGCGTTTTCGCCTCGGCCATCGGCGTCTTCACGCTGGGCTCGCTGTTCTGCGGCCTCTGCACGAACATCCATGTCCTGGTCGCGTGCCGCATCCTGCAAGGCTGCGGCGGCGCCATGATGCTGCCGGTGGGCCGCCTCACGCTGGTGCGCACCTTCGCGAAATCCGAGCTCATCCGCGCGATGAGCTTCGTCGCCATTCCCGGCCTCGTGGGTCCCATGCTCGGGCCGCTGCTCGGCGGCCTGATCGTGGGCTATTTCCACTGGCGGGTGATTTTCTTCGTCAACATCCCGATCGGCTTGGC
This sequence comes from uncultured Gammaproteobacteria bacterium, assembly GCA_963766915.1. Classification (GTDB taxonomy): domain Bacteria; phylum Pseudomonadota; class Gammaproteobacteria; order Steroidobacterales; family Steroidobacteraceae; genus Bog-1198. Next base: position 254,991 of record CAVYCL010000019.1, read on the forward strand.
CGGCCTGTACTTCGTGCGCCGCTACCTGCCGAATTACGCAGCGGCGAAAAACCATCCGCTCGACTTCGTCGGGCTGGTGCTGTTCGGCGCGGGCATCTCGCTCCTGTCCTACGTGCTCGAAATATTCGGCGATCACACCTTGAGCGGCTGGCAGATCGCAGGCCTGCTCGCCCTCTCGGCGGCGCTGATTGCGGCATACGGCGCCCACTCCGTGCGCACGCCTCATCCCTTGCTGCGCTTGGGCCTCATGCGGATACGCAGCTTTCGCGTGGCCGTATTGGGGAATCTCCTGACGCGGCTCGGCATCGGCGGCCTGCCCTTCTTGTTGCCGCTGCTCTACCAGATCGGGCTCGGCTACAGCCCGATCCAATCGGGCCTCATGATCATGCCGCAAGCGCTCGCCGCCATCACTTTCAAATTCACGCTGCCGGTCATTCTCAGGCGGTTCGGCTATCGGCAGGTGCTGATCGTCAACACCGCCATGCTCGGCGTGATGTTCACGCTGTTTTCATTCATAGACACGGCGACTCCGCCCTGGAGCATCGCGCTGCTCGCCTTCGCTTACGGATTCTTCACCTCGACGCAGTACACCAGCATGAACACGCTCGCCTACGCCGACGTGACCAACGAGCAGGCGAGCGGCGCGAGCTCCATCGCGAGCACGGTACAGCAGATGGCCGTGAGCTTCGGCGTTGCCGCCGCCTCGCTCGTCGCCGCGTTGTTCATTCCCGATCACACGCGCGCGACCCCGCCGGAGATGATCCACGGCATTCACTCGGCGCTGCGCGTACTCGGCGCCTACACGGTGCGTGTCCACCGTCCTGTTTCGGGGATTGAGGGCGGGCGATGGCGCGGCGGTCAGCGCGCACAAGGAAGGCGTCCCCGCCGGCTAACGCGGCCGCAGCGGCACCATCACGGCGGGGCTGCCGATGGCCTCGAAGCGCCCGGTGAATGCCAGTGCGCCGTTCGCCGGATTGATCCGGAACGAGGTGAGCGAGTCGCTGCGCTGATTGCAGGAGAACATGATCTCGCCGCTCGGATCCATCGCGATGCTGCGCGGCGAGTCGGCGTGGGTCCAGGTCTCGTAGGCCGCGCGCAACTCACCATCTTCGGCAATTGCGAAAATGGCGATCGAGCTGTGCAGACGGTTGCCGACATACAGGAAGCGGCCGTCGGGAGAGACCACGATGCCGGAGGCGAGATTGCTGCCGGCAAAATGCGGCGGCAAGGTCGACACGCTCTGCTTCAGACGCATCGCGCCTCGCGAGCCGTCGTAGTCGTAGACCACCACTCGCGCATCGTGTTCGTACAGGTTGTAGAAGAACTTGCCGTTCGGATGAAAAGCGAAATGGCGGGGTGCGGACCCGGGCGGAGCGACCAGGACGGGAGCCTCCGCGGGCAGCAGCCGTCCGCCCTGGGTGTCGAGGCGCCAGATCAGCGTCAGGTCCAACCCGGCATCGTTGGCGATGACGAATTGGCCGGTCGGATCGGCCGCCACCATGTGCAGATGCGGGCCGTCGTGATCGCTGACGGCGAACTGTCCGGGAGGATCGTCGATGGCGCGCGCGTGATGACGCGGCCCGACGCTCGGCCGTACGTCCGAGGCCGGACCCAAGGTGCCGTCAGCGGCCACGGGAAACACCGCGACATTGCCGCCGCCGTAGTTGGCGACGAACACGAACTTGCCCGAGGGGTGCACGCTCACATGCGCGGGTGACGTGCCGGACGAGCCCACCGCCGCCAGACGCGTGAGCTGCATGCTGGCGGGATCGATGGCATAGGTCACGACGGCTCCGTCGTGCGCGCCCTGGTAGTTGTCTATCTCGCTGATCGCGTACAGACGCGTTTGCGCGGGATTGATCGCGAGCCACGAAGGATTGCGGATGTCGTCGACCACCTGCATCTGCATCAGCGCCGCCGTGGCGCGCTCGACGCGGAACAGATAGATGCCGCCGCCGTTCGGCGTGTACGTTCCCACGTATGCGTAGAAAAATCCGGGCGGCCCGGCGGCGGGCGCAGCGCCGCCCACCAGGGGATAGGCGAGAGCGGCTGCCGTGCGGCCGAGAAATTCGCGGCGGGAGAACCTTGAGTCGATCGCCATCGGACCAGTGTAACGCAGCGCCGGCTGCCAGTGCGGCGGGTGCCCGGCCTAGAGCCGGCCACCTGGGCCGGCTGCGCGCCTAGTTATCCAGAAACAGCGTGACGCTCGATGCGTCGAACTCATAGCTCGAGCTGGTGTATTGGCCGACCGCCGTGATGCCGGTGGCAACCACCGAGCCGGTCAGTTCGGTCTGCAGCTGCGTGACGAACGAAGAAAACGTGTTGAAATTCTCGTAACTGCCGCTCACCGAATGGCCGATCGTGAACACGGTGTTGCTGGACGACTGACTCGCCGTGATGGTCGGGTCCGTGCCGATGCCGATGATGTTGAACGATTGCGCGCCGATTTGAATCGTGTGTCGCGTGCCGATGCCGACGTTCTGCGCATTCAGCTGGATCTGCGAGGTGCTCAAAGAAGCAAACGGCGTGGAGGTGCCGGTCCAATCGAGCACGAGCACGGCATTGATCGTGGTGTAGTCGAGGAACGAGGATTGCTGCAGGAAATCCTCGGCGGAGGACGCCGACCCGAAGGCGGCGGGATAACCGGTCACCTGCACGGGCTCGCCGGCGTTGGCGTTGGCCAGGTCCGCGCTGCCGGTGTTCACGACGTAGGCGGAGGCGCTCGCATCGTTGGCCGGGGTCGATCCCGTGCCCGTGAAGTCGAAGGCCGCGGCGGAGCGTCCGCCGAGCTGTCCGAGCTGAGAGAGGTTCAGTGTCAGCGTGGCACCGCTCCCGCCCTGGGCGGTGACGAGACCCGAGACGGTCGTCTGACCGACCCGCACGCGCCCGGCGCTCGCATCCAGCGCGGCGCTCGTCGAAGTGACGGCGTTAGCGGTGCCGAAGGCATACACCAGCGAGCCGATGGATATTTGCGCAATGCCGGTCGAGTCCAGGGTCGCCTCGCCGAACTCCGTGACCTGTGTGTTGGGGCCCACGGTCACCGTGGTCGTACCGAAGATCAGGCTGTTCTTGCCGGTGTTCGTCAGCAGGGTGGCGTCGTCGACGGTGAAGGTGTTGCCGCTGCGCCCGGTCACGATGCCCGAGACTCGATCGAAGCCGCCTCCCTGCACACTCGAGCCTGCGAGCACTTGGGTTGCGGAGAACGAGACGGTGGTGATGGTGCCCGACGTGTTCGACCCGTTGCTGGTCTCCTCGAGCGTCGAGCCGTCGGCGCACGAGACCACGCCATTGATCGTCTCCGGTGTGGTGCCGTCCGAGCAGGTCTCGGTAAACGCGCTGTTGCCGGTCGACTCGAGGGTCGAGCCGTCGGCGCACGAGACCACGCCGTTGATGGTCTCCGGTGTGGTGCCGTCCGAACAGGTCTCGGTCCCGGTCCCGGTATTGTTGAACAGGGAGTTCGAGCTGGTGGTCGAGGTCGCCAAGCTGCCGAAAGCTTCGACCGCCGTCCCGGCGGTCAACGAGGCGAGCTGGGTGAGACCGGTGGTTCCGGAGGAGGGAGTGCCGTTGATCTCGTAGGTGGTTCCGGTGGTGGGCGTGATCCGCAGCGAGCCGCTCCCGGAGGTTCCGTAGCCGGACGCGGAAATGCCGGTGGAGAACCAGGTGTCTGTCGTGTTGACGGTGCCGATCGGCCCGCTGATGCGCACGGTCTTGTCGTCGATGGGTAGCGAGCTGGCCGCCATCATCGGCATCACCGACACCGTCTTCGCGGTCAGGTTGACCACATTGGATGCGGCCAGGTTGAAGTTGAGGCTGAGGCGCGTCGAGCTCTTGGACGCAATGCTCATTTGATTGGACGGGTCGAGGAGCAGTGTGAGCGTCACTTGACCCAAGGCCTGGCCATTCGCCCCCAACGGCGTCAGCGCCACCCCCTCGGGTGTACCGTTGTCGTAGATGATCTGCGCCGAGCTGTAGTCGAGCGTGACCACGGCCTGTTTGAACGTGCCCGTTTTCACCGACGACGAACCGATCACCTGGCTCAAGTTCACCAGGCGAGCAAGGTCCACCGTGGTCGCGCTCGGCAGCACGTTGACTCCGCTCCTGCCGTTCGAGGTTTGCAGCTCGACCGACACGAGGCTCACTCGATAGGCGAGGAATGTATCCGTGGACGGCGTCGCCGTCAGAGTGGCCACCGCCGTGCCGTTGCAGGCGGCGAGCGCGGCGAGCAGCAGGGCGCCCAGGGATGCCGCGAGCCAGCGGGGGATCCGCCCCCCGGCTCCTGGCAGACGAGTGAGGCGGTTTTGTGGCAACGGAGCGGTCATCGGCGGATATCCCATCGAAAGAATGGTTGCCTATTCTACCGGCATCGTCAGTGCGGATTGGGCAAAGATCTGTGAAGTAATCCGGGATCGAGCACGGCGTCGCATCTTCGCGACAGGACTGCAACGGCGGCGTCATCCGACGGTCATTTTCGCGCCGCCGCATGCGCTCCCGGGCCTAAATCGAGCGGGAGATCAATTCCTTCATGATCTCGTTGGTGCCGCCGTAAATGCGCTGTACCCGCGAATCCACGAACATGCGGCACACCAGATACTCGTTCATGTAGCCGTACCCGCCGTGCAGCTGCACGCATTCATCGAGCACTTCCTGCTGGGTATCGGTGACCCAGTACTTGGCCATCGACGCGGTGACGGTATCGAGCGTGCCGGCCACGATTCTCGCGATGCAGTCATCGACGAACACGCGCGCCACGCGCGTCTTGGTCGCGATTTCGGCGAGCTTGAACTTGGTGTTCTGGAATTCCGCGATGCTCCTGCCGAAGGCCTTGCGCTCCTTGACATAGCGCGCGGTCTCCGCGAGCGCGCCTTCCATGGCGCCGACGCCCACCACGGCGATCAGGGCCCGCTCGTAGGGCAAGTCGCTCATGAGTTGATAAAACCCCTGCCCCTCGCTGCCGCCCAGCAGATTGGCCGCCGGGACACGCGACGTTCTCGAAGAACAATTCCGCCGTGTCCTGCGCCTTGAGTCCCATCTTGTCGAGGATGCGTCCGACCCGATATCCCGGAAGATCCTGGGTCTCCACCATCAAGATCGAGGTGCCCTTCGCGCCCTCGCCCGGCGTCGTCTTCACCACGAGCGCGATGAGGTCGGCGAGATAGCCGTTGGTGATGAAAATCTTCGAGCCGTTGACGATGTAGCTGTCGCCCTCGCGCACGGCGCGTGTCTTCAGTCCCTGCAAGTCCGAGCCCGCCGCCGGCTCGGTCATGCCGATCGCCCCGATGAGCTCGCCGCTCGCCATGCGCGGCAGCAGCCGGCGCTTCTGCTCCTCGGTGCCGTGATTGACCAGGTAGTGGGCGCAGATGCTGTGCACGCCCTGGCCGAAGCCGCTGAGCCCGCGCCGCGAGAGTTCCTCGTAGATCACCGCCTCGTGGCGAAAGTCACCGCCCGCACCGCCGTACTCCGCGCTCACATCGGTGCACAAAAGACCCATGGCGCCGGCCTTGCGCCAGATCTCCTTGCCGACGTTTTGCTGCTTGCGCCACTCGGCCTCGTGCGGAACCATTTCGGACTCGACGAAGCGCGCCACGGCGTCACGAAATATCGCCAGTTCTTCGTTCATCCAGGGCGACTCGTAATCGCCGGCAACCGCTGCGTTCATAGGACATCCGTGGTGGCTCGAGTGCTTCAAGTCTACCCGTTGCGGAGGGGCGAATTGCACCCCAAGCGCGGCACGGGTTGTTAATATGGCTTTACGCATGGCAGAGCGCTCGCACAAGCCGGGGATGGTGTCGCGCAAGGCGCTGATCGGCTCCGCGGGAGCCGCGCTCGCGGTGCTCACATTCATCAATCTTTTCAATTATCTCGACCGCTACATCCTGTCGACTTTGATCGAGAGCCTGCACCGCTCGGAGCTGCACCTCAGCGACACCCAAGCCGGGTCGTTGATGTCGGGGTTCTTGATCGTGTTCGCGGTGGCCGGGCCGCTGTTCGGCTTCCTGGGAGACAGCCGCTCCCGCCCGCGGGTGATCGCCTTCGGCGTGGCGTGCTGGAGCGTCGCCACGGCACTGTCCGGATTCGCGTGGAGCTTCGCCTCGCTGTTCGTCGCCCGTGCACTGGTCGGCGTCGGTGAAGCGGCTTACGTCACGGTCGGGCCGAGCCTTTTGTCCGACTACTTTCCGCGCGGTGAGCGCGGGCGGGTCATGGCGATCTTCTTTTGCGCCATCCCGGTCGGCTCGGCGCTCGGCTACGTGGTGGGCGGGGTCATGGACGAGCACTTCGGCTGGCGCATGGCATTCTTCATCGCCGGCGTGCCCGGCCTGATCCTCGCGCTGCTGTGTCTCGGTCTTCGCGATCCGCCCCGCGGCAGTCAAGACGAGGAGGCCATGGCGGAGCCGCGCGCCGCGACCCGGCCCATCGCCCACTATCTGGAGCTCGTCAAGAACCGGCCGTACGCGCTCACCGTCGCGGGATATGCGGCCTACACCTTTGCCCTCGGCGGCCTCGCCTACTGGATTCCCACGTTCCTCGAGCGCATACGCCACGTTCCGGAGAAGAGCGCGACATTCGATTTCGGACTCATCGTGGTCGCGACGGGATTGGTGGGCACTTTCGCCGGCGGCTGGCTCGGCGATTTTTGCAGCCGCTATTCGCAGCGGGCCTATCTGTGGATTTCCGCAGGCGCGACGCTCGCGGCGGCGCCGTTTGCCTGGTTCGCCCTCACCGTGGCGTCCCAGCGCACGTATCTGGTGTGCATGGTGCTCGCACAGTTCCTGATGTTCCTGTCGACCGGGCCCATCAATGCGACCATCGTCAATCTCGTGCGCCCGACGCAACGCGCCTCGGCGAACGCGCTCGGCGTTTTGAGCATTCATCTGCTCGGCGATGTTCCTTCTCCGTTGCTGATCGGATGGATCTCGACACAATCCTCGCTCCAACAGGGCGTGAAGCTCGTGCCGCTCGCCATTCTCGTCTCGGGTGTCATCTGGGTGTTCGGCGCGCTCGCGCAACCCGCAGGCCTCGCAACCGCCGAGCCGCAGGCTGCCGCCGCGTGATGAACCACAGGATCCAGATCACGGTCGAGGATCCGGCTCAAGCCGAGGTCGCGCCGCTCTTGCAGGCGAGCGATGCCTACATGGCTTCGCTCTATCCGGCGGAGAGCAACCACATGCTCGATGTCGCCTCGCTGCGGCAGCCGCAGGTGACGTTCCTGGTCGCGCGCGTCGATGGCAAAGCCCTGGGCTGCGGCGCCGTGGTCGACTCCGGCGAGGGCTGGGCGGAGGTCAAGCGCATGTTCGTCTCTCCGGCCGCACGCGGCTTGAAGCTCGGCCGCCGCATCCTCGATGAGATCGAAGCCATCGCGACCCGCCGCGGCGCGCGCGCGCTGCGGCTCGAGATGGGGGGCCTTCAGCCCGAGGCGATCGGCCTGTACCGCTCGGCGGGCTTCGTCGAGATCGGCCCGTTCGGCGACTACGGCGCGGACCCGCTCAGCATTTTCATGGAGAAGACCCTTTGAACAGCTATACCAGCACGCCGCGCACGCGGGTCAAACGATTGAACAAGCGTGCCGTGTATGACAAGGCTCAGGTGCACGCGATACTCGACGAGGGCTATCTCTGCCACGTCGGCTTCGTGCGCGACGGTCAGCCGTTCGTCATACCGACTCTTTACGCACGCGCCGAGGAGATGCTGTACATCCACGGCTCGGGCGTGAGTCGGATGCTGAACACGCTTGCCGAAGGCGTGGAAGTCTGCGTGACGGTGACGCTGGTGGATGCCTATGTGCTGGCACGCTCGGCGTTTCATCACTCCATGAACTATCGCTCGGTGGTGATCTTGGGACGTGCGCACCTCTTGCAAGAGCGGCAAGAGATGCTGCGCGCACTCGAGGCGATTACCGAGCACGTCGTGCCGGGGCGCTGGTCGGAAGTCCGGGCGCCGAACGAGCTCGAGATGAGGCAAACCGCCGTGCTCGCGCTGCCCCTTCAGGAAGTCTCCGCGAAAGTGCGCATGGGACCGCCGGTGGATGACGAGGAGGACTACGCGCTGCCGATCTGGGCGGGCGTGGTTCCGATCTGCAGCACGCTCGCCGAACCTCTCGCCGATGGCCGCGTTCCGCCCGGCATCGAGGCGCCGCCGCTGTCGCGATTGGTTCGCCCGCGGCGCTAGCGCGGGCGCTCAGCCGGGGGCGCCCAGCCGCGCGCTTGACAGGTCCGCGAATAAGCTGTCGAGGTCCGCCCGCGTCTCGAGCTCCTCGAGATCGATGGTGAGCTTGCGCTGCCAGTTGGGATACTCGCGATCCGTTCCCGGCACGTTGACCGGATCCTCCATGCCGATCAGATCCTCGATTTGCACCGCCGCGAGGATGGCGCTCGTGCGCGCGAGGTAGATATGAATCGCACGCGCAAGATCGGGCGAGAAAGGCTGATCGGGTGCCGCGGGCGATGCCGGCGCGAGGCCCTGTTCGTTGAGGACGGCGAGCAGCGCCGCGCGATCCCGTGCACGTCCCTCGAGCACGATCTGCTCGAGCTCGGGCGTGGGATAGAGTTGCAACTCGCGCCGCAGCACAATGTCGCGGCCGTCCCAAAAGCTGCGCAGGGTCGGCATGTCGTGTGTCGTGACGGTGGCGAGGGCGCGGGACACGTACTCATCGGGCCGGCGATAGCGGCCGCCGTCTTTCTCGAACAGCAGTACCTTGTAGTGGTAGAGGCCGAACTCCGCCATCGCCCGCCGCATCTCATCGGGCACCACCCCCAAATCCTCGCCGACGACGACGCACGCGCAGCGCGCACTCTCGAGCACGAGATTCACGAGCAACAGGTCGAGAGGATAGTGCACGTAGGCGCCGTCGACCGGCGAGTGGCCGGCGGCCACCCACCAGAGCCGATACAACGACATCACGTGATCGAGTCGCAGAGCGCCGTAGTAGTGCATGTTGTGGCGAAGCAGGCGCACGAAGCCTTCCAGATGCTGCGATTCCATGACCACCGGATCCGGCGGCGGAAGGCCCCACCCCTGGCCTCGTAGCGCCAGCGGGTCGGGCGGCGCGCCGATCTCGGCGCCCAAGCGGTAGCCGCTCTGGTCCACCCAAGTCTCCGAGCCCGACGGATGAGTGCCCACCGCGTAGTCGCCATACAAACCGATGGGCATGCCGAGTTCGCGCGCCAGGGCATGCGCGGCGGTGAGCTGCTCGTGCGCCAGCCATTGAAGATACAGATAGAACTCGATTTCGTGCGGGTGCTCCGCCGCGAAGCGCACGGCGGCGCTCGACTGCGGATCATGGAACTCCGGCGGCCAGCTGATCCAGCCCGAAGGGGTGCCGAGGGTCGACTTGAAGTGCTGATCGAGCGCGTCGAAGCGCGCGTGCAACTGGAGTAGCGCGCCTCCCGCCGCCACGAAGCTCTTGAACGCGGCGGCACGCTCGCGTGCCCGGGGTGAGATGGCTCCTCTGAAACTCGCCGAACAACAGGCGCAGGATCTCGAACTTGAGCGCCGCCACGCCGGCATAGTCGACCAGCCGTCCGACCCGGAGCTGACGCAAGCGCTCTTGGAAAGAAGGCTCCTCGATGCGCGCCCGCGCCGCCGCGCAATGTTCGAGCTCCGGCACCTTCGTGACCGCGATGTAAAGGACGTTCAGGAAATGACGGCTCGAGGCGCTGTAGGGACTCGCGCGCTCCGGTTCCGCAGGCGCCAGGGCGTGCAATGGATTCAAGCCGATGAAGCCCGCGCCACGCGGCGCGAGCCAAGCTGATCAATGTCTTCAGATCCTCGAAATCCCCGATGCCCCAGTTGCCCCGCGAGCGCACGGTGTAGAGCTGAACGGCAACGCCCCACAGCCGTCTGCCGTCGCGGATGGCATCGGGCTCATAGCAGTAAGGCGGCGACACCACCAGCGGACAGCGATGCGGCGTGCCGGCGCCGATCTTGATTTCGAGCTCATGTCGACCCGGCGGAAGCTCGAGCGGCAGCTCCAGGCGGCGGCGAGTGATCCAGGAGCCCTCGATCTCGCCGCGCCAGAGCTCCGGACAATCGGCCGTCGACACGACGCCCGTGCGCCTCTCGCCGCTCTCCAGGTTCACCGTCCACAGGAGCCGTGCGCCGAAGTCGCGGGCGGCAATGTTGAGATCCACGCCCGCGCGCGGCCCATGCGCGGCGACGATCGTGGGCAGGAGCGTTCGGCCGCGCTCGGCGTTGAGTCGGCTCACCTCGGCCGCGAGCGCGACGGGATCGTCCACCGCGCAACCCATGGCGCGCAGAATGTCGGTCTTGGTTTCCAAGCTGAAGTAGCGCAACTCGCCGCGATAATCGTGGTACGTATCGCCGATGCCGCGCAGCCGGGCGAGTGGTTCGATCAGGTTCGCGTTCAACTCAACACTCCAGAAAAGCGGCGCTGCTGGGAGCCAACGGAAACACCACGTCGTCCTCGAGCACCAGCACCTCGGTGGTCTTGCTCGCCGTATCGAAGCGCCGTCTCCACGGGCTGTCGGCGGGCGGCGCAGGCAACGTGAAGGTCTGCAGCGAGTCCGAGGCGTTCAACAGCAGCAAAAGCCTCGCGGCCCAATGGCTGCGCTTGCCGTACCAGATTCCGAGCGTGCGCAAGTTCCCGTCGCGCCAGTCATCCTGCGTCATTTCCGCGCCGCGCGCGTGCAGCCAGGTCACATCTTTGACCTCGACCCGCGAGGCGGCGCCCTTCAGGAACGTCTCGCGGCGGAACTCGACGTGACTGCGCCGCAGGCTCGCAAGCAGGCGGACGAAATCCACGAGGTCGGAGTTGGCCGCGAGCAGGCTCCAATCGACCCACGATATCTCGTTGTCCTGGCAGTACGCGTTGTTGTTGCCGCGCTGGGTACGTGCGAATTCGTCTCCCGCCAACAGCATCGGTACCCCCTGAGACAGGAACAGGCACGCCAGGAAATTTCGCATCTGACGCTTGCGGAACTCGAGCAGCTCGGGGCTCGGCCCCTCGTGCCCCCAGTTGCGACTCAAGTTGTTCCGGGTGCCGTCCTGTCCGCCCTCGCCGTTCGCCTCGTTGTGCGGCTCATCGTAGGAAACGAGATCGTTCAATGTAAAGCCGTCGTGAGAGGTCACGAAATTCAGGCTGGCCGTGGGCTTGCGGCCGTTATGGCGAAAAATGTCGCTCGATCCGGCGATGCGCTCCGCGAATTCGCCGATGCGGCCGCCGTCGCGGCGCCAGAAAGCCCGCACCGTGTCGCGGTAGCGGTCGTTCCACTCGCTCCAGCCGGCCGGGAACCGACCGAGTTGATAGCCGCCCTGCCCGACGTCCCAGGGCTCCGCGATCAACTTCACATAGGCAAGCGCGGGCTCGGCGCGCAATGCGCTGAAGAAGGGCGAGCTCTCGTTGAACCCGCTCGCGTCGCGTCCCAGCACCGTCGCAAGATCGAAGCGGAATCCGTCGACGTGCATCTCCTCGACCCAATAACGCAGGCAGTCGATGATCAAGGAGCGCACCGCCGGGTGCTCGCAGTTCACCGTGTTGCCGCAGCCGGTCAGATTCTCGTAGCCGCGCTGGTCCGGCATCAGCCGGTAATAGGCCGCGTTATCGATCCCTTTGTAGCAAAGCACCGGACCGGTCTCGCCGCCTTCGGCGGTGTGGTTGAAGACCACATCGAGGATGACCTCGATCTGCGCCCGATGCAGCGCCTGCACCATGGCCTTGAACTCGCGTACCGCGTCCACCACCGCGTACTCGTTCGCGGGAGCGAACCAGGCGATCGGATTGTAGCCCCAATAATTCGACAGGCCCCGCGCACGCAGGAACTCCTCGCTGAGGAACGCCTGGCAGGGCAAAAGCTCGAGCGCCGTCACGCCCAACGACTTCAAGTGGGCGATGACCGGCTCCGCCGCGAGCCCGAGGTACTTTCCCCGATGCTCGGGCGGCACGAGGGGATGCAACTGGGTGTAGCCCTTGACGTGCAGCTCGTAGATCACCGTGTCGCGCCAGGGTGTCGCCGGCGGCCGGTCGCCCTGCCAGTCGAACGCCGGATCGATGATCTGCGAGCGCAGCGGTTGCTCGATCGACACAGCCCGGGCGCACGGATCGAGCAGCGCGATCTCGGGATCGAAGCGCCCGCCGTTGTCGACGTTCGTCCCATGCACGCGAAACGCATAGCAGCTGCCGACGCTCGCGCGGCGCGGTGACAGCAGGCCGTGCCACACATCGCCCGTACGACCCGGCAGATCGTAGCGAGCGCTCTCCGCGCCGCTGTCGTCGTAAATGCATAGCTCCACGCGGGTCGCGTGGCTGGAGAAGAGCGCGAAATTGACCCCTTGACGGGTCGGGGTCGCGCCGAGCGGGCGCGGAGAACCCGCTTTAATGGGCTGCACCGCTCGAGGCGCTCCTACAGCACCGGCCGGACGTCCCAGATCCGGTCTGCGTATTCGCGAACGCTGCGGTCGCTGGAAAAGTAGCCCATGTTGAGGCAGTTCAACGCCGCCTTGCGAGTCCATTCCTCGGGTCGTTCGTAGAGCGCATCCACCCGCTCCTGCGCGGCGGCATAGGACGCGAAGTCCGCGAGCACGAGAAACGGCTCGCCGTCCTCGAGCAGCCGGCTCACCACCGGTTTCGCATCCTCGGGGCGCGACGGCGAGAAATGACCGGAATCGATCAGCTCGAGTGCCTCGCGCAGCTCCGGGTTGCGCTCGAGCTCTGCGCGGGGCCGATAACCGGCGGCGCGGGCCGCCACCGCCTGCTCCGCGGTCAATCCGAAAATGAATATGTTCTCCTCGCCGACGTGATCGCGGATCTCGATGTTGGCGCCGTCCAGCGTGCCGATGGTGAGCGCTCCGTTCAGCGCGAGCTTCATGTTGCCGGTGCCCGAGGCTTCCAGCCCGGCGGTCGAGATCTGTTCGGAGAGATCCGCGGCCGGCATGATCTTCTGCGCAAGCGATACGTCGTAATCCGGCAAGAACACCACGCGCAGCCGCTCACGCATCTCGGGCTCGGCGTTGATGGTGCGCGCGACATTGTTGATGAGCTTCACGATGGCCTTCGCCATGAAATATCCGGGTGCGGCTTTGCCGGCGAACAGCACCGAGCGCGGCACCACGCCCTTCGGATCGCGGCGAATCCGCTGATAGCGCGCAACCACGTAGAGTAGATTCAGGAGCTGGCGCTTGTATTCGTGAATGCGCTTCACCTGCACGTCGAACATCGAATCGACGTCGAGCTCCACGCCCGTGCGCCGCATCACCTCGTCCGCGAGCCGCTGCTTGTTGGTCCGCTTGATGCCGCGAAAATGGCGCAGGAACTCCGGCTCATCGGCCGCGCCCGTGAGCCGGGACAGCTCCTCGAGATCGTTTTCCCATGCGAATCCGAGCCGCTGCGTGAGGAGCGATGAAAGTCCGGGGTTCGATTGCTTCAGCCAGCGGCGCACGGCGATGCCGTTGGTCACGTTGACGAAGCGCTCGGGATACAGCTCCACGAATCCGGCGAATACGCTCTTGCGCATGAGCTCGGTGTGCAGCTGCGCGACACCGTTCACGTGATGGCTGCCGATCACCGCGAGGTGCGCCATGCGCACGCGCCGCTCGCCGTCCTCGGTGATGATGGAAAGCCGCCGCTGTGCGTCGAAGTCGCCGGGACGGTGACGCTCGAGTGCGGCGAGGAAATCGCGATTGATGAGATAGATGATTTCGAGATGACGCGGCAGCAGCCGCTCCATCAGCGACACCGTCCAGGTCTCGAGCGCTTCCGGCAGCAGGGTGTGATTGGTGTAGGCGAATACGCCCGAGGTGATCGCCCAGCTCTCGCTCCAATTGAGACCGTGCTCGTCGATCAAGAGCCGCATCAGCTCCGGAATGGCGAGCGCCGGGTGGGTATCGTTGAGCTGAATCGAGATCGCCTCCGGCATGGAGGCGAGCGTGCGTCCCTCGCGCAAGTGCGTCGCCAGAATGTCTTGCAGACTCGCGCTCACGAAGAAATATTGCTGCTTGAGACGCAGCTCCTTGCCCTGCCGCGTCGAGTCGTCCGGATAGAGCACCCGTGACAAGTTCTTCGCATCCACCTGTTCGCGGACGGCGGCGTCGTAGTCGCCGGCATTGAACGCATCGATGTGAAACGGCGTGATGCCGCGCCCGGACCACAGACGCAGGTGATTGACGGTCGGACTGCGGTTGCCGGGGATCAGACGATCGAAGCCGATGGCGTAGATGTCCTGCGTATCGATCCAGCGGTGCGCCTCTTCGGCTGCGCCCGAGGGGGGCGCCACGCTCCGGCCGCCGAAACGCACCGTGTAGCGGACGCTGCCGCGAGCGGTCTCCCAGACGTTCTCGAGCTTCAGCCAGCTCGAGGCAATTTCGCGTTGCCCGCCGTCCGGCGCGATCACCTGCGTGAAGATTCCGTAATCGTAGCGGATGCCGTAGCCGACGGCGGGGTACTGGAGCGTCGCCAGCGAATCGAGAAAACATGCCGCCAACCGGCCGAGGCCACCGTTGCCGAGTCCGGGATCGATTTCCTGGGCGAGCACGTCCTCGAGGTCATAGCCCATGCCCTTCAAGGTCGTACGCGCCTCGTGCACCAGTTCCCCATCGAGACTGTACAGGGCATTCAGCAGCGAGCGGCCCGGCAGGTATTCGACCGACAGATAGCACACCCGCTTCACGTGGGCGTTGGCGACCCGCCGCTGCGTCGCGAGCCAGCGCACCATGAGCTCCTCGTGCACGGCGAGCGACAAGGCATCGAATATGTCCCGTTCACTCGCCTGGTCGGGCGTCTTGCCGAGCGCGCGCGTCAGCCGATCGAGCAACGCCGCGTGCAGCGAACCGGTTCGCAGAGCGGCGCCTCCGGGCAGCGAGAACTGAGTATCAAACGAATCCATGCGGGGGGTTATTATAGGGACGTTCATCGGCTGCGGGGCGATGCCACACTTGAGGCCAGCTTTACTTGCCGCAGGATTCGCCGGGCTGCTCGGCGGCTGCGCGCTGCAGCCGCCCAACGCACGACCCGTGCAAACACCGCCCGCGCCGAGCGTGACGCCCGCGCCCGTACCGCCGGCCGCGGTCGATCAAGGCGCGCTCCTCGTCGCCAACGCGACCGCGATGCTCGGCCAACCCTACCGCTATGGCGGCGCAGAGCCCGGAGGATTCGATTGCAGCGGGCTGGTGGTGTATGCGGCGGCCCGTTCCGGCATCGAACTGCCGCGCACGGCGCAAGAGCAGCAGCATGCGGGCGTGCCCGTGCGACGCAGCGACTTGCAGCCGGGCGATCTCGTGTTCATGCATCTGAAGGGCAAGGATCTGCATGTGGGCATCGCTCTCGATGCACAACATTTCGTGCATGCGCCGGCAACCGGTGGGCGGGTACGCATCGACACGCTCGACCGGGCACCTTATTCGACGGGGTTCTCGAGCGCGCGGCGCGTCGTCGGCACGCGCGCTGCGACGTAACGCTATACTCACCGCCGATCACTCAAGTGGACCCACCATGAAACTCTACTACTCGCCCGGCGCCTGCTCGCTGTCGCCCCATATCGTGTTGCTCGAAACCGGACTGCCCTTCACGGTGGAGAAGACCGATCTCAAGACGAAAAAGACCGCCAGCGGAGGCGATTACTACCAGATCAACTCGAAGGGCGCCGTGCCCGCCTTACAACTCGATGATGGCCGCGTGCTCACCGAGGGTCCGGCGATCGTGCAATACATCGCCGATCAGAAGCCCGATTCAGGCCTCGCACCCCGCTGGGGGACTTTCGAGCGCTATCAGCTCATGGAAATGCTGAACTACACCGGCACCGAGCTGCATGCGGGCTTCCACCCGCTGTTCACGCCGGGCACCCCGCCCGACGCGAAAGCCGCCGCCGTCCTGAGTCTCACCAAGAAATTCGATTGGTTGTCGAAGCGCATCCCCGCGGGCAAATATGTCCTCGGCGATACGTTCACCGTCGCCGATGCCTATCTGTTCGTGGTGCTGCGCTGGATGGACTTCGCCAAAATCGACCGCAGCAAATGGCCGGTGCTCGCGGCGTATTTCGAGCTCCTCAGCCGCCGGCCCAAGGTGCAAGAGGCGCTCAAGGCCGAAGGCCTGATCAAATAGCGCTCTCCACGGCTTCGCTCGCGACGGCCGCGAACTGCAGCGAGGCGAGCCGCGCGTACAGCGGACAATCACGCAACAGCTCGGCGTGCGTGCCCACCGCGATCTTGTGGCCGTGATCCATGACGACGATCCGGTCGGCCTTCAGCACCGTGGCGAGCCGATGCGCGATGATCAACGTGGTGCGCCCGTGCGTGAGCCCCTCGAGCGCTTGCTGCACGAGCAGCTCCGACTCCGCATCGAGCGCGCTCGTCGCCTCGTCGAGCAGCAGGATGGGCGGATTTTTGAGAATGGCGCGTGCCAGCGCGATGCGTTGCCGCTGGCCGCCTGACAACCGCGTACCGCGCTCGCCGAGGAAGGTGTCGTAGCCCTGCGGCAGCTTTCGCAGGAACCCGTCCGCGGCGGCCGCCACGGCCGCCGCTTCGATCTCGGCGTCGCTCGCATCGGGCCGGCCATAGCGAATGTTCTCGCGCGCACTCGCGGCGAACAGCATGGTCTCCTGCGGCACCAGGCCGACTTGCGCACGAATGTCCTTGAGCCGCAGATCCGAAAGCCGCCGCTCGTCGATCGACACGCGTCCCACGGCCGGATCGTAAAAACGCAGCAGTAGCTGGAACGTCGTGCTCTTGCCTGCGCCCGAGGGCCCGACGATGGCGACGGTCTCGCCGGGCTTGACGTCCAGGCTGAAATTCTCGAGCGCCGCCGCTTCGGGCCTGGAAGGATAACGAAAGCTCACCTGCTCGAAACGGATGGCGCCTCGAACCCGCGGCGGCAGTTCCGCGGGATGGGGAGGATCGGCGATCGCGGGACGCGCATCGAGCAGCTGCGCGAGCCGCTCCATGGCGCCGGACGCGCGCTGCAGCTCGCCCCACATCTCCGACAGCGCGGCCCCGGAGCTGCCTACCAACGCGGCATACACCACGAACTGCGCGAGCTGACCGCCGGTCATCGACTTCTCAAGCACCTGGTGCGCGCCGAGCCAAAGCACGCCGATAATGGCCGTGAGCACGAACAGGATGGCGACTCCCGTCAGCACCGCTCTCACCTGGGTGCGGCGGACCGCAGCGGTGAAGCTCTCCTCGACCGCGCCGCGATAGCGCTCGCTTTGCAGATCCTCGAGGGTGAATGCCTGCACCGTCTGAATGGCGTTCAAGGTCTCGCCGGCGAGGCCGCTGGTCTCCGCGATGCGATCCTGCGATACGCGCGACAGCCCGCGCACCCGCCGGCCGATCACGATCAGCGGCGCGACGACCACCGGGATCAGCACCAGGATGATGCCCGTCAGCTGGGCGCTGGTGATCGCCAGCAGCACCAGCGAGAGCACCAGGCTCAAGCTCGACCGCAAGATGATGGAGAGATTCACGCCCGAGATGGATTGCACCAGCGTCGTGTCGGTGGTGAGGCGCGAAAGCACCTCGCCCACCCGCGTGGTCTCGAAGAACAGCGGGTCCATGTGCACCACGCGCCGGTACACCGCGGCGCGCAGATCGGCGATCACCCGCTCGCCGACCCAGGTCACCAGATAAAAGCGTATTGCCGCCGCCCCCGCCCAGAGCACCGCGGCGCCGAGACACAGGATAAAAATCCGATTGGTTGCGGCCGCATTATTGGCGGCCAACACGTCGATGAACCGGCGCAAGGCCAACGGCAGCGCCAGCATCGCGGCGGTCGCCACCAAGAGCGCACCGAGCGCCCCGTACGCCCGCCCCCGATAGGGCCGCAGAAACGGCAGTAGCGAGCGCAGCGGCGAAAGAGACTTGGCGCGCGGGCGATCCAGGGCGGCATTCATCCCTGCATGATCCCACAACCACCGGACACTCGGGCCGGCCGCGCACTTTCGACCGCTCCTTCATTTACCGCGGCAAGTGACCCATGCTAGGGTGCGAGGAGTCGATCGTAGGGGCGACGCAACAACTTGGGCGGCAATCGACGCACCGTCTGAGTGCCGTGGTAGCCGGCCGAGTGCCCCGACATGGGTCACTTAAGTTGCATGACCATACCAATAGACGAGGCCGACGTTGCGCCGGTTTTGAGCCGATGCTACTGTCGGTCCAGCTCGAGTTATCTGACCATATAACAAATTCGGGGATATCATGCCGCAGGCTCACGCCAAGTCCTATGCCGGTTTTGCGCCACGCCAATTGTTGTTTTTTTGCAGCGTTCTGAGCGGCGCCGCCGCGCTATCTGCGGGGGCGATCGCCGCGGATGCCAACGCCCCTGACGCCGCGCCGGAGACTGAGCTCCGGAGGTCTTCAGGAAATCGTGGTGACGGCAACCCGCCACGAGGAATCCCTGAGCAAGGTGCCGATCAGCGTCACGGCGCTCACGCAGGATGCGATGGATGAGCGCGGCATCAAGGATTTCCAGGACATCGCGCGCTTCACGCCCGGCGTCAACATCGACACGTCCGGCACCAATGCCATCTCGATCCGCGGCATCTCCTCGTCCGCCGGCGCCGGCACCACGGGCATCTACATCGACGACACGCCGATCCAGATGCGCTCGCTCGGTTTCAACCCCGACGACACGCTGCCGAAGACCTTCGACTTAGAGCGCGTCGAGGTCCTGCGCGGCCCGCAAGGCACGCTGTTCGGCGCGGGCGCCGAGGGCGGCGCGGTGCGCTATATCTTGACGAAGGCCAGCACGACCGAATCCAGCACCTACGTGCGCAGCGAAGTCTCGTACACGCAGTACGGCCAGCCGAGCGGCGAGTTCGGCATCGCCCACGGCGAGCCGATCATCGACGGCGTTTTCGGCCTGCGCGCAAGCGTCTGGTACCGCTACGACGGCGGCTGGATCAATCGCGCCGACGACACCACCGGCGCCATCATCGACCACAATGTCAACTTCTCCAACTCCGTGGCAGGCCGCATCACGGGAACGTGGACGCCCACGTCCACCCTCACCGTGACGCCGAGCGTCATGTACCAGCAGCAGGACAAGAACGACGACTCGACTTACTGGCCGGCGTACTCCGATGCGAGCGCGGGGCATTTCAACACGGCCACGCCGGAGAAAGTCGGCGGTCCGGACACCTATTACCTGCCCTCGCTCAAGGTGCAGTGGGACCTGGGCGGCTCGCAGTTGATCTCGAATAGCTCCTACTTCAGCCGCCGACAGCTCACCGCCTACCAGGGCACGGTCTACGACCTTTCCTACTGGCAGACCATCCCGAACGCGCGGACGGGAATCTCCGCCGGAAGCGACGAACCCGCTGATCGACGCCAGCGGCATCCACCTGCCCGCGGCATTGGCGGGCACGCAGACCCCGAACAAGATGACCAACACCCAAGAGAGCATCACCCAGGAGCTGCGCTGGCAGTCCGCAAATGCGAACTCTCCTTTTACCTGGACCGCGGGCGTCTTCTGGCAGGTGGCAAAGGAGGGCAGCACCGAGGAGCTGAGCCTCCACCAACATCAATCAGGTGTTCAATTACCTGTACGGCTTCTCGCCGGCGAGCTACTACGGCGGAACTTTCTACTCGTGCCCGACTAGGGCCAATTATCAGGCGATTCCTGCCTGCGACATTTACTACAACAACAACACGACATTCGACCGCCAGGTCGCGGGATTCGGTGAGCTGAGTTACGCGTTCACCGACTGGATGAGACTCACGGTCGGCGAGCGCGTCGCGCGCACCACGTTCACGCTGAACCACTACGCCGATGGGTATGAGAACTACGGGCCGGGCGGCGCCTCAGCCAACCAGAAGCAGACGCCGAATACGCCGAAGGCGACGCTGTCGTTCCAGGTCGATCCAAAAGATCTGTACTACATCACCTACGCCAAAGGCTTCCGCATGGGCGGCGGCAACGCGCCGCTCCCGTCCTTCTGCGATGCGGACTTGGCTGCCGCCGGTTTCCCGAATGGCGCGCCGCTCAACTACGGTTCCGACACCACCCAGAGTTACGAGGTCGGCGCCAAGAACGGCTTCGGCGACTGGCTCAAGATCGCGAGCAGCGTGTATTACATCAAGTGGAATCAGATCCAGCAGAGCATCTACGTTGCGGGTGCGTGCGGTCTGCAATTCACGGATAACCTGGGGAGCGCGGCGGCTTGGGGCGGCGACATCCAGGTGGAGGCCAAGGCGGGGCCCGTGGACTTCGACCTCGCCACCGGCTACACCAGCGCGCGCTTCACCCACGACGACCCGGCCGGCTGTCAGCAGGGCGCCAACGCGGCTATTCCGTGTCTCGCCAGCAGCGGCGATGCGATCTCGGGTCAGGCGGCCATCAACTATGCACCGGGCGCGAACGCGCCGTTTACCATGGCGATCGGCGCCCAGTACAACTTCCAGCTCGCCTCGCACGACGCTTACATACGCGGAGATTGGCAGTACGAGGCCCGCAACCACTGGCTGGCATCCGTGCAAGATCCGAACAACATCGCATCGTACAATTATGGTTACTCGTACACGCTCCCCTCGACGAGCTTCTTCCAGACGCGCGCCGGTATGAACTTCGGCACCTGGCAGATCGCAGCGTTCTGCGAGAACCTATTCAATTCTCATACGGTCACGAACTATGCGCTCGGCCAGACCGATGGCACCGTAGCGCCGCAGCAGAACGCGTACACATTCCGGCCGCGAACGGCGGGTCTCACGTTCACGTTGCGCACCCATTGAGCGATCTCGCAGCAGTCAATGACGGGGGAGTGAGGCGGCGCCGGGCCGGGTGATCTGCACCCGGCCCGATCTTTTTATCAGGCCACGGCGCGCGCCGAGCCTCGCCCGGTTCCGACCAGGCCGGCTGCCTCTTTCACCGCGGCGGAGAGAATGCCGAGACCCTCCTCGAGCACGGATTCCTGAATCGTGAGCGGCGTGAGCAGGCGCACCACGTTCGCCGCCGTGCCACACGACAACAGGACCAAACCGCTGCGTTCGGCATTCGCCAAAATCGCGGCCGTCACCGCCGCATCCGGCTCGCGGGTCTTGGGATCCTTCACCATCTCGAAGGCGAGCATCGCGCCTAGGCCGCGCACCTCGCCGATGCTCGGGACCTCCTTGGCGAGCGTTTCCAGATGCGTGCGCATCTGCGCCCCGATCCGCGCCGCGCGGGCGCATAAACCTTCCGCCTCGATGACGTCGAGCACCGCATGTCCGGCGGCGATGCTCAAAGGATTGCCGCCGTAGGTGCCGCCCAAGCCGCCGGGGTGCGCCGAGTCCATGATTGCGGCCTTGCCGATCACACCGGAGAGCGGCAATCCCCCGCCGATGCCCTTGGCCACCGTGATGAGGTCCGGCACCACGCCCGAATGCTCGATGGCGAACATCTTGCCCGTGCGCGCGATGCCGCTTTGCACCTCATCGGCGATGAGCACGATGCCGTGCTCGTCGCACACGGCACGCAGCGCACGCAGAAAATCGACCGGCGCGACATTGAAGCCGCCCTCGCCCTGCACGGGCTCGATGACGATCGCCGCGACCGACTTCGGATCGACGTCGCCGTGGAACAGCCGATCCAGATCCGCAAGTGCCTGCTCGGTGGTGATGCCGCGATACGGCAAGGGGAACTCGGCATGGTAGATCTCGGCGGGAAACGGGCCGAAGCCCCGCTTATAGGGCATCACTTTGCCGGTGAGCGCCATGGTCATGAGCGTGCGGCCGTGGAAGCCGCCGGAGAACGCGATGACGGCCGAGCGCCGGGTGTGATAGCGGGCGATCTTCACCGCATTCTCGAAAGCCTCGGCGCCGGAGGACAAGAACAGCGTTTTCTTGGCGAAATCTCCCGGGGCGAGCGCGTTCAGCCGCTCGGCGAGATGCACGTAAGACTCATACGAGCCCACATGGAAACAGGTGTGCGCAAACTGCTCGGCCTGTGCGGCCACCGCCGCCATGATGCGCGGATGGCGGTGCCCGGTGTTGAGCACTCCGATGCCCGCGGCGAAATCGATGTAGCGCCGGCCGTCGACATCCCACAGTTCCGAATTCTCGGCCCGGACGACATAAATACCCTTGGTGCCGACGCCGTTCGGCACGGCCGCGGTCTTGCGAGCCTGAAGATCAGTTGATTTGGTCATGTTGCACCCTATTCCCTTAACAATGCGCATTTGGACGGTCGAACGGTATCATTGCCCCATGGGTTTGAGCAAAAACGCAGCGTCTCAGGCGGTCGGCGGCACCTCCCGCATTCGCATCCTGCGCTTAGGGGTCGAGCGCCGCGTCGAGGAGGACGATCGGGTTGCCGTCGAGGCGCCGCTCGAATTTCAATTGCATCATCCCAATCTGGGACTCGAGCCGGTATCTTTCGGCACCACCATGCGCACGCCCGGCGATGACGAATCGCTCGCCGCCGGCCTCTTGTACGGCGAGGGCATCGTCGATCGCGCAGCGGACATCGACGCCATCGAGTCGAGCACGCGGCGCCCGAATGTCGTCAATGTGCGCCTGAAATCGACAGTCACGCTCGAGACGCAACTCTCGCCGCGCCGATTCTCGGCGGGCTCGAGCTGCGGAATTTGCGGTACCACCAGCTTGGATGCGGCGATCGCCCGCGCGGCCGCGACACGCATCGACACGACCGGCACGGTGGACTTGAAGGTCTTACTGCGTCTGCCGCAGGTCATGCGGGAGTCGCAGGCGCGCTTCGGGGACACGGGCGGCATTCACGCTTCGGCGTTGTTCGATAGGCAAGGCAATTTGCTGAGCCTCGCCGAGGATGTCGGCCGGCACAACGCCTTCGACAAATTGGTGGGCGAGGGTCTACTCGCCGGCCGCCTGCCGTTTTCCGATCACGTGGTATTGCTGAGCGGCCGGGCTAGCTTTGAACTGGTGCAGAAAGCGCTGCGTGCCGGCGTTTCGGTGCTCGCGGCCATCGGCGCGCCCTCGAGCCTGGCGGTCAATCTCGCGGCAGCCTCCGGGCTTACGCTGGTGGGGTTTCTGCGCCCCACGCATTGCAATGTCTATTCACACCCCGAGCGTCTTACGGGCGACCAAGTCGGTCTCGCCTAGGAGCCAGCTGCAGGTTTCGCTGCCGCGCTCGGCCATCCAGCCGCGGCCGGTGAGCCAGCCGTGTCCCGCCTTGAGAGCGGTCGCCACGCTCGCATAGGCGGCGGGTGCTTGCACGGCGGCGAGGAAGGCGCGCCAATCGCGGTAGTTCGAGAAAGTGTCTGAGTGCTGCCGCTCATGAGCGACTCGCGCAACGCGGGTGTAGGGCATGTGCAGGGTCCTCACGAGCGTCGCGAACGGACCAAGAAGAAGCCGAGCGTCAGGCCCAGCATGGCGCCGACGCCGATCGCCGCCCACGGATTGTCGCGGACATACTCATCGGCGTTGCCGACAAAATCCCGCGCCCTACGCACCCAAGTCTCGGAGGCATCCACCAGCGGATCGATCACGTCGGAAAGTGCATTGGTGCTCGGGACCCCGATTCCGCCTATGTGCAGATCCTTTTTGGCCGCCGCTCCGTTCGGACTCGTCAACATGGGGTCACCCTCCGCGCTGCTTCGTTGGTTTTACTGAGTCGAAACCATTGTGCGGCGGTGCGGCGGCGGCGGACAGCGGCCGCGAACCCGGCCGGGCGTAGGAATTTCCTCACTGCGACGATTATGGTGAGTGGGCGCAGCGGGCGCTTCAATTCACCTGATAGCCGCGCCCCTGCAAGCAGGCGGCCATGGCCCGGTCGTAATTGCTGTGCGCGCGGTCGGCATCGCCGCCGCCGACGCCGCCGTTCGGTTGGGTGGGATCGAAGCCGGTCTGCCCTTTCGCCCAATTGTGGCACTCGTATTCGTCGGCGGCCTGCTGATCCTTCGACTGACCCTGTTTCGGATAGATGATGAAATCCGAGGGTGCTTGTGACGGCGGCGCAGCGTCCGGGTAAGCACCGCCGCCCTGGGCGTTCGGATCGCCACTCCCGTCGGGAGGCGGCGCACCCTGCCCGCCGTCCGGGGGTGTCGCGACGACGTAGCCGCTCTGATCGGGCGCCGCGGTGTAGTACACGTTGTCGGCGTAGTAGTACGGGACGCCACCCAGCCAGACCGTGGAGTAATAAGGCGGCAGCACCGCGATGCTCAAGCCGATGGGGGGTGTGACCACCACGAAGCCCGGGCCGCGCGGCGCATACCAGACGCCACCGCTGAAGTAGTACGGCGCGCCGCGGTGATAGTAGGCGCGATACTCGCCCGGCAGCGCGCGCGCCACGGTCCCAACCGGCGCGTAATAGCGGCCGTGGTTGTAACGCGCATCGAGCGCCTGGCCATGGCCATCGTAGTGGACCGCCCCCGGAGGAGGAGCCCCGTGAGGCGGGGGCGGCGGGGCTGGGTGAGGAGCCGGTGCGCTCGGGTGCGGGCTTTGTTGCGGATGGCCGCCACCCCCGTGTGGCTCTCCACTGCCGCCGTGGGGCTCCTGCGCCATCGAAACGCCGAACAGCAGGCTGCCGAGGAGCGCCGCGGCGAGGCTCAAGGGTAGGCGATGTGAGCTCATGGGAATCTTCTTGCAATCCTAAGTGATGGTGTAGCCGCGGCCGGTGAGGCACGCGCCCAAGGCCCTGCGGTACGCATCGGCGCGCGCGTGACCTTGGGCGATCTGCGCATTGATTTGGGCCTGGGTCATGTTGGCCTGGTTCTGCGCCTGGGCATTCGCGTTCTGCTCGGCGGCGGTGCCGATGATCGCGCCCGTGGCGGCGCCGAGCACAAAGCCGGCGCCGGCATTTCGCGGGCCGGCGAGGATGGAGCCGAGAATCGCGCCGCCGATGGCGCCCGTCGCCGTACCGGCGCCCGGCGGTACCGCCGGCTGCACCACCACGCGCTCGTAGGGCGTGGCATCCGGCCGGCTGGGGTCTACGCCGGTTTGCTGCACGGCCCAGATATGGCACTCGTACCGGTCGCGGTCGGTCTGCTCGGGCGACTGGCCGTTGGCCGGATACACGAAGATCCTTTGCGGCGGAGGCGGCGGCGGTGGCGCGACAACGACCGTGCGCGGCGGCGGGGTCACGCAGGCGCCAAGCGTCAAGGCTAAGGCCGCGGCCGTAGCCAGGTGAAGACCTCGTCTAGAAATGTTAAGCAATGTCATGGGCTTAGAAACCTCCGCTTCCTCCAATCAACGTCCAAAACGCTGCCCAGTTGACACTCAAAATGGATGCCGAGTTCGATCCTGGCGCCGCCTCGTGGCCGCTCAACGCGCGGGCTTCTTGAACTTCAGGATGAACTGATCCGTTCTGCCTCGAATCCCGGGATCGAACACTTTGGCGGTATGCGGATCCTGCGGATTGCGCAGCAGGTCGCTTTGGCCGACGAACACGAAGCCCGCCGCGAGCACTTCTCGTTTGACGATCTCCGGGTCGATCCGGTGCAAGGTCGATGTCTGGCTCGCACCGGCACCGGGCTCGGTGGCGTGGTCCAAGATCAGATAGATGCCGCCGGGCTTGAGCGACTCGAACACCATCTGGTTGAACACCACGAGGTCGAGTCCGGGCAAATTGTGCAAGTCGTGATAGTTCTGCGAGGTCCACACCAGATCCACCGGCGCCGGCGTCTTGAGTTCCCCGAACGGCTCGCACCACCACGCTCACATTCGCATACGCCGGGTCGGCCGCGAGCGCCTTCACCCGCGCCGCGAAATCCGGCGAGTTCGCCGGCGCATCCGGTCGCGGCGCGGGCACCAGGGCATAGATGTGTCCGCTCGGGCCGACTGCTTTGCTCATGATGCGGGTGAAATAGCCGCCGCCGGGCAGCAGCTCCGCGATCTTCTCCCCGGGCGCCACGCCTGCGAACAGCAGCGTCTCGGCCGGCTTGCGATTCGCATCGCGCGCGACATCCTCTGCGGGGCGGCCGGGATCGGCGATCGCGGCCGCGAGGAACGCAGGCACCGTCGAGCTCGTCGCCGCAAGGCCGGAGCCGGCCACGAGAACCGCAGGCAAGAGGCTGCGAAAGATCTTCAGCAAGCGATACATGAGTTCTCCCTGATCGAACGGCACCGGCGCGGCGCTCGCAATTCTAACACCTGCACCGCGGCAAGCAGCCGCGTATGATCCGCGAATCACCCGGCGGAAAGGTTTTGCATGAGCCTCAGCGTTTTCGATATTTTCAAGATCGGCATCGGCCCCTCGAGCTCTCACACCATGGGGCCGATGAACGCGGCGCGCAGCTTCGCCGAGCTCCTGGCCGCGCGCGGATTGCTCGAGCGCACCGCGCAGGTCTCGGCCCAGCTGTACGGTTCGCTCGCGCTCACCGGCCGCGGCCACTGCACCGATCGCGCGGTGCTGCTGGGTCTCGAAGGCGCGAGCCCCGATACCATCGATTCGGCCTCCGTCGAGCCCACGCTGCAGCGGATCCGCAGCGAGCGGGCGCATACGTCTCCTGGGACGGCACGAGATCGCCTTCGATGAGCCGCTGAATCTCCTGTTCCACACCGACCAGGTGCTGCCCGGCCATTCCAACGGCATGCGCTTCACCGCGCAGGACGCAGCGCTCGACGGTGCTCGCGCGCGAGGAGTACTACAGCATCGGCGGAGGCTTCATCCTGCAGGCCGGTGTGCCGGCGGGATCCGGCGATGCGCGCGCGTTGCCGCCGTACGAGTTCGACTCCGCGGCGCGGCTGCTCGAGCTCGCGCGCCTCGGGGGCCTCGAGATCCACGAATTGATGCTGGCGCGCGAGCGCACCTGGTATTCGGACGCGGAGATCCGCGCAACGGCTGATGCGCATCTGGCAGGTGATGCAGGATTGCGTGCGCCGCGGCTTCGAGGCGCAGGGCCTGTTGCCGGGCGTGCTCGGCGTGCGCCGCCGCGCGCCGAAGCTGTACCGCAAGCTCATGGGCGAGCGATCCTCAAGGGCCGATGCACGCGCTCGACTGGGTGAACGTGTTCGCGCTCGCGGTGAACGAGGAGAACGCGGCGGGCGGACAAGTCGTGACCGCGCCGACCAACGGCGCCGCGGGGATCGTGCCGGCGGTGCTGCACTACTATCGGCGATTCGAGCCGGGCGCCGACGACGCGGGCGTGCATGCGATTCCTGCTGACGGCGGCCGCCGTCGGGCATGCTCTACAAGCAGAACGCCTCCATCTCGGGCGCCGAGATGGGCTGTCAGGGCGAGGTGGGCGTTGCCTGCTCGATGGCGGCCGCGGGACTCGTGTCGGCGTTGAACGGCAGCAACGAGCAGATCGAAAATGCCGCGGAAATCGGCATGGAGCACAATCTCGGGCTGACCTGCGATCCGGTCGCCGGGCTGGTGCAGATCCCCTGCATCGAGCGCAATGCCATGGGATCGGTCAAGGCCATCAACGCCGCGCGGCTGGCGCTCGGCGGCGATGGCTCGCACAAGGTCACGCTCGATCAGGTGATAGCGACGATGCGCCAGACCGGCCTCGACATGTCGACGATCTATAAGGAGACCTCGCAAGGCGGTCTCGCGGTCAACGTGCCGGAGTGCTGAGGCCTACCCCGTCGCCTGCAGTGCCTGGGCGATGCCGCCGATCGTCGCGCGCAGCGCCGCGAACAAGGCTGCGTCCTGCCGGCCCGTCGCCCGCCAACGGCGCAACAGGTCCACCTGCATGAGATGCATGGGATCGATGTAGGGATTGCGTAGCGCAATAGAGCGCTGCAGCGTCGGATCGCTGTCCAACAGCTCCTTCGATCCCCGCAGCTCGAGCACGCGACGCACGGTGAGGTCGTATTCCCGCCGCACCGCGTCCGCGTAGACGGCAAGCTCCGCGCCCGCGAGCGCATCGTAATAGGCGGCAATCTCCAGGTCGGTGCGCGCCAACATCGCCTCCAGATCATCGAGCAAATGACCAAAAAACGGCCAGCGAACCAGCATGGACTCGAGCACCTCGCGGCCATGGCGGTCGATCGCGGTGGAAAGGCCGCTGCCGAAGCCGTACCAGCCCGGCAGCATGTGACGGCTCTGCGTCCAGGCGAACACCCACGGCACGGCGCGTAACCCCTCGATCCCCTTGGCGCCGGCGCGCACCGCCGGCTTGAGACCGATATGCATGCGCTCGATCACGTCGAGCGGCGTGGCGGCGCGCAAATAATCCACGAAACGCGCATCGTCGAAGACCAATTGCCGGTACGTTTCCAGACTGCTCGCCGCGATGCTGCTCATCGCCTCGATGAAACTGCGGTCGATGGGACCGTTCGCGCCGGCGCGCGAGCTCGCGAGGACCACGGCGGAGAACGTGCGCTCCAGCGTGCGCATCGCAATCGGGCGCAGACCATAGCTTTGATTGACCACGTCGGCCTGCTCGGTGAGTCGGAGCTTTCCGGAAATCGCGCCCGCGGGTGCGGCTTGCACGAGTTTTTCCGGCGTGCCGCCGCCGCGCGCGGGACTGCCGCCGCGGGCGTGCAAGATGGTGAGAGCGACGTGACTCTCGTGCGCCGCCCGCACCAGGCGGTGCTGGGCCGTCTGTAGAGCCCAGCGCGAGGCCGCAAGGCCCGCTTGCTTGTTCGGATCGGAATAGCCGATCACCACGGTCTGCGCGTGGCCGCAGGCAGCGAGATGGCTCCGATACGCGGGTTCGGCGCACAAGCGCAGCAACAGCTCGCCCGCGCTCTCGAGCGACTCGACACACTCGAGGAGCGGCGCCACCTCGAGACGGCATTCGCCGCTGCGCTTGTCGACCATGCCGGCCCAGCGGGCGAGCAGCAGCACCGCCAGCAAGTCGTCGGCATCGCGCGCACCGCTCACGATGTAGGTGCCGATGGCGCGCGCACCGTAGCGGTGGCGTGCGTGCCCGATGGTGTCGAACACGGCGAGCGCGCGCCGGCCGGTCGCATCCAGCGGCGATGTCGGGCCCTGGTCGCGCGCCAGCAGCTCGCGCAAGCGTTCGAGCCGTTGCGTCGCGGGGAGCTTGGGCCATTCGGGCAATCCCAGGCCCTGCGCGATGACGGCATGATGCGAGCGGGCGCTTTGCGTCACGTCCAGCGTCGCGATGTGAAAGCCGAAAGTTCGCACGCGCCGAATGAAGCGGCGGACGAGGAAATAGCCCGCATGCCGGCCGCGATTGGCGGTGAGGCTGTCGGCCGCGAGCAGAATGTCCGCGAGCAACTCGTCGGCGCTTTGATACGCGTTCGGCCGTCCGTCGTAGGTTGCCTTGACCCGCTCGCCGATCTGGCCGAAGTAGATTCGATACGGCATGCGATCGTGCCGGGCCGGCGCGAGCCGCGCCGCACCCGGCAGCAACGCGCTGTACGCATCGATGCGCTGCGCGAGCTCGCCGCTCACTTCGACCCGCCGCGCGCTCTGGCTCAGAGCTTCCGCCAGATGACCGCATTCGTCGAAGTAGGTGGAAAGGATCAGCTCCTGATGCCGCTGCAGCGTTTCGCGGATGGTCTTCGCGTGGACCTCCTCATCGCTCTCCATGTCGCCGCCGACCCAGGAGCCGAAGCGCAGAATGCACGGCACGTTCAGCGATTCGACCGGCACCTCGTAGGCGCGCGCGAGCGCCCCCTCGATCTCCTCGTAAAACAGCGGCATCGCCTTGTAGATGATCTCGATCAAATAAAACAGCACGTGCTCGCGCTCGTCGGCGACGGTGAGCCCCTCGCGCGGGTGCTCCTCGGTCTGCCAGATGCTCGCCATTTCCAGGCGCACGCGCGACCAGATGGTCTCGAGCTCGCCGCTCGTCAGCCCGGCGTTCAGCCGGTCGAGGAGGTCCTGCGCGATGCGCTGCTGCTTGCGAAGGATGGTCCGTCGCGTCGACTCGGTCGGATGCGGGGTGAAGCGCGGCTCGATGCTGATGGTGGCGATGAGCGCGAGCGTCTGCGCGAGCGAATACCCCTCCTCCTTCAAGCGCGCGATGCATTCGGCGATGCCTCCCGGCTGGGTGGCGCCCGAGTCGGCGAGGTATTGGCGGCGGCGGCGCACACGATGCACCTTCTCCGCTGTGTTGACCGCCTGGAACCAGGTGGAGAATGCGCGCGTGAGATTGGTCGCCGCCAAGGGCTCACGCCCGTGGGTTCGCGTCTCGAGCGCGTCCGCCGCGCCGGCGTGCAGGCCCCCGGCGGCCTTGCGACGCTCGAGCGCGGCAAGGCGGTCACCCTCCACCGTCTCGAAAAATTCCTCGCCGCCCTGATCGCGCAGCACCTCGCCGATGATATCGGCGAGAGCGTGCACGTCCTCGCGCAATCCCGAGTCCTTGAGGGGGAATTGAATGGCGTCGCGTTGCATGATCTGGGCCGTACGAATCCCGAGCCCCCGCTGGGCCCGCGCCGCCCATTCTAATGCGAATTCAGCAACACCGTCGTATCGAAGCTCTCGAAGCTGGTGAGCACGCGTCGATAGGAGTTCTGCATGATGCGCTCCGCGTTCTTGTCGCCGCGGTGGCCCAAGAGCATGCGGATCATGACATCATCGGCCGGACGCGCCGCATCCTCGGACAGGAGCTGGAAGCTGAATCGGGCGAGCCGCTGCATCATCTCGTTGGTGAAGCGCAGTCGGCTCAAGTCCTGGCCGTCGCCGGTGCCGACCTTCGCTTCCTCGGCGATTTCGCCCATCAAGCGGATGACGAATCGCGCCTTGTCCACCAGGCCGAGATCGCTGAAGAACTCGATTTCAGATTGAATGTTCATCCGGCTGGGAAGAAGTCGATGGGTTTGGTGGCGGTCAAGGTCGCCACATCCTTCGCATCGAATCTGAACAGGCGCACGCGCGCGAGCAGTTTCGACTCGAATTCAGGGTCGTTCAGATCGCTCGAGACGACGCGGGCATTCGTGATCTCGCCGCTCGGTGCAATCGTGATTTCGAGCACCACCTTGCCTTGCAGAGCCGGATTGTCGCGCAAGGCGCGGGCATACATCGAATCGATCGCGCCCTTGTTGCGCGTGAACACGAGCGCGATCTCATCGGCGCTGCGCGAGGCTTTGCCGCTGCCGCCGCCGCGTGTCGCGCCGGCGCCCTGGTTTCCCGTCGCGAGCGTCGGCCCCTTGACCTCGCCCGCGTGATAGCCATTGAGCGAGCCGCCGCCCGAGGCGAGCCCCGAGCTCTGCGGCGCGCTGATGCCGCCGCTGGTGCCGCCCGATTTCGAGAGAATGAGCGAGCGCGACACCTGCGTGACGTCGCCGGGGTCGGTGGTCTTCGGCTGGTTCTTCGCCAGCTTGTCGAGGTTCAAGTCGCGCAACGCGGCGAGGTCGTCCATGCTCGCGAGCAGTCCGCTCTTCGATGCCTTGACGCGGGCGTCCACCGGCGGCGCCACCGGTTTGGGCGTCGGCGGCGCCTTCTCGAGCGGCTTTTGCGGCTCGGGCTTGGGCGGCGGAGGCGGCGGTGGGGGTGGCGGCGGCTCCTGCACGAGCTGCACCACGCGCTCGGGCAGGGAATCCGTGTTGTTTACGCGCTCGGTGCGATGCAGGAACGGTATGGTCACCGCGAAGATCGCCAGCACGATGAGCAGGTTTCGCAGGATACGGCGAAAACGCTGCTCCATCTCCTCGGACGGCGACCACGGCAACTCGTAGCGGCGATAGTACGGAGCCAGCCCGGGCGCTGCCGAAGCTCTCGCGGGATTTGCTGCGGTAGCCATGCTAGCTGTGCGACCTCTCGCGCTCGACCACGGCGAACGACACTTTGCCGTACTCGGCATCGCTGCACGTCAGCATGATCCTCTTGAGCACGCTGTACGGCGTGCTCTTGTCGCCCATGATGGTGACCTCGCGCTTGGCGATATCGACCTTCTGTGCACCTGCGAGAACCTTGTCGTTCTGCGCCATCAATGCGGCCTTGAGCGGTTCAAAGACCGGTCCCGGATTGGCGACAACCTGCGCGATCGTGCCCACCGGCTGACCGTCCACATACACCAGGTCCTTGGTCACCATCACGACCACCGCGGCGCTCGGCTTGCGGTCCGACAGCGATTGCGGGATCGAAATGTTCTTGGTGTTCGGCAAGATGTCCACGTCGGCCGTGTGCGCAAGCAGGAAGACCACCAGAATGGTCATCATGTCGATGAACGGAATGAGCGCGAAGTGGCTCGCCCCGGCACGATGCTTTCGATGTCCGCGTATCCGACGCAAGCTCATGGCGGCGCGTCCCCGATGGCGATGTCGGGAAAGAGCTCCGCCTTGGAGAACGGCGCCACCGGCAATTGATAGACACGCACCGTGTCCATGACTTGCACCAGCGTGTCGTAATCGACGTTCGGGCCGGGCAGGACGGTCGCGTCGGTCATCTGCGGGTAAGTCGCCTTCACCCGCCGCATGTATTCCGACAGACCATCGAGATCGTAGCCGGTCGGCGTGTTGTCGAGCACCTTCAGAGGTCCTGAGTTCCGGTCATTTACCACCAGATCATTGGGTCGAATGATGACTTCGAGCTTCAGTCCTTTCGGCAAATCGAGCGGAGCGGCGCTCGCGTTCGCCGGCAGGTTGAGCTGCAGGATATTGGTCTTCGAGAAGACCGCCGTGAAAATCAAGAAGAACACCAGGATCACCATCATGTCGATCATCGGCACGATGTTCAGATCGTCACGCCCCGAGTGATAGCGGGCGTGATTGCGACGGACCATGCTCGCGGACTTGGACTTCATGAGTTATCGCACCGTTCGTCTGATTTCCCGATCCTTCAGATCGTTCCGCGAGCGGCCGCGGGCGCGCGAGTCTGGGGCGCGGGCGGAGCCTGCGGAATCGGCGCGTCGTGCTGGCGCTCGGTGATCGAGTTCAGGAATTTGACCGAGGCGATTTCCAGGCTGTCGATCATGTTGGTGGTCTTCGATTCCAGGAACATGTGCGCGAGCAGCAGCGTGATGGCGACGAACAGGCCCGAAGCGGTGTTGTTCATCGCGACCGAGATGGCGGCCGCCAGCAGGCTCGCCTTCTCGGCCGGGTTCGCCGTGGCCACCGCACTGAATGCGCCGATGAGGCCGGTGATGGTGCCGAACAGGCCGATGAGCAGGCCGACGTTCGCGAGCGACGACAAATAGTGCGTGCGCTTCTCGATCCGCGGGATGACCTCGAGCAGGCTCTCGTCCATCGCCTTCTCGATGTCGTCGCGGCGCCGGGCGCTCGCCACGCGGGCCACGCCGTAGTTCAGGATCGTGGCGATCGACGCTTTGGAGTTCTGCGTGAGCGATACGACCTGCTTGAAGTTCCCGGCGCTCAGCGCGGGGACGAGGTTTTCCCACAGGCTGCGATTGCGCATGGTCTCGCGGGTGAGATACACGTACCGCTCGATGGCGATCGACACGCCGACCACGAAAATCAAGGCGAGCGGATACAGGAATATCCCGCCGTCCTTGAAGAAGTTGATTGCTGAACTCATGAAATTCATCTCGCGCTCCTAGAAAATACGGTCCCGCTGCGATCTCGAATTCAAACAGATTCCGTAAAATCGGCTATGACTTACTTCTCACCCTGTGCCGCCGGTGGCTTCGCTGCACCATTTTGAGACGCGTCCGACTTGACCGCCTGGTAATACATCACTTGCCGCTTGAACTCGTCGCGGTCGACGGGCGCCAGGGCCTCATCCAGCAGGCTGTTCATGGGCTTGCCGGACAAGATCGCCGATATCCGACTTCTTCCAGGGAACGATATACATGACTTTGGGCTGTTCGCGGTCGCCCGTCACGGTCGCAGTGCCCAATTCCAAGCCGGTCGGCCGTGGTGGCCTTGCCGCCCGGGGCGGTCCCCGCCGGCGCGTGCGAAGCCGAGGCGGCCCGCCGCCGCCGGTCGGCCCGAAGCGGGCCGCGGGGTGGGCGCCTGAGCCGGCGCCGCGGCCGGTGCGGGAGCCGGGGTCGGCTCGGAGGTCATGGCGCGCGGTTCCCCGGCCTCGCTCTGGGCGCTCGGGGCAGAGGTTGCAGGGGCCGCTGCGGGAGCAGCTTGCGCGAAAGCTCCGAGCGGCGCGGCGAGTCCCGCGATCACCAGGGTCAGAGTTTGTAGTCTCATGCAGGCTCCTTCTTCGCGGCGGGCGCTGCCGGCGCCCCGACCCGCTTCTTCAGCTCGATCACCCAACCGGCGACTTGCTTGTTGTCGCCGGCGAGTGTGAGGTAATGCTCGAATTGCTCGAGCGCCTTTTGCGGCTGCGCGAGATACAGATCGTACAGCACGCCCAAGTTCAGATACGCCGGAGCGTAATTTGGTTCGACGGCAATCGCATGCTGATAGGCCGCCTCGGCGTCGGTGAACTTGCCGAGCTTGCGCTCCACGATGCCGAGCTCGTCGCTCGCGACCGCATTGTCGGGGTTGCGCGCGAGCGCCGCCTTGAGGGCCGTCTCGGCGTCGGCGTAGCGCGACGCGCGCAGATACAAAAGACCCAGATTCACGTCCGGCCCCGCGAATTCGGGGTAGGCGAGCGCGAGCTGCTTGAATTCGAGCTCCGCATCCGTGTTGCGGCCCGATTTCATCAGGGCGAGCGCCTGCGAATATTGTTGCGCCGCACGTTCCGGGACGGGCGGCGGCGGAGTCGCCGCCTTGTCGGCGGCGGCGGGAGCCGCGGCGCCGCTTGCCGGGCTTACCGGTCGGTGCGGCAGCCGTGTTCGCGGCCGGCGGCGCGCCGCCGGTGTTCACGGCGGTCGGGCCGCGGCCGGCTTGGGCGCCGCCGGCTTAGGGCGGCGCGCTGTGGCACCCCGCGAGCAGGGCGAGCGCCGCCAGGCTAACGAATCGATTCGACTTGCTGTTCACCGATTTCCACCTTGGCGTAGCGGCCGGGATTGAGTTGCGCGAGCGCCGCAAAGCTCTTCTGCACCCACTCATCGTAGGTGCCGTCCTTGGCCCGCGCCGTATTCACTTCGTGCAACTTGATCGCCTTCTCCTCGAACGGAAACGCCTGCTCCTCGAGCAGCACGTTGTATTGCTCGAGCTCGTCCTTCGACAGATTGTTCGGCCGCTCCGAGCTCATCAGGTCCTTGCCGAGCTGGCGGTACAGCTCCGCGCTCTCGTACGTCGCCGCGGTGGTCACCTCCGCGACCTGATAATCGGCCGCCTGCGTGTAGGCCTTGAGCGCCGCCTCCATCGCCTTGCGCTTCTCCGCCAGGGATTTCTTGAGCGGCGCCACGAGCTTGATGCGCATGAACTCCTCGCGCGCCGGCGCCGCCAGCGTGAGCGTCGCCTTGGCGGCAAGCGCCTTGCTGCGATCGGTGCGCGCGGCGCCGGCGGCGCGGTCGGCGTTGATGATTTCCCGCAGCCAGTAATCGCGCCCGTTGAAGTCGCCCGATCTTGGCGGCGATGACGCTCAGTTTGTTGCGCGCTTCCATGGCCGGATTCAAGGGCTGGGGGAAGTGCTTGACGAACGCCTCGAGCATGGCGCGCGCTTTCGCCGTATTGCCCGCCTTGTCGTACAGATCGGCGGCCTGCAGCGTCGCCTCGCGCTGCACGTCCGGCGTCTCGGTCGGAGTCTGCGCGATCTGCTCGAATTCGGCCGCCGCCTGCCCCGGATGGTTCGACTCCGAGTACGCCACCGCGAGCTTGCGCGTCACGTCGGGCTGCAGCGGGCTTTGCGGGAAATTGCGCCGGAAGCCCTCGAGCACCACGATGGCGCGATCCCACTGCTTCTGCGTGATGAGCAGCGCGCCGGCATCGAAATCCGCGTTGGCGCGCACCTTCGAGGTCGGCGCCACCTTCGAGACGCGCAGGAAATCCTCCACCGCGCCGGCGCTGTCGCCCGCCTGGCTCTTCTGCTCG
This sequence comes from uncultured Gammaproteobacteria bacterium, assembly GCA_963766915.1. GTDB lineage: Bacteria > Pseudomonadota > Gammaproteobacteria > Steroidobacterales > Steroidobacteraceae > Bog-1198. The sequence goes on from CAVYCL010000019.1 coordinate 290,574, forward strand.
CCCTGCTTGTAGATCGAGGCCGCGAGCCGCTCGACGATCGCGGCGCGCTCCGGATCGTTCGCCGGCATCAGCGCCTGGGCGCTCGCGTAACCCGCTTCCGCCTTGTCGAAATGGCCCTGCTCGAAATTCGAGTTGGCGATCACGGTGTAGGCGATGCGCTGCTTGGCGGCGTCGACCGGCGGCTGACGGGCGAGCAGCGTCTGCGCGGCCGCGGTCGCGCGCGGATAGTCCTTCGCGGCATACAGATCCGTCGCGGCGCGCGTCAGCACTTGCGCGCTCTCCGGGTGCGTCGGGAAGGTCCTGCGCGAACTTGCAGCGAGCTGTCGACCTCGCGCAGGTGAATCTTCGCCTTGGCCTCGCCCGACAGGCCCTCCTCCTGCTTTGCCGTAGGCCACGAGCGCGGCGTAGCCGGCCTCCGCCGCCTTCTCGTGCGTGCCGTACGAATAGGCGGTGTTCTCGTACTGCTGCGCGGCGTCGAGATACTGCTTGCTCTCGAACAGCGTGTCGGCCAGCAGGAAATTGGTGACCGCGGAATCGGGATCGTCGGGGAACGAGGTCAGGTAGCTGCGGTACCATTTCGCCGCTTCCTGGTAATCGGCCACGTTCTTGCTGCGCTGCGCCTGCGCGTGGTAGTACTGCGCGACGTCCTTCAGGTTGATCTTGAGCTCGGCCACGACCTTGGGCTCGTCCTTGCGGGGTGCGGCCCTGCCAGTAGGCGGTGCCGTAGCTGTAGTTCTCGACGAATTCCTTCTTGCCCTGCAGCACCAGATCCGGGAAGCCGCCCTTCGAGTACGCCTCGATGGCCTGCATTTCGAGCAGCGGCGCCTTCTCGTTGTTGCGGTCCTGCGAGACGAAGGCGCGATAGCTGTCGGCCGCATCGGTGTAGCGCTCCTTCTCGATGTACAGATCGCCCAGGCGCGCGTACAGCAAGATAGTAGTAGGGCCGCTGCTGTTTGCGGTGCTTGACGAACTCATCGATGGTCTTCGGCCCGTCGAGGTAGGAGAAGGTGATGGACATGACCCGAAACGTGTCCTCCACCAGCTCGCGATTCGGCTTGCTCAAGCGTGTCGATCTCGATCAACGCCTTCGGGTCGCTCTTCGACACCAGCACCGAATCGAGCACGCCCGCGAAGGAATCGAGGCTGCGCTCGTTCTCGCCCTGCTTGAACAACGACCAGCCGTGCTTGTACAGACTCTGGTTGTAGAACGCCCGATGTCGGGCCGAACTTGATCACGGCCTCGTAGGCGGCCTGCGCCGCGGGATAGGCCTTTTCGCCGAACAGGATCTCGCCGCGGCGGAATTGCGCCTCGTCGATGTAGTGGCTGTTCGGATAGGTCGCCACCAGCCGGTCGAGCGACGCGAGCGCTTTGTCGGGCTGCGCGTTGAGCTCGTAGGCTCGCGCCAGCTGATAGAGCACCGAATCGTTGCGCTCGTACTTGGGATAGGCCTTGAGCAGCGCCGTATAAAGATGGATCGCCTCGGTCGCCCGCAGGCCCTCGTTGGTCGCGAGCTCGTGCTCGATGCGCTCCGACTCGGAGCTCTCCAGGTTCAGATCGCCCAGCCGGCGCATCGCCTCCTCGCGCAGCGCCGCATCGCCCGCGTTCAAGTCGAGGAAGCGCTTGTAGCTGTCCATGGTCTTGTTGTTGTCGACGCCGTGCGGCGGCTCGGGGCTGACGTCGACCTGTTGCTGCTTTTCCGAGATCCTTGATGGTCGGTTGCTTGTACGAGGACGCGCGCGGCCACGGCCGCATGCAGCAGCACGCCGGCCCATACGATGCAAACAGCGGCGGGTCGCATCACCACGGCCACCACCACTTCTTCTTGCCTTTAGGCTTGTCCGCAGGCGGCGTATCGGTCGCCGGCGGGGCCGCCGACGGGCTTGCCCGCCGGCTTGTTCGCGGTCTTGTCGTAGATCGCCGCGAGCTCGAAGCGCGCCTGTACCTGGTAGGTCTCGATGCGCTGCTTCTGCCGCCCGAGCTCCTCGATCGGCGAGATCCTGCAGGTAAGCGGTTCTGCTTGTCGGTGAGCGCCTCGAGGCGCGCCTGCAGCTCGTCCATGCGCGCGCGCATCGCCGCGACGCGGTCCGCGAACACGCCGGTGTTGGTCGGCACGGCGGCGCGCGCCTGCTGCACCTGCACGGCGCGCTTCTGCGTCTCGATGAGCGAGCCCTCGAGCTCCTTGACCGAGCGCCGCTCGTTCCAGAGCCGCGCCTTGAAGCTCTCCGACAGCCGCCAGTACATCACGCCCTTCATGAGGCGCAGCTTGTCGCGCATTTCCGCGAGGTCCGGATCGTCCGGATGCATCGCGAGGAAATCCTCGATGCGCTTGAGCCGCGCCCAGGTGCGCTGTTCCTCGGGCGTGCCGAGCGCCGCCACGTCGTTGGACTTCTCGATGGCGTTGATCCGCGACTCGAAATCCACGCGCTTTTGGGTCAGCGCGTCGAGATCGGTGCGCCGCCATCACGGCGTCGGCTTTCGGCACCTCCTCGTCGTAGGCCTGCTGCCGGGTATCGAGCATGTTGTCGTAGGCCGCAACGCTCTCGCGCCAGTCGTCGATATTGCGGCTCATGAACTTGAGCTCGCGGTAGTTCTTCAGGCCCTCCTGGAACTCGTTGCTGGCGAGCAGCTGGTACAGGTAGCGCGACTCCGGCGCGTCGGGCAGCGTCTTCAGCTGCCAGTACCAGGTGAGCGTGTCCTTCTTGTCGTCGTTCAGCAGCCGATCGAGCAGGTCGCCCGCCGCGAATCTGCTCGATCGATTCGTCGATGCGCTTGAACTCGGCGTCGAAGGAGTCGATCGCGGAGCTGTAGTACTCGGCCGCCTGTCCCGGCGCACCCAGCTGGTTGTACGCATAGGGCACCGTGAGATAGGACTCCTGCACGGCGGAATCGAGGAGATTGCGCTTGCGCAGCGCGAGCCACGGCACCAGGGCCCGCTTGAACTCGCCGAGCGCGGAATCGGCCCAGCCGACGCCCAGCAGCGCCATGCTCGAGAACGGTCCTTCGAGCCGCACCCGCTCGAGGATGGGCCGCGCGTCCGCCGGCCGTTGCGCCTGCAGGTAGGCGAATCCCAGGGCGAGATTCGCCTTGTCGCGCAGGCTCAGCAGCTCCTCGTCGCGCGTCTCCATCTTGCCGACGCGGTCGAGATAGTGCGATCGCCTCGGGCAGCCGGTCCTTGCGCACCAGGGCGACGCCCAGGTTGAACTGCGCATAGGCCGTCCAGTCGGGCGCGCCGTGCCAGCTCTGGAGCGCCGCGATGGCCTCGTCGTAGCGGCCCTCGCGCAGCTTCAGCTGCGCGAGCAGCATGTAGCGCTCGGCGCTGATGCGCGGCTGGATCTTGTCGGAGACCTGGCGCAGCGCGCGCTCGGACTCGGCGAGGTAGCCGCGCTGGTACCAGACCTTGCCGAGATAGAACCACGCCTTGTTGCGCACCGCTTCGGAGACCTTGCCGGCAAGCAGCGCCTCGAAAATCTTGCCCGCCTCGACGTGCTCGCCGAGCGAGAGATACAGTCCGCCGAGCAGCAGCTCCGCCTCGCCCTCGGTGTGCGGCAGCCGCTCGAGCTGCTGCGCCGCCAGCAGGCGCGTGATGGCGTCGAAGTAGTCGTCCTGATAGAAGTAGAAGAGGACGTCGCCGTAATGCAGGTCCTTGACGTCGTGGGGCGGCAAGCCGTCGGGATCCGGCTTCTGGTTCTTCGCCCATCCCGCCGCCAGCGGCAGCGCGACGAGCAAACCGCAGAGCGCGATCGGCCGCAGCTTGGATCTCAAATGCCGCACGTTACACCCGTCATCATTCCCAGTCTTTGATCAGAAACTCTGGCTGGTGTTTCGCGACCTTGTCGGTGATCTTGAGTTCGAGATATTTGGCGCCGACGCCCTTGTCGAAATTGATCGTGGCCCCGCGCCGGTAGTCGCGGTCGACCGGCAGCCCTTGCCGGTGAAGAAGGCGACCAGCTCGTGCTTGCCGACCTTGAGATTTCCAAGATAGATCTGCTGCACGCCGCCCTTGAGCAGCGCGTCGGCCTCGCGCGCGGTGTAGAGGTAGTTCTTCACCTGCTTGTTGTCGATCTTGACGGTCACCGAATCGAGCGCGAAAAACGTGCCCACGTCCATCGAGACATAGACCGCCACCTGGGTGTTGGCGGGGAACAGGAGCTCCTCCTCGAGCACGAACAGATCCTTGTTGAGATCGATGACATCCTTTTTCATGCTCTGCACTTCTTGGTCGAGCGTCTTGAAGTCACCCGAATCGGCGGCTCCCGCCGCCGGCGCCGCCGGGGCATCGGCCGCTGCGGGAGGCGCAGCAGGGGTCGCCGCAGGGGCGGCAGCGGCGGCGGCCGTTGCCGTGTCGGCCGGCGGAGCGGGCTGCGCGGAGTCCGCGTGCGAGGCCGGCAGGAGACATGCGCCTGCGAGCAACAGGGCTCCCGCGATGTGGGACAGCAGTCGAAACGTACGATTCATATCAAGCCTTACTCGCGAAGCAACTCGCGTATGTGATCGAGATACAAGCGGTCGTCGCCGCGCTTGTATCCGAGATGGGAGTAGCGCACCACACCCGAGCGATCGACCAGGATGGTCATGGGCAACCTGCCCAACTGATAGTCCCGGCCGATCTCCGAGCCGGTGTCGAACATTACCGGATAGGAGACTTTCATCGAATCGGCAAATTCCTGAGCGCGCCGCAGATCGTCATCGATCGAGATGCCGAGCACCACCAACCCTGCGCGCCCATAGGTCGTGTTGATGCGATTGAGGGCCGGCATCTCGCGGCGCGAATCGTTGGCCCACCGCGCCCAGAAATTCACGAGGACCACCTGGCCCCGGAACTCCGAGAGGCGCAGATTGGCGCCGTCCAGCGCCTTCAACGTGAAGTCGGGTGCGTCCCGGCCCACCATGGTGGGCGCGTCCGCGATGCAGACGTTCGCCGAGCCGAGCGCGAGGCAGGCGAGGAGCACCAGCTTGGCCGGGCGTCGGCACGCGGGCATTAGCCTCACCGCACCGCACCCGCGCTGTTGTAATCATCGTCGGCGCGCGCGCGCGGCCAAATATCAATCACGCTGGTAACCCCGCTGTCCTAGGTTCAAGTTCGAAGGGAACAACCCTGTAGACCGGAAGCTTTGCGCCCTCGCTTTTCAACGAGTTTGCCCTGATCAGACCTTATGCAAAATCGCATACTGCGAGCCGCAGTGTCAACGCGTCGGGCATTCGCTTTACGCAGATCGAATATGACGTGGCGCACATTCGTGGAAAGTCGTTGCGCGTGACGAACGTTGCGCGGGAGTGGCGCGATGACATCGATCAGCAAGTCCGGATCGAGCCTCGATGGCGATGGCGGATCAAGCTCGCATCCCTCGGTCCGGCCTCACGGCCGGACCGAGGGCGCAAAGGAGAGGCACGATCAGCCGACGACTCTGCCGTTCGAGAGGCCGGCGAGCGGGTTGTACATCACCAGGGAGTCGAGTGCCGAGCCGCTGCCGAGCGTATTGACGGTGTTCGGAGAGTCGGCCACAGGGTCGGCCAGCGCGCCAGGTCGTTGGCGCTATGCAACGCCAGGTAATTGAGCACCACCATCTGCACCAGATTCGGCACGTTGTTGCCGGCAGGACTGCTGGTCGTATTCTGCGAGCCGTCCGGATTGAAGTAGCCGAGCTGCAAGCTCGCCTCGATGCTGCTTTGCGCGGAAGTCGCCTTGCCGCCCGGGTTGTAGATCAGCCAATAAGTCGCGGCAACGTTCTGGTTGTCGGCGGTCCATACGCCTTTGCCGCGGCCGCCGGTCGAATTGTCGATGGTCCCGTCGCTCGCCAGCGAGCCGTCACTGAAGACATAGATCATGACGGGCTTGCCCTTGAGCGCCGCATACTGCAGAACGGCACCGATGCACTGGCCCGCGTCGAAGTCGCGCATCTCGCCCGTGGCGCGCTCGCCGGTGTGGTAGTCGTAGCCACCAAGCTGAATCGTGCCGGCGGCGGCATCGCCGTCGATTACGAGTTTCATCACCGCGGCGGTCTTCTGGAAGTCGCCGTTCCCCTGATACTCGGCCTGATTGAAAATCGAGCCGGAGCCGCTGGGGCTCACGATCGATGTGTCGTCGTCGGGATCGACCGCGCCGGGATTCGGGTACTGATTGAGCAGGTATGCGGCTTTGGTATACGCGCAAGCCTGCACGGTCTTGGCGTTCGCTATCGCCGTCGGACTCGCATAGGTGTTGATGACGCTGTACTTCGAGTCGCTGACGCGTTTCATCGATTCGAGCACGTTGGTGACGTCGTTCGCATTGGGCAGCAGGGTGCTCAACTGCCCGGTGCTCACCAGACCCGCCGTATCTTGACCGCGGTCGATCGTCGTCGGTTGCGCGGCCACGTTGATCATGTTCGGCGGAGCCATGGAGTTGCCGCCCGAAGGCGAGCTGTCCGTGCCGATGAGATTCAACAGCGCGCCCTGCGCTCCGGCCTGCCAGATGCCGTACATCGGATTGTGCGGGTTCGTGTTGGTGTCGTTCTGCGAGAGCGCGGGAACGATGGTGCCGGTGACGTTGGCCATCGCCGCCGTATTGGTGAACTTCGTTTTGATTCCGCGCATTTGCGCGCTGTCGGAGTGGTAGCGGAGCGTCAAGCTCGAGTCGATGAAGTTCGTGGTGCTGCTGTTCGGCACCATGGTGCCCGGAAGCCCGAGCTTGCTGTAGCCCGCCACGCTTAGGAAATCGAGCTGACCGGTCGGACCGCCGACGAGCACGTTCGAGCCCGCGATGTTGGCGCCGCCCGAAAGGTCGAAGCAGATGAAGGGGATCATCCCCGCTCCTTGCGTGATCCCGCAGCTGGTGACAGCCGCCTGCAGATCCGGGGCAAGCCCGCTGCCCGCGTGGGCGATGCGCGGATTTGCCACCAGCGCTGCCAGCGAAGGCAGCACGACCGACGCTCCGCCCGCCATGAAGCCCTGCGCGATGAATTGCCGGCGCGTGGTGGGCCGCGGGTGGTCCGCATGACGGAGCGGCTCTCCCCGTGCCAGACCCTTCGGTATCTTGCGGAACTTCGGTACGTTGCGCATTCGCATAATAAGTCCTCTTCGATCCTTTACCTGGTTAATCGATCATCACGTCGGCATTGCCAAGCGCCGCGGCACAGGCCCCGACCGTCACTGCCGAGACACGGGCGGCCGTGTTACAGGGAGTGGCGCCGGTGCACAGGTTGCCGATGAGATTGGTGAGCTCGGTCGTCACCGTGGAAGGCGCGGGCTGATGAGTGAGCGTGCCGTTGCCGACCGCGAGCGCCGCGAGGTCCTGGACCACCTGGGCCGCAGTCCCCGAGCTCGTGTATTGCATGACACCGGCCGCGTTGTTGCCGGTGGCGGTCACGGTCGAGAATGTCGAGGTGCCGAAGGTCACGCCCGGGAATATCTTCGCCTGCAGTGTGCTGCTCGACATCACCTGGTTGCAGTACTGGACCGCGAGCTGCGCGACCCCGACCTGAGCCGCGGAGGAGTACGCCTCGAGCGTATTAACCGCCGGTAGCTGCTGCTGCACGCTCTGATAGGTCGTCACCACCGACGCATTGGAGGTCGGCACACCGGTGAGCTGCGCGAAGGTCGAATTCACCTGCGCGAAGCTGCGCACACCGACGTCGGCCATCGCCGGCCCGAGGTTCAGAGCCTGCGTGCAGGTGGTCTGACCCGCGGGGCACGGGGAAGCCTCGACGATCACGTTCTTCGCGGTGCCGAGCACGTCGAACTGCAGGAAGAACTGGTCGGTGGCCGGCCCGCTCTCCAGCGCGATCACCGTGCCGACGTTGGACAAGACCTCGCCTTGCGCCGTGTATCCCGCCGCCGTGACGGACGTATTCAGCGGAATGTAGGCCTGACCCACCAGCGGAATCGTGCCGTTGATGCCGATGCGCAGGCCCTGGACGGGGATGCTGGCCGTCGGCTTGCCGGTGGCGCTGAGCGAGATGAACGTCGGCTGATAGAACAGGTAGCTGTAGTTGTCGTACTGGCTCACCGTGAACATCAGGTACGCCTGCGGCACATTGACGCCCGGTACGTTGGAGATGTTGAACAGGACGTAATAGCGCTGCCCGACGCCTGCGTTGAAGTTCTGCATCACCTGGGCGGCCGTGAGAGCACGCTGGTGGATCGCGAGGAACTTGACTTCACCCTGGAAGGCATTGTCGCCGGAGACCTCGCTACCGAGCACAAGCGCGAAGGTGCTGTCCCAATTGGCGAGCGTGCCGCCCTTCTGCGGATCCGCAAGGTTCTGATTGACGCCATTCACGAAGATCTGACGTCCATTGATCGGATCATAGGTGAGCACCACGTGCTGTAGCGCAGCCTGCAACGCCATGGTGGCATCGGGCGTCTGCTGCTGCGGCATGCCGTTAAGACCCGTGGAGTTGGAGCTGCGCAGCTGGAAGTCATAGTCCTGGTTGGTCTGGGCGAGCGTGAAGTTGCGCAGCGTGTCGCCGCCCGAATAGCTGACGATGTTCGACAGATTCGTGGCCACGACCGCCGGGGTCACCCAGGCCTCGATCGAGAACTCGCCGCTCGCCTGGATGAGCGTGTTGAGCTTGGAGCTCGCCTGGACGGTGGCCTGCGCCTTGCCGCCGCCGGCCAGGAAAATGAGGCCCCAGCTGCCGTCATATTGATAGTGGCCGGTGAGCGTGAGATCCGCTGCCGGATCGATACCGCTGGTATCGTACGCGATCGAGCCATTGCCCTCTGAGAACATGTACTTGGCGATCGTGTCCGCATCGTAGCGGTTCGCGCCGCTCGCGACCGTTCCCTGGGTCATCGTCAGCGCCTTGCTCACGACCAGACTCGGATCGAGGCTGGTCGGCTGCGCATCCATCGCAAAGGCCTGGATTTGCGCCAGCATGAGCGCCGCGTCGGCCGAGCAAGTGCTCCAGCAATTGTGCATGTCGGTCGCCAAGCGCTGATAGAAGCGCGAGTTGACGCCGCAGGTCGTCGCGAATGTCGGGGAGTTCTGCGGCACGCAGCCGGTGAAGTCGATTTTCGGAATCGCGGCCTGATAGGCGGTCGTGACGTTGCCATCCGCGAAATACGGCGCCTGCTGGGTGGCAGGATTCGCTGTCGAGGAGTGGCACTTCGAGCAGTAGACGCTCGTCAAGGTATAGATCGTGTTGCCGTAGTCCGTGGCGGCGGTCGTGGCCGACGAGAAGCTCAGGCTTTGGCCCGGCGATTGGTCGGGCGGCGCGACCAGCGTGACCGTCGTCGCGGACGTCGCTCCCGTGGCATTCGCCCAGTTGCTGATCCAGGTGGTCAAGATCTGGCCGCAGGCGCTCGGATCGGCGAGCCAGCAGTTGTGCCCGCCGCTCACCTTGACGACGATCGTCGAGGTCGAAGGCTGAGCGAGATTCACGACCGTGTTCGCCTCGGCGTAGGCGAGGTTCACATTGTCGCTGCGCGCGAAATTAGGCATCTGCGCGGGCGTGGTCGCATTGTGGCACTGACCGCAGCGGTTCTGGCCGCGGACGTTGTTCCAGAAGTTGACCTCGAAGGCCTGCACATCCGCCGTTGCGGGCGCGGGTCCCGTGTAAGCGTTGACGCTCGAGGTCGGAGCACCGACCGGCAACGCCGAGTCGCTGCCGCCGCCGCCGCCGCAGGCGGACAAGGCGAGCGAGGCTGCCAGAGTAAGAAGGCCAAGTATGCGTGTGGCTTTCATGATCAATTTCCCATGCAGTAGGCGGCGGCTTCAGCGAACACCTGCCGCAACGAGTAGTTGTTCGACTGGAACGAGGAGATCATCGACTGAATCTTTGCGCCGTCGCCGCTCGGGCTCTGCAGGCTGCTCACCGCGGGGGCCCGGTAACATACCGTCTTGAACACCCGGGTGACCTGGCAGCTGGCAAAAGCCTGGCTGCTCTCGAGCTCCGTTCCCAGGGACTTCGCGCCCTGGCCCGAGCCGGAGAGGCTCGCGCTCCAGCCCAAGTTCTGATTGGGTCCGGTGCGCCAGCGGTTGTTCCAGCTGTCGTCCGGGGTGTTGAAGCCCTGCGGGAAGTTGGTGTTGTTGATGTGATACTTCGGCTGCGTCTGCCCGGCCGTGTAGACGATCTGGCCGGTCGGAAAGTCGGTGGCACCGACCTCGCTCGCCGGATACGAGAAGTTGTAGTAGGCAAACGCCTGCGCCATCGGATCCATGCCGCTGTGGCAGCCGATGCAGTTGGTCAAGAAGAGAGTGCTGACGCCGCCGGGGCTGCGCGTCACGTCCTGGCGGATGCGGTCGGGCGGCCGGGTGGTATCCATCACCGTCGGCAGATCGTTGCAGAGGTGGTTGATCATGGTGAAGCGGAACATCGCGCGATTCGTGCCGTTGACGAAGAAGGCGCCGCCCCGCCGCGCGTCGTCATCACGCCGGCGGTCGCCGCCGCGGGAATGCCGGTGAGCGCGGATTGCGTGGTCTGCTTCAAGTGCACGCTGAGGTCGACGTTGTCGGCATCCAGGTTGATGTACATGTTGTTGTTGTCCGGCGAGTACGCACCCTCGTTGGATGTGCCGTCACCGACATAGAGGAGGTCAGCGCTCAACACCGTGTTGAACGGCACGTTGTCGCGGACCATTCCGATCACGGTCGCGGTGTAGTCGTTCAAAGGAACGAACACCGACTGATCGCGGTTGGTCCACGGCGCCGCCATGTTGCGGATCGTGTCGTTGTAGAACTTGGGGTCGTTGGTCGCGATCAGCGCCGCGGCCACCGCGCTCGGCGCCTGCAACATCTGTTGCAGCTCGGCGGCCGTCGGCGGTATGCCGGCGATGCGGTTATACATGCGGGTCGCCTGGTCGGCGGTCGGCGGCTGCGCGTTCGCACCCGAGCTCAGCAAGGCTAGCGTGCCGATGCACGCAGCTGTCTTGAGCACAACTTTGATGACGCGCGGCAAAGGCGCGAGTCGTACGAACTGCCTCATTGGTTTCTCCATCCCGTTCATGTTCACATCCGCTCTGCGAGTGGTGACTTGGACCTGTTGCGGCAATCTAAACACCAAAAGCGCTGATAAAGAATGTCTCGTCCTAACGACGTCGGCTTTTCGCGACAGTACCGAGCGCCGACTGCGCACCCTTATTCTGCGTTTCAGAATGTAAGAATCCGCGCGGTATCGTCACAAAACCGTATATGGCGGAGTTCTTCTGTGAGTGCGTTAACAGATTGCGAGTGCGCATCGAACGAAGATGCACTTATGAAATCATTAAGTTCAATGATTCGGTGCGCACCTTCGAATTGGCCCTCGAATTAGGTCAGTAGGAAACCGAACATGAACATCCAGCGTCTACGTGAAGCACGTCACGGTTATCTCAAGATGACTGCTGCGCTCCTTCCACTCGCTCTTCTCTTTGGCTGCAACAGTGCGCCGACGGGGTCCGCCCCCGGTCTCGCCGGCGGCCAGGCGTTGACCGCCGGCATCACCAATTATCCCATGGCGTACGTCAAGCAGCCGGTGCTCACGACGACCACCGATAAGAAGAACAAGGCAGCCACGCCCGCCGATATCGACGCCCGCGATCTGATCACCTCGATCACCGGCAGCGATCTCTACGTGCGCAGCACGGCAAGCGCGGCAACCCCCGAGGTGAATGTCACCGCCTTCCTGACGAACGGCAAGGGTGCGGTCCGCGACCTCGATGTCTCCCCCGACGGGACCAAGGTGGTGTTCTCGCTGCGCATGCCGCTCACTGAAAACCTCGCCAATGACGATCCGAAACAGCCCAACTGGCATATCTATGAGTACAACGCGGCCACCAAGGCGGTCACGCAGCTCACCAACGACGATGTCACCGCAGGCCACGACGTCGGCGCCCACTTTCTGCCCGACGGACGCATCATCTTCTCCTCGACGCGCCAGCTCGCGACGCAGGCGATCCTGATCGACGAAGGCCGGCCGCAATACCAGGCCGTGACCAGCGACCAGAAGCAGGCGATCTTTCTGCTGCACGTCATGAATGCCGACGGCACGAGCATGCATCAGATCAGCTTCAACACCAATCACGACTTCGCGCCGTCGGTCCTCGCCAGCGGCCAAGCCGTATTTTCGCGCTGGGATACCGAGGGCGGCGACGGGATCAGCCTGCACATCGCCAATCCCGACGGCACGGCCGAGCAGCTCTATTACGGCGCGAACAGTCACGCCACCGGCAACAACATCGCCGGCACCAACAACAACATGATCCAATTCCTGAACGCGCGACAGCGCGCCGACGGCCAGATCCTCGCCATCGCCCGGCCGTTCACCGGTACTCAGCTCGGCGGCGACATCGTGCTCATCAACGCCCAGAATTTCGTCGAGATCAACCAGCCGAGCTCGCCCACGAGCACGGTGAAGGGTCCGGGGCAGATGAGCGCGACCTCGCTCGGGGTGACCACCGATGCCAACATGCCGTCGGCGGGCGGACGGTTCTATTCTATGTATCCTCTTTATGACGGCACCAACCGCATGCTGGTGAGCTGGGCGCCGTGTCTGATCTCGGGCACCGGCGGGACCACCGAGGTCTGCAGCAACACCAATACGACGGGCACGAATGTCGTGATCGCGCCGCCTCAGTACACGGTCTGGGTCTACGACTTCGACGCCGGCACGCTGATGCCGATTCTGTCCGCGGAGCAAGGCACCGAGATCGTCGAGCCGGTCATTCTGCAGGCCCGCACTCCCGTGCCGGCCTTCATTCCGGATTTCGCGCCGGCCAATGCCGCCCAGCAAACCCTCGTGAACAACGGCGTCGGCATCCTCAACATCTCGAGCGTCTACGACTTCGACGGGGTCGATACGGCGAAGCCGGACATCGCCACGCAAGCGAATCCCCAAAATGCGAGCTTCTACACCCGGCCGGCGCGCTTCGTCCGCATCGAGAAAGCCGTCGAGATTCCGCCCAAGACGGTGCGCAAGCTCGATCAGAACGATTTCGGACCCGCCGGCATGGGCATGCGCGAGATCCTGGGCTATGCGCCGGTGCAACCCGACGGCTCGGTGTCGATTCAGGTGCCGGCGCAGGTGCCCTTCACCATCGAGGTGCTCGATCAGAATGCGCGGCGCATCACCGCGCAACACACCAGCTGGATGTCGCTGCAACCCGGCGAGACCAAGTCTTGCAACGGCTGTCACACCGCCGGCAATGTCACGGAGCCCTCGCACGGCCGCGGCGGACTCACGGCCGCGGTCAACCAGGGCGCAATGACCACCGGCTCGCCCTTCCCGGGGACTTACTCCGCGCTGTTCGCCAACGCGGGCGAGACGATGGCGCAAACGCTCGAGCGCATCAGCTGTGAGACCGGCAGCGCGCTCGCGAATCTCGCCGAGCCGTACACTCAGCCGTGCTCGCAGATTCTCTCGACCGACGTCATCTATGCGCCGGTCTGGACGAACAGCGTCACCACGCCTCAGGCCGACGCAAATATCGACCTTTACTACGGTGCGAGCGTCGTCGACGGCACCTCCACTCAGGCCATTCCGAGCTCGCCGCCCATGATCGTCGGCAACTGCATCCCGTGGAGCGCGCAATGCCGCATCACCATCCATTATGCGAACACCGCCTCGAATCCCACGCAGCTGTTCATCCAGAATCTGTGGCAGACCGCGCGTGGACCCGTGGTCAACACCGTCGCCACGCAGACCTGCACCAACTGCCACAATCCGGTGAACCTGCAAAATCAGATTCAGGTGCCTGCCGGACAGATCGACTTGACCGGCGTTGCATCGACCGTTGATGCGACGATCGTCACGTCATATGAGAACGTCCTGTTCCAACATGACGAGCTGACGCTTAATATGGGCGTGCTTCAGGATTTGACCGTCACCGATCCCGGCCCGCCGCCGACACAAGTGCCCGTCATGCTTGCGGCACCGATGGCTGCGGGGGATGCCGGAGCGTCAGTGGCATTCCTACGAATGTTCGATGGCACGTTTCATGATCCCGTGCTCGATCACACTGGGTTCTTGACGACCGGGGAGCTGCGTTTGATCTCGGAATGGTTGGATATTGGTGGCCAGTACTACAACGATCCGTTCGTCGCCCCGGCCGCGAACTGACGTGACGGCGATATGAACTGATGCGACGTCTGCTTTGGCTCATTCTGCTGCTGCAGACGTTGCATCTGGGTATCGCAAACGCCGCGAATCGACCCCTGTTGCAGCTCGTGGTCACGGCGCCGTATCTCGAGATGCACTCGGGACCGGGGCGGGGCTTTCCCGTCGTCTACGTGATCGGCCGGGACGAGATCGTCACGGTGCTCTTCAGCCGTACCGACTGGTACAAGGTGCGTGCCGCTCACGGTGAGGAAGGCTGGGCGCGGCGCGCGGACCTGGCAATCACCCAGCTCGCCGACGGCGAGCCGGCACCGATCCCGCCCTATCCCGAGTTTCAGAGCCACCATTGGGAGCTCGGCGCCGGCTACGGGGTATACAACCGGCAAAATCTGGTGACGGCGTATGTCGACTACGCCATCACCGAGAGCATCGATGCCGAAGGCGTCATACAGCAGGCTCTCGGCAATCTCGACAACCGCGTGATCGCGACCATCGGCTTGCGGCATACCTTCATCCCCGAGTGGAAATGGTTCTCTCCGACGGCGGGCCTGGGCGGAGGCTATCAACACATCTCGGACAAGGTCCCGCCCGCCCCACTCGAGAACAGCAATGAAATGGCCTACGTGTCGCTCGGCGCACGCGGATTCATCACCCGACGCTTCATGTGGCGTGCCGATTGGCGCCATTACGATGTCTTTAACCACCTGAACGTCTACGAGGACCTGGAAGAATGGAAAGTCGACTTTGCAGTATTCTTCTAGCGGTCGCGCTGCTGTCGGGCTGCGGTTGGTTCCATCGGGGCGACAAGCACCCGCAGCAAGTCACCGTGGAGGATCCCGGGGCTGAGCCGACCATTGTCGAGCCCCAGGTCAATCGGCGCGTGGTGAAGACGCCCAAGATCAAGGCCAAGGACTTCGAGGCCGGCGTCTATTTCGGCGCGTTGAGCATCCAGGACTTCGGCACCAACCCCGTCTACGGTGTGCGCGCCGCCTATCACGTGACCGAGGACTTCTTTCTCGAGGGTTTCTTAGGGCGCTCGAAGGCCGGCGTGAGCAGCTTGGAACAGACTTTTCCCGCGATCACGGTGCTGAGCAACTCTGGGAGGTACTTCACGTACTACGACCTCGACGTGGGCTACAACATACTGCCGGGCGAGGTGTTTCTGGGACGCGGGCGCGCCTTCAACACGGCGCTTTACGTGCTGGTTGGAATCGGCGATGTGAAGTTCGCCAACCAGGACCAGTTCGCGATCAATTTCGGCGTTGGCACGCGCATCTTGATCACGGATTGGCTCGCCGTGCATCTGGACGTTCGTGACCATGTGTTCGAAGACAATCTGTTCGGAGTCGACCAAAACGTACACAACATTGAAGGGACGCTGAGTCTGACGACGTTTTTCTGAAGTCCTTTGCCGAACCAATTAGGAGAGATCATGCGTAAGAGTACCCAAATGTTGAGACGCTGCGCGATGGCGGCCATCGTCATCGCCTCCGCCGCCTTCGCAGCCGATGCGAGCGGCCCGGCCCCCGCCTTCACGCTCGTGGCGCTCGACGGCGGTCAAGCGGCTCTCAGCCAGTACAAGGGCCAGGTGGTGATGGTGAACTTCTGGGCCACCTGGTGCGGTCCGTGCCAGCAGGAGATGCCGCTCCTCGATCAGATGTACAAGAAGTACAAGCCGGCGGGCTTCACGCTCATCGGCGTGAACGTGGATAAGGACGCGCCGCCCGTGAAGGAGCTGCTGGCGCGCAAACCCGTGAGCTTCCCCGTGCTGCTCGACCCGGCCAACCAGGTGAGCAAGGCCTACCACGTCGATGAGATGCCGAGCTCGGTGATCATCGACCGCAAGGGCGAGATCCGATACATCCACCGCGGCTACCGGCCGGGCGACGAGAACGATTATCAGGATCGTATCCGCCAGCTCATCCGGGAGTAACGCATGCGCGGCCTGCGTCCCTTGGTTGCGGCGGGCGTCGTCCTGATGGCGGCGGCCTGCAGCAACATCCAGCCCTGGGTCAAGCCCTACGAGCGCGACAAGCTCGCGGACCCGATCATGTCCTGGGACCGCGACGCGATCTCCTCGGGGTATCTCGATCACATTCGGGAAGCCCGGGAGGGATCGCGCGGCGCGACAGCCAGCGGGGGCGGCGGTTGCGGTTGCAATTGATGAAATTAGCGGCGGTGCAGCGCGTTCTCGGACGAGTCGTGGCCGTCGTGGCACTGCTCCTGCTTCGAGCCACCTGCGCGGACGTCCTGCCGGACGACCGCGCAGACCTCTTTTATTCGAAGTACAGCGGCGGCGGCATGGACATCACCGGCGAATCGGCGGCGCTCAACAAGAAATTCACCGAGAACTTCGCCGCCCAGTTGAACTACTTCGTCGACCATGTGAGCGGTGCGTCCATCGACGTGCTGAGCCAGGCGAGCCAGATCCGTGACGAGCGCATTCAGAAGAGCGCGACCATCGAGTTCGTGCACGACAAGACCACCTATACCGCTTCGTACACGGGGAGCATCGAGGACGATTACCGCTCGTATACCGCGAGCATCGCGATGAAACAGGACATGTTCGGCGACCTGACGACCCTGTCGCTCGCCTTCGCCAACACCACAGACAAGGTCGGCGAGAACAACGGCACTCCCTGGGTGCCCATCATCACCTGGCTCGGATATGCCGGGAGCCGCAGCTACGACATCGATCTGTCGCAGATTCTCACCAAGAATCTGATTGCGGGCGTGAACTTCAATGTGATCACGGACCAGGGCTACCTCGCCAATCCGTACCGCTCCATTCGCTATCTGGATGCCGGCACGCCGAAAGGCTACTCGCTCGGCAGCCAGGTCTATCCGGACACACGCACCAGCACCGCGGTTCAGGGGGAGATGAAGTACTTCCTGCCCTATCGGGCTGCCATCACCGGCTCCTTCCGATATTTCCAGGACACCTGGAGCCTCGTGGGCAAGACTTTCGAACTCGACTATACCCAGCCGATCAGCAACGTTTGGATCTTGGAGGGGCGTTTCCGCTACTACACACAGAATAATGCCAACTTCTATTCCGACCTGTTCGCCTATGCCAACCAGTTTGAATTCGAGGCGCGCGACCAGGACTTAGCCGCCCAGCACAATTACACCATCGGCGCCAAAGCGACCTATGCGTTCCTGCCGAACGGCTGGAAGTTCTTCAAGCGCGCCACGATCACTTTCGATGCAAGCCGCATCGCCTTCCACTATCAGGATTTCAGGAACATCAAGGATTACGGGCTGCCGCAGTATCCGCCGGGGACCGAGCCGCTGTATCAGTTCAACGCGAACGTCTATCAGGTCTATATGTCCGTGTTCTTTTGACCGGAACGCGCCACACGGCGCCACCACACGAGGAGCATCGGGGCAAGAGCCATGACAATGGCGACCGTATCCGCGACCCAGTCCCAGAAGTCGCGGTCCCGATGCACGATCGAAAGTCCCTGTACGAACTCGATGAACGCGCCGAAGGCCGACAGCAGCGCTGCGATCACGAACAGATTGCGCCGCGGAAAGGCCGCGACACCGAGGCCCGTCAAAGCATAAAACGCAAGAAAGTGCTCGGCCTTGTCCCAGGGTACGAGTTGCACGGCCTTTTGCGGCGGAATCACGGCACTGTAGAACGTAAAGACCAGCGCCGCTGCGAAGGCGAGTTGTGCCAAGCGGGTCAACCAGGAGACTTTGAGCACGGAGGATCCAAAAAGCGCGGAGCATAGCAAATCGCGGCCGGTCCGCCCGGACTCGCAGCCGCGCGCCACCGGCGCGGGCGTCACTTAACGACGGACCGTGACTCGCCCGCGTTTTTTCTGCATATTAGCGAGATGTCGAAGAGCGGACAGGCGTGCACCTCGCGCAGAAGTCTTCTGAAGGGTATCGCGCTCGGCGCGGCCGGCGCCGCCCTGGGTGCGCCGCGGCGCACGCAGCGCCGAAGCCGCGAAGGTCGACGTTCACGACCCGCAGGCCGTGGCGCTCGGCTATGTGGAGAACGCGAGCCAGGTCGACGCCAAGAAGTATCCGCAATACGTGGCGGGCTCGAACTGCGACAATTGCCTGCAGCTGCAAGGCAAGCCCGGCAACAACTACCGACCCTGCACGCTGTTCGCGGGCAAGCTGGTGGCGGTATCCGGCTGGTGCTCGGGGTGGACCGCCGAGATGTGAACGCCCCCGCCTTCGGGTGCGCGGCTCAGCCGCGCAGGCTTTTTGCCGCGAGCCTTGCCGGCCATGCGTCGCGCGCGGCGACGCCGATGGCGGGGAAATCCGTGAAGAATCCGTCGATGCCGAGCGCGAGATAGCGATCGATCTCCGCGCGCAGGTCGCCATGCGCCGCCGGCGAATTCCCGATCTTGAGGTCGTCCGGGAGGAACTCGTTCTCGGCCCGAAACGTCCAGACGTGAACGCCCAGACCCTTTGCATGCGCCTCCGCCACGGCCGCAGGCGTCGCGAGCGCCTTGGCGATGCCGATGCAATGTGCATATTGCGCGATGCCCGCCACATCGCCGATCTGATATTCGAGGAGCTGCACCAGCGGCAGCGGTGTCATCTCACGCAATTGCCGCAGATTGTTGGGATCGAAGGACTGGATGAACACCGGTGAGCCGCGCTCGCCGTAGCCATGACGTTCGAGCGTCTCGAGCACCGGCCGCTCTTGCGCGAGACCCGAGCCTTTGAAAGTGGGCGGGATGCTTGGTCTCCGGATAGACGCCGATTCTGGCACCGCCGGAACGGCTGCGATTTGCGCCTTGCGCCAACTGCATGATTTCCTCGAACGTCGGCACGCTGAAACGGCCGTCAAAGGCGCAGTTCGCCGGCCGCAGTGCCGGTAGTCGCTCACGGGCGCGAAGCGTCTTGATCTCGGCGAGCGTGAAATCCTCCGTGAACCATCCCGTCATCGTCTCTCCGTCGATGACCTGGGTGCGGCGTCGCGCCGCGAACTCGGGATGTTGCGCGACATCCGTCGTGCCCCCGATCTCGTTTTCATGACGAGCAATGAGCACGCCGTCGCGGGTCATGACCAGATCGGGCTCGATATAGTCCGCGCCCTGCTCGATCGCGCGCTGGTAACTCTCGAGGGTATGTTCCGGCCGCTCTCCGCTCGCCCCGCGATGGGCAATCACGACTATCGACGAATCGGCCACGGCATATCCCCGCTGAATAAACGGGGTAGTTTAGACCATGAGCACTGCCCGGGGCTTCCCGGCGGGAAGCCCCGGACGTGCCGAAGCCACAGGCTTACCGCGGGGGTGCAAACGGAAACGCGTTCGTCTCGTACGCCGCGATCACGCCGTTCGTTCCCGGCGTCCACGAAGAGGGTTGCCGGGGCTCTCCCTGCAACCGATCGGCGCGCATCGAGGTCGGCGCCGCAAAAGCCGCTCCGATAGCAAACACCGCAAGAGCCGTCACCAAAATTTTGCCACGGTACATGACATCCCTCGTCTTAGTGCCGGCGCGACGGGCTGAGGCCCGAAGCAACCTGCATCGCGGCGTGCGGCGGCTCGATGCCCGGCTCGTCCATCACCCGAGCGTGCGGCGGCTCGATACCCGGCTCATCCATCACCCTAGCGTGCGGGGGCTCAATGCCCGGCTCGTCCACAACCCGAGCGTGCGGCGGCTCGATGCCCGGCTCGTCCACAACCCGAGCGTGCGGCGGCTCGATGCCCGGCTCATCCACAATCCTAGCGTGCGGCGGCTCGATGCCCGGCTCATCCATCACCCGAGCGTGCGGCGGCTCGATGCCCGGCTCATCGTGCCTCACGAACTGCGACCCGTGCGTGCCCATCGCATAGCGGGCCGAATGCCCCGCTTGCGGGTTGTTTTGATAGGCGAATGCGGCACTGGACACTGCGCAGCAGGTATACAAAGCGATTAGACTAACCTTCATAATCGATATCTCCCGGGACTCTTTTGGGTGGAACACACGTCGACAAAGCTAGGCGGGCAATACGCCCCGCCTATTAGGTAAAGCGACATTCACGCGGAAATCCCCTCATGTTGCATCGCGACAATTTCACCCTGTGCGCCGAGGGGTCCCGTCGAAGCGAAGCGGATTCGGAGTCGATGAGCGATCTGGGATGAACGTGCCGGCGAATTTCACGCAACTTCTGACCGACTGGCGTGACGGCAATCCGCAGGCGTTGGAGCAGCTGGCGCCCCTCGTTTACGAGGAGCTTCGCCGGCTGGCGCGCAACTACATGCGCGCGGAGCGCGGCGGCCACACCCTGCAAGCCACCGCGGTGGTACACGAAGCCTTCCTGCGACTCATACAGGGAAACGTGGCGCTTCAGGATCGCGCTCATTTCTTCGCCCTCGCCTCCCGGCTCATGCGCCGAGTGCTCGTCGACCATGCTAAATCGCGCGGACGACAGAAACGAGGCGTCCCGCAAGGCGAGCCGCCCCAGCAAGACTCAGTGACACGAGTGGCCGGATTCGACGTCATCATTCTCGACGACGCCCTCGCAAGCTTGCAGCAAATGGAGCCGCGCCTCGCGCAGGTCATCGAGCTCTATTACTTCGGCGGCCTGACCTACGATCAAATCGCCGCCGAGAGCGGCGCCTCGTCCGCCACCGTGCACCGTGACATACGGCTTGCGCGCGCGTGGCTGATGCAGGAAATCGCAGGGCGTCCGCCCACATGATCCCGCGCGGCCGCTGGCAACAGATCCAATCCTTGTTCGAGCAGGTCGTCGATGCGCCGCCCGCAGAGCAAGCCGCGCGCCTCGCAAGCGCCTGTGGCGGCGATGGCGAGCTCCTGCGTTCGGTCGAGTCGCTGCTCGCTTCGGACCGAAGCGCCGAGGATCCGTTGATGCATGTCATCAGCGAAGCGGCGGAATCGTTGCTGGTAGAGCATCAGGACCGTCTGATCGGCACCCGCGTCGGCAACTACCGCATCGTGTCCATCCTCGGACACGGCGGCATGAGCACCGTTTACCGTGGCGAGCGCGATGACGCCAAGTACCAGCAAACCGTGGCCATCAAGGTGCTGCACCACGCCCTGATGCATCCGCGGCTGCGCAGCCGACTGCACAGCGAGCGGCACATCCTCGCGACACTGGCCCATCCCTCCATCGCGCGTCTCATCGACAGCGGGGAGTTCGAGGACGGCACGCCTTACCTGGTGATGGAGCACGTCGACGGCGAGTCCATCGACGCCTACTGCGATAGCCGCACCTTGTTCGTGCGCGAGCGTCTCGAGCTGTTCGTACGCGTCTGCGCGGCGGTTCAGTACGCGCATCGCAACCTGGTCGTTCACCGCGACATCAAGGCCGCCAACATCCTCGTGACGAGCGACGGCACGCCGAAGCTTCTCGACTTCGGCATCGCCAAGCTGCTCGCCCCGGAGAGCATGACGCACACGGTGCCGGTGACGCGGCTGCAAGAGCGCATCCTCACGCCGGAAAATGCCGCCCCCGAGCAAGTCCTTGGCCGCTCCATCACCACCGCCACCGACATCTATGCGCTCGGCGTACTGCTCTACCAATTGCTGACGGGCCGCTCGCCGTTTCGTCTCACGAGCTACAGCCAGCTGCAGCTCGAGCGCGCGATCTGCATGGACGACCCGATGCGTCCGAGCCAGATCGTGCTCGCCAAGTTCGACGCCGAGACCGATGCGGACCGAAGCCGTCTCTCGGACCGGCGCGGGCTGTCGCCGCTACGCCTGCGGGCCCGGCTCTCCGGCGACCTGGACGCGATCATCGCGATGGCCATGCGCAAGGAACCGGATCGCCGTTATCCGTCGGTCGAAGCGCTCGCGGATGACATCTCGCGGCACCTTCTCGGTAAGCCCGTCCTGGCGCGGCAGGGCGACTGGCGTTACAACGCGGCGAAGTTCATGCGGCGTCATCTGCTGGCGCTATCGGTGGTGGCCGCGGCTTTCCTGGGTCTTGCGCTGATTGCGGGCGTGACGCTCTGGCAGAACCATCGCATCGAGACGGCGCGCGAGGCGACGGCGCAAGAGCGCGATCGAGCGCAGCAAGTCTCGGCGTTCCTCGTCGATGTGTTCTCGCAAGCGGATCCCTTCACCGCGCAGGGACACGACGCCACGGCGAAGGACCTGCTGGATCGCGGCGCGGCAAAGATCGGCAGCCAGAATCTCCAGCCCGAAGTGCGGGCGCAGTTGCTGGAAAGCATCGGACTCGCCTACCGCCGCCAGGGATTGAGCGAGCGCGCGATCCCATTGTTCGAGCAGGCCGTCGACATCAGGCGGCAAGAGAAGCCTCTCGACACCCACCGCACCGCCGCGGCGCTCGCGAATCTCGCGCAGGCGCACACCGATGCCGGTCATCTCGTATCCGCGGAGGCTTATCTGCAGCAAGCGCTCGAAATGTCGCGCAAGGGCGATCAGCCCTCATCGACCGAGACGGCGGATATCCTGGTTCAGTATGCGCAATTCGAGCTGAGCGCGAAGAGTGACCCCGAGCGCTCCGCCACGTTGTTCAAGGAGGCGCTCGGCATCTACCGCAGCATTCTCGGCGGACAACATCTGAAGGTCGCCGCTACGCTGAGCGGTCTCGCGGGCGACGCCAGCTGGATGGGCGACTTCGCCGCCGCCGAGCAGTACGAGCGCCAGGCGATCGAGATCTACCGCGCGACCGTCAGCCGCAACTATCCCGATCACGCTGTCGCGTTGGCGAATCTCGGCTACATCCTGACGGAGCGCGGCGAGTACACGGAAGCCGAGCAGCTTTTGAAAGAGGCGCTCGAGATCGAACGGAGCGTCTTCGGCGAGAACAACGTGCGTGTGATCCAGGCCGAAGCGCATTTGGGAGATCTCTACGCGCGGCGCGGAGACATCGCACGAGCCATTGAGGCCACGCAAGGCGCCGTGGCCGCCGCCAGGCAAGGACTCGGCCCCGATCACTACCTCACCGGCTACTATCTGAACTCGCTGGCTGCACAGTACCTCACGGCGGGCAATGTACCGGCGGCCGAATCTGCCGCGCGCGAGGCGCTCGCGGTCTATGCGCGGTCACTCCCCCCACAGCATCTCTATGTGGCCTCGATGAAGCTGACGCTCGGTGAGATCCTGCTGCGCCGGGGAGCGCTCGCCGCGGCCGAGGCGGAGCTGCGCTCCTCGCTCGACATCAACACGGCGCTTGCCGGTGCGGACAATTGGCGGACCGCGCGCAGTGCGGCGAGCTTGGGATGGGTCTTGATCAAGCGCGACAAATTCGCCGAAGGCGAGCCGCTCTTGGTCGCGGCGCATTCGCGATTGCTGGCCGCCGTGGGAGCGCAGCACGAAGCCACTCAGGAAGCCCGCAGTCGGCTGATCGAGTACTATCGCGCGACTCACCGCGATGCCGAGGCGCAGAAGCTCCTCGACGAAACGGCACAGCGCTAGGCCTCGTTGAACTAAGCTCCCGCGGAGAGGTCCCCTTCCGCTAGAATCATCCGATTGTCCACCGAGTATTACGGGATCTTTAGGGAGACCTATGACCATCCGATTCAAAGACCCATGGATGCTGCTGGCGGGCGCGCTGCTCGCGCTGTCCTTTGCAAATTCTTCAATCGCCGCCGGCGCGAGCGAGGACCTGCGGCTCCAGAAGGCGACGGACGTACTGCAGCAAGTGCAGGCCATGCCCGACCAGCGGGTCCCCGATACGTTGCTGGCCCACGCTTATGGCATCGCCGTCATACCGGACGTCACGCAGATCGCACTCGTCGTCGGCGGCCGACACGGCAACGGCGTACTCACGGTGCGCGATACGCTCACCTCGCCGTGGAGCAACCCGGTTTTCATATCCCTGACCGGCGGTAGCGCGGGATTGCAGGTTGGCCTTCAGGCCTCCGACATCATTCTCGTATTCACGACGAAGGACGGAGTCGACGGCATCGCACTCGGCAAGCTCACGCTCGGCGCGGACGCGTCCGTCGCCGCGGGCCCGGTGGGTCGACAGGGGACGGCGGCGACGGACGTCTCGCTCGCCGAGATTTATTCCTATGCGCGCACGCGGGGATTATTCGGCGGCGTCGCCCTCAACGGCACCGCGATCACCATCGACAAGTCCGCGAACTCCGCGTTCTATGGCAAGCCGGGCGTGATGGCGAGCGAGATCCTCTCCGGTAACGCGCCGATGCCGCCCGAGGCCGCGCAGCACTATCTCGCCCGTTTGGCAAAAGCCACGCACAGCGCAGTTCGCGGCTCGCCCGTGCCGCAAGCGGACGTGCCGGCCTCTGCCGCGCAAGCGGCCCCGGCTGCGCAAGTCAACCCGGCGGTGGCGCCCGCGACGCCCGCCGCCTCGGAGCCTCGCACCTATCCACTCGAGAGCCAGAGCCCGAACTAGGACTCTGCTGCGACCGCCATGAGCGAACAACCTCCGATGTCCCGCCGCGAGTTCGACTCTGCCGCCGCGCATCAGGCGACTGTCACCGAGGTCGAGATAAAGACATCGAGCGGGGTGTGCGATGCGTCGCTCACGCAACCTGGCGGCGACGGGCAATGGCCCGGCGTCATCCTGTTCGTGGACGCGTTTGGCTTGCGCCCCGCCATGCGCGACATGGCCAAGCGCCTGGCACAGAACGGCTATACGGTCCTCGTGCCGAATCCATATTACCGCTCGGTCAAGGCACCGGGCCTGCCGCCCGGCTTCAGCTTCTCGAACCCGAAGGATCGAGAGAAACTCGCTGCGCTTCGCGCGCTGCTCACCGCCGATGCGGTCGCCGCCGATGCGACGGCCTATGTGACATTCCTCGACAGCCAACGATCGGTGAAAACATCGGCCAAGATGGGCGTCGTCGGCTATTGCATGGGCGGTTCCATGACCCTGCGAGCCGCCGCCGCGCTGCCGAGCCGCGTAGGGGCCGGGGCATCCTTCCACGGGGGCGGACTGGTCACCGACAAAGCCGACAGCCCCCACCGGCTCGTCCCCCAGATCAAGGCGGCCTATTATTTCGGCATCGCAGCGAACGATGATGCGAACGAGCCCGAGGCGAAGACCCAGCTACGAGAGGCTTTCGACAGAGCCGGCCGGTCCGCGAAGATCGAAGTCTACGCGGGATGTCTGCACGGCTGGTGCGTGAAAGATATGCCACCCTCACCCGACGGAAAACCGATCTACAATGAAGCTCAGGCCGAGCGAGCATGGAACGAACTGATCGCTCTCTACAAGCAATCGCTCGTCTGAACGAACCCCCGTATGGCAACCGATCCCGCCAACCCCGTGGTACCCCCTCCACGCCGAGATGTAGACCGCGAAGTCGTCCAGGCGTGGCTCGACGCGCTATCGACGGGGGCCTGCGATGAAGAAGAATTCCTGGAGGCGGTCGAGAAGCTGGCCGAGCACTCGGCGGAAGCCGGCTGGGACGCATTCTCGCTTCTCGATCAGTATTATCGCCTCGGCAAGATTCCGGCCGACGTCTTCAGCAGCCTGAAATCGAGTCTCTCCGGCCAGCTCCTCGGAGCGGCTTCCCCGGGTGAGGAGCTGAGCGTACCGCTGCCGCAACGCGCGGAACCTGAGCCGGCGGCGGCTCCGCGGGCGCGTTCCATCCCTGCGCCCGAAGTTCCGGCACGCCGTGCCGCCCCGCGGCGGGGGGCGGCCGCCAAGACCGCGCAGCCCACCGTGCCCGCAGACCCGGATCCTGGCCCGCCGCAGGCTCCGACTCTCTCGCCGATGCCTGCCCCAACACCGGTCCCCTCGACGGCACAGACTGCGGCGCAAGCCGCGTGGGAAGCGGCCGGCGCCACACCGTCTCAGGCAAAGCAGATGGCCGGAGGCGAGCCGCCGCGTCGCTCGCCCCGACGGGAAATCGCGATCGGCGAGGTGTTACGCGGGCGGTACGTCATCAAGGGCGTCGTGGGCCGGGGCGGCACCGGCATGGTGTTTGAGGCCGCCGATCTGTACCGCGTCGACTTGCCGGAATCAGGTCAACGGGTGGCACTGAAAGTGCTGCATGGGCAGATATCCGGCAAACCGCAATTGTTCTCGGAACTGCAGCGCGAATTTCAGCTGCTGCAATCGCTCTCGCACCCGAACGTGGTGCGAGCGTTCGATCTGGACCGCGACGGCGATATCGCGTTCTTGACGATGGAATTCTTGCGCGGCCTGTCCCTTACGGGGGTACTCGCGGCCCGCAATCAGGTGCGCTTCGAGCGGGGGCACGCACTCGCCATCATTCGCGACGTCGGGGCTGCCGTCGCGCACGCGCATTCGCGCGCGGTGGTCCATGGGGATCTCAATCCCGGCAATGTTTTCATCACCAACGAGGGAGAAATTCGGGTACTCGACTTCGGTGCCGCGCACGCCTCGTTGGGGGGGCCGACGCTGTCCGCTCCGAGCGAGCGATCGCCGATCGCGACCCCGCGTTACGCGAGCCCGCAGGTTCTCGACGGCCAGCGCCCCGATGCCCGGGACGATGTGTACTCGCTCGCTTGCATCGCTTATGTGCTTCTCAGCGGCAAACATCCCTTCGGCGAGAAAACTGCGCTCGGAGCCCAAGAGCGGCGCATGCGACCATCGCGACCCGACGGGCTCAACCGCAAGGAGTGGCGGGCTCTGCGCGCGGGTCTCGCGTTCGAGCGAGAACGTCGACCGGCCGATGTCGCGCAATGGCTGGAGGCGTTCGACTGGACCACCGCAGCGCCACGCCTGCCGCCTTTGTTGACGCTGGTGCGGGTTGCCGCGCCGCGGCGTACCGGCTGGGGGTTGGCGGGGCTGGTCGCCGCAGCCCTCGTTGCGGCATTGGCCGTGGGGCTGTGGGCGAACGGCTATTTGGATCTAGACAAGATCCCGCCGTTCCGCGCGACGAACGCCGCGCCGCAACCCGACGCGCCCCTCGCACAATCGGATCGCTCGACGCCCGCCGCGCAGACTCCCGCGTCGGCGCAAACCACGACGGCACCGTCCAAGGAGCGGGTCACAGCACCGCCGACACGGCTCGCCGCTGCGCCGCCGCCGAGCACGCCTGCGCCAAGCGCGCCTGCACCGCTGGCCACGCCGAGCTCGAACCCGCCGCCGCCATCGAGCTCTGCCAGCGATCGCGCGGAACCCGCCGAGAGCGACAGCGGCTCGGGAGCGAGTGCACCGCGAGCGGCGCCGACCCCAAGCGCCTCGGTGACGCCACCGTCAGCGACCGATGCGGCGCCGACCGGCCCCCTGCCCCGCTCGCGCGTTGAGCTCGCGGCCGACACCATCGATGTGCCCATCACCGATCCGGCCGCGCGCGTCATCGTCCGCCGTCGCGGAAGTCTGCAAGGTGCTGCAACCTTTACCTGGTGGACAGAGTCGGGCACGGCCAAGCCGGGCCAGGATTTCATTGCGGTCACGCCCCATCAGGAGGTGATCGAGGAGGGCAAGAACTCCGTCGGCCTGTTCATTCCCGTGGTCGGCGACGCGACGCGGCAGCAGCCAAAGAGTTTCTATGTGGTCATCAACGACCCGGGACCGGGTGTGACGCTCGGCGCCCGCACCCTGACCATGGTGACGATACCGCCCTCGCAGTGATGTCAGCTTTCGGCGGGCGCGAAAAACACGAGCACCGTGAGCTCTTCTTCGATGTCGTAGAAGCGATGCTCGACGTGCGCCGCGACGAATACGACCGCGCCCGCCTCGAGGGGGTGGTCCTCTGCGCCCGCCCGCATGCGCGCCTTGCCGCGCACCACGTAGTAGAGCTCGTCTTGGCCGTGCGGGGTTTGTGCATCGACGCTGCCGGCGGGGAGCACATAAAGGCCGGCGCTCATCGAAGCGACGCGCAAGAACTCGAGGTACGCATCGCCCCGCCGGGCGCGTTCCGCCGCGAGGCTGGCGAGGTCCTTGAAGTCACTTGCGATCACGATCCATTGTTGACGAAGCTCCCGAGCAACGTCAACGGGACGGCACCATTCTCGAGGGGACGACTGCAATGACTGATTCTCGCGCCGGATCGCGTCGACGATTGCTCCGCCAGCTCGCGGGCGCAGGCACGCTGGCCGTCCTCGGGCAATCGGGCCACGCGGCCGATTCGATTTCGACCAAAGCACCCCGAATCGTGGTGATCGGCGGCGGTATCGTCGGTGCGTCCCTCGCCATGCACCTTGCACGTCGCGGCGCCCGGGTGACCTTGGTCGAGCGGCTCGCGCCGGCGAGCGGCGCGACCTCGAAGTCGTTCGCATGGCTGAATCCCTGGACAGACGATCTTGCGTATCGGCGGCTACGGATTGCGAGTATCGAGCGCTGGCGGCGGCTCGATGCCGCGCTCGGTCTCGGCGTCACCTGGGGAGGCTATCTCGACTGGGCAGCCGATGCCCGTGAGGCCGATCAAGTGGACGCATTCGCGGCGATGTTGGACGGCACACCGCACGCCGTCACCCGCATCGACGCGCAAGGCCTGCGGCGACTCGCCCCGGCGCTCGATCCGGGACCGGTGACGGCGGCATTTCATGCGACGCTCGATGGCCACGCCGATCCGGTTGGCGTGACCGAGCGATTCCTTGCGGTCGCAAGACGGCACGGCGCGAACATAAGGTTCCCGTGTGAAGCGCGGGCCTTCGAATTTCGAGGCGGCCGCGTGAGCGCGGTCGACATCGGCAACGAACGCCTCGAGACCGACGCCGTGGTGCTCGCGTGCGGCGTCGACACGCCGTCCCTGCTGGCACTGCTCGGCCAGCGGCTCGCGTTGCGCCATGCGCCCGGCATCCTCGCCCACAGCACCCCCGGGCCGGCGGTGCTGCGTGCCGTCTGCGACGCACCGCCGGGGCTGGAGTTCAAGCAGTTTCCGGACGGTCGCATCGTCGGCAACGATGCGGAGAATCCGCCGCCGCTTGCAGTGCATGCCGCAATCCTGGCCGGCCCGATGGATTTCCCGAACGAGGCGCTGCGTGCGCAACACGGTCAGCGGATTCTGTCACGCATCGGCACGGTGTTTCCCGAGGCGCGCACACGGCCGCTCGAGCGGCTGACGTTGGGGTTTCGTCCCATGCCGTCCGACGGCATGCCCATCGCCGGGCCGGTGCCCGGGGTGCAGAACGCGTACGTGGTCGTGACGCATAGCGGTGTAACGCTGGCGCCGATCTTGGGCGAGCTGGCCACGGCCGAGATATTCGGCGCGGCGCCAGCGGAGCTGCTCGCACCGTTCAGGCCACCGAGGCTTTTGAAATCGAGCTGACGCGGCGCGTACCGCGGCTCGGCAAGCGCCGCTCTCCTCAAGGCCGTATCGCGATCGCTCCGCCGTCACGCGCGACATGCAGCGCCGGGAGCCCGTAGGCGCGAGTCATCGCGACGATCTCCTGGGTGATCGCATCGACCGTTTTTCGATCCGTCGCCAACCGCGGGATGCCGCTTTCGGTGAGCGGTGCGCCGTAGCCGAGATCCAGAGGATCGAGCTCGATCGCCGCGAGCTCTCCATGCTCGAAGCGGCAATGGGCGATCACACCGTGGAAGGTGAATTCGTGCGCAAAACTCACCGCATTGAGGGGCGCGGTCAGATCGTACGGGGTCGCCTTCTGCGGCGCGCTCCACGCTTTTGCGAGGAGCCCGCGATTGGCTTGGTAAAGATCGTGCGGCAATAGCGGCTGCACGTCGCTCCAGAAAAAATTGCCGATTCCGTAGAAGATCGGTCGTTTGCCGCGTCCCGGCGCATCGTAAATCTCAATGGGGCCGAGGTTGTGATTACCCGTGGCCACGAACACATCGGCGCCGGCGTCGATCGCCTCATGCGCGAGCGCGGCAAGGAAATCGCCGGGCGCCCGAGGCGCATTGTCGTCGTCGCACGCGAGCGAGCACTCATGGGTATGAATGGAGACGATGACCACGTCGGCGTGCTGCTTCGCCTCGCGGATCGCTTTCAGGATTTCGGCCCGATCTTCCGGATCCACGGTGTAACGATAGGCAAATTCCGGCCCGCGCCGAAAGTGCTTGTCGAACAGATCGAGCTCGTCCGGGGTCGCGTCACAGTGCCGCCGATGCAAGACGCACTCCAACGCCGTCATCTGCGTCATGACGTCCGCCGGCACCTCGATGCTCGAGGTGAGGTGCAGCGCGCTGATGCCGGGCCGCGCAGGCACCGCGCCTTCTTGCGGTAGCGCATCGGTGGTAGGTCTAAACGTGGAGGCGAATGAGACGAGCGCCACCCGGGCCATGGGGGTCTCATAGTATTGGGGCGCTCGCGCAAGGCCTCTCGTCTCGCCCGCGCCGGCGTACACGATCCCGGCATCATCGAGCCGTTTACCGGTCTCGCGCATGCCCTCGATGCCCCAGTCCATGACATGATTGTTGGCTCGCGACACCAAATCGAACCCCATGGCGCGCAGGTCCGTCGCGACCTCGGGCAGGCTCGCATTCGTCCAGTCGCCCTCGTAGGAATACCCGGCGCCGGTGAAGTGCCGCACGTCGAAGATCGACGATTCCATATTGCCGTAGAGCACGTCGCCGCGCCGCAGCCGGTCGAGAACCGCTTTGAAGCCGGGCAATCGTGCAGCTTCCTGCCGCAGCGGGCGGGAGATGATGAGATCACCCACCGCCGTGACCGTGTAGCCGTCGGGGACCCGCAGGATGAGTTCCGCCGCCGGCGGCCGGCGTGGATCGAACGCCGTTGCATCGCGCACGCCGGGATCGGTCCCCGATGCCGCCGGCGCCACGGTGATGAATGCGCCGAGCAGTACGGCGAAGACTTTTGTCATGGTCGATCATCCCGCGATCGTAATTATTGAACGTACGATCAATTATGCAGGCCGGCATGTCAACGGTTGCATCGCCACGCACCTGCCGGCCTACAATGCCCGACTGATGCGGGGGAACGACCATGTATACCCTTTACTACAGCCCCGGAGCGGCGAGCCTGTGCGTTCACCAGGCGCTCATCGAATCGGGGGCCGAATACCGCTTGATAGCCGTCGACTTGCAGGCCGGCGGGCAGCGTGACCCGGCTTATCTGAAACTCAATCCGCACGGCGTCGTGCCGACGCTGCTGATCGACGATGTGCCGTTCACCGAATCGGCCGCTCTGCTGATGGCGATCGCGACTCGGCATCCGCAGGCGAGACTCGCGCCCGCGGAGACTTCGTTGCGACGCATCGCGTGGTATCAGTGGATTCTCTATTTGGCCAACACCTTGCAGCCGGCGTTCCGCGCCTGGTTTTATCCGGGCGACAGCAGCGAGGACCCCGACACACAGGCGCTCTTGATGCCCGCCGTGCGCCGCAGGATCGAAAGCGCCTGGTCGCGCATCGATGTGCATCTGGCGGCGCAAGGCCCGTATCTATTGGGAGAGGATTTCTCGGCGGCCGACCTTCTGCTGATCATGCTCATGCGCTGGTCGCGAAACATGCCGAAGCCCGCGACCGAGTGGCCGGCGCTGCGGCCGTACGCCGCCCGCATGAAGGATCGGCCGAGCTGGAAACAGCTCTATGCGCTCGAAGGGCTGAGCGATTGGACTTGATTCAGAACCAGTCCTCCGGTCGCTGCAAAATCTCGAGCTCTTCCGCCGACGACTGCCGGTTCAGAATCGCGTTGCGATGGGGAAAGCGGCCGCAGCGCTCGATGATCGCCTGGTGCTTCTTGGCGTAGTCCGTCCATTCCGTATTGCCGAGTTGTCCGATCAACTCGACCGACAGCGCCTGATCCGCGCGATCCTCGCTATGCTCGAACGGCATATAAAGGAAGGAGCGCTCCCGCGCCGTCATGGCGGTGTCGAAGGCTTTCGCGATCGCGTGGCGGGCCAGCCGTCGCGCGATCGGATCCGCCGCATAGGCGCGAGCGGTATCGCGGAAGAGGTTTCGCGAGAACTGATCGAGCACGATGACTGCGGCCAAGAGCGCATGGGGAGTGCTGCAATCGATGCCCTCGTCTGCCGCGAGCCGCTCGTGCAGCCCGAGGAAGCGCTCCCGGATGAGCGCATCGGTGTGCTCGCTCTTGGCGAACCAACCGGTTTCGCCCAGTTCGTCGAACCAGAAATGGAGAACCTCGGTAACCCAGTTTGGCTCTGCCATCGGGGTCAATCCGGCAGACCTGCCAGGCGCAGGGAGGCGGCAAGTTGCTCGGCGTGGGCCGGTATCTTGAACGGCTGATTACTCATGAATCTCGCGACCGAGAAGTCAGGTTTCATGGCCAGACACTCAGCGCCACTGGCTCTGGCGGAGTCCACATTGCCGAGCCGCGCATGACATCCCGCCATCAGGGCGGCGAAGGACTCCGCGCGCACGCCCGCGCGACCGAGCATCGCCAGAGCATCGGCGTATTGCTGCAGGTTCATGTGGGCGAGGCCGGCCGCACGCCAGTACCACGGCTCCTCGAAGTACGGATCGATCTCACGGGCCCTGGCAAACCACACCAGCGCCTCTTCGGACTCGCCGATGTAGACAAGCAGCGATCCGAGATCGGCCGCGTTCCACTGGTTGTTCGGGTTGAGCTCGACCGCGCGCCGTGAGTATTGCAATGCGACGTCAAAGGCGCGTCGCTGCATGTGGACTGCGCCCAAAAGCGCCTGGCAAGTGCTCTCGCTGTCATCGAGCTCGACGGCGCGCAGCGCAAGCACGTAGGCCTTTTCCAGCGCCTCGTTCGAACTTCTCGGTCCGTCGGTCCACCGCGAATAGGACAGTGCGGACAACAGCGAATGCGCCATCGCATACTCGGGATCGAGCTCGATCGCCTTCTCCGCCAGCCGCGTGGCCTCGGCGGCGCCGGCCGGATCGTCCCAGGACAACGCGTTGCACTTGAGCACGCACTCATAGGCTGCAAGGCTCGCCGGCGGCTTGCGCCGCGAACGTTCATTCACCGACGCCTGCACCCGACCGACGAGCGTGCTCACCAGCGTTTGCACCACCCGGTCGAGAACCGCGAAGATCTCATCGGAGCGGCGGTCGAATTTCTCGACCCAGATGTCGTTGCCGGTTTCGGCATCGACCAGTTGGACACCGATACGCATGCGCTCGCCCATGCGCCTGACGCTGCCTGCCACGAGGAAGCGCACGTTCAATTCGCGCGCGACCTGCTGCAGGTCGACCGCGGCGCCGCGATAGCGGAATGAGGCCGAGCGGGATCGGACCGCGAGCAGTCGCCAACGCGACAGCTCGGTGATGATGTCCTCCGTAATACCGTCGCTGAAGTAGTCCTGCGCCGGATCACCGCTCAAGTTGGCGAAAGGCATGACCACGATGGACGGCCTGTCGGGGGTTGCCAGGACGGGGCTTGCCGGCGGTACCGTCGCGGAGTCCTCCCATGCCGATACGGGCGCGATCAGCCGATAGCCGCGGCGCACGACGTTCGCAATGTACTTGGGTGTCTTCGGATCGTCGCCCAGCGTGCGCCGGAGCGCGGCCACGGCGGCATACACCGAGTCCGAACTCACGACCACGTCTTTCCACACCAGATCGAGGAGCTCCTCGACGCTGACCACCTCGCCTGCGCGCTCGGCGAGACACATCAGCAGCTGCATCGCCTTGGGCTCGAGTTTGATCGTGTGGCCGGCCCTGCAAATCTCATCGAGCGCGGGATCGACGCGCAAATCGGCGATGCGGAGCAAGGAAGGTGATGCTGAGCTGGTTTTTGACATCCTCGAAGAACCTGCCTGGGCCGCCGCTCTTCTCGACTCGACGATGATTGTACACACGCCTAGGGAATCCCTAGACCACTTTCATACCGCTCTCAGGACTTCAGCCCCCGCGCGGGAGCACTGTTGCTCCAGAGCCGGCGGAGCCCAAGCGCCGGCAGAGACGCCAGAAACGTGAACGATTTACTCAACTTCCAGGAGAGCACCATGAACACGATGACCGCTTCGACCCGTTTGACCCGCCTGCCACGCCGCCTGATCGCTGCCGCGATGGGCATCGCGCTGGTTTCGAGCTTCAGCGCCCTAAGCCACGCTGCCGTGGCCTCCGACGTACCGCGGACAGTCGTAAAATACGCGGATCTCGACATCTCGACGCCGCAAGGCGCGACGGCCCTCTACGGGCGCATCCACTTTGCCGCCGAAGGCGTGTGCTCGGGCTACTTCCATGGTGACCTCGTAGCCCGGTCCGGCTGGAAGCTCTGCGTGAAGCAGGCGATCGAGGGTGCCGTCGCCAAGGTGAACCAGCCGGCCTTGTCTGCGGTCTACGCGGCAAAGTACGGCGTGCCGCAGCCTGCGACCATTCTCACCGCGGATCGTCGCTAGCATCCAGCCAGGGCGCTGACTGGAAGTCCAGTCGGCGCCCGCTTGGTTGAATCCCCAGACCGACGCGTCCCGGGCAGCCCATCGACGCGTGCCCCAAAGGCTCTGCCCGATTGCTAGAATCCGCGCCATGCGCATACACACGTCGGTTTGGATGTCGTTCGGGGTCTGCATTGCCGCGCTGCCGTTCGCAGTGAGCGCAGCCAACCCGGATGCGATCGGCGCCGCTCCACCGCTTAACGATGAACACTTAGGAACGGTAGCGTTCGAGGTGTCCTGTTCGCCGGCGGTGCGCGCGAACTTCAACCGCGGCGTCGCGTTGCTGCATGATTTTTGGTACGAGGAAGCCCGGCCGCAGTTCGAGAAGATCATCGCGGCGGACCCGTCGTGCGCCATGGCGCATTGGGGCATCGCCATGAGCGGGTTCCATCAAATATGGGATCGGCCCGACGCGGCCGCGACGGCCAAAGGCTGGCGCGAAATGCAAGCCGCAGCGGCGCGCCCCCCGAAGAGCGCGCGCGAGCGCGAATACATCGCCGCCCTCAGCGCCTTCTTCAGGCCCGGAGCGGAGGATTTTCAAGCGCGCATCGAGGCGTATGCCGCGGCGATGGGAGCGCTCTACGCACGTTATCCCTCGGACGTCGATGCCGGGGCGTTCTACGCACTCGCGCTGCTCGCGGCCGAGCGGCCGGACGACACCAGCCTGACTC
The DNA here is from genome assembly GCA_963766915.1 of uncultured Gammaproteobacteria bacterium. Classification (GTDB taxonomy): domain Bacteria; phylum Pseudomonadota; class Gammaproteobacteria; order Steroidobacterales; family Steroidobacteraceae; genus Bog-1198. The sequence continues at coordinate 325,370 of CAVYCL010000019.1, forward strand.
AGGAAAAGAAGGCCATGGGGGTGCTCACCCCGCTCTGGCAGAAATATCCGGATCATCCGGGGGTGGTGCACTACATCATTCACGCCTGCGACACGCCCTCGCTCGCGGCCGATGGCCTCCCGGCGGCACGACATTATGGCGAGATCGCCTCCTCGGGCCCGCACGCCGTCCACATGCCCGGCCACATTTTCGCGCGCTTGGGGATGTGGCCCGAGGACATCGAGGCCAATCTAGGCTCGGTGGCGGCCTCGCAAGCCGCAGAGGCGCGTCATGAGAGCGGCTGGATGGATCAATTCCACTCGGACGATTTTCTGGTGTACGCCTATTTGCAACGGGGCGATGACACGCGCGCCAGAAGAGTTGCCGCCGACGCCGCGGCCGCGATCGCCCATTACGACACCATGCCCGGGATGGCGAACCATTACATGGCCGGCATGTTTCCTTACTATCGAAGCAAGTTTCCGATTTTTCTCGCGCTCGAGACCCGCGACTGGAAATCGGCGGCAACGCTCGAGCCCATCAAGGGTGCGCCCGCGGAGACCCAGGGCCAGGTGTACTGGGCCCGGGCGATCGGCGACGGGCATCTGCACCGGGCCGCGGAGGCGCGCGCCGACCTCGCCGCATACGAGGCGTTGATGGACGAGGTGAAGAAGGGCAGCCACGCCTACATGGTCGATTCGACGGGCGCGCAGATCAGGCACGACGAGATGCTCGCGTGGGTCGCCTTCGCCGATGCGAATACCGCAGAAGCGTTCAAGCACATGCGCGCCGCCGCGGATCTCGAGGATCGCGTCGGTCAAGGCGAGGTCGATATTCCGTCCCGCGAAATGCTCGCCGACATGTTGCTCGAGTCGGGCCAGCCGACAGAGGCGCTGCTCGAATATCGGCAGGCCATGAAGCAGAGTCCGAATCGGTTCAACGGCTTATTCGGCGCAGGCAGCGCCGCGGAAGCCGCGGGGCACAGCGACGAAGCCCGGCAATACTACACGGCGCTACTCAAATCGACGGGCGATGGGGCCGGCTCCGACAGGCCGGAGCTTGCGCACGCGAAGGCCGTGGTCGACTCGGCGCAGGTTGGAATGAATTGAGCGCCGCCGCTGCGAGGGTAACGGCACGTGTCCCTATTTGCCACGCAACGCGAGGCCGGTCCATACTGATCGCGACCTTCTCGATTTTCGCTCGATGAAATGAAATCAATAACAAACAAGGATGATTCATGAAACACATAATGATGTTATTCACCGGACTGCTGCTTGCGTTCGGAGCGACGGCGGCCGAAGCGTATTCGGTGGCTGGTACGTGGACGATGAATGCGGAGAAATCGACCTTCACCGGTCCTAGCTTGAAGTCGCAGACCCGCACCTACGCCGTGGCGGCGGACGGCACGGTCACGATGTCATTCACAGCCGTCGCCGCGGATGGCTCCCCCATTACGGGCGGAGCGACTTTCAAGACCGACGGTACGGATTACCCGTTCACCGGCTCGAAGGACTACGACACCAGTGCGATCAGCAAGGTGAACGGCTCTACAGTGAAGTTCACGCTGAAGAAATCCGGGAAGGTCGTGGGCCATGGGACTCGCACCCTTTCCGGCGCACGGCAAGGTCATGACGCTGACCTCCACCGTGAAGGGCGCGGACGGAAAGCCATACACCTCGAAGCTCGTGTTCGACAAGCAGTAGCGATCACCCGCGAGACTTCAGTGCGGCGCGTTGCCTGCCAGCGGAGGTCCGTTGGGGTCGGCCGGCGCGGATGCCGGCGCCGCAGCCTTTGCCGCTGCGGCGGGATCGACCGGCACCAGGGGTAGCGAATACGCGTCCACCTTGGTCTTGGCTTCCTGCTCCTGACGCAGCTTGTCTTGCGCGAGCCTAAGCTGCTCGCGGGCCTTCTCGAAGTCCGCCTGGCGACGCTTCTCGGCTTCGGGATCGACGCGTTGGGTTGCCAGCCGCTCATTCGCGATGCGGGCATTTTCGCAATCGGAAGGATTCCGTACCTTGGTCGGATCCTGGTCGCATTTGAGGAGAATCCCATCGAGCGTCACCCGGTCCTCCATGAGGTCCTCGACGGTGAGCGGCGGAATTCGGCGCGGCGCGCACCCGGAGACTGCGAGGATGGCGGCGCAAAGGCCGACGGCCGTAAGGATATGTTTGATCGAGTGCTGCATATGGCTTCTCGGGGCCATGGTACTCAAAACGACCGGGAGTGCGACCCCGCGCTTGTGACTTGCATCACGGCTTGACAAATTCCGTCACGTCGATGAATCAGCTTCGTGACCGGATACCGTTGGCACTGCGGCAGGGGGCGCGGGGCGACGACTTCAGAGGCGTTTGACCGGGCCCCGAGGGCTGTGTAACTTGCGCTCAATATGGCGGCCGGCAAAGTAGAAAACGAATCGAAGCCTCTGGATTTCGAGAAGGCGATGCGCGATCTCGAGCAGATCGTCGAGCGCCTGGAGCACGGCGACCTGCCGCTCGAGGAATCGCTCGCGGCATTCGAGCGCGGCGTCATTCTGACGAGGAGCTGTCAGACGGCCCTGAAGGAAGCCGAGCAAAAAGTCGAGATTTTGTTGAAAAAGGCCGGCGGCGCTCAAGCCGAGGATTTCGACCCGGAATCATCCAAATCCCCCGATTAGGGCGGCGCCGGGCCGCTTCGGCGGCCCCCCCGCCCCTCCTCTGATATCATTGCAATGCGCGAGAAGGGCCCCATTGAGGGGCTGTTCGCAGCAGCAGGAAATCAATCCCTATGAACGTCGCGGTTCCCGCCAAGAAGTCCGGTGTCTCACCCGTGGAGGACGTCCAAGGTCATCCCGACACCCGGCAATTACCGATCAACAAGGTCGGCATCAAGGACATCTTTCATCCCATCCGGGTCAAGGACCGGGCCGCGGGGGAGCAGCACACGGTCGCCAACTTCAACATGTACGTGAACCTGCCGCACAACTTCAAGGGCACGCACATGTCGCGGTTCGTCGAGATATTGAACCGCCACGAGCGCGAAATATCGGTCGACTCGTTCGGCAAGATGCTCGAGGAGATGACCGAGCATCTGCACGCGGATGCGGGCCACATCGAGATGACCTTCCCTTACTTCGTCATGAAGAAGGCGCCGGTGACCGGCGTCCAGAGTCTGATGAACTATCAAGCGGCCATCTTCGGCGAGTACCGAAATGGCCGCACCGACGTGTGGCTCAAGGTCGTGGTTCCGACCACCAGCTTGTGTCCGTGCTCGAAGAAGATCTCCGACTACGGGGCGCACAACCAGCGCTCGCACATCACCCTGACCGCCAAGCTGCGCGAGCACATGTGGCTCGAGGAACTGATCGACGTCGCCGAGTCGCAGGCCTCATGCGAGGTTTACGGGATTCTCAAGCGTCCCGACGAGAAGTTCGTGACCGAGCGGGCGTACGACAATCCGAAGTTCGTCGAGGACACCGTGCGCGACGTCGCCATGGCCTTGAACCGCGACACCCGGGTGCGCGCCTACGTGGTGGAGGCGGAGAACTTCGAGTCCATCCACAACCATTCCGCCTACGCGATGATCGAGCACGAGAAGGATACGGCGGCGCGCTGATTCAGCCGGCGCCCGCGGGTCTTTAGCTCGCGCGCTCCGCGCTCTGCAGGCGGCCGATCATGCTGCGCAGGAACACCTGGTTGAAGCGCAGCTGACATTCGGCCGAGACCTGTTCCAACAGGGTCGAGCTCACCTTCATGACGACGACCGAGCCCGCCGCCATGATGGTCGCGGTGCGCTTGGCGCCGCGCACGTAACTCGTCTCGCCGAAACAATCGCCGTTTTCGAGATAGCCGAGCGCCTTGCCCAGCCGGGCGACGCCGACCCGGCCCTGCACGATGATGTAGAAGCGATCGTCCATCTCGCCTTCTTTCACGATCTCCTCACCGTCGGCGTAATCCTGCCAGCTGCTCGCGCGCAGCACCTCCCAGATTTCGCTGTGTGAGAAATCGTGGAAGAACTTGAGTTTGCGCAGCAGACCGAACTGCTCCTGCTGATCGATTCGGTTGTATTGGGCACGCAGCTTCTGGTGCACTCGCGTGAGCTCTGCGGCGAAGTCGAGACCGGTCTTGTAGCGCTTCTCCGGATCCTTCTGCAGCGCCATCGCGGTCACATTCTCGAGCTCCTCCGGTATCTCGGGGCGCAGCGTATGAATGGGCGGCGGGGTTGCGAACACGATCTGGTGCAGAAGCTTTTGCAGATTTCCCGCACGGAACGGCCGCGTGCCCGTGAGCAGCTCGTACATCACGGCGCCCAACGAATAAAGATCGGAGCGATTGGTCAGTTCGATCGACTGCACCTGCTCCGGGGACATGTAGGAGGGGCTCCCGGCAATCCCCTCGATCCTCGAGATCTCGGAGTCGGCGACCAGCGCGATGCCGAAATCGATGATGCGCACGTCGCTGTCCAAGGTGAGCATGATGTTGCTCGGCTTGATGTCGCGGTGGATGACCCCGCGGCTGTGCGCATAGTGCAGCGCCCGCGCCGCCTTGTAGACCAGCTCCACCACATCGTCGATCCGCAGCAGGTTGTCGGGCCGGCAATACGCGGCCAGCGTGCGCGCGCCGTGCACGTGCTCCGTGACGATGTAGCAGTGGCCGTTCTCTTCGCCGGCATCGTAGATGGGCAGGATGTTCGGATGCTGCAGCATGCCGACCATGTGGGCTTCGGACAGGAACATCTTGCGGGCGATGCGCTTGCGATTCTCATCGCTGCTCGAATCGGTGTTGTACACCTTGATCGCAACATCGCGCCCATAATACGGATCGTGCGACAGGTAGACGGCGCCGGTGCTGCCGCGGCCGACCTCGTTGATGATCGCGTACTTGCCGATCTTTTCGGGGATCGGCGCGCGCAGCTGCGGCGACTTCGCAAGATTTTGCCGAATGGTGTTCAAGGAATTTTTGGGGCTGATGTGCGAAGTTCGAATCGTGGCATAAAGAATACTTCGGCACGGTTCGGGCAAACTGTGATTTGGGTCGAGGGCTCAACGAAAGTGGGAATAGCCCTCGACCGTGGGAACGTAGGATCGGCCCTCGAGCGCCCAATTCACGGTATTTCCGCGACGTAGCTCACCTATCGCGGTCAGCGTTAAGTTCAATGCCGCCGCGCGCGCGCGCAAGCGCCTCGAAGCGCGCGGGCGCGACCGCCAGGAGCAGCTCGTAGTCGTCGCCGCCGCCGAGCGCGAAATCGCGCGCCCGCTCGCGGCCGGCGACCGCGGCAAGCGCGCGCGACAGCGGCAGCCGATCGACCTCGACGTCCGCGCCCAAGCCGCTCGCCGCCGCGAGCTTCGGCAGATCGCCCACCAGCCCGTCGGAAAGATCCATCGCCGCGCTCGCAAGGCCCCGCGCCGCCAAGCCGAACTCGACTCGCGGCGTCGGATACTCGAAGCGCCGGCGCAGCTCGCTCGCCGCCGCCGCATCGTCCGTGGCGAGCGCGCCCGTCGCGAGGGCGAGCCCGGCTCCGGCATCGCCGATCGTGCCCGTCACCACGAGGAGGTCGCCCTCCCGGCCGCCGCCGCGCAACAGCGCCGTGCCGCGCGGCACGTGTCCCATGATTTGCACGCTCACCGTCAGAGGCCCCGCGGTGGTGTCGCCGCCGACGAGCATCACCTCGTGGGCACGCGCCAGCTCGCCAAAGCCGCGGGCGAAGCCCTCGAGCCACTCGGGCGAAGGCGCAGGCAGCGTCAAGGAGAGCATCGCCCAGGCGGGGGATGCGCCCATGGCCGCCAGATCGCTGAGATTCACGGCGAGGGATCGGTGTCCGATGGAGCGGGCATCGCTGCCTTCGAGAAAATGCCGGCCCGAGACAATCGTGTCCACCGCCGCCACGAGATCTGAATCGTCCGTTCCGCGCAAAATCGCCGCATCGTCGCCCACACCCACGAGAACGTCCGCCCGCGCTGCCCCGAGGCGCGAGAAGTAGCGATGGATCAGCTCAAACTCGTCCATATTCGTGGGGACGCAGCTCCCGGGCCGCCCGGTCGAGCACCGCGTTCACGAACTTGTGGCCATCCGTCGCGCCGAACCGCTTGGCGAGGTCGACGGCCTCGGCGAGCGCCACGCGATAGGGGAGCTCCGGATGCGATGCGAGCTCGTGCAAGCCGAGCCAGAGCACCGCGTGCTCGATCGGATCGAGCTCCCCCGGCGCAATCTCGCTGTACTTGGCGATTTCCCGATCCAAAGCCTCGCCGTTCGGCGCGATGGCGGCGAGCAGCTGCTCGAAATACTCGCGGTCCACGCGCTCGGCTTCCGGGTCCTCGGCGAACTGGCGCCGGGTGTCCTGCAAGGAACGCGGATTGAGCTGTTGTTGATACAGCGCCTGCAGAGCGAGCCTTCTGGCGAGGCTACGAGTTCGATGCGGGGAGCTCACGGCAGCGCTTCAAGCGTCCAGACGCCGCAGGAGGTTCGCCATCTCCAGCGCCGCGAGCGCGGCGTCCGCCCCCTTGTTCCCCGCCTTGCCGCCGGCGCGGTCGACGGCCTGCTCGACGGTGTCGGTGGTCAATACGCCGAAGCCGATGGGCACCCCGGACTCGAGCGCGATGCGCGCAAGTCCGGAAGCACATTCGCCGGCGACATAGTCGAAGTGCGGCGTCTGGCCGCGAATGACCGCACCGAGCGCGACCAGGGCCTCATAGCGTCGCGACTGCGCGAGCTTGCGCGCCACCACCGGAATGTCGAAAGCACCCGGCACGCGCACGATCTCGATCTGCTTCTCCGTCGCCCCGTGGCGCTTGAGCGCATCCACCGCGCCGCGCACCAAGGGATCGACGACGAAATCGTTGAATCTCGAAACGACCAGCGCGAAACGCAGATCGCGCGCGATGAGATCGCCCTCGGTCAGCTTGAATGGATCGTTCGCCACGCCGCTATCCTCGCACGTCTATTCGCCGCCATCCACGTACTCGGTCACTTCGAGGTCGAAGGCCGACAGCCCCTGAAGCTGCTTGGGGGCGCTCAGCACCCGCATGCGCTTCAGCCCCAGGTCCTTCAGTATCTGCGCGCCGATGCCGTAGGTGCGCAGCACCGTGGCGCCTGCGTGCCGCGGGGCGGGCGGCTTCGCGTCGATCAGACGCACGCTGTCCATGAACTCCCGGGGCGTCTCTTCCGCGCGCAGAATGACGACCACGCCGGAAGCTTCGGCCGCGACGCGACCCACCGCCGCGCGCAGCGGCCAGCCGAGGTGCTCGCTGCGCACTCCGACCAGATCGCGCAGCGTGTCCTTGATGTGCACGCGCACCAGCGGCGGCACCGGGGAATTGAGGTCGCCCTTCACCAGCGCGATGTGCACGTTGCGATGGACGTGGTCCTCGTAGCAGCACAGCTGGAAACCGCCGAACTCGGTCTCCACCGGCTGGTCGTAGATGCGCTCGATCGAGCGCTCGTTCTTCAGGCGATAGCGGATGAGATCGGCAATGGTGCCGATCTTGAGCGCATGCGCCGAGGCGAACCGCTCGAGGTCCGGACGGCGCGCCATGCTGCCGTCGTCGTTCAATATCTCGACGATGGTGGCGGCCGGCGAGAATCCAGCAAGGCGCGCGAGATCGCACCCCGCCTCGGTGTGGCCGGCGCGGGTGAGCACACCGCCGGGCTGCGCCATGAGCGGAAAGATATGCCCGGGCTGGCGCAGATCCTCGGGGCGCGCCTTTGGCGATACGGCTGTCTTGATGGTGTGCGCGCGGTCGTGTGCCGAGATTCCCGTCGTCACACCTTCGGCGGCCTCGATCGACAGCGTGAAGTTGGTTCGGTGCGCGCCGTCCGTCTCGCTCACCATGAGCGGCAGCCGCAGCTGCCGGCAGCGCTCGCGCGTGAGCGTGAGGCATATGAGCCCGCGCCCGTAGCGCGCCATGAAATTGACGTCCTCGGGGCGCACGCAGTCGGCCGCCATGATGAGGTCGCCTTCGTTCTCGCGATCCTCATCGTCCATGATGACCGCCATCTTGCCGCGGCGCAGGTCCTCGAGAATCTCGTCGATCGTGTTCATCGGTCCTTGTCCTTCAAAGCTCGCGGGATTGTGGCACCAGCCGCTCCAGATATCGGGCGACCAGGTCGATCTCGATATTGGCGCCTGCGCCGACGGTCAGATCCCCGAGCGTCGTGACTTCGTGGGTGTGCGGAATGATGTTGACCTCGAAGCCTCGCTCGCTCACCTCGTTCACCGTCAAGCTCACCCCGTCGATGCAGATCGATCCCTTGGGCGCGACATAGCGCATGAGCGCCTGCGGCAGCTCGAAGCGCAGTCTCCAGGAGCGCGCATCCTGAACGAGGTCCGCGAGCGTGCCGACCGCATCGACATGTCCGCTGACCAAGTGCCCGCCCAAGCGGATCGCCGGCGCGCAAGCTCGGCTCGAGATTCACCCGGCGCCCCACCGCAAAGCTCCCGAGCGTGGTCTTGGCGAGCGTTTCGCGCGACACGTCGGCATGAAATACGCCGCCATCGATCCGCGTCGCCGTGAGGCACACCCCCGAGACGCTCACGCTGTCGCCGACGGCCACGCGCTTCAGATCGAGCGCGGCCGCGTCGATCGCGAGATCGAGATCACCGGCCTTGCGAGTGATGGAGGCCACGCGCCCGGTGGCAATCACAATTCCCGTGAACATCGTTCTGCTCCCTGGCCGCCCGGCGCCTTAGGCCGCGAATCGAGCCTCGCGCCGCGCGGCTCCAAAATCAGCCTCACATCCGTATCCAGCCGCGCAACGCTCATGATATCGAATGCGATAGCCCGCGCCCCGCTGCATCCAAGCCCGGCGAGCGCCGTCAAGGGAGCGGCATCCGCGCCGAGCAACCGGGGCGCCACGTAAAGGATCCATTCGTCGACCAGCCCCTGCTTCGAGGAAGGCCGCGGCCAAGCGCGGACCGCATTCCACCAGGAGCTCGTTCACTTCGAGCGCGCTCAACCGGGTGAGTACCGCCTTGAGGTCCAATCGGCCACGGATCGCGGGGACTCTTTCCACGGCGACGGGCGGCCGATGCGCGGCGAGCCGTGCCGCGGCCGCGGGCGAAGCCTCCTCGGAGGCGAACACCACCGCGCCCTCGCGCGCGAACACCCGGGCCTCGGGCGGGCAGCCGAGCGTCGGATCGAGCACCACGCGCAGCGGCTGCCGGACCCAGGGCCCATAGTCCCAGCGCACATCGAGGCGCGGATCATCCGTCCGCACCGTGCCCGCGCCGGTGAGCACGGCGGAGCTGCGCGCGCGCCAACGCTGCACGTCGGCGCGCGAAGCCTCGCTCGCTGATCCAGATCGCCCCGCCGCCGGCCGGCGCGGTGCGCCCATCCAGGCTCATCGCGAGCTTCAGCCGCACCCAGGGGCGCCCGCGCTCGAAGCGCGAAAAGAACCCGGCATTCAGGGCGCGCGCCTCGTGCTCGAGAACTCCCACCGAAACCGAAATGCCGGCGGCCTTGAGGCGCTCGATGCCGGCGCCGGCGACCCGCGGGTTGGGGTCGACGCGAGGCGCACACCACGCGGCCGATGCCCGCCGCGATCAAGGCGTCCGCGCACGGCGGCGTGCGGCCGGTGTGGCTGCAGGGCTCGAGAGTCACGTAGGCGGTCGCGCCGCGCACATCGCCGCGCGCCGCCTTGAGCGCCGCCACCTCGGCGTGCGCCTCGCCGGCGCGCTCGTGCCAGCCTTCGCCGAGCGTCTCGGTCATCGCGCACCAGCACGCAGCCGACGCGCGGATTCGGATCGGTCGTGTAGAGGCCGCGCGCGGCGAGCTCGAGCGCCCGCGCCATGTACGCGCGATCCGTGCCGTCGCGGTCCCGACTGGCGAGCGCCTCGTTCATTTGCCGGCATCGCCGGACTCATCGCCCGGCAGAAGCGGCAGCTGATCCTTGCTCGGCGCGTGCCGGCGCCGATGCCGCCGCAACAGGTCGATTTCGGTGCGGAACGCCTCGATGTCCTGAAAGCTGCGGTACACGGAGGCGAAGCGCACATAGCCCACCTCGTCCAGATGGCGCAGCTCCTCCATGACCAGCTCGCCGATGGCGCGGGAGGCGATCTCGCGCTCGCCCAAGCTGCGCAGCTTGTGGCAGATCCTCGCGACCGCCGCCTCGATCGCCTCGCCGCTCACGGGGCGCTTCTCGAGCGCCTTCTGCATGCCGGCGAGCAGCTTGCTTTCGTCGAAGGGCTCGCGGCTGCGGTCGCCCTTGACCACCGTCGGCATCACCAGCTCGGCGGTCTCGAAGGTGGTGAAGCGCTCGGCGCACTCGAGGCATTCGCGGCGTCGACGGATCTGCCGCCCCTCGCCGGCAAGACGCGAATCGATGACCTTAGTCTCCGAGTGGCCGCAGAAGGGGCAATGCATGGGGCCTACTTAGGGCCGCGGCAGCCGGCGGCCGACGCTCACCCATAGACGGGGAATCGCCGGCACAGCGCCTCGACCTCGCCGCGCACGCGCTCGACGGTCGCCTCATCGCCGCGATGGTCGAGCACATCGGCGATCCAGTGGGACAGTTGCTTGGCCTCGCTCTCCTTGAAGCCGCGCGTCGTCGCCGCCGGCGTGCCGATCCGCAGGCCGCTGGTGACCATGGGCGGGCGCGGATCGTTCGGCACCGCGTTCTTGTTGACCGTCATGTGGGCGCGGCCGAGCGCGGCATCGGCGTCTTTGCCGGTGATGTTCTTGTCGACGAGATCCAGCAGGAACAAGTGATTGTCGGTGCCGCCCGAGACGATCTTGTAGCCGCGCTCCTGCAGAGCCCCGCGTCATGGCGCGCGCATTGGCGATGACCTGCGCGGAATAGGCTTTGAACTCGGGCTGCAGCGCCTCCAGGAACGCCACCGCCTTGGCCGCGATCACGTGCATCAGCGGTCCGCCCTGGGTGCCCGGGAACACCATCGAATTGAGCTTCTTGTGAATCTCCGGGTTGGCGCGCGCGAGAATCAAGCCGCCGCGCGGCCCGCGCAGGGTCTTGTGCGTGGTGGTGGTCACCACATCGGCGAACGGCACGGGATTCGGATAAAGGCCGGCGGCCACGAGGCCCGCGACGTGCGCCATGTCGACCACGAAATAGGCGCCCACCGAATCGGCGATCGCGCGAAACCTCGCCCAGTCGATGACGCGCGAATAGGCCGAGAAGCCGGCGACGATCATCTTCGGGCGGTGTTCCTGCGCCAGCCGCTCGACCTGGTCGTAGTCGATCTCGCCGGTGTCGGGCTTGATGCCGTACTGCGCGGCCTTGAACAGCTTGCCGGAGAAATTCACCTTGGCGCCGTGCGTCAGGTGGCCGCCGTGATCCAGGCTCATGCCGAGAATCGTGATCGCCCGGATTGAGCAGCGCCAGATAGACCGCGGCATTCGCCTGCGAGCCCGAATGCGGCTGCACGTTCGCGAAGTCGGCGCCGAACAGCTGCTTGGCGCGCTCGATGGCGAGGCTCTCGGCGATGTCGACGTACTCGCAGCCGCCGTAATAGCGCTTGCCCGGATAGCCTTCGGCATACTTGTTGGTGAGCACCGAGCCCTGCGCCTCGAGCACGCGCGGACTGGTGTAGTTCTCCGAGGCGATGAGCTCGACGTGATCTTCCTGCCGCTGGCGCTCCCCGGCAATGGCCTTGGCAAGCTCGGGGTCGAATTCGGCAATGGTCATGTTGGCGTTGAACATATACGGGCCTCGCGTCGGACAGCCTCCAATTGTAGCCGATGCGCCGCATGTTCCCTAATATGTCTTTGATTTCTAGAGCATTAGAGTCCGCTGGGTGGCTCGTTCGGCGCCGCCCGCTAATCGCCGTGACAAGGCTGCCGCTCTTCTGGATAATCGACGCTTAACCCTCCGCACCGGCATTTCACGAGCAGGGCAGTACATGGCTCAGTTCATCTACACCATGAACCGGGTTGGCAAGGTCGTGCCACCCAAGCGCATCATCTTGCGCGACATCAGCTTGAGCTTCTTTCCCGGCGCCAAGATCGGCGTGCTCGGCCTCAACGGCTCGGGCAAATCCACCCTGCTCAAGATCATGTCCGGCATGGACAAGGAGATCGAAGGCGAGGCACGCGCCCAGGCCGGCATCAAGGTGGGCTACTTGCCGCAGGAGCCGGCCCTCGACGAGGCCAGCACCGTGCGCCAGACCGTCGGCGAAGGCGTCGGCGACGTGCAAGCGCTGATCGACCGCTTCAACGCCATCAGCGACCGCTTCGCCGAGCCGATGTCCGATGAGGAGATGAACAAGGCGCTCGAGGAGCAGGCGAAGCTTCAGGACAAGATCGACGCCGTCGACGGATGGGAGCTCGAGCGCAAGCTCGAAATCGCCGCCGACTCGCTGCGCCTGCCGCCCTGGGACGCGGTCATCGGCAAGCTGTCGGGCGGCGAGCGCCGGCGCGTGGCGCTGTGCCGGCTGCTGCTCTCGAAGCCCGACATGCTGCTGCTCGACGAGCCGACCAACCACCTGGATGCCGAATCGGTGGCGTGGCTCGAGCGATTTCCTCGAGGAATATCCGAGCACCGTCATCGCGGTGACCCACGACCGCTATTTCCTCGACAACGTCGCCGAATGGATCCTCGAGCTCGACCGCGGCCACGGCATTCCGTGGCAAGGCAACTACTCCTCCTGGCTCGAGCAGAAGGAGCAGCGGCTCGCGCAGGAAGAGCGCCAGCAGGACGCGCTCGCCAAGACCCTGAAGCGCGAGCTCGAGTGGGTGCGCACCAACCCGAAGGCGCGCCAGGCCAAGTCCAAGGCGCGACTGCAGCGCTACGAGGAGCTCGCCTCGCAGGAATTCCAGAAGCGCAACGAGACCAACGAGATCTACATTCCGCCCGGCGAGCGGCTCGGCGATCTCGTGATCGAGTGCCAAGGACTTGCGCAAGGCCTACGGCGAGCGGCTGCTGATCGAGTCGCCTGAGCTTCAACCTGCCCGCCGGCGGCATCGTCGGCATCATCGGCCCGAACGGCGCCGGCAAGACCACGCTGTTCCGCATGCTCGCCGGGATGGAAAAGCCCGACGCGGGCGAGATCCGCTTGGACCCAGCGTCAAGCTCGCCTACGTCGACCAGTCGCGCCAGGCGCTCAACGACAAGAACACCGTCTGGCAGGAGATCTCCGGCGGCCTCGATCTCATCAAGGTCGGCAACTACGAGACCTCCTCGCGCAGCTACGTCGGGCGCTTCAATTTCAAGGGCGTGCAGCAGCAGCAATTCATCGGCGATCTGTCGGGCGGCGAGCGCAACCGCGTGCATCTCGCCAAGGTGCTGAAGTCGGGCGGCAACGTGCTGCTGCTCGACGAGCCGACCAACGACCTCGACATCGAGACGCTGCGCGCGCTGGAGGAGGCGCTGGTGGCGTTCCCCGGCTGCGCCGTGGTCATCTCGCACGACCGCTGGTTCCTGGACCGCATCGCGACCCACATCCTCGCCTTCGAGGGCGACTCGCAGGTGGTCTGGTTCGAGGGCAACTACCAGGAATACGTCGAGGACTACAAGCGCCGCAAGGGCGAGGACGCCCCGCAGCCGCACCGCATCCGCTACAAACCCCTGGCAGGATGAACCACATGAGCATCTACATCACTCCGCAGGATGAATTGCACGTCGAGCTGCAGGGCATCGCGCTCACCTGTCCGCATTGCCGGACGCTGACGCACCTGACGCCGGTCGCGGTGCCGAAGTTCGAGGACTTGAGCCGGCGCCGGCCCAAGCAGATCGGCATCGTGTTCCGCTGCGATGCGTGCGATGAGCCCGATATTCCTCAAGTTCGCCGGCCAAGAGCTATACGGCGCTGCGCATCGAGCTCGCGCCCAATTTCACGGAGATCGAGCGCGCGCGCGAGAATTTCCCGCTGAGCTATCTGCCGGAGGAGTCCGAAGGCGCTGTTCAAGGAGGCGCTCGGCTGCTACGCCGGCGCGCTTCTTACGATGCGTTCGGCTCCATGAGCCGGCGCACCGCGCAGTCGCTGTTTCGCGAGCTGGGCGAGCGCGGCAAGCTCGAGCTGTTCGACACGCTGCAGGAGATCCGCAGCCTCGCGGAGCTCGACGATGAGATCTTCGCCGACCTGCGCAGCGTGCTGTTCGGCACCGACACCGATCCCTGGCCGAATTTCCCGCGACTGGATGCGGAGCGCGCCGGGATATTGCTCGAGGTGATGCGCGATTTGCTCTACCAGACCTTCGTGCGCAAGGCGCGGCTGCTGCAGGCGATGCGTCTGCGCCGCTCCGCGCAGGCCGGCCTCGATCGACGGCGGCAACAAGCCGCCACGGCCAGCGCGAGGCCGGCTGACTCGAGGGCGTTGCTAAGCCCGCGAACACCCGCGCGTTGCGGAACAGGCGCATCCAGCCGCCGTCCTCGCCCCACTCGCGCGGCGCCCAGGAGTGCTGCACCGTGCGAAACACGCGCTCGGGGTGCGGCATGAGCGCGGTCACGCGCCCGTCGGCGCTGCACACGCCGGCGATGCCCGCGGGCGAGCCGTTCGGATTGTACGGGATAGCGCTCCGTCGGCCGGCCGCGATGGTCGACGAAGCGCAAGCTCACCCGCACCTGCCTCGAGGAGCTTGCCGGCGCTCGAGTCGGCGCCGAATTCCGCGAGTCCTTCGCCGTGCGAGCACACCACCGGAAGCACCGATCCGTGCATGCCCGCGAGCAGCACCGAGCTCGAGCGCGGCACTTGCGCGAGCACCAGCCGCGCCTCGTATTGCTCGGAGCGGTTGCGCACGAATCGCGGCCAAGCCGCGGCGCCCGGGATGAGCTCCTTGAGCGCCGCGAGCATCTGGCAGCCGTTGCACACGCCCAAGGTGAAGGTCGCGTCACGCTCGAAGAAGGCCGCTGAACTCATCGCGCGCCAGCGGGGTTGAACAGGATCGATTTCGCCCAGCCTTCGCCGGCGCCGAGCACATCGCCGTAGGAGAAGCCGCCGCAGGCGACCAGGCCGTGGAAGCGCGCCGAGCCGCGTGCGCCGCTCGAGAATGTCGGTCATGTGCACATCGTAGGCATCGAATCCCGCGCGCGTGAAGCACCGCGGCCATTTCGGTCTGGCTGTTGACGCCTTGCTCACGCAGCACCGCCACCGCGGGCCGCGCACCGTGCTGCGATGTAGGGCGCGGCGACATCCTCGCGCGGGTCGAAGCTGAGCGCCGCGTGCAGACCCGGATCGTGCTCATCGAGCAGCCGCGAGTACTCCTCGCGCGCGCACTCCGGATTGTCGCGCAGCGCCTGCATGCGATAGGACACTTCGCTCCAAGCGCGGTGCAAGTCGAGCCGGGACGCCTCGTACAGCGCTGCGACCGTTGGCGCGCACCCGGATCTCGGCGCCGCTCGCGGCGCTGCCGATGTCGCGACACAGATTCCCCAAGCCATGACGCGCCCACGATGGCGCGAGCCGCGGCGGCTCGCGCGGCGGGAACCTGCAAGCACGCGCCGAGCTCCTCCGCGAAGCACTCGGCAAGCGGGTCGCCCGCCGTACCCAGGTCGACCTCGAGGCCGCAGTGCCCGGCAAACGCCATCTCGAGCAGCGTCACCAGCAGCCCGCCGTCCGATCGATCGTGATAGGCGAGCACGCAGGCCCTCGTCCTTGAGCGCGCTTGCAGCGCCTTGAACAGCGAGGCGAGCAGCTGCGGATCGTCGAGATCGGCGGGCTCGCCGCCGCGCTTCTCGAAGACCTGGGCCCAGCACGAGCCGCCGAGCCGGTTCTTGCCGGCGCCGAGATCGATCAGCAGGAGGCGCGAGGCTCGCCCAGCTCAAGTCGCGGCGTCAGCGTGCGCCGCGCATCGCCGACCGGCGCGAACGCCGAGACGATGAGCGAGACGGGCGCGAGTACCGAGCGCGGCCCCTCCGGGGTAGTCCAGTCGGTGCGCATCGACAGCGAGTCTTTGCCCACCGGAATGGTGATGCCGAGCTTCGCGCACACATCCAGGCTCACGCTGCGCACCGTCGCGTACAGCGCGGCATCCTCGCCTGCGGCGCCGCAGGCGGCCATCCAGTTGGCCGACAGTCGAATGTCGGCGAGCTTGTCGATATCCGCGGCCATGATGTTGGTGATCGCCTCGGCGACGGCGAGCCGCCCGGACGCCGGCGCATCGAGGAGCGCCACGGGAGCACGCTCGCCCAAGGCCATCGCCTCGCCGGCGAAGCCTGCGTAGTCGACGAGGCTCACCGCCACATCCGCCACCGGCACCTGCCAGGGACCGACCATCTGGTCCCGGCACACGAGGCCGCCGACGGTGCGATCGCCGATGGTGATGAGGAAGGACTTGTCGGCAATGGTGGGCAGACGCAGCAGACGGCCGAGTGACTCCTCGAGGCCGATGCCGGCGGTGCTGAGCGCGCTGCGTGTGCGGCGCTCGCTGCGCACGTTGCGCGTCATGCGCGGCGGCTTGCCGAACAGCACTTCCAGGCCTAAGTCGACCGGCAGGGTCGGGGATAGCGCATCGCTCACGCGCAGCTCGCCATCCGCGGTGGTCTCGCCGATCACGGCGAAGGGACAGCGTTCGCGCGCGCAGAGCGCCGCGAAGCGCTCGACGCTGCCCGGCGCGAGCGCGAGTACATAGCGCTCTTGCGCCTCGTTGCACCAAATCTCCATGGGCGAGAGCTCGGGCTCCGCGCTCGGCATCTTGCGCAAGTCGATGCGTCCGCCGCGCTGGCTGTGGGCAATGGCCTCGGGCACGGCATTCGACAGGCCGCCCGCCCCCACGTCGTGGATGAGTAGGATCGGATTCGCATCGCCAAGCGCCCAGCAACGATCGATCACTTCCTGCGCGCGCCGCTGTATTTCGGGGTTGCCGCGCTGCACCGACGCGAAATCCAGATCCGAGGAGCTCTGCCCGCTGCCGACGGACGAGGCGGCTCCGCCCCCTAAGCCGATCAGCATCGCCGGGCCGCCGAGCACCACCAGCGGCGCGCCGACCACGACCTCGCGCTTCTCGACATCCTTGCGCCGAATGTTGCCCAAGCCGCCCGCAATCATGATGGGCTTGTGATAGCCGCGCACCATGCGCACCGGCCCGCTCGATTCGTCGGCCTGCTCGAAGGTGCGGAAATAGCCGCAGGTCGCGGGCCGTCCGAACTCGTTGTTGAAGGCCGCCGCACCCAAGGGCGCATGGATCATGATGTCGCGCGCGGAGGCGATGCGATCCGGCTTGCCGAGATCCGCCTCCCACGGCTGCACGAAGCCGGGAATGCGCAAATTGGACACCGAAAATCCGGTCAGCCCCACCTTGGGTTTGGCGCCGATGCCGGTCGCACCCTCGTCGCGAATCTCGCCGCCCGAGCCGGTGGCCGCTCCCGGAAACGGCGAGATCGCCGTCGGGTGGTTGTGCGTCTCCACCTTGATCAGGATATCGACCGGCTCCGTCACTGCCGCGTAGCGCCGCGTCTCGGGGTCCGGGAAATAGCGCACGCCGCGCGAGCCTTCGATGACCGCCGCGTTATCGCGGTAAGCGGACAAGACGCCTGCGGAATTCGCCGCATGAGTCATGCGAATCATGGCGAACAACGATTGGGATTTGGGCTCGCCGTCGATGATGAAATCGGCATTGAAGATCTTGTGCCGGCAGTGCTCGGAGTTCGCCTGCGCGAACATCATGAGCTCGACATCGGTCGGGTCGCGTCCGAGCGCCGTGAACGCCTTCACCAGATAGTCGATCTCATCGGGCGAGAGCGCGAGCCCGAGCTCCGCGTCGGCGCGGGCGAGCGCGGCGTGACCCTCGCGCCCGAGCGCCACCACCTTGAGCGGCCGCGGCGCCGCGACGTGAAACAAATCCGGCTCGAGCGGTGCCGGTCCAGAGCGACTCGGTCATGCGATCGTGGAGCGAAGCGCCGAGCGCGCGGAGCTCCGCCTCCGTGAAGCGGCTCTTCGGCCTCGATCACGTAGGCCGTGCCGCGCTCCAAGCGCCGCACCGCATCGAGCCCGCAGACGTGGGCGATATCGCTCGCCTTGCTCGACCAGGGCGATACCGTGCCTAAGCGCGGCGTGACCAGCAGTCGCTGGCCGCGCTCTTCTTGCAGATGCGGCCGCGGTCCATACGTCAGGAGCTTGCCGAGGAGTTCCTGCTCGGCTTCGTCCAACGGCCGCGCCGCGTCCACGAAGTGCACGAGACGCGAGCCGAGCGCGCGAACGCGCGCATCGACGCCTTGCAGCGCCTGCAGCAATCTTTCCAGGCGAAATTGCGACAGCGCGGGCGCGCCGGGCAAGGAGAACATGCGAAATCCTAACAGATTGGAGCTGAGAAATAGCCTTCAGGCGGCTCTTGGGGCTCTGCGGGCCTCACTTGCGCGCGTTGGAATCCCCGCCCGGCGTGTAGATCGGCATCGGGAACTGCGAGACGTTCGACCCCTCGAGCGCGACGATCTTGCTCACCCCCTGCTTCTTGACCTCATCGATGCGCAGCACCGAGTGCATGGGCAGGTAGGTGCGCTTTACTTCGTTGAACTCGGCCTTTATCTTCTCTTCGGCCGGATCGACGACCACGGTGGAGCGCTCGCCGAACACCAACTCCTCGACCTCGATGAAGCCGAAAAGATTGCCGTGGCTCACTTTACGGGCGTAGATCTCGTACACCTTGCCTTGATTCACGAACATAACTTTGAAAATGTGACTCGCGGCCATTTAGCGGGCTCCAAGCGTTGTTAGCATTTCTCATATTATACGGGTACTTAGCGCAAACCTTCAGACCCGCCCCTGGGAGCAAACATGACCTTGCGCTTAAGCGTGGTCAGCGAACACGGAATCCGGCTCGGGCCGCAGTCCACCAAGGTCTTCGGCGTGCACGGTGGAACCATCGGTCGCTCGACCGACAATGCCTGGATTCTACCCGACCCGGATCGCTATCTCTCGGGCAAGCACATAAGAATCGATTTTCGTGCGGGCTCTTACGTCGCGGTGGACACGAGCTCGAACGGCACCTATGTAAACGGCTCGCAGGTGCCGCTCGGGAAGTATCACGATTATGTTCTGAAAGACGGCGATTACCTGCGTCTCGGGGAGTACGAGCTGCTCGTCACCATCGACAAGAGCAACGACTTTCCGCCCGACGAGGGCGCCATCGTCGCCTACGACGGCCAACCCGGGGCCTCCTCGGCCGTCAAGAAATCGACCGCCAACGACTTGGGCGCAGATCTCGATCTGAGCTCGCTCCTCGAGCCGAGTGGTTCCATGGATCACGGGGTGCCGGCGCGGAACGCCTACGGCCAGTCGGTCGAGGCACCGCACGAGGCCGCGCGGTCGGCCGAAGCCGCACCGCCTTCGGAGGGTGGCGGGACTCCCTGGCACATGATGACCCGGCCTTTCAAGGTCGATGCCAAGGCGGACTCGGGCGCCGTCATGGCGGCCGCCGTGGCGGCAGGCGCCATTCAACCGGGCGCCGTGCCCCCTCCGCCGAGCCTTCGTCCGCAAGCCGTCTCGCTGAGTGCGCCGCCCGGTCCCGCGCTCTACGAGGGCGACTTCGACTTGGGGCTCGCAGCGTTCTGCCGCGGCGCCGGCATCGATCCGCGCACCATCACCTCCGAGGCCCGGAACGGGGCCCTGCAGCTCGCCGGACAATTGTTGCGCGAGGCCGTGCTCGGCCTCATGGACTTAAATCAGAGCCGCAACGAATTCCGCAACCGCTTTCGCATGCCGCCGCCGCCCGCGAACGAGGGACCGGAATCGCCGCTCAATTTCTCTCAAGGCGTCGATGAAGCCTTGCTGCGCCTGCTCACGACGAGCTCGACCCGCTTGGGATCGGTGGACGCGGTGCGTGACAACTTCAAGGAACTCAAGGCGCAGAGCGCCGCCAGCCTCGCCGCCAGCCGCGCGGCCTTCGAGGAATTCTTGGGTCGTGTGGACCCGAAGGAGCTCGAGGAGCGCTTCGAGCGCTCGACCAAGCGCGGCGTGTTCGGTCAGCAGAACAAGTCCAAGTATTGGGAGCTGTACACCGAGATGTTCGCCGGTCTCACGCAGCGCCCGCCCGACGGCTTCCCTCATGTCTACACCGAGGCCTTCGCGAAGGCCTACGAGGCGAAGCTTAAAGCCGCGATGCCCGCGCGGCGCAGTCCCTTCGCCGGCGATCCACCCGACTCCGCCGGCCTGCCTATCGCAGCCGCCGACAAGTCGTAAGCCGCAAGCGGCTGGGGGCGTCCCCGCGTGCGAATCCTGATCGTCGAGGACGACGACATCGTCGCCGACGCCATCGCTCGCGGCTTGTCGGCCGATTATTCCGTGCTGCGCGTGGCGAGCGCCGAGGCGGCGCGGGCCGCCCTCGAAACCGAGGAATTCGCGCTCGCGGTCGTCGATGTCGGGCTGCCGGGCGCGGACGGCCTGACGCTGGTGCGGCGGCTGCGCGGCGCGGGCGTCACGATGCCGACGCTCATGCTCACCGCGCGCTG
This sequence comes from uncultured Gammaproteobacteria bacterium, assembly GCA_963766915.1. Taxonomy (GTDB): domain Bacteria; phylum Pseudomonadota; class Gammaproteobacteria; order Steroidobacterales; family Steroidobacteraceae; genus Bog-1198. The sequence continues at coordinate 345,655 of CAVYCL010000019.1, forward strand.
CACCCTGGCCGACAAGGTGAAAGCGCTCGACACCGGTGCGGATGACTTCTTGTCGAAGCCGTTCGAGCCGGCCGAGCTCGCGGCGCGCTGCCGCGCGCTCATGCGCCGCGCGGGCGGCGCCCTGGAGGGCGTCCTCAAGCTCAACCGCCTGACGGTCGAGCTCTCGGGCCGACGCCTCTGCATCGACGAGGTCGAGGTCGAGCTCACCGCGCGCGAGTGGCTGGTTCTCGAGTGCTTGGTGCGCAAGATCGGGCAAATCGTGCCCAAGGAACGCGTCCAGCAGGCGCTCGCGGGGCCCGAAGAGGACATCACGGCGAATGCCGTGGAAGTCCACGTCTCGAGACTGCGCGCGAAGCTGGGCGATGCGGCGGTGATCCGGAACCTGCGCGGCCTCGGCTACCGCCTGGAAGAGGCGAAGGGCGCGTGAGCTCCTCCATCAGCCGACAGTTGGTGCTCTGGCTGGCGATCCCGCTCATGCTGCTGGCCTTGTGCGGAGCGCTGCTGCACTACCTCAACAACGTCGCACCGAGCGTCATCGGTCTCGACCAGCGCCTGCGCGAGGCGTCCAACGCCTTGATGGCGCGCATCGAGGTGGTCAATGGCCGGGTCACGCTCGACACCGCCGCCGATCGCAAGCCCGCGCTCCCGCCGGCCGACTCGATCGCTTACTCGGTGCGCGACACGCAGGGGCACCTGCTGGCGGGCGATGCCCAACTGCCCGCCGTATCGATCGCCGATGAGAACGATCAGATGTTCGCGCTCACCCGCTTGGACCACCGCAACGTGCGCACGCTCACCTCGCGCTTCGATACGACGGCGGGCGTGCTGCTGGTATCGACCGCGGACGTGCGCGCCTCCAACGAACCGGCCGCCCGCTTCGGCCTCATGAGCACGCTGTTGTGGGACTTCGTGCAGCTCGACCTGACGCTGGTGTTGGTGTGGGTCGGGATTCAACTCGGTCTGCGTCCCATCAAGAAATTGCGGGAGGAGATCGGACGCCGCTCGGCGCTCGATCTGCGCCCGATCGACGAATCGTTCGTGCCGCGGGAAATCGCACCCGTGGTGGTCACGCTCAATCGCCTGTTCGAGATGCTGCGCACCCAGGTGCAGGCACAGCGACAGTTCATCGCCAACACCGCGCATCAGTTGCGCACACCGATCACCGGCATGCAGGCGCAGCTCGAGTTGCTCGCGGCCGAGCCCGCGGCCGCTCCCATCAAGCATCGCCTCGCCACCTTGCAGGAGGCGATTCGTCGGCTGTCGCATTCGGCGAATCAGTTGCTGAGCCTCGCCCGCGCCGATCCCACGGTGAACATCACCGCGAAAAACGAGCGCGTGGCGCTCGACGCCATCGTCGGCGAGGTGGTCGCGAAGTTCTTCGACCGTGCGCTCGCCCAGGAGATCGACCTCGGCGCCGAGGTGCAGCCTGTCTCGATAACGGCGGATTCCTCGCTGCTCGACGATCTGCTTGAGCAATCTGCTCGATAACGCGCTCAAGTACACGCCCGCCGGCGGCACCGTGACCGTGAGCGCCGGCGAGCGGCATGGCAGGCCCTTCATTGCGGTCGAGGACACCGGCCGCGGCATCCCGCCGGGCGAGCGCGAGCGCGTCCGACAACGCTTCTATCGGTTGCCCGACTCGCCGGGGCACGGCAGCGGTCTCGGCCTCGCGATCGTCGAGGAGATCGCGCGGCTGTACGACGGCACGCTCATCATCGATGCGGGTGCGAACGGCATCGGCACGCGCGTATCCGTCGAATTCCCCTAAATCGGTCCGCCAGCGGGCCGCTTGCCCAAGATCGGGCCGCCGAGTGCTCGGTTTTGTGAGCGGCGTCGCATTTTTCTCCCCGCCGCTGAGCGCGCCCGTCAGGTTGGCGCAAGTTTGCTCCCGTAGTATTCCGCTGCATGAAAGCCTTCTCCCACAAGCGATCGAACGCCGGTTTCACGCTGACCGAAGTGATCATCGTCATGATGATCGTCGGCATCCTGGCCGCGATCGGCACGCCCACCTTCAAGTACGTGACGACCTCGAACCGGATCTCAGGCGAGGTCAATGGACTGTTGGGCGATATGCAGTTCGCCCGCAGCGAGGCGATCAAGACCGGTACGACCGTCTCGATCTGCACCTCCTCCTCGGGCACGACCTGCTCGGGCTCGAGCTCCTGGGAGAGCGGGTGGATCGTGTTCATGGACCTGAACGGCGACGGCAACTACCAGCCCGCGAACGACACGATCCTGCGGACGCAACCGGCTTTCACGAGCACCGACACGTTCCACGCGAGCGTGGCTTACTCCGCGATCACCTATAACCGCATGGGCTATGCGCCCACCGGCCAGCCCGCGACCATCACCATCAACTTGCACAACGCGAACAATATCTCGAACTTTACGCGCTGCCTCGCCATCACGCCGATCGGCTCCGCGTCCACCGAGGTTTTCAATGCGGGGTCGCCGGCATGCACCTGAAACAACGCGGCTTCAGTCTCATGGAGGTCATGGTGGCCCTGGTCGTCTCGACCGTCGGGCTGCTCGGGCTCGCCAAGATGGAATCCCTCGCGCTCTCGAGCACGGGCGTCGCGAGCTCGCGCTCGACCGCGGCCATTCTCGCCTCCAGCATGGCGGCGGCGATGCATGCCAATCCGGGCTTCTGGCAAGCCGGCTTCGCACCGGCCACGACCATCGTGACGAGCACGGCCATCACGAGCTCGGGCGCCCCTTACGCCACCGGCGTGAGCTGCACCACGCCGGGCACCAGCAGCTGCGTGCCCGCAGCCATGGCTGCCTATGATCTGCAAAATTGGCAGACGGCGCTGAACGCAGAGCTGCCCGTCAATGGCTACGTCGCCACCGTCAGCTGCTTGACCGGCACCACGACGGGTACACCCGTGAGCTGCACCATCCTGCTGCAGTGGGCCGAGAATGCGGTCGCGGGAAACGCGGGGCAGACCAATGTCAGCCAGATCGCCGCCGCGGCTAAGTCCGACCTACACCTTGTTCGTGCAGCCATGAAGCGCTTCTCAGCCTCCCGCTCTCGGCACCGCGCGATGCGCGGCTTCACGCTGGTGGAAATCATGATCGCCATCGCGATCGGATTGTTCCTGATCGGCGGACTGCTCACCCTGGTGCAGGCGATGCGGCGCACGAACACCAACCAGGGCGGCATGTCGAACCTGCAGGACAACGAGCGGATGGCGATGCAGCTCATCACGGATGTGATCCAATCCACGGGCTACTTCGTCAACCCCCTGACCAACAGCGCCGCCTCGGCGTTTCCGATCGCCACCTACGGTACCGCGGCCTTCGCCTCCGCCGGCCAGGGCCTGTACGGCACGACGCCGAGCTCGGACATCATCACGGCCCGCTATCAGACGAACGGCACCGACAAAGCCATCAATTGCACCGGCAACGTCAGCACCACGGCGACGCCCGCGGCACCCGTTACCTGGGCGAATCAGCTCTCGATCACCACGGTGGGCGGCACGAGCTACCTGACTTGCCAGGTCTGGGCCAACGGGGTCACCACCGGGGCGGTTCCGCTCATCCCGAACGTGACGGGGATGACAATCGCCTACGGGGTGACGACCGGACAGGGCTCCGCGAGCAACTCGGTCGACACCTATCTCAGCGCGTCCGCGATGACCACCACCTACTGGGGTGCGGTGCGCTCGGTGATGATCACCCTGACGTTCCCGAATCCCATGTACGGACAGCCCGGACAGACGAGCACCACGGTGACCTTCACGCGGGTCATCGACGTCATGAATAAGAACGGGGTGACGACCACATGATCGCCGGACGCGAAAACATCTCCCGACGCGAGCGCGGCATGGTGCTGGTGACCGCGCTCCTGTTGCTGGTCGTCGTGACGCTGATTGCGCTCGCGATGTTCCGCAGCGTCGGCCTCGACCAGAAGATGGCGGCCAATCTGCGCGAGAAGCAGCGTGCGCTTAATGCGGCCGAGAGCGCCGAGCAGTACGCCGAATATTTTCTCGCGAACGGCGGCAGCGCAACCGCGCCGCTCGGCGTTTGTTCGACCACGGTTTCGTTTACCGCGACTCCGATCTGCACGAATCCGCTGACGAGCCCGACGACGCTTCCCTGGACTGTCGGCGTCAACTACGCACTGACCACAACGAGCGCACCCTCCGCGATGACCATCAGCACCACACCGTCGCTCGGAAGCTTTTACTACACGCCCGAGTACTACATCGCCTACGTGGGTCAAACCGCAGGCGGACTCGGCAAGATCTACCAGATCGATGCGGTGGCCTACGGGGCGAGTCCCGATACCACGGCCGTCGTCGAATCGACCTACATCGTTAAAACCAGCGTTACAGACTTGGGAACAAACCAATGAACACCAAACTGATCGCAATTCTCGTCATATTGGCGTTCGGGAGCGTTTGGTTGCCGCGACAGACGGCGCATGCTCAATCCTGCACCAGCACCAACGTGGTGGAGAACTTCACCGGCACGACGACCAATTGTTCCTGGTACTACTTCGGCAATGCGTGCTTGACCGCGGGCAGCACGCCGTACTCGTCGGCCACGAATCCGGGAACCTTGCCGCAATGTAAGACCGATGTCTATTACAGCAACACCGGGCCGTACCCTAATGGACCGGGGGCGTACGTGCAGCGGGGCGGCGATAACGGCAATGCGAACCAGGACACCGCCGCAACCGGCGGCGCGTTGCGCTTCACCAACTCCGCCAATTCGCAGGCCGGCGCGATCATTTCGAGCTTCGCGTTCGACCTCTCATCGGGCGTGCAGGTCTCCTTCACCACCGAGACCTACGAAGGCACCGGGGCGGACGGTCTGAGCTTCTTTCTCGTGGACGACAGCTACGTGGAGGCCCTGAACCCGCTCACCAACGCATCCTACGGCGCCAACAACGGCGGCCCGTACGGCGTGACGCTCGGCGACTGGGGCGGCAGCTTGGGCTATACCTGTTCGAACACCAACAACAGCGCCACGCAAGGCTACAACGGCATGATCGGAGGCTTTATCGGCCTCGGCATCGACGAGTACGGCAATTTCATGAACGGCTCGCGTATCAACTCCGTCGAACAGCCTCACCTACCTCGGCGACAACACCTCGAGCGGCGTTGCTAATACGGGCAACGCGGGAAGCAATTTCCAGGCGAATCGCGTGGGCCTGCGCGGCCCCGGCTCCACGGCATGGCCGTACCTCAGTCAGAATCCGACCACCTCGCACTATTATCCCACGACGCTGTCCAGCGCGCAGCAGGCCTATGCCGTGCAGCAGGCATGCGAGACCGGCTACGTGTGGGATTATTCGGCTGTGACGGGCGCCAGCGGAGGAGCGGCGAATCAGAACGGCGTCGGAAATTATTACGGCGCGGTCCCCGTGCCCACGATCCCGCTCGGCAACTACGCGATCATCCCGGGTGCGTCCAAGATTCTCTCGCAGCCGATCTCCAACACGGCCGCGCAGTATCGCGGCTATGCGAACGGTGCGACACCCGCGAGCAGTTACGGCGTACCGATCACGTACAACCTCTCCATCACCAGCGGCGGACTGCTGAGTCTCGCCTACAGCTATGGCGGCGGCAATTTTCAGCCCATCATCAGCGGCCAGTGCATCGGCGCCGTCGTCTCCGGCGTCTGTAATACGACTGCCATGCCGCCGGTGGTGCGCTTCGGCTTCGGCGGCTCGACCGGCGGATCCAACGACATTCACGAGATCATGTGCTTCCAGGCGAAGCCGCAGAACACCTCGGCGAGTTCGGCCGGCCTCAACCAGAAGCAGGTGGCCAAGGTGCAAACCGGCACCCAGGTGTACTTCGCGGCCTACAATTCCAACAACTGGACGGGCTCTCTGACCTCGCAATACCTGGCCGTTGCCACGGCTCCCGACGGAACCACGTCGGTGATCATCAATCCGCTCGTCAACTGGGATGCCTCCTGCGTTCTCACCGGCATCCCTGCGAACGGCACCTGTGACAGCACGGGCGCCAGCGGCGGCTCGAGCGGAGTACCCGCCTCGGATCCGGACGTCGGGCGCACGATGATCACGTACAATGATTCGACCAAGGTAGGCGTTCCGTTCACCTGGTCAAGCGCCGGCGTCTCGCCGCTCTCGAGCGGCCAGCAATCGAACCTCACTGCTTTCGATCCGAGCCCCGCCTCGACCAGCACCTGGCCCATGAATCAGAACATGCGCCTCGAATATCTGCGGGGCGTACGCACCAATGAGCAGAATATTGCCGGTCAAGATCCGAACTTTACCGAAACGACCTCGACCAATCCTGCGAGTCCGGCACTGACCGGCTTTCGCGCGCGCACCAGCGTGCTTGGCGACATCGTGGATTCGAGCCCCACCTGGGTGGGTCCGCCGAGCGCGGCCTTCCCGAATACCTGGAGCGACAACTACAACCCTGCCGCGGTCATGCCCGAGAACAGCGGTCCGACCTATGCGACCTTTACGACCGCCAACGAGTCCCGCATGAACATCGTCTACGCCGGCGCGAACGATGGTTTCCTGCACGGCTTCAGAAGCGGCTTCTTCGACGCGAACGGAACCTACGACACCAGCGCGACGGGACAGGCGGCCAACGACGGCACCGAAGTGCTCGCATTCATGCCCTCGTATGTCCTGAATAGCATCAACACGGGCTCGACCTTCGTGACCACGGGCACCGGTGCGGGCACGTACATCCAGAATGGCTCCAACGATTACACGAATCCGCTCTACGCCCACAAGTTCAATGTAGACGCTACCCCGGGTACGGGCGACCTCTTCTACAACGGCCTCTGGCACACCTGGATCGTGAGTGGAATCGGCGCCGGCGGCAATGCCATCTACGCCCTCGACATCACGAACCCCGGCATCGTCGCCAACGGCACGACTCCCGCCTCCGCCAGCGCCTTCACGCAGAGCAACGCGAGCAGCATCGTGATCGGCGAATGGTCGAGCTATGTCACTCACACGCCGAATTGCACGACCACCAGCGGCGTCACCACCTGCACGAACCCGTCGACCGGTGCCGGCGGTAGCATGGTGTGCACCAACGTACCGACCTGCTATGCGAGCCTCGGCAAGACGTTCGGAACGCCGCAAATCCGGCGCTTCCACAACGGCCAATGGGGCGCCGTATTCGGCAACGGCCTCGGTAGCTACAACGGCGATGCCGGCATCTTCATCATGCTGGTGACCTCGACCAGCGGCACGAGCCCGCCCATCATCAGTTTTTATTACCTGAGCACGGGCTACGGCAACGCAGCGTCTCTGCCCAACGGCATCGCCTATGCGACGCCGGCCGATCTCGACAACGATCACATCACCGACTACGTCTATGCGGGTGACCTGCTGGGCAACATTTGGCGCTTCGATCTCACCAGCTCGAATCCCGGCAACTGGGGAGTCACGCAGGTGGGCGGTCAGCCGACCCCCATCTACAGCGTTCAGACCGGAACCCCGGTCCCGGGAGTCTCACCGATCACGAGCAAGCTGATCGTGGCCTCGGTCGCCTCGACCCCGCTCCCCCGAATCATGATCGAATTCGGCACGGGTCAGGAAGTTCCGTTCAGCAACACGAGCGCCGCCACATTCTCGACGACGCAGCAATATCTCATGGGCGTGTGGGACTGGAACCTGGCCACCTGGAACAGCACATCCGCGTACCAATACGACGCACTCACCAGCACGACCAGTCCGGCGGCCCCCACATCCGGCGGCGTACCCGCCTTCGTGAAGGGCTTGACCCAACTTCAAGTACAGACCGTCTACTCGTACGATGCGACCGGCGCCGCGAGCAGCGCCTCGAGCTCGGCGAGCGCCGCCGCCGTCTACCGGACGGTGAGCGATACCTGCGTCGGTTGGGCGGACAACAATACCGGCTGCGCCACCTCGTCGGGCGAGTACGGTTGGTACCTCGCACTCTCCACCGGATATTCGAACAATAACGACCCGAACTACCTGACCGGATCGGCGACGTACAACGGCGCGCAAACGATCGACGAGCAGGTCATTTTCAATCCGACATTGCTCGACGGCGCGTTCATCGTGAACACCACCATTCCGTCCACCAGCAATTTGGCGACGTGTGCATCCTCAGGAGCCGGCGGCTGGACCATGGCGATCAACCCCGCGACCGGCGGTTCGTTCACCAGCTCGTTCTTCGAGCAGAACCACCAGTTCTTGAACATCGACGGCCAAGTGGTGAGCGGCATGGCGCTGAGCGGCACCGGCACGCCGTCGGTGGTCACCAACGCCGGCAGCACCTATCTCGTGACCCAGACGACCGCGGGTACGGGCACGGTCCAGCAGATCAATCCGCCGGGCGGTTCGGAAGGCAGCCGACTCACGTGGATCGAGAAGCGCTAGCCTCTCGTCCTACTCCTAATCTCAAGGGTATAAAGACATGAACGATCGCGCACGCCAACAGGGTTTCACGCTCGTCGAGCTCGTCGTCGCCATGGTGATCATCGCGACGCTCGCGGCCATCGCCATCCCCTCGTACTCATCTTACGTGCTGAAGTCGCACCGTACGGAGGCGAAGGGGGCGCTGCTCGATCTGGCGGCGTCCGAGGAGCGCTATTACAGCACCAACAATCAGTACACGACTAACCCGCAGCTCCTCGGCTACCCCGCGGCCTCGGCGCCCTTTGCCATCGGAACCGGCGGCTACTACATGGTCGAGCAAATTGGACTCAACCCTCCGGTCGCGCCGAGTGGAACCTCCGTGGGATCGCCCGCCACCTTCACCATCACCGCAAACGCCGTCGGTAATCAACTGAAAGACACGGCCTGCTTCGCGTACACCGTCAGCTCGTCCGGCCAGCAAACCGCGCAGAACTCGGCTCTGGCGGACAACAGCGCGGCCTGCTGGGCGAACTAAGCGCCGATCTCTTCACGGCGCTCCGTCTCACTCGACCGCGTAACCGCGTCCCTCGACGCACGCCACCATGGCGCGCTGGTAGTCGGAGCCGTTGGCGCTCGAGCCGGCCTGATGCGCAGCCCATTGCTGGCAGTCGCGGCGATCGACCGACTCTTGATCCGTGCTCTGCCCATTTCGCGGGTGCATATTGAGCTGCGCCTGCAACCCTAAGCTCGTCGGATTGGCGGTGGGCGCCGGGTTTGCGTTGGGCAGCGGGTAGGCCTCGGGGGCCGAACCCGGCGCCGAATCAGGACCGGGCCCCGATTCGGGGGCAACCTGCGGGGCCGACTGCTGCTGCATCGGTGCGCCGTCCCACGACGGAGCGCTCTGCGGCGCGACGCCCGGCGGGTTACCGTAGCCGGGAGCCGGCTGCGGCAGAGCGGCGCCCGGTGGCGTGGCCGAGCCGCTGGGATCGGCCACCACCGGCGGCGGATCGGTCGCGACATAGCCCGAGTAGCCGGGACTCCACGTGTAATACGCATTGTTTGCATAGTAGTAAGGCACTCCGCCGAACCAGTAGGTCGCATAGGCGAGCGGCAAGGTCGGCAGGAACCAGGCGAATCCCGGCCCGTAGAAGGCGCCCGGCCACCAGCCGCCATGCCACCAACCGCCGCCCCATCGCGCGCCGGTGGAATAGCCGTGATAGCCCCAGCCCCCCCGGTAGCCGCCGTAGCCATAGCCGCCGTGGTAGCCCGCGCCGCCATAACCGCCGTGATAACCGCCGTAAGCTGCGTGGCCCGCATAACCGCCGGCGTAGCCGCCCGCATAGCCTGCGTGGGCGTAACCGCCCGCATGGCCCGCGTAGCCCGACGCCGCGTAACGGGCCGGCGCAGCATAATGGGCGCCGCCTGCCGCATAGTGGGCACCGCCGCCCGCATAATGAGCAGCGCCGCCGCCAGCAAAGTGGGCTCCGCCGCCGCTGTAATGGGCCGCGGGCGCATGACCGCCGCCGCCGCCCGAATGGCCGCCGCCACCGCCGCTATGACCCCCGCCGCCCGGTCGCGCCATCGCCGGCGTCGCCGCCACCAGAGCGCCCAGAATCGCAATTGCCAGAGTCGTTCGCTTCATGAGTCTCTCCATCATCCGAGCGCGTTCGGCGTCGGGTACAACCGATCAGGAATCCTCTATGACGAACAACGCGACAGAGGTCCCTCCGTGTACATAAGTCTGTGTGAAGAAATGGCAATCCGCGGTCCGCCAGGGGCCGCGATCGGCCGTCAGTCGACGCGCCATTTTGCAGTGAACATAATGAGGGCCGTGCGGCCGGGCTCGGGCTCGAAATACTGCCCGCCGCTCGCATTGACGATCACCGATCCCACATAAGAGCGGTTGGTGAGGTTATCAAGCCGCAACGTCTCGCTAAATTGCCAGCGGGGGGTCCGCTGCGTGAATCCGCCCCGCCAATTGGTCTCCCAGTAGCCGGAGGCGAATGCTGTGTTGCGATCATCGGCGAAAATGCCTGCCCGGCCCTGCTCCTCGACGGCCGTCGAGAATCCGGCCGGCTCATAGCTCCAGGTGAGACCCAGATAGAGCGCGTTGCGGGGCACCGCGGGCAGATAACTTCCCGGATAGACCGTGACCGGCAAACACGGAGTCCCGACACAGGTTGGGTACGCCTGTCCGACGACCGCGCGGATGAACGTATAGGCCGCACGCGCGGAAAAGCCGCCGATTCAAGTCCGCATCGACGGCGAATTCGACGCCGTGGCGCGCGGTGTCGCCGATGTTTTGCTCGACCGTGCGGCCGTTGAAGTTCTGCAAGACCGCAAGCTCGTCATGGGTCTCGATATAGAAACCGGCAAGCTCGGCGCGAATTGCGCCCTTGCCTGCCTTGACGCCCACCTCGTAGTTGTTGCTGCGCGCGGCTTTGAGCGCGGTGTTGAGCCCGGGCAGGCTGCCGTCGGCCGAGCGATACGCGAGATCGTTCAACGTCGGCGTCTCGAAGCCCTTGCCGTAAGAGGCGTAGAGATTGACCGCGGGCGCGGCATGGAACACCACCCCGCCCACCGGACTTACCGCGGTGTAGCGCACGCTCGAGTGCGTGCCGGCGAGATGATCGTTCGAGCTCACCTCGACAAAATTGTTGCGCACGCCCGCGGTCACGCGCCACAACGCGTCGGGATCCCATTGAGATTGCAAATACTGATCGAAGTCGTAGGTGTAATTCGCCTGGTCGCGGCGTACCGCGCCTTGGACGCCGAGGTCGTCTCCCACATAGTTGAGATAGCCGTAGCGCGTCTCCGCAAGGTCATCGTAGGCGAAGCCCGCCGACGGTCTGAAGATGCATGCCGCTCCAGGCACGCTCGTCGGTGAGATGCGAGTCGATGCCGTAGAACGCGCGATCGAGGCTGATGACGCCGCCCGGATAGAGCGGCTCCTTTTCCTGCACGCTTTGCGGAATGGCTTGAAATTGCTCGGTGGCGCGATGACCCACGTACACCGTGGTCGACAGCGAGTCCTCGGGACTCAACGTGTAGTCGAGTATCGCGCCGCCCTGCTCCTGATTGAGCGACTTGCGGGTGTTGTACAGGATGGCGCCGTTCCCGGCCTGGGTCGGATTCGCGATTGAGCTGGGCTTGCGTCAGCCCGAGCGGATCCTGCACGAACGGCGTCTGAATGGCGTTGCCGACGAGCGTGAGCTTGAGCTTCTCGTTGAACGTAAGACGCAGGACGCCGTTGAAGTTCTCGCGCTGGGCCTTGCTGTGATAGCGATACCCCTCGGTCTGGAAATGCACCGCATCCACCACGTAGTTGTAGATGCCTTCGCCGCCGGTGGTCATCAGCGCATAGCGCTGCGTGTTGAATGTGCCGTACTGGGCGGTGCCGTCGACGAAGTAGCCGGCAGGCGCCTGCTCGGTGAAGAGCGAGATCACGCCGCCCGAGGAGTTACCGTAGAGCGCCGAGAACGGACCGCGCAGCACTTCCATGCGGCCGGCGGAGCCCAGATCGAACTGTGAAAACTGCCCCTGCCCGTCCGGCATGGTGCCCGGAATGCCGTCGGAGTAGAGGCGCACGCCGCGCACCCCGAAGCTCGAGCGGGCGCCGAAGCCGCGTACCGACAGCTGCTCATCCTGGGCATAGTTTTGCCGGTTCTCGGCCGATACGCCGGGCACCGTCATCAAAGACTCGGAGATGTTCTCCTGCAGCTGCCCCTCGTGAATCGCGGCGCTGTCCACCACGTTGATGGAGGCCGCAACGTCGAAGCTCGACTCGGCGACGCGTGTCGCAGTGACCACGATCGGCGAGAGATCGCCGGAAGAGGCGTCCGCGGCATGCGCCAATCCCCACCCTCCCGGCATCGCCGCCAGGAGCACCGCGATGTGTCTGTTCATCAAGCTGCCATCCCCGAAGTGTGTCCATGACGAGCCTCGCTCGAGGCGCGGTCCTTGTAGTCTTGCGCGGCCTTTAGACCGCCTTCAGCGCCTGCTCCAAATCCGCGATGAGATCGTCGGCATCTTCGATGCCGACGGAAATCCGGATCAAGCCCTCGCTGATGCCGATGCGCTCGCGCGTCTCCTTCGGCACACCGGAGTGCGTCGTGCTCGCCGGATGCGAGATGAGCGTCTCGGTGCCGCCGAGGCTCACCGCGAGCTTCATCACCTGCAGCCCGTCGAGCAGCCGAAACGCCTCCGCCTCGCCTCCCTTCACCTCGAAGCCGAAGGTCGATCCCGCGCTTTCGCATTGCTTCTTGAACACCGCGCTGCGCGGATCGTCGGCGGCGAAGAACCCCAGGTAGTTGACGTGCGCGATCTTCGGATGCTTGCGCGAGAAAATCCGCCACCAGCGCGGCATTCTGCGCCGAGCGGTGCATGCGCAAGGACAGCGTCTCCATCGAGCGCATGATCATCCAGGCGGTGTTGGGATCGAGCTGCGTGCCGAGTGCGCCGCGCAGCCGCTTGATCGGATCGACGAGACTGCGCGCGCCGACCACGCCGCCGGCCACCAGGTCGGAATGGCCGCCGACGTACTTGGTCAAGGAATACAGCACGATGTCGGCGCCGTGCGCGAGCGGACGCTGGAACACCGGCCCGAGGAAGGTGTTGTCCACCATCACCGGCGGTCGTCCGCCGCCTTGCTCCTGCGCCGATTTTCTCGGAGACTTCGCGCATCAGCGCAAGATCGACCAGGCTGTTGGTCGGATTGGCGGGCGTCTCGGTCATGATGAGGCAGACTGCGGCCGCCGGTCTCCTTGGCGCGCGCCCGCGCGCGTTCGCGCCGCCTCGGCGACCGCCGCACGGTCGTGGCCCGCGGTGAAGCTCACCGCGCTCACGCCGAAGGCGGGCAGCGTCTTGTCGATCAAGGTCTCCGTGCCGCCGTACAACGGCTGGCTCATCAAGATCACATCGCCCGGCCGCACATGCGCCCACAGCGCCGTCGAAATGGCCGACATGCCGCTCGAGAACACCGCCGCCGTCTCGCCTTGCTCCCAAAGCGCGAGCCGATCCTCGAGCACCTCGAGATTGGGATTGTTGAACCGCGAATAGACGAGGCCGGCCTGCTTGCCCGCGCTGGGCTCGCGACGCCCGGAGGTGAAGTCGAAAAAATCCTTGCCGTCCTGCGCCGTCTTGAAAACGAAAGTCGATGTCAAGAACATCGGCGGCTTGAGCGAACCTTCGGACAAAGAGGGGTCGTATCCATAACCCATCATCTGCGTCTCGGGCTTTAGCTCGTGATTGCCGATTTTGCGTTTATGATATGCCTCGTAGCTCACGATGCCTCCAAAGCTTTTGCGATGGGCGACAATATACTCCGTAGGCTCGTGGCACGTTGCCCGGCGCGTGGAAAAATCGTCATGCTGCTCTTAGCCATCGCAGTCGCCGCCTTCGCGAGCACCCTTGCCGGAGGACTGCTCGCGCTCGGACTGCGCGACAAGCTGCATTTGATTTTGGGATTCAGCGCCGGCGCGGTGATCGGCGTGGCGTTCTTCGATTTGCTTCCCGAGGCCATCGAGACGGCCCGCGGCTTTCACTCTCCTGCGGTCATCCTCGCGTGGAGCGCCGTCGGCTTTTTGAGCTATCTCGTGCTCGATCGCATGCTGCTGGTTCATGGCGATGGGCCGCCGCGCGCGAGCGCCGGCGCGCTGGTGTCTGTGCGCCACAGCCTGCTCGACGGCGTCGCCATCGGTCTCGCATTCCAGGGCTCGCACGCCATGGGTCTCATCGTGGCCGCCGCCGTGCTCACGCACGATTTCTCGGACGGCGTCAACACCATGAACATCGTGCTGCGCAATGGCGGTAAGCGCGCGCAGGGCGTTGCGCTGGTTGCTCGCCGACGCCGCGGCACCGGCCGCCGGCATCGCCGCGACCCGGTTATGGGCCATGCCGAACGATCGCTTCGGACTCGCGCTCGCGCTGTTCGGCGGCTTCTTCCTCTACATCGGCGCAAGCGATCTGATTCCGGAGAGCTTCCACGCGCACCCGAAGCTCCTCACCACCGTCGATGACGCTCGCCGGCGCGGCACTCCTCTACCTCGCGGTCCGCCTGATCGCTTAAGCCGCATCACGCCGTGGGCGGAGCCGCGCGGTGGCTGGTGATGGTGCTTCCCGCGGATGCGAGCATGATGCTCGCGACGGCCGCCCATTGGACGAGCGACAGACGCTCGTGCAGAAAGCACCAGCCGGACATCGCACCGAATGCCGGCTCGGCGCTCATGAGCACGCCGAAGGTGCGCGTCGGCAGGCGTGTCAGCGCGAAGATTTCCAGTGAATAAGGCAGCGCGCTCGACAGTAACGCCACGCCGCAGGCGAGGGGCAGGAGCTTCGGATCGAGGAGCGCCATGCCGGCCTGCGCCACCCCGAAGGGGATGATGACGATGGCGCCAATCACGGTGCCGAGCGCCGCGGTCATGCCGCCGTGCAAGGCTCCCGCCTTCTGGCCGAAGATGATGTAAAGCGCCCAGCACGCACCGGCGGCGAGTGCGAACGCGATACCGGCCGGCGACAAAGGCTCATGCCCGAGACCGAGCGGCAGCAACGCGACCAGGCCGAGCGCCGCGAGCGCGACCCAGCCGAAATCGACCGCGCGGCGCGAGGCGGCCATGGCGACCGCGAGCGGGCCTGAGAACTCGAGCGCCACGGCGATACCGAGCGGTATGCGGGTGAGCGCGGAGTAGAAGCACAGATTCATGACCCCCATCGCCACGCCGTAGATGAGGAGGCTGCGAGTCTCGCGCGCCTGCGGGAGCTTGCGCCAGGGACGCCAGACGGCGAGCAGCATGAGACTCGCGAGCGCCAGCCTCAAGCTCGTCGCGCCCGCGACGCCGACCTGCGGGAACAAGCCCTTCACCAGCGCGGCGCCGATCTGTACGCTCAGCATGGCCACGAGCAGCGCTGCGAGCGGAGCAAACAGCGCGCGCAGCGGCGTGGACGGAGACTTGATCCGGAGGAACGAGGTCACCATATCAGCTCGGCAGAATCGGTGAGAGTAACACTTGGGGAGAGCCGTGAGCGCGGTTGAATCCATCGTCGAGAAGGGCCCGCACGCGGAGCCCGTACCGCTCGAGCGCGGCCGGGTTCCCCGCGACACCGTCGCGCTCGCGCGCCATTTGTTGGGCAAGATCCTCGTGCGGCGCTTCGGCAGACGCACCGTCATGGGCCGCATCGTCGAGACCGAGGCGTATTTGCAGGGGGATCCCGCGTGCCACGCGTTTCGCGGCGTGACCGAGCGCAACCGGTCGCTCTATCTCGATGTGGGGCACGCGTATGTGTACCTGTGCTATGGCACTTCCTGGATGCTCAACGTGTCGAGCGGGGACGCCGGCACCGGTGAAGGCGTTCTGCTGCGGGCACTCGAGCCGCTCTCGGGGATCGAACGCATGCGGCGCGGGCGTGAGAGCGTGCGCATCGCCGATATCGCTCGCGGCCCCGGGCGCCTGGCGGCGGCGTTTGGGATCGATCGCCGGCACGACGGCATCGACCTGTTTCGCAAGGGCGAGCTGTGGATCGGGAGCGATGGCAGCAAGGTCGGACGGATTGGAGAGAGCGTGCGCATCGGGCTCACCAAGGGCGCGGACGCGCGCCTGCGGTATTACCTCGCGGGGAGCGATCACTTGAGTGGCGCCCGGCGTCTCAATGTCTGACCCGATCGGCGAGCATCTGCGCGCGCGATCCGTGCTCGTCTTGGACGGCGCGCTCGCCACCGAGCTCGAGCGGCACGGCGCGGATCTCTCTGATCCGCTGTGGTCGGCGAAATGTCTGCTCGAGCAACCGGCGCTCATCCGCAAGGTGCATCTCGATTACTTTCGGGCGGGCGCCCAGGTCGCGACCACCGCGACCTATCAGGCGACGTTCGAGGGCTTCGCCAAGCGCGGCATCGACCACGAGGGCGCCGCACGACTCATGCTCGAGGCGGTGGCGCTCGCCCGCGCCGCACGCGACGAATTCTGCGCGAGCCCCGCCTCGCGCTCGACGCCCCGCCCGCTGATTGCGGCTTCCGTAGGACCCTACGGTGCCATGCTCGCCGACGGCTCCGAGTACCGCGGACATTATGGACGGAGCGACCGCGAGCTCGCCGTATTCCATCGGCCGCGCCTCGAGGTGCTGGCGCGATCGGGCGCGGATGTGCTCGCCTTCGAGACCTTGCCGTGCCTGCAGGAAGCCCTCGTCCTCGCCGAGCTTCTCGCTGAGCATCCCGGGATGACCGCGTGGCTGTGCTTTTCCTGTCGCGATGGCGCCCACAACAGCCAAGGCGAGGACATCGGGCGCTGTGCAGAGGCGTTACGCAATTGTTCTCAGATCGTTGCGGTCGGCGTGAATTGCACGGCGCCCGAGCACGTGCCCGAGATTCTGCGACGCATGCGGGAGCGCGCCACCCAGCCGCTCGCGGCCTATCCGAATTCAGGTCAACGGTACGATGCGAGGACGAAGCGATGGTTGGGAGAAGCGCCGCATGCCTCGCCCGGGGAAGCGCACCAGTGGGTAGCGGCCGGCGCCCGCCTCATCGGCGGCTGCTGCCGCACGACCCCTGCGGATATTCGCGCGCTCAGCCAGGCATTCGGTTAGCCCAAGCCGGGCCTTTGGCTAGTGATCGGAGAAGTGCGGCTCGCGCTTTTCGAAAAATGCCCGCACACCCTCGACGCAATCGTGCGTTTCGAGCGTCATTTCCTGCGCGCTGCGCTCGGCACGCAGCTGTTCCTGCAGCGAATTGTCGAAGCTCGACGTGTGCAGGGAGCGGATCTGACCGAGTACGGCGCACGGTCCGCTCGCGAGGCGCCGCGCCACCGCTTGCGCCTGCGTCACCACCTCGGCGTCCGGCGCCACGGCATAGGCCAGGCCCCAGTCGAGTGCCTGTTTGGCATTGATCTTCTCGGCAAGCATCAAGGCGGACAGCGAGCGTCCTCCGCCGATGCGCCGCGCCAGATGGAACGTGATGCCCGCATCGGGCACCAACCCGAGTCGCGCGAAGGAGGGACAGAAATAGGCGCTTTCGCCGACCACGATGATATCGCTCGCGAGCGCGAGACTCATGCCGGCACCCACCGCGGCCCCGTTGACGGCGGCCACGATCGGAAAGCGGAAGCCGCTCAGGCGCAGGATCAAAGGATCCATGAAACGGCGCATCTCGAAGTGCGCGCGTTGCCGAGCCTGCTGGCTCTTCAGGTCGATCGAATGCAGGTCCAATCCGCTGCAAAACACCTCGTTGCTGCCGGTGATCACGACGGCGCGCGCGCCGCTGTCGCCTTTCTGCAGCTGATCGAGCGCGAGGTGCATCGCCCGGATGATGGAGATATCGATGGCGTTGCTGGTTTGCGGCCGCTGGATACTCAAGGTCGCGACGCCATCGGCCACTGTGACGGACAATGAATTCATGTTCTCAACACTCCCGCTGACGGCGCCAGCCCGGCACCCTCGCCTGATTTTGTCAAACGGTTGACAGTTCTCTACATGATCATGCGCCCTGAGCGGGGTGGCTGCAATACCGGCACCCGGGGCACCGTTCGAGGCAGCCCCCCGCGGGAAACCCGCCTTCGGAGCATCGGCCCCGGGGCATCCCCGCATTGCGGCGGTGTGGGCGATGGGCCAAACTTCGGCGCCGCAATCGGTGCGGCTCGATTGGTGCCCCGATGCCCTCAACTCATCCGCGCCTCGGCGCAATCCTGGTATGTGCAGCCACTCTGACCGCCGGCTTCACTGGCCTCGCCTCATCCAATCCCGCGGCGGCTCCTCTCGAGAACGAATCGCCGGCGACCTTCACCCCGCACGTCGACACGTTCGATTATCTCGAGCGCCAGGTCATGATCCCGATGCGCGACGGGGTAAAGCTCAAGACGGTGATCTTGATCCCGCGCGGCGCGCACGCAGCACCCATCCTGCTGACCCGCACGCCGTACGGCGCCAAGGAGCGCATCGAGCACGGAGCCAGCGCGCATCTCGGCGCGCTGATCGACAGCACCGATGTCGCCGACGATGCGGTTGTGAATGGCGGCTACATCCGCGTGCTGCAGGACGTGCGCGGCAAGTACGGCTCGGAGGGCGATTACGTCATGACCCGCCCCTTGCAGCGGGCCCCTCAATTCGACCGCGGTGGATCACTCCACGGACACCTACGACACCATCGATTGGCTGGTGAAGAACCTGCCCGAGTCGAACGGCAAGGTCGGAATTCTCGGCATCTCCTACGACGGATTCACCTCGCTCATGGCGCTCGTGAATCCGCACCCTGCGCTGCGCGCCGCGGTGCCGATCAATGCCATGGTCGACGGCTGGATGGGAGATGACTGGTTCCACAACGGCGCCTTTCGGCAGGGAAGCTTGGTGTATTTCCACGATCAGGAGGCGACGCGCGGCAGCGATCTGCACTGGTGGTCGGATCATTACGATGACTACGATACCTGGCTCGCCGCCGGCTCCGCCGGCGCCATGGCGAAGCTCCACGGCCTCGACCAGGTGGGCTTCAACGACAAGGTGATGAACCATCCTGCCTACGATGCCTTCTGGCAGGACCAGGCCCTCGACAAGATCCTCGGGGAGCAAGGTCTCAGCGTTCCCACCATGCTGGTGCATAGCCTGTGGGACCAGGAGGACATCTACGGCAACATCGCCCTCTACAAATCACTCAAGGCGCACCATCCGGATCAGGCCAATCTGTATTTGGTCTTGGGGCCCTGGTTCCATCATCAGCAGCGTCTCGAAGGCGACCGCATCGGCGACATCAAATGGGGCAGCGACACCTCCGCCTATTTCCGTTTGCACGTGCTGCGACCCTTTCTCGACCATTACCTGAAGGACGAGGCACCGCCGCTCTCCATCGCCGCGGTGACCGCATTCGAGTCGGGCACCAATCGTTGGGTCGACCTGCCCGGCTGGCCGGCAGGTTGTGCGTCCGCCTGCAGCATCTCGCACCAGAAACTCTACCTTGCAGCCCGAGCGGCGGCTTGAGCTTCACGGCGCCCGCCGGCTCGGGCTTCGAGACCTACGTGTCCGATCCTGCGAAGCCGGTGCCTTACCTGCCGCGACCGATTCACATCGAAGACGACGGCGAGTCGAACTGGCAGACCTGGCTGGTGAGCGATCAGCGCGACGCGGCGGCGCGCACCGATGTGTTGAGCTTCATGACCCCGGTGCTCGAGCAGCCGATGAAAATCAGCGGCGAGCCGATCGCGAATCTGGTGGCTTCGACCACCGGCACCGATGGCGATTTCGTCGTGAAGCTGATCGATGTGTATCCGGACGAGGTCGGGCGCGACCCGAAGATGGGCGGCTATCAGCTCATGATCTCCGCCGATATCCTGCGCGGACGGTATCGCGACTCCTTCAGCGATCCGAAGCCCATTCCGGCGGGGAAGAGCGAGGTGTTCCGCTTTGCCTTGCCGACCGCCAATCACGTGTTCCTGCCCGGACACCGGGTGATGGTGCAGGTGCAGTCGAGCTGGTTTCCTCTCTACGACCGCAATCCGCAGTCCTACGTCGCGAACATTTTCTTCGCGAAGCCGGCGGACTATCAGAAGGCCACGATCAAGATATTCGACGGCGCGGGCTCGCTCGCGAGCTTCGTGGAGCTGCCGCTGGTAAAGGCCGCGCCCGGGCCGGCAAGGTAGCCGGCTCGGGCGCGACGCAGAGCTCGAGGACTCGATTACTTCTCGTTCCTTTCTTCGGGCTTCGGCTTCGACGCGGGTTTCGGAGCCGCTTTCGGCGGCCGGCTTCGCCGGCGCTGAAGCCGAATGCGTCGGCGTCGGCGCCGGATGAGCCGCATACGTCGGGTGCGTTGCCGGCGCCGCTGGGTGCCCCGCATTCGCGTTGGTCGGCGGAGTCGGCCGCGTTTCCTCGTGCTGCGGCTCCGTCGGGTGCGCCGCATTCACGGGCGGGGTATGCGCGGGAGGCGTCACGGGCTTGAGCGGCGGTGCGCCTTTCGCACCCACGACGCCCGGCCCGCTGAACGCGGCAGGACGCGCGGTGGCCGCAATGGCGGGATGTCCGCCGTTCGCCTTGGCCGAGAGCTGCGGGTTGCGCAGCGCTTCATGCACATGCTGGGTCTGTGCGGTCGTCGGCGGCGTATGCGGCTCGGCAGCGGCAGCCCGCTCGGCGGGCGTCGGCTGCGCGGCCACACCGCCCGGACCGTTGTAGCTCGTGCGGTTGACGGTGGCGTTGTTGATGGTGATGTTGTTGATGACGGTCTTGTTCACGTAGGTGTTATGAATCACCGTCGTGTTCACGTTCACGACCGCCGTGTTGTAGCGAGAAGTGTCCGCCGGCCCAGACGCCGCCGCCGAAGCCGACGCCGCCGTAGCCGAACCCGTAGTTGACGCCGCCGTAGAATCCGACGTGCGGACCCCAGTACCCGGCGTTGAAGCGGTAGACACCGCCGACGAATCCCCAGTATCCGGGCGTCCACAACACGCCCACCGCCGGCGGAGCGACCCAGGTCCCGGGAATCCAGTAATAGCCGCCGGTCGAGAAGGCCCAGTATCCGGGCGTCCACAGGAATCCGTCCTCGGGGCACGGCGGCTGCTGGTACTCAGGCAACGGCGGCGGCGGCTCGGTGGCCTGCACCTCGACCGCAACGGCCGGTGCTCCGACCTCGATCGAGGCGGAGCGGCGGCGGCGGCGGTGGCGGCACATAAACGGCCGGCGGAGGCACCCGCACGGTGGCCACGCAGCCGGCGAGCAGGCTCACGGCCGCGACCGATGCGTACGAAAGCTGTAGCGACCCGCGAGGGTCTCCTTGAATGTTTCCCAGTTTCGACATGTGACTGTCCTTTAGAATGGTTTTGACCGTCGGCGTCGCCTGAACGATGCCGTTCCTTGGGCATATAACGTCACGCTTCGTTACAGAGCCAGCTCCGTGAAGCAAATGTAACGACCGCTCTCGAGCTTCACGCCGCCATTCTTACCCCATTCCGCGCCCCGTACTGTTATCCGCTTCTCACTCGCTGATCGGGCGCTTGAACGTCTCCGGCAGGAAGAACAGCCCCACGACCACGGTCAGGCCGGCCACCACGATGGGATACCACAGTCCGTAGTAGATATCGCCGGTCGCCGCCACCATGGCGAACGCGGTGGTCGGCAGGAATCCGCCGAACCAGCCGTTGCCGATGTGATACGGCAGCGACATCGCGCTGTAGCGGATGCGCGCCGGAAACAGCTCGACCAGCAGCGCCGCGATCGGCCCGTACACCATGGTCACGTACAGCACCAGCACGAACAGGATCAGCACCACCATCGGCTTGTTGATGCTCGCCGGATCGGCCTTGTCGGGATAGCCGACGGCCGTCAGCGCCTTTTTCGCCGCGCTTGAAACTCCGCAATCGCCGCCTTGCGCTCCGCGCCGCGTCACCTGGCGCGGATCCGGGCGCGGTCAACGTGGTCTCGCCGGCCTTGATCTGCGCGACGGTTCCGGCCGGCGCGTCGACGCGCTGGTAGGAGACGCCCGCCTTGGCGAGGAAACTCTTGGCGATGTCGCAGGAGGTCGAGTCGAATTTGTTCTTGCCGACCGGATCGAACTGAAGCGAGCACTGCGCCGGATCGGCGATCACGCGTCACCGGCGCCGTGGCCTGCGCCGCGGACAGCGCCGGATTCGCGTAGAGGGTGAGCGCGTGGAACAGCGGGAAATACGTGAGCGCGGCGAGCAAGCAGCCGGCGAGGATGATGGGCTTGCGGCCGATCCGATCGGACAGCCAGCCGAAGAAGATGAACCCGGGCGTCGCGAGCGCGAGCGCGATGGCCGTCAGGATGTTGGTGGTGGCGCCGTCGACGCGCAGCATGCGCTCCAGGAAAAACAGCGCATAGAACTGTCCCGTGTACCACACGACCGCCTGTCCCATCACCGCCCCCAGCAGCGCGATCAAGCACGATCTCGCAGATTGCTCCAGCGGCCGAACGCTTCCGCGAGCGGCGCCTTGGACGTGGTGCCCGCTCGCTTCATGCTCGAAAATACGGGGCTCTCGTCGAGCTTCATGCGGATCCACAGCGAGACGATCAAGAGCAGGAGCGAGGCCAGGAACGGGATGCGCCAGCCCCACGCCTTGAAGGCATCCTCGCCCATGCCGGTGCGCGTGCCGATGACCACGAGCAGTGCCGCGAACAAGCCGAGCGTGGCCGTGGTCTGGATCCAGCTCGTGTAAAGGCCGCGCTTGCCCGGCGGGGCATGCTCCGCCACATAGGTCGCCGCGCCGCCATACTCGCCGCCGAGCGCCAGCCCCTGCAGCAGCGCAGCGCCACGAGCGCGATGGGCGCGAACAGCCCGGCGGTCGCGTAGCTCGGCAGCAAGCCGACCAGGAAGGTCGCGCCGCCCATGATGCTCATGGTGATCAGGAAGGTGTGCTTGCGGCCGACCAGATCGCCGAGCCGCCCGAACACCAGCGCGCCGAAAGGTCGCACCGCGAACCCCGCCGCGAAGGTGGCCAGGGCGAAGATGAAACCCGTGACTTCGTTCACGCCCGAGAAGAACTGCGTCGTGAGGATGGTCGCGAGCAATCCGTAGATGTAGAAGTCGTACCACTCGAACACGGTGCCGAGCGAGGACGCCCCGATCACCAGCCATTGATTGGGCGCGGCAACCTCGCCCGCCGGCACGCCCGCCACCGCTGTCGTATTGTTCATCCGTTCCCCCTATTGTCTAATTTCTTGCGATCAGTGTTTGGGCGGCGCTGCCGTGATGATGGCGCGCAGCTCCTTGAGCTTTCCTTTGACGACCGCCGCATTGTCCGGGCCCATGCGCAGCAGCAGCTTTTGGCCGGCGGGCAACGCCTCGAGGTCCGGATCGGCGAAGGTATACAACACGTTCGGCCGGGTGAGCTCGATGGGACCGCTCGGCTGCGGCGTCGCCAGCAACGAGTCGATCACTTGTACCAGCCGATCGTTGAAATAACCGTTCGGATAGCCCAGGTTCTGGTAGGCGCCCTGGAACAGCGGATAGAAGTGGAAATACGTAGTCGCCACCCGCTGCATGTCGAGCTGGCGAACGACATTCACCATCGGATCGTAGCGTCCGTAATTTTTCGGATCGAGCGTCGCGTGCAGCTCATCGCCATCGGCCAAGAATGCGCCCGGCACCGCCACCGTCGGACGTTTGGCGGCGGGTGCTTTCTGCCGAGGCAGGTTGTCGATGGTGACCACGACGTGCCGGACGATATCCTCGGGCACGATATATTGCATGGCATTGGCGCCGATCAAGGTGCTGAGCCCCTCTTTGATCGCGGGGTCGCTGTCATTCAAGGGGGGCAACGGGGCGGTTTGCGTGCCGGCGGAGCTCGGCACGGGGTGCTCGATGGCAGGCTCGCTGCCGGCTGCGGGCGGCGAGGTGATT
This sequence comes from uncultured Gammaproteobacteria bacterium, assembly GCA_963766915.1. GTDB lineage: Bacteria > Pseudomonadota > Gammaproteobacteria > Steroidobacterales > Steroidobacteraceae > Bog-1198. The sequence continues at coordinate 369,301 of CAVYCL010000019.1, forward strand.
GCAATCGGCTCCGAGGGAGGCAGGGTGCTGCGGCCGTGGAAGTAGTACGCAATGCCAATGCCCACGACCAGCACGACGGCCGCGATCCCGATCACCGGTTTGTTCACTGTTCAGCCCCCGTTATATACCCATTGCCCCATTCTAGCCGCGGGTCGGGAGGATCTGCAGCTCCTTGCGCTTGTAATCGATGATGAGCGCGTCCAGTGTGCCGAGCACGTCCATGCCGATCATCAGGGCCGGCTCGTTCTGCATCTTCCAATGCTTGAAAATATAGGTATCTGCGAAGGTCACACCCGAATCACGCATGAGGATCGGCCCCATGGTGATCGGGGGCACGTTGATGAGCTCGCCGCGCTGCTCCTCGAGGGTTGCGCCGATGATGCTGTCGGGCCTGCCGTAATAAAAGAAACCGCCCGACTCATTCAGCGCCTTGCGAAGCGCCAAGTTGCCGATGGTGCTCTGGCCGCCCGTATCGAGGACCGCATGCGTGCGCACCGGTCCCACCCGCGCATCGATGACGATGAGCTCGCCGTGAACCAAGTGGAACGGCACGGTGGCGTAGTCGCGCGGCGCGCGCTCACCGCGCGAGTAGGTGATCACAATCTTGTCGTGATGGAAGTCGATGAAGATGCGCTTGTTCTTCAGTCCCTCAGAGCCCAGCACACCCTGCGCGCCTCCCAATGCGTCCGGTACGATGGGCAGGAGCGGTGAGTCGACCGCGAGATCGCCCACGCTCAAGGTGTCGACGCGGATGGTGGGGACCGTCGCCTCCCCCGTCACGCCACGCAGCAAGACGGGCGGTGAATCGGCGGTCGAAAGACCCAAGGCGAGAGCCACCATGGCCGTCACCCCGGAGCTGCTCGCGCCGGTATCGAGGACCAGACGGAAAGGACCGCGTCCGTTGATTCGCACAGGCGCCCAGATGCGCCCGATCTGATCGCGCATGGTCGGCGACACGTAGCGCGGCTCCGGCGCTTCGACCATGATATCGGCTAGATTTTCGATCGCCTCGGCGGAGACGGGCGCCGGCTGTGCGCTCGCGGGAGGCGGCAGGGCCTGCACCGTTCCGGGCGCCGTCTGCGGATCGAGGAGGAGCAGCGCGCCCGCCAAGGCGGCGGTGCCCCAAGCGAGCAATGAGTACGGCTGTCGAACTCGATCGTGTTGCATGGTTCAGAGCCTGCGCGCATGAGCGAAATCGGCATCGACCATTTTCCCAAAACCGCTGCCGGCTAAGGTACACCTATCTTATACGCGCAGCGCGCGTCCGGCATGACGAACCGCTCAAGTTATGCAGCAGGGTTCCTATGCGGGTCGCGCACGCCCCGCCTGTCGCATTCGGGCCCGTTCTGTGCGCACGCTAACGGGCCGAAGACCCTGTTTGGGCTTAATATATCTCACCTATGATGAGTCTCGAACCGACCCGGGTACGGCATGGCTAAAGACCCGCGACGTGTGATCCCCATTAAAGTCGAACGGGCCTCCTCGCTGAGCAGCGAGGAACAGGCGGCTGTGCTGCGTGCCTGCGCGGAAGGCAAGGACAAACCGGGCGCCCTGCTGCCGATTCTGCACGCGGTTCAGGACGCGATCGGGTTCGTGCCGGCGGACGCGGTGAGTCTGATCGCGAATCAACTGAACTTGTCGCGGGCGGAAGTTCATGGCGTGGTCACTTTCTATCATTACTTCCGCACCCAGCGCGGCGGCCGGCACATCGTGCACCTGTGCCGCGCCGAGGCGTGCCAATCGCTCGGCGCCGTGGCGCTCGAGCAGCATGCCAAGCGGAGCCTCGGGATCGATTTTCACGGCACGAGCGCGGACCGCGCGGTGACGCTCGAGCCGGTCTATTGCCTCGGGAATTGTGCCTTGGGACCCGCTGTCATGATCGATGAGGAGTTACAGGGCAGGGTCTCGCCCGAGCGCTTCGACGAGCTCATGCAGTCGCTCCGCTCGGAGGTGCCATGAGCGCGCTTAAAGTGTACGTGCCCCGCGACGCGGCGGCACGCTCCGTGGGAGCGGATGCGGCTGCGACCGCGATCACGACGGAGGCGGCTCGCCGCGGCATCGACATCGAGCTCATTCGCAACGGCTCGCGGGGCCTTCTGTGGCTCGAGCCCTTGGTCGAGCTCGAGATAGCCGGCCGGCGCCACGCCTACGGGCCGGTGCAGGCGCGAGATGCTGCAAGCCTGCTCGACGCCCTCCAGGCGGCGGACGGTCGAGTGCCGGAACATCCCCTGGGCCATGGCCCGACCGAAGAGATTCCCTATTTCAAGCGGCAGCAGCGGCTCACCTTCGCCCGCGTCGGCATCACCGACCCGAGGTCGCTCGAGGATTATCTCGCTCACGATGGATATCGCGGCTTAAGTGCGGCGCTCGCCCTGGCGCCCGCGCAAATCGTCGAGCAGGTCACCGCCTCGGGACTTCGCGGCCGAGGCGGCGCCGCCTTCCCCGCGGGCATCAAATGGAAGACGGTGCTCGGTGCCCCGGGAGCCCAAAAATACATTGTCTGCAATGCCGACGAAGGCGATTCGGGGACGTTCTCCGACCGCATGGTCATGGAGGGCGATCCGTTCGTGCTCATCGAGGGCATGACCATCGCGGGCCTCGCAACGGGCGCGGAGCGCGGCTACATCTATCTGCGCTGGGAATATCCGGACGCCAGGGACGCGCTCGAGGCCGCCATCGGCGCCGCGTACGCGGCAAACTACCTGGGCGCCGACGTTAAGGGCAGCGGTCGACGCTTCGATCTCGAAGTGCGCATGGGCGCCGGCGCATACATTTGCGGAGAGGAGACCTCGCTCCTCGAATCGCTCGAGGGCAAGCGCGGACAAGTGCGCTTCAAGCCGCCGTTGCCGGCGCTTGCGGGACTCTTCGGCAAGCCGACCGTCATCAACAACGTGATCACCTTTGCCTCGGTCCCCGTCATTCTCGACCGCGGCGCAGACTTTTATAAGGACTTCGGCGTCGGCCGCTCGCGCGGCACGCTGCCGTTACAGCTCGCGGGCAACGTCAAGCACGGGGGTCTCATCGAAGTCGCCTTCGGCGTGAGCTTGCGCGAGATTCTCTACGACTACGGCGGCGGCACGCTGAGCGGCCGTCCCATCCGCGCGGTCCAAGTCGGCGGCCCGCTGGGGGCATACATGCCCGAGTCGCAGTTCGATACGCCGCTCGATTACGAGGCGTTCGCCGCCATCAAGGCGATGCTCGGCCACGGCGGCATCGTGGTATTCGACGACACCGCGGACATGGCCGCGCAAGCGCGCTACGCCATGGAGTTCTGCGCCGTCGAATCCTGCGGCAAGTGCACACCCTGCCGAATCGGCTCGACGCGGGGCGTGGAAGTCATCGACCGGCTGGTCGGCGGCGAGAACGCGGCCGCGCAAGAGGTGCTGCTCCGCGATCTGTGTGAGACCATGACCTACGGATCGCTGTGTGCCCTGGGGGGCCTTACGCCCTACCCGGTGATCTCGTGCTTGAACCATTTTCCAGAAGATTTTGTCAAAACGAAGAGCGCTCAGGCCTCGGCCTGAACCTTGATTGCTAGCGAGGTTGCCCTGATGTTATCCATTGTCGAGCACGATTACGGCACGCCGGAGCGGACGAGCGAGAAGCTCGTCACCTTGAGCATCGATGGCCGCGAGGTCACGGTGCCCGAAGGCACCTCCGTCATGCGTGCGGCGGCGCTCTCCGACGTGAAGATTCCGAAGCTTTGCGCCACCGAACAGCTCGAAGCGTTCGGCTCCTGCCGCATGTGCCTGGTGCAGATCGACGGCATGAAGGGCTTGCCCGCCTCGTGCACCACGCCGGTCGCGCAAGGCATGGTCGTGCACACCCAGAACAAGCAGCTCGCCGACATCCGCCGCGGCGTGATGGAGCTGTACATCTCGGACCATCCGCTCGATTGCCTCACCTGTCCCGCAAACGGTCATTGCGAGCTGCAGGACATGGCCGGCACCGTGGGCTTGCGCGAGGTGCGCTACGGCTACGAGGGCGAGAATCACCTGGACTCGAAGAAAGACGAGTCGAATCCGTATTTCACGTTCGACGCGAGCAAGTGCATCGTCTGTTCGCGCTGCGTACGCGCCTGCGACGAGCAGCAAGGAACGCTCGCGCTCACCATTCAGGGACGCGGCTTCGACTCCAAGGTGGCCGCAAGCCAGGACGAGTCCTTCATGGACTCCGAGTGCGTGTCCTGCGGCGCCTGCGTGCAGGCCTGCCCCACCGCGACATTGTCGGAGAAGTCCCTCATCGAGAAGGGCCAGGCGGAGCACAGCGTCACCACCACCTGCGCCTACTGCGGCGTGGGCTGCTCATTCCGTGCCGAGATGCAGGGCGAGGAAGTCGTGCGCATGGTGCCGAATCTCGACGGCCATGCCAATCATGGTCACTCCTGCGTCAAGGGACGGTTCGCCATCGGTTATGCGACCCATTCCGACCGCATCTTGAAACCGATGATCCGCAAGCAGATCGCCGATCCCTGGCGCGAGGTGTCCTGGGAGGAGGCGATCTCCTATGCCGCTTCCGAGATGAAGCGCATTCAGGCGAAGTACGGCCGCAACTCCGTCGGCGGCATCACCTCCTCGCGCTGCACGAACGAGGAGACCTACCTCGTACAGAAGCTCATTCGAGCGGGCTTCGGCAACAACAACGTCGACACCTGCGCCCGCGTCTGCCACTCGCCCACGGGCTATGGGTTGAAAAACACGCTCGGCGAGTCTGCCGGCACCCAGAACTTCGACTCGGTGATGCAGGCGGACGTGATTTTCGTGATCGGTGCGAATCCGACCGACGGCCATCCGGTGTTCGCCTCGCAGATGAAGCGCCGCCTGCGTCAGGGCGCGAAACTCATCGTCGCGGATCCGCGCACCATCGACCTCGTGCGAACCCCTCATATTCAGGCGCAGCATCATTTGAAGCTCCGGCCCGGCACCAATGTCGCGCTGATCAATGCACTCGCCCACGTCATCGTGACGGAGGGGCTCGTCAAAGAGGACTTCGTGCGCGAGCGCTGTGAAGTCGACTCCTTCGAGAAATGGCGCAACTTCGTCTCCCTCGAGAAGAACTCGCCGGAAGCGATGCAGGAAATCACCGGTGTGCCGGCGAGCGAAGTGCGCGAGGCGGCGCGCCTGTACGCGACGGCGGGCAACGGCGCGATTTACTACGGTCTCGGCGTGACCGAGCACAGCCAGGGCTCGACCATGGTGATGGGCATTGCGAACCTCGCCATGGCCACGGGCAACGTCGGTCGCGAGGGCGTCGGCGTAAATCCTTTGCGCGGACAGAACAACGTGCAGGGCTCCTGCGACATGGGATCGTTCCCGCACGAGTTCCCGGGCTATCGCCACGTGTCCGACGACAAGACCCGCGCGCTGTTCGAGGGCGCGTGGGGCGTGAGCTTGCATAGCGAGCCCGGCTTGCGCATTCCGAACATGTTCGAGGCGGCGCTCGACGGCGACTTCAAGGGCTTGTACATCGAGGGTGAGGACATCGCGCAGTCCGATCCGAACACGCAGCACGTGACGGCGGCGCTCACCGCGATGGAATGCATCATCGTGCAGGACTTGTTCTTGAACGAGTCGGCGAAGTTCGCACACGTGTTCCTGCCCGGCTCCTCGTTTCTCGAGAAGGACGGCACGTTCACGAATGCCGAGCGGCGCATCTCGCGCGTTCGCAAGGTCATGCGGCCGAAAGCCGGCTACGCCGACTGGGAGATCACGCAGCTTTTGTCGAATGCCCTGGGCTACCCCATGAACTACGAGCATCCGTCGCAGATCATGGACGAGATCGCACGGCTGACGCCCACCTTCACCGGCGTGAGCTATCAGCGGATCGACGAGCTCGAGAGCATCCAATGGCCGTGCAACGAGCAGCATCCGGAAGGCACGCCGACCATGCACATCGGTCAGTTCGTCCGCGGCAAGGGAAAATTCCTGCTGACGGAATATGTGCCGACCGCCGAGAAGGTGAATGCGAAGTACCCGCTCATCCTCACCACCGGACGCATCTTGAGCCAGTACAACGTCGGTGCGCAGACGCGGCGTACCGAGAACAACCGCTGGCACGACGAGGATCGCCTCGAGATCCATCCGCACGACGCCGAGGAGCGTGGCATCGCGGACGGGGACTGGGTGGGCGTCGCGAGCCGCGCCGGAGATACGGTGCTGCGCGCGCGGGTCAGCGAGCGGGTGCAGCCGGGCGTGGTCTACACCACGTTCCATTTCCCCGAGTCGGGGGCGAACGTGATCACGACCGACAATTCCGACTGGGCCACGAACTGTCCCGAGTATAAGGTCACTGCGGTGCAAGCGACCCGCGTCAGCCAACCTTCCGAGTGGCAGAAGCGATTTCGAGAGTTCTCCGAGACTCAGGAATCCCTGTTGAAGCACGCCGCGGCCGATTCGGCCGTCGCGGGCAAGTAGGCTGTCGCTTTGAGCACGGCGGCGCACGGGAGCGGTGAGCATTTGGCGAAGATGGCGAACGACATCGCCAATTTCTTCCGCTCCGAGCCCGAACGCAAAGACGCCATCACCGGCATCGCCAATCACATCGCGAGATTCTGGACGCCGCGCATGCGCCAGAAGCTCTTGGACTACGAGCAGGAGCAGCATGGCGCCGGGCTCGACGAGCTGTCGCGCGATGCGTTGCGCGAGCTCGCCGCACAGGATCCGGCGGCGCGTCCGTGCGAGGCTCCGGGCGGCGACGCCGGCTAGCGTCGCGGCGGGAGAGGCGCCGCCGGCCGGCCGTCAGTGGGTCGCGAGCGTCTTGACGTGCGCCACGGCGCTGCGTCCCAAGGCAGAGAGGTTGTAGCCGCCCTCGAGCATCGAGACGATGCGCCCCTCGGCATGCCGCGCGGCGATTTTCATGAGCTCGTCCGTCATCCACGCGTAGTCGTCCTCGACCAGCGCGAGCCCACCCAACAGGTCCTCGCGATGCGCATCGAAGCCCGCGGAGATGAGCAGCATTTGCGGCTTGAATTCATCGAGCGCAGGCAACCAATGCTGCTCGAGCGCACGCCGCGCCGCGGTTCCGTCGGCGCCCGGCGGCGAGCGGCACGTTGAACATGTTGGGCGCGGGATCATCGGTGCCGCTGCCGGGATAGAACGGATGCTGGAAGAAGCTCGCCATGACGACGCGGCTTTGCCACGCCGGTGCACTGAACATGTCCTCGGTCCCATTGCCGTGGTGCACGTCGAAGTCGACGATGGCCACCCGCTTAAGACCCTTGACCTCGAGCGCGTAGGCGGCCGCCACGCCGACGTTGTTGAAGATGCAAAATCCCATGGGACGCGCCGGCGTCGCGTGGTGGCCGCAGGGGCGCACCGCACAAAAAGCATTCTGTGCGCGGCCCGCCATGAGCTCATCGACCGCCAGCACGCCTGCCCCCGCAGCGCGACGCGCCGCGGCGAGGCTGTAGGGATTCATCGCGGTATCGGGGTCGAGCTGCGTGTAACCCTCCTCGGGCGCGCTCTCGAAGATGCGATCGACGTAGGCGCCGTTGTGCACGCGCTTGAGGTCGCGCGGCTCCGCCAACGGCGCCTCCAGGCGGTGTAACTGCTCGAGCAGTCCGGAGCTGCGCATATGTTCATTGACGGAATTCAGGCGCTCTGGATTCTCCGGGTGTCCCGCGCCCATTTCGTGGCGCAGGCAATCGGCATGAGTGACGTAAAGGGTTGTCATAAGAGCGGCCTGCACTTAGGGTTCGACCATCATGCCCGATGACGGCGGGCTCCGCGACCGCGGCGGGCGCATCCGAAACCGCCGCTTGATTCGTGTAGCATCGCTACATGGCGAATATCCCCGAGCAGATGACCGTGATCGAAATTGCCGCGCCCGGCGGCCCGGAACAACTCAAGCCGGCGCGCCGACCCACGCCGAGGCCGGCGGAGGGCGAAGTGCTGGTGCGCGTTGCCGCCGCCGGCGTCAATCGACCGGACATCATGCAGCGGCAGGGGAAATATCCGCCGCCGCCGGGTGCCTCCGATATCCCGGGTTTGGAAATTGCCGGCGAAGTGGTGGCTCTCGGCGCGAAAGTCTCGAGCGTCGCGCTCGGCGAGCAGGTGACGGCGCTGTTGCCCGGCGGCGGATACGCCGAATATGCAGTGGCCGCCGCTCCCCTCTGCCTGCCGGTGCCTCAATCCTTGACTCTGATCGAGGCGGCAGCGGTTCCTGAAACCTTCTTCACCGTCTGGACCAATCTGTTCGACCGCGGCGGCTGCAAGGCAGGCGATGCCGTGCTGATTCATGGCGGCAGCAGCGGCATCGGCACCACGGCCATTCAGCTGGCCGCCGCGCGCGGCGCCCGGGTGTTCACCACCGCGGGATCTGCGGACAAGGTGCGCGCCTGCGAACAGTTAGGCGCCGCGCGCGGAATCGACTACAAGACCGAGGATTTTGTCGAGGTGGTGCGCAGGGAGACCGACGGCCGGGGTGTGGATGTGATTCTCGACATGATCGCCGCCAGCTACTTCGCACGCAATGTTGAATGCCTAGCTCTCGAGGGACGTCTGGTGGTGATTTCGCTGATGGGCGGCGCGCGCACGGAGCTCAATCTCGGTACGGTCATGAGCAAGCGCCTCACCATCACGGGCTCGACGCTGCGCATACGGAGCGTGGCGCAAAAGGCGCTGGTCGCCGAGGGCGTGCGGCGCTATGTCTGGCCGCTGCTCGAGGACAAGCGCGTCCGCCCGATCATTCATGCCACGTTCCCGCTCGCCGAGGCCTGCGAGGCCCACCGGATGATGGAGAGCTCGCAGCACATCGGCAAGATGGTGTTGACCGTCTAGAAGAGGCCCACCACGCGGCCCTGCGCGTCGATGTCGATCTTGTCCGCGGACGGCACCTTGGGCAATCCGGGCATGGTCATCACGTCGCCGCAGACCACGACGATGAATTCCGCACCCGCCGCGAGGCGCACCTCGCGCACGTTGACGGTGTGACCGCTCGGCGCGCCGCGCGCGCCCGGATCGGTGGAGAAGGAATACTGCGTCTTGGCGATGCACACCGGATAGTGCCCGTAGCCGTCCGCCTGCAGCTTCTCGATCTGTTGCTTGATCTTCGAGTCCGCGGAGATGTCGGCGGCACCGTAGATCTTCGTGGCAACGGTCTTGATTTTCTCCCAGAGCGTCTGCTTCTCGTCGTAGACGAAACGGAACTCCGACTTGCCCTGATCGATGATCTCCACCACTTTGCGCGCGACGTCCGCAGCTCCCGCACCGCCCTCGGCCCAGTGCCGGGCCAGCACCAAAGGAACATCGAGCTTCTTCATGGTCTTGGCAAGGAGCTCGTGCTCCGCTGCCGTGTCCGCCGTGAAATGATTCACCGAGACGATGCAGGGGAGCCCATAGTGGTTGCGCACGTTGTTCACGTGGCGCTCGAGGTTCGCGATGCCCTTCTCGAGCGCGCCGAGATTCTCCGCATTGATCTGCTTCAAGTCGGCGCCGCCGTGGTACTTGAGCGCGCGGATGGTCGCGACCAGCACGACCGCCGCGGGACGCAGTCCCGACTTGCGGCATTTGATGTCGATGAACTTCTCGGCGCCCAAGTCGGCGCCGAAGCCGGCCTCGGTCACCACGTAGTCCGCGAGCTTGAGCGCGGTGGTGGTGGCAAGCACCGAGTTGCAGCCGTGCGCAATGTTCGCGAACGGGCCGCCGTGGATGAAGGCGGGGTTGTTCTCGAGGGTCTGCACCAGATTCGGCTTGAGCGCTTCCTTGAGCAGCACCGTCATCGCTCCCTGCGCATTGAGATCGCGGGCGCGGATGGGACTCAAATCGCGGCGGTAGCCGATGACGATGTTGCCGAGCCGCTGCTTGAGATCGGTGAGACTACGCGCGAGGCAGAAGATCGCCATCACTTCCGAAGCCACCACGATGTCGAACCCGTCCTGACGCGGAAAACCGTTCGCCGGGCCGCCGAGGCCGACGGTGATATCGCGCAGCGCTCGGTCGTTCATGTCCACGACGCGCTTCCACGCGATGCGGCGCACATCGAAGCCGAGCTCATTGCCGTGATGGATGTGATTGTCGATCAACGCCGAGAGCAGATTGTGCGCAAGGCCGATGGCGCCGAAGTCACCGGTGAAGTGCAGGTTGATGTCCTCCATCGGCACGACCTGCGCCATGCCGCCGCCGGCGGCGCCGCCCTTCATGCCGAATACCGGCCCGAGGCTCGGCTCGCGCAGACAGATCACCGCCTTTTTGCCGATCTTGTTGAGCGCATCGCCCAAGCCCACGGTGGTCGTGGTCTTGCCCTCGCCCGCGGGGGTCGGACTCAATGCCGTCACCAGGATGAGCTTGCCGTCCGGCTTGTCTTTGAGACTCTCGATGTAATCGAGGGAGATCTTGGCCTTGTAGTGGCCATAGTTCTCCACGCTCGATGCGGGAATGCCGAGCTTCGCGGCAATCTCGCCGATCGGCTTCATTTTTGCGGCTTGCGCAATCTCGATATCGGAACGCACGTTATCTCCCCTTGACGATCGATGAGTGGCGTCTGCAACGCCAAGCGGCACTTGCCTTGAGCGCCGGCTGGCGCCGCAATTATCGTGGGCGCACGCCCGAGATCAAGCGTCCGAAGCGACCCACTCTAGCGCGTCAGCGACCGACTTGGCGCGCGCACCCTGAAGGGCTCGCTGCGGAACTACTCAACCTTTTATGCTGCACTGCAATATACCGCGGTTAGGCATGATATCTCATATCTGTTAGCCGGGAACGCCGGGCTAGAATCGGGTAAAACCGAGCACCCTGGGCGCCGGTAAAATGTCCGCAAATACGCCTTTAGGCGAAGGAGCTTGCATGGCTGCTGGTCGTAATTTTTTGTTCGTGCCCGGGCCCACCAACGTGCCCGAGCGGGTCACCCGCGCCATGATGGTCTCCATGGAAGATCATCGCTCACCGATCTTCCCCGAGCTGGCGCGTGCCTGCCTCGCCGGCCTTAAGCCTATTTTCAAGACCACCACCGGCACGCCCTTCATTTTCCCCTCCTCGGGAACCGGGTGCTGGGAAGCGGCGCTGACCAACTGCCTGAATCCCGGCGACAAGGTGCTCGCCTCGCGCTTCGGCCAGTTCAGCCATTTGTGGATCGACATGTGCCAGCGCCTCGGCTACGAAGTCGAGATTCTCGAGACGCCGTGGGGCGAAGGCGCACCGGTCGAGCGCTATCTCGCCTCGCTCAGCGCGGACCCGCAGCACAAGATCAAGGCGGTCCTCGTCTGCCAGAACGAGACCGCGACCGGCGTGACGAGCGACGTCGCGGCCGTGCGCCAGGCGCTGGACAGCGCCAAGCATCCGGCGCTGCTCTTCGTCGACTCGGTGAGTGCGCTCGCGAGCATCGACTTTCGCATGGATGAGTGGGGCGTGGACGTGTGCGTCAGCGGCTCACAGAAGGGGTTGATGCTGCCCGCGGGGCTCGGCATCACGTGCGTCAGTCAAAAGGCGCTCGAGGCGTCGGAGCAATGCAATGATTACGGCTCGGATATTCCAATTGTATATCCAGCAACTGCTAAGCCGGCATTGCAATGTTTTGCCGGAATTTCAATTAGCGGAACAGATTTTGCGATTGGAGACACGTTACCATGTTTCGGCTTGTGTGCTAATGTAACCCTGTTATATGGTGATAGCCGCATTCCTGTCAACTTCTATTCCTGCGATCCGTTGGACTTCTGCTATGCTCTAGGTCTGCAATTCAATACATGCCAGGACGGTTTCGGAAACGGGTCAATGGTAACATGCTGCTGCGGAGCAACGGACGCATGTAATTACGGCGGTACGCCAGTTCCAACTGCTGGTCCCTCAAGTGCGCCGCATTCCGCTATTGTCTGCTATGAAGGATTCTATACCTCGATCTCCGGACTCGTCGGAAACAATGCACACTGTGAAGGAAACTGCGCCAACTTTACTCTAATGGCAGACACGAATGGAGCGCCCCTGAATACTACTCTATTTATGTGCGATGCTATTTCCATCTGTGACAGTCTCGGTATACATGATCGCTGTCAAGATCTCGATCTGCCGTCATTAGGTGCTGCCGCCGTCCGGGGGTGTTGTTGCGAAATGAAGGGATGCAACAGTCCGGCACCGATAGCACCCCCAGTGAAACCGGATCTGGAATGCTTCGTCGGCTATCGCATTGGTGCGACGATGAATGGTGGTATCCTGAAATGCCCACAACCTGGTCTCTGTGCGAATGTTACGATTACCATTGGTGCTACTGGTCATTTGGTATTATACACTTGCGATACTTTGCGATTGTGTGATGCTATCGGCGCAGGTATCGGCTGCAGTGAATCCGCATTGGATGGAGCCATCTATGCGTGTTGCTGTGGTGCAACGGACAGTTGTAACATTGGCAGTGGTATCCAACTTCCGACGAGAGATCCCAATCCGCCAACGCCACGTTCTTGTTTCCAAGGCTTTTCGATCAATGATACAATCTATGGAGATAGTGACCAAATATGCTATGGTGAATGTGCCAGTTACACTGCGATGAGTATGATTGGAAATATGCAAGTGAAAGTTGCATTCTACACCTGTGATCCGGTTTCGGTTTGTGATACCGCCAACTTACACGAAAGCTGCGCTCCGATTAACATTTCCGGTATCAGCAGCAATGTGACAATGTGCTGTTGCTTTCGCGATAACTGCAATAATCCGGTTAATCCGCCTCCGACGTTTTCACCGAATCGAAAATGCTACGTCGGCGTTTGGATTCCAGGAACAACCAATTATACTACGGGTGCTGGTGTCGATTGCTATGGCGCTTGTGCTAATATGTCTATGACTGTTGGGGACTCTAATCAGTTGGTTTACGTTTATACTTGTGATTCGTTCGATGTCTGTCGCGGTCTGGGTTTGCAACAATCGTGCAGGTATACAGCATTTCCATGACTACATTGTTTTTCTTTCAGTGACATCTCCATGAACAGTTCCATTCAAGGTTGCTGTTGTGCTGATGGTGATTATTGTAACAAGGCTGTTGCCTTGCCAATGCCAACACCACCTGCAGAAATACCACCGATTATGCTTTGTTACGAAGGAATCTATATCAGCAGTGTGGGTCTTTTCGGTCATTATGATGTGTGTTACGGACAATGTGGATCAATGAATGTGGCTGGATTAGTCGGCGGTAGCCAATTGAACGTATCTTTCTACAGTTGCGATCCAATCGGTGTATGCAAAGATTTTGGTCTACAAGGTGTGAACGGATGTGCGAATCTGCCCATCGTTGGCACGGGAGCAAATGTCTCAGCTTGTTGCTGCAAACAAGACCGCTGTAACACTCCTGAACCTCAACCATCACCGCCGCCCCCTACTGTACAGTGTTTTGTCGGTTTCGGCTTTCCACAAATCAGTAACGCACTAGTTGGTGATCGCCTGCAGTGTATGGGACAATGTGGTAATATTACAATAATGCTCGGTCAGAGTTCAATGGTAATTTACTCTTGTGATCCGGTGGATTTGTGCAATAGACTTGGTATTACGAACGCATGCGCGTAAGTAGGAATGGACTGCTTCATGTAATGTTTTTATTTTAGAGCTCTGTCTAGTATCGAACTGAACGGATGCTGTTGCGACTCCGATTACTGCAATGTTAATCCAGCATTTACGACGCCGGCTCCGAGCACCATTGTACCCGATCCGATTATATGTTATCAAGGCATCGGTTTTACTTCTGGAACAGTTATCGGCGAACCGACGATATGCTACGGCGTATGTGGGCAGATACGAGTTCAGGCTCAAATCTCGACGTTAAATGTTAATGTAACCATTTACACCTGCGATCCGAGTTCCATTTGTGGACAACTGCAAGTACCGATGGCGGGTTGTGGACAAATATCAACACCTATTAGTGGAACAAATATCAGTCAGTGCTGTTGCGACTGGAATTTGTGCAATAATCCCGACAGCGTTATTCCACCACAACCGACCAATAATATGTGTTACGTTGGTGTCTCGGTGAACCAAGTCGGCATTGTCAACGGTGGTCCAGTCGCTTGCATTGGTGAATGTGCAAATGTTACCTTTTTCGCTGGAGCAAGTCTAACAATGCTAACGATATACACCTGCGATCCTATTGATATTTGCTATAGTCTCGGTATCTCTGGCACTTGCACGTAAGTCTAAAACTATGATTATTAATCGGTCGATTCATTTCAGGGATCTGACTGCAAATCCACAACTGAACACGTACAGCTGTTGTTGCAAGGGTGGCAACAATTGCAACAATCTCAATTACACCTCTCCAACCGGACCTCCGCCCGCCTGCCCAACACCGATCATCTGCTATGAAGGCTTGACAATGAACACCATCGGTTTTTCGAGGGGACATTTTGATATTTGCTACGGTGATTGCGGAACACTGAGCTTAACAGGAAGCATGGGTGGATTACCGGTTAATGCCTCTTTCTCTACGTGCGATCCGGTTAGCATGTGTCAAGGCTTTGGAGTCATTAATAACTGTGGAGACACCGTTATCGCCGGTACCGACGCTTCACTGAAGAGTTGCTGCTGTAACACGGATCGATGTAATGCACCCGGTAACGACATTCCGACTCCACCATCGGTAATTTTTTACATTTGCTAGTGCAAGTGCGTTTGCATTTAGCCACAACGAATGTGTTACGTTGGCGTTGCTTACAACCAGGTTAATAATGGTGGATCTGTGTTATGCACAGGCGAGTGTATGAATTCAACGTTATATCTGGGTGCTTCACTCGCACGTGTAACCGTTTTTACATGTGATTCGTTTGATGTCTGTAACAATCTTGGAATAGTCAACGGATGCAAGTATGCATATTTCTTATGAATATCCAATTTTTAAAAAATATTTTCAGCAATCTTACCCCTACCAGCAATACACCGACTTGTTGTTGTAATAGTGCAGATAACTGCAACTACCCTGGTTACGTGGCTCCGTCACCACCAGAACGAACTTACCGACGCCGATTCTGTGTTATCAAGGCTACAGTTATCTTTCATATTACAACGGACGCTACGATGTTTGTTACGGAGACTGCGGCGTTGTCATTTTGGAGTCATCAGTAGATGCGGTGAATGCATCGTTTTCATCCTGCGATCCTGTCAGCGCATGCCAGACGGCCAACACGATGAACAATTGCTCAAAGACTTACGTTAACGGACTCGACGCATCCATTACCAGCTGTTGTTGCAACACCGACCGCTGCAATACTCCCGGCATGTTATATCCTCAGCCAACGGCCATAAGGTGCTTTGCGGGATTCGGGGTCAGAAGTGCAGTCGTCGGTGACGTGCTGACTTGTGTCGGACAGTGCGCCAATGTGACGCTGTTAGTCGGGAATGCTCCGATTCACATTTTTCATGTGTGACCCACTCAATCTTTGCAATCAACTGGA
>CAVYCL010000020.1:0-597476 GCA_963766915.1 uncultured Gammaproteobacteria bacterium
TAGGGGAGCTCGTGTTCGAATCGCGGGATTTCCACTAAGCCCGGCGGCAGACTTCTTGGTCGGCTATTCGGACGTGAGCGAGATGAACTCGGGATGGTCGAGCAGCGTTGCCATGTCCGGATCGTTCTTCATCCAGCCGAAGTTCATTGCGTTACCACGCGCCGCAAGTTGTTGCAGCGCGGCCGCGCCGGTCGGCGGGCTCTGCAGCTAGCGGAGCTTCGGTTTTTTGCGGACGGGTTTTCCGTCCGGATCGCCCTCGGCGTCGAAAATCTCGTAATCGTCGAAGTCGCTGAGCAGCTCCGCGGTGCGCCGCTCCTCCATGACCCGCTCGAGCCGCCGCCAGGCGGGCTCGGCGCCCTTCGGCGCGCGCCGCCGCTGCGACTCGACGTCGCGCATGATGTGATCCACGTCCACATCGTCGCCGGGCGCCGTGTCCTCCGCGTCCTCTTCCTCGAACTCGTCCGATTCGGGTTTTTCACTCATGCTTCAAAAGCGTTCCGTTGACCTCGGAACGACCACGCGCGGTTTATAAACGGAAAGGCGCTCTGGCGCAATACCCTGGCGCACACCTCACGGTTTCTGTCGCGATCCGGCTTCATTACAGCCCGTTCTATTTCACCAGATCGTTCAGCTGGAAAATCGGCAGGAGCAGCGCGATGACGATGAACATCACCACCGCGCCCATGAACACGACCATGAACGGTCCCAGCAGGTTGGTCAGGGTCGAGAGCAGGCCGTCCATTTCGCGCTCCTGGTTCTGGCGGCGCGCTCGAGCATCTTCTCGAGCTCGCCGCTGCTCTCGCCGCTCGCAGATCAGGTGAATCATCATGGGCGGGAAGAGCTTGCGTGCGGCGAGCGACTTGCCGATCGGCGCGCCCTCGCGCACCCGCAGCGCCGCCTCCTCGACGGCGTTTCGCATGGGCATGTTGTTCACGACCTCGGCCGAAATGCGCAGCGCCTCGAGTACCGGGACGGCGCTCGCGGTCAGAATGCTGAAGGTGCGCGAGAAGCGCGCCGTGTTCACGCCGCGGATGAGCTTGCCCGCGAGCGGCAGCCGCAGCAGGAAGCTGTCCACCTTGAGCCGCGCCTCCGGTCGCCTTGACCCAGCCGCGAAAATCCCCACAGCACGCCGCCGATGACGATCAGGCCGTAGACCCAGTAGTGGCGCACCAGATCGCTCGCGCCGATCAGAATGCGCGTCGCCATGGGCAGCTCCTGGTGGCCGGACTCGAACACGGCGACCACCTGCGGCACGACGTAGGCGAGCAGGAAGGAGACGATGGCGAAGGACAGCACCAGCAGCACGATCGGATAGACCAGCGCGTGGCTCACCTGCTGGCCCATGACCTGCCGCGATTCGGTGTAGTCGGCGAGCCGCTCGAGCACCGAATCGAGCTTGCCCGATTGCTCGCCGGCCGACACGGTGGCGCGGTAGATCTCCGGGAAGGCCTGCGGGAAGTCCCGCAGCCCGTCGGCGAGGGGATGGCCCTCGACCACCTTGCTGCGTACGCCCAGGATGATGCGCTGCACGCGCGGCTTCTCGGTCTGCTCGGCCACCGCCTGCAGCGTCTCCTCGAGCGGCAGCCCCGAGCGCAGCAGCGTCGCGAGCTGGCGCGTGAGCAGCGCCAGATCGAGCGAGGAAAGCCGCGGCGCATGAAAGGGCGGCGGGAGCGGTTTTGCTTCTGCTCGCGCTGCGCGGCCTCCAGAATCTCGATCGGCAGGAGCTGCTTGTCGCGCAGCAGCTGACGCACGTGCTTCGGGGTGTCGCCTTCGATGAGGCCCTTGCGTTCCTTGCCCTGGGCTGTCGAGCGCGACGTACTCGAAGGCGCCCATCAGACCGCGTCCTTAATCTTCACGCGTGACGCGCAGGACTTCCTCGAGCGTCGTCTCGCCGGCCAGCACCTTGCGGCGCCCGTCCTCGCGGATGCCGGGGCTCGAGGTGCGCGCGTAACGCTCGAGCTCCTGCTCGGAGGCTCCGTCATGGATCATGGTGCGCATGTGGTCATCGAGCGCGATGAGCTCGTAGATGCCGGTGCGGCCGCGATAGCCGCTGCCCGGCTCGGTGCTCGGCCGGTAGAGCTTCACCGGCGCCATCCTTGGCGTCGAGGTTCAGGAGGCGCCGCTCGTATTCGCCCGCATAGAAGGCTTCGCGCGTCTCCGGGTTCAGCACGCGCACCAGGCGCTGCGCGAGCACGCCGATCAAGCTCGAGGACAAGAGGAACGGCTCGATCCCCATGTCGCGCAGGCGCGTGACCGCGCCGACCGCGGTGTTGGTGTGCAGCGTCGAGAGCACGAGGTGGCCGGTCAAGCTCGCCTGCACGGCGATCTGCGCGGTCTCGAGATCGCGGATTTCGCCGATCATCACGACGTCGGGGTCCTGGCGCAGGATGGCGCGCAGGCCGCGCGCGAAGGTCATTTCGACCTTCGTGTTCACCTGCGTCTGACCGATGCCGTCGATGTAGTACTCGATCGGATCCTCGACCGTCATGACGTTGCGGGTGTTGTCGTTGATGCGCTCGAGGGAGGCGTACAGGGTGGTCGACTTGCCCGAGCCGGTCGGGCCCGGTGACTAAGATGATGCCGTGCGGCTTATGGATGATCTCGTCCATCGAGCTCTGCGTGCGCGGGTCCATGCCCAACGAGGTGAGCTCGATACGGCCGGCCTGCTTGTCGAGCAAGCGCAGCACCACGCGCTCGCCGTGGCCCGAGGGGAGGGTGGAGACGCGCACATCCACGGCCCGGCCCGCGATGCGCAGCGAGATGCGTCCGTCCTGGGGCAGGCGGCGCTCGGCGATATCGAGCTTGGACATGACCTTGATGCGCGACACCACGAGCGGCGCGACGGCGCGCTTGGTCTGCAGCACCTCGCGCAGCACCCCGTCCACGCGGAAGCGAATCACCAGGCGGTTCTCGTACGGCTCGATGTGGATGTCGGAGGCGTTCTCCTTCACCGCCTGCGTGAGCAAGGCATTGATGAGGCGGATGATCGGCGCCTCATCGTCGCTCTCTAGGAGGTCCGAGGACTCGGGGATGTCCTCGGCGAGATGGGCGAGATCGGTATTGTCATCGAGGCCCTCGAGCATCTGCATCGCCGCACCCGAGCCCGCCTCGTAGGCGATGCGCAGGAGCGAGTCGAATGCCTCCACCGAAACGCGCTCGAGCCGCAGCGGCACCCCCACGAAACGGCGCACCTCGGCCAGGGCCTGCGGCGTGACGCCGGGCCGGCACACGGTGTCGGCATAATCGTCCGCGATGGCGCGCACCAGCACGCCGTGTCGTTTGGCGAAAGGAAAAGAAAGTTTCTTCTCCTCGGCGCGATCCTCCACCTGCGCGCTCATTGCGGGCTCGCCGAGTGGGTGGGCTGCGGCGCCGGAGCCGGCTGCGGAACCGGTCGCGATGGTCGTCGGCGGCACGGGCTGCGGCTGCGGGGCCGGCTGCGAGAGCGGCGGTGCGGGCTGCGCAGTCGAGGGGGCGACCTGCGGTCCCGGGACCGGCTGCGGCGTCGGCGCGGGCTGCGGGCCGGGCACGGGTTGCGGCGCCGGCGCGATGTACACCGGCGTGCCGGGCGGCGGCGCCTGCGAATTGATCGAGTTCGGCGAGCTCGCCGGTATGGCGGGGAGCGAGGGCTGCCTCTCGCCGGGCAACAGGGTGATCTTGCCCTTGTGGAGGTTGCGCTCCTCATCGCGGATGTCGTCGTAGCGCTTGGTGCTCACTTCCTGGGTCGCCGCCTGATCGCGCAGGATGCGCGGGCGCAGGAAGATGAGCAGGTCGCTTTTCTGGCGCGAGCCGGAACGCGATTTGAACAGGTTGCCGAGCAGCGGGATGGCGCCCAACACCGGCACGCGATCCTCGCTTTCCGTGACGGTGTCCTGCATCAAGCCGCCGAGCACGATGATGCCGCCGTCCTCGATCAGGATGGTGGTCTTGATCGAGCGCTTGTTGGTCGAGATGTCGGCCGAGTCGGCGATCTTTGCGCCGGGCGCGGAGTCCTCTTGCTCGACCTTGAGCTGGATGGTGTTGCCCTCGCTGATGTGCGGCGTCACTTTGAGGATGGTGCCGACTTCCTCGCGCTGAATGGTCTCGAAGGGGCTCGTGGTGCCGTTCACGGCCGCGGTCGAGCTCGTGTATTGGCCGGTGATGAGCGGGATCTCCTGCGTGACCTTCACCTCCGCTTCCTCGTTGTTCATGGTGATGATCCGGGGCGTCGAGATGATGTTGCTCGTGCCGTCGCTGCGCAGCGCCTGGATGAGCGCGGCAAACCCTTTCCCCGTGTTCGAGTTGTAGGTGCCGACCGCGAACGTGGCGCCGTTCGGGATCAGCCCGGAGATACCCGAGGCCGTCGTGCCGCCCGAGGCGATCGCGGTGCCGGTGCCGGTGGCGGTGCTCTGGGAGGCGGCTGTCTGGGAGTTCTCGATCCCGGAGAGGCCGCCCAGCGCCGCGGCGGCGATATCCACGATGCTGGTGCCCGCGCCGCCCGGCAGATTGATGACGCCGTAGCCTAAGCTGGTGCCGCCGTCGAGCAGCCACTGGACGCCCAAGTTCGCGCTCTTGTTGACGTCGACCTCGACGATCATGGCCTCCACTTCGACCTGCGCACGGCGGATGTCGAGCTTGTCGATCACCGCCATCAGGTTCTTCATGATCTTGGGCGGCGCCGTCATGATGAGGGCATTGGTGGGGACGTCGGCCCAGATGGTGACGCTCGCATCGACATTCGAGGAGCCGCTCCCGCCGCCGCCGCCGCTTGCCCCGCCCGCGGCACCGGACTGTGGGCCTGCCTGAGCCTTGGCCGACGCAGAGGCCTGCCCCTTCAGCTTGTCTGCGAGCTTCTCGGCGTCTGCGTACAACAGATAGCGCACCTGCGTGTCGCCACCGCCCGCGCGGGGCGTATCCAAGTCGAGCACCAAGGCCTTGACCTTGAGCCGCAAGGACTTCTCGCCGCTGATCAGCACGCTGTTGGTGCGCTCGTCGGCCACGACCTTCACCGGGGAGCCGCCTTCACCGCCGCCGGCCGCGCCCTGATTGAGCTGATTGATGGTGCGCACGATCTCCGTGGCGCTCGCATTGCGCAGCGGAATGACTTCGATCGGCTCCTCGCCGCTTTCATCCATGCGCTCGATGATTCGCATGATGCGGGCGACGTTGCTGGCGCGATCGGAGATGATGAGCATGTTGCCGTTCGGATAGGCGGCCAGATGCCCCGATTGGGGGATCAGGGGCCGCAGCAGCGGCACGAGCTGCGCCGCGCTCACGTTCTTCATGGTGATGATCTGCGTCACCATCTCGTCCGACGAGGCGTTGATGTTGTTCGGCAGATCGATCGACGGCAGCTGCCGCGCATCGGTGTTGGGAACGATCTTGATGACCTTCCCGGCGGGCACCGCAACATAGCCGTACACCTGCAGCACCGAGAGAAACGCCTGATAGAACGCGTCCGCCGACATGGGCGTCGAGGACAGCATGGTGACCTTGGCGTTGACGCGCGGATCGATGATGAAATTCTTGCCGGTGACTTCGCTCACCGCCTGGATGATCTGGCTTAAGTCCGCGTCCTTGTAGTTGGGCGTGATGGTCGCGCCGCCGTCCTGGGGCCGCTGCTGGATGTTGGGCGCGCCGGGAGGCGCCGCCCGGGCGGCCAGCGACAGGGACAGCAACAGGGTGCAGAGCAGGGCGCCGGCGCGCAATCTCTCAAAATGCATCATTCGTTCGGGTTCTCGTTCGTGGCAGGCGCCGCCGGCGGCGAGCCCGGTGGCGCGCTCAAGGGCGCAGCGCCCGGCGCGGGACCCGAGCCTAAGCCCGGAGCGGGGGCCGCCGCCGCACCGCCGGCGCCGGACTCGCTCTCCAGGTCCTTACTCGCATCGCTCGCCACCTGGGCGACATTCAAGGTGATGTCCTGCTTCTGGCCGCCCCGCTCGACGCTGACCGTGACCGTGTTGGACGTCTGAATCGTATTGAAGACCTCCTGACTGTGCTGCGGATCATCCAGCGGTTGGCCGTTGATTGCCGTGACCAAATCACCAGGCTTCAAACCCAGTTTGTTGAAGATGCTTCGATTCCTTCCGGGATAGGCGCGAAATCCGCGCAGCTTTCCGGCGACGTTGTCATAGGAAGGCACGGTGCGCATGACTTGGTCCAGAAGGCCGGGATCCTGCTGCACCATGCGGCGTACGTTGTCGACCGCCTCGGTGGTTCGCGCCATCGCGGGCGCCGGGCGCAGCGGCCCGCGCACCCCGGCGAGCAATCTCGGCAGCAAAAGAGTCTCCAACGTGCCCCCCCGGTCCAGAACAACATGGTCCAGATAGACCGAGTAAAGCGTCGCTCCGTTCACATTCTCGCCCACGGCATACACTTTGGAGGGACCGCCGTCGTTGATGATGGCGATGCCGCGCTTCGGGTCCTGCGTCGCGATGGTGCCCGCCAGCACGAGATTGGCGCTCGAGAGCGGCGCGGTGTTGGGATCCTGCGTCGTCGGATCCGCAACGGCCGCCCCGAACAGATGCGCCGCCGCCACGGCCTGTGCGTTCACGCCCGTGCGCGTCGCGGGACGCTGCTGCAGGTTACCGGCGATCACGGGCCGCGGAGACTTGACCGGTCCGCTCATCAGCGCGACCGCGATCCGCGCGACCTCGACCGCGATGAGCGCCGCCAAGAGGAGCGAGACGAAATGGGGTCCCTTGCTCTCGAGTCGTGCCAGCCATGTAGCGTTGCGTGAATCCAGCATGTAATAGGGGGTACTTGGGCAAACGAAAAATGGGCGCGAGCGGGCTCGCCACATGCCAGCACGCCGGGACGCTCGGGCGTAATCATAGGACTACCGCCCAGGCCGCTCAAGCATTTGTTTTTACTTGTTAAAGTTGAGTGACACCGAATGGCGACAGTGGCGCCGAGTCACGGCTTTTGCTTGCTGCGCTTGTAAAGCGTCAAACCGCGCCATATAAATCCCTCTACTCATGAGCGATGCGGAACGCGGACGGGAAGGAACAGGCTTGGTGGTCGAGGAATCGGCGCCGAAGGTCAAGCGTCCGCCTCTGTATCAAGTTGTGCTGATCAACGACGACTATACTCCCATGGAGTTCGTCGTGGATATTCTGCAGCGCTTCTTCGCGATGGACCGCACCAAGGCGACTCGGGTTATGCTCGAGGTGCATACCAAGGGAAAGGGGGTGTGCGGCGTCTTCACGTACGAGATTGCGGAAACCAAGGTGGCTCAAGTAATTGCATATGCGCGACAACATCAGCACCCGCTGATGGCGACGCTAGAAGAGGCGTAACCAGTGCTTAGTCAAGAACTCGAATTTTGCTTGAACGATGCGTTTGCAGCCGCGCGCGAGGCGCGTCACGAATTCATGACCGTCGAGCACCTGCTGCTCGCCATCGTGGATACCCCGAAGGTGCGCGAGATCTTAAAGTCTTGCGGGGCCGACACCACCAAGCTCAAGACCGAATTGAAGCAATTCATCGAACAGACCACGCCCCGCCTGCCGGCCGGCGAGGATCGCGACGTGCAGCCGACGCTCGGCTTCCAGCGGGTGCTGCAGCGCGCGGTGTTCCACGTGCAGTCGAGCGGCAAGAAAGAGGTCACGGTCGCCAACGTCCTGGTGGCGATTTTCAGCGAAAAGCAGTCGCATGCCGCCTACCTGCTTGAGCATGCAGGACGTGTCGCGGCTCGACGTGGTCAATTTCATCGCCCACGGCCTCTCCAAGGCCGGCGGCGAGGAGCGCACCGACCGCGATGAGAGCGGTACCGGCGGTGATGCCGAGCGGGACGGCGACTCGCAGGGCAGCGCGCTCGAGAAATATGCGACCAACCTCAACGAGGCGGCCCGCAAGGGCAAGATCGATCCCTTGATCGGGCGCAAGCTCGAGGTCGAGCGCACCATCGAGATCTTGTGCCGGCGGCGCAAGAACAACCCCCTCTACGTCGGCGAGGCCGGGGTGGGGAAGACGGCGATCGCCGAGGGTCTCGCGCGCATGATCGTCGAGAACAAGGTCCCGGAAGTGCTGCTCGATGCGACGATATTCTCGCTCGACATGGGTTCGCTGGTGGCGGGCACGAAATACCGCGGCGATTTCGAGAAGCGGTTGAAGGCCGTTCTCGCCGAGGTGAAGAAGCAGCCGGGCGCGATCTTGTTCATCGACGAGATCCACACGGTGATCGGCGCCGGGGCTGCATCGGGCGGGGTGATGGACGCCTCCAATCTGATCAAGCCCGCGCTCGCCAACGGCGAGCTGCGTTGCATCGGCTCGACGACCTATAACGAGTACCGCGGCATTTTCGAGAAGGACCACGCGCTCGCGCGGCGTTTCCAGAAAATCGACATCACCGAGCCCTCGGTTCAGGACACGGTCGACATCTTGCGGGGCCTGAAAACCCGCTACGAGGAGCACCACGGCGTCAAGTACGAGGATGCGGCCCTGCAGGCCGCCGCCGAGCTCGCCGCGCGCCACATCAACGACCGCCACATGCCCGACAAGGCCATCGATGTCGTGGATGAGGCGGGTGCGAACCTGCGCCTGCAGCCGGTCGAGAATCGCGCGGATTCGGTCACCGTCACCCAGATCGAGAACGTGGTGGCGCGTATCGCGCGCATTCCGCCGAAGAACGTCTCGCTCTCCGATCGCGACGTGCTGCGCAACCTCGAGCGCAATTTGAAGCTCACGATATTCGGGCAGGACAAGGCGATCGAGGCGCTGTCGGCCGCCATCAAGATGTCGCGCTCGGGGTTGGGCGATCAGCGCAAGCCCGTCGGCTCGTTCCTGTTCTCCGGCCCCACGGGCGTCGGCAAGACCGAGGTGACGCGCCAGCTGGCGATCGCCATGGGAGTCGAGTTCGTGCGCTTCGACATGTCGGAGTACATGGAGCGGCATACCGTGTCGCGTCTCATCGGCGCACCTCCCGGCTATGTCGGATTCGACCAAGGGGGCCTCCTGACCGAGGCCATCGCCAAGCATCCGCACTGCGTGTTGCTGCTCGATGAGATCGAGAAGGCGCATCCCGACGTGTTCAACCTGTTGCTGCAGGTCATGGACCACGGCACGCTCACCGACAACAACGGCCGCAAGGCAGATTTCCGGCATGTCATCATCGTCATGACCACCAACGCCGGGGCGTTCGAGATGAGCCGACCCAGCATCGGTTTCACCCAGTCCGACACGGCCCCGGACGGCATGGAGGCCATTCGGCGCTTGTTCTCACCGGAATTCCGCAATCGGTTGGACGCCGTGATCCAGTTCGGCGCGCTCGATCCAGGACACCATCGAGCGTGTCGTCGACAAGCTCTTGGTCGAGGCGGAAGCGCAGCTCGAGCAAAAGCGCGTCTCCATCTCCGTGGACGAGAACGCGCGGCGCTGGATCGCCAAGCGCGGCTACGATCCGAAGATGGGCGCGCGGCCGATGGCGAGACTCATTCAGGAGCACATCAAGCGCCCGCTCGCCGAGGAGCTTTTGTTCGGCAAGCTGGTGAACGGCGGACACGTCGAAGTGAGCTTGAGCGAGGACGGCGAGAAACTCGTTCTCACCTCGCGCGCGGCGGATGCGCCGGCGCTCTTGTCGCACGAAAAGCAGGAAACTTAAGGAACGGCAGGCCGCGAAGGTCACCTTTCGCGGCCTTACGACGAACTAGCGGCCGCGGTAGACGATCCGGCCCTTGGTCAAGTCGTACGGGGTCATCTCGACGGTGACTTGATCGCCCGTGAGAATACGAATGTAATTTTTGCGCATCTTGCCTGAAATATGCGCGGTCACGACGTGGCCGGTCTTCAGCTTGACGCGAAACGTCGTATTGGGCAGGGTTTCGACCACCTCACCCTCGAACTGAATTGCCTCTTCTTTTGACATGCTTCCTTGTGGAGTCCTGCGAGCCGGGCGCATTGTGCATAAAGGACCCTGGTAATGCAATTTCATGTCCAGGGGCCGCTCGGAACGCGGCGCGCCGAGCGGCGCAGGACCTCGACGAATTCGCTGCGCGAGACCTCGCGGGCGCCCAGGCTCGCCAGGTGCGAGCTTGCGACCTGGCAGTCGATGAGCTCGATGCCGCGGCGGCGGCACTCCTCCACTAGGCGGGCAAGCGCGACCTTCGAGGCGTCCCGCTCGCGGCTGAACATCGACTCGCCGAAAAACACCCGATCGAGCTGCAGCCCGTAGACGCCCCCCACGAGCTCTCCGCCCCGCCAGCTCTCCACGGAGTGGCCATAGCCCTGGCGGTGGAGCTCTTCGTAGGAGGCGATCATGTCGGCATTCAACCAAGTGTCGGCCCCCGAGCGGCGCGGCGCCGCGCAGGCGCGGATCGTCGCGCCGAACGCGGTGTCGAGGCGGCACTCGAAGCGGCCGTGCCTTAAGGTCTTGCCGAGGCTGCGCGAGACTTTGAATTCCGCCGGAAAGAGCACCATGCGCGGATCGGGGGCCCACCAGAGGATGGGCTGCTCGCGCCGAGTACCACGGGAACACGCCGCGCTCATAAGCGGCGAGCAGGCGCGCGGGGCGCAGGTCCCCGCCCGCAGCGAGCAGGCCCGGCGGCTCGCGCAACGCCTGCTCGAGCGGAGGAAACCACTCAGGATCGGCGCGCTCGCTCAACCACACTAGCCTCCTCAGAGCTGCAATTCCTCATTGCTCGCCTTGGTGTAGGGCACGTGCTCGTTGACCGCGGCGGCGTAGACATCGACGCCGCGTGCCTCGCGCGTGGCGAAGTCACGGATCGCCGCCGCGAAACGCGCATCGGTGATGTCGTGCGCGGAGGAGGTCAGGGCGGGGACGAAGCCGCGCGGTACCTTGTGCTCGCCCTGCGTGCCGGGCTCGAACCGCGACAGTCCCTTCTCGATGCAGTATTCGATGCCCTGGTAGTAGCAAGTCTCGAAGTGCAGGCTGTGATAGTTGCCGCCTGCGCCCCAGTAGCGTCCATAGAGCGCGTCATCCCCGACGAAGAAAATCGCGAGCGCAATCGGTGTTGCGCCTTGGCGCGCGATCTTGAGCATCAGCCGCTCGGGCATGCGCGCACCGATCAGCTTGAAGAATTCGAGGTTGAGGTAGGGCTCGTGCCCGTGCCGATAAAAGGTGTCCGCGTAGAATTCGTAGACGGTGTCCCACAGCGCATCGTCCATGTCGGACCCCGAACGGGTGTCGAAGACGATGCCGGCCTCGGCGACCCGCCGCCGTTCGCGCTTGGCCTTTTTACGTTTCTCGGCCGTGAAGGTTGCGAGAAAGGCGTCGAAGGAGGCGTAACCGCGATTCGACCAGTGGAACTGGCAGTCGCGCCGCGCGATGAGGCCCCCCTGCGTCAACGCGCTGAGCTCCGGGTCGGTGGGGAAGAGCACGTGCCAGGAGGAGAGCCGCTCGGCTCGCAGATGCTCGCCGACCGCGCGGATCAAGGCCGCGCGCATCGCAGGCGCATCCACCGAGGTATCGACCAACAGGCGCGGCCCGCTCACCGGGGTGAACGGAACCGCGGACAGGAGCTTCGGGTAGTACTTGATGCCGTGCTGTGCATAGGCATTCGCCCAGGAGAAATCGAAGACGAATTCGCCGCGCGAATGGCTCTTGCGATAGAGCGGCACCGCGCCGGTGAGCCGTCCCGCGCCGTCGCGCACGATCAGGTGTTCCGGCGTCCAACCGGTCCTCGGCGTGGTGCAGCCGGATTCCTCGAGCGAGAGCAGGAATTCGTGCCGCAGAAAAGGTTGCGCTGCGCTCGCGACGAGCGCGTTCCATTCGCCCGCCTCGACCTCGGCAATGCTTCGGAGCAGCCGGATCCGCGACGCCGTCACGCGTGCGCGGCGCGCGGCTTCTGGTGCAGCTCCGCGTCGAGACGCTCCAGGTACTTGTCGGCGTCGAGCGCGGCCATGCAGCCGGTTCCGGCCGACGTGACCGCCTGTCGATAGACATGGTCCGCGACATCGCCGGCCGCGAACACGCCGGGCAGACTGGTGGCGGTGGCCTCGCCCTCGCTCCCCCCTTGACCGTGATGTAGCCGCCGCGCATGTTCAGCTGCTGCTCAAAGAGCTGCGTATTCGGCTGATGGCCCACGGCGATGAACACGCCGTCGGCCGACACGGCGCGCGGCGCACCGCCGTGCAGCGGCAGAAGGCGCGCGCCGGTCACGCCGGACTCATCGCCCAAGATCTCATCCACCGTGTGGTTCCAGACGAGCGCGACCTTGCCCGCGGTCTCGAGCGCAAACAGCCGATCTTGCAATATCTTCTCGGCGCGCAGCTTGTCGCGGCGATGCACCAGCGTGACATGCGAGGCGATGTTGGCGAGATAGAGGGCCTCCTCCACCGCCGTATTACCGCCGCCCACCACGACGACCCGCTTGCCCCGATAGAAAAAGCCATCGCAGGTGGCGCAGGCCGAGACGCCCTTGCCGCGGAAGGTCTCCTCGGACGGGAGCCCCAAGTACTTGGCGGAGGCACCGGTCGCGATGATCAGGGCCTCGCAGGTGTACTCGCCGTTGTCTCCCACGAG
Source organism: uncultured Gammaproteobacteria bacterium (assembly GCA_963766915.1). Lineage (GTDB taxonomy): Bacteria > Pseudomonadota > Gammaproteobacteria > Steroidobacterales > Steroidobacteraceae > Bog-1198. The sequence goes on from CAVYCL010000020.1 coordinate 12,455, forward strand.
CCGCAGCGGCCGCTCGCGGAGGTCCACGCGGTTGATGTGGTCGAACACCATGTCCGTATTGAAGCGCTCGGCATGCCGGCGCATGCGGTCCATGAGCTGCGGCCCCTGCAGGTGCTCGACGTCGCCCGGCCAGTTATCGACATCGGTGGTGGTCATGAGCTGGCCACCCTGCTCGAGTCCGGTGATCAGGAGCGGTTTGCGATTGGCGCGCGCCGCATACACGGCCGCGGAATATCCGGCAGGTCCTGAGCCCAAGATGATTAGACGACTGTGCCTGACGGTCATGTATGATCTGCCTCTCTTCGCACCCCGGCGGCCGACGCTGCGGCCCAGTTCGCCATGGATTCGGCCTTACGGGTTGCGAGTCCATGGTAAGTAAATCGGCGCGCGCCAGCCAGCTCAACCAGACCCGCGCAGCGTTTGCCGACGGAGTTGGTGCCTCGCCGCCGGCTGCGTTACTATTACATACTATTCAAACAGTTAAGAGATAAACATCACGAAGGGTCTAGATTTGAGCGACGTTGCAGCGCTGAAAAAGCCGAAATCGAGCATGAAGCTCTCCCTGGCGGTCACCCGCTCACTCCGTGAGGGCACGCTCTATGTATTGTCCGCGCTCGCGCTCATCTTGTGGTTGTCGCTCTTCTCATACCACGCGTCACGATCCCGGGTTTTCCGATACCGGCGAGCCGGGTCCGGTCGGCAACTGGATCGGTCCCTTGGGCGCGTGGATGTCGGGGCTTTTCTTGTTCATGTTCGGACGCCCGGCCTACCTCTTTCCCGTGATGCTCGCCTACGCGGGCTGGCTCGTGCACAAGAATCAGGCGCTGCCCGAGCTGCGCTCGCGGGCGAACAGTTTATTGCGCTCCGCCGGGTTCGTGCTGACGCTGTTCACGAGCTGCGGTCTTGCGACCTTGCACTGGAACGGGGCCGGTTTCCCCGACACCGCCGGCGGCGTGCTCGGGGCGCTGGTCGGCCAGGGCAGCGCCAAGGGCATGAGCTTGCTCGGGGCGACCTTGCTGCTGTTCGGATTCTGGCTTGCCGGGGTCGCGCTGTTTCTGGGCGTCTCTTGGTTCGAGATCATGGACAAGATCGGCGCCTGGGTGCTGGGCGGCATCGATTGGACCCGTGCCAAGCTCGAACAACGGCGTGAGTTGGCCTCCGGCCGGGAACGCAAGCAGGCCCGCCAGGAAGTGGTGCGCGAGGAGCAGAAGAAGGTGGCCAAGCGGCCGCCGCCGCGGATCGAGGCCGCGGCGCCCGTCCCTGAAAAAAGCGAGCGGGTCGAGCGCGAGCGCCAGGTGCCCTTGTTCGATGCGCCCAAGTCGAGCGAGCTGCCGGCGCTGTCGTTGCTGGATGAGCCGGGGCCGCGCGAGCAGTCGTATTCGGACGAGGCGCTCGAGGCGATGTCGCGTCTGGTCGAGCTCAAGCTCCGCGATTTCGGCGTCGAGGCCGAGGTCGTCGCCGTGCTGCCCGGACCTGTGATCACGCGCTTCGAGCTGCGCCCGGCGCCGGGCGTGAAGGTGAGCCAGATCAGCAATCTCGCGAAGGATCTCGCCCGCGCGTTGTCCGCCATCAGCGTGCGGGTGGTCGAGATCATTCCGGGCAAATCGGTCGTCGGCCTCGAGATCCCGAACGAGAAGCGCGAGATCGTCACGCTCGGCGAGATCATCAAGTCGAAGCCCTACGATGAGGTGGGCTCGCCGCTCGCGCTCGCGCTCGGCAAGGACATCGGCGGCGTGCCGGTGGTTGCGGATCTTGCGCGCATGCCGCACCTGCTTGATCGCCGGCACGACGGGCTCGGGCAAATCCGTCGGCATCAATGCGATGGTGCTGAGCCTCGTGTACAAGGCGACGCCCGAGCACGTGCGCATGATCATGATCGACCCGAAGATGCTGGAGCTCTCGGTCTACGAGGGCATCCCGCATCTGCTGGCGCCGGTCGTCACCGACATGAAGCAGGCGGCCAACGCGCTGCGCTGGTGCGTCGCCGAAATGGAGCGGCGTTACCAGCTCATGGCGGCGCTCGGCGTGCGCAACATCGGCGGCTTCAACCGCAAGGTGAAGGATGCCGCGGATAGCGGCAAGCCGATCAAGGATCCCATCCGGATGGCGAAGATCGCGCAGGGCGTGCCGGGCATCGTGGCCGAGGACGTCGAGGATCTCACCTCCTTGCCGTTCGTGGTGGTGATCATCGATGAGCTCGCCGACTTGATGATGATCGTCGGCAAGAAGGTCGAGGAGCTGATTGCGCGCCTCGCGCAGAAGGCGCGTGCCTCGGGCATTCACCTGATTCTCGCGACGCAGCGCCCCTCGGTGGACGTGATCACGGGCCTCATCAAGGCCAACATTCCCACCCGCATCGCGTTTCAGGTCTCCGCGAAAGTGGATTCGCGCACCATCCTCGACCAAAGCGGCGCCGAATCGCTGTTAGGTCACGGCGACATGCTGTACTTGCCCCCCGGCACCTCCATTCCGACGCGCGTGCACGGCGCGTTCGTCTCCGACCAGGAAGTGCATCGGGTCGTGGCCGGGCTCAAAGCCGGCCGCCGCGCCGACCTATATCGAGGAGATCCTCGAAGGTCCCAGCGTCTCGATCCCGGGCTTCCCGGCCGACGATGAGGAGGCCGGCGAGGGCGGAGCGATGGACGCCGAGGCGGATCCTTTGTACGACGAGGCCGTGAAGATCGTCACCGAGACGCGCAAGGCATCGATTTCCGGGGTGCAGCGCCGGCTGAAGATCGGCTACAACCGCGCGGCGCGGCTGGTCGAGGCGATGGAGGCGGCGGGGCTCGTGGGTCCGTTGCAATCGAACGGCGCGCGCGAAATCTTCGGCGCGCCACCGCCCGAGGAATAACGATGATCTCGATCCACTCAGGCGCATCCGTGCGCCGGCTCACCGTCCTGGTCATCCTTGCGGCCGCGGCGCTCGCGGCGGCGCGCGCCCACGCGACGGCTGCGAGCGATGTCGAGAAATATCTCGCGGGCCTCTCCAGCTGGTCGGCCGACTTCACGCAGACCATCGCGGACGGTCAGGGCAAGGTGTTGCGCACCGCCTCGGGCAAGTTCTACCTGCAACGCCCCGGAAAATTCCGCTGGGACTATGCCGAGCCCTCGCGGCAGCTGGTGCTGGGCGACGGTGAAGAGATCTGGTTCTACGACAAGGATCTGCAGCAAGCGAACGTGCGCCGGATGGACGCGACCCTCGCCAGCACCCCGGCCGTGCTCTTATCGGGAACAGGCTCGGTCGCCGAGCAGTTCGACATCAAGGCGCTGCCCGACGAGAGCGGGCTGCACTGGTACCAGCTGCTTCCCAAGCACCCGGATACGGATTTTCAGCTGGTGCGCATCGGCTTCGACAAGGACGGCGAACTGGCCTCGATGTTCCTCGCGGACAAGCTCAACCAGATCACGCAGCTCAGCTTCACGCATCCGGTCAAGAATCCCAAGCTCATTCCCGACCTGTTCACGTTCTCACCGCCGCCCGGGGTGGATGTGATCGGGCGCGACAGCCAGTGACCCGGGCGGGCGAGGGCGCCTATCGGCCGTTGGCCGACCGGCTGCGGCCGCGCACCCTCGATGAATACGTCGGACAGTCGCACCTGCTCGCGCCGGGCGCGCCTCTGCGCCGCGCGCTCGAGGCCGGCCGGCCGCATTCGATGATCCTGTGGGGGCCTCCCGGGACCGGCAAGACGACGCTCGCCCGGCTGGTCGCGAACGGCGCGAACGCGGAGTTCGTCGCGCTCTCGGCGGTGCTCGCCGGCATCAAGGACATTCGCGCCGTGGTGGAGCAGGCGAAGAGCCTGCGCGGCACGCGCGACACGGTGCTGTTTCTCGACGAGGTGCATCGCTTCAACAAGTCGCAGCAAGACACCTTCCTGCCCTACGTCGAGGACGGCACGCTCATCTTCGTCGGCGCGACCACCGAGAATCCCTCCTTCGAGGTCAACAACGCGCTCTTGTCGCGGGCGCGCGTGTACGTGCTGAAGCCGCTCGACGCCGGAGGACCTCGGCCAAGCTCCTCGACCGCGCGCTCGCCGATCAGGAGCGGGGCTTGGGCGCGCTGAGGCTCGAGCTCGAGCCGGCCGCGCGCGAGCTGTTGCTGGCCGCGGCGGACGGCGATGCGCGCCGCATGCTGAATCTCTTGGAGACCGCGGCGGATCTTGCCAAGCCCGAGGGGCAGGGACACCGTCTCGATGTCGACACCACGCGCGCGGTCATCGGCAGCACCTACGTGCGCTTCGACAAGGGCGGCGAGAACTTCTACGATCAGATCTCGGCGCTGCACAAGTCGGTGCGCGGCAGCGATCCGGATGCCTCGCTTTACTGGCTGTGCCGCATGCTGGCGGGCGGCTGCGATCCGATGTACATCGCGCGGCGCGCGCGTGCGCATGGCGAGCGAGGACATCGGCAACGCCGATCCGCGGGCGCTCACCCTGAGCCTGGAGGCCTGCGCGGTGTACGAGCGGCTGGGCAGCCCCGAGGGGGAACTCGCGATCGCGCAGGCGATCGTGTTCATGGCGTGCGCGGCGAAGAGCAACGCCGTCTACACGGCGTTCGGCGCGGCGATGGAGGATGCGTCGAAGCTCGGCTCGCTCGAGGTGCCGCTGCACCTGCGCAATGCGCCCACCCGTCTCATGAAGGAGATCGGCTACGGCAAGGGCTATCGCTACGCGCACGATGAGCCGGACGCCTATGCGGCGGGCGAGCGCTACTTGCCCGAAGGCCTGCCCGAGCGGCGCTACTACGTGCCCGTGCCGCGCGGGCTCGAGATCAAAATCGGCGAGGCGCTGGCGGCGCGGCGCGCGCGCGACAAGAACCAGCGCGAGTGAACTCGCGCACAGATCCGAAGGAGAATGACGTGCTCGATCCCAAGCTGCTGCGCAGCGATTTGCCGAAGGTGGCCGCCGAGCTCGCGCGGCGCGGCTTCGTGCTCGACGTCGCGAAAATCGCGCGCACTGGAGGAGCAGCGCAAGGCCGCGCAGATCGAGGCCGATCCGGCTGCGCGCGGAGCGCAACGCAAACGCCAAGGCGACCGGCCAAGCCAAGGCGCAAGGGCCGCGACGCGGCGCCGTTGATCGCGCTCGGCGAGTCGCTCGCGCGGCGGCTTGCGGCCCTCGAGGGACGGCTCGAGGCGATCCAGGCGGAGCTCTGCGAACATGCAGCTCGGCTTGCCCAATATCCTGCATGCCAGCGTGCCCGCCGGGCCGCGACGAGACCGACAACGTCGAGGTGCGCCGCTGGGGCGAGCCGCGCGCGTTCGCCTTCGAGCCGAAGGATCACGTCGCGATCGGCGCGCGCCTGGGGATGGATTTCGAGGCGGCGGGCCGCATCTCGGGCGCGCGCTTCGTGGTGATGACCGGGCCGCTCGCGAAGCTGCATCGCTCGCTGATCCAGTTCATGCTCGACCTGCACGTGCGCGAGCACGGCTATCGCGAGGCGTACGTGCCCTATCTGGTGCACGCCGAGGCGCTGGTCGGCACCGGGCAGCTGCCGAAGTTCGAGCAGGACCTGTTCGCCGTGCGCGGCGATCCGGGCTTCTTCCTGATCCCGACCGCCGAGGTGCCGGTGACCAATCTGGTGCGCGATCAGATCCTCGATGCCGCGGCGCTGCCCATGAAATACGTGGCGCACACGCCGTGCTTTCGCTCCGAGGCCGGCGCCGCCGGCAAGGACACCCGCGGCATGATCCGCCAGCACCAGTTCGAGAAGGTCGAGCTGGTGCAGATCGTGCGCCCCGAGGATTCCTACGCCGCGCACGAGGAGCTCACGGGTCACGCCGAGGCGGTGCTCAAGGCGCTGGAGTTGCCCTACCGCGTGGTGGCGCTGTGCGCGGGCGATGTGGGGTTCGGCGAGTGCCAAGACCTACGACCTCGAGGTCTGGCTGCCCTCGCAGCAGCGCTACCGCGAGATCTCATCCTGCAGCAACTTCGAGGCCTATCAGGCGCGCCGCATGCAGGCGCGCTGGCGCAATCCCGCGACGGGCAAGCCCGAGCCGCTGCATACCCTGAACGGCTCGGGCGTCGCCGTGGGCCGCGCGCTGGTCGCGATCCTCGAGAACTACCAGCAGGCCGACGGCAGCGTCGATCGTGCCGGGCGCGCTCGGACCTTACATGGGCGACACGATGCGCCTCGGCTGAGCGCTACACGCAAAAAAAACGCCGCCTCGAAGAATCGAGGCGGCGCGTGTTTGCCGGGGTGCGCAGTGTTTATTAGTTGCGGTTGCCCATCAGCAGGCGCAGCACGTACCAGAACATCAGCGCGATCGAGGCAAACAGCTGCATCGCCGCGGAGACGTACCGGTCTTCCGGATAGTAATGAATGATGTTCGAGGTGTCGTACAGCACCGCGGCGCCCGCGAAGCCGATCATCGCCACCGAGAACCAGGTGCCGAGCTGGAAGCCGAACACCGCACCGCCGACCATCGCGAGCAGCGCCACGACGCCGCCCCACATCAGGATGGCCCGCAGGAACGAGAAGTCCTTGCGAGTCTGATGCGCGACGACCATCAGTCCGCCGGCGCCCAAGAGCGTCATCAGGGTGGCGCTGTCGATGGTGCCCGGCGCCTTCCAGTTCGCGATGTAGAGGAGCGGCACGAAGATGAACGCCTCCGCGACGACATACGCGCCGTACGCAAAGTACTGCATGCCGATCGACGTGACTGGTCTGCGCGGTGCGCGACGCCAGCCAGCCCACCAACATGAAGGCGCCGAGGATGAGTATCCAGTTGAAGCCGAGCATGAAGCGCGCGATCTGTCCGGCGAGACCGGACTCGAACAGCCCGAGCTCGATCAGGATGAAGCCGAGGATGCCCCCGACCAGATGGGTGTAGGTCCGGGTGATGAAAACACTGCGGCCATCCACCCGACCTGAGGGAAATGCCGCATTGGGAAAGTTAGCCATGGTCCGATGGTCCTCCAGTGATTCCTAGGGCGGATTTTAGCACCCCGCCGGATGCCGTGCCGAAACGGGCTGCCCGAAGGCCGCCGAGATGGCCGCCCGGGGCGAAGCCCAGCCAGTGCAATGCCGGCGACGGAGCACGCAATGGGGGGCGTTTTCAGGAATTCAATGGCATGGCGCCGCGGCTTATGTCGCCCGCAGCGCCTCGGCGACGGGCAGCCGGGCCGAGCGCAACGCCGGAAACAGGCCACCGAGCACGCCGATGGCGCATGCCCAGACGAGACCCGTCACCATCAACGTGGGGGTGACGGTGACCTGGAAGACAACCTGCGCGAATGCGCCGCCCAAGGTGGCAACGGTATGTCCGTTGAAAAACCACCAGGCGAGCGCCGCGCCGAAGAGTCCCCCGAGGAGCGACAGGGCGAGAGCCTCGAGCATCACCGACAGGAGCACCGGTAGCGCGCCGAAGCCGATGGCGCGCAGCGTCGCGATCTCGAGCGTGCGGGCATCGACCGCCGCGTACATGCTGTTGAGCGCACCGAACATGGCGCCGATTGCCATGATGACGGCGACGGTGTTTCCGACGACCGTGATCAGCTGGGTCAATGCCTTCGACTGCGCGGCGTAGTATTCAGACTCGCGCTCGACGTCGACTTTGAGCTGCGGATCGGTGGTGAGCGCGTCCTTGAACGGTCCGAAGTCGTTCGCGCCGGTGAGCAGGCCGACGGCCGAGCTGTAGCCCGAGCGCTCGAGCGAGGAGCCCACCGTATCGACGTCGGCGAGCAGCTCCGACTCGTGCACATCGCCGTTCGTCGTGAACACGCCCGTGACCGTCCAGTCGACATTGCGCAAGTGCAACACGCTGCCCGGAGTCAGTCCGCGGAATTGCTTTGCCGCGCCTCGCCGGCGATCAATTCGCGCACCGCCGGACGAAACATGCGGCCGTCCACGATCTTGAGCTCCGGGCGCACTTTCTGAACCTGCAGACCGACGCCGCGCAAGGTGACGTTCGAGTCGTCGCCCGTGTCGATTTTCGGCAGATTGACGACGGTGATGATCTCCGGGGAAAGCAGCGCTTTGCCGTCGGCGTCCTTGGCAAGGCCGGGCGCATTCCCGATCGTGTCGATGTCGCTTCGAGTCAAGTTGCTGTTGAGCTCGGCATCGGATCCGCCGCGCAGCATGATGACCCGATCGGGACGGCCACTATCGGCCACGGTATGGCGGAATCCGGCCGCCATCGCGAGCACCGACACCAGGACCGCCACCACGCCGGCGATGCCGATCACGATGACGCTCGAGGAGCCGGCGCGTTGCGGCAGCGTTTGAATTCCCATGGAGGTCAAGGCGATGAGTTGCTTGAACATGGTCTTCCGCAGCGCGCGCTAGCGCTTGTCCATGAGAGCGTCGACCACGTTCAGCCGCATCGCGCGCACCGCCGGCGGGATGCCGACCAGCAGCGCCAGCAAAACCGCGACGCCGAGCTCCCTAAAGGCATCAGCCAGGGCGGGGTCAGAACGCCCTGCAGCACGCTGCGGATCACCGGAATCAGGCCATAGCTCGCCGCGAGTCCGACGACGGCGGCGAGCAGACAAAGCAACAGCGACTCGCCGATCACGAGGCCGAGCACCTTGGCGTCGCTGAATCCCAGAGTTTTCAGCACCGCAAGCTCCGGCGTGCGCTCGCGCACCGCCTGCATCATGGTGTTGCCGGTGAGAAACAGCAGCGTAAAGAAAACCGCGCCGAGAATCGCCCGCAACACGAAGCCGACGTCACCGAACTGCTTGACGAACGACATCGCGAAATCCTTGGCCGGCTGGGTCTTGGTCTCGTTCGGCGAGTTCGCGAACAGCGCATCGATCTTCTGCGCGATCTGCGGGGATTGCGACGGATCGACGACCCGCTCTTCGAACCACCCGACCTCGCCTTTGCCGAAGCTGCGGCCCTCGTCGAACAACTCGTAGTGAAACAATACGGTGGAGGATTGTTGGCCCGCCTGAGTCGCATCCTTCACATCGAACGTGCCGACGATGTCGAAGGTCCAGTCGAGCGAGCCGTCCGTCTTTTGCGTCCAGATGGTCGAATGCAGCGGCAGCTTCTGCCCCACGTGCCAGCCGAACTTCTTCATGAGCGCGGAGTTGACCAGCGCGCCTGTGCGGGTGTTACGGAATGCCGCCATTTGCGCATCGCTCACCACGAATTCGTCCTTGTGCAAATCGAAATACGTGGGCGTGTCGATCGGCAGCGCGAACACGAAGTTCTTCGATTCCTGGTAGTAGGCGCCGAACCATGAGATCCAAGTCACCACGGCGACGCCGGGAACGGCGGCGATCTGTTGGAGCGCCGGCGAAGGGCAGGGAGATGGTGATGGAGAATTTGCTGGTCGTGATGAGCTTGTCCGCGCCCGTGAGGCCCGTTTGCGGGTCCTCGAACGTCCGGTCGATCGTGCCAGAGCGCGCCGAACAGCAGAAACGCCACCGCCACCGACAGCAAGGTGAAAATCGTGCGCGTCTTCTTGCGCCACAGGTTCGCCCAGAGCAGGGGTAGGTATTTCACGAGCGCCGCTCTTCAGGCCGCCAGGGTGCCGGCGTCGAGCAGTGCGCCCTTGTCCATGTGCAAGCTCCGGCTGCCGAATTCCGCGGCCTTCGGGTCGTGCGTGACGATCACGATGGTCTTGCCGTGCTCGCGGTTCAAGATCTGCAGTAAGTGAAGGATCTCGTCGGCGGATTTGCGATCCAAGTCGCCGGTGGGCTCATCGCACACGAGCAGGGGCGCGTCGGCGACGAGCGCGCGAGCGATGGCCACGCGCTGCGCCTGGCCGCCCGAGAGCTCGCCCGGCTTGTGCTTGGCGCGGTCGGCAATGCCCACCAGAGTCAGGGCGGCGAGGGCGTTCGTCGCCCGCCGGGACGCGGACAGATGGGTGAGCAGCAAGGGCAGCTCGACATTGCGCTGCGCGCTCAGCATCGGCATCAGATTGTAGAACTGGAACACGAAACCGACGTTATGCGCGCGCCAGCGAGCGAGCTGGCCGCTGCTCATGCGATCCAGGCGCTCGCCTGCCACCGTGAGCTCTCCGGACGTGGGCGTGTCGAGGCCGCCGATCAAATTGAGCAGCGTCGTCTTGCCCGAGCCGCTCGGGCCCATGAGCGCCACGAACTCGCCCTGGGCGATGTCGAGGTTCAAGCCATCGAGCACGGGCACGTCTTGCTTGCCGCGCGTGTAATGCTTGACGACGTTGCGCAGGCTCACGATGGTCTCGCTCATGCCTTAAATCCCTCGCTGCCGCGGAGCCGCGGCTAGTTTTCGATGCGAACTTTGACGCCGTCCTTCAATCGGGCGAAATCGCCGACCGCGACCCGCTCGGCCGGCTGCAATCCCGACAGAACGGTCACCTGATTCGAGCTGCTCGCGCCCAATTTCACCGCGCGTCGCTCGAGCGTCGAGTCGTGGACGACGTACACCACGCCGATCGACCCCGACACCTGAACGGCCTCTGGCGGCAAGCTTAAGCCCGGTACCGGGTGCACATCTCCCGCGCTCGGCGAGCTTGCGAGGAATGATACCCGAACACCCATTTCGGGAAGGATCCGCGGGTCTTTCTGATCGAGCGCGATACGCACCGTAACAGTGCCCTTGCTGCGGTCGGCGGTCGGGATGACGGCGATCACGTGCCCCGGAATCTGCCAGTCGGGGTAGGCGTTGAGCTTGGCGGTGACTTTCTGTGCCGGCTCGACCCGGTTGATGAAGTTCTCGTTCACGTCGACCTGGATCTCGAGGGAGTCCATGTCGACGATGGTGCCGATGCCGGTGCGGGTGAAGCCGCCGCCGGCGGAAAGCGGCGAGACGATCTCACCGGGCTGGGCAGCCTTCACGGTGACGATGCCCGTGAACGGTGCGTGCACGATCGTGTCCGCCAGATTGCGATCGGCGATCTCCACGTTGCGCTGTGCGACCGCGATGTTGCTGCGCTGAGTGGCCAGTTGTGCGGTCAACGCATCCATGGAGGTCTTCGAGTTATCGACGGCGGCCTGGCTGACGAAGTGGCCTTTGACGAGGCTCGTTTGCCGGTCGAAGTCGCGGCTGGCATTGGCGAGGTTGACTTCGGTCTCGGCGAGTCCCGCCTTGGCAAAATCCAGCTGGGCGTGGGCTGCCGCCAAAGCCGCGCGCACATTGCTGTCGTCAAGCTTCGCGATAACTTGGCCTTCCTGGACGCGGTCGCCTTCCTCGATATCGAGCTCCACCAGCTTGCCCGTGATCTTCGACGCGACCGTCGCCTGGCGACGCGCCACGATATAGCCGGAGGCATCCAATATGGATCCCGCGCTTGCGGCGCCCGCATCGGCGACCGGCTGCGGCGCGACGAGGTGCACGGGAACGTCCGACGAGCGCCGCCAGAGCCAGGCGGCCACCGCGGCCCCAATCACGAGCGCCACGGCGGCTACGACGATCCAGATCCGGGCCGATCCGGGGCCGGGTGTTTCTGTGCGGTCGATTCGCAGCTGATTGAGGAGCGCTGCCTTATCGTCCATGCGGCAGGACGCCCATCGACAGCGGCAAAACCAAATTGATTGTCACGGTGGCAGGGGAGATGGCAGTGAGCTTGGGGGTTTGGATCGGCCGCCTGGATGTAGTAGGGAGGATAATGGGGGGACGGGGGTGTGTCCAATAGGGCAAAATAGCGGTTCCCGTGGCGGTCGCTTCAGACGGAGAGGTGGCAGAGCGGTTGAATGCACCGGTCTTGAAAACCGGCATCGGAGCAATCCGATCGCGAGTTCGAATCTCGCCCTCTCCGCCAATAAAAATAACAGCTAAGGAGACAAATTGGAGTCCAGTATCCGCGCACCGGCGAGAAGTTTAGAGCGCGTGGGCATTGTCGAGGCTGCAAGGAGCACAGGGTGAAGTGGAATTACAGGGCGGGCGCCTGTTGTTTAGCCGGGGTGGTAAGCGCATCGGCTGGGGCGCAAGCGCCGGATGCGACGGCGCCGAGCGATACGCTTGGGACCTCGCCCAGTGCCGAGGTGCCCCGCCAGAAAATACACTTGAGCGCTCAGGCCATCGACGCGATTCTTCTGAAAGGACAGCTGTTGGCGATGCAAAAAGCGGCGGGATCAGCCACCGAGACAAGCTGTCTCATATCGCTGTGGTACGGGAGCGATGGAACTATTCACGCCGTGCAATTGGTCAAGGCAAGCGGTTTTCCGCTGGTTGATCAGGCGTGTTTGCAGGCGGCAATTGGGCGGAAAGTTGAATCGATCCCGGCAGATCGAGAAAACGGTGGGCGAACGTACTTTCCAATTCATTGGCTTTTCGACCATGAGCCGGTAAGCCCTTCGCAGCCCCGCATCGATAGTGACCCGTCGATTCCCAGACTGCCATCCGGCGGCGCTATGAATCCGTTACCCCCGTATCCGGCAGAGGCGTTGGCACAACGCGCGCACGGCATTTGTAGGATGCACGTCGCTGTTACCGAGAAAGGCGCTGTGTCTTCGATTGAAATCACGCAATCGACCGGGTCGGCCGCGCTTGATGAGGCGTGCAAGCAAGCCATCTATGGATCTCCAATCATGCCAGCGACCAATGAAGGCCAGGCAGTTAGCGGAACTACCGATGTCGCGATTGATTGGCGATTGCCCCGAATATGAGAGTTATTGTTGGGATGACGTTGAAATTCCTGAGTGCTCGAATCGCCCTGCGGCCCGCGATGCATCCGCTCACAAACTCAATGCTGGAGGTTCAACGCCTTCTTCGGCCGAGCAACGCTTATCGAGACGCCGAGTTCATGCGGAAAATCACGGCAAAGAGGGCCTCGCCATAGAATGTGAACTGCGCGTATCCGGTGTCGTAGAACTTCTGGGATCGTCGGATGTGTTACGGTAATAAATTGGCGGTCGTTGACCGGTCCATCGCGTTTCTACGCAGCTGGAACGCCGAATGGGAAGGGAGTTGATCGGATGGGTTTTAACGACCGTCAGTATCGGGTATTCGTTGCCCTTGGAGATCCAGCCGCGGAGCCCGCCTGGATGGCTGGAAGATGGGCGAAGCTTGCCGAGATCTTCGACCCTGTTATTCAAAGGTCGAGAGACCGAGCCGCCGTACGCTCAGTACAGCTACGTGCCGGCGCTGGCTCTCCAAATGAACGAGCGATTAACCTCGGGCGGATCGGTTGGAACGCCGCGGGACATAAGAAGTGGACTGCTGCGGTAGGCTCGAACGAGGTTAGCGGCGTAGAGTTCGTCAGCACTGAGGTCTGGGCCCCATCCTGGACCACATGCGGGCGTCAGGGCCAAGCCCCCGAGGCATACATCGGTCTGAGAAACGAGCGTGGGTCCGCCAGTTCGGTGGTGGCATTTAATCCTGTGCTTATATTTGCGATGGCGCTTGATCAAGACGACGATACTATCTCGTTGGGAAGTGTTGCGGCATCAGCGGCTGCACAGGTACTCGGTTCGTTGCTACGCGTGAGTTGTGTTCGCCCTTGGGGCTATCGTCTTGGCGATGTTGGACACACGAACCCGATAGGTAGTTTGCTGGCGGCAGGGGGTCTGTTCAAAGCCGGGAACCCTCACCTTCGACCCTTGTCCCCCGACACTTTCGTGGGCAACTGGTCGCCGTTCTGATAACGGGTTTTCGGAATTCAACCAGACGAGACACGACGTTCGCCTCGGACCGCTTCGGGGTCGCAGGTATCAAAGTTGTTTCGCGCGGCGAGGAGAATCGAAAGTGCGTTAACGGCATTCGCGCCGATCTCAAGTCCGCTCGTCATCATTTCGTGTCGGCGCTAGCTTCGAATTCCTGAATCACTTCAATGAGGCCCACGATATTTTCATTGAACGTAGCCAGCTGCTCCGCCGGTATCCAGTACTCCGTGTGCTCCGCACCTCCTACCTTCTGGATGGCAAAGTTGGCTAGATAATCGGTGCGCACCGCGAATCGAGTGACAAAGCCCGCGCCGCTGGCCTTGACGTTCCAGTCCCGAGCGATCTGTGCTGCGTACTGCGCGTTAGTCACGGGATAAAAGATCGGTTGCTCGGGCAGCCTCGGGGGAAATCCCTTCCACCCACCCTCGCGGATGAGTCGAAGCTCGGCAGGCCCGACGGGGCGGTATAGAGTGACGGTATCCATCCGGCTGATGATAAGGGAGCTCAGCGCGAGACGCATCGAAGACTACGGCGGCGCTGATCCCTGTAGTTCAGGAGGATTGTGAGCGCGTAGGAAGGCGACCGTCGACTTAAGCATCTGCAACCGGGTCTCGCTGCGCGACAGCCAGTGGTCCTCATGGTCGAGCACCACGAGTTCAACGGACTTTTGCGAATGCTGCAAGGCCTTATACATAACCTCGCTCTGCGCAAACGGCACGACCGTATCGTCACGACCGTGAATCAGTAAGACCGGCACACTGACCGTGTCTACATGGTTGATTGGTGAGATTCGAGAGAGCACCGGATCGTCCGGTCCGGTCGCGCCCATGAAGCGGTCCCAATAGCGTTGCTCGCGATTCTTGCTGGACAAATGCTTCAGGTTGACCCAGTCGAGCATGCGCTTGAGGTCCGCCAGCCCGGCGACCGATACCGCGCAGCGATAGACCCCGGGATCCAGGGTTACGCCCGCAAGCGCGGCATAGCCGCCATAGCTCGCGCCGACGATGCAAACGCGTCCTGGGTCGGCGATGCCTTGCTTTGCCAGAAAGCGCACCCCGTCGGACAGGTCCGTCTGCATCTTCCGCCCCCATTCGCCGAATCCCGCCTTAAGAAAACGCTGGTTGAGCTCCGAGCCACGATAGTTCGGCTGCAGAACGGCGTAGCCTTGGTCTGCGAGGGCCTGCGCCCACCAATTGAACCCGGCGGTGTCGCGCGCGGCGGGACCTCCATGGGGCAGCACAATCAGTGGCAGATTCTTTGGCTCACGCCCCGGCGGCAGCGTGAGATAGGCGGGAATCTCTAGTCCGTCTGCGGCGGCATACGTGATGCGCCGGACTTCCAGCGGTTCGGTTATTCCTGCATAGATGTCGCCTACGGGTATGGCCTTGCCGGTGTCGAAATTCACGAGCTCGTATTGATATCCGAACTGTTTGCCGTCGACGCGCACCACGATGCTGCGGAAGTCGGCAGACGCCGATACGAATTGCACGTGCTCGCCTCCGAATGCCTTCACCGTCGCGTCCCATCGCCGTTGAAGAGAGCGGTCGAAGAACACGTACTGCGCCTCATCCTCGACGTGAACACCGCCGATCATGCGGTATGTGATTCTATCCTCGATAGGCTGGTCGAGAGCCAAGCGCTCGGCCATGGGCGGGCCGAGCGTACCGTCCTTGGTCGACATGAGCCGCCAAACCGGCTCCCCCGCTTCGAGCGTATCGACTAACAGCGTATCGTCGGTGGGCCCGAATCCCAACACTTGCGGATAGTCGATCGCCTCCTTACCCGAGGCCATGACCTCCAGATACGAGCCTCGACGAATTTTGATCGCCCATTTTTGGTTTTGATTGCCGTAATCCTGCTCGGCAACGATCTCACCATTCGCGTCCACCAACCATCCGTCCGTCGACTCAGAACCCTGTTTGCAGACGGACTGGCGGCCGGTGTCCAGATCGAATCGAACCAGCATGGGCAAGGTGATACCTGCCACGTAAATACCGGGGACGAATAAAACTGTATGTCCCTCGATTCGCCTGACCATCACGCGACCCCACGTCACGTTCATCGTTCTCAGCCTATCGTCATCGATCCGGGGCGTGGGAACCGCCCGGTGCTTGAGTACGTCGTACACCTGTAGCATGTACCATTCGTGCTCTTCGCCCATCAATCCGAGAGGCATTCCCGTACTCGACGTCATGACCAAGATATGGCTGTCGTCCGCCCACCAAACGCCTCGCAGTTTTTGTTCCCCGACCCGTAGGCCGCCGAGGGATTTGCTGTCTGCCAGCGACACCACCTGAATTGCACGCGTGTTCTGAGTCGTCGTCACGAACGCGATTTTCGAGCCATCCGGGGAAAGCGAAACGTCCTCGATCGCGGGCAGTCGACCATAGACTTCCAGCGCCGTGGAGTGGCCGACAATGGGCAGCGCCAGGAGGGCCAACCCGCACAGCAACGATTTGAATCGGGAGAGACGCTTCGCTATGCAGACGCCGGGCACATTCCAGCACCTTGCGGATTTGAAAAGATTTGACATCCCTGTTCCTCTCCCTTGTTCGGAGTGTCCCACAACATCGGAGCGGTGTTTCAAACCTAGCGTCCTGTCTATCGCCGGGTGCTCGTCGGCTTTCTCAGACCCCTTTAGAATTCGGTCCAGTGGCGGCCAGCGACCGGTTAGGGCTGGCGCGTAGCATTTCTGCCTGGTTAAGCCGGGTTTGAGGGGCGGCGGCCAGCATAGATTCTTCGTTGAGCAGGGCGAAGAGTCGTATATCCGCCTGCGTCAGACGGCTATCACACGCGCTGTCCCAAACTCGAGTCAATGAAAATGTTCCTGCGCCGGAACGGTGGCGGCGAGTGTGTGAGCAGATGCAATCGAAGACTCTGCAGGGAGCTACCGAACACGGGCGATTCCAATGGGGCGATGGATCGGGTCCACGCCGGCGCGGTCACGGAACAGCGCGCGCATCCGTATTCGACCATTGCGGCAACGTAATTGGCCAGGAACGGCGGGAGCGTAATGAATGGCGCGGTGGCGACAGCGTCGCACATTTCGCCGGGCGTCAATTCGCTGAGAAGCGAGTTGAGTTCAGCGAGCGCAAAACGCGACGTGGCTTCGCGTGCGCAGGCTTCCACGCACTCTTGAAACCGCTGCGCGGTGGTCTCAGTACGCGAGCCAACACGTAGCGGTCTTCGCGAGATTTCCCATCGACAGATCGTGTCACGGTCAATCAATAGTGGTCAATACGCAGGTATCAACGGTGCGAACTACGGATTGTCGCAGGACAAGTCCGGGTGATCAGTAGTATCAGTGCGACTGGGACTCGCTGCGTTCCGAAAGTCGAGAACCAGGGCTTTGCCCAGGGAAGGGTTTTTGATCAGCACGCAGCCTGTGCCGTCCGCATCCACGATGTCACCCTTGGCGAGAGGCCATTGAGTGGTGTCGGGCGATGCGGGCTGATTGGTGGTTTGCCATATTCCCCATTGGCCCCGCGCGTGATCGGGCTGGAATTCGATGTAGCGCCCATCGGAGGTCAGGTACCGATTGATGGTATTGGATTGAAACGCCGTCGCTCCGTTATTGTTCAAAGTCAGCGTTTTGAAGTCATCGAACCCGATGTTGCGCTGTTCGGCGGCCTCAAAGAAGCCGAAATAACAGGGCTTGCCGGTACACGGGGCGTTATACACGGCGACCGAGAAGCCTTCCATCAAGGGCGCGCCGCAGGCGTCCGTCAGATTGACGAATATCCAATTCCCCGTCGCGCTCATGCAGGCGTTCGCGGTCGGCATCGTGATCACGATCGGGCTGGACCAGCCCTGATGACAGGTCGAGCTCGAGAGCGTGTGGCTGTCGCATCCTTCGACCACGAATTGATAACTGCCCAATCCGCTGAACGGAACAGTCGCTGACCCGCTCGTCGACGTCGCACCCGGATCGCTGTTCTCGATCTGTTGCTGCCCGAGATTGACACCGTCTTTGTCCCATCGAGCCAAGAAGAAGTCGTAGGTGTATTGGTCCGTGATGTTCCAATTGATGCCGAATCCGTTTTGTCCCTTGGTGAGAAAGACACCGACGATGAGTTTCTGCGGCTGTGACCAGACGATCTGTCCGCGCTCGAATTGCTGAGTCGCACCGCCGATTGCCAGGCTGGTCTCGGGCGCGAGCGCACAGCCGAGGGGTCCGTTGGCCGCCCCCAGCGCGTTCCATTTGGAGAGGATCAGCCCGATGACGGGCACCGTGCAAGGGCGCGCCAGGGCGCGGATCGCCTGTAGGTAGGCGCCCGGAATGACCGGGTTGAGACCACAGGCAAAACCGGCGATGACACATACGTTGCCGCGATTCTTGGGGTCCTGGTCGCCGCTGATCTTGATCACGTCGTCTTGGCTTTGACCGGTCCAACTCGGAATGAGCGTAATCGGCAAGGCGGCCCCGTTCGTATCGGAGCCGCTGAGGCCAAGCACCTTGTCGACGGAGGTGTTGTCCTGCCAATCGCCCCCCGCACTGATCAAGAAATTCGGGCTTCGTGCATAGGCCTCCACGCCCTCGTGCCGATAGGTCTGAAAATAAGCGAGCTTTCTGGGTACACGGGGATCGGTGGTCTCGCCCGAAAGGACCAAGTCCGACACGACAGCCGGCACCCGGTATTTCCCTAAGGCGCCGGCCGACATGTCGCCCGCTGCTTTCCAGGAGAGTCGTCCGTAGCGCAGCTGCTCGTACGTCTGCGTGCCACCGAACAGTGTGGGCTCGAGCCAGGCCGCTTGGTCGTGGAGATTGCTGTCGTCCGTCCCCTCATCGTAAAAGGAGCTGTAAGCCAAAGAGGCGTAGTGCCGACGGTAGGGGACCGAGCGGCGCATGCCGAGCGAGGAGACTGCCCATTTGGCGCTGATGTAGTCGAGCACCATGCGAGCCGCATCCGATACCGGCGGCTTGGCGTACTCCGCCAGATTGTGGATCGCCTTGAAGGTGTAATTCGCGTAAGGCCGCGCATTGTATTCATGAAAATCGCCCTTCATGAAGCCCTGCAGATGCGCCAGCATCCAGTCTTGCAGGCCGTTGGCTTGGTTGTCGTACGGTGCTTGCGCCGCGGTCATGGCCGTGGGATTGCCCGCATACAGGCTGGACGCCTCATCGTAGAGCAACTGATTGGTAAGATACCGCGCGCTCTCGGTCATCATGATGTGGTTTTCGGTCTCATGAATCATGACGCCGCAACACGACCAATCGGTAATGACGGCCGAGGCACCGCCGGTTGTTGTCAACAAATCGTGCAACACATGGTGCCGCACGTCAGCGTCGAGCTTGGGCGCGTACTGATACATCATCGGGATCAGATTCCCGAGAGCCATGTCGTAGTCCCCCGAATGGCTGCACTGAGTTGATGCGACGGCACCGCCGAAGAGACCGATGACCGCGCCGATGGCACTGCCGAGCGGGCCACCCAGCCCGAAGCCGATCGCGGCACCGATCAAAGCGCCGAGGCCCGCACCAGCCGCCGTGCCTGCGGCACCCGGCTGGAAATCCGTGCCCACTTGCGTCGCCACCGTGGCGCCACGCAGAGCCGCATTGGTATCGCTGATCAGGCGGCCGGACTCGCACAGGTCGACACCCACGATGTCGGACATGTACAACTTGCCCAACGCCGCCCACGTGAAATCAGAATTCAGCGTGCTCGGAAATGTTTGGGTGCAGCTTGCGCGAAAGCCGATCGTCAAGTGATCCTTGAACGCCGATTCGATGTCCGCGGTGCTGGTCGCCGGCAACAAGGGAATCGGATTGTTCGAGGAATCCCGCACCGGCCTGTGGCTTATATCGAGCGTTTGCCATTGGCAACACTGCGGGTCGAGTCCCGCATCGACAAATACCGGGTTGGACCAGCCTTGATCGCAGTGCGAACTCGATAAGAAGCCCCCGTTGTGACACCCCTCGACAATGAGCGAAAACCGTCCCTCGTAACTTTGAATCGTGTAGGAGCCCGAAGTTTGCGCGGTGATGGTTTGTTGCGAGGCTCCCGACGCCGGCGTCGACACATCCCAATAACGGATCAGGAAGAAGTCGTAACTGAAGGGCCCTAATACCCTCCAGTTGACGACGATGTCGGCGCCGGTCTGATAGGCCGAAACCACCAGTTGCTGGGTGGGCGACCAAACGATCTGTCCGTTCTCGAAATCATTGAATCGGCCGTCGCCCCCTGGCACGTCCTTCTCGACGCTGAGCGGACAGCCGAGGAGCGTTGACAGGGTCGAATATTGATCCGCAATGATCCCGGCGACTGCCGATGAGCTCATGCAAAGGTGGTGCGACCACGCTTGCAAGGGCAGAAGCAACAACAGGACTGCCGATCGGGAGACCGTCCAGGAGGGGCGGCGTATCGAAACCATATCGGCAGACTCCTGACCAGGCTTTTCTCGCCGCAACTCCTCCCGATAACCGAATCCCAACCCCGATCCCGCCATCCGGTGGGTGCGTCTGCGCGGCAAAGCCTCAGACGGGTGAGCCGTCCTTGCGGACCACTTGAAGCCGACCCTGCGGCGTCTTTTCAATCTTGATGTCGTCGTCGGGGTAGGTCACGACATCGCCGGCTGTTCGGTCGCCTACTTCCAAGTAAACCGCCATGCTGTCGCTTCTGTTACGAAGCTGATGGGCATTGTCACTTCCCGCCTTGAAGCCCGCGCACATGCCCGGACGGAGCGGCATCTCACCGGCACTGGTCACCAGGATGGGCGTGCCCTCGAGAATGTAGATGAATTCATCCTGGTTCGAATGGAAATGGCGCGGCGCCGAGATGCTCCCGGGCGGAAGGTAGGTCAAGTTCACGCCGAAATTAGTAATCCCGAAATGGTTTCCGAGCGGATGCCTGATCCGATCCTTCATGAGGGAGGCAAAGGGCTCTGGAAATACCAGCAAAGGCGGCCGTGCCGGCGCGGATACGGCGTCGATGGCGGCCGTTGATAGCTCATCAGGCATGGCGGCTCCCGGACCCTGTTCCCTCACGATCTGTTATCGGGTCGGCGCAGCAGCCAATGGCTGCCTGCCAGCGCGATGATCAGCAGCGCCAAGCCGATGGCGCCCGCTTGATCCTTCAGATTGACGGCGATGACCTTGCGCGCGAGGGCGACCAGCGCAACCGCCAGAATCACTTCCACGTGCACGGTGTGATCTTGCAAGTACACTTTCACCGTATGCATCAGCTCGAGGCCGATCAAGATCAGGAGCAGATCCCCGAATATCGCATATATCTGCTCGGTGCCGATCTCCCCTGAGGAGACCGCGACGAGGTCGTGCCCCAGGTCGATCGCAAATCCGACCGCGAGCATCAATACGACCAACGCCATCATGAAAAGGACGGCCCAGTTGATCCAGGTCTCGAAGCGCTCGATCCATTTCAACATGTCGGCTTCCCTCAATGCCTCCGCTCGCATGATATAGAGAAATCACGTGATTCCGATAGAATGAGCGCCGTGACGCCGAGCCGAATCTCCCCCGAAACCAACGATTGCCATCCCGTGCCGCGACGGCGCCTCTGGGTCTGAGCGTGATTTCGCGTTACTCCGCTCTCGCGCTCCTGCGGCGCGCCGCGACCGGCGCGCGCTGGCAGCGTGCATGGCGCGCCCCCGATCCGAAGCCCAGCTACGATGTGATCGTCATCGGCGGCGGCGGACACGGCCTCGCGACGGCCTATTACCTGGCCGCGAACCACGGCATACGGAAAGTCGCGGTGCTCGAGCGCGGCTATCTCGGCTCGGGCAACGTCGGGCGCAATACGACCATCGTTCGCTCGAATTACCAGATCGACGGCAACACCCAGTTCTTCGAGCACTCGTTGAAGCTGTGGGAAGGCCTCTCGCACGAGCTCAATTACAACGTCATGCTCTCCCAGCGCGGCCAGATCGTGCTCGCCCACGGACCCTCGCAGCTCGATGTGCTCGCGCGCAAGGGCAATATCATGCGCTTGAACGGCATCGACGCGGAGCTCTTGGACCGGGCGGACGTCTCGCGGATGCTGCCTTTCCTCGATTACTCGCAAGCCTCGCGGTTTCCGATCTACGGCGGCCTCTTGCAGCGTCGCGCCGGCACGGCGCGCCATGACGCCGTCGCCTGGGGCTACGCCCGCGGGGCCGACCGGCTCGGCGTGGACATCATCGAGCAATGCGAGGTCACGGGTTTCTTACGCGACGGTGATCGGATCACGGGCGTCGAGACGACGCGCGGGCGGATCAGCGCCGGGCGTACCGCCATTTCGGTCGCGGGCCATACCTCGCAAGTCGCGGCGCTCGCGGGTATCAAACTCCCCATCGAGAGTCACTTGCTGCAGGCTTTCGTTTCCGAGCCCATCAAGCCGTTCTTGGATCACGTCGTGTCCTTCGGCGCCGAGCTCTTCTACATTTCCCAGTCGGACAAGGGCGGCCTCGTGTTCGGCGGCCATATCGACGGGTTCAATTCCTATTCCCAGCGCGGCCAGTTTCCGAAGGTCCAGAGCGTCGCCGAATGCGCGGTGGCGCTGATTCCGTCGATCTCGCGCTTAAAGCTCCTGCGCCACTGGGCGGGCATCCAGGACATGACGCCCGACGGCAGTCCTTTCATCGGACGCACGCACTTGAGAGATCTGTATTTGAACGGTGGCTGGTGCTATCAGGGTTTCAAGGCGACGCCCGCGACGGGGTGGTGCCTGGCGCACACGATCGCGCACGAGACCGAGCACCCGCTGATACGCCATCTGTCGCTCGATCGTTTCGAGCGCAACAATGGTTTCGACGAATACGGCACCGGGCTCTGGACCTACAAGCAATGATCCGATCCCTGCAGCGAGCCACCAAGCGATGTTGAGAATTCCCTGTCCTCACTGCGGTGAGCGCGACTACACGGAGTTTCGCTACGGCGGCGATGCGAACAAGAACCGGCCGGCGCACGGCAGCGCTGACGTGCGGGCCTGGCACGACCACGTGTTTCTATTCGACAATCCGAAGGGCGCGCACCGTGAGTTCTGGCAGCACGTGCAGGGCTGCCGCCAATGGCTCGTGCTCGAGCGGGATACGGCCACCAATACGGTCGGTCGCTCCTGGCTTGCACGCGGGCAGAGCACGCGCGAGGTTTCACGTGGGTAGCGGCGCTCATCGCCTCAAGGCCGGGGGCCGGATCGACCGCGGCCGTTCGATTGCCTTCGTGCTCGAGGGGCGAGAGCTGCAAGGCTTCGGCGGCGATACGCTCGCCTCGGCGCTGCTTGCCCAAGGCGTGAGCCTTATCGGGCGGAGCTTTAAGTATCACCGGCCGCGGGGTTTGCTCACCGCCGGGGTCGAGGAGCCCAATGGGTTATTGACGCTGGGCGAGGGCGGTCGGCGCACGCCCAATGTGCCGGCGACGACGGTCGAGCTCTCAGAGGGAATCGTTGCATCCCGACAGAACGGCTGGCCGTCCGTGGACGTCGATTGGATGGCCGCCTTGACCGCATGCGCGGCGCCCCTGCTCGGTGCTGGTTTTTACTACAAGACCTTCATGGGACCGCGGCGCGGATCATGGATGTTCTATGAGCCGCACATCCGTCGGGCGGCGGGCCTCGGCCAGGGGACTCACGCGCCGGATCCGGACCGATACGAGACGCGCCACGCGTTCACCGACGTACTGGTGGTCGGCGCGGGCCCTGCGGGCCTCGCGGCGGCGCGCGCCGCCGGCCAGGCGGGTGCGCGTGTGATGCTGATCGATCAGGACTTCGCGCTCGGCGGGAGCCTGCTCTGTGCTCGAACCGACTCAGCGCTCGAACCGTGGCGCCTCGCGCTGGAAGGCGAGCTCCGCGCCATGCCGAATGTCTCGATCGGACTGCGCACCACCGCACTCGGCGTCTACGACGGCAACACGCTGGCGCTGCTCGAGCGCCACGATCATGCGCCGTCCGATGCGGCTCGTGGTGTCGCACGCGAAGTGATCGTCACCCTGCGCACGCGCGCCATCGTCTATGCGAGCGGCGCGACGGAGCGGCCGCTGGTCTTTGGCGACAATGACCGCCCGGGTGTCATGTTGAGCTCGGCCGCGCGCGCTTATCTCAACCGCTACGCCGTGGCTGCGGGGCGGCGTGCCGTGCTCGCGACCAACAATGACCGAGCGTACGCCACGGCGCTCGACCTGGCGGCGGCCGGGGTCCCGGTGACGGTACTCGATGAGCGGACAAGCCCCGAGGCCCAGATGGTGGAGGCCGCGCGCGCGGCCGGCGTCGAGGTGCGTTCGGCGGTGCGCGTGACGCGCGCGCTCGGCGGCCGTACCCTCCAGGCCGTCGAGTTCGACGCGCTCGAGGGCGGACGGGCGCAGCGGCTCGACGCCGATCTGCTCGGGATGTCGGGCGGCTGGTCTCCGGTGGTGCACCTGACCTCGCACACCGGCCGCAAGCCGATCTACCACGCCGCGCTCGATAGCTTCGTGCCGGGCGGCTATGGCCCGGGTCATTTCGGAGCCGGCGCGGTGACCGGGTCGCTCACGCTGTCGGCGGCGCTCGCCGCAGGTCGCGAAGCCGGCCGGGCCGCTGCGGCGCAGGCCGGATGCTCGCAGGCGGCCGACGCGGCGCCGGCACCGCCGGTTGCCGATGAGCCGGTGGCCTTCGAGGCTTCTCCGCCGCGCCTCGCCGGGCACCGTGGCAAGGCGTTCGTCGATTTTCAAAACGATGTGACCACCGACGATATCGCGCTCGCGCACGAGGAAGGGTATGTCTCGGTCGAGCATTTGAAGCGCTACACGACGCTCGGGATGGGGACCGACCAGGGCAAGACCAGCAACGTGAATGCCGCTCGCTGGATGGCCGCGTTGCGCGGCGTCGAGTTGCCGGCGGCGGGCACGACGACCTATCGGCCGCCCTACACGCCGGTATCGATCGGCGCGCTCGCCGGCCGACACACCGGCACTCGGTTCCGGCCCACGCGCCGCTCGCCCTTGCACGATTGGCACGTGGCGAACGGCGCGGTCATGATCGAGGCGGGCGTGTGGCTGCGTCCGTGGTACTACCGTTGGGCGGGCGACAGCGCCGCGTCCGCCTACGTCGAGGAAATGCGCCTGGTGCGCGGCGGCGTCGGTGTCTCCGATGTCTCGACGCTCGGCAAGATCGACATCCAGGGACCGGATGCCGCGGAGTTCCTGAACCGCGTGTATGTGAACGGCTTCGCCAAACTGCCCATCGGCAAGGCGCGCTACGGTGTGATGCTGAACGACGATGCGACCGTGCTCGACGACGGCACGACGGCGCGCTTCGGCGAGACTCGCTATTTTCTGACGACGACGACCGCTCAGGCCGCCGAGGTCATGAGTTGGCTCGAGTTCTTGCTGCAAACCGCATGGACGGATCTGCGCGTGCAGGTGGTCTCGGTCACCGATCGGTGGGCCGGCATGTCGGTCGCGGGTCCCAAGGCCCGCGCCGCACTCGAGCTCGCTTTCCCCGATCTCGACCTCTCCAATGCCGCTCTTCCGCACATGGGGGTGCGAGAAGTCGAGTACGAGGGCGTGCCGCTGCGGCTGTTGCGGCTGAGCTTCTCGGGTGAGCTGGCGTATGAGCTGTACGTTCCGGCCGACCGGGGTATCGCCCTCTGGGAGCGGCTGCTCGGTCGGGCAGCGCCGCTCGGCTTAAAGCCCTACGGTCTCGAAGCGCTCGCATCGCTCCGGATCGAAAAGGGCCATGTCGCGGGCTTGGAGCTCGATCATCGCAACACGCTCGACGATCTCGGTCTCGGCAAGATGGCCGCGAGCGCCAAACCCTACGTGGGCCGAGAGCTTCGCGAGCGGGCCGATCTGCGATCCGCGGAGCGCTGGAGTCTCGTGGGTCTGGAGTGCCTCGAGCCGCACGCAAGGCTTCGGGGCGGCTCGATTCTGTTCGCGCGCGGTGAGCCGGTCGCCGGCCACGGACGCGGCTACATCACCTCGGTGACCTGGTCGACGGTATTGAACAAGTACATCGCGCTCGGCCTATATCAAGGCGGACTTGAGCACGTCGGCGAGGAGATCGTCTGCGCTTATCCCCTGAAGGGGGAGAGCGTGCGGGCGCGCATCGTACAGCCGGTCTTCGTCGATGCGGCGGGGGAGCGCTTGCATGTTTGAGAGTCGCTCGCCGCTTGCGGAACGTGTGGCGGCGGGCGGTCGCGACGGCGCTGACGGCAACCGCGCGGTGCGCTTCACCGAGATCCGTGGCCGTCATCTCGTACAGCTCGGTGTCTTTGGCGGCGGCGCGGATGCGGTATCGACGCAGCTCCGCTCCATCCTCGGCGCGGGGCTCCCCGACTCGAGCCGCGAAGTGACGGACAGCGGCCCGCATCGCCTGTACCGCATCGCCGCCGATCAATACTGGATTGTTTCGCTCGACGAGGCGGTGGGCCGCGCGCTCGAGCAGGCGATGCCCCCGGATTCGGGCACGGTCACTGTGCTCTCGGGCGCGCGCGTATGCCTGCGGCTCGAAGGCGCAGCGGTGCGCGAGCTGCTCGCTCATCACGTCGCGCTCGATCTGGATCTACGAGAGTTTCCATCGGGGTGTTTCGCGCAGACAGGCATCGACCACGCGGGGGTGCTGCTCGATCGTCGCGGGCGCGAGTGCTTCGAGCTGTATATGCTCGCAACCTTCGCCGGCTCCGCGTGGGACTTGCTGGTCGATTCCGCACTGCCTTACGGTTATTCCATCGGCGTCGAATCCGCGGCGCCGCTCGCGCCGGGTTTGGTCCCGCCATAATTATTCAGGAGCTGGCTCAATGAAATCACATACACGGGTCGCGGTCATCGGCGGCGGCGTCGTCGGCTGCAGCGTCCTCTATCACCTGACCAAAGCGGGCTGGAAGGATGTCGTGCTGCTCGAGCGCGATCAGCTCACCTGCGGCTCGACCTGGCACGCCGCCGGCGGATTTCACACCTTGAACGGCGATCCCAATGTCGCCAAGCTGCAGGGATACACCATCGGGCTTTACGATGAGCTCGAGCGCATCTCGGGGCAGTCCTGTGGTCTGCACCGCTCCGGAGGGCTGCTGCTCGCCGATACGCCGGAGCGAATGGAGTGGCTCAAGATGGCGCACGGCCGTGCGCGCTACTTGGGACTCGAGACCTCGCTCCTGACGCCCTCCGAGGCCAAGGAGCTCTTGCCGCTCATTGAAGAGAAGTATTTCGTCGGTGCGATGCTCGACGCCGCCGACGGCAACCTCGATCCCTACGGCACGACGCAGGCCTACGCCAAGTCCGCCCGCATCGGCGGCGCCGAGATCTACCTGCAGACGCGCGTCACCGCGCTCACGCGCCGCCGCGATGGAACCTGGGATGTCGCCACCACGGCGGGCACGATCAATGCCGAGCACGTCGTCAACGCGGGCGGTCTCTGGGCACGCGAGGTGGGCCGTATGGTCGGCATCGAGCTGCCGGTGCTCGCGATGGAGCATATGTATCTGGTGACCGACGACATGCCGGACGTGGTCGAGTTCAACCGGGCTCGAGGTCATGAGCTGCCGCACGCCATCGACTTCAAGGCCGAGATCTACATGCGCCAAGAGCACAACGGCATGGTGCTCGGTACGTATGAGAAGGCCTGTGTTCCCTGGCAGCCGCGCACCACACCCTGGGACTTCGGCTCCGAGCTGTTGCCGCCGGATCTCGACCGCATCACGCCCTCGCTCGAGATCGGATTCAAGCACTTTCCGGCCATGGAGCACGCCGGCATCAAGCGCATCATCAATGGCCCGTTCACCTTCTCGCCCGACGGCAATCCGCTGGTCGGGCCGGTGCAGGGTCTGCCCGGGTACTGGTGCGCCTGTGCCGTGATGGCGGGCTTCAGTCAGGGCGGCGGGGTGGGCCTCGCCCTGTCGCAGTGGATGGTCAACGGCGATCCGGGCTTCGATGTGTGGGCCATGGATGTCGCGCGCTACGGCGAGTGGGCGACCCGCAGCTATACGAACGAGAAAGTCCGCGAGAACTATTCGCGCCGCTTCTCGATCCGCTTTCCGAACGAGGAGCTGCCGGCCGCCCGGCCGCAGCAGACGACCTCGCTGTACGATACGTTGCTCGCCGAGGGTGCGGTGATGGGCGACAGCTGGGGACTCGAGACGCCGCTCTGGTTCGCTCCCCGCGGCGTCGAGCCGCGCGACATCGTCTCGTTCCACCGCTCCAACGACTTTCCGCACGTCAAGGCCGAATGTCGCGGCGTGCGCGAGGCCGTCGGTGTCACCGAAATCGCGAACTTCGCGAAGTACGAGATCGCGGGGCCGGGCGCCGAAGCCTTCCTGGCGCGCCTGATGACCAACAAGATGCCGCGCGTCGGACGGCTGGTGCTGACACCGATGCTGAATCCGGCCGGCAAGCTCATCGGCGACTTCACGATCGCCTGCGCGAGCCCCGAGCGATTTCTGATGTGGGGCTCCTCGCAGGCGCAGATCTATCACATGCGCTGGTTCGAGTCGCAGCTGCCGGCGGACGGCTCGGTGCGCCTGCGGCGCTTCGATTTGGATCTGGTGGGGCTGTCGATCGCCGGCCCGCGCTCGCGCGAGCTGCTCGCGCAACTCACCGACGAGGATGTCTCGGCCACGGCCCTCAAGTTCATGGATCATCGAGCGATGGATATCGCGAACGTGCCTGCGATGCTCAACCGCGTGAGCTATACCGGAGATCTCGGCTATGAGATCTGGGTGCGGCCCGAGTATCAGCGCCGGCTCTATGCCGGGATTCGTGCGGCCGGTCGCCCGTTGGGGCTCATTCTCTTCGGCATGCGCGCGCTCCTCAGTCTTCGACTGGAGAAGAACTTCCCGACTTGGTACCGCGAGCTGCGGCCGATCTACGGCCCGTTCGAGGCGGGCCTCGAACGCTTCGTCGATGTCGGCAAGCCCGATTTCATCGGCCGCGAGGCGGCGCTCGCCGAGAAAGCAAGCGGCGGAACGCTACGGCGTGTGAGTTTTGCGGTCGACGCCGCCGACGCCGACGTGCTCGGCGATGAGCCGATCTGGCACGCGGGCAAGGTGATCGGATGGATCACCTCCGGCGGCTACGGTCACTGGGTCGAGCGCTCGCTGGCGCAGGGCTACGTACCGACCGCGCTGGCGGGCGAAACGGCCGCGCGCGCCTTTGAGATCGAGATCTTGGGCGAGCGACGCGCCGCGACGATTCTGGCCGCGCCGTTGTTCGATCCCGCCGGCGAGCGCATGCGGGCTTAGCTCAGGCAACCTGCGGATAGCCGAGCTCGAGCGCCGCGCGCTCGAGCTCGCGCACCTCGACATAGTCCTCATCGACCGTGAAGTCGATGCCGGTGATCAGCAGCGCATCGCGCACCGCCGCGAGCGCAGGGTCGGCCTGCACGTAGGCGAGCGCCGCGCGCAGTACCGGCACGATCGAGGCGTCGGACGTCCGCGCGGTCACATACGGGAGCCCCGGGCTCGAAGGGGTCCAATCGAGGATTCTCAACGGTGCCGTGAGTTCGGGATCGAAGCGCCGCAGATGCGCGTAGCTCACGCAATCGATGGCGGCGACGTCCGCGCTCCCTTCGGCGACAGCCCGAACGCTCGCCGCGTGTGCGCCGGTCATCTGCACCGAGGCGAAGAACCGTCCGTTCTCGGCAAGCGGCGCAATCGCGGCACGCAGCAGGTTCGAGCCGGAGTTCGAGTCGCGCTCGTTGATGGCGCAGCGTCGACCGCGAAGGTCCTCGAGCTTGCGTGCCCCTTCCTCGGTCCTCACGATAATGGCGCTGCGATAGCGGCTGCCCTCGCAGCCCGGCGCCCCGTAGGCCGGAATGGCGAGGAGCTGCACGGACTCGTGCCAGGTCTTCGCGAGCGGGTACTGACACGCTTGTCCGAACAGGAGCTTTGGGTCGCGCCAAGTCGCGACATGGCCCGTGTCCCGAGTAAGCGCAGACGGAACATCGTCCATGCCTGCCGCGCGCAAGCGAGTCGCGATGGCGGCCCAAAGAGCATCGTTCGCCGTGTGCAGCGGCGGAAAGTCATACATCGGCAGCGCGGCGATCCGTCGGGCGACGGTCTCTCGCGAGGGCATCAGCCCGCGGTGGCCGTGCCAGTCGCGGCGACAGCCCCGTGCTGGACGGGAGCGGAGGGCTCCATCACGGGCGAGTGCGGATGCTCGACATCGATCGCCGAACGCAGCAAATAGCGTCCGACCACCTCGAGATACCCGCCCGCATATACCATACCGGCCGTGCGCGCCGGCGCATCTCCGCCCTCGGCCTTGAGCTGCCGCCAGGCTGCCGGCAGGGCGTACCACGGGAGTAACGGCCGGGCGTGGTGCACAACGTGCAGGTTGTTATAGAGAAAGACGAGCGACAGCAGCGGGTTCGCCTCGACCACGGCCGTCCGATGGGCGGCATCGGGATTCGCGCGATGCTCGGCGAACGAGCGCAGCAGGGTGAGCGATTGGCCGGGATAGACAAAGCAGGCGATATAGACGAACACGTTGATGCGGCAGATCCCGACGACCCAGAGGAGCACCGTCGTCACGGCAACCCCGTGGGCGGCCCAGATGCGCCATTCCCGGCCCTTGCCCAAGGCGAGGCTCCGAGCAGGCCCGGCCAGAAAGGTGGCGGTGGCGATGAAGGGTCCAAGAATCAGCCGCCCGAGTAGCGTCGTATTCGCGCGCCGCAGGAGCCG
Organism: uncultured Gammaproteobacteria bacterium; assembly: GCA_963766915.1. GTDB lineage: Bacteria > Pseudomonadota > Gammaproteobacteria > Steroidobacterales > Steroidobacteraceae > Bog-1198. The sequence continues at coordinate 42,562 of CAVYCL010000020.1, forward strand.
TGCCGGGGCGCTGGCCTTCGCGAGGGCCCCTTGCGTTAAGTAAAATGACTCCGGATCGACCTGCGGATCGGTGAGGATCCGGCCGCCATACCGGTGATGCCAGAGGTGGGTACGCCGATACAGCGGGTAGGGGATGAAGAGCGACAGCGGAACTCCGCCCAAGAAGGCGTTGAGCCGGCGCGAGGCGAACGGGTGGCCGTGGATGGTCTCGTGCTGCAGGGAGCCGTGCCAGGCAATCAAGATCGCGCCGAGCGGTACGCTAATCCACAGCGGTAGGGAGTGAAAATGCCAGGTCAGTAAGCCGAACCCACCGTAAATGGCGGCGGCTACCGCGATCGTCTGCGGCTCGAATCGCAGTCGCTTGAACAGGGTGTGGAAGTTAGTTTTGGCCTTCTTCATGCCGCCTAGCAGCATATCGCAGGGGCGACGTGTAAGAAATGGCCTACATCACATGTGCGTATGCTCGATTGGCATAAGCCCATCGATAAAAGTCTGGACCAGGTCCGCGAGGATCATGCCGCCGCGGCTGTTCAAGTGAATGCCGTCGCTGTGCAGGCGCCAGCCGTTCAGATTCGCCACCTGATCGGGCGTCTTGCGCAGCGCGACGGTGCGAAATGCGTCCCGATACAGGGGCAGGAATCGAAAACCGGTGAGGGCGCGGTGCGGGCAGGCCGAGAGTTGCGCGCTCATCGCCTCGTTGACGGCGATATAGCCCACGCTCTCTTCCTGGGCGATATCCTTGATCATCGCATTCAGCTGTCCGCTGCGGCGATTGAGCTCGTGCTGAAAGGGTTCGGCGGAGTGCGGATCCTCGCCCATGGGCGGCAGGGAACAGAGCGCGACCCTCGCCCGTCCCGAGTCCTTGAGACCGCGCGCGATCGCGGCGAGATTCTCCCGGAACCAGGCCGCCGAAGGGGCGTGCGGCAAACGCTTGACGATGCGGAAGAAGCGCCGTGCCTTGGGCGAGGCGAGCGCCAGCACATCGTTGTTGCCGATGGCCACCACGACGATCTTGGGACGGCAGTCGAGTACTTGCGGCAAGCGCTCGAGCACGTTGAACGAGAGATCGCCGCCGAGGCCGAAATTGCGGAAGGTAAAGCGCCCGTTCTGCGGCCGGCGCGCGAGCTCGACCGTCCAGTTAAATGCCTGCCCCTTGCCCGCCGTGCTGCTCGATCCGACGCAGGCGACGGTGACGGAGGTCGCCATCAAGTGGTCGTCAGCGACAGGATCCAGTCGACCAGCGGTCGCAGATCCTCTTTCGATACGGCTACCGGGGGCATCGGCAGGGGTCCCCAGGCCCCCGAGCTGCCGTTCAGAATGTTCGCGGCGACCTCCTCCCGGGCGTTCGGGTCGCTGGCGTAATGCTTGGCGATGTCGCTGAACGAGGGGCCGGTGCGCGGCTTGTCCATCGAGTGACACTGCTGACAGTTGTACTTCTGCACGAGCTTGAGCCCGGTCTGATCGCCGACCGGCTCGTCGGCCTGCGCCGCCGCCGTGGCGAGGAGTAGCAGCAAGGAAATTGTGCGCGGGCTCATGGTGGGCTCCATGGATTTATGGGTGGTTTATCATTAGATTATAGAAATGTGTTGGACTGTGTGCGAAGTCCACCCGCGTAGGCGCAGCCCGCGAGCGCCTGGGCGGGGGGGTGGAGGTGAATGTCGGCGGCTTCGGACAGCGCCGCCGTTAAGTTCAAATGATGGGTTCCACCCCCTTGGAGGAGCGAACGGATGCTGAGCCGCATGATTCGATTCACATCCTGGAGCGATTCCCGAGCGCCGGGCGCCTCAAAACTCCGGCTAATGACCTCCATCACGTCAGGCCCGGCCGGGTCGCGACCACAATGCTGCCAATGAAGTGCTGCACTGCAGTTTGGGTGTGAGCGGTGATGCGGCGAATCAGAACATCGGCGCTGATGGTTGTATTGGGTTGGGCGGCGGCCGTCTCAGGCCACGCCGCGGACCAATCATTTGCCGACCGTATCGAGATGCTCGATTGGTCCGATCCGCAGCGCGCGGCAAAAATGATCGAGGGGCCCGCGCTCGGCAAAGTACGCGACTCCGATGTGCAGTTTCTCGAGGTGCGCGGCATGGTGTATGCCGACGTGCGCCGCGACGTCGATGTGGAAGGAACGCTCGCGCGGCTTAAGTCGCTCGCCGAGGACGGCGATCAGTCGGCGACGGTCGCCGAACACTATGTGAAGGCGTATTCGCTCTATCAGCACGAGCAATACGCGGCCGCGAGTGCCGAGCTCGCGCCACATCGACATGAAGTCGATCTCGTCGGACTCGGAGGCCTACCGGGTCTCGATCCTGCGAGGCAATACGCTGAGCACGCTCGGACAGGCGGACGCGGCATTGCCGTTTTTGGAGGAGGGGTTGGACCTCGCACGCGACTTGCACGACGAGCAGCGCACGCTCCACGCCTTGCTCTGGCTGTCGCGCATCTACACGAATACCGGACAATTACGATCGCGCCTCGGAGGAAGTCGAGAGCGCCCGCAGTCTCGCGCTGAGTCTCGGTGACGAGGCGGCCCTCTGCGAGGTCGAAATCCGCGCCTCGGATATCGCCGACCGCAAGGGCAATCGCTCCGCCGAGCGCAGCGCGAGCCTCGCGGCTCTCGAGCACGCGAAGCTCTCGGGAAGCGACAAGTGGCTGGCGCGGGCGGCCGTGAACCTGTCGGACTCGTACTTGAAGTCGCGCGACTATGCCGAATCGCTCAAGTACTCCAAGCAAGCGCTGCCGATCGCGGACGAGGTGCTGACGGCAGGCGAGACCACGGTGGCCTCCTTCAACGAGGGCCTCGCCTACATCGGTCTCGGCGAAATCAAAGCGGGCGAGAAGCTCGCGGAGGGCGCCATCACCGAGGCCGTCGCGGGCGACAACCTGCTCGTTGCGCAGGAGTTCCTGCGGGAGTATGCCAACGCGCTGGAGCACGCCGGCTATCTGATGATGGCGATCCAGGTCTACCACCGCTACGACGAGATGGGCTCGAAGATCATGACCGGCGCGCGGCAGCGCGCATTCCTCGAGCTCTCGGCGAAGTTCGACGACGAGCGGCGCGCTCGCGAGCTCGAGCTGCTACGCCGGGACAACGCGCTCAAAGCGGCGGAAATGCGCACCCAGACCCTGCGCCAGCAATTCATCATCGCCGGCGCCTTGTTCGTGACCTGCATTTGCGCCGCCCTCGGATGGGCGTTCGCCCGGGTGCGCAAGGCAAACGACCGGCTGCGCTTCAACAGCGAGCGCGATGCCCTGACGGGTCTGCGCAACCGCCGCTATTTCAATGAGCACGTGCTGAGCGTCGAGGGCGCGCGCCCCGTCGGCGGTTGCGTGCTGCTCGCCGATCTCGATCACTTCAAGCGCATCAACGACACCCAGGGACATCCGGCGGGCGATGCGGTGCTCGCGACCGTGAGCCACCGCCTGTCGGCCGCGTTGCGGGAGAGCGACAAGCTGGTGCGCTGGGGCGGCGAGGAATTCCTCGCGGTGCTCGATCCGATCACGCCGGAGCAGGCGGATCGGACCGTGGAGAGATTGCTGCACGCCGTGCGGCGCGATCCCGTGCTCTGGAACGGCCAGGCGATCAAGTGCACGATTTCCATCGGCTACGCGTGTTTTCCGATGGCCGGTTCCGACATGGAGATCTCGCTCGAGAGCGCCATCGGCCTCATCGACAAGGCGCTTTACGAGGCGAAGCGGCGCGGCCGCAACCGCGCCTGCTTGATCAGAGCGGTCAGCGCCCAGAACAAGCAGGAGCTCACCATTCTGTGCGAGGAGTTCGAATCGGCGGCGGCGGACCGGCGCATCCAGCTGGTCGACATGGGCAGCGCGGCCTAGTGGCTGACAACGCCGTTTCCGTGCCCCTCACGGAATGGCAGCCCACCGCCTCCGGCGAAGCGCAGATCGCGCTCAGCACGCCCGCCACCGCCGGCGGGTCCTTTGCTGCGGATGGACTTCGACTTCAAAGGCGGCAAGGGATTCGTCGTCGCGCGCCGCGCCTTCGCGCGCTCCATGCCGGTCGAGTACGCCCTGCAATTCCGGCTGCGCGGGCGGCGGCGCGGTCAACAATCTCGAGCTCAAGCTGATCGATCCGAGCGGGCAGAACGTCTGGCGGTATGTGTTCAAGGATCTGCAGCTCCCGCAGCGCTGGAAGCGCTTCGTGGTCCCGAGCCGCGACATCGAATTTGCGTGGGGCCCGTCGAGCGGCGCCGCCATATCGGAGTTGGGGTTCATCGAGGTCGCCGTCGTTGCGGGCGAGGGCGGCGCGGGCAGCGTCCTCATTGCCGGTCTCGAGATCGAGGATCTCACGCCGTCGCACCCGCCTATCGCGCAATGCCTCGAGCGCAGAGCCCGGATTTTCCGCCGCGGATGCGCTGACCGGAGCGCGGCTGGAGGCCCCGGAGCGACGACCGGACACCCTGGATCACCGTCGACTGCACGGCGCCCCGCACCCTCGGCGGACTCATCATCGATTGGCTCGAGCGGGCGCCGGCGAAGGGCTTTCGTGTGCGCGCCTCGCTCGGCGGCAAGCGCTGGAAAACGGTGTACGCGGCGGCGCATGCGGGAGGCAAGCGCAGCTACGTCTATCTGCCGGGGCTGCGCACGCGCTTCCTGCGCCTCGAAATCAAGCCGCCTTGCGCGGGCGCGCTCGCTCCGCCTCGAGCCCTTCGAGTTCTCGCGCTCGATCGAGGCCTTCTGGTATGCCGTCGCGGCGGCCGAGAGCGCGCGGCTGGCATCCGCGCTGGCTGCATCGTGAACAGAGCGAATGGACGCCCATCGGCACCTCGCACGGCACGCGAGTGCGCGCTCATGAATGCCGACGGCATGGTGGAGGTGCGCAAGGCTTCGTTTTCCCTCGAGCCGATGCTCATGATCGGGGAGCGGCTGTTCACCTGGGCGGACGTCGAGGCGGCACAATCGCTCGAGCGGCGCTGGATGCCGGTCCCGACCTCGACCTGGGAGGGGCGCGACTGGCGCCTGTGCGTCACCGCCGAGAGCACCGTGAGCGGAACATTGCGCGCTGCGCTATCGGCTCGAGAACCGCTCGCCCGGCGTCATGGCCGTCCGGTTGTTCGTGCTGGTGCGTCCCTTCCAGGTGACCCCGCCCTGGCAGAGCTTTCGCGACGTCGGCGGCGTGAGCCGTACGCGGCATCTCGCGTGGGACGGTCAGACCCTGCGCGTCGACGATCGCACCTGCATCACGCCCGCGAGCGCGCCGAGCGGCTTCGGCGCACTGACCTTCGATGAAGGCCCCATCGCGGCGGGCCTTGTCGCCGGACCGCTGCCCGGCCGGAGCGAGGTGCAAGACGCGTTCGGCTTCGCCTCGGGCGTCTTCGAGTTCGCCTTCGACGTCGAGCCACTGAAGAGCGGTGAACGGGTTCTCGAATGCCGCCCCGCCGCGGCGAAAATAGCGCGCGACGAACCGGTCTTCGACTGGAAATCCCGGATCCGGGCGGACCAATGGTCGGGGAACGGTGGGTGCGGCTCCGCCGTGGAGGCGGCGCTCACCGCAACCACCCATATCCTCATCACCCGCTCCGGCGCCGCTCTGCAGCCCGGACCGCGGCGCTATACGCGCTCCTGGATCCGGGACGGCGCGATGATGAGCGCCGCGCTGCTGCGCATGGGACACGCCGAGGAGGTCGCGGAATTCATTCGCTGGTACGCGCCGTTATCAGCGAGCCGACGGCTTCGTGCCGTGCTGCGTCGACGAGCAAGGTCCGGACTGGCTGGTCGAGCACGACAGCCACGGCGAGCTGATCGCGCTGATCGCCGATCATTACCGCTTCACCGCGAGACCAGGACGCTGCTCGAGGAGATCTGGGCGTGCATCGAGCGCGCCGTGAGATTGCATCGAGAGCTTGCTGGGCGCTGACGGCCTGTTGCCGATCTCGGTGAGCCACGAGGGGTATCTCGCGCAGCCGGTGCATTCCTATTGGGACGATTTCTGGGCGCTTCGCGGCGTGGGCGATGCGGCGGAGCTCGCGCGCGTGCTCGGCCGCGCACGACGACCGCCGCTGCGATGGCAGGCGCTCGCGGCGCGGCTCGAGCGATCGCTGTTCGCCTCCATCGAATCGACCCGCGCGCGCCGCGCGCTTGGACTTCATACCCGGCAGCGTCGAATGGGCGGACTTCGATCCGACGGCCACCGCGAACGCGATCTACCTCTTCGATGTGCCCGACGGGCTCGATCGCAGCGCCGTCGAGCGCACCTTCGACAAGTACCTCGCCGATTGGCGCGCCAAGCGCGCGGGTCAGGTGGTGGCGGCGAACTACACGCCGTACGAGATCCGCATCATCGGCGCGCTGGTGCGCCTGGGTCGGCGCGATGCGGCGCTCGAGCTGCTGCGTTTCTTTTTGTCGGATCGCCGGCCGCCGGCATGGAATCAATGGCCCGAGATCGCCTGGCGCGACCACAAGACGCCGGCGCACGTCGGCGATCTGCCGCACACCTGGATCGCCGCCGAATACGTTCTTGCGGTGCGCAGCCTGTTCGCCTACGAGCGCGAGTCGCGGCGCAGCCTCGTGCTCGCGGCGGGTCTGTCGCCGGAATGGCTCGAGGGTGCGGGTGTCGAGGTCAAGGCGATGCCGACGCTCTACGGCGCGTTGAGCTATTCGTTGCGGCAGATCGATGCGCGGACACTGCGCTTCGACATCCCGACGGCAATCGATGCGCCGCGTGATTCTGCGGCCGCCGCTCGCGCTCGCCGTTGCAGAGCGTCGCGCGTCAACGGCGACCGCGGCCGCGCCGAGCGCGGCGATTCCGTCGCTCGTCGCGAAGACGCCCGCGGAAGTGATCTGCGTCGTAACCTGAGCTGAGCCTGGTATCCCCGCATCCGCAAACCGTGGCACAGTTCCGGGCGTGAAAACGCGCGCCCACGAGTCTCCGGCGAATCGGAGAGCGATACCGGTCAAACCGGCTTGTTGCATCAGGCCGGCTCGCTGTCCCGCGCGATTTTCGCCTCGCCGGCCGGCAAGGCGCTGTTGATCCTGATGGTCGTGCTGATCGCGGTGGTGGCGGCCACCGCCTACGGGCAGATCCGCCTCAACCGCTGGAACAAGCCGTTCTTCGATGCGCTGTCGCGCCGCGACCTGCGCGACTTCCTGTTCCAGCTCGGCGTGTTCTTCGTGATCGCCGGATTCTTGCTGGTGCTCAACGTGCTGCAGCGCTGGCTGGTCGAGACGCTGGAGCTCAAGCTGCGCGAAGGCCTGGTGCACAGCCTGCTCGAGGACTGGATGCAGCCGCGGCGCGCGTTCTGGCTCGCCAATGCCGGAGCCATCGGCGTCAATCCGGATCAGCGCATGCACGAGGATGCGCGCCATCTCTCCGAGCTGTCGGCCGATCTCGGCATCGGCCTGCTGCAGGCGACGATCCTGTTCGCGACCTTCGCCGGCGTGCTTTGGGGTCTGTCGAGCGACTTCAGCTTCCGCATCGGCGACCGCGACTACGCCGTTCCGGGATTCATGCTGTGGGCGGCGGTCATCTACGCGAGCGCCGGCTCGCTCATGAGCTACTGGGTGGGGCGCGGCCTCATCGGCCGCAACGCCGAGCGCTACGCGCGCGAGGCGGATCTGCGATTCTCGCTGGTGCGCGTCAACGAGCACGTCGATGCCATCTCGCTCGCGCAAGGCGAGGCGGACGAGAAGCGCCGCATCGAGCTCAACCTCAACAACGTGCTGGCCGCGACCCGCCGCATCGTCTGGGGCCACACCAATCTCACCTGGGTGACGGCGGGCTTCGGCTGGGTCACCATCGTCGCGCCGATCCTGGTCGCCGCGCCGCTGTATTTCATGGGCAAGATCTCCTTCGGCGGCCTGATGATGGCGGCCGGCGCCTTCACCCAGGCGCAGTCCTCGCTGCGCTGGTTCATCGATAACTTCAGCGCCATCGCCGACTGGCGCGCGACGTTGCTGCGGGTCGCGAGCTTTCGCCAGGCGCTGCTCGGTATCGGCGAGCCGCGCGGCTTCGAGAGCCGAATCAGCTATGCGGAGGGCCCGGCCGGCGCGATCACCGTCGAGGATCTGCAGATCGTTTCCTCGGCGAACGCCGATCGCCTGCGGGAGCGGCGGGTCGTGGTATCGGCGGGCGAGCGCGCTCTGATCCTCGGCGCCCCGGGCACGGGCAAGACGCAGCTGTTTCGCGCGCTGGCCGGATTGTGGCCGTGGGGGAGCGGTCAGGTCGTTCGTCCGCAGGGCGAGCAGATCTTCTATCTGCCGCGCGGCACGCCCTATCTGCCGCGCGGGACGTTGCGCGAGGTGCTCGCCTACCCGCTCAAGACCGACAGCTTCAGCCAGCCGGCCTACGCGCGCGTGCTCTACCGGCTGGGCGTCGAGCGCCTCGTTCGGCTGCTCGATGAGACGCACCGCTGGGACCGCGAGCTGAGCCAGGACGAGCAGCTCTGCCTGGTATTCGCCCGCATCCTGTTGCAGAACCCGCCTTGGGTGTTGATCGACGGCACCTTCGGCACGCTCGACGACGATGTGCTCGAAGTGGTGATGGACGTGTTCAACAAGGAGCTCGCGCAAACGGGGATCATCCACATCGGTGGACCCGGCGAGGCCCATTCGCTGTTCTCGACCGTATTGCACCTGGTCAAGACGCCGCGCGACGCAGTCGCGGTGCCGGCGTCAGGGGAGCCGGGGTCATGAGAGGCGTCCCGTTGCGAATCGCGGCGCTGTTGCTCTTATGGGTGGGCTCGGCCGTTGCGCAGGATTTTCAGTTCCAGGCGCCCGCGTCGGCGAGCGATGCGGCGACACCTCGCAGCATGCGGGACCTCGCCGAGCGGCTGCTACCCGTCTATCAGGAGCAGGATCAGGACCGCTACCTCGCCAATCTCTCGGCCTTGCAGATGGTGGCAGGCGACTACGTCGCTGCGGATGCGACGCGCGAGTCATTGCGCGAGCGGCGCAAGAACGTCGACTCCGGCCGGCCGGTGGGCCGGGGAACGATCTATGACGTCTATGCGCACGCCAAATCGCTCGAGACGGAAGACCATCTCGCGTTCAACGATGCGTTCGAGCGGACCTACGGGGAGACCATTGCCCGCTTGAGCGATCATGACGTCTACGCCGTCGAGGAGTGGCTGCAGGCTTCGCCGCAAGAGGCGCGGGAGAATTTCCAGGCCTTGCTTGCCCGGCAGCGGGCGATCGACACCATCAATCAGGAAGACGCCGTGAAGCTCGTCTGGGCCTATCTTGCTTACGAAGCGGATCGCTCGTTCGCACCGCTCGTGACCTCGCTCGAGGCCAAAGAGAGTGCCCGGCGTTATCTGACGGATGACGAGGTGCTCGTTCCGGTGCCCGTGCGGCCGACTCTGCACGTTCGGGTCGTCCGGCCGAAGAGCGCCACGGCGCCGCTCGCGACCTTGCTCGAATTGTCGATCGACCCGTCGCGAAATTTCGCCAAGGAATACGCGGCCCATGGCTACGCGGGGGTCGCCGCCTACATGGAGCGGGGCCGCACCCTGCCATTCGTCCCCTATCAACACGACGGCGAGGAAGCGCGCGCGATCATCCGCTGGATCGCCAAACAGCCCTGGAGCGATGGACGGGTGGCGATGGTCGGGGAGGGCTACTCGGGCTTCACGGCTTGGGCCGCGGCTTCACATCCGCCGGCGCCGCTCAAGGCCATCGCAACCTCCGCCCCCATAGCTCCCGGCATCGATCGGCCGATGGTCGGTGGCATCTTCGAGAACTCGGCGTATCGATGGTCGTTGCAGGCGACCAATACGACCCCGTCACTCGAGGCGGGGCTCGCGGATGACGGCGTGTGGCGCACGCTCAACGAGAAGTGGTACCGCAGCGGGCGACCCTATCGGGATCTGGGGCGCATCTTCGGCACGCCTAACCCGATTTTCATTCGCTGGCTGAACCACCCGAGCTACGACAAGTTCTGGCAGACCATGGTGCCGTTCCGCGAGCAATTCGCGCACCTCGACATTCCGATTCTGACGACGACGGGCTATTTCGACGACGGCGAGCCCGCGGCGCTCTACTACTTCTCGCAGCACCAACGCTACAACGCGCATGCCGATCACACCTTGCTGATCGGCCCTTACGACGACAATGTCATCGAGCACGGGTCGCTGACCTCGCCCGTGCTGCGCGATTACGCGGTCGATCCGGTCGCCCGCCTCGATTTGCTCGAGCTTCGATATCAATGGCTCGATCATGTCCTGAAGGGGTCGGCGCTGCCGCCGCAGTTGAGCGGGCGCATCAATTACGAGGTGATGGGCGCCAACGAATGGCAGCATGCGCCGTCGTTTGCCGCACTGGCCGCGGGCTCGCAGAGGTATTACTTGGACACATGGGGTCCCAGCACGAGTCACCGGTTATCGCGGCGCAAGAGCCCGAAGCTGGCGGCGATCGCACAGACGATCCGTTTTACCGATCGTTCGGACGCAGGTTGGCTGCCCCCCAATGATTTGATCTCCAGGAGCTTGGTCACGCACGACGCCGTGCTCTATCAAAGCGATCCGTTGCCGAAGGCGACCCGAATGAGCGGTCTTGTCACGGGACACCTCGACTTTGTCGTCAACAAAATGGATCTGGATCTGGACGTCGCGATGTACGAGCTCAACTCGAGCGGGGAATATCTACGGCTCTTCAATCCGGCGAACGCACTCAGGCTGAGCTATGCGGCCGATCGTGTGCATCGGCATCTGTTGAAAGCGGGTGAGCGCCAGCAGGTGGCGTTCACCGGCGAAAGGATGACCAGCCGTCAACTCGAGCAGGGCAGCCGGCTGGTGGTGGTATTGCGCGTCAGCAAACGTCCCGACCGCGAAATCAACTACGGAACCGGCGGGGATGTGAGCGATGAGTCGATCGCAGACGGCAAAGTGCCGCTCAAGATCCGCTGGTTCAACGACAGCTACATCGAGGTGCCGGTCCAGCCGCTGCCGCGCTGACGGGCGCGGCCGCGCCGTTCATCAGGGGAGCGCGGTGTAATTCACGGTCACCGAACCGGTCTCCGGCGTGCCGTCGTTGTTGTTGTATGAATAGCTCAGCTGAAAGCTGCCGCTCCCGGTGGCCGTCGGCGCGTAATTCAAGTCGAGCTGGCAGAGCGTGCCGTTGCTCACCGTGGGGCAGGTGAAGGTTCCGGGGCCGGTCCAGCCGACGGGCAGAGCGCCGAAGCCGGTCACCGTCAAGGGGCCTGCCGGCGCGCCGTCGCTGCTCGCGAACGTCACGGTCGCGCCGACGGAGACACCCGAGGAGACGCTGGCGACGGCCGGCGACGGATTCACGGCCGCGTCGACGGTGTCGGCGGAATTCGCCCGGTACTGGATGCTCACCGTGCCCGTCATCGCGTAACCGGCATCGTTGGTGTAGTTGTAGCCGAGTGTGAGCGTGCCGCTGCCCACCGCGGTCGGTGCATAGGTGAGGGGCAACTGACAGACCGTGCCGGCGCTGACCGTCGCGCAGCTGAAGGTGCTCGAGGAACTCGTCCAGCCGGCGGGGAGCGCGCTCAGCCCGGACGTAATCGTCATCAGAGTGGCCGGATTGGCGTCGTCGGTCGCGAAAGTCACGCTCACCGGCGTGCTCGTGCCCGTGAGCACGGCCAGCGAGGAACTCGGGCTCGGCGTGCCGGCGATCGTGTCGTTGGTGAGCGCCCGATAGGGGATGGCGATCGAACCGGTCTTCGTCTGGTTGGCGTTGTTCTTGTAGCTGTAGTTGAGCGTGAGCGTGCCTGAGGAGCGCACCACCGGGTTATAGGTGAGTGTCAGCTGGCAGCCGTTGCCGCTGCTCAAGGTGGAGCACGTGAAGGGACTGGTACCGGCGGTCCAGCCCGACGGCAGCGTGGCGAGGTCGCTCGTCACCTGCAGATCCGTGGCGAGCCTGCCGTCGTCGGTCGTGAACACGAGACTGACCGTTTGCGTTCCCATGCCGACCACGGCGTTGATCTGGCCGGTCGGTGAGGGCGTGGCGGTGACGCTGTCGTTCGTGGTCGCCTCGTAGGGCAGGGTGAGCGTGCCCGTCTGCGCGACGCCGGCATTATTGTCGTAGGCGTACTTCAAGCTCAGCGTGCCGTTGCCGAGAGCCGTCGGCGCGTAGGTGAGCATCAATTGGCAGCCGTTGCCCGTGCTCACGCTGGCGCACTGGAAGCTGCCTGTCGAACTGCGCCAGCCCGCCGGCAGCGTTCCCAGCGCGGTGATCATTGAAAGGTTGGACGCCGTCTTGCCGTCGTCGGTATCGAACGTGACCGCCACCGATTGGCTGCCGCCTTTGATGGCCGCCGTGATTTGTCCGGCGGGCGACGCGGTACCGACGACCGTATCGGATCCCATCGTCGAATACGGAATCTGCAGCGTGCCCGTGCGACTCGCTCCCGTGTCATCCGTATACAGATAGTTCAACGTGAGGATGCCGCTGGCGGCTGCGGTCGGCGCAAACTGCAGCATCAATTGACAGCCGTTGCCCGCCATCACCAGCGCGCACGCGAAACTCGGCACCGCGCTGCTCCAGCCGCTCGGCAGTCCGCTGAGATCGACGCTCAAATTGCTGGCGGGATCGTCCAACGTCGCATTGCCGGTATCGGTCGTGAAGGTCACGCTTACCGACTGCGTGCCGGCGCCCAAGGCTGCGTTGACCTGGCCGGACGGCGACGCCGACGCCACCACGTTGTTGGCGGCGATGGCCTGATAGGGCACGGTGATCGTGCCGCCCGGAGCTTTCGACAGACCCGCGTTGTCGACGTAAATGTAGGCGAGCGAGATCGTGCCCGCGTCGGCGGCGGTGGGCGCATAGGTCAGAGTCAGCACGCAGCCGCTGCCCGTCGCGACCAGCGGACAGGTGAACGTGGTCGGACCGCTCCAGCCCGCAGGCAGCGTTGCGAGGCTTCCCGAGACGCCGAAGCCCGTTGTCGCAAGTCCGTCGCTCGAATTGAATGTGACGTTGAGGGTTTGGGTCGCGCCGACCGCCACCGAGACGAGCGAAGTGCTTGCTGTGGCCGTCACCGTGTCGTCGGTGCCGCGCGTGTTGCCTTCGCCGCCCACGCCTCCGACCGGCGAGGTGGTTCCGCCGCCCGTCGTGCCGCCGGTGCCCTTGCCGGTATTGCCGGATGCATTGGTGTCGCCGTACTCTGAGCCGCCACCGCTTCCGCCCCACGGGGAGGAAAAATCGCAGCCCGACAGAAGCAGGGTTGCCGCTGCGCCGATGAGGATCGAACGATGGACGAGTTGCATAGCTATCCACCCCAAAAAACGGCAGCCGCCGAGTCGGTCGGTCGTCGAAGAGAACACCAACTTATGCTGCGGACCAAGCGCGCGTCGTTAACCGTTTCACACAATCGCAGCCGTGTTCGCGTGCTTTGCGCGGCCGAGGGTTTTCCCGCAAATGTAAACGCAACATGTTCAATTCAGATGTTCAATCGCGCGCGACTATGTTCAATTCGCGCGCGCGCGCACTCAATTACCGCCGTGCCGGCAATGAACATAACGGGCACGCGTTGATGTCTTCGCGCGAGAAGCAAGCCGATGACGAGCGCGTCGAACGTTTCGATGTACGTGCCGGAGATCGTCCGGCCGGTGCAAGTTTCGCGTCGCGCTCGGCGGTGCTCGGCCGCTCAGGTGCCGCCGGTACCTCGCATCCGCTCGCGACGATGAGCGCCATCGAGACACTGAAGCGCGGCGGATCTGCTGCGGATGCGGCGATTGCGGCGGCCGCCTGTCTCGGATTTTTGGAGCCCACCGGGTCCGGGCTCGGCGGCGATTGCTTCGTGCTCGTGTGGGATCCCGGCCGCGCGAAGCTTGCAGGCCTCGCCGGCTCCGGTCGATCGCCGCGCTCGCTTAAGTCTGGATACGGTGCGCGCGCGCGCAACCGGCGGCGTCATTCCCGCCTACGGCGCGATCGCGGTATCGACGCCCGGCATACTCGACGCTTGGTGGACCTTGCATCGCCGGCACGGTGTCCTTGCGTGGAAGTCGCTGTTCGATAGCGCCATTCATTTTTGCGAGAGCGGCGTGCCGGTGCCGCAGATCATCGGCTACCACTTCAGGCGGGACCTCGAGCAGTTTCGCCAGCTCGGGCGCGGCGATGGAAGAATGCGACAACGCGATGCGCACCTATGCGCCGGACGGGCACGCGCCCCGGGAGGGAGATATCTTTCGCAACCCGGATCTCGCGCGCACCTACGGCACGATTGCCGAGGGAGGGCGGGATGTCTTCTACGAGGGGCCGATCGCCCGAACCATCGATGCGCTATTTCAAGCGGATCGGCGGCTGGCTGAGCCGCGAGGATCTGCGCGACCAGCACGCCGAGTGGGTCGAGCCGCTGGTGACGCTCGTACCGGGGGGTGGATGTCTATGCCATGGGCGCCAATACCCAGGGACTCGCGACGCTGCAGATGCTGAACATCCTGGAGCATTTCGACTTGCGCGCGATGGGCTTCCAGTCGTCCGCCTCGATTCACGTGCAGGCCGAGGCGAAGCGTCTCGCGTACGCGGACCGTGCCCGGTTCTATGCCGACCCGCATTTTTCGCAAGATTCCGGTCGACTGGCTGGTCTCCAAAGCCTATGCCGCCGAGCGAGCGGAGCTCATTCGGCCCGACCGCATCCGGCGGCAACGTCGCCGCCGGCAAGCCGCCGTCGACGGGCGATACCACGTATCTCACCGTCGCGGACTCGAGCGGCATGATGGTGTCGATGATCCAATCGAATTATCGCGGCATGGGCTCGGGACTTGGTCGCCGACGGACTCGGCTTCATGTTCCAAAATCGCGGCCAGATGTTTTCGCTCGAGGACGGACATCCGAATCTCTATCAGCCCGGCAAGCGGCCGTTCCACACCATCATTCCCGGATTTGCGGCGAGGGACGGCCGCCCTTGGATGTGCTTCGGGGTCATGGGCGGCGACATGCAGCCGCAAGGGTCAAACGCAGATCGTGCGTCAATCGCGTCGACTACGGGCTGGACGTGCAGGCCGCCGGCGACAGTCCGCGCTGGCATCACGTCAGGATCGCCGCAAAGCATGGGCGAGGACGAGGCCGGACTCGGGAGCTCGGAGTGCTGCAGCCTGGAAAGCGGCGTTCCCGAGCGCACGCGGCGCGCGCTCGCCGATCTGGGCTGGCCGATCGGTGCATCGGACGGCGGCTTCGGGCGATACCAGTGCATCGAGCAGCGCCTGGCCGGCGGCGAGCGCGTCTATGCGGCCGCGAGCGAAATGCGGGCCGACGGAATCGCGCTGGCCTATTGATGCCCACTCAAGCTGGGCCGCGTGACTGCTGAGGCTCTCGGCCAGTATCTACGCGGGAGATGGGACATCATGACAACACAAACCTCGACGGTTTCGCAGACGCGTTCCTTCACCACGGTCTTCCTGATCGAGATGTGGGAGCGCTTCGGCTTCTACGGCATGCAGGTGCTGATGGTCACCTACATGATGAAGAAGCTCGGGCTTCGTCGATACCCGCGCGAATCTGGTCTGGGGCGCCGCGGCGGCGCTGATCTATGCGACGCCGGCGATCGGCGGCTGGATCGGCGACAAGCTGCTCGGCACGCGGCGCACCATGACGATCGGCGCCGTGGTGCTGGCGCGTCGGCTACGCGCTGCTCTGGCTGCCGACCGACAACGAGTTATTTCCTGTACTTCGCGCTCGGCGTGATCATCGTCGGCAACGGCTTGTTCAAGCCGAACTCCGGCAATCTGGTGCGCAAGATCTACGAGGGCGACGACACGCAAGATCGACAGCGCCTTCACCATGTACTACATGGCGGTGAACATCGGCTCGATGATCTCGATGACGCTGACGCCGTGGATCCGCGACTACGTCGGCGCGCGCTACGGCGACTCGGCCGGCTGGCACACGGCCTTCGGCGTCTGCTCGATCGGCCTGCGTGCTCGGCATGATCAATTACGCGCTGATGCGCCGCGCGCTCGCGCACATCGGATCGCCGGCCGACGACGGCGCCGGTGAATCCGAAGCGGCTCGCGGCGGTCGTCGGCCGGCGCGCGTCGCCATGGTGCTCGTGCTCGGTGCTCATTCTGCAGAGCGAGGCCGTGGCGCGGGTCTGCGTCTATGCCGCCGGCGCCGTGATGCTCGGCATTTTCGTCAATCTGATCCGCATCAGCCATCGCGACGAGCGCGCCGGCCTGATCGCGGCGCTGGTGCTGGTGGTCGCAGACCGTCTTCTTCTTCATCTTCTATCAGCAGATGTCGACCTCGCTGAATCTGTTCGCGCAGAACAACGTGAACCTCGACTTCAGCCTGTTCGGCTGGCACCTGTTCACCTGGATCCCGGAGCAATACCAGAATCTCAACTCGATCTGGATCGTGGTGCTGAGCCCGGTGCTGGTGTTCATCTACAACTCGCTCGGCCGCGTGCGGCAAGGATCCGTCGATTGCGGCGAAGTTCGCCTGGGGTTTCGCGGCGGTCGCGGTCGGCTTTTTCATCTACGGTGTGGGCGCCGCATGGGCGGTCGACGGCAAGGTGTCCTCCTGGATCATGGTGTGGGGCTACGGGCTGTATTCGCTCGGCGAGCTGCTGGTCAGCGGCCTGGGACTGGCGATGATCGCCCGCTACGTGCCGGCGCGCATGGGCGGCTTCATGATGGGCGCCTATTTCGTGGCGTCGGGCCTCTCGCAATATCTCGGCAGCGTGGTCGCGAACCTCGCGCACATTCCCGGAGGGCCTCACCGATCCGCTCGAGTCGCTCGACCATCTACACCAGCCTGTTCAACAAGCTCGGCTTCGCCGGCGTCGCTGTGCACGGCCATCGCGATCGCCATGCTGCCGCTGATGAAACGGCTGTCGGCGAGCCATTCGGACGTCGCCACCAACCACGATGCCGCTGCCCGCCGTGCGCAGCGAGGAGTTCAACCTGGCGCCTCGAGGTCCTTAGAGTCACCGCGCGCTCAGGCCTGGCGTGCGCGCAGGTAATCCGTGGCGCGGCCCGCCTCGCGGCGCAGCGCCTGCTCGAGCATAGCAAGCTGCTCGAGCGCGCCGGCGCGTGCGGCCTGCTCGAGGCGCGCGGCCGCGGCGCTCGCCGACCTGCGCGTGGATATTGGCGCTCGATCCTTTGAAGGCATGCGCGGCGCGGCCGACTGCCGACCAGATCCTCGCGGTCGAGCGCCTCGCGGATCTCGCGCAAGAGCCGCATCGCCCGAGTCGATGAAGAGCTGCACCAGTTGCTGTGCGAACTCCTCGTCGCCGTCGGTGAGCGACACGAATTGCTCCCAATCGACAGGCGGCGAGGCGTCGCCCGGCGAGGCGTCGCCGCGGCGCGCGGCCACGGCGGTATCGCGGCAGGGCGCATCGGGCCGGCGAGACGGCTTGCGGCGCTGCCGAGAAATCGCTCGATGGACTCGGCCAGGCGCCGCCGATCGAGCGGCTTGGTGAGATATCCGTCCATTCCGGCGTTGAGGCAGTCCTCGTTCCGTCCCGCTCATGGCGTCGGCGGTGAGGGCGAGATCGGAATGCGCTGACCGCCTTGCTCGCGCGAGCGAATGGTCCCGCGTCGCCTGGTAGCCGTCCATGACGGGCATCTGGCAGTCCATGAGAATGAGATCGATAGCGGCCGCGTGCTCCCAGGCATCGACCGCTTCGGCGCCGTTGCTGACGATGTCCACCGTGCAGCGCATTTTCTCGAGCGCGCCCCGCGCCACCTTCTGATTCACCGGATTGTCTTCGGCAATGAGGATATGCGGCGGCGTCGGGCCGCCGAGCGGTCGAGGAGCCGGCGACGATGGGCTGTGTGGACTCGTGCCACTTCGAGGCGGCCTGCGGCCAGGACGCGCCGCAGGCAGCCGCGCAGCTCGCGATGCGTCACGGGCTTGAGCAGATACGCGGCAAAACCGAGCCTCTCCAGCGTCTCGGCGCTGTGTACACGACCTGCGGATGTCAGAAGGACGAGCCGGATATGCGCGAACCTTGGGTCGTCTGCGATGCGTCGGCCGAGCTCGAGGCCGTCGCACTCGGGCATCATGTAGTCGAGTACCGCGAGCTCGAATCGGGAGCCGTCAGCATCGAGCATGTCGAGCGCGGCTCGAGCGCTGTCGACGCACGTTGCGCGAAGGCCGAGGTGCCCGAGCTGGCGGCTGAGTACTTTGCGGTTCGTGGCGTTGTCGTCGACCACGAGCGCGCGGCGGTTTTCGAGGAGGCCTGCGTCGGCCTCGCAGATCACCTCCTGCTTCGAGGAATAGCCGAAATGGGCGCTGAACCAGAATACCGATCCTTCCCCCGGGGTACTCGTGACGCCGGACTCGCCCCCCATGAGCTCGACCAATCGGCGCACGATCGAGAGGCCCAAGCCGGTGCCCCCGTAGTGCCGGGTGGTGGAGGCGATCGAGCTGGCAGAACGGCTGGAACAAGGACTCGAGCCTTTCCTCGGCAATGCCGATGCCCGTATCGCGGACCTCGCAGCGCACGGTCGCTCCCGCGACGTCTTTCGAGATCAAGCGCAGGTCGATCGACACCTCTCCGGCGCGCGTGAATTTGATCGCGTTGCTGCCGAGATTCAACAGCACTTGACGCAACCGGCTCGGGTCGCCGATCACCCAGTCGGGAAGCTGCGGGTCGATGTTCGTGATCAGCTCGAGTCCCTTGGCATGCGCTTGGAACGCCAGCAGATGGGCGACGTCGGCGACCGTCTGCCGCAGGTCCATGTCGATCCGCTCGAGGTCGAGCCTGCCGGCCTCGATCTTCGAGAAGTCCAGGATGTCGTTGATGATGGTGAGCAGGCTGGCCGCGCTGTCGCGAATGGTTTCCGTGTAATCGCGCTGCGTGCGATCGAGCCCGGTCTCGAGCAAGAGGTCCGTCATGCCGATGACGCCGTTCATGGGCGTGCGGATTTCGTGGCTCATGTTCGCCAGGAACTGTGACTTGGCTTGCACCGCGAGCTCGGCCCGCTCCTTGGCTTGGCGCAGCTCGGCGTTGGCCGACTCGAGGTCACGCGTGCGCAGCGCCACCTGTTCGCCGAGCGCACCGGCGATGCCACGTAGGCGACCTACCCGCAGCCGGTAGAGCGCCGCGGCCGCGAGCACGATGCTGAGGGCGCAGAGCGCCCAGAACCAGAGCGTTTGATACAGATGCGGCTTCAGCGTGAATCGAAAGCTCGCTCCGGGCACGCTCCACACGCCGTCGTTGTTGCTGGCAACCACCTTGAATGTGTAGGTACCGGGCGCGAGGCGGGTGTAGAACGCCGTGCGTCGGTTGCCCGCATCGACCCAGTCGGCGTCGAACCCCTCGAGTTGGTATCGAAAGCGCGAGCGTTGCGGCACCAGCAAACTGAGGCCCGTGTAGTCGAACTCCCATTGTTGCGCCCCCGGTGCGATCTCGATGCCGTCGGTGAGCGCAACCGGCGCATTGTCGACCGCCACCTTCTCGATGTGCACCGGCGGTGGTTGCCGGTTGCTTGGAACGTGGGCGGGATCGACGCGCACGATGCCGCGCACACTCGGAAACCAGAGCATACCGTCGGGCGATGCGCATCCCGCGGAGGTGTTGCCGCCGTCGAATTCCGGCGTGCGCAGGCCGTCGGCGGCGCTGTAGACGTGATAGTCGGGCGATGTGTTCTGTCCGGCGACGAGCGCATCGAGGTCGGCCCGCGGCACGGACATCAACCCCTTGTTGGTCGTGAACCAGATCTGATGCGAGGCATCCTCGAGCACTTGCAGGATGGTCTCGCGCATCGGACCGCCGAAACGCACCAACGAGATGATCCGGTTGTCGCGCCAGACGGCCAGACCGTCGGTCGTCCCGAGCCAGATCACCCCGCGCTCATCTTCGTGTATGGAGATCACCCAGTCGCTCGGCAGACCATCCGCCACCGTCAGGTGCCGTGTCGCGGTCTCGCCCACGACGAACAGTCCGTTGGCTTCGGTTCCCACCCAAAGATTGCCGCCGCGGTCCTCGTAGAGGAGGTGCACCGCGGCGGGCGTCGAGGCATCGAGCTTGTCCTGCATGGAGATGACGCTGCCATGCGCGATCATGTCGAGCCCCTCGTTCGTGCCCACCCAGATCCGTCCCGCGTGGTCCTCGAGGAGCGCCGTCACCGAGTCGCCCGACAGGCCGGTGCCCAGATCGAAGCCGCGCATCGCGCCGCTCGGATCGAGTCGGTACATACCGGCGCCCTCGGTGCCCACCCAGACGGCGCCGGCGCGATCCTCGACGACGGCGCGCACCCGCGCCTTCTGGCGCGCCTTAGGCCCGTCGATGTGGCGGAATTGGCCGGCATCGTAGCTCGACAGGCCGCCGTCCGAGCCGACCCACACGCCGCCGGCACGGCGCGGAACGATGGTCCACGTGAGATCTCCCGACAGCCCCTCGGGCGCTCCTGCCGTGACGAACTTGCCGTTATGCAGTCGCAACAGGCCGAGGCCGTAGCTGCCGGCCCAAAGACTGCCCTCGTTGTCCTCCAACAAGGCCCGCAGATCGCTGTCGGCAAACATTCCGGTGGCGAGTTGGCTGAATTCGCCGTCGCGCCAACGCACCAGGCCTCCGCCGCGGGGCGCGAACCAGAGATTCCCGTCGTGATCGCGCAGCAAAGTGCGTATCGCCGAACCGAACTGTCCGCCCTTCACGATGACCTCGAAGCCCTGACCGCGGCTCCGGTAGAGGACACCGGCCGCCGTGCCGACCCAGAGCGTCCCGTCGGCATCCTGGTGGAGCGACATCACCGGTTCCGCGGTTTGCGCATCGTGCAAGGCTATGGGCTCGAAGCGTCGACCGTCGAAGCGCTGCAGGCCGCTCAATGTGCCGACCCAAAGTGCGCCGTCGGCGCTCGGCTCGAGCGCCCGGGTGCGCACGTCGATGAGTCCGTCGGAGGCATCGAACGCCCGCACCGTTTCGCCCGCGATCTCGATCACGCCGGTTTCGGTGCCGATCCACAGGTGGCCGTCGCTGCTCTCTTTTATGGCGCGGATGAACGCGCGAGCGATCTCGCCGCCTTGCGGTCCTTTACGAAAGCGGCCGTGCTCGAAGATGGCGAGGCCCGAGCGCGTACCGATCCAAAGCGCCCCGGTCTTGTCGACGTGCAGGGCGGTAATGTTCTTGTTGGGGATGGCGCTTTCGTTGCCGGGCTCGAACACCGTGAAACGGGCGCCGTCGAAGCGCGCCAGTCCTTCCTGCGTGCCCATCCAGAGATACCCGTCGGGCGTGCGGGCGAGCGCCTGCACGGTGCTCTGCGGCAAGCCGTCGGCAATCTGCCAATTGTCGAAGACGTACTGGGTCGGCAGGAGCGCTGGATTCAAGGCGAGGCACGGATCCGCGGCGGCGACGATGAGGATCACGAGCAGGGCGCGAATCGCAAGACGAGTCATGAGCGCAAGAATTTCCGTACTTCCCTGGGCAGTACGGGTTATCGGCAGGAACCGTTGGGACTAAAGCAGGCGGCGGCCGGCGCTTTAGTGAGAGCAACTCCCGTTGGCCGACACGTGAATGGTATCGCCGTTATTCAGCCCGGCATTCTCGTGATGACCGCACTTGCGCATGTCCCGAGAGGTCGAGATGGCTTTCCAGGACACGTGTCCCTGGCCCGACGAGTCGGCACTGACGGTCGTCGAGATCGAGGCGTTGCCGTAGATGATCTGACTGGAAAAGACCATTTGATGCCGTCGCAGATTCCGGTCGTACAGGGTCACTTCCAGGTTATCGGGGGTGTCGTTCAGCACGTGGATGGTGACCGTGCCCTGACCCAAGACCGAGGTCTGCGTACAAGTGAGCACGATGCAGGCGAGTAGGGCGCGGCTGAACGCGCGGCGGTAGAAGGGGCTCATGGCAGCGCAATATAGCGCGTTGAGAAGCCGCGAGCATCAGGAGCCGTTCGAGGCTAGAGGAGTTTCAAGTCCTTGGGCGGCAGTTGCGGAAAGATCCGCGCGCTTTGTTCGGGTGTAAGTCCCCAGAGCCTGCGAAACATCCCGCCCAAGACCGCCCGGTAGTCGTTGAGCACCGGAAAGTCTCGATCCTGTAGCAGGGCGGTGCGGTTCACCGCGCGCTGCTCGCCCGCAACCATGCCACCGTTGATCCCGCCGCCGAGCACCCAGTAAACCGTCCCATGGCCATGATCCGTGCCGCGATTGCCGTTCTCCCGAAAGGTGCGGCCGAACTCCGATAGAACGACCACGACGGTATTGTTCCACTCGGTGCCGAGTGACTGGGAGAAGGCTTGCAGGCCACGCCCGAGGTTGCCGAGATTGTTGGCCAGAGTCCCTTGCGCAGCGCCTTCGTTGACATGGGTGTCCCAGCCGCCGACGTCGATGAACCCGATGCGATATTTGTCCCGCATCAAGTGTCCCATGCGTTCGGCCTCGAGCTCGAAGCCTTTGGTGTTGATGGCGTTGCGGTTGGCCGCGTTCATTTCCTCGGCGATTTTCTGGGCGACCTCCTGTCGCAGATCCAGCCCCTCGCGTACCGCCGTGTGCAGATGGTGATCGGCATACATGCCCTCGAGGATCTGCGCCTGGCGTTCATCGAAGGGCGGTTTGCCGACGTTCTTGAGCGATAGGTTCGGCACCGTAGCGGAGCCGCCGAAGGCGAGCGGCAAGGCATCCGTGAACGCGATGGGCTCGGCGGTGGACCCTGAAAGGGTGCCGGCGAGCCTGCCGAGAAAGCCGGAACGGTAATCGCGTGTGCTGCCCAAGGGTTGGCCGAGCTCGATGCTGTCCTGGGTCTCGAAGTGGCTGCGCGACAAATCGTCGGTACCGGCAAACGGGATGAAGGCGGCCTGCCGCTCTTGATAGAAGACCCCGACGGTGTCGCGCACCGCCGGGGCGAGCGCCCAGTCGGCCGTCAGCGCGAGTGCACCGGTGTTCGAGGTCGCCTCGGGACGTGCGATCGCGATCGTCGGCCGGGACTCGTAGTAGAAGCTGCTCGAGTACGGCACGAGCAGATTGACGGAGTCGTAGCCGCCCCGCAGGAATACCAGCAGAAATCGCGGACCGCTCGCAGGCGCCGCATACAACCGGCCGGTGAAGCCCGCGGTCGCGAGCGCCGCACCTCCGAGCTTTAGGACCTGACGGCGCTGCATGCGGGCACCTCACTCATAGTTGAAATCCGGCGAGGCCAGCAGAAACGTGTTCCATTCCTGCTGCGAGTTGGCTCGTCCGAGCGCCTCACGCGTGTGCGCCGTCAGGAAGGGCTCGACCGCCTCGAAGTACAACCGATTCGACAGTTGCGGAAAGCCTGCCGGCGCCGCTGCCGCCGGCGCACCTTCTTCGGCATCGAACAGCGCGGCGTTGCCCGACCCGATGGTTCGCGCAATCTCGAAGCGCCGGCTCATTTGCCCCGAGCTTGCCCAGGCAGCCTCCGTCAGCGGGTAGCCGTCGGGCGTGGCGCGGCCGAAGGGAGTCTCCCCGAGGCCGTTCAGCCAATTGAACAGGGGACGCGTGTTGGTGATCGTGCGGCCGTCGTAGGCGAAGCGCACCGCTGAGACGACGAATCGCGTCGGATCCTTGAATTTTCCACCGAGCGCTGCGTTGATCTCGTGCGACAGGAACATCTCGCGCAGCACCGCGGCGATATCACCGTCCGTGCGCTGGAAGGTCTTCGCCATCCGATCGACGAGCTCGGGCGGCGGATTGTCGGCTACGAAGTAGGTGGCGAGCTCGCGCGAGATGAAATGCGCGCAGGCAGGCTGCCTGACGATCCAAGTGACGGCCTCGTCGACCTCGGCGAATCCGTGACCCTGGATGGTGCGGCCGAGCAGTACCTTGGTGCCGAAGTCGTGCCGGGCCGGATTGAATTGGAAGGCGCCATTTTGATAATAGAGCTTCGCGATCTCCGGCTTGAGCTTGGGCGGATCGCCGGCGCGAATACCGCTCCCGGTCAACACGAGCGCGAGCTGTTGTACGTCACGCTGGGTGTAGCCGGCATCGACGCCGAGCGTGTGCAGCTCCATGAGCTCCCGGGCGTAGTTCTCATTGACGTGCCCGGCCGCATTTTGGTTGTTGTCGAGGTACGCCATCATCGCCGGGTGCTCGAGCGTCGCCATCACCAAGTCCTTGAATCGGCCGAGCGCGTGCGGTCGGATCGCCCGATCGGCGTAATCGGCGACCAGCCAGCGCAGATCCCCTTTCGCTTGATGCACGCTGAAATGGTTGAGCCAGAACCAAACCATTTCCTCCTTGAGCTGATCGGGCGAGTACGTCGCCCGCAAGAGCTCGCTCCGCACCGCTTCATAGGCGAGCCGGTTGCCGCGCTCGTTCAGCGCTTTGCGTGCCGCCTCCCGCTCGGGTCCGTCGGGCAGGGCGTTCGCCGCCTTACGCTCCGCATTGGTCTCGGCGATCGCGCGCACCGGATCCAAGTGATTGATCTCGAGCACCGCGAGCTCGGCGACGACGGGCGCCGGCAAGCTCTCGTGGTCCTGCAGCTGCCGGTCCAGATAGCGCGCGCGCCCC
The DNA here is from genome assembly GCA_963766915.1 of uncultured Gammaproteobacteria bacterium. Classification (GTDB taxonomy): domain Bacteria; phylum Pseudomonadota; class Gammaproteobacteria; order Steroidobacterales; family Steroidobacteraceae; genus Bog-1198. The sequence goes on from CAVYCL010000020.1 coordinate 66,892, forward strand.
AACCGCTGCAGCTCGCGAAACGCTCGTGCTGTTGATCCCGAAGCTCACCCGCTCGAGCCACAGCACGTCCTGTCGCGAAAGCGCGGGCATCGCCGCCGCCTTGGCGGGCGCGGCGTCGTGGTGCACCGAATCGGCGCAGCCTGAGAGCAACGCGGGGACCATGGCGAGCACCGCCGGTGCCATGATAAATAGAGAGGGCACCGCATCGAGCAGCGCGGGGGGCACGCCAAGCAGGGCGGCGCCCAACAGGGCCCCCGCCGATCGACCTTGTTCCCTGTGCGAGCTCACACGCCTCCAAAAAAGCCGCTTTTACCCTTGAGACCGAGTCTTCGGCCCCCAGAATAAAACGGTCGTTGTCGACCCGCGTTGACCAGGGTCGCAGCGCTGCCCGGGAAAACCGCCCAGGCGAGGCCCGAAACGGGGCTGTAACGCGAAAATGTCCAGATTTTTTCGACACATGCCCGGCTACGTGGCAAACTCTGCGCCCTTTAAACCCCCCTCGATGGATGGAAGCTCGAAATGGCCCGTACGACCCCTCTTTCCGATATCCGCAATATCGGCATCATTGCCCACGTCGACGCCGGCAAAACGACGACGACGGAGCGCATCCTGTATTACACGGGGCGTAAGCACACGATCATCGACATCCACGACACCAAGGATCTCAAGACCTCGACGACCACGGACTATCTCGAGCAGGAGCAAAAGCGCGGCATCACCATCCAGAGCGCCGCGGTCTCGGCCTTCTGGCGCGACAAGAAGATCAACCTGATCGACACCCCGGGACACGTGGATTTCACCATCGAGGTGAACCGCTCCTTGCGCGTGCTCGACGGCGCCGTGGTGGTGTTCGACGGCGTCGCGGGCGTCGAGCCGCAATCCGAGACGAACTGGCGGCTTGCCGACAATTACGATGTGCCGCGGTTCTGCTACGTGAACAAGATGGATCGCAGCGGCGCCAATTTCTTACGCTGCGTCGACATGATCAAGAAGCGGCTTGGCGCGCGCCCCTTGCCGGTGCAGCTGCCGATCGGCTCCGAGGACAATTTCAAGGGCATGATCGATCTGGTCGAGATGAAAGCGCTGGTATGGGATTCGGACGACAAGGACTCCCAGTGGCAGGTGCTCGACATCACCGCCGACATCGCCGACAAGCTGCACATCACCGTACCGAGCGATCGGGCCATCCTCGCCGACATCGCCAAGTACCGCACCGAGCTGATCGATACCTGCCTCGAGCAAGACGATGCGGCGATGGAGGCCTACCTGACGGACAACGTTGAGCCGTCGGCGGATGTGCTGCGCAGCTGCCTGCGCAAGGGCACCCTCAATTCGGCGTTCACGCCGGTGCTCTGCGGCTCCTCTTACAAGAACAAGGGCGTGCAGCAAGTTCTCGACGCGGTCATCGATTATCTGCCGGCGCCGACCGACGTCGCCGCCATCAAGACCGTGAACGCCGACGGCGAAATAGTCGGCGAGCGCAAGTGCTCGGACGATGAGCCGTTCTCGGCGCTCGCGTTCAAGGTCATCAACGATGCCTATGGCGCGCTGACCTTCGTCCGCGTGTACTCGGGCGTCCTCACCAAGGGTGCCTCGGTGCAAAACTCCACGCGCGGCAAGCGCGAGAAGATCGGCCGCATGGTGGAGATGTTCGCCAAGGAGCCCAATCCGATCGAGGAAGCGCGCGCGGGCGACATCATCGCGCTCGTGTCGCTGTCGGATACCGAGACCGGCGATACGCTCTGCGATGCGGCCAACCCGGTGGTGCTCGAGCGCATGCGCTTCCCGGATCCGGTCATCAGCGTGTCGGTCAAGGCGAAGACCAAGGCGGAGCAGGAGAAGTTCGGCATCGCGCTCGGCAAGATGGTGCGCGCCGATCCATCCCTGCATCTCGAGACCGATCGCGAGACCGGTCAGACCATTCTGCGAGGCATGGGCGAGCTGCACCTCGAGGTGACGCTGGATCGCATGCGCACGGAGTTCGGCGTCGAAGGCACCATGGGCGAGCCGCAGGTGGCCTACCGCGAGACCATCACCAAGAAGGTGAGCGAGCAGTACGTCCACAAGAAGCAGACCGGCGGTGCCGGGCAATTCGCGGAAGTGTGGATCGATTTCGAGCCGCTCGAGCGAGGCAGTGGATTCGAGTTCGTCGACGAGACCGTCGGCGGATCGGTGCCGAAGGAATACGTCCCCTCCGTCGAGAAGGGCCTGAAGATGCAGAAGGAAGACGGCGTGCTGGCGCATTATCCGACCGTGGATTTTCGCGCGACCCTGACCGACGGCAGCTACCACGACGTCGACTCGAACGCGCTGACCTTCGAAATCGCCGCCAAGGCGGCGTTCCGCGAGGCGATTCGCAAGGCCGGCCCGATCCTGCTCGAGCCGGTCATGAAGGTCGAGACCGTCACGCCGGGAGACTACCTGGGCGATGTGATCGGCGACATCAATCGTCGACGCGGCTCGATCCTCGACCAGCTGGAGCGCGGCACCAACATCGCGGTGGTCGCGACCGTGCCGCTCTCGGAGATGTTCGGCTACATCGGGCATCTGCGCGGCATGACCAGCGGCCGCGCCTCCTACACGATGGAGTTCTCGCACTACGATCCGGTGCCGCGCAACGTCGCCGACGAGGTGATCGAGGCGGCGAGCAAGGCGAAAACGGCGGTCGCGAGCTGACGCCCGAGGCCGATCGGGCAGGGCGCCCCAGCCGGGGGCGCCCAACCCCGTACCGCGTAGCCGATCGCGCCCCAGCCGGAGGCGCGATCGCCCTACGGCGGCTGATCCGCGTAGATTTTCACGATCTCGTAGAAGAAGCGCCTGCCGTTCATCAGGGAGGCGACACGGATGCGCTCGTTGAGGCCGTGTGCGTGCGCGCCTTCGGCATCGTGAAACATGCCCGACAGGCCATAGGTCGGCACGCCGTGTGCATTCAAGAAGCGGCCGTCGGTTGCACCGGTCGCCATGGTGGGGACGATGGCGACGCCCGGCCAGATGCGGTCGGCGACAGTGCGTACCGGTCCTATGATGCGCGCCGTGAGCGGCGGTGGCGGCGACTGAATGCCGGGGTCGCCGGCGGCTGCCACCGTGATCTTGGCATCCGCCAGCACCTTGACGATCTCCTCTTGCACGGCGGCGATGGGTACGCCCGGGCAGAATGCGGCAATTGACGTTCGCTTGGGCGTGCTCCGGCAGCGCATTCGGGGCGTGCCCGCCGGAAATCTGGGTCGGGATGCAGGTGGTGCGCAGCATGCTGTTCCAGCCCGGATTGATCGCCCATAGTCGCTCGATGGCCTCCTCATCGTGCGGATTGGCGAGCACGCTTTGCATGTCGGCCGCCACCGGCGCGGGCACGAGCTTCGATTCCGCCTGCGAGATAACCGCGCGTCGCATCGTTGAGCGCGACCGGGAAATTGTAGGCGCCGAGCTTCGCGATGCCGGCCGCAGGCGCGCACGATCGGGTTGTTGTGGTTCGGTCGGGAGCTGTGACCGCCGACGTCGGAGGCGCTCAGGGTAAAGTCCTGGTACACCTTCTCGCCGGCTTGGATCTGTAGGGCGATCGGCTTGCCGTTCGCGTCGAGCTCGCCGCCCGCGCCCTCGTTGAGAGCGAATTCGGCATCGAGCACGGCGGGCTGTGTCTTGACCAGCCAGGCGACGCTGTTGAACTGATCCGGCGTTTCCTCGCCGCAGGTGAGCGCGAGCTTGATGTCCCGCCGCGGCTTGAATCCTTCGCGTGCGTAGCGGACGAGACTGTCCGTAAAAACCGCGGCCATCGCCTTGTCATCGCTCGCGCCGCGCGCATAGAACCAGCCGTTCTCCTCGACCAACTTGAAGGGATCGCGCTCCCAGTCCTCACGTTTCGCCTCCACCACGTCGATATGCGCGAGCAGCAGCAGGGGCTTCGGCCGCCGATCACGGCCGCGCAGCACGGCGATCAGCGCGCCATCGTTGGGGCGATCCGGCGGTGTGAGGATCTGCATGTCCGCTGCCGGGATTCCCGCAGCCGCGAGCCGCGCGCGCATGGCTTCGGCGGCGCGCGTACAGCTGCCGACGGAGCGGGTGGTGTTGATCTCCACCAGTTCCTTGTAGAGGTCGCGGAACGCGGCTTCGTCGCCCGCGGGTGACTCGGCGCCGTGCAGCGGTCCGGTGAAGCATGCCGCCGCGGCCGCCGATACCATCAATGCTCGCAGAGTCATGCCGCTCGCTCCATTTTGGCCAGCAGCCAAGACTGATGGTTGTCACAGCGGATATCAAGATCTTCGCCGCACGAGCGGGCTGAATCGGCGCGAGGGAGGAGGTATGATGCGCCCCGTTGAGGCCGTGCCCGCCGGGATCCCATCAAAGGCATTCATGATAAACATCAGTCTCGTCCGCAACTCGCTCTGTGCGCTCGTGTTGGTATTCGGGATATGCCGGGCCGACTCCGTACCCGCCACCGCCGCAGCGCCCGCGCTGATCGCGATCCGCGCGGGCCATCTCATCGACGTGGTGTCGGGGCGCACGCTGACCGATCAGGTGATTTTGATTCGTGGCACCAAGATCGAGGCGGTGGGGCCCGACGTCAAGATTCCGCCGGACGCGCAGCTCGTCGACCTCTCACACATGACGGTGCTCCCCGGTCTGATCGATTGCCACACGCATCTCGCGGATCTCGCGAATGCCGAACCGCTCGACCTGTTGCGCAAGACGGCCGCCCAGACAGCCTACGAGGCGATCCCGAATGCCCGGGTCACCCTGCTCGCCGGCTTCACCACCGTGCGCGACGTCGGCGTGTACCGCGCCTTCAACGACGTCGCGATGCGCGACGCCATCGCGAAGGGCATCATCATCGGGCCGCGCATGTACGTCGCGGGCGCCTATATCACCATCAGCGAAGGCGCCGGCGCGATGACCGGGCTCTCTCCCGACGTGCAGCTTCCCTGGGATATGCAGTTCGGTGTGGCCAACAGTCCCTGGGAAGTGCGCCAGAAGATCCGCGAGCTTGCGCACCGTGGTGCCGATCACATCAAGATATTGTCCACGGGTGCGGTGCTCACGCACGGCAGCAATCCGAAGTCCATCGAATTCACCCCGGAGGAGCTGCACGCGGCGGTGGACGAGGCCGCCAACTTCGGCCTGCGCGTCGCCGCGCACGCCCACGCCGCCGAGGGCATCAAGAACGCCATCCGCGCCGGCGTCGCCTCGGTCGAGCACGCGACCTTGATCGATGACGAGGGGATCGCCTTGGCGAAGCAGCACGGCACCTACCTGGACATGGATATCTACGACGAGGAGTGCATAGAATCCGCACCCGACACGCCGGCGGATTTCCTGAAGCACGACCAGGATCTCGGCGCGATCCAGCGCCGCAATTTCACCAAGGCGGTGCGTGCCGGCGTGAAGATGACCTTCGGTACGGATGCCGGAGTCTGTCCGCACGGCATCAATGCGCGCCAATTCGCTTTCATGGTCAGGTACGGCATGACGCCCATGCAGGCCATACAGTCCGCCACCGTGAACGCGGCGGACCTCATAGGCCACTCTGAATTGTTCGGCACCATCAGCGCCGGAAAATCCGCGGATATCATCGCCGTGAACGGCGATCCGCTGGTCGATATCCGCATCCTCGAGCATGTCGACTTCGTCATGAAGGAAGGGGCGATCTACAAACATGATTGATGAAGGCAAAAGGGGGTCGGAAAATGCGACGAGCGCTATTGCTGCTGGCGGCATGCACCATGCTTGACACTTTCAGCACCGCGGCGCCGCGGCCCGACGATTCATTTGGCCCCTCCAATCCGTTCTACACGGAGAGCTCGCTGCCGTTCCACGCGCCGCCCTTCGATAAGATCAAGGATACGGACTACCAGCCCGCGATCGAGGCCGGCATGGCGCAGCGCCTCGCCGAGGCGCGGGCAATCGCCGCAAATCCAGCCGCGCCGACGTTCGAGAACACGTTCGTGCCGCTGGAAAAGAGCGGGCGCCTCCTCGATCGCGCGCTGCAGGCCTTTGACGGTGTGACGGGCGCGAACACCAATCCCTATCTGCAGGGTGTGAAGAGCGCGCTCGCCCCGAAGCTCGCCGCGAACCGCGACGCCATTTTTCTCAATGAGAAGCTGTTTGCGCGCATCTCGGCGATTTACGCCAAGCGCGACACGGGCGGCCACGATGCGGAGCAAAAGCGTCTCATCGAGGTGACCTACGACGAATTCGTGCACGCTGGAGCGGCCCTGTCGGCAGCGGACAAGGCGCGGCTCAAGAAGATGAATTCGGAAGAGTCGACGCTCGCCGATGCCTTCAGCAAGAAGTTGCTGGCCGCCAATACCGCGGGAGCGTACTCGACCGCCTCGCCCGAAGCGCTCGCGGGTTTGAGCGAGGCACAGCTCGCCGCGGCGGCGCAGGCGGCGGAGGGGCGCAAGTCCGAGGGATACGTCGTGCCGCTGCAGAACACGACGCAACAGCCGCTGCTGGGCTCGCTCGCGACGCGCGCCACCAGGAACGCAATTTTCGACAATGCCTGGAACCGCGCTGAGCACGGGGATGCGAACGACACGCGCGCCACCGTGTCGCGCCTTGCGCAACTGCGCGCGCAGCGTGCGTCTCTTCTGGGATTTCCCAATCATGCCGCCTGGCAGCTCAAGGATCAGATGGCGCAGACGCCGCAGAACGCGCTCGACTTCCTGGACGCGCTCGTGCCGTTGGCCACCGCCCGCGCCCTGCGCGAGGGTAAAGACATCCAAGCGGTCATCGATGCCCAGCACGGCGGCTTCACGCTCGAGGCCTGGGACTGGGATTTCTATGCCGAGCAGGTTCGCAAGGCGAAGTACGACCTCGACGATGCGCAGATCAAGCCTTATTTCGAGATCAACAACGTGCTCGAGAACGGCGTGTTCTATGCGGCGAATCAGCTCTACGGCATCACGTTCAAGGAGCGCAAGGACATTCCCGTATACCAGCCGGACGTTCGCGTTTTCGACGTGATCGACGCCGACGGCAAACCGCTGGCGCTTTTCTATTGCGATTATTTCAAGCGCGACAACAAGAACGGCGGCGCGTGGATGTCGAACTTCGTCGGCCAATCGAAGCTGCTCGGGACGCGGCCGGTGATCTACAACGTCGGCAACCTGCCGAAGCCCGCGCCTGGCCAGCCGGCCCTCATCAGCTTCGATGATGTCGTGACGATGTTCCACGAGTTCGGCCACGCCCTGCACGGGATGTTCGCCGATACGGAATATCCGAGCATTTCCGGGACCGCGACGGCCCGCGACTTCGTCGAGTTTCCCTCACAATTCAACGAACATTGGGCGACCTATCCCGCGATCTTCGAGCATTATGCGCGCCACTATAAGACCGGTGCCGTCATGCCGCCGGAGCTGGCCGCGAAGATCAAGCGGGCGGAGAACTTCAACAAGGGCTATGACATGACGGAGCTGCTCGCCGCGGCCGAGCTCGACATGCAGTGGCACATGCTGCCCGCCAGTGCGCCTGCGCAGGATCCGGATCGATTCGAGCAGCTCGCACTCGACAAGGCGCACATCGCCGTGCGCGCCGTACCACCGCGCTATCGCTCGAGCTACTTCCAGCACATCTGGGCCGGTGAGTACTCGGCCGGCTACTACGCTTATCTCTGGACGGAGATGCTCGCCGACGATGCCTTCCAATGGTTCGACGAGAACGGAGGGCTCACGCGCGCGAACGGCGATCGCTTTCGGCAGATGATCCTCTCCCGAGGGAACACCGAGGATCTCGCCACTTTGTATGCCGCGTGGCGCGGTCGCCCGCCCAAGGTCGATGCGATGCTGAAAGCGCGCGGCTTGGTCGAGCCGTAGCTGGCTCAGCGGCTGACGGGACTTGCGCCCAAAGAGGTCAGCACCTGGGCTGGCGTCATCGCCATGGAGCGGGCGATGTCTTCCTGCGAATACGATCGTCCCGTGGGGGTGCAGTTGGGCTTTGCAATCATGCTGCCCGTCTGCGCGAGACACAAGGAGGGCCCGCCCGCCAACTTGGCATCGGGCGTGGGAGCATGCGTGGTGGCACAAGCGCAGAGCGAGAGGGCGGCAAGCATGGCTGCGCATGTTCGAATGGACATGTGGTTAGGCTCCGCTTCGTTTGACAATAACGCCATGTTACGCGCCTTCGCGTCGGATACCAATGCGCCCCAATTGATGCGCTGCAGGCCGCCGGCCGGCGAGGTAGGAAGGTCACGCGATGCGCAAATTTCGTCGGCATAAGTTAACTCGAGCCGGTGTCTCGTTGCCGGACGAGGAGACGGATCGGCTATGATGCAAACATGCGCCAGCCATTTGCTCAGTTTTGGACGCTGGTATTGCTGTTGACGCTCATCGTCGGCGTTTCCCGCGCGGTGCCGGTGTCGAGCGTGCAAGTGCGAGTCATGACGGGACCGACCGAGCTCAGCGCCGGCAGCTATGTGGAGCTGCGCATTTACGAGGCCGGCAAGTCGGTGCACCGCTATCCGTTGACGCACGGAGAGGCCTGGGCCGCGGACTCGACCCGCGTCATCCCGTTGACGATGAATGAGACGCTCGACTCGCGCAACGTGCTCAGATTCAGTCTCTATTATCGCGCGGCGAGCCCGCTATCGCCGCCCTGGCAGGTGATCGCGGCCGACGTGGATCTCGCGGCGGGCCACGAGCCTGCGCGGCTGTTGCTCGACACCACGCTCTCGGGGCAAATTGCGCGCCAAGGGGAGCTCGCGACCCTGGACCGCGATGCGAGCACCATCGCTTGCATGAGCGATGCGGACTGCGACGATGCCAAATCCTGCAATGGCCGGGAGCGCTGCGCGCCGCACACGCCCGGCGCCGATGCCCGCGGTTGTGTCAGCGGGCATCCCGTCTCCTGTCCGGTCAACCAAATCTGCGCCGAGGGGCGCGGTTGCGTGGGTGCCGGCTCGCTCAGTCCGGCGGCCGCTCACTAAGGGTTGAGCACGAGTTCGTGAATCGCCGGTCCGGGTAGGAGCGGCGTCGGCCGGCCTTGCGCCCAGGCGTCGAATCCGGCGCGGTAGAAGGGCGAGAGCGGGTGGCCGCTTTCACCGCCCGGCATGTGCAGGTAAGAATCCTTTTCCTCTCCCGGCGAGATGCTGAAGCGTTCCGATGCGCCGAAGTCGGGTCCCTGGATACGCGGCATGTCGTCGTGCCCGCCGGCGAGCTGCAGGGCGGGCATGTCCAGAAGTCGATGCAGCAAGGGTACGGCGGCGGAGAGCGGATGCGCGACCCGCACCACGTTCACCCGCCCCCAGGTGCAGGCGGCGAGATCCAAGCGTTCGGCAGCGCATGGCTGTGGAATCTTCAGGGCCGCAACCAACGCCCCGGCGAGGAGCGAGTCCCAGTCCGAGTAGGCATTCGCAAGCAGATGCGAAGGCCTGGCTTGAAGCAGACGCCAAAGGGGGCCTTCGAACGAAGGTGGAATCTCGAACTCGACGTCGTGAGCCTTGATCCGCGCCGGCGCCACGAGCATGTAGAAAACGCGCGCCTCCACCTCGTTGCGGAATTCGAGCGTCAAGCGGTAGGCGGGATCATCCGCCGCCGCGTGACCGCTCCAGCGCGCGAGTACATCGCGCGCCCGCGCCGCTGCGGGCTCGCCCTGCGCAGACGCGCGCTCGATGACCTGACCTAAGAGTGTTCGCCAGCGCTCGAGAAACAACGCGCGGTCATCGAGCTGAATGCTCAGGCTGGCAAGCGGCGCCAGCGGCCGCGCCGCGGCGAGCAGGTCCGCGTGAATTTGCGAGGCCCGTGCGCCACGATCCAGCCCGTCATCGCCGATGAGGCGCGCGGCCTCGCCGCCGACCACTCGCGCATTCGCAGACCAGAGCAATCCTTGCACCGGATCGAGCACGTGGGGGCCCTCGCCGGGCGCGAGCCAGCCCTCGAATCCGACGAGGGGGTCGGTGGAGAGTTGCGGCAAGGCGGGCGGAGCATCGCCATGCCGCGGGAGGCGGCCCGCGATGGTCCAGCCGATGTGTCCCTCGGAATCGCCCACCAGGAAATTCTGCGCGGGAATTCCGAACCCGCCGGCGGCGCGCAGCGCTTCCGCGGCGGAGTGCACATGTTCGAGAGCCAGCAGGTTCAAGTTCAGCGCGGCCGGATCTTGCGCCACCCAATCCATCACGTAGGGCCGGTTCTGCCAGTCCCTGCCCATGACCGGGCCCCACGGGGTGAGAGCCACTTTCAAATGCTCGGACGGCGCCCCCTTGACCTCGATGATTTCATCGACATACCGCAGCGTCTGGATTCCGGCGGCGGTTGCGTAGGCATCGGGGTTGCCGGGCACGGGCACCAGCTGGATCACCTTCGAATACTCGCCGTAGCTGTTGGTGAAACCCCAAGCGATATGGCCGTTGCTGCCGGCGACCAAGGAGGGCGTTCCCGGCAAGGTCACGCCCACCTCATCGAATCCGTCCGCCGCGGCATCGATGAGGCGCGCCCGGTACCAGGTGTTCGGCACGCGCAGTGACAAGTGCATGTCGTTCGCGACCACCGCCGCGCCGTGGGTCGTGCGCGAACCTGCGATCGCCCAGTTGTTGCTTCCCACCGGGTCGACGGGCGTGGCGGGCGTCGTGGGCGGGTCGATGGGCAGAGCGCCGAGCGTGCGTAGATCGATCTCCGCGGCGGTCGGGATGCGCGGCTCCTCGCTTGAACTGCCGTCGATCGTGGCATCCCACTCGGGCGCGCCGGCTTCGATGAAGCGCCACAGCGGCTCGGGGAGCGTCGCCCGCAACAAGGCGCGCTCAAGCTGCAGATGGCCGGTCGAGTCCTGGAGCTGCAGGAACATCGCCTCTGCGCAAAGCACGGTATCTTCAGTGGCCCAGGGTTTGGGCTCGACCCCCAGGAGCCAGTACTCGAACGGCCGTGCGCTGAGCGCGCGCAGCCCCGCATTCGCGCCGTTCGTGTAGGCGTCGAGCACGGCTCGGGTCGGTGCATCGAGACTCGCCACGGCGCTGTGGGCGACGTCGCGAAATCGATGCGGCCGCAGGTTGCGATCGGTGGCGAGGAGCGCCGGGCCCAACAGGGCGGCGAGCTCCCCGGCCGCGGCACGGCGCAAGAGATCCATCTGAAAGAACCGGTCCTCGGCATGCAGGTAGCCGAGTGCGAAGGCGAGATCGGTGCGATTCTGGGCGGTGATGGTCGGCACGCCGTTCGCATCTCGCGCCACGCGGACGCTTGCCTTGACGCCGCTGTGAGCGGTGCGGCCATCGAGCGTGGGAAGGCTCGCACGCAGGACGAGCCAGGCGCCCAAGACCGCGAGCACCGCCGCTGCGACGAGCACGATGACCGCCACGGCGCCGAAGCGTCGCACGCCGCTGCTCATCGCGTGCCCGGCCGATGGCGGCGCGCGACGAATGCGCGCGCCTCCGTGCGCGCGTCTTTTCCACACGGGACACCCTGACGATCACATCCATGCTGCCGGGCGGCCGAGAGCATTATCGAGTCTTGGCCGCATGTCTGGCGTGTGACGCTCGGCGCTCCGAGCAGCGATATGTCAAGAATCATGGTTCGCCCGGATGATAGCGCCGTTGTGCGTGCGCCATCACGTCTTCGCGGCTGAACCACACGTCGCGAAAGCGCCCCTCGCAATACCTCTGGGCCTGATCGCTGAAATGCGGCGAGGCCGGCTGGCCGCTCTCGCCGCCCGTCATCAAAGCCTTTGCGCGCACGGTGGGACCGAATTCCACGGCGGCAATGAAGCTGTTCCCGACCGATCCATAGATGCGTTTGGTGGTACGCGGTTCGAGCGAATCGAACGAGGCGAGCGCGCCCCATTGGCCCGGCGCGAAGCCGACCGGCAGGCTCGGCTGCAGATCGTTGAACGGCTGCACGATGTCGCCGGTGAGCCGCTGGTAGCGATTGACTTCGCCCCATGGCAGCCGCCAGCGACCGAAGTCCTCCTGAAGACGTGCGCGCGCCGTCTCGAGCGCCGCGAGACGCTCCTCGTCCGTCAAATGAGCGAGCAGAAAATCGTAAGTACCCTCATGCGCGGCGAGGGCCCGTTCCTCGTTGGCATGGAGCAACGTCCGCCCCCAAAAGATAGCGATCGTTTCGGCCTCGGAGTCGGCGCTCGTTCTTAAGTCCCAGGCGCGCAGCGCCGCGATGGGCTCTTTGAGCGTTTGGCGCCGTGAATCATCGGCGGCGAGCCGGTCGTACGCCCCGAAGAGCCCGGGGAGCAGCGCGTCGAAGGCCGTGAGATGGGGGTCATACCCCGCGGCGATCAACCGATCGAGCGTCACATCGTGGATGTGCTCGAGAACTTCCAAGGCGTGCAGGCCGCGCGGATTCTCGCCTCGGGTCCACATATACGCAGGATAGCTCTCGCGCTTTGGACTCTGCGCGCCCGCTGCCGAGAACGGCCAGTCGTTGGTGTTCTGAATCCAGCCATTCGAGGGATTGAGGAGTGTGATGGTCTCCTCGAGCGGATGCGGACCCTGCCACTCGGTCGCGGGGTTGCTGCCGTCCACCGGCAGCGTGTAATCGAAACGGGGATCGCGCTTCGGAATGAAGTTGCCATGAAAGTACGCGATGTTGCCGGCGCCATCGGCATAGACCGTGTTGTTGGATGTGTCGGTGCGCATGTCCTGCGTTTTGCGGAACGACGCATAATCGGTCGTCTTGGTGCGCAAGTACGACTGCTCGAGCGCATGCACGGGATCCAGCAGGATCTTCACCGCGATCCACTTGTCGCCTTGCGCGCGGACAACGGGCCCGTGATGCGTGCGGTACACGGTGAAGCGCTTGGTGATGAGGCCGGCGCCGCGCCGGACCTTGATATCGATGGCGGCGATCTCGACCGGCCGCGAGCCTGCCCCATAGCGATAGAAGCGCTTGCTTCCAGAGTCCACGAGCGTTTCGGCGTATTCATCGACGGCATCGCCGCCATAAGAGGTATGCATCCAACCGTTGTGGGTGTTGAATCCCTGATAGATGAAGAACTGGCCCCAGGTGGCTGCGCCGTAGGCATCGAGGCCCTCATCGCTCGCCATCTGCAACTCCGCGCGGAAGTAGAACGAGGTGTGCGGGTTGATCCAGAGCAAGGCGTGTCCGGTCGCGCTGAGGCGCGGAGCGATGGCGAAGCCATTCGAGCCGCCGAGGGAGGCCTCTTCGGTGCGAGCTGCGGCGGACTGCGATGCGACGTGCGCGGCGGCGTCTGCCGTCGGCGCGTCGTGCTCGGGGTAGAATTGCGCAAGCTGGCGCAGATCGATGCTTTCGATGTCCCCGCCGATGCTGCCTTCGGTGAACGAGAGGGCCATCCAAGGCTCGAAGCGTGTGATGACGGCGGGCTTCTCCGCGGGATGCATAAACAGATAGAAGTTCAAGCCGTCAGCCCATGCCTGCATCAGGGACTTAAGCCAACCCGGGCTATGCGCGTAAGCCCGCTTCAGCGCGTCGGGATCGACGAACAGTCTTTGCCGCAGATCGCTGTAAGTCGCCGAATCGCCTTCCGCTTCGGCGAGGCGGCCGAGTGCGACCAGGTAATTGTGCTCGATGCGATGGAAGTCGTCTTCGGCCTGGGCGTAAAGCGCGCCGAACACGGCGGCGGCGTCGGATCGTCCGAACACATGGGCGATACCCCACTCATCCCGCACGATGGTGACTTCCGAGGCCTCGCTCCGCCAGCGCGCTGCCTCGCGCGATTCGGGCGATGAGCCGCCTTGGGCGGCGGGCGCCGCGGCGGCGTGAGCCGACGCCAGAAGGGTCGCCGCGAGGCACGCAAGGAACGATCGCATGTTCGAGTTCAACGCCTCCCGGCGGCGCGAGCAGGCGCCGAACCGACGCGGTATCATTGCACGCCACCGCCCCAGGTGGCGACTCCAGGATGGGTGGCGTGACGATGAGTAAGCCCTATACCTTATATGGTCGATCCGGGTCCGGGTCGCTCGCCGTGCAGGTGGCGCTCGAGGAGATCGGTGCACCATTCGACTGCGCGTGGATCTCGCGCGAGCCCGCCGAGGTTGCGCGTTACCGGGAAGTCAACCCGACCGGCAAGGTGCCGGCGCTTGCGTTGCCCGATGAAACCGTGATGTTCGAGTCCGCGGCGATTCTGATTCATCTCGCGCTATCGAACCCGCGAGCCGGGCTCGCGCCCCCGCCGGGCACCCCGCGTCATGCGGCATTCCTGCAATGGATGGTTTTCTTGTCGGCAAACGTGTACGAGGCGGTACTCAGGATCTACTACTCGGACCGGTACTCCTCTCGGGGTGGACCGGATGCCGCCGTCATTCGCGAACAGGGCTTGGCCGATTACCGCGCTCACATCGGATTGATCGCTGGGCAGCTACAGCCCTACGTGCTCGGCGCCGAATATTCCATCGCCGATGTGTATCTCTATATGCTCGTTTCCTGGTACCCGGAGCGAGACGAACTCGCGACGCGCTGGCCGGGACTCGGGGCGCATTCGGATCTGGTGCGCGCCCGTCCCGCGGTGGTCAAGGTGGAGGCCGACCACGCCGCGCACGAGTGAGCAGCGGTCACTGTTTGGCGAGCGACGCCTCATCCCAGCCGCCGCCGAGCGCTTTGATCAATAAAATGCTTGCGCTCATGCGGCGCGCCTGAATGGTGCTGGCTTGGACTTGCGCCTGCAGGGCCGCCGTCTCCGCCGTCGACACCTCCAGATAGGTGACGATCCCGGCGGCGTAACGGTCCTGGGCCTGCTTCAGGGCCACTCCCGTTGCGAGGACCGCGGCCGCGTCGGACTCGCTCTCCTCTTGCAGTCGCCGCAGAGCGATGAGGTTGTCCTCGACATCCTGATACGCGGTCAACACGGTGTTGCGATAGTCCGCCGCCTGCTCCTCATAGACGGCCTTTACGCGCGCGGTCTCGGCAACCAATCGACCACCCTCGAAAATCGGCGCCGAGATCTGCGGCCCCAGTGACCAAAACACACTGGACGTCGAAAGCAGGTTGGAGGTTCGGGTGCTCTCCACACCTCCCGCGGCGTTCAAGGTGAGTTTCGGAAAATAGGCGGCACGAGCGACGCCGATCTGCGCGTTGGCCGAGGCGACTTTGCGCTCCGCCTCGGCGACATCCGGGCGGCGCTCGAGGAGCGTCGAGGGCAGTCCGACGTCGATCGGAGGAGGGACGACGTCCAGGCTCAGCGCATTGACCGGCATATCGAAGAGCGACGGGTTCTCTCCGACCATCACCGCGATGGCATGCTCGACTTGCGCGCGCTGCAGCCTAAAGTCCGCCGATTGGGTGAGCGCGTTGTCCAATTCGGCCTGCGCCTGGGCCACGTCGGCGAGCGCTGCAGCGCCGCCGTTGAAGAGGTCCGTGGTGAGCTTGAGCGCCTGCCGATAGGACTCGACGGTGTGGTCGTACAGCGCGACTTCTGCGTCATAGACCCGCAGATTGAAATAGTCTTCCGCCAGTTGCGCGCGCAGCGAGAGCTCGACCGCGGCGTAATCGGCAGCGCTCGCTTGTCGAGTCGCCTTGGCCGAGGAAACCTCGTTCCGGACTCGGCCCCACAGGTCGACTTCGTATGAGAAATCAGCGCCCAGCAGGAAATCGTTCAAGGTGGTGGGGTAGCCCGGCAGCTCCTTGGGCGCGTTGGGGGAAAACTTTTCCCGCGTCGCATAGGGATCGGCCGTCAACGACGGAAACAGATCCGCGCGCGCGATGCGGTACTGCGCACGCGCCTGCTGAAGACGGGCGAAGGCCGCCTTGAGATTGAGGTTTGCCGGAATCTTCTGCCTCCAGTCGGTCGAGATCGGGATCGTGGAAGACCACCCACCAGTTGCCGCGCGGCTCCGCATCCTTCGGCTCGGCGACTGTCCAGTCCGCGAGCTCTTTGTAATGCTCGGGCGCGGCGCCCGTATCGGGCACCTTGTAAGGCGGTGCGAAGGAGCAACCGCCGGCGACGGCGAGCCCCGCGCTCATCGCTAGGGCGAGAAACGGCCCTCGACGCGATTGCGGAGTCACGGGGCAGCGTGCCCGCCGCCTTGATCGGCGGCATTTTTGGGCGGCGGCGGCGCAATCCGCACGTGCATGCCGTCGCTGATGGAATCCGGCGGATTGACGACCACCGCGTCCGAGGTATCGAGGCCGGTCAAAATTTCCACCGTCTTGCCGAAGTCGCGCCCTTGGAGGACTTTCTTGATTTTGATGGTGTCTTGATTCTGGACCACCGCGACCTGCAATCCGTCCGAGCGGAACAGGATGGTGTTGGCGGGCAGGCGCAGGGTATTGGTACTCGAGGGGAGCCTGAAGTGGACCTCTGTGTACGAACCTGGGAAAAGCTGCGATTCGCGGTTGTCGAGTTGCAGCTCGACTTGCAGCGTCCGGGCCGTCGGGTCCAGGGCATTGGAGGTGCGCACCGTATCCGCGTCGTAGGTCTTGCCCGGGCGCTCCGTGAAGTGCAACTGGGCTTTCAAACCCGTCTCGGTGGCCGCCGCATAGGCTTCGGGAACTTGCGCGTAGATACGCAGCTTCTTGATGTCGGCCACGCGAAACAGTTCCGTGTTCGCCGATTGTCCGGCATTGATGAGGTAGCCCACGTCCGTGTTGCGCGCGGTCACCACGCCGTCGAAGGGCGCCAACACCCGTTTAAAGGACTCGAGATCGGCCAAACGTTTGACGTTCTGCCGCGCGGACTCGACCATCGCGGCCTTGGCCTGCGCATCCCCCGCGCGGTTGTCGGCATCCTGCTTCGAGACGGCCTGCGTCTTCAGCAAGCCCTGCCAGCGGTCGTTGGTGAGCTTCGAAAGCGCGTAGTTCGCCTGGGCCGTATCGAGGTCGGCGCGCGCTTGCGCGAGCTCGCGGTCGACTTCCGGCGTTTCGATTTCCGCGAGCAGCTGTCCCTTGTGTACCCGGGCGCCGATGTCCGTGTACCAGATTTTCACGTAGCCGTTGGTTCGCGCGTAGATGGGCGACTCGATGTAGGCTTGGACGATACCCGGCAGCACCAGCTCGTTGCCGGCATCGCTCAGCTGCGGCTTGGCCGTCACCACCGTGAGAACCGCGTTCTCCGCCGTGTTCTTGCGCAGCTCCGATCGGCTGTGGATGCGGCTCGCGATTCCCCAGACGGCGAGGATGAGGGCGGCGATGACCACGATCACGCCGAATTGCTTCACTCTCAACTTGAGCTTGCGGCGCTCGGCGCTGTCCTGCTCAACCATGTGCGTTCTCCATCTGACCGTGGTCGTCGCCGCCGCCGTCGTGGTCGGTGCTCGAAGCAGGCCGCTTTCCGCGGCCGTGAATGATTACGAATACCGAGGGCACGAAAAACAGCGTCGCGATGGTCGCGAACACCAGTCCGCCGATCACGGCGCGGCCCAGGGGAGCGTTTTGCTCACCGCTTTCGCCGAGCCCGAGGGCCATCGGGATCATGCCGATGATCATGGCGGTCGCGGTCATGATGACGGGACGCAGTCGCGTGAATCCCGCCTCGAGCGCGGCTTCGAGGGCGGTGTAGCCCTCGTTCATTTGCTCGCGCGCGAAACTGATGACGAGCACGCTGTTCGCGGTTGCGACCCCCATGCACATGATCGCGCCGGTGAGCGCCGGCACGCTCACCGTCGTGTGAGTGAGAAACAGCATCCACACGATGCCCGCGAGCGCCGCCGGCAGGGCCGTGATGATGATCAGCGGATCGAGGAGCGATTGAAAATTCACCACGATGAGCATGTACACGAGGATGATGGCGCCCACCAAGCCGAGCAGCAGTCCGTTGAAGGACTGGGTCATCGTCTCCACCTGGCCCTTGAGGTGGATGGTGGACCCCTTGGGCAGGTCCTTCTTCGAGTCCTCGATGATCTGGTTGAATTGTTTCGCCACCGATCCGAGATCCGCGTCCTGCACATTGCCGTAGATATCGAAGGCAACCTGCGAGTTGTAATGGCTCACCACAGCCGGTGCCACGCTGCGATGCATGGTCGATACGTTGGCCAAGACCTGCGAGGTGCCCGACGCCGCGGCGACCGAGCCCGTCGTGTGCGAAAGCGGCGTATTGCTCAGATCGTTGAGGGAGCTCAACTGGTATTGCGGCGTTTGCGCGACGACGTTGTATTGCGTGCCGCTCTTCGGATCGATCCAGAACGAGGGGGTGGTCTGAAAGCTGCCCGACAGCGAGATGAGCAGGTTGGAAGCCACGTTTTGCTGGGTGAGACCTAGAAACGTCGCCTTGCTGCGATCAACGTCGACGTTGATCTGCGGATAGTCGTAGGGCTGCTGGATGTGCAAGTCCACCGCGCCTGCAACGCTGATGAGCTTCGGCAGCAGCTTCTCGATAAACGCGCGGTTCGCATCCGAGTTCGGCCCGGTGACTTGCACGTCGAGCGGGGAGGGGAGGCCGAAGTTCAAGATCTGGCTGACGATGTCCGCCGGCAGGAATTCGAACTGGGTCGAGGGGAAGGAAGCCGCCAGTTTCCCACGCAGCACCCGTTGATAGTCGAACAGGTTCGAGTGCTTCTTCGCCAGGTTGATGAAAATATCCGCATCGCCCGGGCCAACCGGCGCCGAGGTCGTGTACGCCAGGTTGATGCCGCTATAGGGCAGGCCCAGGTTGTCGACGATGGAGGTGATTTCGCCCGGCTTGATGGTCTCGCGCAGCATCTTCTCCACTTGATCGCAAAGAATCGCGGTCTCCTCGATACGTGTCCCCGTGGGTGCGCGCAGATGGAGCTTCAGCTGGCCGGCGTCGACGCTCGGGAAGAAATCCTGCCCCAGGCCGGGCAGCGGGCCGATCGGGAACGCGAGCAGCGCCGCCGCGGCCATCGCCAGCAGGAAGACCCCGGCGAACACCACGCCGCCGTCGATCGCCATGGCGAGGAGATTCCGGTAGCCATGACGCACCCGCTCGAATCCGTGCTCGAATCGCTCCTGGAAGCGCGCCAAGCCCGATTTCTTTTTCTCGCTGTGCTCGTCCTTTTTCTTCAGCCAATACTTGGCGAGCGTCGGGATGAGGGTTCGAGACAGAATGTAGGAAGCCAGCATGGCGAACACCACGGCTTCCGCGAGCGGAATGAACAGGTACTTCGCGATGCCCGCCAGCTGAAACATCGGTACGAACACGATACAGATCGATAGGGTCGAGACGAGCGCTGGAAGCGCGATCTGGTGGGCACCCTCCAGGATCGCCTGCTCCACATCGCTCCCTTGCTCCAGGTGATAATTGATGTTCTCGATGGTCACCGTCGCGTCGTCGACTAAGATGCCGACCGACAGTGCCAGACCGCCGAGCGTCATAATGTTGATGGTTTCCCCTAATGCGGCGAGGCACGCGACCGAGCTCAGCACCGATAAGGGAATCGAGATGGTGATGATGAGGGTGCTGCGCCAGCTGCCGAGGAACAACAGGATCAGCAACCCGGTGAGCGCGGCCGCGATGATGCCTTCGCGGATCACGCCACTGATCGCGGCACGGACGAAGACCGACTGATCGCTCAGGGCGACGAGCTTCAAGTCCTTGGGCATCGCGGCGCGGGCGAGCGGCAGCTTGGCGTTGATGCCGCCAATGATGTCGAGGGTCGAGGCGTTGCCGGTTTTCAGCACGTTCATCACGATGGCGCGTTTGCCGTCCACGCGCGCGATGTTCGTCTGCGGCGGATAGCCGTCGCGAACGTGCGCGACGTCGCGCACGTACAGCACGCCGCCATTGATGCTCTTGATCGGCAGGTCGTTGATCTCTTCGATCTTCGTCGGACTCGCGTTGAGCTTGACGAAGTATTCGCGGGTGTCGATTTTCTCGGTGCCGGCCGGCAGGATGAGATTTTGCTGACTGATGGCATTGACGACGTCGGAGGCCGCAAGGCCGCGCGCCCGCAGCAGCCGCGGATCCAGATCGACCTGCACCTCGCGCTGCTTGCCGCCATAGGGGTAAGGGATCGAGGCGCCGGCAACGGTTGCGAGCTGCGTGCGCAGGATGTTGTTGCCGAGGTCGAATATCTCCTGCTCGGGAATCGTTTCGCTCGATAGCGCGAGCTGCAGGATCGGGACGCTCGAGGCGTTATACGACAGGACGAACGGCGGCGTCGTTCCCGGCGGCGCAGTCTGCAGCTGCGTCTGCGATACCGCGATGATCTGCGCCATCGACAGGTCTTTGTCGGCAGTTCGGCTGGAAGAAGTATTTCACGACGGCCGTCGCCGTTGACCGATTGCGATTCCGTGTGCTCGACGTCGTTGACCACGGTCTGCGCGGTGCGCTCGGAGAACAGCACGATGCGATCGGCGATTTCCTCGGGAAGCAGGCCCGTGTAACGCCAGATCACGGCGGCAATGGGAATCTTGATGTTCGGAAAGATGTCCGTGGGCATCTTGAGAATCGAGTAGACGCCGAGGAAGACGATGAGCACGGCCAGCATGATGAACGTGTACGGCCGGCGCAAAGCTAGCTTAACGATCCACATGCTTCTCTCCGACGGGCGGGTTGAATGCGCGAGCTTTCCCGCAATGTCGCGGGCATCAGGGGCGGCGAGGTCGACCCGTGGTCTTTGTCCTACCCAAGCTGGCGGCCAACCGCGCATAACATTGCCGGCCGCGAAGCCGAATAATGTTATCGCACAATGCGCAGTTGCAGAAGAGAGGCTGCGCTTTTCAAATACAACGAGGAGATTTGGATGAGGAAGCTATTGGCGATGATTGCGCTCGTTGCCCCGCTGGCAGCGGCGCCCGTGGCGTTCGGCGCCGACGATCCCGATGCGACGTTCTATAAGAAAGCCGCCGAGTCAGGTATTTTCGAGGTCGATGCCGGGAACCAAGCACAGCAGAAGGCCAACAAGCAGGCCGTGAAGGACTTCGGCGCCATGATGGTCAAGGACCATACGGCGGCTAACGACCAGCTGAAGACCCTGGCCGCGTCGAAGAACATATCCCTGCCGACCAGCGCGAGCGTCGGCCAGATTGCGGAGAAGGGCAAGCTGGATGTCCTCAGCGGCGACACCTACGATAAATCCTACATCACCGGACAATTGAAGGCCCACCGTGAGGCGGTTGCGCTGTTCAAAAATGAGATCGCGAGCGGACAGGATGCGGATGCAAAGGCCTTCGCCCAAGCAACCCTTCCCGCCCTTAAACACCACTTGAAAGCGGCCCAAGCCATCGCCGCCGAGAACGGCTGGAGCAAACCGAAGGCGAGCGCGTCATCCGCGACCTCGAGCTGAGGCAATCTAGCCGGGCGGCTTAAGCAAGTCGGCGCGCGGCGCTATCCAGGGCGCCGCGCGTCGGCATTTAGGCAGTGCACGCGCAGTGTCATTCGCCGGCTGATTCGCGAGCGGGACTTCGAAGCTGCCGCGCTCGCGCCCTTGATCGAAGCGAAGGTCGCCGAGCACGGCGCCTGCGGGCGCGCTCTGCGGCTCTGGCTCGCGCGGCGCGATGAAGGGTGCGCGCGCAAACAGCATGAAGGCGGCGGCGTCGCAATTCTCGGCGACGACCCCTTGGAGCAGAGGCTCCGGCAGCACCCTCTCGCCGAGCCATCGCACTTGAGATGTATCCGGTGCCGTCACGCCTGTGAGAGTCGCGGTGCGCGCTACCGGCTTTGACGGCCCGCAGCCGCTCGCCGGGAGGAGCGCGGGAGCGAGAGCGAGAACCGCGTGCCGAGCGACATAGCGTTCGCCGCTCGTTTCGAGCAATAACAGATCCCAGCACAAAGGATTGGCCGGCTGCGGGGTGAGCACGTGATCGAGCAACTGGTCGACGGGGAAGTAGCTCACCGCCAGGTCCTGCGCGCGCTGCGCCGCTTCGTGTCCCGAGAACGCGAACAGACAGGTGACGGCGATCGCGAGTACGCCACTCACCCAAGAGGTGGTCCTCGCGGGCAGCTTGGAGCCCAAGCCGGCGAGCAGCAAGAATCCCACCGCCACCGCGAGGCAGGACAGCCCCGACATCATGGCCGTGGCCAGACCGAGAACGACCACGCCGAGGACGGCAAGCGCGAATAGCAGGCGCGAGACGGTGCTTTTAAGTCCCCACCAGAGCGGCGCTGCCGCGACCCAGTAGAGCGGCTCCACGATAAACACGCTATCGCCGTAACGCCAGTGATTATCGATGGGCCAAAAGGGGTGCACGCCGTAGCTGTTCAGCCAGTCCATCGCTAAATGCAGCGCGGTGGCGAGCAGTGCGGTAGCCAGGAGCAGCAGCCGATCCTCGCGCGAGGGTTGCAACTGCCGCAAACGCAGCACGACCTCCGTCGCGACATAGAGAAGGAGTGCGAGCGCCGCGCATCCGACCAGGGTGTGCGTGTAGCCGCGGTGCCAGAGCATGTAGTCGAGGTTGCCCGCGGAGGAGCCCCGCCAGCTCACCAGCAGATCGAGATCGGGCGCGTTGCTGCCGATCACGGCTACGGCCATGAGCGCCGTGCGCCGGGCTCTGCTGGGCAAGCCGCGCGCATGCGGGACCGTATGTGCCGCGGCGGACTCCCCGATGATCAGCCCGACGAGGCTGTGTGTGATGTTGTCCACGAACCCGATCCTAGGCGGGCGAAGAGGCTCGAGCTAGGAAGGTCCACCACGCGGCGGTGGCATGCTTTTTCCCCGGCACGCCCGTGAACGAGTCGAACCTCAAGTCGATGTTCGAGCCCGACTCCTGATGCGGGATGCAGGTCGTATTGCTGATCACGTTGCGCGTGGTGAACATCGGCAACACCAGCTGGCGGAATTGCTCAATCAACTCGCAATCGCCGAGCGCAAGCTCCCGCGGTTGGCGCGCAGCGAACGTCACCGGACGCCAGACCCCCTGCACGCCGCCGCCTGAATGGGCGCCCGAATCCGCCGGCGCGAGTGTGTAAAAGGTGAGATAAGCGCGGGCGAACTTATCCGGCCGACCGAAGCCGTTGGGGCAGGCGCCCGCCACGGATTTCACGTCGGCGCGCGCACCCGCGGCACGCAACACGATTCGCAGCTTGTCGGCGAGGCCGTCGCAGGAGTAAGTGGTCGTGAACCCCATGAACTGGAAGGTATATTTGTGGATCTGCCAGGTGCCGGGGCCGCCGCTGGCGGCCTCATCATCGGCGATGCTTGCCGTCGACAAGGCCAGGGTGCCGGCAAGGCCCGCGGCCAGCGCAGCGCGGCGGGCGATGGAGCGGCAGAGAAGAGAGATCAGGACGCGGGACGGCTTCATGGAGTTCTCCGGCGGACTCGCCGCCCGAGGATAACGCATCGGCGCGACAACGGTTGACGGCCGGTGGCGCCACGGGCGGCAGCCTTGTAAGCACGAGTTTCTTGCTAGCATACCGGATGCGCCTACATCGCACTCGTTGGACACGCCGATGAAAAGCACCGAGGCCGGAGACGTCAAGGCCGATCGCCGGCAAGCAGCGCTCGACTATCATGAGTTCCCGACGCACGGGAAGATCTCTGTCGCTCCGACCAAGCAACTGGTCACGCAGAGCGATCTCGCGCTCGCCTATTCGCCGGGGGTGGCGGCGGCCTCGGAGGCCATCGCCGCGGATCCCTCGACCGCGTTCCGCTACACCGCGCGCGGCAACCTGGTCGGCGTCATCAGCAACGGCACGGCCGTGCTCGGTCTCGGCGCCATCGGTCCGCTGGCGGCGAAGCCGGTGATGGAAGGCAAGGCGGTGCTGTTCAAGAAATTCGCCGGCATCGATGTGTTCGACATCGAGATCGAGCAGACCGATCCGTACAAGTTGATCGAGGTCATCGTGGCCCTCGAGCCGACGTTCGGCGCCATCAACCTGGAGGACATCAAGGCTCCGGAATGCTTCATCGTCGAGCGCGAGCTGCGTAAGCGGATGAAGATTCCGGTGTTCCATGACGACCAGCACGGCACCGCGATCACGGTCGGCGCCGCGGTGTTGAACGGCCTCACGGTCTGCAATAAACAGATGGGCGCTGCGAAGCTGGTGGTGAGCGGCGCAGGCGCCGCTGCGCTGGCATGCGTCGACTTGCTGATCGATCTCGGCATGCGACGCGAGAATATCTGGCTGACGGATCTTGCGGGGGTGGTGTTCGAAGGTCGGCGCGAGCTGATGGACCCCGAGAAAGCGCGTTTCGCCCAGAAGACCGATGCACGCTCGCTGGATGAGGTGATCGCCGATGCGGATGTGTTCTTGGGCCTCTCCGCGGGCGGTGTGCTCAAGCCCGGTATGGTGCAGAAAATGGCGCCGAGGCCGCTGATCCTGGCGCTCGCCAATCCAACCCCCGAGATCCTGCCCGAAGAGGCGTTGGCGGTACGCCCCGATGCCGTGCTTGCGACGGGACGGAGCGACTATCCCAATCAAGTGAACAATGTCTTGTGTTTTCCGTTCATTTTTCGAGGGGCGCTCGATGTCGGTGCCACGACGATCACCCGCCCGATGGAAATCGCTGCCGTGCACGCACTGGCGGGGCTCGCGCGTCAGGAGCAAAGCGATGTCGTGGCGGCCGCTTACGGCGGGGGCGAGGATCTTTGCTTCGGACCCGGATACCTCATTCCAAGGCCTTTCGATCCGCGCTTGATCGTCAAGATCGCTCCGGCCGTCGCGCAGGCCGCGATGCAGTCGGGTGTCGCCATACGGCCCATCGCCGACCTTGACGCCTATGCCCGGCGACTCGAGCAATTCGTCTACCACAGCGGGACCTTGATGGCGCCGATATTCACCGCGGCCCGCAAAATCCCGCCCGAGCGCAGCCGGATCGTCTACGCCGAAGGCGAGGACGAGCGTGTGCTGCGTGCGGTGCAGATCGTGGTCGACGAACGGCTGGCGACGCCCCTGCTGATCGGTCGTCCCGCCGTGATCGAGCGAGCCATTGTGCGCCACGGATTGCGGTTGCGGGTCGGCGAGCACTTCACGGTGGTCAATCCCGAGCACGATGCGCGCTATCGGGAGTATTGGCAGGAGTACCACCGCCTTACGCGCCGCAATGGCGTCACCGAACAATACGCGAAGCTAGAAATGCGCCGCCGCACGACGCTCATCGGCGCCATGCTGTTGCGCAAGGGCGAGGCGGACGGATTGATCTGCGGCATGATCTCGACGCCGGCGCGGCACTTGACGTATATCGACCGGGTGCTCGGACGCCGCCCCGGTGCTCACGTTTACGGGGCCCTATCGGGACTCATCCTGCCCGGCCGGCAGCTGTTCTTGGTCGATACGCACGTTAATCTCGATCCAACGGCCGAGCAGCTCGCGGAAATCACGGAGCTCGCAGCCGAGCAGCTGCGCTGGTTCGGTCTCGAGCCGAAAGTGGCGCTGCTGTCGCACTCGAACTTCGGATCGAGCGATGCACCCTCGGCGCTCAAGATGCGCGCAGTGCTCGCTCTGCTGAGCGCCCGCGTGCCGGAGCTCGAAGTGGACGGGGAGATGCATGGCGACTGCGCTCTCGATGAAGCCATACGCAAGTCCGTGCTGCCCGACTCGACGCTCGAGGGTAGCGCGAATCTGGTCGTCTGTCCGAACCTCGACAGCGCGAGCATTGCCTACAATCTCTTGAAGTCTGCCGCCGGCCACAATGTCGCGATAGGACCGATTCTTCTCGGCTGCGCGGCGCCCGCGTTCATCTTGACGCCTGCGGCTACCGTCAGGCGCATCGTCAATATGTCGGCGCTCTGTGTCGTCGAGGCCGGTCGAGCGGCAGGCCGAGCGTTGAGCAGCCGGATTTAATCGCCGACGGCGTCCGCGGCGAGCGCGAGCGCGCCGAGAGCGCCCGCGCGAGCGCCGAGGCCGGGATTCGCGACGTAACTTTCCATACCGACACCGAGCTCCTCGCCCGGCACGTAGCCATTCAGGCTCGCGGCGAGCGCACGGCGTAGCCCGGCGAGGAGCCCGGGACGTGCCTCCATCACCCCGCCGCCCAGCAGTATCCGTCGCGGCGCCGTCGCCAGAACCAAGGTATGCAGGAGCTGGGCGAGCGCATGGATCACCCCGTCCCACACCTCATCCGTGGCGGCGATCGATTCCGCAGGCGCACCGGCACGCGCGGCGATGGCAGGTCCGGAGGCGAGCCCTTCGACGCAGTCTCCATGAAAGGGGCATGCACCCGGCCAGCGATCACCGTTGCGGCGGACCACTCGGATGTGGCCGAGCTCCGGATGCAAAAAGCCATGAATGAGCGCGCCATTCGCGAACAGTCCGACGCCCACGCCGGTTCCGACCGTCACATAGGCGAAATCCTCGAGCCCTCGCGCGGCTCCCCAACGGCCCTCGGCGAGGGCCGCCCCATTGACGTCGGTGTCGAAGCCGATCGGCACGCCCAGATGGGCCAGTCGAGGCACGACCGCGGTGTCGCGCCAACCGGGTTTGGGCGTCGAGGTGATCCATCCGTAGCGCGGCGAGGTCGGGCGGCGGTCGATGGGACCGAACGAGGCAACCCCGAGCGCGCGAATCGGCCCATGTACTTCGATGCCATGCCGCAGTTCGGCCTCGATCTGGGCGAAGGTTGCCGCCGGGTCGGAGCCGGTCGGTATGGTCGTATGCATGCGGACATCGTCCGGGCCTGTGCCTATGAGGCACGAGCATTTGGTGCCGCCCAGCTCGAGCCCACCGAGCAGGTTCGATTCCGATGCGATGCCGGACGTGGCTGCCATGGAGCGAGTGTATCGGTTATCGTTATACGATGAGTTCCATCATCGATCTACGCAGCGACACAGTGACCCGGCCTACCGCGGCGATGCGCGCTGCCATGGCGGCGGCCGAGGTGGGGGACGACGTCTACGGCGATGACCCGACCGTGAACCGGCTGCAATCCGTGCTCGCCGAGCGCTTCGGGTTCCCACGTGCGCTGTTCTTTCCGACCGGCACCCAGAGCAATCTTGCGGCGCTGATGGCGCATTGTAATCGAGGCGACGAATACCTCGTGGGCCAGGATGCTCATACGTACCGCTTCGAGCAGGGCGGCGCCGCAGTTCTCGGCAGCATTCAGCCGCAGCCCTTGGAAAATGAGCGCGACGGCAGTATCTCGGTCGAGCGGATCGCGCGGGCCATCAAGCCCGCGGACATTCATTTCGCGCAGACTCGCCTGTTGGCGCTGGAGAACACCATGGGCGGCCGGGTGCTTTCGCCCGCCTATCTGCGCGCCGCGACCGACTTCGTGCATGCGCGCGGACTGCGTACGCACCTCGACGGCGCCCGGCTTTTCAATGCCATCGTCAAGCTGCGCATCGCCGAGCCCGAGGCGGTGGCCGGCTTCGATTCGGTTTCCATATGCCTCTCGAAGGGTCTCGGAGCTCCCGCGGGGTCCGTGCTGCTCGGGTCGCGCGAGCTCATCGACACGGCGCGCCGCTGGCGCAAGGCGCTCGGCGGCGGCATGCGACAGGCGGGCGTGCTGGCCGCGGCGGGTTTGTATGCGCTCGAGCACCACGTGACCCGCCTCCGGGAGGATCACGACAATGCGGAATATCTCGCGGCCGGATTGGCTGGTTTGGGTCTCGTGGTCGAACCGCCGCAGACGAACATTGTTTTCGTGGACATTCCGAGCGAGCACGTCGGGCCGCTGCACACTCATCTGGCGGAGCGGGGCATTCTCGCCTCGATTGCGCCGCTGACCCGACTCGCGACGCATCTCGATACGCCGCGTGCGAAGATCGAGGCAACGTTGGCCGCGTTTCGGGAATATCCCGCGTGGTCGCGGGTCCGCGTCGAGGCTTAAGGACCCCGCGGCCGGGTGTGCCGCCGGGCGCGTCCGAGATCCTGCCGCGTGTCCACGTCGAAGGCGGCGGAGGGCAGGCTCACGAGCGCGATATCCCGCGGCGACAGATCGCGCATCAACGATTTGAGCCCGGCATCCCCGGCAATTCCGCATGCCCGCTGGTAAAAGCGGCGTGGCAGCACGAGCGGCGCCACCGCCGCCCCACCGATGCGGCGAGCCGCGACCCGACGCCTCGCACTGCGCCACCGCGAGATCAGCCGCGCGATGTCGCGCTGCTCGAGATGGGACAGATCCATCGGCACGAGCAGTACGGCGGCCTCGTAACGCGCCTTGCGTAATCCGCGTCGAACCGAACTCGAGAGGCCCTCGCCGCGGAGCGCATTCTCGACGAGCACTGATCGGACCTGCCGCAACTCGGCGCGCAGGCGCGCTGCGCGGGGAGGAACCACGACGATGATCGGCGCGGTCGCCAACGGTGCGAGCACCTGCAGGGTTCTCGCGATCAAGCTCGTGCCACGCA
Source organism: uncultured Gammaproteobacteria bacterium (assembly GCA_963766915.1). Classification (GTDB taxonomy): domain Bacteria; phylum Pseudomonadota; class Gammaproteobacteria; order Steroidobacterales; family Steroidobacteraceae; genus Bog-1198. The sequence goes on from CAVYCL010000020.1 coordinate 94,914, forward strand.
CGCGAGCCAGAGCTTTCGGCCGACCCATGCGGGTCGAGAAGCCCGCGGCGAGCACCACCATGCGCGGCGCGGGGGGCACCTTGGAGGCGGGCTTGTGCTTCAGCTGCCCGCGCGCAGCATGATGGCCTTCTGCACGAATTCCATGTGGCGGCCGATGCGCACATCCGCAAGCACCGCGTCACGAATCCGACGACTGGAATCGACCAGGTAGCTGGCGCGCCGCACCCCGATTCCCAACGGACCGTTGAGGCCATACATCTTGATCACGGTCTTGTTCTCATCCGACAGCAAGTCGAAGGGTAAGCGGTATTTCTCGCGAAACTTCAGGTGTGATTCGGGCGATTGCGGACTGATCCCCACGACGTTCAGTCCGGCCTTCTGAATGTCGGTGTGCAGGTCGCGAAGCGCGCAGGCTTGCCGGGTGCATCCCGGCGTGAAATCGGCGGGGTAGAAGTAAAGGACAATCGCTCCCGCGCTCAACAACTGGGTGAGCGATCGATCCGTCCCGGACTGATCCGGAAGAGTGAACTCTGGCGCTCGCTCGCCCGCTTTTAGCATCGATTGTGGCCCCTTCGCTATATCCTAGCGAAGTTCGCTGCGGATTGGGATTACTTTGGCTTGCCTCGGCTTTGCTGGTAGTATTCTGGGCCCTTTTTGGGGGAGTAGCTCAGTTGGGAGAGCGTCGCGTTCGCAATGCGAAGGTCGAGGGTTCGATCCCCTTCTCCTCCACCAATCCATAGGCCGGATGTCAATCGACTCCGGCCCGTCTTTGCCTCGGTAGCTCAGTGGATAGAGCGAGTGCCTCCTAAGCGCTAGGTCGCAGGTTCGATTCCTGCCCGGGGCACTCTACTTTCACGTGCTTGGACTATCCGCTCCGCGGTCACTGTCTAATAATCGGCTAATAATTCGTCGCACTGCTTCAGCAAATCAGCTCTCATATTCGGATCACTGACCGTCATCGCTTCGCGGCGAATCTCCCGTTCTCTCGCCATCAAGTTATCGGTGAGTCCTTGCTCTTTGGCGATGCGAAGCAACCGTAGTCCGTTTAACAGGTGCTTGTGTGTCGCGTCGTCTAGCCGATTCATTTCGTGCCCTTGAGTTGCCCGATGTCCATGGTGGTCGCAGCTTCAGGTAGTCTCCGATACACATGCTGAGTGATGCGAGCGTCAGAGTGCTGTGCTCGCTTTCTCGCTTCCTCCAACGTCGGGGCGTCTGAGAGGCTCTTAGCCCTGATATCGTGGAATGTGAAGCGGTCGGCCGTCTCAGGGGAGGCTTCCGTCATGCTCGCTGCCACTGCGACTGGAACCCGTCCCGTGTGTACGGCTTGCCCCGGCGGTTCACGATGACGTGCCGGCGGATCTGCGGCTAAGCTCCTCGACCAATTTCACTACTCAGCTTGGGACAGTAGCCGACTCTACTTTACAGCCTTTCCCATTTTCGACGAACAACGGTATTACTATCATCGGCTTGAACGGCGAGCCCCACTTGGTCGTAGAAGTTGGACAAACGCCGCAGGTAATAGTCGCCACTGCCGGTACCCTTGACACCATGGACTGCACATTGAGCGGGTATTACTAGAACAGTCATGCGCACGCGTTTGACAGTAGCTCGAATAGCGCCCGATAAGCCTACAACCGGCTAAGCCCGCTTCCGTCAGTTCGATTGGGCAGTGCCCGGGCAATTGAGCCGAGGCCGCGGTTGTATGCTTGCGGCTCCCAAACCTCGAGGCGACGCCGTGATGGACGACCAGACATTTAGCACCATCGCTTTGGCACACAACAACGGGATCTATGCCGGCAAGTGGCGTTGCACTCCGTATTCGGTGACTGTGCGGTACAAGCAGCGCGAAGTATCAATATCCGCGGGCGGAGCTCGTCAAAAAGACATCGCTAAGGCGCTGCTGACGGAATTGATTGACAGCGAGAACAAAGCGCGGCGACGGAACGTGGCGTAGGGCGCTCATCACGTACTGATATCCCAACCCATCAACACCATGGTCCTGATGCAATCCTCGGGCAAGTACGTCATCCACGCTTTGATGTTGCTTTCCGAGCGTGCAATGTCAGCGGCCGTGTCACGAGCGTCGGCCCGCGCAGCGATCGACAAGGATTGCATCTGCAGTTCGAGAAAAGGCCGCCACTGGCTATGAGCGTTCATTTCGATGGGGTTCCTCGGTGTGCACGGCTTGTAATAGTTGCACCGCGCTTGCCGCTTCTCTGTACGGTAACCCACAAGCATTGGCGCTGGGTTAGCGTCAGGGTGCGCTACCGAACAGACTTCACGACCGGATATCGCTATGTTTGCGTTGAACCGACGGGGGAGTACCGACGGGCACAACGGCGCAGCGTGACGAAACAACATCCCATCGGAGCAGCGGACCGCACTCCAATCTCCGAATTATAGGCTGCCTTCTCGGCGGCCTTTTTTTATAGGCTTTACCTGCCTTGAAATCGCGCCGCCGAGCGGTTTCGGCCGCGCGAGCTTGCCCTAATGCGCGGCAGCCACTTTGGCCATCGGTGCAGACATCACCAGGCGGATTCCCCCGCTGGACGGATTTTCGATCCGTGCCACGCCACCCAAATTTCGCATTCTTTGCCGAAGGGATTCCAGCATCAGGTTGGTAATATCGCTCGGTCTGTCGGGCAGCATGCCGCCGTCCGCCACCAGCCTCAGCGAGAGTTCTTTGTCGTCGATCGAGCCGTCGAACTCCAGTTCTGTAACAGAGCACCGATTCAGGCCCACAACCAACGCTTCCTGAGAACTCCGGAATAACGCGATCAGGGCGCGCGAGCTGAGCTGCGGCTCGACCTCCGGCAGATGATCGATGCATTTTACGTGGGCCCGCTCGCCGGCATTTTTCAACTGCCACCGCAACGCCGTGAATAACCCGACGTTATCCAACAGCGTCGGTCGGAGCTGCTCCGTCAGGCGTCGTGTCAGCGCAATGGCATCGGTCATCGCTTGACGGGCGCGCAACATTTTGTGATTGGCTTCGGGCCCAAGCGAGGCAATAAGACTCGATAGGCTGGTCAAGTCCATCACCGCGCCGATCAGATACCCGCCGAGGTCGTCGTGTAGTTCCCGCGCAAGTCCCGATTTCTCGCGCTCGGACAACTGCTGAAAATGGCTGACCATTTCAAATAGCGTGCTTACCTCGGTCGTCATATGTGCGCGGGAACCTCCTGCCTCGAAAGTAACAGAAGGCCTTCCAGCGAACGCGGTCGCGATCCCACTGCTCTATGTAGGATTCATCGGACACGGAGAGTCCCGAGTTTAGAACCGTGATGGGGTCGCGACAGGGCTCTTCACGGATTGAGAAGTGGGCGGTTGCCCTTCGGCAGAAATTCTGCCCTACACGGCGCACCGTAGCGAGACGGTGGCTGCGACTGGTCTATGCAGGGACCTTCGCCGACACCGCATCAGCGGCGCGCTTCGTCTCCGGCTCAACCGCCAGACCGGTGAGTGAATCAGTCCGCCGTTCCGGTCTTCGGTGATAAAACCCCGCCTGGGAGCCGTTATGAAATCCCCAGGAATAGGCACCGAAGCCGACTACCGCCAAACTCAGAATCCACCAAACGAGGTGACTCATCTCCGCTCCTTGCGTGTCGTTGAATTCCCGCAATTCCCAATCTAGCGAACCACGGCCGCAATTTTATTCTCCCGGCGCTCACTTTGTAAAAATTCTCACGAGAAGTGAATATGTTTATCCGAATGGAATCAGTGGGCTATCTCGAAAAGTGCCGCCGCCGGCCGAATGCGTTGTCGCCGCCGTCGATTCCTGCCCCAAGGCACTTCTTGCATTCGGCCAGTTCCAACCCCGCCGGAAACAGGTTATACCGACCTCCGTGCCAGGCTCGTTGTCGCCTGGACAGACGCTGGAGGGTGACCATGTTGCATCGAAGTGCTCGCGCGGGGTTCGTTGCCGTACTGATGGCGTTTCTTTTTGGAAGCGCGAGCCAAGCGGCCGACGTCCCCACGGGCGATCAATTGACGCAGTTGCTCGCGCCGATTGCGCTCTACCCGGACACGCTGCTCGCGCAAATTTGTGCCGCCTCGACCGACCCGCAGCAGATCCTCGATGCCAACAACTGGCTGAAGCAGAACGCGGCCCTACAGGGAACGGCGCTGACCGACGCTGCGCAGAAGCAAGGCTTCGATCCAGCCTTCATTTCGCTCGTGGCCTTCCCCGCCGTGCTGGACAGCATGGCAATCAACATCGATGACTATGCGGCGCTGGGCGCCGCATTTCAGGCCGATCAGAAATCCGTGATGGCAGCGATTCAAGCCTTGCGACAGCAGGCCTATGCGTCCGGTGCGCTCGATACCAATCAATATCAGAAAGTCTCCGTCGAGCAGCAAAACGGCGCCCAAGTCGTCGTCGTCCAGCCCGTGAATCCCCAGGTCGTTTACGTTCCCGTGTATCAGCCGCAGCAAGTGTTCGTGGCCGCGCCCAGCCAAAGCGATGTGGTCGCGGCCTCGCTCTTGAGCTTCGGCGCAGGTATTGCGATCGGCGCGCTGATCAGCAACAACCAGCCGTATGCGTGGGGTGCTTGGGGCTGGGGCTGGGGCGGCGGCGGTATGTACTACCACCGCAACGTCTTCGTCGTAAACAATTACTACAGAAGTCCCTATCCCCCTTATCGTCCGCGTCCACCCGTATACAGGCCCCCCTATCCGGGTTACGGGAGACCGCCACCGAATTGGAATCAGCGTCCGGGATATCGTCCGCCGCCGCCTGGCTATCGTCCGCCGCGGCCGCCAGGCAACGGCGGCGGCTACAGACCGCCCCCGTACAAGCCGCCGCCGAACGGAGGCGGGGGCCGGCCTCCCGGCAATGGAGGCGGTAAGCCACCGGGTAACGGGGGAGGAAGTCGTCCGCCGGATAATGGGGGAGGCAGGCCACCGGGCAACGGGGGAGGAAGTCGTCCGCCGGATAATGGCGGAGGCAGGCCGCCGGGCAACGGAGGAGGAAGCCGTCCGCCGGATGGTGGAGGAGGCAAGCCACCCGCGAATGGAGGAGGGACCCGGCCTCCCGGTAATGGAGGTAATGGAGGGGGGAGCAAGCCACCCGGTAATGGTGGAACCCGACCGCCCGGTAACGGTGGCACGACGAGGCCAGCGCCGACGCCGCAGACGCGTCCTGCGCCGACCCCGCAGACTCGGCCCGCGCCGAAAAATCCCTATGCCGGCTTCCCATCGGGCGGCAATCGACCACCGGCGCAGCGTCCGGCCTCGCCGCCGCCGAAGTCGACCGGCGCACGTCCGAGCGGGTTTGGCGGTAGCAGCAACGGCGGAGCCGAGCGTGCGGCGAGCAATCGAGGCAAAGCCAGCGCCAGCGGCGGAAATCGGTCAGGGGGCAAACCGCGATGAATCCTCACAACCTTCGGCGATGGTGGGAGCTCCTGTTCGCGACGCTTCTGTTCGTGGGCACGCACACCGCGCTCGCGCAGGATGCGGCGGTCAAGTCATTTCCCAGTTATCAAGCCGCGGCGGCCGCGTTTGTCGCGGCGGTGGAAGCAAACGATGACTCTGCGCTGCGGGAAATAATCGGCTCGCAAGAGAAGGATCTATTGTCGACCGGTGATCCCGATCAGGATGAGGCGGAGCGCCTCGCGTTCCTGAAACACTATCGACAGGCCCATGCTTTTACGCATCAGACATCGGATAGCGTGATTTTGACGATCGGGTCCAGCGCCTGGCCGCTGCCATTTCCGATTGTTCGTGTCGACGGCGCGTGGCATTTCGATGCGCTCGAAGGAGCCAAGGAGTTGGCGTTCCGTCGAATCGGGCAAAATGAGTTGGACGCGATCAGGGTTTGCCACGCGTTGGTTGCCGCTCAGAAGGCTTATGCCGCTACCGGGCACGACGGCAACCCCGCCGGCGCCTATGCCCAACGCTTCACCAGCCCACCCGGAACGCAAGGTGGTCTTTATTGGGAATCGAAAGAAGGTGAGCCGGAAAGCCCCGCGGGGAGCTTGGTGGCCGAGGCGACCAGCGAAAACAACGGTGCGGTGAAGCAGAGCGGCAAGCCCACCCCCTTCCACGGTTATTACTATCGGATACTAAAGGCCCAGGGGCCGAATGCGCTGGGTGGCGCGAAAGACTATATCAAGGACGGTCAGATGACGGGCGGCTTTGCGTTCGTCGCCTATCCCGCAGAGTACAGTGCGAGCGGAGTAATGACTTTCCTTGTCAACGCTCGCGGCAAAATCTATCAGAAGGACTTGGGCGAGACCACGGATGAGATCGCGAAGGGTATGACCGCCTTCGATCCGGACAGCACGTGGAAGGCGGTCCGCTGACGCGTCAGCCCAGACTGCTGTCGCCTATCCGCGCATTGCCGCAGCACCCTTGTCCGGTGTGAACCGTAGCCGCATGGAAATGGCATGAGCAGGCGCAGACGCCGAAGCGGGCTAGTTGGATGCGCATGACGTCGATCGGTCCTGTGCGCCGCTCCGCCAGCCGCGCCTTGGCGAGAGTCTCCAAGTGCTGGATGCTTTGCAAAAGCTCTGACACATCAAATCCAAAGCTCATGACGTTTGCGCACTCCTAAGTTCGCATTGGTCGGCTCCGATTCACCTTTATCTTCGGTCGAATCGCGCTTTCTGAATATGTCGCACCTCTCACAACGCATGCGGCAGACCGTGTGCCAATGCTTGGTTGGAGGATTCCCCGAAGCGTTGTAGGAACGGCCTGACAAGGCGTTTCTGTAGGACCTTAGGCCACACTGGATATCGGCGTCCTCGGACTTTCAACGCGCCGATCGACCGGTAGTCTGCCGACACTGGTCAAATAAGAAGGGGATAGACATGCAAAATCCACGTACGACGATCGCACGCCGCATCGTGAGCGGCAGTTTCGTGCTGGCACTGATCGCTTTCGCCTCCGGCTGCGTCGTCGAGACTCGCGAGGGGTATTGGGATCACGATCACAACCGCTATTACCACGAGCATGCTTGGGTCGCGTGCGACGCCGAACATTGCCATTGATGTATCACCATTGATTCAGACGGCTCAACGCAAGGACAAAACGATGCGCGCTAAGTTTTGGATTGGTATTCTGACGATTGCTGTTACTGCGCCGACCGCCAACGCGCTGGCGGCGAGTCACCAGGGTGAACTCGCCGTGATTCGCGATGGTTCGAGCCTTCGTGCTATCGATACCTACACCCGTCGTCCGGGCCTTTACGACACGGCTCGGGTTGGAGCCGGCGCAACCGGGTCGGCGCGGGTAGTGCCCACGTCCCATGACGCGGCGACCGCCACGGCTGCGCCGGAGATCAGCGGCGGGCTCACAGCAACGGGGCTCACGTTGCTGTTGGGAACGGCGGCCGTTCTGCGCGGCCGCAGGTCTCGATCCAAAGCGATCTAGCGCACGACGCGTCGCGAGACGCGTTTTCTAAGCCTACGCCCGCGGCGTCTGCCGCGGGCCTAGGATTTGTCGTATCCTCCTCGCAAGGAGGCTTCGAACTTGCGACAAATGATCATGGGGGTGAGTGCGGCGCTATGTTTAGCCGCGTGTGGCGGGCTCGAGCTCAATCCCTTGATCAACGAGACGCGCAGCGTCCATCTCGAGCACGACTCAACGAAGACATTGAGCGTCGTTCAGGAAATGGTGTTCGACGATAAGTCCCATGCCACCCGAGAGATCCGCTTTCCCGCCGGGATGTATGCGCTCGAAGCCGAGGACGCGGACTACTGGTATATGCGCAGCCCCGCACCTTTGAATCTGCGCGATTTCAAGAAGGGCGTGCTGATCGAGAGCCACAGCATCCGGGGGGGAATAGCCATCGGCAAATACACCACACGGTCGGTACCGGCGGCCGGCTACATCGACGGAGAGGAGTCCTCGCGCATTCTGATCTGGAAGCTCGGCAAGGAATTTCTGAGCCGCGAAGGGAAGGATTGGCGAAAATCCTTCTGAGCCGCGCGGAGCGAAGTGCATGGCGACGCCGAGTCAGATCACTCCCGGTCAGATGCTGTCGAGCATCCCGCCGACTTTGCGAAGTCCGGGAGCCGCCGCATTCTGGGTCGCCATCCTACTCACGGGCTTGGGCGCGGGTGTCGCGGCTGCAATACTCACCAATCTTTTGTTTGCGGTTCAACACGCGTGCTGGCCGGGACCCCATTTGCTCGACGCCGCGCAGCAGGCGAATGCGTCCCGTCATCTCATCATTCTCCTGGCGGCCGGCGTTCTGACCGGTGCGGGACAGCTGCTCGTGCGCCGCCTCGCGGCCGGCAACAGCATCGATCTCACCGAGGCCATAACGAGTTTCGCAGGTCATCTGCCCGCGGTGCGCACGCTCGCGACCGCGGCGCTTTCGGTCGTGGTCGTCGGCATGGGCGCATCGCTCGGACGCGAAGGGGCGCCGAAGCAAGCCGGTGCCGTCATCGCCAATGCGCTTGCGGATCGCACCGCCTTGACGGACGAGCAGCGCCGTCTGATCGTCGCGTGTGGCGCGGGCGCCGGCATGGCAGCGGCCTACGGCGTGCCGCTCGGCGGCGCGTTGTTCGCGATCGAGGTGCTGCGCGGCGTGCTCGCGTTGCGGCTGATTTTGCCCGCGCTGCTCGCCTCGGCGTGCGCCACCGGAGTCGCATGGCTGCTCGCCATGCCCAACGAACCGACCTACACGATTCCCTCCTATTCGTTGTCGGCGTCCGTAATTTGGTGGTCGCTGGCGGCCGGACCCTTGGTCGGCGCCTTCTCGGTGGGCTTCGTGCGCATCATCGCCTGGGCCGACCGCAATAAGCCGAAGGGAGCCGCGCGGCTGCTCGCCCCGGTGGCCGCGTTGGGCGTGATCGGGGCGCTTTCCATCCCCTATCCTCAGATACTCGGTAACGGCAGGGATATCGCGGAGCTCGCGTTTACGGGGCAGGTCGCCGTTCCCCTGCTTCTCGCGCTCGTGGTGGTACGGCCCTTCGCGACCGTGCTGTGCCTGGGAAGCGGTGTACCCGGCGGGCTATTCACGCCGTCACTCGCCACGGGCGCGCTGCTCGGGGGCCTGTTGGGGAGTGTCTGGTCGTTGGTGTGGCCGGGCGTCCCCCCGGGACTTTTCGCGATCGTCGGCGCGGCGGCGCTGCTTGCCGCGACCACCCATGGACCGGTGTCCTCGATCATCCTGGTCATGGAGCTCACCGGTCGCGACCGCTCTTTTATTCTGCCGATGCTGTTCGCGGTGGTGACCGCCACCGTGGTGGCGCGCACCCTCGATGCGCGGTCGATTTACGACGCGCGGTTCAGCGACCAAGAAATGAACGCCCTGCAGAAAGCCCGCGAACCCTCCACGCAGTAACATGTAGCGATGCGCGTGCTCGTCGTCGAGGATGACCGGATGATCGCCAAGGGGCTGCACACCGCCCTCAAGCAGGACGGCTATGCGGTCGACGGCGTGGGCGACGGCAAGAGCGCCTCGGCGGCGCTGCGCTCTTCGCGGTTCGACGTCGTGTTGCTCGATCTGGGCTTGCCGGAACGAGATGGCCTCGAGGTGCTGCGTGAGTTGCGTTCGCGCGGCGATGCAACGCCGGTGATCATCGTCACCGCCCGCGACGATGTACAGAATCGCATCCAGGGACTCGACGCCGGCGCGGACGATTACATCGTCAAGCCGTTCGATCTCGACGAGGTCGCAGCGCGCATGCGCTCGGTGCTGCGGCGTGCGGCGGGCCGCGGCGACCCCGCCATTCGTCACCGCGGCATCACCCTCGATCCGCTGTCGCACGCGGTCGAGCGCGACGGGCAGCCGGTCGTCCTGTCGGCGCACGAGTTTGCCGTCCTCGAGGCGCTCCTGCAGCGACCCGGCGCGGTCTTGTCGCGCGCGCAGCTCGAGGACCGCTTGTACGGCTGGTCCGAAGGCATCGAAAGCAATGCCATCGAGGTGTACGTGCACGGCTTGCGGCGCAAGCTCGGCAACGATGCCATCCGCACCTTGCGAGGCGTCGGCTACTTCGTGCCGAAAGACCCATGACTTCCATTCGCGCTCGACTGTTGATGGCGTTGCTCGCCGTGGTGATCGTGACCTCGCTGCTCGCGGGACTTCTCACCTACCGGCGCGTGCTCGCGGAAACCTCGACCCTGTTCGACTATCAGCTGCGGCAGATGGCGCTGTCGCTGCGCAGCCAGATACCGATGGCGCCGCGTCTGGAGCTGCCCCCGGATCAAGCCGATTCGGATTTCGTGATCCAGATCTGGAATCCTTACGGCACGCGGGTCTACTTCTCGCGTCCGGGACTGCCGCTCATCAATGCGACCGCACTCGGCTATGCGGACGTGCGCGTGGCCGGCGGCTCGTGGCGCACCTATGGGCTGCAGACACTCGACGGCGTGATCCAGATTGCGCAACCGCTGCGAGTCCGGGAAGCGTTCGCGCGGGGCGCTGCGCTGCGGGTGGTGATCCCGCTCCTGTTGCTGTTGCCGCTGCTGGGGGCGGCAATCGTCGGACTCGTCGGCAACGGGCTCAGGCCTTTGCGCCGTGTTGCGAACGAAGTCCAGCGGCGCGACGTGCACAGCTTGACGCCGCTGGCGACGGAGCGGCTGCCGCAGGAGGTCGCTCCGCTGATCGACGCGCTCAATCGGTTGCTGCTGCGGCTGCACGCGGCCTTTCAGGCGCAGCGCGCCTTCGTCGCCGATGCGGCACACGAGTTGCGCTCGCCGTTGACGGCGGTGCGTCTCGAGCTGCAGCTCCTCGATCGCGCGCCCGACGAGGCCGCGCGTCGCGAGGCGCGCGCAAATTTGGGCGCCGCCGTCGATCGGGCGATTCATTTGGTCGAGCAGTTACTCACGCTCGCCCGGAGCGAGCCGCGTGAGGAACCCGGCGAATGGCCGCAGGTCCCGCTCGAGGAGGCGACCGCCGACGGCATCGCGGACGCCAACGCGCTCGCCGTGGCGCGGCGCATCGATCTCGGTCTCGAGGCCGAGCCTGCGGCGGTGCGGGGAGATCGCGATTCGCTGCGCATCCTGGTGCGCAACCTCGTCGACAACGCGGTGCGCTATACACCGCAGGGAGGGCAGGTGCGGGTGAGTACCCGCCAGCAGGCCGCGGGCGCCACGCTCGAGGTGGTGGACACCGGTCCCGGAATCCCGGCGTCCGATCGGGAGCGGGCGTTCGATCGGTTCTATCGCCGCTCGAATGCACCCGAGGGCGGCAGCGGCTTGGGGCTCGCCATCGTCAAGGCCATTGCCGATCGTCACGGCGCCGAAGTCCGCCTCGACGATGCCGCGGGCGGGGGCCTCAAGGTTACGGTCGCCTTTCCGCGACCGGCTTAAGGTTCCCTTAAGGTAGGGGAGGGAGCATGTCGTCAGGTGCCCGACGGCGGGCCTTTATCCCTTCAGGAGGATTTTCCATGAGATCTCCCACCAGGTTAGTTGCCGGAGCAGCCGCGGGCGTGTTCGCCGTCGGGGCGATCGCCGGCTGGATGGCGCCGGCCCTGTTCAAGAACGCACAGGCGGCGGACAGCACCGCCGCGAGCGCGCCCGCCGCGACGGCGCCCTCGGGTCCCATTCCGCTCGGCACGGCGCCGAATTACCACGCCATCGTCGCGCAAAACCGCGGCTCCGTCGTGGGCATCACGGTGGCGGGCGAGCTCAAGGCCGCCGCCGAGCAGCAACAGCCGTTCGGCCGCAATCCGTTCGGCGACGATGACGACAATCCGCTCTCGCAATTCTTCCGCCAGATGCCGCATCAGCACAGCAACCCGATGATGCACGCTCAGGGCTCCGGTTTCATCGTCACCTCCGACGGGGTGATCTTGACCAATGCGCACGTCGTGGACGGTGCGAAAGAGGTCACGGTCAAGCTGATGGACCATCGAGAGTTCAAGGCCAAGGTGCTCGGCACGGACAAGACCAGCGATATCGCGGTGCTGAAGATCGAAGCCCACGGCCTGCCGGCGGTGCGTCTCGGTAACTCCGACCAGCTCGGGGTCGGCGATTATGTGCTGGCGATCGGTGCTCCGTTCGGTCTCGAGGAAACCGCCACGGCGGGCATCGTCAGCGCCACGGGCCGTTCGCTTCCAGGCGACGGCGCAGTGCCGTTCATCCAGACCGATGCCGCCGTCAACCCGGGCAATTCGGGCGGACCGCTGTTCGACTCGACCGGCGCCGTCGTCGGCATCAACTCGCAGATCTACACGAACTCCGGCGGTTATCAGGGGGTCTCGTTCGCGATTCCCATCAACCTGGCGCAGGGCGTCGAGCAGCAGATCGTGAAGACCGGCAAGGTCGAGCACGGCCGCCTCGGTGTGGAGATTCAGAACGTCAATCAGTCGCTCGCGGAGTCCTTCAAGCTGAGTACGCCGGAAGGTGCTCTGGTGGCGCAGGTCGTGCCGGACAGCGCGGCCTCCCGGGCGGGCATCAAGCCGGGAGATGTGATCCTCAAGTTCAACGGCACGCCGATCGTGGATTCCGGCGCGTTGTCGGTGCGTGTGAATGCCATGGCCCCGGGCGAGAAGACCACGCTCGATATCGTGCGCGATGGCAAGCCGATGACCATCAACGTGACCATCGGCTCGGCGAGCGACGCCACGGTCGCGAAGAACGGCGAAGCGGCTCCTGAAGGCTCGCATCTCGGGATGAAGCTGCGCCCCTTGACGCCCGATGAGCGCAGCCAGGCCGGCGTTCCGGCAGGCCTCGTCGTCGAGGAGTCGAGCGGACGTGCAGCCGAGGCGGGCATCCAGGAGGGTGATGTCGTGCTGTCGGTCAACGGCACGCCGGTCACGAGCGTCGACCAGTTGCGTAGTCTCGTTCACAGCTCATGGCGATCAGGTGGCCTTGCTGATTCAGCGTGGCAACACCCGGATCTTCGTGCCGGTGGGGTTGGGCTAAGCGCTCTGCCGGAGCCTTTGGATATCTAACCGCGGTTCGGCCTGCAGTCGTAAAGACTGCAGGCCGACTGTCTTTCGGCTATAACATGCAGGCATGAAATCTGTCGCCGTTCTCGCCCTGCTTGCCGTCTGCTCCTCGAGCTTCGCATTAGAACCCTCTGCCATTCAGTTGCCGCCGGCGCCCGGACCGGCCACGGGCCTCGCTGACTCGGCGGCGCTGCGCGCCACCGTATTCGGTACGCCGCCTCAGGACATAGGCCCGCTGCCCGAATTGGTGCCGATGCTCGAGATGGACGTCGCGCTTCCCTGGCGGCAGCCGGTGCCGGCGATTTTCTGGTTCGATAAGCGGTTGCGCGTGTGGTTTTCCGCGCAGAAGAAGCCCGCACCCCTCGCCATCGTCATCTCGGGCACGGGGAGCGATGCCAACACCGCCAAGCTGTCGGTGTTGCGCGCCATTCTCTACGGTGCCGGCTATCACGTGCTCACCGTGCCCTCGCCCACGTTCCCGGGCTTCATCGTTTCCGCCTCGAGCACGGGCGTCGCCGGTGATCTTTTACAGGACGGTCAGGACCTCTACGCCGCGTTGGGCGAGATCATCGCGCACTTGCCCCGCAAGGTGCGCATCACCGACGTCGATGTGCTCGGCTACAGTCTCGGCGGCGCGAATGCCGCCATCGTCAAATCGATCGACGCCACCGAGCACAAGCTGCACATCCATCGCGCGGTGATGATCAATCCGCCCGTGAGCCTGTTCGCCTCGATCGGCCGGCTCGATAAGCTGTACGCGGTCTCGCTCGGCAACGGCGATGCCGGGATCGAGCGTTTCTATCAGCAGCTCTATGCGCAGCTGGCGAATGCCTATCGCGCCAGCGGGCGGGTGGCGCTCGACGAGGATTTCCTGCTGGGAGCCGCCGCCGCGGTGCTGAAGACCGACGCGCAATTCTCCGCCGCTATCGCCCTGTCCTTTCGTATCGCGCTCTCGAATGTGTTCCTCGCCGGGGATATGTACTCCGGGGCGGGCGTCGTGACCGATCCCGCGCATCCGCCCAAGGTGGGCGATTCGCTGGAGGAGACGGCGGCGGTTCTACGCGGCAAGACCTTCGCCGAGTATTTCACCCGCGTCTTCGCGCCTTACTACCTCAAGCGCCTCCCGAATGCCACGGTCGATTCGCTCATCGCGCAAAATCGGCTCGATGTCATCGGCGATCAGCTGCGTACCGATCCCGACTACTACTGCCTGACCAACAGCGACGATCTGATCCTCGATCGGGCGGAGCTCGCCTGGCTTCAGAAAACGCTGAGTTCTCGAATCGCGGTCTACGATCATGGCGGTCATCTCGGCAACTTGGGTGATCGCCAGCAAGCGGCGGACATGCTCGCCATGCTGGATGGGCACTGGCAGGGGAGCCGATGATGCGGCTGCGTGTGGTGTGCCTGGCCGCCTCGCTGGTGCTCGGCGGATGCGCGACGAGCGGGGTGGAATTTCATCATTGGCCGGCGGAGACACCGGCGGCCAACAACAAGGCCGACATCGCGAAGATGCAGGGCCTGCAGGCCACCGCGGCGGCGGCCGCGACCCTCGCGACCCCGCAGGGCTCCGACCAACCTGGGGGTGGTGGCGCAGAAGCGCCGCCGCCGCCGGTGAAGCCCGACGATGCGCCGTCTCTCAAGACCTACGATCCCTGGGGGCGCCTCAATCGCTTCACCTATCGGTTCAACGCCCGTTTCGACGAAGCGCTGTTTCTGCCGGTGGCGAACGGTTATAAGCGCTTCGTGCCCGCGCCGCTGCGCGGCGGCGTGCACAACTTCTTCGCCAATCTCACCGAGATCGGCAGCGTAATCAATTACACCCTGCAGGGGCGCTTGCACCGAACGGTGCGCAGCTTCGGGCGATTCGTGATCAACACGACGCTTGGGATCGGGGGATTATTCGATATCGCGGCGCGCTTCGACATTCCCTACGAGCCGACAGGATTCGGCACCACGCTGGCGAGATGGGGCATGCATCCCGGTCCCTATCTGGTCATGCCGCTGTTGGGGCCGTCGACGTTCCGCGAAGGTGTGGGCTACGGCGTCGATTACGGCACTGACTACGCGATCAATTTCGGCGATCTGTATCGCGGCTATCAATCCTGGGGATTGGGGGTCACCAACGCCGTCGATCAGCGCTCGAACGTCGATTTTCGCTATTATTCGACGGGCTCGCCGTTCGAGTACGAGACCATTCGCTTCCTCTATATGCGCAAGCAGCTGATCGAAGATGCCGGCTTGCACAAGCATAAGCCGGTTCCCAAGCCCAACCCTGACGAGCCGGCCGGTAAATGATGCGGAGTGCCGCTCCTGCCTTTCGCATCCGCTGGCGTATTTTCTCGTTTCTTTTCGGCTTCGGCTTCCTCGCTTACATTCAGCAAAAGACGATCACCGTCGCGGCGGCGCACATGATGCCGGACCTGGCCTTAAGCCAGCTGCAGATCGGCTACATCGAGCAGGCATTCGTCATCGGCTATGCGATTTTCCAGATGCCGGGCGGCGTACTCGGCCAGCGCCTGGGCGCCCGCCTCACGTTCGTGATCATCGGCCTCGTGGCTTTCCTCGCGACGATCGCCACGCCGATCGCGCCGGCGTTCCTGAGTGGAACGGCGCTGTTCGCGGCGCTGTACGGCGGTCAGCTCCTTCTCGGATTCTCTCAAGGCGCCATTTTTCCCGTTTCGGCCGGCGTGTTCGAAAGCTGGTTTCCGGAGAGGCGTTGGGCATTCGTGCAGGGCCTGCAGACCATGGGGCTCAATTTTGGTCTGGTGGTGACGCCGCCGCTCATTGAGCTTCTGACCTTGCGCTTCGGCTGGCGGCAGGCTCTCGTTTGGAGCAGCCTGCCGACGCTCGGGTTCATTGCGCTCTGGGCTTGGTATGGGCGCAATACGCCGCGCGAGCATCGCTCGATGAGCGAGCAGGAGCTCGCGGAGATCGGCAGCCAGCCGCAGGCCCATTCCTCGATCAACTTCAGGCAGATCCTCAAGCTGGTCGGCGATCGCAGCGTGCTGCTGCTGTTCTTCTCGTATATGTGCATGAACTATACGTTCTATCTGCTCTCGAACTGGGTGTTCCTCTATCTGGTGCAGGATCGGCATTTCTCCTCGCTCGACAGCAGCTTCCTCTCCATGGTGCCGCCCTTGGGCGCCGCGGTGGGCGCCGGATTGGGCGGCATCGCGGCCGGGATTCTCATGCAGCGTCTCGGGAATCGGTGGGGCCTCAGAATCGTACCGATTCTCGCGATGACGAGCACCGCGGTGCTGTTGCTGCTCGCAGTCAATGCCTCGAGCGCCTACCTCGCGCTGGCGGCACTCGCCTTGTGCTTCCTGGCCGTCGAGTTGACGGAAGGATCCTTCTGGGCGGCGGGCATGATGGTGGGCCGGGGCGACAGCATGGCCGTCTGCGGGTTCATGAACACGGGGGGCAACTTGGGCGGCATCATCGGCATCCCCATCGTCGCGTATTTTTCGGGGCTGCACGCCTGGCACACGGCGTTCCTCATCGGTGCGGGTTTTGCAATCGTGAGTGCGGCTTCGTGGCTCGGCATACGCGTGAGCGCCTCGCCGGCCACCCCTGCAACCCATCTCGCACCGCAAACGGCGAGCGCATGAAGACGGCGCTCGTCACCGGGGCCGCGCAAGGTGTGGGATTCGCCACCGCGGCGCTCTTGGGACGGCTCGGTTATCGAGTCGTCTTGATGGATCTCAAATCGCTCGACGAGAAGGTGCGGCAATTGCAGGACGCGGGTGCGGACGTCCTCGGGGTGACCGGCGATGTGGCCTCGGAGTCCTTCGTGCTCGATCTCGCGGCGCGCGTTGCGCGCGATTACGGCGCGCTCGATGCACTGGTCAACAACGCCGGCATCAGTCTGATCGCTCCCGCCGAGAATACCTCGGCGCAAGCATGGCAGCAGGTGATGAACGTCAATCTCTTCGGGCCGTTTCTGCTCTGCAAACATCTGGGCGTGCAAATGCTGTCCCGCGGCCGCGGCAGCATCGTCAACGTCGCCTCGGTTGCGGGACTTTCGGGGATCGCCCATCGCAGCGCCTACAACGCCTCCAAGCATGGGCTCATCGGCTTGACCCGGACCTTGGCGGCGGAGTGGGGCGGGCGGGGTCTGCGCGTCAATGCGGTATGCCCGGGTTGGATCAAGACGGAGATGGACGTGGCGGATCAAGGCGGCGGCGCGTATTCGGACTCCGACATCGTGAATCGCGTCCCCATGGCGCGTTTCGCGAGCCCGGACGATGTCGCGCAGGCCATCGCCTTGTTGCTCGATGCAGAGCGCTGCGCGTTCATCAACGGCGTCGCGCTTCCCGTCGACGGCGGATGGATCGCCGATGGCGGGTGGGAGAGCTTGCGGGTGCGCGCCCGCGGCTGACACGGGCTAGGCGTGGCGCACGTGACTCAGACAAGGCGGGATCGCTGGCAATTCTGGGTGGACCGGGGCGGTACGTTCACGGATATCGTCGCCCGTGCGCCCGACGGCGCACTCTCGACGTTGAAATTGCTTTCGGAAGATTCCGCGCATTACGAGGACGCCGCGGTTGCGGGCATCCGGCGCATCCTGGGGCTCCGCGAGGGGCAACTGATCTCCGCCGCCGAGGTCGAATCCGTGAAGATGGGTACGACCGTCGCGACCAACGCGTTGCTCGAGCGGCGCGGCGAACCCACGGTGCTGGTCACGACCCGCGGATTCCGTGACGCCCTGCGCATTGCCACGCAGGCTCGGCCGCGGCTGTTCGCGCGGCATATCGTGCTGCCCGAGCTCCTCTACGCGAGCGTGATCGAGGCCGATGAGCGCGTCGATGCCGCAGGCGGCGTGATCACGCCGCTCGATACCGCCGCCTTGGCTAACGCGCTCGAGCGCTCGCGTCAGGAGGGCCTCAGCGCGTGTGCGATCGTCTTCTTGCATGCCTATCGCGCGCCGGCCCACGAGCTCGAGGCCGAGGCCTTGGCGCGGCGCGCAGGCTTCACGCAGATCTCGGTGTCGCATCGCGTGAGCCCGCTGATGAAACTCGTCCCGCGCGGCGACACCACCGTCGTGGATGCGTATCTCTCGCCGATATTGCGCCGTTACGTGGAGCGTGTGGCTGCTCACATGCCGGGCGTGCGCCTGCTGTTCATGCAGAGTTCGGGCGGCCTCGCGGAGGCGGGTCACTTCCAGGGAAAGGATGCGATCTTGTCGGGTCCGGCGGGCGGCATCGTCGGCATGGCCGAATGCGCCCGCAGAGCGGGGCACGAGCGGTTGATCGGATTCGACATGGGGGGCACCTCGACCGATGTGAGCCACTACGCGGGCGAGTACGAGCGCGCCTTCGACACCGAGGTCGCGGGAGTGCGCGTGCGTGCGCCCATGATGAGCATCCACAGCATCGCGGCGGGCGGGGGATCGATCATTCGCTTCGACGGCTCGCGCCTGCGCGTGGGTCCGCAATCCGCCGGCGCGGATCCCGGACCTGCGTGCTATCGCCGCGGCGGCCCGTTGACCCTCACCGATGCGAACCTGTTGCTTGGGCGGATCCATCCGGAGCATTTTCCGAAAGTGTTCGGCCCCGACGGGCGTCAGCCGCTCGATCGCACCGGGGTGGAGGCGCGCTTCGATGAACTCGCGCAGCGCATGAGCGCAACGGCGGGCCACCTCATCGGCCGCGAGGAGGCCGCGGCGGGCGCCTTGCGGATCGCCGTCGGCAGCATGGCGAACGCGATCAAGCGCATTTCGGTGGCGCGGGGCTACGATGTGACGCGCTATACCTTGCAATGCTTCGGCGGAGCGGGCGGCCAGCACGCCTGCCAGGTGGCCGACGCGTTGGGCATCGAGCACATCTTCTGCCATCCGCTCGCAGGCGTGCTGTCGGCGCTCGGAATGGGGCTCGCCGAGCAGATCGCCATGCGCGAGGCGACGCTCGAACGCGTCGCGACCCCGGCCGCCATCGCCGAGGCGCGGCGGCTCGCTCGGCGCCTCGTAGAGGAAGCGGACGCGGCGCTCACGGCGCAGGGCGTGCCCACAGAGCGTGTGCGCCGCAAAGTCGGATTGATGGTTCGCTACCAAGGCACGGACACCGCCTTGCGCTGTGAGTTACCCGCCCGCGACGATGACCGCCGCGATGAGGTGGCCGTGATCCGCGCCGAATTCGAGACCCTCTATCGGCGCCGCTTTGCCTTTCTGATGCGGACGCTCGACCTCGTGATCGAATCGGTCACGGTGGAATGCATCGGCGTCGGCGAGAGCGCGCCGGCGAGTCGCGACGCGACCGCAAGGCCGGCTGCGCCGCTTGCGGACTCGGATCTCGACATCGACATGTACTGCGCGGCGGACGATCAGCCGGCCGGCTGGCGCCGGGGTCTGTTGATGGACGGCGAGCGTCTCGCCGAAGGGACCTCGATCGAGGGACCTGCGATCATCGCCCAGCGCAACGCCACCATCGTGGTCGAGCCGGGCTGGCGCGCGCTCGTCACGGCACAGGGCAATCTCGAGCTCACTCGAGTTCGCGCGCGCGGTTGCGGCGCGCACGCAGCGGCTCCCAGGCCGATCCGGTCATGCTCGAGGTGTTCAACAACTTGTTCATGAATATCGCGGAGCAGATGGGCCTGTCGCTGCAGAACACCGCTCACTCTGTGAACATCAAGGAGCGCCTGGATTTCAGCTGCGCGGTGTTCGATGCGCGCGGCGATCTCATCGCCAATGCGCCGCACATGCCCGTGCATCTCGGCTCGATGAGCGAATCGATCCGCACCGTCATCGAGGCGAACCCGACGCTTGCGCCGGGCGAGGTGTACGTGTTGAACGATCCTTATCACGGCGGCACGCATCTGCCGGATATCACCGTGGTCACGCCCGTATTCCTCGGCGGCACCTCGGCGCCGAGCTTCTTCGTGGCCTCGCGCGGCCACCACGCCGACGTCGGCGGCGTCACCCCGGGCTCGATGCCGCCGTTTTCCACCTCCATCGAAGAAGAGGGGGTGCTGATCGACAACTTCAAGCTGGTCGAGGCAGGTCAGCTGCACGAGGAGCGAGTGCTCGCGCTTCTAGCCCGGGGGCCGTATCCCGCGCGTAATCCCGCGCAGAACCTGGCCGATTTGCGGGCGCAGATCGCCGCCAACGAAAAGGGCGCCTTGGAACTTTCGCGCCATGGTCGGACAATTCGGCGCCGATACGGTGGCGCGCTATATGCGTCACGTGCAGGACAACGCCGAAGAATGCGTGCGCCGCGTCATCACGGCGCTGCGCGACGGGGAGTTCACGCTCGCGCTCGATAATGGAGCGCGCATCTGCGTCGCCGTGAGCGTGGACAGCCGCGCGGCGCACCGCGCGCATCGATTTCACCGGCACCAGCGCGCAGCTGCCCAACAACTTCAACGCGCCGCGCGCCATCACGGTGGCTGCGGTCCTGTATGTCTTCCGCACGTTGGTCGATGATGACATTCCGCTCAACGCGGGCTGTTTGAAGCCGCTCGAGATCATCGTGCCGGAGGGCTGCATGCTGAATCCGAAGCCACCCGCGGCGGTCGTCGCCGGCAACGTCGAGACCTCCAGCTGCGTGACCAACGCCTTGTACGGCGCGCTGTCGGTGATGGCCGCGAGCCAGTGCACCATGAACAACTTCACCTTCGGCAATGACCGCCATCAATACTACGAGACCATCGCGGGCGGCTCGGGCGCAGGTCCCGGGTTCGACGGCACGAGCGTCGTTCAGACTCACATGACCAACTCGCGGCTCACCGATCCCGAGGTGCTGGAGTTTCGATTCCCGGTGCGCTTGGAGTCCTACGAGATTCGGGCCGGGTCGGGCGGTGCGGGCCGCTGGCGCGGGGGCGACGGCGGCGTGCGACGCATCCGCTTCCTCGAGCCCATGACCGCCTCGATCTTGAGCAACGGACGCACCCGCGGCGCCTTCGGGATGGCGGGTGGCGGGGACGGCGCGCCGGGCGAGAACCGTATCGAGCGTATGGACGGAAGCGTCGAACTTCTAGGGGCGATCGGTCAGAGCGAGATGGCGGCGGGCGATGTGTTCGTGATCGCAACGCCGGGCGGCGGCGGCTATGGCCGCGGCTCCGGCGGCGGGACAGCGTGTTCCTGATCGAGGTACCATCGAGCGCCCCCGCAATCGGAGTTTCGAGCCCCATGAGCGATGCTTCTTCACCGACGGTACGATTGGACATTCGCGAGCACGTCGCGCACCTCACCCTCACGCGTGGCGATGCGGCCAATACCATCAACCTGCAATTCGGACGCGAGCTCGTTGCCGCCGCCTACGCCATACGCAAGGACTCCGACGTACGTGCGGTACTGCTCAGCGGCGAGGGTAAGAACTTCTGCTTCGGTGGTGATTTGCGCGGCATGATCGCCGCGGGCGGCAATGTGCATGCTTACTTGAGCGAGCTCACCACCGACATGCATGCAGCGCTGATGCATTTGGCGCGCGCCCGCGCCCCCGTCATCGCCGCCGTGCAGGGGACGGCGGCGGGCGCAGGCTTGGGGCTCGTGCTGGCGGCGGATCTCGCCATCGCCGCCAAGGGCGCGAAGTTCACGGCCGCCTATACCGCCGTCGGCTTGACGCCCGATGCGGGTACGACCTTCTTGCTGCCGCGCGCGGTCGGCCATAAGCGGGCCATGGAAATGTTCCTCACCAACCGCGTGCTCGATGCGCAGCTCGCGCTCGAATGGGGTCTGGTCAATCGGATCGTCGAGGACGCCGAGCTCGCCGACACGGCGGCGGCGCTGGCTGCACGCCTCGCGGCGGGTCCCGCGGGCGCGTTCGGCGCCGTGAAGCGCCTGTTGGCGGAGTCCGAACCGGGATGGGAGGCGCAACTGGCCCGCGAGGGGCAGTCCATCGCCGAGCGCGCCGAAACGCCCGAGGGCCGAGAAGGCATCGCGGCCTTTCTCGAGAAACGCACGCCAAAGTTCACCTGACATCGCCGGACGCATAGGACCTACCCGGGCGTAGAATTCTACTTGACAGTAAAGTCTACTGGAAAGTAGGATACGGCGCTGACGGGGGTCTGGCGATCGGCTTTGCAGGAGAGGACGGATGAAAGCGGCGAGCGATGATGTCGCGGAAGGGTCGATCGACTCCGTGTCGACGGATGCCTCGCCATGGCCCGTTCGCACCTCCCGGCAGCGCACCCGCGACCTCAAGCGTGAGGCGGTCATCCGCGCGGCGGCGCGCGCATTCAGTGAGCGCGGTTACCACAACACCTCCATCGATGAGATCGCGGCGGCGCTGAACGTCACCAAGCCCACGATCTACTATTACGTGGCGAACAAGGAACAGCTCCTGCTCGAGTGCATCTTGACCGGGCTCGAGCGTGTGCTCGCGCCGTTTCAGCCGGCCCCGTCCCGCCGGGATGAGCGCCCGCGAGCAGCTCAACGAGAACATTCGCCATTACGCGCAGGCCATCGCGTCCGAGTACGGCGGGTGCATGGTGCGCGCCGAGGATCTGGGGCTTGCACCGGCCTCGCTCGCGCGCATCAAGAAACTCAAGTCCGAGATCGACCACGCCATCCGGCAGCTCCTCGAGGAGGGTGCGCGGGACGGCTCGATCGAGACGCACGATCCGAAGATGAGCGCCTTCGCACTCGCCGGCGCCCTCAACTGGATTGCCCACTGGTATCGCGAGAATCAGTCCATGACCGCGGTCGGAGATTGCCGAGGCGTTTGTGCGCATCTTCAATCTCGGCCTCGCCGCCGACGAACGTTCGCCGTAGGAGCCGAACCCATGAACGCCGTCTCCATCGCCGCAAGACCGGCGCCGTACGTGCCGCAAGAACAAGGTGCGGTTCGTCACCGCCACCGCGCTTTTCGACGGACACGATGCCTCGGTCAACATCATGCGCCGCATCCTGCAGGCCTCGGGCGCGGAGGTCATCCATCTCGGCCACAACCGCTCGGTGCAGGAGATCGTGAGCGCGGCCTGCAGGAGGACGTGCAGGGTATCGCGATCACCTCCTACCAGGGCGGTCACGTCGAGTTCTTCAAGTACATGGTCGATCTGTTGCGCCAGAACGGCGGCGAGAACATCAAGGTGTTCGGCGGCGGCGGCGGCGTGATCGTCGCCGGCGAGATCCGCGAGCTGCAGGCGTACGGCGTCGACGCGTCTGTATTCCCCGGAGGACGGCGCCAAGCATGGGTCTGCAGGGGATGATCGACGATGTGCTGCGCACCAGCGATTACGACCTGTGCGTGCTCGCCCCGGCGGAGGGTGATGCGCTCGCGGCGCTGCGCTCAGGCGACCGGCGCCAGCTCGCCCGCATCATCACGGCGGTCGAGAATCGCAGCTACCCGATGCGTACCCGGCAGGCGCTGCTCCAAGCCGCGGCGGCCATCAAGGTACCCGTGCTCGGCATCACCGGCACCGGCGGTGCGGGCAAATCCTCGCTCACCGACGAGCTGATCCTGCGGCTGCGCCTCGATCAGGACGATCGCCTGCGCGTCGCCGTGATCTCGATCGATCCTTCGCGCAAGCGCACCGGCGGCGCCTTGCTCGGCGATCGCATCCGCATGAACGCGATCGATTCCGACAAGATCTTCATGCGCTCGCTCGCGACGCGCGATACCGGGACGGAGCTTTCCGCCGCGCTGCCCGAAGTGATCGCGTGCTGCAAGCTCTCCGGCTTCGATCTGGTGGTGGTCGAGACCTCAGGTATCGGCCAGGGCGAATCCGCCATCGTGCCTCTGGTCGATGCATCGCTCTACGTCATGACGCCGGAGTTCGGCGCGGCCTCGCAGCTCGAGAAGATCGACATGCTCGATTTCGCCGATTTCGTGGCAATCAACAAGTTCGACCGCAAGGGGGCGGAGGATGCGCTGCGCGACGTGCGCAAGCAGTATCAGCGCAACCGCAGCCACTTTCAGCAGCCGCCCGACAGCATGCCGGTGTTCGGCACCATGGCCTCGCGCTTCAATGACGACGGCGTCACCGCGCTTTATCAGGCGATCGTGCCGAAACTCAAGGAGCAGGGCCTGGAGCTGCGCGCCTGCACGGCTTGCGCCCGCGCGGGTGAAGGCCTCCTCGCGCGGCCGCGCGATCGTGCCGGCCGAGCGGGTGCGTTATCTTGCCGAGATTGCCCAGGCGGTGCGTGACTACCACGCTCACATCGAGGCCCAGACCCGTGCGGCCCGCGAGCGCCAATCGCTTAGAACGGCGCGCTCGTTGTTCGAGGCGGCGGGCAAGGCGAGCCCGGATTTCGAGGAACTGATTGCATCGAAGGCTGCGGAGCTTACTTCGGCGAGCGCGAAGCTTCTCGAGCAGTGGCCGAAGACGCGCGAGCTCTACGGCCAGGACGAGTACGTGGTGAGGATCCGGGACAAGGAGATTCGCACCCAGCTCAAACACGAGTCGCTCTCGGGTACCAAGGTGCCCAAGGTGGCGCTGCCGCGCTTCCACGACGAGGGGGAGATCCTGCGTTTTCTCATGAAGGAGAACGTGCCGGGCTCATTCCCGTTCACGGCGGGCGTGTTCGCGTTCAAGCGCGAGGGAGAGGATCCGACCCGCATGTTCGCAGGCGAAGGCGATGCATTCCGCACCAACCAGCGCTTCAAGCGGCTGTCGGAGGGCATGCCCGCGCAGCGGCTGTCGACGGCCTTCGATTCGGTCACCCTTTATGGCTCGGATCCGGATCCGCGGCCGGACATTTACGGCAAGGTGGGCAACTCGGGCGTCTCGATCGCGACCCTCGACGACATGCAGGCGCTGTATGCGGGGTTCGACCTGTGCGCGCCGACGCACATCGGTATCCATGACCATCAACGGTCCGGCGCCGATCATTCTGGCCATGTTCATGAACACCGCGATCGATCAGCAACTCGACAAGTTTCGCGAGCAAAACGCGCCGCGAGGCCACCGAGGATGAGCGGCAGAAGGTCAAGGCGTGGGCGCTGTCGACCGTGCGCGGCACGGTGCAGGCCGATATCTTGAAGGAGGATCAAGGACAGAACACTTGCATCTTCTCCACCGAGTTCGCGCTCAAGATGATGGGCGACATCCAGGAATACTTCGTGCACCACAAGGTGCAGAATTTCTACTCGGTGTCGATTTCGGGGTATCACATTGCCGAGGCGGGCGCGAACCCGATTTCCCAGCTCGCCTTCACGCTCGCCAACGGCTTTACCTTCGTCGAGTCGTATCTCGCGCGCGGCATGCACGTCGATGACTTCGCCTCGAATCTATCGTTCTTCTTCTCGAACGGCATGGATCCCGAGTACACGGTCATCGGCCGCGTCGCTCGCCGCATCTGGGCGGTGGCGATGAAGAACCGCTACGGCGCGAGCGAGCGCAGCCAGAAGCTCAAGTATCACGTGCAGACCTCGGGCCGCTCGCTGCACGCCCAGGAGATGGCGTTCAACGACATCCGCACGACCCTGCAGGCGCTCTGCGCCATCTACGACAACTGCAACAGCCTGCACACGAACGCCTATGACGAGGCGGTCACCACGCCCACCGAGGAGAGCGTGCGTCGCGCCATGGCGATCCAGCTCATCATCAACCGGGAGTGGGGCCTTGCCCAGAACGAGAACCCCAATCAGGGAAGCTTCATCATCGATGAGCTGACGGATCTCGTGGAGGAGGCGGTGCTCAAGGAGTTCGACGCCATCGCCTCGCGCGGCGGGGTGCTCGGCGCCATGGAGACCGGTTATCAGCGCGGCAAGATCCAGGACGAGTCGCTGTTCTACGAGCACAAGAAGCACGACGGCTCCTATCCCATCATCGGCGTGAACACCTTCCGCAATCCGCACGGCGATGCGGTGCCGGAGACCATCGAGCTCGCGCGCTCGAGCGAGGCGGAGAAGCAGTCCCAGCTCGAGCGCTTGCGCGATTTTCACGCCCGCAACGCCGCAGATGCGCCGGCGGCGCTCGAGCGCCTGCGGCATGCGGTGATCGAGAACGGCAACACGTTCGAGGTGCTGATGGACGCGGTCCGCAGCTGCTCGCTCGGCCAGATCACGCGAATCTCTCTACGAAGTCGGCGGCCGCTACCGGCGCAACATGTAGCCGCCATTTAATCGGAGCAACCACATGCAGATATCGACGATCGGGGTGATCGGCGCGGGAACCATGGGCAACGGCATCGCCCAGGTCAGCGCGGCGGCGGGACTTTCACGTGATCATGGTGGATGTTGCGCAGGCGGCGGTCGATCGCGGCTTTGCGGCCATCGGCACGAGCCTCGATCGGCTGGTGAAGAAGGAGAAGCTGTCCGCGCAGGATGCGGCCGCGGTCCGGGCCCGTATCCGCGCAACGACCGAATATGCGGATCTCGCGCATGCGGATCTGGTGATCGAGGCGGCCACCGAGAATCTCGACATCAAGCGCCGGATCATGAAGCAGGCCGACGAGATCATGCGCTCCGCAGGCGGTGCTCGCGACCAATACCTCGTCGATCTCGATCACCGCGCTGGCGGCGAGCACCTCGCGTCCCGAGCGCTTCATCGGCATGCATTTCTTCAATCCGGTGCCCGCTCATGGGACTGGTCGAGCTGATCCGCGGGTCTGCTCACCAACGATGCGACCCAGGCGCGCGCCGCCGAGTTCATCCGGCGCATCGGCAAGACCGCCATCAACGTCAAGAACTCGCCGGGCTTTGCGGTCAATCGGATGCTCTGGTCCCGATGATCAACGAGGCGATTTTCGCGCTGCAGGAGGGCGTCGCGAGCGCGTCGGAAATCGACGAGGGCATGAGGCTCGGCTGCAATCACCCGATCGGCCCGCTGGCGCTTGCGGACCTCGATGGGTCTCGATACGCTGCTGTCGGTCATGGAGGTGTTCCAGCGCGACTTCGGGGATCCGAAATACCGGCCGGCGCCGCTGCTGCGCGAAATGGTCGCGGCCGGCCTGCTCGGCCGCAAGAGCGGCAAGGGTTTTTACGGTACTACTGAGCGACAAAGGTCGAGGAGGCGATCAATGCGACGAATATCAAGCGCCGTTGGCGGACATGCAGTTCGTGCTGCGCGAGCTGGTCGATCATGCGCTGATCGCGCGGCTTCCGGGATTCGAGGATGCGACGCTCGAGCTGGGCGAGGCGGTGCTCGAGGAGGCGGCCAAATTCGCGGCGGCGTGCTCTCGCCGCTCAATCGGATCGGCGATCGCGAAGGGCGTGCGCTGGCAGCGATACCCAGGTCGCAACCGCTGCCGGCTGGAAGGAGGCCTACGCGCAGTTCGTGGACGGGCGGCTGGAATGCGCTCGCCTGTCCGCGCGAATTCGGCGGACAGAACCTGCCGCGCGCGCTCTCGGCGCTGGTCGAGGAAATGTGGAACGGCGCCAACATGGCGTTCACGCTCTGTCCGATGCTGACGCGCGGCGCGATCGAGGCCATCGATCTCAAGGGATCGCAGCGCCAGAAGGAGACCTACCTGCCGAAGATGGTGTCCGGCGAATGGACCGGGCACCATGAATCTCACCGAGCCGCAGGCGGGCTCGGATCTCGCCGCGGTGCGCACCCGCGCGGAGCCGATCGGCGACGGCCGCTACAAGCTCGAAGGCCAGAAGATCTTCATCACCTACGGCGAGCACGACCTCACCGAGAACATCATCCACATGGTGCTCGCGCGCACGCCGGGAGCGCCCGAGGGCGTCAAGGGCATGTCGCTGTTCCTGGTGCCGAAGTTTCTGGTGAATGCGGACGGCTCGCTCGGCGAGCGCAACGATGTGCGCTGCCTGTCGGTCGAGCACAAGCTCGGCATTCACGCGAGCCCCACCTGCGTGCTCGCCTACGGGCAGCAACGGCGGCGCCATCGGCGAACTCGTCGGCGAGGAGAATCGCGGCCTCGAATACATGTTCATCATGATGAACGCCGCGCGCTTCGCCGTGGGGCTCGAGGGCATCGGGTCTGTCGGAGCGCGCGTTCCAGAGCCGCGCTCGCGTTCGCGAACGAGCGCATCCAGGGCACGGAGCCCGGTGCAGAAAGGACGCGTGCCGATCGTGCGCCATCCGGACGTGCGCCGCATGCTGATGCTCATGAAATCGAAGACCGAGGCGATGCGCGCGCTGGCGAGCGTAGTCGGCGGTGTCGCTCGATGCGGCGCGCGTGCATCCGGATGCGAAGGAGCAGCGCCCGCCATCAGGCGTTCGCGGATTTGATGATTCCCGTGGTCAAGGGCTGGTGCACCGAGAATTCGGTCGAGCTCTGACCTCGCTCGGCGATCCAGGTGCACGGCGGCATGGGATTCATCGAGGAA
Source organism: uncultured Gammaproteobacteria bacterium (assembly GCA_963766915.1). Taxonomy (GTDB): domain Bacteria; phylum Pseudomonadota; class Gammaproteobacteria; order Steroidobacterales; family Steroidobacteraceae; genus Bog-1198. The sequence continues at coordinate 122,935 of CAVYCL010000020.1, forward strand.
ACGGGCGTTGCGCAGCTGTTTCGGGATGCGCGCATCACGCCGATCTACGAAGGCACGACGGGCATTCAGGCGAACGATCTGTCGGGCGCAAGCTCGCGCGCGACGGCGGCCGCGCGGCGCAGGCGCTCATCGAGGAGATGCGCAAGCTCGGGCGGCGCTCTGGCCGAAGAGCTCGAGCCTGGTCGGCGGCGGCGCGCGTGTTCTCGACCGCCATCGACGCCCTCGAGTCGCGCGGTCAAGTACGTCGTGTCGCACTACGGCAAGGACATGCGCGGCGTTTCGGCCGGCGCCGTGCCGCTGCTCGAGCTCTTCGGCATCGTGGCGGGAGGCTGGCAGCTGTTGCGCTCGGCCTTGGTGGCGCGGGAGCGCCTCGCCTCGCCGCCGGCGCAGGGCGCAGCGGACCCGAGCTTCTATCGCGCCAAGATCGACACGGCGCGATTCTATGCGCATCACGTGCTGCCGCAGGCGCCCGGCGCTCGCGCATGCCATCATCGAGGGTGCTGCCGCGGCGCTCGCCGAGGGCGTGCTGTAGCGGCCTCGCTGCCACCGCTCGATGGACTTCTGGACAGCTACCCGCAGCGCATCGTCTGCCTCACCGAGGAGCCCACCGAGGTGCTCTACGCGCTTGGGCGAGGAGCGGCGCATCGTCGGCATTTCCGGCTTCACCGTGCGACCCGCGCGGGCGCGGCGCGAGAAGCCGCAGGGTCTCCGCCTTCACCAGCGCCAAGGTGGACCGGATCCTCGAGCTCGAGCCGGATTTCGTGATCGGCTTCTCCGACATCCAGGCCGACATCGCGCAGGCGCTGATCAAGGCGGGCGTCGAGGTGTGGATCAGCAATCACCGCTCGGTCGCGGGAATACTCGGCGTACGTGCGGCGGCTCGGGTGCGCTGGTCGGCGTCGGCCGAGCGCGCCGAGCGCTATGCGCTCGAGCTCGAGCGCCACATCGAGGCGATGCGCACCGCAGCTGCCGCGCTCGTTGCGCGCCGGCCGCGCGTGTACTTCGAGGAATGGGACGAGCCCATGATCACGGCGATCCGCTGGGTGAGCGAACTCATCGCGATCGCGGGCGGCGATGACGTCTTTCCTGAGCGGGCGGCGTGCTCGCTCGGCAAGGATCGCATTCTCGCCGATCCCGGCGAGGTGGTGCGGCGCGCGCCGGACATCATTTTCGGATCCTGGTGCGGCAAGCGTTTTCGTCCGAAGCGAGTGGTCGTCGCGGCCGGGCTGGGAGGGCATTCCGGCGGTCCGCGACGGCGAGCTGCACGAAATCAAGTCGCCCCTGATCCTGCAGCCGGGACCCGCGGCGCTCACCGACGGCCTTAGCGCTATTCATGCGGTGGTGCGGCGGTGGGCCGCGCGCGCCTAGTTAAACCTCGCGCGAAGCGTGCCGAGATCGCTGTGGCATCTCGGCCGTTAATCCGCCGTCCGCCACTCCATGTCAGGCCCCGTGCCGTAACGGCTTAATGTTGGGCGGCTTCTTCTGGCTCGCCCGCCACAGATTATCCTCCGCCTGGGATTGACGCACACCTGCGGCTCGGTTTCGAACACCACGGCGAGCCGGGAGGGATTCCCGCCGTAACGGCCCCTCCGGTCGACCGATCCAGGACAAACTGATAGCACTGTCACACTGTCAAGGTCGCACCCTTGCGGCCCCGTGGGCATCATCCGACACTTGGAGCAGCGAATCGCTACTATTGCTCGGGGTTTCAATGATCGCATCGCTGCTCGTAGCTTTCCTGATCGTAGCCCTCGTGGGCTATCTGATTGGGATCTATAACGGTCTTGTGCGCGTCAGTGCGGCTGCGAAACTGGCGTGGTCAAACATCGACGTGCTGCTGATTCAGCGGCATGACGAAATCCCGAAGCTTGTCGAGGTGTGCAAGCAATACATGCAATACGAGGGTGGGACGCTCGAACGGGTGATGAAGGCCCGTGGCGGAGTCGATGCGGCGCGCAATTCCGGAAACTTGAATTCGCTGGGGGTGGCTGAACAGGAGATGCGCGCCGGCCTCAACGGCCTCTACGCCGTCGCAGAACGCTATCCCGACCTTAAGGCGAACGAGGCGTTTCGACAGCTGCAGACCCGGGTCAGCGGTCTTGAAACGGCGCTCGCGGACCGCCGCGAAGTCTACAACGACGCGGCAACCGTCATTAACATTCGCATTCGAAGTTTTCCGGATTCTCTCATAGCGAGTATGGGTGATTTCCCGCCCGCGCAGCTCTTGCACTTTCAGAACGAAGAGAAAGCCGACGTCGACCTGAAGGCGCAGTTCGCGCGCTGACATTCGAGCGCGGTTGATGCACACCGGCAATCTTCACCCCGCGCAGTATTACTGGTTGGGGGCGGCGCTGTGCGCCGCGGTCGCTCTCTGGGCGCTGTACCGCTGCTTGCGCAATTTGTGGCGTAACCGCCTGGTAGCCGACACCCCCCTGACCCGCATCCGCTCGGCAGCCCAAGGCTACGTGAAAGTCTCCGGTCGTGCTGCCGCCGTCAACGATAAACCCCTTGCCGCGCCGTTGAGCTCTCGGCCCTGCGTCTGGTGGCGCTATCAGGTAGATCAAAAGACCCGCAACGCAAAGGGGGAAACGCGCTGGGCAACCATCGAGAGCGGCACGAGCGTGGATTTATTCGTCCTCGCCGACGGCGACGATACGTGCCTCGTCGGACCGGTGAACGCGGAAATCACAGCTACCACGCATAACGTCTGGTACGGTGCGCTGCCGCGCCCCGCAGGAGCGCCGATGTCCTCGGCCCTGCCGCAGGTGGGCGATTTTCGCTACACAGAAGATCTCCTGAGCACGGGCGATCGGCTGTCCGTTCTCGGTGAACTGTGTTCCCACTCGGAGATCTGCAATCCCGATGACTCAGTGGCGGCATTGCTGCACCAGTGGAAGCAGGACCAGAAGTCCTTGCTGGCGCGCTTCGACAAGGATCAAGACGGTCGACTCGATGCGGGAGAATGGGAGGCCGTGCAGCGGGCGGCAGAAGTCGAATCACGGTCAAAGACGCGGGATTCGCGAATTAGTCGCCTGAGTGTGATCAGCCAACCCACCAATGGCGAGCCCTACTTGGTTGCCAGCATGGATGATGCGCACATGGCGCGGCGCGAGCGGCTGCATGCGGCACTGTTTTTTGTGCTGGGTCTGATTTGCATCCTCTTATGCGCATCGGCCATCGAACATGCCCGTATGGCTGGTGAGGCCGCCAGTCGGGGGTTCAATCAAGGCGGCGCTGTGCCGATCGACGTCATCCTATGGGTACTATTTTGCGTGGGCGCCGCTTTGGCGTCGCGAATCCGAAGCAGAATGACTTAGGGAAACGGCGCTGGGACCGTCCGGACTAGCGCGGCTGCATGCGGATGGCGCCGTCCAGACGGATGACTTCGCCGTTGAGCGTCGGAATCTCCACGATGGATTGCACCAGCCGGGCGAACTCCTCGGGCTTGCCGAGGCGGGGAGGAAACGGTACCTGTGCGCCCAAGCGAGGCCTGCACGTCCTGCGAGAGTCCCGCGAGCATCGGCGTCATGAAGATGCCGGGAGCGATGGACACGCAGCGGATGCCGAACGCCGCGAGCTCGCGCGCGATCGGCAGCGTCATGCCGACGATGCCCGCCTTGGTGGCCGCATAGGCCACCTGGCCGATCTGACCCTCGAAAGCCGCCACCGAGGCGGTGTGGATCAACACCCCGCGCTCGCCGTCCGCATTGGGCGCGTTGTCGCGCATGAGCGCGGCGGCGGTCTTGTCGCAAAGCAACGTGCCGATCAGATTGACGCGCACGACCTTCTCGAAAAACTCGCCCGCCATGGGGCCGGTCTTGCCGAGGAGTTTCCCGGCGCCGATGATGCCGGCGCAGTTGACCAGCAGATTGAGTCCCTTCATCGCCGCTGCGCATCGCTCACGGCGCTTTGCACCTGCGCTTCGACGCCGACGTCGCAGGCGTGGAAGGTTGCGCCGATCTCTTTGCGCGGCGGCCCGGCCCGCTTCCTCCTGCAGGTCGAGGATCGCGGCGCGGCCGCCGCGCGGCGACGATGTGCTCGACCACGGCACGCCCGAGTCCGGAGGCGCCGCCGGTGACGACCGCCAGGGTCTTTTGGAAGTTCATGCTGTTGCCGAGCCGGTACGCGTCACTTCAAGCTGATGGTCGTATTCACGCCGCCGGAAACGGCGGCATCGTCGAACCAGCGCGACGTGATGGTCTTGGTCTGGGTGTAGAACTGCACCGCCTGCTTGCCGTAGGGCCCGAGATCGCCGAGCTTCGAGCCGCGCGAGCCGGTGAAGCTGAAGTACGGCACGGGCACCGGAATCGGCACGTTGATGCCGACTTGTCCGACGTCGATCTCCGACTGGAACTTGCGCGCCGCGGCGCCGCTCTGGGTGAAGATCCCGGTGCCGTTGCCGAAGGGATTGTCGTTGATGAGCTTGATCGCCTCATCCAGGCTGTCGACGCTCGACGATGGTCATCACCGGTCCGAAGATCTCGGTGGTGTAGATCTTCATGCCCGGTTTGACGCCGGAAAATACCGTCGGCCCGATGAAGTTGCCGTTCTCGTAGCCCGCGACTTTCAGATGGCGGCCGTCGAGCTCGAGTTTCGCGCCTTCCTTGACGCCGTCGTCGATGAGTCCCAGAATGCGGTTCTTCGCGTTCTTCGAGATCACCGGTCCAAGATCCGCGCCCTTCTCGGTGCCGGCGCTGACCTTGAGCGACTTTGCCTTGGCGACGATATCGGGAATCCATTTCTGCGCCTCGCCGACCAGCACCGTGACCGAGGTGGCCATGCAGCGCTGCCCGGCCGCGCCGAAGGTCGCGCCGACGACGGCGTTCAGGCTCTGTTCCTTGCTCGCGTCGGGCATCACCACGGCGTGATTCTTCGCGCCCATCATGCATTGCACGCGCTTGCCGTGCTGCGAGGCGAGGTTGTAGACATGCGTGCCCACCGCGGTCGATCCCACGAAGGAGACGGCGGCGACATCCGGATGCGAGCACAGCGCGTCGACCGCGCGCTTGCCGCCATGAACGATGTTGAGCACGCCGGGCGGAATGCCCGCCTCGAGCGCGAGCTCCGCGAGCAGCATCGGCGTCATCGGATCCTGTTCGGACGGTTTCAGCACGAAGGTGTTGCCGCAGACGATGGCCATCGGAAACATCCACAGCGGAATCATGGCGGGAAAATTGAACGGCGAGATGCCGACCACCACGCCGATCGGCTGGCGAAGGGTATAGGTGTCGACGCCGCCCGCGACGTTTTCCGCGAATTCGCCGAGCTGCAGCGAGCCGATCGAGCACGCGTGCTCGACCACCTCGAGCCCGCGGAACACATCGCCCTCGGCATCGGCGAGCGTCTTGCCTTGTTCGGCGCTGAGGGTGCGCGCGATCCGGCTCATGTGCTCGCGCACCAGCGCCTGCAGTTTGAGCATGATGCGCGCACGGGCGGCGATCGGCGTGTTCTTCCAGGTCTTGAACGCCTTCTTGGCGGAGGCGACCGCGGCCTCGAGCTCGGCGTCGGTCGAGAACGGCACATGCGCGAGCACCTGCTGCGTCGCCGGGTTCACGACGTCGTGCCATTCTTTGGTCTGCGAATCGATCAGCTTGCCGTCAAGCAGCATTTTGACGGTCGTTGTCTGATCGGGCACAAGTGCTGGTTTGCCGGTCATGAGAGTTCCCCTTGGGCTGTCCGCATCGCGTAAACTATCCAGGAGTTTATGCGGAATCCGACCACTCAACAATCAACCCCTGCAGCGCCTCGGGATTTGCAGCGCCGGGAGCCCGGAACGGCCGTGCGAGTCGTCCCGCCGCCCGCTCCGCTTGACATACCGCAGGCCGGGGTCTCGGATTCGTGCCCCTGACTCGACTGCTAAAACCACGATAGTTTGACCCTCGAGGAAAGATTCAGCATGGCTACTGTTGATACATCGACTTCCGCGCCGTCGCCCGGAACGCGGTTGCGCGCGGCGGTACGCGAGGAGCGACCGCTGCAGGCGGTGGGGGCGATCACGGCGTATACCGCGCGTATGGCGGCTGCCGTGGGATTCAAGGCGCTTTATCTATCCGGCGGCGGCGTCGCCGCGAATTCCCTAGGGGTGCCGGATCTCGGTGTGAGCACGATGGACGATGTGCTCACGGACATCCGCCGCATCACCGATGCCTGTGATTTGCCGCTCTTGGTGGACGCCGACACCGGCTGGGGTGGGGCCTTCAATATCGCGCGCACGGTCAAATCGTTCATCAAGTCGGGCGCCGCGGGCCTGCACATCGAGGATCAGGTGCAGGCCAAGCGTTGCGGTCATCGGCCGGGAAAGGAGATCGTCTCCAAGCAGGAGATGGTCGATCGTGTGAAGACCGCGGTGGACGCCCGCACGGATTCCGGCTTCGTGATCATGGCGCGCACCGATGCGCTCGCGGTCGAGGGGATCGACGCGGCGATCGAGCGCGCAGTCGCCTGTGTCGAGGCGGGCGCGGACATGATTTTTCCGGAGGCCATGACCGAGCTGCCCATGTACCGCCGCTTCAAGGACGCGGTGAAGGTGCCGGTTCTCGCCAACATCACGGAGTTCGGTCAAACGCCGCTGTTCACGCGCGATGAGCTGGGCTCGGTGGGAGTCGACATCGTGTTGTATTGCTGCTCGGCCTACCGGGCCATGAACGCGGCGGCTCTCGGGGTGTACGAGGCGATCCGCCGCGACGGCACTCAAAAGAACGTCGTGGATCGGATGCAAACGCGCGCCGATCTCTACAAGTATCTCAACTACCACGCCTACGAAGCGAAGCTTGATGAATTGTTTGCCGAGGGGAAAAACAAATGAGTGAGACGCAGCCGGCCGGATTCAAGCCGAAGAAATCCGTCGCCTTGTCGGGCGTTACCGCGGGCAACACGGCGCTTTGCACCGTGGGCACGACCGGTAACGACCTGCATTACCGCGGCTACGATATTCTCGATATCGCAACCACCTGCGAATTCGAGGAGATCGCCTACCTCCTGGTGCACGAGAAGCTCCCGAACCGTGCCGAGCTCAACGCTTACAAGGCGAAGCTCAAGGGTCTGCGCGGCCTGCCGGGCGGCGTACTGACCGCCCTCGAGCAGCTGCCGGCCACGAGCCATCCGATGGATGTGTTGCGCACCGGCGTGTCGGTGCTCGGTTGCATCGCGCCGGAAGCCGCCGGACACCCGGTCGAGGGCGCGCGCGATATCGCCGACCGGTTGCTCGCGAGCTTAGGCTCGATGCTTTGCTACTGGCATCACTATGCGCGGAGCGGCCGGCGCATCGAAGTACAGACCGACGATGATTCCATCGGCGCGCACTTCCTGCACCTGCTGCACGGCAAGAAGCCGCCCGCCGCCTGGGTGCGCGCCATGCACACCTCGCTCAACCTGTACGCCGAGCACGAGTTCAATGCCTCGACGTTCACGGCGCGCGTGATTGCGGGCACCGGATCGGATATCTATTCCAGCATCACCGGCGCCATCGGGGCGCTGCGCGGACCGAAACACGGCGGCGCGAACGAAGTCGCGTTCGAGATTCAAAGCCGCTACTCAACGCCCGACGAGGCGGAGGCGGACATCAAGCGGCGCGTGGCGGCTAAAGAGGTGATCATCGGCTTCGGCCATCCCGTCTATACGATCTCCGATCCGCGCAATCGAGGTCATCAAAGAGGTGTCGCGCGAGCTCGCGAAGGCGGCCAACGACACCAAGAACTTCGAAGTGGCGGAGCGCATCGAGACCGTCATGAAGGCGGCGAAGAACATGTTTCCGAACCTCGATTGGTTCTCGGCGGTGTCCTACCACCTCATGGGCGTGCCGACGGCGATGTTCACGCCGTTGTTCGTCATCAGCCGCACCTCGGGCTGGGCCGCGCACATCATCGAGCAGCGCATCGACGGCAAGATCATCCGTCCGAGCGCGAATTACACGGGACCCGAGAACCTCAAGTTCGTCCCGCTCGCCGAGCGCCGCTGAAGGCTCGGACGATAAAAATCGATCGCATTCATAAAACTGAGACCAAGGCATGTCACACGATATCAAATCCGCAGAACGTCCCGCTCCCGACTCGCTACTCGCCGCCATTGCGGATTACGCCAATGTCCTTCGAGATCAAGAGCGATCTCGCCTACGAGACCGCGGGCTATTGCCTCATGGATACGCTGGCCTGCGGATTCCAGGCGCTCAAATATCCGGCCTGCACCAAGCTCATGGGGCCGGTGGTGCCGGGCGCCACGCTGAAGGGCGGGGCTCGGGTTCCCGGCACCTCCTACGAGCTCGATCCCATCAATGCCGCGTTCAACATCGGCGCGATGATCCGCTGGCTCGATTTCAACGACACCTGGCTCGCCGCGGAGTGGGGGCATCCGTCGGATAATCTGGGCGGCATCTTCGCGGTCGCCGACTATCTGTCGCGCAGCGGCAAGCCGCTCGCCGTGCGCGACGTGCTCACCGCCATGATCAAGGCCCACGAGATCCAGGGCGTGCTCGCGCTCGAAAACAGCTTCAACCGGGTCGGGCTCGATCATGTGCTGCTGGTGCGCGTCGCCTCGACCGCCGTGGTCACCGCGATGCTCGGCGGCACCCGCGAGCAGATCATCAACGCCGTCTCGAACGCCTGGGTCGACGGCGGCGCGCTGCGCACCTATCGGCACGCGCCGAACACCGGCTCGCGCAAGAGCTGGGCGGCGGGCGATGCGACCAGCCGCGCCGTGCGCCACGCGCTGTTCGCGCTGAAGGGCGAGATGGGCTATCCCTCCGCGCTCTCGGCAAAGACCTGGGGTTTCCAGGACGTTCTGTTCAAGTCCAAGCCCCTGGCCCTGCCGCAGCCTTTCGGCAGCTACGTGATGGAGAACGTGCTCTTCAAGATCTCCTTTCCGGCGGAGTTTCACGCCCAGACGGCGGTCGAGGCGGCGATGACGCTGCATCCGAAGATCCAGCGAGAGGCTGGCCGACATCGAGCGGGTGGTGATCGAGACGCAGGAGCCCGGGGTGCGCATCATCGACAAGACGGGACCGCTCGCGAACCCGGCGGACCGCGATCATTGCATCCAGTACATGGTGGCGATCCCGCTGATGTTCGGCAGGCTCACGGCGGCCGACTACGAGGACGAGGTCGCCAACGATCCGCGCGTCGATGCCTTGCGCGCGAAGACGCAGGTGCGGGAGAACCCCACCTTCACCAGGAATACTACGCGGCCGACAAGCGCTACATCGGCAACGCCGTGCAGGTGTTCTTCAAGGACGGCAGCGTCGAGCCCGCGCATTTCGGTGGATTATCCCATCGGCCACCGCAAGCGCCGCGCCGAGGGCATGCCGGTGCTGGTGAAGAAGTTCGAGACGAGCGTGGCCGCGCACTTCGGCGGCCAAGCAGACCGAGGCCATCAAGAAAATGTTCGCCGACCGGGCGGCGCTCACGGCGCTGCCGGTGAGCGACTTCATGGCGCAGATGGTGAGCGCCGTGTAGCGGGCGCGAAAAAATATCTCGTAAGGTGCCCGGATTATGGCCAATCGGGCTTGCCGAGGGGGCACCCCTCTCGGGATAGTGTGGCTATGTCAACGCTACCGCCGACGCAAGACGATTGGTCACCCGCGAGGGCTCGCACGCCGACGCGTGGCTTCGAGCGGCGCGCGCGTCCCGATCGGCGGCAGCGCATCTGGTGGTCGTTCTTTTACGGCAGCATCCGCCCCCGCCGGCGCCGGTCGGCCGCCGCACGGACGATGGCCGTTTCCAGCCGACGGATTGGCACGGTGCCCATCTCTGGGCGGTATCCGTCGGCATCTTGATTTTGAGCGTCGTGGACGCATTTCTGACCGTGACGCTGATAGCGGGCGGCGCGGTCGAGGTGAATCCCGTCATGGCGGCCGTCATGGGCCATGACATCGGGGTGTTCGCGATCCTGAAGATCGCGATGACCGGTGGCTGCGTGATGCTGATGGTGTTCTTCGCGCGCTACCGCTTCATGCGCGTGATTCGCGTGGAGCTGTTGCTATACGGTGTGCTGTTGACCTATGTCTTTCTGGTGGCTCACGAATTGGGCATGCTCCGCATGCTCCCGGACCGCAACCTCTACTAGATCCGCGCGCGTCCCCGTGCCGCGTGCGCAATCCGCGGCCTGGGTCACATTCCATATTCTGTCGTATTCGGCTAGAATAATGACTTGTCCGCGAGTTTATCTACCTTCCGCATCTGCCTGATTCAGATAGGTTTTCCTCCTCTCATATGAGTGCATCCCTAGCCGACCAGCTGGCCACCACGGCCTTAAGCGGCGCGAACGCCGATTTCATCGAGGAGCTCTACCAGCGCTATCTCGCTGACCCCAAGTCGATCGATGCGGGTTGGGCGCGGTACTTTGCGAGCCTGCAGACAGGGGGTGCGCCTGAAAAGCCGCAGCGCCCGCCGCGCGAGCGAGTTGCGCCTGCGGCGCGCGAACCGACCCCGCGGAGCGAGCGCCCCGCGGGTGAGCGCCTCGAGCGCCAGCCGGCAGCGGCCGATTCCGGTGCGGCGAGCGCGAAGCAGGCGGCGGTGTCGCGCTTCATTCAAGTCTATTGCCAACCGCGGCCACCTGATCGCGAACTTGGATCCGCTCGATCTGACACCGCGCGAGCGTGCCCGCCATTCTCGATCCGGCGTACTTCGGTCTGACGGCGGCCGATATGGATACGGAGTTCGTCACCGGCAGCCGCACGTCCGCAATCCCGCCGCGCACTGAAGCTGAAGGAGATTCTCGCGGAGCTGCAATTTCATCTTCTGCGACACCATCGGCGCGGAGTTCGCGCACGTCTCGGATACCGAGGAGCGGCTCTGGCTGCAGGACCATTTTCAGTCCGAGCGCCTGCAGCACCGCTTCAGCACGGCGGAAAAGAAGAACATTCTCTGGCAGCTCACGGCGGCCGAGGGCCTCGAGCGCTATCTGCACACCAAGTACGTGGGTCAGAAGCGATTCTCGCTGGAGGGCGGCGACAGCCTCATTCCGTTGCTCGATGAGCTGGTGCAGGAGGCCGGCAAGGACGGCATCGAAGAGACCATCATCGGCATGGCGCATCGCGGCCGGCTCAACGTGCTGGTGAATCTGCTCGGCAAGTCGCCCAAGGATCTGTTCAGCGAGTTCGAGGGCCAGTACGACCTCAAGAAGCTGCGCGGCTCGGGCGACGTGAAGTATCACAAGGGCTTCTCGGCCGACTTGAAGACCCCCACGGGCAACGTGCATGTGGCGCTCGCCTTCAATCCCTCGCACCTCGAGGTCGTCGATCCCGTGGTCGAGGGCTCGGTGCGGGCGCGCCAGGAACGCCGCGGCGACGCGAAGGGCGACAAGGTGCTGCCGGTGCTGATCCACGGCGATGCCGCCTTTGCCGGGCAGGGCGTCATCATGGAGACGCTGCAGCTCTCGCAGGCGCGCGGCTTCTATACCGGCGGCTCGGTCCACATCATCATCAACAATCAGGTCGGCTTCACCACCAGCGATCCGCGCGATACGCGCTCGACGCTGTACTGCTCGGACGTCGCGAAAATGATCGAGGCGCCGATCCTGCACGTCAATGCGGACGATCCGGAAGCGGTGTGCTTCGTCACACGCTTCGCGCTCGAGTATCGGGTCAAGTTTCACAAGGACGTGGTGATCGATCTGGTGTGCTATCGCCGCCACGGGCACAACGAGGGCGACGAGCCGGCAGCGACGCAACCGCTCATGTACCAGGTGATCCGCAAGAAGCCGACGGTGCGGCAGCTCTATACCGACAAGCTCGTCGCCGAGGGCGTGCTTGAGCGCGAGCGAGGCCGCCGCCATGATCGATCAATACCGTGCGGGCCTCGACGAGGGCAAGCCCCAGGCGCGGGCGGCGCTCGGCCTGATCGGCAACAAGTACACCGTCGATTGGAGCGAGTATCTGGAGCGCCGACTGGTCCGAGCCCGTGCGCACCGCGGTCGAAATGCCCCGCCTGCGTGCGCTCGGCAAGGCGATCACCACCTATCCCGCCGATTGGAAGCTGCATCCGCGCGTGCTCGCCGTCATGCAGGCGCGCGAGCGCATGGTCGCGGGCGAGCTCGCGCTCGACTGGGGCTGCGCGGAGACACTCGCCTACGCAAGCCTGATCCAGGAGGGCTACCCGGTGCGTCTCACCGGTCAGGACAGCGGCCGCGGCACGTTCTTCCATCGGCACGCGGTACTGCACGATCAGACAACGGGCAGAACCTACGTGCCGCTGCAGCACCTGGCGACGAGCCAGCCGACGTTCACCGTCACCGACTCGGTGCTCTCCGAGGAGGCGGTGATGGGCTTCGAGTACGGATTCTCGACCACCGAGCCGCACTGCCTGACCATCTGGGAGGGGCAGTTCGGCGACTTCGCAAACGGCGCCCAGGTCATCATCGACCAGTTCATCAGCTCAGGCGAGGCCAAGTGGGGCAGGCTATCCGGCCTCACTTTGTTCCTGCCGCACGGCTACGAGGGTCAGGGTCCGGAACATTCCTCGGCGCGACTCGAACGCTTCCTGCAGCTCTGCGCCGAGTACAACATGCAGGTCTGCGTCCCGTCGACGCCCGCGCAGATGTTCCACATGCTGCGCCGGCAGATGCTGCGTCCGCTGCGCAAGCCGCTCATCATCATGACCCCGAAAAGCCTGCTGCGTCATCCCTTGTCGGTGTCGCGGCTGGAAGATCTTGCCGGCGGAAGCTTTCAGAACGGTCATCGATGAGATCGACCCGATCAAACCGGAGGCGGTCAGACGCGTCGTGTTATGCAGTGGCAAGGTGTATTTCGACCTGCTCAAGGCACGCCGCGAGGCGAAGGTCGAGACGGTGGCCATCGTGCGGCTGGAGCAGCTCTATCCCTTCCCCTCGGACGGTTACGAGGCGGTCTTGCGCAAATACTCCAACGCGCGCGAGATCGTATGGTGCCAGGAGGAGCCGCAAAACCAGGGCGGCTGGTATCAGATCCGCCACCGGTTGCAGCTACCCTTGGGTCCGCGGGATGAGTTGCTGTATGCGGGCCGCGCGGGCGCGGCGGCGCCGGCCACCGGTATCTCGGTGCTGCACGAGCAGCAGCAGAAAAATCTGGTCACGGCCGCCCTGCAGGGGCTGCCGCCCGAAGAGACCTCGCGCCAAACGATGCGCCTCCCCGAAGCTCAAACTAGGACGGGTTCATGACAATTGAAGTGCGCGTGCCGCAGCTGCCGGAATCGGTCGCCGACGCTACGCTGGTCTCATGGCACAAACAGCCCGGCGAAGCGGTCGCGCGCGATGAGAATCTGGTCGACTTGGAGACCGACAAGGTCGTGCTCGAAGTCCCGGCACCGATGGCCGGCGTGATCTCGGAAATCAAGTTCAAGGACGGCGCGACGGTGACGAGCGGCCAGTTGCTCGCGCTGATCGAAGAAGCCGCCACGGTACCCGGTGCCAGCGCGCCGGCTGTCATGGCAGCGGCCGACGGCGCCGCCGCGCCGGCGCAGGACGCCGTGCGCGCGGCCGCTCCGAGCGCCGCCGCGCCGGGCGCCGCAGCGCTCGAGGCGGGCGGAAAATTGAGCCCCGCCGCGAAGCGCGTCGTCGAGGAAAACAAGGTGGATCCGAAGACGCTGGTGGGGTCGGGTCGCGACGGACGCGTGTCGAAGTCGGACGTGGTGAACTATCTCGCCGCCAAGGATGCTCCCGCGGCCTCGAAGTCCATGGCGGTGGCACCCCCAGCGCCCGCACCGCTCCCGGCAGCACCGCCTGTGCCTAAGCCGAGTCTCAAAGGCGGCCGCGCCGAGCAACGGGTGCCCATGACGCGGCTCCGCGCGCGCATTGCCGAGCGCATGGTGCAGGCGCAGGCGACCCAGGCGCTGCTCACCTCCTTCAACGAAGTCGATCTGCATCTGGTGAACGACTTGCGGGCGCGCTACAAAGAGGCCTTCGAGAAACAGCACGGCGTCAAGCTCGGCTTCATGTCGTTCTTCACCAAGGCGTGCGTCGAGGCGCTGCGCAAGTTTCCGGCGGTGAACGCCTCGGTGGAAAACAACGACATCGTGTACCACGACTATTTCGACATCGGCGTCGCCGTTTCCACCGACCGCGGATTGATCGTGCCGATTCTGCGCGACGCGGATCAGTTGAGCTTCGCCGAGATCGAGAAGTCGATCGGCAATTACGCGGCACGCGCGCGCGCGGGCAGCATCACCATGGAAGAGCTCACCGGCGGCACCTTCACCATCACCAACGGCGGCGTGTTCGGATCGCTCCTGTCGACGCCCATCGTCAATTCGCCGCAAAGCGCGATTCTCGGCATGCACAAGATCCAGGAGCGCCCGGTGGCCGTCGACGGCCAGGTCGTGATCCGTCCGATGATGTACATCGCGCTCACCTACGACCATCGGATCATCGACGGCCGCGACGCGGTGCAGTTCCTGGTCACGGTCAAGCAATGCCTCGAGGATCCGGCGCGCATGGTGCTCGGCATATGAGCGACAGCTACGATGTGATCGTGATCGGAGCGGGCCCCGCGGGGTATCCCGCGGCGATTCGTGCCGGCCAGAACAAGCTGACGGTGGCCTGCGTGGACGAGTGGAAGAATACCGACGGCAGCTATGCCTTTGGCGGCACCTGTCTCAACGCCGGGTGTATTCCCTCGAAAGCGCTGCTCGAGTCGAGCGAGCTCTATCATCGCGCGAAGCACGAGTTCGCGCAGCACGGCATCAAAATCGGCGACATCAAGCTCGATCTCGCGCAGATGCAGAAGCGCCGCGCGACCATCGTCAAGACCATGACCAACGGCATCGCCTCGCTCTTGAAGTCGGCCGGTGCGGTCGGCATCCAGGGTCACGGGCGGCTGTTGCCGGGCAACAGCGTGCAAGTGACCGCGCCCGACGGCTCGCAAAAGACCTTGCAGGCGAAGCATGTGGTGCTCGCTTCGGGGTCGACACCGATCCGTTTGGCCGCCGCTCCGCACGACGGCAAGTACATCGTCGACTCTTGGAATGCCCTCGAATTCGACGCCGTGCCCAGGCGGCTCGGCGTCATCGGAGCGGGCGTCATCGGCCTGGAGCTCGGCAGCGTCTGGTCCCGCCTCGGGAGCGAAGTGACCGTCCTCGAAGCCCTGCCGGATCTGTTGCCGATGGTGGATCAGACCATCGCCCGGGAAGCGCAACGCCATTTCAAGAAGCAGGGCCTCGACATCAAGCTCGGCGCAAAAGTCACCCGCGCGACGGTCTCGGGCTCTGCGGTCGATGTGGTCTATTCGAATGCGCAGGGCGAGCATGCGCTGCAAGTGGACAAGCTGATCGTCGCCGTCGGGCGGCGCCCCTTCACTCAGGACCTCTTGGCCGAGGGCACCGGGGTGGAGCTCGATGCCCGCGGGTTCATTCAAGTGGACGAGCATTGCCGTACCTCGGCGGCCAATGTCTGGGCGGTGGGCGACGTCGTTCGCGGTCCGATGCTCGCTCACAAGGGCAAGGAAGAGGGCATCATGGTCGCCGACCTGATCGCCGGCCGCTACGGTGAAGTGAACTACAAGGTCGATCCCCTCCGTGATCTACACCGCGCCGGAAATTGCCTGGGTGGGCCTCACGGAAGAACAGGTCAAGGCGAGCGGGCGTCCCTACAAGGTCGGCGCGTTTCCTTTCGCCGCGAGCGGGCGCGCCCGCGCCATGGAAGCCGCGCAAGGCATGGCGAAGATCGTGGCCGCCACAGGACGACGACGAGATCTTGGGCGTGCACATCGTGGGACCGATGGCCGGCGAGCTCATCGCCGAAGCGGTGCTCGCCATGGAATACTCGGCGAGCACCGAAGACCTGCAGCGCACTATCCACGCGCATCCGACCTTGTCCGAGGCCGTTCACGAGGCCGCACTCGCGGCGGACAAGCGCGCGATCGACGCCATCAATCGCTGAAGCTTCGGGTTTCGTGTAGGCACCCGGCCCGGATGCGGCGGGCGCTCATTTCTTGCGCCGCGCACTAACCACGTTGGGCAGCTGGGCGATGCGCGCGAGCACCCGCGAGAGCTGCGGCAGGCCGGTGATGTCGATCGCGATTTTCATGCGCGCCAGGTGATCGCGCGCATCGGTCGTCGTGGTCATGCTGCGAATGCTGATTTTCTCGTCCGCGAGCGCCGCGCTCACATCGCGTACCAGCCCACGGCGATCGAAGGCCTCGACCTCGAGGTCGACGGGGAACTCGGCGCCCGCGGTGCCCCAGCCGACCGGCAAGATCCGCGCCGGCGCTTTCGCCGCGAGCCGGGCGAGATTCAAGCAGGACTGAGTGTGAATGGTGACGCCTCGCCCGACGGTGATGTAGCCGACGATCGCCTCCGGGGGCACCGGCTTGCAGCAGCGGGCGTAGGTCGCGAGCAGATCGCCGACGCCCTGGACCTCGAGCTCGGGCTCGCGCGGCGCGGCAGGTCGGGCCTTGACCGGCTCCTCGGTGCGCGCGGCCCGGGCGAATAGCCGCTGGATCGCCGCTGCGACTTGGGCGGTGTTGACCTCGCCTAGACCCAAGGCCTCGTGCAACTCCTCGGCGCTCTCGATCTTGAGCTCGGCCAGAAGCTCCGGCATCGAGGGCGTGTTGACCCCCAGGCGCTGGATTTCGCGATCGAGCATCGCACGTCCCTCGACTTTGTTCTGCGATGCTTCCTGTTTGCGAAACCACGCACGGACCTTGTTGCGATGTCGCGGGCTCGCGAGAAAGCCCGATTGCGGCGAGAGCCAGTCGCGCGAGGGATGCGCCGCCTTGCCGGTGATGATCTCCACGGTCTCGCTGTTCTTGAGCTCATAGTCGAGCGGCACCATGCGCCCATTGACCTTGGCGCCGCGCGTGCGGTGACCCAAATCGGTGTGCACCTGATAGGCGAAGTCCAAGGGCGTACCGCCCACCGGCACGTCGACGATCTCGCCTTTCGGCGAAAGCACGTAGATACGGTCCTGAAAAAGCTCGACCCGCATGCGGTCGAGAAAGTCATGCGTCGAGTCCTTCTCGTCGGGGGTGAGGAGCGCGCGCAGCTGGTTGATCTTGCGCTCGTACGCCTGGTCGCTCCGGCCGCCCTCCTTGTAGCGCCAGTGAGCCGCCACGCCGCGCTCGGAGTGCGCGTGCATCTCGTGCGTGCGGATCTGGATCTCGACCGCCTGGCCGCCCGGGCCGAGCACGGCCGTATGAATGGAGCGATAGAAGTTGTGTTTGGGCGTCGCGATGTAATCGTCGAACTCGCCCGGAATGAACTGCCATTGCGAATGCACGATGCCGAGCGCGGCATAGCATTCGGCCACGGTGTCGACCAGCACGCGCGCGGCGCGGATATCCATGATCTCCTCGAACGCGAGCTTTTTCGCCTGCATTTTGCGCCAGATGCTGTAGATGTGCTTCGGCCGGCCATCGATCCGCGCCTCGATGCCCGCCGCCCGCAACTCCCGCTCGAGCTGGCTCTTGAGCTCCTCGATGTACTGCTCGCGCTCGGTGCGGCGCACCTTGAGCGCCGCGGCGATGTGCTGATACTCGGCGGGCTGCAGGTAGCGGAACGCGAGATCCTCGAGCTCCCATTTCACCTGCCACACGCCCAGACGGTTGGCGAGCGGGGCGTAGACCTCGCGCGTCACGATGGCGAGCTTGCGTTTCTCGGCGCTGTCGAGCGTCTTGGCGCGGCGCATGCGCTGCAATTGTTCGGCGAGCTTGACCACCACCAGTCGCACATCGCCGATGACGGCGACCAGCATCTTGCGCAGCGCCTCGGCCTGCAGCGGCTCGAGCCCGCGCTCCGGCGTCCAGTCGGCCGGTAGACCGAATTCGCCGAGCTCGCTCAAGGCGCGCGCCAGGCGCGTGGCTTCGGCCCCGTGGCGCGTCGACGCCGCTTCGCGATCGATCACCCCGGCCTCGAGCAAGGGCTGCAGGATCGATGCGAGCACCACGTCGTCGTCCGCGTCGAGCGTGCGCACGATCTCGGCGACCTCGAGCGCGGCGCGTCGGCGCAGCTCCATGTCGGGTGACACATCGAGCTGCAGCAACGCGGCGATCCGAGGTTCGAGCGCCGCGCTCGCGGTGCGGACTGGGGCGGTGGTTTCCATCTACCTTTCGCGGCCTGCGGTCGGTGGGTTTAGCCGGCCAATGCCGGTATCATACCGGCCATGTCAACTTCCATGACGACCCTCATTCGCGTGGCGGCGGGCGCGGCGTTTGGCGCCTGAGCTCCCGGTGGTGCGGGTGCTCGGCATCGACCCCGGCTCGCAATGTACCGGCTTCGGCGTCCTGGACGCGGCCGGTCCGCGATTGACCTACGTGGCGAGCGGGGTGATCCGAACCTCGCAGGGCGACTTCGCCGCGCGCCTTTGGGAGATTTTCAGCTGCGTGCGCACCGTCGTCGCCCAGTACCGGCCGCACCAGATCGCCATCGAGCGGGTGTTCGTGAACCGCAACCCCGATAGCGCGCTCAAGCTCGGCCAGGCGCGCGGCGCCGCGATCTGCGGCGCGGCGGAATCGAACGCGGAAGTTTTCGAGTACGCGACACGCCAGATCAAGCTCGCGGTCGTCGGCACCGGCGGCGCCGAGAAGGCCCAGGTGCAGCTCATGATGCGCAGTATCCTGCGCCTCGACGGGCCGGTCGCCGCCGACGCGGCGGATGCGCTGGCCGCCGCGGTCTGTCACGCCCTTCGCGGGCAGATGCGTGCCTCGCTCGAGCTGGCGAGGCGCGGGTGATCGGTTTCCTGAAGGGCCGTCTCGCATTGAAGCTTCCGCCGTCCCTGATGGTGGACGTGAACGGTGTCGGATACGAGCTCGAGGCGCCGATGTCGACCTTCTATGGTTTGCCGGCAGCCGGCGAGCCCGTTGCGCTGTTCACGCACTTGGTCGTGCGCGAGGACGCGCACGTGCTGTTCGGCTTCGGCACGGAGAGCGAGCGGCGACTGTTCCGGGGGCTTCTCAAGGTCTCCGGGGTGGGTCCGAAAATCGCGTTGGGCATCTTGTCGGGAGCGAGCGTCGAGGATTTCCTGCGCATCATCGAGGCCGAGGACATCGCCATGCTGACGCGCATTCCCGGCATCGGCCGCAAGACCGCGGAGCGGGTGATCATCGAAATGCGCGACAGCGTGCAGAAATTCGCGGCACCGACCGCCCGCGAGGGTAATGCCTTGAGTCCGGCGGTCTCGAGCCCGCAGGGCGAGGCCTTTGCCGCGCTGGTGGCGCTCGGCTACAAGCCTTCCGAAGTGACACGTCTCTTGAAGGCCGCCGATGAGCCGGGTCTTTCGACCACGGAAATCATCCGCCGCGCGCTCAAAGCAGCGGCCAAGCCTTAAACTCAAGCCATGGGCATCGAACAGGACCGCATCATCAGCTCGGCCGGCAAAGGCGAAGAAGAAGTCATCGAGCGCGCGGTACGCCCCAAGAGTCTCGCGGAATACGTAGGGCAGCCGAAGGTCACGGCGCAGATGGATATCTTCATCCAGGCGGCGCGCATGCGCGGCGAGGCCCTCGACCATGTGCTCATCTTCGGGCCGCCGGGACTCGGCAAGACGACCCTCGCGCACATCATCGCGAACGAGCTCAAGGTGAATCTGCGCCAGACCTCCGGACCCATCCTGGAGCGTCCGGGAGATCTGGCGGCGCTGCTCACCAATCTCGAGCCGCGCGACGTGCTGTTCGTCGACGAGATCCACCGCTTGAGCCCGCTGGTGGAGGAGGTCCTGTACCCGGCCATGGAGGACTCGCAGCTCGATCTGATGATCGGCGAGGGCCCGGGCGCGCGCTCCATCAAGCTCGATCTGCCGCCCTTCACCTTGGTCGGCGCCACGACGCGGGCGGGACTTCTGACCTCGCCGTTGCGCGATCGCTTCGGCATCGTGCAGCGGCTCGAGTTCTATTCCACGGAGGAGTTGATCAAGATCGTGGCCCGCAGTGCCTCGATCCTGAAGCTCAATCTGTTGCCCGAGGGCGCGGTGCGCATCGCGGAGCGCTCGCGCGGCACGCCGCGCATCGCCAACCGGCTGCTGCGCCGGGTCCGCGACTTCGCCGAGGTCAAGGCCGCCGGACTCATCAGCGCCGAGGTGGCACTCGCCGCGCTCGATATGCTCGAGGTCGATCCGCAGGGGTTCGACATGCTGGACCGGAAGCTCCTGCTGACGGTCATCGAGAAGTTCGAGGGCGGTCCGGTGGGTGTCGACAGTCTCGCGGCCGCGATGAGCGAAGAGCGCGGCACGATCGAGGATGTGATCGAGCCGTTTCTCATCCAGCAGGGGTTTCTGATGCGCACGGCGCGGGGCCGAGTCGCCACGCGCAACGCCTACGCCCACTTCGGGCTCAAGGCGCCGGTCATCGAGCGAGATCTCAGCCTGCCGCTGTTTCGGGATCCAACCTAGATGCCGGTGAGCTCGGATGTGTCCTACAAGCCCCGCTATGAGCACCGCGTGCGCGTCTATTGGGAGGACACCGACGCGGGCGGCGTCGTGTACTACGCGAATTACCTCAAGTTTCTCGAGCGCGGCCGCAGCGAATGGCTGCGCGCCCTGGGCGTCGACCAGCCGCGGCTCCGAGCCGAGCGTGGGCTGCAGTTCGTGGTGGTCAGCATCACCGTGGATTTCCTGCGGCCGGCGAAGCTCGATGATGAAGTTCTCGTCACTGCGGAGCTTGCGAAGTTGACCGGTGCGACAATCGAGTTCAAGCAATCGATAGGGCGGGGCGAGGTACGACTCGTCGACGCCGCCGTGCGCTGCGCCTGCCTGGATTCGGCCACGCTCCGGCCGCGCGCTATCCCCAAGGATCTATTCACGGAGTGGCGCGATGCCCAATGATTTGTCGGTCTGGTCGATGGTGCTCGATGCAAGTCCGATCGTGCAGGCGGTGGTTGTCCTGCTGCTGCTCGCCTCGGTCATGTCGTGGGCGATCATCTTCCGCAAGGGCCGCGTGATCTCGAATTGCAGGCGCACGGCGGATCAGTTCGAGAATCAGTTCTGGTCGGGCGGCGATCTCGCGGCCCTGTATCGGAACATCGAGACCAAGGGCCGGGCGGGCACGGGCTTACAAAGTATCTTCGAGTCGGGTTTCGGCGAGTTCAGCCGCTTGCGCCAGCTGGGCACCGCTGCGGATCTGCTCCTCGAGGGGTCGCGGCGCGGGATGCGGGTCGCGCAGATGCGTGAGATGGATCGGCTGGAGCGCAATCTCGCGACGCTCGCGACCGTGGGCTCGACCAGCCCCTATGTGGGTCTCTTCGGCACGGTCTGGGGCATCATGTCGGCCTTCCACAACCTCGGCAACGTGCAGCAAGCGACGCTGTCGGCGGTCGCCCCGGGCATCGCCGAAGCGCTCATCACCACGGCGATCGGATTGTTCGCAGCCATACCCGCCGTCATCGCGTATAACCGGTTCGCCGACCAGGTGAGCCGCCTGGAACTTCGCTTCGACACCTTTGTCGAGGAGTTCTCCACCATTCTGCAGCGCCACGGCTCGGCGCGCGCGCACGTCGCATAACGAATGCCGGCACCGCTCCGTCGTCGTAAACTCATGGGAGAGATCAACGTCGTTCCGTACATCGACGTGATGCTGGTGCTCCTCATCATATTCATGATCACGGCGCCGTTGCTCAAGGAAGGCGTCAAGGTGGATCTGCCGAACGCCGGCGCAAAGCCCATCGATCCGGCATTTCTGCAAAAGCACGAGCCCCTCATCGTGACGGTGGATGCCCGCGGCCGTCTGTATGTCAATTTCGGTCCTAATCCGGACCAGCCCGCCGACGAGGCCACGGTGGTCTCGCGCACGTCGGCACTGCTGCGGCGGGATCGAGAGACCCCGGTGCTGATCCGGGCCGACACGACGGTTCCCTACGGTACGGTGGCGCACGCCATGGTGCTCCTGCAGCGCGCGGGCGCCGAGAAGGTGGGCTTGCTGACCGATCCCGAGCGGCCGCCGGTGCCGCGCCCGGCGGGAAGCGCGCACTGATGGCGAGCTTTGTCCGCGAAAATTCGGCCCCGGTCATTTACTCGGTGCTGTTGCATGGCGCGGTGGCGCTGGCATTGGTGTTGCTCACCCTGGCGCACACGCCATCGCCCCTGAGCATGCAATCCGCACCCGTCAACGCAACCATCGTCGACTCGCAGGTGCTGCGCGCCGCGCAACGCGCGAAAGCCGACGAGGCCGCTCGCGCCGCGGAGCAGGTGCGCGCGGCGGCCGAGGCACAGGCCGCCGCCAAGGCCGCGGCCGATGCGCAAGCCTTGCAGCAGGCTTCGGCCGCGAGGGCGGAACGCGAGGAGGAGGCGGTGCAGGCAGCGAACGCAGCGAAGGCGGCGAAAGCATCCGAGCAGGCCAAGGAGGCGAAGCTCGCGAAGCAAGCCGAGGCGACCAAGGAAGCGCAAGCGGTGGCGGCCACCCAGGCGGCCGCTGCCGCACGAGCGGAACAAGTGTCCAAGCACCAGGCCCAAGTGAAGGCTGCCGAGGACGCCAAGCGGCAGGCCGATGCCAAGGCAGCCGCCGAAGCGAAGGCGGCGGCAGAGGCCAAGGCGGCGGCGGAGGCGAAAGTGGCCGCGGAAGCTAAGGCAGCTGCGGAGGCCAAGGCTGCGGCAGAGGCCAAGGCGGCTGCCGCGGCAAAGGCCGCCGAGGAACGGGCTCGGGTCGAGGAGCTGCGGCGCCAAATGGCGGACGAAGAGCACATCGCCGCCGTCCAGGCGGGACCGCTCGCGGATCGCTACAAGGCGAGTCTCCAGGCGCGTATCCAGAAGGCTTGGATCAAACCCCCCTCGGCGCGGGTCGGGGTCGATTGCCTGGTCGAAGTCACGCAGATACCGGGCGGGGAGGTGACCGGCGCACGGGTCACTCAGTGCAACGGCGATGCCGCGGTTAAGCAATCCATTGAGAACGCGGTATATCGCGCCTCGCCGCTACCCGATCCCCCGGATCCGGCCCTTTTCCAGCGAAATTTCGCGTTCAGGTTCAAACCCGATGAATAAACTCTGCTCAGTGCTGATCTTGATCGTCTGCCTCGGGCTCGCTCAGAAGAGCTCCGCCGACTTCGTGGTGGAGGTGACCCGCGGGCAAGACAATGCCGTCCCCATCGCCATCGTGCCGTTCGCGGATGCAGGGACCGCAGATGTCGACGTCGCTCAAGTCGTGAGCAACGACCTCTCGCGCAGCGGGCGCTTCAAAGCCATGGACCGCAAAGACATGGTGGAACAGCCGCATACGGGCGCCAACATCACCTACGATGACTGGCGGCGGCTCGGCAACGACTACGTGGTCGTCGGGCTCATGACGGCGCAGGGCTCCGATCGCTACAACATCAGCTTCGAGCTCTACAACGTGCTGAATCACCAGCGACTGCTCGGCTTCCAGATCAGCGCGAACCGCCCCGGCTTGCGGCTCGCGAGTCATCAGATCGCCGATATGATCTTCGACAAAATCACCGGCATTCGCGGTGCCTTCGCGACGCGCATCGCCTATGTGTCGGTGTCGGGCGCGGTGCCGAATCGCAGCTACCGGCTGATCGTCGCCGATGCGGACGGCGAGAATCCGCACGTGGTGATGCAGTCGAACGAGCCGCTCATGTCGCCGGCGTGGTCACCGGACGGCCAGAGTCTCGCCTATGTCTCGTTCGAGCATCGCCAATCGACCGTGTACGTGCAGTTCTTGAAGACCGGCGAGCGGCACGTCGTGTCCGCCAAGGCGGGCGTCAATCAGGCGCCAGCCTGGTCACCCGATGGGCGCAAGCTCGCCCTCACGCTGTCGACCCGCGACGGCAACCTCGATGTGTACGTGATGGATCTGACGACCGACGGGCTCATCCGCATCACCGATGATCCTGCCATCGATACCGAGCCGCAGTGGTCGAAAGACGGCCAGAGCCTGTATTTTACGTCGGACCGCGCCGGCGGCCCGCAGATCTACAAGGTCGGACTGCAGCCGGGCGATCACCCGCGCCGCCTGACGTTCCAGGGCAATTACAACGCGAGACCGCGCATCTCGCCGGATGAGTCGCAGATGGCCTTCGTGACGCAAGAGGCGGGCGCATATCGCATCGCGGTCATGGACCTCAAGGGTCACGGTGACGTGCAAGTGCTCACCAAGGGGCAGTTCGATGTGTCGCCGAGCTATGCACCGAACGGAGCCATGATCATCTATGCGAGCCGCGACCGCGGCCGCGGCGTGCTCGCGCTCGTCACCCCCGACGCCCGCGTCCAGGAGCGTTTGCAATCGAGCGAGGGGGAAGTGCAGGAACCCGCCTGGTCGCCGTTCTGAGGTCGATGAATTGCGCAACAAAGTTCATAATGAGCGGGATTTCGCTCGTGGTCACTGTCAGCACTCGGATGGACACTTAATGAAAAAAATCGTATCGATCGCTTGCTTGTTTGCCGCCGCGGCACTTCTCGCTGGCTGCCCGAAAAAGGCCACGACCGTCGAGCCGCCGAGTGCGGGCAGTCAGGTTCCGGGTGCCGGAGGCACGAGCGGCGGAGAGGCGGGATCGACCTCGACGAGCCCCTTGGGCGGCGATGCGGCGACGACGGGCGGCGGCCCGGGCGGCGGCCCCAATGCCTCGGTCGGCAGGGTCATCTATTTCGAGTTCGACAAATCCGACATTCGGCCGGAATTCGCCGCGGTGATCTCGGGCAATGCGCAGTTTCTCGCCGCGCATCCCAACGCAAAGCTCAAACTCGAGGGCAACACCGACGAGCGCGGCACGCGCGAGTACAACATCGGACTGGGCGAGCGGCGCGCGCAGGCTGTGCGGCGCGCGTTACTGTTGCAAGGAGCGTCCGAGAATCAGCTCGTCACGGTGAGCTTCGGCGCCGAGCGTCCTGCGGTAGAGGGCGACGATGAGGCCGCTTGGACGAAGAACCGGCGGGTGGACCTGGTCTACGGGCCGTGACGAGAGTTCTCGCCGCCGCCGCTTGCCTCGCACTCCTGACGGTCGCCGGTTGTGTGACGCCGCCCGAGGAGGATCCTGTCCAAATCAAGCTGAACGATGTCGATGCGCGTCTTGCACGAATCGAGAAGGTCGTCGCGAACGGAAGCCTGCTCGAGCTTTCCAATCAAATGGGCGAGCTGCGCGCCGATTTGCGGGCCGTGCACAACGACATCGACCAGCTGAATCACACGCTCGACACCGACCGCAAGCGGCAGCGCGATCTGTACGCCGACGTCGATCAGCGCCTGAAGGTGATCGAGGCGCGCAGCGGTGTGGTGACGGGCGGTGCGGCCTCGTCGGCGGGAGCGGGCGGCGCCGGTGCGCCGGCCGCGGCCGCGGCAGCCGGAGCGGTGGGCGGGGGAGCGGCGAGTAGCGGTCAGACAACGGTGGCCGGTACCGATACGGCGGCCTACCAGGCGGCGTTCGGTCTTCTGAAGGACAGCCAGTTCGACCCGGCGATCGCGGCCTTCCAGCAATTCCTCGCAACCTATCCGGAGAGCTCGCTCGCGGATAACGCTCAGTACTGGCTCGGCGAGGCTTACTACGTCAACAAGTCCTTCCCCGAGGCGCTCGCGGCTTTCCAGCGCGTGATCACGCGCTATCCGCAATCTCGCAAGGTACCCGATGCCCTCCTGAAAGTCGGCTATTGCTACTACGAGCTCAAACAGTGGCAGGAGGCACAAGACACGCTGGCACAGGTGGTCGCCAGCTATCGCGACACGCCCGCCGGGAAGCTGGCGCAGGCACGCCTCGAGAAGATGGCGACGGAGAAGCATTGAGTGTCGATGCAGCAAAACGCGAGCGCCTGCGCATCAACGAGATTTTCCACTCGCTGCAGGGTGAGGCCGACTCGGTAGGATTTCGCACGGTGTTCGTGCGCCTCACCGGCTGCCCCTTGCGATGCCAGTACTGCGACACCGAGTACGCGTTTCATGCCGGCGATTGGCAGGACCTCGACTCGATTCTCGAGACGGTTCGCAAGTTCGATGCGAGCCATGTCTGCGTGACGGGCGGCGAGCCGCTCGCCCAGCCAAATTGCCTGGTGCTGCTCGAGCGGCTGTGCGATGCCGGATTCAAGGTGTCGCTCGAGACCAGCGGCGCGATGTCCATCGCCCGGGTCGATCCCCGGGTGGTGCGGGTTCTCGACGTGAAGACTCCGGGGTCGGGTGAGGTCGCGCGCAATCTGGTGGAGAACTTCCCGCAGCTCACGCCGCGCGATCAGGTGAAGTTCGTCATCTGCTCGCGGGAAGACTACGACTGGAGCAAGGCGTATCTGCAAGAGCATGCGTTGAGCGAGCGCTGTCAGGTGCTGTTCTCGCCGAGCTACGCCCAAGTGCCCGGAGCAATGCTGGCTGACTGGATTCTGGCCGATCGGCTGCCGGTGCGATTTCAACTGCAGCTCCACAAGATTTTGTGGGGCGATGTGCCGGGGAAGTAATGAGAGCCGCCGTAGTGTTACTGTCCGGCGGCCTCGATTCCGCCACCACGCTCGCCATCGCGCGCGGCCGCGGTTTCGAGAGTTACGCGCTTAGCGTCAATTACGGCCAGCGTCACAACGCGGAACTCGCCGCGGCGAAGCGGCTCGCCGCCGCGCTCGGTGCGCGTGAGCACCGGGTCATGACGCGTCGATCTCGCAGGTATCGGAGGGTCGGCGCTGACCGATCCGAAGGTGCCCGTGCCGGAATCGCCGACTTCGGGTATTCCGGTGACCTACGTCCCCGCGCGCAATACGTTGATGCTCGCCCTCGCGCTCGGCTGGGCCGAGGTTCTCGGGGCCGTCGACATCTTCGTCGGCGTGAACGCCATCGATTACTCGGGATATCCCGATTGCCGCCCGCAATTCATCGCGGCCTTCGAGCAGCTCGCCCAGCTCGCGACCAAGGCCGGCAGCGAAGGCACGCGCTTCAAGATACACGCGCCGCTGATCCATATGTCCAAGGCGGAGATCATCCACATGGGACTCGAGTTGGGCGTGGATTATGCGATGACGGTGTCGTGCTATCAGGCGAGCCCCGAAGGTCTCGCCTGCGGCCGCTGCGATGCGTGCCGGCTGCGCGCGCTCGGCTTCGCAGAAGCGGCGGTCCCCGACCCCACGCGCTACTGCCTGACCGCGCAGGTGCCGACTCGATTCCTGCGAGATGGAACCCTCCTCGACATGCCTGGCCGCGCGAATTCAGCTATCATTCGCGCCTCCTTGGGACGGTAGCTCAGTTGGTAGAGCAAGGCCCTTTTAAGGCTTTGGTCCTGGGTTCGAGTCCCAGCCGTCCCACCATATATTCATATAGAAATCAATATATTATAGTAGATAACTATAATTTAGATTGAATCCTATATCTGCTTCTGCTTGAGGTGATATTACCGGCCGCAAAGCGACATCAATCGAGCCATCGGGCGCTGGTCTCTTCGCAACTCCAATTCGCTGGTGGTCAGTGTCAGCTTTTTGGAACGCGGTATTCCGATCGTTCCAGTTAAAGTCTGGGTAGCAACATATCAAATGCCCAAGCCACCAAGGCGCCTGCGACGGGCAATCCCAACGCGACTGCCAAAAGCCTCGATGGGCGATACACCAGGACATCAAATGACGACTTGCCTGCTTTGGCCTGTTGGGCGATCGCAAGCGCCATTGCGACAAACCACAGCACCAATAAAACACCTAACTCTTCTCTTGCGCGCATGTGCCACGCGTCGAATCTCGCCAGTAAATCGGCGCTAACATTGAATTCAATAGCGGCAATTTCTGCATAGAGCTGTCTCGCGATTCGCGCGCAATAGAAGAAAGCCGCGAAGGCAGGTAAGCGTCCGCCCAAGTCACCTGTAAGCACGGCGGGGTTGGTGGAAAGATACGCTTAACTTAAGAGATAGGCGTTCACGTGAATACTATGGATCAGCTGGTCGACACCGGCCGTCGACGTCGACGAACTCATAGTGCACAGTTTAAAGCCGAAGCGGTGGGTGCGTGCCAGCAAGCCGGCGTATCTATCGCGGCCGTGGCTTTGGCTCGAGGTCTCAACGCGGCCATGTTGCATCGTTGGGTGAAGGCGGCGGAGCGCAGTAGGAACCCGATTGCAATACGGACCACGGTGCCGAGCGCGAGAATCGAGAGTAGCGAGAGCTTTGTTCCGGTATCGCTGCCATCTAACCCCGCCGAGGGAGTAATCCGAATCGAAGTAAGGCGCCGAGGCGGCACGGTGAGCGTGGAGTGGCCGGCATCTGCAGGGCATGAGTGTGCGCTGCTGTTGCGCGAGCTCATGAGGTGATCCGGATCGATGCGGCCTGGTTCGCGGTGGAGCCGATCGACATGCGCGCCGGCGTCGACAAGGCGCTGGCCCGGGTGGTGAATGTCTTTGGCGAAGCGCGCGCGCATCACGCCTACCTCTTCATCAACAAGCGCGCGAACCGCATGAAGGTTCTGGTACATGATGGCTTCGGTCTGTGGCTGTGCGCGAGAAAACTCTACGAAGGCAGCTTCATCCGCGCCGGTGTGAGACATGATCGTGGCATGCCGCTCTCGCACGAGCAACTGCAAGCGATCGTGGTGGGGCTGCCGTGGGAGCGGCTCGATGAACGCGCGAAGATCCGCGTGCTGTAGATAAAATAAACGCATGCAGTATGTTGAAAAGACAGAAGATGTGGCAGCATCGAAGTCCATGGAGCTGTCGCGCGAGATCGACTCAGATGGACGCAGAACAACTGCGGAATCTGACCTCGACGCTGCTCGCCGAGCTCGCCGAACGCGATGCGCAGATCAGCAACAACATGCTGAACTCAGTGCTCAAACCGAGTTATCGCGAGTCGCGACCAGCTCGCCCATCGCGATCAGGAGCTCAAGCACAAGCAGCTGAAGATCGACCAGCTGACGCACGAGATGGCGACCTTGAGGCGCTACCGCTTCGGACGGCACAGCGAGCAGCTCGATGTTGTGCAGCGCTCGCTTCTGGATGAATCTATCGATGCGGACATCGAGGCGATCGCCCTCGAGATCGAGGCGCTGAAGAACTCCCGTCCGTGCCGACCCGAAGGACAAGCCGCGCCGCGTAGCGCTGCCGGCATCCTTCCCGCGCCGAGAGATCCCACACGAACCCGAGGAAACCCACTGTAGCTGCGGCTGCAGCCTGGAGCGCATCGGCGAGGATGTGAGCGAGAAGCTCGACTACACGCCCGGCGTGTTCGACGGTCGAGAAACACATCCGTGGCAAGTGGGTATGCCGCCGGTGCGAGCGGCTGATCCAGGAGCCGGTGCCGCCGCACGTCATCGACAAGGGTATCCCGACTGCGGGACTCCTCGCGCAGGTGCTGGTGGCGAAATACTTAGATCATGCGCCGCTGTACCGCCAGGAAAGCATCTTTGAGCGCGCCGGGCTCGCGCTGTCGCGCTCGACGCTGGCAGAGTGGGTGGGCGCATGCGGCGTTAGGCTGCAGCCTCTGGTCGAGGCCATGAAGGAGCCAGCTGCTGACGCGCCCGGTGCTGCATGCGGACGAAACGCCGGTGCCGATGCTAAAGCCCGGCCTCGGCCGCACGCATCGGGCGTATCTCTGGAGCTACAGCTCGAGCGAATAC
This sequence comes from uncultured Gammaproteobacteria bacterium, assembly GCA_963766915.1. Lineage (GTDB taxonomy): Bacteria > Pseudomonadota > Gammaproteobacteria > Steroidobacterales > Steroidobacteraceae > Bog-1198. The sequence continues at coordinate 152,308 of CAVYCL010000020.1, forward strand.
GACGACTTGCAGACCGTCATCTACGACTTCGCGGACGGCCGCGGTGGCGCGCATGCGCAGGCGTTCTTGGGTGACTGGACCGGCAAGCTCGTCTGCGACGACTACGCCGGCTACAAAGCCCTCTTCAATCGCGGCATCATCGAAGTGGGCTGCATGGCCCATGCGCGGCGCAAGCTCCATGATCTGTACGCGAACCACCGCAGCGAGATCGCTGAAGAGGGCCTGAGGTACTTTGCGGCACTGTACGAGATCGAACGCGAGGGTCGCGAGCTGAAGCTTGATGCCGATGGCCGACGACTACTGCGTCAGCAAAGATCCAAGCCCGCCGCGGAAGCCCTGCGGCAATGGCTCACTCGACAACGCGGCCAGGTGCCGGATGGCTCCGCCACAAGAAAAGCGATCGATTACAGCCTGGGACGCTGGGCGGCGCTGACCCGCTATCTCGACGATGGCGATCTGCCGATCGACAACAATCACATCGAGAACCGAATACGGCCGGTGGCCCTGGGCAGATCCAACTGGCTCTTTGCGGGATCGCTTGCGTGCTGGACAGCGCGCCGCCAACATCATGAGCCTGATCCAGTCCGCGAAGCTCAACGGACACGATCCGTATCGCTACCTCAAGGACGTGCTCGAGCGCTTACCGACTCAGCCTGCCAGCCGACTCGAAGAACTGCTTCCGCATCGGTGGCAGCCGCACGTCGTGACACTGAAGCCATGAAAGGATCTCGAAGCCTCGCGGCCTGCGTGCTCGGTATTTTCAACCGCATGCCTCGATCCAAGGAACGCTCTCTGTACTGAGGCATCAACGGTACTCGTGACGATGGACCAAGAGGCAGGTGAAAACGGGCTTTGTCATGTGCACTATAAGGACGTGGACCGAACGGCACCCTGTACCGAAATCGTCCCACTCATGCGATCAGAACTGCGCATCCCGGCGCACACGCACGTCACGCTCCGCGCGTCGAAGACGGCACGCTATGAGCAGGTCAGCCAATTGCTCCAGTTGCTGCGGGACAGCGAATACGATCTGAAAATCGGGTACATCACCTCACAATAGTCAGCCCAGAATACGGCCTCTACTCGGCTACCCTGCCCGCAAGATGAGTTGCCGGAGGTTACGAAGGCAGCCGCCTCCAATGCAATTGGCACCCACTCGCGCCTGACATTCATACTGGTTTCCAACTATCGATCTCTTAGCGCCGATCTCGACCCCGTTGCCGCCGTCCGCCATTCTCAAGACCCGCCGTTGAGAGCCCAAGCAGCGGACGTCCGCCGAAGCACCGGTTCAGGTGGACTTGTACGCCGCCGCCTCTCCCGGCACCGGCAGCCCGACCTTGCGGCAGAACGCAGCAAAGCGCGGATCGTCCTTATAACGCAGGATGAAGGGGTCGAAGAGAAGGTACTGGATGCCCCCGTCCCGGTTAGTCCAGGCCCTATCGAGCCACTCGAAGGTTGCCTTCGCGTCGTCGCGTAAGCGCGTAGACTTCCGCGATCTGGTAGGCAGAGTTGTTCGCCTGCTTCTCGATCAGCGTCCTGAAGCGCGGTATCGGCCGCGTTTCGGTCGCCACCGATCTGCCGTGCGAAGGCGAACGACATGTCACGAAATATTCCGGGAGGCTCCTGCTGCGCGGCCTCTAGCGCTGCCGGCGCGTTACCGCGCTGAATCTCGATGATCGTCAGCCATGATCGGAAAGGCTCCGAAGCAGGCTGCAGCTCGATGGCCTTGTTGATCGCTCGCTCGGCGTCGTCGAGGCGGTTAAGTCCCAAGAGATACGTGGCGAGTGCCTTGTGCCCCCAGGCCCGCAGCGGCTCCGTCAAGAGCGCCTTCCGCGTGCGCTCGATCGCCTGATCCAGTTCACCGAACGAAGCGAGCGGCACTCCCAAGATTGAAGCTTCGCCTGGGCGTCATTGGGCGCAAGCTCCAGCGCGCGCCGATACTCTGCTTCCGCTCCGCGCCAATCGAAGTCGACGATCTGAAGCAGATCACCCCGGGCATTGTGCGCGGCCGCAAGGTCGGGTGAGAGGGCGAGCGCACGGTCGGCTGCCTCACGTGCCTTCGCGTACGCCTCCTGCGCCGCTGCACCTTCGAGGAAGTCTCCACTGAGGGAGATCCAGGCATGCGCTAGCTCGCTCCAGGCGAGCGCATACCGCGGATCGAGCTGCGTGGCCTGTGCGAAGAAATCGATCGCCTTGCGATCATCGGCTTCCGTACCGCGGGATATAAAGAACCGGCCCTGTAGCAGTGCGTTGTAGGCCTCCAGGTTCCCGCTCGGGGGCTGCTCGCTCTGCGCCGCTGCATGCTCACCCGGCAGAAGTTTTGTCTTTAAAGCCCCCGCCACCGCACGCGTGATCTCATCCTGCAACGCGAAAAGATCCTTGTACGGCCGGTCGTAGCGCTCCGACCACTGCGTGCTCCCGTCAGCGGTGTCGATGAGCTCGGCGCTCACCCGCACAATATCCCCCGAGCGCCGCACGCTGCCCTCGAGCAGATGCGCCACTCCGAGCTTCGCCCCAATGCTGCGGCTGTCCTCCTTCGGAGTCTCTGAACAAAAATGCTGACGTGCGTCCGATCACCTTCAGCCCCGGGAATTGCGAGAGCGCGGTGATCAGATCCTCCGAGATCCCGTCTGAGAAGTACTGCTGACTCGTCTCCCCACTTTCGTTCGCGAGCGGCAGGACCGCGATAGAGGCTGCTGCTGCAGTCGAAGTCATGTGTGCCGGTGCCGGCGGCTTCGAAGTCCAGGTCTTGTGCATGGCGAAGTAGGCGGTCATCGCCGCCAAGATGCTAAAGGCGACGGCTACCGGTAGGACGCGCTTCGGACTCCATGACGTCGGGGGGCGGCTTCCGCTGGGTAGTATCCGGGAACTAGCTGTCCGGATTGCATTCGAGGCGTCGCCAGACAGGAGCCGCAGCACGCGCTCGACGAAAGCGGGTGGCGTATTGCCGCCGGGCAGGCGCGTCCATTGCACTTCCCGAAACCGCTCCGGCACCCGTTCATCATCGTCCCGCGTGTCATCGATGACGACCGGCAGCAGGAAGGCCAGGTTCGCATCCATAAGGTGACATCGGTCAATTGCCAGCTTCCATTCGAGACGAAAATAGCCCTCGCGGCGATCGTGCGTGGTGTGCGAGATGATCGGGAGGAACAGGGCGCAAGTCTTGATCTGCCTGCGGATCGACTGGTCCCACGCATCCCCGCCGCGAAGCTGGCTCTTGTCGAACCAGACCTCGATGCCGGCGGCGCTCAATGCCTCGAAAATCCTCTGCGCTGCATCTGCATCCTCAGAGGCGTAGCTGAGAAATACAGCGCGCGAGGGTTGCATCACAGCGTTTGGTCCCAGGTCTTATTCCTTGTCGTGCAAGCTGAGAAGGTCTCTGAGAACGTACCCAGCACAAATGTGACAATCATATCCCCTACAGCATACACGTCAGTCAAATCGCGCCCTATGGTCTCGAACGCTGTACGAATTACTTGTAAAGTCAGTGGCCGGTAAGTTGAAATTGCGGTGTAAGCGGCTCTTATTGGCCGGAGTCGGCGGTAGCGACTTTCGCGAAGCCGCCAGTGAATGGCGCAGCTTTCAGGCGAGGCGCTGCCACTCGGAAAGCGGGCTATTCGGCTCCAAGCAGTAGATATAACTGTCTACTCGTCGGATCGCACAACCGGAGACTCCATCCTTACGATTCAGCCATTCGGCAGCGGATTTATTGTCTTTCACGAGTATTGCACGCACCCTAAGCACGCTGCGCGCCCGTAGGACGCACTTGATTGCGTTCTGAAGCTAGGGCGCCGGTCTGCACAAGCCAGTCTGTACGACGGGAGCTGCAACAGATCAAGCGATAGTCGCTGACCTCAAGCGTACGAGCGACCAGATCTTCTCGTCGTCTATCCGGGGATCATCATTGCGCGTGCTTCTTGCTCGGGTCATCGGCCGGATTTACGTAGGTAATGGCGAACGGCCCTTGCATGTGTACCTGAATCGTCGCGCCGGTCGTGGTGAACGCGTAGTGATGCATGTTTGCCATTGCGACGGCATAACCCCCCGGCGAGAGCGTCACGGCGTGAGTCTTGTCGATCGTATCGCCCATCCCGATCGCAAAGGTTCCCTTCAACACCGTGATATGTTCATCGGTCGGATGGAAATGCGGGGCAATGACATAGCCCGCAGGCATCTCGAAGCGTACGGTGATCAGACCCGTTTCCGCTGGGTTGCCGGCGATCACCGCAAACTTGGCGCCTGGTGGAAACACCGGCGGCGGGGCGCCCCATTTGACATCTTTCGCGGATTGAATAGGAGGCGCATCGGCAGCGACTGCAAAGACTTGGCCGATGAAACCCACCGCAATCACCAAAACAGCATTCCGCAGACTTAATCCCATGAATCCTTCTCCAGTCTAGTTTTACAGAGGTTGTACGCCCCGCGTTGTCGGTATGTCAATTGGCCTCGGCAGTGAGCAATGTGACCGCTGACGAGGTTGCGCGCGAGTCCCTTTGTACCTCTATCGCAATCTGCGATCAAAACCCGACAAGTCTGAGTCCGAGCGCGGTCTGCCTTGCCCGCATCGATTTTCCCGCTCCTGAGGGGGACAGGCACTTTAGGCGTCGTTGGTAGGAATGGACATAGGCTACCGACATAAACGCTCCACTTTATAGAGAGCAGGCTGCACCCACCAGGGTGCCCGGGACTGCGCTTTCGAGTCGGTTCTCGCGCATCATTGTCGCTGATCGAGCGCTCGCCGGCCTGCATCTAGAGGACTACAATTTATTTTCTCTGACCAATCATAGGGGGTGGAGGTATGCACATCCCATCGCGGCGCCGTTTCGTCGTGGGGTCCGCGGCTGTCATCGCAGCGTGTGGCCTTCCGCGAATCACTTCGGCTCAGTCGCCGAAGCTCGCCGCCGTTCCCACCGTGGACACGCTCGTGATCAGGGTGCTCACTGACAGCAGCTATGACACGCCGCGTGCCGGCAGCTCGAAGTGGGTCAAAGTGAAACGCGCGTCGTTCATCTCGACGACGAACTACCGCAAGGCGTTGCACAACGAGTGGGGGTTGGCGCTCGCGTTGGAATCGCGTGTCGGCAACGACACGCGCAACCTCCTGCTTGATTATGGTTATACACCGGAGGCGTTGCTCAACAACATGGAGATCATGGGCATTGACCTCACAAAGGTTCACGCCATGATTCTGAGCCATGGCCATTTCGACCATTTCGGCGGCCTCATCGGATTTTTGCAAAGCGACCGCGACAAGCTTCCCTCCGAGCTGACGCTCTACGTCGGTGGGGAGGACAACTTCTGCAATCGCAAGGCCGTAATTGGGGCACCCGGACATTTCGCCGATTGGGGCGTGCTCGATCATAGGGAGCTCGAGGCCCTGCGAGTGCGAATCGTGAAGTGCGAGCAACCCCGAGTCATCGAGGGCCACGCGTTCTCGACCGGCCACATCGAGCGGCGGACGTTCGAGCGCGTGCTGCCGAATACGACTGTCGAATACCATAAGACCGACGGGCTCGGCTGCGACATGCCGATGCTCGATGCCAAGGCCGAAGGGAAGTTCGTCCCCGATCAGCACTGGGATGAGCATGCTACCTGTTTCAACGTGAAGGACCGCGGGTTAGTAGTCATTTCGTCCTGCGGGCATGCCGGAATCGTGAATACCGTACGCCAGGCGATCGATGTCTCCGGCGTTTCGAAGGTCCACGCAGTGGTGGGCGGGTTCCATTTGTTTGCGGCCGATGATGACTATGTGCGCAAGACGGTGGCAGAGCTCAAGCAGCTCGACCCCGACGTCATTATTCCCATGCATTGTTCGGGACCCACATTTGTTCAGGTCACACGCGAACAGATGCCCGATCGCTTGATCACCTCCACGACCGGGACCGAATACACGTTCGGCGCGTGATGTATCGACTGCGCATCGTGCCGGGCGCACTGGCCGCGCTTGCTCTGATCGGAGCATCAGTCCTCACGGGATCGAACGTTGATGCAGCCGGCGATCCGCCGCCGGGCGAAGCCGCGCGCATGATGCGTGACTTGATGTCAGGGACCGCGGCAGTCGGCGGTCCGTTCACGCTGACCGACGTTGACGGCCGGCGCCGCAGTCTTGCCGATTTCCGCGGCAAGGTAGTGATTCTCTATTTTGGCTATACGTTCTGCCCGGACGTGTGCCCAGCCAACCTGGCTTCGATGGCACACCTGATGCACGTACTGGGTCCCGATGGCGCGAAGGTTCAGCCGCTGTTCGTCACGCTCGATCCGCAGCGTGACACTGCAAAAGTCCTGCGGGAATACGTTGCGGCATTCGATTCGCGGCTGGTTGCCCTACGCGGGACGGAAGCGGAGATACGGCACGTCGCCACAATTTACAAGCAGTATTTCCGCAAAGTCTATCCTCCGAAAGCGAGCACGTATTTCATCGAGCACGCTTCGGTCACGTACCTGCTGGATCAAGATGGCCGCTATGTCGCGTTCTTTCCGCCGGGGACTACCGGTGAGCGTATGGCCGTGCTGGTGCGCGAGCGGCTCTAGCGAGTATTCACCCAGATCGGGCGAGTCGATAGCTGAACCGCCGCTAGCAGCTTCCGCGAACTAGAAACGAGCGCATAGACGGGGGGTTGTTCGGCCGCCCGGCGTGAGCTCGCCGTCAGACCGGCGATTTCGGAGCGATGACGACCAAGGCGCCACGATGTAGCGAGGCTGTCACGTCCTCGGATTGTAAGTCGATGGGTAGGTCGACTCGTCCGTAAACAGCCGCGGGAAGCGTGCGGGTTGTGGGCTTATCGGTAATGAGGAGCACGCGCGGCTCGACCGTCAAGTTCGAAAGTTCCGGGCTCGCGCCGGGAAGTGAGACGGTGATGACAAAGTCGGTCTCACGCTCGACGATTCCGGTAATCCGCCAGCACTCGGACTTCTGGGCCAGCAACATATGGAGCGTGTTGCGCTCGATCTCGCCGCGCTCGTATAGAAGGTTCAGCACCCGGCGGCGGGTCGCTTCGAGAACTTGCTCCACCTCAGCGAGTGCCGACGGCTTGTCTGCCGATTGGCGTGCCGCCCTTTTTATGTGTATTTCCGACAATTCATGTCCCTAGCGTCTTCGTGCTGGAGTATGTAGCGGTGGCTGCGTTTCGCAGAGTATATGGGGGGAGCCTGGGCGCAATATCCCACTTCTGCCGTATACCGGGCTACCAGGAACACGGTAGTGTTTGACGCCGCCTACAGGGTCACGATCCCTTCCCGAATGGCGTGCTTGGTGAGCTCAGCGACGTTACGCAATCCCAGTTTGCGCATGATATTGCGCCGATGCGCCTCGACCGTGCCGACCGCGATATGCAAATGTTTCGCGATGGCGGGTGAGCGTAATCCCTCGGCGATCAGGCGCAGCACCTCCCGCTCTCTGCGCGCGAGGCGTGGACTCTCAGGAGCGAGCGCCTGATCGCGCGCAACCGAGACGAGAGTGCCCGCGATGTCGGGCGAGAAATAACCTTGCCCCAGGACGACGGCGCGAATGGCGCGGACCAGCTCGGTCCCTGCGGCGGATTTGGTGACATAACCCGACGCTCCCGCGCGCAGCATTTCAGTCACGAAGCGTTTGTCCGCGTAGGCTGAGAGCACGACGATCTTGGCAACGCTGTCGGACTCGCGCACCCGGGCGGCCACCTCCATGCCGTTGAGGTCGGGCAACCCGATATCGAGCACGATGACATCCGGCGCCAACGATCGTATCTGCAGAAACGCCGAAGCGGCATCGCCGGCCTCGCCGACGACTTCGACGTCGGACACCCTGGCGAGCGCGTCACGTAGGGCTTCGCGGACCAGGCGGTGATCGTCGACGAGCAGTACCCGAATGGTCATTGATTTGCTTCCGAGATTCCTTCGACATCCAGCGGCGCACTCAGCACGGCGATGGTTCCCGTTCCCGGGCGAGACTGCATACTCACACTGCCGCCGATGAGAGACAAGCGCTCGCGCATATTGCTGAGACCCAGACCCCGTTTCGGCGATGCGACCGGGGAGGTCTCGTCGTACCCGATCCCGGCATCCGACACGCTGATGAGCACGTTGCGGTCTTGGCGGCCCAAGCGGACGGTTGCGGCGTTCGTCTGCGCGTGCTTGGCCGCGTTGATCAGCAGTTCGCGGATGGCCCTATAAAGAATAGAGCTGATCTCGGGTGCGAGAGGCTTGAGCGGTTCGTCGCCCACCACGGTGACCTTGAGCCCGTAGTTGCGTTCTATCTCCTCGGCGAGCCATTCGATCGCCGCTCGCAAGCCGAGTTCGTACAGCACAGCTGGCGAGAGCTGGGCGGCGAGCGAGCGGGTTGAGTTGTTGGCGAGATCGATTAAGGCGCCGACCGCATTCGCGACGGCGCGGATTTCGCTGCGCTTGTGGGTGCAGAGCTCGGTCAGTCGGATGCGTGCGGTGGCGAGAGTCTGGCTCAGATCGTCATGCAGATCACGTGCGATTTGTTGGCGCTCGCGGTTCTCGGCCGCCTCCAGCTCCGATGCGAGCCTGCGGAGCTGCTCGGTGCGCTGCGCAACCCGCCGTTCGAGCTCTTCCGCCGCGACCCTCGCTTCCACGAGCGCGCGCTCGCGCTGCGCCATTTCGACGCTCTTCAAGATGCTTTCGAGCAGCACGACGCGCAAGGCCTCCGCGGCCTCGATGTCGATCTCGGACCAGGGCACGGAGTGCATGCTCTTCTTCTCGAGAAATTCCGCGAACGAGCCGCGCGGCGTGAGACGAGGGCCGAGCGGTCCCACTTTGAGCGACTTCGACGGGTTGCCTGCCCAGCGCACCGTGAGCCCGAACTCAGGTCGAAACCACAGCACGTAGTCGCGCGGATCGCGCGATACGCCGAGCGCGAGCAATCCGCTCGCGGGCTTCGAAAATTGCGCCGCCGCGGGATAATCCGAGGCCAAATTCTCGGTGGCGAACACAGGTTGATTCAAGGTATTGAGCCATCGCACCAGCGCGAATATCTCCTCGCTGGGAGGCGTATCACCGAGGAGGCGAAGATGGCCCTCGAGAAAGATCGCGCCCCCGCTTGCCCCGACATAGCTCAGCAGATCCCACGTGGCGAGCACTTCGCTCAGATTGCTTGCTCCCATCAGCCGGCCGACGAGCTCTTCGCGACGGCGGCGCGTATCGATGCGCAGAACCGAGCTCTCGGCTTGCGTCTTGGCCTCGACGTGCAGCGAGAACACCTGGGCGAACGTTTCGCATGCAACGCGCAGGTCCGCAGAGACGTGCCGGGGTGCGTAGTGATGCAGTACCAGCATGCCCCAGAGCTGATCCTGGCAAACGATGGACGCGGACAGCGAGGCGCTCACGCCCATGTTGCGCAAGTACTCGAGATGGATCGGCGAGACGCTCCGCAGGGTGCAGTGGCTCATGTCCACCGGCTGCGCCGCTCCGCGGATTCAATGCGGGCCGCAGTGGCGCCGGCTGGTAATCCACGTCGGGAATCGCGCGAAGCCAATTTCGCCGGTAGAGCTCGCGTGCCTGCTTGGGGATATCCGAGGCGGGATAGTGCAATCCGAGAAACGATTCGAGACCCGCGCGTGCGTCCTCCGCGACCACGACGCCGGTCCCGTCAGGCAGAAAACGATACACCATAGCGCGGTCGAAACCCGTGGCCGAGCGCATGGTGACGGCCGCTCGATCGAAGGATTCGGCGAGGCTGGCGGTGCCTTGCAGAGCGGCGAGCAAGGTCTTGAGCTGCGCAATCGGGTCCCCCGCCGATGTGGCCGTGCGTCGTGCCGGCTCGAATTCCACGATCGCGGTTGACTCGAGCGCGTGCAAGGTAAGGTCCAACGGAAGCGAGCCGCTGGGTGAGCGCACGCCCAAGCGAATGACCGGCGCGATGAATGCGGTCGGCGCATCGAGCTGGGCGTTTATGAATCCGAGGGCCTCATTTTCAAGAAGTCCCGACAAGGGCAACCCCGGCAGGCGCTCCGGATCGATCCCGAGCAGGAACTTCGTATCGCCGGCCACTTGTTCTACGCGCCGACGGTCTCGATCGATGACCAGCAAGGCTCCGTGAGGATAGATCGATCCCGGAATGTGGATAGGCTCGCGGTCACAGGTGGTGAGGTCGGCTTCACCGAAGCGCACGAAGACCTCACTCATGGAAGATCTCCGCACAGCCACTCGCCGAGCGAGTCGAACGTGGCCACCGCGGCATCGCGGGCGCGGGTGTTGCGGCGGGCATCATGGCACCACGCATCGAGCGCGATACCGAATCCGACGCCACATGGGCTCGACGCGATCGCCGTAGCTTGCCAAGAACTCCGCGCCTTGCCCCGCGGTGAGTCCCAAGTTCTTGGTCACCAGGGGCAGGAGCGTACGCCCGCCGAGGGTAGCGCCTTCGATCACGTAAAGGCAACCCGAAGGCGTCGGCGGTCTCCTCACACGGCGGTGGCTGCGCGCGCGGCAGCCCCTCGATCGTCGACGGACTTGCGCCGGTCGGCCAACAAGTCACGCCTCAACAGCGGTATCTTGCGTCTTGAGTCGAAGTCCTGGAGCGCTGCGCCGATATACTCCCCGATGCGGCCTTCGAGGGGCGCACAAAAGCCCCACATCTGCTCGAGGTGCTTGCGGTACCCGAGCGCACTCGAGAACCGGGCTTTCACATTCAGGCGCCTTTCCAGTTTTTGATGCGACGGCCACGTTGCGGCGCGCAGGTCGGCGATGGTGCTCATCTGCGCGATATGATACAGGAGGGATGGAGCCATCGGCACAGCTGGCAATTTCCGCGCGATTTTTAAAGGTAACAAGCATGCCGCACGCAGCACGCCAGGTATTTCCGTTTTCAGCCATCGTCGCCCAGGACGAGATGAAGCTCGCGCTCATCTGCGCGGCCGTGGACCCGACCATTGGCGGCGTTTTGGTATTCGGCGACCGCGGGACAGGTAAGTCGACGGCGGTGCGGGCCCTGGCGGCATTGCTACCGCCCATGCGAGCGGTCGTGGGATGTCGCTACGCCTGCGATCCCGGCGCAATCGACATGCTGTGCGAGGAGTGCCGCGAGCGCAGCCGGCACGGCGCCCTCAAGAGCCGGCTCACGCCGATTCCCGTGGTCGATATGCCCCTCGGGTGCGACCGAGGACCGGGTCGTCGGCGCCCTGGATCTGGAGCGGGCGCTGTCGGCCGGAATCAAAGCATTCGAGCCTGGATTGCTGGCCCGTGCCAATCGGGGGTTTCTATATATCGACGAGGTCAATCTTCTGGAAGATCACCTCGTCGATTTGCTCATCGACGTTGCGGCCTCGGGCGAGAATCTGGTGGAGCGCGAGGGTTTGAGTGTGCGGCATCCCGTCGCAATTCGTGCTGATCGGCAGCGGCAATCCGGAGGAGGGCGAGTTGCGCCCGCAGCTGCTCGATCGATTCGGCTTGTCGGTCGAAGTGAAGACTCCGGTGGAACTGAAGGATCGCGTCGAGGTCGTGAAGCGGCGCGATGAGTTCGAGCGGGACAAGAGCGCATTTGGCGCGAAATGGAAACCCAAAGACCACGCTTTGCGCCGCCGCATCGTCGCAGGGCGCAATCGCTTGCGCGCTGTCGGCACCCCGGATGCGATGCTCGAATGTGCGGCGAAGCTCTGCATGCAGCTCGGCACCGACGGCTTGCGCTCCGAGCTCACGTTGATACGCGCGGCGCGAGCCCTCGCAAGCTTCGAGCTCGCGCGCGAAGTTGATGTGTCGCACCTGAAGCGCGTGGCGCCCCTGGCGCTGCGGCATCGGCTGCGTCGCGACCCGCTCGATGAGGCCGATGCCTCCGCGCGTGTCGAGCGGGCTCTCGTGGACACGTTCGGCGCATGACGACGGTGAGCGATGCGGTGCTCGCCGCAGCTCTCCTCGCCACGGATCCGGCGGCCTTGGGAGGCGTCTCTCTGCGCTCGCCGGTGCATCCGGTGCGCGATCAATGGCTCGAGCTTCTCAAGAGCCTATCGCCGGCGGATGCACCCTTTCGCCGCATGCCGTGCAACGTCGCTGATGATCGGCTGCTCGGGGACTTGGATCTCGCCGCTACCTTGAGGTGCAATCGGCCCGTGGCTGAGCGGGGCGTGCTTGCGGCGGCCGACGGCGGCATCTTGGTGGTCGCGATGGCCGAGCGACTGACGGCGGTCACCGCAAGTCACCTGGCGAGCGCGCTCGATCTCGGCGAGGTGGTCGTGCCGCGAAGCGGAGTGCTCATCGAGCACGCCACGCGCATCGGCATCGTGTTGCTCGATGAAGCCATGGCGGACGACGAACGCGTTCCCGCATCGTTGCTCGACCGCTTGGCGTTCCTTCTCGACTTCAATGCGTTGCCGCCGCGATCGGTATTGACGCCGCTCCATGATCGAGCCGACATCGAGGCGGCTCGGCGGCTGCTGCCGCAAGTCTCGGGCGATGCATCGTTGCTCACGGCGCTGTGTGCGACCGCGCTCGCGCTGGGGGTGCAGTCGCCGCGAATTTATTCGCTCGCCTGGAGAGCCGCACGCGCGGTGGCCGCGCTCGATGGGCGCATGGCGATAAGCCAGGATGATGCGATTCTCGCCGGCCGACTGGTGCTGGCGCCGCGGGCGACGTTGGCTCCGGCGGAGGAGCCGACGGCCGAGCCGCCATCGCGCGAGGAGAGCGAATCACCATCGCGCGACGAGACGCGCAGCCGCCCGCAGACTTCGCAGGACTCTGACTCCAATCCGTCGACCGCGCCGCAGCCCGACGTCCCGCGCGATCTCGAACACCGCGTGCTCGCTGCGACTCAAGCGGCCATCCCGGGGGGCTTGCTGGCCCGACTGCGCACAGAGAACCCGAGTCGGATGCGCGGTTCAGGGGCGGGTCGCGTGGGCGCTTTTCGCAAAGCCGGCAAGCGCGGCCGCCCGTGCGGTGTCGGCAAATCCACGGGTCGCGGGCGCCTCCACGTGGTGGAGACGCTGCGTGCGGCGGCGCCGTGGCAGAGGCTGCGCGGCCGATGCGCCGAAGACAGTGATCGGCGCATTCGGGTTGCGCGCTCGGATCTGCGTGAGCAACGCTACCAGGAGCGAGCAGCGACGTTGACCATCTTCGCGGTCGACGCATCGGGCTCATCCGCCCTCAACCGTCTCGCCGAGGCGAAAGGCGCCGTCGAGCTTATCTTGGCCGATTGCTATATTCGCCGCGATCAAGTCGCGGTGATTGCCTTTCGCGGTCGCTCCGCCGAGCTCTTGCTGCCGCCCACCCGTTCGTTGGTGCGCGCGAAACGCAGCCTTGCCGGCCTGCCGGGAGGGGGCGGCACGCCGCTCGCGGCGGCGATCGACGCCGCCGCCCTGCTTGCGAGGCAGTCACAGCGCCGCGCCGAGACACCGACGCTGGTGATGCTCACCGACGGTCGTGCGAATGTCACGCGGAGCGGCGCCGCGGGGCGAGAGGCCGCGCATGCGGAGGCGCTATCGGCGGCGCGTGCCATTGCCAGTGCGGGCATCGCGGCCCTCTTCATCGACACCTCACCTCACCCGAACGCCCTTGCTAGGGACCTGGCGGCCGCGATGCATGCACGATATGTCGCATTGCCCCATGCGAGCGCTGCGCGGGTGTCGGGGCTCGTCCGAGCGGCGGCCGTCCTTGCAAGCGAGTGAACTCTCGTCCTGGCCTCATCATGAGCTGAGCCGCTTCGTCGAGGCGGGCAACGTACGCTGGCACGTTCAGCGCTCGGGCAGCGGGCCGTTACTGTTGCTCGTACACGGCACCGCCGCATCGACCCATTCCTGGCGCGACCTGATCCCCATACTCGCGCGCGATTACAGCGTGCTCGCTGTCGACTTGCCGGGACATGGCTTCAGCAGCGCGGCCCATCCGGCGGGTAGTTCGATTGCGGGCATGAGCGAGCAGCTTAGTGAGCTGTTGCGCACGCTCGATGTGGATCCGGACTATTGCGTGGGGCATTCCGCCGGCGCGGTGATCCTCTGCCGTCTCGCGTTGGACGGGCACATCGCGCCGCGGCGCATCGTGGGCATCAACGGCGCGTTCCTGCCGCCGCACGGCACATCGCGCCTCGTCTTCTCGCCGATCGCACAGCTCCTCGCCTGCAGCTCCTTACTGCCGCGTTTGATTGCCCGCTGCGGCGGCAACACGGGCAGCGTGACGCGGATCATCGAAAGCACCGGATCGCGCCTCGATTCGGCCGGCATCGATCTGTACGTGCGTCTGGTGCGTGATCCGGCGCACGTCGCGGGCGCCCTCGCGATGCTGAGCCGTTGGAATCTGCATGCCTTCGAGAAAGATCTGCCGCGGCTCGCGACGCCGTTGATGCTGATGGTGGGCGAGCGCGACCGCGCCGTACCTCCCGCGCAGGCTTCGCTGGTACAAGAACGCGTGATGCAGGCGGAGGTATGTCGGCTGCCGGGATTAGGTCATCTGGCTCACGAGGAGGACCCGCGAGGGGTCGCGCAAGAGCTCGCGAGAATATGCCGGTTGCGCTCGAAGCACCTCGCAACCTAGACTTTTCCGGCATGCTCGAATCAGCCGGTATCAATGGATCGAGGGAGCGCCTCCCGCACGCCGTGGTCATCGGCAGCGGATTCGGGGGGCTGGCCGCGGCCATTCGGCTCGGGCGCCCGGGGCTATCGCGTGACGGTGCTCGAGCAGCTGGATGCCCCCGGCGGCCGAGCCTATGTGTTCCGCCAGGACGGTTTTGTGTTCGACGCCGGGCCCACCATCATCACCGCGCCATTTCTGCTCGAGGATCTGTGGCGCCTGTGCGATCGTCGTCTCGAGGACGACATCGAGCTCAAGGCCCTACAGCCCTTCTACCGTATCCGATTTGATGACGGCGCGATCCTCGATTGCTCCGACGATGACCAGGCGATGGCGGAGCAGATCAATCGGTTCGCGCCCGAAGATCTCGACGGCTACCGGCGCTTTCTCGACGCGAGCGAGGCGATCTATCGGGTCGCATTCGAGCAGTTGGCGCACGCCCCGTTTGATTCGTTGGCCGGCATGCTGCGCTTGGCGCCGGCCTTGGTGCGGCTGCGCAGCTACCGCAGCGTCTACGGCTTCGCGGCTTCGTTCGTGAAACATCCGCGGCTGCGCTTTGCACTGAGCTTCCACCCGTTGTTTGTGGGCGGCAACCCCTTCACGACGACGTCGATTTACGGGCTCATCGCATTTCTCGAGCGGCGCTTTGGTGTGCATTGCGTCCGGGGCGGCACCGGTGCGCTCGTCCAGGGACTCGTGAAACTGATCGAAGGTCAGGGCAATCAGATTCGCTACAATGCGCGTGTGAAGGCAATCACCACCGCTGGGCGGCGCGCGACCGGCATCCGATTGAGTTCGGGCGAGGAGATCGCATCGGACATCGTGGTGTCGAACGCCGATTCGGCCGCGACCTATGGGGACCTGGTGCCCGCGCATCTGCGCCACCGCTGGACCGAGCGTAAACTCAAGCGCGCGTCCTACTCGATGAGCCTGTTCGTGTGGTACTTCGGAACCTCGAAGCGCTATCCGCAGGTCCCGCATCATACGATTCTCGTCGGTCCGAGGTACCGCGAGCTGCTGCGCGACATCTTCGATCGCAAGATACTCGCGCAGGACTTCAGCCTGTATCTGCACCGTCCGACGGCCTCGGATGAGTCGCTCGCGCCGCCGGGTTGCGACGCCTTCTACGTGCTCTCGCCGGTGCCGGATCTGCAAGGAGTCACCGACTGGCTGCGCGAGAGCGAAACCTACCGGCGTGCCATTGCGCGAACCTTGAGCGCTAGCGTCCTGCCCGGATTCGAGGACACCATCGTCAGCTCGCGCGTCATGACACCGCTTGATTTCCGCGACCGGCTCCTCTCGTATCACGGAGCCGCGTTTGGCTTGGCGCCGACGCTCTCGCAGAGCGCCTGGTTTCGCCCGCACAATCGCAGCGAGGAGATCGACGGGCTGTATTTGGTCGGTGCCGGCACTCATCCCGGTGCCGGGGTTCCCGGTGTGCTTTCATCGGCGCGCGTGCTCGACAGGGTGGTGCCGGATGCGCGCTCGCGCCAGCTCTAGCGCGTTCGCGAGCGCCGCCGACCTCGCGCATTGTCGCGCGCTGCTGCGCGATGGATCGCGGACTTTTTTTGCGGCCTCGCTGATCCTGCCCGCGAGCGTGCGCGTTCCGGCGACCGGCCTGTACGCCTTCTGCCGTGTCGCCGACGACGCCATTGATCGGGGCGCCGATCGAGCGGCGGCACTTGCTCGGCTGCACGAGCGGCTGGAGCGCGTTTACCAAGGGAGCCCCGAGGACACGCCCGTCGATCGCTTGTTCGCCGACGCCGTGCTCGGATTTGCGATTCCGAAGGCCTACCCGAGCGCGTTGCTCGAGGGCTTCGCGTGGGACATAGCGAACCGCCGTTACAACGACCTAAGCGAGCTTAAAACCTATGCGGTGCGCGTGGCGGGCACGGTGGGCGTAATGATGGCGATGCTGATGAACGTGCGCGAGGGACGCCTCTTGGCCCGCGCCTGCGATCTGGGGGTCGCGATGCAGCTCACCAATATCGTCCGCGATGTGGGTGAGGACGCGCGCAACCAGCGATTATATTTGCCGCTCGAGTGGCTGCGCGAGGCGCAAATCGATCCGATTGCCTGGCTCGCTCGCCCGGTGCCGAGCGCGGCGCTCGGCACCGTGCTCGAACGCCTCCTCGCCGCCGCACGCGAGCTCTACGCGGCGAGCGATGCGGGCATCTCGTGGTTGCCGCCGGTTTGCCGCCCGGGAATGCATGCTGCGCGGCTCCTCTACGAAGAGATCGGCCGCGAGGTGGCGCGCCGGCAATTCGATTCTGTCAACGAGCGCGCAGTGGTTTCGTGGCAAAGAAAGGCCCGTATTTTGGCCGATGCGATGCGAGCCTCGGCGCGCGCCGCCGCGCCGCCTGCCGAGGAGATCATGCCGGAAGCGAAGTTCTTGCTGGATGGCTGCGCACCCGACGCCGCAGCATCCGGTGCCGTACCCGCCGAGTCGGCCCGCGAACGAGCGCGTTGGCCGCGGATCGAGGATCGCGTCGTCTGGCTGATCGATTTGTTCGAGCGCTTGGAGCGGCGCGAGCGCGCCGGCATGCGCGCGGTGAATTCCTGATGCGGCACTGGCTTGGGCTTATCGAGCTCGTGGTCGTGCTCCTGTTCGGGATCGGTTGGGGGATCCTCGAGTGGGTCGCCTCGCGCATGCCGCGCACGGGCGAGCGGAGCGAGGAGTCAAAAGGCGATACGCGGCATTCGGAACGGCAGTAGGCATTGCACCCAGCGCGAGCGGAATCGGTCCAAGCTCAAGCTTTCATGGATTGCGCGGCGGGATACCCCTCCAAGATGGGTCTCGAGGAGCGAGCGGCTGTAAAACGGCGCATTCTCCAGGGTGCTTATGACGCGCGCCCGAATCCCCCCTCCGCCCGGGTGTTCCGCCGCACCCCCCAGCCGGTCGTAGGAAGACACAACACGGGGGGCGGCGCCATTGGTTGAGCGGTGCCGAGCGATGTGAACTGAAAGGCGAATGCGGAACGACAACCGCTCCGGGCACTCACGTCGTAAAGGACCACGGTATCATCCGATGCGCTGGAGCGCGACCAAGTCCAATCGGTAAAGGTGTTTTCCAGAGGCTCTGCGCCGCGGTTCGAGTCGAAGTAGCCGGCGCCGGACCAGCGCAGGTCCGGCTCGCTGAACCTCAATTCCACCCGAGCACATGGGGCATACGGGGTCCAGCGATGCAATCTCGCCCCGTCGAGCGCGAAGCTCTGTGCCGGCCACGCACTGGGATGGAGTCGGATCTTCCCACGCAGGCGCCGCGGCAAGGGCGCGCATCGCTCATCGATGTAAATCTCGAGCACCTCGCCGTCCCAGTGCACGTGGCTCGGGCCGATCACAAGGTGCCCGGGCTCGCGACGGACCTGCGCCGCGCCGCGCTCGGTCATCGCCCAGCGCCGTGCGCGCGGGCCATAGAGCGCAACGTTGACGGCGCAGTGGTTCAAAGGATCGGCCGCGCCACGGCGGCGGGCGGCCGCATAGTACGGCGAGAACACGCTGCCCACGAAGGCGATCACCGTGAGCCCATAGGCCCCGTCATCGCTCAGCGCATCGATGTACCACCACTCATAGCCATCGTGCGGGAGCGGGCCATCGAAGCGTAATCGCTCATGATGCACGCTGCCGCCAGGCGTCCGGACGTCGCCGCCATCGGAACTCCCGGACCCGGATGGGTGCTGCCACCCGCCAGATACAACCCCGCAATCGCGCTGCGTGACCCCGGGCGCTTGAACGACGCCGTCCATCCGTGGCTGGCCGGTCCATAGAGGGCGCCGCCCGTCGCCGGAAACAAGCGGTGAAAATCCGCGGGCGAGGTCCTCACGCCGTTTTCGGGCCGACGATCGATCTGTAGGCCGAATGTTTCGAGAGTCCGAAAAACTCCGTCTTCGCATGATTCGAGCTCCGTTGGATTGAAACCGCGGGCATCGCCGATCGGCGGCGCGTTGATCAAGAGCAGCAGCCGCTCGGCGTGCGCACCGCTCGCCTCTGGCATCGCGCCGATCCTGCGCGCAGACATAAATCGTCGGCGCGGAGGGCAGGCGTCGCTGCCGGAAGATCTGATCGAATTCCGCGCGGTAATCGCGGCTGAAAAATACCGAGTGATGGGCGAGGTCGAAGCCCTCGGTGTGCGCAAGAAGGTTCCAGGTGACCGCCGACAGTGACCGACCCGCCGGCGGGCGTTGCACGCACCGCACGCATCGCTTGCCGACCGAGGAGCCCGGCTGCGAGTGCCTGGTTGTCAGCGTTGCAGACCACGGCATCGACGCCCAGGCGCTCTCCCGCCTCGGTCTGCACGCCGGCGACGCGGCCATGGGCGATCAAGATCTCCGCGATGCCCGTCGCAAATCGCAGCCGCGCGCCCTTGGCGAGTGCCAGGGCGGCAAGCTGGGTCGCGAGCCGATGGAGCCCTCCCTGCACGTACCAAACGCCGGCCTGCTCGACGTGAGCCACGAGCATCAAGGTGGCCGGAGCGCAGAAAGGCGAGGATCCGCAATAGGTTGCGTAGCGTGCGAACAGCTGGCACAGGCGCGGATCGCGGAAATAGGTGTTCATCGCCCTCCATAAGCTCTCGAACGGGCGAATGTTCCATAGCTCAGACCAGGCGCCGAAGCCCGTACGCCGCAGAAGACCGAGGGGCGAGGGGCGCGATGCGCGCATGAATGAGTCCTCGAGGGTGCGATGGATGCGCCGTGCTTGCGCACAGAAACGCACAAAGCCCTGCGCCTCGCGGGCGCCCGCGAAGGCGCGGATGGCATCGCGGGTTCGGTCCTGATCGGCGAACAGATCGAGCCGCTCCGAGGCACTCCAGGCGTGCCGAGCCAAGAGCGTGGCCGGCGTCAGCTTGATGTAGCGCTCCAAGCTCTCGCCCGCGTCGTGAAACAGCTCGTCGAACACGTGCCGCATGGTGAACACGGTGGGCCCGGCATCGATGCCGACGCCGTCGACCGTGATTTGACGGATTTTGCCGCCGGGATGATGCGCCCGCTCGAACAGGGTGACGTCCATACCGGCCGATGCAAGATCGATCGCGCTCGCGAGGCCAGCGACGCCGGCGCCGATAACGGCGATGCGGGGAGTTCTCAAAGACATTGACCCCGGGATGTTTGCTGTCTATATTAGATTACATCATGTAGTGACAAGCATAATAGACAATTCGCATGGATGGAGGCGATTTGTGGATGCCGTGACACAAATTGAGCGCTCGCTGCACCGATCGCTCGAGTTGGCGAAAGGATTTGAGACCCCCCCTTTGCTGCTCGCGGCCTTGCGCTATGCGGTGTTTCCGGGAGGTGCGCGGATTCGGCCGCGGCTATGCCTGGCGGTGGCGCGCGCCTGTTCGCCGCAAGTCCCCGCGCTCGCACTGGCGGCGGCCGCGGCCATCGAGCTCCTGCACTGCGCATCGCTCGTACACGACGATTTACCGTGCTTCGACGATGCGGCGACCCGGCGGGGACGTCCCTCGGTGCATCGGGCATTCGATGAGCGTATTGCGGTACTCACCGGCGATGCGCTGATCGTGCTCGCCTTTCAGTCGGTTGCGATGGCCGCTGCGGGCGCCTCGCCGCGGGTGGCGAAGCTCATAGGCCACATCGCGCGGGGAGTCGGCGCGCCGGGCGGCATCGTGGCAGGTCAAGCGTGGGAGTGCGAGCCGCAAGTCGCGCTCGCGAGCTACCAGCGAGCGAAGACCGGCGCGCTGTTCGCGGCGGCGACGGCGGCCGGGGCGTGCGCGGCAGGCTACGAGGGCGAGGCATGGCACTCGCTGGGCGAGCGCTTGGGTGAGGCGTACCAGATCGCCGACGACATCGGCGACGTCGTCTCCGATCCCGAGAAACTAGGCAAGCCCACCGGGCGCGACCAGGCGCTCGGGCGTCCGAACGCCGTGCACCGCTTGGGGATCGGAGCCGCCGTCGCGCGTCTTGAGGAGCTGGTCGATGCCGCTGTCGAGGCGATTCCCGCCTGCCCGGGCGCCAGCGATTTGCGATCGCACGTGCGAAGCGAAGCGAGCCGATTGTTACCGCGTGAGCTGGCACGTCCGGCGGCCTAGCGGGCCGCCGCCATGTCTCTGAGCGATCGCTACTTCGCCGTCAGAAACAGATGGTTGAGCAATCCTCGATTTCAGCGATGGGCGGCCGCGTTTCCCTTAACGCGCCGGACCGCCCGAAAGCGCGCGCGCGCGCTCTTCGATGTGTGCGCAGGCTTCGTCTATTCACAAATCCTTTACGCCTGCGTGCGGCTCAAGCTCTTCGAGCTGCTCGCCCAGGGCCCTCAGACCGCGGCCGAGGTCGCCGCGGCGTTGAAGCTGTCCGGGAGCGCGGCCGAGCTACTGCTCGAGGCCGCGGTGTCGCTCGAGCTGGTTGAGCGCCGCACGAGCGGGCAGTTCGGCCTCGGTACCTTGGGAGCGGCGCTTGTCGGCAATCCGGCCGTCGGCGCGATTATCGAGCATCACCGGATGCTCTATTCCGATCTTAACGACCCGGTGCGATTGCTTCGCGGCGAGCACGGCACAACCGAGCTCGCCAAGTATTGGGCTTATTCAGGAGCGGAGGTGGTCTCGCGATTGCCGACCGAGCGCACTGCGGATTACACCGATCTCATGGCCAACTCGCAGCCTTTGGTCGCGGCGGAGATCTTGGATGCGTATCCGCTCGACAAGCATCGGTGCCTGCTTGACGTAGGGGGAGGGGACGGCAGTTTCTTACTCGAGGCATCCCGGCGGTACCCGCAGCTCAAGCTGATCCTGTTCGATCTGCCGGCCGTCGCACGGCGCGCCGCAGAACGCTTCGCAGCGGAAGGTATCGGCACTCGGGCTCAAGCCCTGGGCGGCGATTTCATCAAGGACAATCTGCCTGGCGGCGCCGATGTGCTGTCGCTGGTGCGCGTGGTGCACGACCACGACGACGATGTGGCCGAGTCGTTGCTGCGCGCGGCGTACCGCGTGCTGCCGCCGCGCGGGGTTCTCCTTCTCGCCGAGCCGATGCTCGGAACGCCGGGTGCGGAAACGGTCGGCCCTGCTTATTTCGGGTTCTACCTGCTGGCGATGGGCCACGGGAAGCCGCGCGCACCCGAGGAATTGCAACGCATGCTGCGGGACGCCGGTTTTTCGCGTTCGCAGCTGGTGCGCACCCGTCAGCCCCTGCAAACCCGCTTGATCGTCGCCCACAAGGCGGCCGCACGCCGTCAAGTGTTCATCAATATTGACATATGAAACAGTCAGCGTATCGTGACACTCAGCTAAGGAACCCAATTCCGGAAGGGAATGCGGCAATGAACTTGGACGCCCGACCCGCTTTGTTCGACACGCTCGCCGTAGTGCTGGAGCGGCCCGAGCAAATGACTTTGAGCCGCTTGCCGCTGTGCGAGCCGACCGATGACGATGTGATCGTCGAGATGGATTGGACGGGCATCAGCACCGGCACGGAGCGCTTGTTATGGAGCGGGCGGATGCCGCCCTTTCCTGGTCTCGGTTATCCGCTCATTCCCGGTTATGAATCGGTCGGTCGAGTTACGCACGCAGGCGCGCGCGCGCGACTCAAAATCGGCGAGCGCGTATTCGTGCCGGGCGCACGCTGCTTTGGCGAGGTGCGCGGACTGTTCGGCGGTGCGGCGTCCAAGGTCGTCGTGCCGGCCACCCGGGTCACGCCGGTCGACGAACGTCTCGGCGAGCAAGCGGTACTGCTCGCGCTCGCCGCAACGGCCTATCACGCGCTCGCGGCGGATGAGGCGAGGGAACCGGGTCTCATCGTCGGTCACGGTGTTCTCGGGCGATTGCTCGCGCGCCTCGCGACCCTCACCGCGGATCAGCCGCCGACGGTATGGGAATGCAATCCGCATCGAATGGGGGGCGCGAGCGGTTACCAAGTGCTGCATCCCGACGCGGATCCGCGGCGCGATTATGGGGCGATCTACGACGTCAGCGGTGATGCGACGCTGCTCGACAAACTGATCGGCCGGCTCGCCCCGTGCGGAGAGATCGTGCTGGCAGGCTTTTATAGTGAGCCCCTATCCTTCACTTTCCCGCCTGCGTTCATGCGCGAGGCGCGCATCCGAGTCGCCGCCGAATGGCGCCAGACCGACTTGATCGCAGCCAAAGAGCTGGTCGAATCGGGCTCTCTGAGCTTGGATGGATTGATCACTCATCGACACGTGGCGAACGATGCACCCGCCGCCTACCGGACCGCGTTCACCGATTCCTCGTGCCTCAAGATGATCCTCGATTGGAGAACCCACGCATGAGTACAGCCCTAGCAACCTCCAGCGCGCTGCGAGCCGAGCAGCTTCGACTCGAAGCCCTGCGCGCCGAGGCCGCGATCGAGCCCGATCCGGTCTCGAGCGACACGCCGGTCAAGAACACTCAGATCATCGCGATCTATGGCAAGGGCGGCATCGGCAAGAGCTTCGCGCTCGCCAATCTCTCCTACATGATGGCGCAGCAGGGCAGCAAGGTGCTGCTCATCGGTTGCGACCCGAAAAGCGACACGACCTCGCTCCTCTTCGGCGGCAGAGCGTGTCCCACCATCATCGAGACCTCTGCGAAAAAGAAGCTCGCGGGCGAGCCAGTCGTAATCGGCGATGTGTGCTTCAAGCGCGATGGCGTGTTCGCGATGGAGCTCGGCGGCCCCGAAGTCGGCCGAGGCTGCGGTGGCCGCGGCATCATCCATGGCTTCGAACTGCTGGAGAAGCTGGGCTTTCATGCCTGGGGGTTTGACTACGTACTGCTCGATTTCTTGGGCGATGTGGTCTGCGGGGGCTTCGGCCTGCCGATCGCGCGAGACATGTGCCAAAAGGTCATCGTGGTCGGCTCCAACGACCTGCAATCGCTGTACGTGGCGAACAATGTGTGCTCGGCGGTCGAGTATTTCCGCAAGCTCGGCGGCAACGTCGGCGTCGCCGGATTGGTGATCAACAAGGACGATGGAACCGGCGAGGCGCAAGCGTTTGCCGAGTCCGCGGGCATCCCCGTGCTCGCGGCGATTCCGGCGAACGAGGACATCCGACGCAAGAGCGCGAATTACGAAATCGTCGGTCGCCCCGGCACCACGTGGGGACCTTTGTTCGAAGGTCTCGCGGCGAGAGTTGCGGATGCGCCGCCGCTGCGGCCGAAGCCGCTGACCCAGGATGCGTTGCTCGGCCTGTTCAAAGGCGAGGTCGTCGGTCGCAACGTCGTGCTCGAACCCGCGTCGCAGGAGGACATGTGCGGGGCTGCCCATGTCGAGAAGCCCTCGCTCGAGGTCGTCTACGACACGGTGTAATCATGCAGATGAAATCCGAATCCACGGGCCTTACACAATCGACGGAGACCTCCCCCAGCTCCGCGGGCGTGGATTGTCATGGTGGCAAGGATGCGCTGCGCCGCGCCGCGGCCGCCGCGGGCAAGAGCGAGACACTCGCGCGGTACGGCGCCGACTATCCGACGGGTCCCCATGACCAGCCGCAGAGTATGTGCCCCGCTTTCGGATCGCTTCGCGTGGGCTTGCGCATGCGCCGCACGGCGACGGTGCTCTGCGGCTCGGCGTGCTGCGTCTACGGGCTGACCTTCACCTCCCATTTTTACGGCGCACGCCGCACCGTCGGTTACGTGCCCTTCAACTCGGAAACCTTGGTGACCGGGAAGCTCTTCGAGGACATTCGTGAGGCCGTATTCAAGCTCGCAGACCCTGCGCTTTACGATGCGGTGGTGATCATCAATCTGTGCGTGCCCACCGCCTCCGGGGTGCCGCTTAAGCTGCTGCCGAAGGAAATCGACGGTGTTCGCATCATCGGCATCGATGTCCCAGGTTTCGGCGTGCCGACGCACGCGGAGGCCAAGGATGTACTCGCGGGCGCGATGCTGCACTACGCTCGCACCGAGGCGTCGCAGGGACCGGTGCAGGCGCCGCGAGGCGGCCGCAATGCACGGCCGACGGTGACGCTCCTCGGCGAGATGTTCCCGGCGGATCCGGTCGGCATCGGCATGATGCTCGAGCCCCTGGGGCTCGCGCCCGGGCCCGTCGTGCCGACACGTGAATGGCGCGAGCTATATGCGGCTCTCGACTGCGCGGTGGTGGGCGCCATCCATCCGTTCTACACCGCTGCGGTACGCGAGTTCACCGCCGCCGGACGTGGCGTGATCGGCTCGGCACCCGTCGGTTACGACGGCACGGCCGCCTGGTTGGCTGCAATCGGCGAGCGTTGCGGAATCGGGGCGGACAAGGTGGGTGCCGCGCAAAATCGGATCTTGCCCGCGATTCGGGCTGCACTCGCGAAGTCGCCCATCCGCGGTCGCATTACGCTCTCGGGCTACGAGGGCTCGGAACTGCTGGTGGCGCGCTTGCTCATCGAGAGCGGCGCCGACGTGCGCTACGTGGGCACTGCGTGTCCGAAGACCGAATGGTCGGATGCCGACCGGCAATGGCTCGAGGCCAAGGGCGTGCAACTTAAGTTTCGCGCGTCCTTGCAACAAGATCTCGCGGCCCTTCAGGAATTCGAGCCGGATCTCGCGATCGGGACGACACCCGTCGTGCAAAAGGCCAAAGAGCTCGCCATTCCGGCGCTGTATTTCACAAATCTCATCTCCGCGCGTCCACTCATGGGCGCCGCGGGGGCTGCATCGCTCGCACAGGTGTTGAACGCTGCTCTCGGCAATCGAGCGCGCTTTGCCGAGATGAAGGAGTTCTTCACAGGCGTCGGCGCAGGACATTCGGCCGGTGTCTGGCAGGAGACACCGCAGGATCATCCGCAGTTCCGCGAGCGCTACGCGGCGCAGCTCGCCAAGGCCGCAGCGAAGCGCAAAGCCGAGGAGATGATCTGATGCTCGTGCTGGATCACGATCGCGCCGGCGGCTACTGGGGTTCGGTGTACGTGTTCGCGGCGATCAAAGGGCTGCAAGTGATCATCGACGGGCCGGTGGGGTGTGAGAATCTGCCGGTGACCTCGGTGCTTCACTATACCGATGGCTTACCGCCGCACGAGTTGCCCATTGTGGTCACCGGTCTTGCGGAAGAGGAACTCGGCCAGCACGGTACCGAGGGCGCGATGAAACGCGCCCACAAGTCCCTGAGCCCCGATCTGCCGGCGGTCGTGGTCACAGGATCCATCGCCGAGATGATCGGCGGGGGCGTGACGCCGGAAGGCACCAATATTCAGCGGTTCCTGCCGCGCACGATCGATGAGGACCAGTGGCAGAGCGCGAATCGTGCGATGACCTGGCTATGGACCGAGTACGGCAAAAAGCGTATTCCCGAGCGCAAGCCGCGCAAGGAGGGCGAGAGGCCGCGCGTCAACATCATCGGACCGATGTATGGCTCGTTCAACACGCCGAGCGATCTCGCCGAGATTCGCCGCTTGGTGGAAGGTATCGGCGCCGAAGTCAACTTGACCTTCCCGCTCGGCAGCCACCTCGCGGATGTGCCGCGTCTGGTGGACGCCGACGCCAACATCTGCATGTATCGGGAGTTCGGCCGATCCTTGTGCGAGACGCTCGAGCGACCGTATCTGCAGGCGCCGATTGGGCTGCACAGCACCACCAAATTCCTGCTCAAGCTGGGCGAGATCTTGGGTCTCGATCCGGGGCCCTTCATCGAGCACGAAAAGCATACGACCATCAAGCCGCTCTGGGATTTGTGGCGATCGGTGACGCAGGACTTCTTTGGCACGGCGAGCTTTGCGGTCGTCGCCACCGAGACCTACGCGCGCGGCATCCGCCATTTTCTCGAGACCGAAATGGGCCTGCCGTGCGCGTTCTCGTTCTCCCGCTGCGCGGGTTTAAAGCCTGACAACGAGGCCGTCCGCAAGGCGATCGAGGACACTCCGCCCCTGATCCTGTTCGGCAGCTACAACGAGCGCATGTACCTCGCCCAAAGCGGTGCACGTGCGATCTACATTCCGGCGTCATTCCCGGGCACGATCATTCGCCGGCACACCGGAACGCCGTTCATGGGATACGGCGGCGCGACCTACATCGTGCAAGAAGTATGCAACGCCTTGTTCGACGCGCTGTTCAATATTCTTCCGCTTTCGACCGAGATGGACAAAGTGGATGCGACGCCGTCGCGCCTGCATCGAGATCTGCCGTGGACGGATGAGGCCATGCAGGCCTTGGACGAACTCGTCGCAGCCGAACCGGTGCTCGTGCGCATCTCGGCCGCCAAACGTCTGCGCGATCGCGCGGAAGCCGACGCGAGGGGTGCCGGCGAGGAGCAGGTATCGGTCACGCAATTGCGGCCGCGGACGGCGAAAGGGGTGCCTGCCTGATGCGCCGCTTGCACATGAACTCGAAGTATTCGCCCGAAGCATTTCGGACGGAAGGGTGGCCGCGGCGGGACAGCAAACCGCAGCGGCTTCTAAGTTGCGCGATAAGCGCGCATTGACGGCCGAAAGGCTCGGTGGAGGTGAAAGGTATGGTAGATGAAAAAAGAGGCTCGCTCTCGGGGCTCACGGAGGGTGAGGCGAAGGAGTTTCACAAGATCTTCGTGACCAGTTTCATAATTTTTACGGCCATAGCGGTCGTCGCTCATTTCTTGGTGTGGCAATGGCGGCCGTGGCTTTGAGTAAGACGAATGCTCGAGGTTTCGCACCGCTGTTTCACATAGGAGACTGAAAAATGTGGCGAATATGGCTTCTCTTCGATCCGCGCAGAGCGTTGATATCGCTATTCACGTTTTTGTTCGTACTCGCATTGCTGATTCATTTCATTTTGTTGAGCACGGACAGATTCAATTGGCTGGGAGGGCACGCGGCTCCCTCGGCGGCGGCGCAGCACATGTCGACGCTGCCGGCACCACCGAACCCATAGCGATTTTGCCGGAGGCAGTGGCGGGACACGCTCCTCGAATCGTGTTCCCGCCGCCGCCGAAGGTGATGAGAGAGACATCAAGCACAAGAGAGCACAACCATGGCGATGCTCAGCTTCGAAAGAAAATATCGAGTACGCGGCGGAACCCTGACCGGCGGCGACCTCTTCGATTTCTGGGTGGGTCCGTTCTACGTCGGCTTCTTCGGCGTCACCACGGCGTTCTTCGCTTTGCTGGGCACCGCCTTGATCGTCTGGGGAGCGGCCATCGGTCCGACCTGGAACATCTGGCAAATCAACATCGCGCCGCCGGATCTGAAATATGGGCTGGGGCTTGCGCCGCTGCGCGAAGGCGGGCTGTGGCAGCTCATCACGATCTGCGCGGTCGGCGCGTTCATCTCCTGGGCGCTGCGCGAGGTGGAGATTTGCCGCAAGCTCGGCATCGGCTATCACGTACCGTTCGCCTTCGGCTTCGCCATATTCGCCTACGTGTCGCTCGAGATATTCCGTCCGCTGTTGCTCGGCGCCTGGGGCCACGGCTTTCCGTACGGCATTTTCAGCCATCTGGACTGGGTGTCGAACACCGGCTATCAGTACCTGCACTTTCACTACAACCCGGCGCACATGCTCGCCGTGAGTTTTTTCTTCGCGACGACGCTGGCGCTGTCGCTGCACGGCGCGGTGATTCTGTCGGCGGCCAACCCGAAGACGGGGCCTGTGAAGACCGCCGAGCACGAGAACACGTATTTCCGCGACACGATCGGCTACTCGATCGGCTCGCTCGGCATCCACCGCCTAGGGCTGTTCCTCGCGATCAGCGCGGCGCTTCTGGAGCGCGATCTGCATCCTGATCAGCGGACCGTTCTGGACGCGCGGATGGCCCGAATGGTGGGGCTGGTGGCTGAATCTGTCGATTTGGAGCTGAACGACGAATCGTCTGGGGGACTCGCATGGCCGAATATCAAAACATCTTTACGCGCGTACAAATCCGCGCGCCCGCGTATCCCGGCGTCGAGCTGCCGCGGGGTACCTGGGGACGACAGGGCAGGGGTGGCTTCAGCCACCTGCTGGGCCGCTTCGGCGATGCGCAGATCGGACCGATCTATCTCGGTACCACCGGACTTGCTGTCGTTGATCTGCGGGTTCATCGCCTTCGAGATCATCGGTCTCAACATGTTTGCGTCCGTGCACTGGAACCCGATGCAGTTCGTGCGGCAGCTGCCCTGGCTGGCGCTCGAGCCGCCCTCGCCGGCGAACGGCTTGCATTTTCCGCGCCTGCAGGATGGCGGATGGTGGCTGATGGCGGGATTTTTTCTGACCTCATCGGTGCTGCTGTGGTGGCTGCGCATGTACCGCCGCGCTCGCGCGCTCGGCATGGGCACCCACGTCGCATGGGCGTTCCTCTCGGCGATCTGGCTGATGCTGGTACTGGGCATCATCCGACCCGTGCTGATGGGCAGCTTCGGTGAGGCGGTTCCGTTCGGCATCTTTCCCGCATCTGGATTGGACGGCCGCTTTCTCGATCCGCTACGGCAATTTGTTCTACAACCCGTTTCATTGTCTGTCGATCGCCTTTCTGTACGGTTCGACGCTGCTGTTCGCCATGCACGGCGGCACGATTCTCGCCGTCAGCCGTCTTGGCGGCGACCGCGAGTTCGAGCAGATCGTGGATCGCGGGACCGCCGCGGAGCGCGCCGCGCTGTTCTGGCGCTGGACCATGGGCTTCAACGCCACCATGGAATCGATTCATCGTTGGGCGTGGTGGTTCGCCGTGCTGTGCCCGCTGGTCGGCGGCATCGGCATTCTGCTCACCGGCACCGTCGTCGACAATTGGTATCTCTGGGCGGTCAAACATCACGTCGCGCCGATCTATCCGCATGTCTTTCCGCCGGTGGTGGATCCGGCGACGCTGCCGGGAGCGCCGTGATGAGCCGCAACGACTCGATGATCCGTCGCATAGCATCCGTGGCGCTGCTGCTGGCCGGGGCAGTCACGATGGTCGGCTGCGAGCGGCCGCCGGTCGAGACACTGCAGGGCGGCTACCGCGGTCTCGGTATGGAACAGGTGATCAACCCCCGGCTCGATGCGAAAAAGGCGGCGAAGAACCAGCTACCGCCGGCGCTTCCCGCGGCGCCAGCCGAAGGGCCGCCGGCGACCAGTGTCTACAAGAACATTCAAGTGCTCACGGATCTGAACGTCGCGCAGTTCGCGCGGGTGATGGTGGCAATCACGCAATGGGTCGCGCCGCCCGATCAAAGCTGCAACTATTGCCATACCAGCGACTTGGCGAGCGACGCGCGCTACACCAAGGTGGTCGCGCGGCGCATGCTGCAGATGGTGAGGCACGTCAATACCGACTGGAAGACCCATGTCGCCGATACCGGTGTGACGTGCTACACGTGCCATCGTGGCAACGCGGTTCCGCAGAATGTATGGTTCACGGATCCGGGCCAATCCGCCGAGACAGGGCTCATCGCCGGGAACGCCGGGAAGAACAAGCCCGCGCCCGCCATCGGCTTGACCGCGTTGCCCTACGATCCGTTCACCCGATTCTTGCTGCAAGATGCGAACATCCGAGTGATTTCCAAGGATGCGCTGCCGGACGGCAACCGCTCGAGCATCAAGCAGACCGACTCTACGTATGCCCTCATGATATCGATCTCACAGTCGCTCGGCGTGAATTGCGACTTCTGCCACAATACGAGATCCTTCGCCATGTGGGACGGAAGCACCCCGAAGCGAACTACCGCCTGGTACGGCATCCGCCTGGCGCGCGATCTGAACAACAACTATCTGGTGCCGCTGACCGGTGAATTCCCGCCGCACCGGTTGGGGGTCCTGGGAGATGTCGCAAAGATCAATTGCGCGACCTGCCACCAGGGGGTCTTCAAGCCACTCTATGGCGAGAGCATGGCGAAGGATTACCCCGAACTCCTTGGCCGCATGCACCCGGCGGCCGCCCCGGCCGAGGGCACCGCTCCGTCCGCTGCGATCGGCACCACCCACGGCGGCATCTACTGACGCAACCCTAAAGGGGATCCCGAGCGCCTCGCTTACTTCGAGCGGCCCGTGCGCTCGCTCGGCCGCCGACGTGGCTGAGCTCCGACGTGCCGGAACCGTCATTGCACTACGGTTTAGTCGCTGGCTTTGCCTGCGTGTGTATCTTCCAATCGCCCGGTTGGACCTCGCACACAGAATAGGTGGCCAGATTGCGCAGCCCAGATGCGAGATTTTCCACGCGAAGTGATTTGCAAGAAAAGCCCTCCGTGCTCTGAAATACCTTCACGATCTTAAGCGTGCCATGCGCGGTCGAGTTCGGATTGCTCCAATCTTGACTTTGACCGAGCACCCCATCCTTAAGAAGGCTCAATGCCGTCGCCCGCAGTATCCGCACATCTTCATCGTTGAATTTGCCTTCCGCGGACTTCGACAAAAAGCCGAGGCTCGCGGCGGACGCGCCGTGCGGAGCGGCAAGCAGCAAAACTGTGATGAGGCAGACAATGAGCGCGTGAAGCCGAAGATTCTTTCGAGATGTCGTCATGGGAATCACCTTGTTTGATATTTGAGCAATCGTGTCACAATATTAGTCGGCACTCCATGCGATTGCAGTTCGACGGATTTTCTTCGATTACACAACAGCGGGGTGGTCGATGGCCATCAAGATTGGTCGTACCGTATGTGCACTCGCAACAACCCTCTTGGCGTCGATGTGGGTTCCCGCAGCATATGCGCAGGGACCTCAGCAACTTGCCGTGATCTTCGAGAATGTTCGCATCTTCAATGGCACTTCGGACCGGCTGTCTGTGCCGTCAAACGTCTTGGTCGTCGGAAACGTAATCAAGACGATTTCCGTCACTGCGATTGCCGATCCCATTGCCACATCCGTGACGCGAATTGCGGGCGGCGGCCGCGTCCTGATGCCGGGCCTCATCGATGCGCACACGCACCTGATGTTCGCCACGATACCGCAGCAGGCACTGCTGGTCAGTGACATCGGCTTTGTGAATATCGCTGCCGGCAAGGCCGCGACCGATACGCTAATGCGGGGATTCACCAGTGTTCGCGATCTCGGTGGTCCGGTGTTCGGATTGAAACGTGCGATCGATATGGGTTTGGTGCCCGGACCGCGTATCTGGCCATCGGGCGCATTCATTTCGCAGAGCGGCGGTCATGGCGACTTTCGCTTGCCGATCGATCTGCCCGCAGCGCCTGGTCAATTCACGTACAGCGAGCGCATCGGTGCGGCTGCAATCGCCGACAGTGCCGATGCGGTGCGGATGCGCGCACGAGAACAACTGGCACTGGGTGCATCGCAGATCAAGCTGATGGCGGGCGGTGGCGTGAGCTCTAACTACGACCCGCTCGACGTGACTCAATACACAGTCGCCGAACTTCGCGCCGGGGTCGAGGCCGCCGAGAACTGGGGCACCTACGTGACGGTGCACGCCTATACCCCGCGTGCGGTACGTCAGGCGCTGGAAGCCGGGGTTAAATGCATAGACCATGGGCAACTACTCGACGAAGCGACCGCGAAACTGATGGCGGAGAAGGGTGTCTGGTGGAGCCTGCAACCGTTTCTCGACGATGGACGCGCGCGCTATCCAGAGGGTTCGCCAAACCGTCTCAAACAGCTCGAGATGTTCAGCGGCACGGACACGGCATACAGACTCGCGAAGAAATACAAAATAAAGACCGCCTTTGGTACCGACATCCTGTTCGACGCGGAGGCGGCGACCTCCGAGGGCGCTAAACTTACCGAGCTCGTCCGCTGGTACACCCCCGCGGAGGTCCTGAAGATGGCGACTGCCGATAACGCGCAACTCCTCGCCCTTTCCGGTAAGCGCAGTCCTTATGCCGGAACCTTGGGAGTCGTCGCTGAAGGTGCGCTCGCCGACCTGCTGCTGATCGACGGGGATCCCCTGGCGGATATCGGGCTCATTGCCAATCCGGCGAAGTATTTTGTCGTTATCATGAAGGACGGCGCGATTTACAAGAACACCGTGCGATAAATCTTCCAAGCGCGGTCGGTTTCAGGGTGAGAATGTCCGCGCAGGCCGCCGCGCCCAATTCCACAACTTCTCGCTCGGAAGCGGCATGACCATAAGGCCATGCTCGAGTACCCCTAGCGCCAGCAAACTGGTCATAAGACCGTAGGCCACACTATGAAACGCGTCCGCAGAAGTCATGTAGCGGTGTGCAAGGATCCCTGTGACCGAGACGGAGATGAGAATCGAGAAGGGGAACAGCATATTCATGGCTCGCCGCCTGAAAAAGCTCCTGAGATAGCTCAAGTGAGCGGGGAGTAACGCCTCTCCCAAATTCGGGACGCCCAGGAACAGATTCAATTTCGCGCTCAGGCGCATCCCCCACAGGATGAGGAAAGTTCCAAGGGCGACCCGATTCGGGGCCTGCCACGTCGCAGCGAAGATGCAGCCGGCTCCCGCGGCCGTGGCGATCTCGTTGTGGATGACGGCCTGCGATGCATGGAGGAAATGCCGCCAGCCGCTGCAGCGTTCGGCGCAGGCGTGCTTTCGAGGGCCGGTGATATAGCCCATAAGGAAGCTCATTTCGAGCCAGCCCCATACCACAATCGCGCACGTGAACCCGGTATACGCGGCGCCGCTGGTTAAGGTGAAGGCGCTCGTGCGCATCCAATAGAAGGCCGCGAGCAACACGACCGTCGCCGCCGCGATGCTCCAGCGAAACGTGCGCCGGGGCAACCGGTCCAGGAACAGGATGATGCCCGTCGAGAACCACCAGACAAATACCGCATAAGCGGTCGGGAAGCCGAATCCGGTCATGGTTGATCCCATCGGACTGCGTGGCGCTCGCTACCAGGCCGGTGCCATGCGGACTTGCGCCGGCAAGTCGTGACGGCGTACGGGTAAGAAATAAAGGCGCGCGAATACGGCGGCGGCGGCGATACCCAGCCCCACGCGCTTCAGCAACCCGATCGCACCGCCGCGCGCTCGCGGCGGCATCGCTCGCGGCGGCAATGCGGCGCAGGCGCTCGAGTCCCGCTCGGAATCGCGGATGGTCCAGGTCGAGCGACAGCGGAAATACCTGCTTGGAGATCTCGGTGGTGATGCGAAACACCGTGAAATCGTATTCCGTCGGATCCATGTCGAAGGCCGCATGCATCAGCGGCCGATCGTGATCGCGCACGTACATGGTCGCGAAGACCGCCAGCAGGAAGAAGCGGATCCAGAGCTTGTTGTGCCCGCGCAGCAGAATGCGGGTTGGCGCGCATGATGCAGCGCAAAAGCCTCGCCGTGGCGGAACTCATCGTTGCACCAGCGCTCGAACCAGCGAAATATCGGGATGAAAGCGCTTCTCCGGATGCCTCTCCAGGTGCCGGTAGATCGTGATGTAGCGCGCGTAGCCGATCTTCTCGGACAGGTAGGTGGCGTAGTAGATGAATTTCGGCGCGAAAGTGGGTGTATTTCTTGTCCCGGCGCAAGAAACCCGAGATCGACGCCGACGCCGAAATCCTTGAGCGCTTGGTTGATGAAACCCGCGTGCCGCGCCTCATCGCGCGCCATGAAGCCCATGAGTTCGCGCAGGTCGGGATTGCGCACGCGGCTCTTGATTTCGCTGTACAGCACGCAGCCGGAGAATTCCGCCGTGACGGAGCTGATGAGGAAGTCCAGAAACTCCTGATGCAGATCGGCGGGCAGCTTGCTGGTACCTCGGCGTCGAATTGCGCGTTGCGTTCGAAGTGATCGCGATTCACGTCGCGCTTGAACTCGCCCATCAGCTGGTCCCACTCGGCGCCGCACGGCGCGACGTCCACTCGCTCGAGCGCCGCGAAATCGGTCGTATAGAACCGCGGACTCAGCAGCGAGTTGGCCTCCGCCTTGCGGGTGGCATCGTCCGCCGAGGTGACTGGGCTCGATTGCCTCGATCATGACTGGTCCTCGTTTTGGCCGGCTCGCGATCAAGATCTCGGCGAACGCGCCGGCATTGGTGGGGCCGAACACCTCGAGATCGACATGGCGTCCGGTCTCGAGATCATCGAGCGACAGTCGCCCGTCCGCCCAGCGGGTCAGCCGGAACGGCGGGGCGGGACCGACCTGATCGCGCGCGTCGCTCGCGCACGAGACCGCGCAGCACGCCGCGCACGAAGCCGTTGGTACCCGGCTGCAGGGTGTCGACCAAGCGGTGAGTGGGATCCTCGTACACGAGCACGGCGCCATCGGCGCGGTCTTCGAAGCGCAAGTCGTAGCTGACGACGACTCGGCTCGGTGCGGGCTGTGCCGGCCGGTAGCCGGTTAAGCGCGCGATGCCGACCAGGAGCAAAGAGACGCCCACCAGTACGGCCGCGCCGACCAGCGCGCCGCGCGGTAGGGTGGGATCGGAGGCTCGAGCGCTCATGATCATGCCGCCGCCGCCGCGTGTCCCGCGACGCGCCTATTCGTGCTTTCCGCGTTTGCGAGCTCGACCCGGCTCGCACTGGCCTCGATCGCCCCGTCGGTTCCGTCTGCGGCGAGCGCCGCGCTTAGGATGTCCGCCGCCTCGCTTGGCATCGACCAGCGCCCGCAAGCTCGGCTGCGGACGAGTGATTCGGCCGGGCCGCAGATGCGGCCAGGTGATCAGATACCCGATTCG
The DNA here is from genome assembly GCA_963766915.1 of uncultured Gammaproteobacteria bacterium. Classification (GTDB taxonomy): domain Bacteria; phylum Pseudomonadota; class Gammaproteobacteria; order Steroidobacterales; family Steroidobacteraceae; genus Bog-1198. Next base: position 187,178 of record CAVYCL010000020.1, read on the forward strand.
CTCCTTGCGCGGGAGCGTCAATGCGATGTCGCCGGTGCCGTCGGCAAAAGGGCGCAGGCCGGCCGAGTCTACGAACTTGAGCGGTATGTTCATCGTCAATGGAACGGCAACACCATGCCGCAAGAGGACCCGGCGGCTGGTGATGCTGTATACCGTGGACCGCGCGTTCAAGTAGGCGAGAACGCACAAGACGCCAAAGGCGATGCCGCCCAACAGCAGGATGAACGCGCACGACAGCACCACGGTACCGAGGCTCTGTGCGTTGGCTAATCCCGTGGCGAGCCGCCACAACACCAGGATGCCAAAGTACACGACGACTTTGCGTACCTGATAGGCGCGCACCGCGAGCGATTGCCATCGCGGGCTCCCCTGCCACAGCAACCGCTCGCCTTCGGGGAGCAGAGCAGGGAGGCCGCGCAGCGGCTCGAACTCGAAATCATCGTGGCTCATATGAAGGGCTCGGCGCGCCCCGGATACGCGTACAGATGTCCGCTCGCGTAGTAGGCAATGATCTGATCTTCCTCGCGACGGGTGATCTGGTCCGGATTGTCCAAGGCTGGGGACCGTCGCGAATTGCGAACCCAGAATCGATTTCACGTTCACGATGCGGCGGCGCCCGTCGATCTTTGCGAAATTGATGGGCAGGAGCACGTGACGCGTGCCGATGTTGACCTCGAGATAGCGAATCTGCGGTTCCGCCCGATCGACCCACAGATCGCTGACGGTGCCGGCCAACTCACGGTCCGCCCCGTAGACTTCCATGCCGCGAGGATCAGGATCCTTCGCCGAAATGGAGAATCCCGAGACGCCTGCGCAGCGGCACGATCATGGGCAGACCCTCGCTCGTATAGTCGGGGTGGGTCGCCCGTTCGGCGTAGGCCGCCGGGCCGACGGCATCGAGCATCGGGTTGCCCTGTGGGCTGCAGCGGGGCGCCCAAGTAATCGCCGATGCGGCTTCGCCAGAATGGGGCGTGTGTCGTGCTCCACGCGGGGCGCGAGCACGGTGCTGCCGTCCGCGAGCATGAAGGTTTTCGGCGCGGGCATGCCGCGGGAAGCCCTGCACGGCGACCCGACCCGAGCGATCCGATTCCAGCGGGTAGCCTTCGCGCTTGTCCTCTCTGCGCAGGTACACGATGAGTCCCGCGAAGAATATCCAGAACACGTACAGCACGATTTGTGCGACGTCGATATAGTCCGTCATAGCGCCCGTGTTCATCTCGGTCTCCCTCGGCAAGTGGTTCACTGTGTGGAAATTCCGCCAATCCGTAGTCCCGCGACTCGGCTGAGCGACCGATCCCGGACCGCACCAGCGGCCCGATCGCCACCAGCGTGGCGAACAGCAACAAAATCTCGATCTGATAGACCGCGCCGTAGCCGGTCGAGGCGCTGTTCAGCGCCGGACCGAGCGAGCCGCGCATGGCGAGGCTCGTGATCGCGTCGCGCATCGCGCCGCCCGAGCGCGATGGCAAGCCCGGCGCTGGTCGCCTGCACGGCGCCCCACGCGCCAAGCGCCAGGCCGCTTTCGCCGTTGCGCTCACGCGCCATCGCCCCGGCCAGCGTGCCGACCGAAAAGAATCCGCCGCCGAATCCGATCGAGCAGCACGCCCAAGCGGAACAGCAGCGGCGAATCCATCGGCGCGGCGAGGATGACGCCGCGCAAAGGCGAACAGACCGATGACCGCGCCGTACGCGGCGATGCGATAGGGATCGGCGCCATGTCCCAGGAATCGAGCGGCGAGCGAGAAGGCGCGCCAGCATTCCGCCGGCCAGCATGGCGGTCAGCGCCGTGGTGGCGCCGACCGGCAGGTGCAGGATCTCGCCGCCGTAGGGCTCGAGCACGATGTCCTGCATGTTGAACGCCGCGGTGCCGAGGCCGACCGTCACCAGGAAACGAACGGCGCGGCTGTGCCGCGTGAATTCCCGCCACGAATCGCGGAATTTGGCGGGCGGCTTGGCGATAGTCGTGCGCGCGCGTTGCGCGCTTCCTGCTTCCAGAGCGCGGCGAGATTCAAGCGCCATGGTCACCATGGCCGCGCCTTGGACGACTTGGATCAGGCGCAATCTCGCTGAAATTGGCGAGCAGCCTGCCGAACGCCACGCCCGCGCCACCATGCCGACCAGCAGCATCACGTACATCAGCGCGATGACGCGCGGCCGCACCTCTTCCGGCGCGAGATCGGTCGCGAGCGCGAGCCCGGCGGTTTGGGTGGTCTGCAGGCCGGCGCCGACCAGCAGGAAGGCGAAAGCCGAGGCGAACTGGCCGATCCAGATCGGCCCGTGCGTGTCGCCCGAGAGAATCAGCAGCGCGAACGGCATGATGGCGAGCCCGCCGAACTGCAGCAGCGTTCCCATCCAGATGTAGGGCACGCGCCGCCAGCCGAGTGCCGAGCGGTGATTGTCCGAGCGAAAGCCGATGAAGGCGCGGAACGGCGCGAACACCAGCGGCAGGCCCACCATCAGCGAGACCAGCCACGCCGGCACGCCCAGCTCGACGATGAGCACGCGGTTCAGCGTGCCGATCAGCAGCACCATGGCCATGCCCACGGACACCTGGAACAGCGACAGGCGCAGCAGACGGCCGAGCGGCAACTCCGCGCTCGCCGCATCGGCAAACGGCAGGAATTCGGTGCCGACTTTCATCCAGCGCTGCGTCAGCGTACGGCTGAAGCGGCTCATGCCTGACGAGCTCCATGGCTTGAGACTTGTAGAACCCGCTGGTGATGCGCTGCGTGCGGCCGATCCGCCACCCTTCGAGTCGCGGGCTCGCGTGCGATGCGTCGCCGCAGGGCACGATTCGGAGATCGGTTCGATCGCCGGCGCGCGATCTGTGCGCGGGAACAGCCGGCCGAGCGTCCACATGAGCATCAAGAGCGGGAGTCTTCGGCGCAAAGGTGAACAGGATCGAGTGCTCGGTGCGCGCGGCAAATCCCGCCAAGCACCCGCACCACGTCGGCGCCGCGATAGTGGATCAGAGAATCCATGGCGACCACGTGGTCGAAATCGCCGAGACCGGCGTCGAACATGTCGCCGACCCGAAACTCGATGCTGGCCGGGGCCGCAGTTGCGCCGGCAAGGCGCTCGCGCGCGAGCGCGACCAGCGTCGGCGACAGATCGACGGCGACGACACTGCGCGCCGCGCGCGCGCCGCCTCGACGCTGAGCGCGCCGGTGCCGCATCCGGCATCGAGCACGCGCCGCGCGTGCAAATCGGCGGCAGGTAGCCGAGCAGCGTGGCGCGCATGCGCGTCGCGGCCGGCGCGCACGGTGGCGCGGATTTTGCTCGACCGGCGCAGTCGAGGTGAGCCGCGCCCAGGCATCGACCGCCGTCCGGTCGAAATAGGTCTCGCAGCTCGCCGCGGCGCTGCATGGTAGGTTGATCTGCGCATCAGTCGAATCCCAGCAGATCGAAAATGTCGCGATCCTTCATCGATTCGGCGACCAGCGGATCGGTGCCGTCCCACAGCGCCTGCGCCAGCCGCAGATACTCGCTCTGCACCGCATCGAGCTCCGGCGAGCTCTCCATCTCGAACAGCGTCGCCTTCTTCAGCCGGCTGCGCCGGATCACGTCGAGATCCGGGAAGCGCGCCATGGTCTTGAGGCCCACCGCGTCGTTGAACTTGTCGATCTGATCGGTGCCGGCGCTGCGGTTCGCGATGACGCCGCCGAGCCGCACCGCGTAGTTTTTCGATTTCGCCTGGATCGCCGCGACGATTCGATTCATGGCGAATATCGAATCGAAGTCGTTGGCGGTGACGATCAGGGCGCGGTCGGCGTGCTGCAGCGGCGCGGCAAAGCCGCCGCACACCACATCGCCGAGCACATCGAAAATCACCACATCGGTGTCCTCGAGCAGGTGATGTTCCTTCAGCAGCTTGACGGTCTGGCCGACCACGTAGCCGCCGCAGCCCGTGCCGGCGGGCGGCCCGCCGGCCTCGACGCACATCACGCCGTTGTAGCCCTGATAGACGAAGTCCTCGATGCGCAGTTCCTCGGAGTGGAAATTGACCGACTCGAGCACGTCGATCACGGTCGGCACCAAGCGCTTGGTGAGCGTGAACGTCGAGTCGTGCTTCGGATCGCAGCCGATCTGCAGCACGCGCTTGCCGAGCTTGGAGAAGGCCACCGACAGATTGGAGGAGGTGGTGCTCTTGCCGATGCCGCCCTTGCCGTAGACCGCGAATACCTTGGCGTTGCCGATCTTGAGATTGGGATCGAGCGGCACCTGCACGCTGCCTTCGCCATCCGCCGGCCGGGTCACGCGATGCTTCAGTGCCGATACCGGCACGGCGAGCGTTGCATTCATGCGGCCACCCCTTCGTAAATGCCTTCGAGTCGATCTTCCAATTCTTCGCCGGCGGATCGCAGTGCCGCCAGCATCTTGTCGTCCGGCTGCCAGTACTTGCGCTCGGACGCCTCGAGCAGACGATTGGCGACCTTCGCCGAGGCCGTGGGATTGAGCTTGGCGAGCCGCGCGCGCATCGCGCGAATCCAGGATGAAGGTCTGCGGTGATCTGCTGATAGACCCAGGGCTGGACCTCGCCGGTGGTGGCGGACCAGCCCATGGTGTTGGTGACATGCGACCTCGATCTGGCGCACGCCCTCGTAGCCATGCTCGAGCATGCCCTCGTACCACTTCGGATTGAGCGTGCGGGTGCGCGTCTCGAGCGCGACCTGCTCCGACAGCGTGCGCACCGCGCCCGTGCCGCTGGTGTGATCGGCGATGTACACGGGCGCTGATTCGCCGCCCTTGGCGCGGCGCACCGCGCTGTTGATGCCGCCGAGCGTGTCGAAATAGGTATCCACCGTCGTCACGCCGAGCTCGACGGAATCGAGGTTCTGGTAGGTGAGCTGCACATCCGCCAGAACGCTGGTCAGAAGCGCCGTCTGCTGCACCGGCGCGGCCGGCGCGGCCATAGGCGAAGCTCTTGCGCCGGGTATAGGTCTCGGCGAGCTCGTCTTCCTTGTCCCAGCGGCCGTTCTCGACCAAGTGGTTGACGTTGGCGCCGTAAGCGCTTTCGGCGTTGCCGTATACGCGTAGCGAAGCGGTCTCGAGATCGCAGCCGTGCTCTTCTTGGTAGCGCAGTGCGTGCTTGCGAACGAAGTTCTGCTCCAGCGGCTCGTCCGCAGAGGCGGCCAGGTACGCAGCCTCGGCCAGCAGCTTGATTTGCAGCGGCAACAGGTCGCGGAAGATGCCGGACAGGGTCACCATCACATCGATGCGCGGCCGACCGAGCTCCGCGAGCGGCACCAGCGTCGCGCCGGCGATGCGGCCGTAAGCATCGAAGCGCGGACGCGCGCCCAAGCAGCGCGAGCGCTTGGCCGATCGGGCCGCCTTCGGTCTTCAGGTTGTCCGTGCCCCACAGCACGAGCGCGATCGATTCAGGGTAAGGATTGCCGTCGAACTTATGTGACGCTCGATGAGTTGCGCGGCCTGACGCGCGCCTTCGACCATCGCGAAGGCGCTCGGGATGCGAAACGGATCGAAGCCATGCAGATTTCGGCCGGTGGGCAGCACGTCCGGCGTGCGAATAAGATCGCCTCCCGGGGCGGGCCGCAAGAACCCGCCCTCCAACGCGTGCAGAATCGCTTCAAGTTCTCGATTTTCGGAGAGTCGCTGATTGGACCGCTCCAAGTCGCGAAACAGCGCAAGCGTTGCCTCGTTCGGGTCGAGATTCGCGATGGCGATTGAGGCCTCGATGCTCTTGCCGTCGACCAAGGCTTGCACGGCGGCTCGCGAGACGGGTGAGGGCTCTCGAGACGCGGCGTTCGCGGAATCCGCCATCGCCAACAAGAGATCGACACGCTGCGCCGGGGAGGCCGCTTGCCCCACGACGTGCAGCCCGTACGGAATGAGGGTCTGCTCCATTTCCAAGATCTTCTGTCGAAGCGCCTCGACCCGTGGGGCCGCACGGGTCCCCCAAGCGGGCTCGAGCTCCGCCAAATTCAAGCCCGCCGCCTGCGTTTGGATGAGCTCGGCGAGAGAATCGGCCTGTCCTGCACCGGGGGTCAATCCGCGCCAGCTGTCGATCGACTCTTTCAGGTCGAGGAGGCCACGGTAAAGACCGGCGTTGGTCAGCGGCGGGGTGAGATAGCTCACGAGCGTCGCGCCGGTACGACGCTTGGCGATCGTTCCTTCTGAAGGGTTGTTCGAGGCGTAAAGATACAGATTGGGCATGTCATCGATGAGGCGGTCGGGCCAGCATCTCCCGGACATGCCCGCTTGCTTGCCCGGCATGAATTCCAGCGCGCCGTGCGTGCCGAAGTGCAGCAGCGCATGGGCGCCAAAATCCTCGCGCAAGTAGCGATAGAAGGCGCTGAACGCGTGCGTCGGGGCGAAGCCTTTCTCGAACAAGAGGCGCATCGGATCGCCCTCGATGCCGAAGGGCGGTTGAATGCCGACGAAGACGTTGCCGAAGCGCTCTCCGAGCACGAATATGGATCCGCCATCGCTCAGCTGCTTGCCGGGCGCGGGGCCCCACTGTGCTTCGATCTCCTTCAGATGACGCTCGCGTCGCACGTGGTCGCTGGCGGCAATACGCGCATGCACGTTGGCGACGGCGCCGAATCTCCCCGCATTGCCGTTGATGATCTTGTCGCGCAGCGCGTCGACCGAGTCGGGTACCTCGACGCGGTAGCCCTCCCGGCGAAGCGCAGAGAGAGTTTTGTGGAGCGATTCGAACACCGACAGATACGCCGCCGTGCCGGTATTGCCTGCGTTCGGCGGGAAATTGAAGAGCACGATGCCAATCTTGCGCGCCGCGCGTTGGGTGCGGCGTAGAGCTACCAGCTTCGCGACGCGCGCGGCCAACATGGCGGCGCGCTCGGGATGGACCGCCATGTCCTTGCCGCTCGCGTTGGATCGACCGCCGAATACCACCGGGCCGGTGGCCCCATCGAGCTCCGGAATCGCGACCATGATGGTCGACTCGACCGGCAACAAGCCGCGCTCCGAGCCGTCCCATTGCTCTAGCGTCTGAAACTCGAGCGGATGAGCCGCGATGTAGGGCACATCCAGTCCCGCGAGCGTCTCCTCCGCGGCCTTCGAGTCGTTGTACGCAGGACCCCCCACCAACGAGAAGCCGGTGAGCGAGACGAGGGCGTCTATCTGGACAGCGCCTTCTTTTACGAAGAATTTCTCGATGGCCGGACGCGCGTCGAGCCCGGCGGCGAAGGCGGGAATCACGCGCAGCCCACGCGCCTCGAGGGCATCGATCACCCCATCGTAATGCGCGGCGTTGCCGGCGAGCAGATAAGAGCGCAGCACCAGCACCCCCACCGTGCCTTGCGCCGCCTCGCGCCCTTTGACGGGGGCGGGCAGCTCGTCCGCATGCTCGCTGAGGCGGCTTGCCATGCGCGGGTGATAAACGCCCACTTGCGGGTAATCGATGGGAGCCGCCTCTTTCGCGGCACCGAGGAGTGCCGCGCGGGGCCCGGCAGCGTAGCGGCTGATGAGGAATCGAACCATGTTCGCGATATTCTCTTCCGAGCCCGCGAGCCAATATTGCAAGGTCAGGAAGTAGGCACGCACGTCCTGTGCGGTTCCGGGAATGAAACGCAAGAATTGCGGGATTCGCCGCAGCATTTTCATCTGCTCCGCGCCGCCGGTCTTGCCGCTCGACTTCTTCGAGCCGCGCAGTCGTTTGAGAAGCGCCAGCGGCCCGCCTGGCGTGCCGCTCATGCTGAAGCGGCCCATGCGCGTCAGCCTCACCACGTCCCCGGCGGACATGGCGCATACCATTGCGTCGCAGTCCTCACGGCGCTTGCGCAACGTCTCGAGGAGCGGTTGGAAGTGATCCTCCATAAAGAGCATCGTGACGACGATGATGTGTGCGCGGGCGATGTCTTCGCAGCATCGGCGCAAAGCGTCCGGATCCGTGCCCCATTCGTCGGCAGCGTGGATGCTGAGCGTGAGCGCAGGAAACTCCTTTGCGAGCCTGCGTGCCGCGCGCGCCGTTGCGCTCGAGAGATGGCTGTCCATCGTCACAATGACGAAGCGCACCGGCTCAGCGACTAAAGTGTGCTTTGGCATCGTACAAAGTCTCCAGCGTGATGAGCCCCAGGGAGCGTTCCAGGGCGAACCGCTCGGTGTTGCGCCGCGCCTTGCCGCGCACGAAAAAAGGAATTTTGCCCAGTTCCTGCTCGGCCTCCGGAGCCCAGGAGGGCACTGTCTCGAGGGCGGCTGCTGTGCCAGGGGTGCCCGTGACGAGGGGCGGCCGCGCATCCGTGCGTGAGGCGGGCTGCGAAGCAGTGGGCGGAATCGCGTGCGCGCCGAGATGCGAGGCCGGAGCCGCGTCGTCGAACTCGAAATCGCCTCGGAACATCGTGAGCAGATGCTCTTCCAGACCCATCATGAGCGGATGTACCCAAGTGTCGAAGAGCACATTGGCACCCTCGAAGCCCATTTGCGGCGAATAACGCGCCGGAAAGTCCTGTACGTGGACGGGGGAGGAGATGACCGCGCAGGGCGTGCGCAGGCGCTTGGCGATGTGCCGCTCCATCTGCGTTCCGAGAACCAGATCGGGCTGCAGCTCGGCGATTTTCGCCTCCACTTCCAGATAATCATCGGTGATGAAGGGCGCAACCCCGTAGCGTTCCGCGACTTCGCGAATCTCGCGGGCGAACTCACGGCTGTACGTTCCTAAGCCGACGACGGAAAATCCGAGCTCTTCCGAGGCGACCCGCGCCGCCGCCGCCGCGTGCGTCGCATCGCCGAACACGACGACTCGTTTGCCGGTGAGGTAGGTCGAGTCGACTGAGCGCGAATACCACTCGGCGCGCGATGACGCGCCTTGTAGATAGGCGGTTGCATCGATGCCGGCCATCTGCGCCACTTCCGCGATGAAGTCGCGCGTTGCGCGCGATCCGATCGGCACCGTCCTGGTCGAGGGTTGATCGAAGGTACGCGCGAGCCAGCGTGCCGCCTGCGCGCCGGTCTCTGGATAGAGAACCACGTTGAAGTCTGCCTCACCCAATCGAGCCAAATCGGCAAACGTCGCGCCGAGCGGTGCGACCACGTTCACCGTGATGCCGAGTTCCCCGAGAATCTCCCGGACGGCACGCAGGTCGTCGCGATGACGAAAGCCGAGCGCGGTGGGTCCCAGGATGTTGCAGCTCGGTGCTTCGCCGGCGGCGCGCGGCGCGCGCTTGAACCCGGCCGGCGGTGCCGCGCGCGAGGCGGCGGCCCGCACGAGCTGATAAAAGGTCTCTGCCGCACCCCAGTTCTCTTTTTTCTGATACGAGGGCAACTCGAGCGCGACGACCGGGATGGGGAGGTGCAGCGCGCGGGCCAAGCCGCCCGGATCGTCCTGGAGGAGCTCTGCCGTGCAGGAGCTCCCCACCAAAATCGCGTCGGGCTTGAACCGGTCATAAGCCTCGTGCACGGCGCGTTGCAGCAGCCCCGCGGTGTCGCCGCCCAGGTCGCGCGCCTGAAACGTCGTGTAAGTGACGGGAGGCCGCTGCGTCGTGCGCTCGATCATGGTGAACAACAGATCGGCGTATGTATCGCCCTGCGGACTGTGCAGGACGTAGTGAATACCGCGCATGGCGGTCGCGACGCGCATCGCTCCTACGTGCGGCGGCCCCTCATATGTCCACACCGTAAGTTGCATGGCTAGGCCACCAGCCGTGTTCGGCGATCGAGCGGTCGGGCGAACAACTCCGCGAGATCTCCCGCTTGGTCGAAGCCTTGGATCGGCGTGAAGACCAGCTCGATCGACCACTTCGTGGTTATTCCGCGACTCTCTAACGGATTGGCAAGGCCGAGCCCGCAGACCACGAGGTCGGGGGCTGCCGCATAGCACCGGTCGAGCTGACGTTCGACATCCTGACCTTCCACGAGGGATGTTCCGGGCGGCAGCAGCTCGAGCTCTTCCGCGAGGTGCGTCCGATGCAGGTAGGGCGTGCCGACCTCGATCAGTTGCATGCCGAGTTCCGCCGCCAGAAAGCGTGCCAAGGGCACTTCGAGCTGGGAGTCCGGGAAGAAGAAAATGCGTCGGCCGGCAAGGGATTCGCGATAGCGCGCCACCGCGTGCTGGGCGCGCCGGTATGGCGCCTGCGTCGCATCCCGGAAGACACCCCCGTCCACTTGGAATGCGTCGGCCGCCGCCTTCAACCAGCGGAGCGTCCCGTCCGCGCCGATGGGGAAGGGTGCCCGAACATACACCGCGCCGCGCTTCTCGAGGGCGCGTGCCGTGTCCGCCAAAAAAGGCTGGGCCAGCAGAATCCGAGTCTGCCCGCCGACCTGCGGCAGATCTTCCGCACGCCGCGGTGGAAGGAAGCTCACGTCGGACACGCCCATCGCCTCAAAGAGACGCCGGATCTGATCCTCCACGACATCAGCCAGGACGCCGACAATCAATAGGTTGGGCGGGAGGCCCGGCGCCCGGGACGGTAAGGTGGGGACCATTGCCGCGAGGCAGGCGTCCTCGCCTTGGGTGAAAGTCGTTTCGATTCCGCTGCCCGAATAATTCAACACCCGTACTCGCGGACAGAATCGGGCGGAGAGCCGGGTTGCCGCTCGCGAGAGGTCGAGCTTGATGACTTCCGACGGACACGAGCCGACGAGAAACAAGAGCTTAATGTCCGGACGGCGCTCCAGTAGCTGGTCGACGATGCGATCGAGCTCCGCATTCGCGTCGGCAAGACCCGCCAGGTCGCGCTCCTCGATGATCGCGGTGGCGAACCGAGGCTCGGCGAAGATCATGACGCCGGCCGCGGACTGGATGAGATGCGCGCAAGTGCGCGATCCGACCACCAGGAAAAAGGCGTCTTGAATTTTTCGATGGAGCCAAACGATCCCGGTGAGTCCGCAGAAGACTTCGCGCTGACCCCGCTCGCTGGTGAGCCGCAAGTCGAGGCCGCACGAGCTCACGCGGCAGCTCCCGTAACCACGCTGTGGAGAGCGGAATTCGACGAGCGTTGGTCGAGCCGAGCGGCGCGCAGTTTTATCAAGAACTGCGTTGCGTTGAGTAAGTAAGCGGCATAGGCTACCAACGCGATGTACATTTGGTAGCGGGCAAAGGCGTGGAACAACAATGCGCCCAAATATGCCGTGTGGAGCGCTAGTACGAACAGGCTGACGAAATCTTCCCAGTAAAATGCCGGGGCAAATAAGTAACGGCCGAATACCGCCCGTTCCCAGATGCACCCGGTGATCATGATGGTATAGAGGACCAGGGTCTTTATGACGATCGACGTCGTTGCAGCCTCGAAGCCCACACCGCTGATCAGATATCTCAGCACCAGCGCCGCGCTTACCAAGAAAACCAAAAACTGTATTGGGGCCAGAACTCCCTGGACGAGGGTCCAGGGGGAGGCGTCGCGTCTGGTCCGCTCTTCGGGTGTGTAGAGAGCCATGCGAGCTAACCCTAGACCCAAGGTTTGGCTATGTCAACAAAAGTGTACGTCAACCTTAATTGACATCGAAAGCCAAACCTGAGAGGGTTCGAAACTAGCCGGGCATGGAAGCGATGATCGACTTGAATGTTTAAGACAACCTCCGGCTAAAAGGGGGTGTCACTACCGGCGGGGACTTCATGCACCCGCGTTCTCATTGGAGGGTTGGACCAATGTGTATCGGTGACTGTTCAAACGAGCGGCTGGATGGGGGAGCGCGCAACCGGGACGGTGCCCGCACGGAGCTGTCGGGTGCGCAGACGAGCGCGACGCCGGCAGGAGCGAGTTCGGAAATGCGAAGGGCACGCCTGGTGCGGGTGATCGAGGGCGAGATCGTGCCAAGGCTGGTGCTGACGCGCACCAAGCCGGCGCAGACGCAGGCGCCTCACGCGGCCAACGGGAGGTCGCCGGACGCGACCGACGTACGGGAGCTTGTCAGGCTCCTGTTGGCCCACGACGTGGCGGTTGCCTCGGCGTATGTGGAGACGGTCAGGCAGCGGGGCGCGACGCTCGATCTAGTGTGCCTCGAGTTGCTGGCGCCCGCCGCCCGGGAGCTTGGACTTCTATGGGAAGAGGATGAATGCGATTTCATGCAAGTGACCCTCGCATTGTGCAGACTGCATCAAGTGCTGCGAGAGCTCAGCGCCGAGTTCCGCTGCGAGGAGCCGGAGCACCAGCTGCAACGTCGCATCTTGTTGGCCCCGTGCCCCGGCGAGCAACACACGTTCGGGATTTCGGTGGTCAGTCAGTTTCTACAGCAGGCGGGCTGGGATGTTTGGCGGGAGTTTCCGGCAACCAAGGCGGAAATTCTGGAGCTGGTCAAGCAACACTGGTTCGCCGTGGTCGGGCTCTCTGTGGGCAGCAATCTTCGCCTGGAAGCGATTGCTTCGACGATTCGACAGATTCGCGCCGTCTCACGCAACCGAGAGGTTGGCGTGCTGATCGGCGGTCCGATGTTGCTCGCCAAACCCGAGCTCGTAGAGCTCGTCGGCGCCGACGGTACTGCCGCGGACGGTCCGCAAGCGGTGCTCTGCGCGGAGCATTTTTGCAGTCGACGGGCCGCAGTCAGCCGATGAGGTGGGGAGAAACGTGAAGCAGTTCAGCGGCGCAAAGAAGTGGTTGAGCGATATCGACAGTGATGCCGCCGCAAAGCTGATCACGGTCGCATCGGACATTGCGCTGGTGGTTTCCGACGCCAGGCATGGCTTGATTCGCGATATCTCCTTCGGGAGCGACGAGCTTGCCGCGGTATTGACCGACAAGTGGATCGGAAAGCCGTGGGCGGACACGGTCACCGAGGAGAGTCGGCAAAAGATCGCGGCGCTGTTGCGCGACTCGGGTCTGAAGGGTGCGCCGCGATGGCGCATGGTTAACCATCCGTCGCGCACGGGGCCCGATCTGCCCGTGCTTTATGCGGCCGTGCAAGTCAATGACGAGGGCAAGATCGTGGCGTTCGGCCGCAGCATGCAGCCGATGGCAGTCCTGCAACAGCAGCTGGTGAACGCACAGCAATCCATGGAGCGTGAATATCTGCGCATGCGCCAGGCAGAGGCGCGTCATCGCTTGCTCTTTCAGGTGGCCTCTGAAGCGGTGCTGATCGTCGATGCCACGACATCTAAGGTGATCGAAGTCAATCCGGCCGCAGCCCAGCTCTTGGGCGAGGGCAACAGGCGACTCGTGGGAAGGCTGTTCCCTGAGGGGTTCGATGCCGCGAGCACGCAGTCTCTGCAGGAAGTGCTCGGCGCCGTACGCGCCACGGGCCGCACCAACGAAGTCAAGGTGCGATCGGCCGACGGTGCTCGCGAGTTCGTCACTTCAGCCTCGCTGTTTCGTGAGGCTCAGAGCTCGTTTTTTCTCATCCGGTTGAGGTCCCGCAACGACGAGTACGCTCCGACCTTGGGGAAAGCGCAGGACTCGCGAGTGCTCGAGATCGTATCGAGCGCCCCCGAGGGGTTTCGTGGTGACCGACCTCGATGGGCGAATTCTGTTCGCGAATCGATCGTTTCTCGACCTGGTGCAGCTGGCAACGGAGGAGCAGGCGCGCAATGAATCGATCGATCGTTGGCTCGGCCGCCCCGGCGTCGACTTCAACTTGTTGATCGCGCAGCTGCGGGAGCACGGGTCGGTGCGTTTGTTTGCAACTCAACTGCGCGGCGAGTTTGGCTCCAGCAGCGATGTCGAGATCTGCGCGGTCTCGGTCGCAGACGGCGAGGAGCCTTGCTTCGGATTCACAATCCGGGATGTCGGGCAGCGCGTCACCTTCGAACGCCAAGCGAGCCGCGAGAAGCCGCGCTCGGTCGAGCAGCTGACCGAGCTCGTTGGGCGGGTGCCTTTGAAGGATCTGGTGCGCGATTCCACGGACATGATCGAGAAGCTATGCATCGAGGCCGCTTTGGAGATCACCGGCGACAACCGCGCATCCGCTGCCGAGATTCTCGGACTGAGCCGCCAGGGCCTGTATGCGAAATTGCGGCGTTACGGGCTCGGCGAGCTCGCCTCGGCCGATAGTGCAGAATTGGATTGACGGGCGGATCAATGTCCTCCTACGGCTCCAGCGTGCTGACCTCGGACTACCCGACTCCACGCGCTGTTCTCGAGCTACTGAAGCCAATCACCTGGTTCCCGCCCATGTGGGCGTTCGCGTGCGGAGTGGTCTCTGCGGGCGCGTTCATGCGACCGCATTGGCGATCGATCCTGGCCGGCGTGATTCTCTGCGGCCCGTTGTTGTGTGCGACCAGCCAGGCGGTCAACGATTGGTTTGACCGCGAAGTCGACGCCATCAACGAGCCGAATCGGCCGATACCATCCGGGCGCATGCCGGGACGCTGGGGCCTTTACATCGCAATTCTTTGGAGCTTGCTCTCGCTCGCGTGCGCCGCCGCGCTCGGCACCTGGGTGGTATGCGCCGCGGCGGCGGGTCTCGTCCTGGCTTGGGCCTACAGTGCGCCGCCGATCCGGCTCAAGCAGAACGGCTGGTGGGGCAATCTCGCGTGCGCGGTGAGCTACGAAGGCTTGGCGTGGATCACGGGGGCGGTGATCGTGTCCGCGGGCGCGGCGCCTTCGGTGAGGATCCTGCTGTCTGGCACTTCTTTACAGCCTCGGCGCGCACGGCATCATGACGCTCAACGATTTCAAGTCGATTGACGGGGATCGTCGCCTAGGCCTCGGATCGCTGCCCGTGCGACTGGGCGCGAAGCGCGCGGGGGAGGTCGCCTGCCTCACGATGGCGGCGCCGCAATTTGGAGTCGTCGTGCTTGCTCGCCGAGTGGGGCGCGACATATCACGCGATCGCGGTCGGCGCTTTGTTGCTCGCGCAATTCCTGCTGATGGGCCGGCTGCTGAAGAACCCGCGGGAGCGAGCTCCGTGGTACAACGCGACCGGGGTGAGCTTATACGTGATGGGGATGCTGATCAGTGCATTCGCCGTCCGAGGGCTGCCCGCATGATCGATCGATGTCTGTCGCCGCAGGCTGAGAATCTCGGCTGGGCGGGAATCATTCGCTTGGGGGTCGTCCAGGCGGCCTTGGGGTCGATCGTGGTGCTCGTGATCTCGACCCTCAATCGAGTGATGGTGGTCGAGTACGCCCGGCCGGCGGTGCTGCCCGGGGCGCTAGTGGCGCTGCATTATGCCGTGCAGCTGGCGCGGCCCCGCTTCGGCTACGGCTCTGATCGAAGCGGACGGCGCACGCCGTGGATTCTCGGCGGCATGGCGGTGCTCGTGGCGGGCGGCGTGCTGTGCTCGGTCGCGACCGTCGAATTGTCGAGTCGACCCGTGGCCGGCGCTGCTGCTTGCGATCGTGGCGTACATCCTCGTGGGTCTCGGCGTCGGCGCGGCCGGCACTGCGTTACTGGTCCTGCTCGCCGGGCGCGTGAAGGAGGGCAATCGCGCCGCAGCGGCGACGACGATGTGGGTGCTCATGATCGCGGGATTTGCGATTACCTCATCGATCGTCGGGCATTTCCTCGATCCCTTACTCTCCGCATCGGCTCCTCTGCGTGGTAGCCGGTGTCGCTGTGGCGGCGTTCGCCATCGCGATAATCGCGGTCTGGAACGTCGAGGGGTCACCGAACGCTCACGCGTCGCCGAGGAAGCCTCCGTCCGCGCCTGCGCGCGGATCCGAGTCGCAGCGCTTTCAAGGCGCGCCTCTCGCGCGTCTGGCGGGAGCCTGGAGCTCGGCGTTTCGCCTATTTCGTCTTCATATCGATGCTCGCCTACAGCGCGCAAGAGCTTCTTTTCGAGCCCTTCGCCGGATTGGTTTTTGGTTACTCGCTCGGACAGTCGGCGAAACTCTCGGGACTCTGGCACGCCTCGGTGCTCGTGGGCATGGTGGTCGTCGGGGTCGTTTGCCGCGGCGGACGCCACGATGCACTGCTGCGTGCCTGCATGGTGTTCGGCTGTGCCGCATCGGGCGTAGCGATCACGAGCCTGGTGTGCGCCGCGCTCATCGGTCCGCAATGGCCGTTGCGCAGCTCCGTGATCGCTCTCGGCGTCTCGAACGGCGTGTTCGCGGTAGCGGCGATCGGATCGATGATGGCGCTTGCGGGTCAAGGCGAGCCCGGGAGTTCCGGTGTGCGCATGGGGCTTTGGGGCGCGGCGCAAGCGCTCGGGTTCGCGCTCGGGGGTTTGTTTGCGACGTCCCTCGTCGACTCCGCTCGCTCGCTATTCGCATCGGCGGGCGGCGCATTTGCGTTGGTGTTCGGCATCGAGGCGCTGCTGTTCGTCGCGGCCGCGATGCTCGCAGCCCGAA
Organism: uncultured Gammaproteobacteria bacterium; assembly: GCA_963766915.1. GTDB lineage: Bacteria > Pseudomonadota > Gammaproteobacteria > Steroidobacterales > Steroidobacteraceae > Bog-1198. Next base: position 203,319 of record CAVYCL010000020.1, read on the forward strand.
GCGCAGGCCCGCGACACGCGTTCTGGCAGCGGCGCGACAACCGCGGTGACGGTATGACCCCACACGCCGAGACGGTCGATGTCGTGATCGTGGGCGGCGGTCCCGCGGGCGCAACCGCCGCGACGGATCTCGCGCGACTCGGCCGGCGCGTATGTCTCCTGGATCGCGCGGGGCGCATCAAACCTTGCGGCGGGGCGATCCCACCGAAGCTCGTCGAGGAATTCGAGATTGCGGAGGAGTTGCTGGTCGCGCGCGTGCGCTCCGCGCGCATGGTTTCGCCCGCGCGAAGTGCCGTCGACATGCCGATCGAGGGCGGCTATGTCGGCATGGTCGACCGGGAAATCTTCGATGAGTGGCTGCGGCAACGCGCCCGAAGCGCAGGCGCCGAGCTTATCCGGGGGACCTTCGATGAATTGACACACGAGGCCGACGGCACCACCGTCGTGCATTACAAGACGTCGAGGGCGGGCTCGGCGCCGGATGCCGATGCGCCGCTCAAGCAGATTCGCGCGCACGCCGTGATCGGCGCGGATGGCGCCAAATCCGCCGTCGCCCGGCAGTGCATCCCGGGCGCCCGTCGTATGCGCTTCGTTGCGGCCTACCATGAGATCGTGCGCGCACCCACGGTGGCGAGCGACAAGTACGTGGGCACGCGCTGCGATGTCTATTATCAGGGGACACTGTCGCCCGACTTCTATTCGTGGATATTCCCGCATGGCGACACCGCCAGCGTTGGAGTCGGGAGCGCGAAGAAAGGATTCTCGCTGCGCGCCGCCGTAAGCGATCTGCGCTCGATGGTGGAGCTGTCAGGCCTGCAGACCATTCGCCGCGAGGGCGCGCCGATACCCATGAAACCGCTGCGTCGCTGGGACGACGGCCGCGGCGTGGTGCTGGCCGGGGACGCGGCAGGCGTGGTCGCACCGGCCTCAGGGGAGGGCATTTATTACGCCATGGCCGGCGGCCGCTACGCGGCATCCGCCGTCGCGCAATTCCTGCAAAGCGGAGATCCGCGCGCGCTGCGCGCCGCGCGACGCGATTTCATGCGCGCGCATGGCATGGTGTTTTGGGTGCTCGGGATCATGCAGCGATTTTGGTATTCCACGGACAAGCGGCGCGAGCGTTTCGTCTCCATCTGCCGGGATCCCGACGTGCAGCGCCTCACCTGGCAGGCGTACATGCACAAGAAGTTGGTGCGAGCAAAACCGATGACGCACCTGCGTATCTTCGTGAAGGACATGGCGCATTTACTCGGGCTCGTGCGAGCATGAACCTGCCGGCGCATATTAGGCACCGCAGCCGCAAACCCGTTCTCGCGGCTGTTGGAGTCGCTGTGGGACTTGCGGTACTCGGCGCGCTCACGACGGATCTCGGACCTTGGTATCAGGCCTTAATCAAGCCCGACTGGCAGCCTCCGGACGCTCTCTTCGGTCCTGCTTGGACGCTCATATTTGCGCTCGCCGCCTACTCGTTCGTTCTTTACTGGTGGAAACCCGTGAAGCGTGACGAGCGCCTGGAAGTGATTGCCGCCTTCGTCTTCAACGGCTTCTTGAACTTGTTGTGGAGTCTGCTTTTCTTTCGTTTTGAGCGGCCCGATTGGGCGCTGTACGAGGTCGCGTTCTTGTGGGGGTCGATCATCGTCATGATGGTTCTGGTGGGACTCACCTCACGCCCGGCTGCGGCGCTCCTCGTCCCCTATTTCTTATGGGTGAGCTTTGCATCGATCTTGAACCTCAAGATCGTGCAGCTCAATGCGCCCTTCGTACACCATGGATAGGCTATTCGCGAGCGGTCATGTGGTCGACTGCATCCTCGTTTTCATGGCGATCGAGTCGCTCGGCCTGATTGCCGTGCACCGCTTGCGGCGATCGGGGCCTTCGCCGCGCGAGCTGATCGTGAGCTTGAGCGCCGGCGCCGCGCTGTTGCTGGCGTTGCGTGCCGCGGTCGTAGGGGCGCGCTGGCCGATAGTTTCCCTATGGCTGGTCCTGGCTCTGATCGCGCACCTCAGCGATCTGTGGCTCCGGTGGACGCGCTTTCCGCCGCACGGCGTCGATGAGATCGAGAGCGGCATCCCCAATTCATCACCGGAAGGATCATACCGATGACACGTAAGTTGACGCGGCGGGCAATTGTGAAGGGCGTTGTCATCGGTGCAGGGATCGCACCCGTGTTCGCGGTCATCAATCATAGAGCGAGCGCGGACTCGCTGACGCCGCTGGATCCGAAGGATCCCACGGCCGCGGCACTCGGGTTCGTCACCGATGCCACCAAAGTCAGTGCCGTGGCATTTCCAACCTACAAGCCGGGCCAGCGATGCGGCGTATGCGCTCAGTTTCAGGGGAAGCCGGCAGATGCTACCGGAGGGTGCAACATATTTGTGGGTCACACCGTTCCCCAGGGCGGATGGTGCAAGGTGTGGGCTCAGAGACCGGCTGGCTGACCGGATACTCATCGACCAACCGCCGGGTCTTCTTCGCTGCTCCGGGAGCTCGCTCAGGGGTTGCGGAGAGCGACATGAGCGGCGCGCTCCGCAACAGCATCCCTCAACACGACGATGTATTAGATTTAAATCGGTGCGCAGCTTCCCGGCACGGCCGCCCCGTTGTTGTTGGATCGCGCCCGAGCATGGCGGAGTGACGTGAACGAGGGGATTTGCGGGATGAAGGATTGGAGCACGCATTTGAGATCCGTGGTGGTGCGAAGCTTTTCGCCAGAAGCTCGCATAGCGACGGTTGCGGAGCGGCCCGACTTGGTGTTGACCATTTCTTGGAGGCTGGGGACGGACCCCGAGCGTCCCAGCAAGCGATCGAAGACGATCCGCTTGGTCGTTGAGGAAGAGGCGCTGTTGGATTACGCCGATGCGCCACGAGGGCAGCGCCAAATGGGAGATGCACGGCTGCAGGAGCATCTGACGGACCAATTGATGCGATTCGATCCGCATCATCGCGCCTCGTTCGGACAGGATCCACCTGTCGTACTGTGGACGATCGGCGCAGTGACACTGCTCGGATAGGGTGCACTCAGTCGACTGCCAGCATGCGCTGCGACGACCGAGCAGTGGACGAACAAGGCGCTTGCGGTCTCGTCCTACAGTTAGCCTCGCGGTTTACCTATGCTGCGGAGCGGGCCACTGCTGGTGATATCCGAGCATGCGTTACCTGATCGGACTTGCGCTTCTCATTGGGATGCAAACCCTATCGGCGGCTCCGCTCGCACAGGGCCGTGGGCTCTACGTCGCGCAGGCCTCCGACTGTGCATCGTGCCACACGGCGCCAGGCGGACAGCCGTTTGCGGGTGGGACGGCGCTCAAGACACCGTTCGGGGTGATTTACGGCAGCAACATCACGCCCGACGACACGACGGGGATAGGTGCGTGGAGCGAGGCGGATTTTGATCGCGCCTTGCGCGAGGGTGTACGCAAGGACGGCAGCTACCTGTATCCCGCGATGCCCTACGCTAATTATACGAAGATGACGGCGGAAGACATGCACGCCTTATGGGGGTATGTGCACAGCCTCGAGCCGGTTCGAAACACAGTCCCGAAGGACACCTTGCCGTTTCCCCTCAACGTGCGCCGCGGCGTGCTTCTCTGGCAGAGCCTATTTTTCAAGCCGGGCGGTTTCGTATCGGATCCGCATCAGAGCGGCGAGTGGAACCGTGGTGCGTATCTTGTCGAGGTGCTTGGGCACTGCGATCAATGCCATACGCCGCGCAACGCGGCGCAAGGGCTGCGGACGGAGCACGAGTTGACGGGTGCCCAGATCGAGGGATGGTACGCGCCCAATATCTCAAGCGATGCGCTCTCGAAGCTTCGAGACTGGAGCGAGCAGGACTTGGCACGATTTCTGAAAACCGGGAGCCTGCCGGGCAATACGAAGGTCGTGGGTCCGATGCAGGAGGTGGTGCATGAAAGCCTCAGCCACCTGACTGATGCGGATTTGCGCGCAATGGCCATTTATCTCAAACATCAGAAACCCTCGGCGGGGCCGGTCGCTCCATCGCCCGACAAGTGGCCGCGTCAAGCCGCGGCAGCTGGTCTCTATCAGGATCATTGCGGTGCCTGTCACCAGAGCGACGGCCGAGGGATCCCCGGAACCGTGCCGGCCCTCAAAGGAAACGACGTAGTGACCGCGGCCGAACCATCCAACGTCATCATGGTGATGCTCGAGGGAATTTCACCGCAAGGACAATGGGGCGCGATGGGGTCCTTTGCACAGACGCTCAGCGATGAGCAGATTGCCGATGTGACGAACTACGTGCGCACGGCGTGGGGCAACGGCGCCCAGCCAAATGCCACCCCCTGGGGAGTCACGAGCTTGCGAAAGTACGCGGCAACCGAACAGAGCAGCTCCGCTACCTCCCCGCGCAGCGTAAGGCACGCGCTGCTGTGCCCGAATCTCGACGCCGCCGTGATCAAGCCGGCCCTTGCGGCCGGCGCGGTTTCGCTGCAGAAGGCGGCGGTGGACCGTGAGGGAATGGTCGCGCTGATACGCGGCTACCAATCATCTGTCCCGAAGGCCACGAGGGGCGACGTCGTTGAAGCGCTATCGACCGCATATTGTCGGCTTCTGGCCGATAAGCCGATTTCGGAGGCGCAGATGAGCGCGCAGATCTCCGACTTCGCGCAGCGAGTGGCGGTCGGGTTGGGCGATGGAAAGCGGATGTAGTCACGCGTGAAAACGCTGCTGCGACTGTTCGCCGTCGTCCATGGCGCCATGGCGGTTCTATTTGCCGGCGGCGCGCTGTTGCTGATCGCGATGGCAACCCATAAAGCGTGGGTCGGGCTTGCTAAAGGGTTGGTGCCTGGAGCCGCGCAGCAAGTCATCGAAGCCCTGGGTTACCTCGCCGCCGCCGTGGTAGCCCTACAAATCTCGCAGACCATCGCCGAGGAAGAAGTCATCCGCGCGGCTCATGTGAGCGGCCCCACTCGGGTGCGCCGGTTCCTTTCTCGGTTCATGGTCGTGTTGGTGGTCGCGCTGGCCATCGAGGGATTGGTTGCAACCTTCAGAGGCGTTCACGACGATCCGGGCTCGTTGCCGGGAGCGGCCGGGATCTTGTATGCCACGGCAGCGCTGCTTGCGGGGTGGGGCGTGTTCGTGCGCCTGAACCGGTCCGCCGAGGAGCTAGAGCCCGAGGCAATGGCGGAGGCGAAGAAGGAAGACGAAAAGCTGAAGTGAAAGCCGCGCCGCGAAGAATGTGCGGAATTGCAGAATTGGAGTTTGCATCGGTCTTTTGCAACGAGCCCGCAGAGTGGTTGTCGTCTCGCTCGGGGCACGCGGGAACAGAGTCACCAAACCCCCTTAAGCCCAGGCTTATAGCTGACTTCATAATTATTGATTATTTCTTATATGTGACTTGCGTCTAGTCTGTGCGCCGTGGGCCTCTTACCCATAGGAGCAAACCGCTATGGCATCTATCGCAGATCGATACAAGTCCGGCGTCATGCCGTACGCGAAAATGGGTTATTGGGACGAAGATTACGAGCCGAAGGATACCGACATCATCGCGGTCTTTAGGATTTCGCCCCAGGATGGCGTCGACCCGATCGAGGCGGCAGCGGCTGTTGCGGGCGAATCCTCCACAGCGACGTGGACCGTCGTTTGGACGGACCGGTTAACGGCCTGCGACTTGTATCGGGCCAAAGCATATCGCGTGGAACCCGTGCCCGGAGTCACCGGGACAATACTTTAGCTATATCGCCTATGATCTGGCGTTATTCGAAGAAGGGTCCATTGCAAATCTGACCGCATCGATTATCGGCAATGTATTCGGCTTCAAGCCGCTGAAGGCTTTGCGCCTCGAGGACATGCGCATTCCGGTGGCCTATCTCAAGACCTTCCAGGGACCGCCGACCGGCATCGTGGTCGAGCGCGAGCGGCTCGACAAATTCGGGCGGCCGCTGCTCGGCGCGACCACCAAGCCTAAGCTCGGACTCTCCTCCAAGAACTACGGCCGCGTGGTGTACGAGGCGCTGAAGGGCGGCCTCGACTTCGTCAAGGACGACGAGAACATCAATTCGCAGCCCTTCATGCATTGGCGCGACCGCTTCCTCTATTGCATGGAGGCGGTCAACAAGGCCTCGGCGGCTACCGGCGAGGTCAAAGGCCACTACCTCAATGTCACCGCCGCCACCATGGAGGACATGTACGAGCGGGCGGATTTCGCCAAGCAGCTCGGGTCGTGCATCGTGATGATCGATCTCGTGATCGGCTACACCGCCATTCAATCGATGGTCAAAGTGGGCGCGGCGCAACGACATGATTCTGCATTTGCATCGCGCGGGGCACGGCACCTACACGCGCCAGAAAACTCACGGCGTCTCCTTCCGGGTGATCGCCAAGTGGATGCGCATGGCGGGCGTCGATCACATCCACGCCGGGACGGTGGTCGGAAAGCTGGAGGGCGATCCCAACGTCATCAAAGGAATATATTCGATCTGCCGAGATAGCTTTACTCAACGAAACCTCGAACACGGCGTGTTTTTCGATCAGGACTGGGCGGGCTTGCGCAAGGTTATGCCGGTCGCCTCGGGCGGCATTCACGCCGGGCAGATGCATCAGCTGATCACCTATCTCGGCGAGGACGTGGTGCTGCAGTTCGGCGGCGGCACCATCGGCCATCCCCAAGGGCATTCAGGCCGGCGCTACCGCCAATCGCGTCGCGCTCGAGGTGATGATCAAGGCGCGCAACGAAGGGCGCGACATCTGGAACGAGGGACCGGAGATCCTCGCCGCAGCCGCGAAGTGGTGCTCGCCGCTGCGCGCCGCCCTCGATACCTGGAAGGATGTGACCTTCAACTATCAATCGACCGACACCGCGGACTTCGTTCCGACGGCAACCGTCGCATAGGCGGATCCCATGAGAATCACCCAAGGTACTTTCTCATTTCTTCCCGATCTAACCGACACCGAGATCCGCGCTCAAGTCGACTACGCGCTCGACCAAGGGTGGGCCATCGGCGTCGAGTACACCGATGACCCGCACCCGCGCAATTTCTACTGGGAGATGTGGGGCAACCCGATGTTCGACCTGCGCGATGCGGCCGGCGTCATGAACGAGGTGCTTGCCTGCCGCAAGGCCCATCCCCACTTCTACATCCGCGTAAATGCGTTCGACTCCACTCGCGGATTCGAGACCACGCGGCTGTCATTCATCGTGAACCGGCCCGACGAGGAGCCCGGCTTTCTGCTGAAGCGCCACGAGATCGGCGGCCGGCAAATTCAGTACACCATCGAAAGCTACGCCGCGCAGGCGCCCGAGGGGCGCCGCTACGAGTAGGAAGCGCCTTGAATGACCCAAACGCAACCGGCGCCAAGGAAGTTCTCGGTGTCGAGGGATCCGCCGAGCGCATCGACCTTCGCGCGCTGCTCGCGGACTCGCATGTCAGTGAGGTCTTGGACGAGCTCGATAGCGAGCTCATCGGACTCAAGCCCGTCAAGGCCCGCATGCGCGACATCGCCGCCCTGCTGCTCGTCGAACGCGCGCGCAAGCAGATCGGGTTGGTCGCGGGATCGCCCTCGCTGCATATGTCCTTCACGGGGAACCCGGGCACGGGCAAGACGACGGTGGCCATGCGCATGGCGCAAATCCTTCACCGACTCGGCTACGTGCGCAAAGGCCACGTGATCGCAGTTACACGCGACGACTTGGTCGGTCAATACATCGGACACACGGCGCCCAAAACCAAGGAAATACTCAAGAAGGCGATGGGGGGGGTGTTGTTCATCGATGAGGCCTATTACCTATACCGGCCGGAAAACGAGCGCGACTATGGGCAAGAAGCCATCGAAATCTTGCTGCAAGTCATGGAAAACCAGCGCGAGGACTTGGTCGTTATCGTGGCCGGCTACAGAGACCGGATGGACACCTTCTTCCGTTCGAATCCCGGTCTATCCTCACGCATCGCGCATCACCTGGACTTTCCGGACTATCTCCCCACGGAACTCGAGGCCATCGCGCAGCGAATGCTCGAGTCGATGCAGTATCGATTGAGCGCGTCGGGGATCGCGGCATTGCGCGAATACATTCCCTTGCGCATGAAGCAGCCGCACTTCGCGAATGCCCGCTCGATCCGCAATGCGCTCGATCGAGCTCGATTGCGTCAGGCGAACCGCCTGTTCGCGCAAGGTGGCGGCGAGCTGATGCGCGAAGACCTCATGACCATCGAGGGCGAGGATCTGCGCGCGAGCCGTGTATTTTCGTGAAAATCAAGGCGCTGATTTTCGATGTCGATGGCACCCTCGCGGACACCGAGGAGGCTCACCGCTGTGCATTCAACGAGGCGTTCCAGCGGCATGGGTTGGACTGGAATTGGAGCCGGGACGAATATGCGCGCTGGCTCAGAGTCACCGGGGGCAAAGAGCGGCTGACCGCCTATATCGAATCGCTGCAGTTATCGTCCGATGAGCGGCAATCGCTCAACGGACGGATCGCCGAGATTCACGAGTCCAAGACCGAGATTTATACGCGACTGATAAGCAGCGGCCAAGTACCGCTGCGCGACGGCGTGGGCCGCCTCATGTACGAGGCTGAGAGTGCCGGCGTCAAGCTGGCGATCGCTTCGACCACGACGCGCCAGAACATTGACGCCTTGATTTTGACGAACTTGGGTGAAGGCGCGCTCCAGCGATTCAGCGTCATAGCTGCTGGGGATGTAGTTTCGCGCAAGAAGCCCGCCCCGGACATATACGAATACGTGTTGCGAGCGTTGCGGGCATCAGCGGCGGAGTGCGTGGCGATCGAGGATTCCTCTCATGGATTGGCCGCCGCCAAGGGTGCGGCGCTCTTTACGGTGGTCACTCCCAGCCCATGGACGCGAGGCGAGGACTTCGCTGCGGCCGATGTACTCCTGGCATCGCTGGGATCGTGGGATCGACCGCTGAGGGAGCTCGAATCTGCATTCGGCGCTAGCCAAAAGCGGGGCTGTCGTTCCCCATCAATGGCCTCGGGGGACGTATGAGCACACGGGAAAAGAAGACCATTACCGAATTCATGATCGACGAGCAGCGGCGCTTTCCGGAGGCGACCGGGGATTTCACAGCCGTGCTCAATCACGTGCGCCTCGCGTGCAAACGCATCAGCTACATCGTTGGACGGGGCGCTCTCGGTGGGGCGCAGGGTTTGACCGAGTCGGTCAATGTGCAGGGAGAGACGCAGATGAAGCTCGATATCATATCGAACGACATCTTCATCAGAACCAGCGAGTACGGGGGGCATCTGGCGGGGATGGTGTCCGAGGAACTCGAGGAACCCTACCAAATCCCCGCGGAGTATCCGTTGGGCAAATATCTTCTCGTATTCGATCCCCTCGACGGCTCGAGCAATCTCGATATTAACGCGCCCGTAGGCAGCATCTTCTCGATTTTGAAGGCGCCCGACGACAGCCAACCCCCTGTGCCGGCGGATTTCATGCAGCCGGGTTCGCAACAGCTCTGCGCCGGCTACGCCATCTACGGCGCGACCACGATGCTGGTGTTGACTCTAGGCCGAGGCGTTCATGGCTTCACTCTGGATCGCGGGTTCGGGGAATTTATTTTGACGCATCCGAATATGACCATCCCGGACGAAACCCGCGAATTCGCGATCAACGCATCGAACGAGCGCTTCTGGGAGCCGCCGGTCAAGCGGTACGTTGTCGAATGTCTCGAGGGTCACGGCGGGATCCGCGGTAAGGACTTCAACATGCGTTGGATCGCATCCCTGGTGGCCGAGGTGCATCGGATCCTCGTGCGCGGTGGACTGTTCATGTATCCCAAGGACACCAAGTTGCCAAGCAAGCCGGGACGGCTGCGCCTTTTGTACGAAGCCAACCCCATGGCCATGCTCGTCGAGCAAGCAGGCGGAGGCGCCTCTTGGGGCCGGGGACGAATTCTCGAGCTCGTGCCCTCCGAGTTGCATCAGCGCGTGCCCCTGATTCTTGGCTGCCGGTCGGAAGTCGAGCGGATCGAGCGCTATCACCTAGAGCACGATCAGGGACTCGACAGTATTTACAGCTCGCCGCTTTTCAACGCGCGCTCTCTGTTCATCGAAAACTGATACACGCAAGCCAAGGGCGGATTTATGTCAGCCAAACATCCCATCATCGCCGTCACCGGATCCTCAGGAGCAGGGACGACATCGGTGACCCGTACATTCAACTGGATATTTCGTCGCGAGCGCGTGAAGCGCCGCGCTGGTTGAGGGCGATTCGTTCCATCGCTTTAACCGTCTCGAGATGAAGGAGAAGCTCGCCGAGGCTGCGGCCACGGGAGACCAGCACTTCAGCCATTTCGGTCCGGCGAACAATCTGTTTGAGGAATTGGAGGCATTGTTCCGAGAGTACGGTGAGACGGGTCGAGGGAAGATTCGCCGCTATCTGCACAACCGTATCGAAGCCGAGCCTTTCAAGCAGGAGCCGGGCACCTTCACGCCGTGGGAGGAGATCTCGAGGGACACGGACCTGCTCTTCTACGAAGGTCTGCACGGCGCCGTAGTCACGCCGGAAGCGGATGTCGCCCGTCATGCCGATCTGATCATCGGCGTCGTGCCGATCATCAATCTCGAATGGATTCAGAAACTCCATCGTGATAAGGAAACCCGAGGCTACTCGCACGAGGCGGTGGTTGACACGATACTGCGCCGTATGCCGGATTACGTGAACTACGTCTGCCCGCAGTTTTCGAGAACTCATATCAATTTTCAACGCGTACCCACCGTCGATACGTCCAATCCGTTCACCGCGCGCTACATACCGTCGGCAGACGAAAGCTTCGTTGTCATTCGATTCGCGCGTTCTACGGGAATCAATTTTCAGTACCTCTTGTCGATGATCCATGACTCATTTATGTCGCGCCCTAACATTATCGTTTGCCCCGGCGGTAAGATGGAGCTGGCCATGCAGCTTATCCTCACGCCCATGATCCTAAAGCTAATGGACGTTCGACGCCGCGCCCTTGGGCTGCAACCGCCACGCCTGCCGTCGGGTTCTGCGTGAATCGAGCCTGCAGTTGCAAGTCGAGCAATCCGCAACGCGTGCACGGGTATCAACGAGTACCACGCGACGGCGGCTAGTGAAATCCGTGCTTCTGGCTTTTGGCGGAATACTGACGGCAACCATCATCGGCACCGGAATCTGGGCATGGACACCTGATCGATCGAGGAGCGAACTCGAAAAGAAATACTGGGGTCCATCGACGCGGTACATCGAATTGGGGGGTACGTCGATACGCGTTCGAGAGAGCGGGGACGCGCACGCCCCAGCGGTCGTGCTGCTACATGGATTTGGCTCGAGTCTGGAGACATGGGAAGCCATGGGCGCGATCTCTCGGTACACGCTATCGGGTCGTGCGTTTCGATTTCCCAGGTTCCGGGTTATCAGAACCCGATCGCAGCGGACGCTACACAGATGCGCGCAGCCTCGAATTGATCGAAGAACTGATGGATAGGATGGGCCTGGTGAACGCCACGCTTATTGGCAACTCGATGGGCGGTAGAATTGCGTGGCGATTCGCGGCCGTCTCGCCCTCGCGCGTGCAGAAGCTCGTCTTGATTTCCCCGGACGGCTTTGCCAGTCCTGGCTTCGAATATGGGAAACGTCCCAATATGCCGGCGGCCCTCTATTTGGTGAAGTACTTCCTGCCGCGTGTCCTGGTACGGAATTATTTGGATACCGCGTACGCCGATCCATCCCGGCTGAGCGATTCGGTCATCGATCGGTACTACAATTTATTGCTGGCGCCAGGAAACCGCGCCGCACTAATCAGCCGTATGCAGCAGAACATACTCGAAGAGCCGCGAGATATTCTGCGCCAGATTAAAGCTCCGACTTTATTGTTATGGGGCAAGAAAGACAATTTGATTCCGTTCTCTAATTCCTCGGACTACATTGGCGCGATCCCGAATGTGCGTCTCGTCGAGTTCCCAGATCTCGGACACGTACCTCACGAAGAGGCGCCTGATGAGTCTCTAAAGCCCGTAGAGCAGTTTCTGGTTCAATAGAAGCACCATTCACCAACTTCTCGAGACATTCGCCATGGCGCAAGAAACCTTCCCGATCGACCTAAGCAAACTCAAGCCGCTCGAAGCTTGATCCGCGGTCACGCTCGCTCTCCGAGGACGACAAGGCGACGCTCCGGCACAACATCCAATTGTGCCGGGACGCCATCGTTTTCTTCACCGCGTTAGCCGGGGCCAAGGGACTTTCGGGACATTCCGGCGGTGCGTACGACACGGTCCCCGAAATCATGATCATTCGCGCCTTCATCGCCCATGGCGCGCCCATCGTGCCGGTCTTCTACGATGAAGCGGGGCACCGCGTCGCCACGCAATATCTTCTGAGCGTATTGAACGGCGCGATGCCGGCCGAGCGGCTGCTGCACTATCGCGAATATAACAGCGGACTGCCGGGGCATCCGGAGAAGGGCCTGACGCCGGGTGTCGAGTTCAGTTCGGGGCGCCTCGGGCACCTGTGGGCGTTCTGCAACGGCGTTGCCATGGCGAATCCCGGCAAGGCGGTGGTGCTGCTCGGGTCCGACGGCAGCCAGATGGAAGGCGATGATGCCGAAGCCGCGCGCCTCGCGGTGGGCAAAGGGCTCAACATCAAGGTGCTCATCGATGACAACAACGTGACCATCGCCGGCCATCCGCAGGAATACATGCCCGGCTACGACCTGACGCGGACGCTGTCAGGTTACGGACTGACGACCGAGACGACCATGGGCGAGGATCTCGACGCCCTGTACGTCGACTTGTGCCGCGTCTTCAACAATCAGCTCCCGCACGCACTCATCATCAAGCGTCCGATGGCGCCCGGCATCGTGCGGCGCCGAGGGCAACCCACACGCGCACGATGCGCTCAAGGCCGAGGTAGCCATCGCGTACCTGGAAAAGCGCGGCGGCTACGATCAGGCCGTCGCGTTGCTCAAGGCAGCGAAGCCCGAGAAGAGCCCGCTGACCTATCGCGGCTCCTCCGGCGTCGGCAAGAATCGCGACGATTTCGGCAAGCTGATCAACGAAATGCTCGATGGCATGGACGAGGCCCAGCGCATGGCGAGCGTGCGCGTGTTCGACAATGATCTCGAAGGTTCCTGCGGATTGCATCACATCCGCAAGAAGTACCCGCAAGTGTTCGTGCGCGGCGGCATCATGGAGCGCGGCAACTTCTCCGCTGCGGCGGGCTTCGGCTCGTCACGCGGCAAGCAGGGCATATATGCCACGTTCAGCGCGTTCCTCGAGATGTGCATCAGCGAAATCACCATGGCGCGCCTCAACTTCTCCAACGTGCTGGCGCACTTCAGCCACAGCGGCGTCGATGACATGGCGGACAACACCTGTCACTTCGGCATCAATAGCATGTTCGCGGACGGTGGCGTGAAGCCGGGCCATGGCGAGGACATGACGCGCCTGTACTTCCCGGCGGACCAGTACCAGTTCGCGGCGTGCGTGAAGCGCATCTTCAACGATCCGGGTCTGCGCTTCCTGTTCAGCACGCGGGCGCCGGTGCCCGACCTTCTGGGCGAAGACGGCAAGCCGTTCTATCAGGGCAGGGTGTTCGAGCCCGGCAAGGACGATCTGCTACGCAAGCCGAGTGAGAACGGCGGTTACGTCGTCACTTACGGGGAGGCGGTGTACCGAGCACTCGATGCCGTGATCGGTCTCAAGGAGAAGGGCGTCGATGCGGGTCTCGTCAACAAGTCGACGCTCAACGTCGTGGATGAATCGATGATGCGAACCCTCGCCAAGGCACCCTGGGTGCTGGTGGTCGAGGGTTGGAACGTCAAGACGGGACTCGGCAGCCGCTTCGGCGACTATCTGCTCAAGGCAGGCTTCAAGGGAACGTACGACCACCTCGGGACGCACCTCGAAGGAAGCGGTGGACTGTGGCAGCAAATGGGCTATCAGGGCCTCGATCCCGCGGGGATCAGCGCGGCGATCGTCAAGCTGAGCTCGCGAGTTTGAGGGCCGGGCATGAAATCAGGTAATTCTGTGAGTGCGCCCTCGCGGCGGCGCCAGACCTCCGTCGCGTTCGTGGTAATTATTGCATCCGCCGGCGCCCTGACACCGTAAACAATTGGGAGTGACCGTGCCCGAGCGCCGCGAACGTTTCATCGAAAGGCCTTGTCGCGTCCCAGCCGATTTGCGCTATTGTTGTTGCTGGGGTGGGACATTGGATGCCGCTTTGCAATGGAACTAGACATGGACCAGCGCGGGGACGAACGAGCTCCCCTCGACCTATTGCTGAAGGATATTGCGCTCGGCAGCCGCCAAGCCTTCGAGAAATTATACCGAGCCTCATCTCCTCAGCTTTTCGCGATTTGCTTGAGGATCGTATCGCAGCGCGCGGAAGCCGAAGATGTTTTGCAGGAGGTCTATGCGGCCGTATGGCACAAGGCCGCGCAATACGACGTCGACAGGGCAGGCGCCATGTCGTGGCTGGCGACGATCGCCCGCAACAAATCGATAGACCGCATCCGGAGTCAGCAACAGAATCGCAAGTTCGGTCCGTTGGAATTGGCAGAGGAAATACCCGATCAAACCGCCTCGCCTCAGCTGGATGCGCAGGCAGCCACCGACCGCGTGCGGCTTGATGAGTGCCTGAAACAGCTCGACGAGCGGCGCCGGTCGTTGATCCGTGCCGCGTTTTTCGACGGCTCGACATATGAAGAACTGGCTGCGCGTATCGGCTCGCCGCTGGGTACCGTGAAGAGCTGGATCAGACGCAGTCTCCTGCAGCTGCGCGAGTGTCTGGAACGATGAGCACGAGCCTGGAAGACCCTGACGACCGAGAGCCGCCATCGGACGACCTCGGCGCGGCGGAATACGTGCTCGGCGTTCTCGAGGCGGGTCCTCGGCTTGCCGCCGAGTCGCGCATTCTGACCGACCGAGCCTTCGCGGACCTCGTGGCCGGCTGGCAACGTCGCTTTGCGCCGCTCACGCTCGAACTGCGCCCGGTCGAGGTGCCGAGCCGCGTCTGGATGCGAATCCAGGAGCGTCTCGGCTGGTCCCTTGACCCGCCTTCGGTTTCCCAGGGTGCACGCAGCCTTTCTTTCTGGCGGATCGCGGCGGGCGTCGCGGCGACGGTCGCGCTCGGGCTGCTTGTGGTCGATTTCGTTCCGCGGTGGATCGCCCCCAAGGTAGCCGAGACACAGATCGCCCAGGTGGTCACCACGCTCTCGCGCGACGACGGTTCGCCCGGCTGGCTCGCGACCGTGGATGCGCGCCGAGACGCGCTTCTGGTGGTCCCCGTGCCGAGCGCTCCGGACCCCCAAGGACGAGCTGCAGAGCTTTGGCTGATTCCGTCCGGTCAGGCCCCGCGATCTCTGGGTCGGGTCTTCTTCGACCGAGCCAACACCGTCGCGGTACCGGCCGGTTGGCGTACGGATTTAACCGGCAACGCGCTGCTTGCTATCACCTTGGAGCCCGCAACCGGCATTCCGCACGCTGCGCCGACCGGACCCATCGTCGCCAAAGGCACGATCCGCCTGTAGTGATCTCTTATGTCGCAGCCCATCCGTCTCAGGCGGGTGTCGCGATCAGAAGAGATCAATCCTGGCATTCTCGGGCGAAAGGACGGCGGTAGAGACGGCTGACCCGTTGCGCGTCACCAGGATCCCTCGGTGCGAGGGATCGATAGCAAAGAACAAACTGTAGTGCAGCGCGAGCTTGCGTGGGACACGCGCACAAACGGCATCGAAGAACAGAGCCGCATAGGCGCCGTCCGCATGACCCGCGATTAACTGTGGCCCGGGCTTGATCGAGCACGCGTTGCCAGGACCGCCCTCGAGCGTGAGATATCGATAGGCGTAGCGCTCGATGGCCGCTTGATGGCGATGCACTTCGCCCCAAGTCAGCTTACCGTCGCCGTCATCATCGAGATTTAACGCGAAGTCGAGGTCGCGTAGGGCAATATCCCATTGGCCATGGATAACACGTGGGCCCGCGGCTTCGGATCGAGCGGCCGTCAACGAGAGATAGGCGTCGCTCGCAGAGTGCGCGTTCGCATCGTTTGAGACAGCGAAGCAGCTCAACGCTGCGATTAGCGTCACGAGAGGACCTTCCGCGAGCGCAGCGCGCGTCATTTGCTCCCTCCGTCCAACGCGCCGAGTTGTGCGTGAAGCTCGCGCGCGAGAGGACTGATGATGGGGTCTTCCAACTGGGTCTTTTGCAGAAAGTCCAGCACAGGCGCTGCCGCTTGGGGCTGTCTCGCTGCGAGGGCGGCCTCGAGCACTACGCGGGCGTCCCACGGCGCTCGTTGCACCTGCCAGTTGCGCAACGCCGAATCGAGGGCCATCTGCGGATCATGTTGTAGCTGCAAGGCAAAACGCGACTCCTCGCGTCCGAAATACTCGCTGCCACGAAGCCGTAGCGCCTCGAAGCGCGCAGCCATGGTCCAGGTGTAGCGCCGAATTTGATCGCTGTTCAATAGCGACTGAGCCAGTGCGAGACGCAAGAACGCCGTGTCCGACTGGGCGTGATCGGCAAGCAGCGGCAGCACCTCTTGCGGCCGCCCGCGGTCGAGCAAGAAATCCGCATACGCAACCAGCAAGAAGTTGTCCTGCGGCTGCAATCTCAACGCGCTTATGTAGTGAGCTTCCGCCGTTGGCCAGTCGCCCAACCGCTCTGCGCTCTCCGCGATCAAGCCCGCGATCCACGCTCTGTAGCCGGCAGACCCTCGCTTGGCCGCGGCGTCGGCCTGGGCAAGGAGCGCCAGCGCTTCATGCGCCTTGCCGGTGTAGGAGCGCAGGTTCCCCAAGCAGGCCAAGCCAGTCTCGATGGCCGCGTTGTGAGCGACTTGGGCGCAGTCCCGCTCGGCCGCCGGGTACTCGCCTTGCACCATGTCGAGGGTCGCGACGATCAGCCAGGCTTGAGCATTTCGCGGATCCAAATCGAATGCTTTCTTCAGCATCCCCCGCGCATCGCTAAACTGATGCCGGTACTGCAGGATAGTGGCTTGCCTGATTAGGGCCGCGGCTGGCGGGGCGGCCATCCGGACCCACGGAGCAATGACGGCCTCGGCGTAGCCGGCGTAATGGGCATCCCCTACTTGTCGGCTATAGTCGATATAGGCGTCCGCCAGCTGCCCAGCCGCAGTCGAGTCGTGAGGCGCTGAATCGAAGGCCGCGCGCAGGATTTGCATCCTGAGGACTGCAGGATCGGCGGTCGAAGGGACATCCTGTAAAACGTCGCTGTCACTCGAAGGAAGGTAGGGCGCGGCGAACGGCGCGGGTAAGCCGGCCGCATCGCAGCGCGCGGTCAACCCCACAGCGGCCATGACGGCCCAGGCCATCAGGAGGGGCGTTGCCCTCATCCGCAGCTGCCGCCGTAGGCCGCTTGTCCCTTGTGTCCGAGAAAGTGCGACCATACTAGGAATACGGCCCCGGCCGAGTATCAGATGCACCAAGAGTTACATTTGACCGCATCCAGCGGCCCGGATGCATCGTATTACCAGTTCACTCCTAGCAAATGAAGCGGTCCGCGTGATGAATTTTGAATCTATCGCTCGGCCCGTCGTCCGCCCTTCGCCGCGCATCCTGTTCTCGCGCGCCGAATGGTCCCGCCTGGCATTCTTCTACGGAATCATTGCGGTGCTGCACGCTGCTGGCTGGGGGACGTATCTGCACTACGCGGGCCGCTACCCGCAGCTCATCGGACTCGGATTCGTTGCTTACATGTTCGGCTTGCGCCATGCCTTTGATGCGGACCACATTGCCGCGGTCGATGACACCGTTCGGTACATGTTGCAGAAGGGAAAAAAGCCCCTGGGGGTTGGTTTCTTCTTCTCTTTGGGCCATTCAACAATCGTGCTCGCCTTGGCAATTGGCATTGCGTTCGCGGCGACGGCCGTGAAGGCCGAACTGCCGCAACTCAAGAACATGGGTGCCAGCATCGGCGCAGGCGTCTCGGGCACTTTCCTGTGGATCATTGGAATCCTCAATCTGTTGGTATTGCTCGATATTCTTAAAATCTGGCGGTCGGCGAAATCCGGCACTCATAGCCACGCCCATCTCGAGGTGCTGTTGCAAAAACGTGGCTTGCTCAATCGGCTGTTCGGTGGCCGTCTACAAAGGCTCATGAACCACAGTTGGCAGATGTATCCCCTGGGGCTGCTGTTCGGTTTAGGTTTTGACACAGCATCCGAAGTGGGCCTGCTCGCCCTGACCGCAGGCGCCTCTGCGGGCAATCTTCCGATCTCGGCGGTCCTGTGTCTGCCTGTACTATTTGCGGCCGGCATGACCGTCATGGACACGACCGACGGCGTGCTGATGTCGAAAGCCTACAATTGGGCCTTTCTGAACCCGCTGCGAAAGATTTTTTACAATCTGACGACGACCGGATTGTCGGTCGCCGTTGCGCTCTTGATCGGAACCATTGAGCTCTTGCAGGTCTTGAGCGGGATGCTGGATTTACACGGCCCGTTCTTCGATTTCATCACGGGCTTGAACTTCGGCATGTTGGGCTATGTCATCGTTGCCCTGTTCCTGCTCGCTTGGGCATCCTCGGTGGCATACTGGAGGTTTGGCGGAATCGAGGAGCGCTATTCCTCGCAAATGAGTCCGCACGCACATACGCACGTCCACGCGGATGGCTCCAAGCACTCTCACGATCACCAGCATTCGCGCTTCAGCTAAAGAGCGGCTGCTGCACCATGCGTTGGGTGAAATGGCCGTACCTGGGATTGTTGCTGATGAGCGCGTCAGTTGCGCCCCCGGCGGCTCGAGCCGATACGGTGGCGAGCCTTTTGGGCAATTTCACCATCAATCAATTCTGCGGCCTGCAGCTGGCGAGCACGACCGTGGAGGTTCACTACGTCGTCGTGTTCGGGCAATTGCCGGCCCTGCGCGAGCTGCATTTGGCCGACGCCAATAGCGATGGAGTCACCTCGCAAGCAGAACGCGATGCCTACATCGGCAAACTTGCACCCGGCTTCGCGCAGGGCCTCGCCTTGCGAGTCGACGGCGTAGAGGTTCCGCTGCGCGCCACTCACTGGACGAGCAGTCTACCGACCGAGCAGGGCGGGTTTTCTCTGCGCATCGATGTTGATTTCACCGGCGTTTTATCGGCAGCCGTAACGGACTCGCCGCGGACGCTCGTATTTGCCAACCAGAACTATGCCGGTCGGATAGGGTGGCATGAAATCGTCGTAAATCCGGCACCCGGCCTTGCAAATATTCGATACCGACGCCTACCGAACGTCGCTGACCGGCGGTCTCAGCGAGGCGTTGCAGTCAATTCCCGCGGCGGGGCCGCTCGATGAGCGAACCGTGCACTTGAGTTTCGGCGATCATGCGCCGCGCGATGCGAAGCTGTTGAGTGCGCGCCCGGGAAGCAGCGCCACTGTGGTTTCGTTGCCTCCGCCGGCATCGAAAGGGAAGGCGGCCGACAAGTCGGAGGTCGAATGGATCACCGCTCGCACCCGGCAGTTGGTGGAGGCGATATCGGGTCCGCATCTGCGACTTGGCGTTGCGGTGCTCGCGCTCTTGGGAGCGCTCTTGTTGGGCGCCGTGCATGCGTTGTCGCCCGGTCACGGCAAGACGATCGTCGGCGCCTATTTGATAGGCTCCCGCGGTACGCCGCAGCATGCGCTATTTCTAGGCCTCACTGTCACCCTGACCCACACGCTTGGGGTGTTCGCTCTCGGATTCGCCACGCTATACGCCTCGCGCTATGTCGTTCCCGAGCGCCTGTTTCCGATTTTGAGTCTGATATCGGCGGTGCTGGTCTTGGTCATGGGAATTGTGCTCGTGATTCAGCGCGGCCGCATCGCGCGGCAGTCGCCGGCCGGGGACGGAATTTCACACCTTTAAAGACATTTCAATTCGTGGGGTCCGGGCTTCCTGCGCCGGGCGGGTCGCGCGGCCTCCTCCTAGCTCCCGCCTCGTCGAACATCGGCGCCACGATGCATTCGCACGGCGGGGGCGCGATGCATTCACACCTGCCGCCCGGCGCGTCGGGCGAAAAATCACTTGGCGGAGCCTGCTGACGCTGGGTATTTCAGGCGGCTTGGTTCCGTGCCCTTCCGCGATGGTGCTCCTCCTCGGCGCCGTCGCTCTCAAAAAGACCGCCTACGGCATGTTGCTGGTGGTCGCATTCAGCGTGGGGCTCGCGATCACGCTGACCCTCGTCGGTCTCGCGTTCTTGTACGCCCGCAATCGCTTCAGAAGGCCCAGCGCCAGCAATCGCTGGATGCGTCTGCTACCCGTCGCGAGTGCGTGCACGATCACTGCTTCTTGGGATCGTCTTGTGCGTCGGGGCGTTGCGGAGTTTCAGCTCGTAAGTCGCACGCCAGACACTCGCTCATCCGCGCCGTGGCTGCGTCAACGTGGCGGTGAAAGTCGTCCGCACCCCTGAACTGGATACTCACTGGCACGGCCGCCTGAGCGCAGCGCCTAATAGGTTCCGGATAGGATCAGCGCATCGAAGGCGGCGGGCTCTTCATCAACGTCGAATACGAAGTTCTGGTTAACGGAGACGGGCGTCGAGTTCGCGTCGTTCGAGAATGCCTGGGTTGCGAAAGTCGAAAATGGAATAGCGTCCGAAATCGGACCCGGCGTCGGCACCGCTGTGCCGTCGCTACCCCCACAGCCGACCAGCGAAGCCGCGGTCAGAGAAACGGCCGCCAGCATGCGCCATCGAGCTTGAATCAGTGCAGTCATAAGTGCCTCACATCGCGCCGATCGGCGAGCCGGGGAGCGGGGTCTGCAAATAGGGGAACGTTTGATCGAAGTCGAGGGCACTGATGGGTGCGCCGTCCGTAAACGCTGCGTTGCCGACCGGCGCCTGGGCGGGCGTGCACAGGCCGAGGTTCGTTAGCGCACCACCGGCACCAATGGGCAGCGGATAGCATAAAGCGCCCATCGCGACGCGTAGCGACACATCGACCACATCATCCCCCGGCCGGCGACCGTTCGGGAAGCCGGCAACATCGCCGGCGATTACGCCGAGCGGGTTCTGCGAGGCGGCGGGCGTTGGCGCGACCGCTGTATTCAAGCGCAGCATTTCCGACGGCGTGACCATCGACTGCTGGTTCAGACCGGTAAAGCCGGTGAGGAAGGCCGCGACCAGATCGTTACGAGGGAAATTCGTCGGCGCGAGATTCGTCAAGGTGGCGCCGAGCGTCGAATTAACCGGCGCCAGGAATAGGGCATTGAGTAATGCAGGCAAGGTCGGATTGGTCACATAGGTCGCGAACTGCGAGTCGCTCGCCGGCGCGCTGCTGTTGAAGTGATCCTTGTCAGGAAGGCCAATCACGACTTCGTTCACGAGTGGCATGCCAAGGCGCGAGACTTCCGTCCAGGCTCCGCCGTTCACCTCGGGCTTCGCGAAAGTGGCATTTTCATTGAGAATGCGGACCTGACGCGTGCTGGCGTTGGTCCAGGCGCCAATCACGCCGTTACCCGCACCCTTCAGACAGGCGGCGGGCAGCTCCAAAGCCAATGTCGTGATGTTCTTGTTCGCAAGGATATTGTTGGCCGCGCTCTGCGTAATCCCGCCCGGAAATGGCTTCCCGGGAGGCGGGTTGTAGATCGGGTTATTATCGCCCTCGATCGGGACCAGGTTCACCAGGTCGAAGATCTCGCCAAGATTAACGACGAACCCTTCCTTGCGCTGCCCAACAAACACCCGCCCTGGGGATCCGCAGCCCGGAATCGTGATGTTGTAGATGTATTGCGCCGCGTAGGCCGCATAGCCGGCATCCGAACCGAAGCTCTTCTGGCCGATATAGTCCATCGGGCGAGTAAAGGTCGCGCTGCCATTGGTCGCATTGGTGATGGGCGTTGCGACGCCGGTCCGCGCCGGACCTTTGACCAAGGTGAGCGTGTAGGTCTCCATGAAGTTGAGGTTGGCCGAGCTCGAGGCGCTGATCGGGCCCACGTTCTTGAGTGGGACCGGGACGCTTTTGGCGGCACCCGTTGGCCCCACGTTGAGCGCAATGCCCGCGTCGTTATTGGCCAGGCTGTTCGTGAACTGGAACTGGAAGGTCAGATCCTCCACCGCATCGCCGTTATTGTCGATCTTGATCTCATAAAGACCCGCCTGATCGAGCGCAAAATAGTTGGGTCCGCCGTAAGGATCCTGCAGGGGGATGTAGTTGGCGAGAATGGTGACGTACCCGGCCCGGCCGGCCTCGTAACTGTTGAACATGTACAGATCCGTTGCATCGAGGGTTGGCAGGCGCGAGATATTCGGCGCCTCCCGGTGACTCGAGGCAAACGCGAGCGGCGCCGCCAGGGCGATCACTGCGACCCATGGGAATTTGGACATGAACCCCTCCTGAATATTCTTAAAGGCACGGTGTGATGCGCGTTCGATATACAGTATTCGTATTCAAACGCGTTCAGGATGCAGTCAGGAGAGGATTTATCTCAGGACAACGTCGGACTCTAGCCGGAGATCGATCCGGAGCGGCGCGGGAACGGGCAGGGACAACGCACCGCTCAGTTCAGATGACTGGTGAGGCGGCTTCGGGTGTCGGATTCAATAGGCCATGTTAGTGATTTCAGCAAGCGATGTCACAAAGACACGGCAATGAACTGATCAACTGAGCGACGAGGTCAGCTGCAGTCAGTGCCTTCGTTATTAGCCACGTCATCACTACCACACGCCGCAATGCTGCACCGCCAGAATGCTTGGAAACGGGAGAAAAGAAGGCCGCAGACTCGGTCCCGATGACGCCGAGTACGAGACCGCGCGCAAAGTATGGAATGGGATGAGCGACAAGCGGCCGACACTAAACGCGTGATGTTCTGGGGCCGACCGAGGTCGTGGCTTGCGTCACCGTCGCGCGCAAGCATGATGTACTGATCTCCGTGCGCGGCGGCGGCGGCAATTCTGCCAGCAATGTGATCTGCGACGGCGTCCTGATCATCGACCTATCCCCAACGAAGCGCATCGAGATCGAACCCGACTCGCCGCTTTGCGCGCGCGGGTCCTCGCCCGCACCGCGGAGTCGGTGCGTAAGAGGAATATTGAATGGCTCTTACGGCTTAAGATAACTGTCGATTCATTCCTAATGGCTGCATCCAAACCGAATCTGGCGACGAAGTAGTTTCATCAGGGGCCTTTTCGGAGTGGGGGTGAAAACCTGGTGGCTTCTTGCGGTTGCAGCTCTCGCAACCTCAGCTCAGGGGGCCGAGAGCGATCAAGCGCCGCTTGCGGAAATCACGGTCGTGAGTACCGGGGTCAGTCAAGTGAGCGCCGCATCCGCAGGTGACATCAGCCGCGAGGAAATCCTAGATGAACCCATCTTGAGACCCGCCGCGATCCTGGAGAACGTCCCCGGCCTTATCGTTACGCAGCATTCTGGCGAGGGCAAGGCTAACCAGTACTTCTTACGCGGCTTTAATCTCGACCACGGCACCGATTTGGCGCTGGAGGTCGATGGTATGCCGGTCAATATGCCGACCCACGCGCACGGACAGGGATATTCGGACTTCAATTTCTTTGTCCCCGAATTGGCGGGAGATCTTCACTATAAAAAAGGTCCTTACTATGCGGATGAAGGTGATTTCGCGACCGCCGGAACCGTGCGTGTGGGACTGATCAGCGAACTGCCCGACTCGGTCACGCTGGGGGCTGGACAGGATGGATACCGGCGCGCGTTACTTATTGGTACCGTCCCTCTGGCCGGGGGTACCTTGCTCGGCGCGGGAGAGATCTATCGGAACGACGGACCGTTTGATGTTCCGGATGATTATCATCGACTCAACGGGGTGATGCGCTACCGCCAAGGAGACGACGCAGACTTCCTTACGCTGACCGGCATGGCCTACTTCGGCAAATGGAACTCGACGGACCAGGTGCCGGAACGAGCAATCAGCGGAGGGTCTCATCGATCGATTCGGTAGTTTGAACCCGATGATGGGGGCGAATCTGATCGCGACAGCGTGTCGTTCAATCGAGTCATTCGCACCGACGCCGACCAATGGCAGCTCTCGGGCTACGTTATTCACTACAAACTCGATCTGTGGTCGACGTTTACCTACTATCTAAAAGACCCGCAAAACGGCGATCAGATGCTCCAGCACGATGACCGTATGGTGTACGGCGCGAAGGGATCGAAGAGTTGGTTCACCTACCTATTGGGGCTATCTATGACCAATGTAGTGGGTCTTCAAAACCGGATCGATGACATTAAGGACGTAGGGATTTTCCCTACATTCGAACGTCAGCCGATTGGCACCACTCAAAATGCCAGCGTCTTGGAATCCAATGCCGCCGTGTATGCGGAAAACACGATTCAATGGAATAGATCACGTCCGCACCACCGTCGGTCTTCGCGAGGATTATTTCGACTTTGACGTGAAGGACAAGATGCTCAATCCGGACGGGTCTTGCAATCTAACGAGCGACCCGGAAGGCTGTGTGACGGGCAATCAACACGCGATGATATTCAGCCCGAAGGTCGGCATCGTACTTGGCCCCTGGAATAACACGACATTTTTCATCGACGCTGGTGATGGATATCACAGCAACGATGCGCGGGGTGTCACCCGCAGCGGGCAGAACCCGGATGTGAGTCCGGTGACGCCCCTGACCCGCGCAACTGGTGCCGAGAGTGGGAGTTGCCACACATATCATTCCGCAGTGGGAAACTACATTGGATGTATTCCTACTGAAGCTTAAGTCCGAGCTCGTATTCGATGGCGATGCCGGCGTGACGGAGCCAAGCGGAGCGACGACCCGAGCAGGGATTGAATGGGGTAACACTTATCACATCAATGCTTGGCTGTCCGCAGAACTCAATGCCGCATTTACCCGAGCTCGCTTTGATCAGAATTCGGAGCCCGACGATTTGGGCTGCGGTGACGCTGCGCCCAGTCATCCGTGCGTCACCCCGATCGCCATTGTGGGCAAATACATTCCCAATAGCCCGACCAACGTGATTGATGCTGCTCTGACCGCTCACCGGGATTCAGGACTTTTTGGCTCGCTGCGCGCACGGCATTTCGGGGAATCGCCTCTAGTCGAGGACAACAGCGCCCGCTCGCCGCAGTACACCACCGTGGATGGTCAGATAGGCTTCCAAAGGATCCACCGGTGGCTGGTTGCATTGGATGTGTTCAATATTGCCAATGTGAAATGGAACGACATCGAGTATTACTACGTGTCACGGCTCAAGAACGAAGCTTCGCCGGAGCCTGACTACGTTGTACACCCCGGCGTGCCGCGAACGTTTCGAGCATACTTCACGTACTTCTTTTAGCTGCCGACCGCATCCGAGGAAGAGCGCGGTCAACGCAGCAATTTTTAATGTTGACCGGTATTGAGCAGCGGGATCAGGATTTTCTCAGGTCGCTCTTTTATCCTAAGGGATTTTTCACCCTTCCATCCGTCGTCAACTATTAATAATTGCCC
Organism: uncultured Gammaproteobacteria bacterium; assembly: GCA_963766915.1. Taxonomy (GTDB): domain Bacteria; phylum Pseudomonadota; class Gammaproteobacteria; order Steroidobacterales; family Steroidobacteraceae; genus Bog-1198. The sequence continues at coordinate 228,648 of CAVYCL010000020.1, forward strand.
TTCGCGGTTGATTGTGAAGCTCACGCGATGCGCCCGGCCGCTGTGTCGCTGCGCCGTTAAGCAGGCACGTAGCTCAACTTCATCATGTCCGCGATTCGCTCGCTGCTTATAAGGCGGAGCGGCGGGCGAGAGCCGGCGAAGTATGACTTGCCCTGGCCAAGCACGACCGGGCGAAGATAGAGTTGATATTCATCGATCAAACCAAGATCGGTCAAACTTCGCGCGAGCTCCGGTCCGCCAACTTGAATGTCTCGAGAGTGCTTGGCTTTCAGCGCGCGCACCGCGGTCTCGAGATCGCCCTTGATAAAGCTGGCGTTGGGCCCTACCGACTTAGGGGTGCGCGACACGACCCATTTCGGCTGACTCCGCCACGCGGCCGCGAAATCGCGGTCCTCTGCGTCCCACTCAGATAGATCTTCATCCCAATAGCGCATGACCTCGTAAATTCGACGACCGTATACCATGCCCGCCAGGCCGCGTAGCTGCTCGGTGAAGTGACGAAAAACCTCGGGCACAGGCGGACCCAATTCCATATGGTCAATGTAGCCATCCAGGGACATATTCATTGCAAACACGAGCTTGGCCATAGTCTCTTCTCCTTAGCGTCGCGCAACCGGCTGGTTTGGAAAGTCATCGGGTCTGTTCGGTATATAGACGAGGTGCCTGGCCGGAATTCGACCCGTCCCCGAGAAATTTTCCATTTATTGTCAGGTGAGCCGGTCATGTCCAGGCTGCGATTGAAGCGGATCTTCTTATGATAATGAACGGCCGCACGCGAAGTTAACTGGCGATGACTGGCTGCTTGCGACGCAGGAGCGAGCATCCGATTGATGGTTGGCGGCCGAGGGTGCGGCTCTACGAGGGCCGGGGGGGCAAGTGGGCGGATCGAGTGTCCGCGCAGATTGCGCGCGGCAAATCGCTTTACCGAGGTCAGAGGTTCTGGGGTAAGTCGCCCACAAGCCGACGCTCGCAGGTGGCAGGGACGGGCGTCTAATCCGGCAAGAATTCAAAGCAACACGGGTCCGTCTAACGGAGTGTCCTACATAACTCCTAAAGACTGGGGACCTTGGGTTCGTCGAAGTGGCTGGGAAAGGCTGGCAAAACCCGCCAAAAGGCGCTCCGACTATGCCCGAACAGGGGTCAGTCGAGCGGACCGTCGCGCTTTCAGGGTCTTGGTCGAGTCCCGGCCCTCCCAACACCAGCCGCATCGGGCCCGGTGCCCGACAGCGTCCGCCGGCGCATGTCGTGACCGAAATCAGGTGACTCGCGCACGCAGTGCGAAATACCCGAGAACACCACTTCCTTCCCGAAGGGCCAATAGTTACAGTAGTCGACGACCGTTAGCCTATTTGAAACCAATAAAACCGAAGGGGATGCAATCATTATGATGAACAAGCACGATCGCAGCAGCGGGAAATGGCAGAGGGGTGTTTTGGCCGTCGTTTTGACTATCGGCGCGCTGTCGGCTTGCAGAACGACTCACCAAGTCGACCAAAGCCCCAAGGATTTCTCCGGCTTTCTTGGAAACTATTCCATGTTGCAGAAGGGGACCGACGACGAAGCCAACTATGTCTACATTGACAAGGCCGCACCGTGGTCCAAGTACACCAAGGTCTATATCAAGCCGGTCGAACTGTGGAAGTCCGATTCACCGGACTCGACCTTGAACAAGATGTCCGCCGCGGATCAGCAATTGCTGGTGAACTACTTTCATACGGCCTTGGCGGACGCATTGAAGAAAGATTTCGAGCTCGTCTCCCAGCCCGGGCCCAACGTGTTGGTGCTGCACGCAGCCATTACTGACGGGAAGGGGTCGAAGCCTGTCCTGAATATCATCTCGAGTGTCCTGCCCATTGGTTTGGCTATCAGCTTCGCGAAGCAGGCGATTACCGGTACCGGCACCGCCGTGGGCGTGACCGATGTCGAGATCGATGTTACCGATGGAAGCACCGGTCAACGCGTCGCCGCGGCGGTCGATTCGCGCGCCGGAACCAAGGCATGGCGGACCAAGTTCCAGGGCACCTGGGGCGATGCGAAACTGGCATTTGACTGGTGGGCACAGCGCCTCGATGCCCGCTTCGAGTTGCTCAAGCAAGGAAATTTCAGCGCCGAGAGTTTGTAACCGATGCCGCCTGCGGCAGGAGCCGGTCGGCTCCTGCCGCATTTGCGGACATCCGCCAGGCGCGGGTCAGCCGCCGCCGCCCTCGACGCTATCTGCTCTTCCCAGTCGGGCGACGAGAGCTGAGGCGATCAGATCATCGAGGATCACCACTTCAGATGCGCCCGCGCTGTGCAGCAACGAGCCCCGCGGGGCGTTTGCCCCGGTCACCGCGATCTTCAGCTTCGGGTTGCGAGAATGCGCCATGAGCGTGATCGCGAGCTTACGGTCCGAATCCTCGGTGGTGACGACAAGCGCCTTGGCCTGATCGATTCTCGCATGGTCGAGCGTCGCATCGTCCATCCCCGCATCGCCCTGCACGACCAGATAACCGAGACTGGAGGCTTGCGCCGCGAGGTCGTCAGCGCGATCGATGACGACCACTTGCTCGCCGGCATCATGCAGGCGACCTGCCACAAGACGACCGAGAGTGCCGAAGCCGATCACTATTACGTGATTGGCGAGACGGTCGAGCTTGCGTTCCATGTTCTTGTTCTCCCGCCGAGTCATCACGGCATCGCTTGAAAAGAAACCCGTCAAACTGGATATCGCATAACCGCCGACCATCAGAAAGACACCCATCGTCGCCATCATGAAGAACTTCTCGCGCTCATCTAGGCTGGTGAAATCCCCCAGTGTCGTCACCAAATTGAGTGCGTTCCACAGCCCTCGGAACATCTTTGCAGGCAACAGCAAGCCGGAGGAATCCAGCACCATCAATCCAATCGCGCAGGCGGCGAGCGTCGCCAGCAGCAGGCCCACGGTATGCAACACGCGGCGGCGCCACTCCCGCATGCGAAGTACACCCAAGCGCGGTTCTAGGACTCGATAGATTGGCATGGGCTCGCAGGGGTCGCGTAAACCTCAATCAGCGACAAGCCGCACTCCTTTATACCGCCGTACCCTGCCGTGTATACATGGTCGGTGAGGGGATGGCTTCCGTTCAATGGGACTTTCGTCGTACCGCGCCCCCATAACTCGCTGCACGAGCGCCGCGTCAAATTCAGTGGTGTGCACCGAACGGTTTGGGATCTCTCGATAGTGCACCAAAGAAATCGGTCGGTGCGATCGTCCTGAATTTGTCATGCAAAGCGATCGTCGCCTGACCAACTTGCAACACCGGTAGGTATATAGTGTCTGAGGAGTGCTTCGTCTAGCCGTCGAGGGATGCGTGCGTACAATCCGGTCCGATTTAGCCCGCAGCACACTGGATTCTGCGCCGGATGCGATGATCATCGTTGACTCCCTCGGTATCATTTTGTTCACCAATCGGCAGGTATCGGTTCTATTCGGGTACTCGCACACCGAGATCATTGGCCAGAGCGTCGAGCAGCTGATTCCGGAGCGCTTTCGCGACCGGCATATTGGACATAGAAGGCGGTACGCCGGCAACGAGCGTGTACGGCCGATGGGAGCGGGACTCGAGCTGTTCGGACGCCGGCAAAATGGTACTGAGTTTCCGATCGAGATCAGTTTAAGCCCGGTTGAGGACCTTGGCCGCACCCTCGTTGCGGCCGCTATTCGCGATGTAACTGACCGCAAGCGGGCGGAGACGGAGCTACTTTTGGCACGCGAGGCCGCCGAGGCCGCCCGCGAGCTCGCAAATAGGGCCAACAGAGCCAAGAGCCGCTTTCTCGCCATAGCGAGTCACGATCTACGGCAGTCGCTGCAAGCCATAGAGTTGCTGAATGGCGCCATGCGCCGGGTCGCGAGCGGTCACGATCTTGTCACATCCCTGTCGGATCAGAAACAAGCCATCGGTGCGACGTCGAGATTGCTCAATACCTTGCTTGATATCAGCAAAATTGAGTCCGGAGCGATCATACCGGTACCGGCCGATTTCAAGGTGGCCGATATATTCGCGGAGCTGGGAGCCGAGTTTGCGAGTATCGCGGCCAACAAGCGACTCAAGCTCGACATCGAACCTTGCTGCGAACTGGCACATAGCGACCCGTCGCTGGTGCAGCAGATCCTAAGGAATTTGGTTTCGAACGCCATCAAATACACGCGCGACGGCGGGGTACGGTTGCGCTGCCTGAGCGAAGCGGGACTCGTTCGCGTTGAAGTGCTTGATACGGGCGTCGGCATTCCGGCGGATCAGCTGCCTCACATCTACGATGAGTTCTATCAGGTCGGTGTTTCGACCAATGTCTCGCGCGACGGCTATGGTCTCGGACTCTCAATTGTGCGGCGGTTGGTCAATCTGCTCACGTTAGAACTCGAGGTGCATTCCGAGGTAGGGCGGGGTTCCGAGTTTTCGCTTCTTCTGCCTGCCGGCTGCTCTCGTGAGCGTGAAATCAATCGAGCTTCAATGATTCCCGCCCCCGGCCGGCTACAGACGAGCGAGGCGCGACTCTTGTTGGTTGAAGACGAGACATCCGTGCAACGTGCGCTGACACGCTTGCTCAGATTGGAGGGATACGACGTCACGGCCGTCGGGTCAATGACGGAAGCACTCGAGCACGCGCAGGATCGGAATGGCGTCGATCTGCTGATTTGTGACTATCACCTGGCAAATGGGGAAACCGGATCCGAAGTCATCGCTCGGTTACGTCAAATGCTGGGTGTTCCGCTGCGGGCCATCATCACCACCGGAGACACCTCCTCCGTAATCAAGGATCTGCCCCGCGACCCGTACTTGTCGATTGCGAGCAAGCCCATCGACTCGGAGGAGCTGTTGGCGCTGCTTCGATCGTTACTGGCCACGGCCTACTAAAGCGCCAAGCGATCTCATTCGAATTGTAACTGCTACAAAATCCTTCACCGGCCCGGCCGATGTTTCGTTGGATATCGGCGTAACATCGGGCAAGGAATGAACCTAAGTTGGAGATCTTAGGGGTGGAAATGCCGGGCATTTCTGGGGGTACGCAACATAGAGATCCTGTCGAGTCAACTCACGATGACTGTTGAAGAATTTTGCGAGGCGCATCCTGACTGCGTAGTCATCCTCGATGCCGATGGAAGAGTGCTCTACATCAATCGGAGCGGCATCGTCCTGTGGGAGCTTGAGTCAAAACACGCTCTGCTCGGACGTCGCTTCATCGATCTCTGGCCGGCTGATGACCGAGAAAAAATTGACCACGCCATTCGAAAATGTCACGAGCTGCGCCGCGACGCTCGAAGGCTATTTCGTTACGTCCAAAGGCAATCGCTACTGGCTTGAGACACGCTTCACGCCGCTCGAAGGCTTCGCTCGCGGGGCGGAGCGCACTTTGTGCATCTCGAGAGATTTCTCGGCGTCACAGAAAGCAAAAACCTCGCTGACTGCGGCCGAGGTCAATGATCGCGCGCAGAACGCACTCTATCGGGAAATCATCGATTCGGCGATCGACACCGCCATCATCGGCACGGACTGCGGATGGCCGAATCATTCTCTGGAGCCAAGGCGCGCGCCATATCACCGGTTGGAGCGACGAAGATATGCTTGGCCGACCCCTCGCCACCATCTTTACGCCCGAAGACCAGGCGGCGGGACGGCCGGCACTCGAAATGCGGCGCGCGGACGAAACCGGCCGGGCCTCGGACATGCGCTGGCATGAGACCAAAGACGGCCGCCGCTTCTTTGCCCACGGGTCCATCAATCCCATTCTCGGGCCCGCGTCGGGCTACGTGAAATCGTTTCGCGATGCCACCCAACAGGAGCTGACCGAGGCCGCGCTGAGGGAAAGTCAGGAGCGCTACGCATCGCTCTTTAATTCCATCGACGCCGGATTTTGCATCGTGGACATCGAGTTCGATGCTCAACAAAAGCCCCGCGACTATCGATTTGTGGAGGTCAATCCGGCATTCGCCCTCAATACCGGCCTCAACGCAGCAGTCGGCAAATCGATTCGTGAACTGGTCCCCACCATCGAGCAATCCTGGATCGATACTTATGCCGAGGTGGCGCTCACCGGCGAGAGCAAGCGCTTCGAGGAGCATGCCGAGGCGCTCGACGATCGGTGGTACGAAGCGTATGCCTTTCGTACGGGAGATCCCAAGCTGCATCGGGTCGCCATTCTGTTCAACGACATTTCCAATCGGAAGCGAGCCGAGGCGGAGTTGCGCCGGGCGCAGCGGCAGACGCAGCATCTGAATGAAACCCTCGAACAGCGCGTTACGGCGCGCACGCTGGAATTGCAGCAAAGCGAGATCCGCTTTCGCGCCTATTTTAATGCCTCACCCGAATACCTGTATCTTCTGAGGCTTACCCAGGATGACCGCCTCGTTTTCGAAGACGTCAATCCGGCGGGTGCAGAACTCTACGGCTTATATCGCGGCGAGATCATCGGGCGAACGCCTCAGGAAATCGAGGAATCGGCAGCCGCCGAGAGCATCGCGAGCAACGCGCGCAAGGCGCTCGCCTCGGGGAAGAAGATCAGTTACGAGACCTCGCGTAGCATGGGCGATCGACCCCGAGTTGCAATTAATACCATCGTCGCTCCCATTGAAACCGTCGAAGGCGGGTACGGACTCGTGCTCGTCTGCGGCCGTGATTTGACGGAGCAGCGCCAGGCTGAAGAGGCCCTGCGGCAAAGTCAGAAGATGGAGGCGATCGGGCAACTCACCGGAGGCATCGCCCATGATTTCAACAATCTTCTGGCGGCGGTGATGGGGTCGTTGGAGCTCATGCAAGGCAAAATCAAACAGGGCCGCTTGAACGAACTCGATCGCTATGTCATTGCCGCGCAGGCCGCCTCGAAGCGAGCGGCCGCGCTGACGCATCGATTGTTGGCGTTTTCAAGACGTCAAACACTGACTCCCACATTGACCGACGTCAATCGCCTCATCAAGGGTATGGAGGATTTGATTCGACGCACCATTGGACCTGCGCTCGAACTGGCGGTGGCGGAGACGGAAGCGCTATGGCGGACACCCGTGGATCAGAACCAATTGGAAAATGCGCTTCTCAACTTGTGCATCAACGCCCGTGATGCCATGCCGGACGGTGGGCGCGTGACCATTGAAACGGACAATGTCGTATTTGACGAGCGGGCGGCGGCTGAGCGGGACGTTCAGTCGGGGCAATACGTGTCATTGAGCGTCACAGACACCGGCGCCGGCATGACCCCGGATGTCCTGGCCCGGGCGTTCGAACCGTTCTTTACTACAAAGCCGTTGGGTTCGGGCACCGGGCTCGGGCTCTCGATGATTTACGGCTTCGTGCGCCAATCAGGGGGCCAGGTGCGCATGTATTCGGAGGTCGGCCGTGGCACCACCGTGACCATCTATCTGCCGCGTTTCATCGGGGAGGCCGGTCCCGCCGGGATCGAGGAAACGACGACGGACGCACCCCGCGCCAAGCCAGGCGAGACGGTGCTGGTCGTCGATGACGAGGAGCTGGTCAGAGATCTCGTGATGGAGGTGCTCGAAGGACTTGGATATGGCTCCTTGCAAGCGGCGGATGGGGCCTCGGGACTGAAAGTATTGAAATCGAACACTCGTATCGACTTATTGGTGACCGACGTCGGATTGCCAGGTGGTATGAACGGGCGACAATTGGCAGACGCGGCGCGGTCACTGCGCGCGGATCTTAAAGTGCTGTTCATCACCGGTTATGCGGAGAACGCCGTCATCAATCACGGTCATCTCGAACCCGGCATGCAAATCATGACCAAACCGTTTCAAATGGACGCGCTGGGAACGAGAATCAGAACCATGCTCGAGACTGACGATTGAACGGGACGCGCCCTTCGCCTGCAAACGAATCCGCTGGTCGATTGGGAGAGGTAACCCGCGGTCAGGTACTGCCAATTTTTTGGTAATTGGAATTCGTGGTGGTGACCACGAGCTGCTTGGCGGTTGCGTTGAGGGTCGTCTGCTGCGGATGGTTGGTGCCGTCCGGGAGGCTCGCCATCTGAACCTGCAAGGTCACCGCATCGTGGGTATCGCCCATGTAGGTATTGATGTTCAGGGAGCTGATCTTCTTGGCAACGGTGTCAAAAGTGAGGGTCAGTTGATCCCCCGGTTGCGCATAGTTGCGGAAGACCAAGTTTATGGCGCCGGGCACCGGATTTATGGAGAGGTTCCCGGCCTGTTTTGCCTGTTCCATTTTTTGCGGGTTGGGCGGCAGGTACATGGACAGTAGCTCTTTCACTTCTCCCATATACTGCTTTATCTGTGCTTCTTTGTTCTCAATGATTCTTCTCTTCAATGGGCCGCCACTTGGCTGTGGCGGCGGAGGTCCGATCGGAGTCTTCTGAACCGTTCCGTCGGGTCCATACTGGCAGGCGCTTTGCCTCGGCGGTTTCGCATCGCCGTTCAGGGTGAGCTGCGTCGTTTCGATCCACTGGTACTGATGGAGCTGTTGCGCGTTAGCCGCCATTGCCTGCTTGACGAGGGCCAGCCTTTCTTGGACGGCGCTATCCTGCGCCACCGCCGGGGGGCCGGCGACGAGTACCGCCATGCCGATCATCAGCGACCTTGCGATCATTCGCTTAACGGCAGCGTCAACAATCTTCCCGGTCATGAAATTCACCCCTACTACTGGATTCGTTTGCGACCCCGACGATCGCATCGCTGCGAGCGCTCCCTGCGGATCTATCTACCCCTCTCGAAGGCCTCGAGCTATGGGACGTTAGGCTCAGGCTTCAAGTAAGGGCGGTCGGCGAGCGCGCGAGTGTGGCGGGCGATTCTGTAACGCTGCGTGTAACCGTACTTTGCGTCGGGCCATGGCCCTTTGGGCCAATTTACGCGATGAACGTCCGGCACGAGTATCGATCTGTGTTCAAACGCATCTCGCTCGCATTGATGGCCGCTACAGAGCAGCCAGGTAACGAGCTCGATACCGGACACGGGCTCGGTGAGCGCAGCCATCGCGTTCGCCGGCACGAAGTAGCCAGCCCATAGGCTCGGCAAGACCCAATCGACAGTGGCGCACGAGAATCTTCGGGCGTAGATCCGCTACCGCCCAAATGTACCGCCACGCGTTGAGCAACGTGCGTCGATGTTACCCAGGAGTGAATAATCCATGGTGAAGTCCTCTGTCTTGGCGATGGTGTTGTCTTTTACGGCAATATCGGGCCTCTTGACGGCAAACGATGGGAGCAACGCGCTCGCCGCCGATACGCCAGCCTTGCCGGCCCTTTCGCCGCTCGAGCAGTTGCTGGCACCGATTGCACTCTACCCTGATCCGCTTCTCGCCCAGGTTCTCACCAGCGCCACAAGCCCGGGTCAGGTCACGGAGATGACCAAGTGGATGCAGCAAAATCCAAACCTGCGGGGCGACGAATTGCAGGCCGCGGCGCAACGCAAGGGCTTCGATGCAAGCTTCATTGCGTTGGCACTCTTTCCGGACGTACTCGGCCGCATGGCGAGCGAAATCGACTGGACGACCGAAGTCGGCACGGCGTTCTTGAGCGATCCCAAGGGAGTGATGAGTGCCGTGCAGCGGCTTCGCGCTCAGGCTCAACTCGCCGGCAATCTGAACTCCTCGCCTCAGCAATCGGTCACGACGGAAAATCAGGGTGGCCAGCAGATCATCGTCATCCAGCCCGCCAACCCGCAGGTGGTCTACGTGCCCGTCTACAGCCCGCAGGTGGTGTACTACCCAGCTCCGCCGTCCGCGGCGACCGCCGTATTGGCGTTCGGCGCCGGCATCGCGATTGGCGCCGCCCTGGCGAGCAATGCCAACTACCCGCCTTATGGTTGGGGTGTCTGGGGCATGGGGTGGCACAGCAGCACCGTGGTCGTGCGCGGCGGAGTGTGGGTGATTCCTCCACGGCCGCGCTACCCGTATGTGCGACCGGTGCCGATACCCTATGGCGGGGCCTACTATCCGAAGCCCTACGTGTACCCGCCGCGTACGGTCAACATCACCAAGGTCACGGTGAACCCGGGTTACCCGCCGGGCGCGCGGCCCGTGCCAAAGCCTTACGCGCCGGTGCCGCGTACGGGTACCGCCGTCGCCGTCAATCCGCAAACCGGGCGCGCGGCCACCGCCCAGAAATACCCGAGCGGGGTGACCACCCTGCAAAACAATAGTGGCGCAAAGGCCGCTTACAACCCGAATACGCGCAACGGCGCCGTGTCGCAGACCAATGCGAATGGCGTCACGACAACGCGCACCACGCAAGGTGGACAGGCCAAGACCAAGAACGGCAAAGGCGTCGCGACCGGTCCCAACGGCACGACTTGCGCGAGAGGCGCGAACAACGCCGGCTGCAGACCGTGAGGAAATCGCCGGATGCGAAGCTTGGCGTCCTAGACGATTGACGATGGGCCGAGCCCTCGCAAATCCGTGAACTCGACTATCGCCAGGGAGGGCTGCCTCGGGTAGCCTTACCCGCTTGCAACGCTGGCGGAGGTACTGTGCTTGTCGTAACAACAGAGAACGTGCCGGGGCATCGGGTGCGCGAGGCCAAGGGTCAGGTCTTCGGCGTGGTGGTCAGGAGCCGCGGGCTGGGCGGTAACATCATGGCCGGACTGCGCTCAATCGTCGGCGGCGAGATTACCGAATACACGCAGTTGCTCGAGGAGGCGCGGCGTCATGCCGTCGACCGGATGGTGCGCAACGCGAGTCTCATGCACGCCAACGCCATTGTCATGATGCGATTCGATTCCGCCGAGATCGGTCAGACGATGAGCGAGATCGTCGCGTACGGAACGGCGGTGGTGCTGGAACCGGTGACTTAGATCATGCTGCGGACTGTCGTGATTGCGGGCGCCGCAATCCTCACGGGTGTCGGCATCGTCCTCGTAGCCTGCGGAGTTCACGCGGGATGGCAGGCGCTGACCGCAGGCGTGATTGTCCTGATCGGCACACTGTTCGAGCGCTGGCGGTACCGCCGCATCGAGAAGCGGCCCGGCGGCCCTTGGCAGCAGACGGGTGAGCAATTTCTCGATCCGACGAGCGGGGATCACGTTGAGGTGATGTTCGACCCACGCACCGGTGAGCGACGCTATGTCGCAGGCAAGTCAGACGCAGCAAAGGATCCGGCACCCTGAAGCGCGCCTCAGACTCCGGCGGGAACGGCGTGCTAGACCCTGGGAAATCAGGGCGGCGATAAAAGTTTCCATCAAAGAATTTCAGTGATCGCGCCAAGCGGAGCAGTAACCTCATGATCGCACTGCTCGAATCGAACGCTGCCGGCTTGTGGTCACGCGCCAACGTGAGACCCAACGTCATCGCCGGCCTGATCGTCGGCGTCGTCGCCTTGCCGCTCGCGATGGCGTTCGCGATTGCGAGCGGTGCGCGGCCGGAACAGGGGCTCTACACCGCCATCGTGGCCGGCGCTCTGACCGCGTTGTTTGGCGGCACGCGCACCCAGATCTCCGGCCCGACCGGCGCGTTCATCGCCGTCCTATCGATCATCACGGCGCAGTTTGGCATCGCCGGGTTGCAGATGGCGACGTTGATGGCGGGAGTCATCTTGCTCGTGCTCGGCGCGACCCGTCTGGGTTCGGTGATCAAATACATTCCCCGTCCGGTGATCGCCGGTTTCACGGCGGGGATCGGCGTGATCATCTTTGTCGGCCAGTGGAAGGGATTTTTCGGATTGATGCCGGCTCCGTCGGGCCTGCATTTTCATGAAAAGCTCTGGTCCCTGATCGAGGCCTTCCCGACCCTCAACCTCGCGACCAGCTTGCTCGGTCTTCTGGGGCTCGCCATTCTTATCCTCGGCCCGCGGTATATAAAGCGAGTCCCAGCACCGCTGATCGCACTCGTCGTGGTCACGCTGTTGCAGTGGCTCTGCCAATTCAAAGGCGTCGCCACGATCGGCTCGGAGTTCGGGGGCATACCGCGCACGCTGCCACGGCCATCCTTTCCGGCCGTGACCATGGCTCAGGCTGTCTCCCTGGTCGGACCCGCCTTTACCATCGCCCTTCTCGGGGCCATCGAATCACTCTTATCGGCCGTGGTCGCCGACGGCATGGCCGGCACCACCCATGACCCCAATCAAGAGCTCATAGGACAGGGCCTCGCCAATATGGTCGCGCCTCTGCTCGGCGGCTTTGCCGCCACCGGCGCGATCGCGCGCACGGCGACCAATATCCGCAACGGCGCGACCGGACCGCTTGCGGCGCTGGTTCATTGCGGATTCCTCGTTCTCGTCGTGCTGGTGCTCGCACCGCTCGCATCGGCGATTCCGATCTGTTGCCTGTCCGCGATTCTCTTTATCGTGTCTTGGAACATGAGCGAGTTGCCTCAAGCGCTACGCTTGGTGCTCGGCGCGCCGAAACCCGATGCCGCCATCCTGGTCGTGACGTTTTTTTTGACGGTGTTCGTCGACCTGGTGGTCGCCGTCAACGTCGGCGTGATCGTGGCGGCACTGATGTTCATGCGTCGCTCGGCGGAGGCGGTGCAAATCGAGAAGCAACCGGCCGATGCGACCGTGGACGCCGGCGCGGCTTCGCCGGTCGACAATGACGTCGTGGTCTACAGCATCCAGGGACCTTTATTTTTTGGGGCGGCCGAGAAGTTCGAGCGGGTACTCGCCCAAACCCAGCAGCGCGCACAGACGCTAATTTTGCGCATGGGCCAAGTGCCTTTCGTGGATGCCACCGGCATCCTTGCCATCGAGGAGATCATCAGTGATTTCCGCCGGCACGGCGGAAGCGTATTGCTCGCCGAACTGCGGCCGAACGTGCGCTACAAACTCGAACGCGCCGGTATCGTGAAGCATCTCGGCGCCGAAAATATCGCGGACTCTCTCGAGCAGGCACGTCTCCTGGTCGAGGGGCGGAGAACAGTCTGAGGGCCGTTGCGAGCCGCCCCGAGGCCGGAACGCTCTTCGATGGAAATTCGTTCGGAAAATGATGTAACTGGGCTAAAATGACGCGGTTTGCGTTCCAAAATCCAATAAGAACCCGCGCGAGCCGGGGAGTACATGCCCGACAAAATCAACCGTCGCGACTTCCTCGGCGGCACCGCGCTTGCCATTGCTGCGGGCCTCACTCCGCTCGCTCAGCTGCGCGCCGAGCCTGACCGCTACTACCCGCCGTCGCTCACCGGACTGCGAGGCAGCCATCCCGGATCGTTCGAGGTCGCCCATCAGGTCGGTCGCGAGGGCAAGTCGTTCGAGACATCGGGACTGCCGATCGAGCAGAGTTTCGATCTGGTCGTGGTGGGAGGCGGCATCAGCGGATTGGCGGCGGCATGGTTCTATCGCGAAGCGCACCCCTCCGCGCGGATCCTGATTCTGGAAAACCACGACGACTTCGGCGGGCACGCCAAGCGCAACGAATTCCGGCTCGGCGACCGCCTGCTTCTCGGCTACGGTGGCACGGAGTCGCTGCAGTCGCCCAAAACCTTCTTCAGCAAGACGGTCCATCGGCTGCTGCGCTCCCTCGGCGTCGAGCTGAGTCGCTTCGATACCGCCTTCGACCGCAAGCTCTATGCCTCGCTCGGCCTGACGCAGGGTGTGTACTTCGACCGCGAGACTTTTGGGGAGGACAGGCTGGTCGCCGGCAACCCCGTCGTGACCGGCGGCGACTCGTTCGCAAGCGACGCCAAATCCCGTCCAATCGAGGAGGTGGTTGGGAAATTTCCCCTGTCCGACGATGCCAGAGCGCGCCTCATCGAATTCTTCGCTCATCCGAAGGATTATCTCGCCGGTCGATCGAAGGCGGAGAAGATCGCTTATTTGAAGAAAACCTCCTACCGGGACTTCCTACGCAAGGATGCGGGGCTGGGTGATGAGGCGGTCAAGTTCTTCAACGGCTCGACATACGGGCTCATGGCGATGGGTCCGGACATACTGCCTGCGCTCGATGCGATGGCGAGCGAGTACACCGGCTTCGCGGGTCTGGGGCTCGGGGACCTCAACGATCCGGAAATAGCCGCATTCAACGAGCCCTACATCTACCATTTCCCCGACGGCAATGCGTCCGTCGCGCGACTTCTGGTCCGCAGCTTGATACCTCCTGTGGCTCCGGGTCATACCATGGACGATGTGGTGCTCGCCGACTTCGACTATACGAAGCTCGATGTCGACGGCGCACCCATCCGATTGCGCCTGAACAGTACGGCGGTGGCCATCGCCAACTCACGGACGAAGGGCGGCCCGGTCGACATCGGCTATATGCGCGCGGGCGCATTGAAACGAATTCAGGCGAAGCACTGCGTGCTTGCGGGCTACAACATGATGATTCCCCATATCATGCCGGAGCTGCCGGACCCGCAGAAACAGGCGCTCTCTCGCTGCGTGAAAATGCCGCTGGTCTACGTCAACGTGGCCGTTCGAAATTGGGATCCCTTCGTCAAGCTGGGCGTTCACGACATCTACAGCCCCTATGCCTATTTCTCCAATACCAAGCTCGATTATCCCGTGGCGCTCGGCGGCTACCGCAATCCGCGCGAGCCGAGTGAGCCCATGCTGCTGCATATGGAGCATATTCCGCTGACTCCCAATCAGGGTCTTTCGAACGTCCAGCAGTTTCGTCTGGGGCGGGAATTGCTCTTAAGTACGACCTTCGCAGAATACGAAGCGCGGGTGATCGACCAACTCGACCGGATGCTGGGGCCGGGTGGATTTAAGTCGGCGCGCGATATCTTCGCGATCACCGTCAACCGCTGGCCGCACGGCTACGCCTACAGCGCCGATTCGTTATTCGATCCGGAAACCTCGGGTCCAGAGCCTTACGAGATTGCCCGCAGGCACTTCGGAAGCGTCGCCATCGCCAATTCCGACGCGGGTTGGAATTCTTACACGCACGAGGCGATCGATCAGGCGTGGCGCGCGGTCAATGACCTGAAGTCGACATAAGGAGGGCGGGATTTCTCGCCGCCCCACCAATCGATCATCCGAAAGGAAGCAGGATCAATCCGTAGATGAGTCCGCCGCTCATGAACGGCCAGAACCGGCCACTGCTCTCGGTGGGCAGTTCCGTGATCAAGCTGTTCATGATGACCGCGCCCGAGATGAAGGCGACCATGGATGCGAGCACGGACCGCGGGAGGGTGACTAGCATGCCCACCCCCCAACCGAGGATAGGCATCGCGGCCAGCACATTGCGACCGATTCGCTCGTAGACCGCTCCGTATTCGTCGTGCAATGCGCGGTCGACGCCCACGAAATGCACCGCAATGGCGACCGCGAATAGCGCGACCGACTTAGGGGTGTCCTCGAGGTTATGTACCAATAGATACGCCATCAGGGCGACATACGCGCCGAAGCCCGTGATGCTGATTTTGAAGGATTTTCCCGCGCGCTCGGTTGCAGAGGGCTGGTTCAAATGCTTACGCATATGATCGAGTCCGTAGAACAGCAGAAAGCCGATGAGCGAGACATAGAAGATCAACATGCCTTCGTAGCGCATCGGCAGCGAGGTGGATTCCGAATAGGCATGTCGCGCGCTGTTCAGCTCCGGCATGACATGCACAAATACATAGGCAGTCGCCATCCCGGCACCGAACGAGATTGCGGTCCGCTCTTCGCGAACGAACCATTGCATGGGATGGAGCCTGCCGAAAACCAGGAAGACGGCACAGAAGAGCAGGGCAGCCGCAGCGGATTCGACGTTAAGTTCAGTCTGCATCAAGGGCTGTGTGCTTATTCCCGGCCGTCCGACCCTAGCAACCGCGCCCGCCGGCGGACATTGGCCCTAGGTCCATCGGGATCGCAGCCGATTTTGCTCTGCGGTAGGGCGCCGGCGGCGAGGAGCATCCCTAATGTCCAATACCACAATGGCGTGAATGAGCCCACAAGACGGATAACTTTTACGCGGTGGATTGACAATGATCGCAGTCGTCGACGACGAGGAATCAGTTCGCAGGGCGGTGGTTCGCGTGTTGCAGGCGGCCGGCTTCCCTGCGCGCGCGTTCGGCTCCGGCACCGAATTTCTGGCTTCCTGGCATTTCGATCGGCCCGATTGTCTGATACTCGACCTGCAGATGCCGGGCTTGTCCGGCATGGAAGTGCAGGAGTCGCTGCGACTGGCGGGCGCCAATTTTCCGATCGTCATCATTACCGCGCACGATTCTCCGACCCTGCGCGAGCAATGTTTGCAGGCCGGCGCCAGCGAGTATCTGTGTAAGCCGCTCGACATCCAGGCCCTGGTACACGCCGTGTCGCGAATAGTCCCGATGGCCGATGGATAGCCTGCCCGGTCCAGAGGGCAAAAACCGCTTTCAAGAGCCCTGGGTGAGTGGCACTATGCCGTACGCATTCACTCCAGGTAGCAATTAATTATGACGCCCATGAAAACGCGGGCCCGCGCCAACAAACTCCTCGTCTGTTTGAGTGCCCTCGCGTTCATCGCCGGATGCGCTTCGACCACAGTCACCAATCGTCAGCCGGTCGCGACCGGATTTCTACCTCGACCGGGTCAGATCTGGGTCTACCCCTTCGCCGCTTCGCCGGCCGACGTTCCCCCCGAGTCTTCGCTTGCCGGCGAGAGCGATCCCAACACCGCGCCGCCGACCGCCGACCAGCTCGAGGAGGGGCGGCAATTGGGATCGCAAATAGCGACGGGTCTCGTCCAGCAGATCAACGGCATGGGTATGCCGGCGGCGATCGCTTCCGCAGCCACGAGGCCGCAGCTCAATGACCTGGTCATTGAGGGCGCCCTCCTATCCGTCCAGGAGGGAAGCGCGACCGAGCGCATCGTCATCGGATTTCGCGCGGGAGGATCGGAGGTGAAGGTGGCGGTCGAGGTCTTCCAGATGACGGCGACCGGACTGCGTAAGCTCGGATCGGGCGACGTCGGCTCGACCGGCAACAAAACCCCCGGCTCCGCAGTGGGCCTTGCGACGCTGGTTGCCACCGGCAACCCCGCGGGACTCATCATCAGCACCGGGCTCAAGGTGTACGGGGAAAAGAGTGGCCGGAATACCGTGGAGGGCAGAGCCAAGCAGATCTCCCAGGAGATCGGCGACACGCTCAAGAAGCGTTTCGAACAGCAAGGTTGGATTGCGTAGAGCGGGTCACCGATCCGTCGGCTCGCTCGTCTCGAGCGCACGCCTGTATTCTTCCGCAAGGACCGAGACGAGTTCGGCGGCCGGCAGGCCGCGACTGAGCGGCGCGCCTTGTCCGGCCCACTGTGCTCCATAGCCCGCCTCGTGCGCAGCTTTTGCGGCGCGGTTGAGCGCCTTGCCGGCGTCATACGCGATCGGGTAGGACGGTATCTGCCGCGGCGCGATGCCCGCGCCCAAGGCGGTGAATCGATTGCTCAAGCAGCGAGCGGGTCGGCCGGAAACGGCGCGTGTCATGACCGTGCGATAGGCCGCATCGCTCGCAAGGGCCCGCCGGTAGCCTGCGTCAGCGTCCGATTCGGGGCAAGCGATGAACGCCGTGCCCAGTTGCGCCGCGCTTGCGCCCAAGCTAAGCGCCGCCGCAATGCCCGCGCCGTCCATGATGCCGCCCGCGGCGATCACCGGAAGCTCGAGTCGTCGCACCAAAAGACGCGTGAGGGGCAGGGTGCCGAGACAGTCATCGTCGGCGTCCGCATCGAAAACGCCCCGATGGCCGCCTGCTTCAAAGCCTTGCGCCACGATCGCCTGCACACCGGCATCCGCGGCGGCACGGCCTTCGGCGACACTGGTCACGCAGGCAAGCAGTACGATGCCCGCCTCGCGAAGCGCCCGAATCCGCTCGACGGAGGGCAGTCCAAAATGGAAGCTTACGGCGCGCGGCCTGTCGCTGAGCAACGCCGCCAGCATCGCGTCATCCTCCACGAAACTGCGGTAGATCTCCTGAAGACGCGAGGGAGGCTTTGCACCGAACCGCTCGAAGTGAGGCCGAAGATGTTCGAGCCAAGCAGCCTCGACGAGGCTGTCGGCTTTGGCCGGCTGATGGCAGAAGACATTGACGTTGAGGGAGCGGCCGGAGCGCTCGCGGACAGCCGCAATCATTCTGCGCGCACCCTCGGCATCCGTCGCACCCACCGCGATCGAACCGAGCGCTCCGGCGTTGGACACGGCGGCAGCCAGCGCGGGCGAGGACACTCCGGCCATGGGGGCTTGAATAATGGGTAAATCGATGGCCAATAGGTCGAGCAATTTCATCGGTTCCACCACCAAGCGGCGCCTAACAAAGCCACCATCGTCACCGAGGCGATCAGTTTCACAATCGTACCGAAGATCAGGCCAAGCCAGGTGTTAAGACCCACGTCGGTCGAGCGCAGTACGCTACTGCCCGAAGCGAGCTCGCCGAGGACTGCACCTAGGAACGGTCCGAGCAGCAAGCCGGGTAGCCCAAAAAACAACCCGATCACCGTGCCGAAGAGCGCGCCGAAGACCGCCTGCTTGCTGGCTCCCACACGCCTTGCGCCAAGCGCGCCGGCGAGCAAATCGATCGTCAGGCCGGTCGCGCCGACCGCGGCAATGGCGATCAGCCACCCGAATCCTAAGTGACGGTAGCCATCGACCGCCGCGATCAGCCAGATGCCGATAAAGATCAACGGAATGCCGGGCACCGCGGGTATGACCGCGCCGGCGAGACCTAACGCGATGAGTAGACCCGCAATGACATCCAGACATATCGCCATGGCTCAATATATCCCTCAATATGCCCTCGCCGGCAGCGGGTAGTTTTTCGGGCCAGTCATGGGGTGGCGATCGATGTTTGGGATTTCGAGGCGGCGCTTCCTGGAAATAGCGTGGCGCGTGCTGCTTGCGCTGGTCGTTGGGATTTCTGCCCTGTGGGGTGCGTGTGCGCTCTGGTATCAACTACCCGTCGTCCATGCCCTGAAGGTCATAGGGGTGAGCTTGTGGGTAGCCTTGAGCATCGCCGTGCTGGTCGCGCTCTGGAGCAGGCGCATCACCCAGGGACTCTGGGCCTATTCGGCGGCGTTTGCCGTTTTGCTTCTCTGGTGGACGCATCTTGCGCCGTCCAACGACTATCTCTGGGCCGATGACGTCGCTCAAATGACATCCGGCGTCGTCGAGGGTCAGCACGTGACTTTGCATAACGTCAGAAATTTCGATTGGCGGAGCGACACTGACTATACGCAGCGCTGGGAAACCCGTGATTACGACCTCGATAAACTGCAATCGGTCGACCTGATCACCTCGTATTGGTCGGGTCCTGCAATCGCGCACGTGCTGGTGTCATTCGGCTTCGAAAACGCTAACTACGTGGTGTTCTCAGTAGAAATACGACGGCAGAAGGGCGAGAGCTTCTCGGAAATCGGCGGATTCTTCAAAGAGTTCGAGCTCAGTATCATCGCCGCCGACGAACGGGACGTGATTCGCGTTCGGACCAATGTGCGCGGCGAGGACGATTACCTATACCGAATCCAAATGCCGGTTGCGGCAATGCGCTCGTTATTCTTGGCCTACATCGACCAGGCAAACAGCCTCGTCCACACGACCCAGATTTTATAACACCATCACCGCGAACTGCGCGACGCTGGTCTATCACATGATGAAGCGCATCGTGAGCGATCTGCCGCTGAACTACAGTCTGCTGCTCACAGGATACCTGCCGGAGTACGCATACAAGATCGGCGGCCTCGACCCGCATTATTCCTTTGCGGAGCTGCGAGCGGGTGGACGAATCACGGAGCGGGCCAAGGCCGCTGACCGGAGCGAGAGCTTTTCGACCGACATCCGGCGAGGAATCCCCGGTATCGCAACCCCGAATTAACCCATCGTTCGGGCGCCTAAGATTTGGGTGATGTTCAACAATGCGGGGCTGGCAGAGTCTTTGAAGGCGCGGTAGGCTCTCTGCACATCGCGGCGGCGGAGGGGCGGCAATGGCAATCAAGCGTCCGGCAAAAAGCCGGGGTGCGTCTTCGCACAAACCAACGGCCGCAACGCCTTTGCGCCACGTCGATGTCCTGACGCCTCATCGGATGGCGCCGGGCGAGAGTTACTCGGGTTGGCTATGCAAGAAATGCGCAGGCGTTATCGCGATTGCGGTCACGCCGCCCGCTGCCAAGGCGCTGACGGAATTCGACGATCAGCTGACGGCGATCAAATGTCCGCATTGCGGCGATGAGGATCTGTACCGCTGGAGCGCTCGGAGCGAGCACAACGCTGCGAAAAGTCGCTCCCTGATCTGAAGGCCAAGTCACGATGCGAGCAAGACCAACGGTTTTCCTCGCGACTTCGGCAAGTCCAGGGATACCGTGGTCAGCGTGGCCTTGCTGACGTCCGGCCACGCCTCAGCATCGAATCTGAATTCTGCAACGGCGCAAGTCGGCATGTGCGTGATGTCGGAGGCGAAACGACGCGCGAGCGTCGAGAGGGCAGGGTGATGGCCTACGACCATCACCCGATCGAGCTTCTCGGCGAGGTTGTGAATGAGGATTCGCAAACCTTTTACGGTGCCGGGATATAACCGGCCATCCACCGCGATCTCGTTGCGCTTGTAGCCGATTTCATCGGCCAGAAGTCGCGCAGTCCTGATCGCTCGCTTGGCAGGACTCGATAAGATCAAGTCGACGTGCACATCGCGCCGAGTCAATCGCTTGCCCATTTTCGAAGCATTACGCTTGCCGCGGTCATTCAAGGGCCGCTCCGGGTCGGATAAGGCGGGGTCATCCCAGCTGGATTTGGCGTGGCGGACGAGAATCAGTGTTTTCACGGGATGTGTCGGCTTCAGCCTCTCGCCGGTTGCTGCTGCGTGATGCAGTGGATGCCGCCGCCGCCGCTCGCGAGGAAATTGACGTCGATCTGCACCACCTCGTGCTCCGGAAAGCAGGCCTGAATGACGGCGTAGGCCCGAGCGTCGCCCGGGACTCCGTAAGAGGGCATGACGATCCCGCCATTGGCAATGTAAAAATTGACATACGATCGGCAAAACATGTCGTGCGGCGTCTCTGCCTCGTAGGCATCGTCGATCGCAATGATCTGCAGCCGTCTTCCGGCCGCATCGACGGCGGTCTCGAGCGCGCGTCGGTTCTCCGCTGCGAGCTGCCGCGCCGCGCCCGAGGCACTCGGATCGCTCTCGAACAGCACCACGCCGGGTTTCACGTAGCACAATAGCCCGTCGATGTGACCATCGGTGATATCGACAAAGAGGCCGTCCGGATCGCCCGGCAGCCAAATGATTTTGCTGGCGCCGAGAGCGTCGCAAAGCTCGCGCTCCGCTGCGTGCTTGCTGATTCCAGGATTGCGATTGCGATTCATCACCACGGACTCCGTCGTGATGATGGTGCCCTCGCCATCGGTGTGTATGGCGCCGCCCTCCAGGCACAGGCTCGATTGGTAAGCGGGCGCCCCGGCCAGACTCAGCACTCGTCGGGCAAGTCGGGCATTTTCCGCGTACTCGGGCACTTTGCCGCCCCAGGCATTGAAGCGCCACATCGTCCCGGCTGTGCTGCCCGAATTGCCTTTGAGGAAGGTGGGACCGCTGTCGCGCATCCAAGGATCGTCAATCGGCAGTGCGATGACCTCGATATCCGCTCCACATTGATCCCGGGCGCCTTGGGCGCAATGCGGTTCCGCCACCATCCGCACGGGTTCGAAGCGTCGAATGGCCTGAGCGACGGCGGCATACGTCCGCTGCGCCCCGGCGAGACCGTCGACCCATTGATCGTCCCGGCTCGGCCACGCCATCCAACAGCATTCATGCCGCGACCACTCGGCAGGCATTCGAAGACCCGCGGCCAAAGGTGTTTCAAGCATCGGCGCTGCAGACCATTCCGAGCGTTGCCCGCGGGGCTCTTTCGGCCTCGCGAATGACCCACTCGTAAACGCGGCGCACCTGACCGTCATCGTAGGAGCGCATGTCGCAATAGATGCGGTAAGCGTCTTGGGGGATGCGGGGTCCCTCGAGCTCCACCAATGCGCCCGATCGCAAGTGGGGATCAGCCCCAACCGCGCTCGCGAGCGCCACGCCGTGTCCGTCTGCCGCCGCATCGATCATGAGAGCGTGGTCGGAGAAATTGGATCCGCTGACCGAGTCGATGTCGGGACGGCCGACTTGCGAAAACCACTGACGCCAGCCGACGTCACTTTCGTCATGCAGCAAAGGCCATCCCACAATCGCGGTTGCGCCCGCCGGGGAGCCGCCCATTCTGTGGATCAGGCTGGGTGCGGCGACGGGAACTCGCTGGTCGTCGAGCAGATGGGCCTCGATCGTGCCCTGTGCGGCAACCCCGGCAGCGTCAGTGATCAGAATATCGACCTCATCGGTAGCGAAATCGACGAGCCGTTCGCTCGTGTCCACCCAAAGATCCACGCCCGGGAGCTGTTCGCGAAATTGGGTCATTCGTGGCCGGAGAAAGCCGCGCGCAAACGCCATGGTCGTATAGAGGATGACTCCGCTCGGTTTCTGGTAGGGAGCAAGCCGGACAATGCCATCCTCCAGTCGCCGCAGAATGTCCCGAACGGTGCGAGCAAAATCGTTGCCGGCGTCGGTGAGAACCACCGACCGACCGACCCGCCGGAACAAGGGTTGACCCAACTCTTGTTCCAGCAGTTTGATCTGGTGACTGACCGCTGAATGCGACAGATGCAGCTCATCCGCCGCCAATGCAAAGCTCGCGAGTCGCGCCGCAGCCTCGAACCCGCGCAGGGTGCTCAAGGTTACCGAGGGTCTCGCCACATTCAATTGATGAATTAATTTGCACTAAATGTCAAGAATTGCTCGTTTGTATCGTTGATCGTCCGGTGTTGTGCTATTTCCAGAGTTCAACGCACAAGGAGTCGAGATGAGGCCGGCCGACTTAGGATTTACGATGCCCGCCGAATGGAGCGCGCACGCGCGATGCTTTATGGCATGGCCGAAGCGGCTGGAACTCTGGCGGGAGCACCTCGAGGGCGCGCGCCGGGACTCTGTGCGCGTGGCCGAGGCCATTGCCGCTCATGAGCCCCTTACGATGATCGCGGACCCGGCGGACGCAGCAGATGCGCGACGGAGGTGTGGTCCTTCGATCAAGATCGTGGCGATGCCGATCGATGACTCGTGGCTGCGGGATTCCGGCCCGACTTTCGTCGTGGATCGGCGGCGGCGGCCTGGCCGCCGCCGCTTTTACTTTCAACGCCTGGGGAAACAAGTACCACCCGCATGACCAAGATGCGACGCTGGGGGAGCGCATCGCCGCTCTGGAGGACGCTCCCGTCTACCGCTCGAAACTCGTCGTCGAAGGCGGCAGCTTTCTGTCCGACGGCCAAGGCACCCTGATTACCGCCGAGACTTGTGTCCTCAACCCAAACCGCAATCCCGGCTGGAGCAAGGCGCAGGCCGAGGCCGAGCTGCGGTCGATGCTTGGCGTAGAGAAGGTCATTTGGCTGCCGGGCGATGTCACGGATACCGAGACAGACGGCCATGTCGACGGTTATATCGCCTACGTCAAGCCGGCCACGGTTCTCTTTGAGGTGGTTGCGGATCCTCAAGACCCGCGATTTGCGATCATGCGGGAGAATCGGCGGGTACTCGAGGCCGAGACCGACGCTCGAGGCCGTCGATTCGATCTGCTGCCTATTGCGGAGGCTCCGCGCTCGGCCGTGCCGGAAGGCAACTGCCGCTCGTACGTTAATTTCTATCTCGCCAATGGCGCAGTGATCGCGCCGGCGTATGGCATTGCGGAGGACGAGGCCGTGGCGCAAACCCTGCGCCTCGCTTATCCTGACCGGTCGATCGTGCCGGTCGCGCTCAAGGATCTATTCCGCGGCGGCGGTGGCATTCACTGCATCACTCAACAGGAACCGGTCGCATCGCCTCACGCGAGACCGGGCATCTAAGGAGCCTTCCCATGCGCACCCTGTCACTCGCCTCGGAACGACCGACTCGACATCCGCCAGGGCGGGGAACTTGCGCACGATGAACCTCTTCTCAGTGCGCAACGGCCTGCTCGCAGTCCTCACATCGTCGATTCTTTTTGGATCGCCCACACCCGCAGCCCCGGATCGTGCCCACGTCGTCAACATCTACGCGTGGGCCGACTATTTTCCGCCCTCCGTGGTGGAGAAATTCCAGTCGGAGACGGGAATCCACGTCAATTATACGGTTTTCGATTCGCCGGACACCGCGGAAACCGCCCTCTCGGTGGGCAGCTCGAACTACGACATCGTCACCATGAACGCATCCCCTCATCTCGCCCGCGAAATCCCCAAAGGATTCTGGAAGAAGGTGGATCAGTCTCAAATACCGAATGCACGCAATGCGGATCCGCAAATACTCAAGCTCTTGAGCCAGGTGGACCCGGGCAACTTGTATGCCGTTCCCTGGATGTGGGGCACGGTGGGGGTCATTTACAATGCCGACAAGGTCAAGGCAATCGCCGGCCCTCTCCCCGCCGAAAGTCTCGATCTAGTTTTCAAGAAGGAACTGGCCAGCCAATTCCAAAAATGCGGCATCAGCATGCTCGATTCCTGGCAAGACATCTTACCCTTGGTGGCCCGCTACCTCGGTCAGCCGCAACTTTCGGTGGAAGCCGCGCAGTTGGATGCCGTCGAAAGGAAGCTGCGTGAGATCAGGCCTTTTTTGACGCGGATCTCGAGTTCGGGTTATTACGACCAGCTCGCGGACGGCGAATTGTGTCTGTCGCTCGGTTATTCGGGCGATGCAATGATCGCTCGCCGCACGGCCAAGGAAAACGATACCAAGGTTCGCATCGAGTACGCTTTTCCGCGCCTGTCTGTTCCGCTCTACATCGACAGCATGGTGATTCCGGCGGATTCACCCAATTATGCCGGTGCTTTGAAGTTCATCAATTTCATGATGCGGCCGGAGATCTCCGCGGAGGTGACCCGGTTCATCGGTTTTGCATCGGGCAATGCCGCGGCTCTTCCTTTCCTAGATCCCTCGACGCGCGCCAACGCCATCGTCTATCCGCCTGCCGAGGTTCGCGCACGCTTCGAAATGGAACGGGTTTACACCACGGATGAGCTGCGGATTTTCAACCGTGTCTGGCAGCGATTTCGAACCGGGCAGTGACAGATGCGGGGGTGGCGCCCTGTATCTCGTCCGAATGATTTCTAGGGTAGCTTCTTGCACTGCCCGTCTTTGCGCGCGGATTGCGCCGAATACGCGAAATACTTTCCGGTCGCGCGGTTGATGGTCACGGATGTCGCCGCCGCCGAATCACCAGATCCTCGGGTGACGTAGGAGATCGTCGAGTCAGCGATCGCCACGTTGACGGCCGCTTTCCAATCACGACCCGCCTCCGAATAGACCTGGATCGTCGCGGCATCGGTGTTGACCTCGATCAGCGCGAGACGTGTAGTGCCGTCATACGAGTCCAAACATTCCAGCTTGAATGTGTTCGCCCCCGCGGTCGAGACACTTCCTAGGAGCAATAGCAGCGCGGCTGGATATTTCATAGGTTCTTGTCCACGAAATCGAAGGAGGGGTCAAGCACCGCGATCGTAGCCAGCGGGGCGTTTGCCCGCTGTGACCGACGGCGTAGATGCAGCGTGATGGCCGCCGCGATCAGCATGGGAATCGCCATGAAGGTGAGGCCGCGTTGGTCGTTGCCGGTGAGGTCCTTGGCGAATCCCATCCAATAGGGCCCGGCGAAGCCGCCGAGAATGCCTAAGGTGTTCATGGCCGCGATCGCGGCGGCCGCCGTGCGGCCTTTGAAAAAGCTGGTCGCAATGGTCCAGAGCGGCCCCTGCAGCGACATATGCCCCGTGATGATGATCGCAAGGCCGGTCAAGGCGAGGCTCGGGATCGGCGATAGCGCGAGCATCAAAAAGCCGCCGGACATCATGAAGCAGCCGGGCAGCACGTAGCGGAAGGGATCGCGAGCTCGATCGGACAGAACTCCATTGATGAGCATGGCGGCGGCACCTAGGAGATACATGGCGGCGATGACAAATCCGGTCATCGTGATGCTCCACCCGTAGAGTCTTTGAACGATCGCCGGCGCCGAGAAACTATAGGCATAGCTGCTGCCCAGCATGCAAAACATCCATCCTCCGAGAAGCCAGACACGCGCATCCCGGAGGGCGAGGCCGATCGATCCCGAATGGCTCGGCGTAGCCGTCGCGGCCTCGGCTTGGCGCTTGAGGACGGCACGCCGCTCCGGCTCACTCAGCCAGTGAGCGGTCGCGGGGCCGTCGGGTAGATACAAAAAGAAGACGACACCGAGAAGCACCGCGGGTAGACCTTCGACGGCGAACAGCCACTGCCATCCGCTGAGGCCCGCGTGACCGTCGAGGCCCATCAGCGCACCGGCCAGCGCCCCCATCAGCGCCGAGCTCAACGGCCAGGCAATGTAAAATCGAGTGACGCTGCGTGCGCGAAGCTCAGGGGGAAACCATTGGGTGAGGTAGAAGATAACGCCCGGAAAGAAGCCGGCTTCTGCGATCCCGAGTAGAAGACGGGCGGCATAGAATTGTATGGGTGTGCGGACGAAGACCATCGCCATCGCCACCAAGCCCCAGGTGACCATGATCCGGGCCAACCAACGACGGGCACCGAACCGGTAAAGCAGCAAATTCGACGGCACCTCGCAGAGGGCATAGCTCAAAAAGAAAAGGCCCGCCCCGAACCCGTAGACCGTCGCGCTGAACTTCAAGTCGCGGTTCATCTGCAAAGAGGCGAAGCTGATGTTGACCCGATCTATATAAGCGGCGCCATAACCGAGCCCGATCAGCGGCAGGAGTCGAAAGGACGCTTTTCGATAGGCACTTCGTTCTAGGTCACAGTCCGGGTTCATGCGCCCTCCGTGGACTTATTCTTATGGGCTTGCGCGGGCACGCGTGTGCGCGCGAATCAACTAAGGTGCTCTATCGCCGCGCGGAAGTCACGCGAGTTCGACTTTCATGTCAGGTCCACCGACAGACGTTTGAGATCGGCAAGCGAGCAATGCTTGAGTGCGCCCGCGTGCGTCGCACGCAGGACCACACGAGGTGCTTGACCCGCTTCGAGCGCTTCGTGCCAGCGAGGCGCGCAAAGACACCAACGGTCACCGGGTTTCAATCCGGGAAAGCCATACTCCGGGACCGGCGTCGACAGGTCATTGCCTCGAGACCGGGAGAATTCGAGAAATCCTTCGGTCATGACCGCGCAGACGGTATGACTACCGACGTCCTCCCGATTCGTGTCGCAGCAGCCGTCACGAAAGAATCCTGCCATAGGCCTCAATGAGCACACTTCGAGGCGCTCACCGAGCACATTGAGGGAGGCGTCCCGGCGACTGCCCTCGTTTTCGATTTCATCTCTCGGCATACTCAGGCTTTCGCTCTTGCTGCTAGATCGTTGCGTTCGCTCGCGCCCAAATCCCAACGAACGCGCCGAAGCTTAGGAGCGCAGTGTATCGAGACAAGTGCCTGTCTGAAAGGGCTTGAGATACATCGACCCCCGTAGAACAAAATTGCAACAACCCACCGGAGAGAAAAAATGGAAAAATCGAATCGTTATCTTCCTCTGCTCGGCCGAATCCTCATCGGGGCTCCTTTCGTTCTCAGCGGCCTCGGCAAGCTCGCGGCACACGACGCCACGGTCGGATACATCACAAGCGTCGGACTCGCGTTCCCGCAACTGGCATGGATTATTGCGATGACCGTGGAAATGGGTGGCGGCGCGCTGCTCCTCGTCGGCTACCGTGCTCGGCTCGTTGCGCTGGTAGTGGCCGTGTTCACGTTGGCAACTGCCATTTTCTTTCATCGAAATTTCGCCGATCAGAACCAGATGATCCATTTCCTCAAGAACATTATGATTGTTGGCGGCTTACTACAGATCGTCTACTTCGGCGCCGGCCCGATGAGCGTCGATGCCGCTCGCAGGCAGCCGCACCCGTGAAGAGGAATGTCTCGAGGCGCGGTGGTGACGCTCGCTTCGCTCGGCCGCTAAGTGCCCGCGGACGATCTCGCGAAGTCGCCCTGCGCCTCGATCGACACCTCGTTCCACTTTTCCCAGGTTTCGATTCGGCGAGCGTATTCCGCGCGTGTCATCGGCAGACCGCCGGAGCCGAAGAAGATTCGCAGCGGCGGGTCCGTTGCATCGACCACTTTCAGGATGGCGGGGCCCGTCGCGTCCGGGTCACCCGGGGTAGCGCTGCCTCGCACGGCCGCAATCTTCGCGCGTGCGCCGTCGTAAATTTTCATTTGTGCCGCGCGCTTCGCTGAAGCGCCGCCCCAGTCCGTGGCGAAGCCGCCCGGCTCGACGATGGTCACCTTGATGCCGAAGCCGGCCACCTCGGCCGCGAGTGACTGGCTAAAGCCCTCGAGGCCCCATTTCGATGCGTGGTAAAGACCCACGGTCGGAAAGGCATTGACCCCACCAATGGATGAAACTTGGATGATATGTCCGGACGCCTGTGCCCGCATGAATGGCAGTGCGGCTTGAGTCACCCAGAGTGCGCCGAACAGATTCGTTTCGAGTTGGGCCCTTGCTTCGGATTCGCTGATCTCTTCGATGGTGCCGAAGAGTCCGTATCCGGCGTTATTGACGACGACGTCGAGCCTACCAAAGCGCTCATGCGCCAGCGCGACGGCGGCCGAGGCGGCGGCTTTATCGGTGACGTCCAACTTGATCGGCAGGACGAGATCGCCGAATCGCTCGACGAGGGGCGCGAGCGTCTTCAAATCGCGCGCGGTGGCGGCGACCCGATCGCCGCGTGCGAGCGCCGCCTCCGCCCAAACGCGTCCGAACCCTCGGGACGTGCCCGTGATGAACCAGACCTTACTTGGCATAGGAGTGAGTCTCCCGAAGAAGGGCGCCGGTGGACACCCGGTTCAATGCATTCGAGACATGGATCCGAATGTCGTCAGCATCCCGAGGCAGCTCCAGTTTGCCCGGACGCTCGATCAAGTCGACGACTTTGGGCACGAGGCCGGCGTGATCCTCTTCCATGACCTCGAGCGCTTCGTCCGGAAACTGATTCTGAAGATCGCTCACGAGCATTTCCGGGTCCTCGCCCACCCTGATCGATCGAATCAAGTGCTCGGAGACGGCGATGATCACAAAGCCGAGCGAACACGGCGCGATCGCAAAGCCAATGGTTGCCGCCGTTCGGATGACGGGGATGAGCACCTTCGTTGCTCTGGCCTCCGCCCAGTCTGCGTTAGATGTCCTGGTCATGTATCTCTCCTCAAGGTTGTAGCTACGTCACGCCGCAACAGCGATTCGGCACACGGGATTCCGCGCGCCATCGATTGTCCGACGTTCAGGTTTCGTTAAAGCGTTCACCGACCCACTCTTCGCTCTTTTTCCAAAGTGCCTGGGCGT
This sequence comes from uncultured Gammaproteobacteria bacterium, assembly GCA_963766915.1. Taxonomy (GTDB): domain Bacteria; phylum Pseudomonadota; class Gammaproteobacteria; order Steroidobacterales; family Steroidobacteraceae; genus Bog-1198. The sequence goes on from CAVYCL010000020.1 coordinate 257,793, forward strand.
GTTGGGGATCGAGCGCGTAGGGCTGCACGCCGCCGCGCACGCCCGGGCGCCGAAGCGATGTCGGCAACGTGGCAATCCTCGCAATATCGGCCCCCAATGGCCTCGGCATCGGCGACCCAGGCCGCCCATACGGAGGTTGCCGCACCTTGCGGAATGCTCTTCCAGCTGAAGGGGCGGAGCGTCCTTGGGTCGATTGGCGTTCATGTCGGCGATTACCTTCTCCAGCACCCCGGGCCCCATGTGACGTCCGAGCTCGGTCCGAATGGTTCCAGGGTGCACCGCCGTCGCTCGGATGCCCTTCGCCTTGTGGCGGCGATCGAATTCGACGGCAAACAGCACGTTCGCGGTCTTGGATCGGCCGTAGGCGACGAATTCGGCGTACGGTGTGCGCTCAAAATTCGGATCGTCAAGATCCACATCCGAATAGCGATGGCCCGCCGAGGACAGGTTGACGAGCCGCGAGCCTCGCCGTAGGAGCGAGGCGATTCGGTTCACCAGTACAAAGTGTCCGAGATGGTTGGTGCCGAATTGCGTCTCGAACCCATCAACCGTGGTGCCCTTCGGGCACGCCATGACACCGGCGTTGGCAATGATCACATCGAAGGGTTTGCCGGCGGCGAGTAGGACGTCGGCGCAGCGGCGGACACTCTCGAGCGATGCCAGGTCAAGTTGCACGAGTTGCAGTGAGCCCCCGTGGGCGGCTTGGGAGCGGACCGCTTCGGTAGCCCCTTGCGCCTTCGAGAGGTCTCGTACGGTTCCCACGACCTCGGCGCCATGGGCCGCCAGGGAGCGCGCGGTTTCGGTCCCGAGACCGGCGGAGACGCCCGTGACGAGTACCCGCTTGTCAGTCAGATCGATGCCTTGCAGAACCTCGTCCGTGGTCGATGTGGCTCCAAATGAATGGGTCATGATGCTCACTCCTCGCGGTTTCCGATCGCCCTACCGCTGCACCCTAGAAAAGTGGTCTAATGGGAAGTGGAGGGATCCTCCGTTTAATATATGGAGGGTTCCTCCGCTTTGCAAGTGCTTTCCTCGGAGGGGCGGTTACAAGTGAAACGGAAGCCATTGGAGCAAGCGCGAAAACCCCGCGCCGACAGTGCCCGGAATCGTCAATTGCTGATCGATGCCGCCAAAGCGGCGTTCGCCGACACAGGGCTCAACGCGAGCCTCGAGGAAATTGCGCGCCGCGCGGGCGTCGGTATCGGCACCCTCTATCGGCATTTTCCGAGTCGAGAAGCCGTTGTCGAAGCGGTCTACCGCCACGAAGTCGAGCAGCTTGCCGAGGCCGTTCCACAACTGCTCAAGTCCTCGCCGCCGGGCGAGGCGCTGCACAAGTGGATGCACCTATTCATCGATTACATCGCCACCAAGCGTTTGATCGCGCCCTCGCTGGCCGCGGCGAGCGGCGAGGCGTCCGCGCTGCGCGCGAACTCGACGGAATTGATCACGAGCGCGGTGGCTACGCTCGTCACGCGCGCCGCCGACAGTGGAGCGGTGCGCAAAGACATCGCGCCATCGGACCTGTTGCGGGCGATGGTCGGCGTGAGTTATGGAAATCCTGACGAGGCGTGGGAGGCGAGCGCGCGTCGACTCATCGACCTTCTGATGGATGGATTGCGCCGCAAGGGACGATGATCGATGGGATCGGACAAGGGGAGGAGCCAAATGGTCGCGAGTGAAGGTACGCCGACGAAGTATTCACGGACTGAATTCGACGGACGTGACAAACCGAAGTGTCGGGTCATCAGGCCGCCGGTGCAGGGGGGTTGGACCGAACCGGCGCTTTTTGAGTGGGAGTTGAGCGGGGAGTCGTGGACCGATCAGCATCCCCACAGCGAGTACAACTTTGTCATAGAAGGCCAGCTGTTCGTCGAGTCCGGCGGCGTGACGGTGGAGGCGCAGGCGGGCGATGTCGTGCGGGTTCCCGCCGGCGCGGTGGGCAAATACTGGGCCCCGAACTATGCTCGTCTGCTCGCAATCTATGGACCGAGTGAGGGTAGCCCGAGCCGAGCCCTCGGCTACGAAAAATTGAGCACCCCTTAGCGGGTGAGCAGCCGCCGGTAGGGTAGTGAGGCTTCTCAGGCGGGGTGCCTGATCGGGAAGAGTAGGGGAGACCTGATGCACGATTACCTCGATTGGCTGTTCTCATCGCCGAACTTCATGCCGCATGGCATGTGCTATCTCTGGCAGCCCGGAACGCTGTGGCTGAACGTCGCCTCTGACGGACTCATTGCCGCCGCCTATTACGCGATCCCCTTTTCCCTTTATTACCTCGTTCAGGAACGCCGTAAAGAGATCCCTTACCCCGGCATCATTCTGATGTTCGCCGCCTTTATCGTGCTATGCGGGACGACCCACCTGATGGAGATCTGGACCGTCTGGCATCCGGACTATCGTCTGGCCGGTGCCCTCAAGGGAGTCACCGGTATCGTCTCGGTCGCCACCATGTTTGCACTCTTCAAGGTCATTCCGCACGCGATGCAATTGCGCAGCCCCGCGCAGTTACAGCAAGAGGTGGGGACTCGCACCGCGGAACTGGCCAATCTCAATGAAGAGCTGCGCGCTCAAGTCGATGCCCGCGATCGAGCCGAGTCTCAATTGCGAGATCGTGATCAGCGCAAGGACGAGTTCCTGGCGACGCTCGCCCATGAGCTTCGAAATCCGCTCGCGCCGATCCGGCACGCGGTCAAGATACTCGGAGAGCCCGCAGCCACCGCCGAACAGCAACGCTGGGGCCGGGAGGTCATCGATCGGCAGGCCCGACGTATGGCATTGCTGCTCGATGATCTGCTCGAGGTCTCGCGCATCACGCGCGGCCAGCTGGTCTTGAAGAAGCAGCGTGTGACGGTATCGGATCTGATCACCGCCGCGGTCGAGACCGTGCGTCCGGTCATCGATGCCAAGGAACTCATGTTGACGGTAAACCAGCCCGCCGAGCAGGTCGACCTCGAGGCCGATCCGCTGCGTTTATCGCAAGCGCTGTCCAATTTACTGACGAATGCCGCGAAATTCACCCCGCGCGGCGGCCGAATCAACTTGGCGGTCAGCAAAACTCCGACGGACATCGTCATCACCGTACGCGACACCGGCATCGGATTCGAGCCCGCGGTCGCCCCGCATCTCTTTGAAATGTTCACCCAAGCGCATGCCGCCACGGAGGGCTCGGAAGGAGGACTCGGCATCGGCCTATCCCTGGTCAAAGGCTTGATTCGACTCCACGGGGGCAGTGTGAGCGCAGAGAGCGGCGGAAAGGATTTGGGGGCGGAGTTCAAAATCACGCTTCCCGGGTCGCTGATCCTGGCAGCGCCGACACCGTCTCCGGCAGGTTCGAGCGATTCGGGACCGCCGATCACCGAACGCAGTGCGCGAATTTTGATAGCCGATGACAACCGAGATGCGGCCGACAGCTTGGGGATGCTGTTGGAACTCGCGGGGCACGACGTGAAGGTCGCCCACTCCGGAAAAGACGCTCTGGCGCTGGGCGGGAGCTATCGACCTGATGTCGTCATACTCGATATCGGGATGCCGGACATGAGTGGCTACGACGTGGCTCGCTACGCGCGGCAGGAGTCATGGGGGAAGCCGGCGTACTTTATTGCGCTCACGGGGTGGGGACAAGCGAGCGACAAAGAGCGCGCGGCCGCGGCAGGGTTTCGACCGTCATCTCACGAAGCCGATAGACGCGGACCTCCTCAACGAGATCCTCGAAGTGATCGTCGTCGAAAAGCGCACCCCGCCATCCGCTGCGAGCTAGACTTAAAGTCAGGGCTTGATGGCGTTGTAGCTTCGGCGATGCAGGGGAGAGATTTCTCGATGCCCATTTCTGGTGTGCGATGGCTGGTGGGATCTCTGGTCTCCCTGCTGGCGGCCTGCTCCGGTTCTTCCGATGCTCCCGCCCCCGCATCGGCGACAACGCCCGCCGCGGCCTCGCAAACTCAAAAAGACGCTGCCGAAAATGTCCTGAATATCTACAACTGGTCGGACTTCATCGGACCCTCCATCGTTAGCGACTTCGAGAAAGAGTCGGGCATCAAGGTGCATTACGACGTCTACGAGACCAACGAGATGATGGAGGTGAAGCTTCTCTCCGGGCACACCAACTACGACATTGTCGTCCCGGGCGGATCCTTCTTCGAGCGGGAATTGAAGGCGGGCGTCTACCGAAAGCTGGACAAAAGCCTACTACCCGGATTGAAGAATCTCGACCCGGACGCGGCGCGCGCCACCGCCGTTTACGATCCGGGGAATCAGTACGGCGTTGATTACACCTGGCTCATCTCGGTCGGAATGGGCTACGAGGCCGACAAGGTAAAGGCGCGGCTCGCGGACGCGCCGCTCGACAGCTGGCGCCTGCTGTTCGACCCCAAGTTGGTGTCGAAGCTGCGCGACTGCGGCGTGTCCGTGCTCGACTCGCCGGATGACGTCGTGGGATCCGCGCTCGCCTATCTCGGCAAGGATCCCAACAGCGAGTCGCCCGAGGATCTCGCGTCGGCCGAGGCCATGTTGCACGCCATCCGTGGGTATATCCGATACATCGATTCCACGCGCTACGTCGCCGATCTCGCCAATGGGGATCTGTGCCTCGTGCTCGGCTGGTCGGGGGATGTTGCGCAGGCCCGGCGGCGCGCGAGCGAGGCGGGCAAGGCGGTGACCATCGGCTATTCGGTGCCCCGGGAGGGCGCGCTGAGCATCGTCGATGTGATCGCGATCCCGGCGGATGCGCCTCACCCGGAGAATGCACATCGCTTTATTGACTATCTGCTGCGCCCCGACGTTGCCGCCAAGAACGCAGCGGCCATTACTTATGCGAGCGGCGTCGCGGGCTCGGTTGCTCTGGTGAGCGAGTCTCAGCGCAACGATTCCGCCGTGTATCCCTCGCCCGAGGCGCGCGCCCGACTCGTGCCCATGCGCGCGCGCTCGCAGGAATCCACGCGCGCGCTCATGCGCATGTGGACACGCTTCAAGACGGGCGAGTAGCGGGCGAAAGCGCAGCGCTCAAGGCGTGTGCCCGTACACCGTCTTGCCGCCGAACAGGGTGAGTAGCACGGTGGCGTTTTTGAGCTCGTCGGCCGGGACCGTGAGCACGTCGCGATCGATCACGGTCAGGTCGGCCCGTTTCCCGGCTTTGATCGAGCCGATCTCGGACAACTGGTCGAGTGCTTCCGCCGAGTTGCGGGTGTAGGCATAGAGCATGGCAAGCCGCGGCATGCGTTGCGCGGCATCGAGCACCCCCTGCGGACCCGAGCGGGTCTCGGCCTGGAAAATCGCGGCGAACGGATTCGCGGTAGAGACCGGCCAGTCGCTTGCGCCGGCGATCACCCCACCCGTATCCAGGATGGAGCGCGCGGGGTACTGCCACCGGTAGATCTCCGGATCGATGTAGGGCTTGACCTGCTCGTTGGTGCTGGGATCAGCGACTGCCCACAGCAATTGCAATGCGGAGATCACATGCAGCTGACCGAATCTCGGGATGTCCTCGGGATCGGCGAACTGGACGTGGGTCATGACGAACGGCAGATGCGTGTCCGGATTTGCTTTGCGTGCCGCCTCGAACGCATCCAGGGATTCCTTGACCGCAAGATCGCCGATCGCATGGATGTGCACCGTCAGGCCTCGCCGGTACGCCTCGCTCACAAGCGCATTCATCTTGGCGGGCGTGAACAGCGGCCTCACCAGCTTACCCGTATCGCGATAGGGCTTGGTGAGCGCGGCCGTGTGCGAGGGGACCTCGACGACACCGTCGGCGAACACCTTGAGGCCGGGAATGGTCAAGTTCGGGATGTCCTTGAACTTCGCCCGGATGGCCTCGACCGCATCGATCTGCTGCGAACCGAGGTCCGGTTGGACCACGGGATAGGCGACCACGTGAGCCGTCAGTTCGCCGCGCTCACTCAAGTCCTTATACACCGGCAGAACGCCGGGATCGTCCGGGCTTGCCGGAATGGAGCCGCCGACGACGCCGCTCACGGCCGCATCGAGCCAGGCGGTGATACCGAGACCGTTCATGTAGTGCACCGCTGCGCGCCCGGCCTTGAGCATGGACTCCGGCGAGGGACTCGGCAGACTCTTGTCGAGCTTGGTCTTGCCCTCATCGACCACGAAACCGTTCGGATTGAAGGCGGCATCGAAACCGAAGTAGCGCTGCTCGGCGGGCTTCAGGCTCTTGATGTACTTGGCCGTGATGCCCGCGCGCGTCCGGGCGGGGAGATTCCCCCATGCGGTATGTCCGTCAGAGCCGAGCAGAACGATCGGCTGGTTCGCAAAGCTGCCGGCACTCAAGGCCGCATCGATCTCGGCCACGTGCGACCAATACCCGATGTCGATGCCATTGACCACCAGCACGTCGCCCAGCCGGCTGTCGTTTGTCTTCAACTGTTCCGAAACGAACTGCGCGAGCGCCGGCACGGAGTCGGCGGTATCCGGGAAATTGGCCTGAATCAAAGTTACCCCGCCGAAGATCGGATGCGCGTGCGCATCGATCATGCCCGGCATCAGGAACTTGCCCTTGAGATCGATCTTGAGTGCGCGAGGGACCGGCGGCCTGTTCGACCGCCTGCAGCGAGCCCACAGCGAGAATGCGGTCGCCGCGGATGGCAACGGCCTCGGCATAGGGATGATCGTATTCTGCGGTGAAGACTTGCGCGTTGTAGAGAATCTGCGTCTGTTCCGCCTCGCCGGCGGCGACGAGCGCGTGAGATCGCGAGCGACGACACTCGCGCACATGAGGGTAAGCCAAGGCCGCGCGAGAGCCCACGCCGCCGCAGCCATCACAAGAGCCGAATCGAAGCATTCCGAAATCCCCTTTATTGGGCGGTCACGGTGACGCCGCGGACCGGAGCGGTGATGCACCCGATCCGCCGGCCCGTAGGGGGCAGGTCGTCGTTGCCGTGAATCAGTAGCGATAGGTCGCCGTCATGCCGAGGTCCTCGGCCGAACGCCCCGCGCGAAGTACAGAGCGTCGTCGTCGGGCCCATCTGGCTGGCGCCAGTGCCGGGCGGTCCCGTAAGCGGTGCGATGTCCCGCGCTTCGAACATGAGCGGATTGGCGTTCGTCACGTTGTTCGCATACAGCGAGACATCGAGCCCATCGAGGCGAAGCCGGCGCGCAACGACAGGTTATTCACGACGGGAAGTCCGGCAAGGTGGTATCGAAGAGGCCATTGTTCGGATCCTGGCCGTGCAGCAAGCGAATCGCTGTGCCGTTGCATGCGAGAAATCCAATCGGAGGTAGGGTCTCACGGCCCTGCCACTCCGGAAAGTGGTATTCGCCCGATGCCGTGAAGGTCCAGGGAGCGCCCAGCAGGGCATCCCATTGGTCGCGATCGGAGCCGCGCAGCGAGCCCCGGAGCCGACACAGGCCGCTCGCAGCATTATAAGACAGGGACCCTGCACAGGAAGTCTTGGTCAGACGCGCATCGGTGTAGGCCGCGGTCAGGTCGAAGTGAGCTGTGTCAGCGGTCGGTAGAGAATCTCGAGATCGCCGCCCTCGCTTTTCGCCTTGCCGAGGTTCGCCGTGAATTGCTCGCCGCACGTCGGCAAGTAGACGTTCTGCTGGATATTGGTCCAGTCGATATAGAAGATGCTCGCGTTGATCGCCAGCGTGTGATCGAAGAAGGAGTTCTTGCTGCCGAGTTCGTAGCTCCACAGGCTGTCCGAGCAGTACTGTCCCGGCACTTGCGAGACACCGAGTCGCGTTGAGACTTCCGCCGCAGATCGTGCCGACCGCGACGTTGGGGCCGCCTGGACGAAATCCTTTCGAAGCGCTGAAATAGACGTTGTTGTCGTGATTCGGTTCCCAGGCCAGAACGACTTTCGGGGTCACGGGCTTCTCCGTGGCACTTGAGGAGGTGATGATAGTCGTGCCGAGAAACGGTCCGGTCCCCACCACCGGCCCGTCGTACTGCGAGTCGGGACAGCGCAATCCCGCAGTTGCCTTGAATTGATCGAGGAACTTGAAGGTGACTTCGCCAAATGCGGCCATTTGCTTGTCGATGACACTATCGACCGGCCCGTTGTAGATCAGCCCGCCCGGGCATTCCTGGCCGCGGATAGCAGACCGGATACGCCGTGCCGTAGGTCGCGGTCGTATAGTTGATGACTTCCTGGTTCAGCGTGGGATCGATGATGTTCTCGGGTACGTTTTCACTCAAGTGCGAGTAGAACAGACCGCCGGTCCAGACCAGCCAGGAATCCGAGTCCTTCGAGGATAGCCGCAGCTCCTGATAGAAATTGCGTTGATTGTCTTGGAACGTGGCATAGCCATTGTCACCGGGGGCCGGAAAGGTGTTCGGCAGTGAGCCGAACGAATTCCAGGTTGCGCGCAGATATTGGGTATAGTCCGAGAGGCCGGTCTGGTTGCGGTTATAGTAAGCCGTGTTCGAGAACAGCGAGGCAAAGCCAAGGTCCCACTTGACACGGATCGAGGTCAAGGTCAAGGGATCGCTGCTTGGGTTCGTGCCGAAATTTCCGTTTCGATACACATTTTGATCGGGATTCGACAGGGCGACCCAATAGGCCGACGTATCTGCAATCTGCAGGTGCTGGTAATAGAACGACGGCAGGACCTCGATTGCATCGTTCACCTTCCACTTGAGCGCAAAGCGTGCCGTGGTGGTGTCCCAATAATTCGAGTTCGCCTGCGACACGCCGCTGTAGACAGGCGTCGGAAGCGGCACGGTGGCGTTGGGCACAAGTGTGTAATCGCTGCGATCGACCCAACCACCATCACGGCGGAAGGAGAAGCTCGCACGGAACGCGAGCACATCGCTGATGACAGGCAGGCCGAAGGCCACGCCGCCCTCGTAGCTTGGTGAGCCGCCGTCCGTGACGGCGGCATCGGCTCGGGCGTAAATATTCGTCTTGTTCAAATCCGGCTCGGGCGTGATGAAGCGCACCGCTCCGCCTTCGGCACCGGCGCCGAATAGCGTACCCTGGGGGCCGCGCAGCACTTCGACGTGATCCAAGTCGAATAAGGCGGGGAAGGCGTTGATGGATCCGAAGCCGATATGACGGGTCTGGATCGGGGTGTCGTCGATATAGATACCGGTCGTGGAGGTTCCGGCGGTTGAATCGACGCCCCGGATGTTGATATCGGAGCTCTCGTCGTTGTAGTTGCCCGACGGAGCTCATGCCGTTACGCTGGAACGTGACACTCGGCGAAAGCCGGGCGAGATCGTCGATATTCTTCAGTCCCTGCGCATCCAGCTTCTCCTGGCTGAACGCCAGAACGCTGATCGGAACATCTTGCAAGCGCTCTTCGCGACGGGTTGCGGTGACGACGATCTCGTCGAGCCCGGCGGCTGGCGTTTCCGGATCGGGCGGAGCGGCATAGGCGCTCGAGAGTGCCAGTTGAGCCGCCGTCGTGCCCAACAACAGGCAAAGCTTCCAAGAAATCGCAGACATCCCGCACCCCTTACTATTTTTTAGCCGTTTCCCCACCTCCTGTGAGCGTCCCATGGCTCTAGAGGCCATTCATCGCGCTGATCGCCGATCTCGATCAGAGCTTAGAGTGTGCTGAACGACCTTTCAACTTGAAATTGAAATATTTACGCCGAGCGCTCGCGCCCCTACAGTAGGCTGACGCCTGCGCACGAAGGGCGGCACAAAACGAGGGATAACAATGCTAAGGGTGTGGACTAAGGGTTTGTACGCAGCGTTGCTCGCGCTCTGCTGGCATGCGAGTGCCTTCGGCACCGACCTCGTACTGGTGAACGGCCACATCTACACCGGAAATAAGGCCGCGCCGTGGGCCGAGGCACTCGCCATCACGGGGGCGCGCATCGAGGCCGTCGGTACGAGCGCGGCAGTCTCCAAACACGCAAAGGGTGCCGCCCGGGTCATCGATCTGAAGGGTCGCACCGTGATACCGGGGATCGTCGACTCGCATATGCACTTGCTCTTCGGTGCCTACGCGCTCCACGGGCTCAATCTGTCCACCCCGGAATCGAGTGTCACACCCAGCAAGCCCGATCTTTTGATCGAGCGCCTCAAAGCCTATGCCGCCGCTCATCCGGACGACGTCGTTATTTTCGGCCGCGCGGATTTCAGCACGGCGCTGCCGACGACACCCACCTATGCGCTGCTCGATCGCGCGGTCCCAGACCGGCCCGTCGTGATACACAACACCTCCGAGCACGCGCTATGGCTCAATTCTGCGGCCATGAAGATGGCCGGGCTCACCAAACAACCGCTGGTCGATCCCGCCGAGGAGCGCGGCGTTATCCGCGACGCGAGCGGAAATCCGAGCGGGGTGTTGCTGGAGGCGGCCATGCAGGTCGCGGACCGTGCGGTCGAGGCGCGGGTCCCGGTCGAGCAAAAGCTGCAGATGATCGAGGCCGCGACGCACTTCTTGAATGGCTTCGGCATCACCAGTGTGGTCAACGCCACGGGCGATCTCGCGGAGATCAAACTGTACGCGACGCTGCGGGATCGGGGCTCGCTCACGGTGCGCACACGCACCAGCTTCGGCGCGGTGGCCGTCCCTCATCGCTTGACTCCAGCCTTTCTCGCCGACCTCGACGAGGCGCGCCGCAACTACCATGACGAATGGGTGTCGGCGAATCTCGTGAAGTTCTTCATCGACGGCGGCACCGGCCTTCTTCCGCCGCTGGTGTATTCGCCGAGCGACTACGCGGCGCTGGTGATGGCGCTCGATGAGCGCGGCTATCAGCTTATGAGCCATGCCTTGCGTGCGGATTCCGTGCATATGATTCTCGACACCTACGAGCAGCTGGAGCGCGCACACGGCGCGCGAGACCGACGGCTGCGCATCGAGCATGCGGATCTCGTGGATGCCGAAGATGTGCCGCGGTTCGCCAAGCTCTCGGTGATCGCTGACATGCAACCGACCTTTTGCTGCGGCGAGATCGGGACCAATTTCGATCCCGCGCAGCAAATTCCGTCGGATCGATGGCATGCGCTCGAGCAAAGTGGGGCGACGCTCGCGTTTTCGAGCGACTGGCCCTGCACTTGGCCGCCGAACCCGTTCGTATCGATGCAGCAGACCGTCACCCGGCAGGTGTGGCGCTCGGCGGATACCGCCGACGTCGCGAGCGGTCCCATTGACGGTGCGGCCCAGGGTGGCGCCGTGCCCACGGGTGCGACCTACGTCCCGGATGAGCGCATCCCGGTCGCCGATGCGGTTCGCGCCTACACGTTAGGCTCGGCGTACGCCGCATTCGCGGACAAGGATGTCGGCACGCTCGAAGTCGGCAAGCTCGCGGATCTGGCGGTCCTGTCGCAGGATGTGTTCACGGCGCCGCCGGAGACTATCGGCAAGACTCAGGTGTTGATGACCATCGTGGGCGGAAAGAGTGTCTATGGCGCCGCGCCCTGAACGATTGCGAGCCGCGACCGTATGAACCGCTTCGCCGTGGCCCTCTTGCTGCTCGCCCCTGCGCTTGTGATCGCGCAATCGGACAAGGCCGATCTCATCCTCTTACACGGCCAAGTCCTATCCGTCGATGCCCATGATTCCGTCGCGCAAGCGATTGCAATTCGCCATGGCGTCATTTTGAAAGTAGGATCCGATAGTGAGGTTCAGGCGCTGGCCGCTTCCAATGCCCAAGTCATCGACCTTAAAGGCCGTACGGCCACACCGGGTCTCATCGACACCCACGCGCATATCGCCGATGGGGGCGTAGACGAGCTCTACGGGGTCAAACTCTCGGACGCAACATCCGTGGCAGAGATCGCCGCGCGCGTGAAAGTGGTGGTGTTGAAGAGCCACCCGGGCGATTGGATCACGGGCGCCGGTTGGGACGAAGGCAAGCTCGCCGAACGCCGTTACCCGACTGCAGCCGACCTCGATGCCGTTGCGCCCAATAACCCCGTCTGGCTGATGCACACCACCGGCCACTACGGTGTCGCCAATTCCGCCGCCATGAAGCTCGCTGGCATCACCGCGGCCACCCCGGACCCGCCCGCCAGCACCATCGACCGCGACAGCGAGCATAGACCGACCGGCGTATTCAAAGAGGATGCTGCGATGACGCTCATCACGCGGCTCATTCCGGAGACGACACCGGAGCAGATGCGCGCGGGCATCCTGTACATCCAAAAGGTATTGCACAGCGAAGGCATGACGGCCGTCAAAGATCCGGACATCTTCCAGATCCATTGGGACGCCTACAAGGCTCTGCTGGATTCCGGACAGCTCAAGGAGCGCATTTGCGTTCTTTGGGACGCCGGCATCACGATGGTTTCGGCCCAGCATGCGCTCGACGAGGTCAACAGCGTCCCGCGGCTCCCCGCGACGCTCGGCGATGGCCGCCTGCTCTCCTGCGGCGTCAAACTGTTCATGGACGGCTCCGGCGGCGGACGGACGGGCTGGATGTGGCAACCGCTGGATGCGCGAGGGTAAAACTTCGGATCTCACGCAGGAGGGCAGACCCAACACCGGTTATCCCCATATGAACCCGGAGGTCTACCGTGAGATGGTGTTGTTATTCCAGAAAGCGGGTGTCCCGGTGGGCACGCACGCGGTCGGCGATCGAGCCATGGATTGGGTCGTCGATAGCTATGCCCTCGCCGAGAAGCGGTTCCCGCATACCGGCCTGCGTCACGCCATCATTCACGCGAACCTCCCCACGCCGCACGCGTTGGACACGATGTCTTCGCTGCAATCCGAAGACGACGCCGGGTACCCGGAGATGCAGGCGGAATTCCTGTGGTGGATCGGCAATATTTATGCGTCCAATTACGGACCGGAGCGGGATCGACGGCTGATCCCCTTGAAGACGCTGCAGCAACGAGGAATTTTGTGGTCCGGCGGGTCGGATTATTCCGTGACCCCCGTGGCGGCGCGCTATGGTCTTTGGGCTTCGGTTGCGCGCCAGACTTCCTCCGGCGCCGAGCCGTTCGGATTGGCGGAGTCCGTCGATCGGCAAACGGCGCTGCGCAGTTACACGGCCTGGGGCGCACGCCAGATGTTTCTGGAGGACAAGATCGGGACGCTCGAGCCGGGAAAACGCGCCGATATCGCCGTCTGGGACCGGAACATCTACACCATACCGACGGCGCAAATCAAAGACATGAAGTGTCTGTTGACGCTGCTCGACGGTGAAGTGGTCTATCGGTCCGAGAGCTTCAATTAGGTGATTCGAGGCAGTGTTTCCCGGCCATCGTCGGTAAGTTCCTACCCCGTGCCGCGAGCCTGGCCATTGCGGGCAGCGCGTGGATTTGCTTTGCTTGGGTCATGATCCGAAAACTTCCGAGCGGCCAGTATCGCCTGTATTCGCGCAAGGTCGATCCGAAAACGCACCATCGAAGGAATCTCGGCACGTTCGCGACGCGCGCCGCGGCCGAGAAGCACGAGCGCGCCGTTCAGTTCTTCAAGCGCGGCGGCTAGGCGATTTTGAGCAGACCCAAGAAGCCGGTCTCGGATGCCGAATCGCCGGTAAGCCGGGCACTCGTTTTCATCTGCGAGAAGTGCGGTCGCCGGAGCGATAGCGATGGAAAAAATGCGAGCCATCGGCTGGCTTCCAAATTGAAACGTGCCTGCAAGCGGCGCTTCGAGCGCGGCGAAGTTCGGATCGCGCTTACAAGTTGCATGGATCTATGTCCCGACGGTCAGATCACCGTTTTGATACAACCTGTCTCGGGTGCTCACTCGACCCAATTCCGGCAGGCAGACATCCGGGACGTAGAGAGTGCGGCCGAGCGCTTGTTGCAGATTCTTGAGGAAAATACGGCCGAAGCATAAGCCAAGTGCAGACCGAGGCTGACGGAATAGGTCCGGATAAAGCCGGTGCGCCTAGCGTTAGTCCAGCGGCCAGGGCATCGACTTGGGCATGGTGGCGCTTTCGATCTCCGTATCGGAGGCGGGGAGGGGAACACTGTCGACTCCGCGCCACCAAGGCCGGATGATATCCGCGTTGCCCGGTTCAACGGGTTGACCGAGGATCGGCATGAGTAACGCCGCCCCCAAGTGCGGCGCGAGTTCCAGTAGTCTCTCGGCCGGTTGATCCCAGGGGTGCATCGCCAATGAAAAAGTGCCCCAGTGAACCGGCATGAAGGAGCCGCCCAGCATGGCATGCGCCTTGACGGCATTGTCGGGTCCTAGGTGAATGTCACCCCAAGCAGGATAGAAGGCACCGATCTCCAGCATCACCAGGTCGAACGGACCCAGTCGTTCGCGAATCGCCTGGTACTCCGTTGTCAAACCGGTATCGCCGCTGAAGAACACCGCGTGTTTCGGCGAACGCATTGCGAATGAGGACCAGAGCGTCGAATTGCGGTCTTTGAGCCCCCGTCCGGAAAAGTGTTGCGAAGGCGCGGCGGTCAACACGACCTCCGTATTCGGTAGTGTATGGGTCTCCCACCAATCGAGCTCGACGATACGCTCCGGCGATACGCCCCAATACTCGAGGTGCGCGCCGACGCCGAGAGAAGTCACGAACGGTACGTTGGTCTTGGCGAGCGCACGAATGGTAGGGTAGTCAAGATGATCGTAGTGATCGTGCGAGACGATGACCACATCGACCGGCGGCATTTCGCGAAGCGAGACCGGCACCGCTTGAAAACGCTTCGGTCCGACGATCGCCGAAGGAGACGCGCGGGGCCCCCACACGGGATCGGTCAGAATGCGCACGCCACCGATCTCAATCAGCATCGTGGAGTGCCCGAGCCAGGTGACTCGCAATCCGCTTTGCGGCTTCGCCGCCCACGCCTCGAGCGGATTCATCGACGGCAGTGGGCCGCGTGGCACGCGCCGTTCGCCGCCGCACAGAAAGTCTTTGAGCGATGGCATGGGTACCGTCGGATCGCGAAGGTTGGGCAGCATAGGATGCTTGTTCTGAAAGCGATCGCCTGCCCATAAAGGTGAAGCTGTCATGCGCTCAAAACGGGCGCCCGCCGCGCGTGTACCCAAGGATTTCACGTCTTGCGCTCCTGCGGCATCAATTGCGGCATCAAGGTGTCTTGGCGCTGAACGTTCCTTTGTTCAGAAGTCCCGTTATGCCGACGACGATGAGATAGATCGCGACGATCAAATTCAATAATTGAGGCATCACGAGTATCAGGATGCCCGCAATAAGTGCGATCGCGGGTGCAATGGCGAGATGAAGATTCATGGATGACCTCCGCTGACTGAAAACTCGATACTACTCGCCCGTCCGGCCTTGCGGGCCGTTATCGGCTGTCGAGGCTTGGAACCGCGCAATCTGCGCGCCGAAATGCTCGTGAGGTCTAAGGTCGGGATTCGGCGGTATGGGTGAAATCGCAAGGAGGGAGCGATTTGTTGCATACTTTCGCCCAATATCGATGGAGGGTTGTGCTCGTGCGTTTCTCCGATCTGACTCCGGGCCTGGTCGTGCGTTCGCAGCCCCGGATCGTCAAGCAGAAAGAAATGATTGAGTTTGCGTCTCGTTATGACCCGCAATGGTTTCACGTTGACGTAACTCGTGCCGCCGAAGGCAGATGGCGCGGTCTCATCGCGAGCGGCTGGCACACCTGCGCCATCGCGATGGAGCTGATGGTACAAAATGTGTTGTCAGGATCAGAAGCCTTCGGCTCTCCGGGAATTGACACAATCAAATGGCAGCACCCGGTTCGCGCGGACGATGCGGTTGCCCTGCACTTCGAGGTTCTGCGCTCCAGCAAATCCCCGTCCAACCGGACCGGCATTGTGTTGTCCAAGTCGGAATTATGGAACCAGAACGACCGACAGGTGCTCACGTTGCAAGGAACGACGCTATTTGATTTGACACCGGTCCCCGGCAGCCGGGTCGCGGGGGCGCACTTGATTCCCCGTCATTCGCGTCCCTAGACACGATCGGAACGTTGCAGGTCCTACCGCCGGGCGTGACGCTTAGTATTGTTGATGGAGGACCGGCCCCGACCGGACACATTCGTGGCATTATCAACTCAAACTACTTAGACCTTGGCCCTTATTCCATGCTGACTACGCATCATGCCACCGATCGAAAAGCGGGCCGCACCGGAGCGTTCTGGATAGATCTTCTCAATCCGACGGCAGAAGAAATTGCCCGGGTGGCGGCTGATTACGAGATCGCAGTCCCGTCACGAGAATCGTTGCAGGAGATCGAGACTTCGAGCCGGCTGCGAATCGTAGGTCAAGTGTTATACGTCAGTATGCCGCTGGCGATCCAGGATGAGAGCGCAGGGTTTGCGCCGGTACCACTCGGGTTTATTCTCTCGCCTGAGCGCTTGGTCACGGTACGTTATTCGGAGGTGCCCGCGTTCGACGGGGTGGCGGCGCGCGTTGAACAGAAGCAAGATGTGGGCAGTGCCCGAGTGTTCTGTGCCCTCATCGAGGGCATGGTCGACTTCCGTGCGGATCAACTCGAGAAAGTGAGCAGCGATCTGTCGAAGGTCTCGGCGCGCGCATTTGGCCCGCATCAGACCTCTTCTCGGCCGCACGATAAGCGAGTGTCTCAAGGCCTCCACGAGTGCCTCAAGGCGATCGGAATCGCCGGCGACCAGATATCTCACAGTCGCGAAAGCACGCTTGGGTTGCAACGTATCATCGGCTTCGTTCTGAAGATGGCGATCGATTGGCTTTCGCCCGAGGAAAGGACTCGATTGAGCACGGCTCAGCAGGACCTCGTCTCGCTAGTCGAGTTCGAGGCGCATCTGTCGGGCAAAACCCAATTTCTCCTGGACGCCATCCTGGGTTTTATCAACACGGAACAGAACGAGATCTTCAAGGTATTGACGATCGTGTCGGTGGTCGGAATTCCGCCGACACTGATCGCGAGCATGTACGGCATGAACTTTCACGATATGCCGGAGTTGTCCTGGCGCTATGGTTATCCTTACGGTCTTACGCTCATCGCACTCAGCATCTTACTGCCCATTGTGTGGTTTAAACGTCGCGGCTGGTGGTGAGGCACGGCATCGCAACGGGCGGTCCCCACGGCTCGCGAGGAGATATGCGGGTGCCGGCGATCAAGAGTAAGCTACGCCCTCGCGTAACGTTGGGGGGAAGTGGCTGGTGACTGAGGCGTGGTGTGTCATTTTGGCAAGTCGAGAAAATCCGAGGCGTGGCGCGGCTGAACTGCCGGCGCTGAGCAAGCGTGACCCTATTATCGGCACGCTGCGGCGCGCTTCGACGGTAACCTCACTCGAGCGGGTCGCCGCGGTCGTGACGGCCCCGGCGGGTGCGTGGCGTCACAGTCCGTTGCAAGAGCTTACCGCTCGCAATCTATTCGTTGAGCCCCGGCACCAGGGAACGGCCTACGAAGTGCTGCTTGCGCTGTTGTTGCTCGAAAGCCGCATCTCCGCGGCGACCCCGGTGTTTTTCCTTCCCGCAGATCATGTGGTCGACGACGAAGACGTGATGACGAACGCGCTGACGACCCTGATCGAATGGATCGCCGAGGAGCCGAGCCCGGTCTACCTGCTGGGTGCGCTGCCGCAGGGTCCGCACGACCAATTGGGTTACATCGTGCCTTGGCACGACGCGATACTCATGCCAACGGGCGTTTATGAATTTGTGGAAAGACCGGACGTTCAGCAAGCGCGCAGGCTGATCAACGCCGGGGGTCTCTGGAATACCTTTATATTCGGTGGCAGTTTGTCCTCCCTGATTGGGCTGTTTCCACCGAGTTTCGATTCCACAATCGCAGATTTTCGCGCGGCACTGCAGGCCGACGATACCGAATCCGAGCTTGCCCGCTTGTACGATCGCTTGACGCCTGTCGATTTTTCGCAGGACTTGCTTGCGAGACAGACCGATCAGCTCAGAGTGCTGCGCCTGCTACGCTGCGGTTGGTGGCCGCTGAAATCACCCACCTTCAGTCGCCCGCTACATAGCGCGTAAGTTCCGTCGGGCACCCCACGCTGTCGGAGGGCCCTTACGCGCGAGAGGGCAAGATCGGCATTCATGCCTCGCCAATTGCGGTGCTATCGTGCCTTTGCGTAGAACCACAATAAAGGCAGGCACATGGGGAAATACACTCCGATTCTCGCGATTTGCGCGGCTTCGCTCGTGGCGATGGGAGCAGGGGCGGCGGATGCGCCGCAGAACCTCGCCGGGAAGACCGTCGAATGTCCTGGCGCGCGGTCGCAGCCGTGTGACGCTGATGCGTGTGCGTACCGTTGCGAATTAATCTTAAGACTCCCCGTGGGTGCGACCTATGTGGCTACGCACTACTTCACATCGGCCGACTCTCCCAACGATCGTGGTGCGCCGTATGAGACCGGCTTGAAGGAACTGCCCAAGGCGCGCTTTGTGCAGGCCGTGCACGCCCTCAATCAAAATCAAGAGGACGTGGTTACGGTGTACTTCTACAATCGAGCCGATCACACGCGCCAGGTGGCAATCAGCGTCGATTACACCTCCCGCTAGCACGTCTTCTCCCGGTCCGCGGGCGGCCCGAACTCGCGCGGCGGTGCTTGATGGTCTGATCGTCACGCGCGGCCATAAGGCCTTGCGGATTTTGCAATGGAGCGGAGGAACCGCTACCTTCGGCATTGCAGAATAATACCAGCCAGGATGAGCCACGCCCGATGCAACTCCATGCCATCGATTGACCCGCGGCGCGGGCGCACACGTATGCGATTTGTAACGGGTCTGATGGCGGCCGTTTTGCTGGCCTTTGCTGGGACCGCAGCGGCAGGCGCAACAATGGAGCGCGTTCAGCGAAGTGGTGTGCTGCGAGATGCCCTGTTGACGACTTACCCACCGTTTGGCTTCATCAATTCAGACAACGTCTTGGACGGCTTCGATGTCGAGGTGGCACGGGCGTTCGCGGCGAAGCTCGGCGTTAAGCTCGAGCTCGTAACACCGGCGTGGGAGAGCGTGGTCGCGGGACAGTGGAGGGGCCGCTGGGATATCTGCATCTGCTCGATGAGTCCGACGGCGGAGCGCGCCAGCGTCCTGAGCTTCCCCGCGCGCTACTACAGCTCGCCCGCGGTTCTGGTCGTCCACAAGGACGAACAGCACATCCGGTCGGTCGCGGATATCTCGGGGAAGCGCGTCGCCGTGGGCATGGGCTCCAGTTACGAGAATTACTTGAACAAGACGTTGGTGATCCCAGGGCAGCCGCCGATCGTTTTCCCGTTTCATGATGTGATCGCGATTCCCGGCGATGAGACCATCAACTTCCGAAACCTCGCGCTCGGGCCGGGAGTAAGGCTCGACGCGGGCATCTCGGATCTCGCGACGGCTCGGGCGTCGATTCAATCGACGAACGCCCTGAAGATCGTGGGACCGCCGCTTTATGCCGAGCCGAATGCCGTCGCAACCGAGCGGGGCGACCCTGAATGGGATCGGACCGTCGCGCGGGTGTTTGCAGAGTTGCGAGCGGACGGCACCTTGAGTCGGATTTCGCGCAAATGGCTCGGCGAGGATGTCACAGGCGATGGACTCTAGGACGCACGCACGCTCGTCGTTTCGCGCAAAGGTTTGGTTGACCTGGACAATCTTGGCTGCAGGCATCGGGGCCGTAGCCTTTAGCATGCACCTCGATTTCGGATATGTGGGCAGCAAGCTGCCTTATCTGCTGGGACTGCGCCTCGCGCCCGATGGGTTCATTCAGGGAGCGGCACTCACTTTATTCGTAACCGCCTGCTCGATGGTGCTGGCGCTCGCGGTGGCGATCGTCACGGCTCTCGGACGACTATCGAACAATCCGATCGCCTTCGCCGTCGCCACATTCTATGCATCATTCTTTCGCGGCACTCCCTTGATGGTGCAGGTGCTGATCATTTATCTCGCCTTGCCGCAAGTGGGGATCGTCCTCGGAGGGCTCACCTCGGGCTTGATGGCCCTCTCGCTCAACTACGGCGCGTACCTTGCGGAAACAATCCGCAGCGGTTTGCTTGCCGTGCCCGCCGGTCAGCGCGACGCGGCCCGCGCGCTGGGCCTGCCCGGCTGGGTGATCGCTTGGAAGGTGATTGCACCCCAGGCGCTGAGATTCATCATCCCGCCCGCCGGCGCACTGTTCATATCGATGCTCAAGGATTCGTCCCTCGTTTCGCTCATGGGACTTTGGGAGCTGAATTTTCTGGCGCAGTCCTATGCCCGAGCGACGTTCCATTATATGGAGATGCTGCTCGCGGCCGCCCTGATCTACTGGGGCATGTCCATTGTGTTTGAGATCATTCAGGCGCGGCTGGAAGTGCGCTTCGGACGGGGAGTGTCAAGGACAGATCCCTTCCGTGCGCCCAGGATCCGTCCGTGACGGGCGCCGTGCAGACGGGCGCCGTGCAGACGGGCGCCGTGCAGGCGCGCTCCGTCGTGTCGCTCCGCGAAGTGAGCAAATGGTACGGCACCCTTCAAGTACTTCGCGATGTATCGCTCGACGTCGAGGCACACGAGCGGCTCGTCATCTGCGGTCAGTCCGGTTCCGGTAAATCGACGCTCCTACGTTGCATCAATGGCTTGGAAACACACGAGTCGGGTCAGATTGTGGTGGAGGGCACGACGCTCGATGGCGCGCGCAGCGCCGAAACCATCCGGCGCGATGTCGGCATGGTGTTTCAGTCGTTCAACCTGTTTCCTCATCTGACGGCGCTCGAGAATTGCACCCTCGCCCCGACACGAGTCCGCCGGATGCCCACCGTCGAGGCGCGGGAGATGGCGCTTACCTATCTCGAGCGCGTACACCTCGGTGACCGCGCAGCTCATTATCCGAGCGAGCTTTCTGGCGGAGAGCAGCAGCGAGTGGCCATTGCCCGAGCCCTTTGCATGGCTCCGAAGGTCATGTTGTTCGACGAGCCGACATCGGCGCTCGATCCGCTGATGATCGGCGAGGTGCTCGACATCATCATGGGAGTCGCCGAAGCGGGAATGACCATGATCTGTGTGACTCATGAAATGGGATTTGCACGTCGGCTCGCGAACCGGATGATCTTCATGGATCGGGGCGAGATCATCGAGCAGGGATCGCCCGATGAGCTGTTCTCTGGAGCCAAATCGGATCGGCTTAGAGGATTTCTTGCGCGGATCATGCACGCCAACCCTCCATCGACGCGCTGAGGCCTGAGCTCGCCCGTATTGCCAACGCCTCATATCCTTAGTGAAAAATTGTATTTGTCGGTTGGACCGAATGGGCTGACTCTGTCACGAGATGGAAACGTGGACACAGTGGCAAACCGAAATCGTCAAGCTCTTGCGGCGAGACTTCGAGGATCTTGTGGGCCTCATTTCCATCGAAGAAATCGATTGGCCGGCCTGGCACCCCTACTTCCAGCAGGGTAGAACACCGCGCTCAGCCATCGAGCGAGCGCTCGAGCTTGACCTCTAGGCTGTCATGGCGACGATCGGTAACGCCTGAGTGAGGTCCAGTGCAGGCTAGCGGAGCAGGCGCTAATGCGATGTGGCAGATGCCTGAGATATAAGTCCGCCTAGCGACGGCGTCTCGATCATGCGTCGATTGCCTGCTGACCACTTGATTTGTAAGTGGTGGCGGGTGAACAATCGCGCCCGATGAATAGAATCTCGCCCCGAGACTTTCGAGATGCCTTTCTCGCCGTCATGCAATCGGAGCGTGACAGCTTTCGGATTGCGGTGGGCTACGAGACCAAATCCTATAACTTCTTCATGCGAACCACGATTTATCCCAGAGTCGGTCGGCAGCTGGGTCTTTTGTCATGGAACAAGGATTACTACACGCTCGATGGCATGCTGTACGAGGAACGCGGCGTCGACAATACCGGCAAGTACGCCACCTATGCGAATTTTATTTCGGTAGCCATAGAGCACGAAAACGATAGTTCGCGCGCGCATGAAAAAATGAGCAAGCTTCAGTCCTTCAACGCGCCGCTCAAGGTGTTGATTACCTATGCGACCGATGAGGCTACGGATGCCCTTCTGCGACGGTGCGAGAGTCTCATAAAGAGTGCAGACGTGTTCAACGACGTCGCTACGCTCCGCCAACAGCTCGTTATCTTGGGAACGCCGAAAACAGTTCGCGAATGGAGATTCTACGCCTACGAAAACGGCGGCTTTGTTCACATGTTGCCCCAATAGGGTCACGTTCGCCGCTTAGGGCGGAGGGCATCGATGGACGGGCTAACAGCCTTCGGCCTTTTTGCGGTCACGACTATGCTCGTGACGTATGCGCTGGAGAAGCGGAGTCATTGGTTCGTCCTCGCATTCGCGGGGGCGTGTGTCCTCGGCTCAATTTACGGTTTTCTGCAGGGCGCATGGCCGTTCGGCCTGGTGGAAGCCGTTTGGGCGATCGTCGCCGCGTATCGTTGGCGTAGGCATGCTCGTTAGCTGTCATACCGCTCCCGCCGGCTGTTTCATGCGTAACCGATGCGGGCGGCCTTTGCAATACAGCCCGAGACCCGGCGCGCCTAGGTTGTATCCATCGATTCAGAGGGCGCAATCACTTCAGGAGGTCTTTCCATGGCACCGTCCACGCAGCTTCGCATCCCGGCCGTCGCAACCGAATTCGTCGATGTTCCCGCAACGCAGCTCAAGCTCTCGCGCGTGGCGCTCGGGACCTGGGCCATGGGCGGTTGGATGTGGGGAGGCACGGATCAGCGCGAGTCTATTGCGACGATTCGGGCCGCGCTGCATGACGGAATCAATTTGATCGACACCGCGCCGGTTTATGGCTTCGGCGTGTCGGAGGAGATCGTCGGTGAGGCGCTTGACGGCGTACGCGCCCAAGCCGTCATTGCCAGTAAGACAGGACTCGAATGGCGCGATGGGAAAGTCTATCGCAACGCGACACGTGCGCGAATTCTGCAGGAAGTCGATGATTCGCTGCGACGGCTGCGCACCGACTATATCGACATCTACCAAGTCCATTGGCCGGATCCCCAGGTCCCGGTCGAGGAAACCGCCGAGGCCATGCGCTCGCTTTACGAGGCCGGGAAGATTCGGGCCATCGGCGTCAGCAACTTCTCGGTTGAACAGATGGAGAGGTTTCGCCAAGTGGCTCCGCTGCACGTGCTGCAGCCTCCCTATAATCTCTTCGAGCGCGCCATAGAGACCGACGTGCTGCCTTATGCCCGGGCCAATCACATCGTGACTCTCGGTTATGGAGCCCTGTGCCGAGGCTTGCTCAGCGGCGGATGCATCCCGATACCCGCTTCGACGGTGACGATTTGCGGCGTGTCGACCCGAAATTTCAACCGCCTCGCTTTGCGCACTATCTCGAGGCGGTGCGGAAGCTCGACGAGTTTGCACAGCGGCGCTTCGGCCGGCATGTGATCCAGCTGGCGGTGCGATGGATGCTCGACCAGGGCATCGGCGTCGCACTGTGGGGTGCCCGTCGGCCTGATCAACTCGAGGCAGCGCTCGGGGTCGCCGGCTGGTCGCTACAAGACGCGGACCGGGATCAGATCGAGCACATCGTGAACGCGGCGGTCCAGGATCCTGTCGGCCCCGAATTCATGGCGCCTCCGCCACGGCCTTGAGTGCCAATTCAACCTGGAGCACCGCATATGACGGACGCAGGCGGTCCTATAGGCGCTTGGTGAATTTCCCGAAGGCCGCGCGCACAGCCGTCGGCTGATCGATCCAGGGAAAGTGGCCCGCCTCTTCGATGGTCAGCCGCATGACGTTCTCGCCCGTGAAGCGAGGATCGTCCCAAAAGCTCTGGTCGACGATCCGATCGTGGGAGCCACTCGAGAATTAATGTCGGCAACTCCTTCGGCCACCATTTCAGTTCGTACGTATGGTCGAAGTGCTGATCGGACCACTCGACGGCTGCCAGGTTATAGGGCATGCGCGCCAACAGTGCCTCTCCAAGAGGCAGTGCTTTGGCGGTGAAGTTCCACGGTGCGGACGCCACGGCCAGGTCGCGCAAGCGTTTCGTTGCTCTTATGCGCATTGAAGGCCTGGGTCGCGATCTGCATTGCGGGCAGGGGGTTCTCAATCGTCATGCGCAGATAGTGTGAGTACCATCGGGCATCGGGAGCGGTGCTGATGAGCACGAGTCCGCTGAGGTGATGTTGCAGATCCGGCACCGACAGCAGATACATGGCGCCGGTGGAATGGCCCACAAAGACGGCGCCGGGAAGTGCCCATGGCGCTTCGAGCAAAACCTCCGGCCAGTGTCGAAACGGATCGCCGTCCACGAGATTGGAGCCGTCTCCCGGCAAATCAACCAACCAACAGCGTCCGGGGAGAGCAACGGCCTTCACGAGATCTTCGAGGCTCTCTGCCCCGATGCCCGGTCCGCCGGGCAGGAACAGCCAATCGCGGGCACCGGGATGTTGGCTGCGCAGTCGAAGACGGACTTTGGACTCGGTGAAAAATTCAGTCGGTCGCATGTCGTTCACGCGCTTGGCTCCTTAAGGTAGACCCGCATGGTGGATTATTGCGCATGATTCCGCCAACTCGTAGCGTCTTCACGGACGAAGATGGCGTGATATTCTCTGAGCCCATGTCCTACGATCCGCAAAACGTGTTTGCACGAATTCTTCGCAACGAATTACCGTGTGTGCGGCTTTTTGAGGACGAGCACACACTGGCGTTCATGGATCTCATGCCGCAGACCGAAGGTCATGCGTTGGTGATCACGCGGGAGCCCGCAGAAACTCTCTTCGAGCTGTCGCCTGAAGGGGCCGCCGCCTGCATGCGCGTTACGCAACGCGTCGCCGCGGCGGTAAAGCGAGCGTTCGACGCACCCGGCATGATGATCACCCAAGTCAATGGCTCGGCCGCGGGCCAGACGGTCCCCACGTGCACTTCCACATCATTCCCCGCCGTCCCGGGGAACCGTTGCTCATGCATGCCGCCGTCAAAGCAGATCCGGAAGCCCTGCGCCAGCAAGCCGAGCGCATCCGACGCTGGCTTTAGGACCGAAATTTCCGATTACCTTCGGAGCCTCAATGAACGATTCAGTCGATTATAGTCCCCCAAAAGTCTGGACCTGGAACAAGGCGAGCGGCGGCCAGTTCGCCAACATCAACCGTCCCATTGCAGGTCCGACGCACGACAAAGAGCTGCCCGTAGGACGCCACCCGTTACAGCTTTACTCGCTCGGCACGCCGAACGGCGTGAAAGTCACGATCATGCTCGAGGAGCTCTTGGCGTTGGGTCGCTCCGGCGCCGAGTACGACGCCTGGCTCATCAATATCATGAATGGGGATCAATTCGGCAGCGGGTTTGTCGCCGTGAATCCTAATTCCAAGATCCCGGCGCTGTTGGATCGCAGCGGCGAGAAGCCGATCCGCGTCTTTGAGTCTGCGGCGATACTCTTGTATCTCGCGGAGAAATTCCAGGCCTATCTGCCGCCGAGCGGCGGCCCACGCGCCGAGTGTCTGTCGTGGTTGTTTTGGCAGATGGGGAGCGCACCCTTTCTCGGCGGTGGATTTGGTCACTTCTATGCCTACGCGCCGATCAAGATCGAATATGCGATTGATCGATTCACGATGGAAGTGAAGCGTCAGCTCGACGTCCTCGACCGGCGACTGGGGGACAGCGAGTACATCGCGGGCGACACCTACACCATCGCCGACATGGCGATCTTTCCCTGGTACGGGGGGGTGGCCCAGGGCTGGCTTTACGGTGCGGCAGAGTTTCTCTCAGTGGGTGACTACAAGAATGTGCAGCGATGGGCCGCCATGCTTCTCGCAAGACCCGCGGTACAGCGCGGCCGCATGGTCAACAGAACGTACGGCGAGCCTGCGAGCCAGCTGCACGAGCGCCATGAGGCGAGTGACTTCGACACCAAAACCCAGGACAAGATTGCGGGTTAGGGCAGGGCGCCTGACGGATCAACCGTCATCCAGTGAGAACTCGTTGCAAGCTGCGTAGGACGGCGATACCTGGGCGTCACCTTCCGAAAGCCCTGCGTACTTCGCAGGATCGAGCCTCGCATCCATGCAGGTGAGAATTGCGAATCGACGCGCCGGCGGGAGCCCGAGCCGGGCCTTCTCGACGAAGGAGCGGCTGTAATTCAGGTTCGCCGTGAGCACTTGGTCGACGATTCCAGTCATAGTCTGCCTCCGGAATGGGATCTAGCCTCGAAACCGCTGGAGCTTGGTATTCGGTGGTGGGCGTCTGTGGCGAACGAGGCGGCGGTCGTAAGGGGGTTGCGCTCGGAAGCAGGCCGGCGAGTCGTAGGCCACAGTGCCCAGAGCAGACTAATGAACGGCGCCGCGGGTTACCAACACCGATCGCTTCTAAGAATATACATAACCGAATAGCCGACGATCGCCGCCGACTCCAGGCGCTCGCGAGAGTGACCATCCGACCCGCGCTCGTGCGGCAGAGTCCATCCGGTCAGCGTCAGTTAAGTAAAGCTAAACATTCCCACAGTAATTGCGTTTGTTGCGCAGGAGAGGCCAGCGCAATCTGTCCCTCGTAGGAACGATTCAGTCAATTCGATTCAAGGAGAGGGACCATGACGAACGAAACGGTATCGGTGCGGGTTGCTCAGGCGGTCTTGGCGGTCGCGGCCACGGTTGCTTCCGGGGTGGTTTTGCAGCTGGCGATGGTGTTCGGTTGACGCCGCATGCTGATTGCAGCTGAAAAGCTTAAAGGCCTGGCACCCTATGCGGCGATCAGTCTGATGCTGCCAGGCGGCTCCGTCATAGCGCTGTTACTGTGGCTCTATCGGCGCCTGGCAGCATCGGCTCGTCGATATCCACGCCGCACTGTTTGCAGCGAATCGGCTGGCCGATCAGGCGCCGATTCGCAGGACGGGTAGAAGCAAGTCCCATTCCCTTCGTGCACCTCGGACAGGGGATTCGTCTTAAAAATATGTGGTGGCTTGCCGCGAGCACGAGCGATGCGGCTTCGATGGAGTAGAGGGTGAGGGGGTTATGCGGATGGAGACTCAAATAGCCGCAGTAGAAAAAGTTCGCTGCGGCGACGCACCACAAAAGGCTGTACCAGCCGCCTCGTCGGCTCCAATATTCGCGAATGGTCATATGGGGCTGAGCGTACGCCGCTGAATCCCGCTATTTCTGTGCCGCGATCCTCGGCTTTGAAACCCAAATGATCAGCGCAAGTAGGGCCACTTGCACAGGCAGGCGGGCGATCAGGATCCAGTCGGGGATCCCGAACAGTTCGGGATTCTGAAGCATATAGATGTTGGCGGGCGTCACCGCAATCGTGAGCGCGAATAACCCCCAGCCGGCCGCCCGTCGCGTGCGTGTGAACAGCAAACCCAGCGCGCCGAGCAATTCGAACACCCCGGTCACGAGCACGGTTGCGTGATGCCAGGGCACGTACGGCGGAACGATCCGTTCCTCGATTCGCGTGAAGGCGAAGTGTGCAATCCCACCGAGGGCGAACCAAAGGAACACGAATGCGAGGCCGGCTCGAAAGGCCAGATTACCCGGTGCCCCGTGCGGGGATGGCGGGCTGCTCCCGCTCACGCCGCGCGCGAGGCCCCCTCGCATGCCGCCGCAGACGGATTGTCCGTCGCGCCGGCCATCGGCATGGGAGCCTGCTTCGATTCTGCGGTTTGTATCCACGCGTGCAGTGCCACCGCGCCGAGGACGATGGGCAGCCCCACCAGCACGTTGGATGAGAATGACTCGTTGCCGAGCCACCATCCCACGAACAGCGCCACGGGCGGGTTCACGTACGCATAGGTCGCCGCGAGGGTCGGCGAGACGCGCTCGACGACGTAACGATAGGCGGAGAACGCGATCAGCGATCCGAAGATGACGAGATACCCCCATGCCCACCAGAACGTGGGCTCACTCGGCACCGTCCAGTGCTCTCCGAGCGCTGCGCTGACGATCAGCGCCATGACTCCGGCCGACAGCATCTCGGCGCCGAAACCCGTGGGTCCGTGGGGCAGATCGAGCCGGCGGGAGAGGACCGTACCCAAGGACCAGCAGGTCGTCGCAAGAAGAATGATCATGGTTCCAGGAATACTCCCGTGCAGATCCCGGCCCATGAGCATGACCGCGGCGCCGACGGCGCCGAGCCCGATGGCGAACCACTCGCGGCGGCGCGGCCACCGGCCGAGAGCACCGCTCCAGAGCGCGGTGGCGAGAGGCATGACGCTGATCAGAGCGACGGTTGCGCCGGAGCTGACCCATCGCTCGGCCACAGCCACGCCGCCGTTTCCCACCACCAGCAGGAGAAATCCCAACAGCGCCGCATTTCGCCACTGGTTAAGCGTCGGCATTCGTTTCGCCCGGATCAGTTGGGCGATCATCAAGACGCCTCCTGCGACCACGAAGCGCGTGCCGACCAGGAAGAAGGGTGCGACTTGGGCGACACCGACCTTGATTGCGAAGTAGGTGGTACCCCAGATGATATAAACCGCGAGCAGGCAAGCCCCGATCATCCAAGGCGACGTCCTCTGCTCGGCTACTGTGGTGGACATGGCGGCTCCCTACCTGATCGGCCTTTATAATAACCCGGCGTTGCCATCCGTACCTTCACTTCTATAAGCTCAATAAAATTTGGGCTTGATAATAAAGCCAAAATCCGATGAGGTCTTTCATTATGGATGCGCTGGATCTGAAGATTCTTGCAAGACTGGACACCGATGCGCGGCGCCCTTACGCGGAGATTGCGCGCGAGCTGGGCGTCTCGCAGCCGACGGTCACCGATAGGATCCGGCGGCTCGAGACTCGCGGCATTGTCCGCGGCGCGATGCTCTGTGTGGATCATGCGCGGCTCGGATTCAATATCAGCGCGTTCGTGCGGCTGCGGGCTAAGCCCACGCAGAAGCGCGGCCTCGGCGACATCGCGCGCGCAATGCCGCAGGTGATCGAAATGCACAGCGTGACCGGGGATGACTGCATGGTGGCGCGAGTCGTCGCCCGGTCGGTGACCGAGCTCGCCGAGATTCTGCAGCGCCTGACCGTGGCCGCCGACTCGAGCACCTCGGTGCTGCTCGAGACGATCATCCCGCTGCGCAATCCCTTGCCGGCCCAGCCGGCCGCCGCCGCGCCGGCCGTAAGACGCACGAAGCGCAAGTCGCGGCCGCGCGCGTGAGACTCGCGCCGCGATAGGGCGGCGTGTGAAGATGAGCCGTGATCGTACATCTCATCGACGGCACCTACGAGTTGTTCCGGCACTTCTATGGGTTGCGCCGTTTTACCAAAGGCGAGGACCGGCCGCGCGGCGCCGTGGTCGGGGTGCTGAATACAGTCCTGCAGATGATGGAGCAGGGCGCGACGCATCTCGGCGTAGCCACCGACCATGTGATCGAATCCTTCCGCAACGAGCTGTGGAGCGGCTACAAGACGGGCGAGGGCATCGAGCCTGCGCTGCGCGCGCAATTCGAGCCCTTGGAGGACGCGCTCACCGCAATGGGCGTTGCGACGTGGCCGATGATCGAGCTCGAGGCGGACGATGCGCTCGCCTCGGCGGCCGCCCTTGCCGCGGCCGACCCGCGGGTCGAGAAGGTTTCGATCTGGACGCCGGATAAGGATCTCGCGCAATGCGTACGCGCAGAACGGGTCGTGCAAGTCGACCGCAAGAGCAACACGATTCGCGATGCGGCGGGCGTGCGCGCGAAGTTCGGCGTCGGGCCCGAATGGATTCCGGATTATCTCGCGCTCGTGGGCGACAGTGCAGACGGCTATCCGGGTCTTGCGGGCATCGGTCCCAAGGGGGCGGCGAGACTCATCGACCGCTATGGCACCCTGGAAGAGTTTCCCGCGGAAGTTTTGGGAGAGCGGCGGGAGCTTGCGCTTCTGTTCAAGCGACTCGCGACCCTGCGAAGCGATGCGCCGCTGTTCGCGCGCGTGCGAGGAGCTCGAGTGGCAAGGACCCACCGAGCGTTTCGCCGCGTGCGCCGCGGAACTCGGGGATGCACGCCTCGCCCGCCGCGCTGCCGCAGCCTATGCGAATTTTGCAATAAATAAAACTTAGTAATTTCAGATAGATACAATACATATAAGATAAATGACATTAATATAATATTAGCGGCCTGCGAGCGAGGCCGAAGCCTATGATGTGGAACGTCAAACCTTATGATGTGAATCGGCTTTACTGATGATGCGCGCGCGACCGCATTGTTATGATCGAAAGAGGCTGCACCGCGACGCGAACGAGCCAGCCACCACGGCTCGTCAGGGGAGATCATGGATATCCACGAATATCAGGCTAAAGAGTTGCTCTCCGGGTTCGGAGTCAACGTGCCGCCCGGCGGCGTGGCCTATAGCCCGGAGCAGGCGGTGTATGTCGCGACGGAGCTCGGCGGCTGGCATTGGGCCATCAAGGCGCAGATCCACGCCGGCGGCCGCGGCAAGGCGGGCGGGGTCAAGCTGTGCCGCACCTACCAGGAGGTGGCGGCCGCAGCCAAGGGCATGCTCGGCTCGGTGCTGGTCACCGCGCAGACCGGACCCGCAGGCAAGGCCGTTCACCGACTGTATGTGGAGAAGGCCGAGCCTTATGTGCGCGCGCTTTATCTTGGGCTTCGTCCTGGACCGCAAGATCGAGCGCATTCGGGTCATCGCCTCTGCTGAGGGCGGCGTCGAAATCGAGGAAATCGCGGCAGGCCGACCCGAGACCATCCTGCAGCAACAAGTCGACCCTGCCGTCGGACTGCAGGCTTTCCAGGCGCGTGAGCTCGCCTTCGGACTTGGCCTCAACATCAAGCAAGTGAGCCAGGCCGTGACCACGATCATGGGTTGCTATCGTGCGTTTCGCGATCTCGATGCCACCATGGTCGAGATCAACCCGCTGGTCGTCACCAAGGATGATCGCGTGCTCGCGCTCGATGCCAAGATGTCGTTCGACGACAACGCGATGTTCCGTCGGCCGCGCGTGACGGAGATGCGCGATGCCGCGGAAGAAGATCCCCGCGAGACCCAAGCCGCCGAGCTGGGTCTTAACTATGTCGGCCTCACCGGCAACATCGGCTGCATCATCAACGGCGCGGGGCTCGCCATGGCGACCATGGACGTCATCAAGCACGCAGGCGGCGAACCCGCGAATTTCCTCGATATCGGCGGCGGCGCTTCACCCGAGCGCGTGGCGGCGGCGTTCAATCTGGTGCTCTCCGACCAGAACGTCAAGGTCGATCCTGGTCAACATTTTCGCCGGCATCAACCGCTGCGATTGGGTGGCGCAGGGGGTCGTGCAGGCCGCCCAAGGCTTGCGCGTGCCGCTGGTCGTGCGCCTCGCCGGGACCAATGTGGAGGAGGGAAGACGCATCATCGCGGGCTGCGGCCTGCCCATCATCTCGGCCGACACCTTGGCGGAGGCGGCCGAAAAGGCCGTCGCGGCCTCACGAGGGGAGGTACCGCGATGAGCATTTTGATCGACGAAACCACGCGCGTGATCTTGCAAGGCTTCACCGGCGACAAGGCGACGTTTCACGCCAAGGAAATGATCGCTTACGGCACCAACGTGGTCGGGGGCGTGACCCCGGGAAAAGGCGGCCAGCGGCACCTCGATCGGCCGGTCTTCAACACCGTGAAGGAAGCGGTGAATGCCACCGGCGCCGAGGCGAGCCTGGCCTTCGTTCCGCCGCCTTATGCGGCGGATGCGCTGATGGAGGCTGCGGATGCGGGATTGCGCCTGGTCTGCATCATCACCGACGGCATACCCGGCCCAGGACATGATGCGCGTCAAGCGGTACCTGCGTCGCTATGCGAAAGCCGAGCGCACCACAGTCGTCGGTCCGAACTGTGCCGGCATCATCAGCGCAGGCAGGGCCATGCTCGGCATCATGCCGGGTCACATCTACATTCGTGGCAACGTCGGCATCGTCTCGCGCTCAGGAACGCTCGGATACGAGGCGGCGTCGCAGATGAAAGCGCTCGGCATCGGCGTCACCACGAGCGTCGGCATCGGCGGAGATCCGATCAACGGCAGCTCCTTCCTGGACCACTTGATGCTGTTCGAGCAGGACCCGGAAACCCATGCGGTGGTGATTATCGGCGAGATCGGCGGACCGCAGGAAGCGGAAGCCGCCAAATGGGTGCATGAGAACATGACCAAGCCGGTCGTCGGCTATGTCGCGGGCCTCACGGCGCCCAAGGGTCGGCGCATGGGGCACGCGGGCGCGATCATCTCGGCCGAGGGCGACAGCGCCGCCGAGAAGACCGAGCTCATGCAGTCTTACGGGCTGCTGGTGGCGCCGAGTGCGGCGCAACTCGGCGCCACCACCGCCCTGGCGTTGCGCAAGGCGCGGCATTAGCGCGTTCATGAGCGCGCTCAAACTCCGCCCGGACGGAAGTTTCTCGCGCGCCGAGCTGCTGTTCGATCTCCTGGTGGAGGTGGTGAAACGCTACGAGCCGGAGGTCGCGGCGGTGCTGCGTGAGGAACGCGACACCGCGGGCATGCCGGCGGTGCTGCTCGCTCGAACCCTGCAGGCGCAAGGCATCTGGTTCCAGCTGCTCGCGATCGCCGAGCAGAACCGCGACATGCGCAATCGCCGCGAGCGCGAGCGCGAAGTCGGCTATGGGCAACTGCGGGGCACCTTCGCCGGGGTGTTCGCGACGGCCGCGCGCGAGGGCATTTCCGCTGCCGAAGTGCGCGAGGTGTTGGGCTCGTTGCGCGTGCGGCCGGTGATCACAGCGCATCCGACCGAAGCCAAGCGCGTGACCGTCATGGAGCGTCATCGACGTATCTACCTCAAGCTCCTCGAGCTCGAATCGCCGCGCTGGACCGACCGGGAGCGCGATGAGCTCATTCAAACGCTGCGCGATGAGATCGAGCTTCTGTGGCTCACGGGCGAGCTCAAGCTCGAGAAGCCCACCGTCGAGCAGGAGGTGGCGTGGGGCCTTTATTTCTTCAACGAAAATCTGTTCGATGTCGTTCCGCAGATGCTTGCCAAGGTACAGAGCGCCTTCGTCAAGCAATTCCCCGGCGAGTCGCTCGATGTGCCGATGTTTTTCCAGTTCGGCTCCTGGATCGGCGGCGACCGGGACGGAAATCCTTACGTCACCAGCGAGGTCACGCGGCGCACGCTCTGGCAGACCCGCCTCGCGAGTCTCGAGCGCTACCGCGCACGGCTGTTGGAGCTGTTGCGCGCGGCGAGCATCGAGGACCACGCGCTGCCGCTGCCCGAGTCGTTCCTGACGGCCGTGGGGGCGGCGATTCGCAGCCTGCCCGACGGCGAGGCGCGCGCGGCGCGTAATCGCGGCGAGGTCTTTCGCCAATTCATCGGCTGCATGTTGTCGCGGATCGAGACCACGCGCAGCCACGCCATCGAGGAGCGGCCGGCGCCGCAGACCGGCTATTTGCATGCGGATGCGCTGATCGAGGATATCGATCTCATGCGCAATGCGCTTGCAGGCTTCCGGCGCCTCGCGCATCGCCGACACGCTGCTCCTGCCGTTGCGACGCGAAGTGGGCACGTTCCGATTCTGCACGGTGCGGCTGGACGTCCGCGAGAACAGCATGCGGGTGAATCAGACGCTCGCGGCCCTGTACCGCGCACGACACGGCGGCGCTGCAGGCACCGGCGCCGAGTTCCGATGCGTGGCGAGTCTGGCTGAGGTCGGAGCTCGCCGTCCCGCGCCGCGACACCCGCGGCGTCGAGGATCTGCCGGCAGAGGCCGCCGAGACCCTCGAGACCTTTCGCACGATCGCACGGCTGCGCGAGGACGTCGATCGCGAGGCATTCGGTGCGCTCATCCTCAGCATGACTCGTAGCGCCGCCGATGTGCTCGGCGTCTACCTCCTCGCGAAGGAGGCCGGGCTGTTCGCCGACTCCGCGGCGGTCGAGCGCTGCACGCTGCCGATCGTGCCGCTGCTCGAGACCATCCCGGATTTGCGTCGCGCGCCTGCCATCTTGAAAGAGTTGCTCGACGTGCCTTTAGTGCAGCGCAGCCTCTATGTGCAGGGAAAAGTTCAGGAGGTCATGATCGGGTATTCCGATTCGAACAAGGACGGCGGCTACCTGACTGCGCACTGGGAGCTCGCCAAGGCGCAGAGTCAGCTGACGCGTCTGGGACGTGAACAAGGCGTCGCCATCGCCTTCTTTCACGGCCGTGGCGGATCCTTGAGCCGGGGAGGCGCCCCGACCGGCCGCGCCATTGCCGCCGCGCCGGCGGGTTCGATTCGTGGACAGTTCCGCGTCACCGAGCAGGGCGAGGTCGTCTCCTTCAAGTACGCCAATCGCGGCACGGCAGCCTATCAAGTCGAGCTCTTGGGCTCCTCGGTGGTCGAACACGTGCTGCGCTCGCAGCGCGAGGCGGCGCTCGTGCCGGTGCACGAGTTTCACGAGGCCATGGAGGCGCTTTCCGGCACGGCCTGGTCGGCGTATCGCCAGATCATGGAGACGCCCGGCATGCTCGCCTACCTGCAGCAATCGAGTCCGCTCGAGGAGCTCTCGCTTCTCAACATCGGATCACGGCCGGCCCGCCGTACGCAGGCGGCGACGCTCGAGGATTTACGGGCGATTCCCTGGGTGTTCGCCTGGACGCAGAACCGACACATGCTGTCCGGATGGTACGGCGTCGGCAGCGGCATCAAGGCCTTTCTCGACGTGCGCAAGGAGCGGGGATTGGAGCTGTTGCGGCGCATGTTCAACGAAGCGCGCCTGTTCCGCCTGATCATCGACGACGTCGAGCGGACGCTCCTGCAAGTCGACATGTCGATTGCACGCAAGTATGCCGAGCTCGTGGAAGATGCGTCCGTGCGTGAGGCCATTTTCGCGCAGGTGAGCGAGGAATTCAGGCTGACGGCTCAGATGCTGAAGACCCTCTCCGGCGGCGCCTGCATCGGCGAGCGATTTCCCCAATATCGCCGCCGTCTCGAGCGCCGCCTGAAGACCATCAATCAAGTCAGCCGGGAACAGGTGCATTTGTTGCGAGCCCACCGCAGCGATGGCGGTGACGAGATTCGCACGGCTCTGCTGCGATCCATCAATTGCGCGGCCGCCGGGCTCGGGGCCACCGGGTAGAAGCGTTCAGATCATGAGGAGGGTTTCATGAGTTTCACCAGCATCGAGCCGGCGACATCGCGGCTGCAGCGATCCGAGCTGGCAGTGCCCGGGTCCAATACCGCACTTTTCGAGAAGGCCTCCAAGTCGCTTGCGGACATCGTGTTCCTCGACCTCGAGGATGCCGTGGCCCCGGACGACAAGGCACAGGCGCGCAACAACATCATCCAGGCGCTCAACGAGATCGACTGGGGCGGCAAGACCATGATGTTGCGAATCAATGGGCTCGATACCCATTACATGTACCGCGACGTCGTCGACGTCGTCGAGGCGTGTCCACGTCTCGATATGATCCTCATTCCGAAGGTCGGGGTGGCGGCGGACGTATACGCCGTCGACATGCTCGTCACCCAGATCGAGACCGCCAAGCGCCGTACCAAGCACCTCGGGTTCGAAGTGCTCATCGAGACCGCGCTTGGCATGGCGAACGTGGAGGCGATTGCCCAGTCGAGCAAGCGTCTCGAGGCGATGTCCTTCGGCGTCGCGGACTACGCCGCCTCCACGCGTGCGCGAACCACCGTGATCGGTGGGGTCAACAAGGACTCGGGCGTACTCACCGACAAGGACGAAGACGGCAAGCGCGGCTATCACTGGACGGACCCGTGGCATGCCGCCCAGACACGCATGCTGATCGCCTGCCGCGCCTACGGTCTGCGGCCCATCGACGGGCCGTTCGGGGACTTCAACGACCCGGACGGTTTCCGCGCCGCAGCCAACCGCGCCGCCGTACTCGGCTACGAGGGCAAGTGGGCCATTCATCCCTCGCAGATCGCGCTCTGCAACGAGGTGTTCACCCCGTCTGCGGCAGAGATCGCCAAAGCGCGGCGCATCATCGAGGCCATGCAGCAGGCCGCTCGCGACGGGCGAGGGGCCGTGTCGCTCGACGGGCGGCTGATCGACTATGCCAGCATTCGAATGGCGGAAGCGTTGTTGGACAAGGCGAAGTCTATGGAGGCACGCCCGAACTGAGATCCGCGGGTTTCAGGTCAAGGCCGGCGCAGCGGCAGCGCCAGGTAGCAGCCGAATTCCTTGGCGAAATCGACCGACACGCGCGCGTGCACGCGCCCTTGACGGTCTAGGAACTCGGCGTGGTCGTCCAAGGGCACGAAGGCGCCGTGCCAGACGTTCGGGTGGATGTAGAGCCCAGAGGTTCCGTCGCACCAGAAAGCGGTGAACCGCTCCGGCGTGACGTCATCGCCCGGCAGGGCGAGGGGCACGACGAAAGACTCGCCGTGCAGGGGATAGATGAGCTGGCCGCCGTCCGGATGATAGTTCGCGCGCCAGATGTAAGCGTGCTCGCGCGCGCTGGTTGCCTCTGCACGCGCTTCTTCCGGCCAATTGCTCCAGCCGAACAAGTAACTGTCGCCGACTGCGTTGTTGCGAGCGAAAAGGATTTCCCCTTTCCACCAGAATTCGAACAACCCCTCGGTGATGCCGCCCTGATCTCCCGAGTTGGCATCGATGGGACGCCACCCTTGGGCAGGCCACTGCACGATCTCGATCGGGAACGATCGCGGATCGGCAACGAGTGCACCGTATCCCGTCAGGTTTTCTTGAGTCGCCTCGAGAAGGGGCGGCACGTGCAACCGTCGCACGCCGGTGGTCGGGACGTAGGCAATGTCGTTCGGTGAAAGATCCATGGCCGCCCCAGATGATAGCGCGGATCGGACCGTGGCGGGCAGGGCGCGTCGGCAGTTCCTCACACGATCTTGGGAAGGACACCGATCGGCCGCCGCAAGGGTTGCGATACCATAACTCGCACGGGGGAGAAGCCGATAAAGTCTTGGGGCGACATCGAGTAGTTCTCATGGCCTGAATCGCACTTACGGCTTCTCCCTCGCCTCGTACCCTCGCCGTGTTACTCCTTGAAGGACGGCTCCTCGTACTCGAGAATGGCCTTGATGTTCTCAAGATGATCGAGCGCAAGCCGGGCAAACCCTCGCCACTGGTGTTCCGTGAGCGCAGCGAGCTGATCGCTCACGATGCGCAGCGGCTTGCCGGTCGCATAGCAGGTAAGCAGCGTCTCCGCCGCCCGCTCGAAATAATAGAATTCGTCGAAGGCCTGCGCGACGCTCGGACCGATCACGAGGGCACCGTGGTTCGCCATCAAGAGTACGGTCCGACCACCACCCAAGAGTCCGGCGACCCGATCACCCTCGTGCTCCGACAGAGCCATCCCGGAGAAGTCCGTATCCAACGCGACGCGGCCGAAAAACCGCATGGTGTTCATATCGATGGGATAAAGGGTGCTGTCCTCGAGGCAGGCGAGCGCCGTCGCGTACTTGGAATGCAGGTGCATGATGCAGCGGGCCTCGGGGAGCCACTGGTGAAGCCGGGCGTGCAGATACCAGGCCGTCGGATCGGGCGCGTCGGACCTCTCCAGCGTCGCCTGGTCCGTCGCGTCGAGCAGCAGGAGATCGCTTGCGCGCATGCGCGCGAAGTGCCGTCCGCGTGGGTTGATCAGAAACTTCGAGCCGTCTGCGGAGACCGCGAGGCTCAGGTGATTCGCTACGGACTCGTGCATGTCGAGGCGCGCGAACCACCGGAACGCGGCGGCAAGGTCGATGCGCCCTGCGCGGTCGTCCCGAGGGTCACAGCTGGCGGATCCCGTGCCGACGATGAGGTGGTCGAAGCGGGTGATCAGGGCCGCACCGCGTGGTAGCAAAGCGTGTGGAAATGACGCACCAGATGCTCGCTGCGGTTGCCGATGCCCTCGCCGATCAGGTAGCGCCCGCGGTCGAAGCCGAGCGAGCGGAGTCCTTTTTGGTTGGACGTATTCAAGCGAATGTCCTCGGGACCCAACTCCTGATTCATCCAGCGAATGCACGCCTGGGTGACCTTCGAAAGTTCGCGTCCCGCCACACCGTAATAGCCGAAGCGCAGCACCGAGCTCTCGGGTCCTGTGGGATTCATGATGAACGTGCCGACCATGTCGGCATAGGGAAAGGCATACAAGGTTGTGTTCGGCCACAGGCCCCAATTGAAGAACCCGTCGGTTTGCCACTGAGCCCCCGCGAGCGCCACGCCGTAGGCTTCTGTCATGCCTCGCTTCGGCGGGCCCACATAACTCCACCACTCGCCTCGGGCTTCGAGCGTATATCCGGAAAAATCGATCAGCTCGAGGAGCTGTCTATGCGCCGGGCCCGAATGCTCGAAATGATAGCCTTCAATCGAGTTCTCCTGGATCACCTTCCAATTGGCGGCGACCGGAACATCGATCTCCTCGAGCAACATGAGGCGGTCGAGATCGGGAAGGTGGCGGCGAATCTCCGCCTCCGCGCCAGGCGCCATCTCGGCGATGGGCTTGGCCTCTGGGTCGAGCGACACGAACACGAAGGAAGCAAAGGTCTCCACTCGCACCGGTTTCAAGCCGTGCACGCGCTTGTTGAAGCCGGCGACCCCTTGGGCATTCGGCGCGCCGCGCAGGCTCCCGTCCCCCGTATAGCTCCAGGCGTGGTAGGCGCAGGTGAACGTCGGCGTCTTGCCGCGGCGAGACTCGACCAGGCGATTGCCGCGGTGCTGACAGACGTTGTGAAAAGCCCGCAACACACCGTCGCGGCCGGCGACCACCAGCACGCTTTGCTCGAAGATCGCGTGGGTCACGTAGGCGCCCGGTTCGCGGAGCTCGTTGAGGTGCGCCACCAGATGCCAGGACTTGAAGAAGATGTTCGTCCGCTCGCGCCGGAAGATCTCCTCGTCATAGAAAAAGCGCGCCGGCAGAGAATAGCCCACCGCCTGATCCGCAAGACTCCACTCCGCGTTTTCGTGCATGGCGTTTAAGGTAGGCCCCAATCCCTGGACCCGCCTGCTCGAAAGCGTCATGATGATGTCGGAATCTCTCCGGAGTAGCCTTGCGCAACCTCGCCTTCTTGCTGCTGCCCGAGTTCTCGCATTTGGGCCTCGCCGCGGCGATCGAGCCGCTGTTCATCGGTAATTGGCTTGCCCAGCAGCGGGTTTTCGACTGGAGCGTCGTCTCGGTCGATGGCAAGCCGGTGCGCGCGAGCAACGGCATGACGCTAGCCGTGGATGGCGATCTCACGGCGGCGGCGGCGGCCAAGACGGTGTTCGTGCTGGCAAGCTTCGACGCGGCGCTCGCGGCGCGCGATCGCAGCGTGCCGCGCTGGCTGAAGCGCCTCGCGCGCTTCGGGGTGGAGCTCGGTGGCATCGAGAACGGCAGTGTGGTGCTCGCCGAGGCGGGACTTCTCAACGGCCATACGGTCGCCGTGCACTGGGACAACTTGCTGGGCTTCCAAGAGCACTATCGACGCACGCATGCCGTTCCCCAGCTCTACTGTCGCTCGGGCGATCGCGTGACCTGCGCAGGAGCGTCCGCGATTTTGGACATGATGATCGCCTGGATGGGATGGCACGGTCAGGTCGAGCTCGCGGCGGAAGTCGCGGAGCATTTGCTGCTCGGACCGCCGCGGGCGCCGGCGACCGAGCAGCGCGCGGCCGACGCTGCCGGGGCCGCGGCCGATGCGGTCGTTGCGCAGGCGCAGGCATTGATGTGCGAGCACGTCGATGAGCCGCTGTCGTGCGGCGAACTTGCCGACCGAGCGGGTTTGTCGCTGCGGCAGATGGAGCGGCGCTTTCGCGAGACGCTGCAATGCTCGGTGATCGAGCGGTACCGACTGATCCGCATGACCAAGGCGCATCAGCTGCTGCAACAAACCGAGCTCGCGGTCACCGAGGTCGCGCTCGCTTGCGGCTTCTCGTCGCCGGAATACTTCTGCCGGCTGTATCGCGCGATGTTCGGTTGTTCCCCGAGCAAGGATCGCCGACAGTCGACGGGGGCTCCCGTGCTCAGGCAGCAGCCGGTATCGGCGCGCGAGCGCGTGCGGCTACGAGTCTCCCACGGCGTTCAGAAACGCACTCATGTGAAAACGCGCCTGCTGCGCAGCGTAGCGAAACTGCGGCCCGACGGGGCAGGCACGCCGCGCGAGACAGCCGTTCTCCCGGCACTCGGCTCCGGCCGCACTCAGCAGGTGGCCGACGCACACCTCCACCTGGAGCGTGGCGTCCTTAAACGCGTGCACCGGACAGGCAGATAGACAGGGCCGATCCCGGCAGCGCTCGCACGGCGATCCTTGCCTTGGCGAAGAGGACGATTCAGGCGGCAGCGGGATTTTCTCACGCAGCAGCAGGGCGCCCCGATAGGCGTGCCAGAGACCGTAGGTCTCGTGAATCAGAAGTCCGATCGGGCTCGGATACACCGGCTCGCCGCGTCGTGCCATGCGCTGGAAGGGAAGCGGCGAGGCGGGCGAGCCGCTCGGATAAACATCGGCGGCGCCGAGCTCGCTCGCGAGCCGGCCGATCAGCCGCCTCGACCATCGATCGAGAGGATGCGGCAGGCCATCCCGCATTTCTACCGATTCCTGAAAGGCGTTCCACTGCTCGCCGCCGGTGAAGCCCAGCAAGACGACGGTGCCCGGTCCCGGCACGCCGCGCAGGACACCGAGCTCGCCGGACTCGGGGTGAAAGGCACCGCGTACCGCGAGACCCCGCAGAGCGGCGCGCCGACGTAGTTGATCGAGGTCGAGCACGGTTGAGGCATGATACGGCATGCACCCCATTTACATCGACGGCGCATGGACAGAGGCCCATGCTGCGTCGGCCTGCGAGATCAGAAATCCCGCAACGCTCGAGCTGCTCGACACCGTGCCGGATTGTGGTGCCCGCGAGGTGGAGCGGGCGGCGCACAGCGCGACTGCCGCGCGCCCCGGCTGGGCCGCGATGTCGAGGGCAGAGCGCGTGACGCTGCTCCGCGACATGGCGCGGCGCATGCATGCACAAAAGGCCACGCTCGCGCGGTCGCTGAGTCGGGAAACCGGCAAGCCGCTGTGCGAGGCGCGCGATTGCATCAGTGCCGCCATGCACATGTTCGAGCGTTGCGGCGGCGTGCAGAGCGGGGTGGACGAGCGGCACTCGGGCGTCGTCGCGGTAATCACGCCCTACAATTTTCCGGTGCTTACTTTCGCCGCCTCCGCCGTTGCGGCGCTGGCGGGCGGTGCGACTCTCGTGTGCAAGCCGGCGCCGGAGAATCCGCTCACCCTGCTCGAACTCGTACGCCACTGCGATTGCTTGCCTGCCGGCGTGATCAACGTGATCACGGGCGGCGCCGACACTGCCGCGCGATTGGTCGCACATCCCGAGGTGAGCGCAGTGCGCTTCACGGGCTCTGCGGCGGTTGCTCATCGCTTGCAGGCGCTCGCGGGAGACAAGCCTTTCGATCTCGAGACCGGTTCGCTCGATGTCTTCATCGTCTGCGAAGACTCGGATCTCGAGCGCACCGTCCCGGCCATCGCATGGTCCCGCCTCATGAACGCAGGTCAGACCTGCGCCTCGCCGCGACATATTTACCTGGCGCGCGCCATCGCCCAAGAGTTCAGCGAGAGAATGCATCAGCATGTGGGATTTCTCGACGTCGACGATCCGGCCAAGCCGCCGACCGATTTGGGTCCCCTCATTTCGCTAAAGGCCGCGCAGTGCGTCGAGGATCAGGTGGGACGTGCGCTGCGCGCAGGCGCGAGGCTGATCCTCGGGGGTCGCCGATTTCGTCCGTCCGGCCTTCCCGGTCATTTCTTTCAGCCGACAATTCTCAGCGGCGTGCCGGCGGGGAGCGCACCGATGAGTGAGGAAATCCTAGGCCCCGTGATCACGCTCTCGCCGGTGATCGATCTCGCCGATGCGTTGAAGGCGTCGGGCGGCGCGGGCGCATGGATCTACACGCGCGATCCCGAAGCGGCGATGCGCACCGCACGCGCTTGCGGCGGCGGCCCATTCTTCATCAATGATCCGGGGGACTCGGCGGCGGGGCCATTCGGGGGCTGGCGG
The DNA here is from genome assembly GCA_963766915.1 of uncultured Gammaproteobacteria bacterium. Classification (GTDB taxonomy): domain Bacteria; phylum Pseudomonadota; class Gammaproteobacteria; order Steroidobacterales; family Steroidobacteraceae; genus Bog-1198. The sequence goes on from CAVYCL010000020.1 coordinate 299,368, forward strand.
CCGGGCCGCATCCTAACGGCCCTGGCGACTCAGCCCCTGGAGCACCCCCCAACGCCTATCGCGCGGCGCGGCGCCGCCCTCGAGACGAAACCCTGGTGGTTTCCTTATCTCGAGCGCGACCGCGAATCGGCTCAGCCCTCGGGGCTGCCTTCGACCTGAATCTCGAGCTTCACCCACATCTGAAAGCCGTAGGCCTGCCCGAAGGTGATGCCGTAATCGGAGCGATCGAACGTGGCCGAGGCATCTGCACCGCAGACCTCTTTCTTGGTCATGGGGTTCGGCTTGCATAGGAACGAGTCGATCTTCAGCGTTAGAGGCTTGCTGACACCGTGCAGCGTGAACGTGCCTTGCGCTTCCGTCGGTTTATCGCCGTTCCATTTGGTGAACTTGCCCGAATAGGTCGCTGTCGGATACTTCGCCACGTCGAAAATCTCGGCCGATTTGGCGTGCTCATCCAGCTTCGCGTTGGCGAAATCCACCGAGCTCAAGTTCACCGTGACCTCGATCGACCCCGTCTTCGCCTCCTTGTCATAGACGACCTTGCCGGAAGTCTCGGCGAATTTACCGCGCCACACGGACAGCCCGTTGAAATGATCCGCCGCGAAGCTGGGGTAGGTGTGCTTGGGATCCAGCACGTAGGTCACCGGTGCGGCGAATGCGGTCATCGTGAATGCGGTCGCGCACCCGAGCGCCGCGATGGACGCCAAAACAATACGGTTCATGAAGGCTCCTTGAACTACTGTGGGTATAATTCGGATCGACGTCGTCCGCTTGAGCTACCGGCGCCGATGGCACGAATGATAGCCGATTGCACGATGCTATCCCCCTTTTATAAACGATCCGAAGGAACCGATGGACCTGCTCACTGCGATCGAGACACGCTCTTCGGCCGCTCGTCTGACGACGCCCGGTCCAAGCTCCGACGATCTGGCACGAATCCTCGCAGCCGCCGCGCGGGCGCCCGATCATGGGCGCATGAAGCCTTGGCATCTGGTCCTCCTGCAGGGTGCCGACCGCGAGCGGTTCGCCGCCGCGGCCGCCGAGGCCAAGCGCCGCCGCACGACCTCGATGAGCGATGAGCAGCTTGCCGCGGAGCGCGAGAAAGTGCTGCGCTCACCTACGCTTATCGTCGTCGGCTGCGCGGTGCGCGAGAACCCCAAGGTGCCCGAGATCGAGCAGGTGATCGCGGCCGGCGCCGCCGCAGAGAACCTGTTCCTGGCGGCACACGACTTGGGCTACGGCGTGATGTGGAAGACTGGCGCCGCGGCCTACGACCCGGACGTGAAGGCGGTGGTGGGCCTCAAAGCCGCCGACCACATCATCGGCATCATGCATTTGGGTACGCGCGTCAAATAACATCGCTGCGCTCGGTCGGAGGATTCTGCGCGGCAGGCGAGCTCGGCACGGGAAAGGAATGTCCGCGCAACGACACGGCCTTGACCAGCGCCCAGGCCCGCGCGCCTACCGTCAGCTCGAGCTCGCGCGTTGCCGCGCGCGTCACGCGGGCCAGGATCGAGGCGCCCGCGCCGACATCGATGGAGACGAGATCGGAGCCGAGGTCACCGCCTTTGACGGTGCGGTCCTCATCGATCGCCGTGATGACGCCCTGCAAGCTGTTGCGCACGCTCAAGTACTGCGGCATCCGGGTCGACACGATGACATCGCGGGCGAGCAGCTGCACGCGCATCCGGGTTCCCGCCTTGAGCCGTGCAGCCTCGACCTTGATTTCGCCGTTGCCCACCTGAACTCGCGTCAGGCCGCTCGCCGCATCTTCGCCGACCACTGTGCCGTCGATGACCGCGCCCACGGCATCGGCACCCAAGAGGGCGCGCAGCTTCGGGTCGAGGCTCATCTGCGTGATGCCGCCTTCGGCGGCGACCCGCCCGGATTGCATCAGCACGAGGTGCGTCGCGAGTCGCAGCACCTCGTCGAACTGATGGCTGACGTAGATCATCGGAATCGACAGCTGATCGCGCAGGGTCTCGAGGTAGGGCAGGACTTCCTCCCGGCGGTCGCGATCGAGGGCGGCCAAGGGCTCATCGAGCAACAACAGTCGAGGCTGCGAGAGCAGCGCACGCCCGATCGCCACCCGCTGCCGCTCTCCGCCCGACAACTGGTGGACACGGCGCGGCAGCAGAGGCTCGAGATCGAGCATGGCAAGCACCCGCGCGAGGCTCACATACGGCGCTCGTCGGGCGCGACGCTCGGCAAATTTCAAGTTCGAGGCGACGTTCAGGTGTGGAAACAGCCGAGCATCCTGGAACACGTAACCGATGCCGCGCCGTTCCGCTGCGACGGACACTTGCCGCCCGGTATCGAGGAGGACCTCATCATCCAGACGGATCTCGCCGCGATCCGCGGCCAAAAGCCCGGCGATGATGTTGATGGTCGTGCTCTTGCCGCATCCGGAGGGCCCGAACAAGGCGACGATCCCGGGCGTCGGCGCATCGAATTTGACATCGAGCACGAACGACCCGAGCCGCTTCTTGATGGCGACCTTGAGGCTCATCGACCGAGCATCCAGCGCACTCGGCGCGCGAACCATTCGGAGAGCAGCAAGCCGCCGAGACCGAGCACCACCGAGAGGATCGCAAGCCGTGCCGCCGCCTGCTCCCCGCCCGGCTGCTGTAACGCGGAATACAGTGCGAGCGGCAAGGTCCGGGTCTCGCCGGGGATGTTCGATACGAACGTGATGACCGCACCGAACTCGCCCAAAGCGGCCGAGAAGGCGGTGATTGCCCCCGCCAAGAGGCCGGGGAGCATCAGAGGCATCGTCACGCTCAAGAACCGGTCGAGGGGTCCGGCGCCCAGCGTGCGCGCGGCATCCTCGAGTCCGCGGTCGACGTTCTCCAAGGAGATGCGGATGGCGCGCACCATGAGCGGGAACGACATCACCGCCGTGGCGAGCGCGGCGCCGTTGCGCGTGAAGATGAGTACGATACCGAACGATCGGTCGAGCCAGCCGCCGACGGGACCGCGGGTTCCGAAGAGGACTAAAAGGACGTAGCCGACGGCCACCGGAGGCAGCACCAAAGGCAGGTGAACGACCGCGTCGAGCAGAGTTCTGCCGATGAACCGGCGGCGCGTGAGCACCCATGCGATGCAGATCGCGGGGGGTAGACTCACGACGACGCTGCGCCAAGCGACGCTCAAGCTCAGCTCGAGCGCCGCGACTTCCTGGTGGCTGAGCGCGATCATTCTTCGGACGGGTGCTCGAGAATCCGGGGCTGCATGCGTCCCGCAGTATACTGGTGTGCTAAAGGTTCGCCCGGGCGCGACGAGACTCACCCGGTACCGACGAGGATTTCTAAAAATGGCTTATTACCACGCCGTGACGCAAGCGGCGGCGTCGATCCCGGAACGCATCGGTGTCTTACTGGTCAATCTCGGGACGCCGGACTCGCCCACTTATTTTGCAGTCCAGCGCTATTTGCGGGAGTTCTTGAGCGATCGGCGCGTCATCAATACGACGCCGGCGGTGTGGCTGCCCATTCTGTACGGCATCGTGCTGCCGCTTCGGCCGCTGCGCAGCGCCGCCAACTATCGCAAGATCTGGATGCAGGACGGTTCGCCGCTGGCGGTGTATTCGCATCGCCTGACGAACAAGTTGGGCGACCGGCTGCAGGCGGCGTTCGGCGACCGCGTGCGCGTCGCGCTCGGCATGACCTACGGAAATCCGAGCATCGCGAGCGCGGTGCGCGTCCTCGCGGAACAAAACGTGCGAAGGCTCCTGGTGCTGCCGTTATACCCCCAATATTGCTCATCGACGACGGGCTCGGTATTCGATCGCATGACGCAGGCGCTCGCCCGCTGGCGGTGGCTTCCGGAGACGCGCTTCATCAACGATTACTATGCCGACACCGGTTATATCGACGCCCTCACCGCGCGCATCCGGGAGCACTGGGAGCGTGCCGGCGAACGGGCGCACCTGGTGTTCTCCTATCACGGCGTACCCGCCTCTTACGTGAGCGAAGGCGACCCGTACCAATCCCAAGCCGAGGCGACGACCCGGGCGGTCGTGTCGCGCCTCAAGCTCGCCTCCGAGGACTGGTCGCATTGTTATCAGTCGCGCTTCGGTCGCGTGCTCTGGCTGAAGCCCTATACCGAGGACACGCTTGCCGAGCTTGCGAAACGAGGCAAGCGCAAGCTCACCGTGGTATCGCCCTCGTTCGCCGTTGACTGCCTCGAGACCCTGCAAGAAGTGGGGCTCGAATACCGCGACAAGTTTCGCGAGTTCGGCGGCGAGTCATTAGACCTCGTGCCGGCTCTCAACGACGATGATCGGCATATCGAAGCGCTCGGGAACATCATTACAAACAACCTTCAAGGTTGGATATAACTATATGATTAATAGTTAATTATGGCGTCTTTATTTGGCGTCGTCGCATTCGCCGGTATGGCGATCTGGATCTACCTGATCGCCGCTCACGGCAAGTTCTGGCTGTCACGGCCGGAACTCGCGCCGGTCGCTTGCGTGCGCGGGCCGCGCGTCGACATCGTGGTGCCGGCGCGCGATGAGGCCGAGGTCATCGGCCCCGTGATCGCATCGCTCCTTGCGCAGGACTACGGCGCAGGCTCTCCTCAGTCCTTCAAGGTGACGATGGTCGACGACAACTCCACCGACGGAACCGCGGAGCGTGCCGGCCGAGCGCCGAATCTCCACATCCTGCGGGGCACCCCGAAGCCTTCCGGATGGGTGGGCAAAATGTGGGCGCTCGAGCAGGGGATCGCCGCGGGCGATGCGCCGCTCATTTTGTTGACCGACGCCGACATCGAGCACGAGCCGCGGCATTTATCGACGCTCGTCGCGTGCCTGGAGCGCTCGAAGCTCGATATGGCGAGCGAGATGGTGCGGCTCAATTGCTCGAGTTTCGCCGAGCGCGCACTCGTTCCGGCGTTCGTCTACTTCTTTCAGATGCTGTATCCGTTCGCCAAAGTGAACGATACGCGCTCGAGCATCGCGGCAGCGGCCGGCGGCTCGGTGTTGATCCGCCGCGAGGCGCTGGAGCGCATCGGCGGCATTGCCGCCATCAAGGGCGCGCTCATCGACGACGTCTCGCTGGCCCGGGCGGTCAAGGGGCGCGGAGGGGGCGCGATTTTCCTCGGTCACTCGACACTCGCGACTTCCGTGCGTCCTTATCCGGGATGGGTGGACATCTGGCGCATGATCGCGCGCACCGCGTTCACGCAGTTGCGTCATTCGGCGTGGCTGTTGTTCGGGACGCTTCTCGGCTTGAGCTTGGTCTGGCTCGCGCCGCTGGCGGCGGCGCTTTTTGGACGCGGTTGGGTGCGCGTGTGCGGGCTCGCTGCGTGTGCGCTCGCGGTCTTGAGCTACTTGCCGACGCTTTTGCGCTACCGACGGAGCTTTGCCTGGGCGCTGGCCTTGCCACTCATCGCGCTCTTTTACATGGCGGCCACGGTGGGCTCGGCCATCGATGAATGGAGCGGAGCCGGCGCGCGCTGGAAGAACCGCGCGTATTGAGTCCTTGGTGCCGCTGAAGCTTCAGTCTTTGAAGGCGCGCTCGAGGATCAGGTCGGCGTCCGACAGCGCGCTGCCCGCACCGAACACCGCGCCCCAGCCCGACTCGGGATTCAAGCGCGTCGCGCAGAACGCCTCGGCGACGGCGCGCCTGCCCGCGGACCCGGCCGCCGCGCCGAGCAGGAGTTGCGCCTGCATCAGCGTGACGAATCCTTGCACGAAGCGTCGCGCAACCGCTTCGCCGAAGCCTTCGGCCGGAAATGCCGCGAAGCGCTCGAACGCGGCGTCGAAGTGGCGGTTCTGTCCGCGAACCGTCGAGAGCTCGCGCAGCACGACCTCGCCGGTTGCGGGAGACTTGCCGAACGCGCGCAGCACATCGAGGCACATGATGTTGCCCGAGCCCTCCCAGATCGAGTTCACGGGCATCTCGCGCATCATCCGCGCGAGCGACAGCTCCTCGGTGTAGCCGTTGCCGCCCAGAATTTCCATGGCCTCGGCGGCGAGCTCGCAGCCGCGCTTGCACACCCAAAATTTGGCGCCCGAGGTCAGCGCACGACGCAGCGTCGCTTCGCTCGGCGCATCGCTCTCGAAGGCTCGAGCGAGGCGCATGCTGAGGGCCGTGGCCGCCTCCGATTCGAGGATCAGATCGATGAGGACGCTGCGCATCAGCGGCTGCTCGCGGAGCGGCGCGCCGAACGCCCGGCGGTGGCGGGCGTGGTGCAACGCCTGCACGACGGCCTGGCGCATCATGCCCGCAGTGCCGAGCACGCAATCGAGACGCGTGTAATTGCCCATTTCGAGAATGGTCGGCACACCGCGTCCTTCCTCGCCCAACAGCCGCCCCCAGGCATCCACGAACTCGACTTCGGAGGAAGCGTTCGAGCGGTTGCCGAGCTTGTCCTTCAGCCGCTGGAGGAGGATGCCGTTCCGGCTGCCATCGGGCAGACGGCGCGGTACGAGGAAACAGGAAAGACCCGCGGCGGTCTGGGCGAGCACCAAATGCGCGTCGCACTGCGGCGCCGAGAAGAACCACTTATGCCCGTTGAGACGATAGGACCCGTCCGCCGTGCGCTCCGCGCGGGTGGTGTTCGCGCGCACATCGGAGCCGCCTTGCTTCTCGGTCATGCCCATGCCGACCAGGCCGCCCTGCTTCTCATGGATCGGTACATCACGGCTGTCGTAGATGCGCGTGATGAGCCGCGGCAGCCAATCGCGCGCGAGCTCGGGGTCGCGGCGCAGGGCGGCGATCGCGCCGTACGTCATGGTCGTCGGACAGAGCGTGCCGCACTCGACCTGCGCTTGCATCAAATAGCCCGCTGCGCGGGCCACGTGTGCGCCGGCGATCGGGCGGCCGCGTTCGCGCGCCCACGGGGCGCTGTGATAGCCGCGCGCCGCGATGCCTTCCATGAGCGCATGCCAGGACGGATGGAATTCGAGGGTATCGACGCGCTCGCCGCGCACGTTGTAGGTTTGCAGTACGGGCGGGTGGCGATTGGCGAGCCGTCCGTGCTCGAAGTTGGCAAAGGTCCCGATGGCGGCTCCATCGAGCGCGAGTTGAGCAGCATGCGCCGCCGCCCCCTCGCGCGTGACGGCGTCCTTAAGCGCCTCATCGCTCGTAAACAGGTTGTAGTCGCAGAGCGGCGGGGTCTGGTTGGCTGACATGACGGCCTCGCTTTGACGGCACTTCCAGGGTCCCGAAGACCTGCCTTCGGGATAACGTCCAGTCGGGATAGTAGGCCAATAGCCCGCCCGGGGAGACCGCTCGTCGGCAGTCACTTGGCTTGCAGGGGTCGCCTGGGAAATGCTAGATTCCGAGCTATATGTTCTCAGCAGTCCAGCGTCTCGGCGGTCCTCTCGGCATCAAGTGCCTGGACTCGCTTGCCCTGCTGCTGCGCCGCTAGGCGCCACTCACCCATGCGCCACCGGTCGGCGCTCACAAGACCGAAAAACCAAACCCTCGCCAAATCGAACAAAAACGGTTTGTGCACGCGAGGCGTGGCAATGATTTAAACGGCAGAGAACTCCATGTTGCGACATCCATCGACCAAATATCCGGCCTTCCCGCCCATCGACCTCAAGGACCGCCGCTGGCCCAACGCGGTCATAACGTCCCCGCCGACCTGGTGCAGCGTCGACCTGCGAGACGGCAATCAAGCGCTGATCGAGCCCATGGATGCCGCGCGCAAGCGCCGCATGTTCGACATGCTGGTCCGCATCGGCTTCAAGGAGATCGAGGTCGGATTCCCGGCCGCCTCGCAGACGGACTTCGACTTCGTGCGCGAGATCATCGAGAAGGGGCTCGTCCCGGACGATGTGACCATTCAAGTGCTCACGCAGGCACGCCCGGAGCTGATTGCGCGCACCTATGAATCCTTGAAGGGCGCGCGCCGCGCCATCATGCATGTCTACAACTCCACCTCCGTCGCGCAGCGCCGCGTCGTGTTTCGCACCGACCGCGCCGGTATCATCGACATCGCCGTGCGTGGTGCGACTTGCGTGCGCGAGCACGCCGAGCGCGAGCGCGGCACGGAATGGGTGTTCCAATACAGTCCGGAGAGCTTCACCGGCACCGAGCTCGATTTCGCGGTCGAGATCTGCGATGCGGTGAATGCGGTTTGGGAGCCGACGCCGCAACGCCGCTCCATCCTGAATCTGCCGGCGACCGTCGAAATGGCGACCCCGAACGTGTATGCCGATCAGATCGAGTGGTTCCTGCGGCACATCGGCCGGCGCGACAGCATCATCCTGAGCGTGCATCCGCATAACGACCGCGGCACGGCGGTCGCGGCGGCCGAGCTCGCGGTGATGGGCGGCGCGGAGCGCGTCGAGGGCACGTTGTTCGGGAACGGCGAGCGCACCGGCAACGTCGACATCGTAACGTTGGCTCTTAACTTGTACTCGCAAGGCGTTGATCCTAAATTGGATTTCTCCAACATAAACGAGGCCGCGCGCTGCGCCGAAAGCTGCAATCAACTGCCGATCCATCCGCGCCATCCCTATGTAGGGGATCTCGTGTTCACCGCGTTCTCCGGCTCGCACCAGGACGCCATCAAGAAGGGACTGGCGGCGCGCACCGACTCCGACATCTGGGACGTGCCCTATCTGCCCATCGACCCGTCCGATCTCGGCCGCTCGTACGATTCCATCATTCGCGTCAACAGCCAGTCGGGTAAGGGCGGCGTGGCGTATCTGCTCGAGCGCGACTATCAGCTGGTGATGCCGCGGCGGCTGCAGATCGAGTTCAGTCAAGTCGTACAAGCTGCTGCAGATATCACCGGTAAGGAACTGACTTCCAAGGAGTTATGGGAGCTCTTTATCGCAGGAATACCTTACGCCCCGGGCGCCCTTCGTTTATCGCGGCCATCAACTCGCGGCCTCGACGGACGGGGCGGACACCGAGAAGCTCTCGCTGCAGGTCGAGCGCGACGGGCGCCTCGAGACCTGGCTCGGGCAGGGCTCGGGTCCGATCGACGCCATGGTGGCCGCCATCGGCCTGCCGTTCGATGTGCTTTCGTACGAGGAGCACTCGCGCGGCCAGGGGAGCGGCGCCATGGCGGTGTCTTATATCGAGATCACGACCCGCTCGCGGCGCACGCTGTTCGGGGCGGGAATGCACTCGAACATCATCACCGCCTCGCTGCTGGCCGTGATCTCGGCGGTGAACCGCGCGATTGCGCTCGGCGCGCTGGCGCCAAGTGCGCGGAGGCGCCGTACGGGGACCTGAGCGGCTTGAAATGTTGCGCGGACGCCCCGACAAGGAGGCCATGGCCTTAAGCCCGTCGAGCGGCGGAATTAGTTGAATGGCTTGCAAAATCCGCTATAGTGCGCAACTTCATGTGTCGGCCTGTTCGATCCCATTGATTTCAAGGGCTTTTCTCGAAAAATGAGTGAACGCGAAGACGAACATTTTGACATCGACGATGAGTTCCTCGGCGAAGCCGAGGAATCCCACGAATTCGATCCCCTGCTGGAGCGCACCGAGCGGCGCCCCAAAGCGTCGGCGCCCGCCGCGAAGCGCGGCAAAGCCGCCTGGAGCCGCGTGGAAGACGTCTTGGCCGAGCGGCAGTTAGAGAAAGAGCTGCGCGACATATTCGAAGACGAATAGTCCCTTGAGCGCGCGATTGGGTTTGGCGTTCGCTCCGCGCGCTACCCGCTATGTCTGACCAGCCCCGTTCCGACGGCCTCCCCGACTCGCACCCGCCTTGGGTCGTGCTCAAATTCGGCGGCACCAGCGTGTCGTCGGTTTCGAACTGGCACAACATCGCCCGTGTTTTGCGCGAGCGCAGCGCCGAGGGTCTGCGGCCGGTGGTGGTGCATTCGGCGCTGTCAGGTATCACCGATCGGCTCGAATCGCTGCTCGCGGCGGCCGTGGCCGGGGCGCAGGGTGCCGCTCTCGAGGGGATCGAGCGCGTGCACCGCGATCTGGCGCGGGATCTGGGTGTCGAGCCGGGCACCGTGTTCGAGACCTTCCTCGGGGAGCTGAAAAACCTCACCGCCGAGATTGCCGCCAGCCGCGAGATCGATGAGCGGCGTCGGGCGCGGGTTATGGCGATGGGTGAGCTCCTTGCTACGGCGCTCGGCTGCGCATTCCTCAACGCACAACTCATCGTCACTCACTGGGTCGATGCGCGTAGCGTGCTGCGTGCCGAGCAGCGCGCCGGCTCCAACGTGAAGGCGAGTTTCCTGTCGGCGACCTGCGATTTCGCGCCCGACCGGACGCTGATCGGCGCGTGGCGTGCGATCGACGGCGTCATCATCACCCAAGGATTCATCGCGTCCAACGAGGCCGGCGACACGGTGCTCCTCGGGCGCGGCGGATCGGACACTTCCAGCGCCTATTTCGCCGCCAAGCTCGCCGCCTCGCGGCTCGAGATCTGGACCGACGTGCCGGGTCTCTTCAGCGCCAACCCGCGCATCATTCCCACTGCGCGGCTGTTGCGCGCGCTGCATTATGACGAGGCTCAGGAGATCGCGAGCAACGGGGCCAAGGTACTGCATCCGCGCTGCGTGCTGCCGGTTCGTCAATACAAAATCCCGCTGCATGTGTATGCGACCCAGGCGCCGGGCCTCGAGGGCACCGTGATCAGCGCCGACGTCGCCGGCAGCGCCGCCCAGGTGAAAGCCATCGCCATCAAGAAGGGCATCACGCTCGTCTCGATGGACAGTCCCGGCATGTGGCACCAGGTGGGCTTTCTCGCCGATGCCTTCCAGGTCTTCAAGGAACAGGGCATTTCGGTGGATTTGATTTCCACCTCGGAGACCAACGTCACCGTGTCGTTGGATCCGACCGCCAACACCCTCGATCCCGCAGCGCTCGAGCGGCTCGCGGCGGCTTTGGGCGAGCTCTGTCGGGTCGAGATCCTGGGGCCGTGTGCATCGTTGAGCCTCTTGGGCCACAACATCCGCGGCATCCTGCACGAGTTGGGCTCCGCCTTCGAGCTGTTCCAGGATCACAAGGTGTATCTCGTCAGCCAGGCCGCGAACGATTTGAACTTCACCTTCGTGATCGATGAGTCGCAAGGCGATCGGCTGGTGCAGCAGCTGCACGAGCGTCTCATCCAACGCATCGGCTCGGACAAGGTGCTCGGACCCACCTGGTTGCAGCTCTTTGCGCCGCCCGCAAATCCGGCGCCGGCGGCACTCAACTGGTGGGAAGAGCCCTCCAAGCGGCAGCGCCTGCTCGAGATCGCGGCGCAGGCATCGGCCGCGTTCGTCTACGACCTGCCGAGCGTCGATGCGACGGCGGCCGCCTTGCGCCGGGTCAAGTCGATCACGCGCTGGGCTTACGCCATGAAGGCGAACTGGCATCCGGAGATCCTGCGCCGCGTGTACGCAGCGGGGTTTACGATCGAATGCGTATCGCGGGGCGAAATCGAGCACGCCTTTGCGCACGTGCCGGACTTGAGCCCTGCGCGCGTGCTGTTCACACCGAACTTCGCGCCGCGCGCCGAGTACGAATTTGGCTTCGAGCGGGACGTGCGGGTGACGCTCGACAACTTGTATCCGCTGAAGGCCTGGCCCCAGGTTTTCGCGGGCCGCGACATTTTCGTGCGCGTCGATCCCGGCACCGGCCGCGGCCACCACCAGCATGTGCGCACCGCCGGCGAGCACTCGAAATTCGGTGTGCCGGTGTCGGAGATGGCGGAGCTCGCGAGTCTCGCGCGCGCCGGCCGCGTGCGAGTCGTCGGGTTGCACGCGCACACCGGCAGCGGCATTTTGGACGTTGCCAATTGGACGGAGACGGGCGCCTTGCTCGCGCAGCTCGCCGGCCATTTCCCCGACGTCCGCATCGTCGACCTGGGCGGCGGCATCGGCGTCCCGGAGCAGCTCGGGCAGAGCGGCATCGACTTAGCCGCGCTCGATGCGGGCGTCGCGCAGCTCGCCGGGCGCTTTCCCCACATCGAGTTCTGGATGGAGCCGGGGCGCTTCCTGGTTGCCAAGGCGGGGGTGCTGGTCGCAACGGTCACGCAGCTGAAGGGCAAGGGCGAGACGCGCTACGTCGGCATCGCCACGGGCATGAACTCGCTCATACGTCCCGCGTTGTATGGCGCGCATCACGATATCCGCAACCTGTCGCGCTTGGGGGAGCCTGCGACTGATAAGGTGACCATCGTTGGGCCGATTTGTGAGACGGCGGATCAACTCGGGAGCGACCGCTGGTTGCCGCCGAGCGAGGAGGGCGATGTGCTGTTGATCGCCAATTGCGGCGCCTATGGCTACGCGATGGCCTCTCACTATAATCTGCGGCCCCCGGCGGCGGAGTTTGTGATCGCATGATGAAGGAAGTTGGCATCATCGGTTGGCGCGGCATGGTCGGCTCGGTATTGCTCGAGCGCATGCGCGCGGAGCGCGATTTCGATCTGATCGAACCCAAGTTCTTCAGCACCTCGCAAGCGGGCGCCGCATCGCCCGACATCGGCCGCAAGACAGGACCCGTTGCAGGACGCGCACGATCTCGCGGCCTTGAAGCGCCTGCCCATGCTCATCAGCACCCAGGGCGGCGATTACACCCAGGCCGTGCACGGGCCGCTGCGCGCGGCCGGCTGGCAAGGCTACTGGATCGATGCCGCATCGACCTTGCGCATGTCGGATTCGGCGGTGATCGTGCTCGATCCGGTGAATTTGGACCGTCATGCGCGCGGCGCATGCCGCGCGGCGTGAAGGACTTCATCGGCGGCAACTGCACCGTCTCGCTCATGCTCATGGCGGTCTGCGGGTTGCTGCGCGCCGGGCTCGTGGAATGGATCACGGCCATGACGTATCAGTCCGCATCGGGTGCGGGCGCGCAGAACATGCGCGAGATGCTCGAGCAGATGGGGGCTCTGCATCGGTCCGCCGCCGGCTCTGCTCGCGGATCCGGCGAGCGCCATCCTCGACATCGACCGGGCGGTGTCGGAGTCGTTGCGCCGGCCGGATTTCCCGAAGGCGCAGTTCGGCGCGCCGCTCGCCGCCAGCCTGATCCCGTGGATCGACAAGGATTTGGGCAACGGTCAGAGCCGCGAGGAATGGAAGGCGGGCGCGGAGTCGAACAAGATCATGGGTACCGAAGCCAATCCGGTGCCGGTCGAGGGCATTTGCGTGCGGGTGAGCGCGATGCGCTGCCACTCGCAGGCGCTCACCATCAAGCTGAAGCGCGACCTGCCCTTGGCGGAGGTCGAGCGCCTGATCGCCGGCGGCAACGATTGGGTCAAAGTCGTGCCGAACGAGCGCGACGCGTCCATCGCCGCGCTGTCGCCCGCCGCCGTGAGCGGTACCCTGAGCATTCCGATCGGCCGGCTGCGCAAGCTCGCCATGGGGGGCGAGTATCTGTCCGCGTTCACGGTCGGCGATCAGTTGCTGTGGGGGGCCGCCGAGCCCCTGCGGCGCACTATGCGTATTCTCTTGAAGTGAGCGATTGCTCCTGCGGGAGCAGCGTAATGGGCACGGGCTCCACCTGCCAGATGTCGCGGCAGTATTCGCGAATGCTGCGATCGGAGGAGAAGCTGCCGCTGCGCGCCGTATTGAGAATCGCCATGCGCGTCCACTCTTCCGGATCGCGGTACGCCGCCGACACCCGGTCCTGGCATTCGAGGTAGGAAGCGAAATCCGCGAACAGCATGTACGGGTCGTACTGCATCAGGTTGTCCATCAAGGGCTGCAACAAGGCGGTGTCGCCGCGTGTGAAGAAGCCGCTGCGCAACAGGTCGATCACCTCACGCAACTGCGGGTTCGCGGCGTAGTAGTCCATGGGGCGATAGCCGCGGGCCTTCTGCGCAAGCACCTCCTCGGCGGAGAGACCGAACAGGAAGAAGTTCTCGGCGCCGATTTCCTCGCGCAGCTCGATGTTCGCGCCGTCGAGCGTGCCGATGGTCAGCGCGCCGTTCATGCAAAACTTCATGTTGCCCGTGCCCGACGCTTCCTTGCCGGCGGTGGAGATCTGCTCGGACAGGTCGGCCGCCGGGTAGACATGCTGGCCGTTGCTGACGTTGAAATTCGGCAGGAACACGAGCTTCAGCCGGCCGCGCATGTCGGGATCGCGATTGATCACATCGCCCACCGATGTGATCATTTTGATCATGAGCTTCGCGAGGTGGTACCCGGGCGCCGCCTTGCCGCCGAAAATGAACGTGCGCGGCACCACCGGCAGAGCGGGATTCGACTTCAACCCATGATAGAGCGAGACGATGTGCAGCACCTTCAGATGTTGCCGCTTGTACTCGTGAATGCGTTTGACGAGCACGTCGAACATGGAATTGGGATCGATCCGTATGCCGGTGCGCTCCAGAGCCAGCGCCGCCAGCGCGCGCTTGTTCTGCAGTTTGATGTCGCGCCAGCGGGCGCGAAACGCCGCATCCTCGGCGAGCGGCTCGAGCTTCCTGAGCTCGGCCAAGTCCTTGATCCAGGCATCCCCGATGTGCTCGGTGATGAGCTCGGAGAGTAGCGGATTGGAAAGCGCCAGCCAGCGCCGCGGGGTGACGCCGTTGGTCTTGTTGCTGAATTTTTTCGGCCACAGCTCGTAGAAGTCGCGCAGCACGTCGCGCTTCAAGAGCTCGGTGTGCAGCGCCGCCACACCGTTGATCGAGTGGCTGCCGATGCAGGCGAGATGCGCCATGCGCACGTACCGCTGATCGCTCTCGTCGATGATCGACATGCGCCGGATGCGATCCTCGTCCCCCAGGAAACGCATGCGTACTTCCTCGAGGAAATGCGCGTTGATGTCGTAGATGATCTGCAGATGACGCGGCAGCACGCGGCCCAACACCTCGAGCGGCCAGCGCTCCAGCGCCTCGGGCAGCAAGGTGTGGTTGGTGTATGCGAACGTCCGGGTGCAGACATTCCAGGCCTCGGGCCAAGGCACGGCGTAGTCGTCGATCAAGAGGCGCATGAGCTCGGCGATGGCAATGGCCGGGTGCGTGTCGTTGAGCTGCACGGCGAACTTCTCGTGGAACTGCTCGAGCGGGACCCCTTGCGTGCGGACGATGCGAAACATGTCCTGGATGGAGCACGACACGAAGAAATACTGCTGCTCGAGCCGCAGCTCCTTGCCGCGCAATTGCTCGTCGTTCGGATAGAGCACCTTGCTCAGGTTCTCCGAGGTGACCTTCTGGTTGACCGCACCGTAATAGTCGCCGCTGTTAAAGGCCGCGAAATCGAAGGACTCGGGCGCCTCGGCGCTCCACAGGCGCAAGGTGTTGGCGGTATTGGTGCGATAGCCCAAAATCAGCGTGTCATAGGGCACGCCATGCACGATCTTGTGCGGCATCCAGCGCACGCGTGGGACTTCCCGATCGTCGAGGTAGTGCTCGGTGGTGCCGCCGAACTTCACGCTCACGGCCCATTCAGGGCGCGCGAGCTCCCACGGATTGCCGAAGCGCAGCCACTTGTCGGTCTTTTCGATTTGCCAGCCGTCGACGATTTGCTGCTGGAAGATGCCGAACTCGTAGCGGATGCCGTAGCCGAGCGAGGGAATCTCGAGCGTCGCGAGCGAATCGATGAAGCACGCCGCCAGACGCCCGAGGCCGCCGCTGCCGAGTCCGGGTTCCTCCTCTTGGCGCAACAGATCCTCGAGATTCAGGCCGAGCTCGGTCATGCCCTTTCTCACCGTATCGGTGATACCGAGGTTCAACAGGTTGTTGCCGAGATGCGGCCCCATGAGAAATTCGGCGGACAGATAGGCAACGGTGCGCGAGGCTTCGCGGGTGTAAGTTGCCGCGGTGCTGATCCAGCGTTGCAGCATCCTATCGCGCACGGCGTAGGCGAGCGCCATGTAGTAGTCGTTGCGGGTGGCAAGCGCCGCGAACTTGCCTTGCATGTAGAAGAGATCGTCTAGGAAGGAGTTTTTTATGGCCTCCTTGTCGAGGGCGGTGCGCTCGTCCTTGGCCTCCGTCATGGTGCCCACACCACCTCGACGGGTGTGCGGTCTTGGCGCAGCACCGCGCGCACCGGCATGTCCTCGATCGGGCCCGGACCGCTGGCCGCGGTGAAGGTCTTTAGCTTGGCATCGCCGATGAGGAGGATGTATATGAGCCGCGAGCCCACGAGTGCGGACAGATTCAGGCTGAGGCGCGCCTGGGGCGCGGTCGGCGCGCGCATGCCGATACAACCCGGCGCAGCGCTCGTATCGAGCGCTTGGGCCAAGTTCGGTGAACCCGGGAAGAGCGAGGCGGTATGGCCGTCATCGCCCATGCCGAGCACCGTGACATCAAACGGCCGCGGCACGCCTGCAAACGTCTCCCAAGCCGCTCCCGCACCCAAATCCGGCGAGGGCGCCGCGTTCTTAAGTCCCGCGAAGCGCGCGGCGGCGGCGGCATCGCGCAACAGATTGTCACGGACCAGCTTCTCGTTGCTGCCGGCCTCCGTGGGCGGAACCCAGCGTTCGTCGGCGAGTGCGACGCAGACGCGGCTCCAGTCGAGCGGCCGGGTGCGAAGCGCCTGGAACAGCTGCACCGGCGAATTGCCGCCGGAAACCACCAGGCTGGCAAGCCCGCGTTGCGCGATGGCCTGCGAGAGATTCGCGGCGATATCAGCGGCGAGCCCGTGGGCGAGCGCGGCGGCGTCGGGGTAACGTTTCACTTCGGCGTGAGAGATCGTCATGGTGGCGAATCCGTGGCGGCAACGGTCGAAAGCGTAGCATGCGCCGGCACTCAAAGGAGCCGGCGCGATATGCTATAAGGGCGATCCCGTGAAGGACCTGCGGCGCATTCAATCGGCGCGGTGCGCGCTCTGCGCGGCACCGGAATAGTGCAGCCGGAGTCCGCGGCAGCGCTCGAGGCAGGTTGAGTTGCAGTTTAAAACATTCATCGACATCGCCGGCTGGACCGGTACCGTGTTGGTCTTGGGCTCTTATGCGCTGGTCTCTTCCGGCAAGTTGCCGCCACGCTCGGCGCTCTATCAAGGAATGAACGTCGTTGGGGCGATCGGCTTGGGCGTCAACAGCGGCTGGAACGGCGCGTGGCCGTCGGCGGGCCTCAACGTCGTATGGCTCGCCATCGCCGTCGTGGCCATCAGGCGCAATCGCCGCAGCGCCACGCCCTGAACCAAAGTCAGTCGCGGATGAGCACCGGCGTTCCGAGCGCGATTCGCTCGTAAAGGCCCCGCATCGCCTCGTTCTCGAGCGCGATACACCCGCGCGTCCAATCCTTGGGCGCCCCGAGTCGCGCGCGGGGATCCTGTCCATGAATGTAGATTTCACCGCCGAGCCGCGTGTGTTGCGGCGGCAGCCGCTTCTCGCGCACCGCCGCGAGGATGTCGCGGTGCTCCTCGGGGCTGATGAGCCCGGCGGCGAGTCCGCGCTCGGCGTCCTCCGCATTCGGATAACTCAGGCACAGGGATAAGAAGAACTTGCTGCGCGGGTTCTTGCTGCAGACGTAGAACTCACCGACCGGCGTCGCCTCATCGCCCTCGACCGCTTTGTCTGCCGCCCAGTTCCTGCCGAGCGCCACGGAATGGCTTTCCTCAAGACGCGTCCCGAGATAGACGTGCAGCTGACGCGCGGCCTTCTCGATCACGAGCCGCAGACTGGGTCCGGAATCCTCTGCTCGCGAGATCATCCCCCGCGGTTCCCGCGCGCTTCAAGCTCGGTCACGACCCGTGCCAGCGACAACCCCTTCGCTTCGAGCAGCAGCGCGACGTGGTACAGGAGATCCGCAGCCTCCTCGATCACTTGGGTCTCGCCCTGAGCGACGCTCGCGAGCGCGAGCTCGAGCCCTTCCTCGCCCACTTTCTGTGCGATGCGTTGCGGGCCCTCATCGAGCAGTTTCACCGTGTAACTGCCCGTCGGCGGGCGCGCGGCGTCGCCACGCCGGGCGTCGATACGCTGGCGGAGGGTCCGCGTCAGCACGCCGAGAAAGCCGTAGGGTTGCGCCGCCGTCTCGGGGGCGTCTGCGCCGAAACAGGTGGGTGTGCCAAAGTGGCAGACGGGACCCAGCGGGCTCGGCGAGGATCAAGAGCGCGTCGCCGTCGCAATCGGCGGCGATGGCGCGCACCGTGAGGAAATGGCCCGAAGTCTCGCCTTTGGTCCAAAGCCGCTGCTTGCTGCGGCTGAAAAAGGTGACTCGACCGCTCGCCTGCGTCGCGGCGAGCGCCGCGCGGTTCATGTAGCCGAGCATGAGCACCGAACCGTCGATCGCGTGCTGCACGATCGCGGGTAACAATCCCTGACCCTTGTCCCAGTCGAGTGCGTCCAGGCCGCTCACGTTCTCACCTCGATGCCATCCGCGCGGAGCGCCCGCTTGAGCTCGGGAATGGCGATGTCGCCGGAATGGAAGACACTCGCCGCCAGCGCCGCATCGGCGTCGGACTCGCGAAACACCCGTGAAAAATCCCCGATCGAGCCCGCGCCACCCGACGCCACCATCGGTACCCGGCAAACGCGCCGCACTGCGCGCAACTGCTCGAGGTCGTAGCCCCGGCGCACGCCGTCGCTTGCCATGCAGTTGACGACGATTTCACCGGCGCCGCGGCCCTGCGCCTCGGCAACCCAATCTAAAGTGGTGCGTCCGGCATCGCAAGCTCGTCGCGCATCGCCGGTGAATTGCTGGACTCGATACTCGGCGCCGAGGGTTTGGCTGTCGATGCCGACCACCACGCATTGGCTGCCGAAGCGCCGGCTGAGCGCATCGATCAACTCCGGGCGCTCGAGTGCCGGCGAGTTGACGGAGACTTTTTCCGCGCCCGAGCCGAGCACTTCCTCGGCATCCGCGACGCTGCGGATGCCGCCGGCGACGCAGAACGGAATATCCAGAATCCGTGCGACGCGCTCGACCCAGCGCCGCTCCACCGAGCGTCCGTCGGGACTGGCCGTGATGTCGTAGAACACGAGCTCGTCGGCACCCGCGTCGCGGTAGCGCAGCGCCAGCTCCATGATCTCACCGACGATGCGGTGCTCGCGAAAGCGCACGCCCTTGACCACCTGGCCGTCGCGCACGTCGAGGCAGGGGATTATGCGTTTGGCAAGAATGGCCGCAGCTCCTCGACGGGAATGAGCTCTTCGAGCAACGCCTTGCCGCTGATGGCGGCGGCGGCGCCGCACGCCGCGAGCGCCTTGAGATCCGCGGCATCGCGTATGCCGCCCGAGGCCTGCCAGGCGATGCCGGGGAACCGCCGCGCGGCCTCTGCGTACAGGGCCACATTCGGGCCCGACAGGGCGCCGTCTTGTGCGACGTCGGTGCAGAGCACGTGCGCCAGGGGGGAGTTCGAAAATGCCGCCAGGGCTTCCCACAGCGGGCAGCTCGATTGCCGTTGCCAGCCGTGGGTGGCGATGCACGGGGTGCCGTCCGCATCGAGGCGCACGTCGAAGGCGAGCGCGATGCGCTCGCTGCCGAAATCCTCGATCCAGCCGCGCACCGCCGCCGGATCCGAAAGCGCTGCGCTGCCGACGACCGCCCGCGCAGCGCCGGCGTCGAGCACGCGTTGCACATCGGCGCGCGTGCGCAGGCCGCCGCCCACCTGCAGTTTCAATCTCGATGCGCCGGCGAGCTGCGCGATCAGCGCGCGGTTGCCGGATCGACGCGGCCTTCGCGCGCGCCGTCGAGGTCGACGACATGCAGCCAATCCGCGCCCATCGCCTCGAACTTGCGCGCAAGCTCGAGCGGCGCCGTCGAATACGCCGTCTCCTGCGCGAAGTCGCCTCGCAACAGGCGTACGCAGCGGCCGTCCTTCAAGTCGATGGCGGGGAGCAGACGCATCGCGAGTGCGCTTCAGTGAAGGCCGATGAAAATTGCGCAGCACGCGCGCACCGGCGGCGGCGGAGCGCTCCGGGTGAAATTGCACGCCGTAGAAATTGCGCCAGGCGACGCAGGCGCTGAACGGCGCGCCGTAGCGGCAACGGGCGATGGTGGCACAGCTCTCGAGCACCGCGTAGCTGTGCACGAAGTAGGCATGCTCGTGCGCGCCGAGGCCTTCGAGCAGGGGCGACGGCCGCTCGATGTCGAGGGTGTTCCAGCCCATGTGCGGAACGGGCCGACCGGGCGCGTCGGCGAGCCGGACCGTCGCCCCGGGGATCACCCCCAAGCACTCGGTGGGGCCTTCGGCGGACGACTCGTGCAGGAGCTGCATGCCGAGACAGATACCGAGCACCGGCTGGGTGAGCGAGGGGATCAGGCTATCGAGAGCGCTCGATCGCAGACGGGTCATGGCGTCGAGCGCAGCGCCCACGCCGGGCAGGATGACGTGGCTCGCGTCGCGAATGCGGCGGGGATCTGAGGACACCTCTGCCGCGACCTCGAGCCGCTCGAGGGCGAACTGGAGCGAGGCGATGTTGGCGCCGCCGCTCGCGACGATGACGATGTCGAGATCGCTCACAGGGTTCCCTTGGTGCTCGGCAGCTCGCTGCCGTCGCGGCGGATGGCCTGCCGCAGCGCCCGGCCCACGCCCTTGAAGCAGGACTCGACCATGTGATGCGAATTCTCGCCGCTCACGCGCAGGTGCAGCGTCGCACCGAGCGCATCGGACAGCGACCGGAAGAAATGCGGCACGAGCTCCGTCGGCAGTTCCCCGATTCGCTCGCGGTTGAAGCGCCCCTCCCACACAAAGAAAGCACGGCCCGACAGATCGAGCGCCACCTGTGCCTCGGCCTCGTCCATCGCGAGCACGAAGCCGTAGCGGCCGATGCCGCTCTTATCGCCGAGTGCCTCGCGCAATGCCGCGCCCAAGGCGAGCGCGCAATCCTCGACGGTGTGATGCTCATCGATGTGCAGATCCCCGCAGGCCTCGAGCGTGAGCGCGAAGCCGCCGTGCTTTGCGATCTGCTCGAGCATGTGATCGAAGAAGCCTAGGCCCGTGGCGATGCGGCTCGGACCCTCGCGCGATAAGTCGACATCGACCACGATGTGCGTCTCGCGGGTCTTGCGTTCGGTTCGCGCGCGCCGCGCCGCACCCAAGATGCGCTCCGCGATCGCGGGCCAACTCTCTGCCGTCGGGCCGTCGACCCGCACGCGCAGTCCTTCGATCCCTAAGTTGCGCGCGAACTCGAGATCCGTGTCCCGATCTCCCACCATGAAGCTGCGTGCGGTATCGATTGGATGGTTCTTCAGGTATTCATCGATCATGCCGAGCTTCGGTTTGCGGCATCCGCAGGCTTCGTGCAGGAAATGCGGGCAGATGAACACCGCCTCGAACTCGATGCCCTGCGAGGCGAACAGCTCGAGCGTGAACTCGTGGGCTTGATCGAAAGCCTCTTGAGGCAGCGCCGGCTGTGCCGAGCCCGTCCTGGTTCGTGACCATCACCAGACTCAAGCCCGCCCGCTTCAAGGCGAGCAGGGCGGGGATGACATCCGGCAGTAGGCGGATTTTCTCCAGCCGGTCGACGCGCTCGTCGGCAGGCTCCTCGATGAGCGTGCCGTCGCGGTCGACGAACAAACACTCGTTTCATGCGGCCTCCAGGCTTTCGATCAGCGCATCGTTCTCGGCGCGCGTGCCGACCGAGACCCGAAGCGCGCTCGGCAGCGCCGGGTTTGCGCGCAAATCGCGCACCAGCGTCCCGCCGGCCCGGCTCGAGCGCAGGAAGCGATCGGCATCGGCGCTGTCCACCAAGAGAAAATTCGCATCGCTCGGCCACACCTTCGCGACCAGCGGCAATCTCTCCAGGCGCGAGCGCAAGTAGTCCCGCTCCGAGAGCAGCGCATCGATGCGCACACGGGCCTCTCCGAGCGCATCGGGCTCGAGGGCGCGGAGCGCGGCTTCGATGGTGGGCTGGGCGAGCGAGTAGGGCGGAATGACGCGCCGCGCGACTTCGATGAGCTCGGGACGGGCGAGCAGTGCACCGATGCGCGCGCCCGCGAGCGCGTGCGCCTTGGACAGCGTGCGCAGCACGGCTAAGGTGGAGAATCGCTCCAGCCACGCGGCGAGGCTCCGCCGGCCGGACCATTCGATGTAGGCCTCATCGATCGCGACGATGGCCTTGCCGTCGAGGGCGCTACAGACCGCCTCGATCGCGTCCAGGTCGAACGCATTGGCGGTGGGATTGTTGGGCGAGCACAGATACACGATTTTCATGGAGGGACGCCACGCCGCGAGCAGGCGGCCGGGATCGAGGCTCCAGCCGCGGTCGCGTTCCAACGGTACGTCGATGACTTGCGCGCCCTGAATGTGGGCGGCCACCCGGTACATGCCGAAGGTCGGCGGGCTTTGCAGGATGGCATCCATGCCGGCGCGCAAGAAGATGCGCGACAGCAGGTCGATGGCCTCATCGCTCCCGCGTCCGACCAGCAGCATGTCGGCCGGCACACCGTAGAGCGCGGCCAAGCGGGCGACGAGCGCCTTCGGCTGCGGCTCCGGATAGCGGTTGAGGCCCGCCGCGGTGCTATCGCCGGGTGGCCGCCAGGGGGCCTCGTTGGCATGCAGGCGCGTGAGCGAGGGTTGCCACGCCGCGTGTGAGTACGGCTGCAAGTGCAGGATCTCGGGTCGCGCGAGCGCCAGCACGGGATTCATGGCGCGTGCTCCGCGAGCGCGGCCAATCGGATGTTCACCGCCGCGGCGTGAGCGTCCAGGCCTTCGAGCGCCGCCAAGGTGCAGGCGGTGTCGCCGAGGCCCTGCAAGCCCGCCGGGGTGAGCTCTTGCACGGTGATACGCTTTTGAAAATCCTCGAGCGACAGGCCGCTGTAGGCGCGTGCGTAGCCGTAAGTCGGCAGCGTGTGATTCGGACCGCCGCAATAGTCGCCGATCGGCTCCGGCGACCAGGCGCCCAGGAACACGGCGCCCGCCGCCTCGACCCGGGCCAGCCAGCGCCGCGGCTCGCGCACCTGCAAAATGAGGTGCTCGGGGGCATATTGGTTCGCGATGTCGAGGGCGCCCTCGAGACTATCGACATGGATGAGCCGCATCTCGCGCACCGAGTTCTCGAGGATCTCGCGCCGCGAGAGCTTCTGCATCTGCGCGAGGATTTCCTGCTCGACGGCTGCGACGAGCGAGCGACAGGGCGTCACGAGAATCGCCTGGGCTTCGGCACCGTGCTCGGCTTGGGCGAGCAGGTCCGCGGCCACGAAGTCGGCGCGCGCGCTTTCATCGGCGATCACCATCACCTCGGTGACGCCCGCCGGAAGGTCCGCGGCGGCTCCGGCGGCATCGCCCGCGACACAGAGCTTCGCGGCCGTCACCCAGGCATTGCCCGGGCCGTACAGCTTGTCGCATTTGGGTATCGAGTCCGTGCCATAGGCCATCGCCGCGATGGCCTGCGCACCGCCGGCCTTGAAGACGCGGTGCACGCCGGCCTTGCGTGCCGCCACGAGGACCGCCGCACTCGCCGCGCCGCGGCGGTCGGGCGGCGTGCACATGATGCGCTGGGGACAGCCCGCGATCGCGGCAGGCACTGCCAGCATGATGGCGGTGGAGGGCAGAGGCGCCGAGCCTGCGGGCACGTACAGGCCGACCGCACGCACCGGCACATTCAGCCGCTCGCAGCGTACGCCCGGAGCCGTTTCGATGGACAGCGGCTCGCGTGACTGGGCGGCATGAAAGGTGCGCACCGTACCGATGGCGACCTCGAGGGCCCGATGCTGGGCGGCGCTCAAGCTCCGATCGGCGGCATCGAATTCCGCCTCCGAGACTTGCAACGAGCCTAAGCGTACGCCGTCGAACCGTTCGGTGAGATCGAGCAGCACGGCATCGCCGCCGCGGCGCACCGCCGCGACGAGTAGGGCGGCCTCGCGCGCGATGCGTGCGGCATCACGCTGAGCCGGCCGCTCGAGAGCGGCCGAGCGTTCGGCGGGCGAGAGCGTGGTCCAATCGAGCACGCGCATGCGGCCCTACGCCAACATCTTTTCGACGGGCAGCACCAGCACCGAACTCGCGCCGGCACTTTTCAACTGCTCGAGAGTTTCCCAGAACACGCTCTCGCGGCACACGGCATGGACGGCCACCCGGTCCCCCAGGCCCTCCAGAGGAATGACCGTCGGCGCTTCGCTCCCGGGCAACAGCTTCGCGATCGCGGGTAACGCCCCGCGCGGCGCGTGCAGCATGATGTACTTGCTGCCCCGCACTTGCTCGACGCCGTCGACGCGCATCAGCAAGCGCCGCGTCCAGTCGCGCTTCTCGGCCGGGATGGGAACGGGTGTGCGGATGAGCACCGCATGGCTCTCGAGCACGACCTCGGCCTCGCGCAGATGATTGGCCGCGAGGGTCGAGCCGGTCGAGACGAGATCGCAGATCACGTCCGCGCGCCCGAGCCGCGGGGCGATCTCGACCGATCCGGACAGCACCACGACCTCGGCCCGAATGCCGCGCTCGGTAAGGAAGCGCCCGAGAATGTACGGATAGGTGGTCGCGATGCGCTTGCCCGCCAGCGACTCGGCTCCGCGGTACACGAACCCGTCGGGCACCGCGACGCACAATTTGCAGCGTCCAAAATCGAGCGGTTGCACCGTCTCGAACAGGGGCGCAAGACTCCTCGCGCGAAAGGCCAGCCGCTTCTCCTCCACCACATTCAAGCCGACAATCCCTAAGTCGCAGACGTCTTCCTGCACGAGATCCGGAATGTCGTCATCGCGCACGAACAGCACGTCGAGCGGCATATTCTCGCCGTAGCACATGAGCTGGTCCTTGCCGCGCGTGTACTTCAGCCCGCATCGCGACAACAGGTCGAGCGAGGCCTCGGTCAGACGGCCGCTCTTTTGCACGGCGATCTTGAGTCGCACGGGACCTCCTTCGCTCACGCGTGCGCCTTCAGCCGATCGGTCACCGCGCGATAGCCGCCGTTGCCCGACTGCAAGTAGCGTGCGACGCGGCCGATGGTGGTCACACTCACGCCGGTTTGCTTATGGATATCGCGGTACGGCATGCCGCGCTCGAGCAGCTCGACCACGGACCAGCGATCCGCCATCGCCTGAAGCTCCGTGGGCGTGCACAGGTCGCGAAAGAAGCTGCGGCATTCCTCGACGCTGCGCAGCGCAAGAATCGCGGTGAAAAGCGCACGCTCGTGCTGCTGTTCCTGCCGCTGGGTCACTGGACGGTTGGTTTTCACGAGTCGCTTCGACCTGTAACAATGTACTAATGTGATAGTACGTTAGTACATGAGGCCGATCCGTGCAAGCAGCAAAGTTGCTTGACGCGCGCGCCGTGCCTGATACCATTTGCGGGCCTATCTAGACCGGCTGAGGGAAAGGCCCTTAGAAGCCGGGGCAACCACCTGAAGGTCCGCAGGGACCTCCAGGAACGGTGCCAACTCCTGCGGAGCTGCCGGCCATTCAGTGCGTCAGCGTCGATAGATGGGCGGCGAGTTGTAGCGCTTGGCGTATCAACAGCCGAGCGCGTTGCACCGCTCCCCAGGGGTTATGTCAACCTTTGGAGGAGTGTTAGGTGCCGAGTCAAAATCCCGACAAGCCGAAACGAGCTGCGCAGCCGAAGAGCGCAGCCAAGGGCACGCCCATTCGCGCCGTTGCCGAGCCCACGGTGCGCGACGAGGTCCTGGCGTTGCCACGGCCCTGGCGGCTGCACTATGGGGACGAACTGCCGGATGCGCACATTGCTTTTCGCTTGATCGGACCCGCCGATGCCCCGGTCGTCGCGGTGCTCGGCGGGATTTCGGCGCATCGCATGTTAAACGGCAAGGAAGGCTGGTGGCCCGAGTTGGTCGGCGCCGGCCATGCGATCGATACGACGCAGTATTGCGTTCTCGGCATCGACTATCTGGGCGGTCGCGGCGGCAGCTCGGCGCCCGAACCCGGCGGCAGGTTCCCACCCTTGAGCTCGTACGATCAGGCGCATGCCTTGTACCGCATCGTCGAGCACCTCGGGCTCAAGTCATTGCATGCCATCGTCGGCGCCTCCTACGGCGGCATGGTGGCGCTGTGCTTCGCCGAAGCCTATGCGGAGCGCGTCGGCCGCATCGTGATGCTGAGCGCGGCAGATAAAGCCCAGGTGCTGTCGACCGCGTGGCGCAGTGTGCAGCGCCAAATCGTCCGCGAAGCCATTGCCCGCGGCGATGGGCCTTCAGGCTTGAAGCTCGCGCGCGCGCTCGCCATGGCGACCTACCGGAGCGCGGTGGAGTTCGAGCTGCGCTTCGGCGGGGCTCCGCAACGTGAGGCTCACGGCTTCAGATTCCCCGTTGAGGATTATTTGTTCGCCCGCGGCGATGACTACGTGCAGAAGTACCGGGCCGAGACTTTTCTCGCGCTGAGCGAGTCGATCGATCTGCATCGCGTGGACGCGACGCGCGTACGTACGCCCGCGACGCTCATTGCCGTGCGCGAGGATCAGCTGGTTCCGTTCCAGGACATGCAGGGCCTCGCGGCGCGGCTGAACGGCCCCCGCCAGCTCATCGAGATCAATTCCATCTTCGGCCACGACGCATTCCTGAAAGAGGGTGCGGCGCTGACGCCGATCGTCAAACGCGCAGTTTCGGAGCCCGTCCTATGAGTAAAGAAAAACCCCGCAAAGCACTGTCCACGCGCTCGGTGCGCGCGGGCCTCGAATCGGACGCGCAGCACGGTTCCGTGGTACCGCCGATTTACTTGTCGTCGAACTTCGCCTTCGAGGCTTATCGCAAGCCGCGCAAGTACGACTATTCGCGCTCGGGCAACCCGACGCGCGATCAACTCGCCACGGCGCTCGCCGATCTCGAGGGCGGCGCCGGCGGGGTGGTGACCTGTACCGGGCTCGCGGCGATCACGCTCGTGCTCGCGACGCTGCCGCAGGGCGCACGCATCCTGGCGCCGCACGATTGCTATGGCGGCACGTATCGATTGCTGGCGGCGCTGCATGCGCAAGGCAAGTTGGTGGCGGATTTCGTCGATCAGAGCGACGCCGACGCGTTGTCCGCGGCGCTCGCATCGAGGCCCGAGCTCGTGTGGATCGAGACCCCGAGCAATCCGCTCGTGCGCGTGGTCGACATCCAGTCAATCGCCGAGGCGGCCCACGCCGCGGGCGCGCTGGTGGCGGCGGACAACACCTTTCTGTCGCCCCTCTGGCAACAACCGCTCGCGCTCGGCGCGGACTTGGTCGTGCATTCGACCACCAAATATCTGAACGGCCACAGCGATGTGGTGGGCGGCGCCGTCATCGCGGCCACGGCCGAACTCGCGCAGAACCTCGCCTGGTGGGCGAACGCCATCGGTGTCACCGGCTCCCCGTTCGATAGTTTTCTGAGCTTGCGCGGCCTGCGGACGTTGCACGCACGCATGGCGGTTCACGCGGCGAATGCGGCGGAGGTGGTCGAGTGCCTGCGGCATCACCCGGCGGTGCGGCAGGTGTTCTATCCCGGTCTCGCCGATCATCCGGGGCACGACATTGCGCGGCGCCAGCAATCGAGTTTCGGCGCGATGCTGAGCTTCGAGCTCGAGGGGGGCGAGGCGGCGGTGGCGGCATTCCTCGAGGGACTCGAGTGCTTCACGCTCGCCGAATCGCTTGGGGGGCGTGGAGAGCCTGGTCTCGCATCCGGCCACGATGACGCATGCCGGTATGGAGGAGTCTGCGCGGTTGAAGGCCGGTATCGGTCCCGGTTTGCTGCGGATCTCGGTCGGTATCGAGGATGCGGGAGACCTGGTGGCGGACCTGACTGCCGGCTTGGCGCGCGCGGCTAAAGTCCGGCCAGAACTGCCGCTCCGGCGTCACGGGTCGTAACCGAAGCCGCGCCTCGGGGCGCTAAGTCCGCGGTCAGCGCGCCGGCATCGATCGCCTGCGAAACGGCGGACTCGACCAGGCGCGCCTCGGCCTCGAGGCCGAGCGCATAGCGCAGCAAGAGCGCCGCGCTCAGGATGGCGGCATAAGGATTGGCGATGCCGCGCCCGGCGATGTCGGGCGCCGACCCGTGAATGGGTTCGAAGATACCGCCGGACGCTGCCGCGGCCGTTCGGCTGCCCAGGGAGGCGCCCAGCGAGGCCGAAGGCAGGAGGCCCATCGAACCTGCCAGCATCGAGGCCTCATCGGTGAGGATGTCGCCGAACATGTTCTCGGTGACGATCACGTCGAAATCGCTCGGGCGCTTCAGAAGATGCATCGCCGCGGAGTCCACCAGCATGTGCTCGTAGCTCACGTCGGGAAACTCGCTCGGCAGGATGCGTTCGACGACCGAGCGCCACAGCCGCGAGGTTTCGAGCACGTTGGCTTTGTCGACGGAGGTGAGCTTGCCGCGCCGGCCGCGGGCGAGCCGGGCGGCGACGCGCACCACGCGCTCGATCTCGACGACGCTGTAGCGGCAGACATCGAAGGCCTCGGTGGCGGTGCGTTGCTTCTCGCCGAAATAGATGCCGCCGGTGAGCTCGCGTACCACCATGATGTCGACATCGCGCAATAGCTCCGCCTTGATCGGCGAGGCATCGAGAAAGGCGGGGTGGGGCGCGACGGGGCGTAAGTTCGCGAACAGGCCCAGCGCCTTGCGCAGCTGCAAGAGTCCCTGTTCGGGCCGTACCTTGGCGTTCGGGTCGGACCACTTCGGCCCGCCGACCGCGCCGAGCAGCACCGCATCGGCGCGCCGACATAGCGCGAGCGTGCTCTCCGGCAGCGGCTCGCCGGTGGCATCGATGGCGGCTCCGCCGAGCAGCGCGGATTCGAACCGCAACGCATGGCCGCAGCGCGCACCGATCCGCTCGAGTACACGCACCGCCTCGGCGGTGACTTCGGTGCCGATGCCGTCGCCGGCGGTGACCGCGATAAGCGCTTGCATCAAGGAGCCGCGTGGGTCGATTCGTAGCGCTCGATCTCGGGCAGCTTGCCGCGCAGAAAGCCGAGCTCATCGACCCCATGCAGCAGGCAGTGGCGCGCGAACGCCTCGATGGGAAATTCGACCGAAAGGCCGGTCGGCAATTCGAGGCGCTTCGTCTCGAGGTCGATGGTCACCGCCGCGCCCGGATGCGCCAGCAGCCAGGCAGCAGTGCTCTCATCCACGGTCACCGGCAACAGCCCGTTCTTCAAGGCGTTGCCGCGGAAGATGTCCGCGATCTCGGTGCTGATCACCGCGCGGATGCCGTAATCGACGAGCGCCCACGGCGCGTGCTCCCGCGAGGAACCGCAGCCGAAATTGCGCCCCGCCACCAGCACCTCGCAGCCCTGCGCCTCCGGGCGATTCAGGACGAAATCGGGGTTCGGCGTGCCGTCGGCGCGGTAGCGCCAGTCGCTGAATAATTGGCGTCCCAGGCCTTCCTTGGTCGTGGTCGTCAAGAAGCGCGCGGGGATGATCTGGTCGGTATCCACGTTGGTGAGGGGCAGCACCACGGTTTTAGAGCGCACGCTCCTCATCGGTTGCATGACAATCGCTCCGGTTGCATCACAACATCTCGCGCGGGTCGGTGATGCGGCCGCGTACGGCGCTCGCCGCCGCCGTCAAGGGGCTCGCCAGCAGCGTGCGCGCGCCCGCGCCTTGCCGGCCTTCGAAATTGCGGTTGCTCGTGCTGAGGGAATATTGGCCCGCCGCCACCGTGTCGCCGTTCATCCCCAGGCACATCGAGCAGCCGGATTCGCGCCAATCGGCACCCGCCGCCTTGAATATCTCGGCAAGGCCGGCCGCCTCCGCATCGCGCTTGACCTGCTGCGAGCCCGGAACGATGAGAAGGTGCACGCCCGCGGCCACCGTGCGGCCCTTCAAGACCTTGGCGGCGGCGTGCAAATCCTCGAGCCGTCCGTTGGTGCAGCTGCCGATGAACACGGTGTTGACGGGCTTTCCGAGCATGGCATCGCCACCGCGGAATCCCATGTAAAGGAGCGCCTTGTCGGCGACCGCATCGCCCGCGGAGTCCGGGATGGATCGCCGTGATCGGCACCACCATGCCGGGATTCGTGCCGTAAGTGATCATCGGCTCGATCGCGGCGGCGTCGATGTCGACCGAGCGGTCGAATTGAGCGCCCGCATCGCTCTTGAGTTCGGCCCAGCGCGCGAGCGCCAAGTCCCAGTCCCGCCCGGCGGGGGCGCGCGGGCGACCTTGCAGGTATTGGTAGGTGACGGCGTCGGGCGCGATCATGCCGGCGCGCGCGCCGGCTTCGATGGACATGTTGCACACCGTCATGCGCTCCTCCATGGAGAGCGCGCGTATGGTCGAGCCGCGGTATTCGATTACATGGCCCGTGCCACCGGAGACACCGACCTTGCCGATGATGGCGAGGATCAAGTCCTTGGCGGTGACTCCCGCCGGCAATCGGCCTTCGACATTGACGGCGAAGGTCTTCGGCTTGCGCTGCAGGAGGCACTGCGTGGCGAGCACATGGCCCACCTCGGTGCTGCCGATGCCGAAGGCGAGGGCGCCGAAGGCGCCGTGCGTGCTCGTGTGGCTGTCGCCGCAGACGATGGTCATACCGGGCCGGCTCGCGCCGAGCTCCGGACTGATGACGTGCACGATGCCGCGCCGCGCATCTTTGAGGTCGAAGAGCTCCATGCGGAACTCTGCCGCGTTGTCCTCGAGCTGGCGTACCTGTCGCGCGGCGGCATCGACCTTGATGGGGACCCGGCCGAACACCTGATCGCTCAACGTCGGCGTGGAATGATCCATGGTCGCGAGCGTGCGATCCGGGCGACGCATCGGCAGGCCGAGCGAGCGCAACACGCTGAAGGCCTGCGGTGAGGTCACCTCGTGCACGAGATGCAGGTCGACGTAGAGAACCGCCGGCGTCTCGGCGGTCTCCGGCAGGACCTCGTGCGCCTTCCAGATCTTCTCGAACAGCGTGCTCGGCGTCATCGCGAGTCCGTCAGGCCTTGGCGGTCTCGAGCCAGGGCATGCGCGCGCGAAGCTTCGCGCCGACCTTTTCGATGGAATGGTTCAGATCGGTCTTCAGCAGCTTCGAGTACTTGCGCCGGCCGCGCTTCGTCTCGGAAATCCACTGCCGCGCGAACTTGCCGTCCTGAATCTCGGAGAGAATCTTCTTCATCTCTTTCTTGGTCGCCTTGTTCACCACTCGCGGTCCGCGCGTCAGATCGCCGTACTTCGCGGTCTCGCTGATGAAGCGGTGCATCTTGGTGATGCCGCCCTCGTGCAGCAGATCGACGATGAGCTTGAGCTCGTGCAGGCACTCGTAGTAGGCGACGGCGGGCTGATAGCCGGCCTCGACCAGCGTCTCGTAGCCCTTGACGACGAGTTCCGTGGCGCCGCCGCAAAGCACGGCCTGCTCGCCGAACAGATCCGTCTCGGTCTCCTCGGCGAACGTCGTCTCGAGCACGCCGCCGCGCGTGCCGCCGATGCCGTCGGCATAGGCGAGCGCGATCGCCTTGGCATGCTTGCTGGCATCCTGCGCCACCGCGATCAGGCACGGCACGCCGCGGCCCTGCTGGTACTGGCGGCGCACGAGATCGCCGGGACCCTTCGGCGCGATCAGCACCACGTCGAGATCCTTGCGCGGCTTGATCTGGCCGAAATGAATGTTGAAGCCGTGCGCGAACAGCAGCGCCGCGCCTTTCTCGATATGCGACTTCAGTTCGCGATACAGCGCCTTCTGCGTCATGTCCGGAACCAGCATGGCCACGAGCTTCGCGCCTTGCACCGCGACCGCCGGCTCGGCGACTTTCAGGCCGTCCTTCTTCGCCTTGTTCCAGCTGTCGCCTTTGCGAACGCCGACCACGACGTCGTAGCCGCTGTCGCGCAGGTTGAGCGCGTGCGCGCGGCCTTGGCTTCCATAGCCGAGCACGGCGATGCGCGCTCCGCGCAAGGCTTTCTTGTCGACGTCTTTATGAGAGTACAAACGCATGGGCAGGCTCCGTGAAAGTAGCCGGAAATACCAACACAGAATCTCTTATCATGCAAGGACCGGCGCGTTTTCACTCCGCGCGTCTCGAAGGACCGATAAACCCATGACCGTCGAAGGTAGCGCCGC
Source organism: uncultured Gammaproteobacteria bacterium (assembly GCA_963766915.1). Classification (GTDB taxonomy): domain Bacteria; phylum Pseudomonadota; class Gammaproteobacteria; order Steroidobacterales; family Steroidobacteraceae; genus Bog-1198. The sequence goes on from CAVYCL010000020.1 coordinate 331,052, forward strand.
GCTTCCGCTGTGGCTTTTGTACGAAGACGAAATCGAGGGCTGGAAGAACGCACAGGCCGCGCCCATCGCCACGTGGCTCGGCGAGCATCAATTCAGGGGCGAGAAACATCGCGTGCTGCTGGTGCCGGACGCTCACGGCGCCGCCTTGTTCGCGATTGCGGGCTTGGGCAAGCGCCAGGGAGAGCTTTCGCTCTGGCATGTCTCGGGACTTCCCGAGCGGCTGCCGCCGCGCCGCTACCGATTGGCGCAAGACTTCAGCGCCGCGCAGGCGACACAACTGTATCTCGGGTTCGTCTACGGCGCCTATCGCTTCGAACGCTATCGGGCCGCGAAGCCCGAGCGCCTCGCGACCCTCGAGCCGCCGCAGAACGCGGACCTGCGCGTACGTCAACGCTCGCGGGCGAGGCGCTCGGCTGGGCGCGCGATTGGATCAACACGCCCGCCGGTGACATGGGTCCCTCGAAACTCGCCGCGGTGGTACGCGCATGTCGCTGCGCGGCATGAGGCGCACTACCGTGAATGGGTGGGCGAGGAGCTGCTCGAGGCAAACTTTCCCGCCATTCACGCGGTCGGCCGCGCGAGCGCCGATCCGCCGCGTCTTGCGGAGATTCGCTGGTCGCCGCGCGGCGGCACGTCGGGACTGCCGCGTCTGGCGCTGATCGGCAAGGGCGTGTGCTTCGACAGCGGCGGACTCGACATCAAGCCGGGCACCGGCATGGCGCTGATGAAAAAGGACATGGGCGGCGCCGCGGTCGCGCTGGCCGCTCGCGCACATGCTGATGAGCCGCGGTCTGCGCGCCGAATTGCAGGTGCTCGTGCCGATCGTCGAGAACTCGATCGCCGGCAACGCCTACCGGCCGGGCGATGTGCTCGCCACGCGCAAGGGTTTGAGCGTCGAGGTGGGCAACACCGATGCCGAAGGGCGGCTCGTGTTGTGCGATGCGTTGGCGCTGGCCGATGCGGAGCGCCCCGATCTCATCATCGATTTCGCGACCCTGACCGGGCGCGGCGCGCGTGGCTTTAGGGCCGGAGCTGCCCGCGCTGTTCGGCACGAGCGAGGCCCTGACGGCGGAGCTCGCGCGCTGCTGCGCGGCGGCGCACGATCCGGTATGGCCCATGCCGCTGTGGATGGGCTACGACGAGGAGCTCGGCAGCAAGATCGCGGACCTGAATAACGTCGTCCTCGTCGGGCTTCGCCGGCGCGATTTTCGGCGCACTCTTCTTGAGGCGCTTCGTCTCCGCCGGCACCGAGTGGATGCACCTCGATCTCTATGCCTGGAACCCGAAGGAGCGCCCGGGCCGCGGCGTGGGCGCGGAGGCGCAGGCGGTGCGCGGCACCTATGGTTATTTGCTCGAAACGCTACGGGACGGTCTGATTATGTCGAAGAAAAACTCGCACCGAAATCCACGACCCGCGGCGCCGTCGACGTCCGGCCGTACTCGCGCCTGGTGGTCGATGGCGTCAAACAGGCGCCGGCTCGCGCCATGCTGCATGCCGTGGGCTTCGGCGAGGCCGATTTCGAGAAGCCGCAGGTCGGCATCGCCTCGACCTGGAGCAATCTCACGCCCTGCAACATGCACATCGACGAGCTCGCCCGCCTGGCGGCGGCCGGGCGTCGAAGCGGCCGGCGCCAAGGCGGTGACCTTCAACACCATCACCGTATCGGACGGCATCGCCAATGGGCACTCCCGGCATGCGCTACTCGCTCGTGTCGCGCGAGGTGATCGCCGACTCGATCGAGACGGTGGTCGGCGCCCAAGGATTCGATGGGGTGGTGGCCTTCGGCGGCTGCGACAAGAACATCCCGGGATGCGTGATCGCGCTCGCGCGGCTCGATCGGCCGGCGGTGTTCGTGTACGGCGGCACCATCCGGCCGGGTGCCAACCGGCGCGACATCGTGTCGGTGTTCGAGGCGGTGGGTGGACACGCCGCCGGCAAGGTGTCCGACATCGAGCTCAAATTCATCGAGCGGACGGCGATTCCGGGGCCGGGCTCCTGCGCCGGCATGTATACCGCCAACACCATGGCCTCGGCGATCGAGGCGCTCGGCATGAGCCTGCCGAACAGCTCGGCGCAGGAGGCGGTCTCCGACCACAAGCGCGCGGACTCCACGCGCGCGGGCGCGGCCGTGGTCGAGCTGATCAAGCGCGGCATTCGCCCGCGCCACATCATGACCCGCAAGGCATTCGAGAACGCGATCACCGTGAGCATCGCCCTCGGCGGCTCGACCAATGCCGTCCTGCACCTGCTGGCGATCGCCTCGTCGGCTAATGTCAAATTGCAACTGGATGATTTCACGCGGATCGGACGGCGCGTGCCGGTGCTCGCCGATCTGCGCCCGAGCGGGCGGTATTCGATGTCCGAGCTGGTGGCGATCGGCGGCATCCGGCCGCTGATGAAAACGCTGCTCGATGCGGGTTTATTGCATGGCGATTGCCTGACCGTCACCGGCGCCACCGTGGCGGAGAATCTGCCGCGACGTCGCGCCCTACCCGCCGGGGCAGGAGATCGTGCACAGCCTGGATGACCCTATAAAGAAGGACAGTCATCTGGTCGTGCTGTACGGCAACCTCGCGCCGGAGGGCGCGGTTGCAAAAATTACCGGCAAAGAAGGGCTGCGTTTCACCGGCCGGGCGCGGGTCTTCGACTCCGAGGAGGCGCTCGATCGCTGGAATTCTCGACGGCAAGGTCAAGGCGGGGGATGTCGTGATTATCCGTTACGAGGGTCCGAAAGGCGGCCCGGGGATGCGCGAGATGCTGAGCCCCACCGGCGCCATCGTCGGCAAGGGACTCGGCGGCAGCGTCGCGCTCATCACCGACGGGCGGTTTTCCGGCGGCAGCCACGGCTTCGTGGTCGGCCACGTATCGCCCGAAGCGGCGCTCGGCGGTCCGCTCGCGCTGGTGAAGAACGGCGACGAAATCACGATTGATGCAGAGCGTCGTGAAATTACACTGCATGTCGCCGCGGCCGAGTTGAAGCGCCGGCACAAGGCGTGGGCAGCGCCGAAGCCCTATGCGCGCCGCGGCGCGCTGGCGAAGTACGCCAAGCAAGTCAGCAGCGCATCGCTGGGCGCGATCACGGATCGTGAGTAATGCTAGTGCACCAAAACCTGCTTGCAGTGCGGGCGGGATATGTGTCAGGCTCTTTACTTGCCGTAGGGATTGAAGGACGCTTCTAGAAATCTAGGGGCGATCTGCGGCTCGCGCGTTTTTTCAAGCGCGTGGCAACATGCACACAGCGTGCATGGCGTGTCAGCACTAGCTAGGGGCAAGTCTCGAACTAGACTTATGTACAAATACGAACAGCCGTCTATATTTTCGGGGCCGCGTGGCGCGGCGCTCATCGCAGTAATCATCCTCCATATCGGCATCGTCTGGGCGTTCTATACCGGTTTGGCCGGCAAGTTGGTGCAGAAGATTATTCCGCCGGTCGAAATTGCGCAGATCGACAAGCCCAAAGACGTAGACAAGCCGCCGCCGCCGCCGCCGAAGCTCGAAGAGGTCAAGCCGTTCGTGCCGCCGCCCGAGTTCGTCGACATTCAAGCGGCGCCGGCGACGAACGCGATCACCGAAACGACACAAGTGCAAAAAGCGCCGCCGCCCGTGCAAGCACCGGCACCGGTGCAGCACGCCCGCACGCCGATCGCGATGGATCCGAAGCATCCGCTGCACATCGGCGAGGAGTACTACCCCGACGCCTCGAAGCGCGCCAATGAAGAAGGCCGCTGCATCGTCACGGTGACGGTCGCCGCCGACGGGCGCATCACGAACGCGGCTATTCAGCAATCGTCGGGATTTCCGCGCCTCGACGAGGCCTGCTTGAAAGGCGTGAAAGACCAGCGCATGAAGCCGGCGACGGAAGACGGCAAGCCCGTCGAGACCACCGTCGCATTGCCCATCGTCTGGAAGCTCACGAAATAGAAACGACTCTGATGAATTCGATCTAGTGTGAATCTCGCTTGTTACTACGCTTAATCTAAATGTAGAGGGAATCGGTCCATGCAAGAGACAGCTGTTGATAACCCATATGGCCTTGGTGCCCTGATCGCGAATGGCGACATAATCGCACGATCGATTCTCGTCATCCTGCTGATCATGTCGCTCCTGACATGGTTCATCATGATCACCAAGTTCTTTGACCAGCGCCGCACCCGTCTGCAAGCCATCGCGGCCGAGAAGGAGTTCTGGTCCTCTTCGAGCCTTACCGATGCGATCAGTAAGCTGAAGGGCACTTCCAATCCGTTCCGCGCGCTCGCCGAGACCGGCAAGCAGGCGTACGAGTATCACGAGACGAACAAGACCCGGCTCTCGAGTGCGATCGGCACCAGCGAGTGGATCACCGAGTCGCTGCAGAGAACGGCGGACACCGTGATCAGCCGCATGCAGTCCGGCCTGCCCGTGCTCGCCTCGGTCGGTGCGACAGCGCCGTTCGTCGGCCTGCTCGGAACGGTCATCGGCATCTACCACGCGCTGATCGCGATCGGCGTCGCGGGCCAGGCATCGATCGACAAGGTCGCGGGACCCGTCGGCGAGGCGCTGATCATGACCGCCATCGGTCTCGCGGTCGCAGTGCCCGCGGTGCTCGGCTACAACATCCTTCTGCGTCGCAACAAGGGTGTGCAGGAGCGCGTCAGCCACTTCACTCACGAGCTGCATGCCTATCTGATCGCCGGTGCGAAAATGGGTCTCGGCATGGACAAGGGCGGCACGCCCCCGCCCGTGGTCAAGCCCTCGCCTGTGGCGGCTCGCTGAGGAAACGCCATGGCGATGAATATCGGCAGCAATGATGAAGGCGAAGCGATGTCGGACATCAACGTCACGCCCCTCGTGGACGTGATGTTGGTGCTCCTCATCATCTTCATCATTACGATTCGCGTCATCATTCAACAGGTGCCGGTGCAACTGCCGAAAGCCACCAATCTGCCGACTCAGACCAAGCCCGAGAACATCACGATCGCGGTCGACAAGGAAGGCGACATCTTCTGGAATACGCAGAAGCTCTCAAGCACGGACGACCTCAAAGCGCATCTGCGCGCCATCGCGCGGGACGATCCGCAGCCTGAGGTGCATATTCGCGGCGATTCCAACGTGCGCTATCAGTTCGTGGGACAGGTGCTCGTGGCCACGCAGCAGATCGGCATCCGCAAAGTCGCGTTCATCACGACTCCGGATCATTTCGGCCCCGGGACATAGGAGCGATTCACCATGGCGATGGCAGTAGGCGGGGGCGGCGAAGGCCAGTCCTATTCGGATATCAACATGACGCCGTTGATCGACGTCATGTTGGTGCTCCTCATCATTTTCATCATCACGATCCCGAGTCAGACGCATGCGGTGAAGATCGACAACCCGTGCCGCCGACCACCGAATCCGCCGCCGCCCACGCCCCCGGAGGTGATCGACTTGTCGATCGACTTCGACGGCACGTTGCTGTGGAACAAGCAGCCGGTCGATCGCGCGACGCTGCAGGGCTACATCGCGACCTCGAAGCGGCGAAGGATCCGCAGCCCGAGGTGCACATCACGGTCGACAAATTCGCCAAGTACGAGATCGTCGCCCAGACACTCGCGGATTTGCAGCATCGGGGCCTGAAGAAGATCGGGTTCGTCAACAACGATTATTTCTGAAATAGGGTCCTAGCGGGGATTGCGGCGCGTCAACCCGATTCCCTCCGGGTTCACGCGCCGTTTGTTTCACCGCTACCCAATAAACTTGTCAGATCTGAAGGTGTGATCATGATTCTATCGATGAAGAACAAAGCACAACGATCCTTGCGAGCACTGCAACAGACGGCGGCCGTCCTATCCGCGCTGGCACTCGTCGCAGGTGTCGCGTTGTATCCCGCCGTCTCGTTTGCGGCCGAGAAGCCGCAAATCAGCCACACCATCGGCCCGCAGATGCAGGCTGCGCAAAAGGCGATTCAGGCGCAGCAGTGGCAGGAGGCGTTGAAGAATCTGTCCGACGCGGAAGGCAAGCCCAACCTCACGGCCTTCGACAAATTCACGATTCACGACTTCAAGGGATACGCCGAGATCAAGCTGGGCAAGTACAAGGAGGCGGAGACCGACTGGGAGGCGGCGCTCGAGGCCGGACTCTACAGCCCGGAAGAAAAGGCTCAGAAGATCAAGGCGCTGTTCCGCATATCCGCGCAGAACCAGCAATACGCGAAAGCGGTCGAGTTCGGCAAGCAAATCGCCGATTCGGGCACGGCTTCGCCCGATGATTTGGCCCTTATGGCGCAGATCTATTACTTGCAGAAGGATTGCAAGGACTCGATCGTGTGGGCCGACAAGGCCGTGGCCGCCTCGAAGAAGGCCGGCGAGGCGCCCAAGGAAAATACCTACCAGTTCAAGCTGCAGTGCGCATCGGATGCCGGAGACAACCCGGGCATGGAATGCCGCGCTGGTGGATCTGATCAGGCTCACGAACAAAACGACGTACTGGAATACGTTCCTGCGCCTGGAGCGTCAGGATGAGCGCGACGATCACAACCTGCTGATGATCTACCGCGTCATGTACAACACCAAGTCCATGAATGCCGACACCGATTACATCGAGATGGCGCAGCTCTTGGGCGACGCCGCGCTGCCCGGCGAGGCCGCGGCCGTGCTCAACCAAGCGATGTCGACGGGCGTCATCAAAGACGAGCACAAGGAGCGCACCACGCGCTTGCTCAAGGCACTGCAGGATCGGGCGGACGCCGACAAGAAGGGCCTCGCCCAACAAGAGGCCGAAGCCAGCAAGAGTGCGGGCGGCGAACTCAGCGTGAAGCTCGGCGAGGTTTATTACGGATTCGGCGATTACCAGAAGGCGGCGGACGCCATTGCTCAGGGATTGCAGAAAGGCAGTATCAAGCACATGGATGAGGCCTACGTGTACCAGGCCCTCGCGTATGCGCAGCTCAAGAATTATGCGGAGGCCAAGAAGGCAATCGCGAATCTCAAGAGCGTTCCCAATATCAGTCCGCGGGTGTTGAAGGTGTGGGAGCTGTACGGCGCCACCCTGGGCATGTCGGCGGCGGGCTAACGAGCTGGAAATTCGAGGAGAAATTCCATGACGATCAAGGCCGGCGACAAGATGCCTGAAGGCAAATTCACTCGCATGACCCAGGATGGTCCGCAGAAAATCACGACGGACGAGCTCTTCAAGGGCAAGAAGGTCGTGTTGTTCTCCGTGCCCGGGGCGTTCACGCCCACCTGCGACGCGAAGCACTTGCCGGGCTTCGTCGAGCTCGCCGACAAGATCAAGGCGAAGGGTGTGGACACCATCGCCTGCACGGCGGTCAACGATGTTTTCGTGATGAACGCGTGGGGCAAGTCGAGCAACGTCGCGGACAAGATCCTGATGCTCGCCGACGGCAACGCGGAATACGTCAAGGCGCTCGGCCTGGAATTGAACGCCTCCGGCTTCGGCATGGGAACGCGCGGCCAGCGCTTCGCCATCATCGTCAAGGACGGCATCGCGCAGCACGTCGACGTCGAGGCCCCGGGCGAGTTCAAGGTATCGGCCGCCGATTACGTCTTGAAGCAGCTCTAGCGCGCTGACGCTTTGCTCGCCCTGCGGACCTCTCCGCCGGTTTTCAGCGAGGCGCAAGTCGAGCGCATCGCGCGAGATACCTACGGACTCGGCGTGACCGTGCGCTCGCTATCCGGCGAGCGCGACCGCAATTTCCATCTGCATACCGCCGACCGGCGTGACTTCGTGCTCAAAATCCTCGATTTCAACTCGAGCCCGGAGGCGACCGATTGTCAGCTGCGGGTGCTCGAGCACTTGGCCGAGCAGGATCCGACGTTGCCCGTTCCGCGCCTCTATCCGACTGCGCTCGGCGGGGAGATCGGCACCGTCGCCGGACGCGAGGGGAGCTATGCGACCTGCTTGATCAGCTATTTGCCGGGCGAACTGCTCGCGGACCGCACGCCGGACGCGCCACTTCTCGAGAATCTGGGCGATACGCTCGCGCGCTTGGACGTGGCTCTGCAGGGCTTCTTCCACCCAGGGCTAGCGCAGCGCCTCGCCTGGGACGTCAGGCGCCTGCCGGAACTCATCGAGCATGCCGCGTACATTGAAATGCCCGACCTGCGGCGAGGCGTGCAGAACGCCGCCGCCGCGCTCAAGGAGCGCCTTCCCGCCTTACGCTCGCTCCGCTGTCAGGCAATTCACGGCGATTGCCATGCGCACAACATCTTGGTGGATGCCGGCTCGGAGCGAATCAGCGGCATCCTCGACTTCGGCGACATGGTGCACGGCCCGCGGGTGCTCGAGCCCGCAGTCGCCATGTCGGAGCTGCTCGCCGAGGAGCGGGTGTCGATGCAGCGGCTCACATCGCTCCTCACCGGATATGCGCGGCGTATCGCGCTCGAGCCTGCCGAACTGGAGCTGCTTTACGACCTGATTCTGGGGCGCCATTCGGCGACGATTCTGGTGCACGCCTGGAGGGCCCGCCACGACGCCCAGGGCGCACAGGTGCTCGAGGCGACGATCGCATCGACCGCACGCTCGATGGCGCGTCTGGAAGAGCTTGGCCGCGCGGCATTGACCGAGAGTTGGCGGCGCGCGGTCGAGGACGACCCGGGGCCGGACCCGGCACCGGTGTCGCTGGCGCGCCGGCATCGCTTGTTAGGCGCGGGCGCGGAGCTTTTCTACGACCGGCCGCTGCACATCGTGCGCGGCTCCGGGGTCTGGCTGTACGACGCGCGGGGACTCGCCTACCTCGACGTCTACAACAATGTGCCGCACGTCGGCCACACGCACCCCGCTGTGGTGGCCGCCATCCAGAAGCAAACGGCGCTGCTCGCGACGCATACGCGCTATCTGCACGCCCGCATTCTCGAGTATGCCGAGCGCCTCTTAGCGACCCTGCCCGCGCATCTCGATGCTTGCATGTTCGTCAATTCGGGAAGCGAGGCGAACGATGTGGCCTGGCGTCTGGCGCAATTCGCGACCGGCCAGAGCGGCGGCATCGTGATGCAGCACGCCTACCACGGCATCACCGACGCCGTGGCGGCGCTGACCCCGAGCACCGGAGAGCCTCGAGATGCCCGAGTCGTGACCCTGGCCGCTCCGCCGCTGGGACTCACGCGGGACGATGAGCTCTCGCCCGATGCGCTCGAGGCCGCGCAGCGCGACGTCGATCGCGCCGTCGCGATCCTCGCCGAGCGGGGCCACGCGCCGGCGGCGTTCTTCGTCGATACGGCCATCACGAGCTCCGGCATTTTCGATCCGCCGCCGCTCTGGAGCGCCGGGATCAGGGCGCGGCTGCACGGGGCGGGTGCGCTCATCGTCGCCGACGAGGTGCAATACGGACTTGGGCGCTGCGGCTCGCACCTCTGGGGCTTCGAGCGACGCGGTCTCGAGCCCGACATCGTCACGCTCGGCAAGCCCGTGGCCAACGGCTACCCGATGGGGGTGGTGGTGGCGAGGCGCGAGCTGGTCGAGGCCTTCCAGAAAAAATATGGCTTTTTCTCAACATTCGGCGGCAATGCCGTGGCGGCCTCCGCGGCGCTCGCCGTGCTGGAGGTACTCGAGCGGGAGCGATTGCAGGCGAATGCTCTGGAAACCGGCCGCTATCTGCGCGATCGGCTGAGTGCGCTTGCCAGCCGCCATCCCTCGTTTGGGGCGGTGCGCGGCACGGGGCTCCTGCTCGGACTCGAGGTCAAGGAGAGCGCCGCGGGTACGCCGCGACAGGGGGCTAAACGCATCATCAATTGGCTCGCCGCCGAAGCGCGCGTGCTGATCGGCTATGAGGGCCCGGAGGCGAGCGTGCTCAAGCTGCGCCCGCCGATGCCGTTTCGCCCCGAGCATGCCGATCGGCTCGTCACCGCCTTGGAGGAGGCGGCGACGGCCCTCGGCACCCCGGGCCCGGCGCCTCTTTAGGTCCCGACGAGTTTTTCGAGCTCCGGGACGATCTGAAACAGGTCGCCCACCAGCCCGACATCGGCCACCTCGAAAATCGGTGCCTCGGCGTCCTTGTTGATCGCCACGATGGTGCGCGCGTCCTTGATGCCGGTGAGGTGCTGAATCGCGCCGGAGATGCCGACGGCGATGTACATCTCGGGCGAGATGATCTTGCCCGTCTGACCCACCTGCATCTCGTTGGGCGCGTAGCCGGCATCGACCGCCGCCCGTGACGCGCCGACCGCCGCGCCGATCTTGTCGGCGAAGCTGAACAGGAGCTTGAAGTTCTCCGCGCTCCCTAAGGCGCGGCCGCCCGAAACCACCTTGGACGCGGTCTGCAGATCGGGCCGGTCGGTCGAGCCCGACTTGGCGCCGATGTAGCGAGTGTGCGAGGGCAGGGCGACGCCCGGGCTCTTCGAGTCGACCGCGGCGCTGCCGCCCGTGCCGGCGGCCTCGAAGGAGGCCACGCGCACCGTGGCCACGAGTTTGCGCGACGCATCGGCCTCGACGGTCACGATGGCATTGCCGGCGTAGATCGGCCGGCGAAAGCGATAGGCACTCTCGACCGCCATCAGATCGCTGACCTGGGGCACGCCCAACAGCGCCGCCACGCGCGGCATCAAATCCTTGCCGAAGCTCGTCGAAGGACCGAACAGATGACTGAAATCTGCGGCGAGGGCGACGATCTGCGGCGCGAATGTCGCGGCGAGCGGATGCGCGTTCTCGGCTCGATCGACCCGCAACACGGATTTCACACCGGACAGTGCGGCCGCTTGCGTAGCGACGCCCGCGGTATCCGCGCCGAGCACGGCAATGGTGATCTCCGAATCCGGAATGGCTTTCGCGCACGTGACGCATTTCGCGGTCGCGGGATTCAGCGTCTTGCCGTCGTGTTCACCGACGATGAGTATCTTGTGCATTAGATCAAACCCTTCTTTTTGAGCACGTCGACGAGTTCCGCGACATCCTTCACCATCACGCCTTTCTGGCGCTGCGGCGGAGGGTCGGTTTTCACGACCTTGATGAGTTGTCCGGCGGCGACACCGAGTGAGTCGAGCGACACCGTCTCGAGCGGCTTTTTCTTGGCCTTCATGATGTCGGGCAACTTCACATAGCGGGGCTCGTTGAGTCGCAGGTCGACGGTGATGACGGCCGGCAAGTCGACTTCGATGGTCTCGAGTCCGGCGTCGACCTCGCGCGTCACCTGCACCTGGGTGCCGTTGATCTCGACCTTCGAGGCATAGGTGGCCTGCGGTCTATCCCAGATCGCCGCGAGCATCTGCCCGGTCTGGTTGGCGTCGTCATCGATCGCCTGTTTGCCGAGTAGCACGAGGTCCGGGTTTTCCTTCTTCACCAGCGCCAGAAAAGTCTGCGCCGCAATCAGCGGTTCGACGGCGGTGTCGGATTGCACCAGGATCGCCCGATCGGCGCCCATTGCGAGGGCCGTCCGCAGCTGCTGCTGAGTGTCGGCGACGCCGATGCTCACGGCCAACACCTCGATGTTGCCGACGCGTTCCTTGATGCGCAGAGCCTCCTCGAGCGCAATCTCGTCGAACGGATTGAGGCTCATCTTGACGCCATCGAGCATGACCCCGCTGCCGTCGGGTTTGACCCGCACGCGTACGTTGTAATCGACCACGCGCTTCATACACACCATGATCTTCTGCATCAACGCTCCTTAGGCAGACCGTTCCGGCGCACCTTTTTGCGCCTCGGTCTTAACTTCAACGAATGAATGGCTGATCCTACCCGCGCACGCTTTGAGCCTCGGCAGGAAGCGCTCGAGCGCCGTCTTGAGCGGCACGGCCGTCGCCGTGAATCGCACGGTCAGGCACGAAAGTATGCGCTCGCCGCTCATCACCGGCACGCTTAAGCTTATTTCCTCGACCAGTCGGCGGGTGCGGGAGGTGACCGCGTAGCCCTGCGACTTGATTTCCGCGAGTATGCGCTGTAGGTCAGGGCGCGGCGCGCGCGCCAGGCGGTCCTCTTCCTTGCCGGAGCGCGCCAGGATTTCGATAAGCGTGTCGCGCTCAGCGAGGGGGCTGAAACTCAAGTACACCCGTCCGCCCGCGCTCGACAGGAGCGGCAGGCGATGGCCGGCCGAATAGCGATCCACGGCGAGAGGACTCGAATGATCGGTGGCTTCGCGCACCACCAGGGTGGTGCCGGAGAGCGTCGCCAGGGACACCGGCCACACCAGTTCGCGGCCCAGCTCCTCGATGAGGGGTTTTGCGATCCGCGAGACCCACGCCTCGTCGTCGAAACCCTCGCTCAGCGAGCGCACCATGATCGTGAGCCGGTAACGATCGTCGCTCTCGTCGCGAAACACGAAGCCCGCGCTGCACAGGGTCTCGAGAATACGATAGACGGTGGTGCGCGGGAGCCGGATCTCGTGGGCGATTTCCGATACCGTTGCGCCGTCGCGTGTATTCAGTACCGTCAGCGCATCCAGGCCGCGCATCAGCGCACGTATGGGACGTGTGGATTCCATGTAACCTCGACAGGTGAGCCGGAGATTCTAAGGACCGTGCCGGCACTTGTCCACCTCGTGGTCAACGGCTAGGATTCGGGCCAGCAATGCCGCGTTATTTTCTCAAGCGTCTGGGAGCGGCGATTCCGACGCTGTTCATCATCGTCACCTTGAGCTTCTTCATCACGCGCTGGGCTCCCGGCGGACCCTTCGATGAGGAGCGCGCGCTGCCCCCGGAAATCATGGCCAACTTGCAGCGTGCCTATGGGCTGGATCGGCCGGTGTGGGAGCAATACGCACGCTACTTGCGCGGCGTGCTGCACGGCGATTTCGGTCCCTCCTTCCGATACAAGGATTTCACCGTGAGCGAGCTCATCGCGCAGGGCTTGCCCGTGACGCTCGAGCTCGGCACCCTCGCGTTGGCGCTCGCCCTCGGGGTGGGTATTCCGCTCGGCACGTTCGCCGCGCTGCATCGGCACTCCGCGGCGGACTCCGCAGCGGTGTCGCTCGCGGTGCTCGGAATCGCGGTCCCTCCGTTCGTCGTGTTGCCGCTGCTCGGCCTCGTATTCGGTGTCGCGCTCCATTGGCTGCCGGTTGCCGGTTGGGAGCCCGGGTCCCTCCGCTATTTGGTGTTGCCGGTCATCGCCCTGTCCTTGCCGCCGCTCGCCTACATCGCACGGCTGACCCGGGTGGGCATGCTCGAGACGCTCGGCAGTCCCTTCATCCGCACGGCCGTTGCCAAGGGCCTGCCGCTGCGGACCATTCTCGTGCGCCATGCGCTGCGTCCGGCCCTCGTACCGGTGACAGGCTACCTCGCACCGGCCGTCGCCAGCATCATGACGGGATCGCTCGTGGTCGAATCGCTTGCCGGCTTGCCGGGCGTCGGGCGGTATTTGGTGCAAGGGGCGCTGAATCGCGACTACACGCTGGTGCTCGCCATGGTCATTCTGTATTCCAGCGTGCTGATCGGCATCGGGCTGGTCATCGATCTGTTGCATGCCTGGCTCGACCCGCGGGTCAGATTCGCGCGATGACCGGCACCTTGTGGCGCGGGGCCGCTCAGCGACTGCGTGCGAATCCCGCGCCCGTGGTGGCGCTCGCCATCATCGCCTTCCTGGTGGTCCTCGCGCTCGCGGCCCCGGTGCTGAATCCGAATTCGGTCGACGCGCTCGACTGGTCACAAATCGCCACCGCTCCCGGGGCTGCTGCACGCACACTGGTTCGGAACCGACCGGCTCGGGCGCGACCTGTTCGTGCGCACCTTCGAGGGCGCGCGCACCTCCATGGCCGTGGGTCTGGTGGCGGGCGCCGTGAGCCTCACGCTCGGTCTCGGCTTCGGCGCCATCGCGGGGTACTTGGGGGGACGCGCGGATTACCTCATGATGCGCATCATCGAGATCCTGAGCGGATTGCCGCTGGTCTTTTTCGTGATCTTCCTGACTGTGATCCTCGGCCGGAACAGCTACGTGCTCTACGCCTCCTTGGTCGCCATCAGCTGGCTTACCATGGCGCGCATCGTGCGCGGTCAAACCCTGAGCCTTCGGCGGCGGGAGTTCATCGAAGCGGCAGTCGCTTCGGGCGGCAGTCCGGCACGCATCATCTTGAGACACATCGTTCCCAACGTGCTGGGTCCGGTCGTGGTCTATGCAACACTCATGGTGCCGCAGATCATGCTGGTCGAGAGTTTCCTGAGTTTCCTGGGCCTTGGAACCCAAGAGCCGCACGCGAGTCTCGGGACGCTGGTCGCCGAAGGCGCGGGGGAGATCGAGGCGGCGCCCTGGATACTGCTGGCGCCGGGTGTTTTTCTTGCGCTCTTGCTGGTCTCGCTGAACGTCCTCGGCGACGGACTGCGTGACGCCTTCGATGTGCGGGAACCCGGATGAGCAGCCGCGCCGGAACTCGAGGCGCCGACCTTGCGCATCGACGGGCTCAAGGTGCGCTACGGCGACGGCCGCCGCGGCACCGGCCGCCGCGCGAGCGACGACGCATCGATCGCGGCGGTTCGCGACGTGTCCCTGCAAGTGCGCGCGGGCGAGAGCCTCGCGATCGTAGGTGAATCGGGCTCGGGCAAATCGCAGGTGTTCCTTGCGGCCATGGGACTTCTCGCCGGCAACGCGCGCATCGAGGGGAGCGTGCGTTTCGAGGGCGAGGAGCTGCTCGGCCTGTCCGCGGCCGCGCTCAATCGGATTCGCGGCTCGCGGCTCTCGATGGTGTTTCAGGACCCGATGACCTCGCTCACTCCGCATGTAAAAATCGGCGTGCAGCTCGCCGAAGTGCGGGTGCATCACGCCGCCGCCACCTGGCGCGAGGCGCAGCGCAGCGCGCTCGATATGCTCGAGCGCGTGCGGGTGCCCGATGCCGAGCGCCGACTGCGCGAATACCCGCACGAGTTGTCCGGTGGGATGCGCCAGCGCGTGATGATCGCCATGAGCCTGATGTGCGAGCCTCGAGCTGGTGATCGCCGATGAGCCCACCAGCGCCCTCGACGTGACCGTGCAGGCGCAGATCCTGACGCTGCTGCGCGATGTGCGCGCGCAATTCGGCACCTCCATCGTACTCATCAGTCATGATCTCGGCGTCGTGGCCGGTCTTGCCGAGCGCATCGTGGTCATGTACGCCGGCCGGGTGGTCGAAAGCGCGCCCACGCGCGGAGCTGCTTGCGCACGCCGCGGCATCCGTACACGTCGCTCCTGATGCAATGCGCGCCGAGCTTGCGGGGGGCGCGTCTCGAGCGCATGCCATGCATCGGGGGACAGCCACCGGCCCCCACCGAGCCGGACCTGGGCTGCGCCTTTGCGCCGCGCTGTCCGCGCGTGAGCGATCGCTGCCGCGAACAGCGGCCCCCGCTGACGCGCATCGATGAGCTCTCGGAGGTCGCCTGCCATCATCCGCTCTCGCCATGAGCACTTCGACCGAGCCGTTGCTCGAGGTGCGCGGGCTCGGCGTGGATTTCGACGGCCGTGCGGCGGTGGACGAGGTGAGCTTCGAAATCGCCGCGGGCGAAGTGCTGGGCCTCGTCGGCGAATCGGGATCCGGCAAGTCGACGCTCGCGCGCGCACTGCTGCGCTTGATGCCGGTGGTGCGCGGCGACGGTGAGCTGGCGCGGTACGGATCTGCTTCGCTGCCAGGGCGCGGCGCTGCGCCGGCGGCGGCGCGATCTGCAGATCGTGTTTCAGGATCCGTTGGCGAGCCTCGATCCGCGCATGACCGTGGGCGAGACACTGGCCGAGCCGCTGGAGATTTTCGAGCCGGAGCTCGAGCAGCCTGAGAGGGCGAGCGCGCGTCGCCGAGATGCTCGAGCGCGTCGGGTCTTTCGGCCGCGGCGGCCGCGCCGCTATCCGCACGAGTTCAGCGGCGGACAATGCCAGCGCATCGGCATCGCGCGCGCGATGATGCCGCGGCCGCAAGCTCCTGATGTGCGACGAGCCGGTGAGCTCGCTGGATGTTTCCATTCAGGGACAGATCGTCAATCTGCTGGGCGATCTGCAGCGCGAGTTCGGCACCGCCATGCTTGTTCATCAGCCACAATCTCGCGGTCGTGCGGCATCTGAGCCATCGGGTCATGGTCATCTACGCGCGGCCGCATCGTCGAGACCGCGACCGCGCGAGCGAATTGTTCGCCGCACCGGTGCATCCCGTACACCCGTGCGCTGCTCGCCGCGGTGCCGGATGCGGCTCAGGCGCTGCGCCCGCACGAGGCAGCCTTCGGGAGAGAGCTGGGAGCGCGCTCGAGCGCCGAGGCGTCCGGGCGGCTGTGCCTATCGCGGACGCTGCGGTTACGCGCAGGCCGCCTGCGCGCGCGCCGTGCCCGCGCTCGAGCGCGGTGGCGGCAGCGCACGCCGTCGCCTGCCACCGCCGGCGCGAGCTCGTGTATTCTGGCGAGCGATGAGCATCGAAACACAGCGATCCCGCGCTCGGGCCGGTCGATGAGCCAGCGCCGCCCGTTGCAGGCGAGCGAGGGCCTCGCCAACGTTCGCTACGAAATTCGCGGCAAGCTGGCACGCCGTGCGCTCGACATGGAGCGTCATGGGCTACGACATCGTGTCGCTCAATATCGGCAATCCCTACGCGTTCGGATTTCGCACGCCCGAGACCATGCGTCTCGCGATGATCGAGAATCTGCGCCTGAGCGAAGGCTACGTGCACCAGAAGGGCATATTCCCGGCTCGCGAAGCCGTGGTCATGCAGCAGCAGGAGCGCGGCGTCAAAGGCGTGACCGCCGAGGAAGTGTTCATCGGCAACGGCGTGAGCGAGCTCATCGATCTTGGCGCTGCGCGCGCTGCTGAATCCGGGCGACGAGGTGCTGGTGCCGAGTCCCGGACTACCCCTTGTGGACCGCGGCGGTCAATTTGAACGCGGGACGGGCGGTGCACTATCCCTGCCGTGCCGAGCAGGGCTTCATTCCCGATCCGGCAGGAGATCGAGTCGCTGATCACGCGCGCGCACGCGCGCCATCGTCATCGTCAATCCCAACAATCCCACCGGCGCGGTGTATCCGCGCGCAAGTGCTCGAGGCGATCGCGCGGATCGCCGAGAAGCACCGGCTTGGTGGTGCTGTCCGACGAGATCTACGACCAGATCCTGTACGACGACGCCGAGTTCGTGCCCATGGCGACGCTCGTGCAAGGGACGCTGTGCTGCACGATGAGCGGTCTGTCGAAAGTCTATCGCGCCTGCGGCTACCGGGTCGGCTGGGCGGTGTTCTCGGGCGATACCGGAGAATGCGGCCGAATATCTGCACGGTCTCGAACTGCTGAGCTCGCTCGACTCTGCAGCAACGTTCCCGGGCAATGGGCCGTGCAGACCGCGCTCGGCGGCCACCAGAGCATTCGCGAGCTGACCCGTCCCGGCGGTCGCCTGTACGAATCGCGCCAGGCGATCCTCGAGGCCGTGGCGCGCAGCAAGTATCTGAGGCTCGCGAGGCCGATGGGGGCGCTCTATGCCTTCGTCGAAGTGCGGAGCGACGTGCTGCCGGAGTTCGACGATCAGGCATTCGCGCTCGATCTGCTGGAGAACAAACACGTGCTGGTGGCTCCGGGCGTGAGCTTCAACGTGCCGTACCGCAATTGCTTCCGCATCACCAACCTGCCCGAGCCGCAGGTGCTGGGCACCGTTTTCTCGCGAATCGAGGAACTGCTCGACGCGCACGCATCGGGTGCGCCGACCTTGTCCTTGGTCCGTGGCACGGGCAAGCCTTAAGCCGCAGCCCATGACTTCTCGGTTGATCGAGGCCGCGGACGCGGGACGCATCGTCCTCGCGCCGAGTGCCGAGCTCGCCACGGCGTTGGTCGACGCCGTTGAGCGCGCGCACCGCCAGGCAGGACACCTGTTGTGGCCGACGCCCAAAATCCTCGATTTCGGCACCTGGCTCAAGGCGCAGCACCTCGAGCGGCAGCTGCGGGACTCCTCGCTGCCGCGCTGTCTGGCCGACGCCGAGGAGCGCGAGCTCTGGCGGCGCGTGGTGCTCGAGAGCGCGGCGAGCGCTCAGTTCCTCGAGCCTTCGGGAGCGGCGCGTGCCGCGCGGCGCGCACGGCGCGCGACCCTCGAGTACGGAATCCCGCGTGGCGCCATCAATGCCTACGGCACGGAGGAGACCGAAGCTTTCGAGGGCTGGCGCGACGCGTTCGAATCGCGATGTCGGGAGCTGGGCGTCATCAGCGCCGATGAGTTGTTGAGCGGTCTCGGGCGAAACGATCCGGAGCACCCGGGCGCGGTTACCTGGATCGAGAGTCCGCTTTGGCGGCCGGTGGCAAGGCGCTGGCTCGAGCGCCAGGCCGGCGCGCCGCTCGTGCCCGAGACAGCGGCCTCGAGCGGCCGGCGCCGCGCCCCGCGGACCCTGCAGGCCGCCTCGCCGCAGACAGAGCTCGCGGCACTCGCCGAATGGCTGCGCACGAGCCTGCAGGCGGATGCGTCCTTTCGCGCCTGGGTGAGCCTTCGCGATCTCGCGGCGCGCCGCGAGGAGGTGGTGGATGCGCTCGACGCCGCACTCGCTCCCGAGCGCTTTTCCCTGGAGGACTCGGAAGGGCAGGCGCCGTATGCGGTTGCGGGGGGCACGCCGCTCAGCGACCACGCACCGGTGCGGGCGGCACTCGAGTTGCTCACGGCGGCGAGCGGCAGCGTGCCGTTCGAGCGCTTCAGCGCATTGCTGCGCGCACCGGAGTTGCAGGCTTCGCGGGCCGAAGCAGGGGCCGCGGCACGGCTCGATGTCGCGCTCCGGAGCCGCGTGCCGAGCGAGGCGACACTTCGCGAGTGGCTGCGTCTCGCCGACGGCATCGCCCGCGGCAGGGCACTCGAGCTGCCCGCGGCGCTCGAGCGTCTCGGCGGCGCGCTGCGCATTCTCGAGAAGTTGCAGGGACAGCATCGCATGAGCCGCTGGCTCTCGATCTGGATCGACGCCTTCGAGGCGGGTCCGTGGTCTTTGCGAGCGCGCTGGTCGAGCGCCGAGTTTCAATCCGCCGTCCGCTTTCGCGAGTTACTCGAGACCCTGGCGCTCGGCGATCGAACCTTCGAGGATCTTTCGCGGCGCGCGGCCGAAAGCCTATTGGAGCGGGCGGCCCGCGATACGCCGTTCCAGATTCAGACCGGCGTGCCGCCCCTCTGGGTGAGCAGTCAGTTGAGCGATCCGTGGCTGGCTTATGACGGGATTTGGGTGACCGGTTGCGATGAGAGCCGCTGGCCGCCGCCCGTCGATCCGATTCCGCTCATTCCGCCGGCGTTGCAGAGGGAGCACGGGGTGATCGCCGCAAGCGCCGAGGCGCAGCTCGCCTTCGCCGTCGATCTGCAGGCGCGGTGGGTCGCGCGCGCCCGAGCCTGCGTTTTCAGCAGCTCCGACCCGGGAGAGGGCCGCCATGTGCCGGCGAGCCCGCTGCTCGCTGAGCTCGCAGAGCGTGCGTCGTCGCCGCGAACGACTGCAAAGACCGATACGGCGTCGACCGCGACAGAGTCTCGATCGCCGCCGCCTCTTTGGCTCGCGCAGCAACTCGAAGCGCCCGTGCTCGAGGAGTTGGACGACGCGCAGGCTCCTGGCGTCGGGACGGAGGAGCGAACGCACGGAGTCGCGACGCTCAGAGCCCAGTCCCAATGTCCGTTTCGCGGCTTCGCCGAGACGCGGCTCGACGCCGGCGTCCTCGAGCAGCCCAAACCCGGCTTCAACGAACGAGAGCGCGGCCAGATCCTGCACGATGCGCTGCAAGGAATTTTCACCGAGGTGAGCGATTCTCGGCGTGTTCAGGCGCTTATCGCGCAGCCCGAGGCGAGCGCCGAGCGAATCGCTCACCACGTGCGCGGCGCGGTGGAGGCGCAATGCGCGAAGCGCAACCCCGGCATGCGCTGGGCGGAGCGCGAGCGCAACCGCCTGCAGGGCCTGCTCGCGCGTTGGCTCGAATTGGAATCGAAGCGCGCGCCCTTCCAAGTCGAGCGCCTCGAAGGAAGCGGCGAGACCGCCGTGCATGGCGGGCTTGCATACAAGGTGCGCATCGATCGCATCGATCGTCTCGAGGACGGCTCGCGCGTCTTGATCGATTACAAGACCGGGTGGGCGCAAGCCGACTGGCGAGGTGAACGGCCGGATAACCCGCAGCTTCCCGTGTACGCGCTGCTGCACCGTGAAAATTTGGTTGCCGTCGCCTATGGCCGGGTGAGCGCGGCCGACTGCCGTTTCGTGCCGGAGTCGGCGCGCGCAGATATTTTCCCGGGAGTCCGAGCGAGCCGGCTGGAAGGCATGGCGAGCTTTGCCGAGCTCGTCAGCGCGTGGGAACGGCGCGTCGAGCGCCTGGCGGAGGAATTCTCGCGCGGCGTGGCACAGGTCGCGCCCAAAGACACCGCGTGCCGCTATTGCCATCTTCAAGGGTTGTGCCGGGTACCTTCGACGCTCGATGCCCTGGAACCGTTCGCGCCGGTCGTGGCGACGTCGTGACTCAAGCATCCGTCGTGATCGCCGATGCCGGTGCCCGCGCGAGCGCGGTCGAGACGAGGGGCTCGGTCCTGGTGCAAGCGCCGGCGGGCAGCGGCAAGACAACGCTGCTGGCGCAGCGCTATCTGCGCCTGCTCGCGACGGTGGACGCGCCGGAGCGCATTCTTGCGCTGACCTTTACCCGCCGCGCCGCCGAGGAAATGCGTCTTCGCGTGATCGGCGCCCTCGAAGCCGGTGGTTTGGCGGAATGCCCTGCGGCCTTGAATCGACAGACCTGGGAGCTCGCCGTCGCGGCGCGCCGCCATCTGCGCGGCCTCGACATCGACTTGGCGCGCCATCCTTCGCGGCTGCGTATCGAGACCATCGATTCGTTCAACGCCTGGCTGGCGACCCAATTGCCCATCATCTCGGGCGCGGGAGGGCGGCTCACGCTCATCGACAATGCGAGGCCGCTGTACGAGGAAGCCGCGCGCCGCGCGCTCCTGCACGATCGCGAGGACAATTTCGGACAGGCCGTGGAGCGCGTGCTCGCCGTGGGCGATCAGCGCTGGAGCGCCCTCGTTGATTTGATCGTCGCGATGTTGCCGCAGCGGGACCGCTGGCTGCCTTTGTTGGTGGGACACTTGCACGCGGCCGTCGAAATGGACGAGGGGCAGCTTGCGCATGTGCGCGCGCGCTTCGATGAGGATCTCGGACTTCTCGTGACGCGCGAGCTCGGCCGTGCCAAGGGTGTGCTCGGCGGCGAGCTGTTGGCGGCGCTCGCGCCGTGCCTGCGCGCGGCGGCGCGAAATCTCGCCGGGATACGCGCGGATTTCGTTCCGTGGGAGGCCCATTCGGCGCTCCTCGGCGCTGAGCTCGCAGACCTCGGCCGCTGGCGGGCCGTCGCGCTGGTGCTGCTGACGGGAAGCGGCAATATCCGCAAGAAGGTCGACAAGACTCTCGGCTTTCCGCCTACCTGCGCGGAGAAAGGGATCATGCACGCGTTGCTCGAGGAACTCGAGCGTAGCGACCGCGCGCAGGACGTCATCGCAGCGCTTTGCGCCGTTCGCGATCTGCCGGATCCGAGCTACGACGATTCGGACTGGGAGCGGGTGCGCGATGTGGCCCAAGTTCTCGTGCTCGCGGCGGCCGAGCTCGACGGCATCTTTCGGGAACGAGGCTCCGTGGATTTTCCGGCCGTCTCGATGACGGCGCTGCGCGCGCTCGGGACTTCCGAGGCGCCCACCGACTTGAGCCTGCGGCTCGATTATCGGCTGCAGCATCTGTTGCTCGATGAGTTCCAGGACACCTCGGCGACGCAGCTCGATCTGGTGCAGCAGCTCACGGCGGGATGGCAGCGGGACGACGGACGGAGCGTCTTCTGCGTCGGCGATCCGATGCAATCGATTTATGGCTTTCGGCAAGCGGAGGTGCGCGCGTTTCTCGACCTGGCTGAGAACGGACTCGGCGCCGTCCGGTTCGATGTCGAGCGACTCTCCTCCAATTTTCGTTCGGATCCCTCGATCGTGACCTGGATCAATCATTGCTTCGAGCAAATCCTGCCGCGGCAGGATGACCGGGAGCGCGGCGCCATCGCCTTTCGCCCGAGTGCGCCGGCCATACCGCCGAGCGCGGAGGGCGAGGCTTGCGTGAGCTTGCGGGGCTTCGGCGAGCGTCGCCCAAGAGGCAAACGCCGTCGCGCAGACGGTCGCGGAGTGCCGCGCACGGCATCCCGAATGGCGCATCGCCATTTTGGTGCGCGCGCGCACGCATGCGCGGGAAATCGCGCATGCGCTGCGCGCGCAAGGCACGGCCTTCCGCGCGGTCGAGATCGAACCGTTGCAGGATCGTCCGGCGGTTCGCGACGCCGTGATGCTCGCCTGCGCGCTTTTGCACTTGGGCGATCGGATTGCGTGGCTCGCCATCCTGCGGGCGCCGTGGTGCGGCCTGACGCTCAGCGATCTGTTGGTGCTCGGCCGTTCGCATGCGCTCATCTGGGATGCGCTCGGCGATCCGGCGGTAGCAGAGCGCTTGAGCGAGGACGGGCGATCGCGCTGCGCTCGGCTGCGTGGCGTACTGGACGCGGCGCTCAAGGTGCAGACGCATAGCCGCATTGCACGCTGGGTCGAGCGCACCTGGCTCGCCTTGGGCGGCCCGAGCTGTGCCGCCGATGCACGTGAGCTCGATCAGGTGCGGGCCGTGTTCGCGCGGTTGCGGGACCTCGAACGACAAGGTCTGCCGGATCCCTCCGCGCTCGCGCAACGTTTTGCCGATCTTTATGCGGACGATGGCGCCGAATGCGGTGTGGAGATCATGACCATCCACAAGGCCAAGGGTCTCGAGTTCGATTGCGTGATCGTGCCCGCGTTGCACCGGCATAACCGGGTCGCGGGGGGTCCCATGCTGCTCATGCATCCGTTCGCGCGCCGTGACCGCGATGGACTGGTCATGGCGGCCCGGCCGCCCATCGCAGACCGTACCAACCGGCGCGCGCTGTTCGCGTTCTTGCGCCGGCAAGCCTACGAAGCCGCTCACCTCGAGGCCGAGCGGCTCTTGTACGTTGCTTGCACCCGCGCGAAGCACCAGCTGCAACTGACGGCCACGGTCGGACTGCGGGTGGATCCCGACTGGATCGGCGAGCCCATCGAGGTTTCCGAGGAGTCCGAGGAGTCGCCGAGCAATGCGGAGGCGCGCTCCACGGACGATGCCAAACCGTGGTCGCCGTTCAAAGGCAGCCTCTTGCGGGTATTGTGGCCGACGCAACGCGCGAGCTTTGCGGTCCGCGAACCGGCCGAGAAAGAGGAACCCGAGGAGGACGCGGCGGGGCTGCGCGGCGGCCCGTTGCGAAGGGTCCCGCGCGGATGGGCGCCGCGCCGGCAGGTGCCGCTACAGGCCGACCTGCCGCTCGCCTCGGCGGCTCGCGAGGAGCCCGTGGTATTTGATTGGGCGGGGGAGACCGCTCGCCGCGTCGGCATTCTCGTCCACGCGGAGCTTCAGAGTCTCGATCTGGGCCGTGACGACGAGCTCACCGTTCGATCACGTCAGGCGGCATTTCAAGCGCTGGCTTGCCTCGCACGGCGTGCCCGATGCCCATCTCGAGGGGGCAGTCGCGAGCGTCACGGCGGCGCTTCTCGGTGTGCATCGCGACGTGCGCGCACAATGGATGTTCAAGGCGGGCTATCGCGATGACCTGCGCGAGCATGCTCTGTCGGGCATCTGGCGCGGCGAGGTGGTACGCGCGGTCTTCGACCGCAGCTTCATCGACGAGACGGGCACCCGCTGGGTGATCGATTACAAGACCAGCGAGCATTCCGGCGGCGGGCGCGAGGCATTCCTCGACCTGCAAGTCGAGCGTTACCGCTTGCAACTCGAGCGATACGCCGCGCTGGCGCGTCGCCTGGGCCCGGAGCCGGTGCGCGTGGCGCTATACTTTCCACTGATGCGTGCGTGGCGCGAATGGGCGCCCATGGAATGAGGCGAAAAGTCCGCGATGAATGAGGATCTCGAGCCTCGCCGTCCCGAAGAGCCGCCTTCGCCGCGCGCGGCGCTGATCGGTCTCGCGATCTGCCTCGCGCTGGTGCTCGGCGGACTCTACCTCGTGTATGAGCTCAAGAAGAGCTCGGACCTGCAAGACTGCCTGATGCAGGGGCGCAGCAACTGTGCGCCGGTGGACACCCATGACTGAGCCGCAGTCGGGCCCACGGGACAGCGCAACGATGCTCGCGGCGCTCGGAATTCTCGCCTACGCCGCTTCGATGATGACGCACGAAGCGCTGGGTCACGGCGTTTATTGTCTCGCGGCCGGCGGCCATAGCGCCATGCTGACCGCGTGGGGCGAACGATGTAATTTCCCACAAGCGCAACCGACTGGAATCGAGGCGGCAGGGCCGGCCGTGCAATTTGCCGCGGGCCTTCTGGCGTGGTGGGTGCTGCGTCGTATGCACAAAGAAGCGATCCGGTGGCGTTACTTTCTCTGGTTGTACATGGTTTTCGATCTGCTGGTGTCCTCCGGCTATGTCGCATTCAGCGGCGTCACTAATTTCGGCGACGCCGCCGTGGTCATTGCGGGGCGAAGTCCACCCATCGTGTGGCGCGCCGGTCTGATCGTGCTCGGCATCGTGGCCTACTACCTGTCGATGTGGGCGGCGGCCCTCGAGCTTTCGCCATTGGCGGGTCCCGATCGCGGCGGCGGACGTCTTTTTCGTCTTGTCTGGATTCCGTATGCCGCCGCGGGTGTTTTTGCGTGTTGTAGCGCCGCACTGAATAAAACCATGGAACACGGGACCGCGCTCGGCTTGGCAGCGGCTTCATCCTTTGGCGGCGGTTTGGGGCTATTGCGACTTCCCGATATGCAGCGCGGCCTGGCATCGAAAGAGTCCTCGCCGACTCTCTACCTCGTTTGGAGCGCAGCCTGGGGCATTGCGGCGGCACTGGTCATCGCGGGCTTCTTGGTTTTCGTCGGGCCAGGGCTTTAATCGGGTGCGGCAGTGAACGCGGGTGGGGATAGCAGGGCGATGATCGGCCGACGCCTGCGTCACCATGTTCGTGCGGAACTTTACGACGAATCCGGTGACCCTGCTTTGGGCATTGCCATCTACACCTTGTCGGATCCGCGCTCGATTCGAGATGTTCGCTATGTGGGTCAAACGCGTTCGCCACCGCGGCGTTTCGCGCAGCATTTGAATGCGGCGCGTCTTTGGCTTCCCGATGAGCTGCCCTGGTGGATCGAGTCTCCGAAACTCCGCCCGCTGTACGCCTGGATTCGGGAGCTTTATGCCGACGATCACCGCATGCCGGTGATGGTCGTTAGCGCATGGACGGGGTCGATTGCGCAAGCGCGGGTCCTGGAGAGGGCGCGGATCACGGAGTGTCTGCAGAACCGATTACAGATTTTGAATGTCGAGCGAGAGATCCTCGGCAGACAGGGGCAGTTGATTTGACGGCTCCGCGAGCGGGCTGGCCGATTTCGGCGATTGAAACCGCCAGCGTTCGGGCGGTGCAGAAAAGAGGCTTTGGGAGGTTGCCATAAATAATGCTTATGCCGGTGAGCCGATGGAGCGCGCATCAGAGGCCGCCCCCAGCATGCCGGAACCGGTTTCACCTGTAATGCCGCGCGCATTGCGTCCGCAACCAAAGCACGTCAGCCTGTGATGCGTGCCGTCCCTTCCTGTCGACCAACCTCCCGGCCCGTCTTCGGCGAGCTCCAGTTTCAATGATCACGCGATAGTCCGCCGGCCCGTCCGTCCCGGCGTCGTCCATCTCGCGCTCGCAATCGGCGGCTTCGCCATTGGCACCACCGAATTCGCCACGATGAGCCTGCTGCGATACTTCGCACACGATCTGAACATCGACGCGCCCACCGCGGGTCACGTCATCAGCGCCTATGCGCTGGGCGTCGTCATCGGTGCGCCGGTCATTGCGGTGCTCGCGGCACGACTCCCACGCCGCTCGCTCCTGGTCGCGCTCATGGCCGTGTTCGCGCTGGCGAACGGGCTCTCGGCGTTCGCCCCGAGCTACCACTGGATGCTGCTGTTTCGGTTCTTGAGCGGCCTCCCTCATGGCGCCTACTTTGGAATTGCTGCGCTCGTTGCCGCCTCACTCGTGCCGGTCGAGAAGCGAACCCAGGCCGTGAGCCGCGTGCTTCTCGGACTCACGGTCGCAACCATCGTCGGCGTGCCACTCGCCAATTGGCTCGGTCAGTCGGTGGGTTGGCGCTTCGCTTTTGGCATCGTCGCCGCGCTCGCCCTGACTTGCGCGGTCCTCGTGTTTCTGTTCGTGCCCGCCGAGGGTGTGGATCCGAACGCGAGTCCGTTGAGAGAATTGGCGGGCCTCGGGCGGCTGCAGGTCTGGCTGACGCTTGCAATTGGTGCGGTAGGATTCGGCGGGTTGTTCGCGGTGTACACATATCTTGGCTCGACGCTCAACGATGTCACGCGCGTGTCCCCTTCGGCAGCGCCGCTCATCTTCTCGATCTTCGGCATGGGCCTCACCGCAGGGAATCTGTTTATCCCACGCTATGCCGACCGCGCTTTGATGCCGACGGCAGGCTATCTCTTGTTATGGTCGGCGGTGGTCCTCGCACTCTATCCACTGGCTACCGGCCATTACGTTACGGTGGCGCTGGACGTATTCGCCATCGGCATGGGCGGAGCACTGGCCACCGTCCTGCAAACCAGGTTGATGGATGTCGCAGGAGACTCGCAAGCGCTCGCGGCCGCGCTCAATCATTCCGCATTCAATATCGCAAACGCGATCGGGCCGTGGCTCGGCGGGATGACGATCGCGGCGGGCTTCGGGCTTGCCTCGACCGGATACGTGGGTGCCGGACTCGCGCTTGGCGGCCTCGTGGTGTGGGGTATCTCGCTCGCGACGCCGTCGGCGAAAGGCTAGGGCGCCTCAGTGGGGCGTGGGTAAGGCCCCGGAAGAAAGGGGGCAATTGATCGCCTGTGCCGGCACGCTAAGGCGAAGGATCGGAGGCGGACACATCGCGGCTCGGAAGAATGGTCGAAATCGCGTGCTTGTAAACGAATTGCTGCGAAATCCCGCGTAGCAGCAGCCCGTACGGCTCGTAGGACTCGATCTCCCCCAAGAGCCTGATTCCGTTCTTGAGATAGATCGCGACGGGAATTCTGCCCTCGACCAGGGCGTTGAGAAACTCGTTCTCGCTTAAGTTCGGACTCGATGGCCGGCTGACGGGGCGATCCTTTAGCATGGGCGAAGCCTCGATTGGGATCAGGATGAAGGGAGTTCGCTGAATCGAGACCATTCAGCGCTACTTAAAGGGATCTGTCAGTCGGCGAATCTCGCGTTGTCTCGTGCGCCATCGGCGACGTACGACTGCGCGGCGCCGATAAAGTAGGTCCAAAGGCAAAGGGATGTCAGCGCCCGCTGACAAGGCGAGGGCCTCGTCCAATACGCGGAGCGGCCGATACCCGTACCAAGGCCCAACCGGGAATCGCGCTAACATGACACTTTTATGACGGGATGAAATTCATGGCGACGGAACACCACTCGGCCATTGCGCCGGCACGCCGGGCGTATGCCTTGGAGGCACGTCGGAAGCTCAAGATGGCGAGTTCCGCTCATGCCTACGTGCGCGGCAGCACGGTGCAGTTTTATCGCTGGCTGGAAGGGCGCGGAAAACGTGCGGTACCGAAGGGTCCGCCGGTGTGGATATGCGGGGACTGCCACGCGGGGAACTTGGGTCCCTTGGCGGCGCCGGACGGTAAGATCCACGTCCAAATTCGCGATCTCGATCAAACGGTGATCGGCAACCCCAACCACGATCTGATTCGCCTCGCGCTGTCTCTTTCGTCCGCAGCCCGAGGGTCGGATCTTCCCGGCGTGACGACAGCGCACATGCTCGAACAGATGATGATCGGGTACCAACGAGCTCTGAAAGGCCCGAGCGCGCAAAATCAGATCGAGAGCGACAAGCCCGATTGCATCAAGGTCGTGATGCGCCGTGCCACCTCCCGGACGTGGAAGCATCTGGCTCACGAGCGGCTGCGGGACATGAAGCCGAACATACCGCGCGGCGAGCGCTTTTGGCCGTTGACCAAGGACGAAAGCAAGGCGATCGACGCATTGTTCGAGGAGGATGAGGTGCGCAAGCTCGTCACCTCGCTCAAGTCGCGTCCCGACGACGCGAGGATCCAAGTGCTCGATGCGGCGTATTGGATGAAAGGATGCAGCTCGTTGGGGCGCCTGCGATTTGCCGTGCTGGTCCGAGTGCGCACGGGAAAGAAACGGGATGACGAATTCTGTTTAGTCGATATCAAAGAAGCGAGCCCCACCGCCGCGCCTCGCGCGCCTCGGGCCGTCATGCCGCACGATCACGCACGACGCGTGGTCGAGGGAGCGAAGCACTTATCTCCGGCCCTCGGCGAGCGCATGATGGCGAGCAAGCTTCTCGGGCGATCGGTGGTGATTCGGGAACTGATGCCTCAGGACCTAAAGCTCGAGATCGATCAGCTGTCGCGGGAGGAGGCGGTCAATTCGGCCCGCTATCTCGCGGAAGTGGTCGGCAAGGCGCATGCGCGCCAGATGGACGCCTCGACGCGCCGAGAATTCGCGGCATCGTTGAAGCACGGCAAGGCCGCGAAAGCAGATGCCCCGTCATGGCTCTGGTCGAGTGTCGTCGCGCTCGCATCCGCCCATGAGGCAGCCTATCTCGAGCACTGCCGGCGTTACGCCTTGGCGCCCTGAACAATAAGACTTATCCCACGCGACTTCGTGCACTGCGAGCGACACGCCTCCGCCGGCAGTGTCTCTAACCTTGGTGATAGTCCAATTTAGCATTAGGAGGCCGGCATGACCGGTACACCGCAAAGAACGTCCGATGTCCCTGGCGACCGCCGGGATCGCGCAGAGCCTAAGCGCCCCAAGCCAGAGCCCGAAGACGTGCGACGGCCGAGTGGCGATGTCAAAGAACCTCCGTCGGCGGCGACCTCCGGCACCGAAGAGAAATTCCCCCGGAAGGGCGAAATTTAGGAGCCCACAATGGAACCGTTACGTCCGATGAAACCCCTGAGTCCACTGGCCCCGCCAGAGCGATGGTGGTCCGAGGAACTCGGCAGCCCCTCGTCCAGCGGATCTCAAGACGGCGCCCGTTACGCATTCTTCCCGACCAAGCGAGTGCTTGTGATCGAACGCGGCGGCAAGCTGCAAAGCTTTGGGACCGGCGAGCATCGCATCACCGGTTTTGCCCAAGCGAGCGGCCAGCAAGCGCTTACCTTTACGAGCGAGCGGGGCCCGATAAGCCTCGAGGACTTCGAGAAGATGAGGTGATGCCGTTTCGGCATCCGCGTTAGCCAGGATCCCGCGACTTTCGCGGGCGCCTCAGTGCGGCGCGGGTCCCCGGACCACCTGCACCCAACCGTGCGGCCGGATGCTCCGCTCGAATGCCGCTCGAACTTGCGCGGCGGTGAGCGCGTAAAATTTCCGCGAGGCGATCTGCGGCTCATCGAGCGGCAGCCCTAGCTCGGCTCGCGCGAGCAAGCCGCGGGCCACCGCCTCCTCGCTGGATTCGTTCAACACGATTTCGCGCAGCAACAGCGCTTTGGCTTGGTGCAACTCGCCCGCCGACACGTCCTGCGTGCGCATCTGATCGAGATCGCGCTCGATGAGTGCGCGCGCCTTCGATACGTTCTTGGGATCGCAACCATAGGTCACGGCGTAACCGGCGCGGGTTTTCGCGGCCTCGAGATGCACGTCCACCGTGTAGACCAAGCCGCTGACCTGCCGCAGATCGTGGTACAGGCGCGTCGCGTAGAAGCCGCCGCCGAGCACATGGGTGCCGAGCTCGAGCGGATAAAAATCCGGGTCGAAGCGGTTCAGCTGCAATTGCTCCGCGAGATACACCGTGTCCTGCACCGCCTCGGCATCTGCGATCGCGACGGCGGCGGGTGCGTTGGGGGGCACTGCCGCGGGTGTGGTATTGGGCTTGGCGCCGCTCGAGCGCCAATCGCCGAACCAGCGGGCGACCACCGCGCGCGCCTGGTCGGCGGAGACATCGCCGATGACCACCAGGGTGGTGAGATCGGGTCGAATGGTGGCGCTGTGGAACGCCTTCACGTCCGCAAGCGTGATGTTCGCGACGGTCTGTGGAGTCGCTTCTCGAAGCGCCGGGTCCGCCGCCGGCAACAGCGCGACATCGAGCGCGCGGTGCGTGCGGTACTCGGGACTTCGCAGATTGCCGGCGAGGAACTCCGCGGTTTGCTGTTTCACCACGGCGAATGCGGCAGCGGGCAATGCAGGTCTTAGCTCGTTGTCGGCGAGCAATTCGACGCCGCGGGAAAAATCGGCCTTGAGAACGGTCACGGAAAAGCTGTAACCCGCCGTCTCATTCGCGGCGATGTCGTCGAGCGCCTTGTTGAAACGCGAGCCGGTCGAGGGTCTCTGAGCCATAGGAGAAGAGCGACCCCAACACTTCGGAGATGCCGTCCTTCCCGGGCGGGGTTTGCAGACCGAAATCGTGTTTCACCGAACCGCTCACCGAGATGGTGGGACTGGTGTGATCGGTCCTCACGATGAGCCGCAGACCGTTCGGCAGCGTCGAATCCGACACCGCCATGGGCTCGCTCGGCACTTCGAGCCGGGTGAGATCGGCGCTCGCCCAGGACGGCAGCTGCACGGGTGCGGTCGGCGGCGCCGTGACTTGCTCGGCACCGCCGAAGCCTTTGGAAGCGACCGGTTGGCCCGACGGCACAGGCTTCAAGGTGGCGGTGATGGACCCCGCCGCAGTGAGATACTGCCGGGCCACGCGATTCACGTCATCGACCGTCACATGCTGGATGGCCGCCACGTCCTCGTCGGGGGAGGCGCGGCCCTCGGCGGCGATCGCATTCGACCAGACGTTGGCAAGGCCCGGAATCGAATTTCGCTCGAACTCCGCATCCGCCACCTCGCGTCGCTTGGCGGCGGTCACCAGGTCTTCGGGCACGCCGTGCTGCGCGTAGCGTTCGAGAATCTTGCGCATCTCGGCGAGGGCCGCCTTCGCGTCTCCCGCCGCGGGGAGCGCCGCGGCGGCATAGCCCACGCTCGCCTTCTCGTAAGGTTCGGCAAGCCCGAATTCTGCGCCGAGCGCGTGGCCGGCCGGCACCATACCGTACAGATCAGCCCGCTGGCTGCTGAGCACGTCCGCGAGCACTTGGGCGGCCGCGTAATCGGCAGAGCTCGTTCCGGGAAAGCGATAGGCGATGAACGCGAGCGTATAGGGCAGGTTGCTGTCGAGCGTGAAGCTCTCCGACTTCACCGGCCCCAGCTCGACCGCCGGCCGCGGCGGCGTCGGGTGGTTCGGGATGGCGCCGAACAGCTGCCGCACCTTCTCGAGCGTGGCGGTGGGATCGACGTCGCCGACGATGACCAGGATGGCCTGCCCGGGCGCGTACCAGGTGCGGTAGAAGGACTTGAGCATCTCGCCGGTGGTGGCATCGAAGGACGCCTTCGTGCCGAGCGGGTCGTGCGCGTAAGGGGTTCCCGCGAACATGTCTTGGTTCAGCCGATCGATGAACTTGTAGGTCGGGTTCGACAGGTCGCGCGCGACCTCTTGCTCGATGGCGCCGCGCTCCTGCGCCCATTCGCTGTTCGAATCCTCGACGCCGGTAAGACAGGCGGCCTGTGCCTTGAGCGCGACTTCGAGATCCGCCGCCGGGACGGTCGCGAAGTACTGGGTGATGTTCTGCTGCGTGTCGGCATTGTTCTCGCCGCCGAGCTCGGCGTAGATGGCGGCGGTTTGGTCCGCGCTCATGCCGCTGCAGCCGCGAAAGGCCATGTGCTCTTGCGCGTGCGCCATGCCGGGAAATCCCGGCGGCGTCTCGTTGCCGCCCACCAGAAAATTCATCTCCACGGTCACCACGGGCGCGAGCGTGTTGCGCAAAATGATCACCCGCATGCCGTTCGAGAGCGTCTCCTCGAGCCGTTCTGAGGCAGCGGCCGCTGCGGTGGGATGCCCGACGTTTGCGGGCGCGGGCGCGGGCGCGGGCGGCGCGCTTTGTGCCGCTGCGAGGTGCGCGGCGCAAAACAGCAGCACGGCGCGGACCAGGAGGGCGGCGAGCCTTGGTCGCAGGTCAGTCTCCGCTCAGTGCGCCGAAACGTCGTTGCCGGCCGGCAAAATCCTCGAGCGCCTGCTGGAATCGGACTTCGTCGAAGTCCGGCCACAGGCAGTCGGCGAAATGCAGCTCCGCGTAGGCGCATTCCCAGAGCAGGAAATCGCTCAGCCGTTGCTCGCTGCCGGTGCGGATGAGCAGATCCACCTCGCCGGCCGGATGCGCGCAGTGATCGACCTCGTGCAGCAAGCGCACGAAATCCTTCGGTATCGAGCTGCGGATCGCCGGCCGCAGCGGCGCGCGGCCTGCAGAATGCTGTACTGGGACGAATAATCGATCGCGATGCGCAGGTGCATGCCCGCGCAGCCGGCGCTCATGCGCTCGCATTGCTCGATGGAGCGCAGCAGTCCATCGCTCAGCCGGTCGCGGCGGCCGATCACGTTCAGGCGGATGGACTGTTCGACGCAGCGGCGAGTCTCGGTGAACAGGTACTGCCCGAACAGACGCATCAAGGCGGTAACTTCTGCAGCGGGACGCGCCCAGTTGGCGGCGGAAAAGGCGTACATGGTCAAGGTATCGACGCCCGCGCGTGCGGCCACTTCGACCACATTGCGCACCGCCTTGGCGCCTTCGGCGTGGCCGGCGGCGCGCGGCAGGCCGCGCTGCGTTGCCCAGCGTCCGTTGCCGTCCATGATGATCGCGACGTGCATGGGTCTGCCGCGCTCAGGCGCGTCGGGTGGCCTTGATCACGGCCTCGATGTGCTCGAGGTAGCGCAGCAGCGCCTTGCGGCCGACAGCGGTGATGCGGTAGATGGTCTTGGGCCGGCGCGCCTCGAATGACTTCGTGCATTCGACATAGCCGGCTTCTTCCAACTTGCGCGCGTGCGCGCCTAAGTTGCCGTCGCTCGCGTTGAAAAGTGCCTTGAGCTCGTTGAAGGTCAGCTCGTCGTTCATCGCGAGCGCACTCATGATGCCGAGCCGGACCCGCTCGTAGATCAGGCGGTCGAAGCCGCCGTCGACACTCATGCCCGCGGCGCTCGGGACGGCCACCGGTCGCGGGTGCCGCGGCGATGCCGGTGCGTGCGCCTCTTGGCGCTTGGCGGCGGGCGATTTATGCGGCATGGTCGGAGCGACCCACCAGATAGCCGAACACCACGTGCAAGACACCGAATCCCAAACCGAGAATCGCGACGTGGCTGGCCGCGGGCAGCACGAACGCAAACAAGCCGAGGGCGACGAACAGCGCGCCCATGACGCACAACAGCCGCATGGTGCTCGCGATCGTGACCGTGCTCGCCGACAACACCGCGCAGCCGTAAAGCAACAGCCAAGTCCCGGGTAGCAGCCCATCGAGGTGTGCGCGCCAAAGTACCGCCGTGAGCACACCGCCGGCAAAGAGCGCCGGGCAAAGGCATAACAGGAACTTGCGCACCGGGCCTAGATAGCGGGCATGCCCGGATTGTGCCGCCTCGCGCGCCATGAGCGCACCGCCGACCAGCGATGCAATGCCTCCGGCGCACATCCAGATGCGCGCCCAGTGCGCTCCCCAATGCGGTAAGGAGGACAGAACCGTCGCCAGCAGTCCGATGAGGCCCATGACGACGCCGGCGGTGCCGGGGACCGCCATGGAAGCGGAGGCGTCCATGGAGCGACGGATGTAGGCGAGCGTGCCGAGCGCGCGGGTCTCGATCGGAATGGGAAAGTCGGACTGCATTGGGGCCGCGCGCCTTTAGCTGGGGAAGGGATGAATTTAAGGGGATATATGCTGCAACGTCAAGTACTCTGCATCACAGAGCCAGGGGTTGCAACGACACCGTAAAACGGCGGCCGGGGCTCAGCCCCGCCACATCACGACGAGCACATACACGAGAGCGATGATGGTGAGGCCGACATGCCCGATCGCCGGGTTCAAAGGCAGTGCTCCTTGATCTGGCTGCTCCGTGGGAACCGGCAGTAAGCGGGCGATGAGGGCGAGCAGCAGCATCTAGGGGCCTTGTACAAGTGGCTGTGAAGGTACGATAGACGGACCGTATGTTAAAACAATGACCGGCGTCACAATCGTCAAAATGTGAATTCCAGATCGATCGGCAGTCGACCTTCCGAATCGCGGGCGTGCAGCTGTGCGACATTATCCAGCTCTTTGCGCAGCGCCGGCGGTGCGTCGGGGCGCTCCTTGACGGTACCCGAGAGCATCCCGGTGCGCGATTGCGGCGAGAGCGTGATGGAGGCAGCGAGGCTCAAAGGACCCCCTTTGTCGACCAGTGCGGCACGGGCATCGCCGTTCGAGGACAAGGACGCATCATCGAAGCTCAACGCGTAGTTACCGAGGTCGGATCCGCCCGCCACTTGCGGCGAGCTTAAGGCCGATACGTCGATCTCACCCACGGCTGAGCGTAGCGCGGGCAGGGGACCCGAGAGCCCGGCGGCGATGGTGCGGATGCGTATTTCCGCAACGCCTCGCCAGCCGGCGGCGAGGCCCAGCGTCGAGAGATCTGATATCGGGCCGCCGCCGCTCACATCCGATGCCTGGAAGTCGCTGCGGCTCACTTCCGTGGCACCATCCACGACGAAGCTGCCCTTGACCCAGTGCAGATCTGCTCCGAGATGGAGTTTGAGCAAGGCAAGCGGGTGCAGGTGCCATTCGAGCGCGCCGGCATCGCGTCCTGCGACGCTGAGGTGGCCCGCCGAACCATGCCAGAGAGTCCCCGAGAAATCTTCGGCCCGGACGATCGGAGGCAGGAACTTGTTTGCGAGCGAGGCGGGCAGCACCGCGACCACGACCGCGATAACGGCGCACACACCGATCAGCGCGATGCGCGGCCAGAGTGAACGCGCGGGCGCAACGGGGGGTGGGGGCGCCTTGCGGGCGCCGCGGCTAACGGCGCGGCGCGGCGAAGGTGATGTTGGCATTCACTATTCCCGGGCGGGCGGCGCGATCGACGGTGATCGAATCGATCGCAAGACCGTAACGCTGATCGAGCGTAGCAAGCCAGGTCACTAAGGTATCGAAGGGCGCCGCCTCCAATTGCACGCGTACGCCGCTGCCGCTCGGCTGCGTGCCCTTCAAGGCACTGCCGAGTCCAGCCTCCCGGCCGACGCGGTCGACGACGACCATGGGGGCCTCGCCGGTGTTGTTATAGATTGCACCGCTCCCCGATTGCACTTCGGCGGCATTCACCTGCATCCAGGCGTAATCCTCGCGCCGCGAGTCGGCACGTTTGACGGCGTCCGAGACCGCTGAGTGCAGCGGTAGAATCACGCCGAGCACGAGAATCAGCACCGCGAGCGTGAGCGCACCGCCGGCCACTACGCGTTGCTCACGCGGTTGCAAGGCGTCGTACCGGGCTTTGAGCTTGGCGAGCTGCTCGTTCACGGATGTCCTTTGACGCCCGCGGTGCGTACCTGCAGGTGCGCATCGATTCCGCCTTGGACCGGCTGAGATGACTGAATGTCCGCCGTCAAGCCTTGCTTGCTCACCTGCTGAGAGAGCTGCGACAACGCGGTGAGGCTCGGAGCCGTTACCCGTAAGTCGAGTGCCTGCTCGCGATAGCTCAGCGAATCGATGCGCATATTCGGCGCCGTCGTGACGGCGCTCGAGAGCACTTCGAGGCTATGCAAGAAGTATTCGGGCCCGGGGCCCGAATGCCGGATCTGGTCGAGGCGCGCCTGCATCTGGCGGCGCGGATCCTGCATTTTCTCGGACGGCATGACCTGCTGAAAGATCTGCGAGATCTGTGTGTCGAGCGCCTGCGTCTCGTGATTGGCTTGATGGATGCGGATCATCGCGGCCGCGATGTGCGCGAACAGAAGACCTCCCGCAAGCATCGCGGCGGTGCGCCAGCGCAGCCACCTCGCGTTGTAGTCGGTGGAGCGGGCGAATTCGCCCTGCAGCAGATTCACCGCCTCGGTGCCCTGCAGACTCCGCGCGAGCCAGGGCAGTGGTCCGTCGGTGAGGATCTGCACCTTGAGCGATGCGAACTGGCCCGCCAGCGCCTGAAATTCGTCCTGCACCCGGGCCCATTCCTCGCGCGTCGCATACAGCACGGCGCTCTCGAGGGGCGCGGGCGCTTCGCCCTCGCGCGGCGGCTCGGCCAACGGGTCGGGTATCACGCCGGCAACCACCAAGGCCTCGGCGACCGGCGTGAGCTCGACCGCAAACGGCAGCATGCCGGGGCGGCGCACGGCGAGCCGCGCGCCCTCGAGCCAGAGCACCGTGTGCCCGGGATTCTCCGGCACGAGCGAGATGTCGGGATAGAGCGCCACCGGATCGATGCCGGCCGCAGTCAGCTCCGCGACTCCAGCTCTGCAGCGTGACACGCGAGACGACTGCCACGGGCGTGCGGCCGCCGGGTCGTCGCCGACCGATCGCAAAGCACAGCTGATCGACATCTTCGGTGAGCTGCTCCTCGAGCGCGAACGGCACGGCGCGCGCGAGCTTCACCCCGCTTCCCGGCGGCAGCTCGGGCTCAGCCAGAAGAATGTGCGACGCGGGTGCGAGCGCCACCACGCGCGCCGAGCGCGCCACGGCCGCAGCCAGGCTCAAGGGGCCGCGCTGCCGAGCGGTGCTCGGTGCACCCGAGTCCTCGATACTCAGCCACTCGGTTTCCTGTTCGCCGGGTGCGGGAAGGCGCAGCAACAATGTATGAGGCATGTGTCTTAAAGTGTTCCGAAAGTGCGCAGCAACGGCGTGATCTTGCCGCCCGCGGTTCGATACAAAAGACTGTACAAGGTGAACTCCGAAGTGCCAAGCGTGACGCGTGTCGTGAGGCGAAAATACATGCTCGTGTCGGTGTACCAACTCCCGAGGCTTGCCGCGAGCGTCGGGCCGATCACGTTGGCGAACGTCGCCTTGTCGGGGAAGCAGCCGCTCTTGCGCTCGCTGGCGAGCAACTCGGGTGTGTAGTCGGTGCCGAGATTCTCCGCGAAGCTTTGCAATACCGGCGCCGGCGCCGTGCAGATATTGATCTTAGCCGTGGCGGTGGGCAGCGCCGTGACGTAGGGCGCGATCTTTCGATAGCGGTCGGCGCCGAACCCGGGCATGTTCATGAGCTCGCTCGGACTCATCATGGGCCAGTTGCCGGTGCGGTAGGGCGGAGTTTGCGAGGTATAGACCGAGTCCTCTGCGCCGTCCGGCTCGCCCGGTTGATCGTCGGCGTCGATCCAGTCGCGCGCGATGCCCGCCCATTTGGCCTCGAGTCCCACCGCGACCAGCAGGCGCTGGAATTGCTGCAAGGGCACCGGATCCTGGGTGACCTGGCCGTTTTGTCCCATCACCACGTGAGCGAGATTGTTGAGGTTGAAGCGGCCTTGCATGTCCTCGAGCGCACCCTGCAAGACGCCGATCGGCTCGCCTTCCGGATTGTCCTCGGGCGTGATCGGCATGGGCTGCGTGGGCTGCGCCCAGGCTTGCGCGAGCGTGACCTGGCTGGAGCTGCCGGTCTGGGTCGTGGTCGTGCCGTTGCTGGGGGCCGCCTGGCCGTTCTGACCGACCTGCACGCCTTGCATCGACTGGGTCAGCACATCGGCGGCGAGCGCTTCTGCGCCCATGCCAAAATGAAACGCCTGCTCGGTCGCCATGATGCTGATGGTGCGGCGGCGCTCGATCCAGCCGTCGAACGTGAGCTTGGTCGCAAGGATCGCCGCGAGCGCGACCAAGACGAGCGCGATGATGAGCGCGACCCCGTGCTCGCGCCCTGGTCCCGGGACTTTGTGGTATCGCCGCGTGGACCTCATCCGGCCACCTCGATCACGCGCTGCACGCGACCCCAGTCCTTGAACTCGATGGTGATCTCGACGGCCACGGGACGCACCCACAGGCCCTCGTTCTGCGGCAGACCAGGCGGCGGCCACTGGGTCTGCCAGGTTTGATTGCCGTCGAGATAGCGCAACTGCACGGTCTTCACGCCGCTCATCAAGTCCTGGATCTGCGGCTGGGTCGCGAGCACCGTGTCGAGCGCCGTGGTGTAGCTGCGCTTCAGCACATCGTCGACCAGCGCGTAGGACACCCGCTGCAGCGTGCTGCGCTGTTGCCCGGCCGTATTCGACCAGCCGGCGCGCGTCAACTGCGCGATGGGTACCGTGGTTTTGCCGGATCCGCCGCCGATCGAGGACGTGCTATCCGAATTGAAGTGTTGCGACTGGAACTGTTGAGTGAAGTTCGAACCGAGCGCACCGCCCCCGCCCAAGGCCGTGTTGCCGACACCGGCGGAGGTGCCGTTGCCGCTGTAGCCGAGCAATGCGGGCAGGCGCGACTCGCCGAGCGGATCGCGGACCGGGCGCGGCACCATCTGTACGAAGTCCATGATCATCATGCGCATGCCGAACTCGATTTCACGCGAGCGCTTGAGGGACTCCTCGCTGCGTTCGGCCGAGATCCGAGCGGCGTGATAGGTCTCGTAGCCGAGTGCGGACATGATGCCGAGAATGAGGAGCGCAACGAGGATCTCGATCAGCGTGAAGCCGCGGCTGCGTGCACACAGAGACGCTCGGGCGGGGCGTGTGGTCACGGCGTGGGGGTCGGGGTCGTGGTAGCGGGCGTGGTCGGGCTGACCGCGGGGGTGTTCGCCGCCGGGGTGCAATTGGTCATCTGGGTAGCGCCCAGCTGCTGATTCGCACCCGTGACCACGCTCCCGGAAGCCGCGCCCGCTGCGCCCGATCCGCCGGCGCAATTCGTGGTCGATCCGAGCGTCGATCCCATGGTCCAATCGACGTTCGAACCGCCCGGGATGCCCACCGAGGTGCCCATGAACCCCGTCGACTGGGCAATCGGGTTGGATTTCGTGTTGGCATCGCCCGGATAGACCCGAACCTCCACCCGCTTCATGCTCTGGAACTGCGTGTCGAAATAGCGGGTGTCGTAGTGCCATTTGCGGCCGGCGAAGTCGATTTGCCCCGTGTCTTGGTTATCGCCGAGCTTGTTCACGATCAAGCGCACTTGGGTCAAGCGATTGAGCGCGATCCATTGAGCGATGGTCTTGTCGCGCAGATACCCGCTGGTGCGGGCCGTGCCGCTCACCGCCACCATCAGCGCGGTCAGCCCGAGCGCGACCACGGTGAGCGCCACCAGCACCTCGACCAGCGTGAACCCAGCGCTCGCGGCGCGCGAGCTCATGAGCGATTGGCCCGTGGGTGATCCGAGCCTTCCTGCGTCGTCTTGCCGAACGCATCGCCGTTGACCGCGGCGCGCGCCTGAGTCTCATCGCGCAGCAAGGTCAGGCGAAAAGGCGTTCCCTCGCCGCTCGCGGCAATGGCCACCTGCGGAGGCGGGGGGGCCTCGCTGCTCGATATACCCTGATTGAGGGGCTTCAGCACCACGGTCACGGAATCGAGCTCCAGTTGAAAGCTCACGCCCTTGGGCAGGTCGCGGTGGCGGAACTCGTGCTCGTCGGTGAGCGGCAGCCACAGGTCCTTGTCGGCGGAATAGACGACGAAGCCGTAGCCGGTGGGCTCTATGCGCAGCCCGAAATCGCGGCCCTCGAGCAACGCGCGCTCGTGCAGGATGTCGACCAAGCCCTGGATGCGGCGGCTTTCCTCATCGAGCTGAGTGTCTCGGCCGGTCGTGTTGATCGAGAGCACCGCGATCGAGATCACGATGGCCATGATCACCAGCACCACCAGGATCTCGATGAGCGTGAAGCCCTTGCTGCGCACCGCGCGGCACCCCGAGGCCACTACCGCTGATTGAGCGAAGACG
Source organism: uncultured Gammaproteobacteria bacterium (assembly GCA_963766915.1). Taxonomy (GTDB): domain Bacteria; phylum Pseudomonadota; class Gammaproteobacteria; order Steroidobacterales; family Steroidobacteraceae; genus Bog-1198. The sequence continues at coordinate 370,550 of CAVYCL010000020.1, forward strand.
CGCTGATGTCCGCGTCGTAGCCTTCGCCGCCGGGCTTGCCGTCGCGTCCGTAGCTGATGATGTCGTAATCCATTCCATTGGGACCTGGATTCACGTACACATAGAGATTGTTCCAGGGATCCTTGGGGAGCGAGGGCAGGTAGCCGCCGGAGCGGTAATTGGTGATGGTCGGGTCGGACGGCTGGGTCACCAGTGCCTGCAAGCCTTGTTCGCCCGTGGGGTATTTGAAATTATCGAGGCGGTACAGATCGAGCGCTGTCTGAATGGCGCGGATGTCGCTTGCCGCGCGCGTGACGCGCGCCTTGTCGACGTTCTCCAGGATTTTCGGAACGACGAGTGCGCCCAACACTGCCAGAATAACGACCACCACCATGATCTCGATCAAGGTGAAACCAGACTGACGCTTGCGCATAGAGTCCTTCAACATTTATGAATGATACCAAAACCAGAGACCACCATGCCCGATGAAGGTGCGAACCCGTTTGCACAAATCGCGCAAGCACTGCAGTGGGATCGGGCGCGCTGGATCTGGCTGCTGGGGGCGGTGCTGGCTCTCGATTTGGTGTTGGGTCTTGGCGACAGCGTTGCAGCGGTATTGCGCTACGATCGCAGCGCTATTGCGGCAGGCGGTTGGTGGCGGTTGCTCACAGCCCACATCGTACACCTCGATTGGCATCATTTGCTGCTGAACGAGCTCGGCTTGGTGCTGATTTGGGCGCTGTTTGCCGGTGACTTCGATCCGGTCGAGTGGTGCATCATCGTTCTCTCGGGAGCTCTCGCCATCAGCTCCGGACTTTGGTGGCTGAGTCCGCGAGTCAGCTGGTATGTGGGACTGTCCGGCGTGTTGCACACCATCATGGCGGCGGGCTGCGCGCGACACCTCGCCGAGCGGGCGTGGGACCGGTGGATACTGATCGGATGTCTCGCGGCAAAGCTCGCCTATGAGCAGCTCGGTGGTCACGAGCCGCCGCTGGTGGTGGTGGATGCCCATCTCTACGGAGCCGCCAGCGGCTTCTTGGTGGGGGCTCTTCTCTCCTGGCGTGTGGCTATAATTCGCCTCCGAGCGCGCACGGCCGGGCCGTCGCGCAGTTGACCCACGAGAAAAGCAGAGGTAGCTCACGCATGTCGCTCGCGTTCGTTTTCCCGGGACAGGGCTCGCAATCCATCGGCATGCTGAGTGCGCTCGCGCAGCGCTCGCCGGTGATCGAGTCGGTGTTCGCGCAAGCCTCCGAGGTCTTGGGCTATGACCTTTGGAAGCGCTGTCAGGAGGGGCCGGAGGAGGCCCTCAACCAAACCGAGTGCACGCAGCCCGCGATGCTCGCCGCGGGCGTCGCGACCTATCGGTTGTGGCTCGACCGGGGCGGTCCGGTACCCGCCTTGATGGCCGGACACAGCCTGGGCGAGTTCAGCGCCCGGGTCGCGGCAGGCTGCCTCGATTTCAAGGATGCCGTCGCTCTGGTGAAGTTTCGAGCCCAGGCCATGCAAACCGCGGTCCCGCCGGGCGAGGGCGGCATGGCGGCGATTCTGGGTCTCGAGGACGCGGACGTGGTGGCGGCTTGCGCCGAGGCGGCCGCGGGCGATGTGGTGGAGGCGGTGAATTTCAATGCGCCGGGTCAAGTGGTGATCGCGGGCGGCGCCGCCGCCGTCGGCCGTGCCATCGAGGCGGCCACCGCCAAGGGCGCGAAACGGGCGCTCGCGCTCCCGATCAGCGTGCCGGCGCACAGCTCCCTCATGGCGCCTGCGGCCGAGAAGCTGCGCGAGCGGCTCGCGGATGCCGCGATGCGCCCCGCCGAAGGGATCGAGGTCTACGGCGTCGACGTGAAGGTTCAGCGCACGCCGGACGAGATCCGCGCGGCGCTGGTCAAGCAACTGCACACGCCCGTCTACTGGGCCTCCACCGTGCGCACGATGATCGGCGCAGGTGCGACCGTCATCGTGGAATGCGGCCCGGGCAAGGTGTTGACCTCGCTCAACCGGCGCATCGACAAGAATCGCGATCTGAAAATGCTCGCGCTCGAGGATCCTGCATCGCTCGATGCGGCACTGGCGGCGGTTGGCTGAGCGCAAGAGGAGGCCGTAATGCACGAGACCCCGAGATTGAAGGGACAGGTGGCCTTGGTCACCGGCGCATCGCGCGGCATCGGTGCCGCCATTGCGGCGCGCCTGAGTGCGGAAGGCGCCTTGGTCGTCGGCACGGCGACGACGCCGGAGGGCGCCGCGCGCGTCGGGGAGGCGCTCGCGGCGGGCGGCGGACGCGGCGCCGTGCTCGACGTCGCGAACCAGTCCTCGATCGACGGCTTGATTGCCGACATCGAGGCGCGCGAGGGATCGGTCGGCATCCTTTGCAACAACGCGGGCATCACTCGCGACATGCTCCTGCTGCGCATGAAACAGGAGGACTGGGATGCGGTCCTCCAGACCAATCTCGCCTCGGTGTACCGGCTGTCGAAGGCAGTTTTGCGGGGCATGATGAAGGCGCGCAAGGGCCGCATCATCAGTATCGCCTCGGTGGTCGGCGTCATCGGCAATGCGGGTCAAGCCAACTACGCGGCCGCCAAGGCGGGCATGATCGGCTTCAGCAAGTCGCTCGCGCGCGAGGTGGGCTCGCGCGCGATCACGGTGAACGTGGTCGCCCCGGGCTTCATCGACACCGACATGACCCGTGGCTTGAGCGAGGAACAACGCGCCGCCCTGGGTGCCCAGATCCCCTTGGGACGCTTGGGAGACCCCGCCGACATCGCCGCAGCGGTGGCATTCCTCGCATCCGCCGAGGCCTCGTATATCACCGGCGAAACGCTGCACGTGAACGGCGGCATGCACATGGCCTGAAAGTGCGGCGCGGCCCTAAACAACGGTAATTTGTCAAGGCGGGCGCGGCTCGCGGGGGCTAAGGAGCGCATGCGGGTAGCCGCCGCGGTCCGGTTCACATAAAATACGCGCCCTGCCGATTAGAGGCTGGCCGCGGGCCCCGACGAGAAGCGGCGTAGTTGATCAGTTTTCCCATTGGGCTTTCCCGAAAGGACACCATAAAGATGAGTACTGTTGAGCAGCAGGTTAAAAAGATCGTGGCCGAGCAATTGGGCGTGAAAGAAGAAGAAGTAACCAATGACGCCTCGTTCGTTGACGACCTCGGCGCAGACTCGCTGGACACGGTTGAGTTGGTGATGGCGCTCGAAGAAGAGTTCGAGACGGAGATTCCGGACGAGGATGCGGAGAAGATCACGACCGTCCAGCAAGCCATCGATTACATCAATTCGCACAAAGGCAAGGCCTGACGAGGCGAGCTTGAGCAAACGTAGAGTCGTCGTTACGGGTTTGGGAATCGTCTCGCCCGTCGGTAACGACATTTCTTCGGCATGGGCGTCGATTCTTGCGGGCCGCAGCGGCATCGGGCCTGTCGTTCGCTTCGATGCGGCCAGTTTTCCGACGCATTTCGGGGGCGAGATCCGCGACCTCGATCTCGAGCCGTACATGACGCCGAAAGATGCGCGCCGCATGGATGCCTTCATGCAATACGGCGTGGTCGCGGGCATGCAGGCGATGCGCGATTCGGGTTTTCAGGTGACGGCGGCCAACAGCGAGCGCATCGGCATCCTCATGGGGTCCGGAATGGGCGGCCTCGAGTCGATCGAGGTGGCCTACGACAAATATCTGGAAACGCACTCGCCGAAGAAGGTATCGCCTTTCTTCATACCCGCGAGCATCATCAATCTGGTCGGCGGACACTTGTCGATCGCCTTCAACATCACCGGCCCGAACCTGGCCATCGCGACGGCGTGCACGACCTCCACGCATGCGATCGGCATGGCCATGCGCATGATCCAATACGGCGACGTGGATGCGATGCTCGCCGGCGGTTCCGAGATGGCCACCTGCGTCACCGGCATGAGCGGATTTGCGCAAGCCAAAGCGCTTTCGCAACGCAACGACGATCCGCAGGGCGCGAGCCGGCCCTGGGACAAGGACCGGGACGGGTTTGTCATGGGCGACGGTGCGGGCGCGATGATGCTCGAGGAATACGAGCAGGCCAAGGCGCGCGGCGCGAAGATCTATTGCGAGATCATCGGTTTCGGCATGAGCGGCGACGCCTTTCACGTCACGGCGCCTCCCGAGGACGGCGAGGGGGCGCGCAAATCGATGGCCGCCGCGCTCAAGGACGCACAGCTCAATCCCGACAAGGTCCAGTACGTCAACGCGCACGCGACCTCGACGCCGCTCGGCGACCGGGCCGAGACGACCGCCATCCATCGCGCCTTCGGCGAGGCGGCCAAGTCGCTCGCGGTCAGCTCGACCAAATCGATGACCGGCCACCTGCTCGGCGCCGCCGGCGCCGTGGAGGCCATTTTCTGCATCCTGGCGCTGCGCGATCAAGTGGCGCCCCCGACCATCAATCTGGACGAGCCCGGCGAGGGTTGCGATCTCGATTATGTGCCCAAGCACGCCCGCCCGATGAAACTCGAGACCGTGCTGTCCAACTCGTTCGGCTTCGGTGGCACCAACGGTTCGCTCATTTTCCGTAGACTTTGAGCCCTTAGGGCTCATCGCGCAGCGTCCCGAGACCTATCCGGGCTTGCTCGAGAGCAGCGCTCCTCTAGGCCCCACGGCCGGCGGGGCGCGCTTCGACATTCTCCCCATTGCCTCGGGCGAGGCGCTGCGGCTTTCCTCGGACCATCGATTGTCGGGACCCCACGCCGGCGGCTGCGCCCGGCTTTCTCGCGGCGCTCGAGAACTGGTGGACGGCGATGCGCGTTGCGCCCGCCGCGACGCCCCTGCCGTTTTCCGGCGGCTGGCTCGTCTACCTCGGCTACGAGATCGCGGCGGAGATCGAGCCGCGGCTCGCCTTACCGAGAAGTCCCGACTCGACGGCGGCGCTCGCCATCCGCGCACCCGCCGCGTGGATCCGCGATCGGCAAAGCGGCGAGGCCTGGCTGGTGGCCGAGCCCGGGCACGAGGCTCTGCTCGATCGTTTCGAGCGAGGACGTGCGCAACGCGGGCGTTCGACCGCGTGCCGATTCATCGCAGTTCTTTGAGATCGAGGAGGAAGATCCGGCCCGCTTCGAGGCGGCGGTCGCCCGCGCGCTCACGTTCATCGCCGCGGGGGACATTTACCAGGCCAACCTCTCGCGCCGCTGGCAAGGTCGTGCGCGCGGCCCGCTCGAAGCGGCAGTCGCTCTATCGGCGCTTGCGTGCCGCCAATCCGAGCCCCTTCGCAGCGCTCCTGCGGGACGGGGATTTCGCCATCATCAGCTCCTCCCCTGAGCGGCTCGTGTCGGTGCAGGGCGATCGGATCGCGACCCGGCCGATCGCCGGGACCCGACCGCGCGGTGCCTCGCCCGAGCGCGACGCCGCCCTGATCGAATCGCTCCTCGGCAACGAGAAGGAGCGGGCGGAACACGTCATGCTCATCGACTTGGAGCGTAACGATCTCGGCAGAGTGTGCGTCGCGGGCTCGGTGCGGGTCGATGAATTCATGGCCGTGGAAAGCTATGCCCACGTCCACCACATCGTCTCCAATGTGAGCGGGATCAAGTCCCCCGAGGTCTCGCCCGTTCAGGTCCTGCGCGCGGTATTTCCGGGCGGCACCATCACGGGTTGCCCGAAGGTGCGCTGCATGCAGATCATCGCCGAGCTCGAGGCGGTGGGGCGCGGTGCCTATACCGGCGCGCTCGGCTATCTGAATCGCGACGGCAGCTGCGACTTCAACATCTTGATCCGCACCATCACCACGCAAGGCTCGACATTCTCGTTTCGCGCGGGCGCCGGCATCGTCGCCGACTCGACGCCGGCACACGAGCTCGCGGAGACTCGCGCCAAGGCCGAGGGACTGCTGCGGGCTCTGCGCACGGACCCGCACGCAATGAGCATTTGGATCAATGGCCGGCGCGGGACGGTCATCGACTGCCGCGATCGCGGCCTGCAGTACGGCGACGGTCTGTTCGAGACCATGCTCGTGAGGCGGCGGCGAGTGCGACTGCTCGAGCTGCATCTCGACCGTTTGACCGACGGCTGCAAGCGCCTGCGGCTCTCGATTCCGGCGGCGGCGATCGAGCGAGAGATCATTTTGCGGGCGCGCCAATGCCAGGACGGCGTCCTCAAGCTGATCGTGACCCGGGGACGCGGCGCGCGGGGTTACCGTCCGACAGGGGACGAGCGCTGCACGCGCGTGCTGTCGCAGAACCCGGTTCCGGCTGCCCCGGCCGGCATCCGCACGGTTCGACTCTGCCGCACGCGGCTCGGGATCAACCCCGATCTGGCGGGTTTGAAGACACTGAATCGGCTCGAGTCGGTGATGGCTCGCGCGGAGTGGCGCGATGCGCGCATCTGGGAGGGTTTGATGCGCGATGTGGAGGGCAGCGTCGTCTGCGGCACGATGTCCAACGTATTCTTAAGGCGCGGCTCGACCTTGATGACCCCGGCACTCGATCGCTGCGGCGTCGCCGGCGTGATGCGCCGCTGGGTTCTCGAGCAGGCCAAGGAGTTGCGCCTGCGAGTCTGGCAGGGCCGCCTGCCCGTCGAAGCGTTTCGACGATGCGGAGGAAGTGTTCATGACCAACGCCGTGGTGGGCATCGTGCCGGTCGGCCTCATTCAGAGCGGCCCGCAACCCCTGCGCCTGCCTTCGACCGAGACAGCCCTGCGGCTGCGCGCTCGTCTGGAGCTCGAATGACTGGGCTGCGACGGGCGCTACTCATCGTCGTGTTGCTGGCGGCTGCCGGGGCGGCGGTGGGTCTCCTGGTGCTTCGCGGCGTGCAGAGTCTCGATGAGCCCCTCAAGGTGAGCGCGCCGCTGCGCTTCAAGGTCGCCCCGGGCAGTCGCTTCAGCCCGGGTGGCCGCGGACCTCGGGGCGCAGGGTGTCGTCCCGCATCCGCGTAGCTGGGTGCTCTATGCCCGTTGGAAGGGCGTCGCGTCCGCGATCAAGGCGGGGGAGTACGAAATCGATCCGGGGGCGACCCCGCGAAGCCTCCTCGAGAAGCTGGTAACCGGGCAGGTCGTGCTGCATTCGTTCACCATCGTCGATGGCTGGCGTGCACAGGACATGCTGGCGGCGCTGCGGCGCGACCCCGACATTGCCGCAACGCCCGCGGATTCCATCGAGGACGTGATGCGCAAGCTCGGCGCCCCCGGCCTCGATCCGGAAGGCCAGTTCTTGCCCGAGACCTATCGCTTTCCCGAAGGCACGCCGGAGCTCGAGATCTTGCGGCAAGCGCACGTCGCGCTGGTGCGTGAGCTCGACTCGGCCTGGGCGACCCGCGATCCCGCTTTGACGCTCAAGAACCCGGAAGAGCTGCTCACGGTCGCCTCCATCGTGCAAAAGGAAAGCGGTCTGCCGCAAGAGCTGCCGAAGATTGCCGGACTGTATTTGCACCGTCTGCGCATCGGTATGCGGCTGCAGGCCGACCCCACGGTGATCTACGGGCTGGGCGATCGCTACGATGGGCAACTGCATAGCATCGATCTGCATACCGATGGCCCCTACAACACCTACCTGCGCGCCGGCTTGCCGCCGACGCCGATCGCGCTCGCGGGCGCGGCGGTGATACGCGCCACCGCCCATCCGGAGAATACCGACGCGCTATACTTCGTCGCCTCACCGAAGGACGACGGCAGTCACATTTTCTCGGCGACGCTCGAGGAGCAGAATGCCGCCGTCGCACAGTATGTGGCGCATTTGCGCGAGAAGGCGGGCAGCGGGAAATGAACGTGCGTGGCCGGTTCCTCACCGTGGAGGGCATCGAGGGCGTGGGCAAGAGCACGCAGATGCCGCGGCTCGCGCAGGCGCTCAGCGCACGCGCCATCGAGTGTGTGCTCACACGCGAGCCCGGCGGCACGGCGCTCGCCGAGAAGATCCGCGAGCTGGTGCTTGCACCCGGCGCCGAGGTGCTGCCCGATGCCGCGGAGCTTTTGCTCATGTTTGCGGCCCGTTCCGTGCATCTCGAGAACTTCATCAAGCCGCACTTGGAAGCGGGCCGCTGGGTGCTCTGCGATCGCTTCACCGATGCGACCTATGCGTACCAGGGGGCGGGCCGCGGGTTCGCATTCGACAGCATCGCGCAACTCGAGCGCCTGGTGCAGGAGGGAATGCGCCCGGATCTCACCTTGCTGCTGGATGCACCGGTGGCCGCCGGGCTCGAGCGCGTGCGGGCACGCAATGCGCGCGCCGGGCAGGCTGGCGCCGCGGATCGCTTCGAGCGCGAGCGGTCGGAGTTCTTCGAGCGCGTGCGCGAGGGCTATCTCGCGCGCGCCGCCGCGGAGCCTGAGCGCATCGTGGTGATCGATGCCGCAGGCGGTGTCGAGCAAGTGGCCGCACAAATCCTCACGACTCTTCAGGTGCGGCAATGGATTTCTTAAGTGCCGACTCGCTGCCCTGGCTGCGCGAGGCGCAGCTGCGGATGCGCGCGAGCCGCACGGCGAAACGGCTGCCGCAGGCGCTCTTGATCCTGAGCGTGCCGGGCCTCGGCGCACACCAGCTGGCGTATTGGATTGCGGCGCTCGCGCTCTGCGAGTCACGCGACGCCGCTCCCTGCGGGACCTGTCCGGCGTGCGTGTTGTTGCGCGCGGACAGTCATCCGGACCTGCACGCGGTCGGTCTCGGCGAGGACGCTCAGCAGGTCAAGGTCGATCAGATTCGCGCGCTCATCGAGGTGTTGTCGCTGTCGAGCTATCGCGGCGGCTACAAAGTCGCGATCGTGGAGAACGCGGAGACCTTGAACGCGAACGGCGCCAATGCCTTCTTGAAGACGCTCGAGGAACCGACCGCCGACACGCTGTTGATGCTCGTGGCGAAGCCGAGCAATCGACTGCCGGCGACCATCGCGAGCCGCTGCCAGAGACTCAACCTCAAGGCGCCCCCGAAAGAGCAGGCCCTCGAGTGGCTCAAGGAACGCGACCCGGCGGTAGAGGACTGGAATGCGGCGCTCGCGCTCGCCGCGGGCGCGCCGCTCCTCGCGCTCGAACTGCAACCGGCCGCCACGCCCGAGCTCGATCGCGAGATGCGGTCCACCTTGAAACGGCTCATGGACGGGGCTTCCGACGTCACCGCGGTCGCGGATTCGTGGATGAAATCCGATCCGGGACTGCGTCTCATGTGGCTTGAGAACTGGATCACACGCCGCGTACAAGCCGAGCTGGGCGGTGTCGTTTCCTCTCAAAGTGCGGAACCCGTCCGCTTGCCTGCCGCTTTACTTAAGCCCAAGATAAGGCCCTTGTTCGAACTGCTCGACGCTGCGCGGGAGCTGCGGCGTTTTGCCGCGACCGGGCTGAATCAGCAATTGGCGCTGGAAGCGCTGTTACTCGGCGGCAGAGCGGCTCTGTTGAAGGCGCTTGCGAAGTAGAAGCGAAATGATGGAAAGAAACGCATTGCGAAGTCCCAGTAACAAGCCCGGTTTGTTGACCCTTACGATCAAGGACAAGAGCGCGCTCTACCTCGCCTACATGCCTTTCGTGAAGAATGGCGGTCTATTCATTCCCACCAACAGCAACTATCGGCTGGGCGATGAAGTCTTCATGCTGCTGAACCTCATGGGAGAGGAAGAGAAGCTGCCCGTGGCCGGACGCGTGATCTGGATGACACCGAAGGGCGCGCAAGGCAAGCGTACCGCCGGCATCGGCGTTCAGTTCAGCGATCAGGACCGCGGCAATACGCAAAAGAAGATCGAGAACTATCTCGCCGGCGCGCTCGGCGGGGATAAACCGACCCACACCATGTAGGCACTTGGACCGTCTGACGATCCGTCAACGATCCTTGTCCGGTACCGCTTCGACGTAGATCGGCGCCTCTCCAGGCGCGGCCGTTGGTTTTTGTGCGGCGCCGGCCATGGGCGCGGGCCCGTGGGCGCCGGGACGCAGCGAGCGCAGCGGTCCGGTGCGGACCCTTCCAGCAGTAGAGCGCGAACACAATCGCCGCGGCCAGGAAGAGCAGGGCGAGTCCTCGATGCTCGACCAGCATCGAAGGCGCCTGGTACTCGGCGGGCTTCGACCCGTAGGGGTTTTTCTCTCGATAGACGCTCGGCGCGGGTGGCGGCCCGGGCGTACGCCGCAGAGTCAGCGGGATCGAACGATACCTTGGGTAACCGCGGCATCTTGGGCAGATCCGCCTTCCACCGCATCTTCACCGATCAGCCTCCGCGTGAATGGGCGCTGGCTGAGAGGCCCCCCTTCAACACGTAGGCCTCGAAGCCGCGTTCGCTCAGGATGTAGGCGGCGGCGGAGCTGCGCCGGCCGGTGTCGCAGCACACGACGTACGGGATGTCCTTGGCGAGCGCGTTGAGCTTGAGACGGATGAAATACAGCGGAATATTGAGCGCGTCGTCGATGCGCAGATTCTGAAATTCGCTGGGCAGGCGCACGTCGAGCCACTTCCCGCCGCCGGCCACGACCTGCTTGGCCTGATCGTAGCTCACCCATTGCAGCAGAGGCTCGTTGAGCAGGGTTTGAAAATCCTGCTTGCCGAGACGCATCAGCGTGCCGTCGGTGAGCATGGTGACGGTTGCATTGCGCTTCGCCTCGGCGATCAGCGCCTCCTCGCCGAAGCTGTCGCCGGTGCCCAGCTCGGCGAGCTTGATGCCTTCCTTGTTGAGCGGCGTCTCGCGCGTGACGACGCACTTGCCCGACACGACGACATAGAAGTAATCACCTTCCGTGCCCTGCTTGATCACGACGTCGCGCGCGCGATAGTTGATGCGCTGCATGCGCATGAAAATCGCCTGGATGTTGGCCGGTGGAATGCGATGGAACGCTTTGGTTTGCAGCAGCGCGGTCATCCAGTCGCCGGTCATCGCGGCTTTGTCGCCGTTGAGCTCGGCGACCTCGTACTGGCCGGTCTGGTCCCACGTGATCAGCACGTCGAGCAGATCGCTGTCGATCATGATGTACGACACATCGCTGAGGGCTCGCGCGGTGAACTTGCGCGGTAGACCCGGCGCGAGCGGCGGGCGCGCCTCCGGGGTACCGGCGCGGATCGTACCCATCACCCGGTCTTCGTTGCGCAGCTCGATCGAACCGGATACGAGATAGAAGGTGCGCTTTTCGGTGTCGCCTTCCTTGAACAGGGTCCGGCCGGAGTCCAGCTCGCGAATCTGAGTCTTGCGGGCGAGGGCGTGCAAGTTCTCGGCCTTCAGCCCGTCGAGCGGCGAGAAGGCGGTCAAAATCGAGATGTCCACCGGTCGGTCAATCATTTGAGAATGGGCCCGCAGCTGCCCTTACAAGTCCATGATTTGAGAACAGTATCATACGCGGTCCACCCCGCGCGCATGTCACGGGTGAGTCACACTGGAGGACTATCGAGCGGCGAGCGAATTCCAGCCCGGATCCGGCCGGAAGCGCTCGCCGTAGCGGCCCTCGAGCTCGGTCAGTCGCGCGATGACCTGCGCCACGCCCCGCGAGCGCGCGTATTGCAGCGGACCCCCTCGAAACGGGGCAAAGCCGGTGGCGAATATCGCCCCCGCATCGAGCAGATCCGCATCCTCGACCACGCCCTCGCGCAGTACCGCCACCGCCTCGTTCAGCATGGGCAGGATCAACCGATCCTCGAGATCCGCGGGTGCGTCGGCAACGGGTGAGTCAGGCGGCAGAGCCTTGCCGTCCTTCCACACGTAGAAGCCTTCGCCGGACTTGCGGCCGAGCTTTTTTTGCTGCACCCGCTCAACGAGAATCTCGGGTACTTGACGGTCGAACGCTTGGGCGAGCACACGGCCGACATGCAGCGCCACATCGAGACCGACCACATCGGCGAGCTCGATCGGCCCCACCGGCATGCCGAAGCGCGTCCCGGTGCGGTCGATGGTCGCGGCAGGGATACCCTCGCCGAGTGCGAACAGGGCTTCGTTGAGGTAGGGCATGAGGATTCGATTGACGACGAATCCGGGCTCGCTGCGGCACGGGAGCGGCAGCTTGTCGAGCTTGCGCGTGAACCACAGAGCCCGCTGGCGCGGAACATCCGCGGTCGCTTGCGCCGTGGACGATCTCCACGAGCTGCATCTGAGCGACCGGATTGAAAAAATGGATACCCACCAATCGCGAAGGATCTTTGAGCTTTTCCGCGAGCACTTCGATCTTGATGCTCGAGGTATTGGTCGCGAGCACCGCGTCCGGCTTCATGCGCGGCTCGAGCTCGGCGTACAGCGCGCGCTTCGCCTCGATGTCCTCGAAAATGGCCTCGATCACCACATCCGCGAGCGCCGCGCCTTCGCCGGCCACGTCGGCGCGCAGGCGCCCCACGGCCTCCGCCGCCGACTTCGGATCCTTCAGGCGCTTCTCGAGGAAGTCCTTGGCCCGATCGAGCGCGGGTTGAACCAACTCGATCGTCCGATCCTGCAGAGTGACGCTCATGCCCCGAAACGCCGACCACGCCGCGATGTCTCCGCCCATGACGCCGGCACCGATCACATGCACATGCTGAAACTCGACCGTCGGCCTGCCGCCCAACCCTTTCAAGCGATTCTGCAGCAGGAACACTCGCACGAGGTTGCGCGAGGTGGCCGAGCACATGAGCGTGGCAATGGAGTGAGCCTCGGCCTCGAAGCTTTCGGCGCCGGCGGCGCCGTAGCGGTGCCACAGATCGATCACGGCGTAAGGAGCGGGGTAGTGCTCTTTGCGCAACTTGCCGCGCAGCGCCGCCGTGGCCTGACGCGCGATGAACGGCCGCATCGCTCTCAAATTGAGCAGCTTCTCGACGAACGGTGGGGACCTTTTAGGCGGCGCTTCGAGCAACAACCGCTTCGCGGCCGACTTAAGATCCGCGGGCGCCACCAAGCGGTCGATGAGACCCACCTCGAGCGCACGCGCGCCGCGATAAGGCTTGCCCTTCAGCATCAGATCCAAGGCGGGCCGTACGCCTAACAGCCTCACGCTGCGCACCGTGCCGCCGAACCCCGGATGAATACCGAGCATCACTTCGGGCAGGCCCAAGGAGAGCTGCGAGTCGTCGGCGCCGACCCGATAGGTACAGGCGAGCGCGAGTTCGAGTCCGCCGCCGAGAGCGAAACCGTTGATGGCCGCGACGCTCGGAAAAGGCAGCGCGTCGAGCTGATCGAACACCGTCTGCCCGGCACGCACCAAGGCATAGCCTTCCTCGGGAGTGCGGATCGCCACGAACTCCTTGATGTCGGCGCCGGCTATGAACCCGCTGCGCTTCGCGGAGCACACCACGAGCCCGACGGGTTTTTGCGCAATGACCTCGGCGAGCGCCGCCGCCAGGTCCTCGATCACGCCGGCCGACAACACGTTGGTGGAGCTTCCCGGCATGTCGCAGGTGAGCCAGGCGATGCGATCGGCATCGACGTCGAGCGTCCAGGCGCCGGTCATGATGTCATGCCGCCGCCCGCGCCGTTTCGTGGATCGTGAAATCGCAAATGAGCGGCAGGTGGTCGGATAATTGGATATCCGGGATCTCGAAGCGATTCACCTCGATCTGCGAGCTGTGAAGAATGAAGTCGAGCTCCTTGCGCGGGCTCGAGCTCGGATAGGAGGGCAGGCCTCGGGCATTGGCGTTGGTGAGCCCCGCGGCCTGCATGAACAGGTAGATCTCGTGGTCTCCCCAGTAGGTGTTGAAATCCCCCGCGACGATCACCGGCTTGCTGGTCTTGCGCACCAGGTCGTAGAGATAGCGCAGTTGATACTGGCGGTGGCGGAACTTGAGCGACAGATGCACCAGGAAAATGGCGATGTCGTCGAGCTCGAGTTCGATGATGAGGCGCTTGATGCCGGTGTCGAAATAGTGAAAACGCTCGCCTCGGACTCGCGGCGCGGACAGAAAGGCATTCGCCTGTTTGCGCACGATGGGCACCAACTGGTTGACGGAGGACTGGCCATACTTGCACTCGAAGGTCGAGTAGTGGCCGAGGGAACGGGCGATGAAGTCCGCCTGGTTGACCATGCCGGTGCGAATTGATCCGGTATCCACCTCGATCAGGCCGACCACGTCCGGATCCTGCGCCTTGATGAATTCGGTGATCTGGGACAACACCAGGCGGCTCGAGCGCAGGTAACCGGCCCCGGGCACAGGCAAATGAAATGCGGGACCGGTACCGGTCGCATACCGAATGTTATAGATCATCAAGCGCATCCCAGCCATTGTATCGGACGCGGAGTGCTTCGCGCAGCGCTCTCATGGGATACACTAGGCGCATGTCGACCCGCGTCAATCCGATTCGGCTGTTCGTCACCCACGCCTGGGAAGAAAACGACGATTATTCGCGCGTGTTCGAATACCTGGAGGCGCCGGGCACCTTTTACTATCACATCACCAGCCTGCCGCATGCCAAGCGGCCGATCGATAAGGAAAGCGAGCGCGAGGATCTGCGACGGCAGATTTCGCCGTGCGAGGTGATCATCGTGCTTCCCGACCGCGTATCCGTGCGGCGCCGGATCTCGTGCTGTTTCAAATGCAATTTGCCAAGGCCGCAGATCGTCCCATCGTGGCGATGGAGAATTTCGGCTCGACGCAGCCGCTCGCCAAGGCGATCACTGATCTCGCGGATGAGGTGAGCGCGTGGAACGAGCGCAACTTGATCGACGCGCTCATACGCCAGGCACGCCATCAGGAATCGACTCGCTGGGATACGATCGAGTTCAAGCTCGACGACTGAGGGGGATCCGCGCGGAAGCTGCTTCGGCAGCCGAGCCGGCCGCGCCTCGCCGGCCGCGACTAATTAGTCGCGCTGAGCAGCCGGCACTCGAAACTCCTCCGGCTGGCGGTCCAGAGCTGCGCAGTTGCACGATGGAGGCGACCGGACGTCTGCGAGCGCTGCGCGAGTGCGTCAGCGCGACAACCGCGCCGAAAATCTCGACCATGAGCGTCGCGCAATCGTCCGCTTGCTGGTTCGGACATCTTGCGCACCGAGGCGACCACGGCATCCTCGCCGCGCAAGGGTTGCACGCCGGCGAGCGCTCGCATCATCTGGGCAAAGGAGCCGCGGGTCTCCGCTCGGCAATTGATCTTCGGCGAATGGTGGTCAGGTGGCGCGGCAGGCGGAGATCAGGCGCTGCTTGATCGGGGTGGAGCGCACCAGCTCCAGACGTTGCAGAGTGCAGGTTTTCCCAGGCATTGACCATTTGCCGACGACCTCGCCTCGAGCTGCGGGACTTAAAGTGATTTCGAGGATTTGGCGTCGCCTCGGAATCTTGTTAAATCAACACTCTGCGGATGGAATATACAAGACAATCGACAAAACGCAACGCGGACTTTGTCAAGGTTTTGACAATCCCCGTTTGCAGCCCGGATGTCGCGGCCGGATGACGGCCGCGCTGCTGTTTCTCGAAATGACTTAGCAAAACAAACGCTAAGCAGGCTGAATAATATGGTTCGTGCTAACGACCGTCCGGGCCACTAGCCGCCGCGACTGGATTATGTCGTCGCGGTCGAGTCGTCCTGGCCGTGGGTGGCGCCGATCAGCAGGTAGACGGCGGGCACCACGAACAGGGTGAACAGCGTGCCGATGGCGAGACCGGTCGAGATCACGAGCCCGATGGCGTAACGCGAAGCGCCGCCTTCCCCGCTGGGCGAACACCAGCGGCATCACGCCCGAGCACCATGGCCGCCGTGGTCATCAGGATGGGGCGCAGGCGTACGCTCGGCGGCGGTCGACGATGGCGTCGCGCTTGCTCTTGCCGCTGCGCTGTTCCTCGTTCGCGACTTCGACGATCAGGATGCCATGCTTGCTGATGAGGCCGATCAGGGTCACGAGGCCCACCTGGGTGTAGATATTGAGCGAGGCGCCGTGCACCCCGAGCGCGATGAAGATGAGCGCGCCCAGCGATCGACAGGGGCACCGAAATCAGGATCACCAGCGGATCGCGAAAGCTCTCGTAGAGCGCCGCGAGCGTGAGAAACGCGATGACGATGGCGAAGCCGAACGTGCCGAGGACGCCGGTCGATTCCTGGACGAACTGTCGGGAGGGGCCGGCGTAGTCGATGGTGTAGCCGATGGGGAGCGTACGCGCGGCCACGACTGCGCAGATAGTCGAGGGTCTCGGCCTGCGGAGGAGCCGGGCGAGGCGACGCCCGGAGAGCGTCGCCGAATTCAACTGCTGAAAGTGATTCAGCGTCTCGGGAACGGTTTCGGTCCGAATGCGGGCGATCGTCGACAGCGGCACGGGCACGCCGCCTAAGTTCGCGATCGGGTAGTCGAGCAGCTGGTCCACGTTGAGGCGCGAGACACGCTGGACCTGCGGAATGACCCGGTAGGATCGCGTCTGCATGCTGAAGTAATTCACGTAACCGCCGCCCAGCAGACTCCCGAGCGCCGAGCCGACCTGGGTCATCGTGAGCCCGAGCTGCGCGGTCTTCTCGCGATCGATCTCGATGACCGATTGAGGCAAGTCGTACTTGAGGTCCGTGTCGAAGAACATGAAGCGGCCGCTGTGGTTCACTTCGTCCAGGAACGCGCGTGACACCTCGTTCAGGCGCACCGAGGGCTCGGTGGTCTTGATGACGAACTGCACCGGCAAGCCCGAAGCACCGGGGAGCGAGGGCAGCTCGAACACCACGATTTTCTCCCCCGCCACCGAATTCATGTGCTGTTGCAGGCGCCGCGACACGATGGTCGCGCCATCGCGCTGCGTGATCGGGGCGAGCACCAGGCCGTCGAACTGCTGGCCGGGAGCCGCCACCTGGAAGACGTTTTGGATGGCGTGCTCGGCCTTGATGATCTTGTACTCCTCGCCGCCGTAGAGGAGCTTCTGCTGCAGCGTCGCATTCGGGAGCCGACGTCGGCTGCGCGCCCATGAAGCCCTGATCCTCCTGCGGCGCGAGCTCGCTATGCGCGCTGCGATAGAGGAGCGCGATGCTCACCAGCACCAGCACCACGAAAACGGCGGTAACCGGCGTGTAATCGAGACTGCGCTCGAGGCGCCGCTCGTACCAGCCGCGCAACGTCTCGAAGCGCGCGTCGATGAACCGGACGAGGCGGCTCTCCCAGCCTTTCTCATCCGCGCGGTGCGGCCGCAGGAGTCGCGAGGACATCATCGGCGAGAGCGTGAGCGCGATCACCGCCGAGACCGTGACGGCGCCCGCGAGCGTGAAGACGAACTCGGTGAACAGCGCGCCGGTCAGGCCGCCTTGAAAGCCGATCGGCACATACACGGCAAGCAGCACCACGGTCATGGCGAGAATCGCCGTGCCGAGCTCGCGCGCCGCCTGAATGGCGGCGGCCAGCGGCGCCATGCCCCCTTCGAGATGGCGGTTGACGTTCTCGACCACGATGATGGCGTCATCCACCACCAGCCCGATCGCCAGCACCAGGGCCAGAAGCGTGAGCAGATTGATGGAGAATCCGAGCGCCAGCATGATGCCGAGCGCGCCGATCAGCGAGAGCGGTATCGCGATCACCGGGATCAACACCGAGCGAGGCGATCCCAGGAACGCGAAAATCACCAGCATGACGATGACCAGGGCCTCGACCAGGGTCAAGACCACCTCATGAATGGACGCATTCACGAAGTCGGTCGAGTCGTACATGATGTGCGCTTCGAGACCGCGCGGCAGCTGCGCGTGGATATCGGGAAAGATGTCGCGCACGCCCTTGATGACGGCCAGCAAGTTGGCGGCCGGAGCCACCTGGATGCCGACGAAGACGCCGGTATGGCCATCGACCACGACGGTCGCCTCGTAGCTGTCCGCGCCGAGCGTCACCTGCGCGACATCGCTCAAGCGCACATTCGCGCCGTTCACCGATTTGACGACGAGCGTGCGGAACTCTTCCAGGGAATGCAGGCTCGTGGTCGAGGTCAGGGTGACCTGGATCATCTGACCCTTGGTGGTGCCGATCGCGGAGACGTAGTCGTTGCTCGCCAAGGCCGCCGCCACATCGCTCGCCGTCATCCCATAAGCCTCGAGCTTCTTGGGATCGAGCCAGGCGCGCAGCGAAAAGGTCTGGCCGCCCAAGATCTCGGCGGTCTGCACGCCCGCGACGGCCTGCAGGCGCGGTTGCACCACGCGGATCAGGTAATCCGTGATCTCGTTCGAGGCGAGCGACTGACTGGTGAAATCGATGAACATCGCATCGATGGTCTGTCCGACTTTCACGGTGATGGTCGGCTGCAGCGTGCCGGAGGGCAGCTGGTTCAGAATCGAATTCACCTTGATGTTGATTTCGGCCGCGGCCTTCGAGGTGTCGTAGTTCTGCCGCAGGTACACCGTGATCGTGCTGGTGCTGCTCTGGCTGCTCGATGTCATGTAGTCGATGCCGTTCGCCTGCGCGACCGCGGCCTCGATCGGCGTCGTGACGAAGCCGGCAATGGCCTCCGGGTCGGCGCCCGGGGAAGCTGGTCGAGATGGTGACGACGCCGTTCTCGGTGTGCGGGTACTCGAGCACTTGCAGCGAGCTGAACGAGCGCAGCCCGACCACCAGGATGACCAGGCTCACCACGGTGGCGAGCACGGGTCGGCGAATGAAGATATCGGTGAATTTCATGCCGCGGCGCCGGCCTACTCGTTCGGCGGCGTGGGTTTGGGCTCGTCCGTGGGCTGCACCGCGTTGTTGACCGCGATCGCCGTTCCGTTGCGCAGCTTCATTTGTCCCGCGGACACCACCACGTCGCCCGGCGCAATACCGCTCAGCACCGCGACTTGATCGCCGCGAGTTTCGCCGAGCTTGATGAAGCGCTGCTGCACCGTGTCGCGCGGCTTACCGTCGCTCGTCCCGTGCTCCACCACGAACACCGTGTTGCCGTAGGGGTTGTAGGTGATCGCGGTCTGCGGCAGCGTGATCTCGCTGGTCGCCGCGCCGGCATCGATCGCGACGCTTGCGAACATGCCGGGTACCAGGCGGTGATCGGTGTTCTTGAACGAGGCGCGAACTTGCACGTTGCGGCTCGCCGGATCCACCTTGGAGTTGATGGATTCGATGACGCCGGGGAAGGCGACCCCGGGAAAGGTATCGACGTTCGCGGTGACGCCCTGGCCGGGCCGCACGTCCCGCAATGCCTGCTGCGGCACATAGAAATCGATCAGGATCGGATCGAGGGCTTGCAGCGTGACGACGGGGGTTCCCGCCGCGAGATATTGGCCGAGATCGATCTGGCGGATGCCGAGCCTGCCGGCGAAGGGGGCCCTGACGATCTTCTCCTCGACCAGCGCTCGCTGCGCGACCACCTGGGCCCGTGCCGCCTTGAGGCTCGAGACGTCGGTGTCGATCACCGCCTGGCTCACGGCTTGGGCCGCAAATTGCTCCTGGTCGCGCTTCAAGGTCTGAGCCGCGAGTTCGGCGCTCGCCTCGAGCTGCTCGAGCTTGGCGTAATCGTCGTTGGGCCTGAGCTTCATCAGCACTTTGCCGGCCGGCACATCGTTGCCCGAGTCGAACTCGATCGAATCCACCACGCCCGCGGCCTGCGCGGACAGGTCCGCGCCCCGCACGGCGCGCAGCGTGCCGATGGCACGGACTTGCGCCTGCCAAGCGGTCTTGGCGGCGGTCACGGTGGACACGGTCTGCGGTGCCGCTGCCGCCTGCGCCATGAACTTCTTGAAGAACGAGCCCACAAAGGCCTGCCATCCGAACACGCCGCCCACGACCAAGGCGACGAGCAGCGCCACGACGAGGAGGGCCACCGCCATCCGTCGAGGTCCGGGCGCGCGACCGCCCTCCAGCGCCGAGCTATGCATCATCAGGAGATTCCTTGCGTTGCCGAGACCGGCGCGTTGGGGTCGGAGCGATGCCACCAGCCGCCGCCGAGCGCCTGGAACAATGCCGCGGTGTCTAAGAAACGTTGCGCGCGCGCCTTGACGAGGGCGAGCGTCGCGTTCTGATAAGCCTGCTCGGCGGTGAGCACCTGCAGGTAATTCGCGCCGCCGGCCTTGTACTGCGCTTGCACCAGTCGCAGGCTCTCGGAGGCCGATTGTTCCGCGCCGGTCTGCGCCGCCAGCACCTCGGCATCGCCTTCGAGCGCGAGCAGGCTGTCGGCAACGTTCTGAAAAGCCGTCAGCACCGTCGCCCGGTAATTCGCCGCGGCTTCCTGGGCGGCGGCCACGGCGGCGCGCCGTTGGTGCAGCAGCTGTCCGCCCTTGAACAGGGGCTGGCTGATACCCCCGGCGAGATTCCACACGGCGGAGGTGGGTGAGAGCAGGTCGGAGAACTTTGTCGAGGCGGCGCCGTAGCTGCCGGTGATGGTGAACTGCGGCAGCATGTTCGCCGTGGCGACACCCACCTGGGCCGTGGCCTCGTGCAGCAGAGCGGAGAATTCACGGACATCCGGCCGCTGCTCCACCAGGCGCGAGGGCACGCTGACGGGCAGATCCTGCGGCAGGTGCAGGGCGTCGAGCTGAAACGGCTCGCCCGCGTAGCGCGCCGGCAGCGTCCCGACGTAGGTGGCGAGCAGGTCGCGCTGTTGCGCGAGCTGGGTGCGGATCGCCGGCAATGTCGCGAGCGTCGCCTGCAGCGTTGCCTGCTGCTGCAGCACATCGACGCGGGAGGCGCCGCCGGCCGTGACGCGCCGCTGGGTGATGTCGAGCTGGGAGCGCTGCGACCGGGCGACCTCCTCGGTGACTGCGAGCTGCGCACGGAGCGAGGCTTCGGTGACGGCGGCGGTGACCACGTTGGCGGTCAGCGTGAGGTAACTCGCCTCGAGCGAGCTGCGCTCGTAGTCGGCTTGCGCCTGCAGCGCTTCGACTTGGCGGCGGATACCGCCGAACACATCGAGCGTATAGGCGACATTCACGCTCGCGCTATTCAAGGTGTAGATGTAATTCCCGTTGCCGGGCAACCCGTAGGAGGCGAGCGAGGCGTCGGCGCGCTGAACCTGATAGGTGCCCGCGAGGCTCGGATAAAAGGCGCCTCGTTGGGCGGCGAGATTCTCGTTGGCTTGTCTGAGCGCCGCTTGTGCCGCCTCGAGCGTCGGGTTGTGCTTGAGTGCCTCCTCGAGCAGGGCGTTCATTTCGGGCGATTGAAACAACGTCCACCACTGCCCCGGTATGTCCTCGGCGGCGATGAAGCGCTGCGCTTCGCCGCCCGCGACGTCGGCGGATGCGGTGATCTGGGGTGGGTTTTCAGGCAGATACCCGGTGTCCTTGGGCGCCGCCGGCGGCTTGAAGTCCGGGCCCACGGCGCACGCGACCAGCAACGCCGCCGCGAGCGTCAGGCAACCCGACGTTCTTGCCGGGCGAGCCCAGTGCGGCAGGGGCTTAGGCACCTGGGCTTTCCCCCGCGGCGCGGCGCCGTCCAGGAAAATCTCGACGACGTGATCGATATGAGTCTGAAGGTCGAGTTGGGCGACATCCTGGATGGAGCCGAACAGCATGCACTCCTGCAACTCCGCCTTGAGCATGTGGGTGAACAGCGCGGCAGCGCGCTCGGGATCGGACAAGACCAGCCGGCCGCGGGCGATCTGTCCCCGAAAGTACAGCGCCACCGCGCTCACGATGCGGTCCTTGGTGGCGATGCGCATCTGTTCGGCGAGGGCCGGGAAACGGCGCGCCTCGGTCGCCACGATGCGAAACAGCGCCGCGGCTTGTGGATCGCAGGCGCGGCCCGTGATGGATCGACCGATGGCCGTGAGCGCCTGGCGCACCTCCATTCGATCGAGCTCCGCCGTGGCAGAAACGTTCGCCATGTCGCGCTCGACCAGTCGCGAGATCACCGAGACCAGCAGATCGGCCTTGTTCTTGAAACGTTCATAGATGGTGCGCGTCGAGACCCCCGCTTCGTGCGCCACCTTGTCGATGCTGGCAGCGCCGAAACCGTCGCGGAGAAACACCCGAGTTGCCGCCGCAATGATCGCATCGGTCCGGTCGTGCTCGGTGCCACGCCGGGGCCGTCCCACGCGGCGGGCGGGCGGTATATCGAGGTCGACGGGTTTATTGGCTTCGGACACGCGCGCAAAAATGACACGTGTCGTTTTCCAAAGCAAGGCTATTGTGGGTCCTCGCGCGGGTTCTGGGGCCCGGCCTGCCGGGCGCCCGCCGCGGCCCCGCCCGGCGGTTTGAGCCATTCCGCAAGATAAGCGGCGGTTCTGCCTTTATTTCCCGCGGCCACGGTGGCCGGCGTCCCGCAGGCGACCACACGCCCGCCGAGGTCCCCGGCCCCCGGCCCCATGTCGATGAGCCAATCGGCGCCGGCCGCGACCCGCATCTCGTGCTCGGCCACGATCACGGTATTACCCGCATCCACCAGGGCGTTCAGCTGGATCATGAGCCTGTCGACGTCCGCCGGATGCAACCCGATGGTGGGCTCATCGATGACGTACAGCGTTGCGCCGTGTTGTTGGCGCTGCAGCTCGGTGATGAGCTTGATGCGCTGGGCCTCACCGCCCGATAGCTCGGTGGCGGGTTGACCGAGTCGCAGATAGCCGAGGCCGATCTCCCGCAGCAGCTTCAAGGTGTGCGCGAGAGTTAGGGACTCCACGAAGAATCTCTGTGCTTCCTCGACTGTCATGTCGAGCACCTGGGCGATGTTGCGCTCGCGGTACTGCACCTCGAGAGTCTTCGCGTTGTAACGCGCGCCGTGGCAGGTAGGGCAGGGGGCGTACACGCTCGGCATGAACAGCAGCTCGACACTGACGAAGCCCTCTCCCTCGCACGTCTCGCAGCGGCCCGCGGCCACATTGAAAGAGAATCGACCGGCACTGTAGCGACGGGCTCTCGCTGCGGGGGTCGCCGCGAACAGCGCGCGCACGGTGTCAAACAGGCCGGTGTAGGTTGCGAGATTCGAGCGCGGCGTGCGACCGATCGGCTTCTGGTCGATGGTCACGAGGCGCTTGATTCCGACGAGTCCCGCAATGCGTCCGCCGACGGGTGCGAGCGATGCGAGCTCGATCTCCTCCTCTGCGTCGGATGAGACCTCGCGTTCGTGGCCGAGGTGCGAAGCCACGAGTTCGACGAGGGATTGGCTCACGAGACTCGACTTTCCGGATCCCGACACGCCGGTGACCGCCGTGAATACGCCCAAGGGAAAATCGACGTCGATGCCCTTGAGGTTGTTGCGCCGGACATCGGTGAGTCGCAGCCAGCCGCGTGGCGTGCGGGGCTCGTGCCGCACGGTTCGGTCGCCAAACAAATAGTGCGCCGTATGCGAACCCGCGGCGCCGCGCAGGCCGGGCGGTGGGCCGCTATAGAGTACGCGGCCGCCGTGCGAGCCCGCCTCGGGACCCACGTCGACGATCCAATCGGCGTGGCGCATCAAGTCAAGATCGTGCTCGACCACGAACAGTGAGTTGCCCGCCCGTTTCAGCTGATCGAGCGCCCTGATGAGCGCTTCGGTGTCGGCGGGGTGCAAGCCGGCGGAGGGCTCGTCGAGCACATAGATAACCCCGAACAGGTTCGAGCGAATCTGGGTCGCGAGACGCAGGCGCTGCAGCTCGCCGGGCGAGAGTGTCGGGGTGGAGCGCTCGATGGAGAGGTATCCAAGACCCAAGGCCTGCAGTGTCTCCACGCGTTCGTTGACGTTCCTCGCGATGCGTTGCGCGGCGATGCGCTTCTCCTCGGTGAGACCGGGCGGCGGCGCTCCGCCCTCGTCCGTGCCGAAGTGGCCCTGCGCGGCGGGCGCGAGCGCGCGCGCGAGTTCGTCGAGCGAAAGCTGCGACAGCGCGCCGATGTCGTGGCCGGCGAACGTGACCTCGAGCGCCTCGCGCTTGAGCCGCTTGCCCTTGCAGCTCGGACACAAGGTGCCCGTCATGAAACGAGCGACGCGCTTTTTCATGAGCGCGCTCTGAGTCGTCGAGAAGGTCTGCAGCACGTATTTTCTGCGCGCCGGTGAAGGTCCCCATGTAGCTGGGTTCCTCCTTGCGCTTAAGAGCGCGGCGCGTTTCCGCCGGCGTGTAGCCCGCGTACACGGGTACGCTCGGCTGCTCGTCGGTGAATAGGATCCAATCACGGTCCTTGCGCGGCAGCTCGCGCCAGGGTGAATCGACGTCGTAACCCAAACTCACCAGGATGTCGCGTAGATTCTGGCCGTGCCAGGCGGGAGGCCATGCCGCCACCGCACGCTCGCGGATGCTCCGCGACTCGTCGGGTACCATCGAGCGCTCGGTCACCTCGTACACGTACCCGAGTCCGTGGCAGGTCGGACAGGCGCCCTGGGGGGTGTTCGGGGAAAAATCTTCGGCGTGCAGCATCGGACGGCCGCGCCGATACGTGCCCGCGCGCGAGTACAGCATGCGCAGCAGGTTGGACAGCGTGGTCACGCTGCCCACCGAGGAACGCGTACTCGGCGTGCCGCGCTGCTGCTGCAAGGCGACCGCCGGCGGCAATCCCTCGATGGAATCGACATCGGGCACGCCGACCTGGTCGATGAGGCGTCGCGCGTACGGCGCGACCGATTCGAAATAGCGTCGCTGCGCCTCCGCATACAATGTCCCGAAGGCGAGCGAAGATTTCCCGGAACCTGAAATGCCCGTGAAGACGACGAGGGCATTACGCGGAATGTCCACATCGACACTTTTCAGATTGTGCTCACGCGCACCCCGCACCCGCACCGAATTGTCCAGAGGCAGCGGGCGCGGCAGGGGCGTCGGGTGGTTCATGTACTATTTTCCATGAGCGATAACATACCGCGTCCGCAGGCCGGATTTCGATTTCCTCCTATCCTGCCGGCGCTGCGGGCGCGTCTGACAGCGTGTGCTTAGCGGCTCCTACAGCTGCGGATCGAGCCCGGTGGGATAGTCGTTCCGTCGGCAGCGTGCCGATCACGTAGGAGCCAAATTCAATGGGCATCAATAAGGATCAGATCGACGGTCGTGTGAAAGAAGCGGCCGGGAAAGTGCAAGAAGTGGCCGGTAAAACGGTCAACAGCCCGACGCAGGAACTGAAGGGTAAGGTGAAGAAGAACGTTGGCGCAGCGCAGGCCGAGTTTGGCGATGCGAAAGAACGTTTTAAGAGCAATCTGAAGGACGCGGACAAGGACACCCGGCCGTAACGGATTCTCTGGACCCCGTGTCACGCAAGCGCGGGTGATTCTAGCTAGCGGCGCCGCCGGCGATCTTTCTTACCGCAACTGCGGGAGGGGGGTCGCACGGCGGCGCGTCTGTTCTATCCGCGTGCGACTTGAATGCCGCCGCGAGCCCCTCAACGGCTACCGCCGGGCCGCAAAAGAGCGTGACACGCGCACTAAGCCCGCAATTTAGCTCACCCCGGAGGCCAGCAACTGTGAACTCGGCTTCAGTTTTGGGATAACTGCGTCGATATGCTTGGCTCAAGAATCGTTAAGGTCGCCTCCGCGGAGTCCCGTGTCCAAGCCGAGCCCCCCCAGCAACCGTGTCTTGCTCATCGACGACAATGCTTCAATCCACGGCGATTTTCGCAAGGTATTGAGCGACGAGGCGGAGGGTGGTGCGCAGGAGGCCCTCGCCCAGCTCGAAGCGGATCTTTTCGGCGAGCAAAAGAGCGCGGGCGTGCGCCCGAATTTTGAGGTCGACTCCGCCTATCAGGGAAAGGAGGGCCTCGCGATGGTGCGCGCGGCGCTCGAACACGGCCGACCGTATGCCATGGCCTTCGTCGACATGCGGATGCCGCCGGGCTGGGATGGCTTGCAAACCATCGAGGAGCTTTGGCGGGTCGATCCCGACGTGCAGATCGTGATCTGCTCGGCGCACACCGACTATGACTGGTCGGAAGTGGTCGAGCGACTCAATCATTCCGATAAGCTGTTGGTGTTGCGCAAGCCGGCGGAGCCCATCGAGGTCCTGCAGTGCGCGACCGCGCTGACGCGCAAATGGCATAACGAGCGCCTGGTGCGCGAGCAAATGCATCAACTCGAGCAAGTGATCAGTGCGCGCACCCGCGGGCTCGAGGCCGCCACCCGCCAACTGCGGCATCTCGCCACGCACGATGCGCTCACGGGGCTGCCCAATCGCGTACTCCTCGATGATCGTTTGACGCAGGCGATGGCGCGGGCCGACCGCGATGGGCGGCCGTTCGCGCTGATGGTGTGCGATCTCGACCGCTTCAAACTCGTGAACGATTCCTTGGGACATGCAGCCGGCGATGAGCTCCTGCAGGAGGTCTCCCGCCGCCTGACGGGATTGATACGTACCACCGATACGGTCGCACGCATCGGCGGCGATGAGTTCATGCTGCTGGTGACCTCGATCTATCATGCGGACGACGCGAGGGCTTTGGCGAATCGCGTGGTGGAGGTGCTGCAGACGCCCGTGCGGGTGGCACAGGTCGACGTGCATACCTCGCCCAGCATCGGCATCGCTTTTTATCCGCAGGACGGCAAGAGCATCGAGGCGCTCATCGCGCATGCCGACGCGGCGATGTACTGCGCCAAACAGCGCGGACGAGGATCCGTGCAGTGCTTCGAGGGCGCCATGGGTGCCGGCATCGACAACCGTATTCAGCTCGAGAGCGATTTGCATCAGGCGGTCGCTCTGAAGCAATTCGAGCTCTATTATCAGCCCAAGGTGCACACGAACAGCGGCGCGGTGCGTAGCGCCGAGGCGCTGATCCGCTGGATGCACCCGCAGCGCGGCGTGATCACCCCCGATGCGTTCATTCCTCTCGCGGAAGACTGCGGCTTGATCGGCGCCATCGGCGAGTGGGTGGTGCAGGAGGCCTGCCGTCAGGCGCGCGTCTGGCGCGATGCCGGACTTTCGCCCATGCGCGTCTCGGTGAATCTTGTCGCCCTCGCAGTTCCGCGGCAGCGGACTGGTCCATTCGATACGCCGTGCGCTCGACGATGCGGGCCTCGAGCCGCAGTACCTCGAGGTCGAGCTGACCGAGAGCGCCGTGATGAGCGATCCGGAGGAATCCATCGCGATTCTCGAGCAGCTGAGCGCCATGGGCGTGCTCGTGTCGGTGGACGACTTCGGTACCGGCTATTCGAGCATGAGCTATCTGCGGCGGTTACCGATCGACAAGCTGAAAATCGATCGGGTGTTCATCAACGAAATCGTGAGCCGCCCGGAAGATGCCTCGATCGTGCGGGCGATCGTCTCGCTCGCGCACAGTCTGCGGCTCAAGGTGGTGGCCGAGGGAGTGGAGACGCTGGCGCAACTCGACTTCTTGAAGGCCGTGGGCTGCGACGAATACCAGGGCTTTCACTTCAGCCGAGCGGTCCCCTCGCGCGAGTTCGAGCGGGTCGTGCGCGAAAAGGCCGCGCAAGCCGAAACCTTCACTCAGGACGACGCTGTCCGCACGCATAGCAAGCTCGCGGCTTACCGGCGCAAGTAGCCCGCCCCGCCTCCCAGGCCGTGGTACTGTCGGCACGGCATGAACCCTGCTTCCGCAACCGCCGCATGAGCGAGGAATCCCGCCTGGTGCGATGGATCATGGATCCTCTGCGGGGTAGGACCACGCTCGGCCGGGTGGTTGGGTGGTACGGCATCGTAGGCTCGTTGGTCTATAGCGCGTTCGGGTTATTCATCGACGTGGAAAGCGTCCGCACGATGCAGGCCTACACCATCGGCGGGCTGATCTTCAGCGTCTATGTGACGGTCGCCACCTACCAATGCGCGGGTTCGATGCGCTCCTCGTTCGGCAGGAGCGTCGTGCGGGTCTCAGCGATCCTCACCCTCGCGCTGCTGCCGCTCCTGGCTTACCTCGCGCTATCAGGCGCGCTCACGCTTACCAGCCTCGGCGGGATCGAGTGACGGACGCCGCGCCAGCTCCGCTTCGCGCGGAGCTCAGGGATACTTGTTCTGAACCGCATCTCTCACCAGATGCGTGTCGTATACCAGCACGATCGAGGCGATTCGCCCGGTGTCCAGATCGAAATTGAAAACGTCGGCGCACTCGAAGGAAACTCGCGAGCCGTCTTTGAGCCGCCAGTCGTAGAGATAATAGGCAACCGCGCGCATGTGACCTTCCGCGCTCACCAGCACATCGTGCACAGTCAGCTCGCTTCGGCCGGACGCTTCGGCAACCTTGGCTACGTAGTCTCGTACCGGTATGCGGCCGAGAAACGGTGATTGCACCCACCCTTGCGGGACGAACAACGCGCCTGCTTTCTCGGCGTCGCCGGCCTCGAGGGCCTTTAGATATTTGCGGACCGCGTGTTGCATAGTCACCTCCCCGGTGAGTGCCTCGGCTCATCGAAGCCTACTCCACGCACACCGCAAATGGGAGACATCGCTGAATCTTGCCCCGGAGGCTCGCCGTTTGCGCGCGCCGGTTGAACTGGCTAGGCTTGCGCGATCGTGGAACGCCACGGACGAAGCGGCCGATCCCTATGAAGAAAAATAAGATCCGATGGTTCCCGAAGCCTCAAAAACACGATTATCCGGCAGCCGAGGCTTTTTTGAGCCTGCTCATGCGGCCGCGCGAAGCCCGTGCCCTAATCATCCGCCTGAAGCGCGCCCGCGTCACGGAGTTCGCGGCCAAGGATATTTTTAGAGCGTCGGAGCTGCCCATGCTGCGCAGCACCGACGTTCACGTCGAGAGATATCGGGCGCTGATTATTCTCAAAGAGCCGTTGCCTCCACTCTTGCTTTGCCGCGACCCGCGGCACGGCAAACTCATCATTGCGGACGGCTACCATCGACTGTGCGCCGTGTACTCGTTCGACGAAGACGCGATGATTCCCTGTCAGATCGCCTGAGCCTTTTCACTCGATACTCACGCGCGCTTCTTGGCCTTCGCGGACTTCCGGGGTGCGGCGCGCGGCGCGGCGCCTTTCTTCTTCAGGCTGCTTCGCAGCGCCTCCATCAAGTCGATGACCTGAGCCTTGGGCCGCAGGGTGGGCGCCGGGTCTTCGGTGAGCGCATGAGTTTGTTTGGTGCGTATCTTCTCCTGGATGCGACGCATGAGGTCGGCTCGATACGTGTCCTTGAAGCCCTCGGGCCTGAAGGGCCCGGACATTTGCTCGACGAGCTTGCGTGCCATGGCGACCTCGGCAGAAGTCGCTTTCTTGTCCTTGCCGGACTCGACCGACCGTTTGATCTGCGCGGGGGCGAGCACCTCGTTGGCGAAGCGCAGCGTGATGAGCGCGAGGGCCTCGCCCTGGGGCACGATCACGCAGAGATGCTGGCGCCCCCGCATCACGAAGCTTCCGACGGCGGCTTTTTTGGTGGACTGCAATGCCTGGCGCAACAGCGAATAGACTTTTTGTCCGCCTTTTTGCGGACTCAAGTAATAAGGCGTCTCGAAATACATCGGCGGTATCTGCTCCACATCGGTGAAGTTCGCAATCTCGATGGTCTCGGAGGCCTTGACGTTGGCGTGCTTGAAGTCGGCATTGGAGAGCGCCACATAGCGGCCTTTCTCGTACTCATAGCCCTTGACGATATGGGCCCAATCGACTTCCTTGCCGGTGCGTTTGTTGATGCGCTGATAGCCGACGGGCGAGAAATCGCGGCTGTCGAGAAAGTGCAGCGACAGCGAGGCGTCCTTGGAAGCGCTCAGGACGTCGACGGGAACATAGATCAACCCAAAAGAAATAGCGCCGTGCCAAACAGATCGTTGCATGCCGTGTCCTCAAGGAAAAATCCCACGCGGGATGTTGCTACAAATGTGGGCGGCGGTGTATCGCCCGGCTAGCTGTGACGCGCACCGAACGCCGAGCGAAGGCATTCGTCTACAAGAAATGTACGGCCATTCAAAGCGGATTAATCTATAATGATATAAATGTCTTATAAGTACATGATACAAAACGAGATTAAAACCTATGAACCCGGGGCAGCACCATCGAGTCGACGGCCGGCGCTATCCCTCTTTCGAGTCGCGAGCGTGGTGAAGGCAAGGGCGCGGCCTCGCTCGGCGTCGCGGGGTCGCGGGCGACTGACCCGCTGGGTCTCGCACACGGGTCGATTCTTCAAGAGACTGCGCGTACCGCGCGGCGCCTGGCGGACTTTCCGGCGCGCGCCGATGTCTCTGCAAGCCTGCGCAATCCTCGCGCTCGCCGTGCTCGTCTGGTTCGCACTCAACGGAATCTATCAAGTCATACGCAAGCCCTCCGAACTCTTTTTTCCGGTGAGCGGGACGCTCAACAAGATACCGGTGGAGACCTGGCGACAGTACGGGCCGCTGTTTCGCAGCTACTCGACGGACGTCATGACCGCGCCCTTGCTGGCGGCGCTCGCGCAGGTCGAAGCATCGGGCAACCCGGTGGCGCGCACGTATTGGCGCTGGTCGATGACGCCTGCGCCTTTCGACGTCTACCGGCCGGCATCGAGCGCCGTGGGGATGTATCAGATCACGGATGGCACATTCCGCGAAGCGCGGCGCCTGTGCATACGGCAGCACCGGGTGGTGGAGGAGGGTCCTTGGAACGATTGGGATTCCTGCTGGTTCAATTGGATGTACACGCGTGTCATTCCTTCGCATGCCGTTGAGCTCACCTCGGCCTATCTGGACCGCGCGGTGGCGAGCGTGCTCGAGCGACATGCGGTGCGAGGCGCGACGCTTGCGCGCAAGCAAGATCTGGCGGCGCTCATCCACCTCTGTGGCGCCGGCGCGGGCGATTTGTACGCGAAACGCGGTTTGCGGCTGAGCGAGGGCCAACGATGCGGCGATCACGAGGCGCGGGACTACTTGGCGCGGGTGAACGCGCAGAAGCGCACGTTCGAAGAGCTCATGAGCCAATGATCAACGCCATGCTCCGCCCGATCGCCTGGGCCTCGATCGCCCTCGTCTCGATGGTGAGCTCCGCCGTCGGGATCGCGCAGACGCGCGCCTGCGGGCCGCAACCGACCGAGGTGATGGCAGTGGGCTCCTCGACGCTGTGTCTGTACATCGAGGAGGCCACTCCGGCCCGGGTTCGTCTGCTGGACGTATGGGTCAAGCGCTCGGCGGATATCGTGGCCCGATACTACGGCCGCTTTCCGGCAGCGGTTGTACGCATCGATCTCGGCAGCATGAATGGAGACGGCATTGGCGGGGGGCATACCATCAACGAGGGTGGCCTCTCCATCCATGTCGATGTGGGACGCGAAGCCAGCCCTCAGCGTTTGCGCGATGACTGGGTCCTCGTGCACGAGATGGTGCATCTGGCGCTGCCGGAGATCGGCCGCAGGCACGACTGGCTCGCGGAAGGCCTCGCCGTATACGTCGAGGGCGTCGCGCGCGCCCAGGCCGGCAATCGCGCCATCGCCGATGTATGGGCCGAGGATCGGCGTTCCATGCCGATGGGATTGCCCCGGTCAGGAGAGGGCGGTATGGATCAGACGCCAACTTGGGCGCGCAAGTATTGGGGCGGGGCGCTTTATTGCCTCGAGGCCGACGTGCAGATCCGGCAGGCCACTGCCAATCGCCTGGGGCTGCAAACGGCGTTGCGCGCAGTGCTCGAGGCGACGGGAGGCTATGCCGCGGACAAAGACATCGTCGAGGTGCTGCGCATCGGCGATGCGGCGACGGGCACGCGGGTCCTCGAGGATCTCTACGACCGGGAGCGGACGAGGCCGGTCATTCCCGACCTCGACTCACTTTGGCGGGAACTCGGCGTCCCACAGGATCCGTTGACCGAACCGTTCGACGATCACGCGCCGCTCGCGGCGATTCGCATCGCCATCACTCGCCCGCCGGACTCTCGGTTATGATCCGCCCGTCATGTGTCTGATCTTGTTGGCCTGGCGCGTTCATCCGCGTTTCCCCTGTGTGCTGGCCGCGAATCGCGACGAGTTCCACGAGCGCGCAACCGCGGCCGCCGAATGGTGGCCCGGAAGCGCGGGGATCCTCGCGGGTCGAGATCTTCACGCCGGGGGCACGTGGCTCGGGGTCACTCGTCGTGGCCACTTCGCCGCTCTCACCAATTTCAGGGACGGCGGCGCGCGGCGAAGCGATGCACCGAGCCGCGGCACGCTCGTGAGTGAGCTGCTCGAGTCCGCGCGCAGCGTGCCCGAGACGTTGGGCTATCTCCAGGATGTCGGCCCGCTGTACAACCCGTTCAACCTGCTGTTCAGTGACGGCGAGCGCCTCGGCATCTACGAAAGCGTTGTCGGCCAGGGACGTGAACTCGGGCCGGGGGTGTTCGGTTTGTCCAATCACCTGCTCGACACCGCTTGGCCCAAGGTGCAGAACGCGAAGACCGCGCTGACCGCGGCACTCACCGACCCGTGCGATACCGACGCCATTCTCCACTTGTTACGGGATGACCGGCGCGCGAGCGACACCGATTTGCCGCATACCGGTGCCTCGCTCGAATGGGAGCGGCTGCTGTCGAGCGCGTTCGTGCGCGCCGATGACTACGGTACCCGCTGCTCCACGCTGTTTCGCCTCGATACCTTGGGCGATGCGACTTTCGATGAATGGTCGTGGGACCGCCTCGGGCGAGCCGGGCGGCACGCGGCACTTCGACTTCGCCATCGAAGGCCGCGATGCGCCTGCTGCGTGAGGGTCCGCGAGTCGCGCGCGCCGCCGCTATCGCCTCCTGCGCCGCTCTTGCGGCGTGCGTGGCATCGCACCCGCTCATCGGTACGACGCGCGCACCCGTATCCGCGGATCGGGTGCAGCTCTACACCGAGGTGCCGCTGCGGCCCTATGAGCGCATTGCCGAGGTGAGCGCGTCGAGCAAGCATTCCTGGTCGTTCACATTCGAGGGCAAGGCGGAGGTGGTGGTGCGGCGGCTCAAGGAGGAAGCCGGCAGGCTCGGCGCGAATGGCGTGCTGCTCGAGGGCATCAGCGATGCGCCGGGTGCCGCGATCGGCGCCAGCGTCGGCACGGGGTACGAAGGCCCGCGCGGCACCATCGATGTGGGCGTCGGCGCTTCGAGCCTGCTGGTGCAACGCTATGGCCGTGGCACCGCCATCTACCTACCCGATCCGTGATGGCGCCGCCTGAGGCGGCCCTTGAGCGGCTAGGGCGGCCCTGGAAAATCCCGTGCGGCGGCCACGATCCATTCCCGGAATCGCGCCACTTTGGGCAGATCCAAGTAGGTGCGCGGACAGACGAACCAATAGGCCGAGCCGTGCGGTATCACGTCTTTGCTCGCCATACGCAGGGCGCCTTTGCTCAACGAGCGCGCGACCATGGTCCAGCGCGCGAGCGCGTAACCGAGTCCTTCCTCCGCCGCGATCAGCAATCCGGCCGAGTCGTCGATAACCGGCGGGCGGGAGAGCGATTCGATCTGCGCATCCGATTTCTGCCAGGCGCGCCAGGGTGGATCGTCGCCCTCGAGCAGAGGGTAATTCCGCAGGTCCGTGCTGCGGTCGAGCATGCCATGGCGCTTGATGAGCTCGGGCGCGCCGACCGGTACGATCCAGTCGTCGAGCAGCTTCTCGCAATGCAGATTCGGGTAGTTCCCACGTCCGTAGCGAAGGCCCACGTGCATGGCGGTTCGCGAGAAATCCACGAGCTCCCAGGAGGTGTGAAAGCGCAGCTCGATCTCGGGATGTTTGCGCCGGAACGAGCGGATGCGCGGCAACAGCCAGTTCTGCAACAAGGATCCGGTCAATGTGATTTGCAGCGGTCCGGCGCGCCCATGCTGCTTCAAGTGATAAACCGCCGACTCGAGCTTCTCCAAGCCGTCCCTGATCGCGGGTAAGAGCTCGAGTCCTTCGGCGGTCACCTCGACGCGTCGTCCGCTGCGACGAAACAGCGGCACCTGGATGTAGGACTCGAGCGTCTTGATCTGCTGACTCACGGCCGCCGGCGTGACGCTCAACGCCTCGGCCGCGGCTGTGAAGTTCAAGTGCGTGGCGACAGCCTCGAATACACGCAATGCCCCGAGGGGCAGTCTTCCATACGCCGATGCCACGTTAAGCACTCCTTAATGCACCGTCAGGGATTGCGTTTGTTGCGCAACGTGCGCCGATGCATCTTGTAACCGTGAGCAAAACCACGGAGTACACATCATGAAGGAATTTCATCTCATCGCAAGGCTGGCTGAGGCATTGTTGGCCATCGGTATGACCGTGATCACCGGCCTCGTGATCTTCGCTTAGCTGAGGATGGCGACACGATACAATCCGGGCCGGGTCGTCCTTTTGGGCAGACCAGGGATGATTCTCGGCTGGAGTTTCGATGAATCGACGAATGATGCTTGCGTTCTTGGGGTCTCTGCCGCTGATGTCGCGCGCTCTGGGCGCACATTCTGCGGGCGATGCAGCGCCCCGCGTGCGGGCGCGAGTCAGGCCGGGAGATAAAGGCTGGCCTGCGGTCTCGGATTGGACGCGGCTCAACAAGAAAGTTGAAGGGCGGCTCGTCATGCCGAGATCGCCCTTGGCGGAGTGCGTGCCGGAGAGCTGTCGCGGAGCGCTCGAGTCGCTGAAGAACCCGTTCTACATCGGCGACGAAGTGGGCTTGACCGAGACGAGCGGATGGGTGGATGCCTGGACCTCGCAGCAGAGCGCCTACGCGGTCGCCGCCGCCAATACCCAAGATGTGATCGAGGCGGTCAATTTTGCGCGCGAGCACCGTTTGCGATTGGTCGTCAAAGGCGGCGGCCACAGCTACCAAGGAACCTCACAGTCGGCCGATTCGCTGCTGATCTGGACCCGCTCGATGAACGCCGTGGTGCTGCACGACGCCTTCGTCCCGCAAGGCTGCGGCGGCAAGCTGCGGCCTGAGCCCGCCGTCTCCATCGAGGCGGGCGCGATGTGGATCGATGCCTACCAGGCGGTAACGACCCAGGCCGGGCGCTACGTACAAGGCGGCGGCTGCACCAGCGTGGGCGTCGCAGGCCTCGTGCAAAGCGGGGGATTCGGCAGCTTTTCGAAGAATTTCGGCTGCGCGGCGGCTGGCTTGTTGGAGGCGGAGATCGTCACCGCCGACGGTATCGCGCGCATCGTGAACGAGTGCCAGGACGCGGATCTTTTCTATGCGTTGAAGGGCGGCGGAGGGGGAAGCTTCGGGGTCGTGACCCGCCTGGTGCTGCGCACGCGCGCGCTCCCGCAGACGTTCGGCGCGGTCTCCGGCGCCATCGCCGCAAGCTCCGACGCGGCGTATCGCAAACTCATCGGCGCGGCCATCGCGTTCTACCGCGACCGGCTGTTCGGTCCGCACTGGGGCGAGCAGCTCGTGTTCCGTCGGGACAACGTCCTCGAGCTTGCGCTGGTTTTCCAGGGCCTCGCGGAGGCGGAGGCGCAGGCTCTCTGGTCTCCGTTCCTTGCCCAGATACGAGCCGACCCGAGCTATCGGATTGCGCGCGAGATCCAGATCCACGCGCTGCCCGCGCGACATTTCTGGGATGCGGAGTTTCTGAAGCAACATGCGCCCGCCGCGCTGATCGCGGATCAGCGCCCCGCGGCACCGACGCATCATTTTGCATGGACGGGCGATGCGGATCAGGTCGGTTGGTTCATCCACGCTTATCGATCTGCCTATTTGCCGAGACGCTTGCTCGCCGACGAGCAGCAGGCCGCGCTGGCCGATGCGCTGTTCGCCGCATCCCGTCATTGGCAGACAGCGCTGCACTTCAACAAGGGGCTCGCCGGTGCGCCGCCCGAAGAGCTCGCCGCCGCGAGACAGACCGCGCTCAACCCCGAGGCGCTCGACGCATTCGCACTCGCCATCTGCGCCGGTGGGGGTCCGCCGGCCTTTGCCGGCATGCCGGCGCCCGACTTCGCGGCGGCGCGCGCCGAAGCTGCGGTCATCAATCGAGCCATGGATGAGCTGCTGCGCGTCGCGCCCGGTGCGGGATCGTATGTCGCCGAGTCGAACTACTTCGAGACCCGATGGCAGGCCTCCTTCTGGGGGCCCAACTACGCCAAGCTCGCGGCGGCGAAGCGCACCTACGATCCGGAAGGATTGTTCTGGGTTCATCACGGAGTCGGCAGCGAGGCGTGGAGCGACGACGGCTTTACGCCGCGAGCCGCCTGAGGCTGGGCGGCGGCGAGCACCGGGGGAGGAGTGTTGCGCGGGCGAGCACCAACGCTCACTATATGCGCCGTCGTCATCACTACCAGGGGATAGAACATCGTGACCACGACTCGTGCGATCGTCTTCGGAGCCTTGCTTTTGTTGGGCGCGGGCACCGCTTACGCGGATAAGTACTCGGACACCGTGCAGTTGTTCAAGAACGCGGGCGCGAGCGCCGCATTCTTCACTCATTGCTATGCCTACGCGGTGTTCCCGACGGTCGGCGAAGGCGGCTTCATCGCCGGCGCGGCGCATGGCACAGGGCGTGTCTACGTCGGCGATACCTATACGGGCGATACCAGCATGACGCAGCTCAGCCTCGGCTTTCAGGCCGGCGGCAAGGCCTATAGCGAGATCGTGTTCTTCGAGGACAAGCGCTCACTCGATGAGTTCGAGTCGGGATCGTTCGAGTTCAGCGCGGGCGCGAGCGCCATCGCGGTGACCGCCGGAGCCAATGCCAGCGCGGGCACGACCGGCGCCCAGTCGGGCGCGAGCGGCGGCAAGAAGGATGCCGTGACCAATGGGAGCGGCTACCTCAAGGGGATGGCGGTATTCACCATCGCCAAGGGCGGTCTCATGTACGCGGTCACGGTCGCCGGCCAGAAATTCAGCTACGCGCCGCGAGTGCAGCCCTAAAAGGCGTAGATCTTTGCGCTGGCTGCACCAGGTCCCCCTGTTCGCGCCGGCGAATCGTCCGCGAGACATTTGCATCCTGCGGCTCTCGGCGATCGGTGACACCTGCCATATGGTGCCGGTCATCCGCGCCCTGCAAAGCGCATGGCCCGATTGCCGTATCACCTGGATCATCGGTCGCGCGGAGTCGAAGCTCATGTCGCTCGTATCGGGCGTCGAACTTCTGACGGTCGACAAGCGCCGCTTCGTGGCAGAGCTCCTGCGGCTGCGTGGGGTGCTCGCATCCCGCCGCTTCGATCTCCTCCTGCACATGCAGTCGAGCGCGCGCGCGAGCCTGTTGAGCACGCTGGTGCGCGCCCCCATCAAGCTCGGCTTCGATCGGGCGAGAGCCGGCGAGCTGCAATGGCTGTTCACCAACCGCAGGATTGCGCCGCGCCGGCGGGAGCATGTGCTCGACAGCTTCATGGGATTTCTGGACGCGCTCGGTATCACCCGGCATCCACCGGTGTGGAACTTGCCGCTGCCGCCGGATGCGCTCGCCTATGCGCGCGCGGTGATTCCCGATGCGCGGCCAACCTTGTTGGTGAGCGCGTGCTCGAGCCATGCGCTGCGCAACTGGCGTGCGGAAGGCTACGCCGAGGTGTGCGACCATGCCGCGCGCCGCTGGGGCATGCGGGTGATTTTGTGCGGCGGCCCCGGCGCCGTCGAGCGCCGGATGGGCGACGACATTCTCGCGCATGCCGCCTCGGCGCCCCTCGACCAGATCGGACGCGACACGCTGCCGCAGATGCTCGCCCTGCTGGGGGCGGCAACGGTGCTGCTATCCCCGGACTCGGGGCCCGTGCACATGGCGGCAATGGTCGGCACGCCGGTGATCGGACTCTACGCGGCAACGAATCCTGCGCGCAGCGGACCTTATTTCAGCCGGCAATGGTGCGTGGACCGCTTTGCAGAAGCCGCGCGCGAGTTCATGGGCCGGGAGCCGGAGCGGCTGCCCTGGAATGTGAAAATCGAAAAGCCCGGTGTCATGGCGTTGATCGAGCCATCGGCCGTCATCGAGAAACTCGATCGGCTCATGCAGGAGCGCAAACCGGCGGAGCCGGCGCAATCGCCGACCCCGCCGCAGATGCGGGCTTAGAACGGCAGTCCGTGAGCCTGGCCGCCCATGCACATGAGCATGGGAATCGACAGAATGAAATTGATGCGCGAGGCGCGCGCCGCGATCTTGCGGGCGGCGGCCTTTTGCTCGTCGGTCGCAGCGACGATGCCGAGGATCTTCTTCTGATTGGGCCAGATGAACACCCAGACATTGAACAGCATGATGGTCCCGAGCCATGCGCCCACGCCGATCACGCGAAAACCCGGCTGGAGCGTGAACGCCGCCACGACCTTGTCCTCGCC
This sequence comes from uncultured Gammaproteobacteria bacterium, assembly GCA_963766915.1. GTDB lineage: Bacteria > Pseudomonadota > Gammaproteobacteria > Steroidobacterales > Steroidobacteraceae > Bog-1198. Next base: position 408,238 of record CAVYCL010000020.1, read on the forward strand.
GTAAGCGGTGGCGAGGTAAAACGCGCCGGTGAGCCAGGTCGCGACCGCCGCCCAGCGGAACCAGAGCAGCGCGCGCGGGGCGATGTACTTGGTGATCCCTGCGCCTCCCGGACCGCCCTTATCGGCCGCCGCGGCGGCAAGTCCCGGCGTCTGCACCACGTTGAAATAATAGAGCAGGCCGATCCACGTTACGCCGGAGAGGATGTGCAGCCAGCGATCGAGGCTCGCGCCGTGAAGTCCGGCGGTATTGCTCATCCAATAGGCAAGTCCGATGCCGATGATGATCGCGAGCACGAAGCCGGTCGTGATGGCGCCCTTGACGGTGTTGAGCGGATGCATTGATTGAATCCCCTATGGTTATTTTGCTCGACCGCCGATTGTAGTCGATGTTGGGGGCGACGTCATGAAGGGGCCGCCAGGGCTCGCCGTCTCCACGAGCGGATCGACGTCGTGGAACTTGCCGTAGTCGATGTACAAGGTGCCGTCCGTCCACGCGAGGATATCCCGAAAGCTCGCGTTCCAGCGGATGGCGGAGCCCGGATATTCGGCACGGGCAATGAGTACCTGACCGGTGGTCTCGTCGGTTCCGCTCAAGCTCAGAATGAACACCGCCTCTTGCGCCGCGAGAGTCTCCCCGGTTGCGTGTCTGAGCGGGCTGGTATCGTCGATCACATGCATGATGTTCCAGCCGAGCGCGAAGATGGGGTGTTGCGAGCGCACCAGCGGCAGGTCGACGATCCGCCGCAATCGGTAGCCCTCGGCGGTGACCTCGTCACGTAACATGCGCAACTGCGCCGATGCGTCTTGCACGACGTTTTGCCGCTCATTGGCCGCGCGAAACATGAGGGTGGGCTTGCCGTCGACCGGGCGCACAACGGCGTGGCGAGCGAATAGGAAGCGCGCCTTGGGGCGCGAGAAGCGTGCGAACATGAGGCCGGTGATCAGCGCGAGCATCAGCAGACCGGTGAAGATCTCAATCATCGCCAGCGTATGGCCGTATACCGTTTGCGGATGCATGTCCCCATACCCCACGGTCGCGAGCGTCTCGACGCTGAAGAAAAAGTCGCCGAGGAAACCCGGCGGGTTCAAGTTGGCGATGCAATCGGGCGCGAGATGGAAAAGACAGCCGAAGAGGACGTCGAAGACCAGAAAGAACGCAACGATCGTCGCGAACAGGCGTGGCCAGCTCACCATCATGGAATAGTGGTAGAGATCCAGGAATATTTCTCTGCGGATGCCCTGACTGATCACATCGCGTGTGCCGACGCGCAGCCGCCGCGCGCCACGCGGTCTCGCGGCGCGGATGCGTCGAGGCGCATCCGAGGGGTTGTCTTGCGTCGCCATGAGTTCTCGCTGCGCGTTTGAGGGCCGGGAGCGACAGTCTATACAATTCGGCGCAACGCAGGCCGCTAGGGGAGTTTCTGTGAGTTGGAGAACGTGGGGGGCATTCGCGGCCTTGGGTGTGATCTGGGGGATCCCGTATTTCCTGATCAAGGTGGCCGTGGCCGAGGTACCGCCGCTGCTCGTTGCCTGGTGCCGCCTGGTACTGGCGACCGGTGTGCTGCTGCCGATTGCGTGGAAGCGGGGTGCGCTCCGACCTATGCGTGGGCACGCGGCAGCGCTCTGCGCGTTTGCGCTCGCCGAGTTCGCGATTCCGTTCGTCGCGATTTCCTGCGGCGAGCAATGGATCAGCTCGTCCATCACGGGAATCCTGATCGCGACCGTACCGCTTTGGGTGGTGTTGCTGGCGCGCTCGTTCGGCGTACACGAACCGCTCGGCGTGCGGCGCCTGCTCGGACTGGCGCTCGGCTTCGTCGGCGTCGTGACGCTACTCGGCGTCGGCACAGTCTCGGCGCCGTGGGGCTGGGCGGGCGTCGCGTGCGTGCTCATCGCGGCGTTTGGCTACGCTGTCGGTCCCCTGATCATCCAGCGTCATCTGCGCGAGCTCGATGCCGTGGGCCCGTTGGCGACTTGCCTGGCGATTGCTCTGGTGCTGCTCACGCTACCGGCAATGCGGGCACTGCCGGCTCACTGGCCGAGCGCGGCGGCTCTAGCCTCGCTCGTCGTGCTGGGTATCCTCTGCACCGCGATCGCGATGCTGCTCATGTTCTATCTGGTCAGCCATGCGGGCGCATCGCGGGCGAGTTTAATTACGTACATCAATCCCGCGGTGGCTTCGCTTCTCGGAATCGGGCTCCTCGATGAGCATTTGGGCGGCGGCGGCGTCGCGGCGTTCGCAATGATCCTCGCCGGATCCTGGCTCGCGTCACGAGGCGCTGCGCGGCAGGGCGCTAGCGCTCAGGATCTCGGCCCAGCTCACCGCTGAACGCGGCAATCGCATCGAGCATTTCGTTCTTGACCTGTGCGTCGGTGCGACCGCTGCGGACCGGCACATGAAAGGAGTGATCGGCGTCCTGGAACAATTGGAGGTGGACACGCGCGCCGAGAGACTCGATCACGGGCAGGAGCTGCGCTTGCGCCGCGAACTCGTCTCGCGAGCCCTGCAGGAACAACATCGGTATCTCGATGCGTGCCAGGTGAGCCGCACGGGCGGTCGACGGCTCCTTCGGCGGATGCAAGGGAAAGCCCAGAAATACCAGACCGCGGACTCCCGGCAAGGGCTCGCTTGCTTGCGCTTGCGAGGTCATGCGTCCGCCGAACGACTTACCGCCAGCGAGTATCGGAAACGTGGGCGCAATGCGCCGCGCGGTTTCGACTGCCGCACGCACGGTCGCATGACAGACGGGCGGGGAGTCGGGCCTGCGGCTGCCGCGCGCCATGTACGGGAATTCGTAGCGCAATGTATCGATGCCTCGCTGCGCGAGACCTTCTGCCACGTCGTTCAAAAAGGCGTGGCGCATTCCGGCGCCCGCGCCGTGGGCCAACACCAATAAGCCGTGAGCACCCGCGCTCCTTTGCAGCAGCCCCGGAACACGCGTCGAGGCATCCACATCGATGCTGAGCTCTTGGCTGTCTGACAGGCCCATGCGCTAAAGTATGCGCGAGGACCTGTTGCTATGCGCGGCGACTTGCGATGGGCGAGGCGCGGTTTACTTCATCTTCGTCGTATTGGAGTCGTCGTTCTTGCCGCGGGCTTTGGCAACCTGCTCGGCTTTCGCGAGTTCGGCCTCGTCCTCGGGCCGAACGTTCGGGCCCTGGCTGATCTTGGCCTTACCCTTCGGCGAATTCACGAAGTCCTGCTCGGCCTTATTGAACTCGGCCGCCGCTTCAGGATTCCCTTCGCCATGATTGCTGTTCTTTTGTGTCATCGATGTGCTCCTCGTTCGTCAGGGTCGATTTGGACATAAGCTTCCGCCGATGCGCGACGCATTTCGAGTCGCCCGCAGCAGCCGAGTGACGTAGGAGAACGCCGACCGGCCATTGTTGTTTTTGCGCTTCTGACATAAGGCAACTACTTTTAAAGTTGTCGTCGTCAAGCGACGCCCGTCACGGTTTCCTTTGACGCAGTTCGCCAATATTCTCACCCTCGCCATGGGAGATACTCGGAACGCTTAATGGGCACACCAATCAATACCCCATTGACCAGCGAGATTTGGCATCTGACGATCGACGACTTGCTCGCGCCGCTTTCAGACTCGCCACGTCTGGGCGGCACCGGTCCCTTCGTGATCAACCTCAGTGCCTCCACCGCGCCTATCAGCGTACCGATTAAACCAGTCGCCGAGCATCCCGGCGCTCACGTGTATCAGATTCAACGTACCGAAGATCGCCGGGTGCGCTATCGCCTGAGACTCGGTCCTTTCGAGACTGAGGCGGAGGCGGAGTCGTTGCTGTCCGCGGTCCGCGAGATTTACCCGAGCGCCTTGACTGCGACCGCCGAACCGGAAGACCTGCGCAGCATCGAGGCCATCAAGACCAAGATCGAGGCGCAGCAACTCGCCGCGGTGAAGGCCGCCATGAGCAAGGCAGCAGCCACGCCGCTTCCCAACGCTCGCCCCGCTCGCGCCGCATCCCCGTCGCCCCCGACATTGCCGAAGGTGCCCGAGATCCCGGAAATCCCGGAAATCCGGGAAATCCCAGAGATCCCGGCGCGGGCCTCCGCAGCGTCGTCGACCGATGGAGAAGCACTACCTACGAGTGCGCCGCCTGCATGGCTCGCGCTGCAGACGCCGAGGCCGGTGCCCGCGGAGCAGGCCGAAGTTGCTTCGCCGGCGCCTGCGCCGGTGCCTGTGGCGAAGACGCTCAATCCGCCTGCAAGCGTCAAGGTCGTTGTCCCAGCGCCCTCGAAATCTGTTCGGGGGTTCGCACCTGCTCGCTGGTCGGCCGCGGCTCAGGCCTTCGTACCCAGCGCAGACTTCGCCCCCTCCCCAGCGTCCGCGTCCGCTTCGAAAGGGGAGAAGCCTCAAGCTCGCGTGCCGGCCGCGAGTTCGGCACCCGGGACTGCTGCGGCCAAGCCGGTGTCCCCGGCGGCGATCGCGGCGCCCTGTGCACCGTCGCGTCCCGACATGCTGGCGCGTTCCGCCGCACCCGACTCGTTGATTCCCGTACTGTTGGACAGCATGGCGGTGCCCCGGCAAACGCCCCCAGCCCGTTTGGCAGGTGTAGCCACGCCGGCCGCGCACGCGCCCAGTGCCTCGGGAGCGGCGCCTGGAAGTCCGCAGACATCTGCGGTCGGAGCTGCGTCGCGCGCCGCGCCGCCGCCGCCGGTGGCGACTGTACCGCCCGTTGTAGTCGCGCCACTCGCCGCGAGCGCGCCGCCCATCGTCACTGCGCCGCCCGTCGTCGGCGCGGCACCCGTCGTGGCCGCGCCGCCCGCGACTCCACTCGCCACGGCGACTCCGATTGTTAGCGCGCCGCCCATGGTCACTGTGCCGCCCATGGTCACTGTGCCGCCCATGGTCACTGCGCCGCCCGTCGTTACTGCGCCGCCCGTCGTTACTGCGCCGCCCGTCGTTACTGCGCCGCCCATCGTTACTGCGCCGCCCATCGTTACTGCGCCGCCCATCGTTACTGCGCCGCCCATCGTTACTGCGCCGCCCGTCGTCACTGCGCCGCCCGTCGTCACTGCGCCGCCCGTCGTTACTGCGCCGCCCGTCGTCACTGCGCCGCCTGTCGTTACTGCGCCGCCTGTCGTCACTGCGCCGCCTGTCGTCACTGCGCCGCCGGCATCGCCGCCCATCATGGCGACTTCAGTTGTGCCAGCAGCTCCGGTCGCGCCTACAACGACGCTTGCGGCACCGCCGACCGCAACCGCGCCTTCGGTCGCCTCACGGCCCGTGTTCGCGGCCGCACCGGCGGTCACGCCTTCTGTAGGTGTGCCGGCACGCGCGGCTACCTCCGGCCCGACGCAAAAGGTACCGGGCGCCGCCGTGTCATCTCCCGCGCCCGCGCCCCGGATGACGCCTGGGCCCCTCATCTCGGCAGCGGCATCATCGCGTCGCACGCAGCCGGACGCCCGCGTTGAGAGTTTCGATACCACACAGACGCTGCGTCCGTTGACGCCGAGCGAGTTGGAAGATGCCTCCTCACTTCGCTGGTTCGTCATCCAGCTGTCGTGCTCGGAGGAAGTATTCGATCCGGACGCACTGCCCAACCTCGACATTTTCAGCGAGTATCGGCTCTACTCAGTAGCAAGCCACGAGCAGGACAAGACCATGCACTCGCTGCGCGTGGGCTTTTTCTCCGAAGAGTCCCACGCCAAAGCGGTTGCTGGCTATCTCGGGACGTTCTATGACAATCCCACCGTCAAGCGTGTCAGCGCTGCAGAGCGCACGCGTTTCGCCGAACACTGCCTCGAGGCCCGCAAGGACATCGGCGCAACGGGTAGGCATGCGGTCATCGAAATCACGGACGAGCGCGTGATTCGTCCCAAGCGTTCGGCAAGTGCGTCAGTGCCGCTGATGCGCCCGCCGTTGCCGACGCCCCCGTCCGTCCGCGGCCGCTAGCGAACCCCCGACAAACGCGCGAAATCAGGTCTTGGTCATGCTGCGCTCGCGCGACGGTGGCAGCTTGTTGTGCTCATCGATCAGCTGCTTCACTACGCTGGGATCGGCGAGCGTCGAGATGTCGCCGAGCTGATCGGACTCGTCGGCGGCGATTTTTCGCAAAATGCGCCGCATGATTTTGCCCGAGCGCGTCTTCGGTAATGCCGGCGCCCACTGAATGACGTCCGGGGTGGCTATCGGGCTGATTTCCTTTCGCACCCAGTCGCGCAGTTCTCGGCGCAGCGCTTCAGTCGGCTGTGCCTCCGAAATCAACGTGACGTACACATAGATTCCCTGGCCCTTGACGTCGTGCGGGAAGCCCACGGCGGCCGCTTCCGCCACCTGCGCGTGAGACACCAGTGCGCTCTCGATTTCCGCCGTGCCCAGCCGATGACCCGCGACATTCAGGACATCGTCGACGCGTCCCGTGATCCAGTAGTAGCCGTCCTCATCGCGACGCGAGCCGTCGCCGGTAAAGTACTTGCCGGGGAAGGTCTTGAAATAGGTATCGATGAATCGCTGATGGTCGCCATAGACGGTGCGCATTTGTCCCGGCCAGCTGTCCAGCAGCACCAAATTGCCTTCAGCCGCTCCGTCGAGCGTCTTGCCTTCGGCGTCGACGATGGCCGGCTGAACTCCGAAGAACGGCAAGGTCGCGGAGCCTGGCTTTAACTCGACGGCGCCTGGAAGCGGGCTGATCAGGATGCCGCCGGTTTCGGTTTGCCACCAGGTGTCGACGATCGGGCAGCGGCCGTCACCCACCACTCGGTGATACCACTCCCACGCTTCCGGGTTGATCGGTTCACCGACGGTGCCCAGCAGACGGAGTGTCTTGCGGGAGCTCACCTTTACCGGCGCTTCGCCTTCACGCATGAGCGAGCGGATGGCCGTGGGCGAGGAATAGAAGAGCGTGACCGCATGCTTGTCCACGACGTGCCAGAACCGGCTGAAGTCGGGGTAGTTCGGGACACCCTCGAACATGAGCGTGGTCGCGCCATTGGCGAGAGGCCCATACACGACATAGCTGTGGCCGGTGACCCAGCCCACATCCGCCGTCCCCCAATAAATATCCTCCTCGCGCAGATCGAACACCGCTTCGTGCGTGAACGCCGCGTAAACGAGGTAGCCGCCGGTGGTGTGCAGCACGCCCTTCGGTTTGCCCGTCGATCCGGAGGTGTACAGAATGAAGAGCGGATCCTCGGCGCCCATCTCTTCCGGTGCACAGGTTTTCGATTGAGCCGGCACCAGCTCCTGCATACCAATGATCGCGGTTCGGCTTCATCGATACAGGCGTCCCGGTGCGCCTCACCACCAACACTTTCTTGACGCTTTCTGTGCCCTTGTGCGTCAGCGCTTCATCGACGCAGGCTTTCAGGGCGATGTGCTTGCCGCCGCGCAGCCCTTCGTCGGCGGTGATGACGTGCGTCGAGCCGCAATCGGCGATGCGCCCCGAAAGCGCCTCGGCGGAGAATCCCGCGAACACCACCGAGTGCACGGCACCGAGCCGCGCGCAGGCGAGCATGGTGATGGCGATCTCGGGAATCATCGGCAAATAGATGGTGATGCGGTCGCCCTTGCGAACGCCGAGCGACTTCAAGGCGTTGGCGCACTGGCACACGCGCTCGTGGAGCTCTCGATAGCTCAGGCGCTCGGAACGAGCCGGATCGTCCGATTCCCAGATGATAGCGGTCTTGTCGCCGCGCTTCTCGAGATGGCGGTCCAGACAGTTCGCCGACACGTTGAGAGTGCCGTCGTAGAACCAGCGGATGTGAAAATCCGCCGCGTCAAAACTCACATCTTTGACGCGCGTAAAGGGCTTCAGCCAATCGATGCGCCGTCCGATCTTCCCCCAGAAATCCTCGGGCGAGCGGATTGCTTCGGCATACATTCGGGCGTAATCGCCGCGTTTGATTCGCGCGGAATCCGCGAAGCTCGGTGGAATCGGATATAAGCTCTTGTGCATGATCGGCTCTCGCGTGAGTTCGTCCCAGGCGACGAAGCGTTGTGACCGTGGCTGCTAAACCCCCACTGCTAGTTTAGCGTAGACTTCGATCGTGTGACTCGCCCGGTCGCGTGGAGCGGCCCCGTTGGCCCCAGGGTACTCGCATGACAGCGCCTGATTTCGACACTCTGCGCCGGGAATTCCCCGTACTGGCCCGAAAGACCTATTTGAACAGCGGCTCGTATGGCGCGCTCGCCAACGAAGTCAAGGCCGCGTTCGAGGCGTACCTGGACGACCGTCTCTCGGTCGGCGCGGATTGGGATCTCTGGATCACGAAGAACGAGTCGGTGCGCGCCCTCACCGCATCGCTCCTGCACGCCTCGCCCGACGAGATCGCGGTCACGGCGTCGGTGTCCGCGGGCCTGAATTCGTTGGCGAGCGCTCTAAACTTTTCCGGCTCCCGCAACAAGGTCGTGGTGAGCGACTTCGAGTTCCCGACCAATGCCCAGATCTGGCATGCGCAGGAGCCGCGCGGCGCCCGAGTCGTGCACGTGCCGCGCGCAACCGACGGCTACATTCCGCTCGACATGTTTGAAAGGGTGATCGATGAGAGCACGCAGCTCGTCGCCGTCACGCACGTCTGTTACCTCAATGGCGCAAAGCTCGACATCGCCGGCATCGTGCGGCTCGCGCATGCGAAAGGCGCCCGCGTGCTGGTCGATTGCTATCAATCGGTGGGCTCGTTGGACATCGATGTGAAGGCCTGGGACGTGGACTTCGCGGTCGGTGGAATGCTCAAGTACCTGCTTGGCACCGCCGGCATCGGATTCATGTATGTGCGCGATACCTTGGCGCCGTCGCTCCTGCCGACCAACAGCGGCTGGTTCGCTCAGGCGCAAGTGGCCGCCATGGACATCACGGCGAACCGTCCCGCGCCGAATGCGCGCCGCTTCGAGGCCGGAACACCCGCCGTCGTGAATTGCTATGCCGCCGAAGCGGGGCTGCGGATGTTGCTGCGCGTAGGCGCGCCTGCCGTGGAGAGCCGGATCCGCGCGCTCACTCGCCGCTGCATGCAGCGCCTCGCGGAAGCGGGTTGGCCGAGCGTCACACCGACATCCGACGAGCGGCGCGGCGCCACGGTGGCTCTGCCGTCGCGCGACAGCGCAGGCCTGACCGCGGAACTTCGCCGGCGCGACATCGTCGCCTCGCATCGCGAGGCCAACCTGCGCGCAAGCTTTCATTTCTATAACAATGAAGACGACGTGGATGCGTTCGTCGCGGCGGTGACAAGCCTGCGAGACGCATTCGCTCCGCGGCAGCGCGCGAGCGCCTGAGCACACGATCACAACGGCAACGCGGGGAGCGACAAGGTGGAAATTCGCGTATTGCGCGCGCGCGGAGATTCGCGCGCTTCTGCCGATGAGAGAGTGCGTCGAGCTCATGCGAGGCGCCATGATCGCGCTGTCGGAAGGGCGCGCGGTGGTACCGTTGCGCTCGGTCATGGCGATGCCCGATGCGCGCGGCATGCTCGGCAACATGCCGGGATATCTCGCCGACCCCGAATGCTTCGGCGTCAAATTGGTGAGCCTCATGCCGCACAACGACCCCACGCGGCATTCCTCTCATTTGGGTCTGGTGCTGCTGTTCGAGTCTGAGCATGGGTGCCCGGTGGCCCTCCTCGATGCGGCCGAGATTACGGCGATCCGCACCGCGGCTGCGAGCGGACTCGCGACGGATCTGCTCGCCCGGCCGGATGCCGGCGATCTCGCCATTCTGGGAGCCGGGGAGCAGGCGCGTAGCCACCTAGAGGCCCTGTTGACGGTCCGATCGTTGCGCCGCATTCGGGTCTGGGCGCGCGATCCGGGGAAGGCCGAGGCATTTGCGCAAACCGAGGGCGCACGGCACGGAGTGCGGATCGAAACGGCCGCCAATGTCCAGTCGGCGGTCGAGGGCGCCGATATCATCTGCACGCTCACCAAGGCGCGCGAGCCGATACTGCTCGGCGATTGGATATCGAGCGGTGCACACCTCAATGTGGTGGGCTCGAGCGTCGCCTCGGCGGCCGAGATCGATACGGCGGCGGTGCTGCGATCGCGGTTCTTCGTCGACTGCCGCAATTCAACGATCAACGAAGGTGGCGAGTACCTGCGGGCGCTACGCAGCGGGGCCATCTCGGCGGCACACATCGCGGCGGAGATCGGCGAGGTCGCCAATGGCGCCCATCCTGGACGGATCTCGCGCGACGAAGTCACGCTCTACAAATCGCTCGGCGTCGCGACCCAAGATCTTGCATCTGCGCACTTCGTGCTCGAGAAGGCGCGTGCCGCCGGCATCGGGCAACTCATCGACCTGTAGCAAGGCTCGCCGGCCTTGGTAGGGCCGCTCAGGACCGCCAAAAGTCGTCGTAGGATCGATGTGCGTTACAATGAGGTGCCGGTACCAAAGAGTCCAAAACGCAGTGCGATCGAGCATCCTATGAAATATGGGCCGCAGCATGTGTTTGCCGTTTGCGTGTTGCTCGCGGGTGTGCCGCTTGCCCTTGCCGACGAGCCGCCGAAGCCGGTTGACCGTCGCGCCTCACGAAGACGAGACGATCAAAGCGCCGACCGATCTGAGCGGTGACAAGCGCGTCGGCAAGGCTTCGGTTTACGCGAAGCACCTCGCCGGGCACAAAATGGCGGACGGCGCGCCGCTGCAGGTCCAAGGCGACAATGCGGCAAGCAAGACGCTTCCCATCGGCACGACGGCGAAGGTCACCAATATGAAGACCGGTGCAAGTGCGGTGGTCACCATCGAAGATCGGGGCCCGTATGTCAAAGGCCGTATTCTCGACGTATCCCCCGGAACGGCGGAGAAGATCGGTATCGACTCAAAGGCAGGTGTGGCCAAGGTGAGCGTGGAACCCATTGCGGTGCCCCTGCCCAACGGAGAAACGAAGGCGGGCGTGGCGGCGCACGATCCCGCGAACCACTGAACCGCGGACGGCTTTACCAGACGCCGTCTTTTTGCCCGAACCACCAGACGAGCCCTACGCCGATGGTTGGCTGCGCGGATTCTAAAACCCCCAAGGTGTCGCTCAGGAAATAATGCTGGTTGGATAGATCGCGGCGCAATTCGCCGCGCACCAAGAAATCGCTCGCCAACCGATAGTCGAGAGTGAATGTGCCTTCCTTCAAGTATTGAGTGATCCCCGTGTATAGGCCGCCGACATCGGCCAGATATTCCAATCGCGTCGCGACGCCGATTTTCGGCGTCAATTGATAGGCAGCGTAGAGTGCGCCCCCGGAAACGTGTTCCAGAGGGGAGTAGGAGTACAGACGTTCCTGCACGTAGTCTCCTTCCGCCGCGAGCGTGAGCGCCCGGGTCGCCTGCCAAGCGACGTAGCTGTCGAAGATATCGAGCTTGCCCGTGGGTGGATTGGTAATTGGCAGGATGTAGGTCCCTTGCTGGTTCGGCAGCCCGGTCTGCCCGGGTCCGGGAGATTGCAGATAGACCACGTCGGGGTGCTCTTGCCCATTGTAGAAATTGATCGTCCAGGAGAGTTGCGGTGTCGGGGTGATTACAAGCCCCAGCAGCTGATCCTTGTAGTTGTTGAAGGCTTCGGTTTGGTCGGTGCCGTTGGTGATCCAGAGATTCACGGCGACTTGATCGTTGATCGCATAATGCGCACGCACGCCCATGTGATAGAACGGCAGGTAGTCGAACCAGAAGGAGCGTGAATAGTTCAACTGGTCCTTGCTGTAATTACCCTCGATCCCCAGTGAGCTCGCCCACTTGCCGAAGTCCACCGTGAGGCCGTTGCCGAGCGGAAATACATAGGTGCCGTAGGCCTGAAAGATGTTGCGATAGACTTCGGGCCTCAGCTCGTTCGCGGGGTTACCCTGCAGGGTCGAGGTCGCCTGCCCGTATTGCAAGTCGATCCGCATGCCCTCGCGCTTGCCATTCGCCGGATCGGGAGCGCTCTCTAGCATCAGATCCGCCTGGCTGAGGCTGAAGCTGTTGCTGCTCACATCGTAGGCGCGCAAGTAGTTGACGCGGCCGATCGGGTTGTTGGTGTTGTACTCGTAGTAGCCGTCGAGCAAGGCGTTGAGGGTGAAGCCGTGCATCAAGTCGGCGATCACTCCCGAGGAGCCGGCCGCCGCTGCCCCGGCGGGGGCTGGGCCCGTCGGAGCAGGCACAGGGCCGGTTGTGGCAGCCACGGGGGTCGCAGCGCCCGCCGAGCCCGCAGGCGCAGGCGCAGGCGGAGCGGCGGCAGGGGGCGCGCCGGCGGGGGGTGCGGCAAGCGACACGGCGGCGGGGCCCGGTGGCGCTGCAGCGGGCACGGCTGCGGCCACCGCCGGCTGGGCTGCGAGCTGCCCTTGGAGCTGATGCACGAGGGCCTTCAACTCCTCGACTTCGTGACTCAGCTCATCGATGCGCGCATTCATCCGCGCAGTCTCGCGTGCGGCGGCATGGGCGGGGTGCGAGGAGGTTGACGAGGGCGATGGCGTGGGCGCCGGCGCGGTCTGACTCAGGGCCGGCGATGCGCACAGCAAAGAGATTCCGACGCCGACGGTAATCGACTGCAGACTCATGGTGGAACTCCCGAGGGGGCTGTTGCGGTGAGCATGCCCAATCGGAGCTGCTCACGGAATCTTGGGAGGTGGCGGGGGAGGCGATTCGGACGGATCGGGCGGTAAACTCTTCGGGTCCGACGGGCTGTGCAAATCGGCAGCGCTCCAACCACCGCCGAGATCCGCAATCAGCGACACCGCATCCGCGAGCCGTGTCTGCTGGGCGGAGAGCAAGGTCTGCTCATTCGAGAACTGCGTTGCCTGCGCTTGGGCCACGGTCGTGTAGTCGACGGTCCCTGCCTCGAATTCCGCCAACGCGATTTCCGTGCCGCGGGAGGCGTCCTTCACGGCGGTGTCCAGCGCCTGCGTTTGCTCGGCCAGGATGCGCAGCCCCGATAGATCATTCTCGACACCCTCAAAGGCGGTCAACACCGTATTGCGATAGCTCGCGACGGCAGCCCAATAGGCGGCACGTGCGGCCTGTACTTCGGCGTGACGTTCGCCGAAATCGAACAGGGTCTCCGTGCCGTTCGCGCCCAGCGACCAGACGTGATTGGCCGCGTGCAGGAGTCCGTGCAAGGGGGTTTGCGTGAAGCCGCCGGCCGCCGACAGCGAGATCGTCGGGTAATAGGCGGCAACGGCGACACCGATGGCTGCATTTTGCGCTTTCATCGTGCGTTCGGCTGCGGCGATATCCGGTCGCCGCTCGAGCAGCGTCGACGGCACGCCGATCGGAATGGTGGGTAAGGTCGGCAGCGTGCCGTCATGAGGAATGTCGAGGTCTTCCGGTTTCTTGCCGACCAGCACGGCAATGGCGTGTGCGTATTGCGCCCGCGCGACACTGGCACCGATCAACGTCGCTTGGACCGTCTCGAGCGCCACCTGCGCCGTGATCACGGCGGAGGGGGGCGTGGCGGCGATGCCCGCCTCACCTTGAGCTTTCGTGATCCGCAGCGACTCGCGGTAGGCGTCCACGGTCTTTTGGTCAAGATCGATGAGCGCGTCCGCCACACGCAGTTCAATGACGGTGGTGGCGAGCAAGGCCTGCTCGGACAGGGTCGCATTGGCGAGAGTTGCCTCGTCGGCCTGCGCCGTCGCGGAGTTCTCCTCGACCAGCCGGCGGACTTGCCCCCAGAGGTCCAGGGTCCAGCTCGCGGTTCCCTCGAGGGTCGCCGCGGTCACCGAACCGCCCCGCGTGTTGACCACGCCGGTCGTCGTGGTGCCGGTGGTGGTCCCGCCAGTGCTCGACCCGGTGCCTGGCCCCGTCGTCGTCGTGCTGCCGGTGGTCGTCGAGAAGCCCGACCCGGCGAAGCCGGGACCGCCCTGACGGGTCACCGAACCGGTGACCCCGAGCACGGGAAACAATTGCGCCCGAGCGACTTTGACCTCCGCGACCGCCTGCAAATAGGTGGCGTAGTTCTGGCGCACGGTCTGATTCGATACGGCGACCTGCGGCTCGAGCTCATCGAGCAACGGATCGTGAAAATCCGTCCACCAATCGCCCTTGGGCGCGGCATCCGCGGGGGAGGCCTGAGTCCATCCCTCCGGCGGCTGCTCTTTGAAGTCCTGCGCAACGGGGGCGCTCGCCCGATGATAATTCGGACCCACCATGCACGCGTTCAGCGCGGCGGAGAGGACGAGGAGGAAGGCGATGCGTGCACTCATCATGGTACGGTACCCGTGCTCAATTCGGGGCGCGCGGGCGCACGCCTCCAATGGCTGCGCATCCATATGCGCAGCCGCTCGAAGCCCAGATAGATGACGGGCGTCGTGTACAGGGTGAACACCTGGCTCAAGATCAACCCGCCGATGACCGTGATGCCGAGCGGTTGACGGAGCGAGGCGCCCTGGCCGATGCCGATGGCGAGCGGCAGTGCGCCGAGCACCGCGGCGGCGGTGGTCATCATAATGGGCCGCAGACGGATGACGGCGGCATCGTGAATGGCTTCTTGCGCCTGCTTGTGCTCGTTGCGCTGCAAGTGCAGGGCGACGTCGATCATCATGATGGCGTTCTTCTTGACGATGCCGATGAGCAGAACGACGCCGATGAAGGCGATCACGGACAGCGGTGTGCCGAAGATGAGCAGCGCCAAGATGGCGCCGATGATCGCGGAGGGAAGCGTTGAGAGAATCGTGATCGGGTGGATGGTGTTCTCATACAAGATACCGAGCACGATGTAGATCGCACCGAATGCCGCGATCAGCAGGAGCGGCAAGGCCACCATGTTCTGCGCAAACACCTGGCCCGCACCGGCAGGGCTGCCGCGGATGGAGGCGGGCATGCCGAGGTCGTGCATCGCCTGAATGATGCTCGCCTGCGCCCGGCTCAAGGAGCCTCCGGGCGGCAAATTGAAAGATATGGTCGAGGCCACGAGCCCGTTCTGGTGGTTCACCTGGGTTGCGGTGTGATTGTTCGCGTACGTGATCATGGCGGGCAGCGGCACCAGGGTCTCGGCCGCGGTGCTGTCGGCGCTGCCGGTGGAGCTGCCGCCGCGGCTGTTGGCAATGCTGTTGGTCACCGCGTTGGCCTGGGCGTTGGAGTTCAGTGAGTTGGCGGATGCGGAAGCCGCCGGCGCGGCGGACACGGCCGCGTAGGGAGGGACGCCGCTCACGGTGCCGCCCTGCATCTGTGTCTGCGCCGAGCCGCTGGCATTGCCCGCGGCCGTACTCAAATACGTGCGATCGAGCATCTGCGGAAACTGCCAATAGTCAGGCGCCACTTCCATCACCACGTAGTACTGGTTGAAGGGATTGAAAATCGTGGTGACGGTGCGTTGTCCGTAGGCGTCGTAGAGCACCGCGTCGATCTGATTGGGCGCGAAGCCGTAGCGCTGCGCGGTCGCGCGCGCGATGGTGATATAGGTCTGCAGCCCATTTTGCTGCATGTCGGAATTCACATCGACGAGTTCAGTGTGATACTTGCCAAGCTCCTCGAGCAGCTTCGGCGTCCACGTGTACAGTCCCGCCGTGTCATCGCTCGACAAGGTGTACTGGTATTCGGCCGCGGATTGCCGGCCGCCGATCCGCAAATCCTGCACGGCCTGTAAGAAGAGTCGGGCGCCGGATACGTGGTTCAGCTTCGGCCGCAGCCGCAGGACCACTTGATCCGCCGAGAGCTTGCGCTGCGATAAAGGTTTGAGGCTCACGAACACGGTGGCGTTGTTGAGGGCGCGTGTGCCGGTGAATCCGATGACCGAGGCCACGGCGGGGTCGGTTTGCACGATCTGCTGAAGCTGTTGCAGCTTCTTCTGCATCGCCTGAAAGGAGATGCTCTGATCGGCAATGATCTGGCCCATGAGAAGTCCGTTGTCCTGCTCCGGGAAGAGCGTGAAGGACAGCCCGCGCATCAGCACCGGGATGAGCAAAATCATCACCAACAGCCCGATGCCCACGAGCAGCGCATGATCGAGCACCTGGGTGAGCGAGCGCGAATACACGTTCTTGAACCGCTCGAACTGCCTCTCGGTCCACACCGCCCAGCGGGCCTTCGAATGCAGCGACTCGCCGCGCTTCAGCAGATACGCGCACATGGTGGGCGTGACGGTGAGGGAGACCAAGAGCGAGATCAAGATCGCGATCGAGAGCGTCACGGCGAATTCGTGAAACAGCAGCCCGATGATCCCGGGGAACAACAGGATCGGTATGAACACGGCGATCAGCGACAGGCTCATGGAGACCACCGTGAAGCTCACCTCGCCGCTTCCGACGAGCGCCGCTTCGTGCACGTCCGCTCCCGATTCGATGTGCCGCACGACGTTCTCGAGCACCACCACCGCATCGTCGACCACGAAGCCCGTGGCGATGGTGAGCGACATCAGCGAGAGATTGTCGATGCTGTAGCCCAAGAGGTACATGGGGCCGAACGTCCCCAGGATCGAAATCGGCAGAACGACCGCCGGAATGAGCGTCGCCCGCGGGGACTGCAGGAACACGAACACGACGCCGATGACCAACACCACGGCGATCATGAGGCTGCGCTCGGTGTCGCCCACCGCGGCGGTCACCGATTGGGATCGGTCCATGGCGATGTGCACGTCGATGTTCGGCGGCAGCGTGGCCACCACCGACGGCAGCACCTTCTTGATCTGGGCGACCGTCTTGATGATGTTCGCGCCGGGCAGCGGATAGACGATCACGCCGACGGTCGGAAAATTGTTGTAGAGGCCGGCGTTGCGGATGTTCTCGTTGGAATCCACGACCGCCGCCACGTCGTGCAACAGCACCGCGGCGCCGTTGCGGTAGGCGATGACCAGATTTTGATAATCCGCGGCCTTGGTCGCCTGATCGTTGGACAGCACCTCGTAGCGCTGATCGCCTTGATCGATGTAGCCCTTGGCGCTGTCGGCATTCGCCGAGGCGATGGCCGCGCGCACGTCCTCGAGCCCGATGCCGTAACTCGAGAGCTTGTCGGGCTGGATTTCGACGCGAACCGAGGGCAGGGCGCTGCCGCCGAGCTGGATCTGCCCGACGCCGGTGATCTGCGAGAGCTGCTGCTGTATGACGGTGTCGGCCGAATCGTAGAGCTGGGCGGTGGTGAGGGTTTTCGAGGTGAGCCCGAGAATGATGATCGGCGAGTCCGCCGGATTGAACTCGCGATAGCTCGGGTTGCCGCGTAAGGTCGTCGGCAAATCGGCGCGCGCGGCCTGGATGGCCGCCTCGACGTCGCGTGCCGCGCCGTTGATGTCGCGGTTGATGGCAAATTGGACCACCACCTGCGCAGTACCGACGCTGCTCTGTGAGGTGAGCTCGTTGACGCCGGCAATGGTCGCCAATCGTCGCTCGAGCGGCTCCGCCACCGTCGATGCCATGATCTCCGGGCTCGCGCCCGCCATGTTCGCCTGCACCACGATGACCGGCATGGTGACGTTCGGCAACGGCGCCACCGGCATGTGAAAGTACGCGAGCAGCCCGGAGAGCGCGATGGCGATCGCGAGGAGTGATGTCGCGACCGGCCGTTTGATGAACAGGGCGGGGATGTTCACGCAGCCTCTCCGCCCGCGGGCTCGCTCGCCTTGCGGCCGAAGCGCTGGGATATGCGGTCGAACATCAGATAGATGACGGGCGTGGTGAACAAGGTCAGCACCTGGCTCACCAACAGGCCGCCGATGATGGCGAGTCCGAGCGGCCGGCGCAGCTCCGAGCCCGTGCCATTGCCGACCAGCAACGGCAGGGCGCCCAGCATGGCGGCGAGCGTCGTCATGAGGATCGGCCTGAAGCGCAACATCGAGGCCTCGAAAATCGCGTCCTCGGCCGATTTACCATGCTTGCGCTCGGCCTCGAGCGCGAAATCGACAATCATGATGCCGTTTTTCTTGACGATGCCGATCAGCAGCACGATACCGATGATGCCGATCACGTCGAGATCGCTGCCGGCGATCATCAGCGCGAGCAGCGCGCCGAGTCCGGCCGCGGGGAGCGTCGACAGAATGGTTACCGGGTGGATGTAGCTCTCGTAGAGAACCCCGAGAACGAGGTACACCGTGACCAGCGCGGCCGCCAGCAGGAACACCTCGCTCGACAGCGAGTCCTGGAATGCCTGCGCCGCGCCCTGGAACGCGGTGGTGATCGAAGGCGGCAGGTGTATGGCTTGTTCGGCGCGGCCGATCTCATCCACCGCCGTGCTGAGCGAGGCGTTCGGGGCCAGGTTGAATGAAACGGTGACGGCGGGAAACTGCGCGAGATGACTGATCACGAGCGGTGATTTGGTCACCTGGATGTCGGCGATGCCGCGCAACGGCACCTGGCCGGTGCTGCCCGTCTGGGTCGGCAGGTAGAGATCGCCGATCGAGTCGAGCGTGGGGAGCGTTTCGGGCTTCGCGACCAGCACCACGCGGTACTGGCTCGACTGGTTGAAAATGGTGGAGACGATGCGTTGACCCAGAGCGTCGTAGAGCGCGTTGTCGATGGTGGCCGGTGTGATGCCATAGCGCGCCGCCAGCTGGCGGTTGACCTGAATGTTCACGCTCAGGCCGTTATTATTAAGATCGCTCGTGACGTCGGCGATCGACTTGATCTGCTTCATGCGCGCCACGAGCTCCGGCACGTATTGCTGGAAGGCCTCCTGGTTCGGACCGCGGAGCACGAATTGATACTGATTGGGCGACACCACCGTGTCCAGGGTCAGGTCCTGCTCCGGCTGCAGATACAGCTTGATCCCGGAGATCTTCGACACCTCGTCCTGTAGACGCAGCGCGATCTGCCGCGCCGACAGCGAGCGGTCGTTGTGGGCCTTCAAGTTGATGAGGAATCGACCGCTGTTGAGCGTCGTGTTGGTGCCGTCGATGCCGATATAAGAGGTGATCGAGGTCACGTCGGCGTCTTTCAGGATGGCCTCGGCAAGCTCGGATTGGCGGGCGGACATCGCCTTATAGGAGACCGAGTTGTCGGCGATGCTGATTCCCTCGATCACGCCGACGTCCTGTACGGGAAACAGTCCCTTCGGTATGACGATGTAAAGAATCACGGTGATGATCACCGTCACCGTCGCGAGCACGAGGGTCAAGGGCTGGTGGCGGAGCACCCAGCTCAAGCCGCGCCGATAGGACTCCAGCGTGCGGTCGAAGATCCCCTCGCTGATCCGCTCGAAGCGGCTCGGCTGGCGCTCCGCCTTGCGGCGCAAGATGCGGGCGCACATCATCGGCACGAGCGTCAGCGACACGATCGCGGAGATCACGATGGTCACCGCCAAAGTCACGGCGAACTCGCTGAACAGGCGCCCGATCACGCCCCCCATGAAGAGGAGCGGTATCAACACGGCGATCAGCGATATGGTGAGAGACATGATGGTGAAGCCGATCTGCCCGGCGCCCGCGAGCGCCGCCTCGAGCGGATTCATGCCTTCTTCCAGGTAGCGCACGATGTTCTCGATCATCACGATCGAATCATCGACCACGAACCCCGTCGCGATGATGAGCGCCATCAGCGAGAGGTTGTCGATCGAATAGTTCAATTCGTACATGACCGCAAGGGTCGCAATGAGGGAGACAGGGACGGAGATGCTCGGAATGATCGTGGCAGGAACGTTCCGCAGGAACACGAAAATCACCAGCACCACCAAGGCGATCGCGAGCATCAGCTCGATCGCCGCGTCGGTCACCGATGCGCGTATCACGCCGGTGGAGTCGGCGACGATCTGCACGTGCATCGACTGCGGCAGGCTTGCGAGCAGCTGCGGCAGCTGTTTCTTGATCTGATTGACGGTTGCGATCACGTTCGCGCCGGGCTGGCGCATCACGTTGAGGACGATGGCGGGCGTGTGATTGAACCACGCGCCTTGCTCGATATCTTGGGCGGACTGGCTGACGCGCGCGACGTCGCGCATGAACACCGGAGCCCCGTTCTGATAGGCGACGACGGTGTTCAGGTAATCATTGGGGTTTTGAATCTGATCGTTGGCATTGATGGTGTAATCGAGCTCCGGCCCGTCGAAGTTGCCTTTCGGCTGGCTCACGTTGATGTTCGCGAGGAGCGTGCGCATGTCATCGATGTTCAGGCCGTAGCCGGCGAGCTTCTGTGGGTCGACCTCGACACGCACCGCGGGCACGTTGCCTCCGGCCGGGGTCACCAAGCCCACGCCCGAGACTTCGGATATCTTCGAGCCCAAGCGGTTGTTGGCCAGATCCTGTAGTTGCGTGAGCGACAGCGAGTCGGAGGTGATTGCGAGCGTCAAGATGGGCTGATCGGCGGGATTGACCTTCGCATAGACGGGCGGAGCCGGAAGCCCGGTCGGCAGCAAGCTGTTGGCGGCGTTGATAGCCTGTTGCACATCCTGCTCGGCGATATCGAGACTCAAGCGCGAGGCTGAATTGCAGGGTGATGACCGAGGCGCCCGCCGAACTCGCCGAGGTCATCTGTGTGAGCCCCGGTATCTCACCGAGCTGCACCTCGAGCGGAGCGGTCACGGTCGTCGCCATCACCTGGGGACTTGCGCCCGGGTAGAAGGTCTGGACTTGGATGGTCGGGTAGTCGACGTCCGGGAGGGAGGAGACCGGCAAGAATCGCACCGCCACCAACCCGATGAGCACGAAGGCGATCATCAAGAGCGATGTCGCCACCGGGCGGAGTACAAACAGGCGTGAGATGTTCATGTCGCGGGCGCCGAGGGCTTCGGTCAGCTCGTGGTGCTTGCGCCTTGCGTGGTCGCGCTCGGATGCTTCCTGGCCTTCGCTCCGGGCGCAGTGCCCGGTGTCGCCGGCACCGGCTGCATCCCCGTCGCCGAGCCGGCCGCGGTGGAAACGCTGATCGCGGCGCCGTCGCTCAACCGGTCAGTCCCGTCGACCACCACGGTGTCGCCCGAGGTGAGGCCGGACAGTATGGCGGTGTTTCGGCCATCGCTCGCACCCAGGGTCACTTTGCGGACGGACACGGTGTTGTCCGCGTTCACGAGGTACACGTAGTCGCCGGGCGCGCCGCTCAGCACCGCCGGTGTGGGAACGAGGACCGCCTGCTTCAGTGTATCCACCAGAATCTTGATATTGACGAACTCGTTCGGGAAGAGTGCCTCGTCGTCATTCTCGAACTTTGCACGCAACGTCACGGTCCCCGTGCTCGTTGCCATTTGATTGCTGAGTGCGTAGAGCGTGCCGGTCGCGATCTCTTGGCTGTTGTCGCTCGTATAGGCGGTGACCGGCAGCTGCGCACCGGAATTGACGCGCTCGATCACTTTGCCGAGGTCGTTCTGTGCGACCGTGAACTGAACGGTCGTCGGCTTCATCGTGGTAATGACCACGATGCCGGTCGAGCTCGATGCCGTGACGTAATTGCCCGGGTCGATCAAGCGTAATCCCACTCGGCCCGACACCGGCGCGGTGATGCGGCAGTAGATGAGGTCGAGCTTGTATTGCGCGATGTTGGCCTGGTCGGATTCGACCTGCGCCTGGTCCTGTTTCACGGTCGATTCCTGATCGGTCACCGTCTGCTCGGCGATCGCCTTCTGCGTCTGCAGCTGGTGATAGCGGGCGAGGTCCGAGCGGGCCTGATCGAGCGATGCCTGATCCTTCAGAAGCGCGGCCTGCGCCTGCTTCAAATCGATCTCGTATTGCCGCGGATCGATCTGCGCCAGAAATTGACCTTTCTTGACATCTCTGACCTTCCTTGTACCCCACCTCGGTGAGATAGCCGCTCAGCTGCGGCAGCACGGTCACCGTGGCGACCGGGGTGACCGTGCCGAGCTCGGACAGCGTCTCGGGCATGTCGCCCAATACCGCCTTCGCGACTTTGACCACTTGCGGAGGCGCCGCGCGAACCGGCTTTTTTCTGCGCGATGATGTGCCAGATCATGAAAATGATCAGCACGGCCACCAGCGCGCCGATAATCCAGCGGCCGCGGTGACTCGGTGGGGCTATCGGATGGAGACAAAGCATCCTGCGGAAGTGATCATGTCAACTCCAGAAACTTAAGCCCTCGAGCCCCGGCGCAGGTGTGCCCGCGAGGCCATATTGAGGTTTGAGAGGATTCGGAACGTTCCGGGCGGAACGTGTCGGGGACCCTTGCTCGAATCACGCTTGTTTCGTTCCTATGCGGCCCCTGGTCTGTCGTCGAGGCAAGAATCCACGGAGCGAAGGCGCGAGTGTACCGCAACGATGAGCAATCGGCCGACCTGTCTGTGAGGGCGCGCTATCTCACGGGCCGGCAGTCGGCCGCCTGCAGCGGTTACTGCGAGGTATCGGTGACTGCCGCGGGCTCGTTGAGGTTCAGCTTCATCGACGCGGCGAGCGCGGTGAGCTTCCCTTGGACCGCCTTTGCAATGGTGACCGCCTCTTCCACGTTGCCCTGCCCATAGGCGTCTTGTGCCTTGGTCCAGCGCGCCTCTGCATCGCTCAGACTCGAACGCGCTTCGGACAAGTCCACGCCCGAGGCAAGCTTCTTGTTTTCCTTCTTGCCCAAGAAGTCGATACGACTTTGGATCGCAGCGGCGTTTCCGGGAACGATATTGGCGAGCGCGGACCACTGATCTTTGAACCCGCGGGCAATGAGTTCCTTCTTCGCGGTCGCGGCACCCTCGAGGGCTTGAGCTTCGCTCAACACCGGCGGCCCGTCTTTCACCACGCCTTTGTAATCTTGCTTGTCGTACTCGGCCTTGAGGCTTCCGAGCTTGCTTTGCACTTCCGCAAGCTGTGCCGGGAGATATTTGGCGGCATCGGGCGCGGCGTCGACCGCGGCTTGAATGTCCGCGATGATCTTTCCCGCGGGCTCTTTCTGAGGTGAGCAGGCAGCCAGCACCAACGCCGCGGTGCTCAGCCAAATGCGTGCAGAAAAACGCGAATCGATCATCGTAGATATTTCCTTTGATTATCAATCATATATCTAGATTATACTGCGCGTAATATATAGCCGGTCGCCAGTGGTAACTTCGGGCTGAAAATTCGAGCCCCAGTCACTGCAGGTACTAGTCACTGCAGGTAGCGGATACCAACTCGGCATTTTTTGCCGGTACGCCGTGTTGTAGAAGTCCTGCACGCCGCGACGCGACGTAGGACTTTACCGTCGGTGGGCTCGCATGAATAATTGGACTCGCGTATGTCACACTGTAGTCCGACGCGATCGTAACTGCTCAACGCGTAAACGAAGGACTTGCGAAAAAAAGCTCACGTGACTCAGGCTCGAGCTGGCGCGGCTTGCGCTCTTTGGGCCGGCATGGCTGCCATCGCGCTCGGGCTGGCTGTGGCGCAGGCAAAGACCCCCACGGCGCGCAAGGCCGAGGCCGTTGCGCAAGAGCAATTCATTTGCAGCTCGCCGGGCGCTTCGGACCGGCTGATCGGTATTTACCGTGCGCCCGATGGACCGCAGCACTGCCGGGTCGACTATACGCGCGACGGGAAGGACCCGTTCGTTATGGAGCGCCGGCCATGATTACGCGTATTGCGTCCGCAAAGCGCTGGAAATCGTCAGCCTACTCGAGCAAGCACGCTTCAAGTGCAGTCCGCAAACGCACGAGGCACCCGGGTCATTGCCGAATAGCTGAAGAAACCCAGTCTCGGCACCCGAGCCTTCGGCATTACTCGGCGGCGGCACTGCCGAGCGCGAACCACGAAAGGTCGGAACCCATTTTCGAATCCACCTTGAAGGCACGCGCCTGCGGCGGTCATGCGGGTGAGCGCCTGACCGATCGGCATCGGCGGCGCGGTTGCGTTCGGCTTGCTGCGAACAAACCGCACCGGGTTGATGCGCGCGACGACGTAGTTGCGTAGATACGGCGACTTGAAGCCCTGTTTTTGCATGGCCGCCACGAGCTTGACCACGAGCGCGTCGATCGCGAGGAGTCGCGCCGCATAACCCTCGCGCTCACGAATGCTCGCCGGCAGCGTGCGCGGGCTGAACCGATCGACTTTCTTCAGAAACGAGCTGTAGGCGCCGCCGGCGAATCGAGGCGCCTTTTCGTACACCAGCCCCAAGGTCAAAAGCTCCGCGGATTCGAACTGCGACGAGAAGCTTGCCTCCTTGGCCGAGGGCTGGCGGCGCGCCAGGTCGCGCGCCATGCGCACGACCTCGAGACTGCGATCTTTCAGGTTGTGCGCCTTCTCCGTGTTGAGCACGAGGATGCGATAGGCAAGCTCTTCATCCGTGACAGATCAATGCCGTGATGTGCTTGAGGCCCAAGACTTTGGCGGCGGCGAGCCGGTGGCGCCCGTTAGGCGTCCAAAAGCCGCCCTCCGGTCCGGGGATGACGATCAGCGGATCGAGGAAGGATCCCGCCTGCTCGATGCTCTGCGCGAGACGCTTGGTGTGCGTGGGCGATAGGTCTCGCTGAAACGGGGTCGGTTGCACGCTGCGAAACGGCAACGCGGCAAGGACCAGCTCACGGCCGCCGAAAGGATCGCGATAGCTGCCGAGGACGACTCCGCCGGCATCGGCGATGCTCTTCAGCAAAGGCTGGAGCGGTGCGTGGGTGAGGGCGAGCGCGATGTCCTCGCGATTCAGGCCGCGCGTTTCCGCCGCAGGCTTCAGGCGACGGCGAGAGGCGCCCGGGCGGGTTTTTTTCTTCGGTGTCTTCGATCGGCGTGTGGCCATGGTTCTCCTAGAAGCGCCCGCCGTCGACGCCGATACACTGGCCCGAGGTAAAGCTCGACTCCTCCGCGGCCAGATAGAGCGCCGCACCGATGCATTCGCGTGTGCGGCCCACGCGGCCGAGCGAGGTGCGGTCGAGCATGCCGTAGCTGCGCACCGCCTGTTCGAACTCGCGAACATCCCCGCCCGTGCAGATCAATCCCGGCATCAGCGCATTGGCGCGGATACCGCCTTTGCCCCATTCCTTGGCCATGTACCGCGTGAGCAGCCACAAGGCCCCCTTCGCCATGCCGTAGGCATCGTAGCCCGGCTCGGGATCCAAGCCGGTGGAGGAAATCACGGTGATGACGCTGCCGCCGCCGGCCGCCATCATCTTGGGTGCCAGGCTGCGCATCAGGCGCAAGGGTCCCCAAACGATCGCTTGTTGTTGTTCGCGCCAGACCGCATCCGGGGTGGTCAGGAGGTCGCCTAAGTGGGGATTCGGCGGTTGACTGGAGAGCAACACCACATCGATGCCGGCGAACGCGTCCCAAGCCAACTCGGCCAGCCGATCGATGTCCTCGTCCTTCGTGAAATCGGCCGCGACGGTCGCGGCACCAACGCCCAATAGGCGAAGCTCCGCGGCCAGAGGTTCGAGCTTGGCTTGCGTCCGCGTCGTCAGTACGAGATCGGCGCCCTCGGCGGCAAAGGCGCGCGCGAGGTCCGAACCCATGAGCCCGCCGGCGCCGGTCAGGAGCACACGCTTCGCGGTCAACCGTCCCACCGCACCTCGCTTTCGACCATAGCCCACGATCGTGGATACAAGCATACGCAGTCGGGGAGATCAACAGCGGCGAGTGTCCATGGACGGCAGGAACTGCAGCGGGTAGTCTCTGGCGCCATGAGCGTGCAAGGTAAGTCCTTAAGTCGAGGTCTCGATTCGCTCCTCAATCCGCAACAGCCGCGCGGCCTCTACCGCTCGGGCGTGGGCTCGATGCCCATCGCCGCCATCCGGCGCGGCAGCATGCAGCCGCGAACCCAATTCCGCACGGAGGCGCTCGAAGAGCTCGCGGCCTCCATCAAAGCGAAAGGGATCATCCAGCCTATCTTGGTGCGGCCGGTGCCCGGGTTCCCGCATCAGTTCGAGGTGGTCGCGGGCGACCGGCGCTGGCAGGCCGCCCAGTTGGCCGGCCTCACCGAAATACCGGCCATTGTGCGCGAGCTCTCCGATCAGGAGGCGCTTGCGCTTGCGCTGGTCGAGAACATTCAGCGCGAGGAGCTGACGCCGACCGAGGAGGCGAGGGCCCTCGGTCGTCTCATCGGCGAGTTTTCCTTGACCCACCAACAGGTGGCCGAGGCGGTCGGCCGCTCGCGTGTCGCAGTCACCAATTTGATGCGGCTGCTGGAATTGCCTCAGCCCGTGATCGAGCTCGTCGATGGCCAATCGATCAGCATGGGGCATGCGCGCGCCTTGCTCGGGCTGGGCGATGAAACCGCGCGCGTCGAGATGGCGAAGCTCGTGGTCGAGCGCCAGCTGTCGGTGCGCGAGACCGAGACTGCGCGTTCGCAAGGCGCAACGGCCACCGCCCGCGCGGGAGGCCGCCGTATCGGTGGTGAGCGAGGTGCTGCGCACCTCGAACGCGCGCGTGCAGCTCCAGCAACGGCCGAGCGGGGCAGGGAGACTGGTGATCGATTTCGCGGACGACGCGACGCGCGATGATTTGTTGCGAGCGATCGCCGTCGCGCTCGGCACCTGAGACTCAGGCGCGCTCGAAACGGGCGACGGTCTCGATGTGCGCCGTGTAGGGAAACATATCGAAGGCGGTGAGGCCGGCGAGGCGCAACGTGCGCTCGGAGGTCAGGCGCACGATATCTTCTTGCAGCGAATCGAGCGCACAGCTGACATATAGGAGTCGCGGCGGCGACCGCTGCGCGAGCCCTTGTGCGAGTTCGGGCTCCAAGCCCTTGCGCGGCGGATCGACGATGACCACGTCGGCGCCTGTCGCAGCTTCTTGCATCGCGCCCGCAGGTCCGGGCCAGAGGCTGATCTTCGCTCGTTGCGCCGCCTCGAGTCCGGCGAGTCCTTGCTCGAGCCCAGGCAACGCGTGCGGGCTCGATTCGTTCAACCGCAGCTCACGCGCCCGATCGATCACCGACAGGCCGATGGCGCCCACCCCGGCGTAGAATTCCGCGACGCATGAGCCTTCAGGAATCTGCTCGCGCAGGTGCTCGATGATGTGCTGCGCGACCTCGAGGTTGCTCTGCCCGAAAGCGCCCGGCGGGTAATGCACCGCCGCTCCGCCGAAGCGTTCCACCACCGTCTCGGCGCCGCACCAGCGCTCGAACTGCGGCCCAAGTACGTTGTTGGCGCGATCGCAGTGCGCGTTGAACCATAAGCTGTGCAGGCTGCCCTCGAGCTCGTTGCGGATCAACTCGAAGCACTCCGCAAGCGGCGCAGATGCGCCGGCATTGGCAACCAGCACCACTTGCGCGCTTTGCGAGCTGCGCTCGACCACCACCTGCAGATACCGGGCGAGGCCCAGGTGTGCCTGATCCGAATAGGTGGGGATTCGCGCCTCGACGAGCGCACGGCGCACGACACTGGCGACGCGATTGATGAGCGGATGCTGCACACGGCAGTTGGGGATATGCACCACGCGGTGTGTGCCGAGCTCGAACAACCCGAGCTTGGGTGAGCCGAGGCGGCCGCGGATGGCGAGTCGCGCGCGATGCCGGAAGCCGAAGGGCGAGCCGGATACGACCGCCGGCTCCGCCAGGCCGTGCCGGCGGGCGAGCTCGTCGAGCGTTTCGCGCACCGCGGGATCGATGCCGGGCTCGCCGAACCGCGGGCAGCCGGGGCAAGGCGGCCGATGCGGACAGGCCTGCATCGGCTAGCCGAGCCGCGCGCGCTTGGTTCGCATCGAATCTTTCCACTCGATCGAGACAATGAGGAGTCCGCTACAGCCGATCAGCAATGCGCCGAGCATCACGAATCCATCCGGCACGTTGCCCCATACCGCGAATTGAATGACGAAAGCCCATAGCAGGCTCGTGAACTCGAGCGGTGCGATGGTCGAGGCCGACGCGCGGCGCAGCGCCTCGAACACCAAGAATTGTGACGTCGCGCCCGCGAGCGACAGCGCGAGCAGCAGAGCCCAGTCGTGTAGCGATGGTGCCCTCCAAACCCACGGCAGCATGAGCCCGGCGAGCACGAAAAAGCCAAGATTGGTCATGAGCATATTGACGCTCGTCGGCTCGGAGAGCTTGGTCAGACGAATCAAAATCGTGGAGACCGACCAGAGAGCCGCGGCGCAAAGCGCCAGAAGAACGGGACCCGAAGCGCTGAATCCCGGGCGGCAAGCAACTATGACACCCACGAAGCCCACCGACACCGCCACCCAGCGGCTCGTGCTCACCTGTTCCCGCAGAACCGGGCCGGCCATCAGGGCAACCAGAATGGGAGAGCCGAAGTAGATGGTCACCATTTCACCGAGCGCGAGTGAGCGGGCCGCCGAGTAATAGAGTGCCCATGCGGCAACGATGACCAGGGCCCGCAGGGTGAGGAGCGAACGCACCGGTGATCGGTATGCG
The DNA here is from genome assembly GCA_963766915.1 of uncultured Gammaproteobacteria bacterium. Taxonomy (GTDB): domain Bacteria; phylum Pseudomonadota; class Gammaproteobacteria; order Steroidobacterales; family Steroidobacteraceae; genus Bog-1198. The sequence continues at coordinate 436,255 of CAVYCL010000020.1, forward strand.
CGGGGCAGAGGCGTCGTGCCGTTGAGCGCGAACACGATGGCGAGGATGATGCAGCTGCGCACGAACATGATTTCCCATACCGACAGATCGTGGACGAGCAGCTTCGCCAAGGCATCGTGTAAGGGAAATATGAAGAAACCGGCCAGCCCGAGCGCAACGCCGTGCAGGCTCGAACTCGATTTCAATACCGACATCGATCAACCTTCGAAAGGGGGGCCGCTGCGCCTCTAGGCGCCGGCATTCGGCATCAAGAGCTCTCGGCAAGTACCAGCGGCCGCTCTACGGCTTCTCGCAGCACGCGCGCCTGGAATTTCTCGACGCGTTCGACGGCGCTGCGGATATCCTCCGAATCATTGCGCAGGCTCCGGGGCGCCGTGGCCTTGTCGTTTCGCAGACGCTTGGCGTGAGGCGTGTTTGCATCGATCCAATCCAACGTCGCGCGGGTCATATATAAGGGCTCCAGCATCGATCAAGTGGACAACCGCGCCGTGAGGATTTCACCGCACATGACCGCGGCTGCGCGCGCGGCATTCGCCGCGCCCATGAATTCTGGCACGCTCGCGCTGTCAGAGTCAAAATTGAGGATACCGATCAAGGGATTGAACGCATCCTCACGAGCAGCCGAGAATCTCGCCGGGTCGAATATCGGAACTGACAGGATGGTCGACAAGGTGGGGCGCACGAGCGCCTGCTGATACTTCGAGAGGCCGGGGATCGGCGACTTGGTGCGCAGGTAGGTGCCGACATCGAGCACCACCAGGTCGTGTCTCATCCAGCACTCGCCGCATGCGCTCACGTCGAGCTCGAACTCGAGTCGATCGTCCGCGTCCTCATCCATGTTGTGTCCCGCGACGATTTTGAGCGTCTCCCGCGAAGTGAGGAGGGCGAGATTGGTGCGCAGATGGCGATGGAATGCGGTGTGCTGGACAAACAGCTCGGCGGCCTCCTTCAGCATCATGGCGAGCACTCGCGGATCGCGGGGAGCGAGGTCCTTGAGCAGCTTGTAGCCTGCCTGCTGCTTGGCACTCTCGTAGAGCGCTTGCTTGTGCGACGCCGAGAGATCGAAATCGTAGGTCGAGACATTGACCTCGAGCGGAAAGGTGTAAAGATCGTCGATGCCGCGCGCGTGTATCTCGACGTTGGCGTTCAACGCGGTCTCGAGCAGCGAACGCGCGAACCGCAGCGGCGAGGTCCGCTGCTCGTGTGGCGCATCCGCACGCTCCAGCAGACGGAAGCCGATGATCGGGGTGGGATCGGCACGCCGGCGCCGACGCGCATCGTCGAAAATCCACACCGGGAAGTTCGCGACCAGACCGCCGTCGACCAGGGTTCGCTCTTCGCCGTCGAGGACGAGTCGTACCGGCCGGAAAAAGAACGGCAAGCCGATGGACGCGGCCACGGCCTTGGCGACCGCTACCTCGGGTGTTCTTTCGCGGCTGAACACCACCGGCGATTGGCGATCAATGTCGCTCGCGATGATGCGAAGCGGCGGCACGATGCTCGGATCGAGATCGCTGAACAAAAGTCGCGGCTGACCGGGAGGAATGGAAACTTTGCCGGCGCGCAGCCACTGATCGATCGCCTCCTCGACCGGAGCGGTGTCGAAGAAACCATGATCTGCCAGCAGCCGGCCGAGCGGGGCGCGCCATTTGCGATAGAAGAAAGGAGCCGCGAGCCAGGCGCGCAGGAGCGAGCCGCCCTCGAGCTTTGCCACGAGGGAATCGGCGAATCGCTCCCATTCCTGCCAGCGTCCCGGACCGAACAAGTCGGTGAGGTCGCCCGCGAGGAGGCCGCTCTGGGTGGTGGGGTCGTAAACCTGTTTGGGCGCATAGCCGACGGCAATCAAAGCGGCGACGATCGCGCCTGCCGAGGCGCCTGCGACGCCTACGAACTGAACGCCCAGCTCTTGGGCAACCGCGATCGCGCCGACGTGTGCGAGACCTTTGGCGCCGCCGCCCTCGAAAATTCCAAATGCTTGCACGCAGTCTTTCCTCGGCTAGCCGTCTTGAGGGGGATCCGCAAGGTGCGTCGGCACCGCACAGGCGCGCCCAGGGCGGCTGCCGCGAATGCTGTCGGGAGGCCGCCGTCGTCGAGGCAGTCTAGCGCATACCTGTGTTTTTGTACAGGTATGATAAGTCGTTATATATCAATAGGATAAAAGATATATATAAACTTAATTCTATTAGAACGTTACTTCGAGCGTAGCCGGCTCGTTGCCTCGATACAGCTTGATGTGTGCCGTCGAATGAGCCGCGCTCGCCGCTACGATCCGCTGCAGGTCGGCGGGCGAGTGCACGGGCTGATCCTCGAGCTCATAGATGATGTCGCCGGTAATGAGCCCCGCCTTCTGGGCGATCGAGCCCGGTCTTACGCTGACGACCAGCACGCCGGCGCGATTGGGCGCTTCGGCGCTCGGCGCGACGGGCAGCCCGCTGATGCCGAAATCCAGCCGCGCAGGGGGTGGTGGCGGTGGCGGTGCATTGGCCGCGGTCGGGTTCTGCTTGTAGTCTTCAACTCTCGCGAGCAGTCCCGCAACTTCCGCGTTCGACAGCGCGCCTCGGTAATCGGCTGCGCCTTTCGCGAGGATTCGAAAGTGCCACAGCGCAGGTTTACCCGGAACGTAGCCCTGGGCGATATGCCGCAATAGCGCCTCATCGAGAGGGACGGCGAGGTGCTCGGTATAGGTGCACTCGCCGGTGGGGCAATTGATCGCCTGGCGTTTCAAGACCTCGACCGGCACGGTCTCGAGCTGCTCGATTCCTCGAAACTCCGCCGTCCGGTAGGAGCGCGGGGCGCCGCGATAAGTGATCGATACGTCCATCGCATACGACACGCGGCCCGAGTCATGATCGATGCGGGCCGCAAGAAATTCGTCGTGCCACACCTCGCCCATGAGTCCGCTTCGCTCGACGTATCCCGGCTCGGTGGTAATCCGGGTCGAGTGCTCCTCGTCGGTGACGGCGGCGGTCTTGGTGAAATGTTCGGCGCCGAGTGACAGCAGCTCAGGATCCTTGGCGGCTGCCGCGTAGCTGAAGAGCATGCTCGCGACGAGGGCGGCCGCGGCGTAGGTCGAATGTCGTCTCATGGCGTGCGCGTGTCCTGGTTGACCGGAATGCGATGATAGCTGCGAGCGGCGGCGAGATCGATCTCAGTGAGGCAGGGGGGCTCCCAAGGAAATCTTTCCCTCCTTCATCACGAACGAGGCGCGCTCCGTCGCCGTCACATCGACCAAGGGATTGCCGGGCACCGCGACGATGTCGGCTGATTTGCCTGGCGCGAGCGTGCCGACTTGATCCGCCACGCCCAGAAGATCTGCGCCGTTGGCGGTACCCGCCATCAGGGCCTGGGCGGGGGATAAGCCGTTCTTCACCATCAAGGCAAACTCGTGCGCATTCAGCCCATGCGGTTCGACTCCCTCGTCAGTTCCGAGGGCAATCGGCACGCCAATTTTCACGGCATGCTGGAACATCGACTGGGCTTGGGCGGCCGCAGCGCGCGCTTTTACCTGAATCGCGGGCGGGAACTTGTCCAAACGCTCGCCAACCCACGCACCGGCAAACAGGGTGGCGACAAGATAGACGTGCTTCTTCTTCATCTCGAGCAAGGTATCGTCCTTGAGGAAGGTGCCGTGCTCGACGGAATCGATGCCCGCCGCGATGGCCATCTTCGCCGCCCGGTCGCCATGACAATGGGCGGCGACTTTTCGCCCCCAGTTATGAGCTTCCGAGACGATCGCGTTCATCTCTTCCTGCGTCATCTGCGGATTGTCCACCGGGTCCGAGAGGGATAAGACGCCTCCCGAGGGCATGAACTTGATGACATCCGCCCCATACTTGATTTGATACCGTACCGCGGCTCGGCATTCATCCGGACCATTGCACACGCCGAGTATCGGGCCCGCCACTTGGATGCGCTGCGGGGGGTAGGGGTCTTGATCGGCGTGCCCCCCGGTCGAGCCGATGGCGTAGTTCGACACCAGCATGCGCGGACCGGGAATCATGCCCGCGCGGATGGCATTGCGCAGGCCGAGAGCGACGTAATCGGTGGAGCCCAAGTCGCGCACCGTGGTGAAGCCCGCCTCGAGGGTGAGTTTGGCGTAGTGCGCGCCGTATAAGGCCTGCTCGGCCGGAAAGCGCATGATGCCCTCGTAGAAATCGAGGTACCAGTTCGGCCCCATCTCGCCGCTCAAATGCACGTGCGCGTCAATGAACCCCGGCAGCAACGTCGCCTCGCCGAGGTCGATGACCTGCGCATCCGCGGGGATTTGCGCGCCGCTCCCGACCGCTTTGATCTTGCCGCCCTCGACGACCACAACGCCGTGTTCCGCCAGATTTCCGGAAATCGAATCGAACAGATGCGCCGCCTTGATCACGATGGGCTTCTCGGCGGGCGCGTCGGCTGCCGCATGCGTCCATCCCGCGATGGCAGCACTGAAAAGACACCCGAGCAGCGTGGCTCGATTCCTCATGCTTGATCCCCGGTTGGTTATCGGTCAAAGGAAGTCGGCCATGCTAGCGGCAATTGCCAGGATGTCCAGACTGCGCCTCGAGGGGAGCCGCGGGGCCGAATGCGGGAAAGTCTGACCTCCGGCCGAGGTCCCGGTCCGACGACGCGGGCGGCAGGGGAGCGCTACTGTCACGAGAACGACATCAACAAAAGGACTCGATATGACCACGCGAATGACTTCGATCACCGCTGCCGCCGCACTCGCCTTGCTTGCCGCTGCGGCCCATGCGCAGAGCGCGGCTCCGGCGCCGGACAACTCCAAAGCCAATGCCAACAGCATGAACTCCACCGACAGCACGAGCACCGCCGACGGTCAGAGTAACAACGCTGCGGATATCAGCCTGGCCCAACAGATCCGCAAGAGCGTGATCGCCGACAAATCCCTCTCGACTTATGCTCACAATGTAAAGATCGTGGCAGTGAATGGCGCAGTGACCTTGAACGGCGTGGTGCGTGACAGTCGTGAGAAAGCCGCGGTTGCGACGAAGGCGCAAGCGATCGCCGGTAAAGGCAACGTCACGGACGATCTGACCATCGCGCCCGCAAAATAAATAGCGAACGGACCGTCGAGCGCGGCCGGCTGAGTGTCAGCGAGCGCCCGCTTGCTCGAGTGCCGTGGCAATGGCGGAATGACCGCCGGCGCGCGCGGCTTCGAGCGGCGTGGTGCCGGCTGCGTCCGCGGCGTTCGGATCCGCACCGGCGGCCAAAAGAGCATCCACCGCCGATTTATGACCTCCGCGCACGGCAAGCATTAACGCGGTGCGTCCGCTCACATCGCGCGCGTCGATATCGGCTTTTGCGGCGACAAGCCGTTGCAGCGCCGGCATATCGCCGCTTCGCGCCGCCTCGTGCAGTGCTGTCGCCGGAGCCGCGAGCGACGCAGCGCGCGGCAACGATAAAGCCCGTGAGGGTGGCGCGGCGGCCGGCGAGGACACGGCTCGAGAGTCAGACGCCGTGGCAGGCGGCTCGACCCGATTTTCGACTCGAGGTGCCGCGGCGGTACCCGATTCATCAGCATTGCGGGCCGCCGATGGGAGGACGGGCTCGGGACTCGACGTTCCGGGCCCCGCCGCAGCCAGGGGCGCAGGCCGGCGCGCTACCGGCGTAGGCATCAAAAAATGCGGAACCAGCAATAATCCTGTCAGCGCAGCGGCGGCCGCGAGACCCCCGAAGGTGGCGACGCGCCATCGTCTTTGCTTCGCGGCGAGCTCCGCTGCGTGCCGCAGCACCGCGCGGCGCACGGCATCGCTCGGCCCGCTGGGACTGCGATCTGATAGGCGGCGATACCGCTCGTCGGCCTCGTCGGGATTTTCGTCCGATGTCGGAAACTCGTTCATGCGTGTTCCTGCAGTGAGTCGCGCAGCTTCGCTCGTGCATAACGCAGCCGGCTCTTGGCCGTCTCGAAGGTCACTTTGGCGATCGTCGCGATCTCCTCGACACTCAGCCCGGCCTCGATATGCATCAGAAACGCATCGCGCTGCTCAGCTGGAAGTTGGGCCAGGGCTTGCGCAAGGGCGTTCGCTTGTTCAGAAGCGACTGCTGCGGCGAGGGGACCTGAGCTCGGGTCGGTGCTGAGCTGCGGGACCGCGGGGCCCGCCTCGTAGCCGATGCCATCCAGACTCGTGTGCGGGCGCTGGGTCCGCACCCAATCGATGATCCGATTCCGCGCGATGGTGAATAGCCAGGTCGTGAAGCGCGCCGAGGCGTGATATCGCGGTGCTTCGCGAGCGACCGCAAACCAGACCTCTTGCATGAGCTCGTCGGCGGTCGCTCGATTGCCCACGCTGCGTTCGATGTAGCGCCACGTGCGCATTTCATGCCGACGGTAAAGGCTCTCGAATGCCGCGACGTTGCCGCGGGCATAGCGACTCAGCAATACCTCGTCAGGCTCGACCGCGTCGGTCATCTCCGCACATTATCGCACGCTCATCCCGGCGGATCCGGAACATAGCCGGCGGTCGGAGCGGCCGGAAACGGGTTGGCCGCCTGCGGCAGCGGGCGCTCCCGCCGGATCACGCCCATCGCCAGCAAGTTATCGAGGCTGTCGTAGCGAATACGGATCACCTCGTTTGGCTGGGGCTGGAGCCTCGCAAACTCGGTGTGATTGACGTAGGAGTATTCGCGTTCGCCGTGGCCGGTGCCAAGCTTCGGTGCGGCATCGGCTCGGGGAGTCGCGGCGAGCGGCGCGCCGGCTTCTGGAACCGCCGGTGCGGCCAGGCGGTTGGCCGGCCTCTCCTCTGACAAGCGGGGAGGCGTCCACGCCTCGGGTTGACGTTCGCGATATAGCGCGATCCCGATGACGCCTACGTTGGCGGGGCGGCCGGTGCGTGCCGCGTACGAGTTGGGTGATTCCGTGAAGGTAAATGCGGCCACTTCCGCATCGCTCTTGCGCCAGCCAGTGACCTGGTAGCGCTCTCCGGGCTCGAACACGTAACCTGCTTGATTCCACGCGGCGGTCTCGCCGGAGAGAACGTTCACGCCGTCCACCGAGGTGATGGCCAGCAACCGTTCACCGAGCCGATTGTGAATCTCGATCGCGTACTTTGCGCCGGGCCGCCCCGCGACCCAATATTCGCCGCGATAGTAATGCGGGCTCAAGGTGACACCGGTCTCTCGATCGATAATGGCGATCTGGGCCAGGCCTCCCAAAGGTTGCGCCTGCGCTTTGAGGGTCAGCGCCAATCCGAGGGTTGCGAGCAAGAACGCAAGTTTCATAGTCGGCTCCCGATCAGTTACACCTGGAGACTGAAACGATGCGGGCGACGAAACGGGGTTACGGCTGCGCTAAAATGCCAAGGCAGGCGCGTTCCAGCGGTATTTAAGTGACGGGGCCATTCATGACGGACTCTGCGAAAACACCCGACTTGGCTTCTCAGGGCAGCCTGGCCACCCGCCGGGGGCAGATGTTCCCGACGCTCACCCCCACGCAATTGGCGCGGTTGCAACGCTACGGGCATCGGCGCGCGATTCGGGCCGGGGAAATCTTGGCGGAGCCCGGGGACCGCGGCCTTCCGATGTGGGTGATGCTGTCGGGCAGTATCGAAGTCGTTCAAGTGGGAATGGCCGGAGAGTCCACCGTGGTGACCCACACGGCCGGCGGCTTCAGCGGAGAGATGAGCACGCTGCGGGGGCTCAGCGCGGTGGTCCGCGTACGCGTGGGCACCGATGGCGAGGTGCTCGAGATCGACGAGAACTGCCTGCGTACCATCGTCCAGACGGACTCCGAGCTCGGCGAATTATTCGTGCGCGCGTTCATTCTTCGGCGCGTCGGTCTCATCGAGTCGCAGGCGAGCGATGTCATTTTGCTCGGCTCGAGTCACTCCGCCGACACATTGCGATTGCAGCAGTTCCTGACCCGCAATACCTATCCTTACGTCTCTCTCGATGTCCACGACGATGCGGCCGCGCGTGAGCTGCAGGATCGACTGAAGCTCAAGCTGAGCGATCTGCCGGTGGTTATCTGCCGCGGTGTGGTGACGCTCAAGAATCCGAGCACCGAGGAAGTCGCGGCATGCTTGGGCATGAATCAAACGGTCGACGATCGGCGCGTGAGGGACTTGATCGTGGTCGGCGCCGGGCCGGCGGGTCTCGCGGCTGCGGTCTATGGCGCGTCCGAAGGACTGGACGTGCTGGTCCTCGAAACCGGTACCCCCGGTGGCCAGGCGGGATCGAGTTCCAAGATCGAGAATTATCTCGGCTTTCCGACGGGCATTTCCGGACTCGCGTTGGCCGGACGCGCGCTGGTGCAAGCGCAAAAGTTCGGTGCCGAGATTCGCACGGCGTCCCCGGCGATGCGCCTGCGCTGCGACGCTCGGCCCTATACGATCGAGCTCGGGGCCGGCGCATCGGTGAAGAGCCGCTGCATCGTGCTCGCGAGCGGTGTGGAATATCGTCAGCTGAATCTCCAGAATGCCGCGCGCTTTTTGGGGGTGGGAATCTATTACGGTGCAACCACCACCGAAGCACGACGTTGCCGGGGCGACGAAGTCGTCGTCATCGGCGGCGGCAACTCGGCAGGACAGGCCGCCGTGTTTCTCGCCGCAACCTCGCAGAGGGTGCATATGCTCATTCGTTCGCAGGGCCTCGCCGAGACCATGTCGCGCTACCTCATTCGCAGAATCCAGGAGACTCCCAACATCAAGCTGTACGTCAATACCCAGATCAGCTCGTTCGAAGGGACCGATGAGCTCGAGCGGGTAAGCTGGACGACATCATCCAGCGGCGTCACGGAGAGTCATCCCATTCGCCACGTGTTTCTGATGACCGGCGCCGTGCCGAGTACGCACTGGCTTTCCGGATGCATTGCCCTCAACGAAAAATCATTCGTTCTCACCGGACCCGACTTGCCGCCCGAGAGGCTCGATCCCGGCCTATGGAGCGCGACTCGCCGACCGGAGTTCTTCGAAACCAGCCGGCCGGGAGTCTTCGCGGTGGGCGATGTCCGATGCGGGAGCGTCAAACGAGTTGCCGCCGCCGTCGGCGAGGGCTCCGCTTGCATACAGCAGGTGCATCTCGTGCTCGGCCTCAATGCAGCGTGATCCTTGTCCGTAGGCGCACCCTCACTTTACTGATCCGGGGAGCCGGTTGCGGCTCCCGATAAGCTGCCTTATCGTCAACCAACGAGAGCATCAGGAATGCCCATGCGCGAGCCTATCCAGGTCGATCGATTTTGCGAGGTCCGCGACGACAGTCCTTTCTGGAACGAAAGCTGCTGGTTTTCTTTCTCGATTCCCGAGCACGCCATCCACGGCATGGTGTATTACTTCTTCCGTCCCAACATGAAACTCATGATGGGCGGACCGATCCTGTGGGACGGCTCGGGGGCCCATACCTGGGATTGCCTCTATCACGACTGGCATCACTTGCAGCCAATCCCGCCGAACGCGGAGAAATTCAACTTCACCGCCACCAATTCGCTCGACGTCAAGGTGCTCGAGCCCTTGAAGCAATACCGGTTAGGTTACGACGCCAACGGCTTCAAGATGGATCTTGTGTGGAGCGCGATTGAGGAGCCGCATCATTTCCTCGGCATGGAAATAGAGGCCACCGGCGCCTCCGCCGAGAATCGGATGCACCTCGAGCAGCGCGGGCGCGTCAAGGGCCGGATCGAACACAACGGCAAGACCTATGAGGTCGACAGCTTCGCGCTGCGCGATACCTCGTGGGGGCGGCGGCAGACCGACAGTGTGAAGCGAGGCAGCTACTTTTGGGCGATCCAGTCGCAGGACACCGCCTTTCATGCGCAGACCATGGGCGAGGGCGACACCCAACGCGTGGTCGGCGGGTTTCTCACGCTCGGCGGCAAGACCGCGACACTCGCCGGGGGCGAACGCATCGTCACCGAGATGGGAAGGCTGACTCCGCATACGTTCCGGCTCGCGCTGGAAGACCGTCTTGGACGCACCGCCGCGATCACGGCGACGACTCGCAGCCACCTGATGTTCAACGGCTTCCCGCGTTGCCAGGTGGTCTGGTCGCTGCTCGAAGCGGATTTCGGCGGGGGACTCAAGGGTTGGGGTGACATCCAAGAATTTCAGCCGCTCGAGCAGTTCCGCCGGATGGTTCGCGGCGACCTCGGAAGTTAAGCGGAGACATGAGCAATGAGCGGCCAAATCGTTCTGATCTCGGGCTCGTCCGGCGCAGGCAAGACGACGACCTGCGGCACTTTCGCGCGGCGGGCCGATCAGGCTTATTTGATGTTCGGAATGGATTTGCTCGTCGGCACGCTTTTTCCCGGCAAGTACACGATATTCGGCGACAAGAAGGACGAGGGCTATTACGGGACGGGCTTTGGGCCGGTCGGCTGGAAGGCGGTGCAGGCTCTGCACGAGATGATCGCCGCCGCCGCCCGCAGCGGACAGAACATGGTCGTCGATCATTTGATGTTCATCGACCCGCCGATTCTGCAGGACTGTATCTGGCGTATGGCCGATGTCCCCGTGCTGTTCGTCAATCTGAAGCCTCCTCGGGAAGTTCTCGAGAGGCGCGTCACCGAGCGCAAGATCGAGCTGCCGCCGCCCATGGTGGAGGCAATGGGCGGTCCCGATGGCGTCAAAAAGCTTGGCGAAACGCTGCGCGACATGACCCCGTGGTACTACGAGCGTTCCTACCAGAACGACTGTGCCGACCTCGAGTTGAACTCGGCCGCGCTCACGCCCGACGAGCTGTGCGTGCGCATCGAGGCACGGCTCGCGGAGGGTCCTGGAACGGCATTCGGCCAATTGCGCAAGAAATATCCGAAGCCCTTCTAATGGAGTCTATCTCGCTCGCGCGGGGGGCTTAAGAGCGAGCCAAGGCGCACCGCGGTAGGAATCGGCGACCACCCAGGCGGCAGCCGTCAGTGCCCACGAATAGATGCTCTCGCTCCACTGAAACGGATCTTTGGAACCGGCCGCGAGGGTGGGCATCCATACGAGTAACGTCAGGAGGCCAATCTCCACCGCCGCGAGCGTGGCCGCGAGCCGTGCGTACATGCCAAACAGCACCGCGACGCCTCCCGCGATGTAGGCGGCGCCGCTGAAATAAGCCCAAAACGTAGGCGCCGACAGCCAGGACGGCACCAGCGGGGCGGTCAAATTGAGATACACGAAATGCGAGAGGCCGAATGCGATCAAGGCCAGACCGTAGAGCACTCTCGCGAGGCGCACGCCGTTGTCGCCGACGGCGAAGCCGAGCCGCTGCCTGTCGCTGTCGGCGGCGAACCAGGCATACAGTACCCAGGCACCCGCCAGCAAGACCGCGGTCTCACCCCAGCTCTGGTAGGAACCTTCCACAAGCGGGGCGAGAACGATGAAGGGTGCCTTGAATGCGAGCATCCATAAAAGCAGGTAGACGAACAAGACCCGGGCGGCGGCGGCGGCCGTGCGTCGCCAGAACAATCCGATGCCGCACAGTAAGGAGATGAGCGCGCAAAGAAAGCCGAGCGCCTCGCGTGCGGGCAGCTCCTTCGGGACCGCGTCCCATATGGGAGTGAAATCGCCTTTGATCAGGCCCAAGACCCCTAAGGCGATCAGGGTTGCCGCAAACACCGCATGACCCATGCTTGCTATGCGCATCGACGTCCCCCCAAGTTCGCTTAAATTGTAATGACGTTTTCGATCGGTTGCTTCGGTAAACTGAGGCGCATGGGCGAAACCACCTGAGGGGAGCCATGAGTCTGCCAGCAATGATCGGCGTGAGGGTGTAACGAATGAGCGTGATTCCACTGCATCACGGCATCTTCATGGCGCCGTACCACGACATCGACGAAAGCCCCACGATCGCGCTTCGCCGCGATATCGAGCTCGTCGCGCACCTCGATGCGCTCGGTTTCCACGAGGCGTGGTTCGGGGAGCACCATTCAACCGGCTGGGAAGTGATCGGCTCGCCGGAACTCATGATCGCCGCGGCCGCTGAGAACACGAAGCGAATCCGGCTGGGCACCGGCGTCGTCTCGTTGCCGTTTCACAATCCGCTCATGGTCGCGAACCGGATCATCCAACTCGATCATATGACGATGGGGCGGGTGATGTTTGGTGTGGGTCCCGGGCTCCTGCCGACCGATGCCAGCATGCTCGGCATCGATATCAAGTCGCAGCGAGACATGATGGTCGAGGCGCTCGAGGTGATCTTGGCACTGCTGCGCGGCGAAGAGGTTACCCACAAGTCCTCTTGGTTCAACCTCAATCGGGCACGGACCCATCTTCTGCCCTACACGCAGCCCCATCCCGAAGTGGCGGTGGCAAGCGCGATCACCCCGAGTGGCGGCATGCTCGCCGGCCGACTGGGGCTTGGGATGCTGTGCGTGGCCGCGACCGAGACCGCGGGCTTTGATGTCCTCGGCGAGAACTGGAAAGTCGCCAATGAGGTGGCCGCGGAGCACGGCCGCACGATGGACCCGCGCCGCTTGCGCCTCGTGGCGCCGATGCATATCGCCGAAACGCGTGAGCAGGCGCGTGCCGACGTCGCCCACGGGCTCGCGCGCTGGTGCGAATACTTCGACCGCGTGGCTCCAAAAGGCATGGGTGGCCTTTTGAACCGCGGTGATCCGGCGGATCTGCTGGTGAACGCGGGCCGCGCGGCCATCGGCACTCCCGAGGATGCCGTCGCCATGATCGAGAAGCTGCGGCAAAAGCAGGGAGATTTTGGCGTGATATTGCTTCAGGCGCATAACTGGGCCGGATGGGAGCAAACCAAGAAGTCCTACGAACTTTACGCACGCTTCGTCATGCCGCGCTTCACGGCAGTCAACCGCAATCGCATTTTGTCGTACGAGGGTGTGCGGGAGGACTTCGAGGCGCTGCAAGCTGAGCGTCAAAAGGGCGTTGACCTCGCTTTCGCGAAATGGAGCGATCGAACGAAGCCACGGCCCTGAGCCCTAAGCCGTTTCAATTCCAGGGGATCCTCGGCGAATCATTCGATTCATGAGATGTTCCAGCGCGGCATCGGGGTCATGGCATTGACCCGTATGGACGGGCGAAGTTTGAACCATGGTGCTTTTCGGGGAGACCAGCCAGTGAAATCGTTCACGGGCGGAGAGATGACCGAGGGGGCCCGCACTTGCGCCACCCGCGCAGACCAATGGAATGGTCGCCAACGCCTCGCGGATCACCACGAGATCCGCGCTGGAATCGAGCGCCAGCAACGCGCTTTCATCCAGCTGAATGCACGCCTTCAATATTCTCGCGACATCGCAGGACAGGATGATCCCGGCATTGACGAACTCGCCGCGCTCGACGCGCGGCACGACCCGCACGATTGCGTAGTCATAGGTGCAAAGTTCGCGCACGAATCGCCTCCTGCACGAAGATGGACGAAGACTGCAGCCGCAATAAAAAGTAATTCAAATACGCCTCGCGCTGACCTGTTTTGCCGGCAAACCCCGGATCGTCGGGTATCCAGGACTCCGGAATCGATCGCACCAGGTGCGCGAGCTTGTCCGGTTTGAGGAGCGCCTTCATCTGCGCGTCCACCGCCTCGAGCGCGCTTGCGTACTTGAGGAGCACATGATCCTTGATCAACGCGAAGGGGTCGAGTGCATGCCGGTCGTCGCGATTCCAGGCGTGATGAAAATAGAGGGCCGCGCCGTGGTCGATGAGCCAGAGTCGACGGTGCCACATGAGCATGTTGACGTTGCGTACCGTCCGATCCACATTGCACACGAACGCGTCGAACCAGACGATGGACGAAGCCAAGCCCGCGTCCGGCACGGCAACCAAGGGGTCGAAGGTGACCGAGCCCGGCAGATAATCCAAGGCGATATTCAAGCCGGCGCTCGCGCGTATCAGGCTCTGTATTTCAGGATCGGGCTCGGTGCGTGCGAGCTCGGCGGGCAGTTCGACAAAGACGATGTCCGGCATCGGCAACCCGGCCTGCCGTGCGATTTCACCGGCCAGCAATTCCGCGATCAGGGCCTTGGATCCCTGCCCGGCACCCCGAAACTTGAGCACATACATACCCTCGTCGTCGGCCTCGATGATGGCCGGCAGCGATCCGCCCTCCCGGAGCGGCGTCACGTAACGGCTGGCGACGACGGTTCTTAACTCGGTCATGCGACAAGCTTACCGGTTCCCGCGTCGGGTAATCTATTCTGGAGTCACCATTCGCGCGCTCGTCGAGTTGCCAAGGAGTTGAGATGACCCCAGATCTGCCAATCACCATTTCCCCCTTGAGCGAGGAGCATCACGACGCGTGGATGCCCTTATGGCGTGGCTATCAAGTCTTCTATGAGACTGAAATCCCGGCGGCTGTTTCCGCTGTGACCTGGACACGCTTGCTCGATCCGACCGAGCCCATGGCAGGGGCGCTTGCGTGGCGCGACTCCCAGGCGATCGGGCTCGTCCATCACATCCAGCATCGTTCCTGTTGGACCTCTGGAGATTACTGCTACCTTCAGGATCTTTTCGTGGAACCCGGCTTGCGGGGTAGGGGAGTCGGCCGAATGCTGATCGAGTACGTCTACGAGAAGGCGAGGGCGGACGGCTGTTCGCGGGTTTACTGGCTCACCCATGAGACGAACACGAGCGCCATGCAGCTCTATGGACGAATCGCCGAACGCTCGGGTTTCCTCCAGTACCGACACGTGTTCAAGTGAGGCACTGCCGCGGGGACAAGGGCTATGGATTGATCGCGATGATTTTTATCGGAGCGTTTTTGCAGTCGGTGCCCACGCATACGGCAGAGAACCATACCTCGCCGTCGCCGATCATCACGCCACGATCGTTGGCAAACAACGATGCGTAGGTCTGATGCGCAATGGCCGCCACCACCTTGGGGGTCAGCAACTCTTCGGCGTGCGCGATGAACTCCGCTGGATTGTGTATTTGGATTCGATGTCCTCCCACCCGGACCTTGATCGGGTAGGAGATCCGCGCGGCGATGGCCGGCCAACGCTTGTTGGCGCTCTCCTCTTGGAGGGAGGTTAGAAACTCCTTGACGGCCTGGTGCGAGCCGAACAGGGTATCGAGCCTCGAGTCCACCTCGCGCGAATCGGCACCCGAACCCGTTGCTTGTTGTGCAGCGACCGGTAATCCGGTGATCATGCCGAGAGCGAGCGACGCGAGCCAAAGTCTAGGTCTAAGCGTAAAGATCATCGGTGCCTCGGCCGCAAGCTGTACCCACGCCACAGGTTACAACAGATCGCGGACGTGGCACCCTACGATGGCGCCTGTAGGACTACTTTCGGAGATTCGCGTGATTCGATTGGTGTTATTGCTGTTGGGCGCGGACTTTATCCGCGAACGCTGGCGCCTCCTGGCGGTCATCGGAACGGTGTGGGGACTGCTGGGGCTCGCGCTGTTCATCGATGCCCTGGATGGCGTGGTCTATTTTCCAATTCACATATTCGGTTACCTGCTGATCCTCGAAGCGCTGGTGACATTGGTTGCGACCACCTCCAACCGCGGGACGCAGACGGTGCTTCGCAAGGGGCGCGGCGTTATCTTTTTTATCCTCGGACTGCTCATCATCGACCCGCATCGGGCGAGCTCCTTCATTCTCGCGATGATTTTCGGAGTGGTGTTCGCGGTCGATGGGATATTGCGCATCGCCTCGGCCCAGGTGGTGCGCTTCACCGGATGGCGGCTATCGATGGCTCTCGGCCTGTTCGAGCTGCTGTTTGCCATCTTCATGTTCGAGCCCTATCCGACGTATTACGCCGGCACGGTGCCGTACTGCGTCGGCCTCGGGCTGATGCTGTCCGGTTTCGGCACCCTGCGTCTCGCCTTGCGGCTGCGTAAGCTTGCGCCGAGGGCTTCCGTATTGGCGCTGCTTGCGCGGGGTGACGGCGAATCGGTCTCCGTGTTGGACGCGGAGCCGCCGGCGAATGAGAGACTGCCGCTGCTGACCGTGCATGTGTGGACCCCGGTCGGATCGGCGGTCAATGCGGTGCCGCAACCGGTGCTCGATCGTTATGTGGCCGCGGTCGACGGGCAGGGAGTCATTTCCACCGGTCACGCCGCGTTGAATGTGCCCGATGTGCTTTACATCAGCCATTATCCCGCAAACGAGATCGACCACTCACCCGAGGATTTCAGATCCATCTTAAGGGCGACGAAGGAAAACAATGTCCCCGGCAAGTTTCAGCCGAGTTATGCGATCGAAGCCGCCGGTTGGGTGGAGTCGACGGCGAAGGTCACTTTCGAGCGGTACAACTTGGGACGGCTCCGCGAGTTCTGGGCGCGCTACAGTCAAGACACGACCTATAACCTGACGAATCGCAATTGCTCCAGTACCGTGGCGATGGCCTTGGAAGTTGCCATGGAGGGCGCGCTCGGCGGAAGCCGGGGCGGCATGCAGAAGTTCTTTACCTCCATGGTCAACCCGGAACTGTGGGTCGCCAGCCAACTGCAAAAGCACGCGCAAGCGGCGGCCTGGACACCGGGCCTCGTGCTCGATTATGCGCGCGCGCTCAAAGTTGCCATCGATCCGCCGCCGCTCGGCGTGGTCACGTTGGCGAAATATTTTGCCAATGCCTATCGATACACACGGGCCGTACGACGCGGTGAACCCTTTCAGCGAAGCGCGGAGCCGACCCTCGTCGAGCCGAACCCCACGCCCAAGCCTTGAGTCGATCGATGGAGCGCGCTAGGTCCGGCTGCGGCTGAAAAACATGAACACGGAGAAAATGGCGCAGGCAATCGCCACAAACACCGGCAGACCGTAATAGGGGTTCACGCCCATCGCAAAGCCGGCCATCGAGGGGCCGATCAAAGCACCGCCGCCCCATGCCAGTCCCATCACCGCATAAATGCCGACGAGATCGCTACCGCTGTAACGACTGCCCACCATCGTCAACATGACGGTGTAGATGCCGACGAACAGGCCGCCCCAGACGAATATCACAGAATAGGCGAGCCAGTGGGCGGACAGCATCCACGGCCAGACGAGCGCGCTCACGGCGGAAAGGACTGCAAGGCCGAGAGCCAGGCGCCGCGGGTTGACGCGATCCGCGAGCCATCCGATGGGGAGCTGAAGAATAATGGCGCCCAGCATCAAGGTTGAAATCAACCGCATCGCGCCTTGCTCGCTCCATCCCATGCCGGTCGCATACAGTGCGATGAACGAGAGTCCCGCGGTCTCTATGGCCGCATTGAGCACGGTGGTCGCCACCGCGATGGGCGCCATGCGCAGATACTTCAGCGGATTGGAGTGGGGGCTGTCGAGGCGGGGCGGGGAAATGACCCAGGGTCCCGCCACGAACATCACGGCGGCGACGCAGATGGCGGCGCCGACCCAGTAGGCCATCGGCCGAGCGCCTATAACGGACAGAAGCGCAGGTCCTCCGACCATGCCCAACGACAAAGACGCCGTGTATATCGCCATGGTGCGCCCGCGCACTCGGTCATTGCTGAGCTCGTTAGTCCAGGTTTCCGACATGACGAATAGGATCTCCGCCCCCACGCCGAATCCCAGACGCAGCGGAAACCACAGCCAAACGGCGGGAACCAGCGGAAATAGCGCGAGCAACGCCGCGGTGAGTATCAATGCTCCGACGATCAAGCCGCGAGCTCCGAACCGCACCGCGAGTCGCGGTAGCACCGGCGCGATCAGCAACACGCCGGCGGCATGCATGGCGGCATTTAGGCCGATATAGAACTCGCCATAGCCGCGCTGTGCGAGTTGCAGCGCGATCAGCGGGGCGGTCAGGCTATAAGTAAGACCGAATATGGAAGCAGTGGCTATCACCGCGGCAGTCGACACGTAGGTCGCGCGCGTTTGATCCTTCGCTACCTCGCCGACCATCAAGTCGCGTTCCATAATCGGCTACCGTGAATTGAGCGCTACTTGATCGCAGCCTTGCCATACTAATACGCCGCCTGCGGAAAAAGCAGCGTTTATCCACGAGCGCCCGGATGCGGACGACCGATCCCGGTCCGAGGGTGTTCGCTGTTACGGCTGCAGCGCATTACTTTTGCCTGTTCAGACAAACTCCCCGGACGCAGAGCGTTGGCGGGGTAGCGGCGTTGGTGCAGTATAGGTCGACAGAGGGAGAGGTATTTATGAGTGCAATTGCGGATCGCAGCGCCGGCCCCGGGGTCAAATGGGTGGAGGTGCCCCCCGGCGCATTGAAGGGCCAAGGGCTTGCGCCCTACGATTTCAATGCGAGCGCCAACTTGGTGGACTGGGTGGAGAGCATGGCGGACGCTGCGTCGGTCCATCTGACACCTTACTGCAGCGACTTCGTCATCGATGTGGTCGAGATCAAGCCGAACGCCGTCCATACGCCGAGTAAACCGGGAGATGAGTTCCTGCTCGTCATCAACGGCGTTCTTCGGCTGCTCACCGACTCAACGAAAGTCGAGCAGGTCTTCAAGGCAGGCGACATGTTGATGATCCCCGCCGGCTGGCATGGAATCTATCGCATGGAAGCCGAAGTCGGTTGGTTTCGCGAGCTGGCGATTACGCCCGGCGATTACTTCGTCGCCGCTCTCATTCCGCCCCCGAATGATCGAGCACCGTATCGGCTCGACCTGCCGTCGGCGAACGGGAAGCACGAGGTATTCAAGGGCCGGTACATCCTCGAAGCCGAGAATATCGAACACGCCGGCCGCTGGACCGTCACCTCGTCCGCCGACCAGATCATTCAGGTGCTCGCGGGCTCGCTGACCTTGGAGGCGGGTGGCGACAAGGCGTCCTTTGGTCCAGGGAGTATTGTTGTTCTGCCCAGGGGCTTTGCGGGAACGGCTGAGAACCTGCCCGGATACCGAGCCCTCAACGCACGCTGGCTCGGTGCGCCGACCCAAAAAGTCTCGCGAGCATGATGGTCACTCACGCTCCAAGCGTAGGAGCGTTAATCGATTAGGCGCTTCAAGGCCTTGCCCGATTTCGAATGCAGCTCCTCGACGCTCAGCGTGCCGTCGTGATCGACGTCGGCTTTGTTGAAAAGCCTCTCTGCAAGTGCAAGATATTCATCCTTGGTTAAGGTGCCGTCGTTGTCGGGATCGGCCGCCTTGAACCGCTTGGCGCCGATGACGCCTTTGACCTCATTGCTGTCGAGAGTCTGATCGGCATCCTTGTTGAGCTTGTCGAAATGTGCGCTGGCAGCAGCCTTCACCTCCGCGAGGTCGAGCGTCTGATCATTGTCTTTGTCATTCTTCGAAACCACCGCCGAAGCGGATTGTGCCAACGCAGTATTCGATGCCGAGTCGAGGCCGAGGACGGCGCAGAAGAGCAATCCGCCGATGATCATCGTCTGGGTGCGCATGCTTAAGCTCCTCTCAATCGGGCTCGTTTACGCAGGAGATATCATGAGTTACATTTTAAGACGTGCCGAGGAAAAAGTGCACCTCGCGATGAACGGGAATTCTTCCCGAGCGGTGAGCGACATTCGAGGTAAGGCATGAACGCTCGAGCGGAGGGCGGCTTCTCGCGCTATCAGAAGTTCGTCGCGGCGATTCTGGCCTTTCTGCAATTCACCGTCGTTCTCGATTTCATGATTCTCTCGCCGCTGGGCGCGCAGCTCATGCCGGCTCTGCACATCTCGCCGGTGCAGTTCGGCTTGCTCGTCTCGACCTATGCCTTCAGCGCCGGCGTATCCGGGTTTCTGGCCGCGGGTTTTGCCGATCGCTTCGATCGAAAGACACTGCTGATGGTCTTCTATGCGGGATTTTTGGCGGGCACGCTGCTGTGCGGACTCGCTTCCGATTACCACGTGTTGCTTCTCGGACGGTTGATCACCGGCCTGTTCGCGGGTGTGGTGGGATCCGTGTCCTTTGCCATCATCACCGATGTGTTTCCCCTCGAGATGCGGGGCCGTGTGATGGGGGTGATCCAGACCGCATTCGCCGCAAGCTCGGTGCTCGGGATTCCGATCGGCCTGTTGCTTTCAACTCGGTGGCGGTGGAACGCGCCATTTTTGCTGATTGTCGCCGTGGGCGTCTTTGTAGGCTGGCTGATCCAGGCACGAATGCGCCCCGTCGACGACCATTTGAAGCACCATCCGGATCGCAGCCCGCTGCATCACTTGATTCAGACGGTATCGAACGGGTTCTATCTGCAAGGATTTGCAACGACGACCCTATTGAGTGTCGGTGGGTTCATGCTGATGCCCTTCATGAGCGCCTTTACGGTATATAACGTGGGCGTGCCGGTGGGGAAACTTCCCTTGGTTTATGTGCTGGTTGGGTTGTTCTCGGTGGTTGCGGGACCTGTGATCGGGCGCGCGAGTGATAAGTTCGGCAAGTTCAACGTGTTCGCGTTCGGCTGTGCGGTCACCATCGTCATGGTCGTGATTTTCACGCACCTTGGCATTACTCCGCTGTGGAAACTCGTCGGTATCCTGGTCATCCTGCAGGTTGGAATTTTCTCGCGAATGATCTCGGCATCGGCCCTCATGTCGGCGCTCCCCGCCGCGGCCGATCGGGGCGCGTACATGTCGATTAGCTCATCACTACAACAGGTGGCGGGCGGTGTGGCCGCGGTACTCTCCGGGATGATCGTTACGGAGGGCGCGGATGGCGTCTTGATCCATTTCGACCGGGTGGGCTACGTTCTGGTCGGGACTACCTTGCTGACGCTTTCTATGATGTATTTCATCAATCGCAGGATAGCAGGCGCCGCACTCGAGACGACGCCGGCTGATGCTCGGGGTCGCGGCCGAGGAAACTCGGTTCGTCGAGCCTTGACGGCTAAAAGAAGTTCGGCGCGGAGATTAGGAGCCCACTGATCGACTCTGCGAGAGCCAGCCTAACCGGTGCGCCGGCGGCCAGTTTTATGGTGTGCCAGGCGGCCGATTCTGTCGATTTCGTCTCAGTTCCATCCCAGCCCCTGGAGCCTCTTGGTCAACCGACGAAATGGCTCCGCGTTGAACTAGCCATGGCTCGGTATCGTACCCAGCGCACATTTAACATTAGGAAGTAACGGAGGCTTTATGGTGGGTCTTAAACATTTGCAGGTTGCAGTTATTTGCTGCGCGGGCTTTGGTACATCGCTCGCGATGGCGCAAGACGTGCCTGATCATCCGCGCGTCAACGAGGTCAATCAGCGGCTCGACAATCAACAAGCGCGCATCAATCAAGGCTTGGCGAACGGCACCATGACCGGGAAGGAAGCCGCCCGCGACGAGTCCCACGATGCCAATATCGCAAAACGGGAAAGCGCCGATGAAGCCAAGCACGGCGGTCACTTGACCAAGGGTGAGCAAAATCGGCTCAATCGCTCGGAGAACAAAAATAGCGGGCGTATCTACCGCCAGAAGCACTCGTAAGTGAACCTGGCTTGAATGAGGATAACGCCCGGTGGGCGTTATCCTCAGTTTCCAGGGGAACGCGCCAACGCAAGTCCTCTTACGCGGTCTCGATCAGCAATGCCAGTACCATAAAGTTGAGTACGTTCGCGACCAGACCATTGCCCAATGTAAGCACCACGGCGGCGGCCAACGCCGACGGCAGCTTGACGCCATAGAAGCGCCGAATGGCGAGGCACCAGTAGATCGGGAGCGCCGTCAAAGCGAGGAATTGGTTTGGATAGGCAATATTGACCAGCTGTTGGCGAAAGAACAGGGCTAATACCAGATCACCCAGCGCAAGCGTCGCGAGGAAGAATGCCGCGACACTCAGAGCGAGGGACAAGTGCTGCAGATAGGGGCGTCGCAGGCGGATGAACAGGAGTGCCTGGATGGCGGCGACTCCAAAGAACACGAACAGGGTCGCTAATTCAGAGATCCAGTGCGAACGTTCGCTCAGCCGCCCGCGAAGCTCCAGGCTGGACCAGTCGACCGAGGTTCTTGCAGCTAGAAGCCGAGCCAGCAGGCCGGTCGGATCCTCGAGATGAACGCGCTCCGGCAGAGAGAGTTGATGGGGCGCCAGGGTAGTCAGCAGAAATGCGTGCAGTACGAACGTGATCAGGTAGAGGCGTAGCGGCGACACGAACGGCTTGCGCCGGCCGGCCACGTAGTCCGCCGCGAGTTGTCCCGGCCGGGTGAAGACGACCCGCAAAGTGCGCACCAGCTTGCCGTCGAAGTCGAAGATCTCGTGAGCAATATGTGTCACGAGGTAATGGTGCAGCTTGAAATCGGCCGGCCGCAAGAACTCCTCGCCGCATTCCGCGCAGAACCGGCCTCGTGCGGGCGCGCTACAGCTCGGACAGGTGTGTACCTCCTGTGCCTCGTCCACAGGCATTTTAGAGGAACCGCTTCGGAACGGCATCGACGAACGGATAGAACTGCAGGTAGGGTTTGGCTTCTTCGAGAACCCGTTTGACGGACGGCCTCTCCACGAGCCTCTCGAAATAGGCCTTCAGATGCGTGAGCCCGTGCGGGAAGGGTTGCACGGTGCTGCTGAAAAATAGGGCAGGCGCCGCCGCGCAGTCGGCCATGCTGAACCCTTGGCGGCCCATCCAGATTCTGTCGGCCATCTGTTTGTCGATCATCCCGTAGGCCGTCTCCAGAGTTGCCCGTTCCTTTGATAAATCGCTTTGGCTGCCGCGCAGTCGGTCGCCGACAATTTGCTGCATCGGTGTTTGCACGTACTGGTCAAACAATCGATCCCAGAGACGCACCTGTAGCGCATCCTCCCATTCATGCGGAATCAGCGGTCGCTCACCGGCAAAAAAATGATCGAGATACTCGATGATGATCGTGGTCTCCGCCACGTCGCGCTCACGCGCATGGTCCCGGATGACGGGGAACTTGCCTATCGGCGATAGGGCCAATAATTCCGCCCGGTCCTTCTCATCCCCCAGATCGATGATGCGCCGGTCGAATGCGGTGTGGTTTTCGTAAAGCGCGATCAGAACCTTGTGACAAAACGATGCCAGGGGATGATAGTAAAGCGTCAGCGACACGTTGCAGCTCCTCGAAGGCAGGTCGGGACGAAACGATTTGAAAGCGATAATACCTCATGCGCGCGGAGGACTTGAGCCGGCGGGCGGCAAGCGCTCGAGGATGTTTATCGCGGCGAAGCTGGTACATTGTGGGGTCGGTTTCAATCAACGGCGGGAAGTGAGATGCGGTCAGAATCTGAATGGCGGACTCGGAACGAGCTCTCTCGTCGGCGCCGGCGGCGGGTGCTTTGGGTCACGAGCCTCTGCCTTTGGGGCTTCGGGGGCCACGCGCTCGCGAGCGAGCTCGTCATCGGCCGCGAGGCGCTGCAGACGCTCGTGGTGGCATCGGTATTCAAGGATCAGGGACGGTGGTATCTGGCCAAGGGCAAATGCTACGCGTATCTCGAGCGGCCGCATGTCGCGCTCGATTCGGCGAGAGTCATTATCGATGCGCACCTGTCGTCCCGATTGGGACTCAGCGTCGGCGACACCTGCGTAGGTACAGAAATGAATTCGGACGTAAGAGTCTCCGGCAAATTGGTGGGGTCCGGCTCGCACATCGAAATCGATGACATCCGCATCGACAACGTGCAGGACGAATCCACCCGTAAGGTCATCGACTTGCTGCAATCCGCGACGGGCGGCTCCTTGCCGAAATCGGCGAACATCGATCTGTTGCCGCTGCTCAAGCCGACGAGCGTACCGGGAACGGACATCAAAGTGTCGGCGACCAATCTGGCGATCGCCAAGGTGACGACGCTGGCCGATGCGGTCGAAGTCGAGTTCGAGATTAAGCTCACCGCCCGCTGACATCGCTCCGTTGCCGGGCGGATCTGTCCGACCTGGAAAACGGCAGGGAGCCGCGGAATCTCGCGAGCAGCGATTGATAGACATCGCCCGAGGCTGCATTGCCGCGAGTCCACTCGAGCGCCAGACTCTCGACACTGTCCTCCGTACCCTCGTGACCGCGTCCCATCCGCTCCACCAGCCTCTGCATCTGATAGGCCCGCCGCAATTCCTGATCCTCCGCAGGCGTCGGCAGATCCGCGAGGATCTCACTGCGGATACATACCATCCTGAGCGCTTTCTCGTGCGCCTCTCCGAGGCTGCTCGCAGCCGCGGCCGTGCTCCAGGCCGCCGCGAGCGCTTCGGCGCGGCCTTTTGGCCAGTGGGGAATCGCGGCGATGAACGTCTCGGCCGCCTGCTTCAGCGCCTCGTGCTCGGCGGGGGGTGCCGCTTGCGACAGCGCACGCCCGTAGGCGTGAATCCGGCTGGCGGCCTCCAGTAGATCCTCGAGCGATCGCTCCTTGTCGCGCACTTTCTGTGCGGACATCGACGCCTTCACTCGCTCGATCGCGCGCTCGAACCGACCTCTGAGGGCCCGCTCGTCCGTCCTCGGCAGTTCGCCGATGGCCTCGAAGGCCTCGCGCCATTCAGTCATTTTGGCGGGCGCCTGCTGCAGATCGATCCCCGACGCTCCCGCCAGCCGCTCCGCCTCCTCGCAAAGCGCCACCGCTCGCGCCTTGTTGGACTGAAGGCTTGCGGTGTGATCGACGTGCGCTTGATGACGCTTTTGAAACACCGCATCGCAGTGTCCGTGAAACTCTTCCCACAGACGCCGATCCTGCTCGGGGGGCGCCGCGCCGAGTTCTTTCCATTGCGTCTGCAGACGTTTCACCGCATCCGTGGCCTCGCGGCCGTCGGGAGGTCGACGAGTCCCACGGCGCGCTGGATAAGCAATCGCTTTGCTTCGGCATTACTCGCATGCCAGGCGTCGAGGCGGCCCTGCAGCCGGCCGATGGCCGCATCGAACTCCTTCTGCAACGCGCGGGCCGCCGCGCGCTCCACGGGAAAATGGCGGCGCCATTCTTGAGGGGCTTCGCGCAGTACGGTGACGAACGCGCGCCAGTCTGCACCGTCGCCGCTCTGCGCGCCTTCGAAGGCGCGCAACCGCTCGAGGATGGCCTTACGCTTCTCCGCATTCGCCTGTCGCAGCTTCGCCTGCGCCTCGAAGTGTTCGCGGCACGGCTGGTAGGCCCGCTCCGCGGCTTGATGAAACCGCTGCCAGTCCGCATCCGAGTCGCTGAGGACGCCCTTGCTCACGATCTTCCAGTCCTCCTGCAACTGGCGGATGCGCTCCGCCAGCGCCTGGGGCTCGAGCGCGGCACCGATGAGCGACTCCATCTCCTGGATGAGCTCGGCGCGCTTGGGCGCCGCCGCATGCTCCTTCCACGCCTTGAGCTCGCCCAGCGATGAATCGAGCTTCTGCACCTGGCGAGACACGGGCAGCGGTACGGTGGCGAGTGCGGGCAGCCTCTCTTCAAGAGCGCGCCGCAATCCCGAGGCGCGGCCGGTGGCGCCCTCGCGCAGCGCAGCCTGGGCCTTGCCGATCAATGCGTTCACCTCGCGCAACGCAGCGGCTTCGGTGGCGGCTGCGGCGGCACGCGCCGTCTCTTCGGCCTCGCGTCGCGCGGCCGTCTCCGCGCTCAAGCGTTCAGCCTCCGCGCGCGCGCGGTCGGACTCGAGCGCGGCAAGACGCGCGATCTCGGTGCGTTCCGCTTCACGAGCCGCCTGAGCGGCCGCTTCGGCGGCCTCCTTTGCGATGCGTTCCTGATGCTCGGTGATGATTTCCCGGCAGCGGGTTATGGCGCTCGCCGCGCGCTCGCGCACCTCGGGTGCCGCATGCGACTCGAGCTCCTGCCAACGTGTGAGAAAGTGCCGAAAGGTCGGTTCGTAGATAACCTCGTAGATCCGGTGCGCATGCCGTACCAGCGACTCGCAGGCGCGGACGGCCTCGCCGCGCGCTTTCTCGAGAGTCTGCTCTGCGGCATTGAAGGCGTCGCACTTCTCGCGGATGATCTTGTAGACGTTCTTGTCTTTGCCATGCAGCTGCTTCAAGAGGTGCCGGAGCTCCACAGGGTCCGACACGGAGTGCGCGGCGAGCTGGCGGATGCGGCTCGACGACCCTTCGAGAACCAGGGCCCGGCGTTCCGTCTCGTCGATCGATGCCAAGGCACGCGGCAGCTGATCGGCGTCGCTGCAATATCCCGCCACGGCGAGTAGGGCGGAGAGGCTCACAGGCGGGGCTCGCAGCGTCTCGAACTCGAGAGCTCCCGCGTCGACCAACTGCGCCAGACGCTCCTGCGCCGCGCGCTCGAGCGTCGCGGGCACCGGGCTCGCCGGGGCGGGGGAAAGCCCCGCGAGAGTCCGCAGAGTCTCGATGTCCGTGAGCTTGCCGATGGCCGCCACGCGCGCCGTTTCGTCAGCGCCGTCGAGCGCGCCGGCCAAGAGGTGCTCCGGCGACATCGAATCGAGCGATGCGACCTCATCGGGTGCCGCCGGCGTATCGCCGGGCGGCGCGCCAAAGAGCCGCGACAGCGGCCGGGCGAGGTGCTTGATCCGCATGCAGGAAGTTCCTTTGATCCGGGAGGCCAAATTATACAGTCGCACGCCACGCGCCGGGGTCGCCGGCTCGAGATACCGCCCGGATAGGCCTACCGAGGCGGGATGGCCGAGGCGCTGACGTCTACTTTCTGCCCTGTCCTACGAACAGCGCGCACTATCGCCCAGGCTTACCGCTATATTAGGTCAACCTAACGACATAGAGCCCGCGACATGAAAGATTTCAAGCAACTCGATGCGCTGATCAAGGACGTCGAGGAATTGATTACCTCGCTCGCCGATGACCAATCCCCTCGGGTAGAAGAGCTCAAGCATCGCGTTCAAGACACGGTCGACTCGCTCGAGGCGCAGCGCAAAAGTACCAGCCGGAGAATTCGCCGCTACGCGGCATCGCTCGATGGCTACATCACCGGCTATCCGCGGCTTGGGTTCGCGACGGGCGTGGTGGTCGGCGGACTCATTGTCTACCTGGCGGGTTTGATCAGCCCGAGAGACTAAAGGCTATAGGGGTCTCTCGAGCAGCCTCTCGAGACGATCCGGATCGATAGGTCTCGTCACGTAATAATCTAGGCCCGCGAGCTGCACCTCGCGCCGCTCCGACTCCCGTTGAGGTCCGGCAAGCTGAGGTGGAAGATACTGCCATCGTAGCGTTACGCCACGTCGGCCTACCGGCGATTGCGTCCCGTAGCGCGAAGACCTGGAGGCTTTCATGCAATCGACGTCGTTGGCGGATCTGCCCATGGGCAAGCTCACGGAACTCATCGCCAGCAACTCCGTGACTCCGGGCGCCGGCGCGGCGGGAGCGCTCGCCCTCTCACTCGCTGCTGCTTGTGGCGCCAAGGCGGTCTCGATCAGCTTGAAACATTCGAGCGACCCGCGCTTACATCGGGCGTCCGATCGGCTCCGTGAGCTTTGTCGTTGTGCTCTACGGGAGGCGAATGAGGATGCAGAGGCATTTGCTGCCTGGGTTCGGGATAGGGGTTCCGATACAACCGACGAGTTGATCGAATCCGAGGAGAGGATGGCTCACCTGATCAACACCTTGTTGCTGACAATCAGCGAGGTCGAGCCCTGCATCATGCCCAACATGGTTGGCGACTTGTCTGCGGCGAGGGCCTTGGCGCGTGCCGCACGGGAGATTCAAATCGGTAACGAGACCGAAACGAAGGCGAGCTCACGATAGAGAGAGTCGATCCCTTTTATAGAATCAATCGATTTGATCCTATCGACCCGATTGCTAGGATATCTCGAACGGCACGTGTGCTGGCCGCACTGATAGCAACTTGAGGAGGGGAGTGAAATGTCCGTAGACGTCAAATACCGCACCTCGGCGACCGCCACCGGTGGCCGCGACGGCGAGGCCAAGACGGCCGATGGAAGCCTTAACGTCAAGTTGGCGTTGCCCAAAGAACTGGGTGGCGCAGGAGGTCCGGGCAACAACCCCGAACAGCTCTTCGCAGCAGGTTATGCGGCTTGCTTCATTGGGGCGATGAAAGCCGTCGCGCCGGCGCAAAAGTTGCGCGTTCCCAACGACGCTGCGGTGACCGCGACGGTCGGCATCGGTCCGCGATCCGAGGGCGGGTTTGGTATTACGGCAGATCTCGCGATCAGTCTTCCCGGTTTGGATCGCGCCGATGCGAAAAGACTCATCGATGCCGCGCATCAAGTCTGTCCTTATTCGAATGCGACTCGCGGCAACGTCGATGTCGGCCTCACTCTTTCGGAGTAACCAGAAATGAACGCAGTTGCGAAAGAAAAATGTCCTTTTGGTCATATGGCGGGCGGGGGTGCCTCGAACCGGGACTGGTGGCCGAACCAGTTGCGGATCGACCTGCTGCACCAGCACTCCTCGAAGTCCGACCCGATGGGCAAGGATTTCAACTACGCCAAAGAATTCAAGAGTCTTGATTTCAAAGCCTTGAAGCAGGACTTGCTCAAGGTCATGACCGATTCGAAGCCCTGGTGGCCCGCGGACTTTGGGCATTACGGACCCCTGTTCATACGTATGGCGTGGCACAGTGCGGGCACCTATCGCACCGCCGATGGCCGCGGCGGCGGCGGCCGGGGTCAGCAACGCTACGCACCCCTCAACAGCTGGCCTGACAACGCGAGCTTGGACAAGGCGCGTCGTCTGATCTGGCCCGTGAAGCAAAAATACGGCCGAAAAATCTCCTGGGCCGACTTGATGATTCTCACGGGCAACGTCGCGCTGGAGTCGATGGGCTTCAAGACCTTTGGATTCGGCGCAGGGCGCGAGGATGTGTGGGAGCCCGATCAGGACGTGTACTGGGGTCAGGAGAAGGCGTGGTTGGGGGACGAGTCTCGCTATTCCGGCGATCGAGTTCTCGAGAGTCCTCTGGGCGCGGTCCAGATGGGCCTGATTTACGTCAATCCCGAAGGGCCGAACGGCAAGCCGGACCCGCTGGCCGCGGCGCGGGATATCCGTGAAACGTTCAGCCGGATGGCCATGGACGATGAAGAGACCGTCGCGCTGATCGCCGGCGGACATACGTTCGGCAAGACCCATGGCGCGGGCGACGCAGCGCACGTGGGCGTCCATCCGGAAGGCGGTGACCTCGAGGCTCAGGGTTTGGGCTGGAGCAGCAAGTACGGCAGCGGCATTGCCGGGGATGCCATTACCAGCGGTCTTGAGGTGACGTGGACCACCACGCCGACGAAATGGAACAACGATTTCTTCAAGCACCTGTTCGGCTACGAGTGGGAGTTATGCAAGAGCCCCGCCGGCGCGCATCAGTGGCGGCCGAAAAACGGCGCCGGCGCCGGCACCGTGCCGGACGCGCACAATGCCACGAAGCGCCGCGCGCCGAACATGCTGACCACGGATCTCTCACTGCGTTTCGACCCCGCCTATGAAAAGATTTCGCGGCGCTTCATGGAGCACCCGGATCAATTCGCGGACGCCTTTGCGCGCGCCTGGTTCAAGCTTACACACCGCGATATGGGGCCGCGGGCACGCTACCTGGGACCCGAAGTGCCGACGGAGACGCTGCTTTGGCAGGATCCCATCCCGGCCGTCGACCACAAGCTGATCGACGCGCAGGACGTGACGGCGCTCAAGGCGAAGATTTTGGCCTCGGGTCTCACGATCTCGGAATTGGTGTCGACCGCGTGGGCGTCGGCGTCCACGTTCCGCGGCTCTGACAAACGAGGCGGCGCTAATGGCGCGCGCATCCGGCTTGCGCCGCAAAAGGACTGGGCGGCCAATGAGCCCGCCAAGTTGTCCAAGGTGCTGAAGGTGTTGCAGACCCTTGCCGAGGAGTTCAACAAGTCGCAGTCCGGCGGTAAAAAAGTGTCGCTGGCCGATTTGATCGTGCTCGGCGGCGACGCGGGCGTGGAGGAGGCCGCCAAAAAGGCGGGCAATCCCGTGACCGTGCCCTTCACGCCGGGTCGGATGGATGCCTCTCAGGAGCAGACCGATACGCAGTCCTTTGCGGTTCTCGAGCCGGTTGCGGACGCGTTTCGCAACTTCCAGAAGGCCACCTTGCCCACTTCGGTCGAGGAATTGCTGCTTGATCGCGCACAGTTGCTGACGCTGACGGCGCCCGAGATGACAGTGTTGCTCGGCGGCATGCGCGTACTCGATACCAATACGGGCGGGACGAAGCATGGCGTGCTGACCAAGCGGCCCGGCCTTTTGACCAATGACTTCTTCGTCAATCTGCTGGACATGCGCACAACCTGGAAGGCGACGTCGGAGGCCAAGGATGTGTTCGAAGCGCGCGACGCGTCGAGCGGTCAGCTCGAATGGTCGGGTACCCGCGCGGATTTGGTGATCGGCTCGAATGCCCAACTTCGCGCTGTTGCCGAAGTCTATGCGAGCGCGGATGCGCAGGCGAAATTCGTTCAGGACTTCGTTGCCGCTTGGAGCAAAGTGATGAACCTGGATCGATACGACGTGGTGAAGTAGGCGGGGAGCCGGAGCCTCAGCGGGCGCTGCTGCCGCTAAGGTTGCGGCTTGATCCTACAGCCGGGGTTGGCAACTACGGGACAAGCTTGCGCATTTGTTTCCTTCCGGAAGCAGGAGTTGCGCATGTCGAGTTCAACGTACAGTGACGATGATTTCGTCGGCGGCCGTCGCCGCCGCGTGCTGAAATCCGGGCTGCTGATGGCCGTGGGCGCAGGTCTTTCGGTTGGGCCGTTGGCACCAGCACAGGGTGTCGGCGCGCGCATGGGCGCGCCCCCGGTGGCCTCGCCCCGGCATCCAGGCTCGCTCGCCAGGGGCATGATCTCTTTTATGCTTGCCCACGAGCAGTTTCCGGCACCCGAACTCATCCGCCTGGGGGCCGCGGCAGAAAGCGCCGGCTTCGACATGATCTCTACGAGCGATCACTTCCAGCCCTGGCAAGCGAACGAGCGCCACGCCGGCCACGCCTGGGTGACGCTCGGCGCCTTGGGGCAGCGAACTCAACGAATCTGGATGGGACCGACCGTCACGTGCCCGACGCTGCGCTACAGCCCGGCCGTCGTGGCGGAGGCGTTCGCGACTTTGAGCGTGCTCTATCCCGGCCGAATCTTCCTTGGACTCGGATCCGGCGAGGCGCTCAACGAACAGGCCGCGATGGGTGCATGGCCCGCATGGCGCGAGCGCTGGGACCGTCTCATCGAGGCGGTGGCGATCATCCGCGGACTATGGACGGGCAGGCCGCTGCAGCACCAGGGTCGGCACTATACCGTCAACGGCACGCTCTACGACGTGCCGCCCCAACCGATACCGCTGCTGCTGGCAGCCAACGGCCCCAAGGCGATGAAGCTCGCGGGCGAGCACGGCGACGGTCTGATCACCGATCCCCAGACGTGGAAGCAATACAAGGGCGAATGGGAGAGTGGAGCCCGTTCGGCGGGAAAGGATCCGACTCTCCTGCCTGTGCTCGTTGAAGCCTTCGTGGTCGTCGGCGATGAGAGCGACGCACAGGCGCCCGCCAAGCTCTGGAACTTCATTCCCAAAGCCTTCAAGGGATATCAGAACATCCCGGATCCGACGGAAATCGAACGACGCGCGCAAGCGGAACTTCCTTTGCCCAAGGTGTATGGCGATTGGACGGTGAGTTCCACCCCGGACGCGCACGTGCAAACGATTCAGAAGCTCTTCGACAGCGGCGTGAGCATTGTCAACATTCACTCGGGTCAAGCCGACCAACAGAAGGTCATCGAGTTCTACGGGAAGGAAGTCCTTCCGCGCGTCAGGCGCCAGAAAGCCTCGGCCTCGTGATGGTTGAACGATTCAGGGGCCACGCCGTGGTGTCCCCGCGGTGAGCGCGCGAAATCCTACAGCCGAGTACTCCCAAGCGCGGATGCTCTGTTGCGGAACGCGCCCTAAGATCGGTCCTCTCTAAACATCACCGGTCATGCCTCATCGTGCTCATGCGTCAATCTGCATCCGTCGCCTTCAATCCTGCATTACCAGGAACCGGCGATGGCCATTGGCGCGACGCGTTAAACGGTGAGTCGTGCTGGGTCCCCGCTCCCGGGCCGATCTTGGTCATCAGCCCGCATCCCGACGATGAGGTCATGGGGGCCGGCGGGTTGATACGCATCTGGAGCGAGCGAGGCCATCCTGTCGTTGTGCTGAGTGTGACCGACGGCGAGGCAGCCTACCGCGACTGGCGCGGTCTGAGAGCCGTCCGACGAGGCGAGCTCGATCGGG
The DNA here is from genome assembly GCA_963766915.1 of uncultured Gammaproteobacteria bacterium. Classification (GTDB taxonomy): domain Bacteria; phylum Pseudomonadota; class Gammaproteobacteria; order Steroidobacterales; family Steroidobacteraceae; genus Bog-1198. Next base: position 468,068 of record CAVYCL010000020.1, read on the forward strand.
CGCTCGCGACACTCTCGTCTCGACCCATTCGGACAGTGAGGCTCGGGCTACCGGACGGCCGAGTTGGAGCGCACTTGCGGGAGTTGATCCGAGCGCTGCGAGATCACTCTGAGTCAGCGCCGACGCTGGTGGCGCCTTTCGAGGGAGATGGTCATCCCGATCACGAGGCCGCGGGTTTGGCGTCACTTGCCGTCGCTCGGGATTTCGGTCTCCCGATCGTGCGATACCCGATCTGGGCGTGGCATCACGGGCAGCCGGCGGCCTTCGCGGGCAGCCGGTGGGGGAAGTTCCCGCTGGATGCGAAAACCCAGGCCGTGAAGCGCGCCGCCCTGAATTGCTTTTCCTCGCAATTGAACCCCGGGGAGTCTCGGCAACCGATTGTGCCGCCCCACGTGCTCGCCTATTTCAAGCGCGATTTCGAGGCGTTCCTGTTGTGAGCGAGCACTCGACGGTTTCACAAGCGGCGTTCGAGGCAAAATATCACAACCGCAGCGACCCCTGGAATTTTGCCGACTCCGGTTACGAACGCGGGCGCTACGAGGTGACGTTGCGATCGCTCCTGCAAGCGCATTACCGCCGCGCGCTTGAGCCGGCTTGTTCGATCGGCGTGTTAACCGCAGCGCTCGCAGAGCGGTGCGATGAAGTACAGGCGCTCGATATTGCACCGAGCGCAGTCGCGAGGGCGCGCGAGCGTTGCGCCAAGTTTTCGGGCGTTACGATTCATTGCGCGGACGTGGCGAGCCAATGTCCCAATGGCCCCTTTGATTTGATCGTGTTCAGCGAACTGGGCTACTACTTCGAGGCCGCGCCATTGGCGCGGCTCATCGAATCGCTGAGTGAGCGACTCGAGGTGGGCGGCGAGTGGGTCGCGGTGCATTGGCTGGGCGTCAGCCCGGATCACCTGCTACAGGGGGATGAGGTCCACGACATCCTAAAGGACACGCTGGGCCGGTCGTGCACGTGGATCAGCGGTGCCCGGCATCCCGGATTTCGCCTTGATTCGTGGCGACGGCGATGAACGCCGCCGAGCACCCGGCCTGGTCGACGGGCATCGTCGTTCCTGCGCAAAACGAAGCGGCGAGTATCGAGGCCTGCATCGAAAGCATTCGCCAGAGCTGTGAATCGGCGAAGCTGCGCGACTATTGGATCGTCATTGTTGCCGACACCTGTACTGACGATACGGTCCGCCTTGCACGGCGCGCCCTCGCGGGCACGGGGCAAGTGCTCGAGACCGACGTCAAGAGTGCCGGCTCAGCCCGTCGTTTGGGGGTGGATGCCGCGCTCGCACACTTCCGTGACAAGGACCTCAAGCGGATCTGGCTCGCGAACACCGATGCCGACACGCTCGTATCGTCCGATTGGATGGAGGTGCAACTACGACTCGCGGATGCCGGAATCGCCGCGGTCGCCGGAATCGTGAAGCTCGAGGAGGGCGGCACCCGGGCGGCCCATGAACTCTACCGCGCGACTTACTTGACCAGTCCGGACGGCACGCATGGTCATGTGCATGGGGCCAATTTGGCGCTGCGAGCGGACGCCTACCTGGACGCCGGCGGTTGGGCCCATCTTCCGTTGGCGGAAGATCACTGTCTGTGGAACCGGTTGAGGCATCGGGGCTGGCGGCTCTCATCCCCGGTTACGAGCGTCGTGGTGACGAGTGCGCGTCTGATTGGGCGGGCTCGCGGCGGATTTGCGGACACGATGCGGGCAGGAATCGATGCTCAACTCGCCTAGCCTTCATGAGCGGTTGGTGCAGGCGCAAGCATCGGGCGAGCTCGCGCTTCCCTTACCGGGGCAGGGCGCCACCGCCCGTCGGCACGAGGTCTTGAAGCGCTGGGGCGCCCGAGACTTGTCGTTCGCCCGGATCGCCGAAGCGCATACCGATGCGCTTGCCATCCTGGCCGCCGCCGGCCGACCGGCACGCGCCGGAAGTCTTTACGGGGTCTGGGCATCGGACGGATCGGCCGCACGCGTGACGTACTCGAGATCGGCGAACGGTGATTGGGAACTCAAAGGAACGAAGCCGTTCTGCAGCGGAGCGAATTTCCTCGCGGCCGCGCTGGTCACCGCTCAGGGCGCGGCGGGGATTATGCTGCTCGATGTGGCGCTCGACGACACTCGCATCAGGCCGCAACCCTCCACCTGGGCGAGTGCCGCCTTGGCCGATACCGACACGGTCGCCGTCGACTTCGACAGCGTATCAGTGCCTGCGGCGCACGCGGTCGGAGGGCCGAATTGGTATTTGAGTCGTCCGGGCTTTTGGCACGGCGCGATCGGGCCCGCGGCCTGCTGGGCCGGCGGTGCGCAGTCGCTCATCGAGGCCGCCACGGCGCTCGCTCGCAAAGATCCTCATTCGCGCGCCCAGGTCGGTGCTTTGCAATCTCTTGGCTGGGCGCTCAACGCCTATCTGGATCAGTCCGGCCGGGAAATCGATGCGGACCCGGCGGATAGACACGGGGAGGCGAGGGTTCGCGCCCTCAAGGTGCGTCATCTGATAGAGCGGGCCTGCACCGAGGTACTCGATCGATTCGGCCGTGCCACGGGCCCGCAACTGCTCGCGCACGATGCAGAGGTGGCGCGCCAGCACGCGGCGCTCGCCCTCTACATTCGGCAGTGCCACGCCGAACGCGACTTGGAAACCATCCCCACCGGCACCTGCAACCCGCCGTAGGCCGCTGATGCGTGACTCCACTCTGCCGAAGAGTCCGCGAATTCGGATAGGTACTGCGGGGTGGAGCAACCCACCGGCAAAGCGGTCGGACCGAAACGCCGATCAGTCGCATCTTCACTATTACGCGACGCACTTCTCCTGCGTAGAGATCAATACCTCCTTCTACCGGCCGCACCGAGAAAAAACTTACGAGCGCTGGCGCGACGAAACACCCGCCTCGTTTCGCTTCTCCGTGAAAATGCCCCGCAGCGTCACCCACGAAAGTCACTTGAAGCGCTGTGCCCGCGAAGTAGCGCGATTTTATGAGGACATTGCGGCGTTACAGCCCAAGCTTACCGCGGTACTCGTCCAGCTTCCGCCGAGCCTCGAGTTCGAGGGACGCGCCGTGCGCGCGTTCTTCAAATCCGTTCCGCGCGTTCGCGGAGCGAAGCTCGTCTGCGAGCCGAGACATGCGAGTTGGTTCACGACCGCTGCGGAAGCCCTTCTGCGTGAGGCGGGCGTGTCCCGGGTCGCTGCGGATCCGGTGCGCTCCACCGGCGCGGACATCCCCGGCGGGGCGCAGCGTTTCGCCTACTTTCGCTGGCATGGCGCACCGCGTATGTATTATTCGAAGTATTCGCAGGAACAGCTGGCCGCCTTTGCCTCGACCGTCGGGAAGAGTGCGGCGAGGGAGATCTGGTGCGTCTTCGACAATACGGCGCGCTACGCAGCCTGGGACGATGCGCTGCAATTTGCCGCGGTCTGCGGTTCGTTGACATCGCATTCCACGCGGTGAATACTTTCCCGAGTGGAAAAGAATAGCAGAAACCTGGATCGGACCTTTGCAGCGCTTTGCGATCCGACGCGACGTGCAATCTTGGCCAGACTCGCGCGGCGAGCGGATGCGACAGTGAGTGAATTGGCGGAGCCCTTCGCCATCAAATTGCCGGCCGTGATGAAGCATCTGGACGTGCTCGACGACGCGGGGCTGATAACACGCAAGAAATCCGGCCGCGTGGTGACGGTTCGCCTCAACGCCGGAGCCATGCGTGAGGCGGTGAGCTGGCTGCGCCGGCACGAGCTTTTCTGGTCCCCCAAACTCGATAGGCTCGCTGAATACGCCGAGCGCAAAGAGTTGGCGGCCCGCGGCGAGAAGAAGTGACCAGTCTCACGCTGGTACGCCGCATCAAGGCCTCACCCGACATCGTGTTCGAGGCCGTCACGACGGCGGAAGGCATTGCGCATTGGTGGGGGCCCGATGCGGGCCCGGTGCTTCTCTCGGAATCGGATCCTCGGGTCGGTGGGTCGTATCGGCTGCGCTTCCGGACGCTTCCCGGGGCCGAGCACGAGTGCAGCGGCGAGTTTCTCGTGGTCGACCCGCCGACACGCCTCGTCATGTCCTGGCGGTGGCAGGGTGGAGAAGAGGACCCCGGCGAATCGCAGTTGGAAATGACTTTGCGAGCCATCGATGGAGGTACGGAGCTGACTCTTATTCATTCGCGCCTGCACGACGAGTCGAGCCGACGCAGCCACGAAGCGGGTTGGACCGGTTCCTTGGGTAAGTTGAACGCCTATATGGCCGAGGATGGACAATGGATTTAGAGAAATACGGACCCTGGGCACTCATCGTCGGCGGTTCCGAAGGCGTCGGCGCTGCATTCGCACGCAAGTTGGCAGTGAGCGGCTTCAAACTCGTGTTGATCGCACGCAAATCCGAGCCTCTCGAGACATTGGCCGCGGAACTTCGTGGCAACGGAGCGGAGGTTCGCATACGGTCGGTCGACTTGGCGCAACCCAACGCGCTTTCGAGCGTGCGCGCCGTCACCGACGACATCGACATTGGCTTGCTCATCTATAACGCCGGGGCAAACAACACCCGCGGCCTTTTCGTCGAGTTGCCGCAGGAGGTCACTCAATCGGTCATTGCGATCAATGTGCTCGGCCAGGCGGATTTCGCCAGGCACTACGGCGCGCGCCTGTGCAAGCGCCGCCGTGGCGGGATGATTTTGGCCGGATCTCTGAGCGGCTACATGGGATCGCCATCACTCGCCGCCTACACGGCCTCGAAAGCATTCAGCCGCGTTCTCACAGAGGCCCTTTGGGCCGAGTGCAAACCCTTGGGCGTCGATGTGCTTCACCTGAACATCGGCTTCACGGCAACGCCCGCGATGGCGCGGTTGGGGATCGATACCAGCGTGGCCGAGACACCCGACAAGGTCGCCCAGGAAGGTCTCGATAATATTGCGAATGGCCCTTTGTGGATCGTCAGCACGAAGGGCAATATCGAACGCGCCCGTAAGCTCTCCGCCATCGATGGCCGCGCCGAACTGGTCCGCACGTCCGCCACCCCGTCACGGGATCAAATGGCGGATCTCCAGCGGCGCCAATTGCAATCGCCCGATTAGTTGGATTGAACTGAGCCGCGCAACCGCGGGCGTGAGCTCACGCGGTTTGGGCGAGAGGCGCCTTCTGAGGTAAATACGGCGAGATATTTCTCATGGCGCGGGATACGAATTCGTCCTTCTCGCCCACGGGGGCCACGTAGTGCAGCGCGCTCTGCGCGGCCTCGAGGCCTTCCAACCGGGCAATGGTCCACGCTGCGAGGTACTGCGACGCGAGACAGCCGCCGGCGGTGGCGATGTTATCTCTCGCAAAGAAGGGTTGGCCTAGGACTTCGACTCCCGCCTCTTCGACCCACGGTTTGGTGATCAGATCGGTGCACGCCGGCACCCCATTTAAAACCCCGAGCTCTGCAAGCACCAGCGTACCCGAGCACTGAGCACCGAGGAGTTGGCGCGATGGATCAAATTGCATCGCGGCCATGAGCGATCGATCCTTGACGATGTCGCGAGTCAACATGCCGCTCCCCACGATGACGGCATCGGCCTCATTGGCTTCACGCAACGAGGCTTGCGATTCGATCACAACGCCATTCATGGAGCGCACCCGGGTCGTGGGGCACGCGATGGAGACTCGCCAATCAGGTCGTTTTACCCGATTGAGGATTCCGAAGGCGATCAAGGAATCGAGCTCGTTGAAGCCTTCGAAAGTCAGGATGGCAATGTGCATCGGTGAGTCTTCTGCGCTGCGTGAGGCAGAGACAGAATATCATTTCAGCACCGGCTACCGGGCGGTCGTCACGCCAGGGTGTCGATAATGCTACCCCGCAAGTCAGTCGAACCGCTCGAAACGCTCGAGCTTGAGCTCGAGTTGCCGCCGAGCTCCGCGATCGAGCTGTCGATGAAAGAGGAAATAATCGATTGCGCTGATTCGGTGCTCGCCGAGGACGCGGGACCGGACGCACTCGACGTGCCGGCCGTCAACGCGCTTATCAGGCTCTGAAACGCCGAACTCAGACTCGAGGTGACGCTGCTCGATGCGCCCGAGCCGCCCTCTAGTAGCTAGTGAGCAATTCGCTATCGCCGGATTCGGTGGCGAGGCTCTTGAGGGCCGCGACCGTCGATGCAACGCTCGTCGCCGGACCGGTGGTCGAGATCGATGTGCTGCCCAGGCCCGCGCCTGCGCCGATGCTTCCAATAGACATAATGACCTCGATGGAGACGGGTCGATTCAGGGTCATCGGCCGGGTGGCAAGGAACTTGAGAAGAGCAGGTGCTATTGGCGGTGATAAACAAGCACATAGTCGATCGGGCTGGGCAGGCGCGGGCTGGTGAGTTCGACATGCAGTTTCAGCGTGCGTCCATCGGGGTCGAGGACGTATTTATGTACGCGGGCTCCATCCTCACCCTGGAAGTACAGCACGAAGGTCGGGTAGGACCATTGGCCGGTGATGCGATCGGTGCCGCCGTCCTCGCGGATCCACCGTACCCAGGTGCCATCGAGCGGAATTTGAATGGGCGGACGGCCATCGAGTTGTAGGCTGGCCGCGGCGTCGGATTTCGAAATGGAGATCCGATGGTAGGCCGGGTTTGCCTTGGCAATCAGGTGCCGGGCGAGGGCCCTGATGGCAAAGTTCATCTGCTCGGTGCCGCGAGTGACTACGGCTTGGATGTCATCGCTCGAGTTCGCGTCGAGTACATAGACGCCCTGTAGCTCGGGCGCGGACACTTGGCCCCGAGCCGTGCCGGTCAGCACCGCAATGCCGGCCAAAAGGATCATCCCCGCCTCGGGAAAGACCCTAATCCGTGCGCGACTTAGCACGATAATAAACACCCCTCTGACATGTCTTCCTCGCGAGCCCCGCCCTCGCTGGGCCGATTCCGGCACGGCGTTGACGCGTGTTTGAAGAGAATGCTATACAGGTGTCTAGCATAACATCGATTGGCCGTTGCCGGCCGTCGTGGATTGGAGCCCCGGGGAGCGCACATGCAATCGTTGGAAGACCGCGACTACTTTACCGACCACGTGATCCTCAAAGATCCCTACGCCTACTTTGAGGCGATCCGCGCCAAGGGGCCGATCCACCAGCTTCCGAGCAGCGGCTTGGTGGTTGTGACCGGGTTCGACGAGATCCTGGAGGTGCTCAAGAACACGAACGACTTCTCATCGGTCATCGCGCCAGGCGGTCCGGCGGCACCGTTGCCTTTTCAACCCCAAGGTTCCGACATCACGCCTCAGATCGAAGCACATCGAACCGAGTTCCTGGGTGGCGATTTGGTCGTCGCCTATGACGATCAGCAGCACAATTTCTCGCGCTCGCTGTTGACCCGGCTGTTCACGCCGTCCCGCTTGAGAGCGAACGAGCAATTCATTGCAGAGTACTCCGATCAAGTCGTGACGACTGCGGCGGCGAATGGCGGCTGCGAACTGATCAAGCAGATTGCGACCCCATTTGTCACCATGGTCATCGCCGATTTGCTGGGCGTGCCCATGGACGATCGCCAGATCTTCATGGACGCCATCGAGGCCGGTCCGCCGCCGGGAAGCCTCGACAATGATGATTTGATGGCACAGCACCAGCCGCTCGTGCTGATGGGCATGTACTTCGCCGGCTACGTGCAAGATCGACGCCAAAGCCCGCGGGAGGATATTTTGTCGGAGCTGGCCAACGCCACCTATCCCGACGGCTCGACGCCGGATGCGTTGGAGATTGTCCGACTGGCGACCTTTCTATTCGGTGCAGGCCAAGATACCAGCGCCAAGCTGCTCGGGAACTCGATGAAGTTCATCGTGGATGAGCCTGGCTTGCAAGATCGATTACGCCAGAACCCCTCGCTCATTCCGCAACTGCTTGAAGAGGTACTGCGTCTGGAAGGCTCGACCAAGATGACCGCTCGTCTCGCTCGAAAGGACACGCACATTGGCGAACTCAAGGTGCCGGCGGGAACTCGGGTGATGCTGGCTCTTTCGGCGGCGAATCGCGATCCGCGCCGCTGGGACAATCCTCAGGCCTTCGTTCTCGATAGGCCAAAAATCAAGGAGCATCTCGCTTTCGGCCGCGGCGCCCACGTCTGCGCAGGCTCACCGCTCGCGCGGGCCGAGGTGCGGATCATCCTGGAGAAGTTTCTGCAGCACACCTCGCACATCGACTTGGTCGAGGAGCAGCATGGCCCGCGAGGCAATCGGAATTTCGATTACGATGCGAGTTTCATTATCCGGGGCCTCTCAGGCCTGCATCTCAAGCTGACGCCGGCCGCAGGAGTGGCCGCAAAGAAGCCCGAGGTCGCGCCGAGCGTCGAAAAGCAGCGATCGGGCTTTTTCAATTTTGGCAAGCGGACCGAGAAAAAGGCGGCAGCTGCTACCCACTACTCGACGGCGGATACCAAGATCGGCGCGTTGCTTGCCGATCCCGCGGCCAAGGCGGTGATCGACAAACACTTCCCCGGTATCAGCGGCGACAAACGAATCGGTATGGCGAAGAGCATGACCCTGCGCGCCGTGCAAAAGTTTGCCCCCGATAAGTTTACGACGGAGGCGCTCGACGCGGCGGATGCAGAGCTCGCATCGCTTCCGGTCCGATAATTACGTAGCGACCGCGCGATGGCCGAGCGCCGCGGCCGTGAGGCGGTCAGGTCTGGGGCTCTAGGATGGTTTCGAGTCGTCGTAGAGGTGTCGAGAGTTCGACGGTGCGATCCGCGCTCATCGACGCGGCGGAGCTATTGATCCGGGAGGGTGGGTACCCATCTGTCACCGCCAGAAACCTTGCCGATAAGATCAACCTCAAGCGGCAGATCGTCCATTATTATTTTCACTCCATGGACGACCTGTTTATCGCGGTGATTAGGCGCGGGGCCGACAGGGCCCGTCCGCGCTTGGAGGCCGCGCTCACCGCGGATGAGCCTCTGCGCACGTTATGGGAGATCAATAGCGACCCGGCTGAGGCGACGCTCGCCATGGAGTTGAGCGCTCTCGCAGCTCGTCGTCCCGCCGTACGGGCGGAGGTCAAGCGATTCGCGGAGGAGTTCCGTGATTTGCAGACGAAGATTCTCGTACGACACCTCGAGAATCGCGGCATCTCGCCGGACCTCCAGCCGATCGTGGCAACGGTGCTGTTGACGAGCTTATCGCAAGTCCTGACACTCGAATCGGCGATCGACATCGACCGCGGCCACGCGGAGACCCTGGCATTCGTCGATGAGTGTTTGCGCGCGTTCGCCGAAGGACGCGTGTCCCCGCTGCCTCGCCCCACGGCTTCTTGACCGAGGTGACCGCAGAACGGATGTCTCGAAATCAGCACGTGGCGTACGGCGAGGCGAGCCTGCCCGCGGGGATACGGTCTCGATTCGTGGACAATAGCAACGGTCTGGTCATGCACGTGCTCGAGGCCGGCTTTGCCGAGAAGAACAGGCCCTGTGTGCTGCTGCTTCATGGTTTCCCGGAACTCGCCTATAGCTGGCGCAAGGTCATGCTGCCTCTCGCGGCGGCCGGTTACCACGTGATCGCGCCCGATCAGCGTGGCTACGGACGCACCTCAGGCGGGGACGCTCGTTATGACGGCGATGTCGCGCAATCGCGGATGACCAACCTGGTGCGGGATACGATGGGTCTTGTGTCTGCGCTGGGGTTTCGCCGCGTTGCCTCCGTCGTCGGTCATGACTTCGGTTCGCCTGTGGCGGCCTGGTGTGCGCTGTTGCGTCCCGATGTATTTCGCTCCGTCGTGTTGCTGAGTGCGCCGTTTGCGGGACCCCCTGCGTTGCCGTTCGATCAAAGGAGCGATCTGCCGGCTGGGATGACCGCCGCGCCGCGCTCGGGAATCAGCATTCAAGCGGAACTCGCGGCCTTGACGCCGCCGCGGAAACACTACCAGTGGTATTACTCCACGCGAGACGCCAACGAGGACATGCAGCACTGCGCTCAGGGCGTGCATGCTTTTTTGCGCGATTATCATTATCTGAAGAGCGCGGATTGGAAGGGGAATCAGCCTTTCCGTTTGAAATCATGGACTGCGGAGGAACTTGCGAAGTTGCCGAGGTATTACGTCATGGACCTCGACACCGGGATGGCGCAGACCGTTAAAGGGCATGCGGCCGCATCGAAGGGGGCTGTCGGCCGATGGCTTCCGGAGGACGAGCTCGGCGTATACAGCGAGGAGTACATTCGAACGGGCTTTCAGGGAGGTTTACAGTGGTACCGGTGTTCGACGGACCCGGCCTTCCAAGCGGAACTCGAGACGTATTCGGGGCGCACGATCGATGTTCCATCGTGTTTCATCGGCGGTCGAAGCGATTGGGGCGTCTATCAGAGCCCGGGTGCGCTGGAATCGATGGCGGCTCTCGCGTGTACTGACTTCCGCGGCATCCACTTAGTCGATGATGCTGGTCACTGGGTGCAGCAGGAACAGCCGGAGGCGGTGACGGCGCTCATAAAGCAGTTCCTAGCGCAGCAATCGTGATGTGTTGCCCCCAGTGACTCGCGGATGAACAACGCTGAGTCGCGATTCAGCGATTCACAAACTCCCATACTTTGGAAATAACGACCGACCCCTCACCGACCGAGGATGCGACTCGTTTCACCGAGCCGGCACGAACATCCCCCACCGCGAATACCCCGGGGAGCGAGGTGCAGAACGGCGATACACCCGACGACAACGTCTCGCCGGTGATCACGAATCCGTTGCTATCGAGTTCCACCAGGCCTGAAAGCCATTCGGTATTGGGAGCCGCACCCACCATGATGAATAGCGCGGGGGTATCGAGGCGCCGAGTTGCTCCGGACTTCAGCTCGGCGATGGTGAGCGCCTCAAGATGGTCGGTGCCTTGCAAGGCGGTCACTTCGACGCCGTACTCGATGACGATTCGGGGGTCCGCTTCAAGGCGGCTCGAGAGGTAGCTCGACATCGAGGCGGCAAGCGACGCACCTCGAACGAGAACGTGCACGCGGCTCGCGGAGCGGCTTAGAAGCATCGCGGCTTGACCCGCCGAGTTGCCCCCGCCGATGATGACCGCTTCGGCACCTTTGCAGTAGCGTGCCTCCATTTCAGTCGCGGCATAATAAATGCCGGCGCCTTCGAAGTCGGTTAGTCGATCGAGCGGCAGCCGTCGGTATTGCACGCCGGTCGCCACCACGATGGTCTTGGCACGGACGCGCTGGCCGTTGTCGAAGGTGACGCAGAAGTTTTGATCTTCGAGGCGCTTCAGGCGGGTCGCCCGCCGTGGCATGGCAAAGCGAGTGCCGAATTTCATCGCCTGAATTTCGCCGCGCCAGATCAAGTCGGCACCGGAAATGCCCGTTGGAAAGCCCATGTAGTTCTCGATGCGGCTGGACGCGCCGGCCTGGCCGCCTATGGCGACATCCTCTACGACGAGCGCACACAGACCTTCAGCCCCGGCATACACTCCGGCCGCGACTCCGGCCGGACCGCCGCCCACAATCAGCGCATCGAACATCTCGTCGTCGCGGAAATCGAGGTTAAGGCCGAGCAGCCGGGCGATCTTGTCGGGGGTGGGGTCCGTCACCGCGATGCCGCTGCCAAAAATCACCGCAGGCTCCGCCGTAGCGATGGAACAACTGTGCGCCGTCGCTTCCGCTTCGGCGCTTCGCAGCGGCAGGGATGTGTAAGGAATGCGGTTGCGATTCGCAAATTCCGCGATCCGTCGGACGTTCCGGTCCTCGTCCTCGCCGATGAGCAATAAGGTGCCGTCCCGGTCGTCGAGTTGACGCCGGCGCCGCGCGGAAAATACGGTGATGATGATATCGGACATCTCCGGGATGCGAGACATCAGCGTCAGCATCGCCTCGCGCGGCACTTCGATCACACGCGTATCTGGAACGGCGCGCATCGCCAATGACCACCCGCCGCCATTCAGAAACCCGATTTCGCCCATGAACTGGGTTGGACCCAGGGTGGAGGACACATGGCGCTGGTCGGTGTAGGGATTGACCACCTCGATCTCGCCTTCCTCGACGTACACAAAGCGATCGATAGGCTCTCCTGGGCGCGCAAGGAACGTGCCTGCGGCATGCGTGACGATCTTCCCGTGCTCGCGCAGCGCTTCGACGTGCGACTCTGCGAGCGGTATCCGTTGCATCTGGCGTAGATCGCCGCCAATCGTTTCCATGAGAGGGGTCTCCTGGACTCAAGCAGCCCGCCTATCGGAGAGAGACACTGACAGAGTTTTCGCTCAGGGTCGAGAGAGCGGTTGTGGGCGTGTAGCGAACTTGAAGCATATCAAGAGCCGGATACAGAGGAGCGGCGGATGAACGGACGCCGTTCGCAGGGGCGCAGGCCTGGCGCCCGGCGGGAGGACCGAGCCGAACCGAACGAGCCTCGATTTCCGGGCCGGTCAGCGCGATGACAACGCGTCCATATCCGCCTGCATGCGTCGCTTGTACTCATCCGACCACTGCGCACCCGGCTTCTGCTTTTCGGGCGCCGCGGTTTAGGGGCGGGGGGACTCTTGCTGGTACTGAGGCGCGGCGCGACTTTTAGCTTGAGAGTCGGGCGAGGAGGCGTGGAATTGGGATTGCTCATAGGCTCTTGATGGGTTGTGGTTGTTGCCTCAGCAAGGGCCGCTGAAGCGCCGATATCGAACAACGGATATGTGACGTCGATATATATTCGACTTCTGCTGACATACGCGGCTAAGTTTAACCCAAATCGCCTGTCAATCGATAATCGGTCTGAAAGGGCGGGCTCCCGGCCGAGCCCGCCACCAGGAGCGGTCAGAACACGAAGCGAGCACCAATCGTCGGAGCCGTGTTGTTGTCGTGCAGATAGGGCACACCCGGGCCATGTGGGATGGCGATGGCGAGACCGCCGTTCACGTACGAATAGGCGACTCCGGCAAAAACGTCGAAACGCTTGGTGAAGTGATGATCCACGTACAGCGAAAACTCGTTGAGAAAGCCGGAGCAGGACGCGCGGTAACTACTGGGCGGACAGGACGCCGGCACGCGGAAGGTGTTCTGCCACTGGTGATACCCGGCAAGCGTGATGTCGGTCTTGGCGTCGTACGCATACTTCACACCCGTCCAGGCCACCTGCACGAGCTTGGGAGAATCGAGATTGTTGTCTTCGACGCCGCTCAAGAGATACCCGCCCTGGGCTGATGCGCCTACTCCCAAGGGGTTCGTTGGGTTGAACTGCTGGATGTGCTCGTAGCCGGCATAGAACTTGAACGGGTCCCACGTGTACTTGACGGCCAGCATAACGGCCGTGTTGTCCGTGACGATGCCGTATTCCGTGTTGTCCGTTCCGATCACATTAGCCCCGGTAATGGGGTTCGTATTGATGCTGTTCGTGGTCGACTGATAGGGCTGCGTCAGACTCTGCGGCCCCAACAAAGGATTTAATACGCTGATCGCCTGGTTGTAGTGCTGGAATACCGCGTCGACCGAGAAGTGGTAGGCCTCGGCGCCCAAGTCGAATCCATAGGCGGTGTTATGCGCCTGTTCCGGGGTACACGTGGTGGCGCTCCAGGTAGGGCCTGCGGAGTAGCAGCCGCCCGAGCCGTCGGCGAATTTGTACATCGTGCCGAAATGGACCGGGCCATAGACGAGGCGATATTTGATGGCCTGGTCCCAGCGCGTGTCCTCGGTGTCGCCACCGCCGGCCATCGTGCCGTTATACCCGATGTATGAAAAGGAATAGGCACCGCTCGCCGGATCATAAGCGAGCATCGCATCGGTACCGAGAGAGCGCTGCCGACCGAAGGTCAGCGTGCCGAAGTGCGTCGACGATGCGCCGGCATAGAGCTCGTCGTTGAAGGCTTGGCCGGCGCGTGCGCCGTCGCCGGTGATCGAGTAAGAGGAGCGGGGCAGACCGTTGTTCGTGGTGTTGGTGGCCGCCATGTTGGCGAGCTGGCCGGACTGCGGGTTGATACCGGTCGAGGCGTTGAACACACCGTACCAGTCGGACATGAACTCGATCTTGCCCTTGATGCCGAGGCCCGGTCTGTTGCAGGTTGTTCGGCGCAAGGACCACCCGAGAACCCGCCGCGTTGCGGTTCACCAGCGACTCGCCTTCGTAGTTATAACCGTTCTCCGGCAAACCGTGGCTCACCCAGCCCACACCGACGTCGTACGCGCCATAGAGGGTGATGCCATGCCAGGTCAGCGGGCAGGCGGTTTGAACGAAATCCTGGTAACTCGAACAGGCTTCGGGAGCAGACGGCGCAGCCGTACCCTCTTGGGGAACAGGAAGTTCCTCGACGGCGAATGCCGCATGACTCAAGGCACACGTCGAAGCAAGCGCCGCAAGGGCGCACCACCGCACAGACCGCATAGGACTTCCCCCTCGAAGAGAACTGTTACAAGAGCGCAATAAGACCCGGATCCAAACGATCGCGACGGATGACGGAATACGCGATGTTCGGCGATCGCGTTTACCGCTCCGCAGGAGTCCTCAAGGGCGACGTTTTTTCCCCGCAAAACGCATCATCCATCGCGATTAAAGCGTTGTATTCGACCATATATAACACGCCCTCATCGTGAAGCGCAAAACCCAATCGCGGGGATGCGGTGATTGGGACGGTCTTCTAAGGCGACGCAGGCAGATTTTTTCCGAGGCCTCGGCTTCGATATGATGGCCTCAGGAGGAACTTTCGTATGGCTCCCACTGTTCGCTTCAGAATCGATTTCGCGGAACATTCGAGCGTCGGGCCGGGCAAGATCCGTCTGCTCGAGGCTATTCGCGATTCGGGTTCCCTATCACAAGGCGCGCGCGATATTGGTATGAGCTACCGTCGTGCGTGGCTGCTGGTCGAGAGTCTGCGACAGTCCTTCCGCGAACCCGTGACCGTCGCGAGCACGGGAGGTAAGGAGGGTGGCGGCATGAGCGTCACCGACTTCGGCGTCTCCCTGATCGAAAGCTATCGCCGTTTGGAACGAGACTTTGCAACGCTGACAGCTCGGAATTTCGACGCCATCATTCCCACGGTCACCCGGCGTTCGAAAGCGGGCGCTCGGACCTCGATACGCACCCGGCTTTAACAGGCGTTTTCGCGCTTCCACCGCCCGGGCTTGTTTCCGGCAACTGTAAAATCGAAATACTGTCCAATCGAGCGGTTTGTGCGTGAGGCACATCGCATAATCACGTTTTCCTACGACGATGTCGGCGAAAGTCGATAGCGCCGGCCGTATCCGTGCGTTGACAATCCACGGCATGACGTTTCGCAGCACAGCAGCGATCGATACTTCAACCACGGCGGCCGAGGGGGCGCAAATGGCGGTTGAAGCGGGGCTGCTTTATGTCTCGTGCAACGAGCCCGGCATACGCCGCATGCGC
Organism: uncultured Gammaproteobacteria bacterium; assembly: GCA_963766915.1. Taxonomy (GTDB): domain Bacteria; phylum Pseudomonadota; class Gammaproteobacteria; order Steroidobacterales; family Steroidobacteraceae; genus Bog-1198. The sequence continues at coordinate 483,343 of CAVYCL010000020.1, forward strand.
GCGGGCAGGGGCTTTTACTATCTCACGCCGGACAATCGACGGCTGTCATCGGCCAACGAACTGAAGCGTATCGCGAGTCTCGCGGTGCCGCCGGCCTACAAAGATGTCTGGATCTGCGTGAGCCCGCGCGGCCACTTGCAGGCCACCGGCCAGGATGCGCGCGGCCGCAAGCAGTATCGGTACCACCCGAATTGGCGGCAGGTGCGCGACACCGCGAAGTTCGATCGTATGGTCGCTTTCGGCACGGCGCTGCCGAAGCTGCGGCGCAAGCTCACCCGAGATCTATCGCTTCCCGGGTTGCCACGCGAGAAGGTACTTGCGGCGGTCGTGGCGCTGCTCGACGCCACCCGTGCGCGTATTGGCAACGCCGAGTACGCACGCGACAACAAGAGTTTCGGGTTGACGACGCTGCGCAACCGCCACGTGACGTTTGTGCGCGACGGGCGTGCGGTCCTCAATTTCAGAGGGAAGGGCGGCGTGCAGCACGAGATTCCCATCGACGACCGGCGCGTCGTGCGAATCGTCCAGCATTGTCAGGAGCTTCCGGGTCAACATCTGTTCCAATACGTCGCCGACGATGGCAGCCGCTGCCCGGTCGATTCAGGTGAGGTCAACGATTATCTGCGCGAAGCCATGGGCGATGACTTCACGGCGAAGGACTTCCGGACTTGGGGTGCAACGCTTCGGGCGCTGGTGTTGCTGGCGCGGATTCCGCGCGACGCCGATGCCAGCGAGAGCGCACTGAAGAGCGCGATCCTGGGGGTCGTGAAGCAAGTCGCCTCGGAGCTGCGCAACACGCCCGCGGTGTGCCGTAAGTCCTATATCAACCCCGTCGTATTCGACGGCTGGCGCTCGGGAGCGATCCATAAGATCTCCGGCGGCAATCTGGCAACAGCCTCGCCACGAAAGGCTGAGATGCTGGTGCTGGACTTTCTCAGGCAGTCGTAGTCAGCCACGCTGACGGTAATTGATACACGCGGGGTGGAGTGCCTCCGTATCCCTTAGGGATCTTCGGCGGCCTGTAATCTCGCAATCTCGATGATCTTGCTCTCGTTCGTCGTCGGTTCTAACGCGCACAGCTCGCGAAACATATCACCGGCGAGCCGCCCAAAGGGGCTGCCGATGGAGAACTTACCGGCGAGCGCCAAGCCATAGTCGACATCCTTCAATCGCAGTTGCGGTGTGAACACGATGTCCCGGTCGTGGTGCCCGTCGGCGATTCGGCGGGTGTTCCGTATCACTTGCGGGCTTGCGGCCTGGCCGGTCGCGAGCGCATCAGCCACCATGTTGAGGTCAAGACCGACCTTCTCGGCAATCGCCATGGTCTCTGCGGCGGAGGCGATTTGTACGGCGCCCAGCATATTGACCAGCAACTTGTAGGCGGTGCCGGTGCCGATGCGCCCGAAATGAAGGATGCGCTTCGCGAAGGCCGTGAGGACGGGGCGCGCCGCGCTCAAATCCTCGAGATCAGCTCCCACCAATAAGGTGAGATCGCCCGCAGCAGCACTCTCCGGAAGGCCGGTGACGGGCGCGTCGAGATACCGTAGTCCATGTCGGGTGACGTCGGCGCTCAGCTCGAGGACCCAATCGTACGATAACGTTGAACATTCAATGGCCAAAGCACCGGGCGCCAAGCGAGCGGCGAGGGCGCCGGCAGCCCCGTACCAGACCGCGCGTGAAGCGCGATCGTCCGTCACCATCGATACGACCGCGTTCGCACCCGCGCAAGCTTCGCGCGGCGTCGCGCAGCGCACGGCTCCCCGGCTCACGAGATCATCGGCCGGGCCCGAAGTCCTATTGAACACGCTGAGTTCATGCCCGCTGTCGAGCAGCCGACGGGCCATTCCCGAGCCCATTCTGCCCAAGCCGATGAACGCCACTCTCGCCATATCATCTCCTCGACGCTTGTGTTTGAGTCGGGTGCGGCGGCGAGCCTCAAATCATGCGACCGTAGACCACGAATCCAGAATTCTTGGCCACTTGGTCATACAGCTTCATCGCGGCGACATTGGTGTTGTGCGTTTGCCAATACACCTCCGGCGCTCCGGCGCTCTTGGCATGCTCATAGACCTTCAGAATCAGAGCGCGACCAATCCCTTTACCGCGCACCTCGGGCGCCGTGAAAAGATCCTGCAAATAACAGATTGGAGCAATATCCGTCGTGCTTCGGTGATAGAGAAAATGCACCAGCCCTTGCAACGTCCCGTCTTGTTCGGCAACCAGAGCATGGATGGGTTCGTAGGCATCGAAGAATCGCGACCACGTCATGCGGGTAATTTCCGCCGGTAGCGCGGTCTCTGCGGAACGGCCGTAAAACGCGTTGTAACCGTCCCAAAGTTTCGTCCAGTCGGGGAGATCATCTTTACGTACGGGCCGGATTGCAATTGACATGGGATATCCTGGGTTGGTTTCGACACGCGCAGAGCTCGGCCATAAACGCCGTCTCTGTCGGAGCATACCTCGGTATGCCGCCCTCGGAAAACGCCGCAATCGCACCGCAATCGCGCCGGGATATCAGACGCGGACCATTGCGCGCCTTCGGTCCCTCCGTAATGGCGGTATGACGGTATTTGCTGGCATGCTGTCGCAGCGGTGCGAATCCTCGCGCCATCAATGGGGCGCATTCGGCGCAAGAGGAGTTCGTTCAGGCGATGCTGGCCGTAGGAAGGGATCGCGGGCAAAGGGAGCGTTCGCTCTGGGGAGCCGTTTCGTTGTCCGCCGTGCTCCTGATGGGGGCGCCACAATCCGTCTGGGCGGAAACCTTCGGCGGTTCACTGGACGTGACCTCCGATTATCTCGTCCGCGGGATATCCCGCAGCGACGATCATGCCGCCCTGCAACTCGACCTCCACTATTTGAACCCCTCGGGGTTCGTGGCCGACTTTTTTGCCTCCAGCACCCAGTTCGAACCCGATGCCTCGCGAGATGCGGAACTCAGTGCGTTTCTGGGCTACGTCTGGGCACAAGGCCGCGACTGGCAGGGAAAAGTCCTCGTCGGCAACTACAGCTACCCTTGGAATCAGGCGGGCTCGTTCTATAACTACGATGAAATTGCGGTCGAAGAGCGATATCGAGATTGGCTCCGGGTCGACATCGCCTACTCGCCCGATACGCGACGCTACTACTATGACCGGGGCACGGTTCGTGTGCAGGCCGAGTGGGCGGAGTTGAATCTGCAGCACCCACTCATCGGTAAACTGTCCGCGACGGCCGGGATCGGCTATTACGAGCTGAACGGGGCGAATGCGACGGGTTACGGCTATTGGAGCGTCGGCGCGGCGTACGATCTTGCCCCGGTGAGCTTTGCGTTGTCCTTCGTCGGCGCGTCCAGAGAGGCTAACTCATTGTTTTATAACGTTGCAGTAGGCGGCCGCTGGACCGGAACAGTGATTTGGCGCTTCTAGAAAATCAATCGACCGGCTGCAACTTTATGGCGGCAGCAGGGTACCTACAGAGTATGACCCACCTCGATCCGGCAACAGCCACGGTGCGATGAATCCGTTGGCCAAAATCTCTCCTCTGGAAGGCGATTTCGATCTATTGGCTGGCGTCGCCGCAGGAGATCGCGCGGCATTGGAACGGCTCTATCACAGCTATCACCGAAAGCTCGCACGATTCCTGTCCCGATTCACCTCGCGGTACGAGAACGTCGAGGAAATCATCAACGATACTTTCATGGTCGTCTGGCAAAACGCCAAGGACTTTCGCAATGCATCGCAAGTATCCACCTGGATTTTCGGCATCGCCTACCGCACGGCGCTGAAGTCGCTCCGTCGGCAGAAGAATCACGCAGCGGCGTTGAGTCTCGATGAATCACCGGAGCAGAGCGTGAATCCGGAAGCCGATGTCGAGGAACAGGACTGGGTGACACAGGGTCTGAACAGCCTCACGGTCGACCATAGGCTGACGTTGGAGCTTGCTTATCGCATGGGTCATTCGTTGGAGGAAATTGCAGCCATTACCGATACCCCGGTCGGAACCGTCAAGGCTCGCATGTTTCACGCTCGTCGCAAGCTCCGTGAATACCTGCCGGTCATCGGCGGCAACGACGGCGAAACGCCCATGAGGAACGGATGATCCACCCGCAGAGTCTTTCAGGAGTGCACGAGGAGGTCTTCGGACTGCTCCCGTGGTATTTGAACGGCACCCTTTCGGAGCCCGACCGGCAGAAGGTCGACTCGCATGTGCGCGATTGCGCCGCGTGCCGCGACCAGTTGGCGCGCGAACGTGACATCTACCGGGCCATGTCCGCCGAGTCGAGCCTCGAATTCATACCCGCCTCCTTCAGTCGTCTAGCAGGCACGGCTCGACGCTCTGTCTCCAAATAGCGCGGCGGCGCCTCAGCCTTCCGCGCAGCCACCCGCAATCGGGGTCGGGACACCGGCGCGGCGCGCTCCTGGGCGCTGGTCGCATCGCGCAGCAGCGTCGATCGCCGTCCTCGCCGTGGGGCTGCTCGGTGTGCTTGCGGCGCATCGCTGGGGGTGGATCGGCGCGTTACCGTCCGAATATCGAACAGTGACGAGCACGGTGCCCCGTGCCCCGGATGAGGTCATCCGCGCCGTGTTCTCACCGGCGATTACGCTCGTGGAGTCTGCAACAGCTCCTCGACGAAGCGCAGTTGCGGATCATCTCGGGTCCCACCGAAGCCGGAGTCTATTCTCTGGCGGCCACCTCGAACCGCCCGGTGACTGACTCGCTGTCGCTGCTGCGCCGACATGCCTCGGTCCGCTTTGCGGAAAGCACCCAGATCGACCCACGCGCCGCCGGCGGACCTCGATGAGCCGATGGGCAGCGGTCCTGTTGATCGCATCGCTCAGCGGCTGCAGCAACGCGCCCGTACGGATCGAGTCCAAGGCCCTGGGAGACGTGCCCGCCCAATCGTCCGAACGTATGATCATCGCCGCCGTCTCTAACGACCCGACTGCCTTTCTGGCAAACGCCGGTGGCACTCCGCGAGGCTACGACACGATCGCACCCTACGGCCCGACCTCGGCCGCGCGGGCCAGTCTGCGCGCCTTGGAAAAGGACTACGATCTTCGGGAGGTCAGCGAATGGCCGATCGAACCCCTGCACATGCATTGCGCGGTGTTGAAGATTCCCGAGGGCGCGGATCGAAGCTCGTTGCTCGCCGGCATGCTGGCCGATCCGCGCGTCAAGCTCGCGCAGCCTCTGCAGACGTTCTCGACGCGTACCGGTTACAACGACCCGTATGTGGAGTTGCAGCGTGGATTTCGGCAAATGGATGTGATCGATGCGCATTCATGGTCGAGCGGCGAGGGCGTGAAAGTCGCCATCATCGACACCGGTGCGGACACGGAGCATCAGGACCTGCGGGGTCGAATCGCGGTGGCGGACAATTTCGTGGACTCCGATAGCGAGCAATTTCGGCGCGACCGTCACGGTACGGAAATGGCCGGCGTCATTGCCGCAGTCGCCAACAATCATGAGGGCATCGTGGGTGTCGCACCGGATGCGCGTCTTCTACTGTTCAAGGCGTGCTGGCAGCTGCGCGCCGACGCGGATGCTGCGAACTGCAATTCATTCACGCTGGCCCGCGCGCTGGTCGCCGCCTTGGACGCTCGCGTACAGATCGTCAATCTGAGCCTGGTGGGTCCGGACGATCCGCTCTTGCGCGGTCTGATTGTCGAGGGCATGCGCCGGGGGATCCTGTTCGTGGGCGCCGCATCCGATACGGCGGAGGGCCGGCCCGGCCTCTCGCAATTGCCGGGCGTCATCGAAGTGGCCAGCGTCGAGCGTCACGCGCCGTCGGATGCCGCGGTATACGCTCCGGGTAACGATATCCTGACGCTGATGCCGGGCGGGCATTACGACTTTGCGTCCGGCGACTCGATCGCCACGGCCGAAGTCACCGGCGTCGTTGCCCTGCTGCTCGCGAAGAACCGCAGTCTTACCGCCTCCGCCACCTCGAAATTGCTGCGTGATACGAGCGTGCGCGCCGGTTCCAGCGCCGATGCCACCGTGCATGTGGATGCGTGCGCCGCGGTGGCGACCCTGGTGGTCCGAGGGTCCTGTCCGCCGGGCAGCTCCATCGAGGAGAAAATGGAACCGGCCCCTCGTGTCGCGTTGCATTGAGACCTGATGTCTTGAGGTCGGCGATCCAGTGTCTCGAGGAGCCGATGGAGGACGTACAGGGAAGCGTCGATGTGCGCGGTATCGCCATTGACGAGGTGGGCGTCAGGGACCTGCGACATCCCCTCAAAATCGCCGGCGCTACGGGCGTCGAGCAGTACACGGTCGCAACTCTCAGCATGAGCGTGAGTCTTCCGCACGACCACAAGGGGACTCACATGTCGCGTTTCCTGGAGCGCTTGAACTCGCACCATGAGGCCATTTCCATCGAGTCGTTCAGCCGATTGCTCGAGGAGACGACATCCGGCCTCGAGGCATCGTCGGGGCAGATCGAAATGAGCTTTCCCTATTTTATTCTCAAAAAGGCGCCGGTGTCGGGTGCAGCGAGTCTGATGGATTATCGAGCCGCGATTCGCGGTAGTCACCGTCCGGGCAGGACGGAGATCTGGCTCAAGGTGACCGTGCCAGTGACCAGCCTCTGCCCTTGCTCGAAGCGCATCTCGGCCTACGGGGCACACAATCAGCGGGCGCACATCACCATCACGGCGAAGATCGGTGCATCACTATGGCTCGATGATCTGATCGGCATGGCGGAGCGGGTGGCGTCGAGCGAGCTTTACTCGGTGCTCAAGCGCCCGGATGAAAAATACGTGACCGAGCGCGCCTATGACAACGCGAAGTTCGTCGAGGACGTGGTCCGCGATGCGGCGCTCGCCCTCAACGAGGACCCCCGCGTGCGGGCCTACAAAGTCGAATCCGAGAACTTCGAGTCGATTCACAATCACTCCGCCTACGCGATGATCGAGTTCGACAAAGAACTCGCCGCCTAAGAGGCGTCCAAGCCAAGCGAACTGACCGCAAATGACGCGCCGGCGTTAAACCGTTGCCGTGCCGGGCGGTACTCATGTTTAACCGCTCCGAGTGCGAGCGGGCGTTCTAAATTAGGTGGTGTTCATTTGCTGCGTAGCCGTCTGCCGTTGGTGACGCTCTACGTGACGGAGCGCTGTAATTCGCGCTGCGTCACCTGTGACCATTGGCGGCACGGGCGTACCGATGCGAGTCTCGCCTCCATATCCCGCTTGCTGCCGAGTTTCGAGCGGCTCGGCACCAAAATGGTGGCGCTGTCGGGAGGCGAGCCGCTCGTGCATCCGGAATGGGCTCCAATCGCGGAATTGCTCAAGTCGCGCGGCCTCAAGCTTTGGCTGCTCACCTCAGGCTTGTCCCTCGCCAAGCATGCGCGTCGCGCCGCGGCGCTGTTCGACGCCATTACGGTGTCGCTGGATGGAACGGATCGCGAGACCTATGCGGCGATCCGGGGCCTCGATGCCTTCGACAACGTGGTGGAGGGAATCCGTGCGGCAGTGAGCTATGGCATGGCGCCGAGCATCCGAGTCACCTTGCAGCGGGCCAACTACCGGCAGTTGCCAGGGTTCGTCGATCTGGCCTGGGCCGTCGGTGCTCGACAGGTGTCGTTTCTCGCGGTCGATGTGGCCAATCCCCACGCGTTCGGGCGTATCGATGACTTCAGCTCCGACCTCGCGCTGCGCGTCGAGGATTTGCCGGTGTTCGAAGGATTGGTGCGTTCCATGGAGGCTGAGCACGCGGAGAGTTTCGAGTCCGGGTTCATCGCAGAGAGTCCCCAGAAGTTACGACGCCTTTTGCAATACTTCTCAGCCGTGTGCGGCCGCGAGGCATTCCCACAGGTGCGCTGCAACGCGCCCGAATTCTCCGCGGTGATCGCCGCCAATGGCCGCGTACAGCCCTGCTTTTTCATTCCCGGCCCTCCCGAAGCCGACGCCTGGCGCGATTTCCAGGGCGCGCTCGAGGGCGACGGGATGGTGGCACGGCGTGAGGAGATCCGTTCCGGCAAGCGGCCGGAGTGCTCCACTTGCGTCTGCTCCCTGTGGAGAGATCTCGATTCGGTGCCTCGAGGTGTTTCCTCCTCGCACCCCCTGGGAGCTCTGGTTTGACGGTGGGCAAACGACTGAAAGTCGTGCTCTACAACCCTTGGGCGGTTTTCTACACCATGCCGCTCGCGCTGCTCGCCATCGGTTCGGAGCTCGATCCCGACCGCTACGAAGTGGTGATTGTCGACGCCCGCGTCGACGCTCATGCGAAGGAGACGGTGCTCGCGCACATCGGCGAGGCCGTGTGCCTGGGGGTCACCGTGCTCACCGGGGCGCCTATTTCCGACGCGCTGGCCTTGTCGCGTGCGGCCAAGCGTGCGCGGCCGGAGCTGACGGTCGTGTGGGGAGGCTGGCATCCGTCGATGTTCGCTCGCGAATGCCTGAGCGAATCCTCGGTAGACGTCACGGTGCGGGGGCAGGGCGAGGAAGCGTTTGCCGACATCGTGGAACGGCTTTCACAGGGGCGCTCGCTCGAGGATTGTGCAGGTTGTACCGTCAAACTTCCCGATGGCACCATCCGGGAGAATCCCGCGCGGCCGCTCGCACAGGTCGAGAATTTCCGAGCGCACGACTATGGGCTCATCCCGGTGGAGCGTTACTACCAGCTGAAAGGCAAGCGCCAGCTCGATTACATTTCCTCGCAGGGCTGTAATTTCAGGTGCGCGTTCTGCTCGGACCCTTTCGTCTACGGCCGAAAATGGGTGGGACTCGAGCCGGTTCGCATGGCGCTGCGCCTCAAGGAGCTGTGGGACCGCTATCGATTCGACGACGTCAATTTTCAGGACGAGACTTTTTTCACCAAGGCGAATCGGGTCGACTCGCTAGCCGATCGAATCGTCCAGTCGGGAATGAAAATCACCTGGGCCGCCACCATGCGCGCCGATCAAGGTGTGCGGCTGCCGGCCTCGGTCTGGCGGCGCTGCAAGCAATCGGGTCTTCGCCGACTGCTCGTGGGTGTCGAATCGGGCTCCAACGAAGTCCTGAAGCGCATACGCAAGGACATCAAGATCGAGCAGGTGTACGAGACCGCGGAGACGATGCTGAAGTACGGCATTGCCGGCCACTTTCCCTTCATTGTCGGCTTCCCGGATGAAAGCGACGAGAGTGTCCAGGCGAGCCTCGACTGTGCGAAGCGGCTGCGCGCCATGAGCCCCGAGTTCCTGACGCCGATTTATTATTTCAAGCCCTATCCCGGCAGCGCGCTGGTGATCGAGGCCGTCGAGCGCGGCTATCGCTTGCCGGAAACTCTCGCGGAGTGGGCGCAGTTCGACTACGTCGCGGGCGAGCCGGGCCCTTGGGTGTCGCCGGAGAAATTCGAGCTCATCGAGCGCTTCAAGTTCTTTCACGAGCTCGCCTGGAAGAAAGTATCACCCGGAAGGTTGCTGCTGCAGCGAATCGCGCGCTACCGGTGCGACAGGAACGACTACCGATGGCCCGTCGAGATGCTGTTCACGCGCTGGCTCGCACCCGCCCAGAGGCTTTCATGATGGCCCACGCCGCCGGGCGGGTGGCTCGGTTACCGCTGCCCCAACGGCTCCTGGGCAAGGCGATGGCTTGGGGCTACCGGTTGATGGGCAAGGATCGCTACGACGATTTCCGGTTGGAATGGATCGATGGCCTGCCGTTCATGGTGACGCCGAGCGTATTCAATCCGAAGGTGCCTCGAACCGGCCAATTCTTTGCCTCTCACATCGACTCGATGCTGGTCCCCCGAGAGGCGGATGTTCTGGATATGGGAACGGGATCCGGTGTCTGCGCGGTGTTCGCCGCACATCATGCGCGGCGCGTCGTCGGTGTGGACATCAACCCGGCCGCTGTGCGCTGCGCCCGGATCAACGCGCTCCTCAATAACTTGGCGCATAAGATCGAGGTGCGCCACGGCGATCTGTTCGAGCCCGTGCGTGGGGAGCAGTTCGACCTGATTCTCTTCAACCCGCCGTTCGTTCGAGGTACGCCGCGGGATACGCGCGATGGCGCCTGGCGCTCGAATGACGTCGCGGAGCGCTATGCGGCGGGTCTTCGGGCTCACTTGAAACCCGGCGGCATGGCGTTGGTGCTGCTGTCGACCTTCGGCGATGGGCAAGTCTTTCTCGAAGAGTTTGGCAACCAAGGATTCGACATCGACGTGTACGCAGGGCGCAGCTTCATCAACGAAAGATTGACTCTATTTCGGCTGCTCCCGGCCGCGAGACCGCTATGAGCGCCGCGCAATCGGTCCTGCTCGTCAATCCGACCATCACCTCACACCGCCATGCGCGTTTTCCGCTGGCCGTCATGAGTTTGGCGGCCGCTCTCGAAGGCAAGTTCGACCCGGTCATCATCGACGGCAACGTCGATCGAGAGTTCATCTCGAGCACGCTGCGCCTCGTGAGCGGGCCCTCCGTCGCGGCGGTCGGCATCACAGTCATGGGTGGCCCACAATTGCTCTCGGCCATTGCCGTGTCCAAGGCGATTCGCGCGCGGCGGCCGTCGCTGCCGATCGTGTGGGGTGGGGCGTTTCCGACCGTTTGCCCGGATTCGGCGCTGAATTCGAGCTATGTCGATTACGCCGTGCGAGGACAGGGCGAGGAAACCTTTACCGAGCTCCTGTACGCGCTCGCGAAGCGGAGGATCAGGAGCTGCGATCGATTGCGGGGCTCACGTGGCGCAACGGCGCCGAGATCGTGCACAACCCGGAGCGCAAGTTCTCCGCCGCCAGCCTCACGCGGATGCTGCCATACGACACGCTGCAAAACCCGCAGCAATACCTCACCAACACCTACCTAGGCCGACGCACGATCGGCTACCAAGCCGCCTTGGGCTGCCGTTACCGCTGCACCTTCTGCGGAGTCGCGACCATGTTCCGGGGCAAGACGGCCTTACCGCCGGCACAGCGACTCGAGCAGGACCTTCAGTTCATGAGGGATCGGTTTGGGGTCGACGCGATCCAATTCTACGACCACAACTTCTTCGACCGCGAAGTCGACATGGTGCCGCTGCTCGAAGTATTGGCGAAATTCCAAATGCCTTGGTGGTGCTTTGCCCGCTCCGATGCGCTCGTCAATCTGTCGGAGTCGTCCTGGTCGCTGGTGCGGAAGAGCGGTCTGCGTATGGCCTACATCGGGGCGGAATCGCCGAGCGATTGGCTGTTGCACGACATCCGCAAGGGCACGAGCTGCGATCAGACCCTGGCGGCGGTGGAGAAATGTCGCAGCCACGGGGTCATTCCGGAGCTCTCCTTCATGCTCGCGCCACCGCGCGATCCGGAAGGCGAGACCGAGAAGACGTTTGATTTCATTCGCATGATCAAGCGGGTCCACCCCGCGACGGAAGTCATGATTTACATCTACACGCCGTTACCTCGCCGCTGGGACAAGAACGCGACCGCGGCGCGCATGGCGGATGAGCTGCGCGACTGCGACGGCAATCCGGTCATGTTCCCGCAATCCGCCGATGGCTGGGCCGAGCCTCAATGGGTCGATTATTGGTGTCATCAGGATGCTCCCTGGCTATCCGCGCGCTTGCGCCGCCGAATCGTGGATTTCACGACCGTCTTGGGCTGCCGCTATCCGACCGTCATGGACATCCGTGCCTCGGCCTGGGGTAAATCGGCGCTGCGCGCGCTCGCCGCCTGGCGCTACCGATTCGAGCGTTACGATCGCCCGTGGGAGCTGCGTGTCTCCCGCAAGCTGATCCGCCATTGGGATCCGCGCGTCATGAGTCTGTAGATGCCATGCGGTCCCGATTGCATGTCGTCCAGATCAGCTTTTTCAGGGATCCTGAGGAGCGGTCGCCCACGGAGCTTCTGAAGGCCTGGCCCAGCTTGTGGATGTCGCTGAAGCCGCCTGCGCCGGGGGCGTTCGCATCACCGTCGTGCAGGCGAGCTCGCACACGGAGCGTCTCGTCAGGGGCGGGGTGGCCTGTTATTTTCTGCCCTTGGCCGAGCCGGAACCGCAGGGAAGCCCCGCCAAGGGTCTGGCCGCATTGCTCACCGACCTTGCGCCGGATGTGTTCCACGTACACGGCCTGGGATTTGCGCGCGATGCGCTCGCGCTGTCCTCGCTCGCGCCCGGCGTTCCGATCATTTTTCAGGACCATGCCGACCGACTGCCTCGCTTCTGGCGGCGCGGGCCGTGGCGCCGCGACATGGCCATTGCGGCGGGCGTTGCGTTTTGCTCGAGAACCCAGGCGCAGCCGTTCGCCGACGCCGGACTTCTCTCGACGCACACGCGGGTCTACGAAATACCGGAATCAACCAGCCGATTTGTACCTGGAAGCTCTCGCGAGGCCCGGGGCCTGACCGGCCTCGCCGGGAGCCCCGCGGTGCTGTGGGTGGGGCACCTCGACGACAACAAAGACCCGCTCGCCGTCTTGGAGGGTGTGAGCCGGGCGACGAAAGCGTTGCCCGGGTTGCAACTGTGGTGCTGCTTTGGCGTGGCACCGCTCCTTCTCGATGTTCAGAAGCGAATCGCCGAGGATTCACGTCTACGCAGCCGAGTCAGGCTCCTCGGGTGCGTGTCCCACGAAACGATCGAGCGATTGATGCGGGCGGCGGACCTGTTCGTGCTCGGCAGTCACCGCGAAGGCAGCGGCTATTCGGTGATCGAAGCGCTTGCTTGCGGATTACCGCCAATCATTACCGACATTCCGTCGTTTCGCGCGCTCACCGGCGCTGGGGCGGTGGGAGCGTGTGGCCTTGCGGCGATTCCAGGCTTTGTGCGAGGCATTGGTGTCGGCGCGTTTCGACGCCGCGACCCGCGCGACGGTACGCGCACACTTCGACCGGGAGCTCTCGGTCGATTCGCTCGGCAGGAAGCTCGCCGCCATGTATGCCGATGCCGACGAGCGCAACCGGCATCATGAATTACCCCGTCTGCCCGCGATGAGTGGATTGTGAGTACCGGCTCGGCGCCTTCAGTGTCGATCGTCATGCCGACGTTCAACCGGCTCGAGTTCTTGCGGCCCGCCGTCGAATCGGTTTTCTCCCAGACCTTCAAGGACTGGGAACTCATCGTTGCGGATGACGGCTCGAGCGAGCCCACAGGCGCGTACCTGCGAACACTGCAAGATCACCCGCGGGTGGTGGTGATCTCGATGCACCACACCGGAAAGCCATCCGTCGTCATCAATATGGCGCTTCGCAAAGCGCGCGGCGAGTACGTGGCGTTCTTGGACTCCGACGACCTTTGGCTGCCTCGGAAACTCGAGACCCAGATGGCATCGCTCCGTCGTCCCCGAGCGCGGATGGAGCTACACCAAGTTTGCGCTGATCGATGCTTCCGGCGATCGCATCGACCCGGCGCGCAGCCGCGATTGACCGACGCCCAGCGGCTCGATTTTTGTGAGAAACTGCTCGAGAAAAACATCGTCATTGCGCAACCCGGCGTCATCATTTCGCGGCGGTTTCTGCTCGAGCTGGGCGCATTCGAGCAAGCCCTGGTCATGTGTTACGACGACGAGCTACTGGTTTCGGCTGGCGGTGCACAGTCCGGATGCGACGGCGTCAACGGAGCGCCCTCACCTGGGTTCGCCGGCACGGTGCCGCATTCCGGGAGCAACATCATCGCCTTTGCCAGGGCCGGCGCCGCGTCTTTCAAAAAAACGCTAAGGCGACGTTACGGAGGTTGCGTTGGATTCGATGCTGCGCAAGCGACACGCACAGATTTCCGCCGGAGCTTGCGATCAGTCAGGCGAGGATCGGGACGGGGGTGGGACGCTATCGCCACTCTGGTGGTTGAGTCACATCCGCAATCTTGGCGGTACCCGCGATGTTGGCTGATGTGCATTCATTTCCACCCGCTGCAGGGCGTGCGCGCCTCGATCCGTTCGCACGCTGGCACGCCGCTGTGGGCGCCGCCGGCAACGCGCGCAATTTATCGAGTCTCATCGCCCAATCTCTGGAAGATACTTCAATCCGTCCCAGAGGCAGCCCTCTGATGGGCGCGCAGGTCATTTCCTTAGCAATGGCTCTCTGCACCGTCACCGGCATTGCCGCAATCGCACCGTTCTTCGCCGTGCTCGGGGAGCCGCGGCTGATCCATCGGAACAAGCTGTTGCGCTGGTTATTCGATCACGGCGGCTTCTGGAACGAGCGCCGGCTTCCTGGCCGCCCTGGGGCTGGCATTGCGTCGCGGTGGTTCTCGTCGCCAACCTGGTCACCGCAATCGACGACGTGGCCATGAATCGTCTCGCCCTTGAGATCGGTGCCGAGCTGCAGGCGAAGCTGTTCGGTGAGTATTTAAGGCGTTGCCGTTACGCGTTTCACGCCGCCACCCACAGCAGCACGCTTCTTCAACAACATCATGCACGAGACGGCGCGCGAGTCCAACGGACTACCTGCAAAGTGGCCTGACGCTCGTGACCAATTCGGTTTCGGCGGGATTCATCGTGCTATCCGTCTTGATGCTGAACCCGGCGGTCTCTGTGACCCTGTTGATAGGTAATTGGGGGGCGGCTATGCGCTGATCTATCGCTGTGTGCGTGCCGGCCTCTCGCGATTGGGTCACGCTCATTCGACGCCGCGTTGGTCCGAGCAAACCAAGATCTGTCGGCGAGAGCTTTCGGGGCGATGAGGGAAATTCTGCTATCTCCAGGACCGCCGACAATTCCAAGACATCTTTGAGCCGGGCGAGCCGGGAGGCCACGCATGCCGCCGTGCGGGCCGCGCGGCCTGCGCAGGTTCCGAAGCATGGCGATGGAGTGCGTGACGGTGATGCCGCTCTGGTGGCGACCGCCTTGGTCGTGGGGACGCGGAGCGGGGGGATAGGGCCGTGGTTGGGCCAGTTGGACGTTCATCGCTTTCGCCGCCTACCCCCTGCTGCCCCGGATGCTGCAGCAGGTGCTTGCCGCGGCCGTGAGGAATGCACGCCGATCGTGCCGCGCTTGCCCGGGGTCGCGCCCGATGCTACTGGCGGCTGCGGCCGCCGGATCACTCGCCGTGCGGGGGCGACCGGGGCGAGGCGAGACCGGTCGTGCCACCGACGCCGACACGACATCTGTCTCAAGGAGCAGTAGTTTCAGTGCAGCCGGGCGCGGGCGGACGTTCGATGAGGGCAAGTCTGCGTATCCCCGCCCCCCGCTCCATGGTGGGCATCGTCGGTGCCAATGGCGCCGGAAGAGCCGCTCATGGACTTGATCGCAGGGCTCCTTCCGACATCAGGGCGGACCTGATCGACGGGGTGGCGATGGATGACGTTGCACCGCGTGGCCAGCCCGGCTCGCTTGGTCCCCCAGCAGGTGTTGCTTCTGGACTCGGCGTTACCGGGTCAGGGTTACCTACCTCGGCACCCTTCAGGCCGTGTGGAGCCGACCGGGTGGTCGGCACGGCGCGGGCGGCTCAACTGAAGTTGCTGCAGACGCTCCCGGACAAATACGAGCCGCGAGCGTGGGCGACCCAGTGCAACGGTTTGCGAGCGGGAGGCCGCGGCAGAGGATCGGCGTCGCACGCTCTACAAGGAGGCGCGGTTACCTGTTGCGGAGCAGGCAACGAGCGCGCTGGACAAAAAAAAAAAAAAAAAAAAAAAAAAAAAAAAAAAAAAAAAAAAAAAAAAAAAAAAAAAAAAAAAAAAAAAAAAAAAAAAAAAAAAAAAAAAAAAAAAAAAAAAAAAAAAAAAAAAAAAAAAAAAAAAAAAAAAAAAAAAAAAAAAAAAAAAAAAAAAAAAAAAAAAAAAAAAAAAAAAAAAAAAAAAAAAAAAAAAAAAAAAAAAAAAAAAAAAAAAAAAAAAAAAAAAAAAAAAAAAAAAAAAAAAAAAAAAAAAAAAAAAAAAAAAAAAAAAAAAAAAAAAAAAAAAAAAAAAAAAAAAAAAAAAAAAAAAAAAAAAAAAAAAAAAAAAAAAAAAAAAAAAAAAAAAAAAAAAAAAAAAAAAAAAAAAAAAAAAAAAAAAAAAAAAAAAAAAAAAAAAAAAAAAAAAAAAAAAAAAAAAAAAAAAAAAAAAAAAAAAAAAAAAAAAAAAAAAAAAAAAAAAAAAAAAAAAAAAAAAAAAAAAAAAAAAAAAAAAAAAAAAAAAAAAAAAAAAAAAAAAAAAAAAAAAAAAAAAAAAAAAAAAAAAAAAAAAAAAAAAAAAAAAAAAAAAAAAAAAAAAAAAAAAAAAAAAAAAAAAAAAAAAAAAAAAAAAAAAAAAAAAAAAAAAAAAAAAAAAAAAAAAAAAAAAAAAAAAAAAAAAAAAAAAAAAAAAAAAAAAAAAAAAAAAAAAAAAAAAAAAAAAAAAAAAAAAAAAAAAAAAAAAAAAAAAAAAAAAAAAAAAAAAAAAAAAAAAAAAAAAAAAAAAAAAAAAAAAAAAAAAAAAAAAAAAAAAAAAAAAAAAAAAAAAAAAAAAAAAAAAAAAAAAAAAAAAAAAAAAAAAAAAAAAAAAAAAAAAAAAAAAAAAAAAAAAAAAAAAAAAAAAAAAAAAAAAAAAAAAAAAAAAAAAAAAAAAAAAAAAAAAAAAAAAAAAAAAAAAAAAAAAAAAAAAAAAAAAAAAAAAAAAAAAAAAAAAAAAAAAAAAAAAAAAAAAAAAAAAAAAAAAAAAAAAAAAAAAAAAAAAAAAAAAAAAAAAATTTTTTTTTTTTTTTTTTTTTTTTTTTTTTTTTTTTTTTTTTTTTTTTTTTTTTTTTTTTTTTTTTTTTTTTTTTTTTTTTTTTTTTTTTTTTTTTTTTTTTTTTTTTTTTTTTTTTTTTTTTTTTTTTTTTTTTTTTTTTTTTTTTTTTTTTTTTTTTTTTTTTTTTTTTTTTTTTTTTTTTTTTTTTTTTTTTTTTTTTTTTTTTTTTTTTTTTTTTTTTTTTTTTTTTTTTTTTTTTTTTTTTTTTTTTTTTTTTTTTTTTTTTTTTTTTTTTTTTTTTTTTTTTTTTTTTTTTTTTTTTTTTTTTTTTTTTTTTTTTTTTTTTTTTTTTTTTTTTTTTTTTTTTTTTTTTTTTTTTTTTTTTTTTTTTTTTTTTTTTTTTTTTTTTTTTTTTTTTTTTTTTTTTTTTTTTTTTTTTTTTTTTTTTTTTTTTTTTTTTTTTTTTTTTTTTTTTTTTTTTTTTTTTTTTTTTTTTTTTTTTTTTTTTTTTTTTTTTTTTTTTTTTTTTTTTTTTTTTTTTTTTTTTTTTTTTTTTTTTTTTTTTTTTTTTTTTTTTTTTTTTTTTTTTTTTTTTTTTTTTTTTTTTTTTTTTTTTTTTTTTTTTTTTTTTTTTTTTTTTTTTTTTTTTTTTTTTTTTTTTTTTTTTTTTTTTTTTTTTTTTTTTTTTTTTTTTTTTTTTTTTTTTTTTTTTTTTTTTTTTTTTTTTTTTTTTTTTTTTTTTTTTTTTTTTTTTTTTTTTTTTTTTTTTTTTTTTTTTTTTTTTTTTTTTTTTTTTTTTTTTTTTTTTTTTTTTTTTTTTTTTTTTTTTTTTTTTTTTTTTTTTTTTTTTTTTTTTTTTTTTTTTTTTTTTTTTTTTTTTTTTTTTTTTTTTTTTTTTTTTTTTTTTTTTTTTTTTTTTTTTTTTTTTTTTTTTTTTTTTTTTTTTTTTTTTTTTTTTTTTTTTTTTTTTTTTTTTTTTTTTTTTTTTTTTTTTTTTTTTTTTTTTTTTTTTTTTTTTTTTTTTTTTTTTTTTTTTTTTTTTTTTTTTTTTTTTTTTTTTTTTTTTTTTTTTTTTTTTTTTTTTTTTTTTTTTTTTTTTTTTTTTTTTTTTTTTTTTTTTTTTTTTTTTTTTTTTTTTTTTTTTTTTTTTTTTTTTTTTTTTTTTTTTTTTTTTTTTTTTTTTTTTTTTTTTTTTTTTTTTTTTTTTTTTTTTTTTTTTTTTTTTTTTTTTTTTTTTTTTTTTTTTTTTTTTTTTTTTTTTTTTTTTTTTTTTTTTTTTTTTTTTTTTTTTTTTTTTTTTTTTTTTTTTTTTTTTTTTTTTTTTTTTTTTTTTTTTTTTTTTTTTTTTTTTTTTTTTTTTTTTTTTTTTTTTTTTTTTTTTTTTTTTTTTTTTTTTTTTTTTTTTTTTTTTTTTTTTTTTTTTTTTTTTTTTTTTTTTTTTTTTTTTTTTTTTTTTTTTTTTTTTTTTTTTTTTTTTTTTTTTTTTTTTTTTTTTTTTTTTTTTTTTTTTTTTTTTTTTTTTTTTTTTTTTTTTTTTTTTTTTTTTTTTTTTTTTTTTTTTTTTTTTTTTTTTTTTTTTTTTTTTTTTTTTTTTTTTTTTTTTTTTTTTTTTTTTTTTTTTTTTTTTTTTTTTTTTTTTTTTTTTTTTTTTTTTTTTTTTTTTTTTTTTTTTTTTTTTTTTTTTTTTTTTTTTTTTTTTTTTTTTTTTTTTTTTTTTTTTTTTTTTTTTTTTTTTTTTTTTTTTTTTTTTTTTTTTTTTTTTTTTTTTTTTTTTTTTTTTTTTTTTTTTTTTTTTTTTTTTTTTTTTTTTTTTTTTTTTTTTTTTTTTTTTTTTTTTTTTTTTTTTTTTTTTTTTTTTTTTTTTTTTTTTTTTTTTTTTTTTTTTTTTTTTTTTTTTTTTTTTTTTTTTTTTTTTTTTTTTTTTTTTTTTTTTTTTTTTTTTTTTTTTTTTTTTTTTTTTTTTTTTTTTTTTTTTTTTTTTTTTTTTTTTTTTTTTTTTTTTTTTTTTTTTTTTTTTTTTTTTTTTTTTTTTTTTTTTTTTTTTTTTTTTTTTTTTTTTTTTTTTTTTTTTTTTTTTTTTTTTTTTTTTTTTTTTTTTTTTTTTTTTTTTTTTTTTTTTTTTTTTTTTTTTTTTTTTTTTTTTTTTTTTTTTTTTTTTTTTTTTTTTTTTTTTTTTTTTTTTTTTTTTTTTTTTTTTTTTTTTTTTTTTTTTTTTTTTTTTTTTTTTTTTTTTTTTTTTTTTTTTTTTTTTTTTTTTTTTTTTTTTTTTTTTTTTTTTTTTTTTTTTTTTTTTTTTTTTTTTTTTTTTTTTTTTTTTTTTTTTTTTTTTTTTTTTTTTTTTTTTTTTTTTTTTTTTTTTTTTTTTTTTTTTTTTTTTTTTTTTTTTTTTTTTTTTTTTTTTTTTTTTTTTTTTTTTTTTTTTTTTTTTTTTTTTTTTTTTTTTTTTTTTTTTTTTTTTTTTTTTTTTTTTTTTTTTTTTTTTTTTTTTTTTTTTTTTTTTTTTTTTTTTTTTTTTTTTTTTTTTT
Organism: uncultured Gammaproteobacteria bacterium; assembly: GCA_963766915.1. GTDB lineage: Bacteria > Pseudomonadota > Gammaproteobacteria > Steroidobacterales > Steroidobacteraceae > Bog-1198. Next base: position 502,360 of record CAVYCL010000020.1, read on the forward strand.
TTTTTTTTTCGTCACGCCGGATACGTTGCTGGCGACGGGCGTTGCCAACTTCCTGCACGTTCGTGGCGACTCGCTTCGCTGGGTCGATGGCGCTCGCGCGGCGGCCATACGCGCATCACCGGTCATCCGACGCCGCAGCGGGGTCGAGAAAATTCGAGGTGGACCTGCGGCAGGGCGGGTATCGGCTGGCCGCGTCCCCGCTCAAGATCGCCGCGGTCGTGTTTCTGTCGGCACAGAAGGCGGGTGGGGGTCCGTTGCTTACGCCACTGACGCAATCGGGTCTGCGGGATCGATTGACCGAGGTGCAAGCCTACGCGGCCCATCAGCCGCACTGGCTCACGTTCCGCCGGCAGATATCTCGAGTCGATGCGTTCGAATTGCGCCGGGGCGCGCATCCGCTCGAGTCAGTCGACATCCTGCGGTCACTCCTCGAGCGATAGACGATGCGGGATCGCGCTCGTGGTGCCTGGAGGAGTCGACCGAACGGGAGAATATCGGGTGATTCCCGCCATCATTGCCTTGCTCAGGCGTCTTTCGCGTCTCCACGATGTCCAGGTTTTCGCTTTGCATCAAGAGGAACGAAGCGGCGAGTGGGATCTGGCGGGCGCGCATATCCGCAACATGGGCGCAGGCCGCACGGCTGTGCGCGCGGTGCAGAGCATCTGCACCCAGCGCCGCGTGATGCCGTTCGACATCGTGCACGCCATCTGGTCGGCGGGTCCGGGATTGATTGCGGTGACGTGCGGTAAACTTTTAAGGATCCCGAGCCTCATTCATATCGGCGGCGGCGAGCTGGTTTCCCTTCCGGATATTGCTTACGGCGGCGCATTGAGATGGCGCGGTCGCCTGCGAGAGGCGTGCACGTTGCGGGCCGCGTCGGCAATCACGGCGGCGAGCGCGCCCGTAATCGAGACCCTATCGAAGCGAGGGCTTACGGCCTTGCGGGTGCCGCTCGGCGTCGATTTGAGCGCGTGGCCGGCGCGCGACCCTGTCCGCCGGGACCCGGCGCGGCCGGCGCGGCTGATTCACGTGGCGAGCCTCAACCGGGTGAAGGACCAGGCCACGCTGCTACGGGCGCTCGCCGCGCTCGTCACATCGGGCGTCCCTTTCGAGATGGATATCGTCGGCGATGACACCCTGCAGGGCGAAGTGCAAGCCTTGAGTGCCACATTGGGCGTGTCGGCGCGAGTGCGATTAAGGGGCATTCTTACCGCAACGCGAGCTGCGCCCCTTGATCGAAGCGGCCGACCTGATGGTGCTCTCCTCGCGTCACGAGACCGGGCCGCTCGTGATGCTGGAAGCCGCCGTCGCCGGGGTGCCCACCGTCGGCACTGCGGTCGGCCACTTGCAAGAGTGGTCACCGCACGCGGCGGTAGCGGTCGCTATCGGAGACTCGGCGGGTCTGGCACGGGCGATCACGGGGATGCTCGCCGACGAAGACCTGCGCCTGCGTATCGCTCGGGAGGCTCTGTCCCGCGCAGTCCGCGAAGATACCGAGTATACGGCCGACCGGTTTCAAGCGGTCTATGAGAGCCTTCTCAAACCTCGGCGAGCCCGAGCGTGAAAGTCTGCAGAAAGTGAAAGTCGGGGCGGCGCAATGCAAACTGCGGATGCCCCGGATCGCACAGCGCACTGAGTTCGGCGTAGTCGGCCTGTGACAAGTACGGCCGAAGTCGTTCCCCCAGGTCTGTCTGAAAATTGTCTGGAGCAGATAGGTGCGGTCCGCGGACCCGAGGGGCGTCGTACGCTCGATCACGAGGGTCCGTACGGTCACATCGCGCAGCGACGTACGACGCAACAGGCCGAGCAGGGCGCGAACCGCCGTGAGATCGCGCTCCTCGAGACGGTAACGTTCCTGGTAATAACGGCGAACCGCCTCGTTGGTAAGCCGCTCTAGGCGCGCATCCCAGGCAAAATACATGTCCGGCAAGAACGAGCTCTGGCCGAAGGCGATGCGCCCGCCCGGGCGCAGCAGCGATGCCAGGCGGTTGACCCCTTGAAGGGGATCGCGCAGATGATGGATGGTATTGACGCACCAAATGAAATCGAAGCTTCGCGCCGGCAACGGCACCTCGAGAAGATCGGCCTGAATGAGCGTCACCCCGGGGCGCAAAAGACGGGCCGCCGATCCAAGGTGCGCAGCCGAGAGATCGACACCGACAACGGTGCCATTCGGCTCGACCCGTTCATGCAGCCAGGCGAGCGCCTCGCCTGTGCCGCATCCCGCATCCAATACCTGCATTCCCGACGTGAGGTTCAATGTACCGATTGCCCTGCGCAGCTCGGGCTCGGCAAATGCGTTGAATGCCTCAAGCTTCGCGGCGTAATCGCGGGATGCCGTATCACCCAGCAAAGCGCCGCTGGGCGCACTCACGGTACGCGGCTCGGTCACGGCGCCCGTGCAAGCGCCGCCCGCAACACATGCATGGTCACGGGACGGACTTGCCGAGCGATCAGCCAACGTGCGATGCGTCGGCCCTGTGGCAGGGCGGCCCACGAACTACCGGCCGCCCAATTCTGGCTGACAACGCTCGCCGTTCGTGCGGCGAGTTGCTCGGTGCCCGGCCGGATCCGAAAGCCCGCATAGCGGAGCGCCTCGCGCACCGACCTCGCCCAATCAATCCCCGGGAAGGCATCGACCCACAGATGAGAAAACGAAACATCCGATAAGATCTGCCGCGAGGCATTGCGGCGCAAGACCCACGGACACTGTGACTCGAGCACGCGCAGCGCGCGTGCCGGAACCGATAAGGCATAGTATCGCAGGGTGAGCTTGAGGGGCGGCAGCGCCCACCAAAGCCCTCGACCGTTGCAACGCCACTTCAGAAACTCGTCCCAGTCCGTCTCGGTCATTTGCCGCAGGACCAGCGCCAAGTCATTGAGCTGAATGAGACGCAGCGATTTCATCGCCATGTCGCCGGCGGTGTGCAACAGCAAATGAGTCAGCAAAGCGGCGCGGGAGGGATAGTAGTTGAGGCCCGGCTGCAATCGTTGCGGTAACACCGCTTCGGTCACATCGGTCACCTGCAGCGGCAACCGTTCGCAGATCCGCTCGTGCAGTTCGATGGTGACGTCATTGTTCGAATGCTCGCCGAGCGCGCTGGCGGTCTGGCGTTCGATCGGTGCAAAGGCGCGTTCCTTCAAGCTCCTGCGATATTCTCGGAATTCGAGCGACTCGATCAAGCGCACGGCGCGCGCCGCGTCCCGCGGGTGCACCAGCACATCGACGTCCGCCATGGGACGCTCGCCAGCGGTGTAGAGGCCGAGCGCGTGCAGCGCCGCTCCCTTGAGCGCCATGAAGCCGATGGCGGCTTCGCGTGCGCGTCGATCGATTTGTTGTAACAGCGTCACGATTCGCGCGTGTCGTCGACTCACATGAGTTCTCTGCTCTTCGAGAAAATGCATCCATTGCTCGGGGCCCTGCCAGCAGAGCGAGTACGACAGAAGCGATGAAACGCCATGCATGGCAGCCACTGCCGTGGCGATACTCCAATCGAGAGTCGACCAATCGGGAATCTCGTGGGAGGGGCTCGCAAGCTCGCGCGCCAGCCTCTCGGTCACTTTGATCAGGATCCGCTGCAGTTGGCGCGAATGTGCCGCGACGCTTTCGGAAGTGACTTCCATCGTGGCGATTCAACTCACCGCGGCGGATCGGCCGCCGAGCGAGCGGTATTGCGATTCGCTGTCGATGAGCTCGTGCCAACTGCGCTCGAGGGACGGACTGTCGGGCGCCATCTCGTGCAGTCGACGAGCGCTAGCGGCAGACTGGAGCGAGATTTGGTCGTGCAATAGATTCCTGATCAAGCGGTAGAAATCGCTCGTGTAAGTACCGCAAAACATCATGTCCAGGTCGTTGCTCTCCTGCCAGCGCGTCTTGCCTCCGAGTTGCGCCTTGACCAGTTCATGAAATTTCGTGCCCGGAAGCGGATAGGAGACGCTCACGCCAATCTCGTCCGGCCGGGCAGCCTCGAGCAAATCGCGCGTCGCGAGAATGTCCGCCAGCTGCTCGCCCAGGTAGCCCAGCTGAATGAAGAATCCCACGCGGATGCCGGCCGAGCGGAATCGATCGCGCGCGGTGAGGATCTGGCTGACCGTCGTCCCCTTGTTCATGGCATCCAGTACGCGCTGACTGCCGCTCTCGGCTCCGATCCAGGCCTCATGGCACCCCGCACGCTCGAGCGCCTGGGCCATATTCTCGCTGATCAAGTCCGCGCGAGTTTGTATCGTGAACGGTATGGAACCCTGCGCGGCGGCCGCGTCGGCGAAGTCGTTGACCCAGTCGACACGGAACCCGAAGATGTCGTCGGCAAACCAGATGTGCTGCGGATCGAAACTGCGCTTGAGATAGGCCATTTCCGATGCAACAGCCAGCGCGTCGCGCTGCAGGTATAAATTGCCCCAGGTGGGCTTGGCGCACCAGGCGCATCGAAACGAACAGCCGCGCGAGGCGGCCATGTTCAGGCTGAAGTATCCGTGCGCCTTCATCCAGATTGCGCGGTAGCGATCCATGTCAACGAGATCCCAGGCCGCGAAGCCTTCGTAATCGGCGCTCCGCAGTACGCGAGCGCCGCCGGCGGTGGCGACCTGGTCCTGCCGGAGCACGTTGACGCCGGATAGGCCGAAGGCAAGGTCGGCGGCAGGAGCGCCCGGATGGGCGTCGAGTCTCGCCAGCAAATCCAACAGGGCCGACAGCCCCTCCCCGACCAGAGCGACATCGGCCCCTGCGAGGAGATAGGGTGCTGGTGCGTCGCTCACGTCGGGACCCGCCACGATGACGCGGGCGCCTGAGCGGCGCGCCAGGCTGATCATTTGGCAGGCGGCGCGGCGCATGGTGCCGAGACACATCTTGCTCAGGAAGTTGAACGTATCCTCATACAGCAACACGACTTGTGGTTGGGCGGCGTTGAGCGTTCGTTCGTACTCGTCCATCCCCTGCGCGATCATTGCGTCGAAGAAGGCGACACGCCGGCCGGCCTTTCGTAGCATGGCGGCCACCTGAAGGGTGGCGAGTGCCGGATAGGGTTTGCCGCGCTCCTGTTGCTTTTGATCCAAATTCAGGAAATAGGAGTGACAAACCAGGACTGAAAGCATCGTTGCTCCTGAGTACGGGACACGCCGACCGATGCGCTCGCGAATGCCGCGTGCGAGCGGACACGACGCCGCTTCCCGAGTAAGTGCCGCCAGCAACGGCTTTGGTTTAAAGCGGAGGCAGGCCGCGTCCGACAAGCCGGGCCGTGGGTCTAGAAATAGCCGTGGATTTCCAGGAAATAGAGGCGCTGATGTTCGGCCGGGTCCTGAGGGATGCCGTCGTACCAACGAAAGCCCGCGCGAAGTTGCACGAACTGGATCGGCGTCAACTCGTACACCACACTCCAGCGGGTCTCATCCCCATTCGGCGCGGAGCGATCCGGATTGAGGAACTCATCCGTGATCTTGAGATTGTTGCCGCGAGCGATGAGCCAGTTGGCCTCGAGCAGGGTGGCAAGCTCTCTGCCTTGTCCGTTCGGAATGCTCTTATCGTCGGTCACTTCGGCCTGGGCCAGCCAGGAGACGGGGCCGGTCCGCAGGCCCCCGTAGACCCCGAACGCGCTCTTGGCACCGCCCGATTGGTCGTTATTATTCGCGGCAATTCCGAGTCGCCATATAGACTCGACGTAGGCGACGTTCAGACTGTACTGTTTGCCGTCGCTTTTGACGGCGCCGCCCGCGGTGCCGTTGCTCACCGCCAACTGCGCATCCCAGTGGCCCCGCTCCCAACCGAATTCGACACCTTGATCCGGGGTGGTCATATTGATTCCGGTTGCGGTCAGAATGAACGCGGTCTGATCCTGCAGCCGCAATCCAAAGGGCAGGTACATCTGGCCCGCTTTAAAGTACCAGTCGTGGGAAGCCGACCAATAGAGAACATAGGCCTCCCGGTTGAGCGCGCCCCCGGGAGCGACTTGCTCGTCGATCACGGCGAGCAGCCGATTCGGGATCACGTTCGCTTCCAGATATACCCGCGCCTGTTCGAGTGAGAATTCCTGCACCGACGGCGCATTTGGTATTTGAGTCACCTGGGCATCGAACCGCAGGTCACCGCCGGTGCGGATGTACGGGCCGAGCGCACCGGTCCAATTGTCGGCGCCGGTGTCCAGATGCGCGCTGGGGATCGCGGTCTGGGCAAGCACATCGCCGACCGTGGAGCGCAACCCGCCGCCCGTGGGGTTGACGTGACATACATTACATTTCAGCCCGAATTGGACGGCCAGATAGGGCTCGGCGTGCGCCGCGAATGAGACGAAGCACAACAGGGCGAACAGGCCGCGCCATCCGACACGAGCGGTTCCGCTCATCGAGCAGGCTCGACGGTGAAGACGAACGACCGATCGGTGTGAAGCGTCCGCGCATCCAGATCGGCCAGCGCGCCGCCGCCGGTGCCGCGTACCCGCAGGCGATAAACGCCGGCGCTGAGCGCAGTTTTCGGCGTAATCAATAGAACCGCGGAATTGTGAGAAGCCAACACCCCGGTGATGGCCAGCCGCGCCCCGTGCTCGGCTCCCGCGGCCCTCTCGGGATCGAGATCCGCATCGCCCATCCGCTCCACCGTGACGGTCGTATCGTTGACGAGCGAGGCGTCGACGTCGTGGTTGAAGGCCACGACCATGCGCGACACAGGCGCCATGACGGTCGAGTTATCGCCGGGGACGGTGTCTTGAACGGCGAAAGCTTCCGCAGGCGCCGCTGCTTGCGGCACATTCGGCGCGCCGTTCGTGATCCACTGTCGAATGGCGTCGATGGTGGCCTGCGGCAGGGGCGTCTCGCCGAGCGGCATCTGTCCCCCCTCGATGCCGGGCGCACCCTCGATCTTGAGCACCATGTAGCTCTCATCCGGATTACCCGGATTGACCCGCAGGAAATTGGGCTCTTCTACACTCGGTACGCCGACGAGCGCGTTGTACGCATGCGCGGCATCGAGCTGCAGGCCTTCAGGTGCGCTCGCACCGATATGGCACTTCGAACAGATCGGTGTGAACACATTGTCTTCAATTGACTGCAGATCCGGCGTTATCGGTCCGGTATCGGGGCTGCCTCCCATGATGGGCATCCCGTTTTGATTGAGACCGTCGCCGTTGCCGGCGCAGCCCGCGACGCATCCCACTAAGAGGAGCGTCACGCCGAATAGTTTGTGCATCCCCGATGACCCGCAATGAACGAGAACATCCAGTAAGTACCGCCGCGCGAGTTCGGGGTTTAGCGCGTCGGCTCACTTTGTGAGTGAGGATGGGGTTACTGACCGGCGCCGATAGGGCACCGACGTTGGATGAGCCAGACCGGAAGGAGGGCGCCGAAAATGTTAATGACTAAAGGAGCAGCTTTTATATCGATCAAATCAGCAATCGACTTCGGCGTCCCAAAGCTTACGGCTGCGTCGCACTCGTAATCAGACCGTCGAAAGCCCGAGGCGCTGCCGCGTCTCTGCGGATGAGAGCACCCGCGCCCCGAGAGACTGGACGATCCGCACCGCGCGCTCCACGAGCTGAGCGTTGCTCGCAAGAACACCCTTGTCGAGATACAGATTGTCCTCGAGACCCACGCGAACATTGCCGCCGAGCAGCACCGCTTGGGCGACCATGGGCATCTGCATGCGGCCGACGCCGAAGCCGGACCAGACCACCCCGTTCGGCAAGGCCTGGCACATGGCAAGCATCGCGGATGAGGTCGCCGGTGCGCCGAAGCGTACGCCCAGACAGAGTTGGAACAGGGCGCGCTGATCGAGCAGCCCCTCTTTCATGAGCTCGCGCGCAACCTCGATGTGACCCAGCTCGAACACCTCGACTTCCGGTCGTACGTTGCTCTCCTGGTAGGCGCGCGCCATGCTCCGAAGGAAACGGGGCGTGGTGCCGTAGAGCAGTTCATCGAAGTTGAGCGACCCGCAGTCGAGTGTCCCGATATCCGGCCGCAGCGCGACGATATGCGCGATCCGCTCCAGAGGGCCCACGAAATCGCTGCCCGCCGCGAGCTCGAGCGGCCGATCGTCCGGGCCGAACAAGAGGTCACCTCCCATGCCGCCGGTGAGGTTCACGATGACCTCGGCGTTTTTCTCGCGTACCCGCTCGTACAGCTCGCGAAACAGCTGCGGGTCGCGGCTCGCTTTGCCGGTGGCGGGATCTCGCACATGCAGATGCACGATCGCCGCGCCTGCAGCGTGCGCCTCCAACGCCGACGCCGCGATTTGTGCCGGCGAGACGGGCACGTGCACCGACTTGCCGGCCGAGTCGCCCGAGCCGGTGACGGCGCAGGTGATGAAAACCGCATCATTCATGACCCAGTCCCTCGCTCAGCGCCGCGAACTATCGAGCGCGCGCCGCACACCGCGCGCAAGCTTGGTTACGAGCTCCTCGAGCTCCGCATCGCTGGCATTGTAAGGCGGCGCGATGATGACGGTATCGCCATTTGTGCCGTCGACATTGCCCGAACAGGGATAGCAGATGAGCCCGTCCTCGAAGCAACGAGCGCCCACATCGAAGCTGAGTCGTCGCGCCTGCGGAAAAGGAGTCTTGCGCTCGCGATCGCGGACCAGCTCGACGCCGATGAAATAGCCTCGACCCCGAACATCGCCGACTTCGTCGATCGCAGCGAGCGTCTGGCGAATCGCATCCTGGAGGTGTACGCCCCGGGTGCGAACACGTTCCATGAGCTGATCGCGAGCAATGACTCGTTGCACGGCAAGGCCGGCGGCGCAGGCCGCGGTATGACCGGTGAATGTATGACCCGTCTGGTAAGCGCCGTGTTGCTCGACAATGGGCGCTGCGATTGCGGTGGTCATGAGGGTTGCGCCGAGCGGGATGTAGCCACCCGCGAGTCCTTTCGCAATACACATGATGTCGGGAACGACCCCGTCATGTTCCAATGCGCGCCAGACCCCGCTCCGGCCCGCACCACACATCACCTCATCGGCGATCATCACGACATCGTGTTTGAGGCAGATTTCCCGAACGGCACGGCAGTAGTCCTCGGGCGCGGGCACCACACCACCGGCTGCACCGACGATCGGCTCGAAAATGAAGCCCGCCACCGTCTCGGGACCCAGCCGTTCGATGGTTTGATCGAGCTCGCGGGCAAGGTACGCGGTCAGCTCACCCAGACTCACCTCGGGAGGCGGGCGATAGGCATTGGCGGCGGAGACGAAGGCGACATCGAGCAGGCTGCCTTCGAAGGCCGTACGCCGCTCCTGGAAGTCCGACACGGAGAGCGCACCCAGGGTATTTCCGTGCCAGGAGCGGCGTCGGCCAATGAAACGTCGCTTGCGCATGAGGCCGCGCGCCGCGTAGTACTGGAGCGCGGTCTTGAGGGCACCTTCCACGGCCTCGGAACCGCTGCCACAGAAAACCACGTCGCGAAAATGGCCGCCGCAACGCTCCTTGATGACTTGGCTTAGCTGCTCGAGCGCGTCCGTGGTGAAGAGATAACGATAACCGTGCGCGAACTCCGACAGCTGGTCGTTGATGGCCGCATTGATTTCCGGATGGCCGTGTCCGAGGCTGAAGGCGGCCGGGCCGCCGGAGCCGTCGAGATAGCGCTTACCCGACGCATCGAATACGTAGCTCCCCCGGCCACGAACGATTCGCGGCAACTGATCAATACCAAATCCGCTCATAATTCCTCGGTCGACTTAAATGCGTGCAAGCTCGGCGGCGAGCCACTCATGGAATCGCCGGATCAAATACTCTTCCGGCATGATCAAGCCTCTGCTGTGCGGTGCCGCGTGCAAGCCTCCCTGCGTGAGTTCACACACGGCCGCGTCTTCGGCCATGACGGTGTTGGTGAAATCGACCGCGTTTCGAATGTCGGCGTCCTTGTCCTCGAGGGTTTCTCGCGGAAACAGGTATTCGACGCGCATGTCTGTCTTCTCAGGCCCCAGCGGCAGCAATCGTACGACACGCACGTAATCCACGTGCGCGGCGATCAACGTCGACGGCATGCCGGTCATATACGTATAGCCGAACTGGAGGTCCACCTCCGACAGCCCGGTGAAGCCACGGCCGGTGGCCTGTCCGTCCAACGACCAAGTCCGGGCGCCTTCGCGCACGCCCCCTTTCCAGCGCGGGTCCTGACTCGACTCATGGGTCTGCCACTGCGGATCGTCCCGCTCCTCGAGCAGCCCGCGGCCATAGATCGGCACGAGATTCGAGAGCTGCGGGTGGACCGATGGACAATGCAGGCACTCGTTATAGTTCTCCCAGAAGATCTTCCAGTTACAGGCGATGGTTCTGTGCATGACATGACCGACCACGAGGTCCTCCAGGGGCCATCGATCGAGCTGTGTCACCGGCACGTCCCACATTGAAGCAAAGTCGGGAGGCGAATCGGTGAGTGCGACGTAGACGAAACCCCGCCACTCATGGACCCCGATGGGGTAGAGAGGATAGTCGACCGGGTCGAAGCCCTCCTGCACGACTTTGGAGGTGGTCCTGAGCAGCGAGCCATCGAGACCGTAAGACCAGGCGTGATAAGGACAAATGATGGCATCCGAGCGCAGCGTCCCCTGGGGTTCGGTACACAGCTTGGCGCCCCGATGGCGGCATGTATTGTAATAGCCGCGCAACTGCCCTTGTTCATCCCGCACCAACAGGACGCGCTGATCACCCAGCTCGAAGGTGACGAACGAGCGAGGTCTCGGAATCTCCGTCGACCGGCCGACGTAAACCCAGTTGCGCTGCCAGATGCGGGACATCTCGCGCTCGTACTGACGCTGGTCGTAGTAGGCCTCGGCCGGCAGGCCGGGCGTCAACGTGGTAAGACCGTTGTATCCCGTCTGAATTTTCACAGGCTCTGATCTCCGGTAACTGTCCAAGTGCGGCACTTCAATATAACGCAATACATATGTTTCACCAATGTGGTTGACAAAACAAATGTTCTTCCGTAGAAAACGATCGTCCGATAACCGGTCTTAAAGGTCGCGGCATCAATGGCCCATCCGTATTTCGCGTCTTCGCCGCACTTCCGCCCGTACCGGTGGGCGGCAGCCGACTTCCAGATCGGCTTGCAGCCGATCAGACCGAGTGACTGGCTGCTGATCGACGGGGACTACGTTGATTTCATGCGCGCAAAGCGCGGGCGGCTGTCATCGTCCCCGGAGGTCTTCTACAGGACCCTGCCCGAATCCTTGGGCGCGCAGCGGGAACTGCGCTGTATGGTGACCGACCACTTGCTGGAGGAGCATGCGGGGCTCTTTTCGATTTCGAACGGCATTTTGACATGTGCCGCCGGAAGGAATTCCTGGAATCTCCACGATGAATCGATCGAACCGCTGTGGCAGCTCAGCGATTTCGTGCAGGAAGATTTCATGCTGGTCGAGGAGCTCGACGGGCGGCAAACAATCACGGCGGCTTCCAATGCGTATTCGAGCTCCGGACGGCTGGTGGCCTCGGTGGGGCGCGATGTGCGTTGGGCCCACGAACCCGTACCCGACTTGACGACGAGCCTGGGCGCCCGGATCGATCGAATTTTGGCCTCCGTACACGTGGACGCGCCTTGCGCCCGGTTCAACTGGCAGCTCACGCCGGTGGCATCGATATTCTTTCCTGCCGATCCGCGTTCGGCGAACAATGCCGCGCTGAAAGCCGTCAGTGCGCAACTCTCGAAAGATCCCTCGCTGGCACCGTCACTGCTTCACATGCGCGTCGAGCGTCAGACGCTGCGCCGTCTACCGCAAAGCGGCGCCGTGGCCTTCAGCATTCACACCTACAGTGACCCGTTATCGTCTCTCCTCGAAGACCCCGCCGCGCTTCGGGCGCTGCTGTCGCTGCTTAGGGACTATTCCGCGACGCGTCTGCAATACAGCGAGATGGACGGCGTGCAGGCTGCCGTCATCGCGTGGCTCGAGACACAGGTGGGCCCGGAGGAGTGAATTATCTCCGCCAGGTTCGTATCCGATGGTGGATTTTCGCATTCATCTTCGCCTTCGCGATGCTTTCTTTCATTCAGCGGACCAGTATTGCGGTGGCGGGGGAGTCGATCGTCACGGCGCTGCATATCTCCCAGATTCAGATCGGTCTTCTGAACGCCGCGTTTCTCACAACCTACGCGCTGATGCAGATACCGGCGGGAGCGCTCGGCGAGCGCGTTGGCGCCCGCCGCACCTTTATGGCCGTGGGCATCGTAGGTCTTTGCGCCACATTGGCCACACCCCTCTTGCCGGTGGCGTTCAATGGCGGGGCGTTGTTCATCGCGTTGCTGATTACGCAGGCGCTGCTCGGCGTCTCCCAAGCGCCGGTGTTTCCCATGAGCGCCGCCGTCATCGAAGCCTGGTTCCCGGTCAATCGCTGGGCGCTGGCCAACGGGATTCAAACGAGTGGGATGCTGCTCGGCGGTGCCGTGACGCCGTTGCTGATCGTCGGTTTGACCCAACGGATCGGCTGGCGCGGGGCGCTTCTGTCGATCGCACCGCTGGTGCTGCTCGTTTTCGCCGCTTGGTGCTGGTTCGGGCGCGACAGGCCCGAAGAGCATCCCTGGGTGGGGAGGGAGGAGCTTGACGAGCTACCGATGAGAACCGGGGCCAAGTCGCCGCTCAGCGCCCGAAGGCTGGTCGCCATACTGACCGATCGCAATGTGCTGCGCTTGTCGCTCTCCTACCTGTGTATGAACTACACGTTCTATCTCTTGACGTTTTGGTCCTTCCTCTACCTCGTTCAGGTACGTCATTTCAGTGGCATCAGCAGCGGAATCGCCGGCATGGTGCCTTGGGTCGGCGCTGCGATAGGCTCTGCAGCCGGCGGCGCTTTATCCGACCGTGCGGTCGAGCGCTTCGGCGGTCAGTGGGGATACCGTATCGTTCCCTTGATTTCCCTGCCGATCGCGGCGGTGCTTCTGGTCGTCACCATCTCGGTTACGATGCCTTGGACCGCAGTGCTCAGCCTCGCCGCCGCGTTCGCGAGCGTCGAGGTGAACGAGGGCGCCTACTGGGCGGCGACGATGCGCGTTGCGCGCGCGGATACGGGCGCCGCAGCCGGCGTACTGAACACCGGTGGAAATGCGGGCGGCATCGTATGCCAGCCCGTGGTCGCGCTCCTGTCCGCCGCGGGCGGATGGGAAACCGCCTTCGCGACGGGTGCCGTGCTGGCGATCATCGCGGCGATACTCTGGCTGTGGGTCGACACCGATCCTGTTCCAGATAGCGTCATGCTCCCGGAGGGCGGCATCTAAGGAGCGGCATAGGCGCGCAATCGTTTGAGCTGCGCCTCGCTCTTGCGGATCTGATCCAGTGTCGCTGCGCCGCCGGCAGCAATCATCAAGCTGGCGAGGGCATGAGCGACCGCCATGGCCGGCAAGACGGACGGGAACAGCGAGACCCCCGCATTGGGAGCGAGCACCACGACGCTGGCGCCTTCGGCGACGGGGGAGACGATGCTGTCGGTGACCGCGACGACTTTCACCCGGCGCTCCACCGCATATCGAACGGTATCGACGGTCACTTGGGCATACTGTTCAAAGCTAAAGGCGAGGAGGGCGTCCTTGTCGGTCGCCCGCCGCAGTTCGTCCGCTATGGTCCCGCCGACGCCGCTCATGAGGACGCTCTTGTCGGAAAACAGACGCAGGGCGTAATCCATGTAATAGGCGGCCGGGAAGAGACTGCGCAGACCCAAGATGTATATCCGCCGGGCGGCGAGCAAGGTCTTGATTGCCGCCTCGAAAGCAGCCATATTCGCATCCCCCAAAGTCCGATCCAGGCTGCGGACTTCGATGTCGTAGATTTCAGCGAGTAGTTTTTCCTGCCCGCGACCGGCACGACGCTCCCCCAATGACCTGGCGCGCGCGGCGTAAGTGGACCCGCCGGCGGACAGCCAGCTCACATAGAGTTCGCGAAACTGCTCGTAGCTATCGAACCCAAGCTCCCGCGCGAAACGCAGCATCGCCGCCGGCTGCAATTTAGCGTTCGCCGCGACGGATCGCATCGACTGGATCGCCACCTGCTTGGGCGAGTCAAGTACGTAGCGCGCGGCAATTTTGAGCTTCGGAGGCAAGGATTGATATCGCTCGGAGATGAGCTTCTCGACCGCTTCCTTATTCATGCGGGTCCGCCAACTGAATTGTTTCCGGACGACCTGTCGAGCACGGCGAATCCGGGTGGCGACGGTTGCATGGGTGGGTAATCGATCAGGCAGGTTCGTCTGGCCGCTGATGAACAAGCGCGATGCAAATTGAACATGGAGAATGTTAGCAGTCCATTGATTCAAACCCAAGCGGGGCGCGAGCTCGCTCTAATCATGATGATCTGTCTCCTCATCATGACCGGGGCCTTTGCCAAGGCCTGCGTCCGCTCCACCTCCCAGCCCGCCGCCACCACCCTGCTTCGCATCGTTCTTTTCGCCTTCTTTGGCGCCTTTGGAGGCAATAGCCCGCGAGGGCCCCTGTTTAGGAATCAACAGGTCCGACGCGACGGGTTGTAGGTTCAGAACTTCTCGAATGAAATCACGCAATGAGACGACCAGCGCCGCAGTCTCAACGGGGCGACCGGCAGCGAGTTCGGCGGCGGCCGCTCCCGCCAACCGTACTTGCTCCTCAGTCCCCAGAAGAATGATGTCGGACAATGCAGCCTCCACCGCATCGCGAATACGTCTCGAGCGATCCGAGCCTAGGCGTACGCCGTCCACCGATATGTCGGCTCCTCGATCAGCCGCACCTTTCACCTCGTGCTTCAAATCCCTGACGTGGGAGGGATTCACCGTAAGATCGCCCGTGAACGAACCGCCCAACGTCTTGTAGGCCGCCATCAACGTGCGCAGGCGCTCATTGATCTGGCGGTTTTCTCGCTCGCGGCGCTGCTGCATCGTTTGCATCGCGAGTAGTCGGATACCGACGCCGATGAGGGTGATCACGCTGAGCCCCAGCAGTGTCGAGAGTAGCGTCGACCAGGAGGTGAAATCTAAATTGCGCATGGCGAGTCGTTAGTTAATCCGGGGACGCCGCAGCCAGATATTCGGCGAGTTTGTTGAGCGCATCGTTCCATCCCGTCCTGTGAATGTTCCGACTCTCAGCGTTGGCAAAGCCTTCCTGTTGCAACTTGAGTTCGGTCTTGGCTCCTTTCTCGGCGAACATCAGGGTGATCAGCGTGTGGCGCGTCGGATCGCTCTCAGCGCCCCAAGTGAAGACGAGCGTTCTCGGCGCATCAATGGCTTGAAAGAGGCCCGCGACGGGAATCACCCGGCCGTCGGTCAGACGCATGATGATCCGGTAACGACCGCCGACGCGCGGTTCGAGGAGAGGCACTTTGCATTGCAGGCCCGGGGGCCCAATCCAGGACTGCCATTCCTCACGATTCAGCCAGGCGTTGAAGACATCCGCCGGTGCGGCATCGAACAGGCGGCTGATCTCGAGGGTAGTGTCACCGGTGGTCACGGAAGCCTCTCATTTAGCGGCGGGAGGAACCGTCCGCGGATAGGGCGACAACCCCATTGGTCAGCGTCGTGCGAGCTGACGGGCTTGCCGCCGGTTGCGTGATCACCAAGGTGGTGCCGGGCTCGACTACGGTGGCGAGGTCGGCGAGGAATTCAGATGGGACGTCGAAGACGGCGAGTAGTTCTGCGGTGGAGACGGTGCTCTCTTCCTTCCCCGAGACCTCGAGCCATCGAGGCATGGGTCGCCCCGTATTGGGATCCAAGGCTTCGGCGCCTGAGAGTTCGAGCCTCGTGAGCACGTGCAGCGTGATTTTGCGATGCGGGTCCGTGAGAGTGAACGGTGCATGGCCGATTTCGATGCCGTTGCGGAACACGCGGATGCGCCGGTCCTCGCTGGTCAGCAGGATCGTGACGGGGCCCTCCGGCGCTGTTTCTGGTTGCCAGGCCAGTCCGTCCACGAGAGAGGGCCCACTGACCGGTGTGCCGGTCGCGTTAACGGGCGCAACCAAGCCGGGGTGTGCCACATCCTCTGGAAATAGCTTCTCGTCGGACACCACAACCGTCAGGCCCGTCTTGGTCTCGGCGAACAGTTTCCGCGCGAACTCATACGGCACGCGCACACAGCCGTGGGATGCGGGGTATCCCGGAAGACGGCCCGCGTGGATTGCGATTCCGTCCCAGGTAAGGCGCTGCATATAGGGCATCGGTGCGGCGTTGTACAAGTTGGAATAGTGGTCCTCGTGCTTTTGCAAGATCGTGAACACGCCGGTGGGCGTTCGGTGACCCTTCTTACCTGTGGAGATGGTGGATGCGCCGATGATCACACCGTTTCGGTACACGTACGCCAATTGCTCGGGCAACGACACGACCATCACGATCGGCCCGCGGGGAGATACTTCGGGCACCCAGAGGTACTCGCCGGGTTTGAGCTTATTGGGGACCGCGATCCTAGCGGTGCCCATGGTGGAGGTGTGCTTCGGGGGTGCCTTAGCCGCGGCACCGCTGCCGGGGGGCGCTTGCAGCAGAGCGAAAACAGCGAGAAGGGCGGGTAGCAGCTTCATTCGAGGGATTATGCCCGTTGCCGTCACAGGGCACCGACCCAATTTGCTTTAGAAGAGCACGAGAAGTCCGGCCACGCCGTTCGTAGTTCGGCGCATTGTGAGGAGGTGCCGCAGAGATCGGCATTCGCTCAGCGATTGTTCCAGGTCCACCCTGTTGCGAACTTCATGGAATCTTGGACCGGATAGATCCGAGGGTAAAATCCGCTGGTGGGCGAATTATCCCGGGCGATTGACATGAGCGCTCCTTCCAGCGCCCGCAAGTCCTTGACTTGCAGAACCGGTGCCCGGATTGGCGCGGGCGGATCAGCCATGTGAGCCGCGAAAATCTTGGTGTCGGCATCGACAATCGACAGCAACTGCTTCGTCGTCGCAAGGTAGGCACCGCGGCTGGCTCCCGGAAGAAAGGCGTACAGATTACCGGGATAAACAAAGTCGCCTGCAAACAGCTGATGCCGACTCTCGTCGTAGAGTGACACCGACGTCGGCGTGTGTCCGGGCGTTGCCAGCACCCGCAGACGGCGCCCGCCCAAGTCGATGGTCGAATCGGGTGCCCACCACTCGTCGACGCGGAACGTTGGAGTTGGGAGCCGATCGGCAAATCCCAGGAATTCGTATCGTTTGAGTGTCAAGCGGCCGTCTCGGAGTCTTGCCCGTAATGACGGATCATCAAGCAGCGCGGTTCGATCGAAGCGACCGAGCGCCCCGACATGATCGAAGTGTAAATGGGAGGGAATAACGGTTATCGGCAGGTGGGTCAAGGTACGCACGACAGGGACGATGTCCTTAAGGCCGGTTCCCGCATCGAAAAGTACCGCCCGCTCGGTACCGAGAATCAGGTAACTGTAATTGCCTTGGTAGTAACGGGGCTCGCCGATCGCGATGGTGGTCGGATCGATTGACTCGATCACGAAATAGTCATCGAACCAATGACCCGCTACCGGTACCTCCGGTTTGGGTAACGGTGTCCTCGCCTGGCCGCGCAAGTCGAACTCGTACTCCGCGTAGATATAGGGGTAGAACGCGGCTGCGGTTACCACGAGCAGTGCTATCGCCGCGACGGCAAGCGCAATCTTTTTCGGAGCAGACGGACTCAGGGCGCCACCTTAAGCACAAGCCTCGAATGGAGTGTGAGAAGTATGGCAGCGGTCGGCACCGTCGCCAACTAAGCACCGCGGCGCTAGACAGGCGCCAGCTCGAGCTGCCGGCGCTGTTGATCAATGTTCGAAGCTCCCACACCGTTTAGTTTTTCTTAACACACCGTCAGGGATTGCGTTTGTCGTGCCTCAGCGGTGGGTGCATGCTCTTAACGGGCCGATCAATTCAATAGTGGGAGAGCGCCTATGATCATCGAACTCTTTGTCCGGCGAGTCGCGCTGACGCTTGTCTTTGTTGCTGCGGCGGCCGCATCCGCGGTGCTGGTGCAGTTCGCGTTCCTCGTCACGTGAAATTACATGATCAGGTGGGGTGCGAGGCTTGAGGCTCTAGCGAGGTGGCACTGCCGATGATCGTACCGCCTCGGGCGACGGGTCTGCCCGCGCAGCGACTTGATGTTGCCGTGCTTCGGGGCTCTTGAACCTGCTGAGCGGGACCCGCCTTCTTGCTCAGGAGGCTGACCGAAGCTCCTCCAGGATCTCGGCCGAGACGAGGCCGGGAAGTCGAAGTAGTACTATGCGCACATGGCATTAAGTTCCACCATGTACGTGTTTACGGTGCGCATCGCGGACGCGGACCGCAACCTCTACGAATCACTGACGTTGCGCGTAGCCCAGCATCCATCGGAGGCAGCGGAGTATTTGGTTACGAGGGTCCTCGCCTATTGCTTGGAGTACACGGAAGGGATCACATTCTCCAAAGGTTTGTCCGATCCGGAGGAGCCTACGATCGGAGTCCGGGATCTCACCGGGGTATTGCAGAGTTGGATTGATATCGGTGCCCCCGAGGCGTCCCGATTGCACAAAGCGGGTAAAGCCGCGCGGCGGGTTGCAGTCTACGCACATCGCGAGGTAACACCCTGGTTGCAACGCCTTGCAGGCGAACGCATCTATCGCGCCGAAGCGGTGGAAATTTATGTGATGGATCGAGATCTGGTGGCGGCCCTGGTCACACGGCTCGAGCGACGCATGGACTTTGATTTATCTGTGTCGGAGAAAACCCTCTATATATCGATGGGCGAGGAGACTCTGACAGGGGCGGTCGAATTACGACGTCTCCACCCGTCATGATCACTACCGGCGTGAATGGCGAAATCGCAGGGTGCCCTTCGGCTCAAACTTTCAGCCGCTGATCCAGCTCCGCCCAATGCGCAAGCCCTCCCGCTTCATCGGTGGCCGAACTCTGCAAGTACGGCACGCAGGGGTTCGCTGTCGACGTATACAGGGCCCGTAAAGGGGTGGTTGATTGACACGATCACGAAGAGACTCATGAAGACGAGGATCGAGAGTATCCCGGTCATTAGGATCTGTGCCCGCAGATTCTTGGTCCCGAAGAAAAATGTGAATCCCACCGTCAAGATTCCGCCAAGCGTCAGGACCGCCCATAGCATCGGCGGAACGATTCCAATGGCGAGGTGCAGCCGGCTTCTTCGGGCCTGTGTGAGGGCGTCGAGTTGGTTGAACATGGCCAAAAGCACCGCGGTGGGTCGAGATCCGCTCTGTGCCAGTCGCAGGGCGCTCGCGTAAACTGCGTCGAGCGCGCTCGTGACGTCACTGCTTTTTCCCTCGAGGGCCATCTGCGGCCAATCCCGTTCAATTGCGAGCCCGAGGTAATTGTCCAAAGTATGGCGTATCTCGACCACATCGGGATCTGCGCCGGACGCCAATCGGTAGAGTGCGGTTGCGGCCCCAGCTTCCTGAGAGACGGCGCTCTCCGCATCCGTGAATCTCTCCCAGACCATGATAATTGCAAACGCGACGAGCACGGCATAGAGCACACCGACGGCTGCAAATTTGAATCCGGCAATCTCATTGTTGACGGTCAGACGCTCGAGAGCCACCCGGCGGCGGATCAGCGCCGGGCCGTACATGGCTGCGACCGTCGGGAGCACGACGACGAGGATCGCGGCCAACCATAGCGGACACCTGGACAGGAATAATGACATCTGATGTTCCTTCAATGCTGTAGGTTGCATTCGATCTGTTGATCATGCCTTATACGGCGTCAGGACCTCGAGAACTGGCGGCCAAGCTCTCGGGTCACTTCTGGATAGTATTGAGGCGCCTCCGGAGGATCAAACATCCCTTAATCCCGATTGATCGGGACGCGACGCAAGCCTCCCCAAAGCGCCCGCTCGACCCTTGCGTCACGATCGTTCGTCCGGAAGATGAGCATAGACGATGGGGCGAATACTATCGTTTAATTGGCCAATCCGTGTTCTCTGGTTCGATGACGCCTCGTGTAACGCAAGCTGAACTTGAGCTTCTCCGGAGACTCTCATGAAAGGAATCGAATACTCGATTGCCGTGGTCATAGCAATGAGCGCCGCTCTTGCCAACATGGCCCTCACGCCCGCACGGGCCGACGGAGCCTCCGGGCTGGTCCTCGGCGGCAAACTGCCCGAAGGCTATCGGGATTGGAAGCTGATTTCGGTCGCACACGAAGAAGGAAAACTCAACGATTTGCGCGCCGTGTTAGGCAACGATATTGCGATCAAAGCCTATCGCGAAGGGACGCTACCATTCCCGGATGGCGCAATCGTTGCGCGTCTCGCGTGGAAGTACACCTCATCGGAAGAGAATAATAAGGCATTTGGCGGACCCCAATCTTTCGTGGCCGGAGATCCGACGAACGTTCAGTTTATGGTCAAGGACTCAAAGAAGTACGCAGCGACCGGCGGCTGGGGATACACGCAATTCAACGATGGCATCGCCGTAGACGCCGCGGCGCTGACCGCCTGCTACGGATGTCATGTGCCGGTGAAGGCGCGCGATTATTTGTTCACTCGATACGCACCTTGATCCGAACATCGGCGGAAGCCTTTTGCGCTATGAAGTTGCGCTTCGGAATCGGCGGTCACTCATGATTGGGCCGCGTTCACCAGCACCACGGCGAGCACGCTGGCAATACTCAATGCCGTCCAGAGCCTGGCGCGCCAGGCGCTGTCCGGGCATGCTTCGGGAGGGATTTGCGTGATGGAGGCGGGGGGGCGCGCCTCTGACGCGACTTATCGAAATGAGCGTAACGTAAGCCGCTGCCGGGTAGTCCCACGGTGGTTCGAGGGCCCGACTTGCCGAAGATCACGTGTGGGCCCCGGACGCCGATCGACGTCGAGATGCCCCGTTTGCCCACGTTCAGGCGCACGCCGGGGAGAACCTTGATGGAGCGGCGGAAGCGGAAGCTCATAACAGGGATTGTGCGCGCATTGCTCCTGCGGCGGAGGCCGCTGTCCGCGGCTCGGTCGCGAAGCGACCAGCGAGCTTCGCGGTGGACAGGCCTTGCGGCCTAGGCGCTCTTGCCGTCTTGGCGAACTCGGCCTATACAGTCTCCCCTGAACTCGCACACCGGTGCGACCAGCTACGGAGAAATTGGAAAAATGAGGTATCGCACTCCCGGCTTCGGGCGGTCGAAACGCGCAGCCGGACTCGCCGCGATGCTGGTCGCTGTGTGGTGTTGTTTAGGAGGCTGCGCGGATCGTTCGATTTCCTTCGACTCGCTGCGACCGCTGCAGCCGTACGATGCCTCGCGCAATACAATTACGGACTTGTCATCGGGCGTGCCCGGCGGAGTGTCACTACCGCATCGGGATCTGCTCAGGGTGGATTTTACCTCGGCCACCGATCTTAGGAACATGGTGGTGCGCGAAAGCAATGTTTTGTTCGTACGTTCGTACTTTTGTGATCAGGGCGATGCCCTTGGCACGCTCGGTAACTCGGGTGTTTATGTCGACCGCGCAGATGCGGGCAGGGAGACGCTGGTAAATCGATTTCTATTCCTGATAGACGTGAGCCGAAAAGCCGATCCAGGATCGAACCCGCCGCAAGCGGCTTTTGACCTCTCGGCCGGCGCTCGGAATGTCTGCTTCTACGTCGTTGCGCAGGGCGTGAACGCCACCTATAAATCCAAGATCGCGACAATCCCCAAAGCGTCGATCGAGCAGGTGTTTATTGGGTGGAAACTTCGTTGATGGTCGGAGTTGTTCGGCCTGATTGGACCTGCCCGGGGGTCTGATTGGACTGGCATGCGCGCGGGCTGGTCTCTCGATCTTGAGCACGTTGTACCGCTCGCCCTCATGGGGAATCCCGTCTCCCGTTACCGGCCAGGATGTTCGGGTAAGGTAGGATAGTAAAGCTCCGGAAGCGAAGAGTGCCGCTGGCGCTCCTAGGCTCCTGAGCAAGAACACCCGCGACTGAATTTCGGGGGTCTATCAATCTGGTGAGGACGCTGCCATTCGCCCCAAGCTTTACCCCGATTTCTTCCGAACACCTACCGGCATCGCTGCGCTGATCATCACGGCTCTCGTGCTCTTGTGGGCACTCTTCGCTGCCCTACGGCCGTTTCCCGGACGGGACGTATCGATTGCGACTGGTCCCGTCGGAAGCGCCTATACGCAAATCGCGGAACGTTACCGTGAAATATTGGCGCGCGACGGCGTAAGGCTGCATCTTGTGCCCACAGATGGCGCGGTTGATAACCTGGAGCGCCTCCGGAACCCGCGAGGCGGGGTTGACGCGGGATTCGTGCAGGCCGGTATCACGAGCGAGAGCGAATCGCCCGATCTGGTGTCGCTCGGCACCGTGTTCTACGAGCCGCTCTGGGTCTTCTGCCGCTATCCGACATTGACCGAGCTGCTGCACGATCGGCCGACTGCGAGAATATCCATCGGCCCCACGGGCAGCGCGACGCACCCGCTAGCACTCAAACTACTGGCGCTCAACAAAATTGATACAACCAATCTGCAGCTGTCGGGATTCGCGCCGGAGGAAGCCGCGCATCGATTGATCTCGGGAGACATCGATGCGGTCGTCATGCTCTCCGCGTGGGATGCGCCGGCGCTGCAGCAGCTCCTGCTTGCGCCCGGCATCGAGCTGATGAGCTTCAAGCGCGCGGATGCGTATGTCGCGCTCTATCCCCGGTTCAGCAAGCTCATCTTGCCCCAGGGTGTGGCTGACCTCGGCGCGAATCGCCCGCCCGCCGATGTGGCGTTGATCGCGTCCAAGGCGAGCCTGGCGGTGCGCCGCGACCTGCACGGCGCTTTGCAATACTTGCTGATCCAAGCCGCCATCGAGGTCCACGGGCGACCCGGCATCTTTCAGCGGGCCGATGAGTTCCCGGCCCCGGAGGCCATTGATCTACCCCTCAGCGACGAAGCACGTCACCTCTACAAGTCAGGTCCGTCCATCCTGCAACGCAAGCTGCCCTTTTGGCTCGCCGAGCTGATTCAGCGCCTCGCCATCGTCCTCCTGCCGCTCGCGGGCATTCTGTATCCGCTCTGGTCCCTGTTGCCCGGCTTCTACAAGTGGCACATGGAAAATCGCCTCTACCGGATCTATGGCGAGCTGAAATCCATCGAAGGTGCGCTGCGAAGAACGGACGGCGAAGAGCGTGTACAGATGTTAGCGCGGATCGAGGAGCTCGAGCGCCGCGCGCTCGAGCTCGACATGCCGAGTTCGTATAGTGAGAGAAGTTTCGCCCTCAAGGCGCACATCCGCGCCCTGATGGCGAGCGCGCGGCGGGATTCGTAAGCACGCGAGGTAGGCGAGGTGCTCAGCCGCCCGGCGCGTCCGCGGTGCCGACCTTGGGAATCTCGGGCTGTGTGTTGGACGGTGAGTCCGGTAGTTTGATCGGAGTCTTTGCCGAATCCGGCCCTGGTTCAGAGGCGGACCGGTGCTGTGCCTCCTTATCCGACCTGCTCACGACACCCTGACTCGGGCTTTCGCGGCCAAGTAGGCGACATTCATCCGCTTGCGCTGCTCGTCCGAAAAGTGGTCCTTTGCGTCATCCCAAACGTTGCTTTCCTCTTCCCTGATGTGATGTTCGACGAGTTCCTTGAGCACCTTGGCAGCCGCTTTGTGTTCCGGTGAGGTGGCACTCGTGATGGCGGCCAACTTCTGCAGGGTCTTCGCGGCAAGCTCGTGCTCGATGTAGCCCTCGTGGCCGTCGACCTGCACGTCCTTATCTCGAACGGCGATGACAGCGTCGTAGAGCACTTTCTCCTCGGCCTTGGTGTGCGGAACTAAGGCGATCTTGATCTTTTGCACCAAGTTCTTTCGCAGGCCCGGACTCTCTGCATCCTGTAGGTCGGACAGCAAGGACTTCACTTCGTCATGCTCTTTCTTGAGCGTATCCAAGAGATCGGTGTCGCGAGCCGACTCGGGGGCCGGCGATAACGCTTTGGCCACTTTTTTCGTGGCATTTCGTACAACGCTTTTTACGCTCATATCGTTTATTCCCAATCGACCTGTATGCAACTCAGTCTAGCGTCGTCAACGCGTCGGGCGATGGGATTTGGGCTTGTATTGATGTGGGATGTATCCCGCAGGGTTCGGCCTTCGGGCAACGAGCGGCGGGCGTGCAGCCGAGAGTTGACGGGAGATACACAATTGGAGCAAGACAGACGACTTGTGTGTTTTCGCGGGTGCTCACAGTACGGGTGCCGAACCTAACCCGAGCCGGGGCACCGGCTCGGTCGTTATAAATGATCTTCAGATTGGCTAGCGCCATTCTGGCCGAGATCACCCTGTTCCGTCCACCGACCGAGCGTTGAGGCGAGCGAGCTATACCTTTCGGTCGGTGCTCAATCCGGAGTGATCGTAGGTCGGTGCGTCAAGAGGCGGCATCGCTGGGGGTCGCCCGAAATCGGGGTTTTCGAAGAGCGGCGTCGTGATATCCATATTTCCGATGTAATGCAGCTGAAAAAGGCGCCACTTAAATCTCAACTGATCCGCCTCGTTCACAAACCGCTCGAAGTAAATACCAATCGAGTTGCCGGGGCGTCCACTCAGAAACGCATTTTGCTCCGTGACATAGGTTCTGCTGGTCACGGCGCCATTCTCGACGTGAACGAGCGGCGTGCGGAAATTCATGAGAACCCGTTGGAAATTTGGCATCAGACGCTTCAGATTGCCGACGATCTCAAAGCGCCCGCGCAAAATTCTCCCGCCAATTCGCCACTCGGCGTCGTCCGCAAAGCAATCTCCGAAGGCCTCAAAGTCCTTACGCCAGACCGCATCGAGGTAGCGCGCGTGCAGCTGACGAATTGCGAACTCCGCTTCCATTAAGTCTTTCATGCAGCCTCCCGTGAAAATTATGGCTCACCTCACGGCTCGTCCAAATTGAGATACAGAATCCGTCGCACCTCCTCGATCGTGGGTGGCGTGCCCTGCGTCGAGTGTCCCGACCTCACCAAAAATTCCGACTCGACCGGTTCGATGTGCGCGCTCTGGTACTCGACGACGCCGTCGTTACCCTGCGCGGGAGGACCATCGCCCTTCACGGCAACGATGGAATTGACGTAGACACCGGGTGCGATGGGCATCGAGCTCAGCGCTTGCAGGAACGGATTGGAGGACTTCATGTTGTCGACGCTGGTTGCCATGCCATTGAAGAGGGGGTCCTGCCCATGGACTGCAGCGAGTTCACCGCCCATCTGCACGAGGTTTCCCGGCAGGTTGATCAGCTTGCGGCCGAGGTTTCCCAGCCAGTTGTTCGCGAGGAAACTTCCTCGATGCGGTGTCGCGATAAAAATCACTCTTTTGACGAAAGGCAGGGGCTTGATGAACAACGCCTTTCGCACGACATCGCGTGTCTCGGGAGAGAGCTTCGCCTGATCAAAGGGCGTCTTGCTTATGTTGTCCCAGAACTTGTCGCCGCTGTCCACTACGAGCATTTTGGTCAGGAGGCCGCCTTGGCTATGACCGATCACCACCATGCTTCGAAGCGCAGCATCCTCGTGGTCCGGATCGACATCCTCGATCACGGCCGTGAGCGCCTCGCGCAGCCGCAGCGCCGAGTAGGCAATCGGATTGCCGGTGTTGTAAATGAACAGCCAGCACTGATACTTCCGCGCCAGCTCGGGATCGCCCATGATCTCGTTCACCATCTGCGCCCAGCGCGCGGGACTCGATGCGGTTCCATGTACGAACACGATGGGAATTCGTCCCGGGGCATAGGGTTCCAACATGAAAAGGCCCTTGCCTTCATGGACATCGGTGCTCCTCGTCTGGAAGAAGCTGCCCGTTTCACCGCTTCGGAAGCCCGCGATTCCGAAATCCCAGACAGGCGCGCCCTCGAGTCCATAGGCGAGCGCCCCGGTGAAATCGGTGTCCAGCGGTATATCTCGACCGTCGACCTGTATATTTGGATCGGCCAGCGCATCGTGCACTTCGATCGTGGCGCGCAACGTGCCCTCTGCCATGCCCTGGCGCGGATTATCGAAGCGCAGCACCAGCGTGACGGGAACCCTGCCGCGCGAGGGAAGCCACCGGTCCAGGCGATCATCGCCCGTGCGCGAGGCGTTCGCGGCCAGCGCCGCGCCTAGACCCGGCTGCCGGTAGCGGTTACGGAGCCCGCGCACCTTGAAAGTAGCAAGCGGCACGAAGTCCGTCAGCTGACTCTTGCCGTAGAGAAATCCTGCCGCGTCCTGCGACAAGTCCAGGGTACCGAACGGCAATGCGACCGAGCGGGTGGACAGATCGAGACGTTCTGCAGCCTCGTCCCCTACGCTCAGCCCTTTGGTGATTCCCCAGTCATAGATGCCGATCGCAAGCGCAGCCCTCGGATCGTAGCGGCCTGGGCGCTTCGTGCGATCCTCGGGAAATAAGAATGCCCAGGCATAGGCCGCAGCGGCGAGGTCATAGGGGCGATCTCCGCTGCGTTGGGCGTAGATGAAAGACAGCTCAGCGAGCGCCAGCAGGCGCGCGGAGTCGTCGGCTTTTCCAAGCCCCGAATGCAAGACCGCGAGGGTGCCTTTGGGATCCTCCCTGGCACGCTCCACGAGATCGAGACGGTAGAGAAACTGCGTCGACGCAGCACTCGGCTTGCCGTTGGTTAAAGCACTCTGCGTGCGGGCCTGGGTGGCCTGTTCCTCCGTGACCTTGCTGACGCCGACGGGCGTCGCACAACCGGCGGTGGCAAACACAAGCAGCAGGATAAGTCCGCGCATCGTCCAATCTTACCTGGGCGTGCGCTGACATATGCGCTTCGTGCACCTACCAGCTATTACGGCCGACGCAACCACTTTTCTGCGCAGCGTAGGAGCGATGCGTCAATCCCCATCGGCGCGCAGGAGTCCAGACCTCTGTCCGAGCCGGGGGAATAGTGAAAGCTAACGATTCGCCTAAGGGCCCTACTTGCTGTCCAACTTCGTGATCTTCGAGCCTTGCAGCCCGAGGCCGGCCATCAGACCCTTTTGATCGAAGATGAACGCGTAGACATCGTCCTGGAGCGTCGTGGTCGTCAGTGACTTTGCCTTGCCCTTATCGACGATGACGATGCTGGGACCGACGCCGAGTTCCCAGCCGTCGCTTTTGTGCAGGTACTGCAGCGCGTTGTCCGTCATCAAGAACATCGCGTAACCGAAGGCTTGCACGCCGGCCTGCAGGCCGTACGAAGCCGCGACTGAATTATAGTGGGCCGTGACATGGCCATTCTCAATCAACGCGCCCTCGCCATATTGCGCGCCGACGATGAAACCCGCCTTCACGATGTTGGGAAACACCATGATTGCTTTTGCCTTGTCGCCGATCAGCTTGGCCGCCGGTTCGTTGTCATAGAGCTTTTGCAGTGCCGCCTTGGCATCCGCATCGAATCCATCGTCCGCAATGGCGGGAACATTTGCCAGGGTGAACACGGCAAGGGCGAGGACGGCTGCAGCGCGTACAAGTTTCATGTTTGACCTCTCAAAAAAATTTACAGGAACCTAAGGCAGTCGGCGGCAGAAGCTTAACCCACCCACCCTAACACTGCTTCCGACAGCGGACATTGGCCTTAGGTCCCAGGGAATCGTTGGTTCAACGCCGTCTCGCCCGCGGCTGCGATTGCCGGCCCGGACGCTGTCTTTGGAAACTTTGCGCCCGCTCGCTACCCAGCTGCCTGGCCTGCGCATCTCGGTTGAGATCCTGCAGTTGGTTCGATTGACCCGTCCCGGGAGACCGCGGCTCGCGTTGCGAGGGCGGCGTCGATTGGCCGGCGATCGGTTGAGAGGGCGACTTCAATCCTTGCGGCGGATTGGCGCGGCGTTTGGACCGAGCCGGCAGAGTTCTGCGTGTGTGGAGCGGCGGTGCCGACCGAGTTCCAGCCGCCATTTCCATATTGCTGCCAACCGTTATCCGTTTTCTTGTAGACGTTGCCGTCCTTTCCAGCGTAGACGTCCCCGGCGCCGCTTTGGCCCACGAATCCACGGCCATTCTGGCCGCTCCCGGCGACGACTCGGCCGCCTTCCGACGTGCGCGCACCGGCGATGGTGCCGCGCGCGTCGGTGTAATGTCCCGTCTGAGCCCACTTGTCGCCCTTGGTGACCACCGAGCTGCCCCATTGACTGTAGGCATTGGAGCCCTGGCGCGTCGCGCCGTAAGCACCCGTGTAGGGATTGTAGGCACGAGCCGCACCGGCGCATCCATAGGGACCGCACGCGCCGACCGCACGCCCGTAGGTTCCCCTCGAGGGGTTATACCAAGCGCCGCCCGCGACTCCGCCATAGGGGCCGTAGGCTCCGCGCGCATAACCGTAGGTGCCGTTATACGGGTTGTAAAAAGCCCCTACACCGTAAGTAACCGGATAGGGCCGATAAATGGGGTAGGGGTAGGGTCCGTAGTAATAATAGGGGGGATAGTAGTAGCCGCTGCCGTAGGCGATCGTCGCGCCCACCGCCGCTCCGATGATGAACACGCCCAGGTAACCCGCCGTGCTGCTCGCTTCGATTTCACCGCTCGAGGTCGTGGTCTGCGTTACATAGGTCACGTTGTACACCGGCGAACTCGGTGGGATGGTGTAGATCTCTTGCGGAACAGAGGCGGCTGTCTTCCAGGGGCCCTGGGGAGCGGTCGACATGAACCAGACGCCCTGAAAGCACAAGTAGTAGAGGTCACCCACCTTGATGACCTTGTCCTGGGTGTTGGTGGCGTAGGACAAGGTGGTCGATTCGATCGGCTTGAAGGCGGGAGCGCCGTCGTACGAGACTTGCACTTGCGCCTCCGCCTGCGCGGCGTCGACCACCACAGTCGTCGGCACTTGTGCGAGCAGGACGGCATCGGCGGCTTCCTCCGTTCCCGGCACCGACGCGAGCACGCGGGCGCGCGGCGAATCCGGGGGGATCAGCGCAAAATCGGCGGGCAAATCCGCGCCGGCGTAGCTCCAGGGGCCCTCCAGGCTCTTCGCACGAAACCAGCGTCCCGCCACCAGAAAATAATATTGCTTCTCGCCGGTGTGCAGAAATACATCGTCGTCCGTGTTGGTCGCGTAAGACAACGCGGTGTGGGCAATGGGCGCGAACTTAGCCGGGCCTCTGAAGTCAATTATTTCCGCGGGCGTATTGCTGTAAAACACTTTCGGCGCGTTGCCGCCGTAGCTCGCAGCCGGAATGGCTTTCTTGACGTCGGCCCAGTTCGGTTGGGCGGGCAGGTCCGACATCGCCTTGGGCAGCTTCGTCGTGACCGTCCACGGCCCCTCCAACGCAGACGCGGTGAGCCATTGCTTTTCGTTGAGCAGATAGTACCGGGACTCAGTCTTATCGAAAAATACGTTCCAGTTGGTGTTGACCACGAACTCGAGCGAGCTTTTCTCAATGGGCGCGCGAACGAGCTCACCGTCGACCAGCAGCAAAATGGCCTTATCGTAGGCAACGAAGATTCGCGGCGGATCGTTTTTTACTGCGACCACCGGAGCCGGCGCCCGTTTCGCCTCTTCCAACTCCGCTAGCAGCCGATCGAGGTTGATGTTGACCACCGCGCTCGGCGCCAAGAAACCCCGCACCAGCGTCTCCATCGCCGCGTCCTGCGCGGCATCGAGCGAGGGAAACCGTATCGAGATGATTTCCAATCGACTGACGACCACGTTTCGAGTATCGAGGTCCGCATCCGTGCGGGCTCGAAAGGAAACCACACCCAAGACAGGTTGACCGCCGGTCGGCTTGATGGAGATCGCCATGCGCGCCTCGAGGCGCTTGTAGTCCTTCCACTCTTCAATTTGCGGCTGATAATAAATAAGCGTGCCGCTTGCGGTGGATTTCTCCCGCGGCCACCCGACGTCCTGAGCCCAGGCCGCGCCCACGATACAGGTCGCGATCAGCAGTACCATCACGCCTTTCGCCATGTCTACAAGGCTTGCGCGGCTCGAAATGCCTCTGATGGGAGATCCCTTGTCCGTGTGGTAGCGCATCGAAACCTCTTTCACCTATCAATGTTGACGCCGCAGGACGCGCTGTCTCTTCAGCAAGCGGCAACAGCCTGTTGCCGCGAGCTCATAGGCTTTCGGTTGACCGTCATTAGTCGAGGGATCGGCAGGGCGCGGAGGCCTTGCGGACTTGATCCCGCAACCACGAGGTACGACGATTCTGGGCTCGCAACCGGCGATCCTCGACGATCGTTCGAGAGCGCCAGGAGCTGGGGCTAACGTCCCAGCTCCTGGCTATTGCGGCTGCCCTACGGGCGTCGGGAGCCCAGCGCATTGACCTCGAGGGGGGTTAGCCTCCATTGCCGGGCAGAAACCGATAACGGGTTACTGCCTCGCCATCGCGATGCGCACGGCTTCTTCCGGCGAAACCAAGTGATCAAGGTGCTTTGCATCCTCGGCGATCGCCAGTTGCACACCCTTGACTTGGCCCGAGAACTCGTTGCCGCGAGACCCGTAGTCAGGCGACACCGGCGACCCGGTGTCCACTCCGACGTCGCAACCGTCATCGGCGGAGAAGATCATGGCCGCGGTGGCACCGATCTTGCCTTCGCCCACTTTTTTCCCATCGACGTAGAGCGTCGCTGTGCCCCCTTTGCCCAGCCCGCCGCCATCGTATGCAAACTCCATGCGCACCTGCCGATCGCCGGCAGGGAGTGCAGCCGAAGATTCGGCGTAGAATTGCTGGATGCCGAGCAGGTTGTAGCAATATTTGAGCTTGCCGCCCTTCGCATACAGACTCCAGCCTCCAATATTGCCGCCTTGCGCGACGATGACTCCCTCGGCTCCGTTCGCGGGGACCACAATGTTCGCGGTCACCGAGTGGGACTTGTTCTTCAGGTTGAGGACCGAGTTCTCCGATAGGCGTCCCATGCTCCCGAATAGAATCTGGGAGTTGCCCTTGATAAGCACCGG
This sequence comes from uncultured Gammaproteobacteria bacterium, assembly GCA_963766915.1. Classification (GTDB taxonomy): domain Bacteria; phylum Pseudomonadota; class Gammaproteobacteria; order Steroidobacterales; family Steroidobacteraceae; genus Bog-1198. Next base: position 533,036 of record CAVYCL010000020.1, read on the forward strand.
CCGCCCCGCCGTGTCGGAGCTCATTCGCTCAGCCACCCTGTCATCGAGCGGCAGTACGTTGTAGCGAGTCGCCTCGATGAGCCACAGCTGTTGCAAGTGGTGCAGTTTGTCGGGCATCTGCTTCGCCAAGTTATTCGCCTGGCTCCAGTCCTTGTTGGTGTCATAGAGCTCCCAAACGTCATCGTCGAAGGGCGGAACCTTTTCACCGACCAGAAGCCACGGGGTCTTGTGCCGTGTCACCGCGGTCCAGCCCTTGTGGTAGATACCGCGGTTGCCGAACATCTCAAAGTATTGAGTCTCATGCCGGTCGGGCGCCTTTGCGTCATTCAGCGAATACGCCATGCTCACACCTTCGATAGGGTGCTGCTGGACTCCGTTGACGGCGAGCGGTTGCGGCAGACCGGCCAATTCGAGGATGGTCGGCGTGACGTCGATGACATGATGGAATTGGCTGCGGATTTCGCCCTTACCCTCGATTCCCTTCGGCCAGTGAACAATCGTTCCATTTCGCGTTCCGCCGAAATGCGAAGCCACCTGCTTGGTCCACTGGTAGGGGGTGTTCATGGCATGCGCCCAACCCACCGCATAGTGGTTGTAGGATTCCGGGCCGCCAAGTTTGTCCAACCGCGCCATCAGGAATTCAGGGGTCTCGAGCGCCGCTCCGCCATTGAAATTGATCATCTCGTTATAGGTGCCGTTGAGGGTTCCCTCAGCCGATGCGCCGTTGTCACCGATGATGTAATAGATGACGGTGTCATCAAGCACGTTGAGATGCTTGAGCGAATCCACCAACCGCCCCACGTGGTGATCGGCGTACTCGAGAAAGCCCGCGTAGACCTCCATTTGCCGGATCAGTACGGGCTTGAGCGCGGCGGGCATGTCTTCCCACGACGGGATCTCTTTATGCCTTGCCGTGAGCTGACAGTCCTTCGGGATGACACCCAATTTCAACTGACGAGCGAAGGTCTGGTCTCGGAGCTTGTCCCACCCTTGATCGAACTTGCCTTTGTACTTGTCCGCCCATTCCTTGGGCACATGGTGCGGCGCATGGGTCGCACCCGGCGCGAAATAAACGAAGAAGGGCTTATCGGGAATGAGTGCCTTCTGCTGCCCAATCCAGTTGATCGCCTTGTCGGTCATGTCCTCCATGAAGTGATAGCCTTCTTCGGGAGTTTTCTTGACCTCGACCGGCGTGGTTCCCTCGTAGAGAGAGGGGTACCACTGGTGCGCCTCGCCGCCGATGAAACCGTAGAAATATTCGAACCCGCCACCGCCGGTGGGCCACGCGTCGAAGGGACCTGCGGGGCTCGTCTCCCATACCGGCACCTCGTGGCACTTGCCGAATTGCGCGGTCGCATAGCCGTTCAGTTTCAAAGTCCGCGCGAGCGGCGCACAGGTATTCGGTAAGACCGAGTTATATCCCGGCGAGCCGCTTGCGATTTCGGTGATCCCTCCCATGCCGACGGTGTGGTGATTGCGTCCTGTCAGCAGGGCCTGGCGAGTGGGTGAACAAAGCGCCGTGGTGTGAAAACGGTTGTACTTGAGACCGCCGGCCGCCAGTTTCTCCGCCGTCGGCGTATTGCAGGGGCCGCCGAAGGCGCTTGATGAGCCGAAGCCCGCATCATCGATCAAAACAATTAAAACGTTCGGCGCGCCCTTGGGCGGCCGCAATTGCGCGATCGGCGGGTATTTGGTGTCTGGATCCTTCGCATCGTACGTAACGAGGCCGGTACGCCCCTTATCCGGAATAGGGAGGACATTTCGCTGAATGGTGTCTTCGGGTTTCATAGGGGTTCTCAGCTTGCCGTGGATTGGATTCGCTTCAGATTTTCTCGTGCTTACGCAGACTATCTGGCGGGTGCTTCTGTAACTACTGCCCTTTTGGGAAGGGTGCGAGTTCTAGGGTCTGCCCCGCCAGCGAGTGTTAAGAGTGCAGAACTTCACCGAATAATGACGACCGTACGCAATACTCAGCCCGTGTGTCGATGTCACCAAAGTCCCATACACTACTTCGACGATGCCGGCGGCACCGGCATTGGCTCCGGTAGAGCCCTCGGTGTCCGCGCCGCCGTGAACCGTGCTTTTGAATTGAATGTACTCAGACTCAACCAAAGAATGCTTCAGAGATTGATTAGACTGGCTTTTTTGAGCGAGGAGGGCCTTGAAAGGCGTTAGATATGAAATGCAACGGCATCGCAGCGCGCTTGTTCGGATATGGCGCCGCATTCATTCTGGTCTTTGTTGTCAGCATTGGTTTGACAGGCTGCAGGATCCTCGGTGTCTCGCAGCAGCAACAGCGGCTGGACGCCCTCTGCCGCATCCAGGGGAGTGCGGACTCGGCTCGAGCGAACCCAAACGCGATTGTCGTGCTTCTGCTACGAAAAGCCGACGGCGTGGGTGATGCACATCTCGCCTGGAAGATCGTGGATCACTTTGTCATGGATCGGCCGGGGCCCTGGGTATTCGCTACCGGTCCCGGGACGTACCGTGTCGCCGCCTTTGAAGACTCGAATGCGGACGTCGTCTATCAGCCTGGCGAGCCGTTCATGGGGACGAGTGCCGATCGGCCGATCGTCTGCCAGGCGGGTGGGCGGTTTAAAGGCGTTGTTCTCTCCATTCCGGAAAAGCCGGCTGAACGATTCGATCGCGAGCTGGATGTTGTATCGCTGCAGGCGCTGAGCGCCGATGAAAAGGCCGAGCTGACGCTCGGTCAATTGACGGTGGTCGGGGAGATTACGACTCTTGCCGACCCCAGATTCGACTTGAGCAAGTCCGCGGACGGCTTGTGGCGACCGTACGATTACATGCATGCCTCACAGCCTGGGATCTACTTTCTGGAGCCGTACGATCCTCATCGAATTCCCGTTCTGTTCGTCCACGGCATCACCGGGTCTCCGGCGAACTTCCGATATTTGATTGAACATCTGGATAAGACGAGATTCCAGGCCTGGGTCTACAACTACCCATCAGGAATATTCCTGGCAGCGGTCGCAGATCACCTCAATCAGACGATCGAAAAGATCGAGTTGCGCTATCACGTACGCCAAATGGCTGTGGTCGCTCACAGCATGGGCGGGCTCGTGGCCAGGGGCTTTATCTTGCGGCACGCGCTGACCTCCAACCGGGGCTCCATTCCGCTGTTCGTGAGCCTGGCCACTCCCTGGGCAGGCCACGACGGCGCGACATTCGGAGTGAAATATTCACCGGTCGTGGTCGATGTCTGGCGTGACATGGCACCGGGTAGCGATTACCTTCAATCACTGTTCGCCGTTCCATTACCCAAAGAGACAAGGTCTCACTTGCTGTTTGCGTTTCGCAGAAACAGCGCCTCATTGGGCGAATCGGACGATGGAACAGTAAGTGTGGCGAGCGCGCTCAGCGTTGGCGCACAGCGTGACGCCACGCGGATTTATGGGTTCGACGACTCCCACGATGGAATTCTGGAGGATCCCGCGGCTGCTACGCTACTACAGAGCCTGCTCGCGGAAACATTTCCCGAGAAGTCAGAGAAGTCGAGTGGTGGCGCTCCGTGACTTCTCTGCCGTGATTTCAGAATCGCCAATTCCCATGTGTCGGCCGATAGCTACTTGTTAGGAGCGCGGATGAAACCCCACGTTTCGATATTAATGGTGACCTCGATCGATGGCCGACTGCATCCTAGTCGCTTCACCGCAAGTCCTGACGGTACGAGACGCGACTGGTCCGGACAGTACGAAAAGGTCCACGCTTCCCTCAAGGCCAATGCCTGGTTGGTCGGGCGCGTCACTATGGCGGAGATGACCAAGGTCGCTCCTCACGCGCCGCCGGCGCCGTGGAAGGTCGAACGACCGATCCACGTTGCTAAGACCGATGCCACCAAGTTTGCCGTTGCGCTCGATCCTTCCGCCAAGCTTCACTTTCAGAGCGGGACACTGAGCGGCGATCACGTCATCGTGCTCCTGGGTCCAAATACCCCCGAGGGTCATCTCGCGGAACTCGCGGCGGATGGGGTCTCGTACGTCATCTCCAGGCACACGGAAGTCGATATTCCGAGCTTCCTCGAGGTGCTGTCCCGAGAGTTTGGTATTACGCGGCTCGTGGTCGAAGGTGGCGCCAAGACGAACGGCGCTTTCCTGGCCGCGCACGTCGTCGACGAGTTGCGCGTCTTGGTCGCTCCGGCGCTCGATGGAGCCGAGCAAGTTCAAGGGATTGTGGACTACCGTGACGGACTCGCGGGGCTCGTGAGGCTGCAATTCAAGTCTGCGGACGTGCTCGATCACGGTGTGGTTCAGCTTACGTACGCGGTGCTACCGCCTGAGTCATGATGCGCATCTCGACGTTCCGACGACGCAGTCGGACTCGGCAGCCGGCGTGGGGAACTAGCGCTTATGAGGCGCGCTATCCGCCGCACCCGTTGTAATCGCCGGTCGCCAGGGCTGCATCAAGGGCTGGTGGGTATTCCGATTACCGGCGTTCCACCCGTGACCGGCAAATACAAGTCGCCGCCCAATGGAATTCCTAGCACCGGGGCGCCACCCGTCGCTGGAAGGACGATTCGCGGCCCAATGTCTTGGCCCGGGGACGGGGAATTGATCGGTGCGGGGTCCGTGTCAGAGGCGGATACCGCCACTGAGGACGTACCCGTTGCTTGGGTGCCTTGAACACCGCCCGGGGTTGCGCAGCCCGCGGTCGCGATAGCGAGAATCAGAAGAATACCGGTGGTCTTCATGGTCTGATGCCTGCGTACGGATTGGCTCCGATGTCACAGAGCCTACCGCGGCAACAATCAAGAGCCCATAAGAGTACGCAAAGATCGGTCAAGCCTGCGTCAGGCAGGTGTCATTTTTAATTGTTTTGGCCATGGTGCCCTGTATCGGGCGGCCCGGATGAGCGTTTGTGAAAAGCATTCATCTTTAGAGCGGGCAGGTTGGTTCCGAAAACTTTAGGTTTTCTTAACGCGGGGTCAGGATTTGCGTTTGTCGTGCCTCAGCGGCGGGTGCAGGCTGTTCTTCGTCGGATCCAGCCATTATTGGAGAATGCACATGTCGCTCGAAATCCTTGTTGCGCGGCTCGCGGTGGCGCTTCTGGCTGTCGCCGCGGTGGTCGCGTGCGCGGTACTTTCGCGCTTCGCGTTCCTCGTTGCGTGACGCGTCATGCTGGGTTGTCGCGAATCCAAGGCCTTGCGGCCTACGCCGTCATGAAACGCTCGCATCATCGGCGCGCCGCGAATTGACGACACACTCCCGTCGGAATCATGACAGCGGTCGCGAATTGAGTCGAAAACAGATGACCCCGGCCGCCAGTACGAACCCGCAGAAACCGAGTAGCTTCAGCTCGAATAACCAGAGATGCGTGACTTGGCGCGTGGGCACGAGTGCGCTGACGGTCGCGACCGAAGTCACGCATAGACCGCTGATTCCCGACACGACGAGCGTGCAGCGGCTGAAAAAGAGCTTGGCATCGCGACGACGCAAGACGAGCGCCAGGAGCGATGCGTACATGTACAGATACTGGAACAGGCTCAAAATTACCGACAGATCGAGGATGGTGAGGAAAGCTTCATTGAGGCCCGCACCCGCAAAGCTCAAGCACAGCGCGAGGGCGCACAGACCGCCGCAGAGTAACAAGGCGGTGTGCGGAGAGGCATAGCGCGGATGCAGGCGGGCAAAGACGCGCGGCAGATGTCCGTCGAGAGCCGCAGCATAAGGAATGCGCGCCGGTGCTGCGAGCCATGCCGCCGCCGCGCCTGCCACGGAAACGGCGAGCAGACCCGCGATCGCCGGTGCAAGCGAGTTGATGCTGAGCCGGCGCGCGAATCCATCGACCGATTCCAGCACGCCCTGAACGGGGTTCATTCCTTCCGGCGGCACCGCGAGCAACATAGAGACGGTGAGCAAGACATCGAGGATCACGACCAAAACTGCCCCTGCCAGCAGCGCCCGTGGCAGGGTGCGGCGCGGATCGCGAATCTCATCGCCCACATTCGAAGCGATCTCGAGGCCCAGCAGGGAAAAGCACAGGAGGCTGAAAATAGATATCAGATGCCAGTCGAACCCGGACGGCCGCCAGATGAGCCGTGCGAGCGGGAGGCCCTGGCGCACGGTCAACCAGGACGCAAGTCCAATGAGAATGAAACCGGCGACCAGCGTACCGAGCGCGGCGGTATTCACGAGCAGCTTTTCCGCCGCAAGTCCTCGGATGTTGAGCCAGATCAGGAATGCCAGCAGCACGAACGAGCCGATCTCGATGGCAAAGCCGTCGTTTGCGAGAGCGGTGCCTGAGATGCCAAACATGTAGGCGGCAAGGCTCACCGAGGAGACAATCAGGGTCGGAACGTAGACGATGTTCGCCATCCAATAGCACCACCCGGACAGGAACCCATGCATCCCGCCCAACAGCCGCGTCGGCCAGAGGTAGACCGCACCCTCCCCGGGGTATTGATGGGACAGTTCGATGACCGTGATGGCCTCGGGAATGAAGAACAGAAGAATCGCGAGCGGCCAGAGCCAGAGCACGATCGGCCCGTTTTGCACCAAAGGTGCCATGGTATTCAGACTGACGAGGCCCGCGACGAGCATTAGCGCGACGTCAAAGCCTCCCAGCGTGCGACGCAGGCGCGGCGCGTCGGTTTGCGCGCCGCTCACGTCCCTCGGCTCAATTCCGTCAGGATCCACTCGACGAACCGGCTCGCGTGCTGCTCCATCTGCGAGTAAGGTCCCGGCTCGTACCAGCGTGAATTAACCCCCTGCTGGTTGGCCTCGATGATGCGCTTGTCTGCATCGCTCGTGACTCTCCACAACCAGGTCAGTCGCTCGACATCGTAGTCGATTCCCTCGCGTGCATCGCCGCGCACGAGCCAGATGACTTCCATTTCGGTGCGGTCAACCGTCTGCGGCACGAATCGGTAAATCACACCATGATCGGTATAGGCAAGAAAGTGATTGGTCAGACCGACATCGAAGAACGTGACACCGCCGTCGAAGTCCGAGAACTGCCCCATGATAGGTGCCACCGGCTTTCCGTCCTCACTGCCGCTCACCGTCCCATCGGCAAGTGCTGAGCGCAGACTATCGACGGCTTCCTGTCCCGGCAGCGCGTGCTCGCACCAATGATCCACGTCCGGGATCGCGATCCCCTGCGCGCGGCTGCGCTCGCGGAGTCGGTCGTCGGCTTCCTGATTGAGCTCCGCAGGTCGCGCATACAGGTGGAACCGGGAGTATTCCACATGTGCCGGGGCGCAGTGGTAGCACTCCATATAGTTTTCCTCGACGAGTTTCCAGTTCGCGCGCACCGGGTAGCTCTCTCGATGAGCCACTTTGGCCGACGCCCAACCGTGGACGCCCGCTGAATGGCGGAGCACGGTTTCCACGTCCTCGAGGCCGAGCGGCTGTTCCGCCAAGCAGATGAAAATCAGACCTTCGACAACGCGCAGGTGCACGGCCTTTAGGCCGTACTGGGCGCCGTCGAAGCCCGGGGACATCTGGCGTGACGCCCGTAAGCTGCCGTCGAGGTTGTAGCTCCACGCGTGATAGGGACAAACGAACGCACCGGCGCGAGCGCGTCCGCTCCGCTCGTTGCACAGGCGTGAGCCTCGATGTCGGCAAACGTTATGCAAGGCGCGGACTTGCGAGTCTTTGTCGCACACGACGATGAGGGATTCTTCGAAGAGCTCGACCGTGAAAAAGTCGCCCGGGTCTACGAGTTGGCTGCGGTGCCCGACGCAGTGCCAATGCGGCAGGAGCAGCCGCCGCAATTCACGCTCGAAAAACGCAGGGTCGCAATAGAACGGCTGGGTCAGAGCGTGACCGGGGCGATGCGCCCCGATCTCGTGGGCAATGTGATTAATCGACGGTGCTTTCTCTTCCATTTCGCCTTCTTCGTCGCAACGCACGCGCGCCTCGAGTCGGCCTCGATTGGACCGCCGCCAACGATACCATTGAATATCCATACCTCGCCCAAGGGATTGGCGTCGCGAATGTTGCCAAGTGGTAGGCTATTACACCCATTCAGAAGGAGTAATTTCATGACTACAATAACCGTGTCACTGAACGGCCCTTTGAAAGTAGACAGCACGGATGCCACTCTCGTCGACTGGAATGGCGCCGCCTATCCGATCGCCAGGCGACCGTTTTACCTTTGCCGTTGCGGCGCCTCGACCAACAAGCCCTTCTGTGATGGCACTCATTCAAAGATGGGCTTCAAAGCCGCCGAAGCGGCGGTGCCTGGCAGCACGGACAAGCCCGCCCCATAGGAGAATGGCACGGTGCCTGGACGGTGCCAATCGACCCTCGCGCCGATACTTCTTAGTTGAGACTCGGCGGGAACGGTCATCGACATAACGAGCCTTGGCAAGCAACATCCACCGGATTCGAGTTGGCCTATTCTCGACATGCGGAGAGGCGCTCGATGATCGAGCGGGGAGGGCGAATATGGCATTGACGGGCGGCTGTTTTTGCGGTCGAGTTCGCTATCTGATCAGCGCACCACTCAGCGGGGCCAGGAGTTGTCATTGCTCTCGATGCCGCAAGGCATTTAGCGGCGCCGGATCGGCCTACGCCGAGATCTCGCCCGCTTCATTCAGGTGGACTCAAGGTGTCGAAAACCTCACAAGTTATGAGTCGACTCCAGGATGGGGGCTGCGCTTCTGTGCGACTTGTGGAACCACGCTGTGTGGAACCCATGAGGGCGAAGTACATGGGGTGACGCTCGGTAGCATTGACGGTGATCCGGGCGTTCAATTGGAGATGCACCTCTTCGTAAGCTCCAAGGCTCCCTGGGATCACATCGGCGGCAGCGCAGTCCAGTATTCGGAATTTCCCCCGAACTAAGCGAACGGCAGGCGGCGGGGGTGCTGACCGTCGATCGACGCGCAATCGCACGCTGATGGTTGCGCACGATATGGCCGAAGTGCACTCTATGCAGCGCGAGCCGAATCTGTATCGACGAATTAGAATCTTGCGAGAACGAGGGGATCGAGGCGTCGAAAGTTTCTCTTGAAGAGCCGTTGCCGTCGGCACTTACGCCGCCATGCGGCTCAGCTCAATCGGTCAGCTTGCGGGGCCCTACAGTTTTCCAGGGGTGGCTATGACACGAAGTAAGATAGGGACCTTCGCCGGCGTGGCGGTTGCCGTATTGGCCGGGGCCGCGATCGCCCAGAGTTCCGGAGTCACCCGCACGGTCATCACCAAGGCGGACGTATCCGTGCCCAATCGCGAAGCCATAGAGGTGCGGGTAGACATTGCACCGGGCGGAGTGGTCGCATGGCACACCCATCCGGGCGATGAAGTCAGCTACGTCACGGATGGGGAATTGACGCTAGCGGTTACCGGTCAATCGGCGCGTAAAGTCGTAGCGGGGGATGGTTTCGTGGTGCCCGCCGGCGTCGTGCACAGTGCCAAGAACGAGGGCAGCTCAGTCACCAAGCTTGTGACCGTTTACATTGTGGAAAAAGGTAAGCCGCTGATGTCCCCGGCACCGGCACCTGCGCAATAACGATCGAAGGGTCGTCGTTATTGGAATCGGTCACTTAATGATGCTCTCCTCGCTCTTGGAGGCGAGCTTTCACACGGCGGTGAGCCAACACGGGAACAAAGGTCTTCACGCGCGCCGACCGCTCGAGCTTATCGTGCTCCAGTCGGTAAATTTCTCGCACCGTGTCAAGCGGTGTATTCGTTTCACGCGCCAGCGATTCAATGGCTGATTCTCGGGCGACAGCGGCAGCGCGATATGTTTGATCGATCATATCTTGAGGTTTCTCAGACAAACGAGATAGTGAATTGTATCGCAACGTGCCGACAAGGGACCCGCGCGTTCTGCCACGTGGATATTTCAATTGTAATCGGTGCAGCTCAGACATTTGCGACGGCCGGGCCGGAGCGATCCGCAATGCTATCGCATTGATGACACATGCTTCTGCAAGTAGTTGATGGATCGAAAGAAATTGGACCGCTACGATCAACCGCTATCTCGCCACCGTCACCCGAGCGCACCAAGCAGTGCGCGCCATGAACGCATTTGACAGTGAGCCGGCACGCCTTTGGGCCATACAGGAAATGAAACTCACCGCGCTCTTTAGAAATTCTGAGATCTCCTCACGATCCACGCCGCGCGCTTGACGTTGCCGGGAGTGACACCACGGCGCGGCGCTCAGAATTGATGGCGCTCGACGTTGTGGATGTGAGGATTGCACCTTTCGCTCGGGCTCGGCGCCAACTCGTCGCTCGAAGACCGGCCAGTAAGGCGAGGGGTGAGCGCCTATGCTTCGCGCGAAACCGTGGCGTGCCTAACCGTGCGGCCACTCGATTCTGGCGGGAGCGACCCACGACTTGCGCTGAGGATTGATTTGGGGTCTGTGATGCAGCTGGGCGATACCGAGATCACGGTCATGCCGCTGCGCAGCGGGGCACATATCCTCGCAACCGAGGACGGGATGGCGGCAGGCGTCCGGTAAATCACCTTGACGGGTAGGATCTCCTTGGCTTTCCTCGCGCCGAAGATCGGCGCGAAGATGGCTTCGATCTGGTCAGCTTTATAGGTCGCTTTTGTTCCGACAGGACGAACCTGTGCGCGTCACGCAGTAACGCTTTGAGGTGGCCGCGCCCGATTTTCGACAGCCTCACCAGCACTGTGGGGTGCGGCGCATAATGGTCAGTGATGTAGTAGACGTAAGGATCCTGTCGAAGTAGCTCCGCCCGATGCTCGGGGTCGACACGCACTACGATGCTATTGGTCTCCGCGGATTTGTTAGTCGGAACGCAGGCGAGGAGCTTGCCACCCAACTTTAACGCTGGAGCTCCGTACGCGGTGCCGTCAACGACATCGGGTAAGGCGCCACCGAGTTCTCGGACCGTGTCGAAGGTCAACATTGGGGCGCGTTCGCTCGCTATGAAAGTGAAAAACGCCTCGATCTCGAAGCCGCTCGTTCGCGCGGCAATTGCTTCAGTCGCAGAACCCCGCCTGCCAATTGTCTCGCGCATCCCTCCCTGATCGGGATACGATAGCCCTGAAAAATCACGAACCGCAACGTATTGTTTTACTTAAGAAAAATAGTCCTCCGGCTCAACGATTACTGGCAGTGCTACCGCCATTTTTGAAAGCAAAACTTAAGGGCCTAATTATGAGGCTTTTGTGATAGCTGCGTTCGGCCGCGTACGGTTTGTGTTTTCGAGATGTAAGGTCGGGTCATGAAAGACAAAGGGATTGTCATCGTCTGGGCGGCACTGACCGCCATCGCGTGGCCCCGGGACCACGTCCGGGCCGACGTGCTGGATGAAGTCGTCGTGACCGCGCAAAAGCGCGTGCAGCGAGAGCAAGACGTACCGATCACCATTACCGTGCTCAAAGGCGATGCGCTGCTCGCGAGCGAAACGAAGGATTTGCTGCAAGCCGCGAACTACGTGCCGGGAATGGTGTTTTCGCGCGCGCCCGACGACGGTCTCGCGTTGAGCTTTCGCGGCGTCGGTACGCCGGCGCGATCGCAAGCTTTCGATCAATCCGTCGCGGTGTTCTGGGATGGCCTGTTCCTCGCCAAGGGGCGGATGTACACCCAAGCTTTCTTTGACGTCGATCGGATCGAATTTACCAAGGGAACGGAAAACAGTGTGCTTGGCAAGAACACCAGCGTAGGCGCCATCAGTCTCGTGAGCCGCGAGCCCGGCTCGACTCTTGCCGGCGAGCTGCGGGTGGACGGTGAGTTCCAGGACGGCGGCGGAACTGTCGATGGAGCGATGGACATCCCGCTGGGCGATAACGCGGCGGTGCGAATCGCCGTCCATCACAACGACACCAATGGCTGGGTCCGCAACACGGCTACCGGCCGCGACGTCCCGATCGACCGGGAGACCGGTGCTCGTCTGACCGCGCTGTGGCACCCTGAAGAAGACTTCGACGTGAAGCTCATTTATCAATACAGCGAGGATGAGCGGATCGGTACTCCCTATCAGATCGTCGAGGCCAATCTGCCGGCGGCCTTCGGCGAGGGCGTGTTCAATGACCAAGAATCCGAGTTGACCACGCGCAATGCCAATCAAGAATCGACGCACAATACCTACTCAGACCTCGTCAATTTGAAAATGACCTGGCACCTCGCCGCTGTCAACCTCGTTTCGCAAACGGGCTATGTTCATTATCGGTTGGATTTTGATGATGATTTCGATTTTTCCAATCAACCGTGGATCGATTTTCTGCGCGACGAGGACTATACGCAAGAATCCGAGGAGGTTCGTCTGGTCTCGGCGACCCATGGCCGAAGCGAGTATCTCGTCGGCCTCTTCGCCTTCCATAACGACTGGCATTCCGTCGAGCACCAGCTCTGGGGCGTTCCCGGGTTCCCGCCCGATACTCCCATCTCAGGCCAACTCTACAACGGACCGTTCACCAATAATTTCAGCCAGACCACCAACAACCAAGCCGCGTTCGGTCAATGGACCTGGCAGCTGGTCGACGCAGTGAATTCGACTCTAGGCCTGCGTGTCACTCATGAATCGAAGGACGTGCTCTACGGCCGCACCAATGCCGCCCCCTATACGATCTGGAACACCGTGGCGAATCCGCCATTTCCACTAACTCCACTAACCTTCGCCGACACGTTCGTCGACGGCAACGCCGGTATCCAATGGCATCTGTCGCGTACCGCGATGCTTTATGTGGGGTACGGCCACGGCACTAAGACGGGCGGCTACGTCGAAACGAATTCGATCCCGTCCGGAGATCCGAACAAGGATGCGCGCATCGGCAATGAATTGACCAATTCCGTCGAGATCGGCGCCAAGACGCTGTGGCGAGACGACTCGATCAAGCTCAACGCCAGTATTTTCGACATGCGCGTGACGGATTTTCAGGACACGACGTTCACCGGTGCCGCGTTCATCACCGAGAACCTGCCTCTGCGGTCGAAAGGGGTCGACGTCGACAGCGCCTGGCAGCCTAATCGCATGCTGCATTTGAGCGCGGCAATGACCTATACAGACGCCGTGGAATATCCCACCGAAGCTGATCGATTGGACGGGATCACTTGTGACCCGTGTCGCGCTACCGCGGCGCCGCGATGGAACGGCACGGCCCAGATGGACCTTCGCCACTCTCTAAGCGAGAAGCTGGACTGGAGCAGCCTTCTTCACGTGCACTACCGAAGCATCATGTTCAATCAGCGCGGCGAGCAGTATCGAACGAATTCGTTCACCCCCATCGACGTCGGGGTGGCAGTGGCCGCGAAGAGTGGGCATTACGGGGTAGACCTTCTCGGCAAAAATATTTTCAATCGGCTGACCGAAGACTTCAGCAGTCCGTCGGTCGCACCCTACTTCACGGGTCTAGCGAGCCCGGCCCCGCTTCGAACCATCAATCTCGCTTTCTGGAGTCGATTTTCGCCCTAAACGGTAGACGTTAAACTCAAGAAGAGCGGCTCCAAGTCTCGGCCGCAGCACGTGATCAAGAGTCGCGATTCCCGTTGCCACGCCGCATGGATGGAATTTCGGTAATGCCGTAGGCGTAACTGGGCAACTCGATATCCACTTCGTGCTGTTTGCCGCAGCCTGCATGAGCGCTTCCCTAAAAGAGGGATAAGTCAACAGTTACGCAAGAGGCGAAGGTAACTGGATTTCGCGCCATCGATATAATGCGACCTACGTCTAATGGCTACAGAAAAAAGCGCGTGGTACTAACATACCCTCTGAAATGAATACCCGCGCTATCTATGCTCGGATCAATGTATTGGTAGCGGTGCGTACCTTCGGCGACGAGTCCATGCGCAGGAACCGCGCGGTGTGCGCTTCGTGGACTCGTTGGGCGCGACCGGGTTTCCGAGAGATGTATTCAATGACATTGTGTTGCGGAGGACACGGTGGCCAATCGCTTTTGGGGCGACAGTTACCAGCCTACCTCGAAAGCCAGTTGAAAGTGGGTTTGATAGTACGAAAGAAGTTCTGACGTGAAACTTCGTCTTGTGCTGGCTGTTGCGGCTACCGGTCTACTTATGACGGGTATCGTGCCCCCCGGCGCAACGGCCGAGCGACCCCAGCAAATTTTGATATTGCATTCCTTCGAGCGGGATATCGCACCTTTCGACACCATCCTGGCTGCATTTCGCTCGGAGTTGGCAGGGGCGGGCACTTCTCTTGCTGTATATGACGCGCATCTTGGCGCTGAGCAGGCGAGTGAAGACCTGCAACCGTTCTTGGACGTTCTGCGCCAGCGGTTCGCCGGATCCCCGCCGGGTGTGGTGGTGACACTCGGGGCGCCTGCCGCATCCTTCTATCTAAAGACACGGGACAAAGTGTTTCCGGGCACACCCGTGATCGTCGCGGCCTTGGACGACCGGCTCGTCCCCAGGCCTCTCCTACATCTCGGAGACGACGTGGTTGCCGGACACTATGATCTGGTCGGATTCGTCGACAACATATTGAGGTTGCTCCCCGACACGCAAAGGATTGCCGTGGTGATTGGCGACGCGCCAATAGACCGGTTTTGGCTTAAGGAACTGCGTGGCGCCTATGCGCGATTTTCCACCCAGGTCACTTTCGAGTGGTTCAACGATCTCTCTTTCGAGCAAATGCGCCACCGTGTCTCGGCGCTACCCCCTCATTCTGCCGTGCTGTTCACTGAGTTAATCACAGATGCCGCGGGCGTACCGCACGAGCGATCCCAGGCACTCGACAGCGTGGTGGGAGCGTCGACCGTTCCCGTTTTCAGTGTTTTCGAGACCGACCTTGGTCACGGAGTGGTCGGCGGACCATATCAATCGCTAGAACGCCGAGGACGACTCATGGCGGCTGCCGCCCTGCGCGCGCTGAATGACCACACTCCGGCGGATCTCACAGGCCATGTGGATCGTGACGAACCCAAAATCTATGACTGGCGTGAGCTCAAGCGCTGGGGCATTGATCTCGCGCGCCTGCCCGCGGGGAGTGAGATTCGCTTCAGGCCCCCCACGTTGTGGGACGAACACCGCGTCTTGATCGTCGCGGCCGCAGCGATTTTTGTGTTTCAGGGTGCGCTAGTGATAGGGCTAGCGTGGCAGAGACTTCGACGCAGACGCGCCGAGAAAGAGGCGCTAACCTTGAGTGGACGCCTGATCACCGCCCATGAAGACGAGCGACGCTGGCTTGCTCGGGAGCTGCACGATGACATCACACAACGGCTGGCCGGGCTGGCAATCGCGGCGGCCAATCTGCCAGGAGGCAATGGGATACCGGCGCAACTCGACGTGGGGCCTTCCATCCGGGAAGGGCTGATACAACTGAGTGAGGACGTGCACAACCTGTCGTACCGATTGCATCCGTCGGTAATCGACGATCTCGGTCTCGTTGAGGCTCTGAGAGCCGAGTGTGAGCGTGTTGCGCATATGGAGTCTTTTCGAGTGGACGTCGAGGCGGATAGCCTCCCGTCGAATCTTCCCAACGAGGCTACGCTGGGGCTTTATCGCGTCGCTCAGGAGGCTTTGCGAAATGTGGCCCGTCACGCGAAGGCCAACCTCGTAAAGCTCTCGCTTAAAAGGAGTGGCGGCGGCCTGCTGCTCACAGTCAGCGACAACGGTAGTGGATTCGAGTCCAACCCGCGACCGGGTCGGCCGAGCCTCGGTCACGCCAGCATGCGCGAGCGAATTCGCGCGTTGGGCGGGAAGCTCGAAATTCAAAGTGCTCCTGCGGTAGGTACTACCGTCGTTGCCTGGGTGCCAATTGCAAAGGCGGCCTCGTGAATCGCGTACGGGTCCTGCTTGCGGATGATCACCGGATGGTGGCCGAGGGATTGAAAAGCCTTCTCGTTCCGGAATTCGACCTCGTTGGCGTGGTGGAGGACGGTCGTGGCATGGTAGATGCCGCCCGGGTTCTGAAGCCCGACGTGATCGTTGCTGACATAACGATGCCCTATTTGAATGGCATCGAGGCGCTCGAAGAGATCGAGAAGTTCAATCCGGATGTCCGCGTGATATTTCTGACCATGCATCGGGATGTGGCGTATGCCCGACGCGCCATCGAGGCGGGAGCCGTTGGATTTCTGTTAAAACATTCGGCACCGGAGGAGCTCGTGCTCGCGGTTCGCGCCGCGGCGCAAGGGCGAACGTTTATTACACCGACACTCGCGGGCGAGGTGCTCCAAGCGCTAAGACGAAGTCCCGGGGAACCGCAGAATCGAGGCACAACATTAACTCTGCGTCAGCGCGAAATCCTCCGGCATATAGTTGCGGGTCTGACTGCCAAGCAAATAGCGGTACTGCTTGATATCTCTCCGCGCACGGTCGAGTTCCATAAATATCGGATGTTAGAACTGCTCGGGCTTAAAGGTACAGCGGAGCTGATTCACTTCGCGATCGATCGAGGCATTGTGGATCCATAGCCGGCCGATCGGCTGGTAAATTCCGACCTCGACGCTAGTAATTCTTCGAGTTCATTACTAGATGCGCTGCGCGTAGGCTGCGTTTCCTCGGCACTACGCAATCGAATAGGCACTTCATGTCGACGACGTTGGAACCCTGCGTCCTCCTCGCGGACCGACATCATGGCCTGTTTGAGGGAATCCGTGGCTTGCTCGCAACGCGCTTCGACAGGATTTTTCTCGTCACGGACAGAACGTCACTGTTCGAGGGCGCGGCTCGGCTTCAACCCGCCGTGATCTTGCTGGACCTCTCTTATGCGGCAGGCGACTTGCCGCATCTGGTGTGTGAGCTCAGACGGTACGCGCCGGCGGCCAAGCTCTTGTTGCTGAGTGTGCACGATGAGTCGAGCGTCATGAACTCCGCGGTTGCCGCAGGGTCCGACGGACTCGTCCTGAAGCGGGAGATCGCCAGTGATTTGATGCCGGCGATAGACGCGGTACTTGCTGGTCGGCGCTATTTCTTCTCGAATGAGACCCGCTAAGTGGCTCACTTTGGGGATAGTGCCGCGATCGAGCTCCACGTGCTTGCGACGAGGCGTGGTGAGCGTTTCACTTGGGGTTGCTAGCGTCCGCTTGGGAGAAGAGCGATGAGAGACATGGAACCAATGGTTGTCGACGACACTGCCGAGGCTCGAGTCGAGCTAAAGGCGCGTCACGGTGCGGCTTATCCGGGGTTGCCTCAACAAACAGGTAGCGGCGGATTCCGGAATCGGGGTGATCGGCGCCGGACACTCATTGACAGTGAGAGTCGCGAATGAGGCGGGTGACGCAAAGAGGCTACGTACTAACGTAGATACCGGCGAAACCCGGAAAGATAGGAGGGAAAATGTGCCCGCAGCACAGCCTGCAAAATATTATAAAGTGCAGGGGTGAACCAATGATCAGCGCGATCGCTACGGTCTTCATTGTAGATGACATCCCAGCAGTGAGACGCTCACTTTCTCGCCTGCTACAGGCGGCAGGATATCGCGTCGCGGCGTTTGAATCGGCCGAGGGCTTTCTGAAGGAGCACGATGCTGACACTCCCGGCTGCCTGGTGCTGGATATCTGCCTGCCAGGACTAAGTGGGATGGAGTTGCAGCATCAACTGCAGCAAACGGGACTGGCGCGGCCGATCATCTTTCTGACTGGTCGCGGAGATATTCAAACGAGCGTGGCGGCCATGAAGGCCGGAGCGGTCGATTTTCTGACGAAACCATTCGAGGCCCAGCAGTTGTTCGCCGCGGTCGACAAGGCGATTCGACACGATGCCGAGCGACGTGTGGAACGTGCAATGCGGGAGGCTGTCGAAGCTCGAATCACGCGGCTCACGCCGCGCGAACGAGAAGTGATGACCTATGTGATCCGCGGGCTGCTGAATAAGCAAATTGCAGCGGCACTGGGACCGACTGAAAAGACCATCAAAATTCATCGCGCGCGCATGATGGCCAAGATGGGGGCGCGTGCGGTTGCGGAACTCGTGCACCTCTTGGCGAAGGTTGGATTGACCTACGAATTTGCAGTGACTGTCGAGGTTCCGTCGAACCGGGACTGGCGGCGGCGCGCGAGCTCGCCAGTGCGGTCATGGGTGGGTAACGCTGCAGGCGGCTCGTCGGTTACCTAGGTCGAATTACATTCGAGAAGCCTTGCCGGCAAAGCTCGCGAGCTGGATCGCAAAGGCCCGGGGCGTGAACCCATCGCTCACGATTGCGGCAGTCGCGGAACGCGCAATGTCGTTTTGGCCGCATAAAGGGGATTCCGATTCCCGCCCGCCGCTCGGGTCGGGCTATACTCGGCTTAAGCCAACCCTGGCTTGCCGCTATCCACATCAAAGCAAATTACCGAGATGCTCTGCCGTTGGGCGCTCGTACTCCCCCACTAAAGTCGCGGATAAACTGCCCGCTCTGGCAGGTTATGATCGAGAGAATGAGGCCGCGTACCTACTATTTCTGGGTCCTCGCTGGTAACAATAGAATTTAGGCAGACCAGGTAGCGCAGGCGTCCGCCGAGCCGTCAACGATTGATACCACTATTGTCGTACCGGTCACAGAATCAATCACTTACCCCCGGAAGCGCGCACCGATTCGGTCGACGATCAGCGCAAATCGACATTCTTGCCGAGATTCACGACAGATTCGGGACGGCGCTTGAGTGGTTGTCTCTAGGACTCCGGGTCGGACGAGATCTGAATGCAGCGCAAGCCCATCGCCGGTCGTCGGACCTTTCTAGCTTGCGCGCAACCTATGATAACGTTACGCCCTATAAACTTGGATGACCCTCTCACGTGGCCGATATCTTTGTCTCCTATTCCCGTACCGACAAGGCGCGCGTCGCTCCGCTGGTTGCCGCATTCGAAGCTCAGGGCTGGTCCGTGTGGTGGGATCCGGGGATCACGCCGGGCGATGAATTCGATGCCCTGATCGGCGCCGAATTGGAGTCCGCCAGCGCCGTGGTGGTGGTGTGGACGCCCCGTTCAGTGGACTCCCGATGGGTGAAAGGAGAGGCACGCGACGCCGCCGATCGCGGCGTCTTGGTGCCGGTCAGATTCGAAAACGCCAGATTGCCCATCGACGTTCGAGCCATACACACCACCGAGCTCGACGGCTGGGACGGCAACAGCGGCAGCGCCGCCTTCAAGGCGCTTTGCAGCGCTCTCGAGTCTAAACTCAAGCAATCCACACGCAAATCAGCCGCCTCCGCGCCGATGGACAAGCGGGCCACGGTCGCCATTTGCGTGCTGCCCTTCGGCAACATGAGCGGCGATCCGGAACAAGAATACTTCAGCGACGGCATCACCGAGGACATCATCACCGATCTCGGCAAGGTGTCGGCCCTCTCCATCGTTTCGCGCAACACGGCATTTTCCTTCAAAGGCGCTACCGGCGACGTCGCGCAGATCGCACGGCAAACCAAGGCAACGTACGTTCTGGTCGGCAGCGTGCGCAAAGCGGGCGCCCGCGTCCGAATCACAGCGCAATTGATCAGCGCCGCCAATGACGCTCAAGTCTGGGGCGAACGCTATGATCGAGATCTGAATGACATATTTCGCGCTTCAGGACGAGATTTCCAAGGCCATCGTCGCCGCACTCAAGCTGACGCTGCTGCCGGAAGAGAAGCAGGCCCTGGAGCAACGCTCCACGACGAATACCGAGGCGTACAAGCTCTATTTGATGGCGCGGCAATTTTGGCTGTTGGACAACGAAAGAAACAACGAGATCGTGGTTCGCATCTGCAACCGCGTGGTCGAACTCGACCCGAAGTACGCACAAGCTTGGGCCACCCTGGCACTGGCGCAGTGGAATCTGTTTTGGCGCGGCGATTCCGGGGATGATGGGGAACGCGCCGCCGCTACGGCGCTACGGCTGGATTCGAATCTGGCCGATGCTCACGCGGCGACCGGCGCGGCGCTTCGAAGCAAGGGCTTGTTCGAGGAGGGCTTGATCGCGTGCCAAAACGCACTGCGTCTAGAGCCTGATTCCTACGTAGGGCATCGCATCGCCGGTCTTTGCAATCTGGGCCTGCGACGCTACGACGAGGCCATCCGTCATTTCGAGATCTCGGCAAGCGCCATGGATTCGGATTTCACGGCATCGAGTTTCGTCGCGCAGTGTTATCGGGCCAAGGGCGACACGGAGCGTATGCGCAGCGCGGCACGCGAGGCGTTGGATCGCATCGAGAAGACCGTGGCTGCGGAACCAGGGCATAGTCGCGCGATCGGTTTGGGCGTCAATTTACTGGCGATTCTCCGCGAGAAGGAGCGGGCCAAGGAATGGGCGATCCGTGCGCGTCTCGTCGATCCTGATAGCATCAATCTGCATTACAACCTGGCGTGCGCGATGTCCTCGCTAGGGGAACTCGATTTGACGGTGGAGACCCTGCTTGGCATCGAGTCCCGACTGTCGCCCGGCATGATGAGTTGGATGGAAGCGGATATTGATTTTGATCCGATTCGTAACGAGCCGCGCTTTCAGGAGATCGTTGAGCGGGTGAAAACCCGCTTCGCTTCTCACTGACGGGTGCAAGCATTCGCCGAGGGACCCTCGGGTGCCCGATTTCCACGCAATCGGTTGTGCTGCCGCTTTGTGGTCTGACTATTCTGCGGCGCAGTCGAACTTCGCGTGACGAAGAATTAGTCCGCTCTCCGCTCGCGGCCGACTCAAGCGCCCCTCGGCCGGGTCAGCGACTGATTGGGAAAACAATCACTCGGAACTCCGACTTGGCTATTTGGGATGTTGCGGACCCGGCATGCGGGCGGCGCTCGACGAGTTGATGAGAATGTGCATCCGAGAGGGCGCAGCGGCTGCTGCGCCCTCCGCCGAATAAACCGGAATTGGTCAATAGCCGGAAATCTTGTTATCGACCTTTCCCTTGAACAGGAAGGGCAGGACCGGGATCTGTTCCTTGCGTACGGCCTCAAGATCATCCGGATTCAGTCCAAGCGCCTTGATGATGGTCGGCGCCACTTGCTGGTTCAGCACGGCGCTTTTGACCACGGCGTGATCGAGTCCGTCAAGCGAGACCAACAACGCGGTATGTACGTCATCCTCGTTGAAGCCACCATGCTCCGACAGCTTGGTTCCGCCGGTGAATATCACGCCCGTATTGACCTTGAGCACAATATCCGGCGTACGCGGGTCTAGCTGCAGGACTATTGAATTTATTACGCAGAGAGCCTTCGGCGAAGATCTCTTGGATGCCCAACGCCTGCTGGTTGGCCGGCGTGCTCAGATTCGCGACGACTGCCGGCGTGAGCGATGGATCGACTAGCCAGATCAACGACCCGTCATCGGAAATATCGAACGCATCCGCCGAACCGATCGTCGCGGTGGGCTGGCCCTGACCGATGCCACGCCGCTTGGTGACGTCGATCGGAGATTGACCATGTTTCGCGCTGATGATAATCAAGGTCGAATCGAACAAATGCTCGCGCTTCAACTCTTGCACCATTTCCCCCAATGACCGATCGACGAAGTCGATCTGGCCGACGAGGGCCTGCCCGGGGGTGCCCAGCACATCGGTATAGCCGCCTTTGAGGCCGGAAACGGGATCGACGGCCAACTTCTCACCGACGCTGACGGATTGAAAATTGGTACCGAAGAGCATCGGCACCCCCACCTTGCGGGACCGATCGTGATTGAAGCCATCGATTTGATTGATGACCGCCTTGACGTGAAGTGAGTCGTAACACTGGATGTCCGCGAAGCTATTCGTCCAGCCATCGTCCGGCGTGGGATCGGCATACGGGACCGGCGCGCATCCTGCAAATTGCGGTAATGCGACCGGTATGGAATTGATTTCAGGGCCATAGAAATCGTCCACCCCCTTGCCGCTCGGGCCATTGGTCCATTCGTAGGAGGGATGCTTGTCAGTCCACGCAGTGAGCCCACCGGCAGCCTTAACCACCTCAAATATGGTGTTCACTCGAAGATACTCGTGCGGCAGAATGGTCTTGCAGCCGTTGTTCGGATTCCGCACCAGATATTCCTGATTAAGGCCACCGCCGCCATCGAGGCGTGTCAGGTCCTTATCCACCGCTTCGTCCCACGCAACATTCGTGCCGATTTTGCCGGGGCAACTGCCGCCCGGGTTGCCGAGGCCGTCAGTGACTGCCGGCGGCGAGAGCGCGCGGTTGTACGTGTCGTCGTACCACAGGCCGGTCGTAACCGGCGAACCCCCGGTGACCAATGAAGCCAGCCCCGGAAAGGAGTCAGAAGGAGATGAGGTCGAGTTGTTGGTGTATGTGACACCGTGACGACTTAGATCCGCAAGCGTGGAATCTGGATGAGTCGCGACATAGTTGGACAAATCGAGCGCATGCAAACCATCCACGCTGATGAGCAGAACGTGCTTGACGTGGTGTCCGGAATCCAGCGGACCTTCATCGCGTATCTGCGAAAGCGGCAATGCCGCTTAGCAGGCCGATGCCGACGCTCGCGGTAAGAGCTTTCAATAGCATGGGGGTCTCCCGTTGGTTGTTTCGTTGTCGTGCGTTACGGATACGACGGACCGCGTCCGCTGTATCGTCATCAGGATCGTCACCATAGGTCGACAATGTGACAATTCGAGGTCACCGACCCTCGTAGATCGCGACAGATCTGGATGCACGACACTCTCGACGATTTACTTTGTACCGCAAACCATTGATCGGGTTGAAGTCATTGGCACGGACACGCGGCCCGCCAAATTCAGAGAATTGTTTGTTTTATTTTGGTTACTTGTGTCGGCTCGTTCGGGATGCGACATGGGCGCACTTTGGCGGGCCCGTATCGAAATGTGGGCGGTTGTCGGAAAGGCCGGCGAAGAGGGGGGATGTGGACCTTGAAATTTGCCGCCAAGTCCTTTCGCCAATCAAGGCTGGATATCGACACGTGTTGTATGTGCCTTTTGACGGTCTGCCCCTGGTGCGTCGGGCGTTCTCTCGCGCTCAAGCGCCCGTCCATAATGCCCCAGCGCGACTAACTCCAGACCGTCGGCCGCGCGGCTGACGCTGCGGCTCCCCATGAGTAGGGCAACAATGCCATGCTTAAATTTGAAGCGACCGCCGAGGTCCAGCGTCGTTTGGTTGGGCGGTGCCCAATCGCGTGATCGTCATAGAGTTCGAGCGCGAGCTCGAACCGTTGTGTGAGCGAGCGCCGTGCCACCAATCCAGAATCCGCTCGCGCAGGTAAATCGCTCGCGCACGTCTCGCCTAGATTTCGCTCTATTTGCTGTGGCCGGCGACGGCCGCTCGAACCACTTTGATATCGTTTTCGACGCTGCCGCCGCTTGCACCAACCGCTCCGATGACCACATCACCTTCCTTCACCGGTTCCCCACCGCCGAAGATGGCGACCTTGCCTTGATTGGTGGTATTCAGCCCAAATAGCGATTGCCCCGATTGCGTCGCGCCTGCGATGAATTCGGTTGTCAGGTCGAAGGCGCGGGCGGTCCAAGCTTTACTGATGGAGATATCCACGCTGCCGAGCCAGGCACCGTCCATACGGACGTGTGAAATCAATCCTCCGCCCGCATCGACGACCGCGATGTTGTAGGGAATTCCCAGTTCCTGGGCCTGTTTTTCGCCGGCGGCAATGATTCGCCGTGCATCCGCGAGTGTGAGAGTGCTTATTTGGCGCGACATAGTTTGATCCTCGGAGAGACGCCATTTGACTGGCGTCGATTAATTGGAAGGTGGTGACTTCAGCGAGCGGAGGGGTACATGGCACCCAATACTACGGCGCTTCTGCGCTGAGATCTTGAACATTTGAGCTGTCTCTATTTGGCGGGACGTCGCTTAATCGCATAAGTGGTACCGGCCAGGCCATGGCGGCCTTTCGAAGTAGACTGCTTGCTCGGGCGCGCGGAAATAGCTGGGATCAACTGATCTTTCAAGACGTGGTCTAGATCGAATGATTAATCCAGATCGTAAATTGCGGTGATCACAATTAATTCTCAATGATCTGAATTGGATTCGTACATGACCTCTGCTTCAGGCGATCGATTCCTTGATCGGGTTTTTCGCCCCGCTCGCGCCCTATCGGTTGGCGAGATCTTCCTGTCGATGAGGACGACACGATATGCGAATTCGCCGACGAGTTATCAACTCGACATTCGGCGGCGGCGGTCACCGGCTACTTCGGACAATGATATGCAACGCCTGCGACTATTGTGCCCGGACCCCAGCCGATATTGCTTTGCGTCACAAGCAGTGTATTGCCACCGAGACCCACCACAGCATTGCGTGGTTCGACAATTCTACCGGGTGGCTGCGTGAAGTTCCCGACGGGCGTGCAGGCAGAAACCGCCGACGCACTTCGCACAATGCTAACGTCCGCCGCTCCAGGAGCGAGTACAGGCGCTGCGCAGCCAGCCCATAGAGGCAGAACGAGCATCGCGATCAGACTTCGACTTTCGAATGTCATACTTTTTCCAAAACCGGCGAAAAATATCACCTTAACCTTGGATAGTACGCTTTGACTGTCGCCGCCGTTTACCATCGATGCGGCAGCAACTTATCTATTCAAATCGCCGGCTGGGGAGACAGCGTTCTAGAACATCCCTTTAGATGCCTGCGCGCTCCGTGCAGAATACACGGTACATCGGCGGGCCTGAATGCCGAAGGCTCGTCTCAAGTTGCTGCATTCTAGTCAAAGTACCCATAACAAGACCTTGAATTAGAGGCGCTTGATTTTGCGTACGACTCATCGCATAGGGCCGGCGCGCGGGTACGCTCAGAAGCGAATGCCCACACGCAGGGGCACGAACTGCCGCTCATTGTCCTGAGGGGCGATGCGCTGGTAGCGCAATTCTATAAAGAACGATGTGCCTCCCGGCGTGGCCACCTCGCCACCGAACCCGGCATTCCATGAGGTGCGCCATCCAGTCGTGCTCGACTGCTCGCCCGAATAGGGACCGCAATAATAGTAGCCGCAACCGTATCCACCGATGACATTTTGCTCGCGGTACCAGCCCGCGCCGCCTAGCAGATAAAATTGGTAGCGAGAGGGGGCGCGGACCAGATTAAATTGCAGGTCGGCATCTCCTCCGTAGATGTTCTCGTGGGCGGGCAGGTAGTAGTTTCCGTTCGGGTAGTAGTACGCGTTACCTGCGTCGAATTGGCTCCAACTGCCATCGATACGTAGTCCGAGAGGCAAGGTGCGGGAGGGAAAGAAACTGAACCCGATACCGACGTTGCCGCCATCATTGAGATAGTTACTGGTGGATCCGGCGGTGGCCGTATATCCCCCCTCAATCGCGAAATGCACAGGGCGGTATACGAGCTCGGGCGATTCCCACCAGTATTGCCGGACGTATACCGGCCGTGCTGCGATCACGGGAGGAACAGCGGTCGGCGGCTGGGAGGGCGCGGCTGCCGGATAGCTCACGGTATATCCTCGCCCAGTCATGCAGGCCGTGAACGCGCGCCGATACAGGTTCGAGTCAGCGGCAGTGCCGGGCTGGGTGGGATCGAAACCGCTCTGGCCTTTCGCCCAGACATAACATTCGTAACGATCGCGTGCCAGTTGTCCTTCGTCCTGGCCGCGGCTCGCGGAAATTGTCGGCGCACCCGGCTGTGGAGGCTGGGCTACGGTCGGCAAGGACACTACGACCAGAAACGCTGCGCTTAAAAGTTTGGCGGGCATGCGAGACCTCGAGTAGTTGGCTTTCCCCCTTAACGCAGCGAACGCCAATGCGTTGACCCTATAGACCTCAGAAAGGTTTCGTCTCGCAGGATGAGCCGTACGTAGGCTAATTCCGACGTCCTACGAAATGGCACGAAGAGGCGTGGAGCCAAGTAAAGCAACCCAGGTCTCTCGGCTCAATCGGACCCGTCGGAAGGCCCTTAAGGGTTATCAAGTTCGCCCTAAGTGAAACGAGTCAACCGGGGTGTCGCGGTGTGGAGGGGAAGGTCTACGTGGGCACCGCGGACGGGCGGTTGATGGCAATCGATGCGCGAAGTATGGTCCCTCGCGGCTCGTAGTGTTCAAGCTCGGCGGCCGGCAGCCGTTTCCGTTGCCGGCTATTCAGGTGCCCGAGGTGCCGCGTCCGCCCCCACAGACATACACGGCGGAGCAGGTCAAACAAGGCGCGGCGCTGGCCGATGACCATAGCTGCACGGACTGCCACTCGCCCAAGTTCGATGGCGCGGGTCGTTGGGCCGTCAATGGCGGCATACCGGATCTTCGCTATATGCCGCCCGAGGCTCATCGGGATTGGTACGCCATCGTCCTGGGCGGCTCGCACCGGCAACAAGGCATGATGCCGTTTGGCTCGTCGTCGACGGAACTGCGCGTGACCGGATTGACTCCGGCAGAGGCGGATGCGATTCATGCGTACGTGATCGATCGGGCGCAGGCGGCCTATGAACTGCAGCGGAGCGCGTCGCTGAAGCCGTAAGTAAGACGGCGAACATTGAATCGGGGAGGTTTAGCAGGATCTCCCTCGGATGGCTTCGACTTTACAGGGATCTGCGGATACTCTGTGTCGCAAACGCGCAGCGGGTGCAAGCGGATCACGATACGCCGCCCTGCACCCCAAAAAGGGGACCTTAATCGCCGCTCATTGACATCCACAGAATCTCGCGGGAGAGTGATGGCACAGTTTCCCGGAGGTGACGGCGCGTTGACTCATCGCGACTCGCCTTTGCATCAGCCGATCAACTAACGAAGGAGATATTCCATGCCCAAGATCACTACCCGCGACGGTACTACGATCTTCTATCGTGACTGGGGCTCGGGACAGCCTATCGTTTTCTCCCACGGCTGGCCGTTGACCGGTGCAGCGTGGGAAGCACAAATGTTGTTTTTCAATGGCCATGGCTACCGGACTGTCGCCCATGACCGGCGGGGTAACGGCTATTCCGATCAACCGGGATCCGGCAACGATGTCGACACCTGGGCCGACGATCTGGATGAGCTCATCAACGAGCTTGACCTCCGCGGCGCTATATTGGTGGGGCATTCGACAGGAGGTGGGGAATTGGCGCGCTACATCTCGCGCCATGGAACGTCGCGCGTCGCCAAAATGGTTCTCCTCGATTCGATCGTGCCTGTGATGATGCAACGTGACGGTATAGCGGGGGGCGCTCCCAAATCGGTCATTGACGGCATCCGCGCCGGCGTCGCACATGATCGTTCATCGTTCTACAAAGAGTTGTCGGTGCCGTTCTTCGGCGCCAATCGCCCAGGTTCGACCGCGACGCAAGGCATGCGGGACTTGTTCTGGTTCCAGGGCCTGCTGGGCGGCGCCAAGGCTCAATATGAAACGACGTACAGCTGGGAACTCGATTACACCAAGGATATCGCCAAGTGCAATGTGCCCTTGCTCGTCATTCATTGCGAAGACGATCAGATCGTGCCGATCGGGCCGACCGGCCGCCGCGTACAATCTGTCGTTCCACACGCGATACTGAAAGTGTACCCGGGTGGGGCTCATGGTATCGCGATTGTCGATCCTGAGCGGGTCAACGCCGACCTTCTCGCGTTCGTCCAGGGTGAGATGAAGGGGTGAGAGGGGCGTCGCGAGCACCGATCCAGTTCGCCGGGCACCCCGCCGTACGCTTAAGCGGTCGAGGCCTTTGCACATCGCTGGGTGAGCAAGCCAATCACACTCTGCGCGGAGCGAGCCAGCGCGCTATGTTTCCAACATATCGGTGTGTGTGCTCGATTGCCTCGGGATTTTGGAGCATCGATGATCCTGGCGGTTCGTCTACGAAAGTGGGCGCGCCGGCGCGGGGATCCCAGTTGTAGTTGGTAAAGTGGTGAAACGTGCTCGCCGCCAATGCGGCGCCGCGCCCACCGAGCGGCTCGAATGCAACCCCGATGTTGAATTGACGACCCGTGGTCTTACTGGTCCCCGTGGCGATAACCCTTGCTTCCTCGTGCGGCGGTGGACCTACTGAGCCCTCATGGGGATGGGCGGGCAAATATCGAAGTGCACCCGTGGGCGAAGCGGGGTGCAACAGCACGGGGTGGACATCCCCGACGACTCGAATCTCTTGGTAGTCCCCGTTCGATCCCGAGTGGAAATTCGGCCAAGAAATCTGCTTGGTGTAAGGATCGTCGATTTGATGCGTGCTCTCGTCAGGATCGAGGTTCTTGGTGTGGAAATGATGGGCTTGGCCTACGGCGCCGAGACCACAAACCGAACTTCCCAAATCCATGTGATCACGCGCAACCAACAGTCCGCCGCCGTTTGACCAGAACCGTGAGATACCCTCGCAATCCTCGGGAGTGAGACCAGAGCCCATATCGACCGCGAAGAGCCACAACTCATCGAAGGGTTGTCGATCTAGCGTCGATAGAATGGGATCGGGTAAACCCGGGGCGCTGCGGTCGCGCATCACCACTTCTGATCGGCGATCACCCGAGGCATCGGCGCCACCCCTCAGGCAAGCGGCGAGTTGACTGAAGCGGGCGATTGACCAATCGTTCGCAGTAGTCGGTATCGTTGTTTGAAGCAGGATTCTCATGTGTTTGACCCCGATGGGAGCTTGGAGAATAACTCATTGCGGTAATGTCATGCGCCGCCGATGGCGTTTTGATGGACTTCCTCGCCTGCGGCCTCGCCGCTCATCTAAATCGCTCGCTCGAACATTTCAACCTGGTAAGCCTTGACGACCTCCTCATCCTGTTGGTGTCAGCGGATGGTGTCGCGAGCAGTCATCGCGCCTCGCCGTTACCGCTACGCTGGTTCCTTAGTTCGCGGGCCTCGTTGCATGTTGCAACGCAACTTAGCGTCCTCGTCGATCAGTTAGATTTTGCGCCTGAGCGATTTAGTTTCTCCTCGCTATACGACAATCGGCGCCTCAACCAGACAGCCGAACTCGCGAGCAAAATCGACCGACACTCGGGCGTGCACGGCGCCTTGCCGATCAAAGAAACGCTGTGTGCCGCGGAGGGCAAAAACCCCTTCGTGCCAAATGTTGGGATGAATGTAGAGACCCTGCTCTCCATCGAACCGGAAGCAGACGAACCGCTCCGGCCTTATCTCATCGCCGGGCAATGCCAGCGGCACGTAGAAGGGCTGACGCTGCTCCGGGAAGAACAACTGGCCGCCATCGGGGTGATAATTCGCATGCCATAGCAGCATGCGTCGTGGCGCATCGGTGTGATCGGTGCGCGCCAACTCAGGAGCCTGCGCGTAGGCGAGGATGTATCTTCCGTCGACCGCGTCATTGCTGCCGTAGAGGATGTCGCCGCGCCACTCGCTGATGAATATCCCCTCCGTGGTGCCACCTTGATTTCCAGTGCCGGTATCCACCGAGCGGCGACCATGGGCAGGCCACGGCACGATCTCGATGTGATGTTCATCGGGCTCATCGACGAGGCAACCATAGTCTTTCAGGGCGGCCGGGGTAGCCTCGACGACGGGCATTACGAAGCTTCCAAGCCCCGGAGGCAGATTAGGATTCAAATAGTCGATGGCTGCCGTCGTCGTCGCTTTCATGATTAGATCTCGTTAGGGAATACCGTGTTGGGCTCACCCGTCCGCACCGTGTAAGCGATCAAAAACTTCATGGGCTTGGTGTTACTGGCGTTGCGTACAATGCGGTGATAGCTCGCCGGATCCACGAAGCTCTGGCCGGCGACGAATGTCTCCTCCGGGTCGTCGTCGAAGGCAGAGACCATGGAGCCTTCGAGCACAAAGCCGACACCCACCACCGGATGCGAGTGATTGTTGGCATCCGCACCCGGCGGATAAGAAATCAGGAACAGGCGCACTTCCCATCCCGGCAAGTCCGCCAGCGGAGTTGTCTGCAACAATTCGCGCGTGATTTCTGTGCTCATAAATCTTTGCCCTCACGATCTAGAATACAATCGGAGATACGGAATGGTCGCACGAGTCTCTCTGATCTCCTACTTGATGGAGCTTCTACCGTAGGGTGAGTATGTGCGGGTATCCGTAATTCGAAGACGATCCGTCGTTCTTCCGTTGAGGATTCGGTCGCGTTCAATATGCTTTGGTAGTTCCAGAATTACCGCCGCGTTTCCATTGGATCGTGTGCGCCGGAGCACCCGATCGAAGCCTGATCACTGCTAGCGGGATTCGTACCGGCTGCTTCGCCGGTTTCTCACCCGCGCTGCACGTCGAGATCTTTACTCGCGCCGCAATCGAGGTCATTCTTGGGACATCGGTTTGGGCGCGCGGCTTCGGTGGGCGGCACGCGCCGACAAGGAGCCCACGGCAACTAAAGGAGGTGATCCCAGTGGCACATATAAACGTTGGTTCGGTCGCGTCTCTGGGCGCGATGG
Source organism: uncultured Gammaproteobacteria bacterium (assembly GCA_963766915.1). Taxonomy (GTDB): domain Bacteria; phylum Pseudomonadota; class Gammaproteobacteria; order Steroidobacterales; family Steroidobacteraceae; genus Bog-1198. The sequence continues at coordinate 563,098 of CAVYCL010000020.1, forward strand.
CTGGTGGCGAGGTTCACTCTTAGTTTATGCCTCGTACCGGCCGGGATGCCATTGAGTTATGCGCGCAGGCTCGTCGCCACGCGCGCGACCGGTCCAATGGATGGACGCTCCGACGCAATTGCAGTGCGGATGACCTTGTTCCGTAGGTAAAGGCGCTCGGGCAGGAATGGCGGGGTCCCTGAGGACTCCGCCATTTTTTTGCTCATCTGCGGCCAGGGCTCGCTGTCAAAAAGCCCGCGCGAAGGGGGAGATCATGGATTGGTGTTGTGTAGGAATGCGCAGGATGCCGCTGAGCCCCATATCCCCAGATGCGCCGCGCAGGTCCCGACTGCGCATGCCGCTCCGTGCGCTGGCGCACGATGCGCGTCCGGTGAACTGCACCGTTCAGTTCGCGTCGATATCTGACTTTTTGCCTTTTCGCGCGATCCACTTGTCGTCTGCGTTGCTCGGAGGAACGTCCGGCGCATGGCTGGCGGGAGGATCGCTCGCGGGGAAGCTCTCGATTGACGCCTCATCCTCACCCCGAGAATCGGCGGGAGCCGCTGCCGCCGATTGCTCGATAAGATGCTTTGCTTCGAACCAATCCTGCTCCGCCGAGCCGTCAGGGCACCCGCGCTGCTGCCACAGTTTGTATGCACGTTCCGAGATCGACTTATTGCTCGTAGACATTTTTCTACTCCGAATTCAGAGTGATGGCCCCAGGTGAGACGAGGTCGGCAGCTTCGTTCAATCGCAGCCAGCCGTGCGAGCCATGATGCCAGCGCAGAGACGGTCGACCAGGGGACAGCACCTCGACAATCGTGGGATGCACGCCGGAGCTTTATAGGCGCGAACCTACAGGCATGATCCTCAAGACGTTAGGCGTTGTGCGGGCTTGAGCGCGTTCGGCCGGAGCACCCAGGGCTCGATGGTCGTCACTGGCCTCGGGGTCTGCGGGGACCCCGGGCCAGTGACGTTATCGCTCGCTATCGGCCAATCTGAATGCGCCGGGGCATCGCCTTGGCCTGTTTCGGGATCGTTACGGTCAGCACGCCATGATTGCCCGTGGCATTGACCTTTTCGCTATCCACCGTATCGGGCAGGACAAAGCGACGATGAAACTGGCCGTAACCTCGCTCGAGGCGCTGCCCTTGGGCCTCCTCGCTATCTTTTCGGACGGGCTGTGGGCGCTCACCCGACAGGGTCAGAACGCCGCCATCCAAGGTCAGTTCCACGGTCGCCGGATCGACGCCCGGCAAATCCACATGCAGCTCGAACCGGTTCGAATATTCGTGGATATCCACCAGGGGAATCCACATGGCCGTCGCCGAACTGCTGTCGTTCTCGCGGGCGTTGCCGAACAGGCGGTTGATCTCGTCCTGCAGGCGCGGCATCACGCCCCAGGGATCTTGTCGCATTACAGAGCTCATGGCACCACTCCTTTTATTTTCAGATGGTCAATGGTTGGACAACATCGGCCCGGGCGGGCCGGGCGATTGTCGCCAAGCTAGGGTTCGCCGGTTGTTTTTCAAGGCCGGGATTGAAAATTCTTGCCTCTCCTGGAAGACCACATCCAGCCGCCTTCGGACCGGATCCTGGGGCTCGTTACTGCGGAGACCTAATCTCGCCCCGCCGGCAGGGACCGATAGTGTTTCCCTAGGCCCGTTAAAAGTAGGGACGCCCGTGGCGTTACCCCACCGCGCGCGGCCGAAGGGGGGTACCTATCCTTTCGGATAGGGCCCGCCCTTGTTTTTTTGAGCTCGCCTCTAGATTGGCCTCGCTCGATACTTCGAGACTTAAAAAATAATGGGCGCGATTAACGGCGCTGTCGTTCTTACCGCTCAATAGGGAATTGCATCCATGAACGAACCCACAATTCGATTTCCCGTGAACTGCCCCCGATGCGGCTCCGAGGAACTTGGGGAATTTCCAGTCGCTGAAGTCGCGGCGGCGCTACTAGCGCTTAACAGTACATTGCGCTTATACGTCCGCTGTCATGATTATCACTGGACCGCGCGCCCGGCGCAGCTCGCTCAGATCCGCGACTATTTAGCCGCGTGGAGGCGGGCTCTAGTCCCGCGTGGCGCGCTGACAATTGGCGCGAGTGCCGAATCTAGAAACGCCTAACGGTGCACCGCGCAGCATTTCTGTAGTGTGGAGCTCGCGCGGGGACGCCGAAGTAAAAGACTGCTCCTGTTCTTTGACCTTGGGGCCTATACCTACTGAAGTGCGTAAGACTCGATACGTTGCTGCGACCTGCAGATGACATGACGTATCGGCTCAGCTCGATCGACGGATCGCGGCTCGAAAAACCCTCCTATCTTACGAAGCTTCGCGCGTAATCCCGCACCGGGACGGGCGAACTCCCCCCTACCCGTGGCATGCACGGCGCGTAACCTGTCCGGAGGCCTGCCCATCCGCAGACGGTTGTACCTCCACAGATTAACTTTAGGAACTAATATGCGCGCATTGTGCTGGCATGGTCACGGCGACGTTCGTGTCGATACCGTGGCCGATCCAACGATTCAACATCCCCGTGACGCCATTATCAAGATTTCGGCCTGCGCGATCTGCGGTTCGGAGTGTGTGTTTCTGCTCCGCGACAGGACCACACGGATCAGGCACACTCCTGGTATTAGGGAGAGAGGAATGTTCCTAGCAGTGGGCGATGATGTGCTAATTCCCCGGCGACAACGGATTTTTTGTGGCCTCTAAACAAGAACCGCCGACGAAGCTCGTCGCTCACGGCGCATCCCGCCTGACCTCGGTCGACATCGACGCCTACAATGCCGAAATTACCGATCAGGAAGGGTTTGTCGGCGACCGTGCGAGCGGCCGAGCGTTTCGCGCAATCTTGGAATCCGCGCGCGAGCAAGTTCGAAAACTCGATGAAGATCCCATCGGCGATGTGGCAAGCTCAGAGATCAGCAAGAAGCAGCTCGATCGGCTGCTGGTTGAGGGCGATGCAGAGGCGGCGGGCTTGGTCCTCGGCACCATCGAGGAATTCGCAACCGAATTTGCCCAAGTCATTGGCCAATTCATGCATCTGAAAGCATGGAAAGGGACCGAGCGCATTGTCGTCGGCGGAGGACTGCGCGCGAGTCGGATCGGCGAATTGGCGATTGGACGTACGGCCGTGCTACTTAAGGCGAAGGAGCTGCCTGTCGAGCTCGTCGCGATTCGCCATGATCCCGACGAGGCCGGTCTGATCGGATGCGTCCACTTGGCGCCGTCTTGGATGTTCTCCGGTCATGACGCGATTCTTGCCGTCGACATCGGTGGGTCGAATATCCGAGTCGGTATCGTAGAACTCAATGCGCGCAAGGCCAGCGATCTATCGAAGAGCAGAGTGATTGAGTCCGAGCTATGGCGCCACGCCGACGATAGCCCTGATCGGGAGGGGGCGGTCGAGGGCTTGGTGGCGATGCTCAAGGCCATGATCAAGCGCGCAGATAAGGGCAAAGCCCAGCTTGCGCCGTTCATCGGCATCGGGTGTCCCGGTCGCATTCGCGAGGATGGATCAATCGAGAAGGGCAGCCAAAATCTACCCGGTGACTGGGAACACAAGAGTTTTAACCTGCCCGCGCTGCTGCGTGACGCGATACCCGAAATTGATGGTCACGAAATGATTCCGTTAATGCACAACGATGCAGTGGTGCAAGGGCTGAGTGAAGTGCCGTTTATGAAGGACGTCAAGCACTGGGGCGTCATGACGATTGGTACGGGGTTGGGTAATGCCCGATTCACCAATCGTAAGGCACCCGCCGACTGAGCCGCGGTGAGGCCGCGCCGCTCTGCGTCGGTTATAAACGCATCGCCTTGGAGACTGAGCGCTACAGCCGCAGCGTCGCGCTCGGCTCACATCGTCGCGGGGCTGCCTGCAATCGAAGCAAACGCGAAGCAGCACTGCGTAGGCCCCGGGGCCAGGCCAGGAGCAGTGAGTCAGAGTCCCTTTGCGTTGGGCTTAAGGTTTTGGTCAATCCGGCGGAACGGAAGTCACACGAGACGCCGCCGGGCGCAATCTCACGGAGCGGCAGCCCCACGCGCCGCTAAATGCTCGGGTGCTTCCTGCAAAAGCGGCTTCCTTCCCCGAATCTGAAGTCGATGATAGGCACTTAAGCTGCTGCTATGCACGTCGGCCACCGCGCCGGCGATTGCCCGATCGACACAGTCGTTCCAGAGCTGGTTGTCCAACAACATCGCATCGTCCGGTTGGCCGCAGACGGCTTTCGCCGCCGTTCGTATGCGCCGGTACAAGCCGGCGACGCCCCGCGGCGTGTCGAGATCCGCGCTGCGGAAGCGGACGGTAACCGATGATGCTTCAGGGACCAGCGTGGCGGCTCTTATAGGCCCGATGGGCGACAGCGCGAGAGTGGTGACTAACGCCACCGCGACGATGTGAAACCTTCGATAAGTCAACATGGCGGATTCCTCACTGTTTCCAGCCACCTTGCGTGGTTGTTGGACGATGCCCGAGAGGCGGGCCGCGCGGGTTGCAAGGTTCTTAACCTCATATAAGTTTCGCTTAACGCCGGCGCGCAAGGTCGGACGTACCGGGGAGCAAAGAACCGGGGCTCGCGAGGGGCCCCATGGATGATGAGAGATGGGCCATTGCGTGCGACGCATGCGGCCAGCACGCCGGCCGAGCATTCAGGGGTTTCCGGCAATATCCCAAGTGTCATGGGATCCTACGCATTTTATGTTGCCCGACGTTCCTCGATGAGTGGCATTCGCGTAATAGTTCTGCAGGGGTGATGCGTGAGCACCAAGCGCGGCCCGTCCAGAGAGCCAAGAGGCTGCCGTCGCATACAGTAGTGTCCGCGCCGGAATACTGGATGGACGTCTCGCAATGGGAGACGTGAGAATCCTGCTCATGGCGCGCAGAGCTGTAGAGTTGAAAACAGGCCGGGGAGGGCGACCGGTCCTGGCGGATCCGTTTTACTATCTGAACAATTTCAGGGCGGTGCTGACATCGCTCGAGAGCCGCTACTGGGAGTTACTCACGGAAGAGGAGCGGGAGTTCATCAGCCAGTTTGAGACGCTACCGGAGCCGTCCTGTGCGTTGCTCGTGCGGATGATCATGCGGGTGGGCATGTTCTTTCGATTGAGCCGCCTCGAATATCCGGAAATTGGCGACGCCGTGGCGGCGGCGGTGCCTCTCTTTAACCTTGGGTGGCTCGAGGAGCCCGTTCTCGACGTGGCTGAGGTACATCGGCTGCTGACGAAGGCCGAGCTGTCCATCCATTTGGCGTTGCCCAGAGCGCTCTGGCGGTTGAATAAACTCGAGCTTCTGAAGGCGCTACGTGAGCGATACCAGGAGCCGCAGCCGTTTCGGGGTTGGTGCAAGCAATTGAACGATCGGGTATTCAGGCCGGCAGTGAAGCCGCTTGCCGAGCGATTTCGGCTGCTGTTTTTCGGGAACTTCCATCAAGACTGGACGGAGTTTGTGCTGGCGGACTTGGGAATCAGCTCGTATGAGAGGGTCCCGGTGCATTCCGCGCCGTTCCGTACCCGAGCGCACGTCGATGTGTTCTATCAGATGTATTGCTGTCAGCGGGCACTGGATGGCGGCGCCGGCGTCGCGGCGATTGTCGCTGACATTCCATCGAAGGTATCTGACAGTGATTGGTTGGAAGAGCACCGGCAACGGCTGCTCTTCCAGGCAGCGAACGCCTATGCGCGACAGGAGGATGAGGCCTCGGCGTTGACGCTGTTCTCGTCGTGCCGCCATCGCGGATCGCGGATGCGGGCGGCCAGGATTCTCGAACGCAGGCGCGAGTGGCAAGCGGCTCGGGAGCTTTGCGCGGCCGCGGCGGAGAATCCGGAGAGCGAGGCGGAGCGCCAGCAGGTAGGTCGAATGCTACCGAGATTAAATCGAAAGTTGGGCATCACCGACGAGAAGATCGCCGAACCGCCGCAGGTGGCCGCCTTCGACCTATTGCTCCATGTCGCGCCATACGGCCGGGCGCTGGAAGTTCAAGTGCGGGATCACCTGACCCGCCAAGAGGAGCCTCATTGCACGGCTCATTACGTCGAGAACGGGCTGATCAATTCGCTTTTTGGCCTCTTGTGCTGGAATGCGATCTTCGCGCCCATACCCGGCGCGTTCTTCCATGACTTTCAGCATGGTCCCGCGGACCTCGAGAGCCCGTACTTCTATGAGCGGCGACGCGGGCGATTCGCGGAATGCTTTGCCGAACTGGAATCGGACCGTTACAAAGACACCATTCGGCGGCGGTTCATCGCCAAGCGAGGCACTCAGGCGCCGTTCGTCAATTGGGGTCTATTGACCCGGCGGCTCCTCGAGTGCGCGTTGCATTGTTTTCCGGCGTCGCATTTGCGGCTGTGGTTTGAGTGGATCGTGAGGGATGTGGTCGAGAATCGCACCGGGTTTCCGGATTTGGTGCAATTCTGGCCGGGCGAGCGGCGGTATCGCATGGTGGAGATCAAGGGACCGGGCGATCGATTACAGGATAACCAACGCAGGTTTTTGGAGTTCTGCAATCAGCATGGGATGCCGGTTTCTGTGTGTCGGGTGGGATGGGGAGAGAGGACTGCGCCGACAAAGACGCGGGAGCTGAAGGTTGAGTCAGACGGTCGCCGCACGCCGACCTCGGTGCTGCGCGCCCAGTGCCTTCGGCGTAGGAGATCGCAATCGTGAGACAGTGCCCATCGCCGCGGAAACGGTAGGCCACGGCCTTCTCATCCAACCAGGCGTCGTTTTGCCCTGACAGTGCGACCCTGACCGCGGATTCCGAATCTGCGTCCTCAAGTTGAGCTAGCCGCGCCAGTACGACTCATACCGGCGGCGCGAGCTGGTGTCCGATCGGTGTAAGCGTGACCGATTCGGCTGGGACTCGTCGAGACAAACCCGCAAGTGGGGGGACTTTTGGATTCCGACCCGTGCTCTTGCACATAACCGAGTCCATGGTTCCGTAATAGGATCAGCGGGACGACGTATAGTCGTCTCCTGCGCTACGACTGCTATCAATGCTATCATCCGGCCAGAAAAAGCTGTAAAATTATCTAATTCGACGACAGCGGAGGCTTCAATGGCACAGCTCATCGTACGTGACCTGTCGGCAGATCTGGTCAAGGCGCTTAAGCAACGGGCGGCCAAACGCAATCGCAGTGCGGAACAGGAGCATCGCGAAATCCTCAAATCGGCCCTGCGGGGTCCAAAACGGCGACACTTGGCGGACGTTCTCGCAGCGATTCCCAACGTCGGCGAGGACACCGATTTCGGACGCGACCAGACCGACAAACGGGGTTGATGTGTACCTGGTTGATACGGATGTCATCAGCGAGATCCGTAAAGGCGAGAAGGCCAACCCCGGTGTGCGGGCTTTTTTCGCGGACGCTATTCGCGAATCAGTCGATGTTTATCTGTCGGTCGTCACGATCGGAGAGCTACGGCAGGGCGTTGAGCGAATCCGACATCGCGGGGATGATGCTCAAGCAAAGCGTCTCAGCCGGTGGCTTAAACAGGTGACGACCCTCTATGCCGAGTCGATTTTGTCCTTCGACGAGGAGACGGCACACGTCTGGGGGCGATTGCGGGTACCAAATCCTGAGAATCCGCTCGACAAGCAAATCGCAGCGACCGCGCTCATTCACGATCTCACGGTGGTGACCCGAAATACCGATCACTTCGGGCCGACCGGCGCGCGGCTAATCAATCCATTTGGGTAGCGGGCTGCAAGGATCTATGAAAACACGTAGCCTTTAAGCCTTGCCGATTCAAAAAGTCTTAATTCCTAAAGTGAAGCCGATTGCTTTCCCAGGGACAATCCACAAATCTTAACTCGCTCCGGGCTGAACTCCGGTAGACCGGTCCGTACCCGCTCGCGCCACGTTAGCGTCGTTCAGAATGGCTTCCGGGAACCGCCCAGGTCGGGTTCGGGAAGGATCCCGAAGGTATTGGTCACCATTGCCAGCAGCGAAGAGTCACAGATACTTCGTGAACGTCTGAAATTCTTTGATGAGTGTCTTGAACTCGCGGGGTAGGGCGGTCGAGGTCTCTTCCATGCAATGCGAGATGTGATCTTTGATCAACTCCTTCTTCGCGTTGCCGATGGCTTTTTCTACGGCATGTAGCTGTTGCGCAAGATCCAGGCACGGCCGATTCGCCTCCAACATCTCGATGACGCTGGCGAGGTGACCTTCCGCCCGTTTCAGGCGGGCGGCAATCTGCGGGAAGAATTTTTGCATCTTCTTTATCCTATCCCCCTAGACAGGATAAGGGAAGACATATAATAATCTGCCACAAGGAGCGGTGCGACCATCGGCCGTCCACAACGCGCAGTTCACGTCTCCAACCAGTGTCGCAACAGAACCGTTCGGCCGCCTCCAGGGATTCCTCATGCCGATACACGATCATCAGCCTTCAAGACGCGGCGGCGCTTTTCTTTGGGGCGGCATCATCCTGGGCGTGCTCTTCCTCGTCGGCATTTTCACCCATGGATTCGGCCTATTCAGAGGGTCCGCAAGCGGCTCAGCGCAACCGGATTTGATGACCCGGCAAGGAGAAAGGATCCTCGTGCCCGAAGGTTCCGCCCTGCGTGCGCGCTTGAGCGTGATACCGGCGCAGGCCCAGCAGGTAGTTCCCAAATTGGTGTTACCGGGGCTGGTGGAGTCGAACCCCGCCCGCACGGCCACGGTGCTGCCGGCGTTGGGCGGGCGCGTGATCGAGTTGAAGGTCGGGCTGGGCGAGCGGGTGGTGCGCGGCCAACTGCTTGCGGTCATCGATTCGGCGGATCTCGCCCAAGCGTATGACGATAACGACAAGGCCGCGGATGCGTTCCGGCTCGCGGAGAAGGCGTTCGGGCGACAAAAAGAGCAATCCAAGATTGGCACCATCTCCGACCAGGACTTGGACCAGGCGAAGAGCAATTACGCGCAAGCCGAGGCCGAATATCTCAGGACCCAGGCGCACTTGAAGGTGCTTGGTGTCCCCGCAGGGACCAAGCCCTCCGGCCGGCGCCTCAATGTCACGGCACCGGTCGCGGGCAGCATCACCGCACTGGCGGTGACCCCCGGCACCCTGATCAACGACACCACCCAGTCGATCATGACCATCGCCGATCTCGGCACGGTCTGGGTCACGGCGATGGTGCCGGAGAAATATGTCGGTGATGTTGCAAAGAACCAGGACGCCGAGGTAACCCTCGTCGCCTATCCAGGCCGTGTGCTGCGCGGCAAAGTGCTGTTCGTGTCCGACGTGGTCGATGCCGATACACGGCGCAACAAGGTTCGCATTGCCTTCGCCAACGCCGACTACGCTCTTAAGCCCAACATGTTCGCGACGGTGACGCTCGCCTCAGCGGAGGTGTCGCGCATCGTCCTGCCCGCCTCGGCGCTTCTCATGAACAACGATCGAACCACGGTTTTTGTGGCCGTGGCTCCCTGGACGTTCGAGCGTCGCACCGTCGATCCGCAGCTGGAGGAGGGCGATGCCGTCGCCATTCGATCGGGGATCAATCCGGGGGACCAGGTGGTGGTGAAGGGCGGAATTTTGCTCAATGATTGATCGATTCGTCGCCTTTTGCTTGCATCAGCGCATTGCGGTCATCGTGCTCGCGGTACTGCTCGGTATTTTCGGCATCTACGCCTGGGAGACTTTGTCGGTCGAGGCGTATCCGGAGCTGGGAGATGTCGCCTCCCAAGTCACCACGCAAATTCCGGGACTTGCGGCCGAGGAGGTCGAGCAGCTCATCACGGTGCCGCTCGAGCGGGCGATTAACGGCACGCCCGGCATGATTCTGATGCGCTCGCAGAGCACGTTCGGGCTTTCGCTCATCACGGTGCTGTTTCGCGATGGTTATGACGACTATTGGGTAAGGCAGCGTCTCGACGAGCGCATCAGTCAGGCGACCCTCCCGGCCGGCGCCTCGCCGTCCACCGACCCCGTATCCGGGCCGGGCGGGGAGATTTATCGCTACACCTTGGAGTCGGACAGCAAGAACCTTCAGGAGCTATCGGAGATTCAGCGCTGGAAGGTGATTCCGGCCCTCAAGTCCGTTCCCGGCGTGGTCGATGACGTCAATTTTGGCGGTCTCACCACCGAATACCAGCTCGATCTCGATCCCAAGCAGCTCGAGCATTACGGCTTAGGGATCACGGATGTCATGACGGCCATCAATAGCAACAACACGAATGCGGGCGGTGGGCGGGTTTCCCGAGGTGATCAGAGCTACGTGATTCGCGGTGTGGGCCTGATTCGCACGCTGGATCAGATCGGCTCGATCGTCGTCACGCAGGTGAACGGTACACCGGTCTTGGTGCGGGACCTGGGGCGCACCACGCTCAGTCATCAGGAGCGCGAAGGAATCTTGGGCAAGGACAACAATCCGGACACGATCGAAGGCATCGTGCTCATGCTCAAGTATCAAAATCCTTCGCAGACCCTGCGCGGCGTACACGCCAAGGTGAAGGAGCTCAACGGCATTCTGGCAAAGGACGGGGTGAGGATCGTCCCGTACATCGACCGCGACAACCTCGTTCGAGCCACCGTCCATAAGGTCGGCCAGACCATCCTCGAGGGGATCGGACTCGTCTTCCTCATTCTGATTCTCTTCCTCGGCAGTCCACGCAGCGCCCTGGTCGTGGCGGTAACGATTCCCCTGGCACTCGTGTCGGTGTTCTCGCTCCTCAATCTCACCCACGTATCCGCAAACCTGCTCTCGCTGGGTGCGATCGACTTCGGCATCCTGGTGGACGGGGCCATTGTGGTCACCGAGTCGGTGCTGCGTCGCCGCGAGGCGCTTCCGAACGAGGTCTTGAGTGAAGACGAGGCCAAAGCCGCGACCCTGCAGGTGACCCGGCCGATCTTTTTCGCAAGCCTCATCATCATCACGGCTTACTTGCCGATGTTCTCGTTCGAGCGGGCGGAAGCCAAGCTGTTCACGCCGATGGCCTACACCATGGGCTACGCCCTGTTCGGTGCACTCCTCACGACCATGGCATTGGTTCCGGGGCTTGCGTACATGGCGTTTCGCAAACCCGGCGCCGTCTATCACAACCACTGGCTCGAGCGGCTGACGGTCTGGTATGACCGCCTGCTTGCGGCATGTCTCGAGCAGCCGCGCATCATTTATGGGGTCACGATCTTCGCGCTGTTGGCGGTGGTCGGATTGGGCGCGACCGTCGGGCGGGATTTCCTGCCGGATCTCGATGAGGGGGCGCTCTGGCTGCAAGTCCAAATGCCGACGGGTCTGGCCTTGGACAAGGCGAGCGACATGGCGAGCGATCTGCGTCGAGCCATCCTGAAGTATCCCGAGGTGTCTTACGTCGTGACGCAAACGGGGCGGAACGATGACGGTACCGACTCTTGGACGATGTCGCATATCGAGGCACCGGTCGGCCTCACGGACTACGACACCTGGCCGCATTCCGAGTCGAAAAAGCAGTTCCTCGACAAGCTGGCGACCGGACTTGCGAGGGATTTACCGGGGTATTCCGTGGGCATCAGCCAGCCCATCATCGACGGTGTCAACGACATGATCGGCGGTGCGCACAGTCCGCTCGTGATCAAGATTTACGGTGATGATCTGAACGAGTTGCGCAGCGTCGGCAGCCAAATCGTGCAGATCCTGTATACCATCCAGGGCACCTCGAGCGCCTCGCTCTTCCAGGAACCCCCGATCCCGCAAATGGAAATCAGTCTGGATCGCGAAAAGGCGGCGCGTTATGGGGTGAACATGACCGACGTGCAGAACGTCATCCAGACCGGGGTGGGCCAGGCGCCGGTCTCGACCGTCTATGTCGGCGAGCGCACCTATCCTCTGACGGTGAGGTTCACCCGCGACGATCGGAATTCACCCGAGGCATTGGGCAATCTCCTCGTCCATACCGCGAGCGGGGCGCAGGTGCCGCTCTCGCAGCTCGCCGATGTTCGAGCCCGCACCGGCGAGAGCACGGTCACGCGCGAGAACGGGCAACGCAATCTCACGATCCGGATCGACAACCGAGATCGGGATCTCACCACTTACCTCGAGGAGGCGCAGAGAAAGATCGACGCGCAGGTGCATTTCGACAAGAGCAGGATCAGGCTCGAGTGGGGAGGGCAGTTCGAGAACCAGCGCCGGGCGGAAGCGCGCCTCTTGGTGATACTCGGGCTGGTCATGGGCATGATGCTGCTGTTTCTCACCGTGGGCCTCAAATCCTTCCGACAGGCGGCGCTGATTTTGGGCGTGGTACCTCTTGCGACGTTGGGCGGCCTCATCTCTCTGCACGTCACCGGTCAAAATCTCAATGTTGCGAGCGGCGTCGGCTTCATCGCGCTTTTCGGAGTGGCGGTCCAAAACGGCATCATCATGGTGTCGAACTTGAATCGCATGCGAAAATCGGGGCTCGATCTGCACGAGGCGATCATGACCGGCGCGACTGAGCGCCTACGGCCGGTCCTCATGACCGCCACCGTCGCCACCTTAGGGATGCTGCCCGCCGCCATCCATACGGGGGTCGGGAGCGACGTGCAGCGGGGCATCGCCACGGTGGTGGTCGGCGGACTCGCCATCGCGACCTTGCTCACGTTGTTCGTCATACCGTCGATGTATCACGTCATCGAACACTGGGCCGAGCAGCGCCACGGTCAGCCGCGGTGGGGCCTTTAATGCGTACGCTCGTCGCATGCGGCCTACTCATTGCGGTTCTCACTGCCTGTGCAGTCGGGCCCAATTTCAAACGGCCCACGGCACCGAAGGCGACGACCTACGGCACCGCCCCGATCGCAGGCCAAACGGCCTCGGCAGAGAGCGTGGGCGGCGACCCACAGCGCTTTGTCGCCGGCATGGACATCCCGAGCGAATGGTGGACATTGTTCCAATCCCCCTCGCTCAATCTACTGGTCGAGCAGGCGCTGAAAGCGAATCCCGATGTCGGTGCCGCACAAGCGGCGTTGCGCCAAGCGCACGAGCTCTATTTGGCCCAACGCACCGGATTTTTCCCCAATATCCAGGGGGGCGTCACGGGCGACCGCTCCGAATTTCCTGCGGCGACGCTGACGAGTCCCACGGTGGCGTCGAGTAACGTCTATACGCTTTTCACCGCGCAGCTTACGTTGAGCTACACGCCCGATATTTGGGGTGCCACGCGCCGGGCCGTCGAGATGACCAAGGCCCAAGAAGCCAGCGCCCGTTTCCAGCTCGAGGCGACGTATCTGACGCTGAGTAGCAACGTGGTCGCAACCGCCGTGCAGGAAGCTTCACTCCGGGGCCAGATTGCGGCAACCAAGCGACTTTTGGAGTTGCAGCATCAGTTGACCGATAAAGTTCAGAAGCAACGCCTGCTCGGCACCGTCAGTGATCTCGACGTTTTAGCCCAACAATCCCTGGAAGCCCAGACCGCTCAGACCCTTCCGCCCCTGCAGAAACAATTGCAACAAACGCGCGACGCGCTGACCGCGCTGCTGGGTCGGCTCCCCTCGGAGGAACCCGCCGAGACCTTTCAACTCGCCGATCTCACGCTGCCGACCGATCTTCCGGTCAGTCTGCCCTCGAACCTGATCGAGCAACGGCCCGATGTGCGGCTCGCCGAGGAGAATCTGCATGTGGCCTCGGCGGCGGTGGGCGTCGCGATCGCCAACATGTTGCCGCAGTTCACGATCAACGGGGATCTGGGATCGAGCGCGCTCAAATTGCAGAGCCTCTTCTCGCGGTATACGGAGTTTTGGGACGCCGGGGCTTCGCTCACCGAGACTCTCTTCGACGCGGGCGCTTTGCTGCACAAGAAACGCGCGGCTGACGCCGCCCTGGATCAGGCGGGTGCGCAGTATCGCAGCGCCGTGTTGCTGGCCTGTCAGAACATAGCCGATACGCTGCATGCGCTGGCGGCAGACGCCGAGGCGCTGCGGGCCACGGCCGAGACCGAGCGGGCCGCCAAAAAGACGTTCGAGCTCAACATGCGCCAGCGGGAGTTGGGGTCGATCCCGTTGGTCGCGGTACTGAACGCGGAATTGGCCTACCAACAAGCGGAACTCGCCTTCGTTCAAGCGCAAGCCAATCGATATGCAGACACCGCGGGCTTGTTTCAGGCGGTTGGGGGCGGGTGGTGGAACCGTAAGGAGGAGCCTCGCTATGAGCAATCTGGTTCAACGTGAGGACAGCGCCGGGGTGGCAACGCTCACCTTGAATCGACCGGATAAATTAAATGCGCTGTCCCGGGATATGTTCGAGGAGCTCGCGCACCACGTGGACCGCATCGCACGCCTAACGAAGCAGATCGGCCTCGTGATCTTGCGAGGCGCCGGTGAGCACTTCTCGGCCGGCTATGACATGCACGAAGTACTCGAGCACGTGAAGGCGCACGCCAAGCCTCACTTTCATTCCGAGGTGATCCGCAAGATCGCCAATCTACCGCAGCCGGTCATTTCCGCCGTACGCGGTCACTGCTCCACGGGAGCCATGGAGCTCGCCTTGGCGGCGGATCTCATCGTCGCCTCAGAAACCGCGCAGTTCTCGGACGTCTATGCACGCTGGGGTTTGACGCCAGTCTGGGGTTTGAGCCTGCGCCTTCCGCACCGCATCGGCACGGTGAAGGCGGCCGAGATGATGCTGTCGTGCAGGTCCTATTCGGGACGGCAAGCCGAGGCGATGCATCTGGCCAATTTCTGCTTCCCCGACGATCGCTTCGACGCTGAGCTTCAATCCTTGGCCGATGATATTTTGAAAAACTCCTGGTATGCCAATCAAGTTAACAAGCGCGCCTTGATAGAAGTCGACGGCTTGAGCCTGCAGGAGGCGCACGGTCTGGAAATGTTCAAAAACGAGGGGCTTGCGCCCGATGCGGCGCAGCGTGTCGCGAAGTTTACCGACAATACCAAGTGAAGCTTCGACGACTGGTATTACCCGCGCATGGGCCGCTCGCTAGTGCTCGTGCCGGTGGTGGGCATCGGGGTAGTGCCGATGGGTATGCTCGATCGGGTCGTGTTCATGCACGTGGGAGTGCGGTTCATTACTGTTGATACCGTCTGCGTGACGGTGTCGATGATGCTCATCGTGGACATGCGAGTGCTCGTGCACCAGGCATGAATGCCGATGCCGATGTGCGTGATTTTCAGTGACGTGCAACCAGACACCTGCTCCCATAAAAAGCGCGGCCAACACCAAGGTTACCGTCCATGGTGCGCCCCAGGCGAGCGCCAGCGCGGCGCCGATGAAGGGCGCGAGCGAGAAGTAAGCACCAGTCCGCGCCGAACCCAGATTGCGCAGCGCAATGACGAAGAGCGTCAGGCTCAAGCCGTACCCTATGAAGCCGAGAACTCCGGCCCGAAGCACCGTCTCGATCGCCGGCAGCTGCGCACCGGAACTCAGCGCGAGAAGAATGCTGATAGAACCTGCCACGATCCCTTTAACGCAGGCGATTAACATGGCGTCGTTGCCTGAGACCTTGCGTGTCAGGTTGTTGTCGATAGCCCACGCGAGGCAGGCGGCAGCGATGGCCAAGGGCCCGACTATGCCTCCCGCTCGGAGCGCGGAGCCCGCCGATAGGATCACGCCGCCGGCGACGATCAGCGCCATCCCGGCTGCGATTCGGCGGTCGAAATGCTCTTTGAACACAATCCACGCGAGCAGGGCGGTAAATACGCCCTCTAAGTTCAAGATCAGGGAGGCCGAGGCGGAGTCGCTCGTTTGAAGACCGTACATGAGCAGGTACGGGCCGAGGGCACCTCCAAATGCGATCGCGCCCACGAGCCAAAGCAGATCGACGCCACGCGGCCGGGCGATACTCGCGCGTCCCGGACCGATCGCGCGTGCCGCCAACAGGACGCCGAGGCCGATACCTGAGCCCGCATATAGAATTCCTGCCAGCAATAGCGGAGATATCTCGCCGAGTAGACGCTTTGCAATTGGCGTGCTGAGGCCGAACAGCACGGCAGCACTGAGTGCGGCGAGTATGCCTCGATCAAGTTTCATCTTGGTCGCACTCGGTTACCCGATGTCAAAGGTGTCCCAGACATAGTAGCCCCGTGGAGTCGACAACGCGTCCAAAGTAACGAGGGTCGGAGTTTAGGTTTGCATTAAGCGCCGAAGACTGCCTATTCGTCGAGTAAGTGGAACTCCGTTCTAGGAAGTACACAAGAACATGCCGACCAGAATCGCCGCGATGCAAACCCATTGCAGCAGCATGATCCGCTCGCGCAACACGAGCGCCGCGAAGGCGAGGGTGACCAACGGGTAGGCGCCGGTCAACGGTGTCACGATCGAGATCTTGCCGTAGCGACTCGCGATGAGCACACCCAAGTCACCCGACGCCAACATGCCCATCGGTAGGAACGAGCGCGTCCACTCGGCGACGGAATGGGTACCGGCTCGTCCTTTCCAAAAGCCATAGACACCCAGCGTGAGCAGCGCACCGATCATGCTGTAGAGCGCCATATTTGCATCGGTGGCGCCCAGACCGTAATCGTACTTGATAATCGTTTGAGAGCCGCCCCAGAGCACCAGAGCCGAAAACGCCAGCAGAATCCAGGCCCGCCCGGTCACTTTGTTCGCGGCGTCAGCCGGTTGGTAGGCGAGGCCAACGCAACCGCCGATTACCAGGGCCACGGCGCCGTACTGGATCGGACTCGAGCGTCTCCCCGAGAAACCAGTGCGCGAATAGGATGGTGAGCGCGGGATAGGCGGCGGAGAGCGTTCCCACGATCGTGATCGGGCCCGCGATGATCGATTGGAAGTACATGATCCAGCCGGCGCCGTCGAGCAGGTAAGCCAGTACGCCGATCATCAGCACGTGGCGGCTTTCCGCCGCGAACACCGTCGGTATGCGGGTTTGCGAAGAAATAGCAACCCATCACCACCGCGCGCGCGCAGGCGAAGTAGAGACAGAAGCGCGCGGGTGGCACTTCCGTGATCCACATCTTCACGAATCCCTGCCCTAAGCCGTAGAGCAGGAGCGCGAGGAGCGCAGGCGACAGCCAAAGTAGGAGAGGTGCGGCGCCCGGTGAAGTCAACTGTGGGCCTGACGGCGCAGAAACCCGAGCACGGGTTGGGCCACAGCATTGGGTGCCTCGAGAAGGATCGCGTGGCGCAGTACGGGCAGGATCACGAGCTCCGCATTCGGCATCGAAGCGGCGATCTGCGTATTCAGACGCGGATTGCAGCCGCCGTCATTCTCGCCGGTCAGAACGAGACTGGGATGCCGGATCTCACCGATCCAGGGTGCCATTTCCGTCTCGGCATAGATGTCGAAGACGCTGAGGAACACGTCTGCGTCCGTATCGATCACCTGCTGCATGCGCCGTTCGATCACTTCGGGTGAGCGAGCCGCAAACTCTGGGGTAAACCAGCGCTCCTTGAGTGTCGCAAGCACTTTCGGGATACCCTGGGCGCGCATCGCCGCGACGACGCCCCGGACCTTCGCACTGTCGTCCGCCGTTCGGAAGGCAGCCGTACTATACAAACCGAGCGACAGCACGCGGTCGGGGTAGCGCCGAGCGTAGGCGGGCCCGATCATCCCGCCCAGCGAGTGACCCGCGAAATGCGCCTTCTCGATATTCAGTTCCCGACGTAGCGCCTCCAGATCCTCCACCAGATCATCGAGGGAATACGGCGGCTTGGGTGACGGCGAGCGCCCATGCCCGCGCAGGTCGTAGCTCACGCAGCGAAAATCCGACTTAAGATGTCGAATCAGTCCGTCCCAACTATGGCGCGACGCGCCGATCCCATGAATGAGAATCACGGGAGGACCGCTGCCTTCGACCGAGTAAGCCGACTGAACCGGTGTGGTCATTGTCAGTCCGGATATTTGTCGACCATCAACGCACCGGCGGCCGCCCAGTCCTCTTTGTCAACGTCTTGAAGGATGATTGTCACCGATTCGGGCTTGCCGCCCGCGACACGCACGAAAGTTTCGGTGAGCTCGCGGACGAGCGAGCGCTTCTGCTCACGGCTGCGTCCTTTGAACATTTCAACTCGAATAATGGGCATCGATTGACCTCAAGTGGGGAAGCGGCGCGATACGCGACTGGATGCACGCGTCATGTTCCGGTCGCTTCGAGCGGCGAGTTCGCAGGGGTTGTCGAGAAATGGGGCATCACGTCCGAAGCGAACCGTTCCAGCGCGTCGAGCGATTCTTCGTTTTCGTGACCTATGTTGCCGTTGATGATCAGTTCGTTCACGCCGAGCTCCTCGTAGGCTTTCAGGCGATCAACCATTTCGGACGCCGTACAGATGAGCAGGCTCTGCCGAAGTTCGTCTTTCGACTGCTTCAGCGGCAGCGGCTTGATCGACCCTTGCTCAACAATACCAGGGCCTGTGAAGACGTTGTGAAACCGGCCATAGTAGTCGTAGGCGAGATCGAGCTTGCGGCGGGCATCGGCGTCGTCCTTTGCGACACAACACATGCGCATCACCGCCAAGCGAAGATCGCGGCCGGACTCCCCACAGGCCGCCTTCCCGCGGTTGAACGCATCCACTTGCTCGCGCATTTTCTCGACGCTTGCGTTGAGGGGGGTCGTCTGGATGTGAAATCCGCGGCGTGCCGAGGCCTCGATCGACTCGGCGCCGAGCGCCGCAACCATGATCGCCGGCGAACCCGTCGCACGCGGTCGCGGCATGACCGTGATCGGCTCAAACTGATAATACTTGCCGTCCCAGCAGACATTCTCGCGCGCTAAAAGAGCCATCAGTACATTGAGCGACTCATCGAACCGTTCGCGCGATTCCTCGATCGGCTTACCCATGCGGGCGAGCTCGTAAGCGAAAGCGCCGCGGCCGACACCGAGCACGAGCCGGCCTTCGCAGAGGATGTCCGCTTGGACGACTTGGCCGGCAAAGATGCGCATGTCGTGCAGTGGCAATTGGCACACCGAGGTGACGACTTCCAGATGCTTCGTGACGGATGCGACCTTGACCGCGAACTGCAGGGGGTCGGGAATCAACAGGATGTTGATCAAGTGGTGCTCGGGGATCGTGACGCCGCGAAAGCCGAGCCGCTCGACCCGCTTCGCCTGGGCGAGCATGTCGGCATAGAGCCGATCGCCGCCCTGGCGGGTGTCCCGGTAATAGGCCCCGAGGAAATTGTTGAACTGCATCGAACCTCCGTATCGCGAGTTCGGACGGTGCCAGAAGCAAGTAATATTGAAAAGCGAAATATTTTCGGCATTTAATTCGGTATTATCGAATTATGGGCTTTGAGGAACTCACGACGTTTCTTGAGGTGATCAGGACTCAGAGCCTGGTCGCAGCGGCTCACCATCTGCACGTCACCCCCTCGACGGTGACGGCGCGAATCAGCGCTCTAGAAGAGAAGCTCGGTCAGAAGCTCTTGCATCGCCGGAAATCGGGCGCCGCCCTGACCTCAGCGGGTTTCAAATTCCAGCGCTATGCCGAACTGATGACTCAGGTGTGGCGGCAGGCGCGCTATGAGATCGCGCTACCGCCGGGCTTGGAGGGAGTCTGTAACGTCGGGCTCGAGTTTGACCTGTGGCGCGATGTCGGCAGTCGCTTTCTCGATTATGTGCGCGCACACGCGCCGGGCATCGCGACCGCCATGTGGCCGGGGGAGCAGCGTCAGCTCGAGCGCTGGTTGGAGATGGGATTGATCGACATCGCGTTCGGCTATGTTCCGCACCCGGACGAGGAGTACACCAGCCGATTGCTGCTCGAGGATGAACTCCTCTTAGTCTCGGCGGGCCGCGATCGATCCGCGACACTCGACTCGGGCTATATCTACGTCGACCACGGCGAGAAATTTCGACGCCAGCATGCCGAGGCGTTTCCCGAGGCGCGACCCTCGCCGGTGACGATCGCTGCCTCTGATTGGGCGCTCGAATACCTGCTACGAACCGAGTCGAAAGGCTATCTGCCCTCGCGCCTGGTGAGCCCCCTCATTTCCTCAGGTCGCCTGCAGCGAGTCGAGGGAGCACCTTCGTTCACGCGACGGGTATATCTCGTCGAGAACGCACGCGCGACTCAACCTTGGGATTGGTATGAGGCGGCCGTTGCTGCAAGCAGCCCGCGGTGACCGGAGTGGATTGCGCCCCTCACTTGTCCAGGTATTGCTCGTCACTGACCTGTTCCAACCAATCAACGCCTTTCCCATCAAGCTTTTCCACGATAGCGATGTGCGACATTGCGGTCGTGGCGGTCGCGCCATGCCAATGTTTCTTGCCGGGCGGACAACAGACCACATCGCCCGGTCGGATCTCCTCCCGGGGTTCGCCCCAGCATTGAGTCCATCCGCAGCCGGCGTAATGATCAAGATTTGGCCGAGCGGATGGGTGTGCCATGCAGTGCGCGCGCCGGGTTCGAATGTCACGGTTGCACCCCGGGGTACGCGCCGGCATCGGGGGTTCGAACAGCGGGTCGATCCGAACACTATCGGTGAAGTATTGGGCGGGCCCTTTTGACGATGGCTGCGAGCCGCTACGCTTTATTTCCACGGGGGATCCTCCTAAACGGTTTCGTTGCGGGTACTGCCGACGGGGTCCATGTCAGGGGGCTACGCATACTTTGATGAACTCGCGATCGTTCATGGCGCGATAACCTCGGGAACCTGAGCCGACAGCGTGCTCATGGTTCTTCGCACGGAAGCACTCACGGCTTAGCTCGCCTCAACATGCTCGCGGCTTAGAGGCCGCTAATTCTTCAGCTGAAACCGAATCCCGACGAAATAGCACGAAGCCACGGGCAGGCCGTCTTCGGTCGTCGCGCGGTAGTGCCCCGATCCAGCTTGCGCCAATTTAAGCGCCCCTTGGTCGAGTCGCGCGAATCCGCTGCTCTGTGCAATCGTGGGCTGGGAGGAGAGTTTGCCCTTCGGATCGACGCAAACTCTGACCGTGGAGAGTCCTTGTTCACCCGAACGCATCGAGAGCGCTGGATAAAAATCCGCCGTGTCCGGAAATCCAACGCCGGGCCCTCCGGCCACTTCCTGGACCACATGAGCCGTAGTTACCGGCGGGAGCGGTGGCGCTAAGGAGTGTGGTGCCTCAACGACTGCCGCCGTCACGTCCGTTTCGACATCTATGTTCGGTGGAACGACATCAACCAATTTCCGGACGTCAATCATCGGTCGCTTCAAGTCCAAGGGCGGCACGGCGGGCGGCGGCAACTTGTCCGGCACTCGATCCACCACTTGATTTTGCAAATTGGGCGGGGTCGAGACTGCGTGCGTGGGGGCAAAGGTGGTGATCAATCCGTACAGGAGGGCCGCATGAAGCCCTGCGATGAGAAATAGCGTGGCGGATCGGAGTGAGAGGTAGCCGAAGTCTCGATCAGTCAGTGTCACGTTGCCCGTCGCCGACGCCACCGCACTCGCCGCGGCGACTCGATCTTTTGGATAGTCGCGAACAATCAGGACGCTCGCCCAAAGGCAACCTATTGCGAAGCGCAGTCTGCGACAGCGCGGAGGGTCGCGACTCCAAATCCGCGAGCCACTCCTCTTCAAGCCTCGAGGACAGGGGTACCGGCGCTCGATGAGCCGCCTGATGAATCAACCAATGAGTCACGGCCATTTGAGGCTGGCTGCCCCGATCGTCGTCACGCTGGCTCATGCGAGTACTCCTCGGTTAAAGCTTGCGAACACTTCACTGGCACGTCTCAGACCCGTCGAAGTCAGCCGATACAGCCGACGGCGCGGCCGTCCCGCGCTCGAAGGATCGATGGATTCCCACTGGCTGACAAACCAACCCGCCGATTCGAGTCGGAGAAGGATCGGATACAAGGTTCCCGATGCAATACCGCAGCGTTGGTGCACTTCCGCGCCCGCCAACTGCTCGGTCGGGTTCTCCAAGAAAACTTCCAACACCCGAAGCGTCTGCAGCGACATCCGGACATTCGTAGTCTTTTTTACCCATAGTAGTAAGTCTACATAGGGTGTAGGATAATGGCAAGTCGATGACGAGCACGGGTTATCCGGATATCTAGGCTTACAAGGAGGACACCCCATGGCCATGGCTGTAAGCAGCAACGAAGGTAAGTCCTATTCCGATATCAACATGACGCCGTTGATCGACGTGATGTTGGTGTTGCTGATCATTTTCATCATCACGATTCCGAGCCAGACTCATGCGGTCAAGATCGACAATCCCTCGGCACACGAACCGCCGCCCACGCGTCCCGAGGTGATTGATTTGTCGATAGACTTCGATGGCACCTTGCTGTGGAACAAGACGCCGGTGGATCGCGCCGACGCTGCAGGGCTATATCAGTCAAGAAGCCACCAAGAGTCCGCAGCCCGAAGTGCACATCACGGTCGACAAATTCTCCAAGTACGAAATCGTGGCGCAAACCTTGGCGGATTTACAGCATCGCGGCCTGAAGAAGATAGGGTTCGTCAACAGCGATATCAACTAGCTGACTGGAGGGGGGCAGGGGCCTACGGGCTCATGTCGCCTTCTGATTGACGTGCTCCCAGACCTTGGAGATCACAACGGAGCCTTCGCCCACTGCCGAGGCTACCCGCTTGACCGACCCGGCGCGCACGTCGCCGACGGCAAAAATGCCGGGATAGGACGTCGCGAACGGCGAACCCGGCGAGCCGACGCCGGTGATGACGAACCCTTTGTCGTCGAGCTTCACCAGACCCGAGAGCCATTCGGTGTTCGGCGCCGCGCCCACCATGATGAATAGCGCCCGCGTCACAACCTTGCGCGACTGCCCGGTCTCGGCATTGCGGATGGTGAGGCCTTCCAGATGCTCGCCACCCTCCAGCGCCGTGACCTCACAGTTGTACTCGATCGTGATGCCCCGATCGGCTTCCAGCCGACTGGTGAGGTAGCTCGACATCGAGGCGGCGAGCGAGGCACCTCGTACCAGCACTCGGACGCAGCGGGCGTAGCGGCTGAGGAACATGGCGGCTTGACCGGCGGAATTGCCGCCGCCGATGATGACGACCTCGGTGTCTTTGCAATAGCGGGCCTCCATGTCGGTGGCCGAGTAGTAGACGCCCGAACCCTCGAAATCGGCCAGTCGTTCCAAGGGAAGCCGCCGATACTGCACTCCGCTCGCCACCACGATTGCGCCGGCGCGGACGCGTTGGCCATTCTCAAAGATCGCACAGAAGTTGCCGTTCTCTTGCACCTCGAGCGCTGTGACTCGGCGCGGCATTGCAAATCGTGCGCCGAACTTCATGGCCTGCACCTCCCCGCGCCACAACAGGTCCGCGCCCGAGATGCCGGTTGGAAAACCCATGTAGTTCTCGATTCGGCTCGACGTCCCCGCTTGGCCCCCCAAAGCAATGTCCTCGACGAGCAACGCGCACAGACCTTCGGCGCCCGCATAGACGGCCGCCGCCACGCCCGGCCGGGCCGCCACCGACGATCAGCACATCGAAATGCTCGTCGCCGCTGAAGTCGATGTTAAGCCCGAGGAGCCGCGCTATCTTATCCGGCGTCGCATCCGTGATCGGTACTTTGCTGCCGAAAATCACTGCCGGGGTTCGGGTATCGATTGCGCAACTCTTAGCCGACGCCTCGGCTTCCGGGCTGTGGAGAGGGACCGACGTGTAAGGCAACCGATTGCGACTCGCGAACTCCGCGATACGACGCACGTTCCGATCGGCTTCCTCGCCGATCAGATACAGACCGCTGCGGCGCTCGTCGAGTTGCCGGCGGCGTCGAGCCGCAAACACGGTAATGATGATGTCCGACATCTCGGGGATCTGAGACAAGAGCGTAAGGAAGATCTCGCGCGGTACCTCGATCACTCGCGTATCGACCACCGTGCGCAGCGGCAGGGAGGCGGTACCGCCATACAGCAGGCTGATCTCCCCCATGAACTGGGTTGGGCCGATGGTCGACGAATAGTGACGTTCGCCAGTGAACGGATTGACTACCTCAATCTCACCTTCCTCGACATAGACGAAGCGATTCGCTCTTTCGCCGGGCTGGGCCATGATCGTGCCCTTGGGGTAGGTCACGACCTTGCCCGCCGCCCGCAACGCCTCCACATGCGAGGAGGCAAGTGGTGTCCGTATCATTTCGCGCAAGTCTTGGCCTATGGTTTCCACGGACGCCCCCAAGGGTTACTGTTCCACGAATGGTACAAGTAAGGCACGGAGTCCATTCGGTGCAGAAGCGTCGGCTGACTCAAGGACATTGGATAGGAAAACTCACATCCGCGCTGACTGTCCGCGTTCTGCCGGCATAGCTATAGCACATGTCGACGCGAAGTCAGTCAAGGGTTCTTGTCAGGCTCCGGCCTGACGTGCATATCCTCAACTATTTTGGCGCCGGCGGGCTGCCTCCAAGGTTGTTCGCAGGCGTGGGTGTCGCGGTGGCACCGCGCTGATACGAATGGGAAATTCCCCACACGAAAGCGGCGACGGCCTGGACATCGGCGTCGCTCAGCGGCGCGCCACCCCGAGGCGGCATCGCACCATCGGCGTGCTTGGGGCTCATGACGCCTTTGTCGATCGTCGCCGCGATCGCTGCCCAACTGCCATTGCCCCATGACCACTCGCCGCGGGTCAAATTCGGGCCGACCGTGCTGCCCTTGCCGTCGGATCCGTGACACCCACTGCAAGTCCCGCCGGAAGCCTCGCCCCAAAAGATGCGAGAGCCCAGCAATATTTGTTGACGTGAGGCGCCCGTAGGAAGCGGTAGGGCATTCACGTCGATTCCGTGGCTTGGGTCCGCCGCCGCGGCGGGGGCAGGAGCGGCTTGGAGCGGGGCGTCCGCGGGGCCGGTGTAAGTGATGCGCCAAATCCTTCCGTGGACATCTTCAGCCACGTAGAGCGACCCGTCGGGGCCGACGGCCAACCCGCCGGGCCGCGCAAGGGCCCGTCCCGGCTCCCGAAAATCGCCCGCGAAGCCATCCGCAAAGACGATGAATTTTCCCGTAGGACCGGCCTGACGAGAGGGGCTGGAAGACGACGCTGTAGCCGCCTTGGGGAGCAGGCGCACGATTCCACGAGCCATGAAACGCAATGAAAGCGCCGCCTTGATAGGCGGTCGGAAACTGGGTGCGCCTTGTAGATCACCAGGTCATTCGGCGCCCAATGCGCCGGAAAGAAAAACGCAGGTCCGCGCTTGTCCGCGCAGACACCGACCGTATGGCCGCCATCGCCGCCGTACTCCGGCGCCAGTACCAGTTTTTGCTGAAGGCCGTCGAAGTAGCACTTGGGCCAGCCATAGTCGCCGCCCTGCTCGAGCAGAAATACTTCTTCGGCCGGCAACTCGTGACCGGACTTATCGTCGTAGAGCTTCGGATAGTTCTCGAGCAGCTGATCCCTGCCGTGCTGGGTCACGAAGAGCTGTCCGGCCGCGTCGAAATCCATGCCCTCGCCGTTGCGAATACCGGTCGCGTAACGCTCCGCCGGAGAGAATTTTTGATCGAGTTTGTCGGCGTCGTAGCGCCAGATTCCGCCGCGCGTCTCGAGCTCCGTGCAGGGCTCATGTCCTTTCGTGTTCGGCATGCGGTTCTCGACGTCGCAGGCATTGGTTGCGGTTCCGACATCGACGAACAGATTTCCCTTCGAATCGATCACGAAGGGATGCATCGGGTGGTCGCCCTCGAGCGGCAAACCCGAAACGACCGTCTTGGCCTTCCCGGATGGCACGAGCGCCCCGGGCGGCAAGGTCGTATTTCACGATTCGATCGTTCACCTCCGCATACAGCGAATGCTTGTAGAGCGCTATCCCCGTACCGCCGGCGCTGCCTTGCGCGACCCCGTCGCCGAATCGCTTGATGAGGTCCGCATGGCCGCTGTCATGGGTATCGCGCAGCGCCACGAGAAAGCCGCCCGGAGGGAGCTTGTCGACGTGACCATAGGTGTAATAGTCCCCGCTCCAGGTATTCACATAGACAGTCCCATCCTTGGCAACCGCCAAATGACGGGCATGCCCCAGATGATCCGCGAACACGGTCGCGCAGAATCCAGGCGGCAAGCTCAAGCCGCCATTCCCAGCCTCGCATTGCGCAGGCTCCGCCGCGAAGGCCCCACGCGCCAGGAGACCCGCAAGCAGCAGAAATACAATCGCGAGAGATTCGGGCTTTTTCATAGAAATTGAGTCCGCAAGGGTCATGAACAGCCGTGCCCGGACTCGGCTTTTATGATGGCGTCGATGGCTTGATATTGGGTTTGGTACACGCTCTCGTCCAACGCCGGATTCGGCACGGAATCCAGCTTTACGACGACCATGTCGGCGATCGGGTCGATGATCAACAGCTGACCGCCGAGTCCGACACCGGCAAATCGGCCGCACGTCGCCTCCGCCAGCCACCAGAAACTGCGATAGGTGCCACGCGCGTGACCGGGCCACGGTGATGGTGCGGCAAGCCCCCCATCATTCGCCTTGGGGTCCCCGTTGCTGACGATGTCCCTAACCCAACTCTCCGGCACGATCTGCTCGCCGTTGTAGCGCCCGCCCTCGGCCATCATTTCGCCAAAACGACCCAAATCCCGCAGCGTTGCGTTGAATCCGGCCGAGGAGTAGGCCTGCTGATGGTGATCGAGAAGCATATAGGCATCCTGCTCCGTCCCGAGCTTTCCCCATAAATCCTCGCTCAGCAGTTGAGACAGGTCCTTGCCGGTCGCGCGCTCCATCACCCAACCGATGAGAATCGCAGACTGATCGAGGTACAGAAATTCTTTGCCATTCTGTCCGTGAGGCGCGGCGCAGGCGCGTCAGATAGCTCCGTAAACCCGGGGCGGAATGCGCCGTTGAGGGCAGCCAACCGCCGGCCTCATCGACGCCTTCATACTCTCGCGCACTGCCTTGGGTCGTCTTTAGCGCCGCTCGTGCGGTGGGGTCGTCCACACTCATGTCCAGAAGATTCCTGACCGTCGCTCCCTCATACACCGTGCCCTTCATTTCGGTCACGTAGTCCGTCACCAGTTTTCCGGGATCGAGTTCGCCGCGCCCAACCAGAATCCCCGCGAGGGTGCCCATGATCGATTTGGAGATCGACATGAGGAGGTGCGGCTGCTCCTGCGTCAGACCGTTGCGATAGCTTTCGGCGAGAATATGGCCGTGCTTCAGCACCAGAAAGCCGTCGGTATACGTCGTGTCCAGCATGCCGGCGACCGTCATCGGCCGGCGAGTCACGGGATCAACAAAGGAGAGACTCGAGAGGTCCCGGGGGGCTGAAATGAGCGGAGCTATTGCAGCTGTTCCGCGGCTGATTTGGGCGGTTGGAAAGATGCGCCGGGTGTTGTGCCATGACCATTGATTGGCCGGGCCCCAGTACCAGTTGGCTGCGGTCACGTTCAGGGCATCCGCGAAAGGCGAGGGTGGCGCGGTCGCCGATGCGGCCGACAGGGATAGCCCGCCGATCAGGAGAGCCGATAGATATCTGGCGCCATCGCCGATCAACCCGGAGATCGTTTTCGTACCCATGGTGGTCTGAGTTGCAGCGCCTTCGTCGCGAATTGTTAGCCTAACAATTCTATACAAAGTGTCAGCCATCCGGGCGACGATGGTGTTCGTGCAAAGGCAGGCGTGATGAGCAGACTTTGTTGGCGGTCAGCGGGCGACAAATCTATTCTAAGGTGCGCGCGCGACGACTTCAGATCATTTCGCGTGGTCATCTAACACTTTCAACGCGGCTTCGACAGAGTGATCGGGAACGAGTACCCGCACACCCGCTGCGCCCCCTTCCATGGCCACCCCGATTCCGACGACTGCCGCCGGCAGACCAGCGGCCTCGAGTTTAATCTTGGCCAGATTGGCCTCGAGTTCGGTAGAGAAGATCTTAACGGTCTTCATGATGGATCGCTCCGCAGGAATGAGCCTCAAGATTTGTGTCGGGAATTGATCAGCGCAAGGGACTTTATACAGTAGTGTCGGGGAGATGAGCCCTGAAGGCCCATTAACCTCAGCGCTGCAGTGCCAAATTCAGAGGTGATAAGCTCGGCTTGGAAGTGTGGCTGGCGGGACAAATCCTAAGTTACAGATCTACGGCAACCAAGGAGCGATGAATCAGTTGGCGCAGCATGACTTCGTACAGCCGTGGCAGCATAGACTGCTGCCGCTAGGTCTACTCACCTTGGCCGCCCTTGCATTGACATCAAGCTGGGCCCACTGCGAGGAACAGATAAAATCCGGCGTGTCGGTGACGGTCACTACCACCGGCGGACCGGTCGTGGGCGTTCAAGGCGACCATGTGCAATCCTTCCGTGGCATTCCGTATGCGGCGGCGCCGATCAACGAGTTGCGCTTTCGGCCGGCTGAGCCGGTCGCCAAGTGGACACATCCTCGCGATGCTCGAGCGAGTGGAGCCGCGTGCCCACAGGTGCTTGACCTGGATGATCCTGCCGAAGACGGCGACCGAAACATGTCCGAAGATTGCCTCACCGTCAACGTTTGGACGCCGCGAGCGGACACAAAAATGCGACCCGTGATGGTATTCATCCATGGGGGCTCTCTCGAGGAAGGAAGCGCGGAGGATAGTTGGTACGATGGTGCTGCACTCGCGGCGCGCGGCGACGTTGTCGTCGTCTCCTTGCAATATCGCTTGGGCGCCTTCGGCTTTCTGGAACTCGGCGAGGTGGATGGAGCGCGTTTCGCCGACAGCGGCAATCTCGGCGTGTTGGATCAGATCGAGGCTCTGAGATGGGTTCGGGACAACGCCGGTCGATTTGGAGGCGATCCTCACAATGTAACCCTATTCGGAGAGTCAGCGGGCGGCGCCAGCATTCACGGTCTGCTCGCGATCCGAGCGGCACGTGATTTATTCCAGAAAGCGATTATCGAAAGCGGCGATCCCGGGCAGTTTCTGTCGATGAAAGAGGCAACCGAGATCAGCTCGAAGTTTATGACACTCGCGCACGTCAAGACCGTAAGAGAGCTCCAAAAGCTCAGCGTCGAAGACATGTTATCTGCCCAATCGGAACTGTTCGCTGCCGGATATGGATCGGTGACTTTCGGTATGGTCGCAGACGGCCGGACGTTTGATCGAGCCCCGATCGAGGTTCTCGCCGCAGATGCGAGCTTGAGCAAGCCGTTACTAATTGGTACCAACTCAGAGGAAATTCGCTATTGGACGGCTATGGACGCTTCGCCGATCGACCAGCAGCCGGAGGGTGTGTTACAAGCTCGTCTTCTGCGCGCCTTCGGTCCCGGTGCCAAGAACGTCCTCAGCGATTACTTGGGCGATGGCAACTCCTATTCGGAAGCGGTCATCCAACTATTGAGCGATGTCGTCTTTAGAATGCCGTCTATACGGCTCGCCGAACTGAACAGTCAGCGCCAACCGACCTTCGTTTATCTGTTCACGTATCGCTCATTGACCAAGGGTCCGACGGGACTCGAATACGGCTCCATGCATGGTCTGGAGGTGGCATTTGTCTTCCATGTGGATTCTTCAATGGGCTATTCCTATGTCGGGCCAAAAGGCTCATGGGCGCATCTGAGCGATCAAATGGTCGATGCCTGGACACGCTTTGCCCGTAGCGGAGATCCAAATGGTGTCGGATTGCCAACATGGCCGCGCTACGAGGCTGGACAACACGCAACGATGGAATTCGGTACTCGGACGGACGTCGCGCTCGATCCCTATGGACCTGAGCGGCGGGCCTGGCACGAAATACCTTCGCAGCTGTTCGAACAAGCGCAGGCGGCTCGATTTGCGGATCCGCCGGCGCAATAGGCTGCCATCGTCCTAGCGGCGATTGCGTGCGCACAGTCTGGATCAATCCGTTCGACCGACCCGTTGAGCAGCGGACGCCGTTTGAACGGGAGAAAGCCAATCCGATCTTCTGTCTCGGTGGTCCGGGCATCGATCCATCGAGAAAGGGAGCTGGTCGGACCTTTTGCAATCGGTGAAAATTGTGACGGGCGAATTGACCCCCTCCAATCGAGACGCTGGCGGGTCTATCAGGCGGGAGCGCGATCGCGCCCAGGCCCAGCGCAGGGGAAAGAGGGGGTGGTGATACCCAGCGCTATAGAGCTAACTCGTTGATTTTTAAGTTCTAGTTGACGGCTGAGCGCGGGGCCTGTTTAATACGCGACTCTTCGAGGGCCAGGTAGCTCAGTTGGTAGAGCAGCGGACTGAAAATCCGCGTGTCGGGGGTTCAATTCCCTCCCTGGCCACCAAGTCCCCTTGGTCTGTTCTGGTCACATGGGTAACGATTCCTGCTGGCCCCCTTTTTGAGGACAAGAAGCAGAAGAGAGTCGAGCGGCTGACCCGGAAGAACGCGGTAAACCCATCGGAAATGGGCCGCGAGATCGGGATCTGCCAGCCTATGTCCGCGGTGCACGACAAGCCCCACTCGGCGCGCGAGTTCGAGGTGCGGCACCGCGTGAACTGACCGAATGCGACCCGTGATGCCACGACACCCGCTTCCGCGGGCGGACAGCTTTTCAGGGCTCGTTGTCTCCTATGGCTCGTTGAACGCTATGCGGGGAAGCGCACTGACTATGAAATGCGCACGTGATTCACATGCAGTCGGTGTCAGTGACGGGCGTGCCAAAACATCCGAATGTCCTGCACTTGGATCTGCAACGCGTCTCGCGTGTTGGCGCGAACCCCTACGTTAAAGCTTTGAAGCGGAGCGCCTACTGGAAGCCGAGTTATCACTAGTACCGGACGTTCAGAGAGGCGTCGGCTCATGACGAGACATAGGTCCGCAACGCTTATCTCCTGGCCGCCGGTCGGTGGCACCTTGGCCTTGAATGGCATTGCGAACAGCATGACGCAGGCGGCGACGTTTGCTCGTGCCGGGATCATGGGATGAACGAGCCGAACCTAAGAGCGGTCGGAGCGATGCCAGACGCCGACATGACCGCACTTGTGGGCCATGTCATTCACAGGTACGGCGGCATTGAGGGGTTGATGACGAGGTTCGCCCAAGTGGGGCTACGATCTACGATTAAGTCGTGGGTCATTCCGGGGATCAATCGACCGGTGACCGCTGAACAGATTCAGCAGGCCGTGGGACCACTGTTGGTTTGCGAATTAGCGGCGAGATTTGGCATTTCTCCCCAAACGCTCGCCACGCGGCTTGCTTATATTTTACCGTCGGTGATCGACGCTCTCACACCAAACGGCCGAATTGCCGGACATCAAAATGCCGAGGGTGACCGATATGCCGAACAAGATTAAATGGCTGATAAATCTGGTGCTTATCGGGGTGGCGATCAACCGCGCAGCCGCGAAATGGCGCCGCAAACCGGTTAATTAGCCCTACGGAGCGCGAAATATCTCGGCTTTTATCGCGGCGACATCAATCGATCTGAGTACGTCCTTAAAGCACCTGTCCGTCATCCAATGTGAAGACGGACCCCGTGACTTGCCGCGAACTATCCGAACACAGATACAGCACCATGTCGTCGAGCGCAGACTGCTCCTGCATCCGCCGCCGCGGTAGGCCAGCGATCTCCGCTTGAGCAGATTCAGATTGGAACCATTCGTCGTTGATCGGCGTGCGGATCCATCCTGGATGGATGACATTGACGTTGATGCCTTGCCGAGCCCATTCCTTCGCCAAGTTCCGCGCCAGATGCACGGTCGCCGCTTTCATCGCCGCATACGTGTTGTTGCCCGTGTGGTGCTGCATGGCGGTGATCGAGCCAATAAATAGGATTCGGCCGTTTTCCTTCTGCCGGCTGCCGTCCGCGATAAGGCGCTTGGCCGCCTCGCGCGCAATGAGGAAACTGCCCGTATAGATCGTCTCCATCGTCTGCCGCACGCTCGCGATCGTTACATCGGTCGAACGCCCGCCGCCGCCGACTGCGGCGTTGGCGATCGCCGTGTCCACCGTTCCAAAATGCTCCTCGGCGGAATTGAAAGCGTTAATGACCGACGCTTCGTCGGTCACATCAAGCGGCACGGCAAGCGCCTCGCCTCCAGCATCGACGATTTCGCCGGCGATACGATCGACCATCGCCGTGCGCCTGGCGCCCAGCAC
The DNA here is from genome assembly GCA_963766915.1 of uncultured Gammaproteobacteria bacterium. Classification (GTDB taxonomy): domain Bacteria; phylum Pseudomonadota; class Gammaproteobacteria; order Steroidobacterales; family Steroidobacteraceae; genus Bog-1198. Next base: position 594,868 of record CAVYCL010000020.1, read on the forward strand.
GACTTTTGCCCCAGCCTTCGAAAGAAGCCGCGCGAAACCCTCGCCGAGGCCGGACGAAGCGCCGGTCACAAGTGCAGTTCGTCCAGTAAGATCGAACATTTGAAACTAAATCCTCGCATCTGCTGGGGTATTTTTTGACGGTACACCAGCCGCCGCCGGTTCGCCACCCGCCCACATACGCGCTGCCTGCCTGCATAGAGATCGGACACGCGCCACCAGGAAACTGGAATTGCCGTCCAGGACCATGCCGACCAACACGCTACCGGTGAGGCCGGGCGAGATCACTGGAAAAATTCCTCCGAAGCGGGCACTCGCACAAGCGGCGAGCGAATTAGGGGCGACCGAGGATAGTGTCAAATCCGCGTTGATGAACCGATAGACTGATTCGAATCAAGGATTATCTTGCGTCGAGATTATCCCGATCTTAAAGATCTGTTCGACACCGCCAACCCACGGCAAGAGCGGTATGCCGCCTCAAAGACTGTCGCAGTGAATCGTGCGGGCCGCTGAGAGATTCGTGTAAAAAACCTGCCAAGCGCCTGGCGGGGTTGAACAAGCGGGCTGGAAATACCGATACACTGCGAGCAGCGAAAAGGACGACCGAGGAGATGGGATGGCAACGTGGATTCGCGGCGTGTGCGGTGGGGGAGCGCTGTCGCTCATGGCACTGATGAGCTCTAGCGCAGCGTCGGGTTCGCAGCCCCCGGAGCCATCCGCCGACAGCGAAACAGCCACCGTCGTCGAAAAGCCAAAATACCCGGACTTTCCGAGCGAGACGCCGAGCAGCGTGGTGCGCCCCACGGCGGGCGCGGACTTCGACCGCCGCGAGGTGATGATCACGATGCGCGACGGCGTGAGACTGCACACGATCATCCTGGTGCCCCACGGAGCGCATCAGGCAGCGATTCTGCTCACACGCACGCCTTACGAGGCGAAGAAGATGACCGCGCTCACGCCGAGCCTGCACCTCGGCCCTCGGCTCTGGGGGTATGACAATCCGGTCGAGACGATCATCGAGGGCGGCTACATCCGGGTCGTGCAGGACATTCGCGGTAAGTATGGCAGCGAAGGCGACTACATCATGAATCGGCCAATGCGCGGCCCGCAGAACCCGACGCCGGTGGACGAGTCGACCGACACGTATGACACGATCGATTGGCTCGTGAAGAACGTGCCGGAGTCGAACGGTCGGGTCGGCATTCTGGGAATCTCGTACGACGGTTTCCTCGCGCTCGCGCCGCTCGTCAATCCGCACCCGGCGCTCAAGGCGGTGGTGCCGGAGAATCCGATGGTGGACGGATGGCGCGGCGACGACTGGTTCCACAACGGCGCGTTCCGCCAGCAGAACATTCCCTACATCTACGAGCAGACGGCGACGCGTTCGAACGATGAGCTGTGGCAGTCCGGCTTTTTCGATGACTATGACCTGTACCTGCGCGGGGGCTCGGCGGGCGAGGTCGGGCATCTGCATGGCTTGGAGCAGATCGGCTTCTGGAAGAAGATCGTCGCGCACCCGGCGTATGACGCCTTCTGGAGCGATCAGGCCATGGACCGGATTCTGGCACAGGCGCCGCTTGGCGTGCCGACGATGTTGGTCGCCGGTCTGTGGGACCAAGAAGACATCTACGGTGCCATCGCGGTCTACAAAGCATTGAGCACCCAGCCGGTGAATCGCGACAAGCTGTTTCTCGTGATTGGTCCCTGGTGGCACGGTCAGCAGATCGAGGAAGCAAGCGCTTTGGGCCCGCTGCGATGGGGTAGTGACACCGGACTCTACTTCCGTCGGGAGATTCTGGCGCCATTCCTGGCCCGCTATCTCAAGGACGACACGTCGGCTAACATTTCGCCGGTCATCGCATTCCGCACCGGCGTTAACCGCTGGGAGCGACTGCCGTCCTGGCCGGCGGGGTGCGGGGGCGCATGTACTCCGCAGCCCACGGCGCTGTACCTACAACCCGAGGGACGCCTCGGTTTCGCACCGCCGGGCTCGGGCGCTGCGTTCGATGAGTACGTCTCAGATCCGGCGAAGCCTGTGCCGTTCCGCGCGCGGCCGAGCCAGCCGATGGGCTACGTGGCGCCGCTCTCTTGGGTCCGCTGGTTGGTGGATGACCAGCGCGAGTTCTCGGGGCGCACCGATGTGCTCACGTTCGAGAGCGAGCCGCTCGACAAGCCGCTCGCCATCAGCGGCGAGCCGGTGGCGAACCTCGTGGCCGCGACCACGGGCACCGACGTCGATTGGGTCGTCAAGCTCATCGACGTGTATCCCGACGAATTCGCGGGTGAGCCAGAGCTCGGCGGTTATCAGTTACCCATCGCGATGGACATTCTGCGCGGGAGGTACCGCGAGGGCTTCATCGAGGCGAAACCGATCAAAGCCAACACGCCGCTCACCTATCGCTTCGCGCTGCCGACGACGAATCACGTGTTCCTGCCCGGACATCGTCTCATGGTGCAGGTGCAGTCGACCTGGTTTCCGCTCTACGACCGCAATCCGCAGACGTTCGTGCCGAACATCTTCATCGCGCTGCCGCAGGATTACCGTAAGAGCACCGAGCGCCTCTACCACGCGGCGGGCAAGGCGAGCTTCGTGGAGCTGCCGGTTGTGGCGG
>CAVYCL010000021.1:0-34332 GCA_963766915.1 uncultured Gammaproteobacteria bacterium
CGGTTGTCAAATCCTTCCTCATTAATTCGTTACCTCTCACTATTTGTGACGGTGATGGTAATTAATGTTTTCTGGAATCAATCGGGCGAGGACTGTCAGGCGCTACAACGAGAAGCCGGGGTAGACGAAGGCGCCGCGAATCGCTTCGGCATCATTTTCAGTGACCCCACTTGCGCGCAAGGTCTCATACCAGCTCGCCTGCACTTGCGCTTTCATGTCGTTCACGATCCTCTGCGCTTCCTCCTCACTCAACAGAAAGCGCGCATGCTGCGACAGAATGTTCTTGGCGTTGGCATAGCGACCCTGATCGCCGCACTCCATGGCCAGATCGCGGTGCTCAATGCTCACCGGCACCGAGGGGGTGAGATCGTAGGCAGGAGAGAGCTTCCACTCTCGCTCCTTCGCGAGGATCGCGTGATTGCGAGGATGATCATCGAGATTCGAGATGAGCGCGTTGAAGCAGATGCGGCGGAACAGTTCTCGGGCATCGCTTTTCGCATCCGCGACCACCCGCCGCAGCTCCTCGACCAACAGGAGGTACGACCAATTTTGTCTCCCTTGCGGTGCTTCATCCGCGTGCAGCAGAGTGAGGCCGCTCACCATGCGGGCGCGTGTGTAACCTTTAGCCGCTCTCTCCCGGTCGAAGCGTCTGACGAGGAGCACATCCTTAGTCCCAACCGTCTCAATCCGACTTTCGGCAGTGTGAAGTCCACATTCGCGGGCCAAGCGCAGCATCGCGTGCTCGACGCGCGTATTGTTCCAGCGATCATCGTCGCGGTTGAATTTCGCGATCCAGAGACCTTCCCCGTCCTGCACCACGGCCTTCGGTCGTGCGCCACCCATCGAGGTGCCGAGCAGCATCAGGTCTTGAACCTGCTGCGCTTGCGGGTCGCTCGGGATCTCATCCTTGATGAGCGCCGCGGCGAGAGATTGGAGTTTTTCGAGATCGATCGCCTGGTTGAATTTTCGCAGCGGGGCGGGCGGGCTCTGGTGGCGCCCGAAGCCGAGCGCGCCGGCGCGGTCGTCCGGGGATTCGAGCAGGTAATCGAGTTCACCCAGTTGGGCCCGACCTGCGTGCTTTTCAATGACGCGGCGGCCCCAGTAGTCCGGTCCCGCATCTCGGAGCGCGCCGAAGACGCCGTTCAACTGGGTGGTTTCGTACGTTCGGGTTGAGAGTTTGAGCTCGATGGGATCGAACTCCACCGCGTCCGGGTTCTTCAAGTACGAGCGCCCGTAGACAAACCGCCCGAGGGCTTGGGCCTGCGCGGTTTTCTCGAGCACGAATCGGCCCGCGGTGACGGAGGATGTCTCTCCCGGCAACGTGATGTACACGTAGCACTCGGCGGAGGATTCTTTAGAAATCATTGTCGAGGCCCGCGCCTTTGCGTGCGCGGGTCTTCTCCTTGGCGGCGGCGAGCGTTAAGCCATGTTCATCCAGGGCCGGATTCGCTACCTCGTTGAAGGGCGACAGAAGGTCATAGACCCAGAGCAGGGCGACGTAGACCCCGATGCCTGTGGACGCCTTGCCCTTCTCGGCATCCCTGATCGCGCGCGGTCCGGTGCCGATCTTGTCGGCCACTTCCTGAATCGTGAAATTTCGCCGCACTCGAGCCGTGCGCAGGCGCTGGCCGAGGCGGGTGAGCGCCTGTTCGACGGGGTAGGGCGGGGCGTCTAGGAGCTGATTTCGGGCGACCATGGTCTCTCAAGAGCTCATTAAGGAGTATAAGATGCTCTTGAGAGCATATATTAACCAGATTGTAGATTCAAGATATGTGCTCTTGAGGGTACTTTAAGGCTCTTATAATGCTCTCAAGAGCACCCAAAAAGAGGTCATCGTCACCGGCACTAACGTTCAATCTCGAGTTTGGTGACCCTTTTATGGCTATCAAGCGTAGTGCAGCTCATGAAAGTGTGAGGATCTATCGGGCGAAGATGAAGCAGCAGGGATTTCGGCAAATCAGCATTTGGGTTCCGGACACCAAATCGCCGAAGTTTCGCAAGGAGTGTCGGCGTCAATCGCGCCTGGCGAGTGCGGCCGATCAATCGGCGGAGTTGGACGATTTGCTCAAGGTTGCCGCGGGATCTGTGGAAGGTTGGACTTGAAGCGCGGTGACATCGTGACGATAGCGGCGCCCGGCGACTACGGGAAACCTCGTCCGGCCCTAATCATTCAAGCGGATGTCTTCAATGATATCCACAATAGTATTACGGTCGTACCACTGACCAGTACGATTATCGATGCGCCGCTGTTTCGCATCACTCTCGATCCGAGTCGGCAAAATGGCCTCAATCGAGTCTCACAGATCATGGTCGATAAAGTGCTGACGTTGCCACGCGAAAGGATTGGCAAGCGGGTGGGCCACTTGGGCAAGACCCTCATGACTCGAGTCGGACGCGCCTTGTCCGTTTGGCTGGGGATGTCATAGGCACAAGCCGTGCCGCAATTGCCGATTTTCGCGCGATGCTAAGTCCGGCATCGAGTTAGTCGCCGGCGATGCCAGTGCCACCTCCGGCGCGCGAGCTGCAAAGCCAACCGCCCGCGTTCATCGCGGCCACATCATCGCAAGATGCGGCCAACTCACTGGCAGAACTGGTCAGGATGGTCGATAGACCCGGAATCGTGTAACCAAACGAATAGACGCACGCTCCCGGGGGGTCTACGCTGGCACCGGATGTCGGTTCTGTCCGGATAGGTTCACTCGTATTAAGCGCGCGGCGTTTGATCCCCTGTCAAACGTTCCCGTATAACCGATTCAAAGCGGCCGTTTCCTAGCTTAGAGTAAACTGAGTTACAACAGCGCCCCAAGGGGCGGCTTGGCGTACGCGCGACTGATGCCTTCGCCGCGCTGCTGGTCGCTATTCTCGGTTGCTGAGATCGAGGGGGATGCGAGTGCTCAATTCAACGCGGCGATTATGGCTGCGGCTGGCTCGATTTCGGCCGATTGCGATTTTTATGATTCTTTGGTCATTGAGATCCCAAAGAATTATGGTCTTTGAAATTCATAAGACCTTATTTATCGAGACATTTTACTTTCGATGCAAGGAGTTAATTGCGCTATCACTCATTATAGTTTTGAAGCACGGAACTACGGACCTAGCTATCGCCGCTGCGTTCATAAGTCGCCGCGCGGCCTTGAGCTTTGGCATCGAGTGGTGGGCGGCGCGCGTTACGCGATTACGTTACGTGCCACAGACGATGTAAGGCGCGAAGGCGATCTCAGCGTCTTGTGCTTTGTCAACGATACGCGCGTTTGCTGTATATCTTTCTCTTACGTAAATGGCCGTCTATTCGGTCTAGAGTCCGGGCGCACTATCTTCGTCACCCGAAGTCAGGCTTTTCGCAACGCTGAGCTTGAGCGATTCCGCGATACCTTTAAACAAAATTCGCCGCCCTATTTTTGTCTCGCGTCGGTGTGTGGAATTGCGATGGCAAATGGCATGCGCTCCATACTCATGATAAAGCCCGATGCCCAATTAGCATACGCCGAACAATATGCGGAAGGTTTTCAGAAACTCCTATTCCACATTGTGGGAAGCATTTGGAGCGCGGGAAATCGAGCGTCGAGACGCCTATTTGATGCCCATCCCGTTAAATCTAAGTCCGCTCTCAGGCATGAAGCACAGAGCTCGGGCTATCGCAAGACGCCGCAATTGGGTGGAAATCGCGCTTAGCGCGCGACAGGTAATGCTCGAGGACAGAACGAGTCTGCATCCTCCTCCAATCGACGGAGAGGCCTACGCGTTGTTAGGTGCGGAGCCATGCCCACGTTTGCGAATCTACCACAGTCCAGCCTTTGCCGCTCCGCTGCAAGCGCGAGGTGACAACGAGTGGAACAGGATCCAGGATAATCTGCCACCCGTGTCGACCAGAATGGACCGAATTTCAATGGTCGGGGTGACAGGATTTGAACCTGCGACTCCTACGTCCCGAACGTAGTGCTCTACCAGGCTGAGCTACACCCCGAAATCAGCGTCTCAGTGCTTGCGGGCCACTGCGAACTTCGCAAGTTCGCTCAAACCTTCTTTGAAACTGGATTCGGGAAGGGGTTCCAGGGCGGCAAGCGCCTGATCCACCTCGCTTTGTGCGAGGCGCGCAGTGTACGCAAGCCCTCCGAGGCTTGCAACGGCGCGAGTGATCTCTCCCAGGTGATCGAGGCCGCCTTCCTCGATGGCCTCCCGAATCATCCGGCGCTGCGCGTCGTTGCCATGCTGCAACGCATAAATCACCGGCAGCGTCGGCTTGCCCTCGGCCAGATCATCGCCCAGATGCTTGCCGAGCGAGGCTTCGTCGGCCTCGTAATCGAGCGCATCGTCGACGAGCTGGAAGGCGGTGCCGATGTGCTTGCCGTAGCGCGCGAGCGATTCCTCGATGATCGGTGAGGCATCGCTCAGCACCGCGCCGACTTGCGCGCCCGCCTGAAAAAGCCGCGCCGTCTTGCGATTGATGACGTCGAGGTAGCGGGCCTCGCTCGTATTGGAGTCGTGCGCATTCATGAGTTGCAGCACTTCGCCCTCGGCAATCGCGTTGGTGGCGTCCGCCATGATGTCCATGATCGGCATGCGGCCGAGGCGCACCATCATCTGAAAAGCGCGGGAATACAGGAAATCGCCGACCAGAACGCTGGCGGCATTTCCGAATTCCTCGTTCGCCGTCTTATGTCCGCGCCGGAGCGATGAGCCGTCGACGACATCGTCGTGGAGCAGCGTTGCGGTATGAATGAACTCGATAAAGGCCGCGCCATCGATGTGTTGTTCGCCTTGATGTCCGCAGGAACGCGCCGCCAAGAGGACGAGGAGGGGGCGCAAGCGCTTCCCACCCGCGTAAATGATGTAATCGGCGACCCGGTTGACGAGGGCAACCTGGCTATACAGACGATGTTTGACGACCCTGTCGACGGCCTCAAAATCGGCGGCTACGAGCTCACGAATCTGTTCTAGTGTCATGCATCGCATCGCCCAAGGGCTAAGGTGACATGGTACCTAAGAACCCGACGTGGCGTGGTGCAACAAAGCGCCCGCAGGGGCCTTTTAGGCGTTCCTATGGTCCGATTTGACCGATCGGGCCCTCCGCCGTACAATTCGCGGCTCTTTTGCGGGCCCTACGGCCCGCCCAGTCTGGAGCTAAACCATGTATGCCGTGATTGCCACGGGCGGTAAACAGTACCGCGTCCAAGAGGGTGCCGTGCTTCGTATCGAGAAGCTCGATGCGGAAGCGGGCGCGAGCGTCGAGTTCGGCCAGGTGCTTCTCGTCGGAGCGGGCGCGAGCGTCACGCTGGGTGCGCCGTTCATCGGCAGCGCCAAGGTGGTCGCCACGGTGCAGAAACATGGCAAGGGTGACAAGGTGCGGATCGTCAAATTCCGCCGCCGCAAGCACTACAAGCGTGAGGGCACCCACCGGCAGCCCTACACCGAAGTGAAAATCACGCAGATCGTCGCCTAAGGTTCGACGAGGAGAACGCAGAAATGGCACATAAAAAAGCGGGCGGCAGCACTCGAAACGGCCGCGATTCACACTCCAAGCGGCTCGGCGTCAAGAAGTACGGCGGCGAGGACGTGCTCGCGGGCAACATCCTCATCCGCCAGCGCGGCACCGTCTATCGGGCCGGCGTGAACGTCGGCATGGGTACCGATCACACGCTGTTCGCTACCTCCAACGGCATCGTCGAATTTCGGGTCAAGGGCCCGGAACAGCGCACCTACGTCAACGTCGTCTCGAAGTAAGCGCCTGCGGGCGCATGCTCGCTGTCGTAAAATAAAAAGGGGAGCCGGACCCACCTGCTCCCCTTTTTGATTTCTATCTCCTCCCATGAAATTCATCGACGAAGCCAAAGTCAGGGTTCAGGCCGGCAACGGCGGTCGCGGCTGCGCGAGCTTCCGGCGCGAGAAATTCATGCCGTTCGGAGGCCCCGACGGCGGCGACGGGGGGTTGGGCGGGAGCGTTTACCTCAAGGCGGTCGAGGGCATGAACACGCTCGCGGACTACCGTATTTCGCGCATCTTCAAGGGACAGAACGGCGAGAGCGGCAGCGGCAACGACTGCACCGGCCACGGCGGGGACGATGTGTACGTGCCGGTGCCGATCGGCACGGTGATCACGGATATCGATACCGGCGAGCAGCTCGGGCGACCTCATGGTCGATGGCGAGACCTTGCTGGTGGCCCGGGGCGGGAAGGGCGGCTGGGGCAATACCCGCTTCAAGTCGAGCACCAACCGCACGCCACGCAAGTTCGGACCGGGGCTACCCGGGGAGAAGCGCGAACTGGCCCTCGAGCTCAAGCTCATTGCCGACGTGGGTCTCCTGGGGCTGCCGAATGCCGGTAAGTCCACCCTCATCCGGGCCGTGTCCGCGGCGCGGCCCAAGGTGGCGGACTATCCGTTCACCACGCTGTACCCGAATCTCGGGGTGGTGAGCGCGGGCCCCGGCCGCAGCTTTGTGATGGCGGACATTCCGGGGCTCATCGAGGGGGCGGCCGACGGAGCCGGGCTCGGTATCCGTTTTCTCAAGCATCTGCAGCGCACCCGGGTGCTTCTGCATCTGGTCGACATCGCGCCACCGGATCCGGAGGCAGATCCGGTGAAAGACGCTCGCAGCATCGTTAAGGAGCTCAAGAACTTCGCGGCCGATCTCGTGGCCAAGGAGCGCTGGCTCGTCATCAACAAGATCGATCTCTTGGAGCCGAAAGAGGCGAAGCGCCGCGCCGATGAGATCGTGCGCCGGCTGCGGTGGAAGGGGCCGGTATGGCTGATTTCGGGGGCGACCGGTGCGGGTACCGACCGAGCTCAAGCAGGCCGTCATGACCTATCTCGAGCAGCATCCGCGCGAACCCGTCCCCGAAGCCGGGGTGCGGGAGAGCGCCTGAAGCTATTTGGCGAGCGCGCGAACCTGCTTGGTCAGGCGGCTCTTGTGCCGGGCAGCCTTGTTGCGGTGAATGATGCCCTTGTTCACCATGCTGTCGATGATCGGAGTCGCCGAGGCAAGCGCGGCCGCCGCATCGTCCTGATTGCCGGCCTTCAGCGCAAGAGTGGCTTTACGGATGGCGCTGCGCAGCTGCGAGGTCAGGGCATCGTTGCGGGCGCGATGCGCGGTCGACTGTCGGGCAGCTTTTTCAGCAGATTTCGTATTCGCCAAGCGTGGACTCCTACAGGGATGTCGGGACGTATAGGTCCCGAAAAGAGCCGCGTATTTTCCGGTTCGAGCGCTTGCTTGTCAAATACGGCGGGTCGGGGCGGGCTGTTTGCGTATAATTTCGTGTTTAGCCATGGAACTAGTGCGCGGTCTGCACAACCTAGCCAAAGCTGCCCGCGGCTGCGTGCTCACCGTGGGCAATTACGATGGCGTGCATCTCGGCCATCAGGCGATGATCCGGGCCGTGAAGGAGCGCGCAGCGAGCTTGAGGCTCCGGCGACGGTCCTGGTGTTCGAGCCGAGCTCGAAAGAGTTCATCGATCCGGACGGCGCGCCCGCGCGCCTGACGCGCTGGCGCGAGAAATTTGTGGCGCTCGAGGCCGCCGGTGTCGACCGGCTGGTGACGCTGCGGTTCAACGATTGCATGCGTGCCATGAGCCCGCAGGCCTTCGTTGATGAGCTCATGGTCGAGGCCATTGGGCGCTCGCCACGTGGTGGTGGGCGACGATTTTCGCTACGGCAGCAAGGCGTGCGGCACGATCGAGAGCCTGCGCGAAGCCGGCCGAGCGCGGGGCTTCGGCGTGGAGCAGATTCCGCCGTTCGTCTTCGACGGAGTGCGCGTCAGTAGCACGGCCGTGCGCGAGCGGCTGGAACAGGGGGATTATCGCGGGCGCCGCGCGCTTGCTGGGTCGTCCCTATCGCATGCTCGGGCACGTGGCACATGGCCGGCGAGCTCGGCCGCGACGCTGGGATTTCCGACCGCGAATCTGCACCTCATGCGGCGCAAGTCGCCGATCTGGGGCGTTTCGGCGGTGCGGGTATTCGGCATCGACGCGACGCCGCGTCGCGGGTGTGGCGAGCTCGGGCACGCGTCCGACCGTGAACGGCATCGAGCCGTTGCTCGAGGTGCATGTGTTCGATTTTGCAGGCGATCTGTACGGGCGATTGATCGAGGTCGAATTCGTCGCGAAACTGCGCGATGAGGTGAAGTTCGATTCGTTGGACGCCATGGTCGAGCAAATGAAGGTCGATGCGGCGCAGGCCCGCGAGCTTCTTGTCGAGGGTGAATGGTGGCTGATTACAAACACACGATTAACTTGCCGCAGACCGGCTTCCCGATGAAGGCGGATCTCGCGAAGCGCGAGCCCGCCATGCTCGAGGCGTGGGAGCGCGAAGGCCTGTACGAGCAAGATCCGCAGCGTCTCGAAGGGCCGCCCGGGCTTCGTGCTCACGGACGGGCCGCCGTATGCCAACGGCGCGATCCATCTGGGGCACGCGGTCAACAAGATCCTGAAGGACATCATCGTCAAGTCGCGCACGCTCGACGGCTACGATGCGCCCTACGTGCCGGGCTGGGATTGCCATGGGCTGCCGATCGAAATGCAGGTCGAGAAGACCCACGGGCGCGTCGGGCAGAAGATCGACGCCAAGGCGTTTCGCGCGGCTTGCCGCGAGTACGCCTACAAGCAGGTCGATGCGCAGCGCAAGGATTTCAAGCGCCTGGGCGTGCTTGGGCGATTGGGAGCATCCCGTATCTCACCATGGACCCGCGCTTCGAGGCCGAGCAGCTGCGCGCCTTCGCGATGATCATCAAGAACGGCCACGTCTACAAGGGCTACAAGCCGGTGCACTGGTGCCTGAACTGCCGCTCGGCGCTCGCCGAGGCGGAGGTCGAGTACGAGGACATCACCTCACCGAGCGTCTACGTGCGCTTCGAGGTCCTCGACCGGCTGGATCTGGCCGCGCGGCTGGGTCTTCCGAGCGACCTCGTCGATCTCGACGTGCCCGACCTCGGTCGCGATCTGGACCACGACGCCGTGGACCTTGCCCGCCAATCAGGCGGTCGCGCTCCATCCGCAGATCGACTATGCGCTGGTGGAATTCGACTTGGGCGACGGGCGCGAGCGCTTGGTCGTCGCGAACGAGCGCGTCAAGCCGTTGATGCAGACGCTGGGCGTGGGTGCCTGGACGATGCTCGCCGAGGTCAAGGGGCAGGTGCTCGAGCATCTGCAGCTTCAGCATCCGTTCTACGATCGCGTGGTGCCGGTCGATCCTCGGGCGATCACGTGACGCTCGATGCCGGCACGGGTGCGGTGCACACCGCGCCGGGTCACGGTCTCGAGGACTACATCGTGGGGCGACGCTATGACCTCGCCGATCGAAAACCCGGTGGGCGGCGACGGCCGCTTCCTCCCGTCGACACCGTTATTCGCGGGCGAGGAGGTGTTCGATGCGAACGCTCACGTCATCGAGGTACTGGGGAGCGAGGGCCGGCTTCTCAAGGGCGAGCCGTATCATCACGCGTACCCGCATTGCTGGCGCCACAAGACGCCGGTCATTTTCCGCGCGACGCCTCAGTGGTTCATCAGCATGGATCAGGCCGGGCTGCGCAAGGGCGCGCTCGAGGCCATCGCGCATGTCGACTGGATGCCCACGTGGGGCGAGCAGCGCATCAGCGGCATGATCGCGGGACGTCCCGACTGGTGCGTCTCGCGGCAGCGTACCTGGGGAGTGCCGATCCCGTTGTTCGTCGACAAGGACAGCGGTGAGCTGCATCCGCGCACGCTCGAGCTCATCGAGGAGGTTGCGCAGCGCGTCGAACGCGGCGGCATCGACGCCTGGTTCGACCTCGACGCGGCCACGCTGTTAGGCGCGGACGCGGCGCGCTACGACAAGGCCACCGACGTCATGGACGTCTGGTTCGATTCCGGCGTGGTGCACCATGCCGTCACGCAATTGCGGCCGGAGATCGTCTCGCCGTCCGACTTGTACCTCGAGGGTTCGGACCAGCATCGCGGCTGGTTTCACAGCTCGCTCTTGACCTCCGTCGCCATGCACGGGCGCGCGCCGTACCGCGCCGTGCTCACGCACGGGTTCACGGTCGATGAGAAGGGCCGAAAAATGTCGAAGTCCATCGGCAACACGCTCGTGCCTCAGAAGCTCACGAATACCCTGGGTGCCGATGTGGTGCGGCTCTGGATCGCCGCAACCGACTATGCGAACGAGATGAGCGTCTCGGATGAGATCTTGAAGCGCATGGCGGACTCCTACCGCCGCATCCGCAATACCGTGCGCTTTCTTCTCGGCAACATGCATGGCTTCGATCCAGCCGTGCATGCGGTGCCCTTTCACGATCTCGTGGCGATCGATCAATGGGTCATCAGCAAGGCTTTTGCGCTGCAAAACGATGTCGTCACGGCGTTTCGCAATTACGAGTTTCACTCGATCTATCAAGAAGTGCACAACTTCTGCGTGGTCGAGCTCGGCGGGTTCTATCTCGACATCATCAAGGATCGGCTCTACACCACCGGCGCCGAGAGCCGTCCGCGTCGCTCGGCGCAGACTGCGTTGTTCCATCTTGCGGATGCTATGGTGCGCTGGCTCGCGCCGATCTTGAGCTTCACGGCCGAGGAGGTTTGGAGCTTCATGCCGGGCGAGCGCAACCAGTCGGTGTTCCTGAACACCTGGCATGCGTTTCCCGCCGGCGCAGAGCGTGAGAGCGCCATCGATTGGCCCGCGTTCATCGCGCTCAAGGCGGATGTGGCCCGTCAGCTCGAGCGCCTGCGCACCGCGGGGGAAATCGGCGCGCCGCTCGACGCCGAGGTCACGATTTACGCTCCGCAGGCCGAGGCGCAACGTTTCGATGCACTGGGCGATGAGCTGCGCTTCTTGCTGATCACCAGTCGGGCGAAGGTGGTGGCGACGAACACGCCACCGGCCGACTCCGTGCCGAGTCACGCCGAGAACGTCTGGATCGAAGTGAAACCGAGCACTCAGCCCAAATGCGTGCGCTGCTGGCATCTTCAGCCGGACGTGGGGAGCGATCCGCGCCACCCGGAACTTTGCGCGCGCTGCGTCATCAATATAGAAGGGCCGGGCGAGGAGCGTAAATTCGCATGAGCGACACAACAAACCGCGGCCGGGCTGTCGTATGGCTGCTCCTGTCGGCGTTGGTCGTGCTCGCCGATCAGCTTTCGAAAAGCTACATCACGAGCCACTACGGCGAATTCGAGTTCACCAGCGTGCTGCCGGTCCTCGACATCACCCGCATGCACAACGTCGGCGCGGCGTTCAGTTTTCTCGCCACGGCGTCCGGCTGGCAGCGCTGGCTCTTCATCTCGCTCGCCGTCGTCGTGAGCATCGGAATAGTCGTGTGGTTGTACCGGATGCCGCGCTCGCAGGGACTCTTGGCGTGCGGGCTCGCATTGGTGCTCGGCGGGGCGATCGGCAACGTCATCGATCGTATCCGACTCGGCGCCGTGGTCGACTTCATTCATTTTCACTGGGATCGCGCCTACTTCCCGGCGTTCAACATCGCCGATTCCGCGATCACGGTCGGCGCAGCGTGTCTGATTCTGGATGCGTTGCTGGAACCTAGACGCGCACGAGCGAAGGTGGAGACCTGATGCAAATTCTATTAGCCAACCCACGCGGCTTCTGCGCGGGCGTCGACCGCGCCATCGACATCGTGGAGCGCGCCATCGACCTGTTCGGAGCGCCCATCTATGTGCGCCACGAGGTGGTGCACAACAAGTACGTCGTCGACCGGCTGCGCACCATCGGCGCCGTGTTCGTCGAGGAACTCAACGAAGTACCCGACGGCACGACGGTCATCTTCAGCGCCCACGGTGTATCGCGCGCCATTCAGAAGGAAGCCGAACGGCGCTCGCTCAAGGTGTTCGATGCGACCTGCCCGCTGGTGACGAAAGTGCACATGGAAGTCACCCGTTACGCGCGCGAGGCTCGCGAAGTGTTTCTGATCGGACATGCCGGGCACCCCGAGGTCGAGGGCACGATCGGGCAGTTCGACACGTCCTACGGCGGCAGCATTTATCTGGTCGAGACCGTCGAAGACGTCGAGAAGGTAGAGGTCCGCAATGCTGCTCACCTCGCCTTCGTCACGCAGACGACCCTGTCGGTGGACGACACGGCATCGATCGTTCAGGCATTGCGCAACCGCTTTCCCGGTCTCAAGGCCCCGATTAAGGAGGACATCTGCTACGCGACGCAAAACCGCCAGGATGCGGTGAAGGACCTGATCCATCGTTGTGATCGGCTGGTGGTGGTCGGATCGCAATCGAGCTCGAACTCGAATCGGTTGCGCGAAATGGCCGACAAGGCGGGCATTCCTGGTTACCTGGTCGATGGTCCCGAACATTTGCATCGCGAATGGTTCGAGGGGGCGAAAACCGTCGGCGTGACCGCCGGCGCATCGGCGCCCGAAGTGCTGGTGCAGGGAGTCATCGCGCAACTGCGCGAGTGGGGCGGCGAAGTCGTCGAGGAACTCAAGGGCCGCGAGGAACATGTGATATTCGCGCTGCCGCGCTCGCTTCGCGAAGTTCACAAGCGCGTTGGCAGCCTCTCGTCGGAGAGTTCGACGGGGTGAACGGACCCCTATGCATGGCCGCTGCTGGGTGCGCTCGTGCAGGGAGGGGCGTCCAGGCGCGAGCCTGACGCTTCGCAGGGCGATAGATCGCTCCTGGCAGGCGGTAGCGGCCTGGCTTATACTCGCCACCCTCAACGCTTGGAGCCTCCCTCGGGGGCTTTAATGCTGATTCCGGTTTTGTACCGCACGGTGCCAGAAACGGCCCGATGCGAGGGGAAACCAAGATCGGCAGGTTATTGAAAAAGTTTGGAATGGTCGATTGCCGCAATAGCTCAGTTGGTAGAGCAACGCATTCGTAATGCGTGGGTCAGGGGTTCGAATCCTCTTTGCGGCACCACTTTCACCCGCGGATTCCGCCCACCGATCTACGCATTCGTAACGTGGGTCAGAGGTTGGAATGCTCTGTCCTACCCTTGATTGCCTCGGGCCCAGCGCCGTTGCGAACCTGCTACTTTCTTCGGTTGCCCACAACCTCGGCAACATCAGCGATAGGCTTCAGACCTGCTTTATTTGGGGAGTCATTTTCATGCTAACTCAGTCGGCACAAGGGGCGTCTCTTGAGACTCACTATCGGACTATCGAGGTCGCAGGAACCGAAATTTTCTACCGGGAAGCCGGCAACCCAAAATCACCGACCATTCTGCTGCTGCATGGCTTCCCGACCTCATCGCACATGTTCCGGGATCTCATCCCTCTGCTTGCCGATCGATATCATCTGATTGCACCCGACTATCCTGGATTTGGCTACAGTGCGCGGCCCAAGGTGAGCGAGTTCGACTACACGTTCGACCACCTGGCCGATGTCGTGGAGGGTTTTGTCGATAAGCTGGGGCTGACGCGGTATGCACTGTATATGCAGGATTTTGGCGGTCCCGTCGGCCTCAGGCTTGCGACTCGCCGTCCGCAGCAGGTGCGTGCCTTGATCATTCAAAATGCGAACGCCTATGACGAAGGAATATCCGACGGCGTGCGCGATGTGGTGCTTCGCATATGGAAAGAGCGCACGCCGCAAACGGAAGCGCGGTTGAAGGAGCTCTTCGAATTGCCGGTCACGAAGCGGCAGTACCTCGAGGGCGCGCCCGATCCATCGCTGGTGAGTCCCGATGCCTGGGAGCACGCGCAATGGGGAATGGACAGGCCGGGAGACAAAGAGATTCAGTTCGCGCTACACGCGAATTACGGTAGCAACATCGAGCATTACGAAGAGTGGCACGCCTATTTTCGGGAGTTTCAGCCGCCTACACTCATCGTGTGGGGCAAGGGCGATTTCGTATTTACCCCAGCCGGTGCCGAAGCGTATAAAAAGGATCTCAAGCACGTCGAGCTACACATGTTGGATGCAGGGCATTTCGCGCTGGAAACGAATGCGTCGGAAATCGCGGGCTTCATTCGCGGGTTTCAAGCGTTGCGCGACTAGACGAAAGGCGGCTCTCGCCCAATTCACCGCGTGACCCATGGCCGCAGAACGATGCCTTACAGGTCGTCGCGCAAGCGCTCACACCCTCGCGGCGCGTCCAGCAGCACGTCGAAACTACGCTACCTGAAGCCTTAACTTCATGATGTGCTAGACTATTTTCCGGTTTTCTACTTGCGAAGACGGCGTCTCGCCTTCGTAAACCAGTTAAGGGGTGGCGTTGGGACGGAGTCCTACAAGCTCGTAATGGGTGGGGTCCCTGGCTTCAATCTCCGGGTTGCTCCGAGCGCCAAGTCCTCGCACTGCTGGTGCACGCAATTAAGTAAAGTGGGTGGACTGCGGCATCATCTTCGACGTAAGGGTACGAGGGCTCGATAATCATGTGTGGAATCGTCGGAGCAGTCACCGAGCGAGATATCGTTCCCTTCCTCATGGAAGGACTGCGACGGCTCGAGTATCGCGGTTACGATTCGGCTGGAATCGCCGTTATGAACGGCTCGCATCAGCTGGAGCGCCTGCGTGTGATCGGCAAGGTTAAGGCGCTGCAAGATGCGCTCGACCGTACGCCGCTCCATGGCAACGTCGGCATCGCTCACACCCGTTGGGCAACGCACGGCGTACCGAGCGAGCGCAACGCGCATCCGCATGTCTCGGGGGACAGCCTCGCGATCGTGCACAACGGCATCATCGAAAATCACGAGAAGCTGCGCGCCGACCTGCAGCGCGCCGGCTATGCGTTCACCTCGGAGACCGATACCGAGGTCATCGCGCACGGCATTCACCGTCGAGTGAAGACCGACGGTGATCTATTCGAGGCCGTGCGAGCCACGGTCTCCGAGCTCGAGGGCGCCTACGCGCTGGCTGTTGTGAGCGAACGCGATCCTGACTGCGTGATTCTCGCGCGGCAGGGCTGCCCGGTGGTCATAGGACTCGGTGTCGGCGAGAACTTCGTTGCCTCGGACGTTGCGGCGCTGCTGCCCGTGACGCGTCGGTTCGTCTTTCTTGAGGAAGGCGACGTCGCGGAGATCCGCCGCACTTCGGTGCGCGTCGTCGATCGGGAAGGCAATAGCGTCGATCGCGCGGTCAGCGAGAGCGAGCTGTCCGCGGACGCGGCGGAGAAAGGGCAGTACCGCCACTACATGCTCAAGGAGATTCACGAGCAGCCGCGGGCGGTCGCCGATACGCTGCAGGAGCGGATTGCGAACGGCCGCCTGCTCGACGCCGCATTTGGCCCCGCGGCACTCGAAGTCTTGCGGCGCACGGAAAACGTGCACATCGTCGCGTGCGGAACGAGCTATCACGCGGGAGCCGTCGCCCGCTATTTCATCGAGCAGATTTGCAGGGTGCCGTGCGCGGTAGAGATCGCAAGCGAGTATCGCTATCGCAATCCGCTCGTCCCGCGCAACTCGTTGTTCGTGACCATCTCGCAATCCGGCGAGACCGCCGATACGCTTGCGGCTCTGCGTCTCGCCAAGCAGTCCGGTTATCTCTCGACGCTCGCGGTATGCAATTCTCCCGAGAGCTCGCTTGTCCGGGAGTCCGAACTCGTCATGCTTACCCGCGCGGGTCCCGAGATCGGAGTCGCATCGACCAAGGCATTCACCACGCAGCTGGCGGCGCTCGAGCTCCTCGTGATCGCTCTCGCGAAACATCACGGCGCGGATGCCGAGCGCGAGCGCGGTCTCGTCACGAGGCTGATCGAGTTGCCGGCGCTCATCGAGCGGACCCTGGCGCTCGATCCTGTGATTCATAAGCTCGCGGAGCGCTTCGCCGACAAGCACCATGCCCTGTTTCTCGGCCGCGGTGCGCTGCATCCGATCGCCATGGAAGGAGCCCTGAAGCTCAAGGAGATCTCGTACATTCACGCCGAGGCCTATCCTGCAGGCGAGCTCAAGCACGGCCCGCTCGCGCTGGTCGATGCCGACATGCCGGTCATCACGGTTGCGCCGAACAACGACCTGCTCGAGAAGCTCAAGTCGAATCTGATGGAAGTGCGCGCCCGCGGCGGCGAGCTGATCGTATTCGCGGACCCGGAGTCAGGGCTCAAAGACGACGACGGGGTGACCGTGATCAACATGCCGCGCCATGTCACGTACTTCCAGGCGCCCGTGGTCTACACCATACCGCTGCAGCTGCTGGCCTATCACGTCGCGATCCTAAAGGGCACGGATGTGGATCAGCCGCGCAACCTCGCGAAGAGCGTCACGGTCGAGTAGCAGCGGCGAGAGCGCGCGCGATTAGCGCGCACCCTTGCCCATCAGGACCACTTCCGCCGTCTGCAGGAGAATGGCGATATCGAACAGCAGATTGCCATTCTTGATGTAGTAGAGGTCGTACTGCAGCTTCTCCAGCGCGTCGCGCTCCGAGGCACCGTAGGGATAGCATAGCTGCGCCCAACCGGTGATTCCCGGTTTCACGCTGAGGCGCTCCACGTAGTACGGAATCTTCTCGGTCAGCTGCCGGACAAATTGCGGTCTTTCCGGACGCGGTCCGACGAGGCCCATTTCGCCCTTGAGCACATTCAGGATCTGCGGTAACTCGTCGATGCGGAGCTTGCGGATTACGGCACCCACACGAGTGACGCGCGAATCGTTCTTCTTTGCCCAAAGCGCCTGCCCAGCCGCCTCCGCATCGACGCGCATGCTGCGGAACTTCAACAGCTTGAAGACCCGGCCCGCGAATCCCACTCTCTCTTGCACATAAAATAGCGGCGCGCGCCAGCCATCCTCCAGCTTGATCGCCACGGCCGTGGCCAGCATGCATGGACAGGTCAGAATCAAGAGAGCGAATGCCGCGAGGAGATCGAACACACGCGCACTTTGCAAGCGGATGGATCCGCGCTTGAAGCCATGGCCAAAGATAAGCCAACTGGGGTTTAAGACATCGATGCGGACTCGGCCCGTCTCGCGCTCGAGAAAACCGACAACGTCGATCACGTCGATGCCAGCCAAGCGGCAATCGAGAAGTTCGCGAATGGGAAACGTTTGGCGGCGCTCATCCATCGCGACCACAACTTCGTCGATGTCGTGACGCCTGCACACGTCGATAAGTGACGCATCCAGTTGGATCAGGCGCTCCATCGGCACGGCGAGTCGTTGGTCGGGAGGGCGCACGAACCCCGCGACCACGAAGCCGCGCTGGTCCGAGCTGCGTCGCAGGCTTACGATCGCCGCCGCACGCCGGCCCGCGCCGTACACAAGCACGCGGCGCTTGAAGGGCGAATCGCCCACAAGGCGCAGAAAGCCAAGCCTAAGCATCAACAAGATGACGATTACCATGATGCCCGCGATCCCGAGAACGGGACGCCCGATCCATAAATGCGGGATCAGGTATAAGCCCACGGCGGTGATCGCGACGGCGGTCGCGACGGACAACACGACTCGGAAGAGAATTCCAACCGTGCGTGCGCGTTGACGCCCGCTGTAAAGTCCGAAGGCCATCGTGCAGAAGAAAGTTGCGCCGGTGAACAGCAGGCCGCGCGCCCACATCGATCCCTGATCGTAATCGATCGCGTAAGGGTTCAAGTGAAAGCGCAGGAAGTGAGCGGCGATCAAGGCGTAAAAGACAGCGGCGCCTTCGATCATGGCGAGTAGCACGATCGAGCGCGGAACGGGATGACCGAATAGGTGGACGCGCATAAAACCCGGGCGGTTCTCCCTCTCCGTAGGAGGCTTTGTTTTGGATCGAGATTATAAGGGTTTCCCGTAACCAGGGGCACAGGGAACTCACAGATTTATTGCAATCTAGCAACGGCAATGTTACAGGCGCAATCCGGGACACCGCCTATTGCAAGGCCGAAGGCGTCGTGCGCAGGACAGCTGGGTTTAGCGGGCTTGCGGCCGCAGCGCAGCAAGCTCCAGAAAACATGAAAATCGAGTCATAGCCGCCTGGTTCCAGTTGCAACGCCGAATTAGGCTTATCCTTTTGGCGCGCCGCGTTACCGCAGTGCCCCTTTGGGCTATGGCGTTGCAATGACGCGGGACTGGGTCGCGGTCCGCAGGTGGAGCTTGTAGGACACTCTCTCGCAGCAGGTGTCAGCGAGAGATCTGAAGCGATTCGCCACGTGATCAACAGCGGGCGCGGGTTGGTCACGCCGTGCAGGAACGGCACCGCCGTCAGCGGACCTTAAATCGTCTTCGACACCTCGTTCGAGTCAGCGCTGTCGACGCCCATCGAATTGTAAGCCGAGACCGCGAAGTAGTAGGTGCCGCTACTTAGATTTGAAATCTCGTACTCGGTGGTCTTGGCTCCGGGCACGTCGATCACCTAGTCCAGCGCTCCCGACTTTGTTCCGTAATAAATGTGATAACCCGCCAGATCCGTCACTGGAGTCCCATTCGTATTCACAGTCGGAGCCGTCCAAGACAGAGTCGCTGATCCCGTGACTGGCCGGAGGCGCCGTCACATCAACTTTGAAGGGCGCCAATGATGTGGTGGCGCTGCCGTCACTGGCGCTTATGGTGATTTCGCCGGTAACGCCCACATTGCTGCTGCTGGGGGTTCCGGAGATCTCGCCGGTGCTCGGGTTGAAGCTGGCCCAGCTTGGCAAGCCGCTTGCGGAGAAGGTCGCCGTTCCGGAAGTCGTGGAGGCTGTTGGCTGGAACACATAGAGATTGCCTGCGACGACACTGGTGGGCGGCGTGCCAGACAGACTGATGGCGGGTACGGAAGTCCCCACGGCCGTAGCGGCCGGGGTGCCTGTCGGGGCGTCATTTTCGCTCATGCCGCATCCGGACAGGGCAAACGCGCTCAAGCAAACAAGCAACGCGGAGGGGAATCCAGAGCTTCTTACCGCCAACATAGCTGAATTAAAGTGTCGGTTGCGTGCGTCGCGCAAACTGTCGTCAATAGCCTACATATTATCGTGCCTTGCCTTGACATAACGACCGACCGCCGCTCCGAACTTATCCCGCGTCCCGAACTCCCGCCCATCCTCAGTCCGTCTCCGAACTGGCGCCAATCGGCGACGTAAGCGCTTGGCGACACGTTGGCAAGGTTGCAAAACCGAACAACCATCCCGCTCGACGTTATGACTTCTTGAGTGCCCGTTATGACAGAGCACCGCCATCGAGGGGAAAATTATGGTTCGACCGCCCGCAACCGTCGCATTCTGCGTGCGTCCACGTTGAACGCGTACTTGGGCACCCAAGGTGATCGCGCGCGCCCCCGCGGTTGGCCTTGCCTGGCGTTTATTTCGCTGCGCTCTTGGGCTAGCGGCGATCACGGCGCTCGCTGCTTGCGGCGAGGGGGATCCGCTTGGCTTCGGTGGGGCCGGTACGGAAGCCGTGAAACCTACCGTCAATTTGCAATTGACCCCCAGCACGGTAGCGATGGGTCAGTCGGCGACCTTGAAATGGAGCGCTAGCAAGGCTCAGAGCTGCGCTGCGTCCGGTGGATGGAGCGGCGTCCAGCCGACCTCGGGTAATTTGTCCACGGCTCCTTTGACGGCGAATACCAGCTATACGCTCACGTGCACAGGCTCCGGCGGCGCGGCCGCGCAGTCGGCACAGGTGGTGGTGAAGCACCCGGCACCGGTGGTAAAGCTGGCGGCTTCTCCGACTACGGTCGACAACCTCGGAAGCTCCACTCTGACGTGGTTCGCGACCAATGCCGAAGAGTGCACCGCCAGCGGCGGCTGGCAGGGGCCGCTCGCAACCAGCGGCTCGTGGTCGACCGGCAAGCTCACCAACACCACCGAATACGAATTGACCTGCAAGGGCCAGTGGGGCTCGGCCAGTCAGTCGGTAACCGTGACCGTGAGCGCGTCGTCTCCTGCGATAACCCTACAAGCGAATCCCAGCTCGGTGCATTCGGGCGACTCTTCCACCCTGACCTGGTCCAGTCAAAACACGACCTCGTGCACCGCCTCCGGTGCGTGGTCCGGCACCAAAGGTATGAGCGGCTCGCAATCGACCGGCGCCGATCAAGGAGAACTCGACCTATACGCTGACATGCGCGGGCCTCGGCGGCACCGCGACTCAGTCGGCGACGGTGTCCGTGACATCATCGGCGCCCACGGTCAGCATCAGCGCGGCTCCGAGCACGATCGCCTCGGGCAGCAGCTCAACCCTGACGTGGGCCTCCGACCAATGCGACCGCCTGTACCGCGTCCGGCGGTTGGTCGGGCAGCAAGGCGACCAGCGGAACGCAGTCGACAGGCGCGCTCACGAACAGTGCGACCTACACACTGACCTGCGTCGGCCCCGGGGGCAGCGCGGTGCAGTCGACGACGGTTTCCGTCAAGGCGCCGCTGCCCACTGTCAGCCTTAGCGTGGGTCCGAGCGCTATTACCAGCGGCGCCAGCGCCACTCTCACGTGGTCGTCCAGCCAACGCGACCGCTTGCACCGCTTCGGGCGCCTGGTCGGGCAACAAAGCGCTCAGCGGCTCCCAATCCACCGGTGCGCTCACGGCCAATGCGACCTATACCCTGTCCTGCACGGGAACCGGCGGCAGCGCCGCGCAGACGGCGATGGTCTCGGTCAGGGCAGCCGCGCCCACCGTCAGCTTGACCGCGAACCCGAGCTCGATCACCCGAGGCAACGCCGCTTCCCTGACCTGGTCGTCGACCAATGCGACTGCCTGCACCGCCTCCGGGTGCCTGGTCGGGCACCAAGGCCCTGAGCGGCTCTCAGTCCACCGGCGCGCTTACGGCCAACGCCACCTATTCGTTGACCTGTAAGGGTAGCCGGCGGTACCGCCGTTCAATCCGCCACGGTCACCGTCACCGCGACTCCCACTGCGACGGTGAGCTTGAGCGCGAGTCCCAGTACGATTGCGAGCGGCGCGGCCTCGACTCTGACGTGGTCGTCGAGCAATGCCACCTCATGCTCCGCCTCCGGCGGCTTGGACGGGCTCCAAGGCCACGAGCGGCACACAATCGACCGGCGCTTTGAAGGCGAACGCCAGCTATTCGCTCACCTGCACCGGGCGCTGGGGGCAGCGCCACGCAGTCGAAGACGGTGTCGGTAACTTCGCCCGCTCCGACGGTCGCTTTGTCGGCGAGCCCGAGCACGATCGCGAGCGGCAGCAGCGCAACCTTGACTTGGTCCGCCAGCAATGCGACGACTTGCGCCGCCTCTGGCGCCTGGTCGGGCACCAAGGCCCATGAGCGGTTCGCAGTCGACCGGCGCCCTCAAGGCCAATGCCGACCTATTCGCTGACCTGTACTGGTGCTGGCGGCAGCGCGACTCAGGCTGCCACGGTCTCGGTCACCTCGCCGACCCCTGCCCCGACGGTGAGTCTCACGGCGAGCCCCAGTTCCATTGTCAGCGGCAAGCAGCTCGGCCTTGAGCTGGACGACGACGAACGCGACCTCCTGCACCGCTTCGGGCGGCTGGTCAGGAAGCCACGCGACGAGCGGTTCGCAGTCCACCGGCGCGCTCACGCGAATGCGACCTACACGCTGACCTGCACCGGCACCGGCGGCAGCGCCGCGCAGTCCGCGACGGTCACGGTGACCTCGCCCGCCCCGACGGTAAGCCTGAGCGCAAGCCCCAGCACCGTTGCGAGCGGCAGTAGCTCGACCCTATCCTGGTCGTCCACTAACGCGACTTCCTGCACCGCTTCCGGCGGGTGGAGCGGCAGCGAGGCGACGAGTGGTTCGCATTCCACCGGCGCGCTTAAGGCGAGCTGCAAGTTACACCCTGAACTGCACCGGTGCCGGCGGCAGCGCCACGCAGACGGCGACGGTGACGGTGACCACACCAGCCCCGACGGTCACGCTGACCGCGACTCCCAGCACGGTCGCGAGCGGCGCTGCCTCGACATTAACGTGGTCCTCGACCGGTGCGACCTCCTGCGCAGCATCAGGCGGCTGGAGCGGCTCCGAGGCGATGAGCGGCTCACAGAAGACCGTCGGCGCTTACGACCACGACCAAATACACGCTCACATGCACGGGCGCCGGCGGCTCTGCAGCGCAGTCCGTCACAGTGACGGCTCGCAGCCGCCAGCGGGTCGGCCACGCTGGCCTGGGCCGCTCCGACGACGAACACCAACGGCACTCCCGTCACGCCGTTATCGGGTTACACCCTTTACTACGGAACATCACCGACCGCACTTACGCAATCGGTGACCGTCGGCAACTCCGTGACCAGTTACACCATCAACGGACTTGCTGCAGGAACCTGGTATTTCGCGGTAGCCGCCGATGCGGCGGATGGTACGCAAAGTGCGATGAGCAATGTCGGATCGAAAACGATCTAGCTCCGCTGCGCGGACTAACTGGCGGCGGGATCTTGCGAGTGGCTTTCGTAGAGACTGACGAAATCGCCGAACGTCACGGGAAATTTCACTTCCTCCACACTGAAAGGATCCACTCCCAGAATCTCCTCTAGGCGCATCACGAGCACCGCGAAACTGAGCGAGTCCAGCCCCGAATCCAGAAGCTTCAGATCGTCGGACAATACGAGCGAGCTTTCTTTCCTGCTCCGCCGCCAACCGCTCGAACTCCGCCACGATAGTAGATCTGGCCGACATTGCTTTAACCTCCCTTGCATACCGTTTGTGATTGTATGCGGCTCTGCGGCCGCGAAGATCGGAACCGGCCTGCCGTACGCGGCCCGCATTACCCAGGTACCATTCCATGGCTTCCGATAGCCCTTCGCCAATGGCATGCGTGGGCTCATATCCCAGCAACCGATTGGCCTTGCTGATGTCTGCGAGCGAATGGCGAACATCGCCGGCGCGAAAATCGCGATAGTTGGGCGCAAATCCCGCTAAGTGGGCGAAGCGCGGAGCTAGCATGACGCGCAGATGCTCGAACAGTTCGTTGAGCGAGGTTCGCTGTCCCACGGCTACGTTGTACACCTGGTTCACCGCTGCGGGGTCGGAGGTGGTTGCCGCTAGGAGATTTGCCTGCACCGCGTTTGCGACGTAGCAGAAATCTCTGCTCGTCTCGCCATCGCCGTTGATGTGAACGGGCTCGTTGTGAATCATCGCGGCAATCCATTGAGGTATCACCGCCGCATAGGGCCCATTGGGATCTTGGCGGGCGCCGAAGATGTTGAAATACCGAAGTCCGATCGAGGGAAAGCCGTAGGTGCTTGAGAACACCTCCGCATACAGCTCGTTTGCGAGTTTAGTCACCGCATAAGGGGATAGCGGCTTGCCAATCAAAGATTCGACCTTGGGCAGACCCGGATGATCGCCGTACGTGGAGGAGGAGGCTGCATAGACGAACCGCTTCACCCCCGCGCCTTGCGCGGCTGTCAACATCTCGAGGAAGCCATCGATATTGACCGAATTCGTGGTGATCGGATCTGCAAACGAGCGCGGGACACTTCCGAGTGCCGCTTGATGTAGAACGAACTCAATCCCATCGCAGGCTCGTCGGCACGCATCCTGATCACGAATATCGCCTTCGATAAAACGGAAGCGGCGCCACTGAGCGGGCGCCACGTCGCGTTCCACCTCTTGCAGATTCTCTCGATGCCCGGTGGCGAAATTATCGAGTCCCACCACGTGCTGGTCTAACTCCAGCAGAGTCTGCAGAAGATTGCTGCCGATGAAACCAGCAGCCCCTGTAATCAGCCACTTCCGAGGGGCCCCCACGAGATTCTCGCGCAGCTGCGCGTAGCCCACTACAGCCGCCACATCCGGAATCCCGCCTCGGCGACAGCTGCTTGGTCAAATGCGGACTTGACGTCGATGAAGACCCCGTTCCTTTTCAATCGGGACAAGAGCTCGCGCAGGGACATCGCAAGGTAACTTCTGTGAGGAACAGCTGCGACCACGGCATCGGCGCTGGCAGGCAGTTCCTCCCACGGCGTAAGCGCAAGGCCGTGGTGCTGGGCGGCATCTTCGGAGTCCGCGATCGGATCGTGAATGCTTACCTCGCAGCCAAGCTCCTTTAGCTCGCGAATCACATCCACGACTTTCGAGTTGCGTAGGTCCGGGCAATTCTCCTTGAACGTGAGTCCTAGCACGATCACCTTGGCGCCCGGCAACGGACTTCCGTTCTTAATGAGTTGCCTGAGTGTCTGTTGCGCAACATAAGCACCCATGCCGTCGTTGATTCGCCGCCCCGCCAAAATGACCTGCGGGTGGTACCCAATCATTTCTGCCTTATGAGTCAGGTAGTAGGGATCGACGCCGATGCAATGGCCGCCAACCAAGCCGGGCCGGAACGGTAGGAAATTCCATTTGGTGCCCGCTGCCTGCAAGACCTCCAAAGTATCGATACCAATGCGATCGAAGATCAGCGCTAACTCGTTCATCAGGGCGATATTGAGATCGCGCTGGGTGTTCTCGATGACTTTGGCTGCCTCCGCCACCTTGATGGAGCTGGCTTTGTGAACTCCAGCGGTGATGATAGACGCATAAAGGTTAGCGACTTTCGCCAACGTCTGTTCGTCATCACCGGAGACCACCTTGATGATCCGCGAAACGGTGTGCTCCTTATCGCCGGGATTGACCCGCTCGGGAGAATAGCCGATGTGGAAGTCCTGCTTCCATCGCATGCCCGAATGACGCTCTAACACGGGGACGCACACTTCTTCAGTGGCGCCAGGATATACGGTAGATTCGTAGACGACTATTGCGCCCTTCTTCATATGTTGGGCAACAGTCGTAGAAGCGCCGATCAACGGCGAAAAATCAGGGATGTGCGCCACATCGACTGGAGTTGGGACCGCGACCACGATGAAGTCGGCCCGAGTCAACTGGGAGGCATCGCTCGTAGGAGTGAATCGAACAGCGGCGCGCAGATCCTCGCTCGATACCTCACCCGTCGGGTCGCAGAACCGGCGGTAGCTTTCGATTTTGGTAGCCGCTAAGTCGTAGCCGATGGTGTCCAACTTCTTGCCAAACTCCACCGCGAGCGGCAGGCCCACGTATCCCAATCCGACTACGGCGACGACTTCCTTCATTTCTTTCGCTACCTTAAGATCACGGCGACGGCGGGCAAAGCACGCACCTGACAACGTGCATCCTGTGTTAAGTATAAACGATGCCCCCACTACGGCAGGCGAAATGCTCCGCATTTCGCGAACCTGCACCGACCACGGCCCCCGCTCGATCAAACTTAATCAGGCGAGGGCGGGGCAAGCTGCAGTGTGGCGAATACGTTGCCTGTTATATATCACGGATGCCCCGTCCGAGTTTGACCAGGCTGATGTGCCGGCGACACGATGAGCATAAACTAACCATAACCAAGGACTGTCGGTGACGTCCGCGTTGTAAAACCTGAACACGAGCGTCGGCAGGGCGAATGACATCCGTGTATAAGTCACCAGTTCGCATTACCGTAACGGTCATCAGGCTTGATTTCTAGCAATATTCCACCCGCTCACGTGTCTGAAACTTTAAGAGTTCGTAGGCTCGGTGAGCAAGATGCCGCATCGATCGCCGAATTATTTCGCGCAGCGGAATGGGATCCTTGCGCTACAGCAGAAGGCATCCGCCAAATGCTGAAAACCGCCGCCATCGAGAACCCGTTCGAACCCGGCAAAGACCCGCCGACAGTGGGCGCCTTCCTGGGCGCCCGCTTGGTTGGCTTCATAACGACTATTCCAACGCAATTCTGGGACGGGAAGAAGTACGCGGCAGCCCACTGGCTCAAGGCACTCTGTGTCCTTCAAGAGCATCGCGATGGTCCGATCGCGATGCTCCTAATGAAGGGAATCTTTAAGCATGTCGATCTCGCTGCGTCCATGCCCGCCTCGCCGATGGCGCGGCAGCTGTCGGTGGCCCTGGGCATGCTCGATCTCGGTGCGGTTCGCGATTACATCGATCCGCTGCGCCCTACCCGTATCATTCGTAAACTTGAACTCCGACGGTTTGGGCATCTCAATCTGCCTCGAGCGGCATTGGCCGCCCTAACGGTCGCGAAGATTCCACCGCTTGCACACGCTATCGGTGGGTTAATTTCGCTGGGTCTCACGTTGTCGAGGCTCCCGAGCGTTTTGGCTGAGCGACAGCTGACGACGCAGCTCGAAGCGAGGCTTTCGTCGGAAGCGGCGATTGACAGTCTTTGGACGCGTGCGCAGCTTACCTCGACCTGCTCTCCCACGCGGTCGAGCGCCTACTTGCGCTGGCGTTATGAAAGAAGCGGAGAGGGGCACTACTGCTTTGCCTCGGCTTGGCGCGGAGATGACATGGTGGGGCTGGCCGTGCTTGCGCGCCCACGGCGGGCGGAGGATTCCCGCATCGCGGGACTCGGTATTGGCTCAGTGGTCGACCTCCTGCTCGACCCGAATTGTCCCGCGGCGCTGTCAAGCCTGCTAGGAGTGGCGCGGCGTTGGGCCAAAGCTGCGAACTACGACGCGCTGCTCCTCACCGCTTCTCATCTGTGCCTGCGTCGCCCCTTGCTTAGGGCTGGATACTTTCAGATCCCCGGCAACATTCACGTCATGCTGCGCGACCCAAATGGCAAACACGGGCTCAGCACCGAACTGGATGCCTGGATGGTCACTCGTGGCGATGCCTGGAGTGATCATCTTTGAATGTAGCATCGCGTGCTCGGCAACCATGATGCCATCTGAGTCCATGACTAATCGGTATCCCATATCCTTTCCGGGCGGTAAACATTTCGCCTTCTCGATCTTCGACGACACCGACGTCGCGACCCTAGATTACATTCGTCCGATATATGATTTACTAGATCGACTCGGATTCCGTACCACGAAGTCCGTATGGCCATTGCCATACGTCGGAGCCAGTGACTACCAGGGATCGGATACCCTGGCCGATCCCGACTATGCAAGTTATGCACGCCACCTTCAGAAACGCGGCTTTGAGATCGCGTTTCACGGCGCCCGGATGGAATCGAGCGAGCGGGCAGAAATCATCGCCGCATTCGAGGTTTACAAGGACATTCTCGGCCAGTACCCCGTGTCCTACGCGGCGCACGGTTACAATCGTGACAACCTGTACTGGGGAATCGATCGCTTCCGGTTCCGGCTTTGGCGCTGGTTACATGCGGCGCTCGGCGACGGTCGCGCGCACCGCGGCGAGGGACACCGCCCGGAGTCGCCGTTCTACTGGGGGGACCTAGCCGAAAAGCATTTGCGTTACGTACGGAGCTTCACGTATGACGACCTAAACCTGTGGAATATTACGAGCGCCGTACCTTACAAGAATGCCGGTACACCGGGCGTCCGCGCCTTTTTCCCCAGCTCGTATGTCGATAACGTTGAGGAGTTCATTGAGCTGCTAAATCCGACCCGTCTCGCGCAACTCGAGCGCGAACGCGGCCTCGCCATTGTCAGCACGCATTTCGGCAAAGGCTTCTTGCGCGAGGGCAGCGTGCACCCTGGTGTGGTCGACGTTCTAACCCGGCTGTCACAGCGTCCGGGCTGGTTCCAGCCGGTGTCCACGCTACTCGACTATCTCGCGGATGCGCAGGGCGGGATCGCAACACTTAAGGGCTACCAGCTATTCCGCCTCGAAGGGCTGTGGTTTTGGCACAGCGTCCGTAGACGCTGCAAGCAGCGAACATACGAGAAAACTCAAGCGCCCTACCTGCGTCGCGCGCGTGGGTAGGACGTCGCCCGCTCCGGTCGACCGCAAATTTGGTCAAAGGAGCGGCCGAATCATGAGGGCCAGCGCCGTTGTGACGGTTGTTCATCTAAGGACTGCACGCGCAGCTTGCTTCCGGCGTCGCCTCCGATAAGTCCAACTCTCGACAATACTGGATGCCTGGCGTATCGCTATTCCCGCCGCGGCGCCGAAGGGAGTGGCGGCGCTCTGCGCGAGCCAGTAACAAGGTAGTTTGTGCGCCGACGGAACCTGAAACCGGCGAAGCAGCTGGCGAGCTGCGATCCATTGTCCCCAATAACTCCAGGCGCATGCGGTCTTGAAAGCCCTTATGGCAAGGAACTGGTCCAGCACCGGCCGCAGCGTTTTAGGGCATTCTGCCCGAATATCATCCGGAGAGGCGAGAAAGGGTTCGAGCGGCCGGAATACTCGCCCGGCGGCACTCAAGTGAGAGGCGTCTCGGTGTACGCGAACACATGGCTCCAAGGAGAACGATACTGAGTGGTTGAGCAAGACTCGGAGCCACAGGTGTGCGTCCTCTGCGTAGCGACAATTCCTCTCGTAGAAACCGCCGAGCGTGCGAATCACCTCTGCCCGCGCGATGGTCGTGCAGGGCGACATGAACGCCACTCGATGCAGCAATGTCTCCGAAGAGGTGTTTGCGTCCACCGCGCAGACGCCTGAGACAAACCCGCGGTTTCGCCACATCGCGGAGGAATCGGCACCAGAGGGCTCATCAAAGTAGGCGCACGTATGCGCTGCGTGGCGTGCACCGTGGCAGTCCATTCCGGCGATACCGGCTTCTAGATAATGCGGCAACCATTCGTCGTCGGCATCGAGGAATGCGAGCAACATCCCGCGACTTCGCTCGATGCCGCGATTGCGTGCGGCCCCTGGACCGCTATTCTGCTGCGATAACAGTTGCAAGCGCGAATCACGGTGGCTGGAAACGATCTCTGAGCCGCCGTCTGTCGAACCATCGTCCACGACGATTATCTCGAAGTCGGCAAAGGTCTGGCTGGAAATCGATTCCAAAGCGCGGCCAACGTGGGCGGCCTTGTTGAAGAGCGGAACTATAACGGAAACGCGCGGCACTCACCACCTTCCAAGGTAACGGCGGATCGAGGCGCGCGCCAATTTAGCAAGGTCAAAAATGCCGCAAATGCTTGCCTCAAATTCTATTTCGCTGATGCTCTCGCTATCTAAAAAGCGACGAAGGAGATATGGGTTCTGACCGCTGCGGTTCATGCCGGGATCGCACGTAGTGGCCGACAAAATGCCAAGTTCGGCGAGCCACAGTGGGTGATCATCGCTATGCTGGCCACTCGGGTAGCAGAAGTGACGCGGTGGCTCACCTTCCCGGTACCTTCGGATGTATTCGACATTCTGCTCCAGTTGGTCGCGCAATTCGGTGAATTCCGCGGGCATGAAATGATCATGCGTATGCAGTTGTGTGTCGACGCCCAGCCGCGCCAGCGTGGGAATGTCCTCGACGGAGATCAGCCGAAACCGCATATCCGCCGTGAGCGGCGCCTCCTCTAGGCCGAGTCTCTCTGCAATTTGCTGCAGCGCTCGCGCCTGGAGTTCCGGGTCAAGCTTTGTAATCCTTCGCTCAAGCAGGATGTGCATCGCACCGTGCACGGCGCCCAGCTCATAGATACCGTCTACCGAGGGATCAATGTTCTCAAGCTTAAGCTCGATCTCGTTGCACTTCCAGAGCATATAGCCGAGCACAACGGCAGCCACAGGAGTCCCGTCGATAGCGTGTCTGGTCGAGAGATAAAGTGTCGCGGGATAACCGAAACGCTTAAGAAGGGGCGCCGCGAACTCGAGGGTGCTCCACCAGCCGTCGTCTATTGTAATGATTACTTCACGTCGTCCACTGGAACCTGCCTGTAGGCTGCGTACGGCTTGGTCGAGCGAAATTACGTTCATCTGTCGTTTGCGAACTATCTCGAGGCGCCTCCGAAAGGTAGACTCTCGCATGAACAGAAACGGTGCGAAAATGTGTTGATCGCCGAGCGCGATACCGTGATAGCCAAGGATCCTCACATGCCGCCCAGTCACGAGTAGTGCAAGCTTAAACGCACCGATAAAACGCATTACATGCAGAACAATGCGGATCATCGGGCGCCGAAGTTGCGGCCCGATAGATTCAGGCTCAGTCATCACGCGCTGCCCAATCGCCACATAGGTGGACCGTTAGCATGAAGTTGATTGCGAAACGATGCATACAGGCGATATTCCTATGTCTCGCATTGCCGGCTGCATTGCTTGCAGGATTTGGCAGGGTAAAACTCGGTTTCGAATTTTTCGCGCAGACCTTTGCGCTTGCCCCGGGCGTGGTCGGCGACTACCTTCGGACCGCCTACTACAAACTGACGCTCACAGCTTGTCCCCTGGACTGGCGCATCCAGTTTGGATCTTTTTTTGCTCATCCCGAGGTAACAGTGGGGCAGCATGTTTATATCGGCTCGTACTGTGTACTTGGCTTGGTCGATATTGGGGATCGCACCCACATTGCGACCGCTGTCCAGGTGATGAGCGGCTCGCGCCAACACGCTCGCGACAGCACCGGAATGATTGACTCCGTCACGCTGTCGAGAGTCACGATCGGAGCCGACTGTTGGCTCGGCGCCGGGGCGCTTGTCATGGCGTCGATTGGCGAGCGGTCGACGATCGGCGCAGGTTCGGTTGTGGTGCACGCGATTCCCGCTGGCTCGATCGCGGTGGGAGCGCCGGCGCGGGTCGTGGCCCGAGCGGGGAGCGACAGCGGTAATGAGCAAGAGAGAGGCGTCGATCACTGACTCTCACTCCAGCCTGTCGTACGTGCTGTCGTCTCCCGGAGCAACGTTTCATACCGTTCAAGCACTCGCTCGATCGAATACCGCTGCTCGACACTGCGACGTGCTTCGGCGCCCATGCTTGATCGCAACTCGTGATCATCGAGCACCCGGAGCAGCGCCGCGGCCATGGCGGGAGCATCGCCCGGTAACGACAGCAAACCGTGGTTCTCAGGCTGCACCAACTGCCGGTTTGCCGGTATGTCGCTGACCACCGAGGCGAGTCCTGCGGACATAGCTTCGACTAGTGCGCAGGGAAAGCCCTCACTGAGGGAGACATGGCCAAACACGTCAGCCATCTGCAGCCATTTAGGTATCTCCATTGGAGCTACGCTGCCAACAAACCGCGTGTTGTCCTCGCGACCAAGCCGACGAGTCTGGTCGGCGAGTGGTGCTCGCATTGGCCCATCTCCTACTAGGATTAGATACGCCTGCGCGCGCTGGCGGCAAACGGTGGCGAATGCCTCCACCAACAGATGCAGGGACTTCTCTGGTGCCAGCCGGCCTGTGTAGATAATAACAAAGGCATCCAGCGGTACGTCATATTGAGCGCGGAGCTGGCGCCGCTTCGCTTCGGAGACCGGGCTGAATTGCTCTGTGTCAACCGGGTTGGGCATCCAGACCAGCCTGTCCGCCGGCAAGCGCGCGGCGAGCCCCTCCGCGCGCATACCCTCGTTGAGAATTATTACCCGGTCCGCCCACTTACGAAGCCAGCGTATCTCGAGTCGTCCGGTTGGCGTCAGCTCCATCGCTGGTAGAACGCCGCTGCCGCCCACCTTCATGAGGATTGTTTTGCCGAGCAGCTTTGCGACCGGCAGACCGACCGCAAGATGCAGTCCTTGCATCAGAAAGTACACCACCTGGTAGTTGCGTCGCTCATGAATGAGCAGCCAAGCAACGCTAAGTGCGAACATCACGTTCTTCATCACGCCGTTTGCCCGAGCAGCGTACAGACGCACTGGGACCCCAGTCGGATCCGTCCACCTGCGCAGCGGTGGCATTGGGGGGCCTCCGGTGGTAGCGACAATAACGCGATGACCTCGATTGATCAGCCCAGCGCACACGCGCTGGGCTTCGACCTCCGATCCGCCTATGACCGGTGGGTAGCTCGAGCACACCAGGATGAGCGAAAAGGTCGAATGGTCGCCGTCACGGGACACGCGGGCTCCTACTCGCGGCGGCAGCGAGGGCGAGCTGTTCGATCTCCGAACCATCGCCGATGCGGCCGAGAACTTGCCACTCATTTTCGCGACGTAGGAAGAAGGTTGCGTGATTGCTGAAATCCTCCTCCCACGTTCGTCCCACGATCCACAGACCGCCCAGTCGAACGCTGTCGAATACGGCATTCGCCGCCAACGTGAGTTTGTCTTCGGAAAAATATGCCCGGTTGAGAATGTTCATTGTTCGCAGCACGTCGCACGCCTGCGGCGTGACCTCGAATACCGAGCGGGTCCTTACTCGGAACCGCGAGTCGCGGGCTGCTGAGGGAGGCAGCCCGAGGATGAACGCATGAAAGACGACGCACGCGGTATCCCCGCCCAGTCTCTGAATTCTGCCAACCCTCCGGCAATCCGAGCCGTGCAAAACGCCGGCGCGCGCGGGCGCCAAGCCAAAGATTCAGCGGATAGCGCCGCGGCTCGCGGTGGCGAACGGAAAGAACAAACGGAGGTCGAATGTATTGCAACGGCTCACCGCCGGGCTCTACGATGTAAGTCTCTCCGCTCGTCAGCGAGAGCTCATAGAGGCAGAGAATGAGGTCCGAGGCCTCAAACTCGGCGTGTGAATGCACGGCGAAGATGCGCTGCGCCCAATCATGTGATGTTAGACAATGAGAGGCCGCCCGATCCTGTATCTGGATCGGACTCACGGGCGTAAAGAGCTCGGCCATCCATCGCGATGCCGCGGTGTCGAGGTCTGGAAATCGCTGTGAGAAAGAAGTCCGAAAGGTGCCGTTTGACGTGCGAAGTCTGAACGATAGGTCCTCGAACATCGCGACCCGTTCTTCAGTCGGATCATTGCCGAGATCGAGCAAGCTATAGGCAACCTGGGCACCAAGATCACGGCGCCGCGGTCCGGCGCGTAGATATTGCTGCTCTGTGCATATGCCGAAGCGCAGCATGACCTCACCGAGCTCGCTTCACGAGGGGGCCCGTGGCGTGTTTTTAACGACGACGCGAGCAGGATTTCCCATCACGACGGTATGGGGCGGCACGTCGCTCACTACGACGCTACTGGTGCCGACTATGGCTCCTTCGCCTATAGTAACGCCCTTGAGTATGCAGGCGTTTTGCCCGATCCACGCGCCCCCGCAGATCCGGATCGGCTTCACTTCTTCTTCGCCGGGAGGTAGATCTGCGATCCGCGCAATCATCTCGCGCGGATGCGCGTCCAAATCCATGAACCGAACGCCGCTTGCGATATTCACATCACTTTCGATCTCCACGAGCCTATTCACCACAAACAAGACGTTGTGACCGAGCTCGACGCGGTCGTGGATGATTAGCTTTGGATTCTCGCAGACGTAGCCGCTCGCAATGTCGACCTTGCCGAAAAAATTGACGTCATCACCGATGTGGATCGCTATCGGTCCGACGACGAACGGCATACGGTAGACGCGCAGTCGTCTGCCCGCAGCCGAACAGCGGCCGCGAAACAGCGGCTCATAGACCAGCACAGCAAGCAACCAGCGAACGCATCCGAGAGTAGTCTGCTGCGCGTAAAACCCAATGCGTAGCAGAGGACGGAGGAAGTCGGGCAGCGGCAGACGGAAGCTGCGCCCGACGTGCACCACGCGCTTGACCATAAGAAACGCCGGGGACCTGCGTCGTCGCTTCTCGTCAAAAGAGAGCCAATCATGGGATCGTGGCTGCCTCTTGCAAGAACTCTAGGAGCAATCTCTCGCGTGTGAGCGCCCAAGCGATCGGTCGGCCGCCGAAGGCGACAGCGGGCTTCGCTCGGCTCACAATAACGCCGCCGGCAGCGCGGATTCGATCAAGGTGTTCGGGAATCGAGAAGACTTCATAGCACAAGTGATGCAACCCGCCGCCATCGCCAAGAAACCGGAGCACCGGCGAATCTTCCCCAAGCGGTTCTACAAGCTCCAGTAATGGGCCATGGAGACCTCCCTTGAGGAAAGTTACCCTCACGCGCTGCAACGGATCGGTAAATATCTCTTTGTTCCATTGGGCGAGCAGCGCGCGCGACATTCCCGGTGCGCTTGCCTCGATGTTGGCCACCACGAACCCGACGTGGTGCATGCGCATAGCGCCGCTCAGGTCGGGACGCTCAACCATTCCTAACTGAGGCCTCGGTCTACAGTGAGGTAGCCAAGCACCTTTGCGAACGAGATCGAGATTCGCCATATTGTCATAATCGATTTGCGTACTGAATTCCTCTTCGATCACGTTGACAAGGGTGATCGCAGCAACGAGTCCCACTCTTCGAGTCTCTCCTGCGAGGCACTGCGGATATCCGCCTCCGTTAGTTGCGGGAATACCGTCAGAAAGCAACCCACCAACCGGGTCTCCACGTCAGGCATCGTGCGCGTCTCCTATAAGAACGACGCGATGATACAGGGTGCGGACAGGCGGCGTCGAAGCGCTCTCGCGTGATTGCACATGCGCTCGTGGGCTCATCGCCAGTGAGCGATTTGACAAAGCTCCTGAGCGGTCCGTTCTTGCTGGTTATCGTGACGTCCAGCAATAACTCGGACGCTGAGTAGCGCCGGAGCAGCTCAGCCAGGACGGCATGCTCGATTCGTCGGCTGAACGCGCGGCAGCTCATCACCCAAGTATCAATATGCAATCGGGACCCGCACGCCCTTCCTTGTAGGACAGCGATTTTCCCAAGTGCTCCAAACCGATCTTGATACGACACGACCACGAGCCAGGCACCCGGGCGCCGGAAGCCGCCGCCCAT
The DNA here is from genome assembly GCA_963766915.1 of uncultured Gammaproteobacteria bacterium. Taxonomy (GTDB): domain Bacteria; phylum Pseudomonadota; class Gammaproteobacteria; order Steroidobacterales; family Steroidobacteraceae; genus Bog-1198. The sequence goes on from CAVYCL010000021.1 coordinate 34,163, forward strand.
TCCGCAAGCTGGAATCGTCTACCATTTAAATTGAATTGGTTCGTCTTGTTAATGAGTTCGAATGCGCGCCGGTCGGCAGCGGTGGCGGCAAGGTCAATCTCAATGGTTGCCTCAAGACCGGCGAGTAAGGTTTCGTTATCCGCCACCTCCGCACCTTCCACACGAAGAGC